>NZ_RBIW01000001.1:0-4404085 GCF_003634175.1 Paraburkholderia sp. BL17N1
GCCTTCTCGAATTCGAGGTTCTTGGCGTGCTCCATCATCTGCTTTTCGAGACGCTTGAGTTCCTTGGCAAGCTGCTTCTCGGACATGTCCTCGAATTTCGCGCGCGCCTGCTGTTCCTTCAGTTCGGCGCGGGCGTCGTCGACGTTGTACACCCCGTCGATAATGTCGCGAATGCGCTTGACCACGCCGCGCGGCGTAATGCCGTTCTCCAGGTTGAAGGCAATCTGCTTGTTGCGCCGCCGTTCGGTTTCGTCGATGGCGCGGCGCATCGAGTCCGTGATCTTGTCTCCGTAGAGAATCGCCTTGCCGTTCACGTTCCGCGCCGCCCGGCCGATGGTCTGGATCAGCGAGCGCTCGGCGCGCAGAAAGCCTTCCTTGTCCGCGTCGAGAATCGCGACCAGCGACACTTCCGGAATATCCAGCCCTTCGCGCAACAGGTTGATCCCGACGAGCACGTCGAAGGTGCCCAGACGCAGATCGCGGATGATTTCCACCCGCTCCACGGTGTCGATATCGCTGTGCAGATAACGCACCTTGACGCCGTGGTCGGCCAGAAACTCGGTCAACTGTTCGGCCATGCGCTTGGTCAGCACCGTGACCAGCACGCGGTCACCCACCTTGACGCGCTCGTTGATCTCGCCGAGCACGTCGTCGACCTGGCTGCGCGCCGGGCGCACCTCGATTTCCGGATCGACGAGGCCGGTCGGACGCACCAGTTGCTCGGCCACCTGACCTGCTGTCTTCTGCTCGTAGTCCGCCGGCGTGGCCGACACGAACACCACCTGACGCATCTTGCGTTCGAACTCGTTGAACTTGAGCGGGCGGTTGTCGAGCGCCGACGGCAGGCGGAAACCGTAGTCGACCAGATTTTCCTTGCGCGCGCGGTCGCCGTTGTACATGCCGTTCAGTTGGCCGATCAGCACGTGCGATTCGTCGAGCAGCATGAGCGCGTCCGACGGCAGATAGTCGACCAGCGTAGGCGGCGGTTCGCCCGGCGCCGCGCCGGAGAAGTGCCGCGAGTAGTTCTCGATGCCCTTGCAGAACCCGAGCTCCTGCAGCATTTCCAGGTCGAAGCGCGTGCGCTGCTCGAGCCGCTGCGCTTCAACCAGTTTTCCGCCGCTATAGAAGAATTCGAGCCGCTCGCGCAGTTCGGCCTTGATCGTTTCGACCGCGCGCACCACGGTATCGCGTGGCGTCACATAGTGCGACGACGGATACACCGTGAAGCGCGGAATCTTCTGACGCACGCGGCCCGTGAGCGGATCGAATAGTTGCAGGGTTTCGATTTCATCGTCGAACAACTCGATGCGCACCGCCATCTCGGCATGCTCGGCCGGGAAGATATCGATCGTGTCGCCGCGCACGCGGAACGAGCCACGCTGGAAGTCGGCCTCGTTGCGGTTGTACTGCATGGCGATCAGCCGCGCGATGATGTCGCGCTGGCCGAGCTTGTCGCCGGTGCGCAGCGTCAGAATCATCTTGTGATATTCAGACGGGTTGCCGATACCGTAAATCGCCGACACCGTGCCGACGATCACCACGTCGCGCCGCTCCATCAGACTCTTGGTGGCCGACAGCCGCATCTGCTCGATGTGCTCATTGATCGACGAGTCCTTTTCGATGAACAGATCGCGCTGCGGCACGTACGCTTCCGGCTGGTAATAGTCGTAGTACGAGACGAAGTACTCGACCGCATTGCGCGGAAAGAACTCGCGGAACTCCGAATAAAGCTGCGCGGCGAGCGTCTTGTTCGGCGCGAACACGATGGCCGGGCGGCCGAGCCGCGCGATCGTATTGGCCATCGTGAAAGTCTTGCCGGAACCGGTCACACCGAGCAGCGTCTGGAACGAGAGGCCATCTTCGACGCCTTCGACGAGCGTGTCGATCGCCGTGGGCTGGTCGCCGGCGGGCGGATACGGCTGGTAGAGCTGGAACGGCGAGCCTTCGAATCGGACAAATTTGGATTCGTCCAGCGTTTCGTCGGCTTCAGTCAGATGTTGTTCGGACATGGGGGCGGTACCGGGCCTTGGGGGCAAAGAACTATTCTAACGGGTTGCGTGAATCGAAGATCGAGCGGGTCTGCGTAGGGTTTTGGGGAGTTGCGCGGGCAGATGCGGACGCAATGGTGTGGCCCTTTGGGCGCAGTTGCACGACATTGGCTCACGACGACGGAACTGCCGCCACGAGCCTTGATTTCGCCGGCTGCGGGCCGCTTTCCGGCTTTCTCCAGGCGGCTTGGCGGGGAGCCCCGTTGTTGCCAAGTGGCGCCGGAGTGCCTGTTTTTCAAGCAAAAAATTCCCTACGAGCGGCGTTGCCGTCCGAAAAACGGCCGCGAATTCGTTACAATGCGAAGTTGCGCTCGGTCGCCGCCGCCCGCAGCGCGTCCACGTTTTGCGCCGGACGCCGCTGGGCCGGCCGTCCGCGATCGGAGCCGCCCTCTTCTCACTACTGCTGCCACCCATCATGTCTCTGTTCTCCGCCGTCGAACTTGCTCCCCGCGACCCGATTCTGGGCCTGAACGAAGCCTTCAACGCCGATGCGCGCACCACCAAGGTCAACCTTGGCGTCGGCGTGTATTTCAACGAAGAAGGCAAGATTCCGCTGCTGCGCGCCGTGCGCGACGCCGAAAAGGCTCGCGTCGAAGCTGCGCTGCCGCGCGGGTATCTGCCGATCGAAGGCATTGCCGCTTACGATGCCGCCGTGCAGAAACTGCTGCTCGGCAACGACTCGCCGCTGATCGCAGCCGGCCGCGTCGTGACGGCGCAGGCGTTGGGCGGCACGGGCGCGCTGAAGATCGGCGCGGATTTCCTGAAGCGCCTGAACCCGAACGCGAAGGTCGCGATCAGCGATCCGAGCTGGGAAAACCACCGTGCGCTGTTCGAAAGCGCAGGCTTCGAAGTCGTGTCGTATCCGTACTACGACGCGCAAACCCACGGCGTGAATTTCGACGCCATGTTGAGCGCGCTGAACAGCTACGCAGCGGGCACCGTCGTCGTGCTGCACGCGTGCTGCCACAACCCGACCGGCGTGGACCTGAGCGTCGAGCAATGGAAGCAGATTGTCGAAGTGGTCAAGGCGCGCAACCTGGTGCCGTTCCTCGACATCGCTTACCAAGGTTTCGGCGACAACATCGAATCGGACGCTGCAGCCGTGCGTCTCTTCGCAGCGTCGGAACTGAACGTGTTCGTGTCGTCGTCGTTCTCGAAGTCGTTCTCGCTGTACGGCGAGCGCGTCGGCGCGCTGTCGGTCATCACGGCAAGCAAGGATGAAGCGGCTCGCGTGTTGTCGCAACTCAAGCGCGTGATCCGCACGAACTACTCGAACCCGCCAACGCATGGCGGCTCGGTGGTCGCGGCCGTGCTGGCCTCGCCGGAACTGCGCGCCACGTGGGAAACCGAACTGGCCGAAATGCGTGACCGTATTCGCGCCATGCGTAACGGGCTGGTCGAACGCCTGAAGGCTAGCGGTGTGGATCGCGATTTCAGCTTCGTGAACGCGCAACGCGGCATGTTCTCGTACTCGGGTCTGACGGCGCCGCAAGTGGACCGTCTGCGCGAAGAGTTCGGCATCTACGCGGTGAGCACGGGTCGCATCTGCGTGGCTGCGCTGAATACGCGCAATCTCGACGTGGTGGCCAACGCGGTCGCTCACGTGTTGAAGTAAGGTGCTGGCGGGCGCGGGCATTCGTTGCACGCGCTCTGCTGCGAATGGTTGTGGAAACGGCGCCCTTTTCAGGGCGCCGTTTCTATTTGTGGCGCGATTGCAGTTTGCAACGTGCCTGTTGCCTGTTGCTTGTTGCTTGTTGCTTGTTGCTCGAACAAAGCCGCTTTCGATACCGCAAGGACTGCCACAATTGCCGCGCCGCGCTTCGGTCACGCGGCGCTCTGGCTCGTCGCTCTTTCAGCGCGCATCCCGATGGATATCGTGCGTGACAAAGCCCGCGTCGTTATCTGGCATGTCGAGCCAATCGGGTTGCGCGAGCGAATGGCGGATGTCTTCCAAACCGCTTTGCCAATGTTCGCGCATCGTCGACAGGCCGAACTGAAAGTCCTTGTAGTGCCCTTCGTATTCCTTGTGCCGGTAGATCAGATGGACCACGTTGTAGCGCTTCGAACACGAAAGATCCTCGGCCAATTTGCACCACGGATCGTCACGCTGATCGGACGGCACGCGATCCAGCACTTCGCGCAACACGTGCCGGAAACGCTGCGACCGCTGCAGCATATCGGTCACGAGACGCGTGCGGCTCGAATACTGAATGTCTTTCATGCGCCCTTGCACGTCGGTGATGTTGTCCGGCACCGGTCCGATCGCGCTCCAGAGATCGACCTGAAAGGCGAGCGTGTCGCGACGCGGCGTGGACTGGATCACCTCATAGAGCGGTGTGTTCGACATCAAGCCGCCGTCCCAGTAGTACTGACCGTCGATCTCGACCGCCGCGAAGCCGGGGGGCAACGCGCCTGACGCCATGAAATGCTCGGGCCTGAGCGTCGTATGGGTGTTATCGAAGTACGCGAAATTTCCCGTGCCGCAATTGACCGCCCCCACCGAGACGCGCATTTCTTTCGAATTGATCCGGTCGAAATCGCAGAACGCCTCGAGCGTGGCCTTCAACGGCGTGGTGTCGTAATAGCTGGCCAATTGCGGCGGCCCGGACACCGTGGGCAACGGCGGCGGAAAGCGCGGCACGAAAAAGCCTTTCTGCCCTTCGACGATGGCGCCCACGGCCTGCGTTGCCGTAAAGGCCTTGCGTATGGCGTCGCTGGAATTGAAGAGCGCGTGCTCGATAAACGCAGGCAACGGTGGCCCGAAGGCGGGCTGGCAAATCGTTTCCCAGAATTGCAGCAGCCGTTCAACCCGCTTTTCGGGCGGATTGCCGGCGATAATCGCCGTATTCAACGCGCCGATCGAAATGCCCGCCAGCCAGTTCGGCTCGATTCCCGCTTCGTAAAGTCCCTGAAAAACACCCGCCTGATAGGCGCCCAATGCGCCGCCCCCTTGCAGCATCAAGGCGACGGTTTCGTATTTGGGCAAATGGAGGTGCCGGCCGGGATGCGCGGAGGGCGCCGGACCGGCGCCCTCGCCTTCCCCGTCGCCGGGCGCGCCGACGCGCGCCCGCTTGAGATTGCGTTGCGCCATAGGCACCTCCTTATTGCATGTACCAGCCGTGGCTCACAATAAAGGACTGGCCGGTCAGCGCCGCCGTCGGGAACGTGGACAGGAACAGCACCGTTTGCGCGACGTCTTCCACCGTGGTGAAGACACCGTCGACCGTGCCGCCCAGCATGACGCGCTTGATCACGTCTTCCTCGCTAATGCCCAGTTCTTTGGCCTGTTCGGGAATCTGCTTGTCGACGAGCGGCGTGCGCACGAAACCCGGACACACGACATGCGAGCGCACGTTGTGCTTGGCGCCTTCTTTGGCAAGCACGCGCGAGAGGCCCAGCAGTGCATGCTTGGCCGTGACATATGCCGATTTGAGCGGCGACGCTTCGTGCGAATGGACCGAGCCCATGTAGATCACGATGCCGCCGCGATCGTCCTTGTACATGTGCTTGAGCGCCGCCTTGGTGGTCAGGAACGCGCCGTCCACGTGGATCGCCTGCATCTTCTTCCAATCCGAAAACGAGTAATTTTCAATCGGATTGACAATCTGAATGCCGGCGTTGGAAATAAGAATATCGACCGAGCCAAGCTCCGCGGCCACTTTGTCGATGCCCTGATTGACGGCGTCTTCGTTCGTGACGTCCATCGCCACGCCGATTGCCTTGCCGCCGCCCTTTTTGATTTCCTCAGCGACGGCGTTCGCGCCGTCCTGATTCAGGTCGGCGATCGCGACAGCCGCGCCTGCTGCGGAAAGAGTCAGCGCAATCTGCTTGCCGATGCCGCTTGCGGCGCCGGTAACCACGGCGACTTTGCCACTCAGATTCGTGTTCGTTGACGACATCCAGAACCTCCATGCAGTTGATGACAATGAGACCACGGGCCGCGGGCGGCGTGAAGTCAGCCAAACGGCATAGGCCGTTCGGCTGAATGCTGCACTGCGGCCGACGCTGCTATTGTGCATGAACCGTGTGAACTCCACCGGTTAAAAGCACGTCGAAACGTATCTCTTTAAACTGGACGTTTTCGGCGGGATTCCGGTGGCATCACCAACAAGGAGGCATGCATGAATTATCGACGTCTGGGCCGTTCCGGCCTGCAGGTCAGCGAGCTGTCCATCGGCTCGTGGGTCACCTACGGCAATCAGGTGGACACCCACGCGGCGCGCGAATCGCTCGCGGCCGCGCGCGACGCGGGAGTCAACTTCTTTGACAACGCCGAGGTGTACGCCGGCGGCAAATCCGAAGAAATCATGGGCCAGGCGCTCAAGGAACTGGCGTGGCCGCGCGTGAGCTACGTGGTGTCGACGAAATTCTTCTGGGGACTCGCGGAAGCGCCGAACCAGTACCACACGCTGAACCGCAAGTATCTGCTGAACGCAATCGACGCGTCGCTCAAACGGCTGCAACTCGACTATGTCGATCTCGTGTTCTGTCATCGTCCGGACCCGAACACGCCGGTGGAGGAAACCGTCTGGGCCATGAGCGACATGATCACCCGCGGCAAGGCGCTGTACTGGGGCACGTCCGAATGGAGCGCCGATGAAATCCGCGCCGCTTACGACATTGCGGAGCGGCATCATCTGCATAAGCCGGTCATGGAGCAACCGCAGTACAACCTGTTTCATCGCAACCGCGTCGAGCAGGAATACAAGCGGCTTTACGAGGATATCGGCCTCGGCCTGACCACCTGGAGCCCGCTTGCATCCGGCTTGCTGACCGGCAAATACCGTGACGGCGTGCCGGCCGACAGCCGCGCGCAATTGCAGGGCTACGACTGGCTGCGCACGCAGGTCACCGACGCGGGCAAGAACAACGTAGTCGGCAAGCTCGGCAAAGTGGCGGACGAGTTGGGCTGCACGATCGGCCAGCTTGCGATCGGCTGGATTCTGAAGAACCCGAATGTCAGCACGGTGATCACGGGGGCATCGCGGGTCGAACAGATCGGCGAGAACATGAAGTCCGCCGAGGTGGCCGAGCGCATCACGCCGGAGATCAAAACGCGAATCGAGGAAATTATCGGCGACGCGCACGACTGACCGGACTCGCGTGAGCGCGTAACATGGCCGTGGCAGCCTCGCGGCCATGGTCGCGTCACGCGTGCAATCCGCTGTCATGCACGGTGCGCAACGCGGCGTCGCGTACAATACGCGACCGCGCTGCACACCGGCGCCGCATGCCCATTGTGCAGCCGCATTGCATCCGCATCGCCGAATCCGCCCTGGAGCGGCATGCCCTCTTTCAGCGTCTCCTCATCATGCTCAGCTACCGCCACGCCTTTCATGCAGGCAATCACGCCGACGTTCTGAAACACGCCGTCGTGTTGCAGCTCCTGCGCTACCTCGGCCAGAAGGACAAGTCCTACTGGTATATCGACACGCATGCAGGCGCCGGCGTCTATTCGCTGAAGGAAGGTTACTCGACCAAGACCGGCGAGTTCCGGACCGGCATCGGCAAACTGTGGGGACGCGACGACCTGCCGCCGATCTTCGCGGACTATGTCGACGAAGTGGGCGCGCTCAATCCGGACGGCCAGTTGCGCTTCTATCCCGGCTCTCCGTATATCGCGTGGCGGCAGATGCGCGAACAGGACCGCATGCGCCTGTTCGAACTGCACACCACCGAAATTGACGTGTTGCGCCACAATTTCCGCGACGCGGGCCGTCGCGCCATGCTGTATGCGGGCGACGGCTTCGACGGCATTCTTGCCTTGCTGCCGCCGGCTCCGCGTCGCGCGTTGGTGCTGCTCGATCCGTCGTATGAGGACAAGCGTGACTACATTCGCACGCTGCGCTGCGTCGAAGAAAGCCTGAAGCGTTTTCCGACCGGCACGTATGCCGTGTGGTATCCACAGGTGAGGCGCCCGGAGTCGCAGCGCTTCCCCGAGCAGTTGAAGAAACTGCAGGATAAGAACTGGCTGCACGTGAGCCTGACTGTCAGCAATCCGCCAGAGGATGGTTTCGGGCTCTTCGGCAGCGGCATGTTCATTCTGAACCCGCCGTATACGTTGGCAAAAACGCTGAAGGACCAGATGCCCTGGCTCGTCCAGGCGCTTGGCGAAGATAAGGCTGCGCAGTTTAAGGTGGAGTATCGCGGCGACTGAGTTTTGTGTTGGGCTACGAGATTTTGTTGGCCGCGAGCTTTTTGCAGCCTTCATGCTTTTGCGGCCACTGAGCCGCACGCAGTTGGCGGAGCCGGGCTAGCGTTGTTTTCGCCCGCCACGCGCGCCCGACGCGCGCGGCCGGTCCGGTTGCTCAGTCAGCCCGAGCCGCCGATTACTTCAGCTGGGCCGCGGCCTTGCGGGCGAAGTCGTTGGTATATGTCGCGTTCAGGTCGATCTTTTTCGGATCGAGCCGGTTATCGAACGAGGACAATGCGCGCAGCGAGGTCGCCGGGCCGTCCGCGGGCATCAAGCCGTCAGGCGAATAAGCGTCGCGCACGTTGTGAAAGGCCTCGACATAAAGCGCCGAGTCGTTGAGCAGATAGGCCGGCGGCACCATCTTCAGCAGATCGGCATCGCTCGCGGACTGCAGCCAGTGATCCGCGCGCACGATTGCGTTGGCGAGCGCCTGCGTCGTCTTCGGATACTTCTGAATGAAATTGTCCGAGGCATACAGCGTCGCCGCCGGCATCGTCCCGCCGAATACCTCCTGCGTGCCCTTCACGGTGCGCGTATCGACCAGCACCTTGATTGCGCCGCTGCGCGCCAGCTTGGTCATCATCGGATCGACGTTGGAGAGCGCGTCGATCTGACCGCCGCTTACCGCCGCGAGCACGGAGGCGCCGCTCCCCACGCCGATCGCCGAAATTTCGTTGCGCTGCACGCCGGCTTTGCGCAAAGCCACGGTGAGCACGAGATCCGTCGACGAACCCGGCGCGCTCACGCCGACTTTCGCGCCTTTGAAGTCCGCGAGCGTCTTGAACTGATCGGCCTTCGATTTCAGCACGGCAACGACGATTTGCGGCGCGCGCCCCATCAACGCAAACGCCCGGTAATGCTGCCCTTTCTCCTGCATGAACAGCGTGTGCTCGAATGCGCCGGCGCCCACGTCGGCGCTGCCGCCTACGACTGCTTCCAATGCTTTCGATCCGCCCGCGAAATCCTCTAGCGTGACGTCGAGGCCTTCGTCCTTGAAATAGCCCAACTGTTGCGCGGCGAGCACCGGCAGATAGTAGAGGCCAGGCAGACCGCCGACTGCCATGGTCAGCGCGGGTTTTTCCGGAGTGTCTTTGGCAAGCGCGGCGCCAGGCAGCGCGGCCAGTGCTAGCAGCGTGACGCAGGCGCAGGCGGCCTGCCGCATCCATTGATTAGTCGGCATTCGATGTCTCCTTGTTCTGTTTTTCGTTCGATGCGGTCGGGCTGGGCTCGATGTCTCGCCCGAGTCGCTGGCGAGAGACCGCGCGCGATGATTGTCGTCGGACGGCTGCGCGTGCGCCATGCGCCCAAACCCCAATGGCGCACGCGATGCGTCGGCGTATGAGTCGTGTCTGCGCTCGCGCCCAGGAGCGCATTGTGATCGTTGATCGAAAAGGGGAAATTGGGTCAATCAGATGCGCGCACGTGCGTCGACGATCTGTCCATGCGCGGCCAGGCATTGACTGAAATGGAAAAGCACTGCCGGAAGCGCTCGCGTCTCCAGTTCTTGCCAAGGTCCACGCACTGGACGATGGCGGCGGTAGCGGTCCGCCGCGTACGCCGGCTGGGTCTGAAACTGAAAGCGAGCGCCTATTGCGGCCGAGGCACCGGGCGGGGCTGCGGCTGCGGTCGTGGCGGCGGCGTACCTCCGCCTGCTGGCAACTGGATATAAGGCGCAACGACGATCGGGATCGACGAATTCGGTGCCAGTTCGGCCGGCGTCGCAATGGGCGGCGCTTCGACGATCGGCTGATGCGAAAGCGGCGCGGTCTGCAAAACGGTTCCGCTCTGTCCGTCGTTGATGCCGTTCTGCGAGTCGAGAATCACCGGCTTACGCGCGCTGGTCGACGCAGCATAAGCAGCCGACCCGGCGAAGATCGAGGTCAGCGAGGCTGCAATGGTCACGGCCAGAATGGATTTGAGCGGGCGGACAGATGGCATGGGCGGACCGGTTGAGTTTGGGAAAGCCGGATTTCGCGGAAAACGCTTTACCTTACCGCGACGGTCGCCGCGAGGCTAGTCGATATTCGCCACGCGTAGCATTCAAACGCCGCCCGACTGCAATTCTCGTAGTCCAGATGTGACAAAGCCCCGTATAGACGGGGCTTGACGCTTTTACTGCCGTGGCTGCGCAATGAGCGCTGCCGGATCAAACGCGATGCCGATGAAACTTACAGCGAGTAGCCGTTGGTTTCGAGCGAACGGATGCGTTGTTCGAGCTGGACGATATCCGACGACGATGCGAGGTAGGCTTCACGACGGGTGCGTTCAGCGGTTTCAAACCAGGTGCTCAGCTTTTCCAGTACGTATGCAAACATGATGTTCTCCAAGGATCAGATTGAATCCCCGGTGGATTGGGCATCAGGGATTTCCCGTAAAAGGGTTAACCCGGATTATAGCCCTATAGTGCAACCTGACTAGTGAAATGCCCGCATGACGTGCATTCCGTTTTGGAATGGCGCACGCGCGTGGTGCGGTCAAGTGATTGATTTAACTCGGGTTGACTTCAATTTGTCGCTCTAGCTCATGCCGCCCCATATTTTTATGCACGATTACGGTGCAAATACGGTCGCGATTGCGATAAATCACAGCAAAAGGTTGCACCTTCCGCAAAACACAATCTCAAACAGGATGACAACCCTGCCCCGAAACCAGATCGGTGTCGGCAAGACGTTCGATGATCGGGCAATCAGGACGCTCGTCGCCGTGACAATGGTCGGCGAGGTGCGCTAACGTGTCGCGCATGTCGGTCAGTTCGGCGATGCGGCGATCAAGTTCCGCGACGTGCTCCAGTGCAATGGCTTTCACCTCGGCGCTGGCCCGCGAGCGATCGTGCCACAGTGCCAGCAGCCGTCGAATGTCTTCGATCAGAAAGCCAAGCCGGCGCGCCTGGCGGATGAAGCGCAGCGAGTGAACCTCTTGCGGACCGTATACGCGGTAGTTGGCGCTGGTACGCGATTTCGCCGCCAGCAAACCGACGCTCTCGTAGTAGCGGATCATTTTCGCCGTGAGGCCCGACGCGCGGGCCGCTTCACCGATATTCATGGCCGTTTCTCCAGTGTGTGCGTCGATCGTACACCTTCCCATGGTGGGAAGGTCATCCACGGAATTGCGTATCGGCAGGCATAATTCAACGGTCGCACTATCCATTTTTTCGAGGCAATCCCAATGACGATCGAATTTCAGGTTGAAGGCATGAGTTGCCAGCATTGTGTGACGGCGGTCACGAATGCAATCCGCGAACTTGACGACACCGCGCAAGTCCACGTGGATCTGGCGTCCGGGCGCGTCGCCGTGGAATCGGCGCAACCGGCCGAGACGCTGAAGGCTGCCATCGACGAAGCCGGCTACACCGTGACGGGCGTCGCGAACGGCACGACCAGCAGTTCGCCCGGCGCGGCCCGTTAAGCGAGTTCACGTCATGTTCAAAATTGCCGTCATTGGTGCATCCGGGCTGCTCGGCCGCGCGCTCGTCGACGAACTGGCGCAGCAGACCGGTTGGCAAGTCGTCGCCACAGCGTTCAGCCGGCCGGCGCCGGGCAAGGTCGCGCTGGATATCCGCGACACGCGGGCGGTCGAGCAGTTCGTCGAGCGCGAAGCGCCGGACGCGCTCGTGATTGCCGCGGCAGAGCGTCGACCGGACGTGTGCGAGCATGACCCCGCGCTGGCCCGCGCGCTGAATGTGGATGCGGTGCGCACCCTTGCCACGTCGGCAAACCGGCGCGGCGCATGGACGCTATCGATCTCGACCGATTACGTGTTCGACGGCACGCACCCGCCCTACCAGCACGATTCCGTGCCCGCGCCGCTCAACGCCTATGGGCACAGCAAGCTTGAGGGCGAGCGAGCGCTGACGGAATCGACCGACCTCGGCTGCGTGCTGCGTTTGCCGCTGCTGTACGGCCCCATCGTCAGTTGGGCGGAGTCGGCGGTGACGAGTCTCGTGCCGGCGATCGCCGGGTCGGCCGCGACCGGGAGCAAACCCGCTGTCATGGATGCGTGGGCGATCCGCTACCCCACCTTCACGCCGGACGTTGCGTTCGTGATCCGGCAGATGCTCGAACGGCACATGCAAGGCGATGCGATCCGCGGCATCGTGCAATGGTCCGGCGACGAACCGATGAACAAGTATGAGATCGCCTTGCGCCTCGCCGAAGCGCTGCAACTCGACGCGCATCTGACGCCGCAACCTGTGCCGACCGATTCGACGCCTCGGCCGCATAACTGCCACCTGGCATCGACCCGCCTCGAAGCGCTTGGCATAGGCCGGCGCACGCCGTTCGATACGGCGATTCGGCAAGTGTTAGCGGCGTTTCCGTGGCGCGGCGCCGCACAAGCGTAGAACGTTTTGTCTGGCAGCGAGAACTGAACGCGGCAAGTCGCCCATGTTGTTATTCGGTCGATGCGCGCCGGCACGACGGCCGTACGTCGAGCCGGCGCGCGTGGCCACCGCGAACCGCCCTCAATGAAAATCGCGGCTCGCCGTGGCCAATTCACCCAGCCATTCGCTGTGGTCCTCGAGGCGATGAGCGACGAGATGGATCACCTCGCCCTTGTTTTTCCGTTTCGCCTTAGCCTGATTCGCGCTCACTCGGTTGCCGGCATTGTCCCCGCCGGTCGCTACGCCGTCGTCGCGCTGCAAAACACCGTAGACCGCCAGCAACGATGCGCCCAGCAAAACCTTGCGCTGCTTTTCCACCAGCGACGGCCAGACGATCACGTTGATCGAACCGGTCTCGTCTTCGATGGAAACGAACACCGTGCCGTTTGCCGTGCCCGGACGCTGCCGCACGGTGACAATGCCGCACGCTCGCGCCAGCGTGCCGTGCTGACATGCGGCGAGTTCCGCGGCCGTGCGAAAACGATGCTTTGCAAGGCGTGCACGCAATAGCGCAAGCGGATGTCGATTGAGCGTGAGGCCAATACTCGCGTAGTCGTCGACGATTTCGCGGCTTTCGGCTGCCTGCGGCAATGTCAGCGGCGCTTCGGCGATCGGCGCATCGCGCAGCAGTTTGGGCACCGTGTGCTGCGCCGTCACGGCCCACCATGCCTCGCGCCGATGTCCCGCGATACTGACCAGCGCATTCGCCGCGGCCAGCGCTTCGAGATCACGCCGCGTCAGGGCCGCGCGGCGGCCCAGATCGTCGACATCGGTAAATGGCGCCTCGTTCCGTGCGGCCATGATGCGTTCAGCGGCCGCTTGCGAGAAGCCTTTGATCAGATGCATGCCGATGCGCACAGCGGGGCCGCGCGCGCCATAGGTGTTCGACGGTTGAAACACGCGGGCAGTCAATCGCTGTGCCGCGCGCCGGACCGTCCTGCTCACCGTCAGACGCCGCAGCGAAAGATCGCGCAATTGCTGCGCGGATAGTACGGCCTGCTGACGATGCAAACAGGTTTCGTCCGCTGAGATCCGCTGTCCTTCATGACCACGTCTCTCGAATGTCGATTCCCAATCGCTCAGCGTCACGTCGGGCGGCAATACCTGGACGCCGTGACGCTTCGCGTCCTGAACGAGTTGCGACGGCGAATAAAACCCCAACGGCTGACTGTTCAGCAAACCCGCCAGAAAAGCAGCCGGTTCATAGCGCTTCAACCACGCGCTGAGGTAGACGAGCAGCGCGAAGCTCGCCGCATGGCTCTCCGGAAAACCATATTCGCCGAAGCCTTCGATCTGTTTGCAGATGCGGTCGATGAACTCCTGTTCATAACCACGCTTGAGCATCCGCTCGTTCAAATCCTTCTGATACTTCGCGAGGTTGCCGCTGCGCCGCCATGCGGCCATCGCGCGCCGTAACTGATCGGCCTGCTCACCGGTATATTTCGCCGCAACCATCGCCAGATGCATGACCTGTTCCTGGAAAATCGGCACGCCGAGCGTGCGTTCGAGCACGGGACGCAATTCATCCTTCGCGTAGTCGACCGCCTCGAGCCCCTGCTTGCGGCGCAGATAGGGATGCACCATGCCGCCCTGAATCGGCCCGGGCCGCACGATCGCCACTTCGATTACGAGATCGTAGTACTTGTTGGGCTTCAGACGCGGCAACATGCTTTGCTGCGCCCGCGATTCGATCTGGAATACGCCGATCGTATCGGCATGGCCGCACATTTCGTAGACGGCTCGATCCTCGCGCGGAATATCCTGCACCCTGAACTTCGGAAAGCCGCGCCTCAACGCGACGAATTCCAACGCGCGCCGGATCGCCGACAACATGCCGAGCGCCAGCACGTCGACTTTCAGCAGTTTGAGCGCGTCGATATCGTCCTTGTCCCACTCGATCACGCTGCGGTCTTTCATCGTCGCGTTCTCGATCGGCACGAGTCGCGACAGCTTGTCTTTCGCAATCACAAACCCGCCAACGTGTTGCGACAGATGACGCGGAAAAGTGCGCAACTCCTTCGTGAGGCGAATCAGATTCTGCGTGATGTGCGAGTTGGCGTCGAAGCCCGCTTCGGCCAGATATTTGGCAACCGCATCCGTGCCGTCCCACCATTGTTGCGACTTGCTGATCCGCTCGATCAAGGACACCTCGAGACCCAGCGCCTTGCCGACGTCTTTCAGCGCACTGCGTGCGTGATACGTAATCAGCGATGCGGTCAGCGCCGCCCGATGACGGCCGTACTTCGTATAAATATATTGAATCACCTCTTCGCGCCGCTGATGCTCGAAATCGACGTCGATATCAGGTGGCTCGTTGCGTGCGCGCGAGATGAAACGCTCGATCAGCATGTTCATGTGCACCGGATCGATTTCCGTGACGTGCAGGCAATAACAAACGATCGAATTCGCCGCTGAACCTCGCCCCTGGCAGAGAATGTTTCTGGAGCGCGCGAAACTCACGATATCGTGCACCGTCAGAAAATACTTTTCGTATTTCAGATCGGCGATCAGCCCCAACTCTTTTTCGATCTGACCGATTCGCTTCAGGTCCATGCCCTTGGGCCAGCGCTCCATCGCGCCGGTCATGACCAGCTTGCGCAGATAACTCGCTGGCGACTCGCCGGCGGGCACCAGTTCCTCGGGATACTCGTACTTGAGTTCGTCGAGCGAGAAACGGCATAGCGCGGCGATACGCAGCGTTTCTTCCAGCGTGTCGCGCGGATACAGTTTGCCAAGCCGCACACGCGTACGCATGTGCCGCTCCGCGTTCGCCTCGAGCGCATGGCCGCATTGCGATAGCGGCGTGACGAGGCCGATGGCGGTCATCGTGTCCTGCAACGGCTTGCGCGATCGGGCATGCATGAGAACGCCGCCTGCCGCGACCAGCGGCAAACCGCTCGCTTTTGAAATCATGCGCAAGGCGTCGATCTGAAGATCGTCGCTGCCCGTTTGCCAGAGTTCGAGCGCGATCCACGCCCGTTGTGCAGCGAACGAGGCGAGCCAATGCGCGCAACGCAGCGTATGCGAGAGCGTCGCCGCGCGCTGCGGCACGAGCATCAGCACGCAATCGGGTAAGGTTTTTAGATGCTCAAGATGGGGGAGTGAATCGGTGAAGTCGGATGGGCTAAGGCGATAGCTGCCCTTGTCCGCTCGTGATCGAGCCAGCGTGATCAGTTCGGAAAGATTGCCGTAACCGTTTCGGTTGGTTGCAAGCGCAACCAGGGTGCAGAAGGGTTCGCCGGTTTCGTCGGTCAGATTGAGTTCGCTGCCGATGATCAGGTGAGGGAGGGGTTTTAATACCTCAGTTTCCGCAGCTTCCGTGGGTTCCTGCTGCGACGCTTCGATTTTTGTCGCGTCTTCCGAAGGCGCTTCCGATTGCGCAGCTTTGGCCCTGTCCTCGCGCTCTTTCTGCTGACGGTCCCGCTCCTCTTTGATTTCCTTCAACGCCGTGTGAGCGCGCACGACGCCGGCCAACGAGCATTCGTCGGTAATGGCGAGCGCGCTGTAGCCGCGCGACATCGCCTGTTCGACGAGTTCATGGGGATGCGATGCGCCCCGCAGAAACGAGAAGTTAGTCAGACAATGCAATTCCGCATACGCCGGCAACTGAGTGGCGAGTGGCTGTTGCGCGAGGAACGACGGCTGGGTTAGTGACATGATAATCAGCCGAACAAACCCTGCAGATACCACTCGCCGCTAAGGCGTTCGCGGTATACCCAGAACATGTGGCCCCGGTCGTCGGCCGCGACATAGTAATCGCGCTCCACCCGGTTGCCGTCCCACCACCCCGCTTCGATCCGCTCGGTGCGCGTGAGCATTTTCAATGGCCGACGATAGATC
The DNA here is from genome assembly GCF_003634175.1 of Paraburkholderia sp. BL17N1. NCBI lineage: Bacteria > Pseudomonadati > Pseudomonadota > Betaproteobacteria > Burkholderiales > Burkholderiaceae > Paraburkholderia > Paraburkholderia sp. BL17N1. The sequence continues at coordinate 16,460 of NZ_RBIW01000001.1, forward strand.
GGCCGCTGGTCGCGCATCATTAGGCGCAGCGGTTTGTCGAGCATCCAGAGCGGTCGAGGCTGCGACGGCAGCGCACTGTCGGGTAGATCAAGCGAAGTTTGGGTACTGGCCGGTTGCGCGCCGGATTGGTGATGTTTTTTTGCGTTGGCGGTTTCGTTGGGCTGTTGGACTGCTTGTGTCGCTTGTGTCGCTTGTGCCACTCGCGCAAGCGCATCTCCGTCTGCGCCCCCTTCCTCCGCCGATGCGGCGTGCTGCAATGCATCGGTCAGCCAGGCGTTATCTGCTTTAATTTTTGTGCGGGCTTTCGCTGGCGAACGCTTCTTGCGCGAAAACGCTTGCGCCTGGTAGGCTTCGACGCGCATTGCCCGCTCGGGACGATGATCGTCCTGCACCGACATCTGCAGCACATTCTCCGGTCCCAATCGCGCGCTCAGGCGTTCGAGCAGACGCGCAATCGAATCACCATCGGATTCGGGCATGGGAAACAAAGTATCCGACTGGCCGGCATATTCGCCGATTTGATCCGCTACCAGCTTCAACTCGATAACCGGTGCCGCCAGCACGGTCTGATTCAATTTTTCCCGCAGCAACCAGATCAGATGCTCGGCATCGCGTGACGGTATGGCCCACGCGACCTTCAGGCTTGATGTCTTCGGTGCATGACGCGACGCCAATTCATGCTCGAGCAGCAACGTATAGCCACTGAGCGCCGCATGATGCGCGCTCAGCCAGCCGGCCAACTGCACGATCAGTCGACGCGCGGCGAACAGCAACGCATCCGCGTTATCGACCCGGGAGGGCAACTCCAGTTGCGCATGAAACGACGCCGGCGCACGAAACGATTCGCGTGGATCCGGGCGCGTGCCGTACGCCTGTGCCAGCAAATCAAGAATGCCGCCGCCGAAACGTCGCACGACACCGGAGCGTGGCAATTGACGCAAATCGGCCAGCGTCGCGCAGCCGACATGCGCAAACGCCTCGCGATGCGTTTGCGTGACCGGCAGCAGCGATACGGATAAGCCATCGAGGACACGCGCGAGTGAGGTCTCCTTGACCACGTGCCAACGATTCTTCTGCCGAGCGGCGCGGGCCTGCGCCAATAGCCACGCGCCCCAGGCAGTCGGCGCACAGGCGATGCGTGCCGTATAGCCGAATTCCGCCACCGTGGCAGACACCCGCGACAACAACGCGCGCAAGCCGCCAAACAACCTCAAACCGGAGCCGACTTCCAGCAACAGGGTGTGCGCGTCGGCAAGCGACACTTTGGGTGTGTACGTCAGCAAAGCAAGCGCTATGGCTTCGAATGCCTGAGTTTCGCGGGCGAGATCGGCAGCAAGCAGTTCAAGCCCCGGCGCCAACGCCAAGGCGTACGAACGCGAATGCCCCGCGTGCACGCCGGCACGCAGTGCGTCGAGATCCGGCATCAGGATGTGCGCGTGGTCGGCTAGCGCGTAACAACGCTCTTCGACGATGTTGTCGGCATCGTGAAGTTGGCTTGTCTCGTCGCTCGATTCACGCCGATTCGGCTTCGCGAGCGAACCATCCGGGAGCGGCGCGAGAGACTTCACCGCTTCCAGCGACAAGAGTGGCAATGTGACTGCGATCCACAGCATGTTTGATCTCTGGCCCTTGATGGCCACCGACTCCGTTTTCCGGCAACAAGACGCTTTGTAAAGGTAAAACGAGACGAAGAGGCTCGGCTAGCGGCGGCCCGCGACGCTTGAAGATGTCGATCGACAAACCAATCTCCTGCAGCCATTGACGACGGTTGATCGTCTGCGCATTGGCCGGCAGCAGCGGCTCGCAGATCATTCGCAATGGCGCCGGGGAAGATTGCGTGGCGGCCTCGACAGGCCGAATCAAAAATGCCAGCGATGCCGATTCTTGAGCCGCCACTTGCAGACGCCTGACTTTGTCGGCACGAGCATTCGGCAGCCAAACCAGGACCGCGCTGATGCTGTCCTGCTTCAAGGCCTGAGCGGCGGCCCACAAGGCCTGGTCTTCACTCGAGCGGACCCATAAGACCCGCTCGACATCGACACCCCAAGCTCTCAATGCGGCGGCGCACGGCTGATAGGGAGGCGCTACGAGCATGACATGCCGCTTGGCGTGTTTCGTCAGATGACACAGTGCATGGGCTAGCAGACGTACTTCACCCACTCCACCATGCTCGATCAACAACTCCGTCAGACCGCCTGCTGACCAGCCTTGTCCCGGCAACACCCGATCCAGCGCGGCATAGCCGCTGGAAATCACACGCGAATCTGCCTCGGCAAGTTCATTGCCCTGCCATACCTGACGCCGTAATTGAGACGTCAGGGCGGTCGTCGCAAGCTGAATCGCTGCTGCCATAGACACGCTCTTGAATTAGGGAATGCTCCGCCCTGCCCGGCATCGAGCAAGCATGAGGTGACGAGTTTTCACTGTATATTTATACAGTATTTTGGGATGAATGTTAAGACGGAGGGATGGTGGCAAGTTGGCGCGGGGAGAGGCGCTGGCAACCGACTGCGATCGTCGGCTAGCCTCCATCCGTCAAGACGGGTTTGCCGACGCCTTACCTCGCAATCGACGAATCCTGCGGCGTGAAGATGTGGATGCCGGACGGGCGTATCTGGAACTGACGGGTTACGCGGATGCGCGGCGGATGGGGCGGGAGTGAAGGCGGGTTCTGCGGTGGGGTTATGCGGCGGGTTTTTCCGCGTATGGCGGCGGGCTAAACGCAGAAACCCCACCTTTGCGGGGTGGGGTTTCTGTTTGCTGCTGGGGAGCCTGACGATTACCTACTTTCACACGGGTAATCCGCACTATCATCGGCGTGGAGTCGTTTCACGGTCCTGTTCGGGATGGGAAGGGGTGGGACCGACTCGCTATGGTCATCAGGCATGACTTGTTGCTGCACTGCTCGTGGAGCAATACAGCCAATCTGGAAGAAGTAGTTTCTGGTGATGCTCACCAGGGGTAAAGCTGTTGGGGTTGTGTTGTTTCTGGCACAACACGATCACTTAACCTGAGTGTCCTTGCCCCCTTCGGGGGTGGGATGCCCGTCAGTGCTGAAGCACTGACGATCATCGCGAAACACACCTGTTATAGGATCAAGCCTTACGGGCAATTAGTATCAGTTAGCTTAACGCATTACTGCGCTTCCACACCTGACCTATCAACGTCCTGGTCTTGAACGACCCTTCAAGGGGCTCGAAGCCCCGGGGATATCTCATCTTAAGGCGAGTTTCCCGCTTAGATGCTTTCAGCGGTTATCTCTTCCGAACATAGCTACCCGGCGATGCCACTGGCGTGACAACCGGTACACCAGAGGTTCGTCCACTCCGGTCCTCTCGTACTAGGAGCAGCCCCCTTCAAATATCCAGCGCCCACGGCAGATAGGGACCAAACTGTCTCACGACGTTTTAAACCCAGCTCACGTACCTCTTTAAATGGCGAACAGCCATACCCTTGGGACCGGCTACAGCCCCAGGATGAGATGAGCCGACATCGAGGTGCCAAACACCGCCGTCGATATGAACTCTTGGGCGGTATCAGCCTGTTATCCCCAGAGTACCTTTTATCCGTTGAGCGATGGCCCTTCCATACAGAACCACCGGATCACTATGACCTGCTTTCGCACCTGCTCGACTTGTCGGTCTCGCAGTTAAGCACGCTTATGCCATTGCACTATCAGCACGATTTCCGACCGTACCTAGCGTACCTTCGTACTCCTCCGTTACACTTTGGGAGGAGACCGCCCCAGTCAAACTGCCTACCATGCACTGTCCCCGATCCGGATTACGGACCAAGGTTAGAACCTCAAACAAACCAGGGTGGTATTTCAAGGGCGGCTCCACGCAGACTGGCGTCCACGCTTCAAAGCCTCCCACCTATCCTACACAGACCGGTTCAAAGTCCAATGCAAAGCTACAGTAAAGGTTCATGGGGTCTTTCCGTCTAGCCGCGGGGAGATTGCATCATCACAAACACTTCAACTTCGCTGAGTCTCGGGAGGAGACAGTGTGGCCATCGTTACGCCATTCGTGCAGGTCGGAACTTACCCGACAAGGAATTTCGCTACCTTAGGACCGTTATAGTTACGGCCGCCGTTTACCGGGACTTCAATCAAGAGCTTGCACCCCATCATTTAATCTTCCGGCACCGGGCAGGCGTCACACCCTATACGTCCACTTTCGTGTTTGCAGAGTGCTGTGTTTTTATTAAACAGTCGCAGCCACCAGTTTATTGCAACCCCTTCACCCTCTGCGCGCAGGCGCATCAGGCTACAGGGGCGTACCTTATCCCGAAGTTACGGTACCAATTTGCCGAGTTCCTTCTCCCGAGTTCTCTCAAGCGCCTTAGAATACTCATCTCGCCCACCTGTGTCGGTTTGCGGTACGGTCACTGTCAAACTGAAGCTTAGAGGCTTTTCTTGGAACCACTTCCGATTGCTTCTTCACCGAAGTGAATGGCCTCGCACCCTTGAATCCTGCGCCCGGATTTGCCTAAGCGCCTTCTCCAATGCAAGGACCGGGACTTCCAACACCCGGACAACCTTCCGCGATCCGTCCCCCCATCGCATTTAACAATGGTGCAGGAATATTAACCTGCTTCCCATCAGCTACGCATTTCTGCCTCGCCTTAGGGGCCGACTCACCCTACGCCGATGAACGTTGCGTAGGAAACCTTGGGCTTACGGCGAGGGGGCTTTTCACCCCCTTTATCGCTACTCATGTCAGCATTCGCACTTCCGATACCTCCAGCACACTTTCCAGTGCACCTTCGCAGGCTTACGGAACGCTCTCCTACCATGCACATAAATGTGCATCCGCAGCTTCGGTATATTGCTTAGCCCCGTTACATCTTCCGCGCAGGACGACTCGATCAGTGAGCTATTACGCTTTCTTTAAAGGATGGCTGCTTCTAAGCCAACCTCCTGACTGTTTTAGCCTTCCCACTTCGTTTCCCACTTAGCAATATTTGGGGACCTTAGCTGGCGGTCTGGGTTGTTTCCCTCTTGACACCGGACGTTAGCACCCGATGTCTGTCTCCCGTGATTGCACTCTTCGGTATTCGGAGTTTGCTATGGCGTAGTAATCCGCAATGGACCCCACAACCATGACAGTGCTCTACCCCCGAAGGTGATACACGAGGCACTACCTAAATAGTTTTCGGAGAGAACCAGCTATTTCCAGGTTTGTTTAGCCTTTCACCCCTATCCACAGCTCATCCCCTAACTTTTCAACGTTAGTGGGTTCGGACCTCCAGTACGTGTTACCGCACCTTCATCCTGGCCATGGATAGATCACCTGGTTTCGGGTCTACACCCAGCGACTGAATCGCCCTGTTCGGACTCGCTTTCGCTACGCCTGCCCTAATCGGTTAAGCTTGCCACTGAATGTAAGTCGCTGACCCATTATACAAAAGGTACGCCGTCACCCTCTTTCAAAGGCTCCGACTGTTTGTATGCATGCGGTTTCAGGATCTGTTTCACTCCCCTCCCGGGGTTCTTTTCGCCTTTCCCTCACGGTACTGGTTCACTATCGGTCGATCACGAGTATTTAGCCTTGGAGGATGGTCCCCCCATCTTCAGACAGGATTTCACGTGTCCCGCCCTACTTGTCGTACACCTAGTTCTTCCTCGCTGTTTTCGTCTACAGGGCTATCACCTGCTATGGCGGCACTTTCCAGAGCCTTCGACTAACAATGAAGATAAAGAGTACAGGCTGGTCCCATTTCGCTCGCCACTACTCTGGGAATCTCGGTTGATTTCTTTTCCTGCGGTTACTTAGATGTTTCAGTTCACCGCGTTCGCTTCACGTAGCCTATGTATTCAGCTACGGATGACCCATACGGGCCGGGTTTCCCCATTCGGATATCGGTGGATCAAAGCTCGTTTGCCAGCTCCCCACCGCTTTTCGCAGGCTACCGCGTCCTTCATCGCCTGTGATCGCCAAGGCATCCACCACATGCACTTGTTCGCTTGACCCTATAACGGGTGTGTCTCGCACGCCCTTCGCTGGGAAGACCGTGTCTGCCACACTCGCTACAGGTTGAGTATTCGTGTTGCGCCGTATTCCAAAAGCGATCTTCCGATCTCTCTTTTCATACATTGATACAATCACAACCCTGATTCACCTACTCGCACACCCATCTCTAAGTATGCTTTCGTGAATCTCTTTACTACTTCTTCCTGATTGTTAAAGAACGACAGCCGATATAAAGCTCTGCTTCATATCACTCTGACTGGCTCAATCGCCAATGCACAACGCTCTGCTTCCTGCACAGAACGCTACGCATTGAGGATTGGTGGAGGATGACGGGATCGAACCGACGACCCCCTGCTTGCAAAGCAGGTGCTCTCCCAGCTGAGCTAATCCCCCAGTCATACAGCTACCCCAGAGGTTTCAGACGATCAGCACACCAGACAAGACTTTGGTGGGTCTGGATGGATTCGAACCATCGACCCCCGCCTTATCAAGACGGTGCTCTAACCGACTGAGCTACAGACCCCTGAGTCTGTCCTGATTTCACAGCCGATAAGCGTGAGCGCTCAACGCATTGCTTTTACACAACTGACGCGTTTAGCTCGAGAAAGGAGGTGATCCAGCCGCACCTTCCGATACGGCTACCTTGTTACGACTTCACCCCAGTCATGAATCCTACCGTGGTGACCGTCCTCCTTGCGGTTAGACTAGCCACTTCTGGTAAAACCCACTCCCATGGTGTGACGGGCGGTGTGTACAAGACCCGGGAACGTATTCACCGCGGCATGCTGATCCGCGATTACTAGCGATTCCAGCTTCACGCACTCGAGTTGCAGAGTGCGATCCGGACTACGATCGGTTTTCTGGGATTGGCTCCCCCTCGCGGGTTGGCGACCCTCTGTTCCGACCATTGTATGACGTGTGAAGCCCTACCCATAAGGGCCATGAGGACTTGACGTCATCCCCACCTTCCTCCGGTTTGTCACCGGCAGTCTCCCTAGAGTGCTCTTGCGTAGCAACTAGGGACAAGGGTTGCGCTCGTTGCGGGACTTAACCCAACATCTCACGACACGAGCTGACGACAGCCATGCAGCACCTGTGTTATGGCTCCCTTTCGGGCACTCCCACCTCTCAGCAGGATTCCATACATGTCAAGGGTAGGTAAGGTTTTTCGCGTTGCATCGAATTAATCCACATCATCCACCGCTTGTGCGGGTCCCCGTCAATTCCTTTGAGTTTTAATCTTGCGACCGTACTCCCCAGGCGGTCAACTTCACGCGTTAGCTACGTTACCAAGTCAATGAAGACCCGACAACTAGTTGACATCGTTTAGGGCGTGGACTACCAGGGTATCTAATCCTGTTTGCTCCCCACGCTTTCGTGCATGAGCGTCAGTATTGGCCCAGGGGGCTGCCTTCGCCATCGGTATTCCTCCACATCTCTACGCATTTCACTGCTACACGTGGAATTCTACCCCCCTCTGCCATACTCTAGCCCGCCAGTCACAAATGCAGTTCCCAGGTTAAGCCCGGGGATTTCACATCTGTCTTAGCGGACCGCCTGCGCACGCTTTACGCCCAGTAATTCCGATTAACGCTTGCACCCTACGTATTACCGCGGCTGCTGGCACGTAGTTAGCCGGTGCTTATTCTTCCGGTACCGTCATCCCCCCACCGTATTAGGGCGGAGGTTTTCTTTCCGGACAAAAGTGCTTTACAACCCGAAGGCCTTCTTCACACACGCGGCATTGCTGGATCAGGCTTGCGCCCATTGTCCAAAATTCCCCACTGCTGCCTCCCGTAGGAGTCTGGGCCGTGTCTCAGTCCCAGTGTGGCTGGTCGTCCTCTCAGACCAGCTACAGATCGTCGCCTTGGTAGGCCTTTACCCCACCAACTAGCTAATCTGCCATCGGCCGCCCCTGTAGCGCGAGGTCCTAAGATCCCCCGCTTTCATCCACAGATCGTATGCGGTATTAATCCGGCTTTCGCCGGGCTATCCCCCACTACAGGACACGTTCCGATGTATTACTCACCCGTTCGCCACTCGCCACCAGGATTGCTCCCGTGCTGCCGTTCGACTTGCATGTGTAAGGCATGCCGCCAGCGTTCAATCTGAGCCAGGATCAAACTCTTCAGTTCAAACCTGTTACTGTTTTTCGGTTCAGTTAAGAACCGGTCGCTCACTCAACGTACTGACGAATGATCTCTCCATCTTTCAATGGAAAAACCTTCCTTTCATTACTGTGTGAGACTTGATACTTTCGCTTCTTCCGGCAGATCCCGAAGGACCCGCCGGCGCGTCGCGCATCAAGCGCCCACACTTATCGGCTGTTAATTTTTAAAGATCGATTACGCATTCACTACCGAACCCGCACCGCCAGTCGTCAACATCACAACCACCCGGCACCACTTCGTTCTGCGTCGCTGCATCAGCAGCAGAGAAACGAGATTATGAAGAATTTCCGCTACGCCGTCAACAGGTTTTTCTAACTTTCTGAACCTGCCCGCTTCGCCGAAAGCCTTGCCACTGCTGGCTCTCCCGCCTCCCGCGCTCCGTTGTCCGAAGCACGAAAGAGCGAGATTCTAGCGAGCCGGACTCCGCCTTGCAAGCGTTATCTGGAATTTATTCAGGGCGCCTTTTTTACGGCGCCTGACTCATCGACAACGAGCGCCTTTACGTCGGGCGTCGAGGCGCGCGCAGCGGGCGCGCCGATCGTCCAGTCGTGAAGCACGGTATACGCGACCGCCAGCAAAGTCGGTCCGATGAAAACCCCAAGGAATCCAAAAGCAAATGCACCGCCCAAGATACCTAGCATCACCAGAATCAGAGGCATGTCGCTATTCTTGCCGATCAGGATCGGCTTGATGACATTGTCGGACATGCCGACGGCCAGCACGCCCCACACCACCAAAAAGATCGCCCACCCAGTCGCGCCGCCGTGGTACAGCCAGATTGCCGCGGGCAACCAGACGACAACCGGGCCGCCCGGTATCACCGACAGGAAGAATGTGGCCAACCCGAGCAACGCCGGCGCCGGCACACCGGCGATCCAGCATCCAAAACCAGCCAGAATACCTTGCACGAGCGCCGTACCGAGAATTCCGTAGACAACGCCTTTCACCGTGCTGCCGGCGAGTGCCAACAGATAATCGGCGCGCTCGCCGGCAATACGCCGCATGCCCGCAGTCAGCCAGGCGGCCGCGCCCTCCCCCCCTGTGTAGAAAAAGAAAGCCAGCACGATGCTCAACGCCAGCAGCCCGAGACCGTGCGTAATAGCAATCGCGGCCGCCAGAATCCACTTGCCGGCGGGCGCCGCGAGCGTACGCAATTGCGCGATCAGTTCCGAATTGCTACTTGTGAGCCGCTCCCAGAATGCCTCGATGTTAGAACCCACCAGCGGAATCCGGGCAACCCACGGTGGCAAATCAGGCAAGCCGGCCTCGAAGAGCCGCTGCACCAGCGCGACGATCTCGTGCACGTGCGCCCCAAAGGCAAAGCCCGCGTACACAAACGGGCCAAGCACCACAACCAGAATGATCAACACGATCAACGTGGCGGCCCCTTTGCGACGGCCGCCCAGAGCAGCGGTCAGCCGCCGGTACAAGCCCCACGAGCTATAGCTGAGAATCGCGCCCCACAGCAGCGCGGTCGTAAAGGGCGCCAGCACCAGCAGCGAGCCGCCTACCAGAATAATCAGCGCGAAAACCGCGGCAAGACGTTCGATCAGTTGGTCCGATTTCACGATGAATCTCCTGTTGCGCCAAGCTCCAGTGACGAGCGGACGTAGGTTTATCGAGCGCCCTGAAAGGGTCAGTATAGGAGCGAGTCATGCGCCCGGGGCGTCTTATATCATCAGGTCAGTTCGTCATGCAAAGGCCCCTCTAGGTCCGCTCGGCAGCTCTGATTTTTAGTGTAGAAACGTCTTAATTCATCCGGCATTGCCGGCCAAACAATATGGCGGCATAGAAAAGACTAGAATATAAGGTTCTGTGCACCCCAATTTCCGGATTTATGCGCTCGCGAATCGCCAAACGTCTCCCCCCCGATGCCGACAAGCTTGTCGGTCTCTCGCTCGCGCTTTTCGCGTCGGGCAGCCGCACCGAGGACCGCTTCTGGGAAGCGAAACTCGATGCGCTGCTGGCCAAAATCGTTCGCAACGCCAACCAGACTACGCTGGATGCCGCGCTCGACCATCTGCAGCAAAATCATCCCGATGCCTACGGGGCGCTCGCCGATATGGCGGAAACCCATAGCGAGTCGTTCATCGTCGAACATGAAGGCGTGCCTTACGAGGCGCTGCTGATCGCCGCGCCGGTGCTCGCATGGACGCGCTACATGATCCCGTCCGGCCCGCTCAAGGCCGACGCCGCCGACGCCCTGCGCGCACATCTGCAAGCGCACGTGCTCGCGACCAACACGCGGGTCGCCCTTGCGCCGTTCCTGTACAGCATCGATCAATTGCCGCGTCATCATGTCGAAACCTGGCGCATCGCCCAGCAACTCGCGCAGGCAGCCATGGCTGGCGGCAACGTCAAACTGAATTTCGGCGAGTTGCCGGAAACCTCGCCGATACTGGCCGACCCGCGCTTCCTGCTGGCCGTGGTCGCGGCGCCGGTCGGCGAACCGACATTCCGCTGGCAGGAAGAAGAGCACGGCAACCGGATCGAACGCGGGCAGTGCCTTGAACAATGGGCTACGCAAGGCGGCGCCAATCTGTCGCTGGTGTTGCCGGGCTGCGAATTCGAATGCCTGCTGCCGGACGCCTATTACTCGGCCTGCCGCGACGCCGACGAACGCGTGCGTCCTCACACGGTGCGCACTGCCGTGCGCTATCTGTTCGACACGATCGGCGCGGCGCCGCAGGAGTTGCGCGCCGTTGTCGCAGGCTTCGGCGAGCGCCGCATCGACGAATACCGCGTCGGCTTCACGCGCCGCGGCAGCAATGACGTGATCTACGGCGTCGTGTGGCCGCTGTACGGCCGTGAGAACGGCGAACCCGGCATCGACGAAGAACCGCAGGAAACCGCCGCTTCGGACGACCCGCTCGAAGAGATCGTCGCGTTGCTCAAGGAAACCGGGGTGACCGAAGTGCGCCGCCACGCCGGCCGCTTCGAGCCGGAATATTGCGACGATTGCGGCGTACCGCTGTATGCCGATCCGCTCGGCGAAATCGTCCACGCCGAAATGCCGGAGGACGCGGAACCCGCGCAGCCGCACTTCCATTGACCCTCTTCGCCGGCGCATTTTTGCGTGTCGGAGTCGACATTAAAAAGCCCCGCCGCGCGCGGGGCTTTTTTGTGCTCGCCCGGTTTTACGTCATTCCTCTTATGCCTTTTGGACAGGCCGTCAAACAGAAGGGAATTTGTCATCATAGGCATGGCGACGCATCGCGAACGCATCCGGCTCTCACGCGCCGTGCGCACGCATCGCGCCACTTCGCCCGACTCATCTGGAGACATGCATGCGATTCTCGATACTCAACTCAGACGCGGAACGACGTGACGGGCTCAAAGCACTGCTGCGGCAAATCGACCGCCTGGCGCGTTTCAACGAAGCACAAGACTGGCGTCAGGTCGAACGCACGCTCAAGCGTCAGCGGCCCGACCTCCTGCTGGTCGATTGGCAGGACTGGATGTCGATCGCCGACATTCGCCATCTGCTCAGCCATTACCCCGATCTGCGCATTGCCGTGCTGTCCGACCAGATCTCGCCGACCGCCGTGCGAGATCTCATGGACGAAGGCGTGCTCGGCGTCGTGCCGCGCGACACCGATCCCTGCTTGATCGTGCGCGCGTTCGAAATGGTGCTGCTGGGCGGTCACTACGTGCCACCTGGCGCGCTGGCGCTCGATCCTCCGCTGCCACCGGACATCACCATCCGGCCGTTCGACGAAAAGAGCCCACCGCCGCGTCGCGCCAGACTGGCCAACGTACTGTCGCCCCGTCAGCAGCAGATCATGCGCTGCGTCCATATGGGGAGCACCAATAAGATGATCGCGCGCACGCTCGGCATCAGCGAAGGCACAGTCAAGATCCATCTGACCAGCATATTCCAGCAGCTCGGTGCGCCCAATCGCGCGGCCGCGGTCGCGCTCTATAACGGCTGGCTGTCGAATCATTTGCAGGTGCTGCGCAATGGCGGCGACGGCCCGGTGCGCCCGATCATGGGCCAGCCCGGCGTGGTGCCGCTACGGCGTCGCGCGCGGCGGCGCTTCCAGTATCCGTTGCCGGCTAACGACACCGCTGCATTGTTGCCCATGGCGGCAGAACCAGGTGCACCGTATGGAGACGCGCCGTGCGTCGGGCCCGCACTGGACCCGCTCGCACCAGGCCCTGGATGAACGCGGCCGGCGCGCGCAATGGAATCCGGGCGAGCACTTTCCGACAGCGTTTGCGCCTGCTGGCATGGAATCCGCTCACACCTTTTCTCGTCCAACGAGTAATATGAGACTCATGGGTTTCCTCTACACACCGCTTCCGTTCTGGGTCGCTGTCGGTGGCTGGATCGCCACTGCGATAGTGGTCGCGCTCGCGCTGTGGAAAAATCCTTTCAAACGACTTCAGGACGGCACACTGCAGCATGTCTGGCTTGCGATCATCGTCGCAGTGTCGGTGCTGTGGGCAAGTAATGCGTGGCTCGACGACGGCACGGTCATGCATCTGCTCGGCGCCACGCTAGTCGTCACGTTGTTCGACTGGGCGTTGGCGCTGATCGCCATGGCGGTGGTCACGGGTCTTGCCGCCGTCGTCTTCGATGCGCCATGGCAGGGCATCGCACTCACGTTCCTCGTGTACGGTGCACTGCCGGTCGGCATTTCCACTTTGCTCCAGCGCATCAGCATCGCGTGGCTGCCACGCAATCTCTTCATGTTCATTCTCGGCCAGGGCTTTGTTTCGCCTGCCATCGCCGTGTCGCTCACGGCGGCCGCCGCCCTCGGCATTCATATCGCACTCGCCGACGGTTCGATGGCCGTGGTGCCCGCCGGCTACGCATTCAGCGTGTTCCTGCTTGCCATCGGGGAATCGTGGTTCACTGGCATGTCCACGGCGTTGATCTCGGTCTACCGTCCGGCGTGGGTCACCACCTATGATGTGCGGAGATACCGACTGGGCGGACCACGCACCTGACACTCGCGCGGGCACCGAACGCATATTGACGGCGAACAGCGACTCGGCTTCGTCGAGCCGCCCGGGTCCACACACTCCCAACAGGAAAATATTTGTGTCAGGATTGAACTCCACCCTCTTGCCGGGCATCTTACGTGCCTCATGTCTCATTAGCGTCTAACTAACTAGATGGATCGCACCAACGTACCGCGCCGATTGCTGCGGCTGGTCGGCCGGTTGGCAACATGTGCGGCGAGTCTCTCGCTCATATGCTCTGCTCCCGCATTCGCCGATCAACTCGAACAGCACAACGATCTCGTCAACAAATTTGTCAATGACCTCCACGCGGACCCGCTCGTTGCGGACTGCGCGGCCCATGGCAACTTTGTCGCCAGCACGTCGACCGCCTTCGACCACGTCGAATTTCCTCCTAGTTCGTTCGACAGCGCGCATGCGTCGGTCACGCCGTGGAACGATTCGTTCGACGAGGGCAAGCAGCGCGTCAAGGTAGACAATATCGTCACCGTCGAAGGGCTCGGCATCCGCCAGAGCGGCAGCGGCGATCCCGCGGATCTCAAGTTCCGCTGCGGCTACGTCGGCGCGCAGATGCTCGCGTTCAGCTGGAACGATCCGGTGCAGCCGGCCCGCGCGCGCAGTTCGGAACCGTCAGGGTCGCGTGCATCGTCGGGCAAGCACAAGAGCGCCAAAGGCAAGCACTCGGCGAGCGGCAAGACAACGAAGAAAGCCACCACCAAGTCGTCCAAGCCAAGCTCGGGCAAATCGTCGAAAGCGAGCTCGAACAAAGCAGCTTCGAAGAAGGCCGTGGCGAAGAAGAAAACTCATTAACGGGTCACGCTGGCGGCATCCGCCTGCCAGTGCGGCAGATCAACCACGCGCCCCAATGAAAACGAGGCCCACACTGTGAAGTGTGTGCCTCGTTTTATGTACAGCGACGTTCAGGCAAATGTTTCCACGTGCCGCAAGATCGCCTGCAGCATTGCAGCGCCGAGCGCGGCGCTGCGCTCGCCGTTCCAGCCCACTCGTTCGTCGGGCAGATTGGCGTTGTCCTTGAACGGCATCTCCAAAGTCAGCGACAGGCAGCCGAATTCGTTGCCGATATACTTCGACGCCAGCTTCAGTGCGTCCTCGCGATACTTACTCGCGGCGTAGCCATACTTGTCCTGAAAATCAGGACTCGCCTGCTTGAACGCTTCGATGAACGCCTTCTGCTCCTGCCCTTGCCGTTCGGTGAAGCCCGGCAGCATTTCGGAGCCGGCAACGAAAACGTAAGGCAGCGCCTCGTCGCCATGGATATCGAAGAACAGATCACAACCAGTGGCGTGAATCGCGTCGCGCACCACCAGCACCTCGGGGCTGCGCGCGGTATCCGGCGCCATCCACTCGCGATTCAGATTCGCGCCCGCCGCATTCGTGCGCAGATTGCCGTGCACGCTGCCGTCCGGATTCATGTTCGGCACAATGTAAAAGACCGCGTGATCATAGAGCTTGCGCGCGACCGGGTCGCCCGCCCAATCGCCCCAACCCGCCAGCCGCTTCACGAGACCCTCGATAAACCATTCGGCCATCGTTTCGCCCGGATGCTGGCGCGCGATCAGCCAGATCTTCTTCTTGGGCGTGTCGCCGGTTTGCGGCGTACCGAGCGTAAGCAGCGACATGGGCCGCCCTTCGACGGTCGTGCCCAACTCGGTGAGCGTGGCCTGCGGCATCTGCTGCACCGCGCCGAGAAACTCCGCGTGGCGCTCTTCGCTGTACGGCTCGAAGTACGCGTAGTAAATACGGTCGAAATCCGGCGTGTGATCGATCGTCAGCACGCGGCCGTCGTACGAGCTAGGCACGCGAAACCAGTTCACGCGGTCATAGCTCGCCACCGCCTGATAGTCGCGCCAGCCTTCGGCAAAGGCACACGCTGCCGCATTCTCGAAAGTCATCACGCAGCGTTGGCCCGCCGCGCCCGACAAGCGGAAATAAAACCATTGCGCGAACTCGGCATGGCTGTCCGGCCGCACGCGCAAGCGGATGTTGCCTGCTTCTTCGCAGGAGAGCACTTCGATCGCACCCGCGTCGAAGTTGCTTGTAATCGATAACGTCATGATGTTCTTCCCTGCTTGTCCGCGCGGCGACGCTTATTCAGCAACGCGACGGCGGAATACGTAAGTGGAATCGTTCGAGGCTTCGGCGTCGAACGCGTAGCCGTCGGCGTCGAAGTCCTTCAGTTGCTCAGGCCGGTCGAGGCGATTCTCCACGGCATAGCGCGCCATCAGGCCGCGCGCGCGCTTTGCATGGAAGCTGATGATCTTGTAGCGGCCGCCCTTCCAGTCTTCGAAAACGGGCGTGATGATCGGCGCTTCAAGCAGCTTCGGCTTGACCGACTTGAAGTATTCGCCCGATGCGCAGTTCACCAGCACTCGCGACGCCACGGCATTCTTCTTCAGTTGCGCATTCAACGCCTGCGTAATCCGCTCGCCCCAGAACGCGTACAGATCCTTGCCGCGCGGGTTGGCGAAACGCGTACCCATCTCGAGCCGGTACGGCTGCAGCAGATCAAGCGGCCGCAGCAAACCGTACAGGCCGGACAGCACGCGCACGTGATTCTGCGCATAGTCCAGATCCGCCGACGAGAGCGTCTTCGCATTGAAGCCCTCGTACACGTCGCCGTTGAACGCCAGTACCGCCTGCTTGGCGTTGTGCGTGCCGAACTTGGGCGACCACTCCGCGTAACGCTGGAAATTGAGGTGCGCGAGTTGATCCGAAATGTCCATCAGGGAGGCGATCTGCTGCGGCGACAAACGACGCAATCCGCCAATCAATTCGGCCGCGTCGTCGACAAAATCGGGGATCGTGTGCTTTTTGACGTGAGGCGGGGTTTCGTAGTCGAGCGATTTCGCCGGCGACAGAACGATTATCATAGAGGCTTGCAGGCACGCCGTGCCTGGCGGTCAAAGACGAAAGCCAGATTGTAACGAATGCCCGGTTCCCATGCCTCACCCGACGCTTTGCGCGTCGTCCTCGATTCCAACGTGTGGATCGACATTCTCGTGTTCGACGACCCGCACACGCGGCCGATCGCGGCCGCGCTCGAAAGCGGCGCGCTGATCGCGCTGATCGACGCACGCTGCCTCGCCGAACTTACCTACGTGCTCGACTATCCGCAATTCGTGCATCGGAATGTGGACAAGGCCGTGGCGCTGGCGGTCGTTTCACGGCTCGCGCAGTTGGTCGAACCCGAAGCGCAAGCGGAAGATGCAAGGCCCTTGCCCAAATGCAAAGACCGCGACGACCAGAAGTTTCTAGAGCTTGCGCACGCCGCGCAGGCCGACTGGCTGGTTTCGAAGGATCGCGCCGTGTTGAAGCTGGCCAAGCGGATTGCACGCGACTTCGGGTTTCAGATCGCCCAACCGGCGCCGTTCGTCGCCGCCATCGGCATGTCGCTGAACGCGGCCGGCGAGCCTTTAACCGCATGACCCGCCAGCCGCATGGCCCTGGCCAGACGGCTAACGTGAGTTCCATGGTGCGCACAGCGCGCCGCGATTCCCTACAATCAGGCTTCGCCCGTTTCAACCGACGCCTTTGTCTAACCCATTTGCCCACGCTCCGGACAGCGCCATGAATGCACCGCACGACACGCCTTCGAGTCCCACGTTTCCGTCTCGCCTGCCGGACGTCGGCACGACGATTTTCACCGTGATGAGCGCGCTCGCGGCCGAAAAAGGCGCGGTCAATCTGGGCCAGGGCTTTCCCGATTTCAACTGCGATCCGCGCATCGTCGATGCGGTAGCAAATGCCATGCGCGACGGCCACAACCAGTACCCGCCCATGGCCGGCGTCGCGCCGCTGCGTCAGGCGATCTCGGACAAGATCGAAAAGCTGTACGGCCGCCGCTACAACGCCACCACCGAGATCACCGTGACAGCGGGCGCGACGCAAGCGTTGCTGACCGCCATTCTCTGCACGGTCCACCCGGGCGACGAGGTGATCGTGGTCGAGCCGACCTACGACAGCTACCTGCCGTCCATCGAACTGGCTGGCGGCAAGCCGGTGTTCGTCACGCTCGACGCCCCCGACTACGCGATCCCGTTCGACAAGCTCGCCGCCGCGATCACGCCGAAAACACGGCTGCTGCTGATCAACACGCCGCACAATCCGACCGGCACGGTGTGGCGCGCGGAAGACATGCGCAAGCTCGAAGAGATCGTGCGCGGCACCAACGTGCTGATCCTGTCCGACGAAGTGTATGAGCACATGGTCTACGACGGCGCGCCGCACGAGAGCGTGGCGCGCTATCCCGAACTTGCGCAACGCAGTTTCGTGGTGTCGAGCTTCGGCAAGACGTATCACGTAACGGGCTGGAAGGTCGGCTACGTGGCCGCGCCCGCCGCGCTCACCGCCGAGTTCCGCAAGGTGCACCAGTTCAACGTGTTCACGGTCAACACGCCAATGCAGATCGGCCTCGCCGATTACATGAACGACCCCGCGCCATATCTCGGCCTGCCCGCGTTTTATCAGAAGAAGCGCGACTTCTTCCGCGCCGGCCTCGCGAACTCACGCTTCAAACTGTTGCCGTGCACGGGCACGTACTTTCAGTGCGTCGACTATTCGGCGATCAGCGACTTGCCCGAAGCCGAATTCGCGCAATGGCTGACCGGCGAGATCGGCGTCGCGGCCATTCCGGTCTCGGCCTTCTATCACGAGGCCCATGAATCGGGCGTGGTGCGTTTCTGCTTTGCCAAGCAGGAAAGCACGCTGGCCACCGCGCTCGAGCGGCTGGCGCGCCTCTAGCATGTCCCGCGCGATGCTGAGAACGAACCAACGTTCCTCGCCATCGCGCGTAGCGGCCCGGGCGTGCGCGGCACGCCCCGGTTCGCCTGGTTCCGGGCCGCGCCCGTCAAACCGGGCGCGACGCCGCGACATACGCCTTGCGGTCCTCGGTCACACGCTGCGCGGCAGGTCTCACGTTGATCGCTTTCATATAGCTCTTCCAGTCGATCCCAGCGTCGAGCAGAAAATCGCTGCCGTAGATGGTCTGCGTCGCCATGCCCACCAGCGGCAAACTCACATAACCGGCCGTATCCGCGACGCTGAAACGCTCGCCTCTCAGATACGGCCCGAACTTCGCGATCCGTTTGAAGCCGGCAATGTGATGCCTGAGCAGTTTCTCGACACGCCCTTTGGTCGCCTCGGTCACGGTGCCGCCAAAGAATGCTTCCTTGTAGAGATTGCGCACCGTCAGTTCGAGATGCACGTCGACGAACATGATCAGTTCGCGCTCCTTGGCCGCTTCCCATGGGTCGGCGGAGAAAATCGCCTTGTCGGGAAAGCGCGCGGCCAGATACTCGACAATGCATTGCGATTCACTCAGATCACCGTCTTCAGTCTGCAGATAAGGCACTTTGCCGAGCGGCGAATGCTCGAGCATGGCCTCGTCCTGGCTCGGCTTTACGGACACTTCTTCAAAAGGAATGTCGTGTTCGAGCAGCACGAACTTCACTTTGTTGTAGTAGTTAGACAGCGCGAAACCGCACAGCTTGATCATTGGGTGTCTCCTTCCCTTGAGTTGTCTGCGACCGCTCATCGACGTCACAACAGCGGCCTTCGATCAATCATCCAGTAAATTGCACGATCGTGCTATTCTAAAATAACCATGGAGTCGAGTTTCCAATGACCTCTCGCAATTTCAGCATCGAGACTATCGGCATTGTCGGAACCGGAGCAATGGGCCGCGGTATCGCCCAGATCGCCGCACTGGCCGGTCTCAGTGTGCGTCTGTACGACACTAACCCTGCTGCGATCGGCGCCGCGCGCGACTACCTCGCCGAGACTTTCGCCAAATTGACCGCTAAAGGCAAGCTCGATCAGGCCCGCTCGCTTGCGGCGCTCGCGAACGTGAGCGGCGCGCAGAGCATCGGCGAACTGGCCGGCTGCGATCTGGTCGTCGAGGCGATCGTCGAGAAACTCGACGTGAAGCAGGCGCTATTCCGCGAACTCGAGACCGTCGTGAGCGGCCGCTGCGTGTTGGCGTCCAACACGTCTTCGCTGTCCATTACGGCAATTGCCGCCGGCTGCAGTGACCCGTCGCGCGTGGTCGGCTATCACTTCTTCAATCCCGTGCCGTTGATGAAGGTCGTCGAGGTGATCGACGGTCTGCGCAGCGACCCTGCGGCAGGCGACGCGCTGATGGATCTCGCGCGCCGCATGGGTCACACGCCGGTGCGTGCGAAAGATATGCCCGGCTTCATCGTGAATCACGCGGGCCGCGGCATGAATACCGAAGGCTTGCGCGTGGCCGGTGAAGGTGTGGCGAGTTTCGCCGACATCGACCGCATCATGCGCGAGCAGGCGGGCTTTCGCCTCGGCCCATTCGAGTTGCTCGATCTGACGGCGCTGGACGTCTCGCATCCGGTGATGGAGTCGATCTACCATCAGTTCTATGAAGAGCCGCGCTTCACGCCGTCGCCGATTACCGGCACGCGGCTCGCCGGCGGACTGCTCGGCCGGAAGACGGGCGAAGGCTTTTATCGCTACGAAGACGGCAAGCAGCAAGTGGCCGCCGAAGCGCCCATACCGACCGGACTGCCGGCAAGCGTCTGGGTCAGCAAGCGTTATCCGCAAGCCCGCGACGCGGTCGTGCAACTCATCGAGAAAGCCGGTGTGGAGCTCGACGACGGCGCCACGCCCGCAGCGAACTCGCTGATCGTCGTCACACCGTTCGGTCACGATGCGACCACGGCCGCGGTCGATGAAGCGCTGGACGCAACCCGCGTCGTCGCAATCGATGCGCTCTTCCCGCTGGTCGGCGCGCAACGCCGCACGCTGATGACAACGCCCGCCACCGCGCGCAGCGCGCGTGACACGGCGCACGCGCTCTTTGCCGCCGACGGCGTGCCCGTCACCGTGATCCGCGATTCGACCGGCTTCGTCGCGCAACGCGTGGTGGCGACCATTGTCAACATCGGCTGCGACATCGCACAAAAACAGATCGCCACGCCGGAAGACATCGATCTCGCCGTGACGCTCGGCCTCGGTTACCCGCGCGGCCCGCTAGCCCTCGGCGACGCGCTCGGCTCGACAACGATCCTGGCAATCCTGCGCAACATGTTCAGTGTGCTCGGCGATCCGCGCTATCGTCCGTCGCCATGGCTCGCGCGGCGAGCGCAACTTGGCATGTCGTTGACCCAGCGCGACGCGGCCGACATCGAAACGAAGACTCAGGAGACACAACAATGAGCGCCGAACTGCTGACTTCGCGCCCCACCGAAAGCGAATCGACACTAGTCCTCACGCTCTCGAACCCGGGCGCACGCAACGCGCTACACCCGGACATGTACGCCGCCGGCATCGAGGCGCTCGACTCGGTGGAACGCGATCCGTCGATTCGCGCCGTCGTGATCACCGGCGCCGACAACTTCTTCTGCGCGGGCGGCAATCTGAACCGCTTGCTGGAGAACCGCGCGAAAGATCCGTCCGTGCAAGCGGAGAGCATCGATCTGCTCGGCGAATGGATCTCGGCGGTGCGTCTTTCGTCGAAGCCGGTGATCGCCGCAGTCGATGGCGCCGCGGCCGGCGCGGGATTCTCGCTCGCGCTGGCCTGCGACCTGATCGTGGCCGCGGACGAAGCCAAATTCGTCATGTCGTATGCACGCGTCGGCCTGACGCCCGACGGCGGCGGGTCGTGGTTTCTCGCTCAAGCCCTGCCGCGTCAATTGGCCACGGAAGTGTTGATCGAAGGCAAACCGATCGGGGCGACACGCCTGCATGAACTCGGTGTCGTCAACAAGCTGGTCAAGACCGGCACCGTGCGCGACGCCGCGGTCGCCTGGGCCGACGAGCTCGGCAAGATTTCGCCCAACTCGGTCGCGCGCATCAAGGGGTTGATCGGCGCAGCCGGCACGCAGCCGCTCGCCGATCATCTGGTGGCGGAGCGCGACAGTTTTGTCGCCTCGCTGCATCACCGTGACGGGCTTGAAGGGATTTCCGCGTTCCTCGAGAAACGCGCGCCGGTCTATAAGTGAACGAAGGAACGATGCCCGACTATCAACTGCCCAAGCGCCGCCGCATCTTTTTGATGCGTCACGGCGACGTCACGTACTTCGACGACTCCGGCCGCGCGATCGATCCCGAAACCGTGCCGCTGAACGCTAACGGCCGCGAGCAGGCCAGCGCGGCGGGCCGCGTGTTCGCGCAACAGCAGGTCCATTTCGACCGGGTGATCGTCAGCGGTTTGCCGCGCACCATCGAAACCGCGCGGCGCGTGTTGGCCGAGACCGGCCAGCAGATCGAACTCGAAATCGAACCCGCCTGGGAAGAGATTCGCGGCGGCAAGCTCAGCAATATTCCGCTGCAAGACATAGAAGCGGCGTTTCTTGGCGTGTTCGACGGTATCGTGCCGGAAAGCACACAGTTTCTTAACGGCGAGACCATCGGCGCGCTGTTCGATCGCGTCTTGCCGGCGGTCGCGGCGCTGCGCGAAGACAGGTCGTGGGACACCGTGCTGCTCGTTCTGCATGGCGGCGTGAACCGGGCAATCCTGTCGCATGCTCTTACGGCCGGCGGCCGCACGTTTTTCGGCCATCTGGCGCAAACCACCGGCTGCATCAACGCGCTCGACGTGGGCGCCGCGCCGCGTGACTGGGTGCTGCGCACGATCAACTATTCACCGCCGTCGCCGTTGCATCGCGACGTCCGCAACACCACGATGGAAATGCTCTACGCACAATTCATTCAATACAAGCGTAGCTGAACCCCGAACTGGAGGAGACAGATGGTGCAAGCCACACAGACCGGCGAACCAGAACACCAACCGGATTATTCGGATTTCGAAGGCACGCGCCCTGTCAGCGAGCGGCAACGCTTTGACACCGGCGCGCTCGCCGCCTGGCTGACCCAACATGTCGACGGATTTTCCGGCCCCCTCACACTGGAGCAATTCGCCGGAGGTCAGTCCAATCCGACGTTCAAGCTGCTCACGCCGTCACGCTCGTATGTGATGCGCGCCAAACCAGGGCCGGCGGCGAAATTACTACCTTCGGCGCACGCCGTCGAACGTGAATACCGCGTGATGCACGCACTCGCCGACACCGACGTGCCGGTCGCGAAGATGCTCGCCTTGTGCGAGGACGAAAGCGTGATGGGCCGCGCGTTTTATGTCATGGAGTTCGTCGAGGGCCGCGTGCTGTGGGATCAATCGTTGCCCGGCATGACGCCCGCCGAACGCGCCGCCATCTACGACGAAATGAACCGCGTGATCGCGGCGCTGCACAGCGTCGACGTCCCGGCCGTGGGTCTCGCCGACTACGGCAAGCCAGGCAATTACTTCGCACGCCAGATCGGTCGGTGGAGCAAGCAGTACATCGCATCCGAGACCGAACCGATCGATGCGATGCAGCGCCTGATCGAATGGCTGCCGCAGCATATGCCGGCCGAAACGGGCGAGCGCGCATCGGTCGTGCATGGCGACTACCGGCTCGACAATCTGATCTTTCATCCCGAGGAACCACGCGTGCTCGCCGTGCTCGACTGGGAGTTGTCGACGCTCGGCGATCCGCTCGCCGATTTCGCGTATCACTGCATGGCGTGGCACGTCGACCCGGCGCAATTCCGCGGCATCGCGGGCCTCGATTGGGCGGTGCTTGGCATTCCAGACGAGCGCCAATACGTCGAACGCTATTGCCAACGCACCGGCTTCGAGATTCACGGCGACTGGAATTTCTATCTGGCGTACAACATGTTTCGCATCGCCGCGATCCTCCAAGGGATCATGAAACGCGTCGTCGACGGTACGGCAGCCAGCGCTCAGGCGCTCGATGCCGGCCGCCGCGCGAAGCCGATGGCCGAACTCGCCTGGCGCTACGCGCAGAAAGTGCGCTGACTGGCACCGCGTGATGAATCGCGCGTCTGGTTGCGCGTTCTGCTGCGCTCCGAACAAAACGTCGTCCGTTACCCGTCATTCGCGAGGTCTTACATGAATTTCGATTACACCCCGAAGGTTCAGGCGTTGCGCGAAAAGCTGCTCGCATTCTTCGACGAGCACATCTATCCGAACGAGCAGGCATTCTATGCGGAGATTGCAGGCAATCGCCAAAGCGGTAACGCGTGGCTGCCAACCGAACTGATCGAACAACTCAAGCAGAAAGCGCGCGACGCCGGCTTGTGGAATCTGTTCCTGCCCGACTCCGTGCGCGGCGCCGGTTTGACGAATCTCGAATACGCGCCGCTGTGCGAGATCATGGGCCGCGTGCCCTGGGCGCCTGAAGTATTCAACTGCAACGCGCCCGACACCGGCAATATGGAAACGATCGAGCGCTACGGCAGCGACGACAACAAGCGCGCGTGGCTCGAACCGCTGCTACAAGGTCAGATCCGTTCGGCGTTTCTGATGACGGAGCCTGAAGTGGCATCGTCGGATGCGACCAATATCCAGACCAGCATCGTGCGCGACGGCGATTACTACGTGGTCAACGGCCACAAGTGGTGGTCGTCCGGCGCGGGCGATCCGCGCTGCAAGATCTATATCGTCATGGGCAAGACCGATCCGGAAGCGCCGCGTCACCAGCAGCAGTCGATGATACTGATTCCCGCCGACGCCACCGGCATCACCGTGCATCGTCCGCTCACCGTGTTCGGTTACGACGACGCGCCGCACGGGCACATGGAAATCACGCTCGAGAACGTGCGCGTGCCGGTCGGCAACATGCTGCTCGGCGAAGGCCGCGGCTTCGAGATCGCGCAAGGGCGACTCGGGCCGGGACGCATCCATCACTGCATGCGTCTGATCGGTCTTGCCGAACGCGCGCTCGAACTCATGTCGAAACGTTCGCTGCAACGTGTCGCGTTCGGCAAACCGGTCGCCGCGCAAGGCGTCACGCAGGAACGTATCGCCGAAGCGCGCTGCATGATCGAGCAGGCGCGTCTTCTCACGCTGAAAACGGCCTACATGATGGACACCGTCGGCAACAAAGGCGCGCGCGGCGAGATCGCGATGATCAAGGTCGTCGCGCCGAACATGGCGTGTCAGGTGATTGACTGGGCGATTCAGGCTCACGGCGGCGGCGGTGTGAGCGACGACTTTCCGCTCGCGTATGCCTACGCGTCGGCGCGAACGCTGCGTTTCGCTGACGGCCCCGACGAGGTGCACCGCAACGCGATCGCCAAACTCGAACTCGCGCGTTATATGGATGCGGGCGCGGCGGCTCGTGTGGAGACGCCGATCACGCGGGTTTGATGCTGGGCTGAGCCCAGCCCGGAAGTTCAGCCCGGCGCCGCGAAGCCGCGACTGACTTGCAGCGCCGCCAGCAGCATCGCGCGATCTATGCTCTAATTTTCGTCAACAGCGGCGCCCTTCGAGGCGCCGCTTTCACGAAACAAAGGAACTACGATGATCGACGTTTATAGCTGGGCAACCCCGAACGGCCACAAGATTCACATCATGCTCGAAGAGACGGGCCTCGCGTACAACGTTCACGGTGTGAATATCGGCACGGGCGACCAGTTCAACCCCGAGTTTCTCGCCATCAGCCCGAACAACAAGATCCCGGCAATCGTCGATTCCGAGGGCCCCAAGGGCGCCGACGGTCAGCCGTTCGCCTTGTTCGAATCGGGCGCGATCCTGATTTACCTCGCCGAGAAAACCGGCAAGTTTCTGCCGACCGATCCGGCCGCGCGTTATTCCACGCTGCAGTGGCTGATGTTTCAGATGGGCGGTCTCGGTCCGATGCTCGGTCAAACGCACCACTTCCGCAACTACGCGCCGGAGCAGATTGAATACGCGGTCAACCGTTACACCAACGAAACGAAGCGCCTTTATGGCGTAATGGACACGCAACTCGGCAAGACGAAGTATCTCGCGGGCAACGACTATACGATCGCGGATATCGCCTCGTTCCCGTGGACTCGCTCGTGGCAAAACCAGGGCTTGGAACTCGATGCGTTTCCGAATGTGAAGCGCTGGCATGAAGAGATCGCCGCACGTCCGGCGGTTGTGCGCGGTGTGGAAGTGCTGGCGTCCGCGCGTCAACCGCTCATGGACGACAAGGCGAAGGAAATACTGTTCGGTGCGACGCAATACGCGAAACATTGAATGCGCAGCCACATCTGAATCTGCGTTTGCCTCTGTGAAAAAGCGCGAACGGCATTCATGCCGGCTCGCACTTTTTCTAACTCGCATGTGCCGCCGAAACGCTAAAAATAATGCAGCGTAATGAACTCCGCGACACACACCGGCCGCTCACTGCCCTGCCGCTCCAGCTTCACGTTCCACACCACTTGCACACCGTTGTTATCGACTTCCGTAACGGATTCGACCGCGAATTTAGCGCGCAACTGTGAGCCGACAGGCACCGGCGACGTAAACCTCACGCGATTCAATCCGTAATTAACGCCCATGCGCTGCTCGAGCGCCACCGTCTTACCGAGCAGCGCCGGAATCAACGATAGCGTCAGGAAGCCGTGCGCCACGGGACCGCCGAACGGCGAATCGCGCCGCGCCCGCTCGGGGTCGACGTGAATCCATTGATGGTCACCGGTCGCTTCGGCGAAACGATCGACGCTCGCCTGATCCACCGTCAGCCATTCGCTCACGAGCGGCTCGCCGCCCACCAACGCGCGCAATGCCGCCGCGCTGCCGAAGGTTGCGGCGGGCGCCGCGCTGCCCGTCATGACGCGGCGCCTGGATTACGCAGGCCGAATAGTCCCTTCGAGCGCACCGTGATCACCGTTTCGCCATGCTGATTGATGCCTTCCCACTGCGTCGACACGATGCCGCGATCCGGCTTGCTCGCCGAGACGCGCTTGTCGAGCACGGCGTTCATCATGGTGATCGTGTCACCCACACGCACCGGCTTCAACCAGCGGATATCGTCGATACCGGGCGAGCCCATCGACGTGGAACCCGCGAACGCGTTGCGCACCAGCATGCCCATCATGACCGAGCAGGTATGCCAGCCACTCGCGACCAACCCGCGGAATGGCGACTCGGCGGCGGCGGCCTCATCCAGATGAAACGGTTGCGGATCGAACTTCTGTGCAAACTCGACAATCTCTTCGCGCGTGAACGTGTGCTTGCCGATTTCGATGCTCGTGCCGACTATGAAGTCTTCGTAACTCAAGCCCATCCTCGCACCTCCATGTATCCGATTCGAATGTCCGATCAGGCTTCGGCAGTCACAAAGCCAGGTAGCGCGGCGAACCGCGCGAGATGGTGATCGACATCGCCCAGTGTGGTTTCGATGATAGCAAGCCGTTTGAACAGATGCGCCGCGGCCACCTCATTCGTGACGCCCATGCCGCCATGCAACTGAACCGCCTGCTGGCCGACGAAACGCGCGGCTTGACCGACCCTCGCCTTCGCGGCGGAAACCGCGCGGCGACGTTCGTCCGCATCCGTGCTCGTGTAGCGCATCGCGGCCAGATACGTGACCGAGCGCGCCTGCTCGGCGTGAATCAGCATCTCGACCATGCGATGCTGCAAAGCCTGAAACCGCGCGATCGGCTGGCCGAACTGCTGACGTGTCTTGGTGTAGTCGACGGTGGCGAGATTCAGGGCGTCGAGCGCGCCGATCGCCTCGGCGCACAACAGCACCGTGCCATAGTCCGCAATATGTTCGAGCGCAGCGGCGCCGGCGTGCTTGCCGGCAAGCCGGCGCGCGGGCGTGTTGTTGAACTCGAGTGTGGCGGCGCGTTGGCCGTCGATCGTGCGATAGTCCGTGATCCTGACGCCGGCCGCAGTGCGCGCCACGACGAAGAGCGCGATCTCGCCATTCAGCCGGGCCGGGACGATCCAGTGATCCGCCTGGCCGCCGTGTCGCACCACAGACTTCGTGCCGCTCAATGTCTGCTGCTCGCCCTGCCCGCTTACGCTTGTCTCGACCGCGAACAGATCGTAGCGCGCATGCGGTTCGTGATATGCCACGGCCAGCTTGATCTCGCCTTGAGCAGCACGCTCGAGCAGCGACGCGTCTTCGCCTTGGTCGCTACCTGCAAGGCGCAATGCCTCGATACCGACCGCAGTCGCCCAATAAGGCTCGACGACCAGCGCACGGCCGAGTTCCTGCATCACGACCAGCATGTCGATCGGGCCGCCGTTAAAACCGCCTTGCGCTTCCGGCACCGGCAACGCTGTCAGACCCAGTTCGGCAAACGCGGCCCAATGCGCGTCCGACACGCCGGTTTCCGATCGCACGATCGCCTGGCGCGCCTCGAACCCGTAGTTCTTGTCCAGATACCGGCGCAGCGCATCGGCAAATTGCTGCTGTTCGTCGTTGAAAGTGAAGTCCATGCGCCGCTCCTCAGAGTCCGAGAATCATCTGCGCGATGATGTTCTTTTGAATTTCGTTCGAGCCGCCGTAAATCGACGTCTTGCGGAAGTTGAAGTAGTACGCGGCGAGAGGCGCGGCATCGTCGTCGCCGGCCAGGCTGTGTTCGCGTTCGCCTTCGAGGAACGGAACGTCGAATGGTGCGGCGAGCGGCCCGACTGCTTCGAACATCAGTTCGGTCAGTGCTTGCTGCACTTCCGTGCCCTTGATCTTCAGCATCGACGCTTCCGGTCCCGGTCCGCGTCCGCCCGTTTCATTAGCGACGACGCGTTGCACGGTGACTTCGAGCGCCATCAACTCGATGTCGAGGCTCGCGACTTTCGCGGCGAACACCGGGTCTTGCAGAAGCGGCTTGCCGTTCTTTCTCTGATTCAGCGCAAGGCGTTTCAGAAAAACGAGTTCGCGCTTCGATTGGCCGACCCGCGCAATGCCGGTGCGCTCGTGGCCGAGCAGATATTTCGCGTAAGTCCAGCCGCGATTCTCTTCACCAACCAGATTCTCGACCGGCACCTTCACGTCTTCGAAAAAGACTTCGTTGACTTCGTGGTCCTCGTCGAGCGTAATGATCGGCCGCACGGTGATGCCCGGCGTTTTCATGTCGATCAGCAGGAACGAGATGCCCTCCTGCTTTTTGGCGCCGCTGTCCGTGCGCACCAGGCAGAACATCATGTCGGCGTACTGGCCGAGCGTGGTCCACGTTTTCTGACCGTTGACCACGTAATGGTCGCCGACGCGCTCGGCGCGTGTGCGTAGCGAGGCCAGATCCGAACCCGAGCCCGGCTCGGAATAACCCTGACACCACCAGTCCGTACCGTCGAGAATGCGCGGCAAATAGTGACGCTTCTGCGCCTCGTTGCCGTACTTCATCAGCACCGGGGCCACCATGGAGACGCCGAAAGGTAGCACGGACGGCGCGCCGATGCGCGCGCACTCTTCGTCCCAGATGTGCCGCTGGGTCGCGTCCCAGCCCGGGCCGCCATACTCTTTCGGCCACGCGATCGCCGACCAGCCGCGCGTGCCGAGCAGCTTGTGCCAGCCTGCGAAGTCCTCGCGGGCCAGACGCTTGTGATTGAGTACTTTGTCGCTCAGCTCACGAGGCAGATTCGCTTCGAGCCAGGCGCGGATGTCTGCGCGGAACGCGTTATCAGCAGCGGAATAGTCCAGATCCATGCGTCGTGTCTCCTGGCCGCCACCATCCGCCGCCAGTGAGCCACTGCGCTATTGCAGCGGTTCCTTCAAGGCAGCCGGGACCGGCAGCGGCATCACTTCAATGCCTTCTTCGACCAAGGCTTTCGCGTCTTCCGGTGTCGTGACACCGCGAATATTGCGTGCGGGCGCTTCATTGTAGTGAATGCGCCGTGCTTCCTCGGCGAAGCGGTCGCCCACGTTCTCGGTCTTTTCCAGTACCTCGCGCAACGCGCGCATCACACGCGCCTGCATTTCCCCCGCGCCCGCCGGCGCTTTCGTTTCGGTCGCACCCGACAGGTTCAGGCGCGGGGCCGACGGCAAACGGCTCACCTCGTTCGCACCGCAGATCGGACATTCGACGAGCTTGCGGGACTGCTGCGATTCGAAGTCATCAGCCGAAGCGAACCAGCCTTCGAACCGATGGCCATGCGGACACTGTAAATCGAGGACCTTCATGTGGAATCAGGGCTTGCGTGCCAGTTTAGCGCAAAACGTAAATTTGTGAACGGTCGTTCGTAAATTTTTACGGACAAGGGTACCGGCGCCGGAAGTTGCGGACAATCCGAGCGCGGTGGGCGATTTTAACGCTTTGCGCAAAGGCCTGCCGAAGCTGCTCCGGAAGGCAAACAGGCTTGCCGATCACCTACGCTTGCGATGCTTCGCACGCTGCCTGCCGTAGCGCTTTTACGCGACGAGACAGTCCAGTTGACGGCCAAGCCGTGGCTCGAGCTCGCGTGCCTCTTTCGCGAGGTTGATCTGCTTGACCGCTCTCGCAATGTCGAACACGTCTGGCTTGATTTCATAGCCGCCGCGCGCAGCGAGCCAGTCAAGGATGTCCGACAGATGCCATACCGACGCACTGCCCTCGTGGACCGGCGGCGGAAAGTCGGTTGCGTGACTCAGCATCAGCTTGCGCATGTTTTGCCGCGACACGCCGGCGACTTCTGCGACGTCAGTCAGGCCGACGAAATCGGGGCCGGCCTCGATAAGACGCGCGGACGGCACCACCCGCTTGATGTCCTGGAGAGCGCTGACCACCGCCTCGAATGCGGACTCGCCTTCGCGAGTGAAAAACAGCGCGATGCGGCCCGGTTGCCCGATACCCACGGTGGCGTCGTCGCACCCGACTTCGCCCAGACGCTCGACGATCGCATCAAGATCGCAGTCTTCAACCGCGAGACGGTACTTCAGCGTGAATACATATTCCATAAGTTACTCCTGCCTTCATTCAGTCCCAAAGCTTTCGCCCAAAGAACGGATTTGCTACCGGCGAGCCGTGCAGTTGTCGACGATGCGCCTCAGATGTCTGGCGTGGTTGCCGGGATTCTTCGGCGTGCTCCAGACGCTCGATATGCAGAACTCGCCACACCGACACTCCGCGTCTTTATCAGGACAGTACATTCGTCCCCAAGCGTGACCTTTGCCACCACCCTGAACACGCCAGCCGTTTTTCTCGGCGTACACCAACGCGGCCTCAACCTCTTTCTTGGAATGGGTTCCTCGAACCATCTGATGTCCTCCAATTTAGCGGGTGCGGATCAGGTTGTCAAGTGACAACCTGATCCACACCCAAAATCAAATGCGCCCGCCACCACTTCGTCATCCGAAATAAAACGAACAGTGGAAGTAGATCTCGAAGGTCGATACTAGAGGGACAAAGGCCGCGGGACGAGACTGTCGAATGGCATAAGGCAAACGACACACTTTTAAGACGCCGGCCAACATGCCGGCAATTGCGCAATTTCGCACGCGTCGCAATGAGAAAAGCCCCTGCCGGTCTTAGACCAACAAGGGCTTTCTCAGACTTCCGAAGCGGCTAGCGGCGCGCGCGTATTCTTCGCTACAGAGTTATTCGGGCTCCGCCAACGGCCACGCACCCGACAACACTTTCTCCAGCCAGAACGTGCCGATCACCGTCTTGACATCAGTCACCTTGCCGGTGCGCACCCACTCGGACATCTCCGGCACGGTCGCCGTGAACAGTTCGAGAAACTCGCCTTCGTCGAGCTTGCGCTCACCGGCGGTCAAACCGCGCGCAAGATAGATATCGATAAATTCGGTCGAATAGGAAATGATCGGGTGAATGCGCGTCAAATAAACGTACTCGCGCGCGCTATAACCCGTCTCTTCCCGCAGTTCACGTATCGCGCAGGCCAGTGCGCCTTCGTTCGGATCGAGCTTGCCGGCCGGATACTCGACCATGACCTTGCCCATCGGATAGCGATACTGGCTTTCGAGCAGCACGCGGCCGTCGTCGAACAATGGAATCACCATGACGGCGCCGGAATGCTGAACATATTCGCGCGTGGCGTGCTTACCATCCGGCAGGCGAACGGTGTCGCATTTGAGCGTCAGAAACGGTCCCTGATGGATCGTTTTGCTCTCAATGCAGGTCTCTTTGAGCGCGGCGTCGTGATCGGGAAGTTCAGCCATATGCGGACCTTAGGACAGGGTGCGCCGACGGCGAGACGCCGTCAGCGGCGTTTGACGAGATACTGGAAGGTGAAGCCAGGGAATGCGAACACCACGAAGAGTGCGAACGTGATCGCGTAGAATTGCCACCCCTGTTCAAAGCGGTTACCCGCGCGCGCTTCCAGCAGAAAACCAAGCGCGCCGACCACGAAGTACAGCACGATCAATTCGGCAATCCGGATCCAGGCGCTTTTCTTCGCCGCTTTCAACGGCACGGCGGCGAAGAGGCGCTGATTCAGGAACGGCAGGTTGGCGCCGACCAGCGCCAACAGCACGATAAACCAACCCGCTGCCGACATCAGAGCAGCAGCGTGTGCTGGATAGCCTGCAGGCAGGCCTTCAACAACGGATCCGGCACGATACCGAGCACCAATACTGCCACACCGTTGAACGCGAGCAAGGCACGCGTGCTGGTGTCAGCGAGAATGGGCGACTTGTCTTGCGGATCGTCGAAATACATCAGCTTGACGATACGCAGGTAGTAGAACGCGCCGAACAGCGACGTGATCACGGCCAGCACCGTCAGCCAGGTCAAGCCGGCGTTCATGGTGGCCTGCAGCACCGCGAGCTTCGCGTAGAAGCCGACCGCGGGCGGAATGCCGGCGAGCGAGAACATCATGATCATCATCACGAACGCGAACACCGGGCTGCGCTGATTCAAACCCTTGAAGTCCTCGAGTGTGTCCGCCTCGAAATCGCGGCGAGCCAACAGCATGATGACGCCGAACGTGCCCATCGTCGTGATCAGGTAGACGATGCTGTAGTACATCGCCGAGCCGTATGCATTGGCGGCGCCCGTGGTCTTGCTGTCGACCACACCGGCCAGCAGACCCAGCAGCACGAAGCCCATATTCGAGATCGCCGAATACGCGAGCATGCGCTTGACGTTGCGTTGCACGATACCGGTAATGTTGCCGACGATCAGCGACAGCGCCGCGAGAATCACCAGCATTTGCTGCCATTCCACCGCCAGCGGCAACAGGCCCATCACCAGGAAACGCAGACCCCAGGCGAACGCGGCAACCTTAGGGCCACCGCCGACCATCAGCGTCATCGCCGTCGGCGCGCCCTGGTACACGTCGGGCACCCACATGTGGAACGGCACCGCGCCCATCTTGAACGCCACGCCCGCCACGATGAAAATCACGCCGAACAGCAGCACGCTCGGGTCGTAGTGGCTCGTGCCGATCGCCTTGAATACCTCGTTCAGGTCGAGCGAACCGGTCGCGCCGTACAGCATGGAGATGCCGTACAGCAGGAAACCGGAAGCCAGCGCGCCCAGCACGTAATACTTCATGGCCGCTTCGTTCGAAGGCGCCGCGTCACGACGCAGGGCGATCGCACCATACAGCGACAGCGACATCAGTTCCAGGCCGAGATACAGCGTCAGGAAGTTGTTGCCGGAGATCATGACGAGCTGGCCGAGCAGCGAGAACATACCCAACAGGAAGAACTCGCCGCGGAACAGGCCGCGATCTTCGAGGTAACGGCGCGAATACACGATCGACACCGCGTAGCCGAGCGTCACCACGGCTTTCATCACGTTGGCGAACGAATCCACCACGTACATATGGCCGAAGTAGTAGCGCACTTGCGGGTCGAACGCGTTCATCGCGAACCAGACGCCGGCAACCAGCGTCGAGAAGAACGCGATGAAGTACGTGGTACGGCGACCGGCCTGGCCGACGAACGTGTCGTTGAGCCACGCGACGACAACGGCGAGCATCACCAGCGCGTCGGGCAACAGAGCAGTCATAGGGGCGTTTTGCATGGTCTCTAAATTCCTCGCTCGGCGTTACTGAGGCAACGGCAGCTTTGACTGCGCAACGTGGGCGAGGAGGTTTTCCACGGATACGTGCATCACATCGGTAAAGGGCTTCGGATACAGGCCCATGAACAGCGTCAGTGCGGCAAGCACTGCCAGCATGAAAAATTCGCGACGGTTGATGTCGAGCAGACCCTTCACGTGATCGTTGGCGATCGCGCCGAAGTACACGCGCTTGTACATCCACAGCGTGTAGGCCGCGCCGAGAATCAGCGTGACTGCCGCGCCACCCGCGATCCAGAAGTTGTACTGGACAGCCGCCAGAATCACCATGAATTCGCCGACGAAACCCGAGGTGCCTGGCAGGCCGCAATTCGCCATGGAGAACAGCATCACGAACGCCGCGAACTTCGGCATCACGTTGACGACACCGCCGTAATCGGCGATCTGACGCGAATGCATACGGTCGTACAGCACGCCGATGCTCAGGAACATCGCTCCCGACACGAAGCCGTGCGAGATCATCTGCACGATCGCGCCTTCCACGCCGAGCTGGTTGAAGATGAAGAAGCCGAGCGTGACGAAACCCATGTGCGCGATCGACGAATATGCGACCAGCTTCTTCATGTCGGCCTGCACCATTGCCACGAGGCCGATGTAGATCACCGCGATCAGCGACAACGTGATGACGACCGGCGCCAGAAAGTGGCTCGCGTCCGGCGTGATCGGCAGGGAAAAGCGCAGGAAACCGTATGCGCCCAGCTTCAGCATGATCGCGGCCAGCACCACCGAGCCGCCGGTCGGCGCTTCCACGTGAGCGTCAGGCAACCACGTGTGAACCGGCCACATCGGCACCTTCACGGCGAAGGCCATGAAGAACGCTATGAATATCAGCACCTGTGGCGTCATGGCGATCTGCGCATGCTGCCACGTGGCGAGGTCGAACGTGCCGGTCTCGATGTACAGATACAGCAACGCGACCAGCATCAACAGCGACCCCATCAGCGTGTACAGGAAGAACTTGAACGCCGCGTACACGCGGTTCGCCCCACCCCACACGCCGATGATGATGTACATCGGAATCAGCGTCGCTTCGAAGAATACGTAGAACAGCATGCCGTCGGCCGCGCTGAACACGCCGACCATGATGCCCGACAGGATCAGGAACGCGGCGAGGTACTGGCCCACGTTCTTCGTGATCACTTCCCACGCGGCGATCACGACGATCACCGTAATCAATGCAGTCAACACGACGAACCACATCGAGATGCCGTCGACACCCAGGTGATACGTGATATTGAAGCGCTCAATCCAGTTCGCCTTTTCGACGAACTGCAGATCGGCGGTGCTCGAATCAAAACCGGTAATCAGCGGAATCGTCACGAGGAAGCTGACGACCGAACCGATCAGCGCAATCCAGCGCGCGGGAGCCGGGTTCTGGTCGGAACCGATGGCCAGGACCAGGAGGCCGACGAGGATCGGCAACCAGATCGCAATACTGAGAATCGGATAAGCGTGCATTAGTGTCCCTCGCCTTATTTGCCGCCGAGCGTTACAAACAGGGTCAGGAGCCCCAGCATGCCGATAATCATGGCGAACGCGTAGTGATAGATGTAGCCGGATTGGAGGAAGCGGATCACGCCGGCGAACCAGCCGATAAAGCGTGCGCTGCCGTTGACGATGCCGTCGATCACCACGACGTCGCCTTCCTTCCAGAGACCACGGCCAATTGCCACGGCGCCCCGCGCGAACACGACTTCGTTGATCTTGTCCATGTAGTACTTGTTGTCGAGCAACGTGTAGATCGGGCCGAACGCGCGCTTGATGACAGCCGGCAGGTCCGGACGAACCAGGTACAGGAACCACGCGACCACCACACCCGCGAGCGCCAGCCAGACCGGCAGACCCGCAACCGAGTGCAGGCCCATCGATGCCCAGCCCTGGAACTCTTCGGCCATCTCATGCAACGCCGGATGGTTTTCGCCGATGAAGATCACCTTGTCGAACGCCACGCCGTGCTGGAAGAAGTCGCCGTACAGCATCGGGCCGATGCCGATTGCGCCGATCACCACCGACGGAATCGCCAGCAGCACCAGCGGCAGCCACACCACCCACGGCGTTTCGTGCGGCTCGTGAGCGTGGTCGTCGTGACCATGGCCGTGCGCGTCGTGGCCGTGCGCGTCATGTGCATGCGCCGCGGCTTCGATGCCCATCGGCGATTCCGGATGCTTCGGACCGCGGAAGCGCTCCTCGCCGTGGAACACCAGGAAGTACATACGGAACGAATACAACGCGGTCACGAAGACGCTCGCCACCACCGCGAAGTACGCGAAGCCCGCACCCGGCAGATGCGACAGCTTCACTGCGTCGATGATCGAGTCTTTCGAGTAAAAGCCTGAGAAGAACGGCGTGCCGATCAGCGCCAGCGAACCGACCAGCGACGTGATCCAAGTGATCGGCATGTACTTGCGCAGGCCGCCCATGTTGCGGATGTCCTGATCGTGATGCATGCCGATGATCACCGAACCCGCGCCGAGGAACAGCAGCGCCTTGAAGAACGCGTGCGTCATCAGGTGGAACACGGCGACCGAGTAGGCCGACGCGCCCAGCGCAACGGTCATGTAACCCAGTTGCGACAGCGTGGAATACGCCACCACGCGCTTGATGTCGTTCTGGATGATCCCAAGGAAGCCCATGAACAGCGCTGTAATCGCGCCGATGACCATCACGAACGAGAGCGCCGTATCCGACAGTTCGAACAGCGGCGACATGCGCGTGACCATGAAGATACCGGCCGTCACCATGGTTGCCGCGTGAATCAGTGCGGAAATCGGCGTCGGGCCTTCCATCGAATCCGGCAGCCAGACATGCAGCGGGAACTGCGCCGACTTACCCATCGCGCCGATGAAGAGGCAAATACACGCCACCGTCAGCAAACCCCAGTCCGTACCGGGAAAGGTCAGTGCCGCGAGTTCGGTGCGCTTCGCGAACACGTCGCCGTAGTTCATCGAACCGGCGAACGCGAACAGCAGGCCGATACCCAGCAAAAAGCCGAAGTCGCCGATGCGGTTCACGATGAACGCCTTCATGTTCGCGTAGATCGCCGTGGGACGCGTGAAGTAGAAGCCGATCAGCAGGTACGACACCAGACCCACCGCTTCCCAGCCGAAGAACAGCTGCAGGAAGTTGTTGCTCATCACGAGCATCAACATCGAGAACGTGAACAGCGAGATGTACGAGAAGAAGCGCTGGTAGCCGTCCTCGTCGGCCATGTAGCCGATCGTGTAGATGTGCACCATGAGCGACACGAAGGTCACCACGCACATCATCATGGCCGTCAGCGAGTCGACCAGAAAGCCGATCTCGAACTTCGTCTTGCCGATCGACATCCATTCGTAGATGGTCGCGTTGAAGCTCGCGCCGTCCAGCACCTGGAAGAATACGATCGCCGACAGGATGAACGAGATCGCGACGCCGAGGATCGTGACCGAATGCGCACCGGCTCGCCCTACCGCTTTTCCGGCCAGACCGGCAACCAGACAGCCGGCCAGCGGTGCCAGCGGAATCGCCAGCAGCAGGTTTTCATTGAGTATCGTGGACATAACCGCTTTTCCTGAAATTAACCTTTGAGCTGATCGAGATCCTCGACATTGATCGTGTCGAGACTACGGAACAGGGTCACCAGAATCGCGAGGCCGATTGCCGCCTCCGCTGCCGCAACCGTCAGCACGAAGAAGACGAAGATCTGACCATGCACGTCGCCGAGGTAATGCGAGAACGCGACGAAGTTGGTGTTCACCGCGAGCAGCATCAATTCGATCGCCATCAAAATGATGATGACGTTGCGACGGTTCAGGAAAATGCCGACGACGCTGATCGCAAACAGGATCGCGCCGAGGACAAGGTAATGGGCAAGGGTCAACATGATTTCTATCTCCTGTCCGCTCAGCTGTTCTTGGCTGGTGCCGAGTCGGCCGCTGCCGCTGCCGCTGCCGCTGCCGCGGCTTCTTCCGCCGCGACGGTTGCCGCGGTCTTTTCCGATTTCATCTTCACGACGCGCACGCGGTCTTGAGCCCGTACCTTGACCTGTTCGCTGACGTTCTGACGTTTGCTGTCTTTCTTATGACTCGTGGTCAGCGCAATCGCCGCGATGATCGCCACCAGCAGCACCAGACCGGCCACTTCGAACGCGAAGATATAGTCGGTGTAGATGACCTTGCCGATCAGGCGCGTGTTCGACCAGTCGCCCATGCCATTCGCGGCGGCCGTGGTGTCACGCAGCGCCGTGGCGGTCGCGCCGTAACCGTGCCAGAGAATCAGCGCGGTTTCGATCACGATGATCGCGCCCACCAGCGTGGCCATTGGCACGAAGCGTTTGAAGTCTTTACGCAGCACGTCGATGTTGATGTCCAGCATCATCACGACGAACAGGAACAGCACCATCACCGCGCCGACGTAGACCAGCACCAGCAGGATCGCAAGGAACTCGGCCTGCAGCAGCATCCAGATCGCGGCTGCGTTGAAGAACGCCAGCACCAGAAACAGTGCGGACGACACCGGGTTGCGCGAGGTGATCACCTTCAGCCCTGAAACCACCAGGAGCAGCGCGAAGATGTAGAACAGTACGGTCGTGAATTCCATGATTACCGGTTCATCGTTAGGCCATCGTCAGGCATTGTTCTTTGGCACTTGTGGTTGACATACCGCTGGCATACCGCCAGAACAGCCGCACAGGTGCGCCGTGCCGCGGCGTTCGGGCCGCGGCGCCCGGCCCGACAACAGGCCGTGATTGCTGCATTTACTGCTTTAACTGGATAAAGCGCTTCAACGATACGGTGCGTCGGCTGCCTTGTTCGCCGCGATCTCCGCTTCATAACGATCGCCCACGGCCAGCAGCATGTCTTTCGTGAAGTACAGGTCGCCACGCTTCTCGCCGTGATACTCGAGAATGTGCGTTTCGACGATCGAATCGACCGGGCAGCTTTCTTCACAGAAACCGCAGAAGATGCACTTGGTCAGGTCGATGTCGTAACGCGTGGTGCGACGGGTGTTGTCCGCGCGCGTTTCCGACTCGATCGTAATGGCGAGCGCCGGGCACACCGCTTCGCACAGCTTGCAGGCGATGCAGCGCTCTTCGCCGTTTTCATAGCGGCGCAGCGCGTGCAGGCCGCGGAAACGCGGCGAAATCGGGGTCTTCTCTTCCGGAAACTGCACGGTCACCTTGCGTTGGAACGTATAACGTCCGGTCAGCGCGAGGCCTTTGAGCAGTTCCGTGAGGAAGAAGGTCTTGAAAAAGTTTTGGATTGCGGTCATGGGTTCATCCGCCCTTTATTTCCAGATGTTCAACGGCGACATGATCCAGAAGCCGACCACCACCAGCCACACCACGCAGACCGGAATGAAGATCTTCCAGCCCAGACGCATGATCTGGTCATAGCGATAGCGCGGGAATGTGGCACGCGCCCAGATGAACACCGACAACAGGAAGAAAACCTTGAGGACCAGCCAGAAGATGCCCGGGATGAACGACAGAAACCCGAACGGAGCGCTCCAGCCACCAAGGAACAGCGTTGCAGCCAATGCCGAGATCACGATCATGTTGATGTACTCGGCAAGGAAGAACAGCGCGAACGCCATACCCGAATAATCGATCATGTGGCCCGCGACGATTTCCGACTCCCCTTCCACCACGTCGAACGGGTGACGGTTCGTTTCGGCGATGCCCGAGATGAAGTACACGACGAACATGGGCAGCAGCGGCAGCCAGTTCCACGACAGGAAGTTCAAGCCGTACGACGCGAAGATGCCATGTTCCTGCGAAGCGACGATGCCCGACAGGTTCAGCGTGCCGGCGGTCATGAGCACGACGACGAGCGCGAAGCCCATCGAGATTTCGTACGAGACCATCTGCGCTGCGGCGCGCATCGCGCCGAGGAACGCATATTTCGAGTTCGACGCCCAACCGGCCAGAATCACGCCGTACACGCCGATCGACGAGATCGCCATTGCGTACAGCAGACCTGCGTTGATGTCGCCGAGCACCGCGCCCGCCTGGAACGGAATCACCGCCCAGACCGCGAACGCCGGCACCACCACCATGATCGGCGCGATCAGGTAGATCCAGCGGCTCGCCTGCGCTGGCTGAATCACTTCTTTCAGCAACAGCTTCAGCACGTCGGCGATCGGCTGCAGCAAACCTGCGGGGCCGACGCGGTTCGGGCCGAGACGCACGTGCATCCAGCCGATCAGCTTACGCTCCCACAGAATCAGGTAAGCCACGCACAGCAGGATCACGACGGCCACCACCAGGATGCGCACCAGTGCCCACACCGTGGGCCATGCCACACCGAGAAGCTGGGTGCCGCCCGAGTTGATCGTATCGAACAAGCTCATTTACGCCTTCTCCACCACCAGTTCACCGAACAGGCTGCCCAGCGCTGCACCGGCAGGCGTAGCCGCCGATACGCGGACGACCGTCTCCGCAAGATTAGCGTCACGCACGGCCGGCAACTGCACCGATTGCTCGCCCTGGCGCACGCGCACCGCGTCGCCTTCCTTCAAACCCAGTTTGTCGAACAGCCCAGCGGGCAGACCGACCGTATTCGCCGCACGTGCTGCAGCGGTCAAATGCAACGACTCGGCGCGACGCACCAGCGCATCGGCGTGATAGATCGGCACGTTCGCGATACGTTCGAACTTGCCTTCCGCTGCCTTCGCCGCCTTGCCGCGTGCAACCGTGGCGCCCGTCTTGTTCGACAGACGCGAGTTCAGTTCGCCGTCGCCGAGAGCGGCCGCGCGCACTTCTTCCGAGGTGTCGAATTCGAAGCCGGGCAGGCCCAGCAGGCTGCCCAGCACGCGCAACACCTTC
The DNA here is from genome assembly GCF_003634175.1 of Paraburkholderia sp. BL17N1. Taxonomy (NCBI): domain Bacteria; kingdom Pseudomonadati; phylum Pseudomonadota; class Betaproteobacteria; order Burkholderiales; family Burkholderiaceae; genus Paraburkholderia; species Paraburkholderia sp. BL17N1. The sequence continues at coordinate 56,155 of NZ_RBIW01000001.1, forward strand.
CATGCCGGACGCGTGTCACCGAGCGGACGCACGACGCCGTTGAACGTCTGCACCGTACCTTCGGCGTTGACGAACGTGCCGGCCGTTTCCGTGTACGGAGCGATCGGCAGCAGCACGTCGGCGTATTCCGCGCCGGTCTGGAACGGCGACATCACGACAACCATTTCAGCCTGCTTCAGCGCGGCCACAGCCTGCGCCGGATTGGCCGTGTCGAACTCCGGTTCGACGTTCAGCAGCACATAACCCTTGCGCGGTTGCTCGAATACTTCGCGAGCGTTCAGACCGCCCTCGCCCGGCAACGCGTTCACGAGATGCGCGCCGACCGTGTTGGCCGCTTCCGTCAGGAAGCCGAGCGTCGCGCCGGTCGCGTCCGCGATCCATTGCGCCGCGGCGTGAATGACAGCGAAGTCCGGATGACGGACCGCGCTGTTGCCCAGCAACACCAGGCGACGTTCGCCCGTGGCGAGCGACTTCGCGACTTTCTTGTGCGCATCCGAGGGTTGCGTGCCGGCGAAGGCTTCCGGCAGTGCCACGCCGTTCGCTTCCGACACCGCGCCGGCGATCCCAGCCAGCGCCTCGAGCCATGCGGACGGCGCTGCCACAACGCGCTCCGCTTGCGGAATCAGCGCATCGTCGTTAGTGGATTGCACGAGCGTGAGCTTCGCGCCGCCCTTGGCGGCCTGACGCAGACGCGCGGCGAACAGAGGATGATCGCGACGCAGATCCGAGCCGATCACCAGTGCGGCGTCGATGTTCGACAGATCGGCGATCGCCGTGCCGAGCCACGGCGTGCCGCTGACCGGTGCGGAGAAATCCGACTGACGCAGACGGAAGTCGACGTTAGGCGTGCCGACCGCTTGCGCGAGTTGCTTCAACAGGAACAGTTCCTCGACGGTGCTGTGGGCGCTGCCGAGCGCGGCCAGCGCATTCGCGCCGTGGTCGCCCTTGATGCCCTTCAGTCCCTTCACCACATATTCGAGCGCGGTTTGCCAGTCGGTCTCGACCCATTTGCCGCCTTGCTTGAGCATAGGCTGGGTCAGACGCTCGGGGCTGTTCAGGCCTTCGTACGAGAAACGGTCTTTATCCGAAATCCAGCATTCGTTGATCGATTCGTTTTCGAACGGCAGAACGCGCATCACGCGATTGTTCTTCACCTGCACCACGAGGTTCGCGCCGACGGAATCATGCGGGCTCACCGACTTGCGGCGCGACAGTTCCCACGTACGGGCGCTGTAGCGGAACGGCTTGCTGGTCAGCGCGCCGACCGGGCACAGATCGATCATGTTGCCCGACAGCTCCGAATCCACCGTCTTGCCGACGAACGATGTGATTTCCGAATGCTCGCCGCGGCCCAGCATGCCGAGTTCCATCACGCCGGCCACTTCCTGACCGAAACGGACGCAACGCGTGCAGTGAATGCAGCGCGACATTTCTTCCATGGAGATCAGCGGGCCGACGTTCTTGTGGAACACCACGCGCTTTTCTTCGCTATAGCGCGATCCCGACTTGCCGTAACCGACGGCCAGATCCTGCAACTGACACTCGCCGCCCTGGTCGCAGATCGGGCAATCCAGCGGGTGATTGATCAGCAGGAATTCCATCACGGCTTGCTGGCCCTTCACCGCTTTGTCCGACTTGGTGCGCACGATCATGCCGGCCGATACCGGCGTGGCGCATGCAGGCACCGCCTTCGGCATCTTTTCGACATCGACCAGACACATCCGGCAGTTGGCCGCAATCGACAGCTTCTTGTGATAGCAGAAGTGAGGAATGTACGTGTCGACCTTATGCGCAGCCTGGATCACCATGCTGCCTTCAGGCACCTCTACTTTCTTGCCGTCTATTTCAAGTTCAACCATGATGGTCAATCTTCCTTAACCTGTTACCGCTCAATCGTTCGCCCGTTCATCACCGTTTCAGGCGATGAATCCCGCGGATGACGTGTTCTTCTGCGTACTTATCTGCTTATTGATCCGCAGACTCAAGCCGCTACGGTTTCCGACGCCGCCGCTGCGCCGGCATGACCGCCGACAAGGCAATGCTTGTGGGCAACGTGATATTCGAACTCGTCCCAGTAGTGCTTGAGCATGCCGCGAACCGGCATGGCCGCTGCATCGCCGAGCGCGCAGATCGTGCGGCCCATGATGTTTTCAGCAACCGAGTTCAGCAGATCCAGATCTTCCGGACGGCCGAGCCCATGCTCGATACGATGCACGACGCGGTACAGCCAGCCCGTGCCTTCGCGGCAAGGCGTGCATTGACCACACGATTCTTCGTAATAGAAATACGACAGCCGCAACAACGAGCGCACCATGCAACGCGTCTCGTCCATGACGATGACCGCGCCTGAACCGAGCATCGAGCCGGCCTTGGCGATCGAGTCGTAGTCCATGTCGGTCTGCATCATCATGTCGCCCGGAATCACCGGTGCCGACGAGCCGCCAGGAATCACGGCCTTGATCTTCTTGCCGCCGCGCATGCCGCCGGCGAGTTCCATCAGCGTGGAAAACGGCGTGCCGAGCGGAATTTCGTAATTGCCCGGACGTTCGACGTCGCCGGCGACCGAGAAAATCTTCGTGCCGCCGTTATTCGGCTTGCCGATTTCGAGGTAATTCTGCGGGCCGATTGCGAGCAGGAACGGCACTGCGGCGAACGTCTCGGTGTTGTTGATCGTGGTCGGCTTGCCGTACACGCCGAAGCTCGCCGGGAACGGCGGCTTGAAGCGCGGCTGGCCTTTCTTGCCTTCCAGCGATTCGAGCAACGCGGTTTCTTCGCCGCAGATATAGGCGCCGTAACCGTGGTGCGCATGAAGTTCGAACGAGAAGCCCGAACCCATGATGTTTTCGCCGAGGAACCCGGCGCGGCGAGCTTCGTCCAATGCCTGTTCAAAGCGTTTGTAGACTTCCCAAATCTCGCCGTGAATATAGTTGTAGCCGACCGTAATGCCCATCGCGTACGCGCCGATGGCCATGCCTTCGATCAGCGAATGCGGGTTGAAACGCAGGATGTCGCGGTCTTTGAACGTGCCCGGTTCGCCTTCGTCCGAATTGCAGACGAGGTACTTCTGGCCAGGGAACTGACGCGGCATGAAGCTCCACTTCAGACCGGTCGGGAAGCCCGCACCGCCACGGCCACGCAGACCCGACGCCTTGACGTCGGCGATCACCTGCTCCGGCGGAATCTTCTCTTCCAGAATACGGCGCAGCTGGGCGTAACCGCCGCGCGCCACGTAATCTTCGAGATGCCAGTTGTCGCCGTTCAGGCCGGCGAGAATCAGCGGTTTGATGTGACGATCGTGTAAAGACGTCATTTCGAAAGTTCCTCGAGCAGCTGGTCGATCTTCGCGCGGCTCATGAAGCTGCACATGCGATGGTTGTTCACCAGCATCACCGGCGCGTCGCCGCACGAACCCATGCACTCACCTTCTTTCAGGGTGAACTTGCCGTCGGGCGTGGTTTCGCCGAAGTCGATGCCGAGCTTCTGCTTCAGATATTCAGCAGCGCTGTCCGAGCCGCCGTCCGGGCCGAGCTGGCACGGCAGGTTGGTGCAGAGCGTGATCTTGTATTTGCCGACCGGCGAGGTCTCGTACATCGTGTAGAAGGTAGCCACCTCCTGCACGGCGACTGCCGGCATGCCGAGATAGTCCGCGACGAACTGCATGAGTTCGGGCGTCAGCCAGCCATGCTCTTCCTGAGCAGTGGCCAACGCCGACATCACGGCGGACTGTTTCTGATCGGCGGGATACTTCGCGATCGCGCGATCGATTTCTTTCAGGCCTTCAGCTGAGATCATTTTCAGACACGACTCTTTCAATTCCTACCGAACGAAAACCTGTCGCGCGCTGCATGATGCGACAGACCCGGCGTTCCTTTGCTTGACGCGCGCTTCGGTGCAATCTGAAGGCGCGCTCTGATGAATACGTCCTAGCGATCCACTTCGCCGAACACGATGTCCTGCGTGCCGATGATCGTCACGGCGTCGGCGATCATGTGACCGCGCGCCATTTCATCGAGCGTGGACAGGTGTGCGTAGCCCGGCGCGCGGATCTTCAGGCGATACGGCTTGTTGGCGCCGTCGGAGATCAGATAGATGCCGAACTCGCCCTTCGGATGCTCGACCGCGGCGTATGCCTCGCCTTCCGGTACATGAAAGCCTTCCGTGAAGAGCTTGAAGTGGTGAATCAACTCTTCCATGTTCGACTTCATGCCCACGCGCGACGGCGGCGCAACCTTGTGATTGTCGATCATCACGGGGCCGGGATTCTTACGCAGCCACTCAATGCACTGTTTCACAATGCGTGTGGACTGGCGCATTTCCTCTACGCGTACCAAATATCGGTCATAACAGTCGCCGTTGACCCCGACCGGGATGTCAAAATCGAGCTTGTCGTAGACCTCGTACGGTTGCTTCTTGCGCAAATCCCATTCGATACCCGAACCGCGCAGCATCGCACCGGTCATGCCGAGGTTCAGCGCGCGTTCCGGGCTGACCACGCCGATACCGACCAGACGTTGCTTCCAGATCCGGTTGTCGGTAAGCAGCGTTTCGTATTCGTCGACGCACTTCGGGAAACGCGTGAAGAAATCGTCGATGAAGTCGAGGAGCGAACCCTGACGGTTCTCGTTCATCTTCGACAATGCCTTGGCATTGCGAATCTTCGACGCTTTATATTGCGGCATTGCGTCAGGCAGATCGCGATAGACGCCGCCCGGACGATAGTAAGCCGCGTGCATCCGTGCGCCGGACACCGCTTCGTACACGTCCATCAGGTCTTCGCGTTCACGGAACGCGTACAGGAACACCGCCATTGCGCCGACGTCGAGCGCGTGCGCGCCGATCCACATCAGGTGGTTCAGCACGCGCGTGACTTCGTCGAACATCACGCGAATGTATTGCGCGCGCACCGGCACCTCGATGCCGAGCAGCTTTTCGATCGCCATCACGTAGCCGTGCTCGTTGACCATCATCGACACGTAGTCGAGACGGTCCATGTACGGCACCGACTGGATGAATGTTTTGGTTTCGGCGAGCTTTTCAGTCGCGCGATGCAGCAGGCCGATGTGCGGATCGGCGCGCTGGATGACTTCGCCGTCGAGTTCGAGCACGAGACGCAGCACACCGTGCGCTGCCGGATGCTGAGGGCCGAAGTTGAGCGTGTAGTTCTTGATCTCTGCCATGGCGTTCTCTTAGTGTTTCAGACCGCCATAGCGATCTTCGCGGATCACGCGCGGCGTGATTTCTCGCGGCTCGATCGTCACAGGCTGATAGACGACGCGCTTCTCTTCCGGGTCGTAACGCATTTCGACATAACCGGAGACAGGGAAATCTTTGCGGAACGGGTGACCGATGAAACCGTAGTCAGTGAGGATGCGGCGCAGATCCGGGTGGCCTTCGAAGACGATGCCGTACAGGTCGAATGCTTCGCGCTCGTACCAGTTGACCGAATTCCAGATCTCGACGACAGACGGCAGGATCGGCACTTCGTCGTCCGGCGCGAACACGCGCAGGCGCAGACGCCAGTTGTTCTGCACCGACAACAAATGCAGCACGGCCGCGAAACGCGGACCGTCGTAAGCGCCTTCGGCGTAAGTCTGATAGTCGACGCCGCACAGATCCACGCATTGCTCGAAACCGAGCGAGCGGTCGTCGCGCAGACGCGTTGCCACGTTGAGGTAGTCGCCAGCCTTCACGACGATCGTCAACTCACCGATTGCTTCGCTGAGGTTCAGCAGGAGGCCGCCAAAGGCCGCCTCGAGGTTCGCTTTCAGGGTCTCGAGTTTGCTTGCCATATTGTGGGGGAGGCGTTGGCCTTATTGACGGGCGATTGTGTTGGTGCGGCGAATCTTGGCCTGCAGCTGGATCACGCCGTACACCAGCGCTTCCGCCGTGGGCGGACAACCCGGCACGTAGACGTCCACGGGCACGATCCGGTCACAGCCGCGCACCACCGAATACGAGTAGTGGTAATAGCCGCCGCCGTTCGCGCACGAGCCCATCGAGATCACCCAGCGCGGCTCGGCCATCTGGTCGTAGACCTTGCGCAGAGCCGGCGCCATCTTGTTGCACAGCGTGCCGGCGACGATCATCACGTCCGACTGACGCGGACTCGGACGAAACACCACGCCGAAACGGTCGAGGTCATAACGGGCAGCGCCCGCATGCATCATCTCGACCGCACAGCACGCAAGACCGAACGTCATCGGCCACAGCGAGCCGGTGCGCGTCCAGTTGATCAGTTTGTCAGCTGTGGTGGTGACAAACCCTTCCTTCAAGACCCCTTCGATACTCATTTGCTTTCCACTCCAGACGGGGTGGCAAGCCTTGGCCACCCACGCAAACCGGCGATTAATCCATCATTCCCAGTCGAGGCCGCCTTTCTTCCAGATATAGGCGAAGCCCAACAGGAATTCGAGCAGGAAAATCATCATTGCCATGAAACCGGGCCAGCCGATGTCGCGCAGGGCGACGCCCCACGGAAACAGGAACGCGGTTTCAAGATCGAAAATGATGAAGAGAATGGCGACGAGGTAATAGCGCACATCGAACTTCATGCGCGCGTCTTCGAATGCTTCGAAGCCGCACTCGTACGGTGCGTTTTTCTCGGTATCAGGCTTGTTGGGACCGAGGATCTTGCCGATACTGACCAGTGCTACGCCTAAACCGGTGCCCACAACGAGGAACAACAAGACGGGGAAATAGGCTGCGAGGTTCAAGACTATCCTCAATCGGTTGGTTCTGAGTGCCGTCAGGAGCATAGCACTCCTGACGCGAAATCACTTCCGAAACGCACATGCCGCAAGCCCAACGCAAGCCGCACGCCAGAAGTGAAAATGCCAGCCGAAGCGAAGCAAGCGGCTGGCATTTAGATAACATTTTGGTGCCGACGGCGAGACTCGAACTCGCACAGCTTTCGCCACTACCCCCTCAAGATAGCGTGTCTACCAATTTCACCACGTCGGCACTGCATGCAATCCGGGAAAACAACTTATAAAACCCGCGAATCGCTTCAAGACTTAGATTGTAACTGGTCTAAACAGATTGTTCAACGCACAAAAGCACGTTTGAACGAAAATTTATTTCGGCACGTCGGTCGCCGGGACCGACGCAGCCGACGCCGGCAAAACAGCCGAGCCACCTGCCGGTGCCGAAGCAGCCGAGGCCGCGACCGGTGCGGTGACAGCCGCGCCCAGCACGCCTGCGGAAGGTTTCGCACGATACGCGCCGAGGTAAGTGAGCGTCAGCGTGGTGACAAAAAACACCGCTGCGAGAACCGCGGTTGTACGCGACAAAAAGTTCGCCGAACCGGTCGCACCGAACAGACTGCCGGACGCGCCGCTACCAAAAGCCGCACCCATATCGGCGCCTTTGCCGTGTTGCAGCAAAACGAGGCCAATCACCCCAAGTGCCGACAACAGCTGAACGACGATAATCAATGTTTTCAAATACAGCATCACACTCACCTGAGTCTTTATTTAACCGCGCCACACACTGCGTGTTGCACGGGATGGGGTCATCCTCGCCAAAGCGCCCTGCTTAACCGGCGACGCTCGTTGCGGCCGCCGCCTTGCAGATCGCCAGGAAATCCTGGTCTTTCAACGACGCGCCGCCAATCAGGCCACCGTCGATATCCGGCTGGCGGAACAGTTCTTCCGCGTTTTCCGGTTTCACGCTGCCGCCGTAAAGCAACGGCACATCCGCCACCGCCGCGCCTTTTGCCGCCAGACGCGCACGCAGGAACGCATGAACTGCCTGCGCCTGCTCCGAGCTTGCGCTCTTGCCGGTGCCGATCGCCCAAACCGGCTCATACGCGACGACAAGCTTCGCCGCCTCTTGCACCGACAATTTCGCCAGCACTTCGTCGAGTTGCGTGCCGACCACCTGCTCGGTGGAACCGGCTTCGCGCTCTTCAAGCGTTTCGCCGACGCAAACGATCGGCGTCAGACCCGCTTCCAGCGCGCGCTGCGTTTTGACCGCGACCAGCTCAGCGCTTTCGCGATGATAGGCACGGCGCTCCGAGTGCCCAACGATCGCGAGCGTGGCGCCAAACTCGACCACCATCGGCGCGGCCACTTCGCCGGTATAGGCGCCGTGGGTGAACGCCGACACGTCCTGCACGCCCCATAGGACCGGGCTGCCGGCCAGCAACGATTGAGACTGCGCGAGATACGGACTCGGCACACAGACGCCGACGCGCACGTCGGCCGGCAATTCGCCCGCGCCTTGTGCCACCGCTTGCAACAACGCGGCATTCTCGGCGAGGCGCCCGTGCATCTTCCAGTTACCGACTACCAGCTTGGCTCGTTGTTTCGACATCGTCTCGTCTTGTCTTGGCGGCGGACTTCGTTTGCGCTTACAGTCCGCCTTTCGGTTTCATGCGGCGTGCGCAAAACGCGCAATTTTACTGCGTGGGGTGGATCGGGTCAAACCGACCGTGTCAAGCGTCCTGACCCCAAGACAGTACGATCTTGCCGACATGCGTGCTGCTCTCCATCAGCGTGTGCGCGTCAGCAGCCTGCGCGGCTGGAAATACGCGATGCACCACGGGCTTGATGCGCCCATCCTCGAGATGCGGCCACACGTGCTCTTTCAACTGCGCGGCAATCTTCGCCTTGAATTCGATCGGCCGCGGACGCAGCGTCGAACCCGTCACCGTCAAACGGCGGCGCAACACTTCGTTCAGGTTCAGCTCCGCTTTCGCGCCGCCCAGCAACGCGATCAGCACAATGCGGCCGCCATCCACCAACGCCGTCAGCTCGCGCGACACATAACTGCCCGCCACCATGTCGAGCACCACGTCGACACCGCGATCGTTGGTCAGCGACTTGATCACTTCGACGAAATCTTCAGTCTTGTAGTTGATCGCGCGCTCGGCGCCGAGCGCTTCACATGCGCGGCACTTTTCGTCCGAGCCGGCGGTTGCGAACACGCGAAAGCCGAGCGCATGCGCAATCTGGATCGCCGTCACGCCGATGCCGCTCGAACCGCCCTGCACCAGCAGCGTTTCGTTCGGCGCGCCTTCGCCCTTGCCGAGTTGCGCACGGTCGAACACATTGCTCCACACCGTGAAGAATGTTTCGGGCAGCGAAGCAGCTTCGACATCGGACAAACCGGCCGGCACCGGCAGGCATTGCAACAATGGCGCAACCGCGTATTCCGCGTAGCCGCCGCCGGCCAGCAACGCGCACACGCGATCGCCTACCTTCAGACCGAACGGGTTGTTCTTCTCGTCGATGTTTCCTTCGACGATTTCGCCCGCCACTTCCAGCCCCGGCAGATCCGATGCGCCCGGCGGCGGCGCATAGCCGCCCTTGCGCTGGAACACGTCCGGACGGTTGATGCCGGATGCGGCCACCTTGATCAGCACCTCGCCTGCTTTAGGCTGCGGCGTGGGCCGCTCAGCCAGCTTCAGGACTTCCGGCGCTCCGAATTCGGTGATTTCGATCGCTTTCATCTGCGTCAACTCCAAGATTGGATTGCGTTGCATGCCGGAATGAACAGGTAGAGTACCCGTTTCTAATTACCTGCAACGCAATCCACCCTGCAGCCTTCATAAAAAACGGCCGGCGCGCATTCGCGCTGCCGGCCGTTGTTCCGCTACCGCATTACTGCGGCGTCGGCTCGCCTTGCGGCGCGCCGCTTGCGCCATTCGCGCCTTCGTTCAGCAACGCCTTGGCCGACAAACGCACGCGGCCCTTTTCGTCCGTCTGGATGACCTTGACCTTCACTTGCTGGCCATCCTTCAGGTAGTCGTTGATGTCCTTGATACGCTCGTTGGCGATTTCGGAAATATGCAGCAGACCGTCCTTGCCCGGCAGGATGTTCACGATCGCGCCGAAATCGAGCAGCTTGAGCACGGTGCCTTCGTACACCTGGCCCACTTCGACTTCCAGCGTGATGTTCTCGATACGCTTCTTCGCTTCGGCCATCCCTTCGCTGCTCGTGCTGGCGATGGTGACGACGCCGTCGTCCGAAATATCGATCGTCGTGCCGGTTTCTTCGGTCAGCGCGCGGATCACCGAACCACCCTTGCCGATCACGTCGCGGATCTTTTCCGGATTGATCTTGATGGTGATCATGCGCGGTGCGTAGTCCGACAGCACCGTGTTCGCGCCCGACACCGCCGAGGTCATCTTGCTCAGGATGTGCATACGGCCTTCCTTCGCTTGCGCGAGGGCGACCTGCATGATTTCCTTGGTGATGCCCTGGATCTTGATGTCCATCTGCAGCGCGGTCACGCCTTGTTCCGTGCCCGCCACCTTGAAGTCCATGTCGCCGAGGTGATCTTCGTCGCCGAGGATGTCGGTCAGCACGGCAAACTTGTTGCCTTCCAGGATCAGGCCCATGGCGATGCCGGCGACGTGCGCCTTCATCGGCACGCCGGCGTCCATCAGCGCGAGGCAGCCGCCGCACACCGAAGCCATCGACGAGGAACCGTTCGATTCCGTGATTTCCGACACGACGCGGATCGAGTAGCCGAATTCGTCGGCGCTCGGCAGGCATGCAGCCAGCGCGCGCTTGGCCAGACGGCCGTGACCGATTTCACGGCGCTTCGGCGAACCGACGCGGCCCGTTTCGCCGGTCGCGAACGGAGGCATGTTGTAGTGGAGCATGAAGCGTTCGCGGTACTCGCCTTCGAGCGCGTCGATGTTCTGCTCGTCGCCCTTGGTGCCCAACGTGGCCACCACCATCGCTTGCGTTTCGCCGCGCGTGAACAGTGCCGAACCGTGGGTACGCGGCAGCACGCCGGTACGGATTTCGATCGGGCGCACGGTACGCGTGTCGCGGCCGTCGATACGCGGTTCGCCGTTCAGGATCTGCGTACGGACAATCTTCGCTTCGATATCGAACAGCACGTTGCCGACGGTTGCCTTGTCGGCCGCCACCGTGCCGCCCGCTGCAGCTTCTTCTTCCAGCTTCTTCGACGTCGCCGCGTAGACTTCCTTGAGCTTGGTCGAACGGGCTTGCTTGTCGCGCAGTTGATACGCAGCCAGCAGGTCGGCTTGCGCCAGTTCCGTCACGCGCGCGATCAACGGCTCGTTCTTCGCCGCCGGTTGCCAATCCCATTCCGGCTTGCCGCCTTCACGGACCAGATCGTGGATCGCGTCGATCGCGATCTGCATTTGCTCATGACCGAACACCACACCGCCGAGCATCACTTCTTCGCTCAGTTGCTGCGCTTCCGATTCCACCATCAGCACCGCGCGTTCCGTACCGGCGACGATCAGGTCGAGCGCCGATTCCTTCATTTGCGGACGCGTCGGGTTCAACACGTATTCGTTGTTGATGTAGGCCACGCGTGCTGCGCCGACCGGGCCGTTGAACGGCAGACCGGACACGGCGAGCGCCGCCGACGCGCCGATCAGCGCGGGGATGTCGGCGGGGATTTCGGGGTTCAGCGACAGGACGTGGATCACGACCTGGACTTCGTTGTAGAAGCCTTCCGGGAACAGCGGACGCAGCGGGCGATCGATCAGGCGCGAGATCAGCGTTTCGCCTTCCGACGGACGGCCTTCACGGCGGAAGAAGCCACCCGGGATCTTACCGGCGGCGTAGGTCTTTTCGAGGTAGTCGACGGTCAGCGGGAAGAAGTCCTGACCCGGCTTGGCGGTCTTGGCGCCGACCACGGTGGCCAGCACCACGGTATCTTCGACGTCGACGATCACGGCACCGCTCGCCTGGCGAGCGATTTCGCCGGTTTCGAGGCGAACCTTGTGTTGTCCCCACTGAAATTCTTTGACGATCTTATTGAACATAGTCATTGCTTTTCCTCTTCGTAATGCCGCGCGGACCAGAAGCGGCGCGGCAACGCCAGGACCGGCGCCGCATGGGAAGAGTAGTGTTATGCCATTCCAGAGAACCACGCCTTACGATGAGTACGCGCGAACCGCTGGAATGACACAAAGCTCCGCCCCTGAAGCCCGGCCGTGAATCCCTTCTTTACTGCCTGCTCTACTGCTTGATTACTGCTTCGCTGCTCCCGCCGCATGAACCGGCACGCTACTGCGGAGAACAGCCGGCGCGCATCACATGAAGCGCACCGTGCAAAAACAAAATGCCTGTATCAGTGGAACTGACACAGGCATCTTGCTGAACGACTGGCCGATTACTTACGCAGACCCAGCTTCTCGATCAGTGCGCGGTAACGATCCGCGTCCTTACCCTTCAGGTAGTCGAGCAGCTTACGACGGCGGCTCACCATGCGCAGCAGACCGCGGCGGCTGTGGTGATCTTTCGTGTGTGCCTTGAAGTGAACGGTCAGTTCGTTGATGCGGGTCGTGAGCAGCGCGACCTGAACTTCGGGGGAGCCGGTGTCATTGGCTGCGCGTGCGAATTGCGCAACGACTTCGGACTTCTTGCTTGTTTCAACTGCGGACATGTCGATTTCCTTAAGAACTAGACAGGCGGTCACGGAAGAAAGGCCGTGCCGTGGGTTACCCGTATTTGACACGCCCTGGATACAGGCTTGCCTCATAACGGGACGCGTATTGTAGCACAGCCGATTCCGGCCGCGAACCCGGCTGTGCCGGGCGATGGCGCGCGCCCGATCCGCGTTACGGCCGCTTCATCTTGCAGACGGTCGGCAAGACGGTGCGCTCGGGCGGCAACGCCAGCACCGTGCGAAACCCGTAGCCGGAGCCTTCGTTATCGAAATGCACGCCCGGCGTGCCGGCCTTGTCCATCTCCATCACGTAAAGGGGCTGAATCAGTTGATGGTCGTCGGCGCGCATCCGCGAGGCGTGAAAGCCGTTGTCGAAGCGGATTCCTTCCAGCGCTTTCGCCACTGCCGTCGGGTCGGCGCTGCCGGCGCGGGTCATCGCCGCGGCCAGGGTTTCGATCATCAGCGGCATGCGCAGCACGGGGTAATCGTCCTGCGCGGCCGGGAAACGGGTCCGGAAGGCCGCGTACCAGGCGTCGGACGCCGCACCGCCGGCGTTCGGATGCCAGTCAGCCACCGCAATCACGTGACCGACACCGGCGTCGCCCAACGCTGCCGGCGCGCCGAGGCTGTTGCCGTAGAAGGTGTAGAACTTCGTGTCCAGCCCCTGCTCGCGCGCGGCCTTGACCAGCAGCGTCAGATCGTTGCCCCAATTGCCCGTGATCACGGCGTCCGCCCCGCTCGCGCGGATCTTGGCGATATACGGCGCAAAGTCCTTCACGCGGCCGATCGGATGAAATTCGTCGCCGACCACCGCGATGTCCGGACGCTTCGTGGCCAGCGTCGAGCGCGCGAGGCTGCTGACGTCGTGCCCGAAGCTGTAATCCTGGTTCAGCAGATAGACCTTCTTCACCGCCTTGTCGCGCTGGATCACGTCGGCCAGCGCGTCCATGCGCATGCCCGCGTGCGCGTCGAAGCGGAAATGCCAGAAGCTGCAGTTGGCGTTGGTCAGCGCCGGGTCGTCGGCGGAATAGTTGAGAAACAGTTCGCGGTTGCCCGGTTCTCGGCTGTTCTGCTTGTCGATCGCGCCGATCAGCGCGGCGGCGACCGCCGAGCTGTTGCCCTGCATGATGTAGCCGATACGGCGGTCGGCGGCCGCGCGCAGTTGCGTGAGCGCCTCTTCGGTGCCGCCTTTGCTGTCGAGCACGACCAGTTCGAACGGATGCGCTCCGTCGGCGAGCTTTACGCCGCCATGCGCATTGACCTGTTCGACGCCGAAGCGCAGGTTGCGCTCCACCGCCGCACCCGCGTTGGCGAACGGGCCCGACATGCCTTCGATAAGCGCCAACTGGATCGGCGCGCCGGCGGGTTTGCTCGCGGGTTTCGCCGCCGCGTTAGCCGCTGGGCCGGCCGCCGGGTTAGTCCCAGCCGCGCCCGGCTCGCCCGCCGCATACGCAACCGCTGCCGCCACGGCCATCGACATCGCCGCTAGCGCCGCTGCCGCGCTCCGTTGCCACTTCGCCATCGTCATCGCCCCGCCTGCCTGGTGAAAGCGCGGATCATAGGTCGTTCAGCATGGAATAAGCAAGCCGGCGCAAGCGTTATCGTATTGCCGGGCCGGCTCTGCACGCAGCGCAATCTTTTGCCGCAGCGCGTGTCAAAATAATGCGTCTCGATGATAAAAACCGCTACTCAAACGCCATCGGAGGAATACATGTTCAACCGCCATCACAGCACGGCGGCCTCGATCGGAGCGCCTGCCGCTGGGCGCCTGCGCCGCGCGGCGCTTGTTTGCCTGAGCGCGCTGGCGCTCGCCGGCTGCGTGCAGCCGTGGCAGCAATACACTCAGGGCGCGGACGAATCGACCATCGTCGCGCGCCTCGGCCCGCCGCGCGAAAGCTACGACCTGCCGAACGGCGGCAAGCGGCTGATGTGGCCGACCCAGCCGATGGGCGAAACCACCACCGCAGCCGACATCGACGCGGCCGGCAAGATCGTCAACGTGCGCCAGGTGCTGCAACCGAACGAGTTCTATCGCGCCGAAATCGGCAAATGGACCAAGAGCGACGTGCTGGTGAACTTTGGCCGCCCGGTCGAAACCTCGTACTTCCCGCTGATGAAACGCGAAGTCTGGACCTATCGTTACCTGGAAGACAACGTCTGGTACATGATGTACAGCTTTTATTTCGACGAGCAGGGCATCGTGCGGCTTACGCAGAAAACGCCCGATCCATTGCACGATCCGGATCGTCGCAGCCTGTTCTGAGCGCCTCGCGAACCAATCCGCATGAATCTACGAAGCCGCCTTCCCGGGCGGCTTTTTTTTATTTATTGCGCATCACGGCGAATATTATTTCGTGCACAGAGGATTTATTTTTTGATAGAAAGGCTTTCGTAAGCATTGATTCGGCGCTGGCCTCACATGAGGCCGCACGGTTTAGCCGTGATTTTCGGCGCCGAATGAATACGCCCCATTTACGGAGCCGCTCTCGATGAACCGTCCCAAACGCCTGCTAGTCGCCAATGTTGCCTGGGCGCACGAAACCGCCGTGCGCAACCCCCAGTTTTTCCGTGATCTGGCGCGAGGTCAGAATCCCCACGTACTGTGGATCGGCTGCTCGGACAGCCGCGTGCCCGCTGAGACCATTACGCATTGTGAGCCGGGCGACCTGTTCGTCCACCGCAACATCGCCAACCTCTTTCAGCCCGACGACGACAATTCGGCGAGCGTTCTCGAGTATGCGGTGAAGGTGCTGAAGGTCGGCCACGTGATCGTCTGCGGCCACTACGGATGCGGCGGTGTGCGCGCCGCGCTGCTGCCGCCCGAGCCGAGCCTGCCGCATGTGAATCGGCGGATCGCGCCGCTTTGCTCGCTCGCCAACGCGCATCGCGAAGAACTGCAGGACCTCGAGAGCGAACGTGAGCGTGTCAATCACCTCGCCGAGCTGAACGTGCTCGAACAGGTGCGCGGGTTGCGCGCGCACCCCGTCGTGCGGGACGCCGATCCGGCGCCGCTCGTGCACGGCTGGATCTTCGCGCTCGAAGACGGCCGCCTCAAGGTCCTCACGTCGGGCTACGACGCCGACGACGCCATGACCTGCGCGACCGCCGCCCACAGCGCGGCCGCCTAGCGCGATAGCCACGCGAGACCTTATGCGAATCCAATCCGGTTCAGCTTTCGCCGCATACCAGGCGCCACTCCTTACTGCACCGACACCATGAACCTTCGAGCTTTTTTCTCCACATTTCAGCGCGACCTGCTGGCGGGCACGGTCGTTTTTCTGGTGGCTCTGCCGCTCTGTCTGGGCATCGCCAACGCATCGGGCGTCGAACCGTTTGCCGGGCTCGTCTCGGGCATCGTCGGCGGGCTGGTGGTGGCCGTGCTGAGCGGATCACGTCTGAGCGTGAGCGGGCCGGCGGCGGGCCTTGTCGTGATCGTCGTCGATGGGATCGCGCAGCTCGGCAGTTTCTCCGCGTTCCTGCTGGCCGTGCTGCTGTCCGGTGCAATCCAGTTCGGTTTCGGCATGCTCAAGGCCGGCCGTTTTGCAGCCTATGTGCCGTCGCCGGTGATCAAGGGCATGCTCGCGGCGATTGGCGTGCTGCTGATCGTCAAGCAGTTTCCGCTCGCGCTCGGACTGTCCCGCGTGGATGCGGCGTCCGGTGCGCAAGCCACCGCGCAGACAGCAGCGGCGATTGCCACGCCATTCGGTTCGATCTCGCTGGCGGCTTGCGTGATCACCGTGCTGTCGCTGGCGATTCTGATCGGCTGGGAGACTCGCGCATTTCGCCGCTTCGCACTGGTGCGCCGCGTACCGGCGCCGCTCGCCGTCGTTCTGCTGGGGATCGGCGCGACGTTGCTGCTCGGCGTGCTGGCGCCGTCGCTCGCGCCGCCCGCCGAACATCGCGTGGCGCTGCCGCCGCTGGAATCGTTCGCCGCGTTGCGGGTCGCTCTCGAATGGGCCGACTTCGGGCCACACTTCGCGCAACTGATCAATCCCGATGTCTGGCGCGTCGCCATCACGTTGGCGATCGTCGCGAGCCTGGAAACGCTGCTGAGCCTTGAAGCCGTCGAGCAGATCGATCCCGAGCGACGCGCAGCGCCGCCGGATCGCGAACTGAAGGCGCAGGGTATCGGCAACCTGATTGCCGGTGCGATCGGCGGATTGCCGATCACGTCGGTGATCGTGCGCAGTTCAGCCAATGTGCATGCGGGCGCGCAAAGCCGGCTCTCGGCGATCATTCACGGCATGCTGCTGCTCGTCAGCGTGTTTGCGCTCACCAGTGTCATCAACCTGATTCCGCTCGCCTGTCTCGCGGCAATTCTGATCTTCACGGGGATAAAGCTCGCCAAGCCGTCGCTGTTCGTCGCCATCGCGAAACAGGGCTTTGCGCCGTTCGCGCCGTTTATCGTCACCCTCGTCGGCGTGCTCGCGACGGATCTGCTGATCGGCATCGTGCTCGGCATTCTGTGCAGCGTGCTGCTCGCGCTGTATGCGAATCTGCGCAGTCCGATCGTGCTCGCGCAACATGGCGACCACTATCTGCTGTCGTTTCGCAAGGACGTGTCGTTTCTCGGCAAGGTGCCGCTCAAGCACTACCTGCAACAGATTCCCGACGGCGCCACCGTGATCGTCGATGCGACGCGCGCCGATTTCGTCGATCACGATGTACGCGAACTGCTCGACACGTTCGTGGCCGATGCGCCGCGCCGCGGCATCGCCGTCGAAGTGCGGCATCAGGTGCAGGCACAGGCGCGCGCGTCACGCGGCTGGTCGATGCGGCGCGCGGCGACAGAGTAACGCTGCTCGCAATGATTAAAGCCCCGTGCCAATCAAGGCACGGGGCTTTTCCGATTCATACGACGACGATAACGACAACGCTATCTACGCCATCACGCCGTTAGCGCGCGGCTGCCACGCCGCTCACTCCGAACGCTGCGGATTCAACCTGTCCGCGTTCGAATACAGCTTGTTGAGCGCCGAGATATACGCCTTCGCCGACGCCGCGACGATATCCGGATCGGTGCCGACGCCATTGACGATGCGTCCGCTCTTCGACAGGCGCACGGTCACTTCGCCTTGCGCCTGCGTGCCGGTGGTGATCGCATTCACCGAGTACAGCAGCAGTTCGGAGCCGCTGCCCACTTCCGTTTCGATCGCGTTCAGGGTGGCGTCGACCGGGCCATTGCCGCGCGCTTCGCCGGTCACTTCCTTGCCTTCCATGGTGAACACGATCTTCGCGTGCGGCTGCTCGCCGGTTTCCGAATGTTGCGACAGCGACAGGAACTTGTAGTGCTCCCTCTCCTGCGCCTCGGCGGATTCTTCCGTGACGATCGCGATGATGTCTTCGTCGAAGATTTCCGACTTGCGATCGGCCAGTTCCTTGAAGCGCGCGAATGCCGTGTTCAATTCCGCTTCGCTGTCCAGCGCGATACCCAGTTCCTGCAGACGCTGCTTGAACGCGTTACGGCCCGACAGCTTGCCGAGAACGATCTTGTTCGCGCTCCAGCCTACGTCTTCGGCGCGCATGATTTCGTAGGTATCGCGTGCCTTCAGCACGCCGTCCTGATGGATACCGGATGCGTGCGCGAACGCGTTCGCGCCGACCACGGCTTTGTTCGGCTGCACGACGAAACCCGTGATCTGCGACACCAGCTTCGAGGCCGGCACGATCTGCGTGGTATCGAGACCGATGTCGAGGCCGAAGTAATCCTTGCGGGTCTTCACCGCCATGACGATTTCTTCGAGCGACGTATTACCCGCGCGCTCGCCGAGGCCATTGATCGTGCACTCGACCTGACGCGCGCCGCCGATCTGCACGCCGGCCAGCGAATTCGCCACCGCCATGCCGAGGTCGTTGTGGCAATGCACCGAAAACACCGCCTTATGCGAGTTCGGAATACGCTCGCGCAGCGTTTTGACGAGCTGACCGTACAACTCCGGCACACCGTAACCCACTGTGTCGGCGATGTTGATCGTGGTCGCGCCTTCGGCGATCACCGCTTCCAGCACGCGGCACAGGAAGTCCATATCCGAGCGGCTGCCGTCTTCGGGCGAGAACTCGACGTCGTCGGTGAATTTGCGGGCGAAACGAACGGCCAGCTTCGCCTGCTCGAACACCTGGTCCGGTGTCATGCGCAGCTTCTTTTCCATGTGCAACGGCGAGGTTGCAATGAACGTGTGGATGCGGAAGTGATCGGCGGGTTTGAGCGCGTCGGCCGCGCGCTGAATGTCTTTGTCGTTCGCGCGCGCGAGCGAGCAGACCGTGCTGTCCTTGATCAGGCTCGCGATGGTGTGAATCGAATCGAAGTCGCCGTTCGAGCTTGCCGCGAAGCCTGCTTCGATCACGTCCACTTTCATCCGCTCGAGTTGCTTCGCGATACGGATTTTCTCTTCTTTCGTCATCGACGCGCCAGGCGATTGTTCGCCGTCTCGCAACGTGGTGTCGAATATGATCAGTTTGTCGGACATGTCGAGTCTCCTGCGGAGTCGTTCAATTATGGGGAGGGGATATTGGAATTGGCTGTTTGCGTTACCACTGGCGACGCTCGATCACGGACGAAGCGAACCGGGGACAAAAACGATCAGCGTGATCCAAAGCGTGACGTTCGGCGTGACGGTCCGCGCGGCGCACGCTCAAGCATAAGCACGGGCAGCGACGCTCCGCGTGTCGAGACTCGTTGCGCGGCTCGGCAAAGAAATGTAGACGCATTGATCCAACGACTATAGCGACATTCCCGCTGCCGTGCAATTAGCGCCGGACCTGCGTGCGAGGGCCCGCGGAGCGCCGCGGGGCGGCCTCGCCGAAAGCAAAACGGCGGCCCGAAGGCCGCCGTTTTCCATGCCATGCCTGGCAGCGCACGCAAACCGCTCGCTACCGGTTGTTACAAGTGTCTACCGGTCGACAGACACCGACCGGGCCGGATTCGCCCTGCCCCGCACCGCCTGATAACCCCAGAATACGTAGCCGGACAGGCCGTACAGCACGAACAGGCCGAACAGCATCAGCGGCGGGTCGGAGGACACCAGCACGAACGCGACCACCACCAGCAGAATCACCCCGAACGGCACGCGATGCCGCACGTCGAGCGCCTTGCCGCTGTAGAACGGCGCGTTCGACACCATTGTCACGCCGGCGTAAATCGTCAGCACGAAAGCAACCCACGGCAACCACACCAGCTTGAGCGGCACGCGGTTGTCCGTAGCGAGCCACACGAAACCGGCGATCAGCGCCGCCGCGGCCGGGCTCGGCATGCCCTGGAAGAAACGCTTGTCGACCACGCCGATGTTCGTATTGAACCGCGCGAGACGCAATGCCGCGCCCGAACAGTAGACGAACGCCGCGAGCCAGCCCCAGCGGCCGAGGTCTTTCAGAATCCACTCGTACATGACCAGCGCCGGCGCCACGCCGAACGAGACCATGTCCGACAGGCTGTCGAACTGCTCGCCGAACGCACTTTGCGTATGCGTCATGCGGGCGACGCGGCCGTCCATGCCATCGAGCACCATCGCCACGAAGATCGCGATAGCCGCGACCTCGAAACGCACGTTCATGGCCTGCACCACGGCAAAGAAGCCGCAGAACAGCGCCGCCGTGGTGAAGGCGTTCGGCAACAGATAAATGCCGCGCTTTCGCAGGAACTGCTGACGCTGGGCGCGCCGGCTGTCGACCGCCGCCTCCGTCACCATCGGCTTGTTACGGCGGAACGGACGCGGAAGCGGTCCGCTGTTACGGGGTCGACGCGGTTTGAATGCGGCCATTCGGAAACCTCCTTGGTGCCGCTTTATAGTTCAGCGAGGATCGTGGACGACGCCGAAACCTTCTCGCCGATCGACACACGCGGACGGCTGCCCACCGGCAGATACACGTCGACGCGCGAACCGAAGCGGATAAATCCGTAACGCTGACCACGGGTGAGCGGCTCACCTGCCCGTACGTAGCAAAGAATGCGCCGCGCGATCAGACCGGCGATCTGCACCGAAGTCACCGTCTGGCCGCCGGCCATTTCGATCACCACCGCATTGCGCTCGTTTTCGGTCGAAGCCTTGTCCACCGCGGCATTCAGGTACGCACCCGGGAAATATTCGACCTTGGAGATCGCGCCATCCACCGGCGAGCGTTGCGAGTGGACGTTGAAGACGTTCATGAACACGCTGATCTTCAGCGCTTCGCGATTGGCATACGGATCATGCGCGGTTTCGACCGCGACGATACGGCCGTCGGCCGGGCACAGCACGGCATTCGCCTGCGTGGGGATGGGACGCGCCGGATCGCGGAAGAACTGCACGACGAAGATCAGGAGGAGCCAGAACAGCCATGAAAAGCCGAACCCCGCGATGAAGTGAACCAGCAATGCAACGACGGCCGCGATGGCGATGAACGGCCAGCCTTCTCGCGCGATGATCGGATGAGGGTAATTCATGAATGGCTTCTGTGTTTTTGTAAAACCGTAGGATAGCAAAAGCCGCCCAGGGTTCAGCACCCTTGGGCGGCTTTTTGATCTGTCCGGCTATTACGGCATGACGCCGCACCGGACATCAGCTGGAAAAAGCAGCTTAGTTCTTCGACTGGTCGACCAGCTTGTTCGCGGCGATCCACGGCATCATCGAACGCAGCTTTGCACCGACCGTTTCGATCTGGTGTTCAGCCGTCAGACGGCGGCGCGATTGCAGCGTCGGTGCGCCAGCCTTGTTTTCGATGATGAAGCTCTTCGCATACTCGCCCGTCTGAATGTCGGTCAGCACAGCCTTCATCGCCTTCTTCGTCTCAGCCGTCACGATACGCGGACCCGTCACATACTCGCCGTATTCGGCGTTGTTCGAGATCGAGTAGTTCATGTTCGCGATGCCGCCTTCATAGATCAGGTCGACGATCAGCTTCAGTTCGTGCAGGCATTCGAAGTACGCCATTTCCGGCGCGTAGCCCGCTTCCACCAGCGTTTCGAAGCCGGCCTTGATCAGGTCGACGGTACCGCCGCACAGCACGGCTTGTTCGCCGAACAGGTCGGTTTCCGTTTCTTCGCGGAAGTTCGTTTCGATGATGCCGGCACGGCCGCCGCCGTTCGCCGCAGCGTACGACAGAGCGATGTCACGTGCTGCGCCCGACTTGTCCTGCGCGACAGCGATCAGGTGCGGCACGCCGCCACCTTGCGAATAGGTGCCGCGAACCGTGTGGCCCGGTGCCTTCGGCGCGATCATGATGACGTCGAGGTCGGCACGCGGAATCACTTGACCGTAGTGAACGTTGAAGCCGTGCGCGAATGCCAGCGCCGCGCCTTGCTTGGCATTGGCGTGCACTTCCTTCGCATAGACTTCGGCGATCTGCTCGTCCGGCAGCAGCATCATGACCACGTCCGCGCCCTTGACGGCTTCCGCCACTTCCTTGACTTGCAGGCCGGCGTTCTCAGCCTTGCTCCACGATGCGCCGCCCTTGCGCAGACCGACCGTGATGTTCACGCCGCTTTCCTTCAGGTTCAGCGCGTGCGCATGGCCTTGCGAGCCATAGCCGATGATGGTGACTTGCTTGCCCTTGATGAGGGAGAGGTCAGCGTCCTTGTCGTAGAAAACTTTCATGTCGGTTCCTTGGCTAAATTCGATGATTCAGTGAAAATCAAATGCTGCAAATAGTGTGTTGCGTGGCCGGGTTGGTGCAGGCACGGCCCGGCCTGGATCGAGACGGTTGAACGCTCGCGCGTCACACCTTCAGAATGCGCTCGCCGCGACCGATCCCCGAGCCGCCCGTGCGGACCGTTTCGAGAATCGCCGTGGCGTCGAGCCCTTCGATAAATGCGTCGAGCTTGTCGCTCGCGCCCGTCAGTTCGATCGTGTAGGTCTTTTCGGTGACGTCGATGATGCGGCCGCGGAAAATATCCGACATCCGTTTCATCTCCTCACGCTCCTTGCCGACCGCCCTCACCTTGATCAACATCAGCTCGCGTTCGATGTGGGCGCCCTCGGTAAGGTCGACCACTTTCACCACCTCGATCAGGCGGTTCAGATGCTTCGTGATCTGTTCGATCACGTCGTCCGAGCCAATGGAGACGATGGTCATGCGCGACAGCGAACGGTCTTCGGTCGGAGCCACCGTCAAGGTTTCAATGTTGTAGCCGCGTGCCGAGAACAGACCCACCACGCGTGATAACGCGCCCGGTTCGTTTTCCAGCAGGACGGAAATGATGTGTCTCATGATTCGCTTCTTCCAGATGTTTTGTCGATGTCTGCGAACGGTTCGCGCCGCTTCGTCCGCTTGTCGCCTTTCATGAAGGCGCGCATGACGAAGCCGGCGCTGCGTTTAACTCAACGCGCCGTCGTTATAGATCTTCCGAACCCATGAGCATCTCGGTGATGCCCTTGCCGGCCTGAACCATCGGCCAGACGTTTTCGGTCGGATCGGTCTGGAAATCGAGAAACACCGTGCGATCCTTCAGGCGCAGCGCTTCCTTCAGCGCCGGCTCGACATCTGCCGTGCGTTCGATACGCATGCCGACGTGGCCGTACGCTTCGGCGAGCTTCACGAAATCCGGCAGTGCATCCATGTAGGAATGCGAATAGCGCTTGCTGTATTCGATCTGCTGCCACTGGCGCACCATGCCCAGATAGCGATTGTTCAGCGAAATGATCTTCACCGGAGTCTCGTACTGCTTGCAGGTAGAGAGCTCCTGGATACACATCTGGATCGAGCCTTCGCCCGTGATGCAGAGCACGTCGTCGTCCGGGTGCGCCATCTTCACGCCCATCGCCGCCGGCAGGCCGAAGCCCATCGTGCCGAGACCACCGGAATTGATCCAGCGGCGCGGCTTGTTGAAGCGATAGAACTGCGCCGCCCACATCTGGTGCTGGCCGACGTCGGAACACACGAAGGCATTGCCGTCGGTCAGTTCCCACGCCTTTTCCACCACGTACTGCGGCTTGATGATGTCGCTCTTGCGGTCGAACTTGAGGCAGTCTTTCGCGCGCCAGGCTTCGATGTCCTTCCACCAGTCGGCGAGCGCCGCGGTGTCCGGGCCATGCTCGGCCGTTTGCAACTGCTCGATCAGCTCCTTCAGCACTTCCTTCACGTCGCCGACGATCGGAATGTCGACCTTGACGCGCTTGGAGATGGACGAAGGATCGATGTCGATATGGATGATCTTGCGCGGACGCGACGAGAAGTGCGCCGGGTCGCCGATCACACGGTCGTCGAAACGCGCGCCGATCGCGATCAGCACGTCGCAGTGCTGCATCGCCATGTTGGCTTCGTACGTGCCGTGCATGCCGAGCATGCCGAGGAATTTCTTGTCGCTCGCGCGGTAGCCGCCCAGACCCATCAACGTGTTGGTGACGGGATAACCGAGCAGATCGGCGAACTGGTTCAACTCGCGCGATGCATCCGCGAGAATGATGCCGCCGCCGGTGTAGATATACGGACGCTTGGCCGACAGCAGCAAGGACACGGCCTTGCGAATCTGCCCGGAGTGGCCTTTGGTAACCGGGTTATACGAGCGCAGCGAAACAGTCTTGAGCGGTTCGTACTGGCAAGGCGCTTTCGACACGTCTTTCGGAATGTCGATCAGCACCGGGCCGGGACGGCCGGTACGGGCAATAAAGAAGGCTTTCTTGACGGTGGCGGCGAGGTCGCGCACGTCCTTCACGAGGAAGTTGTGCTTCACGCAAGGACGCGTGATGCCGACCGTGTCGCACTCCTGGAACGCATCCTGGCCGATCGCGGCAGTCGGCACCTGGCCGCTGATCACGACCATCGGAATCGAATCCATGTATGCCGTGGCGATGCCGGTCACCGCATTGGTAACGCCGGGGCCGGAGGTCACGAGGCACACACCGACCTTGCCGGTGGAACGCGAGTAAGCGTCGGCGGCGTGGACCGCGGCCTGCTCGTGGCGTACGAGGATATGCTGGAACTTGTCCTGCTTGTACAGCTCGTCGTAAATGTAGAGTACCGAGCCGCCGGGATAGCCCCACACAAACTCGACGTCTTCGTCAGCCAGTGCCTTCATGAGCACTGTGGCGCCGATAGAGTCAGCTTCAGGATGGGGTGTCGTATCCGACGTGGAGAATTCCGCGCTGGGCATATTCATTAATTCACCTTTCGAAATTTCGGCAAAAATTTGATCGGGTGCTCTCTGCCGGGCTTGTGGCTCGGGTTCAAGCGGCGCGTCCAGTTGACAGGTGAGCTTCTTGGGCCACACCTCAATTGAGACAAGTCACTTATGTTGCGAACCAGCGACGATATCTGCAGACGCCCGCGCGGTCAAGCAAATCTTGCCGTGGCGCCATCAACCGAAACTCGCCAACTAACCAAAAGCGACCGAAACCTTGTTATAGAGATGCAAGGTGCATCACGTTTCGCCCCAGCAGCGCAAAAGTTTGTTAGCATCCGCGAGTTTTACGACATTTTTCGACCGATTACGCGCACGCTCGCTGCGCCGACCCCCAACGGATGGCATCAGACAAGGAACTCGCCGATTTTCTGGCGGGCGTCGAAAGGCGCGCATTCAAGCAGACGGTCTACGCCGTGCGGGACGACGACGCCTCGCTGGATATCGTGCAGGACGCGATGATCAAGCTCGCCGAAAAATACGGCGACCGTCCGGCAGCCGAACTTCCGCTGCTGTTTCAGCGTATTCTGCAGAATGCGATGCACGACTATTTCCGTCGTGCCAAAGTACGCAATACTTGGGTGAGTCTCTTCTCGTCGCTCGGCAACGCCGACGACGAAGATTTCGACCCGCTCGAAACCTTCGAAGCCCAGCAGGGCTCGGCGGGCTCGGAGAGCAACGAACAGAAGCTCGAGCGCGAACAGGTCCTGCAGTTAATCGACGACGAGATCCAAAAGTTACCGGCACGTCAACGGGAGGCGTTTCTCATGCGTTATTGGGAAGATATGGATGTCGCCGAGACTGCCGCCGCTATGGGCTGCTCCGAAGGCAGTGTGAAAACGCACTGCTCGCGGGCCACCCACACGCTGGCGCAAGCGCTCAAGGCCAAAGGAATCACGCTATGAGCTCCCTAGAAACTAAAGAACTCGAGTTCGCCCGCCAGGTGCGCCGCGCGCTCGACGAAAACGCTGCCAGCATTCCGTCCGCCACCGCCGATCGGCTCGCTGCGGCGCGCCATGCCGCGCTCGCCCGCAAGAAGCCCGAAACCGTGAGCGCGCCGGTGTTCGTGCCGGCCTTTGCCGGCGCGGGCATGGCAGCCGGCCTGCCGCCGGTCGAACTGCCGCAGCGCCGCCGTTCGCCGCTGCGCCGCTTCGCGCTTGCGTGGCCGCTGGCCGCGCTGGTGATCAGCCTCGTGGGCATTGCCTATTGGGAAGATCAGCAACGCACCGCCGAACTCGCCGATATCGATGCCGCCATGTTAAGCGACGACCTGCCGCTCAATGCCTATCTCGACCACGGTTTCAACGCGTACCTTTCACGCGCCCACTGAGCGGGAGATTCTTCGGGTGAGTTACAAGCGCGGCCTGGCCGTTGTTTTCGGATGCACGATCGCGGCCCTGGTGTCGTTTGCCGCGACTTATCCGCGCTTTTATCCGAGCCCGTCTCCGGCCAGCGCGCCTGTTGCGGGCGGCAACGTCACCGCCAAGGCGCCCGCGCCCACGCTCGCCGTCGAATTGCCCAGCCTGCCCGGCAGCAACAGCCCGATGGCGTGGTCGCGGCTGACTTCGGCCGAGCACATCGCGCTGGCGCCGTTCGAAGCCCAATGGGACTCCTTCAGTGAAGAACGCAAGCGAAAATGGATCAAGATCGCGTCGCGTTACCCGAAAATGTCGGCCGATGCGCAAAAAACGCCTGCATGACCGCATGACTGAATGGACCCGCATGACGCCCGACCAGCGGCGCGTCGCGCGTGAAAATTATCAGGTATCGAAGGAATTGCCGCGCGAAACCCGCCAGAACGCGTGGAAAGCCTATCAGCAGTTACCGGAAGAGCAGAAAGAACGCCTTGCCGCCAGCGAACGCAAGCGGCGCCCCAGCGTGGTCAGCGCGCCGCCCTCAGGCCGCACTGAAATCAAGGGGATCGATCGGCTCGTCAACGCGCGTGAGCACGGCGCAAGCCACGTGACAGCGGCCAGCGCCGCCGCGGCTTCGCTGCCGAGCCCCGTCGCCGTGCCGCCGATTCCCGCCGCCGGCAGCTTCGTGCCTGCTACGCCGCTGCCGGTTTCGCCAGCCGAAGCGCCGTCGATTTTCAACGGCTCCTAAGCCCGAGCGCCGCCGTGTCCCAACCGCTCGCGGGCCAAACCATCGCCGCTGACAGCAGCAACGGCAACGCACCTACCGTCCGCCGACGCCTCGCGGCGTTGCTCTACGAAGCGCTGATCCTGTTCGGCGTAGTGTTCGTCGCCGGCTATCTGTTCAGCACGCTGACGCAGCAGCGCAACGGCCTGACCCATCACAACCTGCTGGCGGCGTGGATCGGCCTCGTGCTCGGCCTGTACTTCGTCTGGTTCTGGACTCATAGCGGCCAGACCTTACCCATGAAAACCTGGCGTCTGCGCGTGGTCGCCGCCGATGGCGCGCCGCTTTCCACCGGCCGCGCCATTGCCCGCTACGCGCTTGCGTGGCTGTGGTTTTTGCCGCCGCTGGCGCTGCATCCGCTGCTCGGACTCAAGCTGCCGCAGACGCTGATGATCGCCGGCATCTGGTTCCTGCTGTGGGCGGCCACCGGCCGTTTCGATCCGCAGCGCCGATTCCTGCACGACCGCCTCGCCGGCACGCGAGTCGTCAGCGTCTCGCGCTGACCCGCGCCGGGTTGCCGGTCGGGATGTCGCCCGCCTGTCGGGCCGCCGTCACGCCGCGCACATCATGCCGTTCGCGGCCGTGCCGACCGGACGCGAATGCGCTTTGCTGTCGGGCCACCACAACACTGGGCGCGGCGCCGGTCGCGGTCGTGTCGATCTCTCGATCATCACCCCATAGCCAGTCACCACGCCGCGCGAGCTACGCCCAGCGCGGTCATCACTCTTTCCGCTCCCCGTCTCCCCGCCCCGCAGTAATAAGAACTTCTCATGACTGTCACGGCACAGTCACGCGCACCCGGCCCAATACGGGCACCGCAACTCGACGCGTGAGCCATGGACCCCAAAACGTCCGCGACTTCCCTGTTCCGCCAGACCGGCCCGAGCGTCGACCCCGTCGCGTTCCGCCCGGAACCCAACCCTAGTCACGGCTTGCCGTTGCCCGTGGCGCCACTGCCGCTCGACGCCCATACCGGCCAGCACGACGACGATCACGCCGAGCCGCATCGCTACCGCACCATCTGGCTGTCCGACATCCATCTCGGCTCGAGCGGCTGCCAGGCGCCCTATCTGCTCGACTTCCTGCGTCACAACGAGTCGGAGTATCTGTACCTGGTGGGCGACATCATCGACGGCTGGCAGTTGAAGAAAGGCTGGTACTGGCCGCAGGCTCACAACGACGTCGTGCAGAAGGTACTGCGCAAGGCGCGCAAGGGCACGCAAGTGATCTACGTGCCCGGCAATCACGACGAAGCCGCGCGCCAGTTCTGCGACCTCGCGTTCGGCGACATCCACGTGCGCGGCGAGGCGTTCCATACCACGCTCGCCGGCAAGCGTCTGTGGATCGTGCATGGCGATCTGTTCGACGGCGTGATCCAGCACGCCAAGTGGCTCGCCTATCTCGGCGACACGCTCTACACCATGATCCTGATCCTGAACCGCTGGTTCAACCGGATCCGCAGCCGGCTCGGTTTTCCGTACTGGTCGCTGTCCCAGTACCTCAAGCATCAGGTGAAGAACGCGGTGAATTTCATCTCCTCGTTCGAACGCGTGATGACCGACGAAGCGCGCCGCCGCGGCTGCGACGGCGTGGTCTGCGGACATATTCATAAAGCCGAGATACGCGATATCGACGGCGTCCTGTATTGCAACGACGGCGACTGGGTCGAAAGTCTGTCGGCCCTCGTCGAGACGTACGAGGGCGAACTCAAGGTGATCTACTGGACCGTGATGCGCTCCCCGGAAGTGGGCGTGCAAAAGGCCAGGGCAACCGCGTAGTCCCTGCTTGTTAACTTCTCTATTGGGCCGAAACCGATGAAGATCATGATCGTCACCGACGCATGGGAACCGCAGGTCAATGGCGTCGTGCGCACGCTGAAAAACACCACGCGCGAACTCAGCGCGCTCGGCCATCACGTCGATCTGCTGACGCCGCTCGAATTCAAGACGATCCCTTGCCCGACGTATCCGGAGATCCGCCTCTCGCTGCTGCCGCGCCGCAAACTGCGCGAGCGTATCGACGCCTTCTCGCCCGACGCGTTGCACATCGCCACCGAAGGTCCGCTCGGCATGGCCGCGCGCGCCTACGCAATCCAGCACAAGCTGCCGTTCACCACCGCGTATCACACGCGTTTTCCGGAGTACGTGCAGGCGCGTTTCGGCATTCCGCTCGCCGCGACCTACAAGTTCCTGCACTGGTTTCACAAGCCGTCGCTGGCTGTGATGGCGCCTACGCCGGTCGTCAAGAGCGACCTCGAAAAATTCGGTTTCACCAACGTCGTGCTGTGGACGCGCGGCGTCGACCTGGACATCTTTCACCAGATGGATTCGAAGGTGCTCAATAGCGCGCGGCCGATCTTCCTGTACGTGGGACGCGTGGCCGTCGAGAAAAACGTCGAGGCATTTCTGAAGCTCGATCTGCCCGGTTCGAAATGGGTTGCCGGTGAAGGTCCGGCACTCGCCGAACTGAAGTCGCGCTATCCGCAAGTGAATTATCTGGGCGTGCTGACCCAGGCCGAGTTGGCGAAGGTCTATGCGGCGGCGGACGTTTTCGTGTTCCCGAGCCGCACCGACACATTCGGGCTGGTGCTGCTCGAAGCGCTCGCCTGCGGCACGCCGGTCGCGGCGTATCCCGTCACCGGTCCGATCGATGTATTGGGCGACGGCGGCGCGGGCGCGATGCATGAAGACCTGCGCGAAGCCTGCCTCGAAGCCTTGAAGATCGATCGCAACCATGCGCGCGCGTGGGCCGAACGCTTCTCGTGGGCGGCGGCCTCCGAGCAATTCGCCGCGCATCTGAAGCCGCTGCCGCGCGCCTCGTATCGCGAGGAAAGCGCCGCCGCGTGATGCGGCGTGCCGAGCCGTCCATGCGAACCAGACCATCCCCCGTGGGGCGCGCGTCGAACGGCGCGCTGCGTGCCGTCGAAGCCGGCAACGACAACGACACCGCGAGCATCGAACCGTTCGACGACGTGAGCGAACCAGGCACGCCGAATCATGCAGATCACGCGCATGGTTCGAACGGGGCGAGCATCGCGAACGGCACGCAACAGAACGGCACCCAACACGACACGCAGAACGAACCGCTCAGTCCCGACGATCCGCTCGCGCCGCTGCCTTTCAATCCCTACAAAGGCAATCGCGGCCTCACCCGCGCCTGGCACGCGATGAAAAATTCGCTCGCCGGCTTTCGCGTCGCGATTCGCGAGGAAAGCGCGTTTCGCCAGGAACTCACGCTCGCCGCGATCCTGATTCCCTGCGGCGTGCTGGTGCCGGTCGAGCCGGTGTCGCGCGTGTTGCTGCTCGGCTCCGTGCTGCTCGTGTTGATCGTCGAGTTGCTGAATTCGAGCGTGGAAGCAGCCATCGACCGGATTTCGCTCGAACGCCACGAACTTTCGCGCCGCGCGAAGGATCTCGGCAGCGCGGCCGTGATGGTCGCGCTGGGCATGTGCCTGATGACGTGGCTGTTGATCGTCGGACCGCTCGTCGTGCATTGGGTTCAGGCATGGCTGTGAAGCCGCGCCACACACTGTTTTAGCGCCGTGGAAGCGGGTTCGAGCGACGCGCGAAATGGTCGCGGGAATGAAAACCCTGACTATCCGTTTGAGATTAGAACGCTCGGTTTATAATCGTCCGATACACCAACCGCGTCCGGGCGGATCACGCGAAGAGCGGCACGCCGCCGTGTGCCCCCCGGCGTAACCAGGGCCGGACGACATGGAAGCCAAACCTCCCCGCCGCACGCGCGAACGGATTCTCGAACTGTCGCTGAAACTGTTCAACGAAATCGGCGAGCCGAACGTCACGACGACGACGATCGCCGAGGAAATGGAAATCAGTCCAGGCAACCTGTACTACCACTTCCGCAACAAAGACGACATCATCAACAGCATCTTCAGCCAGTTCGAGCAGGAGATCGAAAAGCGTCTGCGTTTCCCCGAAGACCACCGCGCGACCATCGACGAAATGTGGTCGTATCTGCAGTACATGGTCGATTTCACGTGGCGCTACCGTTTCCTGTATCGCGATCTGAACGATCTGCTGGCGCGCAATCGCACGCTCGAAACGCACTTCAAGCAGATCATCAGCCACAAGGTGCGTTTTGCAAGCCAGTTCTGCGAGCAGCTCGTGGCCGACGGCGAAATGGTCGTCACGCCGGAAGAGCTTCATGTGATCGCCACCAACGTCGGCGTGATCGGCACGTACTGGCTCTCGTATCAGTTCGTGATGAATCCGCGCAAATACAACGAACAGGAAGCGATTCGCGCGGAACTGCATCAGGTGAGCGTGCAGATCGTGTCGCTCATGGCGCCTTATCTGCGCGGCCGCTCGCGGCAGATTTTCGACGACCTCGTGTCGGGCAAGCTGCCCAAGCGCGAGTTTTACGACTACCTGCCGCCCAAGGAAGGCGCCGCGCCCCGCAACGAACCGAAGGACGTTTGAGCATGAAGTCGGTGTGCGTGTATTGCGGCTCTTCCAACGGAGCCAAACCCTTGTATGCGGAAGCGGCGCGCGCCTTCGGCCGCGCGCTGGTGCAAGCCGATCTTGCACTGGTGTACGGCGGCGGCAAGGTCGGCCTGATGGGCGTGATCGCCGACACGGTGATGGCCGAAGGCGGCCGCGCGATCGGCGTGATTCCCGAGCTGCTGGTCAACAAGGAAGTCGGCCATAACGGCCTGACCGAATTGCATGTGGTGCCCGACATGCATCATCGCAAGAAGATGATGGCCGACCTGTCCGACGCGTTCGTCGCGATGCCGGGCGGCGCGGGCACGCTCGAAGAGCTGTTCGAGGTCTACACGTGGGCGCAACTCGGCTATCACCAGAAAGCGGTGGCAGTGCTGAATATCGACGGCTTCTACGATCCGTTGATCAACATGCTTCAGCACACGGTCGACGAAGGCTTCATGCGCCAGACCTATTTCGACATCCTCCAGATCGACGCCGATCCTGTCGCCTTGATCGGCAAGCTGCAACGCTATCAGCCGCCCGTCGCCGACAAGTGGGCGATCAAGCGCGACGCGGTCTGACTTTCCCTTAACGTCGAGGTTGCGATGACGAAAGCCGTTCTGATCACCGGTGGCAGCCGCGGCATTGGCCGCGCGACGGCGCGTTTGCTGGGTGCGCGCGGCTGGTCCGTCGGCGTGAATTACGCACGCAATCTCGCTGCCGCGCAGGACACCGCCGCCGAAGTCGAGCGCGCAGGCGGCCAGGCGTTGACGATTGCCGGCGACGTCGCGAATGAAGCCGACGTGCTCGCAATGTTCGACACGCTTGGGCAGAAGTTCGGCCGGATCGACGCGCTCGTCAACAACGCCGGCATCGTCGCGCCGTCCAGCCAGCTCGCCGATATGGACGTCGCGCGCCTGAAACGCATGTTCGACGTCAACGTGCTCGGCGCGTATCTCTGCGCGCGCGAAGCCGCGCGGCGCATGTCGACGGAGCGTGGCGGCGCGGGCGGCGTGATCGTCAACGTGTCGTCGGCGGCTTCGCGTCTCGGTTCACCGAACGAATACGTCGACTACGCCGGCTCGAAAGGCGCCGTCGACACAATGACGCTCGGACTCGCCAAGGAACTCGGCCCGCGCGGCGTGCGCGTGAACGCGGTGCGCCCCGGCCTGATCGACACCGAGATTCATGCGAGCGGCGGCAAACCCGAACGCGCCGCGCAGCTCGGCGCAACCACGCCGCTGGGCCGTCCCGGCACGGCTGATGAAGTGGCCGAGACCATCGTCTGGTTGTTGAGCGATGCCGCCTCGTATGTGACGGGCGCGCTGCTCGACGTGTCCGGCGGACGCTAGGCGCCCGCCCGCTTACCGCTTTTCCCGTTATAACCGGCCGCATGCATGCACGAGCGCCCGCTTTGCCTTTCCCGAGTGACGCGAACGAACTGGCGTGATTTGCGTGCTTACGCCGAGGGCCGCGAGAGCGGTGATCGACGAATAGTACCGGCGCCGCGCGCCTAGAACGATGAACCGGGCGTACCCAGAAAGGCTATTTCCTCAGCCGTCGAGGGACGCCCGAGCGTCGCATTGCGATGCGGAAAGCGCCCGAAGCGCTCGACGATTTCCGCGTGCCGCACCGCGAACCGGTAGTACGATTTGCCACCCGGCTCCGCTTCCAGTTGCCTGAAAAGACGCAGCGACTCGCGCTGGCCCTCGAGCGTTTCATCGTGCTCGAACGGCAGACAGGCGAACGCGCGATGGTGCACGGTGGGCAACTCGCGGTCGGCGCCACTGGCGACGATTTGCCGCGCGACGAGCAATGCCTTCTGATCGGCAGCAAACGCGCGCGCTGTGCCGCGATGACAATTGCGCGAGAACTGATCCAGCACGATGACGAGCGCCAGCGCGCCGAGCGGTGTTTGCGTCCAGCTATCGAGCGCTGATTCACGCGCCGCGTCAATCAGCGCGCCGAAGCGCTCGCGCAGCATCGCGTCGAAAGCCGCATTGCGTGAAAACCAGATTTTGCGCTCGGTGCCGTATTCCGGCGCGCCCGGTACGCCAAACCAGCAGTCGAGGACCTCGCGCGCTTCCTGAGGCAAGTCAGCGTAGTCCGGCGATGCCGCGCCAGATGCCGAGCCCGACGCGTTAGCCATTCCGGTTGCGCATCCAGTCAGCCGTTTCGAAGAACGAGCCGAGCAGGCGCTCTCTCAGCGGCTCGTCGAGACCGACATCTTCCATCGCCCACGCCATGCACCTGAGCCACTGATCGCGCTCGCTGGAGGCGATCGCGAACGGCAGATGCCGCGCGCGCAAACGCGGATGACCGAAGCGGCTGATGTAATGATCAGGACCGCCCATCCAGCCGCACAGAAACCAGAAGAACTTGTCGCGCGAACCGTCGAGCGATTCGGGATGCAGCGCGCGGATGCCGGCGAAGTCCGCTTCGAGATCCATCAGGTCGTAAAAGCGGTCGACCAGTTCGCGCACGCGCGCTTCGCCGCCCACCAGTTCGAAGGCCGTCGGCTGCGCCGCGGACACCTCGTCGTTCAAATCACTCATACCTGCTCACCAACCGATAAGAAAATTCACGCGTCCCGCAGCGATTGCAGCGCGGGCCGCGCCAGCACATGCCGCAGGCTCAGCCAGCCGCCCACACCGGCGCACGCGATGCCGGCGGCAATGCCCGCCGGCAACAGCCAGGGATTGAAACTCAGATAGAACTCGAACACGCGCGTTGCCAGCACATAGCCGATGGCCTGCGCGCCGGCCGCCGCCATCAAGCCCGCCAATGCACCCACCGCGACGAACTCGGCGATCTGCACCGCCCGCACCTGCCGATGCGACGCGCCCAGCGCGCGCAGCAGCGCGGATTCTCGCATACGCTCATCGCGCGTGCCCGCGAGCGCCGCGTACAGCACGAGCACGCCCGCCGCGAGCGTGAACGCGAACAGGAATTGCACCGCGCCGATCACCTGTTGCAACACGCGCTGCACCTGAGCGAGGATCGGGCCGGTGTCGATGGCCGTGAGGTTCGGATAGGCGGCGATCAGGCCGTCGATGGTCGACTGTTTTTCCTGCGGCAAATGGAAGCTCGTGATGAACGTCGCGGGGAAATCCTGCAATGCCGCGGGCGGCATCAGCACGAAAAAGTTGACCTTGAACGAGCCCCAGTCGAGCTTGCGCACACTCGTGACCGGCGCGTCGATCTGCAAGCCGGTCACGTCGAAACGCAGCATGTCGCCGGGCTTCACGTTGATGAGTTTGGCGAGGCCCTGCTCGATCGAGATCTGCGGCGTTTTCGTGTCGCCGTACCAGGTGCCGGCGGCGAGCCGGTTGTCGTCGGGCAGCTCGGTCGTGTACGAGAGATTGAATTCGCGATCCACCAGACGCTTGGCGTCGTCGCCCTTGAACGAATCGGGGTTGACCGGCTTGCCGTTGATCGCCGTGAGCCGTCCGCGCACCATCGGCGCGAGCACCGTGCCGGGCACGCCGTGCGTGCTCAGATACTGCGTGACGGCGTCGCGCTGGTCGGGCTGGATGTCGATGATGAATTCGTTCGGCGCATCGGGCGGCGTCGATTTGCGCCAGCCGGCCACGAGGTCGTTGCGCGTCATCGCGATCAGCAACAGGCACATCAGCCCGATGCCGAGCGCGGTGATCTGCAATGCGCTGGCGCTGCTGCGCCGTTCGAGCGACGCCAGCGCATAACGCCAGCCGATGCTCGCATTCACACGCTCGCTGCGCACGACCCGCGCCGCGCCCCACAGCGCCAGCCGCGCGATGCACGCGAACACCAGCATCCCGCCCGCGAAACCGCCCGCGACGATTCCGCCGAGCTTCAACTCGCCCGCCGCAATGATCAGCAGCGCGGCGAATAGCGCGATGCCGAGCGCGTAAGCCGCCCACGCCGTGCGCCCTGCTTCGCCCCACTCACGGCGCAGCACGCGCACCGGCGGCACGCGCGTAAGCGGCAACAGAGGCGGCAATGCAAAGCCCAGCAGCAGCACGAGGCCGGCCGCGATGCCTTCGAGCGCCGGCCATGCCGTCGGATAGGGAAGCGCGACGTCGATCAGACTGCCGAGCCACGTGAGCAGCGCGAGATGCCCCAGAAAACCGAGCGCCACACCCAGCGCGCCGCCGATCAACCCGAGCCCGACGAATTCGAGCGTGAAGAGCGCACGCAAAGTCGACTGGCTGACGCCGAGGCAACGCATCGCCGCGCAGCCGTCCAGGTGCCGGCGCATATACCTGTGCGCGGCCATCGCGATCGCCACCGCCGCCAGCAACGCGGTGAGCAGCGAGACGAGCGTGAGGAAGTGGCTCGCGCGGTCGAGCGTCTGGCGCACTTGCGGCTGACCGTCCTGCAACGATTCGAGCGCGACGCCGCGCATCTTGCCGCCGTCCACTCGCTCATGCGCAAACTGCGCGAAACGCTTGACGGACTCGTCCGCGCCCGCGACCAGCAGGCGGTAAGTTACGCGGCTGCCGTAGGTGACGAGACCGGTGGACGGCACGTCGTCGGCGCGCAGCATCAGGCGCGGCGAGAAATTGACGAACGAGAAGCCGCGGTCGAGTTCGCGCGTGATCACCGCGCCGATCGTGAAGTTGCGGCCGCCGACTTTCACGCTATCGCCGACATGCACCTTCAACGCGTCGAGCAGCGCCTGATCGACCCACACAACGCCCGGCGGCGGAATCGAGTGCGCAGGATGGTCCGCCGCGCCCGGCGCCGACGCAATGCGCAACGCGCCGCGCAGCGGATAACCGGGCGACACCGCCTTGATGGCGGCGAGCCGCGAGACCGGCTGCGCGCCGGTCGAATTGATCATGCTGGGAAAGATCGCCGTGCTGGCGGTATTCAGGCCGAGCGCCCTGGCTTGCCCGGCGAATTGCGGATCGACGGGATGATCCGCTCGCACGATGAAGTCGGCGGCAATCATGCGCCGCGCGTCGCGCTCGAGCCCCTGATGCAGACGGTCAGCCAGAAAGCCGACGCTCGATAGCGCCGCGACAGCCAGCACCAGCGCCAGCAGAAGCATCGTCAACTCGCCCGCGCGCCAGTCGCGCGACGTCATGCGAATGGACTGGCGCACCAGATCCATGCCACCGAACCGGCGCGTCGTCGTCGGTAACGCTCTGCGCGCGGCGGAACCCCGTACCGTATCGCTCAATCGTGCCTGCTCCTGGCGAAGCGCGACACCATGTGCGTCGCCATACCGCGAAAACCGCCCTGCACCCCGCGCCAGAGACGCGGCAACGCCCAGCCGGCCAGCATCAGGAAACCGATCATCAGCACCAGAAACACCAGCGGCACGAACAGCGCGAGCAGCATGCCGCCGAACACGAGCCCGTCTTCAGCGGTGGAGGTCACCACATTCGACACCGGTTCCGGCGACAGATTGATCAACGCGCGCGTGCCGGCCTTGGCGAGGTGCGCCGTGCCGGCGAGCGTGCCGCCCGCGAGCGCGGCCACGGTCAGCAGCGCCGGATCGGCATGGCCGAGCGCGCCGGCCGCAAGCACAGCGCCCGCCGGAATACGAATGAAAGTATGGACCGCGTCCCACAGCGAATCGAACGCGGGGATTTTGTCGGCGAGGAATTCGGTGACGGTGAGCACGCCCGCCACGCCGATGACCCACGGCGAGGACAGCGCGGACAGCGTATCGGGGAGATGGACGAGGCCGAGACGGGCGAACACGCCGGCCAGCAGGACTGTCAGATAGAGGCGCAGGCCGCTGCCCCATGAGAGCCCCGCCGCGAGCGAAAGTGATTCAAGCATGGCCGCCTCCAGGCGCGCTGTGCGTGCCGGGCGTTTCGACGGGCCACAAATGGGGCCGAGCATCGAAGTCGTCAGACCCGCGCCAAGCCGGTCGCGCCAAATGGGCCGCGGACAATTTCAGGTTGGATTCGATCTCATTATAGCCACGTTAATTCGCAGAACGCAGAGCGGCGAATAAATGGGCGGCTTTAATGGAGGTGCGGGCCGGGCGCAGACAGATGGCTGACGACGCCCGGCGGCGGTTTGAAGTGCAAGACTCAGTGCCCGGAAGACAGCTTCAGGCCGATCAATCCGATCACGATCAGCGCCGCGCTCGCGACTCGCGCGACGCTCAGCGCCTCGCCCATCATCACGATTCCGAAGATGAACGCACCAACCGCGCCGATCCCCGTCCATACCGCGTACGCGGTGCCGAGCGGCAACTGACGCATGGCCATGGCGAGCAGCACAAAGCTGCCGAGCGCCGTCACGATCGTGAACACGGACGGCCAGAGGCGGGTAAAACCTTCGGAGGTTTTGAGACCGGCTGCCCACGCGACTTCGAGCAACCCGGCAATCAACAGAAGAATCCAGGACATGAGACAGCTCCATGGTCAGATGGGGCCGTCCCCGTTTGTGAATCCGCAAGGTCGTCCTTACGATCTGTAATTATACCAACATCGCCCGAGGCCGCCGGCGGCCGCTCGCTGCCGGGACACGCGTGCCGCCGTGGCAAATTGTCGCCACACGCTCAAATCGCGCCCACCAGCCGGTATCCGACACCCGTCTCCGTGACGATGTGTTCCGGCTGCGCCGGGTCGCGCTCCAGCTTGCCGCGCAGATGCGCCATATAGATGCGCAAATAGTGATGGCTCTCGACATGCGACGGCCCCCACACGTCGCGCAGCAACTGGCGATGCGTCAGCACCCGGCCGGCGTGGCGCACGAGCGTCGCCAGCAGCCGGTATTCGATCGGCGTCAGATGGACCGCCGCGCCATCGCGGCTCACCTGCCGCAAGGCCAGATCGACCATGACCGTGCCGAAGCGCACTTGCGGCGTCTCGTTCGCGCCGCCCTGATTGCGCCGCCGCATGTGCGCGCGAATCCGTGCCAGCAATTCGGACACGCCGAACGGCTTGGTGAGATAGTCGTCCGCGCCGGCATCGAGCGCGGCGACTTTCTCGCTTTCCTGGGTGCGCGCCGACAGCACGATCACCGGCAGCTCGCTCCAGCCGCGCAGTTCGCGGATCACGTCGAGACCGTCGGTGTCGGGCAGGCCGAGATCGACGATCACCAGATCCGGCTTGCGCGTCGCGGCTTCGACAAGACCCTGCTTGCCGGTTTCGGCATCGTGCACGACGATGCCCTCGCCTTCCAGCGCGGTTCGCACAAAGCGGCGAATCTGCTTTTCGTCTTCAATCAGGACGACGGTGATGCTCGGGTCACTCATGACTAGGCTTGGAAAGCGAATTAAGAGTTGAATCGCTGGCGGTGTCGGCGCGGGTCAAGGAATCGGCGCCTTCGTTTTCCAATGCATCCGGTGCGTCGGGCTGTGTGTCCACCGGCAGCGTGAACCAGAAGCGCGCGCCCTCGACACGGCCGTCCGCCGCAACGCGATTGAGCGCGCCGATTGTACCGCCGTGCGCTTCCACGATCGCGCGGCAGATTGCGAGTCCCAGGCCGATGCCCGGCTTGGCCGACTCCTTCTCGCCGCGCGTGAATTTCTCGAACACGCGCGCTTCCATGCCGGCCGGCAGGCCCGGGCCGCTATCGTCCACAGTCACGCGCACGAACGACTTGCCGTCCGTATCGAGACGCTGCGCGCCGATCGTCAGCGGCGTGGCCGGTGCGGTGTATTTGGCGGCGTTCTCGAACAGGTTGGAGAAGAGGCGCTCCATCAGCACGGCGTCGAGGTGCAAGAGCGGCAGATCGGCGGGCAGTTTCACCTGCACCGGATGATCCGCCAGCACGCGTTTGCACGCGCGCAGCGCGGCGCCTACCGTCTCTTCCAGCAGCGTCCATTGCTGGTTCAGTTGCAGACTGCCCGCCTGCAACCGCGCCATGTCGAGCAGATTCGTAACGATGCCGGTCATGCGCAGCGCTTCCTCGTGAATCGCTTCGACCAACTCACGGTTGGGCTGCGACTCGGGCGCTTGCTCCAGCATCGACGAAAAGCCGACGATGGTCGTCAACGGTGTGCGCAGATCGTGCGAGATCGCCGACAGCAACGAGTTGCGCAAGCGCTCCGATTCCATGTTGACGAGCGCATCGCGCGCGATGTCGACGTAATGCACCCGCTCAAGCGCCAGTGCGATCTGCGCGGCGAACGCGTCGAGCATGCGCTGCTGCTCGGGCACGTCGAGCTCGCCTTCGTTGCGCATCACGACAGCGAGCACGCCGCGCGTGCGCATCGGCGCCTTCAACGGCAGGTAAAGCGCGGCGGCGGCCGGCAGCGTGTCGGTGCCGTGGCCGGCCGGCTTCTGCTGATCGTAGACCCATTGGCCGACATCGCTATCGAGCATCTCGCCTTCGAGCGTGATCGCCGCGTCGGGATCCTCGATCTTCTGCTTCACCTGATCGGCGCTGTCCGGCAACAGAATCGCCACGCGCGCGCCGAACACCTCGCTGACATGACGGCTGCCGATACCGACGATCTGTTCCGTGGTCAGCGCCGCGGCCAGTTCGCGCGCCATCGCGTACATCGCGCCGGTGCGCTGCTCGCGGCGCCGCGCCACGCTCGCCTCGTGGCGCAGGCTCGAGGTGAGATGGCTGATCACCAGCGAGGTCAGCAGCATGCCGAAGAAGGTCAGCAGATATTGCGTATCGGAGACCGACAGCGACATGCGCGGCGGCACGAAGAAGAAATCGAACGCGGCCACGCTCATGAACGACAGCAGCACGCCGGGCCCGCGCCCCAGCTTCACCGCCGCGAAGATCACGCCGAGCAGATACAGCATGACGAGATTGGTCAGATCGATATGGTCGATCAACTGGCTGGCCAGCAACGTGATGGCCGCGCAGATCAACAGCGCGAAACCGTAGGCGCGCGGCGGCGAGCGGCGCTCGCGCGCCGCGCTCAGCGCCTCGCGCCATGCGTTCGCGGTGGTGTTCAACAGATGCCGATGCTCGCCGCCGTCGCGCTCGGACGAGGCGCGAATCAACGTGAGATCGAGATCGCCCGCGTTTTCGGCGATCCGTTCGCCGAGCGGACGACGCAGCCAGCGCCTCAAGCCCGTGCGTGCCGACGCGCCGGCCACCAGCTTCGACACGTTGCGCGCCTGCGCGTAGCCGATCAACGCGACAGCCGCGTCGGCGGCCGCGAGCGTGGCGGTTTCGGCGCCGAGTTCCGCGGCGAGCTTCAACGCGTTGAGCGTGCGTTCGCGGCGCGCATCCGGCAAACGCTGCAAGGCCGGCGTCTCCACATAGACGGCAATCCAGTCGGCCTTCAGGCTGGCAGCCAGACGCGCCGCCGCGCGCACCAGCATTGGCGCTTCCGGGCCGGGGCCGACGCACACCAGCAAGCGCTCGCGCGCCTGCCAGATGCGCTGGATCGAACGGTCAGCGCGGTACTCGTGCATTTGCGCATCGACGCGATCCGCGGTGCGGCGCAACGCCAGCTCCCGCAGCGCGATCAGATTGCCTTTGCGAAAGAAGTTGCGCACCGCGCGCTCGGCCTGCTGCGGCATATACACCTTGCCGTCGCGCATCCGGTCGAGCAGTTCCTCGGCGGGCAGGTCGACCAGCGTGACTTCGTCGGCACGGTCGAACACGCGGTCCGGCACCGTCTCCCAGACCCGAATGCCGGTGATCTGGCCGACCACGTCGTTCAGACTTTCGAGGTGCTGGACATTGACCGTCGTATAGACGTCGATGCCCGCGTCGAGCAGCTCATACACATCCTGCCAGCGCTTCAGATGCCGCGCGCCTTGCACATTCGAATGCGCGAGTTCGTCGACGAGAATCAGCGCCGGCTTGCGGGCCAGCGCGGCGTCGAGATCGAACTCGTTGAGCTTGCGGCCGCGATATTCGATATGCGCGAGCGGCAGCACGTCGAGACCGTCGAGCAGCGCCGCGGTTTCAGTGCGGCCATGCGTTTCGGCGATACCGACCACCACGTCCGCGCCTTCGTCATGACGGCGGCGCGCGGCCTGCAACATCGCATAGGTTTTGCCGACGCCCGCCGACGCGCCGAAAAAAATCTTCAGCCTGCCTCGCTGACGTTTTTCTTCGTCGCGTTGCAGCTTGTCGAGCAACTCATCGGGATCGGGGCGGTTCATGCTCAATGGTTTTCATCGTTGGACGAGCGTCGGTGTATGCATGGTGGCACGGCGTCGGCGCGGCCGCAAATAACGGGCACTGTCGCGTCTATTGCGTGGCGCCGTCAAAAGGTAAAGGCGGAGTCGCGCGGACGCCGCCTTTGTGAAGCGAAGCGCTGTTGCGTTACGTCGATCAGCCGTGCTTCATCTCGTCCAGCGCCAGGTTCAGTTGCAGCACGTTCACGCGCGGCTCGCCGAGAATACCGAACTGACGGCCGCTCGTATAACGATCCACCAGCGCCTGCACGTCATTCGCTGCGAGCTTGCGTGCCTTGGCGACGCGTTCGATCTGATAAGCCGCTGCGGCGGGGCTGATCTCCGGGTCGAGACCGCTGCCCGACGACGTCACCAGATCAACCGGCACCGGCTTCGACATATCGGTGCCGGCGGCTTTCAATGCGTCGAGGCGGCCTTTGATTTCATCGAGCAACGCCGGATTGGTCGGGCCGAGGTTCGAGCCGCCCGAACCCTGCGCGTTGTACGGCATCGGACTGGTGGCCGACAGGCGGCCCCAGAAGTATTGCGGCGCATCGAACTGCTGGCCGATCAGCTTCGAGCCGACCACCTTGCCGTCCTGTTCGAGCATGCTGCCGTTGGCCTGATCGTGGAAGGCCGCCTGACCGACCGCGGTCATCACGGCGGGATAAGCAAGTCCGGTGACGGCGGCGAGCACCGCGAAGATCACGATCAACGGACGCAACAGATTTTTCATGATGAATGATTCCTTGTGAACTGGCGAACTGGCGCACTGGCGCACTAACGCTTAGACCCAACCGAATGCGGCCAGCACCATATCGATCAGCTTGATGCCGATAAACGGCACGATGATCCCGCCC
This sequence comes from Paraburkholderia sp. BL17N1, assembly GCF_003634175.1. Classification (NCBI taxonomy): domain Bacteria; kingdom Pseudomonadati; phylum Pseudomonadota; class Betaproteobacteria; order Burkholderiales; family Burkholderiaceae; genus Paraburkholderia; species Paraburkholderia sp. BL17N1. The sequence goes on from NZ_RBIW01000001.1 coordinate 98,118, forward strand.
AAACCGTAGATCAGCAGATTGCGGCGCAGCAGGATCGACGCGCCCAGCGCGCGATAACGCACGCCCTTGAGCGCCAGCGGAATCAGCAGCACGATGATCAGCGCGTTGAAAATCACCGCCGACATGATCGCCGAGGTCGGCGTGGCCAGATGCATCACGTTGAGCGCATTCAGCGCCGGATAGGTCGTGGCGAACGCGGCCGGAATGATCGCGAAGTATTTGGCGACGTCGTTGGCAATCGAGAACGTGGTGAGCGAACCGCGCGTCATCAGCATCTGCTTGCCGATCTCCACGATCTCGATCAGCTTGGTCGGATTCGAATCGAGGTCGACCATGTTGCCCGCTTCCTTCGCGGCCTGCGTGCCGGTGTTCATCGCCACCGCGACGTCGGCCTGCGCGAGCGCCGGGGCGTCGTTGGTGCCGTCGCCGGTCATCGCGACGAGGCGCCCTTCGGCCTGGTGCGCGCGGATCGTGGCGAGTTTCGCTTCCGGCGTGGCTTCGGCGAGGAAATCGTCGACCCCGGCTTCCGCGGCAATCGCCGCCGCCGTCAGGCGGTTGTCGCCCGTCACCATGATGGTCTTGATGCCCATCTTGCGCAGTTCGGCGAAACGTTCCTTGATGCCGCCCTTCACCACGTCCTTCAACTCGATCACGCCGAGCACGCGCGCGCCCTGCTCGCCTTTCTCGGCGACCACCAGCGGCGTGCTGCCGCGCCGCGCGACGTCGGCCACGGCGTTGCTGACTTCATTCGGGAAACGGCCGCCGTTGGCTTCGACGTAGTTCTTCACCGCGTCGGCCGCGCCCTTGCGAATTTCACGGCCCGGCAGATCGACGCCGCTCATGCGCGTTTGCGCGGTGAATGCGAGGAAGGTGGCATGCAGCGAGGCCATATCGCGTTGACGGATGTTGAAGCGCTGCTTCGCCAGCACGACAATGCTGCGGCCTTCCGGCGTTTCGTCGGCAAGCGACGACAGTTGCGCGGCATCCGCGAGCGCTTCTTCCGTCAAGCCCGGCGCGGGCACGAACTGCGAAGCCTGGCGATTGCCGAGCGTGATGGTGCCGGTCTTGTCGAGCAACAGCACATCAACGTCGCCGGCGGCTTCCACGGCGCGACCCGAGGTGGCGATCACGTTCGCCTGCATCATGCGGCTCATGCCGGCCACGCCGATCGCCGACAGCAAACCACCGATGGTGGTCGGAATCAGACATACCAACAGAGCGACTAGTGCAGTAATCGTCACCACGTGGCCCGCTTTCGCCGCTTCGACCGAAAACATCGAGAACGGCAGCAGCGTCGCGGTCGCGAGCAGCATCACGATCGTCAAGGCGACCAGCAGAATCGTCAGCGCGATTTCATTCGGCGTCTTCTGACGCTTCGCGCCTTCCACCATCGCGATCATGCGGTCGAGGAATGCTTCGCCCGGATTCGCGGTGACGCGCACCACGATCCAGTCCGACAGCACGCGCGTGCCGCCCGTCACCGACGAAAAGTCGCCGCCCGACTCGCGGATCACCGGCGCGGATTCGCCCGTGATCGCCGATTCGTCGACCGACGCGACACCATCGATCACTTCGCCGTCGGCCGGGATTACGTCGCCGGTTTCGACCAGCACCACGTCGCCCTTGCGCAGATCGGAAGCCGTCAGAATGCGGATCGGCGACTTCGGATGCGGCTCGTTCAGCTTCTTGGCCATCACGTCTTTCTTCGCGCTGCGCAGCGACGCCGCCTGGGCCTTCGAACGGCCTTCGGCGAGCGCTTCCGCGAAGTTGGCGAACAGCACCGTGAACCACAGCCACAGCGTGACCGCGAGAATGAAGCCCGCGGGCGCCTCGGCCTGGTCGCCGAGCGCGGCGATCCAGAGAATGGTCGTGAGAATGCTGCCCACGTACACGCAGAACATCACCGGATTGCGGAACTGCGTGCGCGGCGTCAGCTTCTTGAAGGAGTCCACGATCGCCGGGCGCAGCAGCGCTGGGTCGAACATGGACCGGGTTGCATTATGTTCAGTCATTGAATCCTCGAATTTCCCGTTTGCGCCTGTTCAGTCGTTGGTCGCGTGTGCCATCCCGACGGGCCGCCTCAATGGGCGCCCATCATGATCAGATGTTCGACACCAGGACCGAGCGCGAGCGCGGGCACATAAGTCAGCGCGCCGACCAGCAGCACCGTGCCGAGCAACAGCACGACGAAGAGCGGTCCATGCGTGGGCAGCGTGCCGCCCGTCACGCCAATGCGCTTTTTCGCGGCCAGCGAACCGGCAATCGCGAGCACCGGAATGATCGTGCCGAAGCGGCCGAACCACATCGCGATTGCGGTGAGCCAGTTGTAGAACGGCGTGCTTACGGTGAGGCCCGCGAACGCGCTGCCGTTGTTATTGGCCGCCGAACTGAACGCATAGAGGATTTCGGAGAAACCGTGCGCGCCGGGGTTGGCGATGCCCGCCTTGCCCGCGTCGCTCAATACCGCGATCGACGTGCCGACCAGAACCAGCAGCGGCGTGAGCAGCACGACGATCGACACCATCTTCATCTCGTACGCTTCGATCTTCTTGCCCACGTATTCCGGCGTGCGGCCGATCATCAGGCCCGCCACGAACACAGCCAGCATCGCGAATACGAGCATCCCGTACATGCCGGAACCCACGCCGCCGAAGATCACTTCGCCGAGCTGCATCAGCAGCATCGGATAGAGGCCGCCGATCGGCGTCAGCGAGTCGTGCGTGTTGGTGACCGCGCCGCACGAAGCTGCGGTGGTCGCGACCGTGAAGATGCCCGACTGCGCGATGCCGAAACGCGTCTCCTTGCCTTCCGCATTGCCGCCCGATTGCAGCGCGTTAGCCGACTGGTCGACATGCAAGGCGGCAATGGCCGGATTGCCGGCCTGCTCCGCGCTGATCTCGCCGAACACGCAGACCGCAAACGCGATCGTCATGGCGGCGAGCACGGCCACGCCCTGCTTGCGGTCCGCAATCATGCGGCCGAACACCAGCGCGAGCGACGCGGGGATAATCAGGATCGAGAAGATCTGCAGGAAGTTCGAGAACGGCGTCGGGTTCTCGAACGGATGCGCCGAGTTGCCGTTGAAGAAGCCGCCGCCGTTGGTGCCGAGCATCTTGATCGCTTCCTGCGACGCGACCGGGCCCATGGCGAGGGTTTGCGTCTTCACAGGCGTATCGACCGTGACCGGATTGCCCTTGGCGTCCTTCACCGGGTTGCCTTGCGCGTCGAGTTTCGGCGCGGCATAGGTGGTGGTTTGCAGCGTCGGCACGTCCTGATAGGCCTTGAAGTTCTGAATCACCCCTTGGCTCATCAACAGCGCCGCGACGATCGCCGCCATCGGCAGCAACACGTACAGCGTCACGCGGGTCAGATCGACCCAGAAGTTGCCGATGGTTTGTGCCGTGTGACGCGCAAAGCCGCGAATCAGCGCAATCACCACCACGATGCCGGTGGCCGCCGAGAAGAAGTTCTGCACGGTGAAACCGAGCATCTGCGTTAGATAACCTACCGTCTGCTCGGGCGTGTAATCCTGCCAGTTCGTGTTGGTCACAAAACTGATTGCCGTGTTGAACGCGCCGTCGACCGTCATCGGGCCGAACTGCTGCGGGTTGCCCGGCAGCCAGCCTTGCACGCGCAACAGCAGGTAGAGAAACGCGACGCCGAGCACGTTGAAGGCGATCGTGGCGATCGCGTAGTGCTTCCAGCTCATTTCCTTCGACGGATCGACGCCCGCGATGCGATACAGCAGACGTTCGACGGGACCGCCGAAGCGGACCACGCGCGAACTGCCGTCCATCACGGCGCTCAGATAGCGGGCCATCGGCACCGCGGCTGCCAGCAGCACGACGATGAAGAGGCCCGCTTGCAGGACATTGTTCGAGTTCATTCAATGTCCTCCGCGCGCAACAGCGCATAGACCAGATAGGCGAACAGCAGCGCGGTCGCCGCGCCCGATAACCACAGAATCCAGTTCATGAGCGCGCTCCCTGCCCACGGCGGAACTGCATCAACTTCTCGCAGCCGGCAATCAACGCGAAGGTCAGCGCGGCAAACAGCACCAGCCCTCCGACATACAGCACATCCATTTTTGTTCTCCATTACACGGACTTTGGATAGCCGCAACGTTATGCCGATCCGTGTAAAGGCCTGGTCAAAGATGGAGTGGCGTGTATAAAAATCGCGTAAACGAACAAGGCTGTTCCATCCTGCGATGGAACAGCCTTGGGTGGGCTGCGTCAGGCTTTGCGGCGTGCGGCGCCGGTTTGACCAGGGCTTGGGCGGGTTCGTCGATGTGCGTTCGTTTTATACGGCCGTCGCTATCGCGCTCGGGTCGTCGTCGTCCGTTACGGCAGGAGCACCGTCGAGCCCGTTGTGCGGCGCCCTTCGAGATCCGCATGCGCTTGGCCAACGTCCGACAAAGCGTAACGCTGATTGATGCTCGTCTTGACCTCGCCCGACACCAGCACGTCGAACAACTCGGTGGACATTGCCTCGTAATCGCTGCGTTTGGCGATGTAGGTAAAGAGCGTCGGCCGCGTGAAAAACAGTGAGCCACGTCCGGCGAATTCCGACGAATCGATCGGCGGCAACGGCCCCGACGCATTGCCGAAGCTCACGAACATGCCGAGCGGCGCGAGGCAATCGAGCGAGCCCGTAAACGTGTCTTTACCGATCGAGTCGTACACCACCGGCACGCCCGCGCCGTTGGTGATCTCGCGCACGCGTTTGGTGAAGTTCTCGCGCGTGTAGACGATCGCGTGGTCGCAACCGTGCGCCTTGGCGATCTCCGCTTTCTCATCCGAGCCGACTGTGCCGATCACCGTCGCGCCGAGCGCCTTCGCCCACTGGCATGCCAGCAGACCGACGCCGCCCGCCGCGGCCTGGATCAGGATCGTGTCGCCGGCTTTCACGGGATACGTGCGGCGCAGCAGATATTGCGCGGTGAGGCCTTGCAGCATCACCGAGGCGGCCTGCTCGTCGCTCAACGCGTCGGGTACTTTCACCGCTTGCGCCGCCTGCAGCACACGCTCCTGCGCATACGCGCCAGGCGGACGTCCCACGTACGCGATGCGATCGCCCACTTTCAGACCGCTGACGCCCGAGCCGAGCGCCGTCACTTCGCCGGCCGCTTCCATGCCGAGACCGCCGGGCAACGGCAACGGATAGAGACCCGTGCGGAAGTACACGTCGATATAGTTCAGCCCGACCGCCGTCTGCCTGACGCGGATCTCGCCCGCGCCCGGTTCGCCGACTTCGACGTCGACCCACTTCATCACTTCGGGACCGCCGGTTTTATCGAATCGGATTGCTTTGACCATCACGTCTCCTTGAGGTTGGTTTTGATTCAGGCGTGCCGGGAGCGAAAGCTCAAACCTGTTGCGTGAGGCGCAAGGTCAGCGAGTCGAGCACCATGCGCGCCGTCGAAATGTTGGTTGCGCACGGAATGTTGTGCACGTCGCACGCGCGCACCAGCGCGTTGATGTCCGGCTCATGCGGCTGCGGCGTCATTGGGTCGCGCAGGAAGATCACCATGCCCACGCGCCCTTCCGCGAGTTGCGCGCCGATCTGCAGATCACCGCCGTGCGGACCGGACAACATCCGCTCGACCACGAGGCCGTGCGCGTCGGCGATGCGCCCGCCGGTCGTGCCGGTCGCCACGATGTCGCAGCGCCTGAGCGTGTCGACGTATTCGCCGGCCAGTTTGACGATGTCGTCCTTCTTGTGATCGTGCGCGATCAGCGCGATGCGGGTGGTCATGACGTAAGACTCCTGAAACCGTTGTGATTGTCGTTGTTGTGGTGATGCTTGTGGTGATGCTTGTGGTGATGCTTTAGGACGTGCCGTTCAGAACGTTCCGGGATAGGCGCCGCCGTCGATCAGCCAGTTTTGTCCGGTGATATAGCCGGCATGCACGCTGCACAGGAACGCGCAGGCAGCGCCGAATTCCTCGCGGGTGCCAAAACGGCCGGCGGGAATCGTCTTCGTGCGCTGCTTGCGCGCCTCGTCGACGGAAATGTTCTGCGCCTTGGCTTGCGCCGCGAAGGTGACGCCGATGCGGTCGGTGTCGAACAGCCCCGGCAGCAGGTTGTTGATGGTCACACCGGTGGGCGCGACCTTGCGCGCGAGTCCCGCGACGAAGCCGGTCAGCCCCGAGCGCGCGCCATTGGACAGCCCGAGCACGTCGATCGGCGCCTTCACCGCCGAACTCGTGATATTGACGATGCGCCCGTAACCTTTCGCGCTCATCGAGTCGATGGTCGCGCGTATCAGCTCGATCGGCGTGAGCATGTTGCTTTCGAGCGCACGGATCCAGTCTTCGTGCGTGAAGTCGCGGAAGTCGCCCGGCGGCGGGCCGCCCGCGTTGTTGACCAGAATGTCCGGCTGCGGACAGACGGCGAGCGCCGCGGCCCGGCCTTCCGGCGTGGTAATGTCGCACGCCACCGTCTTCACTTCCACGCCGCTTTGCTTGCGAATCTCGGCCGCGGTCGCCTCCAGCGTCTCCGCGGTGCGCGCGACGATCGTCAGGTTGACGCCTTCGGCGGCGAGCGCTTCCGCGCAGCCGCGCCCCAGGCCTTTGCTGGCCGCGCAGACCAGCGCGGTGCGTCCTGCGATTCCCATGTCCATATGTGTGCTCCTCGTGAAGTTGTGCCGCGTGCGAGACACCGGGCCGCCGCAAGTTTTCTTACGTTCCTCAGAGGCCTGGCGTAAAGCGACAGGTCCGGGCTGCATTCTGGCGAAACCGCGGACCGCCTCGCGCGCTCTCCCCTCGGCCTCGGCCCCGGCGAGATATCCCGGACCCTCGCGCGGCAAGTTTCCCCGATTCTAGAAGAATCGGTGCCGGACTGCGGCGGGCCGCTGCAATCTCCGGTATCTTCCGGCGGCACTCTTTCGGTAAACTTGCGCCGTGGCGCGTCCGCCAGCCTGCCGGTTTCCCGGCCGCGCGGCGCGCCGAACCGATCCCTCTAGCCGCCCCGTGCGCACCCGCCATGACCCAGGACAGCCGTTTTCCCAATCTCTTCATCCTCGATCACCCGCTGATCCAGCACAAGCTGTCGCATATGCGCGACCGGGATACCTCGACTCGCACGTTCCGCGAACTGCTGCGTGAAATCACGCTGCTGATGGGCTACGAGATCACCCGCAACCTGCCCATGACCACGCGCCGCCTGACCACGCCGCTCGTCGAAATCGACGCGCCGGTGATCGCCGGCAAGAAGCTGGCGATCGTACCGGTGCTGCGGGCCGGCATCGGCATGTCGGACGGCTTGCTGGAACTGGTGCCGTCGGCGCGGGTGGGCCACATCGGCGTGTACCGTGCCGAAGATCATCGCCCGGTCGAATATCTGGTGCGTCTGCCCGACCTCGAAGACCGCGTGTTCATCCTGTGTGATCCGATGGTCGCCACCGGCTACTCCGCCGTGCACGCGGTCGACGTGCTCAAGCGCCGCAACGTGGCCGGCGAGAACATCATGTTCCTCGCGCTGGTCGCCGCCCCCGAAGGCGTGCAGGTGTTCCAGGACGCCCATCCGGACGTCAAGCTGTATGTCGCCTCGCTCGATTCGCATCTGAACGAGCACGCGTACATCGTGCCGGGTCTCGGCGACGCCGGCGACCGCCTGTTCGGCACGAAAAACTGAAAGCGGCCTGAAAAACGCGTGACGGCGCGCGCCGGCCGCCGTCATCACGCACTTTTCGCGGCGTTCGCCGCTATCTCGTCCTCTGCCGCCCCCCTGCGGCGTGATAAAATTCGAATCCGCTCAAAGAGCGGCTCAACTCGCATTACCGTCGACCACACCGCCAGGCGCATCGCGCCTTTCGCGGGGCCTGGCAGGCCGGCGCGGCGTTTGCCGCGTGCCAGCCGCACCGCCCCGTCCCAATCGCGCTGCCGACTCGCGGTCCCGCCAGCCGGGCCCGGCTGGCCGCGAGCAGGCTCGAGACGCTCAGCCACGGCGGGTTGGCCACGAACAGTTGAGCCGGACAGTCAGGCAGCGGGCGGTTTGACAGCGAGGCGCACAATACCGCGAACGCGCGCACAGGCGCGCGAACACGAGCAAGCGCCCGACATCGCAACGACAATTGCACAATGCGTGCGCCCCACTGGCGCGCGCGATGGAGAACAGGTATGGCGGGTCATTCGAAATGGGCCAACATCAAGCATAAGAAAGCAGCGGCCGACGCCAAGCGCGGCAAGGTCTGGACGCGGCTCATCAAGGAAATCCAGGTCGCGGCGCGCATGGGCGGCGGCGACATCGACTCGAACCCGCGCCTGCGGCTCGCCGTCGAAAAGGCGTACGACGCCAACATGCCGAAAGATAACGTCAACCGCGCGATCCAGCGTGGCGTGGGCGGCGTGGACGGCGCAAGCTACGAAGAAATCCGCTACGAAGGCTACGGCATCGGCGGCGCGGCGGTGATCGTGGACACCATGACCGACAACCGCACGCGCACGGTGGCGGAAGTGCGTCACGCGTTCTCGAAGAACGGCGGCAATATGGGCACGGACGGCTCGGTGTCGTTCATGTTCGATCACGTCGGCCAGTTCCTGTTCGCGCCCGGCACGGCGGAAGACAAGCTGATGGAAGCCGCGCTCGAAGCCGGCGCCGACGACGTCGTCACGAATGAAGACGGCAGTATCGAAGTGCTGTGCCCGCCGAACGATTTCCCGAAGGTGAAGTCGGCGCTGGAAGCCGCCGGCTTCAAGGCCGAACTGGCCGAGGTGACGATGAAACCTCAGACGGAAGTCGAGTTCACCGGCGAAGACGCCGTGAAAATGCAGAAGCTGCTCGACGCGCTGGAGAATCTGGACGACGTGCAGGAAGTCTATACAAACGCCGCGATCGCCGACGAATGAGCGTGCCACGGCAGCGCGTGGCGCATGCACTTGCAGTGGCACTTGCACTTGCATGCACCCACGCCCGCGCCGCCGTCTGGCCCTCGCGTTGTTGCTGAGCGGGCGTGCGTGTGTGACCTCACATCGCGCGACCACCCGGGTTCGTACTGCGCCCTGCGCGCCGCCACCGGCTGCTGCGGGCTCTTTGCGAACCTTGCTGTCATTCCACGGCTGAGCGTGCTGCGTCAGCCGTTTATGGTTTTTAAGTCTCGGGGATTCACATGAAGTTACTCGTCGTCGGTTCCGGCGGTCGCGAACATGCACTCGCATGGAAGCTCGCGCAATCGCCGCGGGTTCAGCTCGTCTACGTTGCTCCGGGCAACGGCGGCACCGCCCAGGACGAGCGTCTGCGCAACGTCAACATCACCGAGCCGGCTGCGCTCGCCGATTTCGTCGAACAGGAACAGATCGCCTTCACGCTGGTCGGGCCGGAGGCGCCGCTGGCAGCCGGCATCGTCAATCTGTTCCGCTCGCGCGGTCTGAAGATTTTCGGGCCGACCAAAGAAGCCGCCCAGCTCGAAAGCTCGAAGGACTTCGCCAAGGCGTTCATGAAGCGCCATGCGATCCCGACGGCCGAATACGAAACCTTCGCCGACGTCGCCGCCGCGCACGCGTATCTCGACGCCAAAGGCGCACCAATCGTCATCAAGGCCGACGGCCTCGCCGCGGGCAAGGGTGTGGTGGTCGCGCAAACGCTGGAAGAAGCGCACGCCGCCGTCGACATGATGCTGTCGGACAACAAGCTCGGCGACGCCGGCGTGCGTGTGGTGATCGAGGAATTCCTCACCGGCGAGGAAGCGAGCTTCATCGTGATGGTGGACGGCAAGCATGTGCTGGCGCTCGCGTCGAGCCAGGATCACAAGCGTCTGCTCGACGGCGACCAGGGTCCGAACACGGGCGGTATGGGCGCCTACTCGCCCGCGCCGATCGTCACGCCGCAACTGCACGCTCGCGTGATGCGCGAAATCATCCTGCCCACAGTGCGCGGCATGGAGAAGGAAGGCATCCGTTACACGGGTTTCCTGTACGCCGGTCTGATGATCGACGCGCAAGGCAACCCGAAAACGCTCGAATTCAACTGCCGCATGGGCGACCCGGAAACGCAGCCGATCATGGCGCGTCTGAAGGGCGACTATTCGAAGGTGGTCGAGCAGGCGATTGCCGGCACGCTGGATACGGTGGAACTGGAGTGGGATCGCCGCACCGCGCTCGGCGTCGTGCTCGCCGCGTACAACTATCCGGACACGCCGCGCAAGGGTGACCGCATCAACGACATTCCGGCTGAAACTGCGGATTCGGTCACGTTCCACGCCGGCACTACGCTGGCGGACGGCAAGCTGACCACCTCGGGCGGCCGCGTGCTGTGCGTGGTGGGACTGGCGGATTCGGTACGCAGCGCGCAGTCGGTCGCGTACGAAACGATCAACCAGATCTCGTTCGACGGCATGCAGTATCGCCGCGACATCGGCTACCGTGCGTTGAATCGCAAGCACGACGTCAAGACCGACGGCAAGCACTAAGCCACGACCCCACTCGCCCGCGTGCGGCACCAACGGCGCTACACTGCGGGTTTTCGCGGCGAGTTTCGCTTCGCTATCCACGCCCGCGGCATGACCTGGGCCGATATGAACCGACGCAGGCCCGACGTGGCCTGACCGAAGCCCGTCGCGGCGGCAGTATTCCGCCCGCAGCGAAAAACCGTGTGGCCGCGCCTTCGCAGGTTCCCCCTGACGCCGGCCCGGCCGTCGCCCTTCACGATGAACCCGCGGCACGACGAGCGTGCCGCCCTCAGCATCTGCATTCATGACCGATTCGAGCTATGACGCACAGGCCGTGCGCAGCTGGCTGCAAGGCCTGCAAACGCATATCGCGGACACGCTCGGCGCGTTCGACGGCACGCCGTTCGCCACCGACGCATGGCAGCGCGCGCCCGGCGAGAAGCTGCGCGGCGGCGGCTACACGCGGATTCTGGAAGGCGGCAACTTCTTCGAGCGGGCCGGCATCGGTTTTTCGGACGTCGCGGGCGACGCTTTGCCGGCTTCGGCGAGCGCCGCGCGTCCGCAACTGGCCGGCCGTGGTTTCGAAGCAATGGGCGTATCGCTCGTGCTGCATCCGCACAATCCGCATTGCCCGACCGTGCATATGAATGTGCGTCTGCTGATCGCGACCAAGGCCGGCGAAGAGCCGGTGTTCTGGTTCGGCGGCGGCATGGATCTGACGCCGTACTACGGCTACGAGGAAGACGCGCAGCATTTTCATCGCACTTGCCGCGACGCGCTGCAACCTTATGGCGCGGACCTCTACCCGAGTTTCAAGCGCTGGTGCGACGAGTATTTCTTCCTTAAGCACCGCAACGAAGCGCGCGGCATCGGCGGGATTTTCTTCGACGATTTCTCGGCGCCGGGCTTCGACCAATCGTTCGCGATGCTCAGAAGCGTGGGCGACGCATTCCTCAAAGCGTACCTGCCGATCATCGAAAAGCGCCGCAGCATTCCATATGGCCAGGCCGAGCGCGATTTCCAGGCATACCGGCGCGGGCGCTACGTCGAGTTCAATCTGGTCTTCGACCGTGGCACACTGTTCGGGCTGCAGAGCGGCGGGCGCACGGAATCGATCCTGATGTCCATGCCGCCTGTGGTGAACTGGCGCTACAACTGGCACCCCGAACCGGGCACGCCGGAAGCGCGTCTTTATAGCGATTTTCTCGTGCCGCGCGAGTGGGTGTGAGGCTCATCAGGCCCGCACTGCGCCGCGCATCGTCACGACAAAGGATCTTCACCTGAAGCCGAACGCTCATCCTGTTGCCCTGCCTCGCCGGATCGGACTGCTCGGCGGCACTTTCGATCCGATCCACGACGGCCACCTCGCGCTCGCGCGTCGTTTCGCGCACGTGCTGCATCTGACCGAACTCGTGCTGTTGCCGGCCGGCCAGCCCTGGCAGAAAGCCGACGTCTCGCCGGCCGTGCATCGGCTGGCCATGACGCGCGCGGCGGCCAGCGAGCTGGTGCTGCCGGGCGCGACCGTGCGTGTCGCGACCGACGAGATCGAGCACGACGGCCCGACCTACACGGTCGACACGCTGCAACGCTGGCGTGAACGCGAAGGTGAGGACGCCTCGATTGCGCTCCTGATCGGCGCGGATCAATTGGTGCATCTCGACACATGGCACGACTGGCGGCGCCTGTTCGACTTTGCGCATATTTGTGCGGCCACGCGGCCCGGCTTCGACCTCGCGTCGATTCCTCCCGTGGTCGCAAAAGAAATCGACGCGCGCCGTGCCCGCGCCGACGTTCTGCAAGCCACGCCCTGCGGCCACTTGCTGATCGATACGACGCTTGCGTTCAACGTTTCGGCCACCGACATTCGCGCGCATCTGCGCGAACAGGTGAGCCAGCGGCTCGCCCTCGCGGGCGACGAACAGCAAGACCAGGCGGCGAGCCATGTCCCCACCGCGGTGTGGGACTATATTCTTCAACATCATCTGTACCACCGGTAACCCTATGGATATTCGCAAACTGCAACGCGTGATCGTCGACGCTCTTGAAGACGTCAAAGCGCAAGACATCAAGGTGTTCAACACCAGCCACCTGACCGCGCTGTTCGATCGCGTGATCGTCGCGAGCGGCACCTCCAATCGCCAGACCAAGGCGCTCGCTTCGAGCGTGCGCGAGAGCGTCAAGGAAAACGGCGGCGACATCATCAGTACCGAAGGCGAGGACATCGGCGAATGGGTGCTGGTGGATTGCGGCGACGCGATCGTGCACATCCTGCAACCGGCCCTGCGCCAGTACTACAACCTCGAGGAAATCTGGGGCGACAAGCCGGTGCGCATCAAGCTGTCCACGCCGGATCCGTTTGGCGGCGCTCGTTCGAGCGAACCCGATGAGGACGAGGACGAAGAGGAAGCAGCGCCGGCCGTGAAGAAGCCCGCACGCAAGACGGCCGCGCGCCGCAAGTAAGTCAGCCGGCGGGCTTTGGGCGACTCACACCGTTCCGGTCCGCGATGACATTCGCGATCTTCGATCCGTCATGAAACTGCATATCCTCGCCGTCGGCCACAAGATGCCGGACTGGATCGCCACCGGCTTCGACGAATACGCGAAGCGTATGCCGCCCGAGCTGCGCATCGAGTTACGCGAAATCAAACCCGAGCAGCGTTCGTCGGGACGGCCGGCGGAAAGCGTGATGGCCGCCGAGCGGCTGAAAATCGAAGCCGCGTTGCCGAAGAACGCGCGCATTGTCGCGCTCGACGAACGCGGCAAGGACTGGACCACCATGCAGCTCGCCGGCGCCCTGCCCGGCTGGCAGCAGGACGGCCGCGACGTGGCGTTCCTGATCGGCGGCGCCGATGGACTCGATCCTCAGTTGAAAGCGCGTGCCGATATGCTGCTGCGCGTCTCCAGCCTGACCTTGCCGCACGCGATGGTCCGCGTGCTGCTTGCCGAACAGCTTTACCGCGCGTGGACCATCACGCAAAATCACCCCTATCATCGCGTGTGAGCGAATGAGGCGGCGCGGAGAATGCGCGGGCGCGGTTGGCGGTCGCGACGCCAGGTTGCGTGTCGTAGTCGCGCCTTGTAGCCGTGTTTTTCGGCTCGCATTTGCGGAGCTGACCCACGTGCATGCTGGCGTGCACAACAACGTGCGCGTGCCACGCGTCGTCATGCTCGCACCGCTGGTTTCCCACCGCACTGATCGACGCTCGACACCCGTCGCGCCCCCACGCAATCCGCTTCATCGAGACCTGTTCATGTCCACGTCCGCCGCTTCGCTGCATCCGTTCGTCTACCTCGCTTCGCAGAGTCCACGCCGCCAGGAGTTGTTGCAACAGCTCGGCGTGCGTTTCGAACTGCTGCTGCCGCGCCCCGATGAAGACGCCGAAGCACTCGAAGCCGAACTGCCCGGCGAACGCGCGCACGACTACGTGCAGCGGGTGTGCGTCGCCAAGGCGCATGCGGCGCGCGCGCGCCTTGTGGCCGGCGGCCATGCCGCGCGGCCGATTCTGGTTGCGGATACAACCGTCACGATCGACGACGCGATTCTCGGCAAGCCCGTCGATGCCGACGACGCCGTCGCGATGCTCAAGCGCCTCGCCGGACGCGATCACGAAGTGCTGACGGCCGTGGCCGTGGTCGATGCCGAAGGCACGCTACTGCCGGCTGCGCTATCCGTGTCGAAGGTACGTTTTGCTGCACTGCACGCAGACGCGATCCGCCGCTATGCCGCGAGCGGCGAGCCGCTCGGCAAGGCGGGCGCGTACGGTGTGCAGGGGCGCGCCGCGGAGTTTATCGAGCATATCGACGGGTCCTATTCAGGTATCATGGGTTTGCCGCTTTTTGAATCCGCTGCCCTCCTGCGTGCAGCGCGCATCGACTTCTAAAATAACACCATGAATGAAGAAATCCTGATCAATGTCACGCCGCAGGAAACGCGCGTCGCGCTGGTCCAGCAAGGCGCCGTCCAGGAACTTCACGTCGAACGAACGCTGTCGCGCGGCCGCGTCGGCAACGTCTATCTCGGCAAGGTCGTACGCGTGTTGCCGGGCATGCAGTCCGCCTTCATCGACATCGGTCTCGAACGCGCCGCGTTCCTTCATGTAGCCGACATCTGGCACCCGCGCATTGCCGGCGAGCCCCAGCATCAAACACCGCATCAGCCGATCGAAAAAATCGTCTTCGAGGGGCAAACGTTGATGGTGCAGGTCGTGAAGGATCCGATCGGCACCAAGGGCGCGCGACTGTCCACGCAAGTGAGCATCGCCGGGCGCACGCTCGTGTATCTGCCGCAGGAGCCGCATATCGGCATCTCGCAGAAGATCGAGAGCGAAGCCGAGCGCGAAGCCGTGCGTGCGCGTCTGACCGCCGTGCTGCCCGCCGACGAAAAAGGCGGCTACATCGTGCGCACCATCGCCGAAGATGCGACTAGCGAGGAACTGGCCGGCGACGTCGCGTATCTGCGCAAGACGTGGGCGACGATTCTGTCGCAAGGTCAGCGCATGCCGCCCACCAGCCTGCTGTATCAGGATCTGAATCTCGCGCAACGCGTGCTGCGCGATTTCGTCAACGACGAGTCGTCGCGCATTCAGGTCGACTCGCGCGAGACGTATCAGATGCTGGCGGATTTCGCGGCCGAGTTCACGCCGGCGGTGTCGTCGAAGCTGCATCACTACACGGGCGAGCGGCCGCTCTTCGATCTGTACAACATCGAGGCGGAAATTCAGCGCGCGTTGTCGCGCCGGGTGGATCTGAAGTCGGGCGGTTATCTCGTGATCGACCAGACCGAAGCGATGACGACCATCGACGTGAATACCGGCGGCTACGTCGGCGCGCGCAACTTCGACGATACGATCTTCAAGACCAACCTCGAAGCCGCGCACACCATTGCGCGGCAATTACGTCTGCGCAATCTGGGCGGCGTGATCATTATCGACTTCATCGACATGGAGAACGTCGAGCATCGCGATCAGGTGTTGGGCGAACTGAAGAAAGCGTTGTCGCGCGATCGCACGCGTGTGACGGTGAATGGGTTCTCGCAACTCGGCCTTGTGGAGATGACGCGCAAGCGTACGCGTGAATCTCTTGCTCATGTGCTGTGCGAACCTTGTCCGGTTTGCCAGGGCAAGGGGCAGGTCAAGACGCCACGCACGGTGTGTTACGACGTGCTGCGCGAGATTCTGCGCGAGTCGCGCCAGTTCAATCCACGCGAGTTTCGCGTGGTGGCGTCGCAGCAGGTGATCGACCTGTTTCTCGAGGAAGAGTCGCAGCATCTGGCAATGCTGATTGATTTCATCGGCAAGCCGGTGTCGCTGCAGGTGGAGTCGAATTTGAGCCAGGAGCAGTACGATATTGTGCTGATGTGAAAGTGTTTTTTGTTTAGAAACAAACATCTGTAAAGAGATCGGCAGCCAGCTTCTCCTCTGGCTACCGCTCTTCCCTTCCCGAATGCAATACCCGTCGTACTTGAACACTTCAACGCCTGCAAACGAACACGTCCAGACGCGCCACTTGTAGAGTTCCTACACGGCACTGTCCGAGAACGAATAGTTAGGCGTCCAAGCGGAGACACAAGATGACACGAGTTCGCGTTAACGGCTTCACCATCTCGCTCGACGGATACGGAGCAGGCCCAAACCAGGACATTGACAATCCGCTCGGCGTTGGCGGGACGGATCTGCACCATTGGCTGATTCCAACACGCACGTTCCAGCGGACCTTATTCGGTAAGGACGGCGGCACGACCGGGGCAGACGACGACTTCGCGGCTCGCGGCTTTGAGAATGTCGGGGCCTGGATTCTCGGCAGAAACATGTTCAGCCCCGTTCGTGGGCCCTGGCCGGACATGAGCTGGAAAGGCTGGTGGGGAGACATTCCGCCGTACCACGTTCCGGTCTTCATCATGACGCATCATGCACGTCCACCCATCGAGATGGAAGGCGGCACGACGTTCCATTTCGTCACGGGCGGCATTCGCGAAGCGCTTGAAAGGGCACGCGAGGCGGCCGGCGGAATGGACGTGCGCATCGGCGGTGGAGCGAAAACGATTCAGCAGTATCTTCGCGAGAGCCTCATTGACGAACTGCACATTGCTATCGCGCCCGTCCTGCTCGGCGGAGGAGAACGGCTGTTCGAAGGGGTTGACTTGCGGGCTCTGGGATACGAATGCGTCGAATTCGTAGCGTCGGAGAAAGCCACGCACATGGTCCTACGGCGTCAGGCGCGCGCGGGCGCCTAAGCACTGATTGCCGCGGCCGGTCCTGCGTGGGCTCTCGCACAGCGGATCGTCTCCTTTGCCTAGTCGAACGCCCGCTCCGAGAACCGCTCGATCCAGAGCGCCAGGCGGTCGGCCGCAAAACTGGCGGCGCGTGTGCCGGCGCGGCAGACGATGGTCTCACCTTCACGCGCGAACCGCAGGGCGCCGCCAGCTTCTTCCAGCCACAGCAGGCAGGCGAGCCAGGCGGCGTGCTCGGCCGATACGGCCTGCGCCACGGGCCGGGTGAGGAACTCACTCAATGTGGCCGGCGAAGTCCAGATCAGCGCATCGCCATCGCCGCGTACTGCGGCGCCGAGAACGTCAGCGAAAACCTGCACCGCATCGACAGCGCTGCGCCCCGCATTCCGCGTACGCAGTTCCGCCAGGCGCGTGCCAACCGCATGGCCAAAACTGCCGCTGCATTCGCTCTCGACCCGTACCAGATCGGCGTAATCCATACGCTGCCAGTCCGGCTCCACATTACGCGTACCGGCCAGATCGGCACCGGCCAGGTAGGTCTCCACAGGCTGAAAGCGGCCCGGCCCGATCAGGCTGACGCACAGCGTCTGCACAATGCCGATGCGAGTAGCCACGGTCTGCGTCTGCAGGACGCTCAGCTTCTCGCGCACGAGCTGGTCGCGTTCCTTGCGCAGTCCCGACAACTCCAGCGCCTGCTTCATCTCCATGCGCAGCGCGCTGATGTCCCACGGCTTCTTGATATAGCGATGTATCTGGCCCTGGTTGACGGCCTCGACGGTCTGGTCCAGCTCCGAATAAGCCGTCGTCAGAATTCGGACGATGTGGGGATAGCGCTCGCGCGCATAGCGCAGAAGTTCGTTGCCATATTCGCCCGGCATGCGCTGATCGGACACCAGCACGGCCAGGCTGCCGGCGTGGGCATCCAGCATTGCCTTGCCGTCCTCCACGGAGGCGCCCGTCACGACCGGCGCGATTGCACCGATGGCGCGCTCGAAATATTTGACCGCGGTGGCTTCGTCATCGACGAACAGAATCGCCGGTGGCGGCGTCTGGTTGGCAATCGTATCGCTCATGGGTAACTCCTGATTCGATCCTTGAAAATTGGGAATTCCAGCGTCACGGTCATGCCGGCGCCGGACGCGGACGCGATCCTGATACGCTCGCCGCAGCACTGCATGACGCGGTTGCAGAAAATCATGTCCCGGCCGCTCACGCCCGCGTTCGTGATAACGGGCCGACCGGCATGCGCTGCATCACTTCGGGCGCGACACCGGGGCCGTAGCCGCGGATGCCAGCACCTCGCGGACCGTGGCCACGCCTAGCGGCTTCTCCAGGATTCGAAACACTTCGCCGGAATCGACCGCGCCCGAGAGCGCGTTGCTGTCCGCGTAGGCCGTCACCAGGATCCGGACGATATGCGGATACTCCTGGGAGACCTGCCGCAGCAGGTCGTCGCCGTGCCGGCCAGGCATGCGGAAGTCGGTCACCAAAATCGTCACCCGCGCACCTTCGCGGCGCAGGATCGACATGGCCTCGTCCGCGTTGCCGGCGAGCAGCACGTCATAATCGCGACCCGCCGAGCGCGCAAAGTACTTGCGAGCCAGCTCCTCGTCATCGACATAAACGACAGTCTGCCGCGCTTGTTGGGTCTCTCTCATTTCTACATCACTCCAGACGCGGCAGGTCGAAGTTGAACGCCGTCCACTCGCCCAACTGGCTTTCCGCAAACAGTGTGCCGCCGTGCCGCTCCACCACCGCATAGCTGATGGACAGACCAAGGCCTAAGCCTTGGCCGACTTCGCGCGTAGTGAAGAATGGTTCGAACACCCGCGCCAGATTCTCCGCGGCGATCCCCGGGCCGTTGTCGCGCACCTTCACATGCAGCCGGTCGTCCCGCCATTGCGCCGTGACATGGACTTTCGGCGATGCGGTGCCGGCCTTGTGCATAGCCAGCGCGGCATTCGAAAACAGGTTGATGAGCACGCCGATGATGGCGGCTTCGTCGCCCAGCACGAGGGTATCGCCGGGCAGCTCGCGCGTGACGCTCACGCCGCGCAGTTCATGCGCGCTCAGCCGGATCGACGAGTCAAGTGCCTTCTCGAACAGGAACGGCACGTCGTCCGCCGCCGCACCGGGCTTGCGGTAGGCAAAGGTTTTCAGGTCCGACACGATATGCTGGATGCGGTGCATGCCCTGCTTGACGTCCGTCAGGCACTCCTGCAGCGACGGGCTGTCCTTGACCTCCGGTTCTTCCATGGCTATTTCGATGGCCATCAGGCAGAAATTCACCGGGTTGTTGACCTCGTGGAGCAGCCCTGCGGACAACGTACCGATTGCAGCCATCTTCTCCTGCTGCAGCAACTGGCCTTTAATCTGCGACAGGCTTTCATTGGTCAGCGCGAGCTGGTCGTTTTTGTGCGCCACCTCGTCCTTCAGCCGGAAAAGCTGGAAGCGGCCTTTCTCGTTGAAGTAGGTGTAAATGGAACTGGCCAACGCGCAGAAGAAGATCAGGATGAGCTGGAACTGAAACTTGCTTGGGTTCTGTATACCGCCCGGATGCGCCGCGCAGGCAATGTAGTAGAGCAAGACGGTGGCGAGGCCGAATGCCAGCGTCTGCCAGTAGCCGGAGGGGAACAGGATCCCGACCGCGAAGATCGTCAGCATAAGCCCGGCATAGAACAGCGACTCCCCGCCCTGCGTGACATAAATCATCCACGAGATCATGGCCTGCGGCAGCAGCAGCCAGAAGAAAGTGATGACCTGCACCTGGCGTTTGCCCGTTTCCGTGTACAGCGAGAGCAACGCCAGGCCGATGGCCGCGCTGGTCAGCACCCGAATGATGGCAAAGCGCTTCTGCTCGGCCGGATACACGACATAGTCCAGCGCCACGCCCATCAGCACCAGCACGATCACGGTCAGGCCGCCAGCCTTGCTGCACAGCAACCGGTAGTCGCGCAGTTCTTCACGATAGTTCGAACGCAGCCCAGCCAGGGATGTCGTCATCTCAGGCTACTTGTTGCCGGCCGATCATTACCTCGGCGAATACGTTCACCCCGGTCGCATCCGTGTACAGGCGCGGCTCGCCACAGTTTTCCGGCATGATTTCGGCCATCTGTGCCTCGTTGCGATAGATCAGGTACCACTCCAGCACGTGCTCCATGCTGAGGCGCTCCGGGTTGTCGGCGTGGACATTGGTGACCAGCAGGTGGCCGCCCGGTCTGGTGCGGCTGGCGAAATGCTGGTTCAGCCGGGCGCAGACCTTGTCCGAGAGGTAGTCGAACAGGCCGGCGCAATAGACCGCGTCGAACTCGCGGACGTCCGGTGCGTCCGCATCCATCCGGCGCTTGAGCAGGTGGTGGACCGAGTCATGCGTGTAGCTGATGGTCATGGGCCTGGCCGTTTCCTGTGCAATCGCCGCGAGGCGGTCGCGCGTCCAGTCCAGTGTCTCCTGACTGAAGTCGAGCAGTTCGAACGTCAGCCACTCCGGTTCGTCGTATTCACGCATGAATCGCTGAATCTCCTGAGCGGGGCCGCAGCCCACGTTCAGGACCCGGAACGGCCGCCGCGCGGCACGCGCCTCATTGGCCAGCCGGGTCAGGTAGTCCACCAGCAACTCGACGCGATTGCGGTGCGCGCGTGCCACGGCCGTCTGCAGGAAGGCCGCGTTGACGATCTGGAAATACGTGCTCGGGCCCTGGCGGGGATCGTCGAGCATCTGGTTGACCATCTGGTAGTCGCCGGCATAGCCCAGCGGCTTGGTGAAGGTGCGGAAGACGAAGGGCGAACGCAGCAGCAGCGGATGGAGCGCGGCCTGGGCAAAGGCACGGTGTGCCGGCGCCAGTTCTTCGTCGACCAGACGCGCCTCGCCTTCGAATTCGTCGAAGTAGACCTTGGTCCTTTCCATCAGCGGCGATGCCAGTTCGAGGAAGAAATCCTCGCGCAGGCTTTTGCCATCCTTCGGCATGGTGTCGGCCAGGTCCGCCTGCTCGACCCAGCGGGACATGTCCGAGAGAAAAGCCCGGATCTGGTTGACCGCGATCTGGTAGTCACGACGGATTTTGAAGCGCTCGGCCCAGTCCTGCGAGAACCGGCGCGCTTCTTCACCGACCGCGCGCGCTTCCAGCACGCCGCCGCTCAGTTCCCGCCATTCGGCGATCAGCGTGACCGAGACAATGGCTGTCAGGCCCGTGTTGACCATGCTGATCACGACCGCCTTGCCCGAATAGGCGTGTTCCACGCCCATCTTGACCGACAGGTCGCTCAGTACCTCACTGACCTGGACGATCGAGTACGGGTTATAGACCTCCATCACCAGGGACTTTCGCTGGAGATTGATGATCGTGCCCCGCACCTGCTCGCCCTGCGAGTTGAGGAAGCTCACTACCGGATCGATTTGCGTTTTGGAATACACAGTATGGCGGCCAGGAAAGTACCACGAGAAGTTGGTTTGGAATCTGGTGCGATACCAGGCCAGCAGATCGGCCGGTTCAGCGTCGATGGTTTCCTCAGGTCCCGGTGACGAAGCGTCGCCATGGATATTTCAGTTGTCGCAGCAGCAACTCATTTTCCGGCCGCGCACCCCTTCCTCCCGAACTGCATCGGCCGGACAAGTTATGCATTCGACTTGTCCGCTCATCTCACGGCAGCGCGCGTGCTCATGGCTTCACGGCTTCAATGAAACTCGTTAGCCGGGTGGCCCTGAAGGCCGGCTTCGGGACAATACGGCCCTTTGCGATTGCAGCATTCTACTGATAAAAAAGAATGCTGTCGTCTCACGCCAATTCATCAGCCAACTGCCGGGTCACTCCCGAACGAGCCCCCAATTTCCTCCTTGACCGTACTCCGTCGACAAGCGTATAACCATCCCATTGGATGTTATTTGGATGGTCTACGGATGCCAACCGGAGTGCAAATGCCGAAACTCAAGCTCGTCGACGCCTCGCGCCCCAAAGGCGGCGAGACTGAAAAAATCACCATCAACCTGGGTCCGATCGACCTCGGCCAGATCGACCTGCTGGTCGAAGAAGGCTTTTACTCGAACCGCACCGACCTGATCCGCACGGCGATCCGCAACCAGATCGCGGTGCATGCCCAGGTCGTCGCGGAGACGGTAACCCGGCGCGCCATGGTGCTGGGCATGCAGCACTTCTCGCGGCAGGACCTCGAGGCGGCCCAGGCCGCGCACGAGCAACTCGACATTCACGTGCTAGGCCTCGCCAGCATCGCAGCCGATGTGCCGCCCGAACTCGCGGCGGCCACGATTGCATCGGTGGTGGTGCTCGGCGCCTTTCACGCGTCGCCCGCGGTCAAGGCGGCGCTCGCCGGCCGCATCAGCTAGGCGCGACGCTCGACTCATTACCGTGGCTGTAGCAGCGACTTATCGGTCGACTCGCTCATCCACGCCCCACACAGGCCACTGCAAACCATCATGAAAATGAACGAAGATTTCCTGAAATCGATGACAGACGCCTTCGAGCTATTGCGCACGAAGGGCCCGCAGGAAGCCACCGCGGCGGTTCAGCGCGCGCTCGCGGGCGGCAAAGCGAACGAGGCCCGCGCGGACCACGTACGGACATCGAACACGCCGTCGAATGCGAGCGAATGGGCGCAAGCGTGGTCGCAGATGCAAACCCAGGCGCAGGCCCAGGCGCGCCCCGCTCCGCACGCCCCTGCCGCGCCGGTTTTCGACGCCGACTCGCCGGGCACCTTCAGCACGCACACCTTCAGCAACGCGGCCGGACAACGCCAGTACAAACTCTACGTGCCGGCTGTCTACAAGAGCGAACCATTGCCGCTGATCGTCATGCTGCACGGCTGCACGCAGAACGCCGACGACTTCGCCGCCGGCACGCGCATGAACGAATTGGCGGAGCGTCATGGCTTTATCGTCGTGTATCCGAATCAGGCGCAAGCGGCCAATCATTCGAAATGCTGGAACTGGTTCAAGCCCGCCGATCAACTACGCGACCAGGGCGAGCCGTCGTTGATCGCCGGCATCACGCGAGAAGTGATGGGCCGCTATCGCGTGGATCCGGCGCGCGTGTACGTCGCGGGTCTGTCGGCGGGCGGCGCGATGGCGGACATCATGCTGAAGACATCGCCCGATCTCTACGCCGCGGCCGGCGTGCATTCTGGACTTGCCTACGGTTGCGCGAAGGACCTGCCTTCGGCGCTCAGCGCGATGAAGGGCGGCAAGGCGCAACGCAAACGCGCGCATGGCACACCGCAACGTCCGTTGATCGTCTTTCATGGCGACGCTGACACCACCGTCCATCCGTCGAATGCGGCCGAGATTGTCGCGGCCTTCGACGCGGGCACCACCACCGTCAGCGAGCAATCAGGCGCTGCAACCGGACGGCGCGCGTATACGCGGCAACGGCATGTCGCGGCGAACGGCGTGGAAGCGGAGTCGTGGTCGATTCACGGCGCGGGTCACGCGTGGGCCGGCGGCAGTCAGCGCGGTTCGTACACGGACCCGTCCGGCCCCGACGCCGCTGCGGAAATGGTGCGATTCTTTCTCGCCCATCCGCGTACGCATTGAGCCTGCACCCCAGCATGGACCAGACCGGTCGCGTTCAACATGAGTGACCGCTGG
The DNA here is from genome assembly GCF_003634175.1 of Paraburkholderia sp. BL17N1. Classification (NCBI taxonomy): domain Bacteria; kingdom Pseudomonadati; phylum Pseudomonadota; class Betaproteobacteria; order Burkholderiales; family Burkholderiaceae; genus Paraburkholderia; species Paraburkholderia sp. BL17N1. The sequence goes on from NZ_RBIW01000001.1 coordinate 121,331, forward strand.
CTTGCTGTAGAGACGGTGGCGTGATGATACGAGGCGCCTTGCGACTTACCGGCGCTGACGGACAGTAAAAGGCCCCGCTAAAGACAGCGCCGCGACCTAAGCCGCAACCGGGCAACCGGCCTGTTCGAGCGCGGCCTGCGCGTGCTCGTGCAGGTCGCCGCTGGTCAGCGACGCGTCCGGCGTGCGCACCCACGCCGCGATGCGCAGCGTCGCGCCGCCATCGTCCGGATAGTCGGCGACCGTGACGATCGGCGCGAGCGTGGCGCCGCTCAGTACGCGCGGTTCGTCGGCGACGAGTTTCTTCAATTCGCCGATCGCGGCGTCGACGTCCTTGCGCTGCGCGAGGCCCACTTCGACCTCGATGCGCTGCGTGCCACCGCTGCTGTAGTTGATCACCGGATTGCTCCAGATCTGGCTATTCGGCACGAACACGGCATTGCCGTCGCCGCGTTCGATGCGCGTCGTGAAGAGCCCCACTTCGCGCACGATGCCCGCTGCCGCGCCGCTGCCCTCGATCACGTCGCCGACTCGAAACGGACGCAGCATCAGCAGCATCATGCCGGCCGCGATATTTTGCAGCGTGCCTTGCAGCGCGAGTCCGATCGCGAGACCGGCGGCGCCGAGCACCGCGAGCACGCTCGCAGTGGCGATGCCGACTTCGCTGAGCGCCGCGATGAATACGAGCACCCGCACGGCCCAGGTGCTCATGGCAGCCAGCATCGGTGCGAGCGTCGGGTCAGCATGCGTGCGCGCGAGCGCGCGGGCGAACATGGAGCCGATGCGGTTCGACAGCCACCAGCCGACCGCGAGGATCAGCACGGCCAGCACGATATGAAGGGCGTCGTGCGTCAGCATGACGAGCAACGACGGCTGGAAGTGAAAGAGTCGGGTTAAGAGATCGTTCATCTCGAGTCTTCGCTCCGTTACGGTGTAAGTGCCCTGACGCACCGAAGCAGGATACGTTCCCAGCCCTTACATTTCACGTGCGAAGGCACGCGGCTTGCTCGCCAATGCGAACAGTAACTATGCGAATCATGCGAAGCCTGATTAGCAAGGCAGTCTCGTTGCTGCCCTTCGTCCGGCAAGAAGGAGCGCCACATGTCCCAACATCTGAAGTCTGGCGACCGTGTCAGTTGGAACACGCCGCAAGGCGTCACGCACGGCAAAGTCGTGCGTGTCATTTCAACTCATACGACCGTGGACGGCAGAACCGTCGATGCCTCGACATCCGACCCACACTACGAGGTACAAAGCGAGAAGAGTGGCAAGCATGCCGTTCATCGCGGCGACGCGTTGCATCGATTGAAGAATTGATACGGATGGCTAAACACACCACGCGCACGGCGATCCATGCTTGCGGCAACCCGGCTTCAAAGAGTGCCCAAAGGCCTCAGCAGATTACGCAGTGCCGCAACAGTAACCGGTCGCGAGAACCAGAAGCCTTGCGCTTCATCGCAACCGAGCGCTTCGAGTTGGGCGGCCTGCTCGGCCGTTTCGACGCCTTCGGCCGTCACGCGCAGTTTGAGCGCGTGCGCCATCGCGATGATGGCGCCCACCAGGGCCGCGCACTGCGGATCGGTGCTCATGCGCATCACAAACGAGCGGTCGATTTTCAAGCGGTTCAGCGGAAAACGCGTTAGATAAGCCAGGCTCGAATAGCCGGTGCCGAAGTCGTCCACTGCGACCTCCACGCCTAGATCGCGCAGGGCAAAAAGCGTCTGCAAAGCCTGTTCGGTGTCACCGAGCAGCACGCCCTCGGTGATTTCCACTTCGAGATACGAGGGGTCGAGCGCGGCATCTTCCAATGCCTCGCGGATCGTTTCGAACAGATTGTGCCGCTGGAACTGCTGCGGCGAGACGTTCACCGCGAAGCGCGGCAAGTGGCCCGTCAGCCGCAGCAACTTGCCGGCGTCGCGGCACGCGGTCCGGATCACCCACTCGCCGATCTGCTCGATCAAACCTGCTTCTTCCGCAACCGGCACGAATTCGACGGGACTGATCAGGCCGCGTTGCGGATGGTTCCAGCGCAGCAGCGCCTCCACTTGCGCGATGCGGCCGTTGGAGAGCGTGACCTGCGGCTGATACACGAGATGCAGTTGCTGACGATCGATTGCGTCGCGCAACATGGTCTGCAGTTCGAAGCGGCGCGCGGCCTGGCCTTCGAGCGCGGTGGAAAACCGCCGCACCGCATTGCCGTTCACCGCCGAAGCCGCCGACAGCGCCACACCCGCGCGACGCATCAGCGTAGGCGCATCGCCGCCGTCGGCCGGATAAGCCACGATGCCGATGCTCGCGGTAATGGTCAACGCGGTGCCGGCGTAGTCGATCGCCTCGGCGATGCGCCCTAGCGCTTCGGCGGCGAACGCATCGGCCGCCGGGCCGGTTTCGTTGACCAGCAACGCGAACTGCGTGCCGCCGATCGAAGCGATCGTGCCGTCGTTCGGAAAGAGACCGCGCAAGCGTTCGCCAACAATCTGCAGCACGAGTTCAGCCGCATGCAAGCCGAGCGCGTCGCGCAGTTTGCGCAGATGATCGAGCTCGGCGATCAGCACGGTAAAACCGCTGCCGCTACGCTCGCAACGCGCAATCGTCAGTTCCAGCCGTTCGGTGAATAGCGTTTGATTCGGCAGGCGGGTCACGCCGTCGTGATGCGCGACGTACCAGAGACGCGCTTCCGATTGCGCGTAACGCGTCATGTCGATGGCGATACCCACATACAGCGCCGGACAAGCAGCCTGGGCGGGCCCGGTGACGAGCGGCGCCAACGCCAGCACCACGCGAACCGGCGTACCGTTGCGCCGCAAAAAGCTCCACTCGCCTTCATAGCGCGAAGTCACCATGGCGAGCGGCGGCAATTCGGCGCGGCGTTTGGCCAGTTCGGCTGGATCGAACAAAGACTCGAAGGTGCGCCGACCGATCAGTTCTTCAGCCGCCCATCCCGTCAGCTTCTCGAAAGCGGCGTTGATGGAGTCGAACGTGCCGTCCGCAGTGCAGGTAAACATGCCATAAGGCGCCGACGCAAGCGCGGCATCGCGCGTACGCGTTTCAGCGTAGAGGGGGACGTGCATCGCGCCGGCCTTTGATTTTCCTGAGTAGTGAAAGCGATCGAGCGTTTTTTTGACGCGTGGGCGCAACCAGTAGCCCCGAAATTCCGGTCCGATGTTGCGGGCAACCGTGCGTATGATAACGGCTTTCGCGCCCCCGCCGAATTGGCCGCGGCGGGGGGCGTTGAAATGTCAGCGGGCTGGCGGTGGCAGCGGTGGCGGAACGCATGCGTGTCGCCAGAACCTGGTGGCGGTTCGTCGCGCTCGTGAGCTGTCTCAAGCGCGTTGGAGAGAACGATGGCGGGATGAGATCCGCCGACCGATCCCCCGAACTGCATTAACTCTATGTACGGAAAAGCATACGGCCGCAGTTCCGTTTTTTACGCGGCGCGCGGAAGCGCTGCTTCGATGAACACCGCGCACAGTGCTTCCATGCCCTTCGCGTCTTCTTCGTCGAAGCGCGCGACGCTCGGGCTGTCCACATCCCACACGCCGATCAGCGTGCCGTCCGGCGCGACGAGCGGCACGACGATTTCCGACTGCGAGGCCGAATCGCAGGCGATATGGCCGGGAAACTCGTGCACATCGCGCACCACCTGCGTCTCGCGGGTCTGCGCGGCCGTGCCGCAGACGCCCTTGCCGAGCGGAATTCGCACGCACGCGGGCTTGCCCTGGAACGGTCCGACGACCAGTTCCCGACCGTCGTGGAAATAGAAGCCGGCCCAGTTCAGATCGCTGAGCGAATGAAACACGAAGGCGGAAAAATTCGCGGCGTTGGCGATCCAGTCGGTTTCGCCGGCGAGCAGCGAGCGCGCCTGCGCGACCAGTTCTTCGTAGTGCGCGGCTTTGGGCAGATGCGAGGCGGAGGAGACTTCGAACATGACGGTGTCCGTGATGAAAGCGGAAGGAGGAACAGCGAGTCGTGCAGTTTAAAGCAAGCCGCCATTTCCTTCACGTCGCGCACACGCGCGGCGACGGGCGCACAGCAACGCTCGCTTTCCTTCCGGTTCCGTCAGACCCGTCGGCCTCCGCGCAAGGCGGAAACCAACGGAACAACCACACGACCATTACTGATCGACGCCGATGATCACGCTCGATGCCTTGAAGATCGCCGTCGCCGCTTTGCCGTTCGCGAGACCCAGGCGATCGACGCTTTCATTGGTGATGATCGCCGCGATCTGCGCGCCGCCCGCGCTGATCGACACTTCGGAATTCACCGCGCCCTTCGTGAGCGCCGACACCGTACCGGCGATGCAATTGCGCGCCGACACCTGATTTTTCGCGACGTCGACCATCACGATCACGGACGACGCCTTGACCAGCGCAAAGGCTTGTTTGCCCACCGCGAGACCGAGCGACGTTGCGCTGCCATGGGTGATGATCGACACGATCTCAAGGCCGTCCTGCGTGCGCAGCGTGACTTCGTCGTTCACGGCGCCGTGTTTGAGTTCGGTGATTTCGCCGGCGAATTGATTGCGCGCGCTGGTTTGCATGTTGTTCTCCTTGGTTAGGCGACCTCGTACGAACGTTGGTTGGAAGCCATCTGTCGGGTTGAGCGGTGAGCGTCGTGAAATGCTCGCCGGCTGCGCAAAGCTGCGCGTAAAGCGCGGTATCGCGCAGCCGCCATGAACAATGCGAACGCCCAATGAAACCACATAAGCATTATGCATGGGCGTGCACAGCGCGGCGCCGGTCGAACGTGCCGCACAATGCGCCGACACCGTATCATCGTGCCCTGGACCTTCTTCGCCGAACCCTATGCCCGTTGCCGTTCCATCCCGCCTTGCCGCCGCCTGGCCGAGCGCCCGTCGCGGCGCCGCGCTATGCGCCATGCTCGCCGCGATCACCGCGTGCAGCAACCCGTCGCCGACGCATGACACGCACCCCCAGCTCGACACCGTCACGCTGTTCCCCATCGCGTATTACGACCAGAACGTCGATCACTGGCTCGAACCGGACAGCCCGGGCTACGACCGGCCGTTCCTGAGTCCGGCGGAACAGCAGGCGCACTTCAAGGCGCTCTACGCGCGCTACTTCGGCACCGGCACCGCGGCGCCCTCGCCGTGGAATGCCGGTTTCGTGACGATGCGCGTCTATCGCCAGCAAGGCGCGGACATTGCCGCGTTGCAGCAGCGGCGCATTGCCAGGTTCGATAACACGGGCAAGAGCGGCGCGGACATCGGCTACGGCGAAAATTTTCGGCCGCATGACAAGGCGTGGATCGACGCCATCGCGCAAAACATGAACGTCGCGCAGTTCACGCAGACGGCCGTTTATCAGCCGCAGCGCCGCGCGATCGCCACCAGCAACCTGATGGTGCGCGAACTGCCGACCAACGACCCGTCGTTCTACGACCACCGCCTGGCCGGCGAAGGCTATCCGTTCGACAACCTGCAGATCTCGGCCGTGCGTCCCGGCACGCCGCTTTACGTGCTCGGCGGCAGTGTCGACGGCGCGTGGCATTACGTGCAGACGCCCGACGTGCAAGGCTGGGTGCGTAGCGACGGCGTCGGCATGGCCGACGATCGCTTCGTCGATACATGGCGCGCCGCAACGGGCAAAGCGCTCGGTGCGGTGATCGTGGCGTCGGCGCCGGTGCGCGACAGCCGCGGCGTGTTCCGCTTCGACGCGCCGGCCGGCACGCTGCTGCCGATCGTGCCCGCCAATGCCGCGCGGCCGGCGCAAGCGAAGCCTGCCGCGAGCGACATTGGCGCCGCAACCGAGCCGGCAGCGGCGCGTCAAATACTCGTCCCGGCCCGCGACGCGGACGGCCAGGCGCTGATCCGCACCGCCGCCCTGAGCGACGCGCAAATCGCGCCGGCGCCGCTCGCCGCCACGCCGCGCCATCTGGCGATGCTGATGAAAACGCTGATCGGCCGCCCGTACGGCTGGGGCAATAGCGGGCTCTACAACGACTGTTCGTCGGAACTGCAAAGCATCTTCGCCGCGTTCGGCGTCTGGCTGCCGCGCCATTCGTCCACGCAGATGAGCGCCGGCCGCATGATCGACCTGTCGTCGTCCACGCCCGCGCAGCGGCTCGACTATCTGGCGCAGCACGGCGAGCCGTTGCGCACGCTGATCTACATCGGTGGGCATGTGATGCTGTATATCGGCAACACCACCCGCAACGGCAGCGCGGTGCCGGTCGTCTATCAGGACGTATGGGGCTTGCGGCCCGCCGACGACAGCCGGCGCGCGGTGATCGGCGGCTCGGTGATTCTGCCGCTGTTCGAACACATTCCCGAAGACGCCACCTTGCAATCGCTCGCGGCGACGCCGACGTTCCAGATCAGCATCCTCGGCGCGCCGCGTGGTGGCACGCCGGCGCCGTCCGCCGCGCCGCCGGACGAGGACAATCCGGCCGGTTGAAACGCACGCCTGAAAAATATTTTTCCCGGAGTGTCGATTCATCGGTCACGTAACCGTCGTAACGTTGAAGACCTGACTCGACCGAGTCGGTCTTTCAACTCACGAACCTGTTACTTCAAGGAGTCGCCGTCATGTCCAGCAACGCTGTCAAACCGATCCCCGACGGGATGCACTCGCTCACCCCGTATCTGATCTGCGCCAACGCCGCGGACGCCATCGCGTTCTACACCAAGGCCTTCAACGCCGTCGAACAGGTCCGCCTGCCCGGCCCTGGCGGCAAGGTCATGCACGCCACGCTGAAGATCGGCGATTCCATGCTGATGCTGACCGACGAATGGCCCGAGCACCAGTCGTTCGGCCCGAACACGCTGAAAGGCACGCCGGTTACGATTCACTACTATGTGGAAGATGTCGACGCCAGCTTCAAGCAGGCCGTCGACGCTGGCGCGACCGTCGTCATGCCTGTCACCGACATGTTCTGGGGCGACCGGTACGGTCAGGTGAAAGACCCGTTCGGCCATAGCTGGTCGTTGGCCACGCACAAGCGCGACCTGAGCCCGGAAGAAATCCAGAAAGCCATGATGGACTGCATGAAGTAAGGCGCGGTCCGTTCGGTGAGAAGGAGGAGAAACGTCATGCAAAAGATTGCGCCGTGCCTGTGGTTCGACGGCAATGCCGAAGAGGCGAGCCGCTTCTATACGTCCGTGTTTTCCGATTCCCGCATTGCCACCACTATGCATTACACGGACGCCGGACCCGGGCCGGCGGGCGACGTACTGGCCATCACGTTCGAGATCGAGGGCCAAGAGTTCATGGCCCTGAACGGCGGCCCGCAGTTCCCCTTCACACCGGCAATTTCGCTGTTCGTGCACTGCGAGTCGCAAGAGGAAATCGACCGTTACTGGACGAAACTCCTGGACGGCGGCAAGGAGTGGCAATGCGGCTGGCTTCAGGACCGCTTCGGCGTCTCGTGGCAGATCGCGCCCGACGTACTCGGCGAGATGCTGCGCGACCCGGACACCGTCAAGGCGAGCCGCGTGATGAAACAGATGATGAGCATGGTCAAGCTCGATATCGCGCCGCTCGAAGCGGCTTATCGCGGCGATTGAAGTGCGCCCCTGACCGCGCGCCGCCGTCGGCGCGCGGGCCGCTTGCATGCGCTGTGCATTCACAGCGCAGCGAGCGGGCGAAGGGCGCGACAGCTCCATCTTTGATAGGATCGGTCTCGACCCATTAACGGCGGGACATAAACGGTGCGCGTCAACCATCAGGCTTTCTTCTGCTCGCTGTTTGTCGCGCGTCTCGCCGATCAGGTCCTGCTGTTTCTCGTGCCGCTCGTCGTCTTCCAAACCACGCACCAAGTCTCGTGGTCGGGCCTCGCGTTCTTTATCGAAACGCTGCCGCGCTATCTGGTGTTTCCTTTCTTCGGCGCGTTGTGCGATCGCATCTCGCCGCTCAGGTTGATGCGCATCAGCCAGGCGGTGCGAGCGCTGGCCTGCTTCGGCGGCATACTCGCTTATGCGTTGTTCGGCGGCATCGGCTGGTTGATCGCACTCTCAGCGGTGTGCGGCGTATTGACGAGCCAGGGCCTCGTCGCACGTGAAGTCATGCTGCCGCAAATCTTCAGCACGCAGCAGTTCCAGCGCGTGCTCGCCTACTCGCAGTTGGCTGACCAGTTGGGCTTCGTGCTCGGTCCGATGCTCGCCGCGCTGCTGCTCGGCCTGTGGCGTTGGGAATGGGTGGTCGGCGTAACCGGCATGCTGTTTCTTCTCGCCGATGCCGCCCTGCTGCTGTGGCAACGTACCAGCGGTTTTCGCGCCGCCGAGCCGCCGCCTCTGGCGCCTGGCCACTGGACGCTGCCGCTGCGCATCGCGCTGCGTCATGTGCTGGTGCTGCCGGGCCTGAAGAAAGTCGTGCTGCTCGCCGCCGCCGAAAATCTGGTGATCGGCGTAACACTCGCCACGTCCGCGGCCATGGTGACCGGCCTTCACGCGCAATCGAATCGCTACTATGCCGGACTGCAAACCGCCGGCGCTGTCGCCACGGTGCTGATCCTGTTGACGATTGCACGCGCCGCATGGCCGGCGCGCACGCTGGGACTGGTCGCCTTCGTCTCGATTTGCGCGGGCGGCGTAATCGCCGGCGCGAGCGCGGCGCCGTGGGGCTATGCGCTCGGCTTCCTGCTGATCGTCGGCTTCGACAAGATGTTCAACGTCTACATCCGCAGCGCGCGGCAACGAATCATTCCGCCGCAGGACTACGGCAAGACGACCGGCGTGGTGATCCTTCTGAACAACATGACGCAGCCACTCGCGGGTCTGTTGGTCGGCGTGTTCTCGGCGCGCGCGCAAACCGGTCCGCTGATCGTGATTCTTTCACTGACAATGGGCGGCATCGGCGCGGCGGTATCGGTCGGCGCGGCGCTGGTGCGAAGGCGGAAGCGCGCACTGGCGCTCGGGGAATGAAGCCGCGTTGGCTTGCCCGAATGCCGTGATTAATCTCGGGCGCGGGCTATGCGGCGCCCGGGTGGCTTGAGGTCGTTATCCGCAACTCAGCTAGACCGCCTCGCATACCACCGCGAACTTCAACAACTGCGTGGGCCCGAACGCATTGCTGAGCGCCACGTCGGCGGCGTCGCGGCCACGCGCCATCAGCACACGTCCCGTGCGCGGCGCGTTGTTGCGCGGGTCGAAGGTTTGCCAGCATCCGCCGATGTAGGCCTCGAACCACGCGGCGAAGTCCATCGTCGCGTACGGCGGCGGCAGGCCGACGTCGCTGATATAGCCCGTGCAATAACGCGCTGGAATATTCATGGCCCGGCATAGCGCCACGGCCAGATGCGCGAAGTCGCGGCACACGCCTTTGCGCTCCTGCCACGCCTGCCAGGCGGTCTTGGTCGGCCGCGCAAAGTCGTATCCGAACACGATGTGGTTGTGCACGTAGTCGCAGATCGCATCCACGCGCCCGCGGCCGAGCGGCAGCTTGCCGAAGGTCTGCCACGCGAATTCGGAGAGCAGATCGGTTTCGCAATAGCGGCTGCCGAGCAGAAAGACCAGCGTATCGTCGGGCAGCATTTCCACCGGATGCTGTTCGGTGTACGGCGGCCGCATCTCCGGCTCGGACGACACCTCCAGCACCGCGCTCGTCGAAAAAGAGATTTTTCCCGGCGGCGCCACCAGCCGGCTGCACAGATTGCCGAACGAGTCGCGATACTGCCTGATCGGCACCGGCGGATCGACCACCAGCACATCAGGATTCAGCACCTCTTTCGCGTGCGAATAGTGGGTGTTCAACATCAGCAACATCGGCGTCGGTTGCACGCACTCATAGACCAGCTCGTAGCCAACGCGCAATTTCATCGCAGCGCCCTTTTCCAGTTGAAACATTCAATTGACCCGCACGACGAGCCGCCCGCAGCGGCACTCCCCCGCAAACACGTTTCGATTCGATGCGCCGTGATTTCGGCGCGCGTTCATTCGTCTTATTCGCGTTGCTTGGCGGTCATTCGCCTTCGGTCACGCTTACGTCCACCTGCAAGCCGCGAAACGAATGCGGCGCGCCATGCCACGTGCCCCACAACGGCAGCGCCTGATAGGCGTTCCACGCCACCGCCACGCGAATCAGATGGCGATTGCCGACGATGCTATTGGTCGGGTCGAAATCGACCCAGCCGGCGCCGGGCAAATAGATCTGCAGCCACGCGTGCGTCGCGCCGCCGCCTTGCGTGGCGTCGTGCTCGGGCACGAACAGGTAGCCGCTCACGAAGCGCGCCGCGAGGCCGAGCGAGCGCACCGCGTCCATCATCAGCACGGCAAAATCGCGGCAACTGCCGCTACGGCTGCGCAACGTGTCGCCCGGACGGTTCACGCCTTTTTCCGTGCGGCGCACATAGAAAAACGTGCTCTTGATTTCGAGCGTCATGGCACGCAGCAGCGCCATCGTGCCGCCACTACCCGCGCTGCTTTTGCCACCTTTGCCGCCGGTCTTTGCAGCACTTGCAGCACTGCCCAGGATCGGCACGAAGCGGCGCGCCCATTCGTCCACGTCACTGTCCGGATACTGGCGGCTGCGCGCGTTCACGAGATCTGCAGCTTCCTCGTTGGTGTACGCGAACGGCCAGTTCACCGCATACGGCTCGAGCGCGTAATCGGGCATGGGCGCTTCGAAGTGCTCAAGTGTCACTTCGCTGTCGAAGCGCAATTCGCTCGCCTTGCCCGCGAAACTCGCGACCGCCACCGAGTTGTCGAACACGTCGTGCAGCCAATGCAGCCGCGACGGCTCGGGCGTGATCACCAGCCTGTTCGTGACGAGCCGCAGATCGTGGCTCGCGCGCGGCCGGAACATCATGCGATGTTCGCCGAAGCGCACGGGTTCCGAGTAACGGTAGACGCTGACGTGGCGCACCGTGAAACGCTGCGGCTCATTCATCCGACCGCCCGATGGATGCCGCCGGGTTCATCGTGTCCATCGCGTTCGCGCTTGTAAAAAGCCGCTGCCGCTGCGGACAAAAAGCGCGCGGCGCGGTTTTGATCTTCAATGAGCCACGGCCGGGTTGCGGTGTGGTCGAGTGCTCTCAAACAGAAACTGACGGGTTGAGCATACACCCGCCATATTGGTTGAAAGTACTCATTTGGCCGCGGCATCGCGCGGGGAAGTTATCAACAGAATCTGTTCGCAAATCTGTGCATAACTATCCGGCAAAAACCGCAAGCCGTTGATGCGATTGCCATTTCTTCCGCAATGCCGAAGTTGGGCAGCGCGTGCGCCTGGCGTGCACCCGGCGTGCACCCGGCGCGCGTCATTCGCGCACCGTGCCGCGCGCCGCGTCGTCGGCAACGTGCGCGTGACGGGCCTCTTCGCGCCACCGCTGACGCGAGCGAACCATTCTGCGCACCGCGAGCCGTGCCATCTTGACCCAGCCCGAAGGCCGCGGGTCGGCCAGCATGCTCAGCGCGCGCGTAGTCGAGCGTGAGGCCGGGTGTCCACGCCATCGTCGCGGCTCGCTTGCGCACTTGCGCGGCGACCCACAGTTCCGGCGTCGAGATCACGCGCAAAAACGGCTGCCAGCCGCCGAGATTGCCCCACACGCGCGACGAGGCGCCTTCGATCGCGGCTTCCAGTGCCCGCGAGACGCTGCTCGAACAGTTGCGATGCGTGAGGTTGTAAGTCGTGTCCTGTCGATATGTCTCCCAGAAGCGGCTCAGGCGAACCGGATCGTAGTTGCGGATGCGCACCTGAACCGTCGACGGGCACCACGCTTTCGCTTCGGTCGGGTAATCGGGCTGAAATAGCCCCGGCATGTCGTTCTCGCGCGTGGCACGCAGCAGCCGCGCGAAATCGTCCGGCGAACGATCGATCTCGACGCCAGGATACAGGCTGATATAGACGCCCTCGGGCGATTCGAGCGCGGCATGGCCGGTCGATATCACGCCGTTGCGATCCACCGCCGCGATATAGCGATCGACGATCAATTGCCGGCGCGCCTCGCCCTTGGCCGAACCGACCGGCGTCCACACATGCACGGTCAACGCGGCCTCGTCGGCGGCCGGCGGGCCGTCCCATTCGTGCGCGATCAGACGGCTGGCGGCCAGCGCGCTCGCGGCGGCAATGCCGGCGTCGGCCGCGGAGTCGCCGGCGGCGACCGCGGGGTTCGACGCGAGCCGCCGCACCCGCGTGCTCAGCAGGATCATGTTCCATCCGCCAAAGATCAGCCCGAGTCCGACACAGTACGGCACCGTGCCCACGTAGTGGGTCGGATAGGGTTGATAGAAGAAAATCGCCAGCGCAATTTCGACGGCGCCGCCGATCATCGCGAGCCGCCATGTGCGAAAGCGGACCACTCTTGCCGCGACGATCTGCAGGAGGCCATCGGCGAAAAAGAGCGTGCCGAAGATCATCGACAGAATGAAATTGCCATGCTCGTGGCCGATCAGAATCAGTGCCGCGGCAGTCGTGAACGCGATGCCCTTCACATAGCGCAGCGTGCGTTGCCCGCCCATGCCTGTCCAGGCGACGGCCAGCGTGGCAAGGCCTTCGAGCAACAGCAACGAGACGAACGGGGTGATGGGAAAATAGAGCGCGCTATCGAGCGCGTCGATGAACACAAACACGCCGAGCAGAAAACTGATGCAACCGGCAATCCGCAACGATCGCCAGCGCGTGCGCAGATAATCGACGCCCAACAGAATCATGACCAGACGAACCATTGCGAGTCCTCCGTGACTGATGCGTTCTGCTGATCGCCATCTTAACCACTTTGGCGGCGCGGGCGCGCGTGGCCCGGGAGTGATCCACGAAGCGACAGCGCACATTTGCCACGCCTCGCTCGCGTATTTTTGTGCCGCTCACGCCGATGCGCTTTCGCGCCCAGATCGATCGGCCACAAAAAAGGCCGGCGCGGAAATGACTTCAACGCGCCGGCCTGCAACGAACCATGAAACCAGAAGCTGCTTACGCCGCCTTGGCTTGCGGCATGGCTTCGCCGCCCTGCTCGCCACCCAACGCATCGAGCAGATTGCTCAGCATGCGGTCGAGTTCGGCGGTCATTAACGTGACGTCGGAGTCGAAACGTTCGTCGTCGTTTTGCGCGGTGGGGTCGCTCGCTTCCTTCAGCACGTCGAGCGGCGCGATGCGCTTGATCGTCAGCGAGGGCGTCAGCACGAACGACACGCGGTCGTTCCACGTCATTGCGAGACGCATGCATTGCTTGCCGGCTTCGATATGACGGCGCATATCTTCGGCATCCAAAGTATGTCCCACATAGCGCACGGTCGCGTTGCCTTCGGTAGGCGAACGCAACTCGGTGTCCTGGTCGAGCGTGAAGCCGGCGGGGCCCTCGCCTGACAGCAGCCATTCGGTCATGGCCGCGACCGGCGAATGCGTGACACGCACCGTGCCGAGCGGCAATTGATCGATCGACTTGACCAGCAGGCCGCGCACTTCATCGGCGACCGCTTGCGAAGCCGCGTCGATCACGAGCCAGCCGTTTTTGCAATCGATCCACACGCGCGTGTCGCGGCGAATGCTGAAAGCGCGCGGCAACAGTTCGTCGGTGACCTGTTCCTTGAGTTCGCGCATCTGCTTGCGGCCGGGTTTGAAGCCCTGCTGATCCTCGAGTTCGAGCGCGCGTTCCTTGGTCACCTGCGTGACGACCGACGCCGGCAGCAGCTTCTTTTCGGCGCGAAACACCAGCAACATCTGGCCATTGAGCGAGTACACCAGCGAGTCGTTATCGCGCGGCGATGCCCAGCCATGGCTTTGCATCTCGACGCTGTTGCCGGGCGCGAACGCGTGCGGCGCGAGCCACTTCTGCATCTGTTCCGGAGTGACGGACCACGGAGCGGGAAGACGGTGAAGCTGAAGGTTTTTGAACCACATTGGCGGAGTCGTGTACGGGCAAAGCGCACCATTCTATCTGACGAGAGACGTCGCGCGGTCGGCTGGAAGGACTCTGTTACTTCGTCGCCCGAGCGTTCACGGCGTCGCGGCCATTTTCAAATAAAAACGGATAATCCTTTAAGCGACAGACCGATTATCAAACACGGCCTTACTCTGGAGAATACGCTTCATCCACTTCAACTCTCTCCGGAGCGCACCATGTCCACCCCATCCCTCTCGCGAATCGGCCGCCGCGTGCTGATCGCCGCGAGCGTCGCCGGCGCCTTGAGCGCCCAGGCCGCAAGCGACGCAGACCTGCCCGTGCCGCACCACGTCGCCGTCGCGTCGACTTCGGCGCAAAGCGCCGAAGTCGTGCGAACCGCCCGGCGATATGCCGCCTTCTGGAATACCGGCGACGAGGCCTACGCGAAACTCGCACTCTCGCCCGCCTTCATCGACCGCACCTTGCCGGATGGACGCCCGCAAGGTCCTGACGGTCCGCTGCAGGCGTCGAAAGGCTTTCGCGCGGCCGTGCCCGACCTGCATGCGGAAATCGACGACCTCGTGGTGGCCGGCGATCGCGCCTCGGTTCATCTGCATTTCCATGGTCATTTCACCGGGCAGTTTCAGCACCTCAAAGGCAACGGCCAGACCGTCGATTTCCAGGCCTTCGATCTATATCGCGTGAAAGACGGCCGCATTGTCGAAAACTGGCACCTCGAAGACAACCTGACGCTGCTCAAGCAACTCGGCGCCATCAAGCCGTAATGGTTTAGCCGTAGCCGTTTTGAGCGCGCGTTACGTTTAAATCACCTAGACTTTTTGACAAGCGCGTGACTAGACGGAGGCGGCCATGGCCGATCAAACCGCAGCCTGGCAGATGGTGGAGTACGAGGGATTCGAGATTCACGTAGCGCCGTTCCTGAAGAACCCGCCCAGCGAAGGGCACACGCCGAGCGCGGCGAATCTGCGCTACACGTATATCGGCTACGTTTGCCATCCGGGCGCGGATCCGGCCATTCCCGGCCATGCGGTGCCGTTTCACCCCGACGGCGAAGAGAGTTTTGCCGGCGAGGACGAAGCCGTGTATGAAGCCGTGCACGTGGGCCGCAGCATTGTGGATGGCACGCATCCGGACCTGACGGTGTTGCCGCTAGTGACTGGCGGCGTGTGAATCTCGGGCTTGCGCTTCAGCGAGGCTCCAGCACGCCCGACGGCGAACCCTGCTTCGCCAGCAGGCGCAGCGCCAGTTCCAGCATCCGCTGATTGGCGCGTGGCGGCGTGAACGTCTCGACTTTTTGCAGCGCGGCTTGCGCGACGCTGCGGCGCAGCTCGGTGTCCGTCAGCAGGCGTTCGATGGCGAGCGCCATGGCGTCCACGTCGCCGATCGGCACCAGCAGGCCGGCCTTGCCACCTTCCAGCATATCTCGCGGGCCGGTCGGGCAATCCGTCGACAGCACCGGCGTGCCGAGCGCCATCGCCTCGCCGAGCACCACGGCGCAACCCTCATAGCGGCTGCTCAGCACGAGCATTTCTGCCTGCCGGATATAGGGCAGCGGATTGGCGCAGAAGCCAGGAAACTGTACGGATGCACCGATCCCCAGCTGGTCGGCGAGTTGCTCCAGCTCGCGCC
Source organism: Paraburkholderia sp. BL17N1 (assembly GCF_003634175.1). Lineage (NCBI taxonomy): Bacteria > Pseudomonadati > Pseudomonadota > Betaproteobacteria > Burkholderiales > Burkholderiaceae > Paraburkholderia > Paraburkholderia sp. BL17N1. Next base: position 136,754 of record NZ_RBIW01000001.1, read on the forward strand.
GGTCCCGCCCTTCGCCGATCAGAACGAGCGCCGCCTCGCAGCGGCCACGCTCGCGCAACTGGGCGTAGGCTCGCAACAAGGTCTTGTGGTCCTTCTGACCTTCGTCCAGACGCGCCACGGAAACGATGAACGACTCAGCCGGACGTTCGATCTCCGCGCGCGCGGCCTGCCGCAGCGTGTCGACATCGATCACATTCGGCAACTCGACAATGTCCATCTCCACGCCGGTTGTCGAAAAGAGTTCCCGCGCCTCGTGCAGCATGGCGGGGATCAGCACGGTGATTGCCGAGTAGCGCGCGTAATGCCGCACGCGCCGGGCGATGTACCGCGCGCTCTTGCCGCCGAGCCGTGCTGCCAGGCTGAAATGGTTGACGCCGAACCAGGGCACATTGCCACTGCCCGCCATATGGCGCAGCGAAAAATCGAAATCGCAAACCAGATCGTGTTGCTTGACCAGATGCCGCATACGCAGCGCCAGCAGCGGCCGGATTGCGCCATAGGTCGACAGCTTGTGCAGTAACTTCTCGCCGGTGCCCAGCTTGCGCCGGCGCGCCGCGTCATGCAGCGCGTACATCCATTTCGACGAGGCGAGCACGTGGACGGGAACGTCTTCGGGGATCGACTGCGCGCGCCAGAACGCCAGGTCGTCGGTCGGATACGCCACCGACAGGCTCGGCGCGAACAGGCGCCGGTCGAGCGTCTTCAGCCAGGCGAGCAACGCGGTCTCGGTGCCGCCTTTGCCGAAATCGTTGATATGAAACAGGATGCGCAGCGGGGTGCGGTCTGCTTCGATAGAGCGGGGGTTCACGTTCGTCATCCTGGTTATTCGCCCAACTCGGCCGTTGGCGCTTCGCGCCGCTGTTCACTGCGTGCCGCCGTGGATTGCCCACGTGCGGTCCCGCTCGACGCTGCGCCCGGCGCGCGCGCCTGTTCCGCGCAACCTAGCAGCAGGCCCGCAAAAGCCCAGAATGCCAGCATGGTGGTCTGCCACATGAAGTCGTCGGTCGAATTTTTCGCGATCATACCGGCCACCAGCGCAACGCCCGCGGCGCACTGCCAGGGCTTGACTCGCCGCAGCCGCCAGAAACGCAAAACGAGGCACAGCAACAGCACGGTCTGCAGCACCACGCCGACGAATCCCGTCTGCAACCACGTGTTGATGAACAGGTTGTGCGCATGCGTCAGCGCTTGCGGTTCGACCGCCAGCAGACTGGCCGGCATTTCGCTGCGATAGACGATACCCGGCAGCGGCTTGCCGAAACCCACGCCGATCCACCTGTGGCGCTCGGCCTCGTGGATATAGAACGCCCACAGCTTCGGACGCGTGTCGGCCGATACCGTGTCGCCGATCGCGGAAAGCGAACCCGGCACATAGACCGGATGACCGTCGATCGACAGATCGTGCGGCTGCTGCACCGAAGGAGGCAGAGCAGCCGTGCGCAGGCGGGAGCTAAGTTCGAGCGTGCCGATGCCGGCCGCGCCCACCGCGGCAATGACCAGCAACGCCAGCGGCAGGCGCCGCCGGTACAGCGGAAACAGCGCGACCAGCAGCGTCGCGGCGGCCGCCGGCCAGAAGAACCGGTTGAGCGTTGCGAGGCCAATGAAGAGGCACAGCACGATGCCGCTCGCGCCGATCACGCGCCAACGAGGCCGCAGCATGAAGCCCGCGAACAGCGCGATGGCAAATACCGCGAGCGTGCTGGTGTGGCCGACGCGGTTATAGAAATGCATGGGGAAGGTATTGGCGGTGGGCGGTTGCAAATGCCCCCAGTTGAGCGCGCTGATCACGGCGACCGCCACGCAGGCGATCCAGTTGACAGCCACCACGGGCTCGGGCCGCCGCAGCTGGGTGCCGAATAGCCAGAAGCCCCAGAACGACACCAGCGGATAGAGTACTTCGTCGCACCACGCGTGCAGACTGATCATCGGATACATGGACCACGCGACCGAGGCGAGGCTCCAGCCGGCCCAGCCCGCGATGGGCAGCGCCAGCGGCCAATGCCGCGGCGAGGGCCGCTCGGGCGACCAGGCCGCCGCCGCCACGCCGAGCGCCATCAGGGCGAGCGCGTTGAAGACGATCGCCGTCATGTGGCCGAACATCACCACGAACAGAATGACCGGACAGGCAACCCAGAACACGCGCTCCACTCGCGCAGCCGTGTGAGTCATTACACTTTCACCAGAACATTTTGCAATGCGTTATATACCGACTCGACCGACAGCCGGCCCATGCAGTCGGCATGGTCGCCGCGCCACGCGACGCAGGTTGTCTCGTTGCGATCACAGCGTCGCACCCATGCTACCTCGCGGCGGAAAATAAAAGGCTGATCGCGGCACGGCATGTCAGCGATCGTAATCGGCACGAAGGGCACCTCGCGCCAATAGCGGCCCGCGCCGTGAATCAGCGCGTTGCCCGGCCCGAACAGCGCGAGCGTGGGCACCCCAATCAGACGCCCCAGATGCGCGACGCCGGTATCGGGACAAACCACGGCTTGCGCGCCGGCAAACAGATGCCACAACTCGCCAAGGCCGAGCCGCGCCGCCAGGTTCGGATGATGCGGGTCCGGGTCGATCGAGCGAATCAGTTCCGCCTCGCCCGGACCGCCGGTCCATACCGGCAGATAGCCGAGTGCTTCCACGCGTTGCGCCAGATCGCGCCAGCGCGCGTTGGGCCAGCGTTTGACGCTGGTGCTCGCGCCCGGATGCAGCACGACGTAAGGCTGGGTCAGCAGCGACGGCTCGGGCAGCGCCGCGTGTTGCGGCGCGCGCCAGTCGGCCGGGCGATAAGCGCGCGGCGGCGGCCCGTCGATCAGTTCCGTGGCGAGGTCGGCCCAGGCCGCCGCCGTGTCGGGATACGGCACGCTGCGGTTGAGCGGCCAGTTTTTCCAGGCCGGCCGATCGCCCGAGTGTCCGACGATCCAGCGGCAGCCCGCGCCCAGCGCGAGCCAGCTATGACGATTGTCGCCGAGCACCATGCCGAGGTCGTAAGGGCCGGAAAGCAGAACGTCGCGCACGGACTTCGAATCCCGCGGATCGAACGGCAAGGCCGTGACGTCGAAGGGCCGGCCGGCGTACAGAGGCACGATCGCCTTCGGACAGGCGAGAACGATCTGCGACTGAGGGTATTGCTCGCGCAGCTTGGCGAGCAACGGCGTGAGCAGCAGCGTGTCGCCCAGCAACAGATGATGCGCAATCAGGATACGGCGCGGATGCCGCGACTCGCGGCGCAGTGGCTTGATCAGCAGTCGCGGGATAGCCCGCGCAAAAATACGAAGACGCCCGGCAAGCCGACTCATAGGCTCATCGGCGCGTGGGTTCCCGCCGCGATCTTGCAGTACGCCGATACCCGGCGTGAGGTCGCGTTCGCCATGCACAATCTCCAGCGGTATTCTTCCCGAAGGCCTCCAGTGCAGCGGCGACGGTCCCGTCACGACGGGCTGGCGCGGCTCGGGACGCGGCGCCTTTGGCCCGCCGCCTGTCCAGGCCGGCATGGAAAGCTCGATGAAATAAAATGGGGCGTTCCGCTCGATTTGAGTTCGAGCGTTGGTAGTTCGAAATTATAACATGTGGCCCTGCCGCCGAACGACGCAAAACCGCGCCAGCAGGGCCGCCCGCGCCTTACACGGCAAGGCAGCGGCGAGTCCTAACGCGCGGCGTCGATCTGCCGCGCCAGCGTCAACAGCTCGCTGGCGTGAGCGGCCACACTTGCGTCGTAAAGCACCGCGTCGCGGGCAAGTTCGGACGGCGCGCGACGCGTGCCGTCGCGATGCGCGCGCACTGCCCGCTCGAGAGTGGCACGCAGGTCGGCGAGGTCGTCCGGCGCGAAAACGAACTTCGCGTGCGGCGCGATCGCATCGCAGCAGCCGATGCTCGACGGAAAAATGACCGGCGTGCCGCACATCACCGATTCAATGCCGACCAGGCCGAACGGCTCATACGTCGATGCGAGGATCGTGAAGTCCGCGGCCTGGTAGCACTGCGCAAGCTCTTTCACGTAGCCGATATAGCGCAGCCGTTCGGATGTGCGCGCGGGCGGCCGCCCCGCCACGGCCACCACCACGGGCAGCGACGTGTCACGCAGCGCGGCTTCGATGAGCGGCAAGCCCTTGCGCTCATGGCTGCTCGACGGAAACAGCAAGACGATTTCGTTGTCGGCGAAACCATATTTGTGGCGCAACGCGGCGCGCGTGGCGGGGTCGGTCGGTGCGAAGCGTGTGGCATCGACGGGCGGATACAGCACGCGGATCTTCGCTTCGTCGACCCCGTATAGTTCGCGCAGTTCGTCGTGCATCAACTGTGAATGCGCCACGACCACTTTCGAGCGCTCGTACTGACGGCGTTCGAGCGCGATCTGCCAGCCGTCCGAAGGCTTCTGCGCGCGCCCCGTCGCCCGCAGAAAACCAAGATGCGTGCCGCCGCAGATCGCCAGCTCCGACGAATCCACGCGGTTGCAGCCGATCAGCACATCAACCTGCGCCGCGCGCCGCGCCGCGCGCAAGCGCCACGAAAACCAGCGATCGCGCAGTTTGCCCGGCAGGAACGAGACGTTGATACGGTGCGGCTCGACCAGTTTGAATTCGGGCAACGACGCGTCGAAGCGGCGCGCGAAGAAAGCCGGTTCGACGCCGAGCGCGGCCAAGCCTCGCACCAGATCCATGGCGTAGCGCTCGAGCCCGCCGCTGTGCCGCAGGGCGTTACTGGAGAGTCCAAGTTTCTTCATTCAGACCGCGCGCGCCTGCGCCTCGTCAAATGTTAAGGGGGAAGTCATGCGCGGTCCGGGCCAGCGGGCCGCGTGAATGGAAAGCCGAATGGCGGAACGACGTGTCGCGCGCGTCAGGCCGTGGTCTGCTGGAACTGGATGCGGTGCAGATGCGCGTACAGCCCGTCCCGCGCCAGCAGTTCACGATGGCTGCCGCTCTCGACGATGCGCCCCGCCTCCATGACGAGAATCCGGTTGGCGCGCTCGATGGTCGAGAGGCGGTGCGCGATGACGAGTGTCGTGCGGCCCTTCATCAAGGTTTCCAGCGCCGCCTGCACGTGCCGCTCGGACTCGGAATCCAGCGCCGAGGTCGCCTCGTCGAGGATCAGGATCGGCGCGTCCTTGTAGATCGCGCGCGCGATTGCCAGACGCTGCCGCTGGCCGCCCGAGAGCATCAAGCCGTTGTCGCCGACCAATGTGTCGATGCCTTTCGGCATGGCCTCGACGGTATCCCACAGGTTGGCCGCGCGCAGCGCCGCCTTGACCTTGTCGGGATCGGCGGTTTGGCCGTAGGCGACGTTATTGGCGACCGTATCGTTGAACAGCACCACGTCCTGGCTCACCATCGCGATCTGGCTGCGCAGCGCGTGCAGATCGTATTCGGGGATCGCCACGCCGTCGACCAGGATCTGGCCGGCGGTCGGATCGAAAAAGCGCGGCAGCAGATTCACCAGCGTGGTCTTGCCGCTGCCCGACGGGCCCGCGAGCGCGACCATTTCGCCCGGCGCCACCTTGAACGACACCTGGTCGAGCGTGTGGCGGTTGTGTGTCGCGTTAGCGCTGTAGTTGAACGAGACGTCGCGGAATTCCACTTCGCCGCGCGCGCGCTCGAGCGGCTTGCCGCCGCCTGCCGGCTCGGACGGCTCGTCGATCAGACCGAAGATCAGTTCGCACGCCGTCATGCCGCGTTGCAGCGGCTGGTTCACATCCATCAGATGCTTGAGCGGCGAGATGATCAGCAGCATCGACGTGACGAAGGCGACGAAGCCGCCGACCGTGGTCTGATCCGACGACGACTGCACCACCGCGATCGTGATCACGACGGCGAGCGCGATCGACGCAAGGAACTGCGTCAACGGCTGCGCAAGGCCGCCGGACACGGTCATGCGCATGGCGTAGCCGCGCAGACGCTTGCTCATCGCCTCGAAGCGGTCCATCTCGTACTGCTCGCCGTTGTGCACCTTGACGACCTTGTAGCCGCCCACCGACTCTTCGACGATGTACGAAAGCTCGTTGGTCAGCAACTGATGCTCGCGGTTCAGACGGCGCAAACGACGGTTGATCTTGCCGACCAGCCAGCCGATGGCCGGCAGCAGCACCGCGACGATCAGCGTCAAACGCCAGTTCAGATAGAACAGATAGCCGAGCAGGAAGACAACAGTGAGCGAATCGCGCACCAGCGTGACCAGCACGCTCAGCAGCACGTTGAGAATCTGGTTCACTTCGAAGACGATCGCATTGATGACCGTACTCGCGGTTTCGCGCTGGAAGAAGGCGACGCTCGTGTGAATCATGCGGCTGAACATCTTCAGGCGCAGGTCGAGCAGGATCTTGTTCGTCACGTAGGCGAGCAGATAGCCGGACGCGTATTGCGACAGGCTGCGAACCAGGGCGAGGCCGATCACCGCGGCGGGCACGAACCACTTGGTCTTGTCGTTGGCGTGCGCGCCGAAGCCCTTGTCCAGCAGAGGCTTGAGCAAGGCTGGGATCGCCGCGTCGGTGGCGGCGCTGACGGCCATTGCGACGATTGCGCCGAGGAGAACCCAGATCAGCGGCTGGATATACGGCCACAGCCGTTTAAAGACGACGGCGGCCGACGACGCCTCGCCTGAACCGATGGGTTTGCTTAACGTTGGCTTCGCGCTCAAGGAATCCTCTGAGAAGGCGGAACGGCAGCCGCGCGGTGGACGGAATGCCGGCCGGGCGGAATATCGAAAAGGAGCATTGTAAACGCTTGGGGGTGAGCGTCGGCGGTTAGAAGCCGGCTGTGTATACTCCCGGTGCGACTCGTTTCGCGCGGCTTGCCTGCGCGCTTCGCTCCGTCACTCCGCCCTTACGCTACTCACGTATGCAAGAAACCACCCTCGGCGTCGCCATCATCACTAAAAACGCGGCGGCGCGGCTGGCTGAATGCCTGCAAGCCGTGGCCTTCGCCGATCAGATCGTCGTGATCGACGGCGGCAGCACCGACGGCACCGCCGAGATCGCACGCGCGCACGGCGCTCGCGTGATCGAACAGACCGATTGGCCGGGCTTCGGCCCGCAAAAGAATCGCGCGGTCGACGCGCTCGGCACGAACTGGATTCTGTCGATCGATGCCGATGAAATCGTCTCGCCGGAACTGGCGTCGGCGATTCGCGCGGCGCTGGTGGCCCCCACTGCCGATGTCTACGCGGTAGACCGTTTGTCGAGGTTTTGCGGCCACTGGATTCATCACAGCGGCTGGTATCCGGACTGGATTCCGCGCCTCTTCAAACGCGGCGCCGCGCGATTCTCCGACGACCTCGTGCACGAGCGGCTGGTGTTCGACACGCCTGCGCAGCGGCTCACCGGCAAGCTGATGCATTACTCCTACGAGGACTTCGAAGGCGTGTTGCGCAAGCTCGACGCGTATTCGACAGCGGGCGCCCAGCAACGTCATGCGGCAGGTCAGCGCGGCAGCTTCGGCAAGGCACTCGGGCGCGGTGCGTGGGCGTTCGTGCGGACTTACTTGTTGCGGCGTGGTTTTCTGGACGGCCGCGCCGGTTTCATGATCGCGATCTTCAATGCGGAGACGGTGTATTACCGGTTTTTGAAGCTGGCGCGGCTGGGGAAGAAGGCGCGGCGATAGGTCGTGAGACTTAAGCCGCGCAGGCCTCCCGACCGATCAATAGACGATCTCGATCGAACTTCCCGCAAACTCACCGCGCAACGCTGCGAGCAGTTCATCTGTCGGCTTCACGCGCCATGCGTCGCCCAGACGCATTTCGCCTTCCGCGTTCTGGCTGCGATAGACCACCTGAACGGCAAGCCCGTTCGGGATTTGTACCGCCTGACGCTGGCCACCTCCGCCATAGCCACCGCCATTACGGCCGCCGCCATTTCCGCCATTTCCACCTCGCGATGAAGCCGCCGGCGCCGCGACCGCTTGCGGTTCGTCCTTGCCCGCGCTGTGCGCTTCGAGCACGCGACGCAACGCCAGCGCGTCCGCATTGCCGTTCATCTGCACCTTGACCGCCTCCGCATAACGGCAGCGCGCACGGCCGAGGTCCATGACCGTGTCGACGGTGAAGCGGATACCGCCCGTGAACGCGTCGTTACGCGCCTGGCCTTGCACGACCAGCAGTTCGTCTTCCTTGAACAGCTGCTTGTGCGCCTCGAACGTTTCGTTGAACACCGTGACTTCGCACTGGCCGGTGCCGTCGTCGAGCAACGCGATCAACATCTTGCCCCGCTGGGTCATCTGCGTGCGCAGCGATGCGATCACGCCCGCGATCAGCTTGTCGCGTCCTTCCTTCAGTTCGCCGATCTTCTGGCGCACGAAGCGGCGCACTTCGCCCTTGTAGGCGTCGAACAGATGGCCCGACAGGTAGAAGCCGAGCGCGGCCTTCTCTTCCTGCAGCTTCTTCTTTTCCGGCCACTCCGCTTCGTCCACCAGTTCATGACCTTGCGAGGGCGCGTCGCCCATGTCGAACAGACCCGCCTGCAAGGCATTGGCGCTCGCCTGCTCGGCGGCTTCCATGGCGAGCGACACGGACGCGATCAGTTGCGCGCGATTCGCATGCAAGGTGTCGAATGCGCCGGCGCGGATCAAAGCTTCGACCGTGCGGCGATTGACGATGCGGCGGTCGACCCGGTTGCAGAAATCGAAGATGTCGATGAACGGACCTTCTTCACGCGCGCGCAGGATTTCCTCGATGGCATTCTGGCCGCTGCCCTTGATTGCGCCGAGGCCGTAACGGATCGTTTTCGAACGCTTGCCGTCAGGCTCGGCAACCGGCTCGAAGCGGTACGCGGACAGGTTCACGTCCGGCGGCAGCACTGCCATCTTGTTCGTGAGACAGTCTTCGAACAGGATCTTGACCTTGTCCGTGTCGTCCATGGCGAGCGACATATTCGCCGCCATGAATTCCGCCGGATGGTGCGCCTTCAGCCACGCGGTGTAGTACGCGAGCAGCGCATATGCGGCCGCGTGCGACTTGTTGAAGCCGTAACCCGCGAACTTCTCCATCAAGTCGAAAATTTCGTCGGCTTTTTCCGCGGTCAGTCCGTTCTTCGCGGCGCCCTGACGGAACAACTCGCGATGCTCGGCCATTTCCTCGGCCTTCTTCTTACCCATCGCGCGACGCAGCAAGTCGGCGCCACCCAGCGAGTAGCCGCCGATGATCTGCGCCATCTGCATCACCTGCTCCTGGTAGACCATGATGCCGTAGGTCTCTTTCAGAACAGATTCGACGCGCGGATCCGGATACTCCACCACTTCCCGGCCGTGCTTACGCGCGCAGAAGCTCGGAATCAGATCCATTGGGCCAGGACGGTACAACGCGACCAGCGCGATGATGTCCTCGAAGCGGTCAGGCTGCGCGTCTTTCAGCATGCCTTGCATGCCGCGGCTTTCCAGCTGGAACACGGCGACCGTATTCGCTTTCTTCAATATCGAGAACGACGCCGGATCGTCGAGCGGCACCTGCCCGAGCGACCAGTCCTGCTTCGACGGATCGAGACGGCGGATATAGCGCTCGGCCCAGTCGAGAATCGTGAGCGTGGTCAGACCCAAAAAGTCGAACTTCACGAGGCCGACGGCTTCGACGTCGTCCTTGTCGTACTGGCTCACGACGCCGCTTTCATCGCCCTGCGTATACAGCGGGCAGAAATCAGTCAGCTTGCCGGGCGCGATCAGCACGCCGCCCGCGTGCATGCCGACGTTACGCGTCAGCCCTTCCACGCGCTGCGCGAGTTCGAGCAGCTGATGCACTTCGTCTTCGTTGTCGAAACGCTCCTGCAGGAGCGGCTCTTCCTTCATCGCGTCAGCAATCGTGACGTGCTTGCCCGGCTTGAACGGAATCAGCTTGGCAATGCCGTCCGTGAACATGTAGCCGAGATCGAGCACCCGGCCGATGTCGCGCACCGCCGCCTTTGCCGCCATCGTGCCGAAGGTGGCGATCTGCGACACGGCGTCCGCACCGTACTTTTCCTTCACGTACTGGATCACGCGATCGCGGCCGTGCTGGCAGAAGTCGATGTCGAAGTCGGGCATGGACACCCGCTCCGGATTCAGGAAACGTTCGAACAGCAGGTTGTAGCGCAGCGGATCGAGGTCGGTCACGCCGAGCGCGTACGCGACCAGCGAACCCGCGCCTGAACCGCGGCCCGGTCCGACCGGCACGCCGTTGTTCTTGGCCCAGTTGATGAAGTCCGCCACGATCAGGAAGTAGCCGGGAAAGCCCATCTTGATGATCGTGCCGCACTCGAATTCGAGGCGCGCGTAATACGTTTCGCGTTGCGCTTCGCGCTCGGCCGCGTCGGGATACAACTGCTCGAGACGCTTTTCGAGCCCCTCTTTCGACAGCTGCACGAGGTAGTCGTCGAGCGACATGCCGTCGGGCGTCGGGAACAGCGGCAGCTTGGGTTTGCCGAGTTCGAGCGTGAGGTTGCAACGCTTGGCGATTTCAACCGAGTTGGCGAGCGCCGACGGAATGTCCGCGAACAGCGCCGCCATCTCTTCCTGTGTGCGGAAGTACTGCTCGGACGTAAAGCGCTTTGAGCGGCGCGGATTCGCCAGAATGTCGCCTTCGGAAATGCACACGCGCGCTTCGTGCGCGGTGAAGTCGTCCGGCGTCATGAACTGCATGGGGTGTGTGGCGACCACCGGCAATTTCAGCGACGCCGCGAGCGCGACCGCCTGCTGCACATACTGCTCGCCGCCGGGCAGACCACAGCGCTGCAACTCGATATAGAAGCCGCCCGGGAACACTTTCGCCCAATGCAACGCGTTGCGCTTTGCCGCTTCTTCGTTGCCCGCCGCGAGCGCGAGACCGATGTCGCCCTGCTGCGCGCCGGACAAAGCGAGCAGCCCTTCGCCGAGACCGGATTCCAGCCAGCTCGCCTCGACCTCTGCGCGGCCGCGATACTGATTCGTGAGCGAGGCCTTGCTGAGCAGTTCGCACAGATTCAGATAGCCGCGCCGGTCTTTCACTAGCAGCAGTAATCGGGAAGGCTTGTCACGGTCGTCCGGATTGGTGATCCAGACGTCGCAGCCGGCAATGGGTTTGACCCCTTTGCCGCGGGCTTCCTTGTAGAAACGGACGAGGCCGAAGGCGTTGCCGAGATCGGTGAGGGCGAGCGCGCCCTGACCGTCTTTGGCCGCGGCCTTGACGATGTCGTCAAGACGCACGATGCCGTCGGCAATCGAAAATTCGGAGTGAACGCGGAGATGAACGAAGCGGGGATCTGACATGGGCGACATTGTAACTCCACCCTTCAGGAGTTTTCAGGCCAAAGCAGCGCGTTAGCCGATCAGCTTAGGACACATATTGGCAAGCCCCTTGCACAGGCGCTTCTACGTTGGCCGGGCACGCGAACGGACGCTCGCGCAGAGCGAATCGACAGCAAGTTGACGAACGATTTGCGCTACCGCAAACCGTTGCCCATTCCGCCGAGTCGGGTAAAGCGCCGGCTTGAGGGATAATACGGGTTTCGCCCTATTCGACGTGGCCGCGCCGCATGGCGTTTGAAGGCGGGCAGCCCAATGCGCCCCGTTTTCCGCGAGGCCGGTCACTTCTTACCGCTGGACACTCATGAGTATCGTTAATCTCTCTTCGTATCATTTCGCGACTATCGAAGACACCGCTGCATGGCGCCCGTTCGTCACGGAACGCTGCAATGCGCTCGGCCTGAAGGGCACCATTCTGCTCGCGCCGGAAGGCATTAACCTGTTCGTCGCCGGCACGCGCGAAAACACCGACGCCTTCATCCACTACATTCGCCACGACGCGCTGTTCGAAGGCAAGTTCGTGAATCTGCAGTTCAAGGAAAGCCTGTCGGACAAGCAGCCGTTCACCCGTATGCTGGTCAAGCTCAAGCGCGAGATCATCACGATGAAGAAGCCGGCCATCCGGCCGGAACTCGGCCGCGCGCCGTTCGTCGACGCGCCCACGCTGAAAAACTGGCTGGACCGCGGTCACGACGACCAGGGCCGTCCAGTCGTGATGCTCGACACGCGCAACGCGTTCGAGGTCGACGTCGGCACATTCGACAACGCGCTCGATTACCGCATTACGAAATTCAGCGAGTTTCCCGAAGTGATCGAGCACAATCGCGCGGACTTGGAAGGCAAGACGGTCGTGTCGTTTTGCACGGGCGGGATTCGCTGCGAGAAGGCCGCGATCCACATGAAGGAAGTCGGCATCGAGAACGTATACCAACTCGAAGGCGGCATCCTGAAGTACTTCGAGGAAGTGGGCGGCGCGCATTATCACGGCGACTGCTTCGTGTTCGACTACCGCACCGCGCTCAATCCGCAGCTCGAACCTAGCAAGACCACGCAATGCTTCGGCTGCCGCGCGGTGGTTCCGCCGCAAGCGCAAGAATCGCCGCTGTACGTGGCGGGCAAGACGTGTCCGGAATGCCATCCGGACGGCAAGGCGGCGCGCGCCGCGTGATGGCGGCGGCGTACCACGCCACCACTGGCCCATGACCTATCGCGGACGTTTCGCGCCCTCGCCCACCGGGCCATTGCACTTCGGCTCGCTGGTCAGCGCGCTCGCAAGCTGGCTGGACGCACGTGCTCATCGCGGCGCATGGCTCGTTCGCGTTGAAGACATCGACGGCCCGCGCACTGTGCCCGGCGCCGCGGAAGACATCCTCGCCACGCTCCAACGCTTCGGCATGCATGCGGACGAATCGCCAGTCTGGCAAAGCACGCGGATGGCGCGCTATCAGGAAGCACTGGAGCAATTGAAAGCGACGGGCGTGATTTATCCATGTGGCTGCACGCGCAAGGAAATCGCCGACTCGCTGCTCAACGCGCACACGCGCAATACGACGCTCGCCTATCCCGGCACCTGCCGCAACGGCCTGCACGGCAAACCGGCGCGCGCATGGCGCTTGCGCGTGCCGGACGGCAACCCGGCGATCATCACGTTCGAAGACCGCTGGCAAGGCAAACAGACGCAGAATCTGGCCACCGAGGTCGGCGACTTCGTGCTGAAGCGCGCGGACGACCAATGGGCGTATCAACTGGCGGTGGTCGTCGACGACGCGGACGCGGGCATCACGCACATCGTGCGCGGCGCGGATTTGATGGATTCAACGGCCAGGCAGATCTATTTGCAGCGCTGCCTGGGCGTGCCGACACCTGAATATCTGCATGTGCCCGTCGTCACGAATGAAGAGGGCGAAAAACTCAGCAAGCAGAACGGAGCCACAGCACTGGACCATGACAAGCCGCTTGAAGCGCTGAGCGCCGCGGCACGGCATCTTGGGCTCGATCTGGGAAACGCTGCGACCTATACGACGCTAGACGGCTTTTATGCTGCCGCCACGGCAGCATGGTCAAAACGGATGGGCTTACCGAAAGCGTGAACGCGATTCGCGTCTGAAAATCTTGCCGTGCGCGGCCCGCATTGCGCAAACCGGCTGCGGCAACCGGCACGGCGTGCGGTGCGGCGTAAGTATTCGACACGCTTCAAATTTTGCCGCGCTTCAAACGGCGCCCTGCTTGCGCCCGAGCCCGGTCCCTTGAGATAAACCGAGCCGCAAGCAGCGAACTACAAATCAGGTAGACGAGGACGACTTCCGCGGCATCCCAAACCCGCCCAGCAGCGCTGCCAGCGGCTGCTTGGACGCCGCCTTCTGCGGCGCGGCGGAAGCAGCGGCCTCCTCGATCTTGCGAACCGAAGAAGGCGACGGCTCATAAGGCTTCAGGAAGAAATCATCCACGGGCTGCGCGCGATGATGATGCGGCCGGTCGTACGAACCCGACGACGACGCACCCGTGCGACGACGGCTGCCGCGATCCTCACGCCCGTCGCTGCTGCGCTCGCGACGCGGCGCGCGTTCTTCATGATGATGCCGCACCGGCGCTTCCACCGTCAGGCGTTGCACGTCCAGCGGACGCTTGATCAGCTTCTCGATATCGGCCAACTGCTTGCGCTCGTTCGGGCTGCACAGCGACAGCGCATCGCCCGAAGCACCCGCGCGGCCAGTACGGCCGATCCGGTGCACGTAGTCTTCCGCATTGAACGGCAGATCGAAGTTGATCACCGCCGGCAATTCGGCGATATCCAGGCCGCGCGCGGCGACGTCCGTTGCCACCAGCGCTTCGATCTCGCCGCGCTTGAACGCGTCGAGCGCCTGCATCCGCTCATTCTGCGTGCGGTCGCCGTGAATCGCGGTCGCAACCACGCCGTCGCGCTCGAGGCTGCGCGCGAGACGGCTCGCGCCGATCTTGCTGTTGCAGAACACGATCACCTGCTTGAGACCGCGTTCGCGAATCAGTTGCACGACCGCACCGGTCTTGTCGCCCTCGGCGACTTCGTACACGACCTGCGTCACGTTGGTTGCGGTCGAGTTGCTGCGCGCGACTTCGATGGTCTGCGGGTCACGCAGATACGTGGCGGCAAGCTTCTTGATTTCGCCCGAGAACGTGGCCGAAAACAGCAGGGTTTGACGTTCTTTCGGCAGCAGGTTCAGGATGCGCTGCAGATCCGGCAGGAAGCCCATGTCGAGCATGCGGTCGGCTTCGTCGAGCACGAGGATCTGCACCTGGCCGAGATTGGCCGTTTTCTGTTGCACGTGATCGAGCAGACGGCCCGGCGTGGCGATCAGAATCTCGACGCCGCGGCGCAGTTGCTCGGATTGCGGATTCATATCCACACCGCCGAACACCACCGCGCTACGCAGCGCGGTGTGTTTCGCATACGCCTGCACGTTCGCGGCGACCTGGTCAGCCAGTTCGCGGGTCGGCGTGAGGATCAGCGCGCGCACCGGGTGACGCGCGGGCGAAGCGCTCGTGCTGGCCTGCGGCAGCAAACGCTGGATGATCGGCAGCGAGAAGCTCGCGGTCTTGCCGGTGCCGGTTTGCGCGGCGCCCATCATGTCACGGCCGGCCAGCACGACAGGGATCGCCTGCTCCTGGATCGGCGTGGGGATGGTGTAGCCCGACTCTTTGACGGCTTTCAGGATGTCGGGCGCGAGGCCGAATTGATCAAAAGTCGCAGTACTGGGCGTGACGGCTGTGTCGGACATGGTGGCTTTCGCTAAAAATGCGCTTCGCGCGTGCGCGCGGTAGCGGTCGGAACCGCAGAGGGCATTGTGATGAAGGCGGAGCCACGGCGTTCCGCACGGGACCCGTTGGTACTGTCGGTACGGCGGGAAAAATTGCGGCCGGCTCCGGCCGGCGGAAACACCCGCCGGAAAGGCCGGTATTGTAGCACTTCAGCAAAAACACTCATGGCGCATGCGGCGGCTTTCTGCTTACGTCCGCGAAAGCTAGCCGCCGAGACGCTCCGCAGCCGCCGGAGAATCGCGGCAAAGCCGTGGTGCGCCCCGCTCGCAGCGTAGTTTGTGGGGACGACAGTTGTGTGACAGCGTGTGGGTTCGGCGCCTCACCACGTCTCGCGCATCACCATCAGGCGCAGTTCGGTCATGTCCTCGATCGCGTAGCGCACGCCTTCGCGCCCCAGCCCGGAATCCTTCACGCCGCCATACGGCATGTTGTCGACCCGGAACGAGGGCACGTCGTTGATCACCACGCCGCCCACGTCGAGTTCGTCCCACGCGCGATGCGCATGCGCGAGCGAATCCGTGAACACGCCCGCTTGCAACCCGAAGTCGCTGTCGTTGACGGTTGCGAGCGCGGCGCCGAAATCGTCGAAGCGCTCCAGGATCGCCACCGGCCCGAAAGCTTCCTTGCGATACAGATCCGTGTCGCGTTTCACGCCTTCGAGCAGCGTGGCTTCGAACATCGCGCCGTCCACCTTGCCGCCCGCGATGATTTTCGCGCCCGCCTGGACCGCGCTTTCCATCCAGCCGGCGAGGCGTTTGGACTCCGATTCGGAGATCATCGGCCCGACGAAGGTCTTCTCGTCTTTCGGATCGCCCATCACCAGCGTCTTCGTCTTCGCGATCAGCTTCTCGCGCAGCGCATCGTAGACCTTTGCATGGACCAGAATCCGCTGCACGCCGATACAGCTCTGCCCTGACTGGTAGAACGCGCCGAACGCGAGCCGGTCGACCACATAGTCGAGCTTGTCGCCCTGATCGCCGTCGACGATCGCGGCCGCGTTGCCGCCCAGTTCCAGGATCACCTTCTTCTTGCCGGCTTTCTTCTTCAGATCCCATCCCACCGCGGGCGAGCCGGTGAAGGACAGCAATTTGAAGCGCTCGTCGGTGGTGAACAGATCGGCGCCGTCGCGGTGGGCCGGAAGAATCGAGAACGCGCCTTTCGGCAGGTCGGTTTCCGCCAGAATCTCGCCCATTATGAGCGCGCCGACCGGCGTGCGGCTCGCCGGCTTCAACACGAACGGCACGCCCGCCGCGATAGCCGGCGCGACCTTGTGGGCGGTCAGGTTCAACGGAAAATTGAACGGTGAAATAAACGAACACGGGCCGATCGGCACGCGCTTCACATAGCCGTGATAACCCTTGGCGCGCGGCGATATCTCCAGATTGACGATCTCGCCGTCGATGCGCACCGATTCCTCCGCCGCCACCTTGAACGTATCGATCAGGCGCGTGACCTCGCCTTTCGAGTCGTTGATCGGCTTGCCGGCTTCGATGCACAGCGCAAGCGCCAGTTCGTCGTAGCGCTCACGAAAGCGCTTCACGCAATGTTCGAGCACCGCCTGGCGCTTGAACGGCGGGAAGGCGCGCAAAGCGGGCATGGCGTCGACGGCATGGCCGATCGCTTTGTCGATCGCGGCGGCGTCGGCCATCGCGACGCGGGTGGCGACTTCGCCGCTGAATTTATCGGTGACTTCGAGGTCTGTGTTGGCGGCCACCGCAACGTTCGCCAGGTAGTACGGGTAAGTCTTCTGCAACATGACGCGTCTCCTTGATCCGATGCCTTCACAATTGCGCTGAAAGCCGCTTGATTTCGCGATTCAGCACGCGCTCGTTGTCCGAATAGTCGATCGGCAGATCGATCACATGCACGCCGGGCGTGGCGAAACATTCGCGCAGCAGCGGCGCGAATTCCCCCGCCGTTTCGATGCGGTGCCCCTTCGCCCCGTAGCTCTCTGCATACGCGACGAAATCCGGATTGCTCAGCGTCATGCCGTAGTCCGGGAAGTTCATGTTTTCCTGCTTCCAGCGGATCATGCCGAAGGCGTCGTCGCGCACGATCAGGATCACCAGATCCAGCTTCAGACGCACCGCCGTTTCCAGTTCCTGCGAGTTCATCATGAAGCCGCCGTCGCCGCACACGGCCATGACCTTGCGGTCCGGGTGCACGATTTTGGTGGCGATCGCGGACGGCAAGCCCGCGCCCATCGAAGCCAGCGCGTTGTCGAGCAGCAGCGAATTCGGTTCGTGGGCGCGGTAGTAGCGGGCGAACCAGATCTTGTACATGCCGTTATCCAGACACACGATGCCGTCCACCGGCGTGGTCTCGTACACGTCGTTGACGACGCGCACCGGATACATGGGAAAGCGGTCGTCGTGCTGGCCTTTGGCCAGATGCGCCTCGAAGTGCTCCTTGATTTCCTTGAACCGCGTGAAGTCCCAATGCTCCTGCCGCTCCTTGAGGCTTTCCTTGAGTTGCCACACCGCGTTGGCGATATCGCCGACCACTTCGATCTGCGGGAAGTACACGGTGTCCACTTCCGCGCCGAGAAAGTTGACGTGAATCACCGTTTTCTCGCCCGTGTCGCCGCTGCGCATGAAAAACGGCGGCTTCTCGATCACGTCGTGACCCACGTTGATGATGCAGTCCGCGTGATCGATCGCGCGGTGCACGAAGTCGCCGTCGGAGAGCGTCGCATTGCCGAGCCACATGGGATGCGATTCGTCGATCACGCCCTTGCCCATCTGCGTCGTGAAGAACGGAATGCCGATCTGGTCGACGAATTCGCGCAGCATCTTGGTGGTGGTCTTGCGATTGCCGCCCGCGCCGATCATCAGCAACGGATGCTTCGCGCTGGTGATCGCCTCGACCGCGCGCGCCACGGCTTTTTCCTCGGCGACGGGACGGCGGCTGTAGCTCTTCGGAATCGGCTTGCCGTCGCCTTCTTCATGCGCGACGTCTTCGGGCAATTCAAGGTGCGTGGCGCCCGGCCGCTCTTCCTCCGCCTGACGAACCGCCTCGCGCACCATCGCCGGAATATTGGCGATCGATACGATCTGCCGCGTGTACTTGGTGAGCGGCTCCATCATGCGCACCACGTCGACGATCTGAAAATGTCCTTGCTTGCTCGACTTGATCGGCTTTTGCCCGGTGACCATCAGCATCGGCATGCCGCCGAGTTGCGCGTAGGCCGCGGCGGTCACGAAGTTGGTCGCGCCCGGCCCGAGGGTGGCCAGACACACTCCCGTGCGCCCGGTGAGACGGCCGTACGTGGCGGCCATAAAGCCGGCCGCCTGTTCGTGGCGCGTGAGGATCAGACGGATTTTCGAGCGGCGCAGCGATTCGAGCAGATCGAGATTTTCTTCACCGGGAATGCCGAACACGTACTCGACACCTTCGGCTTCCAGCGATTTGACGAACAGGTCCGATGCTTTCATTGAGGGTCTCGCTTGATGATACGGACGCGGGCCGCGACCCCGTCGCCGGGGCCCGGAAACTGGCGATCAAAAACGGACGATCGAAAACGACGCCGGCCACGCCGGCAATGCCCGGCATGACTACGATGGCATGACGCGGCGGCACGGCGGTAATGCCATGCGGGACAGCTTACTACTCGAATGGAAACGGTGTGCGCCGGCGGACAACGCCGCAAGGCAGGGGGAAAGAAGAAACGGCGGCATGGGTGGAGAATGCCGCCATATGTCGCACTCAGCGATTGATGGCGATGCAGTCGGAAAGCATGGGCGGCGCGTCTTGGCCGGCCATGGCGTCATACAGGTCGGCGCGCGGGCCCTTGGTCCACCACGTGTAGCTGCCGGCCTGATATTTCGCGCCGGACGCCGACAGCGTGTTGACGAACAGCAGTTGCTTGCCCTTCACCGGAACGAGCGCGAAGCTTTGGCCGTTCGCCGTGTTCCAGTAGGTGACTTGCAGGATCTTGCCGGTCGCGCAGGTGTATTTGTGCGTCTGACGGTTTTTGGTCTGAATCTCGGAGAACTGCAACGGCGCGGCCCACGCCTCACTGTATAGCGCCGCGAGACCCGCCGCCGTGGCGACTGCAACAAGCCATTTCTTCATTAGATGCCTCGATCGTTGCTACCAATCTAACACGGGTGACGCGCCGCCTATTGCGCCTCGCGCTGCGGCTAAACGTCCGACGACGGATCGGTTATGGATCGATCACGTCGGCGCACGCGTCGGTCGGCGCAGCGGCGACATGCCCCACCAGCGGCACGATCTTCAAGCCTGCCGAGGCGACCCGGCACGGCGCCGCCGCGAGGCCGCATCCCGACAATCCCGCGCACAGCGCGAGCAGCACGCCGAGTGTGCCGACACGGCCGGTCCAACCGCGCCGCGTGGTGTTGCGGATTTCCAGCGCCATACGTACCTTTACTCCGATGAGCCCGATGAGCCCAACCATTCGGATTGCGCGCGCGGCAATGGTGCCGGGCACGCGGGTCGGGCAGCGCATGGCAAATCGCTTCAGTACAGCGTTCGCCGTGCGTTGCGCCGTGCCCTACTTTGCCGACACAGGCCGCACCGCCGCCGCGGCCTGCTTCGCGCGCGAACGGGCTTCGTCCGTGTTCTCGCCAGTGGCGAGCGCCACGCCCATGCGGCGCTTGATGAAACTCTCCGGCTTGCCGAACAGACGCAAGTCCGCGTTCGGCACCGCCAATGCCGCGGCGACGCCTTCGAAGGCAATGCCTGCCTCGTCGAGCCCGCCGTAAATCACCGCCGACGCACCCGGCGCCCGCAGCGACGTATCCACCGGCAAACCGAGAATCGCGCGCGCGTGCAATTCGAATTCCGAAAAGCGTTGCGAGCACAGCGTGACGAGACCCGTGTCGTGCGGACGCGGACTCACTTCCGAAAACCATACGTCATCGCCGCGCACGAAAAGTTCCACGCCGAACAGGCCGCGGCCGCCGAGCGCGGCCGTCACCTTGTGCGCGACCTCGCGCGAACGTTCCAGCGCGAGCGGGCTCATGGGCTGCGGCTGCCACGATTCGACGTAGTCGCCGGCCACTTGCACGTGGCCGATCGGGTCGCAGAAATACGTGCTGACTTCGCCGCTTGCCGGATCGATGGCGCGCACGGTCAATTGCGTGATTTCGTATTCGAAGTCGATAAAGCCTTCGACGATCACGCGGCCGTGATTCACGCGGCCGCCGGCCAGCGCGTATTGCCATGCGGGTTCGACGTCGGCGTCGCTGCGCAGTACCGACTGCCCCTTGCCCGACGACGACATGACCGGCTTCACCACACACGGATACCCGACTTTGGCGATGCCCGCGCGCAGTTCGTCGAGCGAATCGGCGAAGGCGTACGGCGAGGTCGGCAAGCCGAGTTCCTCAGCGGCGAGACGGCGGATGCCTTCGCGGTTCATGGTGAGCTGCGTGGCGCGCGCGGTCGGGATCACTTCGGCGAGACCGTCGCTTTCAACGGCCGCGAGCGCGTCGGTCGCGATTGCCTCGATCTCGGGGACGATCAGGTGCGGGCGCTCCTGTTCGACCAGCGCGCGCAGCGCGGCGCGGTCGGTCATGTCGATCACGTGCGCGCGGTGCGCCACCTGGTGACCCGGCGCATTCGGGTAACGGTCGACGGCAATCACTTCGACGCCCAGCCGCTGCAGCGCGATGATCACTTCCTTGCCGAGCTCGCCGGCGCCGAGCAGCATGACGCGCGTGGCGGATTCAGAAAGGGGTGTGCCGATCCGTTGGCCGATCTGCATGAGGTCTCCAGATAAAAGTCGGATGAGGGTGGGATTGGGTAGAGCACGATGTTAACATGCGGGCCCCTCGCCGCGCCTTGCTCGCGGCGGCCGCACCATGCTTCACGCGTGCAGGGCAACGGCGTAGCAAGAAGGCGGCGCGCAAGGGCGCCGCGGCGCTCCGAATCAGCGCTTTCGCGTGCCGTTGCTCTCGCGTGCGGCGAGCTTAGTGCGTTACCCTTACGCCTTCGCCAGTTTGAAGAGGAACGACGCCATGCTCCAAAGCTCCTCCGCGCGACGTATTGCGCGCTTCACCCCGTATCTGCGCACCGCCATTGCCGCGTTGAGCGTCGCCGCGCTGTTGGGCGCCTGTGCGATCCCGAAACATCCCGACGAGCAAGCCGCCGCGCCCGATCCATTCAATCCCGCCGCCGCGCAACTGCTCGACGACACCAGTTGGGTGTTGAGCGCCTGGAAACAGGCCGACGGCACGACGCGCGCGATTCCGTCCGCCGACCAGGGCGCGCCGATTACCCTCACGCTTTCGACCTCGACCGGCCAGCGCCACGCCAGCGGCTTTTCCGGCTGCAACCGTTACATGGGCTCGTACGCGCTGAAAGACGGCAAGCTGAGCTTCGGCACGCTCGGCGGCACGCGCATGGCCTGCATGACGCCGGGCGGACAGATCGAAGGCGCCTATCTCAATGCGCTCACGCACATCGACCGCACCGGCGTGCAGATGCGCGCGCCGCAGCAGATGCAACTGGTGCTCGACAACGGCGACACGCTGACCTTCGACAGCAGCACGAAATGAACGCGTCGCGGATCCTCCCATCGACGCCTCGGCACGCTGCTGACCGAAGCGGGCTGCACAGCGGCGCCGCGCGCCAGGCGGTCCATATGACGGGTGAAGGCTGTCCCGACAGCCGTTGTTTTTCACCGACGGCACGCCGCGCGCCGGTCTGTTTTTCAATTGGACGCCAGCATACTTGCGTCTGCCTTCGAAGCATCGGGCTTCGCCGGTTAAACTCGTCGGATTGCGTTTTTGCGCGTCCGTCATTCGTTGATGTCTAGTATGCACACGGTAGTTTTCGGCTGGTTCGGCGGGTCAGCCGTCTGGTTCATTCCTCTTTTGTGGCGTCTCGTGAAGTCGGTTCTGCCGGGCGGCGCGGGTCTGCGCGGCCCCGGCACGATCCGGCTGTGGCTCGGCTTCGTCTGCGTGCTGGTGGCGAGCTGCACACTCGAGGCATCGCTGATCGGCGTGGCCGGCGTGAACGGCTTCGGCCATGCGCTGGCCGCGGGCTTCGGCCATCTGCTCGGGCATATCGGCACGCCTCTCGCGGCGCTCGCGCTGCTTTTCATCAGCCTGCCGTGGCTGATCGACTTCCGCTGGCGCGATTTCGCTGCCTGGGCCGACGGCGCGTTCGGCCTCGGCCTGTCACGCGGCCTCGCGAAACGCGACGAGGAAGCGCGCCGTCATCGCAGCGTCGATGACGGTTTGCCGTCGCATGTTTCGCCGGCCACCAATACGATGGCGCCTAAAACCAATGGTCGTTACGCGCGCCCGACGGTCTGGCGTCCGCCGGCGCGTGGACGCGACGCGGCTGCGGCTGGCGCTGCGGCGAGCGTGGCGGGCAAGGATGCGGCGGCGCGTAGCGGTGCAGCGAGCTGGCGCACAGGCGCGGCCGCGCCGCGCAGCCAGGCGACGCAGGCCGAGCCGGTGCTGCGCACCGGCGCCGCGGCCACACCGCCGCGACATGGGCCGATGCAGACGCAACCACTCAAAGCGGACAAGGCTGCCTGGATGCCGGCTGAACCGGTTGCGCCGGCCGGCTGGTTGCGCGAGTCGGGGACGCGGGCGGCTGCGCCGGGAGCGGGATCGGTGGCGGGATCGGTCTCGGGTGCGGCAGCAGGGTCGGGGGTGTCTGGAGCTTCCGCTCGCGTTGGCGCGTCGCAGGTTGGACGTCGTTCGGCCGGCGAGCAACGGCACGTGGGATCGGCAGCCGCGGGCGCTTTTGCTGCGGGCGCTGCGGGCGCTGCGGGCGCTGCGGGCGCTGCGGGCGCTGCGGGCGCTGCGGGCGCTGCGGCCAAGGTAACTCAGGCAGCGGTGCATACGTCAGCAACGGCGCGGGCCGCGTCGGGCAGCGTGGGCTCTCATTCCGCCGCAGGTTCAGTTGGAAATGCGGCGGCCGGCGCGGGCCGTCCTTCGACGATGGCCCATGACACAGCGGCCTCGGCGGCTTCCGTCAACCGCACGTCGGCGCCCCGGCAAGCTTTCTCGCCCGCCCCGCGTTCGAACGAAGTCACGCCGACGCGAGCAGCGAGCCGGCCGGCACCGAGCTACACACGTCCAATGCCGGTGACGCAGAAAGTCACGCCACCTGCCAGCGTCCAGGAGACCCTTCGCAGCATCGCGGAAAACGCCGCACGCTGGACCGATATTGCGGGCGTGAGCCTCGCGCGCAGCACCGGCTCGGAAAATGCGAAAGTGACGGATGCGCCGAACGCGGCGCCGTCGTTCGAGCCTGAGCAGTCGATTGTCGATGTGCCACGGACGGATGCGGCTGAAGCGGCTTTGACGCCGGATGCGCATCGCCCTTCGTTTGAAGCTGCAGACAACGCGCCGGCCGATCACGTGTCAGAGGCGCCGTCCGACGCGCCGCGCATGGAAGCAGTGGTCGAGGCGCCGCCCGAAGTGAGCCACGAGCCTGTCGTGCAGTGGCCGATCGAGCCGCCAATTATTCGACCGCCGTTGACGGCGGCGCCAGTGGTTGAGCACGGGTCGGTTGTTACGCCAGCGCCGACGTCTGCGCCAGTGTCTGTGTCTACGTCTACGCCTGCGCCAATAACTGCGCCAGTGGTTGAGCACGTGTCGATTGTTTCGCCTGCACCTGCACCTGCACCTGCACCTGGATCGCAGTATGTGCCGCCGGCCGCTACACCGACGACGTTTCAGGTTTTCGCTGCGCAGTTGCAAGCAAGCGAGGCCCACGAGGATGAAACGCCGTTCGAAGACGATCCGACTGTATCGACAACATACGCCGACCATCACACAGGTCCGAGCGTTGAAACCGCACCGACGCTCAGCCAGCCTGCGGACCATTCAGAAGTTATCGCACCGCGTGTCGCCGGGCAGTTCGCTGCGCCAGCAATTGCCGAACAGGCGAAAGAAGCCGCGCCGTTCGTCGAGCCGCAGCCCGCCGCGCCTGCGTCGGCTGCTGAAGTGGTGATCGAAAAAACTCTCGCGCCTTGGGAAGCCGAACTCGATGCGGTACTGGCGCAACACACGGCTTCGTCATCGAGCTTGCCGGGTGTCAGCCACGTCGGTGTGTCGAGCGGAGCCGGCCTGACGCATGACGCCATGCCATCGCTGAACATGGCGCGCGCTGTCGAGTCCGCCACGCCCGTCGAAACCGAAACGGCGCACGCCCCTGCCCTGTCAGGCGTACCTGAAGCATCGGACTCGGCAACCGTTGGGCACGCGGCGAACATAACCGCCGCAACGCCACCGCAGAATGTCATGCCGCACGTCTCGGAGACACCGGCCGCCGCGCACGCGGCGAACCCAGGCACCGCAGCGGCGCCGCAAAGCATCGCGCCGCAGGTTTCGGGCTCGTCGGCTAACGCGCATGCGTCGAACCTGCCTACGGCGGTGCCACCCCAGAACCTCGCGCCGCAAGCATCGAACGTGGTTCGCTTTCCGGGCTTCGCGGTTCAGACGGCGCCCGTGGCATCCGATGTCGCTGACTACGAATCTTTCGCCGTTGAAGAACGTCCTGACAACGCCGCTATCCCACCGCAAGCGCCGGCAGCATCGGCATCGCTCGCGGCGCCATTCACCAACGCGGCCCCATCCGTAGAAGCAACCGAAGCAACCGAGGCCACAGAGCCCACCGAACCCGCCGTCCAACCACGCCCTCCCCTGCGCGGCCACAGCCCCGCCAACGGCTTCGAGTTCCGCGCGCCCGCGGCATCGATGGTCGAATTGCCCACGCTCGACCTGCTTGCTCCCGCGGACATCGACGTCGAACCAGTCTCCGAAGAAAAACTCATCGAAACCGGCCTGCTGATCGAACAGCGCCTGCAGGAATTCAAGGTGCCGGTCACCGTCGTCGGCGCGTCGGCCGGCCCGGTCATCACGCGCTTCGAAGTCGAGCCGGCGCTCGGCGTGCGCGGCAGTCAGATCGTCGGCTTGATGA
Organism: Paraburkholderia sp. BL17N1; assembly: GCF_003634175.1. Classification (NCBI taxonomy): domain Bacteria; kingdom Pseudomonadati; phylum Pseudomonadota; class Betaproteobacteria; order Burkholderiales; family Burkholderiaceae; genus Paraburkholderia; species Paraburkholderia sp. BL17N1. Next base: position 161,686 of record NZ_RBIW01000001.1, read on the forward strand.
AGGATCTGTCACGCGGCCTCGGGCTCACGTCCATCCGCGTGGTCGAGACGATTCCCGGCAAGACCTGCATGGGCCTCGAATTGCCGAACGCCCGGCGCCAGACGATCCGCCTCTCTGAAATCCTCGAAGCCAGCGTCTATCAGAACTCGCATTCGCAGTTGACGCTCGCCATGGGCAAGGACATCACCGGCCATCCGGTCGTCGCCGATCTGGCGAAGGCGCCGCACATGCTGGTGGCCGGCACGACCGGTTCGGGCAAGTCGGTGGCGATCAACGCGATGATCTGCTCGCTGCTCTACAAGGCGACGCCGGAAGAAGTCCGCCTCATCATGATCGATCCGAAGATGCTGGAGTTGTCGGTCTACGAAGGCATTCCGCATCTGCTCGCACCCGTCGTCACCGACATGAAGCTGGCCGCCAATGCGCTCAACTGGTGCGTCGGCGAAATGGAAAAGCGCTACCGCCTCATGTCCGCGGTCGGCGTGCGCAACCTAGCCGGCTTCAACCAGAAAATCCGCGATATCGAGGCCAAGGGCAAGAAGCTCGGCAACCCGTTCTCGCTGACGCCGGAAGCGCCCGAACCGCTCGCGCCGCTGCCGCTTATCGTGGTCGTGATCGACGAGCTCGCCGACCTGATGATGGTGGCCGGCAAGAAGATCGAAGAACTGATCGCGCGCCTCGCGCAGAAGGCTCGCGCTGCCGGCATACATTTGATTCTGGCGACGCAGCGTCCTTCGGTGGATGTGATCACCGGCCTAATCAAAGCGAATATTCCGACGCGGGTGGCCTTCCAGGTATCGTCAAAAATCGACTCGCGCACGATTCTCGATCAGATGGGCGCGGAGTCGCTGCTCGGCCAGGGCGACATGCTGTTCCTGCCGCCCGGCACCGGCTATCCACAACGTGTGCACGGCGCGTTCGTCGCTGACGAGGAAGTGCATCGGATCGTCGAATATCTGAAGCAGTTCGGCGAGCCGCAGTACGAGGAAGGTATTCTCGACGGCCCGGCCACCGACGGCGGCGCGGCGCAAGACCTGTTCGGCGAGTCGCCGGATGCGGAAGCCGATCCGCTTTACGACGAAGCGGTCGCCTTCGTGGTGCGCACGCGGCGCGCGTCGATCTCGTCGGTGCAGCGGCAGTTGCGCATCGGTTATAACCGCGCGGCGCGGCTCGTCGAGCAGATGGAAACCGCGGGCCTCGTGTCGGCGATGGGCATCAACGGCAGCCGCGAAGTGCTGGCGCCGGGGCCGGCGGAATGAGCGGCGAATGGCCGGTGAACGCCGCTGATTGCAGTTGATCGCCGGCGCTTCCGAGGGCCGCAAGACGCAAGCGCAAACAACCTCGCCGCGAAATCGACCACAAAAAAGGAATCGGGCCGCTTCACAAAGCGGCCCGTTTTTTCATCGCGCGCGCGGCGCGTCGATATCACCCGCCTCGTCTTTCACCGCGTCGTCGGCATCTCGTGTTACGACGGCGAAACCAGCTTGAAATCGACCGGCGCGCCGAGTTCGAAATGCTTCGGATTCGCTTCGAGCAAACCGCTCTGCTGATCGCGCTTGAACACATACACGGTATCGCTGTTCTGATTGCCGACGATCAGCCAATTGCCGGTCGGGTCGATCGCGAATTCACGCGGCGACTTGCCCATGCTCGACTGATGACCGATTTTCTTCAGGTGCCCGTTGGTGGGATCGACCGAAAAGATCACGATGTCGTTCGCGTCGCCACGATTGGTGGCATACAAAAAGCGCCCGTCCGGCGACAGATGAATCGCCGCCGCGCCCACCGCGCCCTTGAAGCCGGGTTCGGTCAGCGGCAGCGTTTGCACCTGCGTGAGCTTGCCGTCGTTGTAATTGAACGTGCTGACCGTGGCGGCCATTTCGCTCGTCAGGTATGCGTGTTTGCCGTCGGCGCCGAACACCAGATGGCGCGGACCCGAGCCGGCTTTTTCCTGGTTATAGCGCCAGTCGGTCGGGCCGAACAGGCCGCGGCTTCCGTCAGGCGTGTAGCGATATGAGTACAGCTTGTCCGCGCCGAGATCCTGCGCGAACAGATAGTGGCCGTCCGGCGAGAACACCGTGGAGTGAACGTGCGAGTTGTCCTGACGTCCCTTCACCGGACCGCCGCCTTCGTGGTGCACGGTGAGCACCGACGCGCCGACCTGGCCGTCGGCCTGCAACGGGAACACCGCGAAGCTGCCGCCGGGATCGGCGGCGACTGAGTAGTTCGCGGTCAGCAAATATTTGCCGTCCGGCGAAAGGCTCAGATAGCACGGATCGTTGCCGTCCGAGGAGACCTTGTTGAGAAACGTCAGCTGGCCGCTCGCGGCGTCGAAACGAAACGCGCTGATGCCGCCGCGCTGCGTGGCCGGACCGTTGTCGCCGGGCATTTCGTTGACCGCGTAGACGAAGCGGCGGTCGCGGCTCATCACGAGGTAGGACGGATTGACCGTCTGCGCGACCGAGACGCGTGTCGCTTCACCCGTCTTCGTGTCGAAGCGATAGACGTACAGGCCTTCGCTCTTTGGGCCGGTATAGGTGCCGACCAGCATGTCATAGACGCCGTCGGCGGGAGCCGGGCCGGAATCTTGCGCAAACGCATGCGAAGCAACAATCGAGACCATGAGCACGAAACCTTTTATTATCGAGCGGGCGGAGCGCAGTGGACCATGCGTTACGCGCCGTGAAGTGGGATCAGCAGCAGAAGGCAAGTGGAAATCCGCAACGGCACGCATCGCGGCGGCTCGGTGACGACGAAGCATATGACCTCCTCGGACAGCGGTTATTTGGTTGAATCGGTTGTCATGATGTCGCTGGTCTGCCGCGCAATCGGTCGAGCGTTGTTCTTATCGAAAGAAGTATAAAAGCGTTGTGTCGGATCATGCAGCGAATCCGCCGACCGGCATCCGGTCAACGGCAATCGGCAGCATGAGTAGCAATTGTCCCGCCTGACGGGGCGTTTTTTTAATCGCGTCTCACACTACGGAGTCTTCATGAACGTCACACTCAGTCTGGGCCCGCTGGTTTCGTTGATCGCCGGTATTCTGATTCTCGTCATGCCGCGCCTGTTGAACTACATCGTCGCGCTCTATCTGATCATCATCGGCATCATTGGGATCTTCGGCGTGGGGTCGTCGCACTTCTGAACGGCGGCAAGCGCTTACGCAAGGGTTACGCAAGCATGCAACGCGCGACCGGGCGCAGCGCCGGCCCGGCTGCGCCCCGCATCGAGTCAGGACATGAGATGTGCGAAAGCTTCACGCGCCAACTGGCCGTGAAGCTCGATGCAAGCGATGAACCCGGACGGCATGGCGAAGCACGGTTCGTTCGGCCGAAGCATGGTGAGCTTGCGGTCAGTGCGGCGAAGTCACCATCCGGTGTGCATAAAGCGCCGTCAGTCAACCGTTCGAAAGCTGGTCGAGACGCAGGCGTCCCTGCAGCGACAGCGCGCCGACGGCATAATGGCCGTCGCCTGTCTGGTAACGGCGGAAACAGGCCCGTTCGACCAGAAAGGCGGCGGCGGTCATCAAGCCGTTGCGGGTCAGGCCCAGGCGGCCATGATCGAGTGGCAGCATCGAATCGTCGGCAAGTTCGCTGGCGGCCGAGAGAATCGTGATGCAATCAGATTTCGACGGGTTCAGCATAGCTTTAGTCCTCGGAAACGGCGTCTGTATGCGCCATGGGCGGGGCTGGGTCATAATCCGGAAAGCTCCGGGGCGTCGGTATGAAATCTGATTGTAGGCATTGATTTGACAATTACCAACCCGCGTTTTGCTGCGTTGCGTGATGAACCAAAACGCATCCAGCCAGTCGGGTAAAGGCAACGACACTTCAACGACACCTCGCGCGGGCGCGACTCGCCGCGCGCACTACTGACTCGCTCTCATGCCCGCACTTATCGAAGACTATGCGCTCATCGGCGACGGCCATACGGCCGCGCTAGTTTCCCGCGAGGGATCCGTCGACTGGCTCTGCTGGCCGCGCTTCGATTCCGGCGCCTGTTTCGCCGCCCTGCTCGGCACGCCCGAAAACGGCCGCTGGCTGATCTCGCCGGTCTCGGACACGCCGCCGACCATCACGCGTCGCTATCGTGGCGAGACACTGATCCTCGAAACTGACTTCGAGACGCCCGAAGGCGCCGTCACGCTGATCGATTTCATGCCGCCGGGTAACGGCTGGTCGGAAATGGTGCGGCTCGTGGTCGGCAGACGCGGCAGGGTGCCCATGAAGATGGAACTGGTGCTGCGCTTCGATTACGGCTTCTCGATTCCCTGGGTTGACCGCCTGAAGCACGACAGCGGCATCAAGGCGATCGTCGGACCGGACACCGCCGTGTTGCGCACGCCGGTCGGGTTGCACGGCGAAGACATGAAGACAGTTGCCGAATTCACCGTCAGCGAAGGCGAACGGGTGCCGTTCTCGCTGGCTTATGCGGCCTCGCATCTGCGCATTCCGCCGGCGCGCGATGCGCACACCTCGCTGGCGCGCACCGAGAATCATTGGCTCGAATGGTCGGCGCGCAGCACGGTCGAAGGACGCTGGGCCGAACCGATCCGCCGCTCGCTGATCACGCTGAAGGCGCTCGCTTACGAGCCGACCGGCGGCATCGTCGCCGCGCCCACTACGTCGCTGCCGGAGCAGCTCGGCGGCACGCGCAACTGGGACTACCGCTACTGCTGGCTGCGCGACGCCACCATCACGCTGCTCGCGATGATGCGCGGCGGCTACTACGACGAAGCACGCGCATGGCGCAGCTGGCTCGGCCGCGTGATGGCCGGTGCGCCGGACCAGTTGCAGATCATGTACGGCATCGCCGGCGAGCGGCGCCTGCCCGAATTCGAAATCGACTGGCTGCCGGGCTATCAGGACGCGAAACCGGTGCGGATCGGCAATAACGCGGTCGGCCAGCGCCAGCTCGACGTCTATGGCGAAGTGATGAATGCGCTGCATCTGGCGCGCGTCGGCGGCCTGCAGGCGGACGACACCGCATGGAACGTGCAGCGCGCGCTGCTCTCGCACCTCGACACGATCTGGCAGGAACCCGACGAAGGCATCTGGGAAACGCGCGGCGGCCGCCAGCATTTCACCTTCTCGAAGGTCATGGCATGGGTCGCCTACGACCGCGCCATCAAGTCGGCGGAAATGTTCAAGCTCGACGGGCCGCTCGACGAATGGCGCGCCACCCGCGCGAAAATTCATGCGGAAGTCTGCGAGAAGGCCTGGAATCCCGCGCTCAACGCGTTCTCGCAATGCTACGGCACCGACCAGCTCGATGCGAGCGTGCTGCTGATGCCGCTAGTCGCCTTCCTGCCGCCGAACGATCCGCGCGTAAAAGGCACCGTGGCGGCGATCGAGCGCGACCTGATGCACGACGGCTTCGTGATGCGCTATCGCACGACCGAATACGACGACGGCCTGCCGCCGGGAGAAGGCACGTTTCTAGCGTGTTCGTTCTGGATGGTGGACAACCTGGCGCTGCAAGGCCGTATCGACGAAGCGATCGCGATGTACGAACGGCTGCTCGCGCTCTGCAACGATGTCGGTTTGCTCGCGGAGGAATACGACCCGGCTGCGAAGCGCCTTGTCGGCAATTTTCCGCAGGCGTTTTCGCACGTGGCGCTGGTCCACACCGGCCTGAACCTGATGAAACATGAACAGGCCATGGCGCAGGCGACCGGGCACCCCTCCCATAACGGCACCGGAGACACGGAACTTGATGCTGCTGCAACCCCGGATAGCGGCGCGGCAACATCGCCAGTAGCATGATTTAATGACAGTTTGCGTGCCGTGTGCGCGCAAAATGCTGCATTGCACAAGTACGCTTTGTTCGATATGATCGACGAGACTGTCGGCCGAAAAACAATGTGCCTACAAACAATTTGGCCCGCTGCAACGCCACAGGCGTGTTTGCGAAGCCCCATGCGAACCGCTTAAAACGGAGCACCCATGCTCTACCAACTGCACGAATTCCAACGGGCGATGTTGAGCCCCCTCACCGCCTGGGCTCAGGCCGCATCGAAATCCTTTGCGAATCCCGCCAGCCCTTTGGCCTACGTGCCTGGCGCCACGCGCCTCTCAGCCGGTTACGAACTGCTCTACAGGCTTGGTAAAGATTACGAAAAGCCCGAGTTCAATCTTCATCAGATTGTCAAAGACGGCCATAACATCCCGATCATCGAACAGACGATCATCGAGAAGCCGTTTTGCCGCCTGATGCGCTTCAAGCGTTTCGCGGACGACAGCGACGCTGTCATCCAATTGAAAGATGAACCGGTCGTGCTGGTGTGCGCACCGTTGTCAGGACACCACGCCACGCTGCTGCGCGACACCGTTAAAACGCTGCTGCAGGATCACAAGGTCTACCTGACCGACTGGATCGACGCGCGCATGGTGCCGCTCGAAGCCGGCGAGTTTGGTCTGGACGACTATGTCGCCTACATTCAGGAATTCATCCGTCACATCGGCGCAAAGAATCTGCACGTGATCTCGGTGTGTCAGCCGACCGTGCCGGTGCTCGCCGCCATTTCGCTGCTGGCGAGCCGCGGTGAAGACACGCCGCGCACCATGACGATGATGGGCGGCCCGATCGACGCCCGCAAAAGCCCGACCTCGGTCAACTCGCTCGCCACACAGCACTCGTACGAGTGGTTCGAGAACAACGTGATCTTCACGGTGCCGCCGAATTATCCGGGCGTGGGCCGTAAGGTTTACCCGGGCTTTTTGCAGCACACCGGCTTTGTGGCCATGAATCCGGAACGCCACGCGGCGTCGCACTGGGATTACTACCAGAGCCTGCTGCGCGGCGACGAGGACGACGCGGAAGCGCACCGCCGCTTCTACGACGAGTATAACGCCGTGCTCGACATGGACGCTGACTATTACCTCGACACGATCCGCGTGGTCTTCCAGGAATTCAGCCTTGCCGAAGGCACGTGGGACGTCTCCGGCGAACGGGTGAAACCGCAGGACATCACGAAGACCGCGCTCTTCACGATCGAAGGCGAACTGGACGATATCTCCGGCGACGGCCAGACCTATGCCGCTCACGATCTGTGCACGGGCATTCCGGAAGCGAACAAGCGTCACTTCACCGCGGAAAAGTGCGGGCACTACGGCATTTTCTCAGGGCGCCGCTGGCGCACCATCATCTATCCGCAGTTGCGCGACTTCATCCTCGAGCACAACAAGGCGCCGAAGGTTGCGAAGGAAAAAGTCGAAGCCTGAGCGTCGCACGCATAGTCGATAAACAACGGCCTCTTCGGAGGCCGTTGTCGTTTCTGAGGATCCCGAAGCCTCGGGGCGCGGCGCGACGTTACTTCCGCAACAGATAGGCGAGCAGCAACTCGGTGTTCATCTGAATCACTTCACTGCGCTCGCTCGCACTGCTGAAGTCGCGGCCGAGCGTGGCTTCGAGCGTGAAGCGGTTCGACACGATGTAATAGCCCATGCCGGACAGCGTGACATAGAAGCGCAGCGGATCGACATTGGTGCGAAACAGCCCCGCGCGTTGACCGCGTTCGAGAATGCCGCCGAGCGTGGCGACGATCGGCGAGATCATTTCGCGGATGCGCGTGGACTTCTGCATATAGCGTGCTTCGTGCAGATTCTCGTTATTGATGAGACGCAGCAACTCGGGATGATCGCGGTAGTAATCCCAAACAAAATGCGCGAGACGCGTGATGGCCTCGACCGGGGCAATGCCATTGAGTTCGAGCGTGCGCTCCGCTTCGTTGAGCGCGCTGAACGCGTGCTCGAGTACCGCGGTAAACAGTTGCTCCTTGCTACCGAAGTAGTAATAGAGCATGCGCTCATTCGTTTCCGCGCGGCGAGCGATCTGATCGACGCGCGCGCCGAATAGCCCACCATTTGCAAACTCTTCGGCCGCCGCGAGCAGAATGCGGCGCCGTGTGCCTTCAGGATCTCTTTTGATTTTCGGCTGATTCATGGTGGCATCGTCTTCGTGAGCCGCGTTATCCGGATCGCGCCGCCGGCCTCTCCTCGGGCCTTGCACCGACAGCACTGAACGGGCTGGTTGGGGGAATACCCTTCTGCGGTCTTTCGAAAAAGCGCTTCGATTATGGCACATGGATTGCGGATGGCAATTGGGGAAATCGGCGATAATGTGCTATTTAGTTCAAGCTGTGCGGCCGCAAGCCAAAGCACCAGTCAGAGCCCCACGCCGTGACCGTGACAGATACCAGAACCCTCGCAGACCGCATCGAAGATCTGCTCCCCCAGACGCAATGCACCAAGTGCGGTTACCCCGCATGCCGTCCCTATGCCGAAGCCGTTGCAAGCGGCGAGGCCAATTACAACCAGTGCCCGCCGGGCGGCGCCGAAGGCATCGTGCGGCTTGCCGCGTTGCTCGGCAAGCCGGTGATTCCGCTCAATTCCGCCAATGGCGTCGAAAGGCCGCGCCCGTTGGCGGTTATCGACGAGCAAGTTTGCATCGGTTGCACGTTGTGCATGCAGGCCTGTCCAGTCGATGCAATAGTTGGCGCACCGAAACAGATGCATACGGTGATCGTCGAACTCTGCACTGGTTGCGACCTGTGCGTGCCGCCCTGCCCCGTCGACTGCATCGCCTTGCCGCCGGTCACGGGTGAAGCGACCGGTTGGAATGCATGGAGCCAGGCACAGGCCGACGCCGCGCGCGCGCGCCACGACCGGCGCGAAGCGCGTCTCGCACGCGAGCGCGAGGCCGCCGAAGCACGTGCTGCAGCGCGGCGAGCAGGCAGCACTCCCACTGCTCAGGTTACCGAAACAACTGCGTCCAGCGAGGCGACGCCATCGGTTGCACCCGCCGCGGACGACGCCGATGCAAAGAAACGCGCGATCATCCAGGCCGCGCTCGAACGTGCTCGCAAGAAGAAAGAGGAACTGGCCGCCAAAGGCCAGGGCCCGCTCAACACCGAGCGCGTGAGCGCGGATGTGCAGGCGCAGATCGACGCCGCCGAAGCGCGCCGCCGCCGTCTCGGCCTCGCCGCGGACGACACCGGCACGCCGTCCGACAAGCGCTAACCGCACCGTCACGCCCAGCATGAACGCGAACAAACGCCGCGCCATCTACGAGACGCTTCAGAGTCTCAATCCTCATCCGACAACCGAACTCGAGTACACCACTCCGTTCGAACTGCTGATCGCCGTGTTGCTGTCCGCACAGGCCACCGACGTGTCGGTCAACAAGGCCATGCGCAAGATGTTCCCGGTCGCGAACACGCCGCAGAAGGTTTTCGATCTGGGCGAGGAAGGCGTGACCGGCTACCTCAAGACTATCGGCCTCTATCGCACCAAGGCGAAGAACGTCATCGCGACGTGCCGCATTTTGCTCGACCAGTACGGCGGCGAAGTGCCCGAGGATCGCGAAGCGCTCGAAAGTCTGCCGGGCGTCGGCCGGAAAACGGCCAATGTGATTCTGAACACGGCGTTCGGTCATCCGACCATTGCGGTCGACACGCACATCTTTCGGGTTGCGAATCGAACCGGCCTCGCGCCCGGCAAGGACGTTCGCGCGGTCGAAGTGGCGCTGGAGAAATTCACGCCCGCCGAGTTCAAGCAGGACGCGCACCACTGGCTGATCCTGCACGGCCGCTATGTGTGCAAGGCGCGCCGGCCTGAATGCTGGCATTGCGTGATCGAGCCGCTGTGCGAGTTCCGGCCGAAAACGCCCCCGCCGGATCTGTAGGCGCAACCGGCGCCTCGCTCAGCGCCGGAGCGCCGCCAGCAGCCCGCGCCGCCCCGGCGTAAAATGACGCCCTGCCTCGTCGGCTCGTCCGCTTCACGAGTTGACGCTTCACAGGCTCACGTCCCACGCCCACTCAACGCACCGGTCTCACGATGTTCAATCCCAGCCGCGACGAAGTCCGTCTTTTCTTCACCGACACCTGGCGCAAGCAGCGCAAAGGCGAAATTCTGACGCCGCTGGAGGCCATCGCCGCCGACTGGATCGTCGAACACCCCGAATACCATGCCGACCTGACCGACGGCGACGCCGCCCAGGCGCAGGACTACTCGCCCGAACGCGGCCAGACCAACCCGTTTCTGCATCTGTCGATGCATCTGGCGATCACCGAACAGCTCTCGATCGACCAGCCGCCCGGCATTCGCGCGGCGCATGAACGGCTTGCCGCACGCCTCGGCTCGACCCACGAAGCGCAGCACGCGATCATGGACTGCCTCGGCGAAACCATCTGGGAAGCACAGCGCACCGGCACGCCGCCGGACACGGACGCGTATCTGCAGCGCATCGAGCGGCGCGCCACGCGCGATTGAGGCCGGCGTCGCGCGTACAAGGGCGAGCGGGCAAAGACCGCGGCTCCAAAAGCACAACACCCCGCCGAAGCGGGGTGTCGTTCAATTCGAAAGCAGCGCGAAGATGGTGCGACGCGTTTACTTCTTCTGCACCAGATCGCCGTTCAGCGATTCGACATAAGCCGCGATGTCTTTCATATCGCTTTGCGACAGGCTTTGCACTTGCGCCTGCATGATCGGGTTGTTGCGACCGAAATGCGGGTTGCCGTTGCCCATCTGATACTGACGCAGCGCAAAGTACACATAGTCGGAATGCTGACCCGCGAGCTTCGGATATTCCGGGCTCACCGGCTTGTTCAGGTTCACGCCGTGGCACGCCGCGCAGTTGTGGCTGTCGGACAGCACCTTGCCGTTGCCTGCGTCGGCCGCGTGCGCGAGGTTCGCTGCAACCAGACCGATCACTGCCGCCGACGCGCATGCAGCCTTGAACACCGTGTGGAGTGCCTGTTGGGGCTTATTCATGAATTCTCCTATCCCGCGAATTTATTAGCCGAGTGACTGGATGGACGAGCCGCAGCCGGTCACTTGTCGGGATTGCTCTTCGAAGAGGAATTTTGCGCTGCGTAGTAGGCCGCGATGTCGGCGATGTCCTGATCCGACAGCGACGCGGTAATGGCGCGCATGGTTTCGAAATGGCGGTCGCCCTTCTTGTAGCCATGCAGGGCGTTCTCGAGGTACGCCTGGTTCTGCCCGCCGAGCATTGGCACGCGGTAGACCTCAGGGTAAGCCGTGCGGTATTCAGGGATGCCGTGGCAGCCAATACACATCGCGACCTTGCCCTGGCCCGCCTTCGCGTTGCCGACGACATCCGCTGCCTGCGCACTGGCCGTATAGCCCGCGAGCACCGACAGCGCTGCGATCACGACGTTTTTGCCAACGAATTTGTTCATAGCATGTAACCTGGCTTGAGGGGAAACGGGCGACCAGAAGGCAACGGCCCGCGCCGTTATTCTTATAGGGTAGCCACGCAGGCCAAAAAAATCGGGCTAATTGTACCGCGACGCCGCGCCGAACGTCCACCGCGCGGGGCGGCGGCGCGTCCAGCCGCCGCAAAGCCACGGCTAGCGCCGCTTTGCTTCGCCGCAGCCGATCCGCGGGGCATGGCGGCCACCGTCGCATATGGGCTGCTCACGCTGGTGCGCACCCGTTCGATACCGCGGCCAGCACGGCAACCGACGCCCCGCCCAGCCCGCTCTCGCCCGGCTCGCCCGCCCACCGGGCGCGCCGGGCGAGCATTCGGCCTGCTCGCGGACGCCGCGTGCGCACTCTTTTACGCCACGGCACCGCGGAAGACACCTTACGCGAGGCGGTTTCAGGCCAACAGGCCTTCTGACTTATACTGGGTTTTTTCCCAAAAAAGAGCAGCTCGCCATGCGTTTCGAAGGCTCATCGCAGTACGTCGCCACCGACGACCTCAAGCTCGCGGTCAACGCCGCGATGACGCTCAAGCGCCCGCTGCTGATCAAGGGCGAGCCCGGCACGGGCAAAACCATGCTCGCCGAAGAAGTCGCCGCCGCGCTCGGCATGCCGCTGCTGCAATGGCACATCAAGTCCACCACCAAGGCGCAGCAAGGTCTGTACGAATACGACGCGGTGTCGCGCCTGCGCGATTCGCAACTCGGCGACGAGCGCGTCAAGGACATCCGCAACTACATCGTCAAGGGCGTGCTGTGGCAGGCGTTCGAGTCGGACGAGCAAACCGTGCTGCTGATCGACGAGATCGACAAGGCCGACATCGAATTTCCGAACGATTTGCTGCGTGAACTCGACCGCATGGAGTTCTACGTGTACGAAACGCACGAGCTGATCCGCGCGAAACAGCGCCCGCTCGTGATCATCACGTCGAACAACGAGAAGGAACTGCCGGACGCGTTCCTCCGCCGCTGCTTCTTCCACTACATCAAGTTCCCCGATCCGGTCACCATGCAGCAGATCGTCGAGGTGCACTACCCCGGCATCAAGAAGGAACTGCTCGCGGCCGCCATGCAGAGCTTTTTCGAATTGCGCAACGTCGCCGGATTGAAGAAGAAGCCGTCCACCTCGGAACTGCTCGACTGGCTCAAGCTGCTGCTCGCCGAAGACATTCCGCCGGAAGCGCTGCGCTCGTCCGACCAGAAGCAGATCATTCCGCCGCTGCATGGCGCGCTGCTGAAAAACGAGCAGGACGTGAGCCTGTTCGAGCGGCTGATCTTCATGAACCGCAATAACCGTTGATCGAGCGCTGATTGAGCGCTCACTGAACGTTCAATGAGCGCGTATAGATCGTGACCAGGAGCCGGATGGTCGCGAGGCCGCCACTGAAAAGCGCGCCGCCCCGACCACCCGCCGCCGCAGAGGACCCAGCATGCTGATCGACTTCTTCTACTCGCTGCGCGCCGCCAAACTGCCGGTGTCGGTGAAGGAATACCTGACGCTGCTCGAGGCGCTCAAGGCCAACGTGATCGCGCCGTCGCTCGACGAGTTCTACTATCTCGCGCGCATCACGCTGGTCAAGGACGAGCAGTACTTCGACAAGTTCGACCAGGCGTTCGGCGCGTATTTCAAAGGCGTCGCGCAAGCTTCGGAACTCGCCTTCGACATCCCGCTCGACTGGCTGAAAAAGAAGCTGCAACGCGACCTGTCGCCGGAAGAAAAAGCGCAGATCGAGGCGATGGGTGGCCTCGACAAGCTCATGGAGCGCCTGAAGGAACTGTTCGACGAGCAGAAGGAGCGCCACGAAGGCGGCAGCAAGTGGATCGGCACGGGCGGCACGTCGCCGTTCGGCAATGGCGGCTACAACCCGGAGGGCGTGCGCATCGGCGGCGACGCGGCGGGCAACCGCACCGCCGTCAAGGTCTGGGAAGCGCGCGCCTATCGCGATTACGACGACCAGGTCGAAATCGGCACGCGCAACATCAAGATCGCGCTGCGCCGCCTGCGCCGCTTCGCTCGCGAAGGCGCCGCCGAAGAGCTCGATCTGCCCGACACGATCCGCAGCACGGCCGCGAACGCCGGCTGGCTCGATCTGAAGATGGTGCCCGAGCGGCACAACAAGGTGAAAGTACTGATGCTGCTGGACGTGGGCGGCTCGATGGACGATCACATCAAGCGCACCGAGGAGCTGTTCTCCGCCGCCAAAGCCGAGTTCAAGCACCTGGAGTTCTACTATTTCCACAACTGCGTGTACGACTTTCTGTGGAAAAACAACCGCCGCCGTCACGCCGAGCGCATGCCGACGTGGGACGTGCTGCACAAATTCACCTCGGACTACAAGCTGATCTTCGTCGGCGACGCGACCATGAGCCCGTACGAAGTGCTGCAGCCGGGCGGCTCGGTGGAGTACAACAACGCCGAAGCCGGCGCGGTCTGGCTGCGCCGGCTCGCCGATCATTTCCCGCATCACGCGTGGCTCAATCCCGAACCGGAAGGCTTGTGGGCGTACCGGCAGTCGGTCAGCGCGATCCGCGAAGTGCTCGGCCATCGCATGTACCCGCTCACGCTCGCCGGCCTCGAGGCCGCCATGCGCATGCTGAGCAAATAGCCGGGTCGCGTTCTATCTTCGCCTTACCATCTTCGATAAGAAAGCATCTGCATGAGTCCGTCTAGCACGCCCCATTTGTCCCCCGCCGCCGCGCCGCCCGGGCGCCTCAATCCTTTCGCCGACACGTCGCTGTCCGCCATCGTCGCCGGTTTTGTCGCGATGATGACCGGCTACACCAGTTCGCTCGTGCTGATGTTCCAGGCCGGCCAGGCCGCGCATCTATCCGACGCGCAGATTTCGTCGTGGATCTGGGCCTTGTCGATCGGCATGGCCGTCTGCACGATCGGCCTGTCGCTGCGCTTTCGCGCACCGATCGTGATCGCCTGGTCGACGCCCGGCGCGGCGCTGCTGGTGTCCTCGCTGCCGCATGTGGCGTATGCGGAAGCGATCGGCGCGTTTATCGTTTGCGCGCTGCTGCTCACGTTGGTCGGCCTGACCGGCTGGTTCGACACGCTGATGAAGAAGATTCCGGCGGGCATCGCCTCGGCTTTGCTGGCGGGCATCCTGTTCGAGATCGGCATCGAGATTTTCCGCGCCGCGCAATTCCAGACCGCGCTCGTGCTGACGATGTTTTTCACCTATCTGATCGTCAAACGGCTCGCGCCGCGCTACGCGATCGTCACGACGCTGATCGTCGGCACCGCGGCTGCCGGCGGGCTCGGGCTGCTCGACTTCAGCCGCTTTCACGTCGCGCTGGCGCATCCGGTGTTCACGATGCCGGCGTTTTCGGTAGCGGCAGGCGTCAGCATCGGAATTCCGCTGTTCGTCGTGGCGATGGCATCGCAGAACGTGCCGGGCATCGCCGTGCTGCGCGCGGACGGCTACACCACGCCCTCGGCGCCGCTGATTTCGACCACCGGCATCGCCTCGTTGCTGCTCGCGCCGTTCGGTTCGCACGGCATCAATCTTGCGGCGATCACCGCGGCGATCTGCACCGGCCCCGAAGCGCACGAAAACCGCAACAAGCGCTATATGGCGGCGGTGTGGTGCGGCATCTTCTACCTGATCGCCGGGGTTTTCGGTGCGACCATCGCCGCGCTGTTCGCGGCCTTGCCAAAGGCGCTGGTGGTGTCCGTCGCGGCGCTGGCGTTGTTCGGCTCGATCATGAGCGGGCTCGCCAACGCGATGCAGGACCTGAAGCAGCGCGAGGCGGCGCTGGTCACGTTCATGGTGACGGCGTCGGGGCTGACTTTGCTGTCCATCGGTTCGGCTTTCTGGGGCCTGGTGGCGGGTGTGCTGACGCAAGTCGTGTTGAATGCGCGGCGCGCTTGATGCGCCTGCGGCGCGAGGCGGCGGCCTGGTGATCTGGCGGCGGGCGACAGCCGCGCTGCCGCGGAGCGGGTGTTGAACGCCCTGCGCGCTTGATGCGTCCGCTGCGCGAGGCGACGGCTCGACGTCCAGCCGCCTGTTGCCTGTCGCCTGTCGCCGGCAAAATCGGTTGGCAATAATCAGTCGGTAAAATCCGCTCGGCAGAATCGGTCAGCGCTGGATCGATGGGCGGAAAATGCCGCGTGAAATCGATGTGAACGGATCGCCATGGGCAAGTGTCAACACTGCATTAGCCGATCCGCCATAGAATAGAAGCATCCGGCAGTGCTTTCCGTCAAAATTCCACGGCACGATGACGGGCGGCGCTGCAGCGTGACCCGCGGCCGCCGGAACTGGTTTGCGTTTCAGACCGGTGGCAACCTCATTTCTCCTGAACCACGGCGCGCACGCGCCTTGAAGGCTCGAACATGACAACCGCACTCGATCAACTCAAGCAATACACCACCGTCGTGGCCGATACCGGCGACTTCCAGCAGCTTGCCCAGTACAAGCCGCAGGACGCGACCACCAATCCGTCGCTGATTCTGAAAGCGGTGCAGAAAGACGACTATAAGCCGCTGCTCGAAAAGACCGTGAAGGCTCACGCGTCGAAGCCGGTCGGCGCGATCATCGACCAGTTGCTGATCGCCTTCGGCACCGAAATTCTCAAGATCATTCCGGGCCGCGTGTCGACGGAAGTGGACGCGCGCCTCTCGTTCGACACCGAAGCGTCGATCGCCAAGGGCCGCGAACTGATCTCGCTGTACAAGGAGCACGGTATCGGCCGCGAACGCGTGCTGATCAAGCTGGCTTCCACGTGGGAAGGTGTCCGCGCGGCGGAAGTGCTGCAGAAGGAAGGCATTCACTGCAACATGACGCTGCTGTTCTCGCTCGCTCAGGCGGCGGCCTGTGCTGAGGCTGGCGCGCAGTTGATCTCGCCGTTCGTCGGGCGGATTTACGACTGGTACAAGAAGAACGCCGGCAGCGCGTGGGACGAAGCGAAAGACGGCGGCGCCAATGACCCCG
This sequence comes from Paraburkholderia sp. BL17N1, assembly GCF_003634175.1. NCBI lineage: Bacteria > Pseudomonadati > Pseudomonadota > Betaproteobacteria > Burkholderiales > Burkholderiaceae > Paraburkholderia > Paraburkholderia sp. BL17N1. The sequence goes on from NZ_RBIW01000001.1 coordinate 177,850, forward strand.
GCGTCAAATCGGTGCGCCGCATTTACGCGTACTACAAGAAGTTCGGCTACAAGACCGAGGTGATGGGCGCGAGTTTTCGCACGCCGGGGCAGATTCTCGAACTGGCTGGGTGCGATCTGCTGACTATCAGTCCGGATTTGCTGCAGAAGCTGCAGGAGAGCACGGAGAAGGTGGAGCGGAAGCTGTCGCCGGATAGCGCTAAAGATGCGGATATTGAACGCGTGCCGGTTGATGAAGCGTCGTTCCGGTTTCTCGTCAATGATGAGGCTATGGCGACTGAGAAGCTCGCGGAAGGGATTCGGGCGTTTGCCGCTGATGCGGTTAAGTTGGAGAAGTTGATCGAAGCATTGCGGTAAGGTTCGGTTGCGCTGCTTTTTGTCGGCGCTGCGTGTACGCGGCCCTGGACTTTACGGTTCAGGGCCGTGTGTCGTTTACTCGCCTGCGGCGTCGGTTTGCTGTTGCATTTGATGCGCGGTGGGGGCGCCGCTGGGGTTACGACATTTAGTCACAATTGGGCGTTCGTCGGCGTCTAAAATCCTCTGCATGGGCGCTTTATGGTGGTCTATTAGCGTCGCCCCTGTGCGGGGCAATGCTCTCAACTTAAGCCTCGAAGGGCTTGTATACAGGGCGTTAGCCCTGTAAACTTCATCGCATAACTCACTGATAAATCAACGATATGAACTCAAATACCAGCGTCCTCAAGGCTTCTGGCTGAGTTCTCCGAATTCCTGTTCGATCCGGCGCTCGCCGATCGCGTGCGTCGTTCTCCCACCGCCTTTACCCGCAATCGCACACTGACCTTGCCGCGCATGGCCGCGCTGATGATGTCGGGCATGTGCGCCAGTGTGCAGGCCGAACTTGACGCGCTATTCGGCGCACTGGGAAGCCGCGGCGGGCGCACCCGCGCTGTCAGCGCACAGGCCTTCAGCAAGGCGCGACGGGGCGTGTCTGCCGAACTGTTCGAGCTGGCCCGCGCCCGCCTGATCTCGCTGGCCCAACCCCATATCGATTCGATGCGCTGGCACGGCCTGAGGCTGGTCGCCGCTGATGGCAGCCGCCTGCGTGTGGGCACGCGTCGCGGCCATGAACTGCGCGCCGATCACTACGCGTTTGCGCTATTCCTGCCGGGTTCCGAACTGACCCTGCACGCTGCACTTCATCCCGCCGACGGCGGCGAGCGGCAGATGCTGTTCGAAGCCCTCGATGTGCTGCAACCGCATACCGACCTGCTGCTGCTCGATCGCGGCTATATCGGCAACGCGATGGTGGCCGCACTCGCACAGCGCGAAATCCCGTTCTGCATGCGCGTCGATGCGCGTAACTGGAAATGCGTCAGCGCCTTTGCCCGCAGCGGTAAAGCCGAGCGTGTGGTGACACTGGACGCGCCCAGCGAACTGGATGCCCGCGACTATGAACTGGCGCGTACGCCCACCACTGTGCGCCTGATCCGCGACGTCACGCCGGGCGGTCGCGTGCGGGTGCTGATGACCTCGCTGCTCGATGGCGGGCGTTATCCGGCGGCATCGTTCGGCGCGCTCTATCATCAGCGCTGGCGGGTCGAGGAAGCGTTCAAACGACTCAAGCACCGGCTGCGGCTGGAAGCCGTCACAGGCCTCGATTACCTGGCGTTACAGCAGGACTTCGGCGCAAAAATCCTCGCCGACAACCTGTTCACCCTGCTCAGCGATCTCGATGCGCCGCACGACGACAGACATGCCAGCCGTCCTAACCGGGTGTATGCACTGGGCGCACTCAAGCCCATCCTCGGCGCGTGTCTTCTGCGCATCCAGCGCTGCCTGGACGGCCTCGCCGGTGTGCTGGAACTGATCCGCCAGACCCGATGCCGGATACAGCCGTCACGCTCCTATCCAAGACCACCCCGAAAAGCCAAGCCCCACTTCCATCTCGCGTACAAACTTGCTTGATGCAGCGGAGCTTAAGTTGAGAGCATTGCTGTGCGGGGCGGCACCTACTTTCTTTGCCGCGGCAAAGAAAGTAGGCAAAGAAAGCCGCTTCACACCGCCAGCTCATAAGTGGGCCCCTCGCGCAGTTGCGGTAGTGGCGCATCTGGAATCTGTGTCCTCGCACACTCCGCGTCAGTGACAAGGCGCTCATTCTTCCGGCGGCGCTGCGCGCGCCGTCGCGGTACTTCATATATCCATTGGCCCTTCCGTTGTTCTTTGTCGGGAGATAGTCGCTTACCCTTGGGAGACGATCATGGTAGTTCAGCCTTACGTATTTTTTAATGGACGGTGCGAGGAAGCGCTCGACTACTATTGCGCGAAGCTCGGCGCTCAGGTGACCCTCAAGATGCGCTACAAGGACGCGCCGCCCGATCCGCAAAACCAGCCGCGCCCAGGTCTCGAAGAAAAGATCATGCACGCCAATGTGCGCATGGGCTCGACCGACTGGATGGCCTCCGACGGTCATTGCGATCCCGCCGCCACCATGAACGGCTTCAGCCTCTCGCTAACCGCCGACGACGCCAAGTCCGCCGAACAGTTCTTCAACGCGCTCGCCGACGGCGGTCAGGTAACGCTCCCGTTTCAGCCTACCTTCTGGAGCAAAGGCTTCGGCATGGTGGTCGACCGCTTCGGTCTCATGTGGATGGTGACAGTGCCAGAAGGTTGAGCCACGGCGCTGTACACGACAATGAGCGCGTGCGCTGGCAGTGATTGCTGCGGTTGCCGCGCTCGGTTCGGTCAGGCGACCACGGCGCCCCTGGGATTGGGCGCCGACCGGCTCAAACCTTCAGTAATGGCCGCGCACGGCGTTCGATGTTCCAGTTCGGCTCGGTTTCCAGCAACCGCTCGCGCAGGCGGTCCACCTGTTCGGCAAGCCGTTGTCCAAGCCAGTACGGCCCCTGAAATTCGGGCGGCAGCCTCAGCGCCGCGTCGCCGTGCGTCTGCGCGAGCGCCGACGCGGACGGAATGCCGAAGTGCGTCGCCCGGCCAAAACGCAGGCCGCGCGCCATCCCCAGCAGAATCGCGCGCACGGTGCGCACCTCGGCGCCGCATTGCTCGGCGTACGCGGCGCGCGCCGTGGCGTCGGCGTGCATCAGCGGACCGGTGGCGAGCAACTCCAGCGAACTGAGCACCGAGCGGTGCAGCCGCTGAATCTCTTCGAGCTTCGACTGCGGCACCTCGATTTCCTTCGCCACCGAAGGCATCAGCGAACGCAATTGCACGAGCCGCTTGTTGATCGCCAGAAAGCGCTTGACCTGCTCTTCCTCGTTGATGGTCTCGCCCTCCAGCAGCCGCGTGTAGATTCGCGCGCATTCGCGCAGATTGGTCGCGAGCCCATAGCGCCACGAATAGGTGGCATGCAGCGGCAGCGCAAACGAAAACGCCAGCGCAATCACAATGCCGATCAGCACATTCGCCGTACGCCACAGGCCGACGTCGATCTGGTTGTCGCCGTGACCCGCGACGATGCACATGGTGATCGCCGTCAACAGCCCGATATAGCCCGACGAGCCGATCGCAAACCACGCGCAGATGCCCGCGACGATCGACATCAGCACATAAGTGAGCGGCGGCGAGTCGGTCAGGTTCTGCAACACGATCAGCGCGAGCCCGATCGACGCCCCGAGCAGCGTGCCCGCCGCCCGCTCCGCCGCCTTCTTGCGGATGTTGCCGTGATGCTGCAAGCCGCCGATCACCACCAGCAAGGTGACCGACGACCAGATGCCGTGCGGAATGTCGATGCCGGTGGTCGCCAGAATCGACACCAGCATGGCCAGCCCGACACGCAGACTGTGCAGCACCTTGGCGTGGCGATAGCGGTAGTAAGGCGACGTAACCGCGCGAACCATCCGGCTGAGCGCCGAGCGGCGTGGAATCACAGTGTGGGAATCGGCAGAAGCCATGGCGGCGCGCTCGATACGGTGAAGGAGGGTTCCGCTATCCTGCCCTGGAGTGCCTCATCAAGACAAACGCCCGCACACTTTCGTGTGCGGGCGTTGCTGTTTTCAGGCTGCCGCCCGCGTAGAGCGGTACGACATGAAGCATGCCTCGATCAGCTTTCGACCACGTCCAGATAGTCTTCCGGACGGGTACGGTCTTCGGCGCGCTGCATGCCGACCGCGCGCACCAGCAGGCTCACCACCACCGACACCACCAGATTCACGATCAGCGACCACACCGCGGCGTAGCCCGGAATCGCCATGCCGAACAGGTGGATCGTGAAGATCGAGCCGGCCAGCTTCAGCGAAATCGCCATCCACGTGCCGGTTGCGATACCGACCGCCCAGCCCGCCAGCAAGCCCCGATAGTCGAGCACGCGCGTGTACAGACCGAGCACGATGGCCGGCAACGTCTGGATGATCCAGATACCGCCGAGCAGTTGCAACTGGATCGCGTACGTGAGCGGCAGGCCGAGAATGAACGCCACCGCGCCGACCTTGACGATCAGCGAGACCAGCTTCGCGACATTGGTCTCCTGCTCATGCGTCATGTTGCGGTTGACGAACTCCTTGTGGATGTTGCGCGTGTACAGGTTCGCCGCCGCAATCGACATGATCGCCGCCGGCACCAGCGCGCCGATGCCGATCGCCGCGAACGCCACGCCCACGAACCACGACGGGAAGTAATGCAGGAACAGCGCCGGCACCGCGAAGTTCGGACCGAACGCCTTGAAGTAAGGCGCGAACTCAGGCATGTCCTTCACGCCCGAAGCCAACGCCATGAAGCCGAGCAGCGCGAGCAGGCCGAGCACCAGCGAGTAAGCCGGCAGCATCGCCATATTGCGGCGGATCGTGTTACCCGACTTCGACGACAGCACCGCCGTGATTGAGTGCGGGTACAGGAACAGCGCGAGCGCCGAACCCACCGCGAGCGTCGCGTACGCGCTGTAACCGTTCAGACTCGAGACGTCCGGCGCCTTCAGCAGCAGCTTGGCCGGCGGCACCACGCTGAAGATATGACCGAAGCCGCCCAGTTGCGGCGGAATCACGATGATCGCGGCGAAGATCGTGATGTAGATCAGCACGTCCTTGACCACCGCGATCATGGCCGGCGCGCGTAGACCCGAGGTATACGTGTAGGCCGCCAGGATCGCAAACGCGATGATCAGCGGCAGATCGCCGACAAAGCCCTTGGTGTCGAAACCGAGCGCGCCGATCACCACTTCGATACCGACCAGTTGCAACGCGATATACGGCATGGTCGCGACGATGCCGGTCACGGCGATCGCCAGAGCGAGCATGCGGCTGCCATAACGCGCCGACACGAAGTCCGCCGACGTCACATAGCCCTGACGTTTGGCGATGCTCCACAGTTTCGGGAACACCACGAACGCGAACGGATAGATCAGGATCGTGTAAGGCAGCGCGAAGAAACCCGTTGCGCCCGCACCGAACACCAGCGCCGGCACGGCGATGAAGGTGTACGCGGTGTACAGGTCGCCGCCCAGCAGGAACCACGTAACGATGGTGCCGAAGCGCCGGCCGCCGAGGCCCCACTCTTCCAGATGCGCCAGATCGCCGCGCCGCCAGTGGGCCGCGATAAAGCCGAGAATCGTGACGCCGATGAAAAACAGAACGAAGACGAAAGTTGCGATGGCGTTCATTATCGTGCGCCCCCCTGCGGACGGCCGCTGGAGCGCGTCTTGGTCTTGAAGTACACGAGCGCCGTGATGATTGCGCTGATCAGCACCCACAGGAGCTGATACCAGTAGAAGAACGGAAAGTCGAACAGCACCGGTTCGACCTTGTTATATGACGGCACCCAGATCATCGCGATCCAGGGCAACAGCAGCAACCAGAGCCAGTGCTTGCTGGCTTTGTTCGCGTCGGCGTCGTGAGCCATGACGTCTCCTCTTCCCTATTATTGAAATGTTGGCCCGTGTTTGACGGGTGGTGGATCCCGCTGCGAGGGGTGGCCCCGCGAATGCCCACGGGTGCCCCGAAAGCTTCGAAAGAGTATAGGAGCGGCGAGAGCGCGGTCAAGCAGGGGCGACCCCAGCACGATCGCGCTTTCGAGGTCGGCGCGAAGGTGTTTCTGCAAGAGGAGTGAAAGCGCTGCGGCGAGGCGCATCAAGCCGTGCCGCTTGGGTCTGACAGGCCGGCCCGCATCGCGAGGAAGAGGACCGGCCGTTCAATGCGCGATGGATGAGGGCCGCGAACGTCGCGTGGACGCAACGGCGCGCGGCGCACCGGCTGCGACACTTGGCCCATGCACTGCTTTGGATCGGACCGGCTTGCGCGGCCCGAGCGCATGGGTCGTTGCAATCAGATCGAGAACGCGGCGCCGTTTTGCCCGGTCGATTCCTGCAGGCCCTTGATCCATTTGCGCGCAGGCAGGCCGAGTTCCGCTTCGATCAGCCTGGCGCGCGCCTGCAGCGCCGCGAACGGCACCTCGAGCGCCGGGCCCGAAAACGCGATCGCGATGCGGTTGCCGTCGTGCACTTCCGGCAGCGCGACCACGCGGCCGTCGAAGGCTTCGTTCAGACGCTTCATGTTGCGCACGAAGCTCGGGTGATCGCCGAACAGGTTCACCGTCACCACGCCCGCGTCGGTCAGGCACGCACGCACCGCGCGATAGAAGCCGACGCTGTCGAGCACCGGACCGCGCGCCGTTGCGTCGTAGACATCGATCTGCAACGCGCCGATCGTGCCGTGGTTGGCGCGGTCGTTGACGAAATCCCATGCGTCGGCTTCGTGCACGGTCAGACGGGCGTCGTCGTGCGGCAGCTCGAACATCGTGCGCGCGGCCACGACGACCGCCGGGTTCACCTCCACCGCCTCGACCTTCGCGCGTTTCAGGAAGCGATGCGCGAACTTGGTCAGCGCCGCGGCGCCCAGACCGAGCTGGACGATGCGCTTGGGCGTTTCGATAAACAGCAGCCAGGCCATCATCTGCTGCGCGTATTCGAGTTCGATGTGATCCGGCTTACGCAGACGCATCGCGCCTTGCACCCACTCCGTGCCGAAATGCAGAAAGCGCACGCCGCCCTCTTCGGAGAACGTCACCGGCGCGAATCGCGGTTTGCGCGGCGCTTCGATTTGCGGCGCGTCGTGCAGATCGTCGTCGTGCGAAACGCGCGTTTTGTTGCGCGCGGCGTTCTGCGATTTCTGCGGTTTCTGCGTTTTCTGTTTTCCACCGGCGGCGTCAGCGTCGCGGTTGCGGAAGGCACGCGCTTCAGCCGAAGCGCGCCTGATCAATTTCGTCATGTAAGGATGTCGCGCCAAAGACGCAATTTCTGGTCGAACGAGAGCATAGCATTCGCCGGACTCGACGAAGGCAATACGAGGGTGGCATAGCCCGCCTCGGCGATCACCGGCGCAAAGCGGCCCGCCGTCTTGCCGTTGAAGCAGACTTTGGCGAGCTTCGGCGCGTGCGCGCGCAACGAAGCGAAATCATTCGGACTGGCGTTGCGGATCGCGGCGTCGAGACTGCCTTCGCGCGTGCAGGCGGCGAGCACGTCCCACACGCCGATGCCGTGCGCGAGCAGGCGGCGCAAACGCTCCTCGTAAGTGAGTTCGGTGAGCGGCTCGTCGAGCACGGCACCGAGCAGGCGCCAGAACTGGTTACGAGGATGCGCGTAGTACTGCGTCGCGGCGAGCGACGCCTCGCCGGGAAAACTGCCGAGAATCAGCGTATGCGTATCCGCGGCGGCGACCGGAGGAAAACCGCGCAGCATCAGCGGCTCCCTTCGTCGGACGCGCGCATCGCGGGATGCGCGCGCGATGCGGTGTGCTCGAGCGGACGGCCGTGTTCGCGCACCCGCGGATGCGCGAGCCACCCGTCCGATCGGCTCGCGCCGGACAAGGTCGCCAGATGCGTCCATAACGCGGGCAACATGCATTCGGTGACCATCAACGGCGCGCCATGGCGCTCGAATACCGAGCGGCGCGCGACCAACGCGTGCGGCGGCAACCCTTCAATTTCACGCGCGGCCAGACGATAAAGCGGATGCCGCGCGGTCAACCTGCGGCTCACCAGCGACGAACGCGCCACGCTGCTATCGCTATACAGCAACTCAGCCAGCGGCCGCGTGCGCAGACGCCGCATGGCCTGCCAAACACCGGCGCTGGCGGCGAGCGGCGCAACGCTATGCGCGGCGACAAACGGTATGCCGTCGACCGACAGCGCGACTTCCCGAACCCAGACCGGCGCACGCGACACGAGGCCGAGCGCGGCACGCTCGTCGGCCCACGGCAGCGCGACGCCTTCGTGCGTGACGCGTACCGCGACGGTACCGAGCGCACGCAGATGCGCAGTCAGTGAACCGCCACGGGTCAGCCAGTCTTTCTGGGCGGCGCTGAAGCCGGGAAGGGGCGCGACGCGCCAGTGGGCGTCTGCGGCATCGAAACGGATGGACATGGTGTCGGATTATACGGCGCGGCTGTCGGACCATTCGCCAACACCCAGGCCTTGCCCTTCAGCAGATTTCATCCATTACGACAAAGGTAGCGAAGCGCTCTCACCGGCGTGTCGATTTCAGATAGTTCCGATTCTCCCCGACTTGCGTCGCGCGATAAAACCTCCGTGCTTTGCAAAGCCGGCCGCCCGCAATCGAACGGCGCGCCACATGAACGCACAACCAAGGAAAAGACACGAAGATGAAGAATATTCTGAGCACAACCGCATGCGCGATCTCGGTCCTGCTGGTGACAGGCTGCGCGGCGCAACTGAACCGCGACACGGAGACGTCGTTGAACAAGGCTGTCGGTATCGAGGTGGCGCCGGTCGCCGGCGGTGTCGCGGTCAAGCTGCCCGAAACCGCCCTGTTCGATTTCAACAAATCCGACGTGCGCGGCGACGCGGCCGCGGTCGTCGATCGTTCGGCCGTGCTGCTCAAGCGCAGCAAGAAACCGATTGTGGTCGAGGGCTACACCGACAATGTCGGCACGCTCGAATACAACCAGCAACTGTCCGAAGCGCGCGCGACCGCGGTGGGTTATGCGCTCGTGGCGCGCGGCATCGCAATGGACCGCATTCGCACGAAGGGCAACGCGTACAACAACCCGGTAGCGACCAACGATACCCCGGAAGGCCGCGCGCTGAACCGCCGTACCGAGATCGTCGTGCGTGGCGAGACGATGGATACCTTGATGGGCAAGAAGTAAGCGAAGCTATTTCGCGGCCATCTTCAACTGAAAAACCGGGCGCTGTCAGACCGCCCGGTTTTCAGTCAGCGACAAAATCGCGCAATGCTTGCGCCACCTCGTCAAGCACCGTATCCCAACGCCCCAACTCGCGCTGCCTGAACAGTCGCGCGGACGGATACCACGGACTATCGTCGCGCGCCGTCAGCCACCGCCAGTCGGTGAACGTGGGCACCAGCACCCAGACAGGCGTGCCGCAGGCGCCGGCCAGATGAGCAACCGCCGTGTCCACCGTAATCACCAGATCGAGCGACTGCACGATCGCCAGCGTGTCGGCAAACGTGCCGATTTCCGGCCCGAGTCTGTGCATGCTGCTATCCGCACGCGACGCCACGGCGTCGTTCTGCGTCTCGCCCTTTTGCAGCGCGAACCATTGCACGCCGGTCTGCTGCAAAACCGGCAGCCATTGGCGCAACGGAATCGACCGATAACGGTCGAGCTCGTACGCCGGATTGCCGGCCCAGACAATGCCGACGCGTTTTCCGGGCGGATCGCGCGCATCGGCTGCACCGATTGAGTCGAGCCGGGCCAGCCAGCGTTGCACCTGCGCCGGTTCCGCTCGCAGATAAGACGTCGCGAGCGGCAACATCGGCAGCTCCAGCTTCATGGACTCCGGCATGCTCAGCATGCGGCACCAGTAGTCGTACGGTCCGGGCGGCGCGCTCGTCCACGCGGCACGCACGCCGGCCGCGCTTCGCGCCACTTCGCCGAGCGGAGCCTCGACCCAGACATCGACCTGTGCGCCGCGCCGATGCAACCAGTCGGCCATACGCAAGAACTGCAATTGATCGCCCAGCCCCTGCTCGCCGACCAGCAGAAAGCGGCGGCCCGTTACCCGCTCGCCTTGCCATTCTGGGTAAGCGGGGCGAACCAGATCGTGATTTTCCGGCAGGGCTTCACGCCATCGATATTGCTTCCAGCCGTTTTCGTAGTCGCCCGCGCGCAGTTGCGCGGCTGCGAGGTTGAATTGCATCAGCGGATGATCGGGCAGCCGCCGCGCGGCTTCGACGGCATGCGCGTGCATGGCCGGGAAGTCGCCCAGCATGTTGAACGCATACGACGCGTTGTGGTGCAGCCAGCCATTGAGAGGATCGACCGCGAGCGCTGCACTGGCGACGCCGATCGCGTCCCTGAAACGCTCTGCCTCGTTCAATGCAAAGGCCAACTGTTGCAACGCGGACGCATCTGAGGCGAAGCGAATGCGCAGGTCAGCGAGCATGCTGTCGATCCCCGCGCCGCGCTGCGCCTTCGACAACGCCGCGATCATTTCAAGCGCGTCCGGCAGATGCGTCGACTCGAGCGACCACGCGCGCAGCCAGTAGTCCGCTGCGTCCTGATAGCGTTCCAGCTCGGTACTGATTCGCGCGAGCGAGCGAACGGCATGATGTAAGGTCGGTTCGAGTTCAAGCGCTTCGAGATAATGTCCGCGTGCTTCGACGAGACGCTTCGAAAGCTTCAGGCAATCGCCCAGATTGCGATGCAGGCTCGCGGTGCCGCCACTCAAAGCCATCGCGCGATGGTAGAACGCTTCGGCCGCCATTAACTCGCCGCCCAGCGCGGCGATCAAGCCGCGATGCTCCCAGATGTCCGCGCGCTCAGGTGCGACGTTCAATGCCTGATCGAAATACAGGCGCGAACGGTCGAGCCGATCGACGCGAAACAAGGCGAGGCCAAGGCGATGGAGCGCGTGCGCATTGTGCGGCTGCGCCGCGAGAACGCGTTCGTAGTCGGCAATCGCCATGTCATGACGCCCTGCCGCGAAGCAGGCGTCGGCGTGCGCGGTGATTGCACCGATATCGTTGGAGACGCTGGTGGGGAGAAAGAAATCGGGTTCGTACATCGACGTGGATCAGTTGCGTGTGTGACTCAAGCTGGCGTGGATTGCGCCGTTCGGGCCGTCCGGTTCGCCGCCATCAGCGTCTTCAGACGCGCGGCGGCCCGCTCGACCACCGGCGCCCATTGCGCAGGCTGCGGCTGCCGGAACAACTCGACCGAGTCATACCAGGGCTGCGCCTCGTCGTTGCCCCACGACCAATGCGAGACGTGATCGAGCATCGCCAGCACGCGATGCCCTAATGCGCCGCCGAGATGCAAGGGCGCGCTGTCGATCGTCACCAGCGCGTCCAGCGCGGTGAGATGCGCCGCCACGTCGTCGAAGCCGTCTATGTAATCGCCGGTCAGATCGCACAGGCGATATCCCTGCGCGGCGAGCGCCGTCACATCGGCGTGACGTCCGGGCGTGAGCGGATGGAAGACGACATCCGGAAGCGCCAGCAGCGGCGTCAGCGCCGCAAGCGGAATCGACCGCATGGCGTCGCGCCGATGCGTCGGGCTGCCCGACCAGACGAGACCGACGTGCCACGTCGCGTCGGGTGCGTGCGCGCTGATCCGTTCGCGCCAGGCCGCCGCCTTCGTTGTATCGGCCTGCAGGTAGGGCGCGCCGCGAACCTGCTCCGGTTCGAGACCGAGCACGAGCGGCAGGCTCATGAGCGGCAATGCGTAATCCGGTGCGCCGAGCGGGCCCTCTTCGATCGACACGCAATTCGCGTAGCAACGCGCGAACAGCGGTTGCAGCGCGCGACGCACGGCCAGCACCAGCCGTCCGCCTTCGTCACGCACGCGTGCCGCCAGTTGCGGAACGAAGCGCACCATCTGGATGTCGTCGCCGTTGCCCTGCTCGCTGTGCACGACCAGGGTCTTGCCGGCGAGCGCTTCGCCATGCCAACGCGGGCACAAGCGCGTCATGACGCTGACGACATTGTTCTGTTCGCGGTCTTCGCGCGCAAGACGCGCCTCGAAACGCGGCCACGCGCTCGACCAATCGCCGCGCCGCAGTTCCAGGTCCGCAAGATCGACCGCTGCCTGCACCGCAGACGGATCGATTGCGAGCGCCGCGCGCAGCGCCGCCTCGCTGTCCTCGTAGCGCGCCTGCTCGTTCAGATACATGCCGATGGCCGCCAGCACGTCCGCATTGCCGGGCGCGACGGCGTCCACGGCGCGCATGGTGGTCTCCGCTGCCGCAGCGTCGTTGCACTGCCATTGCGCGTGACTGAGCTGCCACGCCATCTCCGCATCGGCGGGATTGCGCGCAAGACATTCGCGGCAGATACGCTCGACCATCGGCCAATCGCGAATCTCGCGCAACGCCAGCACGAGTTGCAAGGGCAACGCCGGATCGATCGCGGGGTCGAGCGCATACGCCCGCAACAACGCCGCACGACGCTCGTCCCGCGCGCTCGTCTCCGGCAGCGCCGCCAACGCGATCGACAACCACCACGGCGCGCGCGCGTCCTGCTGTGCGCGACGCTCATAGGCACGCAAGATTCGCGCGGCCGCCGAGTGCGCGCCGCAGGTGGACATCAGCCAGGCGACCCAGTCGATCGTCGTCTCGACCGGCTGCGCGGCCACCGCTCGCTCGCTGTTTCGCTGCGCGGCGGCGCCATAGCCGAGCGCGTCGGCGAACAACGCGACCCGCCCATGGCGCGCTCCGTTAGCGCACGCCTGCGCCTGCGACGCGCTGTGATACGCCTCTTCGAAACGCCCCGCGCTCGCGCACAGGTCGGCGTGCAACTGCGCCGTCGAGCCTGCCACGGCCATTTCGACTGCGTGCCGCGCGGCGGCATCGAAACCTTGCTCGCGCAGGATAGACCACAGGAGATGAACGGAATCGAGAGGGACTGCCAGAGCGGAATCGGACATGGGATTTCAGTGTGTTGTGGTTGGCATGCGAAGGCGTAATCACAAAAATAGGACTTGGTGCTTTCAATGCTTAAAGACTGGAAATAACCCTTCAAGTCTCCGAACGAAAATCGCGCGAGCATAAGACAAAACCGCGCTTTTACATCTCATAAACCAATCTCGATTTAATTCCATTGATTGTGTTTAGTTAGTTAACCATAATTAATTCAAGTCGACTATGAGTAGACGCCGTAAGTCGATCCGATCGATCAACTACAACATGGAGCAAGCTTTGAATACTGGAAAATCGAAGGAAACATCCGACAGCATTGCTCATCTCGCTGCGGTCGTTTTACGGCGCGCGGGCGTCGCGCAACTGGAGAAAGAACTGGCGGGCTCAGCGCTGGCTCAACATCACACGTCGAAACAGACCAGCAGGGCTATCGGCAGTCTTGCTGCGAAAGTATTGGCCGATCACACTTCATGTCACGAGGCCAAGGAATTGGCCGGTAGCGTGCTCTCGCAAGTACGTCATCTCGAGGGGCCGGCGCCCGCGCGTTGAACGCTCGCCCTGAAGCGGCGGAGGCGGAGCCAACCTCGCTTCGCCAACTCACGTCCAGTCACACGCCGTGGGCAAAAAAAATGCGCTGCCGAAGCAGCGCATTTTTCAACCTCAAGCGTCAGAACGACGCCGCGGCATCAAACTCGACCCACGCTCAATTCGCGCGCGCCAGCAGCAGCGCATTGGTGCGCTTCACGAAGCTCGCCGGATCGTCCAGCGCGCCACCTTCGGCGAGCAATGCCTGATCGAACAGCAGATGGCACCAGTCGTCGAAGTTCGCGCTGTCCGCGTGCAGGCCCTTCACCAGCGCGTGCTCCGGATTCACTTCGAGAATCGGATGGAACGACGGCGCCGTCTGACCCGCGGCCTTGAGCATGCGCTGCAGATAGCCGCTCATTTCACCGTCGTCGGCAACGAGGCAAGACGGCGAATCGGTCAGGCGGAACGTGAGACGCACGTCCTTGGCCTTGTCCTTCAGCGCTTCCTTCATCTTCTCGACGAGCGGCTTGAACTCTTCGCCGACCTTTTCCTGTGCCTGTTTTTCTTCGTCGTTCAACGCGCCCAGATCGAGATCGCCGCGCGCCACGCTTTGCAGCGGCTTGCCTTCGAATTCGTTCAGGAACGACAGAATCCACTCGTCCACGCGATCGGTCAGCAGCAGCACTTCCACGCCCTTCTTGCGGAACACTTCGAGGTGCGGGCTGTGGGTCGCGGCCTGCCAGGTGTCGGCAGTCACATAGTAAATCTTGGTCTGCTCGGGCTTCATGCGCGCCACGTAGTCGGCCAGCGACACGGTCTGCTCCGGCGTCTCCGTATGCGTCGACGCGAAGCGCACGAGTTTCGCGATCCGCTCGCGGTTGGCAAAGTCTTCGCCGATGCCTTCCTTCAGCACCTGGCCGAATTCCTTCCAGAAGCCGGCGTACTTTTCCTTGTCGGCCTCGTTATCCGAATTGGCCAGCTCTTCGAGCATGGACAGCGAACGCTTGGTTACGCCTTCGCGGATCGCCTTCACGTCGCGGCTTTCCTGCAGGATTTCGCGCGACACGTTCAGCGGCAGATCCGCCGAATCGACCACGCCCTTTACGAAGCGCAGATACGCGGGCAGCAGTTGCTCGGCGTCGTCCATGATGAACACACGCTTCACGTACAGCTTCAGGCCGCCGCGATAATCGCGATTGAACATGTCGAACGGCGCGTGGGTCGGCACGTACAGCAATTGCGTGTACTCGCTGCGGCCTTCCACGCGGTTATGCGTCCACGTGAGCGGATCCTGATGGTCGTGCGAGAGGTGCTGATAGAACTGCTTGTACTGCTCGTCGGTGATCTCGTTCTTCGAGCGCGTCCACAGCGCGCTGGCCTGATTGACGGTCTCGTCCTCGTCCTTCGTGACCATCTCGCTCTTTTCCGCGTCCCACTCTTCCTTCTGCATCAGGATCGGCAGCGCAACGTGGTCGGAGTACTTCTGGATGATCGATTTCAGACGATGCGACGACAGCAGCTCATCTTCATCCGCACGCAGATGCAGCGTGATGGTCGTGCCGCGCGCAGCACGCTCGATCTGCTCGACCGCGAAATCGCCTTCGCCCGCGCTTTCCCAGCGCACGCCTTCCGAGGCCGGCAAACCGGCGCGGCGCGTTTCGACCGTGATCTTGTCCGCGACGATGAAGCCCGAATAGAAGCCCACGCCGAACTGGCCGATCAGCGCCGCATCTTTCTGCTGGTCGCCGGAGAGCTTGCCGAAGAATTCCTTGGTGCCCGAGCGGGCGATCGTGCCGAGGTTGGCGATCGCCTCGTCGCGGCTCATGCCGATGCCGTTGTCGTCGAGCGTGATGGTGCGCGCGGCCTTGTCGTACGACACGCGAATCCGCAGGTTCGGATCGTTTTCGTACAGCGCACTGTTTTCGATTGCTTCGAAGCGCAGCTTGTCGGCCGCGTCGGAGGCGTTCGAAATCAGCTCGCGCAGGAAAATTTCCTTGTTGCTGTACAGCGAATGGATCATCAGGTGCAGAAGCTGTTTCACTTCTGCCTGAAAGCTCATGGTTTCTTGTGCCATGGTCGGACTTCCTCTCTGTTGCGAATGGGGGTTCAAGTCGGGCGTGGCGCCGTGCGTTGCGGTTCGCCGGCGACCTCGGCCTGCCGTCGGCCTGCTGTCTGCAGGCCGCTGGGCCGGCACTAGGCCGATGTGTCGGCCGCTGGATGCGCGGCCCGCCGGATTGTCCGCGTAATTGGGGGCAAGCCGGCGCGGTTTCAAGAGGCGCGCCGCGCCACGCTGTCGAGATAACGGCACAAAAAAGTGGCCAGTTCCGGATCGCCGCAGTTGGAAATATTGAAGCGCATCCAGGTGGTCGACGACTGTTGCGGGGAAAACAGACTGCCGGGCGTCAGCAGAAAGCCGGCTTCGTGACCGGCGGCCGCCAGCGCGTCGGCGTCGACGCCCGTGTCGGCCCACAGAAACATCCCGGCCATGGGCGTCAGGAACAGCTTCAGGCCGGTCTTCTCCAGCATCCGCACGGACTTTTCGCGCACGCCGTCGAGCCGCACGCGTAGCCGTTCGACATGCCGCCGATAATGGCCTTCGGTCAAAATCTTGTACAGCACACGCTCGTTCAGTTCCGGGCTCGTCATGCCGACCAGCATTTTCTGGTCGCTGACCGCGGTCGCCACTTCGGGCGCGCAGGCAATGAAACCGACGCGCAGATTCGGCGCGAGCGTCTTCGAGAAGCTGCCGAGATAGATCACGCGTTTCAACTGGTCGAGACTCGCGAGGCGCGTGCCCGGATAGCTCGGCGGACACAGATCGCCGTAAATATCATCCTCGACGACGATGAAATCGTACGCTTCGGCAAGGCGCAGAATGCGAAACGCCTGGGCCGCCGTGAGCGACGTGCCGGTCGGGTTCTGCAACACCGAATTGATCACCAGCATTTTCGGCCGCCAGGTTTGCACCAGCGACTCGAGCGCGTCGAGATCCGGGCCGTCCGGCGTGTATGGCATGCCCACCAGTCGCGCGCCCTGCGACGCGAAACGCCCGAACATCTGAAACCACGCCGGATCGCCGACGATCACCGCATCGCCCGGCTTCACGTAAATGCGCGAGATCAGGTCGATGGCCTGCGTGATGCCGGACACCATCACGATCTGATCCGGCGACGCGCCGATCTCCAGTTCCTCGAGCCGCGTCTGCAACTGCTGGCGCAGCGGCAGAAAACCCTGCGGCGTGCCGATGCCGAGCATCTGCGCCCCGCTCTGCCGGCCGAGCGTGCGCAGCGCGTTGGTGATCAGGTCGCCGTCGAGCCAGCGCGCCGGCAGATAACCCAGCCCAGGACTGCGCTCCGGCCGCGCGCCGGTGTGCAGCATGTTGCGCAGCAGCCAGACCACATCGATCGTGGCCGGCGCCGGCGCCGCGGCGTGCGGATGAATCTCGGCCGCAGCGCTGGCCGCGCCGCCCAGCCGCTCGCGCACGTAAAACCCGGAGCCGCGCCGCGACTCCAGAAAACCCTGCGCCACGAGCCGTTCGTACGCCTCCACCACGGTGAAGCGCGACACGCCCTTGTCGAGCGCCAGCTTGCGGATCGACGGCATGCGCATGCCGGGGCGGAACACGCGCTCCTCGATGCGGCGGCGCGCCCACTGGACGAGTTGCTCGACGAGCGTGAGCGACGCGGTGTCGTGCGGGGTGGGAATCTGGGCAAGCGGGACGGACATGACGGGCTCCAACTGTACCGAACAGTATCGAATTGATTGTACCGTTACTGTGCCGGTCGGCGTCGCTACATTTGAGACAAGTAAAGGATGGGATGGCGGCACAGCGGGTTTTACGACGCCGCCTACGCTCTCCGGCAAAACCCTGCCAAACACCATCCGCATGGCCCGCCGATCCGGCAAACGGTTATGCTAACGGCCCCGGCAGCGTTGCCGCGACACCCGGCCCGCCCCGGTTTACCGCAGAAAACCGTTTTCCCCGCTCCGTCATGACTGCTCATCCGCTCCGCGTCGATCACCTCGTCATTTCCGCCCGCACCCTCGACGAAGGCACGCAGTACGTCGCCGATACGCTCGGCGTCGCCCCGTCCGGCGGCGGCTCGCATCCGCTGATGCGCACGCATAACCGCCTGCTGAACCTGTGGGGCGGCGTGTATCTGGAAGTGATCGCGATCGATCCGCAAGCCGTGTCCCAAGACAACGCGCCGACCGACGGCAGCGCGCCGCGCCCCCGACTGTTCGCGCTCGACGACCCGGCAACACACGCGCGGCTCGAAAACGGGCCGTATCTGTCGCATTGGGTTGCCCGGGTGGAGCGGCCGCAACACCTGCCGACGTGGCAAGCGCAGTATCCGCAGCGCATTGCTCCAGTCGTGCCGCTGACGCGCGGCGATTTCACGTGGGGCCTCACCGTGCCGGACGACGGCGCGTTTCCCGCCTGGCAAGGCATCGGCGACGGCGTGCTGCCCTCGCTGATTCAGTGGGACACGACGAGGCATCCGTCGACGTCCTTGCCGGAAACCGGGATTTCGCTGCAAGCCTTGAAAGGCCTGCATCCGCAAGCCGATGCGGTGGCGGCGCAACTGCGCTGGCTCGGCGCGACGCATCTGATCGCGCTGGAGCCCACGGAAGGCGCGCCGGCGCTCATCGCCGAATTTGAAACGCCCGACGGTCTACGGACCCTTAAATAAGCAGCGCGCGCGGGTCGCCGACTCGCGCGATAATCGAAGTTTTGACCGGTTCCAGTACCAGCAGAGGAGACCATGGACCAAAGCGACTTGAAAGCCCCCACGTGGCAGTTGTCCGAACGCGCACGCAAGCTCACGAGCTCGGCGATTCGCGAGATTCTGAAGGTCACGGAGCGGCCCGAAGTCATTTCGTTCGCGGGCGGCCTGCCCTCGCCGGCTACCTTTCCGGCCGAACGCATGCGCGCCGCGTCGGACCGCATTTTGCGCGACGAACCCGCCGCGGCGCTGCAATACAGCGCAACCGAAGGTTTCCTGCCGCTGCGTGAATGGATCGCGAAGCGCTACTCGGTGAACGGCGCGCAGATCCGTCCGACTCAGGTGCTGATCACGACCGGCTCGCAGCAGGCGCTCGACCTGCTCGGCAAGGTGCTGGTGTGCCCGGGCAGCCCGGTGCTGGTCGAAACGCCGACCTACCTCGGCGCGCTGCAATCGTTCTCCATGTACGAGCCGCGTTACGTGCAAGTGCCGACCGACGAACATGGCCTCGTTCCCGAAGGCCTCACGCCCGAGCTAACCGCCGGCGCGCGCCTGCTCTACGCGCAACCCAATTTCCAGAATCCCACGGGCCGCCGTCTGCCGGTCGAGCGCCGCCGCGCGCTCGCCGAGTTCGCGAAGACCGCGCCGTTCCCGGTGATCGAAGACGATCCGTACGGCGCGCTCGACTACGCCGGCGAACCGCTGCCCACCATGCTGTCGATGGCGCCGGACCACATCGTCCATCTCGGTTCGTTCTCGAAGGTGCTGGCGCCGGGCCTGCGGGTCGGCTACATCATCGCGCCCGAAGAGTTGATTTTCAAACTCGTGCAAGCCAAGCAAGCGACCGATCTGCACACGCCGAGCTTCACGCAGCGCATCGTGTACGAAGTGATCAAGGACGGCTTCCTCGACACGCACGTGCCGACCATTCGCGAACTGTATCGTGATCAATGCGCGGCGATGCTGGCTTCGCTCGAACGCTACATGCCGGAAGGCGTGAGCTGGAATCGCCCGGAAGGCGGCATGTTCGTGTGGGTGAATCTGCCCGCGCAGATCGACAGCATGAAGCTGCTGGAAGAAGCGGTCGCGCAGAACGTCGCGTTCGTGCCGGGCGGTCCGTTCTTCGCGAACGAACCGCAGCACAACACGCTGCGCCTGTCGTTCGTGACGGTGCCGCCGGCAAAAATCGACGAAGGCGTGTCGCGTCTCGGCGCGCTGATCCGCGCGAAGCTCTGAACGCCGCCGCGCGCTGAGGGCGTTTTTCATGCGCGCCGCTTGCATGATTTTCGCCCGGCCCGCATCCACCGAATTCCACTACTGACCAAGGACACACCATGGCTCAAACGAATGTGTACGACAAGCTCAAGGAACTGGGCATCGAACTGCCGACCGCCGGCGCGCCGGCTGCCGCGTATGTGATGAGCGCGCAAAGCGGCAACACGGTGTATCTCTCCGGACATATCGCCAAGAAGGACGGCAAGGTGTGGACCGGCAAGCTCGGCGCCACGCTCACCACCGAGGAAGGCAAGGCCGCCGCTCGCTCGATCGCCATCGACCTGCTCGCCACGCTGCACGCACATGTCGGCGATCTGAACCGCGTCACGCGCATCGTCAAGCTGATGAGTCTCGTCAACTCGACGCTCGAATTCACCGAACAGCATCTGGTCACCAACGGCGCGTCCGAACTGGTCGCGGACGTGTTCGGCGAACGCGGCAAGCATGCGCGCTCGGCATTCGGCGTCGCGCAGATTCCGCTCGGCGCGTGCGTCGAGATCGAGATGATCGCCGAAGTCGAGTAATGCGGTAACGCAGTAACGCCGTCGGAGCCGCCGGCCGTCCGGCGCAGCGAGACAGCAACGCGTCGCGAGGTGTCAGCCACCCGCGGCGCGTTTTGCATTTGTGAGAGGTGGATCGTTACGTCGTCAACGGATAGAATCCGCCAATCCTATCCATTCGTTTGATTCGCTGGACTGCGCCCGATGCCCGCCCACACTGTCCGTTTCAAACAAGTCGACGTGTTCACGTCGGTGCCGTTCAAAGGCAATCCGCTTGCCGTCGTGTTCGATGCCGACGCACTCGATACGACTCAGATGCAGGCCATCGCTCACTGGACCAATCTGTCCGAAACGACGTTCCTGGTAAAGCCAACCGACCCGGCCGCCGACTATCGTGTGCGCATCTTCAGTACGCGCGGTGAAATGCCGTTCGCGGGTCACCCGACGCTCGGCACCGCGCACGCGTTGCTCGAAAGCGGTTATCAGCCGAAGCAGGCCGGCAAGCTCGTGCAGCAATGCGGCGTGGGACTCGTCGAACTCGAGGCGCTGCCGGGATCGGACGGCGCGTGGGCCTTCGCCGCGCCGCCCGCGCGCGTCACGCCGCTTGCCGAGGATCGCTACGCGGCACTGTCTACGGCTTTACGTAGCAATGCAATCGATTTCAGCGCGCCGCCCTGCGCGGTCGACAATGGTGCGCCGTGGCTCGTGGTTCGCGTCAAATCGGCGCGCGAATGCCTCGCGTTAGCACCCGATGCGGGCGCGCTCGCCGACATTGCGCATTCGGTGGGTACGCACGGCCTCGCTGTGTACGGTCCGCACGAGGCTAACGGGCCGGCGACCTTCGAGGTGCGCTGCCTGATGGCCGGTGGCGGTTTCGGCGTCGGGGAAGACCCGGTGACAGGCAGCGCCAATGCCGCGCTTGCAGGCCTGCTGAGCGCCCAGCAGTTGCGCCCGGGCACGCACTATTCAGCCCGTCAAGGCACCGCCCTTGGCCGGGCCGGCCAGGTCTCGGTGCACTACGACGACGCGCGCGGGAAGACATGGATTGGCGGCTCGTCGGTGACGATTGTCGACGGCACGTTTCGCCTGCCCTGACCGGCACGCCCCTTGCCTTGCTTATGCGCCGGGCACGCAACAGGAAGCGGCATAGGGTTCGCCCCGCCTGGCCGCGCCTGACCACAAAACGCCGCATCGTTTGCACTATTAAATGCACCTCGCATCGGGAGAGGCCTGTTAAAGGCCTGGCACACCTGAATGCTGGCGCGCCTCGCCGCCGAATCCCGATGAAATATCCGAATATGACCGCGATGCGGCGGCCTCGAGAGCGGTTGCACAGGATGCCAAATTCGTCGCAACGGGCATCTGGCCGCGCCCTCGTATACCCGATGCCGGGCCTCTTCCTTAATCCAGTGGCATTAAGTAATATCAAGACGTACCCGATGACCTGCGGATGGTCAGGCACGGCGCCACGCTTATTTCTTCTGCGCAGCAGTTCCGGCACCTTGGTCACCATGCAGCCACCCATGAATTCAGCGCAGTCGACGCTCGCTCGTTTGCAACCGGCCGGCACCCAGGCACGGGCCGCCCGATGAGCCAATCCCGCTTCTCCGACCAGCGCGATGCCAAAGCCCGCCGCGACCCCGCAGTGTCGCGCCGGCGTGCGTTGCTCGCCATTCCCGCGCTCGGCGTATTGGTCCTGATCCTGCTTTGGACCGTGATCTTCGCGCGCCTGTCGGTCGAGAAAGAAGCCACGTATCGCGAGGCCATGGCCTCTGCTGCAATACTCTCCGCGGCGCTGGAGCAGCACACGGTCAAGGCGATTCACCAGGTCGATCAGATCACCCGCTTCGTCAAATTCGAGTTCGAGAAAACGCCGAATCATTTCGATCTGGCGAGCACGGTGGAAAAAGGCGTCGTGCAAAGCGAGACGCTGGTGCAGGTGTCCTTGATCGACGAACACGGCACGCTGATCGCCAACACGGCGGAACTCAACCCCAAGCGCATCGACCTGTCCGACCGCGAACACTTCAAGGTCCACGAACACGAGAACGACGACCAGTTGTTTATCAGCAAGCCCGTACTTGGCCGTGTGTCCGGCCACTGGACCCTGCAGATGACGCGGCGTCTGAATCATCCGGACGGCTCGTTCGCGGGCGTGGTGGTGGTCTCGGAAGATCCCAGCTACTTCACCACCGACTTCTACAACAACGCGGCGATCGGCCGTGAAGGTGTGATCGCGGTGATCTCGGACAACGGCACCGTGCTCGCGCGGCGCACCGGCAGCACTGAAACCGCCAACGGCGTGTTCTCGGCGAGCGGCTCGTATCCGAACTCGGAACATGTGTCGGGCACCTACGTCGATTCGATCGACAACGTCACGCGCATCGTGTCGTACCGGCATATCGACGGTTATCCGCTCGGCGTGCTGGTGGGTCTCTCGCAAGCCGAGGAATTCGCCGACTACAACCACACGCGCAACGTCTATCTGATGATGGCGGGTTTCATCTCGTTCGCCATGCTGAGTTTCTTCGCCGTGGCCACCGGCCTGATCGGCAAGCTGCTCGGCCGCGAGCGCGAGATGACGCATCTGGTCGAATACGATCTGCTCACCGGCTTGCGTAATCGCTACGCGACGTTGCAGACACTGCGTCACGACGTGGCGCAGCAGACCAACCTCGGCCGCCTCGCGATTCTCTTTATCGACCTCGACAACTTCAAGACCGTCAACGACACGCTCGGCCACAATGCCGGCGACATCGTGCTGCAAATGACGGCCTCGCGGCTCGCCGCCGCGGTTGGCGAAGGCGGCGCGCTGAGCCGCATCGGCGGCGACGAGTTCGTCGTCGTGATCAAGGGCGACGACGTCGAGAAGCGTGCCGTTGCGCTTGCCGAAGCCGCGGCCGAGGCGTTCGCCAAGCCGTTCGACGTGCGCGGCAGTTCGTTCGTGCTGCATGCGAGCATCGGCATCGCGCTCTACTCGGTCGCCAACGAAAGCGAGATCGACCTGCTGAAAAAAGCCGACCTCGCCATGTACAGCGCGAAAGACGCGGGCAAGAACTGCTATCAGTTCTATTCGCCGCAGCTGTCGCATCGCGCGGATCATTTGATGAAGTGGGAACAGCAATTGCGCGTGGCGCTCGCCGAAGGGCAACTGTTCCTCGCCTATCAGCCGAAGATCGATCTGACGCGCCGCTGCATTACCGGCTTCGAGGCATTGGTGCGCTGGAATCATCCGCAACACGGTTTGATTCCGGCCAACGAGTTCATTCCGGTTGCGGAATCGACCGGCCTGATCGTGCCGATCGGCGACTTCGTGATCGAGACCGCCTGCCGGCAACTCGCGCTGTGGCAGCAACAGGGCTACGACACGCTGTCGCTCGCGGTGAACATTTCGGCGGTGCAATTCTGGCGCGGCGACCTGTACGAAACGATCTCGCACGCCATTGAAGAGAGCGGCATCTCCGCGCGCCGCCTCGAACTCGAAATCACCGAAACGGCGATGATGGAATACCCCGAACTGGTCTCCGAGAAAATCTTCGCGTTGAAGCGCCTCGGCGTGCGCATCGCGCTCGACGATTTCGGCACCGGCTATTCGTCGCTGTCCTATCTGAACCGCTTCTCGGTGGACACGCTGAAGGTGGACCGTTCGTTCATCCAGGCAATTCCGGGCGACCGCAGCGTCTGCGTGATGGTCACCGCGATCGTCAATCTGGCGCGTTCGCTCGGCCTCACAGTGGTGGTCGAAGGCACGGAGACCGAAGAGCAGATTGCGTGGCTCGCCGCGCTCGGTCATATCGAGGCGCAGGGCTTCCTGTTCTCGCGTCCCGTGCCGGTGGACGCGATTGCGGCGCTGCTGGACCGCTTCGGCGTGTGCGGCATGACGGGCCGCCGCATCGCGCACGAAGCCGATAGCACCAGCAGCGTATCCAGCACCAACACCTGAGCGCGGCGCCCGTTGCGCGTCGTCGCGGGTCATCACCCGCAGCGCCGCAAAACCGGCTACATTCTCGCTGTACCGCGTCACAGCGCGATGCCGCCCGCCGGCCGCGTCGGACCACTCAACGATGATCTCAAAGGACTAGCGCCCGCGTACCGGGCGCTCTTGGCGCCATGCAGACGATCACGAGCCACGATGCTGCCAGACGAGGCGAACGGGAACCGCTATGGACGCTGTTCCGGGTCGTGTTCGGCCTGTCCGCGTTGTCATGGGGCGGCCTCGCGCTCATGGCGCAACTTGAAAACCATTATGTCGAACGCGAAGGACGCCTCTCACGTATCGCCTTCTCCGATCTGATCGCGCTCGCCTGGATGGTCCCCGGCCCGGTGGGCTGCAACGTCGCCGTGCAACTCGGACATGCGCTGCGCGGACGCGCCGGCGCCTGGGTCGCGGGCATTGCCGGCGTCCTGCCCTTCTTCATGCTGATGACGCTGTTCGCGATCTTCTACCGCACGCCGTTCGTGCGCGCCGCCGCCTCGCAAACCTTGCTCGCTCACTTCAGCGTCGTGCTGGCCACACTGATCGCGATCACCTGGTACAAACAGACGCGTGCGCTCGTGCGCGGCAAGCTCGAATGGGGCGCGGCGGTGCTGGGATGCATCGCGCTGTTCTATGCGCGCAGTCCGGCCGCTTATGTCGTCATGCTCGGGGCGGCCTTCGGCACCGGCTGGTTCGTGAGCCCGGTGCGCAATGCGCGCGTCGTCGTGTCGTTCGCACGCGGCGACTGGCAGATGCTGAGCGCTCTGTCCATCTTCCTTGCGTTGTTCGCGATGCCGTTGCCGCATCGCTATGAGCTGGCGCTATTGTGGCCGCGGCTGGCGGGCGCCGGCATGACGTTGTTCGGCGGCGGCTTCTCGGCGCTGCCGGTGCTCAAGACGCTGTTCGTCACGCCGGCGATCGGCGTCTCCGATAACGACTTCACGCTGGCGTTTTCGCTGTCGCCGCTCTCGCCCGGACCGCTGTTGAACGTGGTGCCGTTCTTCGGCTATCTGGTGGATGGCTGGGTGGGCGCGCTGATTGCCACGCTCGCGCTGTTCGTGCCGTCGGGGTGCCTCGTCGTGCTGGCGCAGCGGCATCTGCATCAGTTGAAGGCCAATCCGCGCTTCGAGCATGGCATGCGGATTCTGCGCGCGGTCACCACCGCATTTCTCGCGGTGGCCGTGCTACGCATTGCCGCGCATGTGCCGTTCAAACCGATCTATCTGTTGACCGCACTGTTCTCCGCCATGTGCTTCGCCAAGCTGAAGGTGCCGGTGTACCTGGTGTACGGGACGGTAGCGGTGGTGTGCGGGCTGTGGCTCGCGTATGGCTCGCTGATCTAGACGCCTTAAAACCCGCGCGACAGCACCGCAACGCCAATCGTCACCACGCCGAGCACGATATTGATCAGCACCAGACGGCGGATCGTGCCGACGGCGCGTGCGCCATCCGGCCATTTTTGCGCCTGCACCGCGCGGCGGATGCGCGGGAATACGGCAAAGCGGATATGCCCGAAGATCAGCATCATCACGATGCCGAGGCCGGCCATGGCATGCAGCGGCCAGGTGGCATGGCCGCCGCCGAATTGCATGAGCAGGAAGCCGCCGGTGAGGAGAATCACCAGCACCGAGGCCGCGACCCAATTGAAGAAGCGGCCGAACACCGATTCCCACAACGGCAAGCGTAATTGCGGCGAGAGATCGGCAATGGCCGGGCGCAGACAGAAATGCGCGAACACCATCCCACCTACCCACACGGCAACCGCGAGCAAATGGAGAAAGAGCGCGAGTTCGATAGCCTTGTTCATGTTGTTTTCCTCTCCCGACGACGCCACGCCGCTTATAACGAGTGCTATGAGCAAGCGGCTATTGAGCGCATTCGACCACGTGCAATGCACGCAGTTCCATGACGCCCGTGGCTTTCGCGCCGTTTTTGTAGTTGTTATCGCAGCATGTCGACCGTAATGGCCATGCTGCTCCCCGGTTTTGTACTCTCACTACGCACGAACTACGCACGACAAGCGTCTCGAATGCTAGCAGACGCTTGCCATGTTCCAACGTCAATCTTCGTTAAGCGGCCAGCACCGGACGCATACCTTCGAGCTTCATCTTGCTCTCAGGCGCGCGGCCCTTGCGCGCTCGTTTGCCGATATGCGGCGCGAGCGCGGCGCCACTCACCTTCTCTTCATCGACACGGCCGCCGCGGCGCGTGCCGATCAACACGACGCCCGCGTGGTTGATAGAGAGCGCCTGTACCAGCGTTTCCTTGTCGTCGAGCGCCATCAGCGTGACGCCGCGGCCGCCGCCCGAGAGCGTCTTCATCTCGTCGAGGCCGAACACCAGCAAACGTCCGCCAGAGGAGAGACACGCAATGTGCGTCGCGTCCGGCAGCATCGGCATTGGCGCGAGCGGCACGGCGCCGGCGTCGATCGTCATGAACGACTTGCCGGCCTTAACGCGGCTCACCATGTCGCCGACCTTCGCGACGAAGCCGAAGCCGTTGCTCGACGCCAGCAGCAACGCCTGATCCGCGGACGCCGCGTAGTAATGCATCAGATGGCTGCCCGACTCCAGCTCGATCAGCGACGTGACCGGCACACCGTCGCCGCGGCCACCCGGCAGCATCGCCACTGCGACCGAATAGACGCGGCCGTTGCTGCCCCACGCGACCAGCGTGTCCGGCGTGCGGCACTGGAACGCCGCATAGAGCCCGTCGCCGGCCTTGAACGTGAAGCCCGCGACGTCGAGTCCGTGACCCTTCAACGCGCGCACCCAACCCTTCTGCGACACCACGACCGTCACCGGCTCGTCGACCACGCGCGCTTCGAACGTCGCGCGTTTTTCCTGCTGGATCAGCGTGCGGCGCTCGTCGCCGTACTGCTTGGCGTCGCCTTCGATTTCCTTGATGAGCAGACGCTTCATCGCCGATTCGCTGCCGAGCAATTCTTCGAGCTTGGCCTTCTCGTCCTTCAGTTCGGCGAGTTCCTTCTCGATCTTGATCTTCTCAAGCCGCGCCAACTGACGCAGCCGGATTTCAAGGATGTCCTCGGCTTGGCGATCGGACAAACCGAACGCGGCCATTAACGCGACCTTCGGTTCATCGGATTCGCGAATGATGCGGATGACTTCATCGATATTCAAAAAGACGATCATCCGGCCTTCGAGAATATGAATCCGGTCGTCGACCTTGCTCAAACGATGCCGCGTGCGGCGCGTCACCGTGGCGAAGCGGAACGCGATCCACTCGTGCAGGATTTCGCTCAAGCCCTTCTGACGCGGACGGCCGTCGCCGCCGACCATGACCATATTGAGCGACGCATTCGATTCAAGGCTCGTATGCGCAAGCAGCGTGTTGACGAAATCGGTTTGATCGATGCGGCTCGACTTCGGCTCGAACACGAGACGCACCGGCGCGTCGCGGCCCGATTCGTCGCGCACGGCATCGAGCAGCGCCAGCATGGTCTGCTTGGTTTGCAGTTGTTCGGGCGTGAGCGCTTTCTTGCCGAGCTTGATCTTCGGGTTGGTCTGCTCTTCGATTTCTTCGAGCACCTTCTGCGCGGCCGTGTTCGGCGGCAATTCGGTGATCACCAGTTGCCACTGACCACGCGCGAGTTCCTCGATCTTCCAGCGCGCCCGCACCTTCAAACTGCCCCGGCCGCTTTCGTACGCGGCGGAAATCTCGGCGTCGCTCGAAATGATTTGCGCGCCGCCCGGGAAATCCGGCCCGGCGATGTGCTGCATCAACTCCGCGTGTTCGATTTTCGGATTGCGAATCATCGCGACCGTCGCGGCCGCGACTTCGCGCAGATTGTGCGACGGAATTTCCGTGGCCAACCCGACCGCAATACCCGATGCGCCGTTCAGCAACACGAACGGCAGGCGCGCGGGCAACAGCCTCGGCTCCTCGGAAGAGCCGTCGTAGTTGGGCATGAAATCGACCGTGCCCTGGTTGATTTCATCGAGCAGCAGTTTCGCGATCGGCGTGAGGCGCGCTTCCGTGTAGCGCATGGCCGCCGCGCCGTCGCCGTCGCGCGAACCGAAATTGCCCTGGCCGTCGATCAGCGGATAGCGCATCGAGAAGTCTTGCGCAAGACGCACCAGCGCGTCGTACGCGGACTGGTCGCCGTGCGGGTGATACTTACCGAGCACGTCGCCGACCACGCGCGCCGACTTGACCGGCTTCGCGTTGTCAGACAGCCCCATGTCGTTCATCGCGAACAGGATGCGGCGCTGCACCGGCTTCTGGCCGTCGCACACATCCGGCAGCGCGCGGCCTTTGACCACGCTCACCGCATAGTCGAGATACGCGCGTTCCGCGTAATTGCCGAGCGTGAGAAAGTCGCCTTCGGGGGGCGGCGGCTCGGTGAAAAGGTCGAGAGTGTTATCGTCGTCCATCTAGATTCCGTATCCGTGTTTGGCGTGAAGTTTTCGTGCGAAGTCAGAGCGCGGGCAACAGTGCCCACAAAAGCGCGCGCTCAGATATCCGCTTCCACTTCGTTGCCCTTTTCTTCCAGCCAGCTGCGGCGCGATGCCGCTTCGCCCTTGCCCATCAGCATCGTCATGCGCGCGACCGTGGCATCGTAGTCGAGTGCGCCGAGCGCCACCGGGCTCAAGCGCCGCGTGTCGGGGTTCATCGTGGTGTCCCACAACTGTTCCGCGCTCATTTCGCCGAGGCCCTTGAAGCGGCTGATCGACCACTGCGTGTCGCGCACGCCGTCCTTGCGCAGCTTGTCGAGAATCGCTTCGAGTTCGCCTTCGTCGAGCGCATACAGCTTCTGCGCCGGCTTCTTGCCGCGCGCGGGCGCGTCGACCCGGAACAGCGGCGGGCGCGCCACACACACATGTCCGCGTTCGATCAGTTGCGGGAAATGCTTGAAGAACAGCGTGAGCAGCAGAACCTGAATGTGCGAGCCGTCGACGTCAGCGTCCGACAGAATGCAGATCTTGCCGTAGCGCAGGTTCGACAGATCGACCTTGTCGTCCGGGCTGTGCGGATCGACGCCGATCGCCACCGAGATGTCGTGCACCTCATTATTGGCGAACAGCCGGTCGCGTTCGGTTTCCCACGTGTTCAGCACCTTGCCGCGCAGCGGCAGAATGGCCTGGTATTCCTTGTCGCGGCCCATCTTCGCAGATCCGCCCGCCGAGTCACCTTCGACGAGGAACAGTTCGTTGCGGCCGATTTCCGTCGATTCGCAATCGGTCAGCTTGCCCGGCAACACCGCGACGCCCGAGCTCTTGCGCTTCTCGACCTTCTGCCCGGCACGCGTGCGCGCCTGCGCCTGCTTGATGACGAGGTCGGCGAGTTTCTTGCCGAGCTCGACGTGCTGATTCAGCCACAATTCCAGCGCCGGCCGCGCGAACGACGACACCAGCTTGACCGCGTCGCGGCTGTTCAGGCGTTCCTTGATCTGCCCTTGGAATTGCGGATCGAGCACTTTCGCCGACAGCACGAACGACACGCGCGCGAACACGTCTTCCGCCAAAAGTTTGACGCCCTTCGGCTGCAGGTTATGCAGTTCGACGAAGCTCTTCACCGCCTGATACAGACCGTCGCGCAAGCCGGATTCGTGCGTGCCGCCCGCGGGCGTGGGAATCAGGTTCACGTACGACTCGCGCATGAGCGTGCCTTCCTCGCTCCATGCGACGACCCATGCGGCGCCCTCGCCTTCGGCGAACGTCTCTTCGCTCGCGCGCGAGTTTTCGGCATAACGCTCGCCCTCGAACAGCGGAATCAGCAGATCGCTGCCGTTCATGCCTTCGAGCAGATAGCCGCGCAGACCGTCTTCGTATTTCCAGGTTTGCTGTTCGCCGGTTTTCTCGTTGATCAGCGTGACTTCAACGCCCGGCAACAGCACCGCCTTCGAGCGCAGCAGACGTTGCAGTTCGCCGAGCGGCAGGTTCGGCGAATCGAAGTACTTGGGATTGGCCCACGCGGTGACGCGTGTGCCGGATTTCTTGTCGCCCTTCGTGGCGGGCCGCACTTCGAGTTCCTTGGCGACGTCGCCGTTGGCGAAACTCAATTCGGCGATCTTGCCGTCGCGCCATACGGTGACGTCGAGGCGCGTGGACAGCGCGTTGGTGACGGACACGCCGACGCCGTGCAAGCCGCCCGAGAACGTGTACGCGCCGCCGGCGGCTTTATCGAACTTGCCGCCCGCGTGCAGGCGCGTGAACACGATTTCCACGACCGGCACGCCTTCTTCCGGATGCAGACCGAACGGAATGCCGCGGCCGTCGTCTTCGACGGAGACCGAATGGTCCGCGTGCAGCGTCACGGTGATTTGCCGGCCGTGGCCGCCGAGGGCCTCGTCCGATGCGTTGTCGATGACTTCCTGAATGATGTGCAGCGGATTCTCGGTGCGGGTATACATCCCGGGCCGTTGCTTGACCGGCTCCAGGCCCTTCAACACCTTGATCGACGCTTCGCTATACGCGGCGTTTGGCTTTTTCGTAGACATGGTTGACTCGGATGCGTCGGTTCATCGTTGTCCACAGGTCCTGTTCAGAAAGCTGTGGACAATGCGTTGAGTTTTCAAAAAAAGCGAAACGAAACAACGGGGTTAGGTGGGGTGCCCGCCGTGCGGGCAAACTGTTTGTCGCATGGCTTCCCGTTGGCGCGCTCGACGGCGGCTCGAAGCCTGTCCCGCATATAGCAGGGCGGGCAACGTCGACGCTGGTGCGAACGCCGGGGAAGCCTGTTCGCGGGGTATTTTACTGATTTCGATCCACGCGGCAATTCACACTGCACGGGATTGGCCGTCTGGATAAGGGACGGTGGCGGCGCGGTCCAATCCCGCGCCGCCCCCCGCACCTCATTTGCGCCGCTTTTCCAGCTCGTCCCAGCGTTCGAGCGCGACCAGCAGTTCTTCGTCGATCGCCGCATAGCGCTCTGTCAAACGCGTGCCTTCCTGCGCGTCTTTGGCGAACACGGAGCCGTCTTCGAGTTGTGCGCCTATCGCTTTCTGCTCGGCTTCGAGCGCGGCGATTTTTTCCGGCAGCGCATCCAGTTCGCGCTGCTCCTTGAACGACAGCTTCACGGCGCGTTGCGGCGCATTGCGGCCCGCGGAAATGTCTTTGGCCACGGCCGTGTCTTTGCCCGCTTCTTTCTGTGCGTCCAGCGCCATTTGCTGCGAACGGTCGCGCTGGATCTGCCAATCGGTGAAGCCGCCGACGTACTCGCGCCACTTGCCGCCGCCTTCCGACGCGATCACCGAGGTCGCGACGTTGTCGAGAAACGCGCGGTCGTGGCTGACCAGCAGCACCGTGCCGTCGTATTCCGTGAGCAGCTCTTCGAGCAGTTCGAGCGTGGGAATGTCGAGGTCGTTGGTCGGTTCGTCGAGCACCAGCACATTGGCCGGACGCGCGAACAGACGCGCGAGCAGCAGACGGTTACGCTCGCCGCCCGACAGCGACTTGACCGGCGAACGCGCGCGTTCCGGCGCGAACAGGAAGTCGCCGAGATAACTCATGACGTGCTTCTTCTGGCCGTTGACTTCGACCCACTCGCTGCCCGGGCTGATGGTGTCGGCGAGGCTCTTTTCCAGATCGAGCTGCGCGCGCATCTGGTCGAAATACGCGACCTGCAGATTCGTGCCGATGCGTACCGTGCCTTCGTCCGGCGCCAATTCGCCGAGGATCATCTTGAGCAGCGTGGTCTTGCCCGCGCCGTTCGGACCGACAAAGCCGATCTTGTCGCCGCGCATGACCGTGGCCGTAAAGCTGTCGACCACCGTGCGCGCACCGTAGCGCTTGGTCACGTCGGTCAATTCGGCGACGATCTTGCCGGACTTCTCGCCCTCACCGACATCGAGCTTGACGTTGCCCAGCACGTTGCGGCGTTCCGCGCGCTCGTTGCGCATCTCCACAAGCCGCGCGATCCGGCCGACGCTGCGCGTGCGGCGCGCCTCGACGCCCTTGCGGATCCACACTTCTTCCTGCGCGAGCAGCTTGTCGAACTTGGCAGCTTCCACTTGCTCGATTTCGAGCTGTTGCGCCTTGCGCGTTTGGTATGCCGAGAAATTGCCCGGATACGAGAGCAGACGCCCGCGATCCAGTTCGACGATGCGCGTGGCGACGCGATCGAGAAACGCGCGATCGTGGGTAATGAAGAGCAGGCCCGCGCGCAGCGAGACCAGCAGGTCCTCGAGCCAGCGGATGCCGTCGAAGTCGAGGTGATTGGTCGGCTCGTCGAGCAGCAGCACGTCGGGCTGTACGACCAGCGCGCGCGCCAGCGCCACGCGCTTTTGCATGCCGCCCGACAGCGAGCCCACCCGTGCCTCGCCGTTCAGGCCGATCTGTTGCAGCGTGGTTGCCACGCGCGTGCTCCAGTTCCAGGCGTCCGAATGATCAAGCGACGATTGCAGCGTGTTCATGCGCGACATGAGCGCATCGTGCTCCGCGCCTTCCGGCTCGTCGGCAAGCTGGTTGGCGACCGCGTCGTATTCGTCCAGCAGCGCGCGGGCGTGCGTGAGGCCGGCGGCGACCGCGTCGAACACTGTGTCGTCGGTATCGAACTCCGGCTCCTGCGGCACGTAGACCGAAGTCAGGCCCTGCTGACGCGTGACGAGGCCGTCGTCAGGTTTGCTCAGGTCGGCGACGATCTTCAGCAGCGACGACTTGCCCGCGCCGTTGCGGCCGATCAGGCCGACGCGTTCGCCCGCTTCGAGAGAGAAATCCGCGTGATCGAGCAACGCGACGTGACCGAACGCCAGTTGGGCCCCGGTAATGGTGTAAAGCGACATGGAGAATTGGAGAAGACAGCGATGGGTCGGAACTGCCCATTGTACCGGGCGCGCGAGCGGGTGCCCGTATGCCGGAAGAGATAGATCGAATGGCCGGCTTGCGGACCGCGAACAAGCCCGGTGCGCAGGGTCCAGAAGCCGGAGCACGTCGGCACGCGCCCGGCTGTCCGGTGCAGCGGCTTACTTCACATGCACCGTGATGGTCTTGCTCATTTCCGGACCGTACGACCGATGGGCGCCGTCGCCGAACTGCAGCGTCAGCGTGTGGTCGCCCGGCGGCAACGTCAGATCGGTTTCGGTCTGGCCCTTGCCGAAGTGCAGCGACTTGTCGTTCGCGGGAATGACCTCGCCCTTGGGCAGCGGCTTGCCGTCCACCAGCAGATGATGATGGCCCGTGCCTTCCGTCATCGTGCCGGCCGGCGCGATCTTCATGCCGTCGACGCCGAACACCACGTGGACGGGATTGCTGACGGTCGCGCCGTCCGCCGGCTGCACGAACGACACGCTGGCGGCCTGCGCCGCGGCGGATACCGCGAGCAATCCGGCCAATGCCGCACCGACCAACCATTTGTGCTTGAACATCGTTTTTCTCCTTTTTGGGAAACGAGAGTCACGCGCGGGATATGCCGGCGACGACGGCGCCTCGATTGGCCTGAGTGTCCTGAGTGGCCTGAGTGGCCTGAGGCCGATCGTCGCAGTTCATGTCAAGCGCGCCGGCGCGCCGGTCCAAAAGATCAGCTGCGGATCAGAGCATACACGCTGTGTATGACCGGGTTCGTCAAGCGTGTACGGCCGTGACGCGGGCGCTCTGTGGCGTTGCCGCATCGGGAGTTTTCTGCCGGATTGACGAATTCCGGTAATATTGCGGGTCGCCGCCGTGCCCAAAAAAGGGGCAGACTGAGCGGGTTTTGCATTGAACTAGAGAAGAGTGCGTCGTGAGCGAAGTAATTGAAGTGACTGAATATAAGAGCTGGGTCTGTCTGATTTGCGGCTGGATCTACAACGAGGAAGAAGGCCTGCCCGAAGAAGGCATCGCACCGGGCACGCGCTTCGCCGCGATTCCCGAAGACTGGCGATGCCCGCTGTGCGACGTGGGCAAGGCTGAGTTCGCCGTCGTGGAGTTCTGAGGCGGATTTGTCGGATTGCCGGCACGCCTTTTTACTGTTTTGGTTCGTTGCAGGCGTTGGAGGTTCGTGCGGCCCAGCAGGCGTTGACTGCTGGGCCGTTTGCTTTGTGGGACGGCTTTGTCGGGGCTAGATCTGAAGAAGTGGCCGCCCTGTTCCGTGAGCACCGGTCTCGACCTCGCTCGCCGCGTCCGGGCTATTGCGGCGTCTCTAGATTTAATCGCATTTTGTTATACTCTGCCCTCGCTGGCGTACTTGAGCACGCCAACAACTGCCGACTGGCAGGACTGAAGCCATGTTTTACCTCGTTCCGAACTGTTGCAATGCCAAGCCTCGTTTCGTGGCTACAGGGTCACGCAGTAGCGAAACGGTAGCAAAGACTGCTGTAAACTGGCTTCGCGGGCTGTCACGGCGCTTCATTTAGGAAGAAGCAGAAAAGGCCGGAAACGCCCACGGGATGAGGCCGCAGCCAGTAGCAGCAAGGGCTCAGTCGTCCCATTGCAGATATCCATCTCCCTGTAGTTCAATGGATAGAACAAGTGCCTCCTAAGCGCTAGATACAGGTTCGATTCCTGTCAGGGGGACCAGCCAGTAAAGGCTTTCACGAATCGACGTGACGCGTTTGTGACAAATGGCGTTGAAGGTCGGTCCTGAGCAGGTTTTTGAACTGGCATCGTAGCGCGGCTATAATCCCGCAAAAAACGGGGCGCCTGCCATGACACCTACTTCCAAGAAACCATCAATTCGCACCGGCGTATTCTTTGCGCTGCTCGGCGTCGGCTTTATCGTCATCCTTCGAATGATTGCGCACGCCCCTCCAGGCGGCTTCTAGCATCGTCACGGTGAGCAACACCAGCGCGAGCGACGCCGAGTAGTTACCGCCGATCAGGTGCTTCTGCAACTCGTGGAAGCCATCCCCAAGTGCCATTAGGTATTGAACCGCGCCCCATGCGACGAAGAACAGGCCAACCCGCGCCAACGGCCCTAGCCTCCTGAGCGCGATCATCGATACCGCAGCGAGCAACAGCGACAGGATATTGCCGTGGTGGCTGTATATCCGGTTCCACAACGTGAAGGGCGGCAGCGTCGAGAACGCCGGTCCGGATTCCATGTTGAGACCGATGTTGTCGATCAGAACCGTATTGCCGCGCTCGAATGCATAATCGATCATGTGCAGCGCGATCTTCGGGTGAGCGGCGACAAGGCGAGCCGTGTCCATATACGTCGCGTGCGCGCGCGCCACGCACTCAATCCCCTTCTCAGTAAAGCCGCTCACGAAAACACAGTCGGTCAGGACAGGCTTGCCGCCAATGGTAGCCACATCGATACCCCCGTCATCCTTCATCACCTTCAGCGCGCCGTAATACAGGGTGTGGAACTGGTTGACGCCCTTGAACTCGCCGAACTTGGCCGGCAGGAATGCCAGCATCGCGGCAACCAACACCGCAGCGCCGAGTTTCCAAGTCGCCACCTTGCCGCGAAACGCCGGGAAAATGAACGGTGCGGCCACGATCGGTAACGGGAAATAGGCCGTCTTCGAAAGCGCGATGAACCAAACCAGCAGGAACGCCGCCGCGCCATATCGCATGCGCCGGGTCACCGCGACCAGATACAGCAGCCCGGCCAGCGCCGGAAACAGGATGATGCCGACCTGTTCCTCATAGAAGGAATTCAGGAATGAGGCGAAGTTCGCGCACAGGATGACCGGCGTGACGCAGATCAGATAGGCCCATGCAAGGCGCGCGGAGCCGTGGCGACGCAGCAGGACGAACAGCCAGAAGAAGCCTGCCAGATAGGCCAGGCGCCCCGGCAGCGAGCCGACGATGACCGAATAGACGTGCGGCGTACCGGTCACGATCGCGGAAAAGGCTACCTGAAATGCGAAACAGATTTTCTCGGTCGAGAACGAGAACAGATGCGTGACGTTCGACAGACCCGGATACAGAATCCAGCGGTCGCGCCACATGCTGAAGAACCGGCGCGGCCAATCCGGGCTGTCGCCGGCCGGCACGTCAACCGCCCACCCGAGCGGCTTCGCGATCAGGAAGCCGTACGTCCGGCTGAAGTCGCCGTTGTCAGCCATGCCGGTGAACAGATGGAGGGAAAACAGCGCGCAGACGCACGCCATGTAGACCACTGCGGCACGGTTTGACCTCGCCGCCTCTCTGATTATTTTGAACACGATGCGACCCGGTAAGGAACCCGGGCCGATTGTAACAAAGTGATTACCCGGTGTTTCCGATTAGCGCACCCGGCGCGCGCGGATGATGCCATCAGAGGTCAGAGTAGACACTGCAAAACCAGAATTCACGACTAGGAAGATGGTGGTGGTGGACGCGATGCTCAATCGAAGAGTAGGCGCATTCAGAATCTGCGGCTGACCTGTGGTGAGAGACGAGTTTAGCGTGGTGGTGGTGCCGGGACCGCCAAGAGTTGCCGATGTCGTATTTACAGCTACGGAGATCGTCGATACCGTCGTCGTCCCGGCCGGAGAAAATCGAGCACTGCCAGTCACGTCCCAATCCCCCGCTGTCAGCGAGATCGACGTCAGATTGGCCGGTGTACCAGCGGTCAAACCGGTGGCGCCGACAGCGGAAGATACGAACTCTCCAATGCTTCCCGCCTGAGCGCTGTCGTTGGTCGCGGTGCCCTTGACGCCGATCGCTGAGTTCGGCGTAATGAGGCCAGAGAAACTCACCGCCCCGCTCGCCCGATTCACTACCAGGGGGCTGTTGATGAAGCTACCCGCATCGCTAAACGAGTTGAGAGCAAAGTTGCTGCCGGTGTTGGAGCCGCTTTCCGCCGTGCCGTCATTTGTCATCGACCAACGATTCACGCCTGTGTTGGTCCAGATCAGCCCCCTGGTGTTCGTAGCGCCGACGTAGTTGAAGGTCAGGTTGCCCGTATATGTTGACCCGACCGTATTGGCACTCGTCGCGAGACAGGTGAACCCGGTCCCGCTCGTGTACTGAAGCGCGCTCGTCGTCGTGCTGCAGCTCGGCATAGCCACAGCGGTCGGCGAAGCGCTCGAAGCTGTAACGTTCGCGACTACAGTGTTTGCGGCCTGCGCGGCGAGCGCGGTTGCGGCGACCTTCGACCATGCGGGCGGTGTGCTTGCGCCGGTCGAGACGATCGCCTGCCCAGCGGTCGAGCCGGCCGGGTTCAGCAACTGGATCGGATTGAGCGTCGCGGCGAAGACCGACGACGAGAGCGCGAGCAGCGCGGCGGTGAGAAGTCTTTTCATGGCAATTCCTTGTAGAATCGATTTAGAGCGAATGCGCAGGCTGATGCGTCGACCGGGCCGATGGGCTTACCAGACGCAAAATGTAGGGCCAATGGCGGGACCCCAATGCCGGAGATCAGCACCGGCCGCTCTCCTACTTCAGTGGTTTCCAGTTGCAGTTTTTGGCGCCGGCCTGATCGTGCGCGAGGATCGCTTTCGCGGTCGCATCCGACAGGACGTCGGTCTTGTCAAGATAGATCGGCTTCACCCAGTCGCATGCCGTATCTACAACGCGCGTCTTCGTGATTACCTCTGGGGGCGGCGTTGTCACGGTCGGGCACGTCTGGCAGGCGGCCAGGGCAAAAAGCGCACTACTTGCGAGTCCAATCCTGAAGTTCATTTCGCACCTCGTCGGCGGGTTGAGCGGCGACCTTGTCGTCGATGTCGGTGCGCGCCGCCGCAGCGTCACTGCCGGCCTTCTGCGCATCGGCGTTGGCCTGCGTCTCTGCGACCTGTTGCGCGGCCACCTGCTGCCCTGCCTGCGCCTTGACGGCATCGGCCTGCGCGGTAGCAGTCTTGGCCTGCTGGTGGCGGAACATGCCGAAGACGATGCCGCCGAGTGCAACAGCGCCACTCAGGAGATACGGCCAGATTGAAGCGATGATTGCGATCACGTCGTTACCTCTCCGCCGGCGCCCTGATAAGCGGCCTGCAAATGCGCCAGTTGGTTTTCGTGCTGGCCATATCCGGCGCCGGGAAGGCTGGCCCACACGTTGGCGCACTTCGACACGGCGAGTTCAAAACGGCCCGAGTCGATATAGGGAAGCGCACCATGCTCCTTTAGTTGCTGGAGCGCATACCGATCCTGCGAGATCGGCGAGAAGTCGCGCAGGAACATTTGCGCCTTATAGATGCGCCACCAGCGATACAGGATCTGGTAGCGCCCGGCCGCCGTCGAATGCAGCGCGGCGTTCAGCACGTTCGGATGATCCGCATAACCTTTGAACAGCAGCGGTTTGGCCGGCGTGCTGCCGACCAAAACGTTGTAGCCGTCATCGCTCAGCGCAAGCAGTTGCGCACCTATCTCGCTGAACGCGATCATGTCGAGGAAGGCCACGCGATTCGCGCCGCCGGCCGCCTGCGCATCAATGCGGGCCATCGTCGCCGCCCTTCGGATCACGCCTGATTGCCGTATAGCGCACGAAGATCATGAGCACGAATGCAGCCGTCGAGACGTAGCGCGCGGTGCCTTGCGGAAGTGCGGACTTCAGATCCGGAGGCACCGCGTTCCACGCATCGATCAGCGACGGGCCGAACGCAGTGACAGCCGCGAAGGCGCCGGCTGCGATCACGGTGCCGCGCTTGTGGAGCTGGCGCCAGTTGTCTGCGAGGGTAATCTTCATCGTGCCCACCTCTTTGTGTCTGGCCGGTTGCCGGCGCTGCTCAGGATTAACTGCTGGGTCAGAGCGTCGATCTTGTTATTCGTGTCCTTGACGTCCTGACCGATGCCGCGAAGCTGCTCTTTCACGTCCGTGCGCTGCTGATCGAGCGACCGCTCAATCTGCGTGAAGTGCAGTTCCTGCTGCTTGTCGTGCTCCTCGAGCGTGGATACGCGGCCGACGAGCGTGTACCACATGACCACCGCTCCACCGACAGCGGCGACCAGGGCGAAGAACAGCGATTGCACGTTGATGTTCGTGTCGAGCCATCGGGCCTTATGCTGGGCATCCATGCTCAGGTCCCCCACCCGTTGAACGGCGTGCCATGAATCGTGAAGCCCTTCAGGCTCGTATGAGCCGGCAGCGTTTCGTGATCATCGACGCCGTAGTTGATGAAGCTCATGATCCCGATCTTGTCGGTGTCGTTCTCGTTCACGTCCGTGCTGATGATCGAGCAATCGTGGAAAACGTGACCACCTGGATACTGGTTGTTGCCAACCGCGTCGAACATGATCCCTTTCGAGCCGCCCACTGCCGGGTAATCGCCGACGAAGTGACAGCGATGGAACGACATCGAATCCGAGAACCGGAAATAGCCTGAGTACGAGCCGGATGCGCTCGTGGTGTCGAAGCGGCAGTTGTAGAACGAGGTGAGCCACGTATCGTTGATCGCGGCGTAGTTTCCATCGACGAAGAAGGCCCGGTGACCGTCGTGCGTAGACGCGCCGAGGATATTGTGGAATTCATTGTTGATGTTGTAGTTGCCGGTCGGCGCATCGCCGCCCTGCAGCCACAGGCCGATCGCTACGTATTGCGACATAACCACATTGCGCATCTGGATGCCGCACGCGGCCGTGTACTTCACGGCCACGTTTGCCTGCAGATTGCAGTAGACGGTCATGTCCTGCAGGTAGCTGTTCGTGATCGCACCAGCGAAATTGATCAACACGTCCACATAAGGCGTGCCAGTCGGCGCCTTGGCGAGCAACTGGATGTTGGTGGGCGGTGGCGATGCACCGCCGAAGCCAGCGCCCTGTCCGATCAGCTTGATGCCGTTCTTCGTCGACTTGACCGTGCCGCCGTTGCCGTCGCCGACGTGGATAGTGTTGCTGACAGCATACTGCTTGCCCATGAACCGGACATAACCGCCACGCGCGGGAAGCGCATTTATTGCAGCCTGGATCGCAGCCGTATCGTCAGTCGCTCCGTCGCCCTTAGCGCCGAACTGCTCGACGTACCAATCAGGCGGCCCCTTCAGTTTGACACGCCGGCCTAGTGCGTCGACGATGATCGACCCGCCATTGTCCAGGCTTGTCGTGTCTGAGGGATCTACATCGTAGTCGCCGCCGGGTCCGTCGAATGCGGCGTAGTAGCCGTTGACGGAAAAGGACTGGAAACGCGGGTCGGTGTTAGCCCGCAGTTTGGCAATCGTGGGAACGGTCCTGCGAAGGCTCGCGCCCCAGATCAGTTCATCGTCGCCGACGCTATTCTGCGCAGGCTTGCCAATCGATAGCGTCGTACCGGTGCGCACATATACACGCGAAATCCCGGTCGGGATCGGCGTAGGAAACGTCAGAGTTGTGCCGCTCAGCGAAAAGTCGAGTTGCGGCGACGCGTCCCAATACACCCAGCAATTTGCCGCGTTGATCGGCGCGCGCGACAGCGTGAGGGAGGTCGATACGTCCGGCGTGAAGTCGGTCCCAGCCTTGAATCCCGGGTTTCCGTCCGAGCCTTTTTCGAAGCGCATGTCGCCGGCGCCGATCGACGCGGACGGCGGCACCATTTCCTGATAACCACTAGCGTCAAATCCGAGCAGCATCCCGGCACGATCGGCCGCCGGCGGCAATGTCCCATCAAGCGTGTATTCCGTGACTGGATATTGAATCGCGCGCGCGCCGGCGCTGCTCATGTCTTGCAGCGCCATCCAGATTCTGTCGAAGTCTGCGTTGACCGTGGCGGCCAGCAGATCGCCGTTGTCCTGATAGTCAGTGTCGCGCTCGATCGAGACGTCGCGATAGATGATGATCTTGCTGCCGAGAGCCGGCGGAGCCGCGAAGGCCACAGAACCGCCGCCCGGTGCGCCGATACCGTTCAATGAGATCTGAGAACCGATCGCCTGAAGATCTCCATTGAGCAACGTCTTCAGGTCCGCGCTTTCGATGATGGTAAACGGAAAGGAAAAGAGCGTCGTTACGCCATTCCCCTGGTACGAAATGATCGGAATCTGGACTGGGACTGTCACGCGGCGGCCTCTCTGTGTGGAGCGCCGCCGGTCACGGCGCTACATTTCGAGCGTCACCTCATGAACGCCCGTTGATGGACGCCAATCGTGCGACGAGTCGCCGGTCGAATTCCCGACCAACTTGCCTATCCGCACTGGGGTTTCGAGGATCGCGGACGCGCCAGAATCAATAAAGTCGTCTGGCTGCGTCTTTATCAGTGGGTTGAACTGCTTCATCTGGTCCCAGACCGGGCCGTCGAGCACGTCGACGTGCGCCCAGAGAATCCCGGAGCGCAATGGGCCTTCGAGTCCGCCGAGGATCTTTTCATTCTTGTTGACGGTCGCCGTACGCTCGAGAACGCCGCAATTTAGTTTTCGTTGGCTGATCGCCTTGCGCAGCAACTGCGGCGCGAACGTGCCAACACCGTTCGTTTCAACGTAGATCTGTGGAATCGAGTATCGCTCGATCAGGTCGCATATCTGCATCACCTGGCCGCCGACGATGCTTGCGTTGTTGTCGGCGAATACTGCGTACTCTCCAAGCATGGCTTGCGCGACGTGCCAGTAATAATTGCCTGCGGCATCGTCAAGGATCAGCGACACGGCTGAGTCATCGCTACCTGCTTTGCCGGTCGCGCAGTCCCAGTAGGCGCGCGCGCTGACGATGCGCGCCGCTCCGAGCATCATGCGCATTTCGCGGTTCGCGCGTTCGACGACGGGCTGCACGTCGTACGGCCGGAGCTTTTCCGGGTCCAGGCGCGACTCCGTGACCGGCTTCGAATGAAGCTGGTACTGGCTGTCCCACTCGTTGATCGTGCGCGTCTCGCGCCGCCGCTTCTCCAGTTCGGCGCGCGAGAACCGGTCCGGCCACGCGCAGCCTGCATAGAAGTCGATCAACGCGCCGGGTGGATGCGCAAACCAGACGCGGTTGCCTTCCTCGACGAAGTAATCGACGCCTTCAGTCAGAAGTCGCGCGGGCTTGCCAATGCCGGAAAACACGTACTCTGGATGAAACGGTAGCTGATAACGATCGTCAGTCGCGCTATCGATCCGGTGCTCGCTCTCAAACATGCGGATCGTCAGGCAATCGGCGCCAAGCCTCTCCATTTCGTCGTACAGCGAATCGTGCGTGTGCGGCGTCCCGATGTATAGCTTGCGCCCGCCCGGCACCAGAATGTGTGTCTGCTCACCCAGGCGATAGCGCAGCTTCTCGCGAGCCTCAGGCGTCTGGATATTGCGCGGCACCTCGACGTCATCGTTCTGGCATTCGTCCGCGCGAGCGCTCGTCACGTTCGACAGAATGCCCTTGGCGTACATGCTGGCGTTCCGGTGGTCGGTCGCGCCTATCACCCACCATTGCTCAACCGTTCCCTGATTGGGCGGCAGCAGCCCCGACGTCAGCGGGTGCCGGCGGATGACGTTCTGTGTGTCCCGGCTCGTCTTGTAGGCGGTGCCGTCGGCTTCGGACTGGTGAAGTATCCGATAGGCCGGATCTTCGTAGTAACGCCATGCGTTGTAGACCGCGAGGATCGTTGATTTACCGAAGCCGCGGAAGCAGCGCAGCACTGCGAGATCGCCGCGGCTCTCCAGCCAGTGGCACGCAATGATGTGCACATCCGGGACGGTCCAGCGCATGCGGTCCGCCCAGATTAAATAGAACGCGAGGAAAGATGTCTTACGCTCCACCGGTCGCACGCTTCAGGAAGCCCGCTCGCGACGTGCCGTCCTGAACCTTTTTGACCAGATCGGCCGCCCGCTTCTCTGCGTCCTGGATCCGCCGATCCATTTCAGGCTCACCGTACGGGTCGCGACCGAGCGCGGCCTTATCGTTGGCGATCAACTTGCGGGTCTCGGTGGCGAGCATGACTGTTGCAGCGGCATTCTTCTTGCACCAGTATCGGTCTCCTCTCTCTTCTTTGGTCATGTGCTCACCGGCAGTCCCGACCCCAGGCCAGTTAGCTGGATCGGCTTCGTCGAGGTAGACGTCAATCAAGCTCTCCTCTAGATCCTTGAGACGTTCAATCTGATCCTGTCGCATTATTGCGCCCCCACTGCGGTTGCGAGATTCGGCGCGCGCTGCGGCGACGTCGATCCAGGCTGCCACCAGTAATCGTTGCCGAACTCTCTGTTCGACTTGTTGATGTTCCGTTGCGTCACGCCCGGCGAAACATTCTCCGCGAGATTGTCCCAGATCAGGCGGTTCATGACCGTTTTCCAATACCACAAATTCACCAACGGGAGATTGGACTTTGCCACCTTCACCAGATCGGCGCCAATATGCGTGTCTTTGCCCTCGGATGCGTCGGCCGCATTCTCGGCCAGCGCGTGTACCGGCTGGAATATCGTCGATAGCACCGGGCCGCCGACCAGGCTCGACAGCAGAGATCCATAGTCGCTGCTAGTGAGAGCAGCATTGAGCATGTCGCCCGCGAAACCCGCGCCGCCGCCGGTCGTGAATGCGCGCGTCCAGAACGAAGCGGCGTGTTTCAGGTCGCCGCCTACCGACTCAGGATCTTTTCCGGCCAACAGATTCTTGATCTCGGTCGTGATGGCGCCGATCAGCGTCGTGCTGACGATCAGCGCAGTACCGTATGCCAGCGGGTTAGCAAGCGCCGGCGCGCCATCGACCTTGTAATCGCCGGATCGCCGCATTTCGGACAACCTACCCCAGTGCCGCGTGATCATCGCAATCGGGAAGCTCTTGAACTGCATGAACGTCTTCTGCAGCTCGCCCTTCCACGTTCCCGAGTTACCCGACGCGATCACCTTCGTGGTCAAGTCCGGATTCAGCACGGCGAACTCGCCTTCTTCGCGGATCATGCCGAGCAGCTTCGGCGCGATGTTCGAGGCGTCAGCGTGCCCGGTTCCGTAGATGGAATCTGGTGTCAGGTAATGATTGCCGCCATACTGGCTCGGCTCGGCCGTGTTGACC
Organism: Paraburkholderia sp. BL17N1; assembly: GCF_003634175.1. NCBI lineage: Bacteria > Pseudomonadati > Pseudomonadota > Betaproteobacteria > Burkholderiales > Burkholderiaceae > Paraburkholderia > Paraburkholderia sp. BL17N1. The sequence goes on from NZ_RBIW01000001.1 coordinate 221,338, forward strand.
ACATCCCAATCGCCGTTCGTGATGCCGCCGCGCGTCAGCGCGCGTCGATCCCATTCGGTCAGTTCTGCCCATGGCGTTTTCGATATTTCGGCAAGGCCGCGCATCATGTTGGCCTGGAAGCCGGTGCGCAATGCATCCGTCCAGCCAGTCACGCCGCCGAACTTCATAGTCGACGCCGACAGGTTTTTCGCCCAGTCCGTAGCGAGATTGTCTTGCCCCCATCGCGTCATGCCATGCTCGAGGTTTTCGGCGATCAGGCCTTGCGACGACAGCCACGACCGCAGATCCTTCGAGCCCGGCGCCAGCAGACGCGCCGCGGTGCCCAACGTGCGGAAGAACGGCACCTTGTTATAGTTCGCGGTCACGAACATCGTGCCAACGTCACCTAGCGCGGCGAGCAGAGTGCCCTGCAGCTTGATCGCGCCGACTGTCGTCCGGACAGTCTGGAATCGCTTCGCGAGGGTCGGATCGATCGGCGTGTTGGTGTTGCCGTTGACATAGTCCCAATAGGCACCGATCGACGTCGGCCCCTTTTCGAGGATGCGCACCGGTGTGCCGTCGTGCTCCGATGTGCGATCGATCTGCGCCATGATGTTGCGCGTCGGGTTAGGGCCATAGCGCTCGACGAGCGCGATATTCTTGGCCATGCCGGTTACGTGGTCGTTCAGTGCATTCAGCAGTGAACCTTCGCCATAGGCGCGGTTGTAATCCATGTGCGCATCGGCGTCGACGAAGTGCAGGAATCGATGCTCTGAGTTGGCGTTCGCGCGCGCGCCGACCGCGCCGCGCACGGTCGTGATCTCGCGCGGCGACGTCCCAGCGATTTCGTCCCAGATGCCCGGCGCACGTTTCTTGACGTCTTTTCCCTTCGCGGCAATGTTCGCTTCCTGCCACGGCCCACGCGCCTCGCCGGTCAACATCTGGCGCACCTCGCTGTCAGTCATCACGTCGCCATTCTCGTTCAGATACTTCGAACGGTCGAGCAGTGGCAATACGAAGTCAGCCCACGCGCGCCGCTGCACGTCCGAGCCATTGCCTAGCACCTTGGCCTGACTGTGACGGATTGGCACGTATCCATAGCCCACGTCGCCGACGTTGCCGCCGGACGCGTTGAAGCGCTTGCGCATTGCCTCGTTGGTCTTGCTGATCTGCTCGGCTGCCGCTTTCGCGACGTCGTTGCCTGTCGAGCCGTCGGCCTTCTTGTAGATCTCGCGAATGATGTCGCGCTCCATCGCGGGGTTGTCGACGTCGAACGCTCGAGCAAGGAAATTCTGACCTTCCTTCATCGCGTCAATGGCGCCCATCGTCTGGCGCATGTAATCAGCCTTGATCGCGCCGGACATGACATACGCCTGCTCGATGTCGTGTTTTACGACCTTCTGACGTGCATTTTTTGAGTGAGCCTTTTCGGGCTCAGCGTATAGCGCGTCCTCGATCCGGTTTTGCGTTTCAAGCTGCTTCGACACCTGCAGCAGCTTGCGCTGCTTGGCGAGTTCTGCCTCCTGCAACAGTTGCTTCGACGCCCATTCAGCCCCGGCGGCAACGCGTTCGTTGACGGACATGCCGCGCCATGAGTCGATGTCTTTGTTCGCAACAGAGCGCATGCCCGCGCGCACGCGATCTTCGATGTGGTCAAGTTCGGCCTTGGTCAGCGGCTTGCGACCGGCGGCCTCGCGTACCTGCTGCACTGCATTTGCGCATTTGTCATGCATTTCAGAACCCCGTTGCAATGAAGCAGTTGGCCGCGACGCTGAACAGCTTTGCATCGTCCACGGTAGCGGCGTGCTCGTTGTCGATAATCTCAAGCGCTGACGCGAGCGTGCCGTTATGCTCGCCCACGGCCGGGTCGGATGAATCCAGATGAACCGGCGTATCGGGAGCCTGCTGCGCCGCTTCGCGCACGTTGGACTCGACCGGGCTCACTTTCGAAGTTTCACCGCCTTGTCCGCTTGCTCCCACATGACCAGGCTGAGAGTCAGGCGCAAGGCGAGATGCCTCTGCGACTGTGCGCAACTGCTCAGCCTGATGGCGCGACTCCTCTTTTGCGGCGCGCCCAGATCGAAAGGCCGCGCCGTCCTCGCTTTGAGATCCGGTGCGCGCAAATTTCTCACCAATGACATGCTGTTCCAAGAAATCGTACGCCGCGCTTGCAATTCCCTGACGTCTGAATTTTGGCTTGACATCGACTCCTGTTACGCGCCACTCATCAAGTGGCGACCTGACATAGGAGACCGATCCAGCATCTTCGCCATCGACGGACATCTTGTATTTACCGCGGAAATCTCGATTCATTTCGAACTGAGTTCCGCTATCGCTACGCAAAACCGCCGATACCGGCTCCAAGGTATTTTCATGTCCCGGCATGGTTTCTGGCGAAACAGATACGACGCCCCCGATTTCCGATGCGCGGGCTGGCGCGGCAGCCGTCGCTATGTCGCGCTCGAATGCCTGATACGCTACGCGGCTCGTTGCATCTGCCGGGATACCGTCAGCGACGCTGGGAAACGATCCGCCGCTCATCTGGTTCGCCGCCAGCTCGAACGCATCCTGATGCGCGGCCATGCCTGCGACGTCCGTTTCCGGCAAAATGTTTGCGTCGTCAACCATATTCTGACCGTGCGACACGAGCGCCGCATCGACCTGATCGGGCGTCGCATTGAATTTCACGCTGTTGATCTGCTGCGTGGCCGCGAACCGGTCGTACTTGCGCAGATACTTGATCGTCTCCGGGTCGGTCGGCGCGCCGCCGGCGTGCACGGCTTCAGCCTGCTTCACGCCGCCGTTGTATTCAGTGATCGCCGCGCGCACGTCGCCGTCGTAACGCTGCAGCAGATCCTTCGCATAGGCGGCTGCGGCATCAATCGAATTGACCGGGTCGGTCGGATCGCCCTTGCCGAATTTGGCGAATGTTGGGTCGGTGAACTGCATGACGCCTTTCGCGCCCGCCGGGCTCACCTGATTGCTATTCGACTGCTCGCCCTTGTTCTTGATGAACAGCAGCATTTCGGGCGGCACGCCCGCAGCCTGCGCGGCCTGCGTTGCGTATGCGTCGAGTTGCGGCGCGTTGTACCGCAAAGCCTTGCGGGTATCGACCGGCAAATCTGTGAGTGGCACATCGACAGGCGCGGCCTTGGGCGCGGCGGCGGACGCTTCTGCCGTAGCGCCGGCCTTAGCGGCGCGTGCAGTACCGACCGCGTGCGCGCCAGCAAATACGCCGGCGACCAGCGTCGACGCAGCAAGGCTCGTCGGGTCGAGCGGGTCAATCTGATCGGCCAGGTGGTCATAGTTCGCGTTGCGCAGAATGGCCTTCTCGGCGACACCCTGCGCGATATTCATGCCGGGACCGCCGACAGCCACCAAGCCAGCCGTTCGCGCGATAGTTGAACCCGCAACCGGCAGCACGGCCCCGACGCCGCTCAGCGCACCCTCGACGGCGCCGACTGCAGTCCGCGTGCCGACATCGACACCTTGACGCTTCAGGTCTTCAGATCGCGCCATGCCGATCGATGCGCCACCGGCAACCGCGCCGCCGACTGGGCCGAATAGAAGCGTCGACGGCACCAGTTGGGTGAGTCCGCCCACGGCGCCCTGCACGATCTGATCCGTTGCGGTCGTGTTCGTCGGGTCCGGCTTTAGTGTGTCGGCAAGGTCATAGGCAGATATTCCAATCTGCGACTCGAACAGATGACCGGCTCGCTGCTTCGCGATTGCGTCGTTGATCTGCTTGTCCGCATCGGCCTGCGCATTCGGGTTGAGCGCGAGCGTGTCAGGATCGACGAAGATCTGCGACGCGCCGGCGACCGTGTCGGACAAGCCGCCGCCGAACTGAAGCGCGCCTTGGCCGAAGCCGCGGCCCACCGCGCGCGCAATCGAACTGATCGACGTCGACGGCGCAGTCTGCGGCGCCGGCACATTTACCTGATTCGAGCCGGCCAGATATTGGCTCGTCGATTCCGCGTAGAGGTCATCAATCGGCATATCGGCCTCAGAACGGGTTATTTATCTGGTCAGGCGATTGCGTGCCCGCCGCGGATGCCGGTGCTTTTGCCTTCTGCCCCAGCGAAAGGTGAACTGTTACGGGAGCACCAGTCGAGTCCTGAACGAACTTCGAGCCGGTCGCAACCGCGTATGTGCCGCGCACGCCGACGCGCACAAGCTGATAGCTCGGGAATTTCGCCATGAAGTCGTTGACCGGGATCGGCTTGCCGTTGGCATAGACCGTGTCGATCGGCTTGCCGCCGACCATGTTCTCGATGTTGCTGGCGTCGGCGTTCTTGACGCTCGACTGAAAATCGCTTTCTTTCCAGCCATACGGCATTGCGACGCGATTCGGATTGCCGTTGTAGCGCGTGCCGCCCGTTGTCGAGATACCGCCGGTAGCCGCAGCGATACCGTTCTGCAGGTCCGTGTCGTTCGGCATCGTGCGTCCATTGCGCGCGGCACTGCCAATCGCGATGTAATAGGCGCTTTCCTTGGCGTCTGCGGCCTGATCGGGAGGCATCGCGCCATCGATCGCGGTCGCGATCTTCGCGTGCATACCGGTCCCTTCGGCAGCATCGACCTTCACCGTCTTGTCCGTGATCGCCTGCTGGCCGGAGAGAATGAACGCACCGACCGGCTGGCCGGTGATCGTTGTCAGCGGCTGGCCGTTGCCGCCAGCAGCGCCAGCTTTCAGCGCGAGCGCGACGGCCGGGTTCTTTTCTTCCCACTGCTTCGCCAGATCGTTGATGCGCGGACCTTGTCCGAATGCACCGCCAATGCCGTTCAGCATCTGGGCCTGCGCATCGACAGGCAACGCGGTCACGGTCTTGAGCACGTTCTGCGCTTCATCCGGAGTCAACAACGAAACCTGACGGCCAGCGGCCTGATCGACGATGCCGGCCGCCTTGCCGCGCGCAGCGAGCGACGCGGTCAGTGCCGGGATGCTCGAAGTGTCGATCTGCGGCATGGCCTGAATCACGCCGCGGTCGAGCGCGGCGTTCCATGGGTCTTTCTGATACGCCTCGACGCTCGCCGTGTAGATCTGCTGCCGCTGCTTCACGGCCGCCGCGATCGCCGGATCAGTGCCGACGCCAGGCGTATTGGCGGCCTGCTGATCAGCCTGAATCGCGGCGCGCATCTGCGGGATCGGCAGAGTCGAGAATCCGGCATTCTTCGCCGCGCCGGCGATTAGTTCCTGAGTCTGGTTGGCCAGCGTCGTGCTCGTCGTCGCGTCGGTGAGCTGCTTGATGTATGCCGGGCTGAACTGCTTGCCCTGATTCATCAAATCGAGGCCTTGATTGAACGCACCGGCGGCCTGCGTCTCGCGCGCCTGCGCGGCAGCATCCGACTGGTTCTGCATCGCGAGACTTTGCGACACAGCCGTCGAGAGAACGCGATTGCGCGCGTTGGCGTCGAGCTTGCCAGCGTAGAAGCCATCCGGCGACGTCAGGTCAGTCTGCAGCTTCTGAAGCGCGGGGAGATCGCCATTCGCCCGAGCAGCGATCACAGCGGACTCAGCATGCGATGCATACTGACTGTCTGCCCAGTCCTGCGCCACCTTGTCCGCGGTAGGTTTCGGGATGCCGGCGGCGGCTGCGGCGCTGAGATACGCTGATCTCGTGCTCGCGACCGTCGAATCGATCGTGGACGGCGCAACGGCAATGCTCTTGCCTGCCGTGTCGAGCAGAGAATTGGCATTCGCTGCAATCTGCTGCTGCGAGTTCTTCGTCAGCGCTTCCTGAGTGCCGAGTTGAACCGTGCGAGTTACACCCTGCGACTGGATATTCGCGACGTTCTTGTAGTGGTTATCGGGCAGCGCACCAATAGTCGAGTCGTACGACTGCTTCTGCGCGTCCTGAATCGCGGCCTGATAACCAGTCTGATCCAGTTCACCGCTTTGCAGCTTCGCGCCGGCGTCGTGCATCGCCAATTGCATGTTGGTCGCATGCTGCTGGTACGCGGTTGCGGCCGCCGTGCGCTGCAGATCGTCGTTGACCTTTGCCTGTTGCTGGGCAAGCGTGTCGCCGATCTGCTCAATCTGCGCGCCAACGCCCTGTTTCGCCTGCGCAGACAGGCCGCCGAAGTCTGCGGAACTGGTCTGCACCTGCTGCGCGGGTTGGCTGATCGTGTCGCCCTGATTGCCGAGTGGGATACGCGCCATGTTTTAACCGTAGTCAGAAGGGTTATTGAAGGAGGTATCTGCGCTGCTACTGCCAGAGCCCGCTGCCGTCTTCCAGCCGCTTGCCTTGCTGGCCCCGCCGAGCGCACCGAGCGCCGACCTGGCGACACCCATCTGACCAGCCTTGACGGCGTCGGCCGCGCCCTGCCGTTCATAGAACGCCTGCGTTCGCTGGTTCGATGCGCGAGAATCGGCGTTGAGGATGGTGTTAAGCGCGTCCTGTTCGGTGTTCTGCGTGATCCGCTCGCGAATGTCGTTCGCAGTGCCTTGACTGACGTCAACGCCAGATGCGGCCAGCGATGCATTCGCCGCGCCAATGTTTGACGCGCCCTGCGTGCGAATCCGGCGCGCGGCCTGATACCCGGCCGACTGAGTCATATCGGCCGTCTGATCGTCCTGATTGGCCTGCATGGTGAGTTGCTGGGCCTGCGCAGTCGCCTGCTGCTTCGCCCCCTGTGCATTCACCACCGCCCCGCCAGCCTGCGCAACGAGTGCGAGCCATGCCATGTGTCACCCCTGATTCGAAAGCGCCGTGCCGACCCGATTCAGGCCGAGCAATCTATAAAGCGCGACCGTGCGCTCCTCGTCGATACCTGACGTCACACCGATATTCACGTTCACGCGCGGGCCGAGACTGTTCGCCCATTCCACGTAGGCGCGCATGAGCGAGAATCCGGCGAAAGTGCCGCGGTGCTCTGGCCACACGAAAACGCCGTAGTCGTATGTCAGCGGAAGATCTGAGAACCAATCCTGCGATTTGCCGCACGCCATCGCTCCGACGAGCTCGCCGTTGCGCTCATTCACGAAGATCGCGCCGGCACCGTCGATCAGCGCAGTGAAAAGCGTGAACACCTTCTGCTCGACGAATCCGAACGACGCAAAGCGCCCCTCTGCGACTAATGCGCGAGCCATGCGCAGAAGCGATGGCATGTCGTCGTGTGTGGCGAGTCGGATCATGGCCTAGCCGTTGTTGACGGTGAATTGACGGATCAGCGCGAGCACGTGCCACTTGTACGGCTGATCCTGAACGATGGTGATTTCGGACGAGTCGTCCCAGCCGAAATCGGAAATATCCTTGTCGCCGGTGAATGGCTCGGGCGCCTGATCGAGCACGTCGCTGCCGAACTGGCGAAACGCGATCGGCTGGCCGTTGACGACGGCGCGGATCGACTCGAGCACGCGGAGGATGACGGCGCCGGTACGCTGCTGGTTGCCCTGCGACGTGCCGAGGCCGCCCGATACATTCGGCGTCAGCGCAGTGATCTGCGAGTCGTAGTGCAGGCCAACCTCGATGGACGTCGCATTGCGCGGCAGCGTGATCGTGCCGCCCGTGACAGCCATCTGCCCCATGTAGACGCCGTCCGCCTTCACGTCGCACGTCTTGCCCTCCAGCGATCCAAACCCAGTCCAGACATTGACCGGCGTGGCGTTCGTGCCGAGGATAGCCGCGTCCGTCATGACCTCCGGGTCGAACTGCTCGACGAACTGGACCGTCACGCCATTGACATTGCGCTGGACCACAACGAAGACGAGGTCGGAGTCAGGGCCGGGAATCACGCAGACCGACTTGTATAGGCCGTCCGTAGTGTGCCGCGCGAAGCCGCACACGTTGTCGTCGCGGTCGTACGTCATCGATACCAGCACGCCGTCGCTGCGCACCATCCAGACGACAGGATTCGGCTCGGCCTGGAATGCCATATCGACGACGCCGGGTCCGGTGATGTGCGCGGCGAGACGCGTCAGATTCTGCGAGCGGAACGAATCGGTATTGAAGTCGTACGCCATCGACCGGATTTTCTTGCCGGCGCGCTGCGCATAGATCAGTTCGTTGGCCACGCGCACCGGGCGCGCGGTTGCGCAGCCGAAAATCGACTGGCTGCGCACGTTGATGTTCGTCGGCGTGACGCTGCTCGCCGAGCCACCATCGACGGTGAATTCCTCGCCTTGGGTCAGGACCGTCAGGATCTTCGACGAAGCCAGATGCTCGATCTGGTTGACCTGATCCGAAGCGGCCGCATACGAGAACGCATCGGCGTCGTCCGTGCCCGGCGTGAAGTCGAAATAAAGCCCGGTGCTGCTCGCCCAGATCGTTTCCGGGAAATTATCGGAGCCTGCCGCATACAGACGCTGCTGGTATAGGCTCACCGCGCGCGGGTATCCGTCGACAGAATTCCAGACAAAGGACTTCATCGACCAGCTATTCGCGGGGGCGGTGATCGTCGCGGTCAGTTCCTTTACGATTCGCCCGAGCGCATTCGAACCGTTGATGACCTGAGTGATCTCGACGAGTCCACCGTTGATCGAGACGTAGTTCCCGACGTCAGTGGCTCGCCATGCATCGCCGGCACCATAGAGATACATCGTGCCGAGCGTGCCGCCGGCGAGCAGACTGCCATTGAACGAGAACGTGATCGTTGTCGCGGTAGGTAACCGCCGCCACATTAACCTGGAGGCCTATGACAAATGGGTCGAAACGAGCAGTTCGAAGGGGTCTACGCGCGGGAGGCGTCCATCCTCGTCAGCTTCCAGTGGAACGGCGGCGAAGGTTCAAGCCGACGATTCCGCGAGCGCATCGCCCTTCTCCCCACTCTCCCGAATCTGCGCGCCGCAGCCCGCCTGAGAGATGACATCCAGGCGGCCATTCGCCTCGGCCGGTTCACGGTCGAGGACTTTGCCAAACACTTCCCTGATTCAAAATGGCTGAAGCAGCAGCCGGCGCGCACGGGCGACACGTTCAAGGACGTCCGCCAGTCGTGGCTGCGGCACGCCGAAATGACCCTGCAGGCGACCACCTATAGGGAGTACCAGCGCACGCTCGACCGGTACTTCACGAGCGTCTGGGAAGATCGCGATATCGCCTCGATCACCTTCGACGAACTCAGCGAGTATCTGGCAGGACTCGGCATCAAAAGCCCGAAGACCTTTAACAACGTGCTGACGCCGCTGCGGCGCCTGTACGCGCATGCAATCCTGACGAAGAAGGTCACCGAGGACATTACTGAGGGAGTGGACAGCAGGAAGGTGCAGCAGGCCGCGCCGGATCCCCTGTCGCTCGACGAGATCGAAGCCGTGCTCGATCACATTGCGAAAAAATACCCAGAGCCGTGGCTGAACTATTTCGAGGTCGCGTTCTTTGCCGGCATGCGACCGTCCGAGCAGATCGCGCTGCAATGGAAAAGCATCGATTTTCGCAGCCACAAGGCACGCATCGAAGCGGCCCGGGTGCGATCGGTGGACAAGGGAACGAAGACGCACAAGGTGCGCGACATCGACCTGCAGACGCGCGCATTCGAAGCCATGACGCGGCAGAAGAAATTCACCTTCATGAACGCGAGTTCCGGTTACGTGTTCCATAACCCTCACAACGACCAACGGTTTTTCAATACTGACCCGCCGCTATCGATTGTCTGGCACCCAACGCTGAAGGCGCTAGGCATCCGCGACCGCGACGCGCGGCAGACACGGCACTCGTTCGCCACCATGTGCCTGCACGCTGGAATGAACCCGGCATACGTGGCGCGGCAGATGGGCAACAGCCCGCGGATGTTCTTTGACGTGTATTCAAGGTGGATCGACGGGGACGCGAGTCAGCGCGAGAAAGCGAAGCTCGATGCCCTGCTGTCACAGGCTTCGAAAAAGCAGGCGTTGTGACAACTTTTGTGACAGCGGATGCAATTTAGCCCCAATTAACGCACGGTGGTAAAAGACTTTGCGCGCGTTAATTGGGGTAAAAATGTGTTGAGACAGATTCGATTCCTGTCAGGGGGACCAGATAGCGTCCCAGCATCTCCCAAGTTCGCGAATCGAAGATCACCACTCGTTTCGGTGGCCAACAAGAACTTGATTTCGCCAGCGAATAACCTCGGTGACGACTCACGCGCCGAGCTACTTTGCTACCTCGTCGTCGCGCAACTCGTGGCGATGGCCCGCGCCGGCGACTGGCTGCGCACCGATCACCTGGTTGAATCAGGGCGCATCTGGTGCAAGGCAAATGGAGCACGCTTCGATTGGCAGCAGCGGATCGCGCTCGGGCAGATAGCGGGTGAGCTGGGCGCAGCTAATGGAGACGTTCGGACTTACGCGGGAGCCATGGGCACCGTCGCTAAGTGCGCACTAGCAGCGCGTACCACGCACGTCATCGACCAGAGGCACAACGGCTAGCGTGAGCAGAACGATAGCGAGCGGCACGCTCGATATAAATCCGAGATATTTGAAACCGATGGCCCCCGCCAGACCGCCGGCAATAAACGAAAGAAGCAGCGAACCGAGCAGCGCAAGCTTCTGCTTGTCCGCCCTGACGGCCCCTTCCCCGGCAATCGACGGCGTATTCCAGTAGAGCATCTTGCCCAGTTCGATGCCGACATCCGTTACCAGGCCGGTGACGTGGGTCGTACGAATCTCGGATCGCGAAATCTTCGTGATCATCGCATTCTGTAGACCCATGACAAAGCACAGGACGCAGACGGTCGCAGGCACGAAAAGAACCCGATGGTGTTCAAGGTTGGAGCCCAGCAACCCGAAGCACAGCAGCAGAATTGCCTCGATCGCGAGCGGTGTCGCGTAGATGCTGTGCAAATCCCGCCGACGCCCCCAATTGATCAGGATGGCAGATGCAGCCCCGCCAACAAGAAACGAAAAAAGCGAACTGAGCCCCGAAACGAAAAGGCTTGCCTCCCCTAGCACCGCATTATCGGCCAGCGACGAGACGATCCCGGACATGTGCGAAGTGTATTGACCAACGGCCAGAAATCCGCCCGCATTCGCCGCTCCGGCGACAAATGCCAGCGACCGCCCCAAACGACGGTTGGTCACATCGGTCCGTTCCGGTGCAGTAAAGCCACGAAGATAGTTGATGGGCATGCTGAACGCTCAGTTGTGCCGCGTGTGCGTACCGTCCGTCGGACGGCCTGACGGCCTGACGGCGGAGATCGTAACATGCGTGAACGCGGCATCCGGCATCGCGTTTCGCCGCCGGCCAGAGGCGCGCAAGGGAAACAGAATCCCGAGGACCTTCCGGCCAGCTCGGCCGATCGCCAAGACGCCACCGCCGAACGCTCGCGTCGGCCCAAACGCAGACATCAACGTCAAACGCGCGGCGCGTCCTCGCGAACGCCCTCCCAATCACGACCGGACGCAACAGCCGAATTCCCCGAAAGCATGCAGTCGATGAACGTCCGCGCACGCTTCTCGGCATACCTGAACGCATCGACCTCAGACATGAATTCCAGTTGCTCTGGAAAACTTGCAACCTTTTGTGCGGGCTGACTGGACGAACTGATAGTCCAGGACACCTTGTACCGGCGTCCGACATTGTGCAAACACAACGTCTTCCCGGTCGTGACCTGAACGTCAATTTCGAACCCGCGATACGGTGCATAGGATTGGCAAGGCATGATCACTCTCCCGACGCGGCGGTCCGCGTATGCAGCCAAGGTCGCGCAACCGCCGTGCCCCAGAATCGAACGCCAGGGAAAACACCATTCGCGCTCAAGCCACTGCGCAAAAACGCGGGCAAAAAAAAGCCGCAGCAATGCTGCGGCTCAAAACACACACACCGCGCTCGGGGCGCTGATGTGAACTGTTATCTTACATACACCTATCGGCAAATATAACCAGGGATTTCGTATGATGGTTGCAATCGGCCGGCCATACGGTCGCGGCATTTCTGCCCGCATGGCGGCAACGTATACTTCCTGGGACCGTCGTCCGCTACTGCTCGATATACATGCGCCATTCCGGAAACTGCTCGAAGAAGCTTTGACTCACGTATATCTGATACAAGACCGGCGAACTACGGTCGGTCGCGGACCCAGGCTCGCTCAACACGGTCAGTCCGGGATCGATACCGGACACGCTCGCCCACGCAGTGAGATCGTCCGGCAGATCGGCCGCTTCCTCGCGCGGCACACGCAATTTGATCGGTTTCATGGCCTCTCCGATAAATGGTGAAGGATGTCTCAGCAAATATCACACAAAGAAGCGGTATTGCCATTGCCAGCATCTCCAGCGAAGGCGATCCGAGTCAATCGCGGGACGGCCAGGAGACGTGGAGAATTGAAAAGCAAGCCCACGCGCGCATTCAATACGATATGTTTCGCCCTTTCGAGCCACGCCCTCGAAGCCTGGTTACCGCGGCGCGCAACGGCGCCGTGATCCGCCACGACGTCGACGACTCCAGCGCCCTGATCGTCGAATCCTTCGAAGCAATCTCCTCCTGCATCGCGACAACTTTCTCCTGCATAACAGCAGCCGCCTCTTGCATCGTCACAACCTGCTCCTGTGTCGCCACAAACTTCTGCCGCGTTTCCGCAAGCGCTGTCTCGGCCTCGGCGAGGCGCTCCGCTGTCTCAGCATCCACTGGGGCGCTGTAGAACTCCGCAGTAGTGAGTTCAACGCGAGGCGGTTCCTTGCGAAGCACAATGATCATCTCTCCGCCGGTTTCACCGCGCGCCGGCACAAAATCGATGAGATTGAATTCGAAGAAACCCATCATCAGGATCGGCTTCAGGACTTTGGAAACAATCGTGCTGCTCTCGAAAACGTGGCTGTGAATGCCCACATGCGGAGGCGCCTGCAGCTTGTGCCTGATACGGTTCATATCGAGTTTATCGGCCACGTGCATCGGCTTGTTGACGAATGCTTCGTCGTAATAGATCTCGCATTCGATTTGATGTTCACGCGGGATGTCCTCGACACTCGCGACATACTCGGCCACGAAATGACTTAACGCCGTGTCCTGCCTGTATTTGTCGAAACTGAACTTCTTGTCGGGCAGGGCAAGAAACAGCACTGCGCCAGGCCGCATCATGTCGCATAGATCGGACAGCCATTGAATCATGTTGGGCGCGTGCTCCATCACATGATTCGCGATAACGTAGTCGAACTTATCGCTGATGTACTCGCCGTACCGATTCGAATGAACCACGTAGTCGATTTCGGGTATGTCGGCGATCATGTCCGGGTGCGTGCACTCCCGGACCAGTTGCTCCCTGTCTTTCCAGTCCAGATATCGCACGTCTGCTTCCGACTTGAACACGGTCGGCTGATCATACGGTCCTATCTCAAGACCGACTCCCGATAGATCGGTATGTTTCAGCAGATGCCCGCGGCGCAGCGTCGTAACCAGATTCATGAACCACCTCTCGGCGTTAGAACAGGCAACAGTGCAACTTGGCACGTCGTACACCGCCGCTTAAGCAATCAACTCGCGGCTGACTCCGTTTCTCGCCGCGGTGGCGACTCAGGCCATCGCCGCGCTTCTCCGCCACGGAAACCGCAATCGCATCGCCGGTTTTTCGACGGCAAACCAGGAGACCAACGTGAGCGCCATTGATATGACAAAAGTGATTGTCACCATGGCGATATTCGGGTGAGAGAAACGACCGAAAAATGCGCCCATCCTCTCATGCCCACCGTAAAGCATCGACTGCAGGACAACGTAGTGCCACAGGTAAAACCCGTACGAAACTCGACCGAGCCCAGCCAAAGGTGCGATATCGAGCGAGCGCACCAGCGCGGCCTGCTGCGCCGTGACGACCTTCGCAATAATGAGCGCCGCGGCTAACGGCGTAAGTGGGTAACCCCACGCCAGCAACGAAAAATCGAGTGCGTTTTCGCTCAACGTCACGATCAACAGAATGGCTACGGCAAGGGGCCATAACTTGCCGGCCCGAGCCGTCCATTGGCGCGGCATCACCGCCAGCAAAGCCCCCATCAGGAGTCCGTCGGAATGCGTATCGAAGCCACAGTAAATGCGCGCCATCGAAAGGTGCTGCGACATCAGAAACGAGCGCCACGCGATCACTGCAACCGCGAGGAGTGCGACTGCGAGCACGAGCCGACGTGGCCAGAATTTCAACACGCCCAACAGGATGAGCGGCCAGACGAGGTAAAACTGCTCTTCAATCGCGAGCGTCCACGTATGTCCCGTGAGATGCGCGTCGTAAAGGCCGAACGCGCGGACCCAGTTCATTACATAGAAGAAAGCGGGCAGGACTTCAAACTCCACTCTCAAAGAACCGGGAAACACCAGACAATAGAGCGCGACTCCGGCAAGCATCAGTAACAAGGCCGGGTAAAGCCGGCGAGCGCGCCGCCAATAGAATCTCGGCAAATCGATGCGGCCGTTACGGTGATGCTCCGCGATCAGCCGGCTCGTGATCAGATAGCCGCTCAAGACGAAGAATACGTCGACGCCGACATACCCGCCGCCCACGACGCCTGCGAGACCCGTATGCGCAAGAAATACGACAATGACGGAAAGCGCGCGCAAGCCGTCGAGACCGGCAATCCGGGTGTGTTGAATGTGACTCATGCCTGTTTGGAGAAGACGGGGCGGATAGCTCGCCGCGCGGGTATTGATAGCCGATAAGCTCTGAAACGGTTGGTAAGGATTCGGCTATGAGAAGTTCAACAAATCATCTCGCTTCTCCACGGCGCGGAAATGTTTTCGTTCTCGCTAGGCAATAGTCGTAAAAGCTACCTACCCTACGTAAAGTCACTCGAGGACGGCAACGAGCGCCGGGCGATCAGTGCAAATTACGCACAGACTTTCTATTGGTTAATCGAAAAGAACCGTTATGTCTCACCGCATACAGAGTGCGGGCGTTCGTCGATCACATGGTTGAGGACTTCGCGAACAATGATGACGCAGTCGACGCGCCGCCACGCGAACGACAGAAGACACAAAGGCAACGCAAGATTCACGCAAAAGAAATCGTGGCGGATTTAGCCTAATGGCGGCCGGCCGACGAGACTCGCAGCCCGGCCGCATGAATCGATTACGACGGACGCTTAGGAATATCCAGTCCCTTCGCCACGGCTGGACGTGCGACGAACGCGGCCAACACACGCGTCACGTTAGAGAAGTCCTGAATGCCGACGAGATCGCCTGCTTCATAGAAGCCGATCAGATTGCGTACCCAAGGAAACGTGGCGATATCGGCGATCGAGTACGCGTCTCCCAGAATCCAGTCACGTCCTTCGAGTTGCCGGTCCAACACGCCGAGCAAGCGTTTCGCTTCGCCGATATAGCGATCGCGCGGACGCTTGTCTTCATACTCTTTGCCGGCAAACTTGTGGAAGAAACCCACCTGGCCGAACATCGGCCCAATGCCGCCCATCTGGAACATCACCCACTGGATCGCCTCATAGCGGCCGGCGGCATTCTGTGGAATCAGCTGGCCGCTCTTGTCCGCGAGATAAAGCAGGATCGCGCCGGATTCGAACAGCGGCAATGGCTTGCCGTCAGGCCCATTCGGATCGATGATCGCCGGAATCTTGTTGTTCGGACTGAGCGACAGAAATTCCGGCGTCATCTGATCGTTGGTATCGAAGCGCACGAGATGCGGCTCGTACGGCAAGCCCGTTTCTTCGAGCATGATCGACACCTTCACGCCGTTGGGCGTGGGCAGCGAGTAAAGCTGAATCCGGTCCGGATGCTCGGCAGGCCATTTCTTCGTGATCGGAAAAGCGGATAGGTCGGTCATCTGACGGTGTAACCCTTGTGCGAATGCGGCGGCTGAAAAGAGAATCGGGCCTCCGCTGCCGGCCGGACGACCGGTGGCGAAGATCCCGACCCAGGATCGCCAAATATAAACCGACTCGGCGCAACGCGTGCGGGCGCGGCCCGACGCGTATATCGGCACTCAAGGTTTTACAGCCGACGTTACCGGCGGCGGCTCGCGAACGCGAAACGTGCGCGCTAATCGGCACTCACCACAGATCCTTGGTCGCGGCGCCGGCGCGCGAGTTATAACCTTCGCGCCACAAGGACGCGCCGACGCTCAGCAACAGCGTCTTCTGCTCGCCGTCGAGCAAGTCCCAAGCGGCCGCCAGCCAACTGGCGAAGCTCGCACAGGTCTGTTCCAGGTCGACGGGCGTTTTGCCCTCGAGGTATTGCCGTTCGAACATCGAAAGAACTTTTTCGGGTGTCATGGGCGCCGTCTCCGTATTTGGATGCGCCAAGTCTAAAGGCGGCGCACGGCATGCGGAATGCTCCCGACCCCAACCCCGGGTTACTCCCAGGCAAAATCCGCCATCGGCAGAAAAGTCCGGTGTGCGACGCAAAGGCATCGGCAAAAGGAAAAGGCGCCGCAGCGCCTTTTCCGTCGACCCCCGTCGCAAACCAAATTACGGCGCGTTGCGCTTGGCATTGTCCTTGGCGTCTTCCTTCGCGTCGCCATAGGCTTTTTGCACCTTGCCCGCGCCTTGTTGCAGATCGCCCTTGATTTCCTTGCCCGGGTTGTCCGTGGCCTTGCCGACTGCTTCGTTGACCTTGCCCTTAACCTGCTCAGCCACACCCTTCACCTGGTCCTTGTTCATGTTCGGCTCCACTATTTGGAATGCCGGCGCGACATTACGCCAGTATCCGTAGTGAGCAACGGGTGTGCCCGTGCCCGCGCATGGTTTGGTTTCCTCAGACCGTATCGCAAGAAAATATTTTCAAACAGGCCTAAAGTCCCGCTGCGGCGTGCCGTAAAGCTGCCAAGGAGGCGCCATGGATCGCACAGCCATCACCGTTTCGGGATCATCCCAAGCCGCTTTGATCGATCGCGACATTACCCATATTGCGCGGGTGATGCGGCCGTCTTTACACGGCGATCTGGGCGGCCCGATCCTGCCCGCCGGGTATTGGCGCAAGCGTCTGCACCAATTGCTCGACGCCGGCAATCTTTCCCACGCGCAACTGTGCACGGTCGACAGCCTCCTGCTCCAGCTCGATCAGTACGAAGCTGAACCTCAACTGGCCTGGGACGCATTGGCGCCGGCCTCCGCCGCGTTGTTCCCGCCGCCCTACCCGGCCGGCACCAGCCACCGGGTCTGACCGGCTGAGCGCCTGAACTCCGGTTCGTTCCGGGCCGGCGGCATTCCGTTTGCGCGATTAAAAAAAGGCCGCGAACCATGTCGCGGCCTCAACACGTCGCAACGCGGGGAATTCGCGTCACGTTATAAGCGTACACGCGCAACTGTGACAGCCGCATTTAGCCGTGGACTCGCCTGTGCAGTGTTTCAAACGTGCGAAATTTTCTGCCCAAGCTATGCAAAAAATAGGGAAATGGGACGACCTTAGGTCATAATGTCCGCAAAAATTCCCAGCAAGGATACCCGTGACCGTCGCCGCACCGCTCGCACTGCTCAAGCAAGCGCGCGCCCGCTTCACTCAACGCGAAATCGCCGCGCATGTCGGCAAGGACATCAAGACGGTACGTCGCTGGGAAAAAGGCGAAACGCAGTGCCCGGCGATGCTTGAACCGGCCCTGCGCGATCTGCTGCGAAACCGCGTGCGAACCCGCGGCAGCGTGGGCGGCGACGCTCAGTTCCGCTTTATCGACCTGTTCGCCGGTATCGGCGGGATTCGCATGGGCTTCGAGGCGCACGGCGGCGACTGCGTCTTTACGAGCGAGTGGAACGACTTTTCGACCAGAACCTACCGCGAGAATTACCCCGGCGGCGCTGAGCATGCGCTGATCGGCGACATCGTCTCGTTTCCGGCTGAAGACGTGCCGAGCCACGACGTGTTGCTCGGCGGCTTCCCGTGCCAGCCGTTTTCGATCGCGGGTGTGAGCAAGAAGAATGCGCTGGGCCGGCCGCACGGCTTCGAATGCACGACCCAGGGCACGCTCTTTTTCGATGTCGCGCGCATCATCGCCGCCAAACGACCCGCCGCGTTCCTGTTGGAGAACGTGAAGAACCTGCTCTCGCACGACAAGGGCCGCACCTTCGACGTGATCCTGCGAACCTTGCGCGACGAACTCGGCTACGAAGTGCACTATCGCGTGGTCGACGGCCAGCATTTCACGCCGCAGCATCGGGAGCGGATCATCATCGTCGGCTTTCGCGGCAAGACTTCGTTTTCGTGGGACGACCTGCGCCTGCCGGAAGAAGGCCCGCGTCTCGGCTCGATTCTGCATCGCACGGATGGCAGCGAGCCGGTGCTGCCGTGGGACCACGACCGTTTCTTCGACCACGCCGGCCGACGCGTGCAACCCAAGTACACCCTCACGCCGAATCTCTGGACTTACCTGCAGAACTACGCGGAGAAACATCGTGCGGCGGGCAACGGCTTCGGCTTCGGCATGGCTTATCCGACCAGCGTGACGCGCACGCTGTCGGCGCGTTATCACAAGGACGGCTCCGAGATCCTGGTCTATCAGGGCGAGTCGCTGCGCCCGCGCCGTCTCACGCCGCGTGAATGCGCGCGGCTGATGGGCTTTCCCGATACCTTCAGAATCCCGGTGAGCGACACGCAAGCCTACCGGCAGTTCGGCAACAGCGTCGTGATGCCGGTAATGCGCGAAGTGGCGCGCATCATGCTGCCGCACGTGCAAGCCCTGCTCGCCGAGGACACTCGCCATGCTTCGAAGCAAGCCCTCTCGCTCTACGCGTGAACGGTCAGTCGGTGTGAATAGCCGGCGCGTCGACCCGCTCTTCAAGCGCTAGACGCGATGGTCGACATCGTCGATAGCGCGACCCGCAGCCGGATGATGTCCGGCATTCGCGGCCGCAACACCAAACCGGAAATTCTGATCCGCAGCCTGCTGCATCGGCAGGGCTTTCGGTTCCGGCTGGATGCGCGCGATCTGCCCGGACGCCCGGACATCGTCTTACCGCGCTACCGCGCCGTGGTGTTGGTGCACGGCTGTTTCTGGCACGGCCACGACTGTCATCTTTTCAAATGGCCGCAAACGCGGCCGGAATTCTGGCGCGACAAGATCGGCCGCAATCGCAGCAACGACGACAAGGTTTGCGCGGCGCTGCTCGCCAGCGGCTGGCGCGTCGCGGTGATATGGGAATGCGCTTTGCGTGGCGCCAATCGCGATATCGAAGGTGTCTTGCAGCGGCTCGTCGAGTGGCTGAAGGGCGACGCGCCGAGTTTCGAGGAACGCGGCTGAAGGCCGCTTGTAGTCCGCCCGGCCCGCACGAATCTTCAGGCCGCTGGTGATACACTCGATTGGCTAACTCGGCGTACTTCCGCACGGCGCCCTGCCCTGCAAACCGGCCGCAAGACCGCACGCCCCGACCATCCCAGAACCACTCAAGAAGGGAGGCACACCATGGCAGATTTCCGTCTCTGGTCCGACGAATTTCCCACCAACGGCTTCATGCCGAAAGCCCATGAATATCACGACAAGGCCTTCGGCGTGGACGGCGAGAACATCTCGCCTGCGTTGCATTGGGAGGCGCCGCCCCCCGACACGCAAAGCTTCGCGCTCACCGTTCACGATCCCGACGCGCCCACCGGCAGCGGGTTCTGGCACTGGGTCGTGGTGAATATT
Organism: Paraburkholderia sp. BL17N1; assembly: GCF_003634175.1. NCBI lineage: Bacteria > Pseudomonadati > Pseudomonadota > Betaproteobacteria > Burkholderiales > Burkholderiaceae > Paraburkholderia > Paraburkholderia sp. BL17N1. Next base: position 240,775 of record NZ_RBIW01000001.1, read on the forward strand.
CCGGGCGACGCCCGTTCGCTGCCGCGCAACGCCGGCAAGGCGGACGGCTCGCTGCTGCCGCAAGGCGCGCTGCAGGTGCGCAACGACTACGGCACGGTCGGCTTCGGCGGCGCCGCGCCGCCGCGTGGCGACAAGGCGCATCGCTACATCTTCCGTCTGCACGCGCTGCGGGTGCCGAATCTGCCGATCAACGCGGATACCACCAACGCGGTGGCGCGCTTCATGACGCATCTGAACGAACTCGACTCGACCACTCACACCGGCCTGTACGAACTCAAATAACGCGGAAGACGCGCCGGCCGGCGCGCTCAGGCTGCGCCGGCCGGCTCCTTGAAAGCGGCACGCGGCGCGCGCGAGCGGCGAACCGCCCCACTACAACTCGAACAATCGATGCACGCACAACCACCGCGCAAGGACAGCACCGACGGCACCATCGCCGCCGAAGCGGCCGACACACTCGCCCCCGACACATCGCTGCGCAAAGACACCGAACAAGGTTTGCCGATTCCGCAGCGCTACTGGGCGATGCTGGTTATCGCGCTCTCCCTCACGCTCGCGGTGCTCGACAGCGCGATTGCCAACGTGGCGCTGCCGACTATCGCGCGCAACCTGCACGCCAGCGCGGCCGGCTCGATCTGGGTCGTCAACGCCTATCAGCTCGCGATCACCATCTCGCTATTGCCGCTCGCCTCGCTCGGCGACCGCATCGGCTACCGGCGCATTTATCTGGCCGGGCTGATCCTGTTCACGGTGGCGTCGTTCGGTTGCGCGTTATCGACTTCGCTGCCGACTCTCGCGCTCGCTCGCGTGATTCAAGGCTTCGGCGCGGCCGGCATCATGAGCGTGAATACGGCGCTGGTGCGCATGATCTATCCGCCCGCGCAGCTCGGACGCGGCGTCTCCATCAACGCGATGGTGGTCGCGGTGTCGTCGGCGGTCGGACCGACCGTGGCTTCCGGCGTGCTCGCGGTCGCCTCATGGCCGTGGCTGTTCGCCATCAACGTGCCGATCGGCATCGCGGCAATCGTCGGCGGCTTCAAGGCGCTACCGATGAACCCCGGCCACGAATCGCCGTACGACTATTTGAGCGCGGTGATGAACGCGTTCGTCTTCGGCCTGCTGATCTTCGCCGTCGACGGACTCGGCCACGGCGAGGGATTCGGCTACGTCGCGCTCGAAGCGCTCGGCGCGCTGGTAATCGGCTATTTCTTCGTGCGCCGTCAGTTGACGCAGCCCGCGCCCTTGCTGCCTATCGATTTGCTCAGGATTCCCATCTTCGCGCTCTCGATCGGCACGTCAGTCTGTTCGTTCTGCGCGCAGATGCTCGCCTTCGTGTCGCTGCCGTTCATGCTGCAGGACTCGCTGGGTTTGTCGCAGGTGGAAACCGGTCTGCTCATGACACCGTGGCCTGCCGTGATCATCATCGCGGCGCCGATTGCGGGCGTACTGTCGGACAAGGTGTCGTCGGGATGGCTGGGCGGCGTCGGGCTTGCCGCGATGACGGCCGGGTTGCTGCTGCTCGCCACACTCGGCGCGCATCCGGACGCCATGCAAATCGCCTGGCGCATGGCCTTGTGCGGCGCCGGCTTCGGCATCTTCCAGTCGCCGAACAATCGCACCATGCTGTCCGCCGCGCCGCGCGAGCGCAGCGGCGGCGCGAGCGGCATGCTCGGCACAGCGCGCCTGACCGGCCAGACGCTCGGCGCGGCGCTGGTCGCGCTGATCTTCGGCATCGCGCCACAGCATGGACCGACCATCGCGCTCTACGTGGCCGCGTGCTTTTCGGCGGTCGCCGCAGTGATCAGCACGATGCGCGTCATGCATCGTGCCAATGTCCAACCGGCCTGACTGAGACCAGCGCAAGGGATTTTCTCAGCCGCACGAACGCAAAAAGGGCGCGGCTCACGTTGTGCGAGCCACGCCCTGCGCTCCTACTTTCACACCGTCAATCAGATGACGTGACCCGCACACGCGGCTCTAACGCTAGCCGCGCGACCGTTACTCCGGCAACGACGACGCGGTCACGTCAGCGCGCTTTACCGCTTTGGCCGCCACCGACGATGCCGTCGCGACGTTGCGCAAATCCGCGAGGAAGGTGTCGCGCCACACCGACAGATTATTCTCGCGCATTGGCGCCATCATGTCGGCATGACGTGCCTGACGCTCGGCGAGCGGCATGGAGAGCGCGCGTTCCAACGCCTCCGCCATTTGCGACAGATCGAACGGATTGACGACCAGCGCGCCAGGCAGCTGCTCGGCCGCGCCGGCAAACTGCGACAGCACGAGCACGCCCGGGTCAGCCGGATCCTGTGACGCCACGTACTCCTTTGCGACGAGATTCATACCGTCGCGCAGCGGCGTTACATAGCCGACCTGGGACTGGCGGAAAAGCGCCATCAAAAGATTGCGTTCGTATTTGCGGTTCAGGTACTGGATTGGCGTCCAGTCGAGTTGCGCAAAGCGACCGTTGATGCGGCCCGCTTCGCCCTCGAGCGTCTGACGAATCCGCTGGTAGGTCGTCACGTCGGCGCGCGTTGGCGGCGCGATCTGCACGAGCGACACGCGACCGTGCCAACCCGGCGCGTTCAGCAACAACCGCTCGAACGCCTGGAAGCGCTCCACCAGACCCTTCGAATAATCGAGGCGGTCGACGCTCATGATCAGCTTGCGTCCGCGCATGCCGTCGCGCAGGCTGCGCACCGGCTTACGGTCGGTGAACTGCTCGGCGGCCTTGGCGATCGCGTCCGGATAGATCCCGATCGGATACGCGCCCACCTTCAGGAAGCGGTTATACGCGTGCACCATGCCGTCTTCGCTGGAGGTGCCGTGCTGGCCGCGCTCGATAAAGTCGACGAACGACTGGCGATCCGCATCAGTCTGGAAGCCGATCACGTCGTAGCTGCACATGGCCTTGACCAGTTCTTCGTGCGGCGGAATCGTGCGCAGCACTTCCGGCACCGGAAACGGAATATGCAGGAAGAAGCCGATCGGGTTCTTCACGCCGAGTTCGCGCAGGCAGCGCGCGAACGGCAGCAGATGATAGTCGTGAACCCAGATGATGTCGTCGGGCTTGAGCAGCGCCTTGAGCTGCTTGGCCAGCGTCGCGTTGACGCGTTGATAGCCCGCGTATTCCTGCCGGTCGTAGCGCGACAGGTCATTGCGATAGTGGAACGTCGGCCACAGCGTCGCATTGGAAAAACCGCGGTAATACTGGTCGTAGTCGCGCTTGGTCAAGCCCACCGTCGCATACGTCACATTGCCTTGTTTTTCTATCACCGGAGCGCTGGGCTCACTCACCGTCTCGCCGCTCCAGCCGAACCAGACCCCGCCGCTTTCCTTCAGCGCGTCCAGCACGCCGATAGCGAGACCGCCCGCTGCGGGACGGCCTTCCTGAGTCGGCGCGACACGATTCGATACCACGATCAGTCTGCTCATTGGTGCTCCACCTAGTTCAGTTGTTTCGTTGCATACGGATATGTGTCGAAAAGATGCATGCAAGTCGCGTGCCGTTTTTAACAGTCGCAGAAATAAAAATGTATGCAAATGTGACTGACGAGCAAAAACGCGCGGCGCCACCCGGCCGCGAAGAAATTTTTTCTGCTTTGTATGACGAAACCGGAAGGCCTCTTACCGGTCGTCAATCGGCTCAGGCGTCCTGTTCCGAGCCGAGGTCGCGCTGGTACTCCAGCCCTTCCTGACGCACGCCGCCCTGGTTGTGCTCGCCGTCCGGTGGCGCGTCGGGCGCGATGCGGTTCTGCCCTGCGGGATCGTGCAATTCAGGCGGACTCTCCTTGGTGCCGGCCGGCCGGGAGTCGCGCTTCGAATGGCGCGCTGAACGTCGCAATGCTGGATGTCTCATGATCCATGCCTCCACGGGAAGCCCGCCGCCAGATTGGCGGCACCAATACAGTCTAGGGGTCGCGACGGTAAATTGCCGGTAAAAGATGCGCCAGCTTTGTAACAAATACATAAATTCGGCGCGTCAGACTGCGGCGCAACCGAAGAACGCGTCAGAGTTGCATACGTGGCGTCTGCGACGCCTGACGTTGACCGGCTTGTGGCGTTTGGGTCGGCTGCGGCGGCGGATCGCCGATCGGCGGAGCGACAGGCTCGATCGGTTCGATCGGTTGCGGACTCGGATCGGGACTGGGACCTGGAACCGGAACGGTGTCGGGTTCGCCAGGACTCGGCGGCGCAATCGGAGGCGGCGACGGCGGCTCGATCGGCTCGGGCCGATGAGCCTGAATCGGAAGGGGAAGCGCGGGGGCGGCAGCGTAGTCCGGCATATTGTTTATCCTCGTTTGCGTTTCACTGGTTCGCAGCAAGGCTTGTGCCGTTACGGTTGCGCCCCCGGCTGGCTGCGCCGGGTGTGCCAGCAGCGCTGGCCGCGTTAAGCGTCCGCGCCGCCCAGTGCGCGCGACTCGTCGGCGGCGTCGCCGTCCTCACGTGCGTCGTTGCCGTATTCGACGAGGCGGTTATACAGCGTCTTCAAGCTGATGCCGAGAATCTCGGCGGCTCGCGTCTTCACGCCGCCGCACTGCTCAAGCGTGGCCAGGATCAGTTGACGATCCGCTTCGGCGAGCGACGTGCCGAATGGAATCGTGATCGCCGTACCGGCCGCGGGCTTCGACAGCGTGATCTGCAGCGGCACCGTTGCCGTGCTGTCCGAATCCGCACCGGACATGATGTGCGCGCGCTGCACGTAATTCTTCAATTCGCGCACATTGCCCGGCCACGGATAGGACATCAGCATGTCCTTCACGGCTGCGGGGAAATGCTTCTTCGTGCTGTGGCGTTCGTTGAGTTCGTCGAGGAAAGCCTGGGCCAGCAGCTCCACGTCCTTGCCCCGCTCGCGCAACGGCGGCAGGCTGATCGGAAACACGTTCAACCGGTGGTACAAGTCGAGCCGAAGCTTGCCTTCCAGCACGGCCTGCTCGGGATCGCGGTTGGTCGCCGCAATCAGGCGCACGTCCGTTTCGATTTCCTTGGTCGTGCCGACCCGCATGAACATGCCGGTTTCCAGCACGCGCAACAACTTCACCTGCAACTCGATCGGCATCTCGGTGATTTCGTCGAGGAACAGCGTGCCGCCGTTCGCGCGCTCGAAATAGCCCTTGTGCTGACGATCCGCGCCGGTGAACGAGCCGCGCTCGTGGCCGAACATTTCCGATTCGATCAGGTTCGGCGAAATCGCGCCGCAGTTAACCGCAAGGAACGCGTGCTTGCGACGCAAGCTGAGCTGGTGCAGCGTCTGCGCGGCGACTTCCTTGCCGGTGCCCGACTCGCCCACCAGCATGACCGAGGCCGCCGTCGGCGCGACGCGGCCGATCTGGTCGTACACCTCCTGCATGGCCGGCGAATTGCCGAGCATCAGGCCGAAGCGGCCCATGCGGCGCAGTTCCCCGCGCAACGTGCCGATTTCCGCCTTCAGGTCGCCGGCGCGCGGCAAGCGCGAAAGAATCGCCTTGACGCGCTGCATGTTGATCGGCTTGACCAGATAATCGGTCGCGCCCATCTTTAGCGCGTTGACGGCCGACTCCACCGTGGCATGGCCGGTAATCACGATCACTTCCACGCCGGAGCGCGGATCCAGATCTTCGAACAGGTCGACCCCGCTGCCGTCCGGCAGCTTCAGGTCCGTAAAAACGACGTCCGGCATCTGCCGGACCAGTTGAATGCGCGCTTCGCGCAAATCGCCCGCGGTGGCGGTGGTCAGGCCGTCTTCCCCGATGATGGCGGAAAGTGCCTCGCGGGTACCGGCATCGTCATCGACAATCAGTACATGTGGCATCGCGTCTCGAAAGCCTGCAAGCGTGGGTGTGGGAAAACATGCAAAGGCGCATGTTGAAATGCGTGCCGCCGACCTGTCGCCTGGCCGTTGCCGCGGGCGCTAATGTGAGCACCCACCAACTCCAACCCAACGTGCCAAGCCGGACGACTTGATTCAATCTTGCAACAATATGAGGGCAAACCCGCCTGCCCAAACCGTCATTGTTGTTTATTTACCTATTATACGGCTTTACGGAGACAAATTAGCGATGCATACCGGGCGCCGCCCGTCCTTGCGGCGAGCCGGCGATGCAGTGCGGACAAGTGGCTCAACTACGCGGGAACGGCCAAGGGCCGCCGTTGCCGTTCGGGTAAGCGGAGCCGTTGGCGCCATGCGCGCTCGGGCTTGCGCTACCCGCCGTAGTTGCCTGATTGGCGGTCGGCGCCGCGACCGTACCGCCCTCGTTTTCCCAACGATTCAACTCGCGCGCCACCGGGACTTGCGCGGCGCGGTTGCGCTGCTGCACGTAGCGCACTGCCAGAAAGCCGCCGAGCGCCATCAGTGCGCCGAAGATGCCGATCTTGGGTCGTGCCATCGTGAACTCCTTGTCGTCATGAAGCGGATTAAAACTGGGAAGCGCCTTAGCGCGCGGTGAGCACGCCGAGTACAAAGCCGACGCCCGCGGCAATGCCGATCGAACGCCACGGGTTGTGCCGCACGTAGCGTTCGGTATTGATGGTGGCGGCTCGATAACGCCGTTGCGCATTCTGCTGTGCGTCGCCAAGCGCCGATTGCAGCGTCTCGACATGCGTGCCGAGTTTGTCGCGCAACACGCCGACGCCTTCGCCCGGCACATTGGCGGCAAGGCGCAGCATTTCTTCCGAGTCCTTCAGCAGCACTCGCAGATCCTCGACAATCTTCTGGCCGCCGAGTGCAAGCTGTTGCGTGGTGTCAGTCATCATTCACTCCTGGTCTGAGTTCGGCGTTGCGTGTGCGTTCCGGCGAGTGCGCATAACGCTGCAAATTGGCGAATGCCGATCGCCGCCGTAGCACAACATATGCCATGCGATCGCATGAAAAAGCACACGCGTGTCGGATCGGTCGCGCAAACGCCGTGCCCGGTAATTTCGCCTTGCTCGTAGCAAGCAAACCCCAAGTGGGGCACTTTCGACCGATCGGACGTCCATGCAGTTTTCCAACCCTCAGATCGTTTGCCGAAAACGGTGCCAAAGTGGTTAAATCAATGTTTGAGAGATAGCGGCCTCGCTGGTTAATCTCGTTCCAGGCCTGCGCGCCGTAACAACACATTCATTTGCACAGGACCCCCGTTTATGGCGTCAATCGACCTCGCCTCGCCCACCGTCACCGGCGGAGGCAATGCTTCGGCAATGGCGAAGCAGCGCGTCGCGGACGGCATCGTGGGACTCAAATCGTACGGCTTGCTGTATGGCTCGTCGCCGGTGATGCTGGATCTATACCAGCAGATCGAGCGCGTCGCGGGCACTGACGCGACCGCGTTGATCATCGGCGAATCGGGCACCGGCAAGGAACTGATCGCCCGCACGATTCACGATCAAAGCAACCGCAAGGATGCACCGTTCGTCGCGGTGAATTGCGGCGCGATTCCCGACGAACTCATCGAGGCCGAACTGTTCGGCCACGAGAAAGGCAGCTTCACGGGCGCCGTCCAGGGCCGCGTCGGCTACTTTGAACACGCGAACGGCGGCACGCTGTTCCTCGACGAAATTACCGAGATGGCGCCGGTCCGTCAGGTCAAGCTGCTGCGTGCGCTGGAAACCGGCACCTTCTATCGGGTCGGCGGCAATGACCTGATCAGCGGCAACGTGCGCGTGATCGCCGCGACCAATCGCGACCCCGCGGTGGCCGTCAAGGAAAACGGTCTGCGTGAAGACCTCATGTACCGGCTCGCGGTATTTCCGCTGCGCGCGCCGCCGCTGCGCGAGCGCGAGAACGACCGCGAACTGCTCGCGCAACACTTCCTCGCGCTGCTGAATCAGCAGGAAGGCACGAGCAAAAGTTTCAGCAAGCGCTCGATTGAAACGCTGCGCACCTGGTCATGGCCGGGCAACGTGCGCGAGTTGAAGAACGCGGTCTATCGCGCATTCATTCTTGCGGAAAAGATCGTGGAGTTGCCGCACCCGCATCTCGCGTCGCGCGTGAAAAAGCCGACGACGCAGGGCGACGCGATGAGCGTATGGATCGGCACGCCGCTCGCCGACGCGCAAAAGCAGATCATTCTCGGCACGCTCAAATATTGCGGCGGCGACAAACGGCGCGCGGCCAAAGCGCTCGGCGTGAGTCTGAAAACCTTGTACAACCGCTTGAGCGCTTACGGCGACGAACGCGCCGAAGAAGACCCCGACCAATAAACTTATGCCGCGGCACTCATGGAGTGAAGCGGCGTGAGTGCGTGCCTCGCGTGCCGGATTGATTGGCTGCGCGCGGACTTCAACGGCTGGCCAACCGCTGCAAGAAAGCGCGCTTCGTGCGCCTTGAAAAGCAAGTCAAATCCGTTCGCACCGCCAATCAAAATGGGTTCTGCCCAAACAGAAACCCCTTTGTCTCGCACCATCTTTTGCAATTGCTTGCATTTTCCCTCTGCCAATTACAAATAGCATCCTGCAAAATGCGGCACACGCATTGCTAGGTGGGGAACGCGTGTTGCTCGTTCGCGTAACGGTTGTCGAGCGCGGATGAAAGGCACTTGCAGGAGCAGAGACAGGGAAATGCAAAAAAGTATGGTGTGGGCCGAATGGGCAAAAAGAACAGCCGGGCGCGGACGTCCCAATGCAACGGCGCTCGTCGCTCTAGCTGTGGTGATCTCGTCGGCGCTGAGCGGCTGTAGCTCGCTCTATTCGGAAGGCGCGACCGCCGGCGCCGGTATCGCAGGCGCCGCGCTCGCGGCGAAAGTCACCAGCAACGCGGCCGTCGCGACCGGCATCGGTCTCGGCGCAGTGGCCGCGGCGCGTGCGGGTGTCCAGTACTCGGAACGCGTGGTTCACAAGAATACCCAGGACGGCATCGCCAAAATCGCCGGGCCGCTCGACGTCGGCGCAATCGCCCCGTGGAGTGTGACCCACTCGATGCCGATCGAAGACGACGAGCACGGCCGCGTTACTGTCAGCCGCACGATCAGCGCGGGCGCGCTCGACTGCAAGGAAATCGTCTTCTCGGTCGATCAGACGGCCACCAAGAACGTGCCGGCAAGCAGCGCGTTTTACGTAGCTTCGATTTGCCGCGACGGCGACAACTGGAAATGGGCGTCGGCCGAACCCGCTACCGAACGTTGGGGCGCGTTGCAATGACGGCGCGTTCGCAAACGGCTGCCTTCACAGCGCGCCGCCCTCGCCTCGCCGCCTGGTCCGGCAGCCGGCTGCGGCTGGTGCTGGCCGGCGCGCTGTGCGTCGGCGCAAGTGTGCTGACGAGCGGCTGCTCGTCGGTCGGCGCGGCGAGCGGCGCGGCAGCGGGCGTCGCGTCCGGGCTGGTGACATCCAATCCGGCCATTGCCATCGGTGTCGGCATTGCCGTGCAGGCTGCAACCGACGAGGCCGTCGGCCACTACATGCGCGTCATGCACACCGATCAGCAGAACATGATCGCCGCGTTGGCGGGCGCCATGCCGGTCGGCGAGACACGGCCGTGGGCGGTCAAGCACACGTTGCCGATCGAGAATGGCCACGGCCAGGTGCGCGTGACGCGCGCGTTCGGCTCGGCCCTCGCGCTCTGCAAGGAATTCGTCTTCTCGGTACAGGACGGCGACGGACCGACCGCGCATGAGGACTGGTATACGGCGAGCGCGTGTCAGCAGGAAAAGGGCTGGAAGTGGGCGTCCGCGGAACCGGCCGTCACGCGCTGGGGCAGTCTGCAATAACGGCACCGCAATGAAAAAACGGCAGGGTCGCCCCTGCCGTTTTTGCTTCGAACCGGCCTCACGCGTCTTGATCCACTCAAACGCGCAACGCGGACGCGCTCAAGACTCCACGTCTTCCAGACTGAAGATTTCGGTCTGGTCGTTGTACGAGAAGATCTCGCCATAACGGCCCCAGTTGATGACCGCGTCGAGCGTCTCTTCCGCGGCGCTGTCCGACAGAAAATCCTCCAGCTCCTGCTCGAAGCGCACGCGCGGCGCGCGATGCCCCGGCCGTTCATTGAGCACCGTCTTGATTCGCGCGGCGAGGGGCACGTGACGCAGCAGATGTTCGGCGAACATCATCTTGCGTTCCTGAGTGCCGAACTCGGAGAACACGCGCGCCGGCGGCGTCAGGAAAATGTCGCCTTCGCGGATATCCGCGAAACCGAGATGCTGCAGCACTTCAGCGACCGGGAACAGATCGTCGACCTCGAGGTGCAGCGAGCGAGCGATTTCCGGCATGTCCGCGCGGCCGTGGTAAGGCGCGGCGGCCAGCGTCTCGATCAGACCGGCCATCAGGTTGGTCGACACATGCGGCAGCCAGCTGTGCAGCTCGAGCCCCTTCCGGGTCTTTTCGTCGGTCTGACGCGCGGTCATCTTCGCGTAGATGTCGTCCACCAGCTTGCGGAACGCCGGATCGAGACGGTTGCGCGGATGCTTGAACGGCACCTTGATCTCGGCGATCACGCGGCCCGGATTCGACGACAACACCAGAATGCGATCGCACATGAACACCGCTTCCTCGATGTTGTGCGTGACGATCAGCACGGCCTTGATCGGCATGCGGCCTTGCGTCCACAGATCGAGCAGGTCGGTACGCAGCGTTTCGGCGGTCAGCACGTCGAGCGCGGAAAACGGCTCGTCCATCAGCAGCAGCGTGGGATCGACCACCAGCGCGCGGGCAAATCCGACGCGCTGGCGCATACCGCCCGACAGCTCGCGCGGATAGGCGTTTTCGAAACCGTCCAGACCGATCAGGTCGATCGCCGCCAGCGCGCGCGTACGCCGTTCGCTCGCGCCGACGCCTTGCGCTTCGAGACCCGCTTCCACGTTTTGCAGCACGGTCAGCCAGGGGAACAGCGCGAACGTCTGGAACACCATCGCGACACCCTTGGCGGGGCCGTCGAGCGGCTTGCCCATATAGGTGACTTCGCCGTCGGTCGGCTCGATCAGACCGGCGATGATGCGCAACAGCGTCGACTTGCCCGAGCCCGAACGGCCCAGCAACCCCACGATCTCGCCTTCGCGCAGCGACAGGTTTGCGTCGTCGAGGACGAGCAGTTCGCCCTGCGACTTGTTGAACCCGCGGCACACGTCCTTGACGCGCAGGATCTCTTCGCCGAGGCGCGGCGGCTTCGGCGGAATCTGGATCGGCGCGGCGGTCATAGCAGCTTTAGGATTTTGCATCGCGTTTTGCCTTTATTTCTTCAATCGAGCCGGAGCTTGGCTTCGGCGTAGGCGTACATCGGACGCCACAGCAGGCGGTTGAACAGCGTCACGAACAGGGACATCACGGCGATACCCACGATGATCTTCGGATAATCGCCCGCGGCGGTGGACTGCGCGATATAGGCGCCGAGTCCGTGGGCGGCCACCTTGGTGTCGCCCCACTGCACGAATTCCGCGACGATGCTCGCATTCCACGCGCCGCCCGACGCAGTGATCGCGCCCGTGACGTAGTACGGGAAAATGCCCGGCAGAATCGCCTGGCGCCACCACTGCCAGCCGCGAATGTGGAAATTCTTGGCCGCCTCGCGATAGTCGTTCGGATACGAGGTCGCGCCGGCAATCACGTTGAACAGGATATACCACTGCGTGCCGAGCACGATCAGCGGCGACAGCCAGATGTCCGGGTTCAGATGGAAGCGCACGATCGCGATCACGAACACCGGGAATAGCAGATTGGCCGGGAACGCGGCGAGGAACTGCGCGAGCGGCTGGATCTTCTCGGCAAGCGCCGGGCGCAAGCCGATCAGCACACCCACCGGCACCCAGATCACGGAGGCGATCGCGATCAGCACCACCACCCGCAGCAGCGTGATCAGTCCGAGCACGAACACGTGCCACACTTCGTCCAGCGACACGCCGGTGCGCACATAGACCACGACGCGATACACCACGTAGACGGTCGTGAGCAGCACCAGCGCTGCCCACACGATATCGCCGACGCGCGAACTCTTCTGCATCTGCGGAATCTGGAAGCGCGGCCCCTGGAACGCCGGCAGCCGGAACGGCACGCGCGCGGCCTTGGCGAACATCCAGCCGAGCGGCACCAGCAAGCGGTGGATCAGACGGGTGCGGCGAATCAGATCGAGCAGCCACGATTCCGGCGCGTCGCCCGAACTGGTGTTTTCCATGCGGAACTTGTCGGCCCACGCGACGAGCGGGCGGAACAGGAACTGGTCGTAGGCGAGAATCACGACCGTCATGGCGAGGATCACCCAGCCGATCGCGTGCAGGTTCTTGTCCGAGATCGCCTGCGCGAGATAGGCGCCGATACCCGGCAGGATGATCGTTCTGTTGCCGACCGTGATCGCCTCCGAGGCGACCACGAAGAACCAGCCACCCGACATCGACATCATCATGTTCCAGATGAGGCCCGGCATCGAGAACGGGACTTCCAGCTTCCAGAAGCGCTGCCATGAAGTCAGGTGAAAGCCGCGCGAGACTTCGTCCAGATCGCGCGGCACCGTGCGCAGCGACTGATAGAAGCTGAACGTCATGTTCCACGCCTGGCTCGTGAAGATGGCGAAGATCGCCGCGAGTTCGGCGCCGAGCACCCGGCCTGGAAACAGCGCCAGGAAGAAGGTGACCGTAAACGAAATGTAGCCCAGCACCGGCACCGACTGCAGGATGTCGAGAATCGGCACCAGCACCAGGCCGGCGCGGCGGCTCTTGGCGGCCAGCGTGCCATACACCAGCGTGAAGATCAGCGAGGCGACCATGGCCGCGAGCATGCGCAGCGTGGTGCGCATCGCATATTCAGGCAGGTTCGCCGGATCGAGCGAGATGGCTTGGGTCTTGAGCGTCGACATGGGCGCCAAGGTCTCGTGAAAGCCGATCGCCGCCATGGCGATCACACAGATGATCAGCGGGAAGGCGACGAAGTCCCAGCGATTGGGCAGCACCCGCCATGCCGATGCATTGGCGGTGCGCTTCAGATTGAAGCTGAAGTCCATCAGAAACCCTCCCCGCCGAACCAGGCGTTCAAGCACGGCAAGGAGGCCGCGGCTTCGGCGCGGCGATCTGAAGGTCGGTCCGGAAAGCGGAAATCAGGCATGGCAAAACGCGTATGCGCGGTAAATCGTTAGCGTTGGAGACACGTGAACCGGTGACGAATGCGTCGTGGACGAACCGCCCAGGACCTCAACCGTCAAGCCAGACTCCTGTCGCCGCAGGCGCCGCCCGTAAGGGCTGGCGAGCTTTCCTTGTTTTGGACGGCACGACACTACACTATCCTATGTTTCAGGCACAACCTTTCGCGGCAAATAGCGATAAATAGCGGAGAACCTGCTTTCACCGCCCTTTAGGTCAGCATGCGCCGACCCTGCTGCCGATCTTTTATCGTGGCGCACCGGCCACATCGTCGACCGTCGCGGGGCTGCCTCGATGGCCTGAAACTCACCGGACAAACCCGAACAACCGTCAAGAATCCGGCCGGGCTGCCGTTAAGAACCCGATGGACGCGGTGGTCGCACTTCGCATTCCCGCAATAACGGTGGCGTCTGGCCCCATGACGGTTAAAATCAGAAGACGACGCCTGTTATCGGTTTATCCCGGGCCACAGCGACGGCGTATTGCCGACCGCTTCCACAGCGGTGAAACCGCGCGAGCGCGCTGCCACGAATGAGCTAGTTGCATGCCACAGCCAGACGGATCAGAGGGTCGATGAACAGGACAACCTTGCGCCAGGCAGCCGGACCGGTCAGCTTCATGCTGATCGTCCTGGTTTGCTGGTTCGTGGCCGGCATGGTTGCGGACCGGATGGTACAGCAAGAGCTGGACGCAGCCCTGCGTGCGCAGCGGCAGATGTCCACCTCGGTCGTGGACAACATGGCGGAGGTGATCGCCAGCGACCTTGCGATGTCTCGCGCCATCCCTGCCACCATGGCCGAAATGGACGTGGTCCAGCGCGCTCTGGTGCAATCCCAGAATTATGCCGTGAAGAGTGGAGTGACGGAACCCGTCCTGCGCGCCGCCTTGCTCAAAGACGCGCAGATGAGCGCCGTGAGCAACTTCCTGCACGACGCGCAAGGCTTCTCCGGGCTCGACCAGATCTGGCTCGTCAACGCCAACGGCGTCTGCGTCGCCTCGAGCAACTCCATCGACAATCCGCTCGCGGCCGAGCGCTCTTTCGTCGGCACCGACATGCGGGTGCGCGGCTATCTGACGAGCGCGCTGCTCGGCGCGTTCTCCGAAGCCTATGGCGTCGGCCGCTCGAGCGGCGAGCCCGGCATCTTCATTGCCGCGCCCGCATACGCGGACGGCCTGCTGGTCGGCGTAGTCGTCGCGAAGGTCGGCATCGCGCGGCTGCGCCACTGGGTCGCGCACGCCGGCACCTTCGTCGCCGACGACAACGGCGTCATCATCATGGCGCACAACAGCGAGCTCGAAGGCCGCGCACTGCCGAACTCGCGCGTCACGCACATGACGCCGGCCGAGCGCAAGATCACTTATTTGCGCGACACGATTCCCGACATCCAGATCAGCGTGGACTCGCAAGTACGCGAACAGGCGCCGTGGGTGCCGTCCGCCGTGGCCGGGCAACTATTCGGCATGCCCGAGCGACCCATGCCGTCGCTCTATCAGACGCGCGGCGGCCTGAACTCGGGACTGTCGGCGCATCTGGTCGATCCGCTCGTGGCCTGGCCGGAACTGCTGCGCAATCACAAGCGCGATCATTTGCTGGTATTTCTGACGCTAGCCGGCACGGTCGCGCTGGCGTGGGTGATCACGGTGTCGTATGTGCGCGAGCGGCGCCACCATCGCGCCACGCGCGATCTCGCTGAACAATTGCAATCCGCCAACACGCTGCTGTCGGCCGAGGCGCGCCACGACGCGCTGACCGGCGCGCTGTCGCGGCGCTACTTTCTCGACCTGCTGCGCCACGAGATCGAACGCGCGCATGCGGGCAACGAACCGTTGTGCATGGCGATCGCCGACCTCGACCACTTCAAGCAGATCAACGACCGCTTCGGCCATGCCGCCGGCGACCGCGCGCTCGAACATTTCGTCGATACCTGCCGCGCCGAACTGCGCGGCGCCGACGCGATCGGCCGCCTGGGCGGCGAGGAGTTCGGTCTGCTGCTGCCGGCCACGGACCTGGCCGGCGGCCACGAAGTCGTCGAACGCTTGCGGCTGCGCCTGAAAGCGATACCTTCGCCGAAGTTGCCGCCTTCGGTGGGCTTGAGCGTGAGCATCGGCATTACCGAACTCTCGCCCGACGATCTGCCCGAGCGGATCATGAGCCGCGCCGACATGGCGCTTTACGCGGCGAAATCGGGCGGCCGCGACCGCACCGAGGCCTTGCCGCCCGACGACACCGCGCCGCCTACCCGCACAATGGCCAACGTCTGGTGATGCGTCCGGCAGAAGCCGGACACCGGCTGCTCAATCAGTCCGCTATCTGACGCAAGGCAAGACGCGACCTCGGGCATCTCCGACGAAGCAGGTATCATCAACCCTGATATCGAGGTTGCCGCTACCGCTTTAACGGGAGATTCGCATGAAGGGAAATTTGGTCATCGTCTGCCGCGATCAGGATGCTGACGCGTTCGACCATCTGCTGGCTGAATACGGCGCGTTCCAGACGCGCCTGTCGTCCACCGCGTGGTATCTGAAACTGGCCGTCGCGCCGGAACTGATTCAGGAGGAAATCCTGGCACGTCTCGGCAAATACACCACCCACTATATTTTCGAAGCGGAAACGGTCACGTGGAATACGGTGGATAGCGACGCGGCGAATGCGCTGAATACGTTGTTTTCGGATTAGCACGCCGGTTTCCGGCGGCGCCTTTTGGATATTGCGCCCGGATCTCAAGACGCGGCACGGACTGCCGAGCCCGCGCCGCGCACCGATTAACCCCAGGCATTCTCCGAAGTTGCCGCGGCCCGCGGCAACACTTCGAGCGGAAAGCTCATCAAGACTCGCAACCCACGACCGCCGTGGTTGCCGATCTCCCACTCGCCACCGGCACGCCGCACCAGCCGTTCGACAATGGCAAGCCCGAGGCCGCTATGGCCGTTGCCGCCGCGCGCCGGATCGAGCCGTACGAACGGCCGGCTCGCATTGATCAGATCCTGGGCCGCGATACCGCTGCCGTTGTCGCTCACCGACAAAGTAAAGCCTTCCGCGGTACGCGCCGTGGCGACGACGACCGGCGGCGCGCCGTATGCATGCGCGTTGTCGAGCAGATTCGACAGAATCCGGTCTAGTGTGGCGGCCGGCAGCAGGAACGCCGGCCCCGCGTTGAGTTCGGTCTGCACGTTGGGTGTACCGGAGGCCACCGCGCGATAACTGCGCACGATCCGCTCGCACTGCGCGTCCACTTCGACCGCCTCGCTGCGATCGGCGCCGTCGTGGGCGAACACCAGAAACTGCTCGACGATATGCGTCATGGAATCGACGTCGCGCACCACGCCGTCGCGCATCTTCGCTTCGTCCATCATTTCGGCGCGCAGCCGCAAACGCGCGAGCGGCGTTTTCAGATCGTGCGCCACGCCCGCCAGCATCACCGCGCGGTCGTTCTCCGTGCGCGCCACTTCCTGGACCATCTGATTAAAACCGTGCGTGAGTTGACGCAACTCGCGCGGCCCGCGCTCCGGCACCGGCGGCACCGGCTGACCGCGGCCGAAACGCGCCACCGCCTGGGCGAGCGAGCGCAATGGCTGCTGCAGCGCCCAGGCGGCGAACAGCGCCGCCATCACCGCGAACGAGAAAATGATGGCAAGCCACAGCACCGTGCGGTCGAGCGAGCGCGGCGTGCGCAACGGCTGCACCGGCACGACGATCCAGCTGCGGTCGGTGGGCGCGCGCACCCATAGCGTGGGCGGGCGGCCCGGCTGGCCGATGCGCACCTGCGTGCCAGACGGCATGCGATCGCGCACGTCTTCGACGAAACGTTCGAGCGGCGGCGGCATGTCCGCGACCTCCGCCGGCACTTCCGGGCTCGCCGGGTCGACCAGTTTGACGCGCGACGGCAAGGGCTGATCCGGCGTTCGGGCGACGTGCTGACGCACCGCGTCGACGAGGAAGGTGGCTTCCTCGACCGCGTAGCGTGTTTGCAGCTGACTGCGCTCGAGGCGCATGAGCGCGTACCACGCGAAATGCGACAGCAGCAGCACGGCGACGACCAGCAGCGCTAGCCGCCCGAACAGCGAATCAATGGGCCGGCGCATTCTGTTCGCCGTCGGGCACGAACACGTAGCCGCGGCCGCGCACCGTTTGAATGAAGCGCGGCGTGGACGGGTCGGTTTCGAGAATGCGGCGCAGACGCCAGACCTGCACGTCGATACCGCGGTCGGTGCCGTCGTATTCCGGACCGTGCAGCAGTTCGAGCAGGCGCTCGCGCGTGAGCGTGCGCATGGGGTGATTGACGAAAATCTTCAGCAGCGCGAATTCGCTGCCCGACAACGTGAGCGGCTTGTCTTCCAGATGCAGCGTGCGCGACTGGAAGTCGAGCTTGAAACGGCCGAAGTTGAACGGCTCGCGCTGTTCCGGCGCCGCCGCCGACGGCAGCGTGCGGCGCCGGCGCAGCACGGCCTGCACGCGCGCCAGCAGCTCGCGCGGATTGAACGGCTTGCCGAGGTAGTCGTCGGCGCCGAGTTCCAGCCCGACGATCCGGTCGACGTCGTCCGCCCGCGCCGTGAGCATGATCACGGGGATGTCGTCGCCCGACGCGCGCAGCTTGCGCAAAGCGGTGAGCCCGTCGACGCCCGGCATCATCAGGTCGAGCACGATCAAATCCGGACGCTCGCGTTCGAGCCGGCGCTCGAGCGAGCCCGCGTCGTGCAGCACCGAAACCTCGATGCCCTGGCGGGCCAGATAGTCGCGGAGCAGATCGCGCAATTCGACGTCGTCGTCGACAACAAGTATTTGAGTAGCCATGGGATGAAGTTTAACGCGCGGCAGGAAGGGTTTTGGATTTCAAACCGACCCCAAGGGTTACCGGGTGTTACTGTGAAAGCTGTGCGTAATCCCCCGTAACAGCCGCATCCTGCCACGTAACACAGCGACCTGCGCAGTTCTCTACGCTCTGTCTTACCGAATGCACGCCGTCCACTTTAACCGGTTGCATCGTCGGCTATTCCATTACAGGGAGTCTCACATGTCTACCAAAAAGATCTCGCGCGTTCTCGCCGTCGCCGCCACTGCTCTCGCCATCGGCGCGGGCGCTGCCTATGCCGCACAACCCACCGCCGACCATGGCGGCCCTGCCGGCTGGCACGGCCACTTCATGAAGGAACTGACGCAGCTCCACGATCAGCTGAAGCTGAACGCGGATCAGGAAAAGCAGTGGCAGGCCGCGCTCGACACCATGAAGCAGAACCACGAAGCCATGCGCGCCAACCATGAGCAGATCAAGAACCAGTTCAAGGCCGCGCAGCAGCAGCCGATCCTGGATCTGAACGCCATGGCCGCCACGCACCAGCAGGTCGAACAAAAGGATGCACAACTGCGTCAGCAAACATCGGATGCGTGGCTCAAGTTCTACAACGGCCTGAACGACCAGCAAAAGACCACCGTCAGCACGGCGCTCAAACAGCGCTTTGCGAAGATGGAGTCGCGTCATGAAAAGATGCGCGAGCACTGGGAGCAGCGCAAGGGTGCGGCTTCGGCGCCGGCGGCCAATCAGTAAGCGGCTCGGTGTGGATGCGCAGACGGCTCGCGCGGCCGTCGGCCGTCTGTGCTGCTGAATGCGAAAACGCCACGGAGGCTTGCCCTCCGTGGCGTTTCTTGACTACAGCGCGGCGCGGTGCGCGCGGACTACCGTGATGCATGCGTGAGGCGTGCTCGTTGCGCCTTCAACTATTCCTTCAGTGAAAGCCCCACGGGGGGATAACGGCTTAGCCGTTGAGCTGCCCCAGATCGAACAGCAGCACTTCAGCGTTCTCGCCCTTCTCCAGGGTAACCGTATCCGTGTCGCTGAGCTTGGCGGCGTCCCCTGCATGGAGCGCTTCGCCGTTCACCGTCAGCGCGCCGCGCGCCACGTGCACATACGCGAGGCGTCCTTTGGGCAGCGCGAACGTCGCCGTTTCTTCGCCATCGATCAGCGCCGCGTAAATCGACGCGTCCGCATGGATCGTCACCGAACCGTCGCGGCCGTCGGGCGAAGCGACCACGCGCAGGCGGCCGCGCTTGTCGGCGGCGTCGAAACGCTTTTCCTCGTAGCTCGGCTGGTCGCCCGCGCGCTGCGGAATCACCCAGATCTGCAGCAGATGCGCGGACTCGTCCTGCGACGCGTTGAACTCGCTGTGCTGCACGCCGGTCCCCGCGCTCATGCGCTGCACGTCGCCGGGACGGATTGTCGAGCCGTTGCCCATGCTGTCGCGGTGAGCCAGCGCGCCTTCGAGCACATAGGTGACGATTTCCATGTCGCGATGGCCGTGCGTGCCGAAGCCCTCGCCGCCGGCGATACGGTCTTCGTTGATGACCCGCAGCGGGCCGAAATGCACGTGCTGAGGATCGCGATAGTCGGCAAACGAGAAGCTGTGATACGAGTCGAGCCAGCCGTGGTTGGCGTGACCGCGTTCTTCGGAGCGGCGAATCTCGAACATGGAAGGACTCCTGGTGAGTAAACAGTGATGCCGGGAATGTATGGGCACGACCTCCACTAAACAATCCGCGCGGGTGCACCGGATCGTTTCATAAATCCGCGCAATCAGGCGTGGTGAACGAACGCGATAACGTCGCGCTCGCACAACGGCCGCGCACGCCAGTTTGCCGCCGACGGCGTCCCGGACTGGCGCCTCGTCCCTGTTCGGGTAAAATACCGCCCTTTTCGCGATCGCGTTGGCGCCGAACGAGCATCGGCGGGTCCGGCATGGCGGGCCGCGATGGGTCGGCGGCCGGTTTCAGACCCGCGTCGGACTGTCTCATTGCATCGAATGGACGCGTCGCGCTCCGAAGCCGCAAGCCCGGGGCGGCGCGACAATTTTGACCGCCTAGAATAGCGACGGCCAATTAAGTCCAGACGCTGAATCGAGGAAACACACGCAGCACGCACGAAACTCGGGGCTCGCCCGCATGGGCTTTCGCGAGGCTTCGTAATACAGTCGGCAGTAGATTTACCCGCAGTTTCACAACAAGAGTCGAAAAGCGCGCTGCAAGACCGGCAACGGTCATGCAGTCATGATTTGCACAGCGGTGCGCTGTGCGCCGCAGATCACAGCGAGCCCCAAGCTCGCGGCAAACGCGGCGCAGAGTTGGCCGCGTCTTTCGCGGTGTGTCGCAAACACATCGTCAAGGACCCCCTATGTTCCTTCAAGGCTACGGCCCGCTGCTCCTCAACGGCACCTGGCAGACCGTCAAACTGGCGGTGTTGTCGCTGGCGTTCGCTTTCGTGCTGGGCCTGCTCGGCGCGGCGGCGAAGCTGTCGAAAAACCGTTTCTCCTACGGCGTCGGCACGGTCTACACCACACTCGTGCGCGGCGTGCCCGACCTGGTGCTGATGCTGCTGCTGTTCTATAGCATCCAGATCTGGCTGAATAACCTGACCGACCTGCTTGGCTGGGACCAGATCGACATCGATCCTTTCGTAGCCGGCGTCGCGGTGCTCGGCTTCATCTACGGCGCGTACTTCACCGAGACCTTCCGCGGCGCGTTTCTCGCGGTGCCGCGCGGCCAGCTCGAAGCCGGCGCTGCATACGGCATGACCGGCTGGCAGGTGTTTTCCCGCGTGATGTTCCCGCAGATGATGCGCTTCGCGCTGCCCGGCATCGGCAACAACTGGCAGGTGATGGTCAAGGCCACCGCGCTGGTGTCGATCATCGGTCTCGCCGACGTGGTCAAGGCTTCGCAGGACGCGGGCAAGGGCACGTTGCGGTTCTTCTTCTTCACCCTGTTCGCGGGGGCGATCTATCTCGTCATCACCACAGTGTCCAACTTCGTGCTGATGTACCTCGAAAAGCGTTACTCGACCGGCGTGCGAAAGGCGGATCTATGATCGAGATCATTCAGGAATACTGGCGCAATTATCTGTACACCGACGGCTACCGCATCACCGGCGTCGCGATCACGCTGTGGCTGCTGGTGGTGTCGATCGGGCTCGGCTTCTGTCTGTCGATTCCGCTCGCGGTGGCCCGCGTGTCGAAGAAGAAGTGGCTCTCCACGCTGGTGTGGTTGTATACGTACATCTTCCGCGGCACGCCGTTGTATGTGCAACTACTGCTCTGCTACACCGGCTTGTACAGTCTCGAGATCATTCGCAATCACGAACTCACCAATGCGTTCTTCCGCGACGGCATGCATTGCACGCTGCTCGCTTTCACGCTGAACACCTGCGCATACACCACCGAGATTTTCGCCGGCGCGATCAAGGCGACGCCGTACGGCGAGATCGAAGCGGCGCGCGCATACGGCATGTCGTCGTTCACGCTGTACCGGCGCGTGATTCTGCCGTCGGCCCTGCGCCGCGCGCTGCCCTACTACAGCAATGAAGTGATCCTGATGCTGCACGCCACCACCGTCGCGTTTACCGCGACCGTGCCGGACATCCTCAAGATCGCGCGCGATGTGAACTCCGCGACGTATCAGTCGTTCAACGCGTTCGGCATTGCCGCCCTGCTCTATCTGTGCATTTCTTTCGCGCTCGTGTGGCTGTTCCGCCGCGCCGAGCGCCGCTGGCTCGCTTACCTGCGGCCGCAAGGCAAGTAACCCGAGGCACGGCGCCCTCAGCAAGTAAGCACGCCCAAGGATCCTGATGACCACCAAGAAGCAGAAGCTATTCGTCGACGAGCTTCACAAACAGTATGGCGACAACGAAGTGCTCAAGGGCGTGTCGCTCAAGGCCAACGCCGGCGACGTGATCAGCGTGATCGGCTCGTCCGGCTCGGGCAAGAGCACGATGCTTCGCTGTATTAACTTTCTCGAACAGCCGAACTCGGGACGCATCTTCGTCGACGGTGAAGAAGTGCGCACGCAGATCGGCAAGAACGGCGCGCTGCGCGTGTCGGACCCGAAGCAACTGCAGCGGGTGCGCACGAGGCTGTCGATGGTGTTCCAGCACTTCAACCTGTGGTCGCACATGAACGTGCTCGAAAACATCATCGAGGCGCCGGTCAACGTGCTGGGTCTGAAGCGCAAGGAAGCCGAAGACCGCGCACGCGAATATCTGGAAAAGGTCGGGCTCGCGCCACGTCTGGAGAAACAGTATCCGTCGCATCTGTCGGGCGGCCAGCAGCAGCGTGTGGCGATTGCCCGCGCGCTGGCCATGCATCCCGATGTGATGCTGTTCGACGAACCCACTTCCGCGCTCGACCCCGAGTTGGTCGGCGAAGTGCTCAAGGTCATGCAGACGCTCGCCGAAGAAGGCCGCACGATGATCGTCGTCACGCACGAAATGGCCTTCGCGCGCAACGTGTCGAATCACGTGATGTTTCTGCATCAAGGCCGGGTGGAAGAAGAAGGCCACCCGGACGAAGTATTCAGGAACACGAAGAGCGACCGGCTCAAGCAGTTCCTCTCCGGCAGCCTTAAATAGAGGCTCAAATAATGACTTAAACGCAGCCCGCTATTTGGGTTGTAGTCAAAGTAGTATTACAAGGCGCTTTCTAGCGCCTTTTTTGTTTCGCTCACCTGTGCATTCCGGCGATTTCCTCCGCCAAAACCGCTCTCCGCGAGCCGTCCACCCCCGCTGTTTCGCCCTACTCTGCCGCATTTCAAGCGTCAATAGTGGCAATCCTTAACCTTACCCTCGCCGATCCGTGATTCCCTTGTCACGTAAGGGTTTCCGCGTTTTTCGAAGCGCTTGCAGCAGGTCGTCGCGCACATTGTTATTGCAATTTGGAGACATCGATCAAGGCAGGTACTAATTTCTTCTCCCAGTTCAGGGTATTTTTGATAAATTAGTAACCAAAGTAGCAAAACAAAGTTCATTAAAAGTAGTTTCACTTCAAAGCACAGAGGAGAACCGGTCGGCGAGGGATCGGCATGGCGACCAGATAGCCCCAAGGCTACACGTCACGGCAGGAGACCCAATCCACCCGCTAATCTCCCTGGTACCGATTTCTGTTCGGCGCAATCGCGGCCGAGCACCATTCGCAGTACTGGGTTTCACTTTTTGACAGGGTATGGAGGAGAAGATGAAGAAAGCTTTGCTCGCCGCTGCGCTGATGACAGCCGGTGTTGTTGCGCACGCCCAAAGCAGCGTGACGCTGTACGGCCGCCTTGACGCCGGTATCGAATACATGACGGGCGTTCCGCAAGGCTCGAACGCAGCTGGCTCGGCAACGGGCAGCACGAACCGTTGGCGCGCGGAAAGCGGTGACTGGGGTACCAGCCTGTGGGGCTTGAAGGGCGTTGAGGACATCGGTGGTGGCAACAAGGTCCTGTTCCAGTTGGAAGGCTCCTTCAACACCATGACGGGTGCAGGCCCTGGCGGCGGCGGTCTCTTCAATCGTTGGGCAACTGTTGGCCTGTCGAACGACCAGTACGGTACGTTCACGATGGGCCGCATGCTGTACATCTCGAACGGCGTGTGGGACTTCGACCCGTTCGGTCAATCGAACTGGTCGTCGGCGTCGCTGGTGCGTGGCCGCAACTGGCCGCAATCGAGCAACAACTTCGCGTACCAGTCGCCGAAGATCGCGGGCTTTGACTTCTACGGTCAATACGCGCTGTCGAATGCAACGAGCTGGAACGGCAACGGCACGACCGCTCAAGGTCGCGAAGCTGGCGCGCAGATCACCTACACGAGCTCGCTGTTCCAGATTCGCGGTCTGTACGACGAAATCCGCAACCCGGCTAACGGCGTCCTGTACGGCCCGAACGCAAGCACGGTCAACCCGGGCAACATCGGCAACGGCGTATTCGCGGCATCGCGTGAATACTCGGCTCTCGTGAACGTGTTCCTCGGCCAGTTCAAGATTCAGGCGGCTTACCAAGCCGTCCGTTCGGCAGGTGCCCAGGGCGTTCTGCCGGGCCAGCCGACAACTCTGGATCACGAATGGGGCGGTGTGACGTGGCAAGCAACGCCGGCTGCGGCGCTGATTGCAGCGGTCTACCACGTGAACGGCAACAATGGCGCAGGCAACGCGACGATCTACACGGTCGGCGGCTCGTACAACCTGTCCAAGCGCACGCTGCTGGACATCCAGGTCGCAACGACGCAAAACAGCAAGACGGCTAACTACGGCCTGAATGCAAACAATGCAGGTACGT
Organism: Paraburkholderia sp. BL17N1; assembly: GCF_003634175.1. Taxonomy (NCBI): domain Bacteria; kingdom Pseudomonadati; phylum Pseudomonadota; class Betaproteobacteria; order Burkholderiales; family Burkholderiaceae; genus Paraburkholderia; species Paraburkholderia sp. BL17N1. The sequence continues at coordinate 264,856 of NZ_RBIW01000001.1, forward strand.
CGACCGCCACGGACAACCCGCTGCCGGGTCATAGCCAGACTGGCGTGTACGCAGGTATTCAACACTCGTTCTAATCGAACGGTGTTCCCCGAAGGGATTTCCTTCGGGGTGTAGTCAAGAGTTCTTCAAGAGAATCTTTTTCACGCTGCTGCGAGAGGCGCGTATCGGTGCGATGTCCGAAAGGGTATCGCACCGTTTTTTATTTGAGCGCGCGGTTTCGCCACTGCCTGAGCGCACCGGCGCGGTGCATTCATGGCTGATGTCGTACAGCGGACTACGGTTGGCACATTCCGCCGCTCGGTTCCTGCTTTAAGACAACAAACTCAGCTGCGTCAAACCGCTGCTTCGTTTTCTTCGCCGGTACGAATGCGGATCACGCGCTCCACGTCCGCGACGAAAATCTTGCCGTCGCCGATCTTGCCGGTGCGTGCCGCGCCGATGATCGCATCGATCACCTGGTCGCACTGGTTGTCCGCCACCACCACTTCGATCTTCACTTTCGGCAGAAAGTCGACCACGTACTCTGCACCACGATAGAGCTCGGTGTGGCCTTTCTGGCGGCCAAAGCCTTTGACCTCGGTCACGGTCAGCCCGGTGAGGCCGACTTCAGCGAGCGCCTCGCGCACTTCGTCGAGTTTGAACGGTTTGATGACTGCGGTGATGCGCTTCATGGCGAACCTCGTCTCGTGTCTGGAAGAGTGAAAAGGAAAGGGATGATTTTTATTCTACGCCGCGCCGGATGCATTGCGGCAATCCGGCGCGTGCTACGGGTAAGTCCGCAGAGGTTCGCTTAAAGCTCATTCCACCGGTTCGGTGTAGCGCGACGTGATCGGATAACGCCAGTCGCGCCCGAACGCGCGATGCGTGACGCGAATGCCGATCGGCGCCTGACGCCGCTTGTATTCGTTGATCTTGATGAGGCGCGTGACGCGTTTGACGTCGTCGACCGCATAGCCCGCCGCGACGATTTCGGCGAGCGAGCGGTCCTCTTCCATGTACATGCGCATGATCGCGTCGAGTACGTCGTATTCCGGCAAGCTGTCCTGATCGGTCTGGTTCTCGCGCAGTTCCGCCGACGGCGCGCGCGTCAGAATCCGCTCGGGAATGACGTCCTGCTTGTCGAAGGTGCTAGCCTGGTTGCGGTAGTGGCACAGCCGGTAAACGAGCGTTTTCGCAATGTCCTTGATGACCGCGAAGCCGCCGGCCATGTCGCCGTATAACGTGCAGTAGCCCACGGCCATTTCGCTCTTGTTGCCGGTGGTCAGCACGATCGAGCCGAACTTGTTCGACAGCGCCATCAGCAAGGTGCCGCGAATGCGCGCCTGAATGTTTTCTTCGGTGGCGTCTTCGGCGCGGCCGGCGAACTCTTCGGCGAGCGAGCTGCGGAACGCGTCGAACATCGGCGCGATCGCGATTTCGTCGTAGCGCACGCCGACGCGGCGCGCCATTTCGGCGGCGTCCGTGGTGGAAATGTCCGCCGTATAGCGCGACGGCATCATCACCGCGCGCACGCGGTCCGCGCCGAGCGCGTCGCATGCGACGGCCAGTACCAGCGCCGAATCCACGCCGCCCGACAGGCCGATCAGCGCGCCCGGGAAACCGTTCTTGTTGATGTAGTCGCGCACGCCCATCACGAGCGCGGCGTAAACCTGCGCTTCGATCGACTGCTCCGGCGCGATCGGCGCGCGCAGCGGCTTGCCGTCTTCGAATTCGACGATCGCGGTCGCTTCCTCGAACTGCGCCATCTTCGCGACCAGTTCGCCCTGCGCGTCGAGCACGAACGAGCCGCCGTCGAACACCAGTTCGTCCTGCGCGCCGACCATGTTCACGTAGACCATCGGCAGTCCGGTCTCGCGAATCCGCGCGCGCAGAATGTCGAAGCGCACCGCTTCCTTGTTCAGGTGATACGGCGAGCCGTTCGGAATCAGCACAACTTGCGCGCCCGCCGCCTTCGCCATTTGCGCAGCCGACGCATGCCACGCGTCCTCGCAGATCACCACGCCGTACTTCACGCCATCGAGTTCGAACACGAACGGCTGCGGATCCGACGCGAAGTAGCGTTTCTCGTCGAACACCTCGGTGTTCGGCAAATCCTGCTTGCGATACGTGCCGCGCACTTCTCCGTCGACGATCAGCGAGGCCGCGTTGAACGTATCGACCGGCGGCACGCCGCGCTCGATCGGCGCGTTTGCATTACCATGGCCGTGCGCCGCGTTATGCGTGATGTCGCGCAGCGGATGGCCGACGATCACATGCAGGCCGGCGAACGGCTTCAGTTGCGTGGCGAGGTCGGCCAGCGCCGCCGCGCTCGCCGCATAGAACGCGGGACGCAGCAGCAGATCTTCGGGCGGATAGCCGGACAGCGCGAGTTCAGGCGCGATCAGCAGCTTCGCACCATCGTTGTGCGCGGCACGCGCGGCAGCGACGATTTTCGCGACGTTGCCGGCGAAGTCGCCGACGGTGACATTGATTTGAGCAAGAGCGATTCGGGTCTTCATGGCAGGATCGACAGGCAAGCCGACGTGGCTTGCGAGTACCGCGGCTGGTTAGCTCGACGGAATGGACAAATCGGATAAACGAACGGCGTGGCGCCTGATCTACCACTAGCGCGCCGCGCCGCTCATTGGGAACAGTCACACAGATTGAACCAGGAACGCTTTGATTATCGCACGGGCATTCTGGCGTCGCCCTTCGAGGTGGACGCCGCGGAATGGAATGCCCTGCTCGCGCAGCAGTCGCAGCCCACGCCGTTTCTGCGGCATGAGTTTTTGAGCGCCTTGCATGCGACCCGTTGCGCGGTCGCCGATACCGGCTGGGCGCCGCAATTCGTCACGCTGACGGACCCGCGCACGGACAAGCTCGTGGCCGCCGCACCCGTGTATCTAAAGGGGCACTCATACGGCGAGTACGTGTTCGACTGGGCCTGGGCCGACGCCTACAAGCGCAACGGTTTGCCGTATTACCCGAAGCTGCTGTGCGCGGTGCCGTTCACGCCGGTGCAAGGCAACCGGCTGTTGTCGGCCGATACGCATGCGCTCAGGCACCTGGCCGCGACGCTGATGGCGTTCGCCGAGCAGGCCGACGTGTCGTCGCTGCACGTGCTGTTTCCCACCGAAACGGAAGCGACAGCGCTGACCGACATGGGCATGATGCAACGCGAAGGCGTGCAGTTTCATTGGCTGAATGACGGCTATCGCGACTTCGACGATTTCCTCTCCACGCTCGAACAGAAGAAGCGCAAGAACATACGCGCCGAGCGTCGTAAAGTGCACGAGGCCGGCGTGACGATGCGCCGGATTCGCGGCGAGGACATTCAGGACGCGGACTGGCGCTTCTTCAGCAAATGTTATCGGCAGACGTACCGCGAGCACTTTTCGAGTCCGTATCTGAACCTCGATTTCTTCCGCATGATCGGCGCGTCGATGCCGGAGAATCTGCTGCTCGTGATCGCCGAATACGAAGGCAAGCCGATCGCGAGTTCGCTGGTGGTGTATCAGCGCGACGCGAAAACCGGCGGCACGTTGTATGGCCGCTACTGGGGCGCGCTCGAACACGTGCCGTGCCTGCACTTCGAAACCGCGTATTACCAGCCGCTCGAATTCTGCATCGAGGAAAACCTCGGCGCGTTCGAAGGCGGCGCCCAGGGCGAGCACAAGATGGCCCGCGGCTTCCTGCCCACGGTCACGCGTTCGGCGCACTGGCTCGCGCATCCTGCTTTCGCCGACGCGGTCGGCCACTTTCTCGACAACGAAAAGAACAGCATCCACGCGTATGTGGACGAGCTGCGCGAACACAATCCGTTCAAAGGCTGAAGCGCATTCATGGCCTGGTTTCTTTATCTGCTCGAATGCTCGGACGGCAGCGTCTATACCGGCATCGCCGTCGACGTGCAGGCGCGCTTCGACAAACACGTGAGTGGCGAAGGCGCGCGTTATACGCGTTCGCGCAAGCCGGTGCAGGTGCTGGCGTCGTTCGAATTGACGGATCGGTCTGCTGCTTCGCGCGCGGAGTATTGGGTCAAGCGGCTGTCGCCCTCCGAGAAGCGGGCGCTTGCAGCCGGACTGCGCACGCTCGAATCGGTGATGCCTTTGCCGGAACCCGAGCCGGTTGTCGACGAAGAACAAGCTGAAGAAAAAACCGGCGCGTCCTGACGGCACTTCAGCTTCGTCCTTCTTCCTCGCGCCGCCGCGCGCTATCCCCTCGCCTCGCGCATCCGCTCATTGAGCAGCCGATGCATCAGCGCAAGCTCGCCCACCGCATCGGCTTCCAGTGAAGTGAGCCCTTCTCGCGCGGGGAGCCCAAGGCGCACCGGCCGCAAGGTGCGACTCAAGGCGGCGTCGATGTCCGCGCTCACGGTCGCGATCCACGCGCCGAGTTCATCGTGCATGTCGCGCCGGTTTGTACTCAGGCGCAGTTGCGTCGCGGTGCCGGCCATTCTTCGCAAGAGGCTCAACACGGTCAGCGTGACCGTGTCGACCATCGTGTCCTCGAGTTTTTCGAGGCGCATGCGCCCGATGGCTTCCTCTGCGTTATTGCTGCCCAGGCCCGCGGCACGTCGCAAGCGCTCCATCTCTTTCTCGCTGCGGCGAGGCGACTCCAGCGCGGCTCTCAGATAGGCGAGATTGGCGCGCACCGCCTCGCCCAGATACGCGCGATAGTCGATCTTTTCGCGCGTCGGCCAGAGATAGAACGTGGCCAGCAGCGCCAATACGCAACCGAGCACGTTGTTGCCGAGCCGCGTGAGCGCATACGCGAACTCGCTGGCGCCCGGCGTCGCGAAGTCGGCGACCAGCACGAAGGTCGGCGTGAGGAACAGCACGAAAAGGCTGTAGCTCACCGGACGCAGCGCCATGGTCGCCATCACCAGCGGAAACACCGCGAGCGAAATGCCGAGCGGCGAATGGATCGCGTAACCGATCGCCGCCGCCAGCACGCCGCCGACAATGCTGCCCGCCGCGCGCTCGATACTGCGCGGCCAGGTCGCGGCGATCGACGGTTGCAGGATCAGCAGCGTCGCCATGGTGGCCCAGTAGCCGAACGGCAGACCGAGCGCGCGGATCACGAGAAAGCCGGTGGTGGTCGTCACGCCGACACGGGCCGCATGCCGCAAGCCCACGGACTCGACGGACAGGTTGGCCTTGAAGGTGGACCAGATGCGCGTGAAAAGCCGCGCGGCGCTGTCGCGCCAGCCTTCGGGCTGCGCGTGCACCGGCGCGAAGTCGACCAGTTCGAAATCGGACTTGAGCGTCACCGGTTCCATCAAGGCGGTTTCGAGCCGCCGCGCAAAACGCCGCAAGCGCAGTTGCAAATCGGCGAGACGCGCCCACCGTGCATCGTTGGCGGCCGCGCCGATGCCGCGCAGCACGTCGCCCATGACCGTCAGCAGCCGGGCCGCGCGTTGCGCGCGCCATGCCTGGTCCGGGACTCGTTCACATGCGCCGGAGACGGCGATCAGATACGCGAACAACGCTTCGCTGTCGGTCAGCAAGCCGAGCAGCGTGTCGTAGGTTTCGCGGCCGCCCGTTCTCGACGCGGGTACGCGCGCCAGCACTTTGCGCGAGCGCTCCAGCGCGGCGCGCGCATCAGCGCGAAATTTCGCGGCGTGCGTGGCCCACTCGCCGCGTGCCGCGCGCCGTTCGAGCAGCCGCGCACTGTCCACCGCGAGATCGGCGAGACGCAGGTACACCGCGCGCAGCGACGAGCGGCTCGTGCCGAACGGATGGATGCGCCAGACCGTCAGACTGAGCGCCACGGCAAACAGACATCCGGCCAGATAGATGCCGAGAAACGCCATGCCTTGTCGAACGCCATGCATCGGCCGGTCGACCATCACGACGCATGCGGTGGCCGCGAGAATCGTCACCTGTGACGTGGCCGCGCCCCAGATCCTGCCGAACGCGCCGAGTGTCGTGAACACCAGCACCGCGAGCGCGGCGAACACGGCCCCCGCTCCGGAAGCGTAAGCCGTCAGGCCGCCGCACAGCGTGGACAGCACCGCGAAGCCCATCATCGAAGCAAAGCGGGCGCGGTTCGAGCCGCCCGCATCGGCGAGGCAGGTCCAGAACGCGCCGATTGCCGCCCACGCGAATAACGGTTCGTGCAGCACGTTGCCGAGCGCGAGCATGGCCGTGGACGCACAGGCCGCTCGCAAGCCTTCGGAGAGGCTGGCTTCGCTGGTCGAAAACGACACCATCCATACCGGCCGCTTGCGGTAGATCGCGCTGGCGACGGCATACAGCCAGTTCGACCAGCGTTGCGACGAAGACGACGGGTTGGACTTGCGATTCAGCATCCGAAAGATGGGCTCCAGGGAACACAAATTGACGTCGCGTCGGCGCAGCGTGAGGGCTGACGCCAGGCACGCGCATGCAGGCGGCCAATAATACGGGTTTACACGTAGATATAAAAATGGCTTCGGTTCATCCCGTCGATGCACTGCGTCTATGTGCCAGTAATTCAGGCCTACGCGGCGCGCGCCGGCCACGTGTTTCGACTAGCCATGAAAAAAACCGCGCGGCCTTTGCAGGCTCGCGCGGTTTTTTCTATTCACCAGGTGCGACGCAGCTTACTTCTTGTAGTTCGCGGCGCCTTCGGTGATTTCCTTGTGCGCGGCTTCGATGTCCGCCCAGCCCTCGACCTTCACCCACTTGCCCTTCTCGAGCGCCTTGTATTGCTCGAAGAAGTGCTTGATCTGGTCTTTCAGGTACGCCGGGACGTCCTCAATCGACTTCAGGTTGGCGGTCATCGGGCAGACCTTGTCGTGCGGGACGGCGACCAGCTTCGCGTCCACGCCGGATTCGTCGGTCATTTGCAGCATGCCGAGTGCGCGGGCACGCACCACCGAGCCGGCCAGCAGCGGGAACGGCGTGATCACCAGAACGTCGACCGGATCGCCGTCACCCGACAGCGTTTGCGGAATGTAGCCGTAGTTCGCCGGATAGCGCATGCCCGTGCTGATGAAACGATCGACGTGGAGCAGGCCCGTTTCCTTATCCGCCTCGTACTTCACCGGATCGCTTTGCGCCGGGATTTCGATGATGACGTTGAAATCTTGCGGAAGGTCTTTGCCTGCGGGGACGTTATTGAAGCTCATAAGCGCTCTCTGGTCGGGATGGAATTCGGAACACGGCGTGCGGCGCGCTCGCTCGAACGGGATGCAACGTGAAACTCGCCTCGAGCGGCGGCGCTGCGGCCGGACAGTGCGGAATACGCCATTATAGCCAATCGGCCGATGGCATCCCTCGTTGGATCGGGGCGATAATCGTCTGGCGTCTCTCGATTGTGCCTCTGGTTTGTGAACACCACGTCACCGCAGCGCGGTGCTCGTGACACCTCAAGGAGCATGCATGGAAGAAGCCCGGCATTTCATCGGCGGCGAATGGTCCGCCGCCTCAGGCGGCGAGACGATCGCCGTACTCGATCCCTCGGACGGCCAGCCCTTCACCCAACTCGCGCGCGGCACCGCGGCGGATATCGACGCCGCCGTGCACGCCGCGCGCCGCGCGTTCGAAGGCCCTTGGGGTCAAGCCAGCGCCGCCGAACGCGGCCGCATCCTGTACCGGCTGTCCATCCTGGTCGCCGCGCGCCAGGAAGAACTCGCTCAACTCGAAGCGCGCGACACCGGCAAGCCGCTCAAGCAGGCGCGCGCCGATTCGGCCGCCCTCGCCCGCTATTTCGAGTTTTACGCCGGCGCGGCGGACAAGCTGCACGGCGAAACGCTGCCCTACCAGGCCGGCTATACGGTGCTGACCATCCGTGAGCCGCACGGCGTGACCGGCCATATCGTGCCGTGGAATTACCCCATGCAGATTTTCGGGCGCAGCGTGGGCGCGGCGCTTGCCGCCGGCAACGCATGCGTCGTCAAACCGGCCGAGGATGCGTGCCTGACCGTGTTGCGCGTCGCCGAACTGGCTGCTGAAGCGGGTTTGCCGGCCGGCGCGCTGAATATAGTGACCGGCTTCGGCCATGAAGCGGGCGCGGCGCTCGCGCGTCATCCGGGCATCGATCACATTTCGTTCACCGGCTCGCCGGATACCGGCAAGCTCGTCACGCAAATGGCTGCTGAGAATCACGTGCCGGTCACGCTGGAACTCGGCGGCAAGTCGCCGCAAATCGTTTTCGCCGACGCGGACCTCGACGCGGCGCTGCCCGTGCTGGTGTCGGCGATCGTGCAAAACGCCGGGCAGACCTGCTCGGCGGGTAGCCGCGTGCTGATCGACAGGGCCATTTACGAACCCTTGCTCGACCGGCTAAGCGGCGCGTTTCACGCGTTGCGCGTCGGCCCTTCGCAGGCCGACCTCGACTGCGGGCCGCTGATCAACGCGAAACAGCAGCGGCGCGTGTGGGATTTCCTTTCGGATGCGCAACACGACGGCATCGCCATGGCGGCGCACGGCGAGGTGATTCCCGAAGCGCCGGAAAGCGGCTTCTATCAAGCGCCCACGCTGTTGCGCGACGTGCCCGCGAGCCACCGCCTTGCTCGCGACGAAGTGTTCGGACCGGTGCTGGCCGCCATGTCGTTCAGCGACGAAGACGAAGCGTTGAAGCTCGCCAACGGCACGCCGTTCGGTCTCGTCGCCGGCATCTGGACACGCGATGGCGCGCGGCAGATGCGGCTCGCCCGACGTTTGCGCTCCGGCCAGGTGTTCATCAACAACTATGGCGCGGGCGGCGGCGTCGAACTGCCGTTCGGCGGCGTCAAGCATTCCGGGCACGGACGCGAAAAGGGCTTCGAGGCGCTGTACGGCTTCACAGTGCTCAAGACCATCGCAATCAAGCACGGTTAGTCAGGCACACGCATCACCATCCACAACAAACAGCGGAGACATTATGCGGTTGACAGGTAAAACAGCCATCGTCACGGGTGGCGGCTCGGGTTTCGGTGAAGGCATTGCGAAGACCTACGCGCGCGAAGGCGCGAACGTCGTGGTCAACGATCTGAACGGCCCCGCCGCCGAGCGCGTGGCGAGCGAAATCGCGTTGGCCGGCGGCAAGGCGATCGCGGTGGCGGGCAACGTCGCTCAACGCGAAGACTGGCAAAAGCTGCGCGAAGCCGCGCTCGAAGACTTCGGCAGCGTGCAGATCGTCGTCAACAACGCAGGCACCACGCATCGCAACAAGCCGGTGATGGATGTGACGGAAGCCGAATTCGACCGCGTCTATGCGGTGAATGTGAAAAGCATCTATTGGAGCGTGCAGGAATTCGTGCCGTATTTCCGCGAGCAAGGCGGCGGCTGCTTCATCAATATTGCGTCCACGGCGGGTGTGCGGCCGCGGCCTGGGCTCGTCTGGTACAACGGCAGCAAAGGCGCGGTGATTATCGCGAGCAAGTCGCTGGCTGTTGAACTCGGTCCGGACCGGATACGCGTGAACTGCGTGAATCCGGTGATCGGAGAAACGGCGCTGCTGTCCGAATTCATGGGCGTGGAAGATACGCCGGAAAACCGCCAGCGCTTTCTCGCCGGCATTCCGCTGGGGCGTTTCTCGACGCCGCAGGACATTGCCAACGCCGCGCTTTACCTGGCGTCGGACGAGGCGGAGTTCATCACCGGCGTGTGTCTGGAAGTGGACGGCGGGCGCTGCGTGTAGCGCCGGGCCGCATCTGGCCCGCGAGGGTTTCGCGTGCAGCGGCCCTCGCCGCAGTCAGTGTTTTCCCCGGGTATCCATTCGTCATGCAGAGCACGCAGCGCGGATAGAATCGATCGACGGCGGTACTTCAATTCCACAAGAAAAGAGGAGACACCATGGCTAGTCCCGCAAATCCGCTCCACCATCCCGGCGCGGGTGCGCCGCCTTCCACTTTCGAAGAGGCCACCTACCGCAAGGTCAGTTGGCGGCTCGCGCCGCTTCTCATGCTCTGTTACGTGGTCGCGTATCTGGATCGCGTCAACGTCGGCTTCGCCAAGCTGCAAATGACCAGCGACCTCGGGCTGAGCGATGCGGTGTACGGTTTCGGCGCCGGGATTTTCTTTGTCGGCTATTTCATCTTCGAGATTCCGAGCAACGTGATTTTGCATAAGGTCGGCGCGCGAGTGTGGATTGCGCGGATCATGGTGTCGTGGGGCGTAATCTCCATGCTGACCATGTTCGTTACTACGCCGACCATGTTCTATGTGATGCGGTTTTTGCTTGGTCTTGCTGAGGCGGGGTTCTTCCCAGGCATCATTCTGTATCTCACCTACTGGTATCCGGCGCATAGGCGCGGCCGCATGACAACGTGGTTCATGACGGCAATCGCGTTGTCGGGTGTGATCGGCGGGCCGGTGTCGGGTTATATCCTGAAGACCTTTAACGGCCTGAACGGCTGGCATGGCTGGCAGTGGCTGTTTCTGCTCGAAGGGATTCCTTCGGTGATCGTCGGGATCATGGTGTTTGCCATGCTGGACGATCGGATTTCGAAGGCGAAGTGGCTGACCAAGGAAGAGCAGCAGTTGCTTGAGCGGCATGTTTCCGCGGAAGAAGCGACCAAACATGACATGCCGATTCGCCAGGTGTTCACGAGTGGGCGTGTGTTGATGCTCAGTCTTACGTACTTTTCGTTTGTGATGGGCTTGTACGGCGTGAGCTTCTGGTTGCCTACCATCATTAAGGCGACCGGTGTGACGGATGCGTTCATGATCGGATTGCTTTCGGCGATTCCGTTCGCGGGTGCTGTGGTTGCGATGGTGTTCGTGTCGCGTAGCGCCGACCGTAAGCGCGAGCGGCGCTGGCATATTGCGCTGCCTGCGTTTGCGGGGGCGATCGGGCTGGTGCTTTCCGTGGTTTGGGCGCATAACACCGTGCTGGCCATGGCGTCGCTGACGCTTGCGACGATGGGCATTCTTACTACCTTGCCGCTGTTCTGGAGTTTGCCTACGGCGATTCTGGCGGGGACGGGAGCGGCTGCCGGCATCGCCATGATCAATTCGATTGGGAATCTGGCTGGGTTTTTGAGCCCGTATGCGGTGGGGTGGCTCAAGCAGGCTACGGCGGCGAACGACTCGGGCATGTATATGCTGGCGGCGTTCATGGTGCTCGGCGGTTTGCTGGCGATCAGTGTGCCGGCGAAGATGGTGAATAAGTGAGGGATTGAGTTTCGGGCCTTGGCGGTGATTGACCGCTGAGGCTTTGCCTTGGTGTACGAAGGAGCAACCAATCCACTGCTGAATAGGCTGTTAACGCGTGTCGGCCGCCTGCCCATCCCGGGTCGCTCAGAGCCCGGCTCTCGACTTTTCGCCATGCGTGCCGCAAAAGGCCGCCGCACATGGCGCCGACCGTTCCCTCGACACAGATCACCCATCGGACATGGTTGCCGCATTGGCGCCATTCAATGCGCTCGTGCAATCCGTGCGTAACGCAGGGCTTAACGCGTGCCGCTACCGGACACGCCGACAGGCAGCGCAGCGCACGGGCGAGGACTCGAAACAGCTCTGATTTTCACCGATCCCTAACCCCAAAAGCTCAATGTTCAGTCCGGCGATGTCAGGCTCCGGACTCCGCACGATATTGCGAAATGCAATGCCGCTATTAAACCCATTGCATTGCCAACATGTACTGCGGAGCCGTATCTTCGTTTCCATTCAAGGAGACGCATATGAAAATCGCATTTCTGGGCGCCGGCGCGCTAGGCTGCGCCATCGGCGCCGCGCTGACCGAAGGCGGCCATGAGACATGGCTCGTCGACCGGTTCGCCGCACATGTCGAAGCGATGTCCCGCGACGGCCTCCAGGTCGACGACGAGCGCGGCACGCGGCGCGTCAAGGTTCGCGCCACGATGAATCCGGCAGAAGTCGGCCCCGTCGACCTCGTGATCGTGCTGGTCAAGTCCTTCCATACCGATCAGGCAATGCGCGGCGCGCTCGATCTCGTCGGTCCCGAAACGCTCGTGCTGTCGCTGCAGAACGGCCTCGGTCACGAAGACGTCCTGAGCGAAATCGTCGGACGTGAGCGCGTGCTCGCCGGCAAGACGTATGTCGGCGGCGTGTTGCGTGCGCCGGGCCATATCCAGTCCGGCGTAACGGGCAAGCTCACGATCATCGGCGAACTCGACGGCCGCATCACGCCTCCCGCGCAAGCGATCGCGGATGCATTCAACCGCGCCGGCCTGACCACCACGGTCAGCGACAACATTCTCGGCACGATGTGGGACAAGCTGCTCATAAACGTCGCGACGGGCGCGATCACGGGCATCACGCGTCTCACCTACGGGCAGCTCTACGACGAGCCCATTCTGAAAGCGACGTCGCTCGCGGCGATCGAAGAAGCGATGGCTGCCGCTAAAGCCGCCGGCGTTGCGCTTTCCATTTCCAATGCCGAACACGCCTGGAATATGGCCGCCGAAGGCCTTTCGCCCGCATTCAAAACTTCGATGCTGCAAAGCCTCGAGAAGTCCTCGATTACCGAAATCGACTTCATCAACGGCGCGGTTGTGCGCTGGGGCGAACGCCTTGGCGTGCCGACGCCGGTGAATTCGACGCTCGTCGCCTGCATCAAGGGTATCGAACGCGCCATGACGGACCGCCAGAACGAAGGAGCCGCAGCATGAGCGCACCGAAAGCCTATCTGGAGCACGTCGCCATCAGGGTGAAGGACATCCACTGGCATATCCGCTTCTTCGAACACGTGCTCGGCATGACGATGCGAGAAGTCGACGGCACGCGCGAAGAGCCGCGTCAATACTGGACGCTGGGCGGTCTGCAGCTGGTCAGCGCGCCGCAGCATGAAGGCCCCGAAGGCCGCCTCGCGCATCTCGGCGTGATGTGTGAGGACCTGGAGGCCGCACTAGCCGCCGCGCAAGCGTTCGGCGTTACCGAAATGCCGCAGGGTCGCAACTGGATGCGTCTGCCCGATGGCCTCGCCGTCGAGCTCATTCAGGCTAAACCTGCCCTATGCGTCACGCAGGCGCTGGCGATTAACCCACGTGCGGAGGCGTGAGCATGAGCACCATCAACATCACTGAAAAATACTGGGACGATGCGCGCGAAGGCGACGAGTGCGTAAGCCCCCCCTATACCGTCACGAAAGAACGCATCCTCGCGTACGCGGATCTGACGGGCGATCACACGCCTGTCCACGTCGATGAGGAATACGCGAACGCGAGCCATTTCGGCTGCATCGTCGCGCACGGTTTGTTTGGCTTGTCGATCGCCGATGGTCTGAAGACGCAGAGCGCTTACCGCTTTCTGCCTGGCATGTCGCTCGGCTGGACCTGGGACTTTCTCCTGCCGATCAAGGTCAACGACGTGCTGCACGTCAAGTTCCGCGTCGGCTCCATGCGTGCGAGCAAGAGCAAGCCGGATTGGGGCATCGTCGTGTTGCCCTCCGAGTTGATCAATCAGAACGGCGAAGTCGTTCAACGTGGCGAGCATCGACTGATGATCCCGCGCCGTCCGGGAGCGAACTGATGCAAGCCCGTCCCCTCGAAGGTATTCGCGTCGTCGATTACAGCCACTTTCTTGCTGGCCCTTATGTCGGACGCTGCCTCGCGGCACTCGGCGCGGAAGTCATCAAGGTCGAGCGTCCCGGCAGCGGCGATGCCGGCCGTCAGCACGCCACGATTCTCGACGATCAGCAAAGCGCCTATTTCCTGCAGCTCAACATGGGCAAGCGCGGCGTCAGCGTCAACATGAAAGATCCACGCGGCAAGGCGTTCATGGAGCGTCTGTGCGATTCAGCGGATGTGTTCATCGAGAACTATCGGCCGGGTGCGCTGGATAAGCTCGGCCTCGGTTATGCCGCGTTGTCCGGGCGCAATCCGGGCCTCGTCTACTGCTCGATCTCGGCTTATGGACACACCGGACCGGACGCGCATCGCGCGGGCTTTGGTCTCATCGCGGAGGCGAAGAGCGGCATCATGCAGATGATCGGCAATCCCGGCGAGCCGCCGCCGCTCATGCGCATTTCGCTCGGCGACATGTACACCGGCATTCACGCGGTCGCCGCCATCAACGCCGCGCTGCTCGGCCGCGTGAAGAGCGGACGCGGTCAGCATATCGACATGGCGCTGTATGACACACTCTTCTCCATGCATGAATATGCGGTCCAGTGCTACACGATGCAAGGCGTGGTGCCGGAGCAAACCGGCCACGACATGCCGACATCGACGTTGTACGGCGTGTTTCGCGCGGCCGACGGCGATCTCGTCATCGCCGCCCAGGTGGATGATTCCTGGAAGCGATTCGCAACGGTCGTCGAGCAGCACGGCGGTCCGGCCGGGTTTGGCGCCGATGCGCGGTTTCATAGCCTGAACGGCCGCAACGCCAATCGCGAGGAGATTCTCACGGTCGTGAAAGCGTGGGTAGCCGCGCGCTCGGTTGCGGAAGTGCTGGCGCTGCTCGACAGCGTCGATGTCCCGAGCGCGAAGGTTCAGCGCATCGACGAGGTCGTCGCCGATCCCCAGATCGTCGCGCGCGGCATGGTGATCGAGCAGGAGCATCCGCGCCTCGGAAAACTGCGGCTTCAGAACCTGCCGTTCCGCTTCTCCGACTGCGACACGTCCATCCACGAGGTCGGCCCCGATCTCGGTCAGCACAACGCGGAGGTCGCGCAATCGCTGGGCTTTAGCGCAGCGGAAATCGACGCGATGCAGACCGATGGCGTGCTGTTTTCGAAACCGGGGGCGTGATGAGCGATCGATACGCGGTAATCGGCAATCCGATCGGGCATACGAAATCGCCCCTGATCCATGGTCTTTTCGCAGAGGAGACCGGACAGGACATGACGTATGGCGCCATCGAAGCGCCGCTGGAACCGGCCAACGCCTTCGAAGAGACGGTGAGAACCTTCATCGCCGCGGGCGGCAAGGGCATGAACGTCACTGCGCCGTTCAAGCTGCAGGCGTTCGCCATAGCGGACGAGCGCAGCGAAAGGGCTACGCTCGCGGGCGCCGTCAATGCGATGAAGTTCGAGAACGGCCGCATCGTGGCGGAGAACTTCGACGGCGTGGGCCTTGTGCGCGACATCGAAATCAACCTGCATCAGCCGATTGCGGGCAAGCGCGTGCTCGTGCTGGGCGCGGGCGGTGCGGTGCGCGGCGCGTTGCTCCCCTTCATTGCGGCGCGGCCCGCGCGACTCGTCATCGCTAACCGGCATGTGGAGAAAGCGCAGGCGCTAGTCGAACAGGTCGCGGCGGACGCAACGCTCACCGCGTGCGGCTACGCGGAGCTCGAATCGATGGAACAGTTCGACCTCGTTGTCAACGCAACGTCTGCCAGCCTGACTGGGCAACTGCCGCCCGTTCCGCCAAGCGTCTTCAGCGCGGGCAGCACCGCCTATGAACTCGCGTACGGCAAAGGCCTCACGCCGTTCCTGCGGCTCGCGCGCGACGCGGGTGCGCAAGGTATCGCCGACGGCGTCGGCATGCTGGTCGAACAGGCCGCCGAAGCATTCGCATGGTGGCGGGGCGCGCGTCCGTGCACGCGCGCGATCATCGACCGACTCACCGTTCCGCTCGATTGACGACAGCCCGCCTATTTCGCCGAGGCTTTTGCGACGGCATTCTGTTGTCGCGGCTCGGCCGGGGCTTACAAGCTCGCGGTCGTCGGCTCGGCCGGGGCTTACAAGTTCGCGGTCGTCATCGGCAAAGCCGCGAAAAACGGCGCGGTCGTCGAGACAACGTCACTCTAGACCTGCATACGGATAACTGATGAAATCCTTCCTCATGCTGCACGGCATCAACCACAACATGTTCGGCAAGCGTGATCCCGCTCAATACGGCACGGCCACGCTCGCCGACATCGATGCTCAGCTCCAGGCGCTAGCCAAGGAGCTTGGCGTCACGGTCGAGAGCTATCAGACCAACAGCGAAAGCGACATGTGTTCGCGAATCCATCAAGCCTTCGTCGATAATGTGGATGGCGTGCTCATCAATGCCGGCGCGTGGACGCACTATAGCTATGGCATCCGCGACGCGCTCGCCATACTGACGGTGCCCATCGTCGAGATTCATATGTCGAACATCCACGCGCGGGAAGCCTTCCGCCATCATTCGGTGTTCGCCGAAATCGTGAAGGGGCAGATCTGCGGCTTCGGTATCGAAAGCTATTCGCTTGGACTGCGCGCAGCGGTGTCGGCCGCCGGCTGACATTTCATGCGTCGGCCCATGCGCGGCGCAGGAGTCCAGCGGATATCGACAGGGCAAGAACGGGCACATCGCAGATGCGCCCGTTCATTTCGAATCAACGCGTCTGCATGGCCGCTTTCGCGAGTTTTGCTTCGCCCAATGCTTCCTCGCGAAGCTCGTCGTATTGTTCTTTAGGCATTGGCGCGGCGTCTTTCATCCCAAGGTCGTTGAGACGCACGCGGTACGTCTCGCGCGCGCTCCATGCGGCCAGCGCCGAGATAATCGTGGCGCCCAGCGTGATCGAGCCGATCATTAGCGGCACATTGTGCGATCCCGGCGGCGCGACAGCCGCGAACAGCGCGGGAAGCAGCGCGGTAATGGTCGTCCCAATGTTTTGAGCGATCGCCATGGCGGAGACACGAAAGCGCGTCGGGAACAATTCCGGATAGTAACCGGGGAAGACCGCGTTATAGCCTTGGTACACCACGCCCCACATCATTATCGACATCACGAAAGCGACCGGCAGGTTGTGAACGCTGATCGCATACAGATACGCGTACGAAAGAAGACCAGAAGAGAGCGCGCCGAAGATCATCGGCGTCCGCCGTCCGATACGGTCCGAGAGATTGCCGACATACGGAATGACGAGCACCGCCACGATGTTGCCGACCACCGGAATCCACAAATACACGCTCGCATGGAAGTTGATGCCATAGGAGGGCTGCACCGCGTACGCAGCGCCGAAGATCGTGGTGACGACCGGTATCACGTTCATGAACGCCATGCACAGGACGCGAAACATGTCAGGCCAGCTGTACTTGAACGCTTCGAGGATCGGCGCGCGCGCGACCCGGCCGCTCGCGTCTTCCTTGGCGAACGCGGCCGTCTCGTCGACTTCACGTCGAATGATGAAGCCGGCAATCAGGACGATCGCGCTGAGCAGGAACGGAATGCGCCAGCCCCATGCGACGAAGGCATCTTCCGGCATGTAGTACGCAAGCGGCAGGAAGACGGCGGCGGCCAGAATCTGACCGGCTTGCACACCTTGCAACGTGAAGCTCGCGAAGTAGCCGCGCCGGCCAAACGGAGCCTGTTCCATGATCATCGAACTGGCGCCTGAGATCTCGCCCGCGACGGCAAAGCCTTGAACCAGGCGCAAAATCACCAGCAGCGCCGGCGCCAGCATGCCGACCGATTGATACGTGGGCAACAAGCCGACGGCCATCGTGGAAAAGCCCATCAGGAACATGCAAATCAGGAGCACGGTCTTGCGCCCGTGGGTGTCGCCCCAATGTCCGAGCACGAACGCGCCGATGGGCCGCGCCACATAGCCCACGCCATACGTCGCCAGCGAGGCCACGATCGCGATTTTTGGATCGCCTTTGGGAAAGAAGATCTGAGGAAAAATCAACGCCGCGGCTTGCGCGTAAATAAAGAAGTCATAGTACTCGAGCGCGGACCCTATCCAGCCGCTTGCTCTCGCTTTGCGTGCCTGTTTGCGCGCTCTTTCATCCTGGCGCCCGTCTATTGCGCCGCCTTGCCGCAGCATTCCTTTGTCCATGAACGTCCCCTGATTCTGAGTTGACTGGAGCAGCATCGTCGGCTGCTTCTCTGGCGGCTGGAATGTGGCCGGTCGCACGCGACGGCGCGCATTCGTGAACAAAATCAAGATACGGGGATGCATCCGCCGGCGCAATGCAATGGATACAATGACGGCATTGCGTTGGACAATACTGCTATGAGCACATCCGAGCTACCCGATCTCAAGCTGCTCCAGCTATTCGATCTGCTGTACGACGTGCGCAGCGTCACGCGGGCCGCGGATCAACTCGGACAGAGTCAGCCCACGGTCAGTATCTGGCTGGGGCGTCTGCGCGAACATCTGCAGGACCCACTGTTTGTCCGGACGCCAGGCGGCATGACTCCGACGCCTCAGGCGGACGCGCTGATCGGACCGTGCAGGGAGATCCTGGAGTCGCTTCGCCGATTTTCCGCGTGGGAAATCTCATTCGATCCGACAACGGCAAAGCGCCGCTTTCGCATTTGCATGACCGATGCGAGTCACATCACCCTGCTTCCGCGCATGCTGGCGCACGTGCGCGCGCATGCCCCGGGCATTCGGCTGGAAGCGGCGAGAATCGATGGAAATACGGAGCGCGCGCTGGAATCCGGCGAGGCCGATCTGGCGATCGGGCATGTACCGTGGCTTGGCAGCGGGATGTATCAGCAACAGCTTTATATGCAGGACTGGGTGTGCCTCGCCAATCCGAATCACCCGCGCGTGCGCTCGAGACTGAGCATGAAGCACTACTGCAGCGAGGGACACGTGATCATCGCCGCTGGCACAGGCGCGCAATTGCTGGAGCAGGCGCTGTTGCGCGAGAACATAGAACGCGATGTGGTGCTCGAACTTCCGGGCATGCTCGGGTTGGGGTCGATCATAAAGTCGACGGATCTTATTGCCACGTTGCCGCGGAACATCGGGGAAACGCTGGCGAGAGTGAACGCCCTCGCAGTCCATTCCTGTCCATTCCCGGTCGATAAATTCGCGGTGCGGCAGCATTGGCACGCGAAGTACCATCACGAGGCGGGCAATCGCTGGCTGCGATCCGTTGTGGCCGATTTGTTTTCGAGTAAGAGTTAGTATCGCGTGAGTCGGCCAGGACAAGGGCGGCTGAGCATCAATGAAAATGGCCGCAGCATCCGCTGCGGCCATTTTCATTCATCAACCCGCCATTTCACGCTTTCAAAGCCACGCGCCAAGGAGAGACGCGCCGCTCAAAAAACCTCAAACAATATTCATCGCCAGCGCACTTTCACGATAATGCTGGCTCGCCTTGTCCGCATCGCCGAGTTGCTCGTGCAAACGCGCCAACGCACGATGCGAGCGAATCTTCAGCGTCTCGTTATCCGCGAGCTTCAGCGCGCGCTCAAGGAACGACTGCGCCTTACCCCACAACTGCTGATGCAGACACAAGCGCCCCAGCGCGAACATCAAGTCCGCATCTTCCGGACGATCCTTCTGCCACGCTTCGGCCTTCTGAATCAGCGGCAACGCGTCGCCGCCAGCCGTATCCGGATAACGACGCAACAAGCGCGCATCCCAGTTCTGCGCGAGCGCTTCCTCGACGATCTTGCGCGCTTCCTGCGGACGATTCAGCGCCACCAGCAACTCCGCAGCAAGATCCGCGAGACGCGGCGAATGACGCTCGGTAGCCGACAACGAATTCCACAACTCCAGCAGCGCATCGGCATTGTGACGCCGGTCACGCAGCAGGTTTTCCGCCGCGAGCTGGCGCAGACGCACCGCCACCGCCGGATGAATCGCCTCACGCTTTTCCAGCGTCTTGACGAGCTTGAGCACTTCGCCCCAGTTCTTCAGTTGCTGCTGCGCGCGCAACATGATCTGCTGCGCGTGGATGCGCCGCCCGCCTTGTGACTGCATTTGCGTGAGCGCGGTCAATGCGCCGTCCGCGTCACGGCCGTCGGAGCGCATGTCGGCGGTGGCCATCAAGCGTGCATCCTGCCAGTCGGCCTCGTCGATCTGCGCGAGCCACTCGTCGCGCCGCGCATATTCATGCATGCGATGCGCCGCGGTGGCCGCGATCAAACCGGCCGCGCCCTTGTTATCGCCATTCGCGAGCGCATCCTTGGCGGCTTTCTCAGCACGCGAAAAACGCCCGGCGTACAGATTGCCGATCGCATCGCGCAACGCCGCATGCGCCTTCGCAACACGCGAGCGCGCGCGATAAGCGGCCACACGCTGCGGCATGCGCCAGATATTGCGGAAGATGCGCAGCAGCGCATAGATCAGGATGAACAACACCACCAGCCCGACCACGAACAGATTCAACGATATATCGACGCGGTACGGCGGATAGATCAGCAGCACCTGCCCCATGTCGAAGCGCCCGACCACCGCCAGCACCACCGCGACGACGAACAGCAACGCCAGCCATAGAAGTCCCCGGATCGCCATGATTAACCTCGGCTCCGGTATTGATTGACGGCCTGCAGGCTCGTATTCAGATTCGGCAATTCGACCGCGGCCGAGCCCGCCTCCACCTGCTTGACGAGATCGGTCACGGTCTGCGTTTTCTTCGACGAGTTGTCGAAGTAACGCGTGAGCGCATTCTGCGCCGCCTGCAGGTCGGACCTCAGCGTGGTCTCGTTGCGCGACAGCAAGGCGAGACGCGCCGACAGCAAACGCAGCTTGAGATTCTCGCGCACGAAGTAGCCCTGATCGGGCGTGACCAGCATTGCGTCGGCGTTGTCGATCCGGCGCACCTGCACGAGGCTCGTCAACTGCTGGCCAATGCCGGTGCTCACTTCACGCCACCACACCTTCCAGCGCGGCTCGCCGGTGGCCGCGGCCACCTTGGCCGTGTCGGCCCATGTCGCGGCTCGCGGCGTGGCGTGGGCGATCGGCGCTTCACCCGAAAGCGGCAGGTTGTCGACCTGGTCGATCGCGTTGTCGAGCTTGATGGCCATGCCCGTGAGATCGGTGGAAGGCGCGGCCTTTAGCTTGTCGATGTCCTGCGCGATGGCCTTGCGCACGGCGACCGCTTGCGGGCTGTCCGATGCGGCGAGACGCGTGTCGGCGCTTTGCAGCGCGAACAGCGCGAGCTGCGTGTTGCCGGTGAGCTGCAACTGCTGGCTGGCGGCGGAGAGCATCTGGCCGACTTCGGCGAGCGTCCAGTCGTCGCGATTGCGCGCGAGATCCGCGTATTGCTGTTGCAGCGCCTGCTGCGAGGTTTGCGCATCGGCGAGCTTGCCTTCGAGTTGCGCGACCTGCGACTCCGACTGATGCACCGTGGCGAGCGCCTGCTCGGTCTTGATGCGCAGTTCGTTGGTCTGCGTGTCGTTGGCTTGCTGGCGCTGCGCGATCTGCTGCTCCGTGCGCTCGACCTTGCGATTGAGCGCATAGCCGCCCACGCCCGCGGCGCAAGCCATGATCACGACGACAAACCACAGCAGCGGTCCGCTCGCGCTATGGCGCTTTTGCGCTTCGTAGGGCGTGAAGGGTTGATTCGGCGGCAACGCAGTGGTCGCGGCCGGCTGGGGTGAAGCGTTCGTGGATGCGTTCGTTTCAGTCATGCGTGATTTAGCCGGTGAATGAGCCGGATTGGACGATACCGGTTGGACGACGGGCGGGACGGCGGCAATCAAGGCGCGGGCAATGCGGTCATCTCCCGCGCCGGACACCGTCATGCTATCAAAACCCAATGCCCGCGCGGTCTGCGCGATACGGGGATGCGGCGTGACGAGCGCGGCGCGTTTGAGTTGCGCGATCTCGCCGGCGGTGAGGTGGTCTTGCGCCAGTTCGTGCAGATTGCGCACGCCTTCGGAGCTGGTGAGCAGCCACGCGTGCGGCTCGCCCGCGAGCAACTCGTGCACGCGCGCCCAGGCGCCGATCGACGGTTCCGGCACGAGGCGCCGGTATGCCGCGACTGTGTCGACTTCGGCGCCGGCTTCGCGCAGGCGCTCGGCGAGCCATTCTCGGCCGCCGTCGCCGCGCACGATCAGCACGCGCTTGCCTTCGAGACTGGTTGCGCCAAGCGCCGTATCGATCGCGGCGAACAGACCTTCTGAATCGAAACGCGCGGTGTCTTCATCCGAACCGGACGGCGGGCTGATCACCTTGTACGCCGGCGCCGCGACGCCATGGCGCGCGAGCGCCTGCACGCTGCCCGGTCCGACGACGCCGATCGGCAGCGCATGCGGCCAGATCGAGTCGCTATGGGCAAACGCATGATCGACGGCATTCGGAGACACGAACACGACGAGCGCATAGCGTTCGAGCGAGGCCAAGGCGGCGCGCAAGGGCGCGTCGTCGGTGACAGGGGCGATGTCGATCAGCGGAAAGTCGAGCGTGGCGATGCCGGCGGCGGCCAGCAGCGCAATCAATTCGTTCGACTGACCGGCCGGTCGCGTAATTACGACCGTGAACACCGCCTTGTCGACGGATGAAGAAGTGTTGCCTGGGATATCGGCCGCCATCACTCGCCGGTCGCCGCGCTGTCCGCCGCGCCGTGCTCCGCCGTGCCCTGCTTCGCCGCGGCGGGACCGCTGGCGGTGCTGAGCGCGCGCACGATGTCCATTGCGCCCTGCTGCTCTAACGCGTTCGCCACTTCCTGGCCAAGCGCGACCGCGCGTTCGACGCTGGGCCCCGGCGCCGACGCCTGCGCGCTCAGCACGCGTTGCCCGTCCGGCGTGGCGACAATGCCGCGCAGATGCAGCGCGCCGTCGCGCCACATGGCATACGCGGCGAGCGGCACTTCGCAACTGCCGCCGAGCGCGCGCGAGACCATGCGCTCCGCTTCGACGGCGGCTGCCGTGTGGTCGTGATGCAATGGTGCGAGCCATGCAGCAAGGTCGGCGCGATCGGCGCGAATCTCGATGCCGAGCGCGCCCTGGCCCGCTGCGGGCAGGCTGTCTTCAGGATCGAGCAGCGCGCGGATGCGCTCGCCCAGACCCAGACGCTTCAGGCCGGCTGCGGCCAGAATGATCGCCGCGTAATCGCCGCGATCGAGTTTCGACAGACGCGTGTCCAGATTGCCGCGCAATGGCCGCACTTCGAGATGCGGGTAACGCATGCGCAGCATGGCCTCGCGGCGCAGGCTGGACGTGCCGACCACGGCGCCGGCCGGCAGTGCCGCGAGCGAGTCGTAATCATTGGAGACCAGCGCGTCGCGCGGATCTTCGCGCTCCATGATGGTGGACAGCGCAAAGCCTGCGGGCAATTCCATCGGCACGTCTTTGAGCGAGTGCACGGCGAGGTCCGCGCGGCCGTCGGCGAGAGCGGCTTCGAGTTCCTTCACGAAGAGGCCCTTACCACCAACCTTCGACAAAGTGCGATCGAGAATTTGATCGCCACGTGTTGTCATTCCGAGGATTTTTACGTCACAAGATGGATATAATTTGTGCAGCGCACATCGCACATGCTCCGCTTGCCACATGGCCAGGCGGCTTTCTCGCGACGCAATCACAAGCGTGTGGGGTGGCGTTGAAAACGTCTCGGTGTTCATTAGCTTGCTGATCGAATGACGGGATGTAATAACGAACAATGTTAGCACGCGCCCTTGCGTCTCAAGACGCAGCCAGGCGCCGTGCTGAAGCGGTATCGATAGAGGAGACGGGCTTCGCGCGGTGCGCGCCTGCCCCATCCCGGCATGTTCACGCACGGTCGTTCGCGCACCGGGCCGCCGCATGCGGGATGATGCGATGCGGTCTGACCTGGCTCAGGTGCCGCGGGTGCCTCGAACGAGTGTCGTGCGAATGCGCGGCACCGTTCTGGCGCACAGTCTCCTCTCAGGCGTATCGCCATCGGCGCATACCGTTTCGCGCAGTTCCCTTTGCAGTTCACGTTGCAGTTCATAGTGCAGTTCCGCAGTAGCAGTTCATCACTCAACAGACCCTGGCTTCCCTGAGGAAACCCATCGTGACGTCTTCCGGATCGGCGCGCCCTGCCCGCCGCAACACTGCATCGCCCAACGCTCGCGCGGCCGACGCCGCCCAGCCCGCCGCTTCTGCCGCCGCCTCGGCCACAAGCGCTGCTGAGTCCACATCGGTCAAACGCGCCGGCAAACCCGCTCAGGCTGCTCACGCCGCCAAAGCCGGCAAGGCCGCCAAGACCTCCGCGCCCGTCAAGACGGACAAGCCCGTGAAGGCAGTCAAAACGGATAAGACGACGCAGGCCGCGTCCGCCGCCAAGGCGCAGAAAGCCGCCAAGGGCGGCTCCGTGAAGATCAAGGTGGTTGCCGACACGTCGCAAGCGCCCGCGCTGCAGGCCGTGCCGGAGGAATCGTCTTCGCCGGCTTCCGCTTCCGCGCCGAAGAACAATGGCCGCACGCGCGAAGACAAAGACCATCCGCTGTTCCAGGACATCCGCTATCTCGGACGCCTGCTCGGCGACGTGCTGCGCGAACAGGAAGGCGACGCGGTGTTCGACGTCGTCGAAACGATCCGCCAGACCGCCGTGCGCTTTCGCCGCGAAGACGACAGCGCCGCCGCGCAAACGCTCGACAAGAAACTGCGCTCGCTGAGCCCGGAGCAAACGGTCAGCGTGGTGCGCGCGTTCAGCTACTTTTCGCATCTCGCGAACATTGCTGAAGACCGCCACCGCAATCGCCGTCACCGGATTCACGAACTGGCCGGTTCGACTTCGCAACCGGGCACGATTGCCCATGCGCTCGAACGGCTCGTCGAAGCCAACGCGGCCGCCACGCCGGTCCTGCAACAGTTCTTCAACGACGCGTTGATCGTGCCGGTGCTCACCGCGCATCCGACCGAAGTGCAACGCAAGAGCATTCTCGACGCGCAGCACGACGTGGCGCGCCTGCTCGCCGAACGCGATCAGCAGTTGACCGACCGCGAGCGCGCGCACAACGAAGCGATGCTGCGCGCCCGCGTCACGTCGCTATGGCAAACGCGCATGTTGCGCGATTCGCGCCTCTCCGTGGCCGACGAAATCGAGAACGCGCTGTCGTATTACCGCGCCACTTTCCTCTCCGAGATCCCGGCGCTCTACGCCGATATCGAGGAAGCGCTCGTCGAGCACGGCATCGATGCGCGCCTGCCGCCGTTCTTCCAGATGGGCAGCTGGATCGGCGGCGATCGAGACGGTAATCCGAACGTCACGGCCGAAACGCTCGAAAACGCGATTACCCGCCAGGCCGCGGTGATCTTCGAGCACTACATGGAGCAGGTGCACAAACTCGGCGCGGAGTTGTCGGTGTCCAACCTGCTGGCCGGCGCCAGCGACGCCCTGAAGGAACTCGCCGCCGCCTCGCCCGACCAGTCGCCGCATCGTACCGACGAGCCGTATCGCCGGGCGTTGATCGGCATGTACACGCGGCTCGCCGCGAGCGCGCGCGTGCGCCTCGGCGAAGGCAGCGTGCCGGTGCGCAGCGCGGGCCGCGGCGCAGCGCCGATCCGCGCCACGCCGTACGGCGACTCGGCCGAATTCGTGCGCGACCTGCACGTGCTGATCGATTCGCTCGCCGAGCATCATGGCGCGCCGCTCGCCGCACCGCGCCTGTCGCCGCTCGCGCGCGCCGCCGAAGTGTTCGGCTTCCATCTGGCGAGCATCGACTTGCGCCAGAGCTCCGACATTCACGAAGCGGTGATCGCCGAACTGCTCAAGCGCGCCGGCGTCGAGGACGACTACGCGGCGCTTACGGAAGAAGACAAGCTCAAGGTGCTGCTCGCCGAACTGGCGCAGCCGCGTCCGTTGCGCCTGCCGTACGCGGACTACTCCGACCTCGTGAAGAGCGAGCTCGGCGTGCTCGAGGAAGCGCGCATCACACGCGAGAAATTCGGCGCGCGCGCGGTGCGCAACTACATCATCTCGCACACGGAAACCGTGAGCGATCTGGTGGAAGTGATGTTGCTGCAAAAGGAAACCGGCCTGCTGCACGGCCGTCTGGGCGACGCGAACGATCCGGCGCAAGCGGGCCTGATGGTGATCCCGTTGTTCGAGACGATCCCCGACTTGCGCAACGCGCCGCACATCATGCGCGACCTGATCGCGCTGCCGGGCGTCGACGCGCTGATCGAACATCAGGGCAACGAGCAGGAAGTGATGCTCGGCTATTCGGATAGCAACAAGGACGGCGGCTTCCTCACGTCGAACTGGGAGTTGTACCGCGCCGAACTCGCGCTGGTGTCGCTCTTCAACGAACGCGGCGTGACGCTGCGTCTGTTCCATGGACGCGGAGGCACCGTGGGTCGTGGCGGTGGTCCGACCTATCAGGCGATTCTGTCGCAGCCGCCGGGCACCGTCGACGGCCAGATCCGTTTGACCGAGCAAGGTGAAGTGATCGCCAGCAAGTTCGGCAATCCGGAAATCGGCCGGCGCAATCTGGAAACGGTGGTCGCCGCCACGCTCGAAGCGTCGTTGCTGCCGCACGGCATTGCACCGGCGCAACTGCCCGCGTTCGAGGAAACGATGCAGCAGTTGTCCGACGCGGCGATGGCGTCCTACCGCGCGCTGGTCTACGAAACGCCGGGCTTCAAGGAGTATTTCTTCGAGTCCACGCCGATCGCGGAGATCGCCGAGTTGAACATCGGCAGCCGGCCGGCCTCGCGCAAACTGCAAGATCCGAAGCAACGCAAGATCGAAGATCTGCGCGCGATTCCGTGGGGTTTCTCATGGGGCCAATGCCGGTTGCTGCTGACCGGCTGGTACGGTTTCGGCAGCGCGGTGGCCGCGCATCTGGACAGCGCGCCGACCGACGCCGAACGCAAGAACCGTCTCGCGCTGCTGAAGAAAATGCACAAGACGTGGCCGTTCTTCGCCAACCTGCTGTCGAACATGGACATGGTGCTGGCAAAGACCGACCTCGCTGTCGCCTCGCGCTACGCCGCCTTGGTGTCCGACAAGAAGCTGCGCAAGCACGTGTTCGAGCGGATCGTCGCGGAATGGGAGCGCACGTCGAAGGTGTTGTCGGAGATCACGGGCAAGAGCGAACGGCTCGCGGAGAACCCGCTCCTCGCGCGCTCCATCAAGAATCGCTTCCCGTATCTCGACCCGCTGAATCACCTGCAGGTGGAGTTGCTCAAGCGTCACCGCGCCGGCGACACCAACGCGCGCGTGCGGCGCGGGATTCATTTGAGCATCAACGGGATTGCAGCGGGCTTGCGCAATACGGGCTAAGCACGCAAGCGCTTGATTGCACGCCTTTGAGCACACAAGCCGGGCGCGACGTTGTTCGTCGCGCCCGGCTTTTTATTGTGCTTCGATCATCAACGCGTCGAGCTTGAAAGAGCCGTCTTCCTGCACGTCGAAATATTGACGGACTTCGTCCGGCGAATGCGCCCACATCGAACGAATCGCCACCACACGCGCTTCCGGCGTGCGCATGCGCGCCACCCACGAGCTGAACTCGATATCGATACGCCAGCGCTCGCGAATCGATGTTGTAAAGCCTGCTGCCGCAAACAATGCGATCCACTCGTCGGCGCGGTAATCGCGAATATGCGAGCCGTCGCGCAGCAACTCGATCGCCTGAATATGCGTGTCGAGCAGCGGATGATCGCTGCCGGCGATATCGATGAACAGCACCTTGCCGCCCGGCTTCAACACGCGCCGTACTTCGGCGAGTGCGAGCGGCACGTCGTGCCAGTGATGCGCGCTCATCCGGCTGATCACCCAGTCGAACGAATGATCGGCGAACGACAGCACTTCGGCCGCGCCTTGCTGCGTGCTGATATTGGCAAGACCGCGCTCCTTCGCGGCGCCTTCCACGGTCGCCAGCATTTGCGGCGCGATGTCGTAGGCGACCACGGCTTGCGCGTGCGGCGCGACCGCGAAACTCGCGTGGCCGGCGCCACAACCCATGTCGAGCACCGTCGCATCCGGCGTCGCCGCGATCGATTCGGCCAGCGTCCGCAGATCGGCGCCGGTGGCATGGGTCGGGCTCGTCAAATAGGCGGCGGCGGTCGAGCCAAAGGCGTCGGCGACCTGATCGTGATGCTTCATGGAAGGCTCCGGTTATGTATTTGGGGCAGCGCTGGAAGCGCGTTGTGCGATTCCAGCCGTTACAATAGGGCCCGCTGTGTACCGGTACAAGTTAAGCGATTATTCTGGTATCGCCATTACCTCCCTGCCTTCGTCGACCTATCGCCCGCTCAGCATGACCACGCCGTCTTCCGCCGACAACCCGCCGCCGCTCGACGCCACCCCGGCCCGCGCGCTCGGCGACTTCATCCGCGCTCACCGTGAGCGGCTCTCGCCGCAAGCGGTCGGCTTGCCGCCGGGTCCACGCCGCCGCACACCGGGATTGCGGCGCGAGGAAGTCGCGCAACTGTGCGGCGTGAGTCCGACCTGGTACACATGGATCGAACAGGGGCGCCCGGTCTCCGCGTCCGCCGACGCGCTCGCGCGCATCGCCGTCGCGTTGCAACTGTCGCGGGCCGAACGGGCGTATCTGTTCGAACTGGCCGCCCAGCGCGACCCGGCTGAGCCCGATCCGGCCGCCGCCGATGCGCCAGCCACCTTGCTGCAAACCGTGCAGCTTGTCAGTGCGCCGGCCTATGTGCTCGACCGCCAGTGGAATGCGCTCGCGTGGAACGAGCGCGCCACGGACCTGTTCGTCGGCTGGCTGGACGGCGCGCACGACCGCAATCTGCTGCGCTATACCTTCACGGAAGCGGCCGCGCGTGAGTTGATCGTCGATTGGGAAACGCGCGCGCGGCGGCTCGCCGCCGAATTCCGCGCCGATTCGATCCGCCATCTGAACGACGCGCCCACCCGTGCGCTGATCGACTCGCTCACCGCCGCGAGCGACGCGTTCGCGCGCTTCTGGGCCTCGCAGGATGTGGGCGGCCGCGAAGGCGGACGGCGCGAGTTCAACCATCCGCGCGACGGCCGCATCGTGTACGACCAGATCACGTTCAAACCCGCGCATCGCGAAGATCTGAAACTGGTGGTGCTGATGCGCGAGTAGGCGACGGGACACAGCCGCGGCGCACGGCGTCTTTAAGCCTCCCGGCCAGTGTTAAAATCCCTGTCTTTCCTCGCTTCGGCGTCACTTTTGCACGGCATGTGCATTCGCGTCGCCAGCCTCTTCACCGCTCGCTCAACTGCCGCTTAACTGCCCAACACCATGACGTCCCAACTGCACAAAAAAGGCGAAGCCTGGTCGGCTCGCTTCTCGGAGCCGATGTCGGAGCTTGTCAAACGCTACACGTCGTCGGTTTTCTTCGACAAGCGTCTGGCGCTCGTCGACATCGAAGGGTCGCTCGCGCACGCCTCGATGCTGGCCGCGCAGAAGATCATCGCCGCCGACGACCTCGCCGCGATCCAACGCGGCATGGCGCAGATCAAGGGCGAAATCGAGCGCGGCGAGTTCGAGTGGCAACTCGATCTGGAAGACGTCCACCTGAATATCGAGGCGCGCCTGACCGCGCTGATCGGCGACGC
Organism: Paraburkholderia sp. BL17N1; assembly: GCF_003634175.1. Taxonomy (NCBI): domain Bacteria; kingdom Pseudomonadati; phylum Pseudomonadota; class Betaproteobacteria; order Burkholderiales; family Burkholderiaceae; genus Paraburkholderia; species Paraburkholderia sp. BL17N1. The sequence goes on from NZ_RBIW01000001.1 coordinate 293,820, forward strand.
CGGCAAGCGCCTGCACACCGGCCGCTCGCGTAACGACCAGGTGGCGACGGATATCCGCTTGTGGCTGCGCGGCGAGATCGACCGGATCGGCGCTTTGCTGACGGAATTGCGCACGGCCCTGCTCGACATGGCGGAGAAGAACGCCTCGACCATCATGCCGGGCTTCACGCACTTGCAGGTAGCGCAGCCGGTCACGTTCGGCCATCACCTGCTCGCCTACGTCGAAATGTTTTCGCGCGACGCCGAACGCATGATCGACTGCCGCAAGCGTGTGAACCGCCTGCCGCTGGGCGCGGCCGCGCTCGCCGGCACTAGCTACCCGATCGATCGTCACGCGGTGGCGAAGACTTTGGGCTTCGACGGCATCTGCGCGAACTCGCTGGACGCGGTGTCCGACCGCGACTTCGCGATCGAATTCACGGCGGCCTCGGCGCTCGTCATGACGCACGTGTCGCGCTTCTCCGAAGAACTCGTGCTGTGGATGAGCCCGCGCGTCGGCTTTATCGATCTGGCGGACCGCTTCTGCACCGGCTCGTCGATCATGCCGCAGAAGAAGAACCCGGACGTGCCCGAACTCGCGCGCGGCAAGACTGGCCGCGTGAACGGCCATCTGATCGCGCTGCTCACGCTGATGAAAGGCCAGCCGCTTGCATACAACAAGGACAATCAGGAAGACAAGGAACCGCTGTTCGACACCGTCGATACGGTTGCCGATACGCTGCGCATCTTCGCTGAAATGGTCGCCGGTATTTCGGTGAAGCCGCAAGCCATGCGCGACGCCGCGCTGCAAGGCTTCTCCACGGCCACCGATCTGGCCGACTATCTGGTCAAGCGTGGCCTGCCGTTCCGCGACGCGCACGAAGCGGTGGCGCTGGCTGTGCGCGTCTGCGCGGATCGCGGCTGCGATCTGGCGGATCTGACGCTCGAGGAAATGCGCAAGGAACTGCCGAACGTCGCGCATCTGATCGGCGAAGACGTGTTCTCGTATCTGACGCTGGAAGGCTCGGTGGCGAGCCGCAATCATCCGGGCGGCACGGCGCCCGAGCAGGTGCTCGCGGCGGTGAAGGCGGCACGTGAAGCGTTGAAGTAAGCGGACGCGCGACATGCGGTGAGCGTGCATTCTGCGCTCGTCTCGTGCTTGGGTCCTGCTTGGGTCCTGCTTGGTTCCTATTTGGCTCCTGCACGCAGCTTGCGGATAGAAAGGCGAACTCGCTATCGGGTTCGCCTTTTGTTTTGCGCGCCGCACGTGCCCAAGTGAACCGCACCGCAAAAGAAAAAGCCCGCGCGAAGCGGGCTAAATGAAAGACTTCCACCGATGCCTCTCGAAAGAGGCCATCGAAGTGTAGGCGTGTTTTCGCCGCCATCCAATTCGCTCATATTTCCGCCTATTACAGTCGGTTGGGCCACATGGAGCGGGCGAACGCCAATTGCTTCCTGGCGGATTTTGACTACCATCAAATCAGGCTCTGTCTTCGTGGTTTCCCTCATCATGTTCACTCGCACGCGTCACCTTCGCCATTACAACGGACGCTGCGTTTGCAGCGTCGGCGTACGGCCCGCGCATGTGCGCGGCATGCTCCTCGTCGCCGGCCTGGTTATCGGCATGGCGGGCTGCACCATCACACCACCGCCGCGCGCCAGCGTGCCGACGCCCGCGGCCGCCATCAACAGCGCGACGCTCGACCAGTACCGTGAGGCCGTGGCGAGACGCATCATCGAACGCAATCCGTCTTACGTGCTGCGCGGCACGCCGCAAGCGATGCTGCGCTCGCTCGTGGTCGTGTCGTTCACGGTGGATGGCAATGGCCATGTGCTGGAGTCGGCGGTGTATCGCACCAACGGCGACGACGAAGCCGAGAGCACCGCGCTCGCCAGCTTGCGGCGCGCCGCGCCGCTGCCGCAACCGCCCGGCAAATTGCTGAACGGTCGAGGCCAGCTCGAGCTATTCGAAGACTGGCTGTTCAACGACAACGGCAAATTCCAGCTCCGCGAGCTCGCCTCGCCGCAAGCGCAGACCATCGATTGAACACGGTTCGTGTCGTGCCAGGCGCGCGGCAAAACCGGCGCTGCCTTGCTGCGGCGCGGCCGCGCTCGCTATAATTTTCCGATTCCCCGCGCCGGAGCCTTCCGGCATGGCTCACCCCGCCCGCTCATCCGCCGGCGCGGCATGAGCCCGATTGCAGCGCCGCCGCGCCATCCGCCAGCGCCGCCTGCTTGATGCATGGTGCGACCCGCCGTTGCCCGGATCGGAAAGCATCCCGGCTTCGCGCCGCACCGGCCGCCCCGCCTTACCTCGCCCGCCTCCCGCCTGGTTATTGCCCTGGTATGGCCGCTTTCGCGGGCGAACTTCGCCGGCTGCCGTTGTAAGCTGTTGCTTCGTTGTTCGCGTCGCCTGCGTCACACGAGCCGCCCGCCGGCCCGCGGACAAAGCGAGGCCCACGAATTTGAACAAAGATGCCGTCTTCACACGCACCACCGGCTCACGAACCGGGCGTCCGGCGGCATCACGATTAGGGAGACCCTGCATGTCCACTTCGCCGATTTCCGCGGCCCAGCCCAATGCGACCGGGCAGAACAAGAGTTCGCGGATCATCTTCGCGAGCTTTATCGGCACCGCGATCGAGTTCTACGATTTCTACGTCTATGCGACCGCCGCGGCGCTCGTCATCGGACCGGTGTTTTTCCCGCACGGCTCGGCGACGGCGCAGGCCCTGTCGGCCTTCGTCACGTTCGGCATCGCCTTCGTGGCGCGGCCGATCGGCTCGTTCCTGTTCGGCCACTTCGGTGACCGGATCGGCCGTAAATCGACGCTGGTGGCGTCGCTACTGGTGATGGGCCTGTCCACCACGCTGATCGGTTTCGTCCCCGGCTACGACTCGATCGGCAGCCTCGCGCCGATCCTGTTGTGCATCTTGCGCTTCGGCCAGGGCATCGGCCTCGGCGGCGAATGGGGCGGCGCCGCGCTGCTCGCCACCGAGAATGCGCCGCCCGGCAAACGCGGCTGGTTCGGCATGTTCCCGCAACTCGGGCCGTCGATCGGCTTTCTTGCGTCCAACGGCCTGTTCTTCGCGCTGGCGCTCTCGTTGAGCGACGAGCAATTCCGCAGTTGGGGCTGGCGCGTGCCGTTCCTCGTGAGCGCGGTGCTGGTCGCGCTCGGTTTATACGTGCGCCTGAAAATCGCCGAGACGCCGGCGTTCCAGGCGGCGATCGAACGTCAGGAACGCGTGAAGGTGCCGATCGCCACGCTGCTGTCCCAACACTGGGTGCCGACCCTGCTCGGCGCGCTCGCGATGGTGGTCTGCTACACGCTCTTCTACAACGCCACCACGTTTTCGCTGTCGTACGGCGTCTCCGTGTTGCATATTCCGCGGCCGACGTTCCTCGGTCTGCTGTGTATCGCGGTGGTATTCATGGCACTCGCCACGCCGCTGTCGGCCTGGGCCGCCGACCGCTATGGACGCAAGCCGGTGCTGATCGTCGGCATCATCGCGGCGATTCTGTCTGGCTTCACGATGGCGCCGTTGCTTGGCAGCGGACAGACGTCGCTGGTGCTGCTGTTTCTTGTGATCGAACTGTTTTTGATGGGCGTGACGTTCGCGCCGATGGGTGCGCTCCTGCCGGAGTTGTTTCCCACCAATGTGCGCTATACCGGCGCCGGTGTGTCGTACAACCTCGGTGGGATTCTCGGCGCGTCGGTCGCGCCGTATATCGCGCAGATGCTCGCCGCGCGCGGCGGGTTGCCATGGGTGGGCGCGTATGTGTCGATCGCCGCGGCCGTCAGCATGATCGGCGTGCTGTGCATGCGCGAAACACGCGACACAAGGCTGATGTAACGCGAGCGGCGCCCTCCGCTAGCCGAGCATTTGCTGAGTAAATTCCCTGCCTTGCGCGTCTTTTTGACATGCCTATACTCGACTCAAATAACCCTTCGGGCAGCAGGGAGGCAGGGATGAACGTTCACCTTCACAACGCGGACGTCGTGATGATCATTGCACTGGCGTTGCTCTGTTCGCTATTGCTTGCATTGCGCTTTCGTCCGGCGACATGGAAAGGCATCGTGGTGGAAGCTCTGGCGGCGAATGCGGCGGCCATCGGAGCGGTCATCGCGTTCGAAATGCTGTTGGCCTGACGCGGACGGGTGCCGCAGCGCCGTCGCAGGCGCCGCGGCCTCGGCCAGTTGGATCACCGGTAGTAATAGCCGCCGTGATGATAGTAGCCACCGCCGCCGTAGTAGCCCGGCGCGGGCGCGACGATGCAACCACCAAGTGCCGTTGCGAGCAACGTGCCTGCGATCAGGCTGAGGATCAAGCGTTTCATTGTTGTTCTCCATCGTGTCAGAGTCATTCGAGCCGAAACCCCGAATGACTCGATTGAACACGACGGCGCGCTGCGCGAGCGTTGCGATTTGTAAGGGAAAATCACCAAGGTGTTACATGACCGACGCACGTAACGCACTGCGCTCGAGGCGCGATCACGCCGAATTCACATCGGAGGAAATCACCGCCTATACTGGTTTGAATGTGCCGGTCCGGCGCGTGCCTTGCTGGCGGCGCATACGCGGTGCAAGGTGAATCCGCCAGACATGTTGCCTACGAAGGCATGCAGCGCGCCGTCGCCTTTGGTGACGCGAGTAACGCGTGAATGGCCAAGTCGGCGCTCAACGAAAAGCGACAGATTTAACAGGCGTGTAATGAGCGGCGCCTTTTGAATTCGCGGCTGCGGGGAAGTCGAGGTGCTGCACGAAACCGTGTGGACATTCGCACCCTATACCGCAGATGAACCGGAGATGCACCCCGGCCGGTCGCCAGGCGGCGGTCGTCGCGTCGACACCGAGCGTGTACGCGGTGTCCCCGCTCAATGCGTAGCCGAATGTATTTGATTGCAGCGATTCCTCTCCGCCCGCTGTTCCCCGACACGGGCGTTTTCGGAGGCGTTACGAGGCGGCGCTCGGCTGTTTGAGCGGACTGCGCGTCGCGCCTCTTTTCTTTTCGAGCAAACGATTGCGCGAGACGTCGGGACGCCGCGTTCAGACGGCTGCGGACCCGTGCTGCGCCGTCACGTCGTGCGCCTCGGTGTGAACGTAGTCGATCGCCTCGAGCGCGGCGCTGATGGGCGGCACCGACTGGCCGTCGCCGATGGAGACGGAGCGATATGGCGATTCGATGCCGTAATGCGACGGCGGTGTCGCCACGAAGATCATCACCGTGCGCTTCTGCAGCGCGTGCGCAAGGTGGACGAAGCCCGTGTCGGTGCCGATCACGAGCGAGCACGCGTCGATCATCTGCGCGATTTCCGTCACGCTCATTTTCGGCAGGACGGTCGCGCCCGGCAGTTGCGATGCGATCTGCTCCGCTTCGAGCCGCTCGCCTTCCGAGCCCCACGGCAGCACCAGTTGAAAACCGCGCTGCGCGAGTTCGCGGCCGATCGCCACCCAATGGCTCACGGGCCATTTTTTGTCGTCTTTCGAGGTGGCGTGAAAGAACGCCGCGACCGGCGCGCCGTTCACCTCGAACGGAAGCGTGGCCGGTTCCGGCAAGCGCAGATTGAAGACCGCCGGGCCTTCTATCTCGTAGCCCAGTGCCTCGCCCGCGCTGATGCGCATGCCGTGCCACGCATTGCATTTCGGACGCGGGCCGAATCGGCCGGTATAAGCGAACGCCGCGCCCTGCTCGCCGAGATCCGGCGCCCGGTAGCCGATGCGTCGCGACGAGCGCGCCAGAAACGCAATGATCGCGCTCTTGTACACGCCCTGAATGTCGAGGATGAAATCGTAGCGATAGGCGCGCAACTCGGCGATGGACGCCCAGATCGATTTGAAATCGGCCCAGCGGCGCGCTTTCTTGAAGCGGCGCAAGGGCGCGCACAACACGCGGTCTACATTCTCGCTCCAGTGCACGACTTCGGCGAATGCTTCGTCCGCGGCCCAATCCACCTGAACGCCGGGAAACGCGCGCTTGATATCCGCGACCACGGGCAAGGCTTGCACGATATCGCCGAGCGAAGTGACCTTGACGATAAGAACGCGCTTCATTGAGGACCTGTGAGTTGTTCGAACATCAAGACATTTTAGCCGACCAATCCGATAACCTTTGCCGAATCGGACATCGCGCCTTTCGGTCACTACTACTGCGGGTTACGTTCGGCGGCTTACACGCTGCCCTTTTACACGATTTCAGAATACTTTCACACAGGTGATGGGCGCGGCGCGACTTATACTGCACCCTTTTGCACCACACACGCTCATGTCCCGGCCCATCCCGATCCGATCTTCCGCCATCGTTCGACGCGCGAGACGACTGTGGCGCCAATACGGCATCTTCTGGCTCGGTGCGATCGCAGTCGGGCTGACTGCGGTACTGTACGCAAGACTGATCGACTGGGGCTACAACGAGTTTCGCTCCGTGCAGCAACGGCATGTGTGGGCGCCGCTGATCATCACCCCCGCGGTCGCGGCGTTCGCCGTCTGGCTCACGCGCAAGTTCTTCCGCGGAGCCGAAGGCAGCGGCATCCCGCAGGTCATCGCCACCCTTCACTCCAGAACGAGCGAATACGGTTCACGGCTGCTGACTTTCCGGATTCTGTTCGGCAAGATCGTCGTGTCGTTTCTGGCGATTCTCGGCGGCCTCACGATCGGCCGCGAGGGGCCGACCGTGCAGGTCGGCGCCGCCTTGATGTTCAATCTGCGGCGGCTGTATCCCCGCTCGAATGCGCTGATCGAACGGCAACTCGTGCTGGCCGGCGCGGCGGCGGGCTTGTCCGCGGCGTTCAACACGCCGCTCGCCGGTATCGTGTTCGCGATCGAGGAATTGACGCGCAGTTTCGAGGCGCGCGCAAGCGGCGTGCTGATTACCGCGATCATCATCGCCGGCGTGATCGCGCTCGGCTTGAATGGCAACTACACCTATTTCGGCACCATCCAGATCGGCGCGCACTTTCCCAATGTGCTGGCGCTCGCGGTATTGCTGACGGCGATCGTCACGGGCCTTGCGGGCGGTTTGTTCGGCTGGCTCCTGCTGAATACCGCGCGCTGGATTCCGGCGCCGCTGCGACAGTTGCACAGTGAGCGGCCGGTCGCGTTCGCCGCGGTGTGCGGTTTCGTGATCGCGGTGGTCGGCCTGATCTCGGGCGGCACGACCTTTGGCAGCGGCTACGCCGAAGCGCGCGGTTTGCTCGACGGCCACGCGCAGTTGTCGGTGTTTTATCCGTTCATGAAGATGATTTCGATGGTCGGCTCCTATTTGCCGGGCATTCCAGGCGGCATCTTCGCGCCGTCGCTGTCGATCGGCGCGGGCTTCGGCGATCTGCTGCACCGGGTGTTCGACTCGATGGATCTGCCGATGCTGATCGCGCTCGGCATGGTCGGCTACCTCGCCGCCGTCACGCAGTCGCCGATTACGTCGTTCGTGATTGTGATGGAGATGATCAACGGCCACGCCCTGGTGATCTCGCTGATGGCCACCGCGTTGATTTCGAGCCGCGTGTCGCGTCTCTTTACACCGCCTCTGTATGAGTCGCTGGCCGCGCGTTATATGACGCCGTTGCCGCAACCCGCGCCCGCACCGACACCGGAAGTGCCCGAGGTCGAAGCGCCCGGCCGGCCCGTTGCGCAAGTCGACGGTGAGCCGCCCATCGACGACGCCAACGGCGGCGCTCCGCGTCAGTAGACGACGACGGCCGGGGCGCGCAGATACATCGGCCGCGCCGGCACGACGACGCAGCCGGCCAGCATGACCGTCAGCACGGCGATCAGAAGCAAGGTCTTTTTCATCGCAGGGTTTCCTGAAGCGCGCGCGGGCGAGCGCTACGCCGAACGCGCGGCGCGGTGCATGCATTTGTCCGTGCTTGTCGAAACGGAAGGAATGGCATGCGCGGCACTCGCCGCGCCGTGCATGCCGAAGCACATGGCGTTAGGCCCAGTGGCCTTCAACCCAGTGATAATTCGGGCCGTGCGCGACCCAGTGTCCCGGCACCCAGTGATAGCCGACACGCTCGGCTTGCCAGTGACCGCCGATCCACACATAGCGGCCGTGATCCCAGCGCCAATGACCGTGATCCCACACGTAGCCGACGCGCGACGCGGGCACCGCTTCGTAGCGCACCGGCGGCGGCGCGGACGGTGCGATCACGACGACTTCCGCGGCCGAAGCCGATGCCACGGCGGCTGCGCCGGCGGCGATCAATACGGTGTTGGCAAGCAGCAAACGAAAGGTCTTTCTCATGTTATCCCTCTGTAGATAGGCGCCGAAGGCGGCGTTATCCATTTAATGCGCGAGGGGACGCAACGGCTGACCGTGGGCGTGTAACGCCACACGCCGAAGTGCAACAGATTATTTCGACGCACCGCTGACGCGCGCGAGAAAGCCCATGCAGGCCCATGTGCACGAACACAGAAGGAAGTGGGAGCAACGAAAAAACGAAGAGGCACAACAGAGCGGCGCACTCGCGCGCCGCCCTGCATCACGTCAGCGCGCAGCACGTCATAAGAAACCGGCCGCGAGACGGAACAGACCTTTGAACGATCAGGCCTGCGGTATTTCGATTTTGACCTCGAGCACTTCGAGATCGTCCTGACGTTCGAGGCTCACGCGAATATCGTCATGGGAAATCTTCACGTACTTCGAGATCACGGCCACCAGTTCGCGTTGCAACGCAGGCAGGTAATCGGCAGGCGCATGGCCGCCGGCGCGCTCATGCGCGATGATCAACTGCAGGCGTTCCTTCGCTACCGACGCGGACTTCTTCTTCTCGCCCAGCAAAAACGAAAGAATCGACATTACGTGCGCTCCCCTTACTTGGTGCCGAAGAGGCGCTGCAGCAGCCCGGGCTTCTGGTAATCGGTAAAGCGAAGCGACTTCTGCTCGCCGAGGAAACGCGACACGACATCTTTATAGGCTTCGGCCACATCCGTACCGTCAAGGTGCACTGCCGGCAAGCCCTGGTTCGATGCGTGCAGCACCGCTTCCGATTCCGGAATCACGCCGATCAGGTCGATGCGCAGAATTTCCTGGATATCGGTCAGCGACAGCATCTCGCCTTCGCTGACGCGCTTCGGGTTGTAGCGGGTGATCAGCAGATGTTCCTTGATCGGCTCCTTGCCTTCGATCGCGCGCTTGGTCTTCGACGACAGAATGCCGAGAATGCGGTCCGAGTCGCGCACCGACGAGACTTCCGGATTCGTCACGATCAGTGCTTCGTCGGCGAAATGCATGGCGAGCAGCGCGCCCGATTCGATACCGGCCGGCGAATCGCACACGATGAATTCGAAGTCCATCGCGATCAGGTCGTTGATGACCTTCTCGACGCCTTCCATGGTCAGCGCGTCTTTGTCACGCGTTTGCGAGGCCGGCAGGATGAACAGGTTCTCGCACTTCTTGTCCTTGATGAGCGCCTGGTTCAGATTGGCTTCGCCCTGGATCACGTTGATCAGGTCGTACACCACGCGGCGTTCACAACCCATGATGAGGTCGAGGTTACGCAGGCCGACGTCGAAGTCGATCACGGCGGTTTTGCTGCCACGCAGAGCGAGGGCTGATGCAAAACTCGCGCTCGTGGTCGTCTTGCCCACGCCACCCTTGCCCGAAGTCACCACAATGATTTTTGCCATTACCCTTACCTTGTGTTCGTCAAATTCGTCAATTATGTGCGGCCATATTTGCCGTGAAACGCCGCGTGCATCACGCTTGATCGACGCAGCGCGCTTCACGTCGCTTAGGTGAGCCGCAGCGGTTCGATCATCAACTTTTCTTCTTCGAGCCAGATCTGTACCGGCTTGCCGAGCACGTCAGCCGGCAAAGGGTTCTCAGTCGTTCGATAGATGCCTGCGATCGAGATGAGTTCCGGCTCGAGACACGTGCAGAAAATGCGCGCGTCGTGATTGCCCTGCACGCCGGCCAAAGCCCGGCCGCGCAGCGGCGCGTAAATATGGATGTTGCCTTCCGCGATCACTTCCGCGCCGTAGCTCACGAGACCGAGCACGACCAGGTCGCCCTTGGCGTAAATGCGCTGACCGGAGCGCAGCGGCTTGTCGACCACCATGGTTTGCGACGATGTGGCCAGACGCACCGGCTCCGCGGCGGGAGCCGGTTCGACGGCAGCGGCCGTGGCCGGCGTGCCGTTCTCCGGCGCGGCGGCGGCGAGTTCGAACAGATCGGAAGGCGGCGTGGCCGTCGCGGCGGTGACAGCCGGCGCGGCTGCGGCGGTGCTGTCTTCGTCTGCGGATTTGGGAGCGTTAGCGGCGCCGCGGCGGTCACGCGCTTCGAGCAGCGGCAACTGCGACTCCGCCGCCCACGCCTGCTGCGCGTTGGCGACCACGCCAACGGGGCGCATGCGTACGCTGTCGAGCAGTTGCGCGATGTCGGCGAGCGGCACACGTTCGTTCTCGGCGAGACGGCGCACGTCGATCGCGACGACGTCGTTAGCGAAAAATTCGGGGGTCGCCTCGAAGCGCCGGGTCAGTTCGGCACGCATGGCGTCGAGGTCGGTTGTCTTGACCACGAACAGGAGCGTGTCGACAGAGCCGCTGCGAAGTTCGAAAAAGGGCGATTTCTTGGGCGACATAGCGTTCGGCAAAAAATTTTGCGTATTTTACAGGCGTCGACGCGCGCGGCCAGCTTTTTCGCCGGGAGAACGGGCCGCCGCCATCACGACGCGCTCCCGCACCGGCAACGCGACGGCCTTGCAGCGGACGTTCAGGCCGCGCATCGCGCCGATAAGCTGGCGATCGACGCTGAAGAGACGCGGAAGGGAATCGAGCGGCAGACTGTTGCGCCGCTCGCGAGATCACTGCTGAAACACCTGGGACGTGGTCGGCACATGGCGCACCAGCAGGCTTTCCGCCTGGTCCGGCGCTCGCGTGACGCGACGGTGCTCGCCAGTCGGGCCGAAGCCGAGCGCCTCGTAAAAGCGCATGGCATTGCGGTTGGCGTCGGCGACCCACGCGTAGATTTCCGTGGCGCCCTCGTTCGCGAGCCAGGCGGCGGCCGAGTCGACCAGCAGCTCGCCCCCACGCAGATGACGCACGGCCGGCGCCACCCACAGTTCGCAAACGAATGCGCGGCGCGCCGCGGTATCGTCGAAGTACGCTTCGATCAGTCCCGCCGGATGGCCCTCGGTGTAGAGAATGAAGGTGGTGAAGGTGAAGGAAACCGCATGATCCGCGGCGGTGGCGTCGAAACTCGCGGCGTCGGCCGACAACGCGTCCTCAAGCGTGGCGCCGAAGGCATACGGTGCCTCCCGCAGCGACGCAGTACGGAGTTCGCGGAAAACAGCGCCCTGATCAGCGGCGATACGGCGAACGGTCAATGACGGACTCATGCAGACGAAAACCCCTTGAAACCCTAAGGCGTAGCTTTAACCGAACCGGCGCGAGAGTCAAATCATTCTTTACCGGAACAGGGTATGCGCCGCAGGAACTCCCCTCGGGAAGCGACATACGGAGCGTATCCCGACTCAGCAGCACGTTGCGCGCCCAGTTCCGGCGCAAGTGCCCGGACGCGGTACGCGCCACGCAGGGTCATGGCGCTTCGTAGCTACCGGTGCCGTCCGGCCACGGTGTCAGGAGTTCATAGCCGTCGTCGGTGACGGCGATCATGTGTTCCCATTGCGCCGACAGCGAACGGTCCTTGGTGACCACGGTCCAGCCGTCGCGCTGCACCGCGGTGCCCGCGCGACCGGCGTTGATCATCGGCTCGATCGTGAAGACCATGCCCGGCTTCAGACGCACGCCCTGCCCCGGCTGGCCGTAGTGCAGCACTTGAGGATCTTCGTGGTAGACCTTGCCGATGCCGTGCCCGCAATAGTCGCGCACGATCGAGAAGCCGTCGCGCTGCGCCACCTTCTGAATCGCATGGCCCACGTCGCCGAGCGTGGCGCCCGGCTTCACCTCGCGAATGCCCGCGAGCATCGCTTCATAGGTCGTGTCGACCAGCTGGCGCGCCACCGTGCTCGGCTGGCCGACGCAATACATGCGGCTCGTATCGCCGAAGTAGCCGTCCTTGATGATCGCGACGTCGATATTGATGATGTCGCCGTCTTTCAGGATCTCGGCGCGATTCGGGATGCCGTGGCACACCACCGAGTTGACCGAGGTACACACCGTTTTCGGAAAACCCAGATAGCCGACATTTGCCGGAATCGACTTTTGCGTATTGACAATGTAGTCGTTGCACAGTGCGTCCAGCTCGTCGGTGGAGACGCCGGCCTTGACGTGCTCGCCGATCATCGCCAGCACATCGGCCGCGAGGCGGCCGGAAATGCGCAGCCTGGCGATGTCGTCGGGAGTCTTGTAGGTAATAGCCATGAATTCGGTCGATATGGGTCGAATGGAAGGTCGATGTTCAATCGATCGGCCAATTGTACAGAGGATCGCAGCCGATCCTCCGCGAGCCGCGCCAAACTTGCCGGACGAAACGATCCGCGGCGATGTCGGGCGGCATGCTCGACCGGCTCCTCACATGCCGCGCACTTCATGCTGCACACGCGAACAGAAATCTTTTTCGAGGTTTGCATCTAGCCGAGTATTCGCCCCGTAAAGGCGAATGAGGACTCGCTCTTCGCCCTTGATCATTTAGTTCTTCTCAGAAGAACGGAGGCCTCTTTGCGTCCGCGATTTTGCGTCTTTGCAGCGCGAGAGCAACGGCTGTCCCCGCGTGTGCGCCGCGAGTCCGCGGTATCGGCAGTGAACCATTTGAGGAGCATCGCCATGTCGGAGTCCAGCACTAAATCAGCATCCCTTATTGATGCATTCGATCGACGCGCCACGCGCCGCCTGCAACGCAGACAGTTCTTTCGCAACGCCGGCGGCCTGAGTCTGGGACTTGTCGGCGGCACGCTGATCAGCGCGTGCGGCGGGGGCGGCTCGGTTTCGAGCGTGTCGGCCCAGAGTGCGCCGACCGACGCGGAAATCCTGAATTTCGCGCTGAATCTGGAGTACCTCGAATCGCAGTTCTATACGTACGCGACGACCGGAGCCGGGCTCGCCGCGAGCATGACGGCCGGCGTCGGCACAATGGGCACGGTGATTCCGGGGCAGCAAGTGCCCTTTCAGGATCCGGTGGTGAAAGCGTACGCCAACGAGATCGCCAACGACGAGCGCGAGCACGTCACGTTCCTGCGCAGCGCGTTGGGTTCGGCTGCGGTTGCCATGCCGGCAATCGACATCGGCGGCACGGATCCGAACGGCGCGTTTTCGAACGCGGCGCGCGCTGCCGGCCTCGTGCCTGCCGGCACCCCGTTCAATCCGTATGCGAACGACAACAACTTCCTGCTCGGCGCCTACATCTTCGAGGACGTCGGCGTAACGGCTTATAAAGGCGCCTCGCCGCTCATCACCAACAAGACGTTCCTCGAAGCGGCGGCCGCCATTCTCGCGGCCGAGGCGTATCACGCCGGGTTGGTCCGCACGGTACTGTACTCGAAAGGCATTGACATGACGAGTCTCGTCACCGCCGCCAACGCGATTTCGGCTGCACGCAACAGCCTCGATCACAACGGCCACGACGATCAGGGCATCACCGGCGCGACCGCCGGCACGTCCAACATCGTGCCGCTGGACAGCAATGGGCTCGCATTCAGCCGCAACTACAGCAACGTCCTCAACATCGTCTATCTGACGAGTTCAGCGGCGACCAAAGGCGGCTTCTTCCCGAACGGCGTCAACGGTTCGCTGAACATGAGCGCGTGAGCTGAGTTTATCGATTGTGTCAGTTGCACCGGCAACGGGGCGCCGCGACGCTGATCGCGCTGGACCCGTTGGCCGGCCGTCATGTGCCTATTGCGTTGAACGCTTGACGACGTACAGGAGCCGCTATGAACGAAGCGATAAGCCAGGGCACCGTGCCGCAGACTCTCACCGAGCAGACCTGTTTCGACATTCGCGAAACCCTGGCGGGACGGCGCCGTGGCGTGCGCGCGATGCTGCCGTTCGTCGGGCCGGCAGTGGTGGCGTCGATCGCGTACATGGACCCGGGCAACTTCGCCACCAACATCCAGGCGGGCGCGGGATACGGCTATACGCTGCTATGGGTCGTGGCGGTCGCGAATGTCGTCGCGATGCTGTTCCAGTCGCTGTCGGCCAAGCTCGGTCTCGTCACCGGGCGCAATCTCGCCGAGCTATGCCGCGAAGCGCTGCCGCGCCGATCCGTGCTCGCGATGTGGGGCATCAGCGAAATCGCGGCGATGGCGACCGATCTGGCCGAGTTCGTCGGCGGTGCGATCGGTGTGTCGTTGTTCACGCATCTGCCGATGATACCGAGCATGCTGATCACCGCAGCCGTCACGTACGGTTTGCTGCAATTCGAGAAGCGCGGCTTCCGCCCGCTCGAACTGGCGATCGCGGCGCTGATCGGCGTAATCGGACTGTCGTATCTCGCCGAGTTGCTGATCGCACCCGTGCGTTGGCCATCGGTGATCGCGCACACGTTCACGCCGCGGGTGCCGGATAGCAATGCGTTGACGATATCGGTGGGCATTATCGGCGCCACGGTAATGCCGCATGTGCTGTTCCTGCATTCGGGGCTCACGCAGAATCGCGTCAAACCGCGCAACGACGGCGAGCGCGCGAGGCTGCTGCGCTTTTCCAATATCGAAGTGGTGGTCGCGCTCGGCGTGGCCGGGTTCATCAACATGGCGATGGTGATCATGGCCTCGAGCGCGTTTCATGCGGGGCACCCGGAGATCGCCAGCATCGAGACCGCGTGGCGCACGCTCACGCCACTGCTCGGCGGCGCCGCGGCGGGACTCTTCCTGGCCGCGTTGATCGCATCGGGCGTGTCGAGTTCAGTGGTCGGCACGATGGCCGGGCAAATGATCATGCAGGGCTTCGTCGGCTTTCATATTCCCGTGTGGGCCCGGCGCTTGATCACGATGGCGCCGGCTTTCGCGGTAGTGGCCTGCGGCGTCGACGCGACGCGCGCCCTGGTGCTGAGCCAGGTGGTGCTCAGCATCGCCCTGCCCGTGCCGATGATCGCGCTCGTGTGGTTCACCTCGCGCGGCGACCTGATGGGCCGCTACCGGAATCGTCGTGAGACGACCTTCGCGGCAACTCTCGGCACGGTCGTCGTGCTGGCGCTCAATCTCATTCTGCTGCTGCAAGCGGCCGGCATTTCGCCGTGGCCGCCGTTTCATGCCGCGTGAGCCAGCGGCATCATGGCAAGGCCTGCATCCGCTCGTGGGGTTGGCGCGTACATTGTTCGAACGCATCTCTTCGGACTGACTCGACTCTCTCTTGCCTCGACGCCTTCTCACCCTGACCGCCACGCTGGCCCTCGCCGCTCTCGGCGGCTGCAGCGCGGCCGGCGTACTGAATGCCGCCGTATCGCACAAGCAGTTCCGCGCCGAAAACGGCGTGGCTTACGGCAACGCGCCGCGCCAGAAACTCGACGTCTACGTACCCACCGCCGACGCGCCGCCAACCCGTTCTTCGCATGGCCGTCCGATGGTGGTGTTCTTCTATGGCGGCAGTTGGCAGAACGGCTCGCGCGGCAACTATCTGTTCGTCGGCGCGGCGTTGGCCTCGCGCGGCTTCGTTGCCGTGCTGCCGGACTATCGGACGTGGCCCGACACCGCGTTCCCCGGTTTCGTCGACGACGCGGCCGCGGCCGTGCGCTGGGCACGCGACCACGCGGCCGAGTTCGGCGGCGACCCGTCGCGAATCTTTTTGATGGGACACTCGGCGGGCGCGCATATCGTGATGCTGCTCGCCACCGACGGCCGCTATCTCGCCGCGCAGCAGATGAGCAAAAGCGATATCAGCGGCGTGATCGGCCTGGCTGGCCCGTATGATTTTCTGCCCTTGCACGACGCGACGCTCGAGGAAATTTTCCCGCGGCCATTGCGTGCCGCAAGTCAGCCGATCAACTTTGTCACCGGCGACGAACCGCCGATGTTCCTCGCCGCCGGCCAGCGCGATACGACCGTCGATCCGGGCAACACCGACCGACTCGCGGCAAAACTGCGTGCGTCGGGCGACGCGGATGTCGAAGTGAAGCACTATCCGCGCGTCGGGCATGCGCTGCTGGTGGGCGCGTTTGCCGGGCCGTTGCGCAGCTTTGCGCCGGTGCTCGACGATGCGAGTGCGTTTATCGACGCGCAGGCGAACAATGAAGCGCGGCGTTCGCGCAAGAGCGCTGCAAACGGTGGCGCGCCATTACTGCCCGAATCTCCCGGCGCGCAAGGCAACGTCTATCAGATGCGCGGGCAATGGGCGAAAGCAGCGGTTGCGTCGTGCGATGGCTCGTCATCCGCATCAGCGCCCATTCCTGATACCGATTGCCAGAAACAACAAGGCAATTTGGGCCGTAGCGAATAAGCGCCGCAAAGCGCGTCGCGCGTCTGCGGCGACGCCGCCAGCGCTTTGTACTCACCTGCTTCAGGCGCTCGACCCGATGCCCACCGGCAAACGTTGGCAACGCGTCGCGAACGAACTACCGCGCCATCCCAAGCAACTGCTTGCGCAAAGTAGGCGCGCGCGTCGAAGGATCGAGCCAGATGCCGAAGAATGCGCGCGCGAAGGCGGGATCGTCGAACTCGCCGGTCATGCGCTCGCCCGCATAAAAACGCACGCCTTTGTCCGGCAGATACACCGCGCTCAACTGGTCGCCCGGGCTGACGTCCACGAAGGCCTGCAGCATGTCCGCGCGCCAGCGTTCCAGCGTGTCGGCCGGAATCGGCGCGGCCGCCAGACGCTTGATCTCGCTGATACCGGTGTCCGCAAGGCGCTCGCGTTTGATGCCGCGGGCGTACACGATGTGCAGCGCGAAGCGGGCGTCGTAATCGACCGGCACGCGTTCGCTCCACATCTGCGCGCGATAGAGCCGGAAGCCCAGCACACTGAAATCGCCTTCGCCGACGAGTTGCGCGGACTGGACGTCGCCGCGCCAGTCCGCGCAAGCGGCGCTCGCCCAGAAGATCAGCGCGAGAGCGACGAGCGCGCGCACGTCAGTCCGCCTTCGAGAGCACGAACTGCATCACGTCCGTGCGTCCTTCGTCGAAGCCGGCTTCGCAATACGCCAGATACAGCCGCCACGTGCGCACGAAAATCTCATCGAAACCCTGCACGCGGATCGTATCGAGTTGCGCTTCGAATGCGCCGCGCCAGCGGCGCAAGGTCTCCGCGTAATCACGGCCGAACGCCAGCGAGGTGCGCGCCGTGAGCTTGCCGCGCCGCGCGGCTTGCGTGAAACGCTGCGGGCTCGGCAACATGCCACCAGGAAAAATGAACTCGCGAATGAAGTCGCTCGTCGCGCGATAAGCGGCAAAATGCGAGTCGTCGATCGTGATGGTTTGCACTAGCGCGCGAGCACCCGGTCGCAGACGTTCGCGCAGAATCCGAAAGTACGTCGGCCAGAATTTTTCGCCGACGGCCTCGAACATTTCAATCGATACGACGGCATCGTACTGACCGGTCAAGCTGCGATAGTCGCGCAGTTCGAGTTGCACGCGCTCGCTCAGGCCTGCTTCGTTCACACGCTGCCGGGCGAATTCTAGTTGCGCCGGCGAGATCGTCACGCCATGCACCTGAATGCCCAGACGCGCCGCGTGCAGCGCAAAAGCGCCCCACCCGCAGCCGATTTCCAGAATGTGCATACCGTCGCGCAAACCAAGCGTATCGATGATGCGTTGATACTTCGCGTGCTGCGCGTCTTCGAGTGAGCGATGGAAATTGCCGTCGAACACCGCACTCGAATAGGTGAACGTCGCGTCGAGCCACTGCGCGTAAAACGCGTTGCCGATGTCGTAGTGCGCGTGAATGTTGCGCCGGCTGCCTGAACGTGTGTTCGACCTCAGCTTATGACGCAGTCCGTACCAGAGCTGCGCGAGCCAGCCGCCGTACACCGTGCGTTGCAGCGCGCGCTCGTTGCGGATCGCGACGCGCAGCAGCGCGGCCAGATCGGGCGTATCGACCCAGAAAGAGCGCCATGCGTCCGCAAAACCGATATCGCCTTTGCGCAGAATCGCGCCGCACGCGCGCCAGTCACGCATCTCCAGACGCGCGCCGGGCGCCGCGTGCGGATCGCCGAACACGCGCTGCTGACCATCGGGCGTGATGAGGATCAGATGCCCCACCTGGATCCGCTCGAGCAAGGACAGAAACAGACGGCCTGACGCGGGGGCGGTTTGGTGCCCGCTCAGGGTTCTTGAAAGCGCCATGACTGAATCTCCTCAATCGGACGAAATGGGGCGCGCGGCGGCGGATGGTTTGGCGGCTGCGGCGTGGTGGGTGGACGCGTGGTCGGTGCGGGCCGGCGCGGGGTTTCTGCCGTGGAACGGCGTTTTCTTGAGGGCAAGGCGCAAAGCCTGCCAGTGAATTCTCGCGACGACGCCCACGGTCAGGAGCGGCTGACGCAGCAGCGCGGCGAACGCGGCCGCGCGCGTGAGCGGCGTCAGGCGGCCGCCGAGTGCGGTGCGGATCAGCAGACCGTCGGCGCCGTGATAGTCGATGGAGACCGACGCGCTACCGGGCGCTTCCTTGACGCGAAAGGTGTAGCCGCCTTCCACGCGGCAAAACGGCGACACGTGCAGCACTTTGCGGCACATGAGCCGCGTGCTCGTGGTGATCGGCGCGTTGCCGTTTGCGCTGAGCAGATAGCTGTGGCGCTCGCCGAATGTATTGCGCACTTCGGCCAGTAGCGCGCGCAACCGGCCGTCGCGGTCGTGGCAGTACCAGAAACTGATCGGGTTGAACGCGTAGCCGAACACACGCGGAAAAGCCTGCAGCCAGATACGGCCGTCGGCTTGCTCGATGCCTGCGACACGTAGTTGTTCGCGCATCCATGTGGCGAGGTCGCTGCCGTCGCGCGGACCGTGGTCGCGTCGATACAGACTGAGCGGCCGCCAGCGGTCGATGCCGAACCAGCCGCTATCGAGCGAGGCCAGCCGATCCAGGTCGCATCGCACGTAAAACACGGGATACGTGAAGCGATGATGGTTCGGGCGCAGACGTTCGTGCATCACCTTGCCGGTCAGCAGCCAGCCTGCTGGATCAGCGCCGGCATTGTCGCTTGACGGGTTCATAGCCTGGCCCATGCCGGCGATGCGTCGAAATCGGCGGCGACGCGTAGCGCCGATTTCAGACCATCCTCGTGAAAACCATAGCCCGTCCACGCGCCCGCGAACCACGTGCGTCGCTTGCCTTGCAGTGAAGGCAGACGGTGCTGCGCGTCGATCGCGGCCAGATCGAACAGCGGATGGTCGTAGACGAAGCGGCGTAGTTCGGTGCCCGGCGCCGGCTGGGCGACCGGGTTGAGCGTGACGACGAGCGGCGTCCTGAACGGCAACGGCTGCAACTGATTGACCAGATAACTGACACACACTGGATGCGTGCCGTCGACACCGCGGCTGCCCAGATAATTCCACGCCGACCACACGCGCTGACGACGCGGCAGCAGATTCGTATCCGTATGCAGCACCGCGACGTTCGGTTGGTAGCGCACGGCGGCGAGCACGCCGCGCTCGTCATGATCGGCGTCTTCCAGCAGGCGCAGCGTGGTCGGCGCGTGGGTGGCGAGCACCAGCGCGTCGAAGCGCTCGGTGCCGTGGTCAGTGAACACGTCGACGCCGTCGGCGTCGCGCCGCACGCCGCGCACTGCCTTGCCGATGCGGACGTCGTCGAGCGTGCTGGTTAGGCGCTTCACATACTCGCGGCCGCCGCCGACCACGGTCCGCCACTGCGGCCGGCGATTCACTTGCAGCAGTGCGTGGTTCAGGCAGAAGCGCAGGAAAGTCGTGGCCGGGAACGCGAGGATGTCGGCGGTAGCACTCGACCAGATCGCGGCGGCCATCGGCAGCAAATAGTGTCGCTGGAACGCGCCGCCGTAGCCGCCTTCCGTCAGCAGCTCGCCCATCGACGCGCGCGTTTCAATCGCCAGTTCGAGGTTGCGTTGCGCGCTGCCGTTAAATCGCATGATGTCGCGCAGCATGCCGATGAAGGTCGGTGAAAACAGGTTGCGGCGCTGCGCGAACACCGTGTTCAGACTGGTGCCGGCCCATTCCAGACGGCCTTCGTCGAGCGAGACCGAGAAGGTCATGTCGCTCGGATGCGACTGCACGCCG
Organism: Paraburkholderia sp. BL17N1; assembly: GCF_003634175.1. Taxonomy (NCBI): domain Bacteria; kingdom Pseudomonadati; phylum Pseudomonadota; class Betaproteobacteria; order Burkholderiales; family Burkholderiaceae; genus Paraburkholderia; species Paraburkholderia sp. BL17N1. The sequence continues at coordinate 313,869 of NZ_RBIW01000001.1, forward strand.
AGTTCGGCGAACAGCGCGATCAGGTTCGGATAGGTGCGATCGTTGAACACGAGGAAGCCGGTGTCGACGGGATGCGTGTGGCCGTCGAGCGTGACATCCACTGTGTTGGTGTGGCCGCCCAGGTAGCCGGCCGATTCGAACAGCGTGACCCGATGATTGCGCGCCAGCAGATACGCGCTGGCCAAACCCGAGATGCCGGCGCCGATGACCGCGACCCGCGAGCCGCGCGGTAGTGGTGAGGTCGGGGCGGAATGGGGCATGGACGCGTCTCCTCGAGCTGGGGACACGCGGTGAATTTAAGAGGTGTGCGGGGGGGGGGTTGCGGTCCTTGAGGGGATTTACGCAGCGAGGATCTCTTTGGATGCAGCAAGCGGGAATTGCGCTGAGGCTGGCAGGTGACTGGTTTGAGGTGACTGCCTTGTTCGACGAACAGTCCGAAGTCGCGTTGCGTCAAAACAAAAACCCCACAGAACGTTCGCTCTGATGGCTGTCACGGGCTGCACGTGGTTGCTTACGCTTGCCTCCGAGACATGCTGTCGTGAGTAGCGAATCCGTGCCGCCAGCCAGCTTTTCGCATCCCTCCACCAATTGGACGCCTCAGCCCACGGGCTTTTCTGAGCGGCACGGACTGGGTTACTTTCGCCACGGCACTCGCCCGTCCAAGAAGAATAATCTTTCAATATTCCAACGAACCCGATGCAATTTAACAATTCCAGGTTCGCATTCTAGTGAAGTTCTGATGTAAATTACATCCTGTTACAGTTTCGCAATATCAATTATTCAGAATGAATAAAAAGACCTACAGGCTGATATACAGCCGGCTTCGGGGAATGCTGGTGGCGGTATCGGAAACCGCCACTGCTGAAGGCAAAACGAACCTGGGAGAATCGCAGTCGGGCGGTAAGGTACCGCCCCGGGCAGTGTCATGCTTCGCGCTGCGCCACGCCGCATTCGGCTCGCTGCTGCTCGCGGGTGCGTTCGTGATTTCGACGCCACCCGCTCACGCGCAGATCGTGCCGGGTGGCGCGCACGCGCCGTCTGTGATCCAGACGCAAAGCGGCATCCCGCAGGTCAATGTGAACCGGCCTTCCGGCGCTGGCGTGTCAGTTAATACGTACGGCCAGTTCGACGTTCAGAAGCCTGGAATCGTACTTAATAATTCGCCGACAGTTGTGAACACACAGCAGGCGGGTTATATCAACGGCAATCCGAATTACCTGCCGGGTCAGTCGGCTTCGATTATTGTTAATCAGGTCAACAGCAATAATCCCTCCCAGTTACGCGGATATGTGGAAGTAGCCGGCCGTCGCGCAGAAGTAGTGATAGCGAATTCCGCGGGCCTGATTCTGGATGGTGGCGGCTTTATCAACACTTCACGGGCCATTCTCACCACCGGCAATCCGACCTATGGCGCGAACGGGAGTCTGACTGGTTTTGATGTGAAGGGTGGCCAGATTACCGTTCAGGGCGCGGGCATGAACGCGACCAATGTGGATCAGGTGGACCTGATCGCCAGAGCCGTCGCGGCGAACGCTGCACTGTATGCCAATACGCTGAACGTGGTGGCCGGCGCGAATCACGTCGATCACGACACGCTGGCCGCCTCACCCATCGCCGGTAATGGAGCCGCTCCGGCGCTTGCCATCGATGTCAGTCAGTTGGGAGGTATGTACGCCAACCGGATATTTCTGGCGAGCAACGAATTCGGGGTAGGCGTATCGAATGCGGGAGTGCTCGCCGCGCAGGCGGGCGACCTGACGCTGCAGTCCAACGGCCAGCTTGTGCTTGCCGGCAAGACCACGGCGAGCGCCAATCTTGCAGCCACCGCGAACAGTATCCAGAACAGTGGCACGACGTACGCCCAGCAGTCGGTGTCCGTCAACACGTCGGGTGCGCTTTCCAATACCGGCACCCTCGCCGCGCAGCAGAACATGAACGTCAGCGCGGGTAGCGTGAACTCCACAGGCACGCTCGGCGCGGGCATCAATAGCGACGGCACGATCGCGAACGCGGCTGACCTGACGGTCGCGACTTCGGGCGCGCTCGCCGCGATCGGGCACACGGCGGCAGGTGGCAACGCGAGTCTGTCCGGGGCAGCACTGAACCTGGGCGGCAGCCAGACCTCAGCAAATGGCAACCTCACATTGCTGGCCAGCAATGGCGACATGGGTCTCCTCGGCGCGAGTGTTATTGCCGGAGGCGCACTGTCGGCCACCGCACGGGGCACGCTCACGAACGACACCGGTGTGCTTTCTTCCACGGGCGCGCAAACGGTTACGGCGGGCGCGCTGTCGAATCAGGGCGGCCAGATCGTCTCGCAGTCGACGCAGAACGTCAGCGTTGCCGGTGCCGTGAACAACCGGCAAGGCATTATCCAGTCTGCCGGAAACGAAACCGTGAACGCCGTGTCGCTAGACAACACCGCAGGCCGTGTGGCAATGCTTGGCAATGGCACGCAGCGCGTCACCACAAGCGGTGCGCTCGTCAACGCCACGGGTACGACGGCAACAGGCGCGGCAGGTGGCGTGGTCGGCAGCAACGGCGCGCAGAATGTGTCGGCGGGCTCAATCTCGAACCAGGGGCAGTTCAATGCGCTGGGCGATGCGACGGTGCACGCGCAGACGCTCGATAATCACGCGGGCAGTATCACGGCAGGCGGCACTCTGAACGCGAGCAGCACCGGCGCGTTCAATAACCAGAACGGCGTGCTGTCCGGTGCGGCCACGATCGTGAGCGGTGCGTCGGTCGACAATTCGAACGGCACGATCGAGGGCAATACGCTCGCGTTGTCCAGCAGCGGCAACCTGGTTAACCGGGGTGGCCACATCACGCAGTCCGGCACGGCCGACCAGCGCATCTCCGCAGGCGGCACGATCGATGATACGGGAGGTTCGGTCGCATCGAATGCGACGGACCTCGCGATCTCCGGCCAATCGGTCACGAACGACGCCGGTTCGATCCAGCATGCGGGAACCGGCACGCTCACCCTCGCCGGGAATCTGTCGAATACGGCGGGCAAGGTGGTGACCAACGGTGCCCTCGCCGTGTCGGGTACAACCGTGTCGAACCAGGGGAATATGAGCGCGAAGAGCGACGCCCGGATACAGGCTCAGACGCTCGACAATCACGCGGGGAGCCTCGTCGCCGGTGGCAATCTGGTTGCGACGGGCATCGGTGTCATCAACAACCAGAATGGCACGCTCTCGGGTGCAGTCACGAGCGTGAGCGGATCGTCGGTCGACAATTCGAACGGTACGGTCGAAGGCAATACGCTCGCGCTCTCGAGCAGCGGGAATCTTGTTAATCGCGGTGGCCACATCACGCAGTATGGCAGCGCGGACCAGTCGATTTCCGCGGGCGGATCGATCGATGACACCGGGGGTTCGATCGCATCGAACGCGACGAACCTCACGGTATCAGGCCAGTCCATCACGAACGACGCCGGTTCGATCCAGCACGCCGGCGGGGGCACGCTTGACCTGACAGCGACCGGGGCATCGGGCTTGGTGTCCAATAGCGGTGGCAACATCGTGACCAATGGCGCGCTGACCGTGTCCGGTACGACCGTGTCGAACCAGGGGCATATAAGCGCGAAAAGCGCCGCGACTGTCCAGGCGCAGACGCTCGACAATCATGCGGGCAGCCTCGTCGCCGGCAGCAATCTGGTCGCAACAGGCATCGGTGTCGTCAACAACCAGAATGGCACACTCTCGGCGTCAGCCACGACGGTGAGCGGATCGTCCGTCGACAATTCAAACGGCACGATCGAGGGCAATACGCTCGCGTTGTCCAGCGGCGGCAACCTGGTCAATCGCGGCGGCCACATCACGCAGTACGGCAATGCCGACGAGGCGGTCTCCGCGGGTGGCACGCTGGACAACACCGGGGGCTCCATTGCGACCAATGCGACGAACCTCACTGTTTCAGCCCAGACGGTCACGAACGACTCGGGCTCGATACAACACGCGGGAACCGGCACGCTTGCGCTGACAGCAACCGGGGCGTCGGGTTCGGTGTCCAATAGCGGCGGCAACGTCGTCACCAATGGCGCACTCAACGTATCCGGCACGACCGTATCGAACCAGGGGAACCTGAGCGCGAAAGGCGATGCGACGGTCCGCGCGCAGACGTTCGACAATCACGCGGGGAGCATGACGGCGAGCGGCAATCTGAACGCGACCAGCGTCGGTGCGCTCAACAACCAGAACGGCACGCTCTCGGGTACGGCGACGACCGTGAGCGGCACGACGGTCGACAATTCGAACGGCACGATCGACGGTAATACGCTGGCGCTGTCCAGTACCGGCAACCTCGTCAACCATGGCGGCCACATCACGCAGTACGGCACTGCGGATCAGACACTTTCTGCCGGAGGCACGCTGGACAATACGGGCGGTTCGGTTTCGACCAATGCGACCAACCTTACCGTCTCCGGCCGATCGATTACGAACGATGCCGGGTCCATCCAGCACGCCGGCACGGGCACGCTGAACGTGACAACGCCGGGCGCTCTCTCTGATGTGGGCGGGCAGATTGCGACCAATGGTGCGCTCACTACGCAATCGGCCAATCTCGACAATTCGAACGGTACGCTCTCAGCTCAGGGCACTGCGCAGATCAAAGCCGATACGAGCCTGACCAACCGCGGCGGCACGCTGTACGGCAAAGCTGCCTTGACGGCGACCACCCACGGCGCGTTGGACAACATACATGGCTCCGCGCAGACTGGCGGCAATCTGTCGGTGAGCGCAGGCGGTGCGCTCTCGAACGCAAACGGTACGATTTCCGCAAACAGCGGAACGGGCAATCCCGGCACGGCCATAGTGTCGGCTTTCTCCATCGACAACTCCACCGGCAAGCTCACGAATAGTGGCAGTGGTGCGACTAGCATTACTGCCGCGGCAGACATCACAAATTCCGGCGGCACGATGGGCGGCAATGGCGACGTGAGCGTCAACGCGCAGACGCTCACGAATACGGCCAACGCAAAGCTCGTCGCCACAGGCGCGGCAAACCTCAACGTTACGAACAGCGTGAACAACGCGGGGGGCACGATATACGGCGGCACGGTACTGAACCTGAACCAGTCCGGCGCGCGTGTAGTCAACGACGGTGGCCAGTTGGAGGGCGGCCGGGACGTGTCGGTGCAGGTCGCCTCGCTCTCGAATTCCGGTGGTGCGATCAGCGCCAATCGTGACATTGTGGCCAGGGGTGTGGTGAGCGGCGCCGGCGCGATGACTGCCGGGCGCAACCTTGGGCTTTCCGTTACGGGCGACTATACCAACGGCGCGTCGAACAGGCTGCACGCGGACGGCGACATGTCGGTGTCGGCCACCGGCACGCTGACGAACACCGGCACACTCGCAGCAGGTGGCGCATTGACCGTGACCGGCGCGAATGTGGTCAATGCCGCCGGTGCGGATATCGATTCGACGTCGACCACGGTCAATGCGGCAGCCACGCTCACCAACGTTGGCAGAATCGAGGGCGATTCAGTCACGACGAACAGCGCGATCCTAACGAACACAGGCACGCTGATCGGCAATACGGTGCAGGTCAACGCGACCGATGTGCAGAACACAGGCGCGAGCGCCGCCATTGCCGCTGCGCAGAGTCTGAACATCTATGCGTCGAACTCGGTCACGAACTCCGACGGCGCACTCCTCTACTCCGCCGGCAATCTCGCGATCGCGAAGGACGGTACGCGCGACAGCGCCGGCATGCTCGCGGACCAGACCGGGACGCTGACGAACAGCGCAGCATCGATCGAGGCAGTGGGCGACGTGGATATCGCGGCTCGCACCGTCAACAACCTGCGCACGGGCGTGCAGACGCAGGCCGGCACGCCTCAGGGTACGGGTGCCACAACGCTCACGCTCTGGACCGCAGGCGTCTCAGGCGACGACCTCGGTTTTTACCAGAGTTCGGTCTATCCGGAATGGAACTGGAGCGGCGGCGCGATTGGCACGGCGACCATCGGTGCGCTGATGCATCCAATCACGGTGACGGTTCCGAAGTCGCAGGTCACGAATCTGGACCCGAACGCGCAGTCGCTCTCCTTTACGCAACCTCTGACCGACACGTATGACGACCGATATGGTGTGGCTCGTGTCGCAGACCGTCACGCTGCCCGACGGCACGCAGCAGTCGGTGCTCGTGCCGACGCTCTATCTGGCCCAGGCCAACACGGTCGATCTGCAGGACAGCGGTGCGCTGGTTGCCGGCAACTCGGTGAGCATGAGCGCGACTGGCGACGTGAACAACAGCGGCCACATTGTGGGGGATGTGGCGACGACGGTGCTGGGTAATAACATTGTCAATAGCGGCGTGATCGGCAGCGGCGGCACGACAGCAGTGGCTGCCGTGCAGGACGTGCGTAACACGAGCGGGCGCATCGGTGGGGTGGACACCGTGGTGCAGGCCGGGCGCGATGTGATCAACGAAACCGCGACTGCGAGTGTGTCGAAAACGCTCCAGCAAAGTGGCTTTGCGGCAAGCGCAAGCTCGCAGAGCGCGCTGGCCACCGGGACGATTTCGGCAACAGACAATGCGGTGGTGCTGGCGCAGCGCGATGTGAACCTCTCGGGCGCTGCCATCCAGTCGGGTAACAGTGCATTTGTTGGGGCGGGCCGCAACCTGAACGTGGGCACGACGACACTGACCGCGACACAGGATGCAGGCACGACCGACGGGCTGAACGGCGGGCATACGAGCACGACACAGAATGTCGGCAGCACGATCGCGACGGGCGGCAGCCTTACTACGGTGTCGGGCGGCAACACAACACTCACCGATGCAACCGTCAAGGCGGGGTTGAACGGCAGCGGCAGCGCGGCGATGATTGCCGCGAACGACCTGACGGCGACGGCGGCAATTGACACGAAAACCCATGCCGAACAGTCGCTCGGCGGTCCTGGCGCGAAGCACACGGGCTCGAGCTACGACGAGACCGCACAGGGCAGCAACCTGAACGCGGCGGACAATCTGACGCTCGGAGCGGGCCAGACGGCAGCCGCGGCTGCCCTGCTGTCGAAGTATCACGTCAGCGTGGCGGGCGATGCGCCCAGCCACCACGACGATACGCAGGAGACGAAGACGAGCGGGTTTACGCTGGGGCTCGGCGGCAGTGTAGGTGATGCGATCAACAGCACGATTCAGCAGAGCCAGGCGGCGAGCAACAGCCAGGATGGACGCGCGAAGGCCCTGCAGACGATTGCCGCCGTCGGTAACGCCGGCAGCGCGGTTGGGTCGCTCGCCGGCGGCGGCGCACCGGACGTCAGCGTGCAGTTGAGCTATGGCACGAGCCAGACGAAGAATACCTTCACGGAAGACCAGACGACTCAAACCGGTTCGACAGTGAAGGCTGGCGGCACGGCGACGTTCATTGCGACGGGCGGCGGTGATCAGAGCGGCCAGGCCGGCAACGGCAACGTGACGATTGCCGGTTCCGACGTGACTGCGAACAACGTAGTGCTCAACGCAAAGAACCAGGTCAACCTGGTCAACACGACGAATACCGATACGACGCGCAGCACGAACGAATCGAGCAGTGCGAGCGTGGGCGTTTCTTACGGCACTAAAGGCTTCGGCGTGTCGGCGTCGATGAGCAAGGCGCATGGCGATGCGAATTCAGATGCCGCGACGCAGAACAATACGCACGTCACCGCTGTGAACGGTGTGTCGATCGTTTCGGGCGGCGATACGAACATCGTCGGCTCGGATGTGAGCGGCAACCATGTATCGGCCAACGTTGGTGGCAATCTGAACATCGCGAGCGTGCAGGACACCACCGTGAGCAGCGCGCATCAGGAAAGCACGAGTGGCGGTTTCAGCATCAGCCAGGGCGGTGGCAGCGCAAGCTTCAGCAGTCAGCACGGCAGCGCGAACGGCAACTATGCGGCGGTGAGCGAGCAGGCCGGGATTCAGGCGGGTTCCGGCGGGTTCGACGTCAAGGTGAAGGGCAATACGGACCTGAAGGGCGCGTACATCGCTAGCGATGCCGATCCGTCGAAGAACACGCTCACCACGGGTACGCTGACGTACTCTGACATCCAGAATCATTCGGATTACAGCTCATCGACAAGCGGCTTCAGCGCGGGCACGTCGGGTGTGATGCCGATGCTGGGCCAGTCGGCGAGCGGCAGTTCCAGTGCGACGACGAAGAGCGGCGTGAGCGCGGGCACGATTGCCCTGACTGATTCCACGAGTCAGAAGCAGGACGTCGCGGGCCTGAATCGCGACACGTCGAACCTCAATGGAACCGTGTCAAAACTGCCCGACGTGAACACGGTGCTTGGCAATCAGGTGGACGTGATGAACGCGGCCACTGCGGCAGGGCAAGCGGTCGCGAAGGACATCGGTACGTACGCCGACTATAAGCACCACGCCGCGCTCGACGGTGCAAAGGCGGCGAACGCGCTTGGCGACACTGATACAGCGGCGCAGTACGAGCAGGATGCCGCGGACTGGGCGGAAGGCGGCGCCGATCGCGTCGGTATGCATATTGCGGCGGGCGCCGTGCTTGGCGGGCTTGGTGGCGGCAGTTTTGGCGGTGCGTTAGGCGGCGCCGCGGGTGCGGGTGTGTCGGCTGGGCTAGCGCCGAGGTTGAACGACCTGAGCAGCTCGATTGCAAATGCCGGTCCGACTGGCAATGCTACCGTTGACAGAATGATCGGGCAGATTGTTTCGAACGGGCTGGCAGGCGCAGCGGGCGCGGCAGTGGGAGGTAATGCAGGTGCGTTTGCTGCGTCGAATTCCGATATGTACAACCGGCAGTTGCATCCGCAGGAAAAGACGCTCGCACAGAAAATAGCGGCGAATGCGGCGGCGCAGGGGATCACGAACGCGGACGGATCGCCGGTCACGGCAAGCCAGGTTGAGAACGCGATGCGTGCGGCAAACAACAGCCAGCTTGGAGAATTTGTGGCGACGGGCGTAGTCGTGCCGCTGAATGCGAATACGCCAGCGAATGCGGTTTATGACACGACGGGCATGAAGCTGGCGATGGACAGCACGGGCAATTATTTGGTGCAGACCCCGTCCTTGCTGGATGCGCCGTCGCAAACGCTGCAAAATCTGATTCTGCAAAACACAGGTGGCGCGAGCTCGCCGTACAGCTGGAATCCCGCGTCCTCTCAAACAGCGACAGGTCCAAGAATCGACGCGGCGGGGCCGTTCACTCCGGCGGTAAATGGGTGCATCACCGCTGAATGCGCGGCCGGACTATCCAATTCAGACCCACGTAACAATCCGGATGTTAGCGTGCAGGCTGGCTTTCACCTACCCCTCTCTCCGGGTATCGCAGTGGGACCGAATTTTTCATATAGCCCGAGCGACGGCTTGGCCTCGCTGAAACCAGACATTGCGCTCGGCAGCTTGGGCGACCTCGGCGCGAACATCAGCTTTTCGGGCGATCCCCGATTTTCAGGTCCGACGTCGATCGGGGTAGGTATTGGCAAGTACTTTGGCGTGCAGGTAACGCCTAGCAATGTAACTGCGTGGCAGGAAAAATCGTGGTACGACGCTACACGCTACATCAATGGCGTTTCCATTGGTATCGGCGCGGGCTTTAGTACGCCCATCAACGCTTCTGTCGATCCAACGTATCAATCCCCGACGAAACAATGAAACCATACTTCCAGACAACTCTTAGCCCCTTAGAAGGGGTGGCTGTGATCGGACTGCTGATTGCCCTCGTACTCTTGATCTTTGTCCTGCTACCAGCAGCCTCTCGAGCAGTTGATAGAAACGCCGGCCGATTGATCGCGCAAGCGCGAGCGGTCGCATCGTTCGGCGACTCGGCTTTCCGCTCGGGAGGAGCATTTTATAGATTTAGCGCATACGAGCAACACCTTGTAGTGTGCTTCATGGCTGCACGGTCATACTCCTACAAAGACGTTCGATTGCCGGACGACATACATGCGCATAGTGGCAAGTTGACAGTCGATCTGGACGGTACCCGCGTTGTCTTGTGGGGTAATGTCGAAAGTCTTGATCGCCTTGCCGAGGCACTATCCGAGCGAATAGAGAGCATAGGGAGCCGTACCTAAGACCTAGACATGTACAACCGACAGCTGCATCCGGAAGAGAAGCAGATCATCATAAATCTGGCGAATGGCGACGCGGACAAGGAACGTCGTCTAGAGGCGGCGGGATGTGCGCTTGTACAGTGCGCAGCCGAATTTGCGCCGGGAACCGCTGACTATACGAAGTACTCCCCGCTGCAAAATGAAGGTGCCAGTTATATCTACGAACAGAAACAATTGCTCAGCTATAACGGAAGTTCATTCTCGGCGGCGTCATATGGAGGAATGGTCCGGCAGACATCGGCAAGCAGCTTGTCCCACTACAGCGCTGACGATACGCATGCAGATCAGAATGCGGCACAGGCCGCGATGGCGGCACAGCGTCCCGCTTCCATTGACTACGTGACCCTACAGGCCGGCGCAGGTCTTGGTGGCAGCGTTACCATCAATATGCACGATGGCAATGTCTATGCAGGTGGTTCGGTTTCTGCTTCTCGTGAGAAAGGAGCAGGGGTGGTGGTCGGCATGATTCCAGATAACGTTGGAAAAACCGACGATCAGAAAGCGGAGGCCACCGACAATCTTATCAAGGGCCAATCATTGGGTGGAAACACATGTCTGTTCGGAGTGTGTGGAGGATTAAACCGTTCCGTTGGGGGACAAACAGCCGTCGACTTTGTAAATGTGAATGCAAGCTCATGGAGTCGCGATCTCGCGGAAAGGTATCGCCTTGTGCTGTTGAATCGTGGGTGGGCGCAACGAACTTCGACAGACGGCGACCTCTCCCTTTGCAAGAACGGCGTCCGCGCAAGAATTAGTCTCGTCTCTGAAGTAGATAGCTCTCGCGGGCAATCGCGTGAAGTCTACGGATTCGCGATGACATATGGTGGAGACACCATAAAAATATGCCGAAGCCAGTAGTCATGTACAACTGGCAATTGCATCCACAGGAGCCTTTACCAAAATGAACCCGGATAAACAACACATATTCTCGGTGAGAAATGAGCACTTTGAACATCGCTGATGATGGCGCATCAATTAATTGGGTCGATGCACTTTCAGGCCGCAAATGGACGGCGCGAGCGCCGTCAGTTCCTGAATGGCAGAGACTTTGGCATAGGGACCAGACCGAGGAATCGCTCGTAAGCGGACGTTTCCTCTGGGTGAACGGCATGAACGACCAAGAAGTAACAGTCGTTTTCGCGCCGTTTAAGGGGGTGGATTTCAACTTTACTTTTTCTGTGCTATCGGGAGACCTGATGAAAATTGAGGAAGCACGATGATGCGCGCATTGATGTTAGTCGGCATCTTCGCCCTCACCGCCGGATGCGCACCAACGCATCACGTAACAACTGCGACTCCAGACTACGATCCGCGAATTTCAGCTCGCATGCGTATCCAATCGGGCAATGACCTGCAAGCCGCTTCGTTCAGGGTGGGAGCGTGCTACTCAAATGCGTGGGAGAGCGATTCGCAGCGGGTCAGCGTCGATGACGGCTTCTGGGCGCGCTACAAATACTCGTCACGCAGCGTCGTGATTGGCATGCCTCAGAGTCCCCGACCATGGATGCGCGTCGAGGGGCTGCGTTTCAAGGACATGATCCGGGAATACGTCATTCCGACCGGGCAGCCGATCACGTTGTCGCTGAGCACAGCCAATGACGTAGGCAGCAGCAAGTACGGCGGCTATTCCTGGTCCTGCAAACCGCACGCGATGACCTTCACGCCGATTGCTGGGCAGGATTACGACGTGTACTTGGCCTTGCAGGAAGAAGGGCGCAAGTCACATCGCTGTTCGATCGAGGTTCGCCACATCAACGCCACCGGACTGGACGAACCTGTGCAAACGCAATACGCACCTAAATGTCCGTCGTCAGAAGCAGAGACCGCGACGAGACGGGGTCCGTAAAAAGCACCACGCAGTCAGACCAACAATAACCCGTAGAGAAAAAGACCAATGCAACACTCACGCGTCGCGATAGCACTGTCGGCGGGACTGACGCTGGCAGCTTTCGGCGCTTCGGCGCAAACGTCGCCGCCTTCGCCCGATTTCGCAAACGCCGCACGCAGCGCGGCACAGCAACAGCAACTCATCGAGCAGCAGCGTCAGGCCCAAGAACGCGCTCAGACCGTCAATGCGCCCGCTGTCCGATCAGGCACACCCAATGTTAAAGGCTGGCCTGATCTCCCAACTGAGACGCCATGCTTTCGCATCCGGTCATTCGTCCTGGATGTACCGGCGACGTTGCCCGATGTCGTTCGTGCGCAAGGCGCCTCGGCGCTTCCGCAGGACCGCTTTGCATTTGGCCGCGAGTGGCTTGAGCATTACAGCGGACAATGTGTCGGCAAACAGGGGGTAGAACTGATCGTCAAGGGCCTGTCGCAGGTAATCCTCAGCAGGGGTTACATCACCACGCGCGTCCTTGTCCCGGAGCAGGACTTGTCGAAAGGAACGTTACGTCTCTCGCTCGCGCCCGGTGTCATTCGAAAATTACGCTTTGCCGATACCGCAACGCATGGCACCTGGAAGTCAGCATTTCCGGCACGCGGCGGTGATCTGCTCAACCTGCGCGATCTTGAACAGGGGCTTGAGCAGATGAAGCGCGTCGCGAGTCAGGACGTTGATATGCAGGTCGTACCGACCGAAACCCCTGGCGAAAGCGATGTCGTGATTACTGTGAAGCGCACGAAGCCGTGGACGGTCGTCGCATCGGTCGACAACTCCGGCCAACGCGCGACGGGAAAACTGCAGGGGAATCTGGCGCTAGGCATCGACAACCCGTTAGGGCTGAACGACATATTCAACGTCGGTGCGAGTCAGGACCTCGAATTCGGCGACAAGCGCCTGGGCTCGCACGGCTGGAACGGTTCGTATTCGGTGCCTTGGGGTTACTGGACAGCGACGCTATTCGGCAACACCAACACGTACTATCAGCAGATCGCCGGAGTGAACCAGACATTTGTTTCTAGCGGCAACTCGCAGATTGCGGGACTCAAACTGCAACGCGTGCTGCGGCGTAGTCAGGACGATATCTTTGGTGTTGAGGCGCAACTGACAAAGCGCTGGGGCGCAAGCTTCATTGAAGACACTGAGATTCCTCAGCAGCGTCGAGACAACACGTTCATCGAGGCGGGATTCACCGACCGCCACTATTTCGGCGCTGCGCAGTTCGATGGCACGCTCGCCTACCGGCAGGGAATCGGCTGGCTCGGCGCGACTCCCGATACTGCAAACGGTCCGACCTACCGCTTTCACATGGCAGTGCTCGATGCAAACCTCTCCGTGCCGTTTGCGATCGCGACACAGCCGTTGAAGTACGTTACCACCCTGCACGGACAGTTCACCAACAACACCCTCAACTACATCGACGACCTGACGATCGGCAGTCGCTATACGGTGCGGGGCTTTGATGGTGAAAACCTTCTCGCGGCAGAGCGCGGGTTCTACTGGAGAAATGAATTACAGTTGCCGCTCGGCCAGACGGGACAGTCTGTGTACGCTGGCATCGACTACGGGCGCGTGTTCGGTCCCAACACGGTTTTTCTTGCCGGCACGCAACTCGCCGGAGCAGTGATCGGAGTGCGTGGGAATCTGCCGGTTCGCGTAGGAGGGTTCGCGTACGACCTCTTTGCCGGCACGCCGATTTACAAACCGACGGGATTTCAAACGGCTCGGGTCTCGGTAGGTTTTCAACTGATGGGGCAGTTCTAACTGTACGAATGGTCGGAGGAGGTGACTCGACGACGACGTATTTTTTTGGGTGGGCGCATGCCTGTTCTCATCCAGGAGAAGAACCACGGAAGTCGATTGCCAACAAGATGCGCAATCACGTCACGCTTGACCCAAGCAGGAACCGGAGTGATGCACGAACGGCTAACGTGCTGCAGTCGACGACCCAAGATGCGCGAAACCGTTTTGATAGTCGATTCGTGAACCGAAAAACAAAAAACCCCGCAAGCCATTGACTTTACGGGGTTCTTTGAACAATTTTGGCGGAAAGGGTGGGATTCGAACCCACGGTACGGGAAAACCGTACGCCTGATTTCGAGTCAGGTACATTCGACCACTCTGCCACCTTTCCGGGTCTACTGAATCGCGTTGACTACCGCCTCATCAGTACCAAGCGGGTCGATTGCTTGGGAGAAAAAGATTATAAAACAGCCTATTTCGGTTTGCCAAGCCCCTCGACCCAAAAAAACTTCAGAAGCGCCTGGCACGCCGCACACGTCTTGATGCAACATCAGCCCGGTATCGAGGCAATTACGATCCCGTCGTTGATGACGCCGCTCATCCAGCCGCGACTTCCAGCCTTTCAATGCCGCCCAGATACGGACGCAACGCGACCGGCACGGTGACCGAACCATCGGCGTTCTGGAAGTTCTCGAGCACCGCCACGAGCGTACGGCCCACGGCCAGGCCCGAGCCGTTCAGCGTGTGCACCAGCTCAGGCTTGCCCTGCGCATTGCGATAACGCGCGTGCATGCGACGCGCCTGGAACGACTCCGTGTTCGAGCAGCTCGATATTTCGCGATACGTATTCTGTGCCGGCACCCACACTTCCAGGTCGTACGTCTTGGCAGCCGAGAAGCCCATGTCGCCCGTGCACAGCGTGATCACGCGATATGGCAATTCCAGCTTCTGCAGGATCGTCTCAGCGTGGCCGACCATCTCTTCCAGCGCGGCATACGACGTTTCCGGCGCGACGATCTGCACCATCTCGACCTTGTCGAATTGATGCTGGCGAATCAGACCGCGCGTGTCGCGGCCATACGAGCCCGCTTCCGAGCGGAAGCACGGCGAATGCGCCGTCAGCTTGACCGGCAGCGCGTCCGCTTCGAGGATGCTGTCACGCACCGTGTTCGTCAGCGAAATCTCCGACGTGGAGATCAGATACTGCGTGACCGTGTTTTCGTCGCCGCCCTTTTCGACGCGGAACATGTCGTCGGCAAATTTGGGCAACTGGCCGGTGCCGTACAGAATTTCCGGATTCACGATGTACGGCGTGTAGACCTCCGTATAGCCGTGCTGCTGCGTGTGCGTGTCGATCATGAACTGCGCGAGCGCGCGATGCAGCCGCGCAATCTGGCCGCGCAACATCGTAAAGCGCGCGCCCGAGAGCTTCGCGCCGGTCTCGAAGTCGAGCCCGAGCGGTGTGCCGACATCGACGTGATCCTTCACCTCGAAATCGAACTGGCGCGGCGTGCCCCAGCGCCGCACTTCGACGTTGCCGGTTTCGTCCTGGCCCACCGGCACGCTTTCATGCGGCAGATTCGGCACGCCCTGGAGCAGTTCCGACAGACGCTTCTGGATGTCGTCGAGCTTCGCCGCCGACGCCTTCATCTCGTCGCCGATACCGCCCACTTCGGCCATCACCGCCGAGGTGTCCTCGCCCTTGCCTTTCATCGCGCCGATCTGCTTCGACAGGCTGTTGCGGCGCGCCTGCATCTCTTCGGTACGGGTCTGGGTATCGCGGCGTTCCGCTTCGAGCGCGGCGAAGGCCGCCACGTCGAGGGTATAGCCGCGGTCGGCGAGGCGCTTGGCGACGCCGTCGAGGTCTTTGCGCAGCAGCTGAGTGTCGAGCATGGGATGGGGCGGGTGTTCGTTGTATGAAGGTGGGATTTTAGCGCACCGGCGCGGGCGGCCGGTGCGTTAGATGGCCGGCGTGTGCGGAATGCCGACACGGCGCGCGCTAAGGAGCAGAACGAGGAGCGGGTCGAGGCGCACGGCGAGGCATGAAACAACGCGTACATCGAAGCACAAAGCGAGGCGCGAAACCGCGCGCAAAGCGAGCCGGAGCACAAGAGGCGCTCGAAAACGTCAGCCCTTCTTTGGCTTGTTCTCGCTGCGCCACTGCGCATCGAGCTCGGCCAGACGCGCCATCTTGTCGCCGATTTTGCCTTCGAGACCGCGCGGCGTCGGCTCGTACCAGTGTGGATCGCGCATGTTGTCCGGCAGGTAGGTTTCACCGGCCGCGTAGGCATCGGGTTCATCGTGCGCGTAGCGGTACTCGTGACCGTAGCCGAGTTCCTTCATCAGCTTGGTCGGCGCGTTGCGCAGATGCACCGGCACGCCGCGCGACTGGTCCTTGCTCACGAAGCGCCGCGCCTCGTTATACGCGTTGTATCCGGCGTTCGACTTCGGCGCGACCGCCAGATAGATAATTGCCTGCGCAAGCGCCAGTTCACCCTCGGGTGTGCCCAGGCGCTCATAGGTTTCAGCGGCGTCGAGCGCGATGCGCGCAGCGCGCGGATCGGCGAGGCCAATGTCTTCCCACGCCATGCGCACGATGCGGCGCGCCAGATAACGCGGGTCCGCGCCGCCGTCGAGCATGCGGCAGAACCAGTACAACGCGCCGTCCGGGCTGCTTCCGCGCACCGATTTATGCAGCGCGCTGATCTGGTCGTAAAATGCGTCGCCGCCTTTGTCGAAGCGGCGCAGATTTTCGGCGAGCGCACTGCCGAGCAACGCGCCGTCGATTTCGGTGGTCTTTTGCTGCGCGGCCGCCCGCGCGACGATTTCGAGGTTGTTCAAGAGCTTGCGGCCGTCGCCGTCGGCGGAGCCGATCAGCGCGTCGCGGGCTTCGTCGGTGAACGTGAGGCCGCCGAGCTCCAGCTGCGCGCGTTCGAGCAACTCGCGCTGCTCATCGTCGGTCAGGCTTTTCAGCACGTAGACGGCGGCACGCGAAAGCAATGCGCTATTCACCTCGAACGACGGATTCTCGGTCGTCGCGCCGACGAACACGAACAACCCCGACTCGACGTGCGGCAAGAACGCGTCTTGCTGGCTCTTGTTGAAGCGATGCACTTCGTCGACGAACACGAGCGTCTGATGCCCGTTCGCGCGATGAATCTGCGCGGTCTCGACCGCCTCGCGGATATCCTTCACACCCGAGAGCACGGCGGACAGCGCGATAAACTCCGCGTGAAACGCATCGGCCATCAGCCGGGCGAGCGTGGTTTTGCCGACGCCGGGCGGGCCCCAGAGGATCATCGAATGGGCTTCGCCGGATTCGAACGCGACCCGCAGCGGCTTGTTCGGGCCAAGCAGATGCTTCTGGCCGATCACTTCGTCGATGTTGCGGGGCCGCAGGCGTTCGGCGAGCGGAACATTGGCACGGGTTTCTTCAAACATGACGTTTTGGGGATAATCTCGGCTTTTCCGGACGCGGTCCGTGTGAAGGCGGCGTACTGCCGGTGAGCCACGCCAGCACGTGAAGGTGCGGGCAACGTCCTGCATTATGACAGTGACAGCGCCCGGGCAAGAATCGCCCGGCTCCCGAACGAACACACGCGGCGCGCCGGGAACGACTCGCGCGGTCGCAATCCGGCAACGGTTGAAGCAATTGGAAGATCGAGCGGACAGGGCAGGCAACGCATGACCTGACCGCGGACAGAACAGCAGACACAAGCGTCGACACAACTTCGCAGCTAGATTGGCAACTGAGTTGGCAACTGAGTCGGCAAACGGGTTTGCAAATAAGTCGGCAAGCACTATCAACAGGGACAAGACCAGATGGCACAAGATCCACTCGCCGGCGACGCCGGTTCCACCTACGCACCGCTCACGCCGGTGCCCGACGCGCGCCGCGCGTTCCGCACCGGCGACGCCTTCGCGCTCTGGTTCTCGCTCGGCATCGGCCTGCTGGTCGCGCAGGCGGGCGCGCTGCTAGTGCCGGGATTGTCGCTGCCGCATGCGTTGCTGGCTATCGTGATCGGCAGCGTGATCGGCGTGGTGCTGCTGGCGCTGGCCGGCGTGATCGGCACGGATACGGGGCTCGCGGCCATGTCGTCGCTGCGGCCGACGCTCGGCGTGCGCGGCGCGTCGGTGCCGGCCGTGCTGAACGCGGTGCAACTGGTCGGCTGGGGCTCGTTCGAGGTGATCGTGATGCGCGATTCCGCCGACGCGCTCGCCAGGCAGGCCTTCGGCCTCTCCATGCCGCTCATCTGGACGGTGATCTTCGGCTTACTCGCGACGCTGCTCGCGATCAGCGGCCCGCTCTCGTTCGTGCGGCGCTTTCTGCGTACGTGGGGCATCTGGTTGCTGCTCGCGGGCGCGGCGTGGCTCACCTGGAATCTGCTCGCCAAGCACGATCTGGCCGCGCTGATGCGCCGTCCGGGCACCGGTGAGATGTCGTTCGGCGGCGCGATCGACCTGGTGGTGGCCATGCCGCTCTCATGGCTGCCGCTGATCGCGGACTACACGCGTTTCGGCCGGAAGCCCGGCGAAACCTTCCGCGGCACGCTGGTTGGTTACGGCATCGCCAACATCTGGTTTTACGCGCTCGGTGCGATCTACGGGCTCGCGGCGGGCGGCGGCGACACGCTGTTGACCGGCGCGCTGGCGCAGGCGGGCGGCGGCCTCGCGCTGCTGCTGATCCTGATCGACGAAGTCGACAACGCCTTCGCTGACATCCACTCGGCGGCGGTGTCGACCGGCACGTTCTGGACGCGCGGCAGCGTGCCCATGTTGTCGGCAGCGTTCGGCGCGCTGTGCACGCTGATCGCCCTTGCCGTGCCAATGGCGAAGTATCAGAACTTCCTGCTGCTGATCGGCTCGGTGTTCGCGCCGCTGTTCGGCGTGGTGCTGGTGGATCACTTCATCGTGCGCAAGCGCCGTATCGAAGTTGCCGCGCTCGCCGACGTGCGCGGCCGCTATGGCTTCTCGGGCGGCTGGCATCTGAGCGCGTTCCTCGCTTGGGCCATCGGCATCGTCGCGTATCAGGTGATCAATCAATGGCTGCCGAATCTCGGCGCGACCTTGCCCGCGCTGGTGATCGGCGCGGTGTGCTATCTGGTGTTCGTGTCAGCGCGTAAGACGGCGTATGCGTGAGGCTCATATGAGCTAGCGTCGGCGTCAGATAAAACGCAAAAAGGCCTGCAAATGCAGGCCTTTTCTTATCGCTCGAATCGTTTTAGCGCGTGGACGCCCGATACTCGACGCCCGGCAGCACGCACAGCAATTCGAACGCGAGGTTCGCGCCGAGCAGCGCGGTCGTGCCGAACGGATCGTAAGGCGGCGCGACCTCGACCAGATCGCAGCCGACGATATTCAGCCCACGCGAGCCGCGAATGATTTCCAGCGCCTGCGGCACCGTCAACCCGGCGATTTCCGGCGTGCCCGTGCCCGGCGCAAAAGCCGGATCGATCCCGTCGATGTCGAACGTGATGTACACCGGACCGTCGCCCATGCGCTCGCGAATGCGCGCCATCAGCGGCACGAGCGACTGGTTCCAGCATGCCTCGGCCTGCACGACTTCAAAACCCTGATCGCGGCACCAGTCGAAGTCTTCCGCTGCGTAACCCGTGCCGCGCAGGCCGATCTGCACGACACGGTCGCAATCGAGCAAGCCCTCTTCCACCGCGCGGCGGAACGGCGTGCCGTGCGCGATCTTCTCGCCCATCATGGTGTCGTTGACGTCGGCGTGCGCGTCGACGTGAATCAGACCGACCTTGCCGTGCTTGCGATGAATCGCGCGCAGGATCGGCAACGCGATGGTGTGATCGCCGCCCAGCGTGATCGGCTTGCAATCGTGCTGAAGAATTTCGTCGTAGGCGGTTTCGATGCGCTTGATCGAATCGTGCAGGTTATACGGATTGATCGCGACGTCACCGAGGTCGGCAACGCGCAGCGAATCGAACGGCGCGGCGCGCGTCGCCATGTTGTACGGACGCAGCAGCACGGATTCACTGCGGATCTGGCGCGGTCCGAAGCGCGCGCCGGTCCGGTTCGAGGTACCGAGATCGAACGGCACGCCGACGAAGCAGGCGTCGAAGCCTTCGGCCGAGCCGACGTTCGGCAGCCGCATCATCGTCGCGATGCCGCCGCAGCGGGGCATCGCGTTGCCGGACAGCGGTTGCGGCCGTTCGCCGGCTTCTGGGGAAATGAAGGAAGAGGTATTCATCGTGTCTCGGCAATGAAAAGAGGGGCAGCAAGCAAAATCGTGCAGACCGGCCGAGGGGAAGCATCAGAAGCGCACCTTGCCGGGCGAATCTCGATTCTTGAGCAGTTTCCCAGAAGTTAAAATACCGACGGAATAAACTTCACATTGATCTTCAGCGATGTATCCTGACGTATGTTCTCCCAACTCACCGATCTCGACCTGCGGCTGATCCGCGTATTTCTCGCCATTGTCGATGCGGGCGGCGTCTCCCCGGCCCAGGCGACGCTCAACGTCGGCCAGTCGACCATCAGCACGCAACTCGCCACGCTGGAAACCCGCCTTGGCTACCGGCTGTGCGAGCGCGGTCGCGGCGGCTTCAGCCTGACCGCGCGCGGCGAGCAATTCATCGACGCGGCGCGCGCCCTGCTGTCAGCCGTCGATACCTTCGGCATGCAGGCGCGCAATGTCGGCCGCAAGCTGGTCGGCACGCTCGATATAGGCATGATAGGCCACACGCCGGTGTCGGCGAGCGCGCGCATCAGCGACGCGATCGGCCGGTTCCGGGCGCGCGATCAGTCCGTGCGATTTTCGATTCTGGTGCGCTCGCCGGGCGAACTCGAAGAACTGCTGCTCAATGGGCGCATTCAGATCGGCATCGGCTATTTCTGGCATCGCGTGCCGTCGCTCGAATACAGCGAGGTGTTCGCGGAAGATCAGTTCGCCTACTGCGCGAAAGGGCATCCGTTGTTCGCTCAGGCCGGTGACGTGCCGCCCGCGGAGGCCGCGCAGCATGAATGGGCGTGGCGCAGCTATCCGCTGCCCGAAGCCGAGAGTTCGACCACGCCGCAGAACGTCACCGCAGTCGCGGACAACATGGAAGCGGTCGCGATGCTGGTGCTCTCCGGGCATCATCTCGGCTATCTGCCGGGGCATTTCGCCGCGCCGTTCGTCAAGCAAGGGCTGCTCGCCGCGCTGAACCCGGCGCAGATGCGTTATCGCGTCGCGTTTCACATGGTCACGCGGGCGCGGCAGCATCGTACGGATATCGTCGAAGCGTTTATCGACGATATGAAGGCCGCGCATCCGGTGCAGGTTCTGGAAGTGGGCGAATAGTGGACAACTCACGCGCGCAATGAAAAAGCCGCGCTCACGGCGCGGCTTTTGTGCCAATCGCACACCAACTGCGTAATGGCTTATCCGTTGATCACGTCCGCGCCCTTCGGCACCGTGAACTTGAACGCGTCGGCCGGCAGCGGCGGATTCTTCTGAATGTTCGAGAAGGTCAGCAGCGTCACGTTGCCGAACACGTCGTGCAATTCCATCGCTTCGAGATTGCCGTCCTTGAAGCCGATGCCGACGCGCTGAAACTGCGTGTCTTTCGCTTTCGGCGTGAGTTCGAGCCAGTCGATGCCGGCCTTCACGCCCGCATCGCGCAGCGTGAAGTTCTTGTCGAGATCATTGCTGCCGAACAGGATCGCCGCCGGGCTCGCGCCGAGCGCACCGCCGAGGCTGCGCACCGTCACCTGATTCAGGTCCTTGTCGTAGACGTAGAGCTTGTCGCCGTCTGCCTGCAACAGCTGCGCATAGGGCTTCTCGTATTGCCAGATGAACTTGCCGGGGCGCGCGAACGTGAAGGTGCCGCTCGACGTGCCGGTTTTGCCCGCCCCCTGGGTCGACAACGTGCCGCTTGCGCCTTGCGCTTTGCTCGGCGCCCGCACTTCCTGCTGGACGAAAGTGCCGCGCGCCGAATGCACTTGCGCGACGAACGCCTTCAGTTGCTCGGTCCCGCTCGCGAACGCCTGCGACGCGAACAGCACCGACGCGCCGATCGCCACGCTGCCGACGCCGCGCACAAAGCTGCGGGCGAACTGGCCAAATCGGTTGGATTGAGCATTCTCTCGAGCGTGCTGCTGCGCGAATAGCTGCATGTGGTTTTCTCCCTTGATTGAATTCGTTGAGCGGTCGTGACCGCTTGCTTGCGCATTGGGCAATGCCTTGGGTGCCCGTATTTCGCGTGGGGCTGCCGCGATGCCAGCGAGCCTGTTTCCCATCGGCGCCGTACTGACGGGTCATGGGCAGCTTAGCCACCCCGCCTTAAACGAGCCTTAGGGTAGCGACCGGCCCTTTGATGCCGCAAAGCTCGGCTCGCCAAACGAGCCTTCGACGCGGTGGCGACGCCTCTACGCCGCAGGGCGTGGCTTGCCTTGCTTTCGGTTGCGCTAAACAGGCGCCGCGTTTCGCGGCCGAAGGCGCATTTGCCGCCTCGCTGCCCGCGGTTTACTCCGCTTCCCGCGCCGGCGCGAGAATCTCGCGATTCCCGTTCGACGACATCGCCGACACCACGCCCGAGTTTTCCATCTGCTCGAGCAGCCGGGCCGCACGGTTATAGCCGATGCGCAAATGCCGCTGCACCAGCGAGATCGACGCACGGCGGTTCTTCAGCACGACGTCGACCGCCTGGTCGTATAACGGGTCCGACTCGCCGTCGCCCGATCCGGTTCCTCCGGCGCCCGCGGAGCCTTCGTCGCCCTCGCCCGTCACGCCGCCCTCGAGAATGCCCTCGATGTAGTTCGGCTCGCCCTGCTCCTTGAGTTTGTCGACCACGCGATGCACTTCCTCGTCCGACACGAACGCGCCGTGCACGCGCACCGGCAAACCGCTGCCCGGCGGCAGATACAGCATGTCGCCCATGCCGAGCAGCGATTCCGCGCCCTGCTGGTCGAGAATCGTGCGCGAGTCGATCTTGGACGACACCTGGAAAGCCATGCGCGTCGGCACGTTAGCCTTGATGAGGCCGGTGATCACATCCACCGAAGGACGCTGAGTAGCCAGAATCAGGTGAATACCGGCCGCGCGCGCCTTCTGCGCGATCCGCGCGATCAGTTCTTCGACCTTTTTGCCGACCACCATCATCAGGTCGGCCAGTTCGTCGATCACCACGACGATGTTCGGCAGACGCGTGAGCGGTTCCGGATCGTCCGGCGTGAGGCTGAACGGATTTGGCAGTTTTTCTTCGCGTTTGGCGGCTTCGTCGATCTTGTTGTTGTAGCCGGCGAGGTTACGCACGCCGAGCTTGCTCATCAACTTATAGCGGCGCTCCATCTCAGCCACTGCCCAGTTGAGCGCGTGACCGGCCTGACGCATGTCCGTTACGACCGGACACAGCAGATGCGGAATGCCTTCATATACGCTCATTTCGAGCATCTTCGGATCGATCAGGATCATGCGGACCTGCTCGGCGCTCGCCTTGTAGAGCAGCGACAGGATCATCGCGTTGATACCGACCGACTTGCCCGAACCCGTCGTACCCGCCACCAGCAAGTGCGGCATCTTCGCGAGGTCGGCGCACACCGGCTTGCCGCCGATGTCTTTACCGAGCCCCATGGTCAGCGGCGACGCGGCATCCGCATAGACCGCCGAGCCGAGAATCTCCGAGAGACTCACGGTCTGACGACGCTGGTTCGGCAACTCCAGCGCCATGAAATTCTTGCCCGGAATGGTTTCGACCACGCGAATCGACACGAGCGACAGCGAACGCGCGAGGTCCTTGGCAAGACCGACGATCTGGCTGCCCTTCACACCGGTGGCCGGCTCGATCTCATAACGCGTGACCACCGGGCCGGGATACGCCGCGACCACGCTCACTTCGACGCCGAAGTCCTTGAGCTTTTTCTCGATCAGGCGCGAGGTGAACTCCAGCGTATCCGCCGAGATAGTTTCCTGCGCGACGGGCGCGGCATCGAGCAGCGAAATGGGCGGCAAGGTGGAATCGCCCGGCAGGTCGGTGAAGAGCGGCACTTGCCGTTCTTTCTCGACACGCTCCGACTTGGCCGGCGTGACGACCGGCGGCACGATCATGACCGGCTCGTGCTCCTCGATCCGCACGCGGCCCTTCTCGACCTTGCCCTCGCGCTTAACCGCAGCCGCTTCGCCCAGCTTGCGGTCGCGGCCGGCCTCGCGGCGCAGCTTGGCGAAAGTCACCGCGGAAATGATCGATTCGCCGACCTTCTCCGACACGGACAGCCACGAAAAACGGAAATACAGCGACAAACCGATGCCGAGCACGATCAGGAGCGCCAGCGTGCCGCCCGTAAAGCCCAACGCATGCGACACGCCACGCGCGACGGCCTCGCCGATCACGCCACCCGGCGCGCGTGGCAACTGCACTTTCAGCGACCACATGCGCAGCGCCTCGATGCCGTCGCAGGCCAGCAGGACCAGCATGAAAGCGAACGCGTCGGCGAGCCAGCTCTCGCGCGGCACGTCTTCCTGCTCTTCCTCGTGATGGGTGATGCGCTTGTAGTTCGCGGAGATATGGCGGCCGAGCAGCACGATCCACCAGTAGGCGGACAGGCCGAACAGCAGCAGCAGGATGTCCGACGTCCACGCGCCGACGCGGCCCGCCCAGTTGGCGATATGGTCGACCTGCGCGGCGTGGGTCCAGCTCGGATCGCGCCGGCTATAGCTGACGAGCGCCATGAGCAGGAAGACGCCGAGCGCCACCTGCAGGATCCAGCGGATTTCGGTGAAAAGGCGCGACATGCGGTGCGGCAATGCCTGCGCGCTCGCGGAATAGGGAGCTTTTGCCATTGATCCTGTTGCGTGTGTGCCCGGTGTGTGCCCGGTGTGCGCCCGACCCCGGCCTGAGTCGTGGTTAAGCCTCGCCCAGCGCGGCTTCGGGCCCGATCCCGGCGTCCGGGAACTTCGATCCGGCCTATTGTAAACGCAGTGTCCCGCGCGAGGCTGTAAATGACGGTAACTTGGCCGTTTGGCCACAGAAAGGCGTGGCGAGGCCCGCCGCCGACGCTATCGGCGTGATCGGAAAGCTTCATGGAGCAGGCCGGCGCCCCGCCCTTTATAATGTCGCGCTGATACCCATCTATAGTTTCAGCTCAAGTCGCGCGGCCTCGCATGGGCGAGCCGGGCGCCGTAAAAGGATTCGATCATGCCTGCAACTTCCACGAAACACGCCAAGGTTCTGATTCTCGGTTCCGGTCCCGCCGGCTACACGGCGGCGGTCTACGCGGCGCGCGCCAACCTCGCGCCGGTGCTTGTCACGGGTCTGGCTCAAGGCGGCCAGCTCATGACCACGACCGACGTCGAAAACTGGCCTGCGGACCCCAACGGCGTGCAAGGCCCGGAACTGATGGGGCGCTTTCTGGAGCACGCCGAGCGCTTCAACACCGAAATCATTTTCGACCACATTCATACGGCCAAGCTGGATGAAAAGCCGATCCGCCTGATCGGCGACTCGGGCGAATACACCTGCGACTCGCTGATCATCTCGACCGGCGCCTCGGCGCAGTATCTCGGCCTGCCGTCGGAAGAAGCGTTCATGGGCAAAGGCGTGTCGGCTTGCGCCACCTGCGACGGCTTCTTCTACAAGCAACAACATGTGGCCGTGATCGGCGGCGGCAATACCGCTGTCGAGGAAGCGCTCTATCTGTCCGGCATCGCCAAGAAGGTGACGGTGATCCATCGCCGCGACAAGTTCCGCGCCGAGCCGATCCTGATCGACCGTTTGCTGGCAAAGGAAAAGGAAGGCCTGGTCGAGATCAAGTGGGACAGCACGCTCGACGAAGTCACCGGCGACCAGTCCGGCGTAACCGGTCTGCGTATCAAGAACACGAAAACGGGTGCCACCGAAGACATCGCGCTGCAAGGTCTGTTCGTCGCGATTGGCCACAAGCCGAACACGGACATTTTCGCCGGCCAACTGGAGATGAAGAACGGCTACATCATCACCAAGGGCGGCCTGAACGGGTTCGCGACCGCCACCAGCGTGCCGGGCGTATTCGCCGCGGGCGACGTGCAGGACCACGTGTACCGTCAGGCGATCACCAGCGCCGGCACGGGTTGTATGGCTGCGCTCGACGCGCAGCGCTACCTGGAAACCATCGACGAGATGGTCGGCGAGCACGCGATGAGCCAGGAAGCCGAGCGTTAATTCACGGCGGCGGCCGCGCCAGTCTGCGAACCGCGTCGGCAGACTGAGCGCAACGGTAAAATGGCGGCTGGGCATCGCCCGGCCGCCCGCTTGAAAGAAGGCCGCGGCTGCAAAGCCGGCGGCCTTTTCGCATTCAGGTCCTCCGGTCGCCAGTAAACGTCGCACGACCGATCTACTTTCTCTGCCTGTTACTAGCGATATGCCGAAGAATCAGCCTCACCCGAGCGAACCGAAGCGCGCGCGAGCCGTCGCGCCGCCCGCGCCCGAACCGGCTGCGCCTGCCGTCAAACCGAAGCTCGATCCGGCGGCCGGTCTCGCCGGCCTCGGCGCATTGCGCGACGCGCTCAAAGTCGACACGCAACGGCGCGAGCGCGAAAGGGTAGCCGCTGCTGCCGCGCAGCGTGAAGCCTCGGCGGACGCCGACCTGTTCCGCCGCGAGATCGGCTCCGTCGCGCCGCTCGCCGTGCCGCCGCGCGCCACGCTGCCGCGCAATCCCCCGCCGCCGCTGCCGATACAGACCAAACTCGACGAAGAAGCCGTGCTGCACGAAGCAATCTCGGACGAATTCGATCCCGAGATTCTGCTCGAAACGGATGAAACGCTGTACTACTGCCGCCCCGGCGTGAGCCAGGAAGTCGTGCGCAAACTGCGGCGCGGCGACTGGATCGTGCAGGCGCAAATCGATCTGCACGGCATGCGGCGCGAGGAAGCGCGCGAGGCGCTGGCCGAGTTCATCCGCGAATCGGTGAAGCGCGGCTTACGGTGTTTGCGCGTGATTCACGGCAAGGGCTTGGGGTCGATCGGCAAGGAGCCTGTGTTGAAAGGCAAAGTGCGCGCGTGGCTCGTGCAGAAGTCAGAAGTGATCGCATTCTGCCAGGCGCGTCCGCATGACGGCGGCGCCGGCGCGGTGGTCGTGCTGTTGCAGCCGGGCGCCGCGCCGGCTCACGCCAAAGCCTGACGGAGCCACGGTGATCCATCCAAGGCTGACGCTCGCGCTGACCATCATGGAGGCGCTGGCGATTTTCGCGTACGCCATTTCCGGTTTCATCGAAGCCAAAACCCGCCGGCTCGATGCCGTCGGGACATTTCTGGTGGCGATCGCCACGGCTTTCGGCGGCGGTACGTTGCGCGATGTGCTGCTCGAGAGGCGGCCCTTTTACTGGGTCGAACATCAAGGCTATCTGATCGCGATCTTCGTTATGTCGCTATTCGCGCCGACGCTGTTGAAGATGACCTCGCGGCTGTTTTCAGAGCGGGTTCTGCTGGTAGCCGATGCGATCGGGCTGGGACTGTTCAGCATAGGCGGCACATCGATCGCGCACGACGCGCAGATGCCGTGGTTCACCTCGGTGATGATGGGCGTGCTGACGGGCGTTTTCGGCGGCGTGATACGCGACGTGCTGTGCAACGAAGTGCCGCTGATCCTGCGCGATTCGCGGCCGTATGCCACGTGTGCGTTCGTGGGCTGCTGGCTGTACGTGCTGCTGGATTACATCGATTTCGACACGGTGTATAGCGTGTTGATTGCCACCGCTTTTATCCTGCTCGCGAGGTTGGTGACCTTCAGGTTCAATGTGCGTTTGCCGCATTGACAACGCGGCGTGGCTCGCAAGGACGCACGGCGCATTGCCCGTAAACTGCGACGCGCCGCGCTTCAAACTCACTTGTTGGTCGCCAATGCCCCCGCGCTCTTCGAGCCGCCGAACAGCGCCGTCAGATAGGCCGAATTGTTGTTCATGGTCGCCATCAAGGTGTTCAACGCGGTGAACTGACTCTGATACTGCTTCGTCAATTGCGTGGAGTAATCGCTGAGTCTGGTCTGTTGCGCGGTGACACTCTTCAGGTCGGCATTCAACGCGGTATTGCGCGTGTCGATGATGCCGCCCGTCCGCGTGAACTCGTTAATGCTCTTGTTCAACTTCGCGCCGAGACCATCGGTCGAGTTGAATAACGCGGCGACCTGCGCCGGGCTGGTATTGAGCGCGGTAGTGAGTTTCGCGTTGTCGACCACCAGCGTGCCGTCCGCCGGATCGCCTTTCAGCGTGATGCCGATGTGCCCGAGGCTCACCACCGACGTGCCCGTACCCACCCCGCCGCTCACGATCGACGCCAGCGCGTTCTTGACCGTCAACAGCGTGGAATCGCCGAGCAACGCGCCGGCCTGCTTCGACGATTTGTCGTATGAGGACAGCTTGCTGATCGTGGTGACGACGGTGTTGTACAGGTTGGCGAAATTCGTGATGGCCGTGTTCTGCGCGGTGGTGTCCGGCGCGATGGTCAGCGTCTGCGGATTGTTGACCGAAGCGCTCGACAGATTCAGCGTGACGCCGGCAATGGCATCGGTGACGGCGTTGTTGGCGCTGCGCGCCGCGATTCCGCCGATGGTGAGCAGCGCGTCCTGCGCCACTTCGCTCTGATGCCACGCATTGCCGGCATCCGACGACACGATCGTGGACGCCCCGCCGTTCGCGCCGGGCGTCGACGTCACGCCGAGGCTCGACAGGCCTGCGTCGTTCTGGACGTTGCTAGTGGTCACGTTGATCGTATTGCCCGAACCGGTGGCCGCCGAGCGCAGCACGAGGTGAGCGCCGCCGGTGCCGGTCACGATCGTGGCCGTGACGCCGGGGTTGTTGGACGCTTTGTTGATTGCGGCGGCGATGCCGCTCAGCGTGTTGTTGGTGTTGTCGATGGACACATCCATCGACTTGCCGCCGGCCGAGATGCTCAACGTGCCTGTGCCGAGTTGCGTGGTCGCGCCGAACGCCGCCGAAGACAGGCTTTGCGACGAAGCGATCTGCGTCACGTCGATCGCATAGCTGCCGGCCACCGCGCCGGGGCCCGCTTTCGGGTCGAGGCCCTTGGCGCTCGCGGTGGCCGCGAAGGTGGACAACGTCGTTCCGTCCGACAGGTTCTTGATCGCCGCCTGCAAGGCGGACAACGCCGAACTGAGCGCGCCGTAGGCGGATAAGGTGGTGTTGTCGCTGGTCTGCCTGGCTTGTAACGCCGCCGCCTGCCCCGCCGTTTTGGCGTTGACGAGTGCCGAGACCAGGGTCGAGACATCCATCGACGAATTGCCGGTCGAACCGCTGATGATTGATTGCGCTGCCTGCTGAACCTGGCTCTGCGCGTTGGCCGTCGCGCTGTTCACCGAGGACGTGATGCTGGACATGTGAAGTTCCCCGTGCGTCGAATTATTCGTTTTTGATTGAGTGACGCCCCGGGCTTGTTGCTGCTGCGCCGTCTGGCCGGTCACATCGCGGTCCCTTACAAATTTTTCAAATGTTACACCATCCTTCTTCACGGCTTTGTGACGTTTTAACGTAGCGAATGTTGGTGATGCCAAGGGTCGTGGCTGTCGATTTGCGTGGCGCTCACTCGTCGTGAGATAAAACGGTCGCTCCGGCCGTTTTCGTGCCACAGCAACTCACCAACCGTCCAAGGTGACCACGATGACCCTGAAGCTCTACGCCCATCCCTTCTCCTCGTACTGCCAGAAGGTCCTGACCGCGCTCTACGAAAACGGCACGCCGTTCGAGCTGCGCCTGCTGGCGCACGACGACCCGCAAGTCATGGCCGAATTCGCCGCGCTCTGGCCGATCAAGCGCTTTCCGGTGCTGGTGGACGGCAACCGGACGGTGATGGAGGCGAGCATCATCATCGAGTATCTGGGCCTTTACCACGCCGGGCCGGTTCAACTCCTGCCGGCCGACGCCCGCGCGGCGCTGGAAGTGCGCAGCATGGATCGCTTCTTCGACAACTACATCTCGACGCCGCAGCAAAAGATCGTCTACGACAGCATGCGCCCTGAGCCGGAGCGCGACCGGCAAGCCGTCGCCGAGGCGCGCGCCATGCTCGATACCGCGTACGGCTGGCTGAACAAGGTGATGGCGGAGCGCGAATGGGCGGCCGGCGATACGTTCAGCCTCGCCGATTGCGGCGCCGCGCCGTTCCTGTTTTACGCCGACTGGACGCACGCGATCGGCCCGGCGTTTCCGCACGTGCTCGCCTACCGCAAGCGCCTGCTGGCGCGGCCGTCGTTCGCTCGCGCGGTGGACGAAGCGCGGCCCTATCGTTCGTATTTCCCGCTCGGCGCGCCGGACCGGGATTGAGGGCTACGGCGTGGCCGTGTCGCGCAAAAGACGAGCGTCTGCGCCACGTCGACCCTAACGGTTTGCGACAACAAATTTCCCAACCTATACACTTCACTTCGAAACCTACTTCCGCCAATCAACCTTAAGGCAAAACATGGACCGTTTCGAAGCCATGGAGATATTCACGCGTGTGGTCGAGGCGAACAGCTTCACCAAAGTATCCGAGTCGCTCGACCTGCCCCGCGCCAAAGTCAGCCGCACCATCCAGGCGCTGGAGGAACACGTGGGCGTGCGTCTGTTGAATCGTTCGACGCGCCAGGTCAGCGTGACCGAAGACGGCGCGCTGTTCTACGAGCGCTGCGTGCGCATCCTCGCCGAAGTCACCGACGCCGAGTCGTCGCTGTCGAACAAGCGCGAAAATCCGGCCGGCACGATCCGCGTGGATACGTCCGGCACGCTGGCGCGCGCACTGCTGCTGCCCGCGCTCGACGATTTCTACCGGCAATACCCCGAGATCGACGTGCGGCTCGGCCTCGCCGACCGCAACATCGATCTGATTCAGGACGGCGTGGATTGCGTGATCCGCATGGGCACGCCGGAAGAGTCGAGTCTCGTCGCGCGGCGCATCGGCCAGGCGCGCATTGTCACGTGCGCATCGCCGGCATATCTGGAGAAACATGGCGAGCCGACCACGCTCGAAGAATTGAGCGAGCACCGCGCGGTCAACTACGTGTCCGCGCGCACCGGCAGGACGTTCCCGTTCGAATACGAGGTGGACGGCGATATTGCCAAGGTGTCGTTAAAGAGCGTGCTCGCTGTCAACGACGGCAGCGTCTATATCGGCGCGGCGGCGCTCGGTCACGGCATCATCCAGCCGTCACGCTTCATGGTCGCCGATCTGATTGCGCAAGGCGCGCTGAAGGAAATACTCACCGGCTATACGAGCCCCAGCACGCCGCTTTCGGTGCTGTATGCGCATCGCCGCAATCTGAGTTCGCGGCTGCGTGCTTTCATCGAATGGGTGACCGAACTGGCACGCAACAATCCGGATCTGCGTATTCCGGAGCAGTGAAACCAGGCGCGCAAAACTAAAAACCCCATGCGTTGTGGAACGCATGGGGTTTTTGTTTCAATTGCACTGAAAGCAGTAAAACTTCGCGATCAGGCAATCCGCTCTTCGTTCGACGGATCGAACAGCACCGCCTTAGACGTATCGAACAGCAGCGTCGTATTCGCCAGCGGCTGCGGGTTCGACGCCGGGTGCACGCGGCTCACGATACGCTTGCCGTTGACCTGTGCGAACACCAGTGTGTCCGGACCGGTCGGCTCGATCACGTCGACCTTCACTTCGATCGGCTGCAGCTTCGCGTTGTCACCGTGCGCGCCGCGCGCGTCGGTGATGCGCTCCGGACGCAGGCCGAGAATCACCTCACGGCCCACGTGCGACTTCACCTTCGCCGAGTCGAACGGCAGGTTCAGCGGCGTGCGCGCAACACCCGTATCCAGTTCGAGCGCCACGCCCGCACCCTGCTCCACCAGCTTGCCCTGAATGAAGTTCATCGGCGGCGCACCGATGAAGCCGGCCACGAACAGGTTCGACGGCGAGTCGTAGATGTCCTGCGGTGCGCCGAACTGCTGCACAACGCCGTCTTTCATCACCGCGATGCGGTCGCCGAGCGTCATCGCTTCGATCTGATCGTGCGTCACGTAGACGATCGTCGTGCCGAGGCGTTGATGCAGCAGCTTGATTTCCGAGCGCATCTCGATACGCAGCTTCGCGTCGAGGTTCGACAGCGGCTCGTCGAACAGGAACATGACCGGATCGCGCGCCAAGGCACGGCCCATGGCCACGCGCTGACGCTGGCCGCCGGACAGTTGACCCGGCTTGCGGTCCAGCAGGTGCGTGATCTGCAGCGTGTTCGACACGCGGTCGACGATCTGCGTCTGCTCGTTCTTCGGCACCTTGCGGATGTTCAGACCGAACGAGATGTTCTCGCGCACCGTCATGGACGGGTACAGCGCGTACGACTGGAACACCATCGCAATGTCGCGATCTTTCGGCGACAGGTTGTTCACCGTCTTGCCGTCGATCTGGATCTCGCCCTTGGTCACGGTCTCGAGGCCGGCAATCATGTTGAGCAGCGTCGACTTCCCGCAGCCCGAACCGCCGACCAGAATCAGGAACTGGCCGTCTTCGATGTCGATATTGACACCCTTCAGAACCGGCACCCCGTTCGGGTAAGTCTTATACACGTCACGGATGGAAAGGCTTGCCATGCTGTGAATCCTCTTGTCTCTGGTACTGCTTGAAAACTTTGTCGGGTGACGGCGGCTTCGAATCGAACAGAAGCCGCCGCGCTCGGATGAACTAGCCTCGCCTTTAGCCCTTCACCGCGCCGGCCGTCAGGCCGCGCACGAAATAGCGTCCGGCGATGATATAGACCAGCAGCGTGGGCAACGCGGCGATGATCGCGCCGGCCATGTCCACGTTGTATTCCTTCACGCCGGTCGAGGTGTTCACGAGGTTGTTCAGCGCCACCGTGATCGGCATCGAATCGACGCCGGAGAACACGATACCGAACAGGAAGTCGTTCCAGATCTGCGTGAATTGCCAGATCAGGCACACCATGAAAATCGGCAGCGAAACCGGCAGCAGAATCTTCGTGAAGATCGTGAAGAAACCCGCGCCGTCGATACGCGCCGCTTTGACGAGTTCAGCCGGAATGCTGACGTAGAAGTTGCGGAAGAACATCGTGGTGAAGGCGATACCGTAGATCACGTGCACCACCACCAGACCGGTGGTCGTGTTCGACAGGCCGAGAAAGCCTTCGAAACGCGCCATCGGCAGCAGGATCGCCTGGAACGGAATGAAGCAGCCGACCAGGATCATCGTGAAGATCGGATCCGCGCCACGGAAACGCCAGTGCGTGAGCACATAACCGTTGAACGCGCCGATGATCGACGAGATCAGCACGGCGGGAATCACCATGCGCACCGAGTTCATGAAGAACGGCTGCATGCCGTCGCAACGCACACCCGTGCAGGCGCCGCTCCAGGCCTTGATCCACGGATCGACGGTCCAGTGCGTGGGCGGCGTGAGCAGATTGCCCGTGCGCAGTTGATCGATGTCCTTGAACGACGTGGACAGCATCACGTACAGCGGGAACAGGAAATACAGGGCGAACAGGAACAGGGCCGCATAAATGACGGCACGGCTGATCGTCATCTTAGGCTGCATTGCGGGTGCTCCTCGATTCCAGATACATGAGCGGCACGAGCACGGCTACGACAGTGGCGAGCATCATCATCGACGATGCCGCGCCGACGCCCAGTTGCCCGCGATTGAACGAAAACGTGTACATGAAAATAGCCGGCAGCGACGACGACGTGCCCGGACCGCCCGCGGTCAACGCAACCACCAGGTCGAAGGTCTTGATCGTGATATGACAGAGAATCAGCAGCACGGAGAAGAACACCGGGCGCATGCTCGGAATCACGATCTTGCGGTAGATGGTGGGCAAGCCCGCGCCGTCCATCTGCGCGGCCTTGAAGATTTCACCGTCGACACCACGCAAGCCCGCAAGGAACAGCGCCATCACGAAGCCGGTGGACTGCCACACGGCCGCGATTACGACGCAGAAAATCGCCTTGTCCGGATCGCCCAGCCAGCTGAACGAAAAGCTCGTCCAGCCCCAGTCGTGGAACACTTTTTCGAGGCCGACGCTGGGCGTCATGATCCATTGCCACGCCGTACCCGTCACGATGAACGACAGCGCCATTGGGTACAGGAACACGGCGCGCAGCGCGCCTTCGTTGCGGATCTGCTGATCGAGCAGGATCGCGAGAAACAGACCAAGACCGATACAGATACCGATGAACGGGATGCCGAACCAGCCGAGGTTCGCAGCCGAGGTCCAGAACACATCGTTATCGAACAGTTCGCGATAACGATCGAGACCGACGAATTCATAACGGGGCATCAGTCGCGAATTGGACAGCGACAGATAGCCGGTAACTGCAATGAAGCCATAGACGAAGATCAGGCTGATCACGACGCTGGGTGCGAGCACCAGCTTCGGAATCCAGCGATCGGCAAGGGCCGCCATGGGCGACGCGCGGCGGGCGGCGCTAGCCGTTTTCCCGTTTCCGCTGATAGAAGCAGTCACTACTCGACTCCTGCTGAAACTGTACCGCCGGGAGATTCACGCCTGACAGACGCGAGGCCGCAACGGCATAGGTGTGACTCTATGAAACCAGGGGTGAAGCCGCTTGTGACCAGTGCAACCAGTGCAATCAGCGACGTGAAGGGCGCGCCCGGCGCCCGTTGCTGAACCGCCGGGCGCGCCGCTTCGCTTACTTCACTTACTTGGTCTTCGCTGCCTTCGCGAGCGCGGCAACCGCGCTCTTCGAATCCTGCTGCGAGTTCATGAACTTCGTGACCACATCCGAGATCGCGCCGGCTGCTGCATCCGGTTGCGCCATGCCGTGTGCCAGCGAAGGCACATAGCCGCCCGACTTGATCGCCACTTGTTCATCCGCGTACGACTTCTTCGCGCAGTCGTCGAACTTGGCCATCGACACGCCCAGGCGAACCGGGATGGAACCCTTGTTCAGGCTGAACTGCTCCTGGAAGTCCGGCGACATGATCGTCTTGGCCAGTGCGAGTTGACCCGGCGTGGCCGCCTTTGCGCCCTTCTGCTGGAAGAACACGAACGAGTCTACGTTGAACGTGTAGGACTTTTCCGTGCCCGGCACTGCGGCGCAGATGTAGTCCGAGCCCGACTTCTTGCCGGCGTTGGCGAATTCGCCCTTCGCCCAGTCGCCCATGAACTGCATGCCGGCCTTGCCGTTGATGACCATGGCCGTTGCCAGGTTCCAGTCACGGCCCGTGCGGCCCGCGTCGAAGTAACCCTGGATCTTGCGGACCGTGTCGAACACGCCGACCATCTGATCCGACGTCAGCGTCTTCTCGTCGAGGTCGACCAGCGCCTTCTTGTAGAAGCCCGCGCCTTGCGACAGCACGACGTCTTCCCACAGCGTCAGGTCTTGCCACGGCTGGCCGCCCATCGCGATCGGCTGGATGCCCGCGGCTTTCATCTTGTCGGCCACCGCGAAGAATTCAGGCCACGTGGTCGGCGCCTTGCCGCCTGCCTTGTCCAGCGCTGCCTTGTTGATGTACAGCCAGTTCACGCGGTGCACCGAGAACGGCGCTGCCACGTAGTGACCGTCCGCGTGCATGATCTTGTCGATTTCCGGCGGCAGATTCTTCTTCCAGTCGCCCGCGACGGAGTCGATTGGCACCAGCACGCCTTGCGACGCCCAGTCCTGGATCAGCGGACCCTTGATCTGCGCAGCGCTCGGTGCGTTGCCCGAGATGACCTGCGTCTTGAGTGCCGTCATGGCAGCCGCGCCGGCGCCACCCGCAACCGCGAAGTCCTTCCACGTGTAACCCTGCTTCGTCATGTCGTCCTTGAGGACGCCGACGGCTTTCGATTCACCGCCCGAAGTCCACCAGTGCAACACTTCGATCGACTCGGCGGCTTGCACGGCCGAGACGCCACACATCAGACCTGCGGCGCACAAAGCGCCCATGATCGCGCGAAATTTCATTGCTTATCTCCTCCAGACACCTGAACAAAAAACAAATGGCCCCTGATGTCGCCAGGGTGCTGTGGTTGGTTCAAACAGGCAAAACACTGGGCGATCGAGCACGGTCGGGCGCATGCGCGAGGCATGTGCCGGCGGACCAATGTCCGGCCGCTGGAAGCTCAAGAGATGAGTGGTTCGGGATGCAACTGACTGTCTCCTCTTTTGATTTTTGCCTGCCCGCGTTTCGCGCGGCAGACTCGAGGTGCCTTACATGTCAACCTGGTGCCGACCATTACGGAAAGCCGCTCAACTCCCCGGCTTTCCGTAAGGCCGCCGGGGCATGCTGGCGCGTGCCGACACGCAATGTCCGTTAACATGCAGGGGGCGCCTGCCGATTCGGGAAAACGCGCATCTTGACTCACAGCGCACGCTTTTTTCATCGAATTAGCGCTACCTCTTGATTTGGATTGTAGTTAAACTACAATTCAGTGTCAAAAAATATTTTATCGGACTACGGTCGCGCTTTCGCTCATCTTCCGCGGCCCCAGGACATCGACGGAGACTCATGCAAACCGATTCAAGCTTCACCTTCGTTCTCTTCGGCGGAACCGGCGATCTGTCGATGCGCAAGATCCTCCCCGCACTGTTTGAAGCGCACCGTGCAGGCGGCATGCTGGCCGACAGCGGCAAGATCGTCGCGGTGGCGCGGCATGCAACGGATCGCGGCGAGTACATCCACTGGGTGAACGAGCACGTCAAACCGCACGTGTCGAAGAACGGTGTGGACGAAGCGGCATGGTCGAGCTTTCTGGAGCGCATCGAGTTCGTGAACATCGACCTCGGCAAAGCGGAAGACTTCGTGCACTTGCGCGACGCCATTCAGAACTTGCCTGGCATTCGCGTGTTCTATCTGGCCACCGGCCCGTCGCTGTTCGTGCCGATATGCCATGCGCTGGCATCGGTTGGGCTGAACGAGAATTCGCGCATCGTGCTGGAAAAGCCGCTTGGCTACGACCTCAAGTCGTCCAATGCCATCAATGATGCAGTCGGCGAAATCTTCGCTGAAGAACAGATCTACCGGATCGACCACTACCTCGGTAAAGAACCGGTGCAGAACCTGTTGGCGCTGCGCTTCGGCAATGCGCTGTTCGAACCGCTGTGGCGTCGCGAGTGGGTCGAGAGCATTCAGATCACGATTGCCGAAGAACTCGGCGTGGAAGCGCGCGGCGACTTCTACGACAACACCGGCGCGTTGCGCGACATGGTGCAGAACCATTTGCTGCAACTGCTTTCCATCGTCGCGATGGAACCGCCGCACTCCATGGATTCGGATTCGGTACGTGACGAAAAGCTGCGCGTGCTGCGCGCTTTGAAGCCCATCGATCCGCGCGATATCGGCAAGGTCGCCGTGCGCGGCCAATATCATTCCGGCGTGATCCGCGGCACCGCGGTGCCCGCGTACGCGACCGAGCCCGGCGTGCGGCCGGACAGCACGACCGAGACTTTCGTCGCGCTGAAGGTCGAGATCGAAAACTGGCGTTGGGCCGGCGTGCCGTTTTTCCTGCGCACCGGTAAGCGCCTGGCGGATCGCGTCGCCGAGATCGTCGTGAACTTTCGTGCGGTGCCGCATTCGGCGCTCGGGGCTTCCGCTTTGCGTGCCGGCGCGAACCGCCTGGTGATCCGTCTGCAGCCGAACGAAACCATTCGCCTGTACTGTCTCGCAAAGCAGCCCGGCGAGGGCATGAACCTGGCCAGCGTTCACCTCGACCTCGCGTTCGACCAGTTCTTCCGCGAAGGACAGATGGAGGCGTATCAGCGCCTTCTGCTCGACGTGATCAACGGCCGCCTCGCGCTGTTTGTGCGGCGCGACGAGCAGGAAGCCGCGTGGCGTTGGGTCGAACCGATCCTGAACGAATGGAAGGCGTCGAACAAGCCGCCCAAGCCGTATGCTTCGGGCACATGGGGACCGGCTGCTTCGAGCGCGATGCTGGCGCAGCACGGCACCTGCTGGCTCGAAGAAGAGAATTGAATCACGGCGGCACGTCGTATTGAATGGAATACGACGCGCCGCCCGTAAGACCCACCGACGAACTGAACGGAATGGCGCCGGTATCACGAGGGCGCCTGCAAGTCATCCACTGTGCAGGCATCGCGTGAGAGCAGTACGGCACATTCCGCAGATCACACAAAAAAGCAGCACGGAGGAGAAGTGATCCAGCTTCACACTTTCGACGACCAACGCGCCCAATCCGACGCGTTGGCGAAAGCGGTCGGCGACGCGTTACATGCGTCGCTCGCCGCGCAGGCCGCCGGTTCCACCACTGGCGCGCGCCCCGCAATGCTTGCAGTGTCCGGCGGCAGCAGTCCGCGCCCGTTCCTGCAGACGTTGTCGACGCAAAGCTTCGACTGGGCGCGCATTGCCGTGACGCTGGTCGACGACCGCTGGGTGCCGGAAACGGACAGTGCGAGCAACTCGCAGCTGGTGCACGCCACGCTGTTGCAGAACGCCGCGAAGGACACCACGTTCTGGCCGCTCGTGGACACCACGCAGGATCTCAATGCGCACGTCGCCGCGCTGAACGCCGACGCGCGTTTTAGCAGCGCGCCCGACGTCGCGATTCTCGGCATGGGTGAAGACGGCCACACCGCGTCGATCTTCGCCGACTCGCCCGAATGGGATCATGCGATCACCACCACCGATCGCTTCGTTGCCGTGCATCCTGGCAGCGCGCCGCACGCGCGCGTCAGCTGGTCGATGTCCGCGTTGAAGGAAGTGAAGCATCTGTTTTTGCTGATTGCAGGACCGCGCAAGATGGACGTGCTGAATGCCGCGTCCGCTTCGCTACAAAAAAATGCCATCTCGCAGTTGGCAAACGACAAGGGAGTGAGACTCGATGTCTACTGGTGTGCAAACTAAGGCTGTTCCGGGCGCGGGCCAGCACGCCGATGGACCGAGGCTGCTGGCCGACATCGGCGGCACGAATGCGCGCTTCGCGCTGGAGACGAGCCCAGGCGAAATCGGCTCGGTGAAGGTCTATCCGTGCGCGGACTATCCGGGCGTTGCCGAAGTCATCAAAAAGTATCTGAAGGACACCAAGATCGGCCGCGTGAATCATGCGGCGATTGCGATTGCAAATCCGGTCGATGGCGATCAGGTGAGCATGACGAATCACGACTGGAGCTTTTCGATCGAGGCGACGCGGCGCGCGCTTGGTTTCGACACGCTGCTGGTGGTGAACGACTTTACCGCGCTGGCGATGGCGCTGCCTGGCCTCACTGACGCGCAGCGCGTGCAGGTGGGCGGTGGTGCGCGTCGGCCGAATAGCGTGATTGGTTTGCTTGGGCCTGGCACCGGCATGGGTGTGTCCGGTTTGATTCCCGCTGATGATCGCTGGATCGCGCTTGGCAGTGAAGGTGGTCATGCGACTTTTGCGCCGGCTGACGAACGCGAAGATATCGTGTTGCAGTACGCGCGCAAGAAGTGGTCGCACGTGTCGTTCGAGCGTGTGGCGGCGGGGCCTGGTATCGAAGTGATTTATCGCGCGCTCGCGGGCCGCGACAAGAAACGCGTGGCGGCGAATGTCGACACGATCGAGATCGTCAAGCGTGCGCTGGAAGGCGAACCGCTGGCAGCGGAATCCGTCGATGTGTTCTGCGGCATTCTCGGCACCTTCGCGGGCAATATTGCAGTGACGCTCGGGGCGTTGGGCGGGATTTATATCGGCGGTGGTGTCGTGCCGCGGCTCGGCGAGTTCTTTTCGCGGTCGTCGTTTCGTAAGCGCTTCGAGGCTAAAGGCCGGTTCGAGGCTTATCTGCAGAACGTGCCGACATATGTGATTACCGCTGAATATCCGGCGTTTCTCGGTGTTTCCGCGATTCTTGCCGAGCAGCTGTCGAATCGTGCGGGGGGCAGTTCATCGGCCGTGTTCGAGCGGATCCGGCAGATGCGCGATGCGTTGACGCCGGCCGAGCGACGTGTGGCTGATCTTGCGCTGAATCATCCGCGGTCGATTATCAATGATCCGATTGTGGATATCGCGCGGAAGGCGGATGTGAGTCAGCCGACTGTGATCCGGTTTTGCCGGTCGTTGGGTTGCCAGGGGCTGTCGGATTTCAAGCTGAAGCTGGCTACCGGCTTGACGGGCACTATTCCTGTTAGCCATAGTCAGGTGCATCTCGGCGATACGGCGACGGACTTCGGTGCGAAGGTGCTCGATAACACCGTGTCGGCGATTTTGCAGTTGCGCGAGCATTTGAACTTCGATCAGGTTGAGCGGGCTATTGATCTGCTGAACGGCGCGCGGCGCATCGAGTTTTATGGGCTCGGGAATTCGAATATCGTCGCTCAGGATGCGCATTACAAGTTCTTCCGGTTTGGCATTCCTACTATCGCCTACGGCGATTTGTATATGCAGGCGGCGTCGGCTGCTTTGCTTGGGAAGGGGGATGTGATCGTTGCTGTTTCCAAGTCAGGGCGCGCGCCTGAGTTGTTGCGCGTCCTTGATGTGGCTATGCAGGCCGGCGCTAAGGTGATTGCTATTACTTCGAGTAATACGTCTTTGGCTAAGCGGGCTACTGTCGCGCTTGAGACTGATCATATTGAAATTCGTGAGTCACAGTTGTCCATGATTTCGCGGATTTTGCATCTCGTTATGATTGATATTCTTGCTGTGGGGGTGGCTATTCGGCGCGCTGTGCCCAGCGCTGATGTGGCTGAGACTGTGGCTAAGGCCAGGCAAGGGGCTGATGATGATGCTAGTGCTGTGCTCGATTGGTTGAGTCATGGGGCGGCTTCTTCGGCTAGGGATTGAGGATTGAGGTTTTTGGTCTGCGCCGCGGGTTTGGGTGTTTTTTTGTGGTGTTGGCCTTTCCTTGATTTGTTAGTGGTCCATTAGTGTTGCCCCTGTGCGGGGCGGCACCTACTTTTCTTTGCCAGCCGCAAAGAAAAGTAGGCAAAAGAAAGCGGCTCACACCGCTAATTCTTAAGCGGGTCCCCCGCGCAGTCGCGGTAGTGGTTCATCTGGAATCTGTGCTCTCGCACATTCCGCGTGAGTGACAAGGCGCTCATTCTTCCCGCCTCGCGCAACGCGCTCGCCGGAAGGGTCCGCTTGAAGTCCGTGGGTTTCGCGGTGCGCAGCGCGGGCCGTCGGCTTCGCCTCGGCGATCTGCTGTTGAAGGCCTTCGGATCTTTAAGCTGGGTTGCCCGGGAAAATGTCAGCGTTGACCCAGCACATTTGCGATCACCACAACACGCGCTTCGCGTCGTACCGCAGCACCCTCGGAATGCGAAAGACGCATGCCTCTTTCTTCATGGCCGCAGTGCGACGCCGCAGGTCACCACTCGCGGGCGCGGGTCGTCGCTCATCGCTCGTGACTCGCGGCTCCTGGCTCCTAGCTCACGGGTCACGGGTCACGGGTCACGGCTCGTGGCTCGTGGCTCCTGGCTCATCGCTCGTGACTCGTGACTCGTGGCGCACGGCTCGTGGCTTGTCGCTTGTCGCTTGTCGCTT
The DNA here is from genome assembly GCF_003634175.1 of Paraburkholderia sp. BL17N1. Classification (NCBI taxonomy): domain Bacteria; kingdom Pseudomonadati; phylum Pseudomonadota; class Betaproteobacteria; order Burkholderiales; family Burkholderiaceae; genus Paraburkholderia; species Paraburkholderia sp. BL17N1. The sequence continues at coordinate 354,912 of NZ_RBIW01000001.1, forward strand.
GTCGCTTGTGGCTTGTCGCTTGTGGCTTGTGGCTTGTGGCTTGTGGCTTGTGGCTTGTGGCTTGTGGCTTGTGGCTCGCCGTCAGTGTGCTGTCGCCGTGCGACGCGAGACCGTTTTGAATTGCATCTGTTTGTTCTCCGTCCGCCTCGTTGCGCCGATACGCTCACGGCCACCCGCCGCTGTCCGCGTAGCCTTTGCCAGGAGGTCGGCTGCGCGGCGCGCCGTGATCCGGCTTTCCGGAATGCCCTTCGCGTCGAGTGCGATGACCTGGTATAACTCGCGGTCAATCTCGACTTCGCGGTGGTAGTCCTCGACGGTGTCCAACAGCAGTTCCAGCAGTTTACGCTGGCGGTGCCTCTCCTCTCTTGTCACCGCCGGACTCCTAACTATCGATGCCACAAACGTGACCAGCTTGTCCAGTTGACCTAGCTGCCGCTCAAGCAGCCCAAAGGCGGACAAGGCCAGTTTTTCGTATTGAAGTGCATCAACGGGTGGGCGCGACGTGGTGCGTGAATTCTTGACGGATCTACTCATGGCGCGATCTCCCTGAAACTTACCTGGATCGCCCGACACGCGCTTGCAAGGTGGTGAGCGGGCACAGTGACAAGGTTGGCGGCCGGCGTAGAACCAGAACCGGCAGACTCGAAGGTCTCCTTGCCACGGCCCGCCCATAACAAAATAGCGTGCGAAGGCTAACGCACGCCTGACTGCGCAGGCGCACGGGTTCTACTCTACACACAGGCCGCCAAGCCTGACCGTCGTTGTTCTGACGGCGAATTGAGTTTAAACGTCTTGGTTCACGAGTGATCACCCGCACGAGCTAAAAGCCGCTCGCCAGCAAGATTTCTGAAATTTCCCAACGATCACCCGAATACGAGGACTACAGCGGTAGGGAAACGCCGAGCGAAAACGAAGCGAACGGGGCAAATGAACGACCGCGACGGTGCGCGCAGCGCCGCCGGAAGAATGAGCGCCTTGTCACTCACGCGGAATGTGCGAGAACACAGATTCCAGATGCACCACTACCGCGACTGCGCGGGGGACCCGCTTAAGAACTAGCGGTGTGAGCCGCTTTCTTTTGCCTACTTTTCTTTGCGGCCGGTGTATGGACCGGAGACATGGGTAACAGGTGTGCGGAGACATGGGTAACACATGATCCGCTCATTCCTGCTGGTTCAGGTTGATGGTTCCGAAACGGTGATGCGCAAAAAACAGGTCGTAGCAGCTCTCTTCATCGACGCGCTCGCGGATGGCCACGGGCAGGTTCTGCAATGCGTTCGATACCTTGAATCGCCGGTTCCTGAAGCGTAGTTCACCGTTCCACTTCACGCACTGCACGTGGTCGTTTGCGCCGTACTCGATCGGCGGCAGGATTTCGGGGTAGGCGCGTGGACTCGGTTGATAGCGCGTGCCCGGGGTCGCCATGTCCAGCGCCTGATGCGGGCGTTGATGGTTGTAGACCGGGCGCCACTCATCGAACGCCTGCTGGGCGCTGGGCAGGTCCCTGAAATGGCGCCCGGCGATCACCTCGGCCTTCAGCGTGCGGTGAAACCGCTCCTCCTTGCCGTTGGTCTGCAGATGCGCCACGCGGCTGTGCGACAGTCGCACGCCCAGCCGGATGAGCCAGATGGCCAGTTCGGTCAGCTGGCCCGGCTGGCTGGGGCTGCCCCACGGCGAACCGTTGTCCACGTTGATGCGCAGCGGCAGCCCGTAGCGGCGGAACGTGCGCTCCAGATGATGCTGGACGATGCGGGTGTCGGTGCAGATGCAGGCATCGAGTGTCACGTTGTAGCGCGAATGATCGTCCAGCATGGTCAGTGGTGAACAGTGCCGTCCGTCCTGCAGGTCGAACCAGCCCTTGAAATCCATCTGCCAGAGATCGTTGGGCTGCGCATGCTCGAAGCGCCGCCAGGCCGTGGCGGCGTCGGAAGCGGCCGGGTCGATCAACCCGTGGCGATGCAGGATATCGGTCACAGTGCTGGGAGCGGGCACGTCCGTGTGACCCAGATCGCACAGACGTCGGCTGATCTTGCGTCCACCCCAGGCCGGATGCGCCCGCCGCAGTTCGACCACGCGCTGCTCGACCGACGGTGTCGCGCGTGCCGGACTCTGCCGGGGCCGTCGCGAATGATCCGTCAGCGCGGTGGCTCCGCCCTGCGCGTGGCGATCGAGCCACTTGTAGCCGGTCTTCGGGCTGATGCCAAAGCGCCGGCACAGTTCACGACGGTTGGCGCCTTCCTGCGAGGCCAGCTGAACGAATTCCAGACGCAGATTCATGGTGTCTCTCGGGTTCCAGGGCATAACCGGCTCCAGGCGATTCGCTCGCCCAGAGTGTTACCCATGTCTCCGCACACCTGTTACCCATGTCTCCGGTCCATACACGGCCGGCAAAGAAAAGTAGGTGCCGCCCCGCACAGCAATGCTCTCAACTTAAGCCTCGAAGGGCTTGTATACAGGGCGTTAGCCCTGTAAACTTCATCGCATAACTCACTGATAAATCAACGATATGAACTCAAATACCAGCGTCCTCAAGGCTTCTGGCTGAGTTCTCCGAATTCCTGTTCGATCCGGCGCTCGCCGATCGCGTGCGTCGTTCTCCCACCGCCTTTACCCGCAATCGCACACTGACCTTGCCGCGCATGGCCGCGCTGATGATGTCGGGCATGTGCGCCAGTGTGCAGGCCGAACTTGACGCGCTATTCGGCGCACTGGGAAGCCGCGGCGGGCGCACCCGCGCTGTCAGCGCACAGGCCTTCAGCAAGGCGCGACGGGGCGTGTCTGCCGAACTGTTCGAGCTGGCCCGCGCCCGCCTGATCTCGCTGGCCCAACCCCATATCGATTCGATGCGCTGGCACGGCCTGAGGCTGGTCGCCGCTGATGGCAGCCGCCTGCGTGTGGGCACGCGTCGCGGCCATGAACTGCGCGCCGATCACTACGCGTTTGCGCTATTCCTGCCGGGTTCCGAACTGACCCTGCACGCTGCACTTCATCCCGCCGACGGCGGCGAGCGGCAGATGCTGTTCGAAGCCCTCGATGTGCTGCAACCGCATACCGACCTGCTGCTGCTCGATCGCGGCTATATCGGCAACGCGATGGTGGCCGCACTCGCACAGCGCGAAATCCCGTTCTGCATGCGCGTCGATGCGCGTAACTGGAAATGCGTCAGCGCCTTTGCCCGCAGCGGTAAAGCCGAGCGTGTGGTGACACTGGACGCGCCCAGCGAACTGGATGCCCGCGACTATGAACTGGCGCGTACGCCCACCACTGTGCGCCTGATCCGCGACGTCACGCCGGGCGGTCGCGTGCGGGTGCTGATGACCTCGCTGCTCGATGGCGGGCGTTATCCGGCGGCATCGTTCGGCGCGCTCTATCATCAGCGCTGGCGGGTCGAGGAAGCGTTCAAACGACTCAAGCACCGGCTGCGGCTGGAAGCCGTCACAGGCCTCGATTACCTGGCGTTACAGCAGGACTTCGGGGAGGTGTCAGAAATTTCGTGTGCTGAGGCCGGTTAAAAATCTCAGCTGATGGCGGCGGTGAATCGCTCACCGAACAGAATGGCGAACTGATTGACAGCTTGCCGCCAGGTGATAGGCGGCATCTTCCAATCCTTTTCAATGTTGCGCAAGGCCAGATACAGCAGTTTGCTGGCGGCTTCGTCGCTCGGGAAGTGGCCACGATTCTTGACGATCTTGCGCAACTGCATGTGCATGCTCTCGATGGCGTTGGTCGTATAAACGATTCGACGCACCTCGTGGGGATAGGCAAAGAAGGGAATCACCTGCTCCCATTGGCGTTGCCACATGGCCGGGACGGTAGGGAATTTGCGGCCCCATTCGCTTTGCGCAAAGGCCTCGAGCGCCGCGGCCGCCGCTTCAGCCGAGGCGGCCTGATAGATCGGCCTGAGCGCGGTAGCCAGCGGCTTCCGGTCCTTCCAGCTCGCCAGATTCAGCGAATTACGGATCAGATGCACGATGCAGGTCTGGATCTGCGCGGCCGGAAACACCGCCTCGATGGCCTCCGGGAACCCACGCAGGCCGTCGACCACCGCAATCAGGATGTCGTGCAAACCGCGGTTCTTCAACTCGTTGAAAACCTTCAGCCAGAACTTGGCGCCTTCGGTTTGTTCGATCCACAAGCCCAGCACTTCCTTGCGGCCGTCAGCCCGAATGCCCAGCGCCAGGTACACTGCCTTGTTCCTGACCGTGCCCTCGTCGCGGATCTTCAGTCGAAGTGCGTCGAAATACACAATCGGATACATCGCCTCGAGCGGGCGTTGTTGCCACTGCTCGACCTCAGCCAGCACCTCGTCGGTGACCGTGGAAATCAGATCGGGCGACACTTCCAGGCCGTACAGCTCCAGCAGGTGAGCCTGGATCTCGCGTACGCTCATGCCGCGCGCGTACATGCTGATGACGTGGTCGTCGAATCCCGGCAGCCGGCGCTGGTACTTGCTGACCAGTTGCGGCTCGAACGTCGCCTGCCGGTCTCGCGGGATATCCAGCGTCAGTTCGCCGTTGGGTGTGAGCACTGTCTTGCGGCTCGTACCGTTGCGGTGGTTGCCGGCGCTGCCTTGCTCCGCCTCGCTCTCCAGGTGATGCGTCAGCTCCGCGGCCAACATGCGCTCAGCCAGTTGCTTCTTCAGTCGCCCGGCCAGGCCCGATTCCCCGAGAACCGACTCGGCGTTCCTGTTCTGCACCTGCGCCAGCAGTTGATCGATCAGCTCATCGGGGAACAGCTTCGGCGCCTTCGGGTTCTTGCTCTTCTTGGTCACTGTTGTTTCGGTCATTGGACGTTATTTCCGTTATCGTCTCATGACCTCGACACACTAAAAATCTGACAGGCTCGACTTCGGCGCAAAAATCCTCGCCGACAACCTGTTCACCCTGCTCAGCGATCTCGATGCGCCGCACGACGACAGACATGCCAGCCGTCCCAACCGGGTGTATGCACTGGGCGCACTCAAGCCCATCCTCGGCGCGTGTCTTCTGCGCATCCAGCGATGTCTGGACGGCCTCGCCGGTGTGCTGGAACTGATCCGCCAGACCCGATGCCGGATACAGCCGTCACGCTCCTATCCAAGACCACCCCGAAAAGCCAAGCCCCACTTCCATCTCGCGTACAAACTTGCTTGATGCAGCGGAGCTTAAGTTGAGAGCATTGCCCCGCACAGGGGCAACACTAATGGACCACTAACAAATCAAGGAAAGGCCAAAGCACAAACATCCCCCAACACCCAAAAAAGCGATAATAGAAACCCCGAAGCGCCGCAGGCAAAAAAACCAGATGATCATCCGCCCCCACGTCCATTGGTTCCGCATGCTGCTAGCCTGGCGAGGCTCCGTCCTCCCGCAATTGCTACCGCGCCTCGCGCTGATCTTCTGCATTTCGATAGTCGCAGTAGCAGCCCACGACCACCTGCTCCCGATCTCGCTAAACCTCAACACCACAGCGCCCTTCTCGCTAATAGGCATAGCGTTAGCGGTATTTCTAGGCTTCAGAAACAACGCCAGCTACGACCGCTGGTGGGAAGCCCGCAAACTGTGGGGTCAACTGCTGAACGAATCGCGCTCACTCATCCGCCAGGCGCTCACCCTGCCGACAAAACAGCTGCAAAAAGAAGACCTCAAAGAATTTACGGCAGCACTCAGCGCCCTCCCGCACGCGCTGCGTCACCAACTCCGCAAAAGCGACCCAACCGAAGACCTCGCCGAACGCCTGCCGCCAGCCCTATTCGCCCGCGTCGCAGCATCGCGCTACAAACCGGCCGCCTTGCTGCTTTGCCTCGGCGAATGGGTGCAACGCCAGGCCAAAACGGGCGCGATCGACCCGATGGCCGTCATCGCCTTCGATCGAAATCTGAATGGAATCTCGGATGTAATCGGCGGATGCGAGCGCATCGTTTCAACGCCGCTGCCGTTCGCCTATTCGGTGATGATTCACCGCACGGTGTATTTCTTCTGCGCGTCCCTGCCGTTCGGACTGGTGGACAGTATCGGCATATTCACGCCCGTCTTCGCGGTCTTCGTGGCGTACACGTTCATGGCGCACGAAGCCATTGCATCGCAAATCGAAGAGCCTTTCGGCACCGACGACAACGACCTCGCGCTCAACATGATGTCCGTAGTGATCGAGGACTCAATGCGCGACCTGCTCGGCGAACCAGCCATCAAGTTGCCAAGCCTAGAAGCAGAAGGCTATATGCTCGATTGAGCATCGCTTCGGCCAAAGCAGATCGTCGGTCGCTCAACGCTCAGCTATTGCCGACCGTCTCCGACAATCGCTTGAGCGTCGCCACCCGCGCGCCGATGATATCGATACGACCACGCTCATCGACCACCGGCGTCGTAGCATTCAGATATGCGGTCCACGCCTTCTGCGCGCGTGTCAGCGTCGGACGCGTACGCACCGGCATCTTCGACTGCAAACGCCGGTAATAGCGGTTCAGATCGAACATCGCATGCTCGCACTGTGCGTCCGCGCGGCACGCGCGCACACGGCGCGGCGGATCGCCGCCGGCGCTCGCCTTCGCCAGCGCGCTGCGCAGCGCGAGCGAGCGGTCACGCACCGGCTGCAATTGCATGTCAGCTTCGGCAAGCACGTACATCGAGCCGTGCGTCGTGGCAAACACGGCTGCGAGCAGCTGCTTCTCGGCATCGCGTGAAGCCTGCCAGCTCGCCTGGCTCTTTTCCCACTGCTTGCGCCGCGCGGGCGGCAACTTCTGTTGAAGCTGCTGCCACGCGTTATCGAGCGCGGTCTTCCAACCGATCCGCGCGTTGTCCATGCACTGCACTTGCCCCGTTGTCGACGACATGTCGCCGCGCGCAAGGCACGTACGCATCGACGCATCGATCGGATCGGCGGCGGCAACCTCGGCATGCGCCGGCAACGACGCCGCGCCGAACACCGCCGCCGAAGCCAGCGCCAGCGCACCGAACGCGCGCCGCGCGCCGCGAACGCCAGTGCCGGTTGCCAACAGGGACGTCACCCGCAACATCATCAGCCGCGAACGCAATCGACGAAGTATTCGATCCGCCCATTGATCGTTTCGCCGACAAGTCCATGGATATCCGTATGGAACCCCGGAAAGCGCTCGTTGAATTCCCGCGCGAAACGCAAATAGTTGACGATGGTCTTGTTGAAGCGCTCGCCCGGAATCAGCAGCGGAATACCCGGCGGATACGGCGTCAACAGGATCGACGTGACGCGGCCTTCGAGCTCGTCTATAGGCACGCGGTCGATCTCGCGGTGCGCGAGCTTGGCGAAGGCGTCCGACGGCTTCATGGCCGGTTCCATGCTCGACAGGTACATCTCGGTCGTCAATCGGGCGATGTCGTTCGCGCGGTAGACGCTATGAATCTGCTGGCACAGATCGCGCAGGCCGATGCGCTCGTACATCGGATGATGCGAGACGAACTCGGGCAGCACGCGCCACAACGGCTGGTTGTTGTCGTAGTCGTCCTTGAATTGCTGGAGTTCGGTGACCATCGAATTCCAGCGGCCCTTCGTAATGCCGATCGTGAACATGATGAAGAACGAATACAGCCCGGTCTTCTCGACGATGATGCCGTGTTCCGCCAGGTACTTCGTGACGATCGCAGCCGGAATGCCCGTCTCGCCGAAGCCGCCGCCCATGTCCAGGCCCGGCGTGACAATGGTCGCCTTGATCGGGTCGAGCATGTTGAAGTTTTCGGCAAGCGGCCCGAAGCCGTGCCACGCGTCGTTCGGGCGCAGCATCCAGTCTTCGCGCGAACCGATGCCTTCTTCGGCGAACTGGTCCGGGCCCCACACCTTGAAGAACCAGTCGTCGCCGTATTCGGCGTCGACCTTGATCATGGCGCGGCGGAAATCGAGCGCTTCGGCAATCGATTCTTCCACGAGCGCGGGGCCGCCCGGCGCTTCCATCATGGCCGCGGCCACATCGCACGAGGCGATGATCGCGTACTGCGGGCTGGTGGATGTGTGCATCAGATACGCTTCATTGAAGCGATGCTTGTCGAAGCGGCTGTTCTTCGAATCCTGCACGACGATCTGCGAAGCCTGCGAAATGCCGGCCAGCAGCTTGTGCGTGGAGTGCGTGGCGAACACCATCGCGCCGATCCGCGGACGCCCCGCGCCGATCGCGTGCATATCCTGATAGAACTCGTGGAATTCCGCGTGCGGCAGCCAGGCTTCGTCGAAGTGCAACGTGTCGAGCCAGTCGCCGAGCATCTCCTTGATCATCTCGACGTTGTAGATCACGCCGTCGTAGGTGCTTTGCGTAATCGTCAGAATGCGCGGCTTGAGATCCGGATTCTTCGCGAGCGCTTCGCGGGCGAACGGATTCGCGAGGATCTTCTTCTTGATGTTTTCCGGCTCGAACTCGCTACGCGGAATCGGCCCGATGATGCCGAAGTTGTTGCGCGTAGGCGTGAGGAACACCGGAATCGCACCGGTCATCGTGATCGCGTGCAGGATCGATTTGTGGCAGTTGCGGTCCACCAGCACGATATCGCCCGGCGCGACCGTGCCGTGCCAGACGATCTTGTTCGAGGTCGACGTGCCGTTGGTCACGAAGAACACGTGATCCGCGCTGAAGATGCGCGCCGCGTTGCGTTCCGAAGCCGCGACCGGTCCGGTGTGATCGAGCAACTGGCCAAGTTCGTCCACGGCATTGCACACGTCCGCGCGCAGCATGTTCTCACCGAAGAACTGGTGGAACATCTGGCCGAGCGGACTCTTCAGGAACGCGACACCGCCCGAGTGTCCCGGGCAGTGCCACGAGTACGAGCCTTCGTCCGCGTACTGCACCAGTTCCTTGAAGAACGGCGGCGCGAGCGAATCCAGATACACCTTGGTCTCGCGGATGATATGGCGCGCCACGAACTCCGGCGTGTCCTCGAACATGTGGATGAAGCCGTGCAGTTCGCGCAGGATGTCGTTCGGCAAGTGGCGCGAGGTGCGCGTTTCGCCGTACAGGAAGATCGGAATGTCGGCGTTGCGGCGGCGCACTTCGGTCACGAACGCCCGCAGCGCGACGATCGCCGCGGCCAGCTCCGGCGTTTCGCCTTCCACCACCACGTTATCGACGTACGGCAGCAACTCGTCGTCGTCGATCGAGAGGATGAAGCACGAGGCGCGGCTCGACTGCTGCGCGAACGACGTCAGATCGCCGTAGCTCGTCAACCCGAGCACTTCCGCGCCTTCTTTCTCGATGGCTTCGGCCAGAGCGCGGATGCCGGAACCCGAGATATTCTCGGAGCGGAAATCTTCGTCGATGATGACGACGGGAAAACGAAACTTCATGGGCGATTCTCCAAAAAGAACGACCGCTGCATTCTGTCAATGGCAGCGGTCACCCGGTATAGCTGGTGGGTCAGTGCGCTGCCGGCGTCACGTTTTCGGCAACGTGACGCCGTGCTGACCTTGATATTTGCCGCCGCGATCCGCGTACGACGTTTCACAAATTTCGTCGCTCTCGAAAAACAGCACTTGAGCGACGCCTTCGTTCGCGTAGATTTTCGCAGGCAAAGGTGTCGTATTCGAGAATTCGAGCGTGACGTGCCCTTCCCATTCCGGCTCGAACGGCGTCACGTTGACGATGATCCCGCAACGCGCATACGTGGACTTGCCCAGACACACGGTCAGGACGCTGCGCGGAATGCGGAAATACTCCACCGTGCGCGCGAGCGCGAACGAATTCGGCGGGATGATGCAGACGTCGCCCTTGAAGTCGACAAACGACTTCTCGTCGAAATTCTTCGGATCGACGATAGTCGAGTTGATGTTCGTGAAGATCTTGAATTCGTCGGCGCAGCGGATGTCGTAGCCGTAGCTCGACGTGCCGTAGCTGACAATCTTCCGGCCGTCTTCGGAGACGCGAACCTGATCGGGCGCGAACGGCTCGATCATGTTGTGCGACGCGGCCATGCGCCGGATCCACTTGTCGGATTTGATAGTCATAGGTGAACGCTGCTCGACGTGAATGACAGAGATGTGACGGATAACAACCCGGTAACTGCCGGGTCACTTTCGGCTTGCTGCGCGCCTGCTTTGCGCTGACTCCGCGGAAGCGGCCCGGGCGGCGTGCGGTTCAGGCGCCCTACGCTTGCCCTTCGGCGCGTCCCGCCCATGCGGCAGAACAGGCCTTCCGGCGAGCCCGCCGAACGAAAGGCGCTCATTTTACGCGATCGTGAGAATGGTGCCGCAGCTTGGCTTGAAGAGCGCTCCGATGCCTGCCCCAAGACCGCCCGACCGGACGCTGGCGGCCCGTACCCGGGCCTTGATCACGCAGCTTCCCCAACGCTCACTGGCGAATCAGTCCGCAGGCGAGCGCGGGACCCGCGCCATGTTGCGGATAGGCGTAGGGATCGGTCGCGTCGTGGTGCAGCAGAACCGCGCGCTGCAACACTGAGCGGATGCCGTCGAGCGAGACGTCCGGTGCAACGATGAAGCCCGTGGCCACGCCGTTCGCGTCCGCGTGAATATTGCCGAGGTCGCCCTCGACGCGCGCGCCCGATTTCAGACGCTCGGCGGCCGGCGAAAACACCTGACCGGCGCTGGAACCGTCGGCGGCATTGCAGTCGCCGCGCTCGTGCACTTGCAACGCGTGGTCGCTATTGGGCTGCATGCCCGCGAGATTGTAGGTGACCTGCACGCCGTCCGAGCGCTCGATGAACGTGACGAGACCGCGCGCCTGATTGCCCACGGTGGGCAGCAACTGCGCGTCCGCACGTTTTTCCTGTGGTCTCAGGAACGCGCTACAGCCGCATAACAGCACACTGCTGGCAGCCAGGACGATGAACGCATGCACCGCCTGCCCGTCGATTCGTTTTCCCATGCGATCCTCTTGCCGGCCTGGTGGCCGCCCCTGCGGCCGCCGAGCCGAACTTGTGAAGTCGACATGATACCGCGAGACCAGGCCAAAACAGACGCCTTGGCCCCTTGTCCGAACGGCTGATCAAGCGCGGCCTCTCGAACCCGGCGCGTCACGCCAGCCGGAGGGCGTGATCCTCGAGGAGCCTTCCCGCGCGGCAAAAAACTTAGTGCAGCGCGCGTTTCCTCAGGTGTTCTGGACCACGATATTGGGAAACTTGGACGTCATGTCGCGAGCGCGTTCGGCGATATGGACCGCCACCTTGCGCGCGATCGACCGATAGATCTCCGCGATACGTCCCTGCGGGTCGGCCACCACGGTCGGTTTGCCCGAGTCGGCCTGCTCGCGGATCGCGATGTCGAGCGGCAGGCTGCCGAGCACATCGACGCCGTACTCCTTGCCCATGCGCTCGCCGCCGCCGGCGCCGAAGATATGCTCTTCGTGCCCGCAATTCGAGCAGATATGCATACCCATGTTCTCGACGATGCCGAGAATCGGAATGCCCACCTTCTCGAACATCTTGAGGCCCTTCTTCGCGTCGAGCAGCGCGATGTCCTGCGGCGTGGTGACGATCACCGCGCCCGTCACCGGGACGCGTTGCGAGAGCGTGAGCTGAATGTCGCCGGTGCCTGGCGGCATGTCCACGATCAGGTAGTCCAGATCGTGCCAGTTCGTCTGTCGCAGCAGTTGTTCGAGCGCGGAAGTGGCCATCGGACCGCGCCACACCATCGGATTGTCCTGCTCGATCAGAAAGCCGATCGAATTGGCCTGCAAGCCGTGGCCGGTCATCGGGTTCATCGACTTCTCGTCCGGCGACTCGGGGCGGCCGACGATGCCGAGCATCATCGGCAGCGACGGGCCGTAGATGTCCGCGTCGAGAATACCGACCGACGCGCCTTCGCTCGCCAGCGCCAACGCAAGATTCACGGCAGTCGTGCTTTTGCCGACGCCGCCCTTGCCCGACGCCACCGCGACGATATTCTTAACGTTCGGCAACAGTTTCACACCACGCTGCACGGTATGCGCCGCGATCTGCTGCGACAGCTGGACACGCACGTCCGCCACGCCCGGCACGGCGCGCAGCGCATCGGAAAATTGCGCGCGGATCGCGTCGAATTGGCGCATGGCCGGATAGCCGAGTACCACCTCGACGCTGACCGTGTCACCCTGCACGGCGACGTTCCTGATGTTCTTGGCGGCTGCGTACGGCCTGCCGGTGTTGGGGTCAGCGACGGCTGCGAGGGCAGCGTCGACCAATGCCCGATCGATACTCATTGACACTCCGTGGGGAACACCTGCGGCGCAGCGGAATCGAAGTCTCGGCCACGCGCCGGAATTTGAAAGAAATTGTTAGACAGCATTGCGAAAACCAGGCGTGCCGGGCACCCTTCGGGCAGGCGGAACGCCATGGGGCCGCATCGCTGCGTGCTTCAGTCATTATTGTAGTGGCTGACGCCACGGCGTGCCGGAAGACCCTTTTTTACTGTCGGACCGAGGCTGAACAGGGCGTAAGACTTTTCGTATTGGTGAACCGACGGCTTCATTGCCGTCATCTTCGCCAGATATATTTATTTGATCGCGCCTTGCTCGCCTGACTCGCTTCACTCAACAGGAATCAAAAATGAATGCAAAAATCATGACTCGCCTAGCAGTCTTCGCGGTTGCCGGTTCATTGCTGGCCGGCTGCGCCAGCCAGCAGGGCACGAACACGGCTGTCGGTACTGGTGTGGGCGCCGGCACTGGCGCGGCGCTGGGCGCGATCTTCGGCGGCGGCAAGGGCGCGGCGATCGGCGCGGGCGTCGGCGCGGCGGTGGGCGGCATCACCGGCTACAACTGGCAAGCCATTCACAACAAGCTGTCGGGCGCCACCAAGGGCACCGGCACGCAAATCACCGAACAGCCGGACGGTTCGCTCAAGCTGAACATTCCGAGTTCGGTCACGTTCGACACCAACAGCTACGCAGTCAAGCCGTCGTTCGCGCCGGTGCTGGATCAACTGACGCAAACCATGCAGCAGAATCCGGAACTGATCGCACAAGTGATCGGCTATACGGACAGCACGGGCCAGCCGGCCTACAACCAGACGCTGTCGGTGAACCGTGCGGAAAGCGTGACGGGTTACCTGGGCCAACGTGGCGTCGCGCCGCAACGCCTGTCGGCACAAGGCATGGGCCAGAACCAGCCGATCGCCGACAACAACACTGAAGCCGGCCGTGCCGCGAACCGCCGCGTGGAAATCTATCTGCGCGCTACGGCTCAGCACACCACGCAATAAGGACGAGACCGAGGGAGATTGAGAAAGCCGGTCGCCGGGGTTGGACCTTCGGCGACCGTTATGCTTTGGAAAGCCGTGAAAGGCGGCGGAAAAGAAACTCGCAGGGGAACGAAAAAAATTTCGAACTCTGCCGAAAATCCGCTGTCTGTCTTTACGGTACGTGGCTGGCGAAGCCGCCGCGTCACCATTCTCCTCTTGTCGTTGTTGCTCCGGGGTTAATAGCCCCGGTTTTTTTTGGGCGCTCGGTTTACACACCGTCCGGCCCGCAGCGACTCACGCCGCGCCCAGGCGGCCCGCCCCGCGCCGGGCGCCTGCCCTGCTAGAATCAACCTTTCGTCCCACCGCAGGCTCCCGCCATCCTTATGTCAGCACCCGTAACCGATCTCTCCGCAGGCGCGCCGTCAGGCCGTCGCCAGATTCTCGTCACGTCGGCCCTTCCGTATGCGAACGGGCAAATCCATATCGGCCACCTGGTCGAATATATCCAGACGGACATCTGGGTCCGGACGTTGCGAATGCACGGACACGAGGTCTATTACGTGGGCGCCGACGACACGCACGGCACGCCCGTCATGTTGCGCGCGGAGAAGGAAGGTCTCACGCCGAAGCAGCTGATCGACCGCGTCTGGCAGGAACACAAGCGCGACTTCGACAGCTTCGGGATTTCGTTCGACAATTACTACTCGACCGACTCCGAAGAGAACCGCGTTCTCAGCGAAAACGTCTATCTGGCTCTGAAGGAAGCGGGCCTGATCGACGCGCGCGATATCGAACAGGCGTATGACCCGGTCAAGGAAATGTTCCTGCCGGATCGCTTCATCAAGGGCGAATGCCCGAAATGCGGCGCCAAAGACCAGTACGGCGACAGCTGCGAAGTATGCGGCTCGACTTACCTGCCCACCGAGCTGATCAATCCCTACTCGGTCGTCTCCGGCGCCACGCCGATTCGCAAGACGTCAACGCACTATTTCTTCCGCCTCTCCGATCCGCGTTGCGAGAATTTCCTGCGCGCATGGGTGGGCGGCCTTGCGCAGCCGGAAGCGACCAACAAGATGCGCGAGTGGCTCGGCGACGCTGGCGAAGCCAAGCTCGCCGACTGGGACATCTCGCGCGACGCGCCGTATTTCGGCTTCGAGATTCCGGGCGCGCCGGGCAAGTATTTCTACGTGTGGCTGGACGCACCGGTCGGCTATTACGCGAGCTTCAAGAATCTCGCCGAAAAACGCGGCCTCGACTTCGACGCGTGGGTTCGCAAGGGTTCAACCGCCGAGCAGTATCACTTTATCGGCAAAGACATTCTGTATTTCCACACGCTGTTCTGGCCGGCCATGCTCGAGTTTTCGGGCCACCGCACGCCGACCAACGTGTTCGCGCACGGTTTCCTGACCGTGGACGGCGCGAAGATGTCGAAGTCGCGCGGCACCTTCATCACCGCGCAGAGCGTGATCGACACGGGCCTGAATCCGGAATGGCTGCGCTACTACTTCGCGGCCAAGCTGAACAGCACGATGGAAGACCTCGACCTGAACCTCGACGACTTCCAGGCGCGCGTGAACAGCGATCTGGTCGGCAAGTACGTGAACATCGCGAGCCGCGCCGCCGGCTTCCTGATCAAGCGCTTCGACGGCCGCGTGCAGGACAGTGCGATGCAGCATCCGCTGCTCGCCTCGCTGCGTGCCGCCGTGCCGCAAATCGCCGCGAACTACGAAGCGCGCGAGTACAACCGCGCGCTGCGTCAGACCATGGAACTGGCCGACGCCGTGAACGCATACGTCGATACCGCCAAGCCGTGGGATCAGGCCAAAGATCCGGCGAACGGCGTCGCGCTGCATGAAACCTGCAGCGTGAGCATCGAAGCGTTCCGTCTGCTGTCGCTGGCGCTCAAGCCGGTGCTGCCGAAGCTCGCCGAAGCGGTCGAAGGCTTCCTCGGCATCGAACCGCTGGTATGGGCCGATGCCAACGTGCCGCTTAGCTTCACGCGCCCGATCAATGCGTACAAGCATCTGATGACGCGCGTCGATTCGAAGCAGATCGACGCGCTGATCGCCGCCAATCGCGACTCGCTGCAAGCCACGCCGGAAGCAACCGCGCCGGCCGATGCCAAAGGCAAGTCGAAGACAGCGAAAGCAGCCGCCGCCGACAAGGACGAAACGTCCGGCATCATCTCGATCGACGACTTCGCGAAAATCGATTTGCGCATTGCGAAGATCGTCGAGTGCAAGGCGGTGGAGGGATCGGACAAGCTGCTGCAGCTTACGCTCGACATCGGCGAAGAGAAAACCCGCAACGTGTTTTCGGGCATCAAGTCGGCGTATCAGCCGGAGCAACTCGTCGGCAAGCTGACGGTGATGGTCGCGAACCTCGCGCCGCGCAAGATGAAATTCGGCCTGTCCGAAGGCATGGTGCTGGCCGCCTCCGCCACCGACGAGAAAGCGGAACCGGGCCTGTACATCCTGGAGCCGCACAGCGGCGCGAAGCCGGGCATGCGCGTGAAGTAAGAAGCGCGCGGCGTCTCACACAGCAAGCAAGCATGAAAAAAACGGCACGCCCTAAAAAGGCGTGCCGTTTTTTTGACCCCAAGCGCGAAGATTCAAGCGCAGCCAATCGACCCATCACCAGCGAATCCGGTCGAAGCGCCGCGTGTAAAACAGTTCGACGCCGGTGAACGTGCCGCCGTAAGCCCCGACCGACCAGTACCGCGTCAGGTTGACCGTCGCCTTGATCGCATTGCTCGCCGACTGCAGCCCCTGTTCGTAGCCGATCACGAGCCACTCGTTGATCGCCTTCGACACCATCACCACTTGCGGATCGGTCAAGCCGACTTCGCTTTGCCCGACCGAAAATTCGTCAAGCCCGAACGTCTGCGCGATCCGCTTGCCGCTCGCGCTGCCGAGCAGCGCGAGCGCCGTCGTCATGGTGCTTTGCTGACCGAGGTTGTTACCCTGATCCGTGCCGTGGCCGAACAGCAGCCACGAGAGCTTTTCGTTGTCCGGCACGTTCGGCTCGGACACCAGCTTCGCCGTCGGGAATTGAACCGTGCCCGTGACCTGTACGCCCGCCTCGACCTGCTGGTTGCGGCGCATGGCCAGGATATTGATGCCTGGATTGGCCACCGGCCCGTTGAACGTGAAGAAGCCGTTCTCGATGTTGAGCTTGCGGCCGAACGCCGTGTAGGTCGAGCCCTGCGTGACGCGCACGTTCCCCACCGCGCGCAGCGGAAGATCCGGCGCGCTCATCGCCGTGATCGTGCCGGTCAGGCCCAGGTCGGCGCCCTGGCCGCGAAAACGGAAGTTGTTGCCAAGGCTGATGTCGATATTGGCGCGCGGCGCAAACGGACCGATCGGCTTGTTGGTGCCAGGCACGGGCCGCGGCCGCTCGCCCGCCACCGAACCGTCCGGGCGCACCACCACGACGTCGTCGCCGAGCTTCGGCGCGGACTGCTCCGGCATGTCGAACAACGCATGATCGACCACGAATTTGCCGTTGATCGCCATGCCGCCCTGCGCGCCCGCGTTCGCGACGCTCGCGCTGCCCGACAGCGACAAGTTACGATCCGGCGCCGCAAACAGTTCGAGCTTGTCCGCGACGATGCTCGCGGTCAGATCAGGCTCCGCGCCGTCCAGACGCACACGCCCGGTGGCACGCAGGGTGCCGCTTGCGCCGTGAAATTCAACCTGCTGGAAGTCGACCAGATTGTGCGAAAGCGCGATGCGCACCACGCCTTCCTTCAACTGCACGCCCTGATCGACCATGGTCGCGGACAAGCCGTCGCCGAGCAGCGAGCCGGTCAGGTTCGGCTTGGCGACGGTGCCGCCGAGCACGAGCTTGAGCGCGAGGTGGCCGTCGAGCAGATAGCTCGGGCCGAACAGGCCGCCGGTCGTTTTCAGCGACGGCACGTTGGCGTTCACATTGCCGGTGAGCGCGCCGTCTTCGTTGAGGGTCAGGAAGCCGTCGCGCATCACCAGCGTGGTGTGCGCGTCGGCGTCGATCACGCCGATGCGGCTCGCCTGCGCGTGCAAGGTGGCATTGAGCCGGTTGCCGCCGCTGAACTCAGCGCGCGCGGCGAGGCTCGAAATACCGAGAGACGCGAGCCCCCGGCCGATTTCAACCGTGACGTCGCCGCTGCGGCGCTGCAACTGGATGTGGCCGGTCGCCGTGCTGCCGAGCGCGAAGTCCCAGTCGCCATCGAACACGAGATCGGTTTTGACGTGCGGCGGCTCGCCCGTGATCTCGCGCCGCAGGTCTTGCAACCGCGCGACCGAGATGCCGGTCAGACTGCCGGCCGACTGTACCTTGCCGTGGTCGAAGACAAAGGTTTTCAGGCTCAACACCGCGCCTTCGAGCGTGAGCCGGGTCGTGCCGAGCGTCAGGCGGTCCGGCCCGGCGCTGACGGCGAGCGGCGACTCGAGATTCAACGCCGGCGTGCCGCGGTTCTGCAAGCGCGTGACGGTGCCGTCCCAGCGCGTGCCGTCGCGCGCTTCGGTCAGCTTGCCGTTGGCGGCGAGCGTGAGATCGAGCGGACGCTCCTGCAGCTTGCCGGTGGCCGCGGCCTCGAGCGTGTGATTGGCGCGCGTGCCGGACAGACGTGCCGTGAGCGTGCTCAGATCGACGCCGCCCGCGCTGACATTGCGCGCGTCGGTGGTGAAGACGAGCGCGCCGTTCGCGCCGTCGCGCAATTCGGCGTGCCCTTCCGCATGGCCGATGTGGTTGCTGCTGAAAACCACGCTGTCCGCCTTGTAGTTCAGCACGACGTTCGGATGCGCGAACGAGCCGGTGACGTCGCCATCGGCCGCGATAAGTCCCGCGAGACCGAAGCCGAGTCGTTCCAGCGCCGGGGCGTCGACGTGGAACTTCAGCCGGTCGCCGCGTGCGCCGAAGCTGCCCTGCAGATCCACCTGATTGCCCGCCACCGAGAGGTTCGCGCGGCTCGGCAAAATCCGCGAACCCGCCAACTGGATCGTTCCGCCGCCGGTCAGCGGCAGGCCGTCGTAGACGCTTGGACCGAGCTTGAATTCGGCCCTGGTTGTGAAGACTGGACCGAGCATGCCGGCGGCGGTGAGCGTGCCGGTCACGCGCGCTTCGATCTTGCGGGCGGGCGGAGCGCCGCGTTTCTTTGGCGGCGGCGTTTTACGCTCGACTACCTCGGTTTTGACCGCAGCCTTGGCGGTGTTTTTCACGGCGGCGGCGGCTTTATCGGCGGGCGCCGCGGATTTTGCGCCGGCCGTGCTGCCCGCTTGCGCGGCGGCAGCCTGTGCGGGTTTGGTGTTTCTGGCCTGGTTCGCTGCCGGCGCCGCTTCGGCTACCGGCTTACGCGACGGCATCTGCGAAGTCAGCGTCAACGGATCGAAATCGGTCAGTTGCGCTTTCAGGTTGTAGGTGGAATTCGCGTCGTGCTTGAGTGCCCCGGACAGGTCGATGCGGCCTTTACCCGATGTGATGCGCACGTCGTTGAAGCTCATGCGGGCGGGATCGAATGTAACCTTGCCCTGGGCGCGCAACGCCGCTTTCGGGTCGGCGAGATCGAGCGTGAGGCTCTGCACATCGTCGTTCAGGCGCACGCCGATGGGGCCGGACAGCTGCGTGGGGCGCACCGTCGCTTGCAGCGCGTTCAGGTCGAGATTGGCGACGCGCAGATCGAACTGTCCGCGCTTGCCGGATAGCGTACCGCCGCCGGTGAGCGTAGCGTTCTTCACGATCCGCACGGCGAGGTTCGAGATGCGCTGCGCCTGGGCGTCGAGCCGCACGTCCGCGTTGGCGTCGATTAGCGGCAGCAGGTTCTGGTCGATCGCGCCGGGTTTGGCGTTGACGATCGAAACGTGGCCGGCGACGGCGAATGTCGCGGCGGATTGGAGGTTGCTTTTTCCGTTTTTCGCCACGGGCGGTGGCGCTGCGCTCGCGGCCTGGCTTGCGCTTGTGAGGGCACTTTGGCTGGCGGCGCGGCTGCGGGTGTCGGCTGCGCTGGCGGTGTTCGCGGTGTTCGCGGTGTTCGCGGTGTTCGCGGCATTACCGGCACTCGCCGAACTTGCGGGCTTTCTCACTGCCTTCGCCCCATCTGCCGCGCCTGTCCCGGACGCAGCGCCTGTTGCACTCGCGGCACTCTCAGCACTCGCCCCCAGCACGACCTCCCCCGCTGCACCCTGCCCCACCGGCTGCAACTCGGCCCGCACGGCCAGATCGGCCAGCGGTGCCCCGGGCGCGAAAGCCTGCGGATTGATGTGATCGAAAGTCAGCGTGGCGCGCTGCAGCGGCACGTCGCCGAAGGGCGTAGCCTCGACCCGCGCATGACCGGCGAGCTTCATGCCGCTAGCGTCGAGTTCCGCGATGAGATTCTCCAACGAGCCGCTCAGATGGCCGCCCACCTGCACCGCTTCGTCGTTCACCTTCCCCGAATAGCCGATCTCCCCGCTCAACGGAAACGGCCGCACACCGTCGAGTTTGGCGGCCGCCGTCACCGCGCCGAACGGCGTATCCAGCCGCTCGATCGCGGCTTCGTGATGGCGCCCGTCGCTGCGACCATGAAAGACGAAGCGCGAGAATTCGGTTGTCGACGCGCCCTGATGCAGCAGCAGCTTGTCGACCTGGACGTCGCGGACGTCGAGCTGCATCGGCAAGCGCAAATCCTGCGGCAGTTTCACCGGCCCGCTGCTGCTCGACGACGAAGAACCGATGCGCGCGTCCACCGTGCCGATATGCAGATAGTCGATCGTGAATCGCCACGGCTCACGCGCGAGCGCCCAGCGGCCCGCCACGCGGTCGATCTGAATATCGGTGCCGCTGCCGTCGAGGCTGCGCCAGCGTACTTGCCGCAATTGCACGCCATTGGCGAGCGTCCCTCGCTCCAGCGTGCCGCTCAGCTTGCCGCCCAGCAGCTTCACCGCCGCCTGCCAGGCATAGGCGGTGCCGCGCTCGGTGGTCAACGCGCCGTACAGCAAACCCACTCCCAACGCGAGCAACAACACCAGCACGGCCACCATCCACGCGAACGTTTTCAGCAGCAACCGGCCGAGGCGGCGCCTGGGCGGCGGCGCCCCGGGCGGCGGCTGCTGTCCCGGCGGCTCTCCTGGCGGATTAGCGCCGGGAGGCTGCACGGGAGGTTGAGTGGAAACGTCGGTGGTCATGCGTGGATCATGTGGAAGCAGGTTTTCATCAGAAGGCAATGCCCAGCGTCAGATACGGCCGCACGCTCCTGTTGCGAATGCCGTAGGCGAGATCGACGTTGACCGGTCCAACCGGGCTGCGCCAGCGCGCCCCGACGCCGACACCGGGATAAAAGACTTTTTCGCCCCATGTGTCCGTGGCGGTGCCGACGTCGAAGAACGCGGCTGCGCCCCAGTCGTGATTGAACCAGTGCTGGTACTCGGCCGAGCCCGTGACGAGATACTTGGTGGGCAGCACCGAACCATCGACGCTGTTACCGATGCTCTGATAGCCATAGCCGCGCACCGAATTCGATCCGCCCGCGCGAAACAGCAGCGACGCCGGAATGCCGCTCGAAGGGCCGCTCGTGAACACGCCGCCGAGTTCGGCGCGAATCAGCACGAGGTCTTGCTTGCCGATCGGCAGATACTGCTGACCGCGCGCGTAGCCGCGAATGAAGGTCTGGTCGGTCAGCACGCCTTTGACCGCGAAACCCGCCTCGACGTGAATCAGGTTGCCGCTGCGCGGAAACAACGGGTCGTCGGTATGGCGCCGGGTCCACGACCAGGACGGTACCAGCGCGCGGCTCGTGGTCGGCTCCGCCGCATTCTGATCGAGCCGGTCCTGGTAGTACAGGAGCGAGTAGTTGTAGTCGATAAATTGCGAGGTCCGGGCTCGCTGCACGCCGCCGCGGATACTGTAAATACGCGTGTCGGATACGTCGGTGGTGGTGTAGGACGCCAGCGTGCTATTGGTCCACCCACGCGGCCCCGGCGGCATGGCGAGCTGGATTTGCCCGTATTGCTGGATCTGGTCGACGCGACCCTGAATGGTGAACGGCCACGCTTTGCCGAACGTGTCGAGATACGAATAGGAACCCTGGACCAGCGGACCGTTGTCCGTCGAATAGCCGACGCCGCCTCGAATGCTGTTGTACGGATATTCCGACACCTTCACGTGCACCGGCGTCTCGACCGGCTTGGCGGGGTCGCTGTTCACGTCGATCGCAACGCTCGCGTAGTAAGGCGTGTTCTGCAACTGCCGCTGCAATTCGGTGATGCGCTGAATGTCGTAGATATCGCCCACCGAAATCGGATTCACGTTCTCGACGATCTGTTCCGGATAGCGGCGCGTGCCCGATACGTCGAGCTTGCCCATCGTGAAGGTCGGCCCGCTGTCGTACGTGACCGACAGTTTGGCCTCGTGCGTGCGCGGATCGACTCGTGCCTCCGAGTGGTAGACCTTCGCGCCCAGATAGCGACGCGCCTGCAAGGCCTTGAGCGACGCGTTTTTCGCATCGTCCCAACCGCCCTGCGAGAACGGATCGCCTTCGTGCAGTGAAAATGCGAAGCGCGCGGTGTTTTCCTGCTCAGGATCTTCGGTCAGCACCGGCCCGCGAAACGACAGCGAAACCGAAGAGACGACGGTCTGCGGACCGGGATCGACGCTCACCGTGACGCGCTTCGCATCATCGACGGTACGCACATCCGTGCGCACGACCGGCGTGAAATAGCCCTGTGTGGAGGCCAGATCTCGCACCTGCTGGGGCGTGGCGGTGATCAGAAACTCGAACTGGTCGTCGCTGATGTCGGGGCGTTTGGCGAAACGCGCGATATCCAGATGCGCTTCCAACAGCTTGCGCAGCGAGCGCGGCGTGGCTTCGATGTCGACCTTGTAGCTGGCTGCCGCTTTCGCTGCATGAGCGTTGCCGGTTGCCAGCGCCAGCATGACGAGGCCAAATGCCAGCCACGTGCGCGGCCAGTGCCGCATGGGCGTGCGATGCCCAGACCCGGAACCGGCCTTGCCGCGCCGCAGCCGCGGCTTGTCGATCGCGCACCCCGCCAAACAGGACCTCCGGCCGTGGTTGATGAATTTTGTCGCTCAGGCGCGCCGCGGCGGCCGAAGCACGCTATTTGACCACATTGGCGCGACGCCGCCAGATCTCTAAAACAACGTCCGCGGCACGCCAGCCGCCAACGCGCCCGCCTTGG
Organism: Paraburkholderia sp. BL17N1; assembly: GCF_003634175.1. Lineage (NCBI taxonomy): Bacteria > Pseudomonadati > Pseudomonadota > Betaproteobacteria > Burkholderiales > Burkholderiaceae > Paraburkholderia > Paraburkholderia sp. BL17N1. The sequence goes on from NZ_RBIW01000001.1 coordinate 377,167, forward strand.
ACGCACGCCGCGCCACGCGGGTTCCAGCTATTTTCATACACCGCCCGCCCGGCTATGCCGCGGTTTTTCGACCCCGCGCCGCGCATGCGGTAAAATTATGGAATAGCAGCGGCACCGTGCGACGAAACAACCCAGATGCGAGCTACGCAAATGCGCGCCGGGCAGCCGCCAATTCCCATACCACGGACGTCGAGCCATGTATCAATCGGACATCACCCAGTTCCTGAACCAGCTCAAGCAACAGAAACCCAATCTGGAAGCCGAACAACGCCGCGGCCGCGCGCTGCTGTGGGACAAACAGCCGATCGACCTGGAAGAACGCGCCGAGCAGAAAGCCTCGCGCGTGGAACAGACGCCTTACTCGTACTATCAAAACTTCTAAGCGCGTGAGTCACGCCGACGAGGCTCACGGCGCACCGCCGGCCCCCGCCGACGCCGCGCTCGCCGCGCCCGCCACCGATTCGACACCGGACACCGTCGACGGCATTGCGTTCGCACGCCTGTACGGCGAGCCGCTCTTCAAGCTGCCGACGGACCTGTACATTCCGCCGGACGCGCTCGAAGTCTTTCTCGAAACGTTCGAAGGACCGCTGGATCTGTTGCTGTACCTGATCCGCAAGCAGAACTTCAACGTACTCGACATCCCGATGGCGGACGTCACGGTGCAATACCTCGGCTATGTCGACCAGTTGCGCCAGACCAATCTCGAACTCGCGTCCGAGTATCTGCTCATGGCCGCGATGCTGATCGAGATCAAGTCGCGCATGCTGCTGCCGGTCAAGAAAGCCGACAGCGGCGAGGAAGCCGAAGATCCGCGCGCCGAACTGGTGCGGCGCCTGCTCGAATACGAGCAGATGAAACTCGCTGCGCAGCGTATCGACCAGTTGCCGCAACTCGGGCGCGATTTCCTGCGCGCCGAGGTCTACATCGAGCAAAGCATCACGCCGCGTTTTCCCGACGTGAACAGCGAAGACCTGCGCGCCGCGTGGGCCGACGTGATCAAACGCGCCAAGCTGGTCCAGCATCACAAGATTTCGCGCGAAGAACTGTCGGTGCGCGAGCATATGAGCTCGATCCTGCGGCAGCTGCAGAACGCGCGCTTCATTGAGTTCTCCGACCTGTTCGACACAAGCAAGGGCGTGCCGGTGGTGGTGGTGAATTTCATCGCCGTGCTCGAGCTGTGCCGCGAAACGCTCGTCGAAATCACCCAGGCAGAACCCTTCGCGCCGATTTATGTGCGCCTCGCCTATCTGCCCGCCTGACGGCCTCGAACGGGGCGAAATCCCGCATATCAGGATTTAACCCGATGGGGAAAGCCGCCTCTTTTCGGTGCGGCGGCCACGCAAATCCACTACAATCCCGCGCTCCGAACCTGTCATTACCAGTGAGGCGGCGGCCCGCGCGATTCCGTAGGGATTTGCGTCCAGCCAGTCTCGCGCCGCGCGAGGAAATCCCTGTCCGATCATGAAAGTCATCAGCTCGATCCATGAATTGCGCGACCAGTTGCGCGGCCAGAATCGCACGGCCTTTGTGCCGACCATGGGCAATCTGCACGAGGGCCATCTGTCGCTGATGCGTCTCGCCCGCCAGCACGGCGATCCGGTGGTGGCGAGTATTTTCGTCAATCGGCTGCAGTTCGGTCCGAACGAGGATTTCGACAAATACCCGCGCACCATGGAAGCGGATATCGAAAAGCTCCAGAAGGAAAACGTCTACGTGCTGTTCGCGCCGACGGAAAAGGATCTGTATCCGGAGCCGCAGGAGTACCGCGTGCATCCGCCACACGATCTGGGCGATATCCTCGAAGGCGAATTCCGGCCTGGTTTCTTCCAGGGCGTGTGCACGGTGGTGATGAAGCTGATGTCGTGCGTGCAGCCGCGCGTCGCCGTATTCGGCAAGAAGGATTACCAGCAGTTGATGATCGTGCGCCGCATGTGCAACCAGTTCGCGCTGCCTACGGACATCATCGCCGCCGAAACCGTGCGTGACACCGACGGGCTCGCGCTCAGCTCACGCAATCGCTATCTGCAGGCCGCCGAGCGCGCCGAAGCGCCGAAGCTGGCCGCTGAATTGAATCGCGTGCGCGACGCCGTGCTTTCCGGCGAGCGCGACTTCGCGAAGGTCGAACAGGCGGCGATGGCGGCCTTGGCCGCGCGCGGCTGGCAGCCGGATTACATCGCGGTGCGCAAGCGCTCGAATCTGCTGCCGCCGGGTCCGCAAGACGCGAACGCGGAACTGGTCGTGCTGGCGGCCGCCAAGCTCGGCGCCACTCGTCTTATCGACAACCTCGAAATCTGAAGCCGTCTCAGATAACGTAGACACGCATAAGAATCACACAGGATTGGTCATGCAACGCAATATGCTGAAGTCGAAGATCCACCGCGTCGCGGTCACGCACTGCGAGCTGCACTACGAAGGCTCGTGCGCGATCGACGAAGACTTGCTGGAAGCGGCGAATATCGTCGAGAACGAGCGGATCGACATCTGGAATATCAACAACGGCGAGCGTTTCTCGACCTACGCGATCAAGGGCGAGCGCGGCAGCGGCATGATTTCGCTGAACGGTTCCGCCGCGCGGCGCGCGCAGTTGGGCGATCTGGTGATCATCGCGGCGTTCGCGGTGGTGGATGAAGCGGAACTGAAGGCCGGCTGGAAGCCGGACCTGGTTTTCGTAGACGACAACAACAAGATCAAGGGCAGCCGCGATCACGTGCCGACGCAGAACTGGACCTGAACGCCCTGTAGTTCGCTTGAGCCCTCGTCTGGTCGCGGCGCTGAACGCTTCTTTTTGGCCGGGTCAAGGCGTGGGCGTGAAATGTCAGTCTGGACTTTCAGCCCTCGTAGACCACTGGCGTGCGCCCTTCGTTAAGCGTCCAAAGACTTACAACGTGGGCTGCATCACCGTGTAGCGGGCCGCTCGGCCCGCCTGCCCGCTTCATCCTTTCTTGCCGCTCCCGTTAGTCCATTCGAGGATCGGCTGCCACTGCTCCAGATCCTTCTCCACACGGCTTTTCGCGACGTCCCACAGGGTCAGCCCGTGGGCCGCCAATTGCACGTAGTTCTGCGTGTCGCGCAAAAAACCCAGCACCGGCAACTTCAAACCCTCGACGAAACGATGCAGTTGTTCCGCCGAGCGGGTGCGCGCATCGACGCGCATGCCGACCACGCCGATTTCGATCGCGCCTTTCCTGACGGCCTTCTCCTTGGCCAGCCGTTCGAGGAATTCCTGGGTGGCGAGAATATCGAACATGGACGGCTGGAGCGGCACGATCACCTTGTCCGCCAGATCCAGCGCGATACCCAGACGATTGCCGTGCAGCCCGGCCGGCGTGTCGATCACCGCGTGCTCCAGCCCTTTGGGCGGTTTGGCCGGCGCGTCCTGATTGACTTCCCAGGTTTCGATGGCCGGCAGCGTGTCGGGCCGCAACGACAGCCACGCGTGCGCGGACTGCTGTTTGTCCAGGTCCGCCAGTGCGACCCATTCGCCGGCTGCGGCGAAATAGCCGGCCAGATTGGTCGACAGCGTGCTTTTGCCCACGCCGCCCTTCGGATTCGCCACCACGATCACCGTCATGAATTCTCCCGGAAAGAAGGCTGGGCGCCGCCAGCCGGTTTGCCGCGCAGTTGCGTTGACATGCGCAAGTGTGCCCGGATTCGTGCCGGGTTCAGTGCCACCTGCTGATCCAGCCGTTGATAATATCGAGAAATGCACGTTGGCCGAAGCCCCCAAACGGCTAATCGGCCGGCGTGCCCGCCGATTTTTCCATCGAGGACCCGAATCTCATGAGCAAACTGCGCCCGGAATACACCGTCGAACGTCTCCACGAACGCCAGAAAGGCTCGCTGCCCGGCTTGCTGGGCGTTCATGTGCTGTCGCTGGAAGAAGGCGTCCTGACCGCGGAATTGGCCGTGCGCACGGAATTGCTCGCGCCGAATGGCTTTTTGCACGCCGCCACCGTGATCGGTCTCGCCGATACCGCCTGCGGTTACGCCTGCCTCGCCCACTTGCCGGAGACGGCACGCAATTTCACGACCATCGAGCTGAAAAGCAATTTTCTCGGCACGGCGACGGAGGGAACGATCCGCGCGGTCGCCACGGGCGTGCATCTTGGGCGCAGCACGCAGGTGTGGGACGCCACCGTCACCGATCCGAACGGCAAGACCATGGCGCTGTTTCGCTGTACGCAGATGGTGTTGTATTGAATGCATGAAGCCGGCGCAATGGAGCGCCGCGCCATGAAAAAAGCACGCGGCCTTCCGGGCGCGTGCTTTTTTTGACTGGGTTTGGCCCTACTGGGCCTGGCCGGTCAGGCAGCCACCGCCCGCGGCGCCCTCGCCCCACTGAACGCCAGCGCCCCGGCGCCGAGCAGCGACTGCACCGCCAACGTCACCGCCCAGAACGCCGGATACTCCCAGCCGCCATGCGGCGACGCGAAGCCCCAGCCGTTATGCAGATGTTGCGACATCGCGCCGAGCATGAACGGCAGCAGCACCAGCGCGACCCAACGGACCTGCACGCCGAGCAGCAGCGCGATGCCGCCGAACAGTTCGACGAACGCCGTCACATAGCCGAGCCAACCCGGCAAGCCGAGCGAAACGAAGAACTGTGCCGTGCCGGGCAGCGTGAAGACGAAAATCTTCTGCAGACTGTGAGCGAGATACAGCACGCCCAAGGCGACGCGAAGAAGTAGAGCGGCCAGATCGGCGGAGCGATTCGAGTTCATGACGAGATCCTTGAGAGAGGGACAGCCTGGAACCGGCCGTCAATATCGGAACTCTATTCGAACCATATGAGGCAAAAAACCGTCTTATGAGCTTTGATTATTTCTCGATAGGATTTAATCGGCCCACCCATCCCGCCGCGCCGGACGCCAGGTCACCCAATCGCCGCAAACAATTTCGGCAGATCGAGATGCACCGCAAGCGTATCCGCAAGACGTTCCAGCGACGCTTCGCGCAACGCCGGATAGTCGATTTCCTCAGCATCGCGCAATCCCGCCCATGCGAGCAACGCGGCGCAGGCGGCCGGCGTGTCGAACACCCCGTGGACGTATGTCGCGAGAATCTGGCCGTCGGCGGAAATCGCGCCGTCGGGATGCGCGGCGTGCACATCGCCCAAGCGCAGTGCGGGCGTGTCGAGCGCGGGGCCGCGCGTTTCGCCCATATGGATCTCGTAGCCGGCCACTTCGGGCGAGCCAGGCAACGCGAGGTGCCCGGTGACGTTCTTGAGCGTCTTGTCGCGCGTGAGCACCGTCGAGTAGTCGAGCCAGCCGAGTCCGGCCGACGTCCCCGGCGCGCTCTCGACACCATGCGGATCGGCCACTTCACGCCCAAGCATCTGCATGCCGCCGCAAATGCCGATCACACGGCCGCCGTAACGCAAATGCTTTTGCAGCACCGCGTCCCAACCTTGCGCGCGCAAAAACGCCAGATCGCCGGGCACGTTCTTCGAGCCCGGCAGAATGATCAGATCAGCCGGCGGCGGTGGCGTGCCGCTACGCACGTAGTGAAAATCAACCTGCGGATGCGCGCGCAGCGCGTCGAAATCCGTGTGATTGCTGATGTGCGGCAGCACCGGCACGACCACTCTCAGCATGCGTGCCGCGCCGCCGCTATGCGCCGCGCGCAACTCGGGCGGCAGCATGTCTTCGGCGTCGAGCGTGAGGCCGTGCAGGTACGGCACGACGCCGAGCACCGGCTTGCCGGTCTTCGCTTCGAGCCAATCCAGGCCGGGCTTCAGCAAACTGACGTCGCCGCGAAAACGGTTGATGATGAATCCGCGCACCCGCGCCTGCTCGCTCTCCGACAGGCACGCGAGCGTGCCCGTGAGATGGGCGAACACACCGCCGCGGTCGATATCGGCGACCAGCACGACCGGACAATCGACCGCTTCCGCGAAACCCATGTTGGCGATATCGCGATCACGCAAATTGATTTCCGCCGGACTGCCCGCGCCTTCGACGAATATCGTCTCGTACGCCGCCTGCAGACGCGCATACGATTGCAGCACCGCTTCGAACGCGACGGGTTTGTAGTCGTGATACGCGCGCGCGTCGAGATTCATGCGCGCCTTGCCATGGATGATCACTTGCGCGCCGCGGTCGCTGGTCGGCTTGAGCAGCACCGGGTTCAGATCCGTGTGCGCGGCAATCCCCGCGGCGATCGCCTGCAAAGCCTGGGCGCGACCGATCTCGCCGCCGTCCACCGTCACCGCGCTGTTGAGCGCCATATTCTGCGGCTTGAACGGCGCGACCCGCACTCCGGCGCGGCGCGCGAGGCGGCACAGCCCGGCGACTAGCGTGCTCTTGCCGGCATCGGACGTGGTGCCCTGAATCATCAGCGTGCCGCGCGGCACAGGTAGGGCGACAGGCGGGGTCGAAGTGGTGGTCACGGAATCTCGGGCTTGGCGGTGAACAGTGAGTCGATTGGGTTAAGCAGTGAAGCAAGCGGCGACGCGGCGACACTGCGCGCGGGGTGTGGAACGCGGCTAAACGCATGCATGCCACTCGCGTCGCGTAGTTCGCGTCGTTCGCACCAAACCCGTCGAACGCGGCATTATCCCATCGCGCCGGCCCGCGCTGCACGCCGGTACAATCACGCGATGACTCCCCGCGACCTCACCTTCGTACTCGGCGGCGCCCGCTCAGGCAAGAGCATGCACGCCGAACAGCTTGCCGCCGACAGCGCTCTCCCCGTCACCTACATCGCCACCGCGCGCGTGACGGACGACGCCGAATTTCGCGCGCGCATCGCGCATCATCGCGAACGGCGGCCGGGGCATTGGCAACTGTTCGAAGCGGGCGTCGATCTCGCTGGCGCCGTGACGCAAAACGACGCGTCCGGCCACTGCATCCTGATCGATTGCCTCACGTTGTGGCTCGCCAATCTGTTGTGTCCGCCAGATAGCGACGCTCTGCCGCTCGAGCGCTATCACGCGCACTTCGCCGCGCTCGAAGCGGCCCTCATCAACGCCAAAGGCAAGCTCATCGTGGTCAGCAATGAAATCGGCCTGGGCGTGGTGCCGCTCGGTGCGGCCACGCGTCTTTACGTCGATGAACTCGGCCGGCTCAACCAGCGCATCGCCGCGTTGAGCACTCAGGCCACGATGATGGTCGCCGGTTTGCCGCTCGCGCTGAAAACCGCGAGCCACGCGTAATGCTCTCGCTCCCGCTTCTCGTGACGCTGGCCACCGCGGGCGTCGCCGTCGACCGCTGGTTCGGCGAGCCGCGCGCGGCGCATCCGCTGGTGGGCTTCGGCAACTGGGCGAAGCGCCTGGAAAAACGCTACAACACTGGGCGGCGCCTACGTCTTAAAGGTCTGCTGGCGTGGTCGCTGGCGGTCATGCCGCCGGTGCTGATCGCATGGTGCCTGGTCGCCGTGCTGCCGTTCTACGCGGCCTGCGTGGTGCATGTGCTGCTGCTGTGGTTCGCGCTCGGCGCGCGCAGTCTGCACGAGCACATCGCGCCGATCGCGCAGGCGTTGGTGCAGCGTGATCTCCCGCAAGCGCGTTTGCTGACCGCGCGCATCGTCTCGCGCGAAACCGCGGACGCCGACGAAGGTGCGTTATCGCGCGCCGCCGTCGAATCGGCGCTCGAAAACGGCAACGACGCGATCTTCGGCGCGCTATTCTGGTTCGCCATTGCGGGCGGTCCGGGCGCGCTCGCGTTCCGCCTCGCCAATACGCTCGACGCGATGTGGGGTTATCGCACGCCGCGCTATTTGCGCTACGGCTGGGCCGCCGCGCGTATCGACGACGTGCTCAACTGGATTCCCGCGCGCCTGACCGCCGCGAGCTACGCGTTGCTCGGCGACACACGCACCGCGTGGCGCTGCTGGCGCGAGCAGGCGCCAAGGTGGGACAGCCCGAACGCCGGGCCGGTGATGGCTTCCGGCGCGGGCAGCCTGAACGTGCTGATCGGAGGGCCGGCGGTGTATCACGGCGCGCTGGAACACCGGCCGACGCTCGGCTTCGGGCATACCGCGAAAGCCAGTCACGTGAGCGCCGCGTTGATGCTGGTCGAGCGCACGGTGATTCTGTGGCTTGCGGTGTTGATCGTGCTGGCGTTGTTAAGCGTACCGTTTCATGGTTGATTCAGTGAATGTCCACGTGGGCGGCGAAGCATTCGCCGCGATAGATGCGGTCGTGCACGGCGGCAATCTGCACGAAGCGGCGCGGCGCTACGACATTCCGTACGCACAGTGGCTCGATCTGTCGACGGGTATCAATCCGCACGGCTATCCGGTCCCGCCGGTCCCCGCCGATGCCTGGCGCCGTCTGCCCGACGAAGGCGACGATTTCGCCGCGTGCGCCGCGCGCTATTACGGCGCGCCCGACGCGGCACATGTGCTGCCGGTCGCGGGCAGCCAGGCGGCGATTCGCGCGCTGCCCGCGCTGCTGCCGCGCGCATGCGTCGGCATTGCGCCGCTTACGTATAGCGAATACGCGCCCGCATTCGAGCGCAGCGGCCATGAAGTGATGCCGCTCGACGTCGCGCGGGAAACGTTGCCCGAAGCACTCGTGCATGTAGTCGTCGTGAATCCGAACAATCCCACCGGCGCGCATCTGAGCGCCGCCAGGCTGCGGCACTGGCATGCACAGCTGAGCGCGCGCGGCGGCACGCTGCTGGTCGATGAAGCCTTCGCCGATACGCTGCCGTCTGCCTCACTCGCGGCGAGCACGCATCGCGACGGCTTGATCGTGTTGCGCTCGCCGGGAAAATTCTTCGGCCTCGCCGGCGTACGCGCCGGGTTCGTACTCGGTGTGCCTGCTTTGCTCCACAGTTTGCGCGTCACGCTAGGCGCTTGGACGGTCAGTGGTCCAGCCCGGCACGCCGTCAAAGCCGCATTCGCCGATGAAGCCTGGCAACGTGATATGCGCACACGGCTCGATGCAGAAAGCGCGCGGCTGACCGGTCTGTTGCATGCGCAAGGTTTCAACGCCCGCAGCACGCCGCTTTTCGCGTGGACCGACGACCCACGCGCCGCCGCTCTGCATGCAGCCCTCGCACGACGTGGCGTGTGGACGCGTTTATTCACATCGTCGGGCAGCGTGCGATTCGGCTTGCCCGCGAGCGAAGCTGAATGGGCACGCTTCGAAGAAAGCATGCGCGAAGCCGTACGAGAAATCGATCCCACACGAGCGGGTTGATTCAGAAAAAGTCGAACTCGCTCCCCCAATCATTCCGTACCCCGCAGCCTCACCGATGAACCGACTCGCCCTCGCCTTCGCACTCTTCATCACCGCACATCACGCTCACGCCGCCATCTCCGTGACCGACGACACCGGCGCAACCGTCACGCTGCCCGCTCCCGCGCAACGCGTCATCAGCCTCGCGCCGCACGTCACCGAATTGCTGTATGCCGCGGGCGGCGGCGCGAAAGTGGTCGGCGCCGTCTCGTACAGCGACTATCCGCCCGAGGCGAAACAGTTGCCGCGCGTCGGCGATAACAAAGCACTCGATCTCGAACGCATCGTCGCGCTCAAACCCGATCTGATCGTGGTGTGGCGGCATGGTAATGCGCAGCGTCAGCTCGATCGCCTGCGCGAGATGCACATTCCGTTGTTCTTCAGCGAGCCGCATCATCTCGATGACGTCGCCGTGTCGCTGACGAAACTCGGACAATTGTTGGGCACGTCATCGACCGCGGATGCGGCGGCGGCCGCCTATCGTCAGGACATCGCGAAACTGCGCAACCAGTACGCGAGCCGGACGCCCGTCAGCGTGTTCTATCAGGTGTGGGATCAACCGTTGATGACGCTCAACGGCAAGCATATGGTCAACGACGTCATCGCGCTGTGCGGCGGCCGCAACGTGTTCGCCGGACTCGAGCCGCTGGTGCCGACGGTGTCGACGGAAGCGGTGCTCGCCGCGAATCCGGAAGCAATCGTCACCGCAGCGCCGGGCGCGACCAAACCGGACACCACCTTGCCGCAACTCGGCACATGGCGCGCATGGCCGAGTCTGACCGCCGTGGCAAACAACAACCTCTTCGCGATCGACGGCGATCTGATCAACCGCCCCGCGCCTCGCATTGCGCAAGGCGCGAAGCAAATGTGCGAGGACCTCGAAGTGGCGCGTTCACGCAGGAAACCTGGCGCGCAGTAACGCGAGGACGATCAAGCGCAACGCGCCTCACGCATTCCACCGCACCAGCACCCACTGCTGCGTTTCATCGTTTCTACGCAACCAGACGATCCCGGTCGTATCGAGCGACCATCGCAAACACCGCTCCAGCGGCACGTCCAGCACGATCGACGCAATCGCCCGCATCACGCCCGCATGCGTGACCACATAAGCCGGCGACAACTCTCGCGTGAGCGCAAACGCGTCGAGCCATGCCCGTACCCGCGCGACGAACTGAGCGACGCTTTCGCCGCCATGCGCCCGCGCGTGTTCGAAGTTGACCGCCCAGTCGTCGAGCAATTCGCGATCGATGGCATCCCAGCGCTGCGCTTCCCAGTTGCCGAAATCCATTTCCATCAGCCGGTCGTCGTGACTGACCACGCTGCCGAAGTCGTTCGCCAACTCGGCGGCGAGCGCCGAGCAGCGCTTCAGCGGACTCGACATCAGCACGCGTGGCGCGGGCACCTGCAAGGTCGCGAGCTTCAGGGCAAGCGTCGTCGACGACACCTCGGCATCTTCGGCGAGCGCCACGTCGCTGTGGCCGTAACACACGCCCGCGTCGAGCGCGACCGCGGGATGACGAATCAGGACGATATCCATGCGAGCCCCACCAGGTAGATGCTCAATTCAAAAACTTGCTGCGCGAAACCGAGGCAGTCGCCGGTATACCCGCCAATGCGTCTGACGAAATAACGTCCCATCGCGATACGAAGCACGACCAGAACCACAACCACCGAACCCGCGAAGCGCCAGTCCGGCGCGGCGAGCCCATTCGGCCACAGCAACCACGGCAAACCGAACATCGCGGCGCACACGAACGCCCCGGCACTCAGGCGCTGCGCGACCGGTTTGGCCTTGCCTTCGGCGCGCACGTAATCGAGTGTGGCCAGGTAGCTGATCGCACAGGTGCGGCTCGCCGCGTGCGCGGCAATCATCAGACTTGCGGCGCGCATCGGCGGCAATGCGGCGAGCGTTTGCCACTTCAACGCAAGTGCGACGACGAGCGCGACAGCACCGAAAGCACCGATGCGTGAATCATGCATGATTCGCAATACGTCTTCGCGCGTATAGGCGCCACCGAACGCATCGACGCAATCGGCGAGGCCGTCTTCGTGAAACGCGCCGGTCACGAGCAGTGACGCGGCCATCGACAACAGCACCGCCACGCCCGCGGGAAATACACGCAGCGCGGCGAGATAGACCAGCGCGCTCAATACGCCGATCAATACGCCGACGAGAGGAAAATAACGCGCCGCCGCGTTCAGATAGTGCGGCTCATAGCCGACCCAGCGCGGCACGGGCACGCGCGTGAAGTAGCCGAGCGCTGTGAAGAAGTACCGCAGTTCAGCGAGCGGATTCATGATCGTGCGAGGCGTGCGTTTCTGTCTGAAAGATCGAACGGCTCACGCATCGCGATTCGCGACGCCGGCCGATTCGAAGCTCGCCATTTCGTTGACGAACGCCGTTGCCGCGCGCAATAACGGCACCGCGAGCGCCGCGCCGGTGCCTTCGCCGAGCCGCATGTCGAGCGACAGCAACGGCAGCGCGCCGAAATGATCGAGCATGCGCCGATGCCCCGCTTCGTTCGACGCATGCGCGAACACACAGTACTCGCGCGCGCTCGGCGCGAAGGCGTCGGCGATCAGCAAGGCCGAGGTGCCGATGAAGCCGTCGACCAGAATCGTCATGCGCGCCTCGGCGGCCGCGAGATACGCGCCTGCCATCATCGCGATCTCGAAGCCGCCGAAAGTGGCGAGCACGTCGAGCGGATCGCTGGACACAGGGTGACGCGCGAGCGCCGACGCCAGCACGTTGCGCTTCCTGGCGAGCCCCGCGTTGTCGAGCCCCGTGCCGCGGCCGACGCATTCGTCGATCGGCACGCCGCACAAGCGGCTCATCAGACACGCGGCCGCCGAGGTGTTTGCAATGCCCATCTCGCCGAAGCCGATCACATTGGTGCCGAGCGCCGCGTGATGCCGCACGCGCACCGCGCCCGCCTGCATCCCGGCGATTGCCTGGTCGCGGCTCATGGCCGGTTCACGCGCGAAGTTGCGGGTGCCGGCCATAACCGGAATGTCGATAAGACCCGCGGTGGATGGCAACGGCGTCGCAATGCCCGCGTTGACGACTTCGAGTTCGATGCCCGAGACGCGACTCAACGCATTGATCGCCGCGCCGCCTGCGAGAAAGTTGGCGACCATCTGCGCGGTCACCGCTTGCGGATAAGGGCTCACGCCCTCCTCGGCAACGCCGTGGTCGCCGGCGAACACGATCATCGCTGGGCGCCTCACGGTGGGATGCGTGGTGCGCTGGATCAGGCCCATCTGACGCGCGAGCGTTTCGAGCCGGCCGAGACTGCCGGGCGGCTTCGTCTTGGTATCGATAATGTGCTGCAACTCGTCACGCAGCGTTTGATCGAGCGGTTCGACTTCGGGCAATCCGGGCAAGCGTGGCAATGAAGTCATGAGCATGTCTGAAAGAGAATGTTGGAATGAAGCGATCAGCTTGCCGGCGTGTCATGGCCGGCAGGCGATTCGTGACGCGTGCGCGGTGCGGGAATCAGCGCCTCGTGTTCGCCGTCGCGAATCAGAATCAACGGGTAGCCGAATGCACGGCTCGCCAGCGTCTGCGTCAGCACGTCGCGCACCGGTCCCGCATACACGCCGCCCGCGCCGTCGAGCAGCAGCGCATGCGTCGCGAAACGGCGCGCGAGGTTCAGGTCGTGGCACGAAAACATCACTGTACGCCGAGGCTCGCGCGTCCACGTGGCCAGCGCTTCGAGGCAGTCGATCTGATGATGCAGATCGAGATGCGACAACGGTTCGTCGAGCAACAGCAACGGCGCGTCTTGGCACAGCACCGCCGCCAGCGCCACACGTTGCCGCTCGCCGCCCGAGAGCGACAGCACATCGCGCGCGGCGAATGCGGCGAGTCCCAACAGATCCAGCGCCGCGTGCGCCGCTTCGCGATCGGCTTCGCGCTCCCAGCCCCAGCCGCTGAGATGCGGGAAGCGGTTCAGCATCACGATATCGAGCACGCTCGCGCTGAATGCGTCGGGCGCGCTTTGCGGCATCAGCGCGCGCCGTTGCGCGAGCGGCATTGGCGGCCAGTCGGCGAGGCGCACGCAATCGAGTTCGACATGTCCCGCCGACGGTTGCAGCAAACCCGCGAGCGTGGAGAGCAAAGTCGTCTTGCCCGCGCCGTTCGGGCCGGCGATGCACCAGATTTCGCCGGCGTAGAAGGTATGCGTGAAGGCATCGAGCAAAGTGCGCGCGCCGACGCGCAAGGTCAGACGTTGCGCGCTGAGGGTCGCTTCATGAGAAGGAGCGTGACGGGTTTGCATCATCGGCGCCTGTGCAGCAGCATCCACAGAAACACCGGCACACCGATGATCGACGTGATCACGCCGACCGGCAACTGCGCCGGCGCGATCACGGTGCGCGCGATCAGGTCCGCGCCCATCACCGCGACGCCGCCGCCGAGTGCGGCGGCCGGCAACAGCATGCGCTGATCGTTGCCGAACGCGAGCCGCAGCATGTGCGGCACGACCAGTCCGACAAAGCCGATGGTGCCCGCCGTCGTCACCGCCGCGGCCGCCGCGAGCGAGGCCACCAGATACACCCGCAGACGCAGCGGCATCACCGCAACGCCTAACGCCTGCGCGGCGGCGTCGCCACGCAGCAGCACATTCAGACGCGGCGCGGCGGGCACGATCGCAACCAGCACGATGACGAGCGCGACGAGCGCCGTCCACGGCATCGCGCCGCCGTTGAGGTCGCCGGTCAGCCAGAACAGCATGCCGCGCAAGCGGTTATCGGGCGCGAGGTTGAGCAGCAAAGTAATCAGCGCGCCCCAGCCCGCCGCGATCACCGCGCCGGTCAGCAGCAAACGCGGCGACGTGTCCTGCGGTTCGCCGCGCCACAACTCGCGGCGCGCGAGGCCGAGCACCAGCAGGATCGACACGAACGCTCCGGCGAATGCGCTTGCGTCGACAATCCACCATGCGCAACCGGCGATCATCGCGACCAACGCGAAGCTCGCCGCACCGCCCGATACGCCCAATACGTAAGGCTCGGCCAGCGGATTGCGCAACAGCACCTGCAGCAACGCGCCGGCCAACGCGAGCAACGCGCCGCAGGCAAAGCCGGCCACCGCGCGCGGCAATCGCAACGTGCGGACGATTTCCGCAGTCAGGTCGGCGGCGCCGACAGACGGCGCATGCGACGGCATCAGCGCCGCCAGCACGCGCATCGGCGCGAGCGATACGCTGCCGAGCGCGAGCGACGCCATCAGCACCGCCAGCGCAATCAGGGCGAGCGCCAGCCAGATCGCGGCCGCGCGCTTCGCGCTCATCACGCGCAGTGTCGCGGGCATCGAACTCGAATGGCGATTCATCTGCGCGAACTCAACGACAGGGCGCAAGCGTCACTGCTGCTGCCAACCAACCGTGAGATACGCACCACGCCGTGGCGAGTTATACGAGTAGGCCGTTTCATAGTCCTTGTCCAACAGATTCTGGATTTGCGCGGCCACGTACCATGCTTTCGTGATGTTGTAGCGCGCCGACAGATTCACCACGCCATAGCCGCCCAGCTTGCCGCTGCTGTCGTTGCTCGGGCCGCTCACGATCCATTCGCCGCCCACCCGCCACCCGGCGATGCTGCGGTTCACCGTCAGCGCCCCGAAGCGCCGGGCGCGCCGCACGAGGTCGGCATCGTTGTCGAGGTCGACGGGATTTTGCAGCGTCAGCGACGCGCGCACGTCCGTCTTGCCGACATGGCCGCTCCACGATCCTTCGATGCCCTGCACCTTCGCATGGCCGACGTTCTCGGCCAGATAGATGCCGGGCGTCACCTGCTCGTAGTTAATCAGATTCGAATAGCGCGTCTGGAATGCGGAAAGGCGCATCACGCCGAGCGCATTCGATGCGTACTGCAGCGCGGCTTCGATCGAATGGCTGCGCTCCGGCTGGATCGCCGGATTGCCGCTGATCGGATAGTACAGATCGTCAAAGCTCGGCGCGCGAAACGAATCCGAATAGCTTGCGGTCACCTTCCAATGGCCGGTGATGTCGAAACCGTAGCCGAGATAGTAACTGTTCGCTCCGCCGAAATCGGAATACTGGTCGCGCCGCACGTTGGCCTGAAACTGGTTGCGCCCGAAGCGTCCCGTATAGCCGACGAAGCCCGAATCCACATGACGGTCCGGCGCCGCGAACGTGTCCGAATCGAGGCTTTGATCGAGATGCTCATAGCCGACCTGCAGTTTCTGCTGCGCGGCCAGCGCGAAATCGTTCTGCCATGTGTACTGGCGATTGTCTGTATCGAAGCGGCCGTTGTACACCCCGTTGGTGTTCGACACGCTGCGGTCGTCGCCTTCTGCGACGATGAAGTGCGTGGTCCACCAGTCGGTCAGCTTGCCGTTCGCGAACACCGAGACCTGGCGCACCTTGCTATACAGGTTGTTCAGATCGGTCGGCACGCCGTACGCGTTGTCGTAGCTGTTGTTGCCATTCGACTGCAAGTAGCTGGCGCCGGCGTCCCATTTGTCGTTGAACTTGTGGCGCAGCGAAGCCGAGATACTCTCGTTCAGATAGCCGTTCGCGTTCGGATTGGCGCTGGGCGCCTCCTTCGTATTCAGCGACGAGAAGCCGTCGTCCTTCGAACGCGCGAGCGAAATGCTGAAGGTCGTGTTGCCGTCCTTGTCCAATGCACCGTTCACGCCCGCCTGCTGCGTCTGCGTGTGATAGCTGCCGTAGCCGAGCGAAAAATTGAAACGCGGCGGGTGATCGCCGCCGTTTTTCGTGAACACCTGCACCACACCGCCGATCGCGCCCGAGCCGTACAACGCCGACACGTTGCCGTTCACCACCTCCACGTGATCGATCTGGTCGAGTGGGATCTGCGCGAGTTGCGACGCACCCAGACTCACCGAATCGACGCGCACGCCGTCGATCAGCAGCAGCGATTGCGTCGACGACGCGCCGCGCAAAAAGAGGCTCGTCGTCGAACCGGGGCCACCTGTGCGCGAGATTTGCGCGCCGGGCGCGAGTTGCAGGAGGCCGGGCAAATCGGTCGCGGTGGTGTCGGCGATATCCTGCTGATCGAACAGCGAGGTCTGCGGGATCGTGTCGGCGAGCGCTTGCGGCGCGCGATCCGCGGTCACCACCACGGGCGACAGCACCGCCGAAGAGGACACCGAACTCGAAGAATCCGCCGACGGAGACGAAGCAGATGAAGCAGAAGATGAAGACGCGACTTGCGCGTGCACGACGATCGGCAGGCTCGCAAAGGCGAGCAGCACCGCGCGGGCGAAGGGGGACAGCATGGGGTGAACGTCCTGTGGATAGCGTGCGCGGCCCGCTTCCCCGCAGGCCGATGCGTAACGAGGCGCCCGCGTATTTAACATTTTCGCGCGGGACGTGCCTCTCCCTCTGGCCGGTATCCGGGCTGGCGACGCATCGATCCCGCCTTCCCACGCGAGACGCGCAGTGGCACACTCGCGAGTTGAACTTCCAGCTCGCGAGCGGGATCGACTTGCATGACGAATGCGGTCGCTTACCGTTGCGGGGGCAGCGCAGGTTGGCGCGTTTAGCTGAATCCAGATGAACCGCGCGCCCTGCTTCCCGTTTAACTGCGTGGGCCGTTGAAAAAAAGCCGCACGCGGGCACCAGAGTGCGGGCAGTTTAGGAGCGGCCTCGGAGTCCGTCAAGAATGGTGAGATCGCAGGCCATGTGTTCTGTTAAGTGCAGGCTCTTGTCCGACGCGTGAGTACTTTTTCATCATATGGTCGATAAAAAGCCTGCACAAAGCGATGTTGTTACGTCTCGAAACGAGACAATTGTCGGAACCTGCGACATTCCGCGCTAAAATGCGATGTCTTTAGAGGACGCAGCAGATGCTCACCGAACTCGAAACACTTTCACAAAATATCGGCAAGCTGATCGCGATCAGCCAGCGCCACAATGAGGCGCGACTCGCGCTCGAAGAGCAACTCGCGCAATCGCGCGCCGACGCCGAAGCCACGCGCACGGAACTTGCAATGCTGCGCGAGGAACGTAACGCGCTGCAGGCGGAACGCGACGCGCTTTCGGCGAAGATCGACGACGCACAAGTGCGCCTGAACGCGATCCTCGAGAAGCTGCCGCGTGCGCGCGCGCACAGTGAGCCGGACAACCAGCTCGATCTGCTCGAGCCGGCTCAGCAAGTAGCCGAAGCCGGGAGCGACGTGACCCGCCACGGAGAAAATGCATGACCACCAAGCAGATCGAAGTATCGATTCTCGGCGTGCCCTATCGCCTCGCCTGCTCGCCGCAAACGGAAGCGGCGCTGCTCGAAGCGGTTGCACGCGTCGACGCCGAAATGTCGAAGATCCGCAATAACAGCAACGTGCGCGGCACGGATCGCATTGCCGTCATGGCTGCGCTGTCGCTGGCATCGGAACTGCTTAGACTGCAATCGAGCGTGAGACACGGAGAAGCATTTCCCGCTGAAGAAATCCGGCGTACAATGCATCAAATGAACGAACAACTAGGTACTGTGATTGAGCAGTACAGCGTGCAATAAGGTACATGTGTTATCGTGCTGCCGGTCCTGAGATCGGCGGCGGATTCAAACGGAATGTGTGAGCACAAGGTGTGCAAGATTCAGCAAACGTTTGAGTTCAATCGGTAGTTCGTTTTTCAGCTTCATCGGTTTAGCTTCCCTGCCTGGTTCGCCAAGGTCATATATTCCTTGAACCAATGCCATGTGCACGGTTGCGGAAATTTGTAGCACGGGTGTGCGCGTCACTCTGTCTGATGTACCCGAAGTGTTGCTAACTGCGACCAATTCTGAACCCCCGGTTCAGGATGCCGGCCTAGCGGCTAAGGCGGGGACCTTATTTAGAACGGCATCGGACTTCGGTTCGGTGCCGTTTTTCTTTGGGCGCTGTTTTTTGTTGGCCGATTTCTTCCGCATCTTCAACCCCTTAACGTTCAATTCGATTCATGCGCTACTGGCTAATGAAGTCCGAACCGGACGAAGCAAGCATCGACCATCTCGCCAAGGCACCGCATCGCACATTGCCGTGGACCGGCGTGCGCAACTATCAGGCGCGCAATTTCATGCGCGACATGATGCAGGTCGGCGACGGTGTGCTGTTCTATCACTCGAGCTGTCCGGAGCCTGGCATCGCGGGCATTGCGGAGGTATCGTCCACTGCGTATCCCGACCCGACGCAGTTCGACAAGAAGAGTCCCTACTACGACGCGAAGTCGTCGCAGGAAACGCCCCGCTGGGTGCTCGTCGATGTGGTGTTCAAGAAGAAGATTCCGCTTATCCCGCTCGCCGCGTTACGCGAGCACGACGAACTCGCGGACATGCGCGTGCTCGCCAAAGGCAACCGCCTGTCGATTACACCGGTGACCGAGGCCGAATGGCGATTCATCACCAAGCGGCTCGCCTGATCGTGCATGCCTGATGAATGCGTGGCGTGTATTTGTGCGCACGCAAACGTTAAAGCAACGTCAAACCCGGGAACCAAGCTCAGGTTACAAGCGCCTAACGATCTCGCAAACGCCATGCCACGGCGCGGCGGTTGCACCAATCGTGCACAACCTGTTCAAGCAAGGAGTCCAACAATGACGAAAAACACCGCACGTGCACTCGCTTTCGCCCTCGTCTGCGCCGCGCCCGCCGCGCTCGCACTGACGCCGGCCATGGCACGCGCGCAAAGCACCGGCCAATATCAGCCG
Source organism: Paraburkholderia sp. BL17N1 (assembly GCF_003634175.1). NCBI lineage: Bacteria > Pseudomonadati > Pseudomonadota > Betaproteobacteria > Burkholderiales > Burkholderiaceae > Paraburkholderia > Paraburkholderia sp. BL17N1. Next base: position 396,025 of record NZ_RBIW01000001.1, read on the forward strand.
GCCGGCGTGCTGTCGTTGAACGCGCAGGCCAGCGCTGAAGTGCCGCAAGACGTCGTCGATATCACGCTGTTCTACGAGCAGGAAGCGAGCGATCCGTCGGCGCTCACGTCAACGCTGAACCAGCGCGCCGATTCGGCGCTGCAAAGAGCCAAGGGTGTGAGCGGCGTGACGGCGCGCACGGGCTCGTTCTCGATCTATCCGTCCACCGACCGTGACGGGCGCATTTCCGCATGGCGCGGCCGCACGGAGATCGTACTCGAATCGCACGACTTCGCCGCGGTGTCCAAGCTCGCGGGTCAGATGGCATCGATCATGCAGGTCGGCAATGTGCAGTTCTCGCTCTCGCCTGAAGCGCAGCGCGCGGCGGAGCAGAAGCTCACCGGCGAAGCGATCAAGTCGTTCCGCGAGCAGGCCGCTTCGTCCGCGCAGGCGTTCGGCTACAGCGGTTATTCGATTCGCGAGGTCAACGTCGGCCACAACGGCGTGATGCCGCGTCCGGTGATGATGATGAGCGCGCGCGCCATGGGCGCCGACGCAAAGGCCGCGGCACCGGTGCCGATCGAAGGCGGAACGTCGACGGTAACCGTCAATGTGTCCGGCTCGGTGCAGATGAAATAACGCTTCCTGGTGGTAGAAGCACTGCTTCGACGCAGTAAAAGAAAAGCCGCTCGCGCGGCTTTTCTCATTGACCACTCGCCACGATAAACCGTAGCGGTCAGTTCGCGCTGACCGCCTGCGCCGGTTCGTGGCGCGCGCGGCGATAAGACCACACCAGCATGCCGATACCGACGACGATCATCGGCAGCGACAGCCATTGGCCCATGGACAAGCCCATAGCCAGCAGGCCGAGGAAGTCGTCCGGCTCGCGCGCGAATTCGACCGTGAAGCGCGCGAGGCCGTAGCCGATCAGAAACACGGCGGAAATCGCGCCCATTGGCTTTGGCTTGCGTGAGAAGAAGAACAGCACGAAGAACAGCGCGACGCCTTCCAGGGCGATTTCATACAGCTCCGACGGATGGCGCGGCAGCATGTGATATTGCGCGAATACTTCGTTCAGGTGCCATTGCGCGGCCAGTTGCGGATGCGCGCTGAGCCACGCGGCGTCGTCGGGCGCGGCGCCCGGAAACAGCATGGCCCACGGCGCCGACGGATCGGTCACGCGGCCCCACAACTCGCCGTTGATGAAATTGCCGAGACGCCCTGCCGCGAGCCCGGTCGGCACCATCGGCGCGACGAAGTCGGTGACCTGCAGCCACGAGCGTTTGCGCTGATACGCGAACAGCACCATGGCCAGCGTCACGCCGAGAAAGCCGCCGTGAAACGACATGCCGCCTTCCCAGACCTTGAAGATGTCGAGCGGATGCGCGAAATAAAAGCTCGCCTTATAGAACAGCACGTAGCCGAGGCGGCCGCCGAGAATCGTGCCCAACACGCCGTAAAACAGCATGTCGTCGATATCCTTGGCGGTCCAGCCTTGCGCGGCGACATACGGCAAACGCAGCCGCAACCGGCCGACCACGATCGCCGCGATGAACGCGACGAGGTACATCAGTCCATACCAGCGCACGGCGAGCGGCCCCAGATGAATGGCAATGGGGTCGAAATTGGGGTGAATAAGCATCGTGTTGTTATGGGCAGTTCAGGTTCAGAAGCGAAATGTCTAGTAACGGGCGGCGCTGCCCGCAGCTTGCGGTGCATGCATTGGACGGTCCGGCCGGCAATGCGTTCGCGCGGACGCGTCTATAGGCGCGGCGTGGCGGATTGTTGCGCTTCGACGGTCGCCGCATGCGCCCGCACGATGTCGATGAAACCCGCCAGCACCGGGCTCACCTCCGCGGTCCGCCAGACGAGGCCCGTCTCGATCGCGGGCACCGACTCGGAAAGCGGCCGGTACACCACGCCGGTGCGGCGCAGATTACGTAACGATTGCGGCACCAGTGCGACACCCATGCCGGCCGACACGAGGCTCACGATCGTTTGCATCTGGATCGCTTCCTGGCCGACCCGGGGCGCAAGGCCCGCCACGCCGTAGCAATCCATAATGATGTCATAAAAGCCCGGCGCCAGACGTCTTGGGAAGATCACGAGCGGCGCGTCGGCGACATCGCGCAGGCTGATCGGCGTATCCAGCCATTCGGCGCGAGGGTCGGCACGGTCGCCACTGGCGCTGGCCACGCGCGCCGCCATCTCCGTCGACATGGCGATCACTAGCGGCTCGCGCGCGATCGGCAGCCACGAGAGCTGGGTGGCGTGGCGCGACGGCAGCGGCGCGATCACGAGACCCGCGTCGATACGCCCGGCCACCAGTTCGTCGACCTGTATGTCGCTGGTGGCTTCGGTCAATTCCAGCCGCACGCGCGGATGACGCGCGCCGAAATCGCGCAGCAACAGCGGAAGAAGCCCGTAGTCAGCCGTGGACACGAAAGCCAGCGACAACACGCCCGCCTCGCCGCGCGCAAGGCTCTGCGCGAGCGGTCGCAGGCCCTCGGCGCTCGCCAGCAGGCGCTGCACCTCGGGCAGCAAATCTGCGCCCACTGACGTCAGTTCGACGGAACGCTTGGTGCGCGCGAACAGTTCGACGCCGAGCGTCTCTTCAAGCGCGCGAATCGCTTGCGACAAGGGCGGCTGCGTCATCGAGAGGCGCACGGCCGCGCGCCCGAAGTGCTTCTCTTCGGCGACGGTCACGAAATAGCGCAACTGACGCAGGTCAGGAATGGCTGGCAGCATGAGTGATACATTTTACGACCTAATGAGCCACGAATAATACATTGGACGCGCGCATCGCAAAACTGCGTCGTTGCGCGGCACGCCGGTCTACACTGAACGGATGCCGCCGGCAGCCCACGCCGGCGCGACTGAAACCCGCGGCGCGGTGCGGATCAAAACAAAAGGACAGGAGCTCCCCATGGCATACAACCGTCGTTCGAAGAACATCACGCAGGGCGTGGCGCGCTCGCCGAATCGCTCGATGTACTACGCGCTCGGCTACGAGAAGGCCGACTTCGACAAGCCGATGATCGGCATCGCCAACGGCCATTCGACCATCACGCCGTGCAACGCCGGCTTGCAGCGTCTCGCCGATGCCGCCGTCGCCGCGATCAAGGGCGCCGACGCCAATCCGCAGATCTTCGGCACGCCGACCATTTCCGACGGCATGTCGATGGGCACCGAAGGCATGAAGTACTCGCTCGTGTCGCGCGAAGTCATCTCCGACTGCATCGAGACCTGCGTGCAAGGTCAGTGGATGGACGGCGTGGTCGTGATCGGCGGCTGCGACAAGAACATGCCCGGCGGCATGATCGGCATGCTGCGCACGAATGTGCCGAGCATCTACGTGTACGGCGGCACGATCCGGCCGGGCAACTGGAAGGGCACCGACCTGACCATCGTGTCGTCGTTCGAAGCCGTGGGCGAGTTCACGGCCGGCCGGATGTCGCAGGAAGATTTCGACGGGATCGAACAGAACGCGTGCCCGTCCACGGGTTCGTGCGGCGGCATGTACACCGCCAATACGATGAGCTCGTCGTTTGAGGCGCTCGGCATGTCGCTGCTGTATTCGTCGACGATGGCCAATCCGGATCAGGAAAAGGTCGACTCGGCGGCCGAATCGGCCCGCGTGCTGGTCGAAGCGGTCAAGAAGGATCTGAAGCCGCGCGACATCGTCACGAAGAAGTCGATCGAAAACGCCGTGGCCGTGATCATGGCCACCGGCGGCTCGACCAACGCCGTGCTGCACTTCCTGGCGATCGCGCACGCGGCCGAAGTAGAGTGGAGCATCGACGACTTCGAGCGCATGCGCAAGAAGGTGCCGGTGATCTGCAATCTAAAGCCGTCGGGCCAGTTCGTGGCCACCGACCTGCATAAGGCGGGCGGCATTCCGCAAGTCATGAAGATCCTGCTCGACGCGGGCATGCTGCACGGCGATTGCATCACGATCACCGGGCGGACCATCGCCGAAGAGTTGAAGGATGTGCCGGGCAAGCCGCGCGCCGATCAGCAGGTGATTTTCCCGATCGACAAGGCGCTCTACAAGGAAGGCCACCTCGCGATCCTGAAGGGCAACCTGGCCGTCGATGGCGCGGTCGCCAAGATCACCGGCCTGAAGAACCCGGTTATCACCGGCCCGGCGCGCGTGTTCGACGACGAGCAAAGCGCGCTCGAAGCGATTCTGGCCGACAAGATCGTGGCCGGCGACGTCGTGGTGCTGCGCTACCTCGGCCCCAAGGGCGGCCCCGGCATGCCGGAGATGCTTGCGCCGACCTCGGCGATCATCGGCAAGGGTCTTGGCGAAAGCGTCGGGCTGATCACCGACGGCCGCTTCTCGGGCGGCACGTGGGGCATGGTGGTCGGTCACGTCGCGCCGGAGGCCTTCGTGGGCGGCACGATCGCGTTCGTGCAGGAAGGCGACTCGATCACGATCGACGCGCACAAGCTGCTGCTGCAACTGAATATCGACGACGCCGAACTGGAGCGGCGCCGCGCCGCATGGCAGCAGCCGAAGCCGCGTTACACGCGTGGCGTGATGGCGAAGTACTTCGCGTTGGCACAGCCGGCCAACAAGGGGGCGATAACGGGCTGAGCGACGGCTATGGCTATGGCTATGGTTGGAGTGGTGAACGCAAGTCGCCTGGAATCGCGGCGACCGGCCTCTGAGAAGGCCTAAAGCTACGTAAAAGCGAAAGGGGCACATGGGAAACCGTGCGCCCCTTTCCTTTTATAATGCTGGCACCACAAGTCGGGCGCTTGCACCGACGGAGACCAGAATGAAATCAAAGTCGCACACAGCGCTTGCAGCGGCCGTCGTGCTGGGCGCCGCGTTGAATGCCGGCAGTCCGGCGGCGCACGCCGAGGCCGCTGGCCTCGCGCTGGCCCAGCAGCAGAACTGCATGAGTTGCCACTCGGTCACGCGTTCCTTCATGGGACCGGCGCTGCATGATGTCGCGGCGAAATATGCCGGCCGCGAAGACGCCGCCACTTATCTGAAGCACAAGATTCTGGATGGCAGCACGGGCGTGTGGGGTGAGGTGCCGATGCCCGCGAATACGCAACTCACGCCCGATCAGGCAGCTACGCTCGCAAGCTGGGTGCTCACGCTCAAATAAGCCTGTTCAGGCGAGGAGCACTGCGCGCGAGCGCCGCTTGGCGCGCCCGCGCTTCACCTCACAGATCACGCGCTGCCTGAGGCGCGCCGCGCGATCTCTTCCACCACCGCTTCCCGCACCCAGCTTGTCATCTCATTCTCCAGCGTGAGCGCCACTTCGCGCGTGATCTGGTCGATGAGCCACCCCGTGTGCGCGTGCAAGGTTTCGCGGCAACGTTCCTCGATCACGCTGCGCCCGTCGCCCGCCAGGAAACCCGCGATGCGTCGGCGCAGACGTTCGGCGATGACGTCGGCATCCAGATCGAGATCCACAGGCGGCTCGGCCGCGCCTTCGCGCGCGATATCCGGCGGTACAGTCGAGCCCGCCTCGAGCGGCGTAATCGGCTCGGCCCGATCGAACACGCCCGCCGACGTCGCGAATGCGTCGTCATGCGCATGCCGCGTTTCGGCGGCCTGATGCGAGCGCGAACGCTTCTTTGGATGGTGATGATCGGCCGCTTGCCGCGGCTCGGCCGGTTGCGGCGCCACCGCCGGCTGCGCTGCGAAAGTCGGTTCCTGTGCGTGCAACGGCTGCGCCGCGAGCACCGGTTCCGCCGACCTCACCTGCTCCGGCGTCAGCACCGGCTGCGGCGCGAGCACGGGCTCCGCCTTGAAACTGGGTTCGCGCGGGCCGTCCAGTTTGGCCGCATCGGTCGACGTTTGCTGCGGTTGCACAGGATGACCCTGCACGAGAACCTCGTGCAGAACCGGGATCGAATCGTCGTTGGGATCGGACACGTGCACTCTCCGTGTTTGAGTCGAAGCTGAAGCAGCCCGCGCGCATGCCGAATGACTGAACCCCGACACACGCGACGCGGACCGAATGGGACCTAGCTGCCTTGCTTGTAGTTGTTCAGAGCATAGCCGCGATCGCGATAGAAGCGATAGCGTTCGCGGCCCGCCGCGAGTTCCTCGTGTGCGTTACCGACCACTTCCAGCAATCTTTCGAAGCGCGCGAATTGCGCCGGCACCGTGGCGCCCAGATTGAGCAGCACCTGATGATGCGGCACATCGTCGAGGCTGGAAGTGAGCACGATCGGCGTTTGCGCGGCGAGCGGCGTGCCCGCCATGCAGTGCGGCACGAACTCGAGCGGCGCGAAGGTCCACAACTGTTCGTCGAGGGCCTTCAGGCGCGCGGGCTCGGCCAGCACGATGGTCGGCTGGCCCGCCTGATACGCCTTGCGGATCAGGCGGCATGCATACAGCAGCGAATCGCCGACGTTCGAGTGAAAGTCGATTCTCGTCATCGGCGGCTCCGCCTGGCGGCTGCATTCGCAGCCGCGCCCGCACCTTTACTGCATTGCGTCATTGTGAGGCGCGACCGTCAGCGGCCCTATCGATCAGGAACTGCGCGAGCAATGGCACCGGACGGCCGGTTGCACCCTTCGCCGCACCGCTCTTCCACGCCGTGCCCGCGATATCCAGATGCGCCCACGGATAGGCTTCGGTGAAGCGCGACAGGAAGCACGCCGCCGTCACGCTGCCCGCCGGACGGCCGCCGATGTTGGCCAGATCCGCGAAGTTCGACTTGAGCTGATCCTGATACTCGTCGTCGAGCGGCAGGCGCCAGGCCGGGTCGGACGCTTCACGCGATGCGTCGAGCAGCTCGCCCGCCAGCGCGTCGTCTTTCGAGAACAGGCCGCTGTTGTGATGGCCCAGCGCGATGATGCAGGCGCCCGTGAGCGTGGCGATGTCGATCACCGCGGCCGGCTTGAAGCGCTCAGCGTAGGTGAGCGCGTCGCACAGGATCAGGCGGCCTTCAGCGTCCGTGTTGAGCACTTCGATCGTCAAGCCCTTCATGCTGGTGACGATGTCGCCCGGCTTGGTGGCCGTGGCCGACGGCATGTTCTCAACCGCCGGAATGATGCCGACGACATTGATTTTCAGGCCCATTTCGGCGACGGCGCGCAATGTGCCCAGCACCGAACCGGCGCCGCACATGTCGTACTTCATCTCGTCCATGCCTTCGCCGGGTTTCAGCGAGATGCCGCCCGTGTCGAACGTCACGCCCTTGCCGACCAGCACCACCGGCGCGGCTTTCGCGGCGCCGCCCTGGTACTGCAGCACGATGAACTGCGCCGGTTCGACCGAGCCGGCCGTGACCGACAGGAACGAGCCCATCTTGAGCGCTTCGCACTGCTTTTCGCCCAGCACTTCGACCTTCAGCTTCCAGTCTTTGGCGAGCTTCTTGGCGGTGTTGGCGAGGTAGGTGGGGGTGCAGACATTGCTCGGCAGATTGCCGAGGTCGCGCGTCAGGTCCATGCCGTTGGCGAGCGCGGCGCCCTGCTTCGCGGCCAGCTTGGCGGTCTTCTCGTCGCCGGTGTTGACGCTGAAGACGATGCGCTTCAAGGCGCGCACCGAATTATCCGGCTTGCTCTTCATCTGCGTGAACTTGTAGGTCAGCTCGCGCAGCGCGAGGATCGCTGCGCGCACGCCCCAATCGGCCGTGCGTTCGAGGATCGGCAGTTGCGCCAGCGTGAAGGTGACCTGGACGATCTTGGTGCCGAGCAGCGCGCGCCAGGCGGCCCGCACGGCGTCGCCGTAGGCTTTCTGGTTGAAAGCGTCCTGCTTGCCGAGGCCGACCAGCAGCACGCGGGACGCGCCGATGCCCGACACTTCATGCAGGAACAGCGTGGTGCCGGCCTTGCCGTCCATGTCGCCGGCCTTGATGATGCGGGTCAGCAGGCCGCGGGTGGCCTCGTCGATCTCGAGAGCCGCACCCGACAGGGTTTGCGACTCGAACACGCCGATTACGATGCAATCGGATTTCCCAGTCAGGAAACCGTTTGACGAGCCTTTGGTCCAATCACAGGCTTTTATGCTAAAGTCCATCGCGCTTGTCCTCGGATAAAATCTGGGCTTAGGATGAAAGCCGCAATTATCCGCTATTTTTCCTGCGGCGGCTGCACCGGAGGTGTGACGGGAAGCAACCCGTGCGCCACTGAGAGCGCCCCCTCTCATCATCAATAATGATCTTCGAACGCTCCCTCCAGCGCGAACTCGCGTATACGGCTGGTGCCGTGTTCATGGTTCTCCTCACGCTCGTGCTGACGACGATGATGATCCGCATCGTCGGCTTCGCAGCCTCGGGCGAGATCGACCCGCGCGACGTGCTGGTCCTGATCGGCCTGACCGTGATCGGCTACCTGGCGATCATGCTCGTCGCGACCCTGTTCGTGTCGATCCTGTTCGTCCTGACCCGTTGGTACAAAGACTCCGAGATGGTCGTGTGGCTCTCTTCGGGTGTCAGTCTGACGCGCTTCATCAAGCCGATCGGCATTTTTGCCACGCCGATCATCATCCTCATCATGTTCTTCGTGTTCGTCGGCTGGCCGTGGTCGAACCAGCAGAGCAAGCTGATCCGCGCGCGCTTTCAGCAACGCGACGAGGTCTCGCTGCTCGCGCCGGGGCAGTTCCGCGAATCGGCCACCAGCCACCGCGTGTTCTTCATCGAGAAGATGTCGCCCGACCAGGCGCGCGTGGAAAACGTGTTCGTGACCAGCACGGAGAACGGCAAGGTCAACGTGGTCGTCTCAAAGACCGGCCATACGGAAACGCGTAAGAACGGCGATCGCTTCGTGGTGCTGGAAAACGGCCGACGTTACGACGGCCAGCCGGGACAGCCCGATTTCCGCATCATGGAGTTCGAACGCTATGGCGTGAAGATCCAGAGCCAGCCGGTCGTCAATACGCCCAGCACGACCGGCACGCCCACGCTCACGCTGCTGCGCAACCCCACCAACGACAATCTCGCCGAATTCGCGTGGCGTGCGGGGCTACCGCTCATCGCGATCAATCTGATGCTGCTGGCCATTCCGCTCGCGCACCAGAATCCGCGGCGCAGCCGCACCATCAATCTCGTGATGGCCGTGCTGATCTATCTAACGTATTCGAATCTGTTGAACGTGGTGCAGTCGTGGATCGAGCAGGGCAAGATGTCGTTCCCGGTCGGACTGGTGGGTCTGCACGTGATCGTCGCGGCGATCGTCACGTTTATTTTCTGGCTGCGCGTACGCAACCGGCCGCTCTTCACGCGAGCGATGTTCAGCCGTTCGCAGGGAGCCTGACCGATGCGCATCTATGAAAGGTACTTCGCGCGTCAGATCTATCTCACGTTCATCTTCATTCTGTTTGCTTTTTCAGGCCTGTTTTTCTTCTTTGACCTGATCAACGAATTGAATTCGGTCGGGCACGGCAACTACAAATTCCAGTACGCGGTGTTGCGGGTTGCGTTGCAAACACCGTCGCGCTTCTACGAAATTATTCCGGTCGCGGCGTTGATCAGTGCGATTTATGTGTTCGCGCAGATGGCGGCGAACTCCGAGTACACGATTTTCCGCGTGTCCGGGCTCGCTACGAATCAGGCTTTGCGTTCGCTGTTGAAGATCGGCATTCCGCTGGTTTTGCTGACCTATCTGATTGGCGAGGTGGTCGGGCCTTATACGGATCAGTTGTCGGAGCGTGTGCGGCTCGAGGCGCTGGGGTCTTCCGTGTCGAGTAACTTCGAGTCCGGTGTGTGGGTGAAAGATACGCTCACGGCGCGCGCGGACGGCGAGCAGGTGACGCGCTTCGTGAACGTCGGCGAATTGAAGCCGGATGCGACGATCAGCAATGTGCGCATTTATGAATTCGATTCGAAGTTCCGGCTCTCCAACGTGCGGACCGCGAAGAGTGGCAAGTATCAGCCGCCGGGTCATTGGCAGTTGACTGGCGTGACCGATACGCAATTGATCGATGTGCCGCCTCCTCCGGGTACGCCCGCCGATGCGCTGAATCCGGTGTATCGGGCGAAGGAAGTGACCGTGCCGGAATATTCGCTGCGCTCGGAATTGACGCCGCAGATTCTGTCGGTGCTGCTGGTGTCGCCGGATCGGATGTCGATGTTCAATCTGTTCCGGTATATCCAGCATTTGACTGAGAATCATCAGGATACACAGCGGTATGAAATTGCGTTGTGGCGCAAGTTGCTGTATCCGTTTGCTGTGTTCGTGATGCTGGTTTTGTCGTTGCCGTTTGCGTATTTGCATACGCGGGCTGGGGTTGTTGGGATGAAGGTTTTCGGCGGGATCATGCTGGGGATGAGTTTTCAGTTGTTCAATACTTTGTTCTCCCATATCGGCACGTTGAATACCTGGCCTGCTCCTTTGACTGCGGCTACGCCTGGATTGGTTTATCTGGTGCTTGGGTTGGTTGGGTTGAAGTGGGTTGATCGGCATTAGGAGCGGTTTTCATGGCGATGCACGGTATCGTTCTGTTTGGCCATGGCGCCAGGGATGTGCGGTGGCGCCAGCCTTTTGAGCGCTTGGCTGTTAAGTTGCGGGACGCTTCTCCGGACTCCGGACCTGTGGCGCTGGCGTTTCTTGAGTTGATGGAGCCGGATTTGCCTACAGCCGTGGGGGAGCTTGTTGCTCAAGGCTGTGAAGTGGTCACCGTCGTGCCGGTGTTTTTTGGGCAAGGGGGGCATGTCAGGAAAGATCTGCCTCTGGTGATCGAACAGTGCCAGGCGTTGCATCCTTCTGTTCTCATTAAATGCGCTGTTGCTGTGGGCGAGGATGAAGCGGTTCTCGATGCCGTCGCGGAATATTGTCTGCGGCAAGTTTGATTGCGGTTTTGGCTTAGCGCGTGGGCCTTTGGCCTTTCCTTGCTTTGTTAGTGGTCTATTAGCGTTGTCCCTGTGCGGGGCAACGCTCTCAACTTAAGCCCCATTCCATCAAGCGAACCTGTACGCGAGATGGACATGGGGCTTGGCTTTTTCTGGGTGGTCGAGGAAAGAAGCGTGACCGCTGCGTGCGGCAGCGAGTCTGGCGATCACCGCAAGAACCGTGGTGAGATTGTCCAGGCAGCGCCGGACACGCGGAAGGCACCCACCGAGGACGGGCTTGAGTGCGCCCATCGCGTACACCCGGTCAGGACGGCTGGCCTGCTCGCCGACGTGCGGTCCCCCAAGCGACCAAGCTTGAATCTTTTGCCTCGATCGGACTTTCGCCGTCCCGGTCGCGTGTCCTTATCTGGACACGCCGACTCGCCAACGCTGATGATAGAGCGCCCCAACATTTTCCGCCCTGCCTAGAGTCATCCTCTGGGATAAGACCGCTTCCAGCCCGCCGCGAGCGGGCTTTTTTATTTGAAGTCGAAATTCAACGTTACCAGAAAAATCTCACAGAGCTTTCCGCGGCATCTGATAGCGCGTCACAACGAAATACGGTTTACTCATTCTTCTGCGGCAACACTTTCATGATGTTTTTTCAGGATTCCATATGAATCGAAGAGATGAAAGCTGTCATGTTTTTCTCATGAATCGGGCAAATCGTCCGCTAAATATCATGTTCGATCGACCTTTCGAAAGCTGACCGGATGGACCCACGCCTGCTGGACTATTACAGCCATGAGTTGCTCTACATGCACGAACTCGCGCTGGAGTTTGCTGAACAGCATCCAAAGATTGCACGGCGCATGAACCTGCACGCAGGCGAAATCGGCGACCCCTACGTCGAACGCCTGCTTCAGTCCTCGGCCTTCGTCACCGCGCATATGCAGATGCGTCTGGACGATGCCTTTCCCGGGTTCATCCTGCCGCTGCTGCAAACCGTCTACGCGAACTACACCTGTCCGACGCCCTCGATGGCCGTCGCCCGCCTCTTCCCGCGCGCGCGAGGCAAGCACGCTGCAAACGGAACAGTCGTGCCGCGCGGCACGATCTTCACCTCGCGCGTTCCCGATGGCGAGCGCACAGCCTGTGAGTTCCGCAGCAGCCAGGATGTCGCGCTGTACCCGCTGGAAATCGTGCAGGCGCGCCTGACCGGGATTCCGCCCGACATCCCCGCACTGGACCGTTTTGTTCCAGCCGGTCGAGCCGTGCAAGGGGCTTTGCGCCTGCGGCTGCGTACCACGAACGGCGCGCCCATCGCGAGTCTCGACGGGCTGGACCGGTTGCCCGTGTATCTCTGTGGCGACGAAGCGAACGCTTCGCACCTGTTCGAGCTGGTTCACGCCGCCGTCGTGGCGAGCGTCACCGGCGTTCCCGGTCAGTTCGCAACCGGATCGCTGCATGCCGTCACGCGCAAGGCAGTCGTCCATGACGCGCTCGAACCACAACAGAGCCTGCTGCCTGCTGTGCCTGACAGGTTTCACGGTCACAACCTGCTGCAGGAGTATTTCGCCTGTCCGGCGCGCTTCTGGTTCTTCACGCTGACCGGCCTCAGGACGGGGCTCGCCAGCATCGACCGCAGCGAGGCCGAGGTCGTGATCCTGCTGGAGCGGCCCGTGGACAAGCTTGCGGAAACCGTCGACGCAGCGCATTTCGCGCTGTTCTGTACACCTGTCATCAACCTGTTTCCCCGACGGACCGGACGGCTCGACCTGGCTCCCGCGGCGCAATCGCATCGGCTCGTGCCCGTGCCGTCCGCACCGCATGACTACGATGTGCACTCGGTGGAGACGGCATGGGGACAGGTTTCCGAAGAATCGGAGACATTCCGTTTCGATCCGCTGCATATGCCAGTAGACCGGTACGCTGGTCGCAATTCGCGTTACTTCACGATCCGCCGCGAACTGAACCGGACTGAGATAGACGACCGTCACTACGGTACGCGCCGCTCCTTTACCGAGACACGCACATTTATTTCGCTGGTCGACCACGACGAGCAGCCGAATACGGAAGGCATCCGCTACCTCTCGTTGCAGGCGTGGCTGACCAACCGCGACCTGCCCTGCGTGCTGACGTGCGACGGCAGCAATGACCTGTTCCTGGACAGGTCGATTCCGGCTGATCGCATCGGCCTGGTGCGTGCGCCCACCGCGCCGCAGCCGCCACTGGCTTTCGGCGATCGGGCCTGGCAGCTGATGGCCCAGTTGAAGCTCGACTACCGGATGTTTGACGACCACTACGACGAAGCCCATCCGGGCGAAGGTGTGCGTCGTCGTCTGCGTCTGTTCGTGATGCCGGATGCGGGGATGCTGGGGCGGCAGATCGAGAGCCTCGTGCGTGCGCAGGCTACGCCCGTCAACAGAAGGTTGCCCGGTAACAGCCCGATTGGCTTCGGACGCGGCATCGAGTGCGAATTCACCTTTGACGAAAGCGGATTCGGCGGCGTGAGTCCCTACACGCTGGGCCTTGTGCTTGAACGTTACGTCGCGCGGCACGTATCGACGCACTCGTTTACAACGACCGTGCTGCGCTCCACGCAGCGCGGACCGATCGCACACTGGCCACCGCGCATGGGTACGCGCGGCACGGCCTGAACCGGGTCAGGTATTCAACGCAGTCAGGGAGAGCAGGCGAATGTCATGGATCAACTCGTGGCTCAAACAGCCGCGCACGCTGGAGATTACCGGCAAGGCGTTGCCGCAATGGAGCGGCGAACCGCTGTTTGCCGTTTCGCGCCTGCGCGGCAAAGAAAAACTCGGACATCTGTATGACTATGAGGTCGAACTTAGTACGGTCGACGACGCAACGCTGACGGCCAGCGAGGCGCAAGCGCTGGTGGATGTGGACGCACTGATCGGCAAGGAAGTGACGGTTCATATTGCCATTGAAGGAAACGGCACCTGGATGGCGAGAGCGACAGGTGCGACTGGGACGGCCAATATCGGCGCGGATATCCGCAAGCTCACGGGCCTGATCGTGGCGGCAAAGTGCATTGGCGCAGATGACCGGCGCGCGCATTACCGCCTCAGGATTCGTCCCTGGCTCTGGCTCGCCACGTTGAACCGCGACAGCAGGCTTTGGCAGGAGCGCTCAGTCATTCAGATCACGGAAGACACCCTTCAGCGCTATTCATTTCCGTACGAACTGCGGCTGGCCGGTCCGGGCGTGCAGCGCCGTCCCTATCCTAAGCGCGAGTACCAGCGGCAGTGGTGGGAGTCCGACTTCGCATTTCTGAATCGTCTGTGGCAAGAATGGGGTATTACATTCTTCTTCACCGGCAGCACGCTGGTGCTGTGCGACTCGCCCGGTGCGTACAAGAAGCATGGCCCGGCGTATCAGACGCTGCGCTATGTGGACCGCAACGGGCAGCGCATCGATGAAGAACATGTTCACGAATTCCACGTCGCACGGCAGATCACGACGGGCAAGGTTGCGCTGACCGACTACGACTATACGCAGTCGCTGGGCAATCTGGCCGTCAGCCAGGAGGACTACAGCAAACGCGCCTTCGACAACGCCGAGGAGTACGCGTGGGGTGACTATTCGCAGCCGTTCGAAGGGCCGATGGGCACGGCCGGGCTGCGCGGCGACCCGCAGTTCGAAGGCGAGCATCTGGCGCGCGTGAAGGTCGAAGCGCATCGCGCCAAGAGCCTGCGAGCGAACGGCAAAGGCAATCTGCGTGGGCTGATGACGGGGCATACGTTCACGCTCGAAGGCTATCCGCTTAAACCGGGCGATGGCGAATACCTCGTCGTATCCACTGATATCGATCTCGTCAACAATGACACGGTTACGCAGAGCGGCGGGATCGAGCTGCAATACAGTTGCACGACCAAGTTTTCCGCAGTGCCCGCCAACACGTTTTATCGCACGCCGCAGAGGGCGAAGAGGCCGCGTGCCTATGCGGAAACGGCGCTCATCACCGGATACGGTGATGAGCCCGTCTATTGCGACGAATACGGACGCGTGAAGGCGCACTTCATCTGGGACCGTATCGGCGAGAAAGATGAAAACGCGAGCTGCTGGCTGCGCGTGGCATCGCCGTGGCACGGAGTCGAGCACGGCGCGATGTGGCTGCCGCGCGTCGGCCATCATGTGCTGGTGGGCTATTACGACAGTGATCCTGACCGGCCATACATCATCTCCGGACATACGACGGAGTTCCACCAGGCGCCGTGGCAACTGCCGAAGAACGATGCGCTGTCGGGCTGGCGGAGCCAGGATCTCAAAGGCCAGTCGGCTAATAGCGTGGTCACCGACGATACACCCGGGAAACTTCAGGTTCAGGTGGCGAGCGACCACGCGCAGTCGCGGCTGGTGCTGGGGTACAACACGCGCATCGACGGACACGCGGGACGGGACAGGGAACGCGGTGAAGGGTTCGAGTTGGGCACTGACGCACATGGCGTGCTGCGCGCCAATCAGGGCATGCTGATCACGACGGCGCCTCGCAGTGGTGCGTCTGCGCCCATGAAGGATATGACCGAGACGGCTGGTCAACTGGCAACCGCGCGTGACCAGCATGATGCCTTCGCCACGCTCGCGCGCGCGCAGCAGGCGCAGGAGCGCGGTGATCAGGACGCTGTGGCCAGCGCCCTGCGGACACAGCACGACGACATTCGCGGCAGCGGCAAGGCCAATCAGCAGAAGAGTCATTTCCCCGAACTGTCCAAGGCGCACCTCGTGCTCAACGGCGAAGCCGGGCTGGCCGGCAATACGCCGTGCTCGATGCATCTGGCCGCCGGCGAACATGTGGCGATGACTTCGGGCGGCCATACGGCACTGTCCGTGGGCCGGAGACTGCTGGTCAGCGTGGCGAACGGCATCCGCACCGTGGTGCAGGCATGCGGCTGGCGGCTGGTGGCGATGTCGGGCGACATCGATCTCAAGGCGCTGAAGGACAGTATCAACCTGCTCGCGAAACTCAACGTGACAGTGTCGGCTACCACGATTCGCATCAGCGCCGATCAGG
Source organism: Paraburkholderia sp. BL17N1 (assembly GCF_003634175.1). NCBI lineage: Bacteria > Pseudomonadati > Pseudomonadota > Betaproteobacteria > Burkholderiales > Burkholderiaceae > Paraburkholderia > Paraburkholderia sp. BL17N1. Next base: position 411,784 of record NZ_RBIW01000001.1, read on the forward strand.
AAGTGGAAATTGGCGGTGGCGGAAGCTATACGCGCTGGACAGCGGGCCAGATCCGCAGCGGTACATCCGGTCAGTTTGAAGTCCATTCGGCGGGCCGGGTCTTTACCGGACCGGACAACGTCGGCAAACCGAAGCTGCCTGAATCGCAGGATATGCAGCAGGACCTGCACTTTGCGCTGCGCGCATTGCCGGATGAAGCGCACCACTACGCATACGAGCCATACGAGCTGTACAAGGGCGACGCAAAGATTGCGGAAGGCGCGACCGACGAGTCCGGCCGGGTGGTCGTGAAGAATCACCAGCCTGGTACATCGGCTTATCGCGTGAAGCTGAGCAATGGTGGGCAGTTCGAGCTGAAGGTCAAGGATGCGCTTCATGCCGATCCCGCGCATGCCGATCAGCGTTCGAACCGCGGCGAGCGCCTCGCGTAGGTCCGTCCCAGTCCAGCCAATCTGACTATCTGAACAAGGAATAACGACATGGCAGATCACCTCGATACGCAGAATGCGGCAACGGTGGCCATCGATGAGCAGGGACGAAAGGCCCAGAGTTCGGCACAGTTCTTCCTGGAGACGGACCCAAGGGTAAAGAAGTACTACGGCAACCAGTTGGACTTCAAGATTTGTGGCGAGGAAGGCTTCAGGTCCATCGCGAAAGATCTTAACGACGCGAAAGAATCGGCGGACATCATCTGCTGGGGTTTCGATCCTGGCATGGAACTGGAGCGCACGAGAAACGACAAGTGGCCACGCGGCCATACATATGGCTCTTTGCTCGAACAGCTTGCAGACCAGGGCGTCAAGGTGCGGCTGTTGATCTGGTTCAATTCAGTCGCATCGGCGGTGCAGAACAACATGCCTGGCTACACCGACACCGCTCAGATAGGTCCATTCACTTCGCCCTATCCGGAACAGTCGCGTCAAGACTACTGTCGAGGATGGTGGTTCCGAAATCTCGGCTATATGGCCAACGGACACCCCAGCAAAACGACGAACCTGCAGATCGTCTTGCGTGATGTCAGTCTCCTCGATGCCAATCACGGGTTGCAGGACGAAAAGGATCAGCCGTCGGCGAGCGAGCTGGCACTGCTGGATGGATTCGGCACGCACCATCAAAAGCCCATCCTGATTGACTACGCTTACGACGGTGGGAGTAAGGCAGTCGGCTACGTCATGGGACTGAATTCCGTAACCGATTTCTGGGACCGCACTGCTCACGAAGTCGACGATCCGTTCCGAGAATCCTGGTCAAGCGGCAGCGTCCAGAAAGAGATCGGGCACGAAGCAGCGACTGAGAACAAGGCCAGCGCCGCGTCGTACAAACACGCCAAACCGTACCAGGACTATGCCTGTCGTCTGGTTGGTCCCGCGCTGGAGCGGCTGCACCTGAATTTTGTGGCGGCGTGGAACGAGGACGCGCCATCCGCATGGAAAATCGCAGAGCAGCCGTTGCCGCCGAAAATCTTCACTCTCCCAACAGACCCCAACCAGATCGTCCAGATAGTACGCACACAGGCGCATGAAAGAGAAAAGACAATCAAGGCGCTCTATATGCAGGCAACGACCTGGGCGCGTAACTATATTTATATCGAGAACCAATACTTCTTCTATCCAGAACTGGCACGCAACCTGAAGGACGCACGCCTCCAATACTGTCGATGGTGGTGCAGCAAGTACGGCAAGCCTCTCGCGGACATCCCAAAGCTGCATCTGTTCATCGTCATCCCGCACCCGGAGCAGGACGGCATGGTGCCACGTACTCACGACATGTTGAGCGAACTCGGACACAGTGACGCGATGGAGGCGCAGGGCGGTCTTGTCAAGAATGGCTCGCTCAGCCAGAACTATCCAGACGCGAAGACTGCGCCCTACGATGTCACGTTAGACGACGGAATGGGCGGAGCCGTGACGGTGCCCCAGCAGCATAAGGTTCTGGACCGGATCAGTGTTCAGCAACTGGAACGTACATACGGACTGGAGGTGAGCATTGCGCGGTTACGCACAAGCGGTCTCGACGCCGCGCGCAGGATGGCATACCGCGAAATTTACATCCACTCGAAGCTGATGCTGATTGACGACGTGTTTGTGACTGTCGGTAGTGCAAACATCAACCAGCGCAGTATGGCCGTAGACAGCGAGATCAACATTGCCGCGTCTGGCCAGGAGATGGTAGGCAAACTGCGGCAGAAGATTTTTGAACTGCACTCCGACAAGAGTATTCACGGCACAGGTGATCCGGAAAGGGTTCCCGCTGTGTTCCAGGACTGGAATAGACGAATGCAGGATAACGGCGAGCTGAGAATGAGGCATCAAGCCATGCAGGGCTTTCTGCTGAAATTCGAAGACCACCGCTCAACCGCCACCATGGTTGCCTCCACTACTGTTCCTGCCGACGTCACGGTCTGAGCGGCGCGCATATGAAGCGTATTGCCAGACGCCTGAAGCTATTCCTGATTGCTCTCGTCGCCCCTTGTCTGTTTGCCGCTTCCGTATGGGGCGGCCTTATGACGCCAGTAACCAACCGATTCGTTGCGAATATGTCCGATCTGCCGCGCTACACCAAACTGCCGCTGTTTAACCCGCACAGAAAGACCTTCGCATGCGTCTATCAGGACCAGCACCTGCCTTCCGTCGACCCCCAGGCCGAATTGTGGTTCCAGCAGGCACTGGCGCTCGATAACCCGGACATCTGGTTCGAGGATATCGACTGGACGAGGGTCTATCAGCTTTACACAAATGCTGCAGAGCGAAACAACTGGAAGGCCATGCTTAATCTCGCCTCGTTGATTCTGAGTGACTACGCGGTGCCGGTTCACGATCCGGAACTAGCCATACGCTGGGTGGAGAAAGCGATGCAACTCGGCGTGCCGGATGCATGGGACCGCATGGGAACCTATCATCAGAATGGGCTGATTCGGGGTGGAGATGCCACCACTGCTTACGCTTTCTTCCAGCGCGCCGCGGACATGGGCAATCCGTCGGCGCTGACTTATCTCGGATACAAAATGGCGGGTACATATGATGATCCAGATGGCGAATTCTGGGGTAATTCGGACGTCGGAACACGCATGCTTGAGTGCGCCTTGACACAAGGATACGGGAATGCAGCCGAAAAGCTTGGCTTTATCTATTCGCGGCCGGAAACCTACGAAGCGAAGCTTCGTGCACTCAAAGTTCTCCACGAAGGAGTCAAGCTAGGTAGTGCGAACTGCGCAAAGGCGCTTGATTCAGAGTTCCGAGGATTCAATCTATCGACAGGGCGAAATCTCTCCGGAAAGGTGGATATACAGCGCGCGGAGCGTTATACAGTTTTTGGGAATGCGCTTGAACACTATGACGGCCGCCTCAAGCTGCCCAATTTGGACAAGGTATTGCCACTGCCGCCCGCACCGCTGCCGAAGTGGGACGGCAACAAGCAGACGCTGATTGATGCCGCCAAGGCCGTCGCACCGCCTGCAAAGCCCACATCCGCATCACATACAGCGCTGCAGGGCCGCGAGCAGATGCCGGACGGTCATAGCGTAATGCCGCTTGCCGAAAGCCTCTACACGGTTCACGGCGACCAGCGGGTACCCGAAACCGGCTACTGGCTGGCGCTGTTCGATGCCCCAGGAACGCCCAGGGCGCAGCTCACACCTGCCCGTAGCGGACGGCCGGAACACTACCAGGCCGGCGAGCGGTTCGAACCCGCGACGATGACCAGCCTGTCGCACGAGGTGATGCAGTGGCATTACCTGGGCGAAGCCCATCGGCTTCCACCATCTCGCGAAATGATCCTCGCGCACATGGTCAGTGCTGGCTGGCTGCGGGAAATATCCGCCAGTACGCCAATACGTCAATGCGCCGGACACCAGCGATGCCCGCAGCAGGGCATCTGGGAAGGCCGCATTGCCGGTGCGCATCCGCAGGCGTTTCTCTATAACACGTGGACCCAGCAGGCCTTTGTTGATCAAGGACAGCCTTTCCCTGATCCACGCGAGCGGGCTCTGGCAATTGATCGTCATGATGTCACGTGGACCTACCTCGGTAGTCCGAACATTGACGGCGCGGTCCCCGGCGTGACGAATATCGCACTGTGATCGAATGGCTGGACAAGAGGGCCACGCATTCGAACCGGTGCGAACGCGTGGCCTGATGATCCGCTCAGGCTACGGTACGACTGATCGATAAGGATAACCGCATGACTAACCACCTCAAGACGCAGAACCCCATCGATGTGGCGATCGATGAAGCGGGTCGCAAGGCAAACGGATCGGTGCAATGGCTTCTCGAGAACCGCAAGGAGATGCCCATCACTTACGGAAACAGGCTGCATTTCATGGTCTGCGGCGAGGAAGGTTTTGCGGAGATTGCGAAGGACATCTGGGATGCAAGATCCACCGTCGATATTGTCTGCTGGGGTTTCGATCCGGGCATGGAGTTGACGCGTGGTCCAATGTGCCGAAGATTCGACCCAGACCTCGGCAATGAAATAAAAAAAGGTAATGCCTGGCCACGGGGCGTGAGGTACGGCCGCCTGCTGGAGGCCGTCACGACACGAAAGGACAATCCGGTAACGGTGCGACTACTGATCTGGTACGACGCGCGAGGCTCAGCCAGGCAGAACAACATGCCTGGTTACAGCGACGTGGACCAAAGTTGGAGTGCCGTTGCGAATCACGTCCGGCAATCGCCGCCGTATGCCAACCCCGAACGCCACAAGTACTGCGCTGATTGGTGGGCGCGCCACCTGCCTGGTGGCCGAAGCGGTGCAGGCTCGAATCCGCGCCTTCAGGTTGTTCTGCGCGGCATCGCTGCCGGCGATGTCAAGGCGATGCTGGCAGCGGCGCCGAAAGAGGAGGATCAGCCTGCCTACGAATCGGGCAACCCGATCGATGAAACCGGCCTGCTCGAAAATTATCCTACCCATCACCAGAAACCGGTCCTGATCGACTATGCACATGACGGTGGCAGCAAGGCGGTGGGTTACGTCATGGGACTAAATTCCGTGACGGATTTCTGGGACCGGACAGCACACGAGATCGACGATCCGCTGCGAGAAACGTGGTCAGCCGGTAACGTCGATGTAGAACTCACCCATGAGCGAACTACGCAGGATCCGAAAGGACCACTCAGAAAGACAGCCTACGGGCACACCAAGCCATATCAGGATTACGCCTGTCGCGTCGTCGGACCAGCGCTGAAACGACTGCACGAGAATTTCGAGCGGGGCTGGAACCTGTTCGCTCCCGCCGCGCTGCAAACGAGAGAACTGACGGAATTGCCGCCCAAGGTTCCTGTCTTGCCAAAGAATCCCGCACATGGGGTGCAGATCGTACGCACTCAGCCGCACGAACTGGACAAGAGCATCAAGGAACTCTACTTCCAGGCAACCAGCTTTGCCCGCAACTATATCTACATCGAGAACCAGTATTTTTTCTATCCGGAGTTTGCCCGTCACCTGAAAAGGGAACGCGGAAAGTTCTGCGACGCCTGGGCGAGACTGCCGGACAAACCTATGACGGATGTGCCGGTGCTGCATCTGTTTATCGTGATTCCACACCCCGAAGACGACGGTATGGTGCCGCGTACATTCGACATGCTGACCGAACTGGGTGCAAGCACGTCAATGCCGGAACAGGCAACACACGTCGACAAGGGCAAGCTCGACCAGGATTACACGGATGCGCACAAGGGCAAGAAAGGCAACAAGGTGCTGGACCGTCCGAGCCTGAAGCAGTTGCAGGACACGCTGGGCCTGAAAGTGAGCGTCGCCCGGCTGCGCACTAGTGGGGTGATCGGTAACCAGATGGCTTATCGCGAGATCTATATCCACTCGAAGCTGATGCTCATCGACGATGTGTTCGTGACGCTCGGCAGCGCGAATCTGAACCAGCGCAGTATGTCGGTGGACAGTGAGATCAACATTGCGGCGACCGGGCAGGTCTGGGCCGCGGATCTGCGCGGACGGGTTTTTGAACTGCATTCAGGTGGCGACATTCACGGTAGCGGAGACAGATCAAAAGTACCAATTGAATTCGAAAAATGGAAAGGCCGTATGGATGATAACCACGACATCAAATTGGCGGGGAAGGCGAGTTTGCTCGGCTTCCTGCTGCCATTTGAGGATCATCGCGCAACTTCTACCATGCATGCGTCGGTGACGATACCCTCATCTGACAGCACGGCCCTCGCATGACCGAGATATCTATGAAGTGCATGACCATCCTTTGCCGCATTGTCTTCGTCGTCCTGTTCCTGACCACCTCTTCTGTGCAGGCCGGGAGACTGACTTCCTCGACCAGCAAACTGACTACCGCCATGTCCGATCTGCCACGTTACGAAAAGCTGCCACTGTTTAATCCGCATCGCAAGCTGTTCACCTGCCTTTATCAGGACAAGCACGTGCCGCCTGTTGATCCGCAGGCCGAACTGTGGTTTCAGCAGGCACTCGTGCTGGACAACCCGGACATCTACTATAAGGATCGCGACTATCCGAAGATTTACCAGCTCTACCAGCAGGCCGCGCAGCGCAATCACTGGAAGTCCATGCTCAATCTCGCCTCGCTGATCCTGTCGGACTACGCGATACCGGAACACGATCCGGAGGTTGCGATCCGCTGGGTCGAGAAGGCGATGCAGCTCGGCGTGCCGGATGCCTACGACATGATGGGTACATACCATCAGAACGGTATGATCAGGGGCGGTGATGCAACCAGCGCCTATGCGTTTTTCCAGCGCGCGGCGGACATGGGCAGTCCGTCTGCAATGACCTTCCTCGGCTACAAAATAGCTGGTACTTACGACGATCCGGAGGGCGAATTCTGGGGCAACCTGCCTATCGGCACTCGAATGCTGGAGTGTGCCCTTTCTCAAGGCTCCGGTGATGCTGCGGAAAAGCTGGGCTTCATCTATGCTCGTCCAGGAACAAGCGAAGACAAGTTACGGGCTCTCAAAGTTCTCCATGAAGGAGTAAAACTAGGTAGCGCTGAATGCGCGAATAAGCTGTTTATCGAGTTTGACGGGTTCAACTTGACCAACGGGCGTAACTTGCCCGGCCATATCGACAAAGCCCGCGCCGAGCGCTATAGCCAGATCGGCAATGCGCTGGAACATTACCAAGGCCGCCTCAAGCTACCTAACCTTGACAAGGTATTGCCACTGCCGCCCGCACCGCTGCCGAAGTGGGACGGCAACAAGCAGACGCTGATCGATGCCGCCAAGACCGTCATTCCGCCCGCAAAGCCCAAATCCGCATCACATGCAGCGCTGCAGGGCCGCGAACAGGTGCCGGAGGGGCATAGCGTAATGCCGCTTGCCGAAAGCCCCTACACCGTTCACGGCGACCAGCGGGTAACCGAAACCGGCTACTGGCTGGCGCTGTTCGGTACCCCGAGAACGCCCAGGGCGCAGTTCACACCGGCCCGTAGCGGACGGCCAGAACACTACCAGGCCGGCGAGCGGTTCGAACCCGCGACGATGACCAGCCTGTCGCACGAGACGATGCGATGGCATTACCTGGGCGAAGCCCGCCAGCTTCCACCGTCGCGCGAAATGATCCTCGCGCATATGGTCAGTGCTGGCTGGCTGCGGGAAATATCCGCCAGTACGGCAATACGTCAATGCGCCGGACACCAGCGATGCCCGCAGCAGGGCATCTGGGAAGGCCGCGTTGCCGGTGCGCATCCCCTGGCGTTTCTCTATAACACGTGGACCCAGCAGGCGTTTGTCCAGCCCGGCCAAATTTTCCCCGATCCGCGCGACAGGTCTCTCGACGTCGATCGCCATGATGTCACGTGGACCTACCTCGGTAGTCCGAACGTTGACGGCGCGGTGCCGGGCGTGACGAATATCGCTCTGTGATCGAACAGCTGGAGAAGAGAAGAAAGCAATGGCAAGGCAATCGCGCGCAAGGGTGACCTGGCGGCGTGCCCGGAGTATGGCGTCAAACCGAGGGTTCCTGAGCTAGCTTGAACGAGACATCTATGAAGTGCACAACCATCCTTTGCCGCATTGTCTTCGTCGTCCTGTTCCTGACCACCTCTTCTGTGCAGGCCGGGAGACTGACTTCCTTGACCAGCAAGCTGACTACCGCCATGTCCGACCTGCCGCGTTACGAAAAACTGCCACTGTTTAATCCGCATCGCAAGCTGTTCACCTGCCTTCATCAGGGCCAGCACGTGCCGCCTGTTGATCCGCAGGCGGAACTGTGGTTCCAGCAGGCACTCGTGCTGGACAACCCAGACATCTATTACAAGGATCGCGACTATCCGAAGATTTACCAGCTCTACCAGCAGGCCGCGCAACGCAATCATTGGAAGTCCATGCTCAATCTCGCCTCGCTGATCCTGTCGGATTACGCGGTACCGGAACACAATCCGGAGGTTGCGATCCGCTGGGTTGAGAAGGCGATGCAACTCGGCGTGCCGGATGCCTACGACATGATGGGTACATACCATCAGAACGGTATGATCAGGGGCGGTGATGCAACCAGCGCCTATGCGTTTTTCCAGCGCGCGGCGGACATGGGCAGCCCGTCTGCAATGACGTTTCTGGGGGACAAACTGGGGGGAACCTATGATGACCCCGACGGGGACTTCTGGGGAAACAGGTCAATTGCAATTGAGATGCTGAAGTGTGCGATGGCGCAGGGTTACGGGGATGCAGCCTATGAACTTGGGTACTTGCAGCTAAGTGGCTACACGCCGGAAGCAAAAGCGCTGGCGTTGAAGACATTTCACGAAGGAGTGAAATTGGGGAGCGCCAAAAGCGCCAAAAATTTGTCCGTCGAATTCGACGGGTTTAATTTGTCGAACGAAAAGAGCCTCGTTGGACACGTTGATCAGGCTCGTTCGCAACGATATCGTGTACTCGGAGATGCACTTGAGCATTATGGAACCCGCCTCAGACTGCCGAATTTGGACAAGGTGCTGCCGCTCCCTCCCGCACCACTGCCTAAGTGGGACGGTAACAAGCAGACGCTGATCGATGCGGCCAAGGCTGTCATTCCGTCTGCAAAGCTCAGAACAACGTCAAACGCAATGTTGCAGGGACGCGAACATATCCCGGATGGCTACGATGTCCCGTCGCTCGCCGAGAGTCCTTATGCAGTCAGGGAAGGCCGGGGCGTCCCCGAAACCGGCTACTGGCTGGCGCTGTTCGATGCCCCAGGAACGCCCAGGGCGCAGCTCACACCTGCCCGTAGCGGACGGCCGGAACACTACCAGGCCGGCGAGCGGTTCGAACCCGCGACGATGACCAGCCTGTCGCACGAGATCATGCAATGGCATTACCTGGGCGAAGCCCGTCAGCTTCCACCATCGCGCGAAATGATCCTCGCGCATATGGTCAGTGCTGGCTGGCTTCGGGAAATATCCGCCAGTACGCCAATAAGTCAATGCGCCGGACACCAGCGATGCCCGCAGCAGGGCATCTGGGAAGGCCGCGTTGCCGTTGCGCATCCGCAGGCGTTTCTCTATAACACGTGGACCCAGCAGGCGTTTGTTGATCAAGGACAGCCTTTCCCCGATCCACGCGAGCGGGCTCTGGCAATTGATCGTCATGATGTCACGTGGACCTACCTCGGTAGTCCGAACGTTGACGGCGCGGTCCCCGGCGTGACGAATATCGCACTGTGCTCGAACGGCTAGAGAAGAGGAAAACGCAATGGCAAGACAGGTAATCGTAGTGGGCGACACCACGACCCACGGTGGAAAAGTGATCACAGGATCACAGGTCGACGTCGTTGACGGCAAGGCGATCGCGCGCAAGGGTGACCTGGTGGCGTGCCCGGAGCATGGCGTCAATCCGATCGTCGAAGGTGACGAATCATTGATGGTCGACGACAAGCCCGTTGCGCTCGAGGGACATCACGCAGCATGCGGATGTGCTCTCATCAGTGTGTGTCATACCCTGTCGGTGCCCTGAGCGCGGGCGGCAGTGGCGCATGCTGACGATGTCGAAGACACAGGCAATCGCGCGGGCGCGCGGCGGGACATGGTCACGTGCGCTCTCACGTGACTAAAGGAAAGGCGAACATTCCAAAGCGCACAACAAACAACCTACACAGCACCAACCAAAAACCTCAAGCAGCGACTAACAACCCATCCACGGAGCGAACAACCTCGACCTGCCGCGCAGCAAACGCCTCCCCGATCATCAGCAGGCTCGGCTGCGATGCATCGACCCAGCGCTGCGCGTCGCCGGCTGCGAGTTCTTCGAGTGTGAGCGTCAGCATGCGCTCGCGCTCGGTGCTGCAAGCTTCGACAATCGCCACCGGCGTGGCAACAGGCTTGCCGGCATCGATCAACTGCTGCGCGATCTCGACGCCGCTATCGCGGCCCATGTAAAACACGAGCGAGTCCGCGTTCACCTGTTCACGAATCTCGTCGGAGCCCGGCGCACGGCTGAACGTGGCCAGTGCAACACTGCGCGATACACCCCGCAGCGTCAACGAGCGCTTCAACGAGGCCGCGCTCGCCAGCGCAGCGGTGATTCCAGGCACCACTTCATAGTCGATGCCGGCCGCTTCCAGCGCCCGCATTTCTTCGTCGGCGCGGCCGAACAGCATCGGGTCGCCGCCCTTCAGGCGCACCACCACGTCGTGCTCCAAAGCGGCGTCGACGATCTGCTTGTTGATGAACTGCTGGGCTGTCGACAATTGCCCGCAGCGCTTGCCCACCGCAATCCGCCGCGCATGCGCAGGCGCGTAATCGAGCATGGCCGGTTCGACCAGCGCGTCGTGCAATACCACGTCGGCCGTGCCGAGCAGGCGCGCGCCGCGTACCGTAATCAGGTCCGCAGCGCCGGGCCCCGCGCCGATCAGATAAACCTTACCCATTTGAATCAACCTGTTGGTTGGGGCGCGAGCCACGCAGTATTGCGTCGCCATGCGCCCTCGCCCGCTTACGCAGAAAACGCCCGAATCATCCCAGCCGCAACGGTATGATGCGTCGCTTCGTCGATCAGCACGAACGCACCCGTGCCCTGATGCGAGTCATACACATCGCACACCAGCGGCTTCTGCAACGTCAGCGCCACCCGGCCGATGTCGTTCATCGTCAGATCCTTGCGATCGGTCGCCTGCGACAGCGTATGCACGTCCAGCACTTCCTTGATCGCACCGATTCGCGCGAACACCGTATTGGTGGTCTGCTTCAACAGATACTTGCGTTGCGTGGACAGCGGCGCGTCGTCGAACCAGCACAGATCGGCTTCCAGCTTTTTCGCCGGCTCCGGCGCCGCTTCACGCAACACGAAGGTGTCGCCGCGCGATACGTCGACGTCTTCCGCGAGACGAATCGTCACCGTTTGCCCGGCGAACGCGCGGTCCACCGCAGCCGTGCCGCCCGGCACCGGCGCGATGATTTCCGCAACCGTCGCTTCGCGATTGGCCGGCAACACAACAATCGTATCGCCGAGCTTCACTTCGCCGGCTTCGACACGGCCCATGTAGCCGCGGAAATCGTCGGCCTGGCTGCCGTCCTGACGCGCCACCCATTGCACCGGGAAACGCAGCGCCTGGCCCGTCGGCACTTCGACCGGCAACGCTTCGAGCAGGTCCAGCAACGGCTCGCCCGCGTACCAAGGCATGCTTTCGCTCGCCGTCACGATGTTGTCGCCCTTGAGCGCCGACACCGGCACGAAACGCACGTCGCTCAAACCCAGTTGACGCGCGAGTTCGACATACGCGTCGCGGATCTCGTTGAAGCGCTGCTCGCTGTAATCGACCAGGTCCATCTTGTTGATCGCGACGATCGCGTGCTGCAACCCCAGCAACTTGACGATCGCGCTGTGACGCTTGGTTTGCGGCAGCAGTTGCGCCACGCCATCCACAAACGTCACGCGCGTTGCGTCGACGAGAATAATCGCCGCATGTGCCGTCGACGCGCCCGTCACCATGTTGCGCGTGTACTGCTCGTGGCCCGGCGTATCGGCGATGATGAACTTGCGCTTCGCAGTCGCGAAGTAACGGTACGCGACGTCGATCGTGATGCCTTGCTCGCGTTCGGCTTCGAGGCCGTCCGTCAGCAGCGACAGATCGATTTCGTCGCCGACGGTACGCTTATTCTTCGCGCGCGACAGTGCCGAAAGCTGGTCTGAAAGCACAGCCTTGCTGTCGTACAGCAGGCGGCCGATCAACGTGCTCTTGCCATCGTCGACGCTACCCGCGGTAATGAAACGCAGCACGCCGAGGTCTTCTGGTTGGTGAATACCGCTCATGATTGCTTTACCCTCGTTCGTGTGCTTAGAAATAACCTTGCTTCTTACGCTGTTCCATCGCGGCTTCGGAGACCTGATCGTCCATCCGCGTCGCGCCGCGTTCCGTGATTTCGGTCACGGCCGTTTCGGCGATGATCTTCTCGAGATCGTCCGCGTCGCTTTCCACCGGGCAGGTGCAGCTAATGTCGCCGACGGTACGGAAGCGCACCAGCGCGGTTTCACTGACTTCGCCTTCACGCATCGGCGTGAGCGGCGTAACCGGCACCAGCAGGCCATTGCGGCGCACGATCTCGCGTTGATGCGCGTAGTAGATCGACGGCAGTTCGAGCTGTTCGCGAGCGATGTACTGCCACACGTCGAGTTCGGTCCAGTTCGAAATCGGGAACACGCGCAGATGTTCTCCGTTATGCAGACGCGCGTTATACAGGCTCCACAGTTCCGGGCGCTGTGCCTTCGGATCCCATTGGCCGAATTCGTCGCGGAACGAGAAAATCCGTTCTTTCGCACGGGCCTTTTCTTCGTCGCGGCGCGCGCCACCGATCAGCGCGGTGTAGCCGTACTGTTCGATGGTTTCGAGCAGCGTCACGGCTTGCGCCGCGTTGCGCGAATCCAGTTCACGACGCAGACGAACCGTGCCGCGCTTGATCGAATCTTCGACATGACCCACCACGAGTTCAGCGCCGATCTCTTTCGCGCGACGATCGCGGAAATCGATCACTTCCTCGTAGTTGTGGCCGGTGTCGATATGCACGAGCGGGAACGGCAGCACGGTCTTGCGATTCGCGCCGATGCCGAAGGCCTTCAGCGCGAGGTGCAGCACCACGACCGAATCCTTGCCACCCGAAAACAGTAGCGCGGGCTTGCTGCATTCAGCGACCAGTTCGCGCAGGATGTGAATCGACTCGGCTTCGAGCCAGTCGAGGTGATCCATACGGTTTGCCGTGTTGGCGAGCGGTGCGTTCACAGTGGAATCGAGCGTGGTGCTCATATCTGGGTCCTTCGTTGGTTCGCGTCGCAAGCGGTTGCTCGCGTCGCGGAAGTATTCAAATCGGTATGTGCGGTGTTCGGGCCGAAAACCAAGGCCCGTTCGCTCAAACTTCAGGCCGAGGCGTTTGCGCTGCGATCGACCGCGATCGGCGTAATCGTCGTGATGTGCAGTCCGCATTCCTTCGTATCGCGCGACTCCCACCACCAGCGCCCTGCCCGGCTATCTTCACCGGGACGCACGGCGCGCGTACACGGTTCGCAGCCGATGCTCGGGTAACCGCGTGCATGCAGCGGATTGACGGGCACGTCGAACGCTTTCAGATAGGCCCACACTTCGGCCTCGGTCCAGTCGGTCAGCGGATTGAACTTGGCGATGTTGCGCGCGGCGTCGTGCTCTTCCGCATGCAACTCGGCGCGCGTCACCGACTGCTCGCGACGTTGGCCCGTGACCCATGCGCTCACGTCAGACAGCGCGCGGTTCAATGGCTCGACCTTGCGAATTTCGCAGCAGCGCTTGCGCAGATCGACGCTTTCGTAGAACGCGTTCAGGCCGTGCGAGCCGATGTATTCCTCGACCGCCGCGGCTTGCGGATGAAACTGTTCGATGTCGTAGCCATAGCGCTCTTTCACACGGTCGAGCATGCCGAGCGTTTCCGCATGCAAGCGGCCGGTGTTCAGGGAGAAGATGTCGATCTTCACGCCGCGCGACAGAATCGCATGCGTGAGCAGCATGTCTTCCGCTGCGAGGCTGCTGGCGAGCTTCACGTTCTCGTGACGCGCGGCGATCGAGTCGAGCAGCGCATCGAGGCGCTCGACCTTTGCGGCGAGTTCCGGCGTGAGGGTTTGAACTTCGCTCATGCCGATGCCTTTGCCAGTTCGCCCGCTTCACGGCGGCGGAACAGCGGCGACGAGTTCACCGCGCCCTGATAGTTGAAGCTGAATTCGTCGAACGCTTTCAGTGCGTCGTCGAAGTCTTTGTCCGCGCGCAACGCGTACGCGTCGAAGCCGCAACGGAACATGAACGCCAGTTGATCGCGCAGCACGTCGCCAATTGCGCGCAGTTCGCCCTTGTAACCATAGCGCTCGCGCAGCAGGCGGCCGATGCTATAGCCGCGGCCGTCGCGGAACACCGGGAAGTCCACGCCGATCAGCGCGATCTTGTCGAAGTCGGCGACGATATCCGCCGGTTCGCTGTCCGGCGCGAGCCACACGCCGATCTCAGCGGCGCTACGCGAAGCGGTCAACGCATCACGTTCAGCCTGCCACAGCGCGAGCGGCACCAGCACCTTGCCTGCGGGCAATGCGTTCACCGCGGGCAGCGAGCCATCTTCTGCCGGGCGCACGACCGTCCAGTCATCGTTGACGATTGCGCGATTCTTGATGATAGAAGCCATCTGTTCTGTATCCTTTTCGCGGTTACGCGTGAGCCGGTTGACGCGAGGCGTACACACGTTCCTTGAACGGGGTGATGCCGATGCGGTTGTACGTTTCGATGAAGCGCTCGCCTTCGTGGCGGTTTTCCACGAACGTATCGATCACTTTGCTCATCACGTCCGGCATTTCTTCCGCCGAGAACGACGGGCCGATCACGCGGCCAAGGTGTGCGCCGGTAGCGCCCGTGCCCTGCTCGCCGCCGAGCGTCACCTGATACCACTCCGAGCCGTCCTTATCGACGCCCAGAATGCCGATGTTGCCGACGTGGTGATGACCGCAAGCGTTAATGCAGCCCGAGATGTTCAGCGACACATCGCCGAGGTCGTACACATAGTCCAGATCGTTGAAGCGTTCCTGAATGGCCAGCGCGATCGGAATCGACTTCGCATTCGCGAGCGAGCAGAAGTCGCCGCCCGGGCACGCGATGATGTCGGTCAGCAAGCCGATATTCGGCGTCGCGAAACCTTGTGCCTTAGCCTTTTCCCACAGCGCGAACAGGTCGCGCTTCTTCACGTTCGCGAGAATCAGGTTCTGTTCGTGCGACACGCGGATTTCGCCGAGCGAGTACTCGTCGGCCCAATCGGCGACGGCTTCCATCTGTGCGTCCGTGGCGTCGCCGGGGGCGATCGTGGTCGGCTTCAAAGACAAGGTGACCGACGAATAGCCCGACACCTTATGCGGACGCACATTACGCTCGACCCAACGGGCAAACGCACGGTTTTCCAGCAGATGCTTTTCGAACGAAGCGTCGGTATCCGCGAGCTTTTCGTACACCGGCGGCTGGAAGTACTGCGACACGCGATCCACTTCGGCTTGCGTGAGCGTCGAAGGACCGTCCTTCAGGTGTTGCCATTCTTCTTCGACTTGCGCCGAGAATTTCTCCGGGCTCAACGCCTTCACGAGAATCTTGATGCGCGCCTTGTACATGTTGTCGCGGCGGCCGTAACGGTTGTATACGCGCAGCACCGCTTCGCAGTACGTCAACAGATGTTGCCAGGGCAGATCTTTGCGGATGATCGCGCCGATGATCGGCGTACGGCCCATGCCGCCGCCGGCCAGGATATCGGCCACCAGTTCGCCCTGCTCGTTCTTGCGCAGATACACCCCCATGTCGTGAATCTGCACGGCAGCGCGGTCTTCCCTGGAACCCGACACGGCAATCTTGAACTTGCGCGGCAGCCACGCGAATTCCGGGTGGAACGTGGACCATTGACGCAAAATTTCGGCCCACGGACGCGGATCGACCACTTCATCCGGCGCCACGCCGGCGAACTGGTCGGCAGTGATGTTGCGGATGCAGTTGCCCGAGGTCTGAATGCCGTGCATTTGCACCGCCGCCAGCTTGCGCAGGATTTCCGGCGTTTCTTCGAGCTTGATCCAGTTGTACTGGATGTTCGAGCGCGTCGAGAAATGGCCGTAACCGCGGTCGTGTTCGCGCGCGATCTGCGCGAGCACGCGCATCTGGTCGCTGCGCAGGTTGCCGTACGGAATCGCGATGCGGTGCATGTACGCGTGACGCTGCATGTACAGGCCGTTCTGCAGGCGCAGCGGACGAAACTCCTCTTCGCTCAATTCGCCCGACAAGCGGCGGCGAACCTGATCGGCGTACTGCGCGACCCGTTCATCGACGATGGTCTGGTCGTACTGATCGTATTGGTACATTCGGGGACCCCAATTTTTTGCAGTGATACACGGCGATCCGGTTTCGCCGCGCCCTGGATACATCCCTTTGTCACCCTCGGCTCATGAACGTTTAGACCCATCGCTCATTTGCTTATGACAAATACAGATATCCATATTGAAAAAGATGGACAGATCGTAATAAACTGCCCTTATATTTCAAACGACTAAAAAATTCTTTTGATATGCGGAGAGGTTATATATGAACCTGCACCAATTCCGCTTCGTCCGCGAGGCTGTGCGGCAGAACTTCAACCTGACGGAAGCGGCCAAGGCGCTGTTCACAAGCCAGCCGGGCGTTTCCAAGGCAATCATCGAGCTGGAAGACGAGCTGGGCGTGGAAATCTTCACGCGCCACGGCAAGCGCGTGCGCTCGCTGACCGAGCCGGGGCGCATCATTTTGCAGTCGGTCGAGAAGATTCTGCAGGAGGTGGAGAGCCTCAAACGGGTCGGTAAAGATTACGCGGCGCAGGATCAGGGCAATCTGGTGATCGCCGCCACCCACACGCAGGCGCGCTACTCGCTGCCGGCCGCCATCGCCGACTTCAAGAAACGCTTTCCCAAGGTCCACCTTTCGATTCTGCAAGGCAGCCCGACGCAGGTCGCCGAAATGGTGCTCCACGACCAGGCCGACCTCTGCATCGCCACCGAAGCGATCGCCAACTATAAGGAACTGGTGTCGCTGCCGTGCTTCCAGTGGCACCACGTCGCGGTGATGCAACCGGATCATCCGCTGCTCGACCGCAAACTTTTGTCGCTGGATGATCTGACCCAGTATCCGCTGATCACCTACGACAACGCGTTCGCCGGGCGCACCAAGATCAACGAGGCGTTCCGGCTGCGCGGGCTGCATCCGGATATCGTGCTCGAAGCAATCGACGCCGACGTAATCAAGACCTACGTGGAACTGGGCCTTGGCGTCGGCATCATGGCGGATATCGCGTTCAACGCCGAGCGCGACCGCCATTTGCGCGCGATGCCGGTTGGCCACCTGTTCGGCAGCAATGTGACGCGGGTCGCGCTGAAACAGGGCGCCTATCTGCGCAGCTATGTGTATACGCTCGTCGAGCTGTTGTCGCCGAGCATGAACCGCAAGCTGATCGAGCAGGCGCTCAAGGGCGAACACGAAACCTACGAACTTTGATAACACCACCGCTTCTCGCTACGGAGACCCTTCGATGACGTCGTATAAGAAAAAATTCAGCGGCCTCACCGCCGCTTTCGGTTTTGGCGCGCTCCTGCTCGCCACCGCTGCACACGCCGACATCAAGGTCGGCATCGATCTGTCGAGCACCGGGCCGGCGGCCGTGATCGGCATCACCAGCAAGAACGCGATGCTGATGTGGCCCGCCACGATCGCCGGCCAGAAAGCCGACTACATCTTCCTCGACGACGCTTCCGACCCCGGCGCCGCCGTGCGCAACATCCGCAAACTGATCAACGAAGACCACGTGGACGTGATCGTCGGGCCGAACATTACGCCGGCCGCGATGGCCGCGCTCGATCCGGTCGCCGAGAGCCAGACGCCGATGATTACGCTGATCGGCTCAGCAAGCGTGGTCGAGCCGCAGGAAGGCAAGAAGGTGTGGGCCTACAAGATGGCGCAAACCGACAGCGCGATGGCCGACGTGATGACGCGCTACATGTCGAACCACAACGTGAAGACGGTGGGTTTCATCGGTTTCGCTGACGGCTACGGCGAGAGTTGGCTCAACGAGTTCAGCAAATTCGCGACGCTGCGCCATATCCAGCTGGTGGCCACCGAGCGCTATAACCGCACCGACGCGAGCGTCACCGGCCAGATTCTGAAGCTGATGGCCGCCAAGCCGGACGCGATCCTGATCGCCGGCGCCGGCACGCCGACCGTGCTGCCGCAACGCACGCTGATCGAGCGCGGCTTCAAAGGGCCGATCTACCAGACGCACGGCATCGCCACGCCGGAGTTCATCAAGCTGGGCGGCAAGGACGTGGAAGGCACGCTGTTCCCGACCCAGCCGGTCGTGGTGGCGCGCACGCTGCCGGCCGATCATCCGGCGAAAAAGGCGGCGCTCGCTTTCACGAACGAATATGAAGCGAAGTACGGCCCGGGCAGCGTGACGCAGTTCGCGGGCGACGCGGCCGGCGTGTATCCTCGTTTGCAGGACGCGGTGGCCCGCGCGCTGAAGACGGCGCAACCGGGCACGCCGGCGTTCCGCACGGCGCTGCGTGACGAGCTGGAGCATGCGCATGAGCTGGTCGTGCCGAACGGCGTGGTCAACACGAGCCCGAAGGATCACGTGGGCCTGGACCAGCGCGCTAGCGTGATGGGGACGATCAAGAACGGCAAGTTTGTCTATTTGAGTCAGTGAGGCGGCCCATGGCCGGCTCTTGACCCAATCAAGCGCCGGCGGCCGGTATGCCCAGAAATGCGTTCCGGAAGGCTGACAACGTCCGGTCGGAGCCATCGGCGAAGTCGTCCAGCATCTGCGCGACGGCACGCGCCTGCATGTCGCGTCTCAGCGTGTTGTACACGGCTTCGTCCGAGAGGATTGCCGAAACTGCATTAACTGTTGCGGGAGACGCGATCTGCCGCGATTCGCGGCCAAGTAGTGCGGACGCGGCAAGATCGACATCGAAGCCGTGTTGCTCGAGAAGGTCTGCGCCGTCGTCCCAGACGCGGGCCGCGTTGCCCGCGTCGCCGTAGTTGCGAAGGATCAGAAGCAGGTCAGATGCGTCGGTATTCTTCGACACTCGCCGGTCTTGCCACGCGAGAATTTTTAGAAGCGCAAGCGCCGGCAGAGTTACAACCGGAACCATGAGACCGTCACCCAGATCGATTTCGACGGATTCGTCGACGGCCTCCCGAAACCCCAGCACATTCATTACGACTTCGCCCTTGGGCGGCCACGCGACCGCGCCCTCGGGAGTTTCAATTTCGCCGAACGGAACCAGGTCCAACGGTATCGAATAACCGACGCTCGGATCGTCGAACACCAGAGTGTGCTGTGCCCGGGTACTCGCCCTGAAAAGGCCTGTCCGTTCGAGCCCGGTAATCAGGGCGCCGTACGCTTCCCAACTGATCGCGCAAACGGCAACGTCGACATCACGCGTGGCACGTTCAGCACGAACGCCGTGCACATGCCATAGCACCAGATCTCGCGCGGTTGCGCCGGCGACAACAAACTTCGTGCCTAGCTGATCCGCGGTCTCCTGGACGCGGGCAAGCAGCGCAGCGGTAACGGGGTGGACGGGCCGCTCGTCGGCTACTTTAAGGCTGGGGAAGGTACTGCTCATAGATTTGCCCGGCGACGGAAAGATCACGGCTGTCGCCCGAGGCAACGAGGTCCGCGTAGATGAGGAACGGGTGGACTAGCGGCTGGCGGCCCGATTCCACCCAGTTAAGCTCCAGCGACTGCGGCCAGAACGATTCAAGAATCTCGACATCCCCGCGTGGATCAGGGCGCAGCCTGGCGTTCAGCATGAACTGATTGCCCAGCGGTGCGCGGCTGTAGAGGGTGACGTTCGCGGCCTTCAGTTCATTCGTCAGGATGTCGGCCGCCGACTCGCCACCCAGGCGAGCGTCAACACTTGCGAAGTCGAACTCGCGCCACCAGTCGGGCGCCGTGCTGGCGAAGCGCCGTGCCCCTAGTTTCAGTCGCAGGCGCGTCTGATAGAGGCTGCTCCACTCGAAAACGAATTTCTGCCAGTCCGGAAAGATGCGCTCGCCACTGGTCTTCTGGGCGAGCAGCCCACGGAACTGCAGATCGTCGATCACCTGGTTGACTGTACTCAACGCGACGCCAGCGGCCTGCGCGATAGTTCTGTACGGTTCCGACACGAGGCCCGGTTGTGTCGCAATAGCGAACATCACTTGCAAACCTTTTCGCGTCGTGGCGCGGCCTGTCTGCGGTTTTTGCAATTGCTGGGGTTTGGGCCGGCCACTGATCATGACCATACCTTCGGGCTCGCTCAGAAAGACGTTGCCCGCTGCGTCCAGAAATGGCACGTTTTGCTTGATCAGGCGGTCGGCGAGTTGCGGTTCGATGTAAGGAGCGACCAGCATGAGCCGGCGGTAGAGCGGATGAGGCTCCATCGCAGAAGACCGGCTTTCCGCGAGAAGAGTGTTTGCCATCTCCGCCAGGCCCAGCCGGGTCGTGACGAGCGTAGGCATTTCGAATTTCCGTCCGGCAAGGTCGAAAGAGATCGAGGCGTCGCTATACGAAACATGCTTGCGAGCAGGCGCTGCCCTGTAAATGCCGGTAGAGCGCTCAAAGGCGTCGCATGCTTCGGCGAGAACCTGGGCTTCAAGAAAGGAATGGGTGGCACGCGGCATAAATTTGCATGTGTACGATTTTTTGTTAATGTATCATAAAATCGTACACAACGAAAAAATCGTACAAGATCGGGCGGCGACTGAAGTCATCGTGGTCCGCCCGTTCCTTGCTGGAGTCAGGCACGCGCTCGATTACTGTTAAAGTGCGTACCTTCAGTTAGATGCCTTCCCATCATGCGCACTACCCGAGCCATCCACGCCGTCGAGCGGTTGAAAACCCGCAGCGGCAATCCGCAGTTCGCCGCGATCAGCCTGTCCGGCGGCCTGTTTTATCTGGTCGACAAATCGAGCGGCACGGACAAGAAAGTCTCCGACCCGCTGACGCTCGACGACTTCGTCAAATTCGTCGACGCTTTCGGGCCGCCGAAGCCGCGCAAGGCGAGCAAGCTGGATATCGCGTTCGAAGAGCAGATCAAGAAGAGCAAAGGCAGCTAGTCGGCGCCTGCCCGGGCCCGTCCGCCACGTGTCCGCGCTCAAGCTGACTGTATCTCCCGCCACTGCCCATCCGCCGCGCTACTCGCGAGCATCGCGTCAATAAAACGTAGCCCCGCCACACCGTCTTCCACCGTCGTCAGCAACAGGCTCTCGGTGGGCAAAGCGCGGCCTGCGTCCAAGGCTTCGATCTGCAACGCCGCATCTTTGTACAACTGCGCGAACGCTTCCAGATAACCTTCAGGATGTCCCGACGGAACACGCGTCGCGTGAGCCGCAATCGTGCTCTTCACGCGCCCTCGTGTCAGACGTTCGGCCGCGCCGCCCAATGGCGTGAACCACAATTCATTCGGATGCTCCTGATCAAACGCAAGACCGGCTTTCGTTCCATACACCCGCAAACGCAAGGCATTTTCCGCGCCGCTCGCCACCTGACTCGCCCATAGCATGCCGCGCGCGCCGTTCGGATAACGCAGCATCGCCTGCACGTGGTCGTCGATCCGGCGGCCCGGCACGAACGTATGCACTTCCGCCGCAAGTGCGTGCGGCGTCATACCCGTGACGAACGCAGCGAGATGATAAGCATGGGTGCCGATATCGCCGAGACATCCGGCCGGCCCCGCCAACGCCGGGTCCGTGCGCCAACCCGCCTGCTTGTTCGTGCCGCTCGTTTCGATCGGCTCCGCCAGCCAGTCCTGCGCATATTCGACCTGCACCACGCGTATCTCACCCAACTCACCGCTTTCGATCAACTCGCGCGCATGACGCACCAGCGGATAGCCGGAGTACGTATGCGTCAATGCAAACAGCTTGTTCTTCTCGCGAGCCAGTTTCGCCAGCGCCTCGCCTTCCGCCAGCGAAATCGCCAGCGGTTTATCGCACACGATGTGAATACCCGCTTCGAGAAACGCCGTCGCGACCGGCGCGTGCAGATGATTCGGCGTGACGATCGCTACCGCGTCCATGCCGTCGTCGCGCGCGGCTTCGGCGCGCGCCATTTCGCGCCAGTCCGCGTAGCTGCGCGCGATTCCCGCCTCATCGGCGCTCGCCTGCGCACGCTGCGGATCGGACGACAACGCGCCCGCCACCAGTTCGAAACGATCGTCGAGCCGCGCCGCCATCCGATGCACGGCGCCGATGAACGCGCCCTGCCCGCCGCCGACCATCCCCAGTCTGAGCCTTCGTTGTGGCATCGTCGTTACTCCTTCGGTTTGGCCGCGCTCTTTAGATGCCGAGCACGCGCTTTAACTGCGCGGCGTCGACACCGCTGCCGGCGAAATCATCGAATGCATGCTCGGCCACGCGGATGATGTGCCGCTGAATAAACTGCGCACCTTCGCGCGCGCCGTCGTGCGGATGCTTCAGCGCGCACTCCCATTCGAGCACGGCCCAGCCGGGAAAATCGTATTGCGCCATCTTCGAGAAGATCGCGCCGAAATCGATCTGGCCGTCGCCGAGCGATCTGAAGCGCCCCGCCCGCTCGACCCAGCCGCTATAGCCGCCATACACGCCCTGCTTGCCGTTCGGACGAAACTCCGCGTCCTTCACATGGAACGCTTTGATGCGCTCGTGATAGATGTCGACAAACGCAAGGTAATCGAGCTGCTGCAAAACGAAATGACTTGGGTCGTACAGAATGTTCGCGCGCGTATGCTGCTTCACCGCGTCGAGAAAACGCTCGAAGGTCACGCCGTCGTGCAGGTCTTCACCGGGATGCAATTCGTAGCACACGTCGACGCCCGCCGCGTCGAACGCATCGAGAATCGGCGTCCAGCGGCGCGCGAGTTCGTCGAACGCGGCTTCGACCAAACCTGCGGGACGCTGCGGCCACGGGTACAGATACGGCCACGCCAGCGCCCCTGAAAACGACACGTGCGTGTTCAATCCCAAACGCTGCGAAGCCTTCGCCGCAAGCTTCATCTGCTCGATCGCCCACTGCGTGCGCGCCGCCGGATCGCCGCGCACGTGGGCAGCGGCAAAGCCGTCGAACAATGCGTCATAAGCCGGATGCACGGCAACGAGCTGCCCTTGCAGATGCGTCGACAGTTCGGTGATCGTCACGCCCGCGTCGTCCACGATCTGGCGCAACTCGTCGCAATACGTCTGGCTCGCCGCCGCCTGTTCGAGATCGATCAGGCGGCTGTCGCACGGCACCTGTATCCCCTTGAAGCCGAGACCCGCGGCCCACTCGGCAAGATGCGCGAGGTTGTCGAACGGCACCTCGTCGCCCATGAACTGGGCGAGAAAGATCGCCGGCCCTTGGATGGTTTTCATCGTACGGCTCCTTGAACGGGGAGGGCGCGCTCGCCGTGCCACTGCGCCAAAAAAGCCCAGCGGCGCGCCCCGGATGCCCAGGTCAGAACGGCGAGTCCGGGAAATAGAACTGCTGCGCGTTCTCCTTCGTGATCAGCACCGACGGAATGATCGTGGTGGCCGGCAGTTTGTCGCCCTTCAGGCGCGCTTCGGCAGTGAGCTTGATAGCGTCGTAGATGAACTTAGGCGAGTACGACACGTCGGCCTTGATCATCGGCGCGCCGTCCATCACGTTCTTCACCATGCCCTTCGAGCCCGCGCCGCCGAACACGATCTTGATGTCGGTGCGTTTGGCCTGTTCGATCGCCTTGATCACGCCGACGGCCATGTCGTCGTCGGCGGCCCAGACGGCGTCGATATGCTTGAAGCGCGTCAGGTAATCCTGCATGACCTTGAAGGCGTCGTCGCGATTCCAGTTCGCGTACTTGGCATCGAGAATCTTGATGTTCGGATACGCCTTCAGCACGCCGGTAAACGCGGTCCAGCGTTCGTTGTCGAGCGTCGTCGGAATGCCTCGCAGCGCGACGATATCGCCTTTGCCGCCCAGCTCCTTCGCCAGAAACTCGGCGGGAATCTTGCCGAACGCCGTGTTGTCACCCGCCACATACGCGTCCTGCGCGCTGGTGTCGGTCAGGCCGCGATCCACCACCGTCACGTACACGCCTTTCTTCTTCACCTGCGCGACCGGTTGCGTCAGCGAAGCCGATTCGAACGGGAAGATCACGAGTGCATTGATCTTGTTGACCGTCACGAGATCCTGCAACTGGTTCGCCTGTTCGGGCGCGCCGGCCGCGGTCTTGACGATCACCTTCAGATCGGGATGCGCCTTCTCCAGATCGGTCTTGGCCTTGTTCGCCCACCAGACGATGCCGCCCGTGAAGCCGTGATCGGCCGTCGGAATCGCGACGCCCAACGTGACTTTTTCATCGGCACGCGCGACGTTCGCCGTGCCCAGTATTCCCAACGCCAGCATGCCGGCGCCGACCGCTCGAATGACCTGCTTCATGGTTGTGTCTCCGTTTGTGAGGCGTTCGTGCGCCCCGATTCTCAACTCGCCGTGATTGCAAAATTCAAGGCGCAATATGAAGCGCCATCGCTACCGCCGTCCACGTTGTACGAACGCGACGAAGATAATCACTACGCCCTGCACCGCCGCGTTCAGGTACACGCTGATGATGCTGGTCAGATTCAGAATGTTGGCGATTACCGAGAGCAGGATCGCGCCGATCACCGTACCGATCACACGCCCTTCGCCGCCCTTGAGCGCGGTGCCGCCGACCACCACCGAGGCGATCGCTTCGAGCTCCCATAGCAAACCGGTCGTGGGCGTGGCCGAGCCGAGCCGCGGCACGTACAGCACCGTGGCCACGCCCACGCAAATGCCTAGCAGCATGTAGGTGACGATCTTCACAGTGTCGACCCGAATCGCCGCATAACGCGCGACCTGTTCGTTCGAGCCGATCGCCTGCACGTGACGGCCGAATGCCGTGCGGTTGAGAATCAGCGCGCCGCCGTCCGCGACCACAAGAAACACCCAGATCGGCACCGGCACGCCGAACAGGCTCGCGTAATACACCGGGCCATACAAGTCGGACAGCGAGTTATCCAAAGTCAGCGCGCCGCCGTCCGCCAGCCAGGTCAGTACCGCGCGAAAGATGCCCAACGTGCCGAGCGTGACGATGAACGGCTCGATGCGCCCTTTGGTGATCAGCAAGCCGTGCGCGCAACCGAACAGGCCGCCGAGCATCAGCGCGCCCACGATGCCGAGCGTAAGAATCATCAGCGGCGGAAACGTGTGTCCGCCGACGCCCGCGGCGAGTCCGTTCATCAGCCAGATCATGCTGCCCGCGATCAACGCGGCCATCGAGCCGACCGACAGATCGATGCCGCCGGAAATGATCACGAAGGTCATGCCCACCGCGATGATGCCGATGAACGAAGTGCGCGTGAGCACGTTCATCATGTTGTCGAGGGTCGCGAAATCGCGATTGAGCAACGTGCCGACAATGCACAGCGCGATCAGTCCGACGAGCGGCCCGAGCGCATACAGTCGATGCGCGAAGCGCAACGCGCGGCCGGATTGCACGGCTTCAGTGGGTGCCGGTCGCATGGGCGATCAACTCCTCTTCGGTCAGATGTTCGAGCGTAAGCGTGGCTTGCAGGCGTCCCGCGCGCATCACGGCGACGCGGTGGCACAGCCCGATCAGCTCGATCAGTTCGGATGAAATGACGATTACCGCGCGGCCCTGCGCGGCGAGACGGTGAATCAGAAAATAGATGTCGCGTTTCGCGCCTACATCGACGCCGCGCGTCGGCTCGTCGAGCACGATCACGTTCGGGTCGGGCTGCAGGAATTTGGCGAGCGCGAGCTTCTGCTGATTGCCGCCGGACAGCATGCGCGCGCGGCTCGACAGGTCGCCCGTGCGGATGCCGAATTCGCTCACGGCTTTGGTCAATGCGGCGCGTCCCGCTTTCATGTCGAGCAATGGATGCGCATAGCGTTCGAGGGTCATCAGCGTGACGTTGTCCTGCAGGCTCAGGTTCACGTGCAGACCTTTGCCCTTGCGATCCTCGCTGAGATACGTGATGCCGTGGCGCATTGCGTCGCGCGGGCTGTTCAGATCGGCGGGACGGCCGGCGACTTCGATGCGGCCCGCTGTGCGCTTGCGCAGACCGATGATCGCTTCGAACGCTTCGGTGCGGCCCGCGCCCACCAGACCCGCGAAACCGAGCACTTCGCCGGCGCGCACGTCGAAGCTGAGGTCTTCCACCCAATCCGGCACGGCCAGGCCTTCCACCTTCAACGCGAGCGGCGCGTCGACGGATACGGTGATCTTGTCGGGAAACATGTCCGATAGCTCGCGGCCAACCATCAGGTTCGCCATCTGCTGGCGCGCGAGTCCGGAAGTTTCCCCGCGCGCGACGAAGCGGCCGTCGCGCATCACGATCACTTCGTCGGTGATGCGCTCCACTTCGTCCAGCTTGTGCGAGATGTAGATGATGGTCACGCCGCCGGCCTTGAGCTTGGCCATCAGCGTAAAGAGGCGCTCGGTCTCGGACGGCGTGAGCGTCGCGGTCGGTTCGTCCATGATGAGCAGCCGCGCGCGGCGCGACAGCGCCTTGGCGATCTCCACCATCTGCTTTTCCGCGACGATCAATTCGCGCACTTTCGTATCAGGCGTTTTTTCCAGCCCGACCTGCGCGAGAAAGCGCGCGGCTTCGGTGTTCATCGCGGCATCGTCGACGAACCAGCCGCGCTTTTTTTCATGACCGAGATACATGTTCTGCGCGATCGTCAGATGCTCGGCAAGATTGAACTCCTGGTGGATCAGCACGATGCCTTGCGCTTCGGCGTCGCGCGACCCGATGAATTGGTGCGCTTGCCCATCGACGAGCAAAGTGCCCGAGGTCGCGGTCTCGTAGCCGGCGAGGATTTTCATCAGCGTGGATTTGCCGGCGCCGTTCTCGCCGAGCAGACCGTAGATGCGCCCCGGTGCCAGTTCGAAGCTCACGCCGTGCAGCACGCGCACGGGCCCGAAGTCTTTGCGGATGTCGTCGAAACGGATCGCGAGACTCATGATTCAGGCGCTCACGCGAATTACGAGCCGATGCGGCAGCAGCACGCCCGGCACGTTCGCCAACGGATTGGCGAGCCGTTGCAGCAACAGGCGCGCGGCGGTTTCGCCCAGCTCGCGCATGGGTTGCGCGATGGTGGTGAGCGGCGGATCGATTTGCGCGGCGAGCGAGATATCGTCAAAGCCGACCACGGCGATGTCGTCCGGCACGCGCTTGCCGACGCTGCGCAAGCCGTGGATCACGCCGATCGCGAGCGTATCGGAGACCGCGAAGATCGCGCTCGGCGCCTGCGGCTGATTCATCAGGGTGGCTGCGGCCGACGCGCCGGCTTCATAGTCGAGGCTATTCAGGTTCATGCGCCAGCGTTCGTCCGGCGCGATGCCCGCTGCGCTCAACGCGTCCAGATAGCCCTGTTGACGCTGCCGTGCGTACAGGTAGTCGACATCGGAATTGATGAGGCCGATGCGATGGTGGCCGCGCGCGAGCAGATGGCGGACGGCGTCGCCTGCGGCGCGGTAGTTGTCGATGCCGACGTACGGCACACCCATCGCCGGGTCGAACTCGCAGCACGCGACCCACGGCAGCGCGCTGGAGGCCTCGCCCAACGCCTGCTGGATGGTGGCCGGATCGAGACAGATCGCGCCGTCCGCGCGGCGCCGCCGCAGCAGATCGAAGTAGCTGCGCTCGCGGCCCGGATCGGCGCCGGTGTCGCACAGCAGCATGAAGTAGCCGTGCTGACGCGCCACGCTGTCGATGCCGCGCACGATCTCCGCATAAAAGGGGTTGCCCACGTCCGGGACCATGGTCAGCAGCAGCCGGCTCTCGGCAGTGCGCAGGTTGCGCGCGAGTTCGTTCACGCGGTAGCCGCTCGCGTCGATGGCGGCCAGCACCTTGTCGCGCGTGGCGGGCCGCACGTTCTCGTGGCCGTTCAGCACGCGCGACACCGTCGCCACGGAGACGCCCGCCTGCTCGGCCACGCCGGCAATCGACATGCCTTCGGCCGCGCCGCGCAATGGCGCAACGCCGGGCTGGGAACGCGCCGCGGACACCGCCGCGGGAGCCGTCCTGGATGACGATCTGGACAAGTGAACTCGCCTTGAAAATGTAATCGATTACATTCTTGAGCGATGAATGCGGGAAGCGCAAGGAAAGATCGCTAGGGATTAACACGGGGGCGTGCACTGCCCGGCATCGCGAACTTTCGTCTTGCGATGGCGCCGCCGGTTGCCCGCCAAGGCGCGGATCGTCACCGTCATTTGGTACAATCCCGCAGTTACCCTGACAGGCTTTGCGTGCCGAGTTGCGCGGGCAAGGCCGGCGGTCAGTGGCTGATAGCAAACCTAGCAAACCCCGCAAGACTCGCCAAACCATACAGCCGAACCCACCATGAACATCGAGCAAGCGCGTTTCAACATGATCGAACAGCAGATCCGCCCCTGGGAAGTGCTCGACCAGGACGTGCTGAATCTGCTTTCGATCGTCAAGCGTGAAAACTTCGTCCCCGCCGTGTATCGCGAACTGGCCTTCGTCGACTTCGAAGTGCCGCTGCCGGCCGGCCAGCACATGCTGGCGCCGCGCATCGAAGCGCGCGTGCTGCAGGAACTGGCGGTGAAGAAACACGAAAGCGTGCTCGAAATCGGCGCGGGCTCGGGCTACATGGCCGCGTTGCTCGCGCACCGCGGGCAGCACGTGCTGACGGTGGACATCGAACCGGAACTGGCGGAACTGGCGAAGAGCAACCTGACCGCCAACGGTGTGCTGAACGCCGAAGTCGCCACCGGCGACGCCGCGCGCGGCTGGGCCGGCGCTGCGCCGTACGACGTGATCTGCGTGTCGGGCGGCCTGCCGGTGCTGCCGCAGGAAATGCTCGACCATCTGAAGATCGGCGGCCGTCTGGCGGCGTTCGTCGGCACCGCGCCGGTCATGAAGGCGCAGATCATCACGCGTATCGACGAGAAGCAATACCGCATTGCCGACGTGTTCGAAACGTATGTCGAGCCGCTCATCAACGCCGTGCAGCCGTCGCGTTTCAAGTTCTAACTCGCACGATCCCGGACGGCGGCCACGCCCGCCGTCCTCTGAACCGGATGTTCCGCTGATGCAAAATCTGACCGCTCCGGCGCTCGCCGAATGGCTTGCCGATACTTCGCGTCCCGCGCCCGTGCTGCTCGACGTGCGCGAGCCGTGGGAAATTCAAACGGCGTCGATCGCCGGTGCCGTATCGATTCCGATGCGTGAAATCCCCGCCCGCAGCGAAGAACTCGACGACGACGCGCAGATCGTCTGCGTTTGCCATCACGGCGCGCGCAGCGCCCAGGTCGCGATGTTCCTCGAATCGCGCGGCCACACCAACGTCTTCAATCTGCAAGGCGGGATCGACGCGTGGTCGCGTCAGGTCGATCCGTCCGTTCCCACGTACTGATCAGCCGCCCAGATCAGGCCGCCGTCAACCTCGACGCAGCCTGGCTTCAATTGACGCCGCGTTGACGTCACATCCTTCGCCACGACACTGCGGCCAGCTTCCGTTGCGCCGCTTCGTGCATTCGCTTCCGAAATTTCATACGGTTTCCTGAGCATCGCACAGGCAACATGCTCCCGATATTTTGGGGAGTCATGTGATGAGATTTTTGAAGATCGCGATGCTAGCCGCAACCTTGTTGCCGCTCTCGTCGTATGCAAGGCTGGGCGGGGCGCCATCCACGGGCGCATCGTCCACGGCGCTGCTGCGTGCCACGCCGCAATCCGGCGCGGCGGCTCAACCGGCGGGCTCAGCGCCCTACTCCATGCGCCAGTCGGTCGACGCCAACGGCGTCACCATCCATGAATATGTGCTGCCGCAGAACGTCGTGTTCGCAGTCACATGGAACGGGCCGATCCGTCCGGACATGACGGCGCTGCTCGGCAGCTACTTCCCCAACTTCGTGAATGCCGGCCAAAGCCGCGCGGCCGGCACGGGGCCGCTTATCGACGGCAACGACGACTTTCGCATCGAATCCGCCGGCCGTTTGGGGCGCTTCAGCGGCATGGCCTGGTTGCCGCGCCTGATGCCCGCCGGTGTGCGTCCTGGCGATCTGCAATAGGACCCGCGTCGAGCTATGAAAAAACGCAACATGAACACATTGAAGAACACGCTCGGGCTCGCGGCGGCCCTGGCGGCGATCGCCCTTTGCGCCTGCGGCGGCGGAAGTTCGAGCGGCAACCAGAGCAACTCCATCGGCTGGAACGCTACGCCGGCCTGGACCCCAGCGCCGAACGGCTCCGGCAGCTCTGGCGGTTCCGGTAGCTCGAACAATTCATCCACTCCGGCCACCGGCGACAACACCGTGCCGGTTCGCGTCGGCACCTCGACGGGCGACGCCAACGGGCTCAACCGGCTGCTGGTGTCGATCAAGGTTTGTGTGCCGGGAACCTCGGACGCGAGCCGCTGCGTCACCGTCGACAACATGCTGGTGGACACCGGGTCGACCGGCGTACGCATTGCAGCAAACGCGATACCGACGCTGGCCCCGCTGCTGCTCACCCAAGCCGGCGCGGTAGACGACAAGGTCGGCTCGGCGCCGATTGCCGAATGCGCGCCGTTTGCCTCGGGTTTTACGTGGGGTTCCGTCAAACGCGCCGACATCACGATCGGCAGCAAGACGGCGAGCAATCTGCCGATCCAGGTGATTGCCGACGGCGAGTTCTCCACTCCGGCCGATTGCATCGCGCACAACGGCGGAGACATGAGCACGCGCTTCGACACCCTGGGAGCGAACGGCATTCTCGGCATCGACAATTTCACGAGCGACTCGCTCGATGCCCTGACCACCGCGGTGCCCGGTCTCTACTACTATTGCGCTTCGCAGACCAACTGTGTCAGCACGCGCATGCTGGCGAGCAAGGAGGTCGCCAATCCCGTCCCCGCGTTCGCGACCGACAACAACGGCACAGTCATCCGTCTGCCCGCCGTGCCGGCTACAGGTCAGGCAAACGTGACGGGCCAGTTGGTGTTCGGCGTCAGCACGCAGTCGAACAATACGTTGCCGACCACCGCCACCGTCGTCGCGCTCGACAAATACGGCATGTTCACGACGCAGTATCAGGGGCATGTGTTCAACCAGAGCGCGATCGATAGCGGCACCCTGGCTTACGCGTTTCCGGACCGCACCATTCCCTCTTCCGTCGAAGGTTTATACACGCCGGCCAGCCCGCTGAATCCGATCGCGACAATCGAAGCGACTAACGGAACGAGCCCGCCGCTGCAAATGCCATTTCCGCTGGCCAACGTCATTAGCCTGATGGCCAGTGGCAACACCGCGTTCAATAACCTCGGCCAGTCCTTCTCGAATAGCCAGAACAACATGTTCCTGTGGGGGTTGCCGTTCTTCTATGGCCGCGATATCTATAACGTGATCGGCAATGCCAAGGTCGGCAAGCAGACTGGGCCGTTCGTCGCGTTCTGATCGAAGGCAATCGATGCAAGTCCCGCAACCGGGACTAAAAATAGTAAACGGCCGGCGCCGCACCACGCCGGCCGCTCCGTGACCGACCGAGCCCCGCCCGCGCCACTTCCTCACCACGCGCTTGTCGGGCTGCGCCTCAGCATAGGCACCGCACTGCATGCACAACCGCGCAGCGGCCATGCACCGCCGACGCCCCCTGGCGGATACATGCGCTTCGTTGCGGCGCGACACGCACCCGAACGATGCGCGTCGCGCGATGCTGCACCAATCCCGCGCCTATCAGGCACACGCCGCCCTCCCGCAGTCGCGCTACAGCATGCGCCCCACGCCATACAAGTCGAATTTACTGCATGGCATGTGCCTTGCAGTACATAAGCGGCAAGTCATGCGGGATAAGCCCTGCTGGCTGAAATCGACGCCCATAAACAGTCACCATCAATGGCAAGGGGATATAAATGAAACGTCGCAGTCTGTTGAAGTTCGGCTCCATGTCGGGCGCGTTGGCGCTTGCAGGCCAGGTTCCGTTTGCGCAGGCGCAGTCCAGTGGTCCGATCAAGGTAGGTATCCTGCATTCGCTGTCGGGCACGATGGCGATCTCGGAGACATCGCTCAAGGACACCGCGTTGATGACCATTGCGGACATCAACAAGAATGGCGGCGTGATGGGTCGTCAACTGGAGCCGGTGGTGGTCGACCCGGCGTCGAACTGGCCGCTGTTCGCTGAAAAAGCGCGTCAGCTGATCACGCAGGACAAGTGCGCCGTGGTGTTCGGCTGCTGGACTTCCGTGTCGCGCAAATCGGTGCTACCGGTGTTCGAGGAACTGAACGGCCTGCTGTTCTACCCCGTGCAATACGAAGGCGAGGAAATGTCGCGCAACGTGTTCTACACGGGCGCAGCGCCGAACCAGCAGGCGATTCCGGCGACCGAATACCTGATGAGCGCGGAAGGCGGCGGCGCCAAGCGCTTCTTCCTGTTGGGCACCGACTATGTGTACCCCCGCACGACCAACAAGATCCTGCGCGCGTTCCTCAAGTCGAAGGGCGTGCAGGAAGCCGACATCCAGGAGGTCTACACGCCGTTCGGCCACAGCGACTATCAGACCATCGTCGCGAACATCAAGACCTTCTCGCAAGGCGGCAAGACCGCGGTGATCTCGACCGTGAACGGCGACTCGAACGTGCCGTTCTACAAGGAACTGGGCAACCAGGGGCTGAAGGCGTCGGACGTGCCGGTTGTTGCGTTCTCGGTCGGCGAGGAAGAACTGCGCGGCATCGATACGAAACCGCTGGTCGGCAACCTGGCCGCGTGGAACTACTTCATGTCGCTGCGCAACCCGGCCAATGAAAAGTTCAAGAAACAATGGGCCGCATGGGTCGCGCAGAACAACCTGCCGGGCGGCACCAAGCGCGTGACCAACGACCCGATGGAAGCGACCTTCGTCGGCATCCATATGTGGAAGCAGGCAGTCGAGAAGGCCAAGAGCACGGAAGTGGACAAGGTACGCGTGGCGATGGTCGGCCAGACCTTCGCGGCGCCGTCTGGCTTTACGCTGGAAATGGACGGCAATCACCACCTGCACAAGCCGGTGATGATCGGCGAAGTACGTGCCGATGGCCAGTTCAATGTGGTGTGGCGTACCAAGACCGCGATTCGCGCGCAACCGTGGAGCCCGTTCATCGCCGGCAATTCGAGCAAGCCGGACGTGGTCAGTTCGATTCCGGCGTTCCTGAAGGGCTCGCGCGTCGCCTGACGGCAAAGCGTGCCGCGACGGTGAAACTCGCCGACGCGGCACCTCGATTTGCCGATTGCAATCCCGCGACGGGCGCGCCCACCGCACCCGCGTTCGTGCCTTGATCGGACGTCCGAAAGGCACGACCCTCGCGCGCAGCAACCCGACGGCGCGGCAACGGCGCTTGCCCACATGCCGCGCCGCCCTGCCGGATTTTCTTCAAAGGCCACCATGGCGTTTTCATTCCTGACATCCGCACGAAAGGTCGCACGAAAAGTCGCAGGAAAGGTCGCACGACGCGGCGTCGCTGGCGCGGCACTCGTGCTGCTCGCCGGCGCACCGCTGGCCGCCTTCGCGCTGACCCAAGCCGATGTTGCGCCGCTCGCAGGCGACGACTTCGACGCGAAGTCCGCGGCCATCGACAAGCTGATCGCCAATCACGACAAAGAATCGATGGCGGTGCTCAAAGCGCTCTCCGAAGATAGCGCGCTCGCCACCGACGCGGGCGCCGTGCTGCTTCAGGACGGCGATACGGCGAAAGACGCGGTCACCGGCAAGACCGTCGCCGCGGGCGATGCGCAACCGGTCACGCTGAACAATCTGCTGCGCTCCAAAGTAGCGGGCGCGCTGTCCGGCCTGCAACTGGATTCGCCGGATGTGGCCGCACGCGATGCCGCCGTTACCGCGCTGCTGCAAAACCCCGATCCGTCGATTAAACCGCTCGTCGACGCGGCACGCGCGAAGGAAACCGATCCCGCGTTGAAGAAGCGCCTCGATACGTTATGGGCAATGACGGCCCTGCATGACGCCGATCCGGCCAGGCGCCTCGAAGCCGTGCAACTGGTCGCCGCGCGGCACGACCTCGACATGAACGAACTGCTGCGGCCGCTCGTCGCGAAGAAGCCCGACGGCACCTTCGTGGAAGCCGACGATCGCGTGCGCGCCGCCGCGCAAAGCGGCATCGACGAACTCGATGCGATCCAGCGTCGCAGCCAGATCGCCGGCACGCTGTTCGCGGGCCTGTCGCTCGGCAGCGTGCTGCTGCTCGCCGCGCTGGGGCTCGCCATCACCTACGGGCTGATCGGCGTGATCAACATGGCGCACGGCGAATTCCTGATGATCGGCGCGTATGCCACCTACGTCGTGCAGAACCTCTTTCAGCGCTTCGCGCCCGGCGCGTTCGACTGGTATCCGCTGCTCGCCATTCCGGCTTCGTTCGTCGCCGCGGGACTGGTGGGCATCGTGCTCGAGCGGCTGGTACTGAAGCATCTTTATGGCCGTCCGCTCGAGACGTTGCTGACCACCTTCGGCGTGAGCCTGATCCTGATTCAGGCGACGCGCATGCTATTCGGCGCGCAGAACGTGCAAGTGGTCAACCCGGCGTGGATGAGCGGCGGCGTCACCGTCTTGCCCAATCTGATCCTGCCGTACAACCGTCTCGCGATTCTCGCGTTCTCGCTGATCGTGGTCGGCATCGCGTGGGCCGTGCTCACGAAGACGCGTCTCGGCCTCTTCGTGCGCGCCGTCACGCAAAACCGCCGTATGGCGGCCTGCGTCGGCGTAAAGACCGCGCGGGTCGATTCGTATGCGTTCGCCTTCGGCGCGGGCATTGCGGGTCTGGGCGGCTGCGCGCTCTCGCAGATCGGCAATGTCGGTCCGGATCTCGGCCAGAGCTACATCATCGATTCGTTCATGGCCGTGGTGCTTGGCGGTGTCGGACAACTCGCCGGCACGGTGATCGGCGGCTTCGGCCTCGGGCTCATCAGCAAGGCAATCGAACCGTTCTGGGGCGCGGTGCTCGCGAAAATCGCGGTGCTCGTGCTGATCGTGTTGTTCATCCAGAAGCGTCCGCAGGGCATGTTCGCCCTCAAGGGCCGCAGCGCGGAGGCATGAGATGACATCGGCAACTTCATCGGCTCATGTCGGCGCAGCGAGCGGTGGCGCCAGCGCCGGGCGCGAGCCTCAATCCGGCTTCGCGCTCGGCCTGCCGCCGCGCCCCGCGCTGTTGTCGCGGCGCGCGTGGCTCGCGCTGGTCGCGTTGATTATCGTCTTCGGTCTGGGCGTGCCGTTCGCCACGCTGGTCGTGCCGGAGACGAGCGCGCTGCATCTGTCCGCCTACGCGATGACGATCACCGGCAAGTTCATGTGCTACGCGATCGCCGCGCTCGCACTCGATCTCGTGTGGGGTTACTGCGGCATTCTGAGCCTTGGCCACGCGCTGTTCTTCGCGCTCGGCGGCTACGCGATCGGCATGTACCTGATGCGCTCGATCGGCCACGAAGGCAAATACGGCAGCGACCTGCCCGACTTCATGGTGTTTCTCGACTGGCATCAACTGCCGTGGTACTGGCAAGGCACGCAGCATCTCGGCTACGCGCTGCTGCTGGTGGTGCTGGTGCCGGCGGTGGTCGCGTGGGTATTCGGCTTCTTCACGTTCCGCTCGCGGGTGAAAGGCGTGTATCTGTCGATCATCACGCAAGCCATGACCTTCGCCGCGATGCTGCTGTTCTATCGCAACGAAACGGGCTTCGGCGGCAATAACGGCTTTACCGACTTCAAGCGCATAGGCGGCTTTCCGATCACGCATCCCGGCACGCGCACTGCCCTGCTGCTGATTACGTTCGCCGTGCTGATTCTCGCGTTCATCGGCGCGCGAGCCATCGTCACCTCGAAGCTCGGCCGCGTGGTGACCGCGGTGCGCGACGGCGAAACGCGTTTGATGTTCCTCGGCTATAGCCCGCTTGCGTACAAGCTGTTCGTCTGGACCGTGTCCGCCGTGTTGTGCGGCATCGCCGGCGCCTTGTATGTGCCGCAGGTCGGCATTATCAATCCAGGCGAAATGTCGCCGGGCAACTCGATCGAAATGGCGATCTGGGTCGCCGTGGGCGGACGCGGCACGCTGATCGGTCCGATCATCGGTGCCTTCGCGGTGAATGGCGCGAAGAGCTTCTTCACGGCGAACTTCCCTGAATACTGGCTGTTCTTTCTTGGTCTGATTTTCGTGCTGGTTCCGTTGCTGTTGCCTAACGGCATCATGGGACTGATCGAAATGGTGACGCGCAAGAGGAACCGCTCATGAACGAAAACCCGATGGTTCCTGACCTGGCTTTACCGGAAGAACCGGCTGAAACCTCGTTGAGCGGCGTCGCGAGCTTGGGCCGCGCGGTCGTGCCCGGCGAGATCGACGTGTCGCACGGCACGATCCTGTACCTCGAAGACGTGACCGTGAGCTTCGACGGTTTTCGCGCGCTGAATGCGCTGACGCTGACCATCGACGCCGGGGAATTGCGCTGCATCATCGGTCCAAACGGCGCCGGCAAGACGACGATGATGGACGTCATCACCGGCAAGACCGAGCCGGATTCCGGCAAGGTCTACCTCGGCCAGTCGATCGATCTGACGCGGATGAACGAGCCGTCCATCGCGCGCGCGGGCATCGGCCGCAAGTTTCAGAAGCCGACTGTGTTCGAGCAGCATCCCGTGTGGGAAAACCTCGAACTGGCGATGAAGGCCGACAAGGGCTGGTGGGCTTCGTTGCGCGCGCGGCTGGATCGCGAGGCGCAAGCGCGCATTGAGGAGACACTCGCGCTGATCGGTCTGGAGAGCGAAGCGCGGCGGCTCGCCGGCGAACTCTCGCACGGCCAGAAGCAACGGCTCGAAATCGGCATGTTGCTGATGCAGCAACCGGCGCTCCTGTTGCTCGACGAACCGGCCGCCGGCATGACCGACGACGAAACCATGCAACTCGCCGAACTGCTCAACCATTTGCGCGGCACCTGTTCGATGATGGTCGTCGAGCACGACATGGAGTTCGTGGCGGCGCTGTCGGGCGCGGCCGGCAAGGTCACGGTGATGGCCGAAGGGCGCGTGCTCGCTCACGGCACACTCGACGAAGTGAAACGCGACGAGACGGTCATCGAGTCTTATCTGGGCCGGTGAAACGGACTGCCGTAATAAAAGGTTGAACCAACATGCTAGAAGTAGAGAACCTGAACCAGTACTACGGCGGCAGCCACATTCTGCGCGATGTGAAGCTCACCGTGCCCGACGGCAAACTCACTGTTCTGCTCGGCCGTAACGGTGTGGGCAAGACTACGCTGCTGCGTTGTCTGATGGGCGTCGTGCAAACGAAGAGCGGCTCGATCGCCTGGCGCGGTGCGCCGATCACCAAACTGCCGACTTACTCGCGCGTGGAGAAAGGCCTCGCTTATGTGCCGCAGGGGCGCGATATCTTTCCGCGCTTGACCGTCGAAGAGAATCTGCTGGTGGGAGCCGCCAGCAAGAAGGCGCCCAAGAAAATCCCGGATCGTATCTATGAACTCTTTCCGGTGCTGAAGGATATGCGCAGCCGTCGGGGCGGCGATCTGTCGGGTGGTCAGCAGCAGCAGCTCGCGATTGGCCGCGCGTTGATGAGCGATCCGCAATTGCTGATTCTCGACGAACCCACCGAAGGCATTCAGCCTTCGATCATTCAGGATATCGGCCGCACGCTGCGTCAACTGGTCGAAGAAATGGGCATGACGGTACTGCTCGTCGAGCAGTATTACGACTTCGCCAAGGACATCGCCGACCGGTATTGGGTGATGAGCCGTGGCGAGATCATCGCGGGCGGCGAAGGCGCCAATATGGATGCGGATGGCGTGCGGGGGTTGATCGCCGTGTGAACGGCGTTGGACATCGTGCATGCTATTCTCGATGCATCCTGTGTCAGCGCTGTTGAGCGCTGTCTGACGTGCGCAGGCACGCTTTGCTTTTCTTCGTCTGGTCGCACTCCATTCGCATGTCG
Organism: Paraburkholderia sp. BL17N1; assembly: GCF_003634175.1. Lineage (NCBI taxonomy): Bacteria > Pseudomonadati > Pseudomonadota > Betaproteobacteria > Burkholderiales > Burkholderiaceae > Paraburkholderia > Paraburkholderia sp. BL17N1. The sequence goes on from NZ_RBIW01000001.1 coordinate 449,676, forward strand.
CTTCACGAAAATCACGTCACACTCGCTACCGCGCAAGACGGCGCGCAATCGCAATGGCGCGCGCGTCTGGAACTTGGGTTCGTCAAGGATGGGGAGCGGACGACGCTCAAGCATCGGCTGCATGACGGGCCGTTGCGGGTTCAGCGGCCGCTTTATCCTGAAGGACATGGCGTTTGTCATGCGGTGATCGTGCATCCGCCGGGTGGGATTGCGGGTGGTGATCGGCTTGCTATTGATGTTGATGTTGGCGCAGATGCGCATGCTGTAATCACCACGCCGGGGGCGACCAAGTGGTACAAGTCCAATGGGCGTGAAGCGCAGCAGCAGATCGCGGTGCGTGTCGGTGAGCGGGCTAAGCTCGATTGGCTGCCGCAGAATAATATCGTTTTTGATCGTGCGGACGCGGAGCTGGATTTTGCGTTGACGCTGGCTCGCGACGCCACTGCGATCGGCTGGGATGCGACGCAGCTCGGGCGCCAGGCCGCGGGTGAGCGGTGGTCGGATGGGCGTTTGCGTGCGGTTTCGCGGATTGTTGGGGCTGACGGCGAGTTGCTGTGGTTCGAGCGCGCGATTTTTGAGGCGAATGATTCGCTACGCGATGCTGCTCAAGGGCTGGCGGGGTTTCCTGCGTATGGGACGCTTTGGGCTGTTGGGGATGCTTGCGATGATGCGCTTGCTGAGGCGTTGACGGCTCAATTGCCGTTCGATGATTCGGTGCGGATGGCGGCTTCTTGCGTGACTTCTGGAGTGCTCGTCGTGCGGGGGGTTTCGAGGTCGATGGAGATGCTGCAGCGGGCGTTTGTGAAATGCTGGATTGAGTTGCGGCCGGTGGTGCATGGGATTGAGGGGGTGCCGTTGCGGATTTGGGCGACTTGAGGGGGCATTTTTTTTGGAAAATTGCGACCGACTTGGCTCAAATCGACTGCTATCGGCAGCGCCGGAGAGCACGTCCCCTTGCGGGTACGAAATGACTTCGCCTTTTTTTGCACGAAGGTGATTTGAGGATGGCTTCCTCCCGCGTTCAAGGCCTCGACCTTTCCTGGCACAACAATCGACTCCTGCAAGAACTGGCGTGTGGACAACAACACGCCGCGACGAGAAGCGCTATTCCGATGGCAATCACAGTGAAGGCTCTAAACATCGCGCACCACGACTACTCTTCGCTATTCCATTGTTCAAGCAACTCCGTGGGAATGGCCTTGACGACATCCACGTACCGTTTCCCCACAAGCCGTTCCGCGCGCTTCAGCAACACGGGGATTGGGCTGCTCGGCTCGTGTTGCTCGAACCAGTATCGAGCTTCCCGAATACGCTCCAAAGCGCCCTCACGACCCGCCGCAGCCACGTTGACGCCCGGGCTAACCGGCGCAGCGCGGCCGGCCGGCGGCAGGATGTCGTCATGCTCGACGCACGTCTCCTCGTTCGACGATGCCGCCGCACAAGCATCGTCGAGCGGCATCGCCTCCACCGATCCGTCATCTGGCGCCACCGTCACGCGCGATCGATCTCCCACTACGCGCCGCAACAACCGCGTGAGCGCAGCGAGGTCCGGCAGGTAGACGCCCAGATGCGCCTTGCACCAGGTATCGATGCACTCCAGGCTCGCGAGCGCGCCATCGAAGCCGCGAAGCATGTCCGGCTGCTGGATGCGAAGATCCTCGAGTTGCCGCGAAACGGATTCGGGCGCGAGCGCATCGCTCGGCCGTGGATGAGCAAACGCGCGCTCGACGTCGCGCATCTGAAGGCGCGTGGCGGTGGAACGAGTCAACGCGATCTCCCGCAGGTCGGACAGCAACCCATCCGAATCTGTCAACGCCTGCAAAGCGTTCATGCGGATTTCGAGCGCCGCTTCCTGATCGTCGTCGACACCGGGTTGGGGATGGAGCGCGCTGGGAAACGCGGCGAGCCATGCGGCCAACAGCCCCAGCCCTTCCGCCAGTCCCGCCGCTGACGCGAGCCTCGTGCGGCAACGCGTGAACAACACCGCGAGACGCATGTCCTTGCTGCGCATCATCAGGCGTCGGCAATCGCGCTCGACCTCGCTCCAGTTCACCGGTTCCGGTATCCCCACGAAGTCGCCGTACTGCGCGTCCACTTTCACGGCCATCTGCGCGGCCAGCACGACGAATTCCGGGTCGTATTCGAGGTCGGTCCCGCACGGCGCGGCGGCCTCGACCGGTGACATCCAGTCGTGAGGCAGGGGTGTGACGGCCTTGGCTGCCGACACCTTCGCCGTCGGTTGTCTCTTGCTGCTACTCATCTTGTCCCTTCACTTGCGGCGTGACCCGGCGCTTGCCCGCCGCGTCGATACTTTGTTTCGCGAACGTGCCGGCGTAGCGTTCAGGCTCGAAGCGCATGCCGGTAATCGGCTCGCCGCTGGGCGAGCGACCGAGCCATCCTGACCAGCCCAATTGCTGCGGGCCGCCCATCACGGCAGGCGGCGCGCTTTGTGCGCGGATGCGCAACTCCAGCTCCCATTCGAATTCGCGACCGATGAAACTCCGCACCCAATCGGCCAGTTGCGGCAGATCCGCGCCACGAGGCGTGAAGCGCAGGTATTCGTCGATATCGACCGGGCCGATGATGATCCGGAAACGGTGCTGACGATCCGGCACCTGCTCACCGAGCATCGCGCCGTCGCCCATCGTCGCCGCACCGCCGGGCTTGCCGATATAGCTGTGATCGTCGGCAGCAACGTCGATCCAGTTAAAAACGAACTCCTCGATCGCGACGGGAACGCCGAAATACCGCTCGAGCGTCATGCGCAAGCCATCCGGGTTGCGGGCTTCGCGCACGAGGTTCGCAGACGCGGCAAGTTGCGCGTGTGCGGGCAAAGCGCGCTGCCCAATCTCGCGCGTATCCTGGCCGGTCAGGCTCGCGACATAAAAGGAGAATCGTTCGCTATCGGGCCCGGCACGGTCGAGTCCAGCGGTCGCCTGTGCGTCGGCCCACGCGCGGTACAACAGCGTGAGGTAGCGATGGTGAAAAATATCGAGGAAATGGACGAGCGTAGGATCGCGCCGGCTTTCTTCACGCTCCCTGGCAATCTCCGTCATGTGGATGGGCAACGGCCCATTCGGTCCAAGCATGCCGAGCGCGAACAGACGAATATGCAGGCGCCCGCCGAGTTCACCCACACTGGCGATCTCACGCGGCGCGAATGCAAGGCTCGGCTTCTGGCCTAACCGGAATGGTTCGGCACGCGGACGCCGCGCCTTGCCGATCGCATCGATACGCACATCGGCACCGATGCGGCGCATCAGCGAAAAAAATCCGAAATGCCATGGCTGCGTCTGCAGCCGCTCGACTGCACCCGCCGATAGCGCCGTGTCGCGCAGCGTTGACGTGAATAAGGCCCGCTCCATCAAGCCACTCCGCGTGTGCCCATGCGCACGGGCCAGCGCATCAATTGGCCGCGCTGCATTGAGCGAAGCTCGGTCTGCGTGAACGAATTGATGGATACGTGCCGTGCCAGATAGTGCTCGAGAATCAGCCCGAACAGGTAGGGGCTCAAACCGGAAAAGCCGGTTTCATCGACCGTCAACTGACATTCGATGCCGCGACCGAACACCAGTGGGCCGCCACCGGGCAGTTTCCTTGCGACCGGCCGCGTCTTCACGCCGACGAGGCTTTCCACCTGACGCCGCGGTCCCACGTCGTCGCCGGTGAGGAACAGGCGCAGCATGTCGCGCACACCCTGCCCGCCAGGGCGGTGATCCATATCTTCCAGCGGCAAATAGTTGAAATTCAGTTGCCGGATAAGCCGCCATGCTGTTTCGCGCTCGGCAAACGGCGCGCGAGGCGCGCTCGGCGCACGAATCAAGCCGACGCCGATCGCGGGCACCGAATCAACGGCGTCCAGATCGTTCACGCCGTTGCGCGGCAACAGATTCGGCAAGTCGCGATTGGTCAGCCAGGCGTCGATCGACAGATAGCGCATTCCTTCGTGATACGGCGCTTCCTGCTGGTCGACCAGCGACACGAACACTTCAGTTCCAATGTACGGCGTGCGCGTGCCGTAGCGGCGGGCCGAGTCAGATAACAACCGGCGTTCGCGGCGCAGCGAAAAATAGCGCCCGTGGTTGCCCTCGTCATTGTTCAGCGTTTGATACAACGGCCGGAAGGCGAATTCCGTCGACTTCTTGCCGACCTGCGCCGTGAGCGCTTCGACCGAATAGACTTCGTAGTCGAGCGGCGCGTTGCGCTTCGGAACCAGATGGAATTCCGTGCTGGCCGCATTCAATTCGATGCGCTGCGCTTTGCGCGGAAACAGATTGATCACGGGCGTGCAGAACAGCGCGAAACGCGAGGCGTCGACAAGGCCGATCAGCCGGTCCGGCGACTGATCGAGCAGCACGACGATCTCGACTTCACGGCCTTTTGCCTTGCTTAGCCCTTCGCGCAGTCCGGTCAGCGTGAAAAAATAAAAGCGGCTCGGACATGCGAAATATTCGTGCAGAAGATTGTGACCATGGAATTTCGACCAGGTAAGCGGCAGCAACCCCTGATCGATGCCAAGCCCCTCCTGTGCGACCGCGCCATGTGTGACCGCACAGAAGGGACGCGCCGCGTCGCCGAAACACCCAGGCTCGCCCGTGATCGAGGCAATGCCTGCCGCGTGAAGCAGTTCGAACAGATGCGACGCAACCTGCTCGTCTCCGGCCAGATAGACCGGCAGGCGGTCGAGTCCGCGCAGCTCGGCGATTTTGGCCTCGCCCGTGGCACGCAACCGCAGCCGCAATGCGCCACGCACTTGCGTGTGGGGCGGCACATAGCGGTCGAGCATGGGAATGTCCGGCGGAATCCCCGTCAGTTGTGCATGGGTAATCTCAAGGGGATAGAGCGCGACGTCCTGGCCCGTGCGGAATTCGCACACAGTGTCCTCCCCCGGCGACTTCTTGCCCGTGAGCATGCTGCCGCGCGGCACGCAGAAGCCTTCGACAAGGTTGCCTTCGCTCGGACTCGGATAGAAACGCGCGACCGACATGGACGGCGTGGGCGCCACATAGTTCGGGTAGATCACCTCGAGCAGACGTCCCGTGAAGCGCGGGAATTCCGCGTCGAGCTTGAGCTGCATACGCGCCGCCATGAAGCTGAACGATTCGATCAGCCGTTCGACGTACGGATCGGTCATCTCGCCGGCCTGCATGCCGAGCCGGCGTGCGATCTTCGGATGCAGTTGCGCGAACTCGCCAGCCAGTTCGCGTACATACATCAGTTCCTGGCTGTAGTAATCGAGCAGTCGCGGATCCATAACAATGTCCTGTGGTCAACGAGCCGCTGCGTGCAGCCGGCTCGTTTCAAGGTCGAGCGAGCTTTGCACCATGAACTCGAGCGGATAGGGGTCCATGCGGATCATTCCGCGGATCTCGAACGCGAGGTGGTTGTAGCGACTCTGGCTATCGACATCCGTGAGGGGCACGACCTGCACCGTATGTGCAATCAGCCGCGGCTCGAAGTCCCGTATGGCGCCCCGTATCACCTCCTCGATCTTTGCCCATTTTTGCGACGCCATGAACGCCCCTGCGAGCGGCGGCACGCCAAAGTTGATGGTCGATGCGGCCGCGTATGAATGCCGCTTCCGATCGATCAGGTCTTCCATGCTGGTCGCGTTGAGCAGAAACGCAAGATCGCGCTGGATGATGTCGCGCATCTGCGCCCGGCTGACCGCATAGTCGCCGGGCGCCTCGGTCTGCCGGTGCGGTGCGTCGTCGCGCAGCCGATCGAACAAGGTGGGCAGCAGCTGTGCATCGGCCTGGCGCGGCGCGGATGCCGTTCGGTCCGGCTCATGACGTTTGCGGCTCATCGCTGCACTCCTGCCGCCGGACCGGAGTGCGCGGCGCCGTCCACTGCGGCGGGACCAAACGAACAGTCAGCCAATTCGAACAGATCGAAATCAGCCGCGCTTGTCGTCCAGGTCTTACGCCCGGACGCAATGACGGCCGTGCGCCCCGACTCATGCCAAACGGTCTCATGCCCGAGTTGCAGCGTCTCGCGCAGGACAGGTAACCCGTGGGCGGCGAGCGGATAACGTGCCGGCATGAAGCCGCGCACCACCGCGCCGTCGATCAGCGACAGCGTGCACGGCGCCCACACGAGGTCGAGTAGCGTCGACGGCCTTTCGATCCGCCAACTGGCGATATCCGCCAGCGAAAGCCAGCGATAGCGCCCGGCGGAAATTAGCTCACAGACCGGGCCTAGCCGCGAATCGCTGTCACCGATCCATTCAAAGCGCTGATTCGAGGTGTGCCCGGCGACCAGCGGAGCGAGATCCAACGCGCGCTCCCGGGCGTCATCCGACGCGTCCTGTTGTCCCTGCGCGGACAGTTTGAGCGCACTGAGCATGCCGTGTATCCACGCGGGCGCGTCGCCGAATACCCACCCCGGCTCCTGCTGCCCGGCCATGACTTTTGCGCGCCAGTGTTCCGCGCGAACCAGGTCTCGACATGCTTGCGCGACGGACGCCTGGGACGGCTCCAGTTGGGCAAAAACCTGGAGTTGCTGGATGGCCCGCGTCCACTGGTACGTGATACATAGCCACTGGAACAGCGTCCAGCGATGCGCGGCCAACGTCGGCTGACTACGAATGTTCGCTTCGACCATTTCGATCTGTGCTGCCGGCGACCACTGGCGTTCCTGGCTCGCGAAGACATCCTGTAGCGGTTGGGCGGTCATTCGTTGGTCTCGTGGTGAATGTGAGTGTTCAGAGCCGCTAGCGGGCTGTCGATCGCGAGCGTGTGATGATCTCGCCGCGCGACGTGCGGCGGCGCCATTCCCACGCGGCGCGCCGCCGACGCGTGATATTCGGCTGGTGCGAACAGGCGAAGGATTTCCGGCACCGCGTCGTGTCCGGCCAAATCCGTCACGCCGCCCTCGTGCAACGCATCGAAGGCTTCCTCGAGCACGTCGATGTCGGATAGCAGACTGTGGATTGAACTTAAATCATCCTCAGCGCGGGCTCGTTCACCCATCGCCTCTTTGCCCAATCCGGGTATCCCGTTTGCAGACGACCCGATCCATTCCGAGTTGGGCAGGAAGTACGGCGATTTGAGCGCCTGGTAATACTGTTCATTGAGCGTGGCGAGAAGATCGTCCCGATCGGTATGTGCCGACGCGCCCGGCCGCTCGTATGCCGACGTGTCATACGCGGCGTTCGCCGACGAACCCAGCAACTCGAAGATAGCCTCGCTCGACTCCGGTGAGCAGTCGCTGCGCTCCGACGCAGCCAGCCGCTGGCCTTCCATACGTGATTGCTCACGAACCTGCCCGCGTGAACCCATGTGCATCCAGGACGGGTCACGATGCAGAGCACTCCGATCGGCGGTTGCGCGCGACGGCTTGCCAAGAACTTTGCGGAAATAAGTATGAAATATCATTGCGTGACGCCAAGCAGTCTATGCCGATCCTGCATCCGTTATGCCCAACAAAACGGAATTAACGCATGACAACACAATTGATGTCTACCGTAAATTTACGCAGCAATGTTTAAAAAATAGAGATTTAATTCGAGATAAATTAAACGACATTCCGAAATACAAATACTCCGACATATATCCAGCAACAACAAGCCGGATTTTTCCTACGCAGAGGGAATCTTCAACTCAATGCGCGGAAATCTCCCAATGCCAAAACAAATCAAATTTCCACACCAAACACGATTATTTTCAATGATTTAACCTATATTTTTATCTCAACAACTCACAGAACAGGCTAACTCCACATTTGTCGCCGATCAAAAAATTCACGCATTACCGAAAAATAAAAATCGCCTTCACACATTGACTGATCCAAACTTGAAGTCCGATAATTCAGAAAACACCATTAAGCGGAGACAGGTTCGAAAAGTGCCGAATTACATAACGAAAGCGAAGCGTTTGACCGCATAAGGCAATTCGCTTAAATAGCTTCCATTTCAACTTGTTCAGGCTCGATTCCAATCAGTCATCCTAATAAACCACACGCGACCAGTTCATGACGATTTCCCGCCAGGCACTCTTTGGCAAGCTCGGGGCCACACTTTTCCGCAGCATCGAATCCGCTACCGCGTTTTGCAAGCTGCGCGGCAACCCGTATGTGGAGCTTGTCCACTGGCTGCATCAATTGCTGCAATTGCCGGACAGCGACATGCACCGCATTGCGCGGCATGCGGGAATCGAACGTGAAACACTGGAACGCGATCTCGCATGGGCGCTCGCTGCCTTGCCCGCGGGCGCCAGTTCGATCAGCGACATCTCGCACCATATTGAACTGGCTGTCGAGCGAGCATGGGTGCTTGCCACGCTCGATTTCGGCGACCGCCGGATACGTGGCGCGTGGTTGCTCGCGGCATTGCTTGGCACGCCGGAACTGCGTCGGGTACTGCTTTCGGCTTCGCCCGCATTCGCACGCATCCCGGCCGATACGCCACGCGACGAACTGATTGCCTGGATCGACGGCTCGCCCGAGTCTTCCGACGCGCCGTACGACAACACGGACTTCTCCGCCGCGATGCCGGGCGAGGCTTCGCAGGCATTGCCCGCAGGTTCGAAGCGCTCGTCAATCGAGCAGTACTGCAGCGACCTGAGCGCGCGAGCCGGCGCAGGTGAAATCGACATCGTGACAGGACGCGAGCAGGAGATTCGCACGATCATCGATATCCTGCTGCGCCGCCGTCAAAACAACCCGCTTCTGACTGGCGAGGCCGGCGTCGGCAAGACTGCTGTCGTAGAAGGGCTCGCACTTGCCATCGCCAATGGCGACGTACCGCCCGCGCTGGCCGACGTGCGGCTGATGACGCTCGACGTCGGTGCATTGCTGGCTGGTGCGAGTATGAAAGGGGAATTCGAGTCGCGGCTCAAAGGTGTGCTCGAAGCCGCCTTACGGTCCACGACACCCATCATTCTGTTCGTCGACGAAATCCACACGCTCGTCGGCGCGGGCGGTCAGGCCGGCACCGGCGACGCCGCCAATCTTCTCAAGCCGGCCCTCGCGCGAGGCGCGGTGCGCATGATCGGGGCGACAACCTGGTCGGAGTACAAGCGGCACATCGAAAAAGATCCCGCTCTCACTCGGCGCTTTCAGTTACTGCAGGTCGCCGAGCCGCAAGAAGCCGCAGCCATCGACATGGTGCGGGGACTGGCCGACACGTTTTCGAAGCACCACGGCGTGATTATCCGAGACGAAGCGATCCGCGCCGCCGTTACGTTGTCCCATCGTTATATTCCTTCGCGGCAGTTGCCCGACAAGGCAATCGGTCTGCTCGACACCGCATGCGCACGCGTTGCGCTCTCACAGCATGCGCCGCCGCGCGAACTGCAAAGCGTGCGTCAACGACTTCAGGCGGCGCGCGTCGAGTGTCGCCTGCTCGAACAGGAGGCGCGTATCGGACTCCATGCGGAGGAGGCGCTGAGTGCCGCGAGGGCGCGCATCGGTACGCTCTCAACGGAGGAAAGCGCAATCGACGCACATTGGCGGGCCCAGCTCGCAGCCGCACAGGCATTAGCCAGCGCGCGCGACGCCATCCTTACCCAGCCCGATCCAGATCACGCCGATGTTGTGCCGTCCCTCGCGACACTCGGGCAGTTGAAGCACCGCCTCCGTGACCTTCAGGGTGAGACGCCACTAGTCTTCCCGGAAGTAGACGAAACGATCATCGCGGAAATCGTCTCGGACTGGACCGGCATTCCCGTCGGCCGCATGGTAACGAATGAAGTTGCGGCTGTGCGCGCCTTGCCCGAAACACTCGCCTCCCGCGTGATCGGGCAAAGCGATGCCTTGCGCCAGATCGGTGAGCGAGTGCAGACGGCGCGTGCGGGTCTTACCGACCCACGCAAGCCACTCGGCGTGTTTCTGCTGGCGGGGCCGTCCGGCGTCGGCAAGACGGAAACGGCGCTCGCACTGGCCGAAGCCCTGTATGGCGGCGAGCAGAACCTGATCACGATCAACATGAGCGAGTATCAGGAGGCGCACACGGTCTCCGGACTCAAGGGCGCACCGCCCGGATACGTCGGCTACGGTGAAGGCGGCGTGCTGACAGAAGCCGTCCGCCGGCGCCCGTATGCGGTTGTTCTGCTCGACGAGATCGAAAAAGCGCATCACGACGTACATGAAATGTTCTTCCAGGTGTTCGACAAGGGCTACATGGAAGACGGCGACGGACGCTACATCGACTTCTGCAATACCACGATTCTTTTGACCAGTAATGCCGGTTCCGAGTTGACGGCGAGCCTATGCGCGGACGCCACACTCGCGCCCGATCAGGACGCCCTGCGTGAAGCGTTAGTCCCGGAGTTGCTGAAAGTATTTCCCGCAGCCTTCCTCGGACGCGTGACCGTCGTGCCGTATCGCCCGCTGGTCCACGCGTCGCTCGCCAGCATCGTGCGTCTGCATATGAACCGTGTCGTGCGGCGTATGGCCGACAGTCATGGCATTGCTTTGCATTACAACGAGCAGGTGATCGACTACATCATCAGCCGCTGCCTCGTGCAGGAGACCGGCGCTCGGGTGTTGATCGGGTTTATCGAACAACACGTTCTACCGAGACTGTCCGCTCTCTGGCTCGACGCATTCTCGTCGAAGCGAGTCCTCTCGAGCATCGAAATCCACGTCGGCGACAGCAACGCCGCGCCCGCTGCCGCATTCGTCTTTGCATCAGCCAACAAGACGGCGGTCGCCGAGAGCATATCCCCGGTTTCTGTCGGCGAGACTCATTAAACCTGCCGGCCATTTCCCACGCTTACGGAGTCATGCATGTCCGTTTCAAACAGTTCGCAGAAGTTCATCGCGCGCAATCGTGCGCCGCGCGTCCAGATCGAGTACGACGTCGAGATCTACGGTTCCGAGAAAAAGGTGGAACTGCCATTCGTGATGGGTGTGCTCGCCGATCTGTCCGGCAAGCCGGTCGAACCGCTGCCGGCTGTCGCCGATCGCCGTTTCCTCGATATCGATATCGACAACTTCGACGAGCGCATGAAAGCGCTCAAGCCACGCGTCGCATTCGCAGTGCCCAATACGCTCACGGGCGAGGGCCAATTAATGGTCGACATGACATTCGAAAGCATGGAGGACTTCTCGCCGGCCGCCGTCGCCAGCAAGGTCGAACCCTTGCATCGCCTGCTCGACGCGCGCACGCAACTGGCCAATTTGCAAACCTATATGGACGGCAAATCCGGCGCCGAAGCGCTCGTCAACAAGCTGCTGGCTGATCCGGCCCTGCTGAAAGCGCTCGCCGCCGTGCCGAAGCCGACGGTTATCGACGAGACAGAACACAGCCATACCGACAAACCGTCGAACTGACCGCCACTGCTGGCGAAGGCGCACCGGCAAAAACGACTCAAGAACGACCCGAGAACCACAGAGACACACCATGACAACACAGCAGGTAAAGGCGACGGCAACCGCAACTGCCGCGCACTCACAGACCGACTTTTCGCAGTTGCTCGCGCAGGAGTTTCGCCCCAAGACCGCCGCGGCTCGCGACGCCGTCGAATATGCGGTTCAAACGCTCGCCGAGCAGGCGCTGCAGCAGTCGATCATCATCAGCGACGACGCGTACAAGAGCATCGAAGCGATCATCGCGCAAATCGATCACAAGCTGTCGGAGCAGATCAACCTGATTCTCCACCACAACGATTTCCAGAAGCTGGAATCGGCGTGGCGCGGTCTGCACCATCTGGTGTCGAACACCGAAACGGACGAGCGGCTGAAGATCCGCTTCATGGACGTTTCGAAAGAAGAACTGCGTCGCACGATGAAGCGATACAAGGGTCTCGCATGGGATCAGAGTCCGCTTTTCAAGCAGATTTACGAAGAAGAATATGGCCAGCTCGGCGGCGAACCGTACGGCTGCCTCGTTGCTGACTACTACTTCGACCACACACCGCCCGACGTCGACCTGCTCGGCTCGATTGCAAAAATCTCCGCAGCCGCGCATACGCCGTTCATCTCGGGGGCCTCGCCCTCGGTGCTGCAGATGGAATCGTGGCAGGAACTCGCCAACCCGCGCGATCTGACGAAAATCTTCGCGCAAAATCTCGAATACGCCCCGTGGAATTCTCTGCGCAATACGGAAGATGCGCGTTATATCGGGCTCGCAATGCCGCGCTTCCTGTCGCGTCTGCCGTACGGCGCGCAGACGAACCCGGTCGATGAATTCGACTTCGAGGAAGACACCAACGGTCCCGATCACCGCAACTATGCGTGGGCCAACGCGGCGTACGCCATGGGCGTGAACATCAACCGGTCGTTCAAGCTGTATGGCTGGTGCTCGCTGATTCGCGGTGTCGAATCCGGCGGCACGGTCGAGAGCTTGCCGTGCCACACGTTCCCGACCGACGACGGCGGCATCGACATGAAGTGCCCAACGGAAATTGCAATCTCGGACCGTCGCGAAGCCGAACTGTCAAAGAACGGTTTTATTCCACTCGTGCACCGTAAAAACACCGACCACGCGACCTTCATCGGCGCCCAGTCGGTGCAGAAGCCGGCCGAATACCACGATCCGGATGCGACTGCCAACGCCAACCTGTCGGCGCGTCTACCGTATCTGTTTGCCTGCTCTCGATTCGCGCACTACCTGAAGTGCATTGTGCGCGACAAGATCGGGACGTTCCGCGAGCGTGAGGATATGCAGCGCTGGCTCAACGAATGGATCATGAACTACGTCGACGCGGACCCGGCGAATTCATCGCAGGAAACCAAAGCGCGTCGCCCACTGGCGGCGGCCGAAGTGGTCGTCGAGGATGTCGAAGGCAATCCCGGCTACTACCAGGCGAAGTTCTTCCTGCGCCCGCACTTCCAGCTCGAGGGACTCACGGTGTCGCTGCGTCTCGTTGCCCGGCTGCCTACCGTGAAGGAAGCGGCCTGATCGATCGCAGCCAGAACGCCGCCGGCCGCCGCGTAATCCGGTCGGGGTCCCGGTGGTCATTCCCAATGCATCGGCCATAAACAAAAAGGGAGTCTCTCAGATGTCTTCGCTACGGTTTGATGGGCGTACACACCAGATTGCGCTGGTTGATTCTGGTGGTAATACGACTGGCACCTGGGCTGCGTACAACAACGTCGACAGTCATGCCACGATTCATCATATTCAGAACGGCGTCTACACAGTCCAGGACAGGGTGATACCTCACCCTCACGCTGCGTCCGCCAACGGCGCCTATGGACTACACGGCATTGTTCGCTTCAGCGTGCCCGGTCATCCCGGCATCGGCGTCCATTCGGAACGGGCCAACGCGACTCATTTGGCGGGTCCGCTACATCCGACCATGGGTTGCATCCGAACGACAGACGACGCAATGAACGCTATCGGCAATCTGATGAGAACTGACGCGCTGACCACCGTCGAAGTTGTCGGCAACGACAGCATGGGCGCGCACGCCGCGTCCCGGCGCAACCGTCACGCCAGCCTTCATGGGCGTAGTCATGGCTAGGCTTCCAATTCGTGGCGCTGTGTCTTGGCCGATCGCATGTCTCGTTGCGGTGCTCGGTTTCCTGTCAATGTCATTGGCCTACGGTAAGGCTTGCACCGAGCATGACGCTGTGGGTGCGGACGCGATGGTCGACAGCATCACCACCTGGGACGCGGCGAGCGTCGCGTTCACGAAGTACGGACAGTGCGATGACGGCGACATCGCCGAGGGGTACTCGGAGGCGATTGCGCGACTACTGGTGGATCGGTGGAATACATTGCCGCGACTTGGTCAATTGATCAAGCGCAATCCATCGCTCAAAGGCTTCGTGCTGCGTCATATCGACAGCACGCTGGATACGGCCGACCTCGACAAAATCAAAGGGCTTTCCACGTCATCCTGTCCGTCGGGCATGGAAACGTTCTGCAAGGCGCTGACCCACGCCGTCTTGCAGACCGAACGGCCAGCGAAATGAAGTAATGCGCCCGCCGCACCGTAGCCAACGCCACAGCCATCGCGGTGCGCGCGCGCACGCGTACGTCCGCACGCGGTACGCGCCTCGTCTGCGTAAAAAAACGGTGGGTAGCCGAAACGCCGCCAATACGCGGCGACATTCACTGGCAAAGAGCATCGCTCATACGACGCGGCAGTCCCGCAACAAAGAGCAGTCTGTTTTTTCACTCACGGAGTCTTTAAATGGCACAGGACATTTTTATCAAGATCAACGGCATCGACGGCGAATCGCAGGATTCGGCGCATAAGAATGAAATCGAAGTGGCGAGCTGGGGCTGGCAAATCCTGCAGCAGTCGAACATGCACATGGGTTCGGGCGGCGGCGCGGGTAAGGCAACTGTCGAAGATCTGGCGTTCGAACACCTGGTCGATCGTGCAAGCCCGAACCTGATGAAGTATTGCCTGACCGGCAAGCACATCGACCAAGCCGTGCTGACCGTGCGCAAGGCAGGCGGCAATCCGCTCGAATACCTGAAGATCACGATGAACGACGTCATCGTTACGCAGGTTCATCCGTCGGGCAGCAATGCTGACAACGGCATCCGTGAACAGGTGCGCCTGTCGTTCGCGAAGGTCAAGCAGGAATACGTCGTGCAGAACGCCCAGGGCGGCAGTGGTGGCGCCGTGACGGCAGGCTACGACATCAAACTCAACAAGGAAGCGTAAGCGCTCCTGTCTTGCGAGGTCCGGCGTGCGCGCCGGACCTTATAACGCCCCACTTCCCCTGTTCACTGCCGATGCGCCCGTCCACTCACGTCGTCGCACTTATCTGCGCGCTCGGACTCACCGCATGCGCGAGCAACGATCCCAAAGCCGTTCATGAACCCGTGAAGCTCGAGCTGTCGATAACCGCCTCATCGAGCGTCAATCCCGATGACCAGAAACGCGCCGCGCCGATCGTGGTGCGCATTTACGAATTGAAAAACGCCGACGCGTTCACTGCCGCCGACTTTTTCTCGCTGCAGGACAAGGACAAGACCGTGCTCGCCGACGACCTCGTCGTGCGCGAGCAGTTTCAGCTTCGCCCGGGAGAAAACAGGACTATCCAACGCAACGCCGATCAGGCCACGACCGCACTAGGTGTCGTCGCGGCCTACGCGCAGCAGTGGGACGCTTTCCTCGGCGATATCCGCACGGTCGCCGGTACGAGCCTCGCCTTCAATCTGCAGGTGCTGCGCCAGTTCGCGGCACCCGATTCGCCGCTGGCGCGCCTTGCTCGCGCGTCCGTGCATGAAACGACGCTTACCCAGTCGATCGCGGCCACCAATGGTTCTCTGCTGCAGAAAACGACCGACCAGTTCAGTCAGAAAGCGGATAAGGCGCTGGGCATCCGGGCGGAAGAACGCGTCGAGCGCGAACTGGTGGACGGTCATTTCGCCGCGCTGCGCGAGATGGTCACAGGCAGCGCCGACACCTCGGCCGCCGACGCGCCGGCCAATACCCAGGCCGGCAAGACGGGGCTCGACGGCGTGACGAGCCTGCTCAACGATTACTACACCACACTGACGGTCGCGGATAACGCGATCGCAAACAACAGCATGCCACCCGCCAGCGATGCCGCGGCGAAACTGAAAATGGCGGCCAACACCATGCCGGCGCCATTTCGCGAGGTGTTGCTCGGCCTCTCGGTGCAGGGCTCGCGCGAAGTCAATCAGGGCATCGGCCAACTGCTTTCGCGGCAGATGCAGGCCGTGGTCAGCGATACCTGCCGACTGACCGTGGAGGGCAACTATCCTTTTGCGCCAGACAGTCCGCGCGACGTGAGTGTCGACGACTTCACACGCGTATTTGCACAAGGCGGCGTGATCGACGACTTCTTCACGAAGAACCTCGCACCGTTCGTCGATACCTCGGCGAAGCCGTGGCGCTACAGAACGCTGCCGGGCGCCACGGAGCCCGTACAGGGCCCCGACCTCGAACCATTCCGGCATGCGAGGCAAATCCGCGACGTGTTCTTCGGCGACCAGGGCAAGCAACTTCTTTGGAAAACCGAAATCCGCGTGCCCGAACTCGATCCGACTGTGACGACACTGGCGATCGACATAGATGGTCAAAGTATGTTGTATCAACATGGACCCGTCGCACCATTTGCGGTGAGCTGGCCCGGGCCGCGCGGCGGGGTGCACGCCGAAATGACCGCGAGTCCGCGCATTCGCCCTGAAACCTCGGCGGTCGCGGCGGACGGCCCCTGGGCACTCATGCGTCTGTTGCGCAAGGGGCAGATCGTCCAGACGGCTACGCCCGGGCGCACGCGCGTCGAATTCGATTTCGACGGACGCAAGGCGGTGCTAGATATCACCGGTACGGGCAGCGTCGCCAACCCGCTGACCAGCGATGTGCTCACCGCTTTCCGTTGCCCCAATTCAATGTCGATGTTCAACCTGCCCGACAGCGGTCCGCCGCCTGGCTTGCCCTCGGCGACGCCGGTTTCCGCTGCGGCGGAGGGCGGTCGCATTCCTCGTTGATATCTACGCGAGCCGTCGGCACACCCAGGAATACGCCCGGCCAGTCATGCATATTCGCAAAGCAAAGTCGAACGCCACTCAAAACGCGCAGGTCGCATGCAACGCATTCACGTCATTCATCCAGTCGCCCGGCGCAGCTGAACGAGAAGAACGATCTGGTGCGTTTCATGTGTCTCGCGGCGGAGTCAGTCACCCGCGCAAAACCAGCAACGCACCAATTCGGCGCATTGCAATGCATCAAGTCTGTGCGTCGCGATTGCGCACGCCTTGCCAGCCCAAGCCCGAACGCTTTGGCATGCACCTTGCTCTGATCTTCTCCACGATACTGCCGCGTCCCGACGGCAGCC
The DNA here is from genome assembly GCF_003634175.1 of Paraburkholderia sp. BL17N1. Taxonomy (NCBI): domain Bacteria; kingdom Pseudomonadati; phylum Pseudomonadota; class Betaproteobacteria; order Burkholderiales; family Burkholderiaceae; genus Paraburkholderia; species Paraburkholderia sp. BL17N1. The sequence goes on from NZ_RBIW01000001.1 coordinate 466,389, forward strand.
GACCGCTCGTCGCCACCACCGCTCACACAACATGACCCGATCGACTCTTCGCCCCGCGCGTCGCGCCTGGCTCGCCGCACTGTTGCTCTCGCCCGTCCTCGCCGTCACCGCGCCCGCCGCTCACGCGGATACGCTCGATAACATCGCCAAGGCCGGTGTGCTCAAAGTCGCCGTGCCGGAAGACTATCCGCCGTTTGGCTCGGTCGGCGCGGACATGAAGCCGCAGGGCTACGACATCGACACTGCCGCCCTGCTCGCGAAGTCGATGAACGTGAAGCTCGAACTCGTGCCGGTCAACAGCGCCAACCGCATTCCGTATCTGCAAACGGGCAAAGTCGACCTGGTGATCTCGTCGCTCGGCAAGACGCCGGATCGCGAGAAGGTGATCGATTTCTCGACCGCCTACGCGCCGTACTACCAGGGCGTGTTCGGTCCCGCCGACATCAAGGTCAGCGGCCCCGCCGATCTGACCGGCAAGACGGTCGGCGCAACCCGCGGCGCGCTCGAGGAAATCGGTCTTACGCAAATGGCGCCGAACGCGACCATCAAGCGCTTCGAGGACAACAACGCGACTATCGCCGCGTTTCTGTCGGGCCAGGTGCAGTTGATCGCCGCGGGCAACATCGTCGCGGCCGCGATCCTCGCGAAGAACCCGCCCCGCCGCCCGGAGCCGAAGTTCGTCATCAAGAATTCGCCGTGCTTCGTCGGTATGAACAAGAACGAGCCACGCCTGCAGCAGAAAGTGAACGCCGCCATCGCGCAGGCGAAGCAGGACGGCACGCTCAACACGATGTCGAAGAAGTGGTTCAGCGCGCCGCTGCCGGCCGATCTGTAAGCGCGCCGTTAGCCGAACTTGATACCGTGACCGGCTTATCCGGCATTGCACTCGTCATGGACGCATCCCGTGCGGCGCACGCGATCCCGGCCATGACACGCAGCGCCAATCATTGTCGTGGCCGGTCCCGCCCCGGACCGTCGCAACGAACGTCACAACCCTACGCACTCATTCGATGAAGCTGACACCTCGCGAGAAGGACAAGCTGCTGATCTTCACCGCCGCGCTGCTTGCCGAACGCCGCCGCGCGCGCGGCCTCAAACTGAACTATCCGGAAGCGATCGCCTTCATCACCGCCGCACTGATGGAAGCAGCCCGCGATGGCAAGACCGTCGCCGAAGTGATGCACTACGGCACCACGCTGCTCACCCGCGACGACGTCATGGAAGGCGTGCCGGAAATGATCCCCGACATTCAGGTCGAAGCCACGTTCCCCGACGGCACCAAGCTCGTCACCGTTCATCACCCGATCCCCTGATCATTACAATCACATAAGGCAGGCTAGATGATTCCCGGCGAACTCTTCATCGACGACGGCGAACACGAACTGAACGCGGGCCGCGCCACCGTCACGGTGGTCGTGTCGAATACCGGCGACCGTCCGGTGCAGATCGGCTCGCACTATCACTTCTATGAAGTGAACGAGGCGCTCTCGTTCGATCGCGACGTCGCGCGCGGCTTCCGGCTGAACATCGCGGCGGGCACCGCCGTGCGCTTCGAGCCCGGCCAGGAGCGCACCGTCGAGCTGGTCGAACTGGCGGGCGATCGCGTCGTCTACGGCTTCAACGGCAAGGTGATGGGCAAGCTGTGAGGCCCCTCTGCCTCTTTGCACACGCCCAGATCGCCCTGTTCATTTCCGGACCCACACCATGACCTTACGCATTGGCCGCCGCGCATACGCGGAAATGTTCGGCCCCACCGCCGGCGACCGCGTGCGCCTTGCCGACACCGAATTGCTGATCGAAGTCGAGCGCGACTTCACCACCTACGGCGAAGAAGTGAAATTCGGCGGCGGCAAGGTGATTCGCGACGGCATGGGCCAGTCGCAGCGCGTGCATGCCGAGGTGGTCGATACCGTCGTGACGAATGCCGTGATTCTCGATCACTGGGGCATCGTCAAAGCCGACATCGGCATCAAGGACGGCCGCATCGCCGCAATCGGCAAAGCGGGCAATCCCGACATCCAGCCGAACGTGACGATCGCGATCGGCGCGTCCACCGAAGTGATCGCGGGCGAAGGCCTGATCGTGACGGCCGGCGGCATCGACACGCATATTCACTTCATCAGCCCGCAGCAGATCGAAGAGGCGCTCGCGAGCGGCGTGACCACGATGCTCGGTGGCGGCACCGGTCCGGCCACGGGCACCAACGCGACTACTTGCACGCCGGGTCCGTGGCATCTCGAACGCATGCTGCAAGCGGCGGACGGTTATCCGATGAATCTCGGCTTTCTCGGCAAGGGCAATGTGAGTCTGCCGCAGCCGGCACTGGAGCAGATCGCCGCGGGTGCGATCGGTTTGAAGCTGCACGAGGACTGGGGCACGACGCCGGCCGCGATCGACAACTGCCTCTCAGTCGCCGACGATACCGACACGCAGGTCGCGATTCACACGGACACGCTGAACGAAGCCGGTTTCGTCGAAGCGACCGTGGCCGCGTTCAAGGGCCGCACGATTCACACGTATCACACGGAAGGCGCGGGCGGCGGCCACGCACCGGACATCATCAAGGTTTGCGGCGAAGCGAACGTGCTGCCCTCCTCGACAAATCCGACGCGCCCGTACACCGTCAACACGCTCGAAGAGCATCTCGACATGCTGATGGTGTGCCACCACCTGGACCCGTCGATTGCGGAAGACATCGCGTTCGCCGAATCGCGCATTCGCCGCGAGACCATTGCCGCCGAAGACATCCTGCACGACCTCGGCGCGCTGTCGATGCTGTCGTCGGATTCGCAGGCGATGGGGCGTGTGGGCGAAGTGATCATCCGCACCTGGCAGACCGCGCACAAGATGAAGGTGCAACGCGGCGCGCTGCCTGAGGACAACGCGCGCCACGACAACTTCCGTGCGAAGCGCTACGTCGCCAAGTACACGATCAACCCGGCGATCACGCACGGCATCGCGCACGAAGTCGGCTCGATCGAGCCGGGCAAGTGGGCCGACCTGGTGTTCTGGGAGCCGGCGTTTTTCGGCATCAAGCCGTCGCTGATCCTCAAGGGCGGCATGATCGCCATGGCGCAAATGGGCGACCCGAACGCGTCGATTCCGACGCCGCAGCCGGTGCACTATCGCGAGATGTTCGCGACACGCGGCGGCGCCCTGGGACGCACGTCGCTGACCTTCGTCTCGCAGATGGCCGCCGATGCGGGCGTCGGCGAACGCTACGGCCTGAACAAGCGTATCGTTGCGGTCAGGAACTGCCGCAACATTTCGAAGGCAGACATGATCCACAATGCGTGGCGTCCGGCGATCAGTGTCGATCCGGAAACCTATCAGGTGATTGCCGACGGTCAGTTGCTGACCTGCGAACCGGCCACCGTGCTGCCAATGGCGCAACGCTACTTCCTGTTCTAGCCCATGCGCACCATCGACAAACTCATCGCGCCGCATCTGAAGCTCGCGCCCGTGCTGGTCAAGCGCGCGCCGACGCTGACACTGGCGTTCGACGATCGCCGCAAGAGCCGGCTCGCGGCCACGCTCGATAGCGGCGAAGAAGTCGCGCTGCTGTTGCCGCGCGGCACCGTGCTGCGCGACGGCGACGTCCTGGTCGCCGACGACGGCGGCCTCGTACGCGTCGTCGCCGCACCGGAAACAGTGCTCTACGTGCGCGCGAAAGACGCGTTGACTTTGACTCGCGCCGCTTATCACCTCGGCAACCGCCATACGCCAGTGGAGGTCGGCGCCGATTACCTGAAGCTCGAATACGATCCGGTGCTGGCCGACATGCTCAAGCGCATCGGCGCGAGCGTCGATCAGGTTTCGATGCCGTTCCAGCCGGAGTCCGGCGCGTATGGCGGCGGCCATAAGCACGGTCATGACGAAACCTTCGCCGAAGACTATGCGCTCGCGCAACAGGTGTTCGGCGAGCATCATGGACATGAGCATGGTCACGACCATGAACATAGCCACGCGGCGCATGGTCATTCGCATTCGCACGATCATGATCACGGCCACGAGCATGCGCATGACCACGATCACGATCACGGCGATCACGTCCACGACGAATCGTGCGGCCACGGGCATCACCACCATCATGCGCATCGCTGAACTGACGGCGCTGCTGCATCTTGCGTCGCCGGCGCTGCCGATCGGCGCATTCAGCTACTCGCAGGGTCTGGAAGCCGCCATCGAAGCGCAATTGATCACCGACGCCGACTCCGCCCGCGACTGGATCGCCAGCGGTTTGACCGACGTGCTCGCGCACGGCGAACTGCCGTTCCTCGCGCATCAGATGGAACGCTGGCGCACGCATGACGCCTCGGCCCTCGCGCAGGCCAACAGCGAATTCCTGGCGAGCCGCGAATCCGCGGAACTGCGCCGCGAAACTGAGCAGATGGGCTGGTCGTTGCGGCAGTTGTGCGTATCGCTCGAATGGGGCGACGCCGAGCGGCGCACGACCCTCGCCTCGCTGACGCCGCTCGCTCAACCCACCGCGTTCGCCTTCGCCGCCTACGCGCACGACGCAGCCGTCGACGCCGCGCTCGCCGCCTACGCCTTCAGCTGGGTGGAAAACCAGGCCGCCGCCGCGTTGAAGGCCGTGCCGTTGGGACAGCTCGCCGGTCAACGCATCATCGTCGCCCTGCGCGAGCCGATCGATGCGGCCGTCACGCGCGCCATGGCCACGTCGCCCGAGAACATCAACACTTTCGCGCCGCAACTCGGCATTCTTTCGGCGCGTCACGAGTCGCAGTATTCGCGGCTCTTTCGCTCATAAAACGATCCATCATGAACGCACTTCATCAGCCTGCCCACTCGTCCGTCCGCACGAAAAAACTGCCGCCGCTGCGCGTGGGCGTCGGTGGCCCGGTCGGCTCGGGCAAAACGACGCTGCTCGAAATGCTCTGCAAGGCGATGCGCGAACAGTATGACCTCGTCGCCATCACCAACGACATCTATACGAAAGAAGATCAGCGTCTATTGACCGTGGCGGGCGCGTTGCCGGCCGAACGGATCATGGGCGTCGAAACGGGCGGCTGTCCGCATACGGCGATTCGCGAGGATGCCTCGATCAATCTGGAAGCGGTCGACCGCATGCTGACGCGTTTTCCCGATGCGGATATCGTGTTCATCGAATCGGGCGGCGACAACCTCGCCGCGACGTTCAGTCCGGAACTGTCGGATTTGACGATCTACGTGATCGATGTGGCGGGCGGCGAAAAGATTCCGCGTAAGGGCGGCCCCGGCATTACGAAGTCCGATCTGCTGGTGATCAACAAGACGGACCTCGCGCCGATGGTCGGCGCGAACCTCGATGTAATGGCGTCGGACGCCAAGAAGATGCGCGGCGAGCGGCCCTTCGTGATGTGCAATCTGAAGGCGCTCGACGGGTTGGAGGTGGTGGTGAGGTTTATTGAGGAGAAGGGGTTGTTGAAGGTTTGAGGCTTCACTCGCCCGGATGGCATTCCAGCAGGAATGCCATCATTTCGGTGCCGTCTTTCGAAAGGTAAAAGCGCACCATCTTTTCGTTGAAGTCGGCCGCACGCTGAGCGGGGACGCTGATCGCGTCGATACCGTTCGCCATCAGCACGCCATTCATCATGAAACGTGACGTGCGTTTGTTGCCGTCGAAGAAGAACTGCTGCAGTGCGCCGAAGAGGAAAAAAGCACAACCGCGTTCGAAGGCGTTGGAGACCTGATCAGTCAGCGCACGAGTGCCTGCGGCAAAGACGCGGTTGAGTTCCGGGGCGCCCGGCAGGGTTGGTAGCGGCGTGTGGCGGCCTGCTTCACCCAATGCGACGTCGGGGGTATATCGCGTCTCTTCGCCCTCGCCTCGAAACACACCCCACTCCAGAGCCTCGTTCCGGGCAACAAGCCGATGCAAGTCGCAAAACGTTGTCTTGTCGAGTGCAAATCGTCCGTTCTGCACGATCGCCAGCAAACGCTTCGAACTGTCCGCCAGATTCAGGACCTGCTCCTGGTCGGAAATTTTCCGGCCCCCAACCGTGACGCCGTCAAGCAAGGTTTTGACCTCAGGGAACGTAAACGGATTCCCTTCGAGCACACTCGCGTCCCACACGAATTCCGGCAACATTCGATGAAAACGGAAGCACACCCGTTTGATCGAATGAGTCGGGATGTCTTGCGGAATCGCAGCGCGGTCCCATTGAAAGCCGAGGTCGGTGAAAAGCGTCATCGCAAGTGGTGAGAGCGGTTTAAGTCACAGGGCCGTACATGAACAAGGCCGATCTTCGCAGGATATATTAATTATCGGCGCACAAAGCGATGAGCGAAAAGCCGCATCTCGCTGCTCCCTCATTCTCCCTCCGGCAACAACGCCATCAACACATCCACGGTACGCGCCGTCGCGCCGCGATGGCGCGCGGCGAATGCCGACGCGGCGCCGCCCATGGCCAGCCTTCTGGCCTTATCGCCAAACAACTCGCGCAACGCCCGTCCCAGATCCGCAGGATCCTTAACCTGCACCGCGGCGCCCGCCGCGACCGCATCCGCGGTGGCCTGCGTGAAGTTGAACACATGCGGTCCGATCAGCACCGGCACACCGACCGCGCACGCCTCGATCAGATTCTGCCCACCCAACGGCAACAAACTACCGCCGATGAACGCCAGATCCGACGCGGCATAATAAGCACCCAACTCACCCATCGAATCGCCCAGCAGCACGTTCACGCCCGCAGGCAACGGCGGCACTGCACCACTCGTTGCCGCCGACGCCACCTTGGCATCCGGCGCCCACACCGACCGTCGGGCGATCCGCAGCCCAGCCTTCTCGACCAGCCCGGCCACTTCGTTGAAACGTTGCGGATGACGCGGCACCAGAATCAGCAGTGCGTTATCAATGCCTAGCGCCGCGAACGCCTGCAGCACCAGCTCCTCTTCACCCTCGCGGGTGCTCGCCGCGACCCACACCGGACGCGCGCCGATCGCCGCGCGCCACGCATGCCCGCGCGCCGCCAGTTCCGGCGGCGTGCTCATGTCGAATTTCAGATTGCCGAGCACGGCCACGTTGCGCGCGCCGAGCGCGGTCAGCCGCTCGGCATCCGATGGACTCTGGGCCAGCACACGCGCAAAGCCGCCGAACACGTCCTTGGTCGCGCTGCCGAACTTCGCCGCGCGCTTATACGAGCGCGCCGACATCCGCGCATTAGTCAACACCAGCGGCACGTCCGCGCGACGGCACTCGTCGATCAGCGTGGGCCACACTTCGGTTTCCATCACCAGACCGAGCGAAGGCCGCCATGCCCGCAAAAACCGCTGCACGGCGTGCGGCATATCGTACGGCAGATAGCTGCGCAAGACCCGGTCGCCGAAAATCTCCTCGCCGGTGGCGCGCCCGCTGGGCGTCATGTGCGTCAACAGAATGCGCGCGTCGGGACGCGCCTTGATCAGCGCATCGATCAGCGGTTGCGCGGCGCGCGTCTCGCCCACCGACACCGCGTGCACCCAGATTAGCGGCGCATTGTCTTCGGGCAACCGGCCGCGCGAATAACCGAAGCGCTCACCGATATGCTCGCGATAGCCGCGTTCCTTGCGCGAGCGGATCAACAGGCGCAACACAGCCAGCGGCGCGATGATCCACCAGAGCGCGCGATAGATCGCCCTCAGCATCGGCACTCCGCCTGCCTGAAGCGACGAGCCAATCCATCGAGTGAAACCGGCAAATGGAACGCGGCGCTCAAACCAGCGCCCTGCCCTTCAGGCGCTCGAGAATTCCGAGTGGCGCGCATTCCGGCTGCGCCATCGCCTTGACCGGCAGGAAGAAGGTCTGCTCCAGCATGAACTGGCCGGACATCACCGCGTGCGAAGTCTGATCCGAAAAACACACCCAGACGCTGCCGGGCGGAAACGGCATGGTCTCCTGCGGGCTCGACTTCTGATAATCGAGGTCGGCCTTCATGCCGTCGTGCAGATGCAGCATCAAATGGTCGTACTCGCTGCGCGGCGATTTGGTCACGTGCAGCAGGTTCAGCAGCCATGCGGCGCCCGGCATTTGCGGCTTGATGCGCGGCAGGAAACGTTTGGCCATGTCCTCGAACGGTTCGCCGACGCGCCATACGCGCGGCGCGCCGTGCGGATTGACGTTGGTGAACACGCGCAGAATACGTTCGCCGTAGTTCGGCCGGGAAGGAAAAGCGTCCACATGCAGACGGCTATCGTCTTTGCGCCATGACGTCTCGCGCGTTTCCACCTGATGCAGCCGCAGGCTGGTCGGCGCTACGCGCAACCTGCCGTTGTATTCTGGAAAGAGTCCGTCGACCAGCGTGCGCGCATTGGTCTGATAACGCGCGATCAACGCACGCACGGCGGATTGCGTGACGGCGTCGCCGGCCACACCGTGCAGCGCGCCGCCATTCGGTTCGAGGCTGATGTTCTTGCGGTTCGGATCGGCGAGCGCGGGGTCGAGCAGCGCCTGTTCGCCGCCTTCGATCGCGAAGCGCAGATTCGGGAAATACAGCACTTTGCCGCGTTCGACGCCGGCAAGCAGCATCTCGCGCGGCACGGACAGGTTGCGCCCGTGCCAGTCGGCGTTCGCTACTTCGATGATCTGGGTTTCGTTCATGGTCGCCCTTGAAAACGGTTGGAGCGCAAGGCGGAGCGCCCCGGACGTGTCATAGCAGGCCGAAGCCCGCGAGTGCCGACTTCACCTGTTGCAGCGTGGGTGGCTGTCCGGCCGTGCCGAGATTGACGACGTTCGGCGACCAGTAGCCGCCAGTGCGCCACGCAGTGGCGAAATTGTACAACTCGACCGTCGGTCGCTTCAGCGCCGCGGCGATGTGAACCAGACCTGTGTCAACACCGACGGTGGCGGCCGCGCCTTCGATCAGGCCGACCACCGCAGGCAACGAGAGCCGGGGCGGCACGATGGCCGCGGCGCCGAACTCTTTCGCCAGACGCTCGCTGGTCGCGCGCTCCTCTTCGCTGCCCCACGGCAGCACGATCGACGCACCGCGCCGCACGAGAGACTGCCCCAACTCGATCCATGCCGTGTCGGGCCACTGCTTGTCGGCGCGCGAGGTAGCGTGCACGAACACGACGTACGGCACTGGCAAGTTCAGATTCGCCTCCGACAAAGCCAGCGCAGCGCGCCCGGTGTCGATGCCGAAGTCGATGTCGTCGGAGGGCTGCGGCGGCGGGTCGTTCAGCGCCGCGGCCACCAGTTGGCGCGTGCGCTCGACCACATGGGTGCGCGGCTCGATCGGCACGCGCTTGTCGTAGAAGAAGCGCACCGGCCATTCGAAGCCCGCGCCGTCCGTGCGGTTCGCAAGACCGACCAGCGTGCCGCGCGCCATGCTCGCAACCCACGCGGTCTTGATGAGCCCCTGGCAGTCGATCACGAGGTCGTAGTGTTCGGCGGCGAGCGCGCGGCGAAATGCGCCGATCTCGCGCCAGTTGTCGACCGACAGAATGCGCTTGCGCCAGCGCCGCAGCGACACGGGAATCGCCCGGTGTACGCCGCTCACGAGTTGCACGAGCCCGACGAAGCTTTCTTCGACGAGCCAGTCGATCTGGGCCTCGGGATGGCGGCGTCGGATATCGGCGATCACCGGCATGTTGTGAACGACGTCGCCCAGCGACGACACCCTCACGATCAGTATCTTTTGCACGCTCAAGAGTGGGAAAACCGGCTGTCCGGCCCGAAGATGCGTTGAGAGAGCCCCAAGGGGCATGAGAAAACCTGAAACACACCGCCGTTTCTCATGAGGACGGCAATTCTAGCGCGTTGCATGCGCACCGCATGAAAAAACGCGGCGCGGTAAGAGAAACCCGCGCCGCGTTCGACGGCCACCGCGGTTCGAACCGAACCGCGGTGCCGCTCATGCGTTTAGAACGGCAGCTTCGCGTCCGGCTTCTCCGCCATGATCACCCGGCGGAAGTCTTCCTGGATGCGCCTGAGCGCCGCGTCGTTATCGGCTTCGAAGCGCATCACCACGACCGGCGTGGTATTCGACGAGCGCGCGAGACCGAAACCGTCCGGATACTCGACGCGCAGGCCGTCGATCTTCACGACGTCGTCCGCGCCGGTGAATTGTGCGTTTTTCTGCAGACGCGCAATGAGTTCGAAGTTTTCGCCTTCTTCGAGCTTCAGTTGCAGTTCCGGCGTGGAGTTCGAGTTCGGCAGCGAGTTCAGCAGCTTGCTCGGGTCTTCCACCCGCGTGAGGATTTCGAGCAGACGCGCTCCCGTGTACAGGCCGTCGTCGAAACCGTACCAGCGGTCCTTGAAGAACACGTGGCCGCTCATTTCGCCGGCCAGCGGGGCGCCGGTTTCGCGCAGCTTCGCTTTGACCAGCGAGTGGCCGGTCTTCCACATGAGCGGCTCGCCGCCCTTGTCCTTCACCCACTTGGCGAGATTGCGCGTGCACTTCACGTCGTAAATGATTTGCGCGCCCTTGTTGCGCGACAGCACTTCTTCGGCGAACAGCATGAGCTGACGGTCCGGATAGATGATCTGGCCGTCTTTGGTGACCACGCCGAGGCGGTCGCCGTCGCCGTCGAACGCGAAGCCGATTTCGGCGTCCGTTTCCTTCAGCGCGCGGATCACGTCCTGCAGGTTTTCCGGGTGAGCCGGGTCCGGATGATGGTTCGGGAAGTTGCCGTCGATCTCGGTGAACAGTTCGACCAGTTCACAGCCGAGCTTCTTGAACAACTTGGGCGCAAGGCCGCCGGCCACGCCGTTGCCGGTATCGACCACGATCTTCATGGGACGCGCGAGCTTGATGTCGCTCGTGATGCGATCCAGATAGGCGTCGGCGATGTCGTACTCGGTGTACGTGCCGCTGCCTGCGGAGAAGTTCTCGTCGACAATGCGCTGATGCAGCGCGAGAATCTGCTCGCCGTAAATCGCCGCGCCGCGCAGGACCATCTTGAAGCCGTTGTAGTCCGGCGGATTATGGCTACCTGTCACGACGATGCACGAATCGACGCGGCGCTCGCCGCCGTCGAGCTGCAACGGCACGCTGGCCGCGAAGTAGCCGACCGGCGTGGGCACCATGCCCACGTTGACCACGTCGACGCCGGCTTCACGCAGGCCGTCCGACAAAGCCTGGACCAACTCGGGACCCGACAGGCGCCCGTCACGCGCAACCACGACGGCGTCGCCGCCCTGGGCCCGCACTTCGCTGCCGAACGCGCGGCCGATCGAACGCGCTGCATCGGCGTCGAGCGTCTTGCCGATTACACCGCGAATGTCATACGCCTTGAAAATAGATTTGGAGATCATGTTGGCTCACTTGCGTGCAATGGAGAAATTTGACCGGCGCACCGCCGATGAATCGGTAAAACGCAGCGATGCGCCCTTGCCGGAAGCGATCCGGTTCCAACTTATAATTGCGCCTTTCGGACCAGCCTTATAGCACCATTCTAATGCTTAGACGCCCTCCAAATGTAAAGTTGCCGCGACCGTCGGCGGGTTGGGCAAACGCGCGCACTGTGCCGCACGGGTCATGCGTGCCGCTCATGCTTGCGGTGCCGCGGGCATGGTCGGCACGCCCAGCGCAAGTGGACTGGCGAGCGGCCAGCGGATGCTGACGCTCAAGCGCTTCGCCAATCCGGACGTCACGCGCGCCTTCACGAATATCGTCTGGCTCGGGCTGGAGCGGCTCACGCAGATCGGCGTGGCGATCGTGATCAGCGGCATGCTGGCGCGCTACTTCGGGCCGGACACGTTCGGCAAATGGCAATACGCGAACACGCTGCTGCTGGTGCTCTCGCCCATTACCTGGGTGTGCGGCGCGGAGATTCTGGTGCCTACCATCGTCAACCGCCCGCCGGCGCAACTCGGCACGGTGCTCGGCAGCGCTTTCGCGCTGCGCATTTCCGTGTCGGTGGCCGCTTTGCTGCTGACCTGGCTCGGCATCGCCTTGCATTTCTTCGAGCCGCTGGTCGGCGCCATGCTCGCCGGCCTTGCCGTCACCATGCTGTTTCGCGAACCGTTCGTCGGCGTGGTGAACGCGTGGCTGCAGAGCATGACCTATAGCAAGCCGCAATTGCTCACCAGCATGAGCACCGCGGTGCTAAAGGCCGCGCTGGTCTATCTGCTGGTGCGCGCTGCAGCCGCGCCCGCGCGCTTCGGCTGGCTGTGGGCGCTCGAATCGGCCGCCATCGGCGCGGCCCTGCTGGTCTATTACGTGCGCCGGCACGGCGGCAAGCTCGGCTGGCATCTCGACCGTTCGCTCTTCAGGCACTTCGCGAGTGCCGGCACGGTGTTCTGGCTCGGCCTGATCGGTATGTACCTGTTCCTGAAACTGGACCGGCTGATGCTCGAACGGACGATTTCCTTCGCCGACCTCGGACGCTATTCCGCCGCCCAGCAGTTGAACGAAAACTGGATCACACTCGCGCTGATGCTCGCGCAGACCATTGCGCCCGCCTTCGTCTACCGCGTGCAGGATGCCGCCCAATTGCGCCGCAATATGTGGCGGCTCACGGCCATGACCGCCGTGCTGATGGTGAGTGGCGCGATCGTACTGGATCTGCTGGCTGGGCTGATCATCCGCCGCGTGTTCGGGCCGCAGTTCGAAGGCGCGATCGATATCTTCCGCTGGGCCGTGTGGCTGTCGGTACCCGCCGGCATCGAGGCGATCGGCAATCTCATTGTGTTGAAATATCAGGCCAAGTTCGTCCTGCTCGCCAAGTGGCTGCTGGCGCTGGCCGTTGCGTTCGTGGTCAATCTGCTGGCGATTCCGCGCTTTGGCGCCTATGGCGCGCTCATGGGCCTCGCCGCCGGATACCTGGCTGCCGCCTCGGTTAATCTTTATTACATTCGTTTCAAATTGCGCCCATGACGAACTCACCCGCCAACGCGCAAATGACCCTCGACGATGTCGCGGTGCTGATTCCCGCCTATAACGGCCAGGCCGATGTCGACCTCACGCTGGCGTCGTTCAGTGAAAGCGCGCCGGTGCACGTGCTGATCGTCGACGACGGCAGCACGCCGCCGATCGTCGCGCCGGCCATCGCCAATATGACGATCGAAGTGTTGCGCATGGCGCAGAACGGCGGGATCGAACGGGCGTTGCAAACCGGCATCGACGCGCTTGCGCAACGCGGCTTTCGCTACGCGGCGCGCATTGACGCGGGCGACCGCAGCGTGCCGCAGCGGCTCGCCAAACAACGCAGGTTCATGGAATCGCATCCGCGCGTGGCAGGGCTCGGCATGTGGACGCAAGTCGTCACGCGCGAAGGCAAGCCGCTCTTCATGCTGACGCCGCCCGCCGAACCGAACGCGATCCGCCGCCTGCGCTTCTTCCGCTCATGCCTTGCGCATCCTTCGATGATGCTGCGCCTCGACGCCGTGCGCGCGGTCGGCAACTACCGCGCCGAGTACCGTTCCGCCGAAGATCTCGATCTGTTCGTACGTCTGATGGAGCGCTACGACTGCGCGAACCTGCCGGAACTCGGGCTCTACTACGAACTGAACGAAGGCGGCATCAGCGCGACCCGGCGGCGCCGCCAGGTGAGTTCGACGCTGCGCCTGCAATTGCGCTACTTCAACGCCGCCAATCTGTACGACTGGCTGGGCCTCGCCAAAAATCTGCTGCATCTGGTGACGCCCTACAGCGCACTGCAGCGGATCAAGCGCAGCCTGCTCACGCCGCGCGCGAGCCATTAAATCATTCACCATCCCATTCACCGCCGAGCTCGTTCCCGCATGAAGCCTGCCTTGAAGTCGACGCCCGCGTTGCGCATTACACTCGTCTGTAACACCGCCTGGGCAATCTATACCTATCGGCAAGGGCTGATCCGTATGCTGGTCGGACGCGGCGTCGACGTGACGATCGTCGCGCCGCGCGACCGCACGTTCGAACTGCTCACCGCCATGGGCTGCCGCTGCATCGACTTGCCGGTCGCCTCGAAAAGCACCAGTCCACGCGACGACCTGCGCACGCTGTACGCGCTCTACCGGCACTACCGGTCGATCCGTCCGCACGTGGTGTTCCACTACACGATCAAGCCGAATATCTACGGTTCGATCGCCGCGAAGCTGGCGGGCGTGCAGTCGGTTGCAGTCACAACGGGACTGGGCTACGTGTTCATCCAGCATAGCCGCGCCGCTCAGGTGGCCAAAAAGCTGTATCGTTTTGCGTTCCGTTTCCCGCGCGAAATATGGTTTTTGAATCGCGACGATCAAGCGGCGTTTGTCGAACAGAATTTGTTGGTGCATCCTGAGCGTGCGCGGCTGTTGCATGGCGAAGGCGTCGACCTCGTGCAGTTCGCCTTCACGCCGCTGCCCGAGCGCACCGATTACCGCTTCGTGCTGATCGGGCGGCTGCTGTGGGACAAGGGCGTAGGCGAATATGTCGAAGCCGCGCGGCGCTTGCATGAACGTTACCCGCACGCGCGGTTCCAGTTGCTCGGCCCGGTCGGCGTCGACAATCCCAGCGCGATCACGCGCGAGGAAGTGGCGGCGTGGGAGCGGGAAGGCATCATCGAGTATCTCGGCGAGGCGCACGACGTGCGGCCTTTGATCGCCGAGGCGGATTGCGTGGTCCTGCCGTCGTATCGCGAAGGCGTGCCGCGCACGCTAATGGAAGCCTCGGCGATAGGCCGGCCGATCGTCGCCACCGACGTGCCCGGCTGCCGCGAGGTGGTGGCGGACGGCGTCAACGGATTGCTGTGCGAAGTGCGCAATGCAGAAAGCCTTGCGGCCGCGCTGGCACGCATGCTCGACATGAGCAGCGCGGAGCGGCGGGCCATGGCGGAACGCGGCCGGAAGAAAGTCGCGGAAGAATTCGACGAACGGGTGGTCGTCGAAACGTATAAGGACCTGGTGCAGAAAATGACGGGCGTTTTACTTTAACGGAGCAACAGCATGACCACGAAGGGCACGATTCTGGTAACGGGCGGCGCGGGTTTTATCGGCTCGCACACCTGTGTCGAACTGTTGAATGGCGGTTACGACGTCGTGGTAATCGACAATCTCGTGAACAGCAACCGCGAATCGCTGCGGCGCGTGGAAAAAATCGCCGGCAAGCCGGTGACCTTCTACGAAGCCGATGCACGCGACGAAGCGGCGCTCAACCGTATTTTCGACGCGCATCCGATCACGGGCGCAATTCACTTTGCCGCGCTGAAGGCCGTGGGCGAGTCCGTGGCCAAGCCAATCGAGTACTACAGCAATAACGTCGGCAGCCTGCTGACCTTGCTCGGCGTGATGCGTGACCGTAACGTCAAGCAGTTCGTTTTCAGTTCGTCGGCGACGGTGTACGGCGTGCCGAAGAGCTCGCCGATCGTCGAGTCGTTCCCGCTGTCGGCGACCAATCCCTACGGCCAGTCGAAGCTGATCGCCGAGCAGGTGCTGCGCGACCTGGAACTGGCCGATCCATCGTGGCGCATTGCCACGCTGCGTTACTTCAATCCGGTCGGCGCGCACGAGAGCGGTCTGATCGGCGAAGATCCCGCCGGCATTCCGAACAACCTGATGCCGTATGTCGCGCAGGTGGCGGTCGGCAAGCTCGAGAAGCTGCGCGTGTTCGGCGGCGACTACGAGACGCCTGACGGCACCGGCGTGCGCGACTATATCCACGTCGTCGATCTGGCGCGCGGACATCTGGCCGCGCTCGATGCGCTAGTCAAGCGCGATGCGAGTTTCGTCGTGAACCTCGGCACAGGCCAGGGCTATAGCGTGATCGACGTGGTCAAGGCGTTCGAGAAGGCCACCGGCCGGCCGGTGCCATATGAAATCGTGGCGCGCCGCCCCGGCGACGTCGCCTCGTGTTTCGCCGATCCGGCGGCGGCTGAGAAGATCATTGGCTGGCGCGCGCAGTTCGGCATCGAGCGCATGTGCGCGGATCACTGGCGCTGGCAATCGACGAATCCGCAAGGGTTCGCGTGAGCTGACTGAAAGTCGACGGCGGCGCGAAGGAGCCGCCAGGCAGGGGTTCCGCCGCCGTCGACTGCGGGATTGCACCACACGGGTAATTCCGCATATTACTAATACTTTACGATTTCTATACTGACTTACCGATTGACGGTCAGGCTTCCTAAGAACGTGTGAATCGGCGCGCATGAGCCCGCATCGCGGCTTCATGCAAGAAAAGATATGCTACGGAGACAGCTATGGGAATTCGCTTGAAAAGCGTTGTGGGTGCGCTCGCCCTTTGTGCCCTCGCCAATGTCAGCTACGCGGCGGATCCGATCAAGATCGGCGTCGACGGACCGTTCACCGGTGGCTCATCTTCGATGGGCGTCAGCATGCGCGATGGCGTGCGCCTCGCGACCGCCGAGATCAATAAAGCCGGCGGCGTGCTGGGCCGCCAGATCGTGCTGGTGGAACGCGACGACGAAGCGAAAAACGAACGCGGCGTGCAGATCGCGCAAGAGCTGATCAACAAGGAAAAGGTCGTCGCGGTGGTCGGCTACATCAACACTGGCGTCGCACTCGCTTCGCAACGCTTCTTCCAGGAAGCGAAGATTCCCGTATTTAACAACGTGGCCACAGGCAGCATCGTGACGAAGCAGTTCACCGATCAGCCGGATAACTACGTGTTCCGCAATGCCGCCGCGGATCGCATCCAGGCGCCGATGATAGTCGAAGAAGCCGTGACCAAACGTGGCTTCAAGAAGGTTGCGATTCTCGCCGACTCGACCAACTACGGTCAGCTCGGCCGCGAAGACCTCGAGAAAGCGCTCGCAACCAAAGGTGTGAAACCCGTCGCCGTCGAGAAATTCAATATCAAGGACGTCGACATGACCGCGCAGTTGCTCAAGGCCAAAGAGGCCGGCGCGGAAGCGGTGCTGACGTATGGGATCGGACCGGAACTCGCGCAGATCGCCAACGGCATGGCCAAGCTCGGCTGGAAAGTACCGCTGATCGGCAGTTGGACCCTGTCGATGGCGAACTATATCGACAACGCCAGCACCAACGGCGAAGGCGCGCGCATGCCGCAGACCTTCATTCAGGAAGCCAACACGCCCAAACGCAAAGCCTTTATCGACGCGTACCTGAAGGAATTCAAGCCGAAGAACAACCGCATCGACTCGCCGGTGTCCGCCGCGCAAGGTTACGACTCGGTCTATCTGCTGGCCGCCGCGATCACCCAGGCCGGCTCGACCGACGGCCCGAAAGTGCGCGCCGCGCTCGAAAACCTCAACACCAAGGTGGAAGGCGTCGTGATGGTCTACGACAAACCTTTCACGCACGACGACCACGAAGCCATCAGCCCGAACGTGCCGGTGGTCGGCGAGGTCAAGGGCGGCCGCGTGGTCTACGCGTACGAAACCGACAAGAAAGGCGGCAGCCAGTTGCGCAGCAAGCAGGCGAGCTCGGCGAACTGAGCGTGAAGTAAGCGCGGCAGCATGCTACGAAGCCGTACCCGCCTCGCGGCGGGCGCGGCTTTGCTTCATATCCGGTGAACTCCAAGGCGGTCGACGATGGCCATTCTTCTGCAGCTCATCTATAGCGGCATTGCGCTCGGCATGATCTACGCCGTGATCGCATTCGGCTATCAGCTCACGTTCGCCACGTCGGGCACGCTCAACTTCGGTCAGGGCGATGCGCTGATGCTCGGCGCGCTGGTCGGCCTCACGCTCGTCACGCTCGGCGTCAACTACTGGCTGATGATTCCGCTCGTCTGCGCATTCGGTCTGCTGCAAGGCGCGTTTGTCGAACGGATCGGCGTGCGGCCCGCGATCAGGATCAAATCCGAATTCGGCTGGATCATGTCGACGATCGCGCTCGGCATCATCTTCAAGAACGTCGCGGAGAACCTCTGGGGCCGCGACGATCTGCGCTTCCCCTCCCCGCTTCCGGAAGCTCCGCTAAAAGTATTCGGCGCCAATGTGCTGCCGATGGAATTGCTGGTGGTCGGCGGCGCATTGGTGATGATGCTGGCGGTCGAGTTCTTCAATCGCAAGACGATCTTCGGCAAGGCCGTGGTCGCCACCGCGAACGACCGCGACGCCGCGGCGTTGATGGGCATCAATACCGGTCTCGTCATCACGTTTTCTTACGCATTGTCGTCTCTGACCGCGGCTTTCGCCGGCGTGCTGATCGCGCCGCTCACGCTCACCGGCGCCACGATGGGCGCCGTGCTCGGACTCAAGGCGTTCGCGGTGGCGATCATCGGCGGGCTGTCGAGCGGGCTGGGCATCGTGGTGGGCGGCGTGATTCTCGGCATCGCCGAGACCACGACCGGCTTCTACATTTCCACCGGCTATAAGGACGTGCCCGGGCTCGTACTGCTGCTGATCGTGCTCGCATTGAAACCTGCCGGCCTGTTCGGCAAGACGTCGATCAAGAAAGTGTGAGGGCCGCCGTGAATCCGAAGAAGCTCGTTGCGTCCGCACTGGCGCTGATCGCGCTCGCGGTGTTTCCCGTGTTGTCGGGCAACCCGTACTACATCCACCTGCTCGAAACGATCATGATCTACGCGATCCTGCTTTTCGGTCTCGACATCGTGGTCGGTTATACCGGGCAGGTGTCGCTCGGGCACGCCGGGCTGTTCGGCGTCGGCGCTTATACGGCCGGCGTGTTGTTCTTCAAGCTCGGCATGCCGTTCGTCGTCACGGCGCCGCTGGCGATTCTCATCACCGCCGCCTTCGGCGCGATTCTCGCGCTGCCTGCGTTGCGCGTGTCCGGTCCTTACCTCGCGATGGTGACGCTGGCGTTCGGCACGATCCTGCAGATTCTCATCAACGAGATGGATTTTCTGACCAACGGACCGATGGGCGTGAAGATCCCGAAACCTTCGATCGCCGGCCGGCCGATGAACGAAGTCGAGTACTACTGGCTCGTCGCGGCGCTGCTGGTCGCCTCGCTGATCGTCGTGCACCGCGTGCTCCGATCGCATCTGGGCCGCGCATTCGAGGCGCTGCGCGACAGTCCGATCGCATCGGACTGCATGGGTGTCTCGGTGTACCGCTACAAGGTCTATGCGTTCGTGATCAGCGCCGGGTTTGCCGGCCTGGCCGGCTGCCTCTATTCGTATTCGGAGCAGTACATCTCGCCGAATACCTATAACTTCGAACTCACCATCCTGTTCCTGCTCGCGATCATCATGGGCGGCCGCAAGACCCGCACTGGCGCATTGCTCGGCTCGGCGATCATCGTGCTGCTGCCCAAACTGCTCGACGATATCGACATGTTCCGCACCGTCGCCTCGGTGCTGGCAGCGGTCGTCGTGATCGGCGCGGGCGTCGCGCTGGCGCGCAAGGTGTCCACGCCGCGCAAGGTCGCGATTCCGGTTTTGGGCACGGCAGGTCTCGCCGCGTTTTCCTACCGGATCGACACGCTCGCCGACTGGCGTTTGACGATCTTCGGGCTGATGATTCTGCTGGTGGTGTATTACCTGCAGGACGGCGTGGTCGGCTTTGTGCGCAAGATCGTGATGCATGGGCGGGTCCGCACGGTTACCGTCGACGCCACGCAACCGGCCACGATCGGTGGCGATGCGGTTCAGGCGGTGCACGCGGGCGGCACGGAAGACATCCTGCAGTTGCGCGGCATCCTGATGCAGTTCAGCGGACTGAAGGCGCTCAACGACGTCGATCTGACCGTGCAGCGCGGCACGATTCACGGACTGATCGGCCCGAACGGATCCGGAAAAAGCACGATGATGAATGTGCTCACCGGCATCTATGTGCCGACCGCGGGCACGCTCGAGTATCGGGGCGCGTCGCTCGCGGGCAAGACCTCCGCACAGATCGCGCTGTCTGGAATCGCGCGCACTTTCCAGAACGTGCAGCTGTTCGGCGAGATGACCGCGCTCGAGAATGTACTGGTCGGCCTGCATCACACATTCAACGCGAATCTCGCGGATGTCGGTCTGATGTCGTCGCGCTATCGGCGCGAGGAACGCGCCGCGCGTGAGCGCGCGTTCGGCATGCTGCGGTTCGTCGGCCTCGACAATGTCGCCGCCGAGGAAGCACGCAACCTGCCGTACGGCAAACAGCGTCTGCTCGAAATCGCGCGGGCACTCGCGCTCGATCCGCAATTGCTGTTGCTCGACGAACCCGCCGCGGGGCTCACCGCACCGGATATCAAGGAACTGGTCGCGATCATTCGCAAAGTGCGCGATCACGGCATTACCGTCGTGCTCATCGAGCATCACATGGACGTGGTGATGAGCGTGTGCGACCGCGTTTCGGTGCTGGACTTCGGGCAGAAGATCGCTGAGGGCAAGCCTGCCGATATTCAGTCTAACGAAAAAGTCATCGAAGCCTATCTCGGCGGCCAGCCTGCCGGTCAAGCGGCGTGAAGCGAGCCAGCGCGCTTACAGGAACAGACATGTTATCGATCAGAAATCTGCATGCGGGCTACGGCAAAGTGAAAGTGCTGCACGGCATTTCAATCGATGTGCCGAAGGCGTCTGTGGTCACGCTGATCGGCTCCAACGGCGCGGGCAAAACAACGACCATGCGCGCGATCTCCGGCATGATCCGGCCGAGTGCCGGTGAGATTACGATGGGCGTCGGCACCGACGCAAAGCGCATTGACGCGCTGGACTCACATCGCATCGCGCGGCTCGGGCTCGCGCATTCGCCGGAAGGCCGGCGCGTGTTCGCGACCATGAGCGTGACCGACAACCTGATACTCGGCGCGTTCCCGCGCCTGACTTCGGCGCGGCCGCGCGGAGATGTAAAGGCCGATCTGGAGCGCGCTATCGAGATGTTTCCGCGGCTCAAGGAACGACGCCATCAACTGGCCGGCACGCTCTCCGGCGGCGAGCAACAGATGCTGGCGATGGCGCGCGCAATCATGATGAATCCGGAGCTGGTCTTGCTCGATGAACCGTCGATGGGACTCGCGCCCATTCTGGTCGAAGAGGTGTTTCGAATCATCGGTAATCTGAAGAGTCAGGGCGTCACCATGTTGCTGGTCGAACAGTTCGCCGCCGCGGCACTCAATGTGGCCGATTATGGCTATGTACTGGAGAACGGCAGAATTGCGGCGCATGGGCCCGCGGCGGAGTTGCGCAACGATCCCTCGGTGAAGGCGGCGTACCTGGGGGCCACTCACTGAGGTACATCGGCTAGTGCGTGGCACGAACCGTGCAGGTTGCGCGCGCAACCTTATCTTTAAACTCGACACGCCAGATGAAAGATTTAGCATATTCCGTGCGAGATCGAACACTCTTCTGGCGGCCTAGCCAGCACACTTAAGCCAACGGAATTCTCGCCATAGGCGTGGCTGGAATCCGGAACACGAACGCGCAATACGTTGCGACGGCCATCCACACTCATCTCGTCGGAGCCCGGCATCTGCGCGGCGAGCCGCTTTCATCATACACATGGACGCGGCGATTGACGCATGCCCTAACTGAGCTTTGTGTGCTGTACCGAACGGAGTAGCGACATTCGTACAGATACTCTACGTCTACACATGCTCGACCAAACACGGAGCGGGCGCGTATTTATTGAATTGATCGCCATCGTGGGTCAATGCGGGAATGGCCAGACGCGGCCTGCCAAGAGAAACCGGTTTACCTATCGCATCCGGCTTCGATCGTGACAAATGGAATTTTGATAACGATCAACATTTTCGTAGTGCCAACGGTGGCCGTCAAATGTATCGCGACACTCATTGGCATATCTTTCTGAGTCGGCCAAGACATCGGCATTTTACGACTTGTCCGCAAACGGACGCCGAATTGCCAAGCTATGCTTTCTACTGAAATAATTAGGATTTATGTTGCCGGGGAATGCGATGCTTCGCATGCTTCTAGCGTGCTCCCCTGCTTCGTAGGAGAAGTTTCTTATTAATTTTTCTTGAGCTTTTCTTCTCAATATCTTAAGTAGTTTTTATAGCAATAAAATATTGCTATACCCATAATTTCCCATCTTGCGTTGTCCGCCGCAATTGTCCGATGGCCCGTTTTTGTCTGCTGCTGCAAACGCTTTGCCTCAACGGTTGAAATAACCGGCACGACTTGCAATGCCGAAACACTGATGTACTCGTCAACGAACTTCGCACCGGGGGCAGCAATGGCTTTAGTCGGCAAGGTATCGGAATCAGTGTCAAAGGGCGTCAATCCTTTCGATGCCCGCTACGAAAGTCGTGCACACGCCGATCATCCTGAATTGGGCGGCCGCGGCTTTTCAGCTTCACATGTGGATAGCACCTCGGAATTGAACCGCGCCGACGAGTCCTTTTCTGCGGACGTGTCCGCGGATGCCGCCGCAGGCCCCGTGGCTCGCCGTACGTTGTCGGCGGCTAATGACTCTGACATCCCGTCGAGAAAAGGTGACTTCACGAAACGCACTTTCGACATTCTCGGCGCATCCGCCTTGCTCCTTGTGCTACTGCCGATTTTTCTCGTCATAGCTTGCGTCGTGCTGAGCGACGGCGGGTCGGCTTTCTTTGGCCATCCGCGCGTTGGAAGAGGCGGACGATCGTTTCGCTGTCTGAAATTCCGCTCCATGGTGCCGAGGGCCGACGTCGTTCTTGCCGAGCTCCTTGCCACCGACGCCAATGCGCGCGAGGAATGGAATCGCGATTTCAAACTGAAGAACGATGTACGCATCACTACCGTCGGCCGGTTTCTGCGCAAGACAAGCCTGGATGAACTGCCACAACTTTGGAATGTTCTTCGGGGCGACATGAGTCTCGTCGGTCCTCGCCCCATCATCACCAAGGAACTGGAACGCTATGGTTCCGACGCCCACTATTACCTGTCGGTCAGGCCCGGCGTGACAGGATTGTGGCAAGTCAGCGGACGAAATAACGTTGACTACGCAACGAGAGTCGCACTGGACGTCTCGTACGTGAAGGAACGATCGACCCTGCTCGACATCAGCATTCTGCTGAGAACATTCAAAGTGGTCTTCGACGGAAGCGGGGCATATTGAACATCGTGTACGCCCGGCACAGCAAAGTAATCCGTATGGAGTGCCCATGCAAATTGTTCACGTCGTCGAATCGGCTTCTACAGGCACGCTCTCCGTGGCGTGCATGATCTCGAATCGTCTCGCCAGTGAAAGTCACGAAGACTACGTTGAATTAGCACGGCGTAGCGAAACACCCGACAACTTACCTTCTCTCCCCCCTCGAACGTTCTGTCGCGGCAATTTCATATGAAGGCCGAGCGGTGAACGTTTGTGCTGGCTGACAGCGCCTTCTCGATGCTCCTATCGACTGGCATACCGGAGCGATATATGATGAAACAGTTAGCGGAGCGGTCCAACGTGCACCGGGAAGAGGCCCCCGTTCAGACTGCGTTGCCAGCCGACGCTAGCTCGGCGCGAGACTCTCATTGGCGGGGTCCGTCTGCTGGGTTTGCAATCAATGGCAAGTTTGCGTCTCAACGCATAACAGGAGTGCAACGTGTCGGTTATGAACTGGCGATGGCGTTCCAGCGTCTGTTTCCTGAGGAAGCCGACCTGCCTTTGTTGATTCCCTCGAACGCACGAACTGACGTTGCCTTGCCGAAAGCAAAAACGATCGGGCGGTGGCTGAAGGGTTCTCTATGGGAGCAACTGGCACTGCCATTCGCGATTGGCGGCCGAACGCTTCTCAGCCTTTGCAATATGGGCCCCTTATTCGCTCGCCGGCAGGTCGTGATGATGCACGACGTTGCGATCTACGATCTACCGGAAAATTACTCGTGGAAGTACAGGCTCTGGTATCGCGTTGCGTTTTCTCTGCTGAAGCGCAACGCTAGTCACATCGTGACGGTGTCGGAATTCTCGAAGACACGAATCATGGAGCGCCTTGGCATCGACGCGTCACGCATTTCGGTGGTCCTGAATGGCGTGGACCACTTTGAAAAGATCGCACCGGACACGGCGATTCTGTCGCGGTTGAACCTGCAGAACGATGGTTACGTGCTCGCTGTCGGAAATCTCTCGGTAGGAAAGAACCTTCCACGCATAGTTGCCGCGATGGAGCGCCTGAGTGATCGCCATGACTTGAAGTTTGTTGTCGTTGGCGGATGCGATTTGCGGGTCTTCAGTTCACAGGCGAAGGTAGGGTACGACTTGTCGAAAAACATCATCCCCGCAGGATTCGTATCGGACGGCGAATTGAGAGCGCTGTACGAAAACGCAGGCTGCTTTCTGTTTCCGTCCTTATATGAGGGCTTCGGATTGCCGCCGCTTGAAGCGATGTCTTGTGGATGTCCTGTCATCGTGTCACGTGAAGCTTCGCTTCCTGAGGTATGCGGCAATGCTGCGATGTATTGTGACGCGCATTCGGTCGACGACATCGTCGACAAAGTGACGCAGATGATGGAGGACGCCGCGGTGCGCGAAACCTGGCGCGAACGCGGAAGGAAGCATGCCCGTGGCTTCCGGTGGGAGCGGTCTGCACATCAATTGCTCGACGTTCTCGAGCGTGAGCTCGCGGGCGGAGTGACTCGCCCGGTTCACGCGCGATCCGCGCCTTCTCGCGTTTAGCGCGGATCGCGCAACACCTATCGCGATGCGCCGGTCCAAAGACCTGCAAGCTCGTCGCGCGTCACTGCGGCAAGACCTTTTTTACGACCTAATCGAAGGAGCTTCGCAGCATGAATACGCCCGCCTCCACGATCGATCTTGCCGCCACGCTACGAGATCACTTCGCACGCGTCGTCCTGCCGATCTGGCGCGGGCCCGGCTTCAATACCGCGATGCATCTGCCTTACGAGGCCATCAGCGCCGACGCGGGCCACGTTCCGATGCCGGTTGAACGCTATCGCGCGATGGCGTGCGCGCGGCAGTTGTTCGTCTTCTCGCAAGCCGGCGAAGCAGCCCATGCCCATGTGCTGTTCGAAGCCCTGCTGCACTACTTTCAGGACAAGCACCGCGGCGGCTGGTTCTACAGCGTTGATGCACAAGGTGCGCCGCTAGATACGACGAAAGATCTCTATACGCACGCGTTTCTGGTCTTCGCGTGCGCTGAATATGCCGCAAGCTTCGACAATCGCTATGCACTTGACCTCGTCCATAGCACCTCGGCGCTAATCGAAACGCGTTTCGCCGCGCAACATGGGTTGTTCAATGCAGCGCTCGACGCAGATTTTTCGACGGTGACCGGCACGCCGGCGCAAAATCCGTTGATGCATCTCACCGAAGCCTGGCTCACCGCGCGCGAGGTGACCCAGGACAGTGCGTTCGATTCCGCGTTGCGCAAGCTGGCCGACGCCATCGAACGCACCTTCGTGCATGCGCCGACCGGTTGCATCGCGGAACTGCCGTTGGGTGTCGACGACAACCGTCTGGAGCCCGGCCATCAGTTCGAATGGTTCTGGCTGATCAGGCAAGCGGGCACGCTATTGGGCGGATCGGGACTCGACGACTCGCTCTCGCGCGCGTTTGAGTTTGCGCAGCAACATGGCGTGGACCCGGTCACGGGCGGCGTGTGCGCGTCGCTCGATGAAGCCGGTCGAGTAAAGGACGCCACGCAGCGGATCTGGGCGCAAAGCGAATATCTGCGCGCACTCGCCACCCGCAACGATGACGCGGCCCGTGCGGTGTTGCCCGGGCAGATCGAGCGCTTCCGCGAGCGGTTTCTGCACGCGCAAGGCTGGTTCGAATGCAAGACGGCCGCGGGCGACGTGTCGCGCGCCGACATGCCGTCGACTACGCCCTATCATCTCGCCACCGCTTACGCGGCGCTACCGGCTGAAGTTCGCGACGCTCCTCGCAGCATTGCTGCGGCGTGATTGCAGCCTGAGAAGGATAAGGTCCGCGCGATCGTTCGGTTCGCGGGACTGAACTCGTTCATTTCGGCATGCCAATCGATGTGGGCATCGAAGGAGCGGGTCATCAGCCGACACAACGAGTCCACACCGTGTCGGCTGTCGACGTCCCGCTCACGTCTGCGCTTCAGGTGCTCACGTTACTCGGCTTTTCAGAGCGGGGTTTCGCTCGCCAAGGTAGTAGGGAAATTCGCGCGAGAATATTGCCTCGACGTGCGGAATGCAAGTCAAGCTGCAGTGCCTGCTGGAGTTCGGGGCGACGGACCGTCGCGGTTCCCAATTTAGCCACGACGATGCCTGCCGCGACATTGGAAAGCACGACTGCTTCGTCCAGCGGCATGCCCGCGCCGAGCGCGGCACTAAGCGTGGCAACGACAGTGTCCCCGGCCCCCGTCACATCGAACACCTCGCGCGCGCGCGTTGGCAAATGCAAAGGGGCGTGGCCGCGAGAAATTAACGTCATGCCTTTCTCGCTGCGTGTGACGAGCGCCGCTTCGAATTCAAACGCATCGCAAAGGGCGGCACCCTTCTGCTCGATCGTGGCATCACTCTCGCACCGCCCAACGACAGCCTCGAATTCGGACAGGTTGGGCGTAATGACGGTGGCGCCGCGATAACGCTCGAAATCCGTTCCTTTAGGATCGACGATGACGGGTTTTCCTACACGGCGAGCGGCGGAGATGAGGTTCTTCGAATCGTGCAGTGACCCTTTCGCGTAGTCGGATAAGACCACCGCATCGACTTCGTGCAACTGCCGCTCAAAGCTGAAAATCAGCTCATCTCCATTGCGTTCGGGAAAATGGTCCTCAAAGTCCGCCCTGATCATCTGCTGATGGCGGGAAAGAATCCGAAGCTTGGTGATCGTCTTGCTGCCCGCGACGCGTTGGAGAACGCAATCAACCCCGCCTTCGCGCAGCAACTCTTCGATCCGATCGGCGTGCGCATCCTGCCCGGCCAAGCCGAGAAGGCGAACACGAGCTCCAAGTGCTGCCGCGTTCAGCGCGACGTTTCCCGCCCCACCGACACGCGTCTCTTCAGCTTGCACATGGACGACGGGAACGGGCGCCTCCGGCGAGATCCGCGAGGTCGAACCGTGCCAATACCAATCGAGCATGACGTCGCCTACAACCATTAATTGAGCGCAGTCGAAATCAGGAGGCGAAAGCTTCACCGGCGGGTTTCTTGTCATGGCGGCCTAAATTGATCGAATAAACTTCACTCAGAACGTCGGCGACAGAAGCGACGCTTATTTTTTCCATCACGTACTTCGCATTTCTCGGATATTCAAATCCGAGGCTCAGGAACATTCCGCCTTCTCGCTTAGACACAGCAAGGACTCCACGTTCTTTGCCGACAGGGCCCCATCGAAACGGATTGGTAGGACCATGCAGACTAATCATCGGCGTATCCAGCATTGCGGACAAATGCATGATTCCGGTGTTCACACAAACTATGCATTCCGCCCGCCTTACTATTCCGACCACTTCAGTCAGGCTCACCTTGGCTGCCACGCTTACGACCTTCTGGCTGCCGATCAGCTCAACCAATTGTTGAGCCCGTGTGGCATCTTCAGGACCGCCCGTGATGACAATAGCGTGCCCGTTATCAATCAATACATGCGCAAGATCCCGCCAGCACTCCATGGGCCATTCGCGCATGGCGAAATTTGTTCCAGAGGCCCACGGGTGAAAAACAACATATTTATCGTCAATGACGAACGGCAAATTGGAAGGACGAATAGCCTTGGTGATTTTCGGATGTTCCGTCGACTCGATGCCTAGGGGGCGCAATAGCCTTCTGAAATTATCGAGCTCATGAAGGCCTTCGCAATGCTCGACGCTGGCATCATAAGCATAATGGCGGAATTGATTCCTGGTCTTAAAACCAATCGTAAACTTCGTCTTCGTGAAAGCTGCCAATATGGCCGAAATCCTTGGCCATTGCGAAGTGTCGATTAAGACATCGACCTCGTATTTCTTTATTTCCTTGAGCGCGTTCAACGGGCTGGTCAAAGGGACTATGACAACTTCGTCGAGCCCGTCGAACAGATCATAGATACGCGCGTTGCTTCGTGATGCAAATACCACTATTCTGGAAATCTTTTTGACTTTCCTCAACTCAGAAATAATTATCGACGACAAGATCGAGTCGCCAATCGCAGCGAAGGCAAAAATCCCTGCTGTCGTGCACTCAGCCGGCAGGCGTCGTTTTTTGCGAAGCGCCCCTAATATGTACAAGAAAGCGCCGCCGACAATAAGGTCGACGCGCTTGAGAAGGTTCTGTCCGCGCTCATTTTTCATTTCAGGTCCAGCAACATCGAGTTGAACGTCGAGCTAGAACCCGAGCGGCTGCATACCTTCGCCGGCCGGGTGCGATAGGCGTGACGACCGTGCGCCCGGGCGAATGGTCTTGGCATGCCCCCGTGCGCTTGTCACCACAGGTCTTCACGTTGTCGTACTGTTCGAGCAATGTCGCCAATTCCGCCTCGGTCGTCTGGGGGGATGATCTGACAGGCAACGCGCTGGGTCAGGTCATCCAGGCTACCCAACGTCGCCGCTGTACCGTTGTTCGCTGATCCCGTCAATTTGTGCCTTGACGGTGGATTCCTGTTAGCTGATCGTGACTCTCGACAGGCACCGTGCTCGGCTTACCGCCGCTGCCATTCGACCGCCCCGCGTCAGGCCATCACCGGGTCCGACGATACCTTTGAGGGCTCACACTCCGAAGCAGAAGTTCACAGCAGTCGGCGGCATCGAGCGCCGAAAGTCTGCAATGGCCGATGATGCAACTGCATGATCCGTGCTGGAACGCGCGCTGTCTGTGCGGCGCCGAACGTTCGAATGCCCGAGTGCATGTGGGGCACCCATTGCGGAAAGCTTTTGCCGCAGAACGACCGGCACAGGAAGGTCGATCGATATACTAAGTACTACTTCTATATCCAGTCCGTAGAATTGTTCCGCCACGGACACTCGGTCTGCGCGAAGCCTCCTATCTGTTTCTCCGCGCTTATGCGAATCACAACGACACCGCCTCATGAGGATTCAGGCATGGCGACGCGACTTGAACCCGGCATCGTGCAGCGGCGCCGCCTGGTCGGGAAACTGCCACTTCAGTAATTTATGCAGGCTTTCGTGGTTCATATCGGGCGAAACTTCATACCATCTATTAATGCAACTGTAATCAATCCTGCCACACCACTATTTGCGAAACAAATAGTTTTTCCCGCCTGTCGGCTATCCACCTACCTAAACTGAATCGGCGCCGCGCAACGTGCGCTAAACCACAGACTCCGACGTGGCAAAGGAGGTATTCCTATCACATTTGCGCAAAGTCGCGATGGACGCGGCGAAGCTTGTCGCTCCATCGAGAAGCTTGCTACCCGAATCTTGGAGATGGCGCCTTTGAACACGCATATTCTCAATTTTGGATCGTCTCGCGCAGACAACGAAGCGGGTAACTTTTCGTTGCGCGACATGCTTCATCTATTGCGAGACCCTGTCTGGACACTGCTGGCATTTATCGCCGTTGCGACGTTCGCAGCTTCTCCTATTTTCTTACGGCGCCTATCCGGCCGTCAGAGCTTTTGGTCATGCACGACCTCGGGAAAGTCGCTGCTCAACTGACCGAGCAGTTCGATCTCGTACCAGTCGACGCTCCGCCTTGCCTGATCTACAAGCAGGCCGCGCAGTCCACACGCACCATCTGTTAGACAGACGAAGTGTCACGCTACAGAACAATCTCCAGTTGAGATCCACAGCAAGGGACTTCACGCAACTTGCTCATTGAAACACCTGGCGAGTTCGCCGGAACGCGGGGCCTTGAAGCCGGGCAGCTTCGAGATCCAAATATGTGTCGCAGCGAGAACTATTGATTCTCGATCATGTTGGGGTGAACTATTCATGAGCCGATCTACGCCGCAAATTGGAATCGAGGTAAACGAGAATCGTATTCCCTTCAATACGCCCGCTATGACGGGTAATGAACTGAAGTACGTCGCAGAAGCTCACTTCAGTAAAAAGCTCGCTGGCGACGGCTCCTTCACAGGACGTTGCAACGAGTGGCTGCAGGAAAGAAGCGGTGCCGGCAGGGCATTGCTGACTCACTCCTGCACAGCCGCGCTTGAGATGGCGGTTCTGTTGCTGGACATCCAACCCGGCGACGAAATCATCATGCCGTCGTACACGTTCGTCTCGACGGCGAACGCATTCGTCCTGCGCGGTGGCGTGCCTGTCTTCGTGGATGTCCGCGAAGACACTATGAATCTCGACGAGCGATTGATCGAAGCGGCGATCACGCCACGAACTCGAGCGATCGTCCCGGTGCATTACGCCGGCGTGGCTTGCGAAATGGACACGATCGTATCCATCGCTCAACGCCACGGACTCAAAGTCGTCGAAGACGCGGCGCAGGCCGTCATGGCAACCTATAAGGGCCGTGGCCTCGGCTCCATTGGCCACCTCGGAGCTTACAGTTTTCACGAAACGAAAAATATCATCTCGGGCGAAGGTGGCGCGTTGCTCGTGAACGATCCCGCCCTCACGAAGCGCGCGGAAATAATCCGTGAGAAGGGCACTGATCGAAGCCGCTATCTCCGCGGAGAAGTCGACAAATACACCTGGCAGGAAGTCGGCTCTTCATTCTTGCCAAGTGAGTTGATCGCTGCCTATCTATGGGCTCAACTGGAAAGTGCTGAAAAGATTACTCAGGCGCGCCTCGCGCACTGGGAGCGATATCATGCGCTTCTCGAGCCGTTCGAGCGCCGAGGCGCGCTCCGTCGTCCGATCGTGCCGAAAGAGTGCCAGCACAATGGGCATATGTATTACGTTCTGGTTGAAGACGAACACGTGCGCCAGCGTCTACTCGATGAATATAGAAGGCAGGAAATAGGTTCGGTATTTCACTATGTTCCGCTTCATTCATCGCCTGGCGGGCAACGGTACGGCAAAGCTGGCGGCCCATTGGACGTTACCATCGACCAGTCAAAACGCCTGATTCGCCTTCCCCTCTGGGCCGGCTTGACCGAAACGCAACAAATGCGCGTGGTCGACATTTTCAGCGCGCTAGTGAAATAGGGCTGACCCACGCTGGACGTGCTTGTGCGAATCGCATCCGGGCGTTGACGAATGGTCGTCGGCAGCGGTCCGGATGTGCTCACGCACCGGAAGGTGCGGGGGGGTGATGATGTTGTCGACTTCCGTCCCGGAGTTCTCTTATCTCGCGCGGTAGACTTTCGTCGCCATCGCTTATGCCGGGGTGCACGCCGGGAAATTGGCAGCACGCTGGAGTAACGAAGCGCTGCCACGCAGTCTCTCAGTCAATGATCGGCGACTGACAATGAGAAGCCGGCTCTAAGTCCTTTGAACACGCTCGACCTGGCCGCCGGCGAAAACTTCACACATTTGACCGTCAACGTGACGACCGCATAGGCAATCGCAATTGCACGGTGTGCAGGTGCGAGGTGCTTGCGGCTGAAATAAACGCGATTGCGCGCCGTATAGAACAGGCTGAAGGGACTTTCATTGCCGCCGGTAGACACCGCTACCTTGTGACCGACGCTCGATGTCGGCACGTATAGCAGGCGGATATTGGCACTCTTCATGCGCCAGACGAAGTCGCTGTCGTCGTAATAGACGAAGTACTTTTCGTCCATCATTCCGACTGTCTGAAAGACGCTTTTGTGCAGCAACATAAAGCAGGTCGGCGCGTATTCTGTAAACATTTCTTCGTCGAACTGGCCGCGATCTTCCTTCCGATCGCCCACGTGCGGCGTGGTGGCGGTAAGCGGCGAGAATCTTCCGCCCGCACACCATATCCGATTGGTGCCGTGATAGGTGATCTTGGGCACCGAGGCCAACGCACCCGCCTCCTCGGTGTGCCGCACAAGTCCCGCGATCACGTCGGGATCCGGGAAGTCGGTGTCGTTATTGGCCAGCAGAACGTATTCGCATCCGTCTGCAAGCGCCATCTCTATACCCTGATTGTTGCCGCGAGCGACGCCGACATTGTCGTTATTGAACACGATATCCGCGTGAATATTGTTGAGAGCCGCAAGCTCGCGCGATATCGCACACCCCGTATCCTTCTCGCTGTTGTCGATCACGTACAGTTTGAAGTTCGCATCGCGCTGGGCCGCGAGACTCTTGAAAAAATCAGGAAGCACGGAATCGGAGCGATACAGCACGGTGACAATCCCGATCAGCGGCGAACCATATCTCGTTGACATATCGCGTCCTTCAAATGAGTTGCGGAGGCGGCCGTCGCTGCGCCTCCGTCGTAGCGTGAGGGCGTCACCGATGTGTCATGCGGCGCGTTCACAGCCCTTGTATAGACCCTTCTCCCGCATCTCGGCGATGCTCTTCTCGTAGGTATCGGCCATCACCTCCTGCTGGTCGACCCACCGGGCAAACCGTGCGATGCCTTCGCTGAACGACACCTTGGGCTCGAATCCGAGCATGTCCCTTGCCTTGGTCAAATCGGCGTAGACATGGCGTACATCGCCCAGGCGGAATGCGCCCGTCACGGTGACGCTGACATCGCTGGCGTACACCTCGCACAAAGTCTTGGCGACGTCCATGACCGAAGTGCGCACGCCCGAACCGATGCCGAACACGTTGTCCGCCGCGTTCGCGTTCGTGAGCGCTGCGTAGGTCGCATCCACCACGTCATCGATGTAGACGAAGTCACGGCTTTCCAGACCATCTTCGAAAATATTGATCGGATTGCCGTTTTTGATGCGCGTCGAAAAGATCGAGAGAATGCCCGTGTAAGGGTTCGATAACGACTGCCCTGGTCCGTAGACATTCTGATAACGCAACGCCGATGCATCGATGCCGATAGAACGGCAAGTCGTCATCACCATCTGTTCCTGAGTCTGCTTGGTAATGCCATAAAGCGAGGTCGGATGGATTTTCGATTCCTCGCCGGTGGGCACGCATTCCATCGCTTCGCCGCTTACCGGACAGAGATGCTCGAACTGGCCCTCAAGCATGTCTTTTTCCTTCCGCGGACCAGGATACAGAATGCCGGCGGCCGGGGAACGATACTTGCCTTCGCCGTAAATCGCGCGAGACGAAGCAACGACCAATTTGCGCACGGAATTGCGGCTATTTTTCACCAGTATGTCGAGAATCAGCGCTGTGCCATGCACGTTCACGTCGACATAGCGATCGACCTCGTACATCGATTGGCCCGTACCCGTCTCGGCCGCAAGATGAACGATCGCGTCCTGCCCCTGCATGACACGTTCGAGCATGGCTCGATCAGTCACCGACCCCTTCACGAAGTGCACGCTTTCCGGCAACGATGCGAAGATCGCAGACGTGACGCTGGGATTCTCTCCGTGAATCTGCGGGGAGAGGTTATCGAGGACCGTGACTTCCGCATTGTTGGCGCAGAGCTTGCGCGCCAGACTCGAGCCGATAAAGCCGGCGCCACCCGTAATCAGGACTTTCATTGTTTCTCCCTCTCCCAACGTCTGGTTTCGAAGTTGTAGCGCTTGATGATTTGCGCCGGATTACCTGCGACCACGCAATAGTCGGGAACGTCGCGGGTCACTACCGAATGCGCGCCGACCACGACGTGGCGGCCAATTTTCACGTTGGGCAGAATGACTGCGCTAAATCCAATAAAAGCGCCCTGCCCGATCACCACATAATTACCTCGCGTGCGAATACGCTCGCCAATGCGAGTGGTGTCGTTGACGTTCTCATACGGATGCTCGACATCGACAATGGCAACGTTGCCGGTAATGGTCGCGCCGTCGCCGATCTCGATTGAAGAGCCGCATACGATGTGAACGTTCTGCTCGATATTGACCCGGCTTCCGATCGTGAGCCGCGGCGGCGCAGCCGAATCCGTCACGACAAGTTCGATGCGCGCACCAGGCCGAATCAGTACACGCTTCCCAATCGACGCGTAATGCACGTTGACGAGTAGCATGGGACGAAAGATCGTCGTTTTCGCGCCGACCGACTTGAACACATGCGCGTACCACAGGCGTGTCTTGAGTCGGTACCAAGCGAGAAGCGCGCGGTTACACAGATCGAGAAGCCTCAATCTTTTAGTGGCAGGACGCTCGTTCTCCTGTACGGTGGTACTCATGCGTTGGCCCGCTGTCGTCCGGTCACTTGCTTGAGCCGCGTATAGACAGCGCGTGACAGACGTGGCCACCGGCGCGTCGAGTACAAAACCAGCTGTTTCGTGCTGATTCTTGCCGCGCGCCAGCTCGACTCGATGCAGTCCTCGAAGTTATCCTCGTGTCCATGCTCCAGATAGAAGATGGCCGAGGTCAGATAGAACTTTGCGCGCCCCCGGTTGACTGTGTCGCTCGCCATGCCGAGATCGGCCGCGATCTGGCAGGTCTGGATCATGTCGGCCATGTATTCCCTATGACGCTCGGGATTGTTGATTCGTGTCGAGGTCATGCCCGTCCGGTTGACACGGTAAAGGCCCCACTCTTCGTCCAGGTAGCAGCCTTGCCAGCCGAACACCACCTGGAGCAGGTGGGCCACATCACAGACTGATTTCAGACCTACGTCAACGGGGCTGCGATGACGCAGATGGGCCCGATACATCTCCGAGCTATGAAAAAAGTACGGTCCATTCTTGATGAGGAATTCGGCATCGAACGTTGCGGGCTTATTTTGGGGTAGTGGATACGGCACAGACTCCAACGTATCCTGATCCACCGTGCGCATCCTATGGACCACGAGACCGCATTCAGGATGCACTCTTAAGAAATCGAGTTGGCGCTGCAGCTTGCCAGGAAGCATGACATCGTCGCCGTCGATGTTCGCGATGTATTCGCCCTTCGCCATCGCGACGGTATCGGCGAAGTTCGCCGCGAAGCCGACGTTGACGTCGTGCGAAATGACCTTGATCACATCCGGATAGCGCGATCGAAACGACTCGATGACGTCGAGGGAGTTGTCTGGCGAATTATCATCGCCTATGATCACCTCGAATGGCACATCGAGCTTCTGGTCGAGTACGCTTTGGAGGCACGGACCGACATACTCGCCTTGCCGGTAGCAGAGCACGATGACCGATAGTACGGGCGTGGCTTGCTCCTGGACCGGAGGGTAAAGGTTAGTATCCATGCTGTTGTCTCAGTTGAGGACCAGCCGCCCGGCCAGGTGGCGAGCCTTTCGTTGAATAATCGGCGAGACCGCGATGGTCAATGCGGCCATAGCGAGCCACGCTCCTGATAGAACAAAGAACAGACCAATACGCGAACAGCTTGTGAGATCCGCGAAACTCAACAACAGTCCGACGGGGGTGAGCGCAGCGATACGCGCAGCGAGGCCGCGATACCAACTGGCGTTGATACCGGGGATAAACTTTCGATGTACGATCGCAACCCAGCCGAACAGGAGCAGAGAGTTCATTCCCGCCCACGCATAGGCAGCGCCGACCGCACCGAGATGAATGCCGCCAAATAGGACCGCGGGCGCATAGAGGACAAGAAAGCCAATATTGCCTTTCAGATGCAGAGACAGGTCCCCTTTCGCGTACTGCACGATAAACGCCAGCGAAGCGATCGCTGAAAATGCGTTTCCTGCCGCATAGCATTGCATCGTTCGCAAGGCGTCGGGACTCAACGGTGCGCTTGCGGACCAGAATCGAAGCACGGCCTCGGGCGCACAGATGAACACTGCCGCAACCGGGATCACCGCCAATGACGTCAGTTCAGTGGCCAGTGCATACATCTGGCGAATTCGTTCCCCGCCGCCGAAGCTTTCGGTAGTCAGCCGTGGAATGAACGCCTGTTGAATCGGGTTGGCCAGCAACAAGATACCGCTCGCCAACAGAGTCGCCAGGCTGAACACCGCAAAATCCGCGAGCGGCAAAATTTTCGAAAGGGCGATCTTGTCGATCTGTGTGGTGCAGGCCCAGATCACCGTCGCCAATGCAATCGACAGCGACAGCTTCGCGCGCGACAACAGTACCTTCCATGAAAAACGCGTCGACAGAAACGGTATGTCGATCGTACGGCCGAGCAGTGTCCGCATCGCGGCCGCTTCTACGACAATCGCCAAAAGTTGCCAAACAAAGAAGAACTCGATACGCGGCCAGATCATGATGATCGGCACAACGAGCACCGTGCGTATCACGGCAAAGGTGATGACAATTCCGTTCAGTGCAACCTGTCGATCGATGCCGACCACACCCCCACGGTATAGCGCACCGAGCCACCTCCCGATGGCAGTCAGCATCATCAGCACAAATGCCGTACGAATCACACTCGGAGGCAGTGTGGACGCGTTCAACCATCGTTCGGCGAAATAAGGCGCGATGAAGATCGACAAGACGAACAGGATGGCGCTGGTGCCGAGAATCAGCTTTTCCAGTGATTCCAGCAACAACCCGACTTCAGCTTTCGAACCGGTACCGGCCCGCAGGCTGCCGAGCTCCCGGCACAACGTGGGCGAAAGCCCGAAGTCGAGAACGAGTACCCATGCGAGAACCACCGCGTTGATCGCAATCAATCCATAAGCTTCGACCCCGAGATGACGCACGTATATCGGGACCATGACGATGCCGAGCAACGCGGTCACCATCTGTCCAACGAAATTTGCGAGCAGGGTTCGTCTCAACATCGCGGTCTGCCAGTAAATTAGGTAAGGGCTGAAGGTACCGCCAGAGTCGCCGCGAATTCTGAATCGACATCGTTAATATCAACTCATCGCGAACGTGTCTTTGGGCGAGCGCTTGATCTGCCAAACGACCGAAAGATGCCACCTCCATTCCGGCCGGTCGATGCCGGAATGACAATTCGCGCTGACCACAACGCGTTTCGACAATAGGGAAAAATGACTACTTGTGAAACTTGATGTATTACGAAAGTATTTGATGCGGTCTCACGGCGTATTTTGACTATCGGCAAACGCCCCTCGACTGCGTGAACAGACGCGCATATGAACACTTATGCGCAAGCCAACTTACGATGCGCATCATCACTGCGGTCTACGCCTTGAAGCGTACCTGTGTAGCTTCAATTTAAATGTGCGGCGGCGCACGTTCAGCAAGGTGCGTATGAGCTATCCCATGGAAGTCGGAAGCAGCTTCGCTCCATTCGAACATGACGGGGTCAGCGGCTTGGCCACGCCACCTGATCCTTCGGAAGATTGAGCAGATACTGGCCATACGCATTCTTGGCGAGCGGTTTGGCGAGTTGGAGCAATTTCTCCTCGTCGATCCAATGTCGGCGGAATGCAATCTCTTCCGGACACGCCACTACCAAACCCTGACGCTTTTGCAGCGTTTCGATAAACGTAGCCGCCTGGATCAGTGAATCATGCGTACCTGTGTCGAGCCACGCGTAGCCACGGCCCATGATTTCCACTTCGAGCGCATTGCGCCGCAGATAGCACGAGTTGACGTCCGTGATCTCGAGTTCGCCACGTGGCGACGGTCTGATGTCCGCAGCGATGTGGCAGACCTGGTTGTCGTAGAAATAGAGGCCTGTGACCGCATAGTTCGAACGCGGCTTTTCGGGCTTCTCCTCGATGGAGAGCGCGTGAAAACTCTTATCGAACTCGACTACGCCGTAACGTTCCGGGTCATGCACGTGATACGCGAACACGGTCGCGCCGCTGTCACGCGCATTTGCGCGCTCGAGCTGCGCGGCGAGATCGTGACCATAGAAAATGTTGTCGCCAAGAATCAGCGCCGACGGATCGTTACCCACAAAATCCCGCCCGATGATGAACGCCTGCGCGAGCCCATCCGGCGAAGGCTGAACCGCGTACTGGATATTCATGCCCCACTGGCTGCCGTCACCCAGCATCGCTTCGAAGCGCGGCGTGTCCTGCGGCGTGGAGATGATCAGCACGTCGCGAATGCCCGCCACCATCAGCGTGGACAGCGGGTAGTAGATCATCGGCTTGTCGTACACGGGCAGCAACTGCTTGGAAACCACGTGCGTGATCGGATACAGGCGGGTGCCCGAACCGCCCGCGAGAATAATGCCTTTGCGCGCCATTGCCGTGCCCTTACGCGCGCTGCGCGTAGTTGGTCTCAACCCACTTGCGATAGTCGCCGGAGGCAACCTCGTCCGACCATTCCTGATTGTCCAGATACCACTGGACCGTTTTCGCGAGACCCGTTTCGAACGTCTCCGCCGGCTTCCAGCCGAGTTCGCGTTCGAGCTTGCGCGCGTCGATTGCATAACGGCGGTCGTGGCCCGGACGATCCTTCACATACGTGATCTGGTCCCGGTACGACGCGCCTGCCTTCGGACGCAACTGATCGAGCAGGTCGCACAGCGTGTGGACCACGTCGAGGTTCTTCTTCTCGTTCCAGCCGCCGATGTTGTACGTCTCGCCGGGCGTGCCGCGCGCGAGTACTTCACGGATCGCGCTGCAATGGTCGCCGACGTATAGCCAGTCGCGCACGTTCTGACCGTCGCCATACACCGGCAGCGGCTTGCCGCCGAGCGCGTTGGCGATCATCAGCGGAATCAGCTTCTCGGGGAACTGGTACGGGCCGTAGTTGTTCGAGCAGTTCGTGGTGAGCACCGGCAGGCCATACGTATGATGGTAGGCGCGCACCAGATGGTCGGAACCCGCCTTGGTGGCCGAGTAAGGGCTATTCGGCGCGTACGGCGTAGTTTCGGAGAATTGCGCACTCGTAGCGGAGAGCGAGCCGAACACTTCGTCGGTCGACACGTGCAGGAAGCGGAATTCCGCTTTGCCGGCGTCGTTCAACCTGCTCCAATACGAGCGAGCCGCTTCCAGTAGCGTAAAGGTACCTACGACATTGGTCAGCAGGAAGTTCTCCGGCCCGTGAATGGACCGGTCGACGTGAGTCTCGGCCGCCAGATGGATGATCGCGCGCGGCTTGTATTCGGCGAGCAACTCGTCCATTGCAGCGCGATCGCATATGTCGGCGCATACGAAAATATGCAATGGATTGTGCTGCAGAGATTTCAGCGTGCGTAGATTGCCTGCATAGGTGAGCTTGTCGACATTCACGACGGGTTCATCGAAGATTTGCAGCCAGTCGAGCACGAAGTTGGCGCCGATAAAACCGGCGCTGCCTGTCACCAAGATCATGGAAGCCCTTTGGAAGCCGCCTTCATGCAGTTGCGCGGAAGGTCGATTGGAGTCTGGCTGACATCCGTTGAACGATGCGTCCACGGGACGTCGGTAAGCAGCTTTGATATAGCTTTCCATCGCGACTTCCAGCGCCGCGAACAGATGCAACCAGCTTAGTGTAGGGTTCTAGAAATCTTGTTTCAGTGCGGAAAGCAACATACACGCTTTCTCCCGCACTAACGGGGGTAAGGAGGAGAGCTTCGGCGGTCGGGCAACGCTTGCAGTGTTCGCGTTGCCCGTGTCTCCACCACATGGCGTTGCCCGGGTTCGGCCTTATCGCCGATTGCCGGCCATTTCTTTTGCTGAGAGCCGCGTCTGCGTCGTCGCGATGATCGGCGCGGCCTTCATGGTTTGCGGCAGATGCCCCTGCCGATGCGCATCGGGACGCAGGCTGCCTGCGCGTCTCAAAGAAAGAGTTAGTTATCGTCTCGTGACGTTCTGGAACGTGCGACACATAATGCGCATACGAAAACGCCAATCACCACGCCGAATATGAAGCATAAGAAATGTGTCAAAACGCTCGACATTTACCTGGTCCTTTCAATTGAGGCGAGATTGAATTTATAACGATTCACCTCCTTCGCGAATCACCGGAAGTCACCGCGCGCAGCCGGTAGAACGTCAAAGACACACAGGCAGCAGCAATGGTATGACGCGGCGGTTAGCGCGCCAATCATCATACTTTACTAGAATCGCGACCGGGTCGGAAAACGGCACAACTGAAGCAGTACGCGTATGGCGTGGCAGTGGATGCGACATCAGGCACCAGCCGGATGCGGATGATCGCGCCCATTGGAGGACACAGCGTGAAGCCAGCCGCGCATACGAGCATGGCAAAGTCGGCGAAAGCGCGGATGTAGTGCGACCCGAGGCAAGAACTGCAGGCCGCCGCGTAATGACAGTTTGACAGACAAAGCAGACGACGAACGGCAACTTCCGATCAGATCGCGCGGCCTATGCAAGGGCAGTAGGCCGACGAGTCGTGGGCGAGCGCTCCGCGCGAGAGTGATTGCTGACACGCGCGAATAGCTCTCCGCAGGAGCGGGAAACTGCCGCGCACGATCCCGAGCACACGGACCACGGCACGGCATTTCGTTGGCCAGTGCCTGACCATTTGTCTCCAGGCCTTCTTTCTTCTTGCGCTACAAGCACCGCGGCCGATCAATCGCGAGCTTACCGATATCACTACACGTGACCGGCAAGCCTACTCTTTCCGATACCGGCATCAGGCTCCCTGAAGCCAGGTGCTCGCCACATTTTATAGTTCCGCAAGGCCAGCAATCTGTGCGAACACACAACATATTGCTGGCCGTCCCAGACTTCAATTCGATTTGTGAATACGGCAAAACCCTCAGCGCGTGACTTCCATCGCGTTGATACGCGGCAATAGCCGATCGAATTCGCGTTTCACGATCTCATAACATTCGCATGAGCGCGCCTCAAGTCCGGTCCGATCGAGGATCCGCACACGGCCACGGCTGTGATGGATGAGATCGGCTTCGCAAAGCTTGCCGGAGGCCTCCGTTACGCCTTCACGACGCACGCCGAGCATGTCGGCAATGAGTTGCTGCGTGACTTGCAAATCGCTTGTGCCCGAACGATCGATATCGACCAGCAGCCACCGGCACAGTTGCTCGTCCAGTCGATGCAGCCTGTTGCACGCCGCAGTCTGTGCGACCTGCGTGAGCAGGGCCTGCATGTATAGCAGCATCAGTGAGCGCAGCGAAGCGCAATTGCGCAACGCTTCGCGCAGTGCTGTAGCGCTGATTCGATAAGCGAAACCCCGGCATTGAGCCTGAACGCTGGCTGGCATGGTGTCTCCGCCCGTCAGGATCGGCACGCCTGTCGTGCCATCCCTGCCGATCGCGGCAATTTCCACCGAACTGCCGTTTTCCATGGTTTGCAGCAGAGACACGATCGCTGTGGCCGGAAAATAGACGGTTCGTATGAGTTCACCGGATTTCGACAGCAGTTGCCCCGGACTCAATTCGACGAGTTCAAGATGAGGAAGTATTGCATCCCATTCATGCGTTGGGAGCGCCTCGAACAGACGGTTGCCACGGCGGTATGACTGGAATGTCGTCATCATTTCCCTCACGTAAGTATCGCAGCCTGCCTTGGTACGGCAGGCCTCGCTCGAATCGAGGAACCAATGACGATGCATTGCCCTCATTCGCGCGGTCGGCAAACAGAAGCGGTAATGGAGACGATCAAAGCTTCGCATTGGTCATCGCGTTGCATTCGATGTCGCAGTGCAGCATAGCCGTCAAAGAAGGTCGCGCCAATAATACTGGCGGAATAGCCCGCACGATCGGCGGATATAAGAGGACTTATTTGCGTTGAACGTTCGTTGAAACGCTGGACGCCAATGTCACTTTGCTGCCGACCGAAAGGACCCCGATGCTAGCTGAAGTGTCAATAGGTCGTAGTGTGGATTCACAACATGTCCAGTTTATTAAGGAGGTCTATGGGACGACATAAAGCAGCCGAACTCGCCCTATCTCAGCGACTCGAGTCGGTGAGCCTGAGTGGTGTTGGGCGGTCATGCTCACCCGTCAGTCAGCGGCGTTGGTCCGCTCGACCGCGACGGGGCCGGCCCCCGGCATGTGTGTCGTCATCCGCCGTCGCGATCATTTCCGCTTCCTGTGCAACAGTCTTCTCGGCCAGCGCTTTCAGAACGCCGGTCAGAATCCGCCTGCCGATTTCATGATGAAAGATCCAGACACCATGGATTCGTCCGGTGAATGCGGCCTCGCTCCCGATCTCCGGGTCGGGCCGAAAGCCGGAACCCAGCCCAAACGTGAAGAGTCCGCGTACCACTTTGCCGTCCATGTCGAGCGGACGGCCGAATTTGTCGACCTCGATGCCGCCCTGGCGGAACAGCAGAGGAATCTCCGCCCCTCGATGGTCGACCAGTACGGACATGTTGGGCCCATAGCCGGCGCTATGAACCACGCCACATGACTGCGTGAGACAGGTGGCGGCACGGGCGCGCTCGCCTTCCCCGGAGGCGGCATCGATCAATTCGACACGCGGCTTCGTTCCCGCGACGCGACCTTGCGACATCACCGAACATGCAATCTCGAACGCGCGGTAGCGCAGACCGCTCGAGCGATTAACGCGCCGCGTGATCGGGCAAATATCGTTGACTGGATCGACCGTATAACCCCATGCGCGCGCTTCCTCCTCGGTTTCGAAAAACAGCCGGATCGGCGAGCGATGAATGATGGCGATTTCATCGAGTCCGGCG
Organism: Paraburkholderia sp. BL17N1; assembly: GCF_003634175.1. NCBI lineage: Bacteria > Pseudomonadati > Pseudomonadota > Betaproteobacteria > Burkholderiales > Burkholderiaceae > Paraburkholderia > Paraburkholderia sp. BL17N1. The sequence continues at coordinate 508,364 of NZ_RBIW01000001.1, forward strand.
CCGCCGAGATCAGTCGCAAGACGCTCGGTCATCGTGAACGCACTATGCGAGCCGCCGAGGATCGTGATCCGGTTCGTACGCCGGGCCGCGGCAGGGGCGAACACGGGCGCGAAGGTGTCGACCAGTTGCGTGGTCGTGAAGCGAAGCAGTTCATCCGACGTGCAGGTGATGACGCCGTTGCCCGGCGATGGTATGTCCAGCGTGCGGCACAGATCATCGACCTCTTCGACGCGCTGCGTTCCGCCGAGATTCATCACGACGGTGTCGCTAATCACCATGCGGCGTGCCGCGGGTCTGCGCGTGTCGTGATAAGCGATTTCGAAGCGGCCGTCCCGGTTGTGACGAATCGCATCGATTTCGTGTCCGCGCAGTACATCGACGCCGAAATGTTCGACGAGGTGCGCGATGAGTCGTTCGGCAGCCAGCGTGAGGAGTTCGCCGACCTCGGAGAGCAGCGGTGCGCCGTCGGGATCCGCGGCCAGTTTCCTATGCAACTCGTTGTACTCGCGGATGTCGCCGAACACCTCGTCGAAGCGTTCGTGCTCGAGGCACGCGAGGAAGGATTTTGCGACCGAGTTGCCTGTAACGTTTACATAGTCGCCGAGCTTGCCTGCTCCGAGGCTCGCGCGTTTGTCGATGATCAGCAGCCCGTTTCTGGCCACCTCTGCCAGCTTGCCGCTCTTGAACGTGTAGAACAGGAAGCCCATTCCTGCTGGGCCGGCGCCGCACAACACACACGAGTAATCGCTCGGTACGCTCCCGGAACTATCCAGATCTGCTGCTGAGGACCTCTGCATGACTTTTGGGTTCGATAGTTGTCCGCTGTGAATTGATGCGCCCCATGCGCGTCGCCGGAGTCGAGGACATTCCTCGGATCGGATTCAACACACAATATCCCTTAACGAGACAGATCGCTCTGTGCGCTCGCGCACGGACAAAATTTCGAAACCTTACTGCAAGGTATCTATAGCCCAACATTTTGCTGTACGGAATAAATTTCCTGCCATGCGTTGCGTCGGGAAATTGTTCTTTGAGTAAGCAATCGACGTCCCACCAAAACATAAAATGCCACACATGTGAGCACATTTTACAAAATATAACAATTAGGATTTCTTAATTAAATTGCTGTTAGTGCCCTGTTAAAACCGGCACTCGCGAACAACGCGAGCGCGGCCCCTCTGCCATTACGCCATCTGGAATACCGACACGGCGTCGCGCAATATGGTCGCCTGCTCTTCCAGCGATTTCGCCGCCGCAGCGGCTTCTTCCACGAGCGCCGCGTTGTGTTGCGTGACTTCGTCGATCTGCGAGACGGCCTTGTTGACCTGTTCGATACCGTCGCTCTGCTCGAGTGCGGACGCCTCGATCTCATTCATCACGCCGGTCACGCGCTCGACGGCGCTCATCGCTTCATGAATCGTCTTCTGCGCGTCGGACACGAGGGACGCGCCCTCCTGGACCTTGGCGGCCGACTCACCGATCAACTCCTTGATCTCTTTCGCCGCCGCGCCTGAGCGCTGAGCGAGGCTGCGCACTTCCGACGCCACCACCGCGAACCCCCGCCCCTGCTCGCCCGCGCGCGCTGCCTCCACCGCCGCGTTCAGCGCCAGAATGTTGGTCTGAAACGCAATCCCTTCGATCATGCCGATGATTTCCGTCACCTTGCGCGACGACTCGCTGATCCCATCCATCGTTTCAGTGACACGCGACACCACTTTGCCGCCACGCGTGACTGTGTCGAGCGCGCCATGGGCGAGCCGGTTCGCCTGCTTCGCGTTGTCAGCGTTCTGTTTCACCGTGGCCGACAACTGTTCCATGCTCGCCGCGGTCTGCTGAAGCGCCGCAGCCTGCTGCTCGGTGCGCGAGGACAGATCCGCATTGCCCGATGCAATCTCGTTGGCCCCCTGAGTGATCGCCGTCGTGCTGCCGCGTACTTTCGACACGGTCTCGACGAGGCCGTCGCGCATCTTCGTCAAGGCGCCCAGCAACTGGCCCATCTCGTTGCGCGACTTGACTTTGATAGCGACCGTCAAATCACCCGCGGCGATGCGCTCGAAATGCTTGACGGTTGCGTTGACCGGCTTGATCAACGCGACTGACAAACCGATCCGCGCAGCCACCCCGATCACGAGCGCGATGGCGCCGATCGCGGCGAACAGCAGCGTCGCGATCTGGAAGCGCTGCGCGGCCGTTTGCGCTTGCTGATGCTGGCTGTCGATACGCGAGCGTTCCAGCGCGTCGATCGCTTTCGAATACGTGGCGTAAAAACTGTTCGCCGTCTCGCCCTGAATATTGCGGAAGGTATTGAAGTCAAAATCCGCAAGCGCCTTGAATTCCGGCTCGATCGCCTTATCGACCAGCGCGCTGCGCGCCTGTTCCACGGACTGCGCGAGCTTCTGCTCGTTATCGTCCGCAAAAGGGCCGGCCATGTAATTGCGGAAGTCTTTGTTCGATTCGACCAGCACCTTGTGCGCGGCAGGCAACAGGTCGTCGGTCTGCTTGCCGACGCTAAAAAGCGTCTGATACGAACCCAGTGCGAGTTGCACTTGCAGCAGCTTCTCGGAGCTCGCCTTCAGATGCGACAACGCGGCGGCGCTGCGTTGCGTGTCGTCGAGACTGCTGTTGGCGAGCTTGAGCGCGCCATAGCCGACACCGATCACTGTCAGCAGGAAAGCGACGAATACGCTGATCACCAGCGTCAGGCCGCCACGAATTGTGATGTTATTTAGCATTGGGTCTCCGGAACGTCTTGCCGATCGGCGGCGAAACAGGTTGGCAGGCGCGCGCGCCATCTTTTTGCGCGCGACTTACTCTTCGCCGCATCCAGGTTAACGACCTCGCACGGCCACTGCTAAATAGGTGGAATCCATGACTGGCGGGCGTTTGCGAGCGGCTTTGACCTCACTATCTGGGATCCGCGGGCAACCACGCGACGCCGCTGCTTTTCCGGGCGTGGCGCGTTTCGTTTGTATAATTCGGCGTCTTCGCTCAGGCCCACTTTCATGCTTAGTTTTGCGCTCGGCTTTCTCGTTTCACTGCTGATCACGCTGTTGATCGTGCGCTACGCGCATCTGCATGAAAAATTCTCCACCGACACCGATCTGGCCGGCGTGCAGAAATTCCATGTGCGCCCGGTGCCGCGCATCGGCGGGACCGGCATTCTGCTTGGGCTGATCGTCTCCGCCGTGCAGTTGCATCACCAGTATCCCGCCGTGTCGGGCGGCATTCTCGGGCTGATTGCATGCGGCATGCCGGCCTTCGGCTCAGGACTGGTCGAGGACCTGACCAAGCGCGTGTCGCCGCTTGCAAGGCTCGTCTGCACAATGGCGGCGGCCGCGCTCGCCTATTTCCTGCTGAACATCGCCGTGACGCGCATCAGCGTGCCGCCGCTCGACTTCTTGCTCTCGTACGCGGTGATCTCCTGCGCGGTCACGGTGCTGGCGGTGGCCGCGCTCGCCAACGCGATCAATATCATCGACGGCTTCAACGGACTGGCGTCGATGGTCGCGTTCATGATGTTCGCCTCGCTCGCCTACGTGGCGTTCCAGGTGTCCGATCCGATCGTGTTGTCCGCCTCGTTCATGATGATGGGCGCGGTGCTCGGCTTCTTCATCTGGAATTTTCCAGCGGGGCTGATCTTTCTCGGCGACGGCGGCGCGTATTTCATCGGCTTCATGCTTGCCGAGCTGTCGATCATGCTGGTGATGCGCAACCGCGACGTATCGGCGTGGTATCCGGTGCTGCTGTTCATGTATCCGATCTTCGAAACCTGCTTCTCGATCTACCGGAAGAAATTCATTCGCGGCATGTCGCCGGGAATTCCCGACGGCGTGCATCTGCATATGCTGGTGTATAAGCGGCTCATGCGCTGGGCGGTCGGCACGCGTACCGCGCGCGAATTGACGCGGCGTAACTCGCTGACGTCGCCGTACTTGTGGCTGCTGTGTCTGATCGCGGTCGTGCCGGCCACGTTGTTCTGGCGGCACACGCTGCATCTGTTCTGCTTCGTGGTGGTGTTCGCCGGGACGTATGTCTGGCTCTACGTGAGTATCGTGCGCTTCAAGTCGCCGCGGTGGATGGTGGTGCGAAAGACCCGGCGGTAACGAAAAAAGGCGCTCGAATAAGCGCCTTTTGCACTGTGCGTTTCTTCACGGCGGGCTTGCGATTCAAGGTCGCAGTGAAAGGCAGCCTTCACCGGTTCATGGTCACGAAGCGCGCGTCGCCGAGGCTACGCTATGCAACGCCGGCGCGGCAGCCGGCTGATACTCCGGCACCCAGCGCCGCAGATCGCGGCGCACCTCCTGGTCGCTTGGCACACGATGCTGCATCAGCCAGGGCAGCAGTTCGTCGAGGAGATTGTCGGGCGCCTCACGCGCCTGCGCGATGCGCAGCTTGGGATGCGGCGTGCGCGTGGTCGCTTCGTCGTCGGCCAGCAGTTCCTCGTAGAGCTTCTCGCCGGGACGCAGGCCCGTGAAGACAATACGGATGTGCTCCTCGCTGAAGCCGTACAGGCGGATCAGGTCGCGCGCCAGATCGACGATCTTCACCGGCTCGCCCATATCGAGAATGAAGATCTCGCCGCCGTGCCCCATGCTCGACGCTTGCAGCACGAGTTGCGACGCCTCGGGGATCGTCATGAAAAAGCGCGTGATCTCCGGATGCGTGACCGTGACCGGCCCGCCCTTCGCGATCTGTTGCTGAAATTTGGGAATCACACTGCCCGCGCTGCCGAGCACATTGCCGAACCGCACCGTTTCGAACTGCGTGCGCGTGCTGGTCTGCTGCAGTGCCTGGCAGGCCATCTCCGCGAGGCGCTTGCTCGCGCCCATCACGTTGGTTGGGTTCACGGCCTTGTCGGTGGAGATCAGCACGAAATGCTTCACGTCGTGACGAATCGCCGCGCGTGCGACACGATATGTGCCCAGCACGTTGTTGCGCACCGCCTGCCATGCATTCAGCTCCTCCATCAACGGCACGTGCTTGTAGGCCGCGGCGTGAAAGAGAATGTGCGGCGTGTAGCGCGAGAGCACCTGATCGAGCAGCAAGGAATCTTTGGCGTCGCCGATCACCGGCACCACGGAGAGCTTCGGAAAGCGCTCATGCAGTTCTTCCGCGAGACGGTACATCGCGTATTCGGACAGATCGAACGCGATCAATTGCGCGGGTTCGAAGCGCAGAATCTGGCGGCACAGCTCCGAGCCGATCGAGCCGCCCGCGCCCGTCACCATCACCACGCGGCCGCTCAACAGCGCTTCGACGTGCGGCATGTCGATACGTACCGGTTCGCGCCCGAGCAGGTCTTCGAGATCGATCTGACGCACGCGCGACAGGAACGCTTCGCCTTGCGTGAGCGTGGTCAACGCGGGCAGCACCATGGCCCGCACGCCGGCGCGCACGCACAGCGTTGCCACGCGGCGTTGCGCATCCACCGACGCCGACGGAATCGCGATGATCGCGTGCTCGACCTTCATGTCCGAAGCCCAGTGCTGCAGATCGCTGATCGGCCCCCACACCTTGTAGCCGTAGATTTCGCGGCCCTGCTTGGCGGGGTCGTCGTCGAGCAGGCCCACCAGCCGCCATTCGCTCGAACGCGACAGTTCGCGCGCCAGGCTCGCGCCCGCGTTGCCCGCGCCGAGCACCACTACCGGCTTGCCCTGTCCAACGAGGCCGCCGTACAGATAGAACTCCTTGGAAGCGCGATAGAGCGCGCGCGAGCCGCCCATGGCGAGGAACAACAGAAGCGGGGAAACAGCGAGTACGGAGCGCGGAATGATGGGATGCGGTTGGGCCATGACGGCCACCATCATCATTACGAATGCGCCGGCCAGCACGGCCTTGGCGATGCGCATCAGGTCCGGCAGGCTCGCAAACACCCACATGCCCCGATAGAGGCCGAAGATGCGGAACATCACACCGTAGACGGGGAGCACCCAAATGAGGGTTCGGACGGCGCCGGACCAGAACTCGACCGGAACGTAGCCATTGAAGCGGATCAGATATGCCGCGAGCCAGGTGCCCGCGACTGCGCAAAGGTCGAAGGCGAAAGCGCTAAATGATAGCCATGAGGCTTTGTGTCGAAGCATCGGCGTCACACCTCAGGTTGTTCGGAAACTGCTATCCGGAATCGACGCCAGCGTGAATCGACTCCGATACCCATCAATACCAGTACGATCACCCATGCACCCACGCTACACCATTGAAGCGCTGAAGGCCAGCCAAGCGACACGACAGCAAGTACTATACCAGCCGCCATTACTGCATACCATAGGATGGCCGTCTTCGAATGCCCGAGCCCGTACTGAACCATGCGTTGGTAGTAGTGCTCGCGGTGCGCCTGCCAGATTTTCTCGCCGCGCAGGAGCCGCCGCAGCAGCGTGACCGACGCGTCGCCGATGAACGGCGAAAACACCAGCGCCGGAAACCAGATCGGCCAGACGCCGTCGCTCCAGCCCCAATAGCCGAAAGCGCCCGCCAGGAAGCCGAGCGGAATCGACCCGGCGTCGCCGAGGAAGATTTTTGCCGGGTGGAAGTTGAAGATCAGAAAGCCCGCGGCCGCGCCCGCCACGGCGGCCGAGGCCCACATGAGTTCCGGCGACGGATGCGCGGTGAGCGCGGCCCCGGCAGCGTAGCCCGCGAAGCCGAACAGCGTCATGCCGCCGGCCAGGCCGTCCGCACCGTCCATAAAATTGTAAAGATTGATCAGCCAGAGCAGTAAAAACGACAAGGCCGCCAGCAGCCAGAGCGGCGCCGGCGCGGGGTGCGCCCAGACGAAAATCGCCACTGCGGCCAGGTGCGCCGCAAACCTGACCCGCGCGGGCAGTCCGCGCCGGTCGTCGATCTGCGAGACCGCCGCCAGCACCGCGGCGCACAGCGCGGCAAGCCAGAGGTGTGGCGCGACGACAAGCGTCGCCACGACCGCCACCGGAACGATGCCCCAACCGCCCACCCGCGGCGTGGGCCGTGTGTGCAACGAGCGGTCATTGGGAATGTCGGTGGCCAGGCGCCACGCGAGGCCGGTCCTGAGCAGCGTCCACAGGATCGCCGCGCAGGCACAAGCGGAGCCGAGCGCGATCAGGATCACGGTCGTCCAGCCCGGCATCGTGGAATGGGACATCAGCATGCGTGCCTCAATGCGTGGATCGGTACCAGTGGGCTGTCGCGGCCAGCCCTTCTTCGGTGGAATGCGGCGCCTGCCAGCCCAGCACCGTGCTAATCCGGCTGGTGTCGAGCTGCAATGAGCCGACCAGCCGGTCTACTTGCGCCGTGCGCCCCGTCAGGCGGCCGGCGAGACGTAGCCAGCTCTCAGGCACGGGCAGTAAACGCGCGGGCCGGCCAAGGTGGCGGCCAAGCGCGCGCGCCAGTTCGGCGATCGCCAACGCGTCGTTGTCCGCAACGTGGAAGCACTGCTGGGCCGCGCGCGCGTCGGTCGCGCAATGCACTAAAGCGTCCGCGAGATTGTCGACATAGATGAGGCTGCGTCTTGCGCGAAGCGCGCCGAGCGGCAGCGGTACGCCCTTCCATACGGCGCTCATCAGGCTCAGGAAATTAGCCCGCACGTCCGGACCATAAACCAGCGGCGGGCGCACGATCACGATCTCGAGGCCGGTCTCCGCACCCAGGCGGATCAGCGCTTCTTCGGCAGCGAGTTTCGAGCGACCATACGGATCTTGCGGCGCCGGCGGATCGTCTTCGCGCACCGGGCGGCCCGAATCGGCTTCGGTCATCGCCTTGATGCTGCTGACGAAGACAAAGCGCCGCACGCCGTGCCGCCGCGCGGCGCGCGCGACACGCAGCGTGCCCTCGACGTTGGTCGCCTGGAACGCAGCCTCTGGATCGGCGGCATCCTCGAGCATGACATGCACGCGCGCCGCCAGATGCACGACGCAATCCACCTGCAATGCGGCCGGCCAGCCTGCGTCGATACCCGCGAAATTCACGCTGGGGTCGACCCATTCGTGCACGCCGCGTTCTGGCTGCATCTCACGCCGCACAAGGCCGGTGACCGTGTTGCCGGAGTCCCGCAACGCGCGGCACAGCGCGCGGCCCACAAAGCCGTTGGCGCCGGTAACGAGCACCCGGCTCATAGCCACTTCCAGCCGAACCGGTCGAAGAACTTGTACGCCGACGACATGAACATGCGGATATGCACCGAGCCCTTGCGTGCTGCGCCGCCGCCGTGATGCAACACGCGCACCGCGGGCGCGTAGACGACGCGGGTGACGTCATGCGCGCGAAGACTCAGATCATAGTCCTCGAAGTAAAGGAAATAACGGGCGTCGAAGCCTGCCAGCTGCTTCAAGACCGTCATGCGAAACAGCATGAAACAGCCGCTGACGATCGGCGGATCCCACACTGTGTCACGCGCATTGATCCGATCGCGCATCTCATAGCGCGCGAGTCGACGGACAAACAGCCGACGCATTCCCGAGGGCAAAAAGCCGCGTACAAACAGGTCGAGCAAGGTAGGGTAACGCCGGCACAAGAACTGTTGCTCGCCATGCTCGTCGCCGATCCATGGCGTGATGAGGCCGGCTTCGGGATGCGCATCGAAAAAATCGAGCGCTTCGCGAAGCGCGTCGCTCGCCAGATCGATGTCGGGATTCAGCACCAGGTGATAGCGGCTGGCACTGCGTTCGATTGCCAGATTGTGGCCCCTGCCGTAGCCCACGTTTCCCTGTCCCGCGATGATCGTACAAACGATGCCGCGAGCCCGGAGTTCCTCTAGCGTTGCCGGGATGTCGGGCAGGCCGCCGTTGTCCACCAGATATAGCGTCACCGGCAGTTGCGGCCGGCTGATGTGCAGGGCATCGCACGCGGCGGCAAGCCCCGCGAGCGTGGACACCAACTGTTCTGTATCCGGGTTGTAGACCACCACCGACACGGACAACCCGTCGGACAGGGGATGCAGAGTGCGCGTTTCTTTCATGTAGAACTGCGTGCCTTATCGTGGGCACTTCGGTGGGCACATCGGATGGGCACTTCGAAAGCCGACGTTGCGTAGACGCAACAAACCCGAAGTTTGCTTAAATTTTCGCGGTTCGGCAACCCGTCTTTCCCTTTGTTACGCCCGACACGATTCCGTTAAGCGCCATTTGACATGGTTTGATCGGGTCTTCCGCCTCAGAATCAATCACTTTACCTGTAAGGTTGTGCGCGTTATCGCAGAATAGTAAAGTAACGCCGCCAAACTCCGGCCGTGTGTCACCGGACGAGATTCGGGCTTCAGCGCAGCGCCACAGACGGCAGCCGTCCGCTCAACAAATCTGACAACCGCCCTCAGGGCAGAATGAATGCGCAGCAGACCACTCGTCGTCGACCTCGACGGCACATTGATTCGCTCAGACATCCTGATCGAGTCTGGATTTGCCTATCTGAAGGCCGCCCCGCAACGCTTTTACGAGCCGCTGCTGTGGCTCGCGCGCGGCGGCAAGCCGGGTTTGAAAGCGGGCCTCGCCGACGCGACGAACGTGGACGTCGCCGTGCTGCCCTACGACGCCACCGTCCTGCAATGGCTGAAGGTTGAACGCGACGCCGGCCGCTCGCTGGTGCTGGCCACGGCAAGCCACGAACGTTATGCGCAGGCCATCTCGGCCCATCTCGGCATTTTCGACAAGACGTTCGCAACGAACGGCAGCATCAACCTGTCCGCTCACAACAAGCGCGATACGCTGGTCGCCGAGTACGGCGAAAAAGGCTTCGACTACGCCGGAAATTCGCACGACGACCTGGCGGTCTGGCAATCCGCCGACCGCGCGTACGTGGTGAATCCTTCCAATGGGGTGGAACGCGCGGCGCGCAAGATCGGCAATGTGGAGCGAGTGATCGAATCACGTCCGCCCGCCACGAAGACGTGGGCCAAATCCTTGCGCCTGCATCAGTGGCTGAAGAACCTTTTGATCTTCTTGCCGCTGCTGGCCGCACATAAGCTGTCTTCGCCTGAACTGACTCTCGCTGCTCTGCTGGCGTTTCTCACGTTCGGCCTGTGCGCCTCGAGTGTCTATCTGCTCAACGACCTGCTCGATCTCGAAGACGACCGTCATCACCCCGTCAAACGGAAACGTCCGCTTGCTTCCGGCGCGCTGCCGCTTACATGGGGACTCGCGCTCTTTCCTGTCTTGCTGGTGGTCGCATTCGTCACGGCATGGTTTTTCCTGCCCTGGCAATTCTGCGCGGCGCTGTTCGGCTATTACGTATTGACGCTGGCGTACTCCATGTTCCTGAAACGCCAGGTGATGGTCGACGTGGTGGTGCTGGCCATGCTGTACACGATGCGCATCATCGCCGGGACGGCGGCGGTCGACGCGCAACTGACTTTCTGGCTGCTCGCCTTCTCGATGTTCATCTTCCTGAGCCTCGCGCTCGTCAAGCGCTACGCTGAACTGCATTCGATGAAAGCGCGCGGCCTCGTCAAGACGCGCGGGCGTGGCTATGTGGCGAGCGACCTGTCGCTCATCTCGTCGCTTGGGACCTCGTCCGGCTATCTGGCCGTGCTCGTGCTTGCGCTCTATATTCAGGACGCGAAAACCGCCGGCATGTACCGCCATCCGCAAGTCATCTGGCTCGCCTGTCCGCTGCTGCTCTATTGGGTCAGCCGCACCTGGATCATCGCGCATCGCGGTCTGATGCACGACGATCCGATTGTCTTCGCGGCGCGCGATCGGGTCAGCCTCGCAGTCGTCGTGCTGTGCGGCCTGATTTTCTGGGCCGCGATCTAGGCGATGAGTCGAGTTCTGTCATGGGGACGTTACCCGCCAATACCGCAGGAAGCGCATGCGATTGCATGGCGTGATGCCGCGCGCGCCACGTGGTCGGACGCGGCCCGGGAACACGGCACCACGCTCGCCTTCGGCAATGGCCGCAGCTACGGCGACAGTTGCCTCGCCGCCTCCGGCCATGTCGTGCAAACGCTGCCGCTCGACCGGCTGATCGCCGCCGACTGGCAAACCGGTGTGCTGCGCGCGGAACCCGGCGTGACGCTCGAGCAAATACTCGACGTCGCGATTCCACGCGGCTGGATGCTGCCGGTCACACCGGGCACGAAATACGCGACTTTGGGCGGAGCGATTGCCAACGACGTCCACGGCAAGAATCACCATGTGCGAGGCACCTTCGGCCGGCATGTGCGCCGCTTCGCGCTGGCGCGCAGCGACGGCTCGCAGTTCGAGTGCTCGCCCGACGAGCAAGCCGAATTTTTCGCCGCCACGATCGGCGGCCTTGGGCTGACCGGGCTGATCCTGTGGGCGGAGATTCAGTTGATGCCGATCCGCTCGAGCCTGATCGACATGACCAGCATCCGCTTCGGCGATCTGGACGAGTTCTTCGCATTGTCGGAAAAGCTCGATCCGTTGCATGAATACAGCGTGGCGTGGGTAGATTGCCAAAGTCGCGGCTCGGCGCTCGGCCGCGGCATCTTCATGGCCGGCGACCATGCGGCGGACGGACCGCTCGAAGTCACGCGGCGAAAGAAGCGCACTGTCCCCTTCACGCTGCCGATTCCGGTGTTCAACCGCTTCACGTTGCGCGCGTTCAACGAGCTCTACTATCAGAAGCAGCAGCGCGGCGAAGTCGTCGCGCAGGTCGGTTACGACGCCTACTTCTACCCGCTGGACAGCTTGCTGGAATGGAATCGAATCTACGGGCGCGCGGGCTTTCAGCAATACCAATGCGTGGTGCCGTCGGCTGCGGCGCGCGACGCGACCCGCGCGATTCTCGACGCGATTGCCGAAAGCGGCACGGGCTCATTTCTCGCCGTATTGAAACGCTGCGGTGATTTGCGCTCGCCGGGCCTGTTGTCGTTTCCGATGGAAGGCACGTCCCTCGCTCTCGATTTCCCGCAGCGCGACGCATTGAATACCCGGCTCTTTGCGAATCTCGATGCCATCGTGCGCGAAGCCGGCGGCCGGATCTATCCGGCCAAAGACGCGCACATGCCCGGCGCCGACTTTCGCGCCGCTTACCCTCAATGGCAGCAACTCGAAGCGCTGCGCGACCCCGCGTTACTCTCGCGTTTCTGGGAACGGACCACACGAACATGAAAAACATTCTTATCGTCGGCGCCACGTCGGCGATCGCCATCGCCTGTGCACGTCAATGGGCCACCCAGGGCGCACGTCTTTTCCTCGTCGCCCGCAACGGCGAGCGCCTTCAGCAGGTGGCCGCCGATCTGACCGCGCGCGGCGCACAACTGGCGGCCTGTCATCAACTCGATATCGATCGCCTGGATCTGCATGCGGGCATGCTCGAACAGTGCCAGAGAGAACTCGGCGCGCTCGATATCGTGCTGGTCGCGCCCGGCACCTTGCCGGACCAGGCCGCGTGTCAGGCGGACCCCGCGGTGGCCGTGCGTGAATTCAACACGAATGCCGTTTCGGTGATCGCGCTGCTGACGCCGATTGCCAACATCCTGGAAGCGCAGAAGCGCGGTGCATTGGCGGTCATCTCGTCGGTGGCGGGCGATCGCGGCCGGCCCTCGAACTATCTGTACGGCAGCGCGAAGGCCGCGCTTTCCGCATTCTGCGAGGGACTGAATGCACGGCTGTTCAAAGCCGGCGTCCACGTTCTGACCATCAAACCGGGCTTCGTGGCGACGCCGATGACAGCCGGTTTGCCGTTGCCCGGGCCGCTTGTCGCGACGCCTGATCAAGTGGCGAGCGATATCGTGCGCGCGGTTGAGAAGCGCAAGGACGTGCTCTATACGCGCTGGTTCTGGGCGATCATCATGCTGATCATCCGCTCGGTGCCGCGCTTCCTGTTCAAGCGGGCGTCCCTGTAAAAGGAAATCGGGACGATGAGTCGGCGAGAAACTTCTGGCAACTACGCGGTATTCGCGCTGGGCGTCATCACGTTCGCAACGACGGCGTTCGCGGTGTGGCAGCACTTTTCGCCGTTGCCGTACGGCGACTCGTGGGACGGCTCCATTGGCTTCTATATGCGCGCCGCGCAAAATCCCTGGCACGCGTTTTTCGAACAGCATAACGAACATCGCCTGACTTTCTCGCGATTGATATTTTTCGCCGACATTCGTTATTTCGGCGGCCGAAATGTCTTTTCCCTCATTTCCAACCTGGTGCTCGCGGGTGCACTGGCGGCGGCTTTTTTCCGCATCACGATCCACTACCGCCCCACCCTCGCACGGCAGACGCGTTTCGGACTGGCGGGCGCCATCCTCGTATTCGCCTTCTCGTGGATGCAGCGGGAAAACTTCGCGTGGGGATTTCAAAGCCAGTGGTTCGCCGTTTATCTCTTTGCACTGCTCGCGTTCCATTCAATCGATCGTACCGCCGAAGCCAATGCCGGCGACGAACAGGCCAAACGGCTCGGCTGGCTGACGGCGGCGTTAGTCAGTGCGTGGCTCGCGGCATACTCAATGTCGAGCGGCGTGCTGGTGCTTCCCGCGCTTATCGTACAGGCACTTTACGCGCGACTGAAACCGCGCGAACTGCTGGCAATCGTGATCGTGACCGTTGCCGTATGGCTTGCCTATTTCATCGACTGGCACAAGCCGGGTAGCAGCGGCAATCTGCTCGCCGGCGTACGCGAACATCCCATTGCCGCGATTCGCTACGTACTGCTCTATCTGGGCTCGCCGGCCTTTCAGATCAGGACCGGCCTCGCGGGCGCCTACGTCGCGGGTATTCTGGTGTTGGCGGCGCTCGCGGCAAACTGCTTCAGACTCTTGCGTGCCAGTGCCGATCGTCCGCAAGGGGTGGCCCTGCTCGTCTTTGCCTTGTTCATCGCGGGCAATGCGTTGCTGACGGCGAGCGGGCGGCTTTGGTTCGGCCTGGAGACAGCGCTGGCTTCCCGCTATACGACCGCCTCGCTGATGGGCTGGCTCGCGCTGATCCTCTTTGCTGCGCTGAACAGCCGCACACCGGAACAATTGAGGCGTGCCGTCTTCGTCGCCGCACTCGCCACCTTGGCCGTCGCGTCGGGTCAACGCTTCTTCGTGCGGGCGGATCGTGACGAGACTTACGCACGTTTCGTCGCCGGCCTCGCGCTGCGGGCTCATGTCTATGATCCTGAGATCATCCGTCCGGTCTATCCGTTTCCTGATGCTCTGCCGAACATCGCGCGGCAAGCTGAGGCGGAACACCTGTCCATTTTTGCGCCCGATCAGCCCGACTATCTGGTGCCACCGAGCCAGGTCAACGCGTCCTCGCCCTGCGCCGGCAGCATCGACGACATCTCCGCGACGACGAGCCCCGGCATATATCGCGCGACGGGTTGGATTTACGATCAGGCAGACAAGCGCACGCCACGCGCAATCGTCGTTACCGACGCCACCGGTATGACGCTTGGCACTGGCGTTGTCGGCGCCGAGCGAGGCGACGTTCGCAACGTATTCGGACGAAGCGCCCGATACAGCGGCTGGACGGCCTTTTTCAAGGCACCGGCGAGCGGCGGCATACGAGTCGATGGACAAACCGCCACCGGTGCGTATTGCGCACCGCAAGTCGAAAAACCGATGCCCGCAGTATTGCCCGCCGCAGCGACCGTTCAATAAACACTGCCCCCAGCGGCCGCCGGCGGTTTCCAGGCCGTTTCTGGAGACGCCGCAGCTTGCTAGTATCATCTAGCCCTTACAAAGTTGCTGAACGCCCCATTCAAAGAGTTAACGCATGAACCAAACCCGCATTCTTCTTCCAGGCGGCGCCGGCCTCGTCGGCCAGAACCTCGTTGCGCGCCTCAAAGCGCGCGGCTACGACAATCTGGTCGTAATCGACAAGCACAAAGCCAACCTGGAAGTGCTTCGCAAGGTCCATCCTGACGTCACGGCAATTTATGCCGACCTGGCCGAACCGGGCGGTTGGGAGCAGCACTTCGAAGGCGCGGATCTCGTCGTGATGCTGCAGGCACAGATCGGCGCTCCGACCATCGAACCGTTCATTCGCAACAACATCACGTCGACGCGAAACGTGCTCGACGTGATCAAGCGCAACCAGATTCCGTACACGGTGCACATCAGTTCCTCGGTGGTGAATTCCGTGGGCGAGGATTTCTATACCGAGACGAAACGCGAGCAGGAAGAGATCGTGCACGCCTCGGGCATCGAATGCGTGGTGTTACGGCCCACGCTGATGTTCGGCTGGTTCGACCGCAAGCATCTCGGCTGGCTGTCGCGCTTCATGCATCGCGTGCCGGTGTTCCCGATTCCCGGCAGCGGCAAATACATGCGTCAGCCGCTTTATGTCGGCGACTTCTGCAATGTGATCATCAGCTGCATCGAGTCGCGCATCAAGGGTCAGTCGTTCAATATCACCGGCCTCGAACGCGTGGACTATATCGACATCATCCGCCAGATCAAGCGCGCCACTCGCGCACCGTGCGCGATCGTGCGAATTCCGTATGGTCTCTTCTATGTGCTGCTGAAAGTGTACGCCGTCTTCGACAAGAATCCGCCGTTCACCGCGGACCAGCTCAAAGCGTTGACGGCCGGCGACGAATTCGAAGTGATCGATTGGGAAGGCATCTTCAAGATCCGCGCGACGCCGTTCGCCAAGGCCATGGACGAGACCTTCAACGATCCGACGTATAGCCACATCGCACTGGAATTTTGAGCCAAGCCACGTTATGAGCGAACAACGCATTGCAGTACTCGGCGCCGGGCCGATGGGTCTCGGCGCCGCCTACCAGCTCGTCAAGGACGGGCGCAAGCCGGTTATATTCGAAGCAGACGACCGGGTCGGCGGGATGGCCGCGTGTTTCGACTTCGGCGGCCTCTCTATCGAACGTTACTACCATTTCCACGCGATCTCCGATCACGCTTTCTTCGAGGTGCTGCGCGAGTTGGGACTCGAAGAAAAAATGCAGTGGCGCGAAACGAAGATGGGTTACTTCTATCAAGGCCGCGTGCAGCCGTGGGGCAACCCCATGGCGCTCCTGAAGTTCAAGGGACTCAGCCTGCAGGCCAAATTCCGCTATGGCCTGCACGCGTTTCTGTCGACCAAGCGCAACGACTGGAAACCGCTCGATCACGTCGAAGCGACGGGCTGGATTCGTCGCTGGATCGGTGAAGAAGCGTGGGAAGTGCTGTGGCGGCGTCTGTTCGACTACAAGTTCTATGACTACGCGTACAACCTGTCCGCAGCGTGGATCTGGAGTCGTATTCGCCGCATCGGCCGTTCGCGCTACAACCTCTTTCACGAGAAACTCGGCTATCTCGAAGGCGGCTCCGATACGCTGCTGGAAGGCATGCGCCGTTATATCGAGGCCAACGGCGGCGAGTTTCGTCTTGGCACGCCCGCGCAGAAGGTTGTGATCGAGAACGGGAAAGTCAAGGGTATCGAAGCCGGCGGTGAGTTCCTGCCGTTCGACAAGGTCATCAGCACGATTCCGCTGCCCTATGTGCCGCGCGTGATACCGGATCTGCCCACCGGGATTCTCGACGCATTCCGCAGCGTCAAGAACGTGGCCGTGGTGTGCATTATCGCGAAGCTGAAGAAACCGGTAACCGAAAACTTCTGGCTGAACACCAACGATCCGGAGATGGATATTCCAGGCATTGTCGAATACACGAATCTGCGGCCGCTCGATCATCACGTCGTCTATGTGCCGTTTTATATTCCGGGCGAACATCCGAAGTACCAGGAACCGGATTCGGCGTTCATCGACAAAGTGAAACGCTATCTGATGAAAATCAATCCGGCATTGAAGACTGACGATTTCATCGACGTGCGCGCGAGCCGGTATCGTTTTGCGCAACCGATTTGTGAGCCGGGTTATCTCGACCGCCTGCCGCCGATCCAGTTGCCGGTGGAAGGCCTGCTCGTGGCCGATACGTCTTACTACTACCCGGAAGACCGTGGCATCTCGGAGAGTATCGGCCTGTCGCGCAAGATGGCGAAGATGATATGACCCGGGTTCATGCACTCGCCAAGCGTACCTTCGTCTCGAAGAGCTTTCTGCTGTTCCTGTTGACCGGCGGCTTTGCCGCGGCGGTCAATTGGGGCAGCCGGATTGTCTACAACAAGTGGATGCCCTACTCGGCCGCCATTGTCGTCGCGTATATCACCGGGATGATCACCGCGTTCATTCTCGCTAAGCTGTTCGTGTTCACGAAGAGCACGCAGTCGACAGGGCGGTCTGTGTTCTTCTTTACGCTCGTCAATCTCGTTGCCGTCGTGCAGACCTGGGCCGTAAGCGTCGGATTGGCGTACTACGTGTTTCCGCGGATGGGCATGACCTGGCATGCGCGCGATCTTGCGCATGCCGTCGGCGTCGCTGTACCGGTGTTCACGAGCTACGTGGGGCACAAGAGGTGGAGCTTCAAGCACTGAAAGGTCAGCGCGACGTAGCCGATCTATCCGCGCATACGATCAGCGCGCAGGCTTGACCTCTGCCCGGAACACATCACCTGGTGGCGCATGAACGAGGAAAACGCCACCTTGCGCCGACACGATTTCATAGGGATACCAGGGAACCCTGAATCGCAAGGCGCTATTCACCAGCATCAGCAGTAAGAGCAGCGCAGCGGCGTAGCGGGCAAGCGCGATTCTGTTTCTGGCGGCCACGATCACGAACGTCCACATGCACAGAACGAGCGGAAAGAACGTGTACCGTGCACTCACGCCCGACCACCGGACAGGCAACTCCGGTGCATCACTCCGCACCACGCCGAGCATCCAGAACACAACAGCGAGCGCGAGCGCTATCACGCAGACGTTGCGCCATTTGCCGGGCAAAGTCGCCACGCACGCCAGGACCGCGGCGAACAGTGCGAATGAAACATAAAACATGCCTTTGCCCAAACCATTGATCCACCGGTCGGCGAGTAAGAAGTCGAGCACGAAATAGCGGAAAAAAGCGCCCAGCCAGCCGAAGTGCAAATATTCGCTTGCTGCGTGGGCTGCCGGATGGTTTGGCGGGCTTGTCAGTAGCGTCACTAGTTGAACCGCGCCGCCGGCCACGACCACCAGCAGCGGCAACCAACACAGGCGCTTTCCAGACCGCTTCAGGTGAGCCACGATGCCCAGCGCGGCAACGGGCGAAAACAGAATGCTGAACGGGCCGGTCAGCGAGAGGAGACCGATAGCGACACAACGGCTGAAAATCCGATTCGTGTCGGTGCGCTGCGTGCTGTCCCAGATCATCGCAATAAGCACGGGCGCGAGCACCCATTGGAGATTCGTGACGGTGAGCCAAGCTTCACCGTTGTGAGGAATGAGAACGGGCGACAGACCGATCAGCCAGGCGCCGGTGCGCGGCAAATAGCGCGCGGCGATCACATACAGGTACAGACAGGAAACAAGAGTGGTGGACGTGGTCAGCCAGACAAACGCATGCGGCGTTGAAATAACTGTCCCGAACCACGTATAGCCGTATATCAGCAAGCGCGGCACCGCATGCAGGTATCCTGCATAAGGCGTGATGATGGCTCGAGCGCCAAGTTCGAAACCTTCTTTGATGAAAATGGGCGCGTCTTCCGCCCATAGATAACCGTGCGTCAGTCGGCCGTGCATGCGGATAAATAGCACGACGAGCGCCAGAACAAAGACAAAAACGCCGTCGACTAAAGACCGGCGTCGTGACTGTTCATTCTCAACGCTAGATACGGGGTCTATCTGAATCTCGGCCATCGTTATCGTTGAACAAGGTTCGCACTATTTGATGAACGCTCGGCAGCCTTTGGCGACAAGCGGCGGCGCAAAGCGCGCGCCCAGTTTTGCGACGGCACTTCGACCAGCCTGTTCATCACGAAAGCGAGAACCAGTGCGCCACAAATCGTGGCGATCCAGACAGGAACCGGCCCGAAGCGCGTATAGAGAACAACCAGTGACACGCTCAGTATCACGTAGTGGTTGAGATACAGGCTGTAAGAGATTTTCCCCAACCAGTGTCCAATCGAATAAGCACGCCCTTCCTTGATGGTGAAGGACAGCGCCATCAGCAGGAATGCGCCGATTGAAACGCCCAGGTCGCCGAAAATGCGTCCGCCAATGCTCCACGGATTGTCGAATGGGTAGGAGAACAGGACCAACGCCGCGATCCACCACATGGTGCGAGACTTGGCCGGCAAGGCAGTAACCCTGTCGACAATCTGAAAACGACACGAATAAAACCACGCGCCTATGACAAAGAACGTACCGTAGTGCGTCGTCAGGAGCGCATCCTGAAGCGGCCAGGGAATATGGGTAGGCGATCCAGCCAACGCCGCAATACCGATGAGCGTCGAGCTTACTACCGCTGCAATGACGGCCTTAAATCGAAAGCGGTTGACGAGAAAGGCAATGATCGGGAATGCCAACGACCATCTCATCTCATGCACGATCGACCACATCGGCGGATTGATCGCGCCGGTGTCATAGCTTCCAATCATTTTCAGATGATCGAAGATCACCTGCTTGTCGAGTACGGGATGCGCCGTGTACATCCAGCCGCGCTCCCAGACATAGCCCGCGCGGCCAACAAGCCAGTACAGACCGACGGCGACCACGAGCGACCCAATGAACGGAGGATAAAGCCGGACGATCCGCGCGGCGGCAAACGTAAGGTAACGGCGCGACCTCAGTTCGCCGTACATATGCGCGAGCGCATAGCCGCTGAGCATGAAGAACACGATCACTGCCTGGTGGCCGGCCCATAAAACACGCAGGGGAGTCCATTTCAGCCATCCCCACAGCGGCTCGACCTTGTAAAGCCCTGCCACCGTGGTATGCGCGAAAACGACGATCAAGGCCGCATAGCCCCGCAGCATGTCCAGCGACGGCGCTCGGTCCTTTCCCGCATTTACCGAATCCACCATGAATCGCCTCTCCCGCCGCCTATTTCTGAGACAACGATTTTACCAGTGATTTTCCGGGATTTTTCCCTTCCCACGATTCGGCGGGAGCGGAATCTCCCCAATGCATGACATCAATTGACGAAGCGAGCCTTTTGCGCAGCGCTATCTGCCGCGACCACGAGTCGATTTTCCGACGCCACGCAAAGGTTTGAGGGGCCTCACCGCACGCGTTTGATTGTCGTCACGAATAAATCGCCAGGCGGAGGCGATAACCGGTACGAAACGACATTACCAGTCACTAGCGACGTAATATTCGTCGCAGGCCATTTTCCGCTCGCAAAACCAGTCGCGCTGGACATGCAGACCAGCAGCAGGAGCACACCGGCTGCCGATTTGGCACCAACGCCATTCGCCTTTGAAAGGCAAATGACAAATGTCCAGAAGCAGAATACGAACGGCACGAAGAGATATCTCGATCCGCCCATCGCCCATCTCATGGCGAGATCCGTGCGTCCAAACCGGGCTATGCCAAGTGCCCAGAACAGGACAGCGAGAAAAAGAAGTGCGGCACACGCAAAACGGTAATTGCCGGGTGTCTTATACAGCGCAAAACCACAACATGCGATAGCGACTAGCGACAGGCAAATACGCACGCCACCACTCCATTGATCGTTCAACGAAGCCGGACTTAAAAAATCGAGAACAAAATAACGAAGGAAAGAACTGATCCAGTGGAAATCAGCCGGATTAAATTTGACCAGGCCACCTTGCGAACTCGCGTGCATCAAGCACGCCATTTGGGCTGTCAGTGCCAAACCGTACGCGACAAACAGGCCCCATGTGCGACGTGTCCACTCTTGCCGCCCCTTGATGAAAGCAGCCCCAATGACGAACACACTGAACACAAGCCCAAACGGGCCGGTCAGAGCCAGCAGCACGATTAGCGCCGCGTCGAGATAAAACACTCGCGCTGGAAAAACCTGTCCGGCCGCGAATTCCCGCCAGAGCAGAACGAGAAGCAAGGGCCCGAGGATCCACTGGAGATTGGTGACCGTCAGCCATATTTCGCCATCCTGAGGGACGACAATCAGCGCAAGCGCGAAGCACATGGCCGCAACGCGGCCGACATAGCGATACACGGCAGTAAACAGCAGTGTTGCAGCGCCGGCCAGCACGATCGCGCAGACCCACGCCAGGACCAGTGGCGCATGGACAGGCGAACCCACGGATGCATACGCCGCAACGAGCAGACGCGGAACCGCGTGGAGATAGCCCGCGTACGGAGCAAATATCGACCTGAAGCCTTCCTCGTAGCCGCCCTTGAGAAAGATCGATGCGTCCTCCGCCCATAGGAAGCCTTGTGTCAGGCGTTGCGGCATCCGCGCGAACGTCAGCCCGAACGTGATTGCGAAGACGGCTAGCAACCAGATCCCGTTAGAGGCCTTGTCATCGATTACCGGTGCGTTCGGCCCGGCCGCGATGGGCGCCCCCGCTGCCCAGGTGCGGTCTTTGGATTTCATATTTTTTTATCGATCAATACCACATGGCCACGCTGACAGCACTCGGCCGAATGCGCGCTGAACGCAAGCGCAGGCGCAAGCGGGCGAGCTCAACGGATGCCCGGCCCGCGACCGCCAGCGAAATGCCAATCAGAGCTGGGCGAACTTCGATTTCAGAATGGCAACGATCTGAGCGCCCGCGGTTCCATCGCCAAACGGGTTCTTGCCGGCGGACATTGCTTGATAAGCAGCAGGATCGTCGAGCAAACGCGCCGTCTCACGAACGATCGTGGCCACGTCCGTGCCGACGAGTTTGTTGACGCCGGACTCGACGCCTTCCGGCCGCTCGGTCACATCGCGCATCACGAGAACCGGCTTGCCCAACGCGGGCCCTTCTTCCTGAATGCCGCCCGAGTCGGTCAGGATGATGTGGCTGGCCGCCATGAGCCGCTGGAACGGCTTGTAGGTCAACGGCTCTTCCAGATAGACGCCCGGCTGATCGCTCAGCACGCGGTTGACCACTTCCCGCACCTTTGGATTCATATGCACCGGATAGACGATACGTACGTCCGGATGCGCCTCGGCGATTGTCCGCAACGCCGTGCAGATGTTCTCGAAGCCAGGCCCGAAACTCTCGCGACGATGCCCCGTCACCAGCACGATGCGCCGCCCTTCCGCGAGTGCGGCCTCGACACGCTCCGGCAATTCGACATGCTCGTTCTTCAGGCGCTCGAGCATCAGATACAGCGCATCCACCACGGTATTGCCGGTCACGAAGATCTGCTCCGCGGGCACCTGCTCCGCCAGCAGATTCTTCTTCGACAGTTCCGTCGGTGCGAAATGGAGATCGGTCACGAGCGACGCCACACGTCGATTGAGTTCCTCCGGAAACGGCGCGGCCATGTCATGGCTGCGCAACCCGGCTTCAATGTGCCCGACGCGAATGCGACGATAGAACGCCGTCAACGCGGCCACCTGAACGGTCATCGTGTCGCCCTGCACGAGGATGATGTCGGGCGACTGCGCGGCGAGGAATTCGTCGATCGCGGTGAAGAGACGCGCGCTCAGCCCAGCCAGCGACTGATTCTGCGACATCACGTCCAGACTCGCGTCCGGCGTCACGCCAAAGTCCGCGAAGGCCTGCATCAACATTTCCCGATGCTGTCCGACCGAGCACAGGCACACGTCGAAATCGTCGGGCGCCGCGCGCAGCGCCTGCACCACCGAGATCACCTTGATCGCTTCCGGCCGTGTGCCGGCAAACACCACTACTTTTTTCTTTGCCATGGTAGATATCCTTTGAAACCGGCAGCTTCAGACCACTTCGGGCCGCGCATCGGTCAACTTGAAGTAACGGCTTTGACGCTGAGGCAAATACGACGCGTAGCGAACGCAATCGGCGTTCGTGCGAGTCAGGATGGCCGCGAAAATCTCGGCGTGCCGCGTGTAGGCTTCCGTCGGTGTCATCGACTGGAACGACTGCTGCAAACTCTCGCGCGGCTGGCGCACCGGCCGCTCGGCGTGCTCGACCATCGTTCTGGCCAGTTCGTCGCGAACCGCGTGCAGTTCCCACTCGTTGGCGATGGCCTGATAGAACTCGGCGCCGTCCAGCGTCGACCAGTCGTCACGATAGGCGCGAATCACCGTGCTTGCCTCGCCAATCAACTGTTCGCGGGCGCCGCCCACATCGGTGGCAATGACCGGCGCGTTGCGCTGAAGCGTCTCCGATATCGCCAGACTCCAGCCTTCGGTAAAGGACGGCATCACGACCGCGCGCGCCAGGTCGACGAATCGATAGACGTCGGACCGATAGCCGGGCATCGACACCACACCTTGCAAGCCGTGATGCGCAATGCGCTCCTGGAGCCGCGCGGCGTAGCCGGCATCCGAATGCTTGCCGAGGATCACGAGACGGATGTCGGGCCGCTTCGCATGCGCGATCGCAAACGCGTCGATCAACAAACCCTGACCCTTCACCGGATTGATCGAGGCGACATTGACGAAGACCGGACTATCCGCCGGAAATCCGAGTTCCTCGCGCAGCGCGAGGTCGCGCTCCGGCTCGAGCAAGGGCATCGCGCTGCCCGAGTCGCAGCCGTTCGGCACGACGATCATGCGGTCCGCGCTCAGGCGCAGGTTCACATCGGCGAACATCGCGACATTGGCCGACACGCAGATATAAGCGTCCGTCACCTCGTCCACGCGACGCCACTGTTCCTTGCCCGCGGCGTCGAGCCACATGTACATGTTATGCACGGTCTGGACGAACGGTATCTTCAGCGAAGCGCACACCTCGCTGAGCGACAGCGAATAGTGAGCATTGACGAGCGCCACCTTCCGCTCGACCAGCACGGCGCGAAGCTCGGCGGGATCGCCTGGCAGGCGCACGTAGTCGAACTGGCGCTCCTTGAGTTCGGCCTCGGCCTCGGTCGCGATTTCGCTCGTGAAACCGAGCATGGGTTGAAAGCCCGCCTTGCCCAAACGGTCCAGCAAGTCGAAGACGACACGTTCCAGACCGCCGACCATGAAGCTGTCGACCTGCAGCATCACGACCGGCGCGACCGACGGGTTGAAGGCGGCAGCGTCCGGCACGATCAACGGCTGCGTGCTATTGATCGCTTTCCAGAAACGGCGCGCGGAGTCGACGACGTTTGCGGGTGTCGCTTCGATCACCATGGGGTGTAGCAACGCCAGCCCAAGGAACACGTGATGGTCGAGTGCAATACACAAGTCCACATGGTCGTAGACGTCGCTGCGCAACGCGTACGGGTTGTCGCCCGCCGTGAACACGACGACGATCACCACGCCAGGCGCTTGCGGTCCCAAAGACCGCAAATCGGCGGCGGCGATGATTTTCAGTTGCGTGTCATCTGCATTCAGGTCGCCCGCACCACGCTCGCTTGCAGGCAAGACAGACGCGAGCGACTGACTGGACGCCCAATGCGGCGCATCCGCTTCGAACTGCGCGAGCCACTGCGCGACGCGCCGTTCGTTCAGCAACAATGGCGCATTGGGGAAGCGCTTCACGAGCGCCGGGACCGGCGCTTGGGGCCGAGCGGCCGGTGCGGGCTGGCGGGTGCGGCCCGTCATACCGAACCTCCGCGAAAAAGCACGAGCCGCGCGCCGCAACCTGGCCTTCAAGGTTCGCGCAACGGCGACGCGCAGCGCCTCGCTGGTGAGCACCTGTTCCTTGAGCGCAACCGCGAGACGAGCCTTTTCTGCTTCGCCTGCAGCGGCAGCCTGTTTGAGAGCAGCCACGTCGCGATCCTTCTCTCTAATCACGCCTTCCAGGCGGTCTGCCTCGATCCTGCCCGCCTGAATCAAGCCCTCGAGGCGAGCCTCCTCATCTTTGCCTTGCCGGATGACGCCTTCCAGCCGCTCGGCTTCGCCTTGCATGTGCCGGGCGACATCCTCCAGACGCTGTGTTTCGGCGTACAGGAAGGCGTTGCGGTCCAGCAAGGCTTCGATCTGAGTGTCCTTGACTTCGAACACACGCTCGTAAAATCCCCGGTGTTCACGCCACACCAGCCCAGGCCGATACTCGGCATCGGCCAGATAATTCAGAAGATAAGCGCACCGTGCGCCTAATTCGGCCAGTTGCGACACTTCCGGCAAGCCGAAACCCAACGGCTTCGCCGTGTCGCCGAGAATGTTCACCCAGTCGCCCGACAGAACCCGTTGGACTTCCTGCACCGCCCGCTCAAGATACTGGCGCGCGGCCTCATAGTCGCGGCGGCCTACGGCAAAGCTGGCCGCCAGATCGAGCGCCGCAACCGTCTTGGTTGCCAGCAGCGGACTAAACGGAACCGGGTCCATCGCGGCGCACTTCAAAGCCCAAGCCTCGGCACCTTCCAGATCGCCTATCGCCTGCAACAGTTTCGCGGCCACATAACTCTGCGAGATCGACCACCGCAGATGTTGTGCGTCCTTCTTATTCGTATCCAGGTACGCCTGAATTTCCGCCACGCAAGTGCGCACCGTATCCGTCGAGGCTCGCGCGGCAAGCACGCGATACGCGTGGCCACAAAGCGCGGCGCCATAGTCGGCGGTGTCATGCGGCGCCTGCTCCAGGACTCGCGCTTGCAAGCTGCCCAGTTCGGCATCGTTGTTCATGCGCGTGCCGATGGTCACCATGCTCCTGAAGAGCCATGGATTCACCATGCCGCGTCCGTTCGGCAATACATTGAACGCCGGCGAATCGGCGTGCTGGTACATCGTATCGACAAAAGCCGACGCATCCGCGCCGACAGGATCACGCATCGAGACGACGATCACATGACCGTCGCTGGCCACGAGGCGCTCGTCGAGTGCCATCTTGCGCCAGGCGACGTCCGACGGCACACCTGGCGGCGAAATAAACGCGCATTCCGGCAGCCAGCTTGTAGGGGTCGAACCGGCACTGGAGCGCAGCAGTTCGACCGGCGACTGTAATTCGACGGACGCGTCGCCCGTCCTCTGCGGCGCCTGGAGGCCCAGAATCAACCGGCCGCCCGGCCGCACGATGTCGGCAAGCCGCGGCCAGTCGAGCGGCGCGAAGCGGCGAACGTCGCGGCAAATCACCACGTCGAATGAATGGCTCGCAAGCTCATGCAAGGCCTCGCTGGCCCACGGCTTGAAATCGACGCGGCCGGCTTCGCCATATTGAGCCGACGCATAACCGCACCGCGACGCCTCCGGCACAATGCCGAGCACGTGGCGCGCGGCCGAGTTCTGCGCAACGACGTAAGCGCCGCTGCCGGCCGTATTGTCCAGCACGAGAACGGCGTCGCCGGCTCGAACGAAGCCGTCGATCTGCGTGAACTCAGCGACTGCGGTTTGCGACGCCGGGTCGGTATGCCGCAAGATATCTTCGGCGGGTGCCGAGCTTTGTTCCGTCGACGCGTTCGCGGCACGCTCGAATGCGCAGACTTCGTAGCCGCCCAACGGCGGCAGCGGACGAGTCAGCCGCGCGAAGGTCAAGCGCGCGTGAATGCGAAAGCCAAGTTCGAAGGCCTGTTTTTTGGTCTCGACGGCTGAGGCACCGTCGGTCCCGTTCTGCGCGACCGGCGAAACCAGCGCGACGTTCCTGATGCCCGCGTCCGCAATCAGCTTGAGCCACGTTGCCGCTTCGACGGCCAGGCTGTCCGGCGGAAGAACCACGATCGCCGCGTCGAACGATTCACGGCGGGCAATGTCGAGAGCGGGCGCCGTCACGGACGCCGCTTCGAGCCGGTCGGGCACGAACCGATGATCGGCTTGCGCGCCGCCATCCGCGTCGAGCGAAAGCGCGTACGGATCGGTTCCGGCGGTCAGCAGAAAGTCGAGCGCATCAGCGGCATGCGCGCCGATGTACAGGATCCTGCCGTGTCCGAAACAGGTGACGCACTGGCGCAAGCATGCTCGCACATCGTGGCTTGAAAACACGGTCATACAGTCGATACCAAGGTTTTGTACGGCGAGCCGTTTTGTCGAAGAAGGTCAGCCGTCCAGATGATTGCGACTGACGCGCGTTGACTCACGAGGCTTCGCCGGTGGGTGCTTCAAGTTCGGCGCGCATGTGCAGATCGCACACACCGCCGAAGAAATGCGTGTCGACGCGCGCACGGACCATGAAGAACGCGGCCTCGTCGATCCAGTGCAAGATCGCCTGATCGGAGAAGTTCATCGACTCCTGGTGGATCAGCGAGGCTTGCACTTCGTAGAAGTTTTCGCCCAGCGCGCAGCGGTCCATCGTGAAGACGACGGAATGCTCCTCCCCCGCGCGAAATTTGCGGTTCCAGAAAATGAAGCCGTCCTGCTTGCCGGCGATCAGTTCGGCGTCCTGGTTGAACGTGCCCCAGGAGTACATCTTGATGCCTTCCTTGTTGCGGATACGCAGATTGACATAGAGCTTGTCCATGTCCTCACGGATCGAGAATTTCACCACGATCCTGATCGTATCGCCGGTATAGAACGTGGTGCATTGCTCGCCCGCGCCGTCCAGCACGGAGACGTCGGTAATCATCGCTTCGAGGCTGCCGAATTCGAACTTTCCGCCTTCGTTGCGCGCCTCCGTTTCCAGCTGGTCCGTTGCGTCCGCGACGTTCGACACGGCTTGCCCGAGATGCCCTTCGGCGGCGGCGGCTTCGAGCGGTTCGGCTGTCGCGGCGGGCGCCGTCAATTGCGGCGACTCGACGGGCGCCGCGACCACCGGTGCGATGTTCGCCTTGAGCGCCTGCTTGTGCTCGGCGATTTCCTTCTGCTTGGCGAGGTTTTCCTCGTCGTGCAGCAGTTTGCGATAGGCCAGCACGACTTCACCGGAAGGCCCTGAGGCCATCACCTCGCCGTGGTGGAGCAAAATCGCGCGGTCGGTAAACGTGCGAACCGACTCGATGTCGTGCGACACGAACAGAATCGCGACGCCACGATCGCGCAGCTGGCGAATGCGCTGATAGCAGCGCTTCTGGAACAGCGCGTCGCCCACGGCCAGTGCCTCGTCGACGATCAGCACATCCGGGTTCAGTTGCACCTGCACTGCAAAGGCAACGCGCACCATCATCCCGCTCGAGTAGTGCTTGACGGGTTGGTCGAAGAAATCGCCGATCGCCGCGAAGCGGATGATCTCCGGCATCGCCGCGTCCATTTCCTTGCGCGTCAGGCCAAGAATCGAGCCGTTCAGATAGGCGTTCTCGCGGCCGGTAAACTCCGGGTTGAAACCGCTGCCCAACTCCAGCAGGGCCGCAACCCGGCCATGCACTTCCACGTCGCCCTGGGTCGGCGAGAGGACGCCGGCGATGATCTGCAGCAGCGTTGATTTACCGGCGCCGTTACGGCCCACGATACCCACCGCTTCGCCCTTCTTCACATTAAAGGAGATGTTGCGCAGCGGCCAGAATTCGCCGAAAAACTGCCGACGCCCACGAAGCAGCATCTGCGCCAGCCGATGGTGAGGCTTCGCATAAAGTTCGTAACGCTTGCTCAAATCGCGAACGTGGATAGCTATATCGTCCAAGACCACTCTCTTTGTTGATGAACAGCTTTACACAAAGCTGTGATCGGGAGCCGCCCGCCTCTCGTGCGCGGCGGCCCCGGTTAGCCGACTAGGTCAGCGCCTCGATGAGTTCCTTCTCGCCCGTGGCCTTCTGCTCGACCAGCCGCTCGCAGATGGCCCGATTGTGCGCGGCCATCTCCATGCGCGTGGCCGCGTCCGGAATCAGCCCCTTGGCAAAATCCTCGACGCTCACGTAACGCATGCCGTATGTGTTGAAGTCGCCGATGTTGGGCGTGTCCACGATGGGTACGATGCCGAACGCCAGGTACTCGATCAACTTCGTCGGACAGGACACGTGGTTCACCACCATGTCGTCGCGCAGAATGAAGCCGAAATGGCACTGCTGGTACACCTCGTTGAGCTCGGCACGCGTAGCGCTGGCCACATGGAAGTTCGGGTGGTTTTGAACCTCGGGCGCCGCCGCGTTTCTCATCACCTCGACATCCGGCGTGTACATCCACCAGTCGGCATGGTCCAGTGCGCGTGCGACCACATCCATCATGGCGGGTACGTTTTGCCACTTCTGCGTGCCGCCGGCATAAATGACCGTGGGCCGGCCGTCCTTGTAGGGCCGCGCCCCTTCGCTTCCTTCTTCCAATGCGAAGATCGGCAACACGATCACTTTCGCGCGCAGCAACTCGCGGTACTTGTGCGCGAGATAGTTGCCCATGGCCTGCGACACGACGATCACACGGCTCGCTTTTTCCACCGCCATGCGCTCGCAATCGTCATGGATGCGCGCGGAGAAGAAATCATTGTGCATCCGAAACTCTTCGGGCACGACACCGTGCACGTCGAGCACCCACTTCAGACCCGGCACGCGAAGCGCCGCTTCCGCCGCCGCATTCGGCATGCGCAAGACGCTGTGGAAATAAACGCGTTTGAAGCGGCGCGCCAGCAACGCGACGAGCCGGCGCTGATTGCGCGACGCCAGGGAAATATTCAGCACCCACGCGTTATGCGCCGCCCTTTCGATGAAAGGCTTCGCCTCCGGATGACCGCGCACGTCGCAATACACCCTGTGTTTCGAAGGGAACAGCGAATCGATCGCTTTGACGCGCTGGAAATAGCCGTCACGCTCGCGCTCCCTGGTCGGATACGGCGCGAAGAAAAGAATTCCGTCGCCGTGACGCAGCAGTTGCAACAATTCGTATCCGCGCACGAGGCGGCTCACCTTCGAGGTGGGGAACTGCGCTGCGCGAGCCAGCCGGTTCGTCACGCGTTGCTTCAGGCTGAGCGGCTTGTCCTGCGACTTGGCGGCTTGCATCGCGGTCAACTCGCGAGCCATGCCCGACGTCCTAGCGACCAGCGCATCCAGTTCATCGGCGAACGACTCGAATCGAACCTTCATGCGCTGCACGACTTCCGGCGACACACCCTGGCCGTCCGCCGACAGGTATAGCTCGATGTCCGTGTCCAGACTGTTGATCGCGGGCAACAGTGATGCCACCGACGCGGGTTGGTCGACATGCCGCCCCATCACCAGCGAACGCAGATCGTTCAGCTGTTCAGTCTGCCAGCGCGCGATTTCGCCACCCAGGTGCTTCGAATAGGCTTCGAGGCCTTCTACGAGCGTGCGCATCTGGCGTGCGTACAGGCGATGCGTTTCGAGGTGAATCGGAACCCGTTTCGGCGAGGCAATCGCGAACAACGAATCCTGCATCCAGGCGGTCACGGACAGGCGCGTGCGGTCCTGCCATGCGCGGCCATGCTTCTCTTCGAAGCGCGCGCGGTTCTGCGCGGCGAATCCTTGCGCCTCCACCACGTCCAGCTTGCCGAACGAAGCCGAGCCCCAGTGATGGATATACACATCGCGCGCCACGTACATTTTGAATCCGCCTTGCAAAATGCGGACGCAGTGGTCGTCGTCTTCGTAAGCGCCTGGAAAGAAGCGTTCGTCGAGCGTGCCGACGCTTTCGATCAACTCGCGCGAAAACAGCACGCAGTAGTAACTCAGGAAGTCGCTGTCGACGGTCAGGCCGAGCCAGCCTTCGCGGCGGCGAATCGCAAACTCCGTGAGCACCGGCATATCGAGCGCGGCGCTGCCTTCACCCAGTCTGTTGCGGTCGCCGAGATGATAGGGAATGGGAATGCCCTGCTCATTGTTCGACGCGTTGGTCAGCGGGCCGATCGCATCCTTACCTGCCGCGACGAGATAGTCCAGCCAGTGGTCGGTGACGATGACGTCGCTATTGAGCAGGCAGATATGCGTGATCGTCGGATCCGCGAGGCAGTACTGGATGCCGATGTTGTTGCCACCGGAAAAGCCGAGGTTCTTGTCTTGCTGAAAGAATTTGCCTTGCAAGCCGTGCTGGGCGACGGCGTGCTCGAACGTGGCCTGCACGGCGGCACGCTCGGCCGGCCGGGATGCGTTATCGATCGCGGCCACCACGAATTCCGTATCGCTGCGGGTCTTGATCAGACTCTCGATCGCAAGCGCGAACACCTCCGCCGAATTGAAGGTTACGATAACAATGCCAACACGCGCCTTCTTGCTATTCATTATATTGATCCAATACCTGCCGACGTTAATTCGACTTATACCTTTAAGCGAATTTCCTAAAGCACATCAGGAAATCCTTTTTTGGATTTCATAAAAAACCAATAGCATGCGCACAGAAAAGCAATCGACACCGCCAACTGAATAATCATGCCGACCGCATCCGGCCATTGGCCAAAGAAAAATACGTGCCGCACGTTTTCCAGCACCGGTGTAAAAGGATTCATCGCGACCGCGAATCGCAGGATTTGCGGCACCATGTCGAGCGGATAAAACACCGGGCTCAGATACATGATAGCCATGGAAATGGGCGGCACCAGCAGCTTGATATCGGGCAGATATACGCCGAGCGACGCCAGCAGATACGTCACGCCCAGTACGGCGAAGAACATCGGCAGCAGAACGACCGGCAGCGCAATGGCAGAGAGCGGCGGCAGGCCGACGAACACCAGGTTGAAGAGGAGCAGAAGGCCATAGCCGATCGCCGCGTTCACGACGGCGGACACGGTAATGGCGAGCGGCAACACCTCGAGCGGGAACACGACCTTTTTGATAAAGTTCGGATTCTCGCGCATCAGCATCGGCGCGCGCAGAAAGCATTCGGAAAAGAACGTGTAGGTGATGAGTCCGCTGAAAAGAATCAGCGCGGACGCCTTACTGTTTAACCCTTCGCCGGCCCAGCGCGCCTTAAACACGACGCTAAAAACAAAGAAATAGACCAGCAAAGTCAGGATTGGCGTAACGATCATCCAGACGGAGCCGAGCGCCGAACCGCGGAATTTAGTCGCAAGGTCACGGCGGACAAAGTCCCACAAGAGCGACCGATGCCGCAAAACAGAAATTTGCATTGATAGGTTCCGACAAACCATCTGCGCTTCGATTCTCAAACCGACGCAAACGGTGCTAAAAATTCCGGCGGCGTGTTGACAGGCGCGCCGGAACGTCATGAATATGTGTGGATACAGCCGCCGCCATCTTAACCCGGCATTCTGCCGTAGCGGACTGAACCCCGTCAAATCAAGGCGCCAGCGTGCCGCACACAGCTTCATGCGGACACCGGGGCGCCTGCGCTGCTACTCGAACTGGCCGATGCGCGGCGGCGACGCCAGCGTAAACGGCGGCGCCTCGCCGCTGAGCGACAGATTCGGGTTGTACGCCGGATCCCGTTCGAAACAGCCTTCCCAACGTGCCTCCATGCGGCGGATTTCGCTCACGAAACGCTCGTACTTCTCTGGATCGAGGTCCGAGCCGCGTGTGGCCGATTCGTGGTGGTACATCTCGGCATGTGGCGTCCAGATGTTGCGATAGCCCGCCCTCACCAGCTTCATGCAGAAGTCCACGTCGTTGAAAGCGACGGCCAGCGTCTCTTCCAATCCGCCGACTTCGTCGTAGACCGATTTTTTGACGACCAGGCAAGCAGCAGTCACCGCCGACAGATTCTGCGTCGCCACCGCACGGCCGAAATACCCGAAGTGCCCGCGCTTCATCTTGTGATGCATGTGACCGGCAATCCCGCCGAGCCCGATCACCACGCCGCCGTGCTGCAAAGCATCAGTCGGATACCACAGGCAGGCGCCCACCGCGCCGGTGCGTGGCAAATTGGCCAGACTGACCATTTCATTCAGCCAGTCCGGCGAAATCACCTCGATATCGTTATTCAGCAGACACAAAAATTCGCCGGTCGCGACACGTGCCGCGTGATTATTCAGCGCCGAGAAATTGAACGGTGATTCGTCGCGCAAAACACGCACATTGGGACGCTGCGATACTTCGTCGAAATATTTCATTGTCTCCAACTGCACACTGCCGTTGTCGACGATGATGATTTCGAAATTCTGATAAAGCGTGCAGGCGAAAATGCTGTCCAGACATTGCTTAAGCAATGCAAGCCCATCGCGCGTCGGAATGATGATCGATACCTTGGGCTGTGGATTCGGCAGCGTATAACGCACGCGCAGCACGCCGAATGATTCGACCCGATGCTCCACTGTCGCACTGAGGTGTGCGCGCTTCAGATGATCTTCCACCGCGCGAATCGCGGCGATCAGCGCATACGGCTTCTCGCTGCCGCTGCCCGCCGTGCTGCCGGGCACGATGCGCCAGTGATACAGCACATGCGGAATGTGGATCACGCTGTCGTCGCCGGCCAGCTCCACGCAGCGCAGCGCGAGATCGTAGTCCTGGCTGCCCTCGAAGCCCTTCCTGAAACCGCCCGCCTCCTGGACCAGCTTCGTCTCGAACACGCCCAGGTGGGAGAACATGTTCTGCGTCAGGAACAGTTGCGGGTTCCAGTCGCACTTGAAATAAGGTGTGGTGCGCGTGCCTTCTGTGGTGAGCTTGTCTTCGTCGCTATAGAACATCCGGCCCTGCGGATGCAGATTGATGTACCGCGCCACCATATACAACGCGTGCGGCGGAAGCAGATCGTCGTGATCCAGCAAGGCGACGTATTCGCCCGTTGCAAGCGCGAGTGCGCTATTGCTCGCCTCGGAAATGTGGCCGTTCGTCTCGCGGAAGACGACCTTGATGCGACTGTCAGCCGCGGCCAGTTCCTGCAGGACCGCCTTGACGTGCGGCTGGGTGGAAGCGTCGTCCGCAATGCACAGCTCCCAATGCGGATAGATCTGCGTCTGCACCGACGCAACCATCTCGCGCAGCAGACGCTCGTCGCTGTTGTACGTGGGCACGACGACGGAGATCAGCGGCTTGCGCGCCAGCAGAGCAATTTCCGCTTCGATTTCGCGTTGCTTGTCCGGCGTGACCGTGTCGTACTGGCTGATCCACTCATGGTAGACCTCGTCACGCGGCGGACCGTCGGCGAATCCGCGTCCGCTTTTGAGCCGGCGCACGCGCGCCACGACGCCTGGCAGGCCTTCGCGCCCGATCACCGACGCGTAATAGCCCAGCGCGCTGCCCAGCCCGCCCCTGACCTCGGCTTGCCGGCCAATGGTGCTGAATGCGAGCCGCACCGCCGCCGCGATACGGCTCACCGAGCGCAGCGGTGCCGTCACACGCCATGAAGTCGAATTCAGCAACGTGGCCTGCTCAACCTCCAGCTTCAGAATCCGATTGTTAAGCTTGGCGATCGACTCGCCGTCGTTCAGCGCGTCACCGAGCTGTTTCTCGAGTTGCGCCACACGCGCCTGAAGACCGCGCGCATCTTCGACGCCGGACGATAACGGCTTATCGGGGGAGACGTCCTGACTGACTGCATCCTGCTGATGCCCGCTAAATTTCGTATTCATGCAATTCCTTCCTGCGCGTCCGACGAGATGCCCGCTGCCCGTGGAGTTCGTGGTCAATGGCATCGACTGCTGTCGCACCGCTTTTTAAAGTCTACCCAGCCGCCCGCGGATGCCGTCCCACATACCGAGCAGGGCCATTTTCAGATGGGCCATCCGCTCCGAGGGCATCA
Organism: Paraburkholderia sp. BL17N1; assembly: GCF_003634175.1. Classification (NCBI taxonomy): domain Bacteria; kingdom Pseudomonadati; phylum Pseudomonadota; class Betaproteobacteria; order Burkholderiales; family Burkholderiaceae; genus Paraburkholderia; species Paraburkholderia sp. BL17N1. The sequence goes on from NZ_RBIW01000001.1 coordinate 542,507, forward strand.
ATGAATAAATGACGAGCCGCACCGGAAACTTGACCAGTTCGGACGACTTCCAGGTCCAGGGCACATAAGAGCGGCGAATCAGCACGACGGCGTTGCGGAACAGATAGTAGTGACGCAACGGGCTGTGCATGGGATACGCGCGACCCAGTACGCGGACCGGCTCGCCGCCAAGTTCATGGCTCATGTGCACCCACGGCACGCCCAATACCCGGTAGCCCTTCTGCTTGGCACGCACACACCATTCCAGGTCGACGAAATCAATGAAAAGCGCGTCGTCCATCGGACCGATGCTCGACCACCAGCGCAAATTGATGCACGACCCCGACGAAATCAGGAAGTCGACCTCGATAGGCTGATCGCCCTGCGGCACGATCCGCTCCAGCGTGCCCCACTTGAAGCGCACGAACGGCGCGAGGCCGCGCAGACGCGCGTCTTCATAAGCCGGACCCACCAGCGCGACCCGCTCGCCCGATGCGTTGGCCGCCTCGATGACTTTCGGCAACTCCGTGAACAACGCCGCAGGCGGCTCGCTGTCCTGATCGAAGATGATCGCCATATCGAAGCCGCCGCGAATCAGCGCTTCGACGCCCTGATTGATCGCCGTCGCGATGCCCGCGTTCTCGCCGTTGGGCAGGTACTCGATCGTCGCGGCCAGTCCCAGCTCGCTCGCCGGCCGCACGCCTGGCGTGTTGTCGACCACCACGCAGTGCATTCTTGCGGCGAGCCGGTTGGCCCGCTCGATACAGGCCGCATCGGGGTTGTAGAAAACAACGACGGCGCCCGTACGCGATGTCAGCGGCGTGCTGCTCAACGCTCGGCCAGGCAGAGTTGCAAGGCGTCGCGCCAATCCGGCGCCTGCACGCCGAACGTCCGTGCAAGATTGTCATTCGACATGCGCGAGTTGCCGGGCCGCTTCGCCGGCGTCGGATAGGAGGCAGCCGGGATCGGCTTGACGGTCGGCGTTTTCGCCAGGCCCGACAGTTCGAAAATGGCCTCGGCAAAACCGTGCCACGACGCCGAACCCGTCGCGGTCAGGTGATAAACGCCCGAATGCTGCTGCCACCAGTCGCTCTGGCCAGGCGCCGCCGCTTGTGCGAGTACGTTTGCCGTGAGCGTGGCAATCGTTTTTGACCAGGTCGGCGCGCCGATCTGGTCGGCGACCACGCTCAATTCGTCGCGTTCCGCGCCGAGGCGCAGCATTGTCAGCAGAAAGTTCTTGCCACGCGTGCCGTACACCCAGCTCGTGCGCAAGATGAGGTGCGCGCAGCCGCTTGCGGCAATGGCCTGCTCCCCAACCAGCTTGCTGTGCCCATACGCGTTTTGCGGATCGGTGGGATCGTCTTCGACGTAGGCGCCGTTTTTCTCGCCGTTGAAAACATAGTCGGTCGAATAGTGGACCAGCGCCGCACCCAGCTTTTTCGCTTCTTCAGCGAGCACGCCCGGCACTTCGCCGTTGATGCGCATGGCGAGATCGAGCTCCTCTTCCGCTTTGTCGACCGCGGTATAGGCCGCAGGATTGACGATCAGCGTCGGCCGGATGTTGCGCACCACGGCGCGAACCTGATCCGGATCGGACAGGTCCATCGCGGCGCGGTCCACCGCAACCACGGTGCCGAGCCCTTGCAACGTACGCGCGAGCTCGAAACCGACCTGGCCGTTTACGCCGGTGAGGAGGATCGTCCGCCTGGCATCATGTGCGCTCATGCGACAACCCCTTATGCGAAGACATCAGCATCGGCCAGACGCTTGGCTGCCGCGTCTTTCGCCGCCAGCAGCGGCTCTTCGTCGATGGGCCACTCGATGCCGATCGCCGGATCGTTCCAGACGATGCTGCGCTCGTGCTCGGGATACCAGTAGTCGGTGGTCTTGTAGAGGAACTGCGCGGACTCGGACAGCACCACGAAACCGTGCGCGAAACCGGGCGGCACCCACAACTGCCGATGGTTGTCGACCGACAGAACCACGCCCGCCCACTTGCCGAAATTCGGCGAACTCTTGCGGATGTCCACCGCGACGTCGAACACTTCACCTTCGACGACACGCACGAGCTTGCCCTGCGCATTCTGGACCTGGTAGTGCAGCCCACGCAGCACGCCCTTCGCGGAGCGCGAATGGTTGTCCTGCACGAATTCGACGCCCGGCTCGACCTGCTCGGCGAATTCCTTCGCATTGAAGCTCTCGAAGAAAAAGCCTCTCGCGTCGCCAAACACTTTGGGCTCGATGATCTTGACTTCAGGCAGCGCGGTTGCGGTTACTTGGATGGCCATGCCACTTGGTCCGTAAGAAGGTTTTGTAGATACTTGCCGTAGGCGTTCTTCGCGAGCGGTCTGGCGAGCGCCTGCAGCTGCTCGCCGTCGATCCACTGCTGCCGGTAAGCGATTTCCTCCGGACACGCGACCACCAAACCCTGGCGCTTCTGCAGCGTGGCGATGAAGGTCGCGGCTTCGATCAGCGAATCATGCGTGCCGGTGTCGAGCCACGCGAAACCACGGCCCATGATCTCGACATTGAGCGCCGCGTTGGCGAGATAGCGCGAGTTGACATCGGTAATTTCGAGTTCGCCACGCGACGACGGCTTGATGTCCGCCGCAATGTCGCAGACCTGCCTGTCGTAGAAGTACAGACCCGTGACCGCGTAGTTCGAACGCGGCTTGACCGGCTTCTCTTCGATCGACAGCGCGCGGAACTGCCTGTCGAATTCGACCACGCCGTAGCGTTCAGGATCGTGCACGTGGTACGCGAAAACCGTGGCGCCATCGGCTTTCTCGTTGGCACGCTCAAGCTGCTTCGCGAGATCGTGGCCGTAGAAAATGTTGTCGCCGAGAATCAGCGCCGACGGGTCATTGCCCACAAAATCCCGGCCGATGATGAATGCCTGCGCGAGCCCATCCGGCGAAGGCTGAACCGCGTACTGGATATTCATGCCCCACTGGCTACCGTCACCGAGCATCGCTTCGAAGCGCGGCGTGTCCTGCGGCGTGGAGATGATCAGCACGTCGCGAATGCCCGCCACCATCAGCGTGGACAGCGGGTAGTAGATCATCGGCTTGTCGTAGACCGGCAGCAACTGCTTGGAAACCACGTGCGTGATCGGATACAGGCGTGTGCCCGAACCGCCCGCGAGAATAATGCCTTTGCGCGCCATTGCCGTGCCCTTACGCGCGCTGCGCGTAGTTGGTCTCAACCCACTTGCGATAGTCGCCGGAGGCGACCTCGTCCGACCATTCCTGATTGTCCAGATACCACTGGACCGTTTTCGCGAGACCCGTTTCGAACGTCTCCGCCGGCTTCCAGCCGAGTTCGCGTTCGAGCTTGCGCGCGTCGATCGCATAACGACGGTCGTGGCCCGGACGATCCTTCACATACGTGATCTGGTCGCGGTACGACGCGCCTGCCTTCGGACGCAACTGATCGAGCAGGTCGCACAGCGTGTGGACCACGTCGAGGTTCTTCTTCTCATTCCAGCCGCCGATGTTGTACGTCTCACCCGGCGTGCCGCGCGCGAGTACTTCGCGGATCGCGCTGCAATGGTCGCCGACATACAGCCAGTCGCGCACGTTCTGACCGTCGCCATACACCGGCAGCGGTTTGCCGCCGAGCGCGTTGGCGATCATCAGCGGAATCAGTTTTTCGGGAAACTGGTACGGGCCGTAGTTGTTCGAGCAGTTCGTGGTGAGCACCGGCAGGCCATACGTATGATGGTAGGCGCGCACCAGATGATCGGAACCCGCCTTGGTGGCCGAGTAAGGACTGTTCGGCGCGTACGGCGTGGTCTCGGAGAATTGCGGATCGGTCGCGGAGAGCGAGCCGAATACTTCATCGGTCGAGACGTGCAGGAAGCGGAACGCGGCCTTGTCGGCCTCGCCGAGCGCAGTCCAGTACTGACGGGCCGCTTCCAGCAGCGTGAAGGTGCCCACCACGTTCGTTTGCACGAAATCAGCCGGGCCATGAATGGAACGGTCCACGTGGCTCTCGGCTGCGAAATGCAATACGGCACGCGGCTTGTGCTCCGCGAAGAGCGCGTCGAGCGCAGCGCGATCGCAGATATCCGCGCGCACGAAAATGTGCTTCGGATTGTTTTGTTGCGACTTGAGCGTACCCAGATTGCCGGCATACGTCAGCTTGTCCACGTTCAGTACCGCTTCGTCCGACGCATTGAGCCAGTCGAGCACGAAATTGGCGCCGATAAAACCGGCGCCGCCCGTTACCAGAATCATGAAATTCCCTTCCAGATGATGGTGGCAGGTCAAAGTAAATGGACCAACCTGCTACCACGCGTTGTGGTGTCGTAATCTTGTCGACGCCCGCCGCCGTCCCGCGCTCTGCGGACGGACGCTCAAACGCCAATCTTATGAAGCCCCGATTATAAAGCCGCCCAAGGCAAAAACTAGAACCCTAACAACTTGAAACAGCTTGACAAGTTTGGTTTCCATCAGTTAATTCGGCCGTCACTTTCATGTCGCATGTCGCTGTGAGCGGTCGCAAGCACGATGGAGCGCCGCGCGGATGAAACGGCTAGCGGTCTGATTCAGCGTCATGCGCTGGGAAAAACGGGAGCAAACGCCGCATACGTCTGATCAAATCGGCCTGCAATGCGGCGCATTATGATTCTTTATACGCGAACGAAAAGTCGCGCGTCACCATGACTCAAATAGATGGCGGATCGCCGCGCCAATGCGGCCGATTATGCCGCCAGCATCCAGCGCAACGTATCCATGAACGGAATCGCCTCGACTTTCGGCACGAGCGTGCGCAGCTTGGCGGGCGAACCGGCCAGCATCTTCACATCGGTTTGCCGCACGAAGGCGGGATTGATCTGAATCTCGAGTTCATGCCCGGTCAGATCACTCGCCGCGGAAAGGATTTCGCGCAATGTAAAGGGCGTGCCGGTGCAGACATTGACGGTTTCCGAGGCGGCCTCGGAGTCGAGCAAGGCTTCATAAGCGCTTGCCACGTAGCGCACGTCGGAGAAGTCGCGCGCTACGTCGATATTGCCGAGTTCGATCGACGGTTCGCGGCGCGCAAAGTGCTCGACGATCTTGGGCACGAGGAAGTTGGATGCCTGGCCGCGGCCGGTGTAGTTGAACGGCCGCACGATCAGGATCGGCAGGCGGTCGAACCAGGTCCGCACCATCGTTTCCATCGCTGCCTTGCTGGCCGCATAGTGATTGACCGGCGTGACCGGAAAGCTCTCGTCGATCGCTGCGCTCGTCACGTTGCCGTACACGTTCGCGCTGCTCGCGATCAGCAGCTTGCGTGGCGTATGACCGACAGCGGCGCACGCCTCCAGCAGATTCAGCGTGCCGATCACGTTGACGCGGTAAAAGTCGAGCGGATCGTTATGGCCTACGAAGCTGATCGCAGCGAGGTGGACGATGTAGTCGGGCCGCGCGATTTCGATCACGCGCCGGCAGGCGTCCGGCGACGTGATGTCGAGTCGCAGGCGCGTCGGCGTTTCCGCCTCGTCGCGCCCCGCGACCGTTTCGATCACGGTGTGGCCGCGCCCGAGCAGGTTGTCGACCAGATAGCGGCCAGTGAAGCCGCTCGCGCCGGTGACGAGCGTACGAATAGGTTGCTCTGCATGAAAAGACGACATGCTTTCTCCGTTCATGAAAGTCATCCTGTTGTGTCGCAATATCTTGGGCGCCCTGCGCCGAGCCGCTTGCCAGCGGCGCCTTGGCCCGATACCCAGCCTTCAAACGGGCTATTATGTCACGCTAATATGTTGCATTGCCCAACGCGGCACGCCGCGTGCGTAACAGCGTGTATCAAACCGCACTCATTTCCTCGATGACACCCGCCACTACGTCTTCCGCGCTTTCCGATCCGCCCCTACTCCCGCTCGCCTTCGGCGATCTGCAAGGCTGCCGCACGCCGTTCCAGCAACTGCTGGCCAAGGCCGCGCCGCCGGCCGGCACGCCGCTGTGGTTCGCGGGCGACCTGATCAACCGCGGCACCGAGTCGCTGGCCACGTTGCGCGACGTCATCGCGCTCGGCGAGCAGGCAGTGCCGGTGCTGGGCAATCACGATTTGCATCTGCTGTCGGTGTCGGCGGGGATTCGCAAGTCGAAGAAAGGCGACACGATCGACGAGATTCTCGCCGCGCCGGATTCCGCCGACCTGCTCGAGTGGATCCGCCACCGTCCTATCGCGCATTTCGACAACGGCATGCTGATGGTCCACGCGGGCGTACTGCCGCAGTGGGACGTGAATCTGACGCTCGAACTCGCCGAAGAATTGCAGCGCGCCCTGCGTGCGCCGAACTGGAAGGAGACGCTCGCCGGCTTGTACGGCAACGAGCCGAATCGCTGGAAACCGGGACTGAAAGGCATCGAGCGGCTGCGTTTGACGTGCAGCGCGTTGACGCGCATCCGCTTCTGCACCGCTGAAGGCACCATGGATTTCAGCAGCAGCGGCGGCCTGAACGCGGCGCCGCCGGGTTGCATGCCGTGGTTCGATGTCCCAGCGCGCAAGACCGCCGACGTGACCGTGGTGTTCGGTCATTGGGCCGCGCTCGGGCTGATTCTGCGTGACAACCTGATCGGCCTCGATTCAGGCTGCGTGTGGGGCGAACAACTCTCCGCCGTGCGTCTCGCGCGACAGCCCGCGGAGCGTACGCTGACACAGGTCGAGTGCGAGAACTGCCGCGCTGCGGCCGGCGGCAATTAAGCCGCCACGGTGACCCGGTCGCATGTCGGGATCGACCGTAGGTCGAAATTCAGGCCGAACGCCCTGACCGGTCGACCTGATCGGCCGGTTCTTCAACCGGTTCTTCAATCAGCTTTGCCGCTGCGGCGGACGTAGCGGCCCGCTCCGCCATCACCGCGCCGGTCATCGCGGCGCCGCTTTGCATCTCCCGCAATGCGGCCGCGATCACGCCTTCCGCTTCCGCCGCCAATGTGCGCCGGTCGGCGCCCGGCGCGAGCGGTGCGCAAACATAGATATGCGCGGTGAGCGGTCCGCCGCCCAGCAGCAGATTCAGCGAATCGGCGAGCGACAGATCGTCGATATAGGCGGGCGCCGTGGATTGCCGGCCCTGCGCGTCCTCATACATCATGCACAGTGGCTGCACCGGCGCCGACGCCGACACGGCTGCCTGAAACATGTTCGCGTGAAACGGCAGCAGCCCAAGCCCGTTGGAGGTGGTGCCTTCGGGAAACACGCACATCAGTTCGCCCGCGCTTAGGCGGTCGGACAGTTCATGCATGATCCGCCTGGCGTCGCTGCGCTTTTCGCGCTGGATGAACACCGTGTCCAGTTGCTGCGCGAGCCAGCCGACCACCGGCCATTGCCGGATCTCGGCCTTCGAGACGAACGGCGTGGGCCGCCACGCGTTGATCACATAGATGTCGATCCACGAAATGTGGTTGGCGACCACCAGCGCGCCGCGATCGAGCCGCGCGCTGTCGTTATGCACGACGAGCCGCATACCGCACAGGCGCAGCATCTTCAGCGACCATTCGCGATTGAGCGTGTGACGCACCTCGGCGCTGGCTTTTGGAAAGCGCGTCGCCACGACCCACATGCCGTGCAGCAGATGAACGACGAGACGTGCCTTGCGTAACGCGAGCTTCATGGTCGGAGCGTTCCTGATTGGGCCAGTAAGGGTTGGCCTATGAGCGGGACAATGAGCGTGGCAACACCGCGGCTATCAACGCTGTTCGAATGCGACATGCCCGGACACGATGGTCGCACGCACGCGCGCCGGCAGTTCGTAACCGAGGAACGGCGTGTTATGCCCTTGGCTCTTCAGCGCACGCGGCTCGACGCGCCAATGAGCGTTGCGGTCGAACACGCAGAGATCGGCCACGCCGCCCACGGCGATACGGCCGGCCGCGTCCAGTTTGAGCACGTCGGCCGGCGCCGTGGTGATGCGGTTCAGCGCCTTCGCGAGCGGCACGCGTGCTTCGTCGGCCCACTTCACCGTCAGCGACAGGAACAGCTCCAGCCCGGTCGCACCGGGGGTAGCCTCGGCGAACGGCAGCAGCTTTTCGTCGTCGTCGACCGGCGTGTGGTCGGAGCAGATTGCGTCGATCGTGCCGTCGATCAGGCCCGCGCGAATCGCCTCGCGGTCGCGCTGTTGACGCAGCGGCGGATCGAGCCGGAACTGCGCGTCGAAATAGCCGATGTCGAGGTCGATCAGATGCACGTGATTCACGGTGACGTCGCATGAGACCGGCAAACCCTCGGCCTTCGCCGCGCGCACCAGCGCAATGCCCGCCGCCGACGACACATGCGACAGATGCACCCGCGCGCCTGTCACGCGCACCAGTTCGAAAATGGTATGCAACGCGATGGTTTCCGCCGACACCGGCACGCCCGAGAGCCCTAGCCGCGACGCCAGCGCGCCGCTCGCGGCCACGCCGCCCTTGCCAAGATAGGCGTCCACGGGACGCAGCCACACGGTATAGCCGTAGGTGTTCGCGTATTGCAGCGCGCGCATCAGCACCTGCGTATCGACCACCGGCACGTCGGCCTGCGAAAAGCCGATGCAGCCCGCTTCGGTCAGCTCGACCATCTCGGTGATGACCTGCCCCTTGAGGCCGACCGTCAGCGCGCCAAGCGGATACACATGCGCCTGGTCCAGATTGCGCGCGCGGAACTTGAGCATCTCGACGAGGCCCGGTTCATCGAGCGTCGGATCGGTGTCCGGCGGGCAGACGAGGCTCGTCACGCCGCCCGCGAGCGCGGCGGCCATTTCGGATTCGAGCGTCGCCTTGTGTTCGTAGCCCGGCTCGCGCAACCGCGCCGACAGGTCGACCAGACCCGGCGAGACGCAGAGACCTTGGGCGTCGATCGTCTTCTCCGGGTGGAAATCCGCAGGCGCGTCGCCAATGGCGGCGATCTTGCCCGCAGCGATAAAAATGTCCTGCTGCTGTTCGGTGCCCGCTACCGGATCGATCAGCGTGCCGCCTTGAATAAGAATCTTCATGCGCTGCCTTATATTCAGCTGAGTTCAGCTAATTCCGCGTTACGTGTCGCGGGTTCGTACTGTGCGTAAGTGACGCGGCTCCGCATCCGCAGGGTCAGTCGTGATTACCCGCGACAATTCCCATCACCGCCATGCGCACCGCGATACCGAAAGTCACCTGATTCAGAATCACCGATTGCGGACCGTCGGCCACTTGCGAATCGATTTCGACGCCGCGATTCATCGGGCCCGGGTGCATCACGATCGCGTCGGGCGCGGCGAGCGCGAGACGCTCCGGCGTCAAGCCCCAGCTCTTGAAATACTCCTGCGCCGACGGCAGCAACGCGCCGCTCATCCGTTCGTTCTGCAGACGCAGCATGATGATCACGTCGACGTCCTTCAGGCCTTCGTCGAGGTTGTGAAACACGCGTACGCCCATCTGTTCCAGGCCGCCCGGCAACAGCGTGCGCGGCCCGATCGCGCGCACTTCCGGCACGCCGAGCGTGGTTAGCGCGTGAATGTCCGAGCGCGCGACGCGCGAGTGCAGAATGTCGCCGACGATCGCCACGCGCAGCTTCGTGAAGTCCTTTTTGTAGTGGCGGATGGTGTACATGTCGAGCAGCCCCTGCGTGGGGTGCGCATGACGGCCGTCGCCGGCATTGATCACGTGCACGTGCGGCGCGCAATGCTGGGCGATCAGGTACGGCGCGCCGCTCGATGCATGGCGCACGACGAACATATCGGCATGCATCGCCGAGAGGTTGTTGATCGTGTCGAGCAGCGACTCGCCCTTGCTGGTCGACGACGCGTTGATGTTCAGATTCAGCACGTCCGCCGACAGACGCGTTGCGGCGATCTCGAAGGTGGTGCGGGTGCGCGTCGAGTTCTCGAAGAACAGGTTGAACACCGACTTGCCGCGCAACAGCGGCACCTTCTTCACTTCGCGATCGGTCACGCTGACGAACTGGTCGGCGGTGTCGAGAATGTGATTGACGATCGCCTTCGGCAAGCCCTCGATCGACAACAGATGTTTGAGCTCGCCGTTTTTCGTGAGCTGCGGGTTGCCCTTGAGGAAGCCGTAACGGAAGCGCTCGGTGGCGCTATCGGCGGAATTCTTGGGAGCCTGGGTGGCGGTGGTCATGGTGTACCTGCTTCAAATACGGACTTCGACGTGATCGGTGTCGATGCGGACTGCGTGTGACGATGCCGGGCCAACTTTCGCGCGTTTAGTTGCAGCGAGCGGCTCGATAAATCTCTCTTGCGTGGCGCGTGATGGCTCGATGCCATGCGCCGATTGCGACGGAAGCGCGGCGCGCCTCGCACATCGCGCCCTGTTCAATCGACGCGTGCTTCAGTGTGAAAAGTGAAACACTGCGCGGATGCGCCGCCTGCTTCGTCGCGTTCCGTGCGGGCCAGCACGAGCGTGGCGTCGGCGGGAATGTCCACCACGCCGCCGACAAAGCGTGCCGCAACCGGCAATTCACGTCCGCCGCGATCGGCCAGCACCGCCAGTTCAACTGATGCCGGGCGGCCGTAGTCGTACAGCTCGTTGAGCGCCGCGCGAATCGTGCGGCCGGTGTAGAGAACGTCGTCGACCAGCACGATACGGCGGCCGTCGACCGAAAACGGCAGCGAGGTCGGGCTTGCCTGCGAGTGCAGCCCTTTTTTTGCGTAATCGTCGCGATGCAGCGCGACGTTCACCACACCGAAACTCGGCAGGTTCAGGTCGCGCGCCAGCCGTTCGGCAAGCCACGCGCCGCCGCTGTAGATGCCGGCCAGCACGGCGCCCTCGGCGCCGTCTTTTCCTGCGCCGAGCTGGTCGCCATACACCGCGCGAATCTGGTCGAGCAACGCGCGATAAAGCGCTTCGGCGTCAATGGAACTCATGATCGTCGGAAAGTCCGTCTAGATATTGCTGGAGGATGATGCTGGCGGCTTCGGCGTCGAGCATGTCGGCGCGGCCGTTGCCGGCGCGGATTTCCGCCTTCGCCTCGACCGACGAATAGCGTTCGTCGACCCACGTGACCGGCAGATTGAAGCGGCCATTCAGCTGGTTGCCGAAGCGCTTCGCAAGTTGGGTCATTTCGTGCGGCGTGCCGTCCGGATGGAATGGCAGCCCGACCACGAGCGCGTCCGGCTTCCACTCGGCAATCAGTTTGCCGACTGCTTCGAAGCGATATTCGCGGCTGCGGTTCTGCACAATCACGAGCGGCCGCGCGCGACGTGTCAGCGAATTGCCGACCGCCACGCCGATGCGTTTTTCACCGTAGTCGAACGCAAGCAGCGTCGCCTCACGTCCGGCCGGCAGACTCATGCGTGGCCCGCTTCGCCCGACAGCATGGACAGGTTGATGCCGAGCAAGGCCAACGCGGCTTCGAGGCGTTCTTCGGCAGGCACGTCGAAGACGATTTTCGGGTCGGCTTCGACCGTCAGCCAACCGTTCTTCGAAATCTCTTCTTCGAGCTGACCCGCGCCCCAGCCGGCATGGCCGAGCGTGAGGAGGAAACGCTCGGGACCCGTACCACTCGCGACGGCTTCGAGCACGTCTTTCGACGTGGTCATCTCGAGACCGCCCGGCACCGACATGGACGACGTGTACGCGTTGCCGTCTTTCGGGTCGTGCAGCACGAAGCCGCGCTCGGTTTGCACCGGGCCGCCGAAATAAACGGGTACATGGAGAAGGGGTTCGATCTCGAGCTTGAGATCGATGCGACTGAAGAGCGCTTGCAGGTCGATATCGGTCGGCCGGTTGATCACGAGGCCGAGCGCACCGCGCTCGCTGTGATCGCAAAGGTAGACCACCGTTCCCGAAAACGTCGGATCCGCCATGTTCGGCATGGCGATCAGGAACTGGTTGGTCAGATTGATGCGATCGGTACTCTTGGACATAGTTCGGATTTTAGCAAAGACGATGCAGGATGGCGGGGCTTTGAGCGTGGGACCGCGATGTGTGCCATGAAGCGAGCCGCGAGCCATCGACGGCGAATCAAGTTGCACTCTATCACGCACGCGGGCCCTCGCCACCGTGCAGGTTCCCGCTGTGTCGCGGCACGCGTGTTGCGTGGCGTGCGGCCGCGTCGCTTCACCGCGGCCAGTGACGACCCGGTGACAGACGGACCGGCGCGCCCCACGACCCGGCGCGCCGATGACTCACGCGCCGCCCTGCTCGATGGAGCGCGTCAACGCGGCCAGCGCGGTGCCGCCGCCGGGTGGCGCGACGCCCGCGGCGACTTTGTGCAACGTGGCGCGCAAGGCTTCGGCGGCCTGCTCGAGCGTGCTCGCCGCCGGTGCGCCGACGATCACATGCGCGCGCACCGCGGGTGTCGATACGCCGGCATGCGCGCGACGGCGCCACGCGAGCCCCAGCGCATCGGCTAGCAGCGCCACGTGGCCGAGGCCCAGCGCGCACGCGGCGGAGCCGAGCCGGTAGGCGGCGTCGCCCGCCTGCAGCGCTTCGCTCGGATCGGCTTTCTCCGGCTGGTCGGCTGCACGGGCATGCTCGGTCAACGCGGAGATCGATGCGTCCGCCGTTTGCAGAAAATCTTCGTAGGCGTTCACATTCACGGCCAACACGCCCAATTCGCGCGTCAAGGCGCTACGGCTGGCGCTGATCGCCTGGGCCTGCACGGCGCCCGCTTCCCAAAGCATTTCGGACGCCTGGGTGCCCGCGACGTGCCAGTCCACCGTCAAGCCGTAGTCGTGCAGCACTTCCACCTGGTCGGCGTCTTCCGCGGCGGCGCCGAACAACGCATAGTCGCGCCACAGCAGCGCAAGCGTTGCGCGCACGAGTGAGCGCGGCGCAAGCTCGATGCCGCGCGCGTGATCGGCGAGCGCGAGGTTGCAACGCGCGTAAAAACGCCGCGCGTCGGTTTCGCCCGTGGCGCGGCCGCTGACCCGCAACGCCTTGGCGCAAGCCTTGGCGAGTCGCCAGAAATCGTAGGGGTCCGGGCCGGCGAGTTCGCCGAAGACAGCGTCCAGTTCGTCGAGCGCCGCGTTGGTGACGGCCAGCGCCGCCGCACTGCCGGTGTTGGCCTGCGAGCGCAGCACCGGCAGCAGCGCGCGTTCGTAACGCGCGCGCAGATGCGCCAGTTGATCGGCGGGCTGCGTGTGCAGCGAGACGGGCGGCACCGGCCGCGCGGTCAACGCGAGATCTTCGAAGGCGATGGTGGAACCCGGTGTGTGCTCCGACAGATGCGTGCCGAGCGCCCGGTAATGATCGAACAGGACCGGCGAGCAGGACAGCTCGCGCAAGTTGTGACGCTCGAGCGCGGCGCGGAAGTCGCGCAACGCCGCGCCGAACACGGGGCGCGCGCTCAGCGCGTCGACCGGGTCGCCTTCGACCAGCGGCGAAACCCGCACTAATGCGTCAGCGAAACGCTGAGCGCTCAGCCAGCCGGCCCCGCGCAATGCATGCGACGCACGCAGCAGCGCCGACGTGCTCTCGCTGTGCTGTTCGAACGCCAGCAGCGCCTCGGCCAGCGCAAGCTCGGCGGGGCGCACGGCGCCGCCGCGCGGATTCGGCAAGGCATCGAAGGAAACGGGTGCAGCGGATTGAGGAGTCATGGGCAGGCGACACGAAGCTGACGGGCCGTCGCCTCGCCGCACGCAGACTGATCGGCGAACGCGCGAACCGGCGACAGGACAATGACAGACTAACGTTGCGACACGGCGCGGCCGAGGACGTTCCGCGTCGACGCGTTGGGGCAAACTTCAGAACGTACCGTGTGCGTTCGATCCTGCGCGGCACGCCGACCGGGAAACATCACGCCAGCGCCGCGCCGCGGGCATGCGGCACGGCCCGTAGCCGGTCTGCCGGCTGCTCCCGGACTTCAGATCTGGACCATCTCGAAGTCTTCCTTACGCGCGCCGCACTCCGGGCAGGTCCAGTTAATGGGGACGTCTTCCCAGCGCGTGCCCGGCGCAATGCCTTCGTCCGGCAAACCGGCTTCTTCGTCGTAAATCCAGCCGCAAATCAGGCACATCCAGCTTTGATATTCCATTCTTGTGTCGCGTCGTAGAGTCCGGAGAAACGGGAGCCATGATGGTACCGTGTTGCCGCCCCAATGCCTAGCAATCAGACACGCGCAATCGTAGGGTGCTACGGCCTTTGGTTATGCAGTTGGGGCGCCCCGCACAGCGGTTGCGACGTCGTGCCGCGCGCCGGCCCACGCTTGCCGGCTGCGGCGCATCGCGAGATGCGAAAAAACGCCCTCGGGACGGTTTAGGCCGCATAATTGAGTCGATTGCGCACTCTCTGCGCCTAAATTTAGCTCCTTTCCGCAAATCTTCATGCCCAGCGACACGCCTCCGATCGTCCTCACCTTCGGCCTTTCCGATCCCACCGGCGGCTCCGGCCTGCAAGCCGACCTGATGACTCTTGCCAGCATGGGTTGCCATGGCGTCTCTGTGCTCACGGGCTACACCGTGCGCGACTCGGCGAGCTGCGACGAAGTCACCGGGCTCGACCCCGAAGTAGTCGCGACCCAGGCGCGGATGCTGCTCGAAGACATGCCGATCGCCGCGTTCAAGGTCGGCGCCTGCACCCGCGCGGAAGTGGTGAGCGCGATTGCCGAAGTCGTCGCCGATTACGACGACATTCCACTGATTCTCGCCCCCGATTTCACGCTCGACGACGAGCACGTGCTGTCCGCCGACGAACTGCGCGAAGCGATCGCCGACCTGCTCGCGCCGCAAACCACGTTGCTGGTCGCCGATTCGGCAACACTGCTCGCGCTCGCCCAACCGGACGGCGACGCCGAAGCGCCCAGTCTCGACGCCGCCATCTCGCATCTGCTGTCGCAAGGCTGCGAATACATTCTGTCGACGGAAACCGGCACGCACCGGCACGTCAATACGCTCTTCAGCGAAGACGGCCAGTTGCGTCAGGACATGTGGGACCGTGGCAGCCATCGGATCATGGGCTTGACGGATACGTTGGGCGCGGCGATCGCCGCATTGCTCGCCAACGGCCAGGATCCCGCCGAGGCGGTGCGCGAGGCGCAGGAGTATTTGTACCAGGCCGTGCGCAATGCGTTCCGGCCGGGCATGGGCGCGTATATGCCGGACCGGTTCTTCTGGGCGCGCAGTGCCGACGACGAAACGCCGCCGGCAGCCGGCAAGGACGCAGCGCCGGGCGAAGCGCGGCACTGATAGCCGGCGCGGAGCGTCGGCTGCCCTCTGATCCGGGCGCTTCTGCCTGCAGCGAGCGCCCATAAAAAAACCCGCATTTCTGCGGGTTTTTTCGTTTGGGAAGCACGCCTTGCGGCGCGCTTCCCCATGTGCTTCCAACTGAGCCTCCAGACGAGGAGGCCCAATCGAAATTACATGTCCATGCCCATGCCGCCCATGCCGCCGGGCATACCGCCGGCCATCGGAGCGTCTTCCTTCGGCAGTTCGCAAACAGCTGCGTCGGTCGTCAACAGCAGGCCAGCGACCGAAGCTGCGTTTTGCAGCGCCGTGCGCGTCACCTTCGTCGGGTCGACAACACCAGCGTCGACCAGGTCGACATACTCGCCGGTTGCTGCGTTGTAGCCGTAGTTGCCTTGGCCAGCAGCAACAGCTGCCACGACGACGCTGGCTTCTTCGCCACCGTTCGTGACGATCTGGCGCAGCGGCTCTTCCATCGCGCGCAGCACGATCTTGATACCTGCGTCCTGATCGGCGTTAGCGCCCTTCAGGCCGGCGATTGCCGTACGTGCACGGATCAGCGCGACGCCGCCGCCAGCCACGATGCCTTCTTCCACAGCTGCGCGCGTTGCGTGCAGTGCGTCTTCGACACGTGCCTTCTTTTCCTTCATTTCGACTTCGGTCGCAGCGCCGACCTTGATCACCGCAACACCGCCTGCCAGCTTGGCAACGCGCTCTTGCAGCTTTTCACGGTCGTAGTCCGACGTTGCTTCTTCGATTTGCGTGCGAACCTGCTTCACACGCGCTTCGATGGTGGCTGCTTCGCCAGCGCCGTCGATGATCGTGGTGTTTTCCTTGCCCACTTCGATACGCTTCGCTTGACCCAGTTCAGCCAGCGTTGCCTTTTCGAGCGTCAGGCCGGTTTCTTCAGCGATGACTTGACCGCCGGTCAGGATCGCGATGTCTTCCAGCATGGCCTTACGACGATCGCCGAAGCCCGGAGCCTTGACAGCAACAGTCTTCAGGATGCCGCGGATGTTGTTCACCACCAGCGTAGCCAGCGCTTCGCCTTCGACGTCTTCCGCGATGATCAGCAGCGGACGGCCAGCCTTGGCGACCTGTTCCAGTACCGGCAGCAGATCACGGATGTTCGACACCTTCTTGTCGTGCAGCAGCACGAACGGGTTTTCGAGCACGGCGACTTGCTTGTCCGGGTTGTTGATGAAGTACGGCGACAGGTAGCCGCGGTCGAATTGCATACCTTCGACCACGTCCAGCTCGTCTTGCAGCGACTTGCCGTCTTCAACCGTGATGACGCCTTCCTTGCCGACCTTGTCCATCGCTTCAGCGATACGATCGCCGATCGACGAGTCGCTGTTCGCCGAAATCGCGCCGACTTGTGCGATTTCCTTGTTGGTCGTGCACGGCTTGCTGATCTTGCGCAGTTCTTCGATTGCGGCCGTCACAGCCTTGTCGATACCGCGCTTCAGGTCCATCGGGTTCATGCCCGATGCAACGTACTTCATGCCTTCGCGGACGATCGACTGAGCCAGGACCGTTGCGGTCGTGGTGCCGTCACCTGCGTTGTCGCTGGTCTTGGAAGCCACTTCCTTGACCATTTGCGCGCCCATGTTCTGGAGCTTGTCTTTCAGTTCGATCTCTTTCGCGACCGACACACCGTCCTTCGTGACCGTCGGGCCGCCGAAGCTGCGTTCCAGGACAACGTTGCGACCCTTCGGGCCCAGCGTGACCTTCACAGCGTTCGCGAGGATATTCACGCCTTCAACCATCTTGGCACGGGCGGAATCACCGAATACGACGTCTTTAGCTGCCATCTTCTAACTCCTTGAATTCTTTAAGATACGACCGGGAAAAGCAGCGACTTGCCGCTTACTTCTGCACCACGGCCATGATGTCTTCTTCGCGCATCACGAGCAGTTCGTTGCCGTCGACCTTAACGGTCTGGCCTGCGTATTTACCGAACAGAACGCGGTCACCCACCTTCACGTCGAGCGCGATTGCCGCGCCCTTGTCGTCACGCTTGCCCGGACCGACTGCCAGAATTTCGCCTTGATCCGGCTTTTCTGCTGCGGCTTCGGGGATCACGATGCCCGACGCGGTCTTGGTTTCTTGATCCAGACGTTTGACGATCACGCGATCATGCAAAGGACGAAGGTTCATACATACTCCTCTCTTGATTGAGACTGAAGAACGCTGAGAAAACCCGGCTGGCGGAGCCAACCGGCGATGTTGTTAGCACTCTCGTGCAGCGAGTGCTAATTATATGGACGGGTGGTGACAAATTCAAGAAGGGATGGTGCGGTTATCAAGATTCGTGTCGAGATTCGCTTAACTTTGAACTTTGTTCGCTTAAGTTTGAACCGACGACTGTGCGCCCGGACACCGCAACGGCGCACACTTTCCATAAGAAACAACGAGTTAGAACTGGGGCCGCCGTGATACACGGGTTGTGAACGCTGCTACGAAACCTAGCCGTTTCTGGCGAAGCCGCCTCGCAAAACCAAGTGGTCAACATTCGTTCAAGGGTAAACCCCCAAGAAAGGATCGCCCCCTTCCGCAATGGTCTGGGAATTCGAAAAACACCGTGCAGCCCGCGACCCTATCGCTCTCGTCGTGCAGCCGCTCTGGATTCAGATGTTCGATCAATTCATCACCTGGCCATGCGAAACGACGGCGTAAAGGAGTCGCTGGACAAGCCCGCTTCACTACCTCTTCCATAGCGGCTTCAAACGATTCACCAGCATCACGCTTCCCCGTTGAGCTGGGCAAACTCACTATCGCCACAAGTTCAGACAGCTGGGATAGATTGTGGCCGCGCCTTTCATTCATGTGCGTCACCAGTTCGTCATCGCTCGATGGCAGAATTTCGAGGCCGGATATTGAGAGGTCGGTCGAGTAGTAAAACGCGTGGCCGTTCCGGAGACCGTCAATGATTGATCCCTTGAGGAGTCAATCCGTGAGTCGGCTTCATACATCGCGGCCGTTGACAGACAACGCTCTTGGCTTTTCCCAGAGCGGACATTGAGTCACTTGTCGCCAGTCGAATTGTTGACGAAGAATTTCTGACTAAACATACTCTCCCGCGTTTTCAACGGAGAGCCCCAGTGACGAGTGTTCACATCGACGTACTACCGCGGGAAATTTCAACGGCACGCCTGAAACTTGTGCCGGCATGTGAGCAGTTCACGCATGAGTTGCGGGAATACTCCATTGAAAATCGCGCTCACCTACAGCCTTGGGAACCGCTTCGAGACGAAAGCTTCTTCGACACTGAATCCATTTGTCACCGGCTGTCGACAATGGCGCATAACAACAGTTCGGGAGTCGCGGTGCATCTCCTTCTCATTTCGTCGGGAACCGGCGAAATAGTCGGTGATTGCAACTTCACGAACATCGTGCGCGGGCCCTTTCAGGCATGTCATCTTGGATTTTCGCTTGCAAAGCGGTTTGAAGGACAAGGTCTGATGTACGAAGCATTGACGTCTGCCATTACTTATATCTTTGACGAAATTGGGTTGCACAGAATAATGGCGAATTTTAGGCCCGAAAATTTTCGTAGCGAACAACTATTAAAACGGCTAGGGTTCGAGCGTGAAGGCTTGGCTCGGTCCTATCTAAGGATCAATGGAGTATGGGCCGACCACGTGCTCACATCGCTAATCAACCAAATTCCAGAACGTTAAACCAGTCTTGCAGCCTTCGCTCCGACCTTTCGATTTCCGTGGGCTTAAAGCACCCGGTGCCATCAGGGGTCGCCGGTCGCCGGCTCACGCGTTCGGAACATCCACCAAGGTCCGAATCCGCTTTCCCATCTCGAACGCGCGAATCTCGTAGCCAAGTTCCTGGTACAGATTGACTGCCTGTTCGTTAAATTCCCAAACGGCTAGTCTGATATCCGTGGCACCTTGGTTCCGCGCCCACTCTTCTGCGAGTTTGATAAGAGAGCTGCCGACCCCGCGTCCTCTGATTTGTTCTGAGACCGCGACGGAGCCGATGCGACCAGCGACGATCGGCTGCAATAACGGGCTTATCGGCTTCACCACCTGAATCGTAATGAAGCCGACGGCTTTGCTGCCAAGCTCAGCAAGGAACGCTGCTCGATCTTCTCCTTGCAGGCTGGAGAGCCAGTGCGGCTTGTCGCGGGCGAATTCTGTGGCGGCATCCGCACAGATACCGACGCGCGCGAGAAATTTCAAATCACACATCGCGAGCGGACCGCAACCAATCCAATCCGGTCAGTCGAGTCACGACAGGACCGGCAGTTAGCAGGTTCGAAAGAGAGGCCCGACGCTTCCCATTTCCGCGATCGCGTCCATTCAAAGCAATCGATAGCTCATTTCGTTGGTACAGCTTATGAACGAATGGCGGCCTGCAGTCACTCAGATTAATCATCAGACAAAAATCTACCCGCTTGCTGTCGTCTGCGAGCCTAACAAGATGCTTCCTTCATTAAAAAAAACAATAGCGCGAGAACGTTTGCGAGTCGCTACCTGGGGAACCTCGCCCTTCAGGATCTTTGCCTTATAGCCGTAGTACCTGATGCGGGTGACTGATTTATCCGTTGAACAAGAACATCCCGCACTCCAGCATCTTCGAGGGCGTTAGCGCGGCAGCGATCCGCCATCGTCCTTATTTACTACGCTTTCAGTGGAATCGAAACATGAACTTTAATCAGCTGTCAGTGAAAGCCAGACTCACGTGGGCGTTCGGCGTACTAGCCGCGCTGGTTCTTGTGGTCTCAGGCATTTCGTTAAAGGCATTGAGCGATTCCAATGACCAGTTCTCAGGTTACATCTCGGGCGTCAACGCCGGCGGAGACATGGTCGTGGGCGTTCGGACCGCCGTTGACCAACGGGCTATCGCCGCTCGCAATCTGGTGCTGGTGACGAAGCCGGAGGATCTGGCGATTGAAAAAGCTGCGGTGACGCAGGCCCACGAAACCGTCGCCAACCGCCTTCGAAAGCTTAACGAGATGGTCGCCAATGCCAGCGACGTGACCGCTAAGGCGCGCGAGCTCGTGGCCGAGATCAATCGTGTCGAATCGCTTTACGGACCGGTTGCGTCGGCTATCGTCGACCTTGCTTTGAACGGCAAGCATGACGCAGCCATCACGAAGATGAATGACGAATGCCGGCCACTGCTCGCTGCATTGGTCAAGGCGACGCAGGCTTACGCGGACTACGCCAATAGCGTTGAGTCGCAGTTGGTGCAGGAAGCGGCCGAGCACTACGCCAGCCAAAGGAATGTGTTGATCGCCATTTGCCTGGCGGCGGCCTTGGCCGCGGCGCTGGCTGGTGTGCTGATTACCCGCAGTTTGACGCGTGCTCTCGGCGCGGAGCCGGCCGCACTGGGCGAAGTCACCCAGCGCGTGGCTGGTGGGGATCTGAGCCCCGTGCTGGGGGCGAACAATGCGCCTGCCGGGAGCGTGCTGGCCTCGATGGGCGAGATGCAGGCAAGCCTCGTGCGTCTGATCGGCCAGGTTCGCGCCTCCGCGGACAGCATTGCCACCGGTTCGAGCCAGATCGCATCTGGCAACGTCGATCTTTCTTCCCGCACGGAACAGCAGGCGGCTTCACTGCAGGAAACCGCTGCGAGTATGGAAGAGCTGACATCAACAGTGAAGCAGAATGCCGAAAACGCGCAGCAGGCGAGTTCTCTCTCGGCCAATGCGTCCGAAGTAGCGGGACGGGGGAATGAGGTTGTCAGTCAGGTGGTCGATACGATGGGCGAGATCAGCACGAGTTCCACCAAGATCGCGGATATCACGGGAATCATTGAAGGGATTGCTTTCCAGACCAACATCCTCGCGCTGAATGCGGCGGTGGAAGCAGCCCGTGCGGGTGAGCAGGGACGTGGGTTCGCGGTGGTCGCAAGCGAAGTGCGCAGCCTCGCCCAGCGCTCGTCCAGCGCGGCAAAGGAAATCAAGGATCTGATCAACGCCTCTGTGCAGAAGATCCAGAATGGCTCGTCGCTTGCGAATGAGGCGGGCAAGACGATGTCCGAGGTCACGCAGGCCGTGGCGCGGGTGACCGACATCATGGGTGAAATCGCTGCTGCGTCGACCGAACAGAGCCGAGGCATTGAGCAGGTCAACCAGGCGATCACGCAGATGGACGAGGTCACGCAGCAGAACGCCGCGCTGGTGGAGGAAGCGGCAGCAGCATCGAAATCACTCGAGGATCAGGGGCGGCAGTTGAACCAGGCGATTTCGTTCTTCCGCCTGGATTCCCAGGCCGCCGCGCATGCAACGGGCGGATCCGCCAAGCCGTCAACCGGCCCGGCAACCCGCGCAGCGCGGCCGGCGATGAGGAAGGCTGCAACGCCCGTCCGGCCGGTCGCGGTGCCTCGTCTGGCAGGTGCCAGCGCAACGGCTGTCAACAGCGAAGGCTGGGACTCGTTCTGAGTTGCTTGAACGACACAATCAACGGAGCCCGCCATGGAAACGATGGAAAGGGCTCACGCCGCTATCCCCGCGAGATTCGCCGTCGCGCATGCGGCCGCGGCGAATCCCGATCAGACGGAGGCTGCATCGCACCTGGCCGGAGTATTCCTGAATTTCCGCCTGGTGCGGAAGAGTACAGCGTAGACATTCTGCAGGTCCAGGATATCCGCTCGTATGAAGCGCGTAACCCCTCTTCACCGCCGAGCTTTTTCGGCGACAGGAAGCGACTACAAAGAAGCGAAACGCTTTCTAGAACGTGTGTCGAATGCCGACGGCAAATGTGTTGCCGATGGGATGGTCGCTCAGCTTGTCAATGGAGTAAATCGCGTAAATGTCCGTCCGCTTGGACAACAGATGATCGTAACCGAGAGCGGCAGTGTTTCGAAGGGTGTTGGTCGTATGCGTAGGCCCTGACCGTTGTGTGCGTGCCCACTCCGCAAGCAGGAAGTCAGCGGGCGAGAACGGGATCGACAAACCGGCCTCGTAAGTGTGGCTGCCTGTAGGCGTACTCACGTCACTCGTCATCGCCCACGCCCCGTACAGCGTCGCGACTTTGAAATCGTACGCTGCGCCCGCGAGATAGGCATACTGCGCTCCCACCGGCCCTGCTGCGGTGTACCGCACTCGCTGGCCGGACAGCACTGCCGTGAGGCCGTGACCTTGATAATTCAAGTGAACGCCGAGGTTACCAATGCCAGGCGAACCCGCAACGCCACCCAGGCCGTAGATTACCGTTGCGCCGAAACCTTTTAAGTCTGGGGTCGTGTACTTGGCAGTGTTATTCCACGCTGTATCTCCGATGATTGTGCCGCCATAATTGGCCACGAATGTCTGGACAACGAGCGGCGAAAAGACGACAGATGATCCGAATGGATTGACAAGGGACTCTGCCGTATAGGTCGGGTTTCTGTGTCGTCCCAAGGTTAATTGGCCGAAGTCGCCTTTAAATCCCACGTACGCATTGCGTGACCAGAATGGGTCCGTCGCATTGCGACCCTGCGCGCCGTTTTGGGGCTGGAAAAAGCTCTCGAGGGCGAAGATGGCACTGACGCCGCCGCCTAGGTCTTCGTTGCCGCGGATTCCCCAGAAGGAAGTGGTGAGTCCACCGCTCCCCATCAGTACCGCAGATTGCGGCGTGTCGCTGCGTTTGACACTCCCGACATAGGTGCCGATGAGGCCATAAAGCTGGACCTGCGAGCCGCTATCTGCGCGGGCGCCGACAGAAGTCAATGCTAAAACTGAGCAGATCATCGCTGTAAGTCCAAGCGTACCAACAATTCTCCGCATGGGAGAACTGGCCATTGCCCGTTGCGCCTTTTTCATTTCGGTTGTCTCCATTCATATTCTTTTGAATGATCTTTTTCGTGCGTCAGCACTAAGTACTGCTTATGGGCCGGCCTGTAGTGCTAGCGCGTGTCACAATCATGTCGGCAAAGCTAACGGTATTACGCACCAGGTGGCTCCTTCCCTGGAGTCATATCCGGAGAAGGAGTCACAGCGACTCAAGAAGCTACGGGGAGATCTCTTCGAGAGCGCGATTGGTCGTCTCCACCATTCGCGCGGCGACGAAAAAACCCACTGCGCTGACCACGGCAAACATGACGAATACCGCAGCGATGCCCTTCCCTGTCAATACGACACCGACGATCGCTGGCGCTGCAGCAGAGGCTGCTCGCAACCAGGAAGTCGCGAGACCAGTACCGATGGCGCGCATCCGGGTCGGATAGATTTCAGGGGTGTAAAGGTACAGAAGTACAGTCGTGGTTGCTATCACGGCGTAGGCCGACGATCCCAGGAGCATCACTGACCATGCGCTGCCGGCTCCATGAATGCCCAGAGCGGCGAGCAGTATGGCGCTGATGATGAAACAAGCCATTGCCCAGCGGCGGCGCCCTACACGGTCTATCAGTAACGCGCAGGCAAGCACCCCGCACGTGCTGAGAACATTCGAGATTGACGCCATGTGAAGCGACTCTTGCAGCGGCAGATGGTAGACGGTCCTGTAGAGGCTGGGCAGCCAGTTGTTAATGCCATTGGCTGTTGATTTGCACCGAATCCTGACCCAGCCTGCGCAGTAATTTGCATCGAATATTGACCCACGTAGAACACTGACCTGCTCGGCAACGGGCAGGGGAAACGGAGTGATCGACGTGGCTATATTGAGCATCATCCGACGCTGGCACTTTCGCGATCATGTCTCGTTGCGCGAGATTGCCAAACGGCTGGGCGTGTCCAGAAACACGGTCAGGCGTTACATACGGGCCGGCACCGTACTGCCCGCCTATCCCGAACGCCACAGCCCCAGCAAGCTCGACGGGTTTGCTGCGAAGCTTGCTGGGTGGTTGAAGACCGAGGCGACGCGGCCCCGCAAACAGCGTAGAACCCTCAAGCAGATTCACGCGGACCTCTGCGTGCTGGGCTTTACTGGCTCCTATGACCGTGTTGCGGCGTTTGCCCGGCGCTGGCGACAGGAGCAGCACGAGCAGGCAAATACGACCGGGCGCGGGACGTTCGTTCCCCTCCGGTTTGCCGCTGGCGAAGCGTTCCAGTTCGACTGGAGCGAGGACTGGGCCGTCATCAACGGCGAGCGTACCAAGCTGCAGGTCGCGCAACTCAAGCTCAGCCACAGCCGTGCCTTCTTCCTGAGGGCTTATCTACTACAGACCCACGAGATGCTGTTCGACGCGCACCATCATGCGTTCGTAGCGTGGGGCGGCATTCCGCGCCGCGGCATCTACGACAACATGAAGACCGCCGTCGACAGGGTGCGCCCCGGCAAGGTCCGCGAGGTCAACGCGCGGTTCAGCGCGATGGTAAGCCACTACCTGTTTGACGCCGAGTTCTGCAACGTCGCCTCCGGCTGGGAGAAGGGGCAGATCGAGAAGAACGTCCAGGACAGTCGCCACCGGCTCTGGCAGAAGGTGCCGACGTTTGGCTCGCTGGCGGCGTTGAACGACTGGCTGGCCGATCAGTGCGTGCTGCTCTGGCAGCAGACGCGGCACCCCGAGCAGGACACGACGATCTGGGATGCGTGGTCCGCCGAGCGTCCCCATCTGATGCCGGTGGGCCAGCCGTTCGATGGTTTCGTTGAACACACCAAACGCGTCTCGCCGACCTGCCTTGTGAACTTCGAGCGCAACCGCTACAGCGTGCCGGCGTCGTTCGCCAACCGGCCCATCAGTCTGCGCGTCTACGCAGCCAGACTCGTGTTCGTCGCCGAAGGCCAGGTGATTGCCGAGCACGAGCGCTGTATCAACCGCAGCCATGACCACGGCGAAACCATTTACGACTGGCGTCACTACCTGGCAGTCCTGCAGCGCAAACCGGGAGCGCTTCGCAACGGTGCACCCTTCGCCGAGTTTCCAGCTGGCTTCCGCAAGCTGCAGGGCGTGCTGATGAAGCGCCCCGGCGGCGACCGGGAGATGGTCGAGATTCTGGCGCTGGTCCTGCTGCACGATGAACAGATGGTGCTCACTGCAGTCGAGCTGGCCTTTGAGGCCGGCGCACCGAACAAGCAGACGGTGCTGAACATCCTGAGCCGGCTGCTCGACAGCCCGCCTGTGCCGCCGCTGCAGACGCCACAGGCCTTCGCACTGAAGGTTGAGCCACAGGCCAACGTGGGCCGCTACGACCGCCTGAGGAATCGGGAGGACGATCATGCAGCCTGACGTCATGATGCAGATGCTCAAGTCCCTCAAGCTGCACGGTATGGCACAGGCGTTAGGCGAGCTCGCCGCGCAGGACTCGCCGGCCTACAAGTCAGCTTCGCTGGTGCTTGCCGGGTTGCTCAAGGCGGAAATCGCAGAGCGCGAAGTGCGCTCGCTCGCGTACCAGATGAAGGCGGCACGCTTCCCGGCGTATCGCGACATCGGCGGCTTCGATTTCAGCTGCAGCGACGCCAACGAAGCGCTGGTGCGTCAGTTGTACGAGTGTGAGTTCATCGACTCGGCGCACAACATCGTTCTGGTGGGTGGGCCGGGCACTGGAAAGACCCATCTGGCAACCGCGATCGGAGTGCAGGCGCTTGAGCATCATCGCCGCCGCGTGCGCTTCTTCTCCACCATCGAACTGGTCAATGCCCTTGAGCAGGAGAAGCTCGTGGGCAAGCCCGGACAGCTCGCAACACGACTTGTGTATGCCGACCTCGTGGTGCTGGATGAACTCGGCTATCTGCCATTCAGCCAGACCGGCGGTGCGCTGCTGTTCCACCTGCTCAGCAAGCTCTACGAACGAACCAGCATCATCATCACCACCAATCTGAGCTTCGCCGAATGGGCCAGTGTGTTTGGCGACGCAAAGATGACGACGGCGCTGCTCGACCGGCTCACGCACCACTGCCACATTGTAGAAACAGGCAACGATAGCTATCGTTTCAGAAACAGCACGACGCAACCAAAGAAGGAGAGAAAGAAGACCCAGATACCCACCGAATAACCCGCAAGCTGCTCCAACGGGTGGGTCAGAATTCAATGCAAATCGTGGGTCAGGATTCAGTGCAAATCAACACCCATTGGCCACAAAATAGGAGCTCGCCCAGAGCAACCACACGACAACGGTGCGTCCTCTGTAGAACGGGGAGAAGAGCTCTTTCCAGGTTCCTTTCTTCTTCGACTGGAGTCCGTTCAGAAGGCTCACAACACGCTCGTCGACTTCGGCCCGCTGCGTTTGTGTGTCGAGGCTGCGCTTCGCCGTGCTTGCCTCCAGACGCTCGATGATTCGTTCCGCCTTATCGAAACGCCCCCTTGCAATGAGCCAACGCGGCGATTCCGGAAGGCGTGCGATCAGGATCGCTACGGCGATGCCCGGAATCCCGCCGATAAGGAACATGTACTCCCAGCCGAAGCGTGGGACGATGAAGGCACCGAGTTGCGCGGCCGCAAGAAGACCCAGCGGAAAAATGAGTTCGTACAGGATGAAGAAACGTCCTCGGCCATGGGCTTGAGAAAGTTCGTTAATGTAAGTGGCCGCCACGGGCACTTCTCCGCCTACTCCAATACCTTGCAGGAAGCGCATCAAGAAGAGCATAGGCAAGTTGCCGGTGAAGGCGCATACGATGCTCATTGCGGACATGGCACCGACCGTTATCGTGGCGCTCGGCACCCGGCCAATGCGCTCGGCAAGCCAACCGAACACCAACGCTCCTACGACCTGGCCAAGATAGCCGGCGGCAATGAGCGCGCCAATCTGGCCGGGGGAAAGATGCCAGAGGCCGACGAGCACCGGAAGCACGAAAGCAAGCGAGAGGGCGTCAAACGCGTCAAAGAGGGTCGCGCTGCCCATGACGATGCGTGCCTTGGTGTGCCACCTGCAGAACGGTACGTTCTCGATGCGGAACAGCAGGTTCGCCGCACGCAGTTGCTCGCTGACCGCGCGTGTTTCGCTCTGTGGTTGACCAATGCCCACGCCGTAGGCGGTCGAAGGGGTGTTCATGCTGTCTCCTGTAAAGCTGCATTTTATGGACCCTCGGTCTTGTTCTTGTTTTTGAAGCACCGATCGCTTTTGTCTCTTATTGTGTCGCGACGTGGGAGCTTTTTTGGTCGTTTCCCGATCCTGTTATGGACGACTCGCGGAACGAGGTTTCGCGAGTCGCCGTTACTGCTCAACGCTTATAGCGAAGCGAAGCATCGCTTCGCTATCGTCATGCGGCTAAGGTGTGCCGCTCCCCCGTCAGTCGACGAGGCCGGCTGAACGAAGCGCGTCAGCGATCTCGACGTCCGCGCCTTCCGCGAGCGGCAGCAACGGCGAGCGCACCGTCGCGTGCTCGAGAATGCCGCGGGCCACGAGGCCGTGCTTGAGTGCAACGGTGCCTTCCATGTGCGAGCCGCGGTGGTACACATTGCGCGTCACGGGCAGCAGGCGATCATGGATCGCGCGAGCTGCCTTGTAGTCTTTCGCCTTGCCCGCCTTGATCAGTTCGATGAGCGGCTCGGGGGCCAGGCCGCCATAGCCGACGAGCGCGCCATCGACATCAAACATCGTGTGCAGCAGATATTCGTCGTGGCAGGTGAGGATTTGCAGTTCGGGACGCTCGCGGCGAATGATGGGAATCTCCACGTCCCAGCGGCGCATGTTGCGCACGCCGTTCTTCATCGCGAATACGCCAGGCTGCGCGGCGATTTCCAGTTGTGTTTCGAGGTTGTAGGTTGCCTTGGTGGCATCCGGATACTGGAACAGGATGAGCGGCAGGCCGCTGCCTTCGTAGATGGCGCGATATCGGTCTTGCGGTGCGCCCTTCTGATAACCGAAGCGCAGCCAGCCGTGCGACGGGTACACCAGACCGGCCGACGCACCGGCTTCCACGGCACGCTTCGCTTCTTCGACAGCCACTTCGGTGCCTTCCAGCGTGATACCGGCGATGACCGGGATCTTGCCGTCAACGGACTTCACGAAGCTTTGGATAACTTCGGCCTGTTCTTTCTGTGTGAGGAACGTACCTTCACCAGCGTGGCCAAGAACCGTCAGACCTTTAACCCCCTCGATGCCGCCGAGCCAGGAACCCAGCCGTTGAATTGCTGCGTGGTCCACCGCTCCGTCGCGGGTGAAGGGTGTAACGGGTGCCGGGACCAAACCGCGCAGATCGATCGCTTTCATGACGTCTCCATCCAAATTGAGCTTTTCGGCTCCTCTTTCCGCAGAGGAGAGCCCGCTGCTCGTTTCGCTTCAAGCCGGAACAACGGTGCATGCGTTGCAGTGTAGGGATGGACGACTCATGCGAGAACTGTTTAACTTTGCATTTCAGCTATACTGATTTGACATATCTCATCGAGAGGCCTAGCGGTGGACTACGCTGCCTGGAAGCTGTTTATCGACGCTGCGGAACTCGGAAGCCTGAGCAAGGCCGCGGTTGCCTATGGGACAAGTCAGCCGCACATCAGCCGCCAGATTGTTGAGCTTGAGCAGTACTGCGGTGGCCGTTTGTTTCAGCGAACCGGAAGAGGCGTGGTATTGACCGAGTTGGGAGCGCGTATCGCCCCGCGCGTGAGGGTATGGCTGGCCAGTACAGAGCAGTTGTCAAACGACATCCGCAGTACGGCGGGAGAGCCAATCGGCGTGGTCAGGATTGGGATCCTGCCCTCAACCGCGCATCCGCTTGTCAGCACCCTTTACCATCGCCTTCGAGAACTTTATCCGCTGGTGCAACTACAGGTTCGCGAAGGTCAAGGTGCGTTGCTGGAAACGTGGTTGGAAAACGGCAGCGTCGACATCGCAATACTTTTTCGAAACAGTCCAACGCCGAAAAACGGTGACGAGTATCTGGTTGAGGCCGCGACTTACCTGGTCGGCGCAGAGGGCGATCCTTTGTTAAAGCAACCTACGATTGCTTTTTCAAAACTCGATGGGATTCCGCTGGTCTCTTTCTGCCGCCCCAACAGCTGGCGCGACCGACTCGAGCAAATTGCCGGTGAACACCGGATCTCCCTGAACTTTGCGGCGGAAGCGGACTCTTTGAGTCTGCAGGCGCATATCGTTGCCGATGGCGGCGTCTATGCGTTGCTCGGACCTTACGCGATTGCCAACCTTGAAAAGGAGTGCCGGCTGCAGGCGTCGATGGTGGTCGAACCTACAGTGCCTCGCTTCATTGCGCTTGCCATGTCGCCCCACGGCGAACTGACACTCGCTTGCCGCACGGTCATGCAACTCACCAAGGAAATAGCGCGTTCGCGGAACCTTTCATCCGACCTCCAGCGGGGCGTGTCCGCAGCGTTTTTGCGCTCCATTTAAAGGGCTGAAATCCGGCGCGCAGAAATCGCGTTTCGCAATTCACTTTTGTTTTTTCAAGGGTAACTAACTATATTTCGGCAGCTATACTCCTTCGGGTGCTTGCCGTAACGGCCGAACACTGCCCTCGTAGGTGTGCGATGAAAAAGATTGTCCTTGCGACCGCGTTCGCGTTGCTCGCCTCTTCTCCAATAGCTTCGTTTGCCCAAACCGACGCTCCGGCAACCCGAGCACAAGTACGCGCGGAACTTGCTGACCTCGAACGCGCTGGGTACAACCCTATCCCTGACGACGTGGATTACCCGATCAGGCTGAACAACGCTGAAGCTCGATTGCAAGCCGACCGGATGGCGTCGCAACGCCAGGCTGCGAACCAGTCGGCCACGCAGCAACGGTAAACCTATTACGCTTTTACGGCCCAGACGGGCACCCATCGTTGCGCTCGGCTGCCTTGTAGGACGCCGTCGGTTTGCAAAATGGCAGCTCGTCGAGATAGGCGGCCTGTCGAGGACTGCACGGCGCGCGCATCACTATCTCCTACCGTCTTCGAGCCTACCGTCGCGACCCAATGGAATACCGCAGCGTCGTTCTCTAGCGAATATTTCGGCGCCCGGCCGCTCGCCGGCGTTACGCAATGGATTTCGCCAGTCGCGGGTTCCGTTGCAACGAAGGCGAGCGTTCGTTGATGCGCGGACCGGTGTCTGTTTCGGCGATATCGCCGGCCGCGAACTGTTTGCGGTAAGCAGCGGGCGTGAGTTCTTTCAATGCCTTGAACTGTCGGTTGAAGTTGGCGACGTTCGGAAATCCAGACCGGGCTGCAACGACGGAAACAGGCGTGGAGGTATGCGCGAGCATCCGGCACGCATGTCCAATCCTGACCCGCGCTATATATCGGCCGACGCTCTCTCCAATGTGCTGCTCGAAGTAGCGCGCCAGCGAACGCTCCGACACGTTCGCAGCCTCGCAAAGTTCGGATAAACGCAGCGGCTCGGCGAAGCGCGAATCGATCATCGAAAGCACGCGATTGATACGCTCCGGTTCGTGGCCCGAAGGACCCTCTTTCCGGTCGCTGAATGCGGCAGGCGAAGCGAGCGGTTCAGCGGGTGCTTCCGCTAGCGCGCACAAAACGTCCAGCACGATCGCAAGGCGTTGTCGCGGCGCGCTGGACAGCAGATTGTCGAGCTGACCGTGCATGGCGACGCCGACCTCGGGACCGAATGCCAGCCCGCACGCCGCCCGCCGTAGCAGGTTGCGCAAAGGCGCATATTCCGGGCAGACATCCGCCAGCCGCCGCGCCCAGTCGCCGCCGAACCAGATCACGATCGCAACCTGAGGAGACGCTGCGTCAATCGAGCGGTTCGACGCCCACGTATGAGGAAGATTCGGCGGCACGAGAACCAGGTCTTCCTCTACATAGTCTGCAATCGAATCCCCGATATAACGCTTGCCCTGACTGTTCAACGTCAAGGTCAGTTCGTACTCGGGATGATGGTGCCATTCGAACGGAATGCGCGGCAGACGCCGATGGTAAACCCGGACCGAGCAGTCGTCGCCAAATTCGACATGTTCGTACGCTGGTTTCATGGCAGAAAGCGCAAAGAAATTGTCTGAATGGTATCACTTTTGTGGATGCGGTCGGCCTATCCTGCGGACATAGCAGAACCGACAAGGAGACGACATGGCACTCATCATCGACGATCTGCCGGCAGCCATCCGGCAGGCCAAGCAGGAGCTTCGCGCACGACTTCCGAACTATCGTGATGTTTTCGCCGAGGTGGATGAAACAATCCGAGCCGAAGCCAGCAGAATTGCCGCGCAACGCAAGCGCGGCGAAAACGTGATCCCCGAAATCCAGTTCTCCGACATCGCGGAGCAGCGCGTGAGCGCCGAGCAGATCGAGTTCGTCAAAACGCGTGGTGCGTGTGTGATCCGCAATGTATTCGACCGCACTCTGGTGGAAGGGTGGGACCGCGACATCGCGGACTACGTCGAACGCAACGACCTGGATACGCGCCTGCAGAACCGCGCCGAGGACAAATACTTTGGCCAGCTCGCGTCGAGCAAACCACAGATTTACGGCGTGTACTGGTCAAAGCCGCAGGTCCTCGCACGCCAGGCGCCGTCGCTGACTGCGGCCCGTGTCTTTCTGAACCGGTTATGGCGCAACGAGAGTGAAGGCCGCGTTCATTTCGATCCAGAGCGGGTGCCGGTTTACGCGGACCGGATGCGTCGACGGCCGCCTGGTTCCGAGTCATTGGGCTTGTCCGCGCACTGCGACGGCGGCTCGGTCGAGCGGTGGATCGAGGCGAATTTCCGCAAGGTGTACCGGCATGTTTTCGACGGCAACTGGCGTCGATATGACCCGTTCGACGCAGCGTTCCGGCCGGACGTAGAGGAGATTGCGTCGCCCGCCGTATGTTCGATGTTCCGCACGTTTCAGGGCTGGACCGCACTGACGCCGCAAGGTCCCGGGGACGGCACGTTGCAACTCGTACCGATTGCGAATTCGATGGCCTATATCCTGTTGCGCGCCCTTCAGGACGATGTCGCCGACGACGACCTG
Source organism: Paraburkholderia sp. BL17N1 (assembly GCF_003634175.1). Taxonomy (NCBI): domain Bacteria; kingdom Pseudomonadati; phylum Pseudomonadota; class Betaproteobacteria; order Burkholderiales; family Burkholderiaceae; genus Paraburkholderia; species Paraburkholderia sp. BL17N1. Next base: position 574,289 of record NZ_RBIW01000001.1, read on the forward strand.
TGCGGCGCGATGCCAGGCCGCGCGCTTTCCATCAAGCCGGAATTTCATGCGCCGCTTTTCGACGCGCTTTCATCGATTCCCCACATGCGGGCGGGCGACACCGTGTTCTGGCACAGCGACGTGATCCATGCCGTGGAAGACGCGCACCGCGGCGCAGGCTACAGCAACGTGATGTATATCGCGTCGGCGCCTGCGTGCGCCAAGAACGACGAATACCTCAAGCGCCAGTTGCCTAGCTTCCTTGAGGGCAAGAGTCCGCCTGACTTCCCCACTGACCATTTCGAAGTCGACTTCGTGGGACGCGCAACCGTCGGAGATCTGACACCGCTCGGTAAAGCCCAACTCGGTTTCGATCTGTAAGCGCTACCCTGGCGCACGCCTTCGCGGCGTGCGCCTGTCTGGTGATTCATAAAGAAAATTAACGGAGACAACAATGAACAGAACATTCATGTCAGCTGCAATTGTCGCAGCGGCGCTCGCCACAAACGCACAGGTCGCAAGTGCTGCCGAGTCGCTTTCGGTATTGCATTGGTGGACCTCGGGCGGTGAATCGAAGGCGATCAGAGTGCTTAAAGACGACATGAATAAACAGGGTTACGAGTGGAAAGACTTCGCCGTAGCCGGAGGAGCCGGGGCGGCTGCCATGACGGCGTTGAAAACGCAGGTCATGTCCGGCAACGCGCCGTCGGCTGCGCAGATCAAGGGACCCTTGATACAGGACTGGGCTGATCAAGGCGTGCTGGTCGATATAGACAAGTCCGCGACCGACTGGAAAGCGCAACTTCCAGCGCAGATCAACAAGACCATGATGTCGAAAGGCCACTATGTGGCCGCGCCATTCTCGGTCCACCGAATCAACTGGCTGTGGATCAACAAAGCCGCCCTCGACAAAGTGGGCGGCAAGGCGCCGACGACATGGCCCGAGTTCTTCGCGCTAGCCGACAGGTTCCGGGCTGCGGGCATTACGCCCGTCGCGCGTGGCGGCCAGCCTTGGCAAGACATGACCATCTGGGAGACGGTCGTACTTTCTCAGGGCGCGGATTTTTATCGCAAGGCCATGATCGATCTCGACCAGAAAACACTCACTTCGCCCCAGATGTTGCAGGTGTTCCAGACTGTCCGGAACATTCAGGGTTACTTCGACAAAGGCTCGACTGGTCGCGACTGGAATCTCGCGACCGCCATGGTCATCAACGGCTCGGGCGGGATGCAATTCATGGGGGACTGGGCGAAAGGTGAGTTCGCCAATGCGAACAAGAAGGCCGACGTTGACTATATCTGCGCGGCTGCGCCCGGTACGTCGAACGCTTTCACCTACACAGTAGATTCGTTCGTGTTTTTCCAGCAGAACGGCAAGAAAGAAGCGACGCCTGGACAGCTTGCGTTGGCCAGGACAATCATGTCCCCCGCCTTCCAGGAGCAATTCAGTCTTTACAAGGGTTCCATTCCGGTGAGGCAGGATGTTGCAATGGACAAATTCGACGCCTGCGCGAGGAAGTCGTACGCAGACGAGCAAACCACAATCAAATCCAACACGTTCTTTCCGTCGTTCGCGTTTGGTGATGTTCAGTCCTCAGCCACCGAAGGCGCGATTACCGACGTCGTGACGGGTTTCATGAACTCGAACGAAGACCCGCAAGAGGCGGTGCGCAAAGTCGCCGCTGCAGCGAAGATCAAATAGGTACGAGCTTCCGGGCCACCTCGAGAAAATCAAGTGGTCATGCAAGGTCATTCGAGGATATGGGGTGACCTTTATGAACGTCTCCTCCATGTCTCCATGATGTGGATTTAGCCCGCCATTCGCGCGGGCTTCTTTTCTTTGGAGATCTCCTCAACCACCCCACTGTTGTGTAGCCTGACACGTATTTAGCGCCAGATGATACAGCCGGAGCGGCTGGAGACACATAGCGCGGCCCTGCATTCAGCGGTGACATAAAAAGATGCTGCTGGCGACCGGCAAATCAACGAAAAGAGGCCAGAAAAAAGCCCTGTTCGCGACGCAACCGCGCGCACATGACCGATAGAATTTCTTCCGATGCGCACGTTACGCAATTCCACGCGCCCGATACCTGTCGGATCGTTTTCTCACATCGGAATTCCGCTTAATTCAGCATGACACGGCTTGCACGGCACTACGTCCCAGACCAACCACAGCACGTTATCCTGCAGGGGCTCACAGGGCCTGCATTCCTGGACGAAGGCGACTACCGCTACTTCCTCGCCTGCCTGGCAGACGCGGCGCGCGTCGCCGATCTGGCAGTCCACGCGTGGGTACTCATGCCTGATTCGGTACAGCTGCTCGTCACGCCTTCGTACGAGTCGAGCGTAGCCATGGCGATGCAGGCGATCGGCCGTCGCTATATCGACACCTTCAACCGACGCCATGGACGCCGCGGCACGGTGTGGCGCGGCGAGTACCGCGCAACCGTGATCGAGCCCGACCGGTATTTCCTGCTCGCGAGCCAGGTCATCGATCATGCGCCGGTGCGCAACCGCGTTGTGGGCGATCCGGGAAACTACCGGTGGTCGAGCTACGCGCACCACGTCGGGCTGCGTGTCGATAGCTTCATCAAGGACCATCCACTCTACCGGGCGCTCGGCCATACGCCGTCCGAGCGCCACCAGGCTTACCGCGATCTCGGCGCACAGGCCCTCGACGAACGCGATGTCGATGACCTGATGCAGTCGACCCTCAAGGGCTGGGTGCTCGGCAGCGCCACATATTGCGAGTGGGCGGCGCAGACAGCCAATCGACGTTTGATGCCCCTGCTGCTGCGTGACCGGCCGCGCAAAGTTCAGACGACGCGCGCCCTCGAACACGTGGGTTGATTGATAGATCGTCGTGGGTAGGAAGGCTCATGGCAGTGTAAGCATTCCCGTATGCCCACATTTTGCTGATGCGATAAGGCCGCAATAGCTGCGCCTCCAACGTCACGCTCGCTGGACTTTATAAACGCTCACCTCGCGCCAGATAATCGAGCAGAGGTGCGTCGTCAGCCGCCTCCGCGTGCCCGACTGCCAGCTACGCACCGACTGCAATCGTCCTCCTCTCCTCCGCTAAATCCGACATCCTGCGAATTGACTTGCATCCTGGTCAAATACTGTATAAATTCCCAGTACTGTTTTTATATACAGGATCGGTCATGAATCAACTCATCCGCATCTTGAACGACGGTGACCGCGAAACGCTCACGTGGTTACGCAAGCATGTTGGAGACGTGCGCGTGGCCGCTGCGGCGCGGCATCTGGGGAGTAACGGCAAACCGTACGTGTCCGCCGTGTGCCGCTATCTCGGCGTGCGTCCGCCTGCCCCTCATCAACATAGCCGGCCTGTTGAAGACTGCACGGTCGGCGATAACTATCTAGCCCAGATCCGCGAGTTGTTGGCACAGCGAAACCGGGCGTTGTTGAAGCATCGACTTTAATGCTGCGAGTTATTGCGAGTCCTCAGGGAAATAACAATATGGTTAACGACGCTACTCCCGATATGGAAGTCCACGACTTCAACCCTGCCGCCCTCGAACGCGCACTCCGCAGCGCGTCGCTCGATCTGCAGCAGATCATTGCCACGGTCGCGGGTCGTCACCTCGATACCGGTCGTCGCCGCTACTCAAACAGCGCGCGATTGACCACCTGGCGCACGCTGCTCGCAATCGACGAACAGGTCTTTGAGAATCGGGGCTTCCTGGCGAGACACAACGAGATCGTACGTTCGACGTTTGTCCGGTTTGAGGACAGCCGGTTGTCCGGGATGGATCTCGACGAACCCGTGGACTGGCGGCGTGACGACGACAACCTGCCAGCCGTGTACCTGCTCGTGCGCGCACTGGTGCAGGACGACGCTGCTGACGGGGCCGCGCAGGACTGAAGCGTGGATATCGGCCCTTATAGGGTTGAATGCGCTTCAGGAGGTTCAAAGTTAAATGAGCCAAATTCCAAATAGTTCAGACTTAAACGAACCACGAGTTCAGGTTGGCTGAGCTTTTAAACAAAAAGTTACCCTGTGCCCAGTTGTCCCACAACGGTGCGCGCGCAGTCCCGCCCCCACGCCTTTTGCAATGGCATCGGACCGCGGCGGATTCAAGCAGACATTCCTGCGGCAAATGGCCTGGAGCCGTGGCAGGCTGTTCAAACGAACCGACGTGTCCGTCGTTGCATTGGACGCCGCGCCCAATGCGACCGCGGTAAATAGCAGGGCACCGAGGGTCCTAGCTGCGGGGTGCCTGTGCATACCGGACGACGGGTCACCAGCGGCAGCTGGCGGACACTTTTCGCGCCCCGAAATGCTGGACTTTTCGGAATCCAACGCGCACATCCCCGCACAGATCAAAAAAACAAAATGCGCGGGTGGAGCGAAGTTGCACTCGTCGTTTCGACACGATCAACTTGTCTTGCAATACTTTGGAAGTGGCTGGTATCGACTCAAGTTTTCCACACGGTGTGCGCTATATGCCGCGAATCGCGGCCAGTAACAAATCAAATACGCGAGCGGAATGAAGGAAGTGACAGTAGTCACGTTGACAGTCGCACTTATAAACAGGAATATCATCATGACGAAACCATCGCTCGCGGTAAACGCAATGACGGCGAAAACGACAAGTGCACCGAACAGCCCCAATTCCGCAATTGTGGCGGGAAGACCGCCAAACAGCGCACCGAGCGCCATGTCTTCCTGGATTAAGCGGATGTATGGAAGATATTTGTAGTGAGCCATGATTTCTGCTGCAGTGACGCCCTTAACGATATCCTCCAGCCGCGCGTCGAACATGAACGCGTAGCCGGCCAACCGGTGGCCAAATGTGTCCGATCCGAAAAAGTCGTTGGATGCAAGGTACACCGAAATCACTGACATCACCACGTAGTAGGCGCCCATTATCACCAGCGGATGGATCGAGCGCAACCTGTCGCGAAAGGGATAGACCGCTGCAAAAAGGAAAAGCACCATCGACGACTTCGAGAAGCTGATGAAAAGACCGAAGAGATAAAGAGCGATGAGTTTTTTATTGGGCGAATCGCTGTAAAGATGCAGGATAAGCGACGCCGCAAGCAGCGAAGAGAAGAACCCCGCCTCGCGCGAGAATCCCGAGACACGGGTAAAGAAGAAGACCTCATAGAAGTTCGTGTACGTCATTGTCGCGTTGTCGCCCCAGATCAGCTGCGAGAGATTCGTTGGGCCGAGCTGGTACGAGAAGTCACGATCGATGTAGTACATCGCAAACTGCACGGTTGCGAACAGAATGTTGATGACCATCCACGGATGAAGGTAACTAATGCGGCGCTCTGCCGTGTACATCAGGTAACCGATGCAGATGCCGATCGACAGAACCCGCACGGCTGCCGAAGGAGAAGTTAGCGCGCATGCCAAAGCCGCAATCAGCAATGGGCCGACCCAGCGGCGTGCCGTACTCGCGAGAAAGCGGGAAAAATCCGGATCCAGAAACGGAATCACGATATAGAAGTAAAGCGTGGTCCCGTCCACCTGTGGATTGAGAATCACGCAGGTAAAAAACATATAGAAAAGTACGGATACTAGTCTGGAGTACATTGCTTTCTCAATGCAAGATGCGCAACAACCGTCAGGTTGCGATCACGAAGCGCCATGCTCTACAGGTGGCGGAGTACTTGCCGCGGAGTAGGCCGCCGCATAGCTGTAGCTGCGTTTTTCACTGCGCCGTCGTGGCATCGCGTTGAATATCATGCCGATCAGACGCGCACCCGCACGCTCGAGACCTTGCGCGGTGTCCTCCAGCTCTCGTTCGCTCTGAGCGTTCGGGCGTACCACGAGCACTGTCGATCCCGCGAGAGAAGCGATCAGGTTTGCATCACTAACTGCCAGCACTGGCGGTGTGTCGATGATGACCACGTCATACAGTCCGCCAAGACGGTCAAGTAGTTGTTGCATGCGAGGTGTCGAGAGCAACCGGGACGGATTGGACGGATACCGGCCCGCAGCGATGAACGAGAGTCCATGAACGTCGGTGTTTTGAGTGACGGCACCGGCATCGACCTCACCACTCAGAATTTCAGCGAGGCCACCTCTGTTGGTCCGCTTCATGATGGCGGCCAAATGGCCTCGGCGCATATCGCCGTCGATCAGCAACACCCGCTTGCCGGCTTCCGCGCTCAGGACAGCCAGATTTGACGAGATAAAGCTTTTTCCAGTACCGGGCGTTGCGCCCGTCACGACAAGCACGTTGTTCGGGGCGTCCTGAATCTGCCGTTGCAATGACGCACGTATGCTTCGCAAAGCTTCGAGCGGCATGTCGTCATAGCCGTCGGTGGCGAGCAGGAAGCGGCCGCCGGCCAACACGGGGTCTTGCGGAGCAGAGCCCCCATAGGTCAATCTCGGCGGCGATCCCGTTACCCTCTCGTCCCCTGTTTGCTGTGCTCGGCCCGAAAGCCCTTTCTTTGCCGGCGGCAGGTTCAAATTCTGCGCACGGTCCAGGCGGGCCTGCTCGTCACTGAACAGCACGTGGCCAAAAACAGGCAGGTTCAGATGTCGCTCGGCTACCAGCGAATTTTCGAGCGAGGAAGACCATAGGCGCCGGATAAAGATGTACAGGAACGCCGCGATCAGGCCGCCGGCGGCGCCCACGCCGATCACCAGCGGGCGCTTGGGTTTCACAGGGTCAACGGGCAACAACGCGGTATCGATGATGTGTACGTTCCCAAGCGTCCCAGCCTGTGTCACCGCGAGTTCGTTGGATTTGTTGACCATCGCGACATAGATGTCCTCGGCCACCTTGACGTTACGCGTGAGGTCGGCCGAGCGACGCTCTGATGCGGGTAACTGGTCGAAGCGCGCTTCGAACGCACTCTTGGCATTTTGAAGTAGTGCAAGTTGGCTAACGATAGTCTGGACGTCACGCGAGTTCGGCGCAAAATGACTTTCCAACGCCGCTTTCTGTACCTTGAGTGTCGCGATCTGGCGATCGAACTCAATGCTTCCCTGCAGGTAGGACGCGGCTTCGGTACCCGCCTGCATCGAACTCGATGCAGTTCTGTACTGGCTCAGTTCGGCCTCTGCCTGCGTCAGGTTGGCGCGAAGCTGCGGCAGTTCTCCAATGATAAAGTCCCGAGTGGTAAGGGCCTCGGCGCGGTGCTGCGCGATATGAGACGCGATATAGCCTTGCGCGATGCCGTTGGCGATCGACCGGGCCAATTCCGGATCGGTGTTTTCGTAGACGATCTGCACGACACCGGTGTCCTTACCCGATTCGCTGACCTTCAACTGATGCTGGAAACGTTCGATTGCCTTGGCCTCACTTAAGCGCACTAACGTGAATTCGGTTCCGGGGCGTGCAACGAGCCGATCCATCGTGAGAGCAACGCCATTGGCTTGAGACGGCACGCCGGGCGTGCCCACAAGCAATGTCCGCCCGTTCTGATCGGCGAGACGGTAGCGGCCGTCAGCAAGCGCGGTCAACTTCAATGATTGGTCTTCGAGGCGGGCCGGCACGGTCAGCGAACCGACGGACGCCTCCTCTCCGCCCCATGCATAGGAACTCAAGCCGATGGGAGCCGGCATCGGCGAGCCCGGTGTGGCGAATTGCCGAATCATCGCCCCAATAACAGGGACGCGCTTCGGTATTATTAAGGTATCCTGTTTGAATTTCCTGATTACCGGCGCAATCACGCTCCGGCTTTGGATAATCTGAATCTCAGCCTCGGTGGGTAGCGTGGGCGGAATAACCCGCTCCTGCGCCTTTGACGCTTCACCGAGCGCATAGGGCTGAGGGAAATCAACTTTGACCAACGCATCGGCGGAATAGATTGGGGTCGCCGCGAATGCATAAAGCGCGGCCAGTCCCGTGACCAGCGCGACAATGCCGGCGATCAACCACACGTTATCTACGATCTGACGTGCCAGTTCACGGGCTGACAATGCATCAGCGTTATTTTGTAGCACGATTGGCGGAGTATGGGAAAAACTCGGATTCATACGACGAACTCCTTGTTTGTTGGAGCCGGAGTGAACCACTAACCGGCAAATCCTCTCCCCGAACGCGCCTCGCCGATCGAACGGCGCATCAGATTGAATCAGGCATCATCACGCTTTGGTGGGGATCAGGGGGCTCGTTGGCGGCAGGGGTCTTGCAGTCCGGTCTCACCTGACAGATTGCGGCGCCGCAGCGATAGCGTCTGTGCTTTACCGCACAAGACTCCCAAATCGCGTTATCCGAGGTGTTGCCCGCCAAATAGAAACAGCCCGCGGCTTGCAGGAAGCGCGCGGGCTGCGGGAGCGGGGTTTGCTACCCCAACACAGTAGTGTAATGGCTCAGGTCAGACCGGATTGGCGGCCACGAATTTCTTGAACGCCGAGTAGGACGGGTTTTTCGTGACACCGTCCGCCTGTATGAGGCCGAAGTCAGGATCGATCAGGCAGTACATCTGGACCGACTGAATGTTGAACTGATCCTTGAGCGACCGGTACTCCGTCAGTGCCTGGGTTACGTAACTGGCTTGCTGCGTCGGCGTAACCTGGCTCCCCTCCCAACCCCATTCCGTCAACCAGATTGGCAGGTTAAAGGAGTCCTTCAGAATCTGCAGCACATTCACGCAGGCGTTGTTTCGCCAACCGCAGGTGATATCGCCTGAACTCTGATACCAATGGAACGTCGTGTAGTCCCAACGGACCGGAGTTGCACCGGAAACGCCGTTGACGGAGCCATCAGGCGTGATACCGCTCCACAGCATCTGCTGGGCGCGATAGGCAAGCGGGATACCAACGTTGACACCGCACTGGATCGTCGGATCGATTGCCTTCACACCGTCGATCATGCCTCGAATGACGCCGCGGAATGCCGGCCAGATCGCGGGACTATAGTTATTTGTATTGCTGCCGTCACCGTTCGTAACCAGACCGTCCGAATCGAGTTCGTTGCCACACTCGATGTACTTGACAAGGCCTTTCAGCGGCTTGGCAATCGAGGCGCCGAGGTTGTAGCCCAGCGTGTAGGCGGCCGATTCCGAACCGTTCTGGTTATAGGCAGTCGAAGCCGCGTTAATACACGGCATGATGGCCACGCCGCTGCCGGCGAACGCGCCGGTCAGCGCGTTGGCCACCGTTTGAGCCATGCCGGCATCCGCCACGTCCACGCGATAGTTCGTGACGCCGAGATCTTTGAGCAGTGCCAGTTGCGCAGCTGCCGACATGGTGTGGTAGATGCCGTCGGGCCACGCAAGGTGGCCATTCATGCCGTAGAACAGATTGCCCGAAGTCGACCCGGAACTTGCCCGAGTGACGTTGACCGTGATGGTCTGTGTGGTCTTGGTGCCGCCGGCCTGGCCAGCCGCCACCGAAAATGCGACCACGTCGATCTGGTGCGATCCCACGGACAATTTCGTCGTGTCAACCTGGACGGAAAATTTGCCGCCGCTCGGTGTCGTGTCGGGGCCGATCTTGGCAACCGTGGCGTGGTCATAAACGGCGACGTTGCGCCACGTGGTGCCGGCCGTGCCGCTCACCGTGATGGTGCCAGATACAGTCGCGTTCGCCGCAGGAGCGGTCACTGTGAAGCCGTTTGAGCCCGCCTTGTTGGCCACGGTGGCGTCGTTGGCCACCGCCGCAGGCGAGTCGCCGCTTCCGCCGCCGCCGCACGCGGAAAGCGCAATCGACCCGGCGCCCGCGATGAGACCGGCGAGGAACTTCCTTCGAGGGACGGATTCAGTAGGAACCAGAGAAGGGACGGACAGTGGAAGATGTTGCTGATTTTTCGGTCGGTTGGGTAAGGTCATGAGTACAACTTACGCAGTTCGGTTGGGGATCGCAGTATATGTGCCCGACTTTTTCGTATGTTGTAACTGGATGTAAAAGCGCAGCAATAAGGCGAACTATCTCCAGACCAATTCCGAAAAGCAAATATCCGCATTACGCGTATCGAAAAAGAGAACATATGTGCGCCACCGAACATACGGATGTTGTGCGCGCGCACTGATAAAAAAATTATTTACCTATTAATTTGGGGTTCTCAAATCTTAATTTTTGTGCTCAATCCCTCTCTGCTAGCGCTCCTGCGCCTTGTTTCCAGAGAAACGAATTGCAATACAAAGATCACATAGTGAGACTAATTATTCATACAAATACGTTAATCGCTGGTTAAGCTTGTCTGATGAATAACGTTTTGAATAATTGTCTCAAAAAGATGCCGACCCTTAAATGAGTGAAGGGTTTTCCATTAGTCCCCATAGAAAATCTTTTAACCACGCTCGCTCCGAAGTCCACTGCGAAATTCCGCCCGCAAGCGTCCAACTTCTCGTCAGACGTTTGATTGATTCTCCAGATGAAATACCGATCGCGGACGTGATCTGGCACGCGCGAGCAATTCGCTGTGGATCAACGCACGCTCCGCGGCGAATGCTGCGAAAGTTCGATGTCGTACTGACGAGTGGCCCAGCGCACCCTATCTTGGGTCTGCCCGCCGCAAAAGATGCAGCGCCCCGCGTGTCTCCAGGTGCTGCAGCACCCTCCTCTCCGCTCGTCAAACAGACCGGGCCATTTTCATCAGCGATTCAACGAGGATTGATCCGATGCCGACGATTCATCGCCGCCGCAGCCTGTTCAGATCACGCATATCCTGGCGCACTGCGCTGGCCGCACTGGTGTTTCTAGCTTTTTCAGGCGGCTCATACGCGCAGGTGACGCTGCAACTCGTCAACCCGCCGGGCTCGCAAGTCAACCTGACAAGCGGAAAGAAGATCCTCCAGTTCAAGGTCTTGTCGCCGGCCCGTTTGCGCGCCGCGAAAATGACAGTCGGCGTTTTTTCCTACGACAGCGACGGCAAGGCGGCGCCCGCGCCACTCGCCTCGTACGAGAAAAGCGTCGGCAGCATGGAGGGTGGCAAGGCCATCGACGTCGAAGTAACGATCCCACGTTCCGGTCTATTCCGTGTCGACGCAACCTTGAAGTCACCGGATGGGGAAATCCTCGGCAAGACCACGAGCACGCTGGCTGTCGTCACGAAACGCGACGAAGTCGGCCCTTCCGACTTCGGGGTCGGCACGCACTTCGCTCAACGCGTCACACCACCTGCATCGGTGCTGCTGCCGCTCGTCAAGCAGGCTGGGTTTTCGTGGATTCGGGACGACCTCTATTGGTCGGCAATCGAGAAAAAGCCCGGTGTGTTCAAGTTTCCCAAGAGCTATGACGCCTACCTGGCGTTGAGCAAACGGCTCGGCATTTCGACTGTAATCGTACTTGGCGGCGGTAACGCGGATGCCTACCCTGCCCTGTTTCCGAAATCGGACTTTCCATTTTCACCTGATGCCCGTGCGCGCTTTGCAGCATACGTCGATGCAGTGGTGGCGCGATACGGCGACGACACTGTGGCTGAACCCTACGGCGGAACAGTTAGCCATTGGGAAGTGTGGAATGAGCCTGACTTTAGCAAGATCGGCTACGCCGCCTATCTTGCGCTGTTGTGGGAAACGTTCGGCGCGATTGAAGATGTGGATCCCAACGCATCGGTGATTTCCTGCGGCGGCGGCGGCTCGGGCGGCGGCCCCGGCGGCGACTGTGTGGTCGGCCTGCTCAAGGAAGGAGGACTAAACGACCAGACGGGCTTTAGCGTCCATCCATATATGTCGCCGAATACGCCAGAAAAGGGTTACCGAACCGTAGACGCACCAATCGACGCGGTGAGCATCCCCACAGTGTGGCCCTATCTGAAGGACTTTATCGCCGACCGGGTGAAAACAGACGGCCGACCTCTGCAAGTTTGGGTGACGGAGATGGGCTGGCCTGTCAATCCCAAGGAACCGGGGCAAGACGAGGCCATGCAAGCGGCCAATCTGGTGCGCAGCTATTTGTTGTCACGCCGCTATGGCACGGTTCGCGTCCTGTTCTGGTATGACTTTGTCGATGACGGCACCGACCCTTACAACATCGAACATAACTTTGGGTTGCTGCATTACGACCTGACACCGAAACCGGCATTCGTCGCGGCATCCGTATTAAGCAGCACAGTTGGCAAGCGACCGTGGGTGAAGGCGTTAATCGACTCGGAGAACGTCAAGGCATATCAATACGGAACCGACGATCCGGTTATCGCCGGTTGGACCGTCGACGGCAAGCAACATGACGCGGTCGTGAGCCTGCCGCCGGGAAAATACATACTGCGCGACTGGCAAGGTGTCGATACGCCTGTGTCGATTAGTGCTCAAGTCTTCCACTGGCGAGTGGGCTCGATTCCCCGCTACCTCATACCAGAACGACGCTAGCGTCGGCGCGACGGGGGCGACTATTCACGTCGTGCTCCGCGGCTCCTGAATCATCTTCCACCCATTGCCGGCGGGGTCGCGAAAACCAGCGTCGACGCTGCCATAGCGGTCCACCGGCTCCTGGGTGAATTCCACGCCACTTTCCTTTAGCCGGGCATAGCTCGCGCGGCAATCGGACACCAGCAGGACGAGCGGCGGCATGGCGCCCTTCGCGACCATCGCGCGCAGGATCTGCGCGGTGGCATCGTCGTGAATGGGCGGCCCGGGTCTGAACAGCCCGAGCTGGAACGAAGGCTGGTCCGGATGCTGGACTGTCAGCCACCGGTAGGCGCCGTTCACCACGTCCGTATGCACGCGGAATCCGAGTTTGCCGACGTAGAATTCCAGCGCTTCGTCCTGATCGTCGACGTACACGCCCACCACACTGATACCCTGGTTCATGACACCTCCTTGGTTGATGGCCGCAATGTACCTTTGGCCGCACGGCGGCGCTTCTCCAAAACTGCGATGGTGAGATCGGGACGCTGAGCGGCCTTCAGAACGCAAGCGGGTACGCGGTCGATCTGCTGCATGGCGGCCTGCGCCTCCCGGCGCATGGCGCTCGGGCTCCGACCGTTAATATCGCGGAAGATGCGGCCAAAGGTGCCCAGGCTCTCCCAGCCGGTGGCGAAGGCAATTTCCGTAATGCTGAGCGCGGTGTCGCGCAGCAGGGTATTGGCTTGCTCGATGCGCCGCGTCAACAGATAGCGATGCGGCGGGATGCCGAAGGCCTGCTTGAACGAGCGCGCGAAATGGGCCTCGGAGACGCCACTGACCGCAGCCAATCGTTCGACAGGCCAGGCCTCGTGCGAGGCAGCGTCCATTCGGTCTTTGGCGCGCAGCAGGCGACGCAACAGTGCTGGCGCCTGCAACGGGTCAATGCCGAACGGTGCCGGAGACGAGGTGTGTGGTTGATTAGGTTCGGCCATGAGCGTCATTCTGTCGCCATCCTTTGTCGCGAGCGCGGTGCATGGATAATTCTAGCGCGCCGGATTCGCAGCAGCCGGCTTTCGACGCGTGCGGCGGCCGTCGGCCTTTGCCAGGGCACGCCTTTGCGCAGCTTCAGCCGTCATCGCGTTCCGTGGGATCGACTGCCCTCAAAAATACACACCACTGCATTACTATGGATAGCTGAATGACCACGCGAGAACAGTCCATGAACGCATCGGTTATCTCTGCCCTGGCTGCCCTTGTCGGTGCCGCGATCGGCGGCTTGACTTCGGTTCTTGCCTCCTGGCTGACCCAACGCACCCAGGTTCGCGCGGAGTGGCTAGCGCATGATCTCGCGTGGCGGCAGGAACTGTACAAAGCGTTCATTGAGCAAGCGACGAATTGCTATGTGCACGCGCTGCAACACAACGAGCCCGATCTCGCTGGCCTGGGCAACCTCTACGCGGAGATCAGCCGCATGCGCCTCCGCTCGTCCCTTGAAGTCGCGGACGAAGCCGACGTGATCGGACGCAAGATCGTGGACACCTATCTCGCGCCAGACAAGTCTTTCATCGAGATTCGCGAGATGCTCGCGGATGGCTCGATCGACATTCTCGGGAAGTTTGGCGACGTGTGCCGCGCGGAATTCGCATCGCTGCGATCACAACAGCTCTGAGCGGCATAGCCGCGCCGTTCAGCGCGGCTTGAGTTCAACAGGCGGATCGGCGAGATAACCGCCGCCGAGCGCCTTCGCCAGAGCAATCTCCTGACTGAGCACTTGACCGTTGAGCGTAAGCAGGGCGACCTGTTCCGCGATCACCGGCTGGCGCGCTTCGAGCGCCGCGAGCCGGCTCGTGAGTCCGCGTTGATAATAGGCTTCCACACTGTCTCTCGTGAATGTAACCGATTCGATCCGCTGCTTCTGCAAAGCCTTCTGCGCATCGAGAGACTGCAGACGGCTGCCCGTCTGCGCGACATCGCGTACAGCGTTGAGAACGGCTTGGTTGTACTGCTCGATCAACAGGTTGCTCCCCTCGCGCGCGCCGCTCAGGTTCGCATTGAGCCGGCCGCCGTCGAAGATTGGCAGATACAAGCCCGGAATCAGGTTGATCTGCTGGCTCGCATGCGTGAAGAGATCGGCGAGGTGCAAAGCGTTGAAGCCGAAAAATGCCTTGATGTCGAAGCTCGGATAAAACGCCGCCTTTGCCGCATCGATCTTGTCGAACGACGCCTCGACATACCATCGCATTGCCTGCAGATCGGGCCGCCGGGCCAGCAGTTCGTACGACAGCGTCGCCGGCAAGGCCGCCTGCGAACGTGGCAGCGCGACGGGTTCGATCGTGGGCAGGCCAACGGGTCCGGCGCCGACCAGTGCCCGCATCGATTCGCGAAGTTGCTTGATCTGCCCTTGTGCCGACACGATCTGCTGTTCGATGGCCAGTTGCTGCGCTCGTGCTTCTTCGAGCAGGGTGCGGGCTTCGAGGCCGCGCGCCGCGCGCGCTTCGTGTGCTTGCACTGCGAACACCGCTACCTCATGCGAGTCACTCAGCAGATCGATCAGCTGATAAGTCGTTTGAATGCCGTAGTACAGCTGCGCGACATCCGCCGAGATTTCGAGTTCGACAGCGGATGTCTCGGCGAGCCGCGCATTGCTCACACCCAGCGACGCAGCGACCTCCGCGCGTTGCTTGCCCCAGATGTCGATATCCAGGCTTGCACCCAATCCGACGACGCCCTCGGTGTACCACGGCCCGGTCAGCCCCGCAGCCGGTTCGTTCTTCGCGAACGGGCCGAGAAAACCGTTCGCGGAAATATGCTCGCGATCCAGCGACGCCAGCGCGGCCACCTGAAGGTTGGATCCTGCTTTGGTCAGTTCCACGTCCGACTTCGCCTGCGCGACGCGCGTGCGCGCAATCACCATCGTCGGCGCGTCGGCTAGCGCCTGATCGATCAGGGCGTCAAGTTGCGCGTCGTGATAGCGCGTCCACCAGCGCGCGGCGGGCCAGCCGTCGCGTGCGAGATGGATGTCGTCCGCAAGATTGATCTGCTCGGGCGCGATCTCGGAACGGGGCGTGCCGTTGTGATGAATCAGCGCGCAACCCGACAGCACGGACGTTAGCCACGCGAGGCATAACACGCGGCGACGCCATCGTCGAGCGCACAAAACCGGTCGCGCCTTCATGCTCGTACCGCCGCTGATGCGTGCGCCGCGACCGGTGCCTCGGCACGCCAGTCCGGCAAGCCCGTGATCTGCCGCAACAGTTCGTCCGCTGCGGTGATGAGCGACTGATCGGCAGGCTGAGCCGGTTCGCCCGCTTGCGCAGCGGTCTCGATACGGCGCGGCGCGCGCGCATCGGGTGGGTTGGCCGTCAGCTCATCCGCGTACCGGTTGAGTTCGGTGCCGGCCTGTTGCTGGGCTGCGCGCACTGCGTCCATGGTGTGTGAGCTTGACAAGCCCGCTTGAGCCACCAACGTGTTGCGCAACGCGTCACCCGCCAGCATGATCTCGCGCCCCTGCGCGAGGACCGTTTGCGCGCGCAGTGTCAGTTGCGACTGCTCGCTTTCCTGCCAGCCGGGTTCGAGCGCGACGCGCGAAAGCGTCGTCTCGCAATCGGTCAGCACGGCCCACGCCTGCAACTGTCGCTGAGCATGAGGCAACTCATCCACTTGCTCTTCGCCGACCTGCGACGGGCGCACCTGTGCGGCGATCGCGCGCAACAGGGTGGCGAGCTTCTGCCGCAGCACGTCGCCCTCGCCCTCGCGCCAGAACGACATCTGCACGAACGTCGCCACACCGACGCCCAGCAGAATGCCAACCAGCCGGTCGCGTATTTCAGTCAGATTGACGGTTGGGCCAAACTGTTCGAACAAGGCGAGCGAGAAGGTGAAGATGAGCTGTACGCCCGCGTAGCCGATCCGTTCCGAACCCGCCGAGATCCATGCTCCGAACGCGACGACAGGCAGCGTCATCAACAGCAGACCGACAATGTCGTCGAGATGAGGAACGACGAACACGACCATGAACAGCGCCAGCGCGCTTCCGATGGCAGCACCGGCCACCCGCAGCAACGCGCGCTGCGCCGATGCGCCGAGGCTCGGCAGCGCGACGATCACGCAGGTCAGCATGATCGTGTGGATGCCCTGCCAGTCCACGGCGTTGTAGAACACGTAGCAGACCAGAACGGCGAGCAAGGTCTTCAGCGAAAAGCGCATGTAGGCGGGATTGGTCCATGCATCCGGCGCAATCATCGGCTCGCTGGCGGGCGGCTTGCCGGATGCCGGGTCGCTCGCAGCCAGGTCGGCGAATGCGCGCAGCGCCCGCTGCGATTCGGCAGCAGCAGGAATCGTGTCGGCGGCGTTGCGCTCTTCAGGTGTCGCCGTGCTCAAGTAGCGATAGGGCTCGCCGGTCATGACCGCCTGGTCGAGCGCGTGGCAGTTCGCACGCAACTCGCGCAACATCGCCAGCTGCGCGGCTGAGGCGCGCGGCCAATTCAGCGGAAGCTCACTCGCTCCGCGATAAAGCCGCGACACGGTCGCGATGCATGCAAGCTGCGACGCCTGATGTTCGCGATAATGGGCATCACGCATTGTTGTGAACCGCAGCAACTTCTGCAGCGTGAGCGCGCCTTGCTGAACGGCCGCCAGCGTGACCGGCTCGGCGCTCGTGCTGCCGTCGATCAGTTGCGCCAGGCGCGCGTCCAGCGCTGCCAGTTGCCGATGGATTTCCGCCTTGAGTTGCAATTGCGGCTCGACGGGCAACAAAAGCGTGTTGACCACGAGCGTCAGCGCGATCGGATAGTTGACGGCGACCCACACCCATAACACCGCGCGGATCAGCAGGTCGGCCTGATCGGTCCGGTCGACAAAGCTCTGCACGTAAATCACAATGATGGCGACGATGAAGAACACCACACCGATCTTGAGAACGCGCAGCAGGTACACGCTGCCCAGGAACAGCAGGCTCGCGATGACGATGCGCAGCAACGGGTAGTCGAATGTAAATTTCAGCAGCAGGATCGACAGGCCGATGGCGAGCGTCGATCCGACCATGAACATCACGCCGACCAGCCGTGTAACCACCACGTTCGACTGCGTGACATAGAACACCACCAGTAGCGACAGCGCAAGCTCCGGCACCTCGAGCGTATTCGACACGACAATCACAATGGCGCTCGTCAGCATGCAGCGCAGCATCACGTTCAGACGCCCGGGGAAAGGCGCAAGCTCGCGCCTGAGGAAAGCGCCTGCGTCGCGCAGCGAAACGGGCAGGTAGTCGGCGGCGGTCATGGGGTCCTCAATGGCGCTCGCCGTCGTTGCCGCGCCCGGGTTCCAGCACGGCCACCGCGGATGTCCCGACGCGGAACAGTTCCGGGTTCGGTTTGTCGATAAGGATCTTCACCGGGAAGCGCTGCGATACATGCACCCAATTGAGCGTGCGTTGAATGCGTGGTAATCCGCCCGGCAATGCAAGGCCGGCTTCATCGGGCGCGATGCCGTAGCTGATCGAATCGACGGTCCCCTGGAAACGCTGGCCCGTATCGCTCATCAGGTACACAGTGGCTGGCGTGCCCGCCCTGACGCCCTTGAGTTCGGTTTCGCGAAAGTTCGCGACTACGTACCAGTGGCGCGTGTCGATCAAGGTGAAGACCGGTTTGAGCGCCGTGGCAAACTGCCCGGTCGATGTCTTCAAAGACACGATGCGTCCATCGAACGGTGCGCGCACCGTTGCATACTCGAGGTTCAGTTCGGCAGTCGCGATTTCCGCCATGACAACGGCACGTTGCGCGACCAGCGCATCGACGCCGCTCACAGCCGCTGCCGCCTGCTGCGCCTGCAGTTGCGCGGCGCTGAGTTCGGCCTGCGTGGCGCGTTGCGCGGTGCGCGCGCGGTCGACATCTTCCGCCGACACATAACCGTGCGACAGCAGCGGCTCCATGCGGTGCAGCGTATCGGATGCCTGCCCGGCCGCAGCTCTCGCGCGCTCGACCGCCGCACGCACCGACTGCGCGTTGTACTGCTGCGCGTTGACCGTACGTTGGGTCAACTCGATCTGGCGATCGAGCGCGACGAGCGACGCGTTGCCTCGCGCGAGCGCATCCTGATACGGGCGCGGGTCGATACGGAACAACAGATCGCCCTGCTTCACCGCCTGGTTGTCCCGTACGGCCAGTTCGACGATGCGGCCGTTGACCTCCGGCACGACGTCGATCGTGTCCGCGTAGACATAAGCGTCGTCGGTACGAGGGGTGCGGTCCCACTGCCGGATTACATAGACGAGCAGCAACAGCGTCACCACGACGATCACGATGGCCGGCCATTTTCTTTTCGATGTCTTGCTGGCTGGAGTCGCCATTCATCCACCCGACAAAGATTCAATGTTGGAAGAAGATCAACCAGACAACGAGCGCCAGCAAAGCGACAAGCGTGGGATACGCGACGGCGGAAGGTCCCACCAGATGGTCGGCTTGCAGGCGCTTGAGAATCAGATAGATGACGACCGTGAGCACGACGCCCGCGACAATGCAGAACAGCCAGTCGGGAAAGTACGCGCCAAGCACGCCGATGGACGGTGAATTTGTACACCCTGTGATCGGAATCGCGGCAATCGCGGCCGCGCCGATTGCACGCTTTGAATATCTGCCTCTGGCTGGTGGCATGTGTCGTTTCAAAGTCGACTCTGTGGTTGAAATCAATGTCTCACCTTGCAGATACGCCGATGCCTCTCGCCCCGGATTCGGGTGTTGGGCAGCAAGGGAAACGGCTTCGGGCACACTAGCGAGCCGCCGCTTGCCTTACATCTCCAACAGCGCGCCGTCATTCAAGACCGTCTGAAAAAACCCATGGCGCGTTTGCAAGGTTGTAGCCCGTGGGTCCGCCCGCCGACAGATGGCGGCGCACCAAGTCGACACAATAACGCCGAAAAAGGCATCCCGCACTATATGAATATGACATGTTGCGATCGTTCCGTTTCCTGGTCAAACCCGACGCTGAGCGGCCAGAGGATTGCAAGAGGCGATGCCGTGTATCGACCGAGGCGCTCGACCTGCGTCACGAAATGTCGAGGCGATGATTCTGGCTATCGTCATGGAAGCTACTCCCGTGGAGGAAGCTGTCTGAAATGCCGGATTCACCTCGCTTCTGAACGATGAGCGACTGCGATCGCATCGAGCCCTGCCAGCACGAATCGCACAAAATCCTCTGCAAGCGCATCCTTGTCCTTTGCGGCAGCAGGCAATAGCGCAGACTGCATCTGCTTGGGCGCGATCATCATGGCGATGCAGGGCAACACCGTGAACATCACAGCCCGCTGAACCACGGGCGTGGTCGGGTCCAGCCCCAGCACTTCGCCGATCACCTTCAGCATGAATGCAGCTTTCGGACGCACGGCTTTTTCGATGAGCGCCGGGATGGCTTTCGACGGCGACAGCACTTCGCGCAACATCAGCATGAAGCCCCAAGGCGTGCCCGCGCTCGTTGAAAGAACGACGAAACGGCAAAGGATGGCACGCAACTGATCTCTGGGATCGTCGAGGCTCGCGGCAAGCGCCGCTAACTCGTCAAGACCCACGACTTGCCGGTGCGCCTCGACGAGCGCCGCTTCGTAGAGCGCCTCCCTGCTGCCAAAGTGATAGTTCACCGACGCCATCGGTGTGCCCGCGCGCTGGCAAATTTCCTTGCTGGTGGCATCCGCGAAACCGCGTTCGGCGAACACCTGGCCCGCCGTCGCGAGCAGGTGCTGACGGGTCGCCGCGCCGTCGGGGCGCGAGGCCCGCTTAGGCTGCGTCGCGGCTGATTTTCTCGGACTGGTCGGCATGGTCGAAGGCTTTCATTCCCAAAAATACTTTGAATTTGAATTCAAATTCGCATAGTATCCATTTTACTTCATCTGCGTCCGGTCCGCGAACGGACGCGCCGGCATGGAAGGCCGAGTCACCAAGGCAGCCGGATCGCCCTCGCGGAGACCGCAGATCGAACTCGTCGCGTGCTGCCCGTCGTGCTGACTCGATCCGCTTGGTGTGCCGAATCGCGGCTCCATAGGATTTTAATTATGTATTACTCACTAAATAAACGCCTCTCACTGGAAGTTCTATGCAACTCCAGGCGAGCGCAACGATTTGCTGAAACCGCGCTTTCGGTGCTGCTTCTCGCCCTGCTATCGGCCTGTTCACGGCACGAAACGGCAACTTATCAGGGCTATGTCGAAGGTGAGTTCGTCTATCTCGGCTCGACACAGGCCGGCAAGCTGACGGCGCTATCCGTCTCTCGCGGACAAACAGTCAAGGCGGATGACTCGCTATTTTCCCTTGAGTCTGACGACGAAGCCCACGCACTCGTCCAGGCGCAGCAGCAACTCGCGGCGGCCCGCGCCCAACTCGCCGACATCCGGACCGGCAAGCGCGTGCCCGAGGTCGACGTCAATCGCGCGCAACTGGCGGAGGCCATTGCCAACGCCCGCAAAGCCGCGCTGCAACTGACGCGCGACGAGGCCCAATACCGCGCAGGTGGCATCGCAAAAGGTCAACTCGACGACTCGCGCGCTAACGCCGACTCGACCGCCGCGCAGGTTCGGGAACTCACCCATCAGGTCGACGTGGCTCGCCTGCCCGCCCGTTCACAACAGATCGTCGGACAGGAGGCACAAGTAGCCGCCGCCGATGCCGCCGTCGCGCAGGCCCAATGGAAACTCGATCAGAAACGCGTCGCCGCCCCATCGGAAGGCCTTGTCTATGACACGCTCTATCGCCAGGGTGAATGGGTGGCCGCCGGTAATCCTGTCGTCCAGATGCTGCCGCCGCAGAACATCAAGGTGCGATTCTTCGTTCCGGAAACGATCGTCGGGCAACTGGCGCTCAATCGCGGCGTGACGCTGCATTGCGACGGCTGCGCGGCTGATGTACCCGCAAAGATCACTTATGTGTCGAGTCAGGCCGAATACACGCCGCCCGTCATCTATAGCAACGAGAGCCGCGCCAAGCTCGTGTTCATGGTCGAAGCCCACCCGTCGATCGCGGACGCAACGAAGCTTCATCCGGGCCAACCTGTCTCGGTGGTGCTGCAATGAACGACGACGCCCACCAGTACGTGATCGACGTGCGTGATCTGAACAAGCGCTTCGGTAACAAGCACGTTGTCAACAACGTCTCTTTGCGGGTCGGCCGTGGTGAAATCTTCGGCTTTCTCGGGCCGAACGGCAGCGGCAAGACGACCTCAATCCGCCTCATGTGCGGATTGCTCACACCGGATTCGGGCAGCGGCACCTGCCTCGGCTACGACATCGTGCGTGAGAGCGAGCAGATCAAACGCAATGTCGGGTACATGACCCAGCGCTTTTCCTACTGGGAAGACCTGACCATCCGCGAGAATCTCGACTTTGTCGCGCGCATCTACCAGATGCGCAACCGGCGAGAAGCGGTGGATCGCTCGCTGGAATCGCTCGGCCTGCAGACACGCGCGAACCAGTTGACCGGTTCGCTATCGGGCGGCTGGAAGCAGCGGCTCGCGCTGGCCGCCTGTATGTTGCACGAGCCAAAATTGCTGCTGCTCGATGAGCCCACCGCCGGCGTGGATCCCACCGCACGGCGCGACTTCTGGGAAGAATTGCATCGCCTCGCCGCCACCGGCATATCCGTGCTCGTCAGCACCCACTACATGGACGAAGCGGAACGCTGTCACAAGCTCGCCTATATCGCTTACGGGAAGATGCTCGCGCGCGGCACCGCGAATGAGGTGATCGAATCACAAGGTCTGTCGACGTGGTCCATCCACGGCGAACACCTGAGCAAACTATCCGAGCAGCTTCGTACCACGCCCGGCGTGGACCAGACCGTCGTGTTCGGTTCAGCGCTGCACGTCAGCGGGCGCGACCACGAGGCGCTCGAAACCGCGGTGCGGCACGCGGTTGCCGGAACCTCGCTGCGCATCGAACCGATCGGCACGGGACTCGAAGACGTATTCATCTATCTGATGAGCCATTCGAAGGACAACTTCGGAGCGCCGTCATGAGCAATCGCACCGTCTTCTCTCTGACACGCTGGTGGAGCATTGTCCTCAAGGAGTTTCTTCAGCTAAGGCGTGACCGCGTCACGTTCGGCATGATTGTCGGACTGCCGATCATCCAGCTCGCACTGTTCGGCTTCGCGATCAATACGGACCCGAAGCATCTGCCGACAGCCGTTATCCTCCACGACCAGAGCCAGTTTTCCCGCAGCTTCGTTGCGGCGATGACGAACTCGGCCTATTTCGATATCGTCGGAATCTTGCCTGACGAAGAGGCCGGGCGCCGCGCGCTCGCCCAAGGCAAGGTGCAATTCGTGCTGAATGTGCCGGTGGATTTCTCGCGCAAACTGCTGCGTGGCGAGCATCCGTCGCTGCTGGTCGAAGCCGACGCGACCGATCCCACCGCAACCAACACCGCCGTCGGCGCGCTGCCGAAACTTGTCCAACCGGTCGCGAATAAAGATCTCACGGGTCCGCTCGCACATCTGAACGGCACGCAAAACGCCTTCGACGTGCAGGTTCACAACCTCTACAACCCCGAAGGCGTGACGCAATACAACGTGGTGCCCGGCTTGATGGGCGTCATCCTCACCATGACGCTCGTCATGATGACCGGCCTCGCCGTGACTCGCGAACGCGAGCGCGGCACGATGGAAAACCTGCTCGCCACGCCCGTTCTGCCAATCGAAGTGATGACCGGCAAGATCGTGCCCTATGTCGTCATCGGGCTCATTCAGGCGTCGATCATTCTTGCCGCGACACGCTACGTTTTCCACGTTCCATTTGTCGGCAGCGCATTGGCCATCTATCTCTCGGCTCTGCTTTTCATTGCGGCGAATCTGACGGTGGGCATCACGCTTTCTTCGCTTGCACAGAACCAGTTGCAGGCGATGCAGCTGACTATCTTCTACTTCTTGCCCAACATCCTGCTCTCGGGCTTCATGTTCCCTTTCGCGGGCATGCCGGCGTGGGCGCGGTTTATCGGCAACCTCCTGCCGCTGACCTATTTCAACCGGCTGATTCGCGGCATCCTGCTCAAGGGCAATGGCTGGGCCGACCTGTGGCCCTCTGTGTGGCCAATGGCGCTGTTTACCGCGATCGTCATGGCTATTGCATTGCGCTTCTACCGGCGCACGCTCGACTAGGAAAACACGATCATGAAGCCACTTGCTTTCCTCTGTTCACTCGTGCTGTGCGGCTGCGCAGTGGGACCCGACTTTCACGCGCCCGCGGCACCGGACACGCAAACCTACACGCACAAGGCCGAGCCGGCACGCACAGTATCGACCGACGGCGCCGAGGGTTCCGCCCAAACCTTTACAACAGCGGATGCGCCACTGCCGCTGTGGTGGCGCCAATTTCATTCGGCCGAACTAGACCGTCTCGTCGATCAGGCGCTGAGTCGAAGCCCCTCGCTGGTGCAAGCCCGCGCAAAGCTGATGGAGGCGCGCGAAAACTACAATGCGCAGTCGGGCGCCACACGATTTCCGAGCGTCGACGCGAAGATTTCCGGAACGCGTCAACAGGTCGATCTCGCGGCGTTCGGCATCCCGCATGTCGAGAACCCGGGGCCGTTTTCGCTATTCAATGCGTCGGTGACGGTGGCGTATACATTCGACGTTTTCGGCGGCAATCGCCGGGCGCTCGAAGCCGCGTTGGCGCAGGTCGACTACGAGGCGTTCCAACTGGACGCAGCGCGCTTGTCCATTGCGGGCAATGTCGTATCGACGGCGGTGCAGCGCGCTTCGTTGCAGCGGCAGGTCTTGCTGACACAACGCCTCGCCGACGCACAGGCGCAGCAACTCGGCATCATGGAAGCACGCCTCGCCGCCGGTGGTGTGTCGCAACTCGACGTAAACAGCCAGCGCACGCTGCTTGCGCAAACGCGCGCGTCGCTGCCGCCGCTCGCCACACAGCTCGCGCAGGCGGATCACCAACTGGCGATCCTGGTGGGCGACGTGCCGTCCAAAGCGGAGTTCGATCGACTCACGCTGGACTCGCTTCATCTGCCGACTGATATACCCGTCACACTGCCTTCGTCGCTCGCGCGGCAACGCCCTGATATTCGCGCCTCTGAGGCGCTACTGCACCAGGCCAGCGCGAACGTGGGTGTCGCGACCGCGAACCTGTACCCGCAGTTTTCGCTGTCGGCGGGAATCGGCTCTGAACGTACAAGTGTCCAGGACATTGTGAATGGCCTGAATATCTGGAATATCGGCCTGAATCTCACCCAGCCCATTTTTCGTGGTGGCGAGCTGCATGCGAAAAAGCGCGCTGCCCAGGCGGCCTATGACGCTGCGTTCGCGAGCTATCAGCAAACGGTGCTCCAGGCCCTGCAACAGGTTGCGGACGCGCTGACGGCGTTGCGTAACGACGCGCACGAACTGCATGCTCGCGACGACGCCGCCCGGCAAGCGCAAGCCAACCTCCACATTGCGCATGCGCAGTATTCGGCGGGGGGCGTCAGCCAGTTCAGCCTGCTCGACACGCAACGTCAGGCGTGGCAGACCGCTCTCGATCAGACGCGCGCGCAGGCGGCCCGGTTAAGCGATACGGCCGCGCTATTCCAGTCGCTGGGCAGCAGCGAACCCGATTTGACCTTAGGAAGCGCGCGCTAACGGCGGAAGAACCCGCGGACCAGACCTGACCCTCGGCCACCGCCCGCTTCTGCTGCGTTGCGGCGCCCCGCCGCGCAGTTTTATATCACAATGAAATATAATCATGACGATGCGTTCTTTCGTTTCCTGGGGATTTGGCCGTAATGTGTGGCCTCCTCTAATGTGACACCGCCTTCCATTTTCCTATTCGAACCTTGTCCCGCTACGCTTTCATCCGCTGGCTCGCCAGCTTCGCCCCCCATCCCATGGCTGTCCGATGGCCAGAACGCCTGAGATCGTGTCTCGGCGCACTGCTTGGGATTGCGTTTACCGGCGGGACCATGCACGTCCTTCTCGGACCGGCGGCAAATATTCCGTTGCTCGTCGCGCCAATGGGCGCTTCGGCCGTGCTGCTGTTCGCGGTTCCGGCCAGTCCGCTTGCGCAACCGTGGTCGATCATCGGCGGCAATATCGTCTCTGCTACGGTCGGCGTGGCCTGTGCAAGCTGGATCGGCGATCCGGTGGGCGCCGGCGCTTTGGCCGTCGCGCTCGCGATCTGCGCGATGTTTGCACTGCGCTGTGTTCACCCGCCGTCAGGCGCGGTTGCGCTGACTGCGGTTCTTGGCGGTCCGGCGGTGCATGCGCTGGGCTATCGCTTCGTGGCCGAGCCGATTGCGATCCAGTCGGTGACGCTGCTATGCGCCGCCATCGTCTATCACGCAGCTACCGGACACCGATACCCCCACGTCGCTCAGGCGAGTTCGGTTAAAGGCGCGGGAGCGTCGACTTCGGCGTCGAGCGAAGGTTTCACGCGGGCGGACCTCGAAGCGGTGCTGAGCCGCCGCGGCGAATTGCTCGATATCGATACGGACGATCTGGAATCCCTGCTGCGCGATGTCCAGCTACAGGCCTACGCCCGCACGTTCAATGAACTGACCTGCGCCGACATCATGTCGCGCTCGCTCGTCGCCGTGTCGGCGACCACGCGTGCTTCCGCCGCATGGAGTCTGCTGAAACGGCGTCATATCAAAGCGCTTCCGGTCACTGACGAGAAGCAACACGTAATCGGCATCGTGACCCGCGCCGACCTCGTCGGCAAACGGGCGTTCGGCAAAGCGCCCGGCCTGACTTCTCCCATGCAACGCTGGTTCAGGCGCAGTGTCACTCCGGCGCCGCTCGTCGGCGCACTGATGAACGCGGACGTTCAGACAGTCGACGGAACGACCCCGATCGTCGAACTGGTGCCGGTTTTTGCGAACTACGGGCACCACCATATTCCGGTCCTGGACTCGCAACAGCGGCTAGCCGGCATGATCACACAGGCCGATCTCATCGCGGGTCTGTATCGCCAGGCTTACGCCAGGCATCGAACCGCGGCATAGCCACTGTCGCCGATACTGGGATCGAGCACGGACATACATATCACGTCATGATATAATTCGCGCGTTATCTCTTCCTCCACGGCACTTCAATGAAAACACTCACGCGCGGTTTGACCAAGGCGAACTTCGAGCAACTGTCCGAGTTTCGCTATCAGATGCGGCGCTTCGAGCGTTTTTCCGAGCAGGCTGCTCAGGGCGAAGGCATCACGCCATTGCAGTATCTACTGCTTCTGCACATCAAGGGTTATCCCGAGCGCGACTGGGCCACCGTTGGCGAACTTGCGGAACGGCTGCAGGCGCAGCATCACGGCGTGGTTGCGCTGGTGTCCCGCTGCGAGGCGCTCGATCTGGTCCGCAGAAAAGTCAGCGAGACGGATCGCCGCCAAGTCGAGGTTCATTTGCTGAAAGCCGGCGAGCAGGTGCTCGCCCGTCTCGCTGAGATGCACCGTGCCGAATTGAAGTCGCTCAAAGGCGCGTTTAGCGTCCCCCAGATCGATATTTGAGTCACCATGAGTCTCGACCACCATAAACGCGATTTTTCCGTCAACGCGAGGCTTCCCGGCATTGCCGCGCTCGCCGCGGGAATCGGCGCGCTCAGCACGCTCGCGGCGTTCGTGCTGCTGAGCCTGATTCATCTGTTCACCAATCTGTTTTTCTTCCAGCAGTTTTCGTTTGCGGACCGTTCACCGGCCGTCAATACCTTGGGTGTCTGGGTGGTGGTCATCCCTGTGATCGGCGGCCTGATCGTCGGTCTCATGGCGCGCTATGGCTCGGAGAAGATTCGCGGTCACGGCATTCCCGAAGCGATTGAAGCCATCCTGTTCGGCAAGAGCCGCATGTCGCCGAAGGTGGCGATTCTCAAGCCGCTATCGTCGGGCATCGTGATTGGCAGCGGCGGTCCGTTCGGCGCGGAAGGCCCGATCATCATGACAGGCGGCGCACTGGGGTCGCTGATCGCGCAGTGTGTGAAGGTCACGTCCGCGGAGCGCAAGACGCTGCTGGTGGCCGGCGCGGCGGCGGGCATGACGGCGGTGTTCGGCACGCCCGTGGCTGCCGTGCTGCTGGCGGTCGAACTGCTGCTGTTCGAATGGCGTCCGCGCAGTTTTCTACCGGTAGCGCTTGCGTGTGCCGTCGCCGGTTTTGCGCGTGCGGCGTTGTTCGGCACCGGCCCGCTCTTTCCGCTTGAAACGGCGCCGCCCGGCGCGCTATCGCTGCTGTCCTGCGTCATCGCCGGCTTGCTGTCCGGTGCGCTCGCCTCGGGCTTGTCGGCCGCACTTTATAAAGTCGAGGACCTGTTCGGCAAGCTGCCAATCCACTGGATGTGGTGGCCCGCGCTCGGCGGACTTGTCGTCGGCATTGGCGGCTTTCTCGAACCGCGTGCGCTGGGTGTCGGTTACGACGTGATCGGCGATCTGCTGCATCAGCACATTGCCATCCAGATCGCGCTGGCGATCCTCATCGTGAAGGCGGTCATCTGGGTCGTCGCGCTCGGCTCGGGTACCTCGGGCGGCGTCCTCGCTCCGCTGCTCATGCTGGGCGCGGGACTCGGCGTCCTGCTCGGCCACGTGCTGCCGGGCGGCGAACCCGCGCTGTGGCCGCTCGTCTGCATGGCGGCCACGCTCGGCGCCACGTTGGGCGCGCCGTTGACCGCCATCGTGTTTGCATTCGGCCTCACGCACGACAGTAACGCGCTGTTGCCGCTGCTCGCCGCGACACTGATCGCGCATGGGTTCGCAACGGTCGTCATGAAGCGCTCCATCATGACCGAGAAAATTGCCCGGCGCGGTTATCACATTTACCGCGAATACGGCGTCGATCCACTCGAGCGCCACCATGTCGACGAGGTGATGTCGCGCGCGGTCAAGACGATCGATGGCAGCATGTCCGTGGCAGAAGCGCTAACAACGTACTTCGGCGCGACGCAGACACATCGCGCGTATCCGGTCGTGCATCAGGGCGCGCTGGTGGGCGTCGTCGATCGCGCGATGCTGGAGACAATCTGCGGTGGCGACGCGCACAGTACGTTCGACTCGCAACTCGCCGACGTATTGCGACACCGTTCGGCCACTTTCGCGCTGCCCGGTGACACGTGCCGTCTCGTCGCAACACGGCTTGCGGTGCACGGTCTCGAA
The DNA here is from genome assembly GCF_003634175.1 of Paraburkholderia sp. BL17N1. Lineage (NCBI taxonomy): Bacteria > Pseudomonadati > Pseudomonadota > Betaproteobacteria > Burkholderiales > Burkholderiaceae > Paraburkholderia > Paraburkholderia sp. BL17N1. The sequence continues at coordinate 602,585 of NZ_RBIW01000001.1, forward strand.
CGTTTGCCCGTGGTTGCGGATTCCACCACGTTGCAATTAATCGGGATTGTGTCGCGCAGCGATCTGATCAAACCGTCTCTTGCGCATTTCGACGAAGAGCACAAGAAAGAGCGCTTCCGGCGTTTGCGGGTGCACACCGGCAAGCGGCACTTCCCGCCGGTTCCGTAAGCCGCGCGATCCGCAAGCCATTCCTCCCTGTCCCTTCCCGGAGGCGCATCCGGAGGCGACACGGATGCGACCGCCAACAGCATCCGATAGCAGTACGGCCATTTCCTCATGTCCGACTCCTTGCCATGCACGCAGAAGCGCCTGCGCATTCAACACCGGCACGGCCGCATCGCCTGGGGATACCCCTACGTTTTCCGCCACTTCTCGTCGATCTGTCTTGATTCGACTGCAGGATGGCGGTTTCGCGCGCTATGCCAGTGTATTGCGTTGACAATACAGGGTGTTACGCTCACCAAAGCAGCCTTCGCGGTAATGAGCCGCCGTCCAGCGGCAAAATTAGCAGGCATAGAACACACCGCGAAGCGCCATTGCCTACGAAAGGCGAAACATCGCTGCGGGAGAGACTGCGATGCAAATCAAAACATATACCCTACTGACGCTATTGGCGTTTAGCAGTGCTGCTTTCGCATGGCAGCCGCTCACCTATCCAATCCGAAGTCAAAGCCCTTATCAGCGCAGCATCGATTCCGCGATGTGCTATGCGACGGCGAACAAACAGACCAAGGTCAACATCGTCCGCGAGCCGCAGATTCCACCGCGCAAGCCGGCTGCCACCAAGACTTCGTCGACCGGCGCGCCGTCGCGGCCGCCGTTGCCGCCCAGCACCTTCTCGTCCGCGCCGATCGGCGAGAGCATGCCGGCCGCCGCCGCGCCGGGCGCGAGTGCGCCCGTAGCGACCACGGCGGCGACAGCGAAGGGGGCTTCGGCCCCGACGGCGGCGAGCGCGACATCGGCGGACACCACGACTACGGCCGCCACGGCGGGATCGGCGACGACCGCGGGCAACAGCGCCTCGGAAACGGCAGCCGCGAGCGCGGCGCAGACGGCTGCGGCGTCCAGCGTGAAGCTGCCGCCTCTGCCGGCGCCCGAGCCGCCCATGACACAGTACTGGGCCGCGTATGGCGCGTGCATGCAAGCGCGGGGTTACGTAGTCGCACAGTAACCCCGCTTGCAAGCCTCGTTACGGTGCCTTGTTTTTTCTGATTGTGGCGCCGGCATTCGACGCCCCTTTGCGACACGGCGATGCTTAGCGACTTTACTTCCGATCAGCACGATCCCTTCCGATGCGGGCACTGCGGTGTCCCGCTAGCCGGTCGCTTCACGCCCTGTCCTTCGTGCCATCGGCGTCCGGCCGATTCGTTCGGCGCGCGTCCGGCGCCGCCTGCCTCGCTCAAAGTCCCGCTGAACGGTCAATTGGACGACTCGCAGCCGCTCGTCGACAGCCGTGTGCCGGCACGCAAAATCTGGAATCCGTCCTCGCGCGCACTGGTCAATCCCTACGAGTTCGTCGAGAAGCCCGAGGTCGCCGTATCCGCCTATCAGCGGCTGCGCCAGCCCCTCGTGCTGGGTGCATCGGTGCTGGTGGTGACCTCCGCGGTGTACCTGGGTTTCATCCATAGCAACGACTCGAATGTCGGCACGCCAATCGCGGTGTCGGGCAAGGTGCGGACACAAAATGTCGCGCCGCTCGTCGTCATTCCGCAGAAGCCGCCGGCCACCATCGCGCAGCGGCCGACGCCTGCCGCACAGCAGAAGTCCGCGATTGTCGCTGTTCAGAAGCCTGCCGCCGTCATCGTCCAGAAACCCGCCGCTGCCGTCACCCAGAAACCGGCCACCGTCGTCGCACAGAAGCCGGCCACGGTCGTCGTCCAGACGCCCGCTAACGTGCCGCCTGCGGCCGCGCAGAAACCTGCCGTGGCAGTCACCGCACCGCGCACCACGACTGCCACGACCGTCGCCGCCGTGCGGTCCGCTCCCGTGCGTTCGCCGCCGATTGCGCCGCCGGCCGCTTCGCCGCCGCTCTCGCGCCGGGTCGCATCCGTGGAACCCGAGGCGAAGCGCAATCCGGGCGGACAGTCAGGCAACCCGCCGGAGCAACCGCGCGCCGACGTGTCGCGGCATCTCAGAGCCGCACGGGCCAATCTGCAGCGCAACAACCTGTCGGCGACCCGAGCGCGCCTTGCGGCGGTCATCGCCGCGCAACCGGACAATCGCGACGCGTTGAACCTGCGCTCCATGCTGAGCACGCGGGAACAGCAGCGCGACGCGCTATTGAGCCTCGCAAGAGGCTGCGGATATATCGCGCGATGGACATGCGTCTCGCACAACGCTGGCACCGCGCTGCAGATCGATTCGAGCAGCAAGGAAGCACAGCGTCTCGTGACACTCGCGCAGCGCGAAACGGAACTCCAGATTCCCCCGCCCGCGGAGCCCGCACCCGAGCCGGCGCCCGAGACGCGTGACGTGAGCACCCATCATTGATCCGAGCGTCCGCCCGCCGCGCTAGCGGGCCGACACGGCCAGACCCACCTGATGCGCGATCGCGCGATAGCGGTCGGCGGTATCCCTGAGCGTCAGGCCGGCCAGCGAGCGTTGCGCCCGCGCCTGTCCTAGCGCAACGATCACCGCCTCGGCATAGCACTGCACGTTGGCGGTATCGACCAGTTGGACGCCCGGAAATCCGCTCGCGAAAGCGAAAGCCGGAATCTTGCTCGCGACGATCGGCACGCCGGAAGCGAGCGCCTCGAGAAACGCCACGCTGTGCGCCTCGGATTGCGACGGCATGACGAACACGTTCGACTCCGACAGCACGGTGGCGACATCGGTGCGCGGGCCCGCCACCGCGACACGCTCCGCGATGCCCAACGTCTGCGCCAGCGCAATGACCGCGCGCCAGTAGTCGGTGTCTTCGATCACGCCGTACAACACGAGCCGCGCGTCTTTCTCGCGCTTGAGTACTTCGCTGAAAGCACGCACCGTCAGCAGTTGATTCTTCACCGCCGCATACCGGCCGATCTGCACCACCTGCGGCGCGCGGCCGTCGCGCTCCACGCCGTCGGTGAATGCGAAGCGCGCCAGATCCACGCCGTTCGGCACCACGGTCATCGAAGGATGCGGCCCGATGGCCTGCACGTAATCCGTCACGCCCTGCTCGGACACACCGATCACCATTCGGGCACGTCCGGACAGAACATGTTCGATGCGCCTGAACAGCGGGCGCTCGAAGTCGTTGGTCGCCGAATGCATGACGTAGACCACCGGCACACGCAGCGGCAACGCGCGCGCGTAAAACGACGGAATGGTCGCGTGCGCAAAGATCACATCCGGACGAAAACGCCGCACCGCTCCGAACAAATGGCACAGCTTGATGAACGAACGATGGCGCAGCTTCGGAAAGAAGCACTGCACGCCGTGGCTTTCCAACTCGTTCCGCAAAGGTGCGAAATCGGCATGCGCCGGCAACAGCGAAGCCACGCACACCGCCATGCCCTCGGCACACTGATCGAGCGCAAGGTCCCTCGCCAGAACTTCTGCTCCGGACAGACGCGGCGCAAGAACCAGGTGAAAGACACGCATCACGACGTCCTTGCTGTCAACGTCCTGAACAGCATCCACGCGGCGGCGCAGCCAAGGCCGAGCGTCATGGACCACGCAATGCCTGTCACGCCCCAATAGTGCACCGCGGGCGGCGCGCTCAACAGCAGCACCACCACCTGAATCGCAGACGCATGCACGGTCGCCTTCGCGTCACCCACTGCGCGCAGATAGGCGACGAGCACGGCGATCAACGCGCCGATCGCCATGTTGATCACGAGGATCCTGAAGAGCGGCACCGCCGGCAGCCATGCGGCGCCGAGAATCAGCGAGAAGAGCGGCTCGGCGATCAGCCTGAGCAACGTGACGAAAGCCGCGAGCCCGAGCGCGATCACCAGCAAATAGATCTTGATGATGCGCGAGGCCGACTGCGGACTGTGGCGATGATGCGCCGCGAAGGTCGGAAAGAGGTATTGCGACATGGCGATCGCGGCGTCGGCGAGCAGCATCTGCGCCAGCCGCGACGACATCTGATAGCTGCCCAGTTGCGCCGGTCCGAGCAGTTTGCCGACCACGACCTTGTCGAACTGATTGAGCAGCAGATTGATCACGCTGCTGGCCCAGATCCAGCGGCTAAACCCCACATAGTGGCCGATTCCCGACCACACGGCGCGGATCGGCGGACGCGGTTTCATGGTCGCCCAGGTCAGCGTGCTTTTCAGGCTTTCGCCGGCTACGAGGCCGATCAGTACCGACGACGCACCGGCGCCGAAATACGCAAGCGCGAGTCCCACCGCGCAATCGACGAACGACGCCGCCACCTCCACGCCCGCGATGTGCTGGAAGCGCCGCTCGCGCTGCACCACGTAATAAGCCGGCGACGCCAGTCCGCGCAGCAACGGCAGCAGCGCAGCGAGCTGGATCAGGATCAGCGAGCCGTTCAGGTGGAACTGGCTGCTCAGCAGTGGGGCGAGCGCGACCAGCAGCAGCGAGATGAGCACGCCTCGCGCCGTCAATGTGGTCCACACCGCGCCGAGTTGCGAGCGCGAAGGTGGATGTTCGCCTTGAATGACCGCTTGCGCGAGGCCGGTATCGGACAGCGCTTCGGCAATCGCCACCGCGAGCAGAGCCACACTCACGCTACCGATTGCCGCCGGTCCGAGCATCCGGCCAATCGCAAGAAATTTGATCGCTACAAGTCCACGCACGGCGAACTGCTGGAGCAGGACCCACGTCGCCGCACTCGCGCCGAAGCTGCCCGCCACCGAGAACGCCGGAAGCCTGATCGCCCGCAAGCTATCCCTCCGTCGAATCGGAGCGCCGTTGAATCCGTCGCGCGCGGAACGATTTCGTGGATCGCTCTGCGAACGCCGCCAGCGCATGATTTGTTAGTTTGCGCCAGCAAGCTGGCGAGTTTTTTCGTCGAATTTCATACACGACCATACCGCGAGAGAATCGCCCACAACCGCCATCAGCTAGGCCGGTTCGGCCTAAGGCGACGACCCCTAGTACGCTGAACCACAAAGCCGGACAAATTAGTAGTTACACGGATTCCGGCGATGCTAACGTTGTTCAGCCAGCGCCATGCGAGCAACGGCGCTCGGGTACTTATTTCAGCAACGCAAATGGTTACCGACGCAATGGAACAAGACTACGTCCTGATCGTGGAACCGAATCTCACTGGCCACCGCTGGCGATACGCCGAGTGGATCATGCAGGCCTGCGCGGACGCCGGCTATCCGTGCATGCTCGTGACCGAGTGCGCCAACGAAGACCACCGGCTCGCAAGACAGATCACGGCCGCCAACCGCCCGGATCAGCAGATCGCTTTCGTCGATCCGGAGGAGCGGCCCCGCAACCGCCTGCCCGACCCCAACGAATACTGGCGCTTCCACCGCTATTTCAAGCGCGTGCATACGATCATCACCCGCATGCAGTCGATCCGGCTCGTGGTCGTCCCCTACGTCGATTACTTTTTCTATTCGCTGCCGTTTCTCGGCTCGCCTTTCGGCAAGACGCCATGGATCGGCATCACCATGCGCTCGACATTCCATCATCACAAGGTCGGCATCAAGGCGCCCGATCGTCCGGTCGTCAATGCGATCAAGGCGCTGCTCTTCAAGCGCGCGATTCGCACCACCGGCCTGCGCACGCTGCTGACGATCGATCCGACCTTGCCGGAATGGTCGGCGCGCAGCCCGTCGAAACACAGCGCGGCGATCGCCTACGTGGCCGATCCTTTTCCCGATGAGCACGCGGAAAACCCCGTGCTGGCCCGCGAGCGTCTGGGGCTCGATCCCGGGCAGCGCTACCTGCTGGTGTATGGCGCGATCACGGAACGCAAGGGCATCTACGAACTGGTGCATGCGCTGACGCGTCTCGAGCATGCGCCCACGCTGATCGTCGCCGGCGAGCAGGATGCGGGCACGCGTCATTTCATGCGCAATCACGTGCGCAGCCTCAATCCCGCGCCGCTAGTACTCGACGCCTTCATTTCCAACGATATGGAGCGCGATCTGTTCTCCGCGTGCGACGCGGTCTGGCTCGGCTATAAGGGGCACTACGGCATGAGCGGCGTGCTGGTCCAGGCTTACCGTTTCGGCAAGCCGGTGATCGCAACTGAAGACGGTTTGATCGGCTGGTTCAGCCGGCGCTGCGAACTGGGGCCGATTCTGAGCGACCTGAGTTCCGCGTCGATCGGCCGTGCGATCACCGAGACCATGACGTCCTGGCCGCACATCCCTCCGGCCATGCCCTCCGCGCGTGAAGACCTGCTGTCACGACATACGCTCGGGCAATTCAAGCAAACCTTGCTGCAACAGATGGCTTGATTGCGCAACGGGTTTTTCAAAAAAACGAGGCGTCCATCAGTGCGATGGACGCCTCGTCACATGTGACGTCGGTTTATAGCCGCATATGCAACTACGCGTCGCGCATGCTCAGGATAACTGCCCACCGGCGGCAGCGGCGGGCACTTCCTCGCGCACCGAACTGCTGCGCTTTTCAGGGAACAGCGCATTGCGCATCAGCAGGAACGGATACTCGATGGCGCGTGTGGTCACATAGCCGATTGCGATCGCGATGGCAAACTGCGCCGCGAGCGCGACGACCCAGATCAGACTCGGCGTGAGACCCAGTGCGGTCGCTTTCCGGATCAGCATGTCGCCGGGCGCGAGCGCGAGCGAATGCCACAAGTAAATACCGTACGAATACAGGCCGATCCACGCTACGCCACGATAAATCCACGACGTACGCAACGATCCCGAGTATTCGAGCACCAGCACGATCAGCGCAGCGAATCCGAGCGCCTGGATCGTGTAGCCGATGCTTTCGTCCAGCGCGAGGTTTTTGGTGGCGAATGCGAGCCACGCGCAGAGCAGGACGACGCTGAAGATCAACAGCCACTTGCGCTTCGCGAGCTGATGATAGACGCCGGGTTTCATCCAGTAGATCGCGGAAAGAATCACCCCCACCAGCAGGCTGTCGATGCGGTATTGCGTGTAAGCGAAGGCGCCGTCGAGATTGCCGCCCGCCACCGCGAAGCAGCGCGCTGTGAGCACCACCGCGCAGATGCCGGTGAGCACGCTGACGATCGTCCACGCGCCGAGACGCCAGCGCGAGAACATCAGCAGAAGCGCCGGCAGCACCAGATAAAAGTGTTCTTCGACGGCGAGGCTCCAGGTCTGCGTAATCGACGTGCCCAGGTAGTTCTGCAAGTGCGTCAGGTTCTGGACGAGGAAGGTATTCCACGGGTGGCGTCCGGCCAGCACATGGAAGGCGATCAGCACGTAATACGCGGGCCAGATGCGGAAAATCCGCCGGATGATAAAGCGCCGGGCATCGACATGGCCGGTTTCGGCGTACTGCCGAAGCAGCAGGCCGCCCACCAGAAAGCCGCTCAACGTGAAGAACAGGTTCACGCCTTCGCGGCCGAAACTCTTCAGTGGGTACTCAATAATCTGGATGAGGTAATTGCCGGTATGGACCGCATGAAAGTGAAAGCCCATCACCATGATGATGGCGATGCCGCGGACGAAGTCGAGTTCGATCGCCCGTCCGGCTTTTGCGGGTCCCGCCCCGCCGAATAACTTCATGCTGTTCCCCTCGGTCGTCTCTCTCGCAAGGCACGCGGCCCTTTTTGCATATTCGGTGTCGGCAAGCGTGCGTGCGCGCCAACTTCAAGGCATTCACCGACAACCTGCGCAAGTGTGCGCGCGTCTTGCAGAGCTTACGCTTTCCGCTAACGCCTAAACCCAGGCATTGTTCGACGAATGCGGCCCAGCCAACTAACAGGCGTAGCGATTCCTTCAAAATAACCCGATGCGAGACCGTCCGCTATAGACTGCGGCGAATCTACGGCGACGGGGAGGGAATCGTTAATGCGCCACCAGTATGCAACGCCCTGGATATGGTTTTTTCTGCTGCCGCTCGCTTTCGACTATAAGGCGACGGACGCGAATACGGGTCACTTCGCGCAATTCATTTTCGTGCTGCCGGCGATCGCCGCAGGGATTGCCCTGCTTCTCATCGCGCCGCGCTTTCACGAGCGCTCGCGGCTGCGCTCGATCGTCACGTGGAGCATGATTCTGTGCGTGGTCGGCAGCATCGTCGCGCAACTCGTTCAGGATAACGACACCGGCAACTATCTGCGCGTGCTGCTGCCGTTCATTCTCTTCACACTGGGCTATCTCGTGGCGTGCCGCCCGTGGAGCGAATTTCGCATCGCCCAGTTCGAGAAAGCCCTGTTTGTCGCCAACGTCATCAGCCTTCTGTTCACCCTGGTCTACGGCATGGCGACGGGCGGCGATCTCGACGACGTGCGCTTCCGTATCCTCTCCGTCACATTGCTGGGTCTGCAAGGCGTATTGCTTCACGAATTCATCGTGGCAAAGCGTTATTCGCTTTTCACGGTATCGATTTTCGCCTTGAGCGTGATCATCGAATTGCTGAGCGTGACCCGCAGCGTGATGGTCGGCACGGTGCTGCTATTCCTGATCGCGATGGGGCTGAGCGCGCCTTCGATCCGGCATATCTGGCGCGCGATGAGCCGCACTGTGATCATTGGCGCGGTGCTCGCCGGCGTGGCCGGCGCAGCGGCCCTGGCTTTCCCGACCGTCGCCGAACACTGGGCGCAGCGCATCTTCTTCTCCGAAGAAACCCGCTCCGGCAAGGATCCGACCACGATCACGCGTCTCGCGGAAATGCGCGACCAGTACGATCAGGTGACCGCGGACCCGACGACCTTGCTGTTCGGCGAAGGCTACGGCCACTACTACCGCTACTCGCCGGTCTATCTGCCTGACCTTGCCGGCCAGATCAGCGAGAAAGACTTTTACGCGATCAACGAATGGGCCGCGGGCCACAACTTCTGGGTCTATCAGTTGTTCGCGGGCGGACTCCTGTTCGGCGTTGGCATGCCGTTGGCCACACTCGCCGCGCTGGCGGTCTGCTTCTTCTCATATCGCTACTGGCGCTCGGTCGTGCCCGACGCGCCGATGCTGCCGGTGCTCGGGCGCGCCGTCATGCTGTTCGCCGCGTTGCCGGCCACCTCGATCGGCGGCAATCCGCTCGGGCCGCGATTTTCCGGGCTGATTTTCGGCGTCGCGCTTGGCCTGATGATCGCCACGTACGCGCGTTTGCAGCGTGCGCTGCCGGCACGCGCACGGCGCTTCCGTAGCCCGCCGTCTGTGCGTCCGGAAGCGATGCCGGAGTTGCCCGGCCGGATCCAGCCGGGCATGGGCCGCGCCGACCTCCCGTCAACGCTCGGCATATCGCGCACCGCGAGTTCCGCATCCGAAACCGGCCAGTTCGGCGCCCTCGTCCCGCATTCGCCGCCCAGACATCGCTCCAACCGACCGAATATCGCCCGATGAAGATCCTCCACCTGCTAGCAAGCGTCGACCCACGCGCCGGCGGTCCCGTTGAAGGCGTTCGCCGCAGCGGCCTGGCTATGCGCGAAGCCGGCCACGAGATCGAGGTGGCGACTTGCGACGCGCCCCGCGACGCCTTTCTTGCGTCCTTCCCCTTTCCGGTCCATGTCTTCGGCCCGACCAAAGGCCGCTACAGCTTCAGCGAACGCCTCGCGCCGTGGCTCGCCGCCAACGCGAAGCGCTATGACGCGGTGATCGTGCACGGCCTGTGGCAATACCACGGCTTCGCGGCATGGAAGGCGCTGCACAAGAGCGAGGTGCCGTACTACGTGTATGTGCACGGCATGCTGGACCCGTGGTTCAAGGAGGCTTACCCGCTCAAGCATCTGAAGAAATGGCTGTATTGGCCGTGGGCGGAGTATCGCGTACTGCGCGACGCGCGCGCTGTCATCTTCACGACGGAGGAAGAACGCACGCGCGCACGCAAGTCGTTCTGGCTGTACCGCGTGCATGAACGGATCGTGCCGTTCGGCACGACGGTGCCGCAACTCAAAGCGGCGCCGCTGCGCGAAGCGTTCCTGCAAGCCATACCGAGCCTGCGCGGCAAACGCATCGTGCTGTTTCTCGGCCGCGTCCACGCGAAGAAAGGTTGCGACCTGCTGATCGATGCTTTCGCACGCATTGCCGGCCGCGATCCGGCGCTGCACCTCGTGATCGCCGGTCCGGATGAAACCGGCTGGGCCTCGACGCTGCGTACCCAGGCGCAGGCGGCCGGCATCGCGCATCGCGTGAGTCTGCCGGGCATGCTTCAGGGCGAACTCAAGTGGGGCGCTTTTCATGCGAGCGACGTGTTCATTCTGCCGTCGCATCAGGAGAATTTCGGCGTGGCGGTGGCCGAGGCGCTGGGCTGCGGATTGCCGGCGCTGATCTCCGATAAAGTCAACGTGTGGCGCGAAATCGAAGCGGACGGCGCGGGGGTGGTGGCCGCGGATACCGTCGATGGTACGGAAAAGAATCTGACGCGCTGGCTCGAACTGGACGACGCGGCTCGCGCGGCGATGCGCACGCAGGCGGCCGCTACCTTCAACGCGCGCTTCCGTGTCGAGACTATGGTCAGCGCCCTGACCGCTCTGCTCGAAGCCAGGGGCGGCCACGACGACGCGCGCAACAACGACAGCACGCTCACCACGCTGCGCGAAACGACTCAGCCAACCCACTGACGCGCGCCGTCTCTCACCAGGCGGAAAACTCTCGAGCCGGCAACCCAAAAGCGAAGATGGCGCGCCTTGTGCGCGCCATCTTCGCTTGTCCTGATCACACGTTCACTGCTCTTTCATCAAGGGTGTCAAGGTCGAGGCCGCGATCGGCAACGTATCGACCTGAGACGGTGTGTGAAGTGACATGGTGGGGCTGTTCGCCGCATCAACTCGCGTACTGCCGACGGCGTCCGGCACATTGAGTTGCCGCATCAGATGGCCGGCGAGACGCAACGACAGCGCGGCAATCGTGATGGTCGGGAAATTGGCGCCGACGGTCGGAAACACCGAGCTGCCGCCAATGTACAGATTGCTGATGCCGTGCACCTTGCAGTCGCGATCGACCACGCCCTCGCGAGGCGAATCGTGCATGCGCGTGGTGCCCATGTGGTGCCACGTGCCTTCGAGCTTCGCCGGCCACGTGCGGCCTTCGAGCGGTTCATCGAGCGTGACGTCCGCGACGTTCGCCATCTGCAACTCCTTCGCGAGCAACTGGAAGGTCTTGTCGAAAGTGCGCTGCACCTGGTCGCCGAGGCGCCACTCCACCCGCACGCGCGGCATGCCGAAGTGGTCGCGCTTGTCGGCCGACAAGGTCACGCGGCTATCCGGATTGGGCACCGCCTCGACGATAGCCTGCAGCGTGACGTCGGTGATCAACGCGGGCCATTGCAACAGCCGCGTCAAACCAAAGCCGACGGTATGCAGCGGGTGCGCGATCATGGTCTCGATGTCGCGTTTCACGCTGCGGCCCGGCTGGTCCTTGCCCATCAGCGCTTCCTTGAAACGGATCAATGCCTCGGAACCCGCGCTGCCCTCGCCGTACCATTTCGAGTAGAGCCACACGCGTGAATTGAGCAGCTTTTCGCGTTCCATCCACTCCTGCTTCGGCGCGAACTGGGACGATATCTTCGTGCCGTGCGCCGAGACAGCCACGTTCTGGTAGTGGTACTTGATGTCGTACAGCTTGTTGCGCGCGATGCCAGGACGGAAGCGCACCTTGCCCGACATCATGCGCGGGTGATCCATGAAATAGCGGCCGACCAGATCGTTGGCATTGCCGAGCCCGGCGGCCTGCACGTTGTTCGATGCCAGCAGCAGGCGCGCGTTTTCAATGCCGCCCGTGGCCAGCACGAAAATTTTCGCGGTCACCGTTATCGCGCGGCCGCTGATGGTGCCCACCTTCAGCCTGGAAATCGTCGTGCCTTGCGCATCGGCGTCGATACTGAGCACGTTCGCATGAAGGAACACGCGCACCCTCGTCGAATGCGACAGTTCTTCGCGATACACCTTGCCGAAGCGAACCGGCGGGCTGAACTGCGCAACGGTATCGCGCATGTCGCCGGTGGCGAGCGGCAGACGGCGCACGTCCTGACGCCCGATCTCGCGCTCCCAGTAAGCGGGGTCGAAATTCTGCGGGCCGAGCTTCAGCAGTTCATGCGTGCGTGCATAGTAAGGCGCCAGTTCATCGAGGCCGAACGGCCAGCCGCTGTGCGGAATCCAGTCACGCTTTTCGAAGTCCCAGGGATCGAGCGGGCGGCACCAGCCGCCCCAGCAGTTGCTGCTACCGCCGAAATAGCGGCTACGCGAGCCGTCCGCGAACGTATAGGGAAGCCCGATGTTCTCGCCGCGATAGAGGTCGCGAGTTGCGTCGTCAGGTCCAAAACCACCGCTTTCGAGCATGCAGGCGTCGATACCCGCCCTCGACATTTCCAGCGCGAGCGTGATGCCCGCGACGCCTCCGCCGATGATGCAGACCGTCGTCTCGACGACGGTGTTCTGTTCAACAGTACGTGTATCGATGAACATCCGCTACTCCCATCTGCTTCACGCATTTCCTGGGCGCGGTGCGGTTCGCCAGGCGGAGCCGGCAACCAGACCACGCAGTCGTCGCGGCCGGAACTTGCAAGGGCGCCGCCGCGAATGCCGTTCATCACGCAGTGCGTCAATCCCATTGCAACGGCCGGCATTCCGGCAAAACGACCTCGGCGTCCTCAGCGTACAAACGCTGTGGCTTTATGTCTGTGGTTCAGGTCACGGAGTCGAACCGTTTCCTGATAAAACGGCAAGGATTGCCGCCGTACACGCCCTCCGCTTCCAGCGAACGATGCACGACCGACAAAGGTGTCACGACCGCCGAACGGCCGATCGTCACGCCCATCTGCACCACGCACTTCGAAGTGATCCACACGCCGTCCTCGATGATGATCGGCGCGACATGCAGATCCATCGTGGTGCTCATATCGTGCGATCCCGCGGTGAGGAACGTGCCCTGAGAAATGCACACGTTCGAGCCGATGCGGATCAGCGTCTGGTTGTAGATCCACACATCGACACCGAACCAGCAGTTGTCGCCCACTTCGAGATTCCACGGCGCCTTCACGCGCAGCGGATGCACGAATCGGCAACCTGTACCGATCTTCGCGCCGAACAGACGCAGCAACGCCACGCGCACAGCGGAGAACGGCAGTAGTTTGTTGTTGATCACACAGGCTTCCAGCGCGAACCAGACAAGCTCGACCAGCGCACCGCGCTTAGCCTGATAGTTTCCTTTTCCGGCCTGCGACAGATCGATCACGCGGCCGTTCCCGCGCGCGCCCTCGGCCGGCGGCATGCGCCCGACGTGAGGATCGTCGGCTACGTTACCCATCAGCTTTCTCCGAACCACGAACAGTGGTAAACATAGGCAGGCATGCCAGGCAAATCTCTTACATTATGTTGCGGTGTCTGCCCCGGCTTCACGCGGTGGCTGTGCAGGCAAGCGTTTTGGCGGCTACGCGCGTAGTGGTTGGCGCACGATAGCTTTATCCCGACAGCATTTCCTTGGGGAATCAGATGATCACCTCGCTTCGACACACTGCTACCTGGACGCTTCTCGCGATCGCATCGTGCGCGGTGCCGGCCTTCGCGCAGAACGCCGCGCCCAATAACGCGGCGCCCGCCCTCCCGCCCGCCGCGACGGCGGCCAACGGCTACGGTCTCAATGCACAGCTTCCGGCCAACCGGCGCGCCGCGCATCGCAGTAGCGAGCAGGCGCTGCTCGGCTCCCCGAACCCCTACAGCACCGACGGCGCGCAAGGCGATACGAACGACGCCCAACGCGCGGCGCTGCTCGACACGCAACGCATGACGGTGTTGGGCGGCGACCAGGCGGCACAGCCAGCGGTCGGCAAAGGCAAGGGCAAAGCGCCGCTTGCGGCCGACGGCCAGGTGCGTGTAGCCGGCCAGCCAGGACGTCCGAACGCGGCCGCCGGTCTGACGCCCCAAGGCGCCACGAGAACCACCTACACCGACCCCTACGCCAGCAAGCAGGGCGTCTACCGTTCTCCCTGGTAATATCGCCTTCATGACACCGCCGCGGGCCGGATCAATCCGGCGCGGCTTCCTCCGCGGTAGCCGGTTTTCGCCGGCGCCTCGCCGCAGCACCTGAAGGCCGCGCGCCGAAAGACGGCGTGCCGCCTTTCCCGCGTTTGCCTCCTGCCTCACGCAACAGCATCGCGAGCCGTTCCTCGAAGGTGCGAATCGTCGACTCCGGCGAGAGCGTGCGCTCCGCATAAGCACGCGCCGCTTTGCCGAGTGCCGCACGTCGTTCCGTGTCGTTCGCCAGCGCCGTGATCGCCGCCGTCAGCGCCTTCAGGTTGTCCGGTGGCACGACCACGCCGCTCGGCGCGACGGCTTCGTAGAGCGCCGTGCCGCGACGCGCCATCGCCACGGTCGCGCGTCCGCTCGCGAACATGCCGGTGAGCTTGGACGGCATGACAAGGTCGGCCGCGTCGCCGCGTTGCGGCAGCACGTGAATATCGGCGAGGTTGAGCAGTTCGTTCAGACGGTCCAACGGTTGCAGCGGCAGGAACACGCAATTCGTCAGTCCCGAGCAGCGTTCGCGCAGCCCCTCTTTCGCCGCGCCGCTGCCGCAGAACACGAAGGTGAGATCCGTGCGCGCGGCGAGCGCGACCGCCGCATCGGCGAGCGTTTCGATGCCCTGCTTCGCGCCCATGTTGCCGGAGTACAGAACCACTTTCTGGTCGTCAGGAATCCCCAGCAGGCGCCGGAATTCGCTCGGCCGCGTGAGCGGAAAAATCGTCGACACGTCGACCCAATTGGGCAGACAGACAACCTTTGATGCGTCGACGCCCTTGGTCGTCGCGCGCTCGCTCATCTGCCGCGTGATCGAGGACACGGCGTCGAAGCGCCGCAGCAAAGCGCTTTCCACCCGGCGTGCCATGCGGGCCGCAAATGAGCTTTTCAGCAAGCCCAGATCGAATGCCGCATCGACCTCATAGTCCTGAATATGCAACCAGGCGCGCGCGCGCGTGATGCGTGCGAGCATCAACCCGCCCGGCGCGCACATCAAGGTCGGTGCGATCAGCATGACAGCGTGCGGACGCCACAGAACGTGCCGCACAAGAAGCGGCAGCGAGGTCGCCGCGAAGCTCGCCAGATGCAGCATGCGCTTCAGGCCGCTCGGACGCGCGGGCACCCACAGCGGCGCGCGCCAGATCGCCACGCCGTCGCGCGTTTCGTGCTGATAGCGCCACGACGCGTAGCCCTCGCCGACACGCCACTCCGGGTAGTACGGCGGCGCGCACACCACGCGCACGTCATGTCCGCGGCTCGCCAGCAGCACGGCCATTTCCGCCGTGTACTTGCCCACTCCCGTCAGCTCAGGCGCATAGTTGATGCCGTAGATCAGTATCTTCATCGTGACTGCCGGAGCGAGTAAGGGCGTTGTGCGCGACCTGGTTGTGCGGAGCGGCTCAGTCGCTCAACATCAAAGCGCAGCCGCGGGCGATGTTGGCAGCCGCGGAAGGCGGATCGAAACGGCGAATCACATCCATGCAGCGGCGCGCGGTGCCGCCCGCGTCGGCGAACGCCTCCATGGCCTTGAGCATGGTGCGCTGCAGGCCGGCGACGTCGCCCGCTGTAAATGCATAGCCGCTCACCCCGTCGATCACCAGTTCCGGCACGCAGCCGCAACTTTCGCTGACCACGGCGGGGCAGCCATGCGCGAGCGCCTCGTTGACCACGAGTCCCCAAGGTTCGCTGTAACTCGGCAGCACCATGCAGGTGGCGCCGTAATACTCCCGCGTCAGCGGCTCGTCCTGCAGACTGCCGACGAACGTCACCGCGTCGCCGAGTTCGAGCTCGGCCACCTTCGCATGCAGCGCGTCGCACATCGGACCGGTGCCGACAATGCGCAGCTTCGCCGCCGGAATCCGCCGCCGCAATCCGGCGAACGCGTCGATCAGCGTGCCGATGCCCTTCTCTTCGGACAAACGCCCCACGAACAGAAACACCGGCGGATTACCCGCGCGAGCGGCGACCCGCTCGACCAGCGCACGTTCCGGCGAAAACGAACCGGGCATTGCCGCAGCCTGACAAGGCACGAAAATCTTGTCGCGCTTTGCGCCGAGCGACAACAGATACTCGCGGCTGCGCTCGCCGAAGCCGAAATAGCCGTCGCACAGCGCGAAAAACACGCGCTTCGGAATCGACGTCAGCAACTTTTTGGGCCGGTCGCGCGCGGTCGAATCGCAGAACACCGCACGCCGTTTGCCGGTCACGATGCACGCCGCGAGCATCGCCCAGTATTCCGGGCGGTGGTAGCCCGGCAGCACGATCAGATCCGACTTGGTGCGCAGCACTTCCCATGTGAGCCGCGCGATCAGCTTCAGGGTCGGCACGTCTTCGTAGCAGCCGTCGAACAGCTTTTGCATCGGATAGCGGTGAAACGAATAATCGACGTCGGAAAAGCCGACGCGGTCGTGCTCGGTATCGGCGATCTGCACCATCGAATAGCGAATCGCTCCGGAAGCCGAAATGTTATGCAAGGCGGAAAACACGACACCCTTGTGGCGCGACCACACGACGTTGTGGAAGATCGTGACTGACGCTGTCATTTTTATGCCACTCCTAGAAATATCGTCCTGCGTGCATTGCGCATTCTGCGCAGGCACAGCGTCCCCTTTGGTCCGTCAATCCAAAGCCGCGTCGTGGCGGCCATCCACGCGCCTACGCTTCGATGGCGGCGGCGGGCGTCGAACCAGCGTGTGATTCGACGAAGTCACGATAGGTGGAGGCAATGCCGTCGGCGAGACCGATCGTGGCCTGCCAGCCCATTTGCGTCAGGCGTGAAACGTCGAGCAGCTTGCGCGGCGTGCCGTCGGGTTTCGAAGCATCGAACACGAGTTCGCCTTCGAAGCCGACCACCTTGCAGATGCATTCGGCCAGCTCGCGAATCGACAGGTCCTCACCCACGCCGACGTTGAAGAGGCCTTCCGTCACGTTGTGCTCGAGCACGAACAGCGTGGCCGCGGCAAGGTCGTCGACATGCAGGAACTCGCGCAGCGGCGTGCCCGATCCCCACACCGTCAAGGTGGCGTCGCCGTTCAGCTTCGCTTCGTGCGCCTTGCGCAGCAGCGCCGGCAACACGTGGCTGCTCTTCAGATCGTAGTTGTCGTTCGGGCCGTACAGGTTGGTCGGCATCAATGCGACGTACTGCGTGTTGTACTCGCGGTTGTACGCTTCGCACAGCTTCACGCCGGCGATCTTCGCGATCGCATAGGCGTCGTTGGTCGGCTCCAGCGGCGAGGTCAGCAGATGCTCCTCGCGGATCGGCTGCGGACATTGCTTCGGGTAGATGCACGACGAACCGAAGAACACCAGCCGCTCGACCTTGGCGCGATACGCGGCGTGGATCACGTTGGTTTCGATCACCAGGTTTTCATAGATGAACTCACCCGGCTGCGTCGCGTTCGCGAGAATGCCGCCCACGCGCGCGGCCGCGAGCAGCACCACGTCGATCTTTTCGCTTTCGAAGAAGCGGTTCACGGCCGCCTGATCCGTGAGATCGAGCTCCTTGCGCGAGCGGGCAATCACGTTCTGATACCCCTCGGCGACAAGACGCCTGACCAGCGCGGAGCCGACCATGCCACGGTGGCCGGCGACGAAGATGCGTGCTTGTTTGTTCATCGCCGTTACTCGTGATGTTCCAGCGCCGTGAATCCGGCCAGCGTGACAAGCGCGTCACGTCGCGCGATCTGATAGTCAGAGCGCACCATTTCCTTGACGAGCGAGGCGAACGAGGTAGTCGGCTGCCAGCCGAGCTTCGCATGCGCCTTCGACGGATCGCCGAGCAGCGTCTCGACCTCGGCGGGCCGGAAGTAGCGCGGATCGACCCGCACGATCACGTCGCCCGGCGACATCCTGATCTCGCGCCCTTCCACCTTTTCGACGATGCCGATTTCGTCCACGCCGGTGCCTTCGAAACGCACGGTGACGCCCAGTTCAGCGGCGGCGTGCTGCACGAACTGACGCACGCTGTATTGCACGCCGGTGGCGATGACGTAATCCTCCGGCTGCTCCTGTTGGAGCATGCGCCATTGCATCTCTACGTAATCACGCGCATGGCCCCAGTCGCGCAGCGCCGACAGATTGCCGAGATACAGGGTCTTCTGCATGCCCACCGCGATGCGCGCGACGGCGCGCGTGATCTTGCGCGTCACGAACGTCTCGCCGCGCACGGGCGATTCGTGATTGAACAGAATCCCGTTGCACGCGTAGAGACCGTACGCTTCGCGATAGTTGACGGTGGTCCAGTACGCGAACAGCTTGGCGACGGCATATGGGCTGCGCGGATAGAACGGCGTCGTCTCCGACTGCGGCACCTGCTGCACGAGACCGTATAGCTCGGAGGTCGAGGCCTGGTAGAAGCGCGTTTTCTCCTGCAAGCCGAGAATGCGGATCGCTTCGAGAATCCGCAAGGCGCCGAGGCCGTCCGCGTTGGCGGTGTATTCCGGCTCCTCAAACGACACCGCAACGTGGCTCTGCGCGGCGAGGTTATAAATCTCGTCCGGCTCGACGCGCTGGATCACGCGCAAAATGCTGGTCGAGTCGGTCAGATCCGCGTGGTGCAGAAAGAGGCGCTGATCCGGATCGTGGGGATCGCGGTAAAGATGATCGATCCGGTCTGTGTTGAACAGGGATGACCTGCGTTTGATGCCGTGTACGTCGTAATCCTTGGCGAGCAGCAGTTCCGCCAGATACGACCCGTCCTGTCCAGTGATGCCGGTGATCAGCGCGACCTTACGTTTCATGGAGCGTTCTCCTCGTTAAGCTTTGCAATCCGACTGCCGGAAGCCTGGCTGCGCGGCTTTGCCGGGCGGCCGGCCGTCGGCCGCTGCCTCAACCGGCGATGCTGTCGTAGCCGTAGTAGCCGCCCTGATAGCCCGAGCCGAGGAACGCACCTTCCTGCGGCACATCGGTCAACAGAACGCCTCTGAGCCCCACGCCGCCATTGCGCAGCCGCTTGGCCGTCTCCATGACTTCGTTGAGCGGATGGCGGCCGTGGCGCACCACCAGCAGCGTCGTGCCCGCATACTTGCCGATCACCGTCGAGTCGGTCACCGCGAGAACCGGCGGCGTGTCGACAATCACGAGGTCGTAGTGCGACTTCAGTTCTTCGAGCATCGTTTCGAAGCGCTTGCTCATCAGCAGTTCGGCCGGATGCGAGGGCAGCGTGCCCTTGGCAAGCACGTCGAGACCCGGCAGCACATCGCGCTGAATCATCGAACTCAGGTCGCCGCCGCTCAGCACGTCGGACAGACCCGGCTGATGCGCGACACCGAAATGCGAGTGCACGTCGCCGCGCCGCATATCGCCGTCGATAATCAGCACGCGCTTGTTCGCCGACGCCACCAGCGCCGCCAGATTCACCGAGAGGAACGACTTGCCGGAATCGGGCCGCGAGCCGGTGATCATCACCACGTTGTTCTCGGCGTGATCGAGCGAGAGCTGCAGCGAGGTGCGCAAATTGCGCACGCCTTCCACGGCGATGTCTTCAGGCGCCTGCTGCGCCAGCACATGCAGTCCGCGACGGCGCAGCATGACGTTTTCCTGCAGCTTCAACTGGGTCTGGCTGCGCGGCACCACGGCGAACACCGGCACGCCGAGCATGCCTTCGAGTTCGTCCGGACGTTCCACGCCGCCGTACATCGCGCGCTTGAAGAAGGTCAGCAGAATGCCGAGCACGAGGCCGCCGCCGAGCGCGATCAGGATCGCGATCACGCGTTTCGGCCGCACGGGTTCATCAGGCGCTTCGGCGAAATCGACCACGCGCACGTTGCCCACCTGTCCCGCCTTCGCCACGCGCAGTTGCTGCGCGCTGTTCAGCAGATTGGTGTACAACTCCGTATCGACGTGCACGTCGCGCAGCAGACGCAAGGCGGTCTGCTCCGTATCCGGCATCACCGCCACGCTGCGGTTCATGTTGGCCGCCGCGCCTTGCAATGCGGCGATCTGCGCGTCGAGCGCGGCCACCGCCGGGTGATTCGCCGTGAAGCGTTGCGACATCTCCGCGCGTTGCTGCTGCAGATCCATCAGCTTGGTTTTGTTATCGACGATCTGTTGCAGCAGCAGGCGGCTTTCTTCGCCCAGGTCGACCGTGCCATGCGTGTTGCGGAACTTGTTGTAGCGTTGCTCGGCGTCGTCGAGCTCCTTGCGCAAGCCCGGCAGTTGCTGATCGAGGAAGGCCAGCATATGCTCGGCTTCGGTCGAACGGCTCTCCACATCCTGACGCACGAACTCGCGCGCCATGCTGTTGACGATCGCCGCCGTCAAGCCGGCGTCGCCGCCTTCCAGACTCGCGCGGATCACACCGGATTGCAGCGTGGTCTCCTGCACCAGCAAAGCCTTTTGTAAACGGTCCACGGTGCTTAACGTCGAGGCGCGCTGCAATTCGAAACGCGAGCCGGCAGGGCCGACCAGCTTATCGACGCGCAGCGTGATCGGGCCGTCGGCCGTATCCGTTTCCACGGTTTCGCCGACTTTCCCCGACAGAATCGCAATACCGTTCTTGTCCCGCAGCACGTACGACCCGTCATTGCCGGAAATCAGCGTGAAGGTCGTGTCGTACATTTCCTTCGACGTGTCGAACTGCGACACCGAAATGCTCTCGTCACCCCATGCATAGCCGGACAGGTTGATGAACTGCGGCAACTTGAAGCCCCATTGCCCGTTCACCAACCCCGCGATCATTCCGCCGATAACCGGAAAATAGCGCGGCGCAGCCGTGATATCGAGGTGCAGTTTCTTGACGGTCTCTTCCGTGACGAGCCGCGACTTCAGCAACTCGATCTCCGCCGCCGTCGAAGGCTTGGTGTCGAACATGCCGGTGAGCGGCGGCAAGGAATCCTTGCCGTTCGCATTGGCATTCGCCGTCTTGTCCTCTACGTGAAACAGAACATCCGCGCGATACGTGGGCGGCGCGAGGAAAGCGTACGCGCATCCCAGCGCGAGCGCGATCAGCATCACCACGACGATCGTGCGCCAACCTCGCACGATCGTGCGCAGATAGTCCGACAGGTGAAGCTCGTCCGGACCGGACACGTCGGTGTAACGGTTTTCAAAGTTGATTGCCATTTTCTTCACCCAACAAGGTCCGGAGGTTCAAGTTCACACTGTGCGGTTACTATTTCGCGAGAACGGCGCCCGTTACAGCCGCATTGATCGCCGGCAGCAGCAGGTTCAACACACGGTTGAAGCGGACCAGCCCGCCTTGACCGACATACACCACGTCTTTCGGCTGCAGTTCGAACTGATTCGCTAGCACCATCGACACCGGCGAGGTCGCGTCGAGGTGGTACACCTCAGGCGTTTCGCTCGTCGAGTTGCGAATCACGAACAGTTGCCGCGCCGCAGCCGTGTTCGAGTCGAAGCTGCCGCTGTCGGAGATTGCCTGCGAAAGCGTCAACGAACCGTTGCGCATCGGCAGGATGGTCGCCGGCTTGTTGACTTCGCCCATCACGTAGACACCGCTGTCTTCACGCGATGCCACCCGCAGCACGTCACCCGGTTGCAGGTAGATGTCCGAGGGATTTTTGCCGCGCTTGATCAGGTCGTCCACGTTCAGCTGATACGGCACGCCGTTGCGGAGCAACACCACGCGGCTGCGATCCGCATTGGCGCTGAGGCCGCCGGCCTGGCCGATCGCGTTCGTCAGCGACATCGGAATGTCAGTGACCGACAGCGCGCCAGGCGTGCGCACTTCGCCGTCGACATAAACCTGCTGCGCGCGGAACGAGGCCACCCGCACCGTCACTTCCGGCTTCTGGTACACCTTGCTCAGACGCTTGTAGAGCTCCTTCTGGATCGTGGTGGCGTCCTTGCCGGCCACATGCACCGTACCGGCATATGGGAACTGCACGTCGCCGTTTTCGTCGATCAGGAAGCCGGCTGCGGCGTCCGACGTTTTCGCGTTCTGCTGCGGCTGGCCGAGCGCGGCCGCGAGTTCCGGGTGATCCCACACGACGATCTGCAGCACGTCGCCGGGGCCGACCTTGTAAGCGGTCGGCTTGCCGAACAGTGCGGTCGTTGCCGGCGGCAGCGTCGACGCCATTTGCGCCTGGTTCATCTTGCGCAGCAGCGCGAGATTGATATCGGTAATCGGAATCTGCTGTTGCTGCGACGGCTCAGTACTGTAATCACCACCGGTGTCCTGAATGGTGGCCGGTGTGATCATCCGCTGGCCGGGCGCGATACCGCATCCAGAAAGCAGTGTTGCCGTAGCGAAAACCAGGAGACTTCCCGTGCGTAGACCAAGCGAGCTCATGATGTTCCTCCTTGTGCCACGGCGTTTTTCCTCAAGGGACGAAGCGCGCAGCGTTTTGTTAACAACTAATAAGCGTTTCGATGCACCAGTCCGGCGACTATCGTCGCGCCGATAATCCGCATGTCGAGCGCGAACGACCAATGGCCCAGGTAATACAGGTCATGTTCGACGCGACGTTCCATCTTCTCGATGCGGTCGGTTTCGCCACGAAAACCGTTGATCTGTGCCCACCCCGTGATCCCCGGTTTTATGCGGTAGCGATTGATATAGCCCGCGACCACTTTCTGATAGAGGTCGTCGTGCTCGAGTGCATGGGGACGCGGTCCTACGACCGACATGTCGCCACGCAACACGTTAAAGAATTGAGGCAATTCGTCGAGGCTCGTGCGGCGCAGGAAGGCGCCCACTCTCGTGACTCGCGGATCGTTACGCGTAGCTTGCCTGACGGTGCCTTTTTGCTCCGTGTGCAACCGCATAGAACGGAACTTATAGATCGTGAACACGTGACCGTCGGCGCCTTTGCGTTTCTGTTTGAACAGAACCGGACCGCGCGAGGACAGCTTCACCGCGATCGCGATGACGAGCATGACCGGCGCGAGCGCGATCAAGGCGGTCAAGGCGAACAGGCGGTCGAAGATTTCCTTCTTCAGCATTGAGTTCGCGGACAGCGGCGAAGCCACCAGATTGATCGCCGGCACGCCGAGCAGATCGATCACGCCGCTGCCCTCGAATAGCGCGAGGCTGCGCACGTCCGGCATGAAACGGATGTTCACCAGGTCGTCGCGGAATTCGCTGACCAGCGAACAGATCAGCGGCTCTTCGGAAAGCGACAGCATCAGCCACAGTTCGTGGACGTCGTTGGTCCGCATGTAGCCGGCCAGCGCGTCGACCGTGTCGAACACCGGGACTCCGGCGCTCGCGACCGGCGACACATCCGGACGCGCGTTGTACACGGCCGTGGCGCGAAAACCGGTAGTCGGCGCGGCGTTGATCCGGCGAATGATCGCGTCGCACTGCGAGCCGCTGCCCACAATCGCGACCTGATGCAGATTCAGTCCCGCGCTGCGTGCCCTCGCCAATACGGCGTGCGTCATCAGGCGGTATGCGATCAGCAGGCCGCCGGTCACCGCCGTCCAGTATGAGAACCACAGCCGTGACACGAAGTCGATACGATGCAGCGAATACATCAGCACCAGCGCGCTGACCTGCACCATCAGCCACGCGAGCGACACCTGGCCGGCCAGCACCAGCTTGGAGCGGCCGCGCCATGATTCGTACACGCCGAATGCCGGAAAGATAGCCAACGCGAACGCGGCGGAAAACATCACGAGGGCCCAATAGAATCCGGATTGAGCGAGGTAGTCAAAGCGGATCTGCGACGCCACCGCCGCACCCACCAATACCAATGCAACATCGAAAACTCGCGCGAGCAAATCCTGAAACTTGCGCATTCTGGTCACCTCGTTCTTGCCGTTCTTGTCCGCAGTTGAATCCGGCGTGCTGTTTAGGAGCAGCGGCCGTAGTTGTCGTTGAACCTCACAATGTCGTCTTCGCCGAGATAAGCGCCTGACTGGATTTCAATGATTTCGAGCGGCACCTTGCCCGGGTTTTCGAGCCGGTGCTTGATGCCGAGCGGGATATAGGTCGATTCGTTTTCGCTCAACAGAAACTGCTCTTCGCCGCGTGTGACGAGCGCCGTGCCGCGCACGACGACCCAGTGTTCCGCGCGGTGGTGATGCAATTGCAACGACAGTTGCGCGCCCGGCGTCACCACGATGCGCTTGACCTGGAAACGCTCGCCATGGTCAATCGAATCGTAGAAACCCCAAGGACGGCGCACCTTGCGGTGCGCATCGGCCTCCGGCGCGTGCTGCGCCTTGATGCGCGACACCAGCCCCTTCACGTCCTGCACGTGCGAGCGGTCGACCACCAGCACCGCGTCCGCGGTTTCGACCACCACGACATTGGTGGTGCCGACACAGGCAACCAGCCGGCCTTCCGAATGCGCATAGCTCGAGACCGCTCCTTCGAAGGTCACCCGGCCGCGTCCTGCGTTACCGTTGACGTCCTTCTCCATCGCGGCCCACACGGCGTCCCAGGAACCCAGGTCGGACCAGCCGGCATTCAGTCCGATCACGACGCCTGCCGGCGTCGCCGGCGCGCTGTCTGGCGTTTCGGGGCCGACAGTCTCGGTGAGGCGCTCCATCACCGCGTAGTCGATCGAGTTGGCGGGCGCACTGAGAAATGCATCGATCAGCGGCCGGAAATACGCACCGTCCATGCGGCCGCCCGTGAATGCGCGTTCGCAGGCCGAGTGCATGTCCGGTTGCAGACGCTTCAACGTGTCCAGCCACACGCTGGCGCGGACGATGAAGATGCCGCTGTTCCACCAGTACATGCCCGCCGCCACGTACTTCGCCGCGAGTTCTTCCGCGGGCTTTTCAACGAAACCGTCGATCGCATGGCCGCCGCCCGCCAGTTCGGCGCCGACGCGGATATAACCAAAGCCGGTGTCGGGGCGCGTGGGCGGCACGCCCAGTGTCGCGATCGAACCCTGCTCGGCGTAGCGCGCTGCGAGTTCCAGCGCGGCCTGCAAGGCGGGCACGTCGGATATCGAATGATCCGCCGGCATGACGACGAGAATCGCGTCGCGGCCGCCCGAGCACGCCAGCGACGCCGCCAGCGTCAATGCGGGCGCCGTATCGCGACGAGCCGGCTCGACAATAAGACGAGCGTCGACGCCATTTTCATGAAGTTGTTCTGCGATCACGAAGCGATGTTCTTCGCCGCATACGATGATCGGCGAGGCATCCACGCTCCAGCCGGCCGGAAAGCCGTCCATGCGCCGCGCGGTAGCTTGCAGCAGCGAGTCGGAACCGACGACGTCGATCAGTTGCTTCGGATAGTTTTCCCGCGATACCGGCCACAGGCGCGTGCCGGAGCCGCCCGCCAGAATGACTGGAACAATGCGCGTGGAACCCGCGCCCGCCGTCGCGGCACCCGCAGCATGCGTGCCGGCCGACGCGGCGCCTACAGCTCCCTGAGTCAACATATTCGCATTCCTTATAATTCCCAAAGTCGATGGAAGTACGGACCGGATGCCGTGTTGCCACACGGCCCGCCGGCTGGCCCCGTCGCTATTCGCCGACTAGTCGGCGACTTTGAATTCGAAATTCGGTCGGCGAAATTCTCATCCGCTTACGAAACACTTTCGCAAGTCGATCGCCGTTGCCCATGCCGGTGCGGCGGGCTATCTTGTCGACCGGCAATTCCGATTCGGTCAACAGGCTGCAGGTCACCGCAAGGCGCTCGTGCAACAGAAAACTCGAGGGCGTAATGCCCATTTCCATCTTGAAGCGGCGCAGAAAGTTGCGCTCGCTCATCGCGGCGAACTGCGCCGCGTCGGCAATCGAAATCGCCTGCTGGCAATTCTCTTGCAGCCAGCGAGCTGCCGCGCGCACCTTGTCGCCAGGACTCAGGCCGCCGTCTTCGCCGAGCAGCGGCGCGAGATTCGAGCATGAGTCCGCCAGCAGGCGCTCGGCGACGGTACGCGCGGTGGCGCCGCCGAGATCGCGCTTGATCATGGCGAGCGCGCTTCGCATCGATTCGAGACGATCGCCCGCATCGGCCGTCTGCTCAGGCTGGCGCGTCGGCGTCGGCGCCGACTGCGCATGCGCATCGCCAAGCTCGTGGTTGTCGGGCACGAACGCCGCCTCGAGCAACGCGCGACCTTCCGCGATCGGCCGGATCATGCCGGTATTGCGGCGCACACGGCGCAGCCACGCAATCAGGCGTTCGTCGTTGGCGGCAGCCAATGCGCCTTTGCCACCCGCAACATACAACGCGTCGAAACCGCCGTAATGCCGCGCGTCGAGTCCGTCAGTCCAGACCCGCAGCGCGGACGACGAAGTCACCATGCCGCCGTCGGCCGACAGGAACGAAACGTCGTATAACCAACCGCCCGAGCCGGACGAAGCCATTTCGTTGGCTGCCTGGAACACCTCGGCGACAACCCCTGCTCCCTGCAGCGAGCAGTCGTTGAACATCAGTATCGCGATGCGACGCATACCCTTGCTCGGAGCGTGCACCCAGCGCAGCATTGCGGACTCGAGACTCGCGCAGGTCATAGTCATCCTCTCACCAGAAAACGGATCTACTTTTCACCTTGGAAGGCCGCAGAGAGGCCATCCTCTGTGCAGCGCATCATAGTCACCGCCCTTCAAGCACTTAGCCGCCATGACCGAAAGCGCAGACATGTTGGCGTATGGACAGGGTGACCAACCAGGGATTTTCGGAACAACCCCGCAACCGCCGTCTTTTTCAACGAATTAATTGCCGATTCCGCATAGGAATGAATTTGCATTCTGCGAATGTTAATGCAAATAAAAACGCCATTTCGTACGCCACCGCACACACTACGACTACTCGAAAACGGCGCAGTTACAATTTGATCTATCCATCGCGAAGTGGATTTGAAGTGACTTTTTCCCATCAGGGCGTCAGAATGAGTGCAACCGGCTTTGCAATCCCGACGTCTGCCGCAGCCCGTGCCCACTCTGGTTTCTTCTGACGATATATGCGCGGGGATGGCAATAAGTAAAACGAACAACCAATATAAACACTTGAGAGTTCGACAAAATTATTTACTTGGTTGTTATTGGATCGCACGCATATAAACGTGACGATTAATGTTTCAAACCTGAAACACACAAATAAGATACCTTTAGGTCGCACGGCAATAGACGGGCCAATGGCGGAATGTGTCGAGACGGGACCGGACTATTTCCGCCAACGGAGTGCGGAAATACACTATGCGGTTTCCGCAACACATTGCACGAAGGCGTCACACGAGGCGGCTCTGACCTGGTGAACTAGTAATTGGGCGACGCGTCTGTGGCGCCTGGAAGGACAGCGAACGACACGGGGAGCACATGTCGAATGTACGCGAACAGCACGCGCCGCGAAACCGCAACGGCGCCTTTATCGGTGGCGGAGTACGGCAGGGAATGGCCCTCGCTATCCCGGCAGTGGCCGCCATTCTGCTTGGCTTCGCGGCCGGCCGATGCGCAGCCGCCGATGCTGCGCCGCAGGCGAATGGTGTGAGCAATGGCCCATTCACCGCGGACGGCAGGAAGTGGACGCCGTGCGCGGCGGAGTACGGCACGTGCCGTTTCAACGGTACGCGCGACGTACTGTATGGCACGCCGGAGCAACACGTAGTCAAAACGTTCTCAACCAGTGCGGAGTGCAATAACGGCGTATTCGGCGATCCTGCGCCCGGAGTGGAGAAACGTTGCGCGATGGCGCCGGCGGCGGCGAGCAATGCACCCGCGCCTGTCGCGAAGCAGGACGCAGCGCCGAGCGCCGCAATGCAATCTGCCACGCCAATAGACCTGAAGGCGCCACCCGGACAAGGGCTGCGTTGCTCGTCGCCTTCATCGCAAGTACCTGCTGCCGCGAACGGCGATCTGCTCGAAGCCGATACGCCCAGCGACGGCACGCGTCTGTTCGCGGTGAACAAACCGTTTGCGCTGGTTTTCGCCACGCGCCCGACGCAAGGCGACACGCTCAACTGGCAGATACGCGACACGTGGAATGCCGTGCGCGCCAGCGGACGCTTTCCCGTCGCGGCGGGTGCGACGCTGTCCACGTTGAGCTGCGCGTCGAGCGTGGCGGGCTACTTCGCGGTGTCCGCGTCGCTGGAACGTGCTCATGGTCAGCTCGAATCGCGCGGCACGCGCCCCGCGGGTATCGCGACGTTCGGCGTGCTGCCCGATGCGTCCGCTGCGTTACCCGTCGTGCGTTTTCCGTATGAAGATCTGCACCGCTTCGGCGGTCAGGGCGCGGCTTATCTTGCGCCGGGGCAACACTGCTGCGACGGCGACGGCTACCGGCCGGTCTATACCGCGCTCGGCCTCACATGGGTCAACGACAATCGCAACTGGTATATGGAGGAGCCGAAACAAGCGGGCACGTTCGAGCCCGCCAGCAAACAGCTCACGCCGTTCTTCCGGCGCGGCGACCTGCTCCGGCTGATCCAGCTCGACGGCATTCCGCAGTGGGCGAGTCCAACGAAGACGGAGACGCACAGCTATGCGCCGAAATCGCTCGCGCAGATGAAGGACTACATGGCCAAGGTCGGCGCCGAGTCGAATCGCGTGCGCACGACTTACTTTCCCAAACAGCGCGATAACTACTATCAGGTGACGTGGGAACCGGACGCGGACGGCGGTCTGCCGTGGCGTGACACGGATGCGAATTTCATCGCCATGTACAAGGCCGTCTGGGAGGGCATCCATCAGACGGATCCGCATGCGGTGGTCATGGGTCCGACCTATTCGTCAGTGCAGGGTAATGTCACGTGGATGCGCAAGCTCGGCCCGCAAGGCATCGGCCGCTATATGGATGGCATGACGATTCACGGTTACTACGATATCGGCACCACGCCCTCGCACCCGCCCGAGCGCGTCGCGGATACCGGCAATCAGGGCACCGTGCCGGGCGCGCTGCCCTCCGCAATGCGCGCGCTGCGCCACGAAATGCGCCTGTACCTGAAGCCCGGCGCGCCGCTCTTCGTGACCGAAACGGGCATCAGCTACGACATCGGGCAGTCGTATGGCAAGAATTATCCGGGCGCGAACGTGCTGTATGCACAAGCTGCCGTGACGGCGCGCACGCATCTGATCCTGCTAGGCGAAGGCGCCGACATGACCTACGTGTTCTATCTGGCGGATATGCCGGACGCCGCGCCCGGCTACGGGATTTTCTTCGAGCTCGATCATCCGAAAGGCGCCTACGGTCCGGCCCGCATCAGCCCGAAACCCGCGGCGCTGGCGGTGGCGGCGATGACGCGGATCATAGACGGCACCGACACGCTCGGCCCGCTCAAGGATCTGCCCAAAGGCGTCTACGCCTACGGGTTCCGCCGGCTTGGCGGTGGCAAGATCGTGACCGCGCTATGGACGCACGACAACGACAGGTGGAACGCCAAAAGCGGCTTCGACGCGAGTCGCAGCGTGGACTATCGTCTGCGAGTCGATGCGCCGGGCACGGCCGGCGAAGTGACGGCGTTCGACATGATGGGCAACGCGACGAGCTTGCCGTACCGCGACGGCGTGGCTAACCTGCAACTCTCGCCCGCGCCGGTCTATGTCGTCTCCAGCAACGCCGACGTCTTCAAGGACGCTGTCACCACGCCCGAGGGTTACGTGGCGCATTAGCGGCGCGATGTGCCGATACTTCGGCGTGATGGGACAGCCTCTGCGGCGACTGGCGCACATAGTATGCAAGCGGATGCACGTTAGCATGCCTACCAACACGCCGGAGCCGAGACATGAACGGCCTTGCATGGATGACGCTGATACTGGCCGCGTTGATCGGCGCGTTTCTCTTCGCGACGATCGGCGCGATTGTGCTCGCGCTTTTTCTGACGAGCGTGTCGGGCCGGCTCACGCGACACGATGATCACCATCGCGACTATTAGCTGATGACGCGTTCAACCGGCGCGAGAAACGCGGGAGATGACATGCTGTTGACCGAGATCGATTTCCTGGACGTGGTCCGCCTCACGCCTCTGGTTGCGTTCGATCTGATCGTCAGCGATACGCAAGGGCGCGTGCTGGTAGGCCGCCGCCGCAACCGCCCTGCCCGTGGCACCTGGTTCGTTCCCGGCGGTCGCATCCACAAAGACGAAACACTCGACGCCGCGTTTGCCCGCATCGCCGACGCCGAGCTGGGGGTCGCGAAACTGGCACGCTCGACGGCGCGCTTCGAAGGCGTGTTCGAGCATCACTACAGCGACAATTTCGCGGGCGAGCCGGACGTGTCGACGCATTACATCGTGCTCGCCTATTCGCTCACGCTCCCGGGCACCGCGCCGCTCGGACGGCCCGAGCAGCACAGCGAATATCTCTGGCTTGCGCCTTCGGAACTGCTCGCGCGCGCGGACGTCCACGACAACACCAAAGCCTACTTCCTCTAACGCAGCCGCAGGCCGTCGCACGAGGCTGAACCCGCGCCAGGGCGCGATTTGCGACGGACTGTGAGTTCGGCAACGTGCCGGTCATGGCCGCCGCAGTATGATGCGAGCTCACCGTCAGAGCTCGAATCACCATGCGATTATCGGCAAGCCCGCTCGTTCGCGATTCATTCTTTGCTTTTCTCGCGGTTCTCTTCTTCGCCTTCCTGCCGGGCGCGGCGCGCGCGGCCGAGTGCGGCCCCGGCACATTGGTCACGGTAGTCGCGCACCTCGACGACGATCTGCTCTTCGTCGACCCCGCCATCAGCGAGCGTCTCGACGCGGGCTGGTGCATCACCACGGTGCATCTGATCGGCGGTGCCAACGGTGCGGATTTCGCTTACGTTCAAACCCGCGAGCGGGCCTCACGCCTCGCTTATGCGCGCATGGCCGGCGTGCCCGACGAGTGGCTCGAATCAAACGTTACGATTGCCGGCAAGCTCGTGCATCAGATGGTGCTGAAGGCCAGGCCGCAAGTGCGCCTGCTCGAACTTCGCCTACCCGGCGGCGCCGTGCGCGGCGGCCGCGTACCGCTCGGCCTGTTGTGGGAACAACACGCCACGATCTCCACGTATCCGATGAACGCGGACGGCTCCGTGCGTGTGAAATACGATCGCGATTCCTTGTCGGCTACTTTAAAAGCGATGCTTGCGCCGGCGACGCTGATCTACACGCTCAATCCGGACACCGTGCCGTTTATCGAGCATCCCGATCATATCTATTCGGCGCGTATTACTCGCCACGTCGCGCAGACACTCGGCAAAGGCGTGCCGATCGTCTATCACGTCACCTATCCGACCGGCGGCTGGCCCGGTAATCTTCCCGCTGCCGAAGTGCAGCGCAAGCGTGACATCGTCGCCAGCTATTTTTCCATCGACGGCAGCGAGTCGTCCCACGTATTCGGCGAGTTTCAGTGGGACGGCAACTGGATTTCGCGCCGCTATGTGGTTGACGATCGCACCGATCGCCGCGTGCCGGATTTTGTGTCTCATCCGATCCAGTTGTTCAACGCGGCGGCGAGCCGCTGCCTGACTTCCGCGGGACCAGGCCGCGCGCCGGCGCTCGCCGCCTGCACGGACTCGTCCGCGCAGCAATGGCGATGGGATCCGCTGACCGTGTATCCCGGCAATACGCGCAACGCCGCGCTCGTGAGCGTCGCGACCTCGCAATGTATCGCCGAGCGCGACGGCTACCTGGTCGCGGAGACTTGCGATCAATGGGACGTGGCGCAAAGCTGGACGCCGTGGGACTTCGGCCTCGTCTATACGCCGATGCGGCATTGTCTCGGCGAAAACGACGGCAAGCTCACCATGCGCGGCTGCACCGCGCTCACCACGCGCTACCGCTGGGCCACCACGCAACACACGCAGGCGAACGACCTGAGGCTCGCCGCGGCGATGGTCGGCGACATCGGCGGCTCGGGGGAACAGTCCGTGGTGTACGTGCAGCGGCAACACGACGGCCCAGGATTCAACGTGTATGCCGCGTCGCTCACCAAGGCTTCGGCGCCCGCGCTGTGGTACGCGAGCGCCGTCCCCTTCGATCCCCGGGCGAGCGCGCCGAGTTGCGCCGGCGACAAACTGTGCTTCGACAGCGTGCGCTTCCTGCTCGGTGATTTCGACGGCGACGGCAAGGCGGATCTGATGATCGTCGCGGCGCGCCAGGGCGGGACCGCGTTCTGGTTGCTTCGCAGTACCGGCGAATCGTTCGAGCCTCCACGCCTCTGGCTGCAGACGAGCAACGCGTTCAGGCCCGAACTGACGCAGCAATATGTGGCGGCGAACTTTACCGGCACCGGACGGGCCAGCGTGCTGATCGCGCAGAAGCGGCCCGACAGCGGGCTCGATCTGTGGATGGCGTCTGCGCAAGGATCGGGCATCTCAACGGGATCGGCGCCGGTGCTCTGGGCGCAGGCCAGAAATCTGCCGCAGAACGTTAATCTGCTGACTCGCGAAACGGCCGGCTCGCGCGCCTCGCTAGTCGCGGTGGACGGCGCCGGCGGACGCCTCGCGCTCACGCCGATCGTCAACGAGGGCGCGCGCATGAGTGTCGGCGAGCGCAACGTGTTGCCGGCGACTTTTGCCCCCGGCTTCGTGAAAGTGACAATGGGCGCCGTGCATGGCCGCGACAGCAACACGCTGATTCTGCTGACGCCGCATCTGGACGAATCGAGCGAAGAAGCCATGATCGATGTAGCCACGCTCGACCTGAGCGGCGCGGCGAGCGCGCCGGCCCAGGCGGCGACATTGCACGGCATGTCGTGGTCGGATGTGTTTCCGGAATTCGTGCGTGACAAACGGGGGGCGGCACTCGTGCTGTTTCGACGGACCGACGCGACCCTCGGCGATTTCTATTTCACCGGCGGCGCACCGGCAATCACGCGCTATCCATCCGGAAACGGCCTGACGCTGGGCGAAGTGCAGGAACTCGGCAAACTGCCGGGGCTTTTCTCGGAGACCGTGCGAATCGACCGGCTCGCGCAATAACGTTACGCAAGCCGGCCGGCCCGATCGACGTCAGGCCGAAACCCGGAGCGGGTGGACGAACTTGCGCGCGATCGTCATGTAACGATCCGCGGTGTCGTGCAGCGTGTAGCCGGCCAGCTGCCGGTTCGCGCGCGGCGTGTCGAGCGCGTGCAACAGAGCGCGGCCGTAGGCTTCCGCATCGGTCGTGTCGACCAGACTGACGCCGGCAAACGCGCTCGCAAAACCGAACGAGGGAATCCGGCTCGCCACGACTGGAATGCCCGACGCAAGCGCCTCAAGAAAACCAATGCTCTGTGCTTCGAAACGCGACGGCATCGCGAAGACGCGCGAGGCGCGCAGAATCGCGGCGACGTCGGAACGCGGCCCGCCCACCGTCACGCTGCTTTCCAGGCCGAGCTGACGAACCAGCGACAGCACCGCTCTGTGATAGTCGAGATCTTCGACGACGCCGCACAACAACAGACGTGCCTCCGGCTCCGATTGCAACACGCGCTCGAACGCGCGGATCGTGTCCAGTTGGCTCTTGCCTTCGATATAGCGGCCGAGCTGGACGATCTGCTTCGGGTGCACGCCGATATCTGGCGCGACGACGTCGTTGTCTTCCGAGAACAATTGCGCATCCACACCATTCGGAATCACGACCATGGAGGGATGGCGGCCAATCTCCCGAAGGTAGTCGTCGATATTCTGCTGCGACACGCCGATGACGGCTCTCGCGCGTCGCGAGAGCAGGCGTTCGGCGCGCTTGAGCGCACCGTTCTCGAAATCGTTGACGCCAGAATGCATGACCCATGCGATCGGCGTATGGACCGGCAGAAGGCGCACATAAAGCGCGGCAAGCGTGGCGTGAGCCACGATGAAATCCGGCCGGAACCGCCGCACCACGCGATACAGGTGCAGCAGCTTTCCCACCCTGCCGTAGCGAACCTCGGGAAACAGACACGTGACACCGGCCGCCTGAAGTTCTGCGTGAATGGCGGCGAAATCCTCCTGCTCCGGGAGCAGCGATGTCATGCAGACCTCATGGCCACCGCGCTGATGATGAATGGCCAATCCCTTTACGAGTACTTCCGCCCCGGACAAACGCGGTGCATGAACCAGTTGAAGAATCCTCACGATCTATCTCTCTGGATAACCGCCTTTTTTGCGCAGCGGAGGGATGCCGCCCCCGTTATTGCAGACGCAAAATAACGCCGGCATCCAACATCGTGGTGGCGCGCCCCGCTTTTCGGAGCGCATCAATGCTTTCGTAAAACAGCGACAGTTCCGCTGCGAAGTCCATGTCGCGAAGAAACCTTACACCCAAGGTCCAGCACTTTTACGCCAACCCTAAGAGCTTTTCGGCTGACCAATGAGCGCTAACGCCCATTTCTCAGTCGATTGATCTCGCTGGATAGTTAGGCATCCGTTTCAAATTTTTACGACCCTAATTCGATGTGGCGGACAAATACTAGTCTCGCCTGACAGATATGTTCGTACGAACAAAGCAATTAGTACTGCATTAATGTTCATACGTAACGACTCGTTACGTCTTTTAAGCATACTAATGCGTATCGTTGCGGTCGATTCTTCCCAAACTGGACTGTTTCAGCCTACGGACAGTAAAAAGTTCGTCAGCTCGCGCGGTGACTTCACGTGCTGCGATCTGAATCGCGCTACTCCTCAATAGGCTGGCCGTTTTCGTCGTACTTTCCCCGGTCGTCCGATTCCGCCAAAACCCGCTCATGTCAGCGGTGCGGTTTCGTATGACAAACGCTTCTTGCACAGAAGCGCTTCGGAGCCGGCATCCCGGGAAGGCATCACCCCCGCGCAGTCACGACGCTGCGCGCTCAGGACGCCAGTGTCGAAGCCTCGGTCATCGGCTGGCTTGCAAATGAACCCCGCTGTTCGCTCGACCTCCCCAACGCGCTTTGCGCGAGGACGTCGACGCATGATCAGCTAACGCATTGCTTACAGATTGATGAAATCACGACTACTCCTACTCTCGACACTCTCTCTCGCACTCGCCGGATGCGGCGGCGGTGGCGGCGGCAGTAACGGCGCCGCCAGCACTGCGGCAGCCCAGTCCGGCGGCACCAGCGGTTCAAGCAGTTCGGCCAGCACCTCCGCCGCGGGCAACGCCAGCACCGGCACCGCTGCATTGAGCGCCACGGGCGCCACCGCGGCGATGAGCTGCGCCTCGCCGACCACGTCGGGCGGCTCGGGCAGCGCAACGATCTCGGCCGATACGCCGAGCGCCGACGGCACGCGCATTTTCGCGTCCGGCGGCACCTTCCAGCTCGTCTTCAACACCAACGCGCCGAGCGCGGATACGCTGAACTGGGCCGTCACCGACACGCTCGGCCGCGTCGCCGCGAGCGGCAGCACCGCCGTGCCGAGCGGCGCGAAAACCATCACGTTCGATTGCAGCTCGACACTCGCCGGCTATTTCGCGGCGACGGGCACGCTGGCCAGGAACGGCGGACAGTTGCCGCAAGCCGGCACGCGTCCGGTCGGCATCGCCAGCTTCGGCATCACGCCGAACCTGTCCGGCGTCGTTCCGGCCGTGACGTATGCGCGCCAGGAGCAGCATCGCTTCGGCATGCAGGGCGCGAACGACAACGGTCCGCTGCTCGCCGCGCTGGGCATTTCGTCGACCATCGACGATCGCCAGCTCTCCAGCACGGAACCGAACGGACCGAACACGTTCAACCCGTCGGCGAATAATCTCGACTCGTTCTACAAGAGCGGCAACGTGATGCGCCTGATCCGCCTCGACGGCATTCCCGCGTGGGCGAGCAGCACCGGCGCCTTCCAGGACGACACGACGCTGCCGACCGACATGTCGTACTACCAGAGCTATATGAGCCGTGTCGGCACGGAATCGAACGCGATTCGCGCCGCGTACTTCCCGACCCAGTCGGCGAACTACTATCAGGTGACGTGGGAACCGAACCAGATGTGGACCGACACCGACGCCAACTTTGTCGCGTTGTACCAGGCGGCCTACCAGGGCATTCATTCGACCGACCCGCACGCGATGGTGATGGGCCCGGCCGATGCCTTCCCGAGCCTGACCACTTCGCACCTGAAGCGCCTCGCGTCGCTCGGCTTCGGCCAATACATCGACGCGGTCGCCACGCATGGTTACTACGACGCGGGCACGTCGCCGTCGCATCCGCCTGAGCGCTACGACAGCGACCCGTCCACCGCCGACGGTTCATTGCGCGGCCAGATGCGCAACCTGCGCGCGGAAATGGCCACCGACTATCGGACCGGCATGCATCTGTTCTCGACGGAAGCGGGCATCAGCTACGACCTCGGCACGTCGTACGGTCCGAACTATCCGACCGCGAACGTGTTGTACGCACAAGCGGCGGTCGCGGCGCGCATGCACATCATCACGCTCGGCGAAGGCGCGGATCAGACCTACGTGTTCTACGGCGCGGACTATCCGGATGAAGTCGGCTACGGCACCTTCTTCGACCTGAGCGATGCGCAAGGCGCGTACGGCGCGACCAATATCAGTCCGAAGCCGGTCGCCATGGCGATCAGCGCGATGACGCACACGCTCGACGGCACCACCACACTCGGTCCGGTGAACGGCACGCCGACCGGCGTCTACGCCTACGCGTTCCAGCAAGTGGGCAACGGCGCGGTCGTCACCGCCTTGTGGGCGCACAACAATAACGTGTGGAGCGCGAGTGCGGGCTTCAGCTCGACCTATAGCGTCGCGTACAGCCTCAACGTCGACGCGCCGGGCACGAGCGGCACCGTGAAGGTGGTCGACATGATGGGCAACGCAACCAATGCGAACTACAGCAATGGTGTGCTGACGCTCAACCTGACCGAATCGCCGGTGTATGTGGTGTCGAACAATGCGTCGGTCGCCAAGGCCAACGCGACGACGCCGGTGGGTTACGCCGCTATGTAAGACGCGCGGTTGACAGACCCGGATTCGGGTACTCGGCGGACATGAAAACGTCAGCCGGCTCATGGGCCGGCTGACGTTCTTTTTTTGACCGTTCGAAACAGGCACCGCAAGATCGGTATCGAAAACGAGCCACGATGTCGCAGGATCGCACCAATACCTTGAGATTTGTCTTATAGCTAAGCAAGTTTGGGCTGCCTACAATCCACTATTCCTTTAAACGGTCGATAGGCCAGTAATCTCAGCGGGCGAGGTAAGACGTGAGCAACACCTACCAGATGAACTACAGAAATCCGATCGCTGAAAGCTGGAATCACAACATTCCCCTCCCCACACCTGAAGCAGCCGAAGACGTATCGTCGATGCTCGAACGGTTGAAAGCCGAATCGAATTCGCTGGAGTCGTATTTCACCGAACTCGAGAGCGAACTCAAGCGCGTCCATCTCAAGCGAAAGATTGTGGGCAAAAAACTGGGCGTGCTCTCGGAACTCGTCAAGGATGTCGACGCGCTGCATGCGGAGCCCGCAGTAGCGGTGCAGACCGTGGCTGCCGTGCCTGAGATCGCGGCCGTTGCCGAAACCGCTTCGCGACGCTCGCGCAAGAAACAGATATTCGCCGTCGCGTCGATTATTCTCGTGGCGCTGGCAATTGCTTTCATCGCACTGGAAAAAACCGGCCAGATTTCTTGCGTGACTTGTGCGCCGGCCAGGCTGCTGGGTCTGATGTAAGTTTCGCTGCGACCCAAGCCAGGCAAGCGCCCGGAAAACAGAAACCCCAACATAAAGTGCTAAAACAGGCGCACACTAGCGTATTGCTCGTATGTAGAGCAAAAACCGCCAATTGGGGAGTCCATCATGGCAAAAGGTCAAATGCGCAGTAACCGCGAAGTCAAGAAACCGAAGCAGGCGAAGAAACCCCAACCCGCCACTTCGCCATCCGGCGCGCCGCCGATCCGCGTAGCACCGAGCGTGTCAGCAACGCAGAAGAAGCACTAAAGCAAGCAAGCCCGCCACACACCGGCGGGCATTCTCGTCAGCGAATTACTTCGAAATATCCTCCAGCGCCACGTCTCGTGTCTTCGGCCCGAGCATTCCAATGGCCAGCATCACCACTGCCATCGCTCCGGAAATAAACACGAACACGCCGTCCACGCCAAAGCGGCTCAAACATCCCGCGATCACGAACGCGGAGAACATCGCCGAAATCCGGCTCCACGAATAAACGAATCCCACAGCCCGCGCCCGGATACTGGTCGGAAACAACTCGGCCTGATACGCGTGATAGCTATACGAAATAATATTTCCCGCTAGCACGAGACACACGCCCAGGCTCACCAGCAGGACCGTCTCGCGCGCCTGGCTGAACGCCAGCCCGCACACCACATTCACCGCCGCCATGCAGATGATCACCGTCTTGCGCTCGAAGCGGTCGGCAATCAGCAAGCCCAGCAACGGCCCGAGCGGCGCGGCAATCGCGATGATGCTCGCGTACATCAGACTCGTCGTCACCGTAATGCCCTGTCTGATCAGCAAGGTCGGAATCCAGTTCGCGAAACCGTAATACCCCATCGTCTGAAACACGTGGAAGATGATCAGCATCAACGTGCGTTTGCGGTACGGCGGCACCAGCAGATCGCGAAACGCCGCCCGTGCGCGCACTGGTTCGGGCAACGCCGGCTCCGGCAGCGGCCGTCCGTACTCGCGCTCGACGCGTGCTTCGAGCCGCGTCATGATCGCGTCCGCTTCATCGATGCGGCCTTTTTGCGCGAGCCAGCGCGGGCTCTCCGGCAGACGCAGACGGATCCACCACACCACGATCGCGCCGACCACGCCGGTCAGCACGACCAGACGCCAGCCATCGAGACCGAAGTAACGATGCGGCACCAGCAGATACGACATAAACGCGACGATCGGCACCGCGCAAAACCCGACCGCCTGCGAACACGCCGACGCGCGTCCGCGCACATGCTTCGGCACGAGTTCGGAGATGTACGTGCCGATCGTGACGATCTCCACACCAATGCCGATCCCCGCGATGAAACGCCACAGATTGAGCCCAAGCGCCGTATCCTGGAACGCCATGATGATGTTGGCCGCCGTGTACCAGAGCAGCGACCACGTGAAGATCGCTCGACGGCCGAAGCGATCGGCGAGAAACCCGCACGCGGCCGTGCCGATGAACAGACCCGCGAACAACGCCGCAATGAAACTCGCCACGCCGCTCGTGCCGAACAACCCGTGTGTCGTCGCGGTGAGAATGCCGCTGCGCACGAGTCCCGGGGCGATATAACCGGAGAACATCAGGTCATACAGTTCGAAGAAGAGCCCGAGGCTCAGCAGCATCACCAGCTTCCAGATCGACCGCGTGGCCGGCAGGCGGTCGAGCCGCGCGGAAATGCGCGCGCCGTCCAGCGCGATTTCGTCGGCAAGGCCATTCGCAGATGCACCCGCGCCGGAGGGCAATCCGCCGAGCGCGCCGGCATCGCCGACCGCCGTTGCATACACCGCTTGATTCGACGACTTCATCGTCTGTCTCCTTGGTCCGGTCTCGCGCCGGATGAGATTGATTTGACTAAGTTCGATGCACCGGGCACAGCGCTCAGGCAGCGGCTTCACGCGGCATCTGATTCGAGCCGCCGTTCAGCGCCGCGATCTGCGCTTCGTCGTAGCCCAGATCGCGTAGTACTTGCGCGGTGTGCTCGCCAATCTTCGCGATCGGTTGACGCGGTTGCAGACGCGCACCGTCGAGCGAAATCGGCAGCAGCGGCATGGCGGTTTCGCTGCCGTCGTCGAGCGTCAGGCGAGCGAGACCGCCGCTCTCGTTCAGATGCGGATCGTCGAACAGCTCTTCGGGTTTCGTGATCGACGCGAACGGAATGTGGTCACGCTCGAACTGCGGCACCAGTGCCGCGCCTTCGAACTGCCGCAACGTTTCACCGAGCGTCCGCAGCAACCATTCGCGCGCCTGCACGCGGTCGTTGTTGGTGGTGAGGCGCGGGTCGGCCAGCAGATCCGCGCGGCCAAGAATCGCGCACAGCGCGCGCCACTGACCGTCGCCGGTCGCGGCGATAAACATCTGCTCTTCGTTGGCGAGCGTGAACACGTCGTACACGGCCCATGCGCTGATGCGCTCGGGCATCGGCGCGGCGGGCACGCCGGTCGCGGCGAACTGCTGCATGTGCTGCGCGGAGAGCAGCACGCAGTTCTCGAACAGCGCGCTCTGCACTTCCTTGCCGCGGCCGCTCGCGTGCCGTTCGTGCAAGGCGGCAAGCACGCCGATCGCGCCGAACATGCCGCCCATGATGTCGTTGACCGAACTGCCCGCGCGTAACGGGCGGCCCACCGGTCCCGTCATATACGCGAGGCCGGCCATCATCTGCACGACTTCGTCGAGCGCCAGACGGTGTTCGTATGGACCGTTCAGGAAGCCTTTGTGCGAGACGTAGATGAGCTTCGGATTGCGCTCGCGCAGCGAGGCGTAATCGAGACCGAGGCTCGCCATGCGGCCGGGCTTGAAGTTCTCGACGAACACATCGGCCGTATCGACCAGCTTGTGCAGCGCGGCCAGTCCCGCTTCGCTATCGAGGTCGAGCGCCACGCTTTTCTTGTTGCGATTGAAGGTGCGAAAAAAGCCCGCGCCGGTGCCGAGCAAACGACGCGTGCCGTCGCCGCGCGGCGGTTCGACCTTGATCACTTCGGCGCCGAGGTCGCCGAGAATCATCCCGCAGGTCGGGCCCATCACCATATGCGACAACTCGACCACGCGAATGCCCGCGAGCGGCAGCGCGCCAGACTGCGGCTGCGGCGCCGAAGAAAAAGGAGGAGAAGAAAGCGGATTCATTGCAGTACCTGCGAGTCGGGGGATTCGAAACGTTGACGGGCGGCGCCGAACTGTTTGGGCAAGCCGGCGCGCGCCAGATAGCCGTACAGCGGTTCGCCGGGCAAAGCGTCGGCGAGCACGGCGCGCGACGCGAGCAGACGGTCGAGGTAAATGCCGGTCTCATAGCCCATGCTGTCGAGCATGAACACGAGGTCTTCGGTGTTGACGTTGCCGGTCGCGCCCGGCGCATGCGGACAGCCACCGAGTCCCGCAAGCGACGCATCGAATTCGCGAATGCCGTGTTGCAGCGCGACCAGCGTGTTGGCGAGACCGAGACCGCGCGTGTCATGGAAATGCAGCGAGCGCAGCTTGCCGCCCACGACGTCGCGCACCAGTTCGATGATCTCGCCGACCTGGCGCGGCGTCGCTTCGCCGGTGGTGTCGCCGAGCGCGATCACATCGGCGCCCGCTTGCGCCGCGGCGCGGGCGATCGCGGCGATATCCGCGTACGGCACCGCCCCTTGCAGCGTGCAACCGAACACCGTCGATAACCCGGCGATCAATTCGACACGCCGCGCGCCCGCTTTCGACGCGCCGTCGATCAACTCGCGCATCGCCGCGAAGGCTTCGATCATCTCGGCCGGCGTCTTCCGGACGTTCGCGAGGCTATGCGCGGTGCTCACCGAAATCGGCGCGACGATCCGGTGCACGCCGGCTTCGAGCGCGCGCTGCGCACCCTTCACGTTCGGCACCAGCGCCGTCACGATCAGATCGTCGTAGGCGAGCGCGTGGGCGATGACTTCGTCGGCGTCGGCCATCTGCGGCAGCAGCTTCGCCGGCACGAACGAGGCGACTTCCATATGGCGCACGCCGGCCGCATAGGCGGCGTCGATCCAGCGCCGTTTGAACTCGGTGGGCATCGTGCGGGCGATGCTTTGCAGACCGTCTCGCATACCGACTTCGGTCACGACGACGCGCTCCTGGATGTCACTCATGGTCTTGAATCCCGGTCTTGAATGCCGCGGAGAATGCGGGGAGATGAAGCAACTGAGTGACAGCGTGCCCGCGCATCGGCGTGCGCGAAAGTCTGCGTTGGCGACGCACTCCATCGCCGCTCGCGATGGCGGCTCAGGCAGGCGGGACGGGCGTGAGCCGTCGCAAAGGGGAAACCCTTAAGGGCTTTTCAGGGGCCTTGATGCGCGGATCGCCGTTGGGTCCGCAGGCTTCGCCTCACACTGCGTTCAACAGATGATCGAGCAGATGCGACGCCGCGAGCGTCAGTGCCTGACGGTCGCGCATGCAAATCACGAAGCGCCGTTCGGCCCAGGCTTCGCGCAAGGGCACGGCGATGATGCCGTATTCGTCAGCGGCATGGCGGGGCAGCGCTTCGCGTGGCAGGATCGCCACGGCGAGACCGGCCTGGATGAAACGATAGGCGGCGTCGAACGTCGACACGTAGGTGCGATAGTTGAGTTCGTGGCCCTTCTCCACCGCGATGCGCTGCATCAGCGCGTTCACCGATGCATTCGACGAGAGTCCGAGGTGGTCGAACGCCAGCGTCTGCTCGAAGCTGATCGCGGCCTCGCCCGCGAGCGGATGATCGCGCGGCACGATCAGCGCGAGGTGATCGGAGCGATAGGGCACGACGTCGAGACTGCCCAGCGGCACCGCGTCGCGGCAAATGCCGAGATCGGCGACGCCCTCCTCCAGCCCTCGCACGATCTCCGCGCTCACGCGCTCTTCGACGTCCACGCGAATTCGCGGGTTCGCTTTCAGAAACGCCGAGAGCGCCTCTGGCAGAAACTCGACCATCGACGACACGTTCGCCAGCACGCGCACATGGCCGCGTGCGCCGGCTGCGTATTCGCTGAGTTCGGCCTGCAGGCGTTCGTGGCCGCGCATGATGAGCCGCGCATGCCGCAGCAGCGCCTCGCCCGCGGCGGTCGCGCGCACGCCGCGCTGGCTGCGCGACAGCAACGCGACGTCGACCAGCGCCTCGAGATCGGCGAGCCGCTTGCTGACCGCAGACGGCGCGATGAACTCGCGCTCGGCCGCGCGCGCGATCGTGCCTTCCTCGCAGACGGCAATGAACAAGCGCAAGGTCACCTGATCGATCTGCCACATGAGCGGGCGTGCTCCCAAGGTTTGAAGTGGGAAAATTATGCCCGACGATGACGGCGGCCGAGGCCATCCCAGGGTATCCACCGCGGGAGTTGCCTGGGGTGCCGGGTTCGCTTGAGTTGCCCGGTTCGCTCAGGATGCCGGGATCGTTTCAGCCGGGCCGACACATGGGTTACTTGGCCATGCAGGCCGCTTGGACCACCCGCCTCGCTTCAACCTGCAATCAGATCCGCACTTGCCCGGCTTTTCCGGTCTGGCTATCCTGAGGGCCTTGCCGGCCGCGAACCTTTGCGCAGCGAGCGAATTGCGGCACGAACCAGAACAATCAACCAGAGATAGCCATGTCCACCACCAGTCTCTTCCTCACCGCCGCGGGCGTCGGCCTCGCGATTGCCGCGCCGGTCGGCCCGATGGGCATGCTGTGCATCCGCCGCACGCTGACCGGCGGTCCGCAGGCCGGGCTTGCCATCGGTTTCGGCATCGCAACCGGCGACGCCGCCTATGGTCTGATCGCGGCGCTCGGCCTCGTCAGCATCTCGCAATTCATGCTCGCGTACGACCGGCCCTTGCATCTGCTGGCCGGGTTGTTCCTGTTGTATCTGGGTGTGCGCACGCTGCTGCAAAAAGCGCCCGCCGATGCGCCGAACGGCAACGGCGAAGGCAACGGCAAGCTCGCGCAAGTGGGCCGCGCCGGCGCGCTGCGCGCGTACGCGAGTTCCTTGCTGCTCACGCTGACCAATCCGCAAACGGTCATCATGTTCGCCGCGCTGTTCACCACGCTCGCCCCGCGCGGCGCGTTTTCATCGAGCGTTGCGCTGACCACGGTAGGCGGCGTGTTTTGCGGCTCGATCGCGTGGTGGTGTTTTCTCGTGACCGTGGTGTCGCTCGCGCGCCATGCGATCGGCAGCAAACTGCGCGTGGCCATCGACCGGATTGTCGGGTTCACGCTGGCGGCGTTCGGCGTCGTGGAAATTCGCCGGGCGCTTTGAGCGGGCGACAACACATCCCCTTACGCCTGCGCAAAAGGCCGCGAGCCGGCCCGACTCGCCAGCGTTGATCGACCGTACACGCATCGCTTCATACGCAAACGCAGCGGTTTTGCGACAATAGCGGCTTTCGCCGCGCCGCGGCGGCCCTCCCGCCGCCCTCCCGCCGCCCTCCATCGACTGTCGAAGGCCGGCGCGCCGGCCTTGCCGCCTATAACCCGTCCAACCCACCCGACCGTCAGCGGTCCGCTCAATGGCACTTCCCCACATCGATCTGCTGTACTCCGTCTCCGGCCTGTTTGTCGGCTTTTTGGTCGGATTGACGGGTGTCGGCGGCGGCTC
The DNA here is from genome assembly GCF_003634175.1 of Paraburkholderia sp. BL17N1. Classification (NCBI taxonomy): domain Bacteria; kingdom Pseudomonadati; phylum Pseudomonadota; class Betaproteobacteria; order Burkholderiales; family Burkholderiaceae; genus Paraburkholderia; species Paraburkholderia sp. BL17N1. The sequence continues at coordinate 646,540 of NZ_RBIW01000001.1, forward strand.
GCTGATGACGCCGATCCTCGTCCTGCTGTTCAACGTGCATCCGGCCACCGCGGTCGGCACCGACCTGCTGTACGCGGCGGCGACCAAGGCGACCGGCACGCTGGTGCACGGCCTGAAGGGCTCCGTCGACTGGCAGGTCACGCTGCGCCTCGCCGCCGGCAGCGTGCCGGCGGCCACCATCACGCTGATCCTGCTGCATCGTTATGGGATGGACACGCCCGGCGCCAGCCGATTGATCCAGGTCGTGCTCGGCGTGGCATTGCTGGTGACGGCGGTGGCGCTGGTGTTTCGTCCGCAACTCGCGGCACTCGGCGCGCGCAAACTGCGCACGCCGAGTCAGGGACGCACGCTCGCGCTCACCATGCTGACCGGCGCGGTGCTCGGCGTGCTGGTGTCGCTGACTTCGGTCGGGGCGGGCGCGATCGGCGTGACGGTGTTGCTGCTGCTCTATCCGCTGCTGCCCACCACGCGCATCGTCGGCTCGGACATCGCGCACGCGGTGCCGCTCACCCTGCTGGCGGGCGCGGGCCATTGGCTGCTGGGTTCGGTCGACTGGTCGATGCTGCTGTCGTTGCTGGTGGGATCGCTGCCGGGCATCGCGATCGGCAGCTATCTGTCGTCGCGCGCGCCGGACGCGCTGCTGCGCAACCTGCTCGCCGCCACGCTCACGCTGGTCGGCGTGCGCCTCGTGCTGGCCTGAAAACCGGCTGACGCCGAAACGAGCAAATCGACGCGCGGCAACGCGAAAGTCCCGCGGCTACTTGAAGAACCGGCAGGTCAGATCGGACTCGAACTGCCGGATCCATTGACCGTGATGATCGTGATAGGACTGCGCCCAGCCGCCGCGCCGCACGGTGACGAGACGCTCGTGCGCCACATCGCCCGGATCCGCACAGGCACTGATGTCGAAATGGGCCGGCGCGAAACCGTGCCGCGCGCACACCAGTTCGAAAGCCGCCCGATCGCCGATGGGTAGATCGGTATAACGCAAAAGCGGGGTTTCCATGGCGTTGACTCCGGTTCCCAACGCCTCACAGTACGCTCTGAAGTGCGTCGGCAGTGTGTCACAGCGCACAGACGGACCGCGGCCGTGCCGCCGGTCAGTTCGAAACGGCTGAGCCCTATCATCGCCGCGTCAATAATCGCCAGATAAAATAAAAAAAGGCTCCGGTTTTTGCCGGAACCCTGGTGCACGCCTGCTTCACACTGGCGCATGACGGCGTGAACCGCCCGCGCCAGTTGCCGCAGCCTGCTTACTGCTGCACAACGGTCAGCTTGTTCGACACCGACGTCACGCCGGCGACGCCCTTGGCGGCCTGGCCGGCAGCGTCGATCTGGCCTTGGTCAGGCACCGAACCCGTCAGCGTCACCGCGCCGCCACGAGCACGCACGGCGATGTTCGACACGTCGACACCTTGTGTCTTGGCCAGCACGCTACGCACCTTGCGGCCCAGTTGGCTGTTCGCCTTCTTGGTCGACTTGGCGCTCGCAGCGGGCGCGGCCATCGTGCCGGTTGCCATTGCGTCGCTTGCCTGAGCGTACACATTGCACGCCACCACCATTGCCACAACCGAACCCAGCGTTTTCAGAAAACCGACCGATTTCATAGCTTTTCTTCTCCTTTGCTTCACATTGGACCGCATCTACAAGCGGCTTCGTTACGACTTCCGGCGGCCATGCCAGGCGCGCGCGACAAGGCGCGGCCGGCAAACGGCCGACTATGGCAGTAACACGATGTGCGAGAGGCGAGAGAGGCCGATTGCCGTTGCCGCCCGCGATGACGGGCATGCAGTGCGGTACGAAAACCGGCAAGCCGCGAGGTCCGCCGACGCGCCCGGTTCTTGTGTGTCGTGCCGGGTCGCGCCGCGCAAACATCCGATCGCGGCAGCGATGCACAATTTAATCTAGCCGGGCCAGAAGCGCAAAGGGTTTAGACGGGTTTAGTCATACTCGAGACGCTTAAGATGCGAATCGCGTCAGGCGCGCAGGTTGTCACGCCACGTTCACGATTTGTTACGGGTTTGTCGGCGCTGCCGGCCGCCACGCGTTTCGCCGGGCGGTGAATCTCAGGTACCATCGGCGCGACGCGCGCTGCCGCGCGGCTTGCTTGCCACTCACGGCAAGCGGGCCGGCGCGAGCGCTTCGCCCGGCTTGCGCGCCCCAGAGCGCCGCCCCTGTTCACTTTCGACCGTAGCCGTCACGTCATCCGATGAAGCCAGCCACCGGCCGCAAAAGCCCTCCCCGTCTCGTCGCCCGTTTTGTCGCGATCTCCTGGCGCGATCTCGCCGTCTCGTTCGGGCCGATCCTGCTGATCGCCGCCGTCGCGATCTGGGTCGCCGTGCGGCTGATCCAGCCCGCGCCGCCCAGCACACTGACTATCAGCGCCGGCCCCGAAGGCAGCACCTTCTGGACCGCGGCGCAAAAGTACAAGACGATTCTCGCGCGCAACCGCATCACGCTGAACGTGCTGCCGTCGGAAGGCTCGTTGCAGAATCTCAAGCGGCTGTCGGACCCGAAGTCGAACGTCGATGTCGCCTTCGTGCAGGACGGCGTCGCGCCCGGCCCGGCGGCTGACGGGCTGATGTCGCTCGGCAGCGTGGCCTATGTGCCGCTCGCGATCTTCTATCACGGACCGACCGTCACGCGGCTTTCCGAGTTCAAGGGCGAGCGGCTAGCGGTCGGCGCCGAAGGCAGCGGCACGCGCGAACTGGCGCTCGCGCTGCTCAAGGCCAACGGCATCGTGCCGGGCGGCGCGACCAAACTGCTGCCGCTCTCCGGCGACGACGCCGCCGAGGCACTCGTCTCCGGCAAGGTCGACGCAGCCTTCCTCGCCGGCGATTCGGCGCAACCCGCGGTGATGGGCAAGCTGTACCGCACGCCGAACGTGCAGTTCTACGATTTCTCGCAGGCCGACGCCTACACGCGCCGCTTTCCCTACCTGACGCAACTCGAAATGCCGATGGGCGCGTTCGACCTCGGCAAGAACCTGCCGTCCGCGCCGATTCACATGGTGGCGCCGACGGCCGAGCTGGTGGCGCGCGACTCGCTGCATCCCGCGCTTTCCGATCTGCTGATCGAAGCGGCCCGCGAGGTGCACGGCAAGGCGAACATCATGCAGCGCGCCGGCGAATTTCCCGCGCCGCGCGCGCACGATTTCCCGATCAGCGACGACGCCGCCCGCTACTACAAGTCAGGCAAGAGCTTCCTCTACCGCATCCTGCCGTTCTGGCTCGCGAGTCTCGCCGACCGGCTGCTGGTGGTCGTCGTGCCGCTGATCGTGTTGCTGGTGCCGGCCTTGCGCCTCGTGCCTTCGCTCTATGCATGGCGGGTGAAGTCGCGCATTTACCGCTGGTACGGCGCGCTGATCGCGATCGAGCGCAGCGCGCTCAGCGATCATTCGCCGAGCGAGCGTGCCTCGCTGATCGAGCGGCTCGACGCGATCGAGGAATCCGTCAACGGTCTGAAGATGCCGCTTGCCTATGCCGATCAGTTCTACGTGCTGCGCGAGCATATCGGCTTCGTTCGCCAGCGGCTCATGCAAGCTCGCGACGCCCAGCGCGACGACGCCGCCAACGCAGCGGAAGGCACGCAGAACGATTCAGACGAGCGCGGTGCGGAACCCACGCCGCCCGCCGCGAACGAAGCGGCCGAAATCGGCGAAACACGCGACGGCAGCGACGAAGGCAACGCCAAACCATATTGACGGGTGCAAGCCGCGGCTGCACCGCGTAAGATCATTACAATTCCGACGGTGCAGCAGACGCGCCGTGCGGAACAGGCAATCCGGGAGACATTTATGACCGTTGGCATCGACGCCAGGCAACCACTGTGGTTTTACGACTTTGTCTCGCCGTTCACCTACCTGTTGCTGGAGCAGCACGACAAATGGCCGGGCTTCGACTTCGTGTTCACGCCGGTGGTCCTGAACGATCTGTATCGTCACTGGGGACAGCGGCCGGCTTATGGGGTGCCCTCGAAACGCACCTTCCTGTACCGGCACGCGCTGTTTCGCGCGGAGCAACTCGGCATTCCGTACAAGATGCCGCCGGCGCATCCCTTCGATTCCATGAAGCCGTTGCTGCTCGCCACCGCGGCGAAGGGCGACGTCAACTTCGTGCGCGAGATCTTTCGTTTCATCTGGCGTGAAGGCCGTGATCCATCCACCGAAGCAGCCTTTGCCGAGTTGTGCGACCGCGTCGGCATGCCCGACGGTCCGGAGATCATCAAAAGCGCAGCGGTGCTCGAGCAATTGCAGCGCAACACCGCGGATGCGATCGGCCTGGGCGTCTACGGCGTGCCGACCTTCTTTCTGAACGATCAATTGTTCTGGGGTGAGGACGCGTTGCCCATGGTGCTGTACTGCGCGCGCACGCCGAACTGGCTCGAATCGAAAGAAGTCAAACGGATCAGTTCGCTGCCGTCGGGGCTCGCGGACATTCAAACGTAGGCGATACGTCAACGTAAAGCGGACAAAACGCACGCGGCACGGCGCTTATGTGGCTCGCTTATTTGGCTCGCTGATGTGGCACGCTTGCGCGGCTTTGTCTCGGCAAAACAGCCCTGCTGATGCCGGCCATACCGTGCCCGCTATGCCGCTACACCGCAAACGGGCCTAAGGTTATGACCTTCGCGCCGTGCGCGTTGGCGCTGCGCGCTTGCGAGAATCTCGCGAGCGGTTCAGTAAGACGCCTCATCGGAACCGATTCGTTTGCCCCGCCTTGCTTAAATCATGGACGACACCGCCGCTTCCCTCGATATCTGGCTCGTGCGCGTGCTGCGCACGCTGCTGGTCGAGCGCAGCGTCACGCAGACCGCATTGCGTCTGAATCAGACCCAGCCTGCCATCAGCACCGCGCTGCGCAAACTGCGCGAAACGCTGAACGACCCGATCCTCGTGCGCGGCAAGTCGGGCATGGTGCCGACCGAATATGGCGAATCGCTGCTGGCTTCCGCCCAACGCGTGCTGCGCGAAGTGGACTTCGTCGCGACGCCGCACGGCGACTTCGATCCCAGCCGCTCGCGCCGCACGTTTCGCGTGGCCGCGCCGGACTATCTGAACGACTTCTTCATGCCGACGGTGATCGCGCAGTTTCGCGAGGCGGCGCCGCATGCGCGGCTCGAGATCGGTTCGCTCAGCCCTTTGCTCGATTATTCGGCCGCGCTCGACGCCGGCGAACTCGATCTCGTAATCGGCAACTGGCCGAAGCCCGAGCCGCGTTTCGAGCGCAGCGATCTGTTCTCCGACACCGTGGTGTGCATGATGCGCGCCGATCATCCGTTGACGCGCATGCCGTTGACGCGCGAAGCGTATCTCGCCGCGCCGCATCTCGCGCCAACGCCGTATAGCGGCGCGAGCAGCGGCGCCATCGACATCGGCTTCGCACGGGCGCGCGCCGAGCGCCGCATCGTCGCCACGCTGCCCTACTTCGGGCTGGTGCCGCAGACGCTGCTGCAATCCGATCTGATCTTCACGACGACGCGCCGCTTCGCGATGCACTACGCGGACATGTTGCCGCTCGCCGTGGTCGACGTGCCGATTCCGTTTCCGCGCATCAAGTGCTATCAGTTGTGGCATCCGCAGCCGGACCGGCCGAGCGATGTCGGCTGGCTGCGTACGCTGATGTCTCAAGTGTCGGATACGCTGGTCGCGCGGAAGGTGCGGCGTGCGAAGCGGGCGCCCAAAAAAGAAACGTCAGCCGCAACGGGCTGACGTTTTGAGTTTTTCAGTGTGATCGGCGCCCGTCGAGCGCCTCGTTCTGACTCGATCTAATGCCCGGACATCAGACGCTCGCGCAGAACTGCTGCGTTGCGCGTTGCGCCACGACCTGCCGCGTGCGAATCTGCAACAACTCGGCGCACACCGCCACGGCAATCGCCGAAGGCGCCTTATCGACGATACCCGCCACGCCGATCGGACACGTCATCTCCACCAGCCGATCCAGATCCACGCCACGATCAAGCAAACGACGCTCGAATTTCACGCGCTTCGTCTTCGAGCCGATCATGCCGAAGTAGGTGAAATCGCGACGCCGCATGATACGCGCGGCGAGCGAGAAATCGAGTGCGTGGTTATGCGTCATGACGAGGAAGTAGGCGCCGGGCGGCGCCGTATCGACGATCGCGTCCGGCGTGTCGGTCGCTTCGACTTGCACATTGGCAGGCGTTTCGTCCGGGAACAGTTCGTCGCGCTCGTCGACCCACTGGACCACACACGGCAAGCTGCCGAGCAGCTTGATGAGCGCATGTCCGACGTGCCCCGCGCCGAACAGCACGATATGCATCGGTGCCGGACGCGGCATCTGCACAGCGCTGCGTCGGCCGATCTGAACGGATGAAAAATCGTTCATGGCGATCATTCCAGTGAGTGTGTTGTTCACGTGCTTCTTTCCCGGCTCATTGCTGCGCTACGGCCACGCTCATTGACGCGCCGCTACGGTTGCGGCCCGCACCGCGCCGACCGCCTTGAGAATTTCCTCGCTGGTCGCGGGCGCGTTCAGCGGCGGATTGACCTTATGGCCGCCGACTGCCGACACCGCATCGCGCACGGCGAAGAACACCGAGAACGGCAGCAGCAGCGGCGGCTCGCCGGTTGCCTTCGAACGATGGATGCTGTCCTCCGCATTGCGGTTCTTGAAGAGGCGCACACGGAAGTCGGGTGGCGTATCGTTGACGGTCGGGATCTTGTAGGTGGACGGCGCATGCGTCATCAGCTTGCCGCCCGCGTTCCACCACAATTCTTCGGTCGTGAGCCAGCCCATGCCTTGAATGAACGCGCCTTCCACCTGGCCGACGTCGAGCGCCGGATTCAACGAAGCGCCCACGTCGTGCAATGCGTCCGCGCGCAGCACGCGCATTTCGCCGGTCAGCGTATCGATCACCACTTCAGACACGGCCGCGCCGTACGAGTAGTAGTAGAACGGCCGGCCTTGCAGTTTCGACTGATCCCAATAGAGTTTGGGTGTCGCGTAGAAACCGTCCGACCAGAGTTGAATACGCGCGATGTAAGCCTTCGCGATCAATTCTTCGAACGGCACGATTGCGTCGCCGACCACCACTCGGTCATGCATGAAACGCACTTCCGACGCGCTTACATTCCCCGCGCCGAAACGCTCGGCGGCAAACGCCGACAGACGCTCGCGCAACTGACGCGCGGCGTCCTGCGCGGCCTTGCCGTTCAGATCGGAGCCTGTGGATGCCGCCGTCGCCGACGTGTTGGCGATCTTGCTGGTGTCGGTCGCCGTGACGCGAATGCGGTTGAAGCCGATGCCCAGTTCATGCGCGACCACCTGCGCAACCTTCGTGTTCAAGCCCTGGCCCATTTCGGTGCCGCCGTGATTCACCAGCACCGAACCGTCGGTGTAGATGTGCACGAGCGCACCAGCCTGGTTGAAGTGGGTCACGTTGAACGCGATGCCGAACTTGACCGGCGTCAGTGCCATGCCCTTCTTCAGGACTTCATTGTTCGCGTTGAACTCGTTGATCGCAGCGCGACGCGCGCGGTATTCGCTGGTCGCTTCGAGTTCGTCGATCAATTCGTGGATCACGTTATCTTCGACGATCTGGCCGTACGGCGTCTGGTTGCGTTCGGTCTTGCCGTACAGATTGCGACGGCGCACGTCGAGCGAATCTTCACCCACCGAGCGCGCGACGTTGTCCATGATGTATTCGATCGCGAACGCGCCTTGCGGACCGCCGAAGCCACGGAACGCCGTATTCGACTGCGTGTTGGTCTTGCCGCAGAAGCCGTCGATCGTCACGTCGGAGAGCCAGTAGGCGTTGTCGAAGTGGCACAGCGCGCGCGTCATCACCGGACCGGACAGGTCGGCGGAAAACCCGCAGCGCGAGGTCATGTCGACCGTCACGCCGTCGATCACGCCCTGGTCGTCGTAGCCGACTTCATACGTGTAGTGGAAGTCGTGACGTTTGCCCGTGACCATCATGTCGTCGTCGCGGTCCGGACGCAGTTTCACCGGGCACAGCAGCTTCCATGCGGCGAGCGCGGCGCAGCACGCGAACAGACCCGATTGCGATTCCTTGCCGCCGAAGCCGCCGCCCATGCGGCGGCACTCGATCAGCACGTTATGCGACGCCACGCCCAACGCATGCGCGACCATGTGCTGCATTTCGGTCGGGTGCTGCGTCGAACAGTAGACGTGCATGCCGTCGTCGTCCTTGGGCACCGCGTACGAAATCTGGCCTTCCAGATAGAACTGCTCCTGGCCGCCGAGCAGCATTTCGCCGGCTTCGCGACGCGCGGCGCGAGCGATCTTCGTGCCCGCTTCGCCGCGCGCGAGTTTCATCGGCGGCAAGACGTGCTGGTTCGCGGCGCGCGCCTGTTGCGCGGTGAGAATCGCGGGCAGTTCCTCGTAGACGATTTCGGCGCGGCGCGCGGCGAGACGCGCGGTGTCATGCGACGTCGCGACCACGATAAAGATCGGCTGGCCGATGTATTGCACGAGGCCATCGGCGAGAATCGGATCGTCGCCGTGGATGATCGGGCCGACGTCGTTGACGCCCGGGATATCGTCGGCGGTAAAGATCGCGACCACGCCCGGCGTGGCGCGCACCTTGTCGAGCGAGATCGAGACGATCTTCGCGTGCGCTTTCGACGACAAACCGAGCGCGGCGTGCAGCGTGCCGGCAAGCGTCGGAATGTCGTCGGTGTAGGTCGCGCGGCCGCTCACGTGCAGATGCGCGGACTCATGCGGACGCGAGACGTGGACCTGCGTGAAGTCGTCGAGCTCCTTGAGGTCTTTCAGGAACGGTTCGGCATGCTGATTCATTGTGTGTGTTCTCCGTATCCGTTGGGCTTCGGCTTAGACGCCTGCGGGCGCGCACGCCGCAGCGACCGCGCGCACATCCAGCGCGCTCTTGGGCAGCGGATTGTTCGGCCGCGTTTCGAGCCAGAAGCGGTACAGCGTGTTCTTCGCCGATTCGAGGCGATAGTTGCTGGTCGCGCGCATGTCCGAGAGCGGCGCGTAGTCGTTGCCGAGCGCGAGCATCGCGGCTTGTGCCGTGGCTTCGTGCCACTCGGCGTCGCGCAGCACGGCTTCGGCGTGCGTCGCGCGTTTGGACGTGGCCGCCATGCCGCCGAACGCGATGCGCGGCTCGCGGATCAGGTTGCCGTCGGCGATGAATGAGAACGCGGCGCACACGGCCGAGATATCCGAATCGAAACGCTTCGAGAGTTTGTAAGAGCGGAACTGCAAATTCTTCCGCACGCCGGTGCGTGACGGCACTTTCAGGCCGACGACGAACTCATGCTCCGCCATGTCCTTCTTCTGATACGCGAGGTACAAGTCTTCGAGCGGCATTTCGCGCTCGATCTCGCCGCCGCGCACGATCACGCGCGCGCCGAGGGCGATCAGGCCGGGCATCGAATCGCCGATCGGCGAACCGTTGGCGATATTGCCGCCGAGCGTGCCGGCGTTACGAATCGGCAGCGACGCGAAGCGCTGCTGCATTTCGAACAGTTCCGGGTACTGCTTGATGATTTCCGAGTAGGCCTTTTCGACGCTCACGCCGGCGCCGATCTCGATCCATTCGTCGTTGGTTTCGAGCTTCTGCAACTCGGCGATCTGCCCGACGTACACGATGTTGCCGAGATCTCGCATCATCTTGGTAACCCACAGGCCGATGTCCGTGCTGCCGGCGAGAATGCGCGTGGCCGGTGCGGCTTCCTTGATCCTGGCGAGCGCTTCGACCGTGCGCGGCGCGTCGAATTGCTGGCCGGCGTGCTGATAGTGGAAGGTGTCCTTGCGCTCGAGCGTGGCGAGCGTTTTCGACAGCGCTTCGATGTTCACCGGCGCTTTCGGCGCGGGCGCTTCGAACATGCGCACGGCGGCGTCGACGATCGGACGATAGCCCGTGCAGCGGCACAGGTTGCCGGTCAGCGCGTTGCTGATCGTCTCGCGCGACGGCACGGTCTTGTTCGCGCAGCTATGCTCGTGGCCGTGCTTCTCGTACAGCGACCACATCGACATGATGAAGCCCGGCGTGCAGAAACCGCACTGCGAGCCGTGGCACTCCACCATCGCTTCCTGCACCGGATGCAGCGAGCCGTCCGGCTGGCGCAGATCCTCAACGGTGTAGAGCGCTTTGCCATCGAGCGTCGGCACGAACTGGATGCAGGCGTTGACCGCCTTGAAGTCGATGCCACCCGCCGCGTTGCGCTCGCCGATCACGACCGTGCACGCGCCGCAATCGCCTTCGGCGCAGCCTTCCTTGGTGCCCGTGCAATGCGCGTCTTCGCGCAGATATTGCAGGACGGTGCGGGTGACGGGCGCGTCCTTGATCTCGCGGATCGCGTTGCGGTGGTAGAAGCGAATCGGCTCAGTCATGTCTCGTTACTCTCGAATGTTCTGTGTCCGTGGGGACGTGCGGCAGTGATGGTTCGAAAACTATCACCGTCAATAAATACAACCCATAGCTCGGATCGCATGCGGGACATATCCGCGAAAAGATATCGAGATGGATTTGGGAGGCGGTTGGCTTATGGTAATCATGATGTTTCGCTGTGTTTTTGTATTTTATGCCGCATAACGGACAGGTTCACCGAGGGCCCATTGGCTAGCTTCGCTTAAAAATTAGGCACTGACGGCGCGGAAACGGACCACTATATGGGTCTCGGAACGGATTTTCGTCCGACGAATTATTAAGCAAGTCCTGCAAGAGAATCGGTTCCATGGGAAAATCACGCCTTCCCGCCGATTTCAAGTCTCGTTTTCCCCATGTCCACCGACTCAGCGACACCTCGTAGCGAATTCGCGACGACCATGCAGATCATTCCGGTCGTCTTTTTCACGTTTCTTTGCTATCTGACGATCGGAATTCCGCTCGCGGTGCTGCCGGGCTATGTCCACGACGATCTCGGTTACAGCGCCGTGCTGGCGGGTGCGGCGATCAGCGTGCAATATCTGGCGACATTGGCGTCGCGGCCGCTGGCCGGCCGTTCTGCCGATACGTTGGGGCCGAAGCGGACTGTGACGATCGGTTTGCTGGGTTGTGGCGCGAGCGGGGTTTTGTTGCTGCTGGCTGTGCTGTGCGGGCGATGGCCGGTGGTGAGTCTTGGGCTTCTGGTCTGCAGCCGTCTTGTGTTGGGCTTCGGTGAGAGTCTGTGCGGCACGGGTGCGATTCTGTGGGGCATCGGCCGGGTCGGCACCAGCAACAATGCGCGGGTGATCTCGTGGAATGGTATCGCGACATACGGCGCGTTGGCCGTCGGCGCGCCGCTGGGCGTGGCGATCGAGCATACGGTTGGGTTTGCCGCGTTGGGGATTCTGGTGGTTCTGCTCGCGGCGCTTGGTTTTTATCTGGCTCGTCCGATCGCGCCGGTGCCGATTGTGCATGGCGAGCGCATGTCGTATCGGAGTGTGTTCACGCGGGTGTTGCCGCACGGGATTGGGTTGGCGCTCGGTTCAGCCGGGTTTGGGTCGATCGCTACTTTTATCACGCTGTTTTATGCGGCCAGGCATTGGCCGAATGCCGCTTTGTCGTTGACGGTGTTCGGGACGCTGTTTATTGGCGCACGGTTGTTGTTTGCCAATACGATCAAGACCTACGGCGGGTTTCGGGTCGCGATTGCTTCGTTTTCGTTTGAGTGTGCCGGGTTGTTGATGTTGTGGCTGGCGCCCGAGCCTCATATTGCGCTCGCCGGCGCGGCTTTGACCGGGTTCGGATTTGCGTTGGTGTTTCCGGCGCTCGGGGTCGAGGCTGTGGGGCTCGTGCCGCCGGCTAGCCGGGGAGCGGCTTTGTCGGCTTATTCCGTGTTTCTGGATCTCTCGCTTGGGATTACTGGGCCGCTGGCCGGGTATATCGCTGGGGAGTTTGGGTATGGGTCGGTTTTCCTCTTTGCCGCTGTGGCAGCTGCTGCAGGGGTGGGGTTGTCTACTTTGCTTTATCTTCGGAATGCTAAGGTGACTAATTTGCCTGCGGCGTTGTGAGGGTTTGGGTTCTTTCGGTTTTGGCCTTTCCTTGAATTCTCGGCGGTTTATTAGCGTCGCCCCTGTGCGGGGCAGGCACCTACTTTCTTTGCCGCCGCGCAAAGAAAGTAGGCAAAGAAAGCCGTTTCACACTGCTAGCTCATAAGCGGGCCCCTGCGCCGCCCTCGCTAGTGGTGCATCTGGAATCTGTGCTCTCGCACATTCCGCTCCTGTGGACACAACAGTCATACCTCTCGACTTGCGCTGCGCGGTCGCTTCTGGCGCGGTCTGATATCTTGTTCTCTGGCGTTTACTTCATTAGACGTCTGGACGTCTTCGCTGCGCGTCCTCCCTATGTTCGATGCCTCCGCTTTCGTGCGAGGTCGCACATAACGCTTATATCGTTCCCCCTACAATCGTCCGGCGCAGATGAACGATAAGGATGATGCAATGCGTTTCGCTTACCCCGTCCTGTTGGCAATCGTGTGCTGCGCATGTTCGCAGCAAGGTAATCGTGCGGCCGTCTCCTCAGAAGATCATCGCGTCGACAGCGCAGTGCACGCATGGAGAGACAATTTCGATCCCCTGTGGCGATATAACCGTTCGACCTGCGGAGCCGACGCCGTCGCGCTCGCGGCTGTGAAAAGTCTGTTCCAGCAGCTCTTACATATATCGACGGCCACCGCCTGCGATCGTTTGACCGCGATGCCCGAAACTTACAGCACGCAAGTCGATGGCAACCAGGCAAGCGTGGTCGTGCAAAACGTCGACGGAAGACCGGGTAGTCAGATTCGCTTCACGCTCACATCGTCGGCTAATACCTGGGCAGTGCAGAAGGTGTCGGCCGTAAGCGCGTTGGCTACGACGACTATCTTCGACGCTACGCAGCCCGGCTCTGGCGACGGTCGCATCGAGCCGGCTTACTCGGCATGGATTCCGCATGGCGCTGCGCCGTGGGATATTACCCACGTCATCAGCTACGGTCAGTCGCTCAGTCAGGGCTTCTATAACCGGCCTGTGCTGTCCACCCACCAACGCTATTCTTCGTTGCGCTTCAATGGCGGCGTGCGGGTTCAAGACAGCATTCAAAGCGGAAACGTCGAGGTCGCCTACAAACAGTTCGTCCCGTTAGTCGAGACTCAATGGGGCGACAAGGCCGAGACACCGACCAGCGGCACGCTGAATATGGCCATGCAACTGATCGAACAGGAGAACCTGCAAAATCATGCGGACATCCCCTATCGGTTCGTTGGCTCTGCGCCCGGTGAAGGATCGATGGCTATTGCGACGCTGTCGGAGCCTGGACGCTATTACTCGCAGTTGCTGCGCGACATCGCTCAGGCAAAGCGGCTTGCTGACGCCGAAGGCAAAACATACGGCATCGGCGCCATCACGTGGACGCAAGGGGAAGCTGACGATTCCAGCCAGACCTCCATTCCGACTTACGTGGCGAAGCTGCGGACGCTGCGCGCCGACGTCGACCGGGACGCGAAGGCGATGACCGGACAGAAGCAGGACGTCGAAATGATCACCTATCAGTTGGCCACGCATCGCCGTTTCGACCAGCGCTATCCGCATATCGCGCTCGCTCTGCTGCAAGCCAGCCACGAAGATCCGCACATTCATCTGGCTGTGCCCATGTATCTCTTTCGCTACATCGATGGCGGACACACCGACAATCGCAGCACCGAATGGATGGGCGCTTATTACGGCTTGGTGCTGAAGCGGATTCTGATCGACCGTGCCACATGGAAGCCTCTCGAGCCGCTGAGCTGGCAACGCGACGGCACGACGGCCACGCTGCGCTTCAATGTTCCCGCGCCGCCGCTCAAATGGGATACGACGCAGGTTGCCGGCAATTCGGATTATGGCTTCTCGCTGCGTCTACCTTCCGGCGCTCTACTGCCGATCCGTTCAGTAGCGATCACTGGAGCCGACGAGGTGGAAATCATCGCGCAATCGCCGATCCCCGCGGGTACGCACGTCGAATACGCATTCAATGGTGCGGGCGTCGCGGGCAGCCGCTATGGTCCGCGCGGCAATCTGCGCGATTCGCAGGGCGACGCGATCCGCTTCAACGACGGACGTGAATCGATGCGCCTCGACAACTGGTGCGTGATTTTCGATGTATCGCTTTAGCACATCGTGAACGGCCGGCGGCATCAAGCGCAAACATGAACCGGAACGAGGCAATGGTGAAGAACGAGCGCATCAGAGGCGGCCTGGCCATTTCAATCATCGCGATCGTTTGCGCCGAGGTGATTGGCCGGCTAGGCGATGCCGGATTTCTGCAGGACGGGCACGTGTCTAGCGTTCTGAAGATTCTTCGGTACGCCGCAAACACGTCGGGTTACCCGACTGCCTTCTTCCTCCTCGGCATGAGTACGGTAGGGTATTTACAACGCTCGCGCGCGGACCTGCTGAAATACATCGCCGTAGGCGTGCTCTACCCATATCTGCTCTGGTCGATATTGCAGATGGCTTTTGAATGGCTCGTGGCCGACTATAAAGACTACGCCGGCCAGCAGTTTGAGTTGACTCGCTTGGCATTAGTGCCCGGCGGTCAATTCTGGTTTCTATACGCGCTGTTCATCTGCCAGATCGTCGCGTGCATCACGGTATGGCCACGGTCCACGAAGGTCCGATCGGCGTTGACGGTGCCGAACCGCTGCCTGCTTGTCGCGATGTTCATTGTATGCGCCGCAATCGCGACGCGGAGCCGCTGGGGCATCGTCACGATGACATGCTGGGGCCTGGTCTTCTTTCTGCCCGGCGTACTGCTCGGTTCCCGGCCTGACCGGCAAGGCGGCCATGCTGCCGGCGTTCACCTTGCGTGGGTCACGACCATTGCCTTTGCAGTTGTCGCATTCATGGGGCAACGTGCCGGCCACGACCTCGACTTGTATTCGCTGCTGGCGAGTTTTCTCGGTATCGTAGCGGCCATTTCGATCGGAAGGTGCCTGCCGATATGGCGAAGGTCGCGCTGGATCGTCTCGCTTGGCTCAGCGTGGAAGCCGGTGTATCTGCTGCACGTGCTCGCTACCGCCGTGGTCTGGAACGCGTTGCTGGCCTTTCACATCAGCCAGCCCGTGGTTCACTTTGTGCTCGGCAGTGCGACCGGGTTGGCGTTACCGATAGCGATCTGGCTCACGACGAAGCGCCTTGGCATCGCGCATTGGGTCGGCTTCGAGGAACCTATAGAAGTGCGGAACGAAGGCACCGCGTCCGCAAGTGCCGTCGCGCATAGTCCTGAAAAAACCGTCAAGTCAGGTACGTGACTTCGGCCATAGTCACAGTCGTGTCGGCGTCCTACTTACCCCCCGACAACCCTCTCTCCAAAGCCGCCACACCAGCAGGCAAATCAACCCTAACCCCAAGATCCACCATAGTCCTCCCAAGCGCATGCACGGTCCGAAACAAATTATGTTCCCGACACTGCTCCCCCATCTGCCCTACACGAACGATTGGCAATCCAAAAGACCCAGAAATCTCAACCTGATGCATCCGCGAAATATGCGAACAAACATCAGCAGGACTGAACCCGTCAGGCACCTCGATCCCGACAACAGAATTCAACCGGCAAGCCTCAGGCGCATACAACCGCAATCCCATCGCAGCGACCCCATCCTGCAGCGCCAACGAACACTTCAAATGCCGTGCAAACCGCTTCTCCAGCGTCTCAGCACAAACAAGCCTCAAAGCTTCATGCAAAGCCAAAACTCCAGAAACCGGCGCCGTATAGTGATACCCCGCGTTATGCCAAAAATTCTCCGCGAGTGAAGCATCAAGACACCAATGCGCATTCGGCGCCGTGCGCCCTTTCACGCGCTTCCAGGCCGCATCGGAAAACGCGATCAACGACACCCCGGGAATCGACGACAACCCCTTCTGCCCACCCGTAATCACCGCATCGATCCCCCAGGCATCCATCTCCAGCGGCATCGTACTCAACGTACACACCGCATCGACGATCACCAACGCGCCAGCGGCCTTCGCCAACGCGGCGATCTCCTTCAGGTGATAATTCCACACCGTATTCGACGTCTCGCCCTGCACCACCGTTACGATCTCGGGACGCTCGCGCCGAATCGCCTCGGCAATCTCCTCAAGACTTGCCACCGCGCGATCAGCGACATCGAGCGTACTAACCCGCGCACCAACGCGCCGCCCCATCTCCGCCATCCGCTCGCTGAAGAAACCATTCTTGATGGAAAGCACCCGCGTACCTTCCCACGCAAGGTTCGAAATCGCCATCTCCATCGCGGCCGATCCTGGTCCGGCCACGCCCAGCACCCATTTCGAGTTCGTCTGGAACACATAGCGCGCCATCGACTTCACCTGCCCGATCACCTTCACCATCGTGCCGCCCAGGTGATTGATCACGATCGCGTTGGCCTTGGCCACCGCCGCGGGAATCGGCACGGGGCCGGCGCCCATCATCAGGAGCGGCTCTTCGGGAAGAATGGCGTCGAGCGACTCGACAACCGGACAGGGCACTGCGGAAGATGCGGAGGTGAATGATGAAGTCGGCATGATGATCGGTACGTGAATGTCAGGACGCAAAGGAGCAAACGGCCCCGCCAGCATGGACGCTGACGAGGCCGCCTGTTCGATCATTCACCGATCCGCGCGATTGCGCAAGTTTTTTGACTATGCTTGTTAGCGAGGCAACGCGGCGAGCCGCGCCGTTACTTCACCTTCGTCTTGTCGAGTTTCTTGCCGGTCGCCGCATTGAAACGCTCCACATAGTCTTCCATCAACTTGCGCACGGCGCGACCGATCTGCCGGTAGTCGGACTCGTTGAGGTTCGCTAGCGACACACGCCCCGACGGATGTTGCGTGCCGAAGCCACGGCCCGGCAACAGCACGACGCGAGCTTCGCGCGCGAGCCGGAACAGCAACTCGGAAGGCTCGGCATTCTTCAACAACCAGTCGACGAACTCGCGTCCGAACATCCGCTCGCCGAAGAATTCGACGTCGAGAATCGTGTAGTAATCGACCTGGTTAGGATCATCGTCCGCGAACGAAATGCCGACCTCTTCGTAAAGCGCCTGCTTGCGCTTGCGGATCAGCCGCTTCAACGCGTTCTTGTATGCGTCGGGCGTGTCCATCAGCGAGAACAGCGAAAACAGCACCATCTGCACCTGCTGCGGCGTCGACAAACCCGCCGTGTGATTCAGCGCGACGGTGCGGCTGTCGGCCACGAGGCGATCGATGAACTTGAGCTTGTCCGGCTCCGTCGTGATCGATTCGTAACGCTCGTGCAACTGCTTCTTCGCGTCCTTCGGCAAGTCGGCGATCAGTTTGTCGAGCACGTTGTCGCGGTGCGTCGCGATGGTGCCCAGACGCCAGCCGGTCGCGCCGAAGTACTTCGAGTACGAGTACACGAGAATGGTGTTCTTCGGCGCAAGCGCGAATAGCGATACGAAGTCGTCGGCGAAGGTGCCGTACACGTCGTCGGTGAGCAGGATCAGATCGGGCCGCTCTTTGACGATGTCGGCTATGTATTGAAGGCTTTCGTCATCGATCTTCACCGAAGGCGGATTGCTCGGATTCACGAGGAAGAACGCCTTCACCTTCGGATCGCGCAGCTTGTCGAGTTCCTTCTTCGAATACTGCCAGCCGTTCGCGACGTCGGCTTCGAGATTCACCACGTTGAGCCTGTAGTCGTTCAGTCTCGGAATCTCGATGTACGGCGTGAAAATCGGCATGCCGAGCGCGATCGTGTCGCCCTCCTTGATCAGATGGTTCTCGCGCATCGAGTTGAAGATGTACGTCATCGCCGCCGTGCCGCCTTCCACCGCGAACACGTCGAACTCGCCGACAAAAGGATGATCGCCGATCATCTCCTTGCGCAGATACTGCCCGACGATCAGTTCGGACAGCTTGAGCATGCGGTCCGGCACCGGATAGTTCGACGCGAGAATGCCTTCGCACATTTCATACAGGAAGTCGCCCGCCGAGTATCCCAACTGGTCGCGCACGTACGACACGGCGCCGCGCAGGAAGTCGACGCCCGGCACGCCCCTGTTTTCGCGCAAGAACAGATCGAAGCGTTCTTCGAGGCCCTCGCGTCGCGGAAAGCCGCCCACGCCTTCCGGCATGTAGGCAAACGAGCGCTCCGATTCGCGCATCGCAAAGAGGCCGAGTTGCCAGAAGCCGTGGCGTGGAATCGTCGCCAGAAAATTGGGGTTGCCGCGGCCGGCGTTGAGCATCGCCGCATTCGCTGGCCGCTCCACGGCGCCGCCACCGGCCGCCTTGATCAGTTCGTCCTTCAACTCGAACGGGCTGAGCGCGGCCATGCCTGCCTGCGCCATATCTGCGTGCTTCTTGTCGCCCTTGTCTTTTGCCATGATGCGTTCTCCGATGAGTCAAGTGAAAGACGCCGGTGCGGCGATGATCGCCCGATGAGCGCCGGCGCAAGAGAGATCGATGGATGCCCGCGCTAGACAAGCCCGACCACGAGCGGCCCGAGCAGCGTCAGCGCGACGTTCGCGATGGCGTACGTGATCGCGAACGGCACGGTCGGCACGGCGCTTTCCGCCTTGTCGAGCACGCCGCCGAATGCGGGATTCGCGCTGCGCGAGCCGGCCAGCGCGCCGGCCAGAATGGCTGCGTTGTTGTACTTCAGGACATAGCGGCCGAACAGCATGGTGAGCAACAGCGGAAACAGCGTGACGAACACGCCGAGCAGGAAAATCGTGATGCCGAGCTGCTTGACCGTCACCACGGCCTGCAAGCCGGAGTTGAGCCCCACCACCACCACGAACGCCGCGAGACCGAAATCCTGCAGCAGCCGGGAAGCCGCCGACGGCATCACGCCGTACATGGGATGCTTGCCGCGCATCCAGCCGAACAGCAGTCCGGCCAGCAGACAGCCGCCGCCCGAGCCGAGCGTGAGCGGAATGCCGCCGACGTTGATGACGATCAACCCGATCAGCAAACCGAGCACGAGGCCGACGCCCATGTAGATGAAGTCGGTTTTGATGCTGTAGGGCAGCTCGTAGCCGGCAATGTCGACGGCGCGCTTGGTGTCTTTCGGCGACCCGTAGAAGGTGAGGACGTCGCCGTGCTCGAGTTGGGTTTCCGGCAGGATCGGCAGTGGCTGACCGGCGCGCGAAATACCCTGGATGTAGACACCATGACGCATATCGCGGTCCAACAATTCTCGCGCGGCGGCGATCGTGGTGTGATTCATGCCCTTGCGCGTGAACACGCCTTGACGTGTCTGCATGACGACGCCGACGTCCTCGACGGTGGCCACCTCGCCGCCGCTCGCGCCGAACGCGACCACGCCTTCGCGGCGGCCCACCACCAGCACCACGTCATCGGGCTTCAATACGAGGTCGGGCGCGGGGTCGAGTTGATGGCCGTCGCGCTTGATCCGCTCGATCGTCAAAAGGTCCTGGTGCTGGGTTTCGACGTCCTTCACCGTTTTGCCGGCGCTGACATCGATTTTGTACGCGCGGCCGACCATCTCGGGCAACGCCGAGAGCTGCCCCGGCGCGATAGACGGCGCGCCTGACGTCAACTCGCGTTCCGCCTGGATCGAGGCGTCGCGCAAACTTTGGCCCATGAATTTAGGCAGAATATTCACGCACACGATGATCGCGCCCAGCGAGCCGAACACGTAGGTCACCGCGTACGCGATCGCCACGTCCGATTGCAGCGACTTGACCTGATCGGCCGGCAAGCCGAGACGCGCGATCGCGTCGCCCGCCGTGCCGATAATCGCCGATTGGGTCAGCGCGCCGCCCGCGAGCCCGGCGGCGAGTCCCTTGTTCAGGTGGAACAGCTTCGCGCAGATGACCACGGTGGCTAGCGCGCTAACCGCCAGAAACACGGCCATCGCGATCTCGCGCAGCGTCTTGCGGTTCAACGAGTTGAAGAACCCGGGCCCGGAGTCATAGCCGACCGCGTAGATGAAGACGGCGAACATGACCGCTTTCACGCCGTTATCGATCGTCACGCCTGCCTGACTGATCACGACCGCGGCCAGCAGCGACCCGCCCACGCCGCCCAACTGGAACTTGCCGAAGTTGATCTGCCCGATGAAATAGCCGACTGCGAGCGACAGAAACAGCGCAATCTCGGGTGATTTCTGAAAGATGTGATGTAGCCAGTCCATCGTGCCCTCGCTGGATAGTTTGCGATCCTGAGTACTTTACTGGGTGCTCCATGCGCACAGGGAGCGCCATCGAGTCGCGCGCCGCACGCCGCCTGCCACTTCGACCGAACGTGGCACGGCGCGCCACGTCCGGCACATCTGCCGCCTAATGGAATTTCCCGGCGAGGCCGACTACGACCGGACCCATCAGCGGCAATAGAATGTTCGAAAGTGCATACGTGATCGTGTAGCCGATCACGGGTGTGGAATTTCCCGTGACGCCCACGAGTGCGCTGATCGCGGGCGTGCTGCATTGCTGGCCGGCAATCGCGCCGAGCAGCATGGGCGCCTCGAGCTTGAGGAACATGCGGCCGATCCATAACGACAGCAGTCCCGGCACAAGAACCATCAGAATCCCGGCCACCGGCAACGCGAGACCGTATTCACGCACCAGTTTGATGGCGTCCGGTCCCGCCGACAGCCCGACTGCCGCAATGAAAGTGGCGAGACCAAAGTCCTTGAGGATTTGCGCGGCCGCCGAAGGCAGCGAACCGATCAGCGGATACCGCGAACGGATCCAGCCGAACAGCAGCCCCGACAGCAGACAACCGCCACCGGTGCCGAGCGCGACCGACACGCCGCCCACCCGTCCGCCAAGATGGCCGATCGCCATACCGACCAGCACGCCCAGAGCCAGATAGACGAAGTCGGTCTTCTGCGTCGCGACGAGCATGTAGCCCAGACGGTGCGCCCCGCGTTCGACATCGGCCTTGGCGCCCACCAGCGTCAGTACGTCGCCGCGATTCAGTTCGGTGCCGGGCAGCGCCGGCACCGTGGTTTCGAGCCGCGTGACCGCCGCGATGTAGATGCCTCGGCCGTTTTCCGGCGTGGCCTGTTCGCGCACCTGAGCGATGGTCCGGCCATGCAGATCGCGGCGCGTCAGCACCACATCGACCTGTTCGGCGATCACGAGGCCGAAGTCCGCGCCGCCCACTTCGTCGCCGAGACTGGCCGCGGCCGCCACGATCGCTTCGCGCCGCCCCGCCAGCAGAATGACGTCATTGGGCGCGAGGGTCAGTTGCGGTTCGGCCGGCAGGTTCGCGCCGTTGCGCCGCACGCGCTCGACTGTCAGGTTGAAGCCGTACTGCTGTTCGAACGCGCGGATCGTCGCGCCAGCCGCCGCGCCGACGAGAAACGCCCGCCCCACAAGCGCGGGCGCTGCCGCGCGCTGACCCTCGCCGAACGAGCCTTCGCCGCCGAGCTTGCGCCACACGCGCTCGGCTTCGTCGCGCAGATTGACGCGCAGCAGCAGCGGCGCAAACTGGCTCGTAAAAAGCACGATGGTGATCAGGCCGAACAGGTAGCTCACGCTGTACGCGGTCACGATATTGGCCTGCAGGCGGACCGTTTCCGCGTCGCCGAAGCCGAGCTTGGCGATCGCCTCGGACGCCGTACCGATCACGGCGGATTCCGTCGCGGCGCCGGCCAGCAGGCCGGCCGCGGTGCCGGCATCGAGCCGCATGACGGCCACCGCGATCATGATCAGCAGCAGCACCGACACGATCTCGACCACCGACAGCAGCCCATAGCGCCAGCCGCGGCCAATGTTGGCAAAGAACTGCGGCCCGCCGGTAAAACCCAGCGCGAAGATGAACAGCGCGAAAGCGATGTTCTTCAGATCGGGGGCGATGCGTGCGCCTGTCTGGCCTAACAACAACGCGACGATCAGCGTGCCGCACACGCCGCCGAGCTGAATCGGACCGATGCGGAACGAACCAATGAAATATCCAATTGCAAGACTTGCGAACAGCGCGATCTCCGGTTGCGATCTCAGCAATTCACCGATCATGTCGACTCGCCCATTGACGGGTTTATTAGCAGGGGACTGAATAACCACCCGGAAAAATCGAGTGAATTAATTCGTCGCGATTTGACGCACGCATCACTCAATCAGCATCGCGATCGAGTGAAAATTTAATTTATGGCAGTAAAATGACGCGCGTCGCGCCCGAGTTGATTTGCCGCACTGCAGCGGCACTCATTGAAACGGTCTTCCGATAGCTCGACAGTCACTCTTTCCTCGCGAAGTTGCCTTGCGCCTTGAAAAAGACATCGTCTGCTGATGGCCAATTTATTACAGCATGAGTGAACATGCATTTTTGGAACTGCTTTTTTAATAAATATTGTAATTTTGTGTGGCTGTCAATATTATTTTTAACTCGCGTTTCGTTTGACTTCGCAAAAGAATGATTTTTAGCAAACGCGGATGGATTGCAATGCAGTGCGTCCGCATGGCTAACCTATACTGGAGCGCTCGTCCGCCGCGCCCTGAGTCCGTTTCTCTATTAGCGCCGGCACGCATTCTTCGGAGTCCACATGCGCATGATCCTGTTCAGCAGCCGCCAATACGACCGCGACACGTTCACCGAAGCCAACGCCGCGCATCGCTATGAACTGCACTGCCAGGAGTCGCACCTCGACAGCGAGACGGCCATTCTCGCGCAGGGCTACGACGTGGTGTGTCCGTTCGTCAACGACAACGTCAACGCGGCGGTACTGGAGCGGCTTCATGCCGGCGGCACGCGCATGATCGCGCTGCGCTCGGCGGGCTTCAATCACGTCGACCTGGCCGCGGCCGAGCGTCTCGGTATGCCGGTTGCTCGGGTGCCGGCCTATTCGCCGCACGCAGTGGCCGAACATGCGGTCGGCTTGATTCTGGCGCTGAACCGGCGGCTGCCGCGCGCCGTCGCACGTACGCGCGAAGGCGACTTTTCGCTGCACGGTCTGCTCGGTTTCGATCTGCATGGCAAGACCGTGGGTGTGATCGGCACCGGCATGATTGGCCGCGTATTCGGGCGCATCATGGCGGGCTTCGGCATGCAGGTGCTCGCCTACGATCCTGGCAAGCCGGCCGACGACCTGCTCGCGCTCGGCGCGCGCTACGTGCCGCTCGACACGCTGCTCGCCGAAGCCGACGTGGTCAGCCTGCATTGCCCACTGGTGCCGGACACGTACCATCTCATCGACGGCCCCGCGCTCGCCAAGATGAAGCGCGGCGCGATGCTGATCAATACCGGCCGTGGCGGCCTCGTCGAAAGCAATGCGCTGATCGGCGCCCTGAAAGATGGCCGGCTCGGTCACCTCGGGCTCGATGTGTACGAGGAAGAAGGAGGCCTGTTCTTCGAGGATCACTCGAACCTGCCGTTGCAGGACGATGTGCTTGCGCGTCTGTTGATGTTCCCGAACGTGATCGTCACCGCGCATCAGGCGTTCTTCACGCGCGAGGCGATGAACGAGATCGCCCTGACCACGCTGGACAACGTCGCCGCGTGGCAGGCCGGCACGCCGCGCAACGTGGTGCGCGCGCCTGCCTAGACGCCGCCGGTGTTCAGCGGCGTCGCGCGGACCACGGTGCGCGCGTCGTCCGCGGCGCCGCAGAGTTCGCGCAGCAAGGTCGCCTCGCGCTCGTGCACTTCGACCGGAAACCAGCGCGCGCCCGCATCGGCAAGATAGCGCGCACGATGCTGGCCGTTGCGAAACGCCACCACGCCTTCGCGCTCCAGTCCGAACCAGCCCAGCACACCCGGCGCGCGACGCGTCGAGATGGTCACGTACGGCATCTGCGGAATACGCGGATTCTCCGGATCGAGAAACTCGCGAATGCCGCGCACCTTGCCCGAATGCCATTCGGCGACCGGCTTCAGCACGTAATCGGTATTGTCGCGATCGGCGCACGCGAGCAGCTTGCGCACGTCGACGAGTACGACCTGATGCCGCGTGCCGTCCGTGACGAATACGCGTTTCAGGCGCACATGGTCGTACCATGGATGCTCTTGCAGAGGCACGGTCCAGACCGTTTCGGCACAAGCCGGCGCGGCGGCTGACGATGAATTGGACAAGGGCAAAAGCAGGCTCGATAAGCTGGCGAAAAGGCGCCAGCGCGTTAGGAGAGCGCTTACGCTACGAGCCGATTGTGTAAGAAGCATGACAGGCCACGGTATTAATTACTCTGCATGAGCACACTGCTCACAACCCCGCGACAAGCGGGCAGACGCTGATGACTTCTACGGTGACAACGATGATAACCACGCAAAATTTCAATGACCACGTGCGCATCGAAGCTAATCGGGATATCGGCGTGGCCACGATCGTCCTTGAGCGTCCGGCGCGTCGAAATGCTGTGGATCGTCCTGTCGCCGAGGCGCTCAGCGCCGCGTTTGCCCGCTTCGAGGCGGAGCCCGCGTGGCGCGCGGCGGTGCTGTTCGGCGCGGGCGGCACCTTTTGCGCGGGCGCGGACCTGACCGCTCTCGCCGACGACACTCGCCGCAACGAGCTGCACGCCGACGGCAGCGGCCCGGGTCCGATGGGACCGACCCGGACGAGCTTCAGCAAGCCGGTGATTGCCGCGATTGCCGGCTATGCGGTCGCGGGCGGACTGGAGCTGGCGGCGCTGTGCGATCTCAGAGTCGTCGAGGACGACGCGGTGCTCGGCGTGTTCTGCCGGCGCGTCGGAATTCCGCTGATCGATGGCGGCACGATCCGTTTACCCCGCTTGATCGGACTGTCACGTGCGCTGGACCTGATCCTGACCGGCCGCGCGGTGAACGCGCAGGAAGCGCTCAGCTTCGGCCTCGCCAATCGGGTCGTACCGAAGGGCACGGCACGCGCAGCGGCCGAGCGGTTGGCCGCCGAACTGGCTGCATTTCCGCAGGCTGCGTTGCTCGCCGATCGCCGTTCGGTGCTGGAAAACAGCATGCTCGACGATCTCGCCGAAGCATTGCGCCGCGAAGGCGCCGGCGGCTACCAGGCGGTTTTCGACGAAGGCGTGGCGGGCGCGGCGCAATTCACCAGCGGCGCCGGCCGTCATGGCGAGACGCGAGGCGGCGACGGCGGTAGCGGAGACGGCAGCGGCAGCGGCAGCGGCAGCGGCAGCGGCAGCGGCAAACATTAGGCACGCGACGAGGGCTGGCGCACCTATCAGCAAAAAACAACACCGGCATTGACGATCAGCAAGCCGGTTTTGACTTAGGTAGAATCCCCTACTGTTTTACCCCAGTACGGCGCACGCGTTCTCGCCCCGAAAACGCGCGCCGGCCGCGCGACGCCTCCTGTCGCGCCGATTCGCGCTCCTTCACCATGCCTTTACCCCTGCTTGCCCTTGCCGTTGCCGCGTTTGGAATCGGTACCACCGAATTCGTAATCATGGGGTTGTTGCCCGATGTCGCGCGCGACTTGTCCGTGTCGATCCCCGCGGCCGGCATGCTGGTGTCGGCGTATGCGCTCGGCGTGACCATCGGCGCGCCGATCGTCGCGATCGCGGTCGCCAACATGCCGCGCAAGAAGGCGCTGATGAGCCTGATCGGCGTGTTCATCGTCGGCAATCTGCTGTGCGCTGTGGCGCCGGGCTATGCGGTGCTGATGGCCGCACGCATCGTGACGGCGTTCTGCCATGGCGCGTTCTTCGGCATCGGCTCCGTGGTGGCCGCCGGCCTCGTCGCGCCGAACCGCCGTGCGCAAGCCATCGCGTTGATGTTCACGGGCCTCACGCTCGCCAACGTGCTGGGCGTGCCGCTCGGCACCGCGCTCGGCCAGGCGGTGGGCTGGCGTGCCACGTTCTGGGCGGTGACGGGCATCGGCGTCGTCGCGGCGGCCGCGCTCGCCGTGTGCCTGCCGGCGAAGATCGAGATGCAGAAGGCCAGCCTCGTGCGCGAATTCAGCGTGCTGAAGAACCCGCAGGTGCTGATGGTGCTCGGCATCAGCGTGCTCGCGTCGGCGAGCCTCTTTTCCACCTTCACGTACATCACGCCGATTCTCGAAGACGTGACCGGCTTTACGCCGCACGCGGTCACGCTTGTACTGCTGCTGTTCGGCCTCGGCCTGACGGTGGGCAGCACGCTCGGTGGCAAGCTCGCCGACTGGCGGCTGATGCCTTCGCTGGTGGCGTTCCTGTTGGCGATCGTCGTGATCCTGACCGTCTTCGCCGGCACCATGCATGCGGAGATTCCGGCGATGATCACGATTTTCGTGTGGGGCATTCTGGCCTTCGCGATCGTGCCGCCGCTGCAAATGCTGATCGTCGACCGCGCGAGCCATGCGCCGAATCTGGCTTCGACGTTGAATCAAGGCGCCTTCAACCTCGGCAATGCGACGGGCGCCTGGCTGGGCGGCATGGCGATCGGCGCGGGCGCTCCGCTCACGACGCTACCGTGGGTCGGCGTGGCGACGTCGATTGGCGCGCTGGTGCTGACGCTGTGGTCGGTGTCGATCGACCGGCGCGCACAACGCATGGCGATGGCGAGCTAAGCGCCCTTCTCCGCACTCCTCTCAAGCCGCGCACAGGTGCGGTTGACTCACGGCCGTAGTAGCATCTCGGCCGATGAAAGTCATCTTCACTCGCGATTTCCTCGCTTTGATCCTGAGCGTCGCCGTCGTCGGACTCGGCAGCGGCGCGACGCTTCCCCTCACCGCCCTCGCGCTCACGCAAGCCGGCTACGGCACCGATGTGGTCGGCCTGCTGACCGCCGCGCAAGCGGGCGGTGGGCTCGTCATCGTGCCGCTCGCGGGATGGATCGCGGCGCGTTTCGGCGGCCGCCAGGTGATCGTCGGCGCCGTGCTGGTGGTGGCGTTCGCCACCGCGCTGATGCAACTCACCTCGAACCTGTGGCTGTGGGCCGTGCTGCGCGTGCTGTGCGGCGCCGCGTTGATGCTCCTCTTCACGATCGGCGAAGCTTGGGTCAATCAATTGGCCGACGATGCCACGCGCGGTCGCGTCATCGCCATTTACGCGACCAACTTCACGCTGTTCCAGATGGCCGGTCCGGTGCTGGTGAGTCAGATCGCCGGCTTCACGCAATGGCGCTTCCTGATTTGCGGCGCGATCTTTCTGCTGGCGCTGCCGATGCTCGCCACGATTCGCAAGACCCCGCAAGCGTCCGAGGATGAGCACGCGGCGCACGGCAGTTGGCGTCATGTTTTGCCGCTGATGCCGGCGCTCGCGATCGGCACCGGCTTCTTCGCGTTGTTCGACACGATCGCGCTCTCGCTGCTGCCGCTCTTTGCGATGTCGCACGGCATTACGAGCGAGGTGGCCGTGCTGTTCGCGTCGGCACTGCTGCTCGGCGATACGACGATGCAATTCCCGATCGGCTGGCTCGCCGACCGGCTTGGACGAGAGCGCGTGCATATCGGTTGCGGTGTGATCGTCGTGGCGCTGCTGCCCTTGCTGCCGTGGGCGATCACCTCACCGTGGCTATGCTGGCCGCTGCTGTATGTGCTCGGCGCGGCGGCGGGCGCGATTTATACGCTGTCGCTGGTTGCCTGCGGCGAACGCTTTCGCGGTGCCGCGCTGGTGTCCGCGAGTTCGCTGGTGGGCGCGTCGTGGAGCGCGGCGAGTTTCGGTGGGCCGCTGGTGGCTGGTGCGCTGATGAAGGGCGTTGGGAATGACGCGATGGTCGGTGTGCTGCTCGTCGCAGCGTTGGCATTTCTGGTGGCCGTTTGGTGGGAGAGACGGCGGGCGCCGGTGCGGATGGCGGGTTGATCGGCTGCTGATCCTGGTGCGGCGTCGCGGCGCTGGCAGCGATGCAATGGCGGACGTGCTGCTCCCCGCTAATTTCGCGTTTGTCGTTGCGCCTTGGAGATAGGCGGCGGGCCGCGAGTCGCAGATCGATCAACAGACTCTAGCGCCGCGCAGGATGACGCCTAAAAAACAAAACGGGGAAGCCATTGCTCGTGGCTTCCCCGTTTTTGTCATGCACGTTGCGCGTGTCTCGCCCGCTCGCTCTGCCTTATTTCAACGCCGGCAGAATCTCCCCGACACACGCGCCGAAACCGACACGATAACCCTCACCCTGGCACCACCCGGCGAGCGTCAATTCATCGCCGTCTTCGATGAAACTGCGCGCGCCGCCTTCCTGCAACTCCAGCGGGTTCCGGCCGTTCCACGTCAACTCCAGCAGGCTGCCGAACGAATCCTCCGTCGATCCGCTGATCGTGCCCGAGCCCATCAGATCGCCCACGCGCGTATTGCAGCCCGAGACCGTGTGATGCGCGAGCTGCTGCGCCATCGTCCAGTACATGTGCTTGAAGTTGGTTCGCGAGATCGTACTCGCCTGCTTCGCCTGCTGCGGGCGCAGCGTCACTTCCAGCGTGATATCGAAGGCATGGTCGCCGTCGTGACGCAGATACGCGAGCGGCCGCGGTTCCTGCGCCGGCTGCGCGACGCGGAACGGTTCGAGCGCGTCGAGCGTCACGATCCACGGCGAGATCGTGGTCGCGAAGGTCTTCGAATTGAACGGTCCGAGCGGCACGTATTCCCACTGCTGGATATCGCGCGCGCTCCAGTCATTCAACAGCACCATACCGAAGATATGCGCTTCGGCATCCGCGCACGCCACCGGCTCGCCCAAGGCATTGCCCGCGCCGATTACGAAGCCGGTTTCCAGTTCGATATCCAGCTTGCGACACGCGCCGAACACAGGACGATCCTGATCCGGCAACTTCAGCTGCCCATTAGGACGACGCACCGGCGTGCCGCTCACCACCACCGACGACGCCCGTCCGTTGTAACCGATCGGCATCTCCGACCAGTTCGGCAGCAGCGCATTCTTAGGATCGCGGAACATCGAGCCGACGTTCGTCGCGTGCTCCTTCGACGAATAGAAATCGGTGTAGCCTGGAATCTGCAGCGGCAGATGCAATTGCGCATCGGCCTGGCGGATCAGCGCGCGGCTACGCAATTCGGCGTCGTCGCGCAACGTCGCGTTATCGCGTGACAGCAGCTTGCTCAACTGAATGCGCACGCCGCGCCATGCGTCGCGACCGAGTGCGATGAAATCGTTCAACGCGTCGCGCACGAACACGCTTTCGCCGGCATTCGACGAAGGCACGCTCAACAGACCCGCGCTTTCGAGCGCGGCCAGATCGACGATGCTGCCGCCGATCGCAACGCCTACGCGGAGCGTCGCATTCAGGTCGTCGCTAAAAATACCGAACGGTAGATTCTGAATCGAAAAGTCGTTGGCCGAATCGTTGGCCGACTCGACCCAACTCTTGCGCGACGGATCGAGCGTCGCCTGAAGATCGCTCAATGCGTTCATCGTTGCTCCGGGTTGAAATGTTTCGTGAGACCTTGCCAGCACTCGTAGTAATGCGCCTGCAATTGCGCGGTTTCGAGCGCGAAGCGCGTCGGCTTGATCAGCGTGCGGGTTTCGAACATGAAGGCCATCGTGTCGCCGACTTTCTTCGGCGTCGACGTATCGCTGTGCGAGGCTTTCTCGAACGTCTCCGCATCCGGACCATGACCCGACATGCAGTTATGCAGGCTCGCGCCGCCCGGCACGAAGCCTTCGGCCTTGGCGTCGTACACGCCATGCACGAGTCCCATGAACTCGCTTGCCACATTGCGATGGAACCATGGCGGGCGGAACGTATCTTCGGCGGCGAGCCAGCGCGGCGGGAAAATCACGAAGTCGATGCTATCGACGCCCGGCGTATCGGTTTGCGATTGCAGCACGAGGAAGATCGACGGATCCGGATGGTCGAAGCTGATCGAGCCGATCGTGTTGAAGCGGCGCAGATCGTACTTGTACGGCGCGTAGTTGCCGTGCCACGCGACCACGTCGAGCGGCGAGTGGCCGATGTCCGCGCGCCACAGGTTGCCGTTCATCTTGGCGACCAGTTCGAAGTCGCCCTCACGGTCTTCATAGGCCGCATGCGGCGTAAGGAAATCTCGCGGATTGGCGAGGCCGTTCGAGCCGATCGGCCCGAGATCCGGCAGACGCAACAACGCCCCGAAGTTCTCGCAGATGTAGCCGCGCGCCGCGCCATCCGGCAGGCTCACCGCGAAGCGCACGCCGCGCGGAATCACCGCGATTTCGAAGGGCTCGATGTCGAGCTTGCCAAGCTCGGTGGCGATGTGCAGGCGTCCTTCCTGCGGCACGATCAGCAATTCGCCGTCGGCGGTATAGAAGAAGCGGTCCTGCATCGAGCGGTTCGCCGCGTACAGGTGGATCGCGCAGCCGCTCATGGACTCCGCCGCGCCGTTGCCCGCCATCGTCACCCAGCCGTCGATGAAGTCGGTCGGCTCGACCGGCATCGGCAACGCGTCCCAGCGCAACTGATTGGGCGGCGTCGGCGGCACCTCGGCGAAGTTGGCGACGAGCCGCTCCGAAGGCAGTTGGGTGAACGGCATGTGCACCGCCGCCGGCCGAATCCGGTACAACCACGAACGGCGATTATGGCCGCGCGGCGCCGTGAACGCCGTGCCCGACAGTTGCTCGGCGTATAGGCCATATGCCGCGCGCTGCGGCGAATTGCGGCCTTGCGGCAACGCACCCGGCAAGGCCTCCGTGGCGAATTCGTTTGCGAAGCCCGACTGATAGCCCGGCTCGATTTCGAGCCGCGAGTTGCCTGTGTGCGGCGTACGGGTTTGGGTATCCATGCTAGGTTCTCCGTTGATACTCGATCTCGTGATTTCACGCGGTCCGCGGCTCGGACGGCCGGCCGCGTTGGCGTGTCGCGGCAGCCAGCGCGAGCAGCAGCAACTGGAATGCCGGGTGATACGTTTCGCCGAGCACGTGCTCGACTTCGATCACATTGACGGCGGCCGCGGCCGGTTTCGCGCTCACTGCGTCGTCTCCTGATGCTGCCTGGATGGATTGTTCGTTGGTTGCAGCGGGGTTGAACACCGCCCGCAAGCGTCTGTGATCGGCGCATGGACTGCGCTCACGACATGACCTAGCCGCGATCACAACCGCATTACAATTTACGGATAGTAAAACGAATTACAAATAGTGAAATTAACGTAAACCCTGCAACGTCACCTGAAATCCCCGGACCGCCCGTGGGCACAAGCGTTCGGCGGATAACGTTATGAGCAATTTGTTCATGTAAGCACGGTGCGGACTGCTACCATCAATGAATGCGGCAATCGCGTCGCGTTGCCCCGCGCCGAGCGCCTCACTATCGCCATCCATACGTCTACATGATCCCGCCGACCATTCCCAACCTCATTGCCCGCTCCGCCGACCATCCGTTTCTTGGCGAGCATCTGGTGATGGGGCAAGGCCTGCATCACGACGTCGCGCTGGCGCAATTCGACGGGTTC
This sequence comes from Paraburkholderia sp. BL17N1, assembly GCF_003634175.1. Lineage (NCBI taxonomy): Bacteria > Pseudomonadati > Pseudomonadota > Betaproteobacteria > Burkholderiales > Burkholderiaceae > Paraburkholderia > Paraburkholderia sp. BL17N1. The sequence goes on from NZ_RBIW01000001.1 coordinate 677,672, forward strand.
GAACTCGCCAGCGCGTATGAGCCGATCTTCGATATCAGCGTGCATGCGTTGGCGCAGTCGCTTTCGTCGGGCGTCGAGGGCGTGGACCGTTTCGGCGATGAACTCGGCTTCCAGGCCGTCACGCACCAGGTCGACGCGGCGCCGTTCGACGTGTTCGATCCGTTCGACCGCATCGCCGACGATCAGGAGTTGGTCGCGCTCGACCGCATGTCGCGCGCGCTGCATGCCATCAATTTCTTTGGCGCCCAGCGGCATGGGCTGCTCTTTCTGCGCGTGCACGAGCGGCTGCTCAAGAGCGTGAAGTACGACCACGGGCGGCATTTTTCGAGCGTGCTGGTGTCGTTCGGATTGAACCCGTCGCGGGTGGTGATCGAGTTGCCCGCAGCGGCGGTCGCGCACAAGACTTTTCTCGGCTATCTGACCAAGAGCTACCAGCACTACGGCTTCAAGGTGGCGGGCAATCTGTCCAACGCGGGGCAGATTCTGTCGGTGTCGGAGACCGCGCGGCTCGACTTTCTCAAGATGGACGCAGGGACCGCTTTGCGCGATGCCACCGTTAAACCGCTAGTGGGTTATGCAGGCCGGCTGCGAATTCCGCTGATCTTCAACCGGGTGGTGGATGAAGCGCAGTTCGAGGCTTTGCAGCAGTACGACGTGCGCTTCGTGCAAGGGCCATTGTTCAATGCGCATTATCACGACCGGGCCGTTTGAGCAGCGGGTTGGCCTAGTGCATTGACACGCGCCGCCCACTTCAACCGGTATCGCCCAAACGCCGCGCAAGCGCCTTCAGCCGTGGCGCGACGTTGCCACGAAACACATCCTCTCCCATCGACGAAGCCGGCCCGCTGCAACTCAGCACCAGCCAGCGCCCTTCGCGCGGCTCGCGAAACGGCACCGCGACCGCGTTGACGTCGTCATGCCACGCGCGGAACGAGTAGCAGCAACGCTGCTCGGCGAAGGCGGCGATTTCCTGCTCGGCGTCGGCGACCAGTTCGGCGCCTGCCTTGCCGGCCGCCTTATTCAATTCCGCCAATAACGCGGCGCGCACGTCGAGCGGTTGCACGGCCAGATAGGCGCGGCCCATCGAACTCGTCAGCATCGACAGTTTCGAACCGGATGCCAGCCCAAGCGTCAACGCGGTCTCGCTGCGGATTGTCTCCAGATAAATCATGTCGAGCCCGTCGCGGCAGCCGAGCGAAACTGCCGCGCCTACGTCGCGTGCGAATACGCGCATGTGCGGGCGCGCGAGTTCGAGCGTGTCCGTACCCGAGAGCAGCGCGAAACCGAGCGACAACACGCCGGCGTCGAGCGCGTATTTGCCCAGCGTTTCGTCGAGACGCAGATAACCGAGCACGGTCAGCGTGTAGGCAAGACGGTTGACGGTCGCCTTCGGCAAACCCGTACGCTCGACGAAATCGCGATTGCCCAGCATCGTTTCGCCCGGCTTGAACGCGCGCAACAAATCCAGCCCGCGCGCCAGCGCGACGACAAATTTGCGCTCGTCGAGCGGTTCGGAGAGAGTAGATGTCGGCGTCATGGGGTGATACACTCGGACGTGGTTTGCAAAACATTGTTTCGCATAGCGGAACTCAAGTCAAGCGCAAACACGTTTCCGTCAAGCAAGGAATCAGGAGATAAGCCATGGCCGAGGCCGCGCAGTTTCACTGGGAAGACCCGTTGCTGCTGGATCAGCAGCTCACCGAAGACGAACGCATGGTGCGCGACGCCGCCGCGGCTTACTCGCAAGACAAGCTGCAGCCGCGCGTGCTCGAAGCGTTCCGTCATGAGAAGACCGACATCGAGATCTTTCGCGAGATGGGCGAACTCGGCCTGCTCGGCCCGACCATTCCTGAGCAATACGGCGGCCCCGGTCTGAACTACGTGGCGTACGGTTTGATCGCGCGTGAAGTGGAACGCGTGGATTCGGGCTATCGGTCGATGATGTCCGTGCAGTCGTCGCTGGTCATGGTGCCGATCTATGAATTCGGCTCGGAAGCGCAGAAGCAGAAATACCTGCCGAAGCTCGCCACCGGCGAATGGATCGGCTGCTTCGGCCTGACCGAGCCGAATCACGGCTCCGATCCGGGCAGCATGGTCACGCGGGCCAAGAAGGTCGACGGCGGCTATTCGTTGTCGGGCTCGAAGATGTGGATCACCAATTCGCCGATCGCCGACGTGCTCGTCGTGTGGGCGAAGCTCGAGGAAAACGGCAAGGACGCGATCCGCGGCTTCATTCTCGAGAAGGGCTGGAAGGGACTGTCGGCGCCCACCATCCACAGCAAGGTGGGTCTGCGCGCGTCGATCACCGGCGAGATCGTGCTCGACGAAGTGTTCGTGCCGGAAGAGAACCGTTTCCCCGAAGTCAGCGGCTTGCGCGGCCCGTTCACGTGCCTGAATTCCGCGCGCTACGGCATCGCCTGGGGCGCGCTCGGTGCGGCTGAATCATGCTGGCACACCGCGCGTCAGTACGTGCTGGATCGCAAGCAGTTCGGCCGGCCGCTCGCCGCGAACCAGTTGATCCAGAAGAAGCTCGCTGACATGCAGACCGAAATCACGCTCGGTCTGCAAGGCGTGCTGCGCCTCGGCCGCATGAAGGACGAAGGCACCGCGGCCGTCGAGATCACCTCAATCATGAAGCGCAATTCATGCGGCAAGGCGCTGGACATTGCACGGCTCGCGCGCGACATGCTCGGCGGCAACGGCATCTCGGACGAATTCGGCATCGCGCGGCATCTGGTGAATCTGGAAGTGGTGAACACTTATGAAGGCACGCACGACATTCATGCGCTGATTCTGGGGCGCGCGCAAACCGGCATTCAGGCTTTTTTCTGAAGGTTTTCTGAAGCGCGAATCGCGCGGGTTGCGCCGATTGTCGCGGGTTTGCGCAGCACGATAAAAAAGCCAGTTCACTCGTGAACTGGCTTTTTTTCATTCGACCCGGCGTGCCGCGGTTAGCGGCCCGCTTCGTAGTACATCAGCCGCTTACTTGTTCGGCTGCGGCGTCATGCGCAGATACGGACGCAGCGCCTTGTAGCCCTTCGGGAATTTCTGCTTGATAACTTCCTCATCCTTCAGCGACGGGACGATGACCACATCATCGCCCTGCTTCCAGTTGCCCGGCGTGGCAACCGAGTGGCTGTCGGTGAGTTGCAGCGAATCGATCACGCGCAGTACTTCGTCGAAGTTGCGGCCAGTGCTCGCCGGATAGGTAATGATCAGGCGCACCTTCTTCTTCGGATCGATCACGAACAGCGAACGCACCGTGAGCGTCTCGTTGGCGTTCGGATGAATCATGTCGTACAGCCCGGCAACCTTGCGATCGCCGTCCGCGAGAATCGGGAAGCCAACGTTGGCGGCTTGAGTCTCGTTAATGTCTTTGATCCACTCTTTGTGCGACTCGGCGCTGTCGACCGACAATGCGATGGTCTTCACATTGCGCTTGTCGAACTCGCCGGCCAGCTTGGCGGTCAAGCCGAGTTCGGTCGTGCAGACCGGTGTGAAATCGGCCGGATGCGAGAACAACACGCCCCAACTATCGCCCAGCCATTCGTGGAATTTGATCGGGCCGACACTCGACTGCTGCTCGAAATCCGGTGCGATATCGCCAAGACGTAGACTCATTGTGCATCTCCCGTAGGTTTGGACATTGCCGCGCGAGCGTTCACGCGCGGCGCCCCGCAACGATAAAGCATACGGGAGTGACGGTGTATGACGAACCAACATCGCGTCACTACTTTATGCGTTTTTGTAATTTTCACCGATTTGGAGGAAACTTTGCGGGACAGATCAACTCCATCTCAAGCAAACTTCGTCTATACGTTGTGTGGCGACGGCGTTGTTTGTGGCTATGCTTCAAGCGGGAACGGTTCGTGCGATCTTGTCAACCAACCGGGCCCTGTGCTCGCCAGCGGCCGTTTCTTTGGTTACGATTCACGCGTGGCGTGAGACGAAGGGGAGCTGTCAATGTCGGAAATCAACAAGGAGAGATTGATGTCGGATATCAAAACCGTCCTCGCGGACGCTGAAGATCTGCTGAAACAGGCCGCGAGCGCCACCGGCGAGCGCGCTTCCGAATTGCGGGAAACGGCGCTGACGCGCCTGAAACAAGCGAGGGAAAAGGCGGCCGACGTTCAGGTCGTGGTGGTCGAAAAAGGCAAGAAGGCGGCCCGCGCCACTGACGACTACGTGCACGAGCATCCGTGGGCATCCATCGGCATTGCCGCCGGCGCCGGCGTGCTGCTTGGGCTATTGATCAACCGCAAGTAACACTGGCGATGCCGCCGGGCGGTTTTCGTCCGGCGCACCAGCGAACCGAGTTGACCGGCGCACGCCTTACCGGTCCGCTTCTTCTGGCGCGCGCGCGCGCCGGTTAGACCTTCACGCGCAACGCCCACAGCCATGACGATCGAAACACAATCGCAGCGCGGAGAACATAGTCCGTTGCGCCGCATAATCGGTTCCGTGTTTGCCATTCTGCAGACGCGGCTGGAACTGGTCGGCATCGAGCTTGCCGAAGAAAAGGACCGTTTGCTCGCCGTACTGTTCCTCGGCCTTGCCGCGATGATGCTCGCCACCATGGCCTTGATCGCGCTGACTGCGCTGATCGCCATCGCGTTCTGGGATACCTACCGCTGGCAGGCGCTGGCGGGCATCACCGCGGTCTACGCGATTGCGGGACTAGCCTGTGCGCTGAAAGCGCGCAGCGGTTTGCGCAATGCGCCAATGGTGTTCGAAGCGACCCTCGCAGAGTTTGAAAAAGACCGCGACGTGTTCCGCAAACCGTGACCCGGAAGACGCCACGGTGCGACATAGCGCCTCGCGTCTTTGGTTCTGCGTCTTGCCTAACAGCCTTGCGCGAATTGCAGCGCCGTTCCGTTGCTCAACCTTCACTGCCGTCGACACGCCATGAGCCAGATCCATTCCGATACCGCGTTCCGCAACAAGCGCCACCAGGCCAAAGATCTGAGCGCACCGCATTTGCGCGCACTGCGCAAGGAGTTGCTGCTGGTGCGCGCGGATGTCGAGCGCATGGAACTCGCTCAGGCGACCATCGAGTTGCGACAAGCAGTCACGCACTTTAGTTGGCTCAAATTCATTTTGCCGGGCTTCGGCGGCATGCGCGTCGGTAAAGGCTCGAAGGCGAGCTTTCTTAACGCGGGCAGCGTCGGCGCCCTCCTCAAACAGTATCCGCTCATCAGCTCGATCGCTTCGATCGTGCTTGCCAAGCCGCTGCGCACAACCGTCGTAGCCGGCGCCAAACCCGTGCTCAAATGGGGCAGCGTTGGGCTTGCCGCGTGGGAAGCCTATCGGATCTGGCAGCAGATGAAGCGGGATTCGGCGGCGTCATCAGGCGGCAAGGTTGAGTCGGCGGATAGTCGAGACTGAGGGAAACGCCGCGCGGCGTTCCGCCTCAGTTCAGCTCAGCCCGGTTCGGTTTGCTAGCTCGTATTCCAGCAGTCGCCGCTGGCGGCTGTCGAACCGGTTGCCGCGGGTTTGTTGCCACGTAGTCCTGTCGCATCGAGCGTGAAAATGCCGCACGTGTCGTCGTGCATCGGCCCGGCTTCACTCGGCGTTGCCTCGATCGCATAGCCACCGTTTGCATCGTCCGCGGGCAGCACGTGCAGGTGATAGACAGCCGTGCCGAATTGCGGCGCCTGATCGAGGCCCGGGGGCAATGTCGGTGCGTTGTCGTTTGCCGCTCCTTCAATGAATTGAGCCGCGCGATAGAGCGCGGACGCTGCGTCGATTCGATGGGTTCGCGCAACATGGCTGCGATACGAAGGCACGGCAAAGACGGCCAGCGTGGCGGCGATTGCCAGCGTGATCATCAACTCGAGCAGCGTGAATCCGGATGCATGCGACTTCATTAGGCCGCCTCCGTCAAAATGGCCGGGCAGCAACGCGGCGCCAATGACGTTCGATCTTCTCTCCATCGACCACCAGTTCCATTTGCAGCCATACCTGCGATTCGCTGGCGCGGCCGAAACCGCGCGAAGTTAATAAATACGCCCGCGCATCGGCACGAGTGGCGAGACGCCAGGCCTCGATCAGACATTGCGGTGCGCGCAGCGATCCTGGCCATTGCGCCACGGGCGTGACGGCTCCTGCTTCGAATGCTGCTGCGAGTTTCCATTGCACCGGCATGCCGGATGCGACCGGCAGCGGTGCTGCGGACTGCGTGCTTGCAGCGGCGATGACACTGCGGGCGCATAAAGTCAGCGCCGAATCCGCAGCATGAAAGGCCTGCAAGTACTCGCGAACGTTGATGGTGCCGCGCGCAGCCGCCAGCGACGTTTCGAACCAGGCTGCTGAAGTGACCAGCATCATTGATGAAATCAGCAGGACGATAGGCAGCACCACGCCCCGTTGCCCGGTGCTCGGCACGGTGCACCGCGTTCGGCTGAGGTTTGCCAGGTTTGCCGACTGACCGTGACGTCTCATGCACTTCCCCTCGGTCCGACACGGCTGCTTTTCCCTTTGTGGTTTCGTCACAGCGAATCCTCCACGTGATTGCGTATCGCAACACGCCGCGAGTACGCCTGGCGCGGTCGTGAATCCGCACCGAGAGCACTTACGCCATCGCAATCGACATAGCGCGCACGCTGTTGCCCCTGCGGCATGCCGCGTACGAGCACGCAAAGATCGACGGCGACGATCTTTGCCCATTGATCGGCCGTCACCGCCGACGCGTCGATTGCGGTCAGCCCGCCAGCTAGCCAGTACTTGATCCGCAAGCGCTCGATGCCTTCTACCAGCGGCTGCGCGGACCCCGGCTTGCCGTTACCCTCGCAGTAAAGTTCCGGCTCACCGGTCGAACCGCTGACCCTCGCGAAGTACCGGTTGACGACCGGCACGCCCTGGTCGCCGAGCGCGGCGCTGCTGCCAGCGACGGCCTGACCGAGACAGTCGGTCGTTTGCCCGCTGGTCGATGCCCACGTGGAGACGTTGTCCCCGACATAACGGACCGCGACACCATCCGAATGACTGGGCAAGGTCTCGCAGGCGAGGCTATCGTCGGCGCCGACCGGGCGGCCGCCCGAACATCCGAACATCGGCGGCGGACTGCTGTACCGCGCGATGTCCGCGGGTACGAAGCCGGCCATTTGCAATTGCGGGCCGATCAGCGTCAGCGCAGTCAGACCGGCTTCGCGAATCCGCATCGCATCGCTCGCGCGTTCGAATGCGCTCCGCTGCGTCCTGTAGAGCGAGACGGCACCCGCGGTCACCAGCAGCCCCAACGCCATCGCGATCACGAATTCGATCAAGGTATGGCCGTGAGCAGGGTTCCAACGCCGCGTCATTGCGCAAACGCCAGCACGACGCATGAAGAGCCCACGGGCAGATCCACTCCGCCGCAAGGCGCGGGCTTGTCGATCACGTCGTCGGAATGTGGCAAGTCGCGCAGTGATGCCCATGTCACGCGTGCAGCGGACACGCCCGCGATGTCACTCACCGAGGCTTCGCCATGCGGCAAAAGTTTCGCTGCACGCGCGCTCCATTGTCTGGTTGCCGAGTCGCCCGAAGCGGGAGCGCACATGGCCTCCGCGACGGAATCGGCTATCCAGGCGGCATGTTCGCGCAGGGACATCGCGCGGGCCTCGCGCGCGGTCCACAACTGGCCGGCGATCAAGCCGAGCGCCGTGACAGCAATCAACGCGACAGCCAGCATGACTTCGATCAATGAACTGCCGACCCACCTGGACTCGCGGCAGCGCGAGTGCGGACTCCGCGAATATTGGCTCATGACGCGGCTCCGCATGCGCCCTCAACGATCCGCGCGCGGCCGCCCGCCGCAATGCGAATGCAGCGGCGCCACTTGTCTCCTTGTGTCGCCTTCGACGGTGCACGCGGCGCAATATCGAAACTGCGGAAGGTGCCGATCAATTGGCCCGCCGGCGGCGTGAACGTGAGATTCGTCTGCGTGCCGGCGATGCTCACGGCCGCCAACAGAGGTTGCGCACGCAATAGCGATAGCGTGCCGCCTCGTTCGGCCAGCACGGCCCAACCGCACGACCAGTCAGCGACGCCGTTACCGCACGGTTGCCCCGCGGCAAGACAATGCCGCGCGGCGTCGGTGCGGCATACGGTGACTCGTGCGCCTCGGCGTAACGCTTCACTGCGTGCATAAGCGAGCGTCGAGGCAAGCGCCTTCGCGCGGGCGTCGACCTGGTCTCGCACGTGCCACGATACGAATGACGGCGTGGCCATCACAGCGACCACGGCCAGCAGCGCGATAACAGCCAGCGTTTCGACAAGCGTGAAGCCACGATATCGCGGCGGACGGACTGCATTCCGATTCATCTGCATCCCTGATCGATTCGAAGAATGCAGCCAATCTAGCCGTTTGCAAATCGTCCAACAATCGGCCGAACGGCTAGGTGGCACTCAGACGCTAGTCCGCGCAAAAATGCACGCGACGAACCATTACGGCAGCGGGAGATACGGATGCGCGAAACAACGCGGAACAGAACGGCGGTCCAAACGCAACGCGCGATGCGACTGCGTTCAGCGCTTGCGGGAAGGCTTGGGAGGAGAAGACGCGCGGCGAAATTCTTCGATCACGTCTTCGAATTCGGAGACGTCTTCAAAGCGCCGGTAGACGGAAGCAAAACGAACGTAGGCAATGGTATCGAGCGCACGCAATTCATTCATCACGAGTTCGCCGAGGCGCTCGCTGCGCACTTCGCGCTCGCCGCTGCCGAGCAACAGATATTCGATGCGGGCAACCGCGGCGTCGATCGCGTCCGCTGCCACCGGGCGCTTGCGCAGCGCCAGTTGCATGCTCGCGACGATCTTGCGGCGGTCGAATTCAGTACGGCTACCATCCTTCTTGACGACCGACGGCAACGCCAGCTCGACCCGCTCATACGTCGTAAAACGTTTGTCGCAGGCCGGGCAGCGGCGGCGCCGGCGAATCGTCGCGCCGTCTTCGGATACGCGCGAGTCGACGACCTGCGTATCGGCGTGACGGCAGAAGGGGCAATGCATGGCGGCTTAGCGGTAAACAGGAAAGCGCTGCGTCAGCTCAGCGACTTGCCCGCGCACGCGTTCGATCGTGGCGGCGTCTTCTGGATTGTCGAGCACGTCGGCGATCAGGTTACCCACCTGCTCCGCTTCCTTGACGCCGAAACCGCGCGTGGTCATGGCCGGCGAGCCGAGGCGCACGCCGCTCGTCACGAACGGTTTTTCCGGATCGTTCGGGATCGCGTTCTTGTTGACCGTGATGTGAGCAGCGCCCAGCGCGGCTTCTGCAGCCTTGCCGGTGATCTTCTTCGCACGCAGGTCGACGAGCATGACGTGGCTTTCAGTGCGGCCCGACACGATGCGCAGACCGCGCTTGACCAGCGTCTCAGCCAGCACGCGCGCGTTTTCGACGACTTGCTGCTGATATGCCTTGAATTCCGGCGACAGGGCTTCCTTGAACGCGACGGCCTTGCCGGCGATCACATGCATCAGCGGACCGCCTTGAATGCCGGGGAAAATTGCCGAGTTGATCTGTTTTTCGAACTCGGCCTTCATCAGAATCACGCCGCCGCGCGGGCCACGCAGGCTCTTGTGCGTGGTGGTGGTGACAAAATCGGCGTGCGGCACGGGGTTCGGATAAACGCCCGCGGCGATCAGACCGGCGTAATGCGCCATGTCGACCATGAAGTACGCGCCGACCGACTTGGCGATTTTCGACATGCGTTCGAAATCGATACGCAGCGAGAACGCGGACGCCCCTGCCACGATCAGCTTCGGCTTGTGTTCCTGAGCGAGTTTCTCCGCGGCGTCGTAGTCGATGTCTTCGGCTTCGTTCAGGCCATAGCTGACCACGTTGAACCACTTGCCCGACATGTTGACCGGCGAACCGTGCGTAAGGTGGCCACCGTGCGCGAGGCTCATGCCCATGATCGTGTCGCCCGGCTTGAGCATGGCGAAAAACACGCCCTGGTTGGCCTGCGAGCCGGAGTTCGGCTGCACGTTCGCGGCTTCGGCGCCGAACAGTTGCTTCACGCGGTCGATCGCGAGCTGCTCGGCGACGTCGACGTACTCGCAGCCGCCATAATAGCGCTTGCCCGGATACCCTTCAGCGTACTTGTTCGTGAGTTGCGAGCCTTGTGCAGCCATGACAGCCGGGCTCGTGTAGTTTTCCGACGCGATCAGTTCGATATGCTCTTCCTGACGGCGGTTTTCCTGCTCGATGACCTTCCAGAGTTCAGGATCGACGTTGGCGATGGTGCTTTGGGCTCTGTCAAACATACGGATTCCGTTGAATGTGTTCAGGTTGACCGGATCGTGCGCCGAATCTTGCGTAGAGGGTACGCAGCGCTGCTGGCGGCTGGGCCAGCCCTGACGTGGCGGATGGAGAGTCGCCGCACACGCGAGGCAGGGCAGCCACCGTCAGCGCAGATCAATGCGCGCGGATCACGGCTGCCCAGGCGAACGGCAAAACGGCACCCCGCGCTTCACGGTGGGTTGTTCCACCTTGAACCCGATTGCTTGAACCGGTTCTATCGCCAGTCACGCAGGGATGAGCGCGTTAGTTTATTGGAAGCGGATCGAATAGGCAACCGGGTTCCGGCCACTCCTGCGGGTGCCCGCCGGGCGGGCTCCAGAGCCGTCTCATGCGGCGCGCAAACGTCTGAGGAAAAACCTGCAGAGACTCGCGGCGCGTCCTTGCCGCAGCCTCTCGTACGGCTGGTTCATCCTTGCCGCAGCGCCGCAATGGAAGTAGGCTTGGGGCCTTTCTCTCCTACCAGCCTGGGAACCACTGCAATGATTGTGTTCGTCACCGGAGCGTCCGCGGGATTCGGCGCCGCCATCGCTCGCGCCTTCGTCAAAGGCGGCCATCGCGTCGTCGCCACTGCTCGCCGCAAGGACCGCCTGCAAGGACTCGCCGACGAACTCGGCGACGCGCTTTTGCCGTACGAGCTCGACGTGCGCGACCGCGCCGCCGTCGAAGCCGTGCCGGCCTCGCTGCCGGCCGATTTCGCCGCCGTCGACGTGCTGGTCAACAATGCCGGCCTCGCGCTCGGCATCGAACCGGCGCAGAAAGCGAATCTCGACGAATGGAACACCATGATCGAGACCAATTGCACCGGGCTCGTTCAAGTCACGCATGCCCTCCTGCCCGGCATGGTGGAGCGCAATCGCGGCCACATTTTCAATCTCGGCTCGGCAGCCGGCAGCTGGCCGTATGCGGGCGGCAACGTCTACGGGGCCACCAAGGCGTTCGTGCATCAGTTCAGCCTCAATCTGCGCGCCGATGTCGCCGGCACCGCACTGCGGGTGACGAACGTCGAGCCGGGCCTGTGCGGCGGCACCGAGTTCTCGAACGTGCGTTTTCGCGGCGACGACGCTAAGGCCGGCAAAATGTACGAAAACGTGCAGCCGCTGACGCCTGAAGACATCGCCGACTCGATCTACTGGATCGCCACGCGCCCGGCGCACGTTAACATCAACACGATCGAACTGATGCCGGTGGCGCAATCGTTCTCCGCGTTGTCCGTCCATCGCGGCTGAAATCCCGGCTGAAGCTTGCAGGACGGGGCGCACATCTTGAAACAGACCTGCGGGTGTGCGTTCCGGTAAAATGCGCCGCATGAATATGTCGACCAGCCAGCCCGGCGAGGAAATCGGCTACACGTGGCCAATCCGCGTGTACTACGAAGATACCGACGCCGGCGGCATCGTGTTTTACGCGAATTACCTGAAATTTTTCGAACGTGCGCGCACCGAGTGGCTGCGCGCGTGCGGTGTCGACCAGAATCGGCTCGCCGACGAAGCGGGCGCGATTTTCATCGTCCGCAGCACGGCGGTCGATTATCGGGCGCCGGCCCGGCTAGACGACATGGTCAACGTGGTCAGCCGGATCGAGCGGCTCGGCAGAGCGTCGGTCGATTTCGCGCAGGAAGCGAGGCGGGACGGCACGCTGCTTGCTACCGGTTCCATCCGGGTCGGCTGCGTGGACCGCATTGCGCTGCGGCCGACCGCGATTCCTTCGCCGGTTCTCGCTGCCTTGCGGCGTGGGCCGGGCGCGAGCGAGCCCGGCGTGTCAACGGATAAAGACTGAACCCCGTTGTTATGGGGCCAGTGAACTCGTAACGATCAAGCAACACAAAGCATCGTTCGGCTTGCAATATCGCCGATGCTTCCGTTTTGCTCACGGCAAGCTTCGAGTGGCCTTGCAGCCGGACGCCCCCTTCCGGGACGTTAAAACGAACCTTTATGAACACTACACAAGATCTGTCGATCGTTTCACTCGTACTCAACGCAAGCCTGCTGGCGCAGGCTGTCATGGCTCTGCTGCTGTTGCTGTCGCTGCTGTCGTGGACTTTCATCTTCCGCAAGTGGTTTGCGATCCGCCGGGCGCGGGCGCAAACTGAGCGTTTCGAACGCGATTTCTGGTCGGGCGGCGACCTGCAGGCGCTTTATCAAAGCGCCGCGAACAACCGGCACACCATCGGAGCACTGGAACGGATTTTCGAGTCAGGCATGCGCGAATTTCTGAAGGGCAAGGAAAAGCGCCTGAACGATCCGGGCGCGATTCTCGACGGCGCACGGCGCGCCATGCGTGCCGCGTTCCAGCGTGAAATGGACGTGCTCGAAGCCAATCTCGCGTTTCTCGCGTCGGTCGGTTCGGTCAGCCCGTATATCGGTCTGTTCGGCACGGTGTGGGGGATCATGAATGCGTTCCGCGGCCTCGCCAACGTGCAGCAGGCCACGCTCGCCAACGTCGCGCCGGGCATTGCCGAAGCGCTGACCGCCACCGCGATCGGCCTGTTCGCCGCGATTCCGGCCGTGGTTGCCTACAACCGCTACGCGCACGATATCGACCGCCTGGCAATCCGCTTCGAAACCTTCATCGAAGAGTTCTCGAACATCCTGCAGCGTCAGGCACAGTAAGGAGTCCACGATGGCAGGCTCTCGCTCCTCCAGCATGCGCGGCAGCCGCTCGCGCCGCGCGATGGCCGACATCAACGTCGTGCCGTACATCGACGTGATGCTCGTGCTGCTCGTGATCTTCATGGTGACCGCGCCGCTCGTGGCCCCGTCGATCGTCAATCTGCCGACCGTCGGCGGCGCCGCGCCGCAACAGCAAACGCCGCCCGTGATCGTCAACATTCGCGCGGACGGCAACATGAGCGTCAAGTACAAGGACGATTCGGGCGCGCAGCAGCAGGAGAACATGACGAAAGCGGATCTGAACGGCTTCATCGCCGATCGCGCGCAATCGCATCCTGACCAGCCCGTCGTGATCGCCGCCGACAAGACCGTCAAGTACGAAGTCGTCATGAACGTGATGTCCGAACTGAAAGCTCGCGGCGTCAAGCGCGTTGGATTGCTCGTCAAATCGCAATGATCCGCAAGAATTCCGAATACCCGCTCCAGCCACCGCGTGAACGCGGCACCGGGCGAGCCTTTGCATTCGCGCTGGTGATGCACGCGCTGCTCGGGTTCTTCCTGTACCACGGTATTCAGTGGCAAAACAGTACGCCCGAAGGCGCGGAAGCTGAGCTGTGGACAGAAGTGCCGGATACCGCGATTCCGCGTCCCGTGCCGCCGCCCGTGCCCGTGCCCGTGGCCCCCGCCCCCCCGGTGCGAGACGAACAGGCCGACATCGCGCTGCAGGAAAAGAAACGTCAGCAGCAGGAAGCGGCTCGCGAGGCGCAGTTGGCTGAACAGCAACGTCAGCAGAAACTGCAGGCGCAGCAGGAAGCCGAGGCAAAGCGCCAGCAACAACTCGCTGCGGAGCAGGCGGCGCAACTCGCCGCGCAGAAAGCTGCGGCGGCCAAACAGAAGCAGCAGCAACAGCAGGCCGACAAGCAGAAGCAACAGCAATTGGCTGAGCAGCAAAAGCAGCAGCAGTTGAAAGAACAGCAGCTGAAAGAGCAGCAGCAGGAACAGCAGAAGCAGGCCGAGGCTGAAGCGCAGAAGAAAGCCGACGCGCAGAAAGCCGCGAAGGCCAAGGCACAAGCCGACGCCGCGGCGCAAGCGAAGAAGCTGGATGCCGAACGTCGCGCACGACTCGCGCAAATGCAAGGCCTCGCGACCGGTGGCACCGGCTCGACCACCAGCGACGGGCTTGGCAAGAGCGGCACGGGCAGCGGCTCGGGTGGCACGGCGACATCGCCTGGGTACTCCGACAAGGTGCGGCGTGCCGTGCGCCCGAATATCTCGTGGGGCGGCGAAACGAGCGGTCTGGAGACGGTGGTCTCCGTGCGCTGCTCACCGACGGGCACCTTGCTGGGTGCCACGGTTTCGCGTAGCAGTGGCAACGCTGCGTGGGACGACGCCGCGCTACGAGCGGTTCAGCGTACTGATCCGATGCCTCAGGACATCAATGGCAAGACGCCGTCGAGCTTCCTGATTACGTTGCGCCCGGCCGGTTGATTCACAGTAGTTTGACAGTCAGTTGACAGCAGACTCTGCGCCCTGCCCACCGGGGCGCGCTCGGGAACGAATTAGTTCTTTTCGGGTCTGTCTGCTGTCTTGAAGTGTTAGTAAACCGTTTTTGGGGAAACCATACAGCATGAGTTTGATGACCAAGCTAGGCCTGCGGACACTTGTAGCGTCGTGCCTGATCGCCGTTGGCGGCGCCGCTCACGCACAACTTAACGTCCTCGTGACAGGCGTCGGGTCCACCCAGTTTCCAATCGCAACGGCAAACTTTGCCAATGAAGCGAACTCGCCGCAGCAAGTCAGCACGATCGTGCGTCAGGATCTCCAACGCAGCGGCAAATTCACGAACATCGACGCGGGCTCCACGCCGGTCGCCGAAACGGATTCCGTCGACCTCGGCAGCTGGAAGGCCAAGGGAGCGAACGCGTTCGTGTCGGGCAGCGTGAACCGTCTGCCAAACGGCCAGTACGAAGTGCGCTTCAAGCTGTACGACACCGTCAAGGGCGAAAGCCTCGGCGGCCTCGTGCTGGTGAGCCCGGAAAGCGGCCTGCGCATGAGCGCGCACAAGGTCGCGGACTACATCTACGCGAAGCTGATGGGCGGTCGCGGCGTGTTCGCCACGCGCCTGTCGTACGTCATCAAGACGGGCGGCCGTTATCAATTGCAGATTTCCGATTCGGACGGCCAGGACGCGCATATCGCGCTCTCGAGCCCCGAGCCGATCATCTCGCCTGCATGGTCGCCTGACGGCACCAAGGTCGCTTACGTCTCGTTTGAAAAGAAGAAGCCGATCGTCTACATCCACGATCTGCCTACGGGCCGCCGTATCGTCGTGTCGGACCAGAAGGGTAACAACAGTGCGCCGGCATGGTCGCCGGACGGACGCACGCTGGCCGTCGCGCTCTCGCGCACCGGCAACACGCAGATTTTCGCCGTCAACGCGGACGGCAGTGGCCTGCGCCGTCTCACGCAAGGCAGCTCGATCGACACCGAACCGTGCTTCTCGCCCGACGGCCAGTCGATCTATTTCACTAGCGACCGTGGCGGCCAGCCGCAGATCTACAAGATGTCGGCGCAAGGTGAAAACGCCGGCGCCGCGCAACGCGTCACGTTCACGGGCAGCTACAACACCAGCCCGCGCGTGAGCCCGGACGGCAAACAGCTCGCTTATATCTCGCGCGTCGGCGGCGGGTTCAAGCTCTACATTCAGGACCTGCAAGGCAACACCGCCACAGGACTGACGGACACGACACATGACGAATCGCCGAGCTTCGCGGCGAACGGTCAGTACATTCTTTACGCCACACAGGTGAACGGCCGTGGCGTGTTGGCCGCAGTATCGACCGACGGTCGCACTCGGCAGGTCCTGTCCGTTCAGGGTGGCAGCGTACGCGAGCCATCCTGGGGCCCGTTTATGCAATAACGTTGATGCAATAACACAAGGAGAGTACTCAAATGATGTCAAAACTTCGCTTCGCTTTCGCCGTATTGATGGTCGGTGCACTGGCAGCATGTCACTCGGGCGTCAAGCTCGATGAAAACGCTAACAAGGGTGGTACGGTTTCGGCGCAGCCGAACCCGAACGATGTCGCAACGGTCAATGTCGACCCGCTGAACGACCCGAACAGCCCGCTGGCCAAGCGCAGCATCTACTTCGACTTCGACAGCTACTCGGTCAAGGACGACTATCAATCGCTGCTGCAACAACACGCGCAATACCTGAAGAGCCATCCGCAACGCCACGTCCTGATCCAGGGCAACACCGACGAACGCGGCACCAGCGAGTACAACCTGGCACTCGGCCAGAAGCGTGCTGAAGCTGTGCGCCGTTCACTGTCGCTGATGGGCGTGACGGACTCGCAAATGGAAGCCGTGAGCCTCGGCAAGGAAAAGCCGCAAGCTACGGGTCATGACGAATCGTCGTGGGCACAAAACCGCCGCGCCGACCTCGTGTACCAACAGTAAGTAACGGGTGATGAGCCGAATGACGCATCGTTTCTCCTGGCTGCGCTTTGCCGCAGCGGCCTGCGTCGCGGGCACGGCCTTCGCGGCCGTGCCCGCGCATGCGGGCATCTTCGACGACGATCAGGCCCGTCAGGCTATTCTCGATCTGCGTTCGAAGACCGATAGCCTGTCGAGTCAGTTGTCGGCCGCGCAGCGCACCATCCTCGATCAGTCCAACCGTCTCGACCAGTTGAATCAGCAGGTCGCGACGCTGCGTGGGCAGAACGAGGATATGGCCAACCAGCTCGCCACCGTGCAGAAGCAGCAGAAGGACTACTACACCGATCTGGACACGCGCCTGAAGAAATTCGAGCCGCAGCAGCAGACGGTGGACGGCGTCCAGGGCGAGGTGCAGCCGGGTGAGACCGATTCGTTCAACGCGGCTTCACAGCAATTCCGCAACGGCGACTTCAAGAATGCGGCGGCATCGTTCCGCGCTTTCATCTCCAAGTTCCCGAACAGCCCATACCAGCCGACCGCGCAGTACTGGCTCGGCAACGCGCTGTATGCACTGCGCGACTACAAGGGTTCGACGGCAACCTGGCAGGGTGTGGTGCAGAAATATCCGCAGCATCCGCGGGCGCCGGAAGCGCTGCTGGCCATTGCTAACAATCAGCTCGAGCAAGGTCAGAAGGCTGCGGCCAAGAAGACGCTGGAGCAGATCGTCGCGCAATACGGCGGCTCCGACGTCGCGCAGTCGGCACAGAGCAAGCTGTCGCAGATCAAGTAGTTGTGTAGTATTGCTCGAGTAGTTAGCAGTAACGCGCAGTGACCGACGCCATAGCCACGCGCGCCTCTCGCTGAAAAGCCCGGGCGGTCTGCCCGGGCTTTTCACTATTTGAAATGCGGATCGGTGCGATGGGTTGACAGCGCGCCGAAGCTATCGCTATAATTTCGCTTCTCTTTTGGGTCGTTAGCTCAGCTGGTAGAGCAGCGGACTTTTAATCCGTTGGTCACAGGTTCGAATCCCGTACGGCCTACCAAAAGATTCAAGGGCTTGCACGCATTAGCGTGCGAGCCCTTTTCTTTTTGCGGCTCGGATTGCGCAATGCAATCCCGCAAGACCGCTCGCAAAATTCATAACACAGCTACATATATTCACCGATCTAACTGCGGACTTTTCCCGCAACACTCACCACCATTTCTCACAACACGACCGGCGTTTTCCCGCGCCAACGCTATTGCCACAGACAGGAAACAACGGACTCCGAACTGAACATTTATTGAGACATAAAGACGTGCAATGATCGCCGCCGGTCGAGCGAAACACGCTGCGACTCTGCGTGAGCAGACGCTTTGGCAACGCCGCAGCCCCCTGCGCTTTCATTTCACCCATATGACTAATTTTCTGTTCGATCTGTTCTCGAACCTGGCTCTGCTTACCTTCGTGCTGGCCGTCTGTCACCTGTGCAACCGCTTCGCCCCAGGTGCGTCACTCAATGGCTCGCATATATTCGCCGCGCTGGCATCGGCCGCATTCCTGCTCGATGCCGCGCTGACCTTTTTAGTGTTCGCCGATTCGCAGAGCCGCTACGGTCAGTTCAGCACATCGACTGCGTTTTTCGAGCGCAGCGGCGCATACCTGCTCGCGATCATCGCGGCTCTCACCTGGCGTCGCGCTGCCCGCCGCGCGAAAGTCAGCGTCGACAAGCCGCTCGTCATCCACACTTCACCGTATTCGAAATCGAATCTGCCGATGTAGGCACGACAAGCGTCATCGCTTCAAGCGCGTCCGCCGAAGTGACTGCCTTTCCCGCCTGACACGCCATATGAGCCACTGGAACGGTCCTTGCGGATGCCCGCGCCGTCGCCTATAACGTCCGAAGACCGAGTGTTACCTGAGTTACCGTTTGCGCCCGTCGCCGGGCATTTGCCGCTGTATTGCACCACCGCAGTTCAATCAGTCGAAGGCAACTCACCCAACGAGGAACATCTTGGATCTCGAAACCGTACGCGTGTTCATCATGACCCGAGGCATCGACCTCGGCACCAAGGTTGTCGGAGCAATCGTCCTTTGGATCGTCGGCCGGTGGCTCATCGGTCTGATTATCGGACTACTGCGCAAAGTGCTCGCGCGCAACGGCCGGGTCGATCCCACGCTGGCGCATTATCTCGGCTCGATTCTGGGCGCACTGCTGAACCTGCTGCTGATCTTGGCGATCCTGCAGGTGTTCGGTGTCCAGACGACGTCGTTCGCCGCACTGCTCGCCGGCCTCGGCCTCGCTATCGGCACTGCCTGGGGCGGTCTGCTCGCCCACTTCGCGGCGGGCGTATTCATGCAGGTATTGCGGCCGTTCAAGGTCGGCGATTTCGTCACCGCGGGCGGCGTCACCGGCACGGTTTCGGAGTTGGGTTTGTTCGGCACGACCATCGTGACGCCGGACAACGTGACAACCATTGTCGGCAATAACAAGATCTTTTCCGACACCATCTCGAACTACAGCATTCTCCCGGTGCGGCGCGTCGAGTTGACGGCGAAGATCGCCAACGGCGTCGATCCGACTGACGCGATGAACCGGTTGAAGGCGGCCGTCACACAGATTCCGAACGTGGCCGAGAGTCCCGCGCCGGACATCGAAGTATTGACCTTCACGCCGGAAGGCCCCCTGCTTTGTGTGCGGCCCTACACGAACAACGAGCACTATTGGCAGGTCTATTTCGACACCAATCGCGCGATCATCCAGACGTTCAAGGAAGCCGGCTACCCGACGCCGGAAACGCCGCTGGCGCCGCGTGCGGTGACCTGAGCATCGTCGAGTCGCGTGAATGGCTCGCGTCCAATCGTTATATTGACGAGATTCACAAGCACCAAAAAAAACGGCGTCACGAAATTCGCGACGCCGCTTTTCATCTGGATACCTCTAGCGTGAAAACCTCAGCGGTTACTCGCATTCGACGTGTTCTTGCGCATCATCTTCCACAACGCCCCGAGCAGGACGGGCACGACCGCCGCGCCGATACCCACCAGCACGATCACATTCAGATACTGACGGATAAACGGAATGTTGCCGAAGAAGTAGCCGAGCAACGTCAGCAGCAACACCCAGAAGAATGCGCCGGCAAAGTTGAACAACTGGAACCGGCTCACGGTCATTTCCGATGCACCCGCAACGAACGGCGCGAAGGTCCGCACCACCGGAATGAAACGCGCCAGCACGATGGTTTTGCCGCCATGCTTCTCGTAGAAATTGTGCGTCTTCTGCAGCGCGCTGCGATCGAGAAAGCGTTCGAGAAACGGAATGTGCGAATTGAAAACCCGCGGCCCGATGGCTCGTCCGATCATGTAGTTGACGGTATTGCCCGCAATGGCCGCCACGAGCAGCAGCACGATCAGCAACCCAAGGTTCATTTCGCCGGTCGCGCAAAAAGCGCCGCCGATGAACAGCAGCGAATCACCCGGCAGAAACGGCAGGATCACGAGCCCGGTTTCGCAGAACACGATCAGAAACAGCACTGCGTAGACCCAGGCGCCGTAGACATGAATGAAGTCTCCGAGGAACTTGTCGATGTGCAAGACAAGGTTGACGAAATGTAGCAACGTGTCCAAAGAGAATCCTTTATGAAGCGAATGTGACGATGGCAATAAACAGCCGTGTGACCAGGCCTGTTAGCGATGGCGGCCAGCGCTCACTCGCCGCCGGAAATTGACCGCGTCATGATACAGAAAGTGCCCGGCCACAATTAAAAATCTCCCCCCGCGTGAGTGTGCTTGCGCGCGTTGCGGGCTTGCCGCGCCGAATCGCTATAATTTCGCCATGTCCGAATTCTCCGAAACGCCTGCTGGCCTCGATGCCGCGGCCGCGATTTCCGCCGCCGCGCCCACCCCACGCCCGTTGCGCGCGATCCAACCCCTTCCCGACCAGTTGATCAGTCAGATCGCCGCCGGCGAAGTGGTGGAGCGGCCGGCTTCGGTCGTCAAGGAACTGCTGGAAAATGCCCTCGATGCGGGCGCGCAGTCGCTGCGCATCCTGCTCGACGAAGGCGGCGTCAAGCGCATCTCGATCACCGACGACGGCTGCGGCATCCCCGAGAACGAACTCGTGCTCGCGCTGATGCGCCACGCCACCAGCAAAATCCGCTCGCTTGCCGAACTGGAAGCGGTCGCCACGCTGGGGTTTCGCGGCGAGGCGCTGGCCTCGATTGCGTCGGTCGCGCAGATGACCATCACGAGCCGCACGGCCGACGCGGCGCACGCGGTGCGGGTGGATGCGGAAACCGGCGTGCTGAGCCCCGCAGCCGGCACTCGGGGCACCACAATCGAAGTCCGCGAGTTGTACTTCAACACGCCGGCGCGCCGCAAATTTCTGAAGAGCGAGCAGACCGAACTCGGCCATTGTCTCGAACAGATTCGCCGCGCGGCGCTGGCGCGGCCGGATGTCGCGATTTCGGTGCTGCATAACGGCAAGGCGGTCGAGCACTGGAACGCCAGCGAGCCGCCGGTGCGGGTCGCGAAGATTCTCGGCGAAACGTTCGCGACAGCCCATTTGCCGCTCGACGAATCCGCCGGACCGCTGGCCGTGTACGGTTGCGCGGGTTTGCCGACCGCGAGCCGCGGGCGCGCCGATCAGCAGTATTTCTTCGTCAACGGCCGCTTTGTGCGCGACAAGCTGCTCACGCACGCCGTGCGCGCCGCTTATGAAGATGTCCTGCACGGCGAGCGCTATCCATCCTATGTGCTGTTCCTCGATCTGCCGCCTGAAGCGGTCGACGTGAACGTGCATCCGTCGAAGATCGAAGTGCGATTCCGCGATTCGCGTTCGATCCACCAGTTCGTCTTCCACGCCGTGCAGCGCGCGCTGGCGCGGCATGCGGGCGCATCGCCGGAAACGACGGCGGGCGGGCATGCGGCACATCTCGAGCCTTCCGTTGGCGGACCGGCTTCGTTTGGCGCGACGCCGTTGGGTGGCGCGGGCATCGGCGGCGTCGCTTTCGGTGCGGGCAACCGCGTGGGCGGCTTGGGTGGCGCATCGGGCGGCGGCTTCGGCTCGTCGTCGCAGCAGGCGGGCAATACTTGGACGCGCCAGGCGCGCATGACGCAGGGCACGCTGCCGGTCGCGCAACCGCTCGCGTTTTACGACGCGCTCTTCGGCCGCAAAGACACCAACGCCGGTACGGCTGAAGGCGCCACGCTGTTCGAGGCGCGCGATTCGGCCGGCGAATCGCCATCGCCGTACAACGCGTCCGCGCCTTATCCGGCGCCTACGTTCCACGCCGCCGATGAGCAGCCGCTCGGCTTCGCCCTCGGCCAGATTCATGGCATCTATGTGCTGGCGCAGAACGCGCACGGTCTGGTGATCGTCGACATGCACGCCGCGCACGAACGCATTCTGTACGAGCAGTTCAAGAACGCGCTGGCCGATCGCACGATTGCCGTGCAGCCGCTGCTGATCCCGCAATCGATGCAGGCGGACCCGATCGAAATCGGCACCGTGGAAGAAGAACGCGACACGCTCGATGCGCTCGGTTTCGACCTCGCCGTGCTGTCGCCCACCACGCTCGCGATCCGCGCCGTGCCGGCGCTGCTGAAAGACGCCGATCTGCAGGCGCTGGCGCGCGCGGTTCTCGCCGACCTGCACGCGTTCGGCGGCTCGCGCGTGTTGACCGAACGTCAGCACGAGATGCTCGGCACGCTCGCCTGCCATCACGCGGTGCGCGCGAATCGTCGTTTGACGCTCGATGAAATGAACGCGCTGCTGCGTCAGATGGAAGCCACCGAGCGCGCCGATCAATGCAATCACGGGCGTCCCACGTGGTATCAGTTGACGCTGTCCGATCTCGATCGGCTGTTCATGCGTGGTCAATGACGTGACGCCGCTTCGACCCGCAACCGCTTGCCCATGACCGCGCACATGACGTCGCGCATACCCACGGTCGTGCCGTGTCTGCTGGGCCCGACCGCATCCGGCAAAACGGCTGCCGCGCTGGCGCTCGCCGCACGGCGCCCGGTGGAAATCATCAGTGTCGATTCGGCGCTGGTCTATCGCGAGATGGATATCGGCACGGCCAAGCCAACCGCTGAGGAACGCGCGGTGGCGCCGCATCATCTGATCGATATCATCGATCCCACCGACGCCTATTCCGCCGCACAGTTTCGCGCCGACACTTTACGGCTGACCGGCGAGATCCACGCGCGCGGGCGGCTGCCGTTGCTGGTCGGCGGGACCATGCTGTACTACAAGGCACTCACGCAAGGGCTCAACGATCTGCCCACCGCCGACGCGGATGTGCGCGCCACGCTCGACGCCGAGGCCGCGCGCGAAGGCTGGCCGGCCCTGCATGCACGGCTTGCCGTGGTCGATCCTGAGACGGCCGCGCGGCTGGCGCCGAACGATTCCCAACGGATTCAGCGGGCGCTCGAAATTTTCATGCTGACAGGACAGGCCATGTCCGCTTTACTGGCCGCGCCCGCCCCACAGGACGACACCGCGGCCGCGTGGCGCTTCGTGCCGATTGCACTGGAGCCGTCCGATCGCAGCGTGCTGCATGCGCGCATTGAGAAGCGCTTCGATGCGATGCTGGCCGGCGGTTTCGTCGATGAAGTGGTGAAGTTGCGCGAACGCGGCGACTTATTGCCCGAGATGCCGTCCATGCGTTGCGTGGGCTACCGGCAAGTCTGGGAGTATCTGGATGGCGCCATCGACTATTCGACCATGCGCGACAAAGGCGTCTTCGCGACGCGCCAGTTGTGCAAGCGACAGCTCACATGGCTGCGAAGCATGCCAGAGCGGGTGGTGGTGGATTGCTGCGATCCGCACGCGACGGCGCGGGTGCTTGAAGCGATTGAAACGTTGCTTTGAAACTTTGATTCGTGAAAGCCTTGAACCGCGCGGCGCCAGCTAGTCCCACGCCGCGCGGTCGCACAAGCCTTTTAGACCACGACCGTCTGAGCTTCACCAGCGGCGCTTTCGCGAATCACGCCAATCTTCCAGACTTGCTCGCCGGCAGCCGACAGCAGACCGATTGCCGCATCGGCATCAGCAGCCGATACAACCACCGCCATACCGATACCGCAGTTGAACACGCGATGCATTTCCGCATCCGCCACGCCGCCGTGCTTTTGCAGCCACGAGAACAGCGGCGGCAACGGCCAGCCACGGTGATCCAGTTCAGCCGTCAGGCCTTCACGCAACACGCGGGGAATGTTCTCGACCAGTCCGCCACCCGTGATGTGCGCCATGCCCTTGACGGCGATCTGCTGCATCAGCGCCAGCAGCGGCTTCACATAAATATGCGTGGGCGCCATCAACGCGTCGGCGAGCGAACGGCCGTCGAAATCCGCGTTCAGATCCGGCTGCGCGCGCTCGATGATCTTGCGCACCAGCGAAAACCCATTCGAATGGATGCCGCTCGAAGCCAGGCCCAGCACCACGTCTCCGGGGGCAATGGTGCTGCCGTCGATAATCTTGCTCTTTTCAACCGCGCCGACCGCGAAACCGGCCAGATCGTACTCGCCGTCGGGATACATGCCCGGCATTTCCGCCGTCTCGCCGCCGATCAGCGCGCAGCCCGACAGTTCGCAGCCGTGCGCGATACCCTTCACGACCGTCGCCGCCGTGCCGACGTCCAGCTTGCCGCAGGCGAAATAGTCGAGGAAGAACAGCGGCTCGGCACCTTGAACGAGAATGTCGTTCACGCTCATCGCCACCAGATCCTGGCCGACGGTGTCGTGTTTGTTCAGTTGAAACGCGAGACGCAGCTTGGTGCCGACGCCGTCGGTGCCGGACACCAGCACCGGCTCCTTGTATTTCTTCGGCACTTCGAACAGCGCGCCGAACCCGCCGATGCCGCCCAGCACGCCGTCGCGCATCGTCTTTTTGGCAAATGGCTTGATCGCGTCGACCAGGGCGTCGCCCGCGTCGATGTCCACGCCGGCGTCGCGATACGACAGACCTTGGGCCGAATCAGTTGAATTCGGGGCGGATTTCGGTTGATTCATGGGGAAGAGCTCGAAGGTCGGTAAAATGCGATTTTACCCGATGCCGGCCCGGAGTTGGCGCTTCAGCGCTTACTCCGGCCCCATACAGAGTTGCCGGCCGACTGGCTGGAATTTGCATCACCCTCAATGATCCGGTCGCGACGACACCTGGGAAACAAACCTTGCAAGAGAACTCTTCGATACTGACGCCTGTTCAGCGCCGCGCCTTTATATGGCTGGCTATCGCGCTCGGCGTCGGCATTTTGCTCTGGCTGCTGAGCCCGGTTCTCACGCCATTTCTGCTCGGCGCGATTCTCGCGTACATTCTGCAGCCTGGCGTGGCGTGGATGGTGCGGCGGCGCGTGCCGCGCGGTCTGGCCGCCTTGCTGATGATGCTGCTGTTCACGCTCGTGATGACGCTGCTCGTGCTGCTGGTTCTGGCGGTCATCCAGAAAGAAGCGCCGCAACTCAAACAACAGGTGCCTGTACTCTTTGCACACGTGAACGCCTGGCTGCAACCCAAGCTGGCCATGCTGGGACTCGCCGATTCGCTCGATTTCGCCAGTCTGCGCGACCTCGTCATGGGGCAACTTGAAGGCAGCGCGCAAACCGTTGCGGTTTACGCCTGGACCTACATCCGCACGAGCAGCAACCTGATGATGACGGTGGTCGGCAACGTGGTGCTGGTGCCGCTCGTGCTGTTCTATCTGCTGTACGACTGGAACCGCATGCTCGCGCGTGCGCAGGTTGTCGTGCCGCGCCGCTGGCTCGACAAGACGCTGCAACTGGCGCGTGACATGGACCAGATGCTGTCGCAATACCTGCGTGGCCAGTTACTCGTGATGGGCGTGCTGGCGGTGTTTTACGCGGTGGCGCTGACCATTGCGCGCTTCGAGATCGCGTTGCCGGTCGGTATTTTTACGGGACTCGCGGTGTTCATCCCGTACATCGGTTTTGCAACCGGCCTTGCACTGGCGCTGCTCGCGGCACTGCTGCAATTCGGCGACTGGTACGGCTTCGGCGCGGTCGCGCTGATTTACGGCGTCGGCCAGATCCTGGAGAGCTTTTTTCTCACGCCGCGGCTGGTGGGCGAACGGATCGGACTGCACCCGCTCGCGGTGATTTTCGCGTTGCTCGCGTTCGGGCAGCTGTTCGGCTTTTTCGGTGTATTGCTGGCGTTGCCGGTCAGCGCGATTCTGTCGGTCGCCGTGCGCGAGTTGCGGCAAAGCTATCTGACGAGCACGCTTTATAACAACTGACTGATCCTTGACTATTTCGGCCCGTCATACGGCCATTTGCGGCCCAAGCCTCCTTTTCGGCATTCACCTACTGTGCTTCGTCAACTGACGCTCGATCTCGGCACCCCGCCGCCATCGACATTCGACAATTTCTTCGCCGGCGCCAACGCCGAGCTGGTCACGCGCCTGCGCGAACTCGAAAACGCGCTCGCAGCCGGGCCGGTCGCCGATCGCACGTTCTACCTGTGGGGCGAGTCCGGCAGTGGCCGCACGCACCTGTTGCAGGCGCTCGTGCACGAAGCGTCGCCGGGGCACGCGCGTTTCGCTGGTCCGCAAAGCAGCCTCGCCGCGTTCAGCTTCGACCCGCGCGTCGCGCTCTATGCGATCGACGATTGCGACGGCCTCTCGGCCGCGCAGCAGATCGCCGTCTTCAACCTGTTCAACGAAGTGCGCGCGCATCCCACCAGCGCATTGGTCGCCGCGGGCAACGCGCCGCCGATCGGCATGACGGTGCGCGAGGATTTGCGCACGCGCCTCGGCTGGGGCCTCGTGTTCCATCTCGCGCCGCTGCCGGACGAAGGCAAGGCCGCGGTGCTCAAACACGCGGCGCGCGAGCGCGGCATCATGCTCGCCGACGACGTGCCGGCCTACCTGCTCACGCATTTTCGGCGCGACATGCCCAGTCTGATGGCGCTGCTCGACGCGCTCGACCGCTTCTCGCTCGAACAGAAACGCGCGGTCACCCTGCCGCTATTGCGTACCATGCTCGCTTCGCCCGGCGTCGAAGAACGGCGCGCCGGGCCGAGCTCGGCGGCCTCATCCGCGTCGTCCGCCGCTTCAAGTAAAATAGGCCCCCATGGCTAACCTCGCACTCTTCGATCTCGACCACACGCTCATCCCCACCGACAGCGACCACGAATGGGGCCGCTTCATGGTGAAACACGGCATGGTCGACGCCGAAAATTTCGCCCGTGAAAACGACCGCTTTTTCGCCGACTACAAAGCCGGCAAGCTCGACATTCACGCCTATCTGATCGCGATGCTCACGCCGCTGTCGAAGTACACGCGCGCGCAACTCGCCGACTTTCACGCGCAGTACATGCACGAAGTCATCAAGCCGGCCATTTTCCCCGTCGCGCTGGAACTGGTGAAGCAGCACCGCGAAGCCGGCGACCTGTGCTGCGTGGTGACCGCCACCAACGAATTCATCACCCGCCCGATCGCTCAGGCATTCGGCGTCGACGCGCTGATCGCCTGCGAAGCGGAAACCGTCGACGGCGAGCGGCATTCGCCATACACCGGCCGCCCCACCGGCACGCCCAGCTACAAGGAAGGCAAGATCGTGCGCACCGAAGCGTGGCTCGCCTCGCTCGGCAAGACGTGGAGCGACTTCGAGCACAGCTTTTTCTATAGCGACTCGCACAACGACATTCCGCTGCTCGAAAAAGTCACCGACCCAATCGCTACGAATCCCGACGACACATTGCGCGCCCATGCGCAGGCCAAAGGCTGGCGCATCCTCGAACTCTTCCAACCCTCGTGATCAAAAAATTTATCCGCAAACTATTCGGCCAGGATTCAGCGCCCGCTGACGAGAGCCTGCCCGCCGAAGCCGAAGCAGACGAAACCGGCAGCGCACCGGCGCGCACAACGTCGAGCGCGAGTAAAGCGCGCCGCAAGCCCGCTCGCTCCGCCGCGCCCGTGAAAACCGTGCGCGATCCGGACGTGCCGGTCATCATTCCGCACGACGTGCATGGCATCGACCAGGCGCTGATCTCGAGAAACGCGATTCGCGTGACCGAAGGTCTGCAACAGGCGGGGCACCGCGCGTTCATCGTCGGCGGCGCGGTGCGCGATCTGCTGCTCGGCATCAAGCCGAAAGACTTCGACGTCGCCACGGACGCCACGCCCGAACAGGTGCAAAAGCTGTTCCGCCGCGCGCGCATCATCGGCCGGCGGTTTCAGATCGTGCACGTGCAGTTCGGTCAGGAAATCATCGAGACGTCGACATTCCGCGCACTGGTCGATCCGCCCGCGGCCGACGCGCCTCCGGCGCGCCGCCTGAAGCGCGACGAGCTCGACCGCCGCACCCACGCGGTGGACGCAAGCGGCCGCGTGCTGCGCGACAACGTGTGGGGCGAGCAGCACGAAGACGCCACGCGCCGCGACTTCACGATCAACGCGATGTACTACGATCCGGCCACGCAAACCGTGCTGGACTATCACAACGGCATGGCCGACATGCGCGCGCGTCTGTTGCGCATGATCGGCGACCCGGCCACGCGTTATCGTGAAGATCCGGTGCGCATGCTGCGCGTGGTGCGTTTTGCCGCGAAGCTCGACTTCGAGATCGAGGACAGCACCCGCGAGCCGATCGCCAACATGGCCGATCTGATCAACAACGTGCCCGCCGCGCGTCTGTTCGACGAGATGCTCAAGCTGATGCTGTCGGGCCATGCGCTCGCATGCTTGAAACGCCTGCGCCAGGAAGGCCTGCATCACGGCCTGCTGCCCTTGCTCGACGTGGTGCTGGAGCAGCCCATCGGCGAAAAATTCATCACGCTCGCGCTAAACAATACGGATGCCCGCGTGCGCGCCGGCAAGCCGGTTTCGCCGGGCTTCCTGTTCGCTACGCTGTTGTGGCACGACGTACAGCAGCGCTGGCAGAAATTTGAAGCGAACGGCGAATATCCGGTCCCCGCACTGCATCGCGCGATGGACGACGTCCTCGACATGCAAACGGAGAAACTCGCGATCCACAAGCGCTTCTCGTCGGATATGCGCGAGATCTGGGGCCTGCAGCTGCGCCTCGAAAAACGCTCGGGAAGAAGTGCGCTGAAGCTGCTGGAACACCAAAGATTTAGAGCGGGGTATGATTTCCTCCTGTTGCGCTGCGAATCGGGCGAACTCGATGAGTCGGTCGGTGCGTGGTGGACGGAGTTCATAGAAGGAGACATCGCCGCGCGTGAGGCATTGCTCACGCAAGGCGGGAAGGACCGAAGCCCCAGAAAACGACGGCGGCGCAGCAGTAGCGGTAGAAACCGCAAGCCGGGGGACGGATTGGAGGGCGGCACGCCAGCCGAACGCACAGCCGACGACGCAGGCCATGACGGCTCGCACGAAGACTGATATAGCGTTCGCTGTTGCCGTCGAACGATAGTTGCAGGAAGTTATGCCATGACGGTTGCTTATCTCGGCCTCGGCGCGAATCTCGGGGACGCGCGCCAGACCCTGAAAGACGCGGTGGTGTGCCTCGCACAACAGCACACCATCACCGTGCTCGCCAAGTCGAGCCTGTATCGCACTGCCCCGATCGACGCGGGCGGCGACGATTATTTCAACTGCGTCGTGCAGATCGAGACGACGCTCCCCGTACGGCATCTGCTTGCGCTCTGTCACAAGATCGAGCATCAGTTCGGCCGCGAGCGGCCGTTTCGCAATGCACCGCGCACGCTCGATCTGGACATCCTGCTGTTCGGCGATCAATCGATCGACGAAGCCGATCTGATCGTGCCGCACCCGCGTTTGATCGAACGCGCTTTCGCGCTGGTGCCGCTCGTCGAGATCGATCCCGCACTCGTGATCCCGCAACACGGCCGCGCGGAAGCGCTGCTCAGCCGTGTGAGCGATCAGCGCATCGAGAAAGTGAAAGGGCCTTGCCAATGTCCCATGCTCAATGCATTGGCCGCAGGCAAGAGCACCGCTCCTAAAGGCCGTTGCGAATGAATTCAACGCCGCTCACCGTCACCGCGCCGCAACTGCGGCCTCCGTTCGGCTATCTCGCGATCGAAGGGCCGATCGGCGTCGGCAAGACCTCCCTCGCACGGCGCCTCGCGCAACGCTGGTCGATGCAGGAACTGTTCGAACGGCCGCAGGACAATCCCTTTCTCGAACGCTTTTATCGCGACACCGCGCGGTACGCTTTGCCCACGCAATTGCACTTCGCCTTGCAGCGCGCGCAGCAAGCTCAGGACGTGAGCGCGGCGCACGTATCGGGCACGCCGCTGGTCGCCGATTTCATGACGCAGAAGAACGATATCTTCGCGCGTCTGACGCTGCAGGAAGACGAGTGGCAGTTGTATCGCGCGCTCGCTGCGCGGATCGATGTCAGCGCGCCGGCTCCAGACTTCGTGGTCTATCTGCAGGCGAGCCCGGAAGTGCTGTTCGCGCGCATCCAGAAGCGCGCGGTGCCCATGGAACTGCAGATTTCCGACGCGTACCTGCACGCCCTGTGCGACGCGTACAACGAGTTTTTCTATCACTACGACCGCACGCCGGTGCTGACGGTCAACGCCGAACATCTGAATCCGCTCGACTCGGACGCGGACCTTGCGCTACTCGCCGAACGCATCGAAACCATGCGCGGCCGCAAGGAATTCTTTGTCAAAGGCACGTCGCTGTAAGCGGCGCGGCCACCTCTCTTTTCTCAACGGATTGACCCCATGACCTATTTGCAGGAAGCGAGCCGGAACGCCGTCACCGTGCCGAAACTGCAGGCAATGCGCGATGCCGGCGAAAAAATCGCCATGCTCACCTGCTACGACGCGAGCTTCGCCGCGCTGCTGGATCGTGCGGGCGTCGACGTGCTGTTGATCGGCGATTCGCTCGGCAATGTGCTGCAAGGCCAGACCACCACGCTGCCCGTGGCGCTCGCCGACATCGCGTACCACACGGCTAGCGTGGCGCGCGCGCGGCCCGCGGCGCTGATCGTGGCCGACTTGCCGTTCGGCTCCTACGGCACGCGGGAAGACGCGTTCAGAAGCTCGGTGGAGTTGATGCGCGCCGGCGCACAGATGGTGAAACTCGAGGGCGGCGAATGGCTCGCGGACACGGTGCGCTTCCTGGTGGAGCGCTCGATTCCCGTGTGCGCGCACGTCGGTCTGACGCCGCAATCCGTGCATGCGTTCGGCGGCTTCAAGGTGCAGGGCAAAACCGAAGCGGGCGCCACCCAGTTGATGCGCGACTCGCTCGCCGTGCAGCAGGCCGGCGCGCAATTGATCGTGATGGAAGCGATTCCGACACTGCTCGCAAGCGACGTCACGAAGCAATTGCGTATTCCGACGATCGGCATCGGCGCGGGCCTGGACTGCTCGGGTCAGGTGCTGGTGCTGCACGACATGCTGGGCATTTTCCCCGGCAAACGGCCGCGCTTCGTGAAGGATTTCATGCAAGGGCAGCCGAGTATTCTGGCGGCTGTGGAAGCGTATGTGGCGGCGGTGAAGGATGGTTCGTTTCCCGGGCCGGAGCATACTTTCTGAGTTTCAAGCGATAGAGAATGCGGTAGAACGGGCATCTTCGTGCCCGTTTTGAGACCTCTCCGATATCGCATGCAAAGCCGGTGGTCTATCTTCGTCTTCTTGTTTATGCGGCCTGACCGTGAGCCGAGGAGAGA
Organism: Paraburkholderia sp. BL17N1; assembly: GCF_003634175.1. Lineage (NCBI taxonomy): Bacteria > Pseudomonadati > Pseudomonadota > Betaproteobacteria > Burkholderiales > Burkholderiaceae > Paraburkholderia > Paraburkholderia sp. BL17N1. Next base: position 708,606 of record NZ_RBIW01000001.1, read on the forward strand.
CCACCATGAGCCCTTTTTGTCTGATCGACGTCGCGGAAATCCGCGACCACGCCACCGCGCCGCATGACGTGCGCGAATCCGCTTGGCATGCGCGGTTGAACGTCTTGATGTCTCGGTTGTTGCGTGTATTTCATAGTTGAGGCGCGGCCCGCGACCCTACGTCGCGTTCTGTTTGTCGCCGTTAGCGGCTTCGCGCTCTCGCCTTTATCAGTCCACGATTCGCGCCGGCATTGCGCCTCGCAGTGCATTGCACACCATTAGCGCTTCGGCATTTTGCAGATCGGTTCGGGTCAGTACACGTTCGCCCGCCTGTAGCTCCGAAGCGTCATCGAGCAGAACGCCGCGCATCACGCCGGGCAGCACGCCCGACGCAAGCGACGGCGTCCACCAGCGTCCAGCCAGTTTCACAAACACATTCGAGCGGCCACCTTCGGTCAGCTCGCCTTGCGTGTTGAAGAACAACGTGTCGAATGCGCCCGCTGCTTCAGCTTCGCGCCAGCCGCGATCGTAGTCGGCGCGGCGCGTGGTTTTGTGGAGCAGCAGCGGGTCGGCGGCGTCGGTTGTCGAGAATCCGTGATCGGGTCCGAGCAGCACGCCGACGGTCGATCCGGCTAACGGCGTCAACACCGCGGCCGTGATCTGGATCGTGCCGTTCTTGCTCAGCGCGAGCCGCATGCGATGCGGTGTGCGCGCGGGTAGCGACGCGCACTTCGCCGCGATCTCCGCGCTAATGACGTTTGTGTCGTCGAGTTTGAAGCCGAGTGTCGCGGCGCTCGACGAGAGTCGCGCGAGATGGCGCGACAGATGCCGAACGCCCTCTTCGCGCGTCGCATACATCGTTTCGAATAGCTCGAAACCCGGCTCGGCGCCGGTCAGAAAGCTGGCCTTCAATTGGCACTCCGCGTATTCGTCGGCGGCGACGCTGTCGAGCACGATACCCGCGCCGACGCCCATCTTTCCTTCCAGTTGACTGGTTTGCTTCGACGGGCTCAACGTCAGCGTGCGAATCGCGACGGACAGGCAAAAGTCGCCGCAGTCGGACTGGTTTGCTTGAGACGCGGCTGCGTCAGTTTTGCTGGTAGCGGCTGAAGGCGCGTCCAGCCAACCAATCGCGCCGGTATAGAGCCCGCGCGGCGTGCTCTCGAGTTCATCGATCAACTGCATCGTGCGATGCTTCGGCGCGCCGGTGATCGAGCCGCAGGGGAACAGCGCGCGCAACGTCTGGGCGAACGACGTGGCGGGCTTGAGCGTCGCCTCCACCGTCGAGGTCATTTGCCACACCGACGCATACGGTTCCACCGAGAACAGCGCCGGCACCTTGACCGAACCCGTTTGCGCCACCCGCGACAGATCATTGCGCAACAGATCGACGATCATCACGTTTTCGGCGCGATTCTTCGGATCGTTGCCGAGGAATTCCGCAGCGCGCCGGTCCGCCGTGGGATCGTCCGAGCGCGGGGCGGTGCCTTTCATCGGCCGCGCACGCAACATCGCGCCGTGCTTTTCGATGAAGAGTTCCGGTGAGCACGACAGCACCCACCGGTCGTCAGGCAGCGAGATCAGCGCGCCAAACGGCACCGGCTGACGCGCCCTCAACCGCCGATAGAGCGCGGCCGGCGAGCCGAATACATCGAAGCCGAGCCGATACGTGTAGTTGACCTGATAGGAATCGCCGGCGCGCAGGGCCGCGTGAATCGCGTCGATCGCAGCGTTGAACTGCTCGGGGTCGACGCTTGCGCGCACGTTGGCCGTACCCGCCACCGACGGCTCGGCCGCGCCTTCATCGCGCGCCATGAGCCATGCGTCGACCTCTTCACGACTGAGCTTCTCGCAACGTTCGAACAATAAAAAACGCAGCGTGGCATCGCCACGCTGCGTTTTCAGAGACCGGTGTGCTTCCGAGTCGAGAAGATGCCGGCCGAACTCATAGTCGGCGAGCACGACGGCATGCAAACCACGTTGCGTCTGCGCTGCCACGGTTTCGCACACGGCTTCGAGCTGTGCGGCGTTCGCACATACCCGTTCATGCACAAAACCCGTGTACAGACGACTCAAACGGCGCGCCGCCGTGGCGTCGCAATCGTCGAGCAACGCGAAAACCGCGCCGCGCTCATCTGCCGTCATACCTACCGCCAACTTCAAACCGCCATTAATCGAAGAAGCTCTTCACCCGGTCGAACCAGCTCTTGCTTTGCGGGCTATGCCGCGAGCCGCCCTCGACCAGCGCCTTTTCGAACTGCTTGAGCAGATCGCGTTGCGGCTCGGTGAGTTTGACCGGCGTTTCGACTTGCACGTGCACGTACAGATCGCCGGCAATGCTCGAACGCAGCCCCTTGATGCCCTTGCCACGCAGACGGAACGTCTTGCCCGACTGCGTGCCTTCCGGCACGGTAAAGCTGGCGCGGCCCGCGAGCGTCGGCACTTCGATTTCGCCGCCGAGCGCCGCAGTGGTGAACGGAATCGGCATCTGGCAATGCAGATCGTCGCCGTCGCGCTCGAACACCGAGTGCTGCTTGATGTGAATCTCGACGTACAGATCGCCCGACGGACCGCCGTTGATACCCGGCTCGCCGTTGCCGGCGGAACGGATCCGCATGCCGTCGTCGATACCTGCCGGGATCTTCACTTCCAGCGTCTTGGTTTCCTTCACCTTGCCCGCGCCGTGGCAGTGCGCGCACGGGTCAGGAATGTAGGTGCCGGTGCCGTGACACTTCGGGCAGGTTTGCTGAATGCTGAAAAAGCCTTGCGACATCCGCACCGAACCCGAACCGCTGCAGGTCGGGCAGGTTTCCGGCTTGGTGCCGGGTTTGGCGCCCGAACCATGGCAGATTTCGCACGAGACCCAGCTTGGCACGCGAATCTGCGTGTCGTAACCGTGTGCGGCCTGCTCCAGCGTGATTTCCATGCTGTAGCGCAAGTCGGCGCCGCGATACACCTGCGGACCGGCGCGGCCGCCGCCGCCGCGTGCGGCGCCACCGGCCGCCTGGCCGAAGATGTCGCCGAAAATATCGCCGAATGCGTCGGCAAAACCGCCGAAGCCTTGCGCCCCGGCACCGCCCATGTTCGGATCGACGCCCGCGTGGCCGTACTGATCGTACGCGGCACGCTTTTGCGAGTCCGAGAGCATTTCATAGGCTTCCTTCACCTCTTTGAAATGCCCTTCCGCATCCTTGTTGCCCGGATTGCGGTCGGGGTGGTGCTTCATCGCCAGCTTGCGATAAGCCTTCTTGATTTCGTCGTCGCTCGCGTTCTTTGCGACGCCCAGAACCTCGTAGTAATCCCGTTTCGCCATATCGGTTCAACGCCACTCGCGCAATGCGCACGGTGGCTCCTCTTGAATGCTGGAGTCTCACGACTCGTCCGGCCGCTGTTTCACGCCGCCTGAATGCGGCTCAAAACAACGCCCTCCATAAAACAAATGTGCCCGGAGAGCCTAAAAGGCTCGCCAGGCGAGATAACCGCTCTTGCACGTTTGCTGTCCCGCCGTTTGACAATGCAGGCGCAGTCTCGGTGCAGCCGGGCCGCACACAAGGCTGTGTGCGGCTTTACGGTCGAAAGACGACCTGGCTTTAGTCTTTCTTGACTTCCTTGAACTCGGCGTCGACCACGTCGTCCTGCTGCTGGCTTGCGCCACCAGCCGTTGCACCCGCGCCTGCCGCGCCCGCTGCAGCCGCTTCCGCGCCTTGCGCAGCCTGCATGTCTGCGTACATCTTCTCGCCCATCTTCTGCGAGGCGGTGGCAACCACTTCGATCTTGGCTTCGATCGCGGCCTTGTCGCTCGAACCGCTCTTCAGCGTTTCTTCGAGGTCCTTCAGCGCGGCTTCGATCTTTTCCTTCTCGGCAGCTTCCAGCTTGTCGCCGTATTCGGTGAGCGCCTTCTTCGTGCTGTGGACCAGCGCGTCGCCCTGGTTGCGGGCATCGGCCAGTTCACGCAGTTTGTGATCTTCTTCAGCGTTCGCTTCGGCGTCCTTCACCATCTTCTCGATTTCGGCTTCGGACAGACCCGAGTTCGCCTTGATCGTGATACGGTTTTCCTTGCCGGTCGCCTTGTCTTTCGCGCCGACGTGCAGAATGCCGTTCGCGTCGATGTCGAAGCTCACTTCGATCTGCGGCGTGCCGCGCGGTGCCGGCGGAATGCCTTCCAGATTGAACTCGCCCAGCAGCTTGTTGCCGGCCGCCATTTCGCGTTCGCCCTGGAACACCTTGATCGTCACGGCGCCCTGATTGTCGTCAGCCGTCGAGTAGATCTGTGCGTGCTTGGTCGGGATCGTGGTGTTCTTGTTGATCATCTTCGTCATCACGCCGCCGAGCGTTTCGATGCCGAGCGACAGCGGGGTCACGTCGAGCAGCAGAACGTCTTTACGGTCGCCCGACAGAACCTGACCTTGAATCGCGGCGCCCACGGCCACGGCTTCGTCCGGGTTCACGTCACGGCGCGGATCCTTGCCGAAGAACTCCTTGACCTTTTCCTGCACCTTCGGCATGCGGGTCATACCGCCAACCAGAATCACGTCGTCGATTTCGCCGACCTTCACGCCCGCGTCCTTGATCGCCACGCGGCACGGCTCGATCGTGCGTTCGATCAGTTCTTCAACCAGCGCTTCCAGCTTGGCGCGCGTGATTTTCAGGTTCAAGTGCTTCGGACCCGACGCGTCGGCCGTGATGTACGGCAGGTTGATTTCGGTTTGCTGGCTCGACGACAGTTCGATCTTCGCCTTTTCAGCCGATTCCTTCAGGCGTTGCAGCGCGAGCACGTCTTTCGACAGATCGACGCCTTGTTCCTTCTTGAACTCGGCAATGATGTAATCGATGATGCGCTGGTCGAAGTCTTCGCCGCCCAGGAACGTATCGCCGTTCGTGGAGAGCACTTCGAACTGCATTTCACCGTCGACGTCAGCGATTTCAATGATCGACACGTCGAACGTACCGCCGCCCAGGTCATACACCGCGATCTTGCGGTCGCCCTTTTCGGCCTTGTCCAGACCGAATGCCAGAGCGGCTGCGGTCGGTTCGTTGATGATGCGCTTCACTTCCAGACCGGCGATGCGGCCCGCATCTTTGGTAGCCTGACGCTGGCTGTCGTTGAAGTACGCGGGAACCGTGATCACGGCTTCGGTGACCGGCTCGCCGAGATAATCTTCAGCGGTCTTCTTCATCTTGCGCAGCGTTTCCGCCGAGATTTGCGGCGGCGCGAGCTTCTGATCGCGCACTTCGATCCATGCGTCGCCGTTATCGGCTTTCATGATCTTGTACGGCATCAGCGCGATGTCTTTCTGAACTTCTTTTTCTTCGAAGCGGCGGCCGATCAGGCGCTTGACCGCGTACAGCGTGTTCTTCGGGTTCGTGACCGACTGACGCTTCGCAGGCGCGCCGACGAGAATCTCGCCGTCTTCCATGTAAGCGATGATCGACGGCGTGGTGCGCGCGCCTTCCGAGTTCTCGATCACCTTGACCGAATTGCCTTCCATGATCGCCACACACGAGTTGGTCGTGCCGAGGTCGATGCCGATGATTTTGCCCATGTTTTCCAATCTCCTAACTTTGATCGCTGCGGGAATCGCCTTGTTTGCCTGCTGGCGGTAAGGCGATCCGCTCTCAATTCATACCTGCACTCAACATAAGTGCGTCCGCATCGTTTTCAAGACCTCTTTTACGATGCGGTCTTTAATTTTTTTCAATCGGGCGAACTTTTGCCCGAATTTGTTCCATCGGCCTGAGCGACGCTCGTGGCGTCGGCCGTTTTGCCCGCCCGAATCTTCTCTGGCGTGGCCGCGAAACGCGACTGCGAATTCCTTAAGCCTTGACTTGAGGCCTCACCAACTGGGCCGCTTGCCGCGGTAGAAGAACCGCGTGGGCAAGCACTGCACGATGAAGCGCCGGCCCGGTCCGGGATGTCCGTCAACGTTGCTGTGGTTCCCCTAGAGGCCGAGCGCGGCAGCATCGACGGGAAGGTCAGCCATGGCGGCCACCCGCCGGACGAGACAACTTGCCTCGCCTTCTGGCGCTTACTTCGGTGCGGCGACGGTCACGAGCGCCGGACGCAGTACGCGATCGGCAATCACGAAGCCCTTCTGCAGCACGGCCACCACGGTGTTCGGCTCCTGCTCGGCCGGCACCATGGAAATGGCCTGATGACGGTGCGGGTCGAACTTCTCGCCAACCGGATTCAGGGCGACGACGCGGCCCTTCTCGAGCGCGCCGGTGAGCTGACGCAGCGTGAGTTCGACGCCTTCGCGCACCTTCTGCAGATCGTCGGACGAGTGGGCGACCGCTGCCTCGAGACTGTCGATCACCGGCAGCAGATGCTCAGCGAAACTCTCGATAGCAAACTTGTGCGCCTTGGCGACGTCTTCCTGAGCGCGGCGGCGGACGTTTTCGGTCTCAGCCTTGGCCCGCAGAAAACTCTCCTGCAACTCGGCGATCTTCGCTTCAGCTTCGGCCAGGGCCGTCTGCTCTGCGTTGACCGGCGAATCGGTCGCGGCGTTGGCCGCCGCTTCCTGCTGGGGTGCTGCGGCCTCGGCGGCCTGGCGCGCGGTTTCGTCGGCGGGCGTGGGATTCTGGCTCGTCGGGTTCTCTTGCGTGTTTTCCATGTCGCTGAAAGTCGTTAAATGGGTGAAAGCGAGGTAAAAGCCAGCGGTGGCAGGCAACACATCCAACCTGGCGTGGTTTGTGCGTTGCAAAATCGCGACAGACAACTTCGCGAGTCACCGCAAATCAAAACGGCAGATGAGGCCGGGAACAGCCATTTCAAGCGGTTCTCCCTGATCTTTTCGCACCAGGGATGGGTGGTGGAAATGCCCGGTTACAACCATTTTTGCTGCGCAATCAGATTGAGATTGAGTGCAATCGGCAAGTGGCCTATGCTCCATTAAAGCATCGGAAAAGACGCGTTAACCCTAATCTGACGTCAACCTTTCCGATTTATTGCAATTCCCACCTGATTCGCCCGTCTTTATCCTGAACCTTCCTGAGGGGAGTACCGTGAAACTGACCTTTGCAATCTCGGTGGTCGCATTGGTTCTGATTGCGGGCACCACGACCATCTGCATGTCCGGGGCCGTCAACGACCACACTACCGAATACGGCGGCGTGCACGCGACCATGGAACAGCTGTTCAACCCCCACCTGAAAGTTTGTCGATAGTGCGCCTGTCGCGTTTGGTCGGCCGGCCGTGCAAGGCGGCCGCCGGTTCGCGATACGTCTTGCGCCGCTCCTGTTCGACCTGCCGCTTCACCCTGCTCTCTTCGGTTTCCGCATAAAGCGTTTGCGCGACGCTCGCCGGGCCGCGCACGTCGCACACGCCCAGCACCTCCACCTGCCACACAATCCGCTCGATCTCAATTTCGACCAGGTCGCCGACCCGCACGTCTTTAGCCGGCTTGACGCTGGCGCCGCCAATCCGCACATGCCCTTTTTCGACGGCGTCCGCCGCGAGCGAGCGCGTCTTGAAGAAGCGCGCCGCCCAGAGCCATTTGTCGATGCGCAACTTCGCGCCCGGGTCAGTTGCAATCCTGTAGTTCATGAGCCGGGTCAAGCTCCTGTCGTATGTGGCACCGGCAACGCCTGAACTGGCCAGCCCTGCAGGTTCTGCGCAACGATTTCGCCCAGTGCGGCGATCCACGCCTGCGAGGCATTGAGGCAGGGAATCCGATGAAAATCCTTGCCGCCCGCATGGAGGAATTCGTCGCGCACTTCCATGCCGATTTCCTCAATGGTTTCAAGGCAATCGGCCGTGAAGCCTGGACAGAACACGTCGGCGCGCCGCACGCCCGCCGCACCCAGTTCCTTCAACGTGGGCGCCGTGTACGGCTGCAACCATTCGGCCTTGCCGAAACGCGACTGGAACGTGATCCGGCATTCCACCTGCGTCAGTTCGAGCGCCTGCATCAGCAGCGCGCCGGTTTGCTGACATTGCTCGTGGTAAGGGTCGCCGAGATCCAGCGTGCGCTTGGGCACCCCGTGGAAACTCAGCACCAGCTTGTCGCCCGCGGCGAAATCCGGCCGGCCGTGCTGATGCCAGTAGTGATGCACCTGGGCGGCAAGCGCCGCAATGTAGGCCGGATGATCGGCGTACTGGCGCACCGTGCGGATTTCCGGCTGATTGCGCATGCGCTTGAGCGCCGAAAAGGCGTCGTCGAACGCGGTGGCGGTGGTCGAGGACGAGTACTGCGGATACATGGGCATCAACAGTACGCGCTCGGCGCCCGCCAGCTTGAGCTGGTTCAGCATGGCCGGGATACCCGGTGTGCCATAGCGCATCGCGTAGTCGACCAGCACTGTGTAGTCATTCAGTTGCAACAGATGGCGCAGGCCTTCCACCTGCTTTTCTGTATGAACGCGCAGCGGCGAGCCCTCCGGCATCCACACCGCAGCGTACTTCTTGGCCGAGGCGACGCCCCGAATCGGCAAAATCAGCAACCGCAAAATGATCTGCCAGAGCAGCGCCGGAATTTCGACTACGCGCGGATCGGACAGAAACTGCGCGAGATAGCGGCGTACCGCGCGCGGCGTCGGCGCGTCGGGCGTGCCGAGATTGATCAGCAGCACGGCGACACGGTGTGAACTGGCGTTCTGTGAGGGCCGCTCGAGGTCGAAGCGCATAGGCAGCAAGGCACCGGTGTTGGCGGAGAGTCGGTTGAGGTGGGATTCATTATAGCGGCGCGGTTCATGCACTGGTCCGCCGCACACCCCTGGCCATTCGGCCAATTGGCAAGCCGCGCGCCGTCACGCATTATTTGCAGCAGGAGCAGCAGCCAGCCGCGGCTGCGGCCAGGAGTCGAAGCCGTTTACTGCTGGCTGAGGGTCAGCGAGAGCAGGCGCGCGGTGATATCCACGATCGGGATCACGCGGTTGTAGGCCATGCGGGTCGGCCCGATCACGCCGAGCGTGCCGACGATCTTGCCGTTCACCTCGTACGGCGCGGTGACTACGCTCATTTCCTCGATCGGTACGAGATTCGACTCGCCGCCGATGAAAATCTGCACGCCCGCCGCGTGACTCGACACGTCGAGCAACTGAAGGAGACTGGTTTTTTGATCGAACACATCGAACAGCTTGCGCAAGCGCGCCATGTCCGACGAAAGGTCGGCCACTTCGAGCAGATTGCGCTCGCCGGAAATCAGCACGGTTTCGCCCGTGTCCGATTCGTCCGTGCTGGCCGTGACGGCGGCGTGCATGAGCGTGGTCATGTCGCCGCGCAGTTCGTCGATTTCTTCGCGCAGACGGCGCCGCACGTCGTCGAACGAAAGGCCCGCGAAGTGCGCGTTGATGTAGTTCGAGGCTTCGACCAGTTGCGAGGGCGAGAAGTCGCGCTGAGTTGCCATGATGCGGTTCTGCACGTCGCCTTCGGGCGTCACGATGATCAGCAGAATGCGCTTGTCCGACAAACGCATGAACTCGATCTGCTTGAACACGTGGCTGCGCCGCGGCGTGAGCACCACCCCGGCGAACTGCGACAGGTTGGACAGCACGCTGGCCGCCGCCGCAACGATTTTCTGCGGCTCGCCTGCCTGCAGCGTAGTCTTGACCGTACGCGTCACGGCTTCTTCGTCCGCGGCGGACTCCACGGTGAGCATGGTGTCCACGAACAGGCGGTAACCACGCGGTGTGGGAATGCGGCCCGCGGAAGTATGCGGACTGATCACGAGCCCCAGGTCCTCGAGGTCGGACATCACGTTGCGGATCGTTGCGGGACTCAGTTCGAGGCCCGAATAGCGCGACAACGTGCGCGAGCCGACCGGCTGACCTTCGGCGATGTAGCGCTCGATCAGCGTTTTGAGGAGGGTTTGTGCGCGAGGATCTAGCATGAGGGAAAATTTTAGCTCAATGGCACGACTACCGCGAGCGCTAGGGGCGCCCATCCCTGACGAACGCGCCGCCGTTTGCCAAAGCGGCGCTCTGCCTTCGGTCCGGCCTGCGAGCCGGCGTTCCGCCCGGCGCTTTGCCGACCGCCTTGCGAGCCACCTTCTGGGCGGCCCGGCTGCCGGCACCCCGCCGCACTTTAACCGGCGCACATGTCATCAAGGCTTCACCATTCTAACGACAATCGCGAGATGTGCTGACAGCCCGCGCGCGCCGGCCCGCTACCGGGTCTGTCTGCGGTTCTTTTCAGGCCCTACCTATGGTGTAATGCCGGCATGCAAGTGACCAGCCAGTTCAAGACCGTCGCGCTCGTCGGGCGCAACAACACGCCGGGCATCGCCGAGCCGTTGACCGCGCTCGCCTCGTGCATCGCGAAGCGCGGCTTCGAGATCGTATTCGAAGCCGACACCGCCGCCGAGATCGGCGTGACCGACTATCCGGCGCTGCGTCCCGCCGAGATCGGCGCGCGCGCCGACGTTGCGGTCGTGCTGGGCGGCGACGGCACCATGCTCGGCATCGGCCGCCAGCTGGCGCCATACCGCACGCCGTTGATCGGCATCAACCACGGGCGGCTCGGCTTCATCACCGACATCCCGATCTCCGACATGCGCGAGATCGTGCCGCAAATGCTCTCGGGCAATTTCGAGCGCGAGGAACGCGTGCTGCTCGAAGCGCGCATCATGCGCGGCGGCAATCCGATCTATCACGCGCTCGCCTTCAACGACGTGGTGGTCAACCGCAGCGGCTTCTCGGGCATGGCGGAGCTGCATGTCTCGGTGGACGGCCGCTTCATGTACAACCAGCGCTCGGACGGTCTGATCGTGGCCACGCCCACCGGTTCGACCGCTTATGCGCTGTCGTCGCAAGGGCCGATTCTGCATCCGCAATTGCAAGGTATCGTGCTGGTGCCGATCGCGCCGCATGCGCTGTCGAACCGGCCGATCGTGCTGCCGGACGACTCGAAGGTGAGCATCCAGATTGTTTCCGGGCGCGAAGTGAACGTGAATTTCGACATGCAGTCGTTCACCTCGCTCGAGCTGGGCGACACGATCGAGGTGCGCCGCTCGCGTCATACGGTGCCCATGCTGCATCCGGTCGGCTACAGCTTCTTTACCACGCTGCGCAAGAAGCTGCACTGGAACGAATACCCGTCGCACGAAGAAGATCCCAAGCCCTGAGCGGCAAGAAATCCGGAACGCGAACGCCGCCGCGGCCGAAACCCGAACATCAAGCTCACCAGACGACCTCCATGCTTCGCCACCTCTCGATACGCGACTTCGTCATCGTCGCCGCGCTCGATCTCGAATTCGACAGCGGCTTCACTGTTTTCTCCGGCGAAACCGGCGCCGGCAAGTCGATCCTGATCGACGCGCTGGCGCTCGCGCTCGGCGCGCGCGCCGATGCGAACGTCGTGCGCACCGGCGAAAGCCGCGCCGACATCACCGCGGAGTTCGAGACTCATGCGCAGCTCGAGCAATGGCTCGACGAGCAGGCGCTCGGCACGACCGGCGACGACGGCCATCATGGCGGCACGGTCATGCTGCGGCGCGTGGTGGATGCCAACGGCCGCTCGCGGGCCTTTATCAACGGCACCGCGGCGACGCTCGCGCAGTTGCGTGAGGTCGGCGAAATGCTGGTGGATATTCATGGCCAGCACGCGCACCAATTACTGATGCGTCCCGACGCACAACGCGAACTGTTCGACACCCATGCGGGCCTGTCGGACACCGCGGCAAGCGTCACACGGGCATGGCGCGCGTGGCGCGAAAAGATTCAGGCGGTCGAGCACGCGCAAACGCGCGACCGTGAACTGCAACTCGAACGCGAGCGTCTCGCCTGGCAACTCACTGAACTGGACAAGCTCGCGCCGCAACCGGGCGAGTGGGAAGACGTCAACGCCGAGCACCGGCGGCTGTCGCATTCGGCCAATCTGATCGACGGCGTGCAAGGCGCGCTTGGCGCGCTGTCCGAATCGGACGAGGCGATGATTACGCATCTTGCCTCGATCGTCTCGAAGGTGCGCGATCTGGCGGAGATCGACCCGGCCTTGAACGACGTGCTGGCCGCGCTGGAACCCGCCGAAATCCAGTTGCAGGAAGCGGCTTATTCGCTGAGCCACTACGCGCAAAAGCTCGAACTCGATCCGGAGCGGCTGGCGCAAGTCGAAAAGCGTCTCGACGCGTTGCACTCGGCAGCGCGCAAGTTTCGTCTGCAGCCGGAAACGTTGCCTGAGGAACACGAGGCGCGTCGCGCGCAACTGGCCGCGCTCGACGCGGCCGCCGACCTCGACAGCCTGCACGCCGCCGAAGCCAAGGCCAAGGAAGCCTTCCTGACCGAAGCGAAGAAACTCTCGAAGGCGCGCGCCAAGGCCGGCAAGGCGCTGGGCGCGGCGGTCACAACCGGCATGCAGGAACTGTCGATGAAAGGCGGCAGCTTCGAAGTCGCATTGGTGCCGCTGCCCGAAGGCGGCGCGCATGGGCTCGAACAGGTCGAATTCCGCGTCGCCGGTCATGCCGGCGTGCCGCTGCGACCGCTCGCGAAAGTCGCCTCAGGCGGGGAACTGGCGCGGATCAGCCTCGCGCTCGCGGTCATTGCCAGCGCCGCCAGCCCGACACCCACGCTGATCTTCGACGAAGTGGACACGGGCATCGGCGGGGGCGTCGCCGAAGTGGTCGGACGGCTTCTGCATCAGCTCGGCCAGCAGCGCCAGGTGTTGTGTGTGACGCACTTGCCGCAAGTGGCCGCGCGCGGCGACCACCACTTCCAGGTGGCGAAAGCGGGCAACGGCAAGGGCGGCACGGTCAGCAGCGTGACCTCGCTCGACAAGGCAAGCCGCGTCGAAGAAGTCGCGCGCATGCTCGGCGGTTTGGAGATCACGCCGACCACGCGCAAGCATGCGAAGGAAATGCTGGCGGCTTAGCTGTTCGTTGGCGGGTGGATGTCTCGCCACCCTTCATGCCGTTTCGGAGAGCGAACGCCACGAGTTCGCTCTCACCGCATCCGAAGCATCGAGCTGCACAATCCGCTCGCGCAAACTGCGAACGTCGAATCAACCGTCACCCAAACACGCGTTTCCACAAGCCCAGCACCGCTTCGCGCTCCTTAGCCACCAGCGCCGGCTCGACCCGCGCCTTTTCCATCCCATCCAGCCGCAGCTGGTGCTGCAACTTGCGGTAAGTGCGATACGCCGCGCCGACCGTCTCCGCTTCCGCCTCGCTCATCAGGCCGAAGCGCGACACTTCCCGCAGCAACGCAATGTTGCCGGTATTGCGGATCAGTTCGGGATCGCTCGCCGCGTGCAACAACACCCAGTACTGCACGGTGAATTCGATATCCACCATCCCGCCGCTATCGTGCTTCAGGTCGAACAGCGCCGTGTGGTTCAGATGCCCGGCTTCGACGCGCGCGCGCATCTCGACGATCTCCTTCATGAGCGGCGCCGCTTCGCGCGGCGTGGTCAGCACCTGCTCGCGGATCGCCTCGAACTTGGCGCCGATCTCGGCGTCGCCCGCGCAGTAACGCGCGCGGCTCAACGCCTGGTGCTCCCAGACCCACGCCGTATTGGCCGCGTCGCCCTCGCGCAACTGGTAACGGCGGAATGCGTCCAGATCCGTGACGAGCAGACCTGACTCGCCGTTCGGCCGCAAACGCAAGTCGACGTCGAACAATGTGCCGGCGCCGGTCGCGGTTGTCAGCCAGGTGATCAGGCGACGGGTGTAGGTCGAATAGACGTCGGCTGCGGCATCGTCGGGGTCGTCGTAGAGGAAGATAAGGTCGAGGTCGGACGCGTAACCCAGTTCCTTGCCGCCCAGCTTGCCGTACGCAATCACCGCGAAACGCGGCACGTCGCGGTGGCGTTTCGGCAACTGGTTCCAGACGGCCTGGAGCGTGACGTCGAGCACGGCGTCGGCGAGTTCGGACAGCCGGTCGCTTACGTGCTCGACACTCAGCTTGCCGGCCAGATCGATTAACAGAATGCGAAACACCTCGGCCTGGTGGGCATGACGTAGCAGATCCATCTGCTGCTCGACGCCGTCGGCCGCGGCCAGACGCAGGCGCAGCGTGCGCTTGAACTCGGGCCAGTCGAACGGACTATTGATCGCTTCGTCGTCCAGCAATTCGTCCAGCAATTGCGGATGGCGGATCAGATAGCCCGCCGCCCAACGCGAAGCGCCGAGCACTGACAGCACACGATGCAGCGCTTGCGGATATTCAGTCAGCAGGGCGAGATACGCGCCGCGCCGGCTCACCGCTTCCAGCAAATCGAAGAAGCGCGCCACCGTATCGGCGCGGCGCTCCGCAGGCTCCAACGTGCGAGCGGCTTCGAGCGCCCGTTGCGCGACGATGTCGAAACGTTGCCGGCTGCGCTCGGCAAGCCCCGCGTAACGCGACGACTGCCAGATCGCGCGCAGCCGCGCGAGCAGTTCGCCCGGCTCGGCCACGCCAAGTTCGACGAGGCGCGCCCGCAGAGCTTCGTCGGCGCTGTCGTCGGCGAGCGCGCTGCTCCAGACCCATGCGGCGGCGCCGTCTTCGGGCGCGCCACAGCCATCGCGGCCGTTCACTTTGTCGGCGAAAATCTGGTCGAACTGCTGTTCGACGAATTCGCGATGGGCGTCCAGCTTCGTCATTAGTGAGGCGTAGTCGTCGCAGCCCATCGCGTGGGCGAGCGCCGAACGTTCCTCCGGATCGACCGGCATCGCATGGGTCTGCGCGTCGTTGCGGTATTGCAGCCGGTGCTCGAGTTCGCGCAGGAAACGATACGCCTGCGAGAGCTTCACGCAGACCGACGTATCGAGCAGCCCATGCGTGGCCGCGTGACGCAGCACCGCCAGTGTCGGCCGCACGCGGAAGCCGGCGTCCTGGCCGCCACGGATCAACTGGAACACCTGCGCGCTGAATTCGATTTCGCGGATGCCGCCCCGCCCGAGCTTGATGTCGTCGGCCTTGTCGGGCCGCATCGACGCGCGCCGCTGCGCCTCCTGGCGAATCTGCAGATGCAGCGCGCGAATCGCGCTGATCACGCCGAAGTCGAGATAGCGGCGGTAGACGAACGGCGTGACGATCGCGTCGAGCTGCTTCTGCAGCCGTTGCGCCGCATCGCTCGCGCCTTCGGACACGAGGCGCCCTTTGATCCACGCGTAGCGCTCCCACTCTCGGCCTTGCACGTAGAAATACTCTTCGAGCATGCCGAGACTGCACACGAGCGGCCCGGAGTCGCCGTTCGGCCGCAGCCGCATATCGACCCGAAACACGTAGCCGTCGCCGGTTATTTCGGCGAGGGCGCCGATCAGGCGCTTGCCGAGGCGTGTGAAAAAGTCCTGCGTGGCGATCGGCGAACGCTGGCCGCCCGCGGTCTCGCCGTCCTCTTCATAAATGAAGATCAGGTCGATATCGGACGAGACGTTCAGTTCGCGCCCGCCGAGCTTGCCCATGCCCACCACGCCGAGCGAGAGCCGTTCGCCTTGCGGCCCGCGCGGCTCGCCGTATAGCGTTTCAAGTTCCGCCGACAGGACGGCGAGCGCGCGCTGGATCGTCGTCTCCGCGAGGTCGGTCATCGCGCCGGTCACTTCCGCAACATCCGCCTCGCCCGCCAGATCACGCTCCATCACGGCGCAAAAGACCTCGGTGCGCAATTGGCGCAAGGCCCGTTTGAGTGCATCTTCGCTTAGCGGCGCGTCGGTTGCGCCCGCCGCCTCGGCGCACAAAGCGTCGAAACGGGCATCGATACGCTCGCGCGTCAGCGGCTCGGACGCAAGCGCCGCGACCCGCGCCACGAGTTGCGGACGGGCAGCCGCAGCGCGCGCCGCGTAGTGTGAATAGTTGGAACTCAGGAGAGTGGCGTCAGTCATCAAAGGTCTGGCTCGCTCGTTGCTTGATCAGCGTGGTTCAATTCGCAGTAGTACACGGTTGCGGTGGTCGCGGCCACCTCTTGCAAGTCGCAAGACGGCATGCAGACAGGGTTTGCAGGAGGTCCGCCTACGCTTTCCCGTGTGTTACATTTCGTCGTTAATTCGCAAAACTACCATACGCCCACCCGCCGCAGCATGTCCGAGCGAAACGAATCCGCCGACCCGCACGAAACCGTGCAGGTCCGGCCTGTGAGCGGAAGCGACCACGTCGTGCTGCGTCGGATCCTGCACGTGGTTCTCGTGCTCGCGCTCGTCCTGTACTTCATTGCGATGGGTCTGTTGCTCGGCTTGCGCTATGTGGTGCTGCCGCGCGTGGACTCATTCCGGCCGCGCATCGAAGCGACCGTTTCCGAAAAGCTGCGTACGCAATTCACCATCGGCAAGCTCGCGCCCCACTGGAGCGGCTTCCAGCCGGGCCTCGACGTCACCGACCTGGTAATCCGCGATCACGAAGGCAAAGCCGCGCTGACGATCCCGCACGCCACCGCCACGCTCTCGTGGCGGTCGCTCTGGCAGTTTCATCCCGCGCTCTCCAGTCTGATTGTCGATCAGCCGGACGTGCTGGTGTCGCGCAGCAGCGACGGCGTGCTCTCGGTGGCGGGCGTGCCGGTGCCGACTCGTCACAGCGGCAACGATACGTTATCCACCTGGCTGCTGCGTCAGCAGGCGATCGTAGTGCGCGGCGGCGCGCTGCGCTGGCGCGATGCGCAACACGACGCGCCGGAACTGGCGCTGCGCGACATCCGCATCGCGATCCTCAACGACGGCTACGATCACCGGCTCGCGCTGCAGGCACCTGCCGACGGCCAGGTCCTGCACGGCCCGCTCGATTTCCGCACGCGCTTCAAACACGCGCCGCTCTCCGCGATCGGCAAGCCGATCAACTGGACCGGCCAGGTGTACGTGTCGACTGGCCCGGTCGATCTGCCGACGCTCGCGCGCTACGTCAATTTCCCGATCGAGACGTTTGCCGGCCGTATCGACAACGCCATCTGGATCGACTTCGCCGACGGCCGCATGACGTCGGCGGGCGGCCAACTTGCCGGCACCGACGTCGCCCTGCGAGTGCGTCCGACCCAGCCGAAGCTGCTGGTGCCCGTTGCCAATTTTTCGTGGCGTCTCGAAGCCGACCAGGGTGACTACAAACTGCAACTGACCGATCTGCGTGCCGAACTCGGCCAGCCGCCGCTCGACGACGGCACGCCGCTCACCCGCACGCTTGCGTTCGCCACGCTCAATGGGCGCTACCGGACCGCCTCGCAGCAGCACGGGCAACTCGTCAGCGTGAGCGGCGACCGCGTCGACCTGGGCATCCTCGCCGAATTCAGCCGCGCGTTGCCGCTGCCGCGACGCCAGCTGAACAATCTCGTGCGTTTCAGTCCGCGCGGTCTGGTCGCCAACTATGTGATCGAAGTCGAGCGCGGCAAGCCGGAATCCGGCGAAGCAGGCAGCGACCGTCACCCGAGCGGCGCCGAACCGATCGAGCATTATCGTTTCAAGGGCGATCTACAGGGCATCAGCGTCGCCGCTCAGGAACCGCCGCCGGGGCTGACGCCGCGGAACCACCCGCGCGCAGGCATTCCCGGCATCGAGAATCTGTGGGGCAAGGTGGATGCCGACGAGACCCGCGGCACCGCTCTGCTCGACACCTCCAATGTGGCCATCACCCTGCCTGGCGTGTTCGACGATCCGCGGTTGAAGCTCGACCATCTGCATGGCCGCGCCGACTGGACCATCACGCCGAAGAAGCCGGGCGAAAACCGCCCGGCCTTCACCGTGGAGCTGGCCGATTTCGGCGTCTCGAACGCCGACGTCGCGGCCACCGCCTCCGCAAACTACAGCAATCCCGGCCACGGACGCGGCTCGCTCGATCTGAAAGCCGACTTCCAGCGCGCGCAGGTGACACGTATCGTCCGCTATCTGCCCACCAGCATTAGCGAGAAGCTGCGCATCTATCTCGGCCACGGCTTGCAGGCCGGTATATCGCACGGCGCGACCATCGAGATTCACGGCGATCTGACCAAGTTCCCTTACTCGCGCGATCCGGACGCCGGGCTGTTCCATATCGTTGCGCCGTTCAAGGGCGGCAAGTTCGATCCGACGCCCTTCCCGCCGCGCAAGATGAGGAATGGCACGCCGAACGTGTGGCCGGCGCTCGACGGCATCGACGGCGTGTTCGAGCTCAAGCAGAACGTGCTGCGCTTCGACATCGACCGGGCGCATTACAAGCAGGTCGCGCTGATGGGCGTCAGCGGCAGGATCGACGATCTCGGCACCAGAGCGTCGAGCCTCGTCATCAAGGGCGATGCCCACGGCCCGCTCGCCGACATGCTCGACTATGTGAATGCCAGTTCGCTCGGCATCATGGCGAAGCATGAAACCGAAAAGGTGCGCGCCGAAGGGCCGGCGTCTCTGGCGCTGCAGCTCACGGTGCCGCGCACGCCGAAGCCGCACGTTGCCGTGGAGGGCGCGGTCGGCTTTCAGAACAACCGCTTGAGCGTCGACAATGCGCCGCCGCTGTCGCAACTCAAGGGGAAGGTGCATTTCACCGAGCACACGGCACAGGTGGACCGGCTCTCCGGGCAATTCCTCGGCGGCGACTTGCATGCGAACGGCGGCTTGAAGCAGGACGGCACCTATGCGCTCGACCTGGGCGGCCATATCGCCGTCGACGCGGCGCGCGGCCTCAACCTGCATGGCCCGGCCGCGCAGGTGCTGACGCGCATGAGCGGCAGCGCGCCTTATGCGCTCAACGTGCGCGGCGCCAAAGGACGGCTGCCCGAAGTGAGAGCGAACTCCGATCTGACCGGCCTCGCGCTCGACTTCCCCGCGCCGTTCAACAAGCCGGTCGGCACGCCAATGCCGCTGCGTTTCGCCGTCAGCCCGTCCGCCACGCCGGGCGAAGCGGGACTGCAGCGCGCCGATCTCACCTTCGGCCCGGTCGCCGCTACCTATCTGCTGCGTTATCAGCCGAAAACCGCGCCGACAGTCGTGCGCGGCG
This sequence comes from Paraburkholderia sp. BL17N1, assembly GCF_003634175.1. Classification (NCBI taxonomy): domain Bacteria; kingdom Pseudomonadati; phylum Pseudomonadota; class Betaproteobacteria; order Burkholderiales; family Burkholderiaceae; genus Paraburkholderia; species Paraburkholderia sp. BL17N1. The sequence continues at coordinate 727,377 of NZ_RBIW01000001.1, forward strand.
CGGTCGGCGTCAACAAACCGGCCGACTTGCCGTCCGAAGGCGTGATCGCCGCCGTCGATCTGGACACATTCGATGCGGACGCCTGGCGCGCGCTGATCGCACAGATGCGCAGTAAAGAAGCGCCCGCTCCCGCTGCGGCGACGCCGGTCGCGCCGAACCCGACCGTCACACAATTCCTGCCGAGCCGGTTCGCGCTGCACGTCGGCACACTGACGCTGCTTAAGCGCCACTGGGACAGTGTGATCGTCGGCGCGTCGCATGCGGACCGCACGTGGCAGGCGAACATCGCTTCGAACCAGGTGTCGGGCCACGTGTCGTGGCTGCCGGGCGCGACGAAAGAATCGCCGGGCACGCTGCAGGCGCGCTTCGCCCGCCTGGTGATTCCGTCGGCCACCGACAAGGACCTGCTCGGCCAGGCGATCTCGGCGCCGGCGCAGAACATGCCGTCTATCGATCTGGTGGTCAACGAGTTGATCGTGCGCGACCGCAACATCGGCCGCCTCGAAGTCGACGCGCACAACTTCGACGAAGACGGCGTGCCGGTCTGGCAACTCGACAAGCTCGACATCACGAACTCCGCCGCGACGCTCACCGCCACCGCGAACTGGCGTACTTCGACCGAACTCGGCAACAGCGCCGGTGAAGCCACGCCGCGCCGCACCGTGTTCGATTTCAAGCTCGACATCAAGGACGCCGGCGCGTTGCTCGAGCGCTTCGGTCAACCGCGCACGCTCAAGGCAGGCGCCGGCTCGCTGTCGGGCAAGGTGGTGTGGCAAGGCGGCCCGACCAGGATCGACTATCCGACCTTCAACGGAAATCTGGCCGTCGATCTGCGCCACGGTCAGATTCTCAAGGTCGATCCAGGCGTCGCCAAGCTGCTGGGCGTGCTCAGCCTGCAAAGCCTCGCTCGCTTCGCGACGCTGAATTTCCACGACGTGATCGGCGAAGGCTTGCCGTTCGAGCATGTCACCGGCACCGCGCAGATTCGCAACGGCATTGGCCGCACCGAGAACTTCGAGTTGGTGACCGCGCCGGCGCGCGCCGAGATGAAAGGCTCGGTCGATCTCGCTCAGGAGACCCAGGATCTGCGCGTGCATGTCGTACCGACCATCAGCGCCGGCGCCGGCGTAATCGCGGCGGCGGTCATCAATCCGCTGCTCGGGCTGGGCGCGCTGGTGGCCGATGTTGCCTTTAGCCAGACCGTCTCGCATGCGTTCGCGCGCGACTACGCCATCACCGGTTCGTGGTCGAAACCGCACGTTGAGCGGGTGAAGGGCGATCGCGGTAAGATGGACGCTCCGGCTTCGACCGTGGAGGCGAACTGAGCCTGTATCCGGCCCTTTGTTTGGTTGGACGGGCGCCGTGGCGCGCCGGCGGCCCTAGCCAGCCTTGAACGACGTATGCGGCGTCAGCGGTTCGCGCCGCCGTCTTGCCGGGAGTTTTTCGAAACGCTCATGAGCGAAACACACGTCTCTTCAACCGTCTCCAGCGGTTCTCTGGAAAGCGCTTTCCGTGTCGCGGCGCTGCAAATGGTGAGCACACCGGATCGCGAGCGCAATCTGGCCGAAGCCGGGCGCCTCATCGCCGAAGCCGCCGCCGACGGTGCGCAACTCGTCCTGCTGCCTGAATACTTCTGCTTCATGGGCTTCAAGGACACGGACAAGCTGGCCGTGCGCGAGCCCTATCAGGACGGTCCCATCCAGCGCTTTCTCGCCGACGCCGCGCGCCGCCACCAGGTCTGGGTGATCGGCGGCACGCTGCCGTTGATGTCGCCCGAAGCCTCGCGCGTGCTGAACACCACGCTGGTGTTCGACCCGCAGGGCAACGAGGCCGCGCGTTACGACAAGATCCATCTGTTCAACTTCGAAAAGGGCGAGGAGTCGTTCGACGAGGCGCGCACCATCTGCCCCGGCGGCGAGGTTCGCACCTTCGAGGCGCCGTTCGGCCGCGTCGGTCTGTCGGTCTGCTACGATCTGCGCTTTCCGGAGCTGTACCGGCGCATGGGCGACTGCGCGCTGATCGTGGTGCCGTCGGCGTTCACTTACACCACCGGCCGCGCGCATTGGGAGATGCTGCTGCGCGCCCGCGCGGTCGAAAACCAGTGTTACGTGCTGGCCGCGGCGCAAGGCGGCAAACATGAAAATGGCCGCCGCACGTGGGGTCATAGCATGCTGATCGACCCTTGGGGCGAAATCGTCGCGGTGCGCGACGAGGGCGCAGGCGTGGTCGCCGGCAATCTCGAGCGTGCGCGGATCGACGAAGTGCGACAGAGTTTGCCAGCCTGGCGTCATCGCGTGCTCAGTTGATCCAACCTTTCGCGTGACATTGAAACTGCGGCGCCCCCGACTCATATAGTGTGTGACAGAGGCGCTAACCGAATCCTTCGTATCGAGCAGAACATACTTCGCATGAACATCATCGAACCCGGTATCCGTAATCTCGCCACCGCCAAGGACATCCTCCTGACGCCCTACGGTCTCGACGAAGCCCTGCTCACCCGCACGCTCGCCGAAATCTTCACGCACAAGATCGATTACGCGGACCTGTACTTCCAGTACACGCGCAGTGAAGCGTGGAGTCTCGAAGAAGGCATTGTGAAATCCGGCAGCTTCAGCATCGACCAGGGCGTCGGTGTGCGCGCCGTGTCGGGCGACCGCACGGCTTTCGCCTATTCGGACGACCTGTCGCCCGAAGCGATCCGCCAGGCGGCCATCGCCACGCGCGCGATCGGCAAGGCCGGTGGCGGCAAGCAGAAGATCAAGGTGGCGTCGTCGCTGACCGGCATTGCGGGACGCGATCTGTACCTGCCGGCCGATCCGCTGCATTCGCTCGACGCAACCGCGAAGGTCAAACTGCTCGAGCGCATCGAAAAGATGGCGCGCGGCCGCGATCCGCGCATCCAGCAAGTCATGGCCGGCCTCGCCGGTGAATACGACGTGGTGCTGGTCGCGCGCAGCGACGGCGGCTTCGCGGCCGATATTCGTCCGCTGGTGCGCGTGTCGGTCACCGTGATCGCCGAACAGAACGGCCGCCGCGAAATCGGCAGCGGCGGCGGCGGTGGCCGCTTCGACTACGGCTATTTCACCGACGACATCCTGTCTGGCTATGTGGACGACGCAGTCCATGCGGCGCTGGTGAACCTCGACGCTCGGCCGGCTCCGGCTGGCGCGATGACCGTCGTGCTTGGACCGGGCTGGCCCGGCGTGCTGCTGCATGAGGCGATCGGCCACGGTCTGGAAGGCGACTTCAACCGCAAGGGTTCGTCGGCATTCGCGGGGCGCATCGGCGAGCAGGTCGCGGCCAAGGGCGTCACCGTGGTGGATGACGGCACGCTGCCGAATCGCCGCGGCTCGCTCAATATCGACGACGAAGGCAATCCGACCCAGTGCACCACGCTGATCGAAGACGGCATCCTGAAGGGCTACATCCAGGACACGCTGAACGCGCGTCTGATGAAGATGCCGGTCACAGGCAATGCTCGCCGTGAGTCCTACGCGGCGTTGCCGATGCCGCGTATGACCAATACGTACATGCTGAACGGCGACAAGGATCCGCAGGAAATCCTCGCCTCCGTGAAGAACGGTCTGTATGCGGTGAACTTCGGCGGCGGCCAGGTCGACATCACCAACGGCAAGTTCGTGTTCTCGGCCTCCGAGGCGTACATGATCGAAAACGGCAAGGTCACGTACCCGGTGAAGGGCGCGACGCTGATCGGCAGCGGCCCGGAGTCGCTGAAATACGTGACCATGATCGGCAACGACATGAAGCTCGATTCGGGCGTCGGCGTGTGCGGCAAGGAAGGCCAAAGCGTGCCGGTGGGCGTCGGCCAACCTACGCTGCGCATTGAGAAGATGACCGTGGGCGGTACCGCCTGAATTCGCAGCTAACGCATACTTCGTGCACACATCGCGCGAAGTATGCGGATTTTCCGCATTTTTGCACCCCGCAGCTTGCAAGCGCCGCCTGCCCGGGTTATAAAGTCACTCACCCTTTTTGACCTGCGACCTCATTCGTCATGTCCGCCAAGTTTTATTTTTACTTTTTTTGGCATCTCAGACCGCTGGCGGATCGAGAGGGGTGTTAGTGCACGCAGGACACCGAGAATTCCCGAAAAACCGCCAGCCAGCCTGGCGGTTTTTTTTCGCCTCATGCCTTTGAAACTTTAATTTGATGATCGTCCGCTCTGGCATTGCTGCTTCATCGCAAACCTGATTGCCCGCGCGACCACGCTACGAACCGATTGGAGAACAAGATGCCCCCGCACAACACCGACGATGTCCGCATCCGCGAATTGAAAGAACTCACGCCGCCGGCTCACCTGATCCGTGAATTCGCTTGCGACGAAACGGTGTCCGATGTGATCTACAACTCGCGCACCGCGATGCATCGCATTCTGCATGGCATGGAAGACCGGCTGATCGTGATCATCGGGCCATGCTCGATCCACGACACGAAAGCGGCGATGGAATACGCGGGGCGTCTGATCGAACAGCGCAAGCGCTTCGCCGGCGAACTCGAAATCGTGATGCGCGTGTACTTCGAAAAGCCGCGCACTACCGTGGGCTGGAAAGGTCTCATCAACGACCCGCACATGGACAACAGTTTCAAGATCAACGACGGCCTGCGCACCGCGCGCGAGCTGCTGCTGCGCATCAACGAACTCGGCCTGCCGGCCGGCACCGAATACCTCGACATGATCAGCCCGCAGTACATTGCCGATCTGATCTCGTGGGGTGCGATCGGCGCGCGCACCACCGAATCGCAAGTGCATCGCGAACTGGCTTCGGGCCTGTCGTGCCCGGTCGGCTTCAAGAACGGCACGGACGGCAATGTGAAGATCGCCGTCGACGCAATCAAGGCCGCTTCGCAGCCGCACCATTTCCTGTCGGTCACCAAGGGCGGCCACTCGGCGATCGTCTCGACCGCGGGCAATGAGGATTGCCACATCATTCTGCGTGGCGGCAAGACGCCGAACTACGACGCGGACAGCGTCAACGCCGCGTGCGCTGACATCGGCAAGGCAGGACTTGCCGCGCGTCTGATGATCGACGCGAGCCACGCGAACAGCTCGAAGAAGCACGAGAACCAGATTCCGGTGTGCGCGGATATCGGCCGCCAGATTGCTTCGGGTGACGAACGGATTGTCGGCGTGATGGTGGAATCGCATCTGGTGGCGGGCCGCCAGGATCTGCAGGAAGGCTGCGCGCTGACGTACGGCCAGAGCATCACCGACGCGTGCATCGGCTGGGACGAAAGCGTTGCCGTACTCGAAGGCCTCGCCGACGCAGTCAAGCAACGCCGTGTGGCACGCGGCAGCGGCAACTAAAAGCCCGCGTTGATTGCAGCAGTGGATACACCGGAAAACCCGGCTCGATGGATGAGCCGGGTTTTTTGTTAGCCGAACGGACGAATGGTGCTCCTTTAACCGCCTCTGTACCGTAACAACTCATGGCCGGGTCGAATACGACTTGACCGGGGTGAATGTTACGTATAAGATTTTGTACATGAAAGGCGGCTATGGAGCAGGAAAAAGAAGTTCGCTGGCTAGGCTCCAGCTATCACGATTTACTCACCTTTCCCGAAGAGATGCGCCGTCAAGCCGGGTTCCAACTCGGCAAGATTCAGGCAGGCCTCGACCCAGACGACTGGAAACCGTTTGACTCGATCGGCCCAGGAACGCGCGAGATTCGCCTCAGGGAAGCAGACGGTATTTTTCGCGTCATGTACGTGACCAAGTTTGTGGAAGCGCTATACGTGCTGCATTGCTTCCAGAAGAAGACGCAAAAGCTGGGTCCGCACGACAGGAAGATCGCCGAAACGCGGTATCGCGCCATCATTAACGATAGGAAAACTTAACAATGACGATCGACACCAAAATTCGTCACGTCACCAAGCCGGGCGCCAATCTGTTCCTCGAACTCGGCTTTTCCGCTGAAGAGGCAAAGCGCCTGCACGCCGCGTCGCAAAAGCAGATCAACGACACGCGGCTGCTCAAGGAACAGCTCATGACAGAACTGTCCACGTGGATTGAGCAGCATCATCTGAAGCAGGCCGAGGCGGCTGAGATTCTGATGGTGTCGCGCCCGCGCGTGTCCGACGTGGTCAACAAGAAGACGACCAAGTTCACCATCGACACGCTGGTGGAAATGATGAGCCGGATTGGCAAGCCGGTCACGCTGGCGGTCGGCTAACGTGTCGGGCTCGTCATGCGCGTGACGCTGCATGCGTCATCGCGCGGTCATACGTGTATTGCCACGGGCAGGTCTTTAGCCAGCGTTGCGCTCGTGTTGCCAAAGCACGTCGGTGCCGCCGTCCGCACGATTGAGTACGCGCGCGAGCACGAACAGCAGATCGGAAAGCCGGTTCACATACTGACGCGGCGCGGCGTCGATGGTCTCGTGCTCACCCAACGCAACAATCGCCCGTTCGGCACGGCGGCATACGGTGCGGCACACATGCGCGAGCGAGGCCGCGCGCGAGCCGCCGGGCAGAATGAACTCCTTCAGCGGCGGCAGAGCTGCGTTGTAGTCGGCAAGCCAGTCGTCGAGTTGGGCGAGGTGCCGGTCGGTGATCATCGTGTGGCCAGGAATGCACAGTTCGCCGCCAAGGTCGAATAGATCATGCTGGATCGCTAAGAGCGCCGCCCGCACGTTGTCCGGCAAGCTTTCACACAGCAGCACGCCGAGGTTCGAGTTGAGTTCGTCCACGTCGCCGATCGCGGCAATCCGCGCGCTGTCTTTGCGCACACGGCTGCCGTCGCCGAGACCGGTGGTGCCGTCGTCGCCCGTGCGGGTCGCGATCTTGCTCAAACGGTTGCCCATGCTTTCTCCCATGCATTCAGTGACGATGCGCTACGCAATCCGCCATGGTCCGAAGCAGCCTATCGAAGCACCGCGTTTATCCATATTGCGCGCATCATGAAGTCGCCGCCATTATAGAAGCGCGGGCCGGCTGCAGCGCCGGCCCGCGGGCGATCGGCGTAAAATGAAACACATGCTGCAAACCAGCACCGCCCCAAATATTAGGAGACATGCGTGAATCATCCCGTGCCGCCGGCCCCGCTGCGCCGACCGTTTCCCGCCGAGTTGCTGAACGCGCTCAAAGCCGTCTTTGCCGATCGCGTGTCCGTATCCGAAGCCGTGCGTACCCATCATGGCCGCGACGAATCGCCGTTCGACCCGCAACTGCCAGACGCCGTCGTCTTCGCGCGTACAACCGAAGACGTGCAAACCGTCGTCAAACTGTGCGGCCAGTACAACGTACCGATCATCCCTTACGGCAACGGTTCGTCGCTCGAAGGGCATCTGCTTGCCGTGCAAGGCGGCGTCTCGATCGATCTGTCGGAAATGAACCGGGTGTTGTCGATCAACGCCGAAGACCTGACCGTCACGGTCGAGCCCGGCATCTCGCGCAAGCAGTTGAACGAAGCTTTGCGCGACACGGGCCTGTTCTTCCCGATCGACCCGGGCGCGGACGCGAGCATCGGCGGCATGTCGGCCACGCGTGCCTCGGGCACCAACGCGGTACGCTACGGCACGATGCGCGAGAACGTGCTCGGGCTGACCGTGGTGCTGGCCGACGGCCGCGTGATCAAAACCGGTACGCGTGCTCGCAAATCGTCCGCGGGTTACGACCTCACGCGCATGTTCGTCGGCTCGGAAGGCACGCTCGGCGTGATCACGGAAATCACCGTGCGCCTGTATCCGCAACCCGAAGCGGTGTCGGCGGCGGTGTGCGCGTTCGCGTCCATGGGCGCCGCGGTGCGCGCGGTGATTGAAACGATCCAGATGGGTGTACCGGTTGCGCGCGTCGAGTTCGTCGATTCGCTCGCCATCCGTTCGATCAATCGCCACTCGAATCTCACGTTGCGTGAAGCGCCCACGCTGTTCTTCGAATTCCATGGCACCGAGGCCGGCGTGAAAGAGCAAGCGGAACTGGTCCAGGAAATCGCCGCGCAGAATGCCGGCGAAGGCTTCGAATGGGCGACCCGTCCGGAAGATCGCAGCCGTCTGTGGAACGCGCGCCACAACGCCTATTTCGCCATGCTGCAACTGAAGCCCGGCTGCCGCGCGGTCACCACCGACGTCTGCGTGCCGATCTCGCGCCTCGCGGAATGCGTGGAGGAAACGGAACAGGATCTGAAAGCGTCGCCGCTGCCCTGCCCCATCGTCGGCCATGTGGGCGACGGCAACTTCCACGTCGCGATCCTGATCGATCCCAACAAGCCGGAAGAACTCGTCGAGGCCGAACGTCTGAACCATCGTATCGTGCAGCGTGCGCTGCGCATGGACGGCACCTGCACGGGCGAGCATGGCGTCGGCCTGCACAAGATGGGCTTCCTGCTCGAAGAGCACGGCGAAGTCGCGGTCGATACCATGCGCTCCATCAAGCACGCACTCGATCCGCGCAATCTGATGAACCCGGGCAAGATCTTCGCTTGGGCAGCATGACGCGTAGTCCGGCGCGGCGACGCTAGAAGGCCAGCCGCGTTGGACTTGAAGGGCACGAGGAGACAAGTCACATGAACGCACCCGCTGAACTGACGGCCGAAGTACTCGCCGAGCGCCAGCGCGAAGTCGTGCAGGCGTTGATGGCTGTACTGCCGACCCATTGTCTGCTGTTTCGCGAAGAGGACACCGTCGCCTATGAATGCGACGGCCTCGCTGCTTACCGGCGTCTGCCGCTTGCGGTCGCGTTGCCGGAGACGGAATCGCAGGTGCAGCGCATCGTGCAGATCTGCCACCGTCTCGACGTGCCGATCGTGCCGCGCGGCGCGGGCACGGGGCTGTCCGGCGGCGCCATGCCGATCCGTCACGGCGTGGTGGTATCGCTCGCGCGCTTTCGCAAGATCATCGAAGTCGATTCCTACGCGCGGACCGCCACGGTGCAACCGGGTGTGCGCAATCTGTCGATCTCCGAGGCCGCCGCACCTTACGGTTTGTATTACGCGCCGGACCCGTCGTCGCAAATCGCCTGCACGATCGGCGGCAATGTCTCCGAAAATTCCGGCGGTGTTCACTGCCTCAAATACGGTCTCACGGTGCATAACGTGTTGCGCGTGCGCGCCGTCACCATGGAAGGTGACATCGTCGAATTCGGCTCGCTCGGCCCCGACGCGCCCGGTCTCGATCTGCTGGCCGTGCTGATCGGCAGCGAAGGCATGTTTGCGATCGTCACCGAAGTCACGGTCAAGCTGATCCCGAAGCCGCAAACAGCGCAGGTCATCATGGCCAGTTTCGACGACGTCGTGAAAGGCGGCGACGCGGTCGCCGGCATCATTGCGGCGGGCATCATCCCTGCCGGTCTGGAGATGATGGACAAGCCGGCCACGCGCGCCGTCGAGGAATTTGTCCACGCGGGCTACGATCTCGACGCGGCGGCGATCCTGCTGTGCGAATCGGACGGCACGCCCGAAGAAGTCGCGGATGAAATCGTGCGCATGACCGCTGTGCTGCGTGAACAGGGCGCCACCCGCATCCAGATTTCCCGCTCGGAGAACGAACGGCTGCGCTTCTGGTCGGGGCGCAAGAACGCATTCCCGGCCGCCGGCCGCATTTCACCCGACTATTACTGCATGGACGGCACCGTGCCGCGCCGCAGTATCGGGCCGCTGCTGGCGCGCATCGAGGCGATGGAGAAGACCTACAACCTGCGCTGCATTAACGTCTTCCACGCGGGAGACGGCAACATGCATCCGCTGATCCTGTTCAACGGCAACGACCTGGACGAGTGGCACCGGGCAGAAGCGTTCGGTTCCGACATCCTCGAGGCGTGCGTCGAACTGGGCGGCACAGTGACCGGCGAGCACGGTGTGGGTATCGAGAAGATCAATTCGATGTGCGTGCAGTTTTCGCCGGAAGAGCGGGATACCTTCCACGCGGTCAAGCGAGCCTTCGACGCGCCCGGCCTGCTCAACCCCGACAAAGGTATTCCCACGCGAGCGCGTTGCGCCGAGTACGGCAAGATGCATGTGCGTGGCGGCTTGCTGCCGCATCCTGAGCTGCCGCGGTTCTAACGCAGTACAGTTCCGCCCACGCATCGCGCATAAGCCGCGTGGGCGCCGTTTTTCCTGCTCTCACCCTGATTACCCGATGCGGGTCCGCTCCTGGTTGCCAGCCAGCCCCTGCCCGGTACAATCAAACGAAACACAACGAAGCAGGACACCATGGAAGAGGACGACATCGTCGCCGTGTGGTCGGAGCGTGTGCGTTCGGCCAGCGCCGAGGGGCGCGCGTTGCGCATCCGTGGCGGCGGCACCAAAGACTGGTACGGTCAGACGCTGGAAGGTGACATCCTCGACACGCGCGCTTATCGCGGCATCATTGCGTACGATCCGGCGGAGCTGGTGATCACCGCGCGCGCGGGCACGCCCCTGCTGGAGATCGAGGCCGCGCTCGCCGAGCATCATCAGATGCTCGCCTTCGAACCGCCGCACTTCGGGGCGCAGGCCACCTTCGGCGGCTGCATCGCGGCGGGCATCGCCGGTCCGCGCCGCCCGTCGGCCGGCGCCGCGCGCGACTTCGTGCTCGGCGCCGTGATCATGAACGGTCAGGGCCAGAAGCTGCATTTCGGCGGCCAGGTGGTGAAGAATGTCGCCGGCTATGACGTCTCACGCCTGATGGCCGGCTCGCTCGGCACGCTGGGATTGATCCTCGAACTGTCGATCAAGGTGCTGCCGCTGCCGCAGGCGGAAGCCACGCTCAAATTCGACATGAACGGCACCGACGCAGTCCGTAAGCTCAACGAATGGGGCGGCCGGCCGCTGCCGATTACCGCGAGCGCGTGGCGTCATGGCACGCTGGTCTTGCGCCTTGCCGGCGCAGAGGCCGCGGTCAAGTCGGCGAAAATGGCGCTCGGCGGCGAGGTGGTCGATGCCGTCGAAGCCGAACGCTTCTGGGCCGGCCTGCGCGAACAGACCGACTCGTTCTTCGCCGCCATCCCGCCGCGGGCCGCGCTGTGGCGCCTTGCGCTGCCTTCAATTACGGAGCCGCTGCAATTGCCCGGTGCGCAACTCATGGAATGGGGCGGCGGCCAGCGCTGGTGGATCACCGACACCGACGCGCAAACCGTGCGCATCAGCGCCAAACAGGCCGGCGGCCACGCCACGATCTTCCGCACCGGCCATGGCTACGATCGCGGCGCGGGCGTGTTCACCCCGCTTCCCGCGCCGCTGATGAAAATCCATCGCGGCCTGAAAACCGCTTTCGACCCGGCCCGCATCTTCAATCGCGGCCGTCTCTACCCCGACTTCTGAGCGACGCGATGCAAACCAACCTCGCGGACTTCATTCGCAACACGCCCGATGGCGACGAAGCCGACGGCATCCTGCGCAATTGCGTGCATTGCGGTTTCTGCACGGCCACCTGTCCGACCTATCAGATACTCGGCGACGAACTCGACGGCCCACGCGGACGCATCTATCTGATCAAGCAGATGGTCGAAGGCGCGCCGGTCACGCGCAGCACGCAAGTCCATCTCGACCGCTGCCTGACCTGCCGCAATTGCGAATCGACCTGCCCATCCGGCGTGCAATATGGCCGGCTGGTGGAAATCGGCCGCAAGCTCACTGAAGAGAAAGTCACGCGCCCGCTCGGTCAACGGCTGGTGCGCCGGATGCTCGCGAGCTTTGTGCCGAACAGCGCGCTGTTCACGCCGACCATGCGGATCGGCCAGCATTTTCGTCCGCTGCTGCCCAAGAAGCTGCGCGACAAGGTGCCCGCGCGGCAGCGTCCGCTCGAATGGCCGACGGCGAAACATCCGCGCAAGATGCTGATGCTGGCGGGTTGCGTGCAGCCGTCGATGATGCCGAACGTGAACATCGCCACCGCGCGCGTATTCGACGCGCTCGGCGTGGAAACGCTGATCGCGCCGGATGCCGGCTGCTGCGGCGCGATCCGTCTGCATCTGGGGTACAACGACGACGCGCTCGACGACCTGCGCGCCAACATCGACGCATGGTGGCCCTACGTCGAACAGGGCGTGGAAGCGATCGTGATGAACGCGTCCGGCTGCGGCGCGACGGTCAAGGAATACGCGCACCTGTTGCGGCACGATCCGGCGTATGCGGAAAAGGCCCGCCGCGTGGTGGAACTGACGCGCGACGTCGCGGAAATCCTGCCGGAGTTCGAAGAAGCATTGGTCTCGGTCACGCGCCGCCGCTCGGTTCATACGGTGGCGTTTCATCCGCCCTGCACGTTGCAGCATGGCCAGCAGATTCGCGGCAAGGTCGAGCATTTGCTGACCGCACTGGGCGTCGAGGTGCGTCTGCCCGCCGACAGTCACGTGTGCTGCGGCTCGGCCGGCACCTACTCGCTGACGCAGCCCAAGCTCTCGTACGCGCTGCGCGATCAGAAGCTCGATCGGCTGCAGGCGCAGGAGCCGCAGGTGATCGTGTCGGCGAACGTCGGCTGCATTGCGCATCTGCAAAGCGGCACGTCGACGCCGGTCGCGCATTGGATCGAACTGGTCGAGCACATGCTGTCCGTATAATCGGGTAATCGACTTTCGCTGGACTTCCAGTTCCGACATGCCCGATCTGATTCACAACCTCGAGGCGGTGCAGCAGCGCATCGCCATGGCCGCCCACGTGGCCGGACGCGATACGCGTTCGGTCCATCTGCTCGCGGTCTCCAAGACTTTCCCCGCCGAAGACGTGCGCGCCGCCTACGCGGCAGGCCAGCGTGCCTTCGGTGAAAACTACGTGCAGGAAGCGCTCACCAAGATCGAGACGCTCGCCGATCTGCGCGCCACGCTCGAATGGCATTTCATTGGTCCATTGCAATCGAACAAGACCCGGCCGGTGGCCGAGCAGTTCGATTGGGTGCATTCGGTGGATCGGTTGAAGATCGCGCAGCGGCTCTCGGAGCAGCGGCCGGACAATCTGCCGCCGCTCAACGTCTGCCTGCAGGTCAACATCAGCGGCGAGGCGTCGAAGAGCGGTGTGAGCATTCCCGAGGCGGTGGAAGTCGCGCAGGCGATCGCCGCGCTGCCGAGGCTGAATTTGCGCGGCCTGATGGCGATTCCCGAGCCGGCCGGCGGCATCGACGAACAGCGTGTGCCGCATCGGCATTTGCGCGAACTGTTCGAGCGTCTGTGCAACGACGGTCTCGAACTCGACACGCTGTCCATGGGCATGTCGAGCGATCTCGAGGCTGCCGTGCTGGAAGGCGCGACGATCGTGCGCGTCGGCACCGCCATCTTCGGCGCGCGAGATTACTCTAACTGACCTTATCGGGCCTGTCGGGCTCCTAAGGCTCTTCACGGCACTTGGCACATCATTCGGAACATCATGAAAATTGCTTTTATCGGCGGTGGCAACATGGCCGCTGCGTTGATCGGCGGCCTCATCAAGCGTGGCGTCGCGCCCGCTGACCTCTACGCAATCGACCCCAACGAAGACGCGCGCAAGCGCAATGAGCAGCAATTCGGCATCAAGACCGGCGCCGCCGCGGATGCCGCGCTCGGCGCGTACGACGCCGTCGTGCTGGCGGTGAAACCGCAGATCCTCAAGAGCGTCGCCGAGGCAGTGGCGCCGCATCTGCATGCGTCGCAACTGGCCGTGAGCATCGTCGCCGGCATTCGCATGGACGACATGTCGCGCTGGCTGAACGGGCACCACCGTATCGTGCGTGTCATGCCGAATACGCCGGCGCTAATCGGCATGGGCGTGACGGGGCTGGTCGCGACCGGCAGCGTCGACGAAGCGGGCCGCGCGCTCGCGTCGCAAGTGCTAGGCGCGGTCGGCGAAACCGTCTGGTTCGACGACGAAGCGAAGATCGACGCCGTCACCGCGATCTCGGGGAGCGGGCCGGCCTACGTGTTCTATTTCATCGAGGCGTTGCAGGAAGCCGCGCGCCAACTCGGCATGGATGAAGCGCAAGGCCGCGCGCTGGCGGTGGCGACCTTCACCGGCGCGGCGCAACTGGCGGCGAATTCTGACGAGCCGCCGAGTGTGTTGCGCGAACGTGTGACGTCCAAAGGCGGGACGACGGCGGCGGCGCTGGCGTCGTTCGAGGCGAGCGGCGTTAAGGATGCGATCGTGCGCGGTGCACTTGCCGCGGATGCCCGCGCGAAGGAAATGGGCGACGAGTTCGGCAAGCAGTGAGGGTGTTCGGCGGCGCCACAATTCGAGCCAGAGGTGGCGCCTGCTGAATAGCAGCGCAGAACCGGCCTCGACGCCACGCGAAAAAACTTAAAACGAGCCCGCCGCGTAATGCGCGGCGATGCCGACAAACAGCGCGCCGCCCAACCAGTTGTTATGCCGGAACGCGGCAAAGCACGCCATCCGTTCGCGATTGCGAATCAGCGTGTAGTGATAGATCGCGCAGCCGGCGGCCGCCGCCCATCCGAGCCAGTACAGCACGCCGAAGCCGAGCAGCACGCCGATCCAGACGTAAATCCCCAGCGTCGCGGCATAGCAGAGCATGATCGCGGCCACGTCGAAGCGGCCGAACGTCAGCGCCGACGTGCGGATGCCGATCTTGATGTCGTCGTCGCGGTCGACCATCGCGTATTCGGTGTCGTACGCCACCGACCAGAACACATTGGCCAGCAGCATCACCCACGCGAGCAGTGGCACGTGGCCCTGAATCGCGGCGAACGCCATCGGAATGCCGAAGCCGAACGCGATCCCTAAATACGCCTGCGGAATCGCAAAAAACCGCTTGGTGAACGGATACGAACCGGCGACGAAAAGCGCCGCCACGGACAACTCTTTGGTCAACGTATTGAGCGGCAGTATCAACAGAAACGCCAGCAACGACAGCGCGGCCGCCAGCGCCACCGCTTCCCATGCCTTGATCTTGCCCGACGTGATCGGCCGATTCTCCGTGCGCTTCACGTAGCGATCGAAGTCGCGATCCGCGTAGTCGTTGATCGCGCAACCCGCCGAGCGCATCAGCACCGTGCCCACCGTGAAAATCACCAGCAGCGGCCACGTGGGATGACCGTCGGAAGCAATCCACAGCGCGTTGAGCGTCGGCCACAGCAGCAGCAGGCTGCCGATCGGCTTGTCCATGCGCACGAGGCGCAGATACAGGGGAAGTCGGGCGAACATGGGCGGATTCTGTGAAAGTGCGAAGACGGTGCGGCTATTTTACGGGATGCGGACGGCGCGCCGCTTTCGGGCTGTCAAGGCGAATAAAGCCGACGACGCTGAAAAAAAACAAAGCCTCCCGCGCAGGGAGGCTTTGTTGGAGTCGCATTCAACTTTAACTTCAACTTCAACGCCGGCGCCGAAACGAGGCGCCTTGCGCGCAGATACTTAAGCCAGCATGGAGCGCAGCATCCACGCGGTCTTTTCGTGCGTTTGCATGCGTTGCGTCAGCAGGTCGGCCGTCGGTTCGTCGTTGGCGGCTTCCGTCGACGGGAAAATTGCGCGCGCGGTACGCACGACAGCTTCCTGACCTTCCACCAGCTGGCGGATCATTTCTTCCGCGGCCGGCACGCCGTCCGCTTCCGGAATCGACGACAGCTTGGCGAATTCCTTGTAGCTGCCCGGCGCATGCACACCCAGCGCGCGAATCCGTTCGGCGATCGAATCGACCGCCAACGCCAGTTCGTTGTATTGCGTTTCGAACATGAGGTGCAGCGTGTTGAACATCGGACCCGTCACGTTCCAGTGGAAGTTATGGGTCTTCAAATACAGCGTGTAGGTGTCGGCGAGCAGGCGCGACAGACCTTCTGCAATCTTCTTGCGATCTTTGTCGCTGATCCCGATATTGACGTGCTGTACGGCTGCTGTGGCTTCTTTTTTGGCCATGATGACTCCTTTGAAGAGTGATACGAACCGGTCGGCAAAGTGACGGTCTGCGGATAGCAAACTCGACAGCTCGAACGCTCGACAGTTTAGCCTGGAAAGCTGCTGCGTTCGTATGACGCGTGGCCACTTGCCGCATCACGGCGGCGGCTTCGATCAGCCGCCGAGCGCGTGTTGCAGCGCCTGCGCGACGATCACGGCCACTCCGCTCGCGAAGATCGCAAAGCCTACCGCCCTGCGCGCGACCCATGCATGCCGTTGCGCGCTGTTTGCGGCTGACGTGCCGCCTGACATGCTCGTCATCATCTGCATCATGATCGTGCTCCTTCGGTTCGTATCGGTACTAGCGGAACGCAAATGCGCTCGCTCTACTGCATGACTTCAACTGTGCGATTGCTGCTTATTGCCCGCTGCGTTCCGCGAGGTCGGCCATCGCGGCGATCACGCCTTGCGCGTAAGCCGGATCCGCGCGACGGAAATGCTCGATCTGACGCGCAACGATTTCCTGCGGCACGCCGTTGATATGGCGTGCGATGTTGCCGAACAGACGCTCGCGCTGAGCCGTATCGAAGAGCGCAAACAGCATACCCGGCTGCGTGTAGTAGTCGTCGTCCAGCCGATGATCGTAGCGATCCACCGTGCCCGCCGCGAGCGGCGGTTCGGCTGCGTTGGCGTCCTGCGCGAAGTCGCCGAAGCGGTTCGGCTCGTAATTCACGTTGCCGCCGAGGTTGCCGTCCGTGCGCATCGCGCCGTCGCGATGGAACGAATGCGGGCTCGGGACGCGCGCTGCATTCACCGGAATCTGATGGTGATTGATGCCGAGCCGATAGCGCTGCGCATCGCCGTATGAGAACAGACGGCCCTGCAACAGACGGTCCGGCGAGAAGCCGATACCCGGCACCACATTGGCGGGCGTGAACGCCGCCTGCTCCACGTCGGCAAAGTAATTCTGTGCGTTGCGATTCAACTCGATCGTGCCGACGTCGATCAACGGATAGTCCTTCTGCGACCACACTTTCGTGATGTCGAACGGGTTGAAGCGATACGTGACGGCCTCTGCTTCCGGCATCACCTGAATGGCGAAGCGCCACTTCGGGAAATTGCCCGCGTCGATGTTGCCGATCAGATCGCGTTGCGCGCTTTCGCGGTCTTGCGCGACGACTTGTGCCGCTTCCGCATCGGTGAAGTTCTCAATGCCTTGCATCGATTTGAAATGGAACTTCACCCAGAAACGCTCGTTGGCGGCGTTGATAAACGAATACGTGTGCGAGCCGAAGCCGTGCATCTGACGATAATTCTGCGGAATGCCGCGGTCGCTCATCAGAATCGTCACTTGATGCAGCGATTCCGGATGACGCGACCAGAAATCCCACGCGGCGACATTGCTGCGCATGTTGGTGTACGGGTCGCGCTTTTGCGTGTGGATGAAGTCCGGAAACTTCAGCGGATCGCGGATAAAGAATACCGGCGTGTTATTGCCGACCACGTCCCAGTTGCCTTCTTCCGTGTAGAACTTGATCGAGAAACCGCGTACGTCGCGTTCGGCATCGGCTGCGCCGCGCTCGCCCGCGACCGTCGAAAAGCGCATGAAGAGCGGCGTTTCCTTGCCGACTTGCGCGAACACCTTGGCCTTCGTGTAGCGCGAGATGTCGTGGGTGACCTTCAACGTGCCGAATGCACCTGAACCTTTGGCGTGAACGCGGCGCTCCGGGATCACTTCACGATCGAAGTGGGCGAGTTTTTCGAGCAGCCAGACATCTTGCAAAACAACCGGGCCGCGCGCGCCTGCGGTCATCGAATTCTGGTTGTCGGCGACGGGTGCGCCGGCGGCACTGGTGAGCTTACGTTCGGACATGCGTGACTCCTGGTTGGCTTTTATCGAAACAGATTGTGGGGGCGCGACGCAGCACGCTGAGGCCAGAGGCTCATGCGCTAGGCGGACAAGGCCCGATCGACCAGCAGGGAAAACATGACAGTGCGCGCGCTGAGCATCGAGGCGGCAAAACGGCTCGGCGCAACGGCCGTCCGAGGGACGAGGATTTGGACTTGTCGCGGCTTGGATTGCGTCATGATTTCCTCCGGGGTCTTTGGGATCGGGCGATCCATGGAGGAAACTATAACAATGCTATCGAAATAACGTGTTTGATTAATTTTATCTATTCGATAGGCCTGGCGGCTGTCGGCGCCTTGTATGGGCGCCAAGCCGGCCGCTGCGCTTACGCAGCGAGCCAGCCTTTGTGGGGCATCCGTCTAGTTGACCGCGACCGGCAAATCGAGCTTCTTGACGCCCGCCAGATCGCAGGAGTTGATAGCGTCGCAAATGGCCTCAATCGCGGGCATGCGCGTGAAGCTCTTGCGCCAGGCCAGCACGACGCGGCGATCCGGCACGGGCTCGTCGAAAGCGACGTAGCTCAGCAGCCCCGAATCGATGCCGCCGGCGTGCGGCTTGACTTCATGCACCGACATGCGCGGCAGCACGGTAATGCCGACACCGCTCGCCACCATGTGGCGGATGGTTTCCAGCGAGGACCCTTCAAAGGTTTTCTGGATGCCGTCCGCGTTTTGCGAAAAGCGCATCAGTTCCGGGCAGACGCCCAGCACATGATCGCGGAAGCAGTGACCGCTGCCGAGCAGCAGCATGGTTTCCTGCTTGAGATCGTCAGCATCGATTTTCGGGCGGTTTTCCCAGGCATGCCCAGACGGCAAGGCAACCACGAAAGGCTCGTCGTATAGCGGGCGCAGCATCAGGCCGGTTTCCGGAAACGGCAGCGCCATGATGGCGACATCGATTTCGCCTTGCTTGAGCAGTTCGATCAGCTTGAGCGTGTAATTTTCCTGCAGCATCAAGGGCATTTGCGGGACGCGCTTGATCATCTGCTTGACGAGTGTGGGCAGCAGGTACGGCCCGATCGTGTAGATGACGCCAAGACGCAGCGGCCCGACCAGCGGATCTTTGCCCTGTTTCGCGATTTCCTTGATGGCGAGCGTCTGTTCGAGAACGCGTTGCGCTTGCGTGACGATCTGTTCGCCGATCGGCGTGACGCTCACTTCGCTGGTGCCGCGCTCGAAGATCTGCACGTTCAGTTCGTCTTCGAGCTTTTTGATGGCCACCGACAGCGTCGGCTGGCTAACGAAACACGCTTCGGCGGCCCGGCCGAAGTGCCGCTCGCGGGCGACCGCGACGATGTATTTCAATTCGGTGAGCGTCATTAGGGGACCAATCAGTGCGGTGAGTTCGATAGGTTCTAGTTATACACCTATAGGGTCGGTTCGCCAACTGTTTGGGGTTGTTTGCGCGGGGCGCTTTGGGGGTTCGGTGGGGTTGGCCTTTCCTTGCCTTGTTAGTGGTCCATACACCGCGGCAAAGAAAGTAGGTGCCTGCCCCGCGAGCCTGTCAGATTTTCTGTGTGCCGAGGTCATGAGACGATAACGGAAATAACGTCCTATGACCGAAGCAACCGTGACAAAGAAGAACAGGAACCCGAAGGCACCGAAGCTGTTTCCCGATGAGTTGATCGACCAATTGCTTGCCCAGGTGCAGGGCAAGGATGCTGAGTCGGTCCTGGGCGAATCAGGTCTGGCCGGCCAGCTCAAGAAACGGCTGGCCGAGCGCATGCTCGCGGCCGAGTTGAGCCACCATCTGGAAGCCGAGACCGGGCAAGGCAAGTCCGGCAACCACCGCAACGGCACCAGCCCCAAGACGGTCATCACGCCCAATGGCGAACTGAATCTGGACATTCCGCGTGACCGGCAGGCGACATTCGAGCCGCAACTGGTCGGCAAGTATCAGCGCCGGCTGCCGGGCTTTGACGATCACGTCATCAGCATGTACGCGCGCGGCATGAGCGTGCGCGAGATTCAGGGCCATTTGCTGGAGCTATATGGCCTACAGGTGTCGCCCGATCTGATTTCGACCGTCACCGACGAGGTGCTGGCCGAAGTCGAACAGTGGCAGCAACGCCCGCTCGAGGCGATGTATCCGATCGTGTATTTCGACGCACTTCGACTGAAGATCCGCGACGAAGGCACGGTCAGGAACAAGGCGGTGTACCTCGCGCTGGGCATTCGGGCCGACGGGCGCAAGGAAGTGCTGGGTTTGTGGATCGAGCAAACCGAAGGCGCCAAGTTCTGGCTGAAGGTTTTCAACGAGTTGAAGAATCGCGGTTTGCACGACATCCTGATTGCGGTGGTCGACGGCCTGCGTGGGTTCCCGGAGGCCATCGAGGCGGTGTTTCCGGCCGCGCAGATCCAGACCTGCATCGTGCATCTGATCCGTAATTCGCTGAATCTGGCGAGCTGGAAGGACCGTAAGCCGTTGGCTGCGGCGCTCAAGCCGATCTATCAGGCCGCCACCGCCGAAGCCGCTGAGGCGGTGCTGCAAGCCTTCTCGCAAAGCGAATGGGGCAAGAAATTCCCAACGGTCGCCGCGATGTGGCAGCGCCAATGGGAACAGGTCATTCCGTTCTTCGCGAGCCTGTCCGCATTTTTGTGTGCGAGGCGGTTAGCGGAGTTACCCGCGTGCGTTGGTAAAACGCTCTCCAAACAGAATAGCGAACTGGTTCATGGCGGAGGACCAGTCGAATGCCGCCCGTACAGACTTCGCCAGCACGTTGCGCAATGCCAGCCACAATAGCTTGATGGCGGCCTCGTCGTTGGGGAAGTGGCCGCGGGTCTTGATGATCTTGCGTAGTTGCATGTTCAGGCTCTCAATGGCATTCGTGGTGTAGACGACACGGCGTATGTCGGGCGGAAACACGAAGAACGGTGTGACGTTCTCCCACGCCCGTCGCCACGACTGCACGATGGTCGGATACTTCGCGCCCCATGGCCCTTCGGCAAAGGCCTCCAGGGCCTGCTGCGCGGCCTGTTCGTTCGCGGCGGCATAGACCGGACGCAGCGCTGCGGCGACGCCTTTGCGGTCCTTGTAACTGGCGTATTCCAGGCTGTTGCGGATCAGGTGCACGATGCAGGTCTGCACGGCCGTGCGCGGGTACGCCGTGCCGATCGCCTCGGCCAGCCCCTTCAGGCCGTCGACCACCGCGATCAGGATGTCCTGGCAGCCCCGGGTCTTCAGTTCATTGAACACCTTCAGCCAGAACTTCGCACCTTCGGTCTGCTCGATCCACAGGCCGAGCACGTCGCGCTGGCCGTCGGCCTGAATGCCCAGCGCCAGATACACCGCCTTATTGCTCACCACACCGTCACCACGGATCTTCACGCGCAGCGCGTCGAAGAACACCACCGGGTACATCGGCTCAAGTGGACGGCTTTGCCAGGCAAGCGTTTCGGCCATCACCTCATCGGTGACCGAACTGATGAAGTCGGGCGAGACCTCGGTGCCATAGCTTTCGGCCAGAAACGCCTGGATCTCGCGCACGCTCATGCCGCGTGCGTACATGGCAATGATGCGTTCGTCGAAGCCCGTGAAACGGCGCTCGTGTTTGGGAATCAGGATCGGCTCGAAGCTGCCTTCACGGTCGCGCGGCAGATCGACCCGCACCGGGCCACGCTCGGTGATGACTGTCTTGCCGCTGGCGCCGTTGCGTTCATTGGTCTGCTCCGCAGGCTTGGGCTGGCCGGGCCGGTAGCCCAGATGCATGTTCATTTCGGCGCCCATCGCGCGCTCGATGAGCGCCTTGTTGAACGCCAGCATCAGGTCCTGAACCTCGGCGGGCGTCATCGGACCCTTCACCAGTTCATCCAGCAGCGCTTCAGGCAGTTCAGGCAGCGGCCCGCGGGCCGCTGCCTGAGACGCGACGGTGCGTTTCTTTTTCATCGGCATATCCATGACCTTGATCCCTCATGATATGCCCCGCCCACGAAATTACGGATAGGTCCTTCTTCGCCTATCCGCCGGAAGTACGCAGAATCATATACACGACAAATGCGATCGAAAGCATGCACATGCAGCTTCGCAAGATCGTCAAGAACCGCAGTCACTTCCCAAGCGACGAAGCCGCCAGCAAATTGCTATACCTGGCCTTGCGCAACATCGAAAAGGACTGGAAGATGCCACCTATCACCTGGCGGCAAGCAGTCAATCAGTTCGCCATTCTGTTCGGCGAGCGGTTCACCAGCGCCATCAACTGAGATTTCTAACCGGCCTCAGCACACAAGATTTCTGACACGTCCTGCCCCGCACAGGGGCGACGCTAATAGACCACTAACAAGCCAAGGAAAGGCCAACACAAAAAAACCCGCCGAGCAGGCAAATCCTCACCTTCAAGCCTTCAAAAACTGCTCCCGCGCGCCAAGCCAGCGCGCCAGATGCTGCAACACGACCTCGGGAAACTTCTCAAGCAAAACCGCCGCAGCCTCCCGCGCAGGCTCAATCAACCACTGATCATTCTGAAGATCAGCAAACCTCAACATCGCCGCGCCCGACTGCCGCGCCCCTAAAAACTCGCCCGGTCCACGAATCTCGAGATCCCGTCTGGCGATCTCAAACCCATCAGTGGTCTCCCGCATTGTCTGAAGCCGCGCCCGCGCAGTCATCGACAAAGGCCCGGTATAAAGCAGCACACAAACCGAAGCCGCACTCCCGCGCCCCACCCGTCCCCGTAACTGATGCAACTGCGCAAGCCCAAACCGCTCCGCATGCTCGATCACCATCAACGACGCGTTCGGCACATCGACGCCCACTTCGATCACCGTCGTCGCCACCAGCAGCTGCACCTCGTTACGCGTGAACGCATCCATCACGGCCGCCTTTTCAGCCGGTGCAAGCCGTCCATGCACGAGACCGACATTCAGTTCGGGCAACGCGGCCACCAGCGTCTCATACGTCTCGACCGCGGTCTGCAACTGCAAGGTCTCGCTTTCCTCGATCAACGGACACACCCAGTACACCTGGCGCCCCGTCAACGCAGCCTCGCGCACGCGTCCGATCACCTCCTCGCGCCGTGCATCGGACACCAGCTTGGTCAGGATCGGCGTGCGCCCGGGCGGCAATTCGTCAATGGTCGAGACGTCGAGGTCGGCGTAATACGTCATCGCAAGCGTGCGCGGAATCGGCGTCGCGGACATCATCAGTTGATGCGGCTGGAAGTTACGGGCGCCATCGGCGGCGTTCAGTGCCTTGGCGCGCAGCGCGAGCCGCTGCGCGACACCGAAGCGGTGCTGTTCGTCGACGATCACCAGCCCGAGGCGCGCGAACTCGACCGCGTCCTGAATGATCGCGTGCGTGCCGATCACGAGTTGCGCGGTGCCGAGCGCGGCGGCTTCGATCGCGGCGCGCTTTTCCTTGGCCTTCAGACTGCCGGCCAGCCACGCAACGCTCACGCCGAGCGGCTCCAGCCAGCCGCGCAGTTTGCGCGCGTGCTGTTCGGCGAGGATTTCCGTCGGCGCCATGAGCGCGGCCTGGTAGCCGGCGTCGATGGCCTGTGCCGCGGCCAGCGCGGCGACGATCGTCTTACCGCTGCCGACGTCCCCCTGCAAAAGCCGCTGCATCGGATGAGGCTGCGTCAAATCAAGCGCGATCTCGCCGCCGACGCGCTCCTGCGCCGCCGTCAGCGAAAACGGCAGCGCTTTCAGCAGACGCGCCACCAGCGCTGATTCGTCGCCCAGCTTGCGGCGCGGCATGGCCGGCGCCGCGCGGGTGCGGCGTTCGTCGTGCGCGCGCTTGAGCGACATCTGCTGCGCGAGCAATTCCTCGAACTTGATGCGCACCCACGCGGGATGCGTGCCGTCGATCAACGCGGTCTCATCGGACTGAACGCCCGGATGATGCAGCGTGCGCACAGCGTCCATCAGCGACGGCACGCCGAGCGGCTCCATAAACGTCCGCGCGACCGACTCCGGCAGCAGTTCCGGCAGCGACGTGCGCGACAGCGCGTTGTCGATGGATTTGCGCAGATACGCCTGCGTTACGCCTGCGGTGCTCGGATACACGGGCGTCAACGCCTGCGGCAGCGGCGTGTCTTCGTCGACCACGCGTACGGCCGGATGCACCATCTCCATGCCGAAGAAACCGCCGCGCACGTCGCCGCGCACCCGCAGCCGCGCGCCGATCGCCATCTGCTTGACCTGGGAGCCGTAGAAATTCAGAAAACGCAGCACGAGTTCGTCGCCGGCGTCGTCGCGCAGTTTCACCAACAACTGACGGCGTGGACGATAGGCGATCTCGTTGTCGAACACCACGCCTTCGGTTTGCGCAACGCCGCCCGGCAGCAGATGCCCGATCGGCGTCAGCGAGGTTTCGTCCTCGTAGCGCATTGGCAAATGCAGCACGAGGTCGATGTCGCGCGTCAGGCCGAGTTTGGCGAGCTTGTCGGCGGTTTTGTCCGCGGGTTTGGCGGCGGATTTCGCGCCGGACTTCACTGCGGATTTTGCGGCAACCTTGGGGCCGGGCTTGCCGGCGGGCCTGTCGCCGAATATGTCGGCAGGCTTGCCGACGTGTGTGTCACCGGATGGATCCACAAGGCCGACGCGCTCGCCGACAGATGTTTCAGCGGGCTCGCCGGCGCGTTTGCCGCCAACTTCGTCAACGGGCTTGCCATCCGACTCGTCACTCTGTCGCGAAGCTTTTCCAGCGTTCAACCCGGCGTCCGCGCCGACACCCTGGCCCGCGTCGCTCACTCCCGCCACCGCCTTGCCGCGCGAGACGCGGCGCCTGGGTTCGGCGCTCACTTCATCGGTAACGGAGGGCGATCGGCGGTCGGACAATGGCATTGGCTGCTTCGCAAGTACAATATCGGCTGTCAAAGGGTTCGGCGCCATACAGCGCGCGGGCTCGCGGGCCGCTCTGGCGTCCCGCAATCATAGCCGCCCGGCTCCGGCTTCGGCTCAATTCAGTTCATTTCGCTTCCAGTCGTTCGTATGTTGACGCTTTCCGATTTTGATTTCGATCTGCCTCCCGAGCTGATCGCGCAAGTCGCGCTGCCCGAGCGCAGCGCCAGCCGCCTGCTCGAGGTGGATCACCCGGCCGACGCCACCGGCCCCGCACGCCTGATCGACCGCCGTTTCGCCGAGTTGCCCGAATGCATCACAGCCGGCGATCTGCTGGTCTTCAACGATACCAAAGTCCTGAAGGCGCGCTTCCTCGGCCAGAAGGCCAGTGGCGGCAAGATCGAAGTGCTGGTAGAGCGGCTCACGGGCGAGCGCACGGCGCTCGCGCAGATCCGCGCAAGCAAGAGTCCGCAGCCGGGTACGACGATCCGGCTGGCGGATGCCTTCGACGTCACGGTCGGCGAGCGCGTCGAGCCGTTCTACACGCTGCATTTCCCCGACGATTGTCTGACGCTGATCGAGCAGTTCGGCCGGCTGCCGTTGCCGCCGTACATCGAGCACGATCCCGATTCGACCGATGAAACCCGCTATCAAACGGTGT
Source organism: Paraburkholderia sp. BL17N1 (assembly GCF_003634175.1). Taxonomy (NCBI): domain Bacteria; kingdom Pseudomonadati; phylum Pseudomonadota; class Betaproteobacteria; order Burkholderiales; family Burkholderiaceae; genus Paraburkholderia; species Paraburkholderia sp. BL17N1. The sequence goes on from NZ_RBIW01000001.1 coordinate 752,462, forward strand.
TCGCGCAGAATCCCGGCGCGGTGGCCGCGCCCACGGCCGGCCTGCATTTCGACAACACGCTGCTGGCCCGCCTCGACGAAAAAGGCGTGGAACGCGCGACGCTGACGCTGCACGTCGGCGCGGGCACCTTCCAGCCGGTACGGGTCGAGAATCTCGCCGAGCACAAGATGCACAGCGAGTGGTATCACTTGCCGCAATCGCTCGCTGACCAGATCGCGGCGACGCGCGCGCGCGGCAACCGCGTGATCGCGGTGGGCACGACCTCGATGCGCGCGCTCGAAGCCGCCGCGCGCGACGCCGAAGCCGCAGGTCGCCCGTTGGCCGCAGCCAGCACGGAAACCGACATTTTCATCACGCCGGGCTATAAATTCCGCGTGGTCGACCGGCTCGTCACCAATTTCCATTTGCCGAAATCCACACTGCTGATGCTCGTGTCGGCTTTCGCGGGCGTCGAGACGATTCGCGAAACCTATCGCCATGCGATCGAGCAGCGTTACCGCTTCTTCAGCTACGGCGACGCGATGCTGCTCACGCGGCGCGACGTCTGATCGACGTCCACGAAAATTTTTGCAGTTCCAGGCCGCCGCGAACCTTTCCGCCGGCGCTCAACATTTGCGCCGGACTGTTTTCTGGTAGCACAGGAGTTTTTTCATGACCAACGGTCAATCCGTTAGCACGCGCGCCGATCACGGCGCTTACCTCGGCGATCACGTCCGCCCGGAAAACGGCCTCAATTTCGAATTGCTCGGCGTCGACGGCCTGGCCCGCCGCGGCCGCGTCACGCTGAATCACGGCGTGGTGGAAACGCCGATCTTCATGCCCGTCGGCACCTACGGCACCGTGAAGGCCGTGCAGCCGCGCGAGCTCAAAGAAATGCACGCGCAGATCATCCTCGGCAACACCTTCCACCTGTGGCTGCGCCCGGGTCTGGAGACGATCGAGGCGCACGGCGGTCTGCACGGCTTCATGGGCTGGAAAAAGCCGATCCTCACCGACTCGGGCGGCTTCCAGGTGTTCTCACTTGGCGATCTGCGCAAGATCACCGAAGATGGCGTCACGTTCGCGTCGCCGATCAACGGCGACAAACTGTTTCTGTCGCCCGAAGTGTCCATGCAGATCCAGAAAGTGCTCAACTCGGACATCGTCATGCAGTTCGACGAATGCACGCCGTACGCGACCAATAACGTGCCGACCTCGCACAAGGAAGCGGCCGATTCGATGCGCATGTCGATGCGCTGGGCGCAGCGCTCCATCGACGAATTTAACCGCTTGGGCAATCCCAACGCGCTGTTCGGCATCGTGCAAGGCGGCATGTTCGAGGACCTGCGCGACGAGTCGCTGGCAGGCCTCGCCGAGAAGGATTTCCATGGTCTCGCGATCGGCGGTCTGTCAGTCGGCGAGCCGAAGGAAGACATGATGCGCGTGCTGAACCACATCGGCCCCAAGTTGCCGGCCAACAAGCCGCACTACCTGATGGGCGTGGGCACGCCGGAAGATCTGGTGGCGGGCGTGGCCGCCGGCGTTGACATGTTCGATTGCGTGATGCCGACCCGCAATGCGCGCAACGGCTGGCTCTTCACGCGTTTTGGCGACATCAAGATCCGCAACGCCGCGCATAAGAATTCGCTGCGCCCGCTCGACGAGCAATGCGGCTGCTACACCTGCCGAAATTTCACTCGCGGCTATCTGCATCATCTGCATCGAGTAGGGGAAATCCTCGGTGCGCAGTTGAATACGATCCACAACCTGCACTACTACCTCGAACTGATGCAGGAAATCCGCGACGCAATCGACGCGAAAATGTTCGAGGCCTTCCGCAAACGCTTTCACGAGAACCGCGCGCGCGGCACCGCCGAGGCGCCGTAACGGCGCGGCAGAACGGATTCAGCCGAAGAATCCGTCCACCTCGCCGGGAAAACCTTACAATTATCTTTCGCGAGCGGCGGTAAAAACGGCAAAGCAGGCTTTAAACGGTTGATCCCAAAGCCGATTCGCCGCGCCGACGCGCGTCGGGCCGGTGGTAGAATAACCGGCTGATTTTTTTGATCGTTTTGACTTATAACGGAGAGACCAACGTGTCGTTCATTTCCAATGCCTTCGCCCAAGGCACAGCAACAGGTGGCATTGAATCGAACCTGATGAGCTTCCTGCCGCTGATCCTGATGTTCGGCGTGCTGTACTTCATCATGATTCGCCCGCAAATGAAGCGCCAGAAGGAACATCGCAACATGCTCGCCGCGATGGCCAAGGGCGATGAAGTGGTGACGAATGGCGGCATCGTCGGCAAGGTGACCAAGGTGGGCGAAGCCTACGTCGGCGTCGAAATCTCGGAAGGCACGGAAATCACCGTGCAAAAAGCGTCGGTCACGACGATTCTCCCGAAGGGCACGATCAAGTCGCTGTAAGGCCGAATCTCTCGCGTCCGGCGCGGCCTCGCCGGCAGTTCACGCAGCACACCGTGAACCGCCCGCGCTCATCGCCGGACGCATCGCTTCCAAGCCAACCTTCCCGTTGGACCACTCATGAATCGTTACCCCCTCTGGAAATACGCCGTGATGCTGGTGGCTCTGGTCATCGGCCTCGTGTACACGCTGCCCAACCTGTTCGGCGAAGCGCCGGCGGTGCAGGTGTCGAGCGGCAAGGCAACGGTCAAGCTCGACTCGACCACGCTGTCGGCTGTCGAAGCCGCGCTCGCCGCGAATCAGATCAAGCCGGACGACGTCACGTTCGACAACTCGGCGACCAACGCGAACATCCGCGTGCGTCTGCCGGACACCGACACGCAACTGCGCGTGAAAGACCTGCTGCAGAAGTCGCTGAACAGCGATCCGACCGACCCGCAGTACATCGTCGCGCTGAATCTGCAAAGCGCGTCGCCGCGCTGGCTGACCGCCTTGCACGCGCTGCCGATGTACCTCGGTCTCGATCTGCGCGGCGGCGTCCACTTCCTGCTGCAGGTCGACATGGCCGGCGCGCTGAACAAAAAGCTCGATTCGGACGCTTCCGACGCGCGCACGCTGCTGCGTGACAAGAATATCCGCGACGGCGGCGTGAACCGCGTGAACCAGTCGGTGGTGATCAATTTCGCCGACCAGGCCACGGCGGACAACGCGTCGAAGCAACTGAGCCGCGGCATCGCCGAACTCCAGTGGGCCTCGCAAGCCGGCCCGGACGGCGGCGTGCAACTGGTCGGCACATTCACGCCGGCAGTGCAGAAAGCCGTGCAGGACGCCGCGCTCAAGCAGAACATCACCACGCTGCACAACCGCGTGAACGAACTCGGCGTGGCCGAGCCGGTGATCCAGCAGCAAGGCGCCGACCGCATCGTGGTCGAACTGCCGGGCGTGCAGGACACGGCGAAGGCGAAGGACATCATCGGCCGCACGGCAACGCTCGAAGCGCGCCTCGCCGATCCGGTCAACACGCATCCGAATCCGTCCGATCCGGTGCCGCCGGGCGACGAACTGTTCACGCAAGGCAACCAGACGCCGGTGCTGCTGCGCAAGCAGATCATCTTCACGGGCGACCGGATCATCGACGCGTCGGCGGGCTTCGACGAACATCAACGCCCTTCGGTCAACATCCGTCTGGATTCGGCCGGCGGCCGCGCGGTGGCCAGCATCTCGCGCGACAACATCGGCAAGCCGATGGCCATGGTGCTGTTCGAAAAGGGCAAGGGCGAAGTGCTGACGGTGGCAACCATCCAGTCGGAACTGGGCGACCGCTTCCAGATCACCGGCCAGGCCACGCCGCAAGGCGCCGCCGACCTCGCGCTGCTGCTGCGCGCCGGTTCGCTGGCCGCGCCGATGGACATCATCGAAGAACGCACGATCGGCCCGAGCCTCGGCGCGGACAACATCAAGAAGGGCTTCCACTCGGTGGTGTGGGGCTTCGCGGCGATCGCCGTCTTCATGATCGCGTACTACATGCTGTTCGGCGTGATCTCCATGATCGGCCTGTCGGTCAACCTGCTGCTGCTGATCGCCGTGCTGTCCATGCTTCAAGCCACGCTCACCTTGCCGGGTATCGCCGCTATCGCGCTCGCGCTCGGTATGGCGATCGACGCGAACGTGCTGATCAACGAACGCGTGCGTGAAGAACTGCGCAACGGCGCGCCGCCGCAACTGGCCATCCAGAACGGCTACGCGCACGCCTGGGCGACGATTCTCGACTCGAACGTCACCACACTGATCGCCGGTATTGCGCTGCTCGCATTCGGCTCCGGCCCGGTGCGCGGTTTCGCGATCGTGCACTGTATCGGCATTCTGACGTCGATGTTCTCGGCCGTGTTCTTCTCGCGCGGCATCGTCAATCTCTGGTACGGCGGCAAGAAGAAGCTGAAGTCGCTGGCTATCGGCCAGGTGTGGCGTCCGGAGACGGCGCCGGCAGGCTCGGCTGCTTACCTCGGCAGCGAAGACGCCGCGACCGACACGGCGCAGGCCGTTGCCGCGGTCGCCGCCAAGCCGTCGAAGGCCAGGGCCGCCGTCGCGCAGGCACGCGCCGGCAAACCGACCGTGCGCCGCCGCAATGCGCCGGGTTCGTCGCCGGGTTCCTCGAGCACGCCGCAGAAACCGGGTTCGTCCCGCTGAGTCCCGGAGAACAAGACCATGGAATTTTTCCGTTTCCGCAAAGACATTCCGTTCATGCAGCGCGCGTTGATTTTCAACGCGATCTCGCTGCTGACGTTCCTTGCCGCTGTGTTTTTCCTGCTGCATCGCGGGCTGCATCTGTCGGTGGAGTTCACCGGCGGTACGGTCGTCGAAGTGCAGTATCCGGGCGCCGCGCCGCTCGAACCGGTGCGCGCTACGCTGGGCAAGCTCGGTTACGCCGACGCTCAGGTGCAGAACTTCGGCACTTCGCGCGACGTGCTGATCCGCCTGCCGCTCAAACACGGCTATACGTCCGCGCAACAGAGCGATCAGGTGATGACCGCGCTGAAGGCCGACACACCGCAAGTGCAATTGCAACGCGTCGAGTTCGTGGGCCCGCAGGTCGGCAAGGAACTCGCCACCGACGGCCTGCTCGCGCTGGCCTGCGTGGTGGTCGGCATCGTGATCTACCTGTCGTTCCGCTTCGAATGGAAGTACGCGGTGGCCGGCGTGATCGCGAACCTGCACGACGTGATCATCATTCTCGGCTTCTTCGCGTTCTTCCAGTGGGAGTTCTCGCTGTCGGTGCTGGCTGCGGTGCTCGCGGTGCTCGGCTATTCGGTGAACGAGTCGGTGGTTATTTTCGACCGGATTCGTGAGACCTTCCGCCGCGAGCGCAAGCTCACCGTGATCGAGGTGATCAACCACGCGATCACCAGCACGATGTCGCGAACCATCATCACCCACGGCTGTACGCAGATGATGGTGCTGTCGATGTTCCTGTTCGGCGGCCCGACGCTGCACTACTTCGCCTTGGCGCTGACGGTCGGTATTCTGTTCGGCATCTACTCGTCGGTGTTCGTCGCCGCGGCGCTCGCCATGTGGTTCGGCGTGAAGCGCGAAGATCTGATCAAGGACAGGAAGGACCGCACCGACGCGGACGATCCGAACGCAGGCGCGCAAGTCTGATTCTGATGTAGTTTCAGACCTCGCAATGCAAAAGGCCGGTTCATCACGAACCGGCCTTTTGCGTTTACCGCCGCCCTTCTTCGTCGTCGCGCCACCCTATACCGGAGCGAGACGGCACAGCGCCCGCTTCAGCGAAAACCAAGCTTGCGACGCGCCGCCATCAGCGCGACAAGACTCACGATCGCGGCGAAAATCAGGTAGTAACTCGGCGCGGCCTTCGAGCCCGTCGCGCTGATCAGCCACGCGATGATGAACGGCCCGAAGCCGCCGAAGATCGTCACGGCAATGTTATAAGCCAGCGACATGCCGGTGGTGCGCGTTTGCACCGGAAACATCTCCGACAGCAGCCCTGGCAGCGCTGCGAAATATCCGGTCATCAGAAAGCCGAACACGATCTGCATGGCGATCAAGGTGCCGAAAGTCGGATGCGCGACCAGGTACACGAAGGCCGGGTAGATGAGCACAAGCAGCAGCAGCGCCGAGATCAGCATGATCGTGGTGCGCCCATGCCGGTCCGACAGATGGCCGATCAGCGGCGAGAACACCATCTGAATCAGGCCGGTCAGCGCAATCGCCGCGAACGCCACCGAAGGCGCCAGTCCCAACTGCTTGACGCCGAACGTCGGCATGAACAGCACAAGATACGTCGACACCGTGCCGAGCACGACCACGCCAATCGCAACCAGCAGGCGCAATTTCTGGCCCGTGAAGGTGTCGCGCAGCGGCGTCCCGGTGGTTTCGGCCGCGAGAAACTCGGGCGTCTCGTCGAGCTTCGTGCGGATGTACCACGCGACCGGACCGATCAGCAGACCGAAAATGAACGGCACGCGCCAACCCCAGGCACCCATCTGTTCCGGCGAGAGCTTGCCGGTGAGCAGTACGCCAAAACCGGCGGCAAGCAGCGTGGTCAGGCCTTGGCTCGCCACCTGCCAGCTCGCAAAAAAGCCGCGCCTCCCCGGCACGTGTTCCGCGAGGAACGCGGTGGCGCTGCCGAATTCTCCGCCCGCCGAGAAACCTTGCATCAGACGCGCCAGCACGAGGATCACGGGCGCGGCGAGGCCGATACTTTGATAGGTTGGCAGAATCGCGATGATCAGCGTGCCGCCCATCATCAGCAAGATCGAGAGCGTGAGCGCCGCCTTGCGGCCGGCGCGGTCGGCATACGCGCCGATCACGATCGCGCCGAGCGGCCGCATGAAGAACGACACGCCGAACGTGCCGAGCGTGAGGAGCAGCGAGACCGTGTCGTTACCGGCCGGGAAAAACAGCTTCGCGATGATCACCGCGAAAAAACCGTACACCACCAGATCGAACCATTCCAGCGCGTTGCCGATCGAGGCCGCGACCACCGCGCGCCACGAATTCTGCCGGCTCCCCGCCAGGCTTGCTGCTGTCGTTGCGTTCATGCAGATCTCCGATTCGCGCGAAATATTATTCATGTTGGCATTACGCCTCAAACGCCCGACTGGATGCGCGCACAACCAGTACGGTGCCTGCGCTCTATGTACCCGAAAAAATAAACCGGCGCGAGTGCGGAATTGCGCGATGCCGCTGCGTAAGGCTTTCAGCGTTTCAAATGGGCAATAAAAAACCGCTTCGTCGCGAAAGCGAACGAAACGGTTTTTTTGTTGCGACGCAACGGCGACGCGACTGAAGACCTTGAATCAAACGCCCATGAAAGCGCTTATTGCTTGATGCCTTCGGATTGAATATGCAGCTTGGTGTCCATGCTGAAGCCGTACTTGGAGCCGAAATCCATGCCGTAATCGGCGCGGCTGAAATGCGCGCTCGCTTCCACGCCGCACACTTCTCGCTTGAGCACCGGATGCTGCATGCACTTGAACGACTCGATCTTCAGATTGAGCGGCTTGGTGACGCCGTGCATGGTCAGGCTGCCGACCACTTCGACAGGCTTGTCGCCGTCGAACTTGATATCGGTGCCCTTATAAGTCGCCGACGGATACTTGGCGACGTCGAAGAACTCGTTCGACTTCAAGTGCTCGTCGAGCTTGCCGTTGCCCGTATCGATCGACGCGGGATCGACCGTCACGTCTACCGTGCCGGTTTTCGCCGCGCGGTCGAGCGTGACCGTGCCGGAGCTTTTGGTGAATTTGCCGCGCCACACCGACATGCCGCCGAAGTGATCCGCCTCGAAGCTCGGATACGTGTGGGTGGGGTCGAGCTGATAGGTATCGGCGGCCGCGAACGCGCCGAACGAAAAAGTCGAAGCCAGCGCGCCGACGGCGATCAACATGGATGTTTTCAATTCACGCTCCTAGGTTCTTGAAGAAAGCTGCCGCGCCCGAACCGCGCCGCGGACATCACTTATGTGCTGCAACGATATGAAATTTGATGACCACTTCGTCGGCGACTACCGAGGTGTCTTTCCATTCCCCGGTGCCGATGTCGAATTGCGAGCGCTTGATTGGCAATGAACCGTCGAAGGTTTGCACGGCGCCCTGCTGGGTCACCGTCACCGGCACCACCACCGTCTGCGACTTGCCCTTGATGGTCAGCTTGCCCGTCACCTTGAACTGGTTGCCGCCGGCCGGCGCGATCGCGCTCGAGACGAACGTGGCGCTCGGATAGGTCTTCGCGTCGAACCAGTCCTTGCCGCGCACCTGGTCGTTGTAGCTTTCGTCGCCGAGATCGTAACTGGCCACGTCGATGCTGAGCTGCGCGGTGCCGTCGGCCGGTTTTGCCGGATCGAACTTGATCTGCGCGGTGAACTTGCCGAACTTGCCTTCCACCGGCACGTTCATCTGCTTCGAGGTGGCCGTCACCGAACTCTTCGCGACGTCGACTTGCGCCAAGGCGCTGCCTGCCACCGTCAGCGAGGCCGCCGCGAACGCGGCGAGCATGTAGCGATAAAACGAGACCTTCATGGTTGTCCTTATTTGAGGAAAGGGAGCATGCGTGAGAGCAGGCCGTCGCGGTCCAGCCATTGATGCTTGAGCGCGGCCACAATGTGCAACGCGACCAGCACGAGCAAGGTGTAATTCAGCGTGATATGCACGTTCTTCAGCAGTTCCTTGAGATGCGGATCCGGCGCGATCAGGCGCGGCAGCGGAATCAGCCCGAGGTACACCACCGGGATATTGGCCGCCGAGCTGTACAGATAGCCCGAGGCGGGAATCGCGATCATCAGCAGGTACAGCAGCAGGTGCACGAGATGCGCCGCGCCGCGCTGCCAGACCGGCATGCGGCGCGGCATCACGGGGGCCGCATGCGTGGCGCGCCACAGAATGCGCAGGACGGCGAGCGCGAACACCGTCACGCCGATCCATTTGTGCCACGAGAAGTACTTCAGCTTGGTGGGCGTGAAGCCGGGAATATCGGTCATCACCCAGCCGAGCGCGAAGCCGCACACGATCAGCAGCGCGATCAGCCAATGCAGGGCGATGGCAGTCCGCGTGTACGACTCGCGGCTGGCGAACGAAGGATTGAGTGCCATGACAGGTCAACGCAAGCTAAGAGAGGTTAACGGCGCAGCCCGCACTGCTATTCCAGCCTTCGATGCACATGGCATCGACGCGTATTACGGGACCATGCCGGTTGCGGCACGCGCCAAGGCGGCCATGCTACCCCAATCGGAAAAAACTGGCTGCGGGCCGCTGACGCGCCGCGGATCGGCAGTTTCTTCGCCCACGTCGCCGGCATTGAACAATTGGGGACGGAGGCTGTCAGAGTTATACCGATTGCATGTAGGATCAACCGTCAGCTGAACAGGCCGCCCCGCCCGCGGTCCGCAGCCCATGCGACGGTCCGTGCGACGTCCGGGCGCGTTTTGGTACTATTGCTCCACCTTTTTTATCAGACCTGCCATAGAACGGGCATTGCACGCCTCCCCTCACACCGTCGGCCCCTTGCTCTATGGACCATGACAACCTGATTGCGTGCCATGAATGCGATACGCTGTTCCGCAAGCCGCGGCTTGTCGGGCGCACGGTCGCGCGCTGTCCGCGTTGCGGGGCGACGCTCTACAGCGGCGTGGCCCGCAAGCTCGACGCCATCAGCGCAATGACGCTCGGCGCGCTGATCACTTTCCTGATCGCGCAGGGCTTCCCCATCGTCGAACTCGAAACCAATGGCATCACCTCGCAGACCACGTTGTTCGGCGCGCTCGTCGCGCTGTGGGGCGAAGACATGCAGATCGTCGCGGTCATGGTGTTCTGCTCGACCATTCTGTTTCCGCTGACTGAACTCCTTGCACTGCTCTATGTGCTGATCCCGCTGCGCGCGGGTTATGTGCCGCCCGCCTTCAATCAGGTGCTGCGCGCCATTCAGTTCGTGCGCCCGTGGGGCATGATCGAAGTGTTCATGCTCGGCGTTCTGATCACGATCGTGAAGATGGTCAGTCTCGCGCGCGTGATTCCCGAAGCGGCGCTGTTCGCGTTCGGCGTGCTGACACTGATGTTCGCGGTGGTGGTCACATTCGATCCGCGCATTCTGTGGGACCTCGCCGACGAACTTGGCGACCGCAGCCAGCGCCCACTGCCGCGCACCTCCGCCGATAGTGCGGCGGCCGCCGTCAGTTCGATCGCCGGCCCGCCCGCGCCGGCCGAGTTGCAGACCGCCGCGGCGCCCGACGTGCACACTGCACCGTCCGGCTTGCCGCCGGTGCCGCCGACGCCACGTCGAGGATGAGCACGCGATGAAATACGTCACCGCAAGACGCGCCGGTCTGCTTAGTTGCCACGCATGCGGACGCGTCGAACCGCGCATCCGCTCCGTCACGCCGCAGCACTGCGCACGGTGCGGCTCGCGCCTGCACTCGCGCAACCCTGACAGCCTGATGCGCACGTGGGCGCTGCTGATCGCCGCGGCGCTCCTGTATATTCCCGCGAATCTGCTGCCGGTGATGCACACCTCGTCGCTGCTCGGTTCCGAAGACGACACCATCATGAGCGGCGTCGTCTATTTCTGGACCTCGGGCGACTGGCCGCTCGCGGTGATCGTGTTCATCGCCAGCATCATGGTGCCGATGCTCAAGCTGAGCGTGCTCGTGCTGCTGACCGTCACGGCGCAGCGCCGTTCGCGCTGGCGGCCCGAGCAGCGCACCACGCTATACCGGATGGTCGAACGGATCGGGCGCTGGTCGATGCTCGACGTGTTCGTCGTCACACTGACTGTGGCGCTGGTGCGCTTCAAATCGCTTGCCGTCATCACGGCCGGCCCCGGCGCGATCGCCTTCGGCTCGGTCGTGATTCTGACCATGATGGCCTCCATGCAATTCGATCCACGGCTCATCTGGGATAGCGTGGAAGGCAGCGTGGAAGGAAGCGCGAACGGCAGTACCCAAAAACCTCAGGACCTCAAACATGACTAGCCCGCAAGAACCGACGCCCGCCTCCGATGCGCCGCGCAACGATTCGAACGGACCGAAGCTGCCGCCCCAACTCCCGGACCCTGAAATTGAGCCGCGCAGCCGCTGGCTGCCTTCGCTCGTCTGGGTGATTCCGCTGATCGCCGCGCTGATCGGCATCGCGCTCGTGATCAAGTCGGTGACCGAGAAAGGCCCGACCATCACGATCAGCTTCGTGAGCGCCGAAGGTCTCGAGCCCGGCAAGACCAAGGTGAAGTACAAGGACGTCGATGTCGGCTCGGTGAAGACCATCACGCTGTCGAAAGATCTGTCCCACGTGCTCGTGCAGGTGCAGTTGACCAAGGAAGGCGAAGACTTCGCGGTCAAGGACTCGCGTTTCTGGGTGGTGCGGCCGCGTATCGGCGCGAGCGGCGTGTCGGGTCTCACCACGCTGCTTTCGGGCGCGTACATTGGGGCAGACGCCGGGCACTCGCCGGATAGCGAGAAGAATTTTGTCGGCCTCGAAACGCCGCCGCCCATTACCGGCGACCAGAAGGGCCACCAGTTCGTGCTGCACGGCGACTCGCTCGGCTCGATCGACATCGGCTCGCCGATCTTTTACCGGCGCGTGCAGGTCGGCCAGGTGGTCGGCTTCTCGCTCGACAAGGACGGCACCGGCGTGACCATGCAGGTCTTCGTGTCCGCGCCGTTCGACCAGTATGTCGGCACCAATTCGCGCTGGTGGCATGCGAGCGGCGTCGATCTGCGGCTCGATTCCAGCGGCTTCAAGCTGAACACACAATCGCTTGCGACGGTGATCGTGGGCGGCTTGTCGTTCCAGTCGCCGCCGGGTCAGGGCGTGGGCGCGCAGGCGCCGAACAACATGACGTTCCGCCTCGGCTCGGACGAAGCGGATGCCATGCGCGAACCGGACGGCGTGCCGTTGCGTGTGGTGATGAACTTCAACCAGTCGCTGCGTGGCTTGTCGATCGGCGCACCGGTCGATTTCCGCGGCATCGTGCTGGGCCAGGTGACCAATATCGGCATCGACTACGATCCGAAGACGCGCAGCTTCACCATGCCGGTGACGATGAACCTGTACCCCGACCGCCTCGGCAAGCGCTTCCGCGAAACGGCGCCCGCGCCTGGCAGCATGGCGGGGCAAACCATGCTGCAAGCGCTTGTCAAACATGGTCTGCGCGGCCAGTTGCGCACGGGCAACCTGATTACGAGCCAGTTGTACGTGGCGGTGGATATCTTCCCGAAGGCGCCGCCGGCAACCGTCGACGTAACAAAGGATCCGCTCGAACTGCCGACGATTCCGAACACGCTCGACGAGTTGCAACTCCAGGTCGCCGACATCGCGAAGAAGCTCGACGCGGTGCCGTTCGATCAGATCGGCAACAACCTGAACAGCGCGCTGAAGAACGCCGATCAACTCTTCACGCGACTCGACAAGGAAGTCGTGCCGCAGGCTCGCGACACGCTCGCGGCGGCCAAGCAAACCTTCGGTTCAGCCGAAGCGACGTTGCAGCAGGACTCGCCGTTGCAGTCCGATGTTCATCAGGCGTTGCAGGAATTGACGCGCACATTGCAGTCGCTGAATGCGCTGTCGGATTATCTGGAGCGTCATCCCGAGTCGCTGTTGCGCGGTAAAACAGGAGATAAACCATGATGTTTGCCCGGCTCCCCCGCCCGCCGCGCGGGCTCGTGCGCGGCGCTGTCGTTGCAGGCGCGCTGGCCGGTATGGCAGCGCTGGCCGCGTGCTCGTCGCCGGCAAGCCGCTTCTATACGCTCGGTGCCGACAGTGCCGCCGGATCGGCTGCGCCGGTCAGCGCGCAGACCACGGCGGCGCCGGCATGGCTGATTGAAGTCGCGCCGATCGACGTGCCGCCGCAGGTGACCAAGAATCAACTCGTCGTGCAAACGGGGCCGACGCAGGTTCAGGTGCTCGAACAGGACCGCTGGGCTTCCTTGCCCGGCGACGAAATCCGTCGCGCGCTGTCGACGAATCTGACGGAGCAATTGGGCACCATCGACGTGTACGGCACGGCGTATCCGGATTCGACATCGGTGTATCGCGTCAGCATGAATGTGCAGCGCTTCGAGTCATGGCCCGGTTCGCATGCGTTGATCGACGCGGTGTGGAGCGTGCGGGCCGTGCGGAGCACGACGGTGATGACTTGCCGCAGCGTGGTGAGCGAGCCGGTCAGCGGCGGATATGACGCGCTGGTGGACGGGCACCGGAAGGCGTTGCAGGAGATCTCCACGCAAGTGGCTTCGGCGGTGCGGGCCATGGCGGCGTCGGCTGCGCAGGCCCGAGGGAATGCGACGACGAAGGGCGCGGTTGCGTCCGCGCCGCCGTGTCCGTCGAGCGCTGGCAGCGCGGCGACCGGCGCTTGATCGATCGGGCACGGCGCAACGCCGTCGCCTGTTTGCCCGTGGCGCGCGAGGCGCGATCACGGGCTTTCGCAGGTTTGTAGACGGCGCGCCTCTTGCGGGCTTGCGCGCCCGTCGCGAATGTAGCTCTCCTTCTCCAGCTTTTATCCGCCAGCAACGCCGTGTCCGGTTGCCGCGCGCGCGTCGACGACCGCTTCCGACACGCCTGTGCGAGTGGTTCCAATACCATCTACCTGGCGGCTATCCGAAGTCGCCGGCGGCGAAGCATGCCTCAAGTCACATTTTCCGAATCCATCCGCTGCACCATTAAGCGGCGCAAAAAGTGCGTCAATTCCGCTCATCTATAAGCACTAGCCGAGGGCAGTTCGATCGTTCATGCCGTCGTCAAGGTACCAATTACTTTTATTACATTTACGAGGCGCACTTTTTACCGAATAAATAGCCACGTTTTGTGGCTTAGCCTAATCTAGGAATATTCAGACGTTTGAAACTATTTCGCTGGAGACGATCATGCGTCACCGCGCACATGCTCTGCCGCCGACGCCTCGCATCGTCGTCTACGGTCTGGCCTTTTCAGACAGTCGAGGTGCCTTGCGATTCTTCTTTGTCAGCGGTCTGCTCCGCACGCCCGGCTTCGGCGTGATCGAGCATGTAGCGTGGCTGCGAAGCATGCACCCGGCGTTATCGCAGCATCTCGCGCTGCTGGAGAGTAACGCCGCGTGCGCGGTGCGCGCCGTGATCCTTCGCGAGTGCGATGCTCAGGCAGAATGCGCCGGCCTCCCCTTCAAGGCGCAACTGGACGACAACGTGCGCTTTGAGACCATCCGTCTGACGCGCGGCGGCCATACGCTGCTCAACATGCGCTGCGGAACGGTGGCCGAACGGGCAAGCCTGAATGCCGATGTCGTCGGCGTAGCGGTTCTGTGTGCGGAAGATCTCGCGGTCCGGCGTGAATTATTGACGAAACGCGCGTCGCACACTGCCCTGCGCACCAGCGCGATTGTGCTGTTGCGCAGGGAATGGGAGCGCGGCCGTCATCACCCTCTCAACACCAGGTCATTGTGTTTTCTGTTCAGCCGTGCGTTTCCGTCCGCGTGGCGCCGGCTCGCGCAACTGCCGGAGATTGAAATGCCGGCGGCGAATGCGACACCGGCCGAGGCGCTGTGCCTGCTCATGAACCAGGCCCGCGCGGCGCGCGTGTCTGTGCCCGCAAACCCGGAATGCGCAGACCGGCCCTTCCGCAGAAGGGGCATTGCCGCGACGAACCAGATCAAGTCCGTGTCCGGCAACGACTCGTTGCGGATAGAGAGCGATGAACCGACGCTCCAACACGAAGGAAGGCGAAACGGCACGCGGCGCGACCGCGCCGTGAACCGGCATCTGGTTTTAGTAAAGGCGCGGCCGTCCTCGTTAGCGAGCCGACCATGATCGATGCTCACGCTTGCCGACACGCGATAGCCAGACAACCGCGGCAGCCGGGCAAAACTCAATTGGTTAGACGCCCACGACACGACGACTTTCGTCATCGTCAACAAATCAGACCTTGGCGCGGGATACCCTGCAGATCGGCCGCTATCGTCTGACGCCGCTCGGGTCGGCTGCCTATGGCGCGCCGACCGTGTTCTACAACGTCGCCCTGTTCACCCTGAATAGCCGCTGCTCGCCGGCGGTGGATTCTGGCGCATGACGGGCGCCCGCTGCGATGCCCCTGACCTTCGCGCTTTGCTTTATGCGCTGCGACCGACGCGCCGCCGCATGCCACCCAGGACATCGCGCATGGCGGCCCACCCCGACCGCGTACAATAGCGCCTTATCCAACGCCTTCCGGCAACCTCAATGTCCTTCGATTTCTTCCTCCCTTGCCCACGCGGCCTTGAAGCCTCGCTCGCGGCCGAACTCGCCGAAATTGCAGCGAAACACCTGAACGGCGCGCCGTTCACGGCCGGCACACAAGTGCCGGGCGGCGTGCATTTCCGCGGAGGCTGGGCTGCCGGCATGGCCGCCAACCTGTATTCGCGCCTCGCGAGCCGCGTGCTGCTGAAGATCGCGCACCGCCCGTATCGCAGCGAGCAGGACGTGTATGCGCTTGCGGTCGAGCAGCGTTGGGAACAATGGTTCTCGGCAAATGAAACGCTGCGCGTGGACGTCACCGCGATCAAATCGCCGCTGCGCAGCCTCGAATTCACGACGCTGCGCGTCAAGGATGCGATCTGCGATCGTCTGCGCGAAGTGAGCGGGGCGCGTCCGAACATCGACACCGCCATGCCCGACGTGCGCGTGTTCGCCTTTCTTACGGCCACCGATTGCACGCTGTACCTCGACACCTCGGGTGATCCGTTGTTCAAGCGCGGCTGGCGGCTCGACAAGGGCGCGGCGCCGCTGCGTGAGAATCTGGCCGCGGGCATTCTGCGTCTGACCGGCTGGACCGCGGGCACGCCGCTGTACGACCCGATGTGCGGCAGCGGCACCTTCCTCGCGGAAGCGGCGCAAGTGGCGTTGAATATCGCGCCGGGCGCGGAACGGCGCTTCGGCTTCGAGAAGCTCAAACAGTTCGAAGCCAGAACCTGGCAAACGCTGAAGGCCGCCGCGCTCGACGCCAAGCACGCCGCGCGCAGTTCGCGCGCCGATCTGCAAATCTTCGGCAGCGATATTTCCGGCGACATGCTCGACAAGGCGCGCGCCAACTTCCAGCGCGCCGGCTTGCCGAACATTCCGCTCAAACAGGTCGACGCGCGCGGCATGACGCCGCCGACCTCCGATGCGGGTATTCTCGTCGCCAATCCGCCGTATGGCGAACGGATCGAAGTGCGCGGTCGCAATGCTCGCGGCGAGCTTCGCGAAGGCCGTGGCAATCGTGAGAACCGCGAAGACGAGGGCTTTCGCCGCGTTCAGGAAGAAGCGCCGGACAGTGAATTTTTCCAGTCGCTCGGCGATGCACTCAAGCAGCGTTTCACCGGCTGGCACGCGTTCATCCTGACGTCGGATCGCAAGTTGCCGGGTCAGTTGCGTCTGCGTGAATCGACCAAGACGCCGCTCTTTAACGGCGCGCTCGAATGCCGGCTGTTCCGCTTCGATCTGATCGCTGGCAGTGTGCGGCAGCGGCCGCAGAGCGATACGCCTGCGGCTTGAGGCCGGTCACTCGCTCGTCGTAAAACCTGGAACGTGGTGGACGCGGGGTCGTGGTCGAGCACCGATCGCCGCGCGATCGTGCCGACTCCGCGTCATGATTTTCCGTGTCGTCGAGCAGATTTGGCGCGTTGTTCGGCTCTCGACGCAAGTTCCTTCGTAGCACGCGCCGTCGCAATGGCGAGCACGGCGGCAACCGACGCGACGGCGGCAGCACTGTGACGTTGCCGTGCGTCCATGGCCTTCATGCAGATTTCGATGCATGCTCCGCAGATCGCCACATTTTTCGGTCCGATGATGATCGTCATGGCTTCGCACTCATCCGATCCGCAAAAGTTGCACACCCACTTCCCGTCGCAGGTTTTCATATTCGTTCACCGTATAAGAGGTGCACTCCACCGCCACGCGAGCCTGCAGTGCGGGTTCCGCGAGACGTGAAATCGCGCTCGCGCGTTCGGCGCTGAAGGACTACGCGGCGCTGCGCTCCGCGATCCGATGATTGCCAATTCGTTCGACTTCGCAGAGCCCGTTGATCACGCAGAGCTGACCAATCAATCCCTCGTAGGTCAGGCCTGCGCCGTGAAGCTGTTCAGCGGTGATACAACCACTCGTACTGCCGATGAACGCCCAGTACTGCATTGGCGCGTTGCTAAAGCCGATCTCTCCAGCGTCGACGATTACGCCGAAATACTTCTGTGCGCGGTAGTGATCGGGGCGAGCGTTTTTGTCGTCGTCCGCCTTCCATTCTTCAATGAAGCTATCGTAACGATTCGCGCATAGGGCGACGAAGCCGTATCGCCAGGCGTTATTGAACATCGTTTCGAGAAGTACCTGCCGTGCGCCTTTATCGCAGTCGAGGAACGCGTGCATGAGGCAATCGATATCGTCGGCGAACAACCATTCGTCCGACTGCGCGAGGGATGCCGCGGTTTCGTCTCCGTCAATACTGATGGCGAATCGCGGACGTCCGATCCGGTCGACGTACTCCTCGAATTGCGCGCCGCTCGTGAGAATCGATCTAAAGACGTGCGCTGGGGTATTCATCATTTTCGGCACCTCACGTTGTTTCGCGTTTGAAACAATCCGCAAATAGGAAGCTACCGTAATTATCGTATGCAGAAAAGAAGTGATTGTAAATTGAATGGACTGTGCGATAGCGAAGAGCCCACAAGTACGGTGAACGCGATTAGCGGCTGAATGAAAATCGCCGTAAAGAAATGTCCAAAGATCGGTCTGCAAACTGTTTGCGCACTTGATTGCTTTTCGATCAGTCAGTGAGTACTCTGAATTTGGATGAGCCGAAAACCGTGCTCCTCGTAACGCGACCAGGCGCTTCCCCGAGCGCCGTTATCCATTGGTCGCGAACGAACTGCGCCCGCCGTAGGCGGGCGTTTTTTAAGCAGGCAGCGTCGAACACGCAGCGGCGTGTCGCTGCGCGCAAACGCATCTCCACCGCGAGGCACTGCGGATGATCAGCACTTCTGCATTATCCGCGCGCAGGCGGTGCGATCGATGCACTACGTGTGGCAGCAGGCAGCGACGCCAACTGCTCTCGCGCAATGCCTGCAACACGATCGAAAGCCGCGCGATCACGAGCCGCTAACGGAGCCGCACTGAAACGGCTCGTCAACTTGAGTGGATCGGTCGGCTCGTTGTTCAGCCGCACCTCGAAATGCAGATGTGGACCGGTCGTCACGCCGGTCTGTCCCACTGCACCCAGTTGCTGCCCTTCACTCACGTGCGAGCCAACTCGCAAACCACTGGAGAAGGCCGAAAGATGCGCATAGTACGTCGTATAACCCTGCGCGTGGCGCAACACCACGTGCTTGCCGTAGCCACTGCCATCGGCGCCGATGAATTGCACCGTCCCCGCACATGCGGCAACGACCGGCGTACCCACGTGCGCGGTCAAGTCCACGCCGGTATGGAACAAATGCTCGCCCGTCACCGGGTGAATGCGATAACCGAAAGGCGAACTGATGCGGACATAGTTCAGCGGCATCGCGAAGGGCTGCGCCGCGAGGCGCGCGCCATCGAACGAAAAATAATCGCCATCCGTGTGCCCTGGCGCGACAAACCAGACCGCGCTGTACGTGTGTCCTGCCAAGGTGATTTCGACGGCACTCACACGCTTGCGTTGTGAGGCGGTTCCAGCGCTGCCCGTAGGTCCATAGACGATCCGATAGCCGTCGCCCGACTGAGCGCGAGTCGACTCGTCGAGGCGTCCCGCAAAGATCCGCCGCAGTTGCGCGATCAGATCCGGAGGCAGTCCGGCTGCCACCCACGTATCGTGCAAACTGCCCTTGATCTGGCCGGTATAGGTGCCGACATCAGCCGGCATCGCGAGCGAGCTTGCTGCGGAAAGCGTGCCGCCGCCGACGTCGGCAATGCTCTGAGCGCCCGGCCTCGTCGGCTGCACCACAACCCGTCCTGCCCATCCATGTATGACTGCCGTGGCCGTTGCCACACCAGCCACATGCGGATCGCACATGCCCGGTTTCGCGCGGCAAATCGATACGAGAACGGACTCGCCCGGCGATAACACGAAGGCTGGCTTTGCATGCAAATCGGCTTCCATGAGAGGCCGTGTTTGAGTGCCACCGGATTGAACGAGAGCGCCGGCATGCGGCGCCGGGACCGCAGTGCGGTTCGACAAAAACGGATGCGCGCCCAGCATGTCCCGCTCCACTGCAAAACCTTCCGTACCGGCCGATGCGGCCTGGCGGAGCGTCTTCGCCGCAGCACCCGACGCGACAGGCGCGCCCAACACGACCATGGTGCCGCCGAGCAAGACAGCACTCGCGGATGCACCCAGCGGGAATTTGCGTTTGACGTGAGCCGCATGGCTCATGTCAATGGAGTTGACCTGCTCGCGCGCGAGGATGTTACGTAGAAAAAACCACATCACGTAGGAATCTCGCGGTTGAAAACAGAACGCCGCGGGCTTGAACGAAGGTGCGTTGACACCTGGAAATGGTGCGGAACAGATGAGCTTGCAACCAGGGAAGGTTGCAGCATCGGAGAGCACAGCCCGACAACAGAAGCAGTCAGGTTACCGGTAGGCTTTTACAAAAAACATGGCATTCGTCCTAAAAGCGGGCAGCGCGACGAACAACCGCGCTTTGCTGATGTGGCGCGCGCTACTGGGGAGAAAGCCGTTTCTCTATCGGACTAGTCACCGCCGCGTTCGTGGCTCCTGCCATCTCCTACTGACACCACGCTGTCAGTAGCACCCCCGCACACTCCTTCTCACGCCATCCGGCGCTTTGCACGGCTCACCGCCATCCACAGGAGAGTGACATGTCCGCATCATCCAAAGTTGTTGCATGGTTCGAGATTCCGTCCGTCGATTTCGATCGCGCCGTCCGTTTCTATGAAGCGGCGCTCGACATCAAACTGAATGTCCAGGAAATCGGCGGCCAGCCGATCGCCGTGTTCGGCTACGAGGAACCGGCCACCGGCGGCGCGATCGTCCATAGCCCGTCGATGACGCCCACCGGCGACGGCGTGCTCGTCTATCTGAACGCGCGACCGACCGTCGATGCCACGCTCGCGCGCGGCGGCCGGTGAGCGCCGCGCGCGAACGCCGACCGGAGCGCGGCATGCGGCGCTATCATCGCGGAACTGTCCCCGTCCTCTTCTACAAGACGCCCACGATGACGCGCCGCGCCGACCGCCTGTTCCAGATCGCCGAACTGCTGCGCGGACGGCGGCTGACCACCGCGCAACAACTTGCCGACTGGCTGCACATCTCGCTGCGCACGGTCTATCGCGACGTGCGCGATCTGCAACTGTCAGGGGTGCCGATCGAAGGCGAGGCCGGCATCGGCTACCGGCTGAGCCGCACGGCAAGCCTGCCGCCGCTCACCTTCACCGCCGACGAACTGGCCGCGCTCGCCGCGGGCGCGCGCATGCTCGAATCGTGGGGCGGCGCCGGCTTTGCGGGCGGCGCGCGCGGGGCGCTCGCCAAGATCGCCTCGGCCATGCCCGCCGACAAGCGCGCGGCATTGGAAAGGCTCGCCGTCTTCGCGCCGTCGTTTCACATCAAAAGGGATTTTTCCGCGCAGCTCGACGCGCTGCATCGCGCGATCGACACGCGGCATGTGGTGAGCTTTGCCTACGTCGATATGAACGGCGCGGCGACCGAGCGCCGTGTCTGGCCGCTCGCCCTCGCGTATTGGGGCGCGCGCTGGACGCTCGGAGCGTGGTGTGAATTGCGCGGCGATTTCCGCAATTTCGGCCTGGAGAAGATCGAAAATCTTCAGGTGCTCGAACAGTATCCGGATCAGGAAGGAAGGCGGCTTGCAGACCTGTTGCGGCATGTGAATGCGAAGCCGCGATAGGGCCGCTGTATCGAACCGGTGGAGACAAAACCGCCTTTGAGCACGAGGATTCCAGCAGACAAGCCAGCGGTTCGCGGCCGCTTGCAAAGCGGGCCGCGAACTTCGAGCATGCAGTTATTCCACCGCTTTCACCATATCCTCGATCACCTTCTTCGCGTCGCCGAACACCATCATCGTCTTGTCCATATAGAACAGGTCGTTGTCGAGCCCGGCGTAACCCGCCGCCATCGAGCGCTTGTTGACGATCACCGTGCGCGCCTTGTACGCCTCGATGATCGGCATACCCGCAATCGGCGACTTCGGATCGGTCTTCGCCGCCGGGTTCACCACGTCGTTCGCGCCGAGCACCAGCACCACGTCGACCTGACCAAACTCGCCGTTGATGTCGTCCATTTCGTAGACCATGTCGTACGGCACTTCGGCTTCGGCGAGCAGCACGTTCATGTGACCCGGCATCCGTCCGGCAACAGGGTGAATCGCGTACTTCACCTCGATGCCCTTCTCGACCAGCTTGTCGGTCAACTCCTTCAACGCATGCTGTGCGCGCGCGACCGCCAACCCATAACCCGGCACGATCACCACGGTTTCAGCATTGCCGAGCATGAACGACGCATCATCCGCGGAGCCGGATTTCACCGGACGCTGCTCCGCCGACCCGCCCGCCGCAGCCGCGCCCGGCTCATTGCCAAAGCCGCCGAGAATCACGTTGAAGAACGAACGGTTCATCGCACGGCACATGATGTACGACAGAATCGCACCGGACGAGCCCACCAGCGAGCCCGCGATGATCAGCATCGGATTGTTCAGCGAGAAGCCGATGCCCGCCGCCGCCCAGCCCGAGTACGAGTTCAGCATCGACACCACCACCGGCATATCCGCGCCGCCGATCGGAATGATGATCAGCACGCCGAGCACGAACGCGATCAGCGTCATGATGATGAACGGCAGCCAAGATTGCGTGAGGAAGAAGATCACGCCGAAGCCGAGCATCGCGAGCGCAAGCAGCAGGTTGATCAGATGCTGTCCGGCGTACACGACCGGTGCGCCCTGAAACAGCCGGAACTTGTACTTGCCCGACAGCTTGCCGAACGCGATCACCGAACCGGAGAACGTGATCGCGCCGACGAACGTGCCGATGAACAGCTCGACGCGATTGCCGTAAGGCAGGAAGCCTGGCGCGGTGTTCTCCGGATCGACAAGACCGAACGCGGCCGGCTCAGACACCACCGCATACGCAATACACACAGCGGCAAGACCAATCAGCGAGTGCATGGCCGCGACCAGTTCCGGCATCTTGGTCATCTCGACGCGAGCGGCGACGAACGCGCCGACCGCACCGCCGACCACCAGCGCAACCAGCAGCAGACCCAGCCCCAACCCGAGATTCGAGCCGAGCCCATTAGCCTGCCTGACGATCAGCGCGATGGTCGTGAGGATCGCGATCGCCATCCCCGCCATGCCGAAGGTATTGCCGATGCGCGCCGTCTTCGGATTGGACAGCCCCTTGAGCGCCTGAATGAAACAGACCGACGCGACCAGATAAAGCAGCGTGACGACGTTCAGACTCATTACGCGTTCTCCTTGGCCGATTTGTCTGCGATCAGCTTCTTCGGCTCTTTCTTGCGGAACATCTCCAGCATTCGCCGGGTGACGAGAAAGCCGCCGAACACGTTCACTGCCGCGAGCGCGACCGCAAGCGTGCCGAAGAACTTGCCGGGCGTGCCCAAAGTGAGACCCGCGGCGAGCATCGCGCCGACGATCACGATCGCCGAGATCGCATTGGTCACGGCCATCAGCGGCGTGTGCAGCGCGGGCGTGACGTTCCAGACCACGTGGTAGCCGACGTAGATCGCCAGCACGAAAATGATCAGGTTGATGACGGTGTGGTTGATGACTTCCATGTCCGCACTCTCCTCTTAGGCCTTGCGCGTGACTTCGCCGTCACGGGCCAGCAACGTGGCCGCGACGATATCGTCCGCGAGATCGATGTTCAGGGCGCCTTCCTTCGTCATGATCAGCTTGAGGAAGTCGAGCAGGTTGCGTGCGTAGAGCGACGATGCGTCGGCGGGCACCATCGAGGCCAGATTCGTATAACCGACGATCGTCACGCCGTGCTTGATGACGACCTTGTCCGCCTCAGTGAGCGGACAGTTGCCGCCACGCTGGCCTTCATACTCGGCGCCGCGGCCCGCGGCGAGGTCGACCAGCACGGAGCCGGGTTTCATTGCCTGCACGGTGTCGACCGAGATCAGCGTCGGTGCGGCGCGGCCCGGGATCAGTGCGGTGGAAATCACCACGTCGGCCTGTTTGGCGCGTTCGTGGACCAGCGCGGACTGACGCGTGAGCCAGGAAGGCGGCATCGGCCGTGCATAGCCACCGACGCCTTGTGCGGCTTCGCGCTCCTCGTCGGTTTCGTAGGGCACGTCGAGAAACTTGGCGCCGAGCGATTCGATCTGCTCTTTTACCGCGGGACGCACGTCGGAGGCTTCAATCACCGCGCCCAGGCGCTTGGCGGTCGCAATCGCCTGCAAACCGGCCACACCCGCGCCGAGAATCAGCACGCGGGCCGCTTTCACGGTGCCGGCGGCGGTCATCAGCATCGGCATGAAGCGCGGATAAAGCGTGGCGGCCAGTAGGACCGCCTTGTACCCTGCGATATTCGCCTGCGAACTCAAAACGTCGAGGCTCTGCGCGCGCGTGGTGCGCGGCGCGGCCTCTAAAGCGAACGCCGTGACGCCCGCCGCTGCCAGCTTTGATGAGTTTTCGGTATTAAACGGATCGAGCATGCCGACGAGCGTCGCGCCGCGTTTAAGCAACGGCAGTTCGGCGTCGGTCGGCGACTGGACCTTCAGGACGAGATCGGCGCCAAAAGCGGTCGCCGCGTCGACGATCTCCGCGCCGGCGGCCGTAAAGGCATCGTCTGGAAAGCTGGCGCCGGTGCCGGCGCCGCTCTGGATCGTGACCCGGTGGCCCTGGGTCACATACTTCTTGACCGTTTCGGGCGTCGCGGCGACGCGGGTTTCGTGCGCGCGCGTCTCGGCTGGCACTCCGATGTGCATCTTGTTCCTCCTCGACTTCCTGTTTTACGACAGATCGGCCGACGAGGCACGCCGGCTTGCAGGTGCAACGGCTAACGCCTCACTTTAACCGAAAGAGGGGGGTGCGCAGAAATCGGGGACAATCCGGGGGTGCCCGGCGGACGGGGTCGGCCGGACCGCGCGCCGCCCGCTTCCCGGCAGGCGAGGCCCATAACCGGTAAAATGCGCACCCATGAAACCGGAAACCTGGCTGCCGCACGTCACGGTCGCGGCCATTGTCGAGCGTGACGGGCGCTTTCTCGTGGTGGAGGAACATACCGCCGACGGCCTGCGCCTGAACCAGCCCGCCGGCCATCTGGAAGCGGGCGAGACGCTGGTGGAAGCGGTGATCCGCGAAACGCTTGAGGAAACGGCCCATCCGTTTACGCCCGAGGCGCTGGTGGGCATGTATATGACCCATTTCGAGCGGCCCGGCAGCGAGGGCGTCACCTACCTGCGCTTCACCTATTGCGGCGCGGGCGGCGAAGCTGATCCACAGCGCGCCCTCGACCCCGACATCGTCCGCGCGTTGTGGATGAGCGCCGACGAATTGCGCGCCTGTCCGGAACGGCACCGCACGCCGCTCGTCATGCAATGTCTCGACGATTACCTCGCGGGCCGGCGTTTCCCGCTCGACTTCGTGCACACGCATTCGGTCGGGCCAAAAAGATAGCCGCAACGCGCGGCCAACCCACGATCCATGAAGTCACGCGGCACCCAGTGAGCATCTTATGAGCAAGCAGAAAGTCGTAGTAGGCATGTCGGGCGGCGTCGATTCGTCTGTTACCGCATGGCTGCTGAAGGAACAGGGCTACGACGTGGTCGGCCTGTTCATGAAAAACTGGGAAGACGACGACGACAGCGAATACTGCTCGACGCGGCAGGACTGGATCGACGTGGTTTCGGTGGCGGACCTGATTGGCATCGACGTCGAAGCGGTCAACTTCGCCTCGGAATACAAGGACCGCGTGTTCGCCGAATTCCTGCGCGAATACTCGGCCGGCCGCACGCCGAATCCAGACGTGCTCTGCAACGCCGAAATCAAGTTCAAGGCGTTCCTCGATCACGCCATGTCGCTCGGCGCGGAAACCATCGCGACCGGCCACTACGCGCGCGTGCGCCAGAACGAGCGCAACGGCCGCTTCGAACTGCTGAAGGCATTCGACCATACGAAAGACCAGTCGTACTTTCTGCATCGGCTGAATCAGGCGCAATTGTCGAAAACACTGTTTCCGCTCGGCGAGATTCCGAAAACGAAAGTGCGCGAAATCGCCGAGCAGATCGCGTTGCCCAATGCGAAGAAGAAAGACTCGACCGGCATCTGCTTTATCGGCGAACGGCCGTTCCGCGACTTTCTGAACCGCTATCTGCCGACCAAGCCCGGCCCGATGAAAACCACCGACGGCAAAGTGGTCGGCGAACATATCGGCCTCGCGTTCTACACGTTCGGCCAGCGCAAGGGCATCGGCCTCGGCGGCAGCAAGGACGGCAGCGGCGAGCCGTGGTTCGTCGCCGGCAAGGACATTCCGTCGAACACGCTGTATGTCGCCCAAGGCCACGATCACTCGTGGCTGCTCAGCCATACGCTGTCCGCGGGCAACACGAGCTGGGTGGCGGGCGAGCCGCCGGCGGACGGCTTCGCGTGCGCCGCGAAGACCCGTTACCGGCAAGCGGATGCGCCATGCACGTTTAGCAGCGCGGGCAGCGGTGAAGGTCTCTTCGAGCTGAATTTCGACGCGGCACAATGGGCTGTCACACCGGGGCAATCTGCGGTGCTCTACGATGGCGACGTGTGCCTCGGCGGCGGCATCATCGAACATGCGGTCACCGGACAGCCGGTCGCGCGCGAGCCGAAAAAGGCGGCGTTGCTGAACGCCCGTTGAGCCTCGCGTCCAATCGTGCGGCAACACGGGCTGGCGCCGCACCCGCTGCAACTTTCACGTTTCGACCTGCGCCGCGCGTGGCATCCACGCTTGCTCTTCCAGCCGCAGCTAGCTTCACCATAACAAGCAGTCGTTCGTTTTCCGTCGTGGCGGATTCCGTCTGTGCCAGCAGCGCAGGCGATCCCGCCGTGACGATCCTCACTGCACTGGAGTTCCCATGTTTTCTCGACGTTATCTGGCCATGTGGTGCGCAGCCGTGCTGTTCGCTGTCTGCGCGGCGTTGGCCGACACGCATCACATCTCATGGCTCTGGATCATCGTGCCGCTTGCGCTGGTCGCGCTCGGCCTGTTCGACCTGACGCAGCAGCGCCACGCGATCCTGCGCAACTATCCGCTGTGGGGCCACTTCCGCTTCCTGTTCGAATTCATCCGCCCGGAAATCCGCCAGTATTTCGTCGAAGGCGACACCGACGAAAAACCGTTCTCACGCGCCCAGCGCAGCATCGTCTATCAGCGCGCGAAGAACGACGTCGACAGCCGCCCGTACGGCACCGAACTCGACGTCAAAGCCACCGCGCACGAATGGATCAGCCACTCGCTCGCGCCGACCACGCTCGAGAATCACGACTTCCGCATCGTCGTCGGACCGGATCGCGCGCAGCCTTATTCCATGTCGATCTTCAACGTCTCGGCGATGAGCTTCGGCTCGCTGTCGGCGAACGCGATCATGGCGCTGAACCTCGGCGCGAAGAAAGGCAATTTTGCGCACGACACCGGCGAAGGCTCCATGTCGAAGTATCACCGCGAGCACGGCGGCGACATCATCTGGGAAATCGCTTCGGGCTACTTCGGCTGCCGCAACGACGACGGCAGCTTCAGCGCGGAGAAGTTCGCGAAGCAGGCCGCCGAGCCGCAAGTGAAGATGATCGAGGTGAAGCTCTCGCAAGGAGCGAAGCCAGGTCACGGCGGCGTGCTGCCGGCCGCCAAGATCACACCGGAGATCGCGGAGACGCGCGGCGTGCCGATGGGCCGCGACTGCATCTCGCCGGCCACGCACTCCGAGTTCTCGACGCCGCGCGGCCTGCTCGAATTCGTCGACCGACTGCGCACGCTGTCGGGTGGCAAGCCGACCGGCTTCAAGCTGTGTATCGGACATCCGTGGGAGTTCTTCGGCATTGCCAAGGCGATGCTGGAGACGGGCATCCTGCCGGACTTCATCGTGGTGGACGGCGCGGAAGGCGGCACGGGCGCGGCGCCGCTCGAATTCACCGATCACGTCGGCGTGCCGTTGCAAGAGGGCCTGCTGCTGGTGCACAACACGCTGGTCGGCATCGGCTTGCGGCAACGTATTCGTATCGGCGCGAGCGGCAAGATGATCACCGCGTTTGACATCACCAAAACGCTCGCGATTGGCGCGGATTGGGTCAATGCTGCGCGCGGTTTCATGTTCGCGGTGGGCTGCATCCAGGCGCAGACCTGCCACACGGGGCGCTGCCCAACCGGCGTCGCGACGCAAGACCCGGTGCGCCAGCGCGCGCTGGCGGTTCCCGACAAGGCCGACCGCGTGTTCAACTTCCATCACAACACGCTGCATGCGCTGAAGGAAATCATTCAGGCTGCGGGGCTGAAGCATCCGGCGGAACTGCGCGCGCATCACATCGTGCGGCGTGTGTCGTCGCATGAAGTGCGGTTGATGTCAGAACTGCTGAAGTATCTCGAACCGAACGATCTGCTCAACGGCAACCATCGCTACTCGTTAT
Source organism: Paraburkholderia sp. BL17N1 (assembly GCF_003634175.1). NCBI lineage: Bacteria > Pseudomonadati > Pseudomonadota > Betaproteobacteria > Burkholderiales > Burkholderiaceae > Paraburkholderia > Paraburkholderia sp. BL17N1. The sequence goes on from NZ_RBIW01000001.1 coordinate 779,914, forward strand.
TTGAGAAGTACTGGCCGATGGCGCAGAGCGATTCGTTCTCGCCGAAGGTGGAGTTGGCGGCGACCTGAGCCGGTGGGCGACACGGCCTGCAAGACGCACGACCGAAGACAAAGGGCCGCCACGCGCGGCCCTTTGCCGTCTGGAGCACACCTGAACTTCCGTCCGACCCCGCAAAACGGACACCCCCCTCCCTTTCCGTTAAAATCGACGGTTTAGCACTTCGCTCCACGGCCAGCCCGGCGCTTCGGCGCTCACGGCGCGGCCTCATGCCCGAAAGGCACTTCATGCTCACGTTTCAGCAAATCATCCTGACAATGCAGTCCTATTGGGACAAGCAGGGTTGCGCGTTGCTCCAGCCGATCGACATGGAAGTCGGCGCGGGCACGTCCCACGTCCATACCTTCCTGCGCGCGGTCGGCCCCGAGCCGTGGCGCGCGGCGTACGTGCAACCGTCGCGCCGTCCGAAAGACGGCCGCTACGGCGAGAACCCGAACCGTCTGCAGCATTACTATCAGTACCAGGTGGTGCTCAAGCCGGCGCCGGAAAATATCCTCGAACTGTACCTCGGCTCGCTCGAAGCTCTCGGCTTCGACCTGAAGCAGAACGACGTGCGCTTCGTCGAAGACGACTGGGAAAATCCCACGCTCGGCGCCTGGGGTCTGGGTTGGGAAGTGTGGCTGAACGGTATGGAAGTGACCCAGTTCACGTACTTCCAGCAAGTGGGCGGTCTGGATTGCAAACCGGTGCTCGGCGAAATCACGTACGGGCTCGAACGCCTCGCCATGTATCTGCAGAAGGTCGAGAACGTCTACGACCTCGTCTGGACCGAGTGGGAAGAGCAAGGCCCGAACGGCCCGGAACTGCGTCGCCTCACTTACGGCGACGTGTACCACCAGAACGAAGTCGAACAGTCCACTTATAACTTCGAATACGCGAACGTCGAACTGCTGTTTTCGATCTTCAACAGCTACGAGGCCGAAGCGAAGCGCATGATCGAAGCGCAGATCGCGTTGCCCGCCTATGAGCTCGTGCTAAAGGCCGGCCACACGTTCAACCTGCTCGACGCGCGCGGCGCCATCTCGGTCACGGAGCGCGCGGCATACATCGGCCGCATTCGCGCGCTGTCGAAGCTGGTCGCGCAGGCCTACTACGATTCGCGCGAAAAGCTCGGCTTCCCGATGCTCGGCAATCCGGTGCACGGCGTGCCCGGCCTCACGACCGACGAACAGGACGCCGCGATGCCCGCGTGGGCGCCGCCGCTCAAAGTCGAACGCAAGATCGACCCGGACTGACGAGAACATCAAGAAATGACTCAACCCCACCAAGCTACCCTGCTCGTCGAGCTGCTGACCGAAGAACTGCCGCCGAAAGCGCTCGCGCGTCTCGGCGACGCCTTCGCGGAAGGCATTGCGCAGCGCCTCGCGGCGCGCGACCTGGTCGAAGGCGAACTGTCGTTCGAACGGTATGCCACGCCGCGCCGCCTCGCTGTCACGATCAAGAACGTGCGCGCGGTCGCGCCGGAAAAACACGTGCGGGAGAAAGTGCTGCCGGTTTCCGTCGCGCTGGATAAAGACGGCCAGCCCACCGCGCCGCTCGCCAAGAAACTCGCTGCGCTCGGCTTCCCCGATTTTTCGGTGAGCGACCTGGAGCGCGCGCAGGACGGCAAGGCCGAGGCCTTCTTCCTGCGTTACGCCGCGCCGGGCGCCACGCTCGCCGACGGCCTGCAAAGCGCGCTCGACGAAACGCTCACCAAGCTGCCGATCCCGAAGTTCATGACGTATCAGCGCCCGGACGGCACCAACGTGCAGTTCGTGCGTCCGGCGCATCGCCTCACCGCGCTGCATGGCGAACAGGTCGTGCCGGTGAGCGCGCTCGGCATCGACGCCGACGACACCACGCTCGGCCATCGTTTCCTCTCCGAAGGTTTCGTGCAGATCCAGCATGCGGACTCGTACGCCGAAACGCTGCTGCATAAAGGCCACGTGGTGGCGAATTTCGCCGACCGCAAGGAAACCATCCGCACGCAACTGCTCGCGCAAGCGGACGGCGATCAGGTGGTGATGCCGGAATCGCTGCTGGACGAAGTGACGTCGCTGGTCGAATGGCCGGTGGTGTACGCGTGCCGTTTCGAGGACGAATTCCTGGAAGTGCCGCAGGAATGCCTGATCCTCACCATGCAGACCAACCAGAAATATTTCGCGCAGACCGATGCGAACGGCAAGCTGCGCTCGCGCTTCCTGATCGTTTCGAACATCGAGACGCCCACGCCGGGCGATATCGTCGAAGGCAATGAACGCGTGGTGCGTCCGCGTCTGGCGGACGCGAAGTTCTTCTTCGAGCAGGACAAGAAGAAGCCGCTCGCGGATCGCGTGCCGCTGCTCGCGAACGTCGTGTATCACAACAAGCTGGGCTCGGCGCTGCAACGCGTTGAGCGAGTCGAAGCGCTGGCCGGTGCGATTGCCGAACTGATCGGCGCCGACGTGGCGCTCGCGAAGCGTGCCGCGCGTCTGGCCAAGGCCGACCTGATCACCGACATGGTGGGCGAATTCCCCGAGTTGCAAGGCACCATGGGCACGTACTACGCCCGGCACGACGGCGAGCCGGAAGAAGTCGCGCTCGCGTGCTCGGAACATTATCAGCCGCGTTTCTCAGGCGACGCATTGCCGGCCACCGCAACCGGCACCGTCGTCGCGCTGGCCGACAAGCTCGAAACGCTGGTCGGCATCTGGGGCATCGGCCTGCAACCCACCGGCGAGAAAGACCCGTTCGCGTTGCGTCGCCACGCGCTCGGCGTGCTGCGCATTCTGGTGGAGAAGCAACTGCCGGTCGATCTCGTCGAACTGCTGCGCACCGCTTATGCGCAATTCGCCGCAGTGCCGAACGTGACCGATTCGACGCAAGCCATTTACGAGTTCAGCATGGACCGTCTGCGCGGCCTGCTGCGCGAACGCGGCTACGCGCCGGGCGAAATCGACGCGGTGCTGGCGCTGAACCCCACGCGTCTCGACGACATCGTCGCGCGGCTGGATGCCGTGCGTGAATTCGCGGCGTTGCCGGAAGCGGCCGCGCTCGCGGCAGCCAACAAGCGCATCTCGAACATTTTGAAGAAGTCGGAAGGCGCGGCGACCGGCGGCGTGCAGGTCACACTGCTCGTCGAAGCGGCGGAAAAAGCCCTTCACGCGCAACTCGAACAGGTGGCGCCGCGCGTGCAATCGCAACTCGCCGCGCGCGACTACACAGGTGCGCTAACCGCGCTCGCCGCATTGCGCGAACCGGTCGACACGTTCTTCAACGACGTGATGGTCAACGCTGAAGATCCGGCGTTGCGCGCCAACCGTTTGGCTTTGCTCGGCGCACTGCATCAGCAGATGAATTGCGTCGCCGACATTTCCCGACTCGCCGCCTGAGCCCCCAGCCATGCCGACCAAAAAAGTGGTGATCCTCGACCGCGACGGCGTGATCAACGTCGACTCCGACGCGTTCATCAAGTCGCCGGACGAATGGGTGGCGCTGCCCGGTTCGCTCGAAGCCATCGCGCGCCTGAATCAGGCCGGGTATCGCGTGGCGATCGCCACCAACCAGTCGGGCATCGGCCGCGGCCTGTTCGATATGAACGCGCTCAACGCCATGCATCTGAAAATGCATCGCATGGCGGCGGCGGTCGGCGGGCGCATCGACGCGGTGTTCTTCTGCCCGCATACGTCGGAAGATCACTGCGAGTGCCGCAAGCCGAGGCCCGGCATGCTGAAGATGATCAACGAGCGTTTCGAGGTCGATCCGGAGCACACGCCGGTGGTCGGCGACTCTCTGCGCGATCTGCAAGCAGGCGCGTCGCTCGGCCATCCGCCTCATCTGGTGCTGACCGGCAAGGGCCGCAAAACGCTGGATGCCGGCGGCTTGCCCGACGGTACGATCGTCCACGACGACCTGCGTGCCTTCGCGCTCGACTTCCTCGCCGACGCTCAAGAGTGACGCGCGCCGCGCGCGTCCCCAACCCTCACTGACCACGCCGATGCGCTTCATTCGTTCTTTGCTTCTGCTGATCTATTTCGTTCTGTTCACGGTGCCGTACGCGACTGCATGCTTCATCGCATTCCCGTTCATGCGCGCCGACAATCGCTACTGGATGGCGGCCGGCTGGTGCCGCGCGACGCTGCATACGGTGCGCTGGCTCAACGGTATCCGCTACAACATCGAAGGCTTCGAGAACCTGCCCAACGGTCCCGCCGTGCTGCTCTCCAAACATCAATCGGCTTGGGAAACGCTGGCGTTTCCGGCGCTGATGCCTCGGCCGCTGTGCTACGTGTTCAAGCGCGAGCTGCTGTACGTGCCTTTCTTCGGTTGGGCGCTCGGCATGCTGAAGATGGTTCATATCGATCGCAAGGAAGGCAAGTACGCGTTCGAGTCGGTGATCAGGCAAGGCAATGCGCGCATGGCCGAAGGCGCCTGGGTCATCATGTTTCCGGAAGGCACGCGCACGCCCACCGGCAAGCAAGGCAAGTACAAAACCGGCGGTGCGCGTTTCGCGACGGCCACCGGCGCACCGGTCGTGCCGATTGCGCACAACGCAGGACGTGTGTGGCCTCGCAACTCGTTTCTCAAATATGCGGGTATAGTCACAGTGTCGATCGGCAAGCCGATCGAGACGACGGGGCTCACGCCCGATGAAGTGAACACGCGCGTCGAACAGTGGATCGAAGCTGAAATGCGTCGCATCGATCCTACTGCGTACCGCGCGGCGGAAAGCAGTTCCGCCGCCGCACCAATCTGACGCGCCCACGCCCTCGAAGGCGTATTTGCGCGAAGCCGAATCCGATGCAGAAGTTTCCTACGCCGCAGCCCGCTGCGGCGCTCGATAACCGGCAACTCGATCTCCCGCTCTTTGCCGAGCCGGGGTCGACGTCGTCGTCCCCGTCACCTTCCGCACCGACGCCAGGCGCTTCGCAGAACTCGCCAGGCGGCCAGCAGCCCGCCGTGCCGCTCGCGCCGGATGGCAGCAAGCTGCGCAGTCTCGCGATCGGCTCACGCACGCTCCACTACGCCCTCAAGCGTTCGGCGCGCCGCTCGATCGGTTTCGCGATCGACAGCACGGGTCTCACGATCACCGCGCCGCGCTGGGTCACGCTCGCCGATATCGAAACCGCGATCACCGAAAAGCAGCGCTGGATCTTCACGAAGCTGATCGAGTGGCAGACGCGGGTCGAACAACGCGCGTTGCCGAAGGTCGATTGGAAAGATGGCGCCGAAGTGCCGTATCTCGGTCAGCCCGTGCGAGTGAAACTCGGCGCGCCGCAAGGCATGCTCGCGTTCAGCGCGCAAGATGCGGCGCTGCAAGTGCCACTGCCCTTGCAAGCGGATCCGCAGCAGATCAAGGATCGCGTGCAAGGCTGGCTGCAGGGTGAGGCGAAGCGGCTGTTCGGCGAGCGCCTCGCGATTTACGCGGAGAAACTGGGCGTGAACTATCGCGCGTACTCGCTTTCGTCAGCGGCGACGCGTTGGGGCAGTTGTTCGAGTGACGGCAAGATTCGCCTGAACTGGCGGCTGATTCACTTCCCGCTTTCCATCATCGATTACGTCGTCGCGCACGAACTCGCGCATCTGCGTGAAATGAATCACAGCCCGCGCTTCTGGCAAACAGTGGAATCGATTTTTCCGGAGTTTCGCGAAGCGCGGCAGACGCTGAAGTCGCATCCGCCGGAATTGCTGCCTACGCTTTAACGCCTCTTCACGCCTTGAAAACCGGCGCTTCGATTTCAAACCGAAGCGCCGGTTTGTCACTCACTTCTGCTCATTCCGAGCACAAAGTTTCCTGCAGATGACGCCACGTCACCTTGCCGTGCGCGTCGAGATCCATCACCGCCGTGGAGCGCCGCACGTTCGCGTTGCCGGAACTGTCGCGCTGATACTCGCGATATTTCAACACCGCCCCGGACGGATATTCGGCGACGATCTCCCTGTCGCGGATCGTGATTTGCGAGCCTGGACGCGCGCCGTGCAGCTTCGAGAAAATCTCGCGCACGCCGGCGTGATCCAGTGCGACGCCCGACGTCATGACCAGCGTGAATTGCGGGGCGAAGCGCGCCATGATTCGCTGCAGCGCGCCTTCATCGGCGGAACCGTCGAACAGGGCCTGAATTTCGACGTGGATCTCGTCGAGTTCCTTGAAGTAGGGATTGATGTTATTCATTCTTTGACCTCGCCCTGCCGCCGGCCTTATTTCTTCTTCTGGATGAACTCGATCTTGTAGCCGTCCGGGTCCGTGACGAAAGCGATCACGGTCGTGCCGTGTTTCATCGGGCCGGCTTCGCGCACGACCGTGCCGCCTTGTGCCTTGATCTTGTCACAGGCGGCGTAGGCGTCTTCCACTTCGACTGCGAGGTGGCCGAAGCCGGTGCCGAGGTCATACGAAGGCGTGTCCCAGTTGTGGGTGAGTTCGAGCACGGTGCCGTCGCGCTCATCTTCGTAACCGACGAATGCCAGCGTGAATTTGCCGTCCGGATAGTCTTCGCGGCGCAGCAGTTTCATGCCGAGCAATTCGGTGTAGAAGGCAATCGAACGATCCAGGTCGCCGACCCGGAGCATGGTGTGAAGCAGGCGCATTGTGCACTCCCTGTTGCGTGGTAACGAGACCCTCAATTTACCCCGAATCACGCGGCGCTGCAGGGCGTGCCACTTTAAATCAGTACTCAGAACTGATGCCGCAAGCCTGCCATCAGGCCGATCTGCGAGCCCTTCTGCGCGAGCCCCACGCCGTTGACGCCCTGCAGCTGCGCGCCGATCAGACCGCCGCGGTACAGCGAATAATCGCCTTCCACGTAGACGTCGGTGCGGCGGGACAGGTTGTAGTCGGCGACCAGTTGAAATTGCCAGGCCGAGCCGTCCTGCGCAGCGGACTTGCCGTCCTGCAAGGTGCGCCAGACGTTCGCGGCGAAGTGCCATTTATTGCTGACCTGTTGCGAGATGCCGCCCATGATCATGCGGCGCCGCGCGAAGTCGGTGTACTTGAGCGCCGCCAGCACCGGCGCGGTAAATGGCCCGTTGGCAAAATTCGAAAAGCCCGCGTCGTTCTGATTGACGATGTAGCCGGCGGAAAAACGCGTCAGATTCCACGTGTACGCGCCGCCGAATGTCCATGTCTTCGCGGCCGCGCCGTTGACCGAATCTTTCGACACTTCGTACGCGCCGCCGAGGCTGAACGGACCGCCTTCCGGCTTATAAGCCGCGGCCGCGCCGATCTGACTGCCATAAGAATTGCCCGCGTTGCCGCCGAATGCGTAGCCGGCCGCGAATGTGAAGCCGTTATATCGCGCCTGATATTGCACCTGGTTGCTGGTCCAGATGCCGCCCGTCATGGTGATTTCAGGTTGAAAACTGAAGTCGTACGGGATCCACCAATTGCTGCCGTAACCGGCCACCGTGACCCCTTCGATCACGACGTTGTACTGCCGCCCGAGGATGATCTGGCCGTATGAATCCGATCGCACGCCGACCTGTGCTTCATTGAAGAATGGCAGCGTGGGATCGCTTTGGCCGCTATTGATGTAAATGCGGTTTTCGAGCTTGAAGAAAGTAGACCAGCCGCCACCGAGATCCTCGACGCCCTTCAGCCCCCAGCGGCTCTGCGTCATGCCGCCCGTGCCGAGTCCGATCGACGAATCGCCGGCCTTGTTGACGTGAGTCAGGTAGCGCACGCTTTCGTCGACCACGCCATACAGCGTCACGCTGGATTGCGCGTGTGCCCACTGACACCCCAACGACGCCAATGCCGCGGGTACCGCGACCGCTGCCCACCTGCCTACGTTCTTCATAGCTTCTCCTCGTACAGGCTCCGCGTCGCGCGGATCGAGTTCGTCTGCTTGGAATTTCCCTGACAAAACGTTAGTGGCAGAACCTTAGCGCGAAACGCGGGCCGTGCGAAATTAGTCTGACGCAGGTGTTGTTAAGTCGGCAAAAACGCTTGCGGCCTCGCTTGCGGGCTGAAAGATGCACGCGTAGCCAATGGGGTCATCGGCGGGCGGCTTGGGCAGGTTTGCTATCGTACGAGCTGTTTCCGACTCGACACCGCCCATGAGCACCTCCGCCCTGCCCGCACGCCGCGCCCCGGATAGCTTCGCCATCCTGCTGATGATCGGCCTGTGCGCGATCTGGGGCCTCCAGCAAGTCGCGATCAAAAGCACCAATGCGGCAGTGCCGCCGGTCTTCCAGGCCGGCCTGCGTTCGGCGATTGCATCGGTACTGGTGTGGGCCTGGGCGCGCTCACGCGGCACGCCGCTCTTTCGCGACGACGGCACCCTGGGCGCCGGCCTGCTCGCGGGCGTGCTGTTCGCGGGCGAGTTCGTGTGCATTTTTCTCGGCCTGACGCTGACCAGCGCGTCGCGCATGGCGGTCTTTCTGTACACCGCGCCGTGCTTCACGGCGCTCGGCCTGCACTGGTTCGTCGACGGCGAGCGCATGCGGCGGATTCAGTGGGCCGGTATCGTCGTGGCGTTCGCGGGCATCTCGCTCGCCTTCGCGGACGGGTTCCTGCACGGCCGCGCCGCCGGCGGTTCGCTGCTGGCGGGTGTCGCGGGCGACGCGCTTGGGGTGCTGGGCGGCATCACGTGGGCCGCGACAACCGTGGTGGTGCGCGCCACGCGGCTCGCTCAATCGAGCGCCAGCAAGACGCTGTTTTATCAATTGATGGTGTCGGCGGTGGTGCTGCTCGCGCTTGCGCTCGGACTCGGCCAGGCACATGTCGAAACCGTCACGCCGCTGACCGTGGTGAGCCTCGCTTATCAGGCGGTGATCGTGGCGTTCGTCAGCTATCTGCTGTGGTTCTGGTTGCTGACGCGCTATATCGCGTCGCGCCTGTCGGTGTTTTCGTTTCTCACGCCGCTGTTCGGCGTGACCTTCGGCGTGCTGCTGCTCGGCGAGTCGTTCAGCCTGCGCTTTCTGATGGCCGCGGTGTTGGTGTTGACCGGCATTGCGCTGGTCAACGCACCGGCGAAGCGCGTGACGGGCTAGTGCATCGCGTCATTCGAGATCGCAGTCTCGCTACTCCGCCAAGGCCTAGGCTTTGGCCGCCACGATCTGCGCCACGCGCACGTATTCGTCCACCGGCACGTCTTCGGCGCGGCGTTGCAGGTCGAAACCAAGCGCCTCGAAATCCACCGAATCACGATACGCGGCGAGCGTGTTGCGCAACATCTTGCGACGCTGCGAGAACGCGGCCGTCACCACTTCGCCGAGCACGCGCTCATCCACCGGCGCCAACTCATGCAGCTCGTATGGAATCATCCGCACGATCGCCGAATCCACTTTCGGCGGCGGGTTGAATGCTTCGGGCGGCACGTCGAGTTGCTTGTCGATCACGTAGCGGTATTGCAGCATCACCGAGAGACGACTGAACGCCTTGGTGCCCGGCTCCGCCACCATCCGCTCGACCACTTCGTTCTGCAACATAAAGTGCTGATCGATCACGCGATGCGCGAACGACGTCAGATGAAACAGCAGCGGGCTCGAAATGTTGTACGGCAGATTGCCGACAATGCGCAGCGACGCTTTCTCGCCTGGCGCGGCCAGCGAGCCGAAGTCGAACGCGAGCGCGTCGCCGGCGTGCAGTTCGAGCAGGCCGCCGAATTTCGTCTTTAGTCGGCCAATCAGATCGCGGTCGAGTTCGACGGCGTGCAAGGGCGCTTCCGGCGTGGCCAGACGCTCGATCAGCGGTTCGGTGAGCGCGCCGAGACCCGGCCCGATCTCGACCATGCGCTCGCCGCGTTGCGGCCGGATGACATCGACGATCGAATCGATCACGCCCATGTCGACCAGAAAGTTCTGACCGAAACGCTTGCGCGCGATATGACCTTGGTGCCGGCCCTGTTGCTGTCTGCTGGTGGACATCGAAGAAACGCTAAGAAAGAGAACTGCTTAAGAAAAGGAACTGGCTGAGCGGCGCGCACTTGCCGAATGCGCCCGGAGCGCTCGCCAAGCCGCATACGCTGCTGCTAGCGGCAGGACACACGCGAGCAGCGGCACGGCGGCGCCGAGCATCAGCCCGCGCGGCGGTGCTGCGCCATCGACACCGCCGTCTCGATCGCCGCGATCAGGCTGCCCGCGTCGGCGCGGCCGGTGCCGGCCAGATCGAGCGCGGTGCCGTGATCGACCGAGGTGCGGATAATCGGCAATCCGAGCGTGACATTGATGCCTTCGCCGAACGTGGCGTACTTCAACACCGGCAAGCCCTGATCGTGGAACATGGCCAGCACGCAATCGGCCTCGTCCAGATAACGCGGCTGGAACAGCGTGTCGGCCGGGTACGGACCGCGCGCGTCGATGCCTTGAGCCTCCGCGAGCTTCAGCGCCGGCGTGATGACCTCGATTTCCTCGCGGCCCAGATAGCCGTTCTCGCCCGCGTGCGGGTTCAGCCCCGTCACGAGGATGCGCGGCGCCGGCAAGCCGAAGTGATGCCGCAAATCGTGATCGATGATGCGCAGCGTCTCGACAATGCCTTCGATGGACAACGCGGCGGACACATCCTTGAGCGGCAGATGCGTGGTCGCCAGTGCGACGCGCAACGGACGCTTGCCCGTGCCGGCCAGCATCATCACCACACGCGGCGTATGCGTGCGCTCGGCCAGATATTCGGTGTGACCGGTGAACGGCACGCCGGCATCGTTGATGGTGCTCTTTTGCAGCGGCGCGGTGACGATGGCGTCGAACGTGCCCGCTACCGCGCCGTCGATCGCGCTGTCGAGCAGGTCGAGCACGTAGCGGCCGTTGGCCGGGTTGAGCTTGCCCGCAACGGCAGGCGCTCCGAGCGGCCGGTGCTGCACGCGCACGCGCTTGCCGTCCGCCGTCAGCGCGCTCCAGTCCACACCCACGGCGCGCGCGCGTTCGGCGAGCAGGTCTGCGTCGCCCAGCACGGTGAACTGCGCGTGGGGCCAATGCGCCGCCGCGCCCGCCAGTGCCTGCACCGTCAATTCGGGACCGACGCCGGCGGGCTCGCCGGTCGTGATCGCGATCTGCAACGGTGGGCGGGCGGACTGGGTGGCGCTTGTCATGACGGTTATTGCGTGCTCGACAAAGTGGGCTTCACTTCCACATACGCGGTGTCGCGCAGTTCGCGCAACCAGTCGGCGTAGGCCTGTTCCGCCTTGCGCTGACCGATGGCCTGGCGCGCCAGATCCATCTGCTGCGAAACCGAACCTTCGGATTCGCGACGGCCCAGCACCTGAATCAGGTGATAGCCGTATTCACTGCGGACCGGATCGCTGATCTGGCCGTCCTGCAGGTTGTTCATGGCGCGCTCGAATTCCGGCACCGTCTCGCCCGGGCTGATCCAGCCGAGGTCGCCGCCTTGCGACGACGAACCGTCTTGCGAGTAAGTATGCGCGAATTTCGAGAAGTCGCCGCCCGCAGCGATTTCTTTCTTGATTTCAAGCAGCTTCTGACGCGCTTGCGGTTCCGACATGCCGTCGCCGACGCGCAGCAGAATGTGGCGCACGTGCGTTTGCACGAGCTTCGGCGCGTCCGAGCTGGTGCCCTGACCCGCACGGCGATCGACCAGACGCACGATTTCGAAACCGTCGTTGGTGCGGATCAGATCCGGACTGACTTCGCCGGGACGCATCGTCGAGACAGCCTTGACGACTTCAGCCGGCAGCTTCGACGGCGAAACGAAACCGATATCGCCGCCTTTCGATGCATCCGGCGCCTGCGAATTCGACTTCGCCAGCTTGTCGAAATTGGCGCCGCTCTTTGCTTCGGCAAGCAACGCCTGGGCCTTCTGTTGCGCCGCTTCGATATCCGTCTCCGACGCGTTCAACGGCGCCTTCAGGAAAATGTGCTGCAGATGCAGGTCGCTCGTCGCGCCGGCGTTCGGGCCACGCTGACTGGCGATGTAGTTCGCGACTTCGGCGTCCGACACCGTGACCTTGCTGTCCACTTCCTTCTCGCGCAGGCGCGAGAGCGTGAGTTCGGTGCGCGCGTCACTGGTGAACGTGCTCCAGGGCACCCCTTGCGCCTCGATGCGCGAGCGGTACACGTCGAGCGACAGGTTGTTCGCCGCCGCCAGCCGTTCGAGCGTTTTCTGCACGGTGGCGTCGTCGATGTTGATGTTGTCTTCTTTCGCCTTTTGCAACTGGATGCGCTCCAGCACCATCTGGTTGAGCACCTGCTGACGCAACTGGTCCATCGGCGGGACCGGCGCGTTCTGCTGGTTCAGGCGGCGGGTGATCAGGCTCATGCGTTCGTCGAGTTCGCGCCGCGTGATGACACCGTTGTTGACCACTGCGGCAATGGTGTCGACCGTCTGGCCGCTACTGCCGCCCAGCGCCTGCGCCTGCACCGGCGCGACCGACAGGAAAGACGCCGCGGCGGCCAGACCGGCCGCAAGCGTTGCCAAGCGAAGCTTTTTCATGATTGCCACAGATACTCCAATGATGTCGGGCGCGCCTGGCCCGTCTTTTCGCACTTTATAAATGATCGGGCGAGCGTCATTCGTAATTGGTGAAACGCGATTCCGGCGGCGGCGGCGGCGGCAACGGCGTATAGCCCGCCACGCTGGCGCGGAACGCGCTCATCAGCCCGTTGTCGACGCTCGACAAGCCCTTGAACGTCAACTGCGCGAGGAACCGCGTGCTCGACTGATTCTGCCCCGAGGTGTTCAGACCGTTCGCGTAGCGCTGGATCCCCGCGCCGAGCGTCCAGCAATCGGCGTCGTACTGCAGGCCGACCAGACCGTCGACGATGCGATGACCGCCCAGGTCGTAATTGAAACGGCCCACGCCAAACACCCGATGCGTGAGCGGCCATTGCCCCGAGATCAGCACCTGATTGATCGGCTGGTTGTCCAGCGTGGTGTTCGCGCGGGTGTAACGGTACCCGACGTTGATCACCTTGCCGGTGGCGGGACTGAACCCGAAGCCGATGCTCGTCTTCACCAACTGGTTGTTGTCGGCATTATATTGGAACGCCGTTTCCGAAGCGAAACCGGCGCCGAGCTTGAACGACGCACCCGCGATCAGGTCCGAATGCGTGGCCTGCGTGCTGGTCTGCGTAGGCTGCAGCGTGACGCGCTGGTCCTGGAAATAGTACTGCTGCGCGATCACGAAACGCGCCCGCTCGTCGCCCGTGGCCGCGTCGATGAAGCGCGTGGTGAGAGCGGCCGTCAGGCGGTTCGCGTCGGCGATCCGGTCATTACCGACGAAGGTGTTCGGCGTGAAGATTTCCGCCAGGCCGAAGTCGGAGTCGGCGGTGTCGAACAGCGGCGCGGATTCCTGATTGCGATACGGCGTGTACACGTAATACAGGCGCGGCTCGAGCGTCTGGATGTAATCCTGGCCGAAGATGCGCACCGAACGGTCGAAGATCAGGCCCGTGTCGAAGGTGAACGTCGGGATCGATTCGGTGAAGTTCTTCGGCGTGCCGATCGGCACGTCGTCGTGAATATTGCGCAGGTTGTACGACGCAAAGTGCCACTGCACCTTTGGCGTGACGAAGTAACCCGGCCCGACCACGGAATACGCGAGGTACGGGTTGAACATCACCCGCTGACCTTCGGTCTGGTCCGCGGTGGTGATGGTGAAATTCGTGTAGTCGGCTTCCGCGCCGTAGTCGAAGCCGCCGACGTTGTACTTCGCGTACTTCACGTTCAACTGCGGCTCGCGCCCGTACGGCGCCGTTGAAGGCGCCAGCGTCTGCCAGTGCTGTTCGCGCGCGAGCACCGACCACGGGCCGTTGCTGTAGGTCAACCCGGCTTCCTGTTGATACAGGAGCTGGGTGCCGTTCATGAACTGACTGACCGACGACGACAGGTCTTCCGGATACGTGTTGTCCGAAACCTTGTTGTAGTAGATGTAGCCGCCGAACCCGTTGCCGAAGTTCTGGTTGTGCTGGATGTACAGCGCGTAGCGGTTGGTCTTGGTCAGATGATCGTCCGGCAGGAACTCGCCGGTGATCGAGCCGGAATACGTGGGCGACAGATAACGGAACGTGGACTGCAACTGCACGCCGCGCTTGGAAATCACGCGCGGCGTTACCGTCAGATCGCGATTCGGCGCGATATTGAAGTAATACGGCACCGACAGTTCGAAGCCGTTCGACGAACTCAGCGAGAAGGTGGGCGGCAGAACCCCGCTGCGCCGCTCGCCCGAAAGCGGAAACGACAGCCAGGGCGAGGCGAACACCGGCACGCCCTGGAAGAACAGCACGCCGTTGTGGGCGACGCCCTCGTCCGCGCCGGTATCGAAATCGAACTCGCTGCCCCTGATGTACCAGGCCGGATCGTCCGCGCACGCGCAGGCCGTGTAAGTGCCCTTCGTGAACACCGAGCGCTCGTTGTCGAGCAGGTCGACGCGCTCCGCGCTGCCCGAGCCGCCCGTCACGTTGAAGTGGTACTTCGGCGCGGTCATGAAACCTTCGCTCGAATCCACGCGCATGTGCGCTTCCGGGCCGACGAACGAACTGCCGTTGTTGACCACGTGGACCTGGCCGTACGCATCGGCCATGTCCGTGTCCTGGTCGTAGTGCAGCGCGTCGGCCTTGATCACGACCGTATTGCGGCGCACCTCGGCCGAGCCCTTGGCGGCCATGTCCTGGTCGCTGGTGCCGGTGGTCGCGTCGCCGAGCACGAACGTGGCTGGCTTCTGGCCCGTCTGCAACGGATGGTCTTCGAGCTGCGGGGCGAGTTGCATGCCCCAGGGCGCGTCGATAGGTTGCGGCTGCGCGGCTTCCCCCACCAGCTGGGCGTGCGCAAGCGCGGGCATCAGGCCCGGAACGGCGATCAACGCCGCGACGAGCCGCCTTTTGCGCGGCACAACAGCACAAGAGGGAGTCGTTTGGGAAAGCTGTCTAGGCGGCATGTATCGTTTGGCGAATCGGCTCGTCCGTCAGCATCTGCAGTCACGGTCCACCGCCTGCACATCCCGACCGTGACAGTCGGCTGCACATCAATATTTACAATCTGTTGAACGATGAGGCGGGCGGTAAAGCGGAATACGCGAAAAGCTGGCGTGAGCCGCGTCAAAAAAGTCGTGGGGTATTATATGGCAAGACGTTGCCCCTCTGAATTTGCCGCCGGTTTTCATGACGCTGCCCCCATCCCAAGACTCCACCGATACCCGTCTCGACCTGCTCAAAGCCTGGCTGAAAGGCCACGCGGCGCGCTATTCGCTCGAGCTCGACACACTTGTTCCGGCTTCGTCCGACGCCAGTTTTCGCCGCTATTTCCGGCTCGCCGGTAAGGCGGCGGAAGGCGAAAGCAACGGCACGCTGATCGCCGTCGATGCCCCGCCGCCCGAAAAGTGCCGCGAATTCGTGCAGGTCGCGCAGTTGCTCGCGGCCGCCGACGTGCACGTGCCGCGTGTGCTGGAGGTCGATTTCGAGGCCGGCTTCATGCTCGTCACCGATCTGGGCACGGCTTCGTACCTCGGCGCGCTAACCGAAGCGCAGAACGCGGACGACCCGCGCCGCGCCCGCTCGCTGATGCGCGACGCGCTCGACGCGCTGATCCGCTGGCAACTCACCTCGCGCGAAGACGTGCTGCCACCGTTCGACGAAGCCTTCCTGCGCCGCGAGATGGAGTTGATGCCGGAGTGGTTCCTCGGCCGCCATCTGGGCCGCGGGACGGACGAACAAGCGGACGAAAAAATCCGTGGCGTGCTCGATCGCACCTTTGCGCTGCTGATCGCGAGCGCCCGCGCGCAACCGCAAGTGTTCATGCTGCGCGACTTCATGCCGCGCAATCTGATGATCGCCGCCGAGGCGAATCCCGTGAACCCCGGCGTGCTGGACTTCCAGGACGCGGTGTACGGCCCGATCACTTACGACGTCGCCTCGCTGTTGCGCGACGCGTTTCTGAGCTGGGACGAAGAGTTCGAGCTGGATTGCTTCGTGTATTACTGGGAACGGGCGAAAAAAGCCGGCCTGCCGGTCGATCCCGATTTCGGCGAGTTCTACCGCCAGATCGAATGGATGGGTCTGCAACGGCACATCAAGGTGCTGGGCCTGTTTTGCCGGATCAACTATCGCGACGGTAAACCGCACTACATGAAGGACCTGCCGCGTTTCATCGGCTACGCGCGCAAGGTCGCCGAGCGCTATGCCCCGCTGCGTCCGTTCGCCAAGCTCCTCGACGATCTCGAAGGCCGCGCGAACGAAGTCGGCTACACCTTCTGACCGATGACGATGTCCCTGAAGAAAGCGATGATTTTCGCCGCCGGTCGCGGCGAGCGCATGCGTCCGTTGACCGACACATGTCCCAAGCCGTTGCTCGACGTGGGCGGCAAGCCGCTGATCGTGTGGCAGATCGAACGGCTCGCGCAGGCGGGCTTTCGCACCATTGTGATCAACCACGCATGGCTCGGCGAGCAGATCGAAGCCACCCTCGGCGACGGTTCGCGCTGGCAAGTCCAGTTGCGCTATTCGGCGGAACGCGAGGCGCTGGAGACCGCGGGCGGCATCGTGCAGGCGTTGCCGCTGCTCGAAGATGACGGCGCGAGCGAAGTGTTCGTCGCGGTCAGCGGCGACGTTTACGCCGACTTCGATTACGCGACGCTGAATGCGCACGCCGAAAGATTGCAGGCCTTGCCCGAGCCGGGCATGCATCTGGTGATGGTGCCGAACCCGGCGTTTCATCCGAACGGCGACTTTGGTCTGGTGGACGGCGGCCTGCTCTCGCTCGACGCCCAGCCGCGCTTCACGTTCGGCAATATCGGGCTCTACGACACGCGCATGTTCCGCGATCTGCCACTCGGCACGCGGCGCGCGCTCACGCCGTACTATCGCGACACCATCGCACGCAGGCTCGCCAGCGGCGAGTTGTACGAGGGCTTGTGGGAGAACGTCGGCACGCCGGCGCAGTTGGGTGAACTGGATCAGCGTTTGCGCGTGCCAGACGGCAGGCGCTAGAAGTTCGGCGTTCGGCGTTCGGCGTTCGGCGTTCGGCGTTCGGCGTTCGGCGTTCGGCGTTCGGCGCAAAAGTTTCGCGCGGCATTGCACGAGACAACGCGAAAAATCGCCGCGCAAATTTATCGCCCGCCGCCCCCCGCACCCACCGTTTCCACTGCTTCCGGCGCTTCCGCCGCGCGTTGCTGCTGCAACGCCCACATCTGCGCGAACAGGCCGTTCGCGCGCAGCAGTTCCGCATGCGTGCCACGCTCGACGATCCGCCCTTTGTCCATCACGATGATCTGCTGTGCGTGCACCACTGTCGAAAGCCGGTGCGCGATGATCAACGTGGTGCGCTCGCGGGCGATCTGATCAAGCTCGTGCTGAATGGCGCGCTCGGAACGAGAATCGAGTGCCGAGGTCGCTTCGTCGAACAACAGGATCGGCGGGTTCTTGAGGATGGTCCGTGCAATCGCCACGCGCTGCTTTTCACCGCCGGACAATTTCAGGCCGCGTTCGCCGACCGGCGTGTCATAGCCCTTCGGCAGCCCTTCGATGAATTCGTGAATATGCGCCGCGCGCGCCGCCGCGATCACTTCGTCGCGTGTCGCAGATGGCCGGCCGTAAGCGATGTTGTAGTAGATCGAATCGTTGAACAGCACCGTATCCTGCGGCACGATGCCGATCGACGCGCGTAGCGAATCCTGCGCGACGTCGCGAATATCCTGACCGTCGATGGTAATCGCACCGCCCGTCGCGCGGTCCAGATCGTAGAAACGGAACATCAACCGCGCGAGGGTCGATTTGCCCGAACCGCTATGGCCGACCACCGCGGTCGTGGTACCGGCGGGAATCGTAAAGCTCACGTCGTGCAGAATCTGCCGCGCCGGTTCGTACGCGAAGTTCACCCGCTCGAAGCGCACCTGCGCGCCGCTCACGCGCAGCGCGGGAGCGCCCTCGAGATCAGGCACTTCCTGCGCGGCGCCGAGCAGCGTGAACATGCGGTCCATATCGGTGAGGCTCTGCTTCAACTCGCGATACACCACGCCGAGAAAATTCAGCGGAATATAAAGCTGCAGCATGAAGGTGTTGATCAGCACCAGATCGCCGAGCGTGAGACGCCCGGCCATCACGCCTTGCGTGGCGCGCCACAGAATGAACACGAGCCCTGTGCCGATGATCGCCTGCTGCCCGAAGTTCAGCGCCGACAGCGAGCGCTGCGACTTGATCGCCGCCGTGCGATAGCGCTTGAGGTTTTCGTCGTAGCGGCTCGCTTCCCACTCTTCGTTGCCGAAGTACTTGACCGTCTCGTAGTTGAGCAGCGAATCGATCGCGCGTGAATTCGCCTTCGAATCGAGATCGTTCATGGTGCGGCGAAAATGCGTGCGCCACTCCGTGACCTTCACCGTGAAGACGATATACACGGCCAGCGCGATGAACGTGACCACCGCGTAATACGCCTCGTATTTGACGACGAAAAAACCGAGCACGAGCCCGACTTCGACGAGCGTCGGCAGAATGCTGTAGAGCGAATACGAGATCAGTTGAGTGATGCCGCGCGTACCGCGTTCGATATCGCGCGACATGCCGCCCGTCTGCCGTTCGAGGTGAAAGCGCAACGACAGCGCATGCAGATGGCGGAACACTTTCAGCGCGAGTTGCCGCACCGCGCTTTCGGTCACCTTCGAAAACAGAATCTCGCGCAGTTCGGTGAAGAGCGACGTGGACAACCGCACCACTGCATACGCGACCACCAGCAGGCCGATGCCGCCCAGCAACACGATCCCCGGCGAATCGTGCGCGCGGCCGAGCGCCGTGAGATGCTGCACCGAGGCGAGCCCGTCGACAATCCGCTTCATCACGATCGGCACGCCGAGGTTGGCGATCTTCGCGCCGATCAGGCAACTCAGCGCAAAGCCGACGCGCCATTTATACGTGGCGAGATACGGCAGCAGCGAGAGGATCGTCTGCCAGTCGTTGCGCGGCTGGGTGGAGATCGGGGAAGGTTCGGACGAGGGCGTGCGGCGCATGGGGATCGGCGGGGGAGAGTGTGGAAATGCCGGAGTTCGCAGCGGCGCGCCGACCGCGGCATGCCTACCCGGCACACTGCTTTTTGTCGCGCGACCTCGCTGGGCGCTTTCCCGTACAATTCCTGATATTTCTATTGTCGCAGAAGCCGGCTGGCGCCGCTTTTCATGGGTTGGCCCGCCGTGGGCGGCACGTTGGCCGCGCGGTGCGTGCCATACCGTCGTCGTGAGATGCCCTGCGTGCCGGTCGAGGCGACCGAGCCAACACGTTTCCCAAGAGTGCCCCCAATGACCGATATTCTTCAACTCCCGCAAAAGCACTGCGCGCTGCGCGTCGTGCCGCAGCCTTCGGACGCGAACGTCCACGGCGACGTGTTCGGCGGCTGGATCATGGCGCAAGTGGACATTGCCGGCTCGATTCCGGCAAGCCGCCGCGCCAACGGGCGGGTGGCGACCATTGCGGTCAATTCGTTCGTGTTCAAGCAGCCGGTGTTCGTCGGCGATCTGCTGAGTTTCTACGCGGACATCGTCAAGACGGGCAACACGTCCGTCACCGTGGCGGTCGAAGTCTACGCGCAGCGCATGAGCCTGACCGAAGATCTCGTGAAGGTCACCGAAGCGACGCTAACCTACGTCGCCACGGATAGCGACCGGCGTCCACGCGCGCTGCCGGCGCTGGACTGAGCGCCCTGAGTGCGCACAATAAAAAATGAGGCGCCGCGGCGCCTCGTTCGTTCTCAACCGTAGTACCGGGTCACTGACTCGCTGCCTGGCCGATTCCCGCCTTCTTCTGCGCTTTCTGAATGTCGTTCGGATAGTTCGGATCGGTGCTCGACGGCTGATAGCCGTTGGCCTCCAACTTCTTCAACTCGGCATTTTTCTTCGCCCGCGCCTGCTTGCGCGCGGCCTTGCGCTGAGCTTTGGTGGACGGCGCCGCTTTCGATGCGGCCGACGGAACCGCCGCGTCTGAGTCGTTCCCCGCGGGACCGCCGCCGCCGCCGCCGCTCTGGGCGAACGCCGGCGCGGCGCAAGCCACGCTCAATACAACCGATGCCAGCAACACAGACAGTTTCTTTGCAGGTGACGACGTCATTGCTCTCTCCAGCCGGATCAATCAGATTGGGATAGTCGACGGCGCAACGCCCATGACTCAGTGCAAGCAGCGAAAATCGGGCGCAACGCCACATGAATCGTGCTTCGTGGTTCCCAGCGCGGTCTGAGATGGGAACCACGAATATAGCCGACCCAAACCCCCGCGCAAAACGGTTTATGCGAATGAATACGGGCTAACCCGCACGCATCGCTGCGGCTGGCGCGCCACTGCTGCGCAGATAGGCGTCGACCTGCCCTTCGATCCACTGCGCGAAATGCGCCTGCGAGGCATTGAGCATTTCGCGTTGCGGCCAGACCAGCCAATAGGGATAACGGTACGGCACGCGGATATCGGTGATCTGCACCAGTTCGCCGCGCGCCAGCGCATACGCAACCAGGCTGCGCCGCTCGAGCGCGACGCCCTGGCCTTGCAGCACTGCGCCGATCACGATATTCGAATCGTTTGCCGACAGCACTACGGCTCCCTCGGCCGGCTTCGCCACCTGCGCCGCCTGACACCAGTCGTGCCACGGCGTATCGGGACTCGAGATCAGCGGACAGGCCAGCACTTCCGCTGCGCTCAAAGGCAAGCGGCCATGCGGCGCCAGCGTGAAATGCGGCGCGGCCACCACCACCATCTCGTCGTCGAACAGCTTCTGTTGCGCGACGTCGGGCCAATGCCCCTGTCCCATGCGGATGCCGATATCGCTCGCGCCCTGGCGGAAATCCTCGACCTGCAAGCTCGTCTGCAGGCGAATCCGGTAGTACGGATGCGCGTCGCGAAAACTGGCGAGACGCGGCACGAGCCAATGCTGCGCGAACGACGGCAAGGTGCTGATCACCAACTCGCTTTCGTGCGGGCGCGCCTGCGCGCGGCGCGTCGCATGGCTGATGTCGCGCAACGCCATGCGGATGTCGAGCGCGTAAAGCCGCCCCTCCTCGGTCAACCGCAGCCCGCGCGCCTCCCGCATGAACAGCGCGACGCCCATCGAATCTTCCAGCACCTTGATCTGCTGACTCACCGCCGAGTGCGTGACATGCAATTCGCGCGCGGCCTGCGTCACGCCGCCCAAACGGGCGACGGCCTCGAAGCAGCGCAGCGCGGTCAAAGGCGGGATCGGTTTCATGTAAGAAATTCTGACGCAAATCGTCGTTAATTGTCGCTTTTTTTGCGCCGCGGAGATGCTTAACCTATCGGTTCGATGTGCCCTGACCCAGGCCCGAAGCGGAGCTGCACGGCCATGAGGAGTTCGGGCGCGCCATGATAGATGTTCTAACGGGAATGAGATGAAACTGATCGGAATGCTGGATTCGCCCTACGTACGCCGGGTCGCTATCTGCCTCAAATTGTTGAAGCTGGAATTCGAGCACGAGTCGATCTCGGTGTTCAGCACCTACGACCAGTTCGCGAAAATTAATCCCGTTGTCAAGGCGCCCACGCTGATCGCCGACAACGGCCAGACCGTGATGGACTCGACGGTGATTCTCCAGTACCTTGCCACGCTCGCCGGGCCGAATCAGCGGCTTTTCCCGACGCGTCCCGACGCCGCCTTGCGCGCCGCCCGCCTCACCGGCCTTGCGCTCGCCGCGTGCGAGAAGACCGTGCAGATCGTCTACGAACGCAATCTGCGGCCGGCGGAAAAACAGCATGAGCCGTGGCTGGATCGCGTGAGCACGCAGTTGTTCGCCGCTTACGCCGAACTCGAACGCGAGCTTGCGGCGGCGGCGCTGCCCATCGAAACCGATCAGTTCGACGCCGCCGACGTCACCGTGGCGGTCGCCTGGCACTTCACGCAGATGATGCTGCCAGGGACGGTCAGTAAGACGGCGCATCCGTTCCTGCAGTCATTCTCCGAACTGGCTGAAGGTCTGCCGGTTTTCCTCAGCACGCCGGCGCAGTGAGCGCCGCGGCGCGAACGGCTCAAACCGTCGCCAGCTCGCGCCCGACGCCACCTTGCAGCAGTTCGGAAATCGCGTCCGTCGATAAGGGCTTCGCGAAGTAGAACCCCTGCATCTCATCGCACGCGCGTTCTTTGAGGAAATCGAGTTGCGCGGACGTCTCCACGCCTTCGGCGATCACCTGCAACTTCAGCGAATGCGCAAGCGCGATTATCGCCGAGGTGATCGTCTCGTCGTCGGCGGACACGCCGATGTCGGAGACGAATGAGCGGTCGATCTTCAGGCGGTCCACCGGGAAGCGCTTCAGATAGCTGAGGCTCGAATAGCCGGTGCCGAAGTCGTCGATGGCAAGACCGATGCCGAGCGCGTGCAGTTCGTTGAGCATCGACACCGCTTCTTCCGCATTGCGCATGATGGTGCTTTCGGTCAGTTCGAGTTCGAGGTACCGCGGCTCGAGACCGGTCTCGGCCAGCACCTGCATGACCAGCTTGGCGATGTCGCGCTGCTGGAACACGCGCGCCGACAGATTCACCGACACACGCGCCGCCGGCAAGCCTTCGTCCTGCCAGGCCTTGTTCTGGCGGCACGCTTCGCGCAGCACCCATTCCGAAAGCGGTCCGATCAGACCGCTTTCTTCCGCAACCGGAATGAACGACGACGGCGGCACCAGTCCGACTTCCGGATCGCGCCAGCGCACCAGCGCCTCGGTGCCGACGATCTGGCCACTCTCAATATCCACTTGCGGCTGGTAATGCAACAGGAACTCGTTGTCACGCAACGCGCGGCGCAGACGCCGTTCGAGATTCAGGCGCGCGCCTGCGCTCGCGTTCATCTCCGGCTGATAGAACTGGAACGTGTTGCGACCCATGTCCTTGGCGCGATACATCGCGACGTCGGCTTTCTTCATCAGCGTCTCGGCGTCTTCGCCGTCTTGCGGGAACAGGCTCGCGCCCATGCTGCAACCCACATACAGTTCGGTGCCGTCGAGCCAGACCGGCTCGGAGATCGACGCGCGCACGCGCTCCATCCAGGCGATCAGCGACTGTTCGTCGACGGTGTCGGTCATCACGATCACGAACTCGTCGCCGCCGTGCCGCGCCACCGTATCGCTCGTGCGCGTGCAGCGCGCGAGGCGCTCGGCGACCACGCTGAGCAGCCGGTCGCCGACGCTGTGGCCGAGACTGTCGTTGACGTTCTTGAAGCCGTCCAGATCCATGAACACGACCGCGACGCCCTTGTGATGCCGTTGCGCGACGATCAGCGCATGCTGCAAGCGGTCGCGCAGCAGGTTGCGGTTCGGCAGACGCGTGAGGCTGTCGTAGTTGGCCTGGTATTCGAGCTGTTCCTGATAGCGCATCAGATCGGTCACATCGTTGATCACGCCGATGTGATGCGTGATCATGCCGTCCTGATTCGGCACCGGCGCGATGAAGAGCTGATTCCAGAACAGCGCGCCATCCTTGCGATAGTTGCGCACCACCGCGCTGACTTCACGATTCGCCGCGAGCGCCTGACGGATCAGGGCGACGCCCTCCTGGTCGCGGTCGTCGCGTTGCAGGACGCGGCAATCGTGGCCGATCACCTCGGCCGGATCGTAGCCGGTAATGCGCATGAACGCCGGATTCACGTATTCGATCAGATTGCCGGTCGGCGACGGCGCGGTGATCAGAATCGCGTTGACGCTGGCATCGAGCGCACGGCTTTGCAGGCGCAAGGCAAGATCGGCGCGCTTGCGCTCGGTGATGTCCGTGTAGGAACCGAGCACGCCGATCACGCGGCCGTCGCCGTCGGTGAACGGCAGCTTGCTCGTGACGGTCGTGCGGTGCACGCCGTCTATCACCAGATCGAGCTCGAAGTTCATCTTCGGCACGCCGGTGCTCACGACCTCCTTGTCGTGGTCGCTCAGCAGCGTCGAGAAGTCGCGCCACGGCATGTCGGCGTCGCTCTTGCCGACTACCTGCTCCGGATACGCGAGCCCGGCATCGCGCGCGAACGCCATGTTGCAGCCGAGATAGCGCGACTGCATGTCCTTCCAGAAAATGCGCTGCGGAATATTATCGATCACCGCTTCGAGCATCTGGTTCGAACGCTGCGCTTCGGCTTCGGCGTTGATCTGGTCGGTAACGTCGTCGGCGAGCACGAAGAACGCGGCGCGGCCCATGAAGTTCAGCGCGTGATACGAAATATCAGCGCTGATCGTCGAGCCGTCCTTACGCCGGTGGTGCCAGATGCCCGCCATGGTGCGGCCGTGCTGACCCGCGTCGCTGCGCTGCATATGGGTTTCGAGGCGCGAGATTTCGCCGCTCGGGCGGATCGCGCGAACGGTCATGCCGAGAAATTCGCTTTCGGTGTAGCCGTATTGCTGGATCGCGGCCGCGTTGACGGCGAGAAAGCGCAGCGTCTCGCGATCGAAGATATACATCGGCACCGGATGGTCGTCGAACAGGCCGCGAAAGCGTTCGTCGTGGCGGCCGAGCGCGCGCACGCTGCGCAACTTCTCGCGGGCGCTGTTTTCGCGCGCGCCGAACGTGAAGATCAGCAGCACGCTGCTGCCCAGCATGGTCACGATCAGCAGGAACATCGCCCGCTGCGTTTCGCTCGCCGATGCCGCGAGCGACGCCTGCACCGCGCGGTTCTCCGCGCCGCGCAGTGTTGCGAGGCCGGCTTCGACGCGATCCAGGCCGAGCCCGAGATGGGTATAGGTCGAAGCCGCCCACGCGCGCGAGGCGTCCGGGCCGGCACTGGCGCTCCTGAGCAGCGCGTCGTCGATGTCGTGTTGCAGCACGTGGCTGTCCGCGCTCAGCTTTGCGAGCGCGCCGAGCATGGCGGGTTCGCCGGCCAGTTCATTGCGCAGGTCGCGCTCCAGACCCGCGAGCGTCGTCGCCATGGCGGCGGCCGCGGCTGCCGCGCTGGCCGGCGCCGACTCGCGCGACGCCTCGAAGCGGCCGAGCGCGGCCAGGCCGCCGTCGAGCGCCGTATGGTAGGCGTCGAGGTGCTGGCGCACGCTCGTCGAACGCAGCATGCGCGCGTCAACGTCGCGTTGGCCGCAAATCTGCGTATAGGCGACGAACGCGTTCGCGCCGATCGCCGCGGCAACGACCGCCAGATTGATCAGCAGCCGCTTCGATAGAAAAGGAGTCATGGGTTCCGAACGTCAATCGTTCTGCGGGCGGGAGCGCGCGGTCGCGGCCGATGCGTCGGGCCGCATCGATACTAGTCTCTTTACGCGCCAACCCATGGATAACGGCAGGGTTCGGAACAGATTGAGGGTAGTGAGTGAAAAAAACCTGGCCGGCCGCATCTAGCCGGCCGCGCCGAACTCCTTCATGGCCGGGACGAAGTCGTGGTTGGCCTCCTGCTTGCGCGACAGCTTGGCGAGCACGTAGCGCTTGAACGGATCAAGTTCGGCCCACTGGGCGACGCCCGGCGCGGCGAGACCGGCCAGTTGCGCCTGATGCGCGATACCCTCCGGCACGCTGTCGGTGCGACGCCAGGCCGGCGCTTCCTCAGGTGTGAACCACTCCGGCTCGATGTTCGCGTGGGTGCGCAGCATTTCGAACAGGGCATGATCGAAATTCGGCTCGATTTCCGCGTCTTCCTCGACCGGGAAACGCGCCAGCAGCTTGCGGTCTTCGAGCGGCAGCGTCTGCCACTGATCGAGCGAAATGCGCAGCCCGAACCGGTCGAGATTGAAGCGCACGGACATCGGGATGTAAGTGAAATTCTCCGAAGACGCGACCTCGAAGTTGAACAGAAGCGGTGCTTCGTTGAGTCCCATGATTGAGTCCCTCCTGGATGGCGGGCAACACGCAAGCCCAGCTTGGGGTATTTTAGAACCTTATTCGCGCGACGGCGGCATGGCTGGCTGCACCCTGCGGGCCGTCAACCGCTCGCGCGCGCGGCATGACAAAGGAGTGAACTAGCTTGAACGAACTGGAAACAGCCGGGCAGCCGGGCGCGGTAGAGCGCCAGGTGCACCGGCATCGCGGCGCGGCGGTCGAAACCGTCATCGACCATGTCGGTCAGGAATGGCCGGTCGCGCTCGTCTTCAACGGCATTTCGCATGCGGTGATGATGGGCACGCCGCGCGATCTGGAAGCGTTCGCGGTTGGATTCGCGATTTCGGAAGGGATCGTGGAGCGCGGCAGCGACATTCAGGACATCGAGGTCGAACTGCATGACGACGGCGAATTGCCGCATGCCGAAGTGCAGTTGCAAGTGGTGCAACAGGCCTTCGTCGCGCTGAAGGAGAAGCGCCGCGCGCTCGCCGGGCGCACCGGATGCGGTGTTTGCGGTATCGAAAGCATCGATTTGCTGGATCTGCAGCCGGAGCGTGTGCCGGATACCGGCTTTCTGCAACGCCTCGCGCCGGACGCGATCGCGCGCGCCGCCCGCGATTTGCCCGAGCATCAGGCGTTGACGCGGCTGACCGGCGGCCTGCATGCCGCCGCGTGGTGCGACGCCGCGGGCGCGATCCGCTACGCGTTCGAGGACGTCGGCCGCCACAATGCGCTCGACAAGCTGATTGGCCAGTTGGTGCTCGACCGCGTGGATACCAAGGAGGGTTTTGTGTTTCTGTCCAGCCGCGCGAGCTACGAGCTGGTGCGCAAGGCCGCGCGCGTCGACGTGCCGATGGTCGCCACAATCTCGGCGCCGTCGTCGCTGGCGATCACGATTGCGCGCAAGGCGGGCGTGCGGCTGGTGAGCTTCTGCCGCGAGACAAGCTACGTTGACTACGATACGTTGCAGTCGACGCAGCCTTGAGTGGCCAACGCGCCTGAGCATTCAGGCGCGCGAGCCTTTCCACTCGCTCATGCCTGAAGTTGCGAGTGGGCAAGTCCCTCGACGCCAGAGCGCTCGCACGCCGGAATCGCCGGGACACCCCGCACGCCGCTCAATCGAATTGCCGGAAGTCCGGCTTGCGCTTCTCGAAGAACGCCTTGAACGCCTCACGCGCTTCGGGCGCGAGCAGCATCTTGCCGAAATGCACGGCTTCTTCGGACATTTGCGTTTGCAGTTCCTGGTGGCTCGCGCGCTTCATCAAGCTCTTCGTCACGCGCAACGACGAAGCCGGCAACGCGGCCAGCTTCGCGGCCTGCGAAGCGGCGAACGCATCGACTTCGGCGGCGGGCAGCACGCGATTCACGAAGCCCATGCGCTGCGCCTCGGCGGCGTCGAACGCTTCGCCGAGCAATAGTTTCTCCGCCGCCGCCTGATAGCCGGCCGCGCGCTGCAACAGCAAGCTCGACGCCGCTTCCGGACACAAACCGAGTTGCGTGAACGGCAGCGAGAAGCTCGCGGTATCGGCTGCGTAGACCAGGTCGCAATGCAGCAGCAGGGTCGTGCCGATGCCGACCGCCGGGCCCGCCACCGACGCCACCACCGGCTTCTCCGCCGAGCTGATCGCGCGCAGGAACTGGAACACCGGCGCGTGTTCGCCCATCGGCGGCGTCTTCATGAAATCGTCGAGATCGTTGCCGGCGCTGAAAATGCCGGCGCTGCCGCGAATCAGGATCGCCCGCACGGCGGCGTCGCCTTGCGCTTCGACCAGCGCGTCGGCCATCGTCTGATACATGGCGGCCGTAATCGCGTTTTTCTTGCCGGGCCGGTTGAAAGCCATCGTCAGCACGCCGTCGGCGCGCTCGGCCAGAATATCCATCGTCATCTCCTCGTACTCCTGCTGAGAATGTAAGAACGGTTCGCAAGCCGGATGGCCTGCGAACCGTTCTGTGGTCCTCAACGCGTACGCGCGAGGACCGAAGCGAACATCGGGGTGAACACGGTCACAGGCGCTCGATGATGCCCGCCGCGCCCATGCCCGTGCCGACGCACATCGTCACCATGCCGTACTTGTAGTTACGGCGGCGCAAGCCATGCACCACGGTCGACGCACGAATCGCGCCCGTCGCACCCAGCGGGTGGCCGAGGGCGATCGCGCCGCCGAGCGGGTTGATCTTCGCCGGATCGAGACCGAGGTCCTGAATCACCGCCAGCGATTGCGCGGCGAATGCTTCGTTCAGCTCGATCCAGTCGAGGTCGTCGATCTTCAGGCCGGCGGCTTTCAGCGCGGCCGGAATCGCTTCCTTCGGACCGATGCCCATGATTTCCGGCGGCACACCGCGCACGGCAAAGCTGACGAAACGCGCGAGCGGCGTGAGGTTGAACTCCTTCAGCATCTTTTCCGACACCACGATCAGCGCGCCCGCACCGTCCGAGGTCTGCGAGCTGTTGCCCGCCGTCACCGAACCCTTGTTGGCGAACACCGCGCGCAGCTTGGCGAGTCCCTCGAGCGACGTTTCCGCGCGCGGACCTTCGTCGAGCGACACTTCGCGGGTCTTCACGCGGACTTCGCCGGTGGCGAGATCGGGGAAGCGCTCGGTGATGGTGTACGCAGCGATTTCGTCGTTGAACTCGCCGGCTTGCTGCGCGGCGATGGCGCGGCGATGCGATTCCACTGAAAACGCGTCTTGCGCTTCGCGGCTGATCTTCCAGCGTTCGGCGACTTTCTCCGCCGTCAGGCCCATACCGTAGGCGATGCCGATGTCTTCATTGCGATCGAAGATATGCGGCGACATGGACGGCTTGTTGCCCATCATCGGCACCATGCTCATGGATTCGCAGCCGCCCGCGATCATTGCGTCCGACTCGCCGACGCGGATGCGGTCGGCGGCCATGGCGAGCGCGGTCAGGCCCGATGCGCAGAAGCGGTTCACCGTCACGCCGCCGACGCTATTCGGCAGGCCGGCAAGCAGCGCGCCCATACGCGCGACGTTCAGACCTTGTTCCGCTTCCGGAATCGCGCAGCCGATGATCGCGTCTTCGATCACTTTCGTATCGAGGCCGGGCACTTGCGCCACGGCCGACTTGAGCGCGTGCACCAGCAGTTCGTCGGGGCGCGTGTTCTTGAACATCCCGCGCGGCGCCTTGCCGATCGGCGTGCGGCTCGCGGCGACGATGTATGCGTCTTGCAATTGCTTTGCCATTTGAATCTCCTTTGTCGACCAGAGTTAGCGCTTCAGCGCTTACTC
This sequence comes from Paraburkholderia sp. BL17N1, assembly GCF_003634175.1. Lineage (NCBI taxonomy): Bacteria > Pseudomonadati > Pseudomonadota > Betaproteobacteria > Burkholderiales > Burkholderiaceae > Paraburkholderia > Paraburkholderia sp. BL17N1. Next base: position 808,826 of record NZ_RBIW01000001.1, read on the forward strand.
TGGTCCCATGCAGTCTCATCGCGGTCGACGGCAGTTAGCGCTTTAGCGCTTACTGCTGTCCCATGCAGTCTCATCGCGGTCGACAGCATTTAGCGCTTTAGCGCTTACTGCCGTCCCATGCAGTCTCATCGCGGTCGGCGGCAGTTAGCGCTTCAGCACTTACTCCCGCCCCAAGCACATAGTGCGGGCTCGTCGCTTAGTTGCGCACCGGCTTGCCGGTCTGCAGCATGCCCATGATCCGTTCCTGCGTCTTTTGCGTGCCGAGCAGATCGACGAACGCACGCCGCTCGAGTTGCAGCAGCCATTCTTCATCGACCAGACTGCCCGCTTCGACATCACCGCCGCACACCCCTTCCGCGATACGGCTCGCGATCAGGAAATCGTGCTCGCTGATAAATCGGCCATCGCGCATGTTGACGAGCGACGCCTTGATGGTCGCGATCGCCGAACGCCCGGCCACCGGCACTTGCGTGACGCGCAGCGGCGGACGATAACCCGCCGACGACAACGCGCGCGCTTCCTTCTTCGCCACGTCGAGCAGTTCGAACACGTTGAAGACAATCGTGTCCGACGGCTTCAGATAGCCCATCGCGCGGGCGTCGAGCGCGGAGGCCGAAACCTTCGCCATCGCCGCGTTTTCGAACGACTTCTGCACGAATTTGAGCAGGTCGTTGGTTGCGCCGACTTGCGTCGCCGCTTCCGCCGCGCGCAGCGCCGCTTCCTTCAGGCCGCCGCCAGCCGGCACGAGACCCACACCCACTTCCACCAGACCGAAATAGCTTTCGATGTGCGCGACCCGCTTCGCGCTATGCAGCGCCAGCTCGCAGCCACCGCCGAGCGCGATGCCCGACACGGCCGAGATGACCGGAACGCTCGCGTACTTCACGCGCAGCATGCCTTGCTGGAATTTCTTCACGAACGGCTCGATGCCCTTCGCGCCGCCCATCATGAACGCGGGCATGGCTTCTTCGAGATTGGCGCCGGCGGAGAACGGACCACCCGGCGTGCCGAGTTTCAGCGACGTCGGCTGCCACACCACCAGACCCTTGTAGTCCTTTTCGGCCAGCTCGATCGCCTGCGTCAGGCCGTCGATCACCGACGGTCCTATCGTATTCATCTTGCTCTTGAACGACACGATCAGGACATCGTTCTCGCCCGCGCGGTCGTCGACCCATGCACGCACGGCGTCGGTTTCGAACAGCGTCTTGCCGTAGGTCTTCGGATCAGCCCTGGTTTCGCCGACCAGCGGCGCACGGAACACCTGCTTGTCGTACACCGACAGCGACGAGCGCGGTACGAACGCCTTCGAAGCCGGCGACCACGAACCTTCGTTCGTATGCACGCCGCCCTGCTCGGCGACCGGCCCTTCGAGCACCCACGAAGGCAGCGGCACGTTCGAGAGCGCCTTACCGGCCGCGATATCTTCCTGCACCCATTCGGCGACCTGTTTCCAGCCGGCCGTCTGCCAGCCTTCGAACGGACCTTCGTTCCAGCCGAAGCCCCAACGGATCGCCAGATCGACATCGCGCGCGTTATCGGCGATCGATTCGAGATGCACGCCGATGTAGTGGTACACGTCGCGGAAAATTGCCCACAGGAATTGCGCCTGCGGATGCTGCGATTCGCGCAGCAGCTTCAGACGCTCCGCCGGCGGGCGCTTCAGAATACGGCCGACCAGTTCGTCCGCCTTCGCGCCGCCGTCGACGTACTCGCCCGTCTTCGGGTCGAGCACCTTGATCGCCTTGCCTTCCTTCTTGTAGAAGCCGCCGCCGGTCTTCTGACCCAGCGCGCCCTTCTTCACGAGTTCAGCGAGCACGGCCGGCGTTTCGTAGACCGGGAAGAAGGGATCGTCCTTCAGCGTGTCCTGCATCGTCTTGATGACGTGCGCCATCGTGTCGAGACCAACCACATCGGCGGTACGGAACGTGGCCGACTTTGCACGGCCCAGACGCGCACCGGTCAGGTCGTCCACTTCGTCGAAACGCAGGCCGAATTTCGCGGCTTCGGTCACGACAGCGAGGATCGAGAAAATGCCGACACGGTTAGCGATGAAGTTCGGCGTGTCTTTCGCACGCACGACGCCCTTGCCGACCACGCTGGTCAGGAACGACTCGAGTTGATCGAGGATTTCCGGACGCGTGGTCGCGGTCGGGATCAACTCGACCAGGTGCATGTAGCGCGGCGGATTGAAGAAGTGCACGCCGCAGAAGCGCGCCTTCAGTTCGTCCGAGAAACCCTCCGACAGCGCGGTGATCGACAGACCCGACGTGTTGGTCGCGAAAATCGCGTTCGGCGCGAGATGCGGCGCGACCTTCTTGTACAGGTCGTGCTTCCAGTCCATGCGCTCGGCAATCGCTTCGATCACGAGATCGCATTCGGCGAGCTTTTCGATGTCGTCGTCGTAATTCGCGGGCTGGATGTATTGCGCGTCGTCCTTCACGCCGAACGGCGCCGGCGACAGCTTCTTCAGGTTCTCGATCGCCTTCAGCGCGATCGCGTTCTTCGGGCCTTCCTTGGCGGGCAAGTCGAACAGCAGCACGGGCACCTTGGCGTTGATCAGGTGCGCGGCGATCTGCGCGCCCATCACGCCGGCGCCGAGCACGGCTACCTTGCGAATGATCAGATTGCTCACGTCGTTCCTCCGGGGAGTTATGCGATGTCGCGAAGCTTCATGGACGCTTCGCGATGTGTGGCTGACGGGAAGCGCCGCGGGTTCGACACGCGCGGCGCCTGCCTTGATGTTTGCCTGAAACCGGGGCTTAGAACAGCGCTTCTTCGACGTCCATCAGCGACTTCGAACCCGCGCGCGCCTGACGGATCGTCATTGCCGTTTCCGGCAGCAGCTTGGCGAAGTAGAAGCGAGCCGTGGCGAGCTTGGCCTTGTAGAACGGATCGCCCGACGCTTCCTTGTCCAGCGCGACGCGTGCCATGCGGGCCCAGAAGTACGAGAACACCAGGTGGCCGACGGTGCGCAGATACGGCACGGCCGCGGCGCCGACTTCGTCCGGATTCTGCATGGCCTTCATGCCGATTTCCATGGTCAGCTTCTGCACCTTTTCGCCGATGTCGGCGAGCGGGTTGATGAACTCCTGCATTTCCGGCTTCACGCCTTCGGCTTCGACGAAATCGGACACCAGCTTGCCGAACTTCTTCATCTTCGCGCCCATGTCGCCGAGAATCTTGCGGCCGAGCAGGTCGAGCGCCTGAATCGCGTTGGTGCCTTCGTAGATCATGTTGATGCGCGCGTCGCGCACGTACTGTTCCATGCCCCACTCGGCGATGAAGCCGTGGCCGCCGTAGATCTGCATGGCGTGATTGGTGCTCTCGAACGCGTTGTCTGACAGGAACGCCTTCAGGATCGGCGTGAGCAGCGCGACGAGGTCGGCGGCTTCCTTGCGCACGGATTCGTCAGCGTGCGACAGTTCCTTGTCGATATGCAGCGCGGACCAGTACGAGAACGCGCGCGCGGCTTCGGCGTAGGCCTTCTGCGTGAGCAGCATGCGGCGCACGTCCGGATGCACGATGATCGGGTCGGCCGCCTTTTCGGGCGCCTTCGGGCCGGTCAGCGAACGCATCTGCAGACGCTCTTTCGCGTACGTCAGCGAGTTCTGGTAACCGATTTCGGTCAGGCCCAGGCTCTGCATGCCGACGCCAAGACGCGCGGCGTTCATCATCACGAACATCGCGTTCAAGCCTTTGTTCGGCTCACCGACAAGCCAACCCTTGGCGTTGTCGAGATTGATCACGCAGGTCGCGTTGCCGTGAATGCCCATCTTGTGTTCGATGGAGCCGCACTTCACGCCGTTGCGCTCGCCCGGTTCGCCCGCTTCGTTCGGCACGAACTTCGGCACGATGAACAGCGAAATGCCCTTGGTGCCCTTGGGCGCATCCGGCAGACGCGCGAGCACCAGGTGAACGATGTTCTCCGCGAGATCGTGTTCGCCGCTGGAGATGAAAATCTTCGTGCCGCTGATCGCGTACGAGCCGTCGCTGTTCGGTTCGGCCTTGGTGCGCAGAATGCCGAGGTCGGTGCCGCAATGCGGCTCCGTCAGACACATCGTGCCGGTCCAGACGCCCGCCACCAGCTTCGGCAGATAGCGTTGCTGCAACTCCGGCGTGCCATGTGCATGCAGACATTCGTACGCGCCGTGCGAGAGCCCCGGGTACATGGTCCACGCCTGATTCGCCGAGTTCAGCATTTCATACAGCGCGTTGTTGACGAACGCGGGCAGGCCCTGGCCGCCGTATTCCGGATCGCAGCCCAGCGCGGGCCAACCGGCTTCGACGTATTGCGCGTAGGCTTCCTTGAAACCCTTCGGCGTGGTCACGACGCCGTCGCCGACATACGTGCAGCCTTCCTGATCGCCGCTGTGATTGAGCGGGAACAATACTTCGGAGCAGAACTTGCCGGCCTCTTCCAGCACCGCGTTGATCGTGTCGGTATCGAGATCCGCGTGCTTCGGCATCTGCTTGATTTCGGCTTCGACGTTAAGCAGTTCGTGCAACACGAATTGCATGTCGCGCAGCGGCGCGGCGTACTGTCCCATGACTCTCTCCAAGTTTGACAAGAAGCCAGGCCGTTAGCTGAGTCCGTGGATCGGAACTTTCTGCGCCGCTGAATCCGCCGGATTGGCGGCGACGCTGCTAACGGCTTTCGCTTTGATACGAAACAATCAATTTTTCCAGCGCGGCCCACGTGAGACGCACCGCATCCGGCAAGTGCAGGAAGCGTGCGTCGTGATGCAGACCGAGCGTGAAGCTGTACAGTTCGAACAACATCAGTTGCGGATCGGTGTCGGCACGCAGATGCCCTTCTTCCATTGCCTGCGAAATCGCCCGCGTGAGCGCGGCACGCCAGACCGTCACGCTCGACACCAGTTGCTCACGCACCGGGTTATCCGCGCGATCGTCGTATTCGACGGCGCCGCTGATGTAGATGCAGCCGGTGGTGACTTCCTGAATGCGCTTCTCGATCCAGCGGGAAATCATCGCGCGCAAGCGCGGCAATCCACGCGGCTCGCGCAAACTCGGGAAAAACACCTCGTCTTCGAAACGACGGTGATATTCGCGCACGACTTCGACCTGCAAGTCCTCGCGCGACCCGAAATGCGCGAACACTCCGCTTTTGCTCATCTGCATGCGCTCGGCCAGCAACCCGATGGTCAGACCTTCCAGTCCGTCGCGGCTTGCCAGGTCAAGTGCTGCATCGAGAATTGCGGCTCGCGTCTGTTCGCCTTTTCGCATAGCTTTTTACCGTTCTAATGTGACCGAAAGAAAATCGAACGGCCGTACTATTATTGAGTGCTGCCGTCCGCGAAACAAGGACTTTATTAGAAACCGGTTTCTAACCTGGTTTCAATTCTGCGGCATCCGTCAATCGGAGGAATGAGATTTTTTAGAGGCGTTTGCCTTAAGTTTGCCTTTGAGAGAGTTCGCTCGTCCAAGTACACGCTTTCTCTGATCCACGCAGCCGGGCCGACATGATGCAGCAAGTCGGTGCGAATGCAGAAGCGTTTGGCGTATCGCGGGTATTGGGAGACCGCTCGCGAAGGCGCGCATTGCTCGTCGGAACGTGTGTCGATCGTCCTCGAGATGCAAGCCCGACAGGGCGTTGACGTCATGCGGCGGTCCGCTCGGGCTTGTCCGATCGGAACAGGCAGGAAGAAAGAGGACCGGGTCAGGACGCGTTCTCGTGCACCGGGAAAGTTGGCTCAAACGCCGTGGCAACGCGCGCCGGCACGTCGTTCCAATAGCCATCTGCGGCTGGATGAAAACACGCAATCCGGGATACCACGGGCTGTGGTCCTGACCATACAACCCAGCGCTAACATCCCGCGAAACGGTTGAGCAGTCAGACCGGTTTGCCCATTGCCGCCGCAAGACCCGCAACCGAGGTCGCGACGGAAATCACCAGATCGAGGTTGTCGATCAATGACGCGGTATCCGCGAAGTCAGTAATTTCGTCTGTCCAATCGGTCAATCATCGCACCGGGCGGCGGCGACCAGAGCAAAGCGGCCCAGGCATTGCACCTGGGCCGCTTCGTGCCGCCGCATTGGTCACGAACGCATCGCCGTGAGTCAGTCGTACCCGCCCACCGTCAGCAACTTCATCACGGCCCGATAGGTCGTGTAGGCGAGCCAGTTGAGCGCGCGTTCGCCGGCCGGCCGGGCGTCGTAGCGCGCTTCGTCGATACGGCGCGAGTCTTTGAAGGCGACGAGAATCGCTTCGCGCAGTGCGTCGATCGACGGGTCGTTCACCAGCACCACATTGGCTTCGTTGTTGAGCATCAGGCTCAGCGCGTCGAGATTCGACGAGCCAACCGTTGCCCAGTTCGAATCCACCACCGCGACCTTGCCGTGCAGCAGCGTTTTCTCGTACTCGGCGATCTGCACACCGGCCCTGAGCAGCGCGCGATACAGAAACGGCACGGCGTAATCGAGCGCCTTGAATTCCTTGCGACCGATAATCAGCTTCACCACGACGCCGCGTCGCGCCGCGAACACCAGCGCGCGCCGCAGCTTGCGGCCCGGCATGAAATACGGATTGGCGAGCAGCACTTCGTTGCGCGCCTGGCCAATCGCGACCAGATACGCTTTCTCGATAGCACGCCGGTTGATCAGGTTGTCGCGCGCGACGAACGCCACGCAGGGCTGGCCGCCCGCCCACAATTCCTCGTTACGACGCCGGCGGCGACGGCGCAGACTGCCGAGCGAGGCCGCGGTCTTCGGCCCGAGATCCGGCTCCATCGACTCGATCGGCCGATGCCCGAGCCGAATCCGCCGCCATTGCACCTCGAACGCCTGGCGGATATCGGCGACCACCGGTCCATGCAATTCGACCGCGAAGTCCCAGCGCCGGTACGGCAGCTTCTCGCCATTGTTCTCGTAGTCGTCGACGATATTGATCCCGCCGCAGTACGCGAACTGATCGTCGATCACCGCCAGTTTGCGATGCGTGCGTGAAAAGCCGAAGCGGCCGAACAGATGCGGGTTGTAGATGCGATGCTCGATGCCGGCGACGGACCACTCGTCGAACAGCGGCAGACGCGCGGTGCCGATGCCGTCGGTAATCACGCGCACCCTCACGCCGCGCCCAGCGGCGCGCAACAGCGCCGCGCTCACCGCCTTCCCGGCGTTGTCATGGCAAAAGATATAAGTTTCGAGCACCACGTCGCTTTGCGCGGCATCGACACGCGCGATCAGGGCGCTGAAGTACTCGTCGCCGGAACGCAGCAGCTTGACATCGTTGCCGCTGGTGAAGCGGTAACGCTGCCAATAGCGGCGGCCGAGCAGCGATTGCCGAAGTCGGGCGAAACGGCGCGCGCCGCCGACGCTCACCGGCCACGCTCCGTGGGATGCCCAATGTCGGCACGCCCACTGAGCCGCTTATGCAACCTTGTCGGCAATTGCAGGATCGCATCGGCATTCGACGACGAAAAGCAGCGCGACGCCGCCTCGTCATACGGCAGCCACAGAAACGCGGTGTGCTCGCGCGGCGCGAGCGTGACCTCGAGTTGCTCGGGCACCTGCAAGCTGAACCAATGCTCGGTGTTATGGATCACGCCTTCGGCATAGCGATGGCGGAACTCCGGGTAGATCTCGTATTCGATCGAATATTGCCAGTCGAACAATGCGTTGTGCGGCACTTGCGCACCGCCCACCACAATGCCGGTCTCTTCGGCGACTTCGCGCGCCGCCGTCTCGGCGAGCGGCTCATCGAGCCGGTCTTTCGAGCCCGTGACCGACTGCCAGAACCCGGCGTGATCGGCACGCTCGATCAGCAGCACGTCGAGCGCGGGCGTATGGATGATGACGAGTACGGATTGCGGAATCTTCGGCGGTTTCGGCATGGCGTGAAAACTGGGCGCAATGCTTGCGCGGTACATGTCGGAGATCGGACCAGGAAGCGGTCGAACGCAGTTGCATCGACTGTAACGCAAAAAACGAAAAAGGCGCATCACACATGGTGATCACGCCTTTTCCGGTTGCGCCTGCTGTCGTTTTTCAGACAGCACTGCCTGCACTCAAGCCATTACACCTTCGGTTCCGGCTGACGCAGACGGATGTGCAGTTCGCGCAACTGGCGCTCGTCCACTTCGCTCGGCGCCTGCGTGAGCAGACACTGCGCGCGCTGCGTCTTCGGGAACGCGATCACGTCGCGGATCGAGTCGGCGCCGGCCATCATCGTAACGATGCGGTCCAGACCGAATGCGATACCACCGTGCGGCGGCGCGCCGTATTGCAGCGCGTCGAGCAGGAAGCCGAACTTGGCTTGCGCTTCTTCCGCGTTGATCTTCAGCGCGCGGAACACCTTGCTCTGCACTTCTTCACGGTGGATACGCACCGAACCGCCGCCGATTTCCCAGCCGTTTAGCACCATGTCGTAGGCCTTCGCAAGGCAGCGCGCCGGATCCGTTTCCAGATACTCGAGGTGCTCGTCTTTCGGGCTCGTGAACGGGTGATGCGCGGCGACGTAGCGGTTGTCTTCCTCGTCGTATTCGAACATCGGGAAGTCGACCACCCACAACGGCTTCCAACCGCTTTCGACGAGACCATTGGCCTTGCCGAATTCCGAATGGCCGATCTTCAGACGCAGTGCGCCGAGGCTGTCGTTCACCACCTTCGCGCGATCCGCCGCGAAGAAAATGATGTCGCCGTCTTGCGCGCCGGTGCGCTCGATGATCGCCTTGACCGCTTCGTCGTGCAGGTTCTTGACGATCGGGCTTTGCAGGCCGTCACGGCCCTTCGCGACTTCGTTGACCTTGATCCACGCGAGGCCCTTCGCGCCATAGATGCGCACGAATTCCGTGTAGCTGTCGATGTCGCCACGCGAAAGCTCGCCGCCCTTCGGCACGCGAATCGCCGCGACACGGCCGTCTTTCGTGTTGGCCGGCGTGCTGAACACCTTGAAGTCGACGTCGCGGACCGCATCGGTCAGGTCGGTGAATTCCAGCTTCACGCGCAGGTCCGGCTTGTCCGAACCGAAGCGGCGCATGGCTTCCGAATACAGCATGACCGGGAATTTCGCGTCGAGCGTGACGCCGATCGTTTCCTTGAACACATGACGGATCATGTCTTCGAACAGATCGCGAATTTCCTGTTCCGACAGGAACGAGGTTTCGCAGTCGATCTGCGTGAATTCCGGCTGACGGTCGGCGCGCAGGTCTTCGTCGCGGAAGCACTTGACGATCTGGTAGTAGCGATCGAAGTTCGCCACCATCAGGAGCTGCTTGAACAGTTGCGGCGATTGCGGCAGCGCGAAGAACTGGCCCGGGTTCGTGCGCGACGGCACGAGGTAGTCGCGCGCGCCTTCCGGCGTGCTCTTGGTCAGCATCGGCGTTTCGATGTCGATAAAGCCGAGCGAGTCGAGGTACTTGCGCGCCTCGATCGCGACGCGGTAGCGCAGACGCAGGTTGTGCTGCATCTGCGGACGGCGCAGGTCCAGCACGCGATGCGTGAGACGCGTGGTTTCCGAGAGGTTGTCGTCGTCGAGCTGGAACGGCGGCGTGATCGACGGGTTCAGCACGATCAGCTCGTGGCACAGCACTTCGATCTTGCCGCTCTTGAGCGCAGCATTCGTGGTGCCTTCCGGACGGCCGCGAACCACGCCCTTGATCTGCAGGCAGAACTCGTTGCGCACGCCTTCGGCCGCCTTGAACATCTCCGCGCGGTCCGGGTCGCAGACGACCTGGACGAGGCCTTCGCGATCGCGCAGGTCGATGAAGATGACGCCGCCATGGTCGCGGCGGCGACTCACCCAGCCGCACAGCGAGACGGATTGGCCCAGCAGTTCTTCGGTCACCAGACCGCAGTATTGAGATCTCATCGACATGATGTTTGTCTTTCGTTTTGCATTGGTTGAACGGCGCGTGGCATGGAAACGCTACGCGCCGCGTTACAGCGGAGGCTCGACTGTCGTGCGGCGCACCGGCGCCGGGGGCGCGGACGGCGCCACGACGCCCATCGAGACGATGTACTTGAGCGCAGCGTCGACCGTCATGTCGAGCTCGATCACTTCGCTCTTGGGCACCATCAGGAAGAAGCCGGAGGTTGGATTCGGCGTAGTCGGCACATACACGCTGACGTGATCTTCTTTCAGGTGGTTGATGACGTCGCCGCCCGGAATGCCGGTCAGAAACGCAATCGTATAGGAGCCGCGGCGCGGGTACTCGATCAGGAGCGCCTTGCGAAACGCATTGCCGCTGCTCGACAGCAGGGTATCGGACACCTGCTTGACGCTGGTGTAGATCGGGCCGACCACCGGAATGTGAGCGACCACGACTTCCCACCACTTCACGAGCTTCTGCCCAATGAAGTTTTGCGTCAACAGTCCAACGACAAAGATGAAGGCGAGCGTGAGCACTGCACCGAGGCCGGGCAGGCGAAAGCCGAACAGGCGCTCCGGCTGCCACGCGCGCGGCAGCAGAAGCAGCGTCTGGTCCATCGTGCCGATGATCAGACCGAGCACCCACAGTGTGATGGCCAGAGGCACCAGCACCAGCAGGCCAGTCGCGAACACCGATTTGAGTGTCGTTTTTTTCGTCGTCATGTGTACCGCCAGAAAGCCGCGCGGGCCGAAGCCCAAGGCGCGGCGTGTGCGCCGCCCCGGAGGGCGGCAGTGCGACTAGGTGCTGCCGGAACCGCTCGAACTCGCCGAAGCGGCCGGTGCGGCAGCAGGCGCAGAGGGCGTCGCAGCCGTGTTGCTGGCCGGCGCCGCGTCGGTTTGCGTCGCGCCGTTACTGGCGCTCGCGTTCTCGCCGGAGGCGCCATTCGAGGCGCCGTTGGCGTCGGGCTTGGCCGGCGCGCTCGCGCCGCCATTGCCGCCGCGAAAATCGGTCACATACCAGCCGGAGCCCTTCAACTGGAATCCGGCAGCGGTGACCTGCTTGCGAAATGTGTCTTTCCCGCACTCGGGACACTGCGTCAACTGCGGGTCGCTGATCTTCTGAAGCACGTCCTTCCCGAAGCCGCATGACTCGCAACGATAAGCGTAGATCGGCATGATCTTTTTCCCTACTGAAATCTGGTAAACGCTTGCAAAGCCTTGAATTATAGCCGCAAACGATATCTTCCCCCCGGATTTTGGGGACCAGCGCCCGACACAGGCGCCGTTGCGTTAAATGGGGGCGGCGGTAGTCGAATCAAGTGCGGCGGGCGCCGCCGCCAGCCGCCACAGCCGCGCGGTCAAACGCGGCGACGCCAGGTTAGCCAGCGCTCACGTCCGGCGAAGACGGCAATCGAGTCGTGTACAGCTTCGTCTTCGATCAGCTCGAAGTGCGGCGTGAGCAGAGCATCGAGTTCCGCGCGCTCGATCCCGAACGGCGGCCCTTTCGGCGTCGCGCCGATAAAAAAGAACCCCGCGAGCAACCCGCCAGCGGGTAACAGCTCAGCCATTCTTCGTGCGTAGTCGATGCGGCGCGCGAGCGGCAGCGCGCAGAGAAACGCGCGCTCGTAAATCCAGGCGGGCGTAAAAGGCGGCTCATACGCAAAGAAGTCCGCCTGCTCCACCAGATGCGCATGCTGTACGCCCAGTTGCTCATGCGCCGCCGCAACCGCAGCCGGTGAAAAGTCGATCGCCCGGACCGGGTAGCCGTGCCCGGCCAGCCAGACCGCTTCGTACGCGCTGCCGCAACCTGGAATCAGCACAGCGGCGCCGGGATGGCGCGCGGCGAATGACTCAAACGCGGACGGCACGCCCGCCTGATCCCACGGCATGAAACCGCGCTCGAAACGCTCGTCCCAGAACTCGGGCGAGTTGGGATCGCGGCTCTCGAATTCAGGCGCGGAAGGTTGGGTCGGGTCGCTCATCAATTACCTCGCAGGGGATCGCAATCAACCGCCGTAAGCAAGCACCAGAAACACCCGCGTCAGCACCGCACCGACGCCGACCGCCACACCGAACAGCAGCAAGCCTTGCAACAGCCGGTTGGTGCGCTTCTGCTCGAGCAGAATCTGGCGAATCATGTCGTCGTTCGCGCCGCGCTTGTTGTCGTGGCGCTCGGCCAGCACGTGATGAATCAGGCGCGGCAACTGTGGCAGCGTCTTGCTCCACTGCGGCGCCTCGATCTTCAGACGCTCGTACCAGCCGCGCAGGCCGATCTGTTCGTTCATCCAGCGTTCGAGGTAAGGTTTGGCCGTCTTCCACAGATCCAGTTCGGGATCGAGCGAGCGACCGAGCCCTTCCACGTTCAGCATGGTCTTTTGCAGCAGCACCAGCTGCGGCTGGATTTCGACATTGAAGCGGCGCGAGGTCGAGAACAGGCGCATCAGCACCTGACCGAGCGAAATATCCTTCAGCGCGCGATCGAAGTACGGCTCGCAGACCGCGCGGATCGCACTCTCGAGTTCTTCGACGCGGGTAGTCGGCGGCACCCAGCCCGACTCCAGATGCAGCGTGGCGACGCGATGATAATCGCGCTTGAAGAATGCGAGGAAGTTCTGCGCGAGGTAGTTCTTATCGAAGTCCGACAGCGCGCCGATGATGCCGAAGTCGAGCGCGATATAGCGGCCGAAGTGCTTCGGATCAAGACTCACCTGAATGTTGCCTGGGTGCATGTCGGCGTGGAAAAAGCCGTCGCGGAACACCTGGGTGAAGAAGATTTCGACGCCTTCGCGCGCCAGCTTGGGAATGTCCACGCCGGCCGCGCGCAGCGTCTCCACCTGGCTGATCGGCACGCCGACCATGCGCTCCATGACCAGCACCGTGGGCGTGCAGAACTCCCAGTACATTTCCGGTACCAACAGCAGATCGAGCCCGGCAAAGTTGCGCCGCAACTGGCTGCCGTTGGCCGCCTCGCGCATCAGGTCGAGTTCGTCGTGCAGATATTTGTCGAATTCGGCGACCACCTCCCGCGGCTTCAGACGCTTGCCGTCGGCCCACAACCGCTCGGCCCACACGGCGATGTCGCGCAGCAGGGCGAGATCGGAATCGATCACGGGCAGCATGTTCGGGCGCAGTACCTTCACGGCCACCGCCTTGCCGGCGTGCTGCCCCGCCTTCACCGTGGCGAAGTGCACCTGCGCGATCGAGGCGCTCGCCACCGGCACTCGCTCGAAGTCGTCGAATAGCACGTCGACCGGCGCGCCGAGCGCATTTTCCACCAGCCGGATCGCCACTGCGGATTCAAACGGCGGCACCTGATCCTGGAGCTTGGCGAGTTCGTCGGCGATATCGACCGGCAGCAGATCGCGCCGCGTCGACAACACTTGCCCGAACTTCACGAAGATCGGCCCGAGGCTTTCCAGCGCGAGCCGCAGACGCACGCCCGGCGGCGCGTCGAACTTGCGGCCGATCGTGGTGATACGCAGCAGCAGACGCACGCGCCGGTCGTTGACGCGGCTGAGCATCATCTCATCGAGACCGAAGCGGATGACCGTAAAGAAAATCTTGAGGAAACGCAGAAAACGCATAGTTGTGCCCGGTGACTAGCGCGTGCCGCGCGACGTGGCGGCGCCGCCCGGCGCATGAGCACCGCGGGCTTCGACCTTCTGTTCAAGACGCTCGAGGCGTTTTTCCACACGGGCGAGTGCGTCGCGCGCGCGGGCCAGTTCGACGTTGAAGTCTTCCAGCGCGGCGCGGCGCACCAGTTGCGGATTCTCGTCGAGCAGATATTCGGCGGCGGTGTCGAGCAGGTTGCGCCCGGTGCGCTGCACGTGTTCGCCGACCGTGCGCACCACCGACGCCACGCGCCACGCCGGACCGTCGCCGATGAACCTGGCCAGATCTTCTTCCGGCTCCCAGCGCAGATGTTCGGCGAGCTTGGCGATCACGGTGGCGAATTCGGCGTCGCCTTCGATCTTGACATGCTTCATTACCGCCGCCTGGCCGCCTCGTACGAAGGCGGGCAGCGCGTCGGACGACACCGAAATGGTCACGTCGAACTGCTGCGCCTCCGTGGCCGCGACCGCGCTCAGATAGCCGTCCGGTTGCACCAGCAGCATCAGCACGACCGGCGGACAGGACAGTCTCGCGGTCTTGCCCGCGTAGGGGGCGAGGCGCTCACGAGCCCACGATTCGCGGGCGAGCAGATGATTGACAGCAGCAGCGAAGGGCTTGGCGGCGAAGGTCATTGAAAGTGGCAAGAAAAAACCCGCGCGAGCGAGGTGCCCGCGCGGGTTCCTATTGTAACGTCCGTTCGCTTCGCGGCCTGCTATGCCGAACGGCCAACGTACGGTGCGAATCCAGAAGGCGCTGCTGCGTCACGCGGCCCCTGTCGCACCGCCGCTTCAGTGCTGCGCGACCTGCTGGATGCCGGCCAGCAGCCAGCCTTCGCCGGGGCGATTCGCCTTCGACAGGTTCCAGACTTCGACGAACGGCTCCGCCGCCGCGCCCGGTGCCTCGCGAATCAGGCCCGAGAAGCGCACGCTGGCGAAGTATTCGTTCGCGCGCTCTTCCACACCCAGCAGTTCGGCATTCAGTTGAACGACGTCAGTCTGATTCCTCTCGGCGCCACGCGAAGACAGATCGACCTTCACCTCGGCGAACATTTCCGGCGTGGTGAATTCGCGGATGTCGTCCATGTTGCCGGCGTCCCATGCGGCTTGCAGGCGCACGAAGTAGACCTTGGCGTTGCGCAGGAAGGCTTCCGAGTCGAAGCCGGCCGGCACCACAGGCGCGGCGTTGATGGTCGGCGTGGTGAGCGGATTGCCTTGCGGTTCGAGGTACGAGCCGGACGGCGGCGCGCTATAACGCGGTTCCTGCGAATAGCCCGTGCCGCCCGAATTCAGCGACGGCGAATTGCCCGCGTAAGCCGGTTGCGCGGAGTCACGCTTGCGGCCCATGAAGCGGCGGATCAGCCAGATGCCGATCATGGCGATGACCGCAATCACGATGATATTGGCCATGGCGCCGGCGAACGCGCCGCCCAGGCCGAAGTGCGACAGCAACGCGGCGATGCCGAGACCGGCCGCCAGACCGGCGATCGGCCCGAGCCAGCGCGACCGGTTAGGCTGCGCGGCCGGAGTTGGCGCGGGCGCCGGAGCGGGCTGCGCACGCTGCTGCATGGCCTGATTGCTTTGGGAAGGTTGCGACGGCGCGGACTGTTGCGTCACGCTATTCGACTGACGGCCGATGCTGCGGCCACCGCCCATGCGGCGAGCTTCCGCATCGAGCGAAGCGAGGGAGCCGGCCATGATCAGACCGACCATCGCGATCAGTCCGATTCTTCTCACCAGCGACCGCTTAACCTTACGGGGAGATAACACACCTGAATCGGACATTTTGGCACTTTCCTTTAAAAATCGATGGGTTAGGAACCCTAGTATTTGGTCCCCACATGTAAAGCTACCACGCCAGCTGACAAATTGTAATATTTGACGCCGTCGAGACCCGCTTGTTCCATCATTGTTTTCAAAGTTTCCTGGTCCGGATGCATCCGGATCGATTCGGCGAGGTATTGATAGCTCTCGGCATCTTTCGCAAAGCGTTCGCCCAACCACGGCAACACCTTAAAAGAATAGACGTCGTAGACCTTCTTGAGCGGATCCCACACCTTCGAAAATTCCAGCACCAGCAGACGCCCCGCCGGTTTCAGCACGCGCCGCATTTCCGCCAGCGCCACGTCCTTGTGAGTCATGTTGCGCAAGCCGAATGCCACCGTCACTACGTCGAAGTAGTTGTCCGGAAAGGGGATTTTCTCAGCATCGCAAAGCAGCGCCGGCGTGATCACGCCCTTATCCAGCAGACGGTCGCGGCCCACGCGCAGCATCGACTCATTGATGTCGGTGTGCCAGACTTCACCGGTGTCGCCCGCCTGCTTCGCGAACGCCTTCGACAGATCGCCGGTGCCGCCCGCAATGTCGAGCACCTTGTAGCCCGGCCGCACGTTGGCCTGGGCGATCGTGAACATCTTCCACGCGCGGTGCAACCCGCCCGACATCAGGTCGTTCATCAGGTCGTAGTTGGCGGCAACCGAGTGGAACACGCCCGCCACCTTCTGCGCCTTGTCCTGTTCGTCGACCGATTGAAAGCCGAAGTGGGTTTTGCTCATCGCGCTCGTCCTTTCGCGTATTCTGAAATGTTGCGCCGCATCAGTGCGGCGTTCGGGGCGAATCGTATCAGTGACAGTGGCCGTGCGCAGCGCCGGCCTGAACCATCGGCGTATCGCGGTCGACGCCGGCCGCCTGAAGTTTGGCGAGATAGTCGCGCCAGAGTTCATCCTGGCGCACGGCCATGTCGTATAGCAGGTCCCACGAATAGATGCCGGTGGCGTGTCCATCCGAGAAAGTCGGCTGCAGCGCGTAGTTGCCGACGCCTTCGATCATGGTGATCGTCACTTCGCGCTTGCCGGTCTGCAACGTTTCCTGGCCGGGCCCATGGCCCATCACTTCCGCCGATGGCGAATACACGCGCAGCAGCTCGAACGGCAAGCGATAAGATTCGCCGTTTGCGTACTGCAATTCGAGCACACGCGATTTGGAATGCACGACCACGCCGGTCGGCACTGGCGTATCGGGAGTTAGTCCACTCATGTTGACCTCATAGAGAACGGCGCCTCAATGCCTCTTGCCCTTCGCGGGCCCGGCGCGAACGCGACAGGTTCGGGAGCGCTCGAACTCAAGCCAGCGCCTGTTCGATTTCCTGCCGCACCGCTTCGCGC
Organism: Paraburkholderia sp. BL17N1; assembly: GCF_003634175.1. Lineage (NCBI taxonomy): Bacteria > Pseudomonadati > Pseudomonadota > Betaproteobacteria > Burkholderiales > Burkholderiaceae > Paraburkholderia > Paraburkholderia sp. BL17N1. The sequence continues at coordinate 825,424 of NZ_RBIW01000001.1, forward strand.
AGCAAGGTGGCTTGCGCGCGGCGCGACGACAGCATGGCTTCGGACACCGTGCGCTGGCGCGGCGCCCAGATGGGCAGCGGAAAATGAGCGTCGTTCGAAAAACGCGGAATCACATGCCAGTGCACGTGCGGCACCTGGTTGCCAAGGCTCGCCAGGTTTACCTTGACCGGCTGCAGGATGCGCCGGATCGCGCGCTCGACCGCGTACACGGCCTTCATCACGCGATCGCGGTCGTCTCCGTCGAGGTCGGAAAACTCGGCCACATGCCCGTTCCAGATGACCCGGCAAAAGCCCGGGTAATCGTGTTCATCGGCGAGAACGACACGCAAGGTGTCGTCGTGCCACAGCACATCGCCGCCATCTTCACGGCAAAAAACGCATTCCATCGTCGGCCTCAGGCAAAAATCGTCAGTCGTGCCATTAAACCAGCACGCGCTCGATTCCGCCATTGTTCGCACGCTGCACGTAGTCGACCATCCAGTCTTCACCGAGCACGTGACGTGCCATCTCGACGACGATATAGTCCGCCTCGATGCCCGCGTCTTCGTTGTAGCGCGACAGACCTTGCAGGCAGGACGGGCAGCTCGTGAGAATCTTCACGTCGGTGGCGCCCTTCGGCTGCGGGCCGTCGCCGGCCTTGAGCACGGAGCCGTCCGGCGCGCCCGCCGAGCCAGCCGAGGCATTGGCCGGGTTGATCCCGTTCGAGCCGGCTTCGGCCACCAAAGGAATGCCGCGCAGCTTCGCCGCACCCTTGCGGATCTCCTCTTCCTTGCGGAAGCGGACCTGTGTCGAAATGTCAGGACGCGTGACCGCGAGCGTGCCGGATTCACCACAGCAGCGGTCGTTCTTCTCGATCTTGTAGCCGTCCTTCTCCGAGCCCATCAACTGATTGACGAGCTTGACGGGGTCCATCGTCTTGATTGGCGTGTGGCACGGGTCGTGGTACATGTAGCGCACGCCGTTCACGCCGTCGAGCTTCATGCCTTTCTCCAGCAGAAACTCGTGGATGTCGATGATCCGGCAGCCCGGGAAGATCTTCTCGAATTCGTAGCCGGCAAGCTGGTCGTAGCATGTGCCGCACGACACCACCACGGTCTTGATATCGAGGTAGTTGAGCGTGTTGGCGACGCGGTGGAACAGCACGCGGTTGTCCGTGACGATCTGCTCGGCCTTGTCGTACTGGCCCGAACCGCGTTGCGGATAGCCGCAGCACAGGTAGCCTGGTGGCAGCACGGTTTGCACGCCCGCTTCCCACAGCATGGCCTGGGTGGCGAGACCGACCTGCGAGAACAGCCGCTCGGAACCGCAGCCCGGGAAGTAGAACACCGCTTCCGTGTCGGCGGTGGTCGTCTTCGGATTGCGGATGATCGGGACGATCTTGTTGTCCTCGATATCGAGCAACGCGCGCGCGGTCTTCTTCGGCAGATTGCCAGGCATCTTCTTGTTCATGAAGTGGATCACCTGCTGCGTGACCGGCGGCTTGCCGACGGTTGCCGGCGGGTGCGCCGTCTGCTTCTTCGCGAACTTCTTCAGCACGTCGTTGCCGAGGCGCTGCGCCTTGTAGCCGATGCCCATCATCGCGGTGCGCGCGAGATTGATGGTCTGCGGATTGGTCGCGTTGAGGAAGAACATGCCGGCCGCGTTGCCCGGATTGAACTTCTTCTTGCCCATCTTGCGCAGCAGGTTGCGCATGTTCATGGTCACGTCGCCGAAGTCGATCTTGACCGGGCACGGCGTCACGCATTTGTGACAGACGGTGCAGTGATCCGCGACGTCGTTGAACTCGTCCCAGTGCTTGATCGACACGCCGCGGCGCGTCTGTTCCTCGTACAGGAACGCCTCGACCAGCAGCGAGGTGGCGAGAATCTTGTTGCGCGGGCTGTACAACAGGTTCGCGCGCGGCACGTGGGTCGCGCACACCGGCTTGCACTTGCCGCAGCGCAAGCAGTCCTTGATCGACTCGGAAATCGCGCCGATGTCGGACTGCTGCATGATCAGCGATTCATAACCCATCAGGCCGAAGCTCGGCGTGTAGGCATTGCGCAGGTCGGCGCCTTCGAGCAGCTTGCCCGCGTTGAAGCGGCCATGCGGATCGACGCGCTGCTTGTACTGGCGGAATTCGCTGATCTCGTCTTCCGTCAGGAATTCGAGCTTGGTGATGCCGATGCCGTGCTCGCCGGAAATCACGCCGTCGAGCGAACGCGCGAGCTTCATGATGCGCGCGACCGCCGTGTGGGCGTCCTGCAGCATCTCGTAGTTGTCGGAGTTGACCGGCAGGTTCGTGTGCACGTTGCCGTCGCCCGCGTGCATGTGCAGCGCGACGAACACGCGTCCGCGCAGCACCTGCTTGTGGATCGTCTGGGCTTCGTCGAGGATCGGCTTGAACTCGCCGCCGTTGAAAATCTGCCGCAGTTCGGCGCGGATTTCCTGCTTCCACGACACGCGGATCGTGCGGTCCTGCGTGACGTGAAATACGTTGGCGTCGGGCTGTGCGTCGACGCGGTCGGCGAATTTTTCCGCCATCGCTTCGTAGCCGAGACCGACCAGATAGTGCTGCGCCTCGCGCAAGGACAGATCGAGCTTGTCGCGCAGGAATTCCCAGCGCGTGCGCACACGCTTGAGCAGATCGAGTGCCTGCTGCACGCGGTCTTCGAGCAGTTCAGCGCTCGGAATCTCGTTGGCGTCGTCGCTCTTGCCGAGCGGCAGCTTGCCGGCCTTGAAGAACGTTTCGAGCGCGTCGACCAACTGCAGCTTGTTCTTGATCGACAGCTCGATGTTGATGCGCTCGATGCCGTCCGTGTACTCGCCCATGCGGTCGAGCGGAATCACCACGTCTTCGTTGATCTTGAAGGCGTTGGTGTGCTTCGCGATCGCCGCCGTGCGGCTGCGGTCGAGCCAGAAACGCTTGCGCGCCTCCGCATTGACCGCGACGAAGCCTTCGCCGCTCTTGCCGTTGGCCATGCGCACCACTTCCGACGTGGCCTGCGCGACCGCGTCCGCGTCGTCGCCGACGATGTCGCCGATCAGCACCATCTTCGGAAACGCGTTGCGCTTGCTCTTGGTCGCGTAGCCGACCGCGCGCAGATAGCGCTCGTCCAGATGCTCGAGGCCGGCGAGAATCGCGCCGCCCTGCTTCGAGGTCTCGAACAGGTAATCCTTGATTTCGACGATGCTCGGAATCGCGTCGCGCGCCTGGCCGAAGAATTCGAGGCAGACGGTGCGCGTGTGCGCCGGCATCTTGTGCAGCACCCAGCGCGCGGACGTGATCAGCCCGTCGCAGCCTTCTTTCTGCACGCCCGGCAGACCGGCAAGGAATTTGTCCGTGACGTCCTTGCCGAGACCTTCCTTGCGGAACACGCGACCCTTGATGTCGAGCGCTTCCGTGCGCAGCAGCTTTTCGCCCGGCGCGTAGTTGCCGTCGAACCATTTGAGCTCGAAACGCGCGACTTCGATGTCGTGAATCTTGCCCATGTTGTGGTCGAGGCGCGTGACTTCGAGCCAGTTTCCTTCCGGGTCGACCATGCGCCACCAGGCGAGGTTGTCGAGCGCCGTGCCCCACAGCACCGCTTTCTTGCCGCCCGCGTTCATCGCGACGTTGCCGCCCACGCAGGACGCATCCAGCGAGGTCGGATCGACGGCGAACACGAAACCGGCCTGCTCGGCCGCTTCGGTCACGCGGCGCGTGACCACGCCCGCGCCGGAGAAAATCGTCGCGACTTTACGGTCGACGCCCGGCAGTTCGGTCATTTCCACCGCGCCGAGCTGTTCGAGCTTTTCAGTGTTGATGACGGCCGAGAACGGCGTGAGCGGCACCGCGCCGCCGGTGTAGCCCGTGCCGCCTCCGCGCGGAATCACGGTCAGCCCGAGCTCGAAACACGCCTTGATCATGCCGGCGATTTCGGCTTCAGTATCCGGCGTCAGCACGACGAACGGGTATTCCACACGCCAGTCGGTCGCGTCGGTCACGTGCGAGACGCGCGACAGGCCGTCGAACTTGATGTTGTCCTTTTCCGTGACCTTGCCCAGCACCTTGGTCGCGCGCTTGCGCAGATCGTAGGTCTTCTGGAATTCGCTGGCGAATTCGTCGACGGCGCGGCGCGCGGCCTGGACCAGCGTTTCCACGCGAGCAGCGCGGTCCACGCCCGCTTCGTCGCCGTGCTCGGTCAGATCGGCGCGACGGCGCTTCTCGATCTCGCTCAAACGGTGGTGCAAGGCCTCGATCAGCATCGCCCGGCGCTTTGGATTGTCGAGCAGGTCGTCTTGCAGGTAAGGATTGCGGCGCACCACCCAGATGTCGCCCAGCACTTCGTACAGCATCCGTGCCGAGCGGCCGGTGCGGCGTTCCGCGCGCAATTCAGCCAGCACGGCCCAAGCTTCGTCGCCGAGCAGGCGGATGACAATTTCGCGATCGGAAAACGACGTGTAGTTGTAGGGAATTTCGCGCAAACGCGCTTCTGGATCGGCAGCCACCGTAGCGGCGGCTCCGTGCGGATCGAAAACTTGAGGTGCGTTCATGTTTGGACGACTCGGTAGGTCAACCGGGCGCGCTCGTCGATGAGGCGTCGGCTGACGGCGCGCGTGGCGCGCAATGCTGGAAATCTTCTAGGGGAGCGAAGCTCGACCGACGGCCAAACCCACACCGGTCGCTTCGCGGCGCTCAGATATAGCTACACGATCGTGCGTGGCGGACGTGACGCTCTGCCGCGGGACAACACGCACGCGGGGCGGGCATCAAGTGGGCGATCCGAGGCTGCCAGTGCATCTTCCGATCCTTATTCCAAAATGGAATTCTACCGCATGATTCCGCCACGCGTTGACGGCCGAAGTCGGAGCAGCGGCGGGGATTTGGGCACTTTCGTGGCGAATCGTAAGGAGGCGCCTGTATGCCGGAATGACCAACCGAACGGTCGGGCGGCGCTGTGCGACCCTGCTTCAGTGCACATGCCGAGAGCCTGAGCCTACACCGTTGGCGCTATCATTGACCCTTTCCCGTCTCACCAAGCGCTCCGCGCCACCCGCATGGCTTCCCACGACTACCTGAAAAAAACCCTGACCGCGCGCGTCTACGACGTGGCCCGCGAGACCGAACTCGAACGCGCGCCGAATCTATCGGCACGTCTGCGCAATCCGGTCTATCTGAAGCGCGAGGACAACCAGCCGGTGTTCTCGTTCAAGGTGCGCGGCGCGTACAACAAGATGGCGCATATTCCCGCTGAAGCGTTGGAACGTGGCGTGATTACGGCGTCGGCGGGCAATCATGCGCAGGGCGTAGCGTTGTCGGCGGCGCGCATGGGCGTGAAGGCGATCATCGTGGTGCCGGTCACCACGCCGCAAGTGAAGGTGGACGCGGTGCGCGCGCACGGCGGACCGACCGTCGAAGTGGTGCAGTTCGGCGAGTCGTATAGCGACGCGTATGAGCACGCAGTCGAGTTGCAGGAAGAACGCGGCCTGACCTTCGTGCATCCGTTCGACGATCCGTATGTGATCGCCGGACAGGGCACCGTCGCAATGGAGATTCTCAGCCAGCACCAGGGGCCGATTCACGCGATCTTCGTGCCGATCGGCGGCGGTGGACTGGCGGCGGGCGTGGCCGCGTACGTCAAATCGGTGCGCCCGGAGATCAAGGTGATCGGTGTGCAGACCGATGATTCGTGCGCGATGGCCGCGTCTCTGAAGGCCGGTGAGCGTGTCACCCTGAACGAAGTCGGTCTGTTCTCGGACGGCACGGCTGTGAAGCTGGTCGGTGAAGAAACCTTCCGCCTGTGCAGCGAATATCTTGACGACGTGCTGCTCGTGAATACCGACGCGCTATGCGCCGCGATCAAGGACGTCTTCCAGGATACCCGCAGCGTGCTCGAACCCGCTGGCTCGCTGGCCGTGGCCGGCGCGAAGCAGTATGCGGAGCGCGAAGGCATCGAGAACCAGACGCTGATCGCAATCACGTCGGGGGCGAACATGAACTTCGACCGCATGCGCTTCGTGGCCGAACGCGCCGAAGTCGGCGAAGCGCGCGAAGCAGTGTTCGCCGTGACAATCCCCGAAGAGCGCGGCAGTTTCCGCCGCTTCTGCGAACTGGTCGGCACGCGCAGCGTCACCGAATTCAATTACCGGATTGCGGATGCGAACTCCGCCCATATCTTCGTGGGCGTGCAGATCAGGAATCGCAGCGAGTCGGCGCAGATCGCGGGCGCGTTTGAGGCGCACGGCTTCGCCACCGTCGATCTGACGTTCGATGAACTCTCCAAGCAGCACATCCGCTACATGGTCGGCGGCCGATCGCCTCTGGCACATGACGAACGTCTGTTCCGTTTCGAGTTTCCCGAGCGGCCGGGCGCGCTGATGAAATTCCTTTCGTCGATGGCGCCGAACTGGAATATCAGCCTGTTCCACTACCGCAACCAGGGCGCGGACTACAGCTCGATTCTGGTCGGCATTCAGGTGCCCGAGAGCGAGAACGCGGTGTTCAACCAGTTCCTCGCCACGCTCGGTTATCCGAACTGGGAAGAGACACAGAACCCGGTATATCGCTTATTCCTCGCTTGATTACTCAGGACTGAAACACACAGATGGCTCTTTCGCTCGTCGACAAACTGGTGGTGGCAATCTCGTCGCGCGCGCTGTTCGACTTCGAGGAAGAGAACCGCGTGTACGAGGAAGGCGACCTGCAGACCTATGAAGCGTTGCAGCGCGACCGCCTGACCGTGCCCGCCAAACCGGGCGTGGCGTTTCCGTTGATCCGCAAGCTGCTGGCCTTGAACGCGGGAGGCCATCGCGTCGAAGTGGTGATCCTCTCGCGCAGCGATCCGATCAGCGGACTGCGCGCGTTCCATTCGTGCCGGGAACATGGGCTCGCCATCGAGCGCGGGGTCTTCACGCGCGGACGCGCGCCGTTCGGCTACCTGAAGCCGCTGAACGCGTCGCTGTTTCTGTCCGCGAACCAGCAGGACGTGCGCGACGCGCTTGCCGCCGGATTTCCCGCCGCGCGCGTGTTGCCCGAATCGGCGAAAATGGCGAGCAAGTATCCGGACGAAATCCGTATCGCCTTCGACGGCGACGCCGTGCTGTTTTCCGACGAAGCCGAGCGCGTGTTCCAGAAGGACGGCCTGCGCGCCTTTGTCGGCCACGAGATTCACAACAAGGATCTGCCGCTCGCGGACGGTCCGTTGAAGCCGTTGCTCGAAGCGCTGCACCGGCTGCAAAAACTCGCGGACGAAGCCGCGCCGATGCATATTCGTACGGCATTGGTCACGGCGCGTTCGGCGCCCGCGCATGAGCGCGCGATCCGCACCTTGATGGCGTGGAACATCGAAATCGACGAAGCGATGTTCCTCGGCGGCCTCGACAAGAGCGCATTTCTGCGCGAGTTCGAGCCGGACTTTTTCTTCGACGACCAAATTGGCCACTGCGAATCGGCCCGCGTCGTGACGGCGACGGGGCACGTGTTGAGTGGCATTGTGAACGCATCATGACACCCGAACAATCACCGCTGGGTAAGGCCTCCACTTACACCGAACAATACGACGCGTCGCTGCTGTTTCCGATCGCGCGAAAAAATGCGCGCGAGGCGATCGGCATCGGCGCGCAGTTGCCGTTTTTCGGCACGGACATCTGGAATGCGTACGAGTTGTCGTGGCTGAATGCGCGCGGCAAGCCGCAGATTGCAGTGGCAACGTTTTTCGTGCCGGCGGATTCGCCGAATATCGTCGAATCGAAGTCGTTCAAGCTGTATCTCGGCTCGTTCGCGCAGACCGCATTCGAGTCGATGGATGCGGTGCGCGACACGATCAAGCGCGATGTGTCCGCATCGTGCGGCGCGACGGTTTCGGTTCATCTGGCTGCGCCGTATGAGTTCGGCAAATTGCAGATGGAAGAATTCGACGGTTTGTCGCTGGATCGGCTGGATCTGGATACCGACATTTATCAGCCGGATGCGTCGTTGTTGAAAGCGGCGCTGGATGAAGCGCCGGTCGAAGAAACAGTGTTCTCCAACTTGCTGAAATCGAATTGCCCGGTGACGGGGCAGCCCGATTGGGGCAGTGTGCAGATTCATTACGTGGGTCCGCAGATCGATCACGCGGGCCTGCTGCGCTACATCATCTCGTACCGGAATCACACTGGGTTTCACGAGCAGTGCGTCGAGAAGATCTTTCTCGATGTGCTGAAGGCTTGCAAGCCGGTGAAGCTCGCGGTGTATGCGCGTTATACGCGGCGCGGCGGGTTGGATATCAATCCGTTCCGCACGAACTACAATTTGCCGATGCCGGACAATATGCGTCTGGCGCGGCAGTAGTTAGTAGAACGTTCGCCGCAAATCTGCGGCGAACGATGACGACAAAGCGCTTAGGCCGCTGGCTTCTTATAAGCCACACAATCCACTTCGACGCGGCAATCAATCACCATCGAAGAAACGACACACGCACGTGCCGGCGGATTGTCGCCGAAGTACTCGCGGAACACCTTGTTGAACGACGCGAAGTCACGCGGATCGTCCAGCCACACGCCGCAGCGGACCACATCTTCCGCGCCGTAGCCGGCTTCCTTCAAAATCGCGAACACGTTCTGAATCGCCTTGTGCGATTGTTCGACGATGCCGCCGTTGATCACTTCGCCGTTCTCCATCGGCGTCTGTCCGGAGACGAACAGCCAGCCGTCCGCTTCGACCGCGCGTGCAAACGGCATATGCTGACCGCCCGTTCCCTTGCCGCCTTCAACACCATATCGCTTCATCACTACACTCCTTAAAAAGTCCGGCACGCGTTCGGCAGAAGCGCCGCGCGCGCCGCAATCAATCGGTTGAACAATCAGAACGCGCCGTGCGCGTCGCCCTTCGACGCCGCGCCGCGCGCCACGAAATGGCCGGCGCGCTCGCCCGTCACTTCACCATTGCGATACGTCAACACGCCGTTCACCCACACCGCGTCGATGCCGTCGGCGGCCTGTTGCGGGTTCTCGAACGTCGCCACGTCGCGCACCTTGGCCGGGTCGAACAAAACCAGATCGGCGTGGTAACCGATATGCACCTCGCCGCGCTGCGTGAGTCCATAGCGACGCGCCGACAAACTGGTCATCTTGCGCACCGCTTCTTCGAGCGGCAGCAAGCCCGCGTCGCGCGCGTAGTGGCCGAGCACGCGCGGAAATGCGCCCCACAAGCGTGGATGCGGCAGCGGATCGTTCGGCAATCCATCCGAGCCGACCATGGTCGCGGGATGCGAGAGGATGCGCCGCACGTCGTCTTCCGACATGTTGTGATACACAGCGCCCGCCGGTTGCAAGCGCTTGCCCGCTTCCTGCTGCGAGACGCCCCACTCCGCCGCAATCTCCTTCACGAGCTTGCCCGCCATCTCCGGATGCGGCTCGGACCACGTAACCGTGATGTCGATATCGCCCGTGATCTGCTTCACATCGAGCGTCGACGAACTGCGGTTGTACGGATAGCAATCGCAACCGATCGGCTGCAGCCGGCTCGCGCCTTCGAGCGACTTCAGCACTTCTTCGCTGCGTCCCCAGTTCGACGGACCCGCGCACTTCAGATGCGAAATCACCACCGGCACGTGTGCGTGACGGCCCACGCGATACGCCTCGTCCATGGCATCGAGAATCGCGTCGAATTCGGTGCGCATGTGCGTGGTGTACAACGCGCCGGCTGCGGCGAGCGGTTCGGCCAATGCCATCACTTCTTCGGTCGGCGCTGAGAACGCCGAGCCGTACGCGAGCCCTGAGCTCAGACCCAGTGCGCCATTGGCCAATGCTTCTTCAAGCTGCGCGCGCATGCCGTCGATTTCCTGCGGCGTCGCCGCGCGGTCGAGCCGGTCCATCTGGTTGCTGCGCAACGCCGTATGCCCGATCAGGGCGCCGACATTCACCGCGGGCCGCGCCGCGTTCACCGCTTCGACATAAGTGGCGAAGGTCGGATACTGGAATGCGTCGCGCTCGCCGAGCAGGTTCATCGGATCGGGCGGATCGCCCTTCAGCGCAACCGGCGACGCGCTGATGCCGCAATTGCCGACGATCACCGTCGTCACGCCTTGCGTGATCTTCGGCAGCATTTGCGGCGAGCGGATCACGTGCGTGTCGTCGTGCGTGTGAACGTCGATGAAACCCGGCGCCAACGCGCGGCCATCGGCCTCGATCACTTCTTCGGCGAGCCAGTTCGACAGGTTGCCGATCGCGACGATGCGGCCGTCGCGAACCGCGACATCGCGTTCGACAGGCGGCGCGCCCGTGCCGTCATACAGTTGCGCGCCGACGATCAGCGTATCAGCGGCTTCGGGATGCGAGTGCATGGATCAGTCTCCTAACGGTTGTCGATCGCCGCCGCCGCGGTGCGTGTCGAGTGCGTGCTTCATGCGGCGCAGCAATTCGCGGCTCTCGTCACCCTGACTGACGGCAAGTTCGGTGACGAGCACATCGAGCGCCATCATCATCGCGTAACGCGACGACGACGGCTTGTAAATGAAGTCGGTCTCAAAAGCGACGATCGGGATCACCCAATCGGCCAGGCGCGCGAGCGGCGAAGCGGGCGCGGTCAGCGCAATCACCGTCGCGCCATAACTGCGCGCGATCTTGCAATTCTCGACCATCTCGGGCACGCGCCCGGTAGTAGAAAGCGCGATCACCACGCATTCGCGCGACACGGTGCTGGCGACCATGCGCTGCAACAAGCCGTCCTGATAGGTCGCGACAGGCCGGCCGAGGCGCACGAGCCGGAAGCGCATCTCGTCGGCGAGCGCGGTCGAACCGCCGCCCATGCCGAACACGTAGATCATGCGCGCGCCGCGCAGTGCGGCCGCTGCGTCGCCAAGCGGCGCCTGGCGCAGCAATTGGTGGTTATGCGCCAGCGCGGTCTGCAATTCGTCGAACACGCGGGTCGCGATCGGCTCGGGCGCGTCGCTCGGGCCGCCGGGCTGCAGGAAGCGCTGACCGACGGCGGCCGCCTGCGCAAGCCGCAGTTTGAGTTCGCGAACATCGCGGCAACCCACGGCTTTGGCAAAACGCGTCACAGTCGCGACGCTCACTTCCGCCCGCTGCGCGAGCGCGCCGATGCTGGCGCGCGAGGCGCCCGTCAGGTCGTCGAGAATCAGCGCGGCGACCTTGCGTTCGGCCGAGCGCAATTCCGGCGCGCATTCGGCAATGCGCGCGACGATGTCGAAAGCCAGCGGTTCGGCGGTCAGATTCATTGCGGACTGTGGGAGGCCGCGCGAAGGCCTGTAACGCGCTCGCGGCGAACCGTGGTACTAAATAACATTTCTCCATCCATCGTACTTTCGGTAACATGGTAAAGTCAACTTTGATTCAATTTAACTGGACGATGGAGCAAGGAGACATGAAAGTTACAAACTATCAGGGCGCAACGATTGATCCTTGTAGCAAGGGCTTGGGCATGGTTCCGGGCACCAGTATCCAACTCACGGATGCCACGCGCCTCGAGTGGAACCTGCTGAACGAAGACGTGAGCCTGCCGGCCGCCGTGCTGTATGCGGACCGCGTGGAACACAACCTCAAGTGGATGCAGGCATTCGTCGCGGAATACGGCGTCAAGCTCGCGCCGCACGGCAAGACGACCATGGCGCCGCAGCTGTTTCGCCGTCAGCTCGAAAACGGCGCGTGGGGCATCACGCTCGCCACCGCGCATCAGGTTCGCGCGGCTTATCACGGCGGCGTGTCTCGTGTTCTCATGGCCAACCAGCTGGTCGGCCGTCACAACATGATGATGGTCGCAGAGTTGCTGAGCGATCCGGATTTCGAATTCTTCTGCCTCGTCGATTCAGTTGAAGGCGTCGAACAATTGGGCGAGTTTTTCAAGTCGGTGAACAAGCAGTTGCAGGTACTGCTCGAACTCGGCGTGCCGGGCGGCCGCACGGGCGTGCGCGACGTGGCGCAGCGCAATGCGGTGCTGGAGGCGATTGCACGCTATCCGGACACGCTGAAGCTCGCCGGCGTCGAGTTGTACGAAGGCGTACTCAAGGAAGAACACGAAGTGCGCGAGTTCCTGCAAAGCGCGGTCGCGGTTACGCGCGAACTCGTCGAGCAGGGCCGGTTCGCGCGTACGCCGGCCGTGTTGTCAGGCGCAGGTTCGGCCTGGTACGACGTGGTCGCGGAAGAATTCGTGAAGGCCTCGGAGACCGGCAAGGTCGAGGTCGTGCTGCGTCCAGGTTGTTATCTGACGCACGACGTCGGCATTTATCGCAAGGCGCAGACGGAAATCTTCGCGCGTAATCCGGTCGCGAAGAAAATGGGCGAAGGGTTGCTGCCGGCACTGCAACTGTGGGCGTATGTGCAGTCGATTCCTGAGCCGGATCGCGCGATCATCGGTCTCGGCAAGCGCGATTCCGCATTCGATGCGGGCATGCCGGAACCGGCGCGCCACTATCGTCCGGGCAACGAAGCGCCACGCGATATTGCGGCGAGCGAAGGCTGGGAGATTTTTGGCTTAATGGATCAGCATGCGTATCTCCGGATTCCGGCAGGCGCTGACCTGAAAGTGGGCGACATGATCGCGTTCGACATCTCGCACCCGTGTCTGACGTTCGACAAATGGCGTCAGGTGCTGGTGGTCGATCCGGCGTATCGCGTAAAAGAAGTGATCGAAACGTTTTTCTGATTGGCTTCGCGAAGGGCGCTTTCTCGGGAAGCGAGGCGCGCCTTTCGTGGTGTTGCGGAACGCGTGATTTTTTTGCCTCGCTCCGCTGCACCGACCGGGTTCAGCCGCGTCCAGCAAATCAGGCCTGGCGCGGCGCTTCATCGTCCACTGTCGGGCGGGTTTGCTCGGCAGCCTCGGCTGCGCCAGCGGCAGCCGCCACTTCGCCGATTCTGGCCTCGAGCATCCTCAACGCACCGGACAGCGCGTTCAGCGCCTCGTCCGGCAGCACGGCGATCGTGTCGTGCAGAAACGCGTTGCGACGCGGCAAGCTGGCTTCGGTCGCCGAATGTCCCGCCTCCGTCAACCGCACGTTGGTCACGCGGTTATCGCGCGCATCCATGCTGCGAGCAATCCAGCCCAAACCTTCCAGCGTTTTCAACTGCCGTGTCAACGCGCCCGGATCGACGCGCAAGCGCTCCACCAGCCGCTTCTGCGACGACTCGCCGGACTGCTCGTGCAGCGCGAGCAGAATGCGCCAGCGCGGCAACGGATGGCCGACATGCGCCTCGAAAGCCGACATGAACGCCCGATATGTGCGGCCGAATTGCTGCATGACGGCGACGCGGTCCTGTTCTTCCATGATCTATCAGTAAAACGGTAAGTCTAAAAAATCAGTCCGCGTGAATCACGGGCTCGAGCTTGCGCTGGAGTTTGATCGGCGGCACGCGGCGGCTTTGCCAGACCGACACCACCGCGATAATGGCCGCCATGGCGAGCCCCAGATGAATCGCCGACACGAGCGCTTCTCGTGCGCTCTCGAGCAGCATCGCGCCGTTATGGCCAGCGTGCGCCAACTGATCGAGCAAAGTAGTTTGCGCGTCCCGATTGATGAGGATTTGCGGATCGCCGAGGTCCGCGAACCATTGCGACGCGTGATCGTTCTCCAACGTATTGCGCACACCGCTCGCGTACATATGGCTGACCAGTGTGCCGGTCAGGGCCGTGCCGATCATGCCGCCGATCATCCGCAGCGACTGCAGCAGCGCCGTCGCGATACCAAGGTGTTCGCGGCCCGCCGTTTGCTGCGCGAAAATGGTCAGGTTCGGCATGACGAAACCGAGTCCCAATCCGCCGACGATCATGAACGACATCAAGAGCCACTGCGGCATGGCGCGGGTCGCGACGACCACGCCCAGACATGCCAGTGCGAGCAGTGCAAAGCCGATATAGAGCATCAGATTCGGGTTGCGCACCCGTGAGACGATGCGCCCGTTGGCAATACTGCCGATCGTGATGAATACGACCAGCGGCGTGATGACGAGACCCGCTTCCTTCGGCGACATGCCGAAGCCGCCCTGGAACAGCAACGGCGCGTAGAACAGCAGCGAGAACATCGAAAAACCACCCAACACGGCAAGCGTGAAGAGCGCGGCGAGACTACGGTTGCGGAACATGTCGACCGGCAGGATCGCCGTCGGGCAGCGCTTTTCCCACTGCCACAACGCGTGAGCCGACGCGACGCTCAGCGCGAGCAACGCGGCCGCGCTCAAGGTCACGCCATGCTTCGGCAGCAACTCGACGAACAGTTGCAGCGAGCCGAGTGCCACGGCGATCAGCACGGCGCCGGGCCAGTCGAGCCGCATCTTGCCTTCGTGTTCGACATGACGCAGATGCGGCAGGAAGCGCCAGACAAAAAACAGCGAGAGGAGACCGACCGGCAGATTCACGTAGAAAACCGAGCGCCAGCCGTAATACTGCGTGAGGAACCCGCCGAGCGACGGCCCCACCGCATTCGCGATGCCGAACGCCGAACTCATCAGCACCTGCCAGCGCAGGCGCACGACCGAGTCGGGAAACAGATCAGGAATACAGGCGAACGCGGTGCCGACCAGCATGCCGCCGCCGATGCCTTGCAGGCCGCGCGCGAGCACGAGGAACAGCATGTTGTTGGCCGCGCCGCACAGCACGGAGGCGCCCGTGAACACGACGATCGACGCAATCACGAACGGCTTGCGCCCGTAGTAATCGCCGAGCCGGCCGAAAATCGGCACGGTAATCACCGAGGTCAGCAGATACGACGTGGCAACCCACGCGTACAACTCGAAACCCTTGAGTTCGGCGACGATGGTGGGAAGCGCTGTGCCGACCACAGTCTGGTCGAGTGCGACCAGCATCGTGACGAAGGAGATGCCGAGCATCGCCAGAAGCGACTCACGGAACGGTAAAACTTGCCCACTCGAGTGGTGGGCCGCGGTATGGACAGCCATTTTTGATAGCGCAACAGTTGACACGTCAAACGATTGGGAATCATACCACGCTGCGACGCTCTAAGCGGGACAGGCTGCTGGCTTTGCCGCACCGACAATCGACTGAAGAAAGGAAAATCACATGACGCCAGGGAGGCACATGGAGCCGAGTTCGCTCGCAACCCAATCGTTATCGGACGACGACCTGAAGGCGCTGCGCCACGCAAAACACGAACTGGAGAGCCCCGCTCTGGCGATGAAGCTGGCGAGCATCGTCGGCGCGCCGCTGGAAAAACTGCTCGCGCGCATGCCCGCATTCGCCAACGAAAAAGTCACCGACGCGACGGAACTGGCGCTACGCAAGTGCCTGTCGATCGCGCTGCGCACGCTGGGGAGACGGGACGGCGCGACTCCGTTGGTGGCGCCCGACAAGCCGAGCAACTTGCTGCACAAGTTTGCCGTGGCGACCACCGGCGCGGCCGGCGGCGCATTCGGACTGTTCGCGCTGCCCGTCGAACTGCCCGTCACGACCACGCTGATGTTCCGCTCGATCTGCGATATCGCGCGCAGCGAGGGCGAGGATCTGACGGCGATCGACACGCAGTTGCAATGTCTGACGGTGCTCGGCATGGGCGGCACGTCAAAAGCCGACGACGACGCCGACTTCGGCTACTTCATCATGCGCGGCGCGCTCGCGCAGGCGGTGTCGAAAGCGTCATCCGAGATCGCCACCAAGGGCTTCACCGCGCACGGTTCCGCGGCCTTGTTGCGCCTGCTCAACACGATCGCCGCGCGTTTCTCCGTGCAGGTCAGCGAACAGATCGCCGCAAAGTCGATTCCGGCGATCGGCGCGGTGCTCGGCGCGATGGTCAATACGGTGTTCATCGACCACTTCCAGCAGGTCGCGCACGGTCACTTCACCGTGCGTCGGCTGGAACGGCAATACGGCCAGGCGACGGTCGAGGCCGCCTATCAGACGATCGACATCGCGCTCGACGGCTGAATCGCGCGGCTCGTCACGCGCCGCACGAAGGCGGCGGCGCGGTCGAGCGCGCGATTTCCCTCGGGGATGAACGGCGCGAAGATCGGCCAGACGTGCGGCATCTTGTTCCACACTTCGAGTTCGCAGTCGACGCCCGCCGCGCGCGCGTTGTCGGCCACGCGTTGCGAGTCGTCGAGCAAGACTTCAGTGCTGCCTGCCATGATGAAGAGCGGCGGCAAGCCATGCAGGTCCGCATAGACGGGAGACGCGTAGGGATGCGTGGGGGGCGTGTCGCCAAGATAGAGCTTCCCCGCCCGGGCGATCGCGGAGCCGCTGAACATGGGATCGAGACCGTCGTTGGTGCGAATGCTAACGCCGGTCGCGGCGAGATCGGTCCAGGGCGAGAACAGCAGGCCGCCTGCCGGCACGGGATCGCCCGCATCGCGCAGCGCCACCAGCGTGGCAAGCGCAAGACCGCCGCCCGCCGAATCGCCCGCGATGACGATCGACTCGGGCGCGACGCCGTCGGCGATCAACTGACGGTAGGCTGCGGTCGCGTCATCGAGCGCCGCCGGGAAGCGGTGCTCGGGCGCAAGACGGTAGTCGAGGGAAAAAACTGGTGAGTCGGCGCGCGCCGCCAGACCGAACACGATCGACCGATGGGTACGCGGCGAACAGAAGTAATAGCCGCCGCCGTGGCAATACAGAACGGTCGGCCCGGCGTTCGTTGCTAGCGCACGGCCGGCGCGCTCGATCCACTCGCCGCGCAACGGCGTATCGTCCGCGCCGTACAGCTCACGCAGACGCCAGCCGCCCGGCACCCGCGGCGACCAGACGCGCTTGGCGCTCAGCGCGCGCGCTCGTTCGACATTGATGCGTGGCTTGAGGGTTTCCGGTCGAAACTGCCTGCGCAGATACCAGCACGCGAGTGCGCTTTGCCAACTCATCGGGACACGCTCCTTCGATTGTGTCCTGTCATGTTACGTGCGTTCGCGGCTGCGTCGGTGGATGGCGGCTTCTAATCTTAAAAACGCCGGAGCCGCCGGATCAGGCTTTCCGCTCGCCTAGTTCGCCGGCAAAACCTGCCCGCGAATTTCACCCATCGGGTTCTGCGCGGTATGAACGTTGAAGTACCACTGGCCCGCCATCAGATCGGTCACCTGCTGTTCGGTCAGCGCCGCTGAGCCCTTGATCGGGCTGGCGAGCGCACCCTTGTCGATCGGCACCTGAACCTTGGCGTTCTGACCCACAGGCGCGGGTCCGTGGAAATGCGCGGCGGTTGCCGGGCCGCTCAAGCCTTCATAGCTGACCGTCCATTGCAGGGATTTCGTCGACGTGTCGAAGGTGGCGTCCAGCATACCGTGCCCGTGGCTCACGCGAGGCGGAACCTCGCTCGAAGGCTCGAGATCCGCCTTCAGTGCCACCGTATCCGCGAAGGCGACACCCGACGCCAACGCCCACAACACCACTGCAAGATTCACTTTTCGAAGCGCAGTCATGGTCTTCTCCGGACTTGAAGCCCCGCCGCACCGACACTCGGCCGCGCGCGAAGCCACCACATACTAGTGCAAATCCGCCGAATCTGTTTGTGGTGGAGCGCGCGCGGCCGTTGCGTGGTTTTTTCGGTCACTTTCGTTCAGTGCACCTGCTTTCAGGCGCGCTGGAATGCGTGGCGAGTTTGTAGGTGTCCGTAGTGATTCCCTGGGCGTTTCAGGCGCACCGACGTGCCTGAGATATCGCTCAGGGCGCGTCCCGGCGACGTTTTAATCGATTTACTCAAACAGTTAATTGCGGATTTTGTAATGAATGAACCGCAACATCCCGGTTATGCTTCTGCTTGCGAGAAGTGACTCCTTCATCGAGGGAAGTCTCCAAATCTTTAACGCGGCTTCGGCCGCGTTTTTTTTTCGTCTGTTGGTCTGGTTGTCTGGTTGGCCAATCTGTCACACTCTCGTCCGCAGAGGCGCGCTCGCTTCGACGCGCACACATGCGTGGAGCGTACTTATACGAGCAAGGCGGCCTGCTGTTCGATCCCGTCCAGCATGGCATTGCACTTGTCGATTAACAACATCCCGTCGTCGCGCACACGTTCCGGCGGTTTGATGGTGATTTCGCGGCGATAATCTTCGAGTGCGGTGAGCAGCGGCGGATATTGCAGGACGCTCGCCGCCCCCGCCACGCGATGAAGCCATTCGCGCACCCTTTCCAGCTCAACATGCTCGGACTCCACGCGCTCGAGCAACGGCGACAACGACTGCACGTCCTCGCGCACGGACGACACGAACGAGTCGAGCAAAGCCTTGACCGTCGACTCGCTGCCCCACAGTTGTGTCATGTGCCCGAGGTCGACCGGCACGAACGGTCCCGCCCCCCCACGCACATCCGGCACGGCAACCGCCAGCGTGCTGACGGCCTCCGAAGGCGCGGCTTGCCACGCGCTGTCAGTGCCGAACCAGCGGCTCAGATAATCACGCAGCGTGGCGAGCCGGGTCGGCTTCACGAGGCTATCGTCCATGCCCGCGTCGCGGCACAGATTCAGGTCTTCGGGCGCGGTGTTCGCGGTGATACCCAGAATGGGCAGGCGATACGCGCCGCCCTGCTCACTTTCACGAATACGGCGAGTGAGTTCGTAACCGGAGACGTTCGGCATGTGGCAATCCGTGATCAGACAGCCGTAACTCGTATGCTCCAGTGCGGCGAGCGCCTCGGCGCCGTCGTTCGCCACGTCGCAGGCAAAACCGAGCAACGCGAGCTGATGACGGATCAACTCCTGATTGACCGGATGATCTTCTGCGACGAGGATCAGCCGGCCACTGGCAATGGCCCGCTCACGATCTGGGGGCGAAGCGCCGCTTTCCGGCGTACGCGGCATGCCTGCCGACCGCGGCGCCACCGACGGCAGGCCCGTCATCGCAGCGGCACAGGCGGCGCCAAGGCCGCGCCATGAAATGGGATTGACGCTGACGCGCACGTTGTCGTCGAGAATGCGGTAGCCCGTCGGCTTGGGCTTCTCGGTCAGACTGATGACGCGCGTGCGCGGCCTGATCTCCGCCGGCAAGGTCACATCTTCACTCACGAACAGTAGATCGGTTTCGGCGAGTGCGGCGCGATCGCGCAGTTCCGGCGCATCAGGCGGGACGCGGCGCAACTCGAGTCCGAGCGCCTCGCCAAAGTGCATCAGGGCCTGCGCGACGCGCGCCTCGCCGGTTGCCACGATTCCGCGTTTGCCGCGCAAGCCGTTGACCGAATAGCGCTGCGTCTCGATAGGCATGGCGAGCCGCACGGTCATGCGCGTGCCGCTACCCGGTTCGCTGCGCAACTTGAGCGAGCCGTTCATGAGGTCGATCAGCTTGCGACAGATCGTCAAGCCGAGGCCCGTGCCACCGAAACGGCGTGTGGTAGACGATTCCGCCTGCACGAACGGCTCGAACAATTTGGCCTGCACCTCGGGCGCGATGCCGATCCCGGTGTCCTCTACGATCATTTCGAGCGTCTGAATGCCGTCGTCTTGCGCGACGACCGACACGCACACGTCGACCTCGCCCTGCGGCGTAAATTTGATCGCATTGCCTAGCAGGTTAAAGAGAATCTGTCGCAACCGGACGCTGTCGCCGCGCAGTGTGGCGGCGACGTCCGATCCGATATCCACGCGCACTTTCAGGCCCTTTTCATGGGCGCGGCCAGCCAACAGACCGACAGCGTTGTCCACCAGTTCACGTATATCGATGGCTTCGGCCTCGATGGTCAGCCGCCCCGCTTCGATTTTCGAATAGTCCAGCAGGTCGTCGAGGATCTGTAGCAGCGCGCCGGCCGACTCGTGGATCATGCCCAGCATTTCGCCCTGGTCTGTATTGAGCGGCGTGCGCTCCAGCACTTCCACGAGACCGAGCACGCCATTCATCGGCGTGCGGATTTCATGGCTCATCATGGCAAAGAAGTCGTCTTTGGCGCGCGAGGCCGCTTCGGCAAGATCGCGCGCTCGCGCAAGCTCGTCGGAGCGCGCGTGCTCCATGCTGGCATCCACCCAGTAACCGCTCCACACAACGCTTCCGTCCGATTCGCGGCGCGGCACCAGCTCGGCTCGCGCCCATTTGACGTCCTCGTCGCCGGCGAAACGAAACTCCATGTTCACGGGCGTTTCGCAGTGCGCCGAGCGTTCGAGTTCAGCCAGCACGAACGCCCTATCCTCCTCGCACACGCGCTGGAAATCGACGTGATCGCTGCTGCTCTGCGAACCGTCTCGCACGCCCAGCAGATGACGCGTGTCTCCGCCGATATACGGAAACGAATACGTGCCGTCCGCGGTGCGGCGCAGTTGAAATACCACCGCCGGTAGTGAGCGCGTCACGTCGAAGAGGCGCCGTTCGGTCTCGCGCGCACGCATTTCGGCGCGCCGGATGTCGGTGATATCGACCATCGTGCCGAGCACGCAAGCCGGTTGACCGTCACTGCGGCGACAGATACGGGTCCAGAAAAGCCCATGCCGCACGTTGCCCGCGTCGCGCTCGAACTGCAACTCCACCTGCGCAGTCTCGCCGCCGTTCAGCATTTCGCGGGTCATCTCGTCCAGGATGCGGCTGTTGGCCTCGCCCCACGTTTGCACCTCCAGGGTGGTTCGTCCGACGATCGCCTCGCGGCCCAATCCGCAAGCTTGCTCATAGGCTTCGTTGACTGCGATATAGCGGCCATCGAGATCCTTGGCGACGAGCGGATAGGGCACCGTCTTCATCAAGGTTTCCTGGAAGTTCAGTTGCAGTTCCAGTTCCCGCTCCGTTGTCTTGCGCAACCTGACTTCGCGTTGCAGCAACAGATAGGCACGCAGGGTGATCAGCAGCACGACGCAGACGCCGATCAGCACCGGCAACAGACGCACCGCGGTCACGCTCCACGTGCCGGACCCCGGTGCATTGCCGGTGACCCACTTCTGCCGGATGCGTTGCTTTTGCGCGGGCGGCATCGCCAGCAGCGCACGGTCGATTAGCCCGGCGAGTGGGCTCAGGTCCGGGCGCACGGCGAAGTCGAGCGCGTCGGAATCGCCAACCGTGCCGAGGATCTTGAGGACACCGCTGTACCGTTGCTTGAGCAGGATATCGGCGGCGGCCACGTTGCCCACCAGAACGTCCGCCTCGCCGGACTCAACCATCTTGAGGGCGTCGTCGAGACTGGGCGCAACTACCACGTGGTCCTGCGGAATTCGCTGGAATGGGAGCGTAACCGACCCGCCGACATGCGACGAAACGACGATGCGGCGTGACGCAAAATCGTTCAGCGAGCGAGCCGCCGGTTCGTCCTCGCGCCCGATGAGCACCAGCGGATAGTGCTCGTACGCACTGGTGTGCCGCGCCTTCGAAAGGCGGGGATCGTGACTCGAAGCAGTGGCGAGGATCGCAAATTCGCCGCGCTGAAATGATTCGATCGCAGCGGGCCAGTCAGCCGTGTCGGCGCGATTGAACACGACGCCGAGCGTGCGACTAAGATACGTCAGATAGTCGGCGGCAATGCCCGCGGGCCGGCCAGAACCGTCGACGTAACTGAAGGGCGCCCAATTGTTATCGAAACCGACCTGCAACGGCGGCAGCGAACTAAGCCACGCCTGCTCTTGCGGCGTCAGCGCGAGACTTGGCACGGTGGGCAAAGGCTTCGCGTCGAAGTTGCCGGATAGCCAGCGCGCGCGGATAGCCGCGTCGTCGGCCGGGTTCATCGACGCGAGCGCCTGATCAAGTTTGTCCCGCAATGCAGTCTGGTTCCGCGGCACCGCGAAGCGCAAATTGGCGGTTTTGGCGTTCTCCTCGAACGCCACTCGCAAGCCACGAAACTCGTCGGTGGACAATGCATATTGCACGGCGGTAGTGAAGCCGAGATAAACGTCCGCGTCGCCCTGGATCACGGCGGCGAGTGCCTCGCGCGTCACGGAAAACGTGACGATCTGGGCGCGTGGGAAGCGCTCGCGTGTCACACGCTCGAGCGCAAAGCCTTTTTCTATTGCGATGCGCGCTCCCGCTAACTGGGCGGAATTCGCATAACTGTTACTGTCCCGGCGCACCACGACCGACGAGGACGAACGGAAATAAGGCGCGGTAAAACTCAGGCACCGCTCGCGCTCAGGTGTGCGGGCAAGGCTCATCATCAAATCGACATGTCCGGCGCAGGCGGCCGCGAGCAATTGCGTCAGGTCCGGGAACACCTTGGCTTCGATGACCACGTTCGGCCCGACAACGGCGCGCAGATAGTCGACGCTCATGCCGGTGAGTTGACCGTCTTGCATCGCGTCGAACGGCAGCCAACTGTTAGCGAGAACGCCGACGGTTAGTTTCGCGGGAAAGTTGGCGACAAGCTGAGCGTTCGAGCGATTGTCGAACGATTGGGCAACGGCTGTTGTTTGCGCGGCGACGACAAAGAACCAGGCGAACAGACACAGCGAGAGGCGTCCAAGCAAACGCCTCATTGCAACGCCCGACACGAAATTGACGGCGGACACGATGATGGCACCGGCGACACTCAGGCGACTTCGCCGCGCCCGTCGGCGAGCGTAGCGGCAGCGTCGTCAGCCTTGCCGTGCAGAAACGAGAACAGCGCCCCGGCCATGACACCGCCCGACAGGGGCGCAGCCCAGAACAGCCAAAGCTGGTCCAGCGCCCAGTCGCCGACGAACAACGCCTGGGACGTGGAGCGCGCGGGATTGACCGAGCCGTTGGTAACCGGAATCGACACCAGATAGACCAGCACCAGGCAAACGCCGACGACCAGCGGCGCGATCGGCGCCATGTCTCGCCTGTGGGCGACCAACAGGCTTGCCGTGACAAAACCGAAGGCCAGCACGAACTCGATGGCCAGCGCCGAATGCATCTGATAGTCGGCGGGAGAATGGTCGCCGAAGCCGTTTGCCGCGAACTCGCTCACGCCCAGATCGAACCCGGGACGCCCGCCCGCCACGTAAAGCAGTAGCGCGGCGGCAACGATCGCTCCGAGAATTTGCGACGCGATGTAGGGGAGCAAATCCCTGACCGGAAAACGTTGCGCGACCGTGAAACCTACGGTGACTGCGGGATTGAAATGGCCGCCGGACACACCGCCGAAGCAATAGGTGGCTGTAGCGAGAGCGAGGCCGAATGCCAGTGCTACTTCCAGCACGCCGCACGCCTGCTGGATCACACCGACGTTCAATACGATGCTGCCGCAGCCGACGAACACCAGCCACGCCGTTCCGACACCCTCGACCAACAACCGCTTACCTAACGCATCCATGCCGCCTCCTGGTTCTGTCCGCCAGGCAGACGGCATTGCACGATTGCCGCCACAAATCTGCCTGTATTCTCACGGCCCGGGCATCGCTCAGCTTGACGAAACGACTGCTTTCATCAGGAGAGCACGGAATAAAGCCGTAGTGAATTCAGAACTATGAGACGGCAACCTCCCGCAACCAATCAGAACACTCCTAAATTCCTGGTTATCCAAAATCACTTGCCGACGGCGCAGTGCAATATGCTCGCCAGATATCAGCTCAGGTCAATCCGATCTGCCGCGCGTAGTCGATCAGGTCGGCCTCCGTTTCCAGCCCGAGCTTGCGCATGGCACTGCGTTTTTGCGTACTGATGGTCTTGCCGCTGCGCTGCAGCCGCACCGCGATTTCATGGACGGCAAGACCTTGCACATAAAGCTGGAATACTTCCCACTCGCGTGCGCTCAGCATGCCGGCGCGTAGTTGCGGCGGCGCGTCGGCCGCGTCGATCGCGACCCGCACGTGTTCCGACAGATAGATGTGCCCGGCAAAAGCGGCCTCGATCGCGTCGATCAATGCTGTGACGGTCTCGCGTTTATCGACGATTCCGCTCACGCCGATATGCAACAGCCCGGACAGCATATGTGCGTGGCAGATCATGGTAAGGACCACGACGCATGGATGCGACTGGCCCCGCAGCAAGCGGCGCAGAAACGACACCGCGTTGCTGCCGCCATGAATGCCCGGCATGCTGATATCGGAAACGACGACGTCGCACGCGCGGGCGTCTAGCAATTCCGCCAGTTCGTGCGTATCGGCCGCTTCGCCGACACATTCGATGTTCGGCGCGGCTTGCAACACGCGCTTGACGCCGACGCGAACGCAGTCGTGATCGTCTGCGATGATGACACGGATCTTCTGTCTCATTTTCTATTGTCTTATCGACTGACATGCCCTGCACACGGTGTGCTTCCCCAGGCGATGCCAATGCATCTTCTATTCGCCGCGCGACGGCGCGACACGTCACTGACTTATCAGCGGCTCATCACCGCTTCGGCATGGGTTCCTCAGGGATCACACCGTACTCGACGGCAAAACGAAACAGTTCCGCGTCGCTGCGCAGAGCCAGCTTGCGCATGGCAGTGCACTTCTGCGCGCTGATCGTTTTGACGCTGCGCTCCAAACGCGCGGCGATCTCTGTCACGCCGTAACCTGACGCATATTGAGTGAACACTTCGAGTTCGCGGCGCGAGAGAATCTTCCGAACATAATCTAGCCGCTGGGTCACCGTTGCGTCGGCGATCAATGCACGCACCGCGGGCCCGACATAGCGCTCGCGCGCCAGCGCGGTGATGACGGCCACGTGAATCAGGTCGATCCGGTCGCGCTTGCTCATGAGTCCCTCGACGCCGAGCGAAATCACCTTCTGAAGTTCGGCCGCCTCGGTTTCCATGGTGAGTACGACGAGCGCGATGCCCGGGTACCGTGTCTTGAACTGTCTGACGACTTCCAGTCCGTCGCCATCCGCGCCGCCCGGCATGTAGAGATCCATGAGCACCAGGTCGCATGAACAGCGATCGATTTCCGCGAAGAGTTCGGTGGCGTCGGCTGCGCGGCCGACGATCTCCATATTCGGATAGCCGTTCATCAGGTTTTCGATCGCCAGCAGCACCAATGGATGATCGTCCGCGATGATCGCGCGAACGGGTGTGCTTACCTCAGCGGTGTCGCGCATCTTCTATTTCTCCTCCGTCCTAAGTTGACTGCTGCCTCTCCACGAACAAGACGGCTCTTCTCGCGATCATTAAATACTTCTTCGAGAATAACCATAAGATCGCTCCGAAACAACCTCGGTTAATTCGAAAAATAAATTACTTAGATATGCGATTAAAAATTAAGAATTCCATAGGCGCGCACGTAAGAGAAAAGACCGGGATCATTGGTGACTCCCAGTTTCGCCATGGCCTCGCGCTTTTGCCGAGTGACCGTGCGCCGATCACAGCCGAGCGCGGTCGCAATCTCGGAGATCGACTGGCCGCTTACCAGCAGCCTGACAACTTCGACCTGTTTGCCCGTTAAACGCGGCGTTGGCGGTGGTTCGCATTCAGGATCGTGTGGACGGGCTAGCGCTTCGATGATGGAACGGCCGAGGTACGCGTGACCATCTCGAGCCACCATGATCGCCTGCCGGAGCTCGTCCATCGACTCAGCTTTGCCGACCATGCTCACGGCGCCGTCCGACACGATGGCGCGAAGAATCGCGGGGTTGGTCAGAGTTGTCATCACCACGACGCGCAATTGCGGCCAGCCACCGCGGATTCGTCTCACGAGATTGAAGCCGTCGTTCACGGCGAACGAAAGATCTGGCATCGAGAGATCGGTGACGAGCACATCGCAGGGCGTGCTCCGCAGGCGTTCGATCAGCGAAACAGGATTCGTCGCCTGATCGACGACGGTGACGCCGGCCTCCATTTCCAACGCGGCACGGACGCCAAGGAGAACGAATGGATGATCGTCCGCCAGGATAATTCGAATATTCACCAGGATTTTCTCTCGTTTGTTGTAGGAGTGAATGCGCATACGCAGAAAAATCCGAACGACTCTACGTCTGCCTTAACGGCCGGCTTGGCAACGCACAGCGCGCCAAGGCAGCCATAAAATCACCGCCCAAACATTACGAAAATCGGAGCGCTCCGAATCCTGCACAGAAACTAATAACCCATCGCGGATCTATCAGAAGAAGAAAATCTAAATACGCAAAATGAATAATTCGTCTTTTTGAGCCGCGCATTTTCGGCGGAACTTGGCGACTCGATCATTCGCCGCGGAATTCCGATGCACCGTCTGACCCAAACCGCTTGAGGAACCCGCCGCGCCCGCCCTTCGCATGGCCAACAACCGGCGCCGCGGCTCGTCAGGTTGCGTCGCAAGCGCGCGCCGTCCTCACTTTGGTTTCTCGTGCCGCGCGCGGGAACACGGGCAACGCGATCAGCGCGCATACACTGGTCACCGCCCATACCATCGGCCACGAACCTATCGACAACAGCGGCGGAATCGCCAGCGGCGTCAGGAACAGCGCAAGAAACACACAGGTGTTGCCGATCGCGAGCGCGGTGCCCGCACGGCTCGTCCCAGCCAGCGTGGCGAGTTCCGTGAACGCCACGCCGTGCCATGCCGACGCGCTCACGCCGCCCAGCACGACCATCACTGCGAACACGGCCGTCATCGTCGTGTGATTCATGCGGGCGAGACCCGTCAGCAGCGCGAGCGAAGCGAACAGCACCGCCGTCAGCAGACTACAGGCGCGCATGTAGCCGCGCCGGTTGCCGCGCCGGTCGGTCCAGCCGCCGCTCCAGACCCGCGCGATCGCGGCACCCGTTTGCACCGCGACCATCGTCACGCTGATCGCCAGCACGCCGGCGCGGCTGAAATCGTGGAGAAACACAGTGCCGAACGTCACCACGGCGAGTTGCGGCACGCACAACGCGCCGGCGCCGAGCGCCACGCGCCAGATGCCGATCTCGCGCAATGGCGAGACCCTGGCGGGCACACCGTTCGCCGCGGCCGTGTCGCGGACTTCACGGGCACCATCCGCTCCGGTATGAGAAGGTTCATGCAACCAGCGCCACGCGAACCCCGCCGTGATCGCGCAGGCAAGCGCCAGCACGCCATAGGCGCTCGCGAAACCGAAGCGCGACGCGAGCACCGGCAGCAGCAATGCGCCGACGCCGCCGCCCGCTGGCACCGCGGTCTGGCGAATACTCATGGCCAGGCCGCGCTCGCCCTCGCGAAACCACGCCATCACCGCGCGGCCGCTCGAACCGTTGACACTGCCGCCGAACAGTCCGACCAGCAACAGGCCGAGCGCGAGCGCCATCACGCCTGGCACGTGCGCACCAGACGGCACGACGAACAGCGCCAGGCCAGCCAACGCGGCCGCGGT
Source organism: Paraburkholderia sp. BL17N1 (assembly GCF_003634175.1). Taxonomy (NCBI): domain Bacteria; kingdom Pseudomonadati; phylum Pseudomonadota; class Betaproteobacteria; order Burkholderiales; family Burkholderiaceae; genus Paraburkholderia; species Paraburkholderia sp. BL17N1. The sequence goes on from NZ_RBIW01000001.1 coordinate 852,394, forward strand.
CGAAAGCAGTCCGAGCAGCAGGACGCGCCGGTCGCCCCAGCGGTCGGTCAAGAGCCCCCACGGCAATTCGCTGACCGCGATGCCGAGGCCGAGCATGCCGAGCACGAGGCCCAGCCCCTCGTTGCCGAGGTGGTAACCCGAGCGCAAGAAAACCGCTGTCGTCGGAATCCCCGAGAACGCAGCCGAAAAGCTCGCGTTCGCGGCGAAGCCGACACCCAGCACTTTCCACCGATGACTTGCCGTCAGCCCGCCGGATAACACTAAGCCCGCAATTGTTTCGCTCCCCATGACACCCTCCGCAAAGAATCTGGGGGTATCCTACGGCTGGGCTTTCCATCGGAAAAGCCGGAAATTCAGATGACTTCCATCGGATATGCCGAATCATGAGCCAACGTGGATTTGACCTGACGCAGTTGCGGACCTTCGTCGCCGTCGCCGAATCGGGCAGCGTTTCGGCGGGCGCGGAGCGGGTATTCCTGTCGCAGTCGTCCGTGAGCGAGCAGTTGAAGAAACTCGAGGAGCGCGCCGGCCAGCCGCTGTTCGTGCGCAGCAAGCAGGGCGTGAGCGCCACGCCGGCCGGCAGCCGGCTGCTCGACCACGCGCGGCGCATCATCGCCATGAGCGAAGCCGCGTTCGAAGACCTGCAAGGCCGCTCGCTCGACGGCGAATTGCGTATCGCCATCACGGACTACTACCGTCCGCACGACATCGCGCGCATTCTCAAAACGTTCTCGGAACAGCACCCGCGCCTGAAGCTGCACGTCACCGTGCAGCCAAGCGCGGTGATCGACAGCAATGCGGGCGACGATGCGTCGTTCGACATCGGACTCTCACTGCGGCTCGTGGCGGACAACACGCGCGCCGCGGGCCGGCGCGCCGGCGCGCAAAGCACGGTTGTGCGGCGCGAGAAACTGCTGTGGGTCAGCGCGGCCGATTCAGGTCCGCGGCCGGCCACGCCCTATTCACTCGTATTGCTGCCGTCGAGCTGCCAGTTGCAGCGCTTCGTCGTGAAGCTGCTGGACGAGCACAAGGTGCCGTACGTGGTGTCGCACTCCGCATCGGGCGTGGCCGGTTTGCAACTCGCGCTGAAGGCCGGGCTCGGCATTTCCTGCCTGAACGAATCGTCGATTGGCGGCGGCGTCGTGGCATGTCCGGCGAGCGTGGGCTTGCCCGCATTGCCCGCCGTCGAGTTTCATCTGTTGCCTGGGCGAATAGGCGAAAGCGAACTCGTCAGCAATGCTCGCGCGGCCTTGAAGGCACTTTTCAGTTGACTCATGGATGATGGGCTCACGCCGTCTCGCAGACGCTCGTGCCTCATCATCAAACAATCACATTCACGCGATAACGTCGGCGGACGAGGCGAACCGCGCGGGAAATGTTGAAAGCCCTCTAATCGACGCCTATCATGATCAGGTATCCCGTCGAACGAGCTTGTGTTTGCTATTGACGCGTCGACCGAAATCCTGCAACCTCATACACGCTGCTGAACGTTTCAAGCGTTAATTCCCGCAGCCCGAAAGCCGCCACCCACCGGCGCATTCAGGCAGATCGTTGTTTATATAAAGCAATCGCATCGCCGTAGCGAATCATCACTCGCCGTCCAGAACAAGTCCGTTTCGATTTGCTGTTCTTGCAGTCGCTATACAAGAAAAATATCGGCAGAGTGGACATAGATCATCTGTCGGCTTCGCATGCGAATCCACGTGCGAATGCGCGAGAGATAATCGAGAACAAAGAATTCCCCAATCGAGGCCTGGCGTGCATCGTCGAACTATCGGATCGTCGGTTCTGTTTGCGCTTTACGTCATGTGGAGCGGCGTGGCATTCGCCGCCGACGCGTCCGGCGCCATGCCATCGGCCATGGACGAGCGTGTGCGTGCCTGCACCTCGTGTCATGGCGTGCAGGGCCAAGGCCTGAACAACGATTACTTTCCGCGCATTGCCGGCAAACCGGCCGACTATCTGTTCAATCAGTTGACCGCGTTCCGCGACGGCGGCCGCACCTATCCGCCAATGGGCTATCTGCTCGCGTTCCTGCCCGACGACTACCTTCGCAAGATCAGCCAGTATTTCGCCGATCTGCAGCCGCCCTACCCCAATGCCGATCAAAGCAACGTTGCGCCTGCCGTGCTCGCCGCCGGACGGCGCCTCGTCACGCAGGGCGATCCGGCCCGCAAGATACCGGCATGCATTGCGTGCCATGGCGCGCGCATGACCGGCACGCAACCTGGTATTCCCGGCTTGCTCGGTCTGCACGCGAGTTATATCGCCGGACAGATGGGCACCTGGCGCTCGGGCACGCGGCACGCGTTGGCGCCGGACTGCATGCATTCGATCGCGGTCAAGCTGACCGACAAAGACATCACCGCGGTATCGAGCTGGCTTGCGCGCCAGCCGCGTCCGGCCGATCCGCGGCCCGCACCGGCGTCCGCGGAACGGCTGCCTCTCGCCTGCGGGAGCCAACCGCAATGAAGCCGACCTTCCGCTCTCCGGGCACTTTGCGCGCCGCTTTGATTGCCGTGATGAAGCGCCGTGGCGCACCCGCATCGCTCGTGTCCGGTCTGCTGGTTGGCGGGCTGATCGTGGCCGGTAGCGCCGCGCTTCTGCGTGCGTCGCCTACGCCCCTGCTGATCGCCGAAGCCCGCGCCGCCGAGACCGCCACGGCATCCGCGCCGGCCGCCGACACGCGCCCCGACATCGTCAAACGCGGCGAGTATCTCGCGCGCGCCGGCGACTGCGTCGCCTGTCACACGGCGCCGCGCGGCAAACTGTTTGCCGGCGGCCTCGCGATGGAAACGCCGTTCGGCACGCTGTATTCGCCGAACATCACGCCGGACGCCCAGTTCGGCATCGGCACGTGGAGTCAGGATGCCTTCTTCAAGATGATGCGCACCGGCCGCACGCCGGACGGCACGCTGATCTACCCGGCCATGCCGATCGCGCAATACACCAAGGTGACGCGTGAAGACTCGGACGCGATCTTCGCGTTTCTGAAGACGGTCACCCCGGTCCGCGAACCGAACCGCAAGCACACGCTGCGCTTCCCGTTCAACCAGCGCAAGCTGCTCTATGGCTGGCGTACGCTGTATTTCCGCGAGGGCGAGTTCCAGCCCGATCCGACCAGATCGGTCGAATGGAACCGCGGCGCGTATCTGGTCGAAGGTCTCGGGCACTGCACGATGTGCCACACCAAGATCAACATGCTCGGCGGATCGTCGCAAAGCGAGCAGTTCGCGGGTGGACTGATTCCGGTGCAGAACTGGTACGCGCCGTCGCTGACCTCGGACAAGGACGGCGGCCTCGGCGACTGGAGCATCAAGGACATCGTCGATCTGCTGCAAGCGGGCATTTCCGATCGCGGCGCCGTGTACGGGCCAATGGCCGAAGTCACGTACCACAGCCTTCAGTACATGACCGAAGAAGACGTCAAGGCGATGGCCGTTTATCTGAAGACCTTGCCGGACAAGAGCGGCCGCAAGTCGGGGCCGTCGGCGCCTACCAATACCAACGTGTTCGCGCTCGGCGAAAAGATCTATGCCGACAAGTGCGCGCTCTGCCACGGCGCGAAAGGCGAAGGGAAACTGCAGCATTACCCGCCGCTCGCCGGCAACCAGTCGATCGAAATGGACTCCGCGGTCAATCCGATCCGCATTGTGCTGAACGGTGGATTCCCGCCAGGCACCATGCGCAATCCGGAACCGTACGGCATGCCGCCTTTCGGGCAGGAACTGAACGACACCGACGCCGCCGCCGTGGTCACCTATATCCGCACTGCGTGGGGCAATCACGGCCAGCCCGTGACGTCCCGCCAGGTCAACGAGTTGCGCAACGCGCCGCTGCATTGATGCGCTGCATTGGAGAACCTTTAGATGGAAGCGAACGATACCCGCAGCGCGCCGCCAACCGATAGCGAAGTGGAACGCGTCGTCGCGGCCGGCCCGCATGGCGCGATCGCCGTGGCCGGTGTGGCCACGCTGATCGTCATGGCGATCTGGTTCGGCTTCTACTTCGTCGTGTTTCTGCCGCGCGGCGTCGTTCACTGATCATGTCGACCGATTCCAATCATCAACCGGGCGGCGGCCACGCGGTAGCCTTACGCGCCGAACGACGCTGGGCGATTTTCGCCGTCGCGCTGATCGTGCTGATGCTAGCCGTCATCGTGTTCTCCGGGCTGCATTGGGCAATGATGCCGCCCTCGCGCGTCGAAACGATCGATCCGTCGCGCCTGCAACTGTCCGGCGAATTCGTCGAAGACAATCTCGGCAGCGCGGTCGAGCCGGACGGCTCGGTGGTCGTGCGCTTTATCGCGCAGCAGTATTCGTTCACGCCGCAATGCCTGCTGGTGCCCGCCGACACGCCGATCACGATCCGCACCACCAGCGCCGACGTCGTGCACGGCCTGCTCGTCACCGACACCAACATCAACACGATGGTCGTGCCCGGCTACGTCGCCACGCTCAACACGCGTTTCGACGCGCCCGCCGATCACACCATGCCGTGCCACGAGTTCTGCGGCTTCGGCCATCAGACCATGTGGGCACATGTGAAAGTCATCGACAAAGCCACCTTCTTCGAGCAGGCCCGACAATCACGGAGGCTGAGCTGTGTTTCACGCTAAGCGACTCGTTCTCGCGCATTTCTGGCTCGCCTTCATTGCGTTTCTAATCGCGCTGCTGCTCGGCGCCTGGCAGATGCTGGTGCGCAGCCCGTTCCTGCCGTGGGTCGGCGACCCCGAGCTCTACTATCGCTCGGTGACCGCGCACGGTTCGGTGATGGCCTACGTGATGCCCACCCTCGTGTCGATGGGCTTCGGCTACGCGATCGTCGAGCTGGCTCTCGCGCAACGTCTCGTCGGTCTCAAATGGGCGTGGGCCGCGTTCATCATGCTGGCCGTCGGCGCAGTGATGGCGATGGTGCCGGTGGCGCTCGGCCAGGCTTCGGTGCTCTACACCTTCTATCCGCCGATGATCGGCAGCCCGTTCTATTATCTCGGCGTGGTGCTGGTGGTGGTCGGCTCGTGGATCTGGGTCGCGCTGATGCATGTGAATCTGCGCATCTGGAAACGCGCCAATCCTGGCAAGCCGGTGCCGCTCGCGATGTTCGCCAACGTGGCGGGTGCGTATCTGTGGGCATGGACCGCCGTCGGCGCGGCGCTGGAGATCCTGTTCCAGATCCTGCCGGTCGCATTCGGCCTGACCAACACGATCGACGCCGGCCTCTCGCGCATCCTGTTCTCATGGACGCTGCACGCGATCGTCTACTTCTGGCTGATTCCCGCCTATATCGCCTACTACACGCTGGTGCCGCGCGCGATCGGCGGACGGCTCTACAGCGATTCGATGGCGCGCGTGTCGTTCATCCTGTTCCTCGTCTTCGCCATGCCGATCGGCATCCACCATCTGTTCGTCGATCCGCAGGTCGGCTCCGGCTTCAAATTCCTGCATGCCGTGTTCACCGGCATGGTGTCGGTGCCGACACTGCTGACGGTGTTCACGATTTGCGCGTCGGTTGAAATCGCCGGCAGACTGCGCGGCGGCAAGGGCGCATTCGGCTGGCTGACCGCCTTGCCCTGGCAGAACCCCATGATGCTCGTGATCGCGTTTTCATTCGTGATGCTCGGTCTCGGCGGCGCGGGCGGGCTGATCAACATGAGCTATCAGTTGAACTCGACCGTGCACAACACGCAGTGGGTGACCGGGCACTTTCATCTGATTTTCGGCGGCGCGATCGTCATCATGTACTTCGCGATTGCCTATGAGCTGTGGCCGCAACTGACCGGCCGCGCGATCGCGTCGGTGAAGCTGGTGCGCACGCAACTGTGGCTGTGGTTTATCGGCATGATGGTGGTGACGCTGCCGTGGCATTACGTCGGCCTGCTCGGCGCGCCGCGCCGCATGGCCTACTACGATTACAACGCTCTCGGCTTGCAGTCGCAGGCGTTCTGGGTCGGCATGTCGGCGGTGGGCGGATTGATCCTCGTGGCGTCCGGCGTGCTGTTCATCTACATCCTCGTGAAGTCGCAATTCGGTCCACTGGTTCAGCAGCAGGTCTTCCGCTTTGCGAGCGCGGCTCAACCGGTGGACCGTGTACCGGCCGCGCTCAATAGCTTCGGCTTGTGGGTGGCGTTGATGATCGGACTCACGGTCGTCAACTACAGCGTGCCGATCGTGCAGTTGCTCAGATTGCCGCAGACCTCCGTGCCGGCAGTCGTCGTCGGAGCGCAGCGATGAATCAGGAACGCGTCTTCAGCTTGCGCAACCCATGGTTCACCGTGAGCGTGGGCGGCACGATTGCGATTGCTATCGTGGGAATACTGATCGGCTTCATCTGGCTGCCATCGGCAAGCCAGTCGTTCGGCGATCGCGGCTTGTGGGCGACGATCTGCAGCGCCGCGGGTGCGCCGTCGAGCTGGTATGGCGGCAGCAATCTCGCCGGCCCGGCGCCTAGCGACGTCGTGGTCCTGCCGCCGTTGCGGCGCGTGCGGGCCGACGCGAATTCGATCGGCCGTGGCGCGACGATCGCGACACAGAATTGCTCGATGTGCCACGGCGTACTTGGCACGGTGCAGGTGACCGCGCCGGCGTTGGCCGGCCAATATGCCGATGTGGTCTACAAGGAATTGCGCGACTACCAGAACGGCGTGCGCCAGAACGCGATCATGCAACCGATCATCGCCGCGCGCAGCGATCAGGATCTGCACGATCTGGCGGCTTACTACGCGTCGCTGCCGAGAGGGCCCGCGGCGGAAACCCTGCCCACTGGCGTCGGACCGGATGCGAACGCGGTGAAACTCGCCATGCAGGGCGATCCGCAGCGCAATATCGCGCCGTGCGCCGCGTGTCATGGACAACTCGATCGCAAGGGCGCGGCGCCGTGGCTTGGCGGGCAGTCGTCGATTTATCTCGCCGCGCAGATGCGCGCCTTTGCTTCCGGCGCGCGGCGCAACGACATCAATGAACAGATGCGCAACGTGGCGCGCCAAATGACGCCCGCGGAGATCGACAGCGTGGCGAAATATTATGCGGCCATGCAGTAACGGCCGCTTGTCCGCGCGACGCGTTGTGTCGCTAAGACTGCGCGCGCCGTCGCGTCACCACCACCGACCTTGAGCCGTCGCCATCCCCGGTGCGGCTTGTCCGGAAGACTCAACAGACCGCGGCGTAAAGTAACCGCTGATGCTACGCCGTCGCAAGTTCGCCTGCACCGGCCGTGTTCGGCGTAGCAGCCGAACTGCCGCGCCGCCCGGCAAACGAAGACGAAGACACCGCACCGCTGCCGGTCTGGAACACCGACACAGCCGACGTCAACCGCCGCGCCTGCTCTTCCAGCGAACTCGCGGCAGCCGCTGCCTGCTCGACCAACGCGGCGTTCTGCTGCGTCACCTCGTCCATCTGCGCGACCGCGAGATTGACCTGATCGATGCCCGTGCTTTGCTCGAGAGCAGCCGCCGCGATTTCACCCATGATCGAACTCACGCGCGCAATCGCGCCGACGATCTCGGTCATCGTCGAACCCGAGCGTTGCACCAGTTGCGAGCCGGCCTGCACGCGCGCCGTCGATTCGTCTATCAAGCCCTTGATCTCCTTGGCTGCCGCCGCGCTGCGTTGCGCGAGCGAGCGCACCTCGCTCGCCACCACCGCGAAGCCGCGCCCCTGCTCGCCGGCGCGCGCAGCTTCAACCGCGGCGTTCAGCGCCAGAATATTGGTCTGAAACGCGATCCCTTCGATCACGCCGACAATGTCGGCAATCCGTCGCGAATCGTCGACGATGCCGTGCATCGTGCCCACCACCTGCTCCGTCAGATCGCCGCCTTGCGCGGCCAGCGTGGACGCGCCCTGCGCGAGCGAGCTGGCCTGCTTCGCGTTGTCCGCCGTCTGCTTGACCGTCGAGGTGAGCTGTTCGATGCTCGCCGCCGTTTCTTCGAGCGACGCGGCCTGTTCCTCGGTACGTTGCGACAGATCGGTATTGCCTGCGGCAATCTCGCTCACGCCGGTGTCGATGGATTCCGTGCCTTGCCGCACCGAGTTCACCGTCGCGATCAGCGATTCCTGCATCTTGCGCAGCGCGGCCGCGAGACGGCCCATTTCGTTATGGCTGCCCACGACGATCTGGCCGGTCAGGTCGCCATTGGCGATGCGCTGAAACTGGGCGATGGTGGCGTCGACCGGACGGACAATGGCACGCACCAGCACCGCGCGGCCGATCCATGCACCCAGCAGCGATGCCGCCATGCCGATCGCCACTGCAACGCAGATCGCGTAGAACAGATCCTGCGCATCCTGATAGCGTTGTGCACCGTGATCGAGTTGCAACTGTTCGAGCGTGAGCATCGCCTTTTCGTACGCGCTGTAGAGCGACGGCAGCTTGTGCGCCTGCAATTGCTGGAAGGTCGTCTTGTCGCCGGATTTGAGCGCGGCGAGCGCCGGATCGACGCCTTCGTGCAGGAAGGTGTCGCGCTTGTCCTGCATGTCCTTGATGAGGCGTTGTTCGTCGGCGTCCGTGCTCGCGCGGCTCAAATAGTGGGCAAGCCGGTCGTTGGAGGCTTTCTGGTATTGATCAAAACGCTTGAGCACGGCATTCGCACCGTCCTGATCGTTCAGGTCGACCAGCGATGCGTATGTCGCCAGCGCGAGACGCAGGCGCAACAACTGCCCGGCGCTGCCTTCCAGGTCGGCGACAGCGGGCGTGTCCACGGTGTACATCTGCTGCAGCGAAGCATTGCTCGAACGCAGCGACAGCAAGCCGGCGGCGGCGCCGAACAGCAGCACGACGCCGAAGAACACGATCATCAGGGTGAGGCAGGTGCGAATCGACAGATTTTTTAACATCGGGCTTGTCTCCGTTGGGCTGCCTGACCGAATGTTCAGTAGATGCCTCGGCCACGCGTGCTGCGCCCCAAGCCCGTTCGGCCAGGTCCGCAACTCTTGTCTAAATTTAAGCGAACGCCACATATAAGGACTACGGCTCAATCTCGAAAAACTTTATGGTGGCTGGCGCATGGGCTTACGCTACATCAACATACGGGTGCATATGAAGGGCGATTCGCACGGGGCATTGCGGGACTACCCGGGTTCTCGCTGGGCGGCGCTTGATGGAAAGTGGCGGGATGTATCCACGGAGCACGGCGATGTCGGAAATAGGCTCGGCGGTGGTGGTTTTTGTTCTTCTGCTCCTCGTGACCGCAGCCGGGGTGTGCGTGCGCCCCCTCCTGCCCGAAGAGCACAAGGCGCACGAGACGGTGCAGTTGATCCAGCTGGTGATCGGCATGCTGGTGACGTTCGCCGCGCTGGTACTCGGCTTGATGACGGCGTCCGCGAAATCCAGCTTCGACACCGCCTCGAACGATTTGCGCGCCTACGCGGCCGATCTGATCGAGTTCGACACCACCCTGCGCGACTACGGCACGCAAACCGAACCGGCCCGGCATTTGTTGCGCCAGTACACCGCCGCGGCGATCGCATCGACGTGGCCTGCCGAAACGCCGCCCACTGGCGACTATCCGAAAGACATAGGGTCGCAAAACAACTCGCAGAAACTGGAAAGCGTGCGGCTCGGCGACATGCTGAGCGCCGTGGGCCGGGAGTTGCGGGCGCTACGGACGCCCGACCCGTTACGGCAGCGCGCGCTCGATGACGGGCTGAAGCAATACCGGCGTGTCGTGGATGCGCGGTGGAAGCTCATCGAGGAAGCGCACAGTTCGATTTCCCAGCCTTTTCTCAAGACATTGACGTTCTGGCTGGGTGTGATCTTTCTGAGTTTCGGCCTGATCGCGCCGCGCAATGCGTTGGCATTGGTCACGATTTCGCTGGGCGCGGTGTCGATTGCTTCGGCGATCTACGTGATTGTGGATCTGGATACGCCGTTTACGGGGCCGATCGTCATTTCCAGTGCACCGTTGAGAGACGCGCTGGATCATTTGAGGCGGTGAGCGTCGCGCGGGCGTCACGGGACGAGCGCGTCGAACTCCGCAATCCGCCGCGCCCGTTCGATGACCGGCCGGTCCACCAGTTTGCCATCCACCGCGAACGCGCCTTGCGGATGCTCGCGAGAAGCGGCTAGAACGCGCGATGCCCAGCGCCGCTCGTCTTCGCTCGGTGCGAAGCCGCTGTTGACCGGATCCACCTGTCGCGGATGAATGCACAGCTTGCCGCCGAAGCCGAAGCGCCGCGCAGTGGCCACATGCCCCGTCAGGCGCGCGAGATCGTCGAGTTCCAGCGTCACACCGTCGATCGGCGCGGGCAGACCCGCATAGCGCGATTCGATGACCATCTGCGAGCGCACGTAGTTCAGTTCCACGCCAAGCCCTTCGATGCCGGCATCGCCGCAAAAGTCCACCGTGCCGAAAGCGAGCCGCATGACCGACGGCGAGGCGGCAATTTCCCGCATCGCCACTACGCCGGCTACGGTTTCGATCAACGCCACGATGCGCATCTGCGATGGCAGCCGTGCGGCGACATCGGCGAGTTGCCTCGCGCTGTCCGACTTCGGCAGCATCATCGTGGAAATGCCGGACGCGCGCACCATGTCCAGGTCCTCCACATGCCACGGCGTGTCCACCGCATTCACGCGCACGATCAGCCGTGTAAGGTCCGCCGTCGATAGCCAGCGTTGCAGGCCTTCGCGCGCAGCTTGCTTGGCCGCCGGGGCTACGGCGTCTTCGAGATCGATCACCACCGCGTCGGCGCCGGTGTCGAGGGCCTTGCTGAAGCGCTCGGGGCGGTCGCCCGGCACGAACAGATAACTGCGTGCGTCCATGTTCTTCTCCTGAACGGCACGCGTCGCGATGTTGCTAGTTCGCGTGCCAGTCGCGTTGAAACGTTTCGGAATAACTGTAGCGATCCGCCGGATGCACGCTGATCGTCAGCTCGACCACCTGCGCGCGCCGGTTCAGATAGCGCCGGCATAACCACAGAGCCGGCGAACGCGGCTTCGCGTTCAAACGCTGCGCCAGCTTCGCCGGCAGCGCGACCGCGCGGATTTCCTGCTGCACTTCGGTGATCTGCTCACCGAACTGCTTTTCGATCATCGTGTAGATCGGCACGTGCGTCCGGCCGCTCAGGCCCGTCAACGAGCGAAACGCCGGGTGGATATACACCTCGGTGTGGCAGATCGGCTCGACACTCTCCGGCGACAGACGAATGCCCTCGGCCAGCAACCAGGTTTCGCCCGGCTTCGCGCCGAGCCGTTCGATCAAGTCCGGATCGTCGATCTCGACAGTCTGCGTCGACGCGATCTCCAACTCCGTATCGGTCGTATAACGGTGCAGATCGCTCAGGCGCTCCATCACCTGACGGTACGCGGTCTCGCTCTGCGTGGCTTTCACGCGCGTGCCGATGCCGGGCCGCCGGTCCACCAGACCGCGCTGCTCCAATTGCTTGATCGCCTGCCGCACGGTGAAGCGGCTCGCGCCGAACTGCTCGCACAGTTCGAACTCGGTCGGCAGCAACGTGCCGATGGGAAACTGCCCGCCCTGAATCTCGTTCAGGAGCGTCTGTGCCAGTTGCATATAGCGCGGCTGTTGCCCAAGGACTGTCGTGGCCATCTGGATGTGCAAAAAAGTGAGAGGGCGGACGGTTGCCCGCCCGGCCTTATTGCACCACACCCGCCTCCCTCAGCAAAGCGATCCTTTCCGCGCCGTAGCCCAGTTCGTCGAGCAGACGCTGCGTGTCCTGCCCGAGATCCGGTGCGGCGCGCGTCGGCAGCGGCTCGTCGATCCGCACCGGCGCGGCCACGCCGCGCACCTTGCCGAAGCGCGGATGCTGGGCATCCACCACGCATTCGCGTTCGGCGACGAAGGGATTCTCCAGCGCCTCCTTGACATTGAACACCGGCGCGGCCGGCACGCGGCCGCCGAAGCGTTCGAGCCATTGCGCCGTGGTCGCCGTCGAAAGCACTGCGTCGAGTTCGGTTTGCACCAGATCGCGATTCGCGAGACGCGCCTGGAAGTTGCAAAAGCGCGGATCGGTCACCCACGACGGCTTGTCGATCACTTCGGCGAGAACGCCCCAGAACTTCTCCTTGTTGCACATCAGGAAGATCCAGCCGTCCCGCGTCTTGTACAACTGGCTCGGCGTAAGCGACGGGTGCGACGAGCGGTTCTCGCGCCCCGTCACCACGCCGCCGTTCAGATACCACGTCGCGACATAGGCGAGGTTATGCAGCGCGACGTCGAAGAGACTTACGTCGATGTCGCGCCCTTTGCCCGACGTCTTCGCATCGACGAGGCCGGCGAGCAGTGCCATCGCCGCGGTCGTGCCGGTCATCAGATCGATGATCGACAGGCCGAAGCGCGCCGGCGGACTATCAGGCTCGCCGGTGACTGACAGATAGCCCGCCTCGGCTTGCATCAGATAGTCGTAGCCCGGCCATGCCGCGCGGCTGCCAGTTCGTCCATAAGCGGACAGATGCCCGCACACGATCTTCGGATTCGCCTCGCAAAGTTGCGCGTAAGTGAGCCCGAGTTTCGCCGGCAGATCGCCGCGCAAATTGTTGAACACGGCGTCGCTCTTCGCGACGAGGTCCAGCAGCACCGCGCGCGCTTCGGGCTTCTTCAGGTCGAGCGTGAGACTGCACTTGTTGCGATTGAACGCCTCGAAGAAATGGCTATCGCCCTCGCCGAAGAAATACGGGCCCACCGCGCGGCCGACGTCGCCGCCATTGCTCGGATGCTCGATCTTGATGATCTCCGCGCCAAGGTCCGCGAGATGTTGAGTAGCGAAAGGCCCGGCGCCATATTGTTCGATGGCGAGCACGCGCACGCCTGAAAGAGGCAGACTCATACCGGGCTCCGTTCGATCAATTGCTTGGCGATGATGATGCGTTGCATCTCGTTGGTGCCTTCACCGATCGTGAGGAGCGGCGCGTCGCGATACAGGCGCTCGACGTTGTATTCCTTCGAATAGCCGTACGCGCCGTGAATGCGCATGGCCTCGATGCTGTTTTCCAATGCGGCTTCGGTGGCGAAGTATTTCGCCATGCCCGCTTCCATGTCGCAGCGCTCGCCGCGGTCATACTTCTTCGCGGCGGCGTCCACCAGTAAGCGACCGGCTTCGACGCGCGTGGCCATTTCGCCGAGCTTCAGCTGGATCGCCTGGTGTTCGCAGATGGGTTTGCCGAAGGTTTTGCGCTGCTGCGAATAGCTGACCGATTCGTCGAGCGCGGCTTGCGCGACGCCGACGCCGCGCGCCGCGACATTGATACGGCCGAGTTCGAGGCCGCCGAGTATCTGCTGCAGACCCTTTCCTTCCACGCCGCCAATCAGCGCATCCGTGGACACGTGGTAGTCGTTGAACGACAACTCGCACGTATCGATCCCTTTGTAGCCGAGCTTTTCGAGTTGACGGCTAACCTCGAATCCCGGTCCTTTCTGCGCCAGCAACAAACTCATCCCTCGGTGACGCGGCTGCGCCGTCGTATCCGTCTTCACCAGCAGCGCCAGCGTGTTGCCGTGCTTGCTGTTGGTGATCCACGTCTTGTTGCCGTTCACGATGTATTCGTCGCCGACGCGTTTGGCGGTCGTGCGAATGGCTTGCAGATCGGTGCCGCAATCGGGCTCGGTGAGGCCGATGCCGCCGCGCCATTCGCCAGTGGCGAACTTCGGCAGATATTTGCTCTTCTGCTCGGGCGTGCCGTTGCGTTGCACCAGCATGGCGAGAATCAGATGCGAATTGATGATGCCGCTCACCGACATCCACACCCGCGAGATGCGCGCGACGATCTGCGCGTAGGTCCGAGTCGACAGACCCAGCCCGCCATACTCGGGATCGATGATGCAGCCGAACAGACCCATCTCCTTCATCTTCTCGACGATCTCCGCTGGATAGATATCGTCGTGATCGAGTTGGTGAACGTAAGGACGCACCTCGGTTTCGAGAAAGCGGTCCAGCATGTCGAGAATCAGTTGATCGTTTTCCAGCGTGTCGAGTTCTGTTGCGGTCATGATGACGTCCTTAGGATGCAGTGTGTCCGGCAAGCGTATCGGCGAGCGTGCGGGCCGGCTGTTCGTCGAGTTGCAATACGGCTTGGGCGATCTGTTCGGCGGCACCGCGCGAGACGCTACGCTGCGCGTTCGCGTAGAACTTGGCGACGATGTCGTCGTTGCTCACGGGCCGGTCCGCGCAGCCGCGATTGATCGCCTCGCGATGCGCGACGCGCGAGCCGTCGCTGCGCTCCACCACGACTTCGCCGGTGTAGTGGCGCGGGAAGGTCGTGTCGGGGTCGATTTCATAGTCGACTTTTGCGGCAAGTGCGAGCACCGCGGGGTCGGCGAGCGCGGCCGGTTCGAGTTCGTCGAGCGTGAAGCGGCCTTTGAGCAAAGCGGTGGCGACGATGTACGGCACGCTGAATTGCGCGTCGTAGGCCGTGACCGGTTTGCGCTTTGCGTCGACCGGTTCGCACACGATTTCCACCGTGCCGCGCGGCACTTTGGCGATCACGCGTTTGATCGAGTCGAGCGAATTCGCCGAGAAGCGATGTTCACGATTGAGTGCGATCGCCGCGTCGGCGACTGCATGCGTGAAGTGGCATGCCGGTAGCGGTTTGATCGCCACTTCGTCGATCTGCCAGGTACTGCCGAGGCCTTCTGTGGCGAGTTCACGATCGGCCGCGTCGAGCGGCTTGCCGAGGTGGCTGGCGTAGAGGCCGAAGCGTCCTTCATAGGCCAGACGCGGGCCGGTGAAACCGTGCTTCGCGAGCGTCGCCGCTGTAATGGCCGAGGCCGCCGCGAAACCAGGATGAGCGCGCTTGGTCCACGCGCCGTCTTCGAGGAATTCGAGGCTGCCAGCGGCCATCGAAAGAACGATGCCTTGTGCGTTCGCCACGCGGGCCTCGTCGAGTTGCAGCAATCTGGATGCGGCGACCGCGCAGCCGAATGCGCCGACCAGACCCGTCGGATGGAACCCGGCGTCGTGAAACCCGCCCTTCGCCGCCGATGCCACACGCGTCGACACTTCCATGGCGACGATGTATGCAGCCAGCAGGTCCGCGCCGCTCACGCCGTCGCGGTCGGCAAGCGCGAGCACGCAGGGCAATGCGCTGGTGGTCGAGTGAATGACGCCGCGTGAATGCGTGTCGTCGAAGTCGAGACCGTGAATCAGCACGCCGTTCATCATCGCGGAATCGCGCAAGGCGAGTCGCCGGCCATAGCCGATGACCGGTGAAGCGCCGCTGCCAAGCTCTGAGAACGCGGCAAGCGAAACATCCGCATATGGATAACCGCGCGACGCGAATGCAATGCCGACGGCGTCGAGAATCAGGTGCTTCGCGCGGGTTTGCACGGCGCGCGGTACATCGCTCAATTGCAGGCCCAGGCCGAAGCGGGCGTATTGATCGGACAGCGTGACGGAGGAATCGAGTGAAGTCATGAGCTTTAACCTTGCTGGGTAGCGGGTAGCGAATCAGAGTCGGTGTCGAGGCTCGGCGAGATCCGCTCGAGCGCATGCTGGTTGGTTTCCACACGCAGCAGCAGAATCCCGAACACCAGCAACGCGAGGACGCTGCTCACCATGGCCAGCACGCCGGACACGCCGAACGAGTTGTAGAGCAGCACCGCCAGATACGGCGTGCTCATGGAGGCAGCCCGGCCGCAGACACCCGCCGTGCCGGTGCCGCGCAGGCGCAGTTCAGTCGGAAACAGTTCCGGGATGTAGGCGAACAAGCCCAGCGTGGTGACCGTATAGATGCAGGTGATCAACACGAAGCCGACGCTGCTGATCGCCCACCCCGTATGCATGTTCGGATAGATGAAGCCGACCACGATCGTGGCGATCGCGAAGATCACAAGGCCGCGCGCCCGTCCGATGCGGTCCGCGCAGAAGAAGCCGACCAGTGCGCCGCCCGGCGCGCCGAACGCCATCAGCGTCGTGAAGCCTAGCGATTGGACAATGGTGAGGCCTTCCTTGACGAAGAAGGTCGGCAGCCATGCAACAAAACCGTACACCGAAATATTCACGGCGACTGCAGTGAGAATCGCGACCAGCGTGCGGCCGAACATGGCGTGCGAGAACAATGCGGAAAATGGGGCTTTCGGCACTTCGAGACTTTCGGTGCGTTCGACAGGCGGCAACGGACCTCGCTGACGCTGCACCTCGTGCTCGATAGCGGAGACGGTCGCCTCAGCTTCTTCACTGCGTCCAACCGATTCGAGCCAGCGCGGTGACTCCGGCATCCGATGCCGCAGCACCCACACGATGATCGCGCCGACCCCGGCAATGGCGAACATATAGCGCCAGCCGAGATGCGGAATCACGACGTAACCCACCGCCGTCGACACCAGCAATCCGGAATTGATGATGAGGGCGAGTAAGGCGGTCCAGCGTCCGCGTGATGCGGGCGGGATGAATTCACACAGAGTGCCTGCCGCGACCACCAGTTCGGCGCCGAGGCCGACGCCCATGATCAGCCGCAGCACGATCAGCCACATCATATTCGGCACGAAGCACGCGGCAATCGACGCGAGCCCGAAGATCAGCAGGTTCGTCTGATATGACGAGCGGCGGCCGAAGCGGTCGCCCAGATAGCCGGCAAAACCCGCGCCGATCAGCATGCCGAGAAAGGTCACCGAGATGAAAAGCGCGTTCAGCTTCAGATCCGAGAAGCCCGCCTTCACCATCGCGCCGAGCGCGCCGGCCGCGAGATAGATGTCGAAGGCGTCGAGAAAGGCGCCCGCGCTGATGAGCCCGAGAACCTTCCAGTGAAAGGACGCGATGGGCAGGCGATCGAGTCGCGCGCCCGAGTTGACAATACCGATAGCCACCTTTGTCTCCTTGGTGTGCGTGCGGCTGCGTTGGCGCTCGCCGCATCGCGACGCCTGTTCGGACGTCGCCGGAATCCACGCACTGACTGCTCTTGCTGGCAGATGTGCGCTGTTTTGCTGCTGGTCGTTCTCAGACTGGGCGGGCCCTCGGCCCGAACATGCGGCGGTTGACGCCGGACAACGCGTCGATCAATCGCCCACTCCGTGCCCGCGCGCCGGCACCAAGGCGCTGCGCACGAAATCCATGATCGGCGCGCCGTCCTGCTTGAACGCGCGGGTCTGCACGGTGACGATGCCCTGCCCCGGACGCGACTTCGACTCGCGCTTTTCGAGCACTTCGGATTCCGCATAGATCGTGTCGCCGCAAAACACCGGGCCGGTCAGACGAATCTCTTTCCAGCCGAGGTTGGCGATCGCCTTGCCGCTCACGTCGTTTACCGACAGACCCAGCACCACGGCAACCGTCAGACCGCTATTGACGAGCAGGCGGCCGAACTCGCTTTTGGCGGCGTAGGCGGCGTCGCAGTGCATCGGATGGAAGTTCATCGTCAGCAGCGAGAAGTGGATGTTGTCGGCTTCGGTAATAGTGCGCCCGGGTCGGTGTTCGTAGATGTCGCCCACCTGAAAATCTTCGAGGTAGCGGCCGTAGCTGGCGCGAATGCGGTTTTTGACTGCGACGTCGGACTCCATGCCTGTCTCCTGTTTCGAGTAACTTATCCGTCTTTGTTACTTTGTCCGTACAAAGTGTGGTTTGAGTATTGTCTTCGGAGGGGGGAATGTCAAGGTGGTATTCGTGGAGTCGGCGCGCAATCGGCGTAAATGCGCCGCTGAGGCACGCCAGTGCTCGTGACCAGGTTTATCCCTGGCAGGTGGTCAGGGACGGAGGCGACGGGTCTACGTCAGAGTTGACCAAGCCACGTGCAAATAAAAAACCCCGCTGCTTGAGCGGGGTTCATTGCATCAGTTCTGCGCGAGTGCGGATGAATCAGAAGGGTTCTGGCTTGTAATTGTGTAAACCATCTCGCCTTTCACCCTTCAATCGCCGCGAAGGGGGTGTCGGGGGGTAGAAACGTAAACTTCGAATGGAGGCGCTACGTTGGCCTATCGGTCGATGCGCAGCGCGCTGGAACAAACCCAGTTTACGCGCGCTGTCGCGTAGCTCCAGCGTCAAATGCGAACACTTTCAATGCAGCTTCCGGGTAAGACGTGGTCTTCATGTAGTCGTATATCCTGCAGGTAAACGGATTTCGTGAGACTGGGGCTGAGTTAGTGAGACTGGAAAGACGGAATTGATGAGACTGCCACGACTGAAAACCCGGCAAGTGCGCAACGGTCCGATATTGCGCCATCGAGGACGGGGCGTTCGATCGACGCCTCATCTGTCTCCAGGGCTGGACCGTCCCTGATCGGCCGAGGCCGTGTGAAAACGCGAAAGTACTCGGTTTTCGGGTGTCGCTTTACCCTTCCCAAGTGGCAACCAAGCCAATACAGCGCGATCTGAAGGGTCGATTTTTCAGGAGACCACATTCGGCGCGCGTTTTCACACGGCCTCGACCCACTACGGCCAGACGATCCCGTCCAAAGCGGTCAGTCAGCCGTATCAGGGATTTGCGCACTGGAGCACCTTGAAGCGGCCGTTGGCGACCTCACCCTGTCGGCCAGTGGATAGGGGTAGGAAACGGCGATCGCCGTCCCCTCCCTCCGAACCCGGTGTGCAGTTTTCCCGCGACGGGCTCTCCAGTCAGTTGTTTCCACATCGGGATTGGCGCGCCAATCGAAGGGCCTCGGACATCGTGAACAGCCCAAGATTAGCGAAGAAGGCGTTTGGCCATCGCGTGTGATCGCGAAGGCAGTGACCCTGACCCGGACGATGAAGCTGCCGGCGCAGGATCGCTCGCAGACGCCGACGAACAAAGCCGTCGACGGACGAGAAGGTGTAGCGGTGGGCGTGCTGGAAGTAGCCGAACCAGCCACGCAGGATCGGGTTGATCGACGCAATGATGGCCTCGATCGAATCGCCCCTGTTGCGCCTGGTCAGGGTGCGGATTTTGTCCCGCAGCCCCATAAGACTCTTCTTGCGCACCCAACGCTCGCCAGCTTCGAACCGGTAGCCCAGAAACTCGAACCCTTCACCCTCCAACCGGCAATCCCCGACGTGGGTTTTGTCCGGGTGCAGCGTCAAGCCGTTCGCATCGACCCAAGTCCGCATGCGCGAGAGCGCAGCTTCCGCTTCCTCGCGTGTACGGCATAGCACCACGGCATCATCCGCGTAGCGCACCATGACCAGCCCGGCTGCGCGCATTTCCACGTCAAGCTCGTGCAGGTAGAGGTTTGCCAACAGGGGGCTGATCACCGCCCCCTGCGGACTCCCAGAAGTGGGCGTCCAACGCGTCATGTCTTCCATGATGTCTTGCTTGAGAAAGGACTGGATGAGTTCCAGAACCCGGCCGTCCGCGATTCGCCCGGCCACTCTCGCAAGAAGGGGCGGGTGCGGAATCGAGTCGAAATAGCTTTGCAGGTCGGCATCGACCACCCAGCAGTAGCCCGCTTTCACATGCCGGTCCACTTCGCGCAGCGCATCCTTGCAGCCCAGGCCCGGGCGGAAGCCGTAGCTTCGCGGCTCGAACTCGTGCTCAAAGATCGGCTCGATCACCAGCTTCAGGGCCGCTTGAACAACGCGGTCCTTTACAGCGGGTATGCCGAGCGGGCGACGTCCTTTACCTTTCGGTATGTAGACGCGCCGCACCGGCTGCGGGCGGTAGCTACCATCCTGCAATGCATGCGCCAGTTCAGCGAGGTAGCGGTCCCGCGCCTGCGCGAATCGCTTCACGCTCATGCGGTCCACTCCTGCCGCCCCGGCGTTCTTCTCGACCTGAACCCATCCCAGCGCGAGCGTGTCCAGTCGAAACACCTTGTCAATCAGGCTGTGCCATTTACCTCCTTTAACTCCGTTTTGTAGAGCAGCCAACATAGCGTCCGTCCAGATTGAAGCTGACGCGAATTTCCGCTGCACGCAGCTTCCCAGCGCGTCTGCATCTCGTCTAGTCGTTTCCGACACTGGCGATGCTTCGATCTTCATCTCTGATTCCTTCCGGTCTTCTGCTATCAACTTTCCTGCCCCGCTTCCCTAGTGCGCCTTTTGCTCTGACGCAGGTTTCCACGGCTTGACGCCTCCGTGTGCAGTACTATCGGGACTCTGACTCCTGCCAGCGTTCACCTCGCCGGCAGGTCTCCCCGCTTGCTGCGTGCTACCGTCCCATCGTTCCGTCCTCAACCACGTGGTACGCCACCGCACCGCTTTATCCGCCACGACAGCGTGCTGTGTTACTTCCAGGCTTCGCCACTTTAGTGCAGGCTCGCCGCCATACCCCGCCGAAACAGGTTCGTTAACCTACGGACCGACAGTTCGCATCCGGTTACTCCCCACCCCGCCTCACGACGACGCAGTTACCTTCAGCTACGGAGCTGTGGCCAACTCCGGCGGGGACTTACACCCCGCAGATAGCACGCCATCACGGGCGTACACTAAACCGCTCGCGCGGTATGGGGCTTCGGTCCAATGCTAGTGGTTCTGGAGAGGAAGCCGACTCTGTTTTCATGTTGAAGGGCGAGGCAATCCGCCTCGTCGTTCAACGGGAGCAGAGTCATGACCCACACACCTCAGCCCATCAGTCCCCTGCGCCAGCGCATGACCGACGACATGCGCATGCGTCAGCTCGCACCGAAGACGCAGGCCGGTTATCTGCGTGTCGTACGCGAGTTCACGCGTTTTCTCGGACGCTCTCCTGACACCGCCACCGTCGAGGACCTGCGGCGCTACCAGTTGCATCTGGTCGACCACGGCGTGTCACCCGTGTCGCTCAACGCGGCGATCACCGGACTGAAGTTCTTCTTCGAGATCACGCTCCACGAGCCCGACCTGATGGCACGCATGCAACCCGTGCGCGTGCCTCGCGTCCTGCCGGTCGTGCTCAGCCCGGACGAAGTGGGCCGCCTGATTGCCGCCACCGGCAATCTGAAGCATCAGACCGCACTATCGGTCGCCTACGGTGCCGGCTTGCGCGCCAGTGAGGTGGTGGCGTTAAAGGTCGGCGACGTCGACGGCCAGCGCATGACCCTGCGCATTGAACAGGGCAAGGGCCGCAAGGATCGTTACGCCATGCTCTCGCCGGTGCTGCTTGAACGCCTGCGTGTCTGGTGGCGAGTGGCGCACGCGCAGGGCCGGATGCTGGAGCGCGGCTGGCTGTTTCCGGGCCTCGATCCGGTCGATCCGCTCAGCACGCGGCAGCTCAATCGCGCCATCCATGCCGCCGCCGAGGCCGCCAACATCGACAAGCGTGTCTCGATGCATACGCTACGTCACAGCTTTGCGACCCACCTGCTGGAGCAGAAGGTCGACATCCGCGTGATCCAGGTCCTGCTGGGGCACAAGAAGCTGGAGACGACAGCACTCTATGCGCAGGTCGCCACCGACCTGCTGCGCGAGGTGATCAGTCCGCTGGAGAAACTTCAGAACAACGGCTGAACACGGCACACAGCCGTGCCCGAAGTCGCGGACGTCTTCCGCGCGCATGGGCCCTTGTGGCGACGGACCGTACAGCTGAGTCTGGGACAGCTGAAGGTCATGTCGGCGATCGAACAGTGCCGCAGCGCGGCGCTGGGTGGACATGTGTTGCGGTGTTCCGGTTGCGAACAGATCGAGGTTGCCTACAACTCCTGCCGTAACCGCCATTGCCCGAAGTGCCAGGCGAGCGCCGCACACCGGTGGCTCGAGGCACGCCAGGCCGATCTGCTGCCGGTTGAGTATTACCACGTGGTCTTCACGCTACCTGCTGCGATCAGCGCGATCGCCTGGTACAACAAGGCGGTGCTCTACGGCCTGCTGTTCGATGTTGCCGCCGAAACCCTCCGAACCATCGCCGCCGACACAAAGCATCTGGGCGCACAGATCGGCGCGACACTCGTGCTGCACACCTGGGGCTCGGCGCTCACGCACCATCCTCACGTACACGGCATCGTTCCCGGCGGAGGCCTTGCGCCAGACGGTGAGCGGTGGGTCGCCTGCCGCCCCGGCTTCTTCCTGCCAGTCCGTGTGCTCTCCCGGCTGTTCCGGCGGCGCTTCCTGGAAGAGCTCACCCATGCACATCGCCGGGGCCAGTTGCGCTTCTTTGGCGAGTACGCCGGGCTTGCCGATCCCACTGCCTTCGCACGGTGGCTCGCGCCGCTGCGTACGTGCGAATGGGTCGTATATGCGAAGCGCCCGTTCGCGGGACCGAAAGCGGTGCTTGCGTATCTGTCGCGCTACACGCATCGCGTGGCCATCTCCAACCAGCGGCTCATCGCGCTCGACGACCGGGGCGTGACCTTCCGGTGGAAGGACTACCGGGCCAACGGCCGCACGCGCCAGAAGACGATGACGCTTGAGCCACAGGAATTCATGCGGCGTTTCCTGCTGCATGTACTGCCTGTCGGCTTCCATCGGATTCGCCACTATGGTCTGCTGGCCAATCCCGTGCGTCGGCAGAATCTGGCTGCGATACGGGCGCTGCCAGACGTGCCAGCTTCCATTACTGTGAGCGAAGGTCCGTCACCGGGCACTCCCGCCCCGAAGTTCGTCTGCCGGCATTGCAGCGCGCCGATGATCATCATCGACATCCTCCTGCGCAGCCACCCAATTCGCGCTCCGCCCACTTGCCGAAGCAACGTATGAAGATGAATCACCCTGGCTGTCCAGACCGACCGTCGGCTCTTCGGCAACGAGCGGGAGGAGACGCTTGTGCCTGTCGCTACCAGCAGACCTTGCCGCGCTCGCGACACCTCTACAGACGTGCAGCATGGATGCAGCAGAACATTTACGTGACCACCAAACCCTCGCTTCGACTGAAGGTTGTGAGTCTCCGCAGTTCATGAGAGCACTTAAATCCCCATAGCTGCGTAAATTTCTGCCGTCCTGGTCCACTCCGCGGTTTCCTCCCTCGAGCGTTGTCCAACGCCTGCCCGCATGCGTCGTCGTGTACTCACGCGGTGGCAGACATGGGCAGGCGTCGAACAACGCTTAACACTTCCGGACATTGGAGCACGCACTCACAAGAAGATTTGAAGGTCGGCTCCGGCCGGGACAAGGGACGTTCGTGTGCGGATGATCTCCGTTCCCCTGTCGACTCAGCGGTCAATCTCTGCGCAGCGAAAGTCGTACTGTCTATACTGAAGGGTGGCGTTAAGGCCTTATCAGGATGGAGTTAAGCAGATGAAGATCAACCATCTAAGTGAGCGAACTTTTGCCGCCGCATTCCTCTTAGCCGTAGCGCAGAATATTGTTGCGCAACCGGACGACCAAATAGGCGGTTGCTGTGCGTCCCGTAACTATCTTGGCCAAGCGAATACTTTCGAATGGCACGATGATATGACCCGGAAAGGGTGTCTGCAGGTAGCTCAACAATCACTTCCGCGTACCCCGCAGCCCAATGATTGGTACTTTTTCCCGAAAGAGTCCTGTCAGGCTGTGTGGAAGCGATGCGGCGGACAACGGCCGTGTTAGATGTGCCCGATGAGCGTGATCTCACGTGGGGAGTCGTTGCCATGAATGCTCTTTTTCGTTTGGCCTTACTGACAAGCTTCTTTCTGGTAGCTAACCTTTGTCATGGTGCTGTGGTATGGAAGACTGTTGACGTGGCCGAATACACCGAGAATGTGGATGGTCGAGGGCCATTCATAAATCGCATCGTAGCGATCGAGGTTGTGGGCCCACCGCGTAGCGTTGCAGAGGGTGAACGCGCTTTATTGAAATATGCGCAAGACACTGTGGATATGGCGATGGCAGCGGCACTTGCTGCGTTTTGGGGTACCCCCGGCGAAATTGGAGTTAAGGCGTCAGCAGCATTCGCCCACTTCAAGGGTGTCATCGCGTATAGAGCGTCTACCAATGCTGCTTTCAGAGAAATAGCTAGGTTTGATATGCGCGTCGCTGAGCGACAGATCGCAAGCACCAAGCTAGTGTTGCGAATCCACTTTCCCGTCGCCGAAATATCATCAGCCGCTGCTAATGAACTCAAGAAGGCATTCCCTGGGCGCGAAAAGCAAATTCAGCAACTTAGTGACGCTTATACCTATTTCGAGAAGCTCAAGAGCCCGGATGTCGATATTTCTTGGGACGTTGCCAAAACCGCGAACAGGCTGAACGTGCCCGAAGAAGCATTGCGGGACGCTGTCGAAAATACGAAGCAGTTCGTGCGTGATGGTCCCGAAAGTGTCAAACAGAGTGTTGAAAATTCGCGCAAGGATGTAGTAAATCGTCTAGCGCAAATGCAAGGCGGCGACAATTCCGTCATTAATAGCCTTGAACAACTCAAAGGAGGAAACATGTCCGTCGTCAACAGGCCTGAACAGCTCAAGGGCGGCGACAACTCCGTCGTCAACAGGCCTGAGCAGCTCAAAGGCGGCGACAACTCCGTCGTCAACAGGCCTGAGCAGATCAAAGGCGGCGACAACTCCGTCGTCAACAGGCCCGAGCAGCTCAAAGGCGGCGACAACTCCGTCATTAACAAGCCTGAACAACTCCTTAGGCGCTAGAAGTGCGATGCGAGAGTAGTTCGCTCAATGTCCGTTTGTGCTTTGATTGTGTTGAAAAAGTCTGCCGACGCGCGGATTGTTCGGTATCCTGGAAGACATCGATCGACGGGAGTGATTCGTCATGATGGGTCAACTGGGCAGCGGACAGGACAAACTTTTCTACTCGTTCAACCTCGATAATCACGTCCCTCGCGAGCACCGGTTGAGAGGCATTGATCACTTCCTGGATCTGAGTGATCTACGCCGGCATCTCGCGCCGTACTACAGTCCGATGGGACGGCCATCGGTTGATCCGGAGCTCATGATCCGCATGTTGATCGTCGGCTACTGTTTCGGCATCCGGTCAGAGCGCAGGCTATGCGAAGAGGTGCATCTGAATCTGGCGTATCGATTGTTCTGCCGCCTGAGCCTGGAGGACGCCGTACCGGAACACTCGACATTCTCCAAGAACCGCCACGGTCGCTTCCGCGATAGCGATGTGCTACGCCATGTGTTCGAGTCGGCAGTGGGTCGACGCATGTCCGAAGGGCTCGTAAAGGGTGAAGGATTCGCGATTGACGCGAGCATCATCAGAGCCGATGCGAGCTCTGTACGCGGTGTTCCGGGTTCTGAGCCCATCGACTGGAGTTGCGTCAAGGGCCAAAGCCGTGCAGTGCGGGAGTATCTGGAAGCATTGGAAGAAGCGAATCCGGCAAGCACCGAAGTGGCGGAGAAGGCAGAGACATCGAAGCCGCCAAAGAGGGTATCTCTGACGGATCCCGCCGCGAGCTGGACAGCCGCGAAGGGCGGCTTGCCGTTCTTCGCCTACTCGACCAATTATCTGATTGACCTGCAGGCAGGGATCATCGTGGACGTCGAGGCGACGCCCGCGGAACCGGTCGCACGAAGTGGAATCAACCAGGACGATGATTGACCGCGTTGAGCGGCGGCATGATCTCAAACCTCGACGTCTTGCAGGCGACACCGCGTATGGCTCCGCGGCGATGCTTGCCTGGATGATCGAAGAGAAAGAAATTGCACCACATGTTCCGGTCTGGGATAAAACCGCACGCAAGGACAATACATTGTCCAGCATCGAGTTCAAATGGGATGAACTGGCCAATGAATATCGCTGCCCCACCGGGCACGCACTACGCAGTGATCGGCGCAAGTTCAGAAATCCGCGCTCGCGAGTCACGAAGGCTGACACGATAATCTATCGGGCAAGCCAGTTTGACTGTGAGAACTGTTCGATGAAGGATCGCTGCTGCCCGAATACACCATTCCGCAAGATTGCTCGAAGCATCCATGAAGCTGCGCGTGACAAAACGAGACGTATTGCGAACACGCCTGAATACAATCAATCTTGTCGAGAGCGAAAGAAGGTGGAAATGCTCTTCGCCCATCTCAAACGTATCTTGAAACTGGACCGTCTGCGACTGCGCGGTCCAAGCGGTGCCCATGATGAGTTCCTGATGGCAGCGACTGCGCAAAATCTGCGAAGAATGGCCAAGCGGCTAATGCCAGGAAGCAAGCAGATGAACCAGGCAGTCGCATGACGGGCAACGGGGATCGTTGCCTCGTTCAAGTTTGCCGCTTCGCCGATCACCACAACTCGAAAACGTGCCGCGGACTCCAGCGCTTCGAGCCAAAACAAGACTTTTTCAACACAATCGGCGGCGCTCCGGTCGTTCGAAGCTGCATGGTGGGTGTCTCTCGATGGCCGGTTGCCGAAGATCGCGGTTCGGGCCGTGCGTCCGCGGCGACCCGGGCCCGAACTTCCGCACCCGACCCGAAGCAGCCGCTGGATCATGCCGATAACGGTCACTCAAGATGTCGAAGGCTTACCGCATAGGATTACCGCATAGGATTACCGCATAGGATTATCCCGACCGCCACTTCGTCACTCCGGCACGTGATCCGTTTTTACAGTTTCCGCTTCGCGAGCTCACCTTTAAGACCTTTCACGAACGCGGCCGAGCAACCATCGCGTGTGTACGGAGAGAAACCTGGCACTTTAGCAACCTGATGCCACTCAAAATGGATTTCATTAGGGTCTTGAGGAAGACGCTTGACCTCTACGAACGCCTGTAGGCATTCATCATCACCATCACTACCAGAAGTGGCCCATACATAGATTGCGGGATCTGTGTTAGCTGGAGGAGCTTTGGGATCCGCGAACGATACAGCGGAGAAGCCAGCCCCCTTGAACGCGGCCACCAGCGATTGGGTCGCTGCGTCGTCCGTGTCAGCGCCGCGCCTGACGGGCGGCACGTATACCTTTGAAACCTTCACCGGCGGACCGGCGTCGACCTGATTCATTGAGCATCCAGCGATCAAGACCGCACAAAGTGCAGTTACAGACTTTCGCACCCACAAGATTCTCGTAGACATCGTCGTTCCCTTTACGCACTCGTGCTGCGTTGCTCGCCGGACGTTCCTGCGCCCCATCCGCCGCACGCCGTGTGCAGATGGATCGTGCGTGCCGCAATGGCGCCTGTCAGAATCCAACTTTTTCGTTTTTGTTCACACACCAGTAGGTGAAGTAGTTATCGTCCCGACAAAGGGTGAAAACTTGCTTTTCCTGTGCTGCCTGAGGCGCTGCTTTCCTACCACGCGAGAACGTCGCCGGACTTGAATCGCTGATTTCCAGCGCGTCGAGGAACGCCTGGCCCGGCTTGACTGCCAAGGCGTGGTGAGCCGAATACACGACCACGGGGAACTGATGGGGAACGGCCTTTGAAGAAACTCTTGGGAGCGTATCGAGATCGATCTGCCGGAAGGTAACCGTGAGCGTGTTGTCGTTCATTACAGTGCGATCGTGCGACGCGTCGACAAAAGTGACGGGCCCGACACCCACCGTAAAGCCAGGTTTGATCGAGTCGGTAATAGTTAGTCCGATGACGTAGGTATTCTCGTTCTTCTGCTCGTTCGTCGTGTAATCGAGGCCGGACAGGCACGGCGTCGATCTTCGCGCGCTGACAAGCCCCTCATGAAGGGCAATGAGCAATGTCGATATCGCCGCGCCAGCTTCACGGTTCTCGAACGGCTCCTTTGCGAACAGGCTGGGATAGTAGCCGTCTGGGACCGGGTATTCGTAGAACGAGATAGTCTGGGCGTTCTCCCTCTTTTTCGTACCGTCAAACGACGGTCCGAACGTTGCCACGCTCGCCGCTATCGGAAGATGTAGTGTTGTTGTAGTGTCGTTTGTGAGCGTCGTTTTGAGTTCAAGCTTGAGACTGTCGATATGAAAGTCGATCATGCCTTTCACACACTCGTCGCCGGCGTCCTGCGTTTCCGCACGCGCAACCTGCTTCGCTGCGGCCGCGGTTTCGAGCCGCTTCTTGTGGGTGTACAGAAGATAGTCCCCGACCTGTCGCTTTACCTCAGCCTGCACCTTCGAGACTTGCGCTACGTCGACCGCGTTCGACGTTGGGAGAATCGTCGACGAGCAAGCCGCCAGACTGAGGGCACCGGCACACGTTGCAAGTGCAGTCAGCCGAGCCAGATCGCGGCTCTGTCCTGCCGCCGTGTGCAGTTTCACTTTTTTGCTCCGAGTCAGCCTGCGGCCCTCGCCGTCGTGAGGGATCTCACTTAATGCGTCGGAGAACACCAACAAAAGGAAAAATAGTTGATCGAACTGAAACCTTCCGTTGGGACAATCCCGTATCACTACAATTGCCGTTGGGTGCGCAAACCCGGCGCCGACTTGTAGTCTGACGGTGTTGCTCGTCGTGTTACTCGGGTTCCGGTTTGAAACCTTGGGTCGTGGGATACATTCACTCGACGAAAATACGCGAGGAATGGTAGATAGGTCGGGCTCATATTTTAATGAAAGCAGGCGAGCGAGTTGCAATATCGTGGCTCCGATTCCAGGCGGAAACAGCAACCGCGGTGATTGAATGACCAGACCGACCAGAACGATCAACAAGCTTCATTTCGAAGACCTCAGCGCTGGCCGCTTTGAGGATCTGTCGCTCGCGCTCGTCTATCGCCTTCGCCAATGGCAGGACATCCACCACGACGGCCGCACCGGCGCAGACGGTGGCGTCGATATCCGGGCTATCGAGGCGGCATTGGACAACTCGCTGCGCGACTGGTATGTCCAGTGCAAGCGCTACGCTACATTTACGGCTGCACACGCAAAAGCGGCCGTCCACGAGGCCGTCGGCAAAACTACGGTGCCGCCAGAGGTGATGCTCCTCATAGTCGGATGCGACGTCTCTCTGGCCGCGCGCACGGCGTATGAGAAGGCCGCCGCCGACGCGGGAGTCCAGACAGCGATCATGTGGACGGCGTCCAAACTGGAAGCAATGCTGTACGCCGAGCACACGGATCTGCTTTTTAGCTATTTTGGGGTGTCGCTTGCGCGCCAGGAGCGTAAGCGCGAGGACGACCTACGCCGGAGACTCGCCATGAAGCGCAAGATGACGCGCATTTTCCCGCGCGACTACAAGCCAAAAGTCGTCATTCATTCTATCGACGACGACCTGTATCCTGAAAGCGACACAACCGGGAGCCGCGGCATCAGCCCGTGGTTTCGGGTTGAATTTGCGGGCCACTACCACGCTGGCATCGAGGTGTACCTCGACATCGAGCACATCATCGTCGATCGGGTCGACGGCGCATGGGCCGAGGTGCGATACGGCGCCAACGGGATTGATGGGAGCAGAGACCTAAAAGAAGCACTTTCGAACACACGATACGATGTGGTGAAGGCGTTCACCATTGGCCGCATCCCTTTTCGGAACATCTTTGAGGTTGATGAAGAGGGAGACGAATATTACCCGGAGCCTCACCTCTATTGCAGGTTTGCGGACCGCGGAACGCCCTACGAGCTCATCCTGCGACGCGAAGTGGATGGCTATAAGGAGTTCCATCCTGGCGAGCGATTCCGGTTCGAAGACCGGGACACACGCCCGTTTATGAATCAAGACCAGGGCCGCCCGCCCGCGTGTTGAAGGCGATAAGTGTGGTGCTAGGGTCCCCGACACCTGCGTCGACCCTGTCGATCGGCTACCGCCCCCCCACAAGGCGGGGCGAAGCGGTCCGCCGCCTACACTGAATGGCACGAAAAGAGGGAGTCGATGCTAGTCCGCGGGCACTCGTTGTCAACGATTTAGGCCACGTGGGGGACTGTCCGGTTGTGGCCGGGTTGAGGCGGTGCCACCGGCAATATGCTCACAAGAAACCGGCCATTGAGCGGGGGCGGACGAGACCTCGGCTATTCAAATTGGATGGCGACCTCGACCGGCGGCTCATGGCCGAACCCGGGCCAACGCAAACCAAGCAGGATCGCTGACCGCGGCAGATATGCGAAAGGCATACGCCGACCCACTCCGGTCGGACGATTTTCTCCAAAGCGGTCGTTTCGCAAATCCGGATTTTGCGAACTGAGGTGCCACTAAGCAGGCATTGGCGACCTCACCCGATCGGCCATCAGGGGTCGTCGGTGAAGGGCAGGTTCCCGGCAGCCCCGTAGGAAGGAACGACCGAGTGAATTTCCAAGGGATGCCCGGCGTCGGCGGGCAAAGTGAGACGGGCCGCAATCGAAACGGCTGGCGAAGCAGCACCCTGAAACACGTCGGAAAGGCTCAGGCGCCGCGACGCCGACTCTTCACCAGTACTAGTTTGGTGAAGGACGAGTTCAACAGTCCCGAAACTCGGCAGGACTCGGCCTCGCCAAAGCCGCGTGAATCCTCGAATAGCCCGTCGGCTCACGTCAGGCTAAACGGCTGCAAAGTGGCGGGTTGGCCGGTTCGGCGTGATCCGGAACTGGCGCGAATCCCTGGTGTAGGTGGCTGTTCGCCGTTTTCGCCCAACTGGCCAACGAGGCACGCACCCAATGGATCAGCTTGAGCGCCACGCCTTCCTAGGCCGCCCGCCGCCGTTCTGCCGGGCAGCCCGCCGGGGGCGCCCTCTAGAGGTGCCGGGGTCTCGTCTATCGGAGTAGTGCCATCATTCCAAATGAAGAAATCCTTGATGACCTTGTCCGCCGTCGAAATGTAGACCATTCCCGCTTGGCCACTATCCCCACCCGGCTTGCCAAGTTGGCCGGTTCGACCAGCCTTTCCTGGTTCTCCACGAGCATCGCGTTCCCACGCATCTTTATCCTCGTCGCACCGTAGCGCGACGCACTTTTCACCCTTTCCGCCGTCACCCGCTGCCCGACAAGCTTCAATCTGGTGTTTCGCCTCCAGCAATTTTGTTCTTTCAGAGGCACTCAAATTTTTTCTTTGAAGTACGTCATCGATTTGCCCAAGAGCCGTTCCTATTTCCGCGGGCTTATACGGGCGAAATGACCAAGTAGGCCGGTTAGATATTATCTTTGCCTGTGGCTTTTCGTCTGGTTGCCATGGAATACCGTCGTCCCCGTTGGGTCCTGGGGATCCAATCTGTCCGTAAGCGTCAATTCTCAATCTACCTGCTGTGGCATCACCGCCGAGAGCGACGATGCGAAGAATCCCAGCAGGCGCGCCATTTTTGGGGGAGCTGTTCTGCCAAACGCGACTTCGCAGCTGCTGGGCCCTCAAACGTTGGTCCAACAAAATCTCAACGGCCCTCGCGTGACGCTTACGCAGCAGGTAGCTCAGACCGCGCTGCTCGCACACGTCGATGATGTTCTCATTGCCGTAGCCGCAGTCCCCGCACACCAGCGCCGGGACCTTGCTCGGCCCCAACTCGTCGAGTAGTCGGCCCATCGCCGCCTTGGCATACCCCGAGCTGTGTTGCTTGCCCGAGCTCAGCACCGCATTGAGCACCAGGCGCAGATTGCCAATCCAGAAGGTGTGCAGCACATGGCTGGGCCGACCTGGCTTGTGCGGGTTGGTGTCCGTACAGCGGCTTGATCGTGGCATCCATGTCCAGCATCAGCGTGCCCAGCACGTCGCGCGAGCGCGAGGCGTTGGGGCTGGTGTAGTGCCAGGGGCAGCCCTGCATCCACCGATCGAATACGCCGGCCGTGGCCAGGAATTCGGCAAAAAACACAATCTGCCCGTGCGGCGTCGCCTGGGCCGTATCGTCCCAGCGCACACGCATTCGCCCGCCCATCGTGTCGGCCACCATCGCCTCTTCGCTGGCTTGCG
The DNA here is from genome assembly GCF_003634175.1 of Paraburkholderia sp. BL17N1. Classification (NCBI taxonomy): domain Bacteria; kingdom Pseudomonadati; phylum Pseudomonadota; class Betaproteobacteria; order Burkholderiales; family Burkholderiaceae; genus Paraburkholderia; species Paraburkholderia sp. BL17N1. Next base: position 883,780 of record NZ_RBIW01000001.1, read on the forward strand.
CCAGCGCGCTCTTCTTCAAATTGTCGGCTTCACCCATCGGGTGAGTGTGCCAAACCATCTCAAACCCACCCCAGTGCTGAAGAAATCAACATCGGCACGGCATCAACTGCGGTTTCTAGGGTGAAGCGTTCGGCGGTGCCCATGCAATTGCGTTCGCTATTCGAATGTGCGCAGCCTCTGTCTCCAGGGCAGCGGCGTCCGGCGTCTTCGGCGTCAGTAGCGGAAAGCACCGGAAGTATCATTCGACGGGCCGGTAAGTGAACGTTGGTCCGGCATTCTTTCCGCCGGCGATCGGCTGTGCCATCAGTGTCCGCGCCTGTCTCTTGACGGACTCCATCAGGCCGATCGCCGTGTCGATGTTGTCTGGCGCACCATTGAACGTCTCGTGCAGTGCGCCAAGCAGGCTGGTGTAGGTGTAGTTGAAGGCGTCGTTCATGGGTTCGGTGGCCGTGCCGACGTACAGGGCCGGTGTCGGGTTGCTCGTCACCGGAAGCACACCGGCGGGTTCGAACGGCACCGGGTCGCCGGCGTACGCAAAGCCAGGGTCGCCCGTCTGAGGAATCAGCATGCGCTGATGAAAGATCTCGGCGAACCGGTAGTAGTGGGCCGGCTCGTTCACCGCGTCGAGCGGGGTCGTCTTCGTCCCTTCGCCTTGAACAACGATCAGGTCGATGGCCGCGAGCGCGGAAGCCACGTCGGTCACCTCGATCAGACCTGAAATGCCTGAGGTCAATTGGCGCGCCGCCTCGCCCGTGAAGATCTCCTGGGTCTGTGCCAGAGTCTGGAGTTGCTGCTTGATGCCGGCATAGAACTGTCCGATCGTCTTCGGCGCTGAGAGGGCCAGCGCGGCGTCGGCGAGCACCGGAAAGACGAGTGGATCTTCCGGCTCCTCGATGACCATGAACGTGTGCTGAACTTGGTCGAGCGACAACGGCGCGAGCGGCACCTTCAGCCCGTTGTCGATGCCGCCGGGCAATGGACCCGGGTAGGTCGGGAAGAAATCCGGTTGGTTCAACGAAGGCGAACCGCCGACCGCGTTGAGCACATTGCAGCCCAAGGCGAGATGCGTCATTTCCTGCATGACGATCGACCTCAGGATGCGGGCGGCGAGGACATTCTTCCCCGGCTGGATCGAGTAGAGCGCGTACAAGTAGGGCGGCAAGGTGGCGTGCTCCAGCGCGATGGCCGCTTGCAGCGCTGCGCGAAGCCCGTCCACGCCCTCGTTCGTGAGTGCCAACAGTTCAGACTTGAGTAGGATCATGACTTTGCTCCTTCGACGTGAGGGTTTAGAACGTTTCGCCCGTTCGCAACGGGCGCGTGCGTGTAGACGCCTGGCGTGCCATCGCTGCAGCTTTGCCACCACGATCGGGCAGCGGGGTTGTCGACGGCGCCGCACTGCTGACGCTCAGCGTTGCTGTAGCCTGATGAACAGTTCCGGCGGCCGGCGCCGTCCCGCGCAGGGGCTTGCCGTCAGGACCTAACGTGGCAAGCCAGTTCAGGATCGCCGTGCGTTTGGCGGGCGACAGATCTCGCGTGGGCCCCGCCGGGCCCATGCCGACCCTCTTGCGCCTCGTCTCAGCGCGGCTGCTGCTGCGCTGCCCTTTCCCGCCGCGCTCAATGCCATGGTCCGCAAGGCGGGCTCCTGTGTGCGAGCCCGACCGGCAAGTTCGTGAAAATTCCTATTCTTGCTTAGATGGCAAACTATCTACTATCGCTTGGGGACTCGCGTCCCGGACACGCTCCATTGTGTTAATGGATACGTGAGGCCATCTTGCTCTGCCAGGGTGACCGTCGGGCCGATTGATGAAGTCGAGCATCACAGTTTGAGCATATTGCAGGAAATACCGCAATTCGCCGGCATTTTTATCCTCTATTTCGTAAATAAGAAAAGTTGCATTGAACGCCGTTGTATCAGCTTGACGTGCAATGAATGGCGTATTGCCTATGCTCGGGTTCGATATTCTATTAATTCCAGATATATCAAGGGTAGAGTCTACGCTCAATTGTGTGACATGCTTGATGGTGCCAATGCTAGAAAGCAGATTGTCCAAAGTGTGGCGCAGTAATGTGGTCGCATGAACCGGTTCAAATCCAGCATAGCCAGGAATAGCCGTGCTTCCTTTGAATGGATTTTGGTTGAAATGTCGGAATGGGCCAAAGTAGTCTATGCCAATAATATTGGTTCCCGGCCTCAGAATTGGATCGAGTGGGCGTTCATTTGGATTTGGTCCGCCGCCTTCAACGACGCCATTGATAGAGGGAATTGGAATCCGCTGTGCTGGGTCTAAATCCTGGAAAGAGCCAACGGCAATAAAGCTATTTCCATGCGGAATGGATCCCATGCGAGCAATATTAATCTCAGCCCCCGAGGGATCGGAGATATTTTGATTTGCCATGTAAAGCCAAAGCCCTGGCTCGTGATGAATGGGCTGGTCGTTGAATTTATCGGAGATATTGGTCTTCGATAGTGTTGAATTTTGTTGACCTCTTGCACTTACCACGAAGGAATCTTCAGAGGCAATCTGAGTAATTATCTGCGTATAGCTCAATGCAACGACTGTTTGATCGGATTGTGTGGCTGCGGCTTGGTCCGGCGGGGCAACTCCCCTGTTCGGGACGCCAGCGTCCACCAAAATGAAATTTAACGACTCATTATATTGATTTATCAAGAGCCTATACCCATTCTCCGACTGGCCGAAATCTGGCGAATTGGCGAATGGAAGAGCAATCATATTGAACCCTTGGCCTTTTAACTCCTCTGTGTTTTTCCATGTTCCTGGAAGCCAGCGGAGCGGACCAAGTCTTGGGTCGTCCTTTTCGGCGATCGAAATTTGGCGACCGCTAAGAGTCATTTTCTCAATCAGATTATAGTTCATTGCCATTTTGACGTCTCCTTAAGGCGTTTAGAGCTTGAACAAAATCCAACAGAACAATCAAACGCTACTTGGCCAGTCCGTAAAAAGTGGTAACGAGTAATATGGATCGGCGTTGATTTGAATCGAGTCTCACCCCGTGCAGTAACACACCCTAGAGGGTCAGAGGATGACGACACGGTTGTTGAGCAGAGCGACATCGAAGTGCACGAATTTGTCGATCTCGACGGACTCTGACGCTCCGCCGTCGACATCGACGTCATACTTCGGAAGCGTGCCGTCGCGCCGGATCAGCGGGTCAGGCGGTGGCTGACGGTACGCGCCCGAAGGGGGCAACCAAGACAAGTGGTAGGCGTTGTCCACGAACGCGGTACGCCGCAGGACCTTGGGTGACACATCGACGATGCGCTTCTCCCGGATCAGGACACCGAGCGTGGCGTCGTAATGCTCCGGAGTCCAGAACTTCGGGACGTCCTTGAGCTTGACCACTGAATGGAAGCTCGGCGCGCCCATGAGGGCATGGTCCATGAAGACGTCCTCACCGTCTCCGTAGACTAGAAAACGAAGGCCATCTGGATAGTCGGCATCGGGGTCGATGGTGTGGAAGTGCAGTACCTTGTCGATGTGCACGGGCACATTCTGATCCAAGCCCGGCACGTCGGTCCCATCCGGGCTGTCCTTTGGGTAGTACTCCATGTTGCACTGGGGCAGATCGACGATCTTGCCAGCCCCAATGTCGACCAGTGACAGGTGGTCATGGAAGGTCTGCACCTGGCCCGCACCGTAGGACGACGCGCGCAGATCCTCATAGGTCTTGACGTGCGCCGGGTCCACGAGGTGGCCGCGCAGAATCACCTGATAGCGGTGCCTCTCGTCCGCGATCACGGGTGTGTGCGTCATGTAAAGCCTCGCCGCCGAGCGGCCACCCGTGACGAAGCCATGGAAGTGCTGCAAGCCCATCCCTGGCATCCCTGGCATCCCCGGCATCCCCGGCATCCCCGGCATGTCGCCCGCGGCAGGCGATGGCGCGGGCGCCGGAGGCAGCGGGACGCCCACCGCTACGCTTGCCTGCATCTCGGCGTGGAAGCGGCACACGTAGGGAAAGAGTCCCTCCTTGCCGAACCACACCGGGCTGGACACTTCACCGGTCGCCAATGGCCCGACGTTGAAGTAGAAGGTGGCCTTCGGATCGGTCTCCACCGTATGCGGGTACGGATCGAGGTTGCGCCAGACCACGAAGGCACCGACGGGAATCGCAAGAGGCGGGAAGGAATTGCCTGCGATATCGGCAATGATCGTGTGCGCCATCTCTCTCTCCTCAGTGTCGAGCGGATTCAGCATGGACTGCGGGGCTCAACGCTGAAGCAGGGTCAAGCTCGCTGTAGAAGCGGCGCAGGCGGGCGACATCGGCGTGCCACCAAGCATCGATCCAGGCCTGATAGCGCGTCGCCCCAACTCTCGAGCCGACGTTCTGGCTCGCTTGGTAGGCCGCCATCATTCCTGACATCAACGCACGCAGGACACCGTGCGAAGAGCAAGGATCGAGCAGCCCCGCGGCGTCGCCGCAGACGAAGAAGCCCGCGCCTGCAACCACAGTTGATCGTCGCCACGTCACATCAGCCCCTTTGGACGGGGCAAGATCCTCCGCGCCGTCCAGCGATGGGGGCTTGCGCGGCTTCGAGCCATTCCAGGTCGTCTGCACCCAGGCGGTACGGGCGGCACCAAGCGGTGCGACCCACGACCACCCCGCCCGGGTTCCGACCAGTTGAGGCACTGCGTCACCGTTCGAGCCACGCGTCGCGCAGTAGCCAAAGCGGCTGCGCAACGGTGGCGAATACCGCCCGATACAGATACCGAGTTGGCGACTGAGCCAGGCGGCGCTGCCCGTGGCGTCTATGAGCACACGTCCACCAATGACGCCGTCCGATGACGTAACCTTGACGACGGCGTCATTGACATCGACCGCCAGCGCCCGGCATGGGTGCAGGATTTCGACCTCGAGCGCCTGGGCGCGCGCGAGCAGAATCGCCTCCAGTCGCGCGCGATCAACCTGATAGCCGAACCATGGACCTTGGCCTGCGGGCGCGTAGGGCACTCGTTGCAAACGTCCGCCCCAGTCGACGTCGATTGCCGTGTGACGTATCTCGGCAACGGCTTCCACCTGCGCCAAGACTCCTAACTGCGCCAAGATGGCTTCTGTTCCCGGATGAAGCGTCTCCCCCGGGCGAGCACGAGCCAAGCCTCGCTCGAGCATGACGACCGAGCGGCCCAGCAACGCGCTTTGGATCGCGGCGGCAGCCCCGGCCGGACCAGCGCCGACAACGATGACGTCAGCGACGCACCTCATGGGCGGACCACCCTCCCGTGTCGTCCTGCATCAGCACCAGGGTCGGATCAGCGAAGAGCACTGTGAGCGTGCCGAACTTGACGCGAATCTTCTTGAAGTCGGTCGGATCGGCTTGTCCTCGATCGGCATGATCGAAGACCTGGTAGCGGTATGCGAACTTCGGATCCAGGCGGCGGCCGGTCGCATCCTGCGCGGCAACGAGTTCCGCCTCCGTAGGGTCTGCCTTGCGGAATGACAACACCGAGTACTTCAGCTTGTCGCTGTGATTCTTGACTCCGAGTGCGGTGTAGACCAGCGCCATTGTCAAGGTACGGGCGATGTATTCCGCCGCTGTGGTTCGGCCAATCACCGAGATGTCGAAGCCCGAGCCGAGCGCGGTTTGGACATAGTCGGCGTAGGCAAGCGACGCATACTCGGCATAGCCACCGGCTTCATCAAGCGTCGGGCCTTTGACGCCGTCCCAAGGCGGTGATGAGCCGAGTCCGATGACCTCGTCTATGAGCGGGGTTGCAGTCGCGTAGGACCGAGACGGCGAGAACGTTCGGGTGATGTCCGGTGCCGCCGCCGGCCAGAATGCGGCCAAGGCGGCGCAGAGCTTGGTGTCCTCAGGGAATGGCGAGCCCAGCCCGTAGTTGGCGAGGAAAGTCACCCCGGGATCAAGAATGCCGGTGCCCGGGTCGCTCTCCTGCGTACGGTCAAAAGAGACATCCCAGCCAGGCGCGAAGATGCCGGCCGCGCCGTCGGGCAAGGACGACGCCCGCCCGAGGTTCAGAGGCAGCAACCGCGTCACGTCAGCGCGCCCTGAGCCAAAGGGCCCGACGATGGCGGTCATGGTGTCGTCGTCCGGGTCGAAATTGGCGCCGGTCAGCTGCAAATTCGCAGCTATTCGTTGATCGGAGAGCGCCTGTGGCAATTGAGGTTCGTTGGTTTCGGGCGCGTCCCAGAGCGTCTGCAAGAGCGATGGCAGCACCGATTGATCAGTCCACTGCATCAAGGCCGTCTGATCGACGAACGGAAAAAAGTGGGGCGTGGAAACCAACGAGTAGGCCGGCAGCCGGCGAGGCAAGTCCAGCGCCAATTCGCTGCACTCGACGTCGATCCACCCGTCGCCTGTGAAATCGACGAAGTGGCGCGCGCGATATCCACCCGCCTTCACGACTGCCAAGAGATCTGGCCGACTGTTCAGATCAGTCTCCGTGCCGTTAGGTTCGACCATCCAACGCGCGTGCAAGTACTCCGGTGCAGCGCGTGCACCACTTGGCTGCGCCTTGAGGTTCAGGGTCGATTGGTAGGGGCCCCACGGCGCATTCGGATCCTTGAGACTAGGAACGGCATAGGTGAGCGGTGCGCCGTTGTAGCTCGCAGGCGCCACCAAGTGGTCGTGCGGCTGGGGCACCAGTAGCCAGCTGCCGTCTTCAGGAGCGGTTGAAAACTCGGCAATGCCGTCGTGGAAAACGAAGGGGGCCTGACTGACATCGGGCTCCGACCAGCCGCCGTTGTGGCCGCCAGCGAGAAATTTGAGGTGCGCTCGCCGAATCTTCTCGTTGGTGTGGCTGGCCGCAAGCCGCACCTCGATGGATCGGTCGAGCAGACAGTCGGAGCCGGAAAACAGCTTGTGCATCGGAATCCAGAAAAGCCGCTTACCGTCGCCCGAATCAACGCCTGCGGCCATAGCGCTCGCGAGACCGAGACCCGCGTCCTGGCGAACGCGACCAGAGGTGGCCGCCTGGGTGTTACCCGGATCTAGGAATCGCAGCGGGCCATGCGTGCCCTTCGACCCGCAGACCAGCGCTGCGACGAACGCCGCGTATCGGCAGGGCAAGACCCTGATCTGGGTGTTACTTCCGTCAACGAACGGTAGGTATCCGCGCGCCTGCCCCAGATAGAGAGGATCACCAGTCCCAACCCGCGCGACGCCGGTGCGCGACAACACTAGATCCGCGTGGCGCTGATGCACCGTCCCAGCCGCGCATCGATATTCCAGCGCGAAGACCACGATGGCCAGACGCGCGCCGTCCGCGCGCACCCTCAGGTCTTCTATGCACGGAGGCTCGACACCGTAGACGTAGTTCTCGATCGTCTCGATTTCAGCCAGCGTCGGGAACGCTGCAAGCTTTTGGCCCGCCGCGGTGGTCATCACGCTTGGCGATGCGAGCGCGTGATAGACGAGGCTTTGCGCCGGTATGCCGGGCTCGATCCCGCGCACGCCCTCGAGCGCGAAATCCTCGAACCCGGGCGCACGCCGATTGATGCCAGGAAGCGGCGCGCGAAGCGCGTGAGCAAGATCCTGGGCGGTAATGTCGAGCCCATGGTCGGCGAACAGCGTCGCCCAGCCGTGAGGCGCCAAGCGCCCAAGCGTGGCCTGGACACCCTCAAACAGAGTTGTTCTTTGGCCGTTCGACGGTCGGACCACGGCGCTGACAAAGCGTCCGCGAAATTGTGACGTCATGCTTGCCTCGCCTCCTCCATCAGTCAAGCAGGTCGTTTACGCACTAGCGGCGGATGGCCGTCCAACTGATCAACGCGTTAGACAGGTACCCGACATGGTTGGAGGGTAGAAGAGTTTTGGTATGAATAACGCATTAAATCTAGGCGTCTTCAGACGATATCTCGTGATCTTCCCAGCGAGCCTGTCCTGGAAGGAGGGGCGTCGCGACGGCAAAACAAGATTGGATTTGTCAGCTTATTTTTTACGGTGCCGCCCCAAGGTCACAGTATCGAAGGTATTTAGTTATCCAAAAAATTATCGAGAACTGAAAGCGCCGGCCCTCAGATACGCAAGTTGTCCGAAGCCCGGCGGGCCCCGGGACGTTGGTTGTCATGCTCGGCTTACTTGTGTGTTCAATTCGTCGGGGCTCAGATCGTCTCTAACACTATCCGCTGACTCGCGACCTAGGAGAATACGATGTGGGGTTATCAACTGGAGCGGCAAACGCGGCGCAGTTATAGAGCGCCACCATTAGAAAAATGAATAGAGATTTCACGCGTGCCCCTTTTCTGAACCTGTGAATGCCTGCCCGATTGTCGGCGATCTGGACGCATACGTCGACTGACCGCTTCTGGCCGCACAGAGCCCCATGCCAACGGCGGACGATCGCCTCAGATACGGGCTTTCATGTGAGAGGCATGCATCGACCCGGACCAGCCCTTCGGGCGGGCTGAACATCAATGACGGCTTCTGGTGCGCTTCGGACGTCCGCTGCGCTGCTAGTAGCAACGTATCGTCGACGATGCGTGAACATCTTTCTGGCGATATGACTGGGATACCTTCGGTAGCCGTGAACCTAGGTAACGTCGATGGCCAGCTAGCCCGCTCGAGTCCAACACCGATTCGGCAGTCGCGTCACGCACACGACAACGTTACAACGCTTTATAAATTGACGAGTTAAATCGGGGCCGCGCGCCGTATGTTAACAGTGCTCTGCTCCGTCAGAACTTCATCCCGCCGCCAAGACCGGCCACAAACGGATCGATGTGCAGCTTACCGAGCGATGTCCCGCCAAGCGATGCCCCCCGTCTTCATTCAGATCTTTTTAATGTTGGAGGTTATCTAAAGCTTCTTTCTCACCTCGAAATCCGCTCCCTCTACTTGTTACCACTGAGGCGACTAGGCATTTCCCGTTGTTTTCTTGTGTCTCGCGCGCCAATATGGAAAAGTACGAACAGAAGACATCACCTGCGCATAAACCTCCTGCCTCTTTGCCTCCATGACACGCGATTCCGACGCACACCACGTCTGATAACGGCCAAACGATTCCTCGCGCCCATGAAGTGAATCAAGGATTGCAAGGGACGCGCGCGAAGCTGTCTGAATGGCAACCAACAGTCCACTTCCTGATAAAGGATCACAGGCCCAAGCGGCGTCACCGACTGCGATCCAGCCGTTGCCGCAAAAATTTCCCCCTTGAGATGAGTGCGCCAGGCAACCGCGGTGATGTCTGAAATTCGGAATTCCCGTTATTCGGTCAGACAAAAGTCGAGCTTGTTTGAACATCTGGATCATCCATTCAGCCCGCTGCAATCCGCCACGTGGCGCTAGTTTGATGTCCGTGACGAACACAAGGTCCGCTTCACCAGACGTGTTTGGCATTGAATACCACCAGCCATCCGGCGAGCAGTCCAGCAACAGCGTATTTTCTGGAGAGCGTGTTTGACCAATTGAGAACTGAAAGGCGATAGCGGTATCTTGGACACGACGTCTCCGGTCTCCGATTGCTTTTGTCGTGCTGTCCTTCCCCGAGGCATCAACAAGGAACCGCGCCTGAAAAGAATCGGAACATCGAGTTTCTCGATCAGCGGCGATGAGCGTCCATATATCTCTCTGCCCTCGCTTTACATCAACAACACGGGTAGGAGCGAACAAGTCAACTCCGCTGTCTACTGCGAATCGCACAAGCTGCTGGTCGAGTACGGGCCGTTCGACAGTTAGCGCGGCCTCGCATGCATACAATTCATAGTCGAAGTAGGTCGGCTCCTCTTCCGACCATCGGCTTTCAACGCCTACACATGTTTCAGTGCCGAACACAGATTCAAGGTCCTCTATGTCCAAAGAACGCACAGCTCGTATTGCCGGAGGCGCCAAGATCTCGCGCCGGCGAAGGCAAGCCGTCGCTGTACAAAACAAGCAAACAGCAAGCCCCGCGCGAGCAAGTAGGACGGCGCATATGCTACCTGCCGGTCCGCCGCCGACAACCGCAACGTCGTAAGTACGGCACGTCATGAATGGAATCGCTATAAACCTGCATCATCACGACCCACTTCCCGGACAACACGCGAGCCGTCGGCCGGGTTAGCAATGTATTGCACCACGCCCATTTTCATAACGTTTCCGATCATCTTGCGATGGTCCTGCGGAGGCCTCAACCAATCAACCATATTACCGCTTGCGTCGAGAACTCTGTTCGGCCTCTGCGAAGGCCACCAGTTGGTGCCGCACTTCAGAAAATCAGCTTGCCAAGGAAGTGCCATGAGAGCCGTAAGGTCGCCTGCGCTGACAGCAGTGTGCGAAACGCGATAGTCGAACGGTCTCGCATAAATCGACTCGTCTAGCATTACTACACCCGCCTCAATTCCCGGAAAAAGCGTCTGTCCGATGGCAGCATCTAAGACGGTTCGAGTAATTTCATCAGATGACGGAAATTCACCTTTTGGAACGTCATCTGACGTGAAGTCTCCTTTCACCCATCGGTCGAGCATGGTAATTTGCCAGTCACGCATGGTAACTACTGAATAGTCCGTGTCATCGTGCGACAATTCTTCCGCACCCTTGAGTATGTTGTTGCGAATCTCGTCTCTAATCGTGACAGCTGGCGAAGACATATCAGGATTTTCGAGTGCGGGCCCTTCGACAATTATGCGTTTCCAGCGAGGGTTTGGGCTAACCCATTGAAGGGAAGCGGCCCGTACCAAAAGAGGCCTGATATCACTTTTAAAGTTGGGTTTCCCGAGAGTTAGTCCACCACTGTCGACCCCAATTTGGCGGATGATGTCAAATAACGTCACAATACTATTACTTGGCGGCGCAAAATCGGGCGGCGCAACAATAACCCATGCGGGTGATACGTCATGAGCCTCGCCGCTCGCAAGTATGAGCCTTGCTGTTACAGGACCGTCGGAGACGTCGTCATGCCAACCACTGTTATTGTAGTAATTTCCGCCGCCCGCCTCGCCGCCGATAGGCGCGCCGTTTGGAAAAGTTGCGTCTGGAATTGACTCGGATTTGCCGAAGCCTCCGAGTACAATAAGCCTCTGATTTGCGTCGGTTTTTATTTCGCCTAGTTCTACAGCCGAATTTCGGTAGGCGCCCTTCAGAGTTACAGAGACAGCCGAAGCACCAGAAACTGTTTGCTGCCCGGAGTCAATTATTCGGTCCTCGCGTCCCGCAAATGTTTTGGGACGTATAGTTTGTGGAGACACAGGCGGCGGCGGCGGCGAGTCAGTCCGTTCGACGGCGTCCTTCTTGTTGACCAGACGGACAGTCCACTCAATGCGGGCACCAGCGGGCATTTCTAGCGGATACCCGACTATTGAGCCGGGCTCAAACTGATATATTTGAAAACGCGCCGCTTGTCTTTTCGTCTTTTTATCCTCGGTTTTATAGTTTTGAACCTGCACTTCCGATCCGTCCGCCGCTAATTCGAACCCCTCCGAGCCTGCTCGCTCTGGTCCCAAAAAAAATTCCGACGGACTATTCCCGACACGCGCAATGCCGATCGGGGGAAATATCTTATAATCCATAGCCCGCTCCCATATCTAAGCGTGGAAAACCAGTTTGCGGCGGTCATGGAACCCGCCTTGGTCAGCAAACTGCGCAATTAGTTCAGACCCGTCTTGATCGGTACCGAAATTACCGTGACTCTTTATTGCTGTCAGAGTCGATTCTTCGCGAAGTAATGCGGTCCGTTGAAGTGCTAAAAGTGAATCTGAGTCAGTTGGCAGCGCTTGAAATATGCAGCCATAGGTCGGAGCCGCAAAACCCTTAGATCGGTCGTCGTTGAGCGGAAGTGAAGTAAGCTTGTCTGCTAACAATCCGAGGACGGGAACCATACCATCATCGAAGCATAGTTCGATTACTTTACCACGCTGCGGATTATCTCGAGGTAGCGAAAGAGAATAAGCAATATCTAGAACAATCATGGTGTACCGGATATCGAATAGATCAGACCATAGAATCGTGTATGAGTCGGTGATTGGCGCCACCGTTGGCGAGTCAAAAGGAGGCTTCACTCTCCCTGCCGGATTATTAGGAAGCTCATTAAAGGTCAAATTCCCTGCATCGAACAAATCCAGTAGCTCGATGAACTCGTAAAAATGGGAATCTTGGTTACCATCCCAACCCTCGCCTTGAGAGGAAAGCTTAGTCAAAAGTTGCCGACCTGCGTCCATCGACTGAATTGCATCCAAAACATATGTAGCGCCCGTCGCTCGCCATTCATCGCGCGTCGCAGCATGTTTTACGATGATCGCCGGATCGATGAAGTCTTCAGGCTTTAAGTGCCAGCCCGGTCTAAATCCTAAATCCGTACTTAGATGAAGAGGACCAATAGGATCGTCATCAGATTGAAATAGCCACATCAGTGGCGCGTATATGGCGCCGACGCGATGTGCTTGAACATTCCCGTTCTGTGAGACCATATCCTTCAACTTTGCAACGCGATCGTTCAAGGTGACATCAGGAATCTTTGCAGGCATTTCAGTAATTATATATTTCGCCAGCGTCAATCGACTTATCGGTTCTAGGTCAAAAGACATCGGGTTAAGGTCGCTCCTTGCACGAAGAACGTCACGCTCGAGATGCAAAGCGGAAGGGCCACCAAGCGCTATCAATAGATTCTGAGTTGACAGCAAGTGCAACATTTCTTGAACAGCAATTCGTGTGAGTTTGTTTTTCGCTTGAACTGAAGCTGCATTGCCGCTAGAGATGGAGGACGCTCCATATAAGTATTGGACCAAAACTGCGTGTTCGACCTCCGAGGCTAGCTTTAATAGTCCCAAAGCATCGTCCTTGGGCGTCTCAGCATCCTGTGTTTCAAAAATTCCCAGGTTGTGTATGAAGTCGGGTGCCCAAGCTGCATTATCATCTCGCAGAGGCAATCGTGAAAACGATTCGCTAGTCGGGCGCCACTTCATTCGAGAGATCTTTTCCATATCAGTGCAAGGAGACTATTGAACCAACTTCAAATACAAGTTAGTGTGTTATAGGTCGAAATCATGTCGGAAGCGTTGCGCTGGCTAATCTGCAATAATATTCTTTTCTACGCTTGGATTCGGATTCACCATACAGGAAACTCAACAGAGCAAACCGTCGACCGCTGGTAACAGGAGTGACTTCATGAATTAGCCCACTTGAGAATACCAACGCATCTCCATGTTGCAGTTTATATCCGCAATAGGCGAAATTCGGGAATTTAATCTCACCGCCGTCATATGGCTCTTCGTTAAGCCCTACTGAAAGTGCAAATGCTCTATGAGCGGTTCCCTCAGTCGAGTCATCACGGTGGGGACCAAAAAATCCCATCTGATCGGATTCGTAGCAGCCTATTCGAAAGTCCTCGTAACGGGTTACTTTATAGCGAAACGCGAGCTCAATATGGGGCAAAACATTTTGTCGAATGTCAGCGGTTATTTTTTTTAACAGATTAACATCAGATAAAAAATGATCTTGTCGAGATTTTTTTCGAGGATCGTACACACGCCCAAGTCGTTTATTCGACTCTTCGACCATCATGTATGACAGCTCATGACCGCCCCATTCCCACGCCAAAATCAATTCCGTGCATAGAGAGCTATTGATAGCTTTCGGAACAAGCAATATTGGTGCTTGCATGATGTCAGGCCAGTGTTGTTGATGAATCCCTAGAACTCGTTATCGGTTTCAATGCGTTCAGCTAGACGGATGGCTTCAACTACGGACTTAACTGCCTCCACCGATGCCAAGGATTCTGAACTATGCACGGCTTCCACGCTCTTAATCGCTTCGACAAGGTGTTTTGTCGCCTCTAGTGATCCCGAAACGCCGGCTATTGGTCGAATTGCCTCGACGGCCTGCTTTACTGCATCAATAGATCTGGATATGCCGTCATTTTTTAACGCATCTACTGATTTTAGAGCTTCGACGGCCGATTTAAGTGTTTCGGTGGATTTAAAAGTATCTTTCGGAGCGGTGCTCATAACAGTCTCCCTCGTTGGATCAACTAGAGCGAATAGTAGGTGAGCATCTCTGAGAACGAAAGCACAGTAGTTTAGAAATTGAGCATGTCAATGTTCGGAAACGCACAGACATAGATCGTTGCAGTTTGAATTAAACTGCGTTCGTGAAACGAACGTTCTGACTTATTTGTGCGTCCGCCTTCCACCACGTTGAGCATGCATGAGGCACACCCCGCTTGTGAGTCGTTAGCTAACCTCGTCGACACAGCTTGTGCGTTACCCGTATGTATCGGCAGGGAGCACAGGGCAGCGAGGCAATACCCGTCGTGATAGGGCGACGGGCCGTTGTCACGTGCGAATTTGCCGTTCAAATGTCCGCGTCACGGCTTGTTTCACCGACTGTAGTTGGCCGATTTGGTCTTTCCCCGGCCAGACAGATTTCAGCACTTCCTGGACGTTTTCGCGACAAATGGCGTAGGTATGTGCTGAACCTTCTCGCTTCCGCACTTCGGACAATTTGGATGACCGGTTTCGTGTTCAGCCAGACGTTCGGCATGTTCGAACATTTCACCGCACTTCTCGCACCTGTACTGGTAAGTTGGCATGACATTCCTCCAACGCAAGCACGATTCGTCCTCGCGAATTGAATGGCCGCTTGCTGGATGGATCCGACATCTGAACGTCCGCGCAACGGTGCGGGCGAATGACGCGTCTTGGCCGTTCCCGGAAGATCCGACCGTCACCTAGCTCGACGGCACGGAGGGCTCACAGCTACACTCAGTTCGAAGTCTTCGGCGTTAGCGGTTCGAGCCCGGTCCCCTCAATCGCGGGGGCCGCGTCCGGCGATGACAGAAAACGGATCAGGGCCGCTGCGCCCGCTGGATTTCTGGCATCGGTGGAGATGCCCCCGGAAAACACCGTGTACCTTTGGGCCTCCGCAGGCAAATTGCCGAGCACCGTCACCCCGTCGACCGGCAACAGTTCGACGATCTGCTGAAATCCGATCTCCGCCTCGCCGTTCGCGACGACGTTGGCAACCCGCTCGGATCGGATCATGCGGCTCTTGTTCGCCACCTGCTCCTGGATACCCAGACGCCGGAATAGTTCGCTGCCGATATAGACTCCATTGGCGTCGTCCGGATAGACGATCGACTTGGCGGCGAGCAGCGTGCGCCGCAGTGCGTCAACCGAGCTGATATCCGGCTTCGGTGCCCCCTCGCGAACCGCGATTCCAATTGCCGAGCGTGCGAAGTCCACCTTGCTGCCAGACACGACCTTGCCAGCGTTGACCTGGTCGTCGAGTGCATAGCCGACCACGATCAGCACGTCTGCCCATTCGCCGCGCGCGAGTCGCACAGGGATGGCATCCGCGGCCGTGCCCACCACAGGCCCCCAGACAGTGACCAGCGTCTCGCCGGCCGCCTGCTCGAATTGTGGACCCAGTGCGCGATAGGCTGACGCAAACGCGCCCGAAATCATCACCTTAACTTCATCTGCCGAGGCCGCGACGCTGCCCAACAATGCGCCCGTGACGCAGAATACGAGTACATGAACCCTCAGCTTGCGGCAAATCACGGCCCTCTCCATGTCGATCGGATGATCCAGCCCAGACATGCATCAAGTCTGGACGCCACTGATGATGTTCGCCGTCAGCGCGGCAGCGCGCGCAGCACCGATGCCCCGCCAATTCGAAGTCCCTCGAGGCCGCCGTTTGCGCGATGGCCGCCGCACACAACTACCCTATGTGCGGACGGGCTTCGTCGACGTCGCCTTCAGGGCCTCAAGCGGGTACGACGATTACTTCGAATGGACAGCGTCAAGCAGGGCGCACGGGCGGAATTCATAGTTGACGTCATCCGCGCCATATTAGCCCGTTAGCGCTATGGGCCACTTTGGTTCGGCTGAGTGACAGCGCTCAGATATTGCTTGGCACGACGGTCAGCGCGCGACCCGGACCGGTCAGCTGCCGTTCACATCAGCTGCCATTCGATATCATTCAGCAGGGGTTGCCCAAGTGCTCCAACCGACTATTTCCGCGGTTGACCAGACGCTAGCTCGGCTCGCTTTTTCAATGCGTCATTCATCGCATGCATGCTAATAACCGTGTCCCTTAGGACGCTCTGAGTCAGGGTGCCAGCAAGAATGCCGGTGAATGTTTCAGCTTGGATAAAGCGCGTTTTGCCGTCGACAGGTTCGAGAATGAAGCGGTGCTCTCCGTCAAAAAGATCAGGAAACCAAACCTACCCTTTCCAACGTAATTCTCGAACAGCCTGCACCGCCAATATCTTGGGATGAAACACCATTGCGTCTGGCCCCGTCCCCTCCAAAAACTCGATGACGTTGCCTTCACGAAACTGCCCTCGTAATTGCGAAATCTCCGGATTCCACAATGGGTAGTCGTCGGTCGCCGTGAGGAGCGTCCACACCGTCTGAGGTGGGCTGTCAATCAAAGTCTCTGTTTCAATCGAACCGTTGTGGTGCAGCGCCAGTATTGCCAGGAACGCCAGGAAAACGTGGCGGTCGCCCAACGAGATTGCTCCAGCTTCAGCGCTACCTTTGCTATAAGGGTTGGCGGAAGAGGTCTGGGTAACAATACGATGTTCTCATTGACCAGCGAGTAGTTTGTCGAGCAGCGCTTGCGCTAATTCACTGAAATTACCGTTTGGATGGTCGGTTAAGTATTTGATGACGGCCTCGGAAGTGCCAACGCTTTGCGCGGTTGTCCAGTCTTCGTGGTCCTTTGCAAAGCGCAAATCAAGTTCGTCTTCAGTGAGTGGATGCTTGTCGGATGGAGGACGGAAATAAAAGTCTTCTTCCAGAGAGGTGCTTTCCCACGGGATCTGTCTTCCTTGCGACGCCCTTCGCACCGAGAATCTGACGCGTTTGAATACGTCTTCAATCTTGGAATCAGGCCCCCGATTCGGTCGCCAGCGATCGTTCGTCTTGACTTTGACCGGAAAAGCGCTAGCACTAATGTGTGAGCACTGGAAATATCATGCCTTCCGCGCGGACGTGCCGTACCCAGCCCGCTGCGCCCGTTCGCGCCGCGCAGTACATCCGCATGTCCACCGACCACCAGGAGTACTCACCTGTATTCCAGCGCGAAGCGATCGCACGATATGCCGCCGCGCACGGTATCCGGGTTGTGCGGGACTATGAAGATGCTGCGATCAGTGGACTGACGCTGCGTGAACGCCCAGCACTGATCCAGCTATTGATCGACGTAGAGAATCCGGCGCGCAGATTCACTAGCGTGCTGGTGTACGACGTCAGTCGCTGGGGACGCTTCCAGGATGTCGATGAAAGTGCGTTCTACGAATACACCTGTCGCCGCGCCGGTGTCGACGTCATCTATGTCGCCGAGCCGTTCGAGAACGATAGCACTCCTGCCACGTCGATACTGAAGGCACTCAAGCGGGCGATGGCCGGCGAATTCAGTCGCGAGATGTCACGTAAGGTCTTTCTCGGGCACTGCCTGAACGTCCGGCGTGGATTTCATGCGGGTGGCCCCCCCGGATTTGGATTGCAGCGCATTCTGGTCGGCCGGGATAACAGCGAGCGTCGGTGCCTCGCTCCGCGTGAATACAAAAGCGTACAGACTGACCGCATCATCGTCGCGCCGGGGCCGCCACGCGATGTCGCGCTGGTCCGCAAGATTTACGAATGGTACGCAATGCAACCGGTCAGCGCGGCGGCAATCGCGCGGCGCCTGAACAGCTTTGGAATAGTCAACGGTGCTGGCCGCACCTGGCAAGGCGCCAACATACTGGACATCCTGCGCAACGAAAAGTACATCGGCACCAATGTCTACAGCCGGACGACCTCGAAACTCGACCGTGGCTGGGAGCAGTTGCCGCGGGAGGAATGGATCCGCGTTCCAGACGCGTTTGAACCGGTTGTCGACCGGCGCATCTTTGCCGCTGTCCAGCAGAAAATGGCACGCGTCGGACGTAGACCAACACGAAACGAGATTATTGAAGGCCTGCGCAAGGTGGTCACGAGAGCAGGCAGACTCAATCAGGCAACACTGAGGCACTACCGGAGTGCGCCGTCTGTTGAACAGGTAATGCACGAATTCGGGAGTCTGTATAAGGCATACAAGATCATTGGATACCCACCGAACCTGAATCCCGAGCGGTCCGAAAACCGGTACGTCGAGCACCTGATGGAGCGGCGCGTTGCTGATGGGACGACCGACAAGCTGCGGGAGCTGGGTCATCAGGTCCGGTACGAGAAACACACGGGCACGCTGTGCATCGACGGCGCACTACGGTTGCAACTGGTTATCCGGAGCCCGTGGCTGATCCAGGGACATTTGCCGTACTGGATCGCCCGCTGGCCCGATTGCTTTGCGATCGACTTTCTCGTGTATGGCCGCATTGAGCGCGCAGGCAAGGAACTGCTCGACTTTCACATTCTCCCCCAGGGTAGTCTGCCGAAGGGCGAATACACCGTGCTGTACCGGTACGGCCAGTCTCATTTCGAGCCGTACCGGCATCCCGATCTTACATCACTGATCGAGCTTGCCGCCAACGTGCCGCTGGAAGTATTGCCGGCGGCGTGCCACCCTGCTACGAAGTAATCGTTATGCGAAAAGATCATCCACGCACCGCTATCTGTCCTGGCGAAGAGGAGGTCGGGTCCGGCTGCGACGCGTCGACCCGCGCGAAATCCCGATCGTCGCCGCAGATCAAGGCCCGGAAAGTCCTGATGCTGGAGCGAGCGCGCCAACAGACGGCGATCCGGCAGATGGAAGCCGTCCGCGTCGAGAGGGTCATTGTCGGCAACGTGCTGGCGGAACTCCTGTCTGATGCGGCGTTCGTCGCTCTCCTGCGATCGCAGGGATTTGTCACCATGCCCCGACGCCTTCGCGATCACCTTGAAGGCCGCTCAACGTGACCCATGCCCGTCCTTCCCGATATGTCGCGCGATCCGACAGACAGTCAGCGGATCGCGCGTGTCCGCCTGGAATCTGCCCAGAGGCAGCTGCCCAGTTGACTGGGTACAGACTGCCTGAACGGACCCATACCGCGCTGGCTCGGATGGTGCCATCCCGCCAGGTCGCTGTGGCCAGCGTGATGGTGCGGCAGAACAACTGCAGCGGCGATTTTGCGCGCGCACTGCTGGCGGCGACGCCCGCTGGCCTTCGGGCGGATGATCCACGGGGACGGCAATCTGATCGCGACGGTGTGCGACGTCTGGCGGACATGGAGCGTGGGCTCATCAGGGTGCAACTTGTCGCGCAGGAGCTGGCGGCAGGGTATTACGATGACCTGTTCCTGCTCGCGCTGACTGCCAGTTTTGTGGGGAGCTGGATGCGCAATGACGTAGTGAGGTTGTGGCTGCAGTCGCGATATCCCGGTAACGCGGTCACCCTCGGGCGGATGGCATCGCGATCGGAATGCGCAAGGCATGCAAAACGGCCGATGAAGCTTGCTTATACCCCGGTCAGTGCAGGATCACGACCGGTCTGCAGCCATTAGGTCGGGTCCCGCCATAACCTAAGGTAAAGGGGTCCAACACTGGCACGCGTGCAGTGTGCAGGCAGTGCGGATCGCCTGACATTCCCACAGGGAGGGTGCGGCGCATACGCCGACTAGTGCTATCACACCTCCGTCGCACTCAGGCGTCGCTGTGCCGTTTATGCAACATGTGTCGCGCTGGCGTTTTTTGACAGACAGTCGTTCCAGACTTTGATAGCCTTTGTCGTGGCCGGGCACCCGACGACAGGAGGGCTTCACCATGCTGCGATGGCTTGCAAACTGGGCTTCACATCACGCGCCCACTCCCGAGAAACAGGCGGAACGTGCACTTAATGACCTGCGCATGGAACTGTTCCAGGCCGAGCAGCACGTGCTCGATGCACAGCTACGCGTTGATTACTATCGGGCCCGGCTGACCTTTCTGGAGGAGGTGGCCAGTAAAGGCATCGAGCAGGTCTCCGACGAGCGCAAAGGCCTGCAGGAACCGTCGCCGGCATTGAGGCCCGGGCTGAAACTGACCGCGGCGCAATAGTGTCCCGGCTCGCACGGCTGCGCGCTGTGCTCAGGATGCGAAAACGGGCCTCTGTAGCAGACTGCATTGGCGGGGTCGTGGCGCAACGGTCAGCACGAGCGATGCTCCCGACGGGAAGTGCGTTCACACGCACGGTGGCGAAGAACGGTTCAGCGCCATCGTCCAGCGCATTCAATGCAGACGAACCCCATGCAGACTGAGCGGTGAGGCCTGACCATCCAGTAATCGGCACCAGTCGGCGCCCATCACCGCGGCGGCCGGTTGTCGCCGCACGTCCCGACCATGCGCCACCTGGTGGCCGGCTACAGATCCGAAACGTCGTTCGACATGTTACTCCCTGAGAAGCTCGATGATGAGGCACGCGCTGAACTCCTCTGCTACCTGGTGATTGGGGAGCTTGTCGCAATGGCGCGAACCGGCAGCTGGTTACGCACGGATCACCTGGTCGAGTCTTCGCGTATCTGGCTGAAAGCGAATGGAGCGACATGTCATTGGCAGGATCGGATTGCGCTGGCGGCCGCAGCCGCCGAACTGGCGCCGGGCATCCTTCGAACCTTCCCGCTAACTACGGAGCGCTCGCTGACACCGCTCTTCGCGGACGGATGGAGGCTCGACTACAGGTCGCCGATCGTTTGCGATATTCACCAGATCTGCGCCAGCTTCGTTGCGCAAAAGTAGTGCGCTGCATTGAGCGATCTCTAATTTTACCCTGCAAGACACGCTGTCCTGCGCCAGTCAACTTAGGGTCGGCTGCGGATAGCCATTGCTCACCCCCATGCGAGTCGAAAGTTTGCCCGCCAATTTCCCAGTGCGTCCACGGTCTGTCGTTGGACCGCCCGCAGCTTCCCGGACCCGACGGACGAACCATCCGCACAATTCGGCCAATGCCGACGCTCAGCTACCGGCCCTCATCGGGCGGCTGCACGCTGCTAACCGGCCGTTCGCCGGAACCGGATCCGGATCCGGAGCGGCGACTCTCACATCCGCGAACGCGTGCTGTCGGTAGAGTCGAGATGTGGCGCGGTAGCGGTAGGCTCGGTTTGTCTGTTACCGCCTCTTTCGTCTGGCGGTGCCCCAATAACCTCGCCGTAACCCCGTTTCCACATCCCGCTCATCGAACCCAGCGTGCAGATCTCCCGCACTGGGCTCTCGGACAAGACATCACGCCTTCACACACGCCAGGCTACGCCCCCACGTGCGCTCAGACGTACGAGACCGAAGTACCCGTAGAGATGCGGGGATGGATAAGTCCCGCCCCTGCGACGTCTGAGCTTGTACTTGTTGCGTAGCCACCGGCGCAACCGCGTCGCGGTGTAGCTGTCGATTGCTCGGTATGCCCGGCTGACGCTTCCTACCTGGAAGTAATTCGCCCAGCCGCGCAACGTGCGGTTCAACTTGCTCACCAACTCCGTGGTCTCTTGCCATACCGTCCTGAGGGCGGTCATCGCATGAATCTTTTCGACCATGCGCCGGATACTCTTCTTCGACGGCTTCATGCCCATACGGGCCTGACCAGTCGTTGCCGAGTACATCCGCCCAAACGTAAAACCCAGGAAGTCGAATTCACCTTCTGGCACCTTGCAGATTCGCGTCTTCTCCTCGTTAACCGTCAGCTTCAGCTTGCTCATGATCTCGCACGGTTTCAGCAACGCCTCTTCAGCCTTGCCTCGCTTGCACAGGATCACGAGATCGTCTGCGTAGGTCACTATTCGACTGCCAAGACTGCGCTGAAGCCCGAGCTTCTTCCACGCCAGCACGAACCGGCGCATGTAAACATTCGCCAGCAGTGGTGAGATGGGGGAGCCCTGTGGAATCCCGCGCCGATTGTCTCGAGCCTCCGTCGTCCGTTTCTGCCGACCTCGGTCATCGGTTTCTTCAACGGGGCATTCCAGCCACATCCTGATCAGATGCAGCACACGCCGATCAACGATGCGTCGCGCGAGCGACAACATCAAATCGGCGTGCGGAATACTTCCAAAGTAGTCCGCGAGATCAGCGTCAACAACGTCCGTTTGCCCTCGATGCAACCGCTCCTCCACCTCGATCACCGCCTGCTGGGCATTGCGGCCCGCACGATAAGCGTACTGCTCCGGTGGAAGGTCCGCTTCGAAGATCGGTTCGAGCACCAGCATCGCTGCTGTCATGCACACCCGATCCCGCAGGGTCGAGATACCCAATGGCCTCAGCTTGCCGTTGGCCTTCGGGATAAACACTCTTCTGATAGGGTCCGGCCGGTAAGTCTCCTGCCTGAGCGCAAGCGCCAGTTCGCCGAGCCACTTCTGCACCCCGTACGCTTCGACCTCCGCGAAGTCCTGTCGATCGACACCCGGTGCGCCCTTGTTCGATCGACACTGTGCGTACGCATGCGCCAGCACATCCTCGCGATAGATCTTGTCGTACAGCGCGTAAAAGCGATACCCGGCTTCTGCCTTCGCTTTCGCGTGTAACGCCATCTGCAGCTTCTGAGCACGAATCGGAGTTGATAGGTTGCCCAATCTCCACGTCCTCACTACGTATTGCGTCTGTCTTGAACTGAGGCCCCTTCCCTCCATCGGCATTACCCGGCTTCACCGGTACTACGGGCCTCTCCGTCATCCCAAGGCGCCCGGCCTGTCCCTCGCGGGCGTCCGGTTGGTCATCCCTGACCACGCCGAGGGACTTCCCGTGTTGCGTACGCTTTCCTTGTGTACATGCTGTCGCCACTACCCCGGCGCAGCGACTGGGCGTCCAGCCTGCTCATTCACCCAGTCGTATCAGCCTTCCCCGATAGGGTTGCCGGGTCGGCCTGCGCATCGTCCTTTTCGAGGTTTGCTCGGCGTTCACTCGCGTTACGGCCTGCACACTCGCGCTGTCACCTATTCGTGACACGCATTACCAGAGGCTTCAGCCACTTCGTTACCTCCATGACTGCTCCAGTTGCTTCCGGCTGGAGCGGTTGCCGGGCGGGGCTTGCACCCGCTGGAAAACGCCGCCTTTTCACGGCGCACACCCAAAAGCGACCTTCACTTTTCTCCAAAGCGGCCGTTCGCGGTCGGTTTTGCACTGATAGACTCAGTCGTGACGATTTGCGCGGGACCGAATCTACTACATAATTTACGGCATGAGCGACTACGTCTGGACGTTCACAGTGGATGTCATGGTCTGGCTCAACGTATTCGACTAGCCGTTGCCGCCAGTGAAGAAGACTTGGCGGCTTTGCGTTCGATCAGCGCCTGTCGCCGCTCGCCATAACGACCGGCACGAATACCGACTTTGCCGTCGGCGACTGCGTTGAATCATCAGCTAACCGCTGCCGGTGCAGCTTGACCACTTACGCAGGAGATCGGTCTTGACGCCGTGTTTGAGTGCGAGCCCCGCTACTGACGCGCCGGGCCCATGGCAAGCCCATCGAGCAACCGCGGTTTGGTTCGTCGATCAAAACGGCGCTTGCCGTCCTTGCCTATGGTGACGACTCAGGCAAGACGATTCTGAGTTTTGTACTGTCATAAGGTGTCCACTGATTTTCAAAGGACATAGCCTGCACCATCGGATCCGTGAGCGGTAGACGCCCATTTTCGCGCGCTTACAATCGACGCGTCGCGATGCACGTAGACCTTCAGTTCACCGTCTTGGCGTTTCGATCATGGCCGATAGCAGCGACGCATCGTTGCCGCTGCATTCAAGCTTTATGTGATGCTGTTGGGCCAACCGGGCCGTCAACGTAGACGAGCCTGCTCGATGCTCTGGCGAACTAGGCGTCGTCTCAGTCGAAGAATACATCGTGGGCTTGTGCTCGTTCCCGACGAGCCTCAACCAGCCACATAGCGCTGTCGCTCAAATCGCTGAGTGCTGGACACCGATCTCTGCGCGCTTACATTCGATCGGTGCTCGTGCGTCATCGCTTGTGGGTGAGCTTCAGATAGGGCAAATCTTGGTCGCAGACCGTTATAATCGCCCGCACGCTTCCCGAAGAACTATGGTTCCTGGTCGTGCGAGCGGTTCTACTTCCGGGTCGCGATGGCCTAAGCGCGGATCGCGCCAGGTATGTCGGTCAGAATGGACGATGCGAGCCACCGTCGCAGTCGGGGGTTGCCAAACGCAATAAATGGTGGGTTGACGATTGGCCTGTCTAAGCCGTACAACAAGGCACGCCCCGACAAATCGGCGACCGCTCCACCAGCCGACTCGAGTATGCATTGGCCCGCCGCCGTGTCCCATTGGCTAGTAGGTCCAAAGCGAGGATACGCATCCGCACTTCCTTCCGCGATTCTGCAGAACTTCAGCGAGCTCCCAACGGCAACAAACGTATGGCTTAACGGCAAGCGCGCCAACCAATCTGCGACTGCGTCGACGTTATGGGAACGGCTACCTATGATCCGCAAAGGAAGTGCCGTCCGGCCATGCGAAACGCGTAGCGCAGTCTTGATACCGCCTTTGCGTTTCCAAGCTCCAAGCCCATTCGCCGCGTAGAACACCTCACCGAGGGCCGGGGCCACGACCACGCCAGCGACTGGAACCCCCTTATCCACCAAGGCAATATTCACTGTGAATTCTTCACTGCGATTTAGAAATTCTTTTGTGCCGTCTAGCGGATCTACTATGAAAAGACGTTGAGTATCGAGAACGGGTCTCTCTGCCGACTCTTCAGAGAGAATAAAGACATCCGGGAACGCTGCGCCCAGTCGCTCTCGGATAACCGCGTCAGCGCAAAGATCCGCTTCTGTGACAGGCGAATTGTCTAGCTTAAGTGTCGGCGACTGGCAACAGCCATACCGCCTCATGACTTCGTCGCCCGCCGCCTCGGCAGTCATACACAAAGCTTCCAGCTCACGTTGCTTCAACGAAGTCACGATTCTAGCGCCTTTATATATTGTAGAACTTCCTCAACGCACGCACGCGGCGGCTGGCGTTCCGTAAACAGGTGTATGTCCGGCCGTTCCGGCCGCTCATATTCGCTGTCGATACTGGTGAAATTGGCTAACTCTCCACGGCGCGCCTTAGCGTAAAGCCCTTTGACGTCGCGCCGTTCACACTCCACTTGTGGTGTGTCCACGAACACTTCCAAGAAACGTCCCTCGTCGAACAATTGTCTTGCTAGCTGGCGTTGTCGTGCAAGGGGTGATATAAACCCCGCTAATACTATTAAGCCCGCATCAACCATAAGCTTCGCCACCTCGGCGACGCGCCGGATGTTCTCATCGCGGTCAGCCTCAGAAAACCCAAGATCACAGCTTAGCCCGTGGCGCACGTTGTCGCCGTCGAGCACGTATGTATGCTTGCCTTCGGCATACAGTCGCTCCTCCAGCAAATTGGCGATTGTCGACTTCCCAGCACCTGAGAGCCCCGTGAACCAAATGCATAGAGGGCGTTGTCGCTTTTGTGCTGCTCTAGCCGCCATGTCAAGTCGAAAGGACTGCCAATGGATTGATCGACGCGTCGCGGCCTCATTGTCGCCTTCGGTCGCTGAGTTAAGGTTTGGCATGGTCAGGATTGGGGGCAAGGTAAGTACACTCATGAACGGTGAAGCGGCAGTCTCTAAGCGAGCGTTGCAGCGGAAGAGTCGGCGGCGAGATCCGGCGCAATACTTTGGAAAAATGTGCACGATTCAAGTGCTATATGCGTTCCCGCATCTATCATTTCGACGGCGTCTGGCCAGCGTCCTAAATCTATACCACCGAGCGCCTCTGCAAGCCGAGAGGCAAACGTTGGCATAAGAGGGGCGGAAACCACGGCCAACAGCCGCGCGGTTGCTAACTCGAGCGCGACGGATGTCCGATACTCGTCGCATAAAGACATATCCTGCCGAATGCGTTCGCTTGAGGTGCCAAACCGACGCACGTCGTTTATTAAGGAATTCAGTTCGGTGACGACATTGTTGAGAGAGAACTGGTTCCCATCATAGAACGCCGAGATCATTCCAAGACGCGCCTCCAACGCTGTCTGGTAGCCAATATGACGCACCGTCCATCGTCCTGCTTCGGGAGCGAGATTTCCGAAGTCTTTTATTCGCGCTCCGAGGGATGACAACCAACCTTGCCACTGCTTTATAAGCACTGTGTCAATCGCATGGCGAAACTCTTTCATCGTGAAATTTGTTCGTCCCTCTTCGCCGCGAGTCCAGCCCAGGTAGAAGCGAACGGCGTCAACTGTCTCGGGACGAAGGATATCTTTACCCCAGATCGCATGTCGGCGGCTCGTCGAGAACTTCAGCCCATCTAGCAAATAAAATTCATTTTCGTTGTAGTCAATGTCGCATTGCCACTGTGGGAACGCCAGATGATAGAGCACTGGGTATAGGATAGAGTGATAGAAGCTGTTGTCATACCCGAAGAAGTGAACGATCTTCCAATCCGCTTGTGGGGCATTCGCACGCCATTCTTCACCTAACCGTTTGCCTAACACCTCTATGCCGTGAAGGAATCCGTACGCCATTTCTGGCCAGACCCAGATCACTTGATTGCCGTCAGTGCGCTCGATCGGAGGTACACCCCAGTCGGCCGGATGAGTGATAGGAATCACGAAATGATCGCGTTTCATCACCTTCGCTGCGAGTTCCTGCAGTCGAGGCGACACTTTGGAGCGTTGGTGATGTTCCGCCACGACAGATTTAAACTCATCCAGGGTCACGCAGTAACGCCGCAGGGGTTTTTGTAGTGGCGCTTTCTCAGACAGCTTTGACCGCGGCGAGGCAAACTCCACACAGGTGTTTGGTTCGCCACACTGCTCACAGATGTTTCCTCCGGAAGGTTCACCGCAAGTGGGACAGTCGCCTGCCACGTCGACCTCATAGAGGTAGGCTCCGCTCTCGCCATCAACCAGCGCGGGCGTTGACATTTCTTTTGCCCCATTGGCGACTAATGCAGAAAAGAAACCCTGCAAGCCGCCAGCATATTGCTCATCTTGATCGGTAACTGTGTACTGGTCGAGATGAATTTCCATCATTTTCAGGGTGGCCAAGATCTCACTTGAGTAATGAGCCGCCACGGCGCGAGGCGTTGACCGTTCCTGCCGTGCGCGGCCCACGACGTAGCTTTGGTAGTCGTCGCTGCCGCTTAAGTGATACGCTCGGACTCCCGTTGCACGCAGATACCGCACATACACGTCTGCAGCTAAGTACGGTCCAGAGAGATGGCCGAGGTGGAGGTCACCGTTAGGCGTTGGAGGCGTTGAAAATACGAAAACAGGTCGGTCGGCCAGGCGAGCTTTGGCGTTGCTTTTAGCCGCCTGCGCGCGGGCTGCAGAATCACGCCAGTAGAGGTCCACGAAATGGAGATCCGAACTGCCAGTGTTCCGAATGACATGCTCCTCAAACGGACGGATAAAAATCAACGAACCCGCGTGCACTGGATGCGCTTTTCCTTCGGAAACGATTTCTCCGGCGCCGGATAGGATGACGAAAACCTCGCATTCGTCATGCCGGTGATGCGCAGATTGGGTCCCAGCTTTGACCACACCGTACGACGGAAAAACGGAAGCGCCGCATGCGAGCTGGCGCTCGCCCAGTGACTCAAGTTGAATGCCAAACGCGTCGCGGAGTTCGTTTGTTTCCATTTGCGTAATCCACATACGACTGACTCCATGATCATTGTTAGTTGAATGCAGCACGTGCAGCTTCGATCGCTATCGCGGGCGCCAATCGGTAGCCGGAGCCATTTGCTGCCCCAGCGAAAATGAGGTTTCCGCTCGCTCCGACAGGTGCCACGATGGGTTCTCCGTTCGGGCTGTAGGCGTCATAAAACACGCGACCAGCACGTACATCGCGCCCAAGTGGCCCCGCATAACGATCTAGCCAGTGCCGCGCCTCCGCCATCTCGGCGGTGGTCAAGACGCAACCTCGATCATCCTCTGGGCAGACGTCCCAATCTTCACACGTATAGCTGAAAAGCCAGTGGCCCCGGTACGCGAACGGCACGATGAATACATCGTCGATCGGGAAAAGAATTGGGACCGCGATGTCGACCGATCCGTCAAGATGAAGCGCCACGACCTTTTTGGTGCGGATAGACAGGGCGTCTGTGTAGCTACGGAACACGCCATCATTCGCCCATGGGCCGGGACATAAAACGGCTCTATCCACCTGCAGATTCACGCCTGACGAAAGTTCAATCTGCACGCTGTCACGTCCTTCCTTGAGGGAGTCAACACTTACACTCTCAAGAATAGTTATGCGATTTCTGATTCGTTGGGCGAGCATTTGTACGAGCGCGGAGACGTTCGCGACTTGACAGCCGGGCATCCGCCAAACATCGAATCCTTCAGGAATACTAAGCCCTTTGATGTCCATGCGCTTTGCCGCAGGATAATCCTCAAGCCCGATACATCGCTGCGTCACCTCGAGCGCATCCTTAGATGCAGCTGCAACCAAAAAGTCCACCGGGTAGATGGGAAGTTCATTGTCCCTCCAGACTAGCCTAGAGTAGTAGTCGGCGCTTTCAATACTCATCTTGCGCACACGCGAACTACGTCCGACCGGGAAGTGCACGCCGGCTGAAAATCGCGACGCTCCTGACCCAACGAGTGACTTATCGATCAAGGTAATCTGACACGTCGGATCTACCTCTAGGAGGCGGTGGGCTGTCATACATCCCACGATCCCGCCGCCAACGACAGCTATACGCTTTTGCGACATTAACAGGCTCCTTGTAGGTCTCGGTAACACTGGTGTACATCGCCTGGCTTGTGCCAATCGATGAGCGAATGCGTGCCAATCGGAAGTGATTCCGCTTTGTTCAGCATTCGGTTAATCACCGTCTGTGCTCGCCATGCGTTCAAACTTAAGTTCGGATCTGCAAGTCCCCGCTGACTGCGAGCGCCGTTCAGCAGGAAGACATGCCGATTAGCGGGACCGTCCCACTGCGCGCAGAAATAGCGATCGACTTTTATCTCTTGGCCACTGCGTTCCATCCGTTGCGCCAAGGTCTCGAGAAACGGCATGTCGGCGGGTCTGAAACCGGTGGCCCATATAACTACGTCGGCCCAATAGACTTCGGGCGCTCCGTCGTGAAGCCGCACTGTCCACAAGCTCCACCCTCCAGTCGCTCGCTCGATATTTTGTGCCTCACGGTAGGGTAGCAACTCGATGTTCATTTCGGAATGCTCAATATGACGCAGCGAATAAATTCGTTGATAGATGCTGCGCAGTGTTTGCTCCGATATTCCGTCACTGGACAGCATATTTCTATCGAGAAACGACCGTCTAAAGTCGGGCGGCTGTTGATAGAAAAATTCCGAGTGCGAAGGGGTGTAAAACTCATTGGTGAAGGGCGAGTCGTCGATAGGGTAGAAGTTTTCCCGCCGCGACACCCACTTGATGCTTGCTGGCGCTTCGCCCCGACTCATACGTAGTAGTGCAAGAATCGCTTCCGCGCCAGATTGGCCGCCACCGACAACTATCACGCGCTTTCCCGCAACGGTGTGAAGGTTAGCTGCTGTCTCGCTAACGTGGAACTGCCCGCGAGAGGTGCTGGCGAAGGATGGGGTTTTGGGCACCGTACCCACCCCGATCACAACATGGTCAGCCGTTACTTGGCGTTGAGTTGTGGCAACAACGAACCTATTGTCGACAAACGAGATGTCTAAGACAGCCTCGCCGAAAACCACATTCTCGTTTGTTTTGGCGGCCCAGCGAAGGTACATTGCAAATTCCTTCCTTAGCAGGCTTTCGAAACGTGCATTCAAGAACTGGTAGAGTCGACCGTGCTCGTGAAGATAAGAGATGAACGAGAAGCGATTGGTTGGGTTAGCGAGGGTGACTAAATCCTTGAACAGCGAGACTTGCAGCGTGACATCTTCTAGCATCATCCCTTCATGCCAGGAAAAATCCGGCTTGCTATCAAAGAAGATATTGGTCACAGCCGATCTGTGGAGCAAAGAGGCGGCGCTCAAATTCGAAGGGCCGCAGCCGACACCTACACAATTGAAGTGCATAATGATTAGTCCACTGTGTTCACGTGTACAAACTCGAACTGATACAAGGATGCCGTTTGAGGTTACCGGCGGTTTACCCGACTGCAGTGGTTTCGCCTACCTTCGACTCGGCGGCTTTATGCATCGCCGAGTAGATTCCACCAATTGCGATAAGGGCCATGCCGAGTATCGCTAAACCACTTGGCACACTTGCGAAAAAAACATACCCGAACAAGCCGGCCCAAATAAGGATCGTATATTCGAGAACCGCGAAGTTGGATATCCGACTGCGCTGATAGGCGACGGAAAAGATCCAGTTGGCAGTCGCACCACAAACTCCCATACACAGGAATATGAGCAGATCGCCAGCAGGAGGAGACTGCCAAGTGGCAATGGTCGTGACCCCCGAAGCTAACAGCATCACGAGATTTGTCGAAAATGCGATTGTAAGAGGAGGATGGTGGGACGATAGCTTGCGAGACTGAGCTGCAGACAGTGCATACAAGAATGCAGCGACAATTCCGATCAAACTGTAAGGATTAAACACACTAGAGCCTGGTAGCCCGACAATCAATAAGACGCCCCCGAACCCAATTGCCGTCGATACAGCACGGCTTTTATCGATCCGCTCGCCCATAGCGAACTTTCCGATCATCACCATAAAAAGTGGGGCAGCTAGCGATAGAGACGTAGCCGTGGCTAACGGTAAAAATCGAAGACTAAGGAAGAATAAGTAAAGCGATGCCACAACAGTAAGTCCGCGCGCGAGCAGTCCGGACGATAACCTTGCTCGCTGGGCGGCCCCTCTGCGATTCGCAAGCACAACCGACAGTAGAAACAAGCAACCAAATAGCGAACGAAAGAAGACGATCTGTGTAGTGGGGTAACCCGAGCTGAGAAACTTTGCCAGGGCGTCCATCACTGCGAACAGGAAGACGCCGACAGCGTACAGCGCGGCTATTTGGCGCGAGGAGACAGTCATGACCTATCGTTGCCCTTTGCGTTGGAATTACGCCGACAGAGTCCTAACAGCACGGGACCCCAAGCTATATTTATGCCTCGTTGGCAGGCTTCCTGAATTTCCGGCGACGCACAGCCAACGCGCGATGCAAGCGCGGCAACGTTGGCAGGACGACAAACGTAAAAGCGGCAGCAGCACTCCTCGCCAATGAGCCTAATGACGCAGTCGCGGCACGTGGTCCTCACCGCATCATGTGGCCGAGGCCAGTCAGAGAAGCCTAAAAGCTCTAGGTTCCTTTGCGCGAATACGCTGGTTGGCTTAGTAGCCGACACAACCGAGCAGTTCTGCCCACAGGCACTGATGATCATCAGCGCGCGCGCGTAGTGCATGAGCCGCTGAATCCCTAGACCTCTCAGCGGCGGAGCCACGAAACAGCTACGCGTTTCCGCCAGTTCCCCTTCGAGCAAGACCTCAAAACCGCTGAATGCAAGTATTTGACCGGAGGTATCAAATATGCCAACGGCAGCTTGCTTCGCAATTTGCGCTGAGACAACACTGTCTAGATCGCCCACGAAGTTCGTCTTTTCGTTGCTGGCTATCGAGTTAATGAAAAGTCGTAGCATTGGAAGACTGGCGCTTGACAGTGCATCGATGACAAGCTCCATTACGATCTCGTTTTCCAAGTCGACGGATCGAGACCGCGTTCATTCACGATCAGAGCCTGTTGCTCAATCGTCGGCGCGAGAAATAGCTCACGAGGAGAAAGTCGGATATTGATATGCCTGTGGATCTCGTCGCTGACGCCTCTCGCCAAGATCACATCGGCGCCCGCCAAGAACAGGTTCGCTGTTACATAAAGCGAACCGACACCCAGACAGTCACACCATATGTCGTGCAGCAGTTGCTCGTCCGGACCGCTCGGCGATCGTGCACTTTCGTCTGTAATGCGTGAGCAGAAGCTAGCCACCTCGTTCCGAATGATCTTTCCCATATGATTTTTGGGAAGCTCCGCAACTATGAAGAGGTGTGATGGCACCTTGTAAAGGCTGATTTGATCGGCAAGCTTCCTTCTTGCTTGCGTGGTGTCAAACGCCGCAGCGTTTTCGACAACAAGCGCTGCAGCCACATCTTCGCCGAGTGTAGGATGGGCGATCCCAAAAGTCACTGCCTCTAAAACGCCGGCGTGGCTTCTCAGGTGAGCATCGACTTCCGTCGGAACAACCTGATTGCCCCCTCGCTTAATTACTTCCTTCAGCCGGTGGGTAATATAAAGATACCCGTCAGCATCGAGGTAACCCCCGTCTCCTGTACGCAACCAACCATCATAGAAGGCGTTCGACTGGTCACCGGCGGTTGAATACTGCGTGATGACGCTGGGGCCGCGAACGACGACTTCGCCAACCTCTCCTGCGCGGGCATCTACCATCTTAGCGTCGAGCACGCGTATCTCCGCGCCAACGGGCCGTCCTACGGACCCGACTTTGCGTTTGCCCGGTGGCAGTGGATTGGAAGTGATTAACGACGAGGACTCCGTTAGACCGTAGGTCTCAATCAACGGCGCTCCGTATGCGTCCTCAAGGCGTTGGATGACATCAAGAGGCATGGGAGCAGAAGAAGAGCGCGCAAATCGGAGGGCATTTGACGAAGCTGGCATTCTGATTCCTCGTGCATCAAGTTCCCGCAAAATTGCAAGATGCATTGTCGGAGCTGCGGTGAGCCAAGTTGGCCCAAGCCGACCTACATAATCGATGGTTTCACTGGCATCAAACGATTTCACGCAAACGACGGATGAGCCAGCAATTAACGAGGCGACGCTCGCGCTTAGTAGACCGTGCACATGAAACATCGGCATGAGGTTGAGACATCGATCCTCCGGCCGCAAGGAAAACATCGTCGCGATCGATTGCGTGCTCGCAAGTATATTGGAGTGAGTTAACTCGACGACCTTCGGATTCCCGGTTGATCCTGACGTTTTCATCAGCAGGGCCGTATCGGAAGGCGCTGGCTCAAGACCGGTGAAGCCGCGCACCGGATACATCCGCGGCGAGTCGATCTTTGCAATTATCGATTCTGACGAGACCTGTATGAAGTCGACCTCAAGTTCGATAGCAGCCGTGACGATCGATGCGTCGCAGTCAAAGCCCACCACCAAATCAAGTCCCATTTGAGTGATGTCGCTCTCCAGTTCCGCTGGGCGTGCAGTCGGATTTAATGGGGCGCATGCACCAAGAGAACTAACAGCTAGAAAGCCAGCTAGTCCCTGCCATCCACGCGGCGCGACGAGGCCAACACGGATCCCGGGGGACATGCCCTTCTCATATAGCAGCTGGCGAAGGCGCGCCACGAGTTCTCCCAGTCCTTCATAAGACAGGATAACCTCGCCTGGAACAATTATGGCGGTTGAGGCCCGCTGTGCGGGGAACCATTTATCAATAAGCTGCTTTAACGTACGAAAAGGAGTCATCGCCAATCGTCAAGTAATGACACAACGGGCCGCAACGCCCATGCGAATGCCCGGCGGGCAGCCATCAATGTTTCTGCCGTTCGTTACGCTGGCTCTCCGACACGGACGTTTTGTTCGTCAAGACCAAGCTTATCGCAACATAGTAGTAAGTGCCGCTCATATACATCTGTCACCGCTTGCGGAATTAAAGCGGCCAAATCTGCGGATGCTCGCAGTAGATTCCTCTCTTTATAAGCGTAGCGCTCCTCAGTGCCATGAAGGCCAGGGACAACAAATGGAGGTGGTTCAACGGGAAACCTCACCTTCGCATGTTCAGAGTTGAGGGCACCCCGCGCGCCCCAATTGTCTATAACGTCTTCTGTGAATCGGTGGCCAATACCCAGCGCTTGAAACAGCGCAGGAATTGCGACGTCCGGTTGTTTGGACGCCTCATAGACGTAATAAAGAATATCGACTCCGTTACGGTTTGCATAGCTCTCAACACGGACCGCGTTAAGTGCTGCCGCTGAATAGTTAAGCGCCAGACGCTCGATATCCAACTTGCCGGACCATTTATTAATCCACGAGTCTAGCGAACGCACCGGCTCCCGATCAACTATAATCAGCTTTAATTTCCTAGCGGGGTAACCTGATTTGATCAATATCTCTATCGGATTATAAAGGCATTCAGCCAAAAGATATGGTCCAGCCATTTCTTTCGCGAATACCGGCGAATCGGGTTTAGAAAGCGACCAGGATTCTCCGAAGCTTCCATAGGCAACATGTCGAAGAACAGTTTTTACCGGCTGATAATAGGCATCAAGCCCGGCCATACCAAACAAATTGGTGAGGGCGGTCGAACCAACCCTGCACTTGCCCCACGCGATAAATGCTTCCGGGAAATCTGACTCGCGCATTCCAGCGAAACCCTTAGATAAGGTCGCAATGCAGTCATCAGTGAACTGCTGGAGTGTCAAATTCACATTCTGGTATTTTCCATCCGCATCCAATTTTTCGCTATAGATCGCGTCGTTGCCTGCAAGGATCAGATCCGCAATGCGTGACATAGAATTTTTAGACATGCAGCAGCCTTTCGACACAAAGGTGTCCACAGAATAATAATGGATGTTTTGACAACCGACTGGCCGTCGAAAGCAACTGCGCTCGACGCGCCGGTTGTCATCGCCAATACGGGCCGGGCGCGCATTCCAGTTGCTCCAGTCCATGCAAAAGCTGGATATCATGAATTGCGAAATTGAAACTGGTCTCCGTCAGCCCGCACAAATGATGTCCGAGAGTACAAAATTCGTCAACAACAATTTATTTGCACTCACTGAATATTAATATCTATGCGGTTTGGATTGAATTACGAAGCAACAGAATGAAAGATATAGGAATAATCAAAACAAACGTAATTCTTCGCGAGGTAAAACGTAAGTATATTCCCAATAGTTGAACACACTAACTGGAACGACCGTTATAAACTTGGGGCCTGGAACCGCTTTTTTGTTTTGCGCCGGTATCGCATGCGACGCGCGCAGTTCTCGCCCTATGCAACGCTCATGAGTGTGCGTAGAGCTGGCGGGCGTGGCCTTAAGGTTGCTCTATGCGTGCGACAGGCGGGCGCGCTGCTCGGCCTCGCCATGGCGGTCGCCGCGACGATTGTGGCATCGCGCATTCATTGGCCTCATGGTGGGTAGCGGCGCTGGCCTGCATGATGAATGCGAGGGCGACGTGCTCGCCGCACTGTCGGCGCTCACTGCATCACGCGGCGAAAAGCAGCCGTGCGGTTTGACGTTCGGGCCGAGAATTGAAACCAAGAGGCTTCTCCGCGAGCGACGGAAGTGCCTTGATTCGAGCCGCCTCATGCAAGGAAACAGATGTCTTGATCTGTAGCTCGAGACATTGCGCAAACGCCATCGTTGCAGTTGCGACGCGCATATGCGCGTCGATCAATTCTCCCAAGCTTCTCGCGAAAATTCGGCAGACGACGTTACGGTCTGCAGGATGCCTGTATCAATTTGTCCGTCCAGCCGTCCAGCATGAAATTCTATGGCTCATATAGCTTTCCACTGGACGAACAAATACGTCTCTCGCTGTCAGCGTGTCCGCGATCTTCAGCATCGTCGTAGGGCTACCGCATCGAAAGTAAGGTTTTCGGTGCCGCGCAGCTTGCGCGCAATCGCGGACGCGGCGATCGCTCTGCCCACCGTTGGACGCGAACGCAATCAGCAGGCGAGCGCCGCTTCGATATTCGATATGTGCATTGAAGCCTGCGCCATGGGGGCGGCTGCTGGCACACATAGCAACGCCCATCCCACACAACCGGTGGACAGACGGATTCCCGGAAATCAAAACTTGGACCTAATGCTCACGCGGCAGTAGCTGCCGGTGGCTTAGATAATCTTCGGCACAACGTGCGCCAACGATTGTCGCCATGTTGGCCGTAATCTGTCGAATGTGTCATTGTGGGCAAGAGCACCCGCCAACCTCAGAACGTCGCACCGAAGTGGCTTCGGTATTTGACGAGCCCGCGCTTCCGATCATCGCGGAAACCAACTTGCTCGAAAAATCGGTGGGCATCGATGCGAAACGGTGAAGTAAGAAGCTTAATGTTCGAGCAGTTATGCAACAGGCAAAATCGCCCGACCTCAAGCATCAGCGGTTGGCAATTCCACTCCCACGGCATTCGCCGTCAACGACGAGGTTCTCGATTATCGCGAAAGCCCAGGCGGAGTACATGGCATCTGCATAAAGACAAACTAGGACAGGACCTCAAGCATTGCAGTCAACCTCGCAGATCAGCAGCCGAGTGTGCGGGTCGTTCTCGATAATCTGGACTCGGGACTCGGCGACCTTCACATTCTCGTCGTCGACCAACTGACGATACAGGATTGAAGGGCGTCAGCGTCCTCGGGCCGCGCAGTTCGAATAGTCGGATTCACGACGTGCGCTGGTAGTCAAACGGGATTTGATTTTAAGCGGACCGTGCTGCTCCGCTTGGTATGAGCTTGCGACGCCCGATTGTTATCGATCTGAACAGTGATATCGACTGTCCAGTGTTGGGCCGGAAGCAGCCAGTTCCAGACATTCGACAGCCGATGATCAACAAATCAATGTCCCCGGACCAGATTAGTTTAAGATGCTCCGAGCTATTCGATGCCTGGTGCGAACGTCGTGCCGTTCGACCTTTGCGGCATTTGCTCTCCGCATGGCCGCTGACAAGTGGCCTCACGGATGATTGGGGTGCTCTTCGCGACGCTTGATGAGCACTGAGAGCAGATTGTCGCAGAGACATTCCCAATACCGAACTTGGTCGAGTCGAGGACTTGATCCGGGCTGTCGACGACATCGTCTTTGGGAAATAAAATTTCCTATCGACCGCTTCCGCTGGCAATCCAAGCCCGAACGACCACATCTACAGTGGTCACCACCGTATCTCAATCGTCAGGTCGAGTCCGTGCGCATCGATCCCGTCCAGCGCCTTGGCAGCCAGTTGCGTCGCGCGGGCGGTCGACATGTGAAAGCACTCTTGGATAAGCATCGCCGTTCTTCGCAAGGTTTCCTGGCTGTAGCGCTCAGTCACCAACTTTCACCCATTTGTTGAGTCTTTTCGCCAGGTCGTAAATTTCGCGTCGAAGTTCGTCGGAACGCTCATTGTCGTCATGGGACCAGCACTCCGGCGCCGCATACAGGTGGCGGCAGAGTGTTTGCTCGCGAGTCGTATCGATATCCGCCACAACCCAAGGAATGGTCTTGATTTGCAACCGCGTCGGGAGCGTCAACCGCTACCCAAGGTCAGATCCCGTATATAACCATTACGGAGACCCCACTTCCGTTGGTTGAGGCCAGCGCTGCCCAATCATTTCCTCTAATATTCGTTCGTCAATCGCTGACCTTAGGGAATCATACGCCAGCGCAACGTACTGATTGGGAGATCTAAGCAGCCCCTTTGCGCGCTCATAGGCGAAAGAGACCTGATCTGGATTCCTGTCGCGAAGGGCCTGTCTCAGCGCTTCGATATATGAACTAATGACCAAATCAAAGTAATCACCCCTCAAATCAAGCAAGTCGCGATGATTGAGATTGCATACCTCAATGGTTGTTGCGCCCAGTGTACTACCTGCTCTTGCGTCCGCAAACCAATATTTCGTCCTGCCTCCCGCTGCATGGGGCCTATGCACAAACTCTATATGAACCACCGGGTTTTCACGCCCACAAGGGTCAAGAAGCAGCGGAATTTCCTGTCCCGGCGGCTCGTGCTCATGAACAAGCGCAGTCGAACCGTGATCGAGAGGGAAGCGATCATTTTTTGCGGAGCGGTTACAAGACGAGCACGAAAATAATAAGTTGGACCAAGAAAAAGCTAACCACCAGTAACCATGCCGCAAGGTCGAGCCCGGATTTCGGTCAGCGGCAGCTTTGGGACGATAGTGCTCAACATCGTTGAAACTGCTCTTCGTCTTCGTCTCGCAATAGCAGCATTTGTAATGCTGCGCACGCCACAGCACGTCCGCCACCACGCGGTAACCCTTAATTTCCGTTGATATTGGGGGCCGCCCCAAAGCTCGAAGTACTTCCAGCTGTTCTGCGCGAACCGGCGAAAGGAAATCCGGCTCGTCGCCCCGTGATACTAGTATCATTATTTGCTCTTCTATGTCTCAAACGTCAATCGCTGACCGCACGACCAACCGGGATTCTCGCAACCTCCTCCCACTCTAGCTCAATGCCGTCTTGCTTCAACTGCTCTCTTAAGTTTTCGAGCTCCTGCTGCTCGTCGTCGGTTCGCAATGCGTATCCGCATAGAAAGCTGTATCGCTGAACTTTTCGCCCAATGTATCCGGGATACATGTCCCGAATCGCGAAATATTGTCGGTACAGCTGCCCCCCCGTTAGTAACATTGGATCTTCGGGTCCGTCGCTGATCCTAATATCCTCTCCACTGCGAGCGATTATTCGAATTTCTTCGGCCTTTGCCCCGACCAAAGTCAGAGGGCTGTGAGTCGTAACCAAGAACGACAACTGGGGAAACAATTTTCTAGTCTTCGATATGATCTCGATCTGCCACTGGGGGTGGAGATGAAGATCGATCTCATCAATCAAGACCAACCCACGCATTTCCGACATAAAGTCCGAAGTGATTGGGTATTGCTCCCGCCCCGCTAGCGTAAGCCACCGGGCGATCAGATCAATCAGCCAACCTGCACTAGTCAAGTAACCGTCACTCAGACAAGCTAAGGGCAGCGCCGGCTTACCTTCCTCCTTCACCCAAACCCGGCGCTCCTCGATCCATACTCGGGTTAGTCCTAGAAGATCGCACATGGCTTCAGTCACAGCGTTAAATATATGCTGGCTCTGTGCACTTTTGGGTGCATCTCCGTCTAGTTGTATCAGCCAAGTTTCTGCGTGTATCAAACCCGCCTGATCATCGAACAACGTGGCAACCTCGGGGCCGTTGTCATCGCCAAGATCAAGCGCGCGCGAAGCTCCTGATAGCGCAGACCCCCGACGACATCCATATGCAAAAATCGGAAACGCTCTCGCACCCGGGTAGCGCGGGACCTGCTCCATATCCTCCGGTCGAAGAGTGGGAATAAAAGTTTCGTAGACCTGCTCGCTGGCAAGTTGGAAGGCAATGCGGCTTTCGGAAACTCTTTCGCCATCCGCTGGGACGCGCTGCCAACCCTCCGAAAAGGCCCCCCGTGGCCAAATGGAAGGATCCTTGACATTCCGAGCTGCCAAAATCATGCTGCGCAGTATTGTCGTTTTTCCGGACCCATTGGGACCAATCAAAACGGTCCATTGCCCCTTCCCCTCCGCAGGCGGAGTCAAATTAACGAGAAGGTCAGCAAAGCCGCGGACATCTTGCAGATGTATATGGTCAATTACAATCGGTTGATCAGGCAAAGCGTTGATTTCAAGTGCCTGATTCAGATTCTCAGTAGCGGAGTTCGGCAATCCCAGTCGATTCCACACGACAAGATTTTCCAAGCCTGATTTCTGATTCTGGATTATAGAAACCAACGCATCAATCAAGATTGACCCTACTTGCGTGCGCGAGGCTGCAGACTCCAGCCCTTGAACCAATAGCGCAGATGCGCGCATCGGCGCAACTGGACCAATAGTTACGGCCCCTACTAAAGCGGCCCAGACCCTAGGATTGGCGGTTTCCGCCTCTTTGATCCAGAGCGCAAACTGTGCGTCGTCTTCTTCCTTAGCAACGCCATAGGCAATTGCCATTATTGCGCGAGCCGCCCGCTCTTCCGACGACTGGTCCGCAATGGGGCGTATGAACTGTGCGTTCTCGGACACGTCGCCCAAACTTTTCGCGTATTCCTCCGCTAGATGAAGCCCGTGGAAATCCAAGCCGCGCAACGCAAATGCGAGCACGGCTGAATGAACTTGGCTACGCTTCAGCGATTGAAATATGTCGCTAGGGGAGCGGTCCCACCAAGCCACTCCTCCAGGACCACTTGTATCAAGTCTCGCAAGCCACTCCGACTTTGTAAGAAGCGAAGGTTTCGGAATCAGATGATCAATCGCGTTACCTGTCGCATCAAGCCAATCCGGAAAATCTTGACGATATTGCGTCAATTGCAATTTGACTCGTCGCTTCGCTGACTGCAAGCACAAGTGCGCCAAGAAGCTACGAAGTCTGGGAGACTTCATTGATCGAAAAAGCTCGGCACTCTTAGATAGCACGTCGCGGACAAAGCGCGGAGTTGGTCGAGACGGGTCCGTTCCCCAAAAATACCAGTGATCTATAACCAAAATCGGAGGTGCCAATTTCAACGAGTTAATCGTCCAAGGTAACTCCTCGCTAACGGATTCCAAAACTTGTATTGGATCGAACTCCCGAGTCCATGCAGCTTGAGCTTCATCCCAGTCGTCAACATCGCCGAGGCCACCAGCTTCCGCCGTCTCAGCGAGCCGCGCCAAATGTGCGGTAGACGCTGCGTAGCGCAAGCACGCAATGATTGGCCAACTGAGCGACAGTCGGAAGCTATCCC
Organism: Paraburkholderia sp. BL17N1; assembly: GCF_003634175.1. Taxonomy (NCBI): domain Bacteria; kingdom Pseudomonadati; phylum Pseudomonadota; class Betaproteobacteria; order Burkholderiales; family Burkholderiaceae; genus Paraburkholderia; species Paraburkholderia sp. BL17N1. The sequence goes on from NZ_RBIW01000001.1 coordinate 923,963, forward strand.
ATTCAGCCTGCGGGACGTTTTCGGCGATCAGCCGCAACGCGTCGGCAAGCCTTTGCTTGCTCGGTGCACTCTGAAATTCTGCGAGGGCAATGTCGACCTTCCAAGAATCGGGCTTCGATCCGAGCGGTTCAAAGTCAAGCAGCGCCTGACGTATTTCGTTGGACTTCAGCGAGCTGTGCCCAACAACAGCTTTCCACGGCGTCCCAGTGGCCTCTACGGTCGCCAGCCAAGAAGACCAGAATCTTGAGCATTGCTCACGAGGAATCGCAGGTACCTGGCAATCGCAAAACGAAGATGGCACGATTCGTTCGGAGGCAGCGTCAAACTTGGAGGCAATCCAATCACCGAGCTCGACCCCTGCGTTCATGCAAGCTTGAGCCACCTTGGAGACGTCGAGCTTATCGTTCCAGTATGCATCGCCGATTTTTAATGCCCAGCTATCTCCTTGATTCGTCATCTCAACAAGACACGCCCAGGCAGAAAAGGATTCCTCTGACGCGCTTCTCTGTATATTGATTAACTTGGTCTCGATAGACTCCCGAAGTATCAGTTCTGTATCGACATTGCTAACGTGGACAAGACGCACGCCATAATCAGTCGGTGGAAGATCTAATACGCCTGTTGCAATCTGCATCAGGGACTTTGCGCGCTTTGGTTGGGCTAATACTGTGCCCTCTTCGAGTGCCTCCAATGCGAGCGCGGACCCGGCGCGGATAGCCCTCCACGGCTTGCCCGCATCCTCACGATTCAAGTTCGCACAAATTTTTTCTGCGAACACATCGCGAATCGCCGATGCTTCGCTGAAGAGTCGGCTTGCGGCGAACATAACAACGTTGCGAAACATGGGTGCCGTCGAAACTTGGCTCAGACGGTCCTCTACTTCTGCATCGCGTCCCGACGTTAGCTCCCAAGCGGCAAGGAACTCCTGGAGCGATCTGATTTCAAATCCAAACAGTCCGGGCTCCGGCTCTACCAGAAACACCAGTCGCTGCTCCGCAGCAATCGCAATATCGGAAACAAGCTGTGCACGCTCATCATCTCTGATCTCATCTTCGCGCAACACCGAATCGATAACTTGGAGAAAGCGATCCCGGCCCATCCGTCCTGCCGCACCGCCGGACTTTTCGGATTCAACTTGCAACAAAAGTGCGACTCTTGAGTGGATACGTTCAATATGGGAACGATAATCTGCAAGCCTTTGCGAAGCATATGTTTGTCGGTCGATCTCTCTGTCGTAAGTAATAGAAAAATAGCGCTCGAATAGCTTCCACCGCTCGCGAGGCGCCCGCCCATATTGCACAAGCGCAGTCAAGATCGTTACCTGCAACGGCGTCTTCAAGAGATTTTCTGTTGCCGACTCGGCCGCGGCGTCACGTAGGACGCGCAACGTTTTCTCTTGCTCGTCAACGCCCGCCAGCTTACTGGCAACAAGGCGGCTCGCATATTCGAGAGCTTCTTCTTTTTTCAATGCGGCGAGGTAACAATGGCGCAATCCCACACCGAGCTTGTCAAATTCCCCCGCGTAGCCTTGCGGCCGAGTCGTCGCAACGATCTGGACCCGCTGATTGAACTTCGCCAAGTAATGCAGCAACTCTCGCGTTGCTGAAATCAGCATGTCCCGGTCTTGGGAGGATCCGACCTCGTCGAACCCATCCAACACCAACAATGACTCCATTGATCGGAGAGATTTCGCCAGCGATTCGACCTTCAGATCGGCTTTTTTTGCACTGGCCAGATTGCATAAGAACTGCAGCACGGCCGGGATTCCCGGTGCCAAATCTGACTGATGTCCGCTTAACCACGTTGCAAGATCGGGGAGCGATACCTGAAGGGGGAAAAGAGTTTTGGTGAGCTGTGGTAGGGTACAGATCGGAGATTGGTGTTCTTCCTGCTGCCAAGACAAACAGAATGCATCGACAAACTCACGCTGGTGGGAAGTCAACTCGTCCCGGAATGGCAGCAACAGACTCGCACGGTGCAGCTGACACGCAAGCTGTCCCAACGTCGATTTGCCCTGTCCAGGTCCGCCAATCAAGAGACACGCGGAAAAGTTCCTGTTTCGAAAACGTAATTGAGACGGAGCTATAGGTTTCCGCCACGAAGGTTCATTGCGAATTTCGCCGAGCGAATGGGAACCGACGTCGCCATGCACGTCAAAGACCTCCCTTAGGTCGAGCATTGGCGAAGAAGTGAGCTGTCGCAAGAAGTACAGTCTTTCGGAAGGGTCGCGATTAGCGGAGGCGGAATCCACTACAGGCAGATCGACGAAAACCTCGCTCAACGGAACTTGGCTTGAAACGTGCCCTCCTTGGCCTAGCTTGGCATGGGCATACGCAATGAGCTGCTCGGTCAACCACGCTTTAACTGAGCGCCCCTCCTCAACCTCCAACTGCAGAAAACCTCGGTTTCCATGCGTGGACTGAGAGGAATCGGGGCTGTCTTTCAATTTTTGCATGAGCTCACTTCTTATGGTATTTTGGTTGACGACACGAATTCTACTGCCAAATTTTTGGTTTTAAGATAGCCGGATGGGCTGCGACCATTGCACCATGGAATTTGCGGCTGTAGCTTGCCTCGCCGCATCGCTGGCAATTCGTTCGATCGGGCCGACGTATCCTCCGATTCCGTGCGATACGTCGCCTGCGTACTGCTGCACCGTACTACATGAAGGAGATGCCACGCGCGCAGCCCACATTTGGCAGGCAATATCGGCCTCGCCAACAGGCGAACCCGCACGACACTCAGTCTATTGATCACCCAAGGTCGCGAAATAGGGGAAATTGCGCCGCAAACGCCTGGACATGACGATTCTGAAGAGGAGGTTTGTTCTGCTGTCGCACAAGCCCCGGTGTTTACTGACGCAACAATTCGAAGACCTGGACGCCTAAGGCCCTCGCAAGCTTTTCAATATTATCAATCGAGATATTGCGAGCCTCGCGCTCGACATGGGCAACAAACGACCGATCCAGTCCACTTTCGGCCGCCAAATCTTCCTGCGACCATTGCCTCTCCGCTCGAAGCCGCCGCAATTTGATCGCGAGGATTGCTCGCGCGCTTTGCGTGGGTTGGGGGGGAGATTGGCGCGTCATCCGCAGCATACTGCGAATTTGTAGCTACCCAGTCAGTAGCTTTTGCGTCACAATCCTGCTTCGACTGATTTGCTTCCGACTTTATGATTAAGAACCAGCTCGCCCAGCCAGGACACAACGACTTTTTTCGCCTAAATCTTGGTCACGACGTCATCGCGACCGTAGACCGTGACCACGGAATGGTCTGGCTTACGACAGGAAAAGGGCTTGAGGTCGGCATCAGTCTATTTGGAGACATCGAAGGAACGTATTTTGGAGATCAAGCAGCATTAGGGCTAAGCTCATCTGGTGCGGCAGGCTTCGTTGAACTGCCGTGCACTAAAGAACAGGCAAAGCAATTGTTTTCGGCAGCCGGCTGGAATCCAACTTCCCTAGCGATGTATTAACTTCGACCCGGCTCGATGCAGGAAGATTGAGTTGGTAACCAAACGAATATTCCGTCTTCTCCGCCCCCGTTGGACCGCAGCGCATGGGAACCGCAACCCTCATGCGCCTTTTCTGTTCAGAGGATCGAGGGGGCGGTCCAAGTCGTCGATGCTCATGCCTCGTCGGGAGCAATGAAACGCAATTCGCTGCCAACGTTGAAGCCATTGTTGCTCCAGTACCTTGTAACGGTCGACCTCCGCGCGCAATCTTTCCAAAGTCTGGTCGAAATACTGCCGCTCGGCCTCCATCGCGCGTGAACGGGACTGGCGCCCAGGCCTTGCGAGAGCGTCCTTCGCATCGTGATAGGCCCGGACAATCTCCGCGTGACGGCTCAGCGCTTGCCTTGTGAAACCTGAAAACGCCTCTACCCGCTCCCAGGTTAATTTGGTACCCAGTTCCCCATCACGCCAGCGTTCAAGCTCAGCGACTATGGCCGGCATCCTTCTTGGGCCGATCTTTGAGTTCGCTTTTATGACCTTTTGCATTCGACGCCCCTTCTTCAATATATTGAACTAGCTCGGCTTCGTTAAAGTCCAGCGTTGCAAGCTGTGTCATCAGTTGCTCGTACCGAATACGGAGATGTTTCAACCAGTCGGGATCGACTAGCGCCTGTCCTTCGATTTGAACCCTGACATTCTCCAGGCTGATGTAGGCGACAGCCGCCTGTCTCTTGAGTTCGTCCGTTCGCGACGCGTCGTGCTTCAGCCAGATATAGTCGTCGCAATTCGCCGAGCACTGCAGGTGACGCGGGCATGGCGCCATCTGGAAGTCGTGGATGCACATTCCCGTCCCGACATCATGGACGGCATGGATGCGTGCTGACAGAAACGTGTGTGCGCGCTCGACTGGCAATACCTTCGCTATCTCCGGCACCGCACCGCTGACGCGACCGTTCATGATGTCCGTCACTACCTGCGTGGCCTTTTGGGCGGGTGTCAGATGCTGGTAGGCCTTCGTGTCGGCAGCGTGCTTGCGCCCAAACCATTTGGTCTGGACGAGGTCCGGCGCACCGCCCTCATCGAGCAGGTGGTTCAGGAAGTGGCGGAATCCATGCGAACGGACGTTTATGTAGTCACCATCACTGTTGGCTATTGCATGACGCTCGAAGACCGAACTGATGACACCACGTCCCGTCAGGAAGTCCCGCACGTTCTGGTCCGTGATCGGACGCGCAGCATAGGTCAGCGTCGTCCGGGTGCCGCGATGCATCTGGTTTGTATATGCAACGCAGAGCGCTTCGTGGAGTGCGATTCCGCCCCCTGGCGCACCCGGTATCGTGGGCATCATCCAGTGGTCGACTCTGATTCCCCTCAGCAATGCGTCGCGATCGATGCGTATCCTTCCGTCGACGACCTTATACGCAATGCTTCGCGCTTTCAGGAACTGCGCGATATTCCTACTTCGCAAACCGAGCACCGTGAGCAACGTAGCCCCATCCACTTCGACCTGTGACGGCATCGTTGCGAGTAATTCACCCGATTCATGGAAGGCCCGAGCGACCTGCCGCGCGCCCCGTGTTGCTTCGCGCAGTTCATCCAGAGCCTCCTCGACGACCTGCTCCGTTTCCGTCAGCAATGGCTTCCTTTCCCATTCGACGGTCACGTCATCCACCCTTCCCTTCAAACGTGCATAACGCAGATTCTTGCTTCCATCTTCAGACAAGGAGAGGGGTTTCTCCGGCAGGGTCAGCATTTCGCCGATGCGCAGCCCGGTGCAGACCATTACCGTAGCAATCAGAATCATGATGCGATCGGCACTGGCCGGATCATGCGGCGATGCGCCGCGCGGAATTTGCTGATATAGGTAGCCGATTGCACGAATGGCCTCCTCATCTGGTAACGAATTCCGTTTCCCGACCTCCGATTTCGAGTCGTCGATACGATCAGGCGTCATCGATTCCGGACGAACTTTGCGGCGACAGCGCCAGTCGAGTCGTATCCGGCACAAACCGTTGCGGTCCAGTGCGTCGGCAAACTCTTCCATGTGACCAACGACCTTGTATGCCGACGATTCATTCTCACGTTTGAACAGCATCGCGGCAGCAGCGTCCAGGTGGTCCGCCGACAGTTCGCCGATGTTGTAGTCGCGGTCCGCCAACGCATCATATACGTAGCGCGTTGCTCGGACGAACACCATGTGGCTGCTTGCGGACTGGCCGCGTTGACGGTGTCTGAGGCAAACAAGCGACTTCACCACATCCCCAAACGACCCACATAGTGGCGATCCGGCCACACGTGGCAAACCGCTATGTTGGGTGAACAGCAGACGCTGTGCAGGCCTGTCCGCCTTGTAACCACGGGTTCGATGCTGATAGGCCTCCGACACGTCCCAGATCGAGCTGCTCCACACCACACCCGGGAACGGGACTCTAGCCTTGGCGTTGGATATAAGCACCTCATGGTTGATAAGCCAATTGTCTGACAGCCCCTCGACAGCGCCGACGGCGGCCATCGACTTACGCCGGCTTGCGATGCCCGCGCACATATTCGTCAACTTTCCGAATCACTTCTGCGACCGCGTATATCACGTCATCAAGCTGGATCGACAAGCGGGGAGCATATTTCTGCTCGCGCTCCCGTCGACTCGCCAGCAACTCGTTTAGCACAGCTTGATGGTCGGCTTCCACATAAGGCTGGAATTTCGGACACAGATAGCACGAGAATGGTGGATCGAGTACACAGAGTCGATCCTGCCCACACGCTCCAATTTCAACCGGCGGTACCGCCAACATGTCTCCAGTGAACCTGATGCTTTTCGCGGGGTCGGTGCCATTCACTGCCGACGCTGACGACGGCACCAGCGTTCCACGGAACAGCCTCATCAGTGGCCCGATCCTAAGCACAGCAGCACGATCCAAGATCTTCGTCAGTCGACGTCCCTTCAATGAGTAATAAACTTGAACGTGCTGTGTGTCGGAATGGTCAAGCATGGTGGCCAGCACTTTCCGTGATACGCCCAGCTCGACCATCGTCGTTGCGAACGTATAGCGCAACCGACGGGAGGTAACGTGAAGCGCGCGCTCCGTACGCGGGGATTTGAGATTCGTCCGCGCGGCAAACTGCTTTATCAGCTGACGGAACTGTTCGACCGTAATGTGATACCCATATTCACCTATACCGGTATCCAGGCACCAAGGATCGATGTTGTTGCGCATGAAGAGCGGTCGAGGGAAATCACCGCAGTCGATCGCCAGGTTGGCGTCCAGAAGCGTCCGTAAGACGCCCGCCAGTTCAGCACTCACGCGCTCCTCGACAAATCCCTGCCGAACACCAATGCCCGGCTTCTTGATCCTCGGAATCGAGAGCACCCATTGCTCCGGTACGTCGAACCCCTCGAGCGCATTCCTCAAGTCCGTCTCCCGCAGCAAGCAGAAGTTAGCCGGGTTGCGGCCGTATGCAAGACTAAGCGCGACGGCAGCACGCTGCATTACGTGCAGACGAACCGTCGATACGTCATCCAACAGCGCGCGACGCAAGATCGTAACCTCGGCATCCCAGAGCGGGCCGCACTCTACGTCCTCGAGTTCGACCGCAAGGCGCGAAGGCCGCGCAGGAATCTGCACCTCATCGAGTTCGAGCGCGAACTCCTCGTCGAAACCGAGACAGTCGAGCATTTCCGATGACCAAAGGTACCAGCTACGCAGGACGTAAAAATCTTCCATCGCTTTCCGGGTGCGGAGAGTTTGGATTGCCTTTTCGATATGGACGCGCAGGGCGGTTCGAAGGCGCGATGGATCATTGATTCCAGACAGCTGCCGCCACATGTTCTGAAGCTCGCCAGTGGCCATCTTGCGTTCTGAGTGAAGGCCACGCAGCGCACCGACAACCGTACGGATTCCGGCCGCAACGGTTTGTCCAGATTGCTGGGCAAGCAGCAGCACCGCCCATCGCCGCAGCGCATAGTTCACAATCACATTGCAGTCGATGAGGCTGGACCAGTCAATGGCCACATGTGTGGTGACAACATTGAATTTCCATACGAGGCCGTCGAGATTCATCCGCCGCCCATCTCGGTCCACCACTTGATCGGGTAACGGAGGCAGCCCGTTTCGCCGCATATGTGCAGCCATGGCCCGGTTCACGTCACTGTTTGTCATCTATCGTCCCGGACGATTGATCTATCGAAGAGCGAAGCCTGGTAGCTCAGGCTGATCTCGCATGATTCCCGTCGGATGGCGGCGTCGATGTACGGTTTCACCGAGTCGGCCGAGCGCCAGCCGAAGAAGTACATCATGTGCTTGTCGATCCGTTCCTCATCCAGACCGTTGCGCAGTCCTGCCGCGCGGAAGCCGGTGGCACACGTGCTGCGCAGGCAGTGCGGGTGCAGATCGTCGAACTCAGGATGGACCACAGAAACTTGATCGAGCAGACCGTTTACGCGCGCGAGGCTCATCGGCTGCCCGCCCCGGCTCAGAAACAGGAAAGGGCTCCTGTTAGCACCGGGAATCTGCCGTCGCGCCCTACAGATGTACTCGTTAAGGTATCTCGCCAGTGAGGCGTCGCACGGCAGATGTCTCGACTCGGTCTTGACCTGCGGCTCGTTGATCCGCGGATCAACAGGATCGTCAGGTGAACGCACCACACGAATTTCGGGAATGGCTCGAGCCAGGTGGCAGTCCGAAACCCGGAGCTTGAGCAGCTCACCCCGCCGCACACCGAGCATCGCCATCATCAGCACAATCAGGAAGTTACGGCTTCGGTATGGCGTTTTCCACGGATTATCGCAAGAGTCGGGGTGGCAAATCCGCAAAAGCCGCTGCAGCCGATCATCGGAAAGAGGTGCCGCGTGCGAAGCGGATGGCAAGCGGGCGCGGGCTGCCGTAGCAAAGCTACGCTTGATGAGCGTCAGTCGGACCTGCATGTCTCGTATTCCCGGGCCGCCCACGGGCAGCGTGGACATCACGCACTCGAGATGCCACACGACGCATTGCGAAACGACGTTCAACCTAAACGCCACAGTGCTGGGTGAGACGATCAGCTTGCGAACCTTCCCGGCCGTCTGGAAGTTTCGCCGCAGCCAAGGGTAAAGCTGGCAGACGATCTCGTCCTGAGTCAGACCTTCGCCGGACGTGAGCCGCCCCTGTAATGGGAAGGCCTCCGACGAAGCCCATGCCCACAGGAAACCTAGAACACGGAGCGTCTTCACCAGGCTGCTGACGGACAGTCGGGGGCGCAATCGCTTGATCAAATAAGCATTGATCCAGGCTACCGGTTGCCGGTCGGCATCCAGCAGTATCGGCAGACGCTCACCGCCCGCGTGTAGAACTGTCACAACGTGAAATCTAGGCTCCATGGACTTCTCCCGGATGCTCTCGATTCACTGTAGGCAATGTTTACGATTTTTTCCTGGCAGCCTCTGCCAATCCTACCGGTTCGGGCCGTCGGCACATGAAGTTGACAGTAACAGCTACGGACGAAAGATTCCCGGCGGCCGCGGTGCTCCTCCGATAAATGTTTCGGGTCACGAAACACTCCGAATACCAGACACAGAAAGAAAAACCCCGCCAGAAGGCGGGGTTGATCTTTACAGTTTTTGGTTACGGGAAGTCAGAAGGGAATATCGTCGTCCATCTCATCGAACCCGCCGCCAGCCGGCGCGCTCGGACGGCTCGCGCCGCCACCGCCACCACCGCTGCCGCCACGCGCACCGCCGCCCGACACTGCGCGGCCACCACCACCGCCGCCGCCGCTGCGCTCCGACGGCTCACCACGGCTGTAGCCGCCTTCGTCGCCACCGCCGCCCATCGAACCGCCGCGGCCGCCCAGCATTTGCATCTGTTCGGCGACGATTTCCGTCGAGTAACGGTCGGTGCCGTCTTGCGCCTGCCACTTACGGGTGCGGATGCGCCCTTCCAGGTACACCGACGAGCCCTTCTTCAAATATTCGGAGACGATTTCCGCGAGGCGGCCGAAGAACGACACGCGGTGCCATTCGGTCGCTTCCTTCATTTCGCCGGACGCCTTGTCCTTATACCGATCCGTCGTTGCAAGGCGGATGTTCGCCACTGCGTCGCCGCTCGGCAGATAACGGACTTCCGGATCGGCTCCGAGATTGCCGACGAGAATGACCTTGTTCACGGATGCCATGAGTTTCTCCTGTTGATTCCGTTACGGGCGGCGCGGCAATACACGGTTTCGCGTTTTCAGGGCCGGCAGGCCCGAGACCGGAACTGCGCCTCTGCCCGCCGCCGGGTGAGTTCTGGGTAAGTTCGGGATGCGCCGTATTACGCTTTGCGCGGCGGCTGTTTCATCTTTGCGGCGATTATAAGCCAGCACAAGACGAGCCCCGAACACGTAAAAAAGACAGCGCTCTGACCATCCACTTTCAGCAGCCAACCGCCGACCACACCGCCCAGCGCAAGACCGATCGACTGCGTGGTGTTGTACACGCCGGCCGCCGCTCCCTTGCGGGTTCCCGGCGCCAGTTTCGACACCAGCGAAGGCTGCGAAGCCTCAAGAATATTGAAGCCCAAAAAGTACACAAAAAGGATCGCCGCCACACTCAGAATCGTATGCGGAGCGACGCCCAATAACAACTGTCCGATCAGGATAAGAGCAATCGCGGAGAGCAGCACGATTTTCATCTTGCCGCGCTTTTCGGCGGCGATGATCGCGGGCACCATCATCACGAACGAAAGGCCCATGACCGGCAAATACACCTTCCAATGCGACGCGACCGGCAGGCCGCCCGCTTCGAGAATGCGCGGCACGACGAGGAACAGTGCGGTTTGCGTGGCATGCAGGACCAGCACGCCGAAGTTCAGACGCAGCAGTTCGACGTTGTGCAGCACTTCGGCGAACGGCGCGCGCACGTGCACCGGTTTTGGCGCGTCGGGCACGATCCACAGCACCACGCCGATCGCCAGAATCGAGAAGATGCCGACGAGCGTGAACAGCCCGCTCATGCCGACCCACTGGAACACGATCGGCGCACCGACGATCGCCACCGCGAACGACACGCCGATGCTGCCGCCCACCATCGCCATGGCCTTGGTGCGATGTTCCTCGGAGGTCAGGTCGGCGATAAACGCGATCACCGCGGACGAGACCGCGCCCATGCCCTGAATCACCCGTCCGACGATGATCCACGTCATGTCGTGCGCGCCCGCGGCGACGAAGCTGCCGAGCGCGAAAATCAGCAAACCGGTCGCAATGACCGGTTTGCGGCCGACCTTGTCGGAAACCCAACCGTAAAAGATGTACAGCATGGACTGCGTCACGCCGTATGCGCCGAGCGCGATACCCACCAGCAGCACGTTGTCGCCGCCGGGGATGGTCTTCGCGTAGATCGAGAACACCGGCATGATCATGAAGAGACCGAGCATGCGCAGCGCAAAGATGGCGGCAAGCGACACGGTCGCGCGCAGTTCAGGCGCGCTCATGCGTGAGGAAATGGCGGACGGATTGGACATCGGGAGCGTTCGTAGATTGAGCTGGACGGCACACCGCGGACAGGCACAGCGGCGGCGCGGGCACGCCCGCGAGGCTTGCCGCAAGACAGCGGGCCGGCGGCGCCGCGGCGTTCGAGCCGACAGCCTTCCTGCATTCCCGCTGGCGCCTCGCGGTGCCTCGTGTTGCCTTGTACTCGCGGAAAACGGCCCCAAGTTAGACGTCTTCCCGCGGCGCTGGACCGCTGCCTTACAGCACGCCTCGACGCCTCTTCAGGCTGTCAGGAAGCCGTAACGGCGGTCTTGAAAAGTCGTTATAGTAGCAGGTTTAGCCTCTTCCTCTTTCCGCCAGTTCATGGAATAAATCCGTGGAACAAATCCGTATTCGTGGGGCTCGCACCCACAACCTGAAGAACGTCAACCTCGATTTACCCCGTCACAAGCTCGTTGTCATCACGGGCCTCTCAGGCTCGGGCAAATCGTCGCTGGCGTTCGACACGCTTTACGCGGAAGGACAACGGCGCTACGTCGAAAGTCTCTCCGCCTACGCACGTCAGTTCCTGCAACTGATGGAGAAACCGGACGTCGATCTGATCGAAGGCCTGTCGCCGGCGATCTCGATCGAACAGAAGGCGACCTCGCACAATCCGCGTTCCACGGTCGGCACCGTCACCGAAATTCACGACTATCTGCGCCTGTTGTTCGCGCGGGTCGGCACGCCTTACTGTCCGGACCACGAAATTCCGCTGGAAGCGCAAAGCGTCTCGCAGATGGTCGACGCCGCGCTCGCGTTGCCGGAAGAAACGAAGCTGATGATCCTCGCGCCCGTGGTGGCGAACCGCAAGGGCGAGCACGTCGAACTGTTCGAGGAAATGCAGGCGCAAGGCTTTATCCGTTTCCGCGTGCGCTCCGGCGGCGGCACCGCCAATGAAGGCGTCGCGAAGATCTATGAAGTCGACTCGCTGCCGAAGCTGAAGAAGAACGACAAACACACCATCGACGTGGTCGTGGACCGCCTGAAAGTGCGCCCCGACATGAAGCAGCGTCTCGCCGAATCGTTCGAAACGGCGCTGCGTCTCGCCGACGGCCGCGCGATCGCGCTCGAAATGGATACGGACAAGGAGCATCTGTTCAGCTCGAAGTTCGCCTGCCCGATCTGCTCGTATTCGCTACAGGAACTGGAGCCGCGCCTCTTCTCGTTCAACAATCCGATGGGCGCATGCCCGGAATGCGACGGCCTCGGCCAGATCACTTTCTTCGATCCGAAGCGGGTGGTCGCGCATCCGTCGCTGTCGCTCGCGGCGGGCGCCGTGAAGGGCTGGGACCGGCGCAATCAGTTCTACTTCCAGATGCTGCAAAGTCTCGCGGCGTTCTACGAGTTCGACATCGACACGGCCGTTGAAGACTTGCCGGAGAAAGTCCGCAAGATCCTGCTGTTCGGTTCGGGCAAGCAGGAAATCCCGTTCTCGTACATCAACGAACGCGGCCGCACTTCGGTGCGCGAGCATGTATTCGAAGGGATCATCCCGAATCTGGAGCGGCGTTACCGCGAGACCGATTCGGTCGCGGTGCGCGAGGAACTCGCCAAGTATCAGAACAACCAGCCCTGCCCGGCCTGCGCCGGCACGCGGCTGCGGCGCGAAGCGCGCTTCGTGCGGATCGGCACGGACGGCGACGCGCGCGGCATCTTCGAAATCAGCGGCTGGCCGCTGCGCGACGCGCTCGGCTATTTCCAGACGCTGCGCCTGGAAGGATCGAAGCGCGAGATCGCCGACAAGGTGGTCAAGGAAATCGTCGCGCGCCTGATGTTCCTGAACAACGTCGGGCTGGATTATCTGTCGCTGGAGCGCAGCGCGGAAACGCTGTCCGGCGGCGAGGCGCAGCGCATTCGCCTCGCGTCGCAAATCGGCTCAGGGCTGACCGGCGTGATGTACGTGCTGGACGAGCCGTCTATCGGCCTGCATCAGCGCGATAACGACCGGCTGATCGCCACGCTCAAGCATCTGCGCGACCTCGGCAACTCGGTGATCGTCGTCGAGCACGACGAGGACATGATCCGCATGGCCGACTACGTGGTCGACATGGGCCCGGGCGCGGGCGAACACGGCGGCATGGTGATCGCCGAGGGCACGCCCAAACAGGTGCAGGCGAACGCGGCGTCGATGACCGGGCAGTACATGTCCGGCGCGCGCAACATCGAGTTCCCGGACGAACGCAAGGAGCCCGACGATAAGCGCCTGCGAATCGTCGAGGCGTACGGCAACAATCTGCAGCACGTGTCGCTGGATCTGCCGGTCGGCCTGCTCACCTGCGTGACCGGCGTGTCCGGTTCGGGCAAGTCCACGCTGATCAACGACACGCTGTACCACGCGGTCGCGCATCACCTGTACGGGTCGGCCACGGAGCCGGCGCCGTATGAATCGATCGAAGGCCTCGAGCACTTCGACAAGGTCATCAACGTCGACCAGTCGCCGATCGGCCGCACACCGCGCTCGAACCCGGCCACCTACACGGGCCTCTTCACGCCGATCCGCGAACTGTTCGCGGGCGTGCCCGCGGCGAAGGAACGCGGCTATGAAGCCGGCCGCTTCTCGTTCAACGTGAAGGGCGGCCGCTGCGAGTCCTGCCAGGGCGACGGCGTGCTGAAAGTCGAGATGCACTTCCTGCCCGACGTCTACGTGCCGTGCGACGTCTGTCACGGCAAGCGCTACAACCGCGAAACGCTGGACGTGCAGTACAAAGGCAAGAACATCAGTGAAGTGCTCGACATGACGGTGGAGAACGCCTACGAGTTCTTCAAGCCGGTGCCGGTCGTTGCGCGCAAGCTGAAAACCTTGCTGGACGTGGGTCTGGGTTATATCCGGCTGGGCCAGTCGGCGACCACGCTGTCCGGCGGCGAGGCGCAGCGGGTCAAACTATCTTTGGAACTGAGCAAGCGTGATACGGGTCGCACGCTATACATACTTGATGAGCCGACCACCGGCTTGCACTTTCATGACATCGCCCTGTTGCTCGAAGTGATTCATCGATTACGCGACCAGGGTAATACCGTCGTGATCATCGAGCATAATCTCGATGTAATAAAGACTGCGGACTGGGTCATCGATCTCGGTCCGGAAGGCGGAGCGGGCGGCGGGCAGATCATCGCCCAAGGCACGCCGGAACAAGTTGCGAAGTCAAAGGCAAGTTTTACCGGCAAGTACCTGGCGCCTCTGCTGAAACGCGCGGCCAGTAAAAGTAAGTAACGCGGCACAACTCGGTTGGAGACGGAATAAGCCATGGCCAAGCGGAATCAGGCGCGCGACGACGGGCAAGTGCAGGACCTACGCCCACGCCCGGTCAGGCTGACGAGCGACATGAGCCTGCCGAAGCTGTCGGCGGTTGAAATCGGCAGTTATATCGTGATGCTGTTCGGCATGTGGGCGGTCATCGAACTCCGGTTGCTCGGCGCGTTGCTCGCCGGGCTGCTGGTGTTCCAACTGGTTCACACCATCGCGCCGCGCATCGAGCGCCACATGTCGAGCAAGCGGGCACGCTGGCTCGCCGTCGTGATCCTGGCCACGGTGATCGTGGGAGCGTTGACGGGGCTCACGCTCGGCATCATCGAGCATTTCGAGAACGACGTGCCGAGCGTGCAGAAGCTGCTCGACCAGGCCATGCAGCTGATCGACCAGGCGCGCGGCCGGATTCCGCATTTCGTCGCCAACTATCTGCCGGTCGATACCGAACAGATGAAGACCAAGGCGGCGGAGTTGATGCAGACGCACGCCAACATGCTTCAGCAAAGCGGCAAGACCGCGGCGCGCGCGTTCACGCATATCCTGATCGGCATGATCATCGGCGCGATCATCGCGGTCGGCGCGCAGAAGCATATGCAGCGGCTGCCGCTATCCACGGCGTTCGTCACACGCGTGACACGTTTCGCCGACGCGTTTCGCCGCATCGTGTTCGCCCAGGTAAAGATCTCGGCGATCAACGCGGCCTTCACGGGCATCTTCCTGCTGGTGATTCTGCCGATCTTCCACGACACCCTGCCGTTGTCGAAGACGCTGGTGCTGGTCACGTTCATCGTCGGCTTGCTGCCGGTGATCGGCAATCTGATCTCGAACACGATCATCGTGGCGGTGGCGCTCTCGGTGAGCTTTCCCGCGGCGGTCATGTCGCTCGTGTTCCTGATCCTGATTCACAAGCTCGAGTACTTCCTGAACGCGCGCATCGTGGGCGGACAGATCGAGGCGCGCGCGTGGGAATTGCTGATCGCCATGCTCATCATGGAAGCCGCGTTCGGTCTTCCCGGCGTGATCGCGGCGCCGATTTTCTATGCGTATATCAAGCGGGAACTGATTTACTTGCGGTTGGTTTGAGGCGGCGGCAAGCGGGTCATCAGAACAGAAACAACGGCGCTTCGGCGCCGTTTTTCATGGGTCGCACGTTTACGGAAAACTTGCGGCGCACGGCAACACTCCCGTAAGATGCGAACAATTCCCATTTACGAAGCGTGTGCCGTGACACCCCTTTCCAAGCCCTGCTCCATCGCGACGGCGCGCCTATGAGGCGTCAGCTCGTCCGTTTGCACCGCTGGTTCGGTGTCGCCACAGCGCTGTTTCTGTTCGTCGCCGGCCTGACTGGCGCGATCATCGCGTGGGACCATGAGCTCGATGCGGCGCTGAACCCATCCTTCTTCAAGGCCCGCAGCACCGGTCCGGCGCTGTCGGGCCTGGAGTTGGCGCGTCGCGTGGAAGCGGCCGATTCGCGTCTTCAGGTGACGTATCTGCCGCTCGCCGCCGAGCCGGGCCATACGCTGCAAATGATGGTGCTGCCGAGAACCGACCCGGGCACCCGGAAGCCCTACCCGCTCGACTTCAATCAGATTGCCGTCGACCCGGCCACCGGCGAGATCCAAGGGCGCCGCGAATGGGGCGCCGTGTCGCTCACGCGGCTCAATCTGATCCCGTTCATCTACAAGCTGCACTACACGCTGCAACTGCCGTTTACGGGCGGCGTGGACATCGGCAC
Organism: Paraburkholderia sp. BL17N1; assembly: GCF_003634175.1. NCBI lineage: Bacteria > Pseudomonadati > Pseudomonadota > Betaproteobacteria > Burkholderiales > Burkholderiaceae > Paraburkholderia > Paraburkholderia sp. BL17N1. Next base: position 939,881 of record NZ_RBIW01000001.1, read on the forward strand.
GTGGTTGATGGGGATCGTCGGCATCATCTGGCTGTTCGACAGCGTGATCGCGTTGTGGCTGTCGTTTCCGAGCGTCAAGGCATGGCGCAAGTCGTTCGCGTTTCGCCTCGGGCGCGGCGGCTATACGTTCACTTTCGATTTGCACCGCTCAGGCGGCGTGTGGATCTGGGGCCTGCTGGTGATCCTTGCGCTGACATCGGTATCGATGAATCTGTCCGCGCCGGTGGTGCGGCCCATCGTGTCGCTGTTCTCGAAGCTCACGCCGGACCCGATCAACAACCCTGAAATCCTGCGCGCCCCGCAACCCGGCGACAAGGTGTTGAGCCGCGAGCGTATCGTGCAACTGGCCGAGCAGGCCGGCCGCGCGCAGAAACTCAGCGTCGCGCCGGGCGGCATCTACTACGCGGAATTCATGCATGCATACGGTGTCGGTTTCTACGCGACCGGCAACGATCACGGCGACTTCGGCCTCGGCGTTCCGTGGATGTATTGGGACGCGGCCACCGGCAAGCAACTTGGCGCACAGATCCCCGGCAGGGGTACGGCGGGCGATATTTTCGTGCAGGTGCAATTCCCTCTGCATTCGGGACGCATCCTCGGTCTCGGCGGACGGATTCTGATTAGCGCTGTCGGCATCGCGGTCGCCGTGTTGAGCGCGACGGGACTGCTAATCTGGCTGAAGAAGCTGAGCGCGCGCCGCCGTTCGGCGCAGAACGCCAGTCTCGCGCGCGAAGCGGGCCGGTCCGCGGCGCGCTCCTGATCGCGGGCAAACAAAAAGGCGGCGCCGGAATTATCCGGACGCCGCCTTCCATACCGAGCCCGCCAGCAACAGCTTTTCGCTTAGCGAAACACCACCGACTTGCTGCCGTTCAACACGACGCGATGCTCGACGTGCCACTTCACCGCACGCGCCAGCGTCACGCACTCCACGTCGCGGCCGATCGCCGTAAGTTGCTCCGGGGTCATGCTGTGGTCGACCCGCTCCACTTCCTGTTCGATGATCGGACCTTCGTCGAGATCCGTCGTCACGTAATGAGCGGTCGCGCCGATCAGTTTCACGCCGCGGTCGAACGCCTGGTAGTACGGCTTCGCGCCCTTGAAGCTCGGCAGGAACGAGTGATGAATGTTGATCGCGCGGCCGGCCAATGCTTCGCACAGCTTCGGCGACAGAATCTGCATATAGCGCGCAAGCACCACCAGGTCGGCTTGATGCTCGTCGATCACTTCGAGCACGCGCGCTTCCTGCGCGGCCTTCGCGTCGGGCGTGGCGCCCAGCAGCGGGAAATGATGGAACGGAATGTCGTAGCTGGCGGCGAGCTGATAGAACTCCTTGTGGTTCGAGATGATCGCCGGAATCTCGATTCCCAGTTGGCCGGTGCGGTAGCGGAACAGCAGATCGTTCAGGCAATGGCCGATCTTCGACACCATGATCACCACGCGCGGCTTGACCGACGCGTCGTGCAACTCCCAGCGCATGCCGAACTGCCCGGCAAGCGCCGCGAACGACTCGCGTAGCACCTCCAGACCCGGATCGCCGCCCACCTGCTGGAAATGCACGCGCATGAAGAACTCGCCGGTGCGGCTGTCGCCGAACTGCGCGGAGTCGAGAATATTGCTGCCACGCTCGAACAGAAAGCCCGATACGGCGTGAACGATGCCGGGCCGGTCGGCGCACGACAGTTTGAGGATAAAGCTGTGATCGGTCGACATGACCTGGGTGACTCCCTTCTTCAATGCGTGGTTTGTTCGGTGTGTCTGGTTCGACGCGGCGCGCTTCGGCATGGTCATTGTGCGCGCACCGATGCGGCGCTCAGGCGAATACCGGCGGCACGAACAACGCCTCGATGCCGGTACACGCGTCTTCATCGATCCAGCGGCGGCGCAGCAGGCAATCCAGCGTGGCCAGGCTCGCGTCGACGGTCATGGCGCCCTCCTCAATCCAGCGCGCCGCTTCGTCGATACGCGCGAGCCGGTGTTCACCCACTTCGCCATCCTGATTGCGCGGCGCGAAATCGGCCGGCAGCGCGAGGTCGTAGATAAAAATCTGTTCGGCCTGCGTGCCTTCCGGCAACGATTGCAGCACATGCGCAGTGCGCCCCGCCACCGCGCGAGTGGCGATTTCCTCAGGAATGCCGGCTTCTTCCCAGCATTCCTTGACGATCGTTTCCGCGACGCCGAAGCCCCAGCCGATCCCGCCCGCCACCACATTGTCGAGCATGCCCGGGTCGGTCGCCTTGGTGTCGCTGCGGCGCGCGATCCACAATTGCGGCGCGCCACGGGGCGCCCCGCTATCCGCGTATTCTACGACGCCGTTCAGATGCACTGCGTAGGTCATCGTTCCGAAGAAGCGCGACGCCGCGCGTTCGATATACGCGAGCGGCGGCGCATCGAACGCATTGCGGATCGCGTAGGTCTCGTTGCGCCAACCCGGAATGCGGTCTTCAGCGGCGAGCGCGCCGATCACGGAACCGAGCGCGGCGCTGCGCAAATCCACCGTATTGAATGCGGGCGCCAGAGTCACACGGCCGCTGTCGATATCGAACACATCGGGCCAGCGCGCAAGCAATGGCACATCGCCCGTGCGGATCCAGCCGACCTGTTCGGCGTCGATACAGAACGGCACATGCGCCTGCACGTCGAAGCGGCGCGCGGCGGTAATGCATGGCAAAGTCATTTAACGCTCCAAACTAATGTCCGCGCAATCCCATCAATCACGCAACGCGACGCGAATCCCGATTGCGATGAACGTGGCGCCGGCCAGGCGATCGAGCCACACACCGACACGCGGACGGCGTTTCAGCCAACCGCCGATCATCCCGGCGCACACGCCGAACAGCGAGAACACCACCACGGTCTGCAGCATGAACAGCACGCCGAGTTCGAGCATCTGCAGCGTGACGCTTTGCGTGCCGTGCGGCTGCACGAACTGCGGCAGGAACACCACGAAGAACAACGTCACCTTCGGGTTCAGCAGATTGCCGAGCACACTCTGGCGAAACACCGCCATCAACGGCTGCGGCGGGCGCTCGTGCGCGGTCGCGAGACCCTGGCTGCGCAGCGCCTTGATGCCGATCCAGATCAGATACGCGGCGCCGGCCAGTTTGATGACTTCGAAGGCCACCGGCGACGAGCGCAGCAACGCGGCCACGCCGAGCGCGGCGAGCGTGGTGTGAAACGTGATGCCGGCCGCAAAGCCGAGCGCCGCGACGAGCCCCGCCGCGCGGCCCTGCGAGATGCCGCGCGCGAGCACTTGCAGATTGTCCGGGCCGGGCGCCATGGTAATGGCGATCGATGTGGCGAGAAACAGCAGGAAGTTGGGCATCGTTCTTACCTTCTTGTGACCAGAAAGAAGTTCGCAGCGGCTTTTGGCTGCGAGTGATCAGTGACCGTCGAATCGGGTCACCGTATAAAGCGCGAGGCCGCCCTCGCTGAGCAGCTTCGAACCACCGAGCTCGGGCAGATCGATGATCGCTGCGCCTTCCACGACAACCGCGCCGAGGCGCTCGAGCAGCATCTTGCCGGCCATCATCGTGCCGCCGGTCGCGATCAGATCGTCGATGATCACCACGCGGTCGCCCGGCTTGCAGGCGTCCTCATGAATCTCGACGGTCGCCGTGCCGTATTCGAGCTCATATGATTGCGCGACGCGCTTGTAGGGCAGTTTGCCCGCCTTGCGGATCGGAATGAAGCCGAGGTTCAGTTCATACGCGAGAATCGGCCCGATGATGAAACCGCGCGCGTCCAGCCCGGCAATGTAGTCCAGCTCGGCGTCGATATAACGCTGCACGAACAGGTCGATCAGCACGCGCAACGACTTCGGCTCCTGCAGGAGCGGCGTGATGTCGCGAAACTGCACGCCCGGCTGCGGCCAGTCGGGCACCGTGCGAATGTGGCTTTTGATGTAGTCGGCCGCATCGAGCGGCGCGCTCGCGAGCGCGTTGGACATGATGTCTCCGGATGGACCTCGACAGGTCCGATGAAAAACTAAACGAGCGGCGGCCCGGCAGGCTCACCCAGCCAGGCATGAGCGCAAATTTCAGGCCGCGGCGGCGCCCGCGCGCCGGTGTTTCGAGAGCCGTTCCTCGGCCTCCGCCAACTGTTCGGGCAGACCGCGCAGCACCACGATGTCGCTCGCGCGCAGCTTGGTGGACGGATCCGGCTCGACGCCGCGAATGCCGTGCCGGCGAATCGCCGTCACTTCCACGCCGATCTCGAACAGGCCCAGGTCCGCGAGCGTCCGGCCTACCGCGTCCGCGTTTTCGTCGACCGGCACCGATTGTAGCCGCACCTGTTCGTGGCCGTCGTCGTCGTCCACGTCGTCGGCGCCGTGGAAATAGCCGCGCAGCAGCGCGTAGCGTTCGTCGCGCATTTCCTCGACCCGCCGCACCACGCGCCGCATCGGCACGCCCATCACGACGAGCGTGTGCGACGCGAGCATCAGACTGCCTTCGACGATTTCCGGAATCACCTCGGTCGCGCCCGCTGCCAGCAGTTTTTCCAGATCGGCGTCATCGACAGTACGAACGATCACCGGCAGCGTCGGCTCCAGTTCGTGGATGTTGTGCAGCACGCGCAATGCCGACGGCGTATTCGCATAGGTGATCGCAATCGTTGCCGCCCGATGGATACCGGCTGCAAGCAGCGACTCGCGCCGCCCAGCATCGCCGAACACGACCGATTCACCCGCAGCCGCGGCTGCCGCGACACGATCAGGATCGAGGTCGAGCGCGACGTACGACAAACCTTCATGTTCCAGCATGCGCGCCAGATTCTGCCCAGCCCGGCCATAGCCGCAAATGATCACGTGGCCGCTTTGTTTGAGACTCTGCGTGGCGATGCGCGTCATTTGCAACGACTGCATCATCCATTCGGTCGACGACAACCGCAGCACGATCCGGTCCGCGTTCTGGATCATGAACGGCGCGGCCAGCATCGACAGCAGCATGGCTGCGAGAATCGCCTGCAGCAGGGTGGCGTCGACGAGATGCTTGTCGAGAATCAGATTCAGCAGCACGAAGCCGAACTCGCCCGCTTGCGCGAGGCCGATGCCGGTGCGCATCGCGACGCCCGGCGACGCGCCGAACAGGCGCGACAGGCCCGTCACCATGATCGCTTTCAGCAGAATCGGGCCGACCAGAAAGCCGAGCACGATCAGCGGATGCTCCCAGATCACGCGCGGATTGAGCAGCATGCCGGTGGTAATGAAGAACAGCCCGAGCAGCACGTCGCGAAACGGCTTGATGTCTTCTTCCACCTGATGCCGGTACGGCGTCTCGGCGATCAGCATGCCGGCGATGAACGCGCCGAGCGCGAGCGACAAACCGAACTTGTCCGTGATGAACGCGCAACCCAGCGTCACCAGCAACAGATTGAGAATGAACAGTTCCTGCGAACGGCGCCGCGCCACCACGTTGAACCAGCGCGTCATGAAGCGCTGGCCCACGATCAACAGCAGCGACAACGCCACGACGATCTTGATGGCCGCCACGCCGAGCGAACTGACGAGATCTTCGGAGTTGCCACCCAGCGCAGCGATGACGATGAGCAGCGGCACCACCGCCAGATCCTGGAACAGCAGCACGCCGAAGATATTGCGGCCGTGCTCGGTCTCGATTTCCAATCGCTCCGCCAGCATCTTGCTGACGATCGCCGTCGACGACATGGCGAGCGCGCCGCCCAGTGCGACGCTCGCTTGCCACGTGATGTGCACCCAGCGCTCCAGCACGAAGCCGAGCGAGACCGCCACCGCGATCGTGCCGATCACCTGCAACAGGCCGAGGCCGAACACGAGGCGGCGCATCGAGCGCAGCTTGGCGAGTGAGAACTCCAGCCCGATCGAAAACATCAGGAACACCACGCCGAACTCGGCGAGGTTCTGCGCGCCCGCCGAGTCGGGAATCAGACCGAACGCATGCGGACCGACGACGATGCCCACCGTCAGATAGCCGAGCATCGGCGGAAGATTCAGAAAGCGAAACACCACCACGCCTGCCACCGATGCCAGCAGCAGGAACAGCGTCATTTCGAGGGGGGAAATCATCGGCAAAAACGCATCGGTAAAGCGTCCTCGTTCGTCAGCGGAACCGCGCACGAGAAACGCCGTGCGACAAGGTTGAGGGGCCGTTAAAGGCAGCGATAAAGACAGCGGCTCGGCACAGCAGGCCCGGCGCGGCGAACAGGCGCCTTTGCTATACTTCGCGAATGATAGCGAAAATCAATGGCGACCGGGCACTCGCGCTCGCTCGCGACGTGCTCGACATCGAAGCGGACGCCGTGCGCGCGCTTCGCGATCAACTCGACGATGGTTTTGTCGGGGCGGTCGACTTCATCCTGGGTTGCCGCGGGCGCGTGGTCGTTTCCGGCATCGGCAAATCCGGCCACGTGGCCCGCAAGCTCGCGGCCACGCTCGCCAGCACGGGCACGCCGGCGTTCTTCGTGCATCCCGCTGAAGCCAGCCACGGCGACCTCGGCATGGTCACCGCCGAGGACGTGTTCCTCGCGCTGTCCAATTCCGGTGAAACCGAAGAACTCGTGGCGATCCTCCCGCTCATCAAGCGGCTCGGCGCGAAGCTGATTGCCATGACGGGCCGTCCGTCATCGAGTCTCGCACAACTGGCCGACGTGCACCTGAATTCCGGCGTAGCGAAAGAAGCCTGCCCGATGAATCTTGCGCCCACCGCCAGCACCACCGCCGCGCTCGCGCTGGGCGACGCGCTTGCCGTCGCGGTCCTCGACGCGCGCGGCTTCGGGCGCGACGACTTCGCGCGCTCGCATCCGGGCGGTGCGCTCGGCCGGCGCCTGCTCACTTATGTCCGCGACGTCATGCGTACCGGCGACCAGGTGCCGAAGGTCACGCCCGACGCCACCGTGCGCGACGCGCTGTTTCAGTTGACCGCCAAGCGCATGGGCATGACCGCGATCGTCGATCAGGATGAGCGCGTCGTCGGCATCTTTACCGACGGCGATCTGCGCCGCGTGCTCGAACGCGACGGCGATTTCCGCGAACTGTCGATCGCCTCGGTCATGACCGCCGGCCCGCGCACCATCGGTCCGGATCAACTCGCGGTCGAAGCCGTGGAACTGATGGAGCGCCACCGGATCAATCAGATGCTGGTCGTCGACGAAGCAGGCAAGCTGATCGGCGCACTCAACATGCACGACCTGTTCTCGAAGAAGGTGATCTGATGGCCATTGCTCCGCCCACCGCGACCGAACGCGCAAGCCGCGTCAAGCTGATGATTTTCGACGTCGACGGCGTGCTGACCGACGGCGGCCTGCTGTTCACGGCGGAAGGCGACACGATGAAGGGCTTCCATTCGATGGACGGCCACGGCATGAAGCTGCTGCGCGAAGCCGGCATCGAGACGGCGATCATCACTGGGCGCAAGTCGGGCATCGTCGCGGTACGGGCGAAGGAAATGAACGTCACGCACGTCTATCAGGGCGTGCAGGACAAACCTCAGGCGTTCGCGGACCTGTTGCAGCAAACCGGCCTGAGCGCCGAAGAATGCGGCTACATGGGCGACGACTGGGTCGATCTCGCCGTGATGCTGAAGGTCGGCTTCGCGGCCGCGCCGGCCAACTCGCATCCTGAAGTGATCGCGCGGGCCCATTGGGTCAGCGAGGCACGCGGCGGCCACGGCGCGGCGCGTGAAGTCGTGGATACGCTGCTGCGCGCGCAGCACAAATACGAAGCGCTGCTCGCGGCCGCCTGTAGCGGCGAACAGCGGGGCCTCGTCGGATGAACCAGTTTCGCCTGACGTCACTGATTCCGCTGGTCGCCATGGCTGCGCTCGCCGGTATCACGTGGTGGCTGCTGCAAGCCACCCTGCCCCGGCAGAACGAAGGGGTGGTGCGTCCCAAAGAGCACACGCCGGACTACTTCGCCGACAACTTCTCGGTTTCCGAACTCGATCAGTCGGGCTCGACGCAATACCGGCTGACCGCCCAGTCGCTAATCCATTACGAAGACGACGAGCTGAGCGACCTGGTCAAGCCGGCCATGCGCGCGTTCCAGCCCGGCAAGCCGATCGTCACGGCAACCGGCGACACCGGCAAGGTGAATGGTGATGCGTCGATCGTCGATCTGTACGACAACGCGCGCATCGTGCGGGCGCCCGGCTACGGAGATCCGCAGATGCAAGCGGATTCGCAGCATTTTAGGGTGCTGGTCAACGACGATGTGATCGAGACTGAAAAGCCGGTTAAACTTCAGCGCGGCATGTCGGTGATGACTGCCAGCGGCATGAACTACAACAACGTCACCCGGGTAATGCAGCTGTTCGGCAACGTGAAAGGCAACATCGCCCCGTCCGAAGCAGGCGGCAGCTCGCCCAAGCAACCCGGGTAATCCATTCCAGGCGTGACTGCATGAACGAATCGTTCCCCCGTTTTGATACCGGCCGCCCACGCACCCTGTCCGCGTGGCGCGCCGGACTCGCTGCGCTAATCGTCGCGTTGCCGCTTGCCGGCTTCGCGCCGCTCGCGCACGCCGACCGTGCCGACAAGGACAAGCCGCTGAACATCGAAGCGGACAACATGACTTACGACGACCTGAAGCAGGTCAACATCTTCACAGGCCATGTGGTCGCCACCAAAGGCACGATCGTCATCAAGGCCGACCGTGTCGAAGTGACACAAGACCCGCAGGGCTATCAGTACGCCACCGGCACTTCGAGCGGCGGCAATCTGTCGTACTTCCGCCAGAAGCGCGAAGGCCTCGACGAGTACATTGAAGGCACGGCTGTTCGTATCGACTACGACGGCAAGCAGGATCTAACCACGCTTACCACCAACGCTACCGTGAAGCGCCTGCAAGGCCTCTCCACGGTGATGGACCAGGTGCACGGCAGCGTTGTCACGTACGACGGCCAGAACGACTTCTACACGGCGAAGGCGGGCAAGGACGTCGCCGGCCCGGGCAACCCGACTGGCCGCGTGCGCGCCATGCTGTCGCCGCGCAATGGCGGCGCAGCGCCGCTGAACGGTGCGTCGGCCACGCTTGCGCCGTCCACGACGATCCAGGGAGCCCCGAACCAGTGAGCACCTCAGCGTCCCTCCCCAATCGCAAGCCGGCCGGCACCAGCAGTTCGCTGGTGGTGCGCAACCTGAAGAAGCGTTACGGCTCGCGCACGGTCGTCAAAGACGTGTCGCTCGACGTGAAAAGCGGCGAAGTGGTCGGTCTGCTCGGCCCCAACGGCGCGGGCAAGACCACATCGTTCTATATGATCGTCGGCCTCGTGCCGCTCGACGCGGGCGAGATCGATCTGGACGGCAAGTCGATCAGCCTGCTGCCGATCCATAAGCGCGCTTCGCTGGGTTTGTCGTATCTGCCGCAGGAAGCTTCGGTGTTCCGCAAGCTGAGCGTCGAAGAAAACATTCGCGCGGTGCTGGAATTGCAGCACGAAGACAACGGCGCGCGGCTCAGCAAAGACGCCATCACGAGCCGCACGCAAGCCTTGCTCGACGAGTTGCAGATTGCGCACTTGCGCGAAAATCCGGCGCTCTCGCTGTCGGGCGGCGAGCGTCGCCGGGTCGAGATCGCCCGGGCGCTGGCTACCAATCCGAGCTTTATTCTGCTCGACGAACCGTTTGCGGGCGTCGACCCGATCGCCGTGCTGGAAATTCAGAAGATCGTTAAATTTCTGAAGCAGCGCAATATCGGCGTGCTGATCACCGACCACAACGTGCGTGAAACGCTCGGCATCTGCGATCACGCCTACATCATCAGCGACGGCAGCGTGCTGGCCGCCGGCGCGCCGAGCGAGATCATCGAAAACGAAAGCGTGCGGCGCGTCTATCTGGGCGAGCACTTCCGCATGTAAGCGCATGAGGGATTACCGGCCGTGCGAGCGCGCACCGGCCGGCCTCTCCATGCGGCAACCGCACATCCGCATTTTTGAGCCGGGCCGTCTTGCGCCCGCCGCCGCCCAAAACTGGCGCACGCGTAATTGCGAATGTCGCAAGGTATCGCGGTCGTGGCAAACTCTCTACAATGAATCTCAACTTGCCATGAAAGCCAGCCTCCAACTCCGCCTATCGCAGCATCTTGCGCTGACGCCGCAGCTGCAGCAGTCCATCCGGCTGCTTCAGCTGTCTACGCTCGAACTGCAGCAAGAAGTTGCAATGGCGATCTCGCAGAATCCGCTCCTCGAAAACGAGGACGACTGGATCGCGAGCCCGCTGCGCGTAGCGGCCGACGGCTCGCTGATCGCGCAGGCGCCCAACTCCTCCCCGCCGCCCGACCAGATGGGCGGCAGTACATCGTCCTCGTCCAGCAGCGAGCGCGCCGAGAACGGCGAGCCTCAGGGCGTCGACGAATACAACGGCCTTGCGGGCGACGGCAACGGCGACGCGTCGCAATGGAATCTCGACGACTACGGCCGCTCCGGCAACGCCTCTGACGACGACGACCTGCCGCCGCTGCAAATCCATGAATCGAGCACCTCGCTGCGCGATCACCTGATGGCGCAATTGCGCGTCACCCAGGCAAGCCAGCGCGACCGGGCGCTGATCACCTTCCTGATCGAATCACTCGACGACGACGGCTACCTGGCCGCCACGCTCGAAGAAGTGCTGGCCGATCTGCCCGAAGAGCTCGAAGTCGACCTTGACGAAATGAACGCCGCGCTTGCGCTGCTGCATAGCTTCGACCCGGCCGGGGTCGGCGCGCGTTCCGCGTCGGAATGTCTCAAGCTGCAATTGTTGCGGCTCGATGGCTCGCCTACACGCACGCTCGCGCTCGACATCGTCGCTCACCATCTCGAACTGCTCGCGGCGCGCGATTTCACGCGACTGCGCAAGCATCTGAAGGCCAACGACGACGATCTGCGCGATGCGCACGTGCTGATCCGCTCGCTAGAACCGTTTCCGGGCGCGGCCTATGGCAAGGCCGAAGCGGACTATGTCGTTCCGGACATCATGGTGCGCAAAACGGCACAGGGCTGGCAGGCCGAGCTGAACCCGGAGGTGGTACCGAAGCTGCGGATTAATCATTTGTACGCGAATATTCTGCGCAATAACCGGGGCGATCCGGGCAGTGGTTCGTTGCGCCAGCAACTGCAGGAAGCGCGTTGGCTGATCAAAAATATCCAGCAGCGTTTCGAGACGATTCTGCGCGTGGCGCAGGCAATTGTGGAACGTCAGAAGAGCTTTTTTGTCCACGGCGAAATTGCCATGCGCCCCTTGGTTTTGCGGGAAATTGCTGATACGCTGGGCCTACACGAGTCAACTGTCTCGCGTGTGACAACCGGTAAATACATGCTGACCCCATTCGGGACGCTTGAATTTAAGTACTTCTTCGGATCACACGTTTCGACTGACACGGGCGGCGCGGCGTCTTCAACGGCGATCCGCGCGCTTATCAAGCAACTGATAGGAGCGGAAAACCCGAAATCTCCTCTTTCGGACAGTCGCATAGCCGAACTGCTGGCGGAACAGGGCTTCGTGGTCGCACGGCGTACCGTTGCGAAGTACCGTGAAGCGCTCAAGATCCCGGCAGTCAACCTGCGCAAGTCTCTGTAGCGCGCCCCCAAGCTGTCGCTTCGCACCAGCCCCCCGAGGGGGCAAGACAACTTGGGGCGGCCCGGCGTTTGTCTTGAGCCCGTCGCCTTCCGCGGCGGGCATTTACCGGCCGCTCCGCAGTTGGCGGACAGGCCGGCCGATGCGACCTGCCAGCAGTCAGCCACCGGGGGGCGACTCAGGCAAGCCGACAGATCGACCGGACCTTCGTCATCGTGCGGACCAAGCGGCCATTAGCTTGGAGAAGCACTATGAATCTGCAGATCAGTGGACACCACCTCGAAGTAACGCCTGCGTTGCGCGAATACGTGATCACCAAACTGGATAGGGTGCTAAGACATTTTGATCAGGTCATCGACGGCAGTGTGGTCCTCTCGGTCGACAACCACAAGGAAAAGGAAAAGCGTCAAAAGGTTGAAATCAACCTGCATCTCAAGGGCAAGGACATCTTTGTCGAGAGCTGTGACAGCGACCTGTACGCTGCGATCGATCTGATGATCGACAAGCTTGACCGGCAAGTCATCCGCCATAAGGATCGTCTGCAAGGCCATGCGCATGAGGCGATCAAGTATCAACCGGCGCCGCAACTCGACGTGCCGCCGCAATAAGGGAAACCAGAAGGCGCTTTTCGTTTCTTCATTGGCTCTTCGTCTTCCCTTAACCAGCGAAACCGCCCGGACCCGGGCGGTTTTTTGTTTCCGGACGCTGCTTTTCGCGCGGCGTCGCACCCTGTGCCCTCGCTTCAAAAGAACTCAATACGCATTGATGGCGCGCCGCACCATCCGTGGCTACCCTGTTCTATAATGTTCCGGTTACCATCGGGGTCAGGTAAGCTAAAGCGAAAGTCGGTCGGCCGGAGTCCTGCGCTTTCGGACTCCAACGCATGTCGCCGTGAGCATCGAACGAATGGAACGCCACTCAAACGCCCCAGCGAGGAGAACCCAGGCCACGTTTTCGCCTGTCAACATGAATCGTTTAGCCAAATTTCTTCCCCTCGAGAACGTCGTCGTCGGACTATCGGTCACCAGCAAGAAACGTGTGTTCGAGCAAGCGGGCCTGATCTTCGAGAACCAGAACGGCATCGCCCGTAGCACGGTCACTGACAATCTGTTCGCGCGCGAGCGCCTCGGATCGACTGGCCTTGGTGAAGGCGTGGCGATTCCGCATGGCCGGATCAAAGGCTTGAAGCAGCCGCTCGCCGCGTTCGTCCGTCTTGCCGAACCCATCCCCTTCGAATCGCCCGACGGTCAGCCGGTCTCGTTGCTCATCTTCCTGCTCGTGCCCGAACAGGCCACCCAACAGCACCTCGAAATCCTTTCGGAAATCGCGCAGTTGCTGTCCGATCGCGAAGCCCGCGAGCGTCTGCATACGGAAGAAGACCGCGAATCATTGCATCGCCTGCTCACTCAGTGGCAACCTTGATGCATCGGCGGTTATCCGCACGCCGGTGATCCGCGCAGGTGCGGATACAGTCTGACAACGCAACCGGCCCGCGCTAGCGCGGCCGTTGCTTTGTCCGGCAAGCGGCCCACACTGGAGTCACTGACTCATGGATACGTCCAGCATCAACGCCCAAAGCATTTTCGACGATAACGCGGCCATGCTGAAGCTCAGCTGGCTGACGGGGCATGAAGGCTGGGAGCGCGGCTTTTCTTCGGAATCGGTCGCCAATGCCACGTCGAGCGCCGACCTCGTCGGCCACTTGAACCTGATCCACCCGAACCGGATCCAGGTGCTCGGCGACGCCGAAATCGACTACTACAAGCGCCAAACCGACGAAGACCGCTCGCGCCACATGGCCGAGCTGATTGCGTTGGAACCGCCGTTTCTGGTGGTGGCGGGCGGCGTCGCCGCACCGCCGGAACTGGTCCTGCGCTGCACGCGCTCGTCCACGCCGCTGTTCACCACGCCGATGTCCGCCGCCGCGGTGATCGACAGCCTGCGCCTCTACATGTCGCGCATTCTCGCGCCGCGTGCCACGTTGCACGGCGTGTTTCTCGACATTCTCGGCATGGGCGTGCTGCTCACTGGCGACTCGGGCCTCGGCAAGAGCGAACTCGGGCTGGAACTGATCAGCCGCGGCCACGGTCTCGTTGCCGACGACGCGGTCGATTTCGTGCGCCTCGGTCCCGACTTCGTCGAAGGTCGCTGCCCGCCGCTGCTGCAAAACCTGCTGGAAGTGCGCGGCCTCGGCCTGCTCGACATCAAGACGATTTTCGGTGAAACCGCGGTGCGTCGGAAAATGAAGCTCAAACTGATCGTGCAACTGGTCCGCCGTCCCGATGGCGAATTCCAGCGGCTGCCGCTGGAAAGCCAGACGGTCGACGTGCTCGGCCTGCCGATCAGCAAGGTCACGATTCAAGTGGCGGCCGGCCGCAACCTTGCCGTGCTGGTCGAGGCCGCCGTGCGCAACACGATCCTGCAACTGCGCGGCATCGACACGCTGCGCGACTTCATGGATCGCCAGCGCCTCGCCATGCAAGACCCCGACAGCCAGTTTCCCGGCAAACTGATCTGAGTCCGCAAGACTCGGCCGTATCCGCAGTCAACGGCAGGCCGCGGGTACGCGCGGTAGGACCAGATGCTATGATGAAATGTACGGTTTTGACGACTCCATGCGCATAATCCTGATCACCGGTATATCCGGCTCCGGCAAATCAGTTGCCCTGAACGCGCTTGAAGACGCAGGCTATTACTGCGTCGACAACTTGCCGCCGCGCTTCCTGCCGCAACTGGCCTCCTATCTCGCCGAGGACGGGCAAGACCGCCTCGCGGTCGCGATCGACGCGCGCTCGAGCGCCTCGCTCGATGAAATGCCCGCCATGATCCGCGACCTGTCCCGTGCCCACGACGTGCGCGTGCTTTTCCTCAACGCAAGCACGCAGTCGCTGATTCAACGCTTCTCCGAAACGCGCCGCCGCCATCCGCTGTCCGGTTCCACGTCGCACGACGCCGACGTCGGCCTGCTCACCTCGCTCGCCGAAGCGATCGAACGCGAACGTGAACTCGTGGCGGGTCTGGCGGAGTTCGGCCATCAGATCGACACCAGCAATCTGCGCGCGAACGTGCTGCGTGCTTGGGTCAAGCGCTTCATCGAGCAGAAAGATTCAGGGCTCGTGCTGATGTTCGAGTCGTTCGGTTTCAAACGCGGCGTGCCGCTCGACGCGGATTTCGTGTTCGATGTGCGCACCTTGCCGAACCCGTACTACGATCATGAATTGAGGCCGCTCACGGGCCTCGACAAACCGGTGATCGATTTTCTCGATGCGCTGCCGGTCGTGCACGAAATGATCGACGACATCGAAAAATTTCTCGCCAAGTGGCTCCCGCATTTCCGCGACGACAACCGCAGTTATCTGACCGTCGCGATCGGTTGCACGGGCGGCCAGCACCGCTCGGTATTCATTGCGGAGACGCTCGCCGCGCGTCTCGCAACGTCGGCGAATGTCATTGTGCGGCACCGCGATGCGCCGGTTGAAGCCGGCGAATCATCGAAGTTAGTGGCTTAACCGGCCGCATCGCGCGGCCTCAACTCGAAGCGTTGCGCCATGTCTTCTACTTCTACTGTGCTTGCCGATGTGCCGCTGTTTCCGCTGCATACGGTGCTGTTTCCCGACGGACTGCTGCCGCTGAAGATTTTCGAAGCGCGCTATCTCGACATGGCGCGCGACTGTCTGCGTGAAAAAACGCCGTTCGGTGTATGTCTGCTGAAAAGCGGCGCGGAAGTGGCGCGTGCGGAGGAGCCTTCGGTGCCCGAAGCAATCGGCTGTCTCGCTGAAATCGATGAGTGCGATGTCGAAGCCTTCGGCATGCTGCTGATTCGCGCGCGCGGCACGCGGCGTTTTCGTCTGCTGTCGCATCGCGTCGAATCGAGCGGTTTGCTGGTCGGCATGGCTGAGCCGCTCGGCGAGGACATGCCGCTCGAAGGCAACGAGCAACTCGCCAAATTCGGCGCATGCGCGGAAGTGCTCGAACGGATCATCGCGACGATCCGCGAACGCGATCCGGACAGCCTGCCGTTCGCGGAACCGTTCAGACTCGAAGATCCGTCATGGGTGTCGAACCGTCTAGCCGAAGTGCTGCCGATCGCGCTGCGTGCCCGCCAGAAATTGATGGAATTGCAGGACGCCGGCGCGCGGATCGACGTGGTTCATCACTATATGCAGCAGCATCAATTACTTTGAAGGCGGCCGCCGCGCTCCTGGCGGATTGATCAGATCAGCGAGCCCTGCAACCCGTCCAGCAGCTTGCGCACGGGCGCCGGAACACCGAACGAATCGAGATCGCTGAGCGCGACCCACGCGGTGTCGGCATCGCCCAGCGCGGCCAAAGCGCCGACTCCGCGATCCAGTTCCGCGAGGCGCGGCTCGATATCCAGTTTGAAATGCGTGAACACATGCGTGAGCGGCGCAAGCGGAGAGACCGCACCGTCGCCACCGAAAGCGCGCGCACGTTCGGCGAGCGCGGCTTCGTCGGCGGCTTCGGGCAGGCTCCACAAGCCGCCCCAGATACCGGACGGCGGACGCTTCTCCAGCATCACCGCGTTGCCGTCGCGCAGCACCAGCATCCATGTGCGGCGCGTCGGCACGGTCTTTTTCGGACGCGCCGTGGGCAGTACGCGCTGACGTCCGGTCAGGTTGGCGACGCAGTCGGCGGCGAACGGACAGCGCAGGCAGTCCGGCTTGCCGCGCACGCACAGCGTCGCGCCGAGATCCATCAAGCCTTGCGTGTACGCGCTGACGTCCGCATCCGATGCGTTCGACGGAAGCAGTGACTCCGCCAGCGTCCACATCGCGTTTTCGACTTTCTTTTCGCCCGGGAAACCTTCGACGCCGAACACGCGCGCCAGCACGCGCTTCACGTTGCCGTCGAGAATCGTCGCGCGCGCGCCGAATGCGAAGGACGCGATCGCCGCCGCCGTCGAGCGGCCGATGCCCGGCAATTCCGCCAGTTCCTCGACCGATGCCGGAAACGCACCGCCATGTTGCTCGACCACGACCTGCGCGCAGCGATGCAGGTTGCGTGCACGTATGTAATAACCAAGGCCGGCCCACAACGCCATCACGTCGTCAGACGGCGCGGCGGCGAGCGCGGCGACGGTCGGAAAACGCGCGAGAAATTTCGCGTAGTACGGAATCACCGTCGACACCTGCGTCTGCTGCAGCATGATTTCCGACAACCAGATGCGATACGGATCGCGCGTGTTCTGCCACGGCAAATCATGCCGGCCATGCTGACGCTGCCACGCGATCAGACGCACGGAAAAATCAGACATGACTGGAACGGCAGGCGCTTGCGGCGCGGCGGACGAAGTGGAACGCGGAGTTAAACGAGAAGGCATCGACGATTTAGCGCTGGCAGGTGGGACAGAAATACGTTGAACGCTGCCCTTGCACGATCTGTTTGATCGGCGTTCCACACACGCGGCATGGCAGTCCGGCGCGATCATAGACGAAATAATCGAGCTGGAAGTAACCGCTTTCGCCGTTGCTGCCGACGAAGTCGCGCAACGTGCTGCCGCCCTTCTCGATGGCGGCGGCGAGCGTCACACGCACGGCGTCGGCCAGCAACTCGTAGCGCACGAGCGAGACGCGCCCCGCCGCGGTGGTCGGCCGGATGCCGGCGCGAAACAGGCTCTCCGACGCGTAGATATTGCCCACGCCGACCACGACTTCACCCGCCAGCAGTGCCTGCTTCACCGAGACTTTGCGCCCCCGCGTGAGCCGGTGCATCAGCGCGCCGGAGAACGCGGGCGAAAACGGTTCGACGCCGAGGCTCGCGAGCAACGGATGCTCGAGCACGTCGCCGGCTTCGCGCGGGTGCCACAGCACCGCGCCGAAGCGCCGCGGATCGCGATAGCGCAAAATGAACTCGTCGAAAATCCAGTCGATGTGATCGTGCTTCGCCGCGGCCGGCGGATGCGGCACGTGACGCAGCACCCGCAACGTCCCAGTCATGCCAAGATGCACGATGAACCAGCCCGCGTCGATCTCGAACAGCAGGTACTTGCCGCGCCGCTCGACCTTGCGCACCACATGGCCGCGCAAGGTTTTCGCAAGATCGGCCGGAATTGGCCAGCGCAATGCGGGCGTGCGCACATCCACGCGCTCAACCTTGCGCCCGGACACATACGGTTCGATTCCCCGTCGGGTAACCTCAACTTCTGGCAACTCTGGCATGTCTAACTGGTGTGCAACTTGCGTGAGTGGTTGTGCGCGTATTGTAGCGAGCGCGTTACAATCGTCCGAAACATTGAACGGATTTCCATGAACTTGTCCTTCGTGAAGCTGTTTTTGAAGCGCCCGGCTAGCGCATTCCGCGTACCGCACGCCGTGTCCGCTCGCCGGATGCTCGGTGCGGCAGCGCTCGCAGTCTGGGCACTGGCGGCCGTGCCCGCTTACGCGCAGGACCCCTCGCCGGACTCGGATGACACCTCGGTCACCTTGCCGGATCCGCTCGGCCCGGCATCGGCGGAAGACCAGAAGTCGCTGCCCGGCGTGCCGCTAACGAGCCAGATCGTATTCCAGGTGCTCGCTGCCGAGGTCGCGCTGCAGCGCGACCAACCGGCGCCCGCCTATCAGACTTACCTCGCGCTCGCGCGGGACACGCACGATCCGCGTATGGCGCAGCGCGCCACCGAGATCGCGCTGGCCGCGCAGAGTCCGTCGGACGCGTTGGCCGCCGCGCAATTGTGGCAGCAGTATGCGCCGAACTCGGAACGCGCCGCGCAACTCGACGCATCGCTGCTCGTGTTGTCCGGCAAACCTGACGACGCGGCGCCCATCCTCGCCCGTGAACTCGCACGCGTACCCGCCGACAATCGCGGCAGCGCGATCCTCGCGTTGCAGTTGCTGCTCTCGCGCGGCCCGAACCGGATCGGCGGCCTGCACGTGTTGCAGGATCTGCTCAAGAACGACATGAACCGGCCCGAAGCGCAACTGGCGATCGCACGCCAGCAACTCGTATCGGACGACGCACCGGGCGCGCGCAAGTCGCTCGAACAGGCGCTCGCGCTCAAGCCCGACTATTTACCGGCAGCGCTGACGCTGTCGCAAATGGGCCCGGAAGAGCGCAAGGAAGGCATCGCTTCGCTCGAAAAGTACGTGCAGCAGAATCCGAAATCGCATGACGCGCGTCTCGCGCTTGCGCAGATGTATCTCGCGAGCGACCGTCTGGACGACGCGCAGAAGCAGTTCGAGACCATGCACAAGAACAACGCGAACGAGCTGACGCCGCTCATGGCGCTCGCGCTGATCAAGATCCAGCAGAAGAATTTCGCCGACGCGCAAACCTACCTGACGCAGTACGCCCAGCAAGCCGAAAAAACGCAGGGCGCCGATCCGGGCCAGGCGTACATCTACCTTGCGCAACTGTCGCTCGAGCAGAAGGATGAAGCGGCCGCGAGCGACTGGCTGAACAAGATCTCGCCGTCGAGCCAGCAATATGTGCCGGCGCAGATCACGCGCGCGCAATTGCTCGCCAAGCAGGGCAAGACCGACGACGCACGCAAGCTGCTGGCTAACCTGCCGGCGCCGGATCCGCGCGACCAGGCGCTGATCTCCCGCACCGACGCGGCGATCCTGTTCGACGCGAAGCGCTACCCGGAGGCGGAATCACGCCTGCAGCGAGCCACGGCGCAATTTCCCGACGACCCCGATCTGACCTACGACTACGCGATGTCCGCCGAGAAAACCGGCCATTACGACGTCATGGAAGCGCAGTTGCGCAAGCTGATCCAGACGCAGCCCGACAATCCGCAAGCGTATAACGCGCTCGGCTACTCGCTGGCCGATCGCAATCAGCGCCTCGCCGAAGCGGATAAGCTGGTCGAGAAGGCATCCTCATTGGCGCCGAACGACGCGTTCATCATGGACAGCGTCGGCTGGGTCAAATACCGGATGGGCAACACCTCGGACGCAATCAAGCTGCTGCGCAAAGCGTACGACATGCAGCCGAACGCCGAAATCGGCGCGCACCTCGGCGAAGTGCTATGGAAAACCGGCAATCAGGATCAGGCGCGCGCCGCTTTCCGCGATGCGCGCAAGCTCGAACCGGACAACGACACGCTTGTCAAAACGCTCCAACGTCTTCAGGTGAACGATCTTTGATGCGTCTTTCCCGTTTGATTTACTTTCCTCGGGCGCCGCGCAGCGCCGCGTTCGCTTTCGCTGCGGCAGCGGTCGTCGCACTGGCCGGTTGTGCATCGGTCAAACCGCAAGGGCCGTCCACGTCGAATGCCGCGACTTCCGTCACCGCGCAGACGAGCCGTGCTTACCAAGGCCGTTTCGCGGTCCAGTACAACGATCAGAACGGCCAGCAGCGCAACGCTTACGGCAACTTCACGTGGCGGGAAACCGGCGACACCGTGACCCTGCAGTTGCGCAACCCGCTCGGCCAGACGCTGGCGGTGGTGACGTCGTCGCCGGCTTCGGCAACGCTGGAGCTGCCGAATCGCCAGCCGCTCACCGCGGATAACGTCTCCACGCTGATGCAGAATGCGCTCGGCTTCGCGTTGCCGGTCGAAGGGCTGCGCTATTGGCTGCAACCGTCGCCGGCGCCCACTTCGCGCGCCAGGACCGAGAAGGATCCCGAGCAACCGTCGCGGCTCAAGCAAATCACACAGGACGGCTGGACGATCGACTATCTGGCTTATGCCGACGCGCCCGCCACTGGTGTGAAGCGCATCAACCTGAGCCGTTCGGAACCGCCGCTCGACATCAAGCTCGTGCTGGATCAGTAACCTCGCGCCGTCTCGCGCAACCTTGCCGCTTCTTCGGCGCCATCTGGCGCATGTAGCCTCGACTCATGATTGAAACGACCGATTCGCTGCGCGATTGCCTCGCGCCAGCGAAACTCAACCTCTTCCTGCACATCACAGGCCGCCGGCCGGATGGCTATCACACGCTGCAAACGGTCTTCCAGTTGCTCGACTGGGGTGACACGCTGCACTTCACGCGACGTGAGGACGGACTCATCACGCGCAGCACCGAAATCGCCGACGTGCCGCCGGAACACGACCTGACTGTGCGCGCGGCGACGCTGCTCAAAGCGCATACGGGCTCGCCTGAAGGCGTCGATATCGAAATCGACAAGCGTCTGCCGATGGGTGCCGGCCTTGGCGGCGGCAGCTCTGATGCGGCGACGACGCTGCTCGCGCTGAACCGTCTGTGGAAGCTCAATCTGCCGCGCCTGGAGTTGCAGGCGCTGGCATTGAAACTTGGCGCCGATGTGCCGTTTTTTGTTTTCGGAAAAAATGCGTTCGCACAGGGTGTCGGAGAAGCTTTAGACGTTGTACAATTGCCGCCGCGCCATTTCCTAGTAGTGACGCCGAGGGTTCATGTTCCGACTGCAGCGATTTTCTCTGAAAAAGCGTTGACAAGAGATTCAAAACCCCTCACAATTACGGACTTTCCTGCAGAACTTAGCTGCAACACTGAGTGGCCAGAAAGTTTCGGCCGCAATGACATGCAGCAGGTTGTCGTAGGAAAATACGCGGAAGTAGCGCATGTGTTGCGATGGTTTGAAAACGTCGCGCCAGCGCGGATGTCTGGATCAGGTGCGAGTGTTTTTGCCGCGTTCCGAAGTAAAGCTGAAGCAGAAGCGGTGCAAGCCAAACTGCCAGCCGAATGGAATAGCGCAGTGACCGCAGGTCTCGATCAGCATCCACTCTTTACTTTCGCGTCATAAGTTTTGCATCGTCGAACGCTCCTCGTTCGGTGAAGCTCAAAGTTAGTGTAGGGGAGTCGCCAAGTTGGTTAAGGCACCGGATTTTGATTCCGGCATTCGAAGGTTCGACTCCTTCCTCCCCTGCCAAAATTCTCGCATTTCCCTCGCCCCCAGCCTGAAGCAGGTGCACGATGAGCAGCCATGACGGCCTGATGGTTTTTACTGGCAACGCAAATCCCGCGCTTGCACAGGAAGTCGTCAAAATCCTCGGTATTCCCCTCGGCAAAGCAATGGTTAGCCGTTTCTCGGACGGTGAAATCCAAGTCGAGATTCAGGAAAACGTGCGTGGCAAGGATGTCTTCGTCCTGCAGTCCACGTGCGCACCGGCGAACGACAACCTGATGGAACTGATGATCATGGTCGATGCGCTCAAGCGCGCATCCGCCGGCCGGATCACCGCAGCCATCCCTTACTTTGGTTATGCTCGTCAAGATCGCCGCCCGCGTTCCGCGCGCGTCGCCATCTCGGCGAAGATCGTGGCGAACATGCTGGAAATCGCCGGCGTCGAGCGGATCATTACGATGGATCTGCACGCCGACCAGATCCAAGGCTTCTTCGACATTCCGGTCGACAACATCTACGCTACGCCCGTGCTACTCGGCGATCTGCGCAAGCAGAACTACGAGAACCTGCTGGTCGTTTCGCCGGACGTCGGCGGCGTGGTGCGTGCCCGGGCATTGGCCAAGCAACTGAATTGCGATCTCGCGATCATCGACAAACGCCGCCCGAAGGCGAACGTTGCCGAAGTGATGAACATCATCGGCGAAGTCGAAGGCCGTACCTGCGTGATCATGGACGACATGGTCGACACCGCCGGCACGCTCTGCAAGGCAGCACAAGTTTTGAAGGAACGCGGCGCAAAGCAGGTGTTCGCTTACGCCACGCACCCGGTTCTGTCGGGCGGCGCGGGCGAGCGTATCGCGGCTTCCGCACTCGACGAACTCGTTGTCACGGACACGATCCCGCTAGGCGAAGAAGCCCGCTCGTGCGCAAAGATCCGTTCGTTGACCAGCGCCGGCCTGCTTGCCGAAACGTTCTCGCGGATTCGCCGCGGCGATTCGGTCATGTCGCTGTTCGCTGAAAGTTAAGTATTTGCGAAGGCGCAGTGCGCCGCTTCTGGCGGCAAGCTGCGCTTTTGCACAATCGGCATGAACGAACGAAGGTTCGTGCCGCAGCTCTGGGGCCTCAGCCATCTGGCTTGGAGGCCCCGTTTTTACTGCCTGGTCGCGGGCAGTGCATTGGAGATTCAAAATGAAAGTAGTCGCTTTCGAGCGTTCTTTGCAAGGTACGGGTGCGAGCCGCCGCCTGCGTAACTCGGGCAAGACCCCGGGCATCGTATATGGCGCTGGTGCTGAAACGCAATTGGTCGAACTGGACCACAACGCGCTGTGGCACGCGCTGAAGAAAGAAGTTTTCCACTCGTCGATCCTCGATCTGGAAGTGGCAGGCAAGTCGCAACAGGTTCTGCTGCGCGACGTGCAATACCACCCGTTCCGTCAGCTCGTGCTGCACGTGGACTTCCAACGTGTCGACGCGAAGAAGAAGCTGCACACCAAGGTGCCGCTGCACTTCATGAACCAGGAATCGAACCCGGCAGTGAAGCTGTCGAGCGCGGTGATCTCGCACGTCATCAACGAAATCGAAATCGAGTGCCTGCCGTCGGCACTGCCGGAATTCCTCGAAGTTGATCTGGCGACGATCGAAGCAGGTCACTCGGTTCACGCCAAAGACATCAAGCTGCCGGCAGGTGTGTCGCTGGTTGCTCACGTCGAAGCAGAAAACCCGGTGGTCGCAGCTGCAACGATCCCGGCTGGCGCAATCGCTGAAGGCGACGCCGCTGCTGCTGAAGGCGAAGGCGAAAAGCCGGCTGCTTAAGGGCGCCTCAGGCAAAGAGCAAGAAATCCTCTCGATCCGTTTGAATGAAACGGTCGACGTGACCCGCCGAGGTTCGCCCCGGCGGGTTTTTTTTCGGTTTTTTTCGGCTCGGCTGCGTTCAGCTTTCGGGCCAGACGGACCTACGCAATCATGATCAAGCTGATCGTCGGCCTCGGCAATCCGGGCGCCGAATATACCGCGACGCGCCACAACGCCGGCTTCTGGCTGGTCGATCAACTGGCGCGCGAAGCAGGCGCGACGCTGCGCGACGAACGGCGTTTCCACGGCTTCTATGCCAAGGCACGGCTTCACGGCGAGGAAGTACATCTGCTGGAACCGCAGACGTATATGAACCGTTCCGGCCAATCGGTCGTGGCGGTTGCGCAGTTCTTCAAAATTCTCCCCGACGAAATCCTGGTCGCGCACGACGAACTCGACATGCCGCCCGGCAGCATCAAGCTGAAGCTCGGCGGCGGCAGCGGCGGCCACAACGGGCTGAAGGACATTACCGCGCATCTGTCGTCGCAGCAGTATTGGCGGCTGCGGATCGGCATCGGCCATCCGCGCGACCTGATTCCTGAGAGCGCGCGCGCCGGTGCCAAGCCCGACGTCGCCAACTACGTGCTGAAGCCGCCGCGCCGGGAAGAGCAGGACGTGATCGATGCGTCGATCGAGCGTGGGCTTGCCGTCATGCCGCAAATCATCAAGGGCGAACTGGAACGCGCAATGATGCAACTGCATCGCAACCCTTAGACTGTTTCGCTGGAAGCCAGCTTGCCGTAACGCCGTCGACAGCAACGATCTTGTTTGGGAGGAGAACCGCTTGAGCCGCTATTGGAGTGACATCGTTCACCGTCTGACGCCGTATGTGCCGGGCGAACAGCCCGTGGTCGCGCATCCGGTCAAGCTGAATACCAACGAGAATCCGTATCCGCCGTCGCCGCGGGTGCTCGAAGCGATCCGGCGGGAACTGGGCGACGCGGCCGAATCGCTGCGGCGCTACCCCGATCCGACTGCGTACAAGCTCCGCGAAACGGTGGCCGCGTACCACGGCATCCGCGCGGAACAGGTGTTTGCCGGCAACGGCTCTGACGAAGTGCTCGCACTCACGTTCCAGGCCTTGCTCAAGCACGACAAGCCCCTGCTGTTTCCGGACATCACGTACAGCTTCTATCCGACGTATGCGCGCCTTTTCGAAGTCGACTACCGGACCATCCCGCTGGACGACAGCTTCGCGATCAACGTCGACGACTACAAGTCGCCGAATGGCGGCATCCTGTTCCCGAATCCGAATGCGCCGACCGGCCGGCCGCTGCCGCTCGCCGATATCGAGCGCCTGGTGGCGAGCAATCCCGATTCCGTCGTGGTGATCGACGAAGCCTATGTGGATTTCGGCGCCGAATCGGCCATCGGTCTGATCGACCGTTATCCGAATCTGCTGGTCGTACAGACCGTGTCGAAGTCGCGTTCGCTGGCCGGAATCCGCGTCGGCTTTGCGTTCGGCAACCCGGAGTTGATCGGCGCGCTGAACCGCGTGAAGGACAGTTTCAACTCGTATCCGCTCGACCGCCTTGCGCAAGTCGCCGCCGTGGCGGCATACGAAGACGACGCGTGGTTTCGCGACACCTGCGCCAAAGTCGTGGCAAGCCGCGAGCGACTGGCTGCGGGGCTGACGGCATTGGGCTTCGAGGTGGTGCCGTCGGCGGCGAATCTGCTGTTCGCTCGCCATGAGGGCTACGACGCCGCGACGCTTGTGCTGCGACTGAGGGAAAAGGAGATCTTCGTGCGCCATTTCAAGGCGCCGCGCATCGACCAGCATCTGCGCATCTCGGTCGGCACCGACGCCGAATGCGACATTCTGCTGGACGCGTTGCGCGAGATATTCAGCGCGTACGTGGGATAGGACCGCGCAAAAGCATCACCGCCAAAAGAAAACGGCGAGGCCAAAAAGCCCCGCCGTTTTCTTTTGACTTCGTACCTCAGGCGCCCTTCGCGACCTGCAGCGCGTGGTACTTCGCCATCAAGCCATCAGGCGTCTCCAGATGGTCCGGGTCGCGCGGAATACATTCGACCGGGCACACCTGAATACACTGCGGCTCGTCGAAATGCCCGACGCACTCGGTACATTTTTTCGGGTCGATCACGTAGATTTCCGGGCCCATCGAAATTGCGTCGTTCGGGCACTCAGGCTCGCACACGTCGCAATTGATGCACTCGTCGGTAATCATCAAGGCCATACTTCTCTCACTTCACGCCGGCCGCAGCCGGCTTTGATCCGTCAAACCAACAGTTTACGCCGGTTACGGTTGTCCCGCCGAAGCGCCGCTGGCCGGATCCATCGCGGCGACTTTTTCCGTCAACCATTTCTCGACCGACGGGAACACGAACTTGCTGACGTCGCCGCCGAGCTGGGCGATTTCACGCACGATCGTGCCCGAGATGAACTGGTACTGATCGGACGGCGTCATGAACATGGTTTCGACGTCGGGCAGCAAATAGCGATTCATGCCGGCCATCTGGAACTCATATTCGAAGTCCGACACAGCCCGCAGGCCGCGCACGATCACGCGCGCGTTGTTGGTGCGCACGAAATCCTTCAATAGCCCTTTGAAGCTCATCACCTGAACGTTCGGGTAGTGCCCGAGCACTTCGTGAGCGATGTCGAGGCGCTCTTCGAGCGTGAAAAATGGCTTCTTGTTGCGGCTGTCGGCAACGCCGACCACCAGCGTGTCGAAAATGCTCGACGCGCGCCGAACGAGGTCTTCGTGACCGCGCGTCAGCGGGTCGAACGTGCCCGGGTACACGGCGACTACCATGAGACTTCTCCTCTCTTCAGACAAAAGGGCACGTCAAAGCGTCCACGCGACGCATTTGGCACCGACCGCGCCCGTGACGGCGAACCGTCCGGCGCTTGTTTTGGAACGCGCATTATTCCTTATTTTCGCGCTGCAGCAAATGAAAGTGGACAGCGCCGGCTTTACCTTGCCGCACAATGTCCCAGCCCGCGAGCGTCTCGTTCCCGTCGAGTTCGAGCGCCTCACCCGCTTCCACATATAGGAATCCGTCTGCGCTCACGAGCGGCGCCGCCAGCGCGAGCGCTTTGCCGAGCAGGTCGTCGCCGAAGGGCGGATCGAGAAACACCACGTCGAACGAACCGGGCGGGAGGCTCGCGGCAAGACGCAAACCGTCTGCTTCAGCGATTTCGATTGTGCGCGCCGCCAGGCGTTCCTGGTTTGCGCGCAACTGGCTGGCAGCGCGCGCATTGCGCTCCACCATCAAGACCCGTGCCGCGCCGCGCGACGCGGCCTCAAACCCCAGCGCGCCGCTGCCGGCGAACAGATCGAGGCAGCGCTGGCCGTCCAGATTCTGCCCGAGCCAGTTGAACAGCGTCTCGCGCACGCGATCGGGCGTGGGGCGCAGGCCGTCGAGATCGAGCACGGGCAAAGGCGTGCGCTTCCAGTCGCCGCCGATGATACGGATGGCGTGCGGCTTGCCGCCTTTGGACGAAGCGCCATGGGCGCGTGAAGGTGCGGAACGGGGCATGCGGTTTCGATTACGTTATTGAAGCGCCCGCGACGACGAAATATGCGGGCCGGAGCGCCAACGTTACCACAGCGACGCCCCGCGTCCAGCCTGGCCGTTCGGCCGATACGACGGCCGGCGGCGCGCCTGATAAAATGTGCGGCTTCCAGCGCCTTGCATCCCGCATCGCAACGCTGCCTGCCGCTCCCACCGGTCTTGTGCCGGCTGCGCGCATCGGCGCGCGCTCTCACCACGCCAGATCATGTTCAGCTTTTTCAAACGATTCAAGGGTTCGAAAGAGTCCGATAACGCGCCAGAAGAGTCGCAAACCGCGCCAGAAGGCTCGACGCCCGCAGGCGCGGTCGAGGCGCCCGTCGCGCCGGCCACGCCGCAGCCGGCCGCGGCTCCGGTTCGCATCGAGACGCCGCCGGTGGCCGCTCCGTCCGCAATCGATCCCGAGCCTGAAGCATTCGCGCTCGAAGAAACTGTCGAAGTCGTCCCGCCGCCGCTGCCGGACGCGGGCGCCAAGCGTTCGTGGCTAACGCGTCTGAAGACCGGCTTGTCGAAGACGAGTTCGAACCTGACCGGCATTTTCGTCGGCACGAAGATTGACGAAGATCTGTACGAAGAGCTCGAAACCGCGCTGCTGATGTCGGACGCTGGCGTCGACGCCACCGAATTCCTGCTCGAAGCGCTGCGCGAAAAAGTGCGCGCCGAGCGCCTCGCCGATCCCCAGCAGGTCAAAATCGCGCTGCGCACGTTGCTAGTCGATCTGCTCAAGCCGCTGGAAAAATCGCTCATGCTCGGTCGCGCGCAGCCGCTCGTGATGATGATCGCCGGCGTCAACGGCGCGGGCAAGACCACCAGCATCGGCAAGCTCGCCAAGCATCTGCAGAGTTTCGATCAATCCGTGCTGCTGGCCGCAGGCGACACGTTCCGCGCCGCCGCGCGCGAGCAACTGGCCATCTGGGGTCAGCGCAACAACGTAACCGTGGTCTCGCAGGAAAGCGGCGACCCGGCTGCGGTGATCTTCGACGCGGTCGGCGCCGCGCGCGCGCGCAAAATCGACGTGATGATGGCGGACACGGCCGGCCGCTTGCCGACCCAGCTGCATCTGATGGAAGAACTACGCAAGGTCAAGCGCGTGATCGGCAAGGCGCAAGACGGTGCGCCACACGAGGTGTTGCTGGTGATCGACGCCAACACCGGCCAGAACGCGCTCGCGCAAGTGAAGGCTTTCGACGACGCGCTCGGCCTCACCGGCCTGATCGTCACCAAACTCGACGGCACGGCGAAGGGCGGCATTCTGGCCGCGATCGCACGGCAGCGTCCGATTCCGGTGTACTTCATCGGCGTCGGCGAAAAGGTCGAGGATTTGCAGCCGTTCAGCGCGGAAGAGTTTTCCGACGCGTTGCTGGGCGGCTAAGCGCCACGGCGCTCGCGGGCTAAGCTTTAGGCAGAAAAAAGGGCACTCCGAAAAGTGCCCTTTTTTCATTCCGCCTGCCGGATCATCACGAATTACTCAGCGTCCGGCTGCGCGCCCGGCGCTGCGCGGGCAAACGCGTCGAGTTGCATCGCGTGATCGTAGATGCGTTGAATCGTCGGAAACTTCGCTGTGTCGACCTTAAAGCGCTGCGCGTTGAACACCTGCGGAATCAGACAGGTGTCGGCAATGGTCGGTGTATCGCCGAAACACAGCTTGCCGGTGCGGGAATCTGCCGCCAGATGTGTTTCCAACGTCGCGAAGCCGGCTTCCACCCAATGCCGGTACCAGGCGTCCTTGGCGTAATCGTCGACGCCCAACGTGTGCTTCAGATACTTCAGCACGCGCAGGTTGTTCAGCGGATGAATCTCGCACGCCACCTGCAACGCCAGCGCGCGCACATACGCACGATCTGCCGGCGCCTTGGGCAACAGCGGCGGCTCGGGATGCATCTCTTCCAGATACTCGATGATCGCGAGCGACTGCGGCATCACTTCATTGCCGTCGACAAAGGTCGGCACGATCCCGTCCGCGTTCACCTTGCGGTATTCGGGCTTCAACTGCTCGCCGCCGTCGCGCACGAGATGCACCGGCACGTAGTCGTACGGCAGATTCTTCACGTTCAGCGCAATGCGCACGCGATAAGACGCCGAGCTACGGAAATAGCTGTAGAGCTTCATGTTGCCTGTCTCCTCCAACCGGCCGTCAGACGACGCGCACGCTGAGCTCGCCGAGCCCGTCCACGCCACCCTTCATCAGATCGCCCTGCACCACTGCGCCGACGCCTTCCGGCGTGCCGGTGAAGATCAGATCGCCAGGTTGCAGTTCGAACAGCGTCGACAGATAAGCGATCGTCTCGGCCACCGACCAGATCAGTTGCGACACGTCGGAGTTTTGCTTTTCTTCGCCGTTCACCGATAGCCAGATCGCGCCCTTGTCGACATGGCCGACCGTCGCCGCCGGATGAATCGGGCCGAGCGGCGCCGAGTGATCGAAGCCCTTCGCGGTATCCCACGGACGGCCCAGCTTCTTGGCTTCGGCCTGCAGATCGCGGCGCGTCATATCGAGACCGAGCGCGTAGCCGTACACGTGGTCTAGCGCGCTCTCGACTGGAATGTTCTTGCCGCCCTTGCCGATCGCCGCCACCATTTCCATCTCGAAGTGGACGTTTTTCGACAGCGACGGATACGGAAACTCGCCGGTAGCACCGGGCGCGACGTACAGCACGGCATCGGCTGGCTTGGCGAAGAAGAACGGCGGTTCGCGGTCGGGATCATGTCCCATCTCGCGCGCGTGCGCCTCGTAATTGCGGCCCACACAGTAGATGCGACGCACCGCGAACTGCTCGCTGGACCCCACAACCGGCACCGCGACCACCGGTGCGGGTGCAAATACGTAACTCATCCCGTTCTCCGTTTCTTGATGTGTGCCGCCTGTGCGGCGATAAAACATCGAGTGTAACGCGCGGCAAAGCGCCGCGCGCACCAGTCCGGCATGGACTGGCAAGGCCGGCGGCACGGGCGCGGGGCCTCGCCGGATCGCCATAGATGCGATACTCACACTCAACAGCGTCCCTTGAATACCGTGGCAAGCCGCTTTGAAGCGGCACGCCAACTCGTTCCCTTGCGCCCGATGACCGACTCCTCCGACACCGTCAATCCCTTCCCCTGCGCCCGCTTCATCAAGGAAATCGGCCGCGGCCCGAACGGCGCCCGCGCGCTGACCGCCGACGATACACGCGCGCTCTACACCGCCATGCTCGACGGTCGCGTGGCCGAGCTCGAACTCGGCGCGGTGCTGCTCGCGTACCGCGTGAAGGGCGAAACCGCCGACGAACTCGCCGCGATGCTGGCCGGCGCACATGCGTCGTTCGAGCCGGTTCATTTGCCGCACGGCACGTTCCGACCCGTGTCCATACCGAGCTACAACGGCGCGCGCAAGCAGCCGAATCTGGTGCCGCTGCTCGCGCTGCTGCTGGCGCGCGAAGGCGTGCCGGTGCTGGTGCACGGCGTCACCGAAGATCCGGGCCGGGTGACGAGCGCGGAAATCTTCACGCATCTGCAGATTCAGCACGCACGATCGCACGCCGATATCGAAGACGGTCTCGCCGAGCACCGCGTTGCGTTTGCTCCAATCGAGGTGCTCGCGCCGAAACTCGCACGTCTGCTTGCGCTGCGCCGGCGCATGGGCGTGCGCAACTCGACGCACACGCTCGTGAAAATCCTTCAGCCGTTTGCGCCCGCGGGTCTGCGCCTCGTGAACTACACGCACCCGCCGTATCGCGACAGCCTCACACAACTGTTCAACACACATCCGGACGCGGCCACCGGCGGCGCGCTGCTTGCGCGCGGCACCGAAGGCGAAGCGGTGGCCGATACGCGTCGTCAGGTGCAGGTCGACTGGTTGCACGACGGTGTCTGCGAAACGCGCGTGCCGCACGAGCGCTCGTCGCCCGATGCGCCGGAAGTGGATTTGCCCGAGGCCAAGGACGCGCCGACGACGGCCGCCTGGATCAGCGCCGTCTTGCGCGGCGAAGCCCCCGTGCCGAGCGCGATCGAACGCCAGGTGGAACTGATCGTGGATGTCGCCAGAATGCCCATTTAGCGGCTGCGCGGTAAGCGCTCCGGCGCGCTTGCAGTCGCCCGCCGCGACCCACGCGGGTTGACACGCCGCAACGCGGCGTCATACATTAGCCCCATGCGTTCCCTTCCGAACACCCTCCGAATTACCTCCGGCCGCCTAGCGCGGCCCCTATCGCTACGTCTAGCGTAAGTCAGGCGTAGCGCCGCGCGTTGGCATCTCAGGTTGCTCAAAGCGCGGGCTCTCCAGCAGTTCCGTTGTTCCTGTTGCACCCCCAAAGCGTAGTTCTTCACAACCTGTAGTCGTTTGCATTCGTCCGTTTACCGCGCGGACGAAGCGCGAGGATCAAATGCACGCCGCATGGGCTTTATCCACGTCCGTTTTCGCCGTCACGGTGACGCCGTTCGTTCGCGCCCGTTCGTTGTTGCCGCTAGCCACCGGCTGGCGGACCGTGCATCCGTGGCAGTCCGCCAACCGCTCCCGGCCACACCTTTTCGCAGACGACCCAACGAACGAGGCTCACCATGTTGCAAAACCCCGCTGAAAAATACCGCCCCTTCCCGCCCGTACGTCTGACCGGCCGTAAATGGCCGAGCCGCACGATCGACCGGGCGCCGATCTGGATGAGCACCGATCTGCGCGACGGCAATCAGGCGCTGATCGAGCCGATGAACGCCGCGCAAAAGCTCGAGTTCTTCGAGATGCTGGTCGCGATCGGTTTCAAGGAGATCGAGGTCGGCTACCCGTCGGCGTCGCAAACGGACTTCGATTTCGTCCGCAAGCTGATCGAGGAAAAGCGCATTCCCGACGACGTGACCATCGAGGTCTTCATGCCGTCGCGAGCGGAACTGATTGCGCGCACGTTCGAGGCGCTGGAAGGCGCGCCGCGCGCCATCGTGCACTTGTACAACGCGATTTGCCCATCGTTTCGGCGGATCGTGTTCAATCAGTCGAAGGCCGAGATCAAGGCGCTGGCCGTGCAGGGCACGCAACTCATCAAGGACCATGCGCAAGCGCGTCCCGGCACGCACTGGATCTTCCAGTACTCGCCGGAAACGTTCAATACGACCGAATTGCCGTTTGCACGCGAAGTGTGCGACGCGGTCGCGCAGACGTGGCGCCCCACGCGTGATCACAAAATGATCGTCAACCTGCCCGCGAGCGTGGAGGTGGCGACGCCGAATGCTTTCGCCGATCAGATCGAATGGATGCATCGCAATCTTGGCTATCGCGACAGCATCGTGCTGTCGGTGCATCCGCATAACGATCGCGGCACCGCGGTGGCCGCCGCGGAACTGGCGCTGCTGGCGGGCGCGGACCGCGTCGAAGGCTGCCTGTTCGGCAACGGCGAGCGCACCGGCAACGTCGATCTCGTCGCGCTGGCGATGAATCTGGATGCGCAGGGTGTCGATACGGGGCTCGATTTCTCCGATATGGAGGCGGTCCGGCTCATGGCGGAGCGCTGCAATCAGTTGCCGGTGCATCCACGCCATCCATATGCAGGCGAAGCGGTGATGCGGGCGAAGAACGCGGAGCGGCAAGGCGTCGCGGCGCAGGTGCTCAAAGTGGCAGAAACCGGCGCGCCGGATCGACGCGAATGGAGCGGTTTGGATCAGGAAAGCGTCGCCGCCTGAGAATCAGGCCGACGTGAGGCAAACCGACGCAAACACGATGCGCGAGCGCTCGCGTCAATCGGAGCGGCCCGCTCACAAGGCGCCGCCGGCTCGACAGAATGAGCTCACAAGGCTCACTCGATTGCGCAACGCGTGGCCTGCCAGGCGATCAGGCGCCAACGGCCGTCTTCCTGCATATGAATCGCCGTGTAGGCGATCGGAAACAGCAGCGCCCCGTTGTTCGCCTCCATTTCGATCAGCGCGCGACCGGTTATCACGCAGATCTCGCGCCCGACCGGCAGCACCTCTTGCGACTGAATCTCGATCTGCCGATAGCGGCGGCGGCCCGTGGTAATCCCGTCGATGAACTGCCGTTTGGTTTCCCGCTTGCCGTTCGTGTGAACGTAGCTCACGTTGTCCGCGAGCAGGGCGTCGAGCGAGGGCCCGTCGCCGTCGACCATCGCCCGAAAGCGCTCTCGCTCGAGTTCGCGAACCGCTTCGATAATCTTTGCTGCCATCGCTCAGCCCCTTGCACCGGTGAGCCAACGTGGCCACGGTTGTCAGAAGTTGTATTGCAGATATAGCTGGTGGAAATTTATACCAGGATTCGGCTCTTTGATACCGCCGTTGGAAACATGCTGGAAGCGATAGCCCGCCTGGTACTGCTGGTGGCTGCCGAACTGCACGCCCGCGCCGGCTGTTGGCGCAAATTGGAACGCCGTGGCATAGGTGTAGTCAGAAGAGATGCGGGCATGCGTAAGAAGTCGCACACCAACACCCGCTTCCACGAAGGGACGGATCGAGCCCGTGCCGCGAATGAAGCGGATAAACGGCGTGACGCCGAATTCGCCGATATTGCGGTGCTCGTCACTTTCATCGGTATGCCACCAGGCCACGTGCGCTTCGCCGATCAGCGCGAAGTGCCAGTCGCCAATTTGCCACCAGGTCAGATTGGGGTCCCAGACCACCCCAAGGTCGAGCTTCCGGACGTGATGGTCGCCAAGACCGCCTGCAACCTGCACGCCCCACTGATCGGCCGAGGCCAAACCTGAAGCCCCTAAAATCAACGATCCGGCGAAGATTTTTAGAGTCAGACCACGCAAAGCATTCTTTTTGTTGTTCATCTAACACCTGGGTTCCGTGGAACGCTGAACAATCTGTAACTGTTTTGCGTATTCTAAGGTGAATCTCAATTTAGCGGATCGCATGAAGAAAGCTGACTTTCCGCAATTAGTCACTTCAAATTTGGCAAAAATCAGGTATTTATAACGATGTAGGCAGTCTGTTAGGTAAATTCTACGTCTAGCACAGAGCCGGCTGAAGCGGTGTACCATGGCTATTGATTCGTGAATTTCAATAGGAATTTGCGGAACTTGGATGCCCCTACGCCCTCTAAGTATTAGCACTCGGCAATTCAGAGTGCTAACATCCAACGCTGGAGTCGTTACCTGAATAAGCTTTTGTCTGATTCCAAAGGAGTTTCCTACGTGAGCCATGCAATGACCCTTCCGAGTACTTTGAGCCCGTCGTCGGCTAAGGCCGCTTCGGCAGGTGCACTGGCGCTCTCGCATTCCTCGCTGCTGCCCGGTCAACTGGGCAATATCGACGCCTACATCCAGGCCGTAAATCGGATTCCGATGCTGACGCCGGCGGAAGAACGCCAGTTCGCCACCGAATTTCGCGAGCAGGACAACCTCGAGTCCGCGCGCCGTCTCGTCCTGTCGCACTTGCGGCTGGTCGTGTCGATCGCGCGCAACTATCTGGGCTATGGACTGCCGCACGCCGACCTGATCCAGGAAGGCAATATCGGCCTGATGAAGGCCGTGAAGCGCTTCGATCCGGAGCAGAACGTGCGCCTCGTGTCGTACGCCATGCACTGGATCAAGGCTGAGATCCACGAATACATTCTGCGCAACTGGCGGATGGTGAAGGTCGCCACCACCAAGGCGCAGCGCAAACTGTTCTTCAACCTGCGCAGCCACAAGCAAGGGCTGGGCGCGTTCACGCCGGACCAGATCGACGATCTGGCCAAAGAGTTGAACGTGAAGCGCGAAGAAGTCTCCGAAATGGAAACGCGTCTGTCCGGCGGCGATATTGCGCTGGAAGGCCAGGTCGAAGACGGTGAAGAAGCGTACGCGCCGATCGCCTATCTGGCTGACTCGCATAGCGAACCGACCGCCGTGCTGGCTTCGCGTCAGCGCGACAAGCTGCAAAGCGACGGTATTGCGAGCGCGCTGGACGCACTTGACGCCCGCAGCCGCCGCATCATCGAGGCACGTTGGCTGAAGGTGGAAGACGACGGTTCGGGCGGCTCCACGCTGCACGAACTGGCCGACGAATTCGGCGTGTCCGCCGAACGTATTCGCCAGATCGAGGCGAGCGCTATGAAGAAGATGCGCGGCGCGCTCACCGAATACGCTTAACGCTTGAAAATTGTCAGCATGCCGGTTCGTCCGGCGCGCGGCAGCAAAGCTGCCAAGCCCCGCCCTCGCAAGACGGCGGGGCTTTTTTTCGCCCACGCCGCGGCTTGTTCGCGCACGCCCGCCTTCGCTCAAGAACATCCACAAGCGACATGCGTTTCTTGACGTATCACAAACCAGATAGCAATACTGGTTGAACGGGGCAAGTCTCGCGACCCAATGCCGCAGTTCCGAACTGTTGCGCGCGAGGTTCTACTCCTAGAATCGGGATGCACTCGCCCGACCGCTGACGCGGTCTGGCGCCAGCCGGATTCGCCGGTGTGAAGTTGCCTTCTACCGATCATGACCACAGCCCTCAATCGCAGCACCACCCGCCGCCGGAGCCTGCGCCAACGGTTCCATGGCTGGGTGCGCGGTCCGACGTTGGCGCGGGATATCGCCATCGTCCTCGCCATCAAATTCGTACTGCTGATGGCGCTCAAGTACACGTTCTTCAATCATCCGCAGGCGGAGCACATGTCGCTGCCGCCTGAGCAAGTCGCGCAGGCGCTGCTGTCCGTGCCTGCCTCGCATCCGTCCCAAGGTGATCCACATGCCCGTTAGCGAAGTCGTAGAACTGTCGCGCCTCCAGTTCGCCATCACCGCGCTTTACCACTTTCTGTTCGTCCCGCTCACGCTCGGCCTGTCCTGGCTGCTTGTCATCATGGAGTCGGTCTATGTGATGACCGGCAAGCAGATCTACAAAGACATGACCCAGTTCTGGGGCAAGCTGTTCGGCATTAATTTTGCGATGGGCGTGACCACCGGTCTCACGCTGGAATTTCAGTTCGGCACCAACTGGTCTTACTACTCGCACTATGTAGGCGACATTTTCGGCGTGCCGCTCGCGGTCGAAGGCCTGATGGCTTTCTTTCTCGAGTCGACCTTCGTCGGGCTGTTCTTCTTTGGCTGGAAACGGCTCTCGAAGGTCCAGCATGTGTTCGTCACGTTTCTCGTTGCGCTCGGCTCGAACCTGTCGGCGCTGTGGATTCTGGTGGCCAATGGCTGGATGAACAATCCGGTCGGCGCGACCTTCAACTACCAGACCATGCGCATGGAGCTCGATAGCATCTTCTCCGTGCTGTTCAATCCGGTCGCGCAGGTCAAGTTCGTGCATACCGTGTCGGCGGGCTATGTGACGGCGTCGATGTTCGTGCTCGGCGTGTCGTCGTGGTATCTGCTCAAGCGCCGCGACACCGAATTCGCGTTGCGCTCGTTCGCGATTGCCGCCGGCTTCGGTTTGGCGTCGACGTTATGCGTGATCGTGCTCGGCGACGAATCCGGCTACCGTACCGGCGAAGTCCAGCAGGTCAAACTGGCCGCGATCGAATCCGAATGGGAAACCGCGCCCGCGCCGGCTCCCTTCACGATCATCGGGATTCCGAATCAGAAGGAAGAGCGCACCGACTACGCCATCAAGATTCCGTACGCGCTCGGCCTGATCGCAACACGCTCACTAGATGAACCCGTGGTCGGCCTGAAGGACTTGATGGCGCGCAACGAGGTGCGCATCAAGAACGGCATGCTGGCCTACGCCGCCCTGCAGAAACTCAAGCAAGGCGACATCACCGACGAAGCCAAAGCCGCCTTCGACGCGCACAAGCAGGATCTCGGCTACGGCCTGATGCTCAAGCAGTTCACCGCGAACGTCACCGACGCCACGCCGGATCAGATCGCCCAGGCCGCGAAGAAAACGATCCCGCCTGTGGCGCCCGTGTTCTTCTCGTTCCGGCTGATGGTGGGTCTGGGCATTCTGTTCCTCGCCACCTTCGTGCTGGCGTTCTGGTTCTGCGCGCAGCGCTCGCTGTTGCTGGAGAAGCGCCGCTGGTTCCTGCGCTGGGCCGTATGGGCAATTCCGCTGCCCTGGCTCGCGGCGGAGTTCGGCTGGATCGTCGCTGAAGTGGGCCGTCAGCCTTGGACCATCGCGGGCATTCTGCCGACCAACCTGTCGGCCTCGAGCCTGACGCCGAATGACCTGTATCTGAGTATCGCGGGCTTCGTGGTGTTCTACACGGTGCTGTTCATCATCGAAATCATGCTGATGTTCAAGTACGCGCGGCTCGGTCCTTCGTCGCTGCATACCGGCCGCTATCACCACGAACAACAGCCGCTGAATCAGCCGCTGCCGACCAACACGGCCGCCTGATTCGCCGCCACTGAGTTTCAAGGGAAAAGATCATCATGGATTACGCAACCCTCAAACTGATCTGGTGGGTGCTGATCGGCGTGTTGCTGATCGGCTTCGCGCTCACCGACGGCTTCGACATGGGCGCGGCGATTTTGCTGCCATTCATTGGCAAGACCGACGCCGAGCGGCGCATCGTCGTGAACACGGTGGGCGCGACGTGGGAAGGCAATCAGGTCTGGCTCATCACGGCGGGCGGCGCGATGTTCGCCGCGTGGCCGCTGGTGTACGCGGCGTCGTTCTCCGGCTTCTATTTCGCCATGCTGCTGGTGCTGTTCGCGCTGTTCTTCCGGCCGGTCGGCTTCGACTATCGCAGCAAACGTGAAGATCCGCGCTGGCGTACGGCGTGGGACTGGGCGTTGTTCGCCGGCGGCTTCGTACCGGCACTGGTGTTTGGCGTCGCCTTCGGCAACCTTCTGCAAGGCGTGCCGTTCTCGTTCGATACCGACCTGCGCGTCACTTACCACGGCGGATTCTTCGAACTGCTCAACCCGTTCGCGGTGTTGTGCGGCCTCGTCAGCGTCTCGATGCTGGCCGCGCACGGGGCCGCCTTCGTCAAGATGAAAGCGGACGACATTGTCGCCGAGCGCGCTTCGCTGGCGCTTCGAATTGCCTCATTCGCGACCGTGGTGCTGTTCCTGATTGCCGGCGCGCTGATCGCCACGATGATCGGCGGCTACCAGGTGATCGACGCGCCGCCGCTCGACACGGTCGCCAATCCGTTGACGAAGAACGTGATCGGCGCACCGGGACTGTGGCTCACCAACTACGCGAACTATCCGTGGATGGTGGCCGCGCCGGTGGCCGGTCTCGCGGGCGGCGTACTGGCCACGCTGCTCGCTCGCTCGCGCTTCGAGAAGAGCGCCTTTCTGTCGACCTCGCTGATGATCATCGGTGTGATTCTGACGGCGGGCTTCTCGATGTTTCCGTTCATCATGCCCTCCTCGCTCGACGGCCGCAGCAGCCTCACCGTGTGGGATTCGACTTCGAGCCGCATGACGCTGCAAATCATGCTGATCGCCGTGATCATTTTCCTGCCGATCATCCTGATCTACACGAGCTGGGTGTATCGCGTGATGCGCGGCAAGGTGACCGCCGCCGCGCTCGAAGAAAATCACCATACGATGTATTGACCGGCAAGACGCTTAAGAGGAGTTTGCGATGTGGTATTTCAGTTGGATTCTCGGAATCGGCGTGGCATTGGCGTTCGGCATCATCAACGTGATGTGGCTGGAGTCGCGCCAGTCGGCGGCAACGAGCGCGCAGAAGAGACGCTAAGGCGGCCTATGCCGGCCGAGATGGGCCGGTAAACGGAAAAGCGGGACCTTGAATGATTCAAGGTCCCGCTTTTTTATTGCAGCTTAAGCGAATGCGAAGCGGCGCGAGCCGCTCCCTTGTCTAGCAATGCGTCACGCCGGCAAAGGCGTTGCACCACCGCTTTGCGTCGTGCGCGTCGCCAGCTTTTCAGCGTAGCGTTGCGCAACGTCGCCGACGACGATATGGAACGTGTCCGCAGAAACCCATGCTGTATCGAGCGTCGCCAGACGTTGACGATCGACCGCCGACGGGTCGCGCACGACGATACGCAAACGCGTCGCCGCGACCGCATCCAACGACACCACGTTGCCCGCGCCGCCGAACACGGCGAGCCAGCGCAGCGGATCGGGATCGAGCGGGCCGCTGCCTTGAGCACCCGAAGCCGCAACCGGCGCAGCCGCCGCAGCTTGCGCCACAGTAGCCGCCACCGGCTTCACCGCCTCACCACCACCCTGCGCGATCACCGTGCGGATTTCGTCCGCGATGATGTCGGCTTCCGGTCCGATGATCACCTGCACGTTGGTCGAGCCGCGCTTGAGCACGCCACGCGCGCCGATCGTCTTCAGCTCGCTTTCGGAGACCTTGTTCGAATCGACCACCGACAAACGCAGACGCGTCGTGCAAGCATCCACCACCGACAGATTCGACGCGCCGCCCAGCGCAGCGATATAACGCTGCGCACGCGGCACAGCCGCACCGGCGACCGGCGATACGAAACCACCCGCGGCAAACGAGTCGACCTGTTCGTCGGCAGCGGCGGGTTCGCGGCCCGGCGTTGCCATGTTGAATTTGCGGATGAAGAAGCGGAACAGACCGTAGTACACCACCATGTAGACGAGGCCGATCGGAATCGCCCACCAGCCGCGAGTCGACAGACCGTAGTTCAACACGTAGTCGATCGCACCGGCGGAGAACGTGAAGCCAAGGTGAATGCCGAGCGCCGAACAGATGGCGAGCGAGAGGCCCGTCAACAGCGCGTGGATCACGTACAGCACCGGTGCGAGGAACATGAAGCTGAACTCGATCGGCTCGGTCACGCCCGTCAGGAATGAGGTCAGTGCCATCGAGAACAGCAAACCGCCCACAACCGCGCGGCGCTCCTTCGGCGCTTCATGGAACATCGCGAGACACGCAGCCGGCAGGCCGAACATCATGACCGGGAAGAAGCCCGTCATGAAGGTGCCCGCAGTCGGATCGCCCGCGAAGAAGCGATGCAGGTCGCCCGTCACAGCGGCGCCGCCCGGCGGCGTGAACGTGCCGAACACGAACCACGTCAGCGAATTGAGGATGTGATGCAAACCCGTGACCAGCAGCAGGCGGTTCAGCACGCCGAACACGAACGCGCCGAGTGCGCCCGCGGTGGTCAGCCAGTGGCCCGCCGTATCGATCACGGCTTGCACCGGTTGCCATACGTAGCCGAACGCTATGCCGAGCACGAGACAGACTACCCCCGTGACAATCGGCACGAAGCGTTTCCCTCCGAAGAACGCGAGGTAATCGGGCAGCTTGATGTCTTTGTACCTGTTGTACAACAAGCCCGCGACGATACCCGCCACGATCCCGGACAACACGCCCATGTTGAGCTTGTCGTTGATGTCCTTCATCACCGCGACTTCGATCAGATAACCGATCGCACCCGCCAGACCCGCCACGCCGTTGTTGTCTTTCGCGAAACCGACCGCCACGCCGATCGCGAACAGCAGCGGCAGGTTGTCGAAGATCGCGCCGCCGGCGTCGGCGATCATCTTGATGTTGAACACATCGGGCTGGCCGAGGCGCAGCAGCAGGCCGGCGACCGGCAGCACCGCAATCGGCAGCATCAGCGCGCGTCCCAGGCGCTGAATCTTCAGAAACGGATTCCCATCCATTGATACCTCCAATCCTTGTCTCTTTGTTGAACGCCGTTCTCGAACGGCGTCTTGAGTTTTGTAGCTATGAGTGATGATTGAGCGAAGCTGGCTGCGGACTGTGTGGGGTTCAGTCCAAAGGCCAGGTTTCGCGGCTTGCTGCTCTTACCGCCTGCGCCGATTCGAGCGCCAGGGCATCCTGGGCGCGTTGACGGCACAGCTGATAATCGAGGTTGCGCACCCGCGCCTTGATGCCCGGCACCGAGACCGGATCCACCGAAAGTTCGGTCACGCCGAGACCGATGAGCAGCGGCGCGGCAAGCGGATCGCCCGCCAATGCGCCGCACACGCCGACCCATTTGCCGTGCTTGTTCGCGCCTTGCACGGTGGCTGCGATCAAGCGCAGCACGGCCGGATGCAAGCCGTCCGCCTGGGCAGCGAGGTCGGCCTGACAACGGTCCATGGCGAGCGTGTATTGCGTCAGATCGTTGGTGCCGATCGAGAGGAAATCCGCGTGCTGCGACAGTTGATCGGCCAGTAACGCCGCCGACGGCACTTCGATCATCACGCCGACTTCGATCGGTTCCGTGCGGCCCGACTCGCGCGCGAATTCATCGATGCGCTTACGGATGCGGATCAATTCGCCGACGTCGGTCACCATCGGCAACAGGATGCGCACGGCGCCGAGCGGCTGCACCGCCAGCAGGCCGCGCAGCTGATCGTCGAGCAGATCCGGGCGCACTTGCGCAAGGCGGATGCCGCGCAAGCCGAGCGCGGGATTCGGTTCGGGCGGCAGCGTCAGATAGTCGACTTCCTTGTCCGCGCCGACATCCAGCGTGCGGATGATCGCGGTGCGGCCGCTCAATGCATCGACAATTGACTGGTAGCTCTGACGATGTTCGTCCGTGGTCGGCGCGGCCGCGCGGTGAATGAACAGCAGTTCGGTGCGCAACAGGCCGACGGAATCGGCGCCGTTTTCGACGGCGGTTTTCGCGTCGTCGAGCGTGGCGATGTTCGCGGCGACTTCGATCGCGCGGCCATCGGCCGTGACCGCCGCTTGCTGCGAGGTGCGGCGGTTTGCTTCGCGCACATCGGCCAAACGCGTGCGCTCGAGACGCGCGCGTTCCACATCGAGTTCGGTCGGCGCGAATTCGAGGCGGCCAGTCGTGGCGTTCACCACCACTTGCGTGCCTTCGGGAATCGCATGCAGCGCGTCGCCAACCGCCACCAGCGCGGGAATGCCCGCCTGACGCGCGAGAATCGCCGCATGCGAGGTCGCGCCGCCGCGTGCCATCACCAAGGCGGTGACACGCGTACGATCCAGCGTCGACAGATCGGACGGCGTGAACTCTTCAGCCGCCAGCACGGCTTCTTCCGGCAGCGTGCGCGCCGCAGCGTTCGTGTAACCCAGCGCGCGCAGCACGCGCTTCTCGATGTCGCGCAGATCGGCGGCACGTTCCGCGAGCAACGCGTCTTCGATATTCGACAGGATCGCGATCTGTGCGCGGATCGCTTCGCGCCACGCAAAGCCGGCGCTTTTGCCGAGGCTGATCAGATCGCGCGCGGCGTCGAGCAGCGTGGGGTCTTCGAGCAGCACGCGATGCACCGAGAAAATACCCGCTTCGCCAACCGCGCCGCGCTGTGAGGCGTCACGCACCGTCGTGTCGAGATCCGCATCGACGGTGGCAATCGCCTTGTCGAGCAAACGGCTTTCCGCTGCGGACGTGCCGGTCGCCTTTTCGGGCGGATCGATGTCCGCGTCGTCCCAGCGCACCAGCTTGCCGACCGCGACGCCCGGCGCCGCGCAGACGCCGGCGAGCGTATTCGGTGCAAGCGTCTCGCCCGCCGGGCGAGCAACAGCTTGCGGCGCAGGCGAGCTTTGGCGCGCCGGTTTCTCTTCGACTTCGCCGTGCGCTTCGCGCGTCAGTTCGTTTGCAATTGCGGCCACAGCGGCTGCAGCTTGCGGACCGACGCCGAGCAACTCGATGGTCGCGCCTTCTCCAGCGCCAAGGGCAAGCAAACCGACCACGCTTTCGATCGCCGCTTTACGCCCTTCGTAACGCACTTCAACGCGTGCATCGAATCCACGTGCCGCTTCACGCGCACGCGCCGCCGGACGTGCATGCAGACCGCCTGCGTGAATCAGCGTGACTTGCTGACGGGCTTCTTCCGTCACGTTGGCTGCACTCGCCTGGCGGGACGCCTCGGCGGCCGCGCCGCCGCGCGCGCGCAGCAGCAGCAGCGGCGTTTCGCCCGCCTTCAGCAGGCCGCCTTGCACGCGCTCGACGATCTCGAACGCGTCCGAATTGGCAATCGCGATCACCGACACGAGGCTCGGCGCATTCAGCGCGACCTGATCCTGATCGAACTCGATCAGCACGTCGCCGGCGCGCACTTGAGCGCCTTGAGCGACCATCGGCGCGAAACCCTTGCCGTTCAGTTCGACCGTATCGATACCGATATGCAGCAGAATCTCGGCGCCCTCGGCAGTAGCCAGCGTCACAGCGTGACCGGTGCGCGCCAGATGGGTGACCGTACCGTCGCACGGCGCGACGAGTCGGCCTTCGAGCGGATCGACGCCGATGCCGTCGCCGAACA
This sequence comes from Paraburkholderia sp. BL17N1, assembly GCF_003634175.1. Lineage (NCBI taxonomy): Bacteria > Pseudomonadati > Pseudomonadota > Betaproteobacteria > Burkholderiales > Burkholderiaceae > Paraburkholderia > Paraburkholderia sp. BL17N1. Next base: position 982,606 of record NZ_RBIW01000001.1, read on the forward strand.
TGCCGCCCGAAAACACAGGGTCGGGCACGTTCGCGAGCGGCACGACCGGACCGGTCATGGGCGCGAGCAAAACAATATGGCCTTCAGAATGGCTCATCAAGCGGGACTCCTCGACACGTCGCATCTGATTTCTCGTCAGTGAGTTTCGGTGACTTTGTTGAGATGGCGCGGCGCATCGGGATTGCGCCCGCGCGCGGCGGCAAGGCCGGCGGCCATCACGTAAAAGGACAGGATTGCAGCGATCGGATCGAGCGCCGCATGGGCGGTGGTGGCGAGCGGCAGCGTGGCTTCCGGCACATCGGCCGATGCCGCGAGCAGCACGCGCGCGCCGCGCGCCTTCATGTCGCGCGCGAGTTGCAGCAAGCCGGCCTGCTCAGGTCCGCGCGGCGCGAAGACCAGCAGCGGATAGTCGCGATCGATCAGCTCCATCGGACCGTGACGCACTTCCGCGCTCGAAAACGCCTCGGCCTGAATGCCGGAGGTTTCCTTCAGCTTCAGCGCGGCTTCCTGCGCGATGGCAAGACCCAGCCCGCGGCCGATCACGATCATGCGCTCGATGCCGCGCAGTTCTTCCACGGCCGTCGACCAGTCGAGTTCACCCGCCGTACGCAGCGCCTCGGGCAGCGTTTTCAACGCGGCAAGCAATTCGGCGTCCTTCTGCCAATGTGCGACGAGCTGTGCGGAGATCGACAGCATCGCGATGTAGCTCTTGGTAGCCGCGACGCTCAATTCCGGACCGGCGACGAGCGGCAACTCGAACTCACACGCGTCGGCCAGAGGTGAGCCCGACACGTTCACGGCGGCGACGGTCAACGCGCCGGCTTTGCGCAGCGCTTCCATGGTGCCGACCAGATCCGGGCTCTTGCCCGATTGCGAGAACGCCAGCGCGAGTTGGTCGCGCACTTGCAGTGGCGCCTGTTGCAGCGTGGCCACCGACATCGGCAGCGAGGCCACCGGCACGCCCAGGCGGCTCATCGTCAGGCTCGCGAAATAACTCGCCGCGTGATCCGAGCTGCCGCGCGCGACCGTCAGCGCGACATGGCGCGGCTGCTGTGCCAGCTTCGCCGCCAATGCCTCGACGCGCGAGGTATCCGTGAGTTGCGCGGCGACCGTTTCGGCGGACGCCAGCGCCTCTTTAAGCATATTCGACAATTGCTTCTCCTTCGACGTAAGTCGCGCTCAACGCCAGTTCACGATCGAACACGACCACATCGGCCCATGCGCCGCGCGCGATGCGGCCGCGGTCTTCAATGCCCAGGTAGTCGGCGGCGTAGCGCGACAAACGGTTCGATACATCGGCGATCGGCAAGCCGATCGACACAAGATTGCGCAGCGCCTGATCCATGGTCAGGGTGCTGCCGGCGAGCGTGCCATCGGCGAGACGCACGCCGCCGAGGCACTTCGTCACATGCTGGCTGCCGAGACGGTATTCACCGTCGGGCATGCCCGTGGCCGAGGTGCTGTCCGTGACCACATAGAGACGCGGAATCGCGCGCAACGCAGCGCGGATCGCCCCCGGATGGACGTGCAGCAGATCGGGAATGATTTCGGCGAACTCGGCGTGCGCGAGCGCCGCGCCGACGAGGCCGGGATTGCGATGGTGCAGCGGCGACATGGCGTTGAACAGATGCGTGAAGCCGCAGGCGCCATGCTTGAGCGCGGCGACGGCGTCGTCGTAAGTGCCGAGCGAATGGCCCAGCTGCACACGCACGCCGCGCGCCGCCATCTCGGAGATGATCTCCATATGGCCGGCAATTTCCGGCGCCAGCGTGACCACGCGAATGGGCGCGATGGACAGATACTTCAGCACTTCGCCCATCACCGCCGAAACGGCCGCGTCGGGTTGCGCGCCGAGCTTGCCGGGGTTGATATACGGCCCTTCCAGATGCACGCCGAGCACACGCGCGCCGCCGGGCGTGCGAATCCGCGCGTTGTTGCCCAGTTCCGCGACGACGGCCATCAGCTCGTCGCGCGGCGCGGTCATCGTCGTGGCGAGCAGGCTCGTCGTGCCGTAACGCGCATGCGTGCGCGTGATGGTTTCGACCGCGTTGCCGCCTTCCATTACGTCGGAGCCGCCGCCGCCATGCACGTGCAGATCGATGAAGCCGGGCAGGATGTACGGCGCGTCGTTGGTCGACGGATCGACGCGTTCGCCGGTGAGCGCCGTGATGCGGCCGTTTTCGTATTCGAGCGTGCCGTGAATCCACCCATCGGTGGTGAGTATGTTTCCGGTCAGCATGAGTCTCTCTGGTGAGGCGTGATACGGGGTGTGACTGAATGGCGCTTTGTCTGCGCCGCACCTGAACTTGCAGGCTGCGCGCGCGGACTCAGCCGGTCAGCTCAGGTGCGCAATTCAGCGACGAAGTCGTAGTAGTCATCGCGGCAATAGGTGTCGGTCAACTCGATTGCGCGCTGATCGGCGCTATAGCCGATACGGGTAATGACCAGCAGCGCCGAGCGCGGTTCGATATCCATCAGCGAAGCGATCTCGCTCGACGCGTTGACCGCGCGGAAGTGCTGCAACGCGCGCACCACGGCGGCTCCGCGTTGTTCGAGATAGCTGTAAAGCGAATCGCCGACGGCATGCGGATCGGGCACGATCGCCGACGGCAGCGCCGAATGCTCGACCGCCATGACAATGCCGTCCGCGCGCCGCAGGCGCCGCAGACTCGTCACCGCCGCGCCGGGCGACAACCCGAGGTGCACCAGTTCGTCGCGATTGGCGGCGCGGATATCGCGCTCGAGCCACACCGAATCCGGCCGGAAACCGCGTTGCTGCATCTTCTTGGTGAAGCCGGTGAGCCGCGAAAGCGGATCTTCGACGCGCGGTGTGATGAAGCTGCCCGCGCCGCGAGCGCGCCGGATCAAACCTTGTTCGACCAGCAACTCAATCGCCTTGCGCGCCGTGATACGCGACACGCCGATCGCGTCCGAGAGCGTGCGCTCCGAGGGCAGCGCCTCACCCGCCGACCACACGCCGCAGTGGATCGCCGTCGCAAGATTGCGCGCGAGCTGCAAATAGAGCGGCGTGACGTTGCGGGCGTCAGGCATCAGTGCGGACCAGCGAGTTTCCATGGGGCTCCGGCGGCCTTCGCGAAAAGGTAGGCCTACGAAAAATGAGAGCCCATTATATAACCAACATAATACCAGTCAACCAACTGGTTCCATGCCGGTACGATCCGGTGCAAAGCCTTGCTGAATAAGGCTTAGAGGGGCGTGCGGAGGCGCCGGAGAGGGTTTTTTGGAGCCCAGGATTTACCCGCATGGAGCTTCAGAAAGCCTGCTAACTGGCTGAAACAGGGTTTCAGCGCGCTGACATCCCCGAGGCGATCGATACCTTTTTAATACCAGTGCCGGTCAGGCCTTTGTCGGCGTGGCTTCTGTAAAGGGGTGCGTTCCAATATAGTGCTGAGTAGCAAGCTATAAAAATTCCCCTGGGAGCCGCATTTGACAGATTCCGAGACGCTGCGGCGTGCTCAGGCCGTCCGCCATTTCAACCGCTTCTATACCCGACACATTGGCGCGCTGCATGAGCATCTGGCAAAAAGCGCGTTCTCACTGACCGAAGTGCGCGTACTGCACGAGCTGTCCCGCGGATGCGCGCAAACGGCCTCGGTGCTCGGGCGTTCTCTCGGTCTCGACAGCGGTTACCTCAGCCGTCTGCTGACGAGCTTCGAACGACGCGATCTGATCACGCGCCGACCGTCCGAGACGGATGCGCGCCAGTCGCTGATCGCGCTCACGGACAGTGGCCATGCCGCGTATGCCCCGCTCGACAGCGCGGCGATCGAAGAAGTGTCGACCTTGCTTTCCGGCCTCACGGCCCTCTCCCAGGATCAGTTGATCGCCGCGATGAAGCTCATCGAGCGGCTGCTCGGCGACAAACCCAGTCACGAACTCGTGGTGCTCCGTCAGCCGCGTGCGGGTGAATGCGGCTGGCTCGTGCATCGGCAGGCGCAATGGTTCGCCGCGCAATACAACTGGGATCCGTCGTTCGAGGGATTGCTCGCGCGGGTCGTCGCCGATTACACGCAACGCAATGATCCGCTGCGGGAGATGTGCTGGGTCGCCGATCAGGACGGGATGGTGGTCGGCTCGGTGTGCATCGTCGGCGTATCGACGACGGTGGCGGGCGTGCGGCTCCTGTGGGTCGAGCCGGATGTGCAGCGTTTGGGGATCGGCACGCAGTTGCTGAACGAATGCGTGCGCTTTGCGAAGCGCGCGGGCTATACGAAGCTCACGCTGACCACGGCCGCCTCGCTCGAACAACCGCGCCGCCTGTGCGAGCGCGCCGGGTTCAGGCTTGCCGGCACGGCGGCTGAGCGCCGTTTCGGCAAGGACCTGACGGTCGAGCGATGGGAATTAGGCCTGTAGCAAACGCCGCTGCTTAGAACGACGGCACCACCGAACCTTTGAACTGCGTCTTGATGAACTGGCGCACGTCTTCCGACTGGTAAGCGGCAACCAGCTTCTTGACCCACGGCTTGTCCTTATCTTGCGTGCGCACGGCGATCAGGTTCGCGTACGGGCTATGCACGTCTTCGAGCGCGATCGCATCTTTGGTCGGTTGCAGGCCGGCGGCGAGCGCAAAGTTCGTGTTGATCGCGGCGGCGTCGACGTCCGACAGCGAGCGCGGCAGTTGCGCGGCGTCGAGTTCGACCAGCTTGATCTTCTTCGGATTGTCGGCGACGTCGAGCGGCGTCGCGTTGTTGCCGTTCGTGCCCGCGCCGGTCTTCAGCTTGATCACGCCTTGCGTTTGCAGCAACAGCAGCGCGCGATTTTCGTTCGACGGATCGTTCGGCACTGCGACCTTCGCGCCTTGCGGCAGATCCTTCAGCGACTTCAGCTTCTTCGAATAGATACCGAGCGGCGAGATGTACGTGAGGCCGGCGCTGACGATCTTGTAGCCGCGCTGCTTGATCTGGCTATCGAGGTACGGCTGGTGCTGGAAGCTGTTCGCATCGAGGTCGCCTGCGTCGAGCGCGGCGTTCGGCTGCACGTAGTCGTTGAATTCGACGACCTTCACGTTCAGACCTTCGCGCTTCGCCACCTTGGTGACGACTTCCCAGATCTGCGCGTCCGGGCCGCCGATGGTGCCGACCTTGATGACTTTGTCGTCGGCGTGCGCGCCGAAGCTGGTGAAGATTGCCGTAGTGGCGACGACTGCCGAGAGGGCTTTGAGGATGTTTCTGCGCTGCATGTGATTCTCGCTTGTTTCTAATCGACGGCTTGATCGATGACTTGATTAATGGCGCATCGATTTCTGATCGGTGTCAGATTCGGGTGGAAGCCGGCGGCAACATGGCGTGTGGCCCTGCGCCGTCAACTGGACCTGAAATGGTCTCATAGTCCCGGCGAGATGGGAAATATCACGATCGCATATGGTTATGCGCCTTGAGCGGCGGGAACCGCGTGCATGTGAGAGGCACGCGGTCGATGCAGCGGGGAGTCAGAAGGTGGTCCAGTCGTCGTCTGGCGCGGTGGCTCTTACTGCCTCGGTGGATGCGCGCGGCGTGGTCACCACGACAGGCTTGGCGCTCGTAATACGCGCGGACGAAGCCGACGCTCGGGTCGATGCCAAGGCCGACGTGGCGGACGTCCTGTTGGGTGCCGACAATTTCGGCTCCGCATGCGGCGATGCCGACGCAGAGTGCGACGTCGTGCCGATTTCGCGCGCTGCGGTTGCGGTTGCATGCGGCGCCGCGCCCCTTGCCGCCGCCACCGTCGCAGTCACTCTCCGCGCCGCGACGACCGCCGAACCAGGTGCGCCCCCTTCAGCGCCATTCACGCGAAACGCGTTCACTGTCTCGCGCAAACGCCCCGCCTGATCCTGCAACGAAGCCGCCGCGGCCGCCGCCTGCTCGACCAGCGCCGCGTTCTGCTGCGTCACTTCGTCCATTTGCGTGACGGCGCGGCCGACCTGGGCAATGCCGCTGCTCTGCTCTTCGGATGCCGCCGCGATCTCGCCCATGATGTCAGTGACACGCCGCACGGCCTGCAGAATTTCGCCCATCGTCGTGCCGGCCTGCTGCACCAGTGTCGAACCGTTGTGCACACGTTCGACCGACGCGCCGATCAACTGCTTGATCTCCTTGGCCGCCGTCCCCGAGCGCTGCGCGAGGTTGCGCACCTCGCCCGCGACGACCGCGAAACCGCGGCCTTGCTCACCGGCGCGCGCCGCTTCGACGGCTGCGTTCAACGCAAGAATGTTGGTCTGAAACGCAATGCCTTCGATCACGCCGATGATGTCCGCGATCTGCCGCGAGCTATCGTTGATCTCGCCCATCGTGCCGATCACACGGCTTACCACGTCGTTGCCGCGCGTCGCGATTTCGGACGCGTTGTGCGCGAGTCCGCTTGCTTGCCGCGCGTTGTCGGCGTTCTGCTTGACCGTTGCGGTGAGTTCTTCCATGCTCGCCGCGGTCTCCTGCAACGAAGCCGCCTGCTGCTCGGTGCGCTGTGAGAGATCGCCGTTGCCGGCCGCGATCTGCTGCGTCGCCGACGCAATGGATTCCGCCGAGCGACGAATCTCGCCGATGGTCTGCTGCAAGCGGTTCTGCATGTCATGCATGGCTGCCATCATGCTGGTCTTGTCCTGCGGACGAACGGCGACCACCTGCGTCAGGTCGCCTTGCGCGATACTCGCCGCGAGTCGCGTCGCCTGATCGGGCTCGCCGCCGAGGCTCGCGCGCACATTGCGGATAATCAGCAGCATCGCCAGCGAGATGATCGCGCCGATCACCAGCACCACGGCCAGGTGGCCGAGCAGCGTCACGTAGTACACCGTATCGATGTCCTTGATGAACACGCCGCTCGTGATGTTCCAGTCCCACGGCGCGAAACGCACCACGTAGCTGATTTTCGGCACCGCCGTTTCGCTGTGCGGCAGGCGTCCGCGATACTCCGCGAAACCGCGGCCACTCGCCTTGGCCGCGTCGACGATTGCCACGTACAAGAGCTTGCCGTCCGGATCCTTGAAGTCGCCGACCGGCTTGCCGGTCATCTGCGGCAGCGTGGGATGCATCAGCACGACGGGCTGCGAATCCATCACGAACAGGTAGCCGGATTCGCCGTAGCGCATGGTCGCAAGACGGGCGAGCGCTTCGCGCTGTGCGTCGGCTTCGCTCAGCTTGCCGCTCTGCGAGAGCGCGTAATAACCGTTCACGATACCTTGCGCGGCATCGACCAGATTCACCATGCCCGCCTTGCGCTCGGCCAGCATCATGCTGCGCGTTTCGACCGCGCTCCACAGCCCGACCCCCAGCAGCCCCAGCCAGACGAGCGCGAGCGACAGCCATAGTTTGCGGTTCAAACTCATCCTGCTCATTGTTGTGGTCTCTCTCGTGTGATTCATGTTCCGTTCGCAGTCGCAAGAGTGCGATTGCATATCGCGCGCAAACGATTGCTATCGATATAACGGCATCACAAACGGGCAACTTGAGAGACGCTGCGAGGAGGCCGGCGGGCGCGACGCGCGGCATGCGTGCGGATTGAATGCACGCATCGGAACGGTCTCTGCACGATAATTGGAGACTGCGGCCGCATGCTCGATGCGGCTCATTCCCTTGCAGAGAGAACCACGCCCATGTACGTCATCGACCTTATCTACACCGCACCGCTCGAACGCGTCGACGACGCGCTGGAAGCGCACCGCGCGTTTCTGACGCAACAGTTCGACGCAGGCGTGTTCGTCGCCGCAGGACCGAAAGTGCCGCGCAACGGCGGCATCATTCTGGCGGTGCGCGTCGAGCGCGAGAAGCTGGACGAGATTCTTGCTAGCGACCCGTTCGCGCAGCAGAAGCTCGCGCGCTATGAGGTGACGGAACTCAAGGCGACGCGGCTCGCGCCGGGGTTGAATCTGCCGATTCCGGCTTGAGCGTTGGAAAGAGAAGAGATGTGAAAACGGGCGCGCGATACGACACGCGCCCTTACGGCTATGCGCGTCAGTCGAGCAGCAGCTTGATGTCGTGCACCCACGGCGTCGCGCCCTGGCCATCACGCGCGAACAGACGCAGCTTGCCGTCTGTGTCGAACACATAGCTCGCGGCCGTGTGGTCCATCGTGTAGCTGTCAGGCGTCTTGCCCGGCACCTTCGCGTAGTAGACGCGGAAGTCCTTCGTGATCTTGGTGAGTTGCGCCTGATCGGCCGGACGCAAGCCGACGAACGTCGGGTTGAATGCTGGCACGTATTGCGCGAGCAGAGCCGGTGTATCGCGCTCCGGATCGACGGTGACGAACAATACCTGCACGCGCTTCGCGTCTTCCGGGCCGAGCTGCTGCAACGCTTGCGAGAGCTCGGCCATGGTGGTCGGGCAAACGTCCGGGCAGTGTGTGTAGCCGAAGAACAGCACCACCACCTTGCCCTTGTAGTCCGCCAAAGTGCGGACATGGCCGCCCGTATCGGGTAGCGAGAAGTCGCTGCCGAACTGGGTATTACCGGTGATATCGAGATTCTGGAACGCCGGCGGCTGCTTGCCGCAGCCTGCTATCAGCAACGCGGCACCGAACGCGCAAGCGATCACAGCAGCACGCGCCGTGCGCGCGAAGCGGATATTGAGCATGGTCTTACGCGCCGATCAGGACGCGCGCATAGTGGTCGATCAGCAGCGCGGCGAACAGCAGCGAGAGATAGACGATCGAATAACGGAAGGTCTTGCGCGCCAGATCGTCCGAGTACTCGCGATAGATCTTCCACGCATAGGCAAGGAACACGGCACCCAGCAGCACGGCGGCGGCGAGATACACCACGCCGCTCATGCCGGAGATGAACGGCATCATGGTGACCGCGAACAGGATCACCGTGTACAGCAGAATATGCAGACGCGTGTACTTCTCGCCGTGCGTGTTCGGCAGCATCGGCAGGCCGGCGTTTTCGTAGTCTTTGCGGCGATACAGCGCGAGCGCCCAGAAATGCGGTGGCGTCCACACGAAGATGATCAGCACCAGGATCCACGCGTCGCCCGGCACATGACCGGTGACCGCGGCCCAGCCAAGCGCCGGCGGCATGGCGCCCGAGGCACCGCCGATCACGATATTCTGCGGCGTGGCAGGCTTGAGCAGCAGCGTATAGATGACTGCATAGCCCACGAACGTGGCCAGCGTGAGCCACATGGTGAGCGGATTGGCGAACGTATAGAGCGTCCACATGCCGAGGCCGCCGAGCACGGCCGAGAACAGCAGAATCTGCGCGGTGGTGATTTCGCCGCGCGCGGACGGCCGCCACGAAGTGCGGCGCATCTTGGCGTCGATCTTCTGCTCGACGAGGCAATTGATGGCGAACGCCGCGCCGGCCAGCAACCAGATGCCGACGGTGCCGCCGATCAGCGGAGTCCAGGGCACCATGCCGGGCGTCGACAGGAACATGCCGATGACGGCGCAGAACACGGCGAGTTGCGTGACGCGCGGCTTCGTCAGGGCGATGTACTGGGAGACCCGGCTACCGGGCGTTTGGGAGAGTGTTGTGCTGTCCATGTGGAGTCACGCTGGCGCGGCATCGCGCGCAGGGAGCACGGCGCGGCCGGGACGGCTATAAGCGATCCGAAAGTTTAACATAACGAGCAGAAGCAGCAGGATCGCAGCCCCGCCGTTATGCGCGACCGCAATGGGCAACGGCCATTGCAGAACGATGTTCGACAGCCCGGTGATGAACTGGATCAGCACCACCAGCAGCACGCCGTTGGCGGGGCGCCGCAGCGACTCGAAGCGGCGCAGTTTCAGCGCGAACCACACCAGGTACGCGACCACGACGATGGCGAATGTGCGGTGGGTCCAATGAATCGCCACCAGCGCATCCTGCGTGATCATGTCGCCGTCGCCGGTCATGCCGAGCGCGCGCCACAGGTGGAAGCCGTGCGTGAAGTCCATCGGCGGGACCCATTGGCCGTTGCAGGTCGGGAAATCCGTGCACGCGAGCACCGCGTAGTTGGTGCTGACCCAGCCGCCCAAAGCGATTTGCGCGATCAGCAGCACCAGACCCGCAATCGCCGCCGCGCGCCAGCGCGCCGCTTCAGGCTCGTAGGCTGGCAACGGCGTTTGCCGCGCGGCCAGCCAGCCGAGCGTGCCCAGCAACGCGAGACCGAGCAGCAAGTGAGTGGTCACGATGATCGGTTGCAGCTTCATCGTCACGGTCCAGGCGCCGAACGCGCCTTGCACCAGAATCAGCAGCAGCAACGAGGTCGGCCACCACGGTGACACATGCAGCGGACGCCGCTTGATGCGCGCCGTCCACGCGATCACGGTCTGCGCGATGATCAGCACGCCGATCGCCATCGCGAAGTAACGGTGGATCATTTCGATCCAGGCCTTCGTCATGCTGACCGGTCCGGTGGGCATCGCCTGATGAGCGGCCGTGATCGCCGCATGCGCGATAAACGGCGACGAGGTGCCGTAACAGCCCGGCCAGTCCGGACAGCCGAGCCCGGAATCGGTGAGCCGCGTGAAGCCGCCGAACATCACCAGGTCAAGCGTGAGAAAGGTGGTGAGCCAGACCAGCTTGCGGAATTTGTTGTCGTCTGCCTTGACCCATACGTAGGACAGCGGCAACAACGCGATACACAAGCCGATCAGAGCCAGTTGCAGTACGAACATCTCTCTTACCTATATTGCGGCATCAGCCGATGCGCGACCATTTGAGCAGCTTGGTCAGGTCGCCTTTGATCTTGCTGGGATTCGGATCTTTCGGAAAACGCATCATCAGATTGCCGTTCGGATCGACCAGGTAGATGTGCTCGGTGACTTTAGTGCCGTTGTCCGTGGGCAGCCACGCGGACACCTGCGCCGGATCGGCAATCATCATGTCGGTGTCGGGATACGCCTTTTGTATCACGTCAGACACGTTGCCTGCATCGGTGCGTAGCCACACTTCCACGACGCGCTCGCGCTCCGGGCCCTGAGCTGCGCGGATTTGTCGCATGAAGTAGAGCTTGGTGACGCACGCTTTGTCGCACGCGCTGTTGTCGACGGAAATCATCAGCCAGTGGCCGCGCAGCGTGGCGAACTTGACGGGCTTGCCGTCCTCGCCGGTGACCGTCAGCGAATCGGGGATCGGACGTTGCGGTTCGACTAGCGTGCCGTAGCTCGAGGTGCCGCCGGCCGGCTTGATCACGTAGTACATGAAATACGACACTGCTATCGGTGCGCCGCAGATGATCGCCACCAGCAGCAGCATCCACCGGCCGCGTTGCCACGAGCCTTTGCCGTTGGGTTGGCCGGGTACGGCGCGGGGTGCTGCGGGTTTGCCGGCTTGCGGCGAACGGGGAGATTGCGTCGACACTACGGACCTCTTTCAATGATTGCGCGGCTTGCGGCTCGAACCTGGGCCACAAGCCGCATGTGCTGCATTACGCGCCCGGCGCGTGCTCTTTCTTCGCGGCGCGGCGCGCGGCATACAGGCCGAAGACCAGCGCGGCGGCCGCCATGCCCCACCACTGGAACATGTAGCCGTAGTTGCGCTCGACGCCTTCAGTCGGCGCGGGCCAATCGCGCACCAGCTTGTCGCCGTCGTCGCTCAACTGCTGAATCACGAACGATTGCAGCGGCAGCCCGGTTTCCGCAGCGTACGCGGCGACATCCAGATTCTGGCGGATCAGTTGATGCTCAGCCGAGCCGCCGTGCCCCAACTCGTACGCGCGCGAAGCGTCGGCACGGGCAATGCCTTCGATTTCAATTTCGCCTTGCGGCGTCGTATACGGCGCGATGGTTTCGCGATTATTCATATTGCGCGGCAACCAGCCACGATTGACCAGCACGTAACCGCCGCCGGCCAGTTTAAAAGGCATCACGACGTAAAAGCCCGGCTGGTCGTTATACGGACGATTATCGAGGTAGACGACCTTGTCCGCGACGAAACTGCCACGCGCCTTCACGCGATGAAACTCGATGTCCTTCAACTGAACCGGTGCGCCGCTCACCGGTTGCGCGGGCGCATTCTCGAACTGCGTGATTTGCGCTTCGAGCGCTTCCTTTTGATGCGCGCGGTCGCGCTGCCAGAAACCCAGCCGCACCGTTACCACCATCACCAGCAGAATCAGCAGCACGGGAACGAGGCGAAACTTCATCGCGCACGCTCATCAGCCGCGTGCGGCGCAACAGGGAACGACCGGCAAACGCACGCGCGCGGTGCGATAATAAACATCTTGCCTCTGCGCTTTCCGGTTTCAGCTGGTTCCATGCACATTCTCGTTCCCATCGCCTTCGTCCTGATCATCGCCAGCATGGTGTCGGCGCTGTATTTCATGATGCATGACAAGGGCAAAACCAAGCGGATGGTCTGGTCGCTCGCCACGCGGGTGGGCCTGTCGATCTCGCTGTTCCTGTTCATCCTCTTTGCTCACTGGATGGGCTGGATTCAGTCGACCGGTATTCCTTACGGGCGCTGAGCCCGGCGGAAAAATCTCCACGCCGCCAAACAAAACGCCGCCCTGACAGGGTCGAGGGCGGCGCTGCGTAAGTCTCACGTACTGCTGTCTTGCGTTGTTTCTCGTACGCCGCGCCCTGAAGAATCCAGCGCGAACGGCCTGCACGCATTCCGAGGTTCTCGGTCGGTGCAGGCGAGACTGCGTTACAGCCAGTACACGACGACGTACAGTCCGAGCCACACGACGTCCACAAAGTGCCAATACCAGGCCGCGCCTTCGAACGCGAAGTGATGCTCTGCCGTGAAGTGCCCGCGAATCATACGCGCCAGCACAACGGCCAACATCGTACCGCCGAGAAACACGTGGAAGCCGTGGAAGCCGGTCAGCAGGAAGAACGTCGAACCGTACACGCCCGAATTCAGCGTCAGATTCAGTTCGTTGTACGCGTGGAAATATTCGAAGCCTTGCAGGAACAGGAAGCAGACGCCAAGCACGAGCGTTGCGGCCAGCCAGATGATCGCCTTCTTGCGATGATCTTCACGCAGCGCGTGGTGCGAGACCGTCAGCGTCGCGCCCGAGGAAAGCAGCAACGCCGTGTTGATGGTCGGCACCGGCCACGGTTGCATCGACTTGAAGGTCGAGACCAGCGCTGCCGGACCGTTGTTCGGCCACACCGCCGAGAAGTCCGGCCAGATCAGCTTGTAATCGAGGCTGCCCAGTTGATGCAGCGCGATTTCACGCGCATAGAACAGCGCGCCGAAGAATGCACCGAAGAACATCACTTCGGAGAAAATGAACCAGCTCATGCTCCAGCGATACGACTTGTCGACGTTCTTGCCGTACATGCCGCCTTCCGACTCGGCGATCGCGTCGCCGAACCAGTGCCACAGCGTAAAGAGCAGCCACAACAGACCGGCCACAACGCCGATCGGCGCCCAGTCGTGTTCGTTGATCCAGGCCGCAAGCGATCCGAGCATGACCAGCAACCCAGCAGCGGCGCTGATCGGATGCCGCGACGGATGCGGTACGAAATAGTACGGGCTCTCGTTTTGACCGCTCATTCTTGATTCTCCACTTCAGTCCAGTTGTTCCGGAAGCTCCGGCTGTATCTTCGGCGGCGCGTCGATACCGCACCGCTTCGCTCTAATTTCCGGGCGCTGCTTTGCCCGATTCTACGCGTGCGTCTGGCGCTTCAACCTACTACGGCGCGCACGATCAGAATCAGCGCCACGATAAAAATGGCCGCGCAGATCAATGCTGCCGCGATCACGTGCAGCGGGTTCAGCTGCGTGGCGTCCGCCTCCAGATCGCGACGCTTGCGCACCCCGAAAAACGACCAGAACACCGCACGCATCGACTGGCCAAAACTGCTTTTGCGCGGGCTGCCGCCGTTATCGCTCATCTCGTTTCTCTTTCCTTCGCCGGCGGCGCGAACCGTCAGGCAGGATTGGCTGCCGTGGCTGCCGCGCTTTTATCCGCGCCTGTTGCCGTATTGGCTGTGGGCGCCGCACTTCCGGCCGTCGCCGCTGCCGGCGTATTCAATTCAAAGAACGTGTACGACAACGTGATCGTTTTCACGTCCTTCGGCAACTTCGGATCGACCACGAATACCACCGGCATCCGCCTGGTCTGATTCGCCGTCAAAGTTTGCTGCGTAAAGCAAAAACACTCGATCTTCTTGAAGTACTCGGTGGCCTGCTTCGGCGCGTAGCTCGGAATGGCTTGCGCCTGAATCGTGCGCGCCTGTTCGTTGCTCACCTCGTACATCACCGTCGTCACTTCGCCTGGATGCACGTCGAGACTGCGCTGCTCCGGTTTGAAACCCAGCGGGCCGCGCGCGTTCGCATCGAATTCGATCGAAATCGTGCGGCTCGTGTCCACCTGCGTATTCTTCGCCTCGCGCACCGTGGCATCACGCTGCACAAGGTTGTTGATGCCGGTGATCTGGCAGATCGCCCGATACATCGGCACCAGCGCGAAACCGAAACCGAACATCATCAACGCGACGACGAACAGCTTGATCAGCATCGAACGGTTAAAAGAGCGGTCGGCCTGAGCCGGCGGTTGCGTCGACATCTCAATCCTCAACAAGCCTGCAAACTGACTCGAACTACCCGGTCAGGTGAACCACTTCTGATGAATGATGACGCTCGCGAAAAAGACCGCGGCGATCACGAACATCACGAAACCGATCCGCCGGTTGCCCGCGCGAATCTGCTCGGGCGTACGTCTTTCTTGAGGATTGCGCGTCATGCTCGACTTTTTGAATACTTTTCGTGACTACGGATGCCGCCACGACTTTCCTGACCGCCAGCTCCGGTAGCGAACTGCTGCGCCACCCGAGCCGGCAATCTCACCGTGCGTCGATTACTCGACGGTCGGCGGGTTTTCGAACGTGTGGAACGGAGCCGGGCTCGGCACGGTCCATTCGAGGCCCGTTGCGCCGTCCCACGGCTTGTCGCCAGCTTTTTCGAGTTCGCCGCCGCCACGGTAGGCCGGCAGTGCAACCGCGAACAGGAAGTAGACCTGCGCCAGACCAAAGCCGAACGCACCGATCGAGATGACCTGGTTCCAGTCCGTGAACTGTGCCGGGTAGTCAGCATAACGACGCGGCATGCCTGCGAGACCGACGAAGTGCATCGGCAGGAACGCGAGGTTGAAGAAGAACAGCGACGCCCAGAAGTGGATCTTGCCGCGCGTCTCGTTGTACATCCAGCCGGTCCACTTCGGCGCCCAGTAGTACCAGCCGGAGAACAGCGCGAAAAGCGAGCCCGCCACCAGCACGTAGTGGAAGTGCGCGACCACGAAATAAGTTCCGTGATACTGGATGTCGAGCGGGGCCATTGCCAGCATCAGACCCGACAGGCCACCGAACGTGAACACGATCAGGAAGCCGACCGCGAACAGCATAGGCGTTTCGAAGCTCAGCGAACCGCGCCACATCGTCGCGACCCAGTTGAACACCTTCACGCCCGTCGGCACGGCGATCAGCATGGTGGCGTACATGAAGAACAGCTGGCCCGTCACCGGCATGCCGGTGGCGAACATGTGGTGCGCCCAGACCATGAACGACAGAATCGCGATCGACGACGTTGCGTACACCATCGAGCTATAGCCGAACAGCGGCTTGCGCGAGAACGCCGGAATCACCTGCGACACGATCCCGAACGCCGGCAAGATCATGATGTACACCTCGGGGTGCCCGAAGAACCAGAAGATGTGCTGGTACATGACCGGGTCGCCGCCGCCTGCCGCGTTGAAGAACGACGTGCCGAAGTGACGGTCGAACAGCACCATGGTGATCGCGCCCGCCAGCACCGGCATCACGGCGATCAGCAGGTAGGCGGTGATCAGCCACGTCCAGACGAACATCGGCATTTTCATCAGCGTGAGGCCGGGTGCGCGCATGTTCAGGATCGTCACGACGATGTTGATCCCGCCCATGATCGACGAAGCACCCATCAAGTGGACCGCGAAAATCGCGAAGTCCATGCCCGGGCCCATCTGCGTGGAGAGCGGCGCGTACAGCGTCCAGCCCGCAGCGGTCGCGCCGCCTGGCGCGAAGAACGAACCGACCAGCAGAACAGCCGCCACCGGCAGAAGCCAGAAGCTGAAGTTGTTCATGCGGGCGAATGCCATGTCCGATGCGCCGATCTGCAGCGGCACCATCCAGTTCGCGAAGCCGACGAAGGCCGGCATGATCGCGCCGAACACCATGATCAGGCCATGCATGGTGGTCAACTGGTTGAAGAACTCGGGACGCATGATCTGCAAGCCCGGCTCGAACAGTTCGGCACGAATCATCAGCGCCATCACGCCCCCGGAGAGGAACATGGTGAACGAGAAGATCAGGTACAGCGTACCGATGTCCTTGTGATTGGTTGCGAACAGCCAACGGCGCCAGCCATGCGGCGTTTCGTGGGCATGGTCGCCGTGCACGTGTTCGTGGCCTGCGACTACATCGTGTCCGATGCTAGACATGACAATCTCCTAAAGCGAATACTGCGGTGCTGACCATGAACACGTCAGACAGCCGGGCTGATCTGAACACGCCGGGCTTCTTTCGCGTCGCTGCCGCCCGTGATCGTTTCCGGCTTCTTCAAAATAATATGGTCTTCGGCAATGCCGGCTGCTTTCAACGCGTCGCGCACGGCTTCGGCACGGCTCTTCGCGAGTTTCGCGTTGAGGTCGGCGGAACCGGTGGCGTCGGTGAAGCCCGACAGCGTGAATTTCGCATCCGGATGCGCTTTTGCGTAGGCTGCGGCTGCGTCGACTGCCGCTTTCGCGTCGGCCGGCAGCGTGCTCTTGCCGGTGTCGAAGTAGATGCTCGCCGGGAGTGCCGCTTGCGTTGCCGCGCTGTCCGAACCGGCCGCTGCCGGTGCCGACGCTGTTGCCGCTTCCGCGCCCGAGGCGCCGGATGCTGCCGCTGCGCCGCTCGCTGCCGCGCCTGCGTCGGCCAGATGGTTGCCGCCTTCCGGCAGCTTGCCGTTGCGGGCGTCGGCCACTTGCTTCGGCTGGAGAATGTCGCCGGTGTGGTTGCCCCACGAGTTACGTTCGTACGTGACCACCGAAGCGATCTCGACGTCGTTCAGCGTAGGCGCCCACGAGGGCATCGCATTCTTGCCCTTCAGCACCAGGCTGACGTGCTCGGCGATCGCGCCGTTGGCGATCTTGCTGCCGTCGAGCGCCGGGAATGCGCCTGCACCCTTGCCGGTCGGCTGGTGGCAGACCGCGCAGTTCGCCGCATAGACCTTGCCGCCGCGCTCCATCAGCTCGGCCATCGTGTACGTCTTGTTGGGATCGTCCTGGCCAGCGGCCATTTTCTTCTTCTGCGTGTCGACCCACTTCGCGTAGTCGTCGGCGGAGAGCACTTCGACCACCACCGGCATGAACGCGTGTTCCTTGCCGCACAGTTCCGTACAGAAGCCGCGGAACGTGCCGACCTTGTCAGCCTTGAACCACGTGTCGCGCACGAAGCCCGGGATCGCATCCTGCTTCACGCCGAAAGCCGGCACGTACCAGGAGTGGACCACGTCGTTCGCGGTGGTGATGATGCGGATTTTCTTGTCGACCGGGACGACCAGCGGATTGTCGACTTCCTGCAGATACGTGGTGGAAATCGGCTCGCGGCCATCCGTTTCCGCACGTGGCGTGGCCAGCGTGGACAGAAAGTTGATGCCTTCGCCCGGGCCCTTCACGTAGTCGTAGCCCCATTTCCACTGGTAGCCGGTGACCTTGATGGTGACGTCGGCGTTGGTGGTGTCTTTCATCGCGACCACCGTCTTGGTGGCGGGCAGCGCCATCAGCACGACGATGATGAACGGCACGATCGTCCAGATGATTTCGACGGTAGTGCTTTCGTGGAAGTTGGAAGCTTTGTGGCCTTTCGATTTGCGGTGAGCAAAGATCGAATAGAACATCACGCCGAACACGCCGACGAAGATGACCAGGCAAAGAACCAGCATGAACATGTGGAGGCTGAAGAGCTCCTCAGCGATCTTGGTCGCAGGCGGCTGGAGATTGATCTCGTTGACGGCGGGGCCGCCCGGAACATCGCCCACTGCCAGGGCCGCACCGGCGAAAAGCAGACCGCTCATCGCCAGCACGCCCATGAGGGCTCGCTTGATTGTTTTCATAGCTTCCTTACCCAAATTTTCCATTCAAACCCTCGACCCCGCTGGCAGGTTGCCTCGCGCTCCCCGTGAACGCCGCGCGACTCATCGCATTAACAACGCGTGAGCCACATACGCAGTTCGCCTGCGAACTGCGCGCGCCGATACTGCGCGAGATGTTGCCCGATCATGATCGTCTGCCCGCGCGAGACCAGTTTGATCTGGTCACGCGGTGTTGCGCCCGCCTCGATCCGCACCCAGCGCGGATTGAACTCGAACTGCGTGAGTTGCTCGGCGCTGACCTGCTCGATGACGAGCCGGTTCTGAAACAACCGGATGCGCTCGTAATCCACAGCATGACGCGCATATATGGCAAACGCGATGCCCACCGCCAGCAATTCGATACCGGTGAACGGCAACACCAGCCAGGCGCCGACCAGAACCAGCATGAAAGCAATTGCCAACGAGAACAACGCTAGCGACACGTAGAAATACACGAACTGCCGCGGCGATATCGAACAGTTGCGTTTCATCGTCCAGTCTTTCAGAACCGGTTCTGAATCCGCCAGCAGATCTGATGCTTCCATCGCTGCCTCCCGCCGATTGTCTCCAATCGCCGCCAGCGCCAATCTTCGCAGCCATTATTCCGGCCGTTCGATCACCGCCGCGCTATCTTATCTTGCTGCCCTGTGCCTCGGGCCTGCCGCCCCAAATGTGGGAACTCCGGGCGACAAACTGACGCATTATAGGCGCGATCCATAGCATCCACAAGCAAGCCCCCATTGGCCCACAAGCCACGCGCGACAAGCCTCCGCGCCGTTTTGACGCACCTTTTGCGCGTCTTTTGAAGCGGTAATTTCAGACATAACAGATGTCGTCTTTACCGCCCCGGCAATTCTTCAACGATTCCTCGACGAACCTCGTCCAATGTCCTCGATTCGCACGATGCCGTGACCCTCGGCCGTGGTACGCGGCACGGCTTTCCATGCGTGTCCGTAGATCACTTCGAAGGTCAGCGCGATCGTGCCGTCGGCGCGCCGGCGGGCTTCGAGGGCCGCGAGCAAAGCCTTGTGCAGCCGGCGCGCCGCGGCGCTCGACGACGCTTCGCGCTCGAATGGATAGGCGCCCCAGCGGCGCACGTCGGCGAGCAGCGACTGCGGCGACTTATAGGTAATGGTGAGGACTTCCTGGTCCATCACGGGGATTTCGAAGCCGCTTTCGACCAACATGTCGCCGAGATCGTGCATGTCGACGAAGTCGATCACATGCTTGCGCGAGGGGACGCCATGCGCGGCCTCGACTTCGGCATAGGCGCCGCGCAATTCCTTGAGCGAGTCGGGACCGAGCGTGCTGAACATCAACAGGCCGTTGACTTTCAGCACGCGCTGCCACTCGGGAAACACGAGATCGGGCCGCGAGTGCCAGTGGAGCGCCAGATTGGACCAGATGAATTCGAAGGCGCCGGCCGCGAACGGCAGCGCCGAAAAGTCGGCTTGGGCGAAGCGCGGACCGCGGGCGCCAAGCGCCTTGCCGAGCGATGCCGGCAAAAAGCGCCGCCAGCTCGTGTCGCCGGAATCGTGCTGGAGCGCGCGCGTGAGCATGCCGTGCGAGAGGTCGGAGCCGAACACCGGCGCTTCGGGAAAGCGCTCGCGCAGAGCGGGAATGTCTTCGCCCGCGCCGCAGCCGGCGTCAAGCACGCTCGCCGGCATGACCTTGATGAAGTCGAGACGCTCGCGCATACGTTGCGCGATCTCGCGCGGCAGGAACGCGACCTCGTCGAAAGTCGCTGCGCGACGGTCGAAGATCCGCCGGAGGCGCCGGGAATCATAGGCCGGACGGCCAGTTTGAGCGGAAGTTGGGGACATGGGTGTCGTGCTGGCGTGGAGCACGAAGTATACTCGCTCGCTTCTTTCCATTCAGCGTGAAGGGCCTTCGCGGGCGGTTCCACCGTGTCATTCCGACCCATTTCATCATTTTCCGGCGGCAGATTCGCGCGCTTCGCGAGCGGCTTTCGTTCAGCCTGGCCGCGCGTCATGCACGCGGCGTTGCCGAATCTCTGCGCGTTATGCGGCAATTTGTCGCATACGACGCTGTGCCCCGGTTGCGACGACGCCTACTGGAACGAAAGCCGCTTGCGCTGCACCGTCTGCGCAGTGCCGTTATCCCATTCGCGATGGGCGGCTTACGCGCAATATCGCTGCGCGGATTGCATCGGCGAGCCGCCACCGTTCGACGCGACCTTCGCCCTCGCCGACTATCGGGCGCCGCTGGATACGCTCGCGGTCGGCCTGAAATTTCGCGCGCGGCTGATGCTGGCGCGCGAGTTCGCACAACGGCTCGCGCGTCTTGCGGAGGATTCCTGGCAGGACCACGCCGAATGGCCGGACGTGATCGCGCCCGTGCCGCTGGCCAGAAAACGGCTCACCGAGCGCGGCTATAACCAGGCTTGGCAGATCGCCAGGCCGCTGGCCCGGGCGCTGAAGTTACGCAGCGACGCCACCTTGCTGGATCGCGTGATTCACACCGCGCCGCAGTCCAGGCTCGATCTCGACGCCCGCCGCCTGAACGTAGGCCGCGCCTTCAAGGTCGCTGGATCTGTCCAAGGCCTGCACGTCGGCATCGTCGACGATGTGATGACGACCGGCGCCACGCTCGAAGCGCTGGCGCGCACGCTGAAGGCAGCCGGCGCTCGGCGGGTCACCAACTTCGTCGCGCTGCGCACGCCGAAAAACTAGTCTCCACCTGAGCTCACCATGTTCAATGTCGTTCTCGTAGAACCGGAAATTCCGCCGAACACCGGCAACGTGATCCGCCTGTGCGCCAACACCGGCGCTCGGCTGCATCTGATCGAACCGCTCGGCTTTCCGCTCGACGACGCCAAGTTGCGCCGCGCCGGCCTCGACTATCACGAGTACGCGCAAATGAACGTGCATGCGGATTGGGCGGCGTTCATCGCCAGGGAAGCGCCGGACCCGGCGCGCATGTTCGCCTTCACCACGCGCGGTTCGGGCCGCTTTCACGAGCACGCCTTCCAGTCCGGCGACTGGTTCGTGTTCGGCGCCGAAACGCGCGGCCTGCCCGACTTGGTGCTCGACCAGTTCGCCAATGAGCAACGCGTGCGCCTGCCCATGCGGCCAGGCAACCGCAGCCTGAATCTGTCGAATACCGTTGCGATTGTTGTGTTCGAAGCGTGGCGTCAGACCGGCTTCGACGGCGGCGCCTGACGGCGTTTCAATTCGGCTTCGTAGCGCGCGAACATGGCGTCGTCGAAACAGGCGAACACCACCTGTTCCATTTGCGGCGTGCGCGGCAACGTGTCGAGCACCGTGCCGACCGCGATCCGCACCGCCTGATCAGCGGGGAAATGGTAGATACCGCAACTGATCGCGGGAAACGCAATGCTCTTGCACTGCGCCTCGCGCGCCACCTCGAGCGAGCGCTGATAGCAGGACGCCAGCAGGTCGGCTTCGCCATGCGTCCCGCCACGCCAGACCGGGCCGACTGCGTGAATCACATGTCTGGCCGGCAGGCGGTAGCCGGCGGTCAGCTTCGCGTCGCCGGTCGCGCAGCCGCCGAGCGCCTCGCACTCGCGCAGCAACTCTTTGCCGGCCGCGCGATGAATCGCGCCATCCACGCCGCCTCCGCCCAATAACGACGTATTCGCGGCGTTGACGATCGCATCCACGGCGAGCGTGGTGATGTCGACCACGCGTGCCTCCAGCGTGCAACGATTGAATCTGAGCATGGGAACCTCGCTGATCCGAAGCGTCGATAAAACGTGGACAGCGCGAGCAGGCAGCCGTTCAGCGCTTTGGCGCGCTAAACGGCTGAAAGACAAGGCTTATTCGGCTTTGGAGTCGCGCCGCAGCAGGGCGCTGACGGCGTCGCGCGGCGCCACGCCGTCGAACAGCACGGCGCAGACCGCCTGCGTGATCGGCATCTCGATGCCATGCGCGCGAGCAATCGCGAGCACGGCTTGCGCGCAACGCACGCCTTCGGCCACGTGACCGAGGGCGCCGAGAATATCCTCCAGCGTGCGGCCCGCGGCGAGTTGCACGCCGACGGTGCGATTGCGTGACAGATCGCCGGTTGCGGTCAGGATCAGATCGCCCAGGCCGGTCAAACCGGTGAACGTTTCCGCGCGTCCGCCCAGCGTCACGCCGAGGCGCGACATTTCGGCGAGACCGCGCGTGATCAGCGCCGCGCGTGCATTCAGACCGAGGCCGAGGCCGTCGGCAATGCCCGTTGCAATGGCCAGCACGTTTTTCACCGCACCGCCCACTTCCACACCGACGACGTCGTCGCCGGTATAGATGCGCATGGCGCCGTGATGAAACGCGGCGACCGTGCGCTCGCGGCACGCCGCCGACGCACTCGCGATGGTCAGCGCGACCGGCAAGCCCTGCCCGACTTCGCGCGCGAAGCTCGGGCCGGACAGCACGCCGTTGCTGCCATGTCCCGGCAATTCGGCCGCGACCACCTGATGCGGCATCAGTTGCGAATCGGCTTCGAAACCTTTGCACAACCACACCACATGGGCCGGCACTTTGCCCGCGTCGCGCATCGCCTGAAACAGACCGCGCAGTCCGGCCACGGGCGTCGCCACGACGCATAACGCGTCGTCGGCGAGCGCATGGTCGAGCGCTGCGTTCAGATCGGCTTCATAGCGAAGCGAAGGCGGCAAAGCAACGCCCGCCAGATAGCGGGCGTTTTCGTGCGAAGCGGAGAGCTCGGCCATGAGCGCGGGCTCGCGCCCCCACAACACCGTGTCGTGCCTGACGGCCAGATGGCCGGCGAGGGCTGTGCCCCATGCGCCGGCGCCGAGGACAGCAACCTTCATAGCCGGCACTGCCTGCGACACGTTAGTGCGTGACGCCGTTCTGCGCCGCGCCGTCCTGGCCACCCATCTGCGCGAGACGTTGCTCGTACAGCGCCTGGAAGTTGATCTCGGCGAGGTGGATCGGCGGGAAACCGGCGCGGGTGATCGCGTCGGCGATGTTCGAGCGCAGGTACGGGAACAGGATGGTCGGGCAGGCAATGCCGACGAGCGGATCGATCTGCTCAGCCGGAATGTTGCGGATGTCGAAAATGCCCGCTTGCTTGGCTTCGATCAGGAACGCCACCTTGTCCGCAACCTTGGCCGTGACCGTGCCCGTGACGAGGATTTCGAACACGGTGTCGGCGAGGCGCTCAGCCTTCACGTCGACTTCGACTTCGACCGAGGGCATTTCCTGTTCGAGGAAGATGCCCGGCGAATTCGGCTGCTCGAGCGACATGTCCTTCAGATAGATGCGCTGGATGTTGAAGAACGGCTGGTTATTCTCGTCGGACATGATGAAGTGATTCCCTGATAGATATGCATACTGGCGGCCCATGCAAGCATGGGCCGCCAGATCATTGCGGCGCGCCGCCCGCCCTGATGAGGCGAGGCCGCGCCGGTTTAGTGTTCACCCGCCCTTCTCACGCGCCCGCGGGCGCGCGAAGTCAGGCGGTTGCTTCGAGCAGCGGCATCAGACCGCCCGCGCGATCGAGCGCGGAAAGGTCATCGTACCCGCCCACATGCGTCTCGCCGATGAACACTTGCGGCACCGTGCGGCGACCGGTCCGGGTCATCATTTCCTCACGACGGGCCGGGTCTTTGTCGATCAGTACCTTTTCAACGTGCTCGACGCCGCGCGACTTTAAAAGACGTTCGGCCATCTGGCAATACGGGCACACCTGGGTGCTGTACATGATCACTTTGTTCACTTGGCTGCTCCTTGTTTCACAACCGGCATACCGGCTTTCTGCCAGGCGTCGACACCGCCTTCGAGAACATGGACTTCCGCGTAACCTGCATCCTGCACGATACGCGCTGCCTTGTTCGACTGCTGGCCGGTCTGGCATACCAGCAGCACCGGGTTGCTCTTGTTCTTCACGAGTTGCGCGACCTTCGCCTGCAACTCTGCAAATTCAAGGTGCCGCGCCGCGGGCAAATGCCCTTTGGCGTAGTCGGCGGACGGACGCAGATCGATGACCGCCGCATTGCGCCGGTTGATCAGTTGCGTGGCTTCAGCGGCCGACAGGCCGCCGCGCCCGCGCCGGCTGATCGTCGGCCACAGCAGCAACCCACCGGAGATGAGGACGATCGCGATCAGTACAAGGTTTGTGTAATCAGTGAAAAACTTCACGGAAAATCCGCCGAAAAAGAGAGAAATCGAAAAGGGCAATCCAGCCATTATAAAATAACCGTCTGACGCGATGGCGGCGCTCCTTCAGAGGACCGCGCGCAGCGCTTTCCCGCTTCCTCACTACCGACCGGCAATCTCATGTACAAACTCGTTCTCATCCGCCACGGCGAATCGACGTGGAACAAGGAAAACCGCTTCACGGGCTGGGTCGACGTCGACCTCACCGAACAGGGCAACAATGAGGCGCAACAGGCGGGCGTGCTGCTGAAGGACTCGGGCTACATGTTCGACATCGCCTACACCTCGGTGCTCAAGCGTGCGATCCGCACCTTGTGGCACGTGCAGGACAAAATGGATCTGATGTACCTGCCGGTGGTGCATTCGTGGCGTCTGAATGAACGCCACTACGGCGCGCTGTCAGGTCTGAACAAGGCGGAAACGGCCGCGAAGTTCGGCGACGAACAGGTGCTGGTCTGGCGCCGCAGCTACGACACGCCGCCGCCGGCGCTCGAGCCGACGGACGAACGTGCGCCCTATAACGACCCACGCTACGCCAAAGTGCCGCGCGAGCAACTGCCGCTCACCGAATGCCTGAAAGACACCGTCGCGCGCGTTCTGCCCCTGTGGAACGAGTCGATTGCGCCGGCCATCAAGTCGGGCCGCAAGGTCGTGATCGCCGCCCACGGCAATTCGATCCGAGCGCTGGTGAAGTACCTCGACAACATTTCGGACGACGATATCGTCGGCCTGAATATTCCGAACGGCGTGCCGCTCGTCTATGAACTCGACGAAGACCTGAAGCCCATCAAGCACTACTATCTGGGCGACCAGGAAGCGATCGCCAAGGCGCAGGCCGCTGTTGCCAAGCAAGGCAAGGCCGGCTGATCTGCCATCTCGCCGCCATGTTGCCGTCAGAAACGCGGTGAATGGCGGCTCACCGGTCGCGCCGACGGGCAAGACGAGCCGGTCAGCGCGGCTCGCTTGATTCGAGCGCGCCGGTCTGGCCGCCGTCCATCCGTTACGGCACATTACTTCATCGTTGTGCGCGCAATCCAACGAACCAGGCCCGGCGCGTGCTGTCGAATCACGATTGCCTGCGCCGCGCCCTGACTTGGCGGGTGTGCAGTTATACTTGTCCGTCCCCATCTCTATCGACGCTGCCACGCGCTTCCGACCGCAACAGACTCTATGCGAAAGAACCTGAAAAATATCGGCCTGATTGCCGCGGGCCTTGCTACCGGCGTATTTGCCACCCTGCAGCTCTCGGCTTCGGCCCAGCAACCCGCCAGCGCAGCGTCGAACGCCGTTGCACCGCTGCCGCTGGATCAGCTCAGGCTCTTTGCCGAAGTATTCGGGCAAATCAAGCACGAATACGTCGAACCGGTCGACGATAAAAAGCTTCTCACCGCCGCCATCAAGGGCATGGTGTCGAGCCTCGACCCACACTCGTCCTACCTCGACAAGACCGATTACGAGGAACTGCAGGAGCAGACCAAAGGTCGCTTCGCCGGCCTCGGCATCGAAATTTCGTCGGAAGACGGCCTGATCAAGGTGATTTCGCCGATCGAAGACACGCCCGCGTTCCGCGCCGGCATTCGTCCGGGCGACCTGATCACGCGTATCAACGACAAACCCGTGCGCGGCATGACGCTCGACCAGGCGGTCAAGCAGATGCGCGGCGACCCCGGCACCAAGGTCACGCTCACCATCTTCCGCAAGACCGACGACCGCACGTTCCCGCTCACGGTCACGCGCGCGATCATCAAGGTCCAGTCGGTCAAGATGAAGATCCTTGCGCCGGGCTACGCCTATGTGCGGATCACGAGCTTCCAGGAACGTACCGTGCCTGACCTGGCTGCGAAGCTGCAGGACATCGCGCGTCAGCAGCCGAATCTGAAGGGTCTCGTGCTCGACCTGCGCAATAACGGCGGCGGCCTGCTGCAAAGCGCGGTCGGCGTGGCCGGCGCGTTCCTGCCGCCAAATTCGGTTGTGGTGTCCACCAACGGTCAGATTCCGGATTCGAAGCAGGTCTATCGCGACACCTACGACAACTACCGCCTGCAATCCTTCGACAGCGATCCGCTGAAGGACGAAGCACCGATCTTCAAGACCGTGCCGATGGTCGTGCTGACCAACGCGTACTCCGCGTCGGCGTCGGAAATCGTCGCGGGCGCGCTGCAGGATCAGCATCGCGCGCTGATCGTCGGCAAGACCACCTTCGGCAAGGGTTCGGTGCAGACCGTGCGTCCCATGACGGCTGACACCGCACTTCGTCTGACCACCGCGTACTACTACACGCCGAGCGGCCGGTCGATCCAGAACAAGGGCATCCGTCCTGACGTCGCGGTCGATCAATACGCGGAAGGCGATCCGGACGACGCACTCGTCACCCGCGAAGTCGACTACACGAATCACCTTGCGAACACGCAAGATCCGAACGAGAAGAAGGAAGCGGAACAGCGCGAACAGGAGCGCATGGACCAGTTGCGCCAGCTTGAAGAGCAGAACGACAAGAAGACGCCGGAACAGCGTCAGAAGGATCGTGAGCGCAAGCCGGTGGAATTCGGTTCGGCCGACGACTTCATGCTGCAGCAGGCTCTGAACAAGCTGGAAGGCAAGCCGGTGCAGGAATCGAAGTCGCTGACCGAGCGCCGTCTCGCGCAAAACAAGCCGGCCGCGTCGGCGTCCGCGCCGGTCGCGGTGAAGCCGACGCAACCGGTGCCGGGTGCATCGGCCCCCGCGCCTGCTTCGCAAAGCAACTAAGCAGCCAGTCTGTCGTGTCTTCGCAGCGAAACGTGCTGCGAAGACACGCTGCCATACCCAGCATCAGCAAGAACACCCGCTCCCGGCGCGATTAAAATATCAACAACGCGCACGGCAGGCCTGTCGGTCCTGCATCTCATCGCGCGACACACTCACGCGCCCCCGCCATGAACGACGATCAACTCCTTCGCTATTCCCGCCACATCCTCGTCGATGAAATCGGCATCGAGGCGCAACAGCGCTTTATCGATGCGCACGCGATCATCGTCGGCGCGGGCGGCCTGGGCTCGCCCGCAGCAATGTATCTGGCTGCGGCGGGCGTCGGTCGTTTGACTTTGGTCGATGCCGACACGGTCGACCTGACCAATCTGCAGCGGCAAATCCTGCATGTGACCGCATCGGTTGGACGCAAGAAGGTCGAGTCCGGACGTGACGCGATCGCGCGCATCAATCCCGAGGTCGTGGTGGACGCTGTGGCCGAGCGCGTCGACGACGCGTGGCTCGACGCCCAGGTGCCGCATGCGAGCGTCGTGCTCGACTGCACCGATAACTTCGCCACGCGCCATGCGATCAACCGCGCCTGCGTGAAGCACGGCGTGCCGCTGGTGTCGGGCGCGGCGTTGCGCTTCGACGGCCAGATCAGCACCTTCGATTTCCGCGACGAAGCGTCGCCCTGCTACGCCTGCGTGTTTCCCGAAGACCAGCCGTTCGAGGAAGTCGCGTGTTCGACCATGGGAGTATTCGCGCCGACGGTCGGCATTGTCGGTTCGATGCAGGCGGCCGAAGCGCTCAAGGTGATCGGCGCAATCGGCACGCCCTTGCTCGGCCGCCTGATGATGCTCGATTCACTGCGGATGGAGTGGACCACAATGCGCATCGCGCGCCAGCCGGATTGCCCGGTGTGCGGACAGACGCACCTCGCCTGACGCTAGCCTTCTCAACCACACGCTGAAACAGAAACGCCGCCCAATGGGCGGCGTCTTCACCGGATCACGAAGCGACCGCGGCGGCTCAAGCCAGCATCACGCGCTTGAGCGCAGCCTGCACTTCTTCAGGTTCGAACGAAGCCAGCACATCGGCCACCGGCTTTTCCAGCGTCTTCAGATGCGAGCGCAGCACTTCCTGCTTGACCACCAGCAACTGGCTCGGATGCATCGAAAACTCGGTGAGGCCCATGCCGAGCAACAGGCGCGTCAACGTCGGATCCCCCGCCATCTCACCGCACACCGAGACCGGCACGCCCGCCCGCTTTGCTTCGCGCAGCGTGAACGCGATCAGATGCAGCACCGCCGGATGCAGCGGGTCATACAGATGCGCGACCGAGTTGTCCGCGCGATCGATTGCGAGCGTGTACTGGATCAGATCGTTGGTGCCGATCGACAGAAAATCGAGCCGCTTGAGGAACAGCGGCAAAGCGATGGCGGCGGCCGGAATCTCGATCATCGCGCCGACCTGCACGTTCGGATCGTAGGCCATACCCGCGTCGTCGAGCTGACGCTTGGCTTCGCGAATCAGATCGAGCGTCTGGTCGATTTCCTGGGCGTGCGCGAGCATCGGAATCAGAATCTTCACCGAGCCGAACGCCGACGCGCGCAAAATAGCGCGCAACTGCGTGAGGAACATCTGCGGCTCGGAAAGACTCCAGCGAATCGCTCTCAGCCCCAAGGCCGGGTTCGCGGCGGTTTCGTAAGCATCGCCCCCGCTCATCGAATCGAGCGGCTTGTCGGCGCCCACGTCGATCGTGCGGATCGTGACCGGCAGCCCGTTCATCAACTCGACCGCGCGACGATACGCGCCGAACTGCTCCTCCTCTTCCGGCAGGCGGTCCTTGTGATTCATGAACAGGAACTCGGTGCGGAACAGGCCGACGCCCGTCGCGCCCGCATCGACTGCGGCGCGCGCGTCGTCCGGCAACTCGATGTTCGCGCACAGTTCGATGCGGGTGCCGCACAGCGTTTGTGTAGGCGAAAACTTCAGCCGTTGCAGCTTGCGCTGCTCGAGCGCCTTCTCGCTCTGCCGATACGAGTACTCTTCGAGCACGATCGGCGCGGGATCGACGATCACAATGCCATGATCGCCGTCGACGATAATCAGGTCGTCCTGGCGAATCAGCGCACTCGCGTGCTGCACACCGACCGCCGCCGGAATGCCCAGGCTGCGCGCGACGATCGCCGTGTGCGACGTGCGGCCGCCCAGGTCCGTGACGAAACCCTGAAACGTCTGGGTCTTGAACTGCATCATGTCGGCCGGCGCGATGTCGTGCGCGACCACGATCATTTCGTCGCACGCACCGTGCACGCCGTCGCCCAGCGCCACCGACGCGCCGGCGAGCGCCTTCAGCACGCGCTCCACCACCTGCTCGATATCGGCTTTGCGCTCGCGCAGGTACTCGTCTTCGATGTCGTCGAAATGGCGCGAGAGGCGCTCGAGCTGCTCGGTCAGCGCCCACTCCACGTTGTAGCGGCGTGTACGGATCAGGTCGAAAGTTTCCTGCACGAGCATCGCATCGTTCAGGATCATTGAATGCACGTTGATGAACGCGCCCATTTCGCTAGGTGCGTCCGCGGCAAGATCGGCACGCAGCGTTTCGAGCTCGTAATGCACGTGTTGCTGGGCCGTGCGAAAGCGCTCGATCTCGCTCTCGATCTGGGCGGGTTCGATCAGATAGTGGTCTACGTCAAGTGCAGCCGGGGCGATCAGATAAGCCCGCCCGATGGCGATACCGCGTGACACGGGAATTCCATGCAGCGTGAAGGACACGCGCACCTCCTCTAGTTGTGTGATGCCGCGGCAAACCGCTGCAATGCTCTCAGACACTGTCCGTCATTATAAATTCCACGCCCTCCGTAGATGCGACGGGGGTGTGTGCAGTGCAGCACGAAAAACCGTAAGCAGCCGTAGCAATGCGCCTTCATCGGCCTCGCGCTTCGCGTATCGCTCGACTCAAGTCTCGCAAGCGCATGCCGACGCGCGCGCCCTCACGCGCGTTTCGTCTGCCCATTGTCATGCGCTAAAAAAAACGCCGCGGACAACCGCGGCGTTCTTGCTCATCGCAACGTGGACGCACGGGTTCACTGCCCCTCGCCGAATTTATCGGCAATCAGTTTCAACAATGCGTCCATCGCTTCTTTTTCATCGGAGCCTTCCGTTTCGATCAGCACCGTGCTGCCGATGCCCGCGGCCAGCATCATCACGCCCATGATGCTCTTGGCATTGATACGGCGGCCATTGCGGCTCATCCAGATTTCCGCCTGATAGTTGCCCGCGAGTTGGGTCAACTTGGCCGACGCGCGCGCGTGCAGCCCCAGCTTGTTCACAATAGTCGTTTCCTGTTGCAGCATGTGATGGTCCGAAGCGCGGGTAAGTGTTGTTGTGAAAGGTGAAACTGCAAAGCGAATGCAATGCGCCTGGCGCCCACAGCGAGCCGGCGCAAGGACTTATAAGCCGGCCGAATCGGCTTTCTGTGTCAGGTCGGCCTCAGGGGGCAACGCAGGAATACAGTCAGCCGATGCCGCCTCCGGCGGCAGAGCCGGCAAACAATCGCCGGATTCCGCCGTGGGTGCAATGGGCGCCGGGGTAGCCGGTCCGATTGCATGCACGCCCTTGGTGGCGCCGGCGAGTGCCTTGTCGACCAGCGTGTCGAGCGGCGTGGCGCGATAACAGACCGCACGCACCAGCATCGGTAAATTGACGCCGCACAGCACGCGCACGTCCGGCAGCGATGCGAGCCGTCCGGCGATATTCGCGGGCGTGGCGCCGAACATATCCGTGAGGACGAGCGCGCCGTTTTCTTCCTTGAGACGCTCGATCTCCGAGTTCGCAAACGCGACCTGCTGTACGGGATCGCAATCGGGCGATACGTCGATCACGCCGATACGAGCCGGCAAGCCACCATAGATGTGCGAAATGCAATCGCGCAACGCGGTGGCGAACGGAGCGTGCGCAATGATCAGAATGCCTGCCATGTCAGCCTTACTGCAAAAGAACGGCCTCGAACCGTGAACCGTGAACCGGGACGAAGCCCGGTTCGTCAGCGCCCTCTGCCGGCCGTGGGCCATGAGGGCCGGAACGCATCGATTGACGAGCGGCTTGCCGCGCTTGGCGTCGTGCCTGCGCCGGCGAAACACTGCTCGCTTACAGTCCGCTGCCCGTGACACCCGTCGGGTCCGATCGATTCACCTTGGCGCGGAAGAGCGGGCATTGTATCAGGCTCATTTTCGCGCCAATTCCGGCGTGCTGCGTGAGGCGGACTTGTTACACAGTTTGGGGGGCATGGCGGGCATTCAAGTGCCGCCAGCAGGCCGCGCCATCACCCCGCCGCGCGCTCCAATGCGTCGATGAACATGGCGGCCACGTCGAAGCCGGTTTGATCCATGATCTCGCGGAAACACGTCGGGCTCGTCACGTTCACTTCGGTCAGCCAGTCGCCGATCGCATCCAGCCCGACCAGCAGCAAACCGCGCGCGGCAAGCACGGGCGCCAGCGTATCGGCAATCTTGCGGTCGTGATCGGTCAGCGGACGCGCCACGCCCAGGCCACCGGCCGCGAGATTGCCGCGCACTTCATTACCCTGAGGAATACGCGCGAGCGAATATGGCACGGCTTCACCGCCGATCAGCAAAATCCGCTTGTCGCCCTCTTTGATCTCGGGGATGAATTTTTGCGCCATCACCGAACGCGCCCCGTCGTGGCTCAGCATTTCGATGATCGAACCGAGGTTCATGCCGTCGGCCTTCACGCGGAACACGCCCATGCCGCCCATGCCGTCGAGCGGCTTCAGGATCACGTCGCCATGTTCCTCATGGAACGCGCGCAAGCGGGTCGCGTCGCGCGTGACCAGCGTGGGCGCGACGAACTGCGCGAACTCGCCGATCGCGAGCTTTTCCGAATGATCGCGAATCGCCTGCGGTTTATTGAAGATGCGCGCGCCGCCGCGTTCGGCCATTTCGAGCAGCCACGTCGACGTGACGTATTCCATGTCGAACGGCGGGTCTTTGCGCATCACCACGGCGCTGAAGCTCTTGAGCGAGCGTGGGGCGGCCGCTTCAGCGTCGTACCAGACCTCGCGATGCAGATCGGTGACGTCGCCGACAATCGCAAAGCGCTGCACGTTCGCCTCGACGTCGCCGCCCGTCCACGCCAGATGCTTCGGCTCGCACGTGTAGATCACGTGACCGCGGCGCGCGGCTTCGGCCATCATCGCGTAGGTCGAGTCTTTATAGATCTTGAATTGCGTGAGCGGATCGGCGATGAAAAGAATGTCCATGAAGGTCCCGGTGCGCCCTGACGGGCTTGGCATTGATCGTAAATATAGTCGTTGAAAATGGCGATGGCGGCACGCATGCCGCCATCGGCCACCCGAGGTGGCTTAGACCTGAATCGCTTCCGGATCGGTCTTTTCCAGTTCCACCGATGCGGCCAGCAGCCCGAGCCGCGCGACCACGCCGTACATATAGAAGCGGTTGGGCGGCGCAGCGCCCGGTTTGGCGTGCGCGTCGGGCAGCGCCGTATGCTCGAAGCCGAGCGGCACGAAGTGCATGCCGGGCGCGTTCAGGTTCTGGTCGCGCTCGCGGCTGCCATGCACGCGGTAGAAGCCGCCCACCACGTAGCGGTCGATCATGTACACCACCGGCTCGGCCACTTCTTCGCCGATGCGCTCGAAGGTGTACACGCCTTCCTGCACGATCACGTCATGCACTTCCAGGCCGTCTTTGGTCGCGGCCATCTTGGCGCGTTCGCGCTTGGTGAGCGCAGCGACTTCCGACGCGTCGTGCACGGTCATCACACCCATGCCATACGTGCCCGCGTCCGACTTGATCACGACATACGGTTTCTCGGAGATACCGTACTCGCGATACTTCTTGGCGATCTTCTTCAGCACGCCGTCGATCGCGTCCGTCAGCGCTTCCTCGCCGGTGCGTTCCTGGAAGTCGACGCCTTCAACGTGCGCGAAGTACGGGTTGATCATCCACGGGTCGATCTCGACCATCTTCGCGAATTTCTTCGCGACGTCGTCGTAACAGGAAAAATGCGTGGATTTACGGCGCACGGCCCACCCGGCATGCAGCGGCGGCAGCAAATACTGCTCGTGCAGATTTTCGAGCACGGGCGGGATGCCGCCCGACAGGTCGTTATTCAGCAGAATCGAGCACGGGTCGAAATTCTTCAGGCCGAGGCGCCGCTGCGAGCGCTCGAGCGGTTCGAGCACCAGTTTCTGGCCGTCGGAGAGCGCGATCGTGACCGGCCCATTGATGGTTTCGTCGAGCGTGCCGAAACGCACGTTCAGGCCGGCCTGGCGCATGATCGCGGCCAGACGGGCGACATTCTCGAGATAAAACGCGTTGCGCGTGTGGCGCTCCGGAATCACCAGCAGATTCTTTGCGTCCGGACAGATCTTCTCGATCGACGCCATCGCCGCCTGGACGGCGAGCGGCAACACTTCCTGCGGCAGATTGTTGAATGCGCCAGGAAACAGATTGGTGTCGACCGGCGCGAGCTTGAAGCCCGCGTTGCGCAGATCGACGGAACAGTAGAACGGCGGCGTGTGCTCCTGCCATTCGAGCCGGAACCAACGTTCGATGGCGGGAGTAGCGTCGAGGATCTTCCGCTCAAGATCGAGCAGCGGGCCGTTTAACGCCGTAACTAGGTGCGGAACCATTGATCACTCGCAGACTGGAGAAAAAAGATTGTAGAGCAAATGCTTTGTCCATTTGGGGACGGTTTCTCCATTCGCAAGCGGACGCGAATGCATTCTCGCTATTGCCATCATAGGCGGGGAAAACTACCGTTTACAAGATAGCGCGCAAGAAAAAAGCCCGCCATGAAGGCGGGCCAAAATCGCTGCGCTTATCCGTCATCCCCACGAGCCCGGGAGCGCGGGCTCGCGGTGTGTTGCTTATTCGACGTGTTCGCCGTGCAGCGTCACGTCCAGACCTTCGCGTTCCTGTTCTTCCGTCACACGCAGGCCCATCACCATGTCGATGATCTTCAGCAGGATGTAGCTCACCACGCCGCTGTAGATCAGCGTCGTCAGCACGCCCTTGGCTTGCAGGATCACGCTGCCATCCGCGCCGCCGATGTCCTTCACCGCGAACACGCCGGTCAGCAGCGCACCCACGATACCGCCGATGCAGTGCACGCCGAACGCGTCGAGCGAGTCGTCGTAACCGAGCTTGTGTTTGAGCCACGTTGCCGACCAGAAGCAGATCACGCCCGCTGCGATACCGATCACCAGCGAACCCGCCATGCCAACGAAGCCCGAAGCCGGCGTAATCGCCACCAGACCCGCCACGGCGCCCGACACGATACCGAGTACCGACGGCTTACCCTTGGTCGCCCATTCGGCGAACATCCATGCGAGTGCTGCCGCTGCGGTCGCCACTTGCGTTGCGAACATCGCGAAACCGGCACGGCCGTCTGCTGCCACCGCCGAACCCGCATTGAAGCCGAACCAGCCTACCCACAGCATGGCGCCGCCGATCAGCGTGAGCGTCAGGTTGTGCGGCGCCATCGCTTCCTTGCCGTAACCGACACGCTTGCCGAGCACCAGTGCGCAGACCAGCGCCGCGATACCGGCGTTGATGTGCACCACCGTGCCGCCCGCGAAGTCGAGGATGCCCGCGCTAGCCAGCCAGCCGGTCGGTTCCCAGACCATGTGCGCGATCGGCGAGTAGACGATGATCGACCACAGCGTCATGAACACCAGCATCGCCGAGAACTTCATACGGTCGGCAAACGCACCCGTGATCAGCGCCGGGGTAATGATCGCGAACGTCATCTGATAGACGACGTAGACCGTTTCCGGGATCGTCGGCGCGAGGTGGCTGACGGTCAGCGTCGTGGCCTTGTCGCCCTTGATGTAGTTCATGCCCGACATGAAGAAGCGCGAGAAGCCGCCAATGAACGATCCACCCGGCGTGAAGGCGAGGCTGTAGCCCACCACGACCCAGATGATCGACACGAGGCAGGTGATCGCGAAGCTCTGCATCAGGATCGCGAGCACGCTCTTCTTGCGGACCATGCCGCCGTAGAACAGCGCCAGACCCGGGATCGTCATGAACAGCACGAGCGCGGTGGAAGTCAGCATCCAGGCGGTGTCGCCCGAATTGATCTTCGACGAATCGACCGAGAACGGCGCGGTCGGGGCAGCCGGCGCAGCGTCCGATGCTGCGGGTGCGGCGGCGGCCGCGCTGGCAGCCGGTGCGGCGGACGCGTCAGCGGCCGGTGCCGAAGCCGCGGCGGCAGCGGGTGCGGCCGAAGCGTCCGGTGCCGGCGCGCTCGCCGTCGTATCGGGAGCAGCGGCCGAAGCGGCTGCGGGGGCGGAAGCGTCGTCCGCGAGGGCGGCGCCGATACCGCCCGCGAGCAGCGAACCGGCCATCAGCAAGGACATCATTAATTTGCGCATCTTTCGTTTCCTCTTGTCGCTATCTGTGTCGCTATCTTTTGGTATTACAGAGCGTCCGCACCAGTCTCCCCGGTGCGGATCCGAATCACCTGTTCAATCGGCGTGACGAAAATCTTGCCGTCGCCGATCTTGCCCGTGCGAGCCGCACGCTCGAGCGCCTCGATCGCCTGGTCGACGATGTCGTCCGAGACAGCGGCCTCGATCTTCACCTTCGGCAGAAAATCGACGACGTATTCGGCGCCGCGATACAGCTCCGTGTGACCTTTCTGGCGACCGAAACCTTTGACTTCCGTCACCGTGATGCCCGAGACGCCGATGGCCGACAAGGCTTCGCGCGCCTCATCGAGCTTGAACGGCTTGATGATTGCGGTAATGAGTTTCATGACATCCCTCGCTTAGTTGCGTAACCCGTTTGCGTAACCCGTTTGCTAACTCTCGTTGCGTATCCCTAAAACCGTTCGCGTGGTCTCGTTCCGCTGCCGGTAAAAAGGCGCCGGCAGTGCGCGCGGGGCAGTAACAGCAACTCGCATGCCATGTCGTGTCAGACTCCGCCCCGTGGACGTCGCAAAAGGGGCGCAAGCCGCCCTGGCCGGACGGCCAACGTTGACGGGGGCACGCTGGCGCAGCGTATGGATCGTTGCTAGAGTGTTCGCAGGTCTGGAACGCAAGGGCGCGCACCAAAGGGGCTCATGCCGCAACGTCACGCAATAGGGCATGCACCAACACCGCCCATTTGCCGCTACAAAGCACAGGCGTAACGAAACATGCACATTTTTTGTGCACCAAGGGGAACACCATGAAACAACCGAACGATGTTTTTAACGACTTTCAGGCCCGCATGAGCGAGCTCTTCAAGAACTCGCCGGCCAAGGACGTCGAGCGGAACGTCAAGGCCATGCTGTCGCAGGGCTTTTCGAAGCTCGACCTGGTGACGCGCGAGGAATTCGACACGCAAACCCAGGTGCTGGTGCGCACGCGCGCTCGCCTTGAAGAACTGGAGCGCCGCGTCGCCGAACTCGAACAGAAGCTGCCGGTCACGCAAACGCCGTAACGCTTTTGCTCGCGGCGTGATCGCCGCGCAGTGCTGCACATCACAGGCAAGCGAGCCGTGACGTCATCAGCGTTTTAGGGGATTTGCGCGCGCCTTCGGCGCGCCGTCCGACGGGAGAAAACATGTCGCTTGCCGTGGTGCGCAGTCGCGCGCCGGCCTCTGGCCGCGCGCCCGAAGTAACCGTCGAGGTCCACCTCGCGAACGGATTACCCTCTTTTTCGATCGTCGGCTTGCCTGATCTGGAAGTGCGCGAAAGCCGCGAGCGCGTGCGCGCGGCGCTGCAGAACTGCAATTTCGACTTCCCGGTCCGACGCATCACCGTCAATCTCGCGCCGGCCGATCTGCCGAAGGAATCCGGCCGCTTCGATCTGCCCATCGCTTTGGGCATTCTCGCGGCGAGCGGCCAGATTCCTGCCGAGTCCTTGCTGCATCGTGAATTCGCGGGCGAACTGTCGCTGACTGGCGCGCTCAGACCGATGCGCGGCGCTTTCGCCATGGCGTGCGGAACGGCGCGCGGCGGCGCGGCTCAAGGCGGCGGCGCTGTGGCGCAATCCGCCGGGACGGCGAGCGAGCTTGCTGTCGGCGAGGCGACCGCGCCTTCCACGCCTCAGCTCTATCTACCCGCTGCGAGCGCGGCGGAAGCGGCGCTCGTACCCGGCGTCGATGTCTACGGCGCCGCCGATCTGCCTTCGTTGTGCGCTCACCTCGCGCAAGCGCCGGACGGCCGCCTCTATCCTGTCGCCGCGCCGGACCTCGCCGAAAGCCCAGCGGCCGTTATCCCGGATATGGGCGACGTCATCGGTCAACGCGGCGCGCGCCGGGCACTCGAAGTTGCCGCTGCCGGCGGGCATCACGTCTTGCTGGTCGGGCCGCCCGGCGCGGGCAAATCCATGCTCGCCGCCCGCCTGCCGGGCCTGCTGCCGCCCATGACCGACGACGAGGCGCTCGCTTCCGCCGCCTTGCTATCCGCCAGCCGGGCCGGTTTTACGCCGTCGCAGTGGCGTCGAAGGCCGTTTCGCGCTCCGCATCATTCGTCGAGCGCCGCCGCGCTGGTCGGCGGGCGCAATCCGCCGCAACCCGGGGAAATTACGCTGGCGCATCTGGGAGTGCTCTTTCTCGACGAGCTTCCTGAGTTCGATCGCCATGTCCTGGAAACGCTGCGGGAACCGCTCGAAGCCGGCCGTATCACGATTTCACGCGCCGCCTTACAGGCGGATTTTCCGGCTGCGTGTCAATTGATCGCCGCCATGAACCCTTGCCCGTGCGGCTGGCGCGGCGATCCCAACGGCCGTTGCCGTTGCACGCCGGAGATCGCTGCGCGCTATTTGCGCAAGCTTTCCGGCCCCCTGCTCGACCGGATCGACATCCAGCTCGAGATACCCGCGCTCACGCCAGCGGAACTGTCCGCGCGCTCGACGGCGGCCGGCGAAACAAGCGCCGCCATCGCGGCGCGCGTCAGCCGCGCCCGCGAGCGGCAATTAAGGCGTCAGGGCAAAACCAATCGCGAATTGGGAGGACGGGAAGTGGACGAGGTCTGCCGCCCCGACTCTGCCGGCGAGGCCTTGCTGCGCGAAGCCGGGGAACGCTTTGGCTGGTCGGCGCGCGCGTACTACCGGGTTCTGAAGGTGGCACGCAGCATCGCCGATCTCGCCGGCGCGCCGATGCCGAGCGCCGCACAGATTGGCGAAGCGATCCAGTATCGTCGGGCTTTTGGCTCTCTATGAGGCGAAAAACATGCTGTCAAGACTTGACTTATGCACACGCACGCGTTCCAGATAAATTTTGAAACAACTGAAAGGTACGCGGTTGACCGCTTCCCAAAGACGTTGATTTGATTGAGTTTTTTTAGCGACGTCGAGAGGGCCGAATCTGACAGAGTGCCCACAGAATGGGCATCTCCAGCCAATTTTCGCGAGTTCTCAACAGAGTTATCCACAGGAACGGTGAGCAACAGGAAAACCTCAACGTAAACCGGGAATTAGCGCGCAAAGCTGCGAAGGAACTTTCAGTATGCGCAGCGCCGCTGCCGCGCCCATCAGCCGCCGAATCGGCCAAAAATACCGCACTCAGTACAGTTGGAACGACGAGAAAAATTGGTCAACCTGTTCCTGCTGCATCGGCTTGGACGCGATGATCGCAGCCTGATACACATGCCGTCCGCGCGCCACGAGCCGGGCGTAGACAGTGCGGGTCTCGTGCTGCGAGCCAGCCTCGCCGCTCAGCTTCATTTCCAGACCGAGCACCTGGCCGCCGGCAGCAAGCGGGATCTGCACCGCACGCGCATCAGGCGCGGCGCCCACGTTACGGGCGAGGCCGGTGCGCAGGAAATCGAGCGCGGCGCGCTGCGTGGCTTCGTCGTCATTGGGCAGCATGACCGTGCCGACCGCAAAGACGGCGTCGCCGGCTTCGGCTGTCTGCATCGCCATCTGCATCGGCGTGCCGTTGATCTGTACGGCTCGCTGATCGTTGCCCGGCTTGGCCGGCAGGTCGACGGTGTAGCCGTTGTCGTTGTTCATGATGGTCCGCCAGTCGAAAGTGGGCGAACAGGCGCTCAGCGCGGCGCCTAACGCCAGCGCGCAAGCGAGCGTGCTCAACGCCGTGCGCGCGCTCGACAATTGGGGCGCGGAGCCCATTGGGCGGCCGCCGCCCCCTATCGGGCGCGGCGAGCGGCCAAAAAAGCGGGCCGCAGAGTTGCTGGCAGAAGTAAGACAGAACGGGATTCGAGCGAGAAAGCGACTGACGCAAAAAACATTTCGGAGCATGGGGACAGAAGACCAGACTGACGAGGACGTAAAACCCTATTATCCGCTCCTGGCCCGCGGCCTGCCGCACCGCCCGAATGGGGCTACAATAACGAGGCCGTTCAGCACCGGGCCGAAAACCCAAACCGACGCATTGTCCCGCGCGTTCCGCGCGACTCCTGAGGTTCCGTTCATGAGCTCCACGCCGTCCACCGCCACCCGGCGAGCGAATCCGCTTCGTTACATCATCATTGCCGCCGTGGCCGTCGCGATTGCCGTCGCCGGTTATTTTGCGTTTGCCGGCCAGCAGCGCGTGCCGGATGCGACCTTCACGTTGCTGTCCGGTCAGAAAGTTTCGACCGCCGACCTGAAAGGCAAGGTCTACCTCGTCAACTTCTGGGCGACGAGTTGCGACACGTGCATGAAAGAAATGCCGCAGATGGTCCAGACCTATAACCGCTTCAAGGACCAAGGCCTCGAATTCGTCGCCGTGGCGATGAACTACGACGCGCCCATGTACGTGGCCAACTACACGCAAACCCGCCAGTTGCCGTTCAAGGTCGCAATGGACGACGGCTCGGCGGCCAAGCAGTTCGGCAATGTCCAGCTCACGCCGACCACGTTCCTGGTCGACAAGGACGGCAAGATTCTCAAGCGCTATGTGGGCGAACCGCAATTCGCGGAACTCGACCAGTTGCTCGAAAAGGCGCTGAAGCCGGCCTGAACCGCCAGCGCAGCCTGACGCGCTTCAACTGATTCAAACACGCCGGCCTCGCATCGCGACGCCGGCGTTTTCATTTCCTTCACCGCTCCCCTTCTCCCTTCGCGGCGAGCCCGTAGCGTTTGATCTTCTCGTAGAGCGTCGCCTTACCGAGCTGCAGCTTGTCCGCCGCGACCGCCACAACGCCGCCGGTCTGCTCCAGCGCTTCCGCGATCACCGCGCGTTCGAATTGTTCCACTCGCTCCTTCAAAGGCTGCGCAGCCGCACCGTCGTCGCCGAAAGACATGACCGGGTCGTCGGCAATGCCGAGTACGAACCGGTCGGCGGCGTTGCGCAGCTCCCGCACGTTGCCCGGCCAGTCACGCTGCATCAGACCCGCGCGCTGACGGTCGGTGAGGATCGGCGCGGGGCGCTGGTAACGCACGGCCGCATCCAGCAGGAAATGTTCGAAGAGCGGCACGATGTCCTCGCGACGCTCGCCTAACGGCGGCAATGCGATCGTCACCACGTTCAACCGGTACAGCAGATCGCGCCGGAAAGAACCGTCCGCGACGTGCCCGGCCATGTCGCCCTTGGCAGCGGCAACCACGCGGCAATTCACGCGAATCGGCTGATTCGAGCCGAGGCGTTCCAGCACGCCGTCCTGCAGCACACGCAGCAGCTTGACCTGCAACGCGAGTGGCATGCTCTCGATTTCATCCAGAAACAGCGTGCCGCCCGACGCATGTTCGAGCTTGCCGATGCGGCGTTTCGCCGCGCCGGTGAATGCGCCCGGCTCGTAGCCGAACATCTCCGACTCGAACATCGGCTCCGGCAGCGCACCGCAGTTCACCGCGATAAACGGCTTGTCACGCCGCGGCGACAGTTCATGCAGGCTGCGCGCGATCAACTCCTTGCCCGCGCCTGTGTCGCCGTTGATGAGCACGGAGGCGTCAGTCGGCGCGACATTGGCAATCAGCCGCCGCACCTGTTCGATGGCCGGACTCCTGCCGATAATCCGCGGCGCCACCGAGTTCTGTTCCGCCAACTCACGGCGCAGCGCGAGGTTCTCCAGCACCAGCTTGCGGCGCTCCAACGCGCGCCGCACGGTTTCGATCAGACGTTCGGAGGCGAAAGGCTTTTCGATGAAGTCGTACGCGCCGTCGCGCATCGCCTGAACGGCCATTGAAATATCGCCGTGGCCCGTCACCAGAATCACCGGCACATCGGGCGCACGTTCGTGGCATTGCGCAAGCAGATCGAGGCCGCTCGCGCCCGGCAAGCGAATGTCGCTGACGATCACGCCGGAGAAGTCCGCGCTAATCGTCCTCGCCGCGGATTCCACCGAGGCATGCCCGATCACGTCGAAGCCCGCCAGTTGCAGACTCTGCACGCTGGCGCGCCGCACCAGTTCGTCGTCTTCGATATACAGCACTTGCAGGCCGTGGTTCAGCATGGCGTTTTCCGTGTGATTCAGGAGCCGGTGGTCAGCGGGTCCGTTATGTGGCTCGTCTGCACGCGCGCGCGGCGCAGCGTCAACACGAATAATGCACCGCCGCGCGGCGCGTTGCGCGCCACCAGCGAGCCGCCGCAATCACGCGCGATGGACGACGATATCGCGAGCCCTAGCCCCAACCCCTGGCCCATTTCCTTGGTGGTAAAGAACGGCTCGAACAGACGCGGCAGGACGTCGTCAGGAATGCCTGGGCCGTTGTCGCTCACGGCGATCGACAGATTCGCATCGGCGACTTCGATCTCGATCGAGATGCGTGGCGGGTGGACGTCGGCGGTTGCATCGAGCGCGTTGCCGAGCAGGTTGATCAACACCTGTTCGAGCCGCAGATCGTCGCAGTGCGCGACCAGTTCGGGATGATCGTCGGCGAGACTCAGCGGCGTGCGCGTGCCGCTGTCCGCATCGAGCAAAGCGAAGTCGACTTCGACGCCCTGCAAGCGCTTTTGCAGCAACGCGACGACGTTGCGCAGCGCCCGCACGACCGGCGCGCGCGCACCGCGTGGCCGCGCGCGTCCGACGAACAGTTTCAACTGGTTGGTGATCTTGCCCATACGCTCGGTGAGCGCGGCGATCGCTTCGAGATTTTCGCGCGCCGACGCCTGGTCGCCGCGCTCGAGCAGCACGCGCGTGTTGTCCGAAAAACCGCGCAACGCAGCGAGCGGCTGATTCAATTCATGCGTGATGCCGGCGGCCATCTGACCGAGCGCGGCGAGCTTGCTCGCCTGGATCAGTTCGTCGTGCGCGGCGCGCAACTCCTGCTCGGCGCGCGTGCGCTCGGCCACCTCCTTCTGCAACTGTTCGTTCGCCTGCGAGAGATCCGCGGTGCGCTCGGCAACCCGCCGGTTCAGCTCCGCGTAGGCTTTTTGCAGCAGCGCGCGGCTGCGCATCACTTCGCGCACGCGAGCCCGGCGCATTCTCCAGTAAAACGCGAGCAACACGAGCGACACATAGCCGAAGCCCGTCACGATGGTCGCCTTGCGCGCATCGGCGTCGGCCGGATCGACGGGCGACATGGTGATCAGATGCCAGTCCGGCTCGCCCATGCCGCGCCGTGATGCCAGATAACGCGGCGCATAGCGGCCGCCGCCGATGCGCACGATCTGCGCGTTGCCTTCGAGCGTGCGTTCGATCGACACCGGCAGCGGCGCGATCGGCTGCTGCGCGTATTGACGCGCCTGATAGATCGAATCGGCGACCGGCCCCGACAGCGGCCGGATGGTGTGGTACTTCCACGCCGGCACCGACGACAGAAAGATCACGCCGTGATCGTCCGTGACGACGAGCGGTTCGGACGCATCCACGCCCTGGAACCATTCGAGATCGAGCTTGACCACCGCCACGCCGACAATCTTGCCCTCGCGCCGCACCGGCTGCGAGATGTAGTAGCCGGGCGCCTGCGAGATCGTACCGATGCCGAAGAAGCGGCCCACGCCGCCTTTGACGGCATCGAGAAAATACGGCCGGAATTGATAGCCCGCGCCGATGAAACTGCCCGGCCCGCGCCAATTGCTTGCGGCGACGCAAAAGCCGTTGAGTGGAATGATGTAGGTGACCGTGGCGCGCGCGTGGCGGTTCAGATCCTCGAGATAAAGGTTGGCACGCTCGACATTGACCGGCGTGGGATTGACCAGCGCGTCCTGCACGATAGGATGTTCCGCCAGCAGATACGGCAGCGATTCGTAGCGTTCGAGCGTGCTCTTCAGCGCGCTGGTCGTACGGTCGACACGCACCGCGGCGTTGCGCCGCAAATGGTCGATGCCGCTTTGCCACGCGATGCTGTAGGTGAGCCCGCACGCCACCACGAGCCCGGCGACGAGCGCGAAGAGGATCAGCAGGCGTCGCGTCACGTTGGCAATATCCGATCGGTGAGGATCGTTTATTGTGGCATAAGGCGAAGCGTCGTCGGGCCAGGCTTCGTCGGCCGACGACGTGAGGGTTGGGCGCGCGGACACCGGTTTCATACGTTTGGTGTCCGCAGCCGTGAGCGTTGCGTTAAGGGACGTTGCCGATCAAACAGCTTAAACGCCGGCCGGCTCTTTGACCGGCACATCGCCACGCAACGCCGCGTTCAGCTTGTTGCGGTCCAGTTCCTTTTCCCATGCCGACACCACCACCGTCGCCACGCCGTTGCCGACAATGTTCGTCAGCGCGCGGCATTCGCTCATGAAGCGGTCGATACCGAGAATCAGCACCATGCCCGACAGCGGAATGGTCGGCACCACGGCCAGCGTCGCGGCCAGCGTGATGAAGCCCGCGCCGGTCACACCGCTCGCGCCCTTCGAGGTCAGCATCGTCACCGCCAGCAGCGTGAGCTGTTGCGTCCACGTGAGGTCGGTGTTGGTGGCTTGCGCGATGAACAGCACGGCCATCGTCATGTAGATGTTGGTGCCGTCGAGGTTGAACGAATAACCGGTCGGCACCACGAGGCCCACCACCGAACGCGAGCAGCCGAGCTTTTCGAGCTTCAGCATCAGTTGCGGCAGCGCGGCTTCGGACGAGCTCGTGCCGAGCACGATCAGCATCTCTTCCTTGATGTACGCGACGAAGCGCAGGATGTTGAAGCCCACCGCACGCGCGATGATGCCGAGCACGACCACCACGAACACGATCGAGGTCAGATAGAAGGTGCCGATCAGTTTGAGCATCGGCAGCAGCGAGCCGATACCGTACTTGCCGATCGTGAACGCCATCGCGCCGAACGCGCCGATCGGCGCCAGCTTCGTGATGATGCGCACGATGCCGAACAGCACATGCGAGAGCCCGTCGATAAAGCTCGTCACGACCTTGCCCTTCTCACCGGCAGTCGCGAGCACCGCGCCGAACAGCAGCGCGATCAGCAGAATCTGCAGGATTTCACCCTGCGCGAACGCCGACACGAGCGTGTCCGGGATGAGGTGCATCAGGAAGTCGACCGTGGTCTGGCCGTGCGCCTTGGCGGCGTACGATGCGACCGCCTTGCCGTCGAGCGTGGCCGGATCGATGTTGAAGCCGACGCCCGGTTTCAGCA
Organism: Paraburkholderia sp. BL17N1; assembly: GCF_003634175.1. Classification (NCBI taxonomy): domain Bacteria; kingdom Pseudomonadati; phylum Pseudomonadota; class Betaproteobacteria; order Burkholderiales; family Burkholderiaceae; genus Paraburkholderia; species Paraburkholderia sp. BL17N1. The sequence continues at coordinate 1,026,923 of NZ_RBIW01000001.1, forward strand.
CGTGCGTGGCGATCAGGCCGAGCACCAGTGCGAAAGTCGAGACGATCTCGAAGTACAGCAGCGCCTTGCCGCCCACCCGGCCGACCTTCTTCATGTCCTCCATGCCGGCGATGCCCGTCACCACCGTACAGAAGATGATCGGCCCGATCACCATCTTGATCAGCTTGATGAAGCCGTCGCCGAGCGGCTTCATGTCGACGGCGAGATTCGGGTAGAAATGCCCGAGCGCAATACCGATGATGATCGCCACGATCACCTGGACGTACAGCACTTTATGGATAGGTTTCTTCACGATGGTTCCTGCGATGTGGATGAGCTCAAATGGCCTGCCACGCTGCGCATCATGCGAACGAATAGTCGTCACGCCTGTGCACGGCATTAGGCCGCGACAAGGGACGAATTCAGAAATACCGGGAAGGGAAATCGGACATCGTTGTCTCCTTGCTTTAGTTGTCGGACCGTTGCGGCCGCGGGTTCTATTTTGCAAGGTCGATGCCAGCTCTACGCCTGGATCGACGCCTTGATTTTTATAGGTTTTCTGACGATCCAGTGTACGCGCCGTCCGGGATTCTGGAAATCCGGACAAAGCCTGTCGGGGAATCCGGAATCCATTGGGACGGCGGCCTCGGGATAACCCGTAAGGCTTTCTACGGCGTGCCTTGCGAGACAGCAAGCACGCCGTCCAACTTGCGGCCTCTAAACGCTGCCCTCTTCCAGCACCAGCAGATTCTCGTGCGAAAAACCGAGCGACACCGGCTGCCCGCGTTCGGGCAAACCGCGATTCGGATCGTTGAATACGTCGAGCGAAATCACGGCGTCTTTCACGCGGGTTCTGATGCGCACCACCGCGCCGAGAAAATTCACTTCTTCGACGGTGGCGTTCAGCGTGTTGCGGCCGGGCGCGGCCGGCTCCAGCACGATCGCTTCGGGCCGCAGCGCGAGCAGGCGCTTCTTGCCCGCATCGTTCGAGGGCAGTTCTTGTGTCGTGGTCAGCTCCTGGCCGTCCACCACCATCCTGCCGGTGGCCGGATCCACCACATGGCCGGCCAGAATATTCAGCGTGCCGACGAACGACGCGACGAACCGTGTGCGCGGAAAGTTGTAGATCTCCGAGGGCGAGCCGATCTGTTCGACGCGGCCCTCGTTCATCACGACAATGCGGTCGGAAATCGACAGCGCCTCTTCCTGATCGTGCGTGACAAAGATCGACGTGATACCGAGTTCGCGCTGCAGCGCGCGAATGTCCTGGCGCAATGAGATACGGATCTTGGCGTCGAGCGCCGAGAGCGGCTCGTCGAGCAGCAAGACTTGCGGCTTGCCGGCGAGCGCCCGTGCAAGCGCCACGCGCTGCTGCTGGCCGCCCGACAATTGCCACGGATAGCGCCCGCCCAGATGTGGCAGCTTGATCAGTTGCAGCATCTCTTCGACGCGGCTATTGATCTCCGCCTGCGGCCGATGCGTGATCTTCAGCCCGAAGCCGATGTTCTCGGCCACCGTCATGTTCGGAAACAGCGCATACGACTGGAACACCATGCCGACCTTGCGCTGTCGCGTGCGAAGGTGGGTGACGTCCTTGTTGTCGAGCCGGATGATGCCGCGCGTCGGCGTTTCGAAGCCGGCGATCATGCGTAGCACGGTCGTCTTGCCGCAGCCGGACGGCCCGAGGAAAGTAATGAATTCGCCGCGTTCGATCTTCATGTCGAAGTGATGCAGCGCAATGTTCGCCCCGAAGGACTTATGCAGATTTTCGATCTCAAGGAATGCCATGATGCGCCGCCTCAGTCCGTCAAACTTGTTGGATCAAACTCGTTGGTCAAACTTTCTGGCCGCTCATGGAGCGGGCCGAGCCGAATACCTGAATCAGTCCCATCGACGCCCACGTGATCACGAACGCGATGATTGCGAGCGCCGACGGCTCGTATGCGCGATTCGCCCCGATCAATTGCAGATACGGGCCGAACGCGGGACGGTCGAGCAGACTCGCCAGCGTGAACTCGCCGATCACTACCGCAAAAGTGAGGAACGCGCCGGACAGAATGCCCGAGCGGATATTCGGAAAGATCACCTTGAAGAGAATCGTCGGCCAGTTCGCGCCGAGACACTCGGCGGCTTCGGTGAGCGAGCGCACGTCGACCGCGCGCAGACCGGCATCGACGGCGCGGTACATGTACGGCAGCGAAAGCGTCACGTAGCCGAACACCAGCAGCAGATCGGTGGCGCGCTCGTTGCCGGTGAGCGGCAGAATCGAACTGCTGTTATAGATGCGCAGATAACCGAACACGATCACGATAGCGGGCACCACCAGCGGCAGCAGCGTGATGAATTCCACCACCGGCCGCAGCTTCGGCAAACGCAATTGCACCCAGTAAGCGGTCGGCACCACCAGCAGCACGCCGACCACGATCGTCAGCAGCGCCATCAGAATCGAGTAGCCGAACGAGGCCTGAAAACGCGGATCGCCGAGCACGACGCTGTACGCTTCGAAGCTATAGGCGCCCCGCTTCATGCGCAGGCTGAACTCGAACGTCGCGATCAACGGAATGAGGAAGTACAGCGAACCGACGATCATCGCGGTCCATGCACCCACGCGCGACTGGCTTGTCATCGACGCCCCCTTTCGGCGCGCGAACGCAGCCAGATGTAGCCGCCATTCGAGAGCCCGGTAACGAGCACCATGCCGAGCGCGAGCGCATAGCCGAGGTTCTGGTTGTGCATCACGTCGCCGCGAATCTGCGCGTACAACAGGATCGTAACGATATTCAGCGAACTGCCGGTCAGCGCGTAAGCCGTGGCGACCGCGCCGAATGAATTGGCGAAAAGCAGCAGCGCGGCGCCGAGCACGCTCGGCCACAGCACCGGCAGCGCGACGTAGCGCCAGTATTGATAAGCGGAGCCGCCCAGACAATCGCAGGCTTCGCGCCATTCGCGCTTCAGGCCGTCGAGCGCCGGCGTGACGATCAGCACCATCAAGGGAATCTGGAAATACAGATAGGTCAGCGTCAGTCCGGAAAAGCTCAGGACGCTGAAGCCGGTCGAGTACAGATTGAAGCCCAGGTATTTTTTCAGCAACACGGTGACGAGCCCGACGCGCCCCAACGTGCAGATGAAAGCGAACGCGAGCGGCACGCCGGCAAAGTTCGACGCGACGCCCGAAAACGTCATCAAGGTCGGACGAATCCAGCCAGGCAGTTTGCCCTGCACCGCCGCCCATGCGAGCAGCGAGCCGATCACCGCGCCGCCGAGCGAAGACGCCGCGCTCACCTTGAAGCTGATCCAGTACGCGTCCATGACGGTCGGCTGGAGCAGGTCACGGAAATTGGCGAGCGTGAAGTGGCCTTGCGGGTCCTGGAATGCGCCGACCATCAGGAAACCCGTCGGCAGAATCAGGAACAGCAGCGCGAACGTAAAGAACGGCACGACGCCGATCCAGGCGAGTAACGGCGACGCGCGGCCCGGACCGTCGACGCGAGGCGTTGGGGTAGGCACCGGCGGAACCAGCAGTTCCGGCTGCACCGATCCCGCATCCGATGAAGCGCTCATAGCTCACCCTTGGGGCAATCTGGCAAACGCCGAACGCGCCGCTGAAAAAGAGCGGCGCGCCGGCGGCAAAACTTCAGGCTTCGTTCAGGCGCCGCGGCGGGCGCGTTTCGCTGCCGCCGCGGCTCACGCTACGCCGCTTACTTGACGTTCGCGCCGACCGCTTCATCCCAGTGCTTCGTGATGGTGTCCTTGTACGCGTCCTGTTGCGAGAGCGTCGGGAACACCACGTTCTTGTAGGCCGACGGCGGCGGCAGTTTGTCGAGCAGCGCTTGCGGCACTTTCTTGCCGCTCACCAAGTCGTTGTAGCGCATCGGATGGCAATAGCCCTTCAGCCAGCCGATCTGGCCTTCGTCGGAGTACAGGTATTCCATCCACAGCTTGGCTGCGTTCGGATGCGGCGCATAAGCGCTGATTGCCTGCACGTACACGCCGGCGACCACACCCGTTTTCGGAATCACCACATTCACCTTCGGGTTGCCCTTGAGCGTGTCGCGGTCAGCCAGCGCGTTGTAGTCCCAACGCACGATGATCGGCGTGGTGCCTTGCGCGAGAGATGCCGCCTTGCCGATCACCGGCACGAAGTTGCCGCTCTTGTTCAGGTTGGCGAAATACGTGAGGCCGGCCTGACCGGCCTTGCTTGCATCGCCCTTGCTTTGCGACAGACCGGCGGCGTACACGGCCTGGATCGCCTGATTGGCCGAGCGCGGGTCGCCCGCGAGCGAGACGGCGTTCTTGTAGTCCGGCTTGAGCAGATCGCTCCAGTCGGACGGCGCCTTGTCGATCATGTCGGCATTGACTTCGAAAGCGAGCACACCGTAGTAATCGCCATACCAATAGCCGTCGGCATCCTTCGACTCTTTCGGGATCGAGTTCCACGAGGCGACCTTGTACGGCTGCAGCAGCCCTTCAGCTTTCGCGGACGGACCGAACGACAGGCCCACGTCGATCACGTCGGGCGCCTGCGGCCCCTTGTTGCCCTTGTTCGCCTTGATGGCTTCGACTTCGTCGCCCGAACCCGCATCCGGATTCAGTTCGTTGATCTTGATGCCGTACTTCTTCTGAAAGCCTGCGACCAGTTCGCCGTAGTTGCACCAGTCGTGCGGCAGCGCGATCACGGTGAGTTGGCCTTCCTGCTTGGCTGCGGCGATCAGTGCGTCGAGCGGCGCGGCCGAAGCGCTGCTGCTAGCGCCGGCGGCGGCGACACCCGCAACGGCCGACATCGAAAGTATGCGAGCTAACGCGGTGCGGTTCATAGTCGTTCCCCATCCTCTGCCGAAATTGCTACGTTTGGAAAATTTCTGGTTCGAACTTCGGGGCGCGCCTCTGCAAGCTCGCACTTGCGCACCCGCGCTATGTCGCTCAGGCCGGGTTGGCCGGCACTGGGAACATGTCGTGTCGCAGTGTATCGATGCGATCTGTACAAATCATGTCGACGCCCCATTGCGCGAGCAGTTGCGCGCGCGCCGGTTCGTTGACGGTGTAGGCCAGCACGCGCAGGCCGGCGCAGTGAACCTCCGCGACCAGCCGCTCGGTGAGATAGCGTTGGTTCGCGTGAAATGACACACAGTCCAGTTCACGCACGATGCGCAGCCAGTCGTCAGGAATTTCGTCGAACAGCATGCCGCGTTGCACGGACGGCGCGGCGTCGCGCGCTGCGGCGAGCGCCTCGAACGAAAACGACGACAGCAGCGGCGGCGTCTTCTGTCCTTGCCACAAGGTCAGCGCGCCGCGCGCCACCAGCGTGCCGGTGATCTCGTCGCGGCCTGGACAGGGCTTGATTTCGATGTTGGCGGCAATGCCGTCGCGCGCGCAGCGTTCGGCCGCCTCGGCAAGCGTCGGCAACCGCGTGCCGGCGAATTGCGGTCCGTACCAGGAGCCGGCGTCGAGCGTCGCCAGCTGCTGCCATGTGTGTTCGGCGGCGGCACCGTGGCCGTTGGTGGTGCGCTCGAGCGTGTCGTCGTGCAGCAGGAAGAGATGGTTGTCGGCGGATAGCTTGGCGTCGAATTCGACCATGCGGTAGCCATAACGCACGCAGGCGTCGAAACCGGCGAGAGTGTTTTCCGGCGCCAGCGTGCCGCCGCAGCGATGGGCGGCCAGTCGCGGATAAGGCCAGTCTGCGGATAAGGTGCGATTAATCCCGTTTCCCACGTCTCGTTACCTTTCAGATAGAGCGGGTTGACCATGCTCTCGACACGTTCCCGGCCGTCACCACCGCCTCGGCCATCATGATGGCATGCGCGGACTTCATTTCCTTTCCGAACATTTGATGTTCGAATAGACTGCGCGCTTCGATCTGCGAAGGCTAAGTTGAAATACACAAACTTGCAAGCTGCCAAAAAAATACAACACAATTCGACTAAAGTAGTAGGCTTGACATCGTCCCGACACACATTCGTGGCCACGATGTCGCAGTTAAATACAGGCTGAACCAACGCGCGTACGCATCCAGGGAAAAATGAATGTGGCAGGAAGACCGTCATCAGAGAATTCGCGCGTTGCTGTCCACGCTGCAACGCGTGTCCACGGAACGCATCATGGCGGACCTCGGGGTATCGCGCGAAACCGTGCGGCGCGACCTGCTCGATCTCGAAGCGCTCGGTGAATTGCGGCGTGTGCACGGCGGCGCGATCAAGCCCGCCGACGAAGCGCCGATCGCCGAACGCGCCCACATGCGCGTCAAATCCAAAACGGCGATTGCGAAGGCGGCCACGGGTTTGATCGCGAGCGGCCAGACGCTGTTCATCGACGCCGGCACCACCACCGCCGCGCTGGCCGAAGAATTGGCGAAGCTCGCCAACCTCACCATCGTCACCAATTCGATCGACGTCGCACTGAAGATGCGCGGCGCGGTCGATCAGACCGAAGCCGCCAACGAAGTCATCCTGCTCGGCGGCTCGATCAGCGACCGCGCCATGGCAACCACCGGCGCGACGACCGTGCTCGACATCCAGCGCTATCGCGCGGACCTCGCGCTGCTGTCGCCGGTCGGCATCGACCACCGGCATGGCGCGACCAATTACGATCACGCCGAAACCGAAGTGGCGCGCGCCATGGTCGCCAACGCGGACCGCGTGGTGATCCTCGCCGACTACAGCAAGATCGGTCAGCGCAGCCGTATCTCGTACTGCCCGGTCGATCGGATCGACGTGCTCGTCACCAACAAAAAAGCGGCCGAAGCCGCCGATTTCGCATCGCTGAAAAAGAAGCTCGAAGAGATCGTGCTTGCTTAGGGTTTGAGTCGGGAGACTCGAGCGTTATTCCTTCACGTGCATCGTATCGAGCGAACGCTTGCGCAAGCGCGTGTCGTGCAACGCGCCGGCTGCGTCGAGTACCGGATAGGCGGTCGAACAGAACAGTGAATTGAGCCGCTTCATGTCGCTGATCAGATCGAGATGCAGCGCACTTGTCTCGATGCTTCGCAAGGTCTGTCCGGTAAGCCGGTCCAGATGCCGGTAGGAATAGGCGCGCTCCAGATCGCGAAAGCGCTCCTTCTCCGCGAGCAGGCGCTCGGCGCAACGCAGATCGTTATTCAGAAACACCGACAGGCCAAGCTGCAGATTGCTGACGAGCCGCGCCTGCAAGTCGTCCAGTTCGCCCAGCCCTTCTTCCGAAAACGACAGGCGATGAGCGATCTTCTTTTCCTCGATGTCCCCCACGATCCGCTCGATGATGTCGCCCGCATGCTCCAGGTTGATCGTCAATGAAATGATGTCGGTCCAGCGGCGGCTGTCGGCCTCGTCGAGTTGCTCGCGCGAGATGAGCGTCAGATAGGATTTGACGGCGGCGTAGAGCTCATCCACATCGTCGTCCATGCGCACCGTTTCGCGCGCTTTGTCGAGATTGTTGTAATGGATCAGATCCGCGACATTGTCGAGCATGGATCGCACGATGTCGCCGATCCGCAGCACCTCCCGTGAGGCATGCGCGAGCGCGAGCGTCGGCGTGGACAACGCGGCGGCATCCAGATGCAGGGGCCGCAACTCACCGCCCGGCACCGGCCGGTCGGGCAACACGCGCGCGCAGATACGCGCCACCGGGTCGATCAGCGACAGGCACGCGCAGCAGCGCAGCGTGTTGTAGATCAGGTGGAAGCCGACCGTGGCTTCACGCGGGTTCGCGATCAGCACCGGCAAACCCCGTGCGAGCAGCGAAGTGAACGGCAGGATCAGCAGCGCGCCGGCCAGCTTGAACGCAAAGCTGCCCAAAGCAAGACGCCGCGCCGCCGCGTTTTGCGCGACGGTGCCGAGCAGCGCGAGCAGGCCGCTGCCGAGATTCGCGCCGATCACGAGGCACAGCGCGACTTTCAGCGAAATCACGCCGGACGAGGCGAGTGTTGCGGTGAGCAACACGGCGGCGAGGCTCGAATAGGACAGCATGGCAAACGCGGCGCCGACCAGCGCGTCGAGCATGGTGTCGCCGGTCAACGCACCGAACATGACGCGCACGCCGGCGCCGTGCATCATCGGCTGCGCGGCTTCGACGATCAAACGCAGCGCCAGCAGGATCAAACCGAGGCCGATCAACGTGCGGCCGGCCTGGCCGAGACGGGTTTGCTTGCGTGACAGGAACAGCGGCACGCCGAGCAGAATCAGGATCGGCGACAACCAGGATAGGTCGAGTGTGAGAATCCGCGCCATCAATGCGGTGCCGACATCAGCGCCGAGCATGATCGCAAGGCCGCTGGTGAGCGGCAACAATCCCTGCGCCGCGAACGATGTGACGATCACCGCGGTGGCATTACTGCTTTGCACGAGACTCGTAACGCCGACACCCGAGAGAAAAGCCCGCCCGCAGCTACTGGTGCTGCGCCCCAGCACACTGCGCAGGTCGGCGCCGAGGACTCGCAGGATGCCGGTGCGCACAATATGCGAACCCCACACGAGGAGCGCCACACCGGCCAGAAGGTTTAGGAGAATCAACATAAGGCACTGCGCATCCATTCCTGCTGCCATGACCCGAACCGCATGCCGCGCGAACCGGCACCCGGGGCGTATGACAGTAGTGTTGCATATTTTTGCCTTATTGTAATTTTGTGCTTTTAAATATAGGCTCGGGCAAAGCTGTGGATTGCTGTGTGCCGGCTCTTGGTCAGTCATGCGGCGACTCCTGCCACTCGACCACCTAACCACGGGAACGCTGGATGAGCCGCAACCTTGCGCTGTTCGACCTGGATCACACTTTGCTGCCGCTGGACAGCGATCAGGCGTGGGCCCACTTCATTGCCGGATTGGGGATAGAAGGCGCCGCGCGACACGCGCAGGAAATCGACGATTACTACCAGCAGTACGTGGCCGGCACGCTCGACATGGCCGCTTATCTGAACTACACGCTGGCGCCGCTTGCCCGCCACTCGCGCGAGCAACTGGACATGTGGCATGAGCAGTTTATGCAACAGGTGATCGCGCCGGCCATCCTGCCGGCAGCGCGCGCGCTCGTGCAACGCCATCTCGATGCGGACGACCTTTGCTGCATCGTCACCGCAACTAATGTGTTCATCACGGAGCCGATCGGCAAGGCGCTCGGTTTCGAGCATCTGCTGGGAATCGAACTTGGCACCGAAGGCGGCGATCCGTTGGCGCGTTTCACGGGGATGGCGGTCGGCACGCCCACCTTCCGCGAAGGCAAGATCACGCGCACCGAGAGCTGGCTGGCCTCGCTCGGACACCGTCTGCAGGATTTCCCGCAGAGCTGGTTCTATAGCGATTCGATCAACGACGTGCCTTTGCTGGAGCGCGTCACGAATCCGGTCGCGACCAACCCTGATGCGCGTTTGCGTGCCATCGCCACGGACCGCGGCTGGCCGGTAATCGAGCTGTTTGACCGGGCCTGAGCGCTGACCGCGCGCGGCCGCTGCGTTGTACGCGCCCTTTCCAAGGCACGAGCCGCCGCTCAAACGCGCGCATGCCCAGATCGAACAGCCACGCGATCAACCCGATCAGCACGATGCCCATTACCACGACGTCGGTGCGCAGAAAGCTCGACGCGTTGAGCACCATCTGACCCAGGCCCGCAGTGGCCGCGACCATTTCCGCGGCGACCAGCGTCGTCCAGCCGAAGCCGATTGCAATGCGCAGTCCGGTGAGAATCTCCGGCAACGCCGCAGACAAAACCACATGCCGCACGATCTGCGAGAAGCGGCCTCCCAGCGAATACGCCGCATGAATCTGCTCGATGGTGGCGCTGCGCACGCCCGCGCGCGCGGCCATGGCAATCGGCGCGAAGCAGGCAAGATAGATCACGACGATCTTCGCCGTTTCGTCGATGCCGAACCAGATCACCACGAGCGGCAGATAAGCGAGCGGCGGCAATGGTCGATAGACTCGAGCGGCAGATCGAGAAGGCCGCGCGCGACCCGGCTCGCGCCCATCAGGATACCGACCGGCACAGCCGTGAGCGCGGCCAAAGCAAACGCGCCGAACACGCGCAACGCGCTCCACGCGAGATGCTCCGAGAGCGGAAGCCGCCTTGAATGCGGCCGTGCCACGCATCGAGGAAGGCGGTCCATACGGCGCTCTGCAACGCAACCAGCGTGTGAAAGTGCGACGTCGATACGAACGGCACACCGATCTTCTTGCCTTTGAGACCGGCGACGCTCGTTACATTGGAGCCATCGCGTGCGACCAGCGCTTCGGCGTCGTTGATATTGTCAAGAATCCAGAACAGCGAAATATCCACGCCCTGCGACAGACCCGCCGCGATCGGGCTCGAACCGGCTTCACCGGGTTGCACCGAACCGGAGGCCAGCGCGCGGATCACGTCGGCACCGCTGCCCAACTTGCGGTAGGTGACTTTGTAGCCGGTCGCTTTCTCCACTTCACCGGTAGCCTGCGCATAACGCCAGGGCACCACCATGTCCTGATACGCGATCTCGACCTCTTTGGTGTCGGCGTGCGCCACGCAAGCAAACGGCGAGCATTGCTTTTCACGTTCGGTTGGCTCGCGGCTACTGCTGCGACGGGCAGTCGGGCGGCTCCAGCGAATGATCGCGGATAGTGGCTTGTGTGCGCAAGCTGGCCGTTCGGCGGATTGACCCGCGCTTGACGCGGCGGGAATATCGTTGCGTCGCTAAACCTTCGCATTCCTATGATCGATTTCGTCGGCCGCCTTAGCTGGTTGCTTTTCAACGTCGGCGTGCCGGTGTGTGCGCCCTTTGCGTTGCTGCCTCTGTTGAGCTTTTCGCGGTTCTATCGGCAGTCGTCCAACGGTATTGCGATACGCTCAGTGCAGAACGGTCAACTTCTCTGGGTCGTCATCTCAATGTGCGCCAGCGCGTGTTATGAAATCGGCAGCGCGTTGGGCGATGCATCGACGAACAGCAGGCTGGCTTTCATGTTGGCAGGACTGCTCTGGCATGTTCTATTTCTCGTCGTGGCATCCATCCTCGTGTCGTTCGGCGCTGCTGACTCAACGCCCAATCCTGACTATCGTCACGGCGACGAGGCACGCGAACGGAAGTTGATGTGGACATCCACTATCATGACTGCTGCAGTGGCCGCCTCATTCGCCCTATCTCATTATTCGTTAAACTAACTAATTAGCAACCCTCTGAGCTATACTTTTAAGCACGTCCAACAGGGAGAACTCAAATGCCCAATCTGATCGACTACGTCATGGAAAATCGCGATGTGCGCGATCGCCTGATCGAACTGGCCGCTCCATTTTCAGTCATTGGTAGCACGATCGCCTCGATCTGCATGCTGCTCGCGCGTTACTACCGGTAATTCTTCGCGGAGAAGCGCGAAACTGCGCTGCATCGGCATTCAGAATCTGACCGCCCACAAGAAAAAAGCCTGCAACGCGTGCAGGCTTTTCTCATACTGACAGCTATTAGCTAAAACGCTCAGACCACACCAGCCCCATGCGCCTGCAAATCGGCGTGGTAGCTGGAGCGAACCATCGCGCCCACGGCTGCGTGCGTAAAACCCATCTTGTACGCTTCTTCCTCGTACATCTTGAACGTGTCCGGGTGCACGTAAGAACGCACCGGCAGATGGTGCTCCGACGGCTGCAGATACTGTCCGATCGTCAGCATGTCCACGTCGTGTTCACGCAGGTCGCGCATCACCTGCAGAATCTCTTCTTCGGTTTCACCGAGGCCGACCATCAGACCGGACTTGGTGGCGACTTCAGGGTGCAGTGCCTTGAAGTCTTTCAGCAGCTTCAGCGAATGCGCGTAGTCCGAACCCGGGCGCGCTTCCTTGTACAGACGCGGCACCGTTTCGAGATTGTGATTCATCACATCGGGCGGCGCGGCATTCAGAATACCGATCGCGCGATCCAGACGGCCACGGAAGTCCGGCGTCAGAATTTCGATGCGCGTCTCCGGCGAAAGCTCGCGCGTCTGACGGATACATTCCACGAAGTGAGCGGCGCCGCCGTCACGTAAATCGTCACGGTCGACGCTGGTGATCACCACGTACTTGAGCTTCAACGCGGCAATGGTGCGCGCGAGATTACCCGGTTCGTCCACATCGAGCGGATCCGGACGGCCGTGGCCGACGTCGCAGAATGGACAGCGGCGCGTGCACTTGTCGCCCATGATCATGAAGGTCGCCGTGCCCTTGCCGAAGCATTCGCCGATGTTCGGGCAGCTCGCTTCTTCACACACCGTATGCAGGTTGTGCTCGCGCAGAATCTGCTTGATTTCGTAGAAACGCGAATTGCCGGTCGCCGCTTTGACGCGGATCCAGTCGGGCTTCTTGAGCTTTTCGATCGGGACGATCTTGATCGGAATACGGGCGGTCTTGGCCTGCGCCTTCTGCTTTGCGGTCGCGTCATAAGCGGCGGCGGAAGCCGGCACGGCGTCAGGAGCGGGGGAAGCTGCGAGGTTCGCGGTAACGTCAGTCATTCGTTCGATCCAGTCAGGCGGTGAGGGCACCGGCCTGTGGTTGGGCGACGGCTGCGGGACTGCCGTCGAGGTTTGCCGTGAGGCGTTCTGCAAAGGTGCGGGCCACGTCGTCCCAGCCGGCAATCACGCCAAGCGTTGCCATGTCGACTGTTTCGAGCCCCGCGTAGCCACATGGATTGATGGCCAGAAACGGCCGCAAGTCCATGTTCACATTCAGGCTCACGCCGTGATAACTGCAGCCGTTGCGGATCTTCAGACCCAGCGCCGCAATCTTGGCGCCGGCGTGCAGCCTGACGTCAGGCCCCGGCGCCACGTAGATACCGGGGGCGCCCGCCTTTCGTTCTCCGGCGAGATTATACGCCGCAAGGGTGTCGATCACGGCTTGCTCGATCCGCGTGACGAGTTCGCGCACCATCAATTTGCGGCGGCGCAAATCGAGCAGCAGGTAGGCCACGACCTGCCCCGGCCCGTGATAGGTGATCTGCCCGCCCCGATCGACTTTCACCAGAGGAATACCACTGTCGGCGGCCAGCAGATGGGCCGGATCGCCCGCCTGGCCTAAGGTGAAGACCGGTGGATGTTCGACTAGCCAGATTTCGTCGGGGGTGTCGGCCGTGCGTTCGTCGGTGAACGTGCGCATGGCTTCGAAACTGGCTTCGTAGGGTTCGCTGCCACGCCAACGCAGCGTGAGCGGTGTCGTGTAGGGTAAGGGACTCGGGGAAACCGGGGTGGCGGACATAATCTCCGCAGTCTACCGAAATCTGGGAATCCCCGCCGGAGGCGGCGGAGTTGGAAGCGCCAGGTCTCTGTAGCGTGGCGGCGCGTCGAAGTGCCAATTCACCTCAGCGCGGCCGCGCCGGTGGTGCCAGGCTGTGCCCGCGGCACCCGCCACGTTCCGCTGCGGCGCGCGATTCGGTTAAACCATCGCGCCCGCGGCAGTACCTTCAAACCGTACGCCAGCCGCCTCTTACACGCGCCACCAATCGTTCGCCGATGCGCGCAAACCAGTTCAACGCGCGCTCGTCGCAGCGAGTGGGCACTGAAAACGCCACTCTCGCTTGCCCGTTGCCCTCGGCGCTGAGCCACAGCCGTTCACCGCGCCGCAACCGCAGCGTATGACCAGGTTGCAGCCAGTAATCTTCCGTGTCGTCGCTGCGCGTGACCCAAACCGCGCCGCCACGAACGACCAGCCTGGTGCTGCGCGCCACCTTGAGGGGAACTGTCTCGCCAGTGCGGATTTCAAACGCGATGCTAGAGGAAATTTCTCGCATGATGCCCTCTCAAAAAGTCGTTTCATGACTACAATCCTAGGCGTAACAAGGGTTTACGCAAAACGATCTATTTTCACCTCTATGTGAGAAATATTGGCATGGACCTTCGGCAATTACCCGCCCTGAACGCAATCAAGGCATTCGAAGCGGCCGCCCGCCACGAAAGCTTCTCGCGCGCCGCCGACGAACTCTTCGTCACCCACGGCGCCGTCAGCCACCAGATCCGCGCGCTCGAAGCCGAACTCGGCGTCTCGTTGTTCGCGCGCGACGGCAAACGCGTGCGGCTCACCGAAACCGGCCGGCGCTACGCCACACACGTGCGCTCGGCGCTCATGGCGCTCGCCGACGCCACCCGCGAAATCCGCGCCGGCGATCGCGAGCGGCGGCTGGTGGTGTCCATGCTGTCGTCGTTTGCCGCGCGCTGGGTGACGCCACGCGTCGGCAGCTTTATCGAAGCGCATCCGCAGTGGGACCTCGAACTGCTGTCCACCAACGCGCTCACGGACTTCGCGCGCGACGACGTGGACGTGGCGATCCGTTTCGGCTTCGGTAAATATTCGGGTCTGCATTCGGAGTTGCTGCTGGAGGAGATTTTCTTTCCCGCCTGCGCGCCGGATTTCAATGGCGGCAAGCTGCCGCAAACGCCGGCCGATCTGGCCAAAGTCCCGCTGCTGCGTTCCGACGACGAACTCTGGCGTCCCTGGTTCGACGCCGCCGGGCTCACCGACTGGCCCGAGCCGAAGCGCGGCGTGCTGTACCAGGATTCGTCGAATCTGCTGCAGGCGGCCATCGACGGCCAGGGCGTCGCGCTCACGCGCCGCTCGCTGGCCATGCCAGAAATCGCGGCGGGCCGCCTCGTGCGGCTTTTCGACGTGGATGGCCCGAGCCCGTGGCAGTACTACTTCATCTGCACGCCGCAGATGCTCGAAACCGCCCGTGTGAAAGCGTTTCGCGACTGGGTGTTCGAGGAGGTAGGACGCTTCAAGCAGTTGTTCGACCGGGCTTGCGAGCTACGACCTGCTGCAAGCGCCGATCTACCGGCGGACGCATTGCACGTCACGCCGTAACACGTATACGAACGAAGGGCTTTAAAGCACCACTTTGACCATTGGATGGCCGGTGAGCGCGCGATAGATGTCGTCGAGCTGCTCACGGCTCGTGGCGCGCACCGTGACAGTCAGGCCCGTGTAGTTGCCGCCGCTGGACGGCCGAGTTTCGATGCGCGAGGCATCGACCTCGTTGTCGAACTGCCGCACCACCGTGACGATCGTCTCGGCGAACTCGGGGTGCGATTTGCCCATGATCTTGATCGGGAAATCGCAAGGAAACTCAAACAGTGACTCGTTCACGGAACTCATTCTCTACTCCTTGCTGCGCCTCGCGCGCTTGCTGGGCCTTGGCTCGCTGATACGCCGCATACAGCGCCGCAAAGACCGCACCCGGCGTACCTTCGCCGACCGGCCGGCCATCGAGCTGCGTGACCGGCAGCACTTCCTTGGTTGCCGAACTGACGATTATCTCGTCCGCCGCGCGCAGTTCGGCTTCGGTAATCTCACGCGCTTCGAAACGGATGCCGCATTCGCTCGTCAGTTCCTCGATCAGGCCGTAGCGGATCCCTTCGAGAATCTTGTGGCTGCGCGGCGGCGCGGACAACACGCCGTCCTTCACCATCCACACATTCGACGACGACCCTTCGGTGAGCATGCCGTCGCGAAACTGGATCGTCTCGAACGCGTCGTTCTCCGCGGCATATTGCGCCATCAGCACGTTGCCGAGCAGCGACACGGACTTGATGTCGCAATTGAGCCAGCGGCGATCTTCCGCCGTCACGCAGCGCACGCCTTGCGCACGCTGCGCCGCGTCCGGCAGGTGCAGCGGCGTGACCATCACGAACACGGTCGGCTGGATGCCGGCCGGAAACGCATGACCGCGTTTGGCGACGCCGCGCGTGACCTGAATATAGGCAATCGCATCCTGATCGGCGCGCAAACCGCCGTCCACCTCGTTCGCCGCGACCACGCGCTCGATCAGCACGCGCCAGCCGGCGTCGTCAAACGGATTGACGATGCCGATCTTGTCGACCGAGCGGGCGAGGCGCGCCAGGTGCTGCTGGAAACGGAACGGCGTGCGGCCGCGCGCGCCCCCGGTCGGCGCATACAAAGGCGCAACTTCGTAAATGCCGTCGCCGAAAATAAAGCTGCGGTCGAGAACCGGCACGCGCGCTTCGGACAACGGCACCAACTCGCCGTTCAAATAGACAATCGGATCAGGCGAAACATCGGCAACAGCGGTCATTGCAATCAGGCTCTTACTTCTTCTTGTTGAACATGAGCATCAGCGAGTCCCACACGCGGCCGACCACGCCCGCTTGCGGCACAGCCTGCAGGGCCACGATCGGGAACTGCGCGAGCACCTTGCCGTCGGCCACGAGCTTCGCGGTACCGACCTGCTGACCGTTCGCGATCGGCGCGATCAGCGGATCGATCTGCTCGATCTGCGGCTTCACCTTGTCGCCCATGCCCTTCGGCACGGTGATGTACTGGTCGCTCTTCACACCGATCTGCACGGTGTCCTGCGCACCCTTGTAGACGCGCGGCGTGCCCACCACCTGATTCGCCTTGTACAGACGCACCGTGTCGTACGCGCTGTAGCCGTAGTTCAGCATCTTCAGGCTGTCCTGCACGCGGTCGTGTTCCTTGGTCTCGCCCATCATGACCGAGACGAGACGGCGTGACGCGTCGGTCGCGCCCGGCAGCGAACGCTTCGCGCTCGCGATCAGGCAGTAACCGGCGGCTTGCGTGTGACCGGTCTTCAGACCGTCGACGGTCGGGTCGATCCACAGCAGACGGTTGCGGTTCGGCTGCTTGATCTTGTTGTATGTGAACTCCTTGACCGAGAAGATGTTGTAGTAGTCAGGGAAGTCGCGAATCAGACGCGCCGACAGCACCGCGAGGTCGCCCGCCGTGGTGTAGTGCTGCGGATCGGGCATGCCGTTCACGTCGGCGAAATGCGTGTTCTTCATGCCGAGCTTCTGCGCTTCGTTGTTCATCATGTTCACAAACTGCGACTCGCTGCCGCCAACCAGTTCGGCCAGCGCGATCGCCGCGTCGTTACCCGACTGGATGATCATGCCGTACACCAGATCGTGCACGGTCACCGGCTTGTTGGCTTCGATGAACATGCGCGATTCGTCGGTGCGCACGCGGCGCACCGCTTCGCTCGGCATGACCGTCTGTTCCATGTTGATCTTCTTCGTCTGCAGTGCTTCGAAGACGAGGTAGGCCGTCATCAGCTTGGTCAGCGACGCCGGTTCCACGCGCTCGTCCGGATTGCCCGAGGCGAGCACCTGGTTGCTGGTCGCATCGACGAGCACCCACGAGCGCGCGTTCACGGCCGGCGGCGGCACTTGCGCGAACGCGGTGCTGGCGAGGAGCGTGGCCGGCAGCACGACGCCGAGGGTCACGGCACGGCTAAGCGTAGAAGGAACAAAGGAAGCGACTGAAGGGAAGGACGTGCGGCCGGAGGTGGAAAAACGCATAGGGTCGATTCGTGCAGAAAAATACAGCGCGCGCAGGGCGCAGAGTTTGGAAGAGCCGGTCGGCGAGCGTCTGGCCGCAAAAACGGCGCGGCGCCCGTTGGACTTCCGGCCACGCGATCGGTTCGCGCAGCACGCCGGCATCCGGCACCGCTGCGCGCGAAAAGACGCTACGCGTCGCGCGAACTGCCGGATGGGCGGCGCTGCGCCCAAAAAAGAGTCGCCATTATACGCGCGCTCTCCCCGTTACTTTGCGCAAAGGCCGGCGATTAATTTGCGTTTGTGCGTACCTGTACCCCGGAAAACACACATCGCGCGCAGCTTACCGCCAGGCGTCGACTATGATCCGCTTCAGAACGTGCAACTTGCGATGCAGAAAATGCTCCGCCCCCGGAATCACGACAACCGGCAATTCTTGCGGCCGCGCCCAGTCGTAAACGGATTGAATGGGAACTGTCTCGTCGGTTTCGCCGTGAATCACGAGTGTATTTTCCGGCACCGGGGCGACCTCCCAGCGGCTCGCGGCCGTGCCGACCAGCACCATTCGCTCGATCTGCTGGCCTTCTTCGCGCAGTTGCGCCGCCACGTGCGACAGCACGAATGTGCCGAACGAAAAACCCGCCAGCACGAGGGGCAGATCGCCTTGGCCCGGTTCAGCACGCATGTGATCCAGCACGGCGCGCAAGTCGTCGCGCTCGCCAATGCCCGCGTCATGCTCGCCATGCGTTTGGCCAACGCCGCGAAAATTCGAGCGATACGTCACGTAGTTCAGCTGCACGAGCGTGCGCGCGAGCGTCTGCGCGACCTTGTTGTCCATCGTGCCGCCGAACAGCGGATGCGGATGCGCAACCAGCGCGATGCCGCGCGGCGCCGCGCCGTTTTCGCGGGTTTCGTCGGGCAGATCCAGCGCGACCTCGATCTTGCCGACGGGGCCGTCGATCAGATATTTTTTGGTGTGTACGTTCATGGCGAGGCTTATTGATCGATTTTCAGACGCTCGACGATCTTGCCGTTCGCGAGGTGCGAGTCGACGATTTCGTCGATGTCGCTCTCGTCGACGTAGGTGTACCAGATGCCTTCCGGATACACGACGAGCGTCGGGCCGAGTTCGCAGCGGTCGAGGCAGCCGGCCTTATTGATGCGCACCTGACCTGGACCAGCGAGACCCAGTTTTTTCACGCGTTTCTTCGCGTACTCCTGCATCTCCTGTGCATTGCAGTTCGCGCAGCTTGGGCGTTCGGCGCCGGGCTCGCGCTGATTGAGACAGAAGAAGACGTGGTACTTATAGAAGGAATCCATGATGTCCGGAGGCGAGACAGTCGGTGTGGGGAATGGCGCTGGATGCACGCGGCGCGCCAGTTGTGCGAACGATTATAACGAGCGAGGCTAGCGGTCGCTGACGCGGTCCACCGCTGCGCCACGCGCCGCGCCCCTTCACGTGTGTTTCATGCGCCGCTTGAGCCACGCCAGTTCGACCACATACGCCAGCCACACGAGCGCCGCATACGGCCAGATCCACGCGAGCCAATGCGCCAGTCCGTTGAAGTGCAGGTAACGCCCTTGCCGCCAGTCGGCGAGCACGGCATCGAAGTATGGATTCACGGGCAGCAGATTGACGAACACCAGCGCGATCGTCAGCGCGACACCCGCAAGCGCGGCGCGCGATCGGCGCTGCAGGCGCAACGCGAGGAGTGCTGCGGCGGTCCCGCACACAAGACCGACCAACGCGCCAGGCGTCGCCCAGTCGAACGCGAGACCGGACTGCGATTGCAGAAAGGTCGCGCCCGCCTTCACGCACAAGGTGATCACGATAAACAGCAGCAACAGGCGCGCGCGCGGCGCGGGGCGGCGGACCGGCAACGATGCCAGCGCGAGCGCGGCGAACAGGTTGAGCGTGGTGATCACGGCTTCCCACGCGTCGTCAGGCAGCCACGCGGCGACGAGCGCCGGCCAGGCGCCGACGTGCCAGCCCGGCGGCGTCCATGCGAGCAAGGCGTCTTGCGTGGTCGAATCGAAACGCAGCCAGAGCGCGCGCGGCCAGTTGCCGAGACCGAACAGGCGCGGCGCCGGGTACATCGTCGCGAACGGCCACGCCGCGACCAGGCACGCGAGCGCGGCACGATCGCGCTCGAACCACAGAAGCCGCACGCGCCGCAGCAAGCCGCGATCGAGCAGCGCGCCCGTCGCCGGCGACATGATCGCCGCGCCGAGCAGCGCACCGAGCGCGTTGGCGGCGAGATCGAGGTTGGAGGCGACACGCGTCGGCAAATAGGTTTGCACGGCTTCCATCACGCCGGACAACACTCCGCCGAGCACGAAGGCGAACGCGACCGCCAGCGTGCCGCGCCAGCGCGGATAGGCCGCGAGCACCACCAGCGCGCCGAACGGCATATAGCCGAGCACGTTGGTGACGACGTCGAACGCCGTCAGGTACTGCGGCATGGGATCGGACAGATAGGCAAACGGACCGAGGCCAAGCGAACGCCAGCCCGAAAACGGATACCACGAACCGTAGACGATCAACGCGGTGTACAGCACCAGCGCCTGCCGGGCGAGCACCGACGGACGGCGCGCCCAGGGTTTCACGCTCATGCAGCGCTCCGCAATGTGCGCTGCAAGCCGGTCATTGCGCGGCGACCAGCGCCTGCACGCCGAGCCACGCGCCGATCTGCGAGACGAGATCGTCGCTGGCGCTGGCGAGCGCCTGCGCGCCGCCGGCGGCGTCCGCCGACCTGGACGGCGCCCGCGCGATGAACGTGCGCTGACTGAGCACCTTGCCGCTTTGCGTGAGGGTGGCGCGCGCGGTGACTGCGGCGTGACTTTCGGACTGGCTGTCGAAAACCTGCTCGAACTCGCTCAGGTCGACCTTCAACACCGGCGCCGCGACGCCGTCGGCGCCGGTCAGCACCGTGCCGCGCGAACTGAGCGCGCCGCGCAGACGCTGGGTCAGCAACTGCGAGGGCGTCATGGTCCAGTGGCTATTTGCGTACGCAGCGGTCTGCTGCGCGTCGGCGTAGCTCAGGCGGTACATCAGCTTATCCGACTCGAGCACGTCGGGCGCGCTTACATCGAGCACCTTCACGGCCGGCGACGCGCCGGCGGACGCTGCCGGACTCGGCGGCCCGAAGTCGTAGCGGATGTCCGAAAGCGCCGCCGGCGTGCCGGCGCAGCCCGCGGCGAGCACGCCGAATGCGAGCAGCACCGCCAGCGCGGCGCTCGAGGACAGGAATCGGTGAATCGAGCGTGACATGACAATCTTCCTTTCTTCAAACCTTCAGAATCATTGCTTCAACTTCATTGCTTCAACCTCATTGGGCAGCGCGCGCGGCAGGCCATTTGAAGCCTGCTTCGCCGGGGCCGGGTGCCGCACCCGGCGCGCCGAACAGCACGCTGCGCGGGCTGGTGCTGAACGTGTCGGCGGCGCGGTCCACTGAGCGGGCCGCGGAGCGCACGTCTTCAGCGAGCGAGTTGACGCGCGGCAAGGTGTCGTAGCCGACCCGCGACGACAGTTCCTGCACCGCGCCGTTGATCGACACCAGCGCGTCGCCGGCTTGCTGCGCGGCCGTGCCGACCTTGTTCAGGTTGGTCTCGAACGGGCCGTTCGGCCGGTTCAGGCTGGTGATCAGCTGATTGGTCGACGCCAGCGTACGATCCAGCCGGTTGATCGTGCCGGGCAGCATCCCGGCGGCCGGCGTTATTTTCTGCGTCAGCGTAGCCACGCCGTCGGCGGCTTTCTGCAGGCTTGCAGCCGTGCCCAGCAACTGCGCGGCCATTTCCGGCGACAGCAGATTGTCGACGTCGTCCGTGACTTTTTCGAGTTTGCGCAGCAGCACGTCGCCGCGTTGCTGCAGTTGATCGAGCAAGCCGGGGCGCATCGGCAACTGCGCCACCTGTTTCGACGACGACGCCAGCGGCGTCGGATCGCGCCCATTGTCATCCAGCTGGATGAAGGCGATACCCGTGACGCCCTGAAAACCCAGGCTGCCGAACGTCGAATGGGTAATCGGCGCGTGCGTATCGACGAGGATACGAATCAGAATCTGCCCCGGATGAGCCGGATCGAACTTGATGGACTGCACCTTGCCGACGTCAAGCCCGCGATAACGCACCGCGGCGTCGGTAAACAGGCCCGTCACATTGGTGCGCGCGATCAGATCGTACGGCACTCGCACGGAACGGTCGACATTGAACAAAAAAGCCGCCACCGCGATAGCCACCAGCAAAACGATCGTGAAGAGCCCGGCCCAGAAGGCATGTGATTTGTTTTCCATTGTCAGGTTCCCTGGTTCACAGCGGCAATTCGGACGATGCCGGCTCGAGCGCCGCCCGCGGCAGCCTCGCGCGGCGCTCCGGCGGCAGCGCCTGCAACGCGCGGCGCCCGCGCAGGCCGAGGAAATATTCGCGGATGAAAGGATGATCGACGCCCGCGGCCTCTTCCACCGGCGCGGCCACCAGCACCTTGCGATCCGCCAGCACGGCGACGCGGGTGGACAACGCGATCATCGTGTCGAGATCGTGCGTGACCATCACCACCGTCAGGCCGAGCGCGCGATGCAGCGCGGAGATCAGCTCGACGAATTCATCCGACGCCTGCGGGTCGAGCCCGGCGGTCGGTTCGTCGAGGAATAGCAGTTCCGGTTCGAGCGCGATCGCCCGTGCAATGCCCACGCGTTTGATCATGCCGCCCGACAGCGCCGACGGCATTTTCGACGCGTGCTTGCATGGCAGGCCGACCATTTCCAGCTTGAGCATCACGATGTCGCGCAACAGATCCTCGGGCACCTTGCCGAGTTCGCGCACCGGCTGCGCAATGTTGTCGAACACCGACAGCGACGAGAATAGCGCGCCACGCTGGAACAGCATGCCGGAGCGGCTGCGCATCAGCAGCGCGGTTTCCGGCGAGATGGTGGCGAGATTCTCGCCGAACAGTTTGATGGTGCCCGACGAAGGCCGCTCCAGCCCGAGTATCTGCCGCACCAGCGTGGTCTTGCCGGAACCCGAGCCGCCGACGATCGACACGATCTCGCCGCGCCGCACGTCCAGATTCAGATGTTGATGCACGATGTTGCGCCCGTAGCGCTTGGTCACGTCGATCACTTCGATCACCGGCTCGGCGATCGAGGGTACGGGCTGGCCGCGCACGGCCTGAGTGAGTGGCGCGATCATCCGAGCCCCACGTTCTGGAAGAGGATCGCGAACACGGCGTCCGCGAGAATCACGATGGTAATCGAGGTCACCACCGAGGTCGTCGTGCCTTCGCCCAGACTCTGCGAATTGGCCTTGATACGGAAACCGAAATGACAGCCGACGATCGCGATCAGCATGCCGAACGCGACGCCCTTACCCAAACCGATCCACAGATTCGCGACCGGCACCACGCCCGGCAAAGCCCGCGCGAAATAGCTCATGTCGATGCCAAGCGCGATCTTCGCGGCGAGCGCGCCGCCCGTCAGCGCGATGATGTTGGTCCACATGACGAGCAGCGGCATGGCCACGCCGAGCGCGACCACGCGCGGCAGGATCAGCCGCAGGCCATGCGGGATGCCCATTACGCGCATGGCGTCAAGTTCCTCGGTGACGCGCATCACGCCGATCTGCGCGGTGATCGCCGAACCGGAGCGGCCTGCCACCAGAATCGCCGCAAGCACCGGCCCGAGTTCGCGAATTACCGAAAGCCCCAGAATATTGACGATGTACTGGTTTGCGCCAAACAGCCGCAGTTGCTGCGCGGACAGATAACTGAGCACGATGCCGATCAGGAACGCGACCAGCGCGGTGATCGGCATGGCTTTGGTGCCGGCGTTGTAGATGTTCGCGGATATCTCGGTCCACGGCGTGATTTTCGGTTTGCGCGCGATCGCCAACAGGTCGAGCACGACGCGCCCGAGCATCGCCACGCCGCCATACAAATGCTCGAAGAACGAGAAGATCGCGAGCCCGAGCCGCGTGAGCGGATCGAATCTGACCACCGGCTCGGCCGTTTCGCGCACGGTGTCGAGCAAGGCGATGCGCTCGAAAATGTCGCGTTGCGTGTCGGTCAGCGTGGTGTCCGGGGGCATCTTGTGGCCCCACACGCGCCACAGCGCCTGGCCGCCCACGTGGTCCATCCGGTCGATACGCGACAGGTCCCATTGACCGATGCCTTCGGCGCCGACCAGCGACAGCAGCAGAGGGATCACGTGCCCAGTGGCTCTGTCGCGCGCGAGCGCGAGCGCCGTCCACTGGCCCGAGAGCCGGACGATCTTGCCTTGGCTGCCTGCCGCGACTTCGAGGCCGGGCGGAGTGTCGTAGTTCAAGGATCGTTGAATCTGGTTATCGGATTAGCGGCCATTGTAACGAAGGCGCGGCGCGGCAACTGCGCCCGCGGACTCAACGGGTTCGCTATCGCTACAATATGATTCATGAACACGTCCAAGACTCCCCCCCAAGGCGACTGGCGCATCGACCGCGAGCGTGCCGTCGCGCTGTTCGGCCCGCACGCGCACGACTGGCCGATCGAAATCGTCGAGGAAACCGGCTCGACCAACGCCGACCTGATGGCGCGCGTCAAAGCGCTGCCGCGCAAGGCCGGCGCGCTGCCGCGGCCGATCGTGCGGGTCGCGTATCTGCAAACCGCCGGGCGCGGCCGCCGCGGTCGTCCGTGGTATGCGGAGCCGGGCAATGCGCTGCTGTTTTCGGTGGCGTGCGTATTGCCGCGTCCGCTCGAAGGGCTCGCGGGCCTGAGTCTCGCGGTGGGCGTCGCATTGGTCGACGGGCTGCGCTCGCTGCCGGTTGCCGGTCCCGGCCAGATCGCGCTGAAGTGGCCGAACGACGTCCTGCTCGAAGGCGACAAGCTGGCCGGCATCCTGATCGAAACCGCGTGGAGCACCGACGACGCCAGCGCGGTGGTGATCGGCATCGGCACTAACGTGAAGGGCGCGGACGAACTCGCGGCCAAAGTCGGCGCGTTGAACGCCGGCGTGCCGCCGCAGGCGCGCGGCACCGCGCCGACCGCCTTGCAGCGCGCGCTGCCCAACGCCAACCTCACCGACACGCTCGCCGCCGAGCTGAACGCGCTCGAACCCGCCTTGCAGCGCTTCGGCGCTGAAGGTTTCGCGCCGTTTCAGGCACGCTGGAACGCGGTGCACGCCTATGCAGGCCGCGAAGTGGTGTTGCTGGACCAAGGCCAGGAACAGATGCGCGGCGTGGCGGCGGGCGTCGACGAGCGCGGCCAGTTGCTGCTCGACACCGCCACCGGCCGCGAGGTCGTTGCGACCGGCGACGTTTCGCTGCGTCTGGCCGACGGTGCCGCATGACGAGCGGCGCGCCTGATTTGCTGATCGACGCGGGCAATAGCCGTATCAAGTGGGCGCTGGTTCAGGCGGACGGTACGCAGATCGCGGCCGGCGCGCTGGCCCACGGCGGCGCGGATCAGCCGGACTTGTCAAACTTGCCGAGGCCGCGCGGCGCGTGGTTGTCCAATGTCGCGGGTGAAAATGTCGCGGCGCGGATTGCCGGGTTGCTCGACGCACGCTGGCCACAGCTCCCGCTCACCACGATCCGCGCTTCCACGCGGCAGTGCGGCGTAACCAATAGCTACACCACGCCGCATGCACTCGGCAGCGACCGCTGGGCCGGCATGATCGGCGCGCATGCGGCGTTTCCCGGCGAACATCTGCTGATCGCGACATTCGGCACGGCGACCACGCTGGAAGCATTGCGCGCGGACGGCTGCTTTGTCGGCGGTCTGATCGCGCCGGGTTGGAGCTTGATGATGCGCTCGCTGGGCGAACACACGGCGCAACTGCCGACGCTCGACGCCCACGCCGCACGCGGTCTGCTCGACGGCGGCATGCCCGACGCGGCGCGCGGCGGGCCGTCCTTCGCGACGGACACGCCGCGCTCGCTATCTGCCGGTTGCACGTTGGCGCAAGCGGGCTTGATCGAGCGGATGTGGCGCGATTTGCAGGATGAATGGCAGGTGCCGGTGCGGCTCGTAGTCAGCGGCGG
Organism: Paraburkholderia sp. BL17N1; assembly: GCF_003634175.1. Lineage (NCBI taxonomy): Bacteria > Pseudomonadati > Pseudomonadota > Betaproteobacteria > Burkholderiales > Burkholderiaceae > Paraburkholderia > Paraburkholderia sp. BL17N1. Next base: position 1,052,106 of record NZ_RBIW01000001.1, read on the forward strand.
CGCCGTGGACGAAGTGGCGAGCGCACTGAAAGTGCCGCATACTCGCCACGATTCGCTGGTGCTGTCCGGCCTCGCGCTGATTGCTGCCGAGCGCGCCCTGGAACGCGGCAACTGAATCGCGACCAACGGCATAACGGTGGCTCAACTTCTGGACGGGGAAAACCAATAATGCTGCGCTGGCTGATCGCCATATTGTTTCTTGCCAATATGCTGGCATTCGTCGCGGTGCGCGGCGTGTTCGGCCCGACGCCCACAGCCGGCGGACGTGAGCCCAACCATTTGAATCGCCAGGTTCATCAGGAATGGCTGAAGGTGCAGCCGGTCACTGCCGCGGAGGCTGCCGACCAAGCCGTTGTAGGTGGTCCGGCGCCAGTGGCGCCGATCGCGGCATCCGCGCTTTCGCAGTAAGTCGCTCGCCGTCTTGCTGCGTGCGAAGCGCGCTTCGAAGTGCGCGACGCGAGTCCTTAAGCTGGTGAGAGACTCCCGCCGCAGCCGGCCACTAGCCTTGCGTGCGAACTTTCTTCAGTAGCGCGGTCGTCGAGCGGTCGTGCTCGAAGGGAATCGCCAACGCCTTACCGCCCCAGCTTCGCACAATGGCCGACTCGGGCAACACGTCCATGTCGTAGTCGCCGCCCTTCACGAGCACGTCCGGCCGCACCGCCGAAATCAGCTCGACGGGCGTCTTCTCGCCGAAGCACACCACGTAGTCGACACTCTCCAGCGCCGCCAGCAACGCCATGCGGTCAGCCTCGTTGTTGATTGGCCGGTCGTCGCCTTTGCCGAGCATGCGCACCGACGCATCGCTATTCACACCGACGATCAGACAGGCGCCCAAAGCCTTGGCATCCGCGAGATAAGTCACGTGCCCGCGATGCAGGATATCGAACACGCCGTTGGTAAATACAACCGGCGCCTTCAGCGAGGGACGCAGCGTCACCAGTGCATCGCGCGTGAGAATCTTGCGTTCAAAAATGGCAGCCATGGAGAAATCGGAAAGGACAGGAAGGTGTCGTCACCATACACGATGGGTCGCATGAAACAAAACGGCCTGGCGCACATAAATGCGTCAGGCCGTTTTCTTTTAAACCAGTTCGCGGCGCGCGGCGCCGCAGACCGAGTCACATGCTCGCTACCCTCAGGCCGGTTGCTCCGCCGACTTCTGCTCAGCCTGCAGGCGCAGAACCACTTCCTTGCGGTAGCGGTTCAATTCCTGCGCGGTGTTGAACGTACGCTCGAACAGAATGGACAGGTTGTGCAGAATGCGCTCGACCACCTTCTTTTCCCAGCCGTCGTCGAAACGGATCTGTTCGTCGAGCCAGCGTTCCAGCCATTCCGGATCCGGCAGACGCGACTGAATCGTGTCGCGCGGGAACAGTGCCTGGTTCACGTGCAGGTTGGTGGGGTGCAGCGGTTTTTCCGTGCGGCGAGCCGAGGCCATCAGCACACCGATCTTCGCAAACGCGGCGCGCGCAATGTCGCCGGTTTGCGCCATGGCCTTCTTCATGTAGCGCAGATAGGCGCCGCCATGCCGCGCTTCGTCGCGCGAAATGGTTTCGTAGATGTGTTTGATGACCGGCTCGGTGTGCCATTCGGCCGCACGGCGATACCAGTGATTCAGGCGGATCTCGCCGCAGAAGTGCAGCATTAGCGTTTCGAGCGGCGGAGCCGGATCGAATTCGAAGCGCACGGCGTGCAGCTCTTCTTCGGTCGGGCACATTTCCGGCTTGAAGCGGCGCAGATATTCCATCAGCACCAGCGAATGCTTCTGTTCCTCGAAGAACCACACGCTCATGAACGCGGAGAAATCGCTGTCGTGATGGTTGTCACGGAGAAACATTTCCGTGGCGGGCAACGCCGACCATTCGGTGATCGCATTCATCTTGATCGTCGCTGCCTGCTCGTCGGTCAATAGCGATGCATCGAACTTGTCCCAGGGAATGTCTTTCTCCATGTCCCATCGAACGGATTCGAGCGATTTATAAAGTTCCGGATAAAGCATGGTGTTCATAGTCCCACCCCTGTTCTGCGCATACTGTGTGTCTGTCACTACTACGTTGTAGTACTTTTGCTCACGACGAACGGGTCGCACCGTATGTGCTCCGTTTGCCGGCCAAGCATTCAATTTTACGCGGTAATCTGCCGCCTAGATGCACTGGCGGCAAAGAAGTCCAGGCGTTTGCGCATGCGCGACTAGTCCTACGTTACGCGCTGCTCGGCCAACCGTGGGTGAGGGATACCCCGTGCCTGAGGTCGAGCCAGTTTGCGATGAAAACCGCACCGTCCAGCCCTGCGCCGGTGTTGCCGGCCGCGAATGGAGCAAGGGCGGCTGGATTGGTAGTTTTCAGCGCACGCCCAAAAGCCTAATTAAGCTTACACAATGATAGCACGCTGACTTGACCGAACCCGCGCCGTAACGGTCGCAATTCCGGTGCCTGGCTGACCGTGCGCAAGAAATCGTGCGATTCGCGGAGTGTGGCGGACGATCGGGGTCAAAAGCGTGACAGACGGCGAACCTGGCCTTCTGTGTGTCTTTAATACCCGCGTCACGCCGCAGCGTTTCATTCCTGCCTTAAGTAGATTTTTTCGTGGTTTTTGGACTGGCGCTTGCGCCGCTCGTGCGCTTTGTCGCCGCAGGCGCCCGCTTCGCGGCCGGCCGCTTGGCTTCCGACTCAGCGGCTTCCGCGTCCCGCGCCTGCGGCGCGTTGGGCGCTGGCTCCCCGCCCGCTGGCGAAGCGGCCGCATCGTCGTCCGGGACAAAATCAGACGCCTCGGCGCCCGCTCCCACAGCCGGCGGTTGCGTCATCGCGAACTGGGCGATCTGGTTGAACTGCGATTGCAGCAGATTCCACCATGCGGATGCGTCGAATGGCGGCGTGGCCGGCGCCTCCTCTTCCCCACCCGCCGACTCCTCAGCCGACGCAGCGGCGCCCGCCGCGGCAGCCGACGCCGGCGCCGATGCAGGCGCCGCCGGATGCGGCCAGCCTCTCGCGGCCGCGGGACTCGGCGCGGCCGACTCCGCCGCGGGTTGCGACATCGACGACTGCGCGAACGCGCCGAACGCGCGCAGTGTCGCGAGCGTCGCGCGCTGCACTTCGAGCGCCTGAATCGCGGACTGCAGCATGCTCAGATTCAGCTTGAGCCATTGCTCGACCGCCCGCATGTCGGTGATACGCTTGTCCAGTTCTTCGACGTTGGTGAGCGGCGCCATCATGTCGGACATCATCGAGAGCGAAGGTCCGAGGCCGCCGCCACCGGCCGGCTGCGTGCCCGAAAAAGCCGAGCCGAACGGCGACAGCCGCATCATGCCCCACATGCGTTCTAGCATTTCAGCGGGCGGGAAACCGGGAAAGCCGGGAAAGGGCGGCGTGGAGTCAGGAGTATCGGTCATGCTTGTCGCCTCGCTGCGTAAATTGAAGAAGAAGCGGTAAAGAAGGGGCGCCGTCCCGCGCGCGTCTTGTTTCGATCATACCGTGCAGGAGGCAGCCTCAGGAACGCTCGCCGCCTGTCGCGCCGCCGTTCGACGGCTGACCGCGCCACGGATCGGCGCCGCCGAAATCCGGCGCGCGCCGCTCGCGCAGCGAGTTGACGCCTTCGCGCACATCCGGCCCGGCAAAGCCCATGAATTCGAGCGCGAGCGAGGTATCGAACGCCGGCCCCGCCGAGCGCAACCAGTTGTTCAACGCGTATTTGGTCCAGCGAATCGCCGTTTGCGAGCCGTTGGCCAGCTTCTGCGCGACCTCGAATGCTTTGGGCAGCAGATCGTTTTCGTCGACGGCGAGCGAGACGAGGCCGATGCGTTCCGCCTCTTCGCCGCTCACCGGCTCGCACAACATCAGGTAATACTTGGCCTTTGCCATGCCGCACAGGAGCGGCCAGACGATCGCCGCGTGATCGCCGGCGGCCACGCCCAGACGCGTATGACCGTCGATGATCCGCGCTGTCTTCGTCGCGATCGAGATGTCGGCGAGCAGCCCCGCCACGAGCCCGGCACCTACCGCCGGTCCGTGCATCGCCGATACAACAGGCTTGCTGCAATTGATCACGTTGTAGACCAGATCGCGCGCCTCGCGCCACACCCTCGCGCGTACGTCGAAATCAGTGGCCATCTCTTCGACGAGTTGCAGGTCGCCGCCGGCCGAAAAGCCCTTGCCTTCGCCGCGAATGATCGCCACGCGCGTGTCTGGATCGCGGTCGATGTCACGCCAGATCTCCGCGAGTTCGAAGTGCATGCGCGCGTTGGCGGTGGCGAGCGCGCTCTTGTTGGCGCCCTCGCCGCTCATCACGACTTCGAGCACGCCGTGCGGATGGCGATGCAACTGGAGCGACTGGTAGTGCGCGTAAAACGCGTCGTTGCGGTGTGGTGCCTGAGACATGATGAGCAATCCGTATATCGGTGTTTCGTTTGAACCGTGCAGCGTTCATTCAACGCGGCTGATAAACCCACTTCGCATTCTTGATTTCGACCATCACACGGGCCCGCTGATCGAGCCCGAGGTGATCCGTAGCGCTCATATTGACGACGCCATTGGTATCCGCGAGACCGCGTGTCGCTTCGAGCGCATCGCGCAGCGCGCGGCGAAATTCCGGCGTGCCCGGCGCGCCGCTTTTCAACGCAATCGGCACGGCGTTGTTGAGCAACATGCCCGCGTCCCACGTGTACGAGCCGAACGCCGAGACGCTGCCCGCGCCGCGCACCGCTTCGAAGCGCGCGATGTAGTCGAGCGCGAGCCGTTTGGCCGGATGATCCGCCGGCAATTGCGCGGCGACCAGCACCGGACTCGCGGGCAGGAAGGTGCCATTGCAATCGGCGCCGCACACGCGCAGGAAGTCGTTATTCCCGACTCCGTGATTGTGATAGATCAGGCCTTTGTAGCCGCGCTCCCTCAGTGTCTTCGGCGGCAAGGCGGCGGGCGTGCCGGCCGCGCCCACCACGACCGCGTCGGGATGCGTCGCGAGAATCTTGAGAACCTGGCCGGTCACGCTCGGATCGGTGCGATTGAAGCGCTCGCTCGCCACCATGTCGATGTGATGCAGTTGCGCGAACTTCGCGACCTCGGTATAGAAGGTTTCGCCGAGCGCGTCGGCCTGGCCGATGAACGCGATGGTTTTGACGCCGTGCAGGCTGGCATGTTCGGCAATCGCCGACGCCATCATCGCGTCGGTTTGCGGCGTCTTGAAGACCCAGTGGCGTTTCGCATCCACCGGCTCGATGATTTTCGCCGACGAGGCCAGCGAGATCATCGGCGTTTGACCTTCGGCGACCACATCGATCATCGCCAGCGAATTCGGCGTGATCGACGACCCGATGATCGCGTCGACGCGATTCTCGGAGATCAGCTTCTTGGTGTCCTGCACGGCCTGCGTGGTATCGGATGCATCGTCGAGCACAATGTATTCGACGCTCTGACCGCCGATCTGTTTGGGCAGCAGCGCGACCGTGTCGCGCGCGGGAATGCCGAGCGACGCGGCCGGTCCGGTGAGCGACAATACCAGGCCGATTTTCACCTGCGCCAATGCGATACCGGGCAATACACCCGCCAATGCCGCGCATAGCGCAACGGCACGACGCGCGAGGCGATTGCGCGATGGCGTCGGGCGCGAGTGGTTGGACGCGCGAGCGCGCCGGGTTTCGGGTTCAAGAAATTCGATTCGCGGCATGCTGTCTCCTCACGTCGGTTTTTCGTTTTGATGTACTGCCGATGTCCCGGCTCATGCCCTGCTCACGTGCCGTTCATACGCGGCTTCGCGACAGTCCTGCGACGAACCCGCAGTCAGCCACCCCAGCCATGCAGTCGCGCCAGTCAGTGTAGCTGTGCACACTCGTCACGGCATCGGGCGAAACCCTTTCGAATCCGAACGAAGCGCGCGGATACCCGTGCGGCCGACATGCCGCGTTCCACACAACAGCGGTGCGTCAATCCAGCGGCGCGATGCCCTGATCGATCGACCCGAAAATCGACTTGCCCGCTTCGTCGAACATTTCGATCTTCACCATATCGCCGTACTTCATGAACTCGGTCTGCGGCGCGCCGTGCTCGATGGTTTCGAGGCAGCGCTTCTCGGCGATACAGCAATAGCCGCGCTTGGCGTCCTTGTTCGACACCGTGCCCGAGCCGACAATCGCGCCCGCGCGCAGATTGCGCGTTTTGGCGGCATGCGCGATCAACTGGCCGAAGTGGAACACCATGTCCGTGCCGGCATCCGGCTGGCCGACTTTCCTGTTGTTCCAGTGGACGATCATCGGCCGATGCACGCGGCCTTCGCGCCAGTGTTCGCCGAGTTCGTCGGGCGTCACCGCGACCGGCGCGAACGACGTCGCCGGCTTGCTCTGGAAAAAGCCGAAGCCTTTCGCGAGTTCGGCGGGAATCAGATTGCGCAGCGACACGTCGTTGACGAGCGTGACCAGACGCACGCTTCTGAGCGCCTGGTCGGGCGTGGCGCCCATCGGCACATCGCCGGTGATCACGGCGACCTCCGCCTCGAAGTCGATGCCGAATGCTTCGGACGCGCACAGTACGTCATCTTTCGGGCCGATGAAGTCGTCGCTGCCGCCTTGATACATCAGCGGATCGGTCCAGAACTCCGGCGGCATTTCCGCGCCGCGCGCGCGCCGCACCAGTTCGACATGGTTCACATACGACGAGCCGTCGGCCCACTGGAACGCGCGCGGCAGCGGCGCCATGCATTCCTTGGCGTCGAACGGAAAAGTGTTGCGCGCGCGGCCCTGATTGAGCGCGTCGTACAGATCGTGCAATTGCGGCGCGTAGAAGGCCCAGTCGTCGAGCACGCGTTGCAACGTGGGCGCGATCGCGTCGGCGACAGCTGCGGTGTGCAAGTCGCGGGACACGACGATCAGTTGACCGTCGCGCGTGCCGTCCTTCAGCGTGGCAAGTTTCATAGAGGAATGAACCGTGTTAGTGACGATAGAAGGAATCTATTCTACGATGGTGAATCGGCCCGGCCCAAGTGCCGACGATCCGCCTCATCCGTGTGTCACTTTTTGAATGCGCCGCGTGCGCCTCGCTCATGCCTCCAACTGCCCGCTCCGGCGCCATCCGCACCGACGCCGACTCCGCTGAACCGCTCGACCCGACCGAATCCGACGACGAAGGCGGCGAAAGTGTCGATGGCGGCGAGGAAAAGCTGCGCTCGGGCATCCAGTCGATCGAAGTCGGCTTCAAATTGCTCGATGTGCTGACCCGCGAGCCGCGCGCCATGATGCTGCGCGATCTCGCCCAGCGTGCCGGCATGAGCCCGGCGAAAGCGCATCGCTATCTGGTGAGTTTTCTGCGCCTCGGTGTGGTGTCGCAAGACCCGCTGTCGGGCCGTTACGAGCTGGGCGGATTCGCGCTGCAACTGGGACTCGCGCGGCTCGCGCGCGTCGACGGCGTCAAGCTCGCGCGCATCGCGCTCTCCGAATTGCGCGACCGGCTCGATCTGACGGTCGGCATCGCCGTATGGGGCAATCAGGGGCCGACCATGGTGCATTGGATGGAATCGAGCTATCCGGCAAAGGCGTCGCTCAAACTCGGCGATGTGATGCCGCTGCTCAGCTCCGCCACCGGCCTGTTGTTCGCCGCATATCTGCCGTCGAGCAAGACTGCCGCGATGCTCGAACGTGAACTTGCCGACTCGCGCCGTTCGTCGCATATCGGCGCACCCCGTACGCGCGATGAAGTCGAAAAGGTCCTCGCGCAGGTGCGAGAGCACCAGGCGGCGCGTATCGAAGGCATGTTGCTGCCGACCATTCACGCGTTCTGCATGCCGGTGTTCGACTCGACCGGCGAACTCGCGCTTGGACTCATCGCACTCGGTCATGAGGGCGCGTTCGATATTCGCTGGGGCGGCGAGATCGATACGGCGTTGCGCGACTGCGCAGAAAAGCTCTCGTATGAGCTGGGGTATAGTGCATCGCCGCGCGACGAATAGGTGTGATGCGGCGCGTTGGGTGCGCGGCGCGTTACAGGGTTTGACGTGAACTCAGTCGGCAAGCATGGAGGCACCGCGCTGCGCGTACTGTTCCGGGTCTTGAACGTGCGCGTGTTTTCAACCGCGCGGAACATCGCTCGCCGTAACGCGGTCGAATCGGTTCGCTGCCCGCCTTGTACGCTTCAGGCATCAGGCCTGGCGCCGCTGTCGTATTCACCGCCGCTCGCACGCGCTGCCAGTCGATCCCGAAGCTATTCGCCCGCACACAAGCACTAATCGATGTCCTCAGCCCCCGCTACCCACCGTTCCGATCGCACGCCGCCCAGCGGGCCGCGCACCGGTTCGCGCGCGTGGCGCTGGATCGTGGTGCTGTTGATCGTGGCCGCTTTGCACTGGATCGCCGCGCAATGGGTCGAGCGAAATCGCGCGAACCTGAATCCCTCCGACAATGAACACGTGCCGGTTCAGGTTGCATTGCTGACGCCCCAACGTATCGAACGCAAACCGGCCACCGCCGCGTCGCCCGCGCCTGAACCAGCGCCCGCTCGCCACGCCGCCGCGAGCAAGCCGCGCGAACATGTGCTGACCGCGCTGCGGCCGGCAAAACAAGCCGCGCCGGCGGCACCTGTGGCGGCATCGGAAGCCGTTGCAAGCGCTCCCAGCGCTGTGTCGAGCGTCAACGCGGCAGCCAACGTCGCCAGCGTCACCGGCACGGCCAGCGCACCCGCTGCCGCGAGCGCGCCGCAAGCGTCGCCAGGCGTGAAATTCTCCGTCCCGCCATCGGGCGAACTCCAGTACGACACGTTCTACAACGGCGTGCGCAACCAGCCCGGCACGATCCACTGGACCAGCAACGCGCAAAGCTACGAGATGGTCGTCTCCGTGCCGCTGCCTTTTGTGGGCACCTTCGTGTACGCGAGCCATGGCCGTATCGACGCCTTCGGTCTCGCGCCGGACCAGTACGTCGAAAAACGCGGCCGCCGGGCGGAAGACATCGCCATCTTCAACCGCGCCGACAAGAAGATCGCATTTACGCGCACACCGTCCACCTTACCGTTGCCCGACGGCGCGCAGGATCGCTTCAGCATGGTGATGCAGCTCGCGAGCCTCGTGCGCGGCGACCCTGGCGCCTACAAGCCGGGCGTGACGCGCCAGTTCTTCGTGGTCGACAACGATAGCGGCGAGAACTGGCCGGTCGAGACGATCGGCGACGAAACCATCCGCACGGCCGAAGGTTTCCTCGACACGCGTCATTTCAAACGGCTCCCGCGCCATGACGGCGATTTGCGCCGCATCGACGTGTGGCTCGCGCCGTCGCTCGGCTGGCTGCCTGCGCGCATCGTTCAGACGGAGCCGAACGGCACGCAATTCGAACTGGTGTGGCGCGGCAAGCTCAATGCCGACACGGGTGGCAGCGCTCCCAACAGCAATGATGACGCGGCTGCGGCTTCTCCTGACAATTCAGCCGCACTTGCAGTTCCGCCTCCGCTTCCGGCCGCATCGGCAGCTATGCCCGAAGCCGCGCCCGCCCCGGGGGTCGATCCGACCGACCCCGGCAATACGCCCGGCATCATCAAACCCTGAGCCCGCGAACTTGAAGAGAGTTTCCATCTGAGCGGCGAAACTTCCGCCATGAAGCTGACTCGCACCACCTGCTGCATCCGTTCGCGAATATGCTGCGTATATTGATCAGCCCTGCAGGCAAGTGGCCAGCGGGCACCCAGCGCGCGAATGGACCTTCCACTGCGTTCCCTTTCAAAGGAGCTCGCATGCAAGTGAACATCAACGGTATCGAGACGCGCTATGTGTTGAGCAACGAGGGCGGCGGCCCGTGGCTGACGTTCATCCATCAGCTCGGCGGCGATTTGTCCGTGTGGGATCAACTCGCCGGCTATTTCCGCGACGACTACACCGTACTACGCTACGACGTGCGTGGTCATGGCAAGACCGCCGCGTCCGGCGCGCCCTTTGGCATCGCCGATCTGTCACACGATCTCGCCACGCTGCTCGACGCACTCGGCGCACCCAGTACGCATCTGGTCGGCATGTCGATGGGGGGCATGATCGCGCAGCAATTCACACTCGATCACCCCGCGCGCGTCAATACCTTGACGATCGCCGACAGCAGCGGCGGCACGCCGCAGGAAGCCCGCGCCACCTGGGATCAGCGCGCCGCCGCAGCCCGCGACAGTGGCATGGCGCCGCTCGTTCCCGCGACGTTGAGCCGCTGGCTGACCCCCGATTTTCAGTCCGCGCACCCCGAAGCAGTCGAGCAAATCCGCGACGTGTTGACCAACACGTTGCCAGAAGGCTACGCCATGGCGTGCGAAGCTCTGCGCGAATTCGACGTACGCAGTAAGCTGGGAGCAATCCGATGCCCAACATTGACCGTGGCGGGCCGCCACGACACGGGCACGCCGCCTGCTGCTACACAGGCGATAGCAGACGCCATCGAAGGCGCACGCTTCGAACTGCTGGATGCCGCTCACCTCGCGCCCATCGAGCAATCTCACCGTTTTGCAGCACTGCTTGAAACGTTTCTTGAAAGGCCGGTCTAACCGGTAGGTTCGGAACTTTACAAGCGTCAATCCGGACCCACCCCTTGAATTCCAAACCATACGCTCCACCTATGGCGCAGGAATGGCCAGGAGCCAACGGAAATAAGGAGTGTCGCCATGCAAATGATCTACAACAGCCCCAACTATTGTGTCGTCGAGTTTCCGCCGCAGGAAGGCCCGCTGGCCATGAAGTCCGGCGGCTATGAGATCGTCGACAAAAACATGCAGCGTGAGATCTATATCGACGGAGCAATGGCGGCGCGGTTTCGCGAGCACGTGCAGAAGCTGATCGAAGAGGAACCGTCGCTGGATGAAGTAGACGAATTCCTCGGCCAGTTCGACAGCCTGATGCATCAACCGGTGATCCTTCACTAACCGCGAGGTCAGGCTTAGCGTTTTTGGCGACATACATCGACCGCGCCGTCAGCCCCCGCAACCGGGCAAGCAGGCGGCTTTTACAAGTCGGTCGGCAAATATGAAGTGGCCCAGCAGGCTTTTGCCTCGCTGGGCCGTTTTCTTTGTGACGCCGCTGTGCTTTTTTGTCTCGCCGCTTTCCGTTTTCCCAGGCAGCATGCTTCGACAGCGGAAGGCCGCTCTTCCGCCCGCGCCGGGCGCATCTGGCCGGCAGCGGCTACAATGACAGGTTTCCCGAAAAAGCCGGCGCAAGCCCTTGTCCGCCATGAACCAGCCCGCTCGAACCACCACGCCAGTCCGCCCCGACGCCGCCTATACGCGCGGCACAGCGCTGCCCGCGCTGCTCAAGTCGCGCATCCTGATCCTGGACGGCGCAATGGGCACGATGATCCAGCGCTACAAGCTCGACGAAGCCCGCTATCGCGGCGAACGCTTCAAGGACTACGGGCGCGACATCAAGGGCAACAACGAGTTGTTGTCGATCACGCAGCCGCAGATCATCGGCGAGATTCACGAGCAGTATCTGGCGGCGGGCGCGGACATCATCGAAACCAACACGTTCGGTGCGACCACGGTCGCTCAGGCGGACTACGGCATGGAAGACCTTGCCGTCGAAATGAATCTCGAGTCGGCGAAACTGGCCCGCGCCGCCTGCGACAAATATTCGACGCCCGACAAGCCACGCTTCGTCGCCGGCGCGATCGGACCGACGCCGAAGACCGCGAGCATTTCCCCCGACGTGAACGATCCGGGCGCGCGCAACGTGACGTTCGACGAACTGCGCGCGGCCTACTACGAGCAGGCCAAGGCCTTGCTCGACGGCGGCGCCGATCTGTTCCTCGTCGAGACCATTTTCGACACGCTCAATGCGAAGGCCGCGCTGTTCGCGCTCGACGAACTGTTCGAAGACACCGGCGAGCGTTTGCCGATCATGATCTCGGGTACCGTCACCGACGCATCGGGGCGCATTCTGTCGGGTCAGACGGTTGAAGCATTCTGGAACTCGCTGCGTCATGCAAAGCCGCTCACGTTCGGTTTGAATTGCGCGTTGGGCGCGGCGTTGATGCGGCCGTATATCGCCGAACTGGCCAAGCTCTGCGACACGTATGTGTCGTGCTATCCGAATGCGGGCTTGCCGAATCCGATGAGCGATACGGGCTTTGATGAACTGCCCGCGGATACTTCGGGCTTGCTGAAGGAGTTCGCGCAGGCTGGGTTGGTGAATATCGCGGGTGGTTGCTGCGGCACGACGCCGGAGCATATTGCGGCGATTGCGCAGGCGTTGGCTGAGGTGAAGCCGCGCCGATGGCCGACGCAGTACCGCGACGCGGCCTGAGTCCAGCCGCGCCTCGTCGAGCCGCCGCCACACTTCCGCTATCGAACACAACGCACTTAATCGCAGCAATCGAGCACATACGCCATGACCGATCACACCATGCGCCTTTCCGGCCTCGAGCCGTTCAACGTCACGTCCGGGACGCTTTTCATCAACGTCGGTGAACGCACCAACGTGACCGGCTCGAAGGCGTTCGCGCGAATGATCCTCAACGACCAGTTCGACGATGCGATCGCGGTCGCGCGCCAGCAGGTCGAAAACGGCGCACAGGTCATCGACGTCAACATGGACGAAGCCATGCTGGATTCGAAAGCGGCGATGGTGCGCTTCATGAACCTGATCGCGTCGGAGCCGGATATCGCGCGCGTGCCGATCATGATCGACTCGTCGAAATGGGAAGTGATCGAAGCGGGCTTGAAGTGCGTGCAAGGCAAGGCGATCGTCAACTCGATCTCCCTGAAGGAAGGTGAAGATGCGTTCCGCCACCACGCGAACCTGATTCGCCGCTACGGCGCGGCAGCGGTGGTGATGGCCTTCGACGAACAAGGCCAGGCCGACACCTTCGAGCGCAAGACGCAGATCTGCAAGCGTTCGTATGACTTCCTCGTGAACGAAGTCGGCTTCCCGCCGGAAGACATCATCTTCGATCCCAACATCTTCGCGATCGCAACCGGCATCGAAGAACACAATAACTACGCCGTCGACTTCATTAACGCCACACGCTGGATCAAAGAGAATCTGCCGTACGCGAAGGTGAGCGGCGGCGTGTCGAACGTGTCGTTCTCGTTCCGCGGCAACGATCCGGTTCGCGAGGCGATTCACACCGTGTTCCTGTATCACGCGATCCAGGCGGGGATGGACATGGGCATCGTCAACGCGGGCCAACTCGGCGTGTATGCGGACCTCGATCCGGAGTTGCGAGAACGCGTCGAAGACGTCGTGTTGAACCGCCGTGAAGACGGCACCGACCGTCTGCTCGAAATCGCCGACAAGTTCAAGACCGGCGCCGCGAAGAAGGAAGAGAACCTGGAATGGCGCAACCAGCCGGTCGAGAAGCGTCTGTCGCATGCGCTCGTGCACGGCATCACCAACTTCATCGTCGAAGACACCGAAGAAGTGCGCGCCAAGATCGCCGCTGAGGGCGGCCGCCCGATCAACGTGATCGAAGGCCCGCTGATGGACGGCATGAACATCGTCGGCGACCTGTTCGGTCAGGGCAAGATGTTCCTGCCGCAAGTCGTGAAGTCGGCGCGCGTGATGAAGCAGGCCGTCGCGCATCTGATTCCGTACATTGAAGAAGAAAAGAAGCAGCTCGCCGAAGCCGGCGCCGACGTGCGCGCGAAGGGCAAGATCGTCATCGCCACGGTGAAGGGCGACGTGCACGATATCGGCAAGAACATCGTCTCGGTGGTGCTTCAGTGCAATAACTTCGAAGTGGTCAACATGGGCGTGATGGTCTCCTGCAACGACATTCTCGCGAAGGCGAAGGTCGAAGGCGCGGACATCATCGGGCTCTCCGGACTGATCACGCCTAGCCTCGAAGAAATGGCTTACGTCGCCTCGGAAATGCAGCGCGACGACTATTTCCGCGTGAAGAAGATTCCGCTTTTGATCGGCGGCGCGACCACCTCACGTGTGCATACCGCCGTGAAGATCGCCCCGCACTACGAAGGGCCCGTGGTCTACGTGCCGGACGCGTCGCGCTCGGTCTCCGTGGCGTCGAGCCTGCTGTCAGACGAAGGCGCGGCAAAGTATCTCGACGAACTCAAGTCTGATTACGACCGGATCCGCGTTCAGCACGCCAACAAGAAAGCGCAGCCCATGGTCACTTTGGCCGAAGCTCGCGCCAACAAGACCAAGGTCGACTGGGCGAGTTATCAGCCGGTCAAGCCGAAGTTCATCGGCCGCCGCGTGTTCAAGAATTTCGATCTGAGCGAACTGGCGAACTATATCGACTGGGGTCCGTTCTTCCAGACGTGGGACCTGGCCGGCCCGTATCCGGCCATTCTCAATGACGAGATCGTCGGTGAATCGGCGCGGCGCGTGTTCTCGGACGGCAAGTCGATGCTCGCGCGCCTGATCCAGGGCCGCTGGCTGCAAGCGAACGGCGTGATCGCGCTGTTGCCGGCCAACACGGTGAACGACGACGACATCGAAATCTACACGGACGAATCGCGCTCGGAAGTCGCGCTCACATGGCGCAATCTGCGCCAGCAGAGCGTGCGTCCGGTGGTGGACGGCGTGATGCGGCCGAACCGGTCGCTCGCCGACTTCATCGCGCCGAAGGACTCGGGCGTGGCCGACTACATCGGCATGTTCGCGGTCACGGCGGGTCTGGGCGTCGACGTGAAGGAAAAGCAGTTCGAAAAGGATCACGACGACTACAGCGCGATCATGCTGAAAGCACTCGCCGACCGTTTCGCCGAAGCCTTCGCCGAAGCGCTGCATGCGCGCGTGCGGCGCGATCTGTGGGGCTACGCGAACGCCGAAACGCTCTCCAACGAAGATCTGATCGCGGAAAAGTACCACGGCATCCGTCCGGCGCCCGGCTATCCGGCCTGCCCGGATCACCTGGTGAAGCGCGACATGTTCGACGTGCTGCACGCCACGGAAATTGGCATGAGTGTGACCGAGTCGCTGGCCATGCTGCCGGCGGCGAGCGTCTCCGGTTTCTATCTGGCGCATCCGGACAGCACTTACTTCTCGGTCGGCAAGATCGGTCAGGACCAACTGGAAGACTACGCAAAGCGCATGGCGCTGTCGAAAACGGATGCGGAACGAGCCTTGGCGCCTTTGCTGTAAGCCGTCGGGCGTGGCGGGAACCCCACTATATCGGGCTGGAAAGACTGAATATTTGCGGCAACGTAATTTTCGGCTTTGTAGACTGAGGCGGCTTGACCCCGCCAGACGCGGCCAAAACGCGTCGGCTTAATAATTGCAATCGTCAACGGAGAAAATCGTATGAAGAAGCTGACGCTGTTGTTGACCGCTGTTTCGCTTGCCTTGGGCGCCACGCCGGCGCTGGCCCAGCCCGCCGCACCTGGCGGTTCCAGCTCGGTCAGTTCGTATTCGCCGCCCACGGTGAAACACGTCAAGAAACCGAAGAAGCAGAAAGCGAAGAAGGGTGCGTCGGCTCCCGCAGCCGCACCGGCGGACGCCGCCAGCCAGTAAGCGGCTCGGCAGCGCCGGTCGGTCTGAATCTCTGAACGACAAAGAGCCCGCATTAAGCGGGCTCTTTTCATTGGTGCGCAAGGTTTCGCCCCGCCGGGTGCCACGGCTCTTTTGAACGCCGCGCACAGCGGTTCAGCGTGGGATCAGAGACCCCAGACGATATCCGCGTTTTCCTTCTGCGCCGCGCGCAGCATGTCGAGGAACGGATACGCGCGCTGCGCGAGTCCCGGCGGAATTTCGTGATGCTCGTGGCCGTCTTCGCCTTCGTGAAAATGGCCGTCGTGCTCGGCGCGTTCCTGCTTGTCGAAGGTAATGGCTGCCTCGAGCTTCTCGATGGCCGGCCCCGCTTCGTCGTGAGTGATCACGCCGCGCTCACCCAGCCGCTTGCCGACGATGCCGACCAGATACTGCGCGAGATTTTCCAGCATCATCACGTCCGGACAGGCGCGGCATTTGAAAGTAATCAGCATGACTGTTCCCTTTTTCGTTATGTTGGATTGGCGCGCAAGCCGCCCAAAGGCAACTGCCAGCGCGCGTTACGTTGGCTCGCGATCAGGCGCAGCGGCCACGGCCCTTGTTGGGCATCTCATTGAACATATTAGCACCTGCTAAAATCCGTCTGGACGGAAAAGCGTGCCGCAATGCACCGCGCGGCGAAGTGCGTGTAACGTGGCCAGGCCGGTTGAGCACAACCCGCGAACCGCCGCGGCCCGCCCAGCGGTCAACGCCACGGCAGGCCGGCTGCACCGCATTTGAAGCGTTGCAGACAACGTGCCTGATACCGGGCGCATTGCGCCCGCCGCGCTTCGGCAAGTGCATGCCGCTTTCCACGCTTCTGACGAACCGGTTGCGCCTCGCGCGGCCGGCGCCTCTCCCGCATCACCGGATTGCCTCACTGGACTCGCAACAAGCATGCTGCCTGCACATAAACTTACCCTCGAAACACTGCTCGCCGACACCGTGAAGCAGGTCGCGACCGCCTCGCAAGGCGCGAGCGAAGCCGCGTTCGTGTCGCCCACCATCACGCTGGAGCGTCCCAAAGTCGCCGCGCACGGCGACGTCGCGTGCAACGTGGCGATGCAACTCGCCAAGCCGCTGCGCGCCAATCCGCGTCAGCTGGCGCAACAGATTGTCGACGCGCTGCTCGCGCAACCGCAGGCCAAAGGCCTCGTCGAAGCCGCCGAAGTGGCCGGCCCCGGCTTTATCAACCTGCGCCTCGCGTCCGCCGCCAAGCAGGCTGTGATCGCCGCCGTGTTCGCCGAGAAAGAAGCTTTCGGCCGCTCGCAGCGCGACGCCGGCAAACATGTGCTGATCGAATTCGTCTCGGCCAACCCCACCGGCCCGCTGCACGTCGGCCACGGCCGTCAGGCCGCGCTCGGCGACGCGCTCTCGAACGTGTTGGCCTCACAAGGCTATGATGTGCACCGCGAGTTCTACTACAACGACGCCGGCGTGCAGATCCAGACACTCGCGCTGTCGACCCAGGCACGCGCGCGCGGCCTCGCTCCCGGCGACGCAGGCTGGCCGGCTTCGGCATACAACGGCGAGTACATCGCCGAGATCGCGCGAGACTATCTGAACGGCGTCACCGTGGCCGCGAGCGACGGCGAGCCGGTCACCGGCGCGCGCGACGTCGAAGACCTCGAAGCGATCCGCCGCTTCGCCGTGGCGTACCTGCGGCGCGAGCAGGACATGGACTTGCAGGCATTCGGCGTGAAGTTCGACCAGTACTATCTGGAATCGTCGCTGTACAAGGAAGGCCGGGTCGAGAAGACCGTCGAGGCCTTGATCGCCGCCGGCAAGACCTACGAACAGGAAGGCGCGCTGTGGCTGCGCACCACCGACGACGGCGACGACAAAGACCGCGTGATGCGCAAGAGCGACGGCACCTACACGTACTTCGTGCCGGACGTCGCCTATCACGTCGCCAAGTGGGAACGCGGCTTCACCAAGGTCATCAACATTCAGGGTTCGGACCACCACGGCACGATCGCGCGGGTGCGCGCCGGGCTGCAAGGTCTCGGCGTCGGCATTCCGAAAGGCTATCCCGACTACATCCTGCACAAGATGGTCACGGTCATGCGCAACGGCGAAGAGGTGAAGATCTCCAAGCGTGCCGGCAGTTACGTGACGGTGCGCGACCTGATCGAATGGTCGGGCGGCGCCACGCCGGGCTCGGAAGCCGCCGTCGATCTGATCGACGAGGAAACGATTCGCCGCGGCCGCGACGCCGTGCGCTTTTTCCTGATCTCGCGCAAGGCGGATACGGAATTCGTGTTCGACATCGACCTCGCGCTGAAGCAGAACGACGAGAATCCGGTGCATTACGTGCAATACGCGCACGCGCGGATCTGCTCGGTCATCGCCGAAAGCAAGGCGCGCTACAGCACGGACGAAAGCACGCTGGCGGACGTGGACGTCTCGCCGCTCACCAGCGAACGCGCGATGACCCTGTTGAACAAACTCGCCGAATTCCCGGACATGCTGCAACACGCCGCCGACGAACTCGCGCCGCACGCGGTCGCGTTCTATCTGCGCGACCTCGCCGGGGAATTCCACTCGTTCTACAATGACCGTGCCGAGCGCGTGCTGGTCGACGACGCGGCCGAGCGCAATGCACGCGTGGCGCTGCTCGCGGCCACGCGTCAAGTGCTGGCCAACGGTCTCGCGACGATCGGCGTCTCCGCTCCCGCCAAGATGTAAGTCCTCCGGCGCAACATGCATGCGGCCGTCGTTATAATCGACGGCCGTTCCAGGATTCTTTTTGCAGGTGATTCATACGATGGCAAAACCACGCCGCACAACAAAGCAATCGAAACAAACCGGGGGCACTTTTCTCGGAATCGTGCTGGGCCTGATCGTCGGCCTTGCGATCGCGGTGGTGGTTGCGCTGTATATCACCCGTGCGCCTACGCCTTTCGTCTCGAAGGTGGCGCCGCCGGCGGCGTCCGATTCTTCCAGCGCGAACCAGCCGCAATACGACCCGAACCGTCCGCTGCAAGGCAAGACGCCGGGTCAGCCTGTGCCGCAAGCCGCGCAGCCGGCACCGCCGAACACCGCGCCCGGCCAGACCAACTCGCAGACGCAGTCGGGCATGCTGGAAGAACCGCAGATCGTCGAGGTGCCGCCTTCTAACGCCAACAACGGCAACGCGAACGGCACGGCGGTCGCACCGAAGCCCGCGCAGGATAACGGCAACGGCACGGCCACCACGCCGGCGAAGAAGCCGCAAGCCTCCAGCGCACCGGCCGCCACCGCGGCAGGTTCGGCGCCGAAGAGCACTTCGTCCACCACGGCCGCTAACGCCAAGCCCGGTTCGGGCGCGACGCCCGCGCCGGGCGATGCGAACACCGGCTACTTCCTGCAAGTGGGCGCGTACAAGACCTCGGCGGACGCCGAACAGCAGCGCGCGCGCCTCGCCTTCCAGGGCTTCGAATCGAAAGTCACGCAGCGCGACGCCGGCGGCGTCACGTATTACCGCGTGCGTATCGGGCCGTTCTCGAAGTTCGAAGACATGAATTCGAGCCGTCAGCGTCTGTCGGACGCGGGCGTGGATACCGCAGTGATCCGCTTCACGAAGCAATAAGCCACAATAAATACACGGTGATTTGCCGGAACGCGCCGCCGCCGAACTATCGGCGTGCGGCGCGTGTCACAAGCACGACGGACGGTTCAAACCGTTCAACGCCGAATCTTGAAGACGGTGACGGGCATTTGCGTGGCGCCACCGTTCTACGCCTACTTGGGTCAACAACATGAAGAAACTGCTGAGCATTCTGTTCCTCTCGCTGGGCCTCGTTGCCGCCTCGGCACAGGCATCGCCCACCGCGCCGGTGTCGGGCAAGGATTTCACCGTGCTGCCCAACGCGCAGCCCACCGACGTGCCCGCCGGCAAGATCGAAGTCACCGAATTCTTCTGGTACGGCTGCCCGCACTGCAATGAATTCAACCCGTACCTCGAAGCGTGGGTGAAGAAGCAAGGTCCGGACGTGGTGTTCAAGCGCGTGCCGGTCGCCTTCCGGGACGACTTCATTCCGCATTCCAAGATGTACCACGCGCTCGACGCGCTCGGCCTCGCCACGCAGCTCACGCCGAAGGTCTTCAACGAAATCCACGTCAACAAGGACTATCTGCTGACGCCGGAAGATCAGGCCAAGTTCCTCGCGAAGAACGGCGTCGATCCGAAGAAGTACATGGACGCGTACAACTCGTTCTCGACGCAAAGCGCGCTGCAGAAGGACAAGAAGCTGCTGGACGACTACAAGATCGACGGCGTGCCGACGCTGGCCGTGCAGGGCAAGTATGAAACCGGCCCGGCCGCGACCAACAGCCTGCCGGGCACGATCCAGGTGCTCGACTACCTGGTCGCCCAGGTCCGCGCCAAGAAGATGTAAAGCTAAGGCGCCGGAATGAGTTCCCCCCTGAAGGTTTTCATTACCGGCGCTTCGAGTGGCATAGGCCTCGCGCTCGCCGCCGAATATGCGCGGCGCGGCGCGATTCTCGGCCTCGTTGCCCGCCGCGGCGACGCCCTCGCCGCCTTCCAGAAGTCCCATCCGCAGAATACCGTCTCCATCTACTCCGTCGATGTGCGCGACGCGGAAGCGCTCGCCGATGCGGCTGCACAGTTCATCGCGCGGCACGGCCTGCCTGACGTCGTGATCGCCAACGCCGGCATCAGCCGCGGCGCGGTCACCGGTCACGGCGATCTGCGCACGTTCCGCGAAGTGATGGACATCAACTACTTCGGCATGGTCGCGACTTTCGAGCCGTTCGCCGCCGCGATGATCGCCGCGAAACGCGGCACGCTGGTGGGAATCGCCAGTGTCGCGAGTGTGCGTGGCTTGCCGGGCTCCGGCGCGTACAGCGCGTCGAAATCGGCGGCGCTCAAATATCTGGAAGCGTTGCGCGTCGAAATGCGGCCGCATGATGTCGGCGTGGTGACGATTGCGCCCGGCTATATCCGCACGCCCATGACCGAGCACAACCCGTACACCATGCCGTTCCTGATGAACGCCGACCGTTTCGCGCTCAAGGTGGCGCAGGCGATCGAACGTCGAACCGCGTTCGCGGTGTTTCCCTGGCAGATGCGCGTGGTGGCCATGCTGCTGCACGTGCTGCCGCGCTGGCTCTACGACCGCGCTTTCGAGCGGGCGCCGCGCAAGCCGCGCGCCACCGCCGAAGCCGAGTAAGCCATGCAACCCCGTGCGGTCGATGCAGCCGGCGTCGCGCACGAACCAGCGGGCGCCGCGACGCGCATTGTTTCGCTGGTGCCAAGCATCACTGAACTGCTGTTTGCGCTTGGCCTCGACAAGCAGATTGTCGGCCGCACCGGTTTTTGCGTGCATCCCCACGACAAGGTGCAATCGGTGCGCAAAGTCGGCGGCACCAAGGCTGTGAACCTCGACGCCATTCGTGCGTTGCGCCCCACCCATCTGATCGTCAATATCGACGAAAACGAACGCGATACTGTCGAGCAGTTGCGGGCGTTTGTGCCGCATATTGTCGTGACGCATCCTCAAACGCCGCGGGACAATCTGGCGCTCTATACACTGCTGGGCGCGATTTTCGGTTGTGCGCAGGAAGCGCAGCGCCTGAGCGAAGCGCTCGAAGCTCGCCTTCGCGACGCGGCGGCGCATGCGTTCATTCCGCAAAATGTGCTGTATCTGATCTGGCGCGAACCCTGGATGACCGTAGCGCGCGACACCTATATCTCGACGATGCTGCGGCTCGTCAACTGGCACACACTGCCGGACGTGCAAGGCGGTGCGGCAGGCGCCGCGCGTTACCCGACGCTCGACTTCGACACCGCGCCGTGGCTCGCCCAGGTCGACCGCATCCTGCTCTCCAGCGAGCCGTATCGCTTTACACAGGTCCATTGCGACGCGCTGAAACGCGACGCGCGCCTGGCCGGCAAGCGCATTGAGTTGATCGGTGGGGAAATGGTGTCGTGGTACGGCGTGCGCGCGATCGAAGGCATCGCTTACCTGATGCAGCGCGCTGCGACGGCCTGAGCGCGTGCAAGGACAGCGCGCCTTAAATCTGGGCCGCACCCGCCATATGAATATGCGGATTATGTTGTTGTCGCCGCAACCACCCTTCGATAAGCTTTCGCGAAGGCCCGCGCGCGCGTCGGCGACAGCCAACCCATGCGCCAGCGCCGGAAACGTATCACAATAAAGATGACGGCTACGCCGCAAGGCCGCCCGTCCTTCGTCAACGGAACATAATCACACAACCAGACGCACTGCCTGACTGCGCTTGTTATGGGAGATCCTATGCGCTTCAAACTGCTCGCAGCCGCCGTACTGTTCACGGCGCCCGCGCTCGTGCTCGCCAAACCGCTGACCGTCTGTACCGAGTCGAGCCCCGACGGCTTCGATGTCGTGCAGTTCAATTCGCTCGTCACGACCAACGCGTCGGCCGACGTGATCTTCAACTCGCTGGTCTCGTACGACGAGGCCGCGAAGAAAGTGGTGCCGGCGCTGGCCGACAAGTGGGACGTAAGCCCCGACGGCCTCACCTACACGTTCCATCTGCGCCCGAACGTGCAGTTCCAGACCACTGATTACTTCAAGCCCACGCGCGCGCTGAATGCAGACGACGTCGTCTTCACGTTCGACCGCATGCTCAACGATAGCAATCCGTGGCACAAGGTGGCGGGCGCGAGCGGCTTCCCGCATGCGCAGTCGATGGGTCTGCCGAAGCTCATCAAGTCGATCAGCAAGGTCGACGACAACACCGTCAAGTTCGAACTGAACGCGCCCGACGCGACCTTCGTCTCGATCCTGACCATGGGTTTCGCCTCGATCTATTCGGCTGAATACGCCGATCAGTTGCTCAAGGCCGGCAAGCAGGTCGATCTGAACTCAAAGCCGATCGGCACCGGTCCGTTCGAACTGAAGAGCTATACGAAAGACGCAGTGATTCGCTACGACGTGAATCCGACCTACTGGGGCCCGAAACCGAAGATAGACCGCCTGATCTACGCGATCACGCCGGACGCCACGGTGCGGGCGCAGAAAGTGAAGGCGGGCGAATGCCAGATCGCCTTGTCGCCGAAGCCGCAGGACCTCGCTGATGCCAGGACGGACAAGTCGCTTGCCATCGTGCAGACGCCCGCGTTCATGACGGCGTTCGTCGCGTTGAACACGCAGAAGAAGCCGCTCGACAACCAGAAGGTACGCGCCGCGCTGAACATGGCGTTCGATCGCACCACGTATCTGAAGACCGTGTTCGACAACACGGCGACGCCGGCCGTGAATCCGTATCCGCCGAACACGTGGAGCTACGACAAGGCCGTGAAAGCGTGGCCGTACGACCCGGCGAAGGCAAAGAAGCTGCTCGCCGACGCGGGTTATCCGAACGGTTTCGAAACGACTATTTGGGTGCGGCCGAACGGCAGCGTGCTGAATCCGAATCCGAAGGCCGGCGCCGAACTGCTGCAAGCCGACTTCGCAA
This sequence comes from Paraburkholderia sp. BL17N1, assembly GCF_003634175.1. Lineage (NCBI taxonomy): Bacteria > Pseudomonadati > Pseudomonadota > Betaproteobacteria > Burkholderiales > Burkholderiaceae > Paraburkholderia > Paraburkholderia sp. BL17N1. The sequence continues at coordinate 1,074,972 of NZ_RBIW01000001.1, forward strand.
AGATCGGCGTGAAGGCCGACGTGAAGGTGATCGAATGGGGCGAACTGATCAAGCAGGCCAAGCAAGGCCAGCATGATTCGCTCTTCATGGGTTGGGCCGGCGACAACGGCGATCCGGACAACTACCTGTCGCCGCTATTCAGTTGCAACGCGGTGAAGTCGGGGATCAACTTCGCGCGGTTCTGCGACCAGGATCTGGACAAGCTGATCGCCGACGGCAAAGCAACGCCGGATCAGGCCAAGCGCACGAAGGCGTATGAACAGGCGCAGCAGATCATTCACGATCAGGCGCTGTGGATTCCGCTTGGGTATCCGACTGCTGCGGCGATCGCGCGCACGAACGTGAGTGGGTATCACGTGAGTCCGTTTGGGCGGCAAAACTTCGGAGCGGTGTCGGTGCAGTAATCGCGTTCGCGTTTGAACGTGCCGCATGCGAAAGAAAGCCCGGTTGCGAAAGCTCCGGGCTTTTTGCTTTACCGGCATCCGAGGCTCGATTACTAATTCGCGCAATACGCTATGCATTGCGGGTATCTCGATGAAAAAGACTTCTGCAATACGCATTAATTGCAGGAAACGTTAAAAGTTTGTCATTTTTTTAGCACCACATCAACGAACGACGTTAGGATTCAAATTTAATTTGGATACCTATTTTATGCCTTATTGGAATATAAATTCCGCTGTCGACTATCTTCAATGGCATGCGGAATCTTCAAGCCAGCAACGTTGCGCAAGATACGTTCGAGAGGCAATCCAGCGCGGCGGAATTTCACTCATGGTGATGTACTCCGCGAGGAACTATGGCTCTTCGTTAATCTGCACAGGCTTTTATGAGGTAAGCGACGCAAATCCGCAGAAAGGGGATGTCGTCGTGATCCAGGCCATCGCGAACCATCCGGACGGTCATATGGCCATGTACGACGGACGAATCTGGATTTCCGATTTCAGACAGCAATACGGTTTTTATCCCGGCCCAGCATACCGGAGCGCACGTCCGCCTTATCAAATCTACCGTCACGACTGAGCGGCATCATGCGAAAAATCTTCATGCTAATTGCGGCGCTCTTCGTCATTTCCGGCAGCTTCTTTCAGCCGCTGGCGCTCGCGCAGATGCGCCAGGCCACGACGCCCGAGGCCAGTACCAAGGCTTTCTATACGTGGTTCATCAAGCGGGATTCAGAAGACCGCGGCTATGCTCTCATGGACAAGGAAGTCTATCGCTACGTATCGAGATCGACCGTCGACTTCCTGAGGGCCGAATATAAGCAAAACAAGTTTGCCGAAAGGGCCGAGTACTTCACAAAGGTGCAGGATTACGACGAGCAGGATTGGCTCGCGCACATTGCAACGCATCCCGCGATCATGCTTGACGATGTCGCGCTCGTTCCCGTTACGTTCGGATCCGCAGAGAAGAAAACCATTCTTGCGTTTCTGCGCAAACAGAATGGTGTCTGGAAGATCACCAAAATCGACGATACGCAAGATGACAAATAGTACGTTTCAGTGCCGCATTGACCACTGAAAGCCCCCGCCTGCGGGCTTTCCTCTCCCATCAACACACCACCTCGATCACGCCGGCGAAAACCGAATCACCCCATCCGCATCCTGTCTACGCTTCAACTCACCGGCAAGCCACAGCAGATGCAAGTGCGCTAGCGCTTCACCCATCGCAAACGTCATCTGATGGATATCGAGTTGCCGCTTGAACATCAGCGGCACAATATCCGCGGCGCTCTGCGGCTTCTCCGCGCACGCCTCGCGCACTTCGGCCAGGCGCGCGTCGTGATGCTCGCGCAACTGGCGGATGCGCGTGCGCACGCCGCGAAACGGCTTGCCATGCGAAGGCAGCACGAGCGTGTCTTCCGGCATCGTCTCGTAACGGCCTAGCGACTCCAGATATAACGCGAGCGGCGTGCCTTCCGGCTCCATATCGAACACCGACACGTTAGTCGAGATGCGCGGCAGCACCATGTCGCCGGAAATCAGCACGCCGGTCTCTTCGCAGAACAACGCGCAGTGTTCGGGCGAATGGCCGAAGCCGGTCACCACGCGCCAGGTCTTGCCACCAATCTCCACGCCGTCCGCTTCCCGCAACCGGCGATATTGCCCCGGAATCGCCGGCACGAGACTCGCGTAATAGCTCTTGCGATTGCGCAATTTCTCAAGCGACTCTTCGTCGGTCACGCCGTGTCGCGCGAAGTGTCGTGCCGCGCCCTCGCCGCCCGCATTCGAGCCGTCGCCGGCAGCCATGACGCGGGCCTGCATGTATTCGCCAAGCGTCATCCATAGCCGCACGTCCCAGCGCTTTTTGTCGCCGCCGGCGCAAATCCAGTGCGCGAGGCCGATGTGATCGGGATGGCAATGCGTGACGATCACGCGCAGCACCGGCAGGCCGTCGAGCACCGAGTCGAACACTTTCTCCCAGTTCTCCTTGATCGTGTCCGAGGTGATCCCGCAGTCGACCACCGTCCAGCCCAGCTGGCCGTCGATCTCGTCGCGCAACAGCCAGAGGTTGATGTGATCCAGCGCGAAAGGCAACGGCATGCGCAGCCAGAACACGCCTGGCGCGACTTCCAACGCATGGCCCGCGTCCGGCAAGGTGTCGTTGAACGGGTAGTCGAGTTGATGTTCGAGTGCATTCATTGTGGGTGTCTTCCTCCGTCGGCCGTCCGGCATGGCGAGGTGTGCGATGCCGGACGGCGTGGTTGCCGTGTGCGAATGACGTACCGCCGCCGTACTGCGCCTGGTTGCGTTCAACTCAAGTTGACGATAACGTAAACGTCGATTCTATCGTTCAATCCGATTTCCTGCCCGGCCACGGAATGCCCCGATGAACACGCAATACACGATCACCGAGCTCGCGCGGGAATTCGACGTCACGCCCCGCGCGATCCGCTTCTACGAAGACCAGGGTTTACTCTCTCCGAGCCGTGAAGGGTCGAGTGGCCTGCGGCGCGTCTATTCGGGCCGCGACCGCACGCGTCTGAAGCTCACCTTGCGCGGCAAACGGCTCGGCTTCACCCTTTCGGAGATTCGCGATCTGCTGGACGTGTACGAGTCGCCGACCGACACGGTGCCGCAGTTGCACGCGTTCCTCGCCACGGTGGCGCGTCATCGCGAAGTGCTCGAGCGTCAACTGGAAGACCTGAACGCGACGCTCGAAGACCTCGCGCAATACGAAACCCAGGCGCGCGCGCTGCTGGACGGCGGCACGCGCGAAGCCAAGCCGGCCTGAACAATCGCGGCGCGATGCGTCGCAGGTGCGCCCGACGATACAATCACGGGTGTCTTCACGACATGAGGCGAATGCGCGGTCGACATGAATCACTTCCCCAAACTGCTGTCGTCGCAGATCGGTTTTGACCTCGCGCAGACCATGCTCGAAGGATTCGACCGGCATTACCGGATCTTTCGCGACGCCGCGATCCACGCCAAGACGCTCTTCGAAAGAGCCGACTGGCACGGTCTGCAGAAGCTCGCGCGCGATCGCATTACTTCATACGACGAGCGTGTCGATGAATGCGTCGAACTGCTCGAAGACGAATACGACGCGGAAAAAATCGACAGCGAAGTGTGGCAGCAGATCAAGCTGCATTACATCGGCCTGTTGACCACGCACCGTCAGCCGGAGTGCGCCGAAACGTTTTTTAATTCGGTATGCTGCAAGATCCTGCACCGCTCGTACTTCAACAACGATTTCATTTTCGTGCGCCCGGCCATCTCGACCGAATACATCGAGAACGACGAGCCGGCCGCGAAACCGACTTACCGTGCGTACTATCCGGGCAAAGACGGACTCGCGGCGACGCTTGAACGTATCGTCACGAACTTCCAGCTGGAGCCGTCGTTCGAAGACCTGACGCGCGACGTCGGCTGCGTGATGCAAGCGATCCACGACGCGTTCGGTGCGTTCGACGAAGCGCCCAATTTCCAGATTCACGTGCTTTCGTCGCTGTTCTACCGGAACAAGTCGGCGTATATCGTCGGACGGATCATCAACGGCGATTTGCTGCTGCCGTTCGCGGTGCCCTTGCGTCATGTGAAGCCGGGCGTGCTCGCGCTCGACACCGTGCTGCTCAAGCGCGAACAGTTGCTGATCATTTTCAGCTTTTCGCATTCGTACTTCCTGGTGGACATGGAAGTGCCGTCCGCCTACGTCGAATTTCTCGGCACCATCATGCCAGGCAAGCCGAAGGCGGAAATCTATACGTCGGTGGGCTTACAGAAGCAGGGCAAGAATCTGTTCTATCGCGACCTGCTGCATCACCTCTCGCATTCGAGCGATCAGTTCATCATCGCGCCCGGCATCAAGGGGCTCGTGATGCTGGTGTTCACGCTGCCGTCGTTTCCGTACGTGTTCAAGCTGATCAAGGACAACTTCCCGCCGCCGAAGGAAACCACGCGCGCGCAGATCCAAAGCAAGTATCAGCTCGTCAAGCGACATGACCGGCTGGGCCGCATGGCCGACACGCTCGAATATTCGAGCGTGGCGTTGCCCCGCTCACGTCTGGACGAAGCGCTGGTGCGCGAGCTCGAGAAGGAAGTGCCGTCGCTGCTCGAATACGACGGCGACAACCTGGTGATTCGCCATATGTATATCGAACGCCGCATGGTGCCGCTCAATCTGTTCCTGCAGAACGGCAACGACGAAGACGTCGAGCACGGTATCAAGGAATACGGCAACGCGGTGAAGGAACTGATGCAGGCGAACATCTTTCCAGGCGACATGCTGTACAAGAACTTCGGCGTGACGCGTCACGGCCGTGTGGTGTTCTACGACTACGACGAAATCGAATATCTGACCGACTGCAACGTGCGCGCGGTGCCGGCGCCGCGTAACGAGGAGGACGAAATGTCGGGCGAGCCGTGGTACTCGGTCGGCCCGCACGACATCTTCCCGGAAACGTACGGCACATTCCTGCTCGGCGACCCACGCGTGCGCCGTTCCTTCATGCAGCATCACGCGGACTTCTTCGATCCTGCGCTATGGCAACGGCACAAGGATCATCTATTGAAAGGCGAACTGCCCGACTTTTTCCCGTACGACGACAGCGTGCGCTTCTGCAACCGCTACCCGGAACGCTTCGTCGATGCCGCCGACCTTGCATCGCACGCGCCAGATGCGCCAGCCGACGCGCGCAGCGTGCGGGTGGCGTGAGGCTCACGCGCCGCTCGCATCTTCAGATGCCTCGTCCGAACCTTATGTAACGACATCGACCGGTCGATCGGTCGAGCAACCGCCAAAACGCACCATGAACACGAACGATTCAACTCCTGACAATCCGCTCTCGCATCTGTTCGACAACAACGAAGCGTGGGTCGCCCGCAAGCTGTCCGAAGACCCAGAGTATTTCTCGCGCCTCGCGCATCAGCAGACGCCCGAGTATTTATGGATCGGCTGCTCCGATTCGCGCGTGCCGGCGAACCAGATCATCGGCTTGCCGCCGGGCGAAGTGTTCGTGCACAGAAACATCGCCAACGTGGTCGTGCATACCGATCTGAACTGTCTCTCGGTGATCCAGTTCGCCGTCGATCTGCTAAAGGTCAAGCACATCATGGTAGTCGGCCACTACGGTTGCTCGGGCGTCGGCGCGGCGCTGCACGGCCGTCGCGTGGGTCTCGCGGACAACTGGCTGCATCACGTGCAGGACGTGCGCACCAAACATGCGGCGCTGATCGAGGAATGGCCGATCGGTGAGGTGCGCCATCGGCGGCTGGTCGAACTGAACGCGATCGAACAGGTGATGAACGTATGCCGCACCACCATCGTCAACGATGCGTGGGCGCGCGGCCAGGAATTGACGGTACACGGCTGGGCGTACGGCGTGCATGACGGCAAGGTGCGCAATCTCGGCATGACGGTCAGCGAGCCGGGCGCGCTCGATGCCACCTATCAGAAGTGCGTCGCGGCGGTGTCGGCTAGTGGCCCGCACAAGGCTGAGAACGACGTGGTCGCCGCCGATGCGGCGCAGCTCGGCGACGTGCCGGCTATCGTCGAAGGCGTAATCAAGGAGCTTAAACATGAGTGAGACAAAGATTGATCCGATCGTCATCGTGGGCGTGGCACGCACGCCAATGGCGGCATTCCAAGGCGACTTCGCCGCGCTGACGGCGCCGCAATTGGGCTCGGTAGCGATAGAAGCCGCCGTGAAACGCGCGGGACTGAAGCCCGAGCAGATCGACGAAGTGGTGATGGGCTGCGTGCTGCCCGCCGGCCTCGGTCAGGCGCCCGCGCGTCAGGCCGCGCTCGGCGCCGGCTTGCCGCTCGCCACGGGGAGCACGACGGTGAACAAGATGTGCGGTTCCGGCATGCGCGCGGCGATGTTCGCGCACGACATGCTCGCGGCGGGCTCCGTCGATGTGATTGTCGCGGGCGGCATGGAAAGCATGACGAATGCGCCGTACCTGCTGCCCAAGGCGCGCGGCGGCATGCGCATGGGCCACGGTCAGGTGATCGACCACATGTTCTACGACGGCCTCGAAGACGCCTACGAAAAAGGCCGACTGATGGGCACCTTCGCTGAAGAGTGCGCAGGCTCGTTCGACTTCACGCGCGAGGCGCAGGACGCGTTCGCCGTCGAGTCGCTCAATCGTGCGAAACGCGCCAACGAAGACGGTTCGTTTGCCTGGGAAATCGCGCCGGTGAAAGTGGAGAGCCGCAAGGGCGATGTCACGATCGATCGTGATGAGCAGCCGTTCAAGGCGAACATCGAAAAAATTCCGACGCTCAAACCGGCGTTCAGCAAAACCGGCACCGTGACGGCGGCGAATTCGTCGTCGATTTCCGACGGCGCGGCCGCGCTCGTCATGATGCGCGAATCGACCGCGAAGCGTCTCGGCGTCGAGCCGATTGCCCGCGTGGTCGGTCACTCGACATTCGCGCAGGAGCCGGCGAAGTTCACCACCGCGCCGGTCGGCGCGATTCGCAAGCTGTTCGAGAAGAACGGCTGGCGCGCCGACGAGGTCGACCTGTATGAGGTCAACGAAGCCTTTGCCGTCGTGACGATGGCGGCCATGAAGGAACATCATCTGCCGCACGAGAAGGTCAACGTGAACGGCGGCGCCTGTGCGCTCGGCCATCCGATCGGCGCGTCGGGCGCGCGGATTCTCGTCACGCTGATCGGCGCGCTGAAGAAGCGCGGCGGCAAGCGCGGCGTCGCCACGCTGTGTATCGGCGGTGGTGAAGCGACGGCGATGGGTATCGAACTGGTTTAACCCGCGTTTTTGAGCGCGCTGTTTTGACGGCTTGCTGAGGTATTCCATGAAGACAGTGTTGATCGTCGGTGCATCGCGCGGCATCGGTCGGGAGTTTGCACGGCAGTACAAAAAGAGCGGCTGGCGCGTGCTCGCCACCGCGCGCGACGGCGCCGCGCTCGACGCGTTGAACGAACTCGGCGCCGAAACTTTTTCACTCGATGTGAGCGCGCCGGAAGAAATCGCCGCGCTCGGCTGGAAGCTCGACGGTGAGCGACTCGACGCGGCGATCCTGGTGTCGGGCGTGTACGGCCCGCGCACGGAAGGCATCGAGACGATCACCGCTGAAGACTTCGACCACGTCATGCACACCAACGTGCGCGGACCGATGCAACTGATGCCGATCCTGCTGCCGCTCGTCGAAGAGGCCGGCGGCGTGTTCGCGGTGATCTCGAGCAAGATGGGCAGCATCGGCGACGCGAGCGGCACGACCGGGTGGCTGTATCGCGCGAGCAAGGCGGCGTTGAACGACGCCCTGAAACTCGCGTCGCTGGAAGCGAAGCGCGCCGCGTGCGTGTCGTTGCATCCGGGCTGGGTGCGCACCGACATGGGCGGTGCGCAGGCGGCGATCGATCCGGCGCGCAGCGTCACCGGCATGCGAGAAGTGCTGGCGCAAGCCGCGGCGGCGCATGAAGAGTTCAACGGCCGCTTCTATCAATACGACGGCACGCTGCTCGACTGGTGAGCAGCTGTGCCGCACGGGAGACACATACATGGTGCTTGATCAGGATCACTTGATGGTCCGCGACGCGCTGCGCACCTTCGTGCGCGAAGCGATCACGCCGCATGCCGCGGCGTGGGACCGTGAGCGTACTTTTCCGAAGGATGTGCACCGGCAACTCGCCGAACTCGGCGCGTATGGCGTGCTGGTGCCCGAAGCGTACGGCGGCGCCGGCATGGACGCGCTGGCGCTCGCGCTGATTCTCGAAGAAATCGCCGCCGGCGACGGTGGCACCTCGACGGCTATCTCCGTCAACAACTGCCCCGTCTGCAGCATTCTGCTGACCTTTGGCAACGACGCGCAGAAACGCGACTGGCTGACGCCGCTTGCGCGCGGCGAGATGCTCGGCGCGTTTTGCCTGACCGAACCGCAGGCCGGCTCCGACGCATCCGCGTTGCGCACCACCGCCACACGTGACGGCGACGCGTACGTGCTGAACGGGGTCAAACAATTCATCACGAGCGGCAAGAACGGCAACCTCGCGATTGTGATGGCCGTGACCGATAAAGCGGCGGGCAAGCGCGGCATCAGCGCGTTCATCGTGCCCACCGACACGAAGGGCTACGTTGTGGCGCGAGTCGAGGACAAGCTCGGCCAGCATTCGTCGGATACGGCGCAGATCATTTTCGAGGACTGCCGCGTGCCGGCCGCGAATCTGATCGGCGCGGAAGGCGAAGGCTACCGGATCGCGTTGTCGGGGCTGGAAGGCGGACGCATTGGTATCGCCGCGCAAAGCGTCGGCATGGCGCGCGCCGCGTTCGAAGCGGCCTTGAGTTATGCGAAGGAGCGCGAAAGTTTCGGCGCACCGCTGTTTTCGCACCAGGCCGTGCAATTCCGCCTCGCCGACATGGCGACGCAACTCGAAGCGGCGCGACAATTGATCTGGCACGCCGCATCGTTGAAAGACGCCGGTCAACCGTGCCTGACCGAAGCCGCGATGGCCAAGCTATTCGCGTCCGAAGCCGCCGAGCGCATCTGTTCTGCCGCTTTGCAGATTCACGGCGGGTACGGCTACCTGAGCGACTTCCCGGTCGAGCGCATTTACCGCGATGTGCGCGTGTGCCAGATCTACGAAGGCACCAGCGACATCCAGAAGATTTTGATCGCGCGTGGTCTTGGCTGAAAGTCAGATGAATAAGCAAATGTTGTTAGTGCAACGACCATCCGACTGTCCGTGCGGCGGCGCCGCGCCCGACCAGCGTAGCGGTGCCAAGGCGCCGCGCTTCGCGCAGTGCTGCGGCCGCTATATCGACGGCGGCGAAACGGCGCCACGGGCGCTCGAACTGATGCGCTCGCGCTATAGCGCCTATGTTGTAGGCTCAACGGATTACCTGCGCGCCACCTGGGCGCCGCAGACCTGCCCCGCCGATCTCGACGCGGACCCGGCCGCACCCGATGCGCCGCGTTGGCTCGGACTACAAATCAAGGCGTTTGCAGAAACCGACGCCGATCACGCGACGGTCGAATTCGTCGCACGTTACAAGGTGGGCGGCCGCGCGCGTCGGTTGCACGAACTGAGCCGTTTCGTTCGCGGCGATGATGGCCGCTGGCGCTACGTCGACGGCGACATCAGCGAATAAAGTCCCTTTCTGCCCCTTACAAGACGCCGCAGCGTCCTTACGCCGCGCTCACATATGGCCCTGATAGCAGGGCCATTTTTTTGTTGGCGAGATGCCACATGACCCGCGCCACGCCTGATTGCTTCGGTGCGCCAAACGCCGGTGACGCCTGTATCGACCGGGCTCAGCGATCAAACAGCACGCGGCAATTTTTGCGACGCGGGTTCTCCTTGATTGCACAAAACAAAATTGTCGTGCCAGGATGAGGCCGTAGCTTCATGACGTCACGTTGCGAGGGCCGGTCGATACCAGCTCCGCAAAATGCGCAGGGAGCCCTGCCGGGCACCAGACAGTGTGGTTCCGGCGGCGGTTTCGGGCAGCAGCCGTGGCGCTCATCATCGGCGCGTGGGGTCGCGTCGGCCGTTTGGGTTCATCCCGTGCGATCTCGAATAGCGTGCGTGCGCCTCTGGTGCACTCCGTACGCGAGTGTGTTTTTGTTTGTCGAAAACCCGCCCGAAAGGCAAATGTCAGCAATGACTTTCGACAGACAGACGCCACGGTGTTCAGGGCAGGTTTTTGAGGCAGGTGCGTGAATGGTGTTCAGCAAGGTTCTGACGAAGTGTGCGGTGATCTGTGCAGCGGCTACATGCGCTGTCGCACTCGCGCACGCCGACCCGCTCGCGGACACGCAGCCGGGACCGTTGACCCGCGCACACGTGCCGCGCATCGCGCTCGACGACGACGTCTATCTGCCCACCGCCGGTCTCAACGAACAGATCATCCGCGTACCGGTCGATGCAGCCGGCACGGTCACTCTCGAAACGACGATCTACAAACCGGACGGCGCTGGCCCGTTTCCGATGATCGTTTTCAACCACGGCAAGATTCCCGGCGATCCGCACACGCAGGAGCGCAGCGACCCGCTGCCGTTCGCGCGCGAATTCGTGCGCCGCGGCTACGTGGTGGTGGCGCCGAACCGCCAGGGTTTCGGTCACTCGGACGGCGTGTATCAGCAGGACGGTTGCGACGTCGAGAAAAACGGCATCGGCCAGGCCGGCGACGTCGCCGCGACGGTCGACTTCATGTCGAAGCAACCTTACGTGGACGCGACGCATATCGTCGTGGCCGGCACCTCACACGGCGGTCTTGCGACGATGGCGTACGGCACGCAAGCTGCGCCGGGCGTGAGGGCGCTGATCAATTTCTCGGGCGGCTTGCGGCAGGACGCGTGCGGCGACTGGCAGGGCAACCTGACGCATGCGTTCGGCGCGTATGGCGAAAAGACCAAGGTGCCATCGCTGTGGATGTACGGCGATAACGATTCGGTCTGGAACGCGCGGTTGGTGGCGGCCATGTACGCCGCTTATGGCGCGCATGGCGCGAGCGCGAAGATGGTGGATTTCGGCAACTACAAGAATGACGCGCACCGGCTGGTCGGCGATCGTGATGGCGTGCATGTGTGGTGGCCGGCTGTCGAGGCTTTTCTCGCGCAGGTGGGCATGCCGACTGGCGTGCAGTATCGTGTGTCGGATCCGTCCACGCCTAAAGCCAGTGGGTTTGCTGCTGTCGATGCGGTCGACGCCGTGCCGTTTGTCGATGAAGCCGGGCGTAATGGGTATCGGAATTTCTTGCATCAGTTTCCTAGTCGGGCGTTTGCTGTTTCTGACTCGGGGGCCTGGTCCTGGGCTGAGGGCGGTGATGATCCGATGTCGGTCGCGGTCGCGAATTGTCAGAAGCAGTCTTCTGCGCCTTGCAGGTTGTATGCGGTGAATAGCTCCGTTGTTTGGGGGGATCAGTCTTCGCAGACGGCTGATGGTGGGGGTGCTGCTGGCGGCGCCGATGCTCGGCGGGCTCTTGCTAGTCGGGAGTAGGAGTCCGGTTTTGTTTATGCCTGCCCGGCGGGTGTTGCTTCTCGGTGTTCTTTGAGGCGTTGGCCTTTCCTTGATCTCTTTGTGGTCTATTAGCGTTGCCCCTGTGCGGGGCGGCACCTACTTTCTTTGCCGCGGCAAAGAAAGTAGGCAAAGAAAGCCGCTTCACACCGCCAGCTCATAAGCGGGTCCCTCGGCTTGGAGGGGGCGCTGGCCCATCTGGAATCTGTGCCCCCGCACATTCAGCCTCAGTGACAAGGCCGTCATTCTTCCGGCGGCGCTGCGCGCGCCGTCGCGGTAATTCGTCAAACCATCGGTTCGCTCTTGTGCTCAGTACTTCCTGAGCTACCAGCCCCTATCCGTGTACCAACTTCTCCAATCCTCATCGTTTCGGCGTTCATGCCGAAACGAGGTCGTCGGCCCCACCGCGCACGAAAAACCCAGTCGACTTACGCAGTCCCTTCCGGCGAGCGCGCAGCGCGAGGCGGGAGGTATGACTGCTGTGTCACAAGCGTCGAATGTGCGGGGCACAGATTCCAGATGCGCCACTACCGCGGCTGTGCGGGGGACCCGCTTATGGGCTCGCGGTGTGAAGCGGCTTTCTTTGCCTACTTTCTTTGCCGCGGCAAAGAAAGTAGGTGCCGCCCCGCACAGGGGCAACGCCAATAGACCACCATGAATGCAAGGAAAGGCCAACCCCGCAGAGAACACAGACACGAAAATCCGAGCCGGCGCAGACCCAAAACCCCAAATCCCCGCCAGTAAGTTGCCACTACTTTGCCGTCGTCAACTCCGCCGATCAGCGACCTTCACTCACAAACAGAAACCACCTGCACCGAACATCGCCAATCCCCAGCGCCGCAGGCAAAAACGCGCATCGAACCCCTAGTGCACAGCACGAAATAAACCGCTAATCTCGACCCCGCAAGCCCGCCAAGAGCCGCGCGCAGCGCAAAAAAATCCGCGCCACCCGACTGAAAACGGCCCTAAAAAGCCACCCCGCGCAGCGGCAAAAAAGCACCCCTGGAGTACCCCTTTGGAAAACCCAGCACCACCATCAGCCGCCCCCGAAGACTGGATCGCCCGCAGCCTCCGCGCCGTCTGGCACCCCTGCACGCAGATGAAGCACCACGAACGCCTGCCGCTCGTGCCCGTCGCGCGCGGCCAGGGCGCGTGGCTCTATGACCGCGCAGGCCATCGTTATCTGGATGCCATCAGCTCCTGGTGGGTCAACCTGTTCGGCCACGCCAACCCGCGCATCAACGCGGCACTGAAAGACCAGCTCGACACGCTCGAACACGCCATGCTCGCCGGCTGCACGCACGAACCGGCCATCGAACTCGCCGAGCGGCTCAGCGCGCTGACGAGCAACACGCTGGGCCACGCGTTCTTCGCATCAGATGGCGCATCCGCCGTCGAAATCGCCCTGAAGATGAGCTTCCACTCGTGGCGCAATCGCGGTTTCGCGGACAAGCAGGAATTCGTCTGCATAGCCAATAGCTACCACGGCGAAACCATCGGCGCTCTCGGCGTCACCGATGTCGCGCTCTTCAAAGACGCCTACGATCCGCTGATCCGCCACGCGCACGTCGTTGCATCGCCCGACGCCCGCCTCGCGCAACCAGGTGAAAACGCCGCCGACGTCGCGCGCCGCGCGCTCGATAACGTTCGCTCGCTGTTCGAAACACGCGCCACGAAAGTCGCCGCGCTAATCGTCGAGCCGCTCGTGCAGTGCGCAGCCGGCATGGCCATGCACGACGCGTCGTATATCACCGGATTGCGCGCCTTGTGCGACCAATACGGTGTGCATCTGATCGCCGATGAAATCGCCGTCGGCTGCGGACGCACCGGCACTTTCTTCGCCTGCGAACAGGCCGGCATCTGGCCGGACTTTTTATGTCTGTCGAAAGGGATCAGCGGCGGCTATCTGCCGCTTTCCATCGTGCTGTCGCGTGACGAAATCTTCGCGGCCTTCTATCACGACGACACCGCGCGCGGCTTCCTGCATTCGCACTCGTACACCGGCAACCCGCTCGCGTGTCGCGCGGCGCTCGCCACGCTCGATCTGTTCGCGAGCGACAACGTGCTTGCCGCCAACGCGCAAAAATCCGCGAAGCTGAAGGCCGCGCTCATGCCGCTAGCCGAGCACAAGCAAGTCCGCAATCTGCGCCAGTGCGGCACGCTCTTCGCCTTCGATGCCGTGATCGACGACGCCCAGCAAGCCAAAACATTCTCGCGCCGCTTCTTCGAAAACGCGCTGCAGCGCGAACTGCTGCTGCGCCCGATTTCGACCACGGTGTATCTGATGCCCCCATATATCCTCGACGACGAAGAACTCGCGCTGCTCGCCTCGCGCACGCGCGAAACCTTCGAAGCCACGCTCGCGGAGACCCGCTAATGCACCTGCTCGACAGGCTCACCGAAGGCCTCGCGGAAATCGATGCGCGCGGCCTGCGCCGTCGCCGCCGCACTGCCGAAACGCCATGCGCCGCGCACATGACTGTGGACGGCCGCGAAATCATCGGCTTCGCCAGTAACGACTATCTCGGTCTCGCCGCGCATCCGCAACTCATCGCGGCGATCGCTGAAGGCGCGCAGCGTTATGGCGCGGGCAGCGGTGGCTCTCATCTGCTCGGCGGCCACTCGCGCGCGCACGCGCAACTCGAAGACGATCTCGCGGAATTCGCGGGCGGCTTCGTCGATAACGCTCGCGCGCTCTACTTCAGCACCGGCTATATGGCGAATCTCGCCACGCTCACCGCGCTCGCGGGCCGCGGCACGACGCTCTTCTCCGATGCGCTCAATCACGCCTCGCTGATCGACGGCGCGCGCTTGTCCCGCGCCGACGTGCAGATCTACCCGCACTGCGATACAGAAGCGCTGAGCGCAATGCTCGAAGCCTCGGAGGCCGACGTCAAAGTGATCGTCTCCGATACCGTCTTCAGCATGGACGGCGATATCGCACCGCTGCCGCGTCTGCTCGAACTCGCGGAGCAACACGGCGCATGGCTGATCGTCGACGACGCGCACGGTTTCGGCGTGCTCGGCCCGCAAGGCCGCGGCGCGATCGCGCAAGCCGCGCTCCGTTCGCCGAACCTCATTTCGATCGGCACGCTCGGCAAAGCGGCCGGCGTCTCCGGCGCGTTCGTCGCCGCGCATGAAACCGTGATCGAATGGCTCGTGCAGCGCGCGCGTCCGTACATCTTCACCACCGCGTCGGTGCCGGCCGCGGCGCACGCGGTGTCGGCGAGCTTGCGCATCATCGGTGGCGAGGAGGGCGACGCGCGTCGCGCGCATCTTCGGCAACTGATCGAACGCACGCGCGCCATGCTGAAGGCGACGCCCTGGCTGCCGGTCGACTCGCATACTGCCGTGCAGCCGCTCATCATCGGCGCGAACGACGCCACGCTCGACATCGCGGCCACGCTCGATCGCGCGGGTCTGTGGGTGCCGGCGATCCGTCCGCCCACCGTGCCCGCCGGCACGTCGCGTTTGCGTATTTCGCTGTCGGCCGCGCACTCGCAAGCGGACCTCGACCGTCTCGAAGCCGGCTTGCAGCAACTCGGAGCGAAAGCGGCATGAATAGCACAGTTCAACACGCACTGTCGTTGTTCGTCACCGGCACCGATACGGAAATCGGCAAGACGTTCGTCTCGTCGGCGCTGTTGCGCGGCTTCGTCCGCGAAGGCTTGCAAGCTGCCGCAATGAAGCCGATCGCCGCCGGCGCGTTCGAACTGAACAGTGTGCTGCATAACGAAGACGCGGATCAACTCGACGCCGCGTCCAACGTGTTGCTGCCGCCCGCGATGCGCACGCCGTATCTGCTGAAGGAACCGGCCGCGCCGCACATCGCGGCCACACTGGAAAACGTCACGTTCGATCTCGGCCACATCGTCGATTGTCACGCGCAGGCTCTGAAGCGCGCGGAGATCGTGGTCGTGGAAGGCGTCGGCGGCTTTCGTGTGCCGTTGACGACCACACAGGACACCGCCGATCTCGCCGTCGCGTTGAAGCTGCCGGTCGTGCTGGTGGTCGGCATGCGGCTCGGCTGCATCAGCCATGCGCTGCTCACCGCCGAAGCAATCGCCGCGCGCGGGCTCACGCTCGCCGGCTGGGTCGCGAATCGCATCGATCCGGACATGACGTTCCCCGACGAAAACATCGCATCGATCCGCGAGCATCTGGCACGTGAATACGACGCGCCGTTGCTCGGCATCGTGCCGAATCTGAATCCAGCCTCGCCCGAGCTTGCGGCGGACCAACTCGACATCAAACGGCTTTTGCAGACGCTGCGGCACATGCAAACGCATTCGCAGCGCTAAAAACTCACATATCCATCCATGAGGATTGACGACATGACGCAACTGAACATCGCTTCCACACCCGCCGACACAGCCGCGGCAAACAACAATGCCAACGCCGCAGCTGGCGCGAAACAGGTCGCGCGCTGGCGCGTCGCCGACATCGTCGCGTTGTACGAACTGCCGTTCAACGACCTGATGTTCAAGGCGCAGCAAACCCATCGCGAGCATTTCGATGCGAACACCGTGCAACTGTCCACGTTGCTGTCCATCAAGACCGGCGGCTGCGAGGAAGATTGCGCGTACTGCCCGCAGTCGGTGCATCACGATACGGGCCTGCAGGCCGACAAGCTGATGCCGGTCGACGAAGTGCTCGCCGCCGCCAAGGTCGCCAAGGAAAACGGCGCGACGCGCTTCTGCATGGGCGCCGCCTGGCGCAATCCGAAAGACCGCCACCTCGAACCGATCAAGGACATGATTCGCGGCGTGAAGGCCATGGGTCTGGAAACCTGCGTGACGCTCGGCATGCTCGAAACGCATCAGGCGCAAGGGCTGCGCGAAGCGGGCCTCGACTACTACAACCACAACCTCGACACGTCGCCGGAATTCTACGGACAGATCATCTCGACGCGCACGTATCAGGACCGCCTCGACACGCTTGAACGCGTGCGCGATGCGGGCATCAACGTGTGCTGCGGCGGGATTGTGGGTCTGGGTGAATCGCGTCGTGAGCGTGCCGGTCTGATCGCGCAACTGGCGAACATGGAGCCGTATCCGGAATCGGTGCCCATCAACAATCTGGTCCAGGTGGAAGGCACGCCGCTGACCGGCACCGAAGCGATCGACCCGTTCGAATTCGTGCGTACGATCGCGATTGCGCGCATCACCATGCCGCGCGCGATGGTGCGTCTGTCGGCAGGCCGCGAGCAGATGGACGAAGCGTTGCAGGCGCTGTGCTTCCTCGCCGGTGCGAACTCGATTTTTTACGGCGATCAATTGCTGACCACCAGCAATCCGCAAGCAGAGGCCGACCGCAAGTTGCTTGAACGTCTCGGCATTCGCGCCGAGGCCGCGCAGCAAATGCCGCTCGATCAAAGCGGCTGCGAACATGGCTGTGATAAGCACGCTGCGCCGAACTGAGCGTATGCATCGCGCGTGATAGAGCACGCGCAATAAAAAAGGCTGCCTCGTTTTTCGAGGCAGCCTTTTTGCTGACTTACGGCGCTAAAAACCTACTTCTTATCCACGATGATCTGATCAAACGTCCCGCCATCGGAGAAATGCGTTTGCTGCGCTTTCTGCCAGTTGCCGAACATCTCTTCCACCGTGAACGTCTTGATCGGTTTGAACTCTGCGACATGCTTCGCGAGCACGGTCTTGTCACGCGGACGCAGATGATGTTGCGCGATGATGTCCTGCGCGGCCGGCGACCACAGATAGTCGAGATAAGCCTGCGCTTCCTTGCGCGTCCCGCGCTTGTCGACCACCTTGTCGACGATCGACACCGGCGGCGCCGCCAGCAAGCTCACCGACGGATACACCGCCTCGAAATTGGCCCCGCCCACGCCCGTGTCCATCAGCGCGACTTCGTTTTCGAACGTCACCAGCACGTCGCCGATGCCGCGTTGCGTAAAGGTGGTCGTCGCGCCACGGCCGCCCGTGTCGAGCACCGGCACGTTCCTGAAGATCTCTTTTTCGAAGTCGAGCGCCTGCGCGTCGGTGCCGCCGTGCTGCTTGCGATAACCCCATGCGGCCAGATACGTGTAGCGTCCGTTACCCGAAGTCTTCGGATTCGCGATGATCACCTGCACGCCAGGCTTGGCGAGATCGTCCCAGTCCTTGATGTGTTTCGGATTGCCCTTGCGCACGAGGAACACCATCGTCGTGGTGTACGGCGCGCTGTCGTCCGGCAGGCGCGCGCGCCAGTTGGCCGGCACCAGTTGACCTTTCTCGGCGAGCAGGTCGATGTCGTTCGGCTGGTTCATCGTCACCACGTCGGCCTGCAGGCCTTGCAGCACCGACAGCGCCTGCGCGCTCGACGCGCCGTGCGACTGGCGGATCGATATGTTCTCGCCGCTCTTCTGCTTGTACGCCGCGATGAAGCCGGCGTTGATGTCCTTGTACAACTCGCGCGTCACGTCGTACGACACGTTGAGCAGCGATGTATCCGCGTGCGCCGTCGACATGCCCGCCAGCGCGAGCGTGATTGCCGTCATGCCGGCTGCGAGCCAGCGCGATGTCCCCGTCTTGCCTGCCATCTCGTCCCCGCCTATCGATGATGAAAACCAGTGGCCGCACGAACGTGCAGCATGAAGCGGGATTCTAACGGATCGCTTACTTGGCGAGTGGTCCGTTCGCGCGTCACTCGATGCGCGGACGCCGCGCCCAATCACTCACACGAACGCTTGCTGTACAGCCTCGAACGGCTCCTCGCGAAAACGCAGCGGCGCCGCGCAGTGCACGAGCGTATCGACGAAGTACTTGGCGCGCGGCCACGGACCGAAGCCGGCCGCCGTGTTGATATGCCCCGCGTCGCCGAGATTGACGAATGCGCTGCCCAAACGCTGCGCGAGATCGCGCGAGCCGGCGAGCGGCATCCGCGGATCGGTTTCGCTGCCGATCAGGATCGACGGCACGCCGAGACGCCGCGCGTCGAACGCTCCCGCGAAGGCGAATTTCTGCGGACTCGCGGGCGCGACGAACAGCACACCGACCACGTCGCTCGCATACGACGCCTGCTGCAATGCGTACGCAGTCGCGAGGCAGCCGAAGCTATGCGCTGCCAGCACGAACGGCCCACGCTCGCGCGCCAGCAGATCGCGCAGCGATTTTGACCACAGCGCGAGGTCCGGCGCGTCCCAGTCGGCTTGCTCGACGCGCAACGAGCGCGCGAACTGCCGCTCCAGCCAGCTTTGCCAGTGCGCGCCCTCGCTGCCGTGCAGGCCGGGAACGGTGACGAGCCGCGGCGGCCATGTCGATTTGGTGCATGAAAGCATGTGTGTGCCTCGCTGCGGGAATCCGGGTAGTGATTGTCCCGCCGCTCACCGCAAGGGCGAACCAAGTTTTTGTGCTTTGTTTATCCGACAAATGCGCGGACAAAATGCGCGGCCAGACGAGCGGCCAAACGAGCGGGCAAACGCACGAATAAATGCGCAATCCAACGCGCCGCCAACATGGGCCGCGCGGCGCAAGGCCCACCTCCGAACCGCACGGCCGTACGCAAACGCGCGCGAATCGCGTCGAAAAAGTAGAATGAAGCCTATCCATAAAAGGAGGTGGCCTCATGCCGCAAGCGTCGTCCACAACGCCGCAGCCGTCGCGCCGGTCATGCCGTGGCATCTTCGCGCCCAGACCCGATCTCGAAGGCGCCTTTCGGACCGTATGAAAATCCTCTTCTACATGCCGCATGCCGACGCCGCCGCCTGGCTGCACGATTTCGCTCGCGCCCTGCCGGATGCCGATCTGCGTGAATGGCAGCCGGGCGACACCGCGCCCGCCGACTTCGCGGTCGTGTGGCGTCCGCCGCGCGAGATGCTGGCCGGCCGCGACGATCTGCGCGCGATTTTCAATCTCGGCGCCGGCGTCGACGCTATCCTCGCGCTAGAACACGAGCAGCCCGGCACGTTGCCGCGCAACGCGCAGTTGATCCGTCTCGAAGACACGGGCATGGCGCCGCAAATGGCCGAGTATGCAACGCACGCGGTGCTGCGCTATCTGCGCCGTTTCGACGAGTATCAGACGCTGCAGAACGAGCGCCGTTGGAAAGTGCTCGAGCCGCATCCGCGTGACACCTTCACGGTTGGCGTGCTGGGACTCGGCGTGCTCGGCGCGCATGTCGCACGAACGCTCGCGGCGTTCGGCTTGCCGGTGCGCGGCTACAGCCGCAGCGCGCGGCAGATCGACGGCATCACGACATTCGCCGGGGAAGCGCAATTCGACGCGTTTCTCGACGGCGTGAAGGTGCTGGTCAATCTGCTGCCGCATACTCCGGAGACGAACGATGTGCTGAACGCGCGCACCTTCGCGAAGCTTGCGCACGGCGCGTATCTGATCAACGTGGCGCGCGGCGCGCATCTGGTCGAACAGGATTTGCTCGACGCCATCGCAAGCGGGCAGATCACCGCCGCCACGCTCGACGTGTTCCGCGAGGAACCGCTGCCGCCGGATCATCTGTTCTGGCAGGAGCCGCGCATCACGATCACGCCGCACGTGTCCGCGCTGACGCTGCGCGAAGAAAGCGTGGCCCAGGTCGCGCAGAAGATCACCGCGCTCGTGCGCGGTGACACGATCAGCGGCGTGGTGAATATCGAACACGGATACTGAACCCATCGAATCCAGTTGAAGGAGCGCCGCCATGCGCGGCGCCGACATAGGAGACACATCATGGCCCTACCTCAGCAAGTGAAAATCGTCGAAGTCGGTCCGCGTGACGGACTTCAGAACGAAAAAGACTTCGTGCCCACCGCGATCAAGATCGAGTTGATCAACCGTTTGTCTGCGGCGGGCTTTCGTAACGTCGAGGCGGCTTCGTTCGTGTCGCCGAAATGGGTGCCGCAGATGGCCGACGGCGCCGACGTGATGGCCGGCATCGAGCGCCGCCCCGGCACGATCTATTCGGTGCTGACGCCGAACCTGCGCGGCTTCGAAGGCGCACTTGCCGCGCGTGCCGACGAGATCGTGATTTTCGGCGCCGCCAGCGAAGCGTTTTCGCAGAAGAACATCAATTGCAGCATCGCGGAAAGCATCGATCGATTCGCGCCTGTCGCGCAGGCGGCGAAGGAGCATGGCTTGCGGATTCGCGGGAGTGTCTCGTGCGCGCTGGGCTGTCCGTATCAGGGCGAAGTGCCGGTCGCATCGGTGGTGGATGTGGTCCAGCGCTTCGCGGCGCTCGGCTGCGACGAGATCGATATCGCCGATACGATCGGCGTCGGCACGCCGAAGCGCACGCGTGAAGTCTTCGAGGCGGTCACGCAGGTGTTTCCGCGCGAGCGTCTATCCGGCCACTTTCACGACACCTATGGTCAGGCGCTCGCCAACATTTACGCGGCTCTGCAGGAAGGCATCGAAATCTATCATGCGTCGGTGGCGGGCCTCGGCGGCTGTCCGTATGCGAAGGGCGCGACCGGCAACGTCGCGACCGAAGACGTGCTGTATCTGATGAACGGCCTCGGCATCGAGACCGGCATCGACCTCGCGCAAGTCGTGGCGATCGGCGATTTCATCTCGACGTCGATCGGCCGCCCCAATGTTTCGCGCGCGGGCAAAGCACTGCTCGCCAAAGCACGCAGCGAAGCGGCCAACTGCGTTTGACGCTTGCGCAATGCGGCCGCTCACCACTCACGCAATCAATCAGGACCTGAAACGATGACGGACCAAGCTTCTCTCGAATCCGACGATCTCACCGCACTGCCCGACTCGGCGCGCCGCGTCGCGCTGCTGTTGCGCGAACGCGGCCACGCGGGCCGGATCGTGATGCTGCCGGAAACCGGCAAGACCTCCGCCGAAGCCGCCGCAGGACTCGGCTGCTCGGTCGCGCAGATCGCCAAGTCGATCCTGTTTCGCCGCCGGGAAGACGACGCGCCGGTGCTGGTAATCGCGAGCGGCGCGAATCGTGTCGACGAAAGGAAAGTGGCCGCGCGAGTCGGCGACATCGGCCGTGCGGACGCGAAGTTCGTCCGCGAAAAAACCGGCTATGCGATCGGCGGCGTCTGCCCGATCGGTCATGCGACCGAGCCGGTCACGCTGATCGATGCCGATCTGCTCGAACTCGACAGTCTGTGGGCCGCCGCGGGTCATCCGCATGCGGTGTTCAATCTGACGGCGCAGGAATTAATTGCACTCACGAACGCGCCGGTGATCGACGTCGCGCTGCGCGAGACGGCTTGACGCGATGACGATGATGACAGCGGGCCTCGATAACGAAGACCACCACGCCGTGCCGTCGCCTTGCATCAACGTGTGCAGGATGGACGCGTCGACGGGCTGGTGCGAAGGATGCCTGCGCACCATCGACGAAATCGCCAACTGGTCGTTATTCGACGATGACGCGAAGCGCGCGGTCTGGGACGCGATCGAGCTTCGCCACGCGCAATTCGTCGCGAGCCAGCCGAAGGAGCGGCGATGAACGCAGCCCCGCGCATCGTCACGGTTGGCGAAACGTTCAGTTCGACGCTGGTGCTGTCGGCGGAGTCGGTGAAATCGTTTGCTGCGCTCGTCAATGATTACAACCCGCTGCATCACGATGAAGCGTATGCCGCCCAAAGCCGCTTCGGCGGCCTGATCGCGTCCGGCACGCAGCCCACCGCGCATTTCATGGCGCTGCTCGCCACGCATTATTCGACCTATGCGCAACCGCTCGGTCTTGAGTTCGATATCAAGCTGAAGAAAGCCGTCCAGGCGAACGACACGCTCACGATCACGTGGCGCGTGAAGCATGCTTACTGGAAGCCGAGTTTGAACGGCGATCTGACGCATCTCGAAGGCTCGGTGGTGAATCAGCGTGGCGAGACCATGCTGGTGGGTTCGTCGACGATTCTCGTGATGCCGAAACCCGAAGCGTCCGCGAACGCAGACGCAAGCGCAAACGTAGCGCCCAACTCGCCATGATCACGCTGCCGGAATCGATTCGGGTTTTCGAACGCGGCTGGCTCTCGTCGAACAACGTGCTGCTGGTGGACGACGCCTGCGCCGCGCTGGTCGATACCGGCTACGCCACGCACGCGCCGCAAACGCTCGCCCTCGTGCGGCAAGCACTCGGCGCGCGGCCGCTCGATCTGATCGTCAACACGCATCTGCATTCGGATCACTGCGGCGGCAATGCTCTGTTGCAGGCGACGTGGCCATGCCGCACCGTCATTCCGGCTTCGGAAGCTGGCGCCGTGCAGGACTGGGACGAAACGCGCCTCACGTTTCGCGCCACCGGCCAGACCTGCGAGCGCTTCACCCTCACTGGAACGATCGCGCCCGGCGCGCGCTTGCGGCTCGGCGCGCTCGATTGGGATGTGCTCGGCGCGCCCGGCCACGATCCGCATTCGCTGATGCTCTACTGCGCGGACGAACGCATTCTGATCAGCGCGGACGCGCTATGGGAAAACGGCTTCGGCGTGATCTTTCCTGAACTGGAAGGCGAAAGCGGTTTCGCCGAGGAGCAAGCCGTGCTGGAAGCCATTGCGAGGCTCGACGTGCGCCTCGTGATCCCCGGCCATGGCGCACCCTTCACGAGTGTCGAACAGGCGCTTGAGCGCGCGTTTTCGCGCGTTGCGTGGCTGCGCGCCGATCCGGCCCGCAACGCAAGGAATGCGCTGAAGGTGCTGATCGTATTCAAGCTGCTCGAAGTCCGTGCAATGGGCTTCGATACCTTGCTGCGCATGCTCGACGACGCCAGCGTGATGCGCGCCGCCGCGTCGATGCTCAAGCCGCGTGGCGAATGGCCCGCGTTGCTGAGAGAGATCGTCGAGGAACTGGCGGCCAGGAATGGGCCGCTGGAAGTGGATGGTGCGCGCATCGTCGCGCGCGCGGCCTGACGCTGTGCCTCTGACAGAGGCACAGCGGGATATCGCCGCTACAAAAAGAAAGCCGCTCGACCCTTGCAGGCGAGCGGCGGAAATTCTGTCGGACGTGATCAGCGTCAAGACGCATGATACGCGTGCCGGTTTTTTGACCGCATCGGTGATTTCCCTACAGAAGTTTGACGCCCGCTTTCAAAGCCGTCTACAACGCGTCACGTTACGAGGCGCCGTGGTTGCGTATCTTTCGGATCATTTAGTCCGCGGTATGAATATATTTGCGCATCCGGTTACTCTGGAATCCGTATCATTGTGATTCGTCGCAACGGGCAACGCCCGTCAGGTCGACGATAGGCGCTTTTGCGGCACGATCCGCCAGCCGAGATTGACCCCGGCTGCCGCCACCAGAATCAGCACTGCTCCCAGCACCTGAATCCACGCGAGCGTTTGCCCGAATGCGACCCGGTCGACGATGATCGCCACCACCGGATAGATGAACGAGAGCGCGCCCGTCATGGAGGTCGGCAGCTTCTGGATCGCGCCGTACAGCAGCACGTACATGAGGCCGGTATTGACGACGCCGAGCACGACCAGTTCGAGCCACTGCACGCCAGTGGTGGGCAACGCATCGAAGCGCACGAACGGCGCGAGCATCAGCACGCCGAGCGATACCTGGATCAGCGCGATCAGATGGGGCGGCGTGCCCTTGAGCCGCTTCGTGATGATCGACGACACCGCATACATTGCGGCCGCGCCGACCGCGTATGCGACGCCGACCAGATATTGCCCCGGCACCGCCAGCACCGCCGGTTCGACCTTCACGACAAACACAAGGCCGATGAACGCGACCACCAGCCACGCGAGCGTCGACATACTGACGCGCTCGCGAAACACCAGCGCGCCGAGCGCCACCAGCATGAACGGCTGCGTGTTGTAGACCGCCGTCGCCATCGAGATGGACGCGCGCGAATACGCGGCGAACAGCAATACCCAGTTGATCACGATCGCCGCGCCGCCGAGCAAGGCGAGGCCGAGCATCTTCCACGAGAACAGCTTGCGCTGAAATAGCCCGAGTAAGGCGCACACGAGCGCGAGCGTCGCGCCGCCGAAAATGCAGCGGAAGAACACGACATTGAACGGGCTTTGCTGCGACGACACCACCAGCCAGCCGATGGTGCCGGACATCAGCATGGCCATGGTCATTTCCGCAGCTCCGCGGCGGATTTCATTTGACGCCATGATTCGATCCTCGAATTGATTCCTGCATGACGAGCAGTGTAATTAATCCGATCGTCCGAATACATGGCTAAACTTAAGCGATCACGCAATCCGACCTAACAATCGAAGGCCGTCATGAGCAAACGCCTTACTCTTCCAACGCCCGCCCCGCTCGACGACACCGACCGGGCCCTCCTCGCCGCGCTCGCGGAAGACGCCCGTCAGCCGGTCAGCGAACTGGCGCGTCAAGTCGGGCTGTCGGCGCCGAGCACGGCGGAACGCGTGCGCAGGCTCGAAGCGCAAGGCGTGATCGAGCGCTTCACGGTGCAGATCGATCCGCGCGCGCTCGGCTACACGCTGCAGGCTATCGTGCGCGTGAAGCCGCTACCCGGTCAGTTGCATCTGGTGGAAGAGGTGATCCGGCGGATTCCGGAGTTCGTCGAATGCGACAAGGTGACGGGCGACGATTGCTTCATCTGCCGCCTGTATCTCCATTCGATCGAGCAGCTCGACGAGATTCTGTCGAAAGTCACCGAGCGCGCCGAGACCAGCACCGCGCTCGTCAAGTCGACGCCGGTCGCGCGCCGCCTGCCGCCACTCGGTTGAGCGACGCGCGGACGCGGCTTCGCGTAGGAGCGAAACGAAACGAACGCGACGTTACTGTGCGACCGGTTCGAAAAAAGAAAGCATTTCGGCGACCAGTTCGTCTGACGCTTCCTCAGGTATGTAGTGGCCGCAAGACAGCGCGCGGCCGCTCACGTCGCGCGCCACATGACGCCATTCCGCCAGCGCGTCGAAGCACTTCTCGATCACGCCTTTGTCGCCCCACAGCACGCGCAGCGGGCAGCCGATCTTGAGACCGCGCTCGATGTCGGCGCGATCGTGTTCCAGATCGATACTCGCCGATGCGCGGTAGTCCTCGCACATCGCGTGAATCGCATCCGGTTGCGCGAGGGCCGCGCGATAGGCGTCGAGCGCGCCGGGCTCGAACGGCGCAAGACCCGCGTGACGGCTGCCCATCACCGCGTCGACATACGCCGCCGGATTTCCACCGATCAGCGTTTCAGGCAGCGGCGCCGGCTGGATCAGGAAGAACCAGTGGAAGTAATGCGTCGCAAAGGCGCGGTCGGTGGCTTCGTACATGGCGAGCGTCGGCGCGATGTCGAGCAGCATCAGACGCTCGACGGCGTCCGCATGATCGAGCGCCATGCGGTGCGCGACGCGCGCGCCGCGATCGTGCGCGCATGCGAGAAAACGGTCGAAGCCGAAATGGCGCATCACGGCGACCTGATCGGCCGCCATCACGCGCTTGGAATACGGCGTGTGCGCGGCGTCGCTTGGCGGCTTGCCCGACGCGCCGTAACCGCGCAGATCGGTGGCGATCACCGTGAAATGCTCCGCCAGCTGCGCGGCGCACTTCCGCCAGATCAGATGCGACTGCGGATGACCGTGCAGCAGCAGAAGAGGCGGCCCCGCCCCGCCCTTCACTCCAAAAATATCGACGTCGCCCACGGCGACGCGAAAGGGCGTGAAATTCTCGAAAGCCATGGCGTCTCGCTCGTGATTTTGGAGTTCCTGCATTGTAGAAGCCCGATGTGTCCGTGCGAGGTGGGATAGCCCACGCAAGCGTAGAACCTGAACACTCCTTCCAACTGTTCTAAACGCCTCAATCGAACGCGCTCGTTGCGCTTCGCCTATAATCGAACGATCGTTCTTAAAATCTTCGGATGGCTGTGGCGTGTAGGAAAGCGCCGCAAGCCATGTGCCGCTAAACTCAGTCATCGCCGGGCGCGCAACGACGCACCGGCCCGCTCAAATCAGGAGACACGCACTATGGCATTGCCCGCCGTCCTGCAAAAACTTGCGCTGCCCGTCGTCGCTTCGCCGATGTTCATCGTCAGCTATCCCGAGCTCGTGCTGGCTCAATGTAAGGCCGGGATCGTCGGCTCGTTTCCCGCGCTGAATGCCCGTCCGGCTGAGCTGCTCGACGAATGGCTCACGCAGATTCAGGCGCAGCTCGCCGAGCACAAGGCCGCCAATCCCGATGCGCTGATCGGGCCGATCGCCGTCAATCAGATCGTCCATCAATCGAATACGCGGCTCGAACATGACGTGCGCGTATGCGTCGAACACAAGGTGCCGATTTTCATCACGAGCCTGCGGGCGCCGGCGCGTGAGATCGTCGATGCGGTGCATAGCTATGGCGGCATCGTGTTGCACGACGTGATCAATCTACGCCATGCGCAGAAAGCGCTGGAAGCGGGCGTCGACGGTCTGATCCTGGTCGCGTCCGGCGCGGGTGGCCATGCGGGAACGACCTCGCCGTTCGCGCTGGTCGGCGAAGTGCGGCGCATCTTCGACGGGCCGATCGTGCTGTCGGGCTCGATCGCCAACGGCGGCTCGATTCTCGCCGCGCAGGCCATGGGTGCGGACCTCGCCTACATGGGCACGCGCTTCATCGCGACCACGGAAGCTCACGCTGTCGACAGCTACAAGCAGGCGATCGTCAATTCCACGGCGTCGGACATCATCTACACGAACCTGTTCACCGGCGTGCACGGCAACTACATCCGCGAAAGTATCCTGAACGCGGGCTTGGACCCGGACGCGCTGCCGGAATCGGACAAGAGCGCGATGAACTTCGGCAGCGACAAGGCGAAGGCGTGGAAAGACATCTGGGGTGCGGGTCAGGGCGTCGGGCTAATGGACGACGTGCCGAGCGTGGGCGAGCTGGTGCAGCGTTTGACGAAGGAATATAACGACGCAAAGGCGCGGCTGGGGATTGCGCGCTGAGGTGGTGCGCCCGGGCGTGACTTGGCGGGGGTTGCGCGTTTGCCTTAGCGTCTGATTCGGGGCGCTGGATCCGAGGCGCCTGATCCGACAGTTTTGCACTGCGGCCCGGCTTCACGCCCAGCCGCAGCGATCGCCGCGCAGCCTGACTCACATATTGCGGCGGTACTGCCCGCCCACTTCAAACAACGCGTGCGTGATCTGCCCGAGCGAGCAGACACGCACGACGTCCATCAGCACCGCGAACACGTTCTCATCGTCGATCACCGCGCGTTTCAGGCGTTCGAGCGCGGCCGGCGCCGCGTCGCGATGCTGCGCCTGGAAAGCGCGCAGACGTTGCAACTGGCTCTGCTTTTCGTCGTCGGTGGAACGGGCTAGTGCGATCGGCTGCGGCGCTTCATGCGGATGCGCGCTCAAAAACGTATTCACGCCGACGATCGGATACGAGCCGTCATGCTTGCGGTGCTCGTACAGCATCGACTCGTCCTGAATGCGTCCGCGCTGATAGCCGGTTTCCATCGCGCCGAGTACACCGCCGCGCTCGGTCAGCCGGTCGAATTCGGCGAGCACCGCCTCGTCCACCAGGTCGGTCAGTTCCTCGATCACGAAGCTGCCCTGATTCGGATTCTGATTCTTCGCAAGCCCCCATTCACGATTGATGATCAACTGGATCGCCACCGCGCGGCGCACCGAATCCTCGGTGGGCGTGGTGATCGCTTCGTCGAACGCATTCGTGTGCAGCGAGTTGCAATTGTCGTAAATCGCGATCAGCGCTTGCAACGTGGTGCGGATGTCGTTGAAGTCGATCTCCTGCGCATGCAGGCTGCGGCCCGACGTCTGCACGTGATACTTGAGCTTCTGGCTGCGTTCGTTCGCGCCGTAGCGCTCGCGCATGGCAACGGCCCAGATGCGTCGCGCGACGCGGCCCAGCACCGTGTACTCCGGGTCCATGCCGTTTGAAAAGAAGAACGACAGATTCGGCGCGAAGTCGTCGATCGACATGCCACGGGCGAGATAGGCCTCGACATAGGTAAAGCCGTTCGCGAGCGTGTAGGCGAGTTGCGAGATCGGGTTCGCGCCGGCTTCGGCGATGTGGTAGCCGGAGATCGACACCGAATAGAAATTGCGCACGCCGTGCTCGACGAAGTACGCCTGAATGTCGCCCATCACCTTCAGGCTGAATTCGGTCGAGAAGATGCAAGTGTTCTGGCCTTGGTCTTCTTTCAGGATGTCGGCCTGCACGGTGCCGCGCACGTTTTCCAACGCTGCGCGGCGCGTGGCGGCAAGTTCCTGGTCAGTGAGCGCGCGGCCTTGTTGCTGCGTCATGCGCGCGATCTGCTGATCGATCGCCACGTTGAAAAACATCGCGAGGATGGTCGGCGCGGGGCCGTTGATCGTCATCGAGACCGAGGTTTCCGGCGCGCAGAGATCGAAGCCGTCGTAGAGCGTTTTCATGTCGTCGAGCGTCGCCACCGAGACGCCCGAATTGCCCACCTTGCCGTAGATGTCGGGCCGCTCGTCGGGTTCTTCGCCGTAGAGCGTGACCGAATCGAAGGCAGTCGAAAGTCGTTTGGCCGGCATGCCTTCGGAGAGCAGCTTGAAGCGGCGATTGGTGCGTTGCGGATCGCCTTCGCCGGCGAACATCCGCGTCGGGTCTTCGTTTTCGCGGCGGAATGGGAACACGCCCGCGGTGAACGGAAAATAGCCGGGCAGATTGTCGAGCATCAGCCAACGCAGAATCTCGCCGTGGTCGACGAACTTCGGCAGGGAGACTTTGCGGACTTCAGATCCGGAGAGCGTCGTGACAGTGAGCGCGGTGCGGATCTCGCGGTCGCGGATGCGGACGATGTGTTCGGCACCTGAATAGGCGGCCACGGTTTGCGGCCAGCCGTCGAGCAGCGTGCGTTCGCGTTCGCCGAGGGAGGCGGTGCGTTGGGCGATGAGGGCGTCGAGTTGCTGGAGTGGCGAAGGCGCGCGGGCGTCTGCGACGCTCGCTACGGAGTGTTCGTTTGAGTCGGCGCCAGGGTTGGCGTTCGGGTTGCTGCTCGGGTTGCTGCTCGGGTTGCTGCTCGGGTCGGCGTTCGGGTCGGCGTTCGGGTCCGCGCTCGGGTTGGCGCTTACGCTCGCGCGCGATTGCGCAACAGCCCCGGCGGCCCCCACTGCCTCCGCGAGCATCCGGCGCGCCTCTGCAAGTTGCCAGCGTTCGCGCGCCACCCGCGCTTGCGCGTCGGCTCGCTCGCGATAAGCGTGGACCGTCTGCGCGATATCCGCCAGATAGCGCACCCGAGCCGGCGGCACAATTGCGTTGCGGCCGCTCGAAAAGCGCAGGCCTTCCGGCGCGGCCAGACGGCCGCCGCCTGCGCGCAAGCCGTGTTTGCGGAGCGCCTCGGCCACGTGCACATAGAGCGCGGTCACGCCGTCGTCGTTAAAGCGCGAGGCGATCGTGCCGAACACCGGCATCGCTTCCGGCGGCTTCGCGAAGTCGCCGCGATTGCGCTGCACCTGTTTGGCGACATCGCGCAACGCGTCCGGCGCGCCCTTCCGATCGAACTTGTTGATCGCGACGAAGCCGGCGAAGTCGAGCATGTCGATCTTCTCCAACTGGCTGGCCGCGCCGAACTCCGGCGTCATGACATACAGCGATTCGTCGACGAACGGCACGATCGCCGCGTTGCCCTGCCCGATGCCGGATGTTTCGACGACGATCAGATCGAAGCCCGCCGCTTTGCATATCATCAGCACGTCGGGCAACGAGTCGGAGACTTCGCTCGATGCTTCGCGCGTCGCCATCGAACGCATGTAGACGCGCGCGCCGCCGCCCCAGTCGCCGATCGCGTTCATGCGGATGCGGTCACCCAGCAACGCGCCGCCGGACTTGCGGCGCGACGGATCGATGGCGAGCACGGCGATGGTGAGGGCGTCGCCGTAGTCGAGGCGAAAGCGCCGGATCAGTTCGTCGGTGAGCGAGGATTTGCCGGCGCCGCCGGTGCCGGTGATGCCGAGGACGGGGATTGCGGTTGCCTTGACCTTGGCTTGAGCGGACAGTTTGTCGCGCGTGGCTGCGTCGACGCCGCCCGCCTCGAACTCGCTGATGATTCGCGCGAGGCGGCGGAAGGTGAGGGATGTTTTGTCGGCCGTGTCGGCCGTGTCGGCCATATGATCCGCGTTCGCCGTGTTGCCCACCTGACTCGGCTGACTGAACAGATTCCGCGCGGCGTTCACGTCCTCGTCGCCGCCAGCATCGCCGCGCGAATCAAATCGCGGCAACCCACGCTCCGAAAGCTCGTTCACCCACTCGCCAACCGGATTCTGCCCGGCCGCCACAGCCGCACGCGCGCCTTCGGCGCAGCGCGCGATCATATCGTCGATCATGCCTTGCAGCCCGAGCCGCTGCCCATCCTGCGGCGAATAGATCTTCTCGACGCCGTAACGCTCGAGCTCCGCGATTTCCTCAGGGACGATCACCCCGCCGCCGCCGCCGAACACCTTGATGCGCTCGCCGCCGCGCGCTCGCAGCAGATCGACCAGATAGCGGAAGTATTCGTTGTGGCCACCCTGGTAGCTGGACACGGCGACGCCGTCGGCGTCCTCTTGCAACGCGGCAGCGGCGACTTCATCGACGGAGCGGTTGTGGCCGAGGTGAATCACCTCTATTCCGCTCGCCTGCAGAATGCGCCGCATGATGTTGATCGACGCATCGTGGCCGTCGAACAAGGCAGCCGCCGTGACAAAGCGCAAGCGCCGGCCCGCGGGCAACTTGTGGCTGCCGGCGCGCTGCGGCGTGGACAGATCGGTCATGTCTCCCCCAGATCGTTACGCGTATGGGTGCTGGCAACCAGTATAGCGAAACGGGTCACGCTGCCTCGGTGGCCAAAGCCGCCTAGCGCACCGCCAAAGCTTTGATCTGTTCGAGCGACGGCCACAACGATTCGTTCGCGAACCGTTCGGCGAGAAAGTCGACAAACGAGCGCACCTTGGCCGACAGATGCCGGCGGCTCGCGTAGACCACGTGAATCGGCAGCTCGCGCGGCGGCACGTCGTCCACCAGCAACGGCACGAGGCGCCCCGCGGCCAGATCGTCGCCGATTACTTCGGTGCCGAGCATCGCGATGCCCGCGCCTTGCAGCACGATCACGCGCTGCGCTTCCAGATGATTGACGATCAGATTGCCCGTCAGACGCACGCGCGGCGAGGCGTCGCCGGTGGCGGGCGCGATTTCGAGCGCCGACACGCCCGCGTATTGCAGATAGTTGTGGCGCGCCAGATCGGCGACGGTCTTCGGCGTGCCGTGGCGCTTCAAATACGCCGGCGACGCGCACAGCACGAGATGCGCGGTCGCGATCTGCCGCGCGATCAATGAAGAAGACTTCAGTCCGCTCGGCGACGCGCGGATCGCGACATCGAAACCCTCGTCGATCAATTCGACCACGCGGTCCGACAAGGTCATATCGACGGTGACCTGCGGATACTGCGCGGCGTAATCGGCCACTGCGGCCATCACGTGGCTCAAACCGAATGCCGACAGCGACGACACCCGCAAGCGCCCCTGCGGCACGACGCTCGCCGCGCCGACCACCTGCTCGGCCTCCTCGAGTTCGGTGAGCACCTGGCTCAGCCGCTCGTAGTACTCGCGGCCCGCCTCGGTCGGCGCGACCCGCCGCGTGGTGCGGTTGAGCAGCCGCGCGCCGAGTTGCTGTTCGAGGTGCATCACATGCTTGCTCGCCATGGCCGCCGACATCTCCATGCGTTCAGCCGCGCCCACAAAACTGCCGACTTCGACCACGTGGCGGAACACTTTCATGCTGACGAGGGTATCCATCTCAATCACTCGCTTTGGGAATCAATCGGCACTATTTTGCCGCGTTTATCAAAGACTGGTCGGCAAAACGGCTTCCCAAGCGAAGGAATAGCGGCGCGCAGATACAAAAAACCCGCCTTCCGAAGGAGACGGGTTTGGAGATCAAACTGATGCGTCCGTCGCGCGAAGCCCGCAAACAGGCGTCGCGCAGTGCCGCCGGGACGCTTAGAACTTCGCGCGCAGGCCGACGCCGTAGGTGTTGCCGCTCGACACGCTGGAAATGTGGTCGTACATGTAGGCGGCGTAGACGTCCGTACGCTTGGATAGCGGATAGTCGTAGCCGAGCGCTGCCGTCTGACGGGTCTGGTCGAAGCCGCCGCCGTCGCGCGAGTAGGCGTACGACGCCATCACCGAGCCCGGGCCGAACGGCACCGTCGCGCCGCCTTGCGCCGTGTTCACGTGCCAGCTGGTGACCTGCTGGTCGTTGTACGTGTACATGTACTGGCCGAAGAACTTCACGAACTTCAGGTCATACGACAGGCCGACTTGCGCAACGCTCTGGCTTTTCAGGCCGGGCACGCCCGACGTGCCGAAGCTGCCGAGGTCGCTCGGCACGTTGTTGAAGTTCACGTACTGGTACACCGCCGTGGCCGCGAACGGGCCGTGGAAGTACAGAACCTGGCCGCTCCATTTCTTCGCGCCGTTCTCGGTCGTGTTGCCGAGCGCGTACATGGCCGTCGCGCTCAAACCGCTGAAGTTCGGCGACGAGTACGACACCGCGTTGCTCCAGCCCGAGTCGCCGGTCACGCCCTGATCCGTCGAGTAGGTCGGGAACGTGCCGAGGCCCAGGTACGTGTGCCAGACCATCGGCGAGAACTGGTACGAATCCACGAACGGGTTGAACAGAATCGTCGACACGAACAACGGCGTCGTCAGACGGCCGGCCGTGACCGTACCGTAGGGCGACTCGATACCGACGTACGCGTTACGCGAGAACATCGTATCGCCGGTGAAGCGGCCGTACTGGCCGTTTTGCGCCAGGAAGAAACCTTCCAACGCGAAGATCGCCTTGTAGCCGTTGCCCAGATCCTCCGCCCCCTTCAAGCCCCAATACGAAGTCGACATGCCGCCGCCCGCGACCTGCACCGCGGTCTTGCCGCCCGGGAATTTCTGCGCGCCGACCCATTCGTCGACCTGACCGTAAAGCTGCACGCTCGATTGCGCAAAAGCAGACGATGCACTGGCCAGCAGAGCGGCACACGCGGTTGCCTTGAGGGTGGTCTTCAGCGCACTGCTGATGCTTGTTTTCATGGGTTCTCCTGTCTTTGTCAAAAAGGGTGTGGCTGTGCGAAAGGGGGAGCTCGCGCGAATCATTGTTGTTGTCCGTTCGATCATCGAGCCAATCTGGGCGGGACCATCTTTGCGGACCATTTTTATGAACAAAAATATCGTTGGTTATTGCCGGTATATCGGTCTGATTAGTTTTGTCGCTTATCGGCCTGATAAAGCCCTGGCCGATAGCGCGCCCGGGGTGCCGCCCCAAGTTTTGGCGCACCGCGCAAACCGTTGCTCACCTTGCAGCGGACGGATTGATAACGCCTCAGATGACATGCGGATGACGCACCGCCGCAGAAACGACCAAATTTGACGATGGGAGAGGGTGTGCTGCCGAGTATTTTCAAAAAAGTGTGGCGTCGAAACGTCACATCGACGGCGCGCGTCAGGAGTGAAGGCAACGCCGAAGGCTGCTAACAACCAGATTGACAGGCAGGCGAAGCGGTGCGGTGCGACGAAGCGATATGAATTTGGGAGGACGAAATGGGCAGAGACGCCTCGTTCGCGGTTCGCGATGAGGCATGCGTAAGGCGTGCGCAATTAGCTACCCAAAGGGAGCATTCGGACAATATCGAAGCGGCAGGAAGACAGAAAGAGATGTATGTGCGAGCGCAGCCGAGCCTGTCAGATTTTTAGTGTGTCGAGGTCATGAGACGATAACGGAAATAACGTCCAATGACCGAAACAACAGTGACCAAGAAGAGCAAGAACCCGAAGGCGCCGAAGCTGTTCCCCGATGAGCTGATCGATCAACTGCTGGCGCAGGTGCAGAACAGGAACGCCGAGTCGGTTCTCGGGGAATCGGGCCTGGCCGGGCGACTGAAGAAGCAACTGGCTGAGCGCATGTTGGCCGCGGAGCTGACGCATCACCTGGAGAGCGAGGCGGAGCAAGGCAGCGCCGGCAACCACCGCAACGGTACGAGCCGCAAGACAGTGCTCACACCCAACGGCGAACTGACGCTGGATATCCCGCGAGACCGGCAGGCGACGTTCGAGCCGCAACTGGTCAGCAAGTACCAGCGCCGGCTGCCGGGATTCGACGACCACGTCATCAGCATGTACGCGCGCGGCATGAGCGTACGCGAGATCCAGGCTCACCTGCTGGAGCTGTACGGCCTGGAAGTGTCGCCCGATCTGATTTCCACGGTCACCGACGAGGTGCTGGCTGAGGTCGAGCAGTGGCAACAACGCCCGCTCGAGGCGATGTATCCGATTGTGTATTTCGACGCACTTCGACTGAAGATCCGCGACGAGGGCACGGTCAGGAACAAGGCAGTGTACCTGGCGCTGGGCATTCGGGCTGACGGCCGCAAGGAAGTGCTGGGCTTGTGGATCGAACAAACCGAAGGCGCCAAGTTCTGGCTGAAGGTTTTCAACGAGTTGAAGAACCGCGGTTTGCACGACATCCTGATTGCGGTGGTCGACGGCCTGCGTGGGTTCCCGGAGGCCATCGAGGCGGTGTTTCCGGCCGCGCAGATCCAGACCTGCATCGTGCATCTGATCCGTAATTCGCTGAATCTGGCGAGCTGGAAGGACCGGAAGCCGCTGGCTACCGCGCTCAGGCCGATCTATCAGGCCGCCTCGGCTGAAGCGGCGGCCGCGGCGCTCGAGGCCTTTGCGCAAAGCGAATGGGGCCGCAAATTCCCTACCGTCCCGGCCATGTGGCAACGCCAATGGGAGCAGGTGATTCCCTTCTTTGCCTATCCCCACGAGGTGCGTCGAATCGTTTATACGACCAACGCCATCGAGAGCATGCACATGCAGTTGCGCAAGATCGTCAAGAATCGTGGCCACTTCCCGAGCGACGAAGCCGCCAGCAAACTGCTGTATCTGGCCTTGCGCAACATTGAAAAGGATTGGAAGATGCCGCCTATCACCTGGCGGCAAGCTGTCAATCAGTTCGCCATTCTGTTCGGTGAGCGATTCACCGCCGCCATCAGCTGAGATTTTTAACCGGCCTCAGCACACGAAATTTCTGACACCTCCGCGCAGCCGGAACGCAAACACTGGTTGCTCACGCAACAAACCCGACGCACAGCGCACGCAGCGCCAACGCCTAGTTCCGGTAAGGCGAGCCTTCCGATTGACGCGGGTCGTCGGACTGGCGCTGCATGGCGCGCTGCGAACCGCGTTCTTCGTTATAGCGGGCGATGTCAGCGCGAATCGAACCGGAGCGAACCGGTGCATTGGCCGGCGGCCGCGGCACCGTGCGCGACTCGGCACTGACTGGCGTGATGGCGCCGGCGTACTGCATGCTGCCGCGGCTGTCGCCGGCATATCCGGCCGGGCCGGCGACCCGGTGCACGCCAGGCTTGTAGAAGTCGAAGCCGTCGGCGTAAGTTCCGCCCGCGAAGTTCGTTCCGCCACGCGGCAGACGTGCGTTGCGGTCGGCGACTGCAGTGCGCGCCGGAGCTGCCGGGACGGCGCCGTAGTAGCGGCCCCCGTTGCGCATCTCGCCACCCACGGCGTGATTCGCTTCGGCATGCGAATGGCCGCCGCCACCGTGCGGCACGCCCGACGCTTTCGCATAGGCGAACGAGCACAGCGCGGTGATAACCGCGCCCAACACCCAGTGCCTCGTTCTCGACAACCCGTCCACCCAGTGACTCTCATGCCCGAAGACTTGCCTGAAACCCATCGTTCGAGCTGCGATGGACTTGTTTTGGGATTGGCACGGGCGCTGCGACGAGTTCGCGGCGCGGGTACAACCCGACGGCCTTTGAACCGTAATTTATGGGCACCGGCAAAGGGTGTCGAGCCAAAAAGTGTTAGGCCTCGGACGCGGATGTAACACCTTGTTACTGCGACCTTTTTCCGCCACGGAGGCCCCGCGTGAAAACCGTCAAACCGCTTGAGTCCAATGACTTGGCGCGTCCCGCTCACGCGATTTTGCGTATGACGAATCGTGTGGGATTTTCACCTCGATTGCCAAAAGCGCATAGACCAAACAGATCATGTCGCCAATACTGAAAACGTGAATCAAGGCGCTGTCCGACATTTTCCGGAACGCGCCTTTTGATGCGCAACCCTCATTAATCAATTCGGCAAATGAATTTGCATATTTAATCGAAAATCAACAACAATAGCGGTTTCCCATAGGCTTGGGCGGCGGCGTCACGCGCTTGCCCGGCGCGCTATTCCGCGTCACCGAATCGAGATTCCGACATGGCTCGCCCGAAACTGCTTCCCGACAACTTCACCCTGTGCCTCGTCGGCACCGTGATCCTTGCCAGCTTGCTGCCGGTACACGGGCAGGCCGCCGTCGGGTTCAACTGGGTGACGAACGTGGCAGTCGGCCTGCTGTTTTTCCTGCACGGCGCCAAGCTCTCACGCGAAGCGATCATTGCGGGCGCGACGCATTGGCGCCTGCATCTTGTAGTGCTGCTCAGTACGTTCGCGCTCTTTCCGCTGCTCGGTCTCGCGCTTAAACCGCTCCTTTCGCCACTTGTCACGCCGGCGCTCTATGCGGGGGTCCTCTTCCTCTGCACGCTGCCGTCTACGGTTCAGTCGTCGATCGCGTTCACGTCCATTGCCAAAGGCAACGTGCCGGCGGCCGTATGCAGCGCGTCGGCCTCGAGCCTGCTCGGCATTTTCATCACACCCGCCCTCGTCAGCCTCGTCGTCACCAATCAGGCGGCCGGCGGCGGCGCTTCGCCGTGGCATACGGTAGGCAATATCGTGCTGCAGCTGTTGGTGCCGTTTGTGGCCGGGCAGTTGTTGCGCCCGCTGATCGGCAAATGGATCGAGCGCAATCGCGGCGTGCTCAAGTTTGTCGACCAGGGGTCGATCCTGCTGGTGGTGTACGGCGCGTTCAGCGAGGCCGTCAACGAAGGCCTGTGGCATCAGATTCCGCTCTCGGCCCTCGGCGGCCTGCTGCTGCTGTGTGTCGTGCTGCTCGCACTGGCTCTCGCCATGACGATATTCGTCAGCAAGCGGCTCGGCTTCAGCCGTGCGGACCAGATCACCATTATCTTCTGCGGGTCGAAGAAGAGTCTCGCCGCCGGCGTGCCGATGGCCAAGGTGATCTTCGCCTCGCATGCGGTGGGCGCCGTCGTTTTGCCGCTGATGCTGTTCCACCAGATCCAGTTGATGGTGTGCGCCGCGCTCGCGCAGCGCTGGGGGGCGCGCGACACCAGCGGCGAGACCCACGCCGCTGCGCGCGAGCGGACCGCCGCCGCCGTGGCCCGCCGGTGAATATGCGCGCAATGCAAACAGGACATTCATAAGCGCCCTCCCTGAGCGTCATTTGAAGAAAGCCGCCTCGCGCGGCTTTTTTGTTATTTCACGCGCAAACGGCGTCGCTGTCGCCTCGGCCGGATGGCATAGGCCGATTCCTGGCAATGCGAAGCCGGATGGGAGCGTCCTTCAGAATGACTCCACGAATATCAACCGCACCAACCCGGTGCAACGGTTCATTAAAACTTCACTTAACTCCAGGCAAGTCCGGCCGATAAGCCGAAGGTCGAACGCTACGCCTACCCGCCATGCAACCTCGCTCGCCCTCCCGACCCGCCGCGCCGCGCGTCGAGGACTTGATCGCCCGGCGTGAGCTGTCCGCCGTGTTCCAGCCGATCATCGATTTCGAAGACGGCGCGATCCTCGGCTATGAAGGTCTGATCCGCGGCCCGGCCGGCACGCCGCTCGAAGCGCCGTTCGCGCTGTTTGCGCAAGCGCTCGCCGAGGGCTGCACGATCGAGCTCGAACGCGCCGCCGCGCGCACCTGCATCGAAGCGTTCG
This sequence comes from Paraburkholderia sp. BL17N1, assembly GCF_003634175.1. NCBI lineage: Bacteria > Pseudomonadati > Pseudomonadota > Betaproteobacteria > Burkholderiales > Burkholderiaceae > Paraburkholderia > Paraburkholderia sp. BL17N1. Next base: position 1,113,054 of record NZ_RBIW01000001.1, read on the forward strand.
CGCAGCTCGACTTCGACGGAAAGCTGTTTCTGAATTTCAGCGCGGGCGCGATGCGTCAGCTGGCCGAGGCGCGCGACGATACGCTCGCGCTGCTGCGTCATCGCGGCGTCGATCCGCAACGGATCGTGGTCGAACTGACCGAGCAAAGCACGATTCTGGATGTGGGCAGTTTCCTGCCGGTGATCACGACACTGCGCACAACCGGCGCGCAGTTCGCGCTCGACGACTACGGCACCGCGAACGCCAGCATGAATTTGTGGGTGCGGCTGCAGCCGGACGTCGTGAAGATCGACCGCTTCTTTATCCACGACATAGCCTGCGACCCGCTCAAGTTCGAGGCCGTGCGCGCGATGCAGCACTTCGCCAGCGCGAGCGGCGCGCGGCTCGTCGCGGAGGGCATTGAAAACGAAGCGGATCTGATCGTGGTGCGCGACATGGGAATCGGCTGCGGGCAAGGCTTTTTCTTCGGCCGCCCGCACGCGCAGCCGGCCCGCCACGTGACCGACGACGCCCGCGATGCGCTGCGCGCGGGTCACATCGCAGTGTTCCCCGAGACCACGCGCACGGTGAGCAGCGCCTCGCCTTCGGGCGGCATGGCGTCGGAAAAAATGCTGGTGCACGCGCCCGCGTTGCCGCGCCACGCGACTAACAACGACGTGCTCGAACTGTTCAACCGCCTGCCCGACCTGCACGCAGTCGCGGTGGTCGAACACGACGAGCCGGTCGCGCTGATCAACCGTCGCAGCTTCATGGACCGCTACGCGCTGCCGTATCACCGCGAGCTGTTCGGCAAGCGCCCTTGCCTGCTGTTCGCCAATGCGTCGCCGGTGATTATTGAGAAATCGATGACCGTCGAGCAGATGGCCAAGCTCCTCGCAAGCGACGATCAGCGCTATCTCGCCGATGGTTTCGTCATCACCGACAACGGCAAATACGTCGGCCTCGGCACCGGCGAGAAGCTCGTGCGCGCGGTCACGGAGGTCCGCATTGAAGCCGCGCGCTACGCGAACCCGCTGACCTTCCTGCCCGGCAACATCCCGATCAGTTCGCACATTGCCCGCCTGCTCGGCAACGACGCCGGCTTCTACGCATGCTACGTCGATCTGAACCACTTCAAGCCGTTCAACGATCAGTACGGCTACTGGCAAGGTGACGAAGTCCTGAAATTCGCCGCCGTCGTACTCGCCGATGCGTGCGATCCCACCCGCGACTTTCTCGGCCACGTCGGCGGCGACGACTTTCTGATCCTGTTCCAGAGCGACGACTGGCGTGAGCGCGTGCTGCGCGCGATTCACGTGTTCAACGAGGGCGCGCAGCGCTTCTACGCACCGACCGATCGCCTCGCCGGTGGCATTCACGGCGAAGACCGACGCGGCAACCCGACCTTCTTCGGTTTCGTGACGATGGCGATCGGCTGCGTGCGCGTCGAACCCGCCGACGGCCCGTCGCTCTACAGCAGCGAGGAAATTGCATCCGTAGCGGCGCTGGCCAAGCGGCGCGCGAAACACGAGACGAGCGGCTTCGTACTGATCGATGCCGACGAAAGCGTGGCCTTGTTGCGCGGCCAGGCCGAAGCCGCTCATGTTTCGCTCGGGTGAACGAGCGGCGTTGAGACCACATCGGACCTTGTTTAGCTGATTTTACTAAACAGTATATTCCGGGCCAACTCCATTGCCTACGGGTATTTACCGGTGTCGAGCGGGTGTTTTTCGGGCGGTTTCGGAGCGGTTTTACTATACAATCGCCCGAACTCAAACACCGTGCGGCCGCCCTTGCGCGTCCGCCTGATTCGATGGCCACAACCATCCGCGACGTCGCCCGCGCGGCCAGCGTGTCGATCGGCACCGTCTCACGCGCATTGAAGAACCAGCCGGGCCTTTCCGAGGCCACCCGCGAGCGCGTCGTCGAAGCGGCGCGCAAGCTCGGCTATGACGCCGCCCAGTTGCGCCCGCGCATCCGCCGTCTCACGTTTCTGCTGCACCGTCAGCACAATAATTTCGCCGTCAGCCCGTTCTTCTCGCACGTGCTGCACGGCGTGGAAGACGCCTGCCGCGAGCGCGGTATCGTGCCGTCCGTGCTGACGGCCGGTCCCACCGAAGACGTGATCCAGCAGATGCGCCTGCATGCGCCGGACGCGGTGGCGATCGCCGGTTTCGTCGAGCCCGAAACGCTGACCACGCTGGTAGCCATGCAGCGCCCGCTCGTGCTGATCGACCTGTGGGCGCCCGGCATGCGCTCGGTGAATCTCGACAACGCCGCGGGCGCCATGCTCGCCATGCGGCATCTGTTCGAGCAGCGGCGCAAGCGTGTCGCGTTCATCGGCGGCTCGCTCGCGCACTTCAGCATCGCGCAGCGCGCGCTCGGCTACCGGCGCGCGTTCTTCGAAGCGGGCTTGCTATTCGACCCGTCACTGGAAGTAACAATCGACGCCGGCCTCGACCCCGACAGCGGCGCCGCGCGCGCCATGCATCAGTTGCTCGACGCGCCGGGCCCGCGCCCCGACGCCGTGTTTGCCTACAACGACGCCGCCGCGCTCGCCGCGCTGCGCGCGTGCCTCGCGCGCGGACTGCGCGTGCCCGAGGACATTGCCATCATCGGTTTCGACGACATTCCCGCTGCCGCCCATGCCACGCCGCCCCTGTCGACCCTCTCGGTCGACAAGGAAGCGCTCGGCCGGCGCGGCGTCGAGCTGCTGCTCGAAGACGCACCCGCCGAACTGGAAGTCCGTTTGCCCGTCCATCTCATTGCCCGTGCCAGTACTTTGGTGAAAATGCCATGACGCAATCCGATCCGCTTCACCCCGCTAACGGCGCCGCTGCGGCGCCGCCCGTCGAGAGCTTCCGCTCGCGCGACTTTCTGCTCTCGCATGTGCAGGACACGCTGCGTTTCTACGCGCCGAACGTGTTCGACCCGAGCGGCGGCTTTTTCCATTTCTTCCGCGACGACGGTTCGGTCTACGACAAAACCACGCGGCATCTGGTGAGCAGTTGCCGCTACGTCTTCAACTATGCGATGGCGTATCGCCAGTTCGGCGACCCGCAGCATCTCGAGTACGCGCGTCACGGTTTGCGGTTCCTGCGCGAAGCGCATTGGGACGCGCAGCACGAAGGCTACGACTGGGAACTCGAATGGCACGACGGCAAGAAGCGCACGCTCGACGCGACGCGCCACTGCTACGGCCTTGCGTTCGTCCTGCTCGCCTATTCGCATGCGGCGATGGCCGGCATCGAAGAAGCCAGGCCGATGATCGGCGCAACCTTCGAGCTGATGGAACACCGTTTCTGGGACGCCGCCGCGGGCCTCTACGCCGACGAAGCGTCGCCCGACTGGCGGGTCAGTTCGTACCGTGGGCAAAACGCGAACATGCACACCACCGAGGCGCTGCTCGCCGCGCACGAAGCGACCCGGCATCTCGTCTATCTCGATCGTGCGGAGCGCGTGGCGTCGAATATCACGCTGCGTCAGGCGAAGCTGTCGCAGGGCCTGGTGTGGGAGCACTTTCACGCGGACTGGTCGGTCGACTGGCACTACAACGAGGAAGACAGCTCGAACATCTTTCGGCCATGGGGCTTCCAGCCCGGGCACCAGACGGAATGGGCGAAGCTGCTGCTGATTCTCGAACGCTTCCGTCCGCTGCCGTGGTTGCTGCCGCGCGCCATCGAGCTATTCGACGCCGCCATGACGCACGCGTGGGACGAAGACCACGGCGGCCTCTACTACGGCTTCGGCCCCGACGGCACCGTATGCGACCACGACAAGTATTTCTGGGTCCAGGCAGAGACCTTCGCGACGGCCGCGCTGCTCGGCAAGCGCACCGGCAACGAACGCTTCTGGGACTGGTACGACGAGATCTGGCGCTATAGCTGGGCGCATTTCGTCGATCACAAGTATGGCGCGTGGTACCGCATCCTCACGTGCGACAACCGCAAGTACAGCGACGAAAAGAGTCCGGCCGGCAAGACCGACTATCACACCATGGGCGCCTGCTACGAAGTACTGGCCCACGCGCTGCCCGACGGGGCGGCCGCTGCGCCCGAATCCGCGGAGCAAACAAAATGAGCAATCCCAGCGCGAACCACGAATTCCCCTTCTTCGTCTCAGCCGGCGACATCCTCACCGATCTCGTACGCACCGGCACGTCGCAATGGCTCTCGCGTCCTGGCGGCGCCGGCTGGAACGTGGCGCGCTGCGTGGCGCGGCTCGGTCTGCCGACCGCGTGCGCGGGATCGCTAGGCGTCGACAACTTCTCCGACGAGTTGTGGAATGCAAGCGTCGCGGCCGGGCTCGACATGCGCTTCATGCAGCGCGTGGAGCGGCCGCCCCTGCTGGCGATCGTCCATCAGACGCATCCGCCCGCGTACTTCTTCATGGGCGAGAACAGCGCCGACCTGGCGTTCGATCCGGCACAACTGCCGGCGGGCTGGATGGGTCAGGTGAAATGGGCGCACTTCGGCTGCATCAGCCTCGTGCGTCAGCCGATCGGCAACACGCTCGCGACGCTGGCGGCCGAGTTGCGTTCGCAGGGCGTGAAGATCAGTTTCGATCCCAACTACCGCAATCTGATGGAGCACGGCTACGAGCCCACGTTGCGGAAAATGGCCGCGCTCGCCGATCTGATCAAGGTGTCGGACGAGGACTTGCGCCTGCTGTTCAAGACCGACGACGAATCGGGCGCACTGGCGCAGTTGCGCGCCATGAATCCGACCGCCACCGTGCTGGTGACGCGCGGACCGGAGACCGCCGTGCTGATAGACGGCGCCATGGTGACCGAGGCGCGGCCGCCGCGTGTCGAAGTGGTCGATACGGTCGGCGCGGGCGATGCATCGATTGGCGGCTTGCTGTTCAGCCTGATGACCGCGCCGCAGCGGGCATGGCCGGAGCACCTGGCGTTCGCGCTGGCCGCCGGCGCGGCCGCTTGCCGGCATGCCGGCGCGCACGCGCCGTCGCTCGACGAGGTGGTCGCGCTGCTGTAATTCTGTTGCCTTGTGCGGCGCGCATTGTCACTGTCGTGGAGCGCCGTCGGGACGGAGAACGGAAGCTCCATCATCGTGCTAGGATGAAAAAACCGAAACCTTTGGAAGACGGAGAGACGCCATGGACGACATCACCTACACCAAAGGCATTTACACGGCCACTGCCTCGACAAGAGAAGTAGAAAAAGACACCTGGCAGGGCGTGGTCACCCTCTCGCGCGACGAAGGCGACGCCACCGCCGATCAGGAAACCACGCTCTACGAAGTCGAGGCCACTTCGTCTACGCCGGAGGAAGCGCTCGAGGAAGCCAAAGCGCTTGCTCACCGCATCCTCGGAGAAATCGAACTTTAGGCAGCAACCGGCGCCGCGTCTTTCGCGTTCTCGTTTGTCATCGCTCGGCGCCACCCTGAACCAAACGGCCGGAGGCGGTCATGGCTGAACAGCTCTTCCTCTACGGCGTGTATTCGATCCACGTCCGCCCGCTCGAACTCAACGGTGCCCGCTGGGACGCGGAATACGAAATCCGCCATCGCGAGAAAGCCGTCAAACCGTGGACGACGGTAGGCGGCGACAACGGCTACGGCGACGAGACCGAAGCGGTCGCGGCCGCTCATCAGCAAGCCGTCGACGATATCGAACACGGCGCAGGCATACCGAAGCCGCGAGCCTTTCCGTAAGTTCGCAGCGTGCGCACGCTGCGGTCCGCGTGCGTGACTGTGTGAGTGCTGCGTGCTTGCTTCAATGCGCGGTGCGAGCGCATTGAAGCCAGTCGATACGCCGGGCCGAAACACCGTGCAGGCACGGCGAACTCACGGCAGCGACGCACCGTCGCGCCCCACGCGCCACGCCGAAAATCACCTTTCGCGGACAAGGCGGCGTGCTACGCTTTGGCCGTTTTCATCTCCACGAGTTTGCGATGGCGACCGAACCGTCAGACCGTCCTTCCGGCTTCGGCGACGCTGAAGTTCGTGCATCGACGCGCCGCCCAACAGGCAGCCGCGAATTCCGCCTGGACGATCGCGTGGTCATCGATCACGGCATGCCGACGCCGCTCTGGCAGGATCTCTACCACCGCGCGCTCGTGGTTCGCTGGCCGGTTTTTTTCGTATCGCTCGGGGTCTTGTTCCTGCTGCTCAACACCACGTTCGCCGCGCTCTACATGCTGGGCAACGCGCCCATCGCCAATCAGTTTCCCGCCGGTTTTGGCGGCGCGTTTTTCTTCAGCGTCGAGACGCTCGCCACGGTCGGATATGGCGACATGCATCCGCAAACCGTCTACGCGCACTGGATCGCCACGCTGGAAATTTTTGTCGGCATGTCCGGCATCGCGTTGGCAACGGGGCTCATCTTCGCGCGCTTCTCGCGCCCGCACGCCAAGATCATCTTTGCCCGCTACGCGGTGATCCGACCGCTCGACGGGCGCACGACGCTCATGGTGCGCTCGGCCAACGCGCGTCAGAACGTGATCGCCGAGGCACGCGCGCGGCTGCGGATTCTGCGCACGGAAACCACGGTCGAAGGTTATACGTTGCGCAAGCTCTATGACCTGACGCTGGTTCGCGATCAACACCCGGTATTCAAACTGGGCTGGACGGTGATGCACATTGTCGATGAAAGCAGTCCGCTATTCGGCGAAACCGCGGAAACGCTCAATAAACGCGGCACGTTGCTGCTGCTCACACTCGAAGGCATCGACGAGTCGACCTCGCAAACCATGCAGGCGCGCCACACGTGGTCGTGCGACGAGATCTACTGGCAGCACCGTTTCGTCGACATCATGACCGAGAAAGACGGCGTGAGCCATATCGACTATGCGCATTTCAATGAGATCGTGCCGCTCGACGACGCGCCCGTCGCGAGCGCTGCAACGCTGCGGACGTTGCTGTAATCAGGTTCGGACCGCACCAGGGCTTACCCGACTCCGCCCGTTGCGCGGCAAATCCATCTCAAAACTTCATTAAAACGCGCGGGTCTTCGCGCCCATTTGCGACTGTCCGGGCAAAGTAGAAAAAATTCTCTCTCATTGGCGCTAAAAAATAGAGTCTCTTTCGCTGCGTCACCTTCGTGGTCCCCACCACCGCGCGCGGATGCAAACCGCAACTAAGTTGCATGGGATCGGAGTAAGCGCCAAAGCGCCAACTCCGACCGACAACGGAGACTCACCCATGACCGCTCGCCTGCCCATCGACGGCACGCCCGCACTGGCCGATTACAAGCTTTCCGACAACCTCACCGCCACGCGCGGCCGGATCTTCCTGACCGGCACGCAGGCGCTGGTGCGGCTCGTGCTCATGCAGCGCGCCGCCGACAAGGCGCGCGGCATGAATACCGCGGGCTTCATCAGCGGCTATCGCGGCTCGCCGCTCGGCATGGTCGACCAGCAGTTGTGGAAAGCGAAAAAACTGCTCGCGGCGAGTGATATCCGCTTTTTGCCCGCCATCAACGAAGAACTGGGCGGCACCGCTGTGCTTGGCACGCAGCGGGTGGAGTCGGACCCGGAGCGCACCGTCGAAGGCGTGTTCGCGATGTGGTACGGCAAGGGCCCGGGCGTGGATCGCGCCGGCGACGCGCTCAAGCACGGCAACGCCTACGGCTCGTCGCCGCACGGCGGCGTACTGGTGGTGGCCGGCGACGACCACGGCTGCGTGTCCTCATCGATGCCGCATCAAAGCGACTTCGCGATGATGGCCTGGCATATGCCGGTGGTGAATCCGTCGAACATCGCCGACATGCTCGAGTTCGGCTTGTACGGCTGGGAGTTGTCGCGCTTTTCGGGCGCGTGGGTCGGCTACAAGGCCATTTCCGAAACGGTCGAGTCCGGCTCGACGGTCGATCTCGACGCGCTGCGCACCGACTGGGCCATGCCACAGGATTTCGCGGCGCCCGCCGGCGGCCTGCACAATCGCTGGCCCGATCTGCCGAGCCTGACGATCGAATCGCGGATGCATGCGAAGCTCGACGCGGTGCGCCACTTCGCGCGTGTGAACAGCATCGACAAATGGATCGCGCCGAGTCCGCATGCGAACGTCGGGATCGTGACGTGCGGCAAGGCACATCTGGACCTGATGGAAACGCTGCGCCGCCTCGATCTGACGGTCGCCGACCTTGAAGCGGCCGGCGTGCGGATCTACAAGGTCGGCCTGTCGTTTCCGCTGGAGATGACGCGGATCGACGCGTTCGTCTCCGGCCTGTCCGAAGTGCTGGTGATCGAGGAGAAAGGCCCGGTCATCGAACAGCAGATCAAGGACTATCTGTACAACCGCACGCAAGGCGCGCGGCCGATCGTGGTTGGCAAGAACGCCGAAGACGGCACGCTGCTGCTGTCGTCGCTCGGTGAATTGCGGCCGTCGCGCATTCTGCCGGTGTTCGCCAACTGGCTCGCGAAGCACAAGCCCGCGCTCGATCGCCGCGAACGCGTGGTCGATCTGGTCGCGCCGCAAATTCTCTCGAACGCCGCGGACAGCGTGAAGCGCACGCCGTACTTCTGCTCGGGCTGTCCGCACAATACGTCGACCAAAGTGCCGGAAGGATCGATCGCGCATGCGGGCATCGGCTGTCACTTCATGGCGTCGTGGATGGAGCGCGACACGACCGGTCTCATCCAGATGGGTGGCGAAGGCGTGGACTGGGCCTCGCATTCGATGTTTACGAAAACGCGTCACGTGTTCCAGAATCTCGGCGACGGCACCTACTTCCACTCGGGTATTCTGGCGATCCGCCAGGCCGTGGCCGCGAAAGCCACGATCACGTACAAGATTCTCTATAACGACGCCGTCGCGATGACGGGTGGCCAACCCGTGGACGGCAGCATCTCGGTGCCGCAGATCGCGCGTCAGGTGGAAGCCGAAGGCGTGTCGCGCTTCGTCGTGGTCAGCGACGAGCCGGAGAAATACGACGGCCATCACGAACAATTCCCGAGGGGCACCACGTTTCACCATCGCAGCGAGATGGATACCGTGCAGCGCCAATTGCGCGACACCGACGGCGTGACCGTGCTGATCTACGACCAGACCTGTGCGGCTGAAAAACGCCGGCGCCGGAAAAAAGGCGAATTCCCCGATCCGGACAAGCGTCTCTTCATCAATGAGGAAGTCTGCGAAGGCTGCGGCGATTGCGGCGTGCAATCGAATTGCCTGTCAGTGGAACCGGTTGAAACGGCATTGGGCCGCAAGCGCCGCATCGATCAATCGTCGTGCAACAAAGACTATTCGTGCGTGAACGGCTTCTGCCCGAGCTTCGTCACGGTGGAAGGCGGCAAGCTGAAAAAAGCCGCGGGCGCCGCGTTCGATCCGCAAGCACTGGCCGCTCGCGTCGAAGCACTACCCATCCCCGCAACGCACCTCGACGCCGCCCCGTACGACATTCTGGTGACGGGCGTCGGCGGCACGGGCGTCGTGACGGTCGGCGCATTGATCAGCATGGCGGCGCATCTGGAAGGCAAGAGCGCATCGGTGCTCGACTTCATGGGCTTCGCGCAAAAGGGCGGCTCGGTGCTGTCGTTCGTGCGCTTCGCCGCGCGCGACGAATGGCTCAACCAGGTGCGTATCGACACCCAACAGGCCGATGTGCTGCTCGCCTGCGATATGGTGGTCGGTGCCAGCGCCGATGCGCTGCAAACGGTGCGTCATGGCCGCACGCGCATCGTCGTGAACACGCATGCAATTCCGAACGCCACGTTCGTGACCAATCCGGACGCGACGCTGCACGCCGACGCGTTGCTCGACAAGATGCGTCACGCGGCCGGCCCGGAGCGCATGTCGACATGCGATGCGCAAGCGCTCGCCACGCGTTTTCTCGGCGACACGATCGGCGCGAACATTCTGATGCTCGGTTATGCCTGGCAACTCGGTCTGGTGCCCGTGTCGTTCGGCGCGATGATGCGCGCGATCGAATTGAACAACGTCGCGGTGCAGATGAACCAGCTGGCGTTTTCGATCGGCCGCCTCGCCGCCGAAGATCCCGCCGCGCTCGAAGCGCTGTGGCAAGCGCGGCATCTCGCCAGGCAGAGCGTGCGCGTGGATACGCTCGACGAACTGATCGCGCATCGCGAAGGACGTCTGCAGACATACGGCGGCGCGAGCTACGTGAAGCGTTATCGCGCGCTAGTAGACGCGGCGCGTCGCGCAGAAACCTCGGTGGATGCGAAGAGCGAGCGCGTGACGCGTGCGGTGGCGACCACGTTCTATCGTCTGCTCGCGGTGAAGGACGAATACGAAGTAGCGCGTCTGCATACGGACGCGGCATTCCGTGAAGCACTGGAAGCCCAATTCGAAGGCGTGGCCGGCAAGGACTTCGGCATCAAGTTCAATCTCGCGCCGCCGACGCTCACGCGTCCTGAACCGGGCAAGAATCCTTCTAAAAAAACCTTTGGTCAATGGATGTGGCCGGTGCTCGGCACGCTGGCGAAATTCAGCAGCCTGCGCGGCACGATGCTCGATCCGTTCGGCCGCACGCTGGAACGCAAGATGGAACGCGAACTTGCGGGCGATTATGAAACCACGTTGCAGCGCGCGCTCGCCAAGCTCGGTGCCGGCAATCTGGAAGACGTGGCGAAGCTCGCCGACCTGCACGCTCGTGTGCGCGGTTATGGTCACGTGAAGCTTGCGAATCTGGCGGGTGTGAAGCGGGGTGAGCGCGATCTGGCCGTACGTTTGCAGATCGAGGCGGCGACGGGTGAGTCGGTGCGAAAATCGCTGGAAGATGTCAAGGGCGCGGGGCAGTTGCGCGGGATTCCGGTGGTCGTGGCGAAATAGTTTTTTGGGCCTCGTAGAGGCAAGTAAATTAATGCCGCTTGGAGAGCGATCTCGAAGCGGCATTTTTCTTTGCTTCGCTGGTTTAGCTATTGATTCATGCGCTCGCCAATAGTGCGCGCACCTTTGCAATCTTGTCTGGATCGACCGGCGCGAGACCGTCGCCGTTCACGCGCACACCCGAGCCAAAATGCACAGCTTCAACTTGTGTTCTGCTAACGAAACCGGCAATCGCATCGACCGTCAAGCCGGCTCCGGCCAAGACGGTGCAATGCGAACCGGCCGCTTGCCGCACCAATTCTCGAATCGTGTTTTCTGCGTGCAGCACCGAAGGTTGTCCTCCCGAAGTCAACACGTTCGTCACGGCGTCGAAACCAAGCAGCACATCGAATGAACGGCGCAAATCTTGCGCTTCGTCGAATGCACGATGGAAGGTGATAGCCAGTCCATCCGCCGCATCGATCGCACGGGCGAGGCCTTCGCGGTCGATCTCGCCGGCGGCGTTCAGCATGCCGATCACGACGCCATTCGCGCCTGCCGCTTTCACCGCGCGCACGTCGCGCAGCATCACCGCGTAGTCATCGGCGTCGTAGACGAACGAGCGGCTGTGCGGTCGCACGATCACATTCACAGGTATCTCGACTGCGGCGACTACCGCTTCGATCAGCCCAACGCTCGGCGTTAAGCCGCCCTCGCCGATCGCGGTGACAAGTTCGAGACGGTCAGCGCCGGCTTGCGCGGCAAGGCGCGCATCGGCAACGGTCGTGGCAATGACTTCGAGGAGGACGGACATAAGCGCGGCTGAGTGTCGTTAAATATCGTTGAAAACGACATGATCTCAGAACCGCTCCTCGTCCACCCAATCGATATCGCCGCACAACACACAAGTCTGCTCGCCGACGCTCGTCGCCACCGAAAGCGTTACGCACGGCAACGCCTCGTTGATCGACAGATATGGCCGCGTCACATGCACGCGCTCCGGCGCATTGATCGCGTCGCGGAAATACGGACGACGCAACCAGTTCGCGCCTTGTGCGTCGGCAAGCGGCAGAAAGCGCGTTTCATGCGCGGCGCGATCAGCCCGCAGCACGACGTTGCGGCCCGCCTGCTTGCCCTTCGCATCGAGCAGAAAGCAGCGCGCGGCGTGATCGAGCGCCAGAAAATTCCAGCACACTTCCTCGAGCGGTTCGCCGGCCGCGAGCCGCTCCGCGGCCCGCTCGAAAGCCCGCAAGTACGGCGCGAGCCGGCTGGCATTGCGGCGCTCGCGCGCGTCGGCCTGATCGCGATAACGCTCGGTGAGTTCGCTGATGCAGGTGGTCGCGTGCAGCGCATCGGCCGCGCCCGGGTTCGGACGGCCGAAGAAAAAGCCCTGCACGAAGTCCGCGTTGCAGGCGAGGGCCATCTGCGCTTCATGCTCCGTTTCCACGCCTTCGACGAGTACCAGCTTGCCCGCTTCGTGCAGCAGCGCCACGAGGCCGGGCAGGATCGTCGCCATGTCGGCGCGATGCGCGGCATGCGACAGCATGATGCGGTCGAGCTTGACGATGTCGGGATTCAACTGCCAGATCCGTTCGACGTTCGAGTGTCCCGCGCCGAAATCGTCGAGTGCGATCAGGAAGCCGCGCTCGCGGAACTGGCGCACGGCGTCGGCGAGACGCTCCAGGTCTTCGGCGCGATGCTCGAGTACTTCGAGCACGATGCGTCGCGGCGGCAGATCGACGCGCTTCAATGTTGCCAGCAAGGCAGCGGCGAGATAGGGATCGGTGAGCGCGCCCGGATGCACGTTCAGGAACAACCACTCGCGCTCCGCGCCGAGTACCTTGAAATTCTCCAGATGCAGCGTCTGAGCCAGCTTGTCGACCTGCAGCACATCGCCGAGGCGCGCGGCCTCGCCGAATACGTCGAGCGGCGACACGGGGCGGTCGAGCGCGTCGTGCGCACGCAGCAGCCCTTCGTAACCGACCGCCCGCATATGCGAGAGGCTGAAAATCGGCTGAAACACGCTACTCAGCGTGAGTTCGCCATGCTGCACCGTAAAACGTTCGAGCCCCGACGTCATCTCGACACCGAAACCGTGTGGCGCGCTGGCCGTCCTTTCCTGTTGCGCAATGGTCATGCAAGTCCTCTCACGCGAGAGCCGGGCCGGTCGGAACGCGGAAGCGAACAACCTCGGCGCCGTTTCTCAAATGTGCGTCATCGATATCCCTTAAGCAAGCTCCATGCGCACGCTGACGCACGTTCCGATGAAAATTATCTGAAAGATTGACCCGTGTAAGGGAGCATGCGCCGCGCGTGGGCGTGGCGCGCACCGTTAAGGTGCGCGGCGACATGAAAACATGTCGGCAACTCGCTGGCGGCGCGGCATGTCGCCCTGACCGAGGTGGAACGCGTCGTCGGGCTAAACTGCGACCTTACGCTCAGTCAGCTTCGCGTCGCCCGAATCGCCGAAACTCGCCGAACATCGCCGAAGTCACATCGTTATATCCCCAGAAATAGACCGATGGACATTGTCTTTACCGTATTGATTCTTTTGCTCGCCGTCGCCGCGTCGGGCGCCCTTACCCGCGTCCTGCCGATCGCGTTGCCGCTGCCGCTCGTGCAAATCGCGATCGGCGCATTGCTCGCGTGGCCGAGGCTTGGCCTGCACGTCACCTTCGATCCGGAAATTTTCATGATGTTGTTCATTCCGCCGCTGCTGTTCGCGGACGGCTGGCGCATTCCGAAGCGCGAGTTCTTCATGGCCCGGCGCTCGATCCTGATGCTCGCGCTCGGCCTCGTCTTTATGACGGTGCTGGTGGTCGGCTACTTCGTGCACGCGCTGGTGCCGTCGATCCCGCTGCCGGTCGCATTCGCGCTGGCCGCCGTGTTGTCGCCGACCGATGCGGTCGCGTTATCCAGCATCGTCGGCAAGGGCAAGATTCCCGGGCGGCTGATGCATATTCTCGAAGGCGAGGCGTTGATGAACGACGCGTCGGGACTGGTCGCGTTGAAGTTCGCGATTGCCGCGGCGCTGACCGGCGTGTTTTCGTTGCGCGACGCGTCGATCAGTTTCGTGATCATCGCCGTGGGCGGCCTCGCGACCGGCGCGGCGGTGAGCTGGCTGTTCGGCTTCGTGTCGGCTCACTTTCTGAATCTCACCGAAGAAGGCGATCCGGCGCCCGGCGTCGTGATGACCCTGCTGATTCCGTTCGCCGCCTATCTGGTCGCCGAGCGTTTCGAGTTGTCCGGCATTCTGGCCGCGGTCGCCGCCGGCATGATGATGAACTACACGACCATTGTGACTGCGGGGCCGGCGTCATCGCGAGTGCGCGCGAGCAGCACGTGGACGATGATCGAGTTCGTGTTCAACGGCATGGTGTTCATTCTGCTGGGGCTGCAGTTTCCGCACATTCTGGGCCGGGCATTGCTCGACGCCCACGAGACCAGTGACGCGCAGGTCTGGCGGCTGATCGGCTACATCGCCGCGGTAGCGGGAGCGCTCTACGCGATGCGCTTTGTGTGGGTGTGGCTGCTGCGCTATTTCGCGAGCCGCAGCGCCGCAAAACAAGGCATGGCGAATGCCGTGCCGGGCCTACGCACTGCTGCGGTGACGACCGTAGCCGGCGTGCGCGGAGCCGTGACGCTCGCGGGCGTGTTGTCGTTGCCGGAGGTGTTGCCGGGTGGCGCCCCGTTGCCGGGCCGCGATCTCGCGATCTTCATCGCATCCGGCGTGATTCTGGTCTCGCTGATCGTGGCGGTGGTGGCGTTGCCGCTGCTGCTGAGCGGCTGGCGCCGCGGCAAGGATCCGCACGCCGCCGAGGAGGCGCTCGCCCGGACCATGGCCGCGCAAGCCGCGATTCGCGCCGTCGACGAGGTGCACGACAGGGAGTGCGGGAATCTCGATGAGTCGGCGTCGGCGTATGCGGCAGACGTCACGGCGCGAGTGATGGACCTCTATCGGCGCCGCCTCGCCACGCTCGATGAAGAACGCGAACCGCGCGAGCTGGCGCGCCGTGCCGACGCGCTGGAGTTCAGGATGAAGCTCGCTGCCATGAGAGCCGAACGTAAGGCGTTGCTGGAACTGCACAGCAGCCAGGAGATCAACGACGAGACGTTGAACAAGCTGATGCGGGAGGTGGACTTGTCGGAGACGGCACTGACGGCGCGAAGAAAGTAACGTGCGCTTGCGCTACTTGGGTGCGATTCCGGCGGCGGCAACGGCTTTTTCTTCGATCAAGACAACGTGCGAAAGAAAAAGCCGCGCCGCGACGAACCTGTAGAAACGAGTGCTTCAGCGTGCGCGAAAACTCACGCCACCGGACCTTGAGCCGGCTTCCTCCTCAGAAGAGCATAGAGAATGATCGCGCCGAACGTCGCGGTGCCGATGCCACCGAGACCGAAGCCGCCGAGCTTCAACGAGAAGTCGCCGGCGCCGAGCACGAGCGTGACCGCGGCCACGATCAGATTGCGGTTGTCGGAGAAGTCCACCTTGTTGACGACCCAGATGCGCGCGCCGGTCACGGCGATCAGCCCGAACACGACAATCGACACGCCGCCCAGCACCGGTCCCGGAATGGTCTGGATCACCGCGCCGAACTTCGGCGAAAAACCCAGCACCAGCGCGATCAACGCGGCAATCACAAAGACCAGCGTCGAATAGATCTTGGTGACAGCCATCACGCCGATGTTCTCGGCATACGTCGTGACGCCCGTGCCGCCGGCAAAGCCGGAGACGATCGTCGCGAGTCCGTCGCCGAGAAATGCCCGGCCGACGTAGCGGTCCAGATTCTGGCCCGTCATCGCGCTCACTGCCTTGATATGCCCGAGGTTCTCCGCCACCAGGATCACCGCGATTGGCGCGAGCAAGGTCATCGCCTGCACGTTGAACACCGGCGCCGTGAAGTGCGGCATGCCGAACCAGGCTGCGTTCGCGACGACGGCGAAATCGATCGGCTTACCCATGCCAAGACCGTTCGTCACGATCGCGTAAATGACGTACGCCATCAGCAGGCCGACCAGAATCAGCAGACGCTGCAACATGCCGCGCGCGAACACCGCGACCGCGCCGACGCACAGCACGGTGACGAGCGCCATCCACGAATCGAAGTTGCTGGCGCTTACGCCGCGCACCGCGATCGGCGCCAGATTCAAACCGATCACGCAGACGATCGCGCCCGTCACCACCGGCGGCATCAGCGTCTCGATCCATTTGGTGCCGACCGCCGAAACGATCAGGCCAATCAGCGCGTACACCACGCCGCACGCGATGATGCCGCCCAGTGCGACCGGAATGTTCAGGTTCGGGCCATGCCCACCATAACCCGTGACCGCGATCACGAGACCGATGAACGCGAAGCTCGACCCGAGATAGCTCGGCACGCGGCCGCCCACCAGCACGAAGAACAACAGCGTGCCGATGCCCGACATGAAGATGCACAGGTTCGGATCGAAGCCCATCAGCAACGGCGCGAGCACCGTCGAGCCGAACATCGCGACGACGTGTTGCACGCCCATCGCAAACATCTGCGGCCACGCGAGCCGCTCGTCGGTACCGACGATGCGGCCCTCGGCAGCCGCGGACTGGGGACGCCAGCGGGGGAAGTAGGAATCGGCCATGGCGGGGGTTCTCCTCTGTTCGGCGCTATGTATGGTGGCGCGGCGCCGGAACAAAGCGCCGCCCAGGAATTAGGCGCGAGTGTACGGAGTGCCATTGGGCCTGGCAAGCTCGGGGAAATGCGCGGCGAGGCACGGCGTGAAAGCGGGCGCAATCCGTTGCGCCCTTCATGAACACCCGCGCGAGCACCCGCGCCCTCAGTCGTGCCGCGCTTCCAGCGAAAACACCGTCACGGCCGCCTGCAACTGCCTCGCCTGATCCGCCATCGACGCTGCCGCGGCCGCCGCCTGTTCGACCAATGCCGCGTTCTGCTGGGTCACGTCGTCCATCTGCGCGACCGCGCGGTTGACCTCTTCGATGCCGGTGCTTTGCTCCTGGGAGGCCGACGAAATCGCGCCCATGATGTCGGTCACGCGTTGCACCGCGTGCGTGACTTCGGCCATGGTCTGCCCGGCCCGCTCGGCGAGTTCTGCGCCGCTGCCCACGCGAGCGGTCGAGCTTTCGATCAACTCCTTGATCTCCTTCGCCGACACCGCGCTGCGCTGCGCGAGCGAGCGCACTTCGCCCGCCACGACCGCGAAGCCGCGTCCTTGTTCGCCGGCACGCGCTGCTTCCACCGCCGCGTTCAACGCGAGGATGTTGGTCTGGAACGCGATCCCTTCGATCACCGCGATGATGTCCGTCATGCGCTTCGAACCGGCCGCCAACTCACGCATCGTTTCGACCACGCCGCCGACGAGTTGGCTGCCGCGCGCCGCGACTTCCGACGCGCCGTGCGCCACGCCGCCGGCCTGCTGCGCGTTCTCGGCGTTCATCTTCACCGTCGACGTCAGCTCCTGCATGCTCGACGCGGTTTCCTGGAGCGCCGCGGCCTGTTCTTCGGTGCGTTGCGACAGATCGGTATTGCCCTGCGCGATTTCGCCCGACGCCATCAGGATCGATTCGCTCGACTCGCTGATGCCGGACACGATGCCGGCCAGCCGTTCGCGCATGTTGCGCAACGCGAACAGCAAGCTGTGAGCGTCGCCGGCGCGTGTTTCGACGCGCACGCTCAGGTCACCGTCCGCGATGCGGTTGGCGATCTGCATCGCGTAATCCGGTTCGCCGCCGAGTTGCCCCGCGAGACGACGCGCGATCACCATGGCGAGCAGCATGCCCGCGACGATCGCGCCCAGCACCAGCGCGCTCATGACGATGCGCATGTGCTGATAGCCGGTGGACGCTTCCGCTTGCGCGTCGTTGGCTTGCTGGCGGCGATAGTCGATCAGCGCCGTGATGCGATCGCGCAGCGCCTCGCTCGACGCGATCGCACGACGCACGAGTTCGTTGTTGTCGACGCCCACCGGAATCGGTTCGAGGCCGATCTGCTGATGCACGATACCTTCCCACACCGCCGACTTGCGCAGCACGTCGTCGAACATTTCCTGGCCCTTGCCCGTCTCGATCGTCGCGCGATACTGGTCGTAGGCCGCGTGCATCTCCTTGAGCGAGCCGACAATGCTGTCCTTCAACTTTTGACGGCCGGCGTCGTCGGCGGCATAGCCGAGATTCGCGGCGGCCAGATCGGAATCGATCTTGTGGCGGTTCGCCTCTTCCATCCAGTACAGGCCGTTCATGTGCTTATCGCAGATGGCGTCGGTAATGCCGTGCATCGACGACAGCGTACTCAGCGACATCGCGCCGATCACCACGCAAAAACCAATCACCACGGCAAACGCCAGCAGCAGTTTCCTGAACACAGGCATGCGGTCGAACCACTTCATTTCACCATCCTTCACGAGTCACGGCGGACGCTCCAGCCGCCACGATGTCGCGAACATTTCGCGATCTGTCGGATACGTAGCGACGCTCCCACCTCAATTACGGCGGGCACCACAGAGACTTGATGCGCGAAATGTCAGGAATAACCGGAACAGGATGTTGTAAGCAATGCTTAGCGCACGCGGCCGGGGCACGAGGCGCTACGTGCGCGGCGGGTCAGCGACAAGTTTGGGATTCGTCTGATGTATCGGATAGGGGCAAGCTCTTAGACTTGTTTTGCTGCGCCGCCCCCCATGAGTAGGCGCATGCGATGTTGTTGTAACTCTCCGACTTTCCGCTCACGCTTCCCCGCGTGAGCGGCTTTTTTTTGTCTATGCGATTCGGTGCGCGCGTCGCCTGCAAAGACACTGCGATTCGCGCGCCTTTATGCGTGCGTCGCGAAAGCGTTGTTGGCGAGTCGCAAAGTGTAGTCGCGTACGTCCTGCGGCCATGCCGCGACGATCTCGTCGAAACGCCGACGTTCGTCGGCGTACAGCGCGCGGGTCGCATCTTCATAGCGCGGCAGATTGCCGGCGAGCGCGGTCATGAAGCGATACGCCGCTTCCTGCGCCGCGCGCTGACGGTCCTTGTTCTCGCCGGCCACGCGCGCCGCGTCGACCAGTTTGCGCAACGCGACCGACGCGCCGCCAGACTGTCCATTGAGCCAGTCCCAATGGCGCGGCAACAACGTGATTTCCCTCGCCACCACACCGAGCTTGGGCCGGCCACGACCGCGTGGCGTGTCCTCTGCGGCGTCGTCAATGGCATGAGCGGTTTGGGCGCCGTCATCCTCGCTCGCTAACCGCGCGACGATCTCGTCGGGCGTGCCGCGTAGATCGAATTCGACCGGCCGGCTGGTCACGTCGTCGAAGACCAGAACCGGCGCCTGTTCGCCGCGCGCCAGTACTTCCCTCACGACAAGCGCCACGTCGGGCAAGGCGCCGGAGGCGATGCGGCGATGGCCTTCGAACGCGGTGCAGGTGGTCGGATAGACGGTCATGACAAACTCCAAATGAAGAATTTGTCGAATTATATCCGGGTTAAATTCAAATGCAAGATATTACCCGGGTAAATTTATGCGGCTCGCTCTAGACGGAGTTACGCGCTTCGGTGCGGGGTGTCACCGCGCCGCCGCCGATGGGCGAAGTGTGCGTCACGGTGCGAGAACTCAGCACGCGATTGCGGCCCGCATCTTTGGCTTCGTACAGCGCGTCGTCGGCGGCGTTCAGGAGGGCGCGGCTCGTGGCGAACGCCTCGCCTCGCGCGGTGGCGACGCCGATGCTCACGGTCAGCACATGGTGCGAACTCGCCACGTGGCGAAGCTGAAGCGCCTGAACCGCCGCACGAATCTTCTCGGCGATGAAAGTTGCGCCAGTTTCATCGGTGTCCGGCAGCAGCACGGCGAACTCTTCACCGCCGTAGCGCGCCGCCGTATCGCCCGGACGCCGCACGCTCTGCGTGATACATCGGGCCACGGCCGTGAGCGCGTCGTCGCCCGCGGAATGGCCGTACAGGTCGTTAAAGCCTTTGAAACTGTCGACGTCGATCAGCAGCATCGACAGCGGCCACGCGTTGCGCTGCGCACGGCGCCACTCATCTTCCGCGTGTTCCTCGAAGCTGCGGCGATTGTTCAGGCCGGTCAGCCCGTCGGTGCGCGCCAGCACGCGCAATTCTTCTTCGGCCGCGCGGCGATAGCGCAACTGATGCGAGAACAGAAGCGCCAGCGCGATGATCGTGACATCGAGCGCGGCGATCAGCGAGCCGATGATCCATGCGCGGTGCCGCCATTCCACGTAGATATCGCGCGTGGACAGCGCAACGTCGAGGATCAGCGGATACATGTCGATATGGCGGAACGCGTACCAGCGCTCGACACCGTCAATCGCCGCCGTGCCGAAGAAATCGCCGCTCGGCTGCTGGGTGAAGCGCGAGTAGTTGGCGGTGCCGGTCAGATTGATACCGATGATTTTCGGATCGAACGGACGCCGCATCAGCATCGTGCCGTCGTTCAGCATCAGCGCCATCGAACCTCCGGCGCCGAGATTCATGCCGGCGAACAGCCTGCGGAAATAGGTGAGACGCATGGTGCCGACCACCACGCCGCCAAAACTGCCGTCCGGCCGCGTGATGCGCCGGCTCAGCGCGATGCTGATTTGCTTGCCGCTAACCTTCGGCATGAACGGGTGGCTGATGTACAGACCGACGTTCGGCGAGTCCCGCTGCACCTTGAAGTAATCACGGTCGGCGAGATTGACGAGGCGTGGCGGCGTGGCCTGCGAGTCGAACTTGATGTTGCCGGCTTCGTCGGTCACGAGGATCGAGCCCATGTCTTTGGCGCTCGCCGATCCGTCGAACAACACCATCTGGCGGATGGCCGGATCCAGTTCCAGCACGCCGGGGTGTTTCAGACCGTCGATCACCGCGCGCAGCGAGAGATCGTAAATCTCCAGATTGCGCGACACGTCGCGCTCGACCAGCAGCGACACGTTGAAGACCGAATCCTGGGCGCGCCGCAATGCGTCGTCGCGCATCTGTGCCAGCACCCACACGGCGATCGCAAGAATCGCACTGGCCAGCACGATACTGATCGCAATCACGAAGTTCGGTCGGCGCGTCACCATGGGCTTTTTCGTTCGAACATGCGCTCGCCTAAGCGCGTGAAGAAGAGGGCCGCGTCCTCACTGGCGCGTACCGTGAAGCGGTAGCGTACCAGACGATGCGCCGCGCCAAACCATCGAAAAGACGAGTTTTTTGCCGGGTCGGGCGAGTTCGGCACCGCTCGCGCGTGCTCAGCCAGTATGCAGATCGAGCGCGGGCCGGGATGCTGAGCGGCTCAATGCGCGGATTGTCGGCGGTCTCGAGCACGGCTTTATCGGCGCCGTGGCGGGCGACCTTCAGCATGGCGAGACCAACGGGAACGGCGACCTTCTCAAGCGATTGCTCCATCCTCTCGCTCGACGCAATGCTTTCATCACACGCTCGAATATATTCGGTTGCCGAGAAATTCCACTTTTGTCGGTCATCGCGTGCAAGCCTTGTAGAGATATACCCGATCTGCCTTCAGTACTCGAGTGTGCGAACCGATATCCGGTAAATGGGATACCCATTTTGTGGCTTGCGTCGATGCGCTTTGGCTGCTGCATCGATGGAAGACATCGAAGGGATAGACCGCGCGAGGCCCCGCGATATACGGCGGTCACACAGACGCTCCCATGCCCGGACCTGAGAGTCCATTGCGAACGCATCTACGTTTCGTTATTGGAGAAAAAAATTTTGACACTAAAGCACCTCACCATCAAAGCAAAACTCATTGCCGGGTTCGGCATGCTGTCTCTTATCGTCGTCGCGGTTTCCGGGCTTTCCCTGAAAGCGCTCAGCGACTCAACCGATGGTTTTTCCAGCTTCGTGCGCGGTATCAATGCACGCGCGGACATGGCGGTGCAGGTGCGAACCGCGGTCGACCGCCGGGCAATCGCCGCGCGTAATCTCGTGCTCGTGACCAAGCCGCAGGACCTCGAAATAGAGAAAGCCGATGTGCTGCGCGCGCACGAAGACGTGCAAACCGATCTGAAGAAGCTCAACGATATGATCGCGACCGCTACCGACACGTCGGAGAAAGCGCGCAGTCTCGTCGCCGAGATCAATCGGGTGGAGGCTTTGTATGGACCGGTCGCCACCGACATCGTCAATCTCGCGCTGACCAACAAGCGCGACGATGCGATCGTCAAGATGGACGATCAATGCCGACCGTTGCTCGCCGCGCTGATTCGCGCGACCAACGCGTATGCCGACTATACGCATACGCGTCAGGAACAGATGATCAACGACTACGCGGCGCACTATGAGAACCAGCGCAATCTGCTGATCGCGATCAGCCTGATCGCGGTGGCGCTCGCGATCGGCGCATGCGTGCTGATTACGCGCGCGGTGACCGGGCCGCTGCGCCAGGCGATCGATGTCGCGCGCACCGTGTCGGAAGGCGACCTGCGTACGCGCATCGTGGTCGACGGCAGCGATGAAACCAGCAAGCTGCTCGGTGCGTTGCGCGAGATGAACGAACGGCTGACGGCGATCGTCGGACGCGTGCGCGACAGCAGCACGAGCATCGCCGGCGCCGCGCGCGAGATCGCCGCGGGCAATATGGATCTAAGCCAGCGCACCGAGCAGCAAGCGGCCTCGCTGCAGGAGACGGCGTCGAGCATGGAGGAACTCACCTCGACGGTTAGGCAGAACGCCGACAACGCGCAGCAAGGCAGCATGCTCGCCACGAACGCATCGTCGGTCGCGCAGAAAGGCAGCGAGGTGGTCGGCCAGGTGGTGAACACCATGCACGACATCAGCGATAGCTCAACCAAAATCGCGGACATCACGGGCATCATCGAAGGTATTGCGTTTCAGACGAACATCCTGGCCCTCAACGCGGCCGTCGAGGCTGCGCGCGCTGGCGAACAAGGCCGCGGTTTCGCGGTGGTGGCGAGCGAAGTCAGAAGCCTGGCGCAGCGCTCATCGAGCGCGGCCAAGGAAATCAAGGATCTGATTGCCACCTCGGTGGAGAAGATTCGCGACGGGTCGGCGCTTGCCGGTGAAGCGGGCAAGACGATGGCCGAAGTGACCCAGGCGGTGGCGCGGGTAACGGACATCATGTCGGAAATCGCGGCGGCATCGAGTGAGCAAAGCCGCGGCATCGAGCAGGTCAATCTCGCGATCACGCAGATGGACAATGTCACGCAACAGAATGCCGCTTTGGTGGAAGAAGCGGCTGCGGCTTCGCGGTCGATGGAAGATCAGGGGCAGCAGTTGAATGAGGCTGTGGCGTTCTTTCAGATTTTGAATGGTGGTGGTGCGGGGGGGATTGTCGCCGCGGCGCCCTTGCGGAGGGAGACGGTGCGGGAGGAGCGGGGGGTTGCGCCTGGGCGGGGGTGGTGCGGGTGGCGGGTGTTGCGCCGGGTGCTGCGTTGGGTGGCACGCCGGTTGCCGCGTTGGCGACGGCTGCGACTGCCGTCGGTGCGGATGAGGGGTGGGATAAGTTTTGAATGTTTTTTTTCTGCTTGAGCGCCGTGCTTGTGCGGGTGGGGCTCAGGCGGGACGTGGTTGGGGCGGCAGAGGGGGTTGGTGCGAAAAGCTTGGGGTAGAAATGCGAAAGCCGGCGTGTAGCCGGTTTTCGAGTGACGATAAATCTGGTTGGGGGAGGAGGGCTATCGAACTGGAGCCATAACCGACTGAATGAGCCTGTCCGCATTTTTGTGTGCGAGGCGGTTAGCGGAGTTACCCGCGTGCGTTGGTAAAACGCTCTCCAAACAGAATAGCGAACTGGTTCATGGCGGAGGACCAGTCGAATGCCGCCCGTACAGACTTCGCCAGCACGTTGCGCAATGCCAGCCACAATAGCTTGATGGCGGCCTCGTCGTTGGGGAAGTGGCCGCGGGTCTTGATGATCTTGCGTAGTTGCATGTTCAGGCTCTCAATGGCATTCGTGGTGTAGACGACACGGCGTATGTCGGGCGGAAACACGAAGAACGGTGTGACGTTCTCCCACGCCCGTCGCCACGACTGCACGATGGTCGGATACTTCGCGCCCCATGGCCCTTCGGCAAAGGCCTCCAGGGCCTGCTGCGCGGCCTGTTCGTTCGCGGCGGCATAGACCGGACGCAGCGCTGCGGCGACGCCTTTGCGGTCCTTGTAACTGGCGTATTCCAGGCTGTTGCGGATCAGGTGCACGATGCAGGTCTGCACGGCCGTGCGCGGGTACGCCGTGCCGATCGCCTCGGCCAGCCCCTTCAGGCCGTCGACCACCGCGATCAGGATGTCCTGGCAGCCCCGGGTCTTCAGTTCATTGAACACCTTCAGCCAGAACTTCGCACCTTCGGTCTGCTCGATCCACAGGCCGAGCACGTCGCGCTGGCCGTCGGCCTGAATGCCCAGCGCCAGATACACCGCCTTATTGCTCACCACACCGTCACCACGGATCTTCACGCGCAGCGCGTCGAAGAACACCACCGGGTACATCGGCTCAAGTGGACGGCTTTGCCAGGCAAGCGTTTCGGCCATCACCTCATCGGTGACCGAACTGATGAAGTCGGGCGAGACCTCGGTGCCATAGCTTTCGGCCAGAAACGCCTGGATCTCGCGCACGCTCATGCCGCGTGCGTACATGGCAATGATGCGTTCGTCGAAGCCCGTGAAACGGCGCTCGTGTTTGGGAATCAGGATCGGCTCGAAGCTGCCTTCACGGTCGCGCGGCAGATCGACCCGCACCGGGCCACGCTCGGTGATGACTGTCTTGCCGCTGGCGCCGTTGCGTTCATTGGTCTGCTCCGCAGGCTTGGGCTGGCCGGGCCGGTAGCCCAGATGCATGTTCATTTCGGCGCCCATCGCGCGCTCGATGAGCGCCTTGTTGAACGCCAGCATCAGGTCCTGAACCTCGGCGGGCGTCATCGGACCCTTCACCAGTTCATCCAGCAGCGCTTCAGGCAGTTCAGGCAGCGGCCCGCGGGCCGCTGCCTGAGACGCGACGGTGCGTTTCTTTTTCATCGGCATATCCATGACCTTGATCCCTCATGATATGCCCCGCCCACGAAATTACGGATAGGTCCGACTGAATTCACAAGGATATTTAAGCAACAACTAGAAAACATGCCCCTAAAGTTGCCCCATCGTGATGGAACCTACATTCCGGGTCAATAGGAAAATCAACGTGCCTAAACCGTCGTGTCCGTTGCTCGCCCTTGACGTATTACGTTTTGGCAATCTAGCAAGCTCGCCACACTTTTCGGAGAACGGTCCCACCTTTAGCCACCTCCCCGATACCGCTGTTACCCGGTTACCCATTCGGCGGCGCACAAGCCTGCAACCCGACGAGTCAGCACCCGATTGGGTTTCACCTATGCGGGGCTCCATCCGCGTCCTACCGTTCGTCGCCCAGCTCGCAATCGCGCGCATCCGTGGCTGCCGACTTGCAGAACGACTTCTGCCCATCGGAAAAATAGGGCTTGACCGTTGTTACCACTCTTCTGAAAGCTTCTCGATGAAGTCTTGTCGGGACAGAACCTTCTCGCAGAGCTCCCATCGGTTCTCGGTAGGGTGAATGGAGTCCTGGTAGCGTGCCTGGAAAGCGGTCTGGGTTTGGTTACGCCGCGCCCAGTAGCGGTCGAGTTCCTGCTCGAGACCCTCGATATCCTCAATCCACTCAGCATCAATCGTATCTGGGAGCGAACCGAAGATGTTGTAGCGGTCCTTCATGCGGCGCGACAACACCTGATAAACCTTTTCGTCTTGCGTACCGTGATAGACAAGGTTGAGCATATCCACCAAATCCCTGGACTGTCCGAACCGTTTGATTCGTCCGAGCCTTTGCTCGAGTTTGGATGGATTCCACGGCAAATCGACGTTGATGAGAGTACCCAGCGTCTGCAAATTCAAGCCTTCGCAAGCTGCGTCCGTAGCTACGACAAGGCGAATCTCGCGCTCCTTAACCGCTCGCTTGATTTGCTCACGCTCGACCGTGGCGAATTCTGTACCAGAATACAGACGACTCTTGCCCACGCCGGCGTAGACCGCCACCGGCTCTCCTACTAGCGCCTTGCCCAGTTCTTCCGCCACCCACGCTGCCGTATCATAGTATTGACTAAAAATAATGCAACCCTGCTCAAGCCAAGTCTTTCCATCCACCTTGTGTTCAGTCAAAAAGTAGTGCACAGCCTTCAGCTTCGGGTCAACAGCTTGAGGTCGGGATAGCTCGACGACAATCCGTTTCAAATGCTCCTGCTCTAACTCTGTGAGAACAGACAACTCCTTGGCGATTTCGCCATCCAGCTCATCGTCTTCCAGAACCTCCTTGTCAAGCAACATCTTGGCCGTGGATAGCCCCGAGGCAAAGCTAGAACAGATACGCTGCAACAGCATTGTCCTCATGAAGCCAGCAGCACGGCTTCGCTTGCGAAGTTCGGCCGTAAAGCTCTCCGCCGCTTGATAGGCCCGGTCAAAGAAATGATTGGTTGGCAACCCAAGTCCGACTTCAAACGAAAAACCGGGGCACGCAAAATCCAGTTTTTTCGGGTCTGGATGAACATCAACAAGAATCGGCTTTAGCAGGTTCATCTGCTCCAGGACTCGCCGCTGGCGTAATACTGTGTGGCGAACGATAGGGTTTTGACGTTGGAAGAACCCGAGCCCGTTAATGTTGCGTTCCGTCTCGTCCTGAATGGCGTCCCGGATATCACCCGGCAGTTCGCTGTAGCCTTTGGTCGTGAAGAATTCGTCCTCGGTCAGGGCTAGCGCGTTTCGAACCTCGTCGTACAACCGATGTTCCGCACCGGCCGGCAGCGGGCAGCGAATGAACTCCCAAGCTTGCCGTGGGCCTTCAGGCAGAGACTGCCCCGTCACCACCGGCGCGGCTTGTTCCCAGTCCTTCCAGATGGATTGGCTTTCACGTCCCAGAACGAATTCGGCACCTGCGTTCAAAATTCGCATGAGGTCCCAGAGTTCATAAATTTCGGTCTGGATTGGCGTCGCCGTGCCCAGCAAGACGTTCTTGGCTCGATGCCCGACTTGCAGCATGAAGTTCAGCAGGTTATTTGCGTCGTCTTTGTTTGACCCAAAGCCGCCCTTACGTCGTGCCTTGTGAGCCTCGTCCAGAACGACTGTCCCGAAGCGCGTCCGCAACAGGATATCGCGTTCCTTAGATTGCTGAAAAATCAGGCCAGTTGAAACGATAGCAATGCGATAGGGGCACCTGGCAACATCTTCTTCGCCCCGCGTCCGAATGATGCGTCCCTGTGGGTCCATCCATGTTTTGTTGGACGAATGCCAGACCGCGCTAGGCACACCAAGCTTATCCTGAAGCTCTACCTGCCACTGCAGCGTCAACGTCGTGGGACACAAAATAAGCACAGGGCCGTCGCCGAGCAGTGCAGACACAATGGCGCTAGCGGCAAGAGAGAGAGTTTTGCCGACACCGACCTCGTCGGCAAGCAGCAAGCGAGCTCTCCCGTACCGCTCCCGATGTTCCAGGAAAGTCACGACGAACGACCTCTGCCATGGCTGAAGCTGCTCCCCGGCACGATAGATGGGTGACTCCACCAAAGCTGCGGCAGGCAACAGATAGTCGTCGCATTTTTCTATCGTCACCTCCTCACGGAGCGAGAGTCGCCTTACCTCCTCGATGATAGATTCAGGCAACTCAATGCTTTCAGTCCACAGTGCTTTGAATTCCTTTTCAACCCAATCCACACCGTCGCTGGACGTATCCTCCCAGAGAATTTCGTAATTAGCAGCGAAGGCGCTTCGCGTCTCGTTGACGGAACCAAGAAAGCAAATCTTTTGACCACTCGCCAGCTCCACCACGCCCGCTTTGCCATGCAGGAAGATTCTGTCTTTGGGCACCACCCGAACCTGGACGTTGCCCTTTCTTAGGAGTTCGTACAGCTTGCGGTAGCTATCACGATGTAGCAGGGATTCCGCTTCGGGAGACAATTCGTTCCACTTCTCCCTGAGCTTTGCCTCCTGCACGGCCCGCGACACAAGGATGTCCCGGGCATCCAATTCGCTATTGCAGACGATTTTGACATCGGGAATCTGGGCAATTTCCTCGCCAACCAATTCGAAAATGGATGAGCGAAAATAGCCAGCTATTCGCCTGTAGGACTTGGCCCCCTTCAGCCGTTCTGCAAGAAAGACTTTATCGAGTCGCTGCCCACGGGAGGAAAAGCGGTTAATTTCTGCCATTGAACTTATGCCAGACGTTCGTTGCGTACTAATTCACGAAGGATACGAGCATGACTGGCCTCTCCGTCACGAATATGCCGCAGGCGGGAAGCCATGAAATCCGCGATGGCCACGATTGTCTCCCTTTTCTGGAAGTAATTATCGACATTGTCCCCAAGATGACTCAGCACATCATCAGATTCCGCGCCCTGTTCGAGCTCCATCAACGCATAGAGCACGGCCCGCAGCGATGTGTTTGCTATCTCTGCATCGCCTGCCATCTCCGCCTGCCCGAATTCGGCGCTGCTCTTAAGCCGCGCGGCGTTTGCCCGTTCGCTGGCCATCAAGGCGCGAAAATCGCGGACCTTGAACGCCTTTGCAAAGTTCTGGTAGTTGTCCAAGGTGTGCGTATTCTGTGATTCCTGGTCCAGCATCTTCAGATAGAAGCGCTCGGCGGGTTGCAACCTGCCCCAGTGATTTTCCGAAATTCCAGACGGAATCAGACACTGATTAGCAATTTCAACAGCATAGTCGATAAGGGTGTCCACGCGAGTCTGCTTGCCCTTCTCGCGGGGACGCAGCGCCTCAACCGTCATGTCCGTGCCATCGATTTCTACGTACTTGGTTAAAACTCGCAGTGCTGCCGCGTATCCCGCCATTTGCAGGTCAGCATCTGCAAATAGGTTCTCGTCCCGGTACAAATCCTTGGTTTGCTGGTTCAGGCCGGTGAGTGTGGCAACTTGTGCTTCTACTTCGTCGCGCAATTCGAGCGCAAGGTCATCGCGGAAGGTTGAAAGGTGGCCTTGACGCTTACGCAGCACAAGCAGCACTGTACCTTTCACGTAGCTCCCTTCGCGAAGTGCCGAGTCAGTTTCGGTGACCACGTACCAGGCTGCACTAACGTGCAGACCAGAAGCCCAGACGATATTAGCCATGTCTGCCCAGATTGAACCGGACTGATGGGTGAACATGAGAACCTGTAGACCGTTTGTTGATTTGCACCGAATCCTGACCCAGCCTGCGCAGTAATTTGCATCGAATATTGACCCACGTAGAACACTGACCTGCTCGGCAACGGGCAGGGGAAACGGAGTGATCGACGTGGCTATATTGAGCATCATCCGACGCTGGCACTTTCGCGATCATGTCTCGTTGCGCGAGATTGCCAAACGGCTGGGCGTGTCCAGAAACACGGTCAGGCGTTACATACGGGCCGGCACCGTACTGCCCGCCTATCCCGAACGCCACAGCCCCAGCAAGCTCGACGGGTTTGCTGCGAAGCTTGCTGGGTGGTTGAAGACCGAGGCGACGCGGCCCCGCAAACAGCGTAGAACCCTCAAGCAGATTCACGCGGACCTCTGCGTGCTGGGCTTTACTGGCTCCTATGACCGTGTTGCGGCGTTTGCCCGGCGCTGGCGACAGGAGCAGCACGAGCAGGCAAATACGACCGGGCGCGGGACGTTCGTTCCCCTCCGGTTTGCCGCTGGCGAAGCGTTCCAGTTCGACTGGAGCGAGGACTGGGCCGTCATCAACGGCGAGCGTACCAAGCTGCAGGTCGCGCAACTCAAGCTCAGCCACAGCCGTGCCTTCTTCCTGAGGGCTTATCTACTACAGACCCACGAGATGCTGTTCGACGCGCACCATCATGCGTTCGTAGCGTGGGGCGGCATTCCGCGCCGCGGCATCTACGACAACATGAAGACCGCCGTCGACAGGGTGCGCCCCGGCAAGGTCCGCGAGGTCAACGCGCGGTTCAGCGCGATGGTAAGCCACTACCTGTTTGACGCCGAGTTCTGCAACGTCGCCTCCGGCTGGGAGAAGGGGCAGATCGAGAAGAACGTCCAGGACAGTCGCCACCGGCTCTGGCAGAAGGTGCCGACGTTTGGCTCGCTGGCGGCGTTGAACGACTGGCTGGCCGATCAGTGCGTGCTGCTCTGGCAGCAGACGCGGCACCCCGAGCAGGACACGACGATCTGGGATGCGTGGTCCGCCGAGCGTCCCCATCTGATGCCGGTGGGCCAGCCGTTCGATGGTTTCGTTGAACACACCAAACGCGTCTCGCCGACCTGCCTTGTGAACTTCGAGCGCAACCGCTACAGCGTGCCGGCGTCGTTCGCCAACCGGCCCATCAGTCTGCGCGTCTACGCAGCCAGACTCGTGTTCGTCGCCGAAGGCCAGGTGATTGCCGAGCACGAGCGCTGTATCAACCGCAGCCATGACCACGGCGAAACCATTTACGACTGGCGTCACTACCTGGCAGTCCTGCAGCGCAAACCGGGAGCGCTTCGCAACGGTGCACCCTTCGCCGAGTTTCCAGCTGGCTTCCGCAAGCTGCAGGGCGTGCTGATGAAGCGCCCCGGCGGCGACCGGGAGATGGTCGAGATTCTGGCGCTGGTCCTGCTGCACGATGAACAGATGGTGCTCACTGCAGTCGAGCTGGCCTTTGAGGCCGGCGCACCGAACAAGCAGACGGTGCTGAACATCCTGAGCCGGCTGCTCGACAGCCCGCCTGTGCCGCCGCTGCAGACGCCACAGGCCTTCGCACTGAAGGTTGAGCCACAGGCCAACGTGGGCCGCTACGACCGCCTGAGGAATCGGGAGGACGATCATGCAGCCTGACGTCATGATGCAGATGCTCAAGTCCCTCAAGCTGCACGGTATGGCACAGGCGTTAGGCGAGCTCGCCGCGCAGGACTCGCCGGCCTACAAGTCAGCTTCGCTGGTGCTTGCCGGGTTGCTCAAGGCGGAAATCGCAGAGCGCGAAGTGCGCTCGCTCGCGTACCAGATGAAGGCGGCACGCTTCCCGGCGTATCGCGACATCGGCGGCTTCGATTTCAGCTGCAGCGACGCCAACGAAGCGCTGGTGCGTCAGTTGTACGAGTGTGAGTTCATCGACTCGGCGCACAACATCGTTCTGGTGGGTGGGCCGGGCACTGGAAAGACCCATCTGGCAACCGCGATCGGAGTGCAGGCGCTTGAGCATCATCGCCGCCGCGTGCGCTTCTTCTCCACCATCGAACTGGTCAATGCCCTTGAGCAGGAGAAGCTCGTGGGCAAGCCCGGACAGCTCGCAACACGACTTGTGTATGCCGACCTCGTGGTGCTGGATGAACTCGGCTATCTGCCATTCAGCCAGACCGGCGGTGCGCTGCTGTTCCACCTGCTCAGCAAGCTCTACGAACGAACCAGCATCATCATCACCACCAATCTGAGCTTCGCCGAATGGGCCAGTGTGTTTGGCGACGCAAAGATGACGACGGCGCTGCTCGACCGGCTCACGCACCACTGCCACATTGTAGAAACAGGCAACGATAGCTATCGTTTCAGAAACAGCACGACGCAACCAAAGAAGGAGAGAAAGAAGACCCAGATACCCACCGAATAACCCGCAAGCTGCTCCAACGGGTGGGTCAGAATTCAATGCAAATCGTGGGTCAGGATTCAGTGCAAATCAACAAGCAGGCAATCAATCGACGACCACAGGCTGTCGACAACATAACCGGAGCCTCGTGGCGACTCAGCGCGCGCGTTCGGCACTAACTGCACTTCCCGCTCGTTCTCGGTGCCCGCGAATCGTCGACGGAGCTCAATCTCAGCGCGACTGCATCCCTCGCCGGGCCCCGACCCGTCAAGAATTCCGGAGCCGGTCAGGGCATAAAGCGCGCAGCACAGTAGCGAGCGCATAGCCCATGGGTAACAATCCCCTGCTTCATCGCGAGGTCGACGACGTCATCCGTCGAACTGGAGACGAACGCAACAGGCAGGCACCTCATTAGCGCACCATTCCCGTTGTCCCTCTCCCGGTTAGGACCGGCATGGCTTGCATCGACGCCCCGTTTCAATGCGCCGAGAGCTCGTCGCGTCCGAATTCCCACGTCGAAAGTAATCGGTAATTCACCGACGTCCTTGCGATCTCAGACGTCCTGATGCAACGGCGAGCGCAGCGGATTGCCGGCGAAGAGCGATTTCCACATTCGCGGCGTGAGTTCATGCACGCGCGACGCCGGGTGCTGGCCCACGCGCTGCAGCACGTCGACCAGATAGTCATAGGGATCGATGTCGTGCAGCTTGCACGTCACCAGCAGGCTTTGCGCAATACCGATTTGCCTGGCGCCGAGTTCGGTCCAGCAGAACATCCAGTTCTTCTTACCCATTGGGATGGCGCGCAGCGCGCGCTCCAATGAATTCGTATCGATCTCGACGTCCGGATCGTCCAGATACAGCAACAGGCCTTCGCGGCGCTCGCGCACATAGGCCAGTGCTTTCGTGAGCGGACTGCTCGGCAGCAAGCCTTGCGACTCAAACTGCCTGTCCACCCAGACGAAGAACTGCTGCGCCGCCGGCTTCGCATATTGCTGCCGCCAGGCGCGCTTGCCGGAGCCTGTCAGGCCCTTCTGCCGAATGTCTTCCTCGACGCGATACAGCGCGCCGATATGCTCCAGCGCTTCGGCTACGCGTGCCGGCTCGATCTCCTCTGCCTTCACGAACGCACGTCTGCTGTGCGCCCAGCACTGCGCGTGGGCGAGTCCCGTCTTCTTCGCATACCAGGCGTTCGCCTTGTAGCCGTCCGTGTGCAGGACGCTGCCAGTCGCTGCGGTTTGCCCGAGCAGTTGCTCGACGTGCTCCTGCCGCCAGCTCGGCTGGTAGTGGAAGCATATCTCCTCGCGCTCGCCCATTACCGGCCAGAAGTACGCCGACTTCATCTTGCCCGGGCCGTCCCGTCCGGCCTTGACCGGCGTCTCGTCCATGCGCTTGACGCGCGAGCTCAGGATCGATTGCCACTGCGCGTCGTGGATTGGCTCGATGAGCGCAATGGCCGCTTGCGCGATCTGCGTGAGCCACTGCCGCGACACGCGGATGCCACATTGGGCAAGCCGCTGATGTTGACGGTACAGTGGCAGGTGGTACACCAGCTTGTCGATGAGCAGCCCGGCGATGAACGACACATCGGCGCGGCTGCCTTCGATCACACCAACCGGCGCCGCAGGACACGACAGTGCCTGCGTATCGCGCCGCTTGATCACCGGGCGCACGTACCTGAGCACGACATAGCTGCCGGGACGCTGGGCCAGCCGGTGGCTCACACGCTCGCCGATTACTTCGTAATCCTCGGGATCGAGCCCTTTGGCCTCGGGGTTTGCAACCGGGATGACTTCGACCGGTACCTTGCCCTCGTCGAAGAACAGCGTCGATTCGTCGACATCCGCACGCCTGGGCGTGGCGCTGCGCTCGTGCCCGGCTATGCGTGTCTTCCTGCCTGGAGCCGGCGCATCGGGCACGGCATCGAAGGCTTCGCCCAGCGTGCCTTGTGCCGCATCGGGCTGTACGATGCGACGCTCGCTCTTGCGACCGAACAGCTGGCGCTGGAACCACGCGACTTGCGCGCGCAATTGTGCGTTCTCGCCGAGCACCGTATCGCATCGCGCCGACAACGCCGCCACGTGCGCGGTGAGCGCAGCGATGGTCTCGTCGGTGGCGGCAGTCGATGGCATGGCCACCATCATAGGGCAAGGTATGCCTCATGGCGAGGGCCTCACAGGTGATTGTGGCTGCGGGTGCCGGTAACGATGCCGCTGCCGGATGACCTCGATTCCCTCCAGCAACAGCTTCAATTGCGTGACATCAATCTCACGCGTATCCACCCGGTCCCAGTTGGCCAGAAAACGGCCTTGCTCGAGCCGCTTGGCCCAAACGCACCAGCCGCTGCGATCGAAGTAGAGCACCTTGATCTGCGTGGCACGACGGTTGATGAAGGCGAACAGATGCCCCCCAAGTGGATCGACCGGCATGCTGTGGCGCGCGATCGCGTACAAGCCATCGAACGAACGCCGTATGTCCACGGGGACGCCGTACAGGAACACGCGCACCTGCTGTTCCGGAAAGAACATCAGCTTCTCGCGATCGTGAGAACGATGCCGCCGGGCAGATCGAGGCGGATCGTCAGATTCGCCTGTCCAGCAGGCGTGCCCGGCTCGATGTGCGTGTCAGTTGCCGCAATGGTACCCAGATCGACAAAGGCTGTGCCTCCGGTGGACACATCCGCACCACGCGGTGATGCCGGGCCCTGCAAGCGCCGCCGCCAATGATAGAAGCGAAACTCCGACACCGCCTCATCGCGGCAAAACGCTTTGACCGTCTGTCCGCACTCTGCGAAGCGCGCCAACCGCTGCCGCCATGCAGATTCCAGTTCCTCTCGCTTTGCTGTTGTCCTCATCGTCTGCTCCTGATCGCACTGAACGAGGAGCATTCTGCAACGACACTTACGCGAACTCTATAACGCTCGTGGCTTACCGCTTACGGCCGACTGGTTCGCTCCGTCAGACAGGTCCTCGCGTTTTCCGGCCGACGTTGCTCATTCCTATGTCTCCGCGAAATGGCGAGAAAAGCGACTCGCGAACTGGACCCCAACAACATTTTGAGATACGACCGCAGCATAGCCCGTAAGGGCCGACGTGTAATGAGTTTCCTCGGGCATGTAGCGGAACATGCAATTTGGGCGGAATCCCGGACTTTCGCTGGCTTGACACTCGATACGCTATCACTCAACTGGCTGAAGGTACTATCATCCATTCCCTCCCGAGTTGGCCCGAAAGCGTTCCGGATTCGGTCAGTGTAACCTGCCAGCTCCGACTGGCCCTGTTCCCGAGTCGGCCACTGTGGGCACCGCTGATGCGGCGACCGCGCCGCATCGCGGCGAGCAGTGGTAGCACAAGGTGATGGAAGAGATGGAGCGCTAGGCCGCGCTTTGCCGACCGCTCCAACCGCTGCACTTCTACAGCGACAAATCGACCCTAAACCAGCGCGCCAGTCCTTCCGGCAAACATGGAGGCGGCGTCTCGATCGTCAGATCCTGATCGGTGACGGCCTCGAGCACGCCGCCCTGCTCCTTCTCGTTCAGTTCTTCCTCGTCCAGGGCGTCCACGGCGAAGTCCGGCTTGCCGAGTAGCACCTCGAAACGTTGGGCACGGGCCAGTAGCACGCTGTATTGGAAGCGCTCGTAGCTCTGCTGCTGGAACGGTATGCCGACTTGCACGAGCCCGGTGCCGGGTTGATCGGTCCGGCTCGCTTCCGCCAGACTGCCTACTCGGTCAACACGGCCGATACGCTGCTCCAGCCGGGCGGGATTCCACGGCAGATCGTGATGGATGATCTCGGCGCATTCGCGGTGCAAGTCGATCCCTTCGGAGCCAATCGACGTGCAAATCAGAATATCCGGCGCCAGCGGCGAATTGAAGGCCGCGCATAGCACGATGCGGCCGTCGTGCTTCATTGAGCCGTCGAGTGTGCGCACCGCGTAATCATCGTCCGCGTTGTTGTCCTTACTTACTTCGTCTTGGCCCTTGTCGCCGGCGCGGCTTCGCTGCAGGTTGACCCCGCGCCACAAGCTGCGGCGGCGTGTGTTTGTATGGTCGTCGGTATTCATGGAGCCGTTCGCTTCGCACAGGTTCAACAGGAAGCGCACCATGCGCCGCCACATCGATTCACCCATGCCGCGCGGCGCACGTACGCCGTAGTGGACAGCACGAATGATATCCGCCATGCGCGGATCGTCCGACTCATTTGCTAGCAACGGCCCCAGATACGTGCGGAACAGGTCAGGACGCAGCAGCACCTTGCGCAAACCCGTCTGAAGGTCCAGCACCGTGTCGAAAAAGCCCGGCGCGACCAGGCGCGCGTCAGCGTCAGTGTTGGCTGCGTCCACGAGCAGGCTCGCTTCCGACTCGATCAGCGCCCACAGGTACTTCGCGAAAGAACCGGTGTCGTCGCCGTCCCAGAGATTCAACGGACGTTCGAAAAAGGTCGCGGCGTGACGGTTGACCAGCTCCTCGACGGCCTCCGCCGAGTCCGCGCTCGTACCCTCCCCCGCGAGAAACGATCCACCGAGCCAATGTTGCTCCTTACCATCCGACATCGCCATTTCGCGTAGCAGTTTGAACAATCGCATGGCCGGCCTCCGCGGACCCTGAGTGCGGCCGAACTCAACCAGCAGCCATAGGTCGAGCAAACGAAACACGCGCCGCTCGGTAGCGCTCACACGGAAGCGCGAGATGCAGTTGAGCGCGAATGCGACCGCCTTGGGCCGCCATTCCGTCAAAAGACTCTCCATCTGATCTACCTCGAGTTCCGAGGCTCGCGCAAAGATGCGCGCCAGCGGCAAGTCGACGAACGCAGCCTGCTCGAGCAGCGTCCTGCGCTTCGCACCCAAGTCGAGTTCCGTTGCTTCGGTCGGATTGATGCGCGATTGCAGCATCGCACCGATTTCGTTGAGCGTTTCCACACGTTCGCAGAAAATCAACGTCTTGCGGCCATTTTTGTAGTTGGTCAAGGCCCGTTCGACGGTCGCGCGAACCTTTGGATGTTCGCTCATAGCGAGCGCACGCCGGAACATCGCCATGTACTTCGCCGTTTCAGCGCTGAAGTCACGTTTTTGCTGGGCCATCACGGCCGCGCTGCTTTCGAACGCCTTCACGCTCGACGTCAGCCCGCTCATCAGACGCGCATTGGCCACATCGCGTTTTCCATCTTCCGCGCGCGTCTGCTGATCGAGCCGCATTGCCAGAAAATGGATGAAGGCATCGCTATCACGCGACATGCCTTCCACGTCGTACAGCATCGTACGTTGTATCGCTGGACCGTCGTCGAAATCTTGCCCGGCATGAAACGAACGATGTCCGCGCGGCTTCAGATGACGAATCGCAATCTGGCGCTGCAATGCCGTGAGTTGATCCACGGCCTTGCGATAGGCCACCGAGGCATGACTGAACGCGCGCAACGTCGGACGGGTGCCCGGATCGGAGATCAGATCGGCAAGCATCTCTTCGACGGCCTCGGTGCTCGCCCCCTCGCACAATGCGCTCAGACGCGCAACACTTTCGTCGTCCTCGGAGAGTGCGTCCCACGCTTTCTGAAAGATCTTGTTGGCGCTCAGGCAGGTGGCGACCACGCCGTTCGCGCGATAAATTTCGTCCAGTACGCGATATGTTGCACCGTTCCTGTCGGCCGCGAAGTCGAACACGGTACGCATTTCGCGCTCTTCCAGTTGGAACGGTGTGGCTGAAAGCAGCAGCTTGTTAGGGATCGAAGGCGAGAACGTCTTGCTGAACGCCTTCGCGCCGTGCTTACCGCCCTTCCAGTTGTGTACTTCGTCCACCACAGCCAGTTCGATTCCGGACTCACGCAACTTCTGCTGAACCACAGCGTTCATCAGGTCCTTGAAGAAGTCCCTGATTGAATTGTCGTCCGCCCCGGCCCGCAACGACGACCAGCGTGCCTTGAGATCTGGATCGTCGTCGCGCGCCCTGATAACGCAATCGTAGGTGCGATACAGATCGCTAGACGCCAGTTCCTTGAGCGACTCCTTGGTGGTCTTCGGCAGCAAGATGTTGGCCTTGCGCAGAGACCGCAGCAACGCGTCACGAGTGGGCGCATGCAGGCCCGTCACCAGCACGCCAAGCACGAAGGTGCTAAAGCGCCGCGTATCGGCCTGATCTGTTCGCGGTCGGTCGAGAGACGACATGCCCAGGATCAGCACGTTGGGCAAGTATCTTTCCTGCTTGGCCGCAAACGCCTTGAAGGCGTCCTTGAACCAGTTGCAGGCATCCTCGCTGTCGTCCGTCCGCAGCGCGGCGAGATGCGCGCGCATGGTCTGGTCCTGGGTGGCCTTTAGTTCGTCGAGGTAGCTGAACCAGCCGGTCTGCGAATACTCAGAGGCGAATTCCAGCGCCTTCTTCGAGCTTTCATCGAAGCCCTCGATATACCTGAACGCGCTACGCCGGGACAGGTACTTATTCTGGCACGCCCATTCGTAAACCGATTGCAGAATGCAGCACATCGTTTCCGGCCAGATGCGGCTGATAGTGGTGTTCTTATAAGGGTGAAGACACGCTATCAGTTCCCAGTAGCTATGCACGACGAGCGGACGCAACGTACGCTTGCGCGCCCGGTCCTGCCCGTTCACGTAAAACGCCGAAAAGCTGCGTAATTCCTGCTCCCACTTCGCGCGCAACACCGCGCTCGACGGTGTGATCAGCAACGCGCGGGCGTCGGCGCGGTTCGCGCCCAGCAGCCTAGCTGCGATCACGCCCATCGCGACGTACGTCTTGCCCATGCCAACTTCATCGGCGAGCAACTGCGTGTCGAATCCCCCCTCGAAGCGGGTGAGGAACTCGCGCGCCGTGTTGCGCTGGCGGTCCCAATCCTTCTGGAAGTTCGGGCGTTCAGCCTCCGCGCGAATAATCGTATCGAATCGTTGCGAACTCAAGATCAGAGACCCTCGTGGCAGAAGCTGAGATATTCCATGACCGCAGCGTCATGGTGTTGCGCGGGCAACTTAGACTTGAGACGTATCCACAACGCGCGGCCCGCGTTCGATCCGGCAGCGAGTTCGCGAGCGAACAGTACCAGTTCGCCCAGCTTGAACAACGAATCCGCGCCGGATCGCGGCTGGCCCTTTGCGTCGCGCGAGAGAACGTCGGCGAAGGTTGCGAGCGGTTCTTCCACCTCGTCCCGCCATCGGCCGGGCCGCTCGGGAAATGGCGCTTCGAGGCAAAGCGTCGCGCGTTTGCGAAAGGCCTCCTGCACACGCCCGAACAGATTCAGATGCTGCTGCATCCCGATCACGATATTGCGTTCGCGCATGGCGCGAATCGCAGCCGCCGGATCGTCGTCGACGATGTTCGGATCGCCCGGCACGAATTCATCCGGATCGCGGTCACGCGGCAACCGCTCCTTAAGGTAATGCAGCATCCAGTCTTCCGCAGTGGACAGCACATAGCGCTCGCGCTGCTGGAACAGCGCGGCCGCATGCCGGAACGGCAGGTAGTAGATGCGTTCGGACGCGCCGCAGCGCACGAACTTCAGATTGCGCGCGCCGATGATTCGGCCAATCAGTTGCGATTGATCAAGAGGATTCGAGCGCCCATTGGTGAAATGAAGGGGTAAGCCGCCCCAACTCACGTCATAGTCCGCCAGTTGCGCGAGATTGATCGTGTCCGCACGCACGTCGAAAACCATCAGTTCCGAGTTCGGCATTTCGACCAACTCGATGCCCTGGACGAACTCGGGGTAATCGGGTTGATCCTGGTAATCATCCTCGGACTCGGGCATTTCGTCCGGCGTGTTGGACGGCAGATCACAATAACGGTCGATCTGCTCTGCGCTCAGCCCGTTGCAAATCGCGCCGAACAACTTGTCGACCGAACCGCGGTGCACGCGTGCCACGCCCATTTCGTGATTGTCGCCGCACCATGCCTTGCGGGTAAAATTGGCGCTGCCCAGATAGACGAGCGTTTCGTTGCCGCGCGCCAGCACCAGCACCTTGGCGTGGAGCTTGCGCGTGATCGCGAGCGCGGCGAGGTCAGCCGGCTGATTGGCCTGCGCGATGCGCTCACGCTCGCTCTCGGTGAGGGTTTCTGGAATCAGAAACAACCGGGTCCCCGGCAGCGCTCGAAAATGATCGCGGCAAAGATGCTGGGCAACCGGTGCGTCGGTCACGACGTCGAGCGTGTTAAGGGAAGGGAAAGTCCGCTTCAGATCCTGGGCGAACACCTCGCCCTGCGGGCTGCGGTCGAAAAACGGCGACACGGCGATCACGCGCTCTGGCAGCGCGTCGCCAAATGCATTACGCCACGCGCGTGCGAGCGCTTCGAGGCCGGTGACACCGTCGTCGTAGCCCTGATGGATCAGGATCGCGCTCTCCTTGTCTTCCGATGTGCCCCAGCGGTTTAGCCGCTGCCGGACCGACTCTAGCGCCGCAGCCAGTGGCCTCGAATCAAACGACGAGTAGCCGCGCACCAGCACCTCGACAAATTCGCGCAGTACGGCGAGGTCTGCCCTTTCGCCGCTCCCGCCGTCGCCCCACGTGAAGGTTTCGAAGACCTCGCGATTGGCAAAGAGCCCCGTGCGTGTCAGGTTCATTGAGCCAAGTGCGAGATGCACCTGACGCTGCGTGATCACCAGATAGGCTTTCGCGTGATGGCAGGTCCACGCCTTTGCGCGCACCGGCAGCAACTCCATGAAATGCGGCAACTGGTTGTGCTCGCGCGTCTTACGCGCGTCGTAGATCATCACCGGCACGGTGCGGAGCAAATCTGCGATGTCCGACGTACGCGCTTCCGGCGCCGCGCTCAGCGAACGCCGCAAGGCCAGGTTCAACACCTGCTGGTCGTCGAACTCGTAGCTGAGCACCACCACGTGCTGCAACGCGTTGTCGCGTTCGTTGCACGACTCGAAGATGCTTGTGAAATACTCGCGCAGCGATTCAACCTGCTCCGTCATTGCACGGTCTCCGTTTGGGGAAACGCCCAGTCGTGCCAACTGCGGCACTTCTCAAAGTGCCATTGACGGCGATAAAGATATTGAAGGCCGTCGAGTTGCGCCGCTGTGCCGTCCGATGCCTTATCGAAGATCGTCAAGGCTTCTTCAAGCGTGCTGCGATTCACACGACCGGTCACCAGCAGTTCGTCGTGGTTCACGATCGGCGAGGTGCCCTTCGCGGTCTGGTGCTCGATGTGGTGATCGACAACGCAGCGCGTCAACGCCGCGAAATCGCCCGTCGATTGCGCCACGCTAGCGAACAGGTGACGCGAGTCGTGAAAGGCGGGCGCGGCGACGTATTGCGCGGCCAATGTCGTCACGGCAGCTGCCAAAGATTCCGCGCCCTGCGGCAGTACGTCCCTGAACGTGTCGCCATATTCGAGCGACGCGATGCGAAGATCAAGCACGAACTGTGTAGCGGCTGCGAGCCGCTCGAAGCGTGCGATAGCGGTTAGTTCGACGGCGAGGCCTTCGTACTGCTGGCGTGCATCGGTCCAGAAAGTCTGATAAGCCGATGCGTTCGCAAAACCCGCCTGCAACGTTTGCCATTGGGGCGGCGTGCGCCACAACGGTTCGACGCGCGGATTTTTCTTGCACCAGATGTCGATGAGCTCACGCCATATCTCGCTTTCCCCCCGCGAGACCGACGCGTCAAGGCCGTAGTGCTCGCCGGCCCGTTCAAAATCACCTTGCGAGACAATGTGGTTGTCCTGCCACGTCGCCAATGCATCCCGGAACCGCCGCGCCTTGTTGCGCGACGAAAACGCATCTGCGAGATCGCGGCCCAGCGGACTCAACGTGCGTCCGTCCCGTTCGACAAGGCCCCAACGTAACGCCGCACTGCTGTAATGACCGAGCGTACCGTAAGAAAGACGTTGGTAAATCGGATGACGCTTCGGGATACCACCCAGGTGAACCTGCTCGCGTAGCAACCTTTGATATTTCGTTACATTGATAATCGACGAATTGACCGACGCGTTGGCGATACCCCAATAGATTTCGAGTGCGCGGAATCGCTGTGACAAATGCTGCTCTTTGAACGTCTCGGCGGCGAGCTTGTCGAGAATACCGCACAGCGAACTCAGGTAGACGGGTCGAATCGTCAGAACCGTGAACTGCGGGAACAACATGTCCTGCAAAGCGCCTGCTGGCCGGCGGAACCCTAATGGATCAATTGCTTTGTCAGCGCTTTCAAGTACCACGTACTCGGTGAATCGCATTCCTTCCGCACTCCCAGACTTTGTTCTTTTCGTATTTTCCCAAGCATGACGTCTGCGTCGCTACAGGCTGATCTACCGGCGTGTGATCCAAGGTACATGACGGATCCTTGCCAGGCTGGGCGATTGTGGAAAGTGATGTGAACATCCGTTTCTTTCTTGAGTTCGCTTCCAGATCGATTCCGGCCTGCCGTCATCGGTCAACGCTGCCGGCGTGGCAGCGCGGTTGACGCACTTAACGCGTAGCGGCTGCACTTGTTATCGGCCTGACCGGCGAATTCTTTAGCTCGCGCGACGCAAGTGTCGTAACACATTGTCAGGCACCGCTGCAACAAATCGTGTCCTGTGTTTGTCCGATCTCGAAGAGGCGAGGCGCTAGGTGTGATGGTCGATACGCAGGGCACACAAAAAGTCGCGAGCGGTCACTGCGATGAGGTCCCTTATGTTGAGACTGATCGCGTTGGTGTCGAACGCCTTCGGCATATGGGTCAGATCGGCATCGTATGTCACGGACACGGAGAGATGCCAGCGTCAGATTAAGGTCCTACAGGTTTACAGGTATATCTATAGTAGGAGTTAAGGAAGGTCTGCACAACCCGCTTTTTGAAGCGTTATCTTTCACATCCTGCGCGGCCTCGGCGTTCAGATTTTTGTCGGTGAGTTGATTGCCGGAGTTTTTTCCGCGCACCGGAGCGCTCCAACCAGATATATGGCCTTCATTGGCCCGGTGTTTCAAGCTTTGCGCAAAGCTCTACGTGCCATCCATAGATTGCCCAAAGCAAACAGCGTGGTGATCTGGGCGGTGTTCTTCATCAAACCACGATAGCGGGTCTTCATGTAACCGAACTGCCGTTTGAGGATGCGAAACGGGTGTTCGACCTTG
The DNA here is from genome assembly GCF_003634175.1 of Paraburkholderia sp. BL17N1. Lineage (NCBI taxonomy): Bacteria > Pseudomonadati > Pseudomonadota > Betaproteobacteria > Burkholderiales > Burkholderiaceae > Paraburkholderia > Paraburkholderia sp. BL17N1. The sequence continues at coordinate 1,155,288 of NZ_RBIW01000001.1, forward strand.
GCCCGGATACCCGCCTTCAGGCGTTCGATCTGATCGTATATCGCGTCCAGCGAATCACTCAGATCCAGTTTCCTTCGCTTTGCCGGTCGCATTGCAACATGCCAACGAACCGCGTCAGCCTCACATCGCTTTTCGATACCCAGATATCCGGCGTCCGCGTACACATCCGTTTCTTCACCATGCAGCAACGCCTGGGCTACCGTGATGTCGTGAACATTGGCCGCCGTTCCAATGACCGTATGGACCAGGCCCGAGTCGGCGTCCACGCCGATATGCATTTTCATCCCGAAGTACCAGTTACCACCTTTCTGCGTCGATTGCATTTCAGGATCGCGCGTGCCGGAGCCATTCTTTGTCGAACTGGGCGCGGCAATCAGGGTGGCGTCGACTGCCGAACCAGCCTTGAGCATCAGGCCTTTCTCCGTCAGGATTTCATTGACCAGCGCCAGCATTTGCACCGCCAGTCCGTGCGTTTCCAGCAGATGGCGGAACCGAAGAATCGTGCTTTCATCCGGCAAGCGAACCATCCCGCCGTCGAGACCCGCGAACTCGCGATACAGCGGCACGTCATAGAGTGCCTCTTCCATAGCAGGGTCTGACAAACCGAACCATTGCTGCATGAAATGAATCTGCAGCATCGTCGCAATCGGGAACGGCGGCCGACCGGTTTTGCCCGTGGGATAGTGCGGCTCGATCAGCGCAATCAGCTTCAACCAAGGCACAACGCGTCGCATCTCATCGAGAAATTCCCGCTTGCGCGTGCGCTTCGTTGACAGATCCAGACCAAGACCAAGTTGCGTCATCACACTGCTCCTCACCCAATTAGCTCTGTTTCCCAGGATAGCTCAGCAGCAACACAATGCCAGGACTTCTGCAGACCTTCCTTAACAATGTCATGGCATTTCTGGGGACAACGCCGAATTAGCCAATTGAATCAGTGTCTTGCCGCTCGTATAACCGGATGCGTTTTATGTGCATGTCCGACGTCGTCGAAGGATAACTTTTTGGGTGATTTCCTGAGTCATCGAGTTGGTCAGTTTCTGTCCACCTCGAATCCACAAGGTTTTCGCTTTCCCGATACCACTCCGCGCCTCCCAAGCTTCCTTTGCAGATGCAGCGCCGCCGAACGATGTCCCCTCTCCGCCATCGTTATTGGCATCCGCCCATGCCAGTTACCGTGACTTCGCGCGAATCTGCCCGAAAAGCGCGCTTCTCATCACACCGACTTGCGAGCGTTCGGCTCAAGGCATCAGTATTCATGCTTTCCTTTGCGAAGTCCCTCGAGTCCCCCACTCGCCAACATCAAATGTACACAGCGCCACGAGCGTAATCAGAAAGGAGTCGGCTATGAACCACATCCCGAGGGCACCGACGATCAGCGGGTTCACTTTCTGCTCCGGGTTGTGCCAGCGCACGTACAGGTTATAGAGCAGCCCGACGACAACCCACAGTCCAAAATAGAGCTGCATATCCTGCAGGAGATGTTCGGCAAGCCAACCCGACGCCAACCCGTAGAGGCACATCGCAGGCCACAGCACTTGCAGCGCGCCTGGAATCAGAAGATTCACCACCGTCAAAGGATGCAACACTTCCAGATTGTCGCCGAACTTGCGCAGCGTCCAGAACAGGTCGCGCAGGCCGCTGCGCCGCCAGCGAAGCTGCTGCATGAACAGTTGCCTGAAGTTGTTTGGCGCCGCCGTCCAACATTGCGCGCTGATGTTGATATAGGTCTTTAACCCTTTGAGCAACAGCAGATGCGTCATGTATCGGTCCTCGCCGTCGCGGACGCCGACACCGAACCAGTTCCTATGCTTCACCTGCTCTTCGATCGCCTCGAAATGCTCGCGGCGTACCGCGAACAGACACCCCGAAATGCAGATCACGTTGCGCGTCCAGTTCTGCAACATCTTCATGATCTGGAAGCTGTAGTAGTAGACGACCGTCTGACATTGAGTCAACACGTTCTCGCGGGCGTTGCTGATGCCCACGCGCCCATGCGGCGAATCAACTGTTGGGCAAACTGCTCGGCCTGCGCTCTCACCTCGTACGAAAGCTGCTGATTGAGATCGCGCGCGAACTTGCGTAATCCGTTGATGACCTGCTGGGTGTGAACACGCGTGACGTTCACGGAATATGTCTCCCTGCCGCCGCCGTACAGTTTGCGCGCCAGCCACGCCAGCGCGCCGTCGCTGTCGCGCTCTCTGTCCTCGCTGTCGTCCTCCCGGGATTCTGTGACGGTTTTGTCGGTCGTTTGGTAAGCGTCGGACAGGATTCGATTCAGTCTATCCACCAACTCACCGCGATAAGTTCGAAGCTCCGCCTTATACACGCCATCGAGTTCGTGCCTCGTGACATCGATCTGGCCTTTCAGCTTACGCTGCTGCTTCTTCAGATCGTCGACACTCGCCGAGCGCACTTCGCGCGTTCTCTGATCGATTAAATCGAGCGTCTTGCGTACGAATCCTTCGATTGACCTCTTCTTGGTGAGCACCAGCTCCCGCCGCCGTCCTTCGATGATTTCGTTCTTCTGATGCCGCACGCGCTCCAGCACCGCGCTGAGCGCCGGAATATTACCAAGCACGCCGAGCGTGGCGCGGCAGTGTTCGAAGTCGTCCGCCGGGAACGAGTGCGCATACATCTTGATCAGGTTCTCCCAGACCTTCTTCTCGCCGCTGTCCCACGAACGCCTCGCGTCGAAACGTGCGGCCATGCCATGACAGATGCCGGACGTGTAGACGATCTTGCCCGCGCCTTTTTCATCGATCAGCTTGTCGAAAAGACGCCCGGTTTCGGGATTGGTCTGCTTGAGCCGCTGCAGGGTGCCGACCATGTGCCGGCCGAGCGTCTGCGTGACATGACCCAGGGCGTCCTCGATGTCAGACCGAAGGACCTCACTGCCAAACAATTGATTGTCGACCTGACTCGCCACCATCACGAGTTCCTGAACGCCCTCTCTCTGAACGATCCGGCCCATCATGTCGAGGTCGGGATCACTGAGGAACTGGCCCGCCGGACTCACGATGAACACCACATCACAGTTCTTCAGCAGTTCGGTCGTGCGCGCCTCGCGCGACACCACCGGATCGTTCATGCCGGGTGTATCGATGATGCGCACGTCGCGCAACGTTTCGAGCGGCAGATAGATATCCACGCTCTTGGTGATAGGCATGTACTGCCCTTCCGCACCGACGTAATCCAGTAGCTTCTTTGCGAGGCCCGCCGCGTCACTCGCCCTGATCTTGCCGTGCTTCCCATGCGGTAGCCTGTCGAGACCCGCATTGCAGATGCGCCGATACTGATCGTGCGCGGCATGCAGCATCGCGTGCCGTGTAGCCGTGTTTCGTGAGGCCAGCTTGCGCACCTCGCTCCAGAAGGTGTGGTCCTCGACCGGGGCCGCGCCACTGCCACGGCGCGGCCGTTGACGCAGTGCCTGCGCGGCGTCCTCCTGTTCAGTCTCGAGATACTGTTCGTAGCGCAGGCTGTCCTCGCGCATATGCTCAATGTCGTCGGCCGTATAGAACTGCACCTCGGCGCGGAATTCTTCGTCGTACGCGAGCGTGGTCAGTGCGGCGGTCATCGGCGTGGCCGCCTTTGGGAGAATCGGCCTTCCTTCGAAGATGAGTGCGTTGAGCAGCGATGATTTGCCCGCCTTCACGCGACCGACTACACCGATTTGCAGGAGTCGCGCCTCATCGTTCAGCAGCCTAAGTGCGTCGGACAGTTCTGCCGCGCGATCGATCGCAAATTCCCTCGCATACGGTCTGGCATCTCGCCCGATGTGCTCATCGAATTGATCGAGCCACGCGTTGATGCGATCGTTGAGTTCGATGATTTCCTGCTCTACGGTCACGGCTTCACGTTTCATTGCAGTTCCTTGACCGAACATTGGATGTGCTCCCGCGCTTGAGCAAGCAAGGCGAGCTTTGCGTTGGATTCGTCCGCGCTCGCCTCCGCGCTTTCGCGATGCGTCTGAATCGCGGCGCTCTGCCTTTCGATTTCCTCCGCGAAATCGGCGGCTACGCGCGCCACCAGGTTGTCCAGTTGCTCGGCGAGCAGCGCGCTGAGCTTGCCGCGAAGTTCGCGCTTGCACGCCGGAATTACATCGTCGCGGATGGTTCTGCGCATTTGCTCGCGCTGGCTTCCCGCACGTAAGAAGGCCAGGATTTCCGGCAAAAAGATGATGGCGAGTTCGATCAGCGGATTGATCACTTGTGTCGTGATCGCCAGAATCGTCGCGATGTTGCGATAGTTGACCTGAGGAAGCGGTTGCCCAGGCTTCCAGTCGGTTTCCTGCTTGCGCTTTTCCAGCTCCCGGGCATTGTGAGACGCCAGCGATTCGCTCCAGCCCGCCAGCATGTCGCCGGTTCTCTTGAGTGACTGGTCAAGCCTCGTGGTGAGGTTTTTCAGCCAGTCCGGCCCGCTGCCGAGTTGCACCATCGTGGGTTTCAGGTCGGCAAGTGCTGCACCAAAGTCGCTGACGATCGTGCGGCTCACTTCGTCCATCTGTTCTTTCAGCGTGCGCGTCACCGCGTGCCGGACGATCTCCGTGAAGGTGCGCGAGAACGAGTCACTGTTGCCCGCAAGCGCCGCGGTCAATAGCTCGCTCTCCGCATCCACCAGTTCGTGTTCGACCGCCTTCAATGTGCGCTCCACGACGCGTTCGAGTTGCTGACGGCGCAAATCCGCGATTATGCGATCGCGGCGCTCCTCAATGCGACGCAGTCCGTCGGCCAGCTCTTCCAGTGCGTTGTCGTTGGTACGCTTATCGGTCAGAAGCGCGCGCTCCGAGATGCGGATCTGCTCGACGAGCGATTCGGCCAGCGACTTGATATCGTCGACAAAGAGGCGGCGCACGATCCGCTCTGGCGCGATTCGCGCGAGCGCTTGCGTAAGCACCTCATTGCCGTCCGTGCCGACCGGAACCACCGCTTCGTCGATACCGTAGTGGACCTGAAGCTGTTCCTGAATGGTCGCGGCTACCGACTGCACCTGATCGTCGGCGCGCAGATTGGTTTTGTTGAGCAGGATCGTCATGTCGCGGCCCAACGATTGAACATCGTCGAGCTGACGCAGCAGCGACTGCGTAATCGTGCCGTCCTCCACGCTGATCACGACGATGAAATGCGCGCCGCGCGGCAAGTACCAGCCAATCGCCTTGTTGTGCGCTTCAAGTGACGAACCGAAACCCGGCATATCGACCAAAACGAGCGGCTCGATCGCTTTCAGCCGTGCGTCATCCAGGAAAAGTTGGACGTGCGTGAACTCGCGCGCGCGAGCCTTAATCGACTTGAGCGCGTCGATGTCCATCCGTTCGCTGGTTCCATCGGCGCGCATGGCGAGCGCATGCGGATCTTCGCCGTAACGCAACTCAGTCGCGAGCTCGGTTTCCGGAGCGAGGCCGACGGACAGGATCTCCTTCTGGAGATAGGCATTCAACAGACTGCTTTTGCCTGCACTGAATGAGCCGATCACCGGCAGCAGCAACTCAGTGTGGCGCAAACGCGCGCCAAGGTTGTCGACCTGATCGGACTTCAGCGAAGCGCTCGAAGCCAATTGACGGAACTCGTCGAGAAGACAAATCCAGTCGGTCTGAATTTGCAACATGAGCATTATCCTTACTTTTTTGCGAGTTGATTTGAGGGATGATTCGGGCAGATCCTGCGTCAGGCCGCACGCTGATCATCGGGAAGCTCACAGGGTGGGAGCGAGGTCGCCGAGTCCGCGGCATCGAGCAACAGGCGCATGATTTGACGGTTCAGTTCTGGCATGAACGCACTAGCCTGCCTGGAGACACGATTCATGCGTTTACGGCACACATTTAATAAGCTTAAGGGGCCCGTTATGAACGCCCTCGAATATCGCTGACCGGCAGGTCTGTGGACAAGGCGCGTCCCAGCCGCCGCACCGGGCGCGGAGCATCGCACCGAGTGGTAGGGTCGAGAACTGGCGCGCGCACCGATAGGCGCCGGTGGTGATTCCACCGCTTTCGCGATGGCCCGCAATCCGTTAACCATGGTCACGTTTCCAGCTCCCGCCACGTCGAACGCAGCGGGCCGATTTCCGGCACTACGCTCTCCTGTGTGCTTCATGTCAAGATTTATGGGACCTATCATGCTGGGCGCGCTTTCGGTGCGGCAGCACGACGAACACGATAGCCGTTGAACAGCTTCAGTTCCTCATACAACCAGCGCCTACTCCACCGCTTCCAGCCGAAGCCCCGCCGATTCCGGGAGCGCCCCATGTGGCGCCTGATCTTCTTTTCTACCCAGTCTTTGATGAAGCTGAAGCACTCGCTGGAATGTCCAACAGCGAAGTAATTCACCCAACCGCGTAACACTGGATTGATCAGTTCTACCACCCGATCTACCGGCTGCGACTGGTATCGCCGAAACACGTCTTTGAGCTTACGCAACAACGCCGTGCGCTTCTTCAGCTTTGGCGTATAGTGCGCCCGCCACACCTGCCTCTGTACGCTGCGGAGTCGACGGAAGTCGAATCCCAGAAAGCCGAAGCTCTCTGAGCGGTCTAGATTAACGGTGCGGCTCTTCTCTTCATTGACCTCAACCTGCAGTTTGGCAAACTCTTCCCGAAGTCGCGTGGTCACCGCCCTCAGCAGCCACGCATGGCGCGGATGGGCATCGATCAGCACCACCAGATCGTCAGCGAATCGGGCATACTCGACGTAGGTGTACTTCCCGTTGCGCGTGGCTTCTTTCGCCCGCTCCAGCATACGGTCTACCTCAGTGAGATAGATGTTACTGAGCAACGGTGAAATCACCCCGCCTTGCGGAACGCCTTGTTTGCCCGACGCAGTCAGCATCAGCTTCAGCAGATGCATTACGTCGTCGTCCTTGATCCGACGCGCCACTTTTTGAAGCAGTAGATGATGCCGAACTGTGTCAAAGTAGGCGCGCAAATCAAGGTCTATGACGTGGGTCTTGCACTGAACAATCGCCGTCGCCACCCGATGCACCGCTTCATGCGCGGTACGCTTCGGACGATAACCATACGACCCCGATTGGAAGTCTGCCTCGAAGATCGGCTCCAATATGAGCTTGAGCGCACCCTGGACCACCCGGTCACGGATAGCCGGAATCGAAAGAACACGGACTTTGCCCCCGTCCTTCGGTATCTCCTGCCGCCGAGCCCGTAGCGGCACGTAGGTCCGCCCGATCAGTTCGCCCTGTATCTGCTCAAGAAACGCCTCCACGCCGTGCGCCTCGATAGCCTCGAACGTCACTCCGTCGATACCCGGAGCGCCGTTGTTCTTTCTGGCCAGCGCATATGCCTCGCGCAGCGTGTCCATCTTGCAGACATGGACGTACAACCCCCAGAAACGCCAGGACGGTTCAGCCTTCGCCTTGACGTATATTCCCCGCCTCAGGTCCTGCAAACTGCTGGACGCCTTTGTCATCTCGTCCTTGCCTCCCATGTTGTCGAGGAAACTACAAACAGCAGGGCCCCTTCGCTCCACCGGCGTTACCCAGCTTCGCCGCTACTACGGACCCATCCGCCACCCTCTCGCCTTCGGCCCACTTCCCGGGTTAGCCGGTTATAGGGCCTACCTTGCTCCGGCGATTTCGCGCCGGGGCGAGGAGGGCTTCTCCAGTTGCTTGGCATGTCCTTGTCATCGTGCCGTCGCTTCCACCCCGCCGAAGTGGAATAGCCGTATCGGTCAGATTTCGGCTACCCATGCTGCCTTCACCCTCACGGTTGCGGGCTCGGCCCTCGGAGCTTTTCATTTTCGAGGCCACATCTGCGTTCACTTTTGTTACGGCCCAATGACTCGCGCATTCCCCTAGGAAATGCCTGTCGATAGGCTTCAGAGTCTTGGTTTCCCGCCACCCTGCTATCCAAGCTACGGGGCCTCTGACTCCTACCCCGGCAGGACTGACTCCTGCTGAACATGCCAGCCTTAGCTGGACGCACAACCGGACACGAAATTTCCCGATGCGCCCGCTCACTTCGTCGCTCATTCATATCGAGGTAGGACGTTTCAAGCGCTCGGGGTGCGCACATCAATGCGCGTCTGATTCACCTTCGAACCTAGACAAGTGACGAACGAGTCGCGATTTCCTTTGTCACTCTCTCTATGTGCGACACCAACCCGACCGCTAACGGCGAGAGGATGATCACGTTGAATCCGGGACTCGCCTGGAACGCATCGATCAACTGCTGACGATTGCCGACCGCGCGCGGATCCGCAGATGTATCACCGCCTCGCCTTGACTGTTGCCGACCGACTGCACCGCGTTCGAGATGCGCGCGAGCGGCTCCGCCAAACCTTCAGACAGACTCGTCGTGATCGACCTGCCGAGTTCAGTGCTCGTGTTCGTGATCGCCGCGATCTGCTGTTGCGTCAACTCGCTCAGAACCTGTTTCAGGTCCGTGACGAGCGACTCCTTCATCTGCATTGCCTGCGTGGCCGAGGTTTCGGAGGCCTCGACGAGCCGCTGCAAGTATTCTTCGCCCGCGCCCGACTCGAACAAGCCGTCGATGTCGCCGCAGAGCTTGTCGAGCAGCGTGTAGAGCTTGTTGACCATGGCCTTTTCGATGGTCGTCACGATCATCGCGAGAAAGATGGCAAGGCCCGATAACAGGAATGCGCCGCCGACGCTCGACACAAGCGATTCGAGGCTTCCGCGCACGACTTGGGGATCGTCCGTGATCTTGAAACCGTTCAGGCCAAGAATCAGCCCCGAAAACGTGCCTATGATGCCGATACCGGTCAGAATGCCCGGCAGATGCTTGTAGAACTCCGTGCGCAGCGGCGCGTCAATCAGCGCCTGCTCGGTGAAGAACGTGCTCGCGGTAGCCGTCGCGCGCCAGCGGTCCGTTTCCGTCATGCCCGCCGCGTTGACGTGCTTCTGAGCGTGAAGGGTGTCGCGGTATTCATCCCAGCAGTGCTTGAACGCGGTTCCCTTCATGACCTCTTCGCCGATGCTGTCTGCATCGACGCCCTGGTCCGCGTCCTTTAACGCCTTCAGTGCACGGATGGCATGGCCGAGTTCCCGTCGGACGCGCAAGAAGGGGAGCATGAACTGCCCGATGAAAAACGCTAGCGCGAAGGCCAGTGCCGACAAAACGGACGCATGCAAGATGGTGGACAGCGAAACGGAAGCGAAGCTCATGAGCGCATCAAGTTAGAAATGGCCAGGTCAAACGAATCCGTCCGCGGTGCGACGCAGGGTCTGGCGCTTCCGGCGCGGGGAATTCGGTCGATAAGAACGGACGGCGCAGCAAGCTACTGCGACGCGCGGCCGAACATCAAGGGGGCGGGTATTACTGAAAGTGGCTCACGGCTTCTGGTCTCTCGGAATCTGTTTCTATTTTGCGCGCTCGACAGAAATCGAAAAGCAATGTCTCGAGCAAGTTCGTCTGACTTCGGTTTTCATGTTTCGCGGCAGCGTTAAGCAATTCCTTGAAGCGGGCCGACACGCGATAGCTGACCGATATTCTCTTTGTGGACATGCAAATCCCCAAATGCAACGCCACCTACTATACACACGATGTTTTCGGGTGTAACTAGTTGTAACCATAAAATTGCGTTCTACCTCTCGAGTTCCGACGCTGGCTGCAGTCGAGGTGCGCCGGATAGCAGCGATCAGCTAGGGACGCCGGTCGCACTTCGGACTTCAATCTGGCCACACCTCCCCTAATCCGCTATCGCGCGCCGCGCATGACTGGGTCTCTAGGGAGTCTCACTATGAGCGCCCGCCAAGGCCTCACCTGGGCTTAACATAGAGCTGCTTCTTAGCTTGGCTGGGTACGGCGCGCTCTTCTGTAACGAAGATGTCATGGTGCGATTTCACCAGGTCGGATAGCTTCCTGAATCCATAGGCACGTGCGTCAAAGTCCGGCTGCAGTTTCGTGAGATAACTCCCAAAAGTGCCCAGATGCGCCCAGCCATTCTCGTCGGACGACTGGCTAAGCGCGGAAAGCATGAAATCCTGCGGAATGCTGTGCGCCGCGGCCTGGGATACTGCAGTTGCGGGCGGTAGTACAGGCGCCACAGCGGGCTCGGGCTTGGCCGTTGCCGGTATGGTCTCCGCTGGCGCAGGCCGCAGCAGATCCGTAAGTACGAACTTGTTGCAGGCACTCCGGAACGCATCCGGCGTCTTCTGCTCCCCAAAGCCCAGCACCATCGGCCCCCTCTTCCCGAATTCGGGTTGCCAGCCCGGTGAAGTCGCTGTCGCTTGTCACGAGACAGAAGCCGTCAAATCGTCGGGTGTAAAGCAAATCCATCGCGTCAATGATGAGGGTGCTGTCAGTTGCGCTCTTGCCAGTGGAATAGGCGAACGGCTGAACCGGCTTGATAGCGTACTTCTGTAGGACCTTCTTCCAGGAAGCGCTACACGGCGACGTAAAGTCACCATAGATGCGCTTCACAGTTGCCTCCCCGAATCTTGCCACTTCCCCGAGAATGCCCTCGATGACTGCGGCCTGTGCGTTATCGGCGTCGATTAGTACGGCAAGCCGCAGGGCAGGCTCTTCAGCTTCGATCCTGGAAACGCGTTTGGAGGCAATCATATTGGCATAGGCCCTATTGAAGGACTTCAGCATAATACTTATCTCCTGTGCGGACGCACCCTCTTCAGGGTAAAGCAAACATGAAAGTGTTTCTCGACGATGCGCGGCCGACACCTGACGGGTGGCATCGCGTTTTCTGGCCCGATGAGGCCATCCGACTGCTCCAGACCGGGGCCATCGAGGAAATCAGCCTGGATCATGATTTGGGGGATGACGCACGGGGCACCGGGTACGATGTAATCCTCTGGATCGAAGAGGCCGTGGCGTTGCGTGGGTTCAAGCCGCCAAGAATCATCGTGCACTCCGCGAATTCTTCGGCGGTCGAAAAAATGCGAGCTGGCGTGCTCGCCATTGAGCGACTGGCCAGCCGCTAACAGTTTTCGATCCGCCATCGGGATTTCTACACAATCTATGTGCTTCGACATGCAGGCGCTTTAGAAGCCGATCGCCGCAATGTAATCGGTGACGCTATAGCGCGCACGTAGCTGCCCACCATGCCAGATCGATGCGACACAGCGCGCGGCAAACATGGCGAACGGTTGGATGCCCCCGCAGGTTCTGCACACTTCCTTGCGCGCGGACAGGCCGCCACCTATCGCAGAAACATGATCCCGCACTTTTTTCTTGACACAATGGGCAAGCCTGTGATCTAATCCGACTCGCATTCTGAATTGGGTCGACGCCCATGCCAACCTGCCTCCCCGGGCAAGGTGGAACGCGAAAGCGAATGTGGCTCTCATGAGAGCAACCAAGCGGGTAACGCGTCGACCCTCCTTGAACGGAGGGTTTTTTGTTTTCAGACTCAGCGATTCCTAGTGAAACGATCCAGGCTTACCTGGAAACCGAATACTTCGCTTTTGGCGACGCGCCTACGACATTAAGGGTTGGCCAGGCCAATCCCGCATTGGCCACGCTGCACAAAGCTCACGACGTCAATTGCAGCGCATTCGTGACTGCCTGCAATCCTTTTAGCCAGACGTGTAGTGCTGAGTTCAACGCCGCCAGTCAGGAGGCGTTGGCGTGTGAACTGAAGCGGCTTGGCTTGATCGCGATCGAGGGTATCGGCAAGCACCCGTCAAACAAGTGGCCTGGCGAGGCGAGTTATCTGGTGCCCGGGCTCTCCCTCGAAGCCGCAAAGGCGCTTGGCGCGCAATACCGTCAGAACGCAATTGTCTGGTCCGCAGACGATGCGACGCCTCAGCTCGTGCTATTGCGTTGAATCACCCGTCCACCTGATCGGGCAAATTTCAGTTGGCGGAGCATTACACATGCAGCTAAAGCGGGAAGCAACCCGCTTTACCGCAAGCCGGACGGTTTCTTTTGTTTTATGTCGCGGATTTAAAGCACAACTTGCAGCGCGACTCATAAATTCTGCTAAAGCGTCGCCATGCCTCTATACCCCGGAGGCCGGTGAACGCCGAACCACCGGGGATGGAGAGAAAAATGACACAACCTCTACTGGGCATTCTGCCCTCGCTGGACAGCCTCTTCGATCGCTTCCAGTTTCAGATCGAAACGCCTGAGCATCACGTCCTCTTGATCGGACTTCCCGGCACCGTCCGCCCCGGGTCATTCCTCTTCGCAAGGCCGCGGCCAGACGTGCGCGAGGCCGTTGCGGCACGCTGCACAAATGGCGTCATTGGCGGCTTTCGCGCAATCCGTTCGGCACAATGGATGAAGCAGGGTTTGCTCCCCGTGTACGCCTATGACCCACCTCACATCGCCAGCTTCTTCGCTGCGCTTGTTCCGTACGCCGAGCACGAGCGGTTTGAATGCCAAGGGAGGAAAGGACAATGAGAGCGCGCCATTCCAACTACCCCATCGGCAAACTGCTTCTGAACGTAATCGAACAGTCAGGACTGGACCCAAAAGCATTCTTTGCTGAACTGGGATTCACAAACTTTTCGAAGTCGATAGAACGACTGGATTGCTGGCTCGGTCATGGAGAAGGCAACGCCCTGTTGCTGGAAAGACTTCAATCGAGCCGGTTCGCCATCGATGACAATCTGTTAAAGCAGGTGATGGCTGAAAACAATGTCCTGTTACGGCGAGAGCGTGAGGCCGCAGCAAAGGGACGTGTCAGAAATCTTGTGTGCTGAGGCCGGTTAGAAATCTCAGTTGATGGCGCTGGTGAACCGCTCGCCGAACAGAATGGCGAACTGATTGACTGCTTGCCGCCAGGTGATAGGTGGCATCTTCCAGTCCTTTTCGATGTTGCGCAAGGCCAGGTATAGCAATTTGCTGGCGGCTTCGTCGCTTGGGAAGTGACCGCGGTTCTTGACGATCTTGCGAAGCTGCATGTGCATGCTTTCGATCGCATTTGTCGTGTATATGATTCTGCGTACTTCCGGCGGATAGGCGAAGAACGGAATGACCTGTTCCCATTGGCGCTGCCACATCGCGGCGACCGTTGGGAATTTCTTGCCCCATTCGCTTTGCGAGAAGGCTTGCAGCGCCGCCTCAGCGGCTTCGGCGGTGGCGGCCTGATAGATCGGCTTGAGCGCCGCAGCCAACGGCTTACGGTCCTTCCAGCTCGCCAGATTCAGCGAATTACGGATCAGATGCACGATGCAGGTCTGGATCTGCGCGGCCGGAAACACCGCCTCGATGGCCTCCGGGAACCCACGCAGGCCGTCGACCACCGCAATCAGGATGTCGTGCAAACCGCGATTCTTCAACTCGTTGAAAACCTTCAGCCAGAACTTGGCGCCTTCGGTTTGCTCGATCCACAAACCCAGCACTTCCTTGCGCCCGTCGGCCCGAATGCCCAGCGCGAGGTACACCGCCTTGTTCCTGACCGTGCCTTCGTCGCGGATCTTCAGTCGAAGTGCGTCGAAATACACGATCGGATACATCGCCTCGAGCGGGCGTTGCTGCCACTGTTCGACTTCGGCCAGCACCTCGTCGGTGACGGTCGAAATCAGATCGGGCGACACCTGTAGGCCATATAGCTCCAGCAAATGGCCCTGAATCTCGCGCACGCTCATGCCGCGCGCGTACATGCTGATGACGTGATCGTCAAAGCCCGGCAGCCGGCGCTGATACTTGCCCACCAACTGCGGCTCGAATGTCGCCTGCCGGTCACGCGGAATGTCCAGATTCAGTTCGCCATTGGGCGTGATGACCGTCTTGGGGCTGGTGCCGTTGCGGTGGTTGCCGGACTTGCCTTGCCCGGTCTCGGCTTCCAGATGGTGGCTCAACTCGGCCGCGAGCATGCGCTCGGCCAGCCGTTTCTTGAGCTGGCCGGCCAGACCTGATTCGCCCAGGACCGACTCAGCATCCTTGCCCTGCACCTGGGCAAGCAATTGGTCGATCAACTCGTCGGGAAACAGCTTCGGTGCCTTCGGGTTCCTGTTCTTCTTTGTCACGGTTGCTTCGGTCATAGGACGTTATTTCCGTTATCGTCTCATGACCTCGGCACACAGAAAATCTGACAGGCTCCAGCAAAGCGTGAGAAAGATGAGGCAAGAAAAGACTTCCAGCCTTACCTTGAAGTCATCCCGGAGTTCTCACGCCCGACACAGATAACGTTGTTCTGCCTCTCAGGTGGTAACCGGCGATTTGGCACCAGACTACCCGACGACATATCGGCATGGCCGTGGGATGACCAACTTGCCTGCCTGAAACGGCTTGTGCGAGAGAACTTTGCAAAGCACCGGTGAAGAACGTTCTTCACCGGAAGGATTGTTGGCTACCGGCCCAGATCGTGAGCTAGCCAGGAGCGCTCATCTGCAGTCGATGCCGACTCATGGGCACCCTCGGTCGCTGGTCGCCTGTGCGTTCTACTGCCTCATCGCACGCGGGTATCTGAACAAGCTACCGGACCCCTGGTCGTGGGCAGATCAGCGTCTCGAGGAAATTTACCAGGCCTGGTCTGATCCTCACGAACAGAAAGCGTTTCTGGCAGAGCTCGATGAACTGAGGAGCTTTCCCAGGTCGAGCGAAGCGCGTGGGACCGGCTACGTGGTCGACACGCTCTGGTCAGCGCGCAAGGCGCTGGAAGAAAAATCGTTCTCAGAAGTTGCCCGGACTGCGATCAGCTTTGGACATGACACAGATACGACGGCAGCAGTCGCTTGCGGTCTCGCCGGAATCAGGTTCGGCCTTGACGGCATCCCGGAACGCTGGCTTGAGCAGCTTCGGGGATTTGAGCTTGTAGAACCGTTGATCGCACGGTTCCCGGATATTCGTGCCTAAAGGCTCTGCCTCCGTGACGGCATAACAACCGAAATCCGGCAGGTCAGCACCTGCCTGGCTGCATCGGTACAACGCACTTACCACCAGGAGAAACATTTCACCAAAATTTTTGCTGAATCCGACGTCACCATCGAGATCCTGAATGTCCATGTCCGCGATAGCGGCCTGGTGCCATACACGGTGGAACACGACCATATCTCGCTGCGTACTGAGAAAGGTATCGGATATAGCGTTTCCTTGGTCACGGACCGAAAGTTCATCCGGCTCAGCACCTACCTTCCGCTGAACAGGCTGGCTCCTACTGACCAGAAGCAAGGGCTGGCGCGACGATTGAACGAGGAGGTCTTCTTGCCTGTGTTTGCCTTGGACCGCGATGAAGACCTGACGGTCGCCTACGTGCTGCCGTATGTGCACGGTTTAATTGCCGGGAATTTCGTGTTCGTCGTCAATCGGTTTGCGTCCTTGCTGGATTTCATCGTTCGGACCTACAACGACGAAGGGCTGATCGACTTCGGTGCGCCCGAAGCCGCCCCGCCGGTGTCCACGGTGGCCGACTCCGGAACGGGGCCAGCCGGTGGCGACCGCCTACACTGACGGATCAGTAGCCTCTTCGGACCAACTCGGCGGCCGCCAGTCCCACCAGGCTTCGTTCCGGTGTCTGGCTCTCTGGTGATGCCAGGACCTGAACGGGCAAGGCCTCAAAGCCATGTAACAGGCACGGCAAGCAGGGTTTCGCCACCCACCTTGTTGCCGTTTATCCTTGGTGACGTTGCGCTTGGAGTCGCACTTCCCTCTCTTGTTGCCGTTCTTACTTTTCCCGATTCTTGCACGCACGCATCGACAAGGACTCTGCTCAGGAAACGGCCGATCGACTCTCGCCTTTGCCCAATGTTTACTGAGCAGCTACAACACAACAGATTCACATCGAGTCACGAGATGTCCCGAAGATTTCCTATAGTCCCTTGCAGCTACGGTCGAACGACGCCGGCCCGATTGAAGCGGACGTCGGTCCACGCCGCGTCAGGGAACGTCGTGACGTCGAAAACAATACGCCCGCTCTCACATCAGGAAGGTGCGTCGCGATGCAGCGACCGGCGCGGCAACGCAACCTGACGTTGGGGTCGAAGCCGAACCGTTTGTTCACCCGCATCAACACAGGCGGCGTGCAGCTAGAGCAGAGCGATATCCTCAAGGCACAGTTGCTGCGCAAGATTCGTCGCCACAAGCGCCGATACGATGCCATCTGGCAAGCCTGCGAGAATCTGAACAATTACTTTGAGCGCAATGTGCGGCAGCTTTTCCCCCATGCCGATTGGCAAGAGCTGCGCTTCGATGACCTCGCGCAATTCGATGCGGAACGCTTTCTGCAGGACGAGAGCGATCAGGCGCAGACCATAGGGCAAACATTGGCGGAGCTGGCTGCGGAGGTGAATGTCCAGCTCGGCACAGAAGACGGGCCAGCAGGAGCGCCTTCTGTCAAAGAAGACGACAGCACGGTGTACTGTCGCTCCATCATCGGCTTTCCGCTGCTGCTGATGCACACTTATCGTATCTTCCGCGCCGAACGGGAAGAAGGCGACATTAGCTGCCGGCTCAACGCGGCGCGCTTTGGTGAGTGTTTCCACGAGTTCGTCGAAAACGGGAACGAGGCGGATGCCATCGCTTTCATTGAATGCCTGTGGCGGGTGCGCTATCAGTTTGACCGTTGGGTAGCGAAATGGCTGCAACGAGATGGCGACGTCGAGCACCTGCATCTGGGCAGCGTGACGCTGAGCGAGAGCAAGGGTGTGAAACGGCTGAACCGCTTTTACCCTGAACTCACGCCGGACCTGGTTCAGCTTCAGGCTGTCCGGAACTTCACCGGTGAGCGCAGCGCCCAGTATTGGCTCAGCCCCTTTCTGGCGCTGATGATGAAGCCCACGGCGCTCACAACCGGCAATGCGTCGAATGAGCTTAAGTCGATGGACATCGCGTTGCGCGAGCTGGAAAAGATAGATAACGTACTTTCCCTGGCCCAGAATACGCAAAAGGAAGCCAGCTTCGCGCTGTTATGCGGGCAGAAATCGGAATGCCATTCTCCTGCCGAGATTGAAAATCATCTGCGAAAACCACTGGGTACAGGCTTCGAACATTATTGGTTTCAGAAGCTGGAATACGTATTGTGGAAATGCCGCGAAAAGCTGCCCTTTCTGGCCGAAAGATATTGGCGCGATTTCCGCATTGCTTCGAAAAACTCAGTAGAGCATGTCCACCCCCAGCAACATGAGTATCGCCAGGAACAGCTCGAACCCGCCATACTGAACAGCTTCGGCAACCTGGCCCTACTCAGCCCGGGCGAGAATTCCTCCTACAGCAATCAGGATCCGGAAAAGAAGCGCGTCGACTTTGAGCGCAAGCCGACCTATGACGCATTGAAGCTGGCGCACATTTTCCATCTGATGGGCAAGGAACAATGGAATACCGCCAAGATAGAGCGACATCGGCAGAGCATGCTAGAGCTGCTGCTGCAGCATTATCAAGCTGGGTAAGTTCATCTCAGCGCACAGGTCGGATGATCCAGGTTGGCGCAAGTTCCAGCTGACCTGGCTCCCGCGATTGAGGTCGATCGAAGAATCCGCAATCCCGGTCGGTAGATCGATTGTGTCGCTTTGAAAGAACCGATGGAAAGTTACGTTGAGCGGCAAAGAGCAGCGTGCCGTAGTTGGCGGAATGGGCGGAGTTGGCGACAGTGGCATCGGTGATGCATTGCAATGCAGAACAGGCGGTCAACGTTGCCCCCTTTTCTCCGCGTGCTGCGACGTGGGCTTGCTTTTTCTAACGCTATTTAGCAGGAGGTCTCTCGAGAATCCGACGCGCGGTTCGTGGGCTGGTAAACATTTGCTTGCCGTACTCGCGACAAGTGCAAGTCAGCGGCATACGGCCCGACACATGGAAGTGTTCTTCACGCCGGGCTCGGAAATGCGCTTGCATCGACATGCCAGAGCCGGTGCATGGGAGGCGCCAACAGGGCGTAACGCCTGGAAACGCCCGAGGGCATTGCTGCCCCGCACGCGGACAAAATCGGTACCAGGCGCAAGGGGTGACCTATGCCCATCCTCGGCGTTGCGACGGACATTTGCCACCGCTCCGTACTTCCTGTCGGTGACGGTATCTACGAGTTTCTGGCCGATTTCGTTACGCGACGTGAATCCTGGCCAGATCGAGCAGATGCGCTCCCAGATAAAGCAGCATCCCGATGAATCCGCCAACAATGGTTCCGTTGATCCGAATGCACTGCAAATCCTTACCGATGTTCAATTCAATTTGATGCGACATCTCACGCGTGTTCCAGTTCTTGACTGTGTCGCTGATATGTCGCGTGAGGAAACCGGCGAGTTCAGGCACCATCGATTCCGCTGATTTGATCATATGAGCATTCAGTGATACGCGCAGCTCGGCGTTAGACGCCAGTTCGGCGCCGAGCCATTCGCCCATCGCGGCGATCTTTGCATGCATCATGCGAGTGCGGATTTGACACATCGGTCTTGATCCACGTGCGCAACGCCACTCCACAAGTCCTTGACGTAGGTGCTGACCATTTCGCCGTCGCGCAAATGGCGTTTGAGTTCTTCACCTTTCTCCGGGAAGCTGCGGTCGCTCTTCAGTCTGGCGATCAACACCTGAACGGCCGAGTCGAACTCCTTGCGCAGCATATGGTCGCGATCATCGGACACCTTCTTGAGGATCTGATTCACACCGCTACGAATCATGCCGGCAGCACCGTTGCCGATTGCAGCTGTAGGCAGTATTTGTTCAAGCGTGGAATACTCTTCCTTGATCCAGTCGACAACCTGGTGTGCGATGAGACGTCGGCACCGAAGAACTGCGCTGTCCGTCTCCAGATGCCTGCGCATTGGGCTCGTTCATTTTTCGCACGGCGTTGTACAAGTCGATCCACACACTGATTGCATGTCTTCATTATTTCGCGGCAGCTTCGGGCGATTTGCGGGAACCTGCCTGTCGCTGGAACTTAAGCTATGCGGCCGGTTCCACGCAGAGCTCTCGGTCCCCAATCTACTATGTCAATCTCTGTGCGCGCGCAAACAGCACGATCGAAGCGGCGATCACCGGAGTTCACAACCTGGATTAGTGACGCCGCGCGGCCGGATTCAATCAGGCAGCACTCGATACACCCGCGCGTGCCGGGTTCGGCAACCGGGCATTCGGGGACCCTATCAAGGAACGTGGCGCCGCAACAGCATTCTCGCATCGCCGGCGACGTGCTCGACGGCGAGAGAGTTGGTTAGGTTCGCCGCACCGCGTCTACGAAAATGTACGTTTGCACAACGTTCACGAGAGCCATCAACTGGTTAGGGGCTTAGCCCGTTCAACCACTCCGCCATGCTCGCGGACGAATGGCGCCCAAAACCGGCGGTAGCCTATCCTGCTGTACCGTTATCTTCTTCAATTTTTAGGGTGGATTTTCAAACGTATTCACACTAGACCTGAACTCGACCCAACTGGCGCAGAACCGGGTTACCAAGGACGTCGCCAATATGTGCGTTGTGGCTACCTTCATTAGTAAACGCAAGGTGGATAGAGACAGGAAGCTGCGTCCCATGCGTCGCGTAATCCGATCGCGCCAACAATAACCCATACCGCGCACGAATCCCAATCGGTAGTCATGGGCAAATATCTTCAGCGGTAGCGAACGTGACATGCACGCTCGACGGGTGAGCGATGCCGCCAAACTTCACGCGCTTCTCTGCGGCATGGCATTACCTTGACAGATGTCGTTGCGCCTCCGCCACGAACAGAAAAAAGTACGTCCTTCCGCAGCGTCCCACGACCGTCCAAGGCGATCCGCCATCGTCCACACCGCGCACGAATGCGGCGTTGACGCGCCAACGAGCGGGATGCACGATCAGTTCGACACACTGCTCACCAGCGCAAACGGAAGATCATCATGCCAGCACCGAAGACTTACACGAAAGCCCAATGGGACGAGTTCGCACGGTTGCTCGACGCGCTACCGGAAAAGCCACCCTCCGAGCGACGCATTACGGTACGCGACGCGATGCAGGACGTGCGCGCCCATATCGATGCGGCCCGCGCCAAAGGGTATTCGGTCGAACAACTAATCGAACAGGCAAAACAGGCGGGCATCAACGTTACGACCAGTGCGCTTCGATACGCGCTGCAGGAGACGAAGAAACGGCGCGCCAACGCTCGTCGAGCGGATGGCACTTCGAATGTGCGCGGCAACACAAAGACTTCTCTCAACCGCCCGGCAAAGGGTCCAGTCCGGCAGCAAACCGGTCCGGCATTTCACAGCAAGACGGAGCGCGGAAATAATGAACCCGGCTCCCTGGTCGTTCAAGATACGTTCAGCTTCCAGATCAGACCGGATACGGAAAATCTATGAACGTGAAGGCGATATGAACGGACATGTACGCACGACGTAACCCCAACGAATCTAAACGTGATTTCAACCGTGCAAGATCGCGGGGGAAACGTGAAGTAACCCCACAGCTGGTTGTCAGCCAACTGTCTACATTCCCGCGAAAACAAGTCCTCTCCGTCACACGTGACGAGCGACTCGCCACCCATCGGCAACAAACGCGGTGCGTCAGGACTTCCGCCTCAAACACACCGCGGCCGAATCGGTCCCACCTCCGCCCCCGCTTTCAGCCGATCCAGGTAATCGGCCCACGCCTGCATCATGACGAACCGGTCGTCAATGAACCGCGTGCGGTTGTAGGCGCTGCCGAGCGAGTCAGGCACCCGGTGCGCCAGTTGGTGCTCAATGACTTCGGCGGGAAATCGAAGCCGCTCATGCAGGATTGTTCGAGCCATCGCCCGGAATCCGTGGCCGGTGATCTCGGTTTTCGTGTCGAAGCCCAGTCGCTGCAGCGCGGCATTGATCGCCGCGCCGCTCATGGGCTTTCTACGATCGCGGCCCGGAAAGACACAACGCCATTGGCCGGTTTGCGCCTGCAACTCCTTCAGGATCTCCACAGATTGGTTAGCAAGCGGGACCAGATGCTCGGTCTTCGTCTTCGAAACAGTAAAGGACCATTCGCGCCGTTCCAGATCAATCTGCGCCCACTCGGCCTGCCTCAACTCACCGGGTCGCACGAACAGCAGCGGCGCAAGTTGCAGCGCCGCGCGCACGACCAGCGTCCCGGAAAAGCCGTCAAAGGCCCGCAGCATCTCTCCGACCTTCTCGGGATCCGTAATCGAGGCGAAGTGGGTATGCCGGTTGGGCCGCAGCGCGCCGCGCAAGTCGGCGCTGACGTCGCGCATGGCGCGTCCGGTCACCACGGCGTAGCGAAATATCTGACCGCAGTTCTGCAGCAGCCGGTGTGCGGTGTCGTGAGCACCGCGCTTCTCGGCACGGCGCAGCACTTCAAGGACTTCGGGTGGACTGATGTCCGCAATGGGACGCGAGCCAAGCCAGGGAAACAGGTCCTTCTTCAGTCGCCCCATGATCTTCTCGGAGTGGCTGGGTGCCCAGCCGGGCGCCTGCTGCTCGAACCACTCGAGCGCGACGGCCTCGAACGCGGTGGCGGTGTTAAGCCGTGCGAGGCGCTTCTTGTCCTTCTTGGCCTGACCGGGATCAATACCATCGGCAAGCATCGCACGGGCTTCATCGCGCTTTTTTCGCGCATGGGCGAGCGTGACATCGGGGTAGATGCCTAGCGCCAGCCTCTTCTCCCGGTCGTTGAATCGATATTTGAGGCGCCAGTATTTCCCGCCAGACGGAGAAATCTCGAGATACATTCCGCGGCCGTCGGAGACCCGGTATGGCTTCTCACGAGGCGCAGCCCGGCGAACTTCCAGATCGGTAAGAGGCATGGGACACCTCCCCTTGCTTTGGGGGCACAAATTCTGGCCACACGGAAAATCTGGCCTGATGCCCCCAAAGCTGCGCCGAAACGCCCCCGGCTGTCAACGGAAACCACAATCCCGAAATGGAAACAAAAACCCCGTGGCCCTTACGGGGCGCGGGGTTTGCGGAATTCTCTGGAACTGCCTGGAACACGTGATGGTGGAGAGGAGGAGGATCGAACTCCCGACCTTCGCATTGCGAACGCGACGCTCTCCCAGCTGAGCTACCCCCCCAACGTGCGAACAATTCTAGCACAGGCATTTTCCGTTTTGCCAAGCCGGCCGGAACCAGCAAAACGACAAAAACCATCACCTGGAAGGCGCCCCTGCAAGCACCCAATCCACCACCGCCCGAATATCCGCATCGCTCATCGACTGATGCGCGGGCATCGGAATCATGCCCCACACGCCAGAGCCGCCGTCCTTCACCTTGCGCGACAATTTCGCCGGCGCCTGGGCGTCGCCCTTGTACTTCGCGGCGATCTGCTGGAACGACGGGCCGACCAGTTTGCGATCCACCGCATGACATCCCATGCAAGCATTCGCGTTGGCGACCAGTTGGCCGCGCGGCGCATCGGCGGCACGCGCAGCCGGCACAACGGCACCCGCCAGCGCACTGACCGCCAGCGCGCTGATCACCAAGGCAACGCCGCGCATCACGGCGTCGTCGCCTTCGGGTTACCCGGATGCACCGCGTTCGAATTGGTGACCGGCGCGGGCGTCTGCTGTTCGAGCGGCCGCGAACTCACCGACGAATCAGGAATAGTGCCGACGGTCGGCGCGCTCGCGTCCGGTTGCGAAGCCGCCGCTACGGGCGCCGTCCCCGCTGCGGCGGCAGCCGCCGCGGCTTCCGCGGGCTGAATGTACTGGAACACCTTCACGACCTGCACCACGCCCGGCACACGGCTCGCGACATCCGCACCGCGATTGCCTTCATCCATCGTGACGAGGCCCATCAGATACACCGAGCCACGCTCGGCCACCACCTTGAAGTTGTTCGCCGAAATGTTCTTCTCGGCGATCAGCGCGGTCTTCACACGCGTCTCGAGGTAGGTGTCGTTGGTGCGCGACGAGAACGAACTGGCCGGCATGATCGTCAGTTCGTTGACGATCGTGCTGACGTTGTTCAAACCACGCACGATGGTTTCCGCGCGTTGCTTCGACACGTCCCCCGCCACTTCGCCGGTCAGCAGCACGCGACGATTGAACACCGTCACGTTCACGTGCGCGTTGTCGGGCAAGTTCTGGCTGATCTGCGAGAGCGCCTTCACCTGCAACTCGCGATCCTCGGTCTGCGCACCGAGCGTGCGCCGGTCCGTCGCCACCAGCGCGCTGCCGCCCGCCGCGCCGGCAACAGCGAGAAAGCAACCCTGCAACGTTGCGGACAGCCCCGCCGCGAACCCAACCACCAGCACGGTTCTCACCAGTGTCTTCTTGACGCGGAATACGCTCATCAACTAGCTCTCCTTCGGAATCAGTCTCAGTCTTCGCCCAGCAACATGGCATCGATGCCGTCGCACAGACAATGGATGGTCAGCAAATGCACTTCCTGAATGCGCGCGGTGCGATCCGACGGCACACAGATATGGATATCGGTATCGCTCAATACTTCCTGCATGCGTCCGCCGCCCTTGCCGCTCAGCGCGACCACGATCATTTCGCGCTCATGCGCGGCCTCGATCGCGGCGAGCACGTTGGCGGAATTGCCGGACGTGGTGATCGCCAGCAGCACGTCGCCCGGCTGGCCAAGCGCCCAAACCTGCTTCGAGAAAATCTGTTCGAACGCGTAGTCGTTGGCGATGGCGGTCAACACCGAGGTGTCGGTGGTCAGCGCGACCGCCGGCAAGCCGGGCCGCTCGCGCTCGAAGCGCCCCATCAGTTCGGCGGCGAAGTGTTGCGCGTCGGCCGCCGAGCCGCCGTTGCCACACGCGAGAATGCGATTGCCGTTGGCCAGCGCGGCGAACATCGTGTCGATCGCAGCGGCGATCGGCATCGACAGGGTTTCGAGGGCTTCGAGTTTGACTGCCGCGCTGTCGCGGAAGTGTTGTTGAATGCGTTCGACTGACATCGAGTCTCTATCTTCTGCCGCGAATGGGCCGCACTGCGCGGCCGTGTTGTGAAGTCGTATTACCAGGTCGTGCCGCTTCGATGAATCAGAGCGGCAACGCGGTGCAGGCGCGCAAACCATCGCTCATCGCACTGCTCGCCGCGTTGTCGACGTTGCCCCGTGGCCTGCACGCGAGCGCAAGTTTATCGCACTCACGCGCGTTCTCCGCGCCTGGCGTCAGACTTCGTCGGCACGGAACGCGTCGCGCAACCACACGAGACGGCCGGCTTCGAACGCGATCACGTCGAAGCGGCACGCGGGTTGATCGCGCCAGCCGGCGGCACGCGTCACCAGAAAATGTTGCGCGGCGCGTACGATGCGCTGCTTCTTCTGCCAGCCGATACTCGCCGCCGCGCCGCCGTAGCGCTTCTGCGCACGCGCGCGGACTTCGACGAAGACCAGCGCGCCATCACGTTCGCGCATGACCAGATCGATCTCGCCGCCGCGGCACGACACATTGCGCGCGACGAATCGCAAACGCTGGCGCTGCAAAAATTCCTGCGCACGCAATTCGAAAACCGCGCCGACGAGTTTGGACCCGACGAGTCCCGAAAAGTTGTGCGGCCTGGTGAGGGCACCGCTCGGCGCCGGCGCGCTCACGGCCGGGCCGCCACGCGGATCGCCTGGAACCGCGTGGCACAATGGCGGCCTCGTTCCGTCTGTTTGTGTCTTCTGCCTCATGACTCCTCTCTCCGAACTCGCGCAAGGGCAGCAGTACCCCACTGCCGCGCTATATGTGGTGGCCACGCCGATCGGCAACATCGCCGACGTCACGCTGCGCGCGTTGCATGTGCTCGGACTGGTAGACCGCATCGCCGCCGAAGACACCCGCAACACGGGGCAACTGCTCGCGCGTTACGGCATTTCGAAACCGCTCGTCGCCGTGCATCAGCACAACGAGCGCGCCGCGGCACTGCGTCTGATCGAGCATCTGCAAGCGGGCGAACGCGTGGCCTACGTGTCCGATGCGGGCACGCCGGGCATCTCGGACCCCGGCGCGAAACTCGTCGACGCGGTCCGTGAAGCCGGCTTTCCCATCATCCCGCTGCCCGGCGCAAGCGCGCTCGCGACCGCGCTGAGCGTGGCCGGTGACTGGGTCGCGACGTTCTCGTTTCTCGGCTTCCTGCCGCCCAAAGCCAAAGCCCGCGCCGCGACGCTGCAGCCGCTCGCAAGCCATCCCCACGCGATGGTGTTCTACGAAGCGCCGCACCGGATCGTCGAAACGGTGCAGGCGCTGGCCGACGCATTCGGCGGCGAGCGCAAACTGCTCATCGCACGGGAATTGACGAAGTTACATGAAGCGCTGCATCGCGGCACCCTGGCCGAAGCGCCAACGTGGCTCGCCGCTGATCCGAACCGGCAGCGCGGCGAATTTGTGCTGGTGGTGGAAGGCGCGCAGCCGGAAGCCGCCGGCGAACACGATCACGACGCGCTGCTAGGCATTCTGCTGGAGGAGTTGACGGTGAGTAGCGCGGCCAAAGTAGCGGCGGCGATCACCGGAGCGTCGCGCAACGCGCTGTACACGCGTGCGCTGACGCTGAAGAAAGAAGACGAAGAGTAAAGCTGGCGGACCAACGAAAAAGGGCCGCACAAAGCGGCCCTTCGTTCTTCCACGGACACAACCCGTGAGGCCGCCGACGCGGCGCTACGAGGAGCGCGCCTTAGCCGCGCTCGCCGCCGTCATATCACTTCTGTGCGCTCGAATCCGAATTCGACGCCAGCATTTCATTACGCGCGTCGCGTGCTTCCTGCTGCGTCAGACCTTCGATCTGCACCCGTGCCGTACCGGCATGGCGCATGTTCAACGCGGACGCGGCAGCCATGGAAAGATCGATCACGCGGCCACGCGCATACGGACCACGGTCGTTGATACGCACGACGACCGAGCGCGACGTGGCCGGATTGGTCACACGCACATAGGAGCCGAGCGGCAACGTACGATGCGCGGCGGTCAGCGCGTGCATGTCGTAGCGTTCGCCGTTGGCGGTACGGCGGCCATGGAAGCCGCGGCCGTACCACGAAGCGCGACCGGTCTGATGAAAGTCCGAAATGCCGGAACCTTCATCGGTGAGAGGCTTTGCATCGGCCAGCGACGAGCCTTGAGCAGTCGCGCCGGAGGCCGGCGCGCTACCGAAAGCTTGCGGTCCAAAGGAGCCCGCTTGCGTCAGTTTCGTGCTCTGCGGCGCGCCGCTTTCCGACGTGTTGCTAGCGCCCGGAGGCGTGGCGCAACCGGCCAGCACAAAAAAGGCAAAAAGAGTCCCCAGACCACGGGATAACCGAGTTTTCATAAGACGTGCAATCACATTGTCGAGCCGCATCACGCCAAAGTTGAGCGTGTTGCCTGCGACTCCGGCGGCAATGGACGACAACGCGCCGCGCAGACAAGCGCAGAACGTCAAAGCCCGGATGCGGCTCATTCAGCCGCTACCGCACGGTTAATTTTCACGTCTGGCGCAACCTGTCCCCGGCAGCCTGACCAGACCCCACATGCCGCCATCGAACGTGGCAAACACGTTCTTGCGCGCGCAACTCAGCGCGCAGGAACGGCGGCGTAGGCCCCACCCAGCGTCACGGCAGTTAAGTCCGTAGCAGGCGCGCGGCGCCTGGCTGGGCAAGACGTGTGCATCGAAAGCATCGATACTTGATGGCCGTCCAAAAGTGCGACAGCCCATACTTGAGTGGCGATCCGCGTGCCCATTTTTGATGGGGACGCATCGCCTTGTGGCATGCACAGTTCCCTGCGCATGGGGTGCATTATACCTAAAACAGAATTCCGGGTTGGCAAGCGACTGAAAACCTTGATGAATTTTCACTCCTGCTGCAAGAATGAGCATCTCGAAGCCCGCTGCGCCGGGGCTTCAGCGCCCTCAGCGAACGCGGACGAGAGGCCGGTACAATCAATGTTTTTCCAGCGGCGCCGTCATCCATGAAAGTCACCTTGATCCCCGTCACGCCGTTCCAGCAGAACAGTTCGCTGCTCGTTTGCGAGGCAACCGGACGCGCGGCCGTCGTCGATCCGGGCGGTGACCTCGACATCATCGACGGCGAAATCGCACGGCAGAATGTGACGGTCGAAAAAGTTTTTCTGACGCACGGCCACATCGATCACTGCGCGGGCGCCAAAACGCTGGCCACGCGCTACGGCGTGCCGATCGAAGGCCCGCATCCCGACGAACGCTTCTGGCTGGACAAGCTGCCGGATCAAAGCACGCGCTTCGGCTTTCCAACCGCCGAAGCGTTCGAACCGGATCGCTGGCTGCAGAACGGCGAGAGCGTGCAGTTCGGCGACGAAACGCTCGAGGTCTATCACTGCCCCGGCCATACGCCGGGCCATGTGGTGTTCTTCAGCCGCGCGCATCGGCTAGCGCTGGTGGGGGATGTGCTGTTCGCCGGCTCCATCGGACGCACGGATTTTCCGCGCGGCAATCATGCGGATCTGGTGCGCTCGATCCGCGAAAAACTTTGGCCGCTCGGCGACGACATCACCTTCGTCCCAGGTCACGGTCCCACTTCGACGTTCGGCGCCGAACGCCGCACCAATCCGTACGTCGCCGACGGAGTCGAGGCATGAGCAGCGAAATCTACGTGAGCACGGATGTCGAAGCGGACGGCCCGATTCCCGGTCCGCATTCCATGCTCAGTTTCGCCTCCGCCGCCTACACCGAAGACAAGCGCCTGATCGCCACCTTCTCGGCGAATCTGGAGTTGCTCGAGGGAGCCAAGGCGCATCCCGTGCAGGAAGCGTGGTGGAAGACGCAGCCCGAAGCATGGGAAGCCTGCCGCAAGGATTTGCAGAAGCCGGAGGCCGCATTGACGGCGTACGTCGACTGGGTCGAGGCATTGCCGGGCAAACCCGTGTTCGTGGCGATGCCGGCCGGCTTCGACTTCACCTATATGTTCTGGTACATGATGCGGTTTGTCGGCCGCTGTCCGTTTTCCTGGTCGGCGCTCGACATCAAGACGCTGGCCTTCGCCATGACGGGCCTGCCGTACCGCAAAAACATCAAACCGCGCTTTCCCAAGCACTGGTTCGACGAACATCCGCATACGCATGTCGCGCTGGACGACGCGATCGAACAAGGCGCGCTTTTCTGCAACATGCTGAAGGATTTGCGCGCAAGTCAGGCGATCACGCTGGCACTTGGTAAAGATGGGGACGGCACAGGACAAAACACCACCGAGGAACCGGCAAATTAGGTAATCTCCCTCGCCAGGGCCGTTTTACATTGCGTTTCATTTTCGCGCCCTCTACCATGCGTTGATACGGCGACGCAAACGGAGGCGCAGTTGACACTCGATACGTTCTCTCAAAAAATCCTGCGCCTATTGCAGCTCGATGCACGCCGCTCGGTGCAAGAAATTTCCGACCAGGTCGGCCTGTCGAGCACGCCATGCTGGCGGCGCATCAAGGACATGGAACAGTCGGGGGTCATCCAGCGCTACACGGCGCTGCTGGATCGGGAAAAACTTGGGCTGCACGTGTGCGCCCTCGCCCACATCCATCTCACGCGGCACACCGAAGGCGGCGTGGAACAGTTCGAGCGGGAAATCGCCACCTGCCCCGAAGTCACCGAATGCTACAGCACGACCGGCGAATCGGACTACATCCTCAAAATCGTCGCGCCGGACATCAAGGCGTACGACAGCTTTCTGCACGAACGCATCTTCAAAATTCCCGCCGTTGCGCAGGTTCGCACGAGCGTGGTGCTGCGCGAGATCAAATTCGATACGCAACTGCCGCTGTGATCCGTTGATGGCATAAACACGCCACGCGGGCGGCGGCATGCTCGCGCGGTGCCCGCAAGGCTTAGGTGGCGCTGTGCGGTTCCGTCGCCTTCGTGCGCCCTCCAATGCCTACACCGCCTTTTGCGGCGAGCGTTTCCGCATCGACTTCCGCGGACACCGCGTCCAATGCCTGCAGCAGTTCCACTCTGCGCGCGCCCAGGCGAGTCCTGAGCGCCGCCAGATCCGGCCGCCCAAGCCGCTGCGCCTCGCTGGGCAGCTTGCGCGACGACGATGCATCCGGCAGCACAACTTCAACATCCAGCCCCATGCTCAGGTAGTGGATATTCACCGCCGCCGCCTTCACGCCGTAAGACGCCAACGCGGAGTTCACCTCTGCAATGACCCGCTCGCGAGTAGGCAGATCGAAGGGCGGGCGTGCAAGCGCATCGTTTTCTGGATCGACATGAATCAACGCGTCGAGCACGCGGTTGTCCGTCAACACGCGTAGACGCGCCGACTCGGCGATGTAGTGCCCTTCCGATACCGAAATCAGCGGATCGACGAGAATATGCGCGTCGACCAGCGCGAAATCGCCCATCTTGCGCGTGCGCATTTCGTGCACGTCACGTACGCCGGGCGTCGAGAGCAGCAGCGCGCGCACGTCGGCGGTGGCAGCGTCGTCGAGCGCGCGGTCGGAGAGATCCTGCAGCGCGTCCCAGCCGAACATCCAGCCCATGCGCGCCACCATGAAGCCGACGATCGCCGCGGCAATCGGATCGAGCAGCCGCACGCCGGCGAGGCTGCCGACAATACCGCTCGCGACCACCAGCGACGACGCCGCATCGGAGCGCGCGTGCCAGGCATTGGCGATCAACATCGCGGAACGCACGCGTTGTGCTTCCCGCAGCATGTAGCGAAACAGACTCTCTTTGGAAACCAGAACCAGCAATGCGACGGCAAGCGCGCTCATATGCACGGCTGGAATATTTTGCAAATCGGCAAGACGCGTTCCGGCTCGCCATAACATGCCGACGCCCACCGCAATCAGAAGCGCGCCTAAAAATAGCGACGCCACCGTCTCATAGCGACTGTGCCCGTAATTGTGATCCGCGTCGGGCTTTGCGCCGCTGTGCCGATTGGCAATCAGCACGACAAAATCGGAAATCAGATCGGCGAGGGAATGGACACCGTCGGCGACCAATGCCTGCGAGTGCGCAAACACACCGACGACGATTTGCAGCGTCATCAACACTGTATTGAGCGCAATACTGACAAAGGTACTTTTGCGCGCAACGCGATGTTTCTCGGCGGATGGGGCAGCAGTGGCGGCGGGCATCTCAGAAGTGGAATGAAAAGTTCACTTCCTGCATTCTACCCGGCGCATCTCGAAATGCGCTGGAGATGACAACAAAATTCCTTTTAAATCAATCGCTTATCTAAACGAAAAGCATTCGCGTTCCAGTTGACTGGTGTTCATGCGGCAAAAAATCACGGCAGTGGCTGCCGTAAATAAAAAACCGCGCCCTCGACGGTACGCGGTTCTCTTTCGCAACGGCAGACGCAATCACTGCATCTGATTGAAGCTATTCGTATGATTTATGATCAGAAGCATTAGTTGCAGGCAAAAAGCGGCCGGCAAAGCTGCTACAAAGCATTACTTCTCGATCAGAAACTTTTCGCGATCCAGACCTGCAATCCAGCGCGGCGGCTTGCCGCGGCCCGACCACGTGCTGCCGCTATCCGGGTCGCGATACTTCGGTGCGACGCCTGCGCGCGGACGCGCGGCTTTAGCACCCTTGGCGGCACGACCGCCACCCAGTTCTGTCAGAGAAATGCCGTAGTCGGTCATTTTCTGCTTGATTTCATTTAGCACTTCAGCGTATTCGCGCGACTTCGCTTCTTCGATCTGCTTTTCGAGCTTCTCGCGCTGGGCGAGTAGTTCCTTGTAGGAAGACATAGATTCCCTTTGTGGTTTGGATAAATGACCGCCAGTCTTAAGCCGGCTTGCCCTTTGAAGATAGATCACGCCTCGGAATTGGAGGCGAGATTAACACAAGATAGAAAGATTACAAAAGATGGGACGGAAAATTAAACTAGATTCGTTTCAAAAAATTTCCAGCTGCCGTCGCGCCCGACCACTTCCTTTCAGATAGCCAATTTCGCTTTTTACTGAAAAACGCAGTCAGCATCAGTAAATGTGGGATTAACTATCAAAAGATGAAATTTAAAATGCAGATTTGTCACCAACATTTCATGCCGTGATAGCTTCAACATGAAACGTCGTAACATATTGAGACACGCCGTCTGCGCTGTTATTACGCATGAGTGTTTTCCCGGAACGGCAGTAAAAATCTAATTCATGTAGCGCTGCATGCAATCTTCAAGCGCCGCGCGCAAGGTGTCAGTGTCGGGTTTGGCGTCGTCAAAGGGAAAACGGCTGCGCTCACCGTTCAGTTTCAGATCCACGCCATATCGATCGACGCCAACGAGCTGAAATTCGCCCTTACTCCCGGACTGAGTGGGGAATTGCGCGATCAACGCGTTCTCTTCATCGAAACCGAGTGGCGGCAACGGATCGAGTTCATCGCCGGCGAGCCAGCCCATTGTGCCGAAACCGCCGATATAACGCAGCCGCTCGAGCCGCATTGCCCAGAAAGTGAAGTCGCCGAGTACGAGATAGCGCTCCGCGTCGGGGTGATAGCGCAGATAACGCCGCACCACCTCGGGCGTCGAGTCGACCGGCTCAAAGGTGCCGAGCAAGGTGACGCGCTGGCCGCTCAGCACGTCGCCATCAGGGGCGTCGACGACCAAAAAACCGGCGCGCGGGTCGGCGTGCAGGTTATGGGTATGCTCGGCGAGGCGGCTCACGAGGATCGTCGGACGATGCTGCAGATCAGGCGCGAACGGCAGCACAGACGGATAAGGGAAACCTTCCGGCTGGCGCGCATGAGTGGCGAGCGTGCCGACAGCGGCTGTATGCAGCAGATGCAGCGGAGCATGAGCGGGAATATTCAAGTGCGCGTTCCTCGATAGATGAGCGGCGAATCACAAACGCCGGTAAGCAGGCCGCACAACGCTGGCGCCTCCGAACTGAATAATCGCCATATGCGGATTCCGCCTTCCAAGCATAAGACAGCATGCTTCGTTAGAATCGGAAATTCGCTTTCAACGCGCTTTCTCGCGCGTCACCCCTCCTCGAGATTTCCGTGTCAGACCGCTCCTCCGAATTCGCCACCCTTCCCGCCGCTCACCGCGACCTCTCCGATACGGCCCGGCAGCGTGCCCGTCTCGCCACGATGGCCGTGTTCTTCATTGCCGGCATGATGTACGCGTCGTGGGGCGTGCACGTGCCGACGGTGCGCGACCGTTTTCATCTGAACGCGGCGCTGCTCTCGTTTGCGTTGCTGGCTGTCGCCGGCGGCTCGATCGGGGCGATGGCGGCCAATGCTTCGTGGATCGCGCGAGTCGGCACGCGCCGCGCCTGCCTCGCCGGCGGCCTCGTGATGGCGGTGTGCGCGGCGCTGATTCTGGTCGTGCCGGCTTACTGGATGCTGCTGGTCGTGCTGGCCGCCTTCGGCGCGGGCATGGCCACGCTGGATGTCGCGATGAACGCCGAGGCCAGCGCCGTCGAAAAAGCGCTCGGCAGGCCGATCATGTCGTCGTTGCACGGCATGTTCAGCGTCGGCGGGATGTTCGGTGCTGCAGCCGGCGGGGCGCTGCTGTCGCGCGGCATGGCGCCGGCGGTCCATCTTGCGCTGGCTGCCGCGGTCAGCGCGCTCGTGCTGATCGCCGCCTGTCCTTCCGTGCTGCCGCACGTGCCGCATGCCGACCACCCCGATTCCGCCGCGCCGCGCGCGAATCGCTGGCGCTCGCCTGCGTTGTGGGCGCTCGGCGCAATGGCGCTGGTTGCGCTGATCGCCGAAGGCGCGATGTACGACTGGGCCACCGTCTACATGCGCGACGTCGTACTTGCCACACCCGCGCTTGCGAGCGCGGCCTACGCGGCGTTTTCGGGCGGCATGGCGGCCGCACGGTTCGGCGGCGACGCCGTGCGCGCCCGCTTCGGCGCACCGCAACTGGTGATGGCGAGCGCGATGCTCGCCTGCGTCGGGATGGTCAGCGCGCTGCTGCTGCCGAACGCGGTCGCGGCGCTGATCGGCTTCACGCTGATGGGTCTTGGGCTCGCGAACATGATGCCGGTGCTGTTCGCGGCGGCGGCGAGCGTGAAAGGCATTCATCCGGCGGAAGGGCTCGCGCATGTTGCCGGGCTGGCCTACTTCGGGCTGCTGCTCGGGCCGGTGATCATCGGCGCGGTGACGCAGGTGACCAGTTTGCCGATCGGGTTGTCGGTGGTCGCGATCTGTTCCGCGCTGATCGCGCTCGTCGGTCCGAAGGTTTTGCGGCGTTTGAAGATCTGACGCGCAGGCGCGCCGCTGCTGCGCCATGGCGTGCGGCGGCACACGAAACGCGCTCGCTTCACGTTACGTTACGCAGCGGCCGCGCGCTGAGGCGTTCCCCGACACATCGGTTGAATGAAACGTCGCCGCTCGCGGCCCTCATACCGCCAACACATTGATTTATATGCGGTTATTACGTGCACCGGCTAAGCAGATAGAAATGGCATAGGCCTTGCAGTTAGTTCCCCCAAGTAATGACCAAACTACGGGGGAGCAGACCATGAATCGCAAATTCAAGCTGACGGCGATCGCCATGTGCGTCACGTCGATGATCGTCCTGACGGGATGCGGAAGCACGTTGAACAGGCCGGGCGTAGGGAGCGGTTCGGGCGGCGGCACGCCGACTCCCACACCGACCCCTACACCCACACCTACGCCCACGCCGACTCCCACGCCAACGCCCACGCCCACTCCGACGCCCACCAGCGCCAACCCCGTCGGCGTCGTCGTGCAAAACAGCGGCAACGCCGTCACCGCTGTCGGGCAGAGCGTCTCCGCCGTCGGCAGCCAGATCGGCCTCACGCCGATACCGGGCGCGAATCCGGCGACCACCACGGCGCTCGGCAATGTCGTATCGAATCTCGGCAACGGCGTGACCGCGGTCGGCACGGGCGTGGCGAACGGTTTGGGCCAGCTGGGCAATTCCACCGATCCGCTCGGCACGACGCTCGCGAGCAGCGGCAACCTGGTCTACGACGCGGGCCAGTCCGTCAACAGCGCCGGCCAACTTGTGACGAGTCTCGGCAGCGGCCCCACTGCCCCGCTCAGTCCGTTGACCACGCCGCTCGGCAGCGCGGTCTCGACGGTCGGCAACGCCGTCAGCGGCCTGGGTACGCAACTCGGCTCGCAGTTGACGAACGGCCCGATCCAGCAAGTCACGCAGACGGTCAGCACCGCGATCACGCCGATTACGAGCACGCTCGCGCAGACGACGCAAACCGTCGGCGACACGACCGGTCTCGGCGCACCGCTCAACGGTCTGCTCGCGACGGTGGGGCATGGCCTCGACAGCGCCGGCGGCAAACTCAGCGGGGCGACCGGCAATCCGATCGGTGGAAATCTCGGCAACGTGGTCACCAAGCTCGGCGACACGGTCACATCCGCGGGCGGCCTGCTGACGGCGGGCGGCACCGGCAGCGGCAATCCGCTCGGCGGCATCACGGGCATTCTGAATCCGGGCAGCGGCGGCGGCACGGGCTCGCCGCTCGCGCCGTTGACGAGCATCCTCACCGCGTTGCCCGGCACCTTGAGCGGCGGCCTGACGGGCGGCAGCGGCGCCGGCGGCCCGCTCGCACCGGTGACCTCGGTCGTGTCGACGCTGACCGGCGCGCTGGGCTCGGCCACGGGATCGGCTAGCAGCGGCGGAACCAGCAACCCGCTCGCACCGATCACCGGCCTGTTGACCACCGTCACCGGCACCTTGAGCGGCGCGGCAGCGTCCGCCGGCGGCACGACCGGCGGCGGCTTGCTCGGCGGCCTAGGCGGCATCGCATCAAAGAAGTGACGAACAAGAACAACGACTGCACATAACGACGCGATAAAAACAGGCGTCGAGGGGGGCGGCGAGCCGGGCAACCGGCTCGCTGTTTTTTTATCGACGCGTCCGTCTGCGTGAGTCACACGTTAACGACGCAGCGCCGCGCTCGCTTCATCCGCGCGTCACAGTTCGTGATACGTATCGTAGTGACGCGAGAACTCGTTACCGCGCAGAAAATTGGTGAACGTCATCGTCACCGACGCGTCGAGTCCTTCCACGTAATGCCACCAGCCGATCGGCAAAAACAGCAACTCGCCGGGCGCGAGCGTGCATTCGATCAACTGCGCTTGCCGCATTGACGGGAAGCTGTCGTAGTCGATGGCCGCACCGTCCACCTGCGAATAGCAATGCAGATGGTTCGCCATATATGGCGTGTCCGACAGCGGCACGAGTTTGATCTGTTTGCGGCCAATCACCTGAGCCATGAAGTTGTTGGTCAAGTCGTGATGAAACGGCGTCTTTGTGCCGGCCGGTCCCATCCAGAAGAAACCCGTGTCGGGCGATGTAGCGTCGAGATATTCGTCGATTGGCGGCACGTCGGACCATAACGCGGCCAGCGCCACGCGGTTGTGCGAGCTGTTATTGGCGGTCATGTAGAAATCGTTAGTCGGCCCGCTCTGCTCGACAAGGTCGACATAGTCCGCAAAGCGCATCATGCGCCTGAGCCTGGGCTGATTGATTTCGTAGTTCGCGTCCGAATCACGGCCGAACTGCACCTCCACTTCACGATCGCCGCACCGCTCGCGAAAGTAGTCCCAATTCCACCGCGAACGTGCAGGCCAGACATCGAATGCGCCGGTAATGATCACCGGCCGGTTCTGAAAGTAGTACTGCTCAAAGAACGCATCGCGCGATAACCGTTCGCGCCGTTCGACCACACCGCTCGCCGCGCGCATGCGACTGAGTTCGCCGTACACCGACAAAATCCACTCGCGCTTACGCAAACGATTGCGCAGACGCGTTGCACCGTGAAAATAAGGACTTGCGAGCGCCGCGTCGATTTCCCGCGTGGCATCGGCCGCGTCGAAACCGTGGCCGACCAGCGCGCCATGCAAGGCAGATGACGGTGCGTCGAGCATCAAATTCTCGGCGATCCAGCGGCGCCACGCGTTGTCGAACGAACGGGTCACGGCAGTCACGGCGGTCTCTCCCGACAAAGCGGATCCGCAAAAGAAAAAAGCACGCGGACCTTGCGGCGCGCGTGCCTTTTAAACCCTGCAGCCGAAGACAGACAACACGCCGCCTTCGATCACGGGTTTTTACATCTTCACTACGTCGAGCAGCGTCTTCTTGCCGGACTTGTAGTTGTACAGCGAGATCACGCCGTGCTGAAGGTCGCCCTTCGAGTCGAACGTGGTTTCACCGATCACACCCTTGTAATCCGTGCTCGGCATCGCTGCCAGGATCTTCGCCGGATCGGTCGAGTTGGCACGCTTCATTGCGTCAACGATGATGTACACAGCGTCATACGTGAACGGAGCGTAGATCTGGATCGGCTGACCGAAACGCTTCTGATACTTGGCGAGGAACGCCGAACCGCCAGCCATCTTCTCGAGCGCCATACCGGCCTCCGAGCAGACGATGTTGTCGGTTGCGTCGCCGGCCAGGTCCGACAGCTTGTCGGTACACACGCCGTCGCCTGCCAGCACCTTCGCGCGCAGGCCGAGTTGCTTGGCTTGCTTGGCGAACGGGCCGCCGGTGGCGTCCATGCCGCCGTACATGATCGCGTCCGGGTTTTCGCCCTTGATCTTCGTCAGAATCGCGCGGAAGTCGACAGCCTTGTCGTTCGTCGCATCATGCGACATCACGTTCAGGCCCAGCGACTTGGCGGTCTTTTCGAATTCGTTTGCCAGACCCTGGCCGTAAGCGGTCGAGTCGTCGACGATCGCGACGCTCTTCACTTTCAGACCCTTCGCTGCGTAGTTAGCCAGTGCCGGACCTTGTTGCGCATCGGTCGCGACGACGCGGTACGTCGTCTTGAAACCTTGTTGCGTGTAGGCCGGGTTCGTTGCCGACGGCGAGATCTGCACGATACCTGCATCGCTATAGATCTTCGAAGCCGGAATCGACGTGCCCGAATTCAAGTGGCCAACCACTGCCACGACCTTGTCGTCGACCAGTTTCTGGGCGACTTGAGTTGCCGTGCGCGGGTCAGCTGCATCGTCTTGCGCATCGAGTTGCAGCGTGATTTTCTGGCCACCGATCGTCAGGCCCTTGGCGTTGATTTCTTCAACTGCCAGGCGCGCGCCGTTTTCGTTGTCTTTACCCAGGTGAGCGATACCGCCAGTCAGCGGTGCAACGTGACCGATCTTGACGACCGTGTCGGCTGCAGCCGAAGTTGCCAACGTCGCGAACAGCATCGCCGCAGCGCTGATCGGCAACAGCTTTTGAATCTTGATGTTCATGTAAGTCTCCAGTTTCGGTCCCAAAAACAACGTAATCGCCCTGTGCCCCCGCTTCCCCAACACGTGTCGCTCAGTCCCGTGGACGACCACGCCGGTTGCATCGTTCATGCACTTGGCCAGCACGCTTACCGGACTGTTTGTGGCAGGCGGCAAACCGTACTTGCGCGCAAGTGTAGGCCATCAAATTAATTTGTGGGGCTTTTTTGAGGAAGTGGGATGAACACTAATAGCGTTTATCCAACAGGCGCCGATTCCGGCTGGAGAGAGTGACTGGAAAGCACCAGCCCATGCGGGTTTCCGCCAGGTGAGGCTTTCGTCTAGCTGTACGGCCTAAAGCTTTTAGCGTGTTAAACCGTTAATCATCCGAATAGGCTTCGTGCTTGAAAAGGAGGCACGTCCGGACGCTGTCCGGATCGTGTCGAATCAGCGTTTGAACGCAGCGATGCGCGCGGTCGCCGCGCGCCATTCGTCTTCGAGTTGGCCCACCAGCTCGGCGGCGCCGATATCTTCGCGGCGGGCGCGGCCCAAAGGCGCGCCCTGGCCCGACCATAGGGAGAGATAGTCGCCGTTTTCCGCGCGGCTCGCGGTTTGCCGCAACTCCTGCGTCAACGCGTTTTGCACCGGATACGGCGCGATCTTTTCAGCCGCTTCGCTCAAACGCTGCATCAACGGATTGCGTATCCCGCGCGCATGGCGGCCGGTGATCGCGCGCGTGACCGAAGTCGACGTGTCGGACGTGGCGCGCACGCGGGTTTTCCATATCTGCGGAATCGCGCTTTCGTGACAGGTGAGAAACGCCGTGCCCATCACCGCGGCTTGCGCGCCGAGCGCGAGCGCGGCGACGATACCGCGGCCGTCCATGATGCCGCCGGCGGCGAGCACCGGCAGTCCGGTCGCGTCGACGAGTTGCGGCACGAGCGCCAGCGTGCCGACCAACGCATCTTCGAATGCGCCGATGAAGGTGCCGCGATGCGCGCCCGCCTCCGCCCCTTGCGCGACAATGGCATCGGCGCCCGCGTCGCGCCAGGCCACAGCTTCGGCGGCATGCGTCGCGGTGCCTATTACATATAGACCGTTGTTGTGCAGACGGGCGACATCGCCGGCCGGGAGCAGGCCGAATGTGAAGCTCGCCAGCGGCACGCGCAATTCGATCAGCATGTCCAGTTGCGCGCGAAAATCCGGCGCGTAGCGTGCGAGCGGAGCGCCCGGCGGCAAACCGAGATCGTGTCGCACGGGATCGATGGCTTCAAGCGCGGTACGCACGGTCGCGTCGTCCGGCGCAGCCGGTTCGAGCACGAACAGATTCACGCCGAACGGACGATCCGTCAGCGCGCGGATCGCCGCGACTTCGCTCGCGATCTTCTCGGGCGAGAGCGCCGCGCCCGCCAGAAAGCCGAGACCGCCGGCGTTCGATACCGCGGCGACCAGCGCCGGCGTCGTCGCGCCGCCCGCCATCGGCGCCAACACCACCGGCACGCGCAACCCGAACCGCTCGGCAAACGGCGTCACAAAACTGCCTTCACTCATGATGGACTCCTTTCCCGTCAATGCGCTGGCCGCACGAGCGAGCCAACACGCTTCAATGTACCGAGCCGGCCCACGCGGGGAAAATGAATAATCGAGAACGTTTCAATCGCCTTACGAGATTTCCGCCTCACGGGGCCGCGCTGCGCGGCGTTTCTTTTGGTGGCAAACTGACCGCCCCGCTTCAGGCGTTCAGGCCTGTGGCCTTCACTCGGACCGACCTCGCGCAGCCGCGCGCGAGTCAATGGAGAGCAACATGAGCACCACTTCCCGATGGATCGACATTCCCGCCGGCAACGACAGTTTCGGCGGCTACCTGGCGTTGCCTAAAGGCGGCAAGGGACCGGCCGTCATCATCATTCAGGAAATTTTCGGCGTGAACAGCCATATCCGTTCAGTCGCGGATCAGTACGCGCAAGACGGCTACGTGGCGCTTGCACCGGACGTGTTCTGGCGCGTGCAACCGCGCGTGGAATTGACGTACGACGGCGCCGATCGCGAGAAAGGCATTGAGCTGATGCAGAAGCTCAAGGTCGACGAAGCGGTGGCCGATATCGGCGCAGCCGCCGCCGCACTGCGCGCCATGCCGGAAGTGACCGGCAAGGTCGCGGCAATCGGCTTCTGCTTCGGCGGCCGGCTCGCGTATCTGGCCGCGGCGCAAGGCACGCTCGACGGCGCGGTCGCCTACTACGGCGGCGGCATCCAGAACCAGCTCGACGAAGCCGCGAAGATCAAGGTGCCCATGCAGTTCCACTACGGCGAACTCGACGCGCATATCCCGGTGTCGGCTGTCGGTGAGATTCAGGAACGCTTCGCCGGCCGCGCCGACGCCGAATTCCACATCTATCCGAACGCCAATCACGGCTTCAACTGTTCGGACCGCGCGTCGTATAACCAGCGCGCCGCTGCATTGGCGCACGGCCGGACGCTGACGTTCCTCGGCGAACGTCTGTAAAGCGCGGTTCTGGCGGCGTGCTTGTGTGCGCCGCCAGTCGCGTCGATTGATTGCGCACACCCAGTGCGCTTTTTTCTGGGTGCTTTGCATTGGCGCAAGTAACTCGCGCGCGTAACTCAGTTACTCTCTCGAAGACGGCGTTTCAGCGGCACGCCGTTTTTCCCTGTACGGCGATCAATCCGGGCGGCGGCAATTCGCCGCGCGCTTCATCGTGCGCATGGACCGCCGGCCCATTCAATACTCGATAGCGAGGGCTCCTTCGTCGTGCATTCAGACTATCTCGCCCATGACGCCACCGGCCTCGCCGAACTGGTACGCAAGCGTGAAGCAAGCGCGCGCGAGTTGCTCGACATCGCGATTTCACGCACGGAAGCCGTCAACCCTGCGATCAATGCGATTGTCCTGAAGGACTACGATGCAGCCCGTCAACGCGCTTCGCGCGACGACGCGAGCCGGGCGAACGGCGCAACCAACGCCGACGGCGTCAGCGTGCAAACCGCGCTGGCCGGCGTGCCCTATCTGATCAAGGACCTCGGCGCGCCGGTCGCCGGTCTGCGCATGGCCATGGGCAGCCGCCACTACCGTCATTTCATTCCCACCGAAGACGCGCCCGTGGTCGCGCTGGCGAAAGCGGCCGGCCTCAACATCTTCGCCAAGACCAGCACGTCCGAACTCGGCCAGATGCCTTATACGGAGCCCGAACTGTTCGGTGCATGCCGCAATCCGTGGAATCTCGACCATACGCCTGGCGGCTCGAGCGGCGGCGCAGCGGCGGCGGTTGCCGCGGGTATCGTGCCGCTCGCGCATGCGTCGGACGGCGGCGGGTCGATCCGCATTCCCGCGTCGTGCTGCGGACTCTTCGGGCTCAAACCATCGCGCGGACGCGTGCCGCGTACGACTGCGGTGGTGGCAGCCGGTGAACTCGGCGTCGATCATGCGGTGTCGCGCAGCGTGCGCGACAGTGCGTTGCTGCTCGATCTGCTTGGCGGCAATGTCGACCGGCCGCTCGGCGCGCCGGGCACGTTTCTGAGCGCGAGCCGCGAGACGTGCAAGCCGCTGAATATTGCGTACGTCACTGAGCCGATGCTGGCGCCCTCGCTTTCCGCCGACGCGCGCGCCGCGCTCGACGATGCCGCGCAACTCGCCAGTTCGCTCGGCCATAACATCGAACCGGTATCGCTCGGCATTGACTTCGCGGCGGTTCGTCATGCGTTCCTCACGCTCTGGTCCGTCACGGCAGAAGACCTGGTGTTGAACGCCGAGCGCATCAGCGGCCGCAAACCGCTGCGCGCCGAGTTCGAAATTTCGACGTGGACGATGGCGCATGTGGGCCGCAAACTCGGCGAACGCGGCCTGCCTGCTGCGCTTGAAGAACAGCGTCGCATCACCGAACGGCTCACCGATCTGCTGAATCGCTACGACGTGATTCTGTGCGCCACGCTCGCCGCGCCGCCGATCAAGATCGGCGAGATGCAGCCCACTTCGGCGGAGCGGATGCAGATGCGCGCCGTCACCACCATGCCGCTCGAAGCACTGTTGAAGAAGGTGCTGTCGGAAGCCTCGAATAAGGCGTTTACGTGGGCCGGTTGTACTGAACTGTTCAACCTGAGCGGCCAGCCTGCCATGTCGGTGCCGCTCTACTGGAATGCGCGCGGGCTGCCGATCGGCGTGCAGTTTGCCGCACGCGTCGGCGGTGATGCGACGCTTCTG
The DNA here is from genome assembly GCF_003634175.1 of Paraburkholderia sp. BL17N1. NCBI lineage: Bacteria > Pseudomonadati > Pseudomonadota > Betaproteobacteria > Burkholderiales > Burkholderiaceae > Paraburkholderia > Paraburkholderia sp. BL17N1. The sequence goes on from NZ_RBIW01000001.1 coordinate 1,196,305, forward strand.
CGTCTGGCCGCGCAACTCGAAATGGCACGACCGTGGTTCGACAAACGGCCGCCGTTGATACAGGCGCGCAACTAGGCGAAGCAACTGGCGGCGGCGAAAGAATGTGTCGCGGCGAAGTGACTCAGAGAACTGGGCACCGTTGTCAGCGCCTGACTTAAACCGCGCCGCCGTTCAGGCCGGCTTGCGATGCGCGTCGAGATCCGCGTGGCGCTTGCCCGGAATGCAGGCCACCGCGACGATCGACAGCGCCAGTCCGCCCATCACGTAGTAAGTCGGCGCGAGCGGCGAGCCGGTGGCGTCGATCAGCCACGTCACGACAAACGGCCCGAAGCCGCCGAACACCATCACCGCGATGTTGTAGGCGAGCGATAAGCCCGTCGAGCGCACGTTCGCTGGAAACAGCTCCGCGATCAGCGCGCCGAACGGTCCGTAATAGCCGGACAGCGTGATCGACAGCAGCGCTTGCACGAGAATCAGTTTTGACACGCTCGGCTCCGCCGCGAGCCACGCAAACAGCGGATAGATGATCACGAGCGTAATCACTAGCGACCACAGCGACAGCCCCTTGCGCCCGATCCGGTCCGACCATGCGCCGGCCAATGGCGACAGCACCGTCAACAGCAGATTGCCGACGATCACCGCGTAAAAGGATTGCGCGTAGGGCAGCTTCAGCTGATTGACCGCGAAGGTGGGCAGATAGCTGATCAGCACGTAAATCGTCACCGTGAGCGCAATCACCGAGCCGAGCCCGCAGAGCACGTCGCGGGTGTGAGTCTTGAAGACCTCGCCGAGCGTCGCGCGCCGCGCGGTTTTTTGCGCGAGCAGAAACGCTTCCGAATCGGCGAGATGCCGGCGGATGTAGATGCCGATCGGCCCGATGATCAAACCCAGAATGAACGGCACGCGCCAGCCCCAGGATTTCAACGCCTCGGCCGACAGTTCGCGCGTGATCAAGGCGCCCACCAGCGCGCCGAGCAGCAGCGCCGCCGCCTGGCTTGCCATCTGCCAACTGCCGTAAAAGCCGCGCTTCGAAAACGGCGCCGCTTCGATCAGCAAGGCCGTCGAACTGCCGAATTCACCGCCGGCGGAAAAGCCTTGCAGCGAACGTCCGATTACGATCATCAACGGAGCGCCGATGCCGATCGCCGAGTACGGCGGTGCGATTGCCAGCACCAGAATGCCGAGTGTCATCAGCGCGATGACGAGCGACAACGCCGCTTTGCGTCCCGCGCGATCCGCATAGAGTCCGAGTACGATGCCGCCGATCGGCCGCATGACGAAGGCGACGCCGAACGTCGCGGTGGCGAGGAGCAACGACGAATAGTCGCTGCCGGCCGGGAAGAACAACTGGGCGATCACCACCGTCAGAAAACCGAACACGGTGAAGTCGTACCACTCGAGTGCATTGCCGATCACAGCCGCGACGACGGCTCGCGTATGAAGGCTCCTTGACGCTGGTCTCATTCGGATCTCCAGCTTGCCAAAAGTATCCTGTGGTGCGTCGTTTTAGTGCAATGCCGTGTTAGCGCGAGCGAGAAAAAGAGCGCGAGCCGCAGAGGTCGCATTGGAGTGTAAAGAGCGCATAAGCGGTTTTCAAGCAGCAAAAAGACGTCTGCCGCGCGAGGTGGCAGACGTCTGAATGATGGGACCTTGAATGCGCGCTGTGATGTTGCGGCGCATTTCGCGCAACACTGAGTGCGCGTGCGGCTGATGGGTAATCAGACCTTCTTGTTATATGCGCTGCACCAACCCTTGCTCGCGACCTGCTTGCCGGCGAACATCGGGCAGCCGGCATAGGCGTCGGTCGGCTTGCCCTGATAGAAGCTGCAGTTGCCGCAGTCCTGACCTGCTGCGTATTTGGCGAACTTCGCCTTGTCCACTTTCGCGGCGTCTTCCTTGTAGCCGAGTGCTTGCGCGGTCGGATCGGTTTCGGAAACTTTCGGTGCGTCGGCGAACGCCTGGCGCGACAGCGCGAAGCTTGATGCCACACCAATGCTGGTGATCAAGAATGTACGACGGGAAGGTTTCATGGGGACTCACTCCATTTATATTGAACTGATCGCCGTTCTGGTGACAGCGGTCCCCAAGGATAGCAATGAAGCCGTCGCGCGTGACGGTCCAAATGATAGAGATAAGCGAATTGGTACGACCGCGCGGCTGAATGTCGCGCGGAATGCGAATCGATCGCACACGAAGTGAGCGCTCGCGGTGATGCCGTCGCTGCGAATCACGCGCGTCCGCTCAACTCGCACACTCGCTGCGCGATGGCGAGCGATGCGGTCAATCCTGGAGACTCGATACCGAACAGATTGACGAGTCCACGCACACCGTGCGCAGCCGGACCTTGAATCACGAAGTCGGCAGCGGGTTCGCCGGGACCGGAGAGCTTCGGACGAATCCCCGCATACGCGGGCTGCAATGCATCGTCGGGAAGCGCGGGCCAGTAGGCGCGAATCGCCGCATAAAACGATTCCGCGCGACGCGGATCGACGTCGTAGTTGATCGCATCGACCCATTCGACATCGGGACCGAAACGCGCCTGGCCGCCGAGGTCGATGGTCAGATGCACGCCGAGTCCGGCCTCGTTCGGCATCGGATAAATCAGGCGGCTGAAGGGCGCGCGCCCCGAGATGCTGAAGTAGTTGCCGCGTGCGAGGTAGAGCGGCGGCACATGCCGCGCGTCGAGTCCGCGGATTCTGCGCGCCAGTGCGTTCGCCTGCAAACCGGCGCTGTTGATCACGCACGCTGCGCTGATCGTGGTCGGTGCGCCACCGCCCACGTTGATGATGAAGCGGCCGTTGCTCGCTTCGATCGCTTTGACCGGCGCGTGAAACGCACACACTGCGCCGTCGCGTTCGGCGTCACCCTGCAGCGCCAGCATGAACTGATGACTATCGACGATACCCGTCTGCGGCGAGAACACCGCTTCGACACATTCGAGCGCGGGTTCGAGCGCTTGCGCCTGGTCGCCGGTGATTCGCATGAGGTCGAGCACACCGTTGTCGCGGCCTTTGGCCATGATGCTTTCGAGCTGAGGAATCTGATTGCGTGAAGTGGCCACCAGCAATTTGCCGCAGCGTGAATGCGGCACGTTGCGCTCGACGCAGTAGTCGTAGAGCATCTCGCGGCCGCGCACGCAAAGCGCGGCTTTGAGCGAGCCACGGGGATAGTAGATGCCCGCGTGAATCACTTCGCTGTTGCGCGAGCTGGTGCCCACGCCGATGGCTTCGGCGGCTTCCAGCACGATGACGTCGCGGCCCCGCGCCGCCAGTGCGCGCGCCACCGCGAGCCCGATCACGCCGGCGCCGATCACTACACATTCGATTTGGTCCATGTCCCTTGACGCGGCCAACGTCGCCGCGCGCTACCTCGTTCACCCGATCAAGATGAAGACAAGGTGCGGCTTTCGCGCGCCTTACACCGCCCGCTGCCGAACGCACCTGTCCATTCGCCACCGCTACGCAAAATTGTACGACGCCTTACAGACACAAATGCCCGCAGTCGGTAATGACTGCGGGCATGCGGTCTTGTGCGGATCTCAAACGTAGTGGCCGGACTCAATCAGTGTACGCCGTCGGGGGTCGCGGCGCTCGCTTCTTCGTATGTGGGACGAATGGGAGGCACTGTCGGGTTGCATCTTATTAATAGCAATAATTGCCGCGACATTCATTGCATTTCGAGCGCAGATTCCTGCCCTTGGCCACAAAAAAGCCGCCCGAAGGCGGCTTTGCTGCGAAAAAGTGGCAAAAATGTTCAGAAACCGATGGGTTTTCGCCGGTTTCCGTGGTCCAAGCGAATGTCGCCCGCTTCGACATGATCCCGACCATCGATCCGCGCCGCGCCGAAGCCGTTGAGAATCGCGCGGCGCATCTCACGCGGCGACGCCCGCATCAAGGCGTCGAGCGCGTCGTCGCCCAGCACCTCGGGAAAGCGCAGGCCCCAGTTGTGCGCGCTGCGGATCTCGTCGTAAATCGCCTGGGCGATACGGCGCGCGCCGTCGCGATCCGGCGGCGGGATCTCATACACGTTCATCCGGTTCAGGATCGGCTCGGGAATCGAGCGTTCGTCGTTCGCCGTCGCGATCCAGATCACATGCCCGGCGTTGATCGGAATCTCGGCGAACTCGTCGATGAAGGTCTGCGCCGTGTCGTGCTCCAGCAGCGCATACAACGCACCGAGCGGATCGTATTGCGAATCGCCGGTGGCCTTGTCGATTTCGTCGACGGCGATCACCGGGTTCGCGTAACTGCCGTTCACGAGCGCATCGAACACCTTGCCCGGCTTCGCGTTCTTCCATTGGGAGGAAGCGCCCGACAGAATCCAGCCCGCCGTCAGCGAACTCATCGCTACGTATTGATACGAGGTGCCGAGCAGGCGCGCCAACTGCTTGGCGAAGTGCGTCTTGCCGATGCCGGGGTCGCCGAGCAGGAGGATCGGCATCAGTTCGAGCCGGTCTTCGGTCTCGAGGCATAAGGCGACCTGCTTGCGAATGTCGTCGAGTGGCGCGGAAAAGTTGGGCAGCGCGTCGATCAGATCGTCGATCGACGGCATGCGGTTCGGCTTCACGCAAAAGCGCAGATTGCCGGTCTTCAGCATCTTTTCGTAGGTTGCGCGCAGTGCCTCGTTCGCGCCTTCACCGAGATCGTTCAGCGCGGTCTCGACCTGATCGAGGTCGTACACCCTGCTGAAAGACGCCACGGCGATTTCTTGTTTGACCATTGCTGTTGTCATCGCTCACCCCGTCTGGCTGGTCTTGCTGCTGCGGCTCCTTGTATGGCGCCGTTTCAAGTCCAGTGTAACGACGACATATTCGCGTGCAAGCCAGCAGTCTCGCGACTCTGCTGCTAACAGCGGGTTGTTTTTGGTGATTGCCGGCCTTACCTGAAATGGATTGTTGCTGAACCCGGCCCCGTTTGACGTGTCAGAAAGGCGTTACGTCCATCAGGGGTAAGATGGCCTTCTGATTACTCGGCCGGATCTCGTGACCGGAGAATGCTTCTATGTGGAAAACCAGTATCGTGGCCGTGTTGCTCGGCACTTCGTTGCTTGCGAATGCACAACAAAGCGCATCACAGAGCGCACCGCAAAGCACGCCACAACGGCCGGCGCAGCAGATCGTGCAATGGCAGTTGCAGGTCATGCGCGACGGCCAGCAAATCGACGCGTTCGACGGCACCACCACCGTCGGCCAGGCGCGCACGGACACGCATCACAAGATGGTGCAGCATAGCGTCGGCTGCAAGGATCAGCCGGCCGGCAGTATCGATCTGGCGCGCACGCTGACCGTCTCGCCGCTGCAGGCGGATGCGAGCGGCGTCACCATGTCGATCGACGCACAGGAAACATTCGAGGAAAACGCCGCGCGGCAAACCGACACCGGCTGCAAGCTGCCGCCGCAACCGCGCCAGGTCAGCGCGAGCCATCCGGGTCTGAGGGTGACGCCGGGGCAATGGGCGACGTGGACCATCGTCGATAAAGACCCGAACCTGGTCTACCGCGTGCGTGCAAGTCTCGCGGACAGCGCAACCTCGGCAAACTGATCGAACTGATGCAAAGCACACGCAAGCGAACACGCAAACAGCACGCGGCTAACCGACGCCCCCAACCAGAACACGTGGACAACGCGGCATGCGAAACCCCGAAGAATTGATCCGCGAGAGCGTAGCGCCCAAAGATTTCGTTGCGGTGAGCTGGAACCTGCACAAAGGCCGCACGCCGCTCGGCTTTCAGGCCTGGCAAGCCATGCAACGCTGGGTGCAGTCGACCCATGCGGACGCCTATTTTTTACAGGAAGCGATGGCGCGGCGCATGCCGTCGCCGGTATTGGCGAGCAGTTTCGGCTCGCCGCTCGCCGATCCGTTGAGCGATGTCTGGCATTGCCAGGCTACTGAAATCGCGCGCGCGCTCGAACTCGAAATCGCGCTCGGACCAAACGTTTTCAAACCATCGTGGCGGCATGGCAATGCGATTTTGTCGCCGCATCCGCTGGATCTCGGCGGACGTTGGGACATTTCCGCGCATCGCTTTGAAAAGCGCGGCCTGCTGGTGGCGCGCGCGACTTTCGGGGGTCACTCGGTCACGCTGCTGTGTGCGCATCTTGCGCTTACACGCTCAGCCCGCTTGCGTCAGATGAACTGGATCGCGCACTGGATCGCGAAGGAAGCGCCCGAAGGTCCGCTCGTGCTCGCCGGCGACTTCAACGACTGGCGCAACGATTCCGTGCCGCTCTTCGGCGAACATGGTTTGCAGGAAGTCGCCACGCTGCTCGGCGAGTCGGGCCGTACTTTTCCGGCCTTCTCGCCCGCACTCGCGCTCGACAAAATGTTCGTGCGTGGCATGAAGCCGATCGAATGGATCCAGCCGACGCAGGAGACCGCGTGGCTCTCGGATCACTTACCGTATATGGCGCGCTTGCGAGTCGAATAGAAGCGAACCTGAACGCACGCGCCGCACGTTAGTCCTTGTGCGGCGTCCATTTCACGGTCGCGGCGATCTGCTCGCCAGGCTGCAATACGCAGCCGCCCACGTGCTCACGCGGGCCGACCGCGTTGAAGCAGTCCGTGGTGTTCGTCACGGGTTCCACGCACAGTTGCGGGTCGTCGGCGGGCGCGAAGATCACCATGTGATCGAACGGAGCGTCGGCGGTCATTGTTAATCGACGGTGTTCGTCGGGCCACGCGATGGTCGCCTCGCGCGACCAGTTCGCGAAGTTGTTGTCGAGACCGAACGCGTCCGGCGACATGCCTTCGCGCAACGCTTCCACAGCGGGATGCGCCCCGAGATGCGTCGGCAACACGTCGGCGTCGGCGTGCCACATGGCTTTCACCTCGGCGTACACGCGAGTCTGCGCGGTGCGCGGATAGTACGGGTGATGTCCCATGCCGAACGGCATCGGCTGATCGGCGAGGTTTTGCGCGGCTAGCGTGATGCGCAACGCGCCGCCGCTCAACTCGATTCGCTGCCGCGCGCGATAGCGAAACGGCCAGTCGCCGGGTACGCGCGCATCCGGTTCGTGTTCGAAGTGCAGTTCCACCGAGCTTTCGGTACGCGCCCCCACCTGCCACGGATGCCGCCACGCGTTGCCATGCAGAGCGTGGGCGAAACGCCTGTCGTTGCCGGCGAGATCGATCGTGCGGCCGTCGAATTCGAAACGCGCGTCGCGAATCCGGTTGCAGTAGGGAAAAAGCGGAAAGCTCGCCATGCGCAGGGGATCGCGCTCAGCGAATGCCGCCGCCGAGGCCGGCCGCAACCAGTGCAATGGGCCGTCGGGCGTCGTTTCGTAGAAGGCCGCCAGCGCGCCGCCCACTTCGGGCGCGATCACGACACGCAGCGCGCCGTCCGAAAGCGTGACGACCGTGGGCACGACCGCCGGATCGTCGAGCCACATGAGTCCGGTCGCCGACGGCCGGATCGAATGCAAGGAAACGTCGCGCATGGTCAGAAAAGGCCGTGCCTCGGGCGGATGGCGGCATGAACGCGCATTGGCATCTCCTGGAACGTGCCGCGCCCAGCGCGCGGCCGGCGGACTGTCACAATCCGCGCGACCGAGAATCGCACGCCAAAGCGTAATCGTCAATATTATTAGTAATAAACTCGTCAAATAAGTGCCTGGCAGAGGGCGATGCAAGCCTCCCAAATGACGGGTTACCGCGCGTTGCCGCGTGCATATTATTAGTGGTACCGTCAGGCACCAGGATGCCCACGGCATGCCCCAGTTTTAGCGCCGCTGCAGCGCGGCCCGCACAATGAAAAAATCGACTCAACGCCGTCCGACCATGACCGACATCGCCAAGCTCACCGGCGTGTCGCAATCGACTGTCTCGCTGGTGCTGAACAACGCGACCGGCGCGAAGTTCTCGGAGACTACCCGCAACAAGGTACTGAAGGCCGCGCACGATCTCGGCTACCGGCTCTCGCTGCGCGAACCGGTATCGGCCTCCGCCGATGAACGCAATCTGATCGTCTATCTCGCCGACGAGATTTCCACCAGTCCGCATCCGGTCGTGAACATCGACGGCGCGCGCGATGCAGCGTACGCAAGCGGCAAGATGCTGGCGGTCTATTCCACGCACGGCAACGCCGACATTGAGAAGCAGGTGCTCGATACCACGCTGTCCAATCCGCATGTATTCGGCGTGATCTACGCGACCGTCTACACGCGCAAGGTGACGCCGCCGGCGGCGCTGTCGCAGGTGCCGACCGTGCTGCTGAACTGCTACACGGGCGAAGGCGGGTTCTCGTCGGTGGTGCCCGCCGAGGTGGCCGGCGGCCATCTGGCGACCGACTATCTGCTGCAGTCCGGCCATCGGCGCATTGGCTATATCAACGGCGAGCCCTGGCAGGACGCGTCGAAAGATCGCCTCAAAGGCTATCGCACCGCGCTTGCGACCGCCGATCTGCCCTACGCGCCGGAAATGGTGCGCGACGGCGACTGGAGTTCGGGCCTTGGCTTCGAACTGACGCTTTCGCTGATGCGCGAACCCAATCCGCCGACCGCGATTTTCTGCGCCAACGACCTCACCGCCATCGGCGCGATCGAAGCGTTGAAGCAACTCGGCATGCGCGTGCCCGAAGACGTCTCGGTGCTCGGCTACGACGACCAGGAAATCGCCCGCCACACGCATCCGCCGCTCTCGACCGTGGTGCTGCCGAACTACGAACTGGGACGCTGGGCCGTCGAGACCTTGCTGCAGGAAGAACACAATCGTTCCGCCGGCGCGCCGGTTCGGCACCGCATGGTGAAACTGGACGGTCCGCTCGTCGAACGCGCCTCGGTCAGGGTAATTACCGAGGCGAAAAAGCCAATAATTAATATTATTAGTGATTGACCGATAATAATTCTGGATGAAATAATCGACACGTCCGGCGGCACAGATCAACGTCGACCGGCAGAAGAAATTAAAAAGCAAATACACCTACCTCACCAGGTACTGGAGGAAGACATGGCGTCGCTCAACACGCAGTCGCGCGGACACGCGCGCAAGCAGCAGATTCGTCCGCTGGCGGGTTCGCTGCTGGCCCTGGCAATCGGTTTCGGCGTCGCCACCGCGCACGCCGACGACGCGCTGCCGAAGTTGCCCAGCAAGACTCCGTTGAAGGTCGGCTTCGCGCAGACCGAAAGCAACAATCCGTGGCGTCTGGCGGAAACCAAGAGCTTCAAGGACATTGCTGCAAAGTGCGGCTGGCAGTTGGTCATGACCGACGCCAACAGTTCGAACTCCAAGCAGGTGTCGGACATCCAGAACATGATCGCGCAGCACGTCGATCTGCTGGTGTTCCCGCCGCGCGAAGAGAAGCCGCTTGCGCCGGTTGTGCTGCAAGCTAAAAAGGCCGGCATTCCGGTGATCCTGGTCGACCGTAATGTCGATCAATCGGTCGCCAAGGCGGGCCGGGACTACATCACTTTCATCGGCTCGGACTTCATCGATCAGGGCCATCGCGCCGCTGACTGGCTCGTCAAGGCGACGGGCGGCAAGGCGAAGATCATCGAACTCGAAGGCACCACCGGCGCGTCCGCCGCGAACGATCGCAAGAAGGGCTTCGACGAAATCATCGCGAAGAACCCGGGCATGACGATCATCGCGTCGCAAAGCGGCGACTTCGCGCGCGACAAGGGCCGCCAGGTCATGGAAACGCTGTTGCAGGCGCACCCGGACGTGACCGCCGTCTACGCGCACAACGACGAAATGGCGCTCGGCGCGATCGCTGCGATCAAGGCCGCCGGCAAGCAACCGGGCAAAGACATACAGATCGTTACGATCGACGGCACCAAGGGCGGCATGGACGCGATCGCGGCCGGCGAACTCGGCGCGAGCGTGCAGTCGAGCCCGTTCTTCGGCCCGCTCGCGTGCGACGTCGCCCAGCGTTACGCGAAGGGCGAAAAGATCCCGACGTGGGTCAAGGTCTCCGACAAGTTCTACGACAAGAGCAATGTGCAGCAGAACATGCAGTACGGCTATTGATCGCGAAGCGGAGTTGTACGCGCAGTTGCGAAGTTTGAGCGCCATGCTTTGACGGAGCGTCCACGCGCTTCAACGGCGCCCCGAAGGAAGTCCCCCGCCCCGAAGCAAGTCCGTTAGATGCATCGGAATCGGGAGATTGCCTCGCAGGACGTCCCCGCCCCGAATCTGTCTCCTCGGGGGGCGGGCGACGGGAAGGGTTCGAAGCGACGCGTTCGTGGCAGCACGAACCGTCGCTTCGCTTTTATGCGGCGTAACATGGTTCGCCAACACTGCCCGCATCAGAGCCCGAACGAAGGGCCACACTGGCTCGCGCGTGCAGCGCATGGCGCGCACGCGGCAAATCAGGCAGCACCTGCATCAGGAGGACATCCGTGACGGAATCCGGCAAAGAGACGCCACACTCCCCCCTTACGCGTTCGCCGCTGCTGGAGATGCAGGATATCGGCATCAGCTTCGGCGGCGTACCCGCGTTGCGAAGTGCCAATCTGAGCGTCGCCGCCGGCGAAGTGCATGCGCTGATCGGCCAGAACGGCGCGGGCAAATCGACCATGATCAAGATCCTGACCGGCGCGTATCGACGCGGCTCGGGCAGCGTGCGCTTCGAAGGTCGCGAAGTCGATTTCCGCACGCCCAAGCAGGCGCGCGAAGCCGGCATCAGCACGATCTATCAGGAGATCAACCTGGTGCCGTTCCGCTCGGTGGCGGAAAACATTTTCCTTGGCCGTGAGCCGCGCCGCTTCGGCTTGATCGACTGGCGCGCGGTGCAGCAACGCGCCGCCGCGCTGCTCGAATCGTTCGGTTTGCAGATCGATGTGAAGAAACCCGTCGGCCGCTATTCGACCGCGATTCAGCAGATGGTCGCGCTCGCGCGCGCGGTGTCGTCGAACGCGAAGATGGTCATCATGGACGAGTCCACTTCATCGCTCGACGAACGCGAAGTGGAGCTGCTGTTCACCGTGGTGCGCAAGCTGCGCGACGACGGCCGCGCGGTGATCTTCGTATCGCACCGGCTCGACGAACTCTACGCGCTGTGCGACCGCGTCACGGTGATGCGCGACGGCGAGACGGTCGCGCAAAGCACGATGGCGGACATGGACAAACTGCAACTCGTCACGACGATGCTCGGCCGCACACTCGCCGCCGTCGTGCATGACGACGCCGAAGCACGCGAAGCAAACCTCGTGCGACGCGGCAAGCAGCTGATCGCGGCCACGAAACTGAGCGCGCACCCGAAGGTGAGCGACGTTTCACTCGAAGTGCACGCCGGAGAAGCCGTGGGTCTGGCGGGCCTGCTCGGCTCCGGCCGCACCGAAACCATGCGGCTGATGTTCGGCGCCGATCCGCTGGAGCAAGGTTCGCTCTCGATCGGCGGCGAGACAGTGGCGCTGAAGTCGCCGCAGGACGCAATCTCGCGCGGTCTCGCCTATCTCACCGAAGACCGCAAGGTCGAGGGCATCGTCCCCGAACTCTCAGTGCGCGACAACCTCACGCTCGTCTGTCTGCGCACGCTGACCAGGATTGGCGTGGTCGACGTGAAGAAACAGCAGGCGATTGTCGATCGCTTTATTGTGTCGCTCGGCATCAAGCTGCGTTCCGCCGATCAGCCGATCCGCGAACTGTCGGGCGGCAATCAGCAGAAAGTTCTGCTGGCGCGCTGGCTGGCCGCCGAGCCTTCCCTGCTGCTGCTCGACGAACCGACGCGCGGCATCGACGTCGGCGCCAAAGCGGATGTGGCGAAGATCGTGCGCGAGCTGCGCGACGCGGGCCTCGCCGTGCTGCTGTCCGCTTCCGAACTGGAGGAATTGACCGCCGTGGCCGACCGCGCGGTGGTGATCCGCGACGGCCGCACAGTCGCCGAACTGAATGGCGCCGACATGAGCGAGACCGCGATCATGGACGCCATCGCCTACGGCAGTGACGGCCATTCGCAACTCGCGGAAGCCGCGCAAACGGCAAACGCCGCACACATCGAAGACGCGTTGGAGGACGACCGTCATGGCGCTTAAGTTGCACACCGAATCGTTGCACACCGAGCCGCCGCTCGGCGAAACCGCCCAGCAGACGGCGGCCGCTTTGCCCGCCTCCCCGGCAACCACGGTGCGTAAATGGCGCCATCTCGCCATGCAGCGCGAAGTCATCGTGCTGCTCGCGATGGTGCTGTTCAACCTGATCTTCACGCCGCACTTCTGGTCGCTGCAAACCTTCAACGTCAACATGACGCAGGTGGTGACGATCGTGATCGTCGGCATCGGCATGACGCTGGTGGTGGCGACGGGCGGCATCGATCTGTCGGTGGGCGCGTCGATGGCGATCTCCGGTGCGCTCGCGCCGATGCTGTTTCTGAACATTCCCGGCCCCAGCGGCATCGCGCTCGCGTTCGTGCTGCCGGTACTCGCCGCCGCGCTGTGCGGCGTCTTCAACGGCTTGCTCGTCACGAGGTTATCCGTGCAGCCGATTGTCGCGACGTTGGTGCTGTTCATCGCCGGACGCGGCATCGCGCAAGTCGTCACCGACGGCAGCCTGCAGGCGTTCAACACGCCCGCCTTCCAGTGGATCGCGCTCGGCAAGGTCGCGGGCGTGCCCTTTCAGGTGCTGCTGATGCTGGCGCTGGTCGTCCTGTTCGCGTGGGTCGTGCGCAAGACGCTGTTCGGCCAGTATCTGCTGATCACCGGCGGCAATGAAAAAGCCGCTTATCTATGCGGCGTGCCGACGGCCACCGTGAAGCTGACCGCCTACACTCTCTGCGCGGCGCTCGCGGGGTTGGCGGGGCTGATCTCGATCTCCGTGAATTCGTCCTCGGATGCGAACGTGGTCGGACTCGGCGTCGAACTCGACGCGATTGCCGCGGTCGCCGTCGGCGGCACAGCGCTGACGGGCGGCAAGGCGTATATCGGCGGCACGCTGATCGGCGCGCTGATCATCCAGTTGCTGCGCTACACGCTGCTCGCGCACGGCATTCCCGACGCGGCGGCGCTGGTGGTGAAGGCCGGCATCATCGTCGCGGCGGTTTATGTACAGAGGCGCTCGCGCTAAGGCTCGCTAACCCACGCGCCTCAGAGGAAATTCCGGACCCCAAGCGATGAAAAAGAATCTTCCTATCCTGCTCGCACTGGCCGCGCTCGTCGTGTTCGGCCTCGTGCGCTACGAGCATTTCGGCTCGGCGTACAACATCACGTCGTTCTGGCGCTACAACTCGATGTTCGCGCTGATCTCGGTCGGCATGGCGTTCGTGATCATCACGGGCGGCATCGACCTGTCGGTGGGTACCGTGGCCGCGCTGGCAAGCGTCGTCGCCGCGCTGACCAGTGTCTATGGCGGCTGGGTTGCCGTGCTGGCGGGATGCGCAGCGGGACTCGCGGTCGGCGTGCTCAACGGACTAATCATCACGCGCCTGAAAATCCTGCCGTTTATCGTCACGCTCGCTACGAGCCTCGGCGCGCACGGCGTCGCGCTGCTGCTCGGCAAGAACGATGCCGTGTCGATTGCCGCCGAGTCGAACTTGGGCAACTTCGGCCAGGGCGATCTGTTCGGACTGCCGATTCCGGGCATCGTCGCCGTGGTGGCGGCGGTAGCCGGCTGGCTTGCGCTGCGCAGCACGCGCTTCGGCCGGCATTCGCTCGCGATCGGCGGCAGCGAGGAAGCCGCGCGGCTGATGGGCCTGAACGTCGACCGCACGCTGGTGATGGCATATGCGGTGAGCGGCCTGCTTGCCGGCATGGCGGGTGTCATCCTCGCCGCGCAGTTCGGCGCGGGACAACCCAACGAAGGTGTCGGCTGGGAGCTGTTCGCGATCTCGGCGGTGGTGCTCGGCGGCACGCTGCTAACGGGCGGCGAAGGTTCGATCGCGATGACGATTGCCGGCGTGTTGTTGCTCGGTCTGGTGTTCAACCTGCTGAACTTCGAGAACGGGCTAGGGTTTATCAGCTTGTCGGCGTACTGGCAGTCAGTGATTCGCGGCGTGTTCCTGCTGCTGGTGATCGTGTTGCAGGCTCGCATGCTGAAACAACGAGGGAAAAAGCGGGTCGCGGCTCCGGCGTGACTGGCTGAACCACGCGGCTTGACTGATCCATTTGACCTGGCGGGGTGACGGCTAAGAGCTCGCCGCTGATTTGCTTTCCTTTGCCGCGCCTCGGAGTAATCAAAACGGCAAACGCTCAAACCCCGGCTTCAACTGGGATTCCGGCGTGGCTGACGGCCATCGCGCCGCATTTGTGTACCAACACGGCGCCGTTGCAGTTGACCGATGAAAACGTCGTCACGGACACGCCGCGACGCTTTTTCTCTCCATCCGTCGCCCTTTTTGCCAGTTTTATCAGCAGGGTCAATGCTGCAGCGCATGGCGGGTTTCGGTATCATCCTGAAAATGTTGCCCGCGCGGCGCGCCTACCCGGCGCATCCCGGACAACCGATGGCAGCCGCCCTGCGCGGCATTCGCCCATCGCCGCACCCCTGCTGAAGCGCGTAGCCGCACCACGCCAACGTATTCCGCGGCGCCGATCGCAAAGACAGCCGGCGCCGACGCTTCCAGGTCCGGTAACCCGCATGACCACGCTCATCCGCCGCGCCGCAGCCCCCAGGCAGCGGGCGCGGTAAAATAGCGGATTGCGCGTGATTCCCGTATGGGTTAGCGCAGCATCGCCCTTGCCGTGCCGGCCGGCTTAAACGACTGGCCGCCCTTGTTTTCGCACTATCCAAGAAGCCATGAGCAACCTGAATTCACAAACCGTCCTGAGCGTCCATCACTGGACCGATACGCTTTTCAGCTTCACCTGCACGCGCGACCCGGGGTTCCGTTTCGAAAACGGCCAGTTCACGATGGTGGGCCTCGAAGTCGACGGCAAGCCGCTGATCCGCGCCTACAGCCTCGCGAGTGCGAACTACGAAGAGCACCTCGAATTCCTGAGCATCAAGGTGCAGGACGGCCCGCTCACGTCGCGTTTGCAGCATCTGAAGGTCGGCGACGAAGTGCTGATCGGCAAGAAGCCGGTCGGCACGCTGATGGCCGACAACCTGCTGCCGGGCAAGACGCTGTGGCTGTTGTCCACCGGCACGGGTCTCGCGCCGTTCATGTCCATCATTAAAGATCCGGACATTTACGAACGCTACGAACGCGTGGTGCTCACGCACACTTGCCGTTTCGTCGACGAGCTGGCGTACAAGGAATACATCACGGATCACTTGCCGGCGCACGAGCATCTGGGCGAGCTGGTTCAGGAAAAGCTGCTGTACTACCCGACTGTCACACGCGAGGCGTTCCAGAACCGTGGCCGTATCACCGAACTGATCGAAACGGAAAAGCTGTTCGCCGACCTCGGCGTACCGGGCTTCTCGCTCGAAAACGACCGCGTGATGCTCTGCGGCAGCCCGCACATGCTGCGCGACACGCGCAAGCTGCTCGACGACGCAGGTTTCCAGGAAGGCAGCAACAACTCGCCGGGTCACTACGTGGTCGAAAAGGCCTTCGTCGGCTGAGTCACGTTCCGATCTTCGCGGCCCGCCGCCGCGAAATCAGCAAAAGGAGCCTATGGGCTCCTTTTTTTTGCCCAGTTACAATTCGGCGTCGCCGGACTGACATTCGGCGTCGGTATTCTTCCTACAAAACAGGCGTTGCAATTCATCGACCATTGCGTGAAATGTGGGCGCTAACCCTTGGTGCGACTGCATTTTTTCTTTTAATGAGATATCATCGCGGCGCATCATCAGTCGAATTGTCCTGCCTGTCGTGGCCCGTCCGCCATGTTACTGAATGTAAATTTCGTTACGTCACACTGTAGCGATTCATCCGTTGCGTCCTAAGCGCGACGGCCTGCACCTGGAGGCTAGAGACCCACATGCGTTCTTTCGTCTTCGCGCCGTTCATGCGCATCCTCTTCGCTGTCCACAGCGTTTCCTGACAGGGAAAGTCATGGATACGTCGACTGTCGTCCGGTTCACCGCCACTCTTGCTTCGTCACCGGCATGTGACGGATTCGACGCCTGCGCCGCGGCCGAGCCGATTGCGCTGACCTCGCCGGCCGATCGGGAACTTGCGCGGCTGCGCGCCCGGGTGCGCGAACTCTCGGCCGAGCTGGTTCAGGCGCAGGAAGCCGCTTGCCGCCATGTGGCGCGCGAGTTGCATGATGGCGTGGGCGCCGAACTGACGGCGACACGTTTCGCGCTCGCCGGCGTCGAAACCTGGCTGCCCGCCGACGCGCCGCCGCAGTGCGCCGCCGCGCTTGCCGTGGCGAACCGGTCGCTTGATGCGGTGTGCGAGGCTAGCCGCCAGACTGTCGCGGAACTGCATGCGCCGTCGCTCGAAGCCGGCATTGTCGGCGCGCTGGCGCACTGGACCGGCGACTTCGCCGCACGCACGCAACTGCGCACGAGCTTTGTGTGCGCCGCCGACGTGCGCCTCACGCGTCTGCCGGCGGACGCCGCACTGGCCGTGTTCCGCGTCGCACAGGAAGCGCTGAACAATATCGCCAAGCACGCACGCGCCGAATCCGCCGATGTGCGGATCGAAACCAGCCGCCGTCACCTCACGCTGCTCATCAGCGACGACGGTGTCGGCGTCACGCGCAACACCCGCAGCCGTCCCGGCCATTTCGGCCTGAGCGGCATGCAGGCGCGCTGCGCGGCTTTCGACGGCACACTGCGCGTGAGCGCCCGGCGCGCCGGTTCTGAACGCGGCGAAAACAACGAGAACGGCAAGGCGTCGCGCGGCACCCTCGTGCGCGCGCGTTTTGCCTGGGACGCGATGCTGGAGCACGCGCCGCGCGCGGCCCGGCACGCGCAGCAATCGTGAGCACACCATCATGAGCCTGCGCATTCTGCTCGCCGACGACCACGCGGTGGTTCGCCAGGGCGTCCGCCAGTTGCTGCTCGATCGCGGGGTGGCGCGCGAGGTCACCGAAGCGCAAAGCGGCGCCGAAGCGCTCGACGCCGCTGCCCGGCACGCCTACGACGTGGTGCTGCTGGACATTTCACTGCCCGACATGAACGGCGTCGAAGTGCTCAAGCGCATGAAGCGCAAGGCGCCGCGCGCGGCCGTGCTGATGTTCTCGATGTACCGCGAGGACCAATACGCCGTGCGCGCCCTGAAGGCAGGCGCCGCCGGCTACCTGTCAAAAACCGTCGATGCCGCGCAGATGATCAGCGCGATCAAACAGGTCGCGGCGGGCCGCAAATACGTGAGCCCGGCGATGGCCGAGGCGCTCGCCGACTACGTTTCCTTCGACGGCGAACAGTTGCCGCACGAAAAGCTCTCCGACCGCGAATATCAGACGCTGTGCATGCTCGCGTCGGGCAAGCGGCTGACGGATATTGCCGTGGCGCTCTCGCTGTCGGTGAAAACGGTCAGCGTGTACCGCACCCGGCTGCTCGAGAAAATGAAGCTGCGCAATAACGCCGAGCTGACGTTCTATGTGATGAGCAACCGGCTCATTGATCTGAATCCGGCGATGGCGGGCTGACAGCCGCTAGACGCCAGCGCGGCGTTAGGTCGCTGGGTCGCTGAACGACTCGCCCTTGCCTGCACTCATTTGCAAGAGGACCGTTCTCGCCTGGTTGGCTGCGCATCGAGCGAAAGCCTTGGCGGGCCTTGCTTGGCCTGCCGCGGACGTGAGTGCCACCGAGTCACGTCGAACAGGGATTTTCGGCCTCTGCATCCCGCCGCTAAAAGCACGTCCCAACATGGTGCAAGGCGTGCATCCGTTAAAATCGCGGGTTTTCCGACATTCGGCGCGCAACACGCGTGCACTACTGGAGACCCCGCCAATGTCCCTGTTTCGCAAGAAGAGCGTCGAGCATATGATCGCCGCGAGTGCCCAGAACGCCGGTCTCAAGAAAGCGCTCGGTGCGCTCGATCTGACCTTTCTCGGCGTCGGCGCCATTATCGGCACCGGCATTTTCGTGCTGACTGGCACGGGCGCCGTGCAGGCCGGTCCAGCTCTGATGGTCTCGTTCCTGATCGCCGCGGTCGCCTGCGGCTTTGCCGCCTTGGCCTACGCCGAATTCGCGTCGACGATTCCGGTGGCCGGGTCGATCTACACCTATTCGTATGCGACGCTCGGCGAACTGGCCGCGTGGATCATCGGCTGGGACTTGATGCTCGAGTATGGGCTGGCCACCTCGGCGGTATCGGTGGGATGGTCGGGTTATTTGCAATCCTTGCTGTCGGGCTTCGGCGTGTCGTTGCCGGTGGCGCTGACGGCCGCGCCGGGCGCGTTGCCCGGTCATGACACGCTCTTTAACCTGCCCGCCTTCCTCGTGATGATGGCGATCACCGCGCTGTTGTCGGTCGGCGTGCGCGAGTCAACGCGGATCAACAACATCATGGTCGCGATCAAGGTGGTCGTGGTGTTGCTGGTGATTGGCGTGGGCGTGTTCCACGTGACGCCGGCCAATTGGCATCCGTTCATGCCGAACGGCTGGAACGGCGTGTTCGGCGCGGCGGCGGTGATGTTCTTCGCGTTCATCGGATTCGACTCGGTATCGTCCGCGGCGGAAGAGGTGAAAGATCCGAAGCGCGATCTGCCCATCGGGATCATTGCGTCGTTGGGCGTTTGCGCGGTGTTGTATGTGGCGGTGGCCGCCGTGGTGACCGGCATCGTGCCGTCGGCGCAGTTCGCGAACATTTCGCATCCGGTGTCGTATGCGTTGCAGGTGGCTGGTCAAAAGTGGGTCGCGGGGTTTATCGACCTTGGCGCCGTGCTGGGTATGCTCACGGTGATTCTCGTGATGGCTTACGGGCAGACGCGGGTGATTTTCGCGATGTCGCGGGATGGGCTTTTGCCGGCGAGGCTTTCGCGAGTGCATCCGCAGTTTGCGACGCCGTTTTTTACGACCTGGCTTGTTGGGATTTTCTTTGGGTTGATCGGCGCGCTCGTTCCGTTGAATGTGCTGGCTGAGCTGATCAATATCGGTACGTTGGCAGCGTTTTCGATGGTGTCGATTGCAGTGCTGGTTTTGCGGAAGACGCATCCGGATTTGCCGAGGGCGTTTCGGTGTCCCGGGGTGCCGGTTGTGCCGGTTTTGGCGGTGGCCGCGTGTCTGTTTTTGATGGTTAATCTTCAGGCTGTTACTTGGGGCGCGTTTGTTGTTTGGTTGCTGATTGGGATGGTTATTTATTTTGGCTATTCGCGGCGGCATTCAAAGCTGAGTAAGTGATTTTCTCCACTCCGCGCGGGATACGGTTTTCTTGTTCTCGGGTGCTGGCCTTTTCATTGCTCGTCTAAATGCGTTGCACGAGAATGAGAAGGCCAGTCGTCGTAACCGGGTGTGAACGCTGGAGCCACTCTCGCCCGTCTTCAAGGCGCGCGGGACTCAGCGGCCGAGTCGGGGCAATATCGGCGCAGATGTGGATAGGCGGCATCGATTAAAGCGTTTAAGCGTTTAATCGATGCATGGCTCATAATCGATTCAAACGGCATATCTTAAATACGCGCGCGCGTTGCCGGTCGCCAAAATTGCAGATTGATTCCATTTTTGAGAAGCCAGAGCCAGTAGTATCGCGACTTTCACCTGAAAATGAGGTTGGCAAACGGCGTGGAAGTACAGCCAGGTGACTGGCGTTATATCTCATGATGGAAACTCGTTAACGCCCGCGGCATACTCGGGGATCGGGCCGGGCAAAAATAATCCCTCTGCGCAAATGCAGGAAAGTATCGGTCCGATTCCTCGCGGCGCATGGACAATAGGTCAGCCGTTCACGCACCCGCATGCCGGACCTTACACACTGCGGCTATCCCCACAAACGGGTACGGTCACGTTCGGCCGCTCGGGTTTTCTGATTCACGGCGATAGCAGCGTTCATCCGGGACAGGCTTCAAATGGCTGCATCATCACCGGCATGAACAACCGTCAACACATATGGGCGAGCGGCGATCACACGCTGATCGTAACGCAATGAAAATACTTCCGTTCATTGCCGCGCTCGCATTGGCGGCCCCCGCCCTCTGCTTCGCGGGCTCGCCCCTCGGATGCAAGAGCTGGCCCACTAATATCGCCATCGTGTATCTGAAAAACGCGGGGATTGCCGATCCGACCAGGCTGGACGAATCGAAAACCCGTGCGGTTCGCGTTGCCTCGGAGAAGATCGGCAAAGGTCTTTGGCGTGATGTCTATGACATTACGTTTCACGAGCGCGGCGGACGGTCGATCGAAGTCATCACATCTAGCCAGGCCGGCTCGGTGGAGTGCTCGATGTCTGATCCGGTTGTGTGGGTTGTCTCGGAAAAACTTCCGAAATAGGCAAGTCCTAAACCACACCCCCAAAGTCCCCCGCGCAAAAAACCCCTCATAGCGCCCCAGCCCAATTTGTGCTTTACTTTTCTGCAGCCTTATAAAAACCCGAAGCACCCGCAATCGGACCCCGCGAAACAGGCAACAAAAGACAAAAGCAAAAGGTCCGGTCTCATCCCATAAGGAGACAACTTCATGGCGATCAGCATCAGTCTGACGGTGAACGGCGCGCCCATCAGCGCGTCAATCGATCCTGGCACCCTGCTAGTCCAGTTCCTTCGCGACCAACTGCGCCTGACAGGCACGCACGTCGGCTGCGACACAGCCCAATGCGGCGCATGCACAGTCCACCTCAACGGACGCGCGATCAAATCCTGCAACATCCTCGCCGTGCAAGCGGAAGGCGCGGAAATCACCACCATTGAAGGGCTCGCCAAAGACGGCGCCCTGCACCCCATGCAGGCGGCCTTCAAACACTGCCACGGACTGCAGTGCGGCTTCTGCACGCCCGGCATGGTGATGAGCGCGGTCTCGCTCGTCCAGCGTCAACCGAATCTCACCGGCGACGACGTGCGCGCCCAGCTCGACGGCAATCTGTGCCGCTGTACGGGTTATCACAACATCGTCAAAGCAGTGCTCGAAGGCGCCGAAGGCATGAACTCCGCCGGCTCGGCCAATGCGGCCGCGAATGCCGACTCACAGGCCAGCTCACAGGCCGACGCGCAAGCCACCGCACCGGCCACCGCCTGAGGAGCCGACGATGAACGCACCCGACACTCACCTGATTGGCGCTTCCGTCGAACGTAAGGAAGACTATCGTTTCCTCACCGGCAACGGCCAGTACACCGACGACATCGTCCTGCCCCAGCAAACCTATGCCGTATTCCTGCGCTCGCCTCACGCGCACGCGAAGATCAACAGCATCGACACCGCCGCGGCCAGACAATCGCCCGGCGTGGTCGCGATCTTCACCGGCGCGGACATGGCGGCTGACAACGTCGGCGGCCTGCCTTGCGGCTGGCTGATCCATAGCACCGACGGCAAGCCGATGAACGAGCCGCCGCATCCGATCATCGCGCACACGAAAGTACGGCACGTCGGCGATCAGGTCGCGCTCGTCATCGCCGATTCGATCAAGGCCGCGAAAGACGCCGCCGAATTGATCGAAGTCGACTACGACGTGCTGCCGGCCGTGGCGGACACCGCGCATGCGGCCGACGCCGGCCAGCCCGCCGTGCACGATGAAGTGCCCGACAACGTCTGCTACAACTGGGGCCACGGCGACAAAGCCGCCACCGACGCCGCCTTCGCCAAAGCCGCGCACATCACCACGCTCGACATCGTCAATAACCGCCTGATCCCGAACGCGATCGAACCGCGCGCGGTCAATGCGAACTATTCGGCGCAAGACGACAGCTACACGCTCTACGTCGCAAACCAGAATCCGCACGTGGAGCGGCTGTTGATGGCGGCGTTCGTGCTGTCGCTGCCGGAATCGAAACTGCGCGTGATCGCGCCGGACGTCGGCGGCGGCTTCGGATCGAAGATCTTCCTGTACGCCGAAGACGTGGCGCTGACGTGGGCGTCGAAGAAAATCCGCCGTCCAGTGAAATGGACGGCCGAGCGCTCGGAAGCGTTCGTCTCCGACGCGCACGGCCGCGATCACGTGACCAAGGCGGAACTGGCCATGGACGCCGACGGCAAGTTCCTCGGCATGCGCATCCACACGACCGCCAACATGGGCGCGTATCTGTCCACGTTCGCGTCGGCCGTGCCGACCATTCTGTACGCCACGCTGCTCGCCGGCCAGTACGCCACGCCCGCGATCTACGCGGAAGTGAAAGCCGTCTTCACCAACACCGTTCCCGTCGATGCCTATCGCGGCGCGGGCCGCCCCGAAGCGACCTACGTGGTGGAGCGGCTGGTGGAAACCGCCGCGCGCGAGATGAAGCTAGACCCGGCCGAGATTCGCCGCCGCAACTTCATCCGCGAGTTTCCGTACGCGACGCCGGTCGGCCTCACCTACGACACCGGCGACTACGAAACCATCCTCGCCCGTTCGCTCGAACTCGCGGACGTCAAAGGCTTCGCGGCGCGCAAACAGGAATCCGAAAAGAACGGCAAACTGCGCGGCCTCGGCTACTCCTGCTACATCGAGGCATGCGGTCTCGCGCCATCGAATATAGCGGGCGCGTTGGGCGCGCGGGCCGGCCTGTTCGAAGTCGGTCAGATTCGCGTGCATCCCACCGGCTCGGTCACCGTGTTCACGGGCTCGCATAGTCACGGCCAGGGACACGAGACGACCTTCGCGCAAGTGGTCGCCGACCGGCTCGGCATTGCGCTCGAAAGCGTCGAGGTCGTCCACGGCGACACCGGCCGCATTCCGTTCGGCATGGGCACGTACGGCTCGCGCTCGATCGCGGTCGGCGGCTCGGCGATCATGAAGGCGCTCGACAAGATCGAAACCAAGGCGAAGAAGATCGCCGCGCATCTGCTCGAAGCCGCGGCAGAAGACATCGAGTTCAAGGACGGCGTGTTCCGCGTCGCGGGCACGGACCGCACCAAGGCATTTGCAGACATTTCGCTCGCCGCCTACGTGCCGCACAACTATCCGCTCGACGTGCTGGAACCCGGCCTCGAAGAAAGCGCGTTCTACGATCCGACCAACTTCACCTATCCATCCGGCGCATACATCTGCGAGATCGAAGTCGATCCGGAAACGGGCGTGTGCCGGATCCAGAAGTTCACCGCGGTCGATGATTTCGGCAACGTGATCAATCCGATGATCGTCGAGGGACAGGTGCATGGCGGGCTCGCTCAGGGCATCGGCCAGGCGATGCTGGAGCGCTGCGTGTACGACAACGAGAGCGGCCAGTTGCTGTCGGGCTCGTACATGGACTACGCCATGCCGCATGCGTCCGATCTGCCGGACTTCACCGTCGAAACCGCGAAGGGCACACCGTGCACGCACAATCCGCTCGGCGTGAAAGGCTGCGGCGAAGCGGGCGCGATCGGCTCGCCGCCGGCGGTGATCAACGCGATCCTCGACGCGCTCGCGCCGCTCGGCGTGACCGACCTCCAAATGCCGGCGACGCCGCATCGCGTGTGGTCCGCGATTCACGCGGCCAAGCAACCCCATTGAGATCCTGAGCGGAGCATTCGACATGTATTCATTCGAGTATCAACGCGCGACGGATCCCAAAGCGGCCGCCGCCATTCTCACCGCCGACAGCGATGCCAAGTTTCTGGCCGGCGGCCAGAGCCTCTTGCCCACCATGCGGCTGCGTCTGGCGCAGCCGTCGCAACTCATCGACGTGACGCGCATTCCCGCGCTCAAGGCGATCACCGTCGATGCGAAAACGGTGACCATCGGCGCCGCCGTATGTCATGCGGACGTGGCGGATCACGCGGAACTTCGGCGTGTCTTGCCGGGCCTCGCGGATCTTGCCGCGCACATCGGCGATCGACAGGTGCGCGCGCTCGGCACGATAGGCGGCTCGCTCGCCAACAACGACCCGGCCGCGTGTTATCCGGCGGCGGCGGTGGGGTTGGATGCGACCATCGTCACGGATCGGCGGCGCATCGCGTCGAGCGACTTCTTCGTCGGCATGTACGAAACGGCGTTGGCGCCTGACGAGCTAATCGTCGCCGTGGAGTTTCCCGTGCCCGAGCGCGCGGCATACGAAAAATTCCGGAACCCCGCTTCGCACTTTGCGCTGGTCGGCGTGTTCGTCGCGAAGTTCGCGAGCGGTGTGCGCGTGGCGGTGACGGGCGCAGCGGCGTCGGTGTTTCGTGTGCCGGAGCTGGAAAGCGCGTTGTCGGCGAACTTCACGCCCGAAGCAGCACGCGGGGTGACGGTGCCGGCGGCCGATCTGAACACCGACATGCACGCGAGCGCCGACTATCGCGCGCATCTGATTCCGGTGCTGGCCGCGCGTGCGGTGGCGAAGGCGAACGCTTAGCGTTTCCTCGCTGTTCGCGGCTGGTGTGATCTGCGCTCACGCAGGTCACACCAGCTGCATTCGCTCACGTGCGTGAATGCGGCCTGGCTTCGTTGCTATCGCTTCATTGCGCAGATCCAGGAACACCATGCAGCCTGCTTCGATCGACGACACCCTCGCACAACTCGCCGCTCAAAGTTATTTCGCCAGCCGCGAGCTGGCGACCGCGCTGTATCTCGCGCTGCGCATGGAGCGGCCATTGTTCGTCGAAGGCGAGCCGGGCGTCGGCAAGACGGAGCTCGCCAAGGCCGCGGCGGGCATGCTCGGCACCTCGATGTTGCGCCTGCAATGTTATGAAGGTCTCGATACGGCAAGCGCGCTCTACGAGTGGGACTATCCGCGGCAAATCATGGCGCTGCGTCTTGCCGAAGCCGCAGGCGAACGGCCCGACAACGACACCTTGTATCGCGGCGAATTTCTGCTGAAGCGGCCGTTGCTGCAAGCGCTGATGCCCGATGAAAATCATCCCGGCGCGCGGCGCGTGTTGCTGATCGACGAGATCGACCGCGCCGACGAGCCGTTCGAAGCCTTTCTACTCGAACTGCTTTCGGACTTCCAGGTATCGATTCCCGAATACGGCACGGTCCGCGCGGAGCAACCCCCGCTCGTCGTGATGACCTCGAACCGGACGCGCGAAGTGCATGACGCGTTGAAGCGCCGCTGCCTGTATCAATGGATCGGCTATCCGGACCGGGATCGCGAGTTGGAGATCGTCGCTGCTCGCGCGCCGCAAACGTCGGCGGAATTGCAGCGGCGTGCGGTCGATTTCGTGCATCGGCTGCGCGGCATGGATCTGTTCAAAGCGCCGGGCATCGCCGAAACGATCGATTGGTGCCGCGCGTTGGAGGCGTTGTCGGTGACCGAGCTCGATCCGCAATCCGTGCACAACACGCTCGGCGTTCTGCTCAAGTATCAGGACGATCTGGCACGCGTCGATGCCGCGCAAATCGCGCAGTGCCTTGCGGCGCCTGGATAGCCGGCATGACGAACTCACCCGACGACACGCCCACGCTCGCCCGCAACGTCGTCCACTTCGTGCGCGTGCTGCGCGGCGCCGGTTTGCCGATGTCGCCCGCGCAAGCCGTCGATGCGCTCGCCGCGCTGCACTGGATCGACCTCGGCCGCCGCGACGACGTGCGCGCCGCCCTCGCCGCGTCGCTAGTCTCCGCGCCCGACGAACGCGATCTGTTCAACGCCGCCTTCGATCTCTTCTGGCGCGATCCCGATTGGGAAGGCAAGCTGCGCGCGCTGCTTCTGCCAAAAGTCCGCGACGGCCTGCCGCCACCCAAACGCAACAACCGTCTCGCCGACGCGCTGGCCGTCCGCGCGCCGCCGTCGCCGCATAGCAAAGTGCAGCAGGAAACCGAGCGACACGAACTGCATGCGCACATCACATTCAGCGCAGAAGAGCGGCTGCGTCATCGCGATTTCGACACCCTTTCCGCTGATGAATGGCGCACTTTGCGTCATCTGATTCGCGGCCAGCGTCTGCCGCTCGCCGCCGAGCCGACGCGTCGTCTGAAAGCGGCGTCGCATGGTACGCATGCGGACTTGCGCGCGAGTGCCCGGCACGCGGTCCGCGCGGGCGGCGACTGGACGGTGTGGAAATATCGCGCGGTGGTCGAACGCAAACCGCCGCTCGTGTTGCTGCTCGACATCTCCGGTTCGATGAGCAGCTATTCGCGCGCGGTGCTGTATTTCTGCCACGCGTTGCTGCAATCGCGCGAACGCTTGCAAGTGTTTCTGTTCGGCACGCGGCTCACCAACGCGACACGCGCGCTGCGCGAACGCGATCCCGACGTGGCGATCGCGACGCTCACCGAGCAGGTGGTCGACTGGTCGGGCGGCACGCGGATCGGCGCGGCGCTTGCCGAGTTCAACCGCCGCTGGGCCCGGCGCGTGCTCACCGGCCGTGCTACGGTGCTGCTCGTCACCGACGGCCTCGATCACGAAGCGATCGACGTGCTCGACACCGAGATGGCCCGCCTGCACCGCTTCGCACACGGCATCATATGGCTCAATCCGCTGCTGCGTTTTAGCGGCTTTTCTCCGAAAGCGCGCGGCGTGCAGGCGATCCTGCCGTATGTCGACGCGCATCGTCCGGTTCATAATCTAGACAGCCTGACGGCGTTGGGCCGCGACCTGGCGCAACTCACACGCGCGCCGCGTCGCGGTGCCGGCGTTACAGGAACCGCAGGAGCGACATCATGGAATTGACCGAAACCCATACGCTGCCCGTTTCGCAGCAGCGCACATGGGACGCGCTGAACGACACCGAAGTCCTGCGCGCCTGCATTCCGGGTTGCGAAAGTATCGACCCGGACGGCGAAAACGCCTATGTGGTGGCGCTGAGCGCCGCAGTCGGACCGGTCAAGGCGCGCTTCAAGGGGCGCATGCAACTCACCGACATCGAGGCGCCGAACTCGTACAGCATCGTGTTCGAAGGCCAGGGTGGCGCCGCGGGCTTTGCCAAGGGCAACGCGCACGTCTCGCTCGAAGCCGACGGCGAGGCCGCCACCAAGCTCAGTTATACGGCGAGCGCGCAGGTCGGCGGCAAGCTCGCGCAGATCGGCTCGCGGCTCGTCGACGGCGCGGCGCGTAAAATTGCAGGCGAGTTCTTCAAACGCTTCGGCGCCCGCGTCAGCGGCGGCAGTGAGGGCGCTGCGCCCCCGCACGCCGGGGAAAATGCAGCAGATGAGGCGGTGCCGCACAATACAGCATCGAATGAGGCCGCGGACGGCGAGTCCGGCGGCGACGCAACGAAAAGGAAGAAATCATGGACAGCGTGGATCTCGAAGTCCTGAAGTCCAGCGCTCGCTGGCTCGAAGAAGGACATCGCGCGCTACTGGTGACGGTGGTGAAGACGTGGGGCTCGTCGCCGCGTCCCGAGGGCGCGATGCTTGCGGTGCGCGATGACGGACTCGTGGTGGGCTCGGTTTCGGGCGGTTGCATCGAAGACGATCTGATCGACCGCGTGCGGCAGCGCGGTATCGAGCAGACACGGCCGGAAGCGGTCAAGTACGGCATCACGGCGGAAGAAGCGCACCGCTTCGGCCTGCCGTGCGGCGGCACGATCCAGCTGGTGCTCGAACCGCTGACACCGGAAAGTGGCATTGCCGAACTGTGCCACGCGGTGGAGAACGGACGCCTCGTGGCCCGCGAAGTGAATATGACGACGGGCGCCACGCACCTCGAAGACGCGCAGGCAACCGACGGCGTGCATTTCGATGGCGAGCGTCTGTTGACGATTCACGGCCCGCGCTACCGCATGCTGGTGATCGGCGCGGGTCAACTGTCGCGCTATCTGTGCAATATCGCGGTGGGGCTCGATTACCAGGTCACCGTCTGCGATCCGCGTGAGGAGTACACCGAGGAGTGGAACATCCCCGGCACGAAGATCGTGCGCACCATGCCCGACGACACGGTGATCGAGATGAAACTCGACGAACGCTGCGCCGTGATCGCGCTCACGCACGACCCGAAGCTCGACGATCTCGCGCTGATGGAAGCGTTGAAAACGCCGGCGTTTTATGTCGGCGCGTTGGGTTCGCGAAGGAATAATCAGGCGCGGCGCGAACGTCTCAAGGAGTTCGATCTGAACGATACGGAGTTGGCCCGCTTGCACGGACCGGTTGGGATTTATATCGGCAGCCGCACGCCGCCCGAAATCGCGGTGTCGATTCTCGCCGAAGTGACGGCGGCCAAGAACGGCGTTTCGCTGCCGACCTTGCTTCAGGTCGAAGGCGCCAAGGCAGCGCGCGAAATCGCGGCTTCCGGCGGGGCGGCTTGTAGCGTTTGAAGATTTGTTCGATCGCAACGCGCGGCATCCGCTTGACATCTACGCGGCGCAAACCGACTCTAACGGGCGATCCCGTCAACGTTACGTTCGGATACCAGCCTGCCATGCGCCTCCCCTTTCTGGTCTGTCTTGCATCTCTCGGCTGGCTTGCCGGCATCCAAGGCGCGGGTGCGAGCGTTCCCGCCAAACTGGACGATCCGTACACCAACGAAGGCGAGACGCAAACCTTCACCGTCAACGCCGACGGCTCCTTCTCGAAGCTCGATTCGATGACGCTGCACGTGAATAACGAAGCCGGCGTCGCGCGGGTCGCGCAGCAATATGTCTGGTTCAATCGCAACATGGCGGACGTGCAGATCCTCGAGGCCTACACGATCACCGCCGACGGCGTGCGTCACGACGTGCAGCCCGAGCAGATTCGCAACGTCCAGGAGGCACGTTCGTTCGACGCGCCGATGTTCCAGGACATCCAGGAAAAGGTGATCGTGTTCCCCGCCGTCGAGCCGGGCGCGCGCGTGCATCTCACCTATCGCAAGACGCAGAAGCAGCCGATCGTGCCGGGCGAATTCAGCGACTTCACACCGCCCGATCTTGCACCGACGCACAACTTCCGTCTGATCTACGATCTGCCCGCCGACAAGCCGCTTTATGCCGACGCGCGTGGTTTCACCGCCGTGCAACCCGTGACGCGCGACGGCCGCACGCGTTACGAATATCGCTACGACAAGGCGCACTTCAGCCGGCTGGAACGCGGCTCGGTTGCCTACGTTTCGTATGGCGACCGGCTGATGGTGTCGACCTTCCCTGACTACGCCGCGTTCGCCGCAACCTACCGCGAATCGGCAGCGGACCCGAGCGCGCACGACGCGGCCGTCACGCGTCTCGCGCAACAGCTCACCGCGCACGACCGCACGCCGCGCGACAAGGCCAAAACGCTATACGACTGGGTGCGCCGCAACGTGCGCTACGTGGCGATCAACGTCGGACGCGGCGCCGTCGTGCCGCACAACGCGAGCGCGGTGCTCGCGAATCGCTATGGCGATTGCAAGGATCACGTGGCGCTGTACGGCGCGTTGCTCAACGCGGCGGGCGTGCGCAATGAGCCGGCCTTGATCAGCAGCGGCACGATCTACACGCTGCCGAGCGTGCCGGGCTACGGCGTCATCAATCACGTCATTACATGGCTGCCGGATTTGCAGCAATACGTTGACTCGACCGCCTCGAATGTCGAGTTCGGTTTTCTGCCGTCGTCCGATATGAACCGGCCGACCGTGCTGGTCGGCGAGGGCGTGCTGTCGCGCACGCCCGCCACCATGTTGATGACGCGCAGCACCGATCTGTCGATCAAAGTCGAACCGGATGGCTCCGCGAGCTTTACGTACCGGCTGGAAGCGGCCGGCGCTTCGGCTGAACAGGCGCGCTCGATGTTGCGCACGCAGACACCCGCGCAACGCGAGGAGTCGATTCAGGCCGAATTGCGCAGCGCCAACCTGCGTGGCACCGCGGCGCTCGCCACCAATGACCTCGGCGTCGCCGACGGCCCGCTCGTCATTACGATGAAAGGCACGCTGGAAAGTCTCGTGGTGCCGGGCGCGGCGGCGTCGATTCCAGCGTTGACGAGCCTGGCCGGCGGCCTCGCGGCGGATACGCGTTACTGGCTCGGCGAGCGCCGGCGCACGCAGCCGTTCGTCTGTCACAACCTGGCGTTGCACGAACGCGCGCGCATCGAGTTGCCCGCCAATTTCCGCGTGCTCGACATGCCGGAGGCGAAACGAACCCAGGATCGCTTCGTCGATTTCGAGTCGCAGTACACGTTCGATCCGCTCAGCAACGTCGTCACGATGACGCGCGACGGCACGACGCACTTCGATAGCGACGTCTGCACGCCCGACGACTTCGCGCAGATGCGTCCCGCAATC
This sequence comes from Paraburkholderia sp. BL17N1, assembly GCF_003634175.1. Classification (NCBI taxonomy): domain Bacteria; kingdom Pseudomonadati; phylum Pseudomonadota; class Betaproteobacteria; order Burkholderiales; family Burkholderiaceae; genus Paraburkholderia; species Paraburkholderia sp. BL17N1. The sequence continues at coordinate 1,226,207 of NZ_RBIW01000001.1, forward strand.
GAAGCAATCGGGCGCGACGTGCGAGCGGAGGTGATCGTCAGATCGACACTGATCGATTCGTCGAGCGTTGCTGCGCAGGCGCCGTGAGCGCCTGCTTCAGAGCGCACGCACTCAAACGGGCCAGAGCGGCCCTTCCTGCATCGCGCCAAGCTGCTCGCGCAACTCCAGGATGCGCTCTTCCCAGTAACGCTGCGTGTTGAACCACGGAAACGCCGCGGGGAAAGCCGGATCGTCCCAGCGACGCGCGAGCCACGCCTGATAATGAATCAGCCGCAGCGTGCGCAGCGCTTCGACCAGATAGAGTTCGCGCGGCTCGAAGTCGCAGAAGTCTTCGTAACCGGCAAGCAGATCCGCCAGCGCGCGCGACGCTTCAACGCGCTCGCCCGGCAGCAACAGCCACAAATCCTGCACCGCCGGTCCCATGCGGCTGTCGTCGAAATCCACGAAGTGCGGCCCCGCGTCAGTCCACAACACATTGCTCGGATGGCAGTCGCCATGCATGCGCAACATGCGGATGTCGCCAGCCCGTTCGAACGCGCGCTCCACGCCTTCAAGCGCGAGGTTCACCACGGTTTCCCACGCGGTGCGCACGTCGTCCGGCACGAAACGGTGCGCGAGCAGAAAGTCGCGCGGTTCATAGCCGAAAGTGTGGATGTCGAGCGTGGGACGTTCGGTGTAGTTCTGCGTCTGGCCGACCGCATGGATGCGGCCGATGAATCGCCCGAGCCATTCGAGCGTGTCGCGCCGGTCCAGATCCGGCGCGCGGCCGCCGCGACGCTCGAAGATGGAAAAGCGGAAGCCGTCGAACGTATGCAGCGTGCGGCCATCGAGAGCAAGCGCGGGCACAGCCGGAATCTCACGCGCGGCGAGATCGGCGACGAAAGCATGTTCTTCGAGGATAGCGGCGTCGCTCCAGCGCTCGGGACGGTAGAACTTCGCCACCACTGGCGGGCCATCTTCCACGCCCACCTGGTAGACGCGATTCTCGTAGCTGTTGAGCGGGAGCATGCGGCCGTCGGTGCGCACGCCGATTGTACTGAGCGCGCTGTCGAGCGCGTCGAGCACGATTTCCGGTCTGAGCCGGGCGAAAGGCACAGCGCTGTTCGCGCTGTCCTGTGGATCGAGGATGTCGTCGTTCATGCCCGCATTGTGCGCCGCGCCGCCGTCAAAGACGAGGGCGACGGCTCACAAGCGGAACGAATAGCGGAACGAACCGCGGCTTACAACTTGCACACGGCTCACACTCAAACTGCCTTCAATGCATCTGCGCGCTCGACGGTCGGACTTGCTCGCCCGTATCGATCAGGTCTTCAAGGAAAAAGGGTTCAGTATTCAGGTGCGGCGAAGCGCCGGGCTCGCCGGCATACCACGCCACCATGGCCATGTCGCCGAGAATGCGCATGACGATCCCGCGCGCGCCTTGCGGCACCGCGATATGCACCGATCGAACAATCGAACCGATTTGCATGATGTTTCCCCGTTTCTCCCATAGCCGGCTTTATGATTTCGCGCCGGTCAATGTGATGATAAAAGCGTCGCCCCGCCGATAACGTTGCGTACGCACCCAATCTGCTGCGCGTGATACGCGTGAAAGGTTCGAGTCATTGTTCCCGTTTTGCGGGGCCGAGGAAAGCGCGAACTCAGGGCTCTTCACCCCTTGTTTCGCCCTATTCCCATTACGGCGCGCTAGACCGATGATTCGGAGCGTAACGCGTCGCAACGAGACCATCATAAACCCTGGTGGGGTGAGATATCAAAAACGTGCACCAACTAGACCATTTGCTCAAGCGGACCGCCCCTGCGGCCTTTGCGCGCTGCGGCGGCGCGCGTCCCGCCGCTCACGGTCACCGCCTCTATGGCGCGGCCTTGCGCGGGTTTGAGCGGCCCGACTAGTCATGTGGATCGTTCGTCTCGCGCTGCGGCGCCCCTACACGTTCGTCGTCCTGGCCCTGCTATTGCTGATCGTCGGACCTTTGACGATCCTGCGCACGCCCACCGACATCTTCCCCAATATCGACATTCCGGTGCTCTCGGTGATCTGGTCGTATAACGGCCTGCCCGCGGACGAGATGGAAAAACGCATCGTGCTCAACTACGAGCGCGGGCTGTCGGTGGCGGTCAACGATATCGAACACACCGAGTCGACCTCGCTGAACGGCATCGCCGTCATCAAGATCTTTTTCCAGCCGCACGCGAATATCGACGAGGCGCTGGCCGAGGTCACCTCGCTGTCACAAACTCAGTTGCGCTCGCTGCCGCCCGGCATCACGCCGCCGTTCATCCTGCGCTACAACGCCTCGACCGTGCCGATCCTGCGGCTCGCATTATCGTCCGCATCGCTTACCGAGCAGGAACTGTTCGACTTCGGCAACAACTTCCTGAAGACGCAGCTCGCCACCGTGCCGGGCGCGTCCGCGCCGCTGCCGTACGGCGGCAAGCAGCGCCAGATCATGGTCGATATCGATTCGCGCAAATTGCAGGAGCGCAATCTTTCGCCGATGGACGTGGTCAACGCGGTGACCGCGCAAAATCTGATCCTACCCTCGGGCACCGCGAAAATCGGCTCGACCGAGTACTCGGTGGAAATGAACGGCAGTCCGGATTCGCTGGCGGGCCTAAACAATATCCCGATCAAGTCCACCGCCAACGGCACCGTTTATATTCGCGACGTCGCTCATGTGCGCGACGGTTTCCAGCCGCAAACCAATATCGTGCGTGTGAACGGCCAGCGTGCGTCGCTGCTGACCATCAACAAAAGCGGCAACACTTCCACGCTCGAAATCGTCGACCGCATCAAGAAGATGATGCCGGCGCTGCGCAACCTCGTGCCTGCCTCGCTGAATATCGACCCGGTCGCCGATCAGTCACTGTTCGTGCGCGCTTCGGTGCAAGGCGTGCTGCGCGAGGCGCTGATCGCGGCATGCCTGACCGGTCTGATGATTCTGCTGTTCCTCGGCAACTGGCGCGCCACGCTGATCATCGCCGTGTCGATTCCGCTGTCGATGATCACGTCGATCATCGCGCTCTCTATGCTTGGCGAAACCATCAACATCATGACGCTCGGCGGGCTCGCGCTCGCGGTCGGCATTCTGGTGGACGACGCGACCGTGGCGATCGAAAACATCAGCCATCAACTCGAGCAGGGCAAGACGCTGGAGCAGGCGATTCTCGACGGCGCGCATCAGATTGCGATTCCGACGCTGGTGTCCACGCTGTCCATCTGCATTGTGTTCGTGCCGATGTTTCTGCTGACGGGCGTCGCGCACTATCTGTTCATTCCGCTCGCCGAGGCGGTGGTGTTCGCGATGCTGGCCTCGTATTTTTTCTCGCGCACGCTCGTGCCGACGCTCGCGAAATACCTGCTGCGCTATCACCATAAGCCGGCGGACCTGCATCACACCCCGGCGCAAACGCGTAATCCGTTCATGCGCGTGCACTACGCATTCGAAGGCGGCTTCGCGCGTTTGCGCGAGCGCTATCGCGTGTTTCTCGAAGCGCGGGTCGCGCGGCCGGGCCTGTTCGTGACGCTGTTTCTGGTCTGCTGCGGAGCGTCGATGTTGCTGATGCCGTTTCTCGGCCGCGACTTTTTCCCGGCGGTCGATGCTGGCACCATCGCGCTGCATCTGCGCGCGAAAACCGGCATGCGGGTGGAGGAAACCGCCGTGGTGACCGATCGTGTCGATACGCGCATCCGTCAGTTGATACCACCGGGCGAGCTGCATTCGATCATCGACAACATCGGCTTGCCGGTCTCGGGCATCAACCTTTCGTACAGCAACACCGGCACGATCGGCACCTCGGATGCGGACGTGCTGATCACGCTCAATCCCGATCATCATCCGAGCGCCGGCTACGTGCGCGCGTTGCGGCGCACGCTGACCGACGAATTCCCCGGCGTGCAGTTCGCCTTCCTGCCCGCGGATATCGTCAGTCAGACGCTCAACTTCGGCATGCCGTCGCCGATCGATATTCAGATCGTTGGCCGTGACGTGGCCGGCAATCGCGTGTTCGCCGCGAAGTTGCTGAACCGGCTGCGCACGGTGCCCGGTCTCGTCGATGCCCGCATCCAGCAGCCCGCGGATTTGCCGCGCATCTTTATCGACGTGGACCGCACGCGTGCGCAGCAAGCCGGCTTTTCGCAACGCGACATCGCGAGCAATCTGCTGATCACGCTGTCGGGCAGCCAGCAAACCACGCCGACGTTCTGGCTCAATCCGCGCAACGGCGTGAGCTACAACGTGATCACGGAAGCGCCGCAGTACACGATCGACTCGCTGCAATCGCTCGCCAACATTCCGCTGAACGCGAATGGCCGCAGCAACATTCTCGGCTCGCTCGCCACCATGAGGCGCGAAGCGGGTAACGCGACACTCACGCACTACAACGCGCAGACCACCATCGATATTTTCGGCACCGCTGACGGCCGCGATCTGGGCGGCGTGTCCGACGACATCCGCAAGATCATCGACGACGCCAAGGCCAATCTGCCCAAAACCTCCACCATCGAAGTGCGCGGCCAGGTGCAGACCATGAACGATTCGTTCTCCGGCCTGTTCGCGGGTCTCGTGTTCGCGATTCTGCTGGTGTATCTGCTGATCGTGGTGAATTTCCAGTCGTGGCTCGATCCGTTCATCATCATCACCGCGTTGCCGGGCGCGCTCGCGGGCATCGTGTGGATGCTGTTTCTCACGCACACCACGCTGTCGATTCCCGCGCTCACGGGCGCGATCATGTGTATCGGCATTGCCACCGCCAACTCGATTCTCGTGATCAGCTTCGCGCGCGAGCAGTTGCTCGAACACGGCGACGCGACGCGCGCGGCGATCGAAGCGGGCTTCACGCGTTTTCGTCCGGTGCTGATGACGGCGCTCGCGATGGTGATCGGCATGGTGCCGATGGCGATCGGTCTCGGTGAAGGCGGCGAGCAGAATGCGCCGCTCGGGCGCGCGGTGATCGGCGGTCTGACAATCGGCACGCTGGCGACGCTGATTTTCGTGCCGGTGGTGTTTTCGATGATCTACCGCCGACTGGCGGCACGTCGCTTGCGCGCGGCTGAGCACGTGGTGGGGAAGCCGTAATGCAGAGCATCTTCGTCATCGTGCCGGCAGTGGCATGGAGCATAAGAGGCAGCCTGGACTGCCCACGCATCTCTACAGGGGAAGTTTAATGGAAGGACCACGTCCAGACCGTTCCGGCACCACGCACGATCCGGCCAAAGCGAAACGCGCACGCTGGATCGGCATCGCGGTCGCCGTGGCCGTCGTCGCGCTGGCGGCACAAGGCATCTGGTCGCGTCACGACGCGCACGCGGCGCTCGAACGCGATGCCGAGCATACGAGCCAGATGAGCGTCGAAGTGGTGCGGCCGCAGAAGTCGACGGCCGGACTCGATCTCGTGCTGCCCGGCAACGTGCAGGCTTTCCTCGATACGCCGATCTACGCGCGCACCAGTGGCTATCTGAAGAAGTGGTACGCCGACATTGGCGCGCATGTGAAGAACGGCCAGTTGCTGGCGGAAATCGACACACCCGAAGTGGACGATCAACTGCGCGCGGCCCGCGCCGATCTCGCGAACGCCAACGCCAACTATGCGCTTGCGAAAAGCACCGCCGACCGCTGGACCGACATGCTGAAAAGCAAATCGGTCTCGAAGCAGGAAACCGACGAAAAAATCGGCGACATGCTCGCGAAGAAAGCCACGCTCGACGCCGCGCGGTTCAACGTGGCGCGACTCGAGAAGACGCAGTCGTTTCAGAAAGTGTATGCGCCATTCGACGGCATCGTGACGGCGCGCAATGTGGACATCGGCGCGCTGATCGACCCAGGCAGTTCGGGCGGACCCGCGAAGGAGCTGTTTCACGTCGCGCAGGCGGACCGGTTGCGCGTTTATGTGAATGTGCCGCAAGCGTACGCGCAGCAGGTTCGCGCTCAGCAGACGGCGTTTCTGACGCTGACCGAAACGCCGTCGAAACATTATCCGGGCACGGTGGCGCGCACTGCGGGCGCCGTCGATCCGCAACAACGCACGATGCTGGCGGAGGTCGATGTCGACAACCGAAACGGCGACTTGCTGCCGGGCGCTTATGCGCAAGTGCACTTCGCTTTGGGCACCGGCGCGGCACCGTTCACGCTGCCCGGCAACGCGCTGCTGTTCCGCCCGGACGGCGTGAAAGTCGCGACTGTCGATGCACAACGCAAGGTGAAGCTATTGCCAGTGTCGCTAGGAACGGACTTCGGCACACGAGTGGCGATCGTGTCCGGCTTGCAGGGGGATGAGCAGGTGATCGTGAATCCGCAGGACTCGATCGTCGATGGCGCGCCGGTGCGGATCGTGCCCGCGAAAGCAGGTGCGGCGACGGGTGCGTCGTCATGAACACGCAAGGATCCCGTCGCCGTTTTGTCGCGCCGCCGCTGCGATATGTCTCGCTGCACGCGTCCGCTTTTGCATTAGCGAGCGTATGTGCGCTCACCGCATGCACGCTCGGCCCGGACTACGTGAAGCCGACGGCCACCACCGCCGCCACCTACAAAGAACTCGACGGCACCGGCTGGAAACCCGCCCGACCCGCCGACACGCTCACACGCGGCGCGTGGTGGAGCGTCTACGCTGACCCTTCGCTCGACGCACTCGAACAACAGGTCGCGAGCGCGAACCAGAACGTCCAGGCCGCGCAGGCACGCTTTCGCGCCGCTCGCGCCACGGTGGCGCAATATCGGTCGAGCTTCTTCCCGGTCGTCAGCGCGAATGGCGCCTATTCACGTGCGCGTTCTTCGGAGAATGTGCTGCACAAATCGACCGCCGGCCTCACGCTGAACGACTACCTCGTGCAAGCCGACGCATCGTGGGAGCCCGACCTGTGGGGCCGCGTGTCGCGCAGCGTCGAAGGCGCGAAAGCCGAAGCGCAGGCCAGCGCCGCCGATGCCCAAGCCATGCTCCTGTCGATGCAGGCCGAACTCGCCACCGACTACTTCGAGCTGCGCGGACTCGATCAGGAGCGTCAACTGCTCGACGACACGATCGGGGCCTACAAGCAAGCCCTCGATCTGACGCAGCACCGCTACACCGGCGGCATCGCCACGGATGCGGATGTCGCGCAGGCGCAGACGCAACTGAAGACCACCCAGGCGCAAGCACTCGATCTCGGCGTGCAGCGCGCGCAACTCGAACACGCGATCGCGATCCTGATCGGGCAGTCGCCTTCCACGTATTCACTGCCGGTTGCGCCGCTCGCCGCGGTGCCCGTCGTGGCAGCGGCAGGCGTGCCGTCCGCGTTGCTTGAACGCCGGCCGGACATCGCGGCGGCGGAACGGCACGTCGCCGACATGAACGCGCAGATCGGCGTGGCGACCGCGGCGTTTTTTCCGAACCTCATTCTGTCGGTGACGGGCGGCCTCGAAGCCACCAACTACAGCCAATGGCTGCTGGCGCCGAGCCGCCTGTGGTCGTTGGGGCCGACCTTGGCGGGCACGCTGCTCGACTTCGGCGGACGCGCGTCCGTGAAGGAGCAGGCTCGTGCGCATTACGACGAAAGCGTGGCGCAATACCGGCAGACGGTGTTGAGCGCTTTCGGCCAGGTTGAGGACAATCTCGCTGCGCTGCGCGTGCTCGAACAGGAAGCGACTGCGCAAGACGATGCGGTGGCCGCCGCGCAACGAGCGCTCGCGGTCGTATCGAATCGCTATAAGAACGGCGCAATCACCTATCTCGACGTGGTGGTCGCGCAAACCACCGCGCTTACCAACGAGCGCGACGCTGTCTCGATCGCGCGCCGGCGGATGGCCGCGAGCGTGGCGTTGATCAAGGCGCTGGGCGGCGGCTGGGACGCGTCCGCGCTGCCGACGGACGAACAGATCGTGCATCCGTCCGCACCCGCGAGCGATGCCGCGGCGCATGGGTAACCGCCGTTTTTCAACGGCGACGACGGGCGTCGGGCGCGCCGTCTGGTCGCGTCGCAGCGACGGCCCGCTGATCTGAGTGCCGATTCGCGCGGCTTTTTCAGCGTATCCTTAACTCTTTCGGCCTTCACATCCCTGAGGAGATTTTTCGTGACCCCGCCGCCGGACGCCCATCAGACTGCTGCTTCGGCTGCTCCTGCTTCTTCGATCGATTCCTCGCCCGTCTCTTCCAGCGCCTCTGCCGCGCCCAACCTTCCTTACCTCGAACGCGGCACGCGCGCGTACTGGCGCGCCAGCATCGCGCTATTGTTCGCCGGCTACGCGACGTTCTCGCTGCTCTATTGCGTACAGCCCTTGCTGCCATCGTTTTCGACGGCGTTCAACGTGACGCCGGCACAGAGCAGCCTGTCGCTCTCGTTCACCACGGCCGCGCTCGCGCTTGCCGTGTTCGTTGCCGGCTTCGTTTCGGAAGGCTGGAGCCGTCATAAGCTGATGACACTTTCGCTCACCGTTTCCGCGCTGCTCACTGTCGGCGTGTCGATCGCGCCGCAGTGGCATCAACTGCTCGTGCTGCGCACGCTCGAAGGTCTAGCGCTCGGTGGCGTGCCCGCCGTCGCGATGGCCTATCTCGCGGAAGAAGTGCATCCCGATGGGCTCGGCCTCGCGATGGGACTTTACGTCGGCGGCACGGCGATCGGCGGGATGGCGGGACGCGTGATCACGGGCGTAGTCGCGGACCTATTCTCGTGGCGCGTCGCGATCGGCACGATCGGCGTGCTCGGCATTCTGTCGATGCTCGCGTTCCGCGCGCTGCTGCCGCCGTCGCGTCACTTCGTGCCGCGGCGCGGCCTCGGCTTCACGCATCACCGCACCGCCCTGCTCAGGCAATTCACACGACCCGGACTGCCTCTGCTGTTTCTGCTCGGCTTCGTGCTGATGGGCAGCTTCGTCACGCTGTACAACTACATCGGCTACCGGTTGCTCGCGCCGCCGTATCAGTTGAATCAGACGGAAATCGGCGCGATCTTCGTCGTGTATCTGACGGGCGTAGTCGCATCGCCGTGGTCGGGCCGCATGGCCGATACGTTCGGCCGCGCCCGCGTGCTCATCGCCAGTTTGCTGTTGATGCTGCTCGGTCTCGCACTCACCCTGTTGCATCCGTTGGCGGCGATCGCGGCAGGCATTGCATGCGTGACGTTCGGCTTCTTCGCCGGACATTCCGTGGCGAGCGGCTGGGTCGGACGCCTCGCCAAGGATGCCAAAGGCCAGGCCGCCGCCCTCTATCTGCTTGCGTATTACATCGGCTCGAGCGTGGTCGGCTCGTACGGCGGTCACGTGTGGGCAGGTTTCGGATGGAACGGTGTCGCGGGGTTGGTGGGCGTGTTGCTCGTCATCGGCCTGGTCGCGGCGATGGGTTTGCGCGGGCGCGAGCAAGCTCGCATCTGAGGCTCGCGCTTCGACCCAGCGCGCATTGAATAGCGCCTAAAAGTAAGGACAACGTAAGCGAACGCTTAACGTTTTTTATCGTGATTGCTGCGTCGCGACAATCGCGGCGGCCCTTACGGCACCGGGTTCAGCGGCTTGCGAATAGGCGCTGCAGCGCCGCAAAGGGTCGCCATAGCGACCCGACTTGTCTCCTATACTCAAATCGAGCGTGGGCGGTGCATGACTCCATAAATCGAGCCGCCGCCTTCGCCGGAATATATAAGGAGACGAGAATGACGACCTACTTCACGATCGGCGATTTCATCCTGGTCATTCCGATGGCGTTGGCCGGGGCCTTGTTTGTCGGTGCACTTCCGTGCAAGACGGAATTCCGGCACAACGCGTTGCGCGTGCTTGGCGCGCTGATCGGCGTGATGTTCGCCGTGGTGCTGGTCGAAGGTTTGCCGGCGCTCGTCTAGAGAAAAGCCGCCCGACGGCGGCTTTTCTCTTGCTGCGGCGTGAATGGCCGAGACGTGGGGATCAGATCGCCTGATCCGTCGACGGCTTTTCCCACAGGTTGATGCCGCCTTCGGTCGCGTAGCGATCGATCTCGGCCAGTTCGTCCTTCGAGAACGCGAGATTCTTCAGCGCACCGACGTTCTCACGCACCTGCTCCGCACGGCTCGCGCCAATCAGCACGGACGTCACGCGCGGATCGCGCAGCGCCCACGCGAGCGCCATCTGCGCCAGGCTCTGTCCGCGGCGCTGCGCGATGTCGTTGAGCTTGCGCACGTGGTCGATATTCTGCGCGCTCAAGTGCTCCTGCTTTAACGAACCGCCGCCCGGCTTGTTGACGCGCGCGTCGTCCGGCACGCCGTTCAGGTACTTGCCGGTGAGCAGACCCTGAGCCAGCGGTGTGAACGCGATGGTGCCCGCGCCGACATTCTCCAGCGTATCCAGCAATCCGTGCTCGATCCAGCGATTGAGCATGTTGTACGCGGGCTGATGGATCAGCAGCGGCACCTTGTACTCGGCGAGCAGCTTCGCCATTTCGAGCGTTTTGGTTGCCGAGTAGGACGAGATCCCGATGTATAGCGCCTTGCCCTGCTGCACCGCGCTCGCCAGCGCACCCGCGGTTTCTTCGAGCGGCGTGTCGGCATCGAAACGATGCGAATAGAAAATATCGACGTAGTCGAGACCCATGCGCGCCAGGCTCTGATCGAGACTCGCGAGTACATATTTGCGCGAGCCGCCGCCTTGACCGTACGGACCCGGCCACATGTCCCAACCGGCCTTCGACGAAATCAGCAGTTCGTCGCGATACGGCTTGAAGTCGTCCTTGAAGAGTCGGCCGAAATTGGTTTCGGCGCTGCCGTACGGCGGCCCGTAGTTGTTGGCGAGGTCGAAGTGCGTGATGCCGAGGTCGAAGGCTGTGCGCAGGATGTCGCGCTGCGTGGAAATCGGCGTGGTGTCGCCGAAGTTGTGCCACAGACCGAGCGACAGCGCCGGCAGTTTGAGACCCGACTTACCGCAGACGCGGTACTGCATATCCGAATAGCGTTCTGAAGCTGCTTCGTAAGCCATTGCTAGTGTCCTTGATGGTGAAGGCGCCCGACATGTGCGGGCATGGGCAATTGCATGCTGCGGGAGGCGTGCTGCTTTGTTTTTGTAGGTGGGGGAATGCAGCCAGACCGCTATGGTAGCGAATCGACGTGATGCATGCAGACACCCAGTATGCGGGATGGACGATCGCCTGCGGCTCCCCTACACTTTGCCCGACTCAAGCTCAGGGGAGAGATAGATGACGAAGGCGATTTCCATCGCGTTGATTGTCGGCGGTATCGTGCTGCTGTATTTCGGCGGGCAGGCGTTCAATTCGGTGAGCAGCGACGTCTCGCGCGTCTTTACCGGTTCGCCGTCCAACAAGGCGATCATGCTGATCGTGGGCGGCGTCGTGGCTACGATCGCCGGCCTGACGGGAATGGCTTTGTCGGGGCGGCGGCGCTAACGGCGTGCGCGATGCGCGGCGAGGTGCTTCGGGCTCCGGGTATCTGGTCCCGAAGCGCCACCACGACAAGTCGGGAAAGCCTAAAACGCCACCTCGGGCTTCGCAGCCGAACGGGTTCCCGGCAACGGCACGTTGCTCGCGCCGTGATAGGTGTACACCAGCGAAAACTTCACTTGATCGCTGATGTTCTTGCCGGCTGAATGCAATGTATTGCAGTGGAAAAACACCACGTCGCCTGGCTTGAGTTCAGGCGACACCGCTGCGCGAATCCACTCCTGATTCTCTTCCAGATCGGAGCGGAAAAATTTGGCCTGATCGAACCGGTCGGAAGTGAACGTGGCGTTGTGGGACTTCGGCACTAGCCACAGCGCGCCGTTATCCACCGTCTCCGAGCCGACCGCCAGCCACACCGATACCAGATCGTCCCGCTCGAACGACCAATACCTTACGTCGCGATGCCAGCCGGTCAAGCTGCCATACGCCGGATGCTTGGTCATCATGCAGTTATGGTGCGCGCGTGACAGACGCGGCTCCTCGCCGAAATACAGTTCCATCCAGCCGCGAATCTCCGGCGCGGTCGCCCATTGCGCGAAACCCGGATGACGGCCATACGCATCCAGCAGCCGCCGCACCGTATGGCCGCCGGGCGCGTGTTTGGAGGTCGGCGCGCCGGGATACTGCAGATCCGCTTCGAACTCGATCGGCGCGGCCGCTTCCTGCAACTGACGCTGCGCAATCTGTCTGAATTCATCGCAACGCTCGGGCGACACCAATCCGGGCACCACGACAAAACCCTGCTCCCGCAACGTCTGAATCTGCTCTTTCTTGGAATGAAGTGACATGGTGTTCCGTTACTGTCGACAAGCCGATGCAAGATTGTAAAGCGGGCGCGATCCCAAGGTGTGCCGTTTCACCCGCGAGAAACCGCACCTTACGCACTACTTTCATGCGCCAGGCTCGATGTTGCGGCACTTCGAGGGGCAAGCACGCACGAAAATTGACCGCAAAGGGCGCGACCCCACTGTCGCAAATCGCGATCTACCCCGTAAAAACCCGTATTCGCAGGGTAAAAACGGACTTTATGACGTCACGAATCGCGTGTAACCTGCGCTGCATGTTGATCGTTATTTCCGCACTTCCGCGCCGCGTACAGGCCGCCGAGGCCGACTCCGCCGTACACCGTGCACTTTTCCGTCGAATTCCAGGCTTTCGCGCCGTCCTTCGCGACACCGCCATTGGCACATTTGGTGCTCATCTTGGCGCACATTCCGTCGCGCGACACGTTGCCTATTTGTGAAGCCATGCATACTCTCCTGAGCACCCGTCTTACCCGCGCCGCACTGAAAGCAGCGCGTCCCGCGCGCCGCCATGTCGTGCGCGCGCTGCGCCATCACGCCACCCGCACCCGCGCGCTCGGCGAACAATGGCGCGATGCCAGAGCCGTCGACGGCATTCGCACCTGGTTCAACACGTTCTTCTCCGCCTTGCGTGTGCAAGGCGGCTCGCGCCGTTTTTCGCTGCGCACACTGCTGCGCAAACCGACGCCGCTGCGCCTCACCGCGCCACGTGCCCCTGCCGCCGTGCCACAGAACACGAGCCGTCGTCCGCGTCGCATGTCGACGAATGGCAGCACCGGCTGGTTCGCGTTCGCGTTTGCGAGCCGTTAAGGCGATCACGGAACGCAGCGCGCTTCCGGACCGGCGCGGCTGCAATGGCTGCGCTGATGCAAGAACACTTCGCAGCCGTTGAAGCCGCCAGTCGACTGCGCAGCAAAGCAACCGAGGCAAAATGAAAAAACCCCGCCTGGCTCACGCCAGCGGGGTTTTTTTCTGAAACGGACGGCTCGCGCTTATTCGGCCAGCGCGGCGACCGGTTCCGTACCGGCGGCTTCGGCAAGCGCCAATGCCTTGTCCGTGGATTCCCACGTGAATTCCGGCTCTTCACGGCCGAAGTGACCGTAGGCCGCGCTCTTCTCGTAGATCGGGCGCAGCAGGTCGAGCATCTGAATGATGCCCTTCGGACGCAGGTCGAAATGCTCCTGCACCAGGCGTGTGATGGTCGCGTCCGACACGCGGCCCGTGCCGAACGTGTTCACCATCACCGAGGTCGGCTGGGCGACGCCGATCGCGTACGACACCTGAATCAGGCAGCGCGAAGCGAGGCCTGCGGCCACGATGTTCTTCGCGACATAACGGCCGGCATAAGCCGCCGAACGGTCGACCTTGGACGGATCCTTGCCCGAGAACGCGCCGCCGCCGTGCGGTGCGGCACCGCCGTATGTATCGACGATGATCTTGCGGCCGGTCAAACCGCAATCGCCTTGCGGACCGCCAATCACGAAACGACCCGTGGGGTTCACGAGGAACTTGATGTCGCCCTTGATGAGTTCGGCCGGCAGCGTCGGCTTGATGACTTCTTCGATCACGGCTTCGCGCAACGTGCCCAGATCGATATCCGGCGAATGCTGCGTGGACAGCACCACGGTGTCGATCGCATGCGGCTTGCCGTCGACATAACGCACGGTGACTTGCGACTTCGCGTCCGGACGCAGCCACGGCAGACGGCCGTCACGGCGCAGATTCGCCTGACGCTCCACCAGCCGGTGCGACAGGTGGATTGGCAGCGGCATCAGTTCCGGCGTTTCTTCACACGCGTAACCGAACATCAGGCCCTGGTCGCCCGCGCCTTGATCGAGGTTGTTGTCGTGCGCGCGGTCCACGCCTTGCGCGATGTCCGGCGATTGCTTGTCGTACGCGACGAGCACCGCGCAGCCGCGGTAGTCGATGCCGTAGTCGGTATTGTCGTAGCCGATGCGCTTGATCGTGTTGCGCGCGACCTGGATGTAATCGACGTTAGCGGTCGTGGTGATTTCACCCGCCAGCACGACGAGACCCGTATTGCACAGCGTTTCCGCGGCGACACGCGAGTATTTGTCCTGAGCGAGAATGGCGTCGAGAATGGCGTCCGAAATCTGATCCGCGACTTTGTCGGGATGGCCTTCGGAAACGGATTCGGAAGTGAAGAGATAGTCGTTTGCCACGTTGCAGACTCCTGTTGTGTGGTTACGGTTGAGTTTCACGTAGCCAGCTTCGGGAGCCTTGAAGCGGCGACGCTTTAGCGGATTACCTGACCAGGCGGCGCAAATCACGTGGATTGCAGCCACCGGCTTCGCCCCGCAAGTTGTCTATTAACTCGGCGAAGCCCTTATTATAGCGACTTCTTATGATTGTCACAGAGTGTCCAAGAGTGCGGTATTACGTCAACTTTTCCGCTTTTCTGAAGCCCGTCCTGTGCCGCGCCTTTTTTCAGGGGGCGGCATGCTGAGCCGCTATGGCGCCAAACTCGCGATCGCGCTGCTGAAACTGTTTGCACTGTTGCCTTATGGTCTCACCGCTCGCATTGGCGACGGACTCGGCTGGCTGCTCTATCAGATCCCGAGCCGGCGCAAACGCATTGTCCATATCAACCTGAAGTTGTGCTTTCCCGAGTGGAGCGACGAGCGTCGCGATGACGTCGCGCAGAAGCATTTCCGCCACGCGATTCGCAGCTACCTCGAGCGCAGCGTGCAGTGGTTCGGCTCGGCGAAGAAGCTCGAAAAGCTGATCCAGCTCGACAGCGCGATCGATCTGACGGACCCGGATCTGCCGCCCACGCTGTTTCTCGGCTTTCACTTCGTGGGTATCGAGGCCGGTTCGATCTTTCTCAACTATTCGCTCAAGCGCCAATGCGGCTCGCTCTATCAGCCGATGTCGAACCCGGAGCTGGAAGAAGTCGCCAAAGCGGCGCGCGCGCGTTTCGGCGCGGACATGGCGAGCCGCGCCGACAGCGCGCGCATCGTGCTGCGCTGGCTGCGCGAGCGCAAGCCGGTCATGCTCGGCGCCGACATGGACTACGGCGCGCGCAACTCCACCTTCGTGCCGTTCTTCGGCGTGCCGACCTGTACGCTGACCGCCGTGGGACGTCTCGCCAAGGTCGGCCACGCGCAGGTCGTGCCGTTCATCGGCGAGGTGCTGCCGAATTACAAAGGCTACCGTCTCAAGGTGTTCAAGCCGTGGGAGAACTATCCGACTGGCGACGACGACGCCGACGCCCGTCGCATGAACGCCTTTCTGGAAGAGCAGATTCCGTTGATGCCCGAGCAGTACTACTGGGTCCACAAGCGCTTCAAGACCCGGCCGCCGGGTCAACCGAGCGTGTATTGAGCGACCGCCTTCGCGGTGTGCGAAGCAAGCGTCCGAACATGGAAATAACGCGGCGTTCGGGTCCACCTGTGGGCGGGTCACTTACAATAGCGTGATGAAACTGAAATTCACCAAAATGCACGGTGCGGGCAACGACTTCGTTGTGCTCGACGGCTACACCCAACCGGTCAAGCTGACGCCGGCGCAGGTGCGCGCGCTCGCGGACCGGCATTTCGGCGTGGGCGCCGACCAATTGCTGCTGGTCGAGAAGCCCACGGTGGCCGGCGTCGATTTCAGGTATCGCATCTTCAATTGCGACGGCGGCGAGGTCGAGCATTGCGGCAACGGCGCGCGCTGCTTCGTCAAGTTCGTGCGCGACAGGGCCCTCACCGATCAACGCAGCGTGCGCGTGCAGGTGCAAAAGGGCACCATCACGCTGACCATGCAGGAAAACGGCGAAGTGCTGGTCGACATGGGCACGCCGGTGTTCGATCCGGAACGTGTGCCGTTCGCCACGAAAGGCCTGGAAGGCCGCCGCGAGAGCGCGGACACGCTCTGGCCGCTCGACGTGAACGGCACGACACGCTGGATTTCGGTGGTATCGATGGGCAATCCGCACGCCGTGCAAGTAGTCGACGACGTGGAAACGTTTCCCGTGCTGGTCGAAGGCCCGGTGATCGAACGGCATGCGCGTTTTCCGCAGCGGGTGAACGCGGGCTTCATGCAGATCGTCGGGCGTAGTGAGATCAAACTCCGCGTGTACGAACGCGGCGCCGGTGAAACGCTGGCGTGCGGAACGGGCGCCTGCGCGGCCGTCGCGGCCGGCATCCGGCGCGGGCTGCTGGACGCACCGGTGCTCGTGCACACACACGGCGGCAAACTGACTATCACGTGGGACGCCGCGCAAGCGGACCAGCCATTGCTGATGGCCGGCCCTGCCGCGACCGTCTTCGAAGGCGAAATCGAACTGGCCGACTCATCAGCCGACTCATCAGCCGATTCACAGGCCGCTTAAACTCATTGACCGATGCGCCGCCCCAAGGCGTCGCCCCGTAGTCCTCTAGCCGAAACCATGAACGATCGCGAAGTCGCCGAATACCTGCTCGCCAATCCTGAATTCTTCGCCGAACACGCGGAAATGCTCGCGACGATCCGCCTCGCGAACCCGCACGGCAAAGCCGCGGTGTCGCTGCAGGAACGGCAGATGGAAATGCTGCGCGACAAGAACAAGCACCTCGAACGCCGCCTCGCCGAACTCCTGCGCTACGGCCACGAGAACGACAGCATCGCGTCGAAATTCAACCGCTGGACCATTCGCGTGATGGCCGAGCGCGATCCGTATGCGCTGCCGCGCACGATCGCCACCGGTTTGCGCGACATCTTCGACGTGCCGCAAGCCGCGCTGCGCGTGTGGGATGTGGCCGAACCGTATGCCCAGGCCGACTTCGCGCGCCATGTCGGCGAAGAAGTGCGCATTTTCGCTAACAGCCTGACCACGCCGTATTGCGGCGCGAATACCGGCTTCGAGGCGGCGCAGTGGCTGGTGCCCTCCGTGGCCACCGTGAGCGACGAGGGCTCGGCCGGCCACGCCGCGCCCGAGCCGGCGCACGCAACCGAGTCGATCGCGCTGCTCGCGCTGCGCGATCCGGAAGGCAAGGAAGAAGCGCCGACCTTCGGCCTGCTGGTGATGGGTTCGGCAGACGCACGCCGCTTCCACGACGGCATGGCCACTGATTTTCTGACGCAGATCAGCGCGCTGGCCAGCGCGGCGCTGAGCCGTCTGCTGCCGCGCTGAGCGGCACTCAGCTCCGCGCCAGCCGCTCGAAAATCCACCGTGACCGCCGCCGACCCGATCGCCGCCTATCTGTCGAATCTCGAACACGAGCGGCGGCTCTCGGCGCATACGCTACGCGGCTACGCCCACGAACTGGAAGAACTCAGGCAGTTGGCCAAAGGCCGGCCGCTCGAAAGCCTCACAGCCGTGGACATTCGCGGCGCCGTTTCGCGTGCGCATGCCGGCGGCCTGACGGCGCGCTCGATTAGCCACCGGCTGTCGGCGTGGCGCGCGTTTTACCGCTGGTTCGCCGGACGCGTCGATCTGCCGGCCAATCCGGTCGCGACCGTGCGCGCGCCGAAGCAGGCGAAACCGCTGCCCAAAGCGCTATCCGTCGACGACGCCACGCGCCTGATGGAAAGTTCGCCCGTCGCATCGCCCGAAGGTTTGCGCGATCACGCCATGCTCGAACTGTTCTACTCGTCCGGCCTGCGACTCGCGGAACTGGTCGGGCTCGACGCCCGTTTCGCCGATGCCGACGGCTATCGCTCGGCCGGCTGGCTCAAGCTCGATTCCGCCGAAGTGGAAGTGCTCGGCAAGGGCAACCGGCGCCGCGTCGTGCCGGTCGGCAGCAAGGCGCTGGAAGCCTTGGGCGCCTGGCTCGCCGTCCGCGATCAGATGGTGAAGCTCGATCCGCATCCGCTGTTTCTCTCGGCGCGCGGCAATCGCCTGTCGCCGAACGTCGTGCGCGAGCGTGTGAAGCGCGCGGCGTTGGTCGCCGGCATTCCCGCCAATGTGCATCCGCACGTGCTGCGGCATTCGTTCGCCACGCACGTGCTGCAGTCGAGCGGCGATCTGCGCGCCGTGCAGGAGTTGCTCGGCCACGCGAGCATTACCGCGACACAGGTCTACACCGCGCTCGATTTCCAGCATCTCGCGCACGTCTACGATCAGGCGCATCCGCGCGCCAAAAAACGCGACTGATTCCGCGGTTCGATTCGCGGCGTACGGTCTCCGCCTTCGCCTTACCTGCTGCGTGCGCCGTGCCGCGCGGCCCATTGCTCTCTCTGACACCCTGATGAATACCGTTACGCTCAAACCGTCGAAAGAAAAATCGCTGCTGCGCCGCCATCCGTGGGTTTATGCCAACGCGATCGACCGGATCGACGGCAATCCCGCGCCCGGCGCCACCGTGCTGGTGCGCACGCACGGCGGCCGTTTCCTCGCGCGCGCGGCCTACAGCCCGCATTCGCAGATCCGCGCCCGCGTGTGGAGCTTCGACGAAAGCGAGCCGATCGATCACGCGTTCTTCAAGCGCCGCGTGCAGCGCGCGCTCGCGCACCGTCAGACGATGGTCCGCGACACCGGCGCGGTGCGGCTGATTTTTGGCGAAGCGGACGGGCTGCCGGGCTTGATCGTCGATCACTACATCGCCGAGGACGAAGGTCGGCGCAGCCAACTCGTTTGCCAGTTCATGGCGGCGGGCGTCGAGGCGTGGAAGGAAGCGATCGTTGCGGCGCTAACCGGCGCGACCGGCTGCCCGAACGTCTACGAACGCTCGGACGTGTCAATTCGTCAGAAGGAAGGACTTGAGCAGGTCACCGGCGTGCTGGCGGGCGAAGCGCCGTCGCAAGCGTTGATCGCGAGCGAAAACGGCGTGCGCTATCACGTCGACGTGCGCAACGGCCACAAGACCGGTTTCTACGTCGATCAACGCGACAACCGCCTACTCGTGCAACAGCTCGCGCAGGATCGCGAGGTGCTGAACTGCTTCTGTTACACCGGCGGCTTCTCGCTGGCGGCGCTGAAAGGCGGCGCCAAACGCGTGGTGTCGATCGATTCGTCGGGCGACGCACTGGCGATCGCCCAACAGAACGTCGCAGCCAACGGCTTCGACGCCGAGCGCGCCACCTGGCTCGACGCCGACGCGTTCAAAACGCTCCGCCGCCTTCACGACGAAGGCGAGCGCTTCGACCTGATCGTGCTCGATCCGCCGAAATTCGCGCCGTCACGTGAGCATGTGGACCGTGCGGCGCGCGCTTACAAGGATATCAACCTGACCGGCCTGAAGCTGCTGCGCCCGGGCGGCCTGCTCTTCACCTATTCGTGCTCCGGCGCGATCGACGCCGAGCTTTTCCAGAAGATCGTGTCCGGCGCGGCCGCCGACGCGCGCGTGGACGCTCGCATTCTTAAGCGGCTCGGCGCCGGGGTGGATCACCCATTGCTCACTGCATTCCCCGAAGGCGAATACCTGAAGGGCCTGCTGTTGCAAATCGCCTGATCGCCCATAGTTTCAGGAATGTTTCCGGCGCCGGACGCCTGGGCGAAAGCGGACGCGAACCAGGGTCCGCCAGCGTCGCCTCGACAGATATGTTTCAATAACCGCCTGGACAGGGCAGCGCGCCATCCGGCTGCGCGCCCGGCACACGCATTCGCTTATTCACCCGATTACGCACCGTTACACGACCATACAGGCGACCCACATGATCCCAGTCACCATCCTGACCGGCTTTCTCGGCAGCGGCAAAACCACCCTGCTCAAGCGCATCCTGAATGAAAAGCACGGCATGAAGATCGCCGTGATCGAGAACGAGTTCGGCGAAGAAAACATCGACAACGAAATCCTTGTGCAGGACACGAGCGAGCAGATCATCCAGATGAGCAACGGCTGCATTTGCTGCACGATTCGCGGCGACCTGTCGCGCGTGCTGGGCGATCTCGCGGCGCAGAAGCAATCAGGCAAGCTGGATTTCGACCGCGTCGTGATCGAAACCACCGGCCTCGCCAATCCGGGCCCGGTTGCGCAGACGTTCTTCATGGACGACCAGATCGCCAATGAATTCCTGCTGGACGCGATCATCACCCTGGTCGACGCGAAGCACGCGAACCACCAGTTGGACGAACACGAAGTCGTGCAGCGCCAGGTCGGTTTCGCCGACCGCCTGTTCATCACGAAGTCGGATCTGGTCGATGAAAACCAGTTGGCCGATCTCCGCCACCGCCTGCTGCATATGAACCCGCGCGCGGCCATCAAGGTGGTCAATTTCGGCGAAGCGGACATCAAGGAAATCTTCGACCTGCGCGGGTTCAACCTGAATTCGAAGCTCGAGATCGATCCGGACTTCCTCGTGGAAGACGAGCATGCGCACAGCCACGCTCACGCGCATGACGAGCACGGCCACACCCATGACGATCACGCCAACTGCGATCACGACCACGGCAAATGCGATCACGAAGGCCACGATCACGCGCATCACCACCATGCGCACCATGACGACAAGATCAAATCATTCGTCTACCGCAGCGACCGGCCGTTCGATCCGAACAAGCTGGAAGACTTCCTCGGCGGCATTCTGCAGATTTATGGCGAGCGCCTGCTGCGCTACAAGGGCGTGCTCTATATGAAGGGCGTCGACCGCAAGGTGGTGTTCCAGGGTGTGCATCAGATGATGGGCAGCGATCTGGCCGCCAAATGGCAGCCCATTGAGAAGAAGACCAACAAGATGGTGTTTATCGGCATCGAACTGCCGCAAGACCTGATCACCGACGGACTGGACGCCTGCCTCGCCTAAGAAATGCGAAGCCCCGGCTTGCCGGGGGCTTGCCATTTATTCAGAGCAGTGCGACGCGGCACGCGCCGTGCTAATGCCTGAATGTAATAGGCGCAAAGCGCGCGCCGGCCAAATCATCTGCTGAATCCGCCTTAAACGGCGGCCGAAAGCTCACTGAAAAGTCGCGCGTATGAAAAGCGCGTGAAAACCCTGCTGTATTAAAGCGTGCACGACCATCGCTTTTTGGTCGTGCGCGCGTTATATTTTCGGGATATCGGGGTGCCGTACGGGGATTTTCACCACTTGCGGCGCTAGATTGTGGTTCAGTTACAATACGTGCCCACTGGAGAATGACAACGAATTGCCCGGTCAGCGCGTATCCCGCGACGGGCCTGAAAGGCGCCGGAAAATCTTATCCGGACGATACGCCGACAATGCCGGCTGGCAGCGCCTGAAAAGGCGCGCTGTCGGCAAGCAATGCCTCAGGAGCATTTGAGAATCGGTTTCCAGAGGAGTTCGGCCCCGCATTAGCGTTGCGACGCCCGGCGTGTGGGCGCCAGGCGCTTCGGCGTCACGACAGTCCACCGTCCGTGCCCGCCTTGGCGCTCAGCGTCTTCGAGGCGCATTTGCGGGCAATACGAAAGTGCGGGCACTATGTAAGAGTTTTGCCTCACATTGAAGAAGTAAGCCAGATGACGACGAAACGACTCTTGACCGAAGCCGAAATCCTGAAGATGAGCGACAAGGATTACATGAATGAGGATCAGCTCGCCTTCTTCAAGAACAAGCTCGAACAACTGCAGGCGGATATTCTCCGCAATGCCGGCCAGACGACCGAGAACCTGCGCGAAACGGTCATCGTGCCGGACCCGGCCGACCGCGCAACGATCGAGGAAGAGCATGCGCTCGAACTGCGCACGCGCGACCGCGAGCGCAAGCTGCTGAAGAAGGTGCAGCAATCCATCGCGCGCATCGACTCGGGCGACTACGGCTGGTGCGAAGAAACCGGTGAGCCGATCGGCATCCCGCGTCTGCTCGCACGGCCCACGGCCACCCTGTCGCTCGAAGCGCAGGAGCGCCGCGAACTGCGCCAGAAGCTGTTCGGCGACTGAACGCTTGTGGCGCGGCTTCGGCTCCGCGCCCTGAAACGCTGCTTCGTCGAGAGGCGCACGGTGAGCCGTGCGCCTTTTTCTTTTGTGTGACGCATATCTGAGGCATTGCCGTGGTGGAGACGGTTTCGACCTTGCCTCGACACCTCCATATCGGCGTAACCGCCGCGTTCGCCTCCGAACTCATCTGTATTTGTCCTATGCCATTTGCCGCGTCGTGACCGGGATTCAGGCTATCCCAGCCCCGCGCCGCATGATGCCGCGCGGACCCGCACGCCGCACCAATTCACGTGTTTTTTGTCTTATGCCATTTGCCGGCTCTTGATATGACCGCGCACGCCCTAAAATAAATCGGACATGCGCTGCACGAGCGCGCGCCGGCCGGTTGGTTTGTTAGCGTCGCGCGCCGTCCGCTTTCAGGATTCATGCGGTAGCGCAATGCGCTGCCGTGTCCTACCCGTTTTGCAAAGAGGAACGCATATGGAGCAATTTCACGGCACGACGATCGTCTCCGTGCGCCGCGGCGACAAAGTCGCGCTCGGCGGCGACGGCCAGGTGACGCTAGGCAACATCGTCATGAAAGGCGGTGCGAAGAAAGTCCGGCGCATCTATAACGGCAAGGTGCTGGTCGGCTTCGCCGGCGGCACGGCCGACGCCTTCTCGCTGCTCGACCGCTTCGAAGCGAAGCTGGAAAAACATCAGGGCAATCTCACGCGCGCCGCCGTCGAACTCGCCAAAGACTGGCGCACCGACCGCATGCTGCGCCGTCTCGAAGCCATGCTGATCACCGCGGACGCCACGACCACGCTCGTCATCACCGGCAACGGCGACGTGCTCGATCCGGAAGGCGGCATCTGCGCGATCGGTTCCGGCGGCGCTTATGCGCAAGCCGCCGCGACCGCGCTCGCTCACAACACTGACCTGTCGCCCCGTGAAATCGTGGAGAAGTCGCTGGAGATTGCCGGCGACATGTGCATCTACACGAACCATAACCGCGTTATCGAGACGATCGAGTAAGGACCCACGATGAGCACCATGACCCCTGCCGAGATCGTCTCGGAACTCGACAAACACATCATTGGCCAAGGCCGCGCGAAAAAAGCGGTGGCAGTGGCGCTGCGCAATCGCTGGCGCCGTCAGCAGGTTGAAGATCCGCTGCGTCAGGAAATCACGCCGAAGAACATTCTGATGATCGGACCGACCGGCGTCGGCAAGACCGAAATCGCGCGGCGTCTGGCGAAACTGGCCGACGCGCCGTTCATCAAGATCGAAGCCACCAAGTTCACCGAAGTCGGCTACGTTGGCCGCGACGTGGACAGCATCGTGCGCGACCTGATCGAAATTTCCGTCAAGCAGACGCGCGAAACGGAAATGCGCAAAGTGCGGACCAAGGCCGAAGATCAGGCCGAAGACCGCATCCTCGATATTCTGCTGCCGAGCGCGCGGCCCGTCGGCTTCGGCGCGAGTTCGAGCGCGGCGGATACCGTCGACGAAGGCAGCACGACACGCCAGACCTTCCGCAAGCGTCTGCGCGAAGGCTTGCTCGACGACAAGGAAATCGAGCTCGACGTGGAACAGCCGCAAGTCGGTATGGACATCATGGGGCCGCCGGGCATGGAAGACATGACCGAGCAGATCCGTTCGATGTTCGCGAACATCGGCGGCGGCAAGAAAACGCGCCGCAAGCTGAAGGTGAAAGAAGCGCTGAAGGTTCTCACCGACGAAGAAGCCGGCAAGATGCTGAATGACGAAGAGGTGAAAACCAAGGCCGTGCAGAACGTCGAGCAGAACGGCATTGTGTTTCTCGACGAAATCGACAAGATCGCCTCGCGTAACGAAGCCGGCGGCGGCGAAGTTTCACGTCAGGGCGTGCAGCGCGATCTGTTGCCGCTGGTCGAAGGCACCACGATCAACACCAAGTACGGCATGGTGAAAACCGATCACATTCTGTTCATTGCGAGCGGAGCATTTCACCTGGCCAAGCCGAGCGATCTGATTCCGGAATTGCAAGGCCGCTTTCCGATTCGCGTCGAACTGGACTCGCTCTCGGTGAACGACTTCGAATCGATCCTGGTTTCCACGGATGCGAGCCTCGTCAAGCAATACCAGGCATTGCTCGCCACCGAAGACGTGCACCTGGAATTCGCCGACGACGGCATCCGCCGCCTCGCCGAGATCGCGTACTCGGTGAACGAAAAGACCGAGAACATCGGCGCACGGCGTCTGTACACGGTGATCGAAAAACTGCTCGAAGAAGTTTCGTTCGCGGCCGGCAATCACTCGGGCCGGACGGTGCAGATCGACGCGGCTTATGTCGATCGCGCGCTGAACGAAGTGGCGGAAGACGAGGATCTGTCGCGCTACGTGCTGTGATGTCGTTGCCGGGATTGCCTCGTTCCGTTGCTTTCGCGGCTTGAGGCGAAACAGATGCAAGGCGTATAAGAAAACGGGCTGCCTTTGATCTGGCAGCCCGTTTTTTATTTGCCTACGGCAAGCGGAATTGAATTGAGGCTCTTATTGCTTGACCGGCCGCTTCGCCAGCTTGCGCTGCAGCGTGCGACGATGCATGTTCAACGCGCGCGCGGTAGCCGAAATATTGCCGCCGTGCTCGGCGAGCACGCGTTGAATATGCTCCCACTCCAGACGTGCCACCGACAACGGCGTGGGATGCTCGATCGCCTCTTCAGCTTGCAGCGCACTCGCTTCACTTTGCAGCGCCGACAGAATCGTCTCGACGTTGGCAGGTTTGGCCAGATAGTTATCCGCACCGTCTTTCACCGCCTGCACCGCGGTAGCGATGCTCGCATAGCCCGTCAGCACCAGCATGCGCGCGTCGGGCTGCAAATCGCGCAACGGTGCGACGAGCGTGAGACCTGAGTCGTTGCCGAGATGCAGATCCACCGTGATCTGGCTGAACTTCTGCTGATTTGCCAGCTTGATGGCCTCATCCGCGTTGTGCGCCTCGCTCACCGTGTAGCCGCGCCGGGTGAGCCCGCGAGCGAGGATGCCGGAGAACACCTCATCGTCGTCGATCACCAGAAAATTCATATCGCTCATGCCTGTTTCTCCGTGTTGGATGGCGCAGCGCCTAGACGGCCTTTGCCAGAAAATTTGCGTCCGGCGAGCGGCAGCTTAAGGACCGCGCGCGTGCCACGCGGCTTGATAGCGCTGACATCGGTCAACTCGATCGACCCATTCAGACGCGCCGCCGCCGAAAAAGCCAGATAGAGGCCCACACCGTGCCCACCTTGCGTGCTCTCGACCGGCATCGCTCCGAGCGAGCCGCGCAACGCGGCCGGAATGCCGGGGCCCGCATCACATACTTCGAAGACGATCTGGTCGCCGCGCGCCCCCAGCGCGCAGGACAGCGTCACGTGATCGCGGCTTGCACGCGCGGCGTTGTCGAGCAAAATCGTGAGAATCTGACTCACGGCCACCGTATCGTCAAGACTGACATCCGCCGGCGGCACGCCAACCCGCTCGAACTTCACATGCGGATGACGCAAGCGCCACTGCTCGGCAAACGATTCGAGCCACTCGCCGACCTGCTGCCGGTTGGTCGTTGTCGATGCCCGGCTGCGCAAGCGTGCAAGCGCCGACGTACACAGGGTCATCTGCTGTTCGAGCAATTCGAGATCGGCGCTATAAGGTGCAAGTCCCTTATCTGAACGCGCTGCATCTCGTAATTCTTCGGACAACATGGCAATTGTAGACAACGGCGTTCCGATTTCGTGCGCGACGGTAGCGGCCTGCACACCCAGAGCGACCGCGCGTTCGTCGTGAAGCAAGCGCTGCTGCGCGTCTCCGAGCGCTGCGTCACGTAGCCGCAATGCTCGCGACATGCGCGCAACGAACCATGCAATGAGGCCGACGCTGACCATGAAGTTCACCCACATGCCGGCTCGGTAGTAGTCGAACAGGTTCGCCGGATTGTCGAGATTCAGCGGTACGGAATCGAAACCGAGGACTGCATAACAGGCCACGGCGAACGCCGCGAGCCACGCCATCAGATGCCACGGCAGCACGGCCGCGGCGATGGCGAGCGACGGCAGATAAAGCGAAACGAATGGATTGGTGGTGCCGCCGGAGAGAAACAGCAGCGCGGACAACGCGCCCAGATCGACCCAGATCTGGCCGAACAATTCCATGTTGGATTCGGGGCGCTGCTGCGAGACACGCCACCATGTGATTCCGTTGAAGATCACTTCGAGCGCGATCACCAGCAGCATGGCGGGCAGCGGCAAGTGCACGCCGATGAAAATCTGCACGAACGCAATCGTCATCAACTGGCCAATGATCGCGAGACTGCGCAGCCAGAACAGATGCCCGAGATTGACGCGGCCAGTGTTGGTGATTCGGTGCATGACTTTAACTTTAATTTACCTGTTCGGACTAGTCCGACTTACCTCGCGGCCTTGCGTCGGTAACATGGAATTTTTGCGATAGCGCTTAACGGGAACGAACTTTTCTTCGGCTCCTTCATCGCGCAACCCATCCATGCTACCGACTCCCCACAGCGAGGCCGACGCCTCTTCAGCTTTCCTGACTGTTCTGCGACAAGCCGCCGCAGCCCGGCAAACCGGCACGGCGCAGGCCGAAGCCGACTGCCTCTACGCCGCGGCGCGAATTCATCCGCTCGACGACGCCTCGCTCAGTTCGCTCATGGCCAAGCTGCTCGAACAACAGCGCTCCGGCGACGCAATCGAACTCGCCGCCATTATTGCCCAACTCGATCCGCGCAACGCTGTTGCACACTTTCGCCTCGGCTACGCGCTGCAGATGGCGAACCGGCATGCCGAAGCCATCGCGCCCTATCGCCATGCCCTCACAATCGATCCGCGTTTGCCGCGCCTGTGCAACAATCTCGCCGCTGCGCTGACGTTCACCGGCGGCAGCCTGAACGAACGGATCACGCTGCTGGAAAATGCCGTCCGCGACGAACCCGATGAGGGCGACGGCTGGACCAATCTCACGCACGCTTACCGTATAAATATGGACCTGCCGCGCGCGCTCGAAGCCGGCGCAAAGGCCGTTCAATGCGCGCCGCATAGCCCGCTGGCGCACAACAACTATGGGCTGACGCTGCGTGAAGCGCAACGTTGGGACGACGCGGCGCAAGCCGCCCAAACCGCTTGCGCGCTAGCCCCCGACGACGCCAGCATGCGCTCCAATCTCTCCATGCTGCAGCTCGTGCATGCCGATTATGCGCACGGTTGGGCATCGCATGAAGCGCGCTGGGACGGTTCTTCGGAATTGGGCGGCAACCGTCCGGTGATGCCGGCGCCGGTTTGGCGCGGCGAACCGCTTGCCGGAAAGACATTGCTCGTGTGGGGCGAGCAAGGCATGGGCGACCTGTTGCAGTTCTGCCGCTACATTCCGATGCTGGCCGAGCGCGTCCATCGCGAAGGCGGCCATCTCGTCTGGAATTCATTTCCGCAGATGGGCGCGCTGCTCGCGCGCAGCCTCGGCGCTCATGCGGACGAGTTTTCAGCCGGAGGCGGGGTCGAATCGCTGCCGGCGTTCGATTACGAGGTTCCTTTGCTGAGCCTGCCGCTGATTTTCGACACGCGCGAAGAAACGATTCCGGCGGCGCCCTATCTGCAAGCGGACCCGCGGGCCATCAACTCATGGCAAGAGCGGCTGGCCGGGGAATCGCGGCTCAAAGTCGGGTTGACGTGGACCGGCAGCCACGGCCATCAACGCAATCCGTTCCGGCGTGTCGGCTGGGAGCGCTACGCGGCTCACTTCGGCGGCATGCAGGACGTGGCGTTCTATTCGTTGCAGCCGGGCGCTGGCGCGGACGTGGCGGCGGCACGCGCGGCCGGCTTACCGATGACCGACTACACCGCCGAATTCGCGACCTTCGACGATACAGCCGCGTTTGTCGGCGCGCTCGATCTCGTCATTACGGTTTGCACCTCGGCGGCGCATCTGAGCGGCGCAATCGGCCAGCGCACGTGGGTGCTGCTCGACGTCAACCCGCATTGGGTCTGGCTGCTCGACCGCCGCGACAGCCCGTGGTATCCGAGCGCCACGCTTTACCGGCAGCCGCAATTCGGTCGGTGGGAGCCGGCGCTGGAAGCCGTCGCGCGTGATCTGAGTGCGCTTGCGGCTCAGCACCGCCGGGCGTTGTAAGCGCGCGGCGCTTATGTAGGCGGATCGCGCTACCGAGAGCCGGTGGCGCTCTCGTAAGACGCCGACGCTGCGCCCGTAGGCCATTGGCGCGCTCGCCAGCCAGCAACACTCCCGGGAATGAGTGTGCGTCCCCGAGCTACCCCGCTTCCCGCGGCCTCCCCCCACCAATTACGCTCCGCCGGGCCTCAGCTGAGCCGCCTGCGCAATCTCCGCCGCAAGACATTCAGGACACAAACAGCGTCCAGTTGGATCGAGCCGGTCCGCCGGCAACGGCGGCATCTCACGGCACCAGCAGTCGAATGGCTGGCCGTGCATGGCGCAATCGAACGCGTTGCCGCAGCGCGGGCAGCGCGCGCGGCCTTCAGAACGGGAAACGGACGGTTTCATGACAGCCTGGATACCCTCGCAGCAACGGGGATCAGGAAATGATGCCACGACTGGCGAACCACCGTGAGTCGTCCGTTCGGCTAATTTACGGGCACCTCCGAGGCGCGGTACGCTTTGTCTTCCGTTGGCGTGCGGGCCGTGATTGCGCGGTGCGCAAAGCCCACGGCGCCCGCCGCCCGCGCAACTGTCGAAAACCCTGTTGCAGCGCGCCAGTCCTGTACAATTCGCCCTGTTTCAACTGTTCCGTGCCTGAGCCTGCCGCCATGTCCGAGCTTCCCGACCTTTCGCAGATCGCGCCCACCCTGAAGGCTGAAATCCTGGCCGAGGCGCTTCCCTACATTCGTCAGTATCACGGTAAGACCGTGGTCATCAAATACGGCGGCAACGCCATGACCGAAGAGCGGCTCAAGCAAGGCTTCGCGCGCGACGTGATCCTGCTCAAGCTGGTCGGCATCAATCCGGTCATCGTGCACGGCGGCGGTCCGCAGATCGATCAGGCGCTGAAAAAGATCGGCAAACAAGGCACGTTCATTCAGGGCATGCGCGTCACCGACGAAGAGACGATGGAAGTCGTCGAATGGGTGCTCGGCGGCGAAGTGCAGCAGGACATCGTCACGCTGATCAACCACTTCGGCGGCCACGCGGTCGGTCTGACGGGCAAAGACGGCGGTCTGATCCACGCGCGCAAGATGCTGATGCCGGATCGCGACAATCCGGGCCAGTACGTGGATATTGGCCAGGTGGGTGAAGTCGAGGCGATCAATCCGGCGGTCGTGAAAGCGCTGCAAGACGACGCGTTCATTCCGGTGATCTCGCCGATCGGCTTCGGCGAAGACGGCCTCTCGTATAACATCAACGCGGATCTGGTCGCGGGCAAGCTGGCGGTGGTGCTGAACGCCGAAAAGCTCGTGATGATGACCAACATCCCCGGCGTGATGGACAAGGAAGGCAATCTGCTGACCGATCTGTCGGCGCGCGAAATCGACGGCCTGTTCGCCGACGGCACGATCTCCGGCGGCATGCTGCCGAAAATCTCGTCGGCGCTGGACGCGGCCAAGAGCGGCGTGCGCTCGGTGCACATCATCGACGGCCGTATCGAGCACTCGGTGCTGCTGGAAATTCTCACCGAACAGCCGTTCGGCACAATGATCCGTTCGCATTGATTCCTGCCTCAAATCCGGCACACGCGGCACGTCATGGCGTGCCCTGTGTGCCGTGCTGTTGCGCTGGGCAGTCATACGGCGCGCGCTACACCTTCGGCGGCTCGCAGCGGCGCGCCGCCACAAAGCACCACCCCGCTACCTCGTCCTTGCTCGCCACCCGCACCGTGAACCGTTCGCGTTCGCCGCGTGAGGCAACTGTTCGCGCCTGAACGGCGTCCTCCACCATGCGCACTCCCACCTCCCGAAACCGTCGTCCGCACATCGCAGGGGGCCGTCCGGTCTGGCTGTTCGATCTCGACAACACGCTGCATCACGCGTCGCACGCGATTTTTCCGGCGATCAATCAGGGGATGACGCAGTACATCATCGACG
The DNA here is from genome assembly GCF_003634175.1 of Paraburkholderia sp. BL17N1. Taxonomy (NCBI): domain Bacteria; kingdom Pseudomonadati; phylum Pseudomonadota; class Betaproteobacteria; order Burkholderiales; family Burkholderiaceae; genus Paraburkholderia; species Paraburkholderia sp. BL17N1. The sequence goes on from NZ_RBIW01000001.1 coordinate 1,256,207, forward strand.
CGCTGCAAGTGGACATCGACGAAGCCAACCGTCTGCGCACCGGCTACACGCAGCGCTATGGCGCAACGCTGCTGGGCCTGACACGCCACCATCCGCTCGACGCGAACGACTTCCTGAAGGTCGTGCACACCTTCCCCGATCTCGGTTCGATGATCCGCCATGAACGCGGCGTCGCGCGCCTAGTCGCTGCCCTGCCGGGCCGCAAGATCGTGCTGACGAACGCGCCCGAAGCCTACGCGCGCGCGGTGCTCGCCGAACTGCGAATCGAGCGTCTGTTCGAACAGGTGATTGCCATCGAACATATGCGCGATCGCCGCCGCTGGCGCGCCAAGCCCGACCACGCGATGCTCCGCAAGGCCATGCGCGACGCGCACGTTTCGCTAAAGGACGTGATCCTCGTCGAAGACACGCGCTCGCACTTGAAAAACTACCGGCGGCTCGGCATCCGCACGGTGTGGATCACCGGCCATCTGCCGCGCAAGCCGCACGCGGACGGCATACCGACTCGCCTGCCGGGCACCGGCCGGCCACACTATGTCGATAGAAGCATTCGTTCGTTAAAATCGCTACGACTGAGCACCCGCTCGGTTCGATTGAAGAGACAGCAGACGGGACGACAGCCATGCAGCCGATCGACAAGCCTGACGAAGTCTTAACCGAACACGAACCGACCACCACGCTCGCCGCCCCGCGCGCGCAGCGCCTGAAGCCGGGCGAGCGCCGCGTGCACATCCTCCAGACGCTTGCCGCGATGCTGGAGGCGCCCAAGAGCGAAAAGATCACCACCGCGGCGCTCGCCGCCCGGCTCGGCGTCTCGGAAGCCGCGCTGTATCGTCATTTCGCCAGCAAGGCGCAAATGTTCGAAGGGCTCATCGAGTTCATCGAACAGACCATCTTCGGGCTGATCAACCAGATCGTCGACAAGGAAAGCAACGGCGTGCTGCAGGCGCGCTCGATCGCGTTGATGCTGCTCAACTTCCCCGCGAAGAACCCCGGCATGACGCGCGTGCTGACGTGCGAGGCGCTGGTCGGCGAGCATGAACGGCTGACCGAGCGCGTCAATCAGATGCTGGAGCGCGTCGAGGCGTCGTTGAAGCAATGCCTGCGGCTTGCGCAAATGGAAGCGAACACCACGGCGAACTCGGGCGAGGACGCCGTGCCGCTGCCGGCCGGCTACGATCCCGCGATCCGCGCGAGTCTGCTGCTGAGCTATATCATCGGCCGCTGGCATCGCTATGTGCGCAGCGGCTTCGCGCGGCCGCCTGCAGACCACGCCGACGCGCAACTGCTCCTGATTCTTCAGTAGTCCGCGCGGCTTGCGTCGCGCCACGCTCTGCGCCCGCGACGTTGCCGCACGAAAATTTCCGCTATACTTTGCGCCTGACCGCGGGACCCCGATTCATTCGGAACCGCTGTCCGCAACACCCTGAACACCTGCTTGAAAACCTTATACGCGCCGATTTGCTGACTCGATTGCGGGCGCGCGAACTGCCGGGAACGTTTCCCACGGTTCACTATAAATGCGGCTAAAGAGGTCGTCAGCCACGCACACAGTCGTTCCTCCGTGCTTTCGCCGACGCCGTTTAGCCGCCCTGTTTTGACAAATGGCGGAATGAATGGAATCGATCGGTATCGTCGCTCCCCACAAAATGCATTTCTCCGAGCCGCTGCAATTGCAGAACGGCAGCTCGCTGGCCGGTTACGACCTGATGGTCGAGACCTACGGCACGCTCAACGCCGCGCGTAGCAACGCGGTGCTGGTGTGCCACGCGCTCAATGCGTCGCATCATGTGGCGGGCGTGTACGCTGACAATCCCAAGGACGTCGGCTGGTGGGACAACATGGTCGGTCCGGGTAAGCCGCTCGACACCGACAAGTTCTTCGTAATCGGTGTGAACAACCTCGGATCGTGCTTCGGCTCAACCGGGCCGATGAGTATCGACCCGGCCACCGGCAACCCGTACGGCGCCACGTTTCCGGTCGTGACAGTGGAAGACTGGGTCAACGCCCAGGCGCGCGTCGCCGACCAGTTCGGCATCACGCGTTTCGCGGCGGTGATGGGCGGCAGCCTCGGCGGCATGCAGGCGCTGGCGTGGAGCATGATGTATCCGGAGCGCGTCGGTCATTGCATCGTGGTCGCGTCCACGCCCAAGCTGTCGGCGCAGAACATCGCGTTCAACGAGGTCGCGCGCTCGGCGATTCTGTCGGACCCGGATTTCCACGGCGGCAACTACTACGCGCATAACGTGAAGCCGAAGCGCGGCTTGCGCGTCGCGCGCATGATCGGCCACATCACGTATCTGTCGGACGACGACATGGCCGAAAAATTCGGCCGCTCGCTGCGTCGCGCGGAAGGCGCGGTAGACGCGTATAACTTCAACTTCGACGTGGAATTCGAAGTGGAGTCTTATCTGCGTTATCAGGGCGACAAATTCGCCGACTACTTCGACGCGAACACCTACCTGCTGATCACCCGCGCGCTTGACTATTTCGATCCGGCCAAGGCTTTCGACGGCGATCTGACCGCCGCTGTCGCGCACACCACGGCGAAATATCTGATCGCCAGCTTCTCGACCGACTGGCGTTTCGCGCCGGCCCGCTCGCGCGAACTGGTGAAGGCGCTGCTCGACCACAAGCGCACGGTCACGTACGCGGAAATCGACGCGCCGCACGGCCACGACGCCTTCCTGCTCGACGACGCGCGCTATCACAACCTGATGCGCGCCTACTACGAACGTATTGCGAACGAGGTGAACGCATGAACCAGCGAGCACTCGATTACCTGGCGCTGCGCCCGGACTTCCGCGCGATCGCGCGCTGGGTCGAACCGCGCGCCACCGTGCTGGACCTGGGCTGCGGCGACGGCTCGCTGCTCTCGCTGCTGACCGAAGAACTGGACGTGCAGGGCTACGGCATCGAAATCAACGACGCGGGCGTGCTGGCGTCGACGCAGAACGGCGTCAACGTAATCCAGCAGAATCTGGAAGACGGCCTGCGCCTGTTCGAAGACGGCAGCTTCGATTTCGCGATTCTGTCGCAGACGCTGCAAACCATTCATCAGACGGCGGCGATCCTGCGCGAGACTGTGCGGGTCGGCAAGGAATGCATCGTGTCGTTCCCGAACTTCGGCTACTGGGCGCATCGGCTCTCCGTGCTGCAGGGGCGCATGCCGGTGTCCAAGTCGCTGCCTTATCAGTGGCACAACACGCCGAACGTGCGGGTACTGACCATCGAGGATTTCGAGGCGCTGGCGCCGGAAGTCGGCATCGAGATTCTTGACCGCGTGGTGCTGCACGACGGTCAGGTGGTGCGGTGGGGGGTGAACTGGCGTGGTAGTCTTGCGGTCTATCGCGTCAAGAAAAGCTAACCCCACTTATCCACATGTCGAACCCGCCGCACGAGGCGCCTGCACTTACCGCTCACGAAGAACATCCCGGCTGGCGCGCGTTCCTGAATACGCGCATGCTGATCTGCGTCTTTCTCGGCTTTACGTCGGGCTTGCCGCTGTTCACGCTCGTCTACCTGGTGCAGGCGTGGTTACGCTCAGAAGGCGTCAATCTGAAGGAAATCGGCCTCTTTGCGCTGATCCAGTTCCCGTACACCTGGAAATTCATCTGGGCGCCGTTGATGGACCGCTACGTCCCGCGTTTTCCGGGCTGGCGTCCGGGCAGACGGCGCGGCTGGATGCTGGTCACGCAAATACTCGTGGCCGGCGCCATTGCCACCTTGGGGTTCGTGTCGCCTAAAGATTCGATCTGGACGGTGGCGGCTTTGACCGCGCTGGTCGCGTTCTTCGGCGCAAGCCAGGACATTGTGATCGACGCCTACCGGCGCGAGTTGTTGAGCGATACCCAGCAGGGTCTGGGCAACGCGGTGCACGTGAACGCTTACAAGATCGCGGCGCTGGTGCCCGGTTCGCTCGCGTTGATCCTGTCCGACCATTTGCCTTGGACCACCGTTTTCATTGTGACGGCGGCGTTCATGCTGCCTGGCATGGTGATGACACTCGTCGTGCGCGAACCAGAAGTTCATGGCACGCCGCCCAAAAATCTGCGCGAAGCGATCGTGCAGCCATTCAAGGAATTCATTCAGCGCGACGGCTGGCGCGGCGCGCTGTTCGTGCTCGGTTTCATCTTTCTGTACAAGCTCGGCGACACGATGGCGACCACGCTGTCCACCTCGTTCTTTCTCGACATCGGCTTTTCGCGCACGCAGATCGGCGTGATCGCGAAGACCACCGCATTCGGCGCGAGTCTGGCGGGCGGGATTGTCGGCGGGATCTGGCTGATGAAAATCGGCATCGGCCGCGGGCTGTGGATCTTCGGCGTCCTGCAGATGGTGTCGACGCTCGGCTTCGCATGGCTCTCGCACCTCGGGCCGGCATCACCCGGTCTCGTGGCAATTTACGACATCGCCGTCTGGCTAAGCGAAGGCACGACAAAGCTGCTGGCACTGGTGGGCATCGATTGGGCGGTGCAGCTCGAGCCGCGTTCAGTTGCGCTGGCGCTTGTCTACGGGCTGGAAACCTTTGCCACCGGGCTGACAATGGCGGCCTTCACCGCCTATATCGCCAGCACCACCGATCCGCGCTACACCGCCACCCAGTTCGCCCTCTTCACGAGCCTTGCTTCGGTGCCGCGCACGCTGGCTTCCGCGGCGAGTGGCTACGTGGTCGCGCAGATCGGCTGGTTCGACTACTTCATCGTTTGTACCGCGCTGGGGTTGCCCGGCATGCTGCTTCTGCTGCGTATCGCGCCGTGGAGGAAGCAGTCGTGAAGGCGCTTCTTTCGAAGGGTGCGGCGCGTTCGGTGACGTCTCGGCGCCCTGCCGTCAAGGGCAGCCGCGCGGCGCTGCACGCCGTATGCGCGCTTGGCTGTGCGAGCCTGACATTTGCCGCGCCATTGAACGCCTCTGCGGCAGCCGTGCCGGCTGCGGCCACCAGCGCACCCGCGGCGGCTCCGGCGCCGGCCACTACGTCAGCACCGACGGCGAAGCCCGCAGCGGCGCCAGCCGCGAGCCCTGAAAGCGCGACATCCGCTGCACAAGGCGCGAACAATGCCGCCGGCGCAGCGGGTGCAGGCAGCGCGCCCGCCGCTGCAACGCCGCCTTCATCGCCTCCCTCGCCCCAACTGACGCAGCCGCCGCCGGCCCCGGTCACGGCCAGAACGCCCGCCGCGACATCTTCGCCACCCGCAGCCACCAAAGCGCCGGCCGTCCCCTCGATGCCCGCCCCGGCGTCCGCGTCGTACACCCTGAACACGCAGTTGCGTTACGGCGGTTATCTGGTGTTCCGCAACCTGATCCCATCGCCGATGCTCGAGGCGCAAGCCGCCGACGAGTTCAGCCAGATCACCTACGGCGCCGAGCACTCGAACCGTCTGTATGCCGACACCGACGCGCATGTCACGCGCGTGCGCTCGATCGTCGACAAGATGATTCCGTACTCGCTGAAATGGAACGAGCGGGCCAGGAACTGGAAATGGGATGTAGCGGTGGTGCGCTCGCCCGATATCCGCATGTACTGTCTGCCGGGCGGCAAGATCGTCGTCTACGGCGGCCTGCTCGATCGCGCGAAACTGAACGACAACGAGCTCGGCATGCTGATCGGCCATGAGATCGCGCATGCGTTGCGCGAGCATGCACGCGAGCGGCTCGGCCAACTGCAGGCAAGCCAGCTCGACTCGTCCGGCACGATCCCACAGCTATTCGGGCTCGCCGATCTGGGCGCGGCGCCGCTCGGCATCGGCTCGCGCCTGCTGGAAATGAAGTACGAAAATACGGACGAGACCGAAGCCGACGTGATCGGCAGCGATATCGCATCGCGCGCCGGCTTCGATCCGCGCGCGGCGGTCACGCTGTGGGACAAGCTGGCGCAGGCCACGCGCAGCAATCGCGATCAAGGCTTCATCTACGTGCATCCCTACACGCCGGCGCGCCGTCAGGACATCGTCAAGCGCTTGCCGGACATGCTGCCGCTCTACGCGAAGGCGATCGGCAAGACCGTGGACGCGTTGCCGGACTACGCCGGCATGGGCCGGCCGCGCCGCAAACTGGCCCGCGATTGAGCTGCGCGGGCCTTTAGCGTCCGCTTCTTCCGTGACAACGCATGCCGCAGGGCGGAGTTCAGGTTTACTTGCTGCGCACTCGCACTCGCACTCGCGACCATTGTCGTGACAAAGGCGAGCCCTCAGCCTCGCTTGCCGTGCTTACTTCTTCACCTTGTGGTCGTAATCCACCGTTAGTGGCGCATGGTCGCTGAACTTGATATCGCGGAACACATCGGTACGTTTCGCCTTGCTCGCGATACCCGCCGTCGCGATCTGATAATCGATCCGCCACCCGACGTTCTTCGCATACGCCTGACCGCGATTGCTCCACCATGTGTACTGTTCCGGCCGCTGGTCGAGCGTGCGGAACACGTCGACGTAACCCACTTCATCGAATAGTTTGGTGAGCCATGCGCGTTCTTCCGGCAAGCAACCCGAATTCTTCTGGTTGCTCTTCCAGTTCTTGATATCGATTTCCTTGTGGACGATATTGACGTCGCCGCACACGATCACCTCACGCTCCTGAGCCAGCTCCGCGAGATGCGGCATGAACTCGTCCATGAAACGGTATTTGGCCTGCTGGCGTTCGTCGCCGCTCGAACCCGAGGGCACATACACCGAAATCACCGAGAGCTTGCCGAAACGCAGTTCGACATAACGCCCTTCCGGGTCGAACTCCTCGCTGCCAAAACCGATCACCACTTCGTCCGGTTCGTGACGCGTGTACACGCCCGCGCCGCTATAACCCTTCTTCACGGCGTGCTGAAAATAGCCGGTGAAGTTGTGCGGGGCCATGAATTCCGGCGTCATATCGTCCTGCGAGCATTTGATTTCCTGCACGCACAGCACGTCGGCCTTCTGCTCTCCGAACCAGTCGAAAAAGCCTTTCTTCGCCGCTGAGCGGATGCCGTTCAGGTTGGCGGTAATCACACGCAACATGTCGTTCCTTTTTACGTTCGATTCGTTGATGAAGCGAAAGGCACGGTCACTCGACCTTGATGCCCTTCAGCGATTCTTTGGCAGGCGGATATTCGAGCTTGAGTGCTTCGAACGTGCGCAGCAGCAACTCCGCAACCATCACATTGCGATGAGTCTTGGAGTCGGCGGGAATCACGTACCACGGCGCGTATTCCGTCGAGGTCGCTGGCAGCGCGTCCTGGTACGCCGCCTGATACTGGTCCCACTGCTTGCGCGCTTCGAGATCGGCAAGGTCGAATTTCCAGTGCTTGCTCGGATCGTCGATGCGCGCCTGGAGACGCGTCCGCTGCTCGTCTTTCGAAATGTGCAGCATGCACTTGACGATGGTCGTACCGCTATACGCCAGCAATTCCTCGAACTGACGGATGTGGCAGCAGCGTTGCATGAAGGCTTGCTCATCCAAAGTGCCGTGCACGGTGGGCACCAGCAGATCTTCGTAGTGACTGCGGTTGAAGATCGTCAGCTCACCGGCGGCCGGCGCTTGTGAATGCACGCGCCAGAGAAAGTCATGCGCGAGTTCGACAGGCGTCGGCGCCTTGAAGGGCACGATGCGCAAACCAAGCGGATCGACTTCGTGAAACACGGCGCGGATCGTGCCGTCCTTGCCGCTCGTGTCCATGCCCTGCAGCACCAGCAATACGCGCCGCGTTTGCTGCGCGTGCAGGCGCTCCTGCAAGTTGTCGAGCTTCGTGCCGATCTCCGACAGACGCGCCTTGTCGCCATCTTTCGAGCCGGTCGAAAACGGCTTGGCGGCCGGGTCGAAATCGCTCAGCGAGAATTTGTTTTTCTTCTTGCCGTCGTCGAAATACGGCACGCGGAAATCGTCGAGTTCGGGTTGCCTGGCCATCCACACACTCCCCTGATCTGTGTTCGCTTAAATGGACCCGCAAAATGAAACGGGCCGTTGCCCTACTTTCGTTGCCGGCAACAGCCCGTGCTGACTTGAGCTTTAACGCTTCAGTCGTTCACGCTCAACTTAACTTCGACTCAGGATAGCTTCTTCTTCAGCAGTTCGTTCACCTGCGCCGGATTGGCCTTGCCCTTCGTCGCTTTCATTGCCTGACCGATCAGCGCGTTGAATGCCTTTTCCTTGCCGGCGCGGAATTCCTCGACCGACTTCTGATTCGCGGCGAGCACTTCGTCGATGATCGCTTCCAGCGCGCCGGTATCCGAAATCTGCTTCAGCCCCTTCGCTTCGATGATGCGGTCGGCGGCGGCTTCGTCGGTGGCTTTCTCTTCCCAGATCGCGAGGAAAATTTCCTTGGCGATCTTGTTGGAGATCGTGCCATCGGCGATACGCTGCAGCAACAACGCGAGTTGCGCGGACGACACCGGGCTCCCGGCAATGTCGAGACCCTCGCGATTCAATTGCGACGACACTTCGCCCATCAGCCAGTTGGCGGCAACCTTGGCGTTGGCCGGACCGACCTTGCTCACCACCGCTTCGTAGTACGCGGCCATGGCTTTGCTGGACGTCAGCACGTTAGCGTCGTACGGCGTCAAACCGTATTGCGACACGAAACGCTGTTGAATCGCCACCGGCAGCTCTGTCATCTCTGCCTTGACGCGCTCGATCCACGCCGCGTCAATCACGAGCGGCATCAGATCGGGATCGGGGAAATAGCGGTAATCGTGCGCGTCTTCCTTGCTGCGCATGGAGCGCGTTTCGCGCTTGTCCGGATCGTACAGACGCGTTTCCTGCACCACCGTGCCGCCGTCTTCGATCAACTCGATCTGACGGCGAACTTCGTACTGGATCGCTTCTTCGAGGAAGCGGAACGAGTTCAGGTTCTTGATCTCGGCACGCGTGCCGAATTCGGCCTGGCCGACCGGACGCACCGACACGTTCGCGTCGCAACGGAACGAGCCTTCCTGCATGTTGCCGTCGCAGATGCCGAGCCACGTGACGAGCGTATGCAGCGTCTTCGCATAAGCGACCGCTTCGGCCGCGCTGCGCATTTCCGGCTCGGTGACGATTTCGAGCAGCGGCGTGCCGGCGCGATTCAGGTCGATGCCGGTCATGCCCGCGAAGTCTTCGTGCAGCGACTTGCCCGCGTCTTCTTCGAGGTGAGCGCGCGTGAGGTTGACGACCTTCTCGTACGCTTCCTTGCCGGCCTTTTCATTGGCCGGCACCTGAATCGTCACCTGACCGCCCTGCACGACGGGGATTTCGTACTGGCTGATCTGATAACCCTTCGGCAGATCGGGGTAGAAATAATTCTTTCGCGCGAAGATGCTGCGCGGCGCCACCGTTGCGCCGATCGCGAGACCGAACTGGATCGCGCGCTCCACAGCGCCGCGGTTCATTACCGGCAACGTGCCCGGCAACGCCAGATCGACGGGGCAGGCTTGCGTGTTCGGCGCGGCGCCGAATTGCGTCGAGGCGCCCGAAAAAATCTTCGACTGGGTCGACAGTTGCGCGTGGGTCTCCAGACCGATCACGACTTCCCATTGCTTGGCCATGGTGCTCACACTCCTGCCGGTGCTTTGCGGTGCCAGTCGGTCGCGCGCTGGAACGCGTCGGCCACCTGAAGCATCCGGGCTTCATTGAAATAGTTGCCGATGATCTGCAAACCGACCGGACGCTGCGCATTCGCGCCCGCACCGAAGCCGCACGGCACGCTCATGCCCGGCAAACCAGCAAGGCTCACCGACAGCGTGTAGATGTCGGCCAGATACATCTGCACCGGATCGTCGCCCTTCGCGCCGAGGTCCCACGCCACCGACGGCGCGACCGGTCCCATGATCACGTCGCACTGCTTGAATGCTTCCTGGAAGTCCTGCGCGATGATGCGGCGGATCTTCTGCGCCTGCAGGTAGTACGCGTCGTAATAGCCGTGCGACAGCACGTAGGCGCCGACCAGAATGCGGCGCTTCACTTCCGGGCCGAAACCTTCGGCGCGCGACTTCTTGTACATGTCCAGCAGATCGCGATACTCCGCCGCGCGATGACCGAAGCGCACGCCGTCGAAACGCGACAGGTTCGACGAAGCCTCCGCCGGCGCGATCACGTAGTACACGGGAATCGACAACTCCGTTTTCGGCAACGAGACTTCGACCAGCGTGGCGCCGAGCGCTTCGTATTGCTTCAACGCGGCGTCGATCGAGGCGCGCACGTCGTCGGCAAGACCGGCGCCAAAATACTCTTTCGGCAGGCCGATGCGCAGACCGGCGAGCGGCTTGGCGGCGCCGTCTTCTGTCCACGGCTTGCCGAGATAACGCGTGTAGTCCTCGTCGTCGCGCACGAGGCTGGTCGAATCGCGTTCGTCGAAGCCGGCCATGGCGTTGAGCAGCGTCGCGCAATCCGCGGCGCTTTGCGCCATCGGACCGCCCTGATCCAGCGACGAGGCAAACGCGATCATGCCGTAACGTGACACGCGACCATACGTCGGCTTGATACCGGTAATGCCGGAGAACGACGCCGGCTGACGGATCGAGCCGCCGGTGTCCGTACCCGTTGCAGCGGGCGCGAGGCGCGCGGCGACGGCCGCAGCCGACCCGCCCGACGAACCGCCCGGCACAGCCTTAACATCCCACGGATTCTGCACAGGACCAAAGTACGAATTCTCGTTGGACGAGCCCATCGCGAACTCATCCATATTGGTCTTGCCCACGCACACCATGCCGGCGTTCTGCAGACGCGCGACCACGGTCGCGTCAAACGGGCTTTCGTAGTTCGACAGCATTTTCGAGCCGGCGGTGGAGCGCCAGCCCTTGGTGACGAACACGTCCTTGTGCGCGATCGGCAGGCCGACCAGCGGGCCGGCGTGGCCTGTATGAAGCAGCGCGTCCGCGGCTTTCGCCTGCGCGAGCGTCAGATCGGGATCGACCTGGATGAATGCGTTCAGGCTGTTGGCCGCGTCGATCCGCTTCAGATAGAGCTGCGCCAGTTCGACTGCGGAGCATTCCTTGGCCGTCAGTGCGGCGCGCAGTTCGGTCAAACTTTTTTCATGCATTGCGTTTTATCCTGAAGAGCGCGGCAGCGTAGTCACGCTGCCGTGGAGGCGTTCGGCTGCCCGCCGGCAAACCGAGCCGAGGAAGCCGGAGACGACGGTTATGCGAGCGTTGAAGCCACGAGTCGAGATGCCGCAAGTCGGCACTTCGTCTGGAGGCCCGCTCGCGTATCGCGCCGGGCTCGATGCGCGGGTGTTACTCGATCACCTTCGGCACGAGATACAGGCCGTCCTGCACTGCGGGCGCCGGGCGCTGGAAAGCTTCGCGTTCGACCGTTTCGGTCACCGCGTCGTTACGCAAACGCAGCGCGACGTCTTCGATCTGCTCGATCGGGTGGGCAAGCGGCGCGATGCCGGTGGTATCGACCGCCTGCATCTGCTCGACGAGGCCGAAAAAATCGTTGAGCTGGACGAGCGTGTGCTCAGCGTCGGCGTCGGCCAGTTCGAGCCGCGCGAGATGCGCGATGCGTTTTACATCGGTCAGGGTCAGAGCCATGCAGTCACCGGAAAAATGTGGTGGACCGCCGCAGCAAGGAAAAAAACGATGCCGCGACAGCGGGTTACGACGCTGGAGGAAGACCTCGAAAAAGGGGCCAGCGGTGGCAAAAAGTGCCGTCCGTTTCCTTCAAAACATCCAAAATTATAAGGTATCATTACGCGTTCGACCCAAACCCGGACCGTCTTACCAAGGCCTTTCTGAACAATTCCCAAAGATAGTTCGGATTTTTCTGACCTGGCTTTGCATCGGCCTCCGGTAGACTCCCTCGCAGCTTCAAGTTCCTGTGGCGCCGCATCCGCCCGGTTGAAGCTGTTATTTTTTCCGCTGCCGCCCTGCGCAACCATTGCGAGGCCCGGCCCCCAGCGAGACAGGATTTTGAATGTTCGGTTTTTTGCGCAGCTACTTTTCCAACGATCTGGCCATTGACCTCGGCACGGCCAACACGCTCATCTACATGCGTGGCAAGGGCATCGTTCTTGATGAACCGTCGGTGGTGTCGATCCGCCAGGAAGGCGGTCCCAACGGCAAGAAAACCATCCAGGCAGTCGGCAAGGAAGCCAAGCAGATGCTCGGCAAGGTGCCGGGCAACATCGAGGCAATCCGCCCCATGAAAGACGGCGTGATCGCCGACTTCACCGTCACCGAGCAGATGATCAAGCAGTTCATCAAAACTGCTCACGAATCGCGCATGTTCTCGCCGTCGCCGCGCATCATCATTTGCGTGCCGTGCGGTTCGACCCAGGTCGAGCGCCGCGCCATTAAAGAAGCCGCGCACGGTGCGGGCGCTTCGCAGGTCTACCTCATTGAAGAACCCATGGCCGCGGCTATCGGCGCCGGCCTGCCGGTGTCGGAAGCAACCGGCTCGATGGTCGTCGACATCGGCGGCGGCACGACCGAAGTCGGCGTGATCTCGCTCGGCGGCATCGTGTACAAGGGCTCGGTGCGCGTGGGCGGCGACAAGTTCGACGAAGCGATCGTCAACTACATCCGCCGCAACTACGGCATGCTGATCGGCGAGCAAACCGCCGAAGCCATCAAGAAGGAAATCGGTTCCGCCTTCCCGGGTTCCGAAGTCAAGGAAATGGAAGTGAAGGGCCGCAATCTGTCGGAAGGCATTCCGCGCAGCTTCACCATCTCCAGCAACGAAATTCTCGAAGCCCTCACCGACCCGCTGAACCAGATCGTGTCGTCGGTGAAGATCGCGCTCGAACAAACGCCGCCGGAACTCGGCGCCGACATCGCCGAGCGCGGCATGATGCTCACGGGCGGTGGCGCACTGCTGCGCGATCTGGACCGTCTGCTCGCCGAAGAAACCGGCCTGCCGGTGCTCGTCGCCGAAGACCCGCTGACCTGCGTTGTGCGCGGCTCGGGCATGGCGCTCGAACGCATGGACAAGCTGGGCAGCATCTTCTCGTACGAGTAAGCGAGCCCGTCTTCATGTCAGTAGCGCGGATCAGGCAAACGGCTCCTTGCGGGCCGGTTTGCCGTTGGCTGGGCCTACCAGCCTCCGCGCGCTGAACGCGCCTTTCCCGCGCGCCGCCGTCTCACCCAACCGCTCACGCCCCCGGCGCCGACCATGGAATACAGTCCGCCGCCCCTGTTCAAGCAAGGACCGTCCGCCCTCGCACGACTCGTATTTTTTGTCTTGCTGGCGATCGCCCTGCTGATCTCCGACGCACGCTTCAAAACGCTCGAAATCGTTCGCGGCGTGCTCGGCGCGGGTCTTTATCCGTTGCAACGCGCCGCCCTCGTGCCGCGCGATATGTTCGTGGGCGCGGCCGACCTGGCCGTGACCAGCGCCACGCTGCGCAGCGAAAACGACAAACTGCGCACCAAAGATCTGCAGCTTTCGCAGCAAGCCAATACGGCCGCTGGGTTGGCGGCCGAGAACGCGCATTTGCGCGCGCTGCTGCAACTGTCGCAGCGCTCCACCACCGAATCGCTGCCCGCCGAAATCCAGTACGACACGCGTGATCCGTTCACGCAGAAGGTTGTGATTGGCCGGGGTGCGCAGCAAGGCATCCAGAACGGTTCGCCGGTCGTCAATGAAGACGGCGTGATTGGGCAGGTAACGCGCGTGTTCCCGCTGCAAGCCGAGGTGACGCTGCTCACGGACAAAGATCAGGCAGTGCCTGTGCAGATCGTGCGCACGGGTCTGCGCAGCGTGATTTACGGCACGCCGAAGGGCGACACTCTGGATCTGCGCTTCGTACCGATCAGCGCCGACATTCAGACGGGCGATGAACTCGTCACCAGCGGTCTGGACGGTGTGTATCCGCCGGGTCTGCCAGTCGCCAAGGTAGTGCGGGTCGACAAGCAGGCCGATACGGCGTTCGCGCGTGTGATCTGCCTGCCGGTCGCGCCGGTGCGCGGCGCGCGTCAGTTGCTGGTGCTGCATTACGTGAACAATGTGCCGCCGCGTCCGGCCGAAGAGCCCGACGCAGCCACGGCCGCGAAGGACGCAAAAGCGAAGAAAGGCGCCAAATCGGCCGACGGCAAGGCCGCGGCGGATAAATCCCAGGCAAAAGCCGGCGAAAAGGCCGCAGCCGAGAAACCCGCAACCGCCAAGCCCACCGAAAAAGCGCCGGCCAAACCGCCCGCAGCGGAGAAAAAGTCCGCCGCCGAAAGGAAACCGGCCGCCGACAAGAACGCGAAGCCGCCAGCCAAGCCAGGGGCCCAGCCATGAACCGTCCGCAATACATCCTGCAGCCGGTCAATCCTTATTTCATCTCGTTCAGCCTCGCTGCGGCGTTCCTGCTGAACCTGATGCCGTGGGGGCGCCTCGTCGGCGTGCCGGACTTCGTCGCGCTCGTGTTGCTGTTCTGGAACGTGCACCAGCCGCGCAAAGTCGGCATGGGTATCGCGTTTTCGCTCGGTTTGCTGATGGATGTACACAACGCCAGCCTGCTCGGCGAGCACGCGCTGGCGTACACGTTGTTGTCGTACGGCGCGATCACGATTCACCGCCGTGTGCTGTGGATGTCGCTCGGCGTGCAGACCTTCGCGGTCATGCCGCTGCTGGTCGTCGCGCAACTGGTGCCGTTCGTGATCCGTCTGCTGACGGGCGCGGCGTTTCCGGGCTGGGGTTATCTGATCGACGGCTTCGTCGAAGCCGCGCTGTGGCCGGTCACCAGCATGCTGCTGCTGATGCCGCAGCGCCGCCCCGCCGATCCGGACGATACCCGGCCGATTTGATCCCGCATCGAGCGCGCCGGCGTTCTTGTCAGAACCCACTTCCCGGCCCGCTCGACGCGCATCGCTGTTCATGCCTCCCGGTTCCGGCCGGAAAAGGCGCACACTCATGATGGCCGTCACCCGGCCTTTTGCAGAATCGCATGACCGAATTCAAGGACACTCAGCAACAGCTCTCGAAGTTCCGCCTGCGCGTCGCGGCGGCGGGCCTGTTCGTGTTCGTCTGCTTCGGGCTGATCGGCTTCCGTTTCCTGTTTCTGCAGGTCTGGCACTACAGCAAATATTCGCTGCAGGCCGATGAAAACCGCATTTCGGTCGCGCCGATCGTCCCGAACCGCGGCATCATCACCGATCGCAACGGCGTGGTGCTGGCCAAGAACTACTCGGCCTACACGCTCGAACTGACGCCGTCGAAGCTGAACGACTCGATCGAAAACGTGATCGACAACCTGGCCACGGTTGTTTCAATCGACGCACGCGATCGCCGCCGCTTCAAGAAGCTGCAGGAAGACTCGAAGAACTTTGAGAGCCTGCCGATCCGCACCCGACTGACCGACGACGAAGTCGCGCGTTTCACCGCGCAGCGCTTCCGCTTTCCTGGCGTGGAAGTGCGCGCGCGCCTGTTCCGTCAATATCCGCTCGGGCCGACCGCGGCGCACGTGATCGGCTACATCGGCCGGATTTCGCAGCGCGATCAGGACCGTATCGACGACGCCAGCGATCAGAACGACAGCGATCCGGACCACTACGATCCGCGTCTGGACGCGAATAACTACAAGGGCACCGACTACATCGGCAAGATCGGCGTCGAGCAGAGTTACGAGACCGAGTTGCACGGCCAGACAGGTTTCGAGGAAGTGGAAGTGACCGCCGGCGGCCGCCCGGTGCGGACGTTGTCGCGAACCCAGGCGACGCCTGGAAACAACCTCGTGCTGTCGCTGGATATCGGCTTGCAGCAGGTCGCCGAGCAGGCCTTCGCGGGCCGCCGCGGCGCGCTGGTCGCGATCGAACCTTCGACCGGCGACGTGCTCGCCTTCGTGTCCGCGCCGAGCTTCGATCCGAACTCGTTCGTCGACGGCATCGACCAGCAGACCTGGGACGATCTCAACAACTCGCCCGACCATCCGCTGCTCAACCGTCCGCTGCACGGCACCTATCCGCCGGGCTCGACCTACAAGCCGTTCATGGCGCTCGCCGCGCTCACGCTGCACAAGCGCACGCCGGGCTGGGGCTTCCAGGATCCCGGTTCGTACACCTTCGGCGGCCACACGTTCCGCAACGACGTGCGCTCGGGCCAAGGCTGGGTCGATATGAACCGCGCGATCGTGGTGTCGAACGACACGTATTTCTACATGCTCGCGCACGATCTCGGCGTCAACAATATCGCCAATTTCATGAAGCCGTGGGGCTTCGGCCAGATTACCGGCATCGACATTTCGGGCGAGGCGCGCGGCATCCTGCCGTCCACGGAATGGAAGCGCAAGGCGTACCGCAAGCCCGAGCAGCAACGCTGGTATGAAGGCGAAACGATCAGTCTCGGCATCGGCCAGGGCTACAACTCGTTCACCATTCTCCAGCTCGCTCACGCCACGGCCACGCTCGCGAACAACGGCGTCGTGATGAAGCCGCACCTCGTGCGCGACATCGAAAACCCAATCACGAAAGAGACGCGGCCGGTGGTGCGCGATCCGAGCGACAGGATTGCGGTCAAGCAATCGGACATCGACATCATCAAGCGCGCGATGGAAGGCGTCGTGACCAACGGCACGGCGTCGAAGCTGTTCATCGGCGCGCCGTATCAGGCGGCCGGCAAGACGGGTACGGCGCAGGTCTACTCGCTGCAGGGCGCGAACTACAAAGGCCACGCGGTCGCCGAGCATCTGCGCGACCACGCGCTCTTCATCGCGTTCGCACCAGCCGAGCAACCGAAGATCGCGCTCGCGCTAATTGTCGAAAACGGCGGCTGGGGTGCGGAAGCGGCAGGTCCGATTGCGCGCAAGGTGCTCGACTATTACCTTGTCGGCAAGAACAAGCCGGGTGCGCAGCAAGCGGCCATCGAGGCAGCGGCGTCGGCAACCGAGGATGCCTCCGCGCCGGAAGTCGGCGATGCGCCGCCGGCGCCGCAGGACGGCGTGCAGCCGGTCAAGGTCGCAGCGGGCTTCACCGCGCTGCCGATTCCCGGCGCGGCTTCGGCGGCGGCGGCGGCCTCCGCTGCGGCGGCCGCGAGGGCTGCGTCCGCGGCGGCGGCAGCTTCCGCCCCTGATGCCGCATCGGCACCGGTTGCCGCCTCGACGTCCGCGTCCACCGCCACGAAGAATCCGGCGTCGCGTAAATCCGGCGTCCCGCATAAACCCCGTCCGGCCAGCGAGCCGGCGCCGACAGCCGCCGCTGCCTCGCGCGATGGCGGCATTCAGGCCACGTCGCCACGCCAGCCGGTTTCCGGCGGCATCGACGAGTAAGGAGAAGGCATGCAATTCGACAAGCGCGCCTGGCTCGACCGCATCAAGCGGATGTTCGCGGGCTTCGATCGCCCGCTCGCACTGATCGTGTTTCTGCTGTTGTGCGTCGGCATCGTCACGCTGTACAGCGCGAGTCTGGATGTCCCCGGCCGCGTGGAAGACCAGTTGCGCAACATCATGCTGACCTTCGTGCTGATGTGGGCGCTCGCCAATGTGCCACCCACCACGCTGATGCGTTTCGCGGTTCCGCTCTATACATTCGGGATCGCGTTACTGGTCGCGGTGGCGCTATTCGGCCTCACGCGCAAAGGTGCGAAGCGTTGGATCAATGTCGGCGTGGTGATCCAGCCGTCGGAAATCCTGAAGATCGCCACGCCGCTGATGCTCGCCTGGTACTACCAGCGACGCGAAGGTGTAATGCGCTGGTACGACTTTCTGGTAGGTCTGGTGATTCTCGCCGTGCCGGTCGGCCTGATCGCCAAGCAGCCCGACCTCGGCACAGCCGTGCTGGTGTTCGCGGCCGGTCTCTTCGTGATTTACTTTGCTGGCCTGAGTTTCAAGCTGATCGTGCCGGTGCTGATTGCAGGTGTGATCGCGGTCGTGTCCATCGCCGCCTTCCAGGACAAAATCTGTCAACCGGAAGTGCAATGGCCGCTGATGCACGACTACCAGAAACACCGCATCTGCACGCTGCTCGATCCGACTTCCGATCCGCTCGGCAAGGGCTTCCATACCATTCAGGCGGTCATTGCGATCGGCTCGGGCGGCCCGCTTGGCAAAGGCTGGCTGAAGGGCACGCAGGCGCACCTGGAGTTCATCCCTGAGAAGCACACCGACTTCATTTTCGCCGTGTTCGCCGAAGAGTTCGGGCTGGCGGGCGGCGTCGTGCTGCTCACGCTATACATGCTGTTGATCGCGCGTGGGCTGTATATCGCGGCCAATGGCGCGACGCTCTTCGGACGCCTGTTAGCCGGCTCATTGACCATGGCGTTCTTCACCTACGCGTTCGTGAATATCGGCATGGTGAGCGGCATCTTGCCGGTGGTCGGCGTGCCGTTGCCATTCATGAGTTACGGTGGCACCGCGCTGACCACGCTGGGCGTCGCGATTGGCCTGATCATGAGCGTCGCGCGGCAGAAGCGGTTGATGCAGAGCTAGCGCGGCGGTGCCGCGCGGGCTTTGCCGGCGACTCCACAAGCAAAGGGACGCTCTTCACGGAGCGTCCCTTTTTGCATCCAGCGTCGTTATCAAAACACCGCGGTCTTACTGCGGCTTCACTTCCTTCTGATCCCGCAACTGCGCGCTGAGTTGCTGATACTTGAGCCGCGCCGCCGGATCGCCTTGCGCCGCGGCAGCCGCGTAATAAGCGCGCGCCACGTTGAGATTCCTCTCCACACCGTCGCCGCCCCGCTCATAGAACGAGCCGGCCACGTATTGCGCGGTCATGTCGCCGCCCTGCGCCGCCTTCTTGTACCAGACGAACGCCTGCTTGTTGTCGCGCTCAGTGCCGCGGCCATCGAGGAACTGATTGGCCAGCGCCAGCTCCGCCTGCACGTGTCCCTGCTCCGCCGCCCTCAGGAACCAGCGGTGCGCCTCAACCGGATCGCGCCCAACGAACTCGCCATCGTCGTACATCTTGCCGTACACGTATTGCGCGTGCGACATGTTGGCGTCGGCGGCCTTGCGCAGCCATTTCTTGCCTTCATCGACATTGACCGACGTGCCTTCGCCGTTGAGCAGCATCATCGCGTAGTTGAACTCGGCGAGACGGCTGCCGCGCTCGGCAGCTTTGCGGAACTCGACAAGCGCCGCAGCCAGATTGCCGGCGTTGTAGTCGGCGACCGCGGTTTGCGTCTCCGGATCATTCGACTTCGCGATCCGGCTGTCTTGCGCATAGGCCGCCACATTCGCCATCAATGCCGCTGTGAGCGCCAGACGCACCACGACGCACTGCACCATCCCCTTCATGACCTCACCTCCTGCAGCGCCTGGCGAGTCGCGCGCAACATCCACATGACGTCCGCGGCCAGAGCGATGAATCGAAAACCGGCATCGCGATGCTGCTTCGCACTCGCGACGTCCATGGCAAAAATACCGGCGGCAATGCCTGCCTTGTCCGCGGCGCTGACGATGCGCGCCATCGCGGCCTGCACGTCGGCGTGCTTCGAATCGCCGAGATGACCGAGGCTCGCGGCGAGATCCGCCGGCCCGACGAACAGGCAATCGACGCCCGGCGTCGCCGCGATCTTTTCCACTTCCTGCAAGCCGCGCGCCGACTCGATCTGCACGATGGTCGCGATCTGCGCGTTGGCCGTCTGCACGTAGTCACGCCGCATGCCGTAACCCGCGGCCCGCACCGCGCCGGCAACGCCGCGCTCACCGTCGAGCGCGTCGGCGGTCGGATATTGCGTGAGACGCACGGCGCGCGCCGCCTCGTCCGCGGACTCGATATTCGGGAACATCAGCGTGCGCGCGCCGGCATCCAGCACGCGCTTGACGAGCCATGCCTCGCTGGACGGCACGCGCACCACCGGCTCGCTAGGCAGATGCGCGGCGGCGATCGCGCGCAGTTGCGAGGCGACGTCGCCGCTATCGTTCGGCGAGTGCTCCATGTCGATCAGCAGCCAGTCGTAACCGGCGTGCGCGAGCGCTTCGGCGGCGGCGTCGCTGCCGAGCGAGAGCCAAAGTCCGAACAGCGAATCGGTTTCTTTAAGGCGTGATTTGAGGGGATTGGTGAAGGTGCTCATCGCCGCGCTCCCTCGCAGTGAAGCGGCGCTTGGCCTGAACTGCGGGAAAGCGTGCTGCCCTCGTGGGCCAGATGAGCGCGCGGGCCGTGGCGGCCCGGCTGCCTGCTGCGACGCAATGCGGTGACCGGCATGTCTCGCTCCGTGTGGTTGTCGGAGCGATCATACCGTGACAATAACGCGAAGGTTGGGCCGCGCGAGCGGCCCGCGAGCGTCGGGTTACAGGCTTTAGTCGCGGACCACGTCGGCCCAGCAATTCGGCGTCTCGTACAGACGCAGCTTGTGCAGACGCAGATTCACGCCGTAGTGTGCGTCGTAGACGTTCGCGAGAATGTCGAATGCGACGGCGGCAAGATTTTCGACGGTGGGAATGCGATCGAGCACGACCGTCTTGTGGCCGGCCATCGTTTCCAGGAAACCGCGCACTTGCGTGTCGCCTTCATAGACGAGAAACGCGTGGTCCCACTTGTCGACGAGATGCTCGACGGCGAGCGACTTCACGTCCGCGAAGTCCATCACCATGCCGCGATCGGGCGCGCCTTCGGTGTCGACCAGATCGCCTTGCAGCGTGATTTCGAGCACATAGCGATGACCGTGCAGATTACGGCACTGGCTGCGGTGATCGGGGATGCGGTGACCCGCGTCGAATTCGAGTTTTCGTGTAATCGTCAGCACGGCAAATCAGGGAATGTTCAGATACTTGTGGGTCTGCATCGACAGGCGCCATTGCGGATGGCGTTTGCACCAGTCGATCGCGAGCTTGGTGTTGAGGTCGCGCGACGGTCCGTCCATAGGCTGGACGAGGAAATACTCGAAGTCGAGCTTCGCATACTCGGACAAACGCTGGTTGTCCTGCGGAATCACGACCTTCAATTCGTTGCCCTTGGTCACGACGAGCGGTGCGTCGGCCTTCGGGCTCACGCAGATCCAGTCGATCGTTTCGAGCACCGGCAGCGAGCCGTTGGTTTCGATGGCGATTTCGAAGCCGGCGGCATGCAGCGCGTCGACCAACGGTTGATCGATCTGCAGCATCGGCTCGCCGCCCGTGCACACCACGAAACGCTCGCCCTCGCCTTCGGGCCATTGCGACGCGATCATCTTCACGAGATCGTCAGCCGTGCGGTACTTGCCGCCATTCTCGCCGTCGGTGCCGACGAAATCGGTATCGCAGAAGCGGCACACCGCCCCGGCACGATCTTCTTCGCGGCCCGACCACAGATTGCAGCCGGCGAACCGGCAAAAGACAGCCGGACGCCCGGCATTCGCGCCCTCGCCCTGCAACGTGTAGAAGATTTCCTTGACCGCGTAAGTCATGCTGCTTTCTGCCCTGTGTTCCTGAAAATTATTGCCTGAGTTGCGCTGCTGCGCCGAGCGTCATCAGAGCGGCGCCGCGGTGACCTTCTCACCCGACAGATAGGCCTCGTAACCGCGCTTGCGCAAACGGCACGCCGGGCATTCGCCACAACCGAAACCCCATGCATGCAATTCGGCGCGTTCGCCGACATAGCACGTATGCGTCTCGACGCGCACCAGTTCAACCAGCTCGTCGCCGCCGAGCTCGTGTGCGAGACGCCACGTGTCGGCTTTGTCCAGCCACATCAACGGTGTTTCGAGCAGGATGCGCGTGTCCATGCCAAGGTTCAGCGTGACTTGCAACGCCTTCATCGTGTCGTCGCGGCAGTCGGGATAGCCCGAGAAATCCGTCTCGCACATGCCGCCGACCAGCACCTGCAAACCACGTCGATAGGCAATCGCCGCCGCGATGGTCATGAACATCAGATTGCGGCCCGGCACGAACGTGTTCGGCAAACCGTTCGCCGTAGCTTCGATCTCGATCTCGCGCGTCATCGCCGTATCGCTGATCGCGCCGAGCACCGACAGATCGATCATGTGGTCGTCGCCGAGGCGCTCGGCCCATGCCGGAAACGCGCGCGCGACCGCATTGCGAAACCCCTCGCGGCATTCCAGTTCGACGCGGTGCCGCTGACCGTAATCGAAGCCCAGTGTCTCAACCGTTTCATAACGTTCGAGCGCCCAGGCGAGACATGTGGCGGAATCCTGGCCGCCGGAAAACAGCACCAGAGCGCTACGTTTAGCGTCTTTGCGGATCACCGTGAAACTCCGTGAATGAAGAGTGCCACGTCGCGCTGCGCGAGGTGCGCCATGCAAGCAACGCGGCGCGACGCGTGCCGGCACTGCTGCCGGCCCAAAGCAGTATAGGCCGCGCCTTCCGCATGCAGAGTCGCTCGGGCTTATACCGTTAATCGTCGGGCGAAGGGTTCGGTGCTAATGGCGGCGTTGCCGCGCGGCACTCAGACGACGCACTTACGTGCAAGTCCTTGAACTGGCGCGATTTTATCACGCGACGCCAAACGCCGCCGAGCGCGCCCCGCACACGTGGCGCACACAAGCCGAAGCAACGCTGCCCGTCACGCCCCATCGCATCAGATGCACAAAAAGGAAAAGCCCCAGGAATCTTGCGATTTCCTGGGGCTGAATCCTGGTGGCCTGGGACGGAATCGAACCATCGACACGCGGATTTTCAATCCGCTGCTCTACCAACTGAGCTACCGGGCCAACGAAGAACGAAATGATATCAAAGGGTCAGCGCTCCGACAAGCCCCTTCTCGAAAAATTCTGTGGAAGCGAGATCCGCATGTTTAACGCCGGCTTCACTTCCGCGGTTCACTCACCTTTGTTTTTGCCAAGATCCACGCCGAGCTGCTTGAGCTTGCGATACAAGTGCGTGCGCTCCAGCCCGGTCTTCTCGGCCACGCGCGTCATGCTGCCGTTCTCGCGCGCGAGGTGATATTCGAAGTACGCGCGCTCGAACGCGTCGCGTGCATCACGCAGCGGAATGTCGAACGAGATCGAGGCCGTTTGCGCAGCCAGCGCGCCGCTGCCCATGCCGTCGGTGGAGAGCATCGGCAATGCCGCCGCCGAAGCGACCGCCGAAACACTCACCGGCAACACCGGCTTGGCCGCCGCGCCGCCGGGCGCACCCGCTGCCGTGCCCCGCGCGAGACCCTGTTCGACCGCCTTCAGCAGCTTCTGCAGCGCAATCGGCTTCTCGAGGAAATTGAGCGCGCCGATCTTGGTTGCTTCAACCGCCGTGTCGATGGTTGCGTGGCCGGACATCATGATCACCGGCATGGTCAGTTGCCCTTGCGCGGCCCATTCCTTAAGCAAGGTCACGCCGTCGGTGTCGGGCATCCAGATGTCGAGCAGCACCAGGTCAGGCGCCTGGCGCAAACGGAATTCGCGCGCTTCCTGCGCGTTTTCCGCGGCCTCCACGACATGCCCTTCGTCGCTCAGGATCTCCGAGAGCAATTCCCGGATGCCCATTTCATCATCTACCACCAGGATGGTTGCCATTTACGCTGCCCTTGTCTGCACTGTTGCTTTTGTCTTTCCCTGCGACGCACCGCCGTGCGCCGGACGCGGCCCTGTTCCGGGTGCCACGCCATCGTCTGCCAGTTGAAGGAAGAGGATCGAAATCTGCGCGCCCTCGATGACATCGCCCGCTTTCATGCGATTGCGGATGTCGATGCGCGCGCCGTGTTCATCGACGATCTTCTTGACCATCGCAAGACCCAGGCCCGTACCTTTGGCCTTGGTCGTTACGTAAGGTTCGAACGCACGTGTGAGGATACGCGCGGGAAAGCCCGCTCCGTTATCCGACACGGTCAGACGCACCGCGACGCGGACTTTGCCTTCCGCGTCGGGG
This sequence comes from Paraburkholderia sp. BL17N1, assembly GCF_003634175.1. Lineage (NCBI taxonomy): Bacteria > Pseudomonadati > Pseudomonadota > Betaproteobacteria > Burkholderiales > Burkholderiaceae > Paraburkholderia > Paraburkholderia sp. BL17N1. The sequence continues at coordinate 1,279,806 of NZ_RBIW01000001.1, forward strand.
TCTCCGTATTCTACTGTCCTCGTCTCGAGCAACACACGCGGATGCTCGAGGTCCGCCACCGCATCCTGCGCGTTCTGCAGCAGGTTGTGAATCACCTGACGCAATTGCGTCGCGTCGCCACGAATCGCCGGCAATTCGGCGAGCTCCACCTGAATGGCGCCCTTGCCTTCTTCGATACCGTACAGCGTGAGCACTTCGCTGACCAGATCGTTCAGCTGCAAATGGGCGAGCACCGCCGGCGGCGTACGCGCGTAATCGCGGAAGTTGTCGACCATCTGCTTCATCGCGGCGACCTGGTTCACGATCGTGGTCGCGCCGCGCTTCAACACATCGGCATCGGATGGCGAGAGCTTGTCGGCGAGTTTCATCTGCAGACGTTCGGCGGAGAGCTGGATCGGCGTGAGCGGATTCTTGATCTCGTGCGCGAGCCGCCGCGCGACTTCGCCCCACGCGATGGAACGCTGCGCGGAGATCACGTCCGAGATATCGTCGAACACCACGACGTAGCCGGAAGTCTGCATGTCTTCCGCGTCGCGGTCCGTCGCCGAGACAAGCCGCGCACCGCGCACGAGCAACGTAAGCGGCTCGGTTTCGTCCGGCACCTGCACGGAAAACTGCTGCTGCCAGTGGCCGCGATCGTCGTGACCGTCGCCGCTCGCCGCTTCGCGATCGGCAAACGCCTTGCGCACCATCCCGCCGAATTCGCTCAGCACGCCGATCTGATCCAAAGCCGAACCCATTACCGCCTGGAACGGCTGACGGAAAATCCGCTCGGCGCCACGATTCGCGGTGGTCAGTCTGAATTGCCGGTCGAACACGAACACGCCCGCAGTCAGGTTCGCGAGAATGCTTTCCAGATACGCCTTCGAGTGTTCAAGCGCGATGCGGTTGTTCTCGACCGCCGCGCGCGCTTCGGACAACTGCCGCGTCATCGCATTGAACGACTGCGTGAGAAAGCCCAGTTCGTCGCGCGATTTGATTTCGCGCTTCGGCGTGTAATCGCCTTCCGTGATTTCCTTGGTGCCTTGCGCCAGCAGGAACAATGGCCGCGCGAGCTGATTGCCGAGCGCGAGTGCGAGCATCATCGCGATGAAGGTGGCAAGGAACAGCGCGAGCGTCAGTGTGCCGATATACATCTTGCGCAGGCCCGTACGGCCGAGCGCCTTCTCCTGGTACTCGCGATAGGCGCGCTGCACCGCGTCGGCATTGCGCGCGAGCGTGGGCGAAACCGGCTGCGTGAGTTGCAGGAAGCGTTCGGTGGGCTGCAACAGCGCGGCGTTCGAATCGGGAATGCGTTGCACCACCCGCAGCCGCAACGCGCCCTTGCTGCCATGCGCGTGGGGATCGCCGTCCACTTCGCCTTCGATCGCCGCATAGCCACGGCCGCGCGCCTGTTCGATCATCAACGGCGTGGGCAAATCGTTCGGCACGAGCGTCGCGTAGTTGCCGGAGGCCTGCGCGACCACGTGCATGTCGGGCGTCGCGCCTGACATGCTGCGCGTAGGTTCGACGATCGTCGCATCCTGCACGCCGAACTGGTCGCGCAGACGCAGCAGCGTGAGCGTGGTGCCGGCGGCGTCCGCGCTCGCCAACTGTTCCGACATCAAGCGGCCCTTGGTTTGCAGATCGGACAGCGACGCGTCGAGCATGCCGCGCCCGAGATTCAATCCGGACGTGAGCGCGGTTTCGACATTCACATCGAACCACGACTCGATACTGCGCGACACGAACTGATACGACACGACGTAGATGATGCCGCCCGGCACCACGCCGACCAGCGCCATGAAGAACGCAAGTTTCGCCAATAGCCGCGTGCCGAACTTACCCTTTCTCAGCCGCGCGATGATGATGATGACGAGCGTCGCCACCACCAGCAAAAAGATCATCGCGACCACGAGGTTGGCGGCGTAGAGCCACTGGTAATAGCGGTCGAAGAATTCGGTGTTCGCGCTGGCCGCGGCGAGCAGCACGAGCAGCAGCACGGCCGTCACGGCGACCGTCGACACCAGCACGCGCACGACGATGCTGCTGACACTGGTAGCGGAGCGCACTCTATTTAGCACGTTCGGTCACCGTGAATGTAAAGCGCTTCCATTCGGAAGCGAGATTCCAGTCGCGGTTGTTCACCGCGTCGATCTGAAACGGCTTGGGCATCAGCGCGATGTCGAGTTGCATGCGCACCGACGCGTTATAGGTCTCGCCGACACGCACTTCATTGCGATCGATCACGTGCCACGACGTGATGTGCTTGATCACCGCGAGCGCATCCTTGAGCGTGGTGAAGCCGAGCTGCAAACCGCCGGACGACACACTCGACACGCGATACTCACGCGTGAGCGGCTGGAACGACAGGCGAATGCTTTGCGACACGCTCACCGGCTGCTCGTCGAACCAGTACCAGCGCGGCCGGCTCAATTCGAAGTCGGTCGTGAAATACAGCGGAATGCCTTTATTGACCGCGTCTTCGAGGTTGCTGTTCAGATCGAAGTCGAAACGTGCGTCGAGATTCCAACCCGTGTTGTCGGCTTGCAGCGATGCACGCTGCACCGCGATCGAATCAGCATGCGCCACGCCCGGCGCCGCCAGCCATACGGCCAGCGCGATCCAGAGCACGGCAGCGAGCCGAAGCGGGAAGAAGCGTTTGATGGTCACCGTTTCTGAAAGCGCGCGTAGAAGAATCCGTCGTGGTCTGAGTTCGCGCCGGCGCTGTCTTCAGCGGGTTGTCCGGCATGAGAACCGGCCGATGTGTCGGCGGGCGCGCGAGCGACTGAAGGCAACAGTTGCCCCGGCGCGTCCAATCGTACCGCATCCTGATACTTGTTTCCAAACCACTGCGCCTGCAACTCGCCTTCTTCGGGAAAGATCGAACAGGTAACGTAGAGCAACTCGCCGCCTGGTTTCACGAGCGGCCAGAGCGCGTCGAGAATGCGGCGCTGCTCGGCAACCAGCGCGGGAATGTCGGATGCGCGGCGCAGCCAGCGGATATCCGGATGACGCCGCACGATGCCCGACGCCGAACACGGCACGTCGGCCAGAATGCGGTCGAACGGCGGGTCGATGTCGTCGTGCCATTTTGCGGGCGCGCCCGCGTCGCCGATCCGCACTTCCGCTTCGAGCTTGAGCCGCTGCAAATTTTCGCCGATACGGCGCGCGCGCGACGCGTCGCTTTCGAGCGCGACGAGCTGAAGGTTGGCCAGTTCGAGCAGATGGCCGGTCTTGCCGCCGGGCGCCGCGCAGGCGTCGAGCACACGCATGCCGTCGCGCACGTCGAGTAGCGGCGCGGCGAGCTGCGCGCCGGCGTCCTGCACCGAGACGACGCCGTCGCTAAAGCCCGGAATGCGGTCGACCGGCATCGGCGTGGCGAGCTTGACGGCGTACTCGCCGGCCCTGCTCGCCGCAATGTGATGGTTTTGCAGCACTTGCAAGTAGGCGTCGACGGTCGATTGACGCGCGTTCACACGCAGCGTCAGCGGGCCTTGTGTGTTGCCGGCGGCTAGCACCGACTGCCATGCGTCGGGCCACGCGCGCTTCACGGCATCGATCCACCATGCCGGATAGTTCCAGCGTGCGACTTCGTCGGCTTGCGCGGCGCTCAATAGCGTTTCGCGTTCGCGCAGGAAACCGCGCAGCACGGCGTTGACCAAGCCCTTCGCAAAGGCGAATTCACGGCGCGCGCCGATCGCGCTCACTGCCTGATCGACGACCGTGAACGGTGCGTACGCAGCGTTCGCTTCGTCGTCGACGAGCAGCGCCAGCGAGCACGCGAGCACATGGCCGACGTGCGGCGGCGGCGCCTTTTTCACCAGCTTCGCGATCAGCCACTCGGCAATCGCGAGACGTCGCATGGTGCGGTAGGCGATGTCCTGCACCGCGCCACGCGCCGCGGCAGCGCTGGCCTCGGGCGCGGACACGAAGACGGATTGCAGCGCGGCCGGCAACGCTGCGCCGAGACGCACGGCGCCGACCGCCTGTCCCGCGCAGTCGAGCGCGAATCCGAGCGATTCGGGCGCGAGATGCAGCATCGACAAACGTGATTCGCGCGGGCGCGCCGATGAGGAAGCGGTACGCGAAGAAGGCTTTGTAGTCATCAAGAAGGCTATGGCGGGCCGCGCGGGAGCGCGCGACGCAATCAACACGCATTGTAGCGTGGCGCGCGACGCGGGCCGGCGGGCGGTCTGTGAGCGTGGTGATCGCGGATCTATGGCCAGCGGGAAGGAGTGGGACTGAAGCGCGGGTTGGATATATCGGCGCGGACGTAGCGTAACGCGGCGCACGAGTCCGCGGGCAGCCTGCAAGCGTAGAGATTGCAAATCCACGGTGGCTGCAAAGGCCGGGGGCCCAAGCGCAGGCTCAACGATGCGGCGCGGGCCCTCAGGCGCCTCGCGAACAGAGTGAATTATCTCGTGATAACGCAGCGCGTCAGCCGCTCACGCCCTTGCGCCGAAATAAAAAGGCAAGCCCGCAGACTCGCCTTTTTCCTACACCGCGCAAGGAAGGCGCAGCGTTATTCGAAGCGCCCCGTGCGCGCCATTTCCATCAAACGCGCGATGCGTTCCTCGGTGGCCGGGTGCGTAGAGAACAGATTCGCGATGCCGCCGCCCGACAGGGGATTCATGATCATCATCTGCGCGGTGGCCGGATGCTGCTCGGCTGTCGGAAACGGAATTCCGCTCGCGTAACGATGGATCTTGTCGAGCGCCGAAGCGAGCGCCTGCGGGTCGCCGGAAATCTGCGCGCCGCCGCGATCGGCTTCGAATTCACGTGCGCGCGAAATCGCCATCTGAATCAGCGCACCGGCAATCGGCGCCAGCAGCGCGACGGCGATGCCCGCGATCGGGTTCGTGGAACGGCCGTTTTCGTCGCGGCTGCCGAAGAACATCGCGAAGTTCGCCAGCGCGGAAATCGCGCCGGCCATGGTGGCCGAAATGGTCGAAATCAAAATGTCGCGATGCTTCACGTGCGAGAGTTCGTGCGCCATGACCCCGCGCATTTCGCGCTCGGACAGCACGCGCAGAATGCCGGTGGTGGCGGCGACCGCCGCATGTTCCGGATTGCGGCCGGTGGCGAACGCATTCGGCGCGTCTTCGTTGATCAGGTACACGCGCGGCATGGGCAGGCCGGCGCGTGTGGAGAGTTCACGCACCATGCGGTAAAACTGCGGCGCACTGGTTTCGTCGACTTCCTGCGCGTTGTACATGCGCAGGACCATCTTGTCCGAGAACCAGTACGAAAAGAAATTCATCCCAAGGGCGATCACGAGCGCGATCGTCATGCCGCGCGACCCGCCGATCATCCCGCCGATCACGATGAAAAGGGCCGTGATCGCGGCCATCAACATCGCGGTTTTGACCCAATTGAACATGTCTGCAACTCCTTGCCCTAACGCGGGTTCATATCTGCGCCGCGTGATCGCGGCGCCCGATTGTAAGCTAAATGTTAGATATGGGCGCGTCAGGAAAATTCAATCATCTTGACGCAGTGGCGAGCTTGATACCCAGGCCGATAAAAGCGCTGCCGACTCCACGATCCAACCACTTCTTCACCGACGCCCGGCCAGAGAAACGCCGCGTCACACTGCCTGCGATCCACGCGACAAAACTGTTCCAGACCATGCTCATCATGACGAACACCGCACCCAGTGTGAGGAAAGCGAGCGCTTTGTGATCGGTGCCGGTCGTCACGAATTGCGGGAAGAACGACACGAAAAACAGCACGACCTTCGGGTTCAGCACGTTAGTCCAGAAGCCTTGCAGGAAAAGCTGGCGCAGCGACCTGGGCGCGCCGGCCGCGCGCGCTTCGCCCGCAGCGTCATCGGCGACAGCCGGCTTGGCGAAGAGCAAACGCACGCCGAGATACATCAGATAAATAGCGCCGACGAACTTGATGACCGTAAATGCGGTGGCCGATGCAGCCAGCAACGCGGTCAAGCCGAACGCGCAGGCCAGCGAGTGAACGCAGCAGCCGGCGGAAATGCCGAGCGCCGACATGAGACCCGCGCCGCGGCCTTGAGCGACGCTGCGCCCGACGATATAAGCCGTATCGGGACCGGGCGTCACGTTTAGAAGGAAGACCGCGACGACGAAAAACTCGAAATGGGTAATGCCGAACATGTGAATCCTCAAAATCCGGGGCCGTTACATGAAGGATTCTACGCGCGGCAGGCCTGTCCTGCGGGGTCTCGAACATCGGCCGAATGGACGATGTTCAGGACATACGCAGCGGTGTTACTTTGCTTCGGGAAGTTGAAAGCGCTGCCCCGCAGCCAGCGTCGAGCCAGCCAGAAATTCGCGCACCGGCAGGCGTTTGCCACCGGGTTTCTGCAATTGCGTGAGACGCAGCGCGCCTTCGCCACAGGCTACGACTACGCCTTCGGGGGAGACGTCGGTGATCGTGCCGGGCGCGTGGCTGGCGGCTGCGCCGTCGATTGCAACAGCGGCCCAGATTTTGATGGACGAGCCGTCTTCAAGCGTGGCTACACCGCCGGGGAACGGATCGAACGCACGCACCTGGCGCGCGAGCACGTCCGCCGGGCGGCGCCAGTCGAGCGCGGCTTCGTGTTTGCCGATCTTTTCCGCGTAGGTCACGCCTTCCGCGGGTTGCGGCGTTGCCGCCAGTTTGCCGGTGCGCTCGAGTTCGATCAGCGCTTCGACGATCAGCTTCGCGCCGTCCTGCGCGAGACGGTCGTGCAACGTGGCCGTGGTGTCGTCGGCGGAAATCGCGGTGCGTGCTTCGGAGATCATCGCGCCCGTGTCGAGGCCGACATCCATCTGCATCAGCGTGATGCCGGTTTCGGCGTCGCCCGCTTCGATCGCGCGATGAATCGGCGCCGCGCCACGCCAGCGCGGCAACAACGACGCATGAATGTTGATGCAGCCGAGCGGCGGGATATCGAGCACTTCCTGCGGCAGGATCAGGCCGTATGCGGCGACCACCATGACATCGTGCGGCGTAGCGCGTAGTTGGTCGATCGCGGCAGCGGCTTCAGCCGGATATTTGCCGGCGCGACGCAGCGAAGGCGGCTGGGCGACGGCCAGTCCGTGCTCCTGCGCGTAGCGCTTGACCGGACTCGCCTGCAACTTCATGCCGCGCCCGGCGGGCCGGTCCGGCTGGGTCAACACGAGCGGTACATGGAACCCGGCGCGGTGAATCGCGGCCAGCGCGGCCGCGGCAAACTCCGGCGTACCGGCAAAGATGACGCGCAACGAATGACTCATGAACGGGGGCGGTAGGCGAGGTGAACGCGCATTACATCGCGTGGGCGAGCTTCTTCATCTTGCTCTTGATGCGCGTCTGCTTCAGCGACGACAGGTACTCGACGAACACGCGGCCCATCAGGTGATCCATTTCGTGCTGGATGCACACCGCAAGCAGGCCTTCGCAGTCCATCTCGAAGGTTTCGCCCTTCTCGTTGAGCGCCCGCACGCGCACTTTCTCCGCACGCTCGACGTTGTCGTAAATGCCCGGCACCGAGAGGCAGCCCTCTTCGGACAGCTTTCTTTCGTCGCTCGACCAGATGATTTCGGGGTTGATGAAGGCGAGCAGTTCGTTGTGGTCGTCCGACACGTCGATCGTGATCACCCGCTCGTGCACGTCCACCTGGGTCGCGGCAAGGCCGACGCCCGGGGCGGCGTACATGGTTTCGGCCATGTCCTTGACGAGGCGGCGGATGCGGTCGTTGACCACTTCGACCGGCTTGGCGATCTTGTGCAGCCGTTTGTCCGGGTAATTGAGGATGTTGAGTAAAGCCATGATCTCGAGTGTGATTTTCGGGCGCCGCCGACCCGTTGAAGGTTCGTTGGCCTTTCGGCCAGGTTGTGAGCCCGTCGCGTTGCGCAGAGGATAGATGGTGTCGAACCGGTTCGATTCAACGCGCCACGGCGCCAGACGACGAGCCCGCGCGGGTGGGCGCGGCGCTGCGGTTATTTCGGATGATGAAAATTTTAGCATGGCGCCCGCCTGCCCGCTGGCCCTGCAGGAGGATCGACCCGCAATGCACACTTTGCCTGCAACCCATATCGAACTTGCCGCCTGGCTGCGGCTTGCGCTCGCGCCGGGTCTGAAACCCGGAGCGCTGCGCTTATTGCTCGGCGCGTTCGGGTTGCCTGAAGCGATATTCGGGCAAGCACCCGAGGCGCTCGCCGAGATTGCCGGCGAGGCCGCGGCACGCGCAGCGCTGGCTCCAACAGGCCCCGATTTCGACGCCCAACTGGACGCGGTGATCGCGTGGCGCGAGCAACCCGGCAATCAGGTCGTGACGCTCGACGACCCCGCTTATCCGCCGGCACTGCTGACCATGCCCGATCCGCCGCCGCTGCTATATATAAAGGGCCGGTTGAACCTGCTGCACACGCGGGCGGTCGCCCTTGTCGGGAGTCGCAGCGCGACGCCGCAAGGCGTCGAAGACGCGGAGCGATTCGCGCGCGAGCTGTCGGTGGCCGGTGTGACCGTCGTCTCCGGGCTCGCGCTCGGTATCGACGGCGCCGCGCATCGGGGCGGCCTGGAAGGTATCGGTGGCACGGTGGCCGTAATCGGTACCGGCGCGGACCTCGTGTATCCGGCCGCGCATCACGCGCTCGCGCGGCAGATCGCGGTGCAGGGCGCGATTCTCTCCGAATGGCCGCTCGGCACGCCCGCGCGCGCCGCCAATTTTCCGCAGCGTAACCGTCTGATCGCCGGCCTCGTCAGCGGCGTGGTGATCGTCGAAGCGGCGATGCGCTCCGGTTCGCTGATCACGGCGCGGCTCGCCAACGAGATGGGACGCGATATCTTCGCGTTGCCGGGTTCGATTCACGCGCCACTGTCGCGCGGGTGTCATCGGATCATCAAGCAAGGCGCGAAGCTGGTGGAAACGCCGGACGAAGTGCTGGAGGAACTGGGTTTCGCGCGGCGGGCGGCTCCGCAAGCGGGTTCGGGTTCAAGTTCGGCGCACGCCACCTTCTGGAGCCGCGCCGACTTGGGAAACAGACCCGCGCGCAGCGCCGCGGACGTGGATCGAGCGGACCCGGCAGCGCTTCAGCCGACAGAAGCGTCTCCGGCTGACTCAGGAGAAGCAGCATTGGCCGCCGCCCCGCCCTGCCCACCGGCCAATCCCGAAGCACAGCGCCTCCTCGCCGCGCTCGGCCATTCGCCCACCACGCTTGAAATTCTCGCTACCCGTACCGAGATGGAGGACGCGGACCTGCAAACTGCCTTGCTGCAAATGGAACTCGCCGGCCAGGTGACCATGCTGCCCGGCGGCCGCTTCATGCGGGCAAGCCACGGCCAACGCGGCATTGATCAGAGTTGACCACCATTCACGATCGGCCATGCTACATTCGCGCCAAAGCACCTGACAAAAGTACGCAAGGAACCAAGATGCCCGCGCTAAACCTCGACACCGACCAAGACCGGATCGCCGAGCGCGTCAACGAACCCGAAACGCTGTTCGTGGCCTGCCTCTGCGCGGAATGGTGCGGGACCTGCCGCGAGTATCAGGACGCTTTTGACAAGCTGGCCGACCGGCACCCGGACATCTGTTTCGCATGGATCGATATAGAGACGCATGCGGACCGATTCGAGGATCTGGATGTGGAGAACTTTCCGACCATCCTGATCGAAGATTCGGTTACGACGCGATTCTTCGGCACAGTTTTGCCGCAAGCGGCGATTGTGGAACGGATGTTGTCTGATCTGACGGCCGTGCCCGGCGTGAGCGGTGCGCCGAAACTGCGGCCCGCGCTGGCGGTTGCCTGATTCAGGCTGGCCAGCTTGCAAGCCCGGCGGCCCGGGCGTTGCGTGCGATGTATAAGGCGTTGGCGCCGGCTTGCCCAATGCCTGAGCACGCGATTATGAATTCGCGCTTTTTATGGCACTTGACACGCCGGTCGCGCGCCGTGTGCTATAAAGCGGTCGTTAATGGGTCGCAAAGGTCGCAAACGAGGGTAGCGCTAACAGAAGCGCACTCACGGCCATCAACCCTGATCTACCAACCTCACATCGAGTCATGTCCAAAGCACTGATCATCGCCGAAAAGCCTTCCGTCGCGAACGACATCGCGCGCGCTTTGGGCGGATTTACCAAGCATGACGAATACTACGAGAGCGACGAGTACGTCCTTTCCTCGGCAGTCGGCCATCTGCTGGAAATTGCCGCGCCTGAAGACTACGAAGTCAAACGCGGCAAGTGGAGTTTCGCCAATCTGCCCGTCATTCCGCCGCACTTCGATCTGAACCCGATCGCCAAGAGCGAGTCGCGCCTGAAGGTGCTGACCAAACTGCTCAAGCGCAAAGATGTAGACCGTCTGATCAACGCATGCGACGCGGGGCGCGAGGGCGAGCTGATTTTCCGCCTGATCGCGCAGCACGCGAAAGCCAAGCAGCCGGTGCAGCGCCTGTGGCTGCAATCCATGACGGCGGGCTCGATCCGCGACGGCTTCGCCCGCCTGCGCAGCGACGAAGAGATGCAGCCGCTCGCCGATGCGGCGCGTTGCCGCTCGGAAGCGGACTGGCTGGTCGGCATCAACGGTACGCGGGCCATGACCGCGTTCAACAGCAAAGGCGGCGGCTTCTTCCTGACCACGGTCGGGCGGGTGCAGACGCCCACGCTGTCGATCGTGGTCGAGCGCGAAGAGAAGATTCGCCGCTTCGTGCCGCGCGACTATTGGGAAGTGAAAGCGGAGTTCGTCTGCGCGGCCGGTTTCTACGAAGGCCGCTGGTTCGATCCAAAATTCAAGCGCGACGAGTTCGATCCGGAAAAACGCGATTCGCGTCTGTGGGCGCTGCCCGCGGCCGAAACGATCGTCGCCGCCTGCCGTGGCCAGATCGGCACGGTGACGGAAGAATCGAAGCCGTCCACGCAACTGTCGCCGGCGCTGTTCGATTTGACCAGCTTGCAGCGTGAGGCCAACGGCCGCTTCGGCTTCTCGGCGAAGAACACCTTGGGCCTCGCCCAGGCACTGTACGAAAAGCACAAGGTGCTGACCTATCCCCGTACCGACGCGCGCGCGCTGCCGGAAGACTACCTGGATACGGTCAAAGAGACGCTTGGCATGCTCAAGGAGAGCAACAACTATCTGCCGTATGCCAAGCAGGTGCTCGACAAGGGCTGGGTGAAGCCGAACAAGCGCATCTTCGACAACTCGAAGATCAGCGACCACTTCGCAATCATCCCGACCCTGCAGGCGCCGAAGAATCTGTCGGAACCCGAACAGAAGCTCTACGACCTCGTCGTGAAGCGCTTCCTCGCGGTGTTTTTCCCGGCAGCAGAATACAAGGTGACGACGCGGATCACGGAAGTGGTCGGCCATCACTTCAAGACTGAAGGCAAGGTGCTGGTCGAGCCCGGCTGGCTGCAAGTCTACGGCCGCGAGATCAGCGGCGAAGACGCGAACCTCGTGCCGGTGCAGAAAGACGAAAAGGTCAAGACCGACAAGATCGCCGCCCAGCAGCTGGTGACGAAACCGCCCGCACGCTACAACGAAGCAACCTTGCTGTCGGCCATGGAAGGCGCGGGCAAGCTCGTCGAAGACGACGAACTGCGCGAAGCCATGGCGGCCAAGGGGCTCGGCACGCCGGCCACGCGCGCGGCGATCATCGAAGGTCTGCTGGGTGAAAAGTATCTGATCCGCGAAGGCCGCGATCTGATTCCGACCGCCAAGGCTTTCCAACTTATGACGCTGCTGCGCGGTCTAGGCGTGAAGGAACTGACGGCGCCCGAACTCACCGGCGAGTGGGAGTACAAGCTCTCGCAAATGGAACGCGGCAACCTGCCGCGCGACGCGTTCATGCAGGAAATCGCCCGCATGACGCAGACCATCGTCAAGCGCGCGAAAGAGTACGATTCCGACACGATCCCGGGCGATTACGCGACGTTGCAGACGCCTTGTCCGAATTGCGGCGGTCAGGTGAAGGAAAACTACCGACGCTTTGCCTGCTCGAAATGCGAGTTCTCGATTTCGAAAATTCCGGGCGGACGTCAGTTCGAAATTCCGGAAGTCGAAGAACTGCTGCAGAACAAGACGATCGGTCCGCTTTCGGGTTTCCGCAGCAAGATGGGCCGCCCCTTCTCGGCGATCCTGAAGCTGTCGTTCGATGACGAGATCAAGAACTACAAGCTGGAATTCGACTTCGGCCAGGATGCGGGCGGCGAAGACGGCGAACCGCCTGACTTCTCCGATCAGCAACCGGTGGGCGCGTGCCCGAAATGCAAGGGCCGCGTGTTCGAGCACGGCATGAGCTACGTCTGCGAAAACTCGGTCGCCAATCCGAAGACTTGTGACTTCCGTTCGGGCAAGGTGATCCTGCAGCAAGAAATTGCTCGCGAACAGATGGCCAAGCTGCTCGAAGAAGGCCGCACGGATCTGCTGACGAACTTCAAGTCGTCGCGTACCGGCCGCAACTTCAAGGCGTTCCTCGTCAAGCAGAACGACGGCAAGATCGGTTTCGAGTTCGAGAAGAAGGAGCCGTCGGCGAAGACTGCCGCGAAGACCGCAGCGGCGAAGTCGGCTGCGAAGGCTGCCCCGGAAGCGGAGTCGGAGGACGACGAAGTGTCAGTGGCCGTGAAGGCCGCGCCGGCAGCCAAGAAGACGGCGGCGAAAAAAGCGCCGGCGACCAAGACCGCTGCGGCCAAGAAAGCACCCGCCAAGAAAGCGGTGGCGCGCAAAACCGGCTCGTAAGTCGAACTGGTCGCGGGAAGGCCGGAAGAGGATTCGCTTCCGGCTCGCCTAATTTGAGCTTGCAATGAAAAAAGGCGCGATCACATAACGTGACCGCGCCTTTTCGTTTGTCCGGCCGAAAGCGCTTATCAGCGGCTTTACAGGCTCGCCCGATTCGCGACTTACAGCGGCGACAAAGCCGTGGGCCGGGTGCGAGGCGTCGCCTTGGCCAGCGTCTTCGGCAGCGGCGATAACTCGCTGTCCAGCAGGCGTGAGAGCGGTTCAGCGCCGTCGAACGCTTCCGGCGGCATGGCGTCCGCGGAATCGAGCGCCGTCGTCGTGGCGGCCCGGCCGAGGCCGTCCTCCTTGATCCACTGTTCACCAAGCAGACTATTCGGCGTCTGGCTGAAATGCTCAACCAGATGGTCGATAAACGTACGCACCTTGGCCGGCAAGTGACGGCGGCTCGGATACGCAATGTTGATCTCGACCTGCGGCAACCGGTAATCGCCGAGCAGACGCACAAGGCGGCCACGCGTCATGTCGCGGCCGATCAGATAGCTCGGCAGGATCGCGATGCCCATGCCGAGCAACGCAAACTGACGCAGCATTTCCGTATTGTTCGCGACGATCACGTTCGCCGGACGCACGCGCACTTCGCCTTCCGGGCCGGTGAACACGCGCTCGTCGCCCCAATATTCGGACGGCAGGCTCAGGCACGGATGCTCGAGCAGATGCTCCGGACGCGTAGGCATGCCGTGCTTCTCGAGATAAGCCGGCGTGGCGCACACCGTCATGCAACCGGTGGTGAGACGCCGAGTGACGATACTTGCGCTGCGCATTTGCCGCGCGATCACCACGCCCACGTCGAAGCCTTCTTCGACCAGATCCACCTGACGGTCGACCAGCGTGACATCGGGAATGACTTTCGGATAACGCTCCGCGTACGTCTGGAGCACGGGTGCCAGATTGTGCAATCCGAACACGACCGGCGCGACGATTCGCAACGTGCCGACGGGTTCGTGATTGCGCGCGACCACCATCTGCTCGACATCTTCCAGTTCGTCGAGAATCTGGCGCGCGCGCTCAAGATAAACCTGACCTGATTCGGTCAGAGACAAGCTGCGGGTGGTGCGATTGAGCAGCCGCGTACCTAGACGGCCTTCGAGGTCCGCAACGTGCCGGGTCGCAACTGCGTTGGAAATATCCATCGCGCTCGCAGCGCGGGCAAAACTGCCGAGATCCGCCACTCTGACGAAAACTCGCATCGACTGCAAATGATCCATAGGACAACTCCTGCCGTGTTACAGCTTCCTGACAATCGGGGAAAACCAGCGAAGCGAACTTGGAATTCTCCTACGACTCGCGGAATCGTGCAGAAGTTGCCCGCGAAAGCGGAAATATTGTCAATATTTGTGCGACTGTGCTCCCCAGTGTGGGGCACGATCAGGAATTGTTCCTGAAAAGGAAACAATCTGCTGCGGTGCAGCTTGAACTGCCATTTTTGTTCGAACAGACGGAATGGCCGTCGGCGTGGCAAAACCAGGAAGCTCGTCATGCGGACGGGCGGCAATAAAAAAACCGCCCGAAGGCGGTTCCGTTCAAGGTGAACACTCACCTAATCAGGCGGCGAGCTTCTCTTCGAGTGCGCGTTTGGCCTCCGTCAGCGCGGGTGGCAGACCTTGCTGCAATGTGTCAAACAGCTCGGCGTGCAGCGCGAATTCCGCGCGCCAGGCTGCGTCGTCGACGGAAATGACCTGCTCGAACTGCTCGCGGCTGAAATTCAGCCCGCTCCAGTCGAGGTCCTCGTAGTGCGGCGACACGCCGAACGCATGTTCCTCACCGTGAGCCGAGCCTTCGATCCGGCCGACCATCCAGCTCAGCACCCGCATGTTCTCGCCGAAGCCCGGCCATACGAACTTGCCGTCGGCGCCCTTGCGGAACCAGTTGACGCAGAAGATTTTCGGCAGCTTCGCGTTCAGTTGCTCCAGACGCTCGCCGGTTTTCAGCCAGTGACCGAAGTAGTCGCTCATGTTGTAGCCGCAGAACGGCAGCATCGCGAATGGGTCGCGGCGCACCACGCCCTGCTGACCGGCTGCGGCGGCGGTCGTTTCGGAGCCCATGGTCGCGGCCATGTAGACGCCTTCCACCCAGTTGCGCGCTTCGGTGACGAGCGGCACGGTGGTAGAGCGACGGCCGCCGAAGATGAACGCGTCGATCGCGACGCCCGCCGGATTTTCCCAGTCGGGGTCGATGGACGGGCATTGCGAGGCCGGCGCCGTAAAGCGCGCGTTCGGATGCGCCGCCTTGCGGCCGCTTTCCTTTGCACTGGCGGGTGTCCAGTCCTTGCCTTGCCAGTCGATCAGGTGCGCGGGCGCGTCGTCCGTCATGCCTTCCCACCAGACGTCGCCGTCGTCGGTGAGCGCGACGTTCGTAAAGATCACGTTTTCCTTCAACGTGGCCATCGCGTTGAAGTTGGTCTTCTCGCTCGTGCCGGGCGCCACGCCGAAGTAGCCGGCTTCCGGATTGATCGCGTACAGCCGGCCGTCCTTGCCCGGTTTGATCCAGGCGATATCGTCGCCGATCGTGGAGATTTTCCAGCCGTTCAAGCCTTCCGGCGGAATCAGCATTGCAAAGTTGGTCTTGCCGCACGCCGACGGAAACGCCGCCGCGACATGATGCTTGCGGCCTTCCGGCGAGGTCACGCCGAGAATCAGCATATGTTCGGCGAGCCAGCCTTCGTCGCGGCCCATGGTCGAGGCGATGCGCAGCGCGAAACACTTCTTGCCTAGCAGCGCGTTGCCGCCGTAGCCCGAACCATAGCTCCAGATTTCGCGCGATTCAGGGAAATGGACGATGTATTTGGTTTCGTTGCACGGCCACGGCACGTCTTTCGCGCCGGCCACTAGCGGCGCGCCGACCGAATGGACGCACGGCACAAACTCGCCGTCTTCGCCCAGCACGTCGTAAACCTTGCGGCCCATGCGCGTCATGATGCGCATGTTAGTGACCACGTACGGGCTGTCGCTCAATTCAACGCCGATGTGCGCGATCGGCGAGCCGAGCGGGCCCATCGAAAACGGCACGACATACATCGTGCGGCCGCGCATGGAACCTTCGAACAGGCCGTCGAGCGTCGAGCGCATTTCGGCCGGTGCGATCCAATTATTGGTGGGGCCCGCGTCTTCGCGACGCTGCGAGCAGATGAAGGTGCGATCTTCGACGCGCGCCACATCGGACGGGTCGGACCATGCCAAATAAGAATTGGGGCGTTTGGCGGGATTGAGCTTCTTGAGTGTGCCTGCTTCGACCATCTGTGCACAAAGCCGGTCGTATTCTTCCTGCGAACCGTCACACCAGACGACCCTGTCCGGCTTGGTCCTGGCGGCAACGCGCTGGACCCAGTCGAGCAGCTTTCGGTGTTTGACCCACGCGGGCGCCTCGATAGTAGGCTGTCCTTCGAATGAGGGGTGGTTCATCGACTTGTCTCCGTTTTGAAAAACAATAGAAAAAACGGTACAAGCCCAGAGACGCTGCATGCGAGAGGCATTCAATTCTTCACGCCGGGTGCCTGCCACCCGACGCGCAATTGTGCAGATCGTTCCGGGCCACACAGCCTGTGAGCGGAGGCACCGGCCGACGGGCTTCTGCAACCGTCTGTAAAGCGGCTTGCCTCAACACGCAACAAACTGTTAAAAACGATGTCAATCGGCCTTGCCGTGGCGCTGCCATTCTGTGCGGTAGCTACTACGGTAAGGCATTCAGCCAGACCGGCATGTGACCTAGGTCACATGGTGGGACAGTCAGCATAACACTCCGTTCCGCACCACCAAGGTGCGTCGTAAGACACATACCATGAAGATTGCCATCCTCGACGATTATCAGGACGCCGTGCGCAAGCTCGACTGCTTTCAATTGCTGGCCGACCATGAGGTCAAGGTCTTCAACAACACCGTTCGCGGTCTCGGCCAGTTGGCAAGCCGTCTTTCGGAAGTCGACGCGCTCGTCCTGATTCGCGAACGCACCCGCATCAGCTCGCAACTCCTCGATAAATTGCCGCGTTTGCGCATGATCAGTCAGACCGGCAAGGTTTCCAGCCACATCGATCTGAACGCGTGTACCGAGCGCGGCATTGCCGTGCTGGAAGGCACCGGCTCACCGTTCGCGCCTGCCGAGTTGACGTGGGCTCTCATCATGGCCGCCCAAAGGCGGATTCCGCAATACGTAGCAAACCTTAAGCAAGGAGCCTGGCAGCAGTCCGGCCTGAAGACGTCGGCGCTGCCGCCGAACTTCGGTTTGGGCCAGGTATTGCGTGGCCAGACGCTGGGGATCTGGGGTTACGGCAAGATCGGCAGGCTGGTGGCCGGTTATGGCAAGGCATTCGGCATGAACGTGTTGATCTGGGGCCGCGAGCATTCGCGCGAAGCCGCTCGCGCTGACGGGTACAGTGTCGCGGAGAGCCGCGAGGCGCTGTTCGAGCAGAGCGACGTGCTGTCGCTGCATTTGCGCATGCACGACGACACGCGCGGCATCGTCAAACAGGAAGACCTGATGCGGATGAAGCCGACCGCGCTGCTCGTGAACACGAGCCGGGCCGAGTTGCTCGACGACAACGCGCTGGTGAATGCGCTATCGCACAACCGTCCGGGCATGGTCGCGATCGACGTCTACGAAAGCGAGCCGATTCTGCAGGGCTACAGCCTGCTGCGCATGGAAAACGTGATTTGCACGCCGCACATCGGCTATGTGGAGCGCGAAAGCTACGAGCAGTATTTCACCGCCGCATTCAAGAACATTCTGGCTTTCGACGCCGGCGATACGAGCAGCGTGGCGAATCCGGAAGCCTTGCAGGGCGGCCGTCGGCGTTAAAAAACCACTGCGTTTTTTGGGGCGATAAGCGCGCCGTGCGAATTCGTGCGACGCGCTCATCGCCGTTTGGCTTCGCGCCGCGGCTACCGCTCAATTCACCGTACCGCTTCGTGCGCGCCGGCTTCCAATAGATCGGGAACACGTTCGAGGAAGGTCTCGCCGTCGGCACGGCCGAGGTTGTACGCGTGGATCATCTGTGACGGACTGGTGTAATCCCAGCTCGAGATCGGCACCTTGCGCGACGGTTGTACGTAAAGCCGCTGCTGCACGCCGTGCGGCACGACGAACATTTGCGGGCGCGGATAGAGGCGGGTGACCATCACCAGCACGTTGCCCGGCGCCTCGGCGTCGAGCGCGCCGACGGGCACGTTGTCGACCATCCCGCCATCCAGCACCGGCCGGCCGTTGCGTCGCAAAACCGGCGTGAACGGCGGCGTGCTCGATGACTGCAAAATCAGATCCGCCAGATCCTCGACGCTCGCGCAATCCTGTGCGCGCACGAATTCCGGATGAAAGCCGAGCGTCTGACCAAGTGTCGGATGCAACGTCTTGCGCACGTATTTTTCGATGTTGTACGCGATCAGGCCGGCCGCGACCGCGCTGCGCGCGCCGAGCCAGCGCGGCAGATGCGATACGCCGATGCGGATTTCCGGCGCATCGGCGAGTGTCGAAAACTTCTCGCCGTAGATGTCCAGCAGCGCCTGACGGTAGATGCGGTAATGCGGAAACACCGACTCGCCGCGCAGCAGATTGCCCCAGTAGGCGTTGCGGGTGTTGTGGCGCAGCGCCTCTTCGTAATAGCGCATGACCCAGTCGGAATCGCGCGTGTAGAGCATGCACGCAGTCGCGGCGCCGGCCGAAATACCAGTGATGACACGCGGTCGGATCCGCAACTCCGGCTGGATCACATCCCAGAAACCCGCCTGCCACCAGCAGCGATTGCCGCCGCCGGCGAATACGACCTGATCGAACATCCTGGTTTTTCCTCTAATGCGGCTCTCTGGCCTGTATCAGTCGAGCAGCGCGTAGGTGGTGGTGGCGTGAACGGCCATGTTGCCGGATTCGTCGAATAACTCGACTTCGCCGAACACCAGATTGCGGCCCATGCGCAGCACCCGGGCGGTGATCAGCACGTCGCCCTTGCGCACCGCGCGCATGAAATTGATATTGAGCGAGACCGTGGTCATAGGCTTGAAACCGCCGAGCGCGGCCGAAATGGCGACGATCATCGCTGTGTCCGCCGCGGCCATAAACACTTGCCCGCAGATCACGCCGCCCGAATGACGCAGCCCGCCGGAAAACGGTAGGCGCAGTGTGGCAGCTTCTTCATCGACCTTGACCGGCGTCAGCGTGAGCGCACGGACCCACGGCGCGAGGATGCGGTCGAGCAATTCGTTAATCTCTTTGTCATCCATGGCAATCCCCGGTCGAAGGCCGCGCGAGGCTTCGTGCGGCAAGGCGTCCGCGACATGATACCGGGACGATGCAGGGCGCGCCTTTTTCGCGACAGTGCGGCCATGGACGAACGCCTCGGGCTCTGGGATGCAATTATTTTTAAGAAATCTGCGAAGGGGACTTGGCAAGCCCGAAAAATTTCTGCATAATTTCGCTTCTGTTGGGGGCGTTAGCTCAGTTGGTAGAGCAGCGGACTCTTAATCCGTAGGTCGAGTGTTCGAGTCACTCACGCCCCACCAAAGAATTCAAAGCAAAAAGCCCGGTCCTTGCGACTGGGCTTTTTGCGTTCCGGGTCGCGCGCCCGCACCACGTCAGGCTCACGAGCGCCCCCCCACACCGGAACGCCCGCAGCTACGCAAAAGACTACTTCGCCGACACGTCGATGTTGCCGAGATATTTCGCGGCCAGCGTCTTCACCGTGCCGTCGGCTTGCACCTTGGCAATCGCCGCATTCAAGCGGTCACGCAATGCCGTATCGCCCTTGCGAATTCCGTATGCAATGCCGCTGCCGAGAATCTTGTCATCGCGCACCGGCTCGCCGACGAAGGCGTACCCTTCACCGCTCGGCTTCGACAGAAAGCCGGTTTGTCCGGCCGGCGCCAGCACGAGCGTCGCGTCCAGACGCCCGGCCACGAGGTCGGTATAAACCTGGTTCTGGTCCTGATACGGCACGACGGTCACGCCCGCCGATTCCCAATGCGCCTTCGCGAAGGTTTCCTGAATCGACGCCTGCAACACGCCCACGCGCTTGCCCTTCAGCGAGGCCGGCGTCGGCAGCAGACCGCTGTCGCGTTTGGCGATCAACTGCGTCGGCACGCGATACACGACGGTGGTGAAATCGATCGCCTGACGACGCGCGTCGGTCGCGTTCATCGCCGAATTGATCGCGTCGAACTTGCGGCCCTGCAGCGCGGGAATCAGCCCGTCGAACGAGGTCTCGACCCATTTGCACGTCATATGCGCGGCAACGCAAACGGCATTGCCGACGTCGATATCCAAGCCTTGCAACTCGCCGTTGGGGCCTTTCGATTCGAACGGCGGGTACTGCGCTTCGAGGCCGAAACGAAGCGTATCGGCAGCGCTTGCACCAGACGACGCCGCGAGTGACGCGAATGCACAGGCCAACGCCAGAAGAGGCTTGAGCAATTTCATAGCAGGTCCCTTTTCCTTCGATTTTGTTGTTACGCCGCCTTGCGGCGCGCTAATGCGTACCCGCGCGACGATCATACTGCGTTCAAAAAGGCAGCCGCCTCGCGGAGCCGTGTTGTCTTTCCGATCAGATCTCGCAAAGACGCCGCGCACCTTCGATCAAGGTCGCATCGTCCTTCGAGAAGCTTAGGCGGATCAAGCCGGAGTCCGTACCATCGGTGTAAAACGCCGACAGCGGAATGGTGGCCACACGCGCATCGCGAATCAGCCGCAGCACGAAATCGCTATCGCTTTCCTCGGAGAAGCCGCGAAAACGCGCGAGCATGAAGAAGCTGCCTTCGCTCGGCAACAACTCGAAGCGCGATTCGCGCAGCGCCTCCGCGAGCAGATCGCGCTTCTTCTGATAGAACGCGGACAAGCCGAGGTAGCTTTCACGATTGGCCAATGCGTCGACGAACGCGTACTGCATCGGTGTATCGGCGGAAAACACCATGAACTGGTGAACTTTGCGAATCTCGTCCATCAACGCAGCGGGCGCGAGGCAGTAGCCGACGCGCCAGCCGGTCACGTGATACGACTTGCCGAACGACGAGACGATCACACTGCGTTCCGCGAGCTCGGAATGACACGCCATGCTCTGATGTTTCGCGCCGTCGAACACCACGTGTTCGTAGACCTCGTCGGCGAGAATCACGATATCGGTGTTGCGCGTAACGGCTTTCAGGCGTTCGACGTCGGCTTCGCTGAACACGGTCGCGGTCGGATTGTGCGGCGTGTTGATGATGATCATGCGAGTCTTCGGCGTGATCGCGGCGGCGACTTCGTCCCAGTTCACGCGGAAGTCGTCAAGCGACAGCTTGATCGGCACGGGCGTGGCGCCTTGCAGTCGCACGATCGGCCCGTAGCTGTCGAACGACGGCTCGAAGTAGATCACTTCGTCGCCCGGATGCACCAATGCGCTGATCGTCGAATACAGGCCTTCGCTTGCGCTGGCGATCACGGTGACTTCGCTCGCCGGGTCGTAGCGCACGCCGTACAGCGTGGCGACCTTATCGGCGAGCACTTCACGCAAGGCGGCGATGCCGGCCATCGGCGCGTACTGGTTATGACCGGCGCGCATGGCTTGGGCTACGCCATCGATCAGTTTGGCGTCCGGCGCGAAATTCGGCGCGCCTTGCGACAGATTCAGCGCGTCGTGCTGAGCGGCCAGTTGACCGATCACGGTAAAAATCGTCGTGCCTACGTCAGGCAACTTCGAGCGGGCATGCGTGGGGCTCTGCATAAGGCTTTCTCCCTTTCTCCATCCGGCAGCGGATTCACGGAACAGCCAACTGCGCGGCGGTCCCTTCCGGTTTGGTGATTAGGCATCAGCCAAAGATCCGTCACAATCGAAACTTTGTCATGCGCGGCATGCATTTACGTCATGCCTCGCGCGAAGGCGCGCCGCCGCGGGCAAAGCCGGTCGGATCGGTACTTTCGGGGAAGAAACGAGGCCGCACGAGAAGTGCGGAGAACTGCAGAGGTATGACGTAATGTGATGCGGCCAGTCTCGAGCGGAGCGCTCGTGACCGGCCTCGCCGTCTATCAGGCGTCGTCCATCAAACGGACTTTGACTTTTTTGCCCTTTACCTTGCCGGCGCTGAGCTTGCGCAACGCTTCACGCGCGACGCTACGCTCCACCGCCACGTAGGTGGACATTTCCGTCACGTTGATCTTGCCGATCTGCGAGCCGGCAAAACCCGCCTCGCCGGTCAGCGCGCCGAGCACGTCGCCGGGACGGATCTTTTCCTTGCGGCCACCGAGAATCTGCAGCGTCTCCATGGGCGGCAACAGCCGCTCATTGCTCGCTGCGGTGAGTTCGGACAGCTTGTGCCATTCGACCTCGCGCTTTTGCGCCTGTTCGAGACTGCCGACGCGGCCCATCTCGTTCATGCTCGCGAGACTCAGCGCCCAGCCTTCCTGATCGGCGCGGCCCGTACGGCCGATGCGGTGCACGTGCACTTCCGGATCCGGCGTCACGTCCACGTTGATCACGGCTTCGAGCTGAGCGATGTCGAGACCGCGCGCGGCGACGTCGGTGGCCACCAGCACCGAGCAGCTGCGATTGGCGAACTGGATCAGCACTTGATCGCGTTCACGCTGGTCGAGTTCGCCATGCAGCGCGAGCGCATGAAAACCCTGCGCGCGCAACACGTCGAGCAGATCGCGGCACTGCTGCTTGGTGTTGCAGAACGCGAGCGTGCTCACCGGACGATAGTGATTCAGCAGCAGACCGACGGCGTGCAGCCGCCCGTCTTCAGTCACTTCATAGAAGCGCTGACGAATCTTGGTGTTGTCGTGCCGTTCGGCGAGCTTCACTTCCTTCGGATTGCGCAGGAACTGCTGGCTCAGCTTGACGATGCCTTCGGGATACGTCGCCGAAAACAGCAGCGTTTGGCGCTCTTTCGGGCATTGCTTCACAACGGTGGCGATATCGTCGAAGAAACCCATGTCGAGCATGCGGTCCGCTTCGTCGAGCACCAGCGTATTGAGCGATTGCAGCGGCAGGCTGCCGCGCTCGAGGTGATCCATGATGCGGCCGGGCGTGCCGACCACGATGTGCGCCCCGTGTTCGAGGCTGGCCGTTTGCGGACGCATCGGCGTGCCGCCGCACAGCGTCAGCACCTTGATGTTTTCTTCGGCGCGCGCGAGGCGGCGGATTTCCTGCGTGACCTGATCGGCGAGTTCGCGCGTGGGGCATAGCACCATCGCCTGCACGGCGAAGTTGCGCGCGTCGAGGCGCGCCAGCAGCGCCAGTGAAAACGCCGCGGTCTTGCCGCTGCCGGTTTTCGCCTGGGCGATCAGATCGTGGCCGGCCAGCGCGATCGGCAGGCTCGCGGCCTGGATCGGCGTCATCTCGACGTAGCCGAGCTGCGTCAGGTTGGCGAGCGTCGCGGGCGGCAGCGGTAGCTGGCTAAACGGCGCGCCGGCGGTGGTGGGACTGTTCATAGGGTGATGACTCGCAAAGCGGATAGGCGGCTAGGGACAACGATTATTCGGCCATCGGGCCGGTGTCGGGACGGCCTTCGATCTGCTCGTACAGCACCGAGCCATCGTCCCCGTCGAAACGCTCGACGTAATTGCGCGCGCCGCACATCGGGCAACGGAACAGGAGGCCCTGCCCTTCGTTCTTGATGACAACGTCCGATTGCTCCCACTGCGCCTGGCAGGACTGGTTTCTACAGGTAAACACGTTTGATTCTCCAACTGGATTCGATTGCTTGTCCGGCGAGCCGTACGGACGGCCCGGCCGTGAATGGGACGTTTGCTGCCACGGTGGCGACGGCTGATGCACGTCAACCCGGCACGTCAACCGAGATGCGTATGCCGCGCGCGCGGCGCGCTCACATCCATCTCGGTGAGGCCCTGCACGATGCCGCAGTCTTCCACGGCCTGTTCGCCGTGGCACTGCTCGCGCAAGGTGGTCAATTGCACTTTCAGCTGCTTCAGTTCGTCGATGCGCATGTCGACGTGCGCAATGTGCTCGTCGATCAAGGCATTGATGCCGCCGCAGCCGTCCGCCGGCGCGTCGGTCAGACGCAGCAGCGCACGGATTTCGTCGTGGGTCATGTCGAGCGCGCGGCAATTACGGATGAAACGCAGCCGTTCGACATGCTTCGCCGTGTAACTGCGGTAATTGGCCTCGGTGCGCTCCGCTTCGGGCAACAAGCCTTCTTTTTCGTAGAAACGGATGGTTTCGGTCGTGCAATGGGCGATTTTCGCCAATTCGCCGATTTTCATGGACCCTCCGGCTGGCAGCCTTGACCTTGTAGTGGCTTCAGGGTGTTTACTAGACCACAAATCGAACCAGGAAGCCACCATGCCTCAAACCGACCACGCCGACGTCGACCGCCTTGAACAGGCGAAAGCCCGTGCGGACGGGCACGAAGGGGACGCGGATGCCCCCAACTGCGGCCATCGCCACGATGCGCACGATCACGACCATGCTCACGACGGCTTGAGCCACGCGCCCGCCCACAGCCATGCCGATGCGGCGTGTTGCAGCGCAGGAGCAGCAACAACGGCAGCCGCCGCGGCCCCCCTGCCGCCATCCGAAACCATCGGCAGCAACATGCGCACCGCCATCCGCATCATGCAGATGGATTGCCCGACCGAAGAAGCGTTGATCCGCAAGAAATTCAGCCGCATGCCGCATGTGCGCAGCATGGAATTCAACCTGATGCAGCGCGTCCTGACGGTCGTCCACGCGCCGGAAGCGCTCCATTCGATCCTCGCCGCGCTGCGTTCGCTCGATTTCACGCCCGAACTCGCTGACGCCAGTCCGGACGCCGCAGCCACGCCTGCGCCGCACGCGTCGCCCAAGCCGTGGTGGCCGCTGGCGCTCGCCGGCGTGGCCGCGGCAGGTTCAGAGGCCGCTGGCTGGCTCGGCGCACCGGCCTGGCTGCCTGCAGGTCTGGCGATCCTCGCGATCGTCTCCTGCGGCCTCACGACGTATAAGAAGGGCTGGCTCGCCATCCGCAACGGCAACCTGAACATCAATGCGCTGATGAGCATCGCGGTGACCGGCGCACTGGTTCTGCGGCAGTGGCCGGAAGCCGCAATGGTGATGGTGCTGTTCACCATCGCCGAACTGATCGAGGCGAAGTCGCTCGACCGCGCCCGCAATGCGATCCAGGGTTTGATGCAACTCACGCCTGAACAAGCGAGCGTGCGGCAACTCGACGGCACCTGGCGACTAGTGGAACTCAAGGCCATTGCGATCGGCGCCGTGGTTCGCGTGAAGCCGGGCGAGCGGATCGCACTCGACGGCGAAATCGTCGCGGGCCGCTCGAGCGTGGACCAGGCGCCGATCACCGGCGAAAGCCTGCCGGTCGATAAGTCCGTGGGCGACGCGGTGTTCGCCGGCACGATCAACCAGACCGGCTCGTTCGACTATCGTGTCACCGCTGCCGCCAGCAACACGACACTCGCACGCATCATCCACGCAGTCGAGGAAGCGCAAGGCACCAAGGCGCCGACACAGCGTTTCGTCGACCAGTTCGCCCGCGTGTATACGCCGATCGTGTTCGCCGTCGCGCTTGCCGTGGCCATCGTGCCGCCGCTGCTGTTCGACGGTTCGTGGCAGGCGTGGGTCTACAAGGCGCTGGTGCTGCTGGTGATCGCGTGCCCGTGCGCGCTCGTGATCTCCACACCGGTGACGATCGTCAGCGGTCTTGCCGCGGCGGCCCGCAAAGGCATTCTGATCAAAGGCGGCGCCTATCTCGAGCAAGGCCGCAAGCTGACGCGGCTCGCGCTCGACAAAACCGGCACGCTCACGCACGGCAAACCCGTACAGACCGAGTTCGAAATACTCGCTGAGATCGACGCCCTCCGTTGCCGCACACTCGCGGCGAGTCTCGCGGGGCGCTCCGATCATCCTGTCTCGACGGCGATCGCGACGGCAGCCAAAGCTGACGGCCTGGCGCCCATCACCGTCGACGCCTTCGAGGCAATCGCGGGACGCGGCGTGCGTGGCGAGATAGACGGCGTGCCGTACTGGCTCGGCAATCATCGGCTGATCGAAGAACTGGGACGCTGCTCCGCGTCGCTCGAAGCCCGGCTGGATGCGCTCGAAACTCAGGGCAAGACCGTCGTGATGCTGGTGGACGCCGAACGCGTGCTGGCGCTGTTCGCGGTCGCCGACACAGTGAAGGAAACGAGCCGCGCGGCAATCGCCGAATTGCAGCGGCTCGGCGTGAGCACGGCCATGCTCACCGGCGACAACCCGCACACCGCCGCCGCGATCGCGCAGCAGGTGGGTATCGACGAAGCGCGTGGCGACCAGTTGCCGGAAGACAAGCTGAACGCAGTCGCACGGTGGTCGGACGACGGCGCGACGGTCGGCATGGTCGGCGACGGCATCAACGACGCGCCCGCGCTGGCACGCGCCGACATCGGCTTCGCGATGGGCGCGATGGGCACCGACACCGCGATCGAAACCGCCGACGTCGCGCTGATGGACGACGACCTGCGCAAGATCCCGTCGTTCATTCGTCTGTCGAAGGCGACGCATTTGGTACTGGTGCAGAACATCGCGCTCGCGCTCGGCATCAAGAGCGTCTTCCTCGTGCTGGCCGTGACCGGTCTGGGCACGATGTGGATGGCCGTGTTCGCCGATGTGGGTGCGAGTCTGCTGGTGGTGGCGAACGGGTTGCGGCTGTTGCGCAAATGAGCGCGCGCCCACAGGTAGCGACTGCACGACGCGCGCCTTGAAGTCAATGCGCGAATGAGCGTTCATCCGCAATCGGATGGTGATGCGAACCGATCGCGGCCTTCAACGTATCCGAAGGCCGCATGCCAAAGAGCTTCCGGTAATCGGTTGCGAACTGGCTCAAGTGCCAGAAGCCCCACGCCGCCGCCACGTCCTGCACCGAGCGCGATTCGCGCGACGCATTCGACAGATCGCGCCGCGCGCCATTCAGACGGATTGCGCGCAGATAGGTGGCAGGCGCCATGCCGAACACGTCCTGAAAGCAGTATTGCAGCGTGCGCCGGCTCACATGGAGTTGCTCGCACAACTCCGGCACACTCACTGCCCGCTCGCGATTGATCAGCACATAGTCGCGCGCTTCCGACACGATCGACTGACGGCGTGGCCGCGCCGGCATCGCCACCGGCTCCGAGCCGGGCAACGCGCCGACGTCGAAGAGCAAAGCCAGCACGGAAGCCTGCAGATTGTTGCGCGCGACCGAAGAGAGCGGCGTGCCGCGCGCCGCGCCATCGTCGAGCAGTTGACGCAGCGTGGCGCACAACTGCTGCTTGCGAGCCATGCCGATCGGCACGACCTGCGTGTTCGGCACATGGTCGGCCAGCCCGACGCGCTCCACTTCCGCCGCGTAACGGCGCAGCACTTCGCCTTTGACCACCACGCCAAAAATCTCGTAACCCGCCGAGGTCAGCAATTCGAATTCAATGCCACCCGGACGAAACGCGAGCGCGTCGCCGGCAATCACCTGAGCGTCGATGCGCCCCGAACCCGCAGGGCAAGTCGGGATACCGAACCAGTACGCGTCCTTTTGCACCTCGCAGGTTTGCCGCAGCGTGTGACTGGTCGTTTCGACGAACACCTGCATGTGATCGAGGCACAACTCCGTCAGGCCGCCGACAAAACATCCCGCCGTCAACTGATCGTAGGTCTGGCTCCAGCCGTGGAGATTGCGCGCCTGTTCGTCGGCGTCGTGCGCGACGCAGGTCTGCACGCGGAAGCTCGGCTGCGGCGTGAGCGTCGGACTGAACAGGGTGTCGCTGAGCGTATCAATCGTCATACCGGATCTGCCCAAATGGAATATCGAGGAGGATCGAGGGGAAAGAACAGGCAATTCCCATGCCGAACGAATCCGGCGCCTGCTCACGCGTTTGTATCGGCAGACATCAAAGCCCGTGTTCAATGGATGAACAGCGCTGCACACCTTGCTCAGAAACGAAACGCTCACCTTGCGCCGGTTGAACAGCGTGACGCCTCTTACCGTGCGCGAGTGCCTGCTACGCGTGCAAGGATCACCTGCGCGGTGCATTGGCACACTTCTGGCTCTAGCCGTTCGCGGCCAATCGATATATCGAGCCGAATATAGCCCATTCAAACATGTGAGGAGCACACAGATGAATCACGCAGAGATGCAATTTCTGACCACCGAATTCCCGTACAAGAAGCAGTATGCGAATTTTATCGGCGGCGAATGGGTGAAGCCTGTAGGCGGCGAGTACTTCGACAACGTGTCGCCGATCACCGGTGAAGCTTTCACGTCGATCCCACGGTCGCGCGAAGCCGACGTCGAACTCGCGCTCGATGCGGCGCATCGCGCGAAAGCCGCGTGGGGAAAAACCTCCGCCGGCGATCGCTCGAACATTCTGATGCGCATTGCCGACCGGATGGAAGCGAACCTGCAACGTCTCGCCGTGGCTGAGACGATCGACAACGGCAAGCCGCTGCGCGAAACCATGGCCGCCGACATTCCGCTCGCCATCGATCACTTCCGCTATTTCGCCGGCGCCGTGCGCGCGCAGGAAGGCTCGATCTCCGAGATCGATCACGACACCGTCGCGTATCACTTTCATGAACCGCTCGGCGTGGTCGGCCAGATCATTCCGTGGAATTTCCCGATCCTGATGGCCGTATGGAAGCTTGCGCCCGCACTCGCCGCCGGCAACTGCGTGGTGCTCAAGCCGGCCGAGCAGACGCCCGCTTCGATTCTGGTGCTCGTCGAATTGATTCACGACCTGTTGCCAGCAGGCGTGCTGAACGTGGTGAATGGTTTCGGTCTCGAAGCCGGCAAGCCGCTCGCCTCCAGCAAGCGCATCGCCAAGATCGCGTTTACCGGCGAGACCACGACCGGTCGCCTGATCATGCAGTACGCGAGCCAGAACATCATTCCGGTGACGCTCGAACTCGGCGGCAAGAGCCCGAATATTTTCTTCGACGACGTGATGAGCGCCGACGACAGCTATTTCGACAAGGCGCTCGAAGGTTTCGCAATGTTCGCGCTGAATCAGGGCGAAGTGTGCACGTGTCCGTCGCGCGTATTGATCGATGAAAAGATCTACGATCGTTTCATGGAACGTGCGCTCAAGCGCGTCGCGGCGATCACGCAAGGCCATCCGCTCGACACCAGGACGATGATCGGCGCGCAGGCATCGCAAGAGCAGTTGGAAAAGATCCTCTCGTATGTCGACCTCGGCAAACAGGAAGGTGCCGAATGCCTGATCGGCGGCGAACGCAATGCGCTCGGCGGTGAATTGAGCAAAGGCTACTACGTGAAGCCGACCGTGTTCCGCGGCCACAACAAGATGCGCATCTTCCAGGAAGAAATCTTCGGGCCGGTGGTGTCGGTCACGACGTTCAAGACTGAAGAAGAGGCGCTCGAGATCGCCAACGACACGCTCTACGGTCTCGGCGCCGGCGTATGGACTCGCGACGGCACGCGTGCCTATCGCTTCGGCCGGCAGATTCAGGCGGGCCGCGTGTGGACCAACTGCTATCACGCCTATCCGGCGCACGCGGCGTTCGGTGGCTACAAGCAATCAGGCATCGGACGGGAAAATCACAAGATGATGCTCGACCACTATCAGCAGACCAAGAACCTGCTGGTCAGCTATAGCGACAAGCCGCTCGGTTTCTTCTAAGCGTCGCGTTCCTGTTCGAGCGGGCCGCATTGCGCGGCTCGCTCTTTTTCTGCGAGGACATGTGATGGCTGATGAGAAGGAAGTTGCCCGCGTGATCGCAACGCCTGCCGCTGTCGAGTTGATCGACAAGTTGCGCGCGGAGCATGGCGAGGTGCTGTTCCATCAATCCGGCGGATGCTGCGACGGCAGCGCGCCGATGATGTTCCCTCAAGGTGAGTTCATGGTCGGCTCGTCCGATGTCAAACTCGGCACGATTGCGGGCGTGCCGTTTTACATGAGCGAATCGCAATTCGAATACTGGCAGCACACGCAGTTGATCATCGACGCAGTGCCGGGGAACGGCGGAATGTTTTCTCTGGAGCGGCCCAGTGGTCTACGGTTCTTGACGCGCTCCCGTCTTTTCGAGGATGGAGAGAATGCGTGGCTGGAAACGCATCCGGTGGAACGCGCCGATGCTTGATCGTTTTATGGTGTGCCTGATTTTGAATCGTCGCTGACGGCGGGCGCCGCTGCTGTATCGGCCAGCAGCGCATCACTGTCGTCTTTCAAGCCGACGCCGGTCAAACCCAAACGCCTTGCATGCGTCAGCAGATAGTGCAGCTTATGGGCGGCCAGCGGAAAGTCGAGGCCTTCAGGACGCACATTCGAAATACAGTTGCGCTGCGCGTCGCTACAGCCCACTTTGGGCGCGTACGTCAGATAGATGCCGAGGCTGTCGGGCGAACTCAAACCTGGCCGCTCACCGATCAGCATCACCACCAACTTTGCATCGAGCAGCTCGCCGATCTCGTCACCCAACGCGACGCGCGCCTGACGCGCGATCACGACTGGGCCAATCTTCCAATCCGTGAGTCGCGGAACGACGGCTTGCAGCAACGGGATCGATTGCTTCGACGCTGCGAACGCCGAAAGGCCATCGCCGATCACGAAGACCACTTCGGGGGAATCGTTCGGCATCGCTGCCAGCGCCAAGCGACTCTCTTCCGATAAACGCCGCCCCAGATCGGGACGCCGCAAATAATGCTCACGATCCGGCGCGGCGCTATGCACGTCGAGCGTCTTGAAGTTTTGCGCGCGCAATTGCTCGTGCAGCACGTCGGCGTCGAGCGGATGATGCACGGCGTCGCGCGCCTGCGCGTGCGACAGGTTGAACGCCAGCAGCGGCGCGGTCGGCAAGCTATTGCCCGCGCGGCCCAGCGCGATGCGCGCGTTGGTGAATTGCCGCAGCGCGTTCCAGGGATTCTTTTCGAGGAAGTCGCTCATGCGATGCCCATCCAGTCGCGCGCGCCTTCGAGCAACGGCTGCTGTGTCGATGCGCTCAGCAGCGCGCCGCGCGTGTCGGTGATCTGCATCGACTCCAGCCATTCTTCGAATTCCGGTGCGCGGCGCAAACCGAGAACATCGCGCACATAAAGCGCGTCGTGGAAAGACGTGCTCTGATAGTTGAGCATGACGTCGTCCGCTCCTGGAATGCCCATGATGAAGTTGATGCCCGCTACGCCAAGCAGCGTGAGCAGATTGTCCATGTCGTCCTGATCCGCTTCCGCATGGTTCGTGTAGCAGATGTCGCAACCCATCGGCACGCCAAGAAGTTTGCCGCAGAAGTGATCTTCGAGGCCGGCGCGCGTGATCTGTTTACCGTCGTAGAGATATTCCGGGCCGATAAAGCCGACCACCGTGTTGACCAGGAATGGATTGAACTTGCGCGCGACCGCATAAGCGCGCACTTCGCAAGTCTGCTGGTCCACGCCGAAATGCGCATCCGCCGACAAAGCGCTGCCCTGGCCGGTTTCGAAGTACATCAGGTTATTGCCGACCGTACCGCGCTTCAAGGAGAGTCCCGCTTCATACGCTTCCTGCAGCAGCGCGAGCGAAATGCCGAAGCTCGCGTTCGCTTTCTCCGTACCCGCAATCGATTGAAACACCAGATCGACTGGCGCGCCTTTTTCGATTGCGGCAATCGTGTTGGTGACGTGAGTCAGCACGCACGATTGCGTCGGCACCTGATAGCGTTGGCGGAAGTCGTCGATCATTAGCAGCAGTTTGGTGATCGCGGCGAGATTGTCGCTCGCCGGGTTGATGCCGATCATCGCGTCGCCGCACCCGTACATGAGGCCGTCGAGCATCGAGGCGGCGATGCCCTTGACGTCGTCGGTCGGATGATTCGGTTGCAAACGCACCGACATGTGCCCCGGTAAACCGACTGTGTTGCGAAAGCGCGTAATCACCGGACGTTTGCGCGCCGCCGCGATCAGATCCTGATTGCGCATCAGCTTGGACACCGCCGCGACCATCTCCGGTGTCAGACCCGCGGTGATACGCGTGAGCGCGTCGGCATCCGTTGTGCTGCTCAGCAGCCAGTTGCGAAAGTCGCCGACCGTGAGGTGAGAGATCTCGGCGAACGCCTGCGGCGAATGATCGTCGATCACGAGACGCGTGACTTCGTCGCTTTCGTAGGGAATCAGCGCCTCGTTGAGGAAGGTGCGCAGCGGCACCTGCGCGAGCGCCATCTTGGCCGCGACGCGTTCTTCCTCGCTCGCGGCCGCCACGCCCGCGAGTTGGTCGCCGGAGCGTTGCGGGCTGGCCTTCGCCAGCAGGGTCTTCAGGTCGGCAAAGCGATAGGTGCGGCTGCCGATCGTCTCGGTGTAGCTCATCTTTACGACTCCATCGCCGCTGCTTGCGCAGCGGCTCGATCCGTCATTCCTCGAGCAAGGCGTCCGACGGCGCGGCTTCGCGTTGATGGCGCGTCATCAGGAAGTAGACGTAGCCCAGTGCGAGAAAGATTGCGAACACGATCGCCACCAGAAAATTGAAGTAGACCATTGTCGCCAGACAGATGACCGCGGCCACCAGTGCGAACGCCGGAAAGACCGGAAACAGCGGCGCGCGGAACGGGCGCTCCATATTCGGTTCGGTGCGGCGCAGCTTGAACAGCGACAACATGCTGATGATATACATCACGATAGCGCCAAATACCGACATCGTCACGATGTTCGCCGTCAGCGTCTGGCCGCCGAACTGGATTAGCTCGTCGCTGTAGATCGCGGCGATGCCGACCACGCCGCCCGCAATGATCGCGCGATGCGGCGTCTTGAAACGCGGATGCACTTTCGAGAGCCACTCCGGCAGATAGCCGGCGCGAGCCAGCGCGAAAATTTGCCGCGAATAGCCGAGGATAATGCCGTGAAACGAGGCGACCAGCCCGAACAGGCCGAGCCACACGAGCATATGCATCCAGCCGCTATGTTCGCCGACGATGTATTTCATCGCTTGCGGCAGTGGATCGTTGATGTTGGACAGCTTGGTCCAGTCGCCTGCCGCGCCGGCAAACACCATCACGCCGATGGCGAGCACCACGAGCGTCAGAATGCCGGCGACGTAGGCGATCGGAATCGAGCGCTTCGGGTTCTTGGCTTCTTCCGCGGCCATGGCCACGCCTTCGATCGCCAGGAAAAACCAGATGGCGAACGGAATCGCCGCGAACATGCCGTGAAACGAACCCATGCTGAATGTATCGGCACCGGACCAGCCGCCCTTGGTGAAATTCGACCACTGAAAGCCGGGCGACACGACGCCCATGAAAACCAGCAGTTCGAAGATCGCGAGCAGCGTCACGCACAATTCGAACGCCGCGGCGATCTGCACGCCCACGATATTCAGCGCCATGAAGATAAGGTAGGCGCCCATCGCCGCGTGTTTAGGCTCGAGACCCGGAAACTGCACGTGCAGATACGCGCCGATCGCAAGCGCGATGGCCGGCGGCGCAAACACAAACTCCACCAGCGTCGCCGCACCGGCCAGATAACCGCCGGTCGGGCCGAACGCATGGCGGGCGTAGGCGAACGGACCTCCCGCATGCGGAATCGACGTGGTGAGCTCGGTGAAACTGAAAATGAACGTCGTATACATCGCGGCAATGAAAATCGCCGTGATGACAAAGCCGAGCGTGCCGGCGCTCGCCCAGCCATAGCTCCAACCGAAATATTCGCCGGAAATGACGAGGCCGACCGCGATGCCCCACAGTTGCCACGTGCCGAGCGTCTGCTTCAACTCGTGATGCGTGACTTTGCCGACGTGCTGATTCTTCGACTCTGATTTCATCGGACGCTCCCTGATAGTGCCGGCAGCCCGACGCCGCAAGGCTTTGCGGTGCACGGGCGGACAGGCTTGAGCCGATGGTAGTGAGCCATTATTCGAGGTGTTATCGAAATTCGGCAAAGTTCTGGCGGTTCGGTGTCAGCGGGCACTTAATTGAGTATCACGTTCAGCGGGCATTCGACTGAAGTTCGCGGGATTTGGTAAATGGGGACGTGGTACTTTCGTTCGCATCCGTTCGACAATATTTGTGCTCATTTTGTACTCGTTTTTTATTCACCCAGCCATGAATGAATCAGGTAATCGGGCTCGCTACGAAACCCGGCTCGGCCGAGTGCTCGACCATATTTACGATCATCTCGACGAGCCGCTAGACATTAATCGTCTGGCGGAAATCGCCTGTTTGTCGCCGTATCACTGGCACCGGATTTATCAGGCGATGTATGGCGAGATGGTGGCCACTACCGTCCGACGTTTACGGCTGCATCGCGCGGCGGGCTATCTGGCGAACGGTTCGATGCCGATTGTGGAAATCGCCGAGCGCTCCGGCTACAGCAGTCTGCAATCTTTTTCTCGCACCTTTCGTGCGGTGTTCGGCGTGCCGCCGGCGCAGTATCGCAAGCAAGGCACCCATAGCCGGTTCCGGCCGGCGCTATCAGGAGACGATCAAATGACGATGCGTGAAGTGGTGATTCGTCACGTGGAGCCGATAGAAGTTTTGTCGGTCGATCACGTTGGACCGTATATGCAGATCGGTAAGGCGTTCGATGCGTTGTTCGGCTGGCTCGCGAAACACAATTTACTTGCAGGGCAGATGCGCATGGTCGGCGTTTACTACGACGATCCTGGCGTTGTCGCGGAGAGTGAGTTGCGGTCCAAGGCTGGTGTGTTGTTGCCGCATCCGGTTCAGGCATCGGTGACGGTGAGTCCGCCGGTTTCGGTGGTGCAGGTGAAGGGCGGTGAGTATGCGGTGTTAAGGCATCGCGGACCTTATAGCGATATGCGTGCCGCGTATGAGTGGCTGTACGGAACGTGGCTCGTGCAGTCCGGGCGAGAAGCGGCCGATGCGCCGGTGTTCGAAGAGTATTTGAATAGCCCGAAGGATACGGCGCCCGCTGATCTCGTCACGGAGATTTGTTTACCGCTTGCTTGAGCGTATACCTGCCCGGCTCTGCTCTGCTCGCTTGTGCAGCGTGCCGCGCGGGTGCCTCTCTGGTTTTTATAGTCTTTGTATATGTATACGTAGTAATAGTTAACAAGCCTCGCATCCTGCTGTGGATAACCTGAAACTTCGTATACGGATCAAGGCACTGCGGAATCGATAACCCTGCGGAGCCCGCTCGGACAGGAACACGGAGCCAGGGACAACTTTTGTGCGCCCCGGCGACGCGGCGTTTTTATCAAGGTTTCACCCACAACGTGTCAGGTGGCTTGTACACGAGTTGTCCAGACGGGGGTGTGGATAACCAGGCGGGGTTGACGTTGCCCAACCGCATCTCGTCGGTTCTGCATGAACATACGCTGTGTCAGTTATGTTCGACCGCGCAACCGTCAGATTGTCGCCGTCCATCTATGGCGAAAAATCCTTTCGTACGGCCGACGCGTTGACAAGCTCCGGGCGGCTCGCTTATCGTCGCCACGCGGGACGGCTGGTCAAGCACGCCTGGATGCTGGCTACATAGGTTCCGGGCACCACGGGGCTACCCCGTGGATCAACACTACTCCGCAGTTCGTCGCATGAGCCTCAGTTGCGTCTTACGCAAGAGCGCTCACACAGCACAAGACGCGTTGACTGGCCGCCCCGCCTTCCTTTCGCATGTCGCTATCTTCATTGCAACACGTTACCTACGCGATTGCCGATGCCATGCTGGCGGGCTCGCCTGAGCCCGGCGGAATGGTCGAGCGGATGACGCTCGTGCTGGGCGAAAGCGCCCGCTGGATGGATGGGTTGGCGCGCCACGTAGCGAAGCGATTCGCTGCGCGTTGGGATAGCGTCGGGCGCAAGGAGGTTTCGACGGTCGTGGCCGGGATGCCCGGCTTCGTGTCAGCGTGGCGCAGCGAGCAGCCGCCGAGAGTGGTTCGCGTGCTGACGCGGCCGCCGTTTCAGCGCCCGCCTCCGCCGTGGTTGCATGACGTGACCTTGCCTCAATTGCCGACGCTCGGCGATCTGGCCGCCTGGCTAGATATCGAGCCGGGAGATTTGGACTGGTTTGCCGACCGTTGGCGCGTGCCGACGCATGGCGCGGCGACGCCGCTTCATCACTACGCGTACAAGTCGATCGAAAAGCGCGACGGTCGATGTCGGATCATCGAGATTCCCAAGCCGCGATTGCGGGCTTTGCAACGCAAAGTGTTGTCGGGTTTGCTCGACCGTATTCCGGCGCACGAAGCGGCGCATGGTTTTCGACATGGCCGGAATATCGTGACTTTTGCCGCGCCGCATGTGGGGAAAGCGGTAGTGATGCGCTTCGATTTGACCGATTTCTTCGCGTCAGTTCATGCGGGACGCGTTTACTCCGCTTTTTACGCTTTGGGTTACCCGCGGCCCGTTGCAAGGGCATTGACTGCGCTGTGTACCAATCGCATCCCGAGCGGCCGCTTGCTCGCGCCGGATGTGCGCGACCGGATCGACTGGCGGGAGCGGCAGCGCTATCGGAACCGGCATTTGCCGCAGGGCGCGCCGACATCGCCGGCATTGGCTAACCTGTGCGCTTTTCGGCTCGATCTTCGGCTGGCGGGTCTCGCGCGTTCCGTCGGCGCGACTTACACGCGTTATGCCGATGACCTTGCGTTTTCCGGAGACGAGGAGTTTGCGCGTATGGCTGATCGCTTATGCATTCGAGTCGCGGCGATTGCTCTTGAAGAAGGCTTCGGCGTCAACCTGAGGAAGACGCGCGTGATGCGGCGTAGTGCGCGGCAGCATCTGGCCGGGGTGGTGGTCAACAGCCATGCGAATGTGGCGCGGCCGGATTTCGATGCGTTGAAGGCCGTGCTGACCAATTGCGTACAACATGGGTGGCGGTCGCAGAATCGGGATTGTCATCAGGACTTTCGCGCGCATCTTGCGGGGCGCGTGGCACACGTCGGTATGGTGAATGCGGCGAGGGGGGCGAAGCTGAGGACTTTGCTTGAGCGGATCGAGTGGGATGAGGAGAACTAGGCGAACGCGGAGTCGAACGCGGGAATCAACTTGTTAAGCATGCTTCGTGTCCGCCGTCGGCAGCGCCGGTCACAGGCCACTCCGCGTGAAATCCGCTAACAATGTGTTGAGCGCGAGCGGCGACGGATCGACCTGATCGTTTTGCATGAGGCATCAGGCGTGGCTCTCCCCGGATAGCAGGTAGGCGTCGGTACCATGAGCGCCGTTCACAGCGACGAGATCAGCGTGGCACCGCACTTCGTCGGATCTCCGTGATAAGCGACCGCCTTACCGAAATGCCGGCCTGTGCTGTCCTTCGGCAAGATGGCATAGGTGCCCTGGCACTGCGGGACACCACGTCTTGTCGCCCTCGAGTGCGACGGGCACGTCCATCACTTTGAAATCGTCGCAGCGGTCGTCACATGCCCGCCGTGTGTCGTCTTGTCGAGCCCGCCAGAATATTAATTCTATCAAAGACGCAAATTTCCCTCACCCGCCGCACTCGTTGTGGCTCGAAAATATTACCGCTTAATAATTGGATTTGGAAAATTTTTTCTCACTTCTGTGCAATTAACTGGACATCATGTGAAATCGAGGGGCAATGCCCCATAGCTCCATGAGTGATTAAACCGGCGTGGAAAATACATGAATGGCCTTATGCCGAAGCTCTCGAAAGGAGCCCACGGCGTTCAAGCGCCTTCGCCAGCGGCTCCGTTCTCGAAACACCGTATCGGATCGGATTGCCCAGTCGCCCAGCTGACCGAAGACCAATTACGACCTCACCTATATGCCTCTTGCATTAAGTGCAGTCAGAAATCCTGCTTTACAATTTCTTATATTCACAAGCTGGCGGAGTCGTCTGTATTTTTGTATTATCGCTCGGCAGTGCGGGGGCGCATTCGGCTACGGGATAAAAAGAGGCGGTATGGGAGCGCAAGAAATTATCAGCACAATTGCAGGCGGCCTATCGCAAAGTGATCGCTTGCTCAAATTGGATACACCGCTTGGGGCGAATATATTGGTGCCTCAATTCGTAGCGGGCCGCTCGCGCATCGGGCGGCACTTCGAGTTCACCGTCGACGTGGTATCCGCTGCAGGCGGCATAGAACTCAAGAAGCTAATTGCCCAACCGGTAACGCTTTGGATTCAGCAAGCCGACAAATCGTATTTGCCGCACAACGGCTACGTGCATACGGCACGGCGACTCGGTTCGAACAGCGGCCTGACGAGCTACCAGATCGGCTTCGCGTCGTGGATGCATTTCCTGAAGTTCCGCCGCGACCAGCGTATCTGGCAGGACAAAAGCGTCGACGAGATCGTGACGGATGTCTTCAACAGCCATCCGCAAGCCAAGGGCTTATTTCAGTTCGCGCTTTCAAAGCCATTGCCGTCTCGTTCCTATTGCCGACAGGACGAAGATGACTGGAACTTCGTGCACCGACTGCTGGAGTCAGAAGGGCTGTATGGGTTCTGGCAGCAGGCGCAGGATGGCAAATCCCACACGCTCGTGATCACCGACCGGTTGCAGACGTTCGAACCGCTCTCGCCGGAGACGGTGACGTTCTACCGTGCGGGCACGCGCAGTGAGACGGATGCTCTCACGCAATGGTCCGGCACGCGCACGTTGCAGAGCACGACGCTCACTACACGCACGTTCGACTACAAGAACCCCTCGACCCAGTTCAATCCGAAGGGCACGAGCGTGCCGACCATGCCGGATCAAGGCGCGTTGCCGGATCAGACCGAAGTGTACGAATACACCGGCGCGTACACCTATTCCAAGCAGGATCGGGGCGACCAGTTGTCCCGGATCCGGATGGAGGAATGGGAGTCTCAGGCCAAACGGTTTCACGGCGTCGGCGGCTTGCGAGGGATCGAAGCGGGACGACGCTTCATTCTGAATGGCCACCCGGACCACGACCGGGATCAGGCGAGCCAGAAGGAATTCGCGGTGATCGAAACAACGTGGATGATCGCGAACAACGTCCCGGTAGGTGGTCAGGGCACAGCGTTCCCGCATAGCCTGCAGCGCACGTTGGAAGAGGTACGTGCGACCCATGGCGATGGCAACGTGCTCAAGGTCTTACACCCAGATGGGTCCGAGGGTTTCTATCTGACGGAAATCGAAGCGCAACGTACGAATGTGCCGTATCGCAGTCCGCTCGAACACAAAAAGCCGCAAATGCATCTCGAGTCGGCGATCGTAGTGGGTCCGCAAGGTGAAGAGGTTTACACGGACGATCTGAACCGGATCAAAGTACAGTTCATCTGGGACCGGGTGAATGGCGGCGACGAGCGGGCTTCATGTTGGGTGCGGGTCGCGCAATCGGATGCTGGTGCCGGCTATGGCGGAGTCCATATGCCGAGGGTCGGGGAAGAAGTTCTGATCGATCACGTCAGCGGCGACTGCGACCGGCCTGTGGTGATCTCGCGCATGTATAACGGCGCGACGAAACCACAGTGGCATTCGAACGGTCTGCTGTCAGGTTACCGGTCCAAAGAATACGGCGGCAATGGTTTTAATCAACTCGTGATGGACGACTCGACGAGCCAGAACCGGGTTCAACTGTACTCGAGCAGCTACAACTCGCATTTGCACCTTGGCTATCTGATCCAGCATTCGGACAACGCGCGTGGTGGTTTCCTGGGCAGTGGTTTCGACCTGAAATCCGACGCTTATGGCGCAATTCGGGCAGGGCAAGGTTTGTATGTTTCTACGCATCCGACGTCGGTCGGACAACCTTTGAGTTCCCAGCCGGCAAGCGAACAATTGATCAATGCGGAAAGCGTGATCGAAGCCGTGTCCGAGGCGAGTGTCGCAGGTCAGGCAGAAAGCATGCGAGCAGGTCAGGATGCCCTGAAAAAGTTTACCGATGCAACCCAGCATAGTGTGACAGGGCGCGATTCGGCTGGAGGGCGAACTGCAGGCGGCGGCACAGGTAGCGCAAATGGTTTTGCGACACCCATCATGCTGATGGCCAGTCCATCGGGTATCGCGCTGTCGACCCCGCAGTCGACTCATATCGGTTCGGACCAGCACATCAATGTAGTTAGCGGGCAGGACACCTACCTTGCCACCGGGAAATCGCTCGTACTGAGTGTTGTGGAAAAGATCAGTCTGTTCGTACAGAAGGCTGGTATCAAGATGTTTGCGTCGAGCGGCAAGGTAGACATCCAGGCGCAGAACGATGAAATGTCTCTGAGCGCGCTCAAGAATCTTACGATACGCAGTACCGACGCCGCGCTGGCGTTGTCAGGGGCTCAGGATGTAAAGCTGAATAGTGTCGAAAGTCAAATTACGATCGCAGCGAAACAGGGCGTCACTCTGACGAGCGGCGGCGCATACGTGAAGATCGCCAACGGCAATATCGAGCTGGGTTGTCCAGGCAGCATCACGCTCAAGTCCGGCAATTTCCATTGGGAGGGCCCGGCGCAACTCCCCGATTCGGAGAAACTTTGGCCGGGCCAGATTCCCGCTAACTTCAGCACGAAGGTCCTTCTGGACAAGCAACTCCAGGAGCGTATGGGGATGGCGGACGCGATTCCCTATCAGTTCGTCAACGATAGCGGTGCCGTGATCGCAAAGGGAATGATCGATGAGTCCGGTTCGACGCAACGCGTTTTCCACACCAACACGGAAGCCCTAAGCGTACTGCTCGGAGAAAAGGGCGACTGGCTCAAGACCGAACACAACGACGCCGACTGCGGTTGCGGAGTCGACCATGCGGCCGAAGCGTCTCCAGATTTTGTCCAACTCGCGGATCAGCAGTCCCATGAAACAGACGACACCGGTGCGAGCGACGATGGAAAACCGCTTCAATCGTCGATCAACTCAAACTCGGCACCGCTCGCCAGTGCGGACACGAGCGAATTCCAACGCTCGCTGATCGAACATCTCGTGTTCAATGACCCGGCAATCAAACAGGCCATTTTGGATGGTGAGGACTGACGCATGAAGATTGTCGCAATCCTGTGTTTGGCGTTCTGTATTTCTGCAGCCTATGGTGCCGACGCCAAACCTATCCCCGCACATGCGGAATTGAAATTGATGGATGGTGCGAATGATGTAGCGCTAACGGGTATGACCGTCAAAGTGATCAAAGGCTACGTTGGCACACTGACGGCTCATAGCTATGACACGTTCACCAGCTACGTCCTCCCGGAAAAACCCGGAGGCACCTGGCTACAGATACCCGTTGAACAACCTGATAGCAGTAGTTCTGAATTCAGAACCGTCGAGTCTGCAGACTCAACCGTGCAGGCCATTGCAATGTATCGCGCGGCGGATGCGCTTTACGCGGTCGTCGCGACCAAAAATGGCGGTAGCCCGCCCGATCTGTATTTAAAGCCTGCCCCGATCATCTTCAAGGTATACCGGTTCAACGGCAGCCTCGATCTGGCTCGATTCAAGCTCGAGCGGACATCGAGCAGCAAGGCGTCCTACATGGATGCAGGCGATGCGCTGGCCAAAGAATTTTTCTCGAAGTAGAGGCTACACATGTTCGTCAGAGCAACCTACGATCGCGAAAAAAGAACCGTTCATTACTTCGATGAAGAGGGCAATGAAACACTCTACATAGGCGGTTCATTTGCGTGGCGCACCAACAATCCCGGCAACCTGACCAAGCCGCGCGCTTATGTCATGAAGTCGGCTATTGGCTACGCTCAGCGCACGAGCAATGCAAAGTCGTTGTTCATCATTTTCCCCGACCGCGCGGCCGGTCAGGCGGCACATCAGAAGCTGCTTAAGGATGGCTACGGCGACAGCACTATCCGAGGCATGATCACTGTCTACGCGCCGCCATCTGAGAACGATACGGAAGGCTATATTGGCTTCGTGACAAAGAAGGCGGGCGTTTCGTCCACCGATGTCGTCGGTTCACTGCCCGACGACAAGTTCAAAGCTGTGTCTGCAGCGATGGAGCAAAAGGAGGGTTGGGTTCCGGGGGTGATCAAACCTCTGGGCAAACCCGTCCAGGTTCAGATGCTCGACAAGTTGAACCAGCCTTTCGCAGGCCAGGCAATGCAGATTAAAGGAGCAAACGCCAGTTTTGATGCAAAAACCAATGACAACGGCGAACTCCCCTGGATCTATAGCGGCTTGCTCGGGCAGGATGTCACCATCGCCTACAAGCGCGAGTTGGATGACCACGAGAACGTAGGGCAGATTTCCACATCATCGGCGTCCAACGCCTTTACGTTCAACGCCCCATATCATCTGGTCTCCACACGCCCGCGGCTGCATGCAAAAGATGAATCCGCACGTCCACGCGTACACATCGTCCAGCCCGGGGAAACGCTGTCGTCGATAGCTGCGAAATACGGGACCACCATTGATGCGATGGTCGGCGCAAATGGATTGAAGGATGCGAATCACATTTACGCGCATCAGCACCTCAAGGTTCCCTCGGCCGATGCTCAATCTCAGTCGACCGGTCAACCTCATGCACAGGGCACGAGCGCTAAACCGCAGACGACAGTCACCGCCGCCAAACCTGCTACCGACTCTGCCACGCACATTAGCGGCACGGCGGTGAACAACGCAGCGGGAAATAACCGGCCAGCACCAACGCCGCATGTGCCGGCGCCAGCCAGCACCGGCAGCGCGGCGAGTAGTGGATCGAGTGCCACTCCACACCCGTCAGGCGGCGCTGCCGCGCCTGCGGGCGTAGTACATCAGCACGCTCCAAACGGCCATCCCCAAACCGTGGTTAGCTCCCCCACGCTTGAGCCAAGTGGCGTAGCGTGGTGCAGCAAGTTTCCAGGCAGTGCTTCGCTCAGTTCACTGAACGATTCTTTCAAGGCCAACGCCAGCGCGTTTATCGGTGCAATGCGTGATGCGAACATCTCAGTGAGGATCAATGCCGCGCTTCGGCCAATCCAGCGCTCATACCTCATGTTCCATGCCTTTGAAATTGCTAAAGGGCGCGAACGTCCCGACCGTGTGCCACCGTATTCGGGCGTCAACATAGATTGGGTACACCGCAACGCCGACGGCAGCATGGATCTAGACGCATCGATTAAAGCCGCAAAGGAGATGTGCCGCGGCTATGGCATCAATGTCAATTCAGCGATGCAGGCAGTCGGTAGGCCTGGGCGGTCTCGCCACAATTACGGCGCGGCAGTCGACATGAATATCACCGGGTACGTGGGCAAGCGGGTCAAGGACGCGGCGGGCCATGAAGTTGAGCTCAGGTCATTTGCCGACTTGAAGCACGTTGGTGACGGCTACGGCGTGACTTATTATCCCCACGAAAACATGCATTGGTCTGACACGGGTCATTAATCAAGGAAAGTTATGAAAAGAATCGCCGTATCGGTTTTTGTCGCTTTGATCTGCAATTTTGCGAATGCCCAGCATGCCCCGATCGTCGGTGTATGGGAGCAACTGCCCGTTGCCGACGCGCATGGTGGACCCGATGCAGTGCGCCACAATATTGTTTTCGTCGATCAAAAAATTGCCGACGATACGGTGTTCACCGGGCTGGTGGATGCTGGAACGAAGAACGGTGTTCTCTGCTGCGTGAAAGTTAACAAGAACTCGGCCATTACGCTTGCGGAGTTGCTAAAGAATTATCAATGGGATGACGACGTCGCCGATCATCTCAAGAAGATCACCGGCTGGACATATATCTACGAAGCGAGCCTCGTCGATCAGTCTGCGCAGAATCCGAGGATGCGCAAGCTGGTAAAAGATCTAAGCATGCCACCTGCTTTGTCGCCGTATTCCGCAGCGATTGTCTCGGGAAAAATCGCCAGCGAAGAAGTGGACAAAAAATTTTCCACTAGCGATGGAGCAGTCTCTTTTTCCGCGCAGTCGTCGCAGAATAAGAACGTCGTTCAGTATAAGTTTTCGGTCAACGGCCGGCCGGTGAAACTCACTGAACAGACTTTTCCGGATTGATTGATAAAGTTGTTCGGCGCGGGAAGGCGGCCTTTGGTGACATCTGTAGTCAGCTCAAATAACTGGAGAAGTTATGCCTGGAGTGATACGGGTCGGTGATCGTACCAGTTCGAATGGCGAGGTACTGCGGGGTTCAGCAACCTGCTTCTTTATGGGAAAGCCCGTCGCGAGAATCGGGGACGCTGTATCGTGTCCCGAGCACGGTGATAACCATATCGCCAGTGCCACCTCGCAAGCTCGCGATAAAGGCCTGGAGGTGGCGCAACACGGTGATTCATGTGAGTGCGGTTGCACGCTGATTTCGTCTTTGCCGACGGGCGGGCCTAGATAGCGCATCGTGCCGGTCAACGTTGCCCTGTTCGGCAGTAAGTGCCCAATATGGACCTCAATCCTTTTTGGTCCATCTGTTTCGTACAGTTCGGTCATGCCTTTGTCATCCGTTATGTCGTGCCGCAGTACGCTATCCGGCAATTTTGCCGTGTAGTGCGTAGCAGGCATCGGGGATCCATTCGCGTCTCTAAGCTGAAACTGCCGGGAGTGGCACACATGCTCAACGCGTCCTTCAAATCCGATCGTCAACCTCAGGCAGCCAGTCGTAGCCCACTGCGGATACGATGGTCAGATTGACTTCACACTTACAGCGGACGCGGTCTCCCTCAAAGGCGGTCTCTTGCCCATTGTTCCGCTTCCGGCATGGACCACCAGCCTTGAAGATCGCGCAGGTGGTCTGACAGGCACTGCATGAGACCTTCCCGCCAATAAGCGCGGCGGGTCTGCCGTCAACGCCCGTGATGTAGATTCCGTCATCAGGCAGAGCAGCGCCCCCGGTGCTCGGTGGTTTGCCGACAAGA
This sequence comes from Paraburkholderia sp. BL17N1, assembly GCF_003634175.1. Lineage (NCBI taxonomy): Bacteria > Pseudomonadati > Pseudomonadota > Betaproteobacteria > Burkholderiales > Burkholderiaceae > Paraburkholderia > Paraburkholderia sp. BL17N1. The sequence goes on from NZ_RBIW01000001.1 coordinate 1,324,058, forward strand.
ATGATTTTTCGGAGCATCTTCGTGAAACCCCTTTCTGACCGATTCGTTTGGTCCGACTGTCTTCGATTAGCGACCCCATCCATCGCCAGCCTGTCCTGCCGAATCGTCGACGAGTGCGCCTCGCGAGAACTCGAAAAGCCGCTGGTGGTATAAGTGAATAGCCAATTGCGCGTCAATAGCACTCTGCGCCGTTAGCCAGCCGCCAAGTTCTTCGGCGGCTGATCAAGAGCCCATTGATTAGCGTTTTCAACGCCGTCCTTTACGCCAGACCATCCCTCTGTTTTGCGTTGCGGCGCGTCGGGATATTCTTTGCGCTGTTGCGCCAGAACGGTCTCTGCCCAACCGACCGGAGTACCCCTTCTCGGCTCAGCATACGCATCGTTTGGATCGATCCGACTGATCTCCTCGATCGATTCTGGCCAGATAGGCGCCCGGGACGTGGCGATAGCAAGCATCCGCAATGGTGTAAAGATCAGCACCATCGGCATGGTGATAAGTCGCCAGAAAAGCGAGCCGGTGAGCCCGAAACCATAGAGTGAGTACAGAAATGACTCCCGCGGTGTTTCGCGCTCTTTATGGAACAACATCGGCTTGGGGCACGCTTGCGGTCCTTCATTCATGAAGGTACACCAGTAGCTCCATTGTGCTAGCAGAATCTCGATCTCTGGCTTTCCGGTCCACTCGCGTCCAATAGAGAACACGCGGGCGACTTTGCCTTCGGCGTCGAGCGCGTAGTGCCGGATGTGATAGACCGTGCCGAACTGGGTTACTTCCTTGTGCAAGCAAAATAATTCTTCTTCGTCCCAAGGAATCTCCCAAACGTGATCGCCTTGGTTCTTCGCGCCAAGGTAACGTCGCCCGCGTACGGCGAACAGCTTTCGTGCTGTCCTATGGAAGCGAATGGGCATGCGAGTCAGCGAAAACATAACGCCGCGGCCGAAGCGAATTAAAAGAAATCCGAAACCGCCGATAAATACCGCTGGAATCACGTATAGGAATAGCGGCGCATGAGGATTGCTCATCAACAACGCGAGAAAAAACAGGCCGCACGCAATCGCTATCGATGCAATAAGCGCAGCACCCATCATCCATTTTTTTTCCATGAATGACTGGTCAGTCACGTCCATGTAAGCGGAATTGAAGCGAAAAACGGTTCCGCTATCCCACATGTCAGGTCCAACAGGACGATTGATCGGGAGGCGGTGCGCCATGTCCCATTCCGGCACTGACAGACCGATGCACTTTTTCATCAAACGTTCATCCATACCTTAGCCTCCTGCCGCAGAGTTGAATGCGCTCCACTCTTCCTTAAGCGTCGGAAATCGGACCCAACAAGTTCGAGTTCGGCTGGAAACGCAGTCCAGCTGCGACAATCGATACAACGGGCTGCTTACACATCGACCGATCCGAATTCAGACCAATTCGCCTCTTCGCAAATATTACAGCTTCGGCAGAACAGGGGTGGAAACCGAGTCATGAAAAAAGACCCATCAGTTTCTCAACTTACGGGTCTTATTTTTTCAACTTATGCGTTTGTCCGAGCTGAAGGGGAGACGGAATTCGTTGGACTAGCATCCGTTATTGATCAACAGGTTGGCAATTTTTTCGGTCCAATAGTTTCCAGCAGCCGAGTCGGAGCACGTTGGCAACCGGGCATCCAGGCCGCCTGTCGCTTCGAAAATGGACGATAAGTCTTGCCGAAGTTATTTCAACAAATATCTCTCCACTGCCGCCATGCTTTGCCTTTCTTTGACCCGCCGTGCCGCTTTTCGTTTGAATTCGAGCGTGTACGTTGTCCGCATTGCCTTGGCAGTCATCGCCATCTCCTTGATTGAGTTTATCTATTCAACAAGGGATTTATTTTACGAGGGAAAACTCATTATGGCCGATCTCATCTTGCTAATTGGGAGACGCCTTACAGTAACAGTAATGCGCGCATGCTCAAGAAAATATTTCCGAATTACAGGATTTAACAATTTGACCGGAATGTATTTCCGGTCGCGGCACCTTTAACATGAACAAATAGCCACATTCAAAGGGAATGTTTACCATCCGCTATCATCAGACTTAGAATCTGGCGGGCTAGAACCAATGCGTGACAAGACGGGGTGTAAAAAATGGGCGCAGCAGACCTAATCGAACAAATTCGTTCGGGAATTTTCCAGAATGAGCGTTTGCTCAAGCTGGATACGCCTATCGGCGCGAATGCATTGCTCGTCCAGCGAGTGGTGGGAAACAGCCGCATAGGCCGCGATTACGCATTCACCGTCGACGTCGCGTCTACAGACGAAAACATCGAGCTCAAACGGCTTATCGCGCAGCCCGTTACGCTATGGATCCAGCAAACCGACAAATCATATCGCCCAGTGCACGGGTTCGTTCACACCGCTCGCCGGCTCGGCTCGGATGGCGGGTTGACCAGCTATCAAATCGCATTTGCATGCTGGTTGCATTTTCTGCGCTTCAGAAGTGATGCGCGCATCTGGCAGGACGTCACAGTTGATGAAATCATTACTGACGTATTCAATCAGCATCCTCAAGCCCAAGGCGCTTTTCGCTTTGCGCTGAATAAGCCGCTTCAGCCGCGGTCATTCTGCGTTCAGTACGAAGACGACTGGAATTTCGTCAATCGTTTGATGGAAGCCGAAGGCTGGTACAGCTATTTTGAACAGGCCAAAGACGGACAGTCGCACAAGTTGGTAGTGACGGACAATCTGGATTCGTTCAAACCTGCTTCACCGCAAAGCGTGGCGTTCTATCGGGCGGGTACAGACAGCGAAACCGACGCGCTCGTTCAATGGTCCGGTACCCGAAGGCTGCAAAGCACCTCGCTTGTCACGAGTACATTCGACTATAAATCGCCACAATATGCGAAAGGCACCAATATCCCGACGGTCGGCAATCAAGGTTCATTGCCTTCGCAAGCGGAAGTCTATGAATATTCCGGCGCATACACTTATCGCGAGCAGGACCGCGGCGACGCGCTTTCGAAGATCCGCATGGAAGAGTGGGAGTCGAGCGCAAAGCGTTTCTATGGCGTAGGCGCAGTACGGCGGCTCGATGCAGGGCAGTGGTTTGAACTCGTCGATCATCCGGATCATTCAGGCGGCAACGAGCAAGAGCGGCAATTCGCCGTGCTCGCAGTGGAGTGGGTGATCGAGAACAATCTGCCGGTATCACGTGGCGGTGCCGATTTTCCGCATAGCCTCCAGAGTAAGGTCAACGCGACGCGCGCCAATTTCGGCCCAGTGCAGCCGTCCGCGCTGATTCCGAGCGGCGACGGCAGCACCGGCTTTTTCATGGCGACCATTGAGGCTCAGCGGCGCAGCATTCCGTTTCGCAGTCCGTTGGACCATCACAAACCCGTCATGCCGACGCAGACCGCAACGGTCGTCGGTCCCTCAGGTGAAGAAGTCTTTACGGACTCGTTGAATCGCGTGAAGGTCCGCATGCACTGGGACCGTATCAATAGCGGCGACGAAAAGGCATCCTGCTGGGTGCGCGTGTCATACCCGAATGCCGGCAGCAACTGGGGCGGCGTCTTCGTGCCGCGCATCGGTCAGGAAGTCATCATCACGTACATTGACGGCGATCCTGACCGGCCGCTCATTACAGGCCGCGTCTATAATTCCGCGAGTTCGCCGCAGTGGCACACGCAAGGCCAGTTGTCCGGCTACAAGTCGAAGGAACATAAAGGCTCGGGGTATAACCAGCTAGTGCTCGACGATTCCACCGGCCAGAATCGCGTGCAGCTTTACAGCACGCAAACTGCAGCACAGTTAAATCTCGGCTATCTGGTCTCGCAAACCGACAACACGCGTGGCGCATTCCGCGGCACCGGCTTCGAACTTGCCACCGACGCATACGGCGCGATCCGCTCGCAGAAAGGTCTCTATATCAGCACGTTTGGCCGTCCGGCCGCGAGCGGTGAACAACTCGACGCCACCGAAGCGCGCGGTCAGTTGACCGCAGGTCAGCAGTTGTTGAGCGCAACGGCGGACACTGCGCAACAACACGGTGCAGCCGAGATGCAAGCGATCGACTCGCTGAAGACCTTCACAAATGCCACCCAGTCGAGCTACGGCGGAAGCGCTTCGCCTGCCTTGCCGGCTTCCTCCGCGCAAGGACAGGAGACGTCAGGCGGCACTGGGCAAGCCAACGGCTTCAGCGATCCCGTGCTGTTGCTCGCTTCACCCAAAGGCGTAGGAATCACCACGCCGGAGAGCGTCCATATCCATGCGGGCGAGAACGCGACGATATCCGCGAACACCGATATCAATGTTGCGATCGGCAAGAGCCTCGTCGCAAATGCGGTCGATAAGATCAGCCTGTTCGCATACAAGCTCGGCATGAAACTGATCGCCGCGCGCGGCAAGCTCGAGATTCAGGCGCAGACAGACGGCATTGACGTGCTTGCGAGCAAAGGCATCAAGATTTCATCCTCCACCGATGCCATCCAGTTGAGTGCGGAAAAAGAAATTCTGCTCACGTCGGGCGGTGCCTATATCCGCATCAGCGGCGGAAACATTCAGGTTCACGCGCCGGGCCAGGTGGATATCAAAGGCTCCGAACATTCGTTCACCGGCCCGACGCGCTACGACGGGCAACCCGCGGCATTGCCCAAGAGTGTGGTCAACGACCAGCAATTCATCCTGAAGGACGAGACCACCGGCAACGTGATGCCGCTCGCGCCTTACCGCATTGAAAGCGGCGATGGTCAGGTGCTGGCCCGCGGCATTACCGACGCCGAGGGCAAAACCGTGCGGGTCTTCACCGGTACTAAGGAACAGGAGTTGAAGATGTTCCATGAGGACGACTGGGTCTAGGAACACAACCACATAACGGGCGAGTTGAGACCATGAGCGAACAGAAAGTCGCGGGGCAGAGTTGCACCAACGACCAAACGGGAAGCGTTGCGGATGCCAAAGCGCAACAGGTACCGCTTTACTTCTTCTATCCCGAGACGGCCGAGCTTTTCGAATGTCCGGTCGAATCGATCGAGCCCGTCGCGAACGAAATCGCGTTGATGAGCAAATTGTCCGAGGACCTCATCGAAGCCCGTCAGCAACTTGGCGCGGCCCATGCCAACTGGCTCGATCAGCAAGGCAACGTCGCCCTCCGGCCGCAACTCGAAGCGAGCCTCAAGGCCGCGATACAGAAGGAAGAAGCCGCAACCCAGGCCGTCCACAAGGAATTGACCGATACGCCGGCATTCAATAAGGATGGCGTATGGGAGCTCATGCCGCTCAAGAAATTCAAATCCGGCACTGAAGCCTATGTTGGTCAACGCTTGACTTATGTTCGTTCGTCGAAGGTCGCGAATCATTTCCGCCGCTACAAGCTGGATTCGGATAAGCCGCAGCTCAAGTCATTTTTGAAGAAAGACCCGTCGACCGGAAAGTACGAACTCGACCACGACAAGATGAATGACAAGCTCAACTCGGCGTTGAAGAAGACCAAATATCACGAGTGGAAGACGGATCCGTTAGGATGCGACTGGACATTGCAAATGACGGCTGCGTTCAATAAGAACGCCAATTTCAAGTCGCCGGACGATCCCGACGCGATGAGCGAGTTTTCCGGTGGTGCGCAAATGTTGCGGCTTTTCGCGGGAGCCGGTGCGAGCGCGAAGGTCGAGAGCACAGTCAAATCGTTCGACGACGCATTGCACCTGCGCGGCGAAATTGCCGTGTCTGCCAAAGGAAAAGGCGAAATTGGCGCGGTCCTCGCCGACGGCAATCTTCAGGCCAAGTTCTTCCTGCCATCGAAAGCGGGCCTGCAACTCTGGATTCCCGCGCCGACGCAAGAGGCTTCCGGCGCATACTCGTGGGCCCACACGCCGGATACCGATCTGGGCTTCTTTCGTCTCGCCGCCACGCTGAAGGCCGGCGCTTCGTGCGGCGCCAGTCTGCTTGCTGAGGGCGGCATTGAATTCAAGCTGGGGCGTGACGGCAAGACCCAGCAAGTGCGAGGCACGCGTGCCAAGCGAGACCTGGCGCAAATGAAGACCGCCAAGGTCGACGTCACGAAGGTCGAGGATAAAACAGACGCCGGGGGAGACCTCAAGGCGTTTGTAGGCGTCGAGGCCGAAGCATCGATCGAAGGCGCGTTTCAGTGGCGGCGCCCCGAGGAGAAAAGGGATAAATGGACCGCCTTCGCGTCCATCAAGCCCGGCGCCAGCGCACAAGCCGGCGCGGGCGCGCAGGCCGCGTTCCATATCACATACGACGGCAAGTTCCGCATCCTGATGAAAGCGGGACTATGCGCCGGCGTCGGTTTGAAAGGCGATATCGAAGCGGTGGTCGATGTCGTCTATATGGGCGAATTCGTGTGGTGGGCCAAGACGCAGATTGCTTACGCCGGGGACCGGAATCTCAAGTACTTTGCCGACACCGCGTTCAAGACGTTCTGTGCCATGTGCACGCTGGCCATCGTCACCGGCCGTGAAATCGGCAACTACGTCGGCCAGCAGGAGCGCGAACTCATGTCGGCCTTGCAGGAATTCGTCCGAACCAAGCCGAGGCAGTTTATCGAGGCCATTCACAACGCGAACGATGCGTTGCTCAACAGTCTCGCGGAAGTGAAGGGCTATCTGGTTTACGCACTAAAGGCGATCGGCGATGAATTCGAAGATCTTCGCCTCGAAGCCGCGTCGGCGATCAGCCGTATCATCGCGGCCGCGCAGGTGAAGAACGAAGTCAAGAATGTTTATCAATCGACCTCGCCTGACTTCAGTCAACAGGGCGATGCGCAGTTTGCGCGTGCCGAGATCGGTCGATTCATCGGCATGGATCAGTTGGCGATGCTCGAGAGCCAGCCTCGCGACGCACCCGCCCCCGGCTTTCGCTTTGCATTCAACGACACGCCCAGGTATGCCATGCAGGAAGGAACGAATGTCGCATGGCTCGATCCGACTCGCACCGCGGGCACTGATACCCAGATAGCTTGACAGTCAGTGGCAGTTCAAATAACGAAAAAGAGGAGTTGCGTTTCATGAGTCATCTGTCTTACCGCGTGTCGGTGAAGCCATTGAAAGTAGTGGCGGCCGTGGCCGTGCTACTTCTGTCACGCGCCGCTCTTGCAGACAAGATCGACGCGAATGCGCCGGCCGACAGGACCCGCCTGATTCGCGAAATCACGACGCCATCGCCGCCCAAAAGCGTATGGGAACATATCAATGCCGTGTTGAGCTGGGCTCATGGAAAACCGTACGACGACACGGTGCGCATCCTGCAGGACTATTTCAAAACCTTGCCGCCACCCAACGCCGACGAACTGGCCGCCTTGAAGGACCGCCTTCGCAAGGAACTCCTCTATGTGAAGGGGGGGGAGTTCGTGATGGGCGACTTCGGCCCTCAGTCTTCTCCCGAAAAACTCCCCTACTCCGCCAATGACGGTGCCGGACCAGCACACGACGTGGATCTCGATAGTTACTCGATCCTGAAACATCGCGTGACGTTCGCCGATTTCGATCTCTATACACGCGCCAAACATTTGCCGCCGGTTGGAATTCGCGAGGCCTTCGATCTGCAGTATCGCTTTCCGGACTTCCCCGCGGCGTTCGTGACGTGGCAGCAGTCGCGCGACTTCTGCAAATGGGCGGGCGATGTCGCCGGCTTGCCGCTGGATCTCCCCACGGAAGCGCAATGGGAATACGCGGCGCGCTCACGTGGCGAGAAGTGGGTGATTCCGAGCACGGAAGTGCCGGTCGTTGACGGCAAATATGACGTGACCCAGATGGACGAGTTGATCACGGCGAAGGGCAAAGGAACTAGCCCGGCGCCGGAATTCAGCCGACCCGTGGGGACTTACGGCGACAACAAACTAGGCATGTCGGACGTGTTCGGCTACGGCAAGGAGTGGACCTATGACTGGTTCGATGCGAACTATTACAGTCACAGTCCATCGCGCAATCCGCGCGGTCCCACGACGGGTACCCTCCGCAGCGTTCGTTATGCAACCGATAGTCGAATTCATCTCGTCATCGACCGGGTCGGCGTGGCGCCTGACAGCGCGAAATCCGACGTGGGCTTTCGCTGCGTACTTAACCGGAGCGAGCCGGTTATGCAATGACTGATCCCCGACAACAATGAGATGCGCCTGCACGCTCCGACCGCCCGCTAATGATGAACTCAACCGTCGCCCAGTCGCCGTATAGTCGAAGCACGCTCGTCATCCTGACGCTCAGTCTCGGCGCCCTACTTTTTTCGCTGTTCTGGCTAGTGTCTTCGCTGATGACCACCCATCGCATGGCGGTCGCCGAAGGGACCGTGGTGAGTTACGACCAAGGCGGCCGAAGCTGGCGTTCGTATCAGCCGGTGATCGTCTTCACGACCGCACATGGTGATCGGGAGCAGATCACCGGCCAGACGTCGTCGACGCGGCCGGCTTACGACATTGGCCAAACCCTGCGCGTGTTCTACGACCCGACGGACCCCGCACACTCGGCGATCATCGACGACTTTGGGCAGCGCTGGTTTCCCATCGGCGTGGTGATGTTGCTCAGTGTTGTGTTTTCGGCGATTGGCGCGGTGATGTTCGTGATCGAGCGCGGGAAAGTTAAACAGGCCACGCCTTTGTCGTACTTGCAGGCGAGACGCAAACGCGGTCGGCAGAATCTGTTGGTCTGCCTGATCCCGATTGTGATCGGAGCTGGGTTTCTGCTGGGCGCTGCCGCTTCCGCGATGCGCGAGCGGCAGATCATTGGGAGTTATAAGCGTACGACCGGGCGAGTTGTCGAAGTACAGGAGGCCCAACGGCCTTATCAGCCGCGCGCGCATATGTATTCGGCGATCGTCGCGTTCAAGACGGAGACAGGGAAAGAGGTCTCTTTTGCGCAGGGGTCGTCGTCATCCCATAACGATCTCGAAAGTGGTGACGAGGTTGATGTTCTCTACGACGCGAACACGCCCGACCGCGCGATGATCGATAGTTTCTGGGAACACTGGGGACTGCCGGCCATTCTCTTTGCGATCGGCTTACCGTTCCTCGCCGTGGGTGTGTTCTTCATCAGCACCGTCGACTTCAGCGGTGGGCGCTACAGCAAACGGACCTAGTTTGAACGTGATTCGACATTCGAAATTGATGGCAGGTGACTTATGACTTCGATCGCATGTGAAGGCGATAGCACGTCGCACGGCGGCAAGATCGTATCCGCTTCGGCGACCATCGGCGTTGGCGACAGCGGACGGCGCGCCGCCCGGCTCGGTGACCTCGTCCATTGTCCGAAATGCGACGGCACGTTTCCGATTGTGACCTCGCAGAATGCGGCAATGACCGTGGAAGGCGTGCCGCTCGCTTTTCATGGCGACAAGACCTCGTGCGGTGCGGTGTTGATCGCCGCTCAATCCGAGACCACCGGCAATGTACCTGCGTCGATGCAGGGCACGACGGCCGCAGCGGCGGAGTCCACAGTCGCGCCGACGTTGTGTCGCGAGTGCCTCGCTCATGCCGCAGAAACGGGCGCTTCCACAGTCGTGCGCTCATGATCCCGGCGACTCTCGCTGAACGGCTGGAGCGTTTGCGCGCGGATACGCCGGGGCTGCGTGCGTATGCGCTGGTCGATGGCCTGCAGTACGAACAGCATTTCGGCCGCAGCTTGCGGCGCCGCTGGGGCACGGTGCGCACGCTTTTCGCCGGGACAGAAGATGAGCCATTGGCATCCGCTGGACCATGGCTAGTTGACATCGCGCAACCCGATGCCGACGTGGTGGCTTCACTCGATGAACTGGAAACAGCGCGGCCTGGTGTGATGTGGTTGTTCAGCACGCAGGATATCGAGTCGCTCGTGCGGACACTGCAACGCAAGCTCAACAGCAAACTGCCGAATGGCAAGATTGCGTTGCTCCGGTTCTGGGATCCGCGTGTTTTCGTGCCGCTCTTCAATGCGCTCGACACCGAAGGACGTCGCGCTTATTTCGGCGATGTGGACGAGTGGCACGGCCTTGCGGAAGGCAAACGCTTTCACGTCTCTCACCATGCTTGAACTGACCGCAGACCAATGGGCCGCTTTGTGCGCAAGCGACGAACGCAATTTTGTCGCGACGATTCGTGACGATATCGTGCGCGACGCCCCGCGCTATGCCAGCGATCCGACCTTGCTCGACCGCCTGATGCGGGCGTATGGGGACGCTAAGCGCATGGGGTTTCAGCAGGACAAGGAGCTGGTGGAGTTTCTTTATATCGAAGCGGATGTGCCGGAGTTTTATCGCAAGCCGGGGATCGCGGCTTGGCTTGCGAAGCCGGGACGGCCGATCGAGGAGCGGTTTGAAGATCTGCTGGCGGTGACGCGGCGGAAGTTGATTGATCGGGATAAGGAGAAACGCTGATGGCTGTATTGGCAATTCCGCTCATCGAAGGAGCGGGCGCGTTGCTTGCCGAAGCATTCCCCGCTTTCCTAGGCGGGACCGCTACGGCGGGAATCCTGTCGCTATCCGGCGATCAGGCGCAAGACAGGAGCAAGACCCAACCGGTCGCGCGAACCATGCCGAAAACGGATGAAGCGTGCAAGAAGTGTCCACCGGATGCGGGTAACCTCGTGACGCGGAACTGGAATATGTCAGATACCTCGCGCACATATCAGGCGCAGGTGACGGGCTTCGCGCCGAATACGGAGTGGAATTTCAGCGGGCTCGACTTCGATGGGTTTCGTGCGTCGCTCTGTCAGCTGGAAGAGGCAAAGGCGAATTATGATCAGTTTTTTGATCCGGAGACGGGTGAGCCGAAATTTTTTTTCAGAGTTTCCGGGGTCCGAAAAATGGTTGACCAAGCGTCTACCCAAAACGGTATCGTGGTAGCCAATCCGCCCGCCCAGCTTCACTGGTATTTCATGCAGCGATTAAGTTACCGTTTTTTCACGCGAGCTTTCACGCTAGCCGCTCCACTGATTCGAACTGAGTTGCGCCCGCTTCTGTGAACTGGAATTGACGACATCATGAATTACAGTCTGAACCTCGAATTGACTTTTCGTCTGTCCGCGCCCGAATTGCCGACGATCGAAGCTGAGTATCACCGGTTGTGGCAATTTGCGAGCACATTGCAAGTCGCGGGTTTTCCGATCGATGGCTGGTTTCCGCCAGCGGACAACGTGAAAGCGTCACTTCTCAACCGGGCGTTTGATTCCACCGGACCGACCACTGCTGCCATAGCAATGGCAAAGGCCGAAAAGCAGGCGTATCCGCACGTACGCTCGTTCGGCGCGTGGAACGGTATCGAAGGCAATGGAGGCGCGGCTTTCACGGACCAACTGTCTGTGAGTGGTTTGTGCGTCCTAAGCCTGCAAACTAAAGGCGTCATGTCTCTTGCAGAATGTGATGTCGTGGCAGGTATCGTGACCGAGGCGACCTATATCTGGCCGGCGCTGAGTGTTGAAGTCGGATCGTTCCGGTATTCATCGGAATACAGAGTTTTTGAAAAGCGGCCGGGCGCTGGATGGATGCTCTATTTGCCGCGCGTCCTCACCGCCGCGCAAATTCCGGAGGCACGTGATCTTATTCCTGTGATGGACGGCAAGCGGCAGAAGGGCACCATCATTGTCAGCGTGATTGATGAGCCTTTTTCTGCGACGAACAAGGAACATGTAGCCGTGGCGAACGCTATCGAAAAGAGACTCGTCGATCAGGATCTGCTTCCGCTGTATACGGAACTTTAAGCGAGGCCATCTGCGAAGATGGGAAACCGCTATCCGCGCAAACCATGAAAGGGCGTATTGAATTGAACTTCGATCTGACCTATCGGCTATCGGTACTTCACGCGTAGTTTTCGCACCACCGCGCGCTCGTCAACACAGAATTGAAGCCACTTTAATGAGTACGAGCACGGAACGTTGCCAAACATGGCCTTTCATCTCAACATTGATGTCACCTATCGCGTAGCTGCCCCGCAATTGCCGACCATCGAGTCGGAATACGACCGACTTTGGCAGTTTGCTAACGTCCTGACGCGAGCCGGGTTACCCTTGGACAAATGGTATGCAGCGGCGGATACGGAAAAGGCGTCGCTGCTAAACGCTGCCTTCGATGCCAATGGACCGACCAGCGCGGCGATTGCCATGGCGAAGAATTCCACTTTATCCAATGGCACTAGCGTCAGGTCGCTCGGGGTATGGAATGGCCAGGAGGGAGACGGTGGCGCTGCATTTTCCGACTCGCAGGGCATTGATAGTGTGTGCTCGGTGACCTTCCAGATGAAAGGCATTGTCGGATTTCAGCAGATAACGCTGGTGGCGGATGTTGTTTCGGAAGCGGCGCGCATCTGGTCCGCGTCGAGCGTTCAGGTCGGGCCATTCAAGTATTTTTCGCAGCAGCAGGTCTTCGAAAAACGACCTGGCGCCGGTTGGATGCTTTATTTGCCGAGAGTTTTCACCGCGCAGCAAGTGCCCGAGGCTCGCGACCTGATTCCGGTCATGGATGGTAAGCAGCGGATGGGCACCCTCATCGTCAGTGTGGTCGATGAGCCTTTCTCTGCTTCAAATCCGGAACATGTGAAGATCGCCAACGCAATTGAAGAGCGATTGGTCGATCAGGATTTGTTGCCTTTATTCACTGAACTCTAAGGTCAAACTCCAGTTGATGTTCCATGCCTTTGAGATCGCCGAAGGACGCGAATGTCCCGACCGGGTGCCCCCGTATTCGGGCGTCAACATAGATTGGGTACACCGCAACGCCGACGGCAGCAGGGATCTGGACGCGTCGGTTAAAGCCGAAAAGGAGATGTGTTGCGGCGATGGCATCAATGTCAATTCAGCGATGCGGGCAGTCGGTAGGCCTGGGCGGTCTCGCCATAATTACGGCGCCGCAGTCGACATGAATATCACGGGGTACGTGGGCAAGCGGGTCAAGGATGCGGCGGGCCATGGAGTCGAGCTCAGGTCATTTGCCGACTTGAAGCACGTTGGTGACGGCTACGGGGTGACTTATTATCCCCACGAAAACATGCATTGGCCTGACACGGGTCATTAATCAAGGAAAGTTATGAAAAGAATCGCCGTATCGGTTTTTGTCGCTTTGACCTGCAATTTTGCGAATGCCCAGCATGCACCGATCGTCGGTGTATGGGAGCAACTGCCCGTCGCCGATGCGCATGGCGGACCTAATGCTGTGCGTCACAACATTGTTTTCGTCGATCAAAAAATTGCCGACGATACGGTGTTCAGCGGACTTGTGGATGCTGGAACTAAGAACGGAGTTCTCTGTTGCGTGAAAGCCAGCAAAAACTCGTCCATCGCGCTCGCGGAGTTGCTGAAAAAATATCAATGGGATGATGACATCGCAGATCACCTGAAGAACATCACCGGTTGGAAATATATCTACGAAGCGAACCTCGTCGATCAGTCTGCGCAGAATCCGAGGATGCGCAAGCTGGTAAAAGATTTAAGCATGCCTTCTGCTTTGTCGCCATATCCCGCAGCTATCGTCTCGGGAAAAATCGTTGGCGAAGAAGTGGATAAGAAATTTTCCACCAGCGATGGGGCGGGCTCTTTTTCCACGCAATCGCTGCAGAATAAGAACGTGATTCAGTATAGGTTTTCGGTCAACGGCCAGCCGGTGAAATTGACTGAAGAGACTTTTCCCGATGATTGATAGAGTTGTTCGGCACAGGAAAAGGTGGTCTCTGCGGACATCTGTAGCCAGCTAAATAACTGGAGAAGTTATGCCTGGAGTGATACGAGTTGGTGATCGTACCAGTTCGAATGGCGAGGTACTGCAGGGTTCGGCAACCTGCTTCTTTATGGGAAAAGCCCCTCGCGAGAATCGGGGACGCTGTATCGTGTCCCAAGCACGGTGATAACCATATCGCCACTGACACGTCGCGAGCTCGCGATAAAGGCCTTGAGGTGGCGCAACACGGTGATTCATGTGAGTGCGGTTGCATGCTGATCTCGTCCCTGCCGACGGGCGGCCTTAGATAGCGGATAGCTCGATTGGCGGATGCATATCCACCTCCGGATGCCCACTCAACTGGAACCGTCGTCCGACGGCCAGATCCCGCACCCCACTCACGCCATCGGCATTGGCCGAGCGCACCTCATGGGCGAGCATGCGCGCCTTGCTGACGCGCTCATAGTCCGACCACGAATCGCCCGCGTGCGGCACGTCGATGACCGCATCGCGCAGCAGCTGCGCGAGGTCGTTGCGGGCTGCGCCTTGATCGACGATGCACGTCTGCGACGCCTACGCCACCGACGCGCTCTTGTAGTCCTAGCTCGCGCGCTGCACTTCGTCCGGCACGAGCTGACGCGAGGCCGACCATAGCGTGATCGAGCGTTCGACGCTGTTGCACAACCCCCGACAATGCGAGAGAATACATCGGATGCCTAACGACATAGCCGACGATCAAGACACGTTGTGCTTATAAAGCATCACTGAATGATTGGCTCGTTGAAGTGTAGAAGAGAAGGCGAAAGCGCCGAGCCAAGCACAAACGAGAACGAGGAAGGAGATGAGGCGCGGGACGCATGGGCTGCCACCCACACGACCCGCCGACCACAAACAACCCTACCAGAATAGGAGTTGATCATGGCTGACGCCAATGATAAAGCAGTTGCGCCTGTTACCCAACGCATCTTGACCATTTCGTCACAAAGACGCCCGCGGCCGATGAAAACATACGCGCCGGCTCATATCGAATTCTTTCCAGATTTGCCACCCGCGCCTTGGATTCGGCTTTCCGGGCGATGGCTGAAGGAAGCGGGATTTGAGATTAGCGGGAAGACTGGAGTGGAGGTGCAGAAGGGTAGGCTAGTCATTACACCACAGTGAGACGCAGCGACGTCGATGTTGCACAGAGGGCGACCGCGCGGTCCCTATGTCGAGGGCATTCAGCCCGCAATCGTGGGATAGACAAAATCCATGTTATCTGGCCTTTAGAAATGGCCTTGGCCTCGGCGGACCATGTTCCCGGCTCTGGGAAAATGGTCCGCGCACCCGGTACTAAGCCCCTGCGCTGATAACTAAGAATTCAATGGGTTGCCGCAAAAGTTCGCTGCACCGGCAAACGATCGGACCGTTCGTCATATGGCGTCCTCGCAGTAACAAGCGACTCAAGCAAAAAGTGAACGAAATGTCACACTGGCATGTCTAGCGCGGTCCTTGTGCGCCGGATTATTTCTACCCAGGTAAGCTAAAGCCACAAGGTTCCTTCGACAACCCTGCGAGCAATATTTTTAGGAGATTCTCGAGGTCCGAATCGAGCGTCCCGAGCACCGGATAGACATCGATTTGGTGTAAAGTGGCGCAAGCACGAGCGGGGGACTGCGATGATCAAAGCGTCGGAGCTAGCCGGATTGCAGGTAATGGTTCACAGGTTAAGGGAGTCGCTGTCCACTTTGTATGTTGAAACAAAGCGAATCGCGCATGAGAACATGATCCCACCAGCGTGGGCTGCGCGAGACATGGGGAAAAATCTGGAACGGTCCACCCGTCTTTGTTGATTCAACTCAAATGAATCATGGACAGCGTCAGTCCGACCCGGCGCTCGGAAATCATGGGGCGCGTTCAGTCACGCAACACGAAGCCCGAGATGCTAGTGCGGCGATTGATCTACGCGATGGGCTATAGATATCGACTCCATGCAAGAGACTTGGCCGGTAAGCCGGATCTGGTTTTTCGGTCAAGACATAAGGTGATCTTTGTGCACGGTTGCTTCTGGCATCGGCATTCGGGGTGCGCGCTAGCACGATTGCCAAAGTCGCGCCAAGAATTTTGGCTTCCAAAGCTTGAGGCGAATCGGCAGCGCGATACTAAGAATGAACGCTCACTTCAAGATGCGAACTGGAGCGTTCTGATAGTTTGGGAATGTGAGCTCAACGACGTTGTTAAGCTCAAGAACAGAATAAAGGAATTTCTCGATGCGTAGCGTTGAGCTTTTCGCGGGTGCCGGCGGACTCGCCATAGGCATGGCGAATGCTGGCTTTCAGCATGCGGCAGTTGTTGAATGGGACCATGATGCATGCGAAACCTTTAGGGAGAACCAGCGGCATCACGCACACGCGGTCGAAGGGTGGCCAGTTCACGAGGTTGACGCGCGCGGTTTCGATTTCAGGGACCTGGCACCAGACATCACCGTGGTCTCCGGGGGGCCGCCATGCCAGCCGTTTTCCATGGGCGGCAAACACCAAGCGCAACGCGACGAACGGAACATGTTTCCTGAGGCTGTGCGTGCTGTTCGGGAGTTAATGCCAAAGGCCTTTATCTTTGAGAATGTTAAGGGATTGACTCGAGAAAGCTTCGCGCATTACTTCTCTTATATCCATCTTCAGCTGCAATATCCGGAATTATCTCGTCACAAAGGCGAAAACTGGATGCAGCATCGTGCTCGCTTGGAACAACATCATTCCGCAAACAAGGGGTCGGCGACATACAACGTTCTCTTCGACGTTTTGAATGCGGCCGACTACGGCGTGCCGCAAAAGCGCGAACGCGTCTTCTTTGTTGGATTTCGCTCCGATCTGGGAGCTCGGTGGTCATTTCCTGAGAAGACGCATTCGGAGGACGCGCTCCTCGTTTCGAAATGGATCGAGGGGACGTATTGGGACGAGCATGAAGTCAGCCGTAAGCAGCGATTACATGAGCCGACTCGCCACATAAAGCGACTCCAGCGTTTGCGGTCAAACCCATCACTCTTGGAGGTGGCGCGATGGCGCACCACGCGAGATGCTCTACGCAATCTTCCTGACCCTGAGATTCATCGCGACAACACGATCACTAATCATGTTTTCACTCCGGGCGCACGAACATACGTCGGGCACACGGGAAGCCCTCTCGATGAGCCTGCAAAGACTCTTAAGGCGGGATACCACGGTGTTCCCGGCGGCGAGAACATGTTCGTTAAAGATGACGGATCCGTTCGCTATTTCACTGTGCGAGAGGCTGCGAGGCTACAGACTTTCCCGGATGAATATGAATTTCATGGCTCTTGGAGCCAAACCATGCGGCAGTTGGGTAATGCCGTGCCGGTGAAATTGGCGGAAGTAGTTGCCGGCTCCGTTGCCGCTAGTTTATTGACATGCGTCAAGGACGCCAACAGCGGCGTACGCCGCACTGATTAAGAATAAGATTAAGACCAACATGACTACTACAGATTTCGACCTCACGCCTGATCCCCGCGTCCTTCAAATTCTAGGGGAAATCAATCTTGACCAGTGGAAATGCCTCGCGGAGTTAATTGACAACAGCGTGGATGCGTTTATCAACGCGCGGCGTGATGGAGTGCATGTTGAATCGCCTTCTGTGGTGATCAGTCTACCGACGCAGGATAAGGAAGACGCTAGTGTGGCTGTCCGTGACAATGGGCCTGGGATGAACTTGGAGCAACTGGAACGCGCCGTCCGGGCGGGATGGAGTGGCAACAACCCGCTCGATAACCTTGGTCTGTTTGGCATGGGTTTCAACATCGCGACAGCACGCTTAGGCATGGTGACAGAGGTCTATACCACTCGCGCCGGGGACAAAGAGTGGACGGGCCTAAGGATCGATCTGGATGAGTTGCGTCGAACGCGAACCTATCAAACGCCTCGATTGACGCGGCCCAAGCACGATCCGTCAGCGCATGGTACGGAGATCAAGATTCTCCGATTGAAGACGGATCAAAGAGTGTATTTCTCCAAGAGCGCGAATCACAACAGGATACGCCGGCAATTAGCGCGCGTGTATGCACCGTTGCTGCTTTCAAATGACGCAGCGTTCTCACTCCAAATAAACAGCCAGAATGTTCAAGCTAAACGTCCGTGCCACTGGGACCCCGACCGGGCGGTTCTCGGGAGCACCGGTACGCCCGTCCATGCGGTAGAAACTTTCGATTTCGAACTTCCTGCGAGGCACTATTGCCTCACATGCATGCTGTCCTTCTCGGGTGACCATGGATGTCCCACCGCCGGCACTGAATGTAAGACCGTCGAACTAAAGCGCAGGCTACACGGTTGGATTGGGCTGCAGCGCTATATGCATGAGGAAGATTTTGGGCTTGACATCATTCGTAATGGACGAGTAATCGAAGTTCAGAATAAGGATCTATTTGTCTGGGCCGGGGGCGAGAGGCCGGAGCGCGAATATCCAATTGACGACCAAAGAAATCGCGGTCGCTTCATTGGTGAAATTCACCTCGATCATTGCCGAGTCAGTTATACAAAGGATCGCTTTGAGCGTGACGACACATCGTGGGCAGAAATGGTGAGCCTCGTGAGAGGTGAGGGTCCATTGCAACCCCAGAAGGCAAAGGCCCTCGGATTCGAGCCGCAAGACGCTCCGCTCTATCGACTATTCCAAGCATTCCGGCGTAGCAGCCCACAGGGTAAGACCGGTCGGTGGTCGCGCATTCTCGCAGTCAAAAATAACGAGCGTGCGATCGAAATGGCCGACCTGTTCCACAAGGGCGACGCCGAATATCAAACGGACGAAAAATGGTACGACCTCGTCGCGGAAGAGGATCGAGGGATCGTCGGTGCCGCAATTTCTACTAGTTCAGGCTCCGCGCCGCCCGCCGTTCCAGACGGCTTTCTCGATGATGACGATCTTGCCGACCCTAATGGCACGGTCGTCCTGCCGTCGATACCGTTTGACTCGGCACCGACGATTCCCTTGGTACCCACCCGACAAAAGCTGCATGATTTGTCGCGCGTATATAAACATCCTTTGCTTAAAGTGGAGTTTACGGTCGAGGCTTTCATGGTAGCTTCAAACGATCCCGACCTGCCACGTAAGGCGCCATGGACATTGAAGATTGAGGATCCCGGCACGCGGACGTTCCTTTTCCTCTTCGATCCTGACCACCCTGTCTTTCGCTCTGTCACTATGACACCAATGGATGCCATACTTGCCGAGTTGGCGTTCAAGACGTATGAATTTTTGAGAGAGGCGAGTCCGCATTCAGCCGTGTTCGCTACCATCGTTTCGGACCTGCGAGGCGAGTATGCGGAAGACGCAAAGCTCGACCCGAAAAGCATCATCGCTTTTGCCGACAAGACCCTCCGGGAAATTGCTCAGTCTATAAGCATTGGTGGAGACGCGTATTTTTTCAAAGCGCTATTTACGGAATTACCGCAAACGGCGCAGGAAAGAATTCGGCGAAAGATTGCATCCACCGGTGTAAGCGGTGCTCAAGCTGTCATCGATTCCGGGGAGTTCCTTTCCTATGCAGAGGCTTCCGATATACGGTCATTCGTCAAGTGCCATCCAGAACTCTTCTTTGACGGCAAGTTCTGGGCGCAGCCTTACTCGTCTCTCGAGTATGGTGACTCGAAGGTCGATGAGGAGGCTCGCGGACGTGTAGTGGAGCGGTACGATGCTTATTTAGCCGACGCAGTGTGGCTTGAATCACAAACGCCGCGAGACCTCGATCGTTGCGATCGGGATGAGTTAATTCGTGCCACGTTATCCGTCCGACTGCTCGGTCAAGACGGAAGTTTATGATATGGAGGGCTATTTCCTTGATTCTCGACGACTACTGAACGGCTCATGGCGTGCCTTCGAAAGGGATGTCGCGAGGCTTCTGGTGCAGAATGCATTTGAGGATGTGCGCATTGTTGGCGGTTCGGGGGATCGAGGGGCAGATGTTCTCGGGGTAAAGAGTGGCAAGCTGTGGGTCGTCCAATGCAAGTTCACTAGCGACAGCTATCCTGATCCGCATGCCGTCGATGAGGTCGTAGAGGCGTCGCGCTTCTATGAGGCAGACAGATTGGCCATTGCCACATCACGTGCGTTTGGCCCCGCACTTAACGCAGGAATCGACCGATGGGCGCGGCTTGGGATTCGGATTGATTCTCTGCCGCCGGGAACCCTCGTGGAAATGATGCGGCGTAGCCCCGAGTATCCGCGTGACCGGCGCGATCTTCGTGACTACCAAGACGATTGTGTTCAGCGCCTTACCGCAGCGTTGCGAGAAACCGGCCGAGGTCAATTGGTTCTTGCCACAGGCTTGGGGAAGACAGTGGTAATGGCTGAGACCACCGCGCAGCTCTTAAGAGACGGAGCCATAGATTCAGGGCGCGTGCTGGTGTTAGCAGACAAGCGTGAGTTGGTCGAGCAGTTGCAGAGAGAATTTTGGCAGCAATTGCCAAAACACATTCCCACACATCTGC
Source organism: Paraburkholderia sp. BL17N1 (assembly GCF_003634175.1). NCBI lineage: Bacteria > Pseudomonadati > Pseudomonadota > Betaproteobacteria > Burkholderiales > Burkholderiaceae > Paraburkholderia > Paraburkholderia sp. BL17N1. The sequence continues at coordinate 1,344,132 of NZ_RBIW01000001.1, forward strand.
TTGTAGGTGGGGAGCAACCAACCTTTTGGGACGGAATTACATTTGCGACTGTTCAAAGCGTGCTACCAAGGTTGGGCAGTCTTCCTACTTTTGGACTCGTCTGGGTTGACGAGGCACACCACATCGGATCAGAGAGCTTTCGCCGCGTGATCGACGAACTTGGCGCCCCGATGGTTGGAGGTGCGACGGCAACGCCGTGGCGGGGTGATCGTTTCGACATCGACACGATATTAGGCCAGCCCGTCGCAAAGATCGGGATTGACGAAGGATTGCGACGCGGCTTCCTTTGCGAGGCTGACTACCGACTACTCGCGGACAACATAGACTGGGAGTTCGTGAGAAAACAGTCGCGCCACGAATATTCCATTAAGGAGCTAAACACTCGTTTGCTTATTCCCACGCGCGACGAGGAAGCCGCCAGAGCTATTGCCGACACGTTCAAACGAGAGGCGCGCCGAAGCCTTATCGTCTTTTGTGCCGGGGTAGAGCATGCAAAGGCCTTTTCAGCAATGCTTAAGCTTTACGGCTTCAAGTCCGCGTACATTACTGGAGAAATGGATCCCCGCGAGCGAGAAAAAACTATGGCAGGACTTCGCCGGGGAACCATCAATGCGGTAACGACCGTAGACATCTTTAACGAAGGCGTTGATGTGCCCGACGTAGATATGCTCGCGTTCATGAGAGTGACTCACAGTCGTCGGATTTTTGTTCAGCAGCTTGGGCGTGGGCTCCGTCTCGCACTCAACAAAGACAAGGTCGTAGTACTTGACTTTGTGAGTGACCTCCGGCGCATCTCCGAAGTGATCGACCTGCAAAAATCGATAGCTGGCGACGTTGAGCAACTCGACATGGTGGAGCGCGTCGTGCAATTTTCTGACAAAGGAGCCGGGCACTTCATGTTTGAGTGGCTACTTGATCAAGCCGATCTTTTTACCCGCGAGGGAGACGCAAAGCTGGAGCTTCCCCAATTCGACTTCCCATTGCCACCCTCGCCTGGAGGCGTTCAATGAGCATGGTAATGCCAAAAGACATCCGGGATCAGATTCGACAGAAAATCTGGGACAAGGCGGACGAGCTCGGCTGGTCAACATTGTCGGACTCAGATCGCACTATTTGGTACGAAAATTGGTCCAAAGATAAGAATGTGGGTGGTGCATTGGCGCACTTCATGGATCCCCGTAAGGTTCGCGTTTATATAAAAGACTCCTTGCTGAAGCCTTATCTTCGCGGCCGTCTCGAAGACGGTGCCAACATGGCACTCTTGGCTGCAGGGCTAGGTGACGGGCCCGCTTCAGTCAAAGGATCTTATGACAAGCCGCATGGTCGTCTACTTACTGATGGAAAGGTAGTCTGTTGGGGGAATAGCAGGGACTGGAAGTCAATCCTGATCGCAGTTTTCGAGCGGGCATATCGCGTAGAGTCGGGGACACCCTACGCGGCGGTGCTCATCGAGACGGGGCGAACTACGAACGAAGGCTTGCGGCAAATGATCAGGGATATTGCCACCAAGCTTCAGCTGGTTCATATCGTGTGGATTGACTAAGCGGATTATCGCAGTCGGAGCTTCTGCACATCGCTTCTCGATTTGGCAAAAGGATTTAAGCCACCCGGTTCCGATCGCTAAGCAGTAAGATCAAACAGTAGTCGTTGGAGCAGTTAAGAAGCTTCGCAAGACGTGTGTAATACGGTAGACAATTTCCGCTTACAGCCAGCATGGGGCCGGGTAAACACAAGGTGTTGCATGACTTTTTCGAAGTGGGCTAAGGGCGTGCGCGTGGTTGGGTTATGGAGATGAACAAGTGATCGAGAACACGACGGAGCAACAAGATCCTGAAGGTCTAGACGAGTCTCTTACGGAAGGCTGGGGAGACTATCCTCTCGATTCTGTCTTCGTTCGCAACGAAACGCGCACAGTTGCCGAGGTTGTAAAACGCATAAAAATGGGACGTTACCAACTCGACCCCGACTTTCAGCGAGACTTTGTATGGCCGATCGACAAGCAATCTCGGTTAATAGAATCGTGCTTAATGCGTATCCCATTACCTGTACTCTATGTGGCGGAAGCGAAATCTGGCCGCATTGCTGTCGTCGACGGCCTTCAGAGATTGACGACATTCAGTCGGTACCTCAATGACGACTTTGCCTTATCTTTAGTCTCAAATGATGAGAACAGTCCGCACGCACTTGATGGATCACGTTTTTCTGATCTACCTGTCAATTTACAAGAGCGCATCGAGGATACGCAGTTAATTGTCTACATTCTAGACGCAAATGCTCCCGAACGCGCAAAGCTTGACATCTTCGAACGTGTAAACAGCGGCGTTCCGCTGACGCGCCAGCAGATGCGAAATTGCTTGTTCAACGGGCGTGCAACGCAATGGCTTAAGCAAGCGGCTACCAGCGAGTCATTTCTTGACGCAACTGGCCGCTCTCTTGATGCAAAGTCGATGCGAGACAGAGAGGCGATCAATCGATTTTGTGCTTTTTATCTTCTTGGTGACAAAAAATATCGTGGGGATATGGATGCGTTCCTCGCGCAAGCGTTAGAAAAGATGCAAAGCTCATCGGTAGACCTTGATGAGCTCTTTGCGAAGTTCACGTTTTCGATGAAGGTCAATCGAATATTATTTGGCGATCATGCATTCAGGAAGTCATTATCTCCGTTCGTGCACGGAGATGAAAGTGTAAACCGGTCGGTAATAAATATTGCCCTGTTCGATGTTTATTCTGTACTTTTTTCGCGAGTTGACGTTGACTTTGTCCGTTCAAATATTAGTGAAATTCGAGATCAAGTCAGCGCGTTGCTCGGATATTCCGATTTCATTAACGCGATTACATACTCGACAAATAGTAGTCGGCAGGTTAAGACACGCTTCGCAATTGCGAGCGAAGCTCTCGAGGATCTATCGTGAACATTACAAGCCTGCATATAGAAAATCTTAAATGTTTCGCCTCGCTGCGATTGCGTTTGGGTGCGCTAACGCTTCTGACTGGATTTAATGCCGCCGGAAAGTCTACTGCAGTACAGTCTTTACTGCTTTTGGCGCAGGCCATGCGAGACGGTGGGCTAGAGCGTGTCGTACCTTTGAACGGAGATTTGGTGCAACTGGGTTCTCCAGGGGAGGCTCTGCATGACGGCGGCGGGAAGGAACTAACTGTGGGTGTAGAATCCGATATGGCCAATATTGACTGGACTCTAAGCGCCGACGATCGCAGCTATGGTCACGCGCTTGCTATGTCCAAGATCGATTGCTCTTGGAGCGCCGATGGTTCGACAGCCCGAGCCACTTTCGAAGCAGCCACAATAGCGAACCTTATGCACCTTGCGCCTGCTGACGTCTCCGAGCCGTTGACAAAGCTAAGGGAAACGGTCGCCGAGACGTTGTTTATCTCTGCCGTTCGCGATGGCGCCAGCGATACCTACCCCGTCCCACAAACACCGAATCTGATCAATGCAGATGTGGGTGTGCACGGGCAATATGCAGCATGGTGGTTTGAGCGTAGTTCCGATGAACCGATAGAAACTGCGCGCGTAAATCCAAGCGATCCGGTCAATACTTTGCGTAGACAAGTTAATGCATGGGCCGGTCAGATATTTCCCGGCGCACAGGCGAATGCGGCTCGCATTCCGAAAACTCAACTGGTGCAGTTGGAATTTAGGAACCGTGAGACTGACAATTGGCGAAGGCCAGCTAACATTGGCTACGGACTTACGTACGCTTTTCCAATTATTGTCGCCGGTCTGTTGGCAAAGAACGGGCAAGTCATAGTCGTCGACAGCCCAGAGGCGCACTTGCATCCGCTCGGCCAATCACAGATGGGACTGTTCTTGGCGACGATAGCAGCATCCGGCGTTCAGGTCATTGTCGAAACACACAGTGATCACGTGCTCAACGGCGTTCGCCTTGCCGTAAAGAACGGAAAACTTGCCCATGACGAAGCAGTGGTCCATTTCTTTAATCCTCGGCCCAGAGACTCATCTGAAGCTGCGCACGTATTTTCTCCACTGCTCGATCGACAGGGTAATGTCAGCGATTGGCCAACCGGTTTCTTTGATCAAGCCGAAAAAGACTTGGCAGCGTTGGCGGGGTGGGCTTGATGATGAAGTGGTTTGTGAATGACTTATCGCTGCATGGCCAATTTAATTCCCACCATGACTTTTTGGACGTTCTCAGAAGTTTTCTGCAACTTCGGCACAAATCACCCGCGCTCACCGAACGACTTCATTGCTCCCGAAATCTTCACGCAGCGATGGTCACGCCCCAATCAAACTTTAGAGAGGCGGTGCAGAGGAGTGCGGACCAAGCCTTGAGAAGGGCTGTATTGGAGTGGATTGCTTCGAAGGGGCCCTTCTGGGACGACTCGCGCCTTGCTAACGCCGACGACTATTTCGAATTAAATGGCGTTGATGTTACGAACAGTGGTGTTGGCGAAGCGGTCCGGCAAGTGGTAGCCGGTGCGGAGGCGACAACTTACAGTTTTCAAGGAAGTGGGTTTGACTACTCGCCGATATCTATAGAGCATGGACTGCCCGAAGATCGGTTGGGGCGATGGAATCTGACGAATCTGTGGACTTGCGACCAACTGCTCGCGGCGGCTAATAGCGCAGAGGAGCCACCACGTAATTGGCAGCAAGCTATTGAAAGCGCTCGTCGCCGTTTTGATCGTCTCGTGATCGGCCCGGAGGCAGCCACTAGCCTGCAAGCGGAGCCATACAGCCCATATGTCGTTGAACGTATTTTTGAGCTTTTGCGTGTTCTACAAGAATTTGTTGAGTCTAGAAACACAGATGGAACATATTCAGATGAAACGAAGCGCCTCATCGCCGATCATTTTTCGGGCGAGAAAGCGTGGTTTTCAGGGGAGTCTGATGGAAATGAACGGGATTTCAGAGAAAAATTAACATTTAAAGATTTCGGCGGAAGTGATACCTTGCACTTTTGCCCTTGGCACGGAAAAATAAAGACTCCGCAGTTTCGAATTCACTTTCCTTGGCCGATGGATTCCACGCAAAAAGTAATTAATATATTTTATATTGGCCCAAAAATAACAAAGAAATGATTTTCGATGCGCGGACATAGATAATAAGGAGCCCTGGAGGTGTGCTTTCGATCGACGTTTTCCTTAAACAACAGAGCTCGCTCGACAGTATTTTCATGTTCGGGATCTGAACAGCTGATGTAGAATCGGCGATTCGAATAGAAAGTCAAACTACTTTGCCGGCAACTAAATGATCAATTGGGCGTACTTTCCAAGGTCGGACAAGCCTACAATGCTCGCACTCGGAATCGTAAAGGCATTCCAAGAAATTTATAGCACGATAACATCGTCGGAACACACGCTACCGAGCAACACGGTCCTCTCACAAGTGGCGCCATTTCTTGTGGATCTTGGGTTTTCCGTCGAGACGGGAAAGAAGAAAGCTGAAAAAATTCGCGTACCAGTGTTGTATGGAAATAACGGCCGAATCGCGAAGGCCTTCGAAGCTGACGCCCACCATATCGCAGGAAAATTTGTCGTTGAAGTGGAGGCCGGCCGCGGAGTGGTAAATAATCAGTTTTTAAAAGACTTGTTTCAAGCCTGCATGATGGACGAAGTCGAATATCTTGCAATTGCGGTGAGAAATCTATACAAGGCGGCAGGCGCCAGCAATCCTGATTTCGACCGGGTAGTTGCTTTCTTTGAGACGATGTATGCGAGTAACAGGATGCGGCTACCTCTTAAGGGTATATTGATAGTTGGCTATTGATAACACTTTCAATTCAAGCTATCTCCGCCTTTGTGCTCCCTCGACTGGAAATCAGCCATGAACCAGTTTGCCATCCTGTTTGGTGAGCGCTTCATCAACGCACGCGGGTAAATCCGCTAACCGCCTCGCACACAAAAATGCGGGCAGGTTCGCATATTGGGGAACTGCGCAGACACGCGAATATCCAACATCTGTCATCGGTCACGATGATCGCGTTGCCATCGTAGCCCACGCAAAAATCTACTCCCTGTAAAGAAAAAGCCAGCCTGAACCGGCTGGCTCCATCTAATCGAAGAACGCTCAAAGATTCCGGCGTACCGAGTTCGTTGCGAGCTTTCTACAACGCGGTGGGGCTCTCAAACATCAATATTCCCCGCCCTAAGCGCATTCGACTCAATGAAAGCCCGCCGCGGCTCCACATCATCCCCCATGAGCGTAGTGAAGATCCCATCGGCCGCAATAGCATCCTCAATCTGCACCCGAAGAAGACGACGCACAGTCGGATCCATCGTAGTCTCCCAAAGCTGCCCAGGATTCATCTCGCCCAGGCCTTTGTAGCGCTGCTTTGAAATATTGCGTTCAGCATCCGCCAACAACCACTTCATAGCGGACTTGAAATCAGTAACCGCCATACTCCGCTCGCCACGTTTAATGACAGCGCCAGTCCCAATCAACCCCTTAAACGTATTAGCGGTATTGATCAGCTGTTGATAGTCAGCGGTGAGTTGAAAATCCTGATCCAACACAGAAATCTTCTGATTCCCGTGATGCGTCCGCGCAACCCGCAGCGAGCGCAGCTCCCTCACCGGGTCATACATCGTCGTAACCTTAACTTCCGGCTTCAACGGATCATCGCGCAACTTCGCCTCAAGAGCCTTAGCCGACGCATCCGCCGCTTCCTCGCTAGACAGGTCGATCGCAATCCCATCCATCACAGCCTCAAGCGCCCCGGCGTCATACAACCGGCTCAACCGGTTAACAACACCCTGAGCCAGCAAATAAGCCCGAGCCAACTCCCCCAACGCATCGCCGGTGATAGGCGTAGCCCCTTCAGATGCCAACAACTCCGACCCCTGCAGCGCCAGCTTCAGAATGTGAGCATTGACCTCGGCCTCATCCTTCAAATACCGCTCATCCTTACCCGCCTTGATCTTGAACAACGGCGGCTGCGCGATATAGATATACCCACGCTCGATCATCTCCGGCATCTGCCGATAGAAGAACGTTAACAACAGCGTCCGAATGTGCGCACCGTCAACGTCAGCATCGGTCATGATGATGATGCGGTGATAACGCAGCTTGTCGAGGTTGTAGTCTTCCTTACCAATCCCGCAACCCAGCGCCGTAATCAGCGTCACAATCTGCTCCGAAGAAAGCAGCTTGTCATACCTTGCCTTCTCCACATTCAGCACCTTGCCGCGCAGCGGCAAAATCGCCTGAAACTTCCGATCGCGACCCTGCTTCGCCGACCCGCCTGCCGAGTCACCCTCGACGATATAAATCTCGGACTTCGCCGGATCCTTCTCCTGGCAATCCGCCAGCTTCCCAGGCAGCCCAACACCGTCGAGCACACCCTTGCGACGCGTCATCTCACGCGCCTTCCGAGCCGCATCCCGCGCGCGCGCGGCATCGACAATCTTGCTGCAAATAATCTTCGCGTCATTCGGCGTCTCGAGCAGAAACTCTTCGAGCGCCTTCGCGACCACATCCTCCACCGGCGCGCGCACTTCCGACGACACCAGCTTGTCCTTCGTCTGCGCGCTGAACTTCGGCTCCGGCACCTTCACCGACAACACACACGACAACCCTTCACGCATATCGTCGCCCGAAGTCTCAACCTTCGCCTTCTTCGCGACTTCGTGATCGTTGATGTACTTGTTCAACACGCGCGTCATCGCCGCACGCAACCCGGTCAAGTGCGTCCCGCCATCACGCTGCGGAATGTTGTTCGTGAAGCACAGCACGTTTTCGTTGTAGCTGTCGTTCCACTGCATCGCCACTTCCACGCCCACGCCGTCTTTCTCGCCGCTGATGTGGAAAATGTTCGGGTGCAGCACGGACTTGTTCTTGTTGATGTACTCGACAAAGCCCTTCACGCCGCCCACGAACGCGAAATCTTCTTCCTTGCCGGTACGCTGGTCGGTCAACTTGATCCGCACGCCGTTATTCAGGAACGACAGTTCGCGAATCCGCTTGGCCAGAATATCGTAGTGATATTCGATGTTGCCGAAAATCGTCTCGTCAGCGAGGAAGTGCACTTCGGTGCCGCGGTTCTCGGTCTCGCCGACAACCTGAATCGGCGAAACAGCCACGCCGTCGATCTCTTCGATAATGCGGTTCTGCGGCACGCCACGGTGGAATTCCATGAAGTGCTTCTTGCCGTCGCGGCGAATGGTCAAACGCAGCCACGCCGACAATGCGTTCACGCACGACACGCCCACGCCGTGCAGGCCGCCGGACACCTTGTAGCTGTTCTGGTCGAACTTGCCGCCGGCGTGCAACTCGGTCATCACGATTTCAGCGGCGCTGCGCTTCGGATCGTGCTTGTCGTCCATCTTCAGACCGGTCGGCACGCCGCGGCCGTTGTCGGTGATGGAAATGGAGTTGTCCGCGTGAATGATCACCTGGATGTCGTTGCAATGCCCCGCCAACGCTTCGTCGATGGAGTTGTCCAGCACTTCGAATACGAGGTGATGCAGACCGGTCCCGTCCGATGTATCCCCGATGTACATCCCGGGCCGCTTGCGCACCGCCTCCAGACCTTCGAGGATCTGAATCGAGGATGCGCCGTAGCTGTTGTCGGGTTGCGAATTGTTCGTTTCAGTCATGGATTTTTTCCGGTTCTGCGTTGCTGCAAGGTTGCTGCTCGGGACTTTTCAAATCACCATAAAAACGCCAAAGGGGCGCTGCGCCCCTTGGTGTGTTCTTGGTGTTGGACGCGTTAGATGCGCATCGGCATGACGACGTATTTGAATTCGTCGTTCTCGGGAATCGTGATCAACGCGCTGGAGCTGGCGTCGCCCAGGCTCACTTGCAACGTGTCGACCTTCAGGTTCGCGAGCACGTCGAGCAGATACGTGACGTTGAACCCGATATCGACGCTGTCGCCGTCGTATGCGATTTCCAGTTCTTCCTGCGCCTCTTCCTGGTCGGCGTTGGTCGACATGATCTTCAACTGGCCCGGCTCGATGATGCAGCGCACGCCCTTGAATTTGTCCGAGGTCAGAATCGCGGCGCGTTGCAGCGAGCGCTGCAGTTCTTCACGGCCGATCACGAACTGATTCTTGTGCGACTTCGGAATCACGCGCTGGAAGTCGGGGAATTTGCCTTCCACCAGCTTCGACACCAGTTCGACCTGGCCGAACGTGAACTTGACCTGCGTCTGCGCGATGTCGATCTTCAGCGTGTCGTCGATGTCTTCCAGCAGACGCTGGAGTTCCAGGATCGTCTTGCGCGGGATGATCACTTCCTGACGCTGGAACGAGCCTTCGATCTTCATGGACGAGAACGCCAGACGGTGGCCGTCCGTGGCGACCGCCATCAGCTGGTCGCCGTCCACCACCAGCAGCATGCCGTTCAGGTAGTAACGAATGTCCTGCTGGGCCATCGAAAAATGGACCATGCCGAGCAACTGGCGGAACGTCTTCTGGGGAACCACAAGGTTCGCGCCGTAGTCTTTAGCTTGCGCGACCGTCGGGAATTCGTCCGCGGCGAGCGTTTGCAGCGCAAAGCGGCTCTTGCCGGACTGCACGGTCAGACGCTTGTCGTTCAGCGTGAGCGTGACCTGCCCGTCGGGCATGGCGCGCAGAATGTCGAGGAGCTTTCTCGCTGCCACCGTGGTCGCCACCGAATCGCCGCCCACGCCGAAATCCGCACGCGTGGTGATCTGCAACTCGAGGTCGGTGGACAGGAACGACACATCAGGGCCGTTCTTGGTAATCAGCAAATTGGCGAGGATCGGCAACGTATGGCGGCGTTCGACGATGCCGCTCACAGTTTGCAGCGGCCTGAGGAGGTTATCGCGTTCGGTCTTGACCAGTTGCATAGAGTTCCTTCGTTGATATAACGGCCTGCGCGCCTTGCCAGGCAAGCTATCCCGCGCGCAGCCACGACTCCCCGCCGGCGCCACGCTGCGCCTGTCACGGCGTGAAATCCGCCCGCGGCCGCCGGGCGGTTAAACCTGTATTGTGCCTGAAAACGGAACCGCCTCACTAAAATGGGGGCGAGTTTGGAAATAAACAGGTCGTTTTTTCCAGACAGACGGCTCAGCCCTTCAGCGTCTGCTCCAGCACGTGCAGTTCGTGGTTCAGTTGCGCGTCCTTGCTGCGCTCATCGGCGATTTTGCGCACCGCGTGCAGCACCGTGGTGTGGTCGCGTCCGCCGAACAGCTCGCCGATTTCCGGCAAGCTTTTCTGGGTCAGCTCTTTCGCCAGATACATGGCGATCTGCCGCGGCCGCGCGATGTTCGCGGGACGCTTCTTCGAATACATGTCCGCGACCTTGATGCTGTAGAAGTCAGCCGTGGTCTTCTGGATGTTTTCCACCGAAATCTGCCGGTTCTGTACTGTCAGCAGGTCTTTCAGCGCTTCTTTCGTCACTTCGATCGTGATTTCGCGGCCGTGGAACTTCGAGTACGCGAGGATCTTGCGCAGCGCGCCTTCGAGTTCACGCACGTTCGAGCGCAAGTGTTTCGCGACGAAGAACGCGACGTCTTCATTCAGGCTCACGAACTCGGATTGCGCCTTGCGCATCAGAATCGCGACGCGCATTTCCAGCTCGGGCGGCTCGATCGCCACGGTCAGGCCGGAGTCGAAGCGCGAGATCAGCCGGTCGTCGATACCCGAAATTTCCTTCGGATACGTGTCGCTGGTGATGATCACCTGCGCCTTGTTGGCGACCAGCGCCTCGAACGCGTAGAAGAATTCCTCTTGCGTACGCGACTTGCCGGAGAAGAATTGAATATCGTCGATCAGCAGCAGGTCGAGCGAGTGGTAGTAGCGTTTGAAATCGTCGAACGCCTTGCGCTGGTACGCCTTCACCACGTCGGACACATACTGTTCCGCGTGGATGTAGCGGATCCGCGCGCCGGCTTTGTCCATCAGAAGCTGGTTGCCGATCGCGTGGATCAGGTGAGTCTTGCCGAGGCCGACGCCGCCATACAGAAACAGCGGGTTGTACGAGATGCCGGGATTGTCCGCGACCTGAATCGCCGCGGCGCGCGCCAGTTGGTTGGCCTTACCGGTCACGAAGTTGTCGAAGGTCAGCACCGGGTTCAGCTTGGAACGCTCGTACATCGAGTCGTTTTCGCCGCTGTTACCGCTTGAACTCGCGCTTTGGCCCGGACGCCACGTGCGACGGGCGGCCGCGGCTTCGTTCGCATCGAGGCTGGGCAAATCGAGGTCAACGGAATCTTCAGCGGCCGCAGCGCGTGCGTTCGCGTTGTGTTCAGCTGCGGCGCGGGCATTCGCGTTGAGGTTGGCCATGGCGTTGTTCGCGCCATTCATACCAGCGGCGCGTGCCGCCTGCGCCGCTTGCACGGCGCCGACGGCTGCGTCCACCGCAGCGCCATTGCCGGCGCTACCACCCATCGAGCTAGGCGCGGAGGCCGGGCGCGCAGAAGCCGGTGCCGGCGCGGCCGCCGCAGGGGCGCGCATGCCGGCTTTCGGGTCGAGCACGAATTGGACGTCGACGGGAGCGTGCCAGAAATCGCGCGCCATATCCGCGATGCGGCCGGAGAACTGGCTCTTGACCCAGTCGAGCTTGAAACGGTTCGGCGCAGCGATGCTAAGCGTGTTCGCAGCGGCGTCGAAGGCGACCGGGGCCAACGGTTTGATCCACGTCACGTACTGCTGGGGCGTGAGCTCACGCTCCAGCAAGGCGGAACAGTGTTGCCAGAAATCGTTCATCGAGTTGCTGTCGTTATGGTGTGCACGGCGGTTGCCGCTGCCCCTGTCGCGCGCACGCAACAAGGCCCTGAGCAGCGAGACTAACCAGGCGCAATGGCTCCAGGCGCTTGTGCCACAAGGGTTTGCGGGACGAGCGAGCCGGAGCGGCGTGCAGGATTTTTGGGAAGTAAGGCGAGATTCTAACGCCAAAACGGACCCGCAAGGGAGTTATCCACAGGGACGGATCACGAGGCTGGCTCCTCATGGGGCCGGGCCGAACCAGGCTAAACTATTGACGGTCAACGAAAAACCGGTTTAAATAGCGGGTTCCGCGAAAACCAATTCAGCGAACCACCGGCCATTGCGCTTTCAGCGATGATCGCGCGGTTATTTTTCGATCAAGTGAGAGCAACATGAAACGTACTTACCAACCTTCCGTTACCCGTCGCAAGCGCACCCACGGCTTCCGCGTTCGCATGAAGACCGCAGGTGGCCGCAAGGTCATCAACGCACGTCGCGCGAAGGGCCGCAAGCGCCTCGCCATCTAAGGCAGGCGTTGCACGCGACGCTTATGCCGGGTAGTGAAGCCCGCGGTAAGGCGGGAACGGCTGAAGCGCAGCAACTGGGCTCGGTTCCGTTGCGAGCGCAAGCCGCCTTCCCCAAAGCCGCAAGGCTGCTGAAAACGGATGAATTTTCATCCGTTTTTCGTTTGCGCCCGTGGCGCCGCACCGCGCACTTCGTGGTGTACGGCCGGCCCACCGGCAACGAAGCTCGCCTGGGCCTCGTGATCGGCAAGAAGTATGCGCCGCGCGCGGCCACGCGTAATCTGGTACGTCGAATCGCGCGTGAAGCCTTCCGGCTGCGTCGCGCGGAATTCGGCGGTTGGGATGTGCTGCTGCGTTTGCACACGCGCTTCGACAAGAAGGCTTTGCCGAGCGCCTCGTCGCCGCCGTTGAGGGCGTTGTGCCGCAGCGAAATCGAGGCGTTGCTCGACAAGGCAGCGCGCGAAGTGACCCGTCGCGAGGCGCCGCCCGCGGAAGCGCCCAAGACGGAATGACGCTCAAGTGACCGCCCGCTTTGCAGTTCAGGCCGCTCCGGCGGCTATGCTGAGCGGGCGTCGCCCGGTACTCCACGTTGCGCGGCGCTGTCCGGCCGCACCAGCCATGCAAACGGTACTCATCGCTTTACTGCGTTTCTACAAGGTTGCCGTGAGCCCAATGCTCGGCAACCGGTGCCGTTTTTACCCTTCCTGCTCTGATTACGCGCGCGAAGCAATCCAGTATCATGGCGCCGCGCGCGGGACTTATCTCGCCGCCAGGCGTATTTGCCGCTGCCACCCGTTTTCCGCGGGCGGCATCGATCTCGTCCCGCCTCCCACTTCTGAAAAGCGCTGACGCGCCGTTCCATCGACACTGAGACAACGCATGGATATCAAACGCACCGTCCTATGGGTCATCTTTTTCATGTCAGCGGTCATGCTGTTCGACAACTGGCAACGCGACCACGGACGCCCGTCGATGTTCTTCCCGAGCGCCACGCCGACCAAGACCGTCGGTAGCGCCGCACCGGGAACCACGACGCCGGGAACCCAGCCCGCCGATCTGCCGGCAACGAACGCAGCCGCACCGGGCAACGCGCCGACGGCCACGCAATCGCAACTGGTCAAGTTCAATACCGACGTCTATAGCGGCGAAATCGACACTCGCGGCGGCACGCTGTCGAAGCTGTCGCTCGTGAACAAGGGTGACGGCAAGCAGCCGGACCTCGTCATCACGCTGTTCGACCGCACCGCGAACCATACGTATCTGGCGCGCACGGGCCTGCTCGGCGGCGATTTCCCGAATCACAACGACATCTACACGCCGTTGCCGAACCAGCAGCACGACCTGACGGGCGACGAAAAGTCGTTCCAGCTCAGCTTCGAGTCGCCGGTGAAGGGTGGCGTGAAGGTCATCAAGACCTACACGTTCACGCGCGGCAGTTATGTGATCGGCGTCGACACGAAGATTCAGAACGTCGGCACCACGCCGGTGAGCCCGTCGGTCTATATGGAACTGGTGCGTGACGATCAGCCGGTGGAAACGCCGCGCTTCTCGCACACGTTCATCGGACCGGCTGTCTACACCGACCAGCATCACTTCCAGAAGATGACGTTCGGCGACATCGACAAGAACAAGCACGATTACGCGACCTCGGCCGACAACGGCTGGATCGCGATGGTCCAGCATTACTTCGCGTCGGCCTGGATTCCGCAGCAGGGCGTGAAGCGCGACATCTACGTCGAGAAGATCGATCCGGCGCTGTATCGCGTCGGCGTGAAGGAGCGGGTGCCGACCATTGCCCCGGGCCAAACGGTCGACGTGTCGGCCAAGCTGTTCGCCGGTCCGGAAGAAGAGCGCATGCTCGAAGGCATCGCACCGGGTCTGGAACTGGTGAAGGACTACGGCTGGGTGACGATCATCGCGAAGCCGCTGTTCTGGCTGCTCGAAAAGATCCACAGCTATGTCGGCAACTGGGGCTGGTCGATCGTGCTGCTCACGCTGCTGATCAAGGCGGTGTTCTTCCCGCTGTCGGCTGCGAGCTACAAGTCGATGGCGCGCATGAAGGCGATCACGCCGCGTATGCAAGCGCTGCGCGAACGTTTCAAGGGCGATCCGCAGAAGATGAACTCGGCGCTGATGGAGTTGTACAAGACCGAGAAGGTGAATCCGTTCGGCGGCTGCCTGCCGGTCGTGATCCAGATTCCGGTGTTCATCTCGCTGTACTGGGTGCTGCTGTCGTCGGTGGAAATGCGCGGCGCGCCGTGGATTCTGTGGATTCACGATCTGTCGCAACAGGATCCGTTCTTCATCCTGCCGGTGCTGATGGCCGTCTCCATGTTCCTGCAGACCAAGCTGAACCCGACGCCGCCGGACCCGGTTCAAGCCAAGATGATGATGTTCATGCCGATCGCGTTTTCGGTCATGTTCTTCTTCTTCCCGGCCGGTCTGGTGCTGTACTACGTCGTGAACAACGTGCTGTCGATCGCCCAGCAGTACTACATCACGCGGATGATGGGGCAAACGAAGGCAAAAGCGGCTTGATGACAATTGCGTGAGGTGGGCGGAAACGCCCGCCGTCGTCTAAAGCTCTGTTAGCAGCAGAAAAAAAGCCGCCCGGCGCAAAACCGGGCGGCTTTTTTCATGCTCGCGGCAAACGCGTTACGCAATGCCGTACTTATTCCTCGCCCGGCTCCGCGTCTTCGCCGTAAAAGCGAACGATCATCTCCTGAACCAGAAACCGGTCTTTCGGTGTAAGCGACTCGATTTTGGAAGCGAGCTCAATCGTTTCCGGCGACGGCGGATATTTCTCGCCGCGCGCCAGCGGCCTCGCATTCACGCCCGGCGACGGTCCGTAATGCAGCCAATGCTCTTTCACGTTCAGCCATTCGGCTAACGTACGCAACTTATCGGGCTTAGGAATCGTCGTACCAGATAACCACTTATGCGCGGTTTGCGGCGTGACCTCCCGCTCGCCTCGATAGCGAAGGTTGAATTGCTCGGCGAGCTTGGTCCCGCCGCGAATCTTCAGCGGCTCCAGCAGGTCCTTCAACCGTTTGGCGAAGGCGGCTTTTTCTTTATTGGTCGGCATGGGCCGGATTGTGCAATTCAACGTTCAAACAGTTGACAACCGGGCGAGTTTAGTTTTAGCGTATTTGAGATAGTTTTAGCTTGCGAGGCGCTTCGGGCAATGGGTCTGCCGAATTTGTAGAATTTTGGTGTTTTCCTTGTCTAGCACGCCTGTCTGTGACCTCGCCGTCCTACAACTTCTGATTTATTCTCAAGGAACGCAGTAGCAATCCTAGCTCGTTTGAGATAAATCCCAACCGTCGGCATAAGTCAGCTTCCGCCATCAACAAGAGCGCCGCGACACGGGCACCGAATGCGCGCGCGTTACAATGCCTCGCGCCGCGCTGACCGGCGGCGCCCTCCCCTCCTCTCTGCTTCTGCCACGCTTTTTATGCTCACCACCGACTCCGATCCGATCGTCGCCATTGCCACCGCGCCCGGCCGGGGAGGAATCGGGGTCGTGCGGATTTCGTTCGGCCGTGCGGGCGAGGCGGCAGCCCAGCCGCTGATGCAGGCACTCACCGGTCAGACTTTGGCGCCGCGCCACGCTAGCTACGTGCCGTTCCTTGACGCGAGCGGCAACGCACTCGACCGCGGCATCGCACTGTATTTTCCGGCGCCGCACTCCTACACCGGCGAGCACGTGCTCGAACTGCAAGGCCACGGCGGTCCGGTGGTGCTGCAACTCGTGCTGCAGCGTTGCATCGACGCCGGCCGCGCGTTCGGTCTGCGCCTCGCCGAGCCCGGCGAATTCACGCGCCGCGCCTTCCTCAACGACAAGCTGGATCTGGCGCAGGCCGAAGCGGTCGCCGATCTGATCGAGGCCAGCACCGAAGCCGCCGCGCGCTCAGCGGGCCGCTCGCTCGACGGCGCGTTCTCGCGCGACATTCACGCGCTGGTCGAAGACGTGATCACGCTGCGCATGCTGGTCGAAGCGACGCTCGACTTCCCCGAAGAAGAGATTGACTTCCTCGAAGCCGCCGACGCCCGCGGCAAGCTCGCACGCATACGCGAGCGTCTCGCGCACGTGCTGAGCGAAGCGCGGCAAGGCGCGTTGTTGCGCGAAGGGCTCTCGGTGGTGCTGGCCGGGCAGCCGAACGTCGGCAAATCATCGCTGCTGAACGCGCTGGCCGGAGCCGAGCTGGCCATCGTCACGCCGATCGCCGGGACGACGCGCGACAAGGTCGCGCAGACGATTCAGATCGAAGGCATCCCGCTGCACGTGATCGACACCGCCGGTCTGCGCGATACCGAGGACGAAGTCGAAAAAATCGGCATTGCACGCACGTGGAGCGAAATCGAGCGCGCCGATGTGGTGCTGCATCTGCTCGATGCGCGCGCCGGCATGACGGCTGAAGACGATGCGATTGCCGGGCGCTTTCCGCGCGGCGTGCCGGTGGTACGCGTGCTCAACAAGACGGACCTGACCGGCCTCGCGCCAGCGGCACAAGCGCTCGACGCGGATCTCGAACTGAGCGAAGTGCGACTCTCCGCGAAACAGGGCGATGGCGTCGCGCTGTTGCGCGACGAACTGTTGCGGATCGCCGGCTGGCAGGCGGGAGCGGAAAGCGTGTATCTGGCGCGCGAGCGGCATCTCATTGCATTGCGGGCAGCCGAGGAGCATCTGGCGACTGCAGCCGCACACGCCGATCAAAACTCGCAGGCGCTTGATTTGTTCGCCGAGGAACTACGGCTCGCGCAAGATCAGCTGAATTCGATCACTGGTGAGTTCAGTTCCGATGACCTGCTCGGAGTAATTTTTAGCAGGTTCTGTATCGGGAAGTGAGCGAGTGTCTGCAGCATCGGCTACCGGGTCCTATTGCAAGGGACTTTCTGGTCATCCTAAGCGGAGATTCACGAACGCAAACGCCCCGCTCCGTTGACCCAAAAATCGCCAAATCTTTGGTACACAGCAGCCAAAAGCTTTAAAATCGCCGCTGTCCGAATACCCGCGATCCGAACATGCCCCGCTTAGCCGTCCCGCTCACCGAAGCTCAGATTCGCGCTCTCGAACCGCGCGACACCCGCTATTGCGTCGCTGACGGCAACGGCCTCGTCATCGAAGTCATGACGACCGGCACCAAGATCTGGCGCTTCCGTTATTCGTTGAACGGCAAACGCCAACCGCTCGCCACCATCGGCGACTACCGGATGATCTCGCTGCGCGTCGCGCGCGCCAAGGCGCAGAAGTATGCGGAGATGGTCGCGCAAGGCATCTCGCCAGTCGCCACGGCGCGGCGCGACCGAGGCGCGGAAAGCAAAGCCGATGTCCTGCGCGAAGCCGCCGAGCTTTATCTCGCCACGGAAATGGCCGGCAAGTCAGAGGAATACCGTCGCACCACGCGGCGCGCGCTCGACAAGGACATCTTGCCCGCCATCGGCCACATGCGGATCAAAGCGGTGACCGCCGATGACATCGTCGCGATATGCGAGAGAATCAAGAATCGCGGTTCGCCGAAAATGGCGCTGCATACGCGCAACGTGGTGAAGCGTCTCTACGAATATCTGGTCGCCCGGCAACTCGCGGCCAGCAATCCGGCCGAGGTCGTGCCGGCGCGCTCCATCGCTACTTTCGACAGCCGCACCCGCGTGCTCTCCGGCGACGAGATCGGCGCGATGTTTCGCTCGATCGACGCGTCGAGTATTCGCCGTCCTCTGAAGCTGGCGCTGCACCTGCTGGTGCTGACGATGGTGCGCAAGTCGGACCTGATCGAATCGACGTGGGCCGAATTCAATCTGGACAAGGCGATGTGGACGATACCCGCGGCACGCCTGAGAAAAGACCGCGATCAGCGCGTGCCGCTTTCGCAGCAGGCAGTCTCTATGCTGCGCGAACTCGACCACGCCAGGGCGAGCCGGAAATTCGTATTCCCGAGCGTCAGGGGCGACGACCGGCCGATCGCCAAAAGTACGCTGAACCAGGCGGTCAAGGCGCTCGGCCTTGACGTGGAGCATTTCGTCCTGCATGACTTCCGGCGCACCGCAGCAGCGCATCTGCGCGAGATAACACAATCGTCAGACGCGCAGAACTCAGCGGCGGCGCCCGAGCGTATCGAGCAAGGTGCGAGCGCGGCCAACGCCGCCAGGCAGCGATGGCTTATGCAGCGGTGGGCGGATTTTGTAGATGCACAGATCGAAGGCACGCGTAGAGTTGCGACCAGTACGCCCTGAAGGTGCCTCGTGGGGCGCCGCGCCTTCCAAACATCCAGTTTTATTGGTACACAAATCACTTCGCATCCGCCCCAACTGCCTGCTCGAAATATGAAATTCTATTTTTTACTAGGTTTCAAGGGTGAGGGCTAAGACGCCGCTGAGCCGCCGGCCACAATCGCATCACGCGGACCTTTTCTCCCGCGTTTCATCGCCTAAACTGAAGGGTGGACGCAACTCGATACGGAGGCTCCCATGTCTGAATCGTTGATCGCTTATTTGCTGGGGCCTGCTGTCATGTTGCTGGTCGGCGTTGCTATCTGGGCCGCGTCCCACTATCACCAGAAGACAAAGCCTCAAAGACTCGAGCGCTGGCTCGACACGCACTATGCGGAGTGGTTGCATCACAGGCACTGAGTCGCGCTTGAAATGAAAAGGCCGTCGCGTAACACGACGGCCTTTTTGTCTGTGGACGCGCACGACCACGCGCGCGCTCTGCGATTGATTACCAACCCTGAGGCTGCGGATATCCGTATTGAGCCGGCGGCGGTGGCGCACCGCACGCCACGTAGGCCTGTCGGTATTGGTCATAGCAGTATCCCGGCGGCGCTTGCGCATAGACCGGCGCGGGCTGATACGCCGGCTGCGCGTACACGGGCTGCTGGTAAGCCACCACCGGCGCCGGATTCAGCACGGAGGTCACCACCGCCCCGAGCACGGCCCCGCCGATCAGCGCACCGACGACATCGCCGCCATTGCCGTGCGCCGATGCTTGCCCGGCCACGCTCAGACTTCCCACCATCACCAACGCCACTGCGATCTTTTTCATGTTTGACTCCTCGCCGTTGAGGCATGGAACGGATTGTGGCGGGCGCGCGCAGAAATAGATGCTGCAAGTGGTAACGGGACATTACCCGTGTAACGCGGTACATCGGCGCACCGCGACCCATGTCGCCCACGTTGCCCTGCCAGCGTAGGAAAGCACTGCTTCAGCCGACGATAATCCTGACGCGTTGATCTCCGGTGTCTGATGGCCTAGTCGAAGCCCCGTTCATAAAATCGACGTGAGGTTGCCGGATGTCACGCATCGGCACGGCTGTCCACGTAACGAACCAAGGGAGCCACTATGACGAATCACACTTTCGACGGCATCAAGCAATTCAGCGAACACAATGTCGAGTTCTGGTCAGCGAGAGAGCTTCAGCCGCTTCTCGAATATGCAACGTGGGACAAGTTCAGGCGCGTCATCGAGAAGGCAAGCGAAGCGTGCAAGCGCTCGGGCCACAGCGTTTCCGACCATTTTTCCCAAGTGGGAAAAATGGTCGGCCTCGGCTCCGGCGCGCAACGCACGGTCGAAGACTTCCGCCTCTCGCGATATGCGTGCTATCTCGTCGTACAGAATGGCGATCCGTCGAAGCCCGTCATCGCAAACGGCCAAACATACTTTGCGATTCAGACCAGACGTCAGGAAATCGGTGACGGCAAGGCTTTTGCCAGTATGGTGGAGGATCAGCGTCGCCTGATGCTGCGCGGTGAACTCACTCTTCACAACAAGAAACTAAGCGCAACCGCCCGCAGTGCCGGCGTCCAAACCACACTCGATTATGCAGTCTTCCAGGATCATGGCTATCGCGGCCTCTATGGTGGCTTGGGCGCAAAGGACATCCACGTGCGCAAGAGTTTGAAAAAGAGTCAGAAAATTCTCGACCATATGGGCAGCACCGAGCTAGCCGCCAATCTTTTCCGCGCGACCCAAACGGAGGAGAAATTGCGCCGCGACGGTGTGCAAGGCAAGCGGCAAGCCAATCAGACGCATTTTGAGGTGGGCGGCAAAGTCCGCGACACCATCCGTGAACTTGGTGGAACCATGCCAGAAGCGTTGCCGACACCGGAGACAAGCATCCGGCAGATCACGCGCGATACCAAGAAGTCCCAAAGCTGATTCAGCGCACGCTACATCCGTGCACCTCCGCGCGCCAGGGCGATACCCCGCTTCCCCATTCCACCGATCAATGTAAAATTCGCCGCATAACCTGTCGGATAGTTCTGACAACCCGCAAAGCTTTTCCAGCCCGTCGATAGCAGGTCGGACCACATCGACAGCACGGGTCGAGACAAGCGAAAAAGTAAGGGGCGTGCGCGTGAAACAATGGACCATCCGGCAACGGATTCTGTGCAGCTTCGGGATCGTGCTGATCGTGATGCTGGCAATGGCAATCGTCACTTTCGAGCAGCTCGGCGGCATCGACCGCGACGCGAAGAGCCAGCAGGAAGATTCGATGCCCGGCCTCTACTACGCGACCGCGATGCGCGCGGCCTGGTTCGAGAACTACACCGTCACACAGCGCCTCATTTACGTGGACGTGGACCCCGAGTCCATCAAGCGCGACACCGATCGTTTGCAGGAGACCGAGCAAACGCTGCAGAAGCTGTTCGGCGATTACGGCGCGACCATCTTCCGCGACACCGATCGTGAGTTCTTCAACGACTTCCGCCAGCAACACACGCAGTACCTGCCGATCCAGGCATCGCTGCTGAATGCTCTGCCGAGCTCGAAAGAGAACGCCGTGCGCGTCTTCAACACACAACTGACACCGATCTGGGAAGCGGGCCGCCTCTCGGCGCGCAAGCTGGTCGAAATCAACAAAGCCGCTGCGGACAAAGCCGCCGAAAGCATCCGCAATTCGGTCGAGGCAACCCGCGTCGTGTTGCTCGTCATGCTGTTGCTTGCCGCCATCGCGGCCGTGCTGGCCGGATACTGGCTGCTGCGCGCGGTCACTACGCCAATGGCCAAAGTGCTCCGCGTCGTCGACGTGATGCGCACGGGCGACCTGACCCAGCGTCTGCAACTGAATCGCGCGGACGAAATCGGCGCGCTGGAGGCGGGCTTCAACCGCATGACCGACGAACTCACCGCGCTGGTCGGACAGGCGCAGAAATCGGCGGTGCAGGTGACCACGTCTGTGACGGAAATCGCCGCGACCTCGCGCGAACAGCAAGCCACGGCGAACGAGACTGCGGCCACCACCACGGAGATCGGCGCCACGTCGCGTGAAATCTTCGCGACCTCGCGCGACCTGCTGCGTACCATGAACGAAGTGTCCGAAGTGGCCGGCCAGTCGGCGGCGCTCGCGGGCACCGGTCACGCCGGTCTCGCGCGCATGGAAGAAACCATGCGCCTCGTGATGGAAGCGGCCGGCTCGGTCAACGCGAAGCTCGCGATCCTCAACGAGAAGGCCAGCAACATCAATCAGGTCGTCGCCACCATCACCAAGGTTGCGGATCAGACCAACCTGCTCTCGCTGAACGCGGCGATCGAAGCGGAAAAAGCCGGCGAATACGGCCGCGGCTTCGCGGTCGTGGCAACCGAGATTCGCCGCCTCGCCGATCAGACCGCCGTGGCGACCTACGACATCGAACAGATGGTCAAGGAAATCCAGTCCGCGGTGGCGGCCGGCGTGATGGGTATGGACAAGTTCTCCGAAGAAGTGCGGCGCGGCATGCTCGACGTGCAGAACGTCGGCGGCCATCTCACGCAGATCATCCAGCAGGTGCAGCAACTCGCGCCGCGCTTCTCGATGGTCAACGAAGGCATGCAGACGCAGGCCACCGGCGCCGAGCAGATCACCCAGGCGCTGACGCAACTCTCGGAGGCCGCGCAGCAGACGGCGGAGTCGCTGCGCCAGTCGACCCAGGCGATCGACGATCTGACGCACGTCGCCAACAGTCTGCGCACCGGCGTGTCGCGCTTCAAGGTGACGGCCTGACGCGCCACGCCGCGCCGCCGGACACCGATACCCGCACGCCCATCCATCGCTCTCGCACACGCCGATGCTCTTCATCCTCTTCACGCTCGATAGCGAACGGTACGTGATCGACGCGACGCAGGTGGAGCGTCTGATGCCGCTCACGCCGCAGTCGCCGCCGAAGACGATCCCCGGCGCGCCGCCGTGGGTCGCGGGCGTGCTCGATCACGAAGGCGCGCCGCTGCCGCTGATCGATCTGCCGGCGCTCGCGCTCGGCCGTCCCGCCGCGCAACTGATGTCGACGCGCATCGTGCTGGTGCGCTATCCGCACGCGGGCACGACGCGCCTGCTCGCGCTGCTGCTCGAAGGCGCGACGCGCACGATTCGACTCGACATGTCGGCGTTTCACGATGCCGGACTCGACATGCCGCACGCGCGGTATCTCGGGCCGGTCGCGAGCGAAGCGGGCGGTCTCGTGCAGTGGATTCGCATTGAGCATCTGCTGCCCGACGACGTCAAAGCGCTCCTCTTTCCCGAGGCGCACGCATGAACGCGCATCATGACAACGCACCGCTCTACCGACGCTTCGCCGAACTGTTGCATAGGACGATCGGGCTCGATGCGGCATCGCTCGGCCATAGCGCGATCGAGCGCGCGGTCGATCAGCGCGCGGCGGCGTGGTGCGCGGATGGCCACGCCAAGGCCACGCTCAACGACTATTGGGAAGCCGCGCAAGGTTCACCTTCGATGGTGCAGGCGTTGATCGAAACAGTCGTCGTGCCGGAGACCTGGTTCTATCGCGACGCCGAAGCCTTCAAGGCACTCGCGCGACTCGCGCATGAACGTCTCGCCGAGCGCGGTGACGCGTTGCCGCTGCGCGTTCTGAGCCTGCCTTGCTCGACCGGAGAAGAACCGTACACGATCGCGATGACGCTGCTCGACGCAGGCTTTGACGCCGCCCGGTTGCGCATCGACGCAATGGATATCAGCGACCGCTCGCTCGCCGTCGCGCAACGCGCTGTCTACGGACGCAACTCGTTTCGCGGCAATGCGTTTCCGTTTCGCGACGCGCACTTCACGCGCACCGAAGACGGCTGGCGTCTCGCTCCGCGCATCGTCGAAGCAGTGCGTTTCTCGCGCGCCAATCTGATGCAACTCGATGCATCGTCGCTCGGTGTCTACGACTTCGTGTTCTGCCGGAACGTGCTGATTTACTTCGATCGCGACGCGCAACAAAAAGCCTTGCAGGCGCTCACCAGCGTGCTGGCCGGAAACGGCACGCTGTTCGTCGGCCCTGCGGAAACCGGGCTGCTGATGCGCTACGGCATGCAGCCCGCGAAGATCCCGCTGGCCTTCGCGTTCCATCACAGCGCGCCCGAGGAAACGCAGTGGAATAGCTGGCACACTGCACCGCTCGCTACGGCCGCCGCACTCGCGATGACGCATTCGCACGTTCCCGCACTCTCGTCGCCGCCAGTGTTTTCCGCGGAGCCTTTCGCGTGGCCCGATCCGGTTGCGCGTACGCCGTTCAGCGGTGCAACGCAGTTCACACCGCGTGAGAACGTCGCGACACACGCGCGCAAGACGCCGATGCCCGCCACCACGTCGCCGCTACGCAACTCGCCATTGCCGCCAATCACCGCGCCGATCAACGCGGCGCGCGACACGTTGCGAGCCGCGCACGCGCTAGCCGACGCCGGCCGCCTCGCGGAAGCGGCCACGGCGATCAACGCCTATCTGGAACATCACGCCCCGCACGCCGACGCGTTTTACCTGCTCGGCGTTCTGGCGGATGCCAACGGCGACGCGAACCTTGCACGCAGCCAGTATCGCAAGGCGCTGTATCTCGATCCTCAACACGCGGAAGCGCTCGCGCATCTCGCGACCTTGCTTGAACTCGAGGGCGACCGAGACGGTGCGCGCCTGTTGATGCAACGCGCGACGCGCGCGCAGGGAGCGCAACGTGGCTGATGCGCAGACGGCGAGCTTCGACGATTGCTGGAATCGCATTGGCGTGCGCGGCGACTCGTCGTGCGAGCGTCTTGTCGAGTACGTGCGCTGCCTCAATTGCCCGGTGTTCGAAACCGCCGCGGCCAAACTGCTGGAACGGCCGATTCCCTTGGTGGATCTCTCGCAGCATGAAGTGCGCGCGCGGGCACGACCGCAGCAGGATGCGCAAGGCGCGAGCGAATCGTTCCTCGTCTTTCGCATCGGCGACGAATGGCTCGCGCTGCCCACGCCGATCTTCAAACGCATCGTGCAGACGCGGCCGATTCATACATTGCCGCATCGGCAGCATCGCGCGGTGTTGGGCGTAGTGAACGTGCAGGGCGAGTTGCTGGTGTGCCTGTCGCTCGCGCACCTGCTCGGCTTCGAAACCGGCGCCGCCGCACGCGACGATCGGGCGCGTCACGATCTGCCGCGCTTCCTCGTTGTTTCGCGCGCTGAGGAACACGCCGTGTTCCCGGTGGACCAGGTCGACGGCGTGCACCGGATCGCGACGGCCAGCTTTTGCGCGCCGCCTGCCACGCTCTCGCATGCCGCCGCTGCGCATACGCGCGCAGTCGCGCCGTGGCGCGGCATGAGCGTCGGCCTGCTCGACGCCGACGCGCTCTTCGACACCTTGAACCGGAGTCTCGGATGACGGACGACCCGCGCCGCCCGTCGCTGATCGATCTGTTCCGCGAAGAAGCGCGGACCCAGGCGCGCGTGCTCAACGACGGCCTGCTCGCCCTCGACCGCACGCCGCGCGATGCCGCCGCGCTCGAGGCCTGCATGCGGGCCGCGCATTCGTTGAAGGGCGCCGCGCGAATTGTCGGCGTGCAGGTTGGTGTCGAACTTGCGCATGCGATGGAGGATTGCTTCGTCGCCGCGCAAGAAGGGCGTGCGTTGCTCGACGCGGCCTGGATCGACGAGTTGCTGCGCGGGGTGGATATCGTCGCGCGCATCGGCAACGATGAGGACGAGTCGGCTCGCGACGCGGTCGGCGCGTGTGTGGCGGCATTGCAGACACGTATGTCGGGTGTGCTGCCGCACGGCGCGGCGATGCTGCGAGACTCTACGCTGCCGGCGACCACTGCGGTCGCCGAAGAGCCTGCCATTGCTGCCGGTGCAAATGCGGATGCGGACCCGGACCCTGACGCCGCGTTCAACGATTTGGCCCGCGCACTGCGCGCCGAAGGTCCGCGGGCCATCCCGGCCGCGCAGCCGGACCCAGACGCCGTATTCGACTCGCTAGCCAATGCACTGCGCGCTGAAGCCACACCGGCCAACGCGACGCCCGCGGCTACACAAGACGACAACGCCGCCCTCGTACCCGAGCAGAAGCAAGACGCCCCGCTCGCCGCCCCGTCCGCGTCAAACAGCACAGCCATCGCAGCGACCACCGAACTCGGCCGCATGTTGCGCGTACGCGCCGAAAACCTCGACCGTCTGCTCTCGCTGTCCGGCGAATCGCTGGTCGAATCGCGCTGGCTGAAACCCTTCGCGCAATCGATGCTGCGTGTCAAACGCGTCCAACGCGACAGCACTCGCGCGCTGGATCAACTGCACGAAACGCTCGCCGACCTCAAGCTCGATCCGCGCGCGCAGGCCGCGCTCGAAGAAGTGCGTCGCCTCACGGCCGAATCGCAGCATTTGCTGGCCGAGCGTCTCGCCGATCTGGAGAGCTTCGACCGCCGCTCGACGCATCTGTCGCAACAACTCTACGACGCCGCCCTGCAATGCCGCATGCGCCCGTTCGGCGACGGCACCAGCGGCCTCGCACGAATGGTGCGCGACGTCGCGCGTTCGCTCGGCAAGAAAGTGCGCTGGCAACTGGTCGGCGAATCGACTCAGGTGGATCGCGACATTCTCGATCTGCTCGAAGCGCCGCTCGGCCACATGCTGCGCAACGCGCTCGACCACGGCATCGAAGCGCCCGCCGTGCGCCTCGCGCGCGGCAAGGCGGAGGAAGGCACGCTCACGCTCGACGCGCGTCACACTGCCGGCGCACTGCTCATCACCGTTTCCGACGATGGCGCGGGCATCGATCTCGACGCCTTGCGCGCGTCGATCGTGCGCAAGAAACTCGCGAGCGAGGAAACGGTAGCGCGACTATCCGAGGCCGAGCTGCTCGAATTCCTGCTTCTGCCCGGCTTCTCGCTGCGCGGCCAGGTAACCGAAGTCTCGGGCCGCGGGGTTGGACTCGACGCGGTGCACGACATCGTCAAACGCGTGCGCGGCACGGTGCGAATCACGCATGAACCGGGCCTCGGCACGCGTGTGCAACTGCAGTTGCCATTGACGCTTTCGGTGATCCGCAGCCTGCTGATCGAAGTGGCCGGCGAGCCGTACGCGGTGCCGCTAGCGCATGTCAACCGCACGCTGCAGGTGGATCGTACGCGGATCGAATGGCTCGAAGGGCATCAGCACATCGCCTTTTCCGGCCGGCGTATCGGCGTCGTCACCGCGCATCAGATTCTCGACACCGCGCCGCCCGCGGACGAAAGCCGCACCGTCAGCATGATCGTCATCGGCGACGGCTCGCAAACCTACGGCGTGGTGGTCGACCGCTTTCTCGGCGAGCGGATGCTCGTGGTGCAGCCGCTCGATCCGCGCCTCGGCAAGATCCGCAACATCACCGCCGGCGCGTTGATGGAGAACGGCGATCCGGTGTTGATCGCCGACGTGGACGACTGGCTGCGCTCCGTCGAACGGCTCGTGACGGGTGGCGATCTGAAGCACACGCAACACGGCGTCGCGCGCGCGGCTCAGCGTGCCACGCGCCGCGTACTCGTGGTCGACGATTCGCTCACCGTGCGCGAGCTCGAACGCAAGCTGCTGGCCACGCGCGGTTACGACGTGACAATCGCCGTCGACGGCATGGACGGCTGGAACGCCGTGCGCGGCGAGCGCTTCGACCTCGTCATTACCGACATCGACATGCCGCGCATGGACGGCATCGAACTTGTCACGCTCATCAAGCGCGATCCGCAGTTGCAGTCGCTGCCGGTGATGATCGTCTCGTACAAGGATCGTGAGGAGGACCGCCGCGCCGGACTGAACGCGGGCGCGGACTACTATCTGGCGAAAGGCAGTTTTCATGACGAAGCACTGCTGGATGCGGTGCGCGATCTGATCGGCGAAGCATACGGTTAGTCCCGGGGAGAAACGGATGAAAATCGGAATCGTCAACGACACGCCGCTCGCCGTCGAAGCGCTGCGTCGCGCGCTCGCGGCGCGCCATGACTATGAAGTGTTGTGGATCGCGCAGGACGGCCAGCAGGCGGTCGATTTCTGCACCGCGCAGCGGCCCGACATCGTGCTGATGGATCTGGTGATGCCGAACGTCGACGGCATCGAGGCGACGCGGCGCATCATGGCGCGCGCGCCGTGCGCGATCCTGATCGTCACCGTCGATGTGGGCGCGAACGCGTGGCGCGTCTATGAAGCGATGGGCGCGGGCGCGCTCGACGCCGTTGATACGCCGTCACTGAACGGTCCCGACGCGCACAAGAGTATTGCCACGCTGATCGCGAAGATCGATCGCATCGCGGCGCTCATCAAGGAACGCAATGCGCCCGGCGCGGCGGCCGCGGCAATGCCTACCTGCGCGACGAATCGCGACACGCCGCTGGTGGCGATCGGCGCATCGGCGGGCGGACCGGCGGCGCTTGCCACGCTGCTCGCCGGCCTGCCGAAGGATTTTGCGGCGGCTATCGTCATCGTGCAGCACGTCGACGCGGCGTTTGCCGCCGGTATGGCGGACTGGCTGA
The DNA here is from genome assembly GCF_003634175.1 of Paraburkholderia sp. BL17N1. NCBI lineage: Bacteria > Pseudomonadati > Pseudomonadota > Betaproteobacteria > Burkholderiales > Burkholderiaceae > Paraburkholderia > Paraburkholderia sp. BL17N1. The sequence goes on from NZ_RBIW01000001.1 coordinate 1,372,026, forward strand.
ACCAGCAATCGGCGCTGCCGGTGCGGATCGCGCGCGAAGGCGACCGCCCGCAAGCGGGCGTCGCGCTGCTCGCCGCCACCGACGACCATCTGCATCTCAAACTGCCCGACGTGCTTGGCTACACGCGAATACCGGAAGAGACGCCTTACCGGCCTTCCGTGGATGTGTTCTTTCATAGCGTGGTGGCGCGCTGGCCAACGCGCGCGGTCGGCGTGCTGCTGACCGGCATGGGCCGCGACGGCGCGATCGGACTCAAGGCGATGCGCACCAAGGGCTATCACACGATCGCGCAGGACGAAGCGACCAGCGCCGTTTACGGCATGCCGAAAGCGGCCGCGGCGCTCGACGCCGCCACCGCGATCCTGCCGTTGCCGCGCATCGCCGGCGCGCTCGCGACGGCCGTCAACGCGCGCTGAACACGCACTCGCCATTCATGAGCCGTTTCGATTCACTCACATTCATTCTGGCCGAACAACATGGACACTCCTAAACCGCATCAGAACGCCGCCGCGCAGGATTTCGCGTCGGACGCGGTGGACGCCCCCAATCTCGCGATCGACGACGCTCTCGCGCGCATCCTCGGTAATCCGCCCGCAGCCGAGTGCCCGATCATGGTGTTGCTGGTCGACGATCAGGCGATCATCGCCGAAGCGATCCGCCAGGCGCTGGCCGATGAACCGAGCGTCGACTTTCATTACTGCGCATCGCCCGAAGAAGCACTGCGCAGCGCCGCGGAAACGCGCGCGACGGTGATCCTTCAAGACCTCGTGATGCCCGGCACCGACGGGCTCACCCTCGTGCGCCAATACCGGCAGAATCCGGCCACGCGCGATATTCCGATCATCGTGTTGTCGACCAAGGAAGAGCCGCTCGTGAAAAGCGCGGCCTTCGCTGCCGGCGCCAACGATTATCTGGTGAAGCTGCCGGACCGCATCGAGCTGATCGCGCGTATCCGCTATCACTCGCGCTCGTATCTGAACCTGATTCAACGCGACGAGGCCTACCAGGCGCTGCGTCAATCGCAACAGCAATTGCTCGCGACGAATCTGGAATTGCAACGGCTCACGCATTCGGACGGCCTGACGGGCCTGTCGAATCGCCGTTACCTCGATCAATATCTGGCCGCCGAATGGCGTCGCAGCACACGCGACAAAACCGGCCTCGGTTTTCTGATGATCGATGTGGATAACTTCAAGGCTTACAACGATACCTACGGGCACGTTGCCGGCGATGAAGTGCTCAAGACGGTCGCGCATACCCTCGAATCGTGCCTCGGACGCTCGGCGGATCTCTCGGCGCGCTTCGGTGGCGAAGAGTTCGCAGTGGTGGTGCCGGGCACGTCGGCCGGTGGCTTGCGTCTGCTCGCGGAGAAGATCCGCATTGCAATCGAAGGGCTGGCGATCCCGCATGCGGGCTCCGCGACCGGCGTCGTGACGATCAGCATCGGCGCGGCGACGCTGGTGCCGACGGTCACCGAGCCGGTGACAAAGCTGATCGAAGCGGCTGATGTCGGCCTATATCGTGCGAAGCGGGATGGGAAGAATCAGGTTGCGGTGAGTGATTGATTGTTTGCATGCGGTTCTACCAGCGTGCAATGAAAACGCGCCCGTTTGCAGGGCGCGTTTCATTTGCGGCAGTAGCAGTAGCACTGGTGGTGCGTCCGGCGGTTTCTAACGCGTGTGCTTCTTTAGCATTGCCACGACCCGGCGCCGACCGGCGCATCGCCGAGGTACTTGCCGCGTGCTTCGACAAGCACGCTTGTATCGATTGCGCCCTCGTCCACCAGCGCCTTCAACGCGGCGATCACAATCGACTTGCGGTCCACTTCGAAAAACTCGCGCAACGCCTGACGTGTATCGCTGCGGCCGAAACCATCCGTGCCGAGCGTCACATAGCGACGCGGCACGTACGCGCGAATCAGTTCCGGCACGGCGCGTACGTAGTCGGTCGCGGCGATGATCGGACCTTGCGATGCATCGAGCGCTTGCGTGACATACGGCGCCGCGCTCGCTTCGCCGAGACGCGCGAGCCGTTCCGCCGCCATGCCGTCGCGTTGCAATTCGGTGAAGCTCGTTACGCTCCACACGGCGGCGTCGATCTGCCAGTCGTCTTTCAACATCTGCTGCGCCGCGATCACTTCGCCGAGAATCGCGCCCGCGCCGAGCAATTGCACCTGAGCCTGCTTGCTCTCCTGCTCCTCAGCATGCTCCACCAGCGGATAGATACCCCTGAGAATCCCTTCGCGCAGCGCCTGCAAGTCGCCGCCAGGCACTGCAGGCTGCGCGTAGTTTTCGTTCATCACCGTGACGTAATAGAACACGTCGCGCTGCTGCTCGACCATCTCGCGCATGCCTTCGTCGACGATCGCTGCAACCTCGTATGCGAACGCAGGATCGTAAGCGCGGCAATTCGGAATCGTCGACGCCGCCAGATGGCTCGTGCCGTCCTGGTGCTGCAGGCCCTCGCCGCCGAGCGTCGTCTTGCCCGAGGTCGCCCCAATCAGGAAGCCGCGCGCACGCTGATCCGCCGCGGCCCAGATCAGGTCGCCGATGCGCTGGAAGCCGAACATCGAGTAGTAGATGTAGAACGGCAGCATCGGCAGATCGTGCACGCTGTATGACGTCGCCGCCGCGATCCATGACGACACCGCGCCCGCTTCCGAAATGCCCTCTTCCAGGATCTGGCCTTTGGTGTCCTCGCGGTAGTAAAGCATTGAGCCGAGATCTTCCGGCTCGTACAACTGCCCGAGCGGCGAATAGATGCCGACCTGACGGAACATGTTCGCCATGCCGAAAGTGCGCGCTTCGTCAGCGACGATCGGCACCACGCGCGGGCCGACTTGCTGATCCTTAAGCAGCGCGGTCAGCATGCGGACCAGCGCCATGGTCGTGGACATCTCGCGGCCGTTCGAGTCCAGCGCAAATTGCCCCCAGGAGGACACCGGCGGGACGGTCAGCCCCTTCGATGCAACTCTCCGCCTTCTGGGCAGATAGCCTCCGAGAGCCACCCGGCGTGCATGCAGGTATTGCATTTCCGGGCTGTCTTCCGCGGGTTTGTAAAACTTCACCTGTTCGACGTCCTCGTCCGTGAGCGGCAGGCGGAACCGATCGCGAAACGCCTTGAGGTCGTCGAAGCCCAGCTTCTTTTGCTGATGCGTGGCCATGCGGCCCTGTCCCGAAGTGCCCATGCCGAAGCCCTTCATCGTCTTCGCGAGAATCACCGTCGGCTGGCCGCGGTGTTCGAGCGCCTTCGCGTAGGCCGCGTGCAGTTTGCGCACGTCGTGGCCACCGCGGCGCAGGCGGTCGATGTCGTCATCGCTCAATTGCGCCGCGAGCGCGGCAAGTTCCGGATTCTGGCCGAAGAAGCGTTCGCGGTTGTACGCGCCGTCGTTGGCGGAGAAGGTCTGGAACTGGCCGTCGACGGTATGCGCGAACGCGCGCAGCAAGGCGCCAGTGCGGTCGCGCGAGAACAGCGCGTCCCAGTCCGAGCCCCAGATCACCTTGATCACATTCCAGCCGGCGCCGATGAAGTGCGCTTCCAGTTCATCGATGATGCGGCCGTTGCTGCGCACCGGCCCGTCGAGCCGCTGCAGATTGCAGTTGATCACGAAGACGAGGTTATCGAGCCCCTCGCGCGCGGCGAGCGAGAGCGCGCCGGTCGATTCCGGCTCGTCCATTTCGCCGTCGCCGAAAAAGCCCCACACCTTGCGGCCTTCCGTTTGCACGAGGCTGCGATTGGCGAGATAGCGCATGAAACGCGCTTGATAAATCGCATTGATCGGGCCGATGCCCATCGAGCCGGTCGGGAACTGCCAGAAGTCCGGCATCAGCCACGGATGCGGATACGAGCACAAACCCGGCCCGCCGATCTCGCGGCGATAGTGCTGCAAATGCTGCTCGCTTAAAAACCCTTCGAGGTAAGCCCGCGCATACACACCCGGCGACGAATGCGGCTGGAAATACACGAGGTCGCCCGTGCCCTCCTCGCCACCCGGCGCCGCTGCACGGAAGAAATGGTTGAAGCCGACCTCGAACAGATCCGCCGCCGACGCATAACTGGCGATATGACCGCCGAGTTCGCCATAAGCCTGGTTCGCGCGCACCACCATCGCCAAAGCATTCCAGCGCAGCGCGGCGGCGAGCCGTTCTTCGAGTTCGAGATTGCCCGGATAGCGCGGCTGCTGGTCGAACGGGATCGTGTTCTGGTACGGCGTGACGTTGGTGCGCGCCGATTCGACACCCAGCGACAGCGCATGGCTCGCAAGTTTGTCGAAGAGGAACTGCGCGCGGTCGCGACCGACATGCGCGACGACCGCATCGAGCGCTTCCAGCCATTCGGCCGTTTCTTGCGGATCCGCATCCGCCTGCTCCGCGCTTTCAACGCGTTGTGGATTGGATAACCGCAACTGCTCGCTACCGCTGGACAAATCCGTCATGGCACCACTCCCGCATTGACGCGTTCGGCTCAAGATCGAGTGAGTCAATGGTAGCCATGTGCTCACAAAATGAGCGTCTCATTTGCTTGTGATCCCGCGCTGCGATAGGCTATTTATTCCGGATTTCCCCACCACGACAGAATATTTCATCTATGACCACGCCACCCAGACGGCTGGACCGCATCGACATCGGCATCCTGAGCCAGTTGCAGCAGAACGCGCGCATCACCAATGCGGATCTGGCGCGCTCGGTGAACCTGTCGCCCACGCCGTGCTTCAACCGCGTGCGGGCGCTCGAAAAGCTCGGTCTGTTCAAGCAGCAGGTCACGTTGCTGAACCCGGAGCCGCTCGGGCTGCGCATCAACGTGTTCATTCAGGTGAGTTTGGAAAAGCAGGTGGAAGACGCGCTGCAGCGTTTCGAGCAGGCGATTTCGGAGCGCCCCGAGGTGATGGAGTGCTATCTGATGACGGGCGACGCCGACTATCTGCTGCGCGTGGTCATGCCGGATATGCAAACGCTGGAGCGCTTCATCGTCGATCATCTGACCAAGATTCCGGGCATCTCTAATATCCGTTCGAGCTTTGCGCTCAAACAGGTGCGTTACAAGACGGCGCTGCCGTTGCCGTCGTCGGGATTGACGTTGATCGATCCCGACGACGTGTCGACTGACTGGCGCTGAAAGCGCTTACAGTCCGCCTGGCTTTACGCGGAAGCAGCGCCGCGCGTGTAGCGTGCGGCCGGCACCTTATGCGACAGATTCGGCTGCAGGTGCTGGCGTGCGCTGTTGAAGCGCTCCCAATCCGCCACGTCCGGCAACGACGGAATCGTCACCAGTTCGCCCTGGTCGAGGCCGGCCAGCGCGGCGTCCACCATGTCTTCGGCGGTCATTACGATCTGCTGCGGCAGATGTTCGACCGCGAGGCCCGCACGGTCCCAGAACGCCGTGCTGGTGGCGCCCGGCAATACCGCCTGCAATTGGACGCCCTTGCCGCCCACTTCATGATGCAGCGACTGCGTCAGGTTGAGTACGTAGGCCTTGGTGCCGCTGTACGTGCCATTCAACAGTTCCGGCGATAGCGCGACGATCGACGCAATATTGATCACGATGCCGTTGCCCCGCTCTACCAGACCCGGCACGACCGCCGCCGTCAGGCGCGTGAGCGCGGTCACGTTCAGGTCGATCATTTTTTCGAGCTCGTCCACGTTGGAATCGATCAGCGAGGCGGTCGCGCCGACGCCCGCGTTGTTGACCAGCATCGTGATGCCACGGTCCGTGCGCAGCCGTTCTTCGATACGGCGCACGTCGGCGTTGACGGTCAAGTCCGCGCCGATCGTCTCGACGTGGCGGCCGGTTTGCGATGTCAGACGTTCGGCCAGACCGTTCAGCCGCTGCACGTCGCGCGCCACCAGAATCAGGTCGTAGCCGCGCCGCGCGAGGCGATCCGCATACACAGCGCCGATACCCGACGATGCGCCCGTCACCAGTGCCGTTCCTTTGCCCGATTGCGTTGCCGTTTGCGTTGCCATTGAATCTCTCCTTGCGGGCGTGGCGCGTCGCGCCTCTGCCCTGTCCGATAAGTGAATGGGGAAACTTGGGAAACTCCGCCGCCGCGCCCTTGTGTGCGGCATTGCGGTGTTGACGAGGCAAGTTTAGGCGCGTAGCCTTGTGTCTCAAATGTCGTATTTACCTCGTTTTAGGACATTGCGATGAGACATGTCGGCGTGGTGGTTTTTCCCGGCTTCCAGATCCTCGATATGGTGGCCGTCTCGATCTTCGAACTGGCCAACCTGGAGGCCGGCCAGCCTGAATACGAGGTAGAGATCATTTCCGAGCATGGCGGCATGGTGCGCAGCTCGGCGGGCGTCGAGATCGCCACCCGGCCGTTCGGCGACCCGGCATATGACACCGTAGTGGTTACCGGCGCGATGCAGATCGCGCCGTCGTCGCCGGGATTGCTGGCGTTTCTGCACGAGGTGCTGGGCGCGGCGCGGCGCACCACGAGCATTTGCACGGGCGCGTTCGTGCTGGCCGAGGCCGGGATTCTCGACGGCCGCCACGCGACCACCCACTGGTTTCACGCCCGCGATCTGCAACAGCGCTTTCCGCAGACGCGCGTGGATGAAGACCGCATCTTTATCGTCGACGGTTCGGTATGGACGTCGGCCGGCATGACCGCGTGCATTGATCTATGTCTGGCGCTCGTTGAAAACGATCTCGGCGCGGAAGTGTCACGCGCGATCGCCAAAAAGCTCGTTGTGTACCATCGCCGTACCGGCGGCCAGTCGCAGTTTTCGGCCATGCTGGACCTGGAGCCGAAATCCGACCGCATTCAGAACGCGCTCTCGTACGCCAAAAGCCATCTGCGCGAGCCATTGACGGTCGAGCAACTCGCCGATGTCGCGCATCTCAGCCCACGCCAGTTCAGCCGCGCGTTTCGCGACGAAACGCGTCAATCGCCGGCCAAAGCCATCGAGGCATTGCGCGTCGAAGCCGCGCGCGCCATGCTGGAAGCGGGCCGCCATTCCATGGAGGCGGTAGCGGCGGAAACGGGTTTCGTCGATACCGAACGGATGCGGCGCGCCTTTCTGCGCGCCTTTGGCCAACCGCCGCAGGCGATCAAACGCGCGGCGCGTGTGGGCGTGCTGTAACACAGGCGCGGGACAATACCGGCAACGGCGCTTTGACCGATATGACCTTCCACGATGAGAGGAACGCGATGAACTACGACGACAGCAATCCCTTCGCAAGGATTCTGCGCGGCGAACTACCCTGCATCAAGGTGGCCGAAACCGATGCCGCCCTCGCCTTCATGGACTTGATGCCGCAAGCCGACGGCCATCTGCTGGTGGTGCCGAAGGAAGCCGCCGCGGAGATTTTCGAGTTGTCGGATGCCTCGACGGTGGCCTGCATGCGCATGACACAGAAGCTCGCGATCGCGGTTCGCGCGGCGTTGCGGCCGGACGGCGTGTTCATCGGACAATTCAATGGCGCCGCTGCGGGGCAGACGGTGCCGCATGTCCACTTTCATGTGATTCCGCGCTGGGAAGGTCAGCCGCTGCGAATGCACGCGCGCGACATCGCCGACGTGGACACGCTCGAAGCGCTGGCCAAGCGCATCCGCTCGCATTGGCGTGCGGACTGAGGGCGATTCGCCACGTCGTGCGGGCGGTTAGCTTATGCGCCGTGACATGGGTAAAAGCGGCTGAAACCGCCGTTACAGACGATCCCGCGAGCGGCGCAGCGGATGCCGCCAGTCGATGCGGCGCGGCCTCACATGCATGGGTCGCATCTCGTGCAGATGGCGGTGTTCTTGCCACAGCTCGTCGGAGAAAAGAAAAGCGACGATGAGTAGCGGAATGACCAGAAAAACGCCCAATATCAAGTGCTCGATCACGGTGGCCTCCGATCGCAGGAGCATGATTTCATTGTAGAGCACCGCGCGTACCCGTATCGTCCCGCGCCTCAATATCGTGGCGATCAAACCGAACACCGGACCTGCGACACCGCGACGCCGTGGTCTCGCCGGATCCACTTGACGCCTGACTTACCGAAAAAGTGTCGACGGCGTGCGAGCGCGTGCAAGAACTCCCTGCCCCCTCGTCCTGACTAACCGGAAAGCAAACCAACAATTCTCAAGGGGAATCCAATGACGACTGAACGCAGCAGCGAACTCACCTTGCGCCCGCTCGAGCGCACCGATCTGCGCTTCGTCCACGAAGTGAACAACAACGCGAAAATCATGCGTTACTGGTTCGAGGAGCCGTACGAAACCTTTTCCGAACTGACCCAACTTTACGACCAGCACGTGCACGACTTGCGCGAACGGCGCTTTGTGGCGATCGACAACGAGGGGCAGACCGTCGGCGTGGTCGAGTTGATCGAGCTGGACTACATTCATCGACGCGGCGAGTTTCAGATCATCATCGCGCCGCATGCGCAGGGCCGCGGCTACGCCACGCTTGCCACCCAGCTCGCCACGGACTATGCATTTTCCGTGCTGAATCTGCGCAAGGTCTACTTAATCGTCGACAAGTCGAATACCGCTGCGATCCACGTTTACGAAAAGTGCGGCTTCAGGCGCGAGGCCGAACTGATCGAGGAATTTTTCGGCAATGGCAGCTATCACAATGCGTTGCGTATGTGCATGTTCCAGTCCGAGTTTTTCGAGGCCAATCGGCGCGTCGATTAACGCGCGACGCTGCCGGATGACAAGGCGCCGCGCGCCCGCTTTCTCGCCTGGCACCGTTTATCTTCTGCAAATACACCGTTATTTAGTAATTTCTGTTTAGTCGGTTGAATGACTTTGTGTGCATTGCACCAAGCATTGTGACTAACTTTCGCAAAACATTTAAATGCGGCTGCTCGTTTACGCGAATACGTGCCGCAAAGCGTTACTGGTGAAAGCGGCGTGCCCTGCTAGGTGTTTAGTTATCCATCGTATCCAACGCTATTTAGGTCAGTGCTTAACGATCAGGCAGGCACAAGATACGGTGCGACAATTCGCCGCTGTTGCGACCGCACACAAGATGTGCTTGTCGTTCTCTCGCATTCTTCTAAAGTGCAATATGCGGGTTCAAAGTTAAAGTTAAATACATAGCTAACCTGAGTATCCACCCGCACCGGAGGAAAATATGAAAATGCGAATCGCCGTTGTTTTCGCCATTGCGGGATTGGCCGCCGCTACTGTTCAGGCGCAAGACGTCATGATCAAGCCGCAGCAGACTATCCAGTTCAAGGCCAACGCGTATGGCTGCCTGTCGAAGGATAAACTCGACGCCGCCGACCAGCATGCGCAAGCTGGTGAACAGCAAAAGATGCAGGAATTTTTCTCCGGATACCAGTGTGTTTCGACACCGGAAAACTCGAGTTTCCGCGTCGTCCGCGTAGTTGGCCACGACATCGAATTCGTGAATTCGAGTAATAGCGATACGCAAGGCCTCTGGGCAAACGATCGATTCATCAAGCAATAGGCTGAACGTGTACATTCCGGCGAAATGCCGGAATGTGACTTTGCGCGCGCGCCTCCGTCCTCTGACTCGATAAGCCGGAGGTGGTGAAGCTGTGAGTTAAAAATCGGCCGGGCATTAATGCCCGGCCGATTTTATTTGCACGCTTTAGCCCGGCTGAACGGACAGAAAAAAGCCGATGCGGATCGTCTGAATCCGCATCGGCAGTACGCCTTCTCGCAAAGCGCAGGGAACAACCGTCAGCTCATAACGCGCCGGTCAATGTGAGTCGCGTGGCACCGGCGCGCCGCTCGATCCGACCAGGAAGTCGAGATCCGCGCCCTGATCCGCTTGCAGCACGTGTTCGACGTAGAGCTTGTAGTAGCCGCGTTTGGGCGCCTCGGGCGCCTTCCATGCGGCGCGGCGGCGTGCGAGCTCTTCGTCGGTGACGTCGAGATGCAAGCGGCGTGCTTCGACGTCAAGTTCGATCATGTCGCCGGTCTGCACGAATGCGAGCGGGCCGCCCGCCGCCGCTTCCGGCGACACATGCAGCACCACCGAGCCGTATGCCGTACCGCTCATGCGGCCGTCCGAGATGCGGACCATGTCGGTGATGCCCTTTTGCAGCACCTTTTTCGGCAGCGGCATATTGCCGACTTCCGCAAAGCCCGGGTAACCCTTCGGGCCCGCGCCTTTTAGAACCATGATGCAATGCTCGTCGATGTCGAGCGACTCGTCATCGATTTTCGCGTGCAATTCCTCGATGTTCTCGAACACCACTGCGCGCCCGCGATGCTTGAGCAACGCCGCGGTGGCCGCCGACGGCTTGATCACAGCGCCATTCGGCGCAAGGTTGCCCTTGAGCACCGCGATGCCGGCCTTCGGCTTGAACGGTTCGGCGAACATCGTGATGACTTTCTCGTCGTGATTCGGCGCGTTGCGCACGTTGTCCCAGATGGTCTTGCCGTTCACGGTCAGCGCATCGCGATGCAGCAGGCCTTGTTCGCCCAGTTGCTTCAACACCGCCGGCAAACCGCCCGCGTAGTAAAAGTCCTCCATCAGATATTCGCCGGACGGTTGCAGGTTCACGAGACACGGCACATTCGAACCCAGCTCCCAGTCTTCAAGCGACAACTCCACGCCAATGCGCTTGGCGAGCGCGATCAGATGGACGACCGCATTGGTCGAGCCGCCGATCGCCGCATTCGTGCGGATCGCGTTTTCGAAGGCCTGGCGCGTGAGGATCTTGTCCATCGTCAGATCCTCGCGAACCATGTCGACGATGCGCCGGCCCGCGAGATGCGCGAGCACCTGGCGGCGCGCATCGACCGCGGGAATCGCCGCGTTGTGCGGCAAACCCATGCCGAGCGATTCGACCATCGAGGCCATGGTCGAGGCCGTGCCCATGGTCATGCAGTGGCCACGCGAGCGGTTCATGCACGACTCGGCTTCGGTGAATTCTTCCTGCGTCATCGTGCCGGCGCGCACTTCCTCGGACATCTGCCAGACGCCCGTGCCGGAGCCGATGTTCTTGCCGCGAAACCGGCCATTGAGCATCGGGCCGCCGGAGACGGCCAGCGCGGGCAGATTGCACGACGCCGCGCCCATTAGCAGCGCGGGCGTGGTCTTGTCGCAGCCGACCAGCAGAATCACGCCGTCCATGGGATTGCCGCGAATCGACTCCTCGACGTCCATGGAGGCGAGGTTGCGAAACAGCATCGCGGTAGGCCGCAAATTGGTCTCGCCAAGCGACATCACCGGAAACTCGAGCGGCAAGCCGCCCGCTTCGTGCACGCCTTTTTTCACGTACTCCGCGAGTTCGCGAAAATGCGCGTTGCACGGCGTCAGCTCCGACCACGTATTGCAAATGCCGATCACCGGGCGCCCGTCGAATTCGTCGTGCGGGATGCCCTGGTTTTTCATCCACGAGCGATGTAGAAAACCGTCGCGGTCTTTGAGGCCGAACCACGCCTGGCTGCGTAGCGGCTTTTTAGTCTGGTTCGAATCAGCCATGAAATCTCCTGTTGGCAAACGTGGGGGGCGGGGCGCGCGTCAGTGCACGCGCTTGCTGCGACGGAACTGATCGAACAGCACCGCGAGCAGCAGGATCCCGCCGCGAATCAGGTATTGGTAAAAGGTCGGCACGTTGAGCAGGCTCATGGCGTCCTGCACCGAGCCCATAATCAGCACGCCGACCAGCACACCGGAAATCGTCGCGACGCCGCCCGTGAGCGACACGCCGCCGAGCACGCACGCGGAAATTACTCCGAGTTCGAGACCGACCGAGGTCTTCGGATCTCCCAGACTCATACGCGACGCAAGCATCACGCCTGCAAACCCGGTGACGAGGCCCTGCAATACGAACACTGTGATCTTGATCCGTGTCACCGGCAAGCCCGCCAGCAACGCTGCCTCGCTATTGCCGCCGACGGCCAGCACGTTCTTGCCGAACACGGTTTTCTTCAGCAAAAAGCCGAACAGCACGAAGCCGACAATATTGCTCCAGATCGGATACGAAATGCCGAGGAACGCGCCGCCGCCGAGGTCGAAGAAACGCTCTTCGGAAATCATCACGGCGTCGCCATTCGAGGTGATGTAGGCGAGGCCGCGCACGACCTCCATCATGGCCAGCGTGACGATCAGCGAGTTGATCTTGTAGCGCGCGACCAGCACGCCGTTGACGAGCCCGACCGCGCCGCCCGCGAGCACGCCGGCCGCGACGCCGAGCATCACGCTATGCGTCGCGGTGATCAAGGTGGACGCCACCACACCCGCGAACGCGACGATCGACGCCACCGACAAATCGACTTCGCCGAGCGCAAGCACGAACATCATCGTCACGGAGATCGAGCCGATCAGCGTGACGGAGAGCAGCAAGCCCTGAATGTTTCGCGAGCTTAGAAAATCCGGCACGGTAAACGACAAAGCCGCGAACAGAATCACGAACACCATCACGATGCCGGACTTGTTGATCAGGTCCCAGGTGCGCGCGGCGCGCGCGCTCAGGCCCGCTGAGGCGACGGCTGGGGTCGAGGAATCGGTTGAGGGTGTCTGCATGGTGTTTATTCCGTTTCTATGACGCGATTCGATTCAATTGGCTTCGTGTTCTCGTGCGTATGCGGCTGAGGTCAGCGGGGCAGGGCGAGCTTGATCAACGCATCCGGCGTGGCCTGCGCCTTGGGCAGATCGCCAACAATGCAGCCTTCCTTCATCACGATCACGCGATCCGCCACGCCGATCACTTCGGCGAGATCGCTCGACACGACGATCACCGTGCGGCCCGCTTCGGCGAGCCCATACAGCAGGCCATAAATCTCGCTGCGCGCGCCGACGTCGATGCCGCGCGTGGGTTCGTCCATCAGGAACACATCGATGTCTTCGGCGAGCCAGCGCGACAGAATCACCTTCTGCTGATTGCCGCCGGAGAGCGTGCCGATCGGCGTGTCGCCATTGCGCGTCTTGATCGCAAGCTTGCCGATGAACTCTTTGGCGGTCTGCGCTTCCTTGCGCCCGTTGAGCACGTTGAAGCGGCTGAAATGGCGTCGGCAGCTGATGTTGAGGTTGTCCGATACCGACGCGATCGAAACGATGCCTTCCTGCTTGCGATCTTCCGGACAGAGCGCGACGCCCGCGCGCACGGCGTCGCGCGGCGTGGCAAAACGCACGCGCTTGCCTTTGAGCGTGATCTCGCCGGCTGCAGGCTTGACCGCGCCGTAGATGAGCTTCATCAACTCTGACCGCCCCGCGCCCACGAGTCCGAAGAAGCCGACGATTTCGCCTTTGCGTGCCGTGAAAGATGCCGGTTCACGCAGGCCGCGTCCCATCAGTTCCTTGACGTCGAGTTGCACGTCGCCAAGGTCGCGCGAGCGATAGCCATACACGTCGGCGATCGAACGGCCCACCATGCAGCTGATCAGGCGATCACGGTCGAGTCCTTCGCCCGCTTCGAACGTATCGATGCGGCGGCCATCGCGAAACACCGTCACGCGATCGCACAGCTCGTAGACTTCATCCATCCGATGCGTGACGTAGATGATCGCGCGGCCTTCGGCCTTCAACGCACGAATGATCCGGAACAGTTGCGTCGTCTCACGCGAGGACAGCGAACTGGTCGGTTCGTCGAACGCGATCACGCGCGCGTCGCGCATCAGCGCCTTGCCGATTTCGATCATCTGCCGCTGGCCGATCGAGAGATTCTTTACTTGCTGCGACGGATCGATCTTTTCGCCGAGCCGTTCAAGCTCGCGCACGGCGCGCGCCACCAGCGCTTTTTCGTCCAGTACGCCGAAACGATTAGGCAGGGCGCCGAGCATCAGGTTTTCCGCAACCGTCAGTTCCGGCACGAGATGCAGTTCCTGATAGATGATTGCCACGCCCGCGGCAATCGCGGCCTTGGTCGTGATGAATTGCTGTTCGACGCCATCGAGCGACAAGGTGCCCGCCGCCGGCTGATTCACGCCGGACAACACCTTGAGCAGCGTCGATTTGCCAGCGCCGTTCTCGCCCATCAAGCCGTGCACTTCGCCGCGCCGCACGTCGAGCGACACCTGGTCGAGCGCGAGCACGCCGGGAAAGCGCACGGTGATCCCGTCGAGCCGCAGATACGGCTCCGTGGACGCGCGCGCGGGCGAGGGCGCCGCTTCGGCGATGTGGGGATCGATGTGTGGGGACGTCATCAAAAAACCTCAAGCTGGTGAACAACCTATGCGGGCCGCTCTCGCGTGAGCGAGATGGCCCGCAGCGTGCAAACTCGAATCCCGCTTAAATACCGAGTTCTTTGCGCACGTCCTGCCAGTTGCTGCGCACCATCAGCTTGCCGGTGGTCTGCGTATCGGCGGGCGGCTGCTTACCGTCCTTGATCCACTCGACGAGGTTCTCCGTGCTTTCCTTGCCGTGCATCGTCGAGCTCACGGCGATCGTGCCGTAAAAGCCCGTCGGTTCCTTCTTCTGGAATTCGGCGAACGCTTCGCCCGCACCGTTGATGCCGACGCCGATCACGTCCGCAGCCGGAATATGCAACTGCTCGGTCGCGCGTACGCCGCCCAGCACGCTTTCCTCGTTGAGCGCGAAGATCACCCACTTCTTGATGTTCGGATGCTGCGCGAGCACCGGCGACGACGCGTTGAAGCCGCCTTCGTCATCGGTCGTCTTTTGCGGGGCGTCGAAGATGTTTTCCTTCTTGAAGCCGCCGGCGATGAGCGATTGTGTCGCGCCGTCGGTGCGCAGTTTCGCGGTCGGCAATTCGTAGTTCGTGATGCGCAGCGCGCCGACTTCTTCCGGCTTCCAGCCGCGGCGTTTCATTTCTTCGGCGATGGCCGTGCCGACCTGATTGCCGATCTTGAACGCGGACATGCCCAGATGCGGCACGTTCGCCAGCGGCTTGCCGGTCGAGTCGACCAGTTGATCGTCGACGGTGACGAACTTCATGTTGTAGCGCTTGGCGCGCGCCTGGATTGCCGGTCCGAGACGCACGTCGGGCGCGCAGATCACGAAGCCTTTGGCGCCTTGTGCGCCGAGATTGTCGATTGCGGCCAGCACTTTTTCACCGTCCGGCGTGCCGATGTTCACCACCGAGAAGCCGTCCTTCTGGCCGAGCGCGCTAGCGGCTTTCTGTTCGTTGATGAACCAGGCCTGTTCCGGCATCTTCACGAGGAAGCCGACTTTGAGCGGCGCGTCCGCGTGCGCGGAAAGTTGCATGGCAAAAGGCGCGGCGAGGGCGGCGGCCGCCATTGCCGTTAGCGTCAAACGGCGAAGCTTGCTGGTCATATCTGTCTCCTGAAGTTGAAAAAAGCTGCGTTGATTTATTTGATTGCAGCGGTTGATGCACGGCGGCGTCAGCGGGGACGCGGATGGACGTTGGAATGCATGGTGACGTGACGCGATCGCATGACCATCAGCCCGCCACGTACGCCGTTTTCACGGCGCTCCAGAAGGCCGCGTCCGTTGCGCCATAAGCGGACGCTTTGCGGCCGCCGCCGGGCGCGTGACGCTCGACGGCCGTGGTCGGCAGATTGATCGTGACGAGGCCGCTATGCACATGACGGCGGAAATGCCGCGCGCGATTGAGCGAGCGCGTGCAAATGCCGGCGCACAGACCGTAAGCGGTGTCGTTCGCGAGATGCAGCGCGTGATCGTAGTCGTCCGCGCGCAGTACGACGGCGACGGGGCCAAAGATTTCCTCCCGCGCGACACGATGTTCCGGTTCGCCGACGAACAGCGCCGGTTCGAAGAAATAGCCGCGTGTCGCGCGCTCCAGTTGGCGACCACCGTGCAGCAATTGCGCGCCTTCCTGCTGGCCGATGCGCACATAGTCGAGATTGCGCTCCAACTGCGCGGCGTTGGCCACGGGACCCATGTCCGTGCCGTGCTTCAAGGCATGATCGATCGAGAGTCTCGCGAGCTTCGCCTGCAATGCGTCCACGAACGGTTCAAACACCGCACCTTCGACAATCAGCCGCGCCGCCGCTGTGCTGCGTTGACCCGCCGAGCCATAGGCGCCGCTCAAGGCGGCTTCGACGGCGGCTTCGAGATCGGCGTCGGCCAATACGACGAAGGGATTCTTGCCGCCCATCTCAAGTTGCACGCGCGCCTGCCGGGCGACGGCGGCCTGCAGCACGCGTGTGCCGGTTTCCGCCGAACCGGTGAAGCTAACGGCCGCCGTCAGCGGATGCGCGGCAATCCGCGCGCCGACCTGGCGGCCGCTGCCCATCACGAGGTTGAACACGCCCGCGGGCAAACCGGCGCGGCCGATGATCGAGGCCAGCGCCGCCGCGCAAGCCGGTGTGGATTCGGCCGGTTTGAAGACGACGCAATTGCCATGAGCGAGCGCGGCGCCGATCTTCGCGGCGGCAGTCGCCAGCGGCGCGCTCCATGGCGCGATGATGCCGACCACGCCGAGCGGTTCGCGCGTTACGTCGATCTCGACGCCGGCACGCGCCGACGCGACGGGCTCGGCGAAGACACGCAAGGCTTCCGCCGCGCACAGTTTGAAGGTCTGCCCGGCACGCGTCGCCTCGACCAAAGCGTCGGGTAGCGTCTTGCCGACTTCGCGCGCCAGCAGCCGGCCCAGTTCGTCGCGGCGCGCGAGCATCTCGCTGCCGATGGCGTCGAGCGCATCCGCGCGACGCTGCGCCGAACCAAGCGACCACTCGCCGAAGGCTGCGTGCGCGGCCTCGATGGCCATATCGGTTTGTCGCACGTCGGCTCGCACATATTCGCCGACCGGATCATCCAGGTCCGACGGATTGAGCGAGACGCCCGTGGTCGCGCCCGTCTCCCATCCGCCATTGATGTAGTGGCGAAACGGGCTTGCAACGAGTGGAACGAGCGGATCGCGGTTCATCGACGGGGAAGGCGCCACATAGGAAGCTCAGAAAGTCCACGAATGGTATGAGCCGTCCCAATAACTTTCCAATCCCTTTTTAGGCTATCCCGATATCAATTCCGGTATGGCATGATGGAGCCTCGCCTTGGCAGAGCTCGCGGTTCGTGGTTTGAGCCGCCTAATCGGAAACAGGCTGGAGACAGACCATGACGCGTAGCTACTCGAACTGGTTCGTGCGGGCGCGGCTCAAAACGCGGCAACTGCTATTGCTCGCGGCAATGGAAGAGGAAGGCAATGTCCGGCGCGCCGCCGACGTGCTCGGCATGACCCAGCCCGCGGCGTCGCGGCTGCTCAAAGAACTCGAGGACATGCTGGAGGTGAGCCTGTTCGACCGCACGCCGCACGGCATGCATGCCACGTTGTACGGCGAGGTGATGATCCGTCATGCGCGCATGGTGTTGTCGAACCTGAGTCATGCGCACGACGAAATTTCGGCGTTGCGCGCGGGGCTGGCGGGGCAAGTGCGGATCGGCGTGATCGCGGCGGCCGCGGCAACCATGGTGCCGCGCGCGATCGCCAGTGTGAAAGAACGCTATCCGCAACTGCAAATCTGGGCAGAGGTCGAAACTTCGGATGTGATGCTGCCGCGACTGGCGGAAGGCGAACTGGACATCATGATCGGCCGCGTACTGGAGCGGCAGAATCAGTTCAAGACTGAAGTTCGCTACGAACCGCTCGCCGACGAGCCGCTTTGCGTGGTGGCGCGTCCCGGCCATCATCTCGAAAATGAGACAGGTTTGACACTGCGCGGAATCGTCAATGCCAGCTGGGTTTTACATCCTCCGGGCAGCGTTTTGCGTCATCGGTTTGATCTGATGTTTTCGCAAATCGGGCTGAATCCGCCGCAAAACGTGGTCAATACCAACAATTTTCTGGCGATTTCGAGCCTGCTGCTCCAAAGCGACATGTTGGCTGTTTTACCCGACGAAGTGGCGCGTCAGTACCAACAGTATGGCGTTCTGAAGCGGATACCGATCGATTTACCGTGCAGGATGGATACATTCGGTATCATCACGCGCCAATCGCACCTGCTTTCACCGGCGGCCTCGGTTGTTCTGGAAGCCTTGCGGGAAGCCGCCAGCGAGGTGTACGGCACCGCTTTCGAGCCAATAGTGGCGCGATAAATGCTTCTCCCGTTGTCATGACAGCCGGCTGGCGGCGCGGGAGGGACAGAAGATGTACAACAAACACGGAAAACGGCAACGCGCCGTCGACGATTCTTTTTCAGTTCGCTCCGGCGGAGCGAGCGCCTGGTTTAGCAACGGCATGGCTCTCAAATCGACGATTTACAAGGCGGAACTGCAGATCGCCAACATGGACCGGCACTACTACGCCGACCATTCGCTGACGATCGCCCGCCATCCCTCGGAAACCGACGAACGGATGATGGTTCGGGTCGCCGCGTTCGCGCTGTTCGCGCAGGAACGGCTTGAATTCTGCAAAGGTTTGTCGGATGTGGACGAACCGGATCTGTGGGAAAAAGATCTGACCGGCGCAATCGACACCTGGATCGAAGTCGGCCAGCCGGACGAACGGCGCATCGCCAAGGCGAGCGGCCGCTCGAACAAAGTGATCGTGATTGCTTACGGCGGTCGTGCGTCGGACATCTGGTGGCAGGGCGTGCGCAATAAGGTTGAGCGCATGCGCAACGTGACGGTTTGGACGCTCGGCGAAGACGTCGCCACTGCCCTCGGCTCGCTGGCCGAACGGACCATGCGGCTGCAATGCACCGTGCAGGACGGCGAAGCATGGCTTGGCAGCGCCGATGCCGATGCGGTGAAAATCGAATGGACGGTGCTTAAGGCGCCCGCCAACGCCTGACGCTTCGACGCCTTACAAACTTGCCGATAGCTTTATAGCGACGTCACATGCGCCGCTTCCGGCGGGCCTTTCAGTTCGACCATGTTGCCTTCCGGGTCGAACAGATACAGTGACTGTCCGTAGCCGTCCGCGCCGTAGCGCTGCCCCAGTTCACCCAGCCGCGCGCCGTGTTCGACCAGATGCGCCTTGAGCGCTTCAGCGTCGAACGGATCGATGCGCAAGCACACGTGATCCATATTCCGCCCGGTGCCCGGCACGCCGTTTTCGGCGTGGTCGAGCTTGGCGCCCACCTGCAACAGATCGATCAGCGAACGGCCCGCGCGTAACTGCGTCAGGCCTAGATCGCGCTGCTCCTTCTCGACGCTGCAGCCGAGCACGTCGCAATAGAAACGCGCCATGGTCTCGACGTTCGTCGCCCGAATGACAACATGATCGATCTCGCGAATGTGGATTTTCATATGGAACGCCCCTTGGCTGGCTCGCAGAACGCGTGAATTGCCAGTGTAGAAGAAAGGGCGGCGCTGCGAGTGCCGGTCGTGAAAGCCGCGTTAAGGGCTGGATCAGGACCATATGGACGAAAAAAAACCCGCTCTATGTGGAGCGGGCTGAATCCATATCAGGAGGAGACATGGAGGAGACAAGTACTAATATACACATCGGCCTGGTGCGACGCAATAACTTTTTAAGGGAAAACCCGATATTGTGCCAAATTCTCGCAGTTTCCCGTTAAAGGGACGCCCGGCGGGGCTTTGGGTCTACGAAGAAGCGCAATGACAGAGCAAGAACCGGAGCGTAGTGTGTCGGCATGCGGCCTACATTGGTGAGCATCGACACCGTCTTTTCGGGACCATCATGAACCGCAAATCCACCGATACCGCCTCCGGCGCCAGCCACTGGACTTCCGACGACGCGCGCTGGCAAGCCGTCACCCACCGCGAGTCGCAAGCCGATGGCGCGTTCTTCTACGCCGTCAAAACGACCGGCGTGTTCTGCCGTCCGTCGTGCGCGTCGCGCCTGCCGCGACGTGAGAACGTTGCTTTCTTCACCGATGCCGCCGCCGCGCGCGCCGCAGGCTTTCGCGATTGCAAGCGCTGCCAGCCCGGCGGCCTGCCGCGCGAACTGGAAATCGTGAATCGCGCGTGCGCCGCGCTGGACGCCGACCCGCAGGAGCGCCTCACGCTCGCGCAACTGAGCGACGCCGTGCACGTCAGCCCTTTCCATCTGCAGCGTCTTTTCAAGCGGGTGGTGGGCGTGTCGCCGCGTCAATATCAGGCCGCGCAGCGGGGAGCCGCGCTGCGCGACGCCCTCCAGAGCGGCTCGGACGTCACTCGCGCCACGCTCGATGCGGGCTTCGGCTCGCCGTCGCGGATGTACGACAGTGCGTCGGCGGAACTGGGCATGGCGCCGTCCGCGTATCGCCGCAAGGGTGCCGGACTGACCGTTCGCTACGCCAGCGCGCCGACCTCGCTCGGTTATGTGCTGGTCGCCGCGACGGAAAAGGGCATCTGCAAGATCGCTTTCGGTGACGACAAAGCCGTGCTCGCCAGCGACCTGCGCGGCGAATTCGCCAACGCCGACGTGTTGGAAGATACCGAACACCTGGCGCCGTTCATCGCGCAGATCGACGCCTATTTGCGCGGCACCCGTCAGGACTTCGATCTGCCGCTGGATATCGCCGCGACAGCATTCCGCCAGCGTGTGTGGGACGCGTTGCGGCGCATCCCGTACGGTGAGACGCGCAGCTATTCGCAGATCGCCGAAACAGTCGGCGCGCCTCGCGCCGTGCGCGCTGTAGCGAGCGCCTGCGCGACGAACCCGGTGGCACTGGCGATTCCTTGTCATCGCGTGGTGGCCAAGGGCGGGGCGCTGGCGGGCTATCGCTGGGGTTTGCCGCGCAAGGCCGCGCTGCTGGACAACGAGGCGCAGCACGCCGGCGCCTTCCCGCACGGCCAGACCGAGCGCAACCACAGCGTCCATGCCGACGCCGACATCGACACCGAAACCACCACCAAACTGGACCACGCCGCGTGAGTACGCTCGACGAAGTCGCTACCCTTGAATTGCCGTTCAAATCACCCTTCGATTGGCCGCGCCTGCTGCGTTTCTTCGGCGGACGCGCGACGCCCGGCGTCGAAGCGGTGGAAGACGCCGCGTACCGTCGCGCGATTGATTGGGCCGGCGACAGCGGTACGTTGAGCGTGCGTCTGCATCCGCGCAAGCGTTGCCTCGTCGCCAGCATGGAAGGGCCGGTAAGCCGTCACGCCGACGCGCTCGCCGCGCCGATTGCGAAGATGTTCGACCTGCACGCCGATCCGAAAAAGATCGGCGCAGAACTCGCCGCGGATCCGTGGCTCGCGCCGCTAGTCGAAGCCGTGCCCGGCTTGCGCGTGCCGGGTGCGTGGTCGGGCTTCGAGCTGGTGGTGCGTGCAATCGTCGGGCAGCAGGTCAGCGTGAAGGCGGCGACCACCATCATCGGCAGACTGGTGCAGCGCGCCGGCGAGCGTATCGAGGGGCATCCGCATGAGAGCACCGCCTGGCGTTTCCCAACGCCCGCTGCGCTGGCTGCTGTGGATCTCGCGCAAATCGGCATGCCGGGTAAACGTGTAGCGGCATTGCAGGGTTTCGCGCACGCGGTCGCCACCGGCGACGTGCCGCTCGACAGCAACACGGCCGATGCCGACAGTCTGCGTGCCGCGCTGCTGGCGCTGCCCGGCATCGGTCCGTGGACCGTCGAGTACGTCGCCATGCGCGCATGGCGCGATGCCGACGCGTGGCCCGCGTGGGACCTCGTGCTGATGCAGTCGATCTGCGCGCGCGATCCGTCGCTCGTCCGGCCCACGCAGCAGCGCGCCCGCACCGACACATGGCGGCCGTGGCGTGCGTACGCGGCGATGCATCTGTGGAATGAAGTGGCGGACCGAGCGGGCGCCGCGCGTGGCGGCTGAAGCGGCACGTCACGCCCGGCGGTTGATGTAGTGCGCCGCCGACGGCGGCCCACGCATCGCGCGGTTTGGGGAGAAGAAATGCGGATCGCGCGCGAGGCGCGTGACGGATAGAGTGATGTCGGGCACAGCCAACGGACTGGCGCAAAAAGCAGTGAAATTGGCCCAAAAAAGCAGCGGTCCGAAGTGCTCCGGCGACCAGCCGAAGCGGCCTCAAGCAGCCGTTCTGGCGAGATGTTAAAGTGCCCGCTACCGAAAATTCCGCCGAACGTTGTCAACCGCAGTGCTGCGGCACATGGCGGCCGACAACGCCCGACTCGCATCAATGC
This sequence comes from Paraburkholderia sp. BL17N1, assembly GCF_003634175.1. Taxonomy (NCBI): domain Bacteria; kingdom Pseudomonadati; phylum Pseudomonadota; class Betaproteobacteria; order Burkholderiales; family Burkholderiaceae; genus Paraburkholderia; species Paraburkholderia sp. BL17N1. Next base: position 1,393,885 of record NZ_RBIW01000001.1, read on the forward strand.
CAAACACGACACCTTCCCGCACGACCGACGCGCTCTCGCACCGCCTGTCCGTGCTGACCTCAGGCCCGCAGCGCGACGCGCTGATACGCGGCCTGCGCGGCATCGAAAAGGAAAGCCTGCGCGTGACGCACGAGGGCAAGCTCGCCTTGACGCCGCATCCGCGCGCGCTCGGTTCGGCGCTCACGCATCCGTCGCTCACCACGGATTATTCCGAAGCGCTGCTCGAACTGATCACGCCGGCTGAGCATGACGTCGCGCTCACGCTCGAAAAGCTCGATACGCTCCACCGTTTTGTCTACGCGCAACTCGGCGACGAGATCCTGTGGAACAACTCCATGCCGGGCCTCTTGCCCGACACCGACGACGGCATTCCGATCGCGAACTATGGCAGTTCGAACATCGGCAAGCTGAAGTACGTGTACCGCATCGGCCTCGCACTCCGCTACGGCCGCACGATGCAGTGCATTGCGGGCATTCACTACAACTATTCGCTGAACGAAGAAGTGTGGCGGCGACTGCATGCGGACCAGCAATCCACCGCGAGCGCCGTCGATTTCCAGTCCGATCGCTATCTCGCGTTGATCCGCAATTTCCGCCGCACCAACTGGCTGCTGATGTATCTGTTCGGCGCATCGCCGGCGCTGGATCGGCGTTTCCTCCGCGATCGCAAACACACGCTCGACACGTTCGACGCCGACACGCTCTATCGTCCGTACGCGACCAGTTTGCGCATGAGCGACCTCGGCTATTCGAACACTGCGGCGCAAGCCGAATTGCGCGCCGATTACGACACGCTGCCGGGCTACCTCGACGCGCTCGCGAAAGCCGTCAGCCAGCCGTACCCCGCGTACGAGGCAATCGGCACGCAACGCGACGGCGAGTGGGTGCAGATCAACACGAACGTGCTGCAGATCGAAAACGAGTTTTACTCGACGATCCGTCCGAAGCGCATCACGCATCCGGGCGAGCGTCCGCTGCACGCACTTGCGGCACGCGGCGTGCAATACGTGGAAGTGCGTTGCATGGACATCGACCCATTCGAGCCCACCGGCATTTCACTCGAAACGTCGCGCTTTCTCGACGCTTACCTGCTGGTCTGCGCGCTCGACGACAGCGCGCTGTTACCGCCAGATGCTTATGCCGAAGCCAATCAGAATTTCGGCCGCGTAACGATGGAAGGGCGCAAGCCGGGCCTTGACCTGGCACGCGACGGCCAACCGGTTGCGATGACGGACTGGGCGAACGAGCTGCTCATCAAGATCGACGCGGCCGCCGCCGCGCTCGACACTTTGCATGGCGGCGATGCGCATGCTCGCGCCGTCGCGGTTCAACGCGCGAAGCTGGCGGACGCGTCGCTGACGCCGTCGGCGCGCGTGCTGCAGACCATGCGCGAGAAGCAGCAGAGCTTCCTCGCATTCGGTCTCGAACAAAGCGAAGCGCACGCCGCGTATTTCCGCTCACGTCCGCTGGATGCGGAGCAGACCCAGGCCTTCGCCGATCTCGCCGCGCAATCGCTTGCCGAGCAAGCCAAACTCGAACGGGAAGAAGTCGGTTCGTTCGACGCGTTCGTCGCTGCATATCGGGCGTATACGCTGAACCGGTTCAGCGTCTGAATCACGCTTGCAGGCGACATGACGAAAGAGCGGCCAACACGGCCGCTTTTTTTATTTCGCGCCGGTAACGTCTACGCAAAGTGCAGTGCGTTTCAAACGTCATCGGCAAATACTCCGCGCGTTCTAACGATTCTCTGATCCAGATGAAACACCGTCCCCGCGCCGTAGTCCAAACTGACATGACGCGCACCACAGAGGGAGGATTCAACGTGATGAAGAAAAGTCTGTTGGCCATGCTGTGCGTAGCGGCGGCGGGATGTTCAACGCAAGGGCAGGTCGATCCGGACGTCATGCAGATCGCGACCACGCCGCTAACGTGTTCGAACAAGACGGAATGCGATGTCTGGTGGCAACGCGCGCAAGCGTGGGTGGCGAGCCATTCGACGTACAAGATCGATGCCTCGACCGATACGTTGATTCAGACCGCCGGACCGGATGGCGGCAAACGCGCGCTGGCGTATCAGATCACGCGCGCCGCGAATCCGGACGGCACGGCAACGATCGGCTTCGCCGCGCATTGCGACGGCTCCATGGGCTGCAAGCCGAACCCGTGGGAAGCCGGCGCCGACTTCAAGCAATACGTGCGAGGCACTGCGGCCGGCGCGCCGCAGAGTGGCGCTAAACCCCCGCAAGCCGCGCCGACGGCGCCGCATCCGGATGGCATGCAGGGTCAATCGGTCCCGGCGACGAATGGCGAAGCCGTCACGCAATAAACGCTGAAGACGCGCGCGAGAAGTTGCAGGAACAATGTCGTTTCTTTCGGCGCGCGTCCGCTCGAGGCAGCGTCAGACCTTAATGCCCCATTGACGGGCCTACGCCCTTGCGTGGCTTGGTAATCCACACCAACACCGCGAGCACGAGAAACGCCGCGCAGGAAATGCGGAAGAAGTCGTTAGTGGCCATCATATAAGCCTGCGCCGTCACCACCTGATTCAACTGCGCGGTGATGCCGTCGCCGGAGAGCCCGATACCGGCCAGCGCATTGGTATAAGCATTGGTGTTCGCGGCGTAGACGCTGACCGAATCGGTCAGCATCGCGTGATGGCGGATCGTGTCGTTCTCCCAGTACGTCGTGCTAATCGCCGTGCCGATCGCACCCGACAAGGTCCGGAAAAAATTGGACAGCCCGGAAGCACTCGCCAGGCGCTCATCCGGCACGCTGGAGAGCGTGATGGTGGTCATCGGCACGAAGAAGCAGGCAACGCCGATGCCTTGCACGAGCCGTGGCCAGATCACATGATCGAACGGCACGTCGAGCGTGAACGTGGAGTTCCAGAACGAGACGAACGCGAACACGATGAACGCAAAACTCGCCACCACGCGCAGATTCAGCCGGTGCATGTTCTTGCCGATCATCGGCGACAAAAACAGCGCGAGCAAACCAACCGGCGCGGTCGCCAGACCGGCCAAGCCGGCGGTGTAACCCATCACCGTTTGCAGCCAGAGCGGGAAAATCACTACCGAGCCGAAGAAGGCCATAAAGCCGAACGATACGATTATCACGCCAAGCGCGAAGTTGCGATCCTTGAATAGCGAGAGATCGACCACCGGCTCTTTCTCGGTCATCTCCCACACCAGCATGAAGGCGAGCGACACCACCGCGATCACCGCCAGCGTCACGATAAACGTCGAGTTGAACCAGTCGCGATCCTTGCCCAGGTCGAGCACCATCTGCAGGCACGACACCCCGATCACGAGCAGCGCGAGGCCGACCGCGTCGATGCGCTGTTTCGTGGTCTTCGTCTCACGGCCGCGCAGCAGCAGGAACGCGCAAACTGCCGAGAACAGACCGATCGGCACGTTGATATAGAAGATCCACGGCCACGTGTAGTTGTCGGTAATGTAGCCGCCCATCACGGGCCCGAAGATGGGCGCGCAGATCACCGTCATCGCCCATAGACCCAGCGCAAGTCCGCGCTTTTCCGGTGGATACGAGCGCATCAGAATGGTCTGCGAGAGCGGCACCATCGGCCCGGAAACGAGCCCCTGCACCAGCCGGAACGCGATCAGCGATTCAAAGTTCTGCGCGAAACCGCACAGCGCTGAAGCAATCGTGAAAAGCAACACGGACAGCGTAAACAGCTTCACTTCGCCGACGCGCCGGGCGAGCCAGCCTGTCAGCGGCACAGCGATCGCCGAGGCGACCGAATACGACGAGATCACCCAGGTGCCCTGACTGGTCGCTACGCCGAGGCTGCCGGAAATGGTCGGCACCGCGACGTTCGCAATCGACGTGTCGAGCACTTCCATAAACGTGCCGAGTGCGAGCCCGACCGTTAGCAGCGCCAAAGCGCCGCCCTTGAGCGGAGCGGGTTCAGCGGCGGGTAGCGCGGCGGCGGAAGCCGTGGCATTCATCATTCTTCTCCTCAACCGGAAAGCTTGTCGCGGCAGCCTTATCGACCATACCCGGTAACGTGTTTACATGCCGGATCACTCTCTGCCCAGACAGACATTTTCCGACGACGACGCTCTCAAAAGCGCGTCCAAGTTAGTGTTCGCCGTGTTCCCGCGGCGACGCTTCGGGTGGTTCGTCCAGCGATTCCTGCTGCGGCCCCAATCCACATCCCGCGCTCGCGCCCGCGTCGATGCCGTTTGCGATGAAACGGCCGAGCAGGTCGATCAACGTGGCATGGTCGGCGGCCGAAAATCCGCGCAGTTGCTCGTTCAGCACCGCCGCGCCGAGAGCGGGCAATTGCCGCGCGGCGTCGTGACCTTGCGGCGTCAACTCCAGCTTCACCATGCGCCGATCGGTCTCGCTGCGCGAACGCGCGATAAAGCCTTTCTTTTCAAGGCGATCGAGCAGACGCGTCATCGATCCGCTGTCGTACGACATGGCGCGCGACAGCTCGAACGGTGTGCTCGCCCGCCGCGATGACAGCATCAGGATCACGCCGATCTGCTGCGTGGTCAGTCCCAACGGCTTGACCGCACGATCCGTCCGCTCGACCAGCACGTTTCGAGCTTTCGTCAGGTAGTAGCCAAGACTCGATTCGAGATGAATCTCGTCCGCCTTGTAGGGGCCATCAGTCATCGTGTATCCGGGAACGTCTCGGGCAGAACGGAGTTTAGCTGCCTAAGCAGACAAGTCAAACTTGATTTCGCGTAGAGCGAACGACAGGAAAACAACACGGCCGACGTTCGCGGAGGGAAGTATCTTGAAATTTAATTGCATAGTCAATATTATTATAGGCAACGAGTTACGCGCGACCCGCGCCACCCGAAACATGTTCTGACCGATTGTCTGCCGCCGCGACCGCGACGCGCGAAAAAGGATTTCCCCGATGCTGTACCTCAAAAACACGCTTGGCGGCCTGAGCCGCTCCCTGACCGATTCCGCGCTCAGCACCTTTCAAGGGCCGCACCGCTGGTGGAAACTCGCGCTGTTCGCCGTCCTGTTCGTCTTGCCAGGCGGATCGGTCGGCGTCGCGGTGCTGGCGTGGTTCGAGCACCGCCGGGGACAGAAGGGTGGCAAGGCAGGGAAAATCCAGTTGGTGGCGGCGGCCGTGCCTACGGCGAACGCCGCTGTCGTTCCTGGCAGCGCGGAAAAGCACGTCGGTCCCGCCGGCGTCTGCCAGACGCGCGGCGATGCGCCGTGCCGGGCCGCCGCGGGTAAGCTGGCCCGCCGGACCAAATCGACGGAATCGCGGGTTTAATGCCTGGCCGGTAACAGCGCGTAACCTTCGCGGCATCGTCAGTAACACACCTGCCTCCTTCCTCGCATTACCCTTTCAGTTTCCCGCGCCCAGCGGGCTCATACGCTAACATTCCGGCGACCAAGATCTCGCCCGGCCGGCGGTGCCGCCATTGGCCGTGCCGCGGCGTCCAGAAGGAATTCATTGCATGCAGTCTGATCGAATCTCGCGCGCGCGGATACTTGCGCCTCGCGCCCTGACTATTGCGGTGGCCGCGGTCTTCGCCAGCCTGCTGGCGGCTTGCGCGGTCGGCCCCGACTACAAGCGGCCTGCCGCCGAGATCCCGGCGTCGTACAAGGAAGCCGCGCCCGGCTGGAAAGTCGCGCAACCGGCCGATCAGCAGGATCGCGGCGACTGGTGGAGCATTTACGAAGATCCTCAGCTCAATGCGCTCGAGGAGCGCCTGAACACCGCCAACCAGACCGTCGCCCAGTTTGCTGCCGCCTATCGGCAGGCGCGCGCGCTCGTCGGCGAGGCGCGTGCGGCATATTTCCCGACTATCGGCGCGTCGGCGGGTGCCACGCGTTCCGGCAACGGGACGTCCTCCGGCGGCAATTCGACCACCGCGACGAGCCGCTCCGGCGTCGGCAACAGTTTCAACGTGCAACTCGACGCAAGCTGGGAGCCGGATCTGTGGGGTTCGGTCACCCGCTCGGTGAACGCGCAAAAAGCCGGCCAGCAAAGCGCCGCGGCGGACCTAGCCAACGCGCGGCTGTCGGCCCAGGCCACGCTCGCCCAGACCTACTTCTCGCTGCGTGCGCTCGATTCGACCCAAAAGCTGCTCGACGACACCGTCGCGGCCTATCAACGCTCACTGCAGCTCACGCAAAACCAGTACGCAGCCGGCGTTGCCGCGCGCTCCGACGTGATTCAGGCGCAGACACAATTGCAATCGGCGCAGGCGTCCGCAATCGACAACGGCGTTCAGCGCGCCCAGGACGAGCACGCAATCGCCGTTCTGGTGGGCGAGCCGGCCTCGACCTTCTCGATTCCGCCGATGCCGCTCACCGCCGCGCCGCCCACCGTACCGGCGCAGATGCCCTCCGCGCTGCTCGAGCGGCGTCCGGATATCGCCTCGGCGGAGCGCAAGGCCGCAGCGGCGAACGAACAGATCGGCGTCGCTATCGCCGCGTTCTTCCCGTCGCTGACGCTGTCGGCTTCAGGGGGCTTCGAAAATTCGGTGTTCTCGCAGCTGCTGACCGCGCCGTCGCGCTTCTGGACGCTCGGACCGCAGCTCGCCGCAACGCTGTTCGACGCCGGCCTGCGCCAGGCTCAGACCGACGCCGCGCGCGCTGCCTACGACGGCGACGTCGCGACCTACCGTCAAACGGTGCTGGCCGCGTTCCAGGACGTCGAGGACAATCTCGCGTCGCAGCGCATCCTCGCCCAGGAAATCGTCGTGCAGCAGCAAGCGGTGGATTCGGCGCGCCAGGCGCTCACCATCGTCACGAACGAATACAAGGCCGGCACGGTCGGCTACGTCAACGTGCTGACAGCGCAGACCACGGCCTTCACGGCCGAGCAGAAGCTGGAGAACATCGCCGGGCAGCGGATGGTGTCGTCGGTCGGTCTGGTGAAGGCGCTGGGCGGCGGCTGGGACGTCTCGCAGATGAATCGCGAAACCGGCGACGTGGCGGCGCCGGTGCCGCTGCCGGCGTCATCGGCCGCGCCTGTCGCGCAAAGCGCGGCGACGCCGCTGTCGCGAATGCATACCGAGTAAACGCGCCGGCCGTCGAGGCAAGGCAAAAGAGGCATGCCCGCATTCCACGGCCATGCCTCTTTTTTATCGCGCCGACGCCCGGCGCCACAACGGATCCGGCAGCCCCACGCGGTTATCGCGCTCCTACGCCGCAGCGCTGGCCACCGCACACAACGAAGCCGATGCCCCGCCTCAAGCAACAATGTGCGCCGTAAAGCCGGGCCGCGCGCGTCAGTGCACGAACGTCAACGCCACCGTGTCTGGCCCGCTCGGCCGCCCCAACAGGTTCAACAGTCCCGCGAGATTGTCGCGCGCCTCCGGCGCGGCGCTGGCCGTCCCATGAAATGACGTCGACGCCGCCGACACCGTGCCACTGCCGGTCAGCATCAACGGACCCTTGGTGGTGGTCAGGTCGAGCGTGGATGATTCGCCCTGCGCCTGGAACAGCACCCGGTACGAGCCAAGCGGCTTGACCAGTGAGACGCGCGAACTGACGTCGGTCAACGTGATGGTCAGTTGCCCGAACGCTTCCCGATTGAAGCTGCGCCAGTCCGACCAGGACAGTTGCACATTGCCCTGCAGATCGAGCGTGTTAAAGGGCGCGCCAAGACCGCTCAGCAGCGAAGCCGGCACGGCGATCGCGCCCGCCGTAACAGTCGCGGTGCGCGGCGTGGCGTCGACGGTGATCGGCTCCGGCATTGCTTCGCTGTGCCGCATGATCATGCGCACACGGCCGGTAAACAGCGGCCAGAAAGCCGTGCGCCATTCGATCCGCCCGGGCAGCAGCGTCGCCGCGCTCATGTCCGAGCCGGCAGCCAGCATCAGCGTGGCCGAGCCGTGCCACAGCGAACCGGCCGGATCGACGAGATTGACGTGGCCACCTGTCTGCTTGGCGAACTGCGGGGTGATCCAGGCGGCCGGCAACATCGTCAGCATCACGGCCGCGGCGGACAGCGCCGCGATCACGAGCCAAGGCAGCGCGACGCGCAAGCGCCGCATCCAGTAATTCATGCGAGATCCTGTGACGGCGCGGTCGCGGTTATTGTCATTTCGCGGTAGACGGCTGCAACGACGCCGTCAGGTCCACCTGCCCGTCTTCCTTGAGGGCCGTGGCGTGCGCCTCCGAGACTTGCACCTTGAACTGCTTGCGCACGTCGTCGACCCAGACGGTCCATGCCGGGAACGACGCGTTCTTCAACTGGATCTGGACCGCATTGCCGATCACCTGAACCTGCGTCGCCGCTAAGCCGTGATCGTTGAGCGAAGCGGTCAGGGCGTCCTTCAGCGCGGCGCCGGTCGGCGCGACGCCTTGAGCCGCCGCCGACAGTTGACGCGCTTCGTTCGCCTGCGCGGTCATCTGCGCCAACTGACGCTGCATGGCGGGCAGCGATTCACGCAGATGCGAGCGGCCTTCCTGCGCCGGCGCCCACAGCACCGACCACGCGATCACCACGGCGAGAACGCCGCCGCCCCACGTCAGGAGGGCTTTTTCGCGCTCGGTGCGCTGCTCCCAGAATCCGGCCCATGTTTGAGCGAGTTCAGCTTTCATTGTCCGTTCCTGATGGTCCACTTGCCGGTATTGCTGTCGATCGCGCCGCTCAGGCCGTTGCGCGCAAGGCGCTTGGCGAAATCGGGATCGAGCTTGACCTCCGGCTTGAAGTTCACGTCGAGCCGGCGGTCGTGATAGTCGAGCGCGGCAATGCCGTTGACCGGCACCGGCGCCAGCGAACGCGCGAGGCCGTCGGCGAGCGGCAGGAAATCGTCCGGCGACAGCTCGCCCGCCGCCACGCGCAGCTGCTGCAACTGACGCGCCATCTGGTCGGGCGCGTCGAGCACGACGGTCGTTTTGGGGAAGGTATTGAGCAGCAATTCGGTCATCTGCGTGTTGATCGCATCGCGTTGGCGCGCGAGCATCAGCCACTGCACGTTTGCACCGATGATGGCGATCAGCAGCGCGCCGACCGCGAGCAGCACCGGCAGCCGCAGACGCCGCAGCGTCGCGCGGTCGAGCCGCCACGGCTGCGAAGCAAACTCGAACTGGCACAGGTCGAAGCGGCACTCCAGCGCGCGCCGCGCCAGTTGCTCGAACGGCAGCGGACTCGCGCCGTGGATGTGCGCAGCCAGCCGCGCCGGGCTATTCGGCGCGAGACTCGGCTCGTTGCCGGGCACTTCGGTGAGCATGTGCAGTGAGACCGGCGCCGCCCCGGCGAGCGCGGCGAGCGTCGCGTTCACGGCATTGGCGGGCACTGCCAGCCCTTCGCCCTGCACGCCGCGCGCAATCGCCAGTTCGACGCGCGGCACGCCTCGGTCGCCTGCGCTGTTTGCCACGCCTTCGAGCAGCAGGGCGGGCGCGGTCTGCACTACGGCGCCGAGCACGGCGGCCACCATCGGCACCGCAGCCGCGACGCCGGGCGCCAGCAGCGGTGCGACGCCCGGCGACGACGACGCCCCGCCTGCAGCGTCCGCCATGGCCGGCTCACCGGCATTTACCGTTTCGGTGACTTCGGCGGGCACATCGGCATCGAGCGCGGCCGCCTGCGGCAGACAGCGCGTGACCGGCACCGCGCGCAAACTGCGATGCCCGGCGTTGGCGAACGATTCGCAGATATACCGGAACCAGCCGCGGTCGATGATCGCCAGCAACTGCCGGCCGCCCGCGAGCGGTTTCGGGTCGACGGCGATGTGACAGGTCTGCGGGTCCTGGATCAGTTGATCCTCGACGATATTGGGCAGCGCCTGGCGCAGCCGCGGGCCACGTAGCGGCGGCAGTGTGGCGGGCATCATCAGCAGATCGCGCGCGGCGACCATCAGCACCGTGGTGGACGCGCGCGGCAGCAGCGCGAGCGCCGACCGGCCGGCGCGCTGGGCGCGGCCCGACTTGTCGAGCAGCACGAACGGCAACTCCGGCAGTTGCCATTCCTGCGACGGCACCGCCGGGTCACGCGGCGGCAATAGAACGATCAGCGTGCTCAAAGGCCACTCTCTCTGGGAAAAGCGTTATTCATAGTTGGTCTTCTACTCGCACGATACGCGTAGTGTGAGTCAATGCATCGCGATAGACGAGGGTCGTGCGGTCCACCTCGGCGCGTTCGTGCTGCACGCGGCCGTGGATGAGGAAGTAATTCGAGTTGACGTCGAGTTCGCTCGGGTCGATCGAGACCGATTGCACGCCGGCGCCGCGCAACGCGAGCTGTATGTCGCCGACATTGCGGAAAAACACCGTTTGCCGGCGCGCGACGAAGGCTTGCGCCGTCGACACGCTCATTCCCGGCACGACCGCCGCGATGACTTCGGCCGACGCCGTGTTCACGTTGACCGCCGACACGGTCGGCAGCACGGTGACGAAGGGGCGCAGGCGCGCGACCATTTCGGGCGTATAGCCGGGGATATCGAGCAACGAGTCGACGCTGGTCATCTGGATCGGCGCGTTCGCGGAACTGTCGTCGCTGTCTTCGATACCCGGTTTGTTGGTGAAGCTGCCGCCGGTGGCGCCGCCCTGGATCGGCGGCGGGGTCGCGGTGGTGCCGTTCGTCGAGGTGATGGTCTGGAAACGGGTTGCCGATTGTGCGAGGCTCGCGCGGACCTGGATTGCCGTGGTTTTTGCCAGTTGGCTGTTTGCGCCGAGTGATGCCAGTAGGCGCTGGTAGGCGCCGATCTGGTCCATGTCCAGTTGCATCACGCCTGGGGCTGGGCTTTCGACCAGGTTTCTCAGGTTGAATTTTGCCTGGGCGTCTTCGATTGATCCCGATAGGTAGGTTTCTGCGCCTTGTTGTGCTCTTACTTCGCCTATTTGGCCCAGGAAATCGGATAGGCGGGTTTTGGCTATTGGGACGCCCCATAGGCCGCCAAGGTATGTGATGCCGGCTGATGTGTCGCCTTCTGAGCGGAGGATCAGGCGTGTCCAGTCTAGCGCGCCGCGGGCTACCCATTGGGCCTGGGACAGGAGGCGCTGGTTTTCTATCCTTCGGATCTGGACTTGCTGGCGCCAGAGCATGCCCGACACCAGGATCGCTGATAGTGCGACTACTAGTAATGCGCTGATTATGGCTACGCCGGTTTGGGTTTTTTGGGTTTTGTTGGCCTTTCCTTGAATTCTTTGTGGTCTATTAGCGTCGCCCCTGTGCGGGGCGGCACCTACTTTCTTTGCCGCGGCAAAGAAAGTAGGCAAAGAAAGCCGCTTCACACCGCCAATGCTAAGCGGATCCCCCGCGCAGCAACGGTAGTGGACAATCTGGAATCCGTCCCCTCGCACATTCGAAGCAAGTGACAAAGCCGTCATACCTCCCGCCTCGCACGATGTGCTCGCCGGAAGGGTAGAGCTCGGTGCCTGCGTTTTGGCGAAGCGGGGGCCGTCGGCTTCGCCTCGGCGGGGCGCCGAATTAGGTGCGGGTGCATGCCCGGACGCCGAAGCAGGCCGGAGATACCATGAGGCGTACTCCGGCATTGCCAGGGACTGCTGGTTTGATTGCTTGCCGCTCGGCGCGCGCAGCGCCGCCGGAGCGGATGACTGCCTGGTCACTGCCGTTGGCTGTGCGAGGGCATGTGCGTTGATCGCGCCACTACCGCGACTGTGCGGAGGACCCGCTTGTACGTTAGCGGTGTGAAGCCGCTTTCTTTGCTTACTTTCTTTGCGGCGGCAAAGAAAGTAAGTGCCGCCCCGCACAGGGGCAACGCTAATAGACCACAAAGAATTCAAGGAAAGGCCAACACGCAAAAACCCCAAAGCCCCCAAACACTCCCGTCGGAAAGACAAAACCGAGAACCTCATATCACTCTCCGACGAGAAAAACGCGAGTAACAGGCCGCGCCAACGACTTAGCCCCGACACTCACCTGCAACCCCGTCACCGACCGCGGCAGCGGCGCACTCCCCAGCTGGGGCACCTTAAGATTATTGTCCGCCTCGGTAATGGCACTCTGCACTTCACCCATCTGCGTAGTCCACCCCACCTTAGGCACATAAACCTGAGCAGAAATAGACCCAACACCGCCCATCAACGGCACCCCACTCCATCCTTCACCTTCACTGCCGCGCAAAGCCCGCCGCAACTCCCCCATATTCGCCAACGGCGGCGACGCATATCGAATCACACGTCCATCGGACACCCGATACCGCACCACCTGCAACCGTGGCGCCGCGCCCGGCAACCGGAATTCCCGCACGATCTGCAACACGCTGCCGGACACCGACACCGCCGCCTGACCAGCCTCATCATCCGACGCGGCCTGCCGCGCATCAATCCGCATCTGGTCGAAGAGCTGCGCAAAAACGCGCTCCTCCTCCATCGCGCTCGTGATGGTCTGCCGGCCGCGAATGATCTGGTCGAGCCCGCGCCACGACAGCACGGCTATCACCGCCAGAATCGCAATCGCCACCAGCAATTCGATCAGCGTGAAACCACGCGCGCCCCTTGCCCTCAACGGGCGGCGGCGCTCAGAGCGAACGGTTGTTTTCATTCGCGACCACCGTCACCATCTGAGCCAGATTGCCGGAACCGCCCGGCATCGTCACCATCACCTCCACCCGACGAAACACCGGGTTCGGCGTGGCCGTCACCTGCTCCGTACAGACCAGCTGCAAATTACCCTGCGAACAGTCGAAACTCGTCGAGCCGACGTTCGGCCAGGCATGCGTCAGATGCAGTTGCGCCAAGGTATTGTCCGCGCTCCAGCCCGCCAGCAAACGGCGGTGCAGGTCGGCCTCGCCGCTCGCCAGACTGCCCACCGCGCGCAACGACGCGGCCAACGCCACCGCGATGATCGCCAGCGCCACCAGCACTTCGATCATCGTGAAACCGCGCTGCGCGCCGTGAACCTTCTCGCGAGCCGTCATGCTCCTGCAACGACGCATCTCAGTGCACCTCGTAGCGGCCATTGCCGGTGCCGACTATCGTCGCGCTCCCGGCTGCCGAAAACAGCGTGATCTGCACGGGCACGTCGATCGCCTCGGTGCCGAATACGATACGGCTGGGCTGCGAATCCGAACCCGGATAGCTGATGCTCACCCCGGTCACGCCGCCTTCCCAACGGCGCGGCCCCAGCAGATCGTCACGCAGCGGACGCCAGCCGTCTTCGGTGCGCAGGTCGAAACGAAAGCCGCCATCGAGCGGTTGCCAGGCGATCGGCCGCGCGCGCACCTGCGCTTCGTCGCCAGCCGATTCGAACAGCAGCGCGAGACGCTGCGCTTCCTCGTTCAGATCGGTGCGCGGATTACGTGTCATCGTCAACGCGGTCAAGGACACCAGCAGGCCCGCAATCACCAGCACCACCAGCATTTCGAGCAGTGTGAAACCCGCCGCGCGTTTGCCGCCGCCGGGCCGGCCCGCCTCACGCGGGTGACGCACGCCTTGCGAGCGCCCGCCAGACCACGCCGCGCGCGGCAACGAAGCCGTACAGGGCGTGTCCACACGGGACTTGCAAGGGGACAATCGCATAGTGCCGGCCACGAACGATCAACTCAAAATCAAACGACGATGCATCGACGGGAACGTGCGAGGTTCAATCCCGCCGCACGCATGAAAACACCAGCTCATCGAACGCCTACTGCCACGAGCCGACGTCGGCGTCGTTGCCTTCGCCGCCCGCTTTACCGTCAGCGCCGTAGCTGAACACGTCGATCTCGCCGTGCACGCCCGGGTTCAGATACTGGTAAGCGTTGCCCCACGGATCGTTCGGCAGACGCTCCAGGTAACCGCCGTCTTTCCAGTTGCTCGGCACCGGGTCCGTGGCCGGTTTTTCGATCAGCGCGCGCAAGCCTTGCTCCTGCGTCGGATAACGGCCGTTATCCAGACGATAGAGTTTCAGCGCCTGCATCATCGTGCCGATGTCCTGCTTGGCGGCGACACGGCGCGCTTCGTCGGGACGGCTCATGATCTTCGGCACGATCAACGCGGCCAGAATGCCCAGAATCGCGATCACGACCATGATTTCGATCAGCGTGAACCCGCGTTGGCGACGGCTGCGCGGACCCGCGATGTCATGACGGCGAGTGGTCGACAGTTGCATAGCTTGCTACCTCTTTTCAGGTGAAATTTTTGACTCGGCGGGATTCGCGTTTTGGCAATCAGGGTGCCATTGAACACGCCCGGCCGGTCATTTTAATGTCATGCAGTTGAAGGGTCGTGAGAAGGCGCTTTCAGCCCAACGCAATTTTCACAATAGTCCGTACAATGATGCGCATGAACGCCATCCAAATCCGCCTTCTGTCGCTCGCGCTGTTCGCCGTGTTCTGCGCGACGCTCACCTACTGGGTCATCACGCTCAGCACGTTGTCCGGTGCGCCGTTGCCCGCAGCCGCCGCGCACGCGCAGATCTCGACCGAGCAGGCTGCCACGCTATTCGGCGGCCAGCTCACGCGCAACGCCAACCAGGACGTGCGGCTGTTCGGCATCCTTGCTTTGCGGGAAGGCGCCGCGGCCATCGTCAGCGTGGGCGGCGAACCGCCGCATGCGGTGTCGCTCGGCAGCGCGCTGATGAAAGGCACCAAACTCTCCGAAGTCCGCGCCCGCTCGATCATCATCGACCGCAATGGCGCGCATTCCGAAGTGTTCCTGCCGGCCAATCCCGCAGGCCCGACGATCTACGTGCGCTGAAGCCCGGGCGCTGCACAGCAGCCTCGCTTCAATCGATTGCGCGGTGACCTCTAGCAGTGACCGCGCAATCCACTCCTACTGCACCAGGTTGTTCAACTCGATGATCGGCAGCATCACCGCCAGCACGATCACCAGCACCACGCCCCCCATCGCCAGAATCAGCAACGGCTCCAGCAGACTCGTCAGGAACATCGTGCGACGTTCGAGTTCGCGCGCTTCACCGTCGGCCGCGCGGTCGAGCATCGTGGTCACGTCACCGGTCGCTTCGCCCGAACGGATCAGGTGAACCAGCACGGGCGGAAAAGTCTTCGTATTGCCGAGCGCGCGCGACAGCGACGTACCTTCCCGCACCCGCACGATCGCATCGTCGATGTTCTCGCGCATCGCGTTGTTGCTGAGCGTTTCGGCGGCGGCTTGCAGCGCGCGCAGAATCGGCACGCCCGCCGCGGTGAGAATGCCGAGCGTGCTGGCAAAGCGCACCGTGTTATAGCCGCGTACGAGTTTGCCGAGCAGCGGTGCGGTGAGCAGCCAACGGTCGAACGCGAGGCGCGGACCGGGCTGCCTCAGAACCGAGCGCACCAGGTACACCAGCACGGCCACGCCGATCAGCATCGCCCACCACCAGTGCCGCACGAATCCGGAGAGCGCCATCATCATGATGGTGAGAAAGGGCAGTTGCTGCTTGGTGCTGGCGAACACGTTCACCACCTGCGGCACGACGTAGCTCAACAGAAACGTGACGATGCCGAAAGCGATGATCGTGACAATGGTCGGGTACGTGAACGCGAGCACGATCTTCTGCTTCAGCGCGTTGCGTTGCTCGATGTAGTCGGCGAGCCGCGACAGCACGAGACCGAGCTTGCCGGTATGTTCGCCCGCCGCGACCAGCGCGCGATAAATCTCGGGGAAGTCTTTCGGATGCTGCGTCAGTGCATTGGCCAGCGAATGGCCGCCGAGCACTTCCGCGCGAATCGACGCCATCAGTTCGCGAATATAGTCGCGCTCCGATTGCTCGGTCAGCACCGCGAGCGCTTCGTCGAGCGGCAGGCCCGCAATCAGCAGGCTGGCGAGCTGGCGCGTCAGGATCGCCTGCTCGCGTTGCGACAGACGCCGCCCGAGCGACAGCCGCTGATTACGCTCGCCGCGCGTGCGCGTGGCCGCCGGTTCCACGACGAGCGGCGTCAGTCCTTGCGAGCGCAGATTGGTCCGCGCGCCGCGCGCGCTGTCCGCGTCGAGCACGCCTTTTTGCGCCTTGCCCGCCGCGTCGATCGCTTCGAAACGAAATGCCGGCATGCGCTTATGCTCCGCCCGTGACGCGGATCACTTCTTCGAGCGATGTCAGCCCGGAGGCGAGCCAGCGGTCCGCATCTTCGCGCAGCGTGCGCATGCCTTGCGCACGGCCGGCCGCGAGAATCTCGGCGTCGGCTGCGTTGCGGTGAACCAGCGTGCGGATGTCGTCGTCGATCAGCAGCAATTCGTAGACGCCGCGGCGTCCCGCATAACCGGAATGGCCGCACCGGTCGCAACCGACCGGGTGGTAGCGCACGCTGCCGTCTTCCTCGACACGCTCTTCGCGGCATATCGGGCACAGGCGCCGCACGAGCCGCTGCGCCAGCACGCCGAGCAGCGACGACGCCAGCAGATACGGCTCGACACCCATGTCGGTCAGACGCGTCACGGCGGATGCCGCGTCGTTCGTGTGCAGCGTGGCCAGCACAAGGTGGCCCGTCAACGACGCCTGCACCGCGATCTGCGCGGTTTCGAGGTCGCGGATTTCACCGATCATGATGACGTCCGGATCCTGCCGCAAAATCGAGCGCAACGCCCGCGCGAAGGTCATGCCGATCCGTTCGTTGACCTGCGTCTGGCCGATGCCCGACAGGTCGTATTCGATCGGATCCTCGACCGTCATGATGTTCGTGGTCGCGGTTTCGAGCCGTGACATGGCCGCATACAGCGTGGTCGTTTTACCGGAACCGGTCGGCCCGGTCACCAGCACGATGCCGTGCGGCCTGCCGATCAGCTTGTCGAACTTGCCGAGCGTATCTGACGCCATGCCGAGCGCTTCGAGGTTCAGGCGCGACGCGTCTTTTTCCAGCAGACGCAGCACCGCGCGTTCGCCGTGACCGGTCGGCAGCGTGGAGACGCGCACGTCGACCGGGCGGCCGCCCACGCGCAGCGTGATACGGCCGTCCTGCGGCAAACGCTTTTCGGCGATATCGAGCTGCGCCATGATCTTGATCCGCGAGATCAGCGCGCCGTGCAGCGCTTTCTTCGGCCGCACGACGTCGCGCAACGTACCGTCGACGCGAAAGCGCACCACGGAAGAAGTCTCGAACGGCTCGATATGAATATCCGACGCCTGCTCGCGCGCCGCTTGCGTGAGCAGCGCATTGATCATGCGGATGATCGGGGCGTCGTCTTCCGACTCCAGCAGATCCTCCACTTCGGGAATGTCCTGCATCAGGCGCGAGAGATCGACTTCGCCTTCCACTTCGCCGACCACCTGCGCAGCGCTGCCGTCCTGGCGCGCATACGCCTGGTTGATCGCTTGCGTGAGCTCGTCGGCGGGCAGCCGTACGATCGACACCGCGCCGAAGTTACGCGCTACTTCGGACAGCGCGGCGTCGCTCGTGCGTTCGCTGATCCAGACCTCGAGGCTGTCCGCATGCTGATGCGCGACCAGAATCTGGCCGGCACGGGCAAAGCCGTACGGCACGAGCCGCGCGGCGATGGCGGAGGGCGCCTCGCGCCCGGCATGCTCCGTCACGCCGGCGGGCGGTAGTGTTGCGGCACCAACTCGCGTTGCGGCTGGCGTAGCAGACGCTGACGGCGGCGTGGACGGCGTGCTCACGGCCGCACTCCAGGCGACGCCGTGGACGGCGTCACGGTGACGGGGCTGCTCTGTATGGCAGGCCCGACGGTGGCCGGGCTGCTCTGCACGGCGTTACCGTTGGTAGCGGCGCCGCCATTCGTGGGCGCTCCGCCGTTGGCCGGCGGCGGCGCCAACTGTTGACGGCGCATCTTGTCGAGATCGAACAGATTCATCGCGGGCGACCCACCCTGGCTCGGACCGATCGGCATCGGCGGAACCACCGGATCGTCGTTGTCCTTCATCAGGTTGTTGTCCTGCTTGTACGCGCCCTGCACGCCCTGGATGTAGTCGTAGCGATTCGACGTCACGGCCTGAGCCGTACCCCGATCGCTGATGATCACAGGGCGCAGGAACACCATCAGGTTGGTCTTGTTGCGGGTCTTCTGTTCCGAGCGGAACAGCTGGCCGATCCACGGAATATCGCCCAGCAGCGGCACCTTGCTGTTGCTGACCTGGTAGTTGTCCTGCATCAAGCCGCCCAGCACGATGATCTCGCCGTTATCGGCGAGCACCGTCGACTGGATCGAACGCTTGGTGAATTCCGGGCCGGCCGGGTTGGTCGCCGCGTTGTTCGTGCCAGTGACGATCGCCGAGTCTTCCGTGTAGAGCTGCAGCTTGAGAATGCCACCGTCCGTGATTTGCGGCTTCACGTGCAGCGTCAGACCGACGTCGACGCGGTCGTAGGTATTGAACGCCGAAGTCGCCGTCGCGCTCGTCAGATTCGAATATGAACCCGTCTGAATCGGCACGTTCGTACCGACGACGATCTTCGCTTCCTCGTTGTCGAGCGTAATGAGATTAGGCGTGGACAGCACGTTCGCGTCGGCGGTCTGCGACAGCGCCTGCAGCAGCGCGCCGAGTCCTTGCACACCGAAGATGTTGTGAATCCAGCCGATATTCAGGCCTTGCTGGAGCGCCCCGCTTCCGAGCGCGCTGGCGAGTCCGCCGGTGGACCCGGCCGCCACAGCCGCCGCCGTCAGATTGACGATGCTGTTGCTGCTGCCGGTCTGCAGATTGGTTCCGGCGAAGATCGAATTGTTCGCCACCTGCCACTGAATGCCGAGGTTGCCGCTCGTGTTCGAGTTCAACTCGACGATCAACGCCTCGAGATAGACCTGCGCGCGACGTGCGTCGAGCTGGTCGATTACCGCGCGCAGATTTCGGTACACCGGCTCGGCCGCCGTGATGATCAGCGAGTTGGTCGCGGAATCCGCCTGGATCATGCCGCCTTGCTGATTGTCGTCGCTCTTGTCCTTCTCGTTGCCGAAGCCGCCGTTATTGGAACCGCCCGCGCCGTATCCGCCGCTGCCGCTGCCGCCCATCGGCGATGCCAGAGAGCTGCTGCCGAGTCCGCCCGACGGCAGCGGCGGCGTACCCGACGAGCCCGTCGAATTGTTACCGCCTATGCCCCCCGTGTTGTTCTGGTTGAACGAATTCGCGTCGTTCGAGTTGCTCGACGAGCCGGTCTCGCCGCCTTTGCCGAACATGCCGCGCAAGGTCTTCGCGAGCTTCGTCGCGTCCGCGTTGCGCAGCGGCACGACGTGAATGTTGCCGGGCATGGTGGTCGGCGTATCGAGTTCTTTCGCCAGAGTCTTCGCCGCCGCGAGGCGCGCGCCGTTCGACGCGCGGATCAGCAGCGAGTTGGTGCGCGGGTCGGCGGTGACCGATACCTTCAGCGTCGCGTCGGTACTGCCGATCGCACCCGGGTCGAGCATCTTGTTGAGTTGCGTGGCGATGTCGATCGCATTCGCGTTCTTCAGTTGCACCACCGATACCGACTGGCCCGCCGCGGAATCCACGCCCTGGATGATCTGGGCAATACGCCGCACGTTGTCGGCGTAGTCAGTGACTACAATCGTGTTGTTGGCTGGGTAGGCCGCGACGGTATTGTTCGGCGAGATGAGCGGACGCAGCACCGGCAGCAGATTGTTGGCCGATTCGTTCTTCAGAACGAATACCTGCGTGACAACCTGGTCGCCGCGAGCCGTAGGCGTATTGCCGACATAGGTCGGCACGCCTTGCAGCTTTGCGTCGGCCTCGGGCACGACTTTCAGTACGCCGTGGTCCTGCACGAGCGCGAAGCCCTGCATGCGCAAGGCGGACTGCAAGGTTTTCAGTGCCTGATCTTCAGGCACCGCGTTCTCCGACACGAGATTCAACTGACCTTTCACACGCGGGTCGACGATGATCGTTTTGCCGGTTGCCGCTCCAATCGCCTTGGCCACCTGGTCGATGTCCGCGTTGACGAAGTTCAGTGTCACCTGTGCCTGTGCTGTCTGCGCGGTGATCAAGCCAGCCACCAGCAGCGCCGTTGCGACGCGACGCAAAGCCATACGATTTCTTCTCATGGAATAAGGTTTCGATGCCGACAGCCGTAGCTGTCGACGGTCATGCAGTGCGGACATGCGAGCAGGCCGCCGCCCTGACGGTCTGCCGGCCAGCCGCGCGGACGATTTTCGCCCTCGTCGGCCGCCGTCCGATGTCCGAAAAAAATGAACAGTAACAGTTTTTCATGTCTGATTTGTCACAAAACGAACTGTCTTGCGCGATTTCTCTAGAAATCGCCGCCTGCTGTCAAACAATTGAAAGCCAACGGAAAGTCAGACGATTGGGCGCGAAAACGCTTCGTTTTCTGCTCCCTTATGTCGGTTAGCCAACTTGACGGGGGTCTGCCTGCCGGTATGATACGAGCCGTTCGAGTCCCTGGTTGCGGGTTGCCGACGCGGGTTTTCCCCGATGTCCGACAAACCTCCGGCCTGCGTGGCCCGGCGACCGTCAGCGGCTGAAGTATGGCCGATACGATGCCTTACTGAACCTTACTCTTGCGCTTTGCTTAGTGGTCTTGACTGATGAAACGAAGCTTCGTCACCGTCGCCGTGGGACTTGCCATGCTGATAGCAGCAGGGTCCGCACGCGCCGATTGCTTTGACGAAGCAGCGAAGTATCAGAAGGTCAACCCCTTGATTCTGCGCGCAATTGCGTGGCAGGAGTCGCACAATCGTCCCGACGCAACGCATAAAAATGCAAATGGCTCGACCGACTACGGCGTGATGCAGATCAATTCGATCCATCTGCCCGTGCTCGCCCAGTATGGCATCTCGCAAGGCACGCTGATGGAACCGTGCAAGAACGTCTATATAGCGGCGTGGCATCTGCGCCGTCAGATGAACAAGTACGGCAACACCTGGCAGGCCATCGGTGCCTACCACTCCGAAACGCCGGTGCTGCGCGACAAGTACGCGCAGCAGATCGCCGCGATCCTGCGCAAATGGAATCTGATGCCGGCTGCGCGCTGATCCGGCCACATCACGCGAACTCCGCCCATTTTGATGCACAATGCGGCTTCGTGCCGCCGCCGAGGCTCGACCTCGTTGCGGTCCGCAGTCATGCGGCGCCGCGCCCGGCGTGCCTTCCAATCCCCTAGCTTCTCCGTACTGCGATGAACCAGCCGCTACTGCCCGTCACCGTGCTCTCCGGTTTTCTGGGCGCCGGCAAGACCACGCTCCTGAATCACATCCTCGCGAATCGCGCGGGTTTGCGCGTGGCCGTGATCGTCAACGATCTGGCCGCCGTCAATATCGACGCGACCCTCGTGCGCGACGCCGCCGCGCTTTCTCACGTCGAGGAGCAACTCGTCGAGCTGTCGAATGGCTGCATCTGCTGCACGCTGCGCGACGATCTGCGGGTCGAGATCAAGCGGCTGGCCGGCGAGCAGCGTTTCGACGCGATCCTGATCGAATCGACCGGCGTGGCCGAGCCGATGCCGATCGCCGAGACCTTCGCCTACGTCGACGATGAAGGCGCGTCGCTCGCCGACGTCGCGCGGCTCGACACAATGGTGACCGTGGTCGATGCGTTCAACTTCCTGCGCGACTACGGCTCGGCCGACGCGCTTGCCGAGCGCGGCATCGCCGCGACCGAGGAAGACGACCGCACGCTGGTTGAGTTGCTGATCGAGCAGATCGAATTCTGCGACGTGCTGGTGGTCAACAAGGCCGATCTGGTGAGCGCGGACGAACTCACGCGCCTGCAGCGCATTCTCGGCCGCATCAACCCGCGCGCAGTGCAAGTAGTCGCACGTTTTGGCGACGTGCCGCTTGAGCAGGTGCTAAACACCGGCCGCTTCGATTTCGACGAGGCGGCAAGCGCGCCGGGCTGGCTAACATCGCTCAACCATGAGCATGAGCATGACCACGAGCACGGTCATGCTCATCACGGCGAGGCGGACGAATTTGGTATCGGCAATTTCATTTACCGGGCGCGCCGGCCGTTTCATCCGGCACGCCTGTGGGCGTTGCTACATCAGGAGTGGAAGGGTGTATTGCGCAGCAAGGGCTTCTTCTGGCTCGCCACGCGTAACGATATCGCCGGTTCGCTTTCGCAGGCGGGCGGTGCTTGCCGGCACGGTCCGGCGGGCATGTGGTGGGCCGCTCAGGATCGCAGCGAGTGGCCCGAGGGCGACGACGAGTTGGCCGCCGAAATCGCCGCGGACTGGTACGGCGATCCGGACGATCTGAATATCGGCGACCGTCGCCAGGAACTGGTGATGATCGGCGTCGGCATCGACGCCGCGATCTGGAAAGCGAAGTTCGACGCGTGCCTGCTGACCGACGATGAATACGCGCAGGGACCGCAAGCGTGGGAGCAGTTCGCCGATCCGTTCCCGGCCTGGGACTTCGACGAAGACGACCACGATCATCATGACCACGATCATCATGACCACGATCACGATCACGATCACGACGGTCATGGCCATGGTGAGATCGTGCATCGTCACGACTGAACTGAACTGAACGGTCTTCGCCGCGCGGCGCAATCGTGCCACGACGCCCGTCGCGCCTTTCCCATCCCCAATGCGCGGGCGAAAAAAAACCCGCCGTTGGCGGGTGTCAACTGCCTGGCAGTAATCTGCTTAGCGCTTGTTGACTGCGTCCTTGAACGCCTTACCAGCCGTGAACTTGACGGTCTTGGCGGCCGGAATCTTGATAGTTTCGCCGGTCTTGGGGTTACGACCCGTACGCGCTGCGCGCTTGCCCGAACCGAAGCTGCCGAAGCCGATCAACTGGACCGCATCACCCTTCGACACAGACTTCTTGATCACTTCAAGCAACGTGTCCAGCGTTTCACCGGTTTGAGCCTTGCTGGCGCCCGTCTGTCCTGCGACAGCGTCGATCAGTTCCTGTTTGTTCATTAAGGTTCCTTTCTGAGTTTAGGTTGACACGAACAGCGCGAACGCGCCGATTATACGTGCGCGGGCCGCGCCGTCGAGCAGCGCCGGCTCCGGATCCCCTCCGGACCAATAGCGCCGGACAGATGACTGCCCGTCGGCCGTGCTGCCGCTCCCGTCGCGGCGCTTGCTATGATAGCGCAGCGCAAACCCAATCAGGACAAGGGTTTCGAAGATTTACGCGGTTCCGGGGTCGATATCGCAAGGAAATCGCAATTTTTGCGCTCGGCAACCTTCAACCGAGGCCTGAAACCTAGTATGGACGGGGCTTGGCGTTGGTTTTTGCCAACGTTCGGCGGGTCTTTTTCGCCGTCCGGCGAGCTGCGCGCGCGGAAGGCAAGCTTCGACCGCGTGTGCGAAGACGCCGGCTTGCCCCAAGTTTTCTCATCTCCCTCGCGGGGCCTGGCGCGAAGCGACAGGTGCGGGGGCATTTTTCCGAGCGTCATTTTCCGTCGCGCATGACCGATCCGCTGATCCCTGCCGGCCTCGCTTTTCGCGACAACGGCACACCTTTTTCGCCGCTATACGACGACATTTATCACAGCGCCGTAGGCGGTCTCGAACAGGCTCGATACGTATTCCTGCACGGCAATTCGCTGCCCGATCGGTGGCAGGGCCGTCGTATTTTCACCGTGCTGGAGACCGGCTTCGGCATGGGCATCAATTTTCTGATGACCTGGGCCGCGTGGCGCGCCGACCCGTCGCGCTGCGAGCGGCTGCATTTCGTGTCGACCGAGAAGCATCCCTTTACCGTCGGCGATTTACGCAAGGCGGTTGCAGCGACGATTTCCGATCCCGAGATTGCCGCCCTCGCGCAAGCGCTCGCGAACGCCTGGCCGATGCTCGTTCCCGGCACGCATCGGCTCGAATTCGATGAAGGGCGCGTGGTGCTCACGCTCGTTTTCGGCGATGCGCAGGAGCGCCTGCCGGCCTTGAGGCTGCGCGCCGATGCGTTTTATCTCGACGGCTTCGCGCCCGCCAGGAATCCTGACCTCTGGACTCCGATGATCTTCAAGGCGCTCGCGCGGCTGGCAGGCGAGGGCGCCACGTTCGCCACTTACAGTAGCGCTGGCGACATCAAGCGCGCGTTGACGCAATGCGGCTTCGAGTACCGCAAGGTGGACGGCTTCGGCTGGAAACGGGCCATGCTGGTCGGCCATTTCGCGCCGCGCTGGCGCGTGCGCCGTCACGAGCCGCCGACGCCGCTCGCGGTCGACGAAAGGCATGCGGTGGTGATCGGCGCGGGGCTGGCCGGCTGCGCCGTGATCGAACGGCTCGCCGCGCGCGGCTGGCGCGTCACGTCGCTGGAGCGGCACGCTTCGGTGGCGCAGGAGGCATCGGGCAATCCGGCCGGCGTGTTCCATCCCATGATTTCGCGCGACGACAGCGTCGCCTCGCGCGTCACGCGCGCCGGCTTTCTGTACGCGCTCAGCCGTTGGACCGCGCTTGAGCGGCTCGGTCACGCGCCGTTGCGCGGCGGCCAAGGCCTATTGCAGATCGCCGCAGACGAAGACGAAGCCCGCTCGATCAGCGAAGCGATCGCTGCATTCGGCTATCCGTCCGACTACGTCACGCCCGTCTCTTTAGATGAAGCGCAGCGGCTCGCCGGCATGCCGCTCGCGCGCGGTGGATGGTTCTTTCCACACGGTGGCTGGATCGACCCGGCGTCGCTATGCGCCGCGCAGTGTGCGGCGGCGGGTTCACTACTGGAGCGCCGCTTCGGTGTGGACGTCGCGCGAATCGAGCGGTCCGGTGGTCAATGGACCGTATTCGATACGTCGGGCGATGTCATCGTGCGTGCGCCGGTGGTTATCGTCGCCACTGCACACGATGCCGCGCGCATCGCCGGTTTGCAGCATGCTCCGACTCGCAGCATTCGCGGTCAACTCACTTTGCTGCCAGCCGGCACCGTGCTGCCGCCGCTTCAGATGCCCGTCATCGGCGAAGGCTACGCTGTGCCGCTGGCGGACGGTGTCACGTTGACCGGCGCCACGTATGAACTCGACGACCCCGACACATCGTTGCGCGCGGACGGCCACAAGGAAAACCTTGAGCGCGTCGCGCAGATGCTGCCGGCGTTCGGGGATGTCGTCGAACGGGCTAAATCGGCGGACTTCGCGGGACGCGTCGCGTTCCGCTGCGTCGCCAGCGATCGCATGCCGATGATCGGTCAGCTTGCCGACGAAGCGCAGGCTGCCCTCGACGCCCCGCGTCTGCGCGGCGCGTGGCCGCTTGATCTGCCACGGACGGACGGCGTCTACGGCGCCTTTGCGTACGGTTCACGAGGCCTCGTATGGGCGGCGCTCGGCGCGGAACTGATCGCCTCGCAACTCGAAGGCGAACCTTGGCCGCTCGAACGGGATCTGGCTGAAGACATCGACCCGGCGCGCTTCCTGTTGCGCGCATTGCGTCAGGGAACGGTGAGTTAACCGCAGGCCCCGCCCAGCCGGTTCGCCAGATGAGTTATCCACTGAAAGTTGTGGATAACCGCTTGGTTTACCGGCGCAACAGGTGTGGAACCGTTGTGGACGTAAACGGGGTAACTTGGCCGTCGCCGAAAATCGCCAAAAGTTACCCTTGTATACGCGCCGCTCCCGCACATGCTGTGCATCCGGTTATGCCGTCGGCAAAGCGATGATTCGTTTCGGTAAACAGGAGTTATCCACAGAAACCGAGGCACCTTGTTAACTGTTACTACGTATACATACGGTAAACCTGTAAACAGAAAGACCGTGGCGGCTGCAGAGCTATCGGCATAGCTCGGACCGCTTCTGAACCCGTGCAAAACTCCCGCCGCGATGTCCCGAAAAGCACATCTGTCGCGATCAAACTAGCCATTTGACAGGCCTGATTCGCTCTGAAAACGGTCGGTTTTTCCTCACGCCAGCGAGATAACGTACGTTTTTACCGTTTTGCCAGCATGTTCGCGCCTTTTCGGTCAAGGCTGAAAAAGCTATGGCACAATCGCCGTTCTTTTCCGCGTCGTGCCCTGTCTCTACAGCGGCACACGCAGCAAACGGAACGGTGCCGCTCAATCAGAATCTGATTCAAAGTCGACGGCGCTCTATCACCGTGCCGGTTGCTACGGCCGCACCCCGAATGCGCCAGGTTCCTTACTGCTGCCGGGCATTCAGATCATCCGATCGTTGAAAAACTCGCAACGCTGGCCGCGCGAAGCGATCGCGACAGTGAGCGCTTCATGTGCCCACCCCGCTCGCCGGTTTTCGTGCCGGTTCGTGTCGCCTGCCGTTGCTGCTAAGGAGAACCCATTACGATGAATTCGGCGTTTTCATTTTTTCCAGCCTGGCCGCTTTCACCCGACGCCATTTTTTGGGCTGGTCTCGCATTGCTCGCCGCCGG
The DNA here is from genome assembly GCF_003634175.1 of Paraburkholderia sp. BL17N1. NCBI lineage: Bacteria > Pseudomonadati > Pseudomonadota > Betaproteobacteria > Burkholderiales > Burkholderiaceae > Paraburkholderia > Paraburkholderia sp. BL17N1. The sequence goes on from NZ_RBIW01000001.1 coordinate 1,419,942, forward strand.
CCTGTGCGGTGAGCTGTGCTATCGCGCGTGGCGTTTACCGCGCATTTCCGGTTATGCGGTGATTGGTCTGATCGCCGGTGCGGCCGGATCGGGCGTGATCGACGCGGATTCCGCGAGCGCCGCGCGGCCGCTGCTCGATGTCGCGCTCGGTTTGTTGCTGTTCGAACTCGGCAGCCGGCTCGATTTGCGCTGGATCCGTCGGAATCCGTGGCTGATTCTGTCGAGCGTCGCCGAAGCCACGCTGACTTTCGCGCTCGTGTTGCCGGTTTTGCTGTTCCTCAACGTGCCGCTGATGGTGGCAACCGTGCTCGCCGCGATTGCCATGGCAACGTCGCCGGCCATGGTGATTCAGCTGAAAACGGAATTGCGCGCGGAAGGCCAGGTCACCCAGCGTCTGCTGACCCTGACCGCGCTGAACAGCATGTATGCCGTGGTGATCGAGAAGCTCGTATCGAGCTGGCTGCATCAGGAGATGTACGGCAACGTATTCGCGACCATCCTGCAGCCGCTTTATCTGCTGGTCGGCTCGCTCGTGCTCGCGTATCTGCTCGCGCGTACCTGCACATTCTTTTATCGACGGTTGAACATGCAGGACGAGCACTCGTTCGTCGCGCTGTTCGGCCTCGTGCTGCTGGCCATCGCGGTCGCGCATCTGTTCAAGCTGTCGACCATTCTTGCGTTGCTGGCCGCGGGCATCATCGTGAAGAATCATGAAGCGCGTCCGCAGTTGTGGCCCGAGCACTTCGGCACGGCCGGCTGGTTGTTGACCGTGATTCTGTTCGTGCTGACGCTGACTTCGTTCGAATGGAAAGACATCGCGCTCGGCGGCGTCGCGGCGCTGGGTCTGATTGTTGCGCGCCTCGTGGCGAAACTGGTGGGCGTGCTGGCGTTCGCCAAGCCGAGCGGCTTGAACTGGAAGCAGGGGATGGCGCTCGGTCTATCCTTATCGCCGATGTCGGCGCTCGCGTATCTGCTGGTCGACGACACTTACAACCTGTATCCGAACTTCGACCCGCAACTGCGCGCGATCGTGATGTGTTCCATTTTCGTGCTGCAGATTCTCGGGCCGTGGCTCGTCTATCGCAGCCTGGCGCTGGTCGCTGAACGGCGCGAATAGCAAGCGCGAGGCAAAGAGCGCGTTGTGCTGCTCGAAGCTCGATGTTTCACACGCTTTTTGCAACTTATATTCGATTCCAAAACGGCCGGGCATGTGACCCATGCCCGGCCGACCTGACTCAGGGGACGCCATGTCACTCGAACCCTTCATCGATTCGAAACCGTTCACCTTCGGCGTCGAACTCGAGATGCAGATCGTCAATACGCATGACTATGATCTGACCAAAGCCGGCTCGGATCTGCTGCGCCTCATCAAGGACGAAAAGATCCCCGGCAACATCACGCCGGAAATCACCGAAAGCATGATTGAGTTGTCGACCGGCATTTGCACGACACATGAGCAGGCCGTCGCCGACTTGCGCAAGATTCGCGACACGCTGGTCTCCGCGGCGGATCATCTGAACGTCGGTTTGTGCGGCGGCGGCACGCACGCGTTCCAGCAATGGAGCGAGCGGCAGATCGTCGATACGCCGCGTTTTCAGTATCTCTCCGAGTTGTACGGCTATCTTGCCAAGCAATTCACGGTGTTCGGCCAGCACGTGCATATCGGCTGCCCGGATCCGAACAGTGCGCTCTATCTGCTGCATTCCATGTCGCGCTTCATTCCGCATTTCATTGCGTTGTCCGCGTCGTCGCCGTTCGTGCAGGGTGTCGATACCGGTTTTCATTCGGCACGACTGAATTCCGTGTTCGCGTTCCCGCTGTCGGGCCGCGCGCCGTTCGTCCTGACGTGGGACAGTTTCGAGGAATATTTCTCGAAGATGGTCCACACCGGCGTCGTCAACAGCATGAAAGATTTCTACTGGGACATCCGGCCGAAGCCGGGTTTCGGCACGATCGAAGTTCGTGTGATGGACACGCCGTTGTCCGTGGATCGCGCGGCGGCGATTGCCTGCTACATCCAGACGCTTGCCAGGCATCTGCTGCTCGACAAACCGATCACGCCGCAAGAAGACGATTACCTCGTCTACACGTTCAATCGTTTCGAAGCATGCCGCTTCGGCCTGGCCGGGACCTGCATCAATCCGCAAACGGGCGAGCGCAAGACGATTTCCGAAGACATCCTCGAAACATTGGATCTGATTGCTCCGCACGCCGAAGCGTTGGGTTCGGGCAATGCGCTTGCCGAGATCGGCGCGATCGCTCGCGGTCAGGTGAATGATGCAACCTGGTTACGCGGTGTCGTCGAACGGGAAAAGTCTCTGCATGAAGCCGTCAGGCAGCAGTGTTTGCAGTGGCGGGCCTGACCGCGGGCTGATGGCCCGCGTGAAATCGTAAGGAAACCCGCCTCGAGCGGGTTTTTTTCAATAAATTAATTTTCCAGCTCGGCGTGCCTTAGGTTTTTATACCGTTAATGTATACAAACGTAGTAGTAGTTAACAAGCATTGCATCTGCCTGTGGACAACTGAATAATTCCCTGCAAAGTCAACGTGCTGCGTAAACCATAACTGCGCTGATCGAGGGTGCATCGGCGCCGGTATACGAGGACAACTTTGTGACACGCGGATCAGGCTTGGGTGCTTATCAAGAATCGGCGCACAAGCCATCCCTGAGTTTTCCCGTGGTTATCCACAACTTGGGTTGGATAACTTAGCTGTACGATTCGCCGCTCTCGCATAGAATGTCGTTTCCGCTGCTTTGCCTTGCAAGGCGGTAAATTTTTGAGATAGTAGAAAACCGTCTTGTCCGCAGTTGGGCGAGGCTACCCCACACAGGCTACGGGCGCGGTCGGCAAGCAGTTCGCCGGCGTCGTACGAAAGCTGTAAATAAACCAATCGAAGATTATGAGCGAAGGCGTATACGGAGAACAGGCGACCGGGCGGGTGACCCACAGCCTATTGCGATTGAGCACGGCGATGCGGAGCCAGGCTTGGGAATGGGCGGAGGGCGCTGGCCTGACACCCACCCAGGGCGAAATTCTGGTCTTGCTGATGCAGCGCAAAGGCCCGATGCGTCTCGGCGAAATTGCCCGCGAAACGGCGCTCACCGCCGCGACGACAAGTGATGCAGTCAGCACGCTCGAAACCAAAGGGCTGGTCGAAAAGCGCCGTGCCCTGGACGACGGCCGTGCCCTCGCGGTCCGCCTGACGGCTCGTGGCCGTACGGCTGCGAAGCGCGCGGCGCAATGGCCGGACTTCCTGGCCAAGGCGGTCGGCACGCTGCGTGAGGACGAGCAGGCTGTGTTCTATCGCACGCTGCTCAAGACGGTTCATCAGCTGGAAGCGCAAGGCACGATTCCGCCGCACCGCATGTGTCTGAGCTGCACGCATTTCGAGCCGAGCAAGAACCCGAAGAAGACGCCGCATCATTGCGCGTTGCTCGATCTGAACATGTCGGATACGGATCTGCGCCTCGACTGCTCGGTGTATGAGATGGCCGACGTCGCCACCCAGAAGAAGACCTGGAAGATCTTCGCCCAATAAGGCGGCTTCTTCCGGGACAATCCGCTACACTGCCAAGCCGGCTTCAGCGGGCGGCGTTTGCCGCCCGTCAGCCGACTGGTGCCGCGTGGCGGCGAGTCTTTAGTCAACCTGAAGGTGGGACAGGCCGATGAATCGCGAAGTTCTGGCCATTCGCCACGTGCACTTCGAGGATCTGGGCAGTCTTGAATTGGTGCTCGGCGAGCGCGGGCGCCCGGTCCGCTATCTCGACGTGGGCTTTGCCCGCATCGAAGCGCCGAATCCGGTTTCCGCATCGCTGATGGTGGTGCTCGGCGGCCCGATCAGCGCAACCGACGACGCGCTTTATCCGACCCTCGTGCCGTTGCTGTCCATGATCGAAAAACGCATCGCGGCGGGTTTGCCGACTCTCGGCATCTGCCTCGGCGCTCAATTGATCGCGCGTGCTCTTGGCGCTCGCGTCTATCCCGCGGGTCGAACCGAGCTCGGCTGGTCGCCGCTTACGCTGACCGACGCCGGCCGCGCTTCGCCAGTCCGTCATCTGGACGGTGCGCAGACCTCCATGCTGCATTGGCACGGCGATACGTTCGATCTGCCTGACAAGGCAACGCGGCTTGCGTCGACACCGGCTTGCGAGAACCAGGCGTTCGCCTGGGGCAATCATGTGCTGGGTCTGCAGTGTCATCCGGAGATCCGGACGGATCGCTTCGAGCCATGGCTGATCGGCAATGCGGGTGAACTGGTTGGCCACGGCATCGACGCGCGCCAGTTGCGGGCCGAGACCGCGAAGTTCGGTCCCGCGCTCGAAGCCGCCGCGTGCCGGATGTTCGGCGAGTGGCTCGATCAGGTCGAGGCGAAACCCTGAATGGCTATGGGCCAGCACTAAATCACTTGCGGTGCTATGCTCGATCGCTCTCGGGTTTCTACTGGGCGTAATCCATGAGCGCGCTTTTTTCTCCGCTCACGCTGCGTAGCGTGACGCTTCCCAATCGTATCGTCGTGTCCCCCATGTGCCAGTATTCCGCCGACCGTGGCGAGGCAACCGCGTGGCACATGATCCATCTCGGCAGCATGGCGTTATCCGGTGCCGGCATGCTGTGCATCGAGGCGACCTCGGTCGAGCCGGACGGCCGCATCACACCAGGCGATCTCGGCCTGTGGGACGACGTCACCGAAGCCGCGCTTGTGCCCGTGCTGGCCGCGATCCGCAAGCATTCGCACATCAAGGTCACGATGCAGTTGTCGCACGCCGGGCGCAAGGCGTCGAGCCACGCGCCGTGGGAAGGCGGCCAGCTGATTCCGGTGTCGCAAGGCGGATGGCTGCCGCTCGCGCCGTCCGCGTTGCCGCACAAGGCCGGCGAAGAACCGCCGCTGGCGCTCGACACACCGGCGCTGAACCGCATCCGCGAAGCATTCGCGGCCTCGGCTCGCCGTGCCGCGCGGCTCGGTGTCGATGGGCTGGAAGTGCACGCGGCGCACGGCTATCTGCTGCATCAGTTCCTCTCGCCCATCGCCAATCAGCGCGATGACGACTACGGCGGCTCGCTGGAAAACCGCATGCGCTTTCCGCTTGAAATCTTCGATATCGTGCGCGCTGCCTTTCCCGCCGACAAACCGGTCGGCGTGCGTGTCTCCGCGACGGACTGGGTCGAAGGCGGCTGGACGCTGGAAGACACCATCGCGTTCGCACAGGAGCTGAAAAAGCGCGGCTGCGACTGGATCGACGTGTCGTCCGGCGGCGTCTCGCCGTTGCAGAAGATTCCGCTTGAACCGGGTTATCAGATCCCCTTTGCCAAGGCGGTTAAGAAAGCAACCGGCCTTACGACCATCGGCGTGGGCCTCATCACCGACCCGTTGCATGCCGAACAACTGATCGAAGACGGCGACGCCGACCTGATCGCGATGGCCCGCGCGTTGCTGTACAACCCGCGTTGGCCGTGGCACGCCGCGGCGCAACTCGGCGCGACGGTCGAAGCGCCGCCGCAGTACTGGCGTTCGCAACCGCGCGAGCAAAAGGCATTGTTCGGCGACATTTCGTTCGGACAACGGTGAAGTTGGCCAGCCGTCATCGGCGCGCGTCTTTTTGACGGTTGAACGAAGCCGTCGTCAGCGTGTAGGATGCCGGTTGTGGCGCACGTGCGTCGCAGGTCGACGCGGCGCTCGCAAGGCGCCGCGTTTGCTATCCGCGGCAGAAAAAAGCAGCGCGCGAGACGCGGGCATCTTCGACGGCTGCCAAACTTCACCCCCAGTTCTTCACAAGGATTCATTCAATGAGTTCACGCAGGATCGCCGTGCGCCGTTCGGGTGTGCACGGCAAAGGCGTGTTTGCCCTCGAACCGATTGCGGCCGGCGAGCGCCTGATCGAATACAAAGGCGAGCGGATCTCCTGGAAAGAAGCGCTGCGCCGTCATCCGCATAATCCGGCCGAGCCGAATCACACGTTCTATTTTGCACTCGACAGCGGCAAGGTCATCGACGGCAAAGTGAACGGCAATAGCGCGCGCTGGATCAACCATTCCTGCGCGCCGAACTGCGAAGCCGAAGAAATCGACGGTCACGTATACGTGCATGCATTGCGCGATATCGCGGAAGGCGAGGAGGTCTTTTACGATTACGGCCTCGTGATCGACGCGCGTCAGACCAAGAAGCTCAAGAAGGAATACGAATGCCGTTGCGGCGCGCGCAAGTGCCGCGGCACGATGCTGGCGGCGCCGGAGAAGGAGAAGAGCAAGTCCGGGAAGTCGGCGGCCAAGGGCAAAACGTCGGCGAAGAAAGCGAAGAAGAAATGATGTTTGGGCTGTCTGATCGATCACGTTGGCGATCGATTCAGACGCCCGCCGAGCTTGCAGACAGTCAGATATCCAACGGCGCCGAGTGCGCCGATTTTTTTGCCGGGCGCCTCGGTTCAACCACCTCCACATCGCTCTGAACAGTGATCGGCACTAGCGGAATGCGCACGATGAAACGTGCGCCGCCTTCCGGGGCATCCTCGTAATGCACGCTGCCGTGATGCAGCACCATGATGTCGTGGACGATCGCGAGGCCGAGACCGGCGCCGCCATCCACGCCGGCGTCGGTCTGACCGTCGCCGCGGAAGAACCGCTTGAATAGATCGGCCTGCTGGTTGCGCGGCACGCCCGGTCCGTTGTCTTCGACGATGATCTCCGCCATGCGCGATTCATCGATCACCGTTTGCGACACCGTTACCGTGATGCGGCCGCCATCGAAGCGCGACGGCGGCACATATTTGAGCGCGTTATCCAGCAGATTGGCGAGTACTTCGTGCAGCAGCACGGGATTGCCGCGCGCCATCAGCGGATGGCCGTTGCTGGGGTCGTCCAGACGCTGGAAACCGAGGTCGACGTGGAACGTCAATGCACGCGGCACCCACTCGGCGCCCGTGTCGAACGCGAGCGCGGCCATGTCCACGTTGACGAAGCGAGCCGCCTGTTCGCCTGGCTCGGCACGCGCGAGCGAGAGCAGTTGATTGGACAGCCGCACGGCGCGATCAGCCGCGGCGCGCAGTTCACGCACGGCGGCCAGGGTTTGCTGCGGATCGCGCGCGATGGCCGCCTGCTCCGCATGCAGCTTGACGGCGGTGAGCGGCGTGCGAAGTTGATGCGCGGCGTCGGCGATGAACTTGCGCTGACCGTCGAGCGCCGTTTTCAAGCGGCCGAGCAACGCATTCAGCGCGCCGGTCAACGGGCGAATCTCGACCGGCACATAGGTTTCATCGACCGGTTCGAGCGACGTGTGGGTTTGCCGGTTCAGCGAATCGGCGAGATCGGTAAGCGGATTGAGTTGCTGATTGACCACGCGCCATACGATCACCCAGCCCGCCAGCAGCAGCAACAGCAGCGGCATCATGATCGCGACCAGAAACTCGGCGGCAATGCGAAACCGGTGATGCACCGGCTGACCGACTTCCACGACGATCGGATTACCCGTCGGCTGATCGACCCGGACCTGCGCCACCCGCACCGTCACGCCTTGATGCTGCGTTTCGAATACGTACGCGTAATGCATGCGGCGCACGCTCGTGCCTTGCAGCGGTAGATTGTGATCGCCGGCAATTTCCGTTTCGCCCGTGCTGATCCGGTAGACGAGCTGCTCGACTGGATCCGAGAACATGGCCTGCGCGAGCGGCGGCACCGTGATGCGCGCATCCGGGCCGGCAATCTGGATCTGCTTGGAAATCGCGGTGGCGAGATCGGCGAGCGAACGGTCGACCACGTGCTGCGTGTACTGCCACGCCAGCCAGTAGGCGATCAGGCCACTCATGAGCGCGAGCAGCGAAAGGGGTGCAGCGAGGCGCCGCAGCAGCGTGCGGCGCAGACTATTGGCGGCCGGCTGGGGCATGATCGAACGCGCGGGAAAGTAGCAACGGCGCAAGCACCGCGAAATGTCGCCGGATGCCGGCGAAGTGCGCACCGGGTGCGCGGCGCCGGTCTGGCGTCGTCAGGCCGCAACGTAGCGTGCGGCCTTCACGACGATTATGCGGCCTGACGGATTTCCTGCAACAGATAACCGAAGCCGCGTACCGTGACGATCTCGACACGGCAGTTTTCGAGCTTTTTACGAACCCGGTGCACATAGACCTCGATTGCGGTGTCGCCGAGATCGCCGCCGAAATGCGTCAGATGGTCTTGCAGCTGTGCCTTGCTGACCACGCGGCCATGACGCAGCAGCAGCATTTCGAGCACCGCGAATTCGCGCGGCGAGAGTTCGAGCGGCTTGTCGTCGTTGAAAATGCGGCGATCGACGCCCGACAGGCGCACACCGCCCAGCGACACTTCCGGACGCGGCATATCGCCGTGCGGACCGCTGCGGCGCATGACCGCGCGGATGCGCGCTTCGAGCTCGGTGGGCTCGAACGGCTTCAGCATGTAGTCGTCGGCGCCGGAATTGAGGCCTTGCACGCGGTCGTTCAGTTCGTCGCGCGCGGTGAGGATGATCACCGGTGTATGGCGATTGCTCTGACGGAAGCGCGAGAGCAGCGTCATGCCGTCGATGCCGGGCAGACCCAGATCGAGGATCACCAGCTCATGGCGATTTTGCGTGAGGGCCTGTTCGGCGAAAATGCCGTCGTGGACCATGTCGACGGTGAAGCCGGCTTGTTCGAGACTGCTTTGGATGCCGCGTGCGATGGGGCGGTCATCTTCGATCAGAAGGAGTCGCATGAGTTTCGCTCAAGTACAATGGGTTAGGCGTTTGGGCAAGCGGTTCGCCGGGGCGCCTGCTGCACAGACAGCGTGCGGCGTGGCCGTACCGAACTGGCACGAAGCGGCCACGAAGCAGGCATCGAGCGGCCTCGAAACGCCAACCGGGCGCTTCTCAACCTGTCACATCGCACCAGTCTCCCGAAGGGCCAGGATAACTTCGGACAACCCGGCGTTTTCCTGAAAGCGATCACGAAGTCATGTCCGAGATAAGCATTCACGAACTGGAAGCCGCAATCAACTTCTGGCGTGCCCGCTCACCTTCGAGCGGCGACGAACTCGTTCTGTGCAAGGAGGCAAGCGCGCTCTCCAAGCCGTATGCGCTGCTGATTGTACAGCGTCAGCACACGCTATCACTGGATCGTTTAGACGGGATTGCCAGGCAAGCGTGGGATTCTTACGTGCACCTTAAGAATAGCCTGTAGAACTGAAGGTTTGGGCAAGGGATTACCTGCAATGCCCTTTCATTGCTGCCATATTGCTCGATGGTCGGCGTATAAACGCGCCTGAGACGCACCAGCTTTTTTGTATTACGCCGTAATACTGTCGATAAATCTCGCCAGTTTGATGTCGCGCTCGGTCAAGCCGCCGGCCTCATGCGTGGACAGCGTGATATCCACCTTGTTGTAGACGTTGAACCATTCCGGATGGTGATCCATTTCCTGCGCTTTGATCGCCACGCGCGTCATGAAGCCGAATGCTTCGTTGAAGTCGGCGAATTTGAACTGGCGCTGGATCGCGTCGCGGTCCGTCACCGCTTGCCAGCCCTGCAAGCCGGGGAGCTGCGTGGCGCGTTCTTCGGAAGTCAGTTTCTGAATCATGGTGCTACCTCATTGGATCTGAACGGGCACGCCGGTGAGCGTGCGCATCCCTATTTTTTCACGGATGACGTCTGCCCGCAGCCGGCCTGCTTGTCAGATATCGCCGTCGGCCAGCCAGCCTTCCTGCGACCCGCGCGTAATGACGCGGTCCTGCTCGAGGACGTCGCCGGCCGCGAAGGCCGGTTCGGCGGCAAGCCTTGCCAGCAGCGGCGCGAAATCGGTTTGCGCGATGTTGAGCAACTGCGCGAAGTCGTCGATCACAAAGTAGGTTTTCTGGAACGTGTCGATGCGGTAGCGCGTGCGCATCACCCGTTCCAGATCGAAGCCGAGGCGGTTCGGCGCGGCGCTTTGCTGGCTGTAGAGCGTCTCGCCCTTGCTCGACACGATCCCCGCGCCGTAGATCTTCACGCCGTTCGGACTGGCCGCGTCGCGGATCAGCCCGAACTCCACTGTGTACCAATAGAGACGCGCGAGCAGCGGCAGGGCGCCGGCGTCATGGGCGGCGACCGCGGCGCGGCCGTACGCGTGCATGTAGTCCGCGAAAACGGGGTTGATCAGCAGTGGCACGTGGCCGAACAGATCGTGAAAACAGTCCGGCTCCTGCAGATAATCGAGCTGGTCCGGCCGGCGCATCCACCAGGTCACGGGAAAGCGGCGATTCGCCAGATGCTCGAAGAACACCTGGTCCGGTACGAGGCCGGGCACGGCGACGATCTGCCAGCCGGTGGCGGGCGTGAGCTTCGCGTTGATTTCGTCGAATGAGGGCACGCGGTCGGCGGGCATGCCGATTGTGTCGACGCCGGCCAGGAATTCGTCGCAGACGCGCCCTTTGAGCAGCGCCGTCTGGCGCGCGTAAAGCTGTTGCCATACCGCATGGTCGACCGCGCCGTAGCATCCGGTCGGTTGGTCGATGGTGAAATCGGCGCGGGTTTGGAGGCCGGCGTTGAATTGCTCTTTCAGTTTGGCGGTGTTGGCGGTGGACATGATGCTGCGCTCTACGGTGACGGCTTATATATAGGTGATGCAAGTGTAGAGCGGCGGCAGTGCGGAATGGGCGCAATGATGGCGGTTTATGGGCCGATTATGCAATAATCGTGCATGAATAAGCCATTCAATGCGGATATCCAACATGTTAGAACTCGATCACTTCGATCTTGCGCTGCTGGACGTGCTTCAGCGCTTCGGCCGTGCAACGCATCAGCAACTGGCGGAGCAGGTGCCGCTGTCGCCGTCGCAGATTGGACGGCGTCTGCAGCGGCTGGAGCAGCTGGGCGTGGTGGATGGCTATCGCGTCGTGCTGCGGCCCGAAAAGCTCGGGCTTGGCGTCACCGCATTTACCAGTCTGAAGTTGAAGCACCACGGCGATTCGATCATCGAGCAGTTTCAACAGCAGATTGACGTGCTGCCTGAAGTGCTGGAATGTCATGCCGTGGTGGGCGACGCCGACTATCTCCTGCGCATTGTCGCGCCCGATCTGAATTATCTGTCGACGTTCGTGATGAAGAAGCTGATGCGTGTGCCAGGCGTCGACAGCGTGCGCTCGAATATCGTGCTCACCACGTTCAAACGCAATGGCCCGTTGCCGCTGGGCCATCTGTCGCCGGGGACGGCCGCACCTTGATGCGGCACCGGCCGCCCTGACTCCGCCTGCAGCTCTGGGTTGCCTCAGTCTTATGCCGCTTGCTTCGGCGCGCTGTCCGGGCTCAGCAAATCGACATAGGCCACCGCCACCAGATCCGATTCCGGCACGCCGAGCGTGGCGAACATCGCATGGGCTTCGGCGTGGCCGCCTTCTTCATCGTCGTCCTGGGCGAGCACCACTTCCAGTTCGACGAAGTCGCCCAGACCGTCGACGCGGTCCAGATGGATCCGCGTGCGCCCGGTCAGATACACGTGCCGTTCCTTGGTGACGATGCCGCGCGTGGTCAGCGCGGTGGCGAGCAGCGCGTGCATGGCTTCCGGATTGGTCACCGGGCTGCGCGTGTAGTACGACGCCTTCGGACCGTCGCGGTCGTCGCGCTGGTAGAAGATCAGCTCGGCCGGAGTGCCGTCGTCGAACTGGCGCAGCTTCAGGCGGCCGCGCGGCACGTCGTAGAAAAAGTCCTGCTGGCGGAAGATCAGCGGTGCGTCCGGCGCGAGCTGCGCCGCGCGTTCGCGGAGTTGCTCGAAATGTTGGGCGCGGGCTTTGATTTCAATGTTGCGTGCCATGTCAGGTTCCTGTTGAAGGATGGATTGGTCGGCGGCTCCGGTGTTGCCGAGGCGAAGCTGCCGGGAAGGACAAATCAGGTGGAATGGAAAAGGATGGCGAGCAGGCGCGTGTGCGCGGACCCTCAATCTAACAAAAACTGCGTGACGGTGTGGTTTCAGGCGCGGGGCAAGTGGTCGCGGCGGGCGAGCGGATTGCGGGACCCACACGCAGGTGGCTGCTGCGTGAGGAGATAGCGCCGGTTACCTATGGCGGTAGGACCGTACGGCTTGCGGCTGTCATGAGAGCGGCTCATATCGCATACTCGCTGGCGCTCTCATGCCCGTCACGCAAGCGTCATTCGCGCGATCCTCAAGTCGCCCATTGCTGCTCGATCAGCTTCAACGCCGCGGCAATCGCCGGTTCCTCCTTGCGCTGCGCGAGCGTAATAAAGCTGAGCTGGGTCGGCACGGTAACACCTTCGACGATGGTCAACGCGTGCGCATGCGCTTCGGCGATCGCGGTGGCGTCACGTGCGAGCGTGAGACCGACGCCTGATTTAACCAGATCGAGCATCGACGGCTCCTGGTCCACTTCCGCCACCTTGACCGGCTTCACACCGGCTTCGTCGAAGCAGCGCGTCAGCAGCCGGTTATGCGCCGACGCGGGCGGCGTCCAGATCCACGGCAGCGCCGCCAGCGCACGCCAGTCGCGCGCGCCCTTGACGCGGTCTTTCCAGCCGGCCGGTGCGAGCACGCGGTATTGGAAGGCAGTCAGCGTGACCGCATGAAAAGCGGGGCCGTCGCGCGGTTCGTCTTCGGACGGCAAGCCGATGTAGTAGCCGACATCCAGCTCGCCCGCGCGAACCTGCTCCAGCACCCAGCCCGACATGCCATGGCGCAAGGCCGTCTCGATGTGCGGCCAGCTTTCCACGAGCTGCTTGAGAAAGCCGCCCAGGCGCAGAAACGCCGGGTCGAGGATCGTGCCGATCCGCAATCGTCCGCGCACTTCGTGACGCAACGATTGCGCGGCCCGCTGCACGTCGTTCGCCGCGCCGAGCGCGCGTTCGGCGTGCGGCAGCAGCGCCTGTCCGTCACGCGTGAGCGAGAGCCCGTGCGAGGTCCGCGTGAACAGCGTGACGCCGAGCGTCTCCTGCAAATGCTTGATTTGCAGGCTGACGGCAGGTTGGGTCAGGTGCAGTTGCACGGCGGCACGCGTGAGGTTGCCCTCGCGCGCCACGGTGACGAACGCCCGGAGCAGAGTCAGATCCATAGCCTGATATTAACGCGCCTTATAGCGCAGTTGAGCATTACTCATTGGATTTCCCGGCCCGAAGCGCCGTACGCTTCACTTCTGCACGGCGTTATCACGCCCCGGGCACGCCGGGGCGGAAGACTTCACACGAAAGAGGACATCATGAGCGAGACATATCTGGACGAAACCCAGCGCAGCGCGACCACCGCCCGTGCGCTGACCCACTTCATCAACGGCAAGACGTTCGAGGGCACGAGCGGCCGTTCCGGCGACGTCTTCAATCCCGCGCAAGGCACTGTGAGCGCGCGCGTGCCGCTGGCGAGCGTCGCCGAAGTGGACGCCGCCGTGGCCGCGGCCAAGGCCGCGTTCCCCGCGTGGAGTGAAACCGCGCCGATCAAGCGCGCGCGTGTTCTGTTCAAGTTCAAGGAACTGCTCGACCGTCACCACGACGAACTCGCGGAACTGATCACGCGCGAGCATGGCAAAGTGTTTTCGGACGCGAAGGGCGAGGTGATGCGCGGCATCGAGATCGTCGAGTTCGCGTGTGGCATTCCGAACCTGTTGAAGACCGACTTCACCGATCAGATCGGCGGTGGCATCGACAACTGGAATCTGCGCCAGCCGCTCGGCGTGGTCGCCGGCATCACGCCGTTCAATTTCCCGATGATGGTGCCGTGCTGGATGTTCCCCGTCGCGATTGCGTGCGGCAACACGTTTGTGTTGAAGCCGTCGGAGCGCGATCCGTCCTGTTCGAGCCGTCTCGCGGAATTGCTGAAGGAAGCCGGCTTGCCGGACGGCGTGTTCAACGTCGTGCACGGCGATAAGGTCGCTGTCGATGCGTTGCTCGTGCATCCGGAAGTCAGCGCATTGTCGTTTGTCGGTTCGACGCCGATTGCCGAATACATCTACACGGAAGGCACGAGGCACGGCAAGCGTGTGCAGGCGTTGGGCGGAGCGAAGAACCATCTGGTGGTGATGCCGGACGCGGATCTCGACCAGGCCGTCGATGCGTTGATCGGGGCGGCATACGGTTCGGCGGGTGAGCGTTGCATGGCAATTTCGGTGGCCGTCGCGGTGGGACATATCGCCGATGAACTGGTCGAGCGGCTCACACCGCGTGTGAAGAGTTTGAAGATTCTCAACGGCATGGAATCAGATGCCGAGATGGGACCGTTGGTGACGTCGGTGCATCGCGAGAAAGTGGTCGGTTATATCGACTCGGGCATCGAAGCGGGCGCGAAGCTGGTGGTCGATGGACGCGGCCATCAGGTCAGCGGTCATGAGAAGGGTTTCTTTCTGGGCGGCACTCTGTTCGACAATGTTTCGACCGACATGAAGATCTATCGCGAAGAGATATTCGGACCCGTGCTCTGTGTAGTGCGCGTGCCGGATTTTGCTTCCGCGGTGGAATTGATCAACGCCAACGAGTTTGCTAACGGCGTATCGTTGTTTACGTCCGATGGCGGCGTCGCTCGCGCTTTCTCGCGGCAGATCCAGATCGGCATGGTGGGCATCAATGTGCCGATTCCCGTGCCGATGGCGTGGCATTCGTTTGGTGGCTGGAAGAAGTCGCTGTTCGGCGATCATCATGCGTATGGTGAAGAAGGTGTGCGGTTTTATACGCGCTACAAGAGCATCATGCAGCGCTGGCCCGACAGTATTGCCAAGGGTGCTGAGTTCACGATGCCGGTGGCTAAGTAGTGTGAGGCGATTGCCTTCGGCAGCCTGCGCTTCTGGTGGCATGTCGAAGGCAAAAAACAAAAATAGAGCCCAGGCCGCAGTCGCATGATAACCATGCGACTAGCCGGCAAAAAAGCTTAGGAGACTGAACAATGAGCCATACCGATCCGACGTCCGCGGCCCGGCGTCTCGAAGGCGAATTCGACTACATCATCGTGGGCGCGGGCACAGCGGGTTGTGTGCTGGCCAATCGCTTGACCCAGGATCCCGACGTGCAAGTGCTTCTGCTCGAAGCCGGCGGAAAAGACGACTATCACTGGATTCACGTGCCGGTCGGCTACCTCTATTGCATCGGCAATCCGCGCACGGACTGGCTCTATAAAACGCAGGCGGAAGCGGGCCTCAATGGCCGCGCGCTGTCGTATCCACGCGGCCGCGTTTTGGGCGGCAGTTCTTCCATCAACGGCATGATCTACATGCGTGGCCAGCGCGAAGATTACGATGAATGGGCGCGCGTCACGAACGACGCGTCCTGGTCATGGAACTCGGTGTTGCCGGTCTTCAAACGCAGCGAAGATCACCATGCCGGCGCAAGCGAATCGCATGGCGCGGGCGGACCTTGGCGGGTCGAAAAACAGCGGTTGAAATGGAAGATTCTCGAAGAGTTTTCGCGCGCCGCGCAAGAGGCCGGCATTCCCGCCACCGACGACTTCAACCGCGGCGACAACACTGGTGTCGGCTATTTCGACGTGAATCAGAAACGCGGCATTCGCTGGAATGCATCGAAGGCGTTTCTGCGTCCCGCACTCAAGCGGCCGAATCTCACCGTGATCACCGGCGCGCACACGCAACGCGTCGTATTCGAAGGACGCCGTTGTACGGGCGTCGAATATCGCGGCGACAACACAGACTATCTGGCCAAGGCTCGCTGCGAAGTGATCCTTAGTTCAGGTGCGGTGAATTCACCGCAGTTGCTTGAACTCTCCGGTATCGGCAATGGCGCGCGTCTGCAGAATCTGGGTATCGAGGTTGTCAACGATCTGCGCGGCGTGGGCGAGAATCTGCAGGATCATTTGCAATTGCGCATGGCCTATAAGGTCGACGGCGTGCGTACGCTCAATACAGCGTCCGCGCATTGGTGGGGCAAGTTGCTGATCGGCATGCAGTACGCGTTTTTTCAAAGCGGCCCAATGTCGATGTCGCCGTCGCAACTTGGTGCATTTGCCAAATCCGATCCAGGCGATGGCACGCTCACGCGGCCCGACCTCGAATATCACGTCCAGCCGCTTTCGCTCGATCGCTTCGGCGAGCCGCTGCATCGGTTCAACGCTTTCACGGCGTCGGTATGCCAGTTGCGGCCCACTTCGCGCGGCAGCATTCACATCGAATCCGCCGATGCTTCAGCGCCACCCCTGATCGCACCGAACTATCTCTCCACCGACTACGACCGGCACGTTGCCGCCAACGCGCTGCGTCTCACGCGCCGCATCGCGGCGGCGCCCGCCCTGGCACGCTACCGGCCGCAGGAGATTTTGCCTGGCATTCAGTACCAGACCGAAGAGGAGTTGCAGCAGGCCGCCGGCGCGGTCGGCACGACTATCTTCCATCCAGTCGGCACCTGCCGTATGGGGACCACCGACGACCCCGGCGCCGTGGTCGACAACCGCCTACGGGTTATCGGTGTTGACGGACTGCGCGTGGTCGATGCATCTGTCATGCCGACCATCACCTCGGGCAACACCAATTCGCCCACGCTGATGATCGCCGAGCGCGCCAGCGACATGATCCGCGAAGATCGGCGCGCGCACGTGGGCGGCAGCTTCGCGGCACAGACTAGCGCAACGCCTTCCATGTCCGCGGCGTGACAACTAGCGCACGAGCCGCATGAGATGTCCGTCCGACCTGCTCGGCGGGCATCTCGCACGTATGCACCCCGGTCGGGGCCGGTGTCATCCACTTCCACTAAGTGCAAATCCCAATGAATGCGCTGCATCATTGGCGCGACAATGGCACCCATGCTGCGTGCCGCCCCATGGATTACCGTCCGCATTGGTGCAGCACGCCAACGAGCGGCACGGGGTGCCGCCGTCATAAAAAGTCGCGCAGCGGTTCGCGCGGAAGATCGTAGTGCTTCGCCTTACTCCGTATGGAAGGGAACATGATTCTCGGCGATACGATTCTCGAAACGCGCGGCCTCACCCGTGAGTTCAAAGGCTTCATCGCCGTGAACGGTGTGAACCTGCGCGTGCGCCGTGGCTCGATCCATGCGCTCATCGGCCCGAACGGGGCAGGCAAGACCACCTGCTTCAATCTGCTCACCAAGTTTCTGGAACCCACTGCGGGCCAGATCGTTTTCAACGGCATCGACATCACCGGCGAACGCCCGGCGCAGATTGCGCGGCGCGGCATTATTCGTTCGTTCCAGATTTCCGCGGTGTTTCCGCATCTGACAGCATTGCAGAATGTGCGTATCGGTTTGCAGCGCCAGCTCGGCACGGCATTTCATTTCTGGAAGAGCGAGCGCACGCTGCGCCAACTCGATGACCGCGCAATGGATCTGCTCACCCAGGTCGGACTGACCGATTTCGCCGAAGTGTTGACGGTCGAACTTTCCTATGGCCGCAAACGCGCGCTGGAAATTGCCACCACGCTCGCCATGGAGCCCGAACTCATGTTGCTCGACGAACCGACGCAAGGCATGGGCCATGAGGACGTCGATCGCGTGACGGCGTTGATCAAAAAAGTATCGAGCGGCCGCACCATCCTGATGGTCGAGCACAACATGAATGTGATCGCCGGCATCTCCGACACGATTACGGTGCTGCAACGAGGCGAGGTGCTCGCCGAAGGCAGCTACGCCGAAGTGTCGAAAAATCCGCTCGTGATGCAAGCCTATATGGGCAGCGCCGACGCGGCGCTCGCCGGAGCTCACGCATGAATACGATTGCCGAGCGAGAAAGCCTCGACATAAGCGGGACGGATAACGCCGTTCCTGCGCTGGACATCAAGGGTTTGCAGGCGTGGTACGGGGAATCCCATATTCTGCATGGCGTCGATCTGACGGTGAACCGCGGCGAAGTCGTCACGCTGCTGGGCCGCAACGGCGCGGGCCGGACCACTACGCTGCGCGCCATCATGGGCTTGACCGGACGGCGCACCGGTTCGATCCGCATCGGCGGACGCGAAACCATCAGTCTGCCCACGCATCGGATCGCGCATTGCGGCGTGGGTTACTGTCCGGAAGAACGGGGTATTTTTTCGAGCCTCTCATGCGAGGAAAACCTGCTCTTGCCGCCGCCCATCGGCGACAAGGCGCACATGATGTCGCTCGAAGAAATCTATTCGATGTTCCCTAATCTGGAGGAACGCCGCGCCAGCCAAGGCACCCGGCTGTCCGGCGGCGAACAGCAGATGCTGGCGGTGGCGCGTATTCTGCGCACCGGCGCGAGCCTGCTGCTGCTCGACGAAATCTCGGAAGGGCTCGCGCCTGTCATCGTGCAGGCGCTGGCGCGCATGATCATGACACTCAAGGCGCGGGGCTACACCGTCGTGATGGTCGAACAGAACTTTCGTTTTGCCGCGCCGCTGGCGGACCGCTTCTATGTGATGGAGCACGGCGCGATTGTCGAGCACTTCGGGGCAAGTGAACTCGAAAGCAAGATGCCGGTCCTGCACGATCTACTGGGCGTATAAAAGCGCCCGATTGCCTCTGATAACCACAAGCGAAGAAACCAGGAGACAGGAATGAAAAAGAACCCACTCGCGCGGCTTGCCACACTCTGTTTCGCGGTCGCCGCCGGCGCCGCCTTGACGATGAGCAGCGCGCAAGCGGCTGACGACGCGGTGAAGATCGGTTTCATCACCGACATGTCCGGTCTGTATGCGGACATCGACGGGCAGGGTGGACTCGAAGCGATTCGCATGGCGGTGGCGGATTTCGGCGGCAAGGTCAACGGCAAGCCGATCACGGTGGTGTATGCGGACCACCAGAACAAGGCGGACATCGCGGCGTCGCGCGCGCGTGAATGGTTCGACCGTGACGGCGTCGATCTGCTGATCGGCGGCACGAATTCGGCAACCGGTCTGTCGATGAACACCGTGGCCGGAGAAAAGAAGAAGGTGTACATCAGCATTGGCGCGGGCGCGGACACGCTGACCAATGAGCAATGCACGCCGTACACGATCCATTATGCGTACGACACCACGGCGCTGGCCAAGGGCACGGGTTCGGCGGTGACGAAGCAGGGCGGCAAGACGTGGTACTTCCTGACGGCCGACTATGCCTTCGGCAAGGCGCTGGAGAAGAACACGTCGGACGTGGTGAAAGCGAATGGCGGCCAGGTGCTGGGCGCGGTGCGTCATCCGCTGTCGGCGTCAGACTTCTCGTCGTTCCTGTTGCAGGCGCAAGCGTCGAAAGCACAGATCCTCGGCCTCGCCAACGCGGGCGGCGACACGATCAACGCGATCAAGGCGGCCAAGGAGTTCGGCATTACCAAGACGATGAAACTCGCCGCGCTGCTGATGTTCATCGACGACGTGCATAGCCTGGGTCTCGAAACCACGCAAGGCCTCGTACTGACGGACAGTTGGTACTGGAACAAGGACGCCACCACCCGCAAGTGGGCGCAACGCTACTTCGACAAGATGAGGAAGATGCCGTCGAGCCTGCAGGCAGCCGACTACTCGGCGACCATGACCTATCTGAACGCAGTGAAGGCGGTGGGTTCGACCGACTCCGACAAGGTGATGGCACAACTGAAAAAGACCAAGATCGACGATTTCTATGCGAAGGGCTACATCCGTCAGGACGGCAGCATGATCCACGACATGTACCTGATGCAGGTCAAGACGCCGGCCGAATCCAAAGAGCCGTGGGACTACTACAAGATCACGGCGACGATCCCCGGGGAGCAGGCGTTCACGACCAAGGCCGAAACGCGCTGCGCGCTGTGGAAGTAATCGCTGGTTCATAACCAGATGGCCGTCTGCCTGGTCGTCCTGACGGGCGATGCGTGCAGCCGTGATGGTACACAGGCAGACGGCGAAGCGTTTCACATGCCGCGCGCGATCGGCGTCGTTGCCGCCGATTGCGCGCCGGCCGGATCGTGCGTGACCGATCTCACCTTGGCGATGGGTTAAGGCTTCAATGGAAATCTTTGGCGTTCCGCTACCGGCGATGCTGAGCCAGCTGTTGCTGGGGCTCGTGAACGGCTCGTTCTATGCAATATTGAGCCTCGGGCTGGCGGTGATCTTCGGCTTGCTCAACGTGATCAATTTCGCTCACGGCGCGTTGTTCATGCTGGGCGCCATGCTCGCGTGGATGGGCTTTTCGTATTTCGGCCTGCCGTATTGGCTGATGTTGGTGCTGGCACCGCTGATCGTCGGGTTGTTCGGCATCGTGATCGAGCGCTCCATGCTGCGCTGGCTCTACAAGCTCGATCATCTGTACGGGCTCTTGCTGACATTCGGGCTCACGCTCGTGGTGGAAGGCGTGTTCCGCTCCATCTACGGTTCGTCCGGTCAGCCCTACGACGTACCGTCGGCGCTTTCCGGCGCAACCAATCTCGGCTTCATGTTCCTGCCGAACTATCGCGCGTGGGTCGTGGTGGCTTCGTTGGCGGTGTGCTTCGCGACATGGTTTGTGATCGAGAAGACGCGTCTCGGCGCCTATCTGCGCGCCGGTACGGAAAACCCGAAATTGGTCGAAGCGTTCGGCATCAACGTGCCGCTGATGATTACGCTCACCTACGGCTTCGGCGTCGCGCTGGCGGCGTTTGCGGGCGTGCTCGCGGCACCGGTGATTCAGGTCTCGCCGCTGATGGGCCAGCCGATGATCATCACGGTGTTCGCGGTGGTCGTGATCGGCGGCATGGGTTCGATCATGGGCTCGATTCTCACCGGTTTGCTGCTCGGCGTGATCGAAGGGCTGACGCGCGTGTTTTACCCGGAAGCGTCGGCGACCGTCGTCTTCGTGATCATGGCGCTGGTGTTGCTGGTGCGCCCGGCGGGTCTCTTCGGCAAGGAAAAATGATGCAGAGAAAAGTGCTCTACGGTCTGCTGCTGGTCGTGCTGCTCGCGGTGCCCGTGCTCGGCATCTATCCGCTCTTCGTAATGAAGGTGCTGTGCTTCGCGCTGTTCGCGGCGGCGTTCAATTTGCTGATCGGCTACACCGGGCTGCTGTCGTTCGGTCACGCGATGTTTCTCGCCTCGGCTGGCTATGTGACGGGCTATGCGATCCAGTCGCTCGGCTTCTCGCCGGAACTCGGTGTGCTGGCCGGCACCGCGGCGGCGACCTTGCTCGGCCTGATCGTGGGTCTCTTCGCGATTCGCCGCCAGGGCATCTACTTCGCGATGGTCACGCTGGCGCTCGCGCAGATGGTCTACTTCGTGTTCCTGCAGGCGCCGTTCACACATGGCGAGGATGGTCTGCAAGGCGTGCCGCGCGGCAAACTGTTCGGCGTGCTGGATCTGTCGTCCGACATGGCGCTGTATTTCGTCGTGCTCGCCGTGATGGTGCTGGCCTTCCTGCTGATCGTGCGGATCGTGCATTCGCCGTTCGGGCAGGTGCTGGTGGCCATCAAGGAGAACGAGCCGCGCGCGGTGTCGCTCGGCTACGATACGGATCGCTTCAAGCTGCTCGCGTTCATTCTGTCGGCGGGAATTGCGGGTCTCGCAGGTTCGCTCAAGGTGTTGGTGCAGGGCTTCGAGACCTTGAGCGACGCGTATTGGACCATGTCCGGCCTCGTGATCCTGATGACGCTCGTCGGCGGCATGGGTACGTTGTTCGGGCCGCTGCTCGGCGCGGCGCTGATCGTCGCGCTCGAGGATCGGCTCGGCGATATCGGCGGGGCACTGGCGACGACCACGGGCGTCGAGTGGTTCCGCTCGCTGGGCGAATCGGTGACCATCGTCACCGGCGTGATTTTCATTGCCTGCGTGCTGGCGTTCCGGCGTGGCATCGTCGGCGAAATTATTGCGCGAGTGCGGCCGCTGCGGGCCTGACGTTTAGTGAAATGGGCAATTGCTTCGGCATCCGATATAATCCAGCCGTCTCGATGCGGCAGGTTGAAGAGGGCGGCAATCGAGTCGAAATGCATACGCGGTATGGCTCCCGCAACGTGCCCCAATTCGGTGCCGCAGTGCACCACTAGGGTAATTGCTAGTTGTAGTACGCGGAGTGCTCGTTTAATCTTCATGCAGTTCTGATGCACCACGAATTTTGCAGGTGGAGAACGAGGAGACAATGAGGCACTCAGTGCCCAGACGAAAGCGCTGTTGGATTGATATCCAACAGCGCTTTTTATTTGTATTTCCGGTTATTCGCCATTCCCAACTCCCCGCTAATTCGGTGATCCCTTTTCATTCGCCGAACATGTCTCTATTTCACACGTCTCAACCCTGCAAAACGCTTGCCGCGCGCGGCTTTCGTCCGCTAAACTCGCTATTCACCGACCGCGTGGTCGGGATTTAAATCTGTGCATTTAAATTCGAATGAATAACGGGGTTGATAGAGGAGCGGCATGAAGTCGGCATTGCGTTGGATCAGCGCGGCATTGGTCGCCACCGGAGTGAGCGCAGCATGGAGCGGCCATGCATTCGCGGACGTGAAAATCGGCGTGACCGTGTCGGCAACCGGCCCGGCCGCATCGCTCGGCATTCCGGAAAAGAACACGATCGCACTGCTGCCTAAAGAGGTGGCAGGTCAGAAGATTGATTACATTGTCCTCGACGACGCCACGGATTCCACCCAGGCTGTCAAGAACGCACGCAAGCTCACGAGCGAAGATCACGTGGATGCGTTGATCGGCTCGACCGTCGTGCCGAACTCGCTGGCCATGATCGACGTCGCCGCCGAAACCACCACGCCCATGATCTCCATGGCGGCCGCGGCGAGCATCGTCGAGCCGATGGAGGCGAAGCGCGCGTGGGTCTTCAAGACGCCGCAGAACGACATTCTCATGGCCACAGCCATCGCGCAGCACATGTCGAACCACGGTGTGAAGACGGTGGCCTTTATTGGTTTCTCCGACGCCTACGGCGAGAGCTGGTTCAGGGAATTCGGCAAGGCTGCCGATCTCGCGAAGATCAAGGTCGTCGCGAGCGAACGCTTCGCACGCAACGACGCATCGGTGACCGGCCAGGTGCTGAAGATCATGTCGCAGAATCCAGACGCGGTGCTGATTGCGGGTGCCGGCACACCGGCCGCGCTGCCGCAGAAAACGCTCAGGGAGCGTGGCTATAAAGGCAAGTACTATCAGACGCACGGCGTCGCCAATAACGATTTCCTGCGTGTGTGCGGCAAAGATTGCGAAGGCACCTATCTGCCGGCGGGTCCGTTGCTCGTTGCGGAGCAATTGCCTGATTCGAATCCGGTGAAGAAGAGTGCGCTTGCCTATAAACGCGCGTACGAAACCGCTTACGGCGCCGGCTCGGTGTCGACCTTCGGCGGCCACGCATGGGACGCGGGCCTGCTGCTGCAACGCGCGATTCCGCTGGCGTTGAAGAAGGGTCAACCGGGTACGCCTGCATTCCGCGAAGCATTGCGGGCCGCACTGGAAAGCACTAAAGACATGCCCGCGTCGCACGGCATCTTCAATATGAGCGCGAACGACCATGCTGGTCTCGACCAGCGGGCACGCGTGATGGTGGAGATTGTCGGCGGCAAGTGGAAGTTGTCCGGCGACTGAGCGAAGGCAAAACGATATGGACCTTCAATAAACAAAAGACGCGTGCAGTTGACGCGTCTTTTTTATTGTCCGCATCGCGTGAAAAAGTGTGGCTCCGCCGCTTCAGGACAAACCCGCATTTGGGTTGCAGTCTATTGACCGTCAATCATGCAGAACGCAATACTACTAACATGTTAGTGTTTTGTTCACAGGATATCGCAGCAGTTTGCAGTCGTGGTATGCGCAGTGAAGTAGCAGCAAAGCGGCGACGGTATTCGCGCTGAGCAGGGAAAACCATGCTTGGCACGCCAGAACCCTATAACTAGATTCAGACACCCGGCCCACGAGTCGGATTTCAGATACGCGCTTCAAAGCGTTTGGAGACTTGCAATGAAAAAGACAAAGCAATGGGTACGCACCGGCATTGCCATGGCGTTGATGTGCAGTGCGGGCGCGGCGTTCGCTCAGGTGAAAATCGGCGTGACGCTTTCTACCACGGGGCCGGCCGCATCGCTCGGGATTCCTGAAAAGAACACGATTGCACTGCTGCCGAAAGAGATCGGCGGCAAGACCGTGCAGTACATCATTCTCGACGACGGGTCCGATACCGGCAAAGCCGTGCAGAACACGCGCAAGCTGATCGACGAAGACCACGTCGACGCGATCATCGGCTCGACCGTCACGCCGAATTCGCTCGCCATGCTCGACGCCGCTGCCGAAGGCAAGACGCCGGTGATCTCGCTGGCGGCATCGGCGGCGATCATTTCGCCGATGGACGCGAAGCGCGCATGGGCCTTCAAACCGCCGCAGAACGACAGCCTGATGGCCGACGCCATCGCCGATTACATGGAGCATCACGGCGTAAAGACGGTGGGCTTCATCGGCTTCGCGGATGCCTATGGCGACGGCTGGAACAACGTCTTCACCGCGGCGGCCGCTGCACACAATCTGAAGATCGTCTCGAACGAGCGCTTTAACCGCACCGATGCATCGGTGACGGGCCAGGTGCTGAAGACGATGGCTGCGAACCCGGACGCGGTGCTGATCGCGGGCGCGGGCACGCCGTCGGCGCTGCCGGCCAAGACGCTCAAGGAGCGCGGCTACAAGGGCAAGGTCTATCAGACTCACGGCGTCGCCAACAACGACTTCCTGCGCGTGTGCGGCAAGGACTGCGAAGGCGAATTCCTGCCGGCCGGACCGATCCTCGTGGCGGATCAACTGCCTGACTCGAACCCGGTGAAGAAGTCGTCGCTGGCTTATAAGTCGGCGTATGAGAAAGCGTATGGCGCGGGCTCGGTGGCGACGTTCGGCGGGCACGCATGGGACGCCGGCCAGATGTTGCAGGCCGCGATTCCTGTCGCACTGAAGACCGCTCAGCCGGGCACGGAACAGTTCCGCGTGGCACTGCGTGGGGCGCTTGAGAACATCAAGGAACTGCCTGTCTCGCACGGCATCATGAACACCACGACGACCGACCACAACGGCCTCGACAAGCGCGCACGCGTGATCGTGCAGATCGTCGACGGCAAGTGGAAGCTGCAGAACGACTAACAACAAAAGCGGTACGCGCCTCTCGCGCAACGTGCGGCATGTGACGCCGCATTGCCATTCTGTTCGATGACAATGGCATCGACCGCCGCGCCGTGACCGGCGCGGCGGTCGCCTTTTCAGGGCATAGGGGGTCGATGGACGGCCACGAGTTCTGCCGCCACGACGGTTTCCCAGTTTCGATTTCGACGCTTCAGGACGAGGAAGTATGGATCTATCAATTGCGGCGATCCTCGCGCAGGACGGCATCACCACGGGCGCGATCTACGCGCTGCTAGCGCTCGCGCTGGTGCTGGTGTTCTCCGTGACGCGGGTGATCTTCATCCCGCAGGGGGAGTTTGTTTCGTACGGCGCGTTGACGCTCGCCGCACTGCAGACGCAGAAATTCCCAGCCACCTGCTGGTTGCTGATGGCGATGGGCGCGGCCTGCTTTGTCGTCGAGATAGCGGGGCTGGTGCGGCATCCCGAACGGCGCCGGCATGCGGCGCGCACGCTGGTCATGCTGGTCGGCAAATATCTGCTGTTTCCGATCGCGGTCTATGCGCTCACACAAAGCGTTTTCATGCATACGCTGCCGATGATCGTGCAGATCGCGTTGACGCTGCTGATCGTGATTCCGATGGGACCTTATGTGTACCGGCTCGCGTATGAGCCGATCGCGGAGGCAAGCACGCTGCTGCTGTTGATCGTGGCGGTGGCAGTGCACTTCGCGATGGTCGGCCTGGGTCTCGTGATGTTCGGTGCGGAAGGTTCACGCACTACAGCGTTTTCCGATGCGACCTTCAACATCGGCACACTGACGATTTCCGGGCAAAGCCTGTGGGTGGTCGGCACGGCGGTGGTGTTGATCGGCGCGCTGTATCTTTACTTCGATCGCTCGATCTCGGGCAAGGCGTTGCGCGCGACGTCGGTGAACCGGCTCGGTGCGCGGCTCGTCGGCATCGGCACGACGCAAGCGGGGCGCCTCGCATTCACGCTGGCGGCGGGCCTCGGCGCGCTGTGCGGCATCCTCGTCGCACCCTTGACCACCATCTACTACGACTCGGGCTTCCTGATCGGTTTGAAGGGCTTTGTGGGGGCGATTATCGGCGGGCTCGTCAGCTATCCGCTGGCGGCCGCGGGCTCGATCCTGGTCGGTCTGCTGGAGTCGTATTCGTCGTTCTGGGCGAGCGCTTATAAGGAAGTGATCGTGTTCACGCTGATCATCCCCGTGTTGCTCTGGCGAAGTCTCGCCAGTCCGCACGCCGAAGAGGAAGAGGAGTGACGCGATGAAACGGATCATGCAAAACAAGTTCTTCTGGTTGTTCCTCGTGGTGCTGTTCGCGCTGCCGGTGTTGCCGCAACCGATTCACGTGCCTGAGTACTGGGTGACGCTGCTCAACTACATCGGTCTGTATTCGATCGTCGCGATCGGCCTTGTGCTGCTGACCGGAATCGGCGGGATGACGAGCTTCGGGCAAGCCGCGTTTGTCGGCATCGGCGCTTATGCGACCGCGTATCTGACGACGCAGTATGGCGTTTCGCCGTGGCTGGCGTTGATTGCAGGTGTGGTAGTGACGGCGTTGATCGCGCTGATGCTCGGTTTGGTGACGATGCGGTTGTCAGGACACTTTCTGCCTCTCGGCACGATCGCCTGGGGACTCGCATTGTTCTACCTCTTCGGCAATCTTGAAATGCTGGGCAAGTACGACGGCATCAACGGGATTCCGGTGCTGAATGTGTTTGGCATCAACCTCGAATCCGGCCGCCATATCTATTACCTGATCTGGCTGGTTGTGCTCGGCGCGGTGATTTCTGTTCAGAATCTGCTTAATAGTCGTCCGGGGCGGGCGATCCGCGCGCTACGTGGCGGCGGCATGATGGCCGAGGCGATGGGCGTCAACACCGGGTGGATGCGCGTGGTGATCTTCGTGTACGCGGCGGTGCTGGCCTCGGTCTCGGGTTTCCTCTACGCCCATCTGCAGCGCGCGGTGAACCCGACGCCTTTCGGTCTGAATCACGGCATCGAATTTCTGTTCATGGCCGTCGTGGGCGGCGTCTCGCACGTCTGGGGCGCGGTGCTCGGCGCGGCGATCCTGACGGTGTTGCAAGATTATTTGCAAACCTTGCTGCCCAAGCTGCTCGGCGAGAACGGCAACTTTGAAGTGATCGTGTTCGGCATTTTGATGGTGCTGCTGCTGCAATATGCGCGGCAGGGCGTTTGGCCGTTCGTCGCGCGATTTTTCGCGAAGGGCCCGCGCGCTCACGTCGCCGATCACGCCGAGCCATTGCCGCAGCGCAGCAAGCCGGCCGCTGGCGAAAACCTGCTGACGGTGAATAAAGCGCGCAAGCAATTCGGCGGTCTGGTCGCGGTGAACGATGTCAGCTTCGAGGTGAAGGCGGGGCAGATCATCGGCCTGATCGGTCCGAATGGCGCCGGCAAGTCGACGACCTTCAATCTGGTCACCGGCGTGTTGCAGGCGACCAGCGGTGAGATCACGTTCCGCGGCGAGCGCATCGATTCGCTGAGTTCACGTGAAATCGTCAAACGCGGAATCGGCCGCACGTTCCAGCACGTCAAGCTGCTGCCGGGCATGACAGTGCTTGAGAACGTCGCGATTGGCGCGCATCTGCGCGGGCAAGCCGGTGTCTGGCGCAGCATCGTGCGCCTGAACAGCACGGAAGAAGCGCGCTTGATGGCCGAGGCGGCTCGTCAGATTCGCCGCGTCGGCCTTGAACAACACATGTACGACGAAGCCGGAAGCCTCGCGCTGGGACAGCAGCGGATTCTCGAAATCGCTCGCGCGCTGTGTTGCGATCCGACGCTGCTGCTGCTGGATGAACCGGCCGCTGGTCTGCGCTACCAGGAAAAGCTGCAACTGGGCGACCTGCTGCGTCGCCTGAAGGCTGAAGGCATGAGCGTGCTGCTGGTGGAACACGATATGGACTTCGTTATGAATCTCACCGATCGGCTGGTGGTCATGGAGTTCGGAACTCGTATCGCCGAAGGTCTGCCGCAAGAGGTACAACAAGACCCGGCGGTGCTGGAAGCTTATCTCGGCGGGGTGGAGTGATGGAGAACACGATGAATGCTGCCGGCCCGATTCTCGATGTGGACGGTTTGTCGGTCCGCTATGGCAAGGTGGAGGCGCTGCACGGCGCGGCGATCAAGGTGCGAGCCGGCCAGATTGTCTCGGTAATCGGCCCGAACGGTGCGGGCAAGTCCACGCTGTTGAACGCGATCATGGGCGCGTTGCCAACCACGGGCCATGCGAAGGGCACCGTCCTGTACCAAGGCGAAGACGTCAGCGCCGTGCCGGTCGAGAAGCGTGTGTCGCGCGGTATGTGTCTCGTGCCGGAGAAACGCGAGTTGTTTGCGTCGATGACAGTGGAAGACAACCTCGTCCTGGGCGCCTATCGGCGCAAACGGGCAGGGGAGCGCAACTTCCTGGATCAGCTCGAACCGGTCTTTACCCTGTTTCCGCGGCTGAAAGAGCGGCGCAAGCAGGCTGCCGGAACTTTGTCCGGTGGCGAGCGGCAGATGCTCGCAGTGGGCCGGGCGCTCATGGGCAAGCCGGACCTGCTGATGCTGGACGAGCCGAGTCTCGGTCTCGCACCGTTGATCGTGAAAGAAATCTTCCACATCATCAGCGCGCTGCGGCAGACCGGCGTTGCGACATTGCTGATCGAACAGAATGCGCGCGCCGCGCTGCAAATCTCCGATTACGGCTATGTGCTGGAAACCGGTGAACTGGCGCTCGAAGGGCCGGCGGCGGACTTGGCGCAGAATCCGCGTGTGATCGAAACCTATCTTGGGCTGGCGAAGAAAGTGGCTTAGCGCCTGAGTTTGCTTCTGTTTCCGGCTTGTTCAAAGCGGCGTGTTTCACGTGAAACACGCCGCTTTTTCATAGGTTGGCCATTCGGACGAAATTCGGGCCTAAACCGAACCCGCTATAATTCGCCCATACTTTTCTTTTGAAGGCTCACGCGATGATCTGGCGTGAGATCTCGCGATGCTCTTTCCCACAGAATTTGACGTAATCGTCGTCGGCGGTGGTCATGCCGGCACCGAAGCCGCTTTAGCCTCGGCGCGCATGGGTAATACGACGCTCCTGTTGACCCACAATATCGAAACCCTCGGCCAGATGAGCTGCAATCCGTCGATCGGCGGCATTGGCAAGGGCCATCTCGTGAAGGAGGTCGATGCGCTCGGCGGTGCAATGGCGGCCGCCACCGATGAGGGCGGCATCCAGTTCCGCATCCTGAATTCGTCGAAGGGTCCGGCCGTCCGTGCGACGCGCGCCCAGGCTGACCGTCTGCTGTATAAGCAGGCTATCCGGCATCGGCTGGAGAATCAGCCGAACCTGTGGCTTTTCCAGCAGGCTGTCGACGATCTGATGGTGGAGGGCGATCGCGTCGTTGGTGCTGTTACGCAGGTGGGAATTCGTTTTCGGGCGCGCGCGGTGATCCTGACGGCCGGGACGTTCCTTGACGGCAAGATTCATGTCGGTCTGAACAACTACACTGGCGGCCGCGCCGGCGATCCGGCTGCGGTGTCGTTGTCCGCGCGTCTGAAGGAACTGAAGCTGCCACAAGGTCGGCTCAAGACAGGGACGCCACCGCGAATTGACGGTCGCACGATCGATTTTTCCCAACTTGAGGAGCAGCCGGGCGATCTGGATCCGGTGCCGGTCTTCTCGTTTCTTGGGCGCGTTGAGCAGCATCCGCGGCAAGTGCCGTGCTGGGTGACGCACACCAACGAACGCACGCACGACATTATTCGCGGCGGTCTCGACCGTTCGCCGATGTACACCGGCGTGATCGAGGGGGTGGGGCCGCGCTATTGCCCGTCGATCGAGGACAAGATTCACCGATTCGCGTCGAAAGAATCGCATCAGATTTTCCTCGAACCGGAAGGCCTGACGACCAATGAGTTCTATCCCAACGGAATTTCCACAAGCCTGCCGTTCGATGTGCAACTGGAACTCGTTCGCTCAATGCGCGGGTTGGAGCACGCACACATCCTGCGGCCGGGTTATGCGATTGAGTATGACTACTTTGACCCGCGCGGGCTGAAGGCATCGCTGGAAACCAAGGTGATCCATGGGCTGTTCTTCGCCGGTCAGATCAACGGTACGACTGGCTATGAAGAGGCGGCGGCGCAGGGTCTGCTGGCGGGCATCAATGCAGGTCTGTTTGTGCAAGGCAAGGAAGCGTGGTGCCCGCGCCGTGATGAAGCTTATCTTGGTGTGCTCGTCGACGATCTGGTGACGCGCGGCGTGTCTGAGCCGTACCGCATGTTTACAAGCCGCGCGGAATATCGCTTGAGCTTGCGCGAAGACAACGCGGATATGCGCCTTACTGAGATTGGTCGTGAACTCGGTGTCGTTGACGACACCCGCTGGGACGCTTTCAGCCGCAAGCGCGATGCTGTTTCACGTGAAACAGAGCGTCTTCGCACGACGTGGGTTAATCCTAAGACCTTACCGGCAGACGAGGCGACTACGTTGCTGGGCAAGCCGATCGACCATGAGTACAGCCTGGCGGACCTGCTGCGTCGACCGGGCGTGTCCTACGACGGGGTTTGCGGCTTGCGCGCCGGCGCCTGTGCCGCGCCGGAGACCTTGGCCGAAGACGATGTTCTGCTCGCCCAGATTAAGGAACAGATCGAAATCGGCATTAAATATCAGGGCTATATCGAGCGCCAGGCCGGCGAAATCGAGCGAAACGAGGCGCACGAGAGTACGCGCTTGCCCGACGGGCTGGACTATGCGGAAGTTCGCGGGCTGTCATTCGAAGCACGCCAGAAGCTAACGCAATTTCGCCCTGAGACCATTGGGCAGGCGTCGCGTATTTCGGGCATCACGCCGGCGGCGATTTCCTTGTTGATGGTCCATCTGAAGCGCGGGCTGGGCCGTCGTCCGACGAAACCCGCCGAACCTGGCACAGACAGCACGCCGGTGACGCAATGACGTTGAGCCAGAAGGGGAGTGGCCGGGAAGCGTTGGCGCCGTTGCTTGAGGCCGGTGTTCGCGAACTCGGGCTCAAGTTGAGTGACGCGCAACTCGGCAAACTGCTCGACTATGTCGCGTTGTTGTCGAAGTGGAACGCCGTCTATAACCTCACGGCGATCCGCGATCCGCGCCAGATGCTGGTTCAGCATATTCTGGATTCGCTTTCGATCGTGCCGCACCTCGCGCCGCTAGGCGCGTCCTCCGTGCTCGACGTTGGCTCGGGTGGCGGTCTGCCGGGCATTGTGCTCGCGATTGTCCTGCCAGAATGGACCGTGACCGTGAACGACATCGTTCACAAAAAGACGGCGTTCCAGGCGCAGGCCAAGGCTGAACTCGGCCTTGCGAATCTCTCCGTGGTAACCGGCCGGGTCGAGACTTTGCAGCCAGGCGCCGAAGTACCGGCAAAGTTCGACGTAATTGTCTCGCGCGCATTCGCAGAGCTCGCGGATTTCGTTACACTGGCCCGTCATCTGGTTGCGGAGCAGGGCGCGATCTGGGCCATGAAAGGGGTGCGCCCGGACGGCGAGATCCAACGCTTGCCGGCGGGCGCCCACGTGGAACAGGTTATCCGGCTGAACGTGCCGTCGCTCGATGCCGAGCGGCATCTGATCAAAGTTTTGGTGGATGTTGCCAGCTAGCAGACTAGCGGCTGGCACATACCGGCCTCTTAGCCGCACCAGCATCACCCACGATTTTTACTTCATCCAAGCTGCAAAAGGGACACTCCAACGATGGCAAAAATCTTCTGCGTTGCGAACCAGAAGGGCGGCGTCGGCAAAACGACGACCACAGTCAATCTGGCCGCGAGCTTGGCAGCGCAGGGACAGCGAGTCCTACTCATCGACCTGGACCCGCAGGGCAACGCCACGATGGGCAGCGGCATCGATAAGGCTGCGTGCGCAAACACTGTCTACGAAGTGCTGGTGGACGGTGTTGCGGTGTCCGATGCACGAGTGCGGCCGGAGGCAGTCGATTACGACGTGCTGCCCGCGAACCGCGAACTCGCCGGCGCCGAAGTCGAATTGGTCAGTGTGCAGAACCGTGAGCGGCAATTGAAGATTGCACTCGCGGCAGTCGAAAACGAATATGATTTCGTGCTGATCGACTGCCCGCCGGCCTTGTCGCTGCTGACCCTCAACGGCCTGTGCGCCGCGCACGGCGTCGTGATCCCGATGCAGTGCGAGTACTTCGCACTCGAAGGCTTGTCCGATCTGGTCAACACCATCAAACAGGTGCACGCGAACCTCAACCGCGACCTGAAGGTGATCGGTCTGTTGCGCGTGATGTTCGACCCGCGCATCACGTTGCAGCAGCAAGTCTCGGATCAGCTGAAAGAGCATTTCGGCGACAAGGTGTTCGACGTGGTGATCCCGCGCAACGTGCGTCTCGCCGAGGCTCCGAGCTATGGTTTGCCGGGCGTGGTGTTCGACAGGGCATCGCGCGGTGCGCAGGCGTATGTGCAGTTCGGCGCGGAAATGATTGAGCGGGTGCGCGCGTTGAATGACGCGCCCCAGGCATCCTAAGCGGATCGAGGAAGCACGATGAACGCAGTAGCGAGAAAGAAGGGATTGGGCCGTGGTCTGGAAGCATTGCTGGGCGGCACGGCAGACATTACCGAGGCAGTAACGATTGAAGGTGCGCCGAATGTGCTGCCGCTTAGCAGGATGCAAGCGGGCAAATATCAGCCACGTACGCGCATGGACGAGGGCGCATTGCAAGAACTGGCGGCCAGCATCCGTGCGCAAGGGGTGATGCAGCCGATTCTCGTGCGTCCTATCTCGGCGGACAAGTACGAGATCATCGCCGGCGAAAGGCGGTTTCGCGCGGCCCGTCTCGCGGGCCTCGAAGAAGTGCCGGTGCTGGTGAAAAACGTGCCGGACCAGGCTGCCGCCGCGATGGCGCTGATCGAGAACATTCAGCGTGAAGATCTGAATCCGCTGGAAGAAGCGCAGGGGATCCAGCGCTTGCTCGACGAGTTCAATTTCACGCACGAACAGGCAGCGGAGTCGGTCGGCCGCTCGCGCAGCGCGGTATCGAATCTGCTGCGTCTGCTTAACCTGGCGTCGCCCGTACAAACGATGCTGCTGGCCGGCGACCTCGACATGGGCCACGCCCGCGCACTGCTGGCCGTCGACGCCGCGACGCAAATCACGTTGGCCAACCAGGTGGTTAACAAGCGCATGTCGGTGCGCGAAACCGAAAAGCTTGTGACGGCGACTACAAAGGCCGCGCCGGCGGTGAAGGCGCGTGCGAATGGCGATGGCGGCCGCGATACTCGCCGGTTGGAAGAAGAACTGTCGGACTTGCTGGCGGCAACGGTCAAGATCAAACTCGGCCGACGCGGGCGCGGTCAGGTGCTGGTGGACTTCGGCGATCTGGATGCGTTGGAGGGCATTCTGGTCCGGTTGCGTGGTAACGCCACCGCCTGATTGACGAGTTGACCGGGAAGGGCACCTGATAGCTTGCGATAAGGCCTGTTGCCGATCGCAAGCTGTTGGATTCACCGTGGATCATTTGACGCGGCGGGTTTGCAAAAAGCGCATGGCTTCTTTGATCGGATTTTGCGACCTACCAGTGATCCATATCAACATCCGACGGATTCCTAAATAAAGTGGCGTGGGATAATCAGGATGACTCATATATCCGGTCATTTCACGGGCGCTTGCTCGCCGCGAGGATTGGGGCCGTCGGCGCGCGTGACGGCCACGTCGGCGTCGCGATACGGAGCATTTGAGCCCAACTGGTGTCAGGAGCCGCGAAGCGGCCAGGCCGCAATCTCCACGGGACAACTTTGGCGAGGAGGGCGTGTCCGAAGCAAAGGCTGAAACTTGACCGCCTCCTCGCCGGCACATTGAATCGGCGCAAACGAGGGGATACTTCTCGACAACGCTTTCTCGTGGATATTCCCATTGCGCCTACCCGGCAGTGCCCGCAATGTCCATATGCTTAGGCAAAAATCGGCGTTTGTTGCATTTTCGAGACGTCGGCCACGGCGTTTAAACGAGCCATCAGCGAGGACAAATTCTTCCGTCTTAGGCAGCGTGTTTTGGCGCTGCCCGACAGCCTTACATTTGACGTGTTTCGCCCGGCGAAACAGCGGCTCCCGCATGGTGAGGAGCCTTTTCACGCGGGTTATTGAACGGCCTAAAGTCTTGAATTGCCTGCAACTATCGCTTACAATCGCCCGGATTTAATTGCACGGGAACCCCGTAAGCGCAGCGTAAGCTCGCGGGCTGGAACAAGACTTTCGGAACACTGCGATGGCGGTCAAAACGTCGAATCAAGCGCCGAAGAATGGGCACGACGAACACCGCGCTGAACGCAAGGATTCCGTTGCGTCCACCGGTCAGCAAGCAGCACCTGGCGAAGCGTGGGATGTCGAGCAGCAAGATAACAATATCGTTCCGCTCACGCGGGCCGAAGCTGAAAAGCTATTTGGTCCCACCGTGAGCCGTCCATCGCGCGTCACGCCTTTCAAGGTCGTGGCAGCGCAAATGGTTTTGTCCCTGGGTGCTACGCTGGTGTGGTGGCTGTTCTACAAGCCGCCGGGCGCTGCTGCGTTGTCCGCGTTCCTGGGAGGAGCGATCTGCTGGGTGCCGAGCGCGTTGTTCGCGGCACGACTGAGAACGCTGAGCGGCGCCAAAACAGCAATGAGCTGGATGATCGGCGAAGCGCTCAAGATGGGGACAACGATCGCGATGTTTGTAGCCATCGCCTTCTGGTATCACGACGTACGCTGGGTTCCGCTGCTCGTGACCTACCTCATCGCGCTCAAGACGTACTGGATCGCCTTGGCCTGGCGCTAAGGTAGCAGCAACGAAAGTGGCAGCAAAAAATTCAGGCTGGCGCGCAGCGCCGGCATCAGGAGTGCGGATATGACACGATCCGCACCCGGCGTGTTCCCGCAATACAGCATTGCTGCGGGAGCGGCCTAAGACGATTTTCGACAATTTGGGTGGCATTAACGATATGGCAGCTAGCGAAGGCACGCGCGCTCTGGATCCGTCCGAGTACATCGCGCACCACTTGCAGAACTTTTCCACCGCGCACCAGACGTCGATTTTCGACATTCACGTCTGGAATCTGGACACCCTTTTCTGGTCGATCGTATGCGGTCTGGCCACGATCCTGATTCTGCATCTCGCTGCCCGCAAGGCAACGTCCGGCGTGCCGGGCCGTTTCCAATGCGCGATCGAAATGCTGGTTGAAATGGTCGAGGATCAATCGAAGTCGATGATCCACGGCACGCGCACCTTCATCGCGCCGCTGGCGTTGACCGTGTTCGTCTGGGTTGCCCTCATGAACTCGCTCGACTTCATCCCCGTCGATCTGCCGGGCCGCGTGATCGGTTGGCTGGGTCTGTCGGAAGTCATCCCCCATCACCGCATCGTGCCGACCGCCGACCTGAACGGCACGCTCGGCATCGCACTCGGCGTGTTCGCGCTGATGATTTACTACAACTTCAAGATCAAGGGCGCAGGCGGCTTCGTACATGAATTGCTGTCCGCTCCGTTCGGCGCGCATCCGCTCCTGTGGATCCCGAACCTTGCATTGAACATCATCGAGTTCGTCGCAAAGACGGTCTCGCTCGGCATGCGGCTGTTCGGCAACATGTACGCGGGCGAACTGTTGTTCCTGCTGATTGCCCTGCTCGGCAGCATGTGGGGTTTCGGCGCGGACGCGTCAGTGCTCGGCTTCATCGGCCACGTCATCGCTGGCACGGTTTGGGCGATCTTCCACATCCTGATCGTTCTGCTGCAAGCATTTATTTTCATGATGCTGACGCTGGTGTACATCGGCCAGGCACACGACAGCCACTAATCGCGGCTTGTCGAACGACGTTTTAGTTTTGTTTCATTTAAATCCCAGTTCCAACCAGTTCTAAAAGACTTTTCACAAAGGAGTGATCATGCAAGCTTTCATCGCCAACATCCAGGGTCTGACCGCCATCGGTATCGGCATCATCATCGGCCTGGGTGCAATCGGCGCCTGTATCGGTATCGGCCTGATGGGCGGCAAGTACATCGAAGCATGTGCACGTCAGCCGGAACTGATGAACCCGCTGCAAACCAAGATGTTCCTGCTGGCTGGTCTGATCGATGCGGCGTTCCTGATTGGCGTTGGTGTGGCAATGCTGTTTGCGTTCGCGAACCCGCTGCTGTCGAAGCTGGCAGGCTGAGGTTCCTCGGAAGTTTGCGCCTGAGCTATAACTAGTGAGGGCGCAGGGCGGAACGGGCACTCGGGCGCTGATCGAACAGAATCGATGAGCGCCTTGCCGTTTCACTTTCCGAACTAGCAACGTTTAAGGAAACACCGTGAATCTCAACGCAACCCTGTTTGCGCAAATGGTCGTGTTCCTGATCCTCGCGTGGTTCACGATGAAGTTCGTGTGGCCGCCGCTGATCAACGCCCTCGACGAGCGCTCGAAGAAGATTGCTGACGGTTTGTCGGCTGCTGAAAAGGGCAAGGCAGAACTCGAAGCCGCTCACAAGCGCGTCGACCAGGAACTCGCTCAGGCACGCAACGACGGTCAGCAACGTATTGCTGACGCAGAAAAGCGCGCTGTGGCAGTCGCTGACGAAATCAAGGCTCAAGCACAGGCTGAAGCCGCTCGCATCATCGCGCAAGCGAAGGCCGACGCGGATCAGCAAGTCGTGAAGGCGCGCGAAACGCTGCGCGGTGAAGTCGCCGCACTCGCTGTGAAGGGCGCTGAACAGATCCTGAAGCGCGAAGTCGACCAGGCAGCTCACGCTGACCTGCTGAATCAACTGAAAGCCGAGCTCTGATCATGGCCGAACTTGCAACCATCGCCCGTCCGTACGCAGAAGCGCTGTTTGGCGTGGCCGAAGCTGGTGACATCGCCGCCTGGTCCACGCTCGTGCAGGAGCTGGCACAGGTTGCGCGTCTGCCCGAAGTGCTGTCGATCGCCTCGAGCCCGAAAGTAAGCCGCGCCCAGGTCAGCGAACTGCTGCTGGCTGCGGTCAAGTCGCCGCTCAAGGACAACGCGCAAGCGAAGAATCTGGTGCAAATGCTAGTGGACAACCATCGTCTGCAATTGCTGCCGGAAATTGCTGTGCAGTTCGAAGAGTTGAAGAACGCCCGCGAAGGGGCGGCCGACGTGCTGATCGTCAGCGCATTCCCGCTCGAAGGCGCGCAGTTGAACGACCTCGTCGCAAGTCTCGAACGCAAGTTCAAACGCAAGCTGAAGCCGACGGTCGAGATCGACTCGTCGTTGATCGGCGGCGTGCGCGTGACGGTCGGCGATGAAGTGCTCGATACCTCGGTCCGCGCGCGGCTTGCCAGCATGCAAACGGCTCTGACGGCCTGAAGCGCCTTATGCGCTGAAGCGGCTGGCACGCAACAGAATTGACTATCAGGAGCGAATAATGCAACTCAATCCCTCTGAGATCAGCGAGCTGATCAAGAGCCGGATCCAGGGCCTTGAAGCGAGCGCAGACGTTCGCAACCAGGGCACTGTGATCTCCGTGACCGACGGTATCGTGCGTATTCACGGCCTGTCGGAAGTGATGCAGGGCGAAATGCTCGAATTCCCGGGCAACACCTTCGGTCTCGCACTGAACCTCGAGCGCGACTCGGTCGGCGCCGTGATTCTGGGTGAGTACGAACACATTTCGGAAGGCGACATCGTCAAGACGACGGGCCGCATTCTGGAAGTGCCGGTGGGTCCGGAACTGCTCGGCCGCGTGGTCGACGCACTCGGCAACCCGATCGACGGCAAGGGCCCGATCAACGCGAAAAAGACCGACGCGATCGAGAAGATTGCTCCGGGCGTGATCTGGCGTAAATCGGTTTCGGAACCGGTCCAAACCGGTCTGAAGTCGATCGACGCGATGGTGCCGGTTGGCCGTGGCCAGCGCGAGCTGATCATCGGCGACCGCCAGTGCGGCAAGACCGCAGTCGCAGTCGACGCGATCATCAACCAGAAGGGCAAGAACCTCTTCTGTATCTACGTCGCGATCGGCCAGAAAGCTTCGTCGATCATGAATGTGGTGCGCAAGCTGGAAGAAACCGGCGCGCTGGAATACACGATCGTCGTGGCCGCTTCGGCTTCGGAATCGGCTGCCATGCAATATCTGGCACCGTACGCCGGCTGCACGATGGGCGAATACTTCCGCGACCGCGGTCAAGACGCGCTGATCGTTTATGACGATTTGACCAAGCAAGCTTGGGCATACCGTCAGATCTCGCTGCTGCTGCGCCGCCCTCCGGGCCGTGAAGCGTATCCGGGCGACGTGTTCTATCTGCACTCGCGTCTGCTGGAGCGTGCTGCTCGCGTGTCGGAAGACTACGTCGAGAAGTTCACCAACGGCGAAGTGAAGGGCAAGAGCGGTTCGCTGACGGCACTGCCGGTCATTGAAACGCAAGCCGGCGACGTGACCGCATTCGTTCCGACGAACGTGATCTCGATTACCGACGGCCAGATCTTCCTGGAAACCGACCTCTTCAACGCAGGTATCCGCCCGGCAATTAACGCCGGCGTGTCGGTGTCGCGCGTCGGTGGTGCGGCTCAGACGAAGGTCGTGAAGAAGCTGTCGGGCGGTATCCGTACCGACCTCGCGCAGTACCGTGAACTGGCTGCGTTCGCGCAGTTCGCATCGGACCTCGACGAAGCCACCCGCAAGCAACTGGAGCGCGGCCGCCGCGTGACGGAACTGCTGAAGCAGCCGCAATATCAGCCGCTGCAAGTGTGGGAACTGGCTGTCGCGCTGTTCGCAGCGAACAACGGCTACCTCGACGATCTGGAAGTTGCGCAAGTGCTGCCGTTCGAAAAGGGTCTGCGCGACTACCTGAAGACGAAGCACGCAGACCTGATCAAGCGCGTCGAAGACACCAAGGAACTCTCGAAGGACGACGAAGCCCTGCTGCACACGGCTCTCAAAGACTTCAAGAAGTCCGGCGCTTATTGATCCGCGAGTGACCCGCAAGGCATAAACGGACCTTGAAGCGGCGCGGGCCGCAGGCGACTGAACCCGCGCTGCTTCGATCGCTTTGCATGGGACCCGAGTAAGCGCTGAAGCGCTAACTCGGGCCGACAAGGAGCAAGCAATGGCTGGAATGAAGGAAATTCGCGGCAAGATCAAGAGCGTGCAAAACACGCGCAAGATCACGAAAGCGATGGAGATGGTGGCCGCATCGAAGATGCGCCGCGCTCAGGAGCGCATGCGCGCTGCTCGCCCGTACGCCGACAAGGTCCGCGATATCGCTGCGCACATGAGCCGTGCGAACCCGGAGTATCGTCACCCGTTCATGGTGTCGAACGAAGGCGCGAAGGCGGCCGGCATCATCCTCGTCACGACTGATAAAGGTCTGTGCGGCGGTATGAACACCAACGTGCTGCGCGCGTCGCTGCAGAAGTTCAAGGAACTGGAAGGCCAGGGCAAGACGATCGAAGCAACTGCGATCGGCACCAAGGGTCTGGGTTTCCTGAACCGTTTGCGCGCCAAGGTAGTGTCGAATGTCGTGCATCTGGGCGACACGCCGCATCTGGAAAAGCTGATTGGCGCGGTGAAGGTGCAACTCGACCTGTACTCCGAAGGCAAGGTTTCGGCGGTGTACCTCGCGTACACGCGCTTCGTCAACACGATGAAGCAGGAGCCGGTGATCGAGCAGCTGCTGCCGCTGTCGGCAGACCAGTTCGAGCGCAAGGAAGAAGACGGTACGACGCCGAGCACGCAGTGGGACTACATCTACGAGCCGGATGCGCAGGCAGTGGTGGACGAACTGCTGGTGCGTTATGTCGAAGCGCTGGTCTATCAGGCCGTCGCGGAAAACATGGCATCGGAACAGTCGGCACGCATGGTCGCGATGAAGGCCGCTTCGGACAATGCGAAGACGGTCATCAACGAACTGCAGCTCGTGTACAACAAGAGCCGTCAGGCCGCGATCACGAAAGAACTGTCGGAAATCGTCGGTGGCGCGGCGGCAGTCTGACCTTGACGGTCAGGCACGCTGCTTCGAGTGCGCCTTCGCGGCGCACCCCGGCTAGGCGCCCCCATCCAAACTGCGCCTTTGCGCGAGTGAAGAATTGAGTATCTAAAGGAAAAGCGATGAGTACTACTGCTTTGGTAGAAGGCAAGATCGTACAGTGCATCGGCGCGGTGATCGACGTGGAATTTCCGCGCGACCAGATGCCGAAGATTTACGACGCGCTCATTCTCGACGGTTCGGAATTGACCCTCGAAGTCCAGCAACAGCTGGGCGACGGCGTCGTCCGTACCATCTGTCTGGGTGCATCGGACGGTCTGCGCCGTGGTACGACGGTGAAGAACACCGGCAAACCGATCAGCGTGCCGGTCGGCAAGCCGACTCTGGGCCGGATCATGGACGTGCTGGGTCGCCCGATCGACGAAGCCGGCCCGATCAACTCGGACGTGGTTCGCGGTATTCACCAGAAGGCTCCGGCGTTCGACGAACTGTCGCCGTCGACGGAACTGCTCGAAACCGGCATCAAGGTTATCGACCTGATCTGCCCGTTCGCCAAGGGCGGTAAGGTGGGCCTGTTCGGTGGCGCCGGCGTCGGCAAGACCGTGAACATGATGGAACTGATCAACAACATCGCTAAGGAACACGGTGGTTACTCCGTGTTCGCCGGTGTTGGCGAGCGTACCCGCGAAGGGAACGACTTCTATCACGAAATGAAGGACTCGAACGTTCTCGACAAGGTCGCGCTGGTGTACGGCCAGATGAACGAGCCGCCGGGCAACCGTCTGCGCGTTGCGCTGACCGGTCTGACGATGGCTGAGCACTTCCGTGACGAAGGTCTCGACGTGTTGTTCTTCGTGGACAACATCTACCGTTTCACGCTGGCAGGCACGGAAGTGTCGGCTCTGCTCGGCCGTATGCCGTCGGCAGTGGGCTATCAGCCTACTTTGGCTGAAGAAATGGGTAAGCTGCAAGAGCGTATTACGTCGACCAAGACCGGTTCGATCACGTCGGTTCAGGCCGTGTACGTCCCTGCGGATGACTTGACCGACCCGTCGCCGGCTACGACTTTCGGCCACCTGGACGCAACGGTCGTGTTGTCGCGTGACATCGCTTCGCTGGGTATCTACCCGGCAGTCGACCCGCTCGATTCGACCTCGCGTCAGATCGACCCGAACGTGATCGGTGAAGAGCACTACTCGATCACGCGCGGCGTGCAGCAAACGCTGCAGCGCTACAAGGAACTGCGCGACATTATCGCGATTCTGGGCATGGACGAACTGGCGCCGGAAGACAAGCTCGCCGTGGCGCGCGCTCGTAAGATCCAGC
The DNA here is from genome assembly GCF_003634175.1 of Paraburkholderia sp. BL17N1. Lineage (NCBI taxonomy): Bacteria > Pseudomonadati > Pseudomonadota > Betaproteobacteria > Burkholderiales > Burkholderiaceae > Paraburkholderia > Paraburkholderia sp. BL17N1. The sequence continues at coordinate 1,461,096 of NZ_RBIW01000001.1, forward strand.
GTTTCCTGTCGCAGCCGTTCCACGTCGCTGAAGTGTTCACGGGCTCGCCGGGCAAGTACGTGCCGCTGAAGGAAACGATCCGTGGCTTCAAGATGATCGTTGACGGCGAGTGCGACCACCTGCCGGAACAAGCGTTCTACATGGTCGGCACGATCGACGAAGCCTTCGAAAAGGCCAAGAAGATCCAGTAAAGGTCGGGTGTATAGAAGCGGGCGGCCGGCCAATGCCGGTGCCCTCGAGTTACGCTCACCAGGAGTCGATATGGCAACCATTAAAGTAGACGTCGTCAGCGCGGAAGAGCAAATCTTCTCGGGCCAGGCGAAGTTCGTCGCGCTGCCGGGCGAAGCAGGTGAACTCGGTATTCTGCCGGGCCACACGCCGCTCATCACGCGGATTCGTCCGGGTGCGGTGCGCATCGAAGCTGAAAACGGTGAAGAAGAGTTTGTCTTCGTCGCCGGCGGCATTCTCGAAATCCAGCCGGGCGCTGTGACGGTTCTCGCCGACACGGCTATTCGCGGCAAGGATCTCGACGAAGCCAAGGCTGAAGATGCACGCAAGCGTGCGGAAGAAGCGCTGCAGAACACGGGTTCGAACCTCGAATACGCGACCGCGCAAGCGGAACTGGCGTACGCGACGGCTCAACTCGCTGCGATCCAGCGCCTGCGCAAGCTGCGCGGTCAGAACTAGGCAATACGTATCAGAGAGAAAGCAGCCTTCGTGGCTGCTTTTTTTTGACCTCGACTTGACGTTTACGGAAAGGTAAGCAAAATCGTGCTTTTGTGGCAATCGGCGCCCAAACCCGGCCGGTCCGGCAATGCGGTGCGGGTAACACTTGATGCCGGACCGACATACGCCGGTGGCACAATCGATTTCAAATTCATTTCAATAGACGAGCTTCCGCTGAGCTCACGGAGACAACACCATGGCAACGCATGTGTCAGGCGAAGGTGCACTCATCGAACCCAAAGACGGGCTGTCGTATGTCCGCGGGTCGACCGACATTCCGCTGAGCGAAGCGACGGTCGGCCGGTTTCTGCGCGACACTGCGGCACGCTTTCCGGATCGTCCTGCCGTGGTGTTTCGCGAGCAACGGATTCGGTGGACCTGGAGGGAGTTCGCTGACGAAGTCGACATTTTGGCGGCAGGGCTGCTCACACTCGGTATTGCGAAGGGTGACCGTGTGGGCATCTGGTCGCCGAATCGCGTCGAGTGGCTGCTGACCCAGTTCGCGACCGCGCGAATCGGCGCCGTACTGGTCAACATCAATCCAGCCTATCGGCTCGCGGAACTCGAGTACGCGCTGAATAAGGTTGGCTGCAAGGCGATCATCGCCGCCGAGCGCTTCAAGGCATCTATGTACCTGGAAATGCTGCAGGAGCTCGCGCCCGAACTGGCCACGCAGGCGCCCGGTGAACTGCACGCGGCAAGGTTGCCCGAGTTGCGCTACGTGATTCGCATGTGCGACACGGAAACGCCCGGCATGCTGACCTTTTCCGACGTGATCGAGCAGGGACGCGCGTCGCTCGACGTGGCCAGGCTCGACGCGATCGGCGCGACGCTCTCGTGCCATGAGCCGATCAATATCCAGTTCACCAGCGGCACGACGGGCAATCCGAAGGGCGCAACGCTGACCCACAGCAACGTGGTGAACAACGCGCGCTACATTGCCATGGCAATGCGGCTGAGCGAGCAGGACGGCTTATGCATTCCGGTGCCGCTGTACCACTGCTTCGGCATGGTGCTGGCAGTGCTGGCTTGCGTATCGGTCGGCGCTAATATGGTGTTTCCAGGCGAAGGCTTCGACCCTGCCGCGACGCTGGCCGCGGTCGCGGAAGAGCAGTGCACCGCGTTGCATGGTGTACCGACCATGTTCATCGCCGAACTCGATCATCCGAACTTCGCCAGCTACGACTTCTCGCGCCTACGCACCGGCATCATGGCGGGCTCGCCTTGTCCGATCGAGACGATGAAGAAGGTCGTTTCCAGAATGCATCTGAGCGAAATCACCATTGCCTATGGCATGACGGAAACCAGTCCGGTCTCGTTCCAAAGCTCGACGACCGACCCGCTCGACAAGCGTACGACAACGGTCGGCCGCATCCAGCCGCATCTCGAAGTGAAAATCGTCGATCCTCTCGGCGAGATCGTGGCGGTGGGCGAAACGGGTGAGCTTTGCACGCGTGGATATTCAGTGATGCAGGGGTATTGGGGCGACGAGGCGAAGACGCGCGAAAGCATTGTCGATGGCTGGATGCATACCGGCGATTTGGCGACGCTCGACGCAGAAGGCTACTGCAACATCGTCGGCCGTCTGAAGGACATGCTGATTCGCGGCGGCGAGAACATCTATCCGCGCGAAATTGAAGAGTTTCTGTTCCGCCACCCGAAGATCCAGAGCGTGCAGGTGTTCGGCGTACCCGACACAAAGTACGGCGAAGAGGTGTGCGCGTGGGTCGTATTGCGAGCTGGCGAGCAGGCGACAGCCGAAGAGATCCAGCAGTTCTGTCAGGGGCAGATTGCGCACTATAAGGTGCCCAAATACATCCGTTTCGTCGACGAACTGCCCATGACGGTAACCGGCAAGGTGCAGAAGTTCATCATGCGCGAGCTGATGATCAGCGAGTTGAAGCTGCGGGAAGACAAGACGGCGTGACAGCTAATCGCTGGGCCGTGCCGGCAAAATCATTGCGCGACCCGGACCAGCCAACAAGGCACGAAGGACGAACCTGGTGGAACCAACCGTTTGCCGCACAAGTCGCTAAAACCCGCGAACGTGCCCGAAACAGCGCGCTACCGCACTGCGCAAACGTTTGGCCAGACGAAAAAAAAGCGGGCCTGGAGCCCGCTAAAAACCACACGCTACGGGGTTAGCGCGAGGAGACCAAAGAAGGAACCGACTGAGACGACGACCCTACGTCGACTACGGCCCCAGCAGGGATGCCCCTTCACAGGGCTTCGGCATAGGCCGACCGGCAAGTGCATCGTATCCGCTCACACCACGCACACAGCCACATCCGTGTTGAAACCGTTGAGGGCATTGTGGGCGAATTAATCTACGAGCGCGGTAACAAAGTGTTTCAGGTTGTAACGCCCGCCAGATAAGGCATTGCAGGACATATTGCCAAAACACGACGATTTAAACGCAATTTTTACCGATGACTCAGTCGCAATTTCATACGCATGATTGATGCTATTCGCGAAGCATAATGCGGCGTAATCCGTTAAGTCGATGCCGCATGAAATGGTTGCACGTTCATCTTTTGGACAATTGATTCCCCGCTTTGCAGGTGCTGGCCAGCAGTCACCAACTTCTGTTATCCAACGTACGCAGCCGTATTGCGTTGCAGCATCCGTACGGACACGCAATTGGGGCGCAAAGAATGCGTTCGCGGCGAGCTGCGTACGCACTATTTTTTAGGTTTTATTTAATAGCGCCCGGTAAGTTACACGATTGGCGCGCGAGCGTGATCATTTGGCGTTTCTCGACCGCCGCCGTTTTACAGTGAAAAAAGGGGCGGCCAAGAAACGCTTCAGGCTACTTCAACCACTTGTCCGAAATGGCTTGATACTCGCCTGTTGCCCGCGCAAGGTGCAACCACTGGTTGACGTATTGCTGAAACGACACATCGCCACGCGGCAGCAGCCAAGCCTTTTCACCATACTGGAAGGGTTTGTCCGGGTGAACCGAGCAAAGTCCGGGGTTTAGCTTCTGCTGCAGCAGGGTTTCCGACGCGTCCGTCACCATCACGTCCGCTTTGCCGGCGAGGATCTGCTTGAAGATCGTCACGTTATCCGGATACACGGTCAAGTTCGCATGCGGAAAGTACTGTTTCGCGAAGCGCTCGTTGGTGCCGCCAGGATTGACGATCACGCGTGTCGCCGGTTGGTCGATCTGGGCGACGGTTTGATATTTGTTGACGTCGTCGCACCGAACGATCGGCGTCTTGCCGTCGACCATGTAGGCCTCGGTGAAAAACGCGCGCTTCTGCCGCTCGAGGGTCGGCGACACACCGCCCACGCCCACGTCGCACTTGGCGACAAAGTCGTTCATCAGATTCGACCACGACGTCTTGACGTACTCCGTCTTGACGCCGAGCGACTTGGCGAGCGACTCGGTCATGTCGATGTCGATGCCTTCAAACTGCCCGTCCGCCTTGTAAAACGAGTACGGTTTGTAGTCGCCCGTCGTGCAGGCGCGCAGCGTGCCGCGCGCGAGAATTTCGTCGAGTCGCGAGGGCGTTGCGGTGGCGGCGCTGGTCTGTGCCCCGGCCACGCCTGCGTGCATCAAAACGCCGGCCAGTGCGCCGAGCAGTGCGAGTGCTGCCTTGTTCATCGAGTCTCCTTGGTTGTATGTAATTGTCTGGTAAGTCCGTTGGATGATAGCCCGGCAATTCGCGCTTGAACATTGGCCGTTCAGCCAGGTCATGACGCCGCGGCCGGCGCGCGGAAAACCGGCCGCGAGCGACGTGTCCGACAGTTATTGGCCGGATCAAGCACGATGCGGCGAGCCGGCTCCGGTAAAATGCCCCTTTGCCCTCAGTCGTACGCAACGTGGCCCATAAACTCCTGAACGACACTTTCCTGCGCGCGCTGCTGCGCCAGCCGACCGACTACACACCGATCTGGCTGATGCGGCAAGCTGGCCGCTATCTGCCGGAATACAACGCCACGCGTGGTCGCGCGGGCAGTTTCCTCGGTTTGGCGAAGAACCCGTCGTTCGCGACGGAAGTCACGTTGCAGCCGCTCGAGCGTTATCCGCTCGACGCCGCGATCTTGTTCTCGGACATCCTCACTGTGCCCGACGCCATGGGCCTCGGCCTCGAGTTCGTGACCGGCGAGGGTCCCAAGTTTGTTCGCCCGGTTCGCACGGAAGACGACGTCGCACGGCTCGCTGTGCCGGACATCGACGCCACGCTGCGCTACGTGACCGAAGCCGTGCGCGAAATTCGCACGGCGCTGACCGACGCGCAAGGTCGTCAACGCGTACCGCTGATCGGCTTTTCGGGCAGTCCGTGGACGCTCGCGTGTTACATGGTCGAAGGCGGCGGGTCGGCAGATTTCCGTACGGTCAAGTCGATGCTTTATGCCCGTCCCGATCTGATGCACCGCATTCTCGACATCAACGCGCGCTCGGTCGCGGCGTATCTGAACGCGCAGATCGAAGCTGGCGCGCAAGCCGTGATGATTTTCGACACGTGGGGCGGGGCGCTGGCAGACGGTGTGTATCAGCGTTTCTCGCTGCACTACATCCAGCAGGTGGTGAGTCAGCTGAAGCGCGAGCACGACGGCGAGAAAGTCCCGGTCATTACGTTCACGAAGGGTGGTGGCCTGTGGCTCGACGAGATCGCCGAAACCGGCGTCGATGCGGTCGGCCTCGACTGGACGGTCAACCTGAGCAAGGCGCGCGAACGCGTAGGCGGGAAGGTGGCGCTACAGGGCAATATCGATCCCTCGGTGTTGTTCGCGCCGCCGGCTTCGATCCGCATGGAAGCTCGTGCGGTGCTCGACAGCTTCGGGAATCATCCGGGCCACGTGTTCAATCTCGGCCACGGTATTTCGCAGTTCACGCCGCCGGAGAATGTCGCTGAACTGGTGGACGAAGTGCACCGTCATAGCCGGGCGATCCGCAGCGGCGCTCATGCACCGGCCTGAAGCCGTAATCGTTACCATTTTTTGTTGCATTGCAGCGAACTGGGCTCTCGGTCTAAGGGCAAATTTGCAGCTAACAGGCCGTCAGATGGCGGTCTTGCGAAAGTCAAGACTTGACTTATGCACATTCATCACGCTGCGGCGCGGTAGAAGCTTTAGTCGTGTCCTGGCCCTTGCACTTTGCAGGCGTATTTGATCTAAGCCTTGTCTGGCAAGGGTTTCCCGGGTTCGGGACAGACTGTGCGGAATCCCACAGAAGGCCGCTGCGGCGCGGTTCCCGGGCCGTCCGGGCAAAGTTCTCAACAAAGTTATCCACAGGCACGCGGACCGATTGCAATTGTTCAGCCGAATCCAAAACTTAGCGCCGAAATTGAAGTTTTACTTTAACTTCTACGGATTCGCCGTCTGCTCGATGGGCCTCGCGATGTGGCATCGTGTCGCGCTCGTTCCCCTGGCCGTTGCTGGCGCGTGAGCGACGTGTTCGTCCGCGTCGCGCTCGACCATCCGCTGCCGACTCTGTTCGACTACCGCTGCGACACGCCTGAGCCTGTCGCGCCGGGCAGGCTGGTCAGCGTGCCGTTCGGGAAACGCCACGTCGTCGGGCTCGTCTGCGAAGTGACCGCTCACAGCGACGTGCCGGCCGATCGTCTTCGCTCGGTGAGTGGCGTGTGCACAGCTTGCCCGCCGGTGTCGTCGGAATGGCTGAAGCTGGCCGCGTTCGCCGCCGACTACTACCAGCGTGGTCTCGGAGAGGTCGCGTTGCCCGCATTGCCGCAAGCGCTACGCGATGCGTCGCGCTGGTCGCGCCTGTTCGCGCCGGAAGAGCGCTACAGCCTCACGCCCGCAGGCCGCGCTGCGTTGCCTGAAGCCCTGCCGGCTCGGGCGAGCGCGTTGCGGAAGCTGGCGCAGGCGTTGGCCGGGACCGAGTTTATGCTTGCCGCCGATGCTCGCGCGCTGCACCCCAAAGCAATGACAACGCTCGACGCGTGGCAGGCGGAAGGCTGGATCGCGCTAGATATTGTCGAGGCCGCGGCGGCGTTGGCCGCGGTCGCTTCGCCTGACGCGCCCGCCCCCACGCTGCCCACGCTCACGGACGAGCAAGCGGCCGCCGTCGAAGCCATCCGCGATGCCGACGGTTTTGCGCCGTTCCTGCTGCATGGCGTTACGGGCAGTGGCAAGACGGAGGTCTATTTGCGCGCGCTCGCGGAGATTCTCGCCGCAAAGCCCGACGCCCAGGCGCTTGTCCTCGTCCCCGAAATCAATCTCACGCCGCAGTTCGAAGCGGCCTTCCGCGCGCGTTTCGCCGCGCTCGAGGGCACGTCGATCGTCACGCTGCACAGCGGCCTCGCGGAAGGCGAGCGCGCCCGCAACTGGTTCGCCGCGCACACCGGCCGCGCGCGGATCGTGCTCGGCACGCGGCTGGCGGTGCTGGCCTCGCTGCCGAAGCTCGCGATCATTGTCGTCGACGAGGAGCACGATCCGGCCTACAAGCAGCAGGAAGGCCTGCGCTATTCGGCGCGCGACCTGGCGATCTACCGCGCCAAGCAACTCGGCTTGCCGGTCGTGCTGGGTTCGGCCACGCCGTCGCTGGAGAGCTGGTGGCAGGCCGACCAGGGCCGCTACAAGCGGCTCACGTTGTCGCGCCGTGCCGTCGCCGAGGCCGTATTGCCGACCGTCAAACTGATCGATCTGGAAGAGGAGCGGCGGCGCGGGCGGGCATCGGTGGAAGGTTTGTCGGGGCCGCTGATCGCGGCGCTGAAGGTGCGACTCGAACGCGGCGAGCAAAGCCTCGTGTTCCTGAACCGCCGCGGTTATGCGCCGCAGCTTGCCTGCGATGCCTGCGGCTGGGTCGCCGGTTGTCCACGATGCAGCGCGTATGTCGTGCTGCATAAGCCCGAGCGCGCGCTGCGCTGTCACCACTGCGGCTGGGAAGCGCGTATCCCGCGTTCGTGCCCGGAGTGCGGCAACGTCGATATCGCGCCGATGGGCCGTGGCACGCAGCGCGTCGAAGAGACGCTGGCGAGCGCGGTGCCCGGCGCCCGCATCTTGCGCATCGACGCCGACAGCACGCGTCGTAAAGGCAGCGCGCAGGCGCTGTTCTCCGACGTCCACGCGGGCGAAGTCGACATCCTCGTCGGCACGCAGATGATCGCCAAAGGCCACGACTTTCAGCGCGTGTCGCTGGTCGGCGTGCTGAACGCCGATACCGCGTTGTTTTCCCACGACTTCCGCGCGAGCGAACGGCTTTTCGCGCAACTGATGCAAGTGAGCGGCCGGGCAGGCCGTGCGGGTTTGCCGGGCGAAGTGCTGGTGCAGACGCGCTATCCGCGCCACGCGCTTTATCACGCGCTGGGCCGCCACGACTACGTCGGCTTCGCCAACTCCACGCTGGCCGAACGACGCGACGCCCATTTGCCGCCGTTCGTCTATCAGGCTTTGCTGCGCGCCGAAGGCCGCACGCTCGAAGCCGCGCTCGCCTTCCTGCAACAGGCGGCGGCCGAGTTGACCGGCATTGCGGCTGCCGAACGTGTGACCGTCTACGACGCCGTGCCGCTCACCATCGTCAAAGTGATGCATGTGCACCGCGCGCAATTGCTGATCGAGAGCGCGTCGCGGGCCGCCTTGCAGGCGACCTTGCGTGCGTGGCAGCCGCTGCTGCGCAGCCTGAAAGGTGTGCTGCGCTGGAATCTGGAAGTCGATCCGCTCGACATCTAAGGCGCATCGCCGGGGCGACGCCGCCGTTACTTCTTTCGGTCATATTCTTAGAGCGAATGGTCGTTTCGTTTTGCAACGCCGCTCGCCTATATTTCGCCGAATCGGCGCACTTTCGGGCAAAACTCCAACACCTTGGCGCCGAGGCAACTCAACTTACTCGGGGCATGGCGATGAGCGATACGAACCCAGCACTACAACCCGGCGCGGCGTCGACGAACCGGCCTGGCACCCACGGTGGCGGGCTCTTTTCGACTGAAGACTGGTGGGCCGTGTGGGTCGGCCTGATGGTGATCGTAGTCGCCTGGGCGCTGTTCGCGTCGGGCAGCAGCATCAAGTGGCTGGCGGTGGCGCCGGCCAAATGGTCGAGCGTGGCGCAGGCCGCGCAGGACGTCGGCAAGCATTTGCCGAACTATGCCGCGCTGTTTATAGCGTTCGCGCTGCTCTTCGGCGTAAGCCTGGCGGCGCTCAAGCAGCGGGTCGGCGCCTTCCTGGCGTCGTTCCTGATTCTGTTCATCGCGTCGGCGCTGATTTTCACGCTGGGCGCGTGGGTCAACGCGTCGAAGTACAACCTCGAGCCGCCGCTCGTCGCGCTGGCGCTGGGCCTGCTGATCTCGAACGTGTTCACGCTGCCTGAATGGTTTTCGGCCGGCTTGCGCGTCGAGTTTTATATCAAGGTCGGCATCGTGCTGCTCGGTGCGACGTTGCCGTTCACGTTGCTGGTGTGGGCGGGACCGGTTGCGGTCGGGCAGGCCACCATCGTCTCGCTCGTCACGTTCTTCGTGATCTTCTTTGCCGCGAAAGCGTTCGGCCTCGACCGGCGTTTTGCCGCTGTGCTCGGCGTCGGCGGCGCGGTGTGCGGCGTCTCGGCGGCCATCGCGATTGCTGGCGCAGTGCGCGCCAAGCGCGAGCAGGCCTCGGTGGCAATCACGCTGGTGGTGCTGTGGGCGATCGTGATGATCTTCGTGTTGCCGTTCGCATCCCGCTCGCTCGGCCTGTCGACTGCAGTCGCCGGCGCGTGGATCGGCACGTCTGAATTCGCCGACGCCGCCGGCATCGCGGCCGCTCAAGCGTACGGCGACTTTGCGAAACACGCGGGCGGTGCGATTGCCGGCGCGCCGGAGGCGTCGTTGCAGGCGTTCACGCTGATGAAAGTGGTCGGCCGCGATATCTGGATCGGCATCTGGGCGTTCGTGCTGGCGATCGTCGCGACGACGCGCTGGGAATCGCAGGACAGCGGCGTCAAAGCCAAGGCCAACGCCGGCGAGATCTGGGCGCGCTTCCCGAAATTTGTGATCGGTTTCGTGATCGCGTCCGCGCTGGTGACGTGGATCGCCAGCCACTATTCGCTGGTCGATTACCGCAAAGTCGTGACGCCCGAATTCGTCGCGCCGATCACGGCGTTGCGCACGTGGGCGTTCACTTTCTGCTTCCTGAGCATCGGGCTGACCACGCGCTTGCGCTCGCTCACTGCAACCGGCCTGAAGCCGTTCCTCGCATTCACGGTGGGCGTGGTGGTCAATATCGCCATCGGTTACACGCTTTCCGCGCACGTGTTCGCGCCGTACTGGAATAGCTTGGGGCAGGGCTCGTGATGAGGCGCACTGTCCGCCTCGACAGCGCGGCGCAGGCGCGCGATGAAACGCACGCGCCGTGCTGCGCGGGCTGCCGGCATCGCGCTGAGAATCGGGACTCGTTGGAGCAGGGCATTCCGGGTCTCGCCGTGTTCGGTTCCGCATTCGGCGCGAGCGTGGCGGACAGCCGGCTCTGCCGGTTGCACGACCAACTCGTCTCACCCGGCGACAGTTGCGCAAGGTTCGAACCGGTTCATCAACTTTGACGCGCGCCTAAGCCAGCCGCGGCGCCGAGCCCGGCGATGTCAGCGTTCCGCCAGCGCGTCAGCCGAAGATAGTCCTCGCTCTTTCCGGCACGGAACGCCGGACGCGTCCATTCACTTCTTCAGTTCACTCGTTTAACGCGGTCCGCGCGTCGCCTACCGATGCGCGCGACGCCGCGGGCACGTGTTCCTCGTCGGGCTCGCGCCTGCCTGGGCCACTCGTCGCGCCGCGCATGAACAACACCGCGCAAGTCGCGCACATCGCCCAGATGCCCAGTATTACCAGCCACTTTTCCATTTCACCTGTCCTCGCCTGTCTTCTAAAACCCCGTACCGTTTTTTTGTGCGTGCCCGGAGGCCGCGTGCCGCTATGTTCCGTATAACGGCGCGCCGACCCGTTCTGATAAGGGTAAATGCAAAAAGAATCACGCCAGGGAAAGTACTAAGCGCAACCACTGCGCCAGCGGCCAGCGCGATCTGGCGCAAACCCTCGCCACACAAGGCTCTCAGCAGGGTGCAACCACGCACCGAACATGGTTGCACCTTTTTATTGGGAGGCGTACGATTCGCCAACTTTTAGTCTTTCCCAGCGCATTCGTTTGGTATCCGAAGAAGGAAACATGGCTAGCACCACCCTTGGCGTCAAGGTCGACGACCTCCTGCGTTCACGGCTGAAAGATGCCGCGACCCGTCTTGAACGCACTCCGCACTGGCTCATCAAGCAGGCCATCTTCGCGTACCTCGAAAAGATCGAGCACGGTCAGTTGCCGCCCGAACTGTCGGGCGTGACGGGCTCGGCGGATCTCGCCGACGGCGCCACGGTCGAGCAGGAAGAAGACGGCGCGTCGCATCCGTTCCTCGAGTTCGCGCAAAACGTGCAACCGCAGTCGGTGCTGCGCGCGGCGATCACGGCCGCTTACCGTCGTCCCGAGCCGGAATGCTTGCCGTTCCTGGTCGGTCAGGCTCGCTTGCCCGCCAACCTCGCGGGCGATGTGCAGACAATGGCCGGCAAGCTCGTCGAAACGCTGCGCACCAAGAGCAAGGGCGGTGGCGTCGAAGGTTTGATCCACGAGTTCTCGCTGTCGAGCCAGGAAGGCGTGGCGCTGATGTGCCTCGCCGAAGCGCTGCTGCGCATTCCCGATCGCGCCACGCGCGACGCGCTGATCCGCGACAAGATCAGCAAGGGCGACTGGAAATCGCACATGGGCCAGGCACCGTCGATGTTCGTCAACGCTGCGACCTGGGGCTTGATGATCACCGGCAAGCTGGTGACGACCAATAGCGAAACGAGCCTCTCGTCGGCGCTGACGCGTTTGATCGGCAAGGGCGGCGAGCCGCTGATCCGCAAGGGCGTCGATATGGCGATGCGCCTGATGGGCGAGCAGTTCGTCACGGGCGAGAACATCTCCGAAGCGCTGGCCAACAGCCGCAAATACGAAGCGCGCGGCTTCCGCTACTCGTACGACATGCTCGGCGAAGCGGCCACCACCGAAGCCGACGCGCAGCGCTACTACGCGTCGTACGAACAGGCGATCCACGCGATCGGCAAGGCTGCCGGCGGCCGCGGCATTTACGAAGGCCCTGGCATCTCGATCAAGCTCTCCGCGCTGCACGCACGCTACTCGCGTTCGCAGCAGGAACGCACGATGAGCGAACTCCTGCCGCGTGTGCGCTCGCTGGCGATCCTCGCGCGCCGCTACGACATCGGCCTGAACATCGACGCCGAAGAAGCAGACCGCCTCGAAATCTCGCTCGATCTGCTCGAAGCGCTATGCTTCGATCCAGACTTGGCCGGCTGGAACGGCATCGGCTTCGTGGTGCAGGCCTATCAGAAGCGTTGCCCGTTCGTGATCGACTACATCATCGATCTGGCGCGCCGCAGCCGTCACCGCATCATGGTGCGCCTCGTGAAGGGCGCGTACTGGGACACCGAAATCAAGCGCGCACAAGTGGACGGCCTCGAAGGCTATCCTGTCTACACGCGCAAGATCTATACGGACGTCTCATACGTCGCTTGTGCGAAGAAACTGCTGAGCGCGCCCGACGCGGTCTATCCGCAGTTCGCCACGCACAACGCGCACACGCTCTCGGCGATCTATCACCTCGCGGGCAACAACTATTACCCCGGCCAGTACGAGTTCCAGTGCCTGCACGGCATGGGCGAGCCGCTGTACGAGGAAGTCACCGGCCGCGACAAGCTGAACCGTCCGTGCCGCGTGTACGCGCCGGTCGGCACGCATGAAACGCTGCTCGCGTACCTCGTGCGCCGTCTGCTGGAAAACGGCGCGAACACGTCGTTCGTGAATCGCATTGCCGATGAAAGCGTCGCGATCAAGGACCTGATCGCCGACCCCGTCGACGAAGCCTCGAAGATCGTGCCGCTCGGCGCGCCGCACGCGAAGATTCCGCTGCCGCGCAATCTGTACGGCGCCGAGCGTCTCAATTCGATGGGTCTCGATCTGTCGAACGAGCATCGTCTGGCGTCGCTGTCGTCGGCGTTGCTGGCGAGCGCGCATCATCCGTGGCGCGCCGCGCCGATGCTCGAGGACAACGAGATCGCCGTGGGCGTGGCGCGCGACGTGCGCAATCCGGCGGATCATCGTGACCTCGTCGGCACGGTCGTTGAAGCGACGCCGGAACATGTGAGCGCCGCGTTGGCGCATGCCGTCGCCGCGGCGCCGATCTGGCAAGCCACGCCGGTCGAAGCGCGCGCCGATTGCCTCGCGCGTGCCGCAGATCTGCTCGAAGCGCAGATGCATACGCTGATGGGTCTGGTGGTGCGTGAAGCCGGCAAGTCGCTGGCCAATGCGGTCGCGGAAATCCGCGAAGCGATCGACTTCCTGCGCTACTACTCCACGCAGATTCGCGACGAGTTCTCCAACGACACGCATCGCCCGCTCGGTCCGGTGGTCTGTATCAGCCCGTGGAATTTCCCGCTGGCGATTTTCATGGGCCAGGTGGCCGCGGCACTCGCTGCCGGCAACACCGTGCTCGCGAAGCCGGCCGAACAGACACCGCTGATCGCCGCGCAAGCCGTGCGCATTCTGCGCGAAGCCGGCGTCCCGGCGGGCGCAGTGCAACTGCTGCCGGGCAATGGCGAAACGGTCGGCGCTGCGTTGGTGGCCGATCCGCGCACTCGCGCGGTGATGTTTACCGGCTCGACTGAAGTGGCGCGCCTGATCAACAAGACGCTCTCGAGCCGCCTCGATCCGGACGGCAAGCCGATTCCGCTGATCGCGGAAACCGGCGGCCAGAATGCGATGATCGTCGACTCGTCGGCGCTCGCTGAGCAGGTGGTCGCGGACGTGCTGCAATCATCTTTCGACTCCGCCGGTCAACGCTGTTCCGCGCTGCGCGTTCTTTGTCTGCAGGACGATGTCGCCGACCGCACACTGGAGATGCTGACGGGCGCGATGCGTGAACTGGCAGTGGGCAATCCGGACCGCCTGTCGATCGACGTCGGCCCGGTGATCGACCTCGACGCGAAACGCGGCATCGACGCGCACGTCGCGACGATGCGCGAGAAAGGCCGCAAGGTCGAGCAGTTGCCGATGCCCGACGGTTGCGCGCAAGGCACCTTCGTTCCGCCCACGCTGATCGAACTCGACAGCATCGACGAACTGAAGCGCGAGGTATTCGGTCCGGTGCTGCATGTGGTGCGTTACCGCCGCAGCCAGCTCGACAAGCTGCTCGAACAGATTCGCACGACGGGCTACGGCCTGACGCTCGGCATCCACACGCGGATCGATGAAACCATCGCTCACGTGATCAGCCGCGCGCACGTCGGCAACATTTATGTGAACCGCAATGTGATCGGCGCGGTGGTGGGTGTGCAGCCGTTCGGCGGTGAGGGTTTGTCGGGCACGGGTCCGAAGGCGGGCGGCGCGCTGTATTTGCAGCGTCTGCTGGCGACGCGTCCCGCCGGTTTGCCGAAGTCGCTCGCGCAGGCATTGGTCGTGGATGTACCGAAGGCAGCCGAAAACAGCGACAATCCGTCCGCTGCATTGACGGCCTATCGCGATTGGCTGATTGCCGAACAACAACCGGTGCTGGCCGCGCGCTGCGACGGCTATCTGTCGCATGTGCCGGCGGGCGCCACCGCGGTACTGTCGGGACCGACTGGCGAGCGCAACACGTACACGCTGGGCGCGCGCGGCACGGTGCTGTGCATTGCGTCGACGGCGAGCGGCGCGCGCGTGCAGTTCGCCGCGGCGCTGGCTACGGGAAATCGCGCGTTGTTCGAGGGCGCGGCGGGTGAACAATTGGTGGCGCAGTTGCCCGCGTCGTTGAAGTCACATGCGAGCGTGAAGAAGAGCGCCGATGCAACGTTCGACGCCGTGCTGTTCGAAGGCGATAGCGACGAGTTGCTGGCGCTGGTGAAGGAAGTCGCGAAGCGTCCGGGCCCGATCGTGTCGGTGCAGGGCGTTGCGGCAGGCGCGCTGGAAAGCGGCGACGAGGATTACGCGCTCGAGCGTCTGTTGACGGAACGCTCGGTCAGCGTGAATACGGCAGCAGCCGGCGGTAATGCGAATTTGATGACGATCGGTTGAGCGAACCTCATTGATCTTTTCAAAAAGAAGGAAGCGGTACGGCGACCCCGAAACCGCTCCATCCACACCTGGTACCAAGGAGAAGCTATGCAACACAAGATGAAACAGCTGGCAGGCGCTGCACTGGTTGCAGCGATGTCGCTGGCGGGGACGGCCAATGCTCAATCGACGGAAGATGTGAAGGTCGGCTTTGCCGGCCCGATGACAGGCGCGCAGGCGCACTACGGCAAGGACTTCCAGAACGGCATTACGCTGGCGGTGGAAGACATGAACGCGACCAAGCCGGTGATCGGCGGCAAGCAAGTCCGCTTCGTGCTGGACTCGGCCGACGACCAGGCCGACCCGCGCACCGGTACGACGGTTGCACAAAAGCTGGTGGATGACGGCATCAAGGGCATGCTCGGCCACTTCAACTCGGGCACCACGATTCCGGCTTCGCGCATTTACGCGAACGCGGGCATCCCCGAAATCGCGATGGCGACGGCGCCGGAATACACGCAACAAGGTTTCAAGACCACGTTCCGCATGATGACGTCGGACACGCAGCAAGGTTCGGTCGCCGGCACGTTCGCGGTGAAGACCTTGGGCATGAAGAAGATCGTGATCGTCGACGACCGCACGGCTTATGGCCAGGGTCTGGCTGATCAGTTCGAAAAGGCGGCGAAGGCAGCGGGTGGCCAGATTGTCGATCGTGAATACACGAACGACAAAGCAGTCGACTTCAAGTCGATCCTGACCAAGCTGAAGGCGGTTCAACCGGATCTGATCTACTACGGCGGCGCGGATTCGCAAGCGGCACCGATGGTCAAGCAGATGAAGGCATTGGGCATCAAGGCGCCGCTGATGGGCGGCGAAATGGTCCACACGCCGACGTTCATCCAGATCGCGGGTGACGCGGCGAACGGCACGGTGGCATCGCTCGCCGGCCTGCCGCTGGAAGAAATGCCGGGCGGCAAGGACTACGTCGCGAAGTACAAGAAGCGTTTCAACGAAGACGTGCAAACGTACTCGCCGTACGCTTACGACGGCGCAATGGCCATGTTCGACGCCATGAAGAAGGCGAACTCGACCGATCCGGCCAAGTACCTGCCGGTGCTCGCGAAGACCTCGATGCCGGCGGTGACGTCCGCGAACCTCGCGTACGACAGCAAGGGCGACCTGAAGAACGGTGGTATTACGCTGTACAAGGTCGTCGATGGTAAGTGGACGACGTTGCAGAGCGTGGGTGGAAAGTAAGTAGCTTCTCCTGCTAGCGCACTCGGCTGCCATGTGATTGCTTGACGTGCCAGGCAGGCAAAAAAAGCCCTGCGGTTTTCGAACCGCAGGGCTTTTTGTTTTGTGCTTCCTGACACCCTGTGCCGATGGCACGACAACGCAATTACTCCCCGCGCATCTTCCTCCCCTGCTCCCTAACCTGCTCCAACGTCGCACCTGGCGTGCTCGCTTCCTGCGGCATGCGAATCTCGATCACCGCCGCACACTTCGCCTCCATCGAACGCTTGAGCGCAGGCAGAAAATCCTCAGTCCGCTCCACCGTCTCGCCATGCGCGCCGAACGATCGCGCGAACGCCGCGAAATCCGGATTTGTGAGCCCGGTGCCATGTACCCGCCCAGGATAGTGCCGCTCCTGATGCATACGAATCGTACCGAAGTGACCGTTATTCACCACGATGAAAAGCACATGCAGGTCGTACTGCATCGCCGTCGCAAGTTCCTGTGCGGCCATCATGAAGCAGCCGTCGCCGGCCAGCGCCACAACGGCGCGTTGCGGATACATCGATTTCGCCGCGATCGCCGCCGGCACGCCGTAGCCCATCGCGCCACTCGTCGGCGCAAGCTGCGAACGGTAATGCCGATACGAGAAGTGCCGATGCAGCCACGTCGCGTAATTGCCCGCGCCGTTGGTGAGAATCGCGTCGTCCGGCAGATGCGCGCGCAACTGCTGGATCACTTCGCCCATCTGTACATCGCCGGGAATTTGACGCGGTTTGCGCCAGTCGAGATACGCCTGATGCGCCTCGCTCGCTGCGCCCGACCACGCGAGTTGCTCGGACGATGGCTCCAACTCCGCAAGCATTGCCGCCAACTCCGGCATGCCAGAGACGATCGGCAGATCGGCCGCATACACGCGGCCCAATTCCTCCGCGCCCTGATGCACGTGCACGAGCGTCTGCTTCGTTTTCGGAATGTCGAGCAACGTATAGCCGTTCGTCGTCGCTTCGCCCAAACGCGGTCCGATCGCGAGTAGCACGTCGGCGTCGCGAATGCGTTGCGCGAGCGCGGGATTGATGCCGAGGCCGACGTCGCCGGCATAGTTCGGATGCTCGTTGTCGAGCGTGTCCTGAAAGCGGAACGCGAGGCCGACCGGCAATTGCCAGTTCTCGACGAAGCGCCGAAAGTCCGCGCACGCAGCCGGCGTCCAACCGCTGCCGCCCGCGATCACCATCGGCCGTTGCGCGCCGTCGAGCAATCCGCGCAACTTCTCGATCTGCGCCGCCGACGGTGACGCCGCCACGCGCTGATAAGCCGGCGCGCCGGCCACGGCATCGCACGCGTCGCTCAACACGTCTTCGGGCAACGACAAGACCACCGGCCCGGGTCGCCCCGAAGTCGCCGTGTGAAACGCATGGCTCAGATACTCGGGAATGCGCTTCGGATCGTCGATTTGCGCAACCCACTTCGCCATCTGACCGAACATGCGCCGATAGTCGATTTCCTGAAACGCCTCGCGGTCGAGATGCTCACGCGCGCACTGGCCGATCAGCAGAATCATCGGCGTGGAATCCTGAAACGCGGTGTGCACGCCGATCGATGCATGCGTGGCGCCCGGCCCGCGCGTGACGAGCGCGACACCAGGGCGCCCCGTCAATTTGCCGACGGCCTCCGCCATATTCGCCGCGGCCGCTTCGTGGCGGCAAACAATGGTCTGGATGCGTTCGGTTTCGTCGTGCAGCGAATCCAGCACAGCGAGAAAACTCTCGCCGGGCACACAGAAAACACGTTCGACACCGTGCGTGAGTAAAGCATCGACGACAAGACGCGCGCCGGTGGTTTGAGCGGCGGCGGGACCGGAAACGGGAGTATTCGGCTGCGACATTGCGATGAAGTCTCCAGGCAGTGCGTAAGTGCGGTATGAGATTGCCGAATCAACCTGAAGATCAGCCGATCGGCGCTCCGACAGCTTACGCCGAGCGTGCCGCCGCTGTCACGGTGCCGCGCTACGGGATCGCTCGCGGCCGCGCGCAGGTAAGAAGCGCACGCGCCTTCTCCCGCTTCGGCGACAATACGTAGCACAGGCGTGCGCACGTGATGCACGAACACGAAGAAGCGACGCGCAAATAAAAACGCGGGCCATAGCCCGCGTCGTCATCCGCATCGAGGCAAGGAAGCGCCGCCCTCAACACTCGACGATATTCACCGCCAACCCGCCCCGCGACGTTTCCTTGTATTTGGTTTTCATATCCGCGCCGGTCTCGCGCATGGTCTTGATCACCGAATCGAGCGACACGTAGTGACTGCCGTCGCCGCGCAAGGCCATGCGGGCGGCGTTGACTGCTTTCACCGATGCCATCGCGTTGCGCTCGATACACGGAATCTGCACCATGCCGCCGACCGGATCGCACGTCAGCCCGAGGTTGTGCTCCATGCCGATTTCCGCGGCGTTTTCGACCTGCTTCGGGGTGCCGCCCATGACTGCGGCGAGTGCGCCCGCAGCCATCGAGCAGGCGACGCCCACTTCGCCCTGACAGCCCACTTCGGCGCCCGAAATCGACGCGTTCAGCTTGTACAGAATGCCGATCGCCGCGGCGGTCATCAGGAAGTCGATCACGCCTTGCTGATTCGAACCCGGCATGAAGCGCGTGTAGTAATGCAGCACGGCCGGAATGATGCCGGCCGCGCCGTTGGTCGGCGCAGTCACCACACGTCCGCCGGCGGCATTTTCTTCGTTGACGGCGATCGCGTAGAGATTGATCCAGTCGATCATCGACAGTGGATCGCGTAACGCCAGCTCCGGATTGCCCGACAGCGCGCGATACAGCTGCGGCGCGCGCCGTTTCACCTGGAATGGACCGGGCAAGTTACCGTCGGCATCCGGATTGTTGATGCCGCAACCCCGCGATACACACGATTGCATCACGTCCCAGATCTTCAGCAGGCCCGCGCGCGTCTCTTCTTCCGTATGCCAGACGCGCTCGTTTTCCCACATCAACTGGGCAATGCTCTTACCGGTCGATTCGCACAGCGCGAGCAACTCGTTGCCGCTGCGAAACGAGTACGGCAGTTGATCGACCGCGGCCAGGACTTTCGTATTCGGCGCGCCAGCCGTCACCACGAAACCGCCGCCCACCGAGAGATACGTCGACTCGCGCAATGTCTCGCCTTGCGCGTCGAGCGCACGCAGCTTCAGACCATTCGGATGCTCGGGCAGCGCCTGACGATAAAACGCAATGTGATCCTTCTGCACGAACGGCACCTCGTGCGTGCCGAGCAGCGCCAGCTTGCGGGACACGCGCACTGCCTCGAGCCGCTGCGCTATCGTGTCCGGGTCCACGGTATCGGGCGCGTCGCCCATCAGGCCGAGCATGACGCCGCGATCGGTACCGTGCCCTTTGCCCGTCGCGCCGAGCGAGCCGTACAACTCCACTTTCACCGAGGCGGTCGCGGCGAGCAGCCCATCGCGTTCGAGCCCTTGAGCGAACATCAGCGCCGCGCGCATCGGCCCGACCGTATGCGAACTGGACGGACCAATGCCGATTTTGAAGAGGTCGAAGACGCTGACTGCCATTTACTGCTCCCTGCTATGGATAAAGTTGATTTACCGCGCCGGCAGCGGCAAACACACGGCGAGCCACGCGGGCGGCGTCGGTGCGAGCTGTAGCGCGATCGGCGTATAGCGCCCGTCGAGGCGCGCCGCCAGGTGAAACAGTTCCGTCGCGTTCTTCGGATCCCACTGACCCGAATAGCCGGGCAAGCCGGCCTCGCGACGTTTTGCATCGAACGGAACGCTCGAATGCACGAATTCTTCATGCGTCTTGCTGCCGGCCGCATACGGCGCCAGCCAGTTGAGCGCGGCTTGCAACGACGCGCCGTCCGCGCCCTTCTCCGGCAACCAGTTGCGGTTATGGCGACGCGCGGCGAGCGCGGCTGTCACGAGCGGCTGCAAGTCGTAGGTGACGTAATGCAGCGCGTCGCGTTCGTTGAAATCGACTGTCGAACCATCCGGCTCGATGTTGTCGCCGATATGCTCGACGAACAGACGCTGGGCCGCATTGATCATCTTGCGGTTGTCGAGCGTGAACGCGGCCATGGCAATCAGTTTGATCCGATGGCTCTGCCAGTTGTTCCTGAACGTTCCTTTGAGCGGGCGCGGCTGCGCGTCGATTTGCCCGATGTAGCCGTTCGCGAGTTTCGTCAGGAACGCCATCGACGCATTGCGCGTTTTCACCGGCAACGCGCTCGCCGTCATGTCGTACGCGAGAATCAGTCCTTCGAAACGGGTTTCGTCGATCGGATTGAAGCTCGGTTGATAGGTCGTGACCCAGGCGTACAGCAAGCGGTCGACGAGCTTGAGATAGCGGTCGTCGCTGGTGGCGCGCCAGGCGAGCGCGGCGTCGCGCAACAGATCGAGATCTTTCTCCGCCTCGACGCTCTGGTCGTAGATGCCCTCGTGCGGCAGCGTGCCTTCGGTATGCAGTTTCGCCAGCGCATGCGGCTGGTCGTTCAGATGGGCCTGCACGTTGCTCACCAGCGCTTTCACACCGGGATCGGCGTTCGTGCGTTCGCTGGTTTGCAGCGCGGGCGCCGCGCAAAAATTCATCGCGGCCTGCGCTTGCCGCAGCGGCAGCAGCACGGCTGCGCCAGCCAACAGCAACGTGCAGGCTTGCCGCCAATTCGGCGCTCGCGTTGCTTCGGTCCGGCTTTGCATCAATCGCACCTTTCGCGCCATGCGAAACTCCTCGTTAGGCTGATTCGGTGTGTGATGTTAGCCGTTTGCGGCCACGAACGACAGAGAACCTCAGAGCGGAACCACGCATCGCCTCGCCGCCTCTTTTTCGAGACGACGGGCGATGCGCATTGGCAATCCCGCTTACTCGTAGTCGGCGATCGGCACGCAGGAGCAGAACAGGTTGCGATCGCCGTACACGTTGTCCGCGCGGCCGACCGGCGGCCAGTACTTCTTCGCGATCAGCGTGGGCAGCGGATACGCCGCGGTTTCGCGCGCATACGCGTGCTTCCAGTCATTCGCGATCACCACCGCTGCCGTGTGCGGCGCATGCTTCAGCGGGTTGTCCTCGCGATCCGAGCGGCCTTCTTCGACGGCACGGATTTCCTCGCGAATCGCAATCATCGCTTCGATGAAACGGTCGAGTTCTTCCTTCGATTCCGATTCGGTCGGCTCGACCATCAGCGTGCCCGGCACCGGGAAGCTCATGGTCGGCGCGTGGAAGCCGTAGTCGGCGAGACGCTTGGCGACGTCGTCGACGGTGATGCCGCTGGTTTCCTTGATCGGACGCAGATCGAGAATGCACTCGTGCGCGACCAGGCCGCCCGGGCCCGAATAGAGTACCGGATAGTGCGGCGCGAGTTTCTTCGCCACGTAGTTCGCGTTGAGGATCGCGATTTCGGTCGCGGCGGTGAGGTTCTTCGCGCCCATCATTGCGATGTACATCCACGAAATCGGCAAGATCGACGCCGAGCCGTACGGAGCGCCCGATACCGCGCCAATGCCGTTCGGCGCGCGCTCATAACCCGACGAAATCTGGTTCGGCAGGAACTGCGCGAGATGCGCGCCGACCGCAACCGGACCGACGCCCGGTCCGCCGCCGCCATGCGGAATGCAGAAGGTCTTGTGCAGATTCAGGTGCGACACGTCGCCGCCGAACTGGCCCGGCGCGGTCAGTCCGACCATCGCGTTCATGTTCGCGCCGTCCACATACACCTGACCGCCGTGCGCGTGCACGATCTCGCAGATTTCGCGCACGTTCTGCTCGAACACGCCGTGCGTGGACGGATACGTGATCATGATCGCCGCGAGTTTGTCGGCGTGCTGATCGGCTTTCTTCTTCAGGTCTTCGATATCGACATTGCCTTGCGCGTCGCAGGCCACCACGACGACCTGCATGCCGGCCATCTGCGCCGACGCCGGGTTCGTGCCGTGCGCCGAAGCCGGAATCAGGCAGACGTTGCGATGCGCTTCGCCGCGCGACGCGTGATACGCGTGGATGATCAGCAGGCCCGCGTACTCGCCTTGCGAGCCGGCGTTCGGTTGCAGCGACACGGCAGCGTAGCCGGTGGCCGCGACCAGCATCTCTTCGAGCTGATCGATCATTTCGCGGTAGCCGACAGTTTGCTCAGCCGGTGCGAACGGATGGATCTGGCCGAATTCAGGCCATGTAACCGGCAGCATTTCCGAGGTCGCGTTCAGCTTCATCGTGCACGAACCCAGCGGAATCATCGAACGGTCGAGCGCGAGGTCCTTGTCCGACAGGCTGCGCAGATAACGCAGCATTTCCGTTTCCGAATGATGACGGTTGAACACGTGGTGCGTGAGGTAGGCGCTCGTGCGCTCAAGCGCGGCCGGCAGCGATGCGGTATTCGACGCAGCCATTGCCGAGTCGAGCGTGTCGACTTGCGGGACGTCTTTCGCGCCGGCGGCTTGCGCGAATACTTCGAGCAGATCCGCCAGATCGCGGCGCGTAGTGGTTTCGTCGATCGACAGGCCGACTTGCGTATCGCTCACGCGGCGCAGGTTGATGCGTTTCGCTTGCGCGGCCTCGTGCAGCGCTTGCGTGCGTGCGCCGGATTCGAACGTGAGCGTGTCGAAGAACGTTTCGTTAGCGAGCGAGTAGCCGAGTTGCTTCGCGCCTTCCGCCAGCAACGCGGCGATGCGGTTCACGCGCAATGCGATCGTCTTCAAACCGTGCGGGCCGTGATAAACGGCGTACATGCTGGCCATGATCGCGAGCAGCGCTTGCGCGGTACACACGTTCGAAGTCGCCTTCTCGCGGCGGATATGTTGTTCGCGCGTTTGCAGCGCGAGACGCAGCGCGGGGTTGCCTTGCGCGTCGACGGTCACGCCGACGAGGCGGCCCGGCATCTGGCGCTTGAATTCGTCACGCACGGCGAGGTAAGCCGCATGCGGGCCACCGAAGCCGACCGGTACGCCGAAACGCTGCGTATTGCCGACGGCCACGTCCGCGCCCCATTCGCCCGGCGGCGTGAGGACGGTCAGCGCGAGCAGGTCGGCGGCGACCACCACGTGGCCGCCCGCTGCGTGGATCGCTTCGGTGAGGGCGCGGTAGTCGCGCACGTCGCCGTTCACGCCCGGATATTGCAGCAGCACGCCGAACGCATTCGCATCCGCGGCTTCCGCAGCCGGGCCCACTTTCACTTCGATGCCGACCGGCGTGGCGCGCGTCTTTACCACTTCGATGGTTTGCGGCAGCACGTCGTCGGCCACGTAGAACACGTTCGACTTCGGCTTGCCGATGCGTTGCAGCAGCGTCATCGCTTCAGCCGCAGCCGTGGCTTCGTCGAGCAGCGATGCATTCGAGATCGCCAGACCCGTCAGGTCGACGATCATCTGCTGGAAGTTCAGCAGCGCCTCCAGACGGCCTTGCGAAATTTCCGGCTGATATGGCGTGTACGCGGTGTACCACGCCGGATTTTCCAGCACGTTACGCAGGATCACCGTCGGCGTGTGCGCGTTGTAATAGCCTTGCCCGATGTATGAGCGGAACACCTGGTTCTTGTCCGCGAGTTCGCGCAGCGCGGCGAGCGCTTCGGCTTCGCTCTTCGGCTGCGCGAAGGGGCCGAGCGGCAGCGTTTCGGTGCGGCGGATCGTCTTCGGAATGACGGCGTCGATCAGCGCGGCGCGCGACGCGAAGCCGAGGGCTTCGAGCATCGCGTGCTGGTCGGCCGCGTCCGGGCCGATATGCCGTTCGGCGAAGGCGTCATGCACTTCGAGCGCGGCGAGCGAGAGAGGAGTGCGGTTCATCAGACGATCCGGGTGTTCGAGCTTCATGGGTGTTCCTGGCGGTGCGGTGTCCTTCGGTATTCGAAAAAGGACGCGCCGCACCTGTCGGGTTAAACGTAAAGGTGAATCAGGCGCCGATTGACTTGCTGTACGCGTCGGCGTCGATCAGACGGTCTTGCGTCGCGTCCGCAGCCGGCTTGATCTTGAAGAGCCAGCTTTCGTACGGTGTGGAATTGACCGAATCAGGCGTGTCGGCCACGGCGGTGTTCGCTTCGATGATCTCGCCCGAAACCGGCGCGTAGATATCGGAAGCGGCTTTCACCGATTCGATGACAGCGACCGTGTCGCCGGCGGTGACGGTTTTGCCCAGTTCCTGGACTTCGAAGAAGACGATGTCGCCGAGCGCTTCCTGCGCGTGGTCGGTGATGCCGACCGTCAGCGTGCCGTCCGCCTCGGTGCGGACCCACTCGTGCGATTCGGTGTATTTCAGATCGGCCGGGATGCTCATCGGATGCTCCTATGCGGTGTGATTCGCTTGTAACTTGGGAAGTAGACGCGCGCGCAGGTTTGCTTAAACCGCGAGCACTTTGCCATTGCGCACGAACGGCAGTTTTACCACGCTTGCAGGTACGTTCTTGTCACGAATCTGAACGTGAACGGTGTCGCCCGGCTGCACGCCTTTCGGCACACGCGCAAAGGCGATGGATTCCTGCATGGTCGGGGAAAACGTACCGCTGGTGATTTCGCCTTCGCCCTGCGGCGTGACGACTTTTTGATGAGCACGCAGCACGCCCGCCGCCTTGCCGTTTTCCTTCAGCAGAATCAAGCCGACGAACGCAGCCTGCGAACCGTCCGCTTCCAGCTTGCCCTTGCCGACGAAGTCGCGCGGCGAGGTGAGGTCGACGGTCCAGGCGAGGCCGGCGTCGAGCGGCGAGACGTTGTCGTCCATGTCCTGGCCGTACAGGTTCATGCCGGCTTCGAGCCGCAGCGTGTCGCGCGCGCCGAGACCGGCCGGGCGCACGCCCTGGGCTTGCAATGCGTTCCACAGCGCTTCGACGTGATCCGCGGGGACAATGATTTCGAAGCCGTCTTCGCCGGTGTAGCCGGTGCGGGCCACGGTCAATTCGCCGAACGGCGTGTCTTCGACGCGGGCGGCGTTGAAGGGCTTGAGCGCTTCGGTGGCGGCGCGTGCGGCCGGCACGGTTTGCCATACTTTTTCGCGCGCATTCGGGCCTTGCACGGCGACGATCGCATAATCGCGGCGCGGCGTGATGGTCAGGCCGAAGCTGCCTTCGGCGTTGAGTTGGCCGAACCAGGCGATGTCTTTATCGGCGGTGCCGGCATTGACGACCACGCGGAAATGATCTTCGCCGAAGTAATAGACGATCAGGTCGTCGATCACGCCGCCGTTCGGGTTCAGCAGGCAGGAGTACAGCGCGCGGCCCGGCGTTTGCAGCTTGGCGACGTTGTTCGCCAGCGCATACTCGAAGAATGCGCGCACGCGCTCGCCGGTGAAATCGACGACACACATGTGCGAGACGTCGAACATGCCGGCGTCGGTGCGCACGGCGCGGTGTTCGTCGATCTGCGAGCCGTAGTTGACAGGCATGTCCCAGCCGCCGAAATCGACCATGCGGGCATTGAGCGCACGATGGGTGGCGTTGAGCGGGGTGTGTTTGAGTTCGGTCATGGGGCCTCGGGCGTCTCGCGAAACAAAAAAGGCCATGGGCGCTACGCCTCGCGGCCTTTTAGCTGCGAGCGATGCGTTGCATGGCCCCTCTGTCCTCGATACCTGAGAGATTGCGTTGCCGTGGTCACGTTGACGTGTCACGGTGAAACGCGCGCCCCTTCGGTGGGCAGCTTGCCAGATCCGCTCGCACTTACGACGCGCGATGCGCACGGCTACTGCCGCTCTCCAGAGTGCGAAAAACCGGTGCCCGATATTGCCTGAGAGCGGGTTCTTCGACGCGGTCGGTCCTTTTGCCTGAGAGTTTGCGGGTGTGCCCCTTCGGCGGCGCGGCCTGCGGTTTTCTGCGGCCAGCACGCTCTCCCGACGCGTGCGGCGAATGTACGCGAGGGCCGGGGGCTTGTCAAATAAAGGCCCGAGAACCGCGCGGCGGTTGACGGAGCGTCTGCGCGCTTGTCAAAAAAAGCGCGGGACGTGATGCCCGCGCTCGTGCTGCTTCGGCGTTGAAGCCGAAATTGATTCTGGCGCGATTACTCGCCGATAGCGTGTGCCGCGTTGTCCAGTTCCTGATTCAAGACGCGCTGTTCGTCGCCCGACAGGCCGCCGCCGTGTTGCGCGGCCATGTCGTGCGCTTCCTGACGGATCACGTCGAGGCGATGGTGCAGCGCTGCGCCTTGTGGCGGCGGGTAATAGCCCTGATTCACGCGGTTGTCGATCCGGCGGCTGAGGTTGTCGATGCGGCCTTCGACCTGATGCAGGCGCTGATCCGCGATCTGTTGCGGGTTGGGGCGAGGCGCCGGCTGGGGTTGAGGCGCCACCACACAGGCGGCGAGGGAACTGAGCAAGGCGCAAGCGGCGAGCGCGCGGATAGTACGGGGCATGGACACTCCGGAAGTCATTGTCGTTTTGTGGTGCTACCCTGGTAGCAACGGATGACTACCGGGCCGCGCTGACCTGCCGCGCGGCCCGATTTGTAACGTTATGTTCCTTTCGGGCTTGTCAGCGTTTTTGGCCTGCGCCGTGTGCACGGCGAGTGCTGTTTTAGGTACACAAGCCGTCTCGCCGTGCGGACCAAACCGTCAGCGAATCCGCTCGAACGGCAGCCGGGCGCCTTCTTCCGAGCTTCGGCCGGCGAGCTCGATAACCGTCATGACGTCGACGGCGTCCTGCGCGCTCACCGGGAATTTCACGCCGTTCTGGATCGCGTCGGCCACCGCGACATAAAACCCGGCGTAATCGCCATTGCGCGTCGGCCACTCCCGCTCGACTTCCTGATCACCTTCCACGACGCGCACCACACCCGGGGCGTTGCCGGCGCCGAAGCCATCGTCGCCCGGACGCAGGCCCGCCTTCAACTGATCTTCCTGCGTGTCCAGCCCGTATTTCATATAGCTGCCGCGTGTGCCGTGGAGGGTGAAGCGCGGCGCGACCAGCGCCGTCAGCGCGCTCGCGTGCAGCACCACTTCGAATTCACCGTAGCCGAGCTGGATGTGCACGTAGTCGGGCGCGCCGGCGTCGTCACGATGAGCGCGCACCGTTGCCGACACGGTTTGCGGCGTGCCGAACAGCGCCAGCGCCTGGTCGATCAGATGTGGTCCGAGGTCCAGCAGCAAGCCGCCGCCTCGCGACGCTTCCTCGCGCCAGCGCTGCCGCACCTCCGGCCGGAAACGGTCGAAGTGCGATTCGTATTGCGTGATCCGTCCCAACTCGCCGCTCGCCAGCAGATCGCGCACGGTCAGAAAATCGCCGTCCCAGCGACGGTTGTGAAACGGCATGAAGAGTTTGCCTCGGGCGAGCGCGATGTTGGCCAGCGTGTGCGCGTCGGCGGCGTTCAACGTGACCGGTTTATCCACCACCACGTGCTTGCCCGCTTCCAGCGTGCGGCGTGCCAGGTCGAAGTGCGTGTCGTTCGGCGTGGCGATCACGATGCAGTCGAGTTCATCCAGCGCCAGCAGCGCGTCGAGGTCGGCGACCACCTTCGTGTGCGGATAGTCGGTGAGCGCGCGCTCGGGCTGGCTCGTGGCAATGGCCGCGACGCTCGCGCGGCCGCAGTGCTCGATCACCGGCGCATGAAAGGTCGCGCCGGCGAAACCGTAACCCATCAATCCAATCTTCAGCGATGCGGACATGCGTGTCTTCCTGCAAAAACGGCGCGCCGCTTTGCCACCGCGGCGACGGCGCGCAACACCGCAATTGTGGCATGTCCTGGCGGTGGACCGTCAGCGTCGTCGTGAGCGTGTGTCGCCGCTATCCGTCAGCACAATCGTGTTAACATCGCTCCTCTCGCGCGAACCGCAGCGGGCCGGAATACCGGCGCACCGCGCGGTGCGCCCGCTCCAGCCGCCGGGGCCGCGCAGCATGCCCCCGGGCCTCCGGCCGGCGAATACGCCGCCACGCCCTCAACCGCTGCTTTCAACCGCAACACCCATCCACTGACGATGTCCGCAGGCCTGAACCCCGCTCAAAATGAAGCGGTCCGTTATCTCGACGGTCCGTGTCTCGTGCTCGCCGGCGCAGGTAGCGGCAAGACGCGCGTGATCACGCAGAAGATCGCGCACCTGATCGAGGCCAAGGGCTTCGAGCCGCGCCACATCGCTGCCGTCACGTTCACGAACAAGGCCGCGTTGGAAATGCGCGAGCGCGTGAGCAAGCTGCTCGAAGGCAAGACGCTCACCACGCCCGGCAAGGAAGGCCGCAAAGTGCCCGTCAACCAGTTGACGGTCTGCACCTTCCACTCGCTCGGCGTGCAGATTCTGCGGCAGGAAGCGGAACACGTCGGCCTGAAGCCGCAGTTCTCGATCATGGATTCCGACGACTGCTTCGGCATGATCCAGGAGCAGGTCGGCTCGACGGACAAGGGCTTCATCCGCAAGATCCAGTCGATCATCTCGTTGTGGAAGAACGGCATGATCATGCCGGAGCAGGCGATCGCGATCGCCGCGAACGAGGATGAACATCAGGCCGCGATCGTCTACCGCAATTACGTGGCGACGCTCCATGCGTATCAGGCAGTCGATTTCGACGACCTCATCCGTCTGCCCGCCGAACTCTTCGAAAAGAACGAGCAGGTGCGCGACCGCTGGCAGAACAAGCTGCGCTATCTGCTGATCGACGAGTATCAGGACACCAACGCCTGCCAGTACGAATTGGTGAAGCTGCTGGCCGGCAAGCGCGCGGCGTTCACGGCGGTGGGCGACGACGATCAGGCGATCTACGGCTGGCGCGGCGCGACGCTCGAAAATCTCGGCCAGCTGAGCAAAGATTTTCCGAAGCTGCATCTGATCAAGCTGGAGCAGAACTACCGCTCGACGGTCCGCATTCTGACCGCCGCGAACAACGTCATCGCGAACAATCCGAAGCTGTTCGAAAAGAAGCTGTGGTCCGAACACGGCATGGGCGACACGATCACCGTCACGCCGTGTAACGACGAAGAGCACGAGGCCGAGTCCGTGGTGTTCCGCCTGTCGGCGCACAAGTTCGAGCGGCGCGCGAATTTCCGCGACTACGCGATCCTGTATCGCGGCAATTTTCAGGCGCGCATTTTCGAACAGGTGTTGCGGCGCGAGCGGATTCCGTACGTGTTGTCCGGTGGCCAATCGTTCTTCGACAAGGCCGAGATCAAGGACATCTGCGCGTATCTGCGTCTGATCGCCAACGCCAACGACGACCCCGCGTTCATCCGCGCGATCACGACGCCGCGACGCGGCGTCGGCAATACGACGCTCGAGGCGCTCGGCTCGTTCGCGGGCCAAGCCAAAGTGTCGCTGTTCGAGGCGGTGTACATGGGCGGCATCGAGGCGCGTCTGTCGCCGCGGCAGATAGAACCGATGCGCGTGTTCTGCGACTTCATGCAGCGTCTCACTGACCGAGCCGAGAAGGACGCCGCCGGCACGCTGCTCGACGAACTGATGGACGCGATCCACTACGAGGCCTATCTGTACGATGCATTCGACGAACGTCAGGCGCAGTCCAAGTGGCAAAACGTGCTGGAGTTCATGGAATGGCTCAAGCGCAAGGGCACCAAGGCTGAGCCCACGGGCGCCGCGGCCGATGAAGCCACCGGCTACGACACCGCCGACGGTCTCGGCGACACCGGCAAGAGCCTGCTCGGGCTGATCCAGACGGTTGCGCTGATGTCGATGCTCGAAGGCCGCGAGGAAGATCCCGACGCGGTGCGTTTGTCGACGGTGCATGCGTCGAAGGGTCTGGAGTATCCGCACGTGTTTCTGGTGGGCGTCGAGGAAGGCATCATGCCGCATCGCGGCGGTGCGGACGACGAGCCGATCGACGACGCGCGCATCGAAGAAGAGCGCCGGCTGATGTACGTGGCGATCACGCGTGCGCAGCGCAGTCTGCATCTGAACTGGTGCAAGAAGCGCAAGCGCGCGCGGGAGACGGTGGTGTGCGAGCCGTCACGCTTCATTCCCGAAATGCTGCTCGACGACGCCCCGCCGCCGACGCCCGAAGAAGCGCCGATGTCGCCGAAAGACCGGCTCGCGAGTTTGAAGGCGCTGTTGCAGAAGCCTTGAGCTGATGCTGAGATTGTTGAGATCGCGTAGGCCCGTTTGCCGACCGAGAGACAAAAAAATCCCTGCAACGCGGCGACGCGGTGCAGGGATTTTTTGTGCTGCGGCAAACGCCGCGAGCGTGTTACTTCACCGCGCTGACCATGTAGTCGACGGCGGCCTTCACATCCGCGTCGGAGGCTGTCGAGCCGCCCTTCGGCGGCATCGCGCCCTTGCCGTGCAGCGCGTAGTTATAGACCGTGTCCATCGGCTCTTTCAGACGGGGAGCCCAGGCATCCTTGTCGCCGAACTTCGGTGCGTTCAACACGCCGGCTGCGTGGCAGGCCTGGCAAACCTGCTGATACAACGCCTTGCCGGCTTGCGATGCGTCGGCGCTTTGCGTGCCGCCCGCTGCCGGCGCGGCCGCTTGCGGCACGCTCGCCATGGCGGCCATCGCTGCGGCGGCCTGAGCCGCACCCGCGCCGGAAGCGCCGGCCGGCGCCGCGGCCGCAGCACCGGATGCCGCTGCTGCTGTGCCCGCTGCCGGCTGAGCCGGTTCAGGGAAACTGCCGCCGGAATTGTTGGCCATGTAGGCGACCGCGCGGGCGATTTCGAAATCGCTGTAGTCGTCCGGACTGGTGCCGCCGCGCGGGGGCATCGCGCCTTTGCCGGAGAGCGCCGTGTGCAAAAGCGTGTCGAAGCCCTGGGCGATGCGCGGTGCCCAGTCGGCGGTATTGGTGAATTTCGGCGCGCCTGCGGCACCCGACGCGTGACACGCGGAGCACACCGCCTTGTAGACTTCCTCGCCGGACTTGTAGACGCGCGGCGCGTTGGCGTCGCGAATGTCGACCTGGGCAAACGGCTTGATGCGGGCGGTGACCTCGGCTTCGGAGAGGGAGTCGGTGCCGGCGCCGGTGCGCGTCGAATTGTCGACGTAGATCACTAGCAGAACGATGATGACGATCGGTACCGCAAAACTGGCAATGATTGCGGCGACGAGCTGCCCGGGGGTTTTGATCGGGGCTCCGTGTGGTGCTTCGCTCATGCTTGTCTCGTCTCCGTGGGTATGTGAGCGGTACAGCGTGACGGCAACTTCTTGTTCTTTAATCAGGCACGGACGATTATAGACGGAACATTTCGGCGGCGGCGAGGGGCGCGGCGCGGTGTTCAGCAGGCGTTTACCCGCATCGCGCGGGTTGTGCGAAAGACTTCGAAGACCGCCATTCAGGCCGTCCGGTGGACGGTATGGCGGAAACCGGGTATCCTTTCGGTCTCGCTTTGGCGTCGCATCCGTTCTGGTGCCGCGCATTCTTGTTGAAGCGCCCGTAGCTCAATGGATAGAGTACTGCCCTCCGAAGGCAGGGGTTGCTGGTTCGATCCCAGCCGGGCGCACCAATAAAATCAAGGGCTTACCTCAAGCTCAAGCCTCGGTTTGCAGTGTTTTCAGATTTCCTGCTGCATTTTTGCTGCAGTCCTGCTGCAAACATCAACGGTCTGGCGAGCTATACCCTGTTCCCAATGTTCAAGGAACAGAGATGGCATCCATCACCAAACGCGGTCCGTATCAATTCCAGGCCCAGGTTCGCCGCAAGGGCTACCCCACGCAAAACAAGACTTTCGAGACCAAAAAAGAGGCCCTTGACTGGGCGACCGGTGTCGAAGCGCAGATGACGAACGGCACATTCATTGACCGGTCCGAACTCGAGCGCACGACCTTTGGTGACCTGCTCGAGCGCTACGAAAAGGATGAAACGCCGCACAAGCGCGGCTGGGAAACAGAGCTGGTCCGTATCCGCGCACTGAAAAAACATCCCCTTGCGGCACGATTCCTCTCCACACTGCGCAAGACTGACTTCGCCAACTATCGTGACGAGCGGTTGAAGACCTGCTGCGCCGAAACTGTCCGGCGGGAGTTGGTTGTCATTTCCGCCGTTTTCACGACCGCGAAGGAACTGTGGGAAATCCCGCTTGAAAGTCCGCTTGCCGGTGTCCGGTGGCCGACCAGGGGCCAGCATCGCGAGCGCCGCCTTGAAGGCGACGAGGAAGCCCGACTGTTGGAAGCAGCCAGCCAGAGCCGCACGCCATCGCTGCGGCTCTGCATCATCCTCGCGATAGAAACGGGAATGCGCTCCGGCGAAATGGTGAAGCTGCGTTGGGAGCAGATTGACCTTCGTAAGAGCATCATCCGGCTCTATAAAACGAAAAATGGTGATGCGCGGACCGTGCCGCTGTCCGAGCGCGCTGAGGCTGCCATCCGCGAGCTTACCCAGCGAGCGTCCGGGCGGCTGACCACCTTTCACGACGCGCGCGGCTTGCGAAAGGCGTTCAAGCTCGCCTGCGAGCGGGCCGGCATCAGTGGACTGCGTCCTCATGACCTGCGGCACGAAGCCGCCTCACAACTGGCGCCGCGCATGGAGACCGCGACCCTGGCCAAGGTTCTGGGATGGAAAACCCTGCAGATGGCCATGAGGTATTACAACCCGACCGACGAAGAACTGGTACGTGCGGTGCGGGCGCCTTCCGCCAAGGTGAGCGGTGACGCGGACATCGCGGTCGGCGGTTAAGGCACCGACTCAGCGTAGACATAGACCTGAATAGAAGACCGGGTGTCGAGCATGACGCCCGGTCTTGAGTTGAAAAGTACCTAAGGGATACTGCCTCTTCTCGCTATCTGACCGACCAAGGTCAGAGGTCGACCGGAGGTGTCAGAAATTTCGTGTGCTGAGGCCGGTTAAAAATCTCAGCTGATGGCGGCGGTGAATCGCTCACCGAACAGAATGGCGAACTGATTGACAGCTTGCCGCCAGGTGATAGGCGGCATCTTCCAATCCTTTTCAATGTTGCGCAAGGCCAGATACAGCAGTTTGCTGGCGGCTTCGTCGCTCGGGAAGTGGCCACGATTCTTGACGATCTTGCGCAACTGCATGTGCATGCTCTCGATGGCGTTGGTCGTATAAACGATTCGACGCACCTCGTGAGGATAGGCAAAGAAGGGAATCACCTGCTCCCATTGGCGTTGCCACATGGCCGGGACGGTAGGGAATTTGCGGCCCCATTCGCTTTGCGCAAAGGCCTCGAGCGCCGCGGCCGCCGCTTCAGCCGAGGCGGCCTGATAGATCGGCCTGAGCGCGGTAGCCAGCGGCTTACGGTCCTTCCAGCTCGCCAGATTCAGCGAATTACGGATCAGATGCACGATGCAGGTCTGGATCTGCGCGGCCGGAAACACCGCCTCGATGGCCTCCGGGAACCCACGCAGGCCGTCGACCACCGCAATCAGGATGTCGTGCAAACCGCGATTCTTCAACTCGTTGAAAACCTTCAGCCAGAACTTGGCGCCTTCGGTTTGTTCGATCCACAAGCCCAGCACTTCCTTGCGGCCGTCAGCCCGAATGCCCAGCGCCAGGTACACCGCCTTGTTCCTGACCGTGCCCTCGTCGCGGATCTTCAGTCGAAGTGCGTCGAAATACACAATCGGATACATCGCGTCGAGCGGGCGTTGTTGCCACTGCTCGACCTCAGCCAGCACCTCGTCGGTGACCGTGGAAATCAGATCGGGCGACACTTCCAGGCCATACAGCTCCAGCAGGTGAGCCTGGATCTCGCGTACGCTCATGCCGCGCGCGTACATGCTGATGACGTGGTCGTCGAATCCCGCCAGCCGGCGCTGGTACTTGCCGACCAGTTGCGGCTCGAACGTCGCCTGCCGGTCTCGCGGGATATCCAGCGTCAGTTCGCCGTTGGGTGTGAGCACTGTCTTGCGGCTCGTACCGTTGCGGTGGTTGCCGGCGCTGCCTTGCTCCGCCTCGCTCTCCAGGTGATGCGTCAGCTCCGCGGCCAACATGCGCTCAGCCAGTTGCTTCTTCAGTTGCCCGGCCAGGCCCGATTCCCCGAGAACCGACTCGGCGTTCCTGTTCTGCACCTGCGCCAGCAGTTGATCGATCAGCTCATCGGGGAACAGCTTCGGCGCCTTCGGGTTCTTGCTCTTCTTGGTCACTGTTGTTTCGGTCATTGGACGTTATTTCCGTTATCGTCTCATGACCTCGACACACTAAAAATCTGACAGGCTCGGTCGACCATTCCGCGGCCAAGCGAAATGGTCGGCACATCACTGCAACGGGCCGCCAAGCCCACCCCACTGGAGCCACACACACTTTCCACCGCTGGCAGTTTTCGAGTACCGGTTGCCGGTTCGCTCGCACCTTGACTGATGAGGTCTCGGAGTTTGCTCGAACTCTACTATCCGCCGCTCCCTCTCTTGTGCCGTCCCGGGTGCCACCCCGGTCGATTGGCCGTCAGAGATTCCCACGTTAGTCCACAACGTCAAACCCACGATTTGAGATATGGAGTCTCAAGGTCCAGGCATCGCATACGCTTCATGGCTTGCGCCACTTTCGGCCTACGATGTTCCAGAGCATCGGCTTACCAGCCCGACCTATCATCGACTCATCACGCCCCGCAGGCGCATATCCAAGGGTCTTTACTCAGATGGGGGACTCACACCCCCAATTACAGGCTTAAGCTATCCAGAGACCCACGCATTCCCGCGTGGTGCCGAGCAGTCCAGGTTTCCCCTCATGCCCCTGCCGCATTTCTGCGACCTCATCAGCCCACCTGCCGAGTCCGGGTAACGCCGTTCGAATTTCGAACGCCCCCCGGCGCGGATTTCCACCGCTTCGAAGTGAACAGGGTTGGTGCGCGTTGCCGCGCCTCCCGTGTCCGTGTCGCCCAACACCGCGCCGAAAACGCGGATTGGGTCGAAAGAAGCATGTCTGCTTCTAGCGCCCGTTTCAGCCGCACCAGCCAGAGTTATCCGGCATGCAGCTAAGGCGGTGTTCGAGAGGTTGGCGACCTCTCGCGTGTCTTTCGACGTGTGTGTGATTTGCAGTTGGCGGTCTGCCCTTTGCGCCCTTACGGGGTACGCAAAAGGCAGACCGCGATGCGTGCGAGCCGCCGAGCCTTCGCTTGGCTGCCTGCCCTGCAAACACGATTGCCTTAAATGCGTATAGCTGTTTTCCCGTGCGTCGCACGGAACATCAATATGTTTCATCGCGCATCGCCGAATCACACTTCACCGGCGCGGTTCGCGCTATACGAAGCATCACCTTTCGTATCGAACCAGCATGCCAGCCTCGACTCCCATCGCCCGGAACAAGACCGCCGCCATGACGCGCGTACTCGACTTGGTTTCGCGCGGATACCACCGATACATCAGCGGCACAGTGCCGGTAGCGAAGGCGGAGGCGCTGGCGCAGAAGTTTCACGCCAGGTACGGCATCGGCTGCTCGCCCGCCCAGCGGCTCACGCGGAAAAGCAAAGGGATGGCCAATGCTGTGCTCGTGATGTACTGGCCGGAGACGGCGGAGCGTGTCGAGTGGTTGCTGCTGGCGACCGGCGGTAGCGGGTTGGATGGCGAGGCGCTTCTCCCGGTGGACGAGTCGCCGCGCCTGACTTGGCTGGGATATGAATTGATTCGGCATCCGTCGCGTGGCCGGGCCGCGTGGACTTGGCGGCGCACGCGGGACGAGATGGCCGAGTTGCACGCGCTTGTAGCTTTCCAGGCTGGACAAAGGCACTACAAGGCGCTAGCTGATACGCTTGTGTGTATCGCCCGGCAGCCAGGGTTTCACGGCGTGCGCGCCCAATCGTGGGGGCTGTTTCAGGAAGCACGCCGACGTGGTTACAACGGGGATTTGCCGAACCTCTTCCATGTTCAGAAGGTCAGTCATGGAGAGCGCTTGGCGCTCTCCACCTGAAGCCGCCGACAGGACTTGGAGTACAGAAAACCGTAATGGCGAATCTAAATTGTTCAACAAGAACCTGACTGCGGAGGCTGCTCACGAAATTTCCCCCATCCGGCTGGTCGCATGCAGCGCGCTAACATGCGACTAGACGTAATCGTTGGCAACCTCGCTCTCAAACAACGCGGCGGCAGATAACGTGGTCGTTGCGATGGCCTGGCGAACCTCTGCTCGGGTCAGGTCCAGTACCCGCCATTTGCCATTTACCTCGGCCACGGATTCGACCCGGCGGAATGCCGCCGGATGAGTCGCGGCGTATTGCGCGAGGCCCCGTAGTTTTGGCACTGCATCGCTGTACTGAGTACCATGTGGGTCGACAAGGTCAGCCACAACAGCGCCATCATTCTCGACAGCGAAAAAGATGAAGTCCGGCCGAACAATTTTGTATTCGGCGTCATCGAGATATGCAATGCCGAGCGACGACTGCCCAGGTTGCTGTGGATTGCGATACCAGAATTTGAAGCCATCGCGCTTACTTTCCTTGGCTAGCACGGCCTCCTCCCAGTCATTCAATTTCGCGGGATAGTTGCCCTCCGAATCGCAGAGGAGGTGGTTCTTATATGTGGGCAGCCGCTTGGTAGTTTCGCCAAGTCGCTCCTCCGACATTTCATCCTTCCGTTCCGGACGGACTAGGTCGACATCTTGCGGTTCGGTACTCATCTCCCGAATTTGACGATACGACTCCTGCCGGTCATCCGGCAACTGCTTGATGGCCGTGCGGTACTCTTCCAGCCAGGCTTTGGCCTGCCGGTCCGCGGCAGTATCGAAGAAGGGCTGTACATTGGAGACTAGACCCAACGCAGCAATGTCTGTCCGAGCGTCGTCAAGCGCATCGAGAAGCGAGTCCGGGTCGTCAGGGTCGGCAGCTTTCTGAGCTAAAAATTGTGCGTATGTATTCGCGACAGGCAAGCCAAAGACGCGGGCAGCACGATGGAAGAAATCGTTAATAACGGCCATGTCTGCCGCTTCATGGAATTCATCGAACGACCTTTTCTTGCTCTGCAGATTCGCGTGGAGTGTTGTGCCGTCAACGGTGATGACCGACTGACGTCGAGCAACGATGTCGTCCCTGAATTTGTCTTGGGCAGCATCAAGCACCTTGTGCATGGCGGCATGAGCCTTCTTGCCGGCATCTGCCAGCAGTCCGTCTACAGCCAGTTCGTGGGCCAGTGCCGTCAGTCGCTTGACTGGTTTCGCTCCCTTCTGCGGTCGAGTCTGGGAAGGTAGCGACTCGAATTTTTCCCATACCGCATCTGACACTTCGGGATGAGGCGTCATCTCTCGCGGATTGACCAGCACGCGAGCGAAGCTGGGCTGGGTCTCGTCATCTCCACCCTTCATCAAAGCATCGACAACGGATTCCGCCGTCTTTTTGTCGAAGTGTGGCAGCAGGCAGAACACCGAGTTCAACCGCTCATTGCCAGGAATACGCCGCGCCAGGGGGGAGCGCACCATACGCCCAAGCAACTGGGTGATATGGGTACGGTCTGCCGCCGCACGAAACGACACCATGACTTCAGCTCGAGGACAGTCCCAGCCCGTACTGATTGCGTCCTTGGCAATAAGCACGCGTATCCACGTATGGTCCTGGACTTGCTCGGGCGAGATGTAGGGAACCGTGTAGTCCCCAAATTTCTCAACGCGGTGCTCACCAAGCACATTTGCTACGCAATCGGTGCGCAGTTCTGGCCATGTCCGGAAGACGGTCTGTAAAGCTTGGCCAACAAGATTCGGGTCAGGTTTGTTCGGGATTTGCAGTACCATCAATGGTGCTACGACGTTCGTTTCAGCCTGTTGCTTGGCGTATGCCACCCATCCCTCAGTGGACTCCCTCAGCCTTTCCGTCGCACGACGAACGAGCACAGTGTCGAAATCACCCGCTGCATCCGGGATGTCCAGGATGATGACGTCCTTGAGTAGACCGGATTCCTGCACCTTGGCCGAATCAACTACAACGTTCTTCAGCTTGTTATGTTCGTTGGAGGCTTTTATGGCCTGGTCGAAGCGTTCGACCGTAGCCGAAATTCCCCACACGACAGGCATGCCGGGTACACCGCTGGCGCCATTGATGATGCGTCGCACGATGGTTGCACGAGCGTTCTGCGCGTTAGCAGTGAAGTTACCCATGCCGCGGTGAGCCTCATCAAGCACGAAGTACACCGTCAGGCTCGGGTCTTCGATGGTGTTTCGAATCGTGTCCCAAAGTGTGTAGGCGCGCAAATCAGGCCGAGTTTCTGGGAGCAGGTCGCCCGCCTTGGCTTCTAACTCTTCTTGGTCAAATCCACGCACCAGCAGGCTGTTTTTGCTGAATTTTTGCGTGTTCAGGAAATAGATTTTCTTCGCTTCAAACGTGGCGCGATTGAAGTTGTTGTATTCGACGACTTTGAGGTCCGATGGGTCGATACGGTCAGAGGCCTCCATTAAGCGGAAGCGAGTCTGCTCATTCAGTGCGGGGTCGTCGCTGAACCAGAGTACAACCGCACCAGGGTCTGCATCGAAGTCGTATTCATCGTCACCGTGAAACAGGGCCTCGAACACAGCGGCGGCCATTACGGTTTTGCCGGCACCGGTCACTGCGGTCAGGGAGAATGCATTGCGTTCCCCTTCTGCATGCCAGCGTGTGCGCGCCTTCTTCAGGTTGACAAGGACCTCGCGCACCGCGTCCGACTGGTAATCCTTCAGGGTGAACTTCATCCCTTAATCCCCATTGGCAAAGCTGAAATTGGTCAGGTACGACTCGTACAGTCGGACAGGTTCAACGGGCACTGGCAGCCGACGTGCAATTGCCTGGAAGCGCCGGTCATCATCCGTGACGATGTACGCGATACGTAGCCCGGAAGCATGCTCGACCGCATTGCAGAATGGTTCTGCGGCATCGATGTCGACGAGCAGACCATATGTGTCTACTACTTCCCAACCAGCGTCTGGCAGTTTGTTGATTCGGCGGCCACGACTTCCCGCACGCATCCACAAGAGTGGGGCAATACGCGCGAACGCCATGTTGTAGCTGACGGCGATTGCGGTTTCATAGGTCAATGTGAAGAACTCAGCGTTTTCTTTGAAACCTTCCGCCATTGGAAATTCATCGTTAAATTTATAGTCTCCGCTGATTGGCTGGTTATCTGGCGTTCTACCCGAGATAGCTGCAGCCACCCGAGGCTTGGTAATGTAATCACAGATTCCCCATTTTTCCCATTCAGAGTCGCCAGGACGAAGCCTCTGCTTACGTAAATCCAGTTGTTCATCCGCTGCAACCTCGTTGTTTGTTATAGAAATGCACTGCCGATGACCGCCATCTTGACGATTGAGCCGCATAACAGCATGCGCAGCGGTACCTGAGCCAGCAAAGAAATCTAAAATGATGGCATCCCGTTTATCGCCAACGAAGAATCTAAGCGAATCCTCTACTGCATAAAGTGATTTTGGAAACGGAAATCGACGACTTGGAATTAATTTCGACAAAATAAGGGAGCCGCCATTTTCCGCGTTGTGAGACGGCATATTCCATACTCGCTTTGGTATTACGCCTTTGCGTTCGCGGTGAATCGCCTGAACAGCTCCATCTTCGTCACGCCCAACCACTTCAATTCTGCCATCCAAAATCGCATCAACCGTACCACTCGGCAAATAGTGAATAGCAGATTGTCCCTGCTCGGGTTTGTGATTGCGCGAGCGGATAAAACCATCGTTCAAATATCGTTTTGCCGTGTCAGGAGTAATTCCCCAAAGTCCCTCTTCGCCGTTAGGCCGAAGTGGCCAAACAGCAAAAGTACCGGGAGGCACTGAAACACTATGCCTATCTATTTCATCAGAAATCGGTTCACCAATGGAGTGAATATATCCCGAGTCTAAATGAACGAAAATTGGATAGAATTGATTGGGTCGCGCACCCCGTCTCGCCGTCGGCTCACGGCGGCGCATCCCAAGCCAATCGACTGGCTTTCCTATATGGGCAGTGGCAGACCGAGAATCGTCTAGCATATTCTGCTCGCCGACTTGCACTATTGAAGAACCAATCCTAACAAAATAAATAAATTCTTCTACGCGGGAGAATTGCCCAATTCTGGCGACCCCTTTTGCACTAATTACTGAAGTTACCATTTCAATCGACGCTTCAGGAAACAGTTGTTCCAGCAACAGCCCCAGTCGGAGGTATTCCTTTTCATCGATAGAAACAATTAATACAGAATTCGACGGGTTCAACAATGTCTTTGCAATGAGCAAGCGACGCTCGATAAAGGCCAGCCATTTGCTATGTCGATACAGGTCATCGCCTTCGACATAGTCGTTGTTATATTTCCAGTCCCTGGCACCGGTGTTGTATGGCGGGTCAATGTAGATGGCATCTACCTTGCCGCGGTGAGTGTAAGTCAGAGCCTTGAGAACGTGATAGTTCTCACCAGTGATGACTGTGTGATACGGCTTTTCGCCACCACGGCTCACTTGGCCGGTACTGACCAAGCCGGGGTAAATTGCATCCCCAAATTCCGCCACAACCACGAGGTCGTCCACGACCACGCTTAGCGTCTCAACCTCGTCTGAATCGAGCGATTCAATGTCGGCAACCTTACCGCCGCCGGACTTGGTCACTCTCTTGACTAGCCAAAGCCGCTCGTCTCCTATCTTGGTCGAACCTCGCTCCGGTAGCACGCGAACCTTGTCTCCTTTGCGGACAGGGCGAAGGGGCAACTCGACGGCCTCTGGCCGATGCCGCTCGAAATTCAGGCCGAACGGCAGGCGTGCGGACAGCACCTTGAATTCCCGCTCTAAGTCGGCACCCATCGTGGGGTCTTTGGCTTTGGCTTGGGCAATCAAGTCGGTCAGTCGGGACACGTCAACTCCTTTTGGTTAGCGCTGAATTATGACAGGTGGGCAGAGGAAGTTCGTCTCTATGGAACCGATTTCGGGGCCGTGGTGATTGAAGTTCATCCAGACGGTCGCGCTGTGTCCGCGGTCTGTCTACATGGATTAGATGCCTGCCGCCGTGACCAGCAATTATCGAGTGGGTTGGCGGCTGCGACGCGTTCCACCTACTTGCGGACAGGTTCGCGGGTTGGCAGTTGTGAGCATCACTCCCCATGGCGTCCAGGCGTACGGGGAGTGATGCAACTCCCCTGTTTCGAGGTCAACCCAACCTGCACCCGGGAACCTGCGGGCACGATGGCCATGTGGCAGCAGCTTCTGCAGCCAACGCGGCAGCGCCGCACGCATAACTGCAGCCTGACCTTCCTCGTCCAGCCCGCCGTATCCGAGCAGTCGGGCTCCCTTGGGCAGTTTTGCGTAGCCGTCGAACTTCGACATGTACTTGCTCCAGTCACGGACGCTGCGGCAGCTTTCGCGCCACGTGCTGCCCCACGGCCACCATTTGCAAAGACGAGCATCATCAATCCGGACACCGCGCGGCAACCACAGAATCATGTGGTAATGCAGCTGCCCAGCACGCTCGAGCACCCAGGCATACGGCAGGTTGTGGCCTTTCCGCTTGAGAAATTGACGCAGTCTGGCGAGAAATTCGCTGATATGCCGCGAGGAGAATTCGTCGTTGTTGCGATACGTAAGCGTGACGGCGACGGCGTACAACCCGGCTCGCCTGGCCGCTCGATGCTGTTCCTTCGTGAGGCGTGAGAGTTTCCGTTGGCTATGGGAACGTCGCTTCCTGGCTACCAGCGTCGCACTTGTTGCGGTCTTATATTTGACAAGTTCAACGCAGCGAGCGGCAGGTTCTGGAGCGGAGGTCGATTGGGTCTCGACCGGGTGAAGCTGAAACGGCATAGGCACACCTGTCGTGGTGTGCCGCACCAGCAATTAACGGCTATGCTCTCGGTACTGCAAAAAAATATTTCCTCGCGCTGAATGCGGCGAGATGAGAGTTCCGCGCCTATACTCAATTGAGCATTGTGTATCGACGCGCCTTGCGTGCACCGCGCCCCGGTTCCAGCCGGGGCGTTTCATTTGGTGCTCGTTGAGTATAGGTATGCCGGGACCATGCTCGTTCATCAAACCACTGAGATGCGAAGTGGCAACGTGCGTGGAAACCCGTCAGTTACCTCTCCACCAGCGTTGCAATGCCGTCCACAGCCACTGGATAAGCGAACTCGACGTCTTAATTTTTACGTTTTCTGTCCGCGCAGCTTCATCCTTCTCTCTATTGAGGGCTGCAACGTATCGGGCCTTATCCGCACGGTCCCGTGCCTGAACCCGCTCAATCTGCTGCCGGGTCATGCCCCCGGACCAGGTGATGCGATTACGACGAATCCAGTAGTGCGACCGGCACGCGTAGTTCCAGTTGCCTATGGAGGGGTGAAGGCTCACGAATCCACCGTCATTTCGCAATTGCCATTCTGCGGGGGAGAGAGGCGTCACCACTTTCTCCCCGCACCCACAAGCACAAAGATGCGATGCGGTCTTGTACTTTTCGCTGACATACAAGACCCCTGGCTCGAGCACCTTTGGGACAAACTCTACGTACCTTGGTTCGACGGCGTCCAACTTCATGGCTGCGTCTCGGCGATGGTGACTTGCCTTGCGAGGGAAGTCATGTTGACGGAGAAGAGCATGTTGTATGTGTCGAAATCGGCCTGGTAAAAACCGCAGTATTGTTTCCACCGCATGACTGCGAGCTGAGCATTCAGGGCGTTCATATCCGCCACCTGAATGTTCTGCCGATATAGGACATCATCGTCACCATCTTCCGTCGGAACACACTGCCCCAGGTGGTCGTGCTTCTCCGGCGTCGCGATAGTCACCCGGCAGCTACCCAGCAATTTCATGGACGGCTTCACCAGTTGCAAATTCATCCCAACGTCAACGAAGGCAATGCCCTGCGCCAAGAGGTAGTTGAAGATAAGTTTGCGCGCTTCGCCCTTGTCCACGCAGACGAACACGAAGTTGAAACCTTGCAGCTCGCTGATGTTCGACGCGTCCAGATAGTACGGATGGCTTTTCACGCCCCGATGCATGGCGTCATATTTGCCCTGGAAGTATTCCGTCTTTGGCTGCTTTGCGTCGATTTCCTCCGCGGTAGCTGCACCGGGCGACCGAAAGGCATTGTGCTGCAGGTAGAGGTCGCCATCAAATAGATGAATCTCGTGGATGGGCGTCTTCGCGAGCTGGTCAAGCACATAGGACCCCGTGCCGCCCAAGCCCACGATAGCGACCTTCCCCATTGCTAGACGCGCGGACGTCGTCATGATTTCCGCCCTGGCCGAAGCCGTATCCGCATACCGGAAAACCGATGTTCCATCCTCTGCAATGGTGAGACGCCCTGTCTGCGCAGTGGCCAAAGGCTCCAACACGCGCGCCTGAGCCTGAATCAGATTCGCGTAGTGAGTGACCTTTTGGTAGTGGTCCGAATAGGCGTCAACGCCAAAGGGCTTATTCGAGAATCGGTGGTCAATGGTGCAGCCGGGAAAGAGCTCTTGGCGGGTGTGTTCGTTTTCAAGCTGCGACATTGGCGAGCCATCAGCGAAGCACGGATACTCGCCCGCCCACCAAACCTGGTGCGTATCGCCGCCTGTATTGGGCGGCAGCACGCTGCCACCGCTTTGAAGGTAGAGGCATACCATCGTGCCGAGCTTGACTTGCCTGTCGGCCGTTACATAAGGCACCCGATGCACCAAAAGATGCTGCTGGCGCACTTCAACCTCGTAGCCGGCGTCCACAAGCTGCTGCAGGCCCGAATCAGGAGCGATTGGTTTTGATGACATTGAAGCTCATCCCGTCTTTGACCACGGTTTTCTGGCCCGGCGCCAGGGTGCCGTCATGGCCATGCGGGTTCGCGTAGCTGACGGAGTAGAGGATGTCGAATGGCCCTGCAGGGAAGGCGAGGCGGACCACCTGCTCATATGTCAGCTGATGGTCGGATACGGTCTCTTGCTGGCCGTTGATGACGAGGTTGTACGTCTTTTGTTTGCCGGGTTCGCCGGCTGACTGTGGTGCGGAGTTTTCAGAGTTCATAGCTTATTGCCCCTTTTTGGAAAGTGCCCGAGGTGCGGAAGCTCTCGGAAGCCACGCCGAGAACGCATCGTTATATTAAGTTAACGAAGGGGCTGCCGTCAACTATTGTGATACGCGCCGTTCTTCGTATATAATGTCGCACTTGAGAATCATTCCGCTACGTTAGTAGGGAGACACATGTCCTTCGGTGCGAAACTGGCAGAGTTGCGCCTGCGCAAGGGCGAGTCATTGCAAGACGTTGCCAATGCAGCGGGCGTCTCCAAGACTCACATATGGCACATGGAGAAGGGAAACAGTGGGAACCCTTCCCTGGAGCTACTTCGCAACCTGGCTGAGCATTTTTCTGTGCCTGTATCCTATCTAGCAGGCACAGACGGCGAGTCCTCACTCGAGGATGTCGAGGCGCAACAGTTTTTCCGCGACTTCAAGTCACTATCTGAAGCTGAGCAGGCTGTTTTGAAGCAAACGCTGCAGCTTTTTAAAAGCAAAAAGGCGCGGGTAGATGGTCCAGCTTGACCTGATTGAACTTGCCGACCTCGCTCGGCCGGAGCAACTTGTCGCGGAAATCCTTAGGCAGAATCCGCAGCTCCCAATCCCGGTGCCCATTGAGGAATTGGCGCGCCTGGCTGGCATCTCGAAGATTGAGGCTTTCGACAGCGTTGGATTTGAAGGCGCGCTCCTGACCAACGCGACCAAATCGGAAGGAGCCATCTTTTTCAGCTCACTGAGCCCTCGGCCGCGCCAGCGCTTCACCATTGGCCATGAGCTTGGACATTTTTTGCTCCCGTGGCATCGACAGGCCTCCTTTCAGTGCACCGCGGATGACATCAGTTCGCGCAGCAAAAAGGATTGGGAAATCCAAGCGAACCAATTTTCCGCAGAATTGCTCACGCCTGAACCGTTGGTTCGGCGCATGCTTCGCCAACTCAGGGAGCCTGAGCTCGCCCACATACTCAAGCTGCGGGACGAGTTCGCAACCAGTTTTGAGATGACCGCTCGGCGAGTCGTCGAACTCAATGACTATGCCTGCGCGGTTGTCTTCTCCAAGGACAACATGGTCCGCTACTCGATTCGTAGCGAATACTTTACGGA
This sequence comes from Paraburkholderia sp. BL17N1, assembly GCF_003634175.1. Classification (NCBI taxonomy): domain Bacteria; kingdom Pseudomonadati; phylum Pseudomonadota; class Betaproteobacteria; order Burkholderiales; family Burkholderiaceae; genus Paraburkholderia; species Paraburkholderia sp. BL17N1. The sequence continues at coordinate 1,505,859 of NZ_RBIW01000001.1, forward strand.
ATGGCTGAGTGTCCGAAAGGGGGACCGGCTACCTGCTCAAAGCCCCAGCAGTAACGCCATTAGTGACCCGGACGAATGGCACGAAATTGAAGCCCACTGGTGGCTTGCGGAACCGCCAGGCCGCGCTAATCAGCCCGAGACAATCTACGAGCAGACTTTGATTCAGGAATATGGGCACAAGGTAACGCTGCTAACCTACGAACCCGAGTAAGGAACCTGGTTTGTACGCTGTTCCAGCGAGCACGCCGTACGCCGAGATAGCTATCTGTCCCTGCGCGACCACGGTTTCCCACGTGCAATGAACCTTATCGCTCTAGCGCCATGCCCACTACGCCAGCGCTAGGCAAGCGACGCAAGGCGCGAGGGTGAGGAGGCCTGTCGCCGGCCTCGCTCCCCGCATTTAGCTAGTCCAGCAAACGGCGGTTTATTGCATGGATTGGGCGACGGTTTGCAAGCGGATTGACGGCCGCCCACGTTCGCGTAGATGAGATGGCCGACCAGGCATTGATTGCGCGGGGAACACCATGCGCGACTTACCTCCATTTACCGTGCTACCTGAAAAACGTATTGAAAAAAACGTATTGCAAGCGTGGCAATGCAAAGCGCAAATAGAACCGCTTTTTTTTGAACGCTCTTGGTACTCAGGACGGCAACCGTCTCCGTAAGTCGGCTCACTGACGTGACGAGTAACCACCGCGGCGAACCGCTGCATGAATTGTACTTGCATGAGCCTTCACCAACTCGCTTATCAAGCTTGCTTGTAATTGCTGCCTTAGGCGAAGCGCTTGGCAAAGTCTCCGGCAGCCTTAAGCACGGTTCTGACCTGCTGGGCCGCGAGAAGTTGAAGCGGCGTGGGGCCGCCAACAGCATCTGTCGGAGTGGTGAAAAAATTCCATTTGCTCCACGCGGGCGTATTGCGCAAGCGCCGGATGACCTTCGCGAGGTCATCGCTGGAAATCTGCGGCGAAAGAAAGAATGCGGGGTAGTAGGGCTCTGGCCCGACATCAACGCTGAAGATGTGTCCGGAAGCGATGCGCTTTTTCAGCTGTTTCCTTGTAATTTGTGCGGCTTGGCAGAAGTCTTCCGTGCGTAATACCTTGCCCTCCTGAACCAGCGGATAGCGCTCGCGTAGCGTCTCTCCTTCTTGACGCAGCGAAGGAAGGTCTAAGTTATACACCGTGGCCACGCCGATGATTTCACGTAGCTTTTTTTTGAGCATCCGACCAACCTCCGCGTCCGGAAGGGCGAGAAGTGCTTCAGCACCCGTTGGGTCGAACAGGATGGCAGCGGTAGCGGCAAGTCGAAATGCATGTTCCAAGCGTGCGTCGTTGACTGAAACAGTTTCCGTCGATTCCCGCGCTGACCGTGGCATGTCATTCCTTTCTTTTTGAGCACAAAATGCTCGCGCAAACCAGAAGCGCCGAAGCTGACGAATGATGACCGGAGTTTCGGTCACAGAGCTGGTTGGCACACACAGCACAAAGCTAACAAGCCAGCCCGATTACCGTCAACCAATACTTCGCACTGCTTGGCAAATTACATATTTGACGCTATACGAAGGTAGTTTTATCGTTGCGACGATGGAACAGTGGGTATGTCGTCGCCTCGACAGGTATTACGGACTGCAACCCGCGCGCTTGACGCAAGGAGACCGTCACAAGAATGTGTGTCCAGGTGGCACACTTTCCTGACGGTCCGCTGGCCTTAACCGACTTTGACGGCTGCCAAGGTTCGCATCCTGAAGCGGCAATTGGAAATTCATATGCAGGACGGTTTTGGAAGCCGGACAAGAACTAAGCTCGTAAGACGTATCACGGCAGTGACTGGCCGCGGCGCGACCCGCTGATAGCATTCTCGGGCGCAGGCGCGAAGTGTGTCCAGGTGGCACACTTTTCGGTAAGGCTCGTCTTGAATCACCTGGAATGAAGCGCGCGGATGAGTGTCCACGGTTGGACACTCTGCGATACGTGCCGAAAGGCGCTGATGAGTGTCCAACGTTGGACAACTTTACGGACGGCGCCTCAGGGCCGCGTTCGCTAGGAACGTAAAAACGCTGGTTGTTGAAAGTATTAATTCGCTTTCACCGACTTTGTGCCAGGAGCGACGAGTGTCGGCCACGGCCGAGACATCTTGCCTCAGCCCAGTCATTTCTCGTCACTGTTCGAAGCGTGGTACGCCATCATTGCTTCCTGCAGGGTGGTTTGATAGGCAAGCACGGAGACCTTCGTCACGAAACAGTTGTTCGCTGTTTTGTGGTGAATCTCGAGCTTGCCCTGGTCGATAAGCGTGACCACATGTGGACGCGAGACGAACAGGAACTTCGCCGCCTGCGCCGTGGACATGAATGAGTTCGCATTCGACGAACTGCCGCCGCCATTTCTTGACACGCTGCCTCCCTCCGTGGGCACTGAAGAGTAGGCGACATGTCGGCTGCGAGCAAGGACCAAGTCTCAGCTGACCATCCGAACGGGCCGGGTCGCTCTTTCCATGCGACTTTGTCGCCCCAACACACCCCACAGGCGAAACGATGTAGGTTGTCGAGAAACGACGGTTTATTCGACATGTTGGCAATGATGGTCCCGGTGCCGCGTTATACCACTGTAGATGCACAACAACCGCTTCAACAATCTACGTCTACAAAAGGGGTATCAATGTCAATTATTGGATATGCTCGCGTCAGTACGTTCGAGCAGACGCTCGACCTGCAGCGCGATGCACTTAATGCCGCCGGCGCAGTCAGCATCTATGAAGACAAGGCGAGCGGCAAATCAGCTGACCGGCTCGAACTTCAGCATTGTGTGAGAGCGCTGAGAAACGGCGACACGCTGGTCGTCTGGAGACTGGACCGGTTGGGCCGCAATCTCCAGGACCTGATTCGCATTGTTAATGAGCTCGAGGAGCGAGGCATTAAGTTCAGGTTGTTGATTTGCACTGAATCCTGACCCACGATTTGCATTGAATTCTGACCCACCCGTTGGAGCAGCTTGCGGGTTATTCGGTGGGTATCTGGGTCTTCTTTCTCTCCTTCTTTGGTTGCGTCGTGCTGTTTCTGAAACGATAGCTATCGTTGCCTGTTTCTACAATGTGGCAGTGGTGCGTGAGCCGGTCGAGCAGCGCCGTCGTCATCTTTGCGTCGCCAAACACACTGGCCCATTCGGCGAAGCTCAGATTGGTGGTGATGATGATGCTGGTTCGTTCGTAGAGCTTGCTGAGCAGGTGGAACAGCAGCGCACCGCCGGTCTGGCTGAATGGCAGATAGCCGAGTTCATCCAGCACCACGAGGTCGGCATACACAAGTCGTGTTGCGAGCTGTCCGGGCTTGCCCACGAGCTTCTCCTGCTCAAGGGCATTGACCAGTTCGATGGTGGAGAAGAAGCGCACGCGGCGGCGATGATGCTCAAGCGCCTGCACTCCGATCGCGGTTGCCAGATGGGTCTTTCCAGTGCCCGGCCCACCCACCAGAACGATGTTGTGCGCCGAGTCGATGAACTCACACTCGTACAACTGACGCACCAGCGCTTCGTTGGCGTCGCTGCAGCTGAAATCGAAGCCGCCGATGTCGCGATACGCCGGGAAGCGTGCCGCCTTCATCTGGTACGCGAGCGAGCGCACTTCGCGCTCTGCGATTTCCGCCTTGAGCAACCCGGCAAGCACCAGCGAAGCTGACTTGTAGGCCGGCGAGTCCTGCGCGGCGAGCTCGCCTAACGCCTGTGCCATACCGTGCAGCTTGAGGGACTTGAGCATCTGCATCATGACGTCAGGCTGCATGATCGTCCTCCCGATTCCTCAGGCGGTCGTAGCGGCCCACGTTGGCCTGTGGCTCAACCTTCAGTGCGAAGGCCTGTGGCGTCTGCAGCGGCGGCACAGGCGGGCTGTCGAGCAGCCGGCTCAGGATGTTCAGCACCGTCTGCTTGTTCGGTGCGCCGGCCTCAAAGGCCAGCTCGACTGCAGTGAGCACCATCTGTTCATCGTGCAGCAGGACCAGCGCCAGAATCTCGACCATCTCCCGGTCGCCGCCGGGGCGCTTCATCAGCACGCCCTGCAGCTTGCGGAAGCCAGCTGGAAACTCGGCGAAGGGTGCACCGTTGCGAAGCGCTCCCGGTTTGCGCTGCAGGACTGCCAGGTAGTGACGCCAGTCGTAAATGGTTTCGCCGTGGTCATGGCTGCGGTTGATACAGCGCTCGTGCTCGGCAATCACCTGGCCTTCGGCGACGAACACGAGTCTGGCTGCGTAGACGCGCAGACTGATGGGCCGGTTGGCGAACGACGCCGGCACGCTGTAGCGGTTGCGCTCGAAGTTCACAAGGCAGGTCGGCGAGACGCGTTTGGTGTGTTCAACGAAACCATCGAACGGCTGGCCCACCGGCATCAGATGGGGACGCTCGGCGGACCACGCATCCCAGATCGTCGTGTCCTGCTCGGGGTGCCGCGTCTGCTGCCAGAGCAGCACGCACTGATCGGCCAGCCAGTCGTTCAACGCCGCCAGCGAGCCAAACGTCGGCACCTTCTGCCAGAGCCGGTGGCGACTGTCCTGGACGTTCTTCTCGATCTGCCCCTTCTCCCAGCCGGAGGCGACGTTGCAGAACTCGGCGTCAAACAGGTAGTGGCTTACCATCGCGCTGAACCGCGCGTTGACCTCGCGGACCTTGCCGGGGCGCACCCTGTCGACGGCGGTCTTCATGTTGTCGTAGATGCCGCGGCGCGGAATGCCGCCCCACGCTACGAACGCATGATGGTGCGCGTCGAACAGCATCTCGTGGGTCTGTAGTAGATAAGCCCTCAGGAAGAAGGCACGGCTGTGGCTGAGCTTGAGTTGCGCGACCTGCAGCTTGGTACGCTCGCCGTTGATGACGGCCCAGTCCTCGCTCCAGTCGAACTGGAACGCTTCGCCAGCGGCAAACCGGAGGGGAACGAACGTCCCGCGCCCGGTCGTATTTGCCTGCTCGTGCTGCTCCTGTCGCCAGCGCCGGGCAAACGCCGCAACACGGTCATAGGAGCCAGTAAAGCCCAGCACGCAGAGGTCCGCGTGAATCTGCTTGAGGGTTCTACGCTGTTTGCGGGGCCGCGTCGCCTCGGTCTTCAACCACCCAGCAAGCTTCGCAGCAAACCCGTCGAGCTTGCTGGGGCTGTGGCGTTCGGGATAGGCGGGCAGTACGGTGCCGGCCCGTATGTAACGCCTGACCGTGTTTCTGGACACGCCCAGCCGTTTGGCAATCTCGCGCAACGAGACATGATCGCGAAAGTGCCAGCGTCGGATGATGCTCAATATAGCCACGTCGATCACTCCGTTTCCCCTGCCCGTTGCCGAGCAGGTCAGTGTTCTACGTGGGTCAATATTCGATGCAAATTACTGCGCAGGCTGGGTCAGGATTCGGTGCAAATCAACAACCTGGACGGGCGCATCTGGGACTCACGCATGGCGTTTATCGATGCGTTCTGCTATGAGCGGTAGGCAAGAAACGGTGGCAGCGCGCAGTCCGACGGCGCCACCGATGAGTACCCGTGGTGGTCATGGCCCGTGCTGAAGGATGGCGCAAGAGCGTGTTCGGGCCTGGTACCGGACATATGACGTGTCGGACTCATACTCCGCCGCTGCGCGAGCCCCGTGAGCACGCAGCCAGAAGTTAAAGTCGTGTCGAATCCCAGGCGATTGTCCTACTGGCCTGCACGGGAGTGCTGAGCTTGACGGGTGGCGATTTGCTCAGCCTTGGTTGGGCGGCCCCGGCGGCGGCGCATGTGCGCCTGCTCTTTCGGAGCTGGTTCCTCGGTCGCAGAGAGTTGTTTTGCCAACCAAACTTCAACGTCACCCGGACGGAAGCGCAACAGTCGGCCGAGCTTGATGCATGTCGGCAAATCGCCGCCGTTCGAATGGCGGTTATAGATTGTTTGCTCGGCAAGACCGAGTGCGGCTGCAAGAGCCTTTGGAGTGAGAAGGTGTTCCACAGGTCACATGGCTATTCAAGCAGTCACATGACTGCACTGAGTATAGTTGAAAGTTACCGCCATCTTCCTGCAGCTACTTTCCGCGCGGCATGCTGCAATTTTGCTGCACACGCTGCAGTAAATCGCGGTAACATGCAGCAACTCAGGGTAAGGTAAGTCCTTGATTTTGCTGGGTCGAAACAGCAACTATACGCTTGCGCGAGGCCCTCCGAAGGCAGGGGTTGCTGGTTCGATCCCAGCCGGGCGCACCAAAAAAGAGTCGATCTCGCTCAAGGGCTTACGCAATATGCGCTAAGCCCTTTTGTTTTTACGGTCATGTCGTGTTCAGACGACTGCCGCCTAAGCTCCCACATTCCTGCAAGTAATCGTCCCTCGACGCCCTGCGTACGCTCGCATGCGCTTCGCAGAATAATCCTAGAAACATGCACTTTGTCTGTATTGAAATTAAGAATCGGACGTTTGAAGGTCTCCATGCGGACATTTCGCATTGCCCCACCCTATCCCCTTAATTAGCATGGTTTGCTCATGCAATTTCCATCGCATGAATACCCCGGAGCGGCATTTCGACATCGCTTCACTGATTAATAAAGGTGTGGCGATCAATCCGCGCGCCGATCGTTTTATTGCAGGTCATGTACAAAATAACCCGGCTGATCTTAACCGCATCGATCATGATGCTATCCAATCTCGTCCACGCGCAATCGGCGGCGCCTCAAACAGGTGCGAGCGAGTTTGCCGGTCCCTATGTGGGTTTCAAGTTGGGTGTGAATACCTCCGATGCCTCAGGCGTTGACAGTAAAGCATCGCACACCACGGTTTTTCCTGGTTTCACGGCGGGATATAACTTTGACGTCGACCGTTTCGTCGCAGGCGCCGAAGTTTTTGCCGATCTGCATCATGGCTCGACAACCTATAAAGACGGTGGAATCGATGCGAAATTCGGCATGCCGTTCAATCAGTTCATGCCCTATGTCCGTATTGGGTTGACAACGGATTGGCCGAACATCCGCCCTCATTGGGGTTTAGGCGTCGAATATAAATTCGCTAAGCACGTGAGTGCGGTGGGCGAATGGACAACCGACACCAGCAATCACGACGGCACCCGAAGAACGAATAACAGCCTCACAATCGGCGTGCAATATCACTTCAACTGACGTGCTGGATTCGCAACCGCGCGGCTAACCGATCGGGCTCGAACAACCGCCTTGCCCGCAACAAGGTTGTTGAAAGCGCCCCCTACCGTTAGAATCCCCCGGTCACTGGGGAGTAGCCTTCCTTCATGCCTTGAAGGAGAGCGCGTCAACATACTTGGCCTGCGGGTCATGGCGCGTTCGACCGGGTCGGTTTGGCGAGACCATTGACGCACTGCCTCGTTCTGGTCGGACGGGCGGCGGTGCGTCATTGGTTTGTCATCTACGTCCGGCCGCAGAGTTGCCCTGTGAAACATCGTCGCATCCAGCAAGTCTCCCCTCTCGTCCGTCCGCCGCGCCTCTACTTCTGCCTGTCCGCGGAGCGCCGCGCATGACGGGTCTCCTGTTCGAACTTGCCATCATGCTGGTCGTCATTCTGGTGGCGGCCGAGCTCTTCACCAATGCGCTCGAGCATCTGGGCGAACGCCTCAAGATTTCCGAAGGCGTGACGGGTTCACTATTCGCCGCCGTCGGCACGGCGTTGCCCGAGACGCTCGTACCGCTGCTCGCGATCGCCGGCGGCACGACCGATAACGTGGTCAACCAGGAAATCGGCGTCGGCGCGATTCTCGGTGCGCCGCTGATGCTCTCCACCCTCTCCACCTTCCTCATGACGCTCGCGATTCTCGGCTCACGCGGCGCGCGCGGCTGGGTCGCGCCGGAGCGTACGGGTTTCACGCGCGACCTCAACTATTTCCTGTGTGCGTTCGTGCTGGCCGCCGCGGCGATGTACGTGCCGCATGAGCAAATGATCGTACGCGCGCTCTTCAGCGTCGCACTGGTCGGCGTGTACGTCACCTACGTGGTGATGACCTTCCGTGCATCGAATGACCTGGTCGATGCCGGTCACGGCACTGAAGCGCCGGGCAAGATGTTGATCTCGCGCCTCGGCGTGCCGACCAACCTCGCGACCATCGTGGTGCAACTGGCGCTCGCCGTCGCGTTGCTGGTGTGGGGCGCGGAAGGCTTCATCCATGGTGTGCGCGGTGTCTCGCAGGCGCTCGGCGTGTCGCCGCTGCTGCTCTCGCTGCTGATCATTCCGATCGCGACCGAACTGCCCGAGAAGGTCAACAGCATTCTCTGGATTCGCCGCGGCAAGGACACGCTGGCGTTCGGCAACATCACCGGTGCGATGGTGTTTCAGGGCACCTTGCTGCCGGCAATCGGTATCCTGCTGACGCCGTGGGTGCCGCGTATCGAAGTGGTGACCGGCATCGTGATCACGCTGGCCGCCGCGGCGTGGCTGCGGATCAATGTGCGTGAGCGCGGCGTGCCGGTGTGGGCGTTACTGGTTTGCGGGGTGTTGTATGCAACTTATCTGGCGATCACGCTGAGCCGCTAGACGAGCCGTCGGCGACGTTCGAATCAGTCGCAGAAGGCCGCTTGGCCCACGGCCTTCTGAGTTTCAGGTTCAGTTCGGCCGGGCCGTTGTCGGCGCTGCGGTCGCTGCCGCGCCGTCCGGCTTGAACACGACTCTCCAGTCATCTTTCATATCGACGACAAGCCAGCCTTTCGCGCCGGCCTCGTCCAGACCTTTGTCGAGTTTGCCGCTCTTCGCCGTGCGGTCGTATGCGTGTTCGCGTTCCGCGTCCGTGTGATGCACGAGCGCGGCGAGGCGCGGGCCAGCGCCTGCCGAGGTCCATTCGAGCATTGGCACGTCGCCATCCGCGTTACCGAACGCGATCACCGGACGTCTGCCGATCACGCGCTCGATGGCGAGCGGTTTGGCCGAGCCGTCGACCAGCGTGTCGACTTGTGCGAGGCGCGTCAGCGAGACCGCACCGTTGCTCTGGCCATACCGATACTTAACGGTGCTGCCGATCACCTGCTCGGGCGGAATGCCGTACATGCGTTGGGCGACGTCGCGGGCGAACTCGGCGTCGCCGCCCGTCACCAGATAGGTCTTGAAGCCGTTCGCGCGCAGATAGGCGAGCAACTCGAGCATGGGCTGATAGGCGAGATCGGCGTAGGGCCGGTTGAAGTGCGGGTCAGCCGCGGAATCGAACCATTCGTGCACGAGTGCGGCGAACTGATCGCCCGTCATGCCGGCGTGGGCCGCCGCCAACACCCGCATCGAGCCGCTGTCGCCGGTTGCCGCCACATTCCTGAGATTGCCTTTGAGGATCGAGCGGAACGGCTCCTGACGCTTCCATTCCGGATGCCGTCCGGCCACCGTCTTCACACGTTGCAGCGCGAACACCAGTTGCACCGATGCGGGCTGCTCGGGCCACAGTGTGCCGTCGTTATCGAATACGGCGATCCGGTCGGCACGCGGGATGAAGTCCTTGGACTCGGGCGTAGTCACGAGCGTCACGAAGTCGACAATCGAGCGTTTGGTCTTCGTGTCGTTCCATGACGCCAACGCGGCGGCCGCCGATGCGCCGGCCTGCGACACCCCGTCCTGTCGCGGCGTCACGGAACAGGCAGAAAGAAGGACAACGGCGAAGGCGATGCAGTAGCGGTGCAGCGTGCGAATCATGAAAGCCTCATCGAAAACGGTGGGTCGAACTCAAGCGAGCGCCAGTCTAATGGGCCAAAGGGTTTATTGCAGCCGTTGTGGGATTTTTTCGACATTGAGGCTTGAGCTTGCCTCGGCAAAACACAATGCCGATTGAATAAGCGGGCAAGCCGGTCGCGACTGATCTGGCTTCTGCCGTGTTACAAAATTATCTCCGTGATTGCAGAAATCGTTGCTAGTATTCCTAACGATGCCAGCGTGGTGAATCTTCCCCTTTCCGCATGCTTCGTTTGATGCGGCGTCTCTCGTTTCAAGGACCGTTCATGCAAGCCCCGTACTCAGCTGCGCCACCTTTCCAGACTGTTCGAGTGATATAACGCGCTTCATTTGCGCGATGTGGCGTCCGGCCGCGTGTAGCTGCCCGAATTCGCAAACACGCGCGAAATCAATTGGGCTTGAATCGGCCACCCGAACGCCATTCCTTTGAAATGATTTTTCGTCGTGGAAAGGCGGGTGCACGCCTAGAAGAAATAACCATAAAACAAGGCTCGATAATGGGTTACCGTTGCGCGTTTCGGATGAGGACGTTAAACGCCGCTGCGTTCGCGTGGTCGCGGGTCTTGGCTCAGGCATCCGCCGCCGACGTCGATAAAGATAATCTCTCGCTCAATTTCGCCGTCCCATTCAATATCCATAACCACTACACGCCGAACGTGTTCGGCACCGTGCTCGACCACAACTGGATGTTCCCACGCCGCAGAGCGCTGAGGCGCGCATGGACGACCCGGACATCGATATGCACAGGAAGGCGGCGACGTGGGTGACGACGGCCGTGCTGGCGTCGGTCACACCGCCAATTGCGCGCGAAGCCTGGTGCCTGCGCACACGCGCGCAGTGTGGCTTGCGGACGCAGGCTGCCCAGATGCGGTGCCGGAAGAGTGAGAATGCCGAACATCCATTCGATGAGGACGATTATGAGTCAACCTAACTGTTTGTTCGCAGCCGGGCGGCTCGTTGCCGGATTGTGCAAAGGCGCGCTTCTGACCACCGTCGGTGTGAGCCTCTCCCAGAGTGCGTGGGCGACGGAAGGCGGCATAGGCCGTCCGATCACCGGCCAGCAGGTGACGCCGTACGGTGGCATCGTGCCGCCCACCAGCGACTGGATCGTGTCGGCCGCCACGATCTATTACGAAGGCTCGCTAAGCGCGAGCAAGTCGATTCCGATTGCCGGACAGGTCACGCAAGGCGTCAATGCGAAGGCCGAATACACGATCCTCGCCGCAGTCAAGACGTGGGGGATTACCATGGGCGGCTGGAACTTCGCGTCGTCGTTCGGGGTGCCGGTTCAGTACACCAACATCTCGTCGTTTCATGGTCGCTTGCCGAACGACCACGGCACCCAGTTCGCCGATTTCTTCTTTACGCCAGTCATTGCCGGCTATCACCTGACCAAGACCGACCACGTCGCGTTGAGCGTGCAGATCTACGCGCCGACCGGTGCGTACAACTCGAATCGGCTTGCCAATGCCGGACAGAACACGTGGACCTTCACGCCGACAATCGCCTATACGAAATTGCTGCCGAAGGAGAACATCGAACTGTCGTTGAATTACGGCCTCGAGTTCTATACGCCCAATAAGGACACCCACTATCACAACGCACCGGTCAGCGTGCTCGATCTGCTCGTGCTCAAGCGGTTCAGCAGCGGCTGGGGCGTCGGCGTCGTGGGCGGCTATATCCAGCAGATTGGCCATGACAGCGGCGGCATTGCGGATATTGTCGGTGGCGACCAGGGTCATTCCGTGGGGCTCGGGCCGATGATCACGTGGTCGGGCAAGGTGCAGAAAACCCCCATTTCGGCTGCGCTGCGCTGGGTCAACGAATTCAACACCAGCAATCGGCCGAAGGGTAACGCGGTGCAGTTGTCGGTTAATGCGACGTTTAAGTAACGTCGCGGCATGCGAGGTGTGAGGCGCTTACTTCCAGGCGAGCAAGAGGCGGGTTCGCGCGGCATTGCGGCTAACAAGGACACCAGGCGCGCTGGCGCGCGGAACAACGGCAGTGAGGATGCGAAGGGACATCCGTGGGCTGATCTTCGCAGCTGAACCGAAATCGATCAGCCGCCCGTGCCGCGCTCGCAGATCGCATATACGCTCGAGCACAAGTCGGGATAGACACGCCCGAGCTCAAAACAGCCATCCAGATACTCTCTGGATATGATGCCGGCCTGCAATGCCGCATCGATCTGGAAGTTGGCGAGGCCCTTGAAAAAGACCCCGCCTTCGGTGACCGGGCGAAGCTTTGCCGCACGCAGATCGGCTCGCAGCGTGTCGATTGAATACGTCACGCGATGACCGTGTGCGGCTTCAGCCGCCGTCACGGCCGCGTGATGGTCGATCAGCCCCATGTTGACTGCGATCTGCCGCGATCCGGCGCGCGCATTTGGCGCGGCCACGAACAGGCGGCCGCCTTTCGATAGCCAGTTGCCGATCCGGCTCAGGACTTCGACCGGATGATCGAGGTGTTCGAGCGTATGAATCAGGAAGATGTTGTCGTAGCGTTGCGCCGGTTCGAAAGTCTCGAACGTCGAGTGATGGAATTTGACAGCGCCTTTCGTCCTGTCCGACGCAACGGCAATGCAGTCTGCCGATGCCTCGACGACTTCCAGTGAATCGAAGCGCTGTGCCAGGAGTCGCGTGAAGTTACCTTCGAAGCATCCGAGTTCGAGCGCGTTGCCGCCGACGACGAACGGTACGAATGTCCGAAGCATGTATTCGTGCATCAGATAATCGAAGTCGTAAGCGTAGCGATGTTCGGGATGATCTTTCGCTTCCGCGTCGTAGTCTCTGTTCATGGTCGTCAATCCTGTCCACGTTGATAGAACCGCTGCTCAACCGGCACATAAAACTCGTCGAGCGACTCCGGCACCCGGGCGTTGAAGCCGAGCACCTGGCGCATCCATGCGTTGCAGCGGTCGAGATTGCGGTATCCGAATAGCCGCGCGTAGTCGAGCTGCGGCTTGAAGAAGGGGCTGGTGAACGTCAGTGTCAGCGCACGGCGCGGCGCATCGGTGGTATTGCGGCCGGTGGCGTGCCACATGCGGGAATCGAACAGCAGAACCGAACCGCGCTTTCCGGTCGCCCGCGCAGCCTGCGCGTAGAAATGCTCGTCGGTGGGCTGCTGCTGGAGATTCTGCGAGTGCGAAAGAATATGCGTCGCGCCATTGGCCAGCGTGAAATCGTCGAGCATCACCAATGCGTTCACCATGAAGCGCCGCGAGTCGGAGCCGAAACGGATATCGCGGTGCACGTTCTGCACGTAAGAGCGCGAGTCGCGCTCGTTGATCACGCCGCCGTACGAATTCAGAACGAAGTTGCCTTCGAAGTATTCTTTGAAAAGCGGCTCGAGCGCTGAGAATTGCGCCAGCAATTCGACGTAGCTCGGGTCATCCATCAGCAGATGATGCAAAGTGCCGGCGCTGTTTTCCAGCACGCCGTTGCGTCGCCTGATCTGGTCGCGCAACGCGAGCGAAGGACCGAGCGCCTTCACCAGCGAATCGAGCAATTCGGTGTGAATCAGTCCGGGGAGCACCGTCCATCCCGCCGTGGCGAGTTCGGTGTGGTGTCGAGCGTCAATCGTGTTCATGAATGGAGCGAGGTAACGGCAAAAGCAAAAGGCTCAGTGTCGATCGGCGGCCAGAATGGCCATCGGCATGACGTCGAGATAGCGGTCGCCTTTGAAGACGGCCTGGCGTAAAAGACCTTCGGCGCGAAAGCCCACTTTCTCGTAGAGCGCGATGGCGCGCGCATTTGACGCGAGCACGGTCAGCGAAATACGGTGGAGGTTGAGGTCGCCAAATGCGTGCTCGAGCGTCTGGCGCGTGGCGGCCTCGCCAATGCCCCGGCCGCGAGCCGTCTCGGCGCCGATCTGAATCGAGAACTCCGCGCAGCGGCTCACCCAGTCGATTCCTAGCAGATACGTCACGCCGACAACTTCCTGTGTAGACGCGAGGCACACGGCGAGACGCACGTTGTTCGTCCGGGAGCCGAGATAGCTATCGAACCATTTACTGTCGATCTCGGTGCCCACGTATCGGAAGGCGCCGCCCAAATGACTGACCAGCGTCTTGTCGGCGCGCCATGTGTTGATGGTCGACAGGTCGCCTCGTTCGATCTCGCGCAGGAATATCGTGTTGTCGCTCATGCGAGTCGGTCCAGTAGGTGTTGCACCATCGGCGCCAGATCGCTGTGCGTCAGCCGCTGATCGCAAGGAAGGCACAAGGTCGATTCGGGAAGCCTGCGCTCGAAGTCCGGTGCGCCTGCAGCGGTTGCGATATCCGGCCAGTAAGTGGGCGTATAGATGCGTTGCGCTCGAAGAACCTCGCGCATGCCGGGCGGCGCGCCGAAAAACGGGTAGCAGAGCGGCGCCGCATCTTCGTCGTAACGAAACGTGAAGCGGTTATAGCGCTGCAATTTATCGTGCAGATAGGCGAAATTTTCTGCTCGCCGTGCGCGGACGCTTTCGTAGTCGACGCCGGCGAGCAGCCGTTGCGTCAGTGCCGACATGCGCAACGGTTCCTGGTGCTTGAGGCTTTCTTCGGCCGCGGCGTAGTCGGAGTAACCTGCTTCCGCATCTTTCGCGAGCCTTGTCAGCAGATAGCCGCTGCGCAGCAACGAGGCATCGTCGACAGCTTCCGGCATTGCGATCGGCTGCCGTGTAACGAGGTATCCGCCATCCGGCACGCCAAGGAATTTGCGCGGCGAGTACAGCGTGGCGAGGCAATCCGCGGACCGCGCGAACAACGCCTGCGCATTGTCGATCACGACGCGTTCGCGTGGGAACCGGCTGAGCACATCGTCGACCTGTTGAGCGCACAAGCCGAAATAGTTGACGTAAACTAGCCACTCACCTTGTGCGATATCGACAGGCTGCACGCGCAATTCGGCGTCGAGCCGATAGCGTTTGAACGGCGTGCCGGTCATGCGCAGTGGCTCGATCATCGCGTCGCAAATGTACCAGGGCATCCAGACGGCAGTCGGCCGCACTGCCCGAAGCAGCGCAAGAAACGCCGCGCGCGACGACTGGAAACGCAACGCGTCGTCGTGAAGCGTCGCTCCTGCTCGTGGAAGTTCCAGTTCGAAATATCCGCCGATTGCGCGCGGCTCGCGCGGGATCATGCGTTCACCTCGACGCACAGCATATCTCTGACGCTGTTTTTGCTGTTGAACATCAGGACGTCGAGAATCGATAAGGCGGGGTGAAAAGTATCGTCAAACTGCGTATAGGGACACAGGTTCGGTTCAACGAAGGCGAGCTCCACGCCGCGCGTCAAGAATGCCGCACTATCGTAAAGTGCGCGGCCACCCGGCAGATTCACATAGGTGCTCGCGTGCTCTCTCGCGCAGATATCGATGACCCGCTCGGCACCTTTGAGTTGCGCATTGCCGTACTTCGTCGAAGACGGGACGAATTCTGTATCGATCTCGAGGTACTTGCAAATTTCCATGACAGTGTGCGACGCGAGCTGCGAAACAGGTGCGAGAGGCTCTGCCAGAATCCGCCCGACCAACGCGCTGACCTGCGCGTAGTGAGGCGCTTTGGCATACGCATGCCGAATCGATTCCAGCAGCTTGCGCAGCCAGCGCTCGCGCGGTTCGACCAGTACCTCGTTGATCTTTAACGAAGGACTCGCACCGCGGAGCGGCACGGTGAGATAACGCACCTGGTCGCCCAGCAACATCCGGTTGCGGTTGATCCAGCCATTCTTGATGAAGTTCACGTCGTCGTAAAAGACGAACTTGTCGACTGCCGCCGCCAGCTGGAAATATCCGATGTACGGAAACAGGTAGGGCTGCATGATCGCGAGCTTCATGACGTTCAGCTACCCGCGATGATCCCGACGATGCGGTCGAGCATGTCGTCCGTCAGTGCCGGGAAGATCGGCAGACACAGTATCTTCTGTGAAGCGGCGTGCGCGACCGGCAGGTTTTCCGGGCGTGCGGAAGGCAGGCCGCGATAAATCGGAAAGTCCGAGATCAGCGGATAGAAATAGCGGCGCGCGTAAATGTTCGCGTCGCGGAACTTCTGATACAGCACGTCGCGGCTGATTGGGTACTCCGGGCCGACGAGAATCGGAAAATACGAGTGGTTCGCCACTTTCTCGCCCCCTTTCGGCACGCAGCTGATACCGGGCACGTCGCGCAACCGTTCGCGGTAGAGCGCATCGATCCGCGCGCGCCGTGCCAGCGCTTCATCAATGTGCTGCAATTGCAGCAAGCCGAATGCCGCGTTGATCTCGCTCATCTTGCCGTTGATGCCTGACGCCACCACGGTCACTTCATCCACGAAACCGAAGTTCTTCAGATGGTCGATGCGCTGCTTTGTCTTGGCGTCCTGACAGATGATCGCGCCGCCTTCGAACGTGTTGAAGACCTTGGTCGCGTGGAAGCTCAGAACGGCGAGGTCGCCGTGCTCGAGCACGCTGCCGGTTTCGGTCTGCACGCCGAAAGCATGGGCCGCGTCGTAGATCACCTTCAGATTGTAGTTGTCGGCGATCTTCTGAATCGCGTCGACGTCGCACGGCTTGCCGTAGCAATGCACCGGCATGATCGCGGTGGTCTGCGGCGTGATCGCTGCCTCGATCTTCGCAGGGTCGAGATTCAGCGTGTGCGGATCGACGTCGACGAATACCGGCTTGATACCGTTCCAGACCAGCGAGTGCGCGGTGGCAACGAACGAATAGGGCGTGGTGATCACTTCGCCGGTCACGCGCAACGCCTGCAGCGCGGTGAGCAGCGCCAGCGTGCCGTTGGTGAACAGCGCAAGATGCTTGACGCCGAGATACTTGCACAGCGCCGCTTCGAACTGCTGGTGAAACGGGCCGGCATTGGTCAGGATCTTGCTGTCCCAGATCTGTTGAAGATAGGGAATGAAGTCTTCGAGCGGCGGGAGATGCGGCTGGGTAACGTAAATGCGCTCGTCGATCTGCGGCGCGACGGCCCCAAGTGGTAAGGCTGCATTCATTTGTTTTCCTCTGATCTGGACGGAGCGGCGGTGTCGACCGTGGCGGCAACGGCTTCTTCCGCCGTGACTTCGAATGCGACGGGCGGCTGATCGTCACACCAGCGTTGCCACATGATTCTCAACGCGCGCGACAAACCGGCAGCGACCACTTCAGGCCGGAATGCCGCCGACGCCATGCAGCGCTCGCGCAAGCCCGTACGCAGCGCGGCGAGCGTGGCGATATCGGAGGACAACGCGACGCCCTTGGTGACGAAATCCGCCTTGTCCGTGGCGAGAAACTGTTCCAGCCCGACATGCGACATCCAGGTGGTGCCGGCGCGGCTGGGCAACGTGTCGCCTGCAATCGTCAAGGTCGGCACGCCCATCCACAATGAGTTCAGCACAGTGGTCGAGCCCGTGTACGGGAACGTGTCGAGGCAGATGTCGACGTGAAAATGCTGTTGCAGGTAGACCGGAATGCTCGAACGGCGGCGGAACAGCAGGCGCTCGCGCGAGATGCCTGCGTCGGCAAACCAGTCAATCAGAAGCTGCTCATCCTCGTCGGTTGCAATCGCGCCCAGCAACATTCGCGACGACGGTTGTGCGTGCAGCAATTGCGCCCAGAGAGCGATCACATCGGGGCGCAATTTGTTGAGGCGGTTGAAGCTGCCGAATGTCACATAGCCGTTGTGCATGGCCGGCAGAATATTGACCGGCGGCGCGCTTTCTTCCGGCAGGAAGGGCGCATTCGCCGGCAAATGCACGATCTTTTCGGAGAACATTTGCTCCGCCGGGCCGAACGGCACGCCGAACCGGTCCACGAGGTAATAGTCCATCGCACTTAGCCCGGTCGTGGCAGGGTAGCCGAGCCAGCTGACCTGGATCGGCGCGGGCCTGCGCGCGAACGTGAGAAGGCGGTTGCGGCCCGTATGGCCGGACAGGTCGAACAGAATGTCGATTCTGTCTTCGCGAATCCGGTTCGCCAACTGCGCGTCCGGCATGCCGGTGACCTGGTGCCACTCATGGGCGCATTTGCGCAGCAGATGGGTGTAGTCGTCTACCGCAATGTGGTTGTTGTACACATGCAGTGAGACACCGGGATCGGTCGCGAGGCGCTCCATGATCGGCAGCAGATAAGAGGCAACCGCGTGACGGAACAAGTCGCCGGAAACGAGGCCGATTTTCAGCTTGCGATTCGGCGTGCGCTTGTTCACATGACGCGGCCATTGCGCGCGCACTGGCGCTTCGTGCTGTTGAGCGAATTTGAGGTGTTCGGCGAACAGCGTGTCCTGCTTGACTGCGGGATTGTGAGTGAGCGAAAACAGATAATTGTCCGCTGCGATCGCATCTTTCGGGTCCTTCTCCAGCGCGACGCGAAAGCTTTTTTCAGCCTCGCTCACCATGCCCAGATCGAGCAGCAGCACGCCCAGCGTGTTGTGCATGCCGGACGTGTCCGGCGCCAGTTCGATTGCGCGCCGCGCGGCTGCCAGACCCTCGGCCACGCGTCCCTGGTGAACCAGCGACATGCCGTAGATTCGTTGCGCTTCGGCGTACGCCGGATTGATCGCGATGATCGCGCGGCAGACTTCTTCGGCATCCTTGTGCAGGCCTTTCAGGCGCAGCGTATCCGCGAGTACAGTGCGGCTTTCCAGTTCCTCCGGCAGCAGTTCGGCAGCTTTGCGCAAGGGAATGAGCGCGTCGTCGTACCGGCCTAGACGATGCAGTGCAATGCCGAGCCAGCGCCACGCGTTACCGTCGGCGGGAAACCGCTGGGTGAACGTTCGCGCCAGTTTGACGGCGTCGGCGATTTGGCCTTTGTTGTACAGCGACGTGAATCGCGTCGTTTCCTGTTGGCTCACGCGCCGTCCGGCCGCGATTGTGGATTTACCGGTTTCGGCCGCTGTATTTGCCGCGCCGGTATCTGTCTCGACAGCGGCGCTGCCGCCGGCCTGCGAGTTCTGTACTGCCACAGGCTGCGTCGCGATGACCTTGCCGGGATTGGCCATTCGTACGATCAGGCCGTCTACCGCCGGACCCTTCAGACCCTGCTTCTGGCCCATTTCCAGTGCAAGCCACGCAGCGGCGCTTTCACCGGCGTCGATCAACGCACTGACATATGCCGCCCAATACTGGCCGTTATGCGGCTGTTGGCCCAGCGCTAACTCGAACACAGGCACGGCGTTTTCTGGGCGGCCGGTTTGACCGAGCAACACACCTAGGTCATACAGGGCATCCGCGTGCTGCGGCTTTGCATCGAGGATCGCCCGGTAGAGCGCTTCGGCGTCCTCGAATTCGCCCTTGTGGTGATGGTCGAGCGCCGTTTGCAACACAAGCGCAATGTCCTGCTCGAGTTGTTGTTCGGGCGTCAGGGGTTCAGCAGGCGGCTGCTCGTACAGGAGAGTCATGGTCTCGGCGCAAAATGTTCTATGGAGGAAATTGTGCGACGAGGCCGGTCTTTCCGATGCGCGGAGATGACGGTAAAAAGGCCGCCTGTTTAGCGTATGGAGGAAGGGGCCGGAAAGCCGAAAGGCAAGAAAAAAGCCCGCACGAGGCGGGCCGAGGGAACGAGCGCGCCTCACTTCGGCACGTAGTTCTTATTATTGGGTCGGCCGGCTGAACCGGCTTTCCGGGAACGGATGCCGCCTTGCGCGGCTCCGCTCCGGGTTTTTTACAGGCGGGCCATCCGCTGATATTCGCCGGCGGCCTTGGTGCGTCCGATCGCCGCTTCGAACTCGAAATGCAGTTCGTTCTGGGTGACTGCCGCGTCCGCGAGGAGCGCCGCGTCGATCGTCTGGATCTGGCGGATCATGTCTAGCGCCGCCGGTTCCTGATCCGCGGTGAGCGACATCAGCAGCGGCGAACGCGTTTCGGTCAGGCGGGCGGCTTCCGGCCAGTCCGCCAGCGAGGCGGCCTGCTCGATTTGCCGCGTGATCGAAAGCACACGTTCGACCAATTCCATCTGGTTCAGGTTGTGCGCGGTCATGGCTTAGCCCTTGTTCGTGGCCAGCGCGCCTGCGCTGTTGGTGCCGCCGAACAGCGCGGTCAGGTATTGCGAATTGTTGTTCATGGTCGCCATCAACGTGTTCAGGGCGGTGAACTGCGCCTGATACTGGTTCGTCAATTGTGTCGTGTAGTCGGCGAGCGCGGTTTGTTGCGTGGTGATGCTCTTCAGGTCGGCGTTCAGCGCGCTGTTGCGCGTATCAATGATGCCGCCGGTCTGCGTGAAGGTGGTGATGCTGGCGTTCAACTGCTCGGCGATGCCGTTGGTCGAGTTGAAGAGCGATGCGACCGTGGCCGGGCTGCTGGTCAGCGCCGTGTTCAGCGCGTTGTTGTCGACCACCATCGTGCCGTCGGCCGGATCGTCCTTCAGCGTGATGCCGATCGCCGCCAGCGTGGTGCCGGTGCTGCCCGAGCCGACCGCGCCGCCGATGATGTTGGCCAGCGTGTTCTTGATGGTCTGCAGCGTGGAGTCGCCCAGCAGCGGGCCTTGCGACGTCGAGCCGGCGCTGAACGAAGTGAGCGTGGACATCGTCGTGACGACGGTGTTGTACAGGCTCACGAAATTGTTGATCGCGGTGTTCTGTGCGGTGGTGTCCTGCGCGATGGTCAGCGTCTGCGGGGTGCCTGCGGGCGTGCCGACCGCCGCCGCCGTCAGGTTGATCGTCACGCCTGAAATGGCGCCCGTCACCGCGTTGCTCGCGCTGCTGCCCGCGATTCCGCCGATCGTGTACTCCGCGTCTTGCGCGTAGCCGCTCTGCGTCCACGCGCTGCTCGAATTAGCCGACGTTATTGTCGACTGGCCGCCCGTGGTGCTTGCCGTCGACGTCACGCCGAGGCTCGACAGGCCGGTGTCGCTCGTGATGTTGCTGGTCGAAACATTGATGACATTGGCCGCCCCCGTGTTCGCCGCGCGCAGCACGAGGTGGGCACCGTCCGTGCCGGTGACGATGGTTGCTGTGACGCCGGGGTTGCTGCTGCTCGCGTTGATCGCCGACGCGATGCCCGAGAGTGTGTTGTTGGTGCTGTCGACGTTGATATCCATCGACTTGCCGTTCATCGAAATCGACAACGTGCCGGTGCCCAGTTGCGTCGTGGAGCCGAAGGCCGCCGACGACAAGGCTTGCGAGCTGGCGATCTGCGTGACGGCGATCGAATAACTGCCGGCCACGGCGCCGACGCCGGCTGTCGCGGTCAACCCGGTGCCGCTCGCGGTTGCCGCGAATGTTGCCAGCGTGTTGCCGTTGGCGAGATTCGTGATGCCCGACTGCAATGCGCTGAGCGCGGAGCTTAGGGCGCCGTACGCCGACAGCGTGGTGCTGTCGGTGGTTTGTCGTGCCGCCAGAGCCGAAGTTTGCCCGGCGACCTTCGCGTTCACGAGTGCCGTGACGAGCGTCGACACGTCCATCGACGAATTGCCCGTCGAGCCGCTGATGATCGATTGAGCAGCCGACTGCAGCGCGGCGTTGGCGCTAGCTGTAGAAGACGAGGTTGAGATCGAGGACATGCAGAGGCTCCGGGCGTCTGGAAATCTGTATTAGGTGGTGCGCGATGCTACATCACTATGTGATCGAAATGCACAGCGGGAGGCATGCCTCCCGTCGTTTCAAACCCGGCGATGCGCCCCGCTTACGCGCGACGCATCGCCGTTACCGCATCAGCTCTTACTGCAGGAGCTTCAGAACTTGCTGCGGGTTCGAGTTAGCTTGCGCCAACACCGAGATACCAGCTTGTTGCAGCACTTGCGCCTTGCTCAGGTTCGCCGTTTCTTGTGCGAAGTTGGCGTCCGTGATTTGCGATTGTGCCGACGACAGGTCGGTCGACTCCGCTTGCTGCGACGTCGCGATTGCGGTGAAGCGGTTTTGCGCGGCGCCCAGTGCGGCTTGCAGCGTGTTGACCGTCTGCAATGCGTTGTCGATCGAGACCATCGCTTCGTTCGCGCCCGTGACCGTGCTGATGTCGAGGCCCGAAACCGTCGGCGGCGCGTTGATCGCGTTGATCTGATTGACTGCGGCGATGGCGGCACCGGAAGCTGCGCCGGTCGTCGGCAGAGCTGCCGTGCTGATGGCGAGGCTGGTGATGGCCGTGCCGGAGCCCGCGCCCGTGCCTGCGCTGAAGATTGCGCTTGCAACGCCCGCCGTGATGGCAGTGTTGTTCTGGTCCGTGAAGGTGTAGCCGCCCTTGCCGTCCGACAGAACGTTGACCGACGTGATCGTCGCGCCGGTGCTGGTGTATGCGCCGGCTGCGTCCAGGCTGACCGCGATCGTGCCAACCGTTTGACCCGTTTGCACCAGACCGCCACCGATCTTCGCTGCCGACATCGATTGGCTCAGGTCCAGGCTGATCGTCTGACCGACGTTTGCGCCGACCTGGAACGACACGCTGCCTGCCGAGCCGTCCAGAATGTTCGTGCCGTTGTATGTCGTTTGCGATGCGATACGGTTCACTTCAGCGATCTGCGCCGAAACTTCCTTCTGCAGCGCTGCCTGGTCGCTCGACGACAGCGAACCGGTCGATGCTTGCACCGCCAGCTGACGGATACGTTGCAGGCTGGAGGTCAGCGAGGACAGTGCGCTCGATGCGGTTTGAATCATCGACACGCCGTCATTCGCATTCGACACGCCCTGGTTCAGGCCGTTGATCTGCGTTTGCATACGCGTCGAGATTGCCAGGCCTGCTGCATCGTCAGCCGCGCTGTTGATGCGCTTGCCCGACGACAGGCGGGTGATGGCTTGCGAAAGGGCGCTTTGCGAGCCATTAAGGTTTTGCTGTGCAACCAGCGAGTTGATGTTGCTATTGATTCCGAGCATGGAAAATCTCCTAAATAAGCCTTGAGCCCAATACGCCACGTTGGCATCGGCGGAAGCACTCGTTCATTGCTGGCCGCCTCAGTGAAGGTTGACGGCCCCACTAAAAAAAACTTGAGGGACTTATGCAATGACGGACCTAACGCTTTCCACGCCGGGCATATTGCAATGTGGCTCAAAGCCCCTTGCAGCCTTATTCGGCAGATGCGCTGCAGGTATTGAAAAGACGGCGTATTCTCGTTTTCTCTTGTGACAAACCCTGGAGAAATCATGCAAAAGCGCAGGATTGGGCGTTCGGAATTACAGGTCGCGCCGCTTATGTTCGGCGGCAATGTTTTCGGCTGGACCGCCGATGAAGCCACCTCGTTTTCGATTCTGGATGCGTTTGTCGACGCCGGTCTCGACTTTATCGATACCGCCGATGTCTATTCCGCATGGGTGCCCGGCAACCAGGGCGGCGAATCGGAAACGATCATCGGCAAGTGGTTCCGCCAGAGCGGCAAGCGCGACAAGATCGTGCTCGCTACCAAGGTCTCGAAGCATCCGCAGCGCAAAGGGTTGTCGGTGGCCAACATACAGGCGGCCGTCGAGGATTCGCTGCGGCGCTTGCAGACCGACTACATCGACGTCTACTTTTCTCACGACGACGACACCGAAACGCCGCTCGCCGAAACACTGGGCGCGTATCAGAAGCTGATCGAGGCGGGCAAGGTGCGGGTGATCGGCGCGTCGAACTACAGCGGCGCGCGGGTGGAAGAAGCGCTGGCCGTATCCCGGCAGCACGGCCTGCCCGAATACCAGGTGCTGCAACCGGAGTACAACCTGTATGATCGCGCCGAATATGAGCGCGACATCGAACCGGTGGCGCTCGCCAACCAGCTCGGCGTGGTGGTGTACTACAGTCTGGCGAGCGGCTTTCTGTCCGGGAAATACCGTTCGCAGGCGGATCTGGCCGATAAGGCGCGCGGCAGCCGGGTCGAAAAGTATCTGAATGATCGCGGTTTGCGAATTCTCGACGCGCTGGATCGGGTCGCGGACGCTCATGGCAGCACACCGGCCACCGTCGCTCTGGCTTGGTTGATCGCGCGACCCAGTGTTACGGCCCCGATTGCCAGCGCGACTTCTGTCGAGCAACTCAAAAGCCTCGCGGCCGCTGTGCATCTGATGCTCACGGGCGCCGATATCCGTGAACTGGACGAAGCGAGCGCCTGAGCATGCAATAGGCGACCTGGCGCAATCCCTAAACCCCTGGTAGGATGGAGAGTTTCCTGATATCATCGGGAGTGAATTGAGATCTTTGCCTGTTTCGTCAAAGCTTTTTATTGATGAAAGGTTGGCGAAACAGCAGCAGACGCGGCTTTTGCATTATGTCTGTCCGCGTTCCGCGGTGAACTCCCCACCTCTCTTTTCCGGCCTCCGTGGCCGCTTTGCCTCCGTTTCATTCGTGGTTTGGCCGGGTTCTGCCCGCGTTTGCCTGTTACTGGCCATGAACTGAAACGACCGGAGGGCCGGCGCGTGAGCGGTATGCCGCCACGCAATTTACCCCTATCAAGTGATTGAGTTAGGAATTAAATGACGACGATTCTTCTGAAAGAAAACGAGCCGTTCGAAGTGGCGATTCGCCGCTTTCGTCGCGCAATCGAAAAGAATGGCCTGATCGCTGAACTGCGTGAGCGTCAATCGTACGAAAAGCCGACCACGGCACGTAAGCGCAAGAAGGCTGCTGCTGTGAAGCGCCTGCACAAGCGCCTGCGCAGCCAGATGCTGCCGAAAAAGCTGCACTAAGCACGCGTTTTCCGCACGGCCGAACGGCGGTGTGAGCTTCGAAAGAAGCCACATCGCCGTTTTGCTTTTTGGGCGTCAAATGGAGCGCTCAGTCTGGAATGGGCGAAGGCGGCCTTGGTGACTCGGGAGCTCGGGTTTGCGGAACCGTTGCCGGTGCGCCGCGACAACGCAGCGTGGCGCCGCTGCGGCATCCAAGCGGGTTTTTTTCTGCCTACGCCGCGCTTTTCAGCCGGTCAGCGGACAAGCCAAACTGACGGGCGATCGAGGCCAGGCGTTCCAGCCATTCCCAAGTGCCGAATACGTCGTGCACGTTTTGCAGGCAACTGAGCAGGTCGACGGTGGCCGCGTCGTACACGTTGATGCGCGAGCGCAGCAGCGCCTTCTTCAGTGCGGACACGCCGACGTCCATATATGCAGGCATCTCCGCAGGCGTTTTGCCGATGAAGCGCACCGGAATGCCTTCCATCGCGGTCATGTAGTCGCGCGGTTTGATGAAGCTGCCGACCGGGCAGCCGCCACAGTAGCCGCGATAAGCGCCGCCGCCTCGCGGCAGTAGCGCGGCGCGCTTCTGGCCCAACAAATGATCCACGGCCTGGTCGAAAATCTCCTGATGCGTCAGGAAGCTAAGAGTTTTCATGGTTGGTCTCCCACGCGTTACGCAGCGGTTATTCGTTGTTCGAGCGCATGACTTGCAGTATCGAGCGTGCTCCATTCGGCGAACGCCGGACTAGCGTGACGAAAAGGCGCCAATTCCCGGTTTGGCTCGTCTTGCGCGATGCACTCCATGCCGCAGGTTTCGCCGTCTGCCGCAGCCGCAACTCATAACCGTATAACGACCGACATGCCCGGAACGCGCAGCAGGGCTTTACCGGATGGGCGCATCGCGCCGAACCCGGCGTCGTGAGTTGTCGTGTTCGCGTGCTCCAGGCCTTGCGCCGCGAGGTGCTGGCCGGGCACGCGGCGTAACGCCTGGGAGTTTCCCTGAGCCGCCGTCCTTTGTTAGAACAGCGGCACTAAGCGAGGGCGAATGCCGGGCCGCCTCAGCCCGCTTTACGATTGCGGCCTTTCTTGCCAAGCGCCGCGCATCGCGCGCGACACATGCAACTCGCCTCGTGGTCGTTCACCATGCCGACTGCTTGCATGAACGCGTAACAGATCGTCGAGCCGACGAACTTGCAGCCGTAGCGCTTCAGCCCCTTGCTCAGCGCGTCCGAAATGTCGGTCGACGCAGGCGCCTGCTTGTAAGAAGTCCAATCGTTCTGGATAGGCGTTTGATCGACGAACGACCACACGAAGTTGGCGAGCGAGCCGTGTTCGCTCTGAATCTGCTGGACGGCACGCGCGTTGGTAATGGCCGCTTCGATCTTGCCGCGGTGGCGCACGATACCTTCGTCTACCACCAGCGCGTCCACGTGCTTCGGCGTAAACCGCGCAACCTTGGCGATGTCGAAGTCCGCAAATGCGCGGCGATAGCCGGCCCGTTTGTTGAGAATCGTCGACCACGACAAGCCGGCCTGAGCGCCTTCCAGCACGAGCATCTCGAACAGATGCTGGTCGTCGCGCGAGGGGACGCCCCATTCGGCGTCGTGATACTGTGCGAGCGCTTCGCTCGATACCCAGTTGCATCGCTGTGTCACTGTCGCGCTCCTGCGTTTTGATGTCGCCCGCCAGCATAGCCGAAGCCGAGCGCACTGCAAGCTGGCCATTCGGCCGATTGCCGGATTGAAACTGACCTGCCACGCTATGCGTTATTCATCCACGGAACTCACTCGTTTCCATGAACACAGACTTCTTTCTGATCGGCATTGACGGCGGCGGCAGCGGCACCCGGGTCGTGCTCGGCGACGCGCAAGGCCGCGAGCTGGCGCAGGCGGCAAGCGGGCCGTCGGGCTTGGGGCTCGGCGTCGAACGTGCGTGGCAGGCTATCGCGGCCGGCTGCGGCGAAGCATTTGCGAGCGCCGGCAAGGCACTGGACTGGTCGCGCTGCGTGCTCGGCTGCGGATTGGCAGGCGTCAACAATCGCGACTGGCTGGCGGCGTTTCGCGCACAAGCGCCCGCGCTAGCGGGACTCGCCGTGGAAAGCGACGCCTACACCACCTTGGTGGGCGCACACGGCGGCGCGCGCGGCGTGATCGTCGCGCTCGGCACCGGCAGCGTGGCGGCCGTGCTGGACGGCGAGGGCGAATGCCGCCAGGTCAGCGGCTACGGCTTTCCATCGGGCGACGAAGCAAGCGGCGCGTGGCTTGGACTGCGGGCCATCGTGCATGCCCAGCATGCGCTGGACGGCCGCGGTCCCATCGACGAATTTGCGCGGGCCCTGGTCGCGCACACCGGCGCGCACGACCGCGACAGCCTCGTCGTCTGGCTCTGCGAAGCCAACCAGACGGCTTATGCGAGGCTCGCGCCGATTGTCATTGCCCACCGCGCGCATCCGTTCGCGGCGCGTTTGCTCGGCGAGGCCGGCATCGAGGTGGGCAAGATGATTGCCGCGCTGGACCCGTCGGCGAGCCTGCCGGTCGCGTTGTGCGGCGGCCTCGGCGCGCCGCTGCGCGAGTACGTGCCACCGATTTATCAGGCGCGTTTGCGCGAACCGCTGGCCGACTCGGCGCACGGTGGATTGCAGTTGGCGCAACGTGAAGCAGCCCGCATTGGCGCCTGAAAACGGTGAACCGCGGCGCGCGTGAGTCGTACGCTTGCGGCCGAGAATAGTCGCGCACGGCGAACACGTTCAGGCGAATGCGGCCGGCAACGGTAAAATACGCAGCTTCGACGCTGCCCGCCTGCCCAAACTATGTACAAAGTCATCGCCACGGATCTCGACGGCACGCTGCTCAACGCGGATCACCAGGTGGACCCGTTTACGATCGCCACTGTGCGCAAACTTGAAAGCGACGGGTTGCGGTTCGTGATTGCAACCGGCCGTCACTATTGCGATGTCGCCGGCATCCGCGACGTGCTGGGCATCAATCCGTATCTGATTACATCCAATGGCGCGCGCATCCACGCGCCGGACAACACGGTGATCCACGCCGACGACCTGCCTCCGGCTATCGTGCAACGACTGGTACAGCCGGAAGTCGCTGGCGCGCATGGTCGCGTGATCGTCAACCTGTTCGCCGATCAGGCGTGGCTGATCGACCGCGACGCGCCGGATCTGCTGAAGTTTCACCAGGACTCGGGCTTCACCTACGAGGTGACCGACCTGCCGAAACACGACGGCGTCGACATCGCGAAGGCCCTCTACATCGGCGATCCCGCTGATCTTGCGCAGGTCGCGGCCAATCTCGCCAGCGAATTCGGCGATGCCTTATACGTGACCTATTCGCTGCCGGACTGTCTGGAAGTGATGACGGCGAACGTCTCGAAAGGCCGCGCGCTGCGCATCGTGCTCGAACGCCTTGGCGTGGACACCTCGCAATGCGTCGCTTTCGGCGACAACATGAACGATATCGATCTGCTGGAAACGGCCGGCCATCCCTTCATGATGAACAACGCCAATCCCGACCTCATCACGCGTTTGCCGAACGTGCCGCGCATCGGCAACAACTTCGAAGCGGGCGTCGCGCACCATCTGCGCAAGCTTTTCTCGCTCGACGACGAACTGATGTCCTGAGCGGAAATGGAAACGGCCCGCATCCAGTTTCATGGATGCAGGCCGCTTCTTTCACGTGGGCACGCCGGTCGGTTCAGGCTGCGAGTCACGGCGTTGCGCGACTAAAGGTCCATCAAAGTCGGCAAACTGTCTCACCGGCCAACGGCAGGCGCAGCCGGAAGATTACCCGTGCCATCCGCCACGGCGGTTGTCATGGTCGCCCCGGTTATCGTGGCCCCAGCCGCGATCATTGTGGTGCCAGTCGCGATCATATCGATGGTCGCCACGGTAGTAGTCGCCGCGATCGTAGCGGTGGTCCCAGCCACCGTTGCCGTAGTAGACGGGCTGCGGCGCGACATAGACCGGAGCCGGGCGGGTATAAACCGGTGCGCCGAGCGACAGGCCGATGTTCAGATCCGTATGCGCTTGCGCGACACCGCATGCGCCCGCCGCGAGTCCTGCAGCAACCAGCAAGTGAGTGACGATGCGTTTCATGTTTGTTCTCCTGTGAGGCGACGTATGTTTGTCGCACAGGATCAATCTACGCATTCCGGTCGATGGGGACTGCGACGAGATGTTACGGACTGCAAGCATCGCCGCAGGATTTGAAAGGTGTGGGGAGCCCTGCATAGGCACACCGCGCGCCGAGAGCCGCTCGGTCAAAGCCCCGTCAGATAGGGATTCGCGGCTACTTGGACCACACCGGATCGCGCCCGTCGCCTCGCTGTACTCAAATCAAATGGCCGCTTGCGTAATTGCGGCTTACATCTGTATTACCCGATTAATCTGCCGCACTCGAAGAAGCCGCCGACGAAGCCGCCGGCGACGTCCCCTGCAACTGCGCGCAAGGGCAATCGGTCGCGCGCCCGTCCAACCCCTGTCGATCGTGTTTGAAGCTGGCGCGCGCGGTGCCGTTATCCCAGTCGAGGCGAACAATATAAATACTGTCGAAGTCGTCGCTCTTCCAGTTCGGGACATCGGCGGCATTACCGCCATGCGCGGTCATCATCTGGCGCAATAGCTTCACGATTAGCTTGTGTTCCCACGCGACGACAATGAGCTTGTTGCGATTGGCCGGGTTGACGAGCGCGGTGCCGAGCTGGTCGATTTGAGCGAAACCATACGGCGTTTGCACCGGCATCTGGAACTGGATGGCGGTCGGCTCGATCGTCGCAAGCGGCCGGATATAGTAGTAGGGCTTGCCGCCATCGTCTTTCTGCTGGCCGGGATCGGGTGCGTAGATCGCATCCGGTTTGCCGAACTTGGCCGCGATCACCGCCGGCAAGGCCAGCGCGCGGTTGAGTCCCTGGCAGTTCAGCTGCCCATAGCCTTGGGCGGGTTTCTCGCCGTGCCGCACGAACACGAGCGTTTCCGTCCGGCCGTCGGCCGCATGCGCCGTGGGTAGCGCCAGCACACCGGAGCACAAGCCGCCGATGGCAAGCGCGACGCCATGCAGGAATCCGCGGAAACGCTTCATAGGGAGCACCTGTGCGAGCTTGGGAAGTCGCACGATTCTAGCAGCGGGCGCGAGTGCGTCATCGCGGCGATATCGAGACCCGGCGCCATCGGCCGCAAAATAAAGCGGGCGCCGAGGCGCCCGCTTTATTGCCGAAATGACTGCGCGCGAATTAGTCGAGCGCCAGCTTCTGCGAATTGCCGCTGCGGCTTTCAGCGATGACCGGGTACAACACGCCCGCGATCACTGCGCCGAGGATCGGCGCAACCCAGAACAGCCACAATTGATCCATCGCCGCACCGCCGACGAACAGCGCCGGCCCCGTGGAACGTGCCGGATTGACCGACGTGTTGGTGACCGGAATCGAGATCAGGTGAATCAGCGTGAGGCACAGGCCGATGGCGATCGGCGCGAAGCCAGCCGGCGCGCGCTTGTCGGTCGAGCCGAGAATGACGAAGAGGAAGAAGCCGGTCATCACCACTTCGCAAATGAATGCCGCGGTGAGCGAGTAGTGGCCCGGCGAGCGTTCGCCATAGCCGTTGCTGGCAAAGCCGCTGGCAACGAGGTCGAAGCCGGGTTTGCCCGACGCGATGAGCGACAGCACCAGCGCACCCAGCACCGCGCCGATCAACTGGGCGACGATGTACGGCAGCAGATCGCGCGCCGGAAAGCGGCCCGCGACGGTCAGGCCGACGCTTACCGCCGGATTCAGATGGCAGCCGGAGATGTGGCTGATTGCATAAGCCATAGTCAGGACGGTCAGGCCGAACGCGAGCGACACGCCCACGAAGCCGATGCCCAGACCGTGAACCGGGCCGGCGAAATTGGCGGCGAGGACAGCGCTGCCGCAGCCCCCGAGCACGAGCCAGAAAGTGCCGAACAACTCGGCAGCGAGGCGCTTTGACAACTGCATGATTGGTAATCCTAAAAAGATGGGGCCTTCCGCTGGCACGCGCGACTAAATCCGTCTGCATGCCTTGAGCGGGCAATTCTAGGGAAAGGCCGCCAAATCAGGTGTCAAGAATTGTCAATGTGGTGTCGCCTTTACCTTTTTATTGCGAGATAAAGATGGCGTTTTACAATTGGCCGGTCTTAATAATTATCAGAGGATATCTTGCTAAATCGGTATTCTTGTCCATTGCGAATTTTTATAATTGCAGTTAGTCTGCGAGCCAATGAGTTCTAGAAAAAGGGAGAACCGGAATGTCTCAATATGCAGACCTCAAGGCGCAGATCGCTAAATTGCAGGCACAGGCAGAAGAAGCGCGGCGCACTGAAATCGACAATGTGGTCGCCGACATCCGCCAAAAGATCGCTGAATATGGTCTGACGGCTCAAGACCTCGGCTTTGCGGTCGCCGCCAAGCGGGGCCGCCCACCCAAGAAGGCGCCGTTGCCGGCGAAATACCAGGATCCGAAGTCGGGCAATACGTGGAGCGGGCGTGGCAAACCGCCCAAGTGGATCGTCGGTAAGAATCGCGAGCGTTTTCTGATTGGCGCGGCTTAAGCTGATCGCCGGTCGGGGCGAAAGCCAACTGAAGGTTGATTGGCACTCGGCCTTTATTCGTTGAGTGCTAATCTGCGATGGAAGCGCATCCATACCCGTATTAAAAAGCCGCCCTCGAGGGGCGGCTTTTTGGACAAAGAAGCGGGATAATCTAGGTTTGCCGATCGCGCAAACGATTCACACGACAAATCGGCTGGTTATCGGTCGGCAAATCGGAAACGCCGTAAGCGGCGACTTTCGACATTCAAGCGGCCGAGCGAGAACTGCCCGGCCGCTTGAACGCGGCGTTTAGCCCACCGCGACTTGACGCAATACCGGGCGGCGCGTGGCGTCGATCAGTGCCGAATAGCCGTCCACGTAATTCTGAGCCATCGTCTTCGAGCTGAAGCGGCGTTCGAACTGCGCGCGGATTTCGGTGCGCGACAATTCGTCCAGGCGCTGCAGCGCCGCGACTGCGCCTTGCACGTCCTCGACGATGTAACCCGTCACGCCGTGGTCGATCACTTCCGGCACCGAACCGCGGTTGAATGCGATCACCGGCGTGCCGCACGCCATCGACTCGATCATCACGAGGCCGAACGGTTCCGACCAGTCGATCGGGAACAGCAGCGCCTTGGCGCCGGAAAGGAATTCGGGCTTCTGCGCTTCGTTAATCTCGCCGACGAATTCCACATGCGCCAACGACAGCAACGGCTCAATTTCGCGCTTGAAGTATTCCTGGTCGGCCTTGTCCACCTTGGCGGCGATCTTCAGCGGCAAACCGCTTTGTGCAGCGATCTTGATAGCTGTATCGACGCGCTTCTCCGGACAAATACGGCCGAGGAACGCCAGGTACTCCGGCTTCTTGTGGGTTTGCGGCGTGAGCAGTTGCTCCGGCAGACCGTGGTAAATCGTGTTGAGCCAATTCGCTTGCGGCAGCGGCGCGCGCTGCGAATCCGAAATAGAAACCACCGGCACGTTGGAAAATGCATCGAACACCGGTTGCAGTTCCGGCAAGTCGAGGCGACCGTGCAGCGTCGTCACGAACGGCGTGTCCATTGTCGTGAAGAGCGGGAACGGCATGTAGTCGAGGTGGAAGTGAAGCACGTCGAATTCATGCGCGACCTTCCGCACCTTCTCCATCATCAGGACGTGCGGAGCGAGCGCATCGCGGATCGTCGGGTCCAGACGCAGCGCACGAGGCCAGCAGGCGTCGAGATTCGCCGAGGTGACCGAGTCGCCGCTCGCAAACAGCGTGACATCGTGGCCGAGATCGACCAGCGCTTCAGTCAGATACGACACGACGCGTTCGGTGCCACCGTAAAGTTTCGGCGGAACAGCTTCATACAACGGCGCAATTTGTGCGATTCGCATTCGTTTTCTCCTAATCAGAACGGCATCGCACAGCGGCGCTCGAGTAGAGCGAGGAGCGAATGCCTAACGGACGGTTGGGCGCGGTAAGCCGCCGCCCGGGGTGTTCCGAACCTGCATCGGGTAATCCCTTAGCTTCATTATCGGGATCGGCCGCGCTAATTCGAGCTATTTTTCAAACGCTTAATGTTGTTACAGCGCGAAACATGGCGCGTTACAGGTCGCCCGGCCGCGCAGTTCCCTGAATAGCGAACGCCGCCCGATGATTATTCGAACGCCGAAAGGCCACCAGCAAGGCGCGGGCCTGAAACGTGGAACGTGGCGCCTACACAGTGCGCATTGCAGGGAAGTGAAAACGTCTTATAATTCTCACTCACCGCTGTAACGGTGCGGGCCATGAGTCGATCAAACTCACCGTTTGGTCCACATCAGAGAAGGCAGCGTGTTTAGGGCGCATGGAAATGTTCGCATCGCGCGCCTTTACTCCTTCCCATACCGCTCCCCGGCTTGTCTTTGTAGGAAAAATTCCTACACGAATGACGGATTAATCCGTCAACAAGGCTGGGTGTCTGTCCGATTTTCGTCCGCTCCCCATTTCGACACAATGCTCGCAAGACCAGAAACGAGCCGATTCGTGCGTTTAAGTGCGCGCGTCCGAGCAAACGTTTCCGTAACGGCCTGACCAGCCAGATACACCCCGGGGGAATCATGAGCGCGACAAGCGAAATGCTCAATGAGATCAGAGAAGTCAACCTGTCTTATCTCCTGCTCGCCCAGCGATTGCTGCGCGAAGACAAGCCAATGGGCATGTTTCGCATGGGGATTTCGGACCAGTTAGCCGATGTGCTCGCCAATCTGTCGTTGGCGCAGACCGTCAAGCTGGCGGCGTCCAATCAGGTGTTGTGCCGTTTCCGTTTCGACGACCATGCCGTGCTGTCCGCTCTGGCGGACAAAGGCAAATCCAGCGCCGTGGCCCAGGCGCATTCCGCGATCCTGATGGCAAGCCAGCCAGTCGAGCACCTCGGCTGATGGCACCTTGTAATTCAAACAAAGCGATCAGGACGGGGGAAACGCAAACGGATGGCCTATAAAAGTGTTGTGCTCGAAGTCAGGGAAATCACCCTGGCGATCGAACTGATCGAGCTCGGCGCGCGTTTGCAATTGCTGGAAGCGGAAACCAGCCTGTCGCGCGACCGGCTCATCAAGCTCTATAAAGAACTGAAAGGGGTTTCGCCGCCCAAGGGCATGCTGCCATTTTCGACCGACTGGTTCATGACCTGGCAGCCGAACTTTCACTCCTCGCTGTTCTACAACATCTACCGGTTCATGGCCGGCCACGGCGGCTGCCCGACAATCCAGTCGATCGTGAAGAGCTACCGGCTCTACCTGGAACACGTCCAGTTGCACGACGACGAGCCTGTGCTCAGTCTCACGCGCGCCTGGACTCTGGTGCGCTTTTTCAGTTCCGGAATGCTGCAAATGACAGCCTGCTGCCGCTGCGGGGGGCATTTTGTCGCGCATGCGCACGATCCGCAGCATGCGTTCGTCTGCGGCCTGTGCCAGCCGCCCTCACGCGCCGGTAAGACAAAGAAATTCGCCGACGCCCAGGTCCGCGAGAGCCTCGCCTCTCTCGAAGCCTGACCCACAGGGCGGCCGCCGCCGTGCGAGCCGCCTTGCATCTCCCGTGTGGCGGGCCTTCCAGCCCGTCCGCGAGACCCCCGGTCCAGCCGGACCGGCGCATCCGCCTCTGGTTTACACCGGAGCGACGAGCCGCTTTTCCGCCAAAGTTTTCCGCTTCGTTGCCGTAAACCAGATTAACGACGGTCACCGTCGCTTCTTTGTGAGGGCTCGGCAGTGCTGATTTTCGTGGGAACACTCGTGACGCTTTTGTCCGTTTTCGGCGGTTACGCGCTGGAAGGCGGCCATCTCGGCGCGCTGCTGCAGCCCGTTGAAGTGCTGATGATCGTCGGCGCTGGCGTCGGCGCATTCATTCTGGGTAACGGAATGAAGACGATCAAGGCGACGCTGCGCGTCATTCCAACCCTGTTCAAGGGCGCGAAGTACAACAAGGACGTCTATATGGAGCTGATGGCGCTCCTCTACGTCCTGCTGGCCAAGGCGCGCAAGGAAGGCACGCTGACGCTGGAAGCGGACATCGACGATCCGTCGAAGAGTCCGATCTTCACCCAGTATCCGAAGATTCTCGCCGACCATCACATCATCGAATTCCTGACCGACTACCTGCGCTTGATGGTGGGCGGCAACATGAATGCGTTCGAGATCGAAAGCCTGATGGACGAGGAGATCGAGACGCATCACCAGGAAGGTGAAGCGCCGGCTCACGCGCTGAACAAGGTTGGCGACGCCATGCCGGCGTTCGGTATCGTGGCTGCGGTGATGGGCGTGGTGCACACCATGGCCTCCGCCGACAAGCCGCCCGCGGTGCTCGGCGAGATGATCGCCCAGGCGCTGGTCGGCACCTTCCTCGGGATTCTGCTTTCGTACGGGCTGATCGGGCCGCTCGCGAGCGTCGCCGAACAGCGCGTGACCGAGTCGACCAAGATGTTCCAGTGCATCAAGGTGACGATTCTGGCCAGCCTGAACGGTTACGCGCCGGCGATCGCCGTCGAGTTCGGCCGCAAGGTGCTCTTCTCGACCGAACGCCCGTCGTTCGCCGAGCTGGAAGAGCACGTGCGCCGCGTCAAGGCCAAATAAAGGGCGCCGGGAACCGAACCGATGAGCAAGGACAAAGACCGCGCCATTATCGTCAAGCGCGCCGCGCCGAAGAAAGCCGGCCACCACGGCGGCGCGTGGAAGCTCGCATATGCGGACTTCATGACCGCGATGATGGCGTTCTTCCTGCTGATGTGGCTGCTGAGTTCGGCGTCCACGGTGCAGTTGAAAGGCATTGCCGACTACTTCAACCAGCCGCTGAAGATCACGCTGTGGGGCGGCGACCGCAGCGCGGAAGATTCGAGCATCCTGAAAGGCGGCGGCCGCGATATCTCGACCGACGCGCAAGGCGTGACGCGTACCAGCGAAGGCTCGAACAACCGCGCCGAGCATAGCGTCGCGCACGGCAGCGAAGACTCGGTGAAGCAGTTGCAGGGCGAACTGGAGCGTCGCGAGCAGGTCCGCCTGCACGATCTGCAGGTCAAGCTGATGGCCGCGATCGAGGCGAATCCGGTGCTGCGCCAGTTCAGGCAGCAGATCCGTATCGACTCGACGCTGACCGGCTTGCGCATCGAGATTGTCGACTCGCAGAAGCGGCCCATGTTCGCAACCGCGAAAGACCAGGTCGAGCCGTATATGCGCGACATCCTGCGCGAAATCGGCCACACGCTGAACGACGTGCCGAACCGCATCATCGTGCAAGGCCACACCGACGCCGCGCAGTACGCCGGCGGCGAGAAGGGCTACAGCAACTGGGAACTGTCCGCGGACCGCGCCAATGCGTCGCGCCGCGAGCTGATCGGCGGCGGCATGGACGAAGCGAAGGTGATGCGCGTGCTCGGCCTCGCGTCGACGCAGAACCTGAACAAGGCGGACCCCATGGATCCGGAGAACCGCCGCATCAGCATCATCGTGCTGAACAGGAAGTCGGAGGAGGCGCTGAATCATGACGACTCCACCACGACCACCTTGTCGGACGACGCAGCCGGCTCCAAGCCGTTGCTGCAAAAGCTTGCGCAGCCGGTAACGGTTGCACCGAAGTTGCCGGCGGCAGTGCCGTCGGCCCAGTAACAGACAGCGGTTGCCCCGCCGCTTCACGCGCCCTGCCGGCGCGGACGGCGGGACGAACCATAGCGTACGTGCAGCGAGGTTTTCATGATCAGGCACATCCTGGCAATCGACGATTCGGCATCGATGCGGCAGATTCTCGCCGCGACGCTGACGACGGCAGGCTACGAGGTGACGCTCGCGGCGGACGGCAACGAAGGGCTCGAAAACGCGCTCGCCATGTCGTTCGACCTCGTGCTCACCGACCAGTACATGCCGGGCAAGACCGGCCTCGATCTGATCGCCGCGCTGCGCAACAACCCGGCTTACCAGGCCACGCCCATCCTCGTCCTCACGACGGAATCGGGCGAGCCGTTCAAGGAAGCGGCACGGGCTGCGGGCGCGACCGGCTGGATCGAAAAGCCGCTCGACCCGGACATGCTGACCGAACTGGTGGCGGCGCTAGCCGAGCCAGACCACGCGTAAGCGCCACACATAGACCCAGTTATAGAAGCTCTCGACGCGGCGGCACGGCAGCCCAAGCCAAGACAGGAACTCTCGCGGTGACCCAGGCATGACACTCGACATCACTCAGTTCTATCAGACGTTCTTCGACGAAGCGGACGAACTGCTCGCGCAGATGGAGCAGTTGCTGCTCAATCTGGATATCGCTCACCCGGACCCCGAAGACCTCGCGGCCATTTTCCGCGCGGCGCATTCGATCAAGGGTGGCGCGGCGACGTTCGGTTTTACCGCGCTGACGGAAACGACGCACATTCTCGAATCGCTGCTCGACCGCGCGCGCAATAACGAACTCGTGCTGCGCAAGGACATGATCGACACGTTCCTCGAAACCAAGGACGTGTTGTCCGGCCAGCTCGCCGATTACCGCGCGAGCGCCGAGCCGGACGCGGCGACTGCGAAGGCGATCTGCGCGAAGCTCGAACGCCTGAACGCGGAAAGCCGTGACGGCGTGGCACCGGCTGCGTCCGCGTCCGCGTCCGCTGCCGCGAGCGTGGCGCCCGTTGAAACACAAGCAGTTGAAGGCGGTACCCCGCCGGAGCACGTCGTCGAACAGGCGGTGCAGGCGGCGGGTGAATGGATTGACGGCGAACCGGCACAGACCGGGCAAGCCACGGGAGACGGCGCGGAAACCGGTCCCCATCTGAAAATTACGCTACGGGGCGTTGGTGAGAAGGACCAGGAACTGCTGGCTGAAGAGCTCGGCAACCTGGGCAACATCGTCGGGCAGGTCAAGAGCGGCGGCGATCTCACGCTGTGGCTCGCGACCGATGTGACCTCCGATGACATCATCGCCGTGTGCTGTTTCGTGATCGACGAAAGTCAGATCGTGATCGGCCGCGGCACCGCACCGGCGGACGACGCGCAGCAAGGCGAACCTGGAACGCCCGACGCTGCCGATTCGTCCCCGGCGCAAGCAGCACAGGCAACTCAGGCGGACCATGCAGCATCGCCGGCACCGGCGGCCGGCACCGCTGCGCCCGCATCAACGGCCACGCACGGCCTGTTCGACGCACCGGCCGCGGCCGCGCCGGCTGTGGCTCAACCAGCGGCGCAACCCGCGGCAGCGGCAAGCGCAGCGAGCGCAGCCACGCCCGCGGAGCAGGATCGCAAAGCAGCACGTCCGGCTGCGGCAGCCGGCGGCGCGGAAGGCAGCTCGATTCGGGTCGGCGTCGAAAAGGTCGATCAATTGATCAACCTGGTCGGCGAACTGGTGATCACGCAAGCCATGCTCGCGGAAACCACCAGCACGTTCGACCCGGCGCTGCACGATCGCCTCTTCAACGGCATGGCGCAGCTCGAGCGCAACGCGCGCGATCTGCAGGAAGCGGTGATGTCGATCCGCATGATGCCGATGGATTACGTGTTCAGCCGCTTCCCGCGACTGGTGCGCGATCTGGCGGCGAAACTCGGCAAGGAAGTGGAACTCGTCACCTTCGGTCAAGCGACTGAACTCGACAAGAGCCTTATCGAACGGATCATCGATCCGTTGACTCACCTCGTGCGCAACAGTCTCGACCACGGCATCGAAACCGTGGAAGCACGGCGCGCGGCGGGCAAGGATTCGACCGGTCAGCTGGTGCTGTCGGCGGCGCATCACGGCGGCAACATCGTCATCGAAGTGAGCGACGACGGCGCGGGCCTGCGCCGCGACAAGATTCTCGCGAAGGCGGCCAAGCAGGGCATGCAGGTCAGCGAGACCATGAGCGACGAAGAAGTCTGGAACCTGATCTTCCTGCCGGGCTTCTCGACGGCGGAGCAGGTCACCGATGTGTCGGGCCGCGGCGTGGGTATGGACGTGGTGAAGCGGAACATCCAGTCGATGGGTGGTCACGTGGAAATCACCTCGCACGCCGGCAAGGGCAGCACCACGCGCATCGTGTTGCCGCTCACCTTGGCGATTCTCGACGGCATGTCGGTCAAGGTCGGTAACGAGATCTTCATTCTGCCGCTGAACTTCGTGATGGAGTCGCTGCAGCCGCAAGCCGAAGACATTTATACGGTGGCCAACGGCGAGCGCGTGGTGCGGGTGCGCGGTGAATATCTGCCGCTCGTGGCGTTGCACGAAGTGTTCAACGTCGACGGGGCGAAGCAGGAACCGACGCAAGGCATCGTCACCATCATGCAAACCGAGGGGCGCCGCTTTGCGATGCTCATCGACGAACTGGTGGGCCAGCAGCAGGTGGTCGTGAAGAACCTGGAAACGAATTACCGCAAGGTGCACGGCATTTCCGCCGCGACCATTCTCGGCGACGGCAGCGTCGCGCTGATCGTGGACGTGGCGGCGCTGAACCGCGAAACACGCCACGCGCATGGCGCAATGAGCCTCGCATGATGTCCGTCACATTCGCCGCAACAGTAACACTTACTCAACTCATTTCATCCCAACCGTTTGGGGGCTAACGTGGCAGAAGTCCAATCCATCAATTCGAGCGTCGCGAATGCGAGCGGTGCCAATAGCCGCCGCGACGCGCAGCAGGCAGACGCCGGCGGTCAGGAATTCCTCGTCTTCACGCTCGGCGCCGAAGAGTACGGCATCGACATTCTCAAGGTGCAGGAAATCCGCGGCTACGACAATGTAACGCGGATCGCCAATGCGCCCGAGTTCATCAAGGGCGTGATCAATCTGCGCGGCATCATCGTGCCGATCGTGGACATGCGCATCAAGTTCCATCTGGGCCGCGTCGAGTACGACCACCAGACGGTGGTGATCATCCTGAACGTCGCGCATCGCGTGGTCGGGATGGTGGTGGACGGCGTGTCGGATGTGCTGACGCTCGCCATCGACCAGATCATGCCGGCGCCGGAATTCGGCGCCACGCTGACGACCGAGTACCTCACGGGTCTGGGCACCGTCGACGGCCGCATGCTGATCCTGATGGACATCGAGAAGCTCATGACCAGCCGCGAAATGGCGCTGATCGAAACGCTCGGCGCCTGACAGCGGCAGATTTCACGAAACGATTGGGACAGGGAGCATCGAAATGTTGAGCAGGTGGTCGATTCGCACGTCGTTGACGATGATGGGGATCATTCTGGTCGCGCTGACCGTGGTGGTCGGCGTACTTGGGCTGAGCGCGCTGAATGGCGCGAGCCAATCGCTCGACCGCATTGCGCGCGGCGATCTGGTCGCCATTCACGCGCTCGACGATGCTTCGGCGTACCTGCTGCGCTCGCGCGTGTCGCTGGACCGCTTCAATGCATTGAGCGCGTCGGGCGACACCGAGCAGGCGAAGAAGGTGCTCGATCGTGCGGAGGAGTTGTACGGCAAGGGCAATCAGAGCTGGCAGACGTATCTCGACGCGCCCAAAAACGGCGTGGCGCAGGCGCAGCTCGACGAACTGCTGGCGCGCCGTACGGTGGTGATGCGTGAAGGCCTCGAGCCGGAGTTCGCCGCGCTGCGCGCGAACGATCTGGCCGCCTATCACGCAATTGCGGATACGAAGATCAGCCCGATGTTCGTGTCCTACGACAACGCGGCCTCGGCGGTCGTCAAGAGCTTGCAGCAGCAGGCCGTGGATCAGCAGGCGAGCGCGCAATCGAACATCTCGCTGATGACGACGCTGATCATCGCCGTCACCGTGCTCGCGCTGCTGGTGGTGGTGGGTGTCCGCTTCGCGCTGCGCGGCCTGATCGTGCAGCCGCTCGCCGACGCGACCGCGTGCTTCGAGCGCATCGCCGCAGGCGATCTGTCCGAATCGATCAACGTCTTCAGCCGCAATGAAATCGGGCGGCTGTTCGCCGGCATCAAGCGCATGCAGGACAGCATGTCGACAATGGTGAGGGCGGTTCACAGCAGCACGGAATCGATCGACACCGGCGCGCGCGAAATCGCGATGGGCAACACCGACCTGTCCCAGCGCACCGAACAGCAAGCCGCCTCGCTGCAGGAAACCGCATCGAGCATGGAGCAGTTGACCGGCACCGTGCGGCAGAACGCCGAGAACGCGCGTCAGGCGAGCCAGCTGGCCGTCAACGCATCCGACATCGCCACGCGCGGCGGCGACGTGGTGAGCCAGGTCGTCACGACCATGCAGGACATCGCGACCAGTTCGAACAAGGTCGTGGACATTATCGGCGTGATCGAAGGCATTGCCTTCCAGACCAATATTCTCGCGCTGAACGCGGCGGTCGAAGCCGCGCGCGCCGGCGAACAGGGCCGTGGCTTCGCCGTGGTGGCGGGCGAAGTTCGCAGTCTCGCGCAGCGCAGCGCCAGCGCCGCGAAGGAAATCAAGGAACTGATCGGCGACTCGGTCGACAAGGTGCAAAGCGGCTCAACTTTGGTCGGCCGTGCCGGCACGACGATGGACGAGATCGTGCAGGCCGTGCGCCGCGTGACCGACATCATGGGCGAAATCAGCGCGGCGTCCGAAGAGCAGTCGGGCGGCATCGAACAGGTGAACCGCGCGGTCGTGCAGATGGACGAAGTCACGCAGCAGAACGCCGCGCTGGTCGAACAGGCGGCGGCCGCGGCGGCCTCGCTCGAAGATCAGACGCGTCAGTTGCAGGCCGTGGTGAATGGCTGGAAAGTGGCCGGCGGCGTGGCACACGGTAGCGCGGCGGCAACCCGTCCGCAACCGGCCGCATCCCGCGTGACGAGCAGCAAGAGCAAGCCGGCTGCCAAGCTCGCGCAGCATGCAGGCGTGAACGGCGGCGCAGCGCATCCGGCGACAGGCACAGCCGCAACGAGCACCCCATCGGCGCCGGGCAATCACGACGCAGGCGCCGCGCGCGTCGAACCGGCACTCAGGCCGAAGACAGCCCGCGCGGCATCCGAATCCGCAGCACGTCCGGCCGCGGTCAGCGCAGCCACGGCGGGCTCGGACGCGGACTGGGAAACATTCTAGGAAGTGGCACGAAGACATGCGGTCATTCGGCATCTCGCTCCATGAGGGGCGAATCATCGAAGCACGCTTTATCGGCGTGTCGCGGGCCGACTGCATGGTGGCGGAACTCGCGGGCGGGCGCGACCCCGCGAACACAATCCCTTCTTCCCAAGGCGAGTTGCTGGGCGGAATACGGGATGGCTCGTATCGCAGGCAGGAACACTCATGATGGCAACGCGCGCACAGCAACGTCCCGAACGTCCAGACCCGGTTAGATCCGGCGAACAGTCGCGGGATTTCGAATTCACGTCGGCGGACTTCGCTCGCATTCGCGAACTGATTCACCGCAGCGCGGGCATTTCGCTGTCGGATCACAAGCGCGATATGGCATACAGCCGTCTGGCGCGCCGTCTGCGCACCCGCGGTCTCGACACCTTCAAGCAGTATCTCGATCTGCTCGAAGCGGAAAACGATCCGGCCGAGTGGGAAGCGTTCACCAATGCGCTGACCACCAACCTGACGGCGTTTTTCCGCGAGGCGCATCACTTTCCGATCCTCGCCGATTTCGTGCCGCGCCGCCCGCAGCCGGTTTCGGTGTGGTGCTCGGCGGCCTCGACCGGTGAAGAGCCGTACTCGATCGCGATGACGCTGATCGAAGCGCTCGGCGACAGCGGCGCGCGTCAGGCATCGGTGCTCGCCACCGACATCGACACCCAGGTGCTGGCCAAGGCCGAAGCCGGCATGTATCAGTTCGATCAGGTGAAGCATCTCTCGCCCGAGCGGCTCAAGCGCTTCTTCCTGAAGGGCACTGGCGCGCACGCGGGCATGGTCAAGGTGCGCCCGGAAGTGCGTGCGCTGGTGCGCTTCGAGCAACTCAATCTCACCGACCGCGATTACCAGTTGCGTTCGCAGTTCGACGCGATCTTCTGTCGTAACGTGATGATCTATTTCGACAAGCCGACGCAAGCGCAAGTGCTCGCGCGCTTCGAGCCACTGATGAAGGCGGGCGGCCTGCTGTTCGCCGGCCACTCGGAGAACTTCACGTACGTCACGCAGGCATTCAAGCTGCGCGGCCAGACCGTATATGAATTGACGCGTGATGCAAGCGGCGCGCGTACGCCGACGGCGACCCGCGGCTCGGCGCCGGCATCGCATCAAGCGGCGAGCGGGGTGACGGTATGAGCAGCGCCCTGCCGATCGCCACCAATCTGTATTTCGACAACCACTTCCAGCGCCCCGGCGTGAAGTTGTTGCCGAACGAGTTTTACACCACGCACGAAGACATGGTGCTGGTCACCGTGCTCGGTTCCTGCGTCGCGGCCTGCATCCAGGATCGCACGGCCGGCATCGGCGGCATGAATCACTTCATGTTGCCCGACGACGGCGCGGACGTCGCGCAGGCCGCATCGGATTCGATGCGCTACGGCGCTTACGCGATGGAAGTGCTGATCAACGAACTGATCAAGGCCGGCGGCCGGCGCGAGCGCTTCGAGGCCAAGGTATTCGGCGGCGGCGCGGTGCTCGCCGGCATGACGACGATGAACATCGGCGATCGCAATTCGGAGTTCGTGCGCCGCTATCTCGCGGTGGAGAAGATCCGCATCGTCGCCGAGGACTTGCAGGGCTCGCATCCGCGCAAGGTGGCGTTCATGCCGCGCACCGGCCAGGTGATGGTGAAGAAGTTGCGCCTGCAGCAGGAAGCGGGCGTGGCCGAGCGCGAACAGGCGCTGATGCGGCGGAGCGCCGAGGCACGCGCCGAGCGGCTCGCCGCGGCGCGCAAGCGGGTGGAACTGTTCTCGGCGCCGGCCGCGTCGAGAGCCAAGGTCGAACTGTTCGGCTCGGCGGCCGGCGGAGCAACGGGAACAGCAGCGAGCAGTGCGGGCGCAGGGGCAGCAAAGCCGCGCATCGAACTGTTCGGCACGCGCCCGATTAATTCAAACAACGCCAGAACTACAGAGGAGG
Source organism: Paraburkholderia sp. BL17N1 (assembly GCF_003634175.1). Classification (NCBI taxonomy): domain Bacteria; kingdom Pseudomonadati; phylum Pseudomonadota; class Betaproteobacteria; order Burkholderiales; family Burkholderiaceae; genus Paraburkholderia; species Paraburkholderia sp. BL17N1. Next base: position 1,548,975 of record NZ_RBIW01000001.1, read on the forward strand.
CGTGAGCGCTGTGCAAAAGATCAAAGTACTGTGCGTCGACGATTCGGCGCTGATCCGCAGCCTGATGACGGAAATCATCAACGGCCAGCCGGATATGACGGTAGTGGCGACCGCACCGGACCCGCTGGTCGCGCGCGATCTCATCAAGCAGCACAACCCCGATGTGCTGACGCTCGACGTCGAAATGCCGCGCATGGATGGCCTCGACTTCCTCGAGAAGCTGATGCGCCTGCGGCCGATGCCCGTTGTGATGGTCTCGTCGCTGACCGAACGCGGCAATGAAATCACGCTGCGCGCGCTGGAACTCGGCGCGGTCGACTTCGTCACCAAACCGAAGGTCGGCATCCGCGACGGCATGCTCGACTATTCGGAAAAGCTCGCCGACAAGATTCGCGCCGCCGCGCGCGCACGCGTGCGCCAGGCCGCGCCGGTGCAGCACGCGGCTGCACATGCCGCGCAGGCGACGGTCGGCGCCGCACCGCTGTTCAACAATCCGCTGCTCAGTACCGAGAAGCTGATCATCGTCGGCGCGTCGACGGGCGGCACGGAAGCGATCCGCGAAGTGCTGGTGCCGCTGCCGCCGGATGCGCCCGCGGTGTTGATCGCGCAGCATATGCCGCCGGGCTTCACAAAATCTTTTGCACAACGCCTCAATGGTTTGTGCCGGATTACCGTTAAAGAGGCAGAGCACGGCGAACGCGTGCTGCCGGGACATGCTTACATTGCACCCGGCCATGCCCATCTGTTGCTTGCGCGTAGTGGCGCGAACTATATTGCTCACCTGTCGGACGAGCCGCCGGTCAACCGGCATCGTCCGTCGGTGGACGTGCTGTTCCGTTCGGCCGCGCAGCACGCGGGCAAGAACGCGGTCGGCGTGATTCTGACCGGGATGGGGCGCGACGGCGCCGCCGGACTGCTGGACATGAAAAAGGCAGGGGCGTACACCCTTGCGCAGGACGAGGCGAGCTGTATTGTGTTCGGCATGCCGCGTGAAGCGATTGCGCTTGGCGCGGCGGACGAGATTGCCGCGTTGCCGGAAATGAGCCGACGTGTGATGGCGCGTCTCTCGGCAATGGGCGACCGCGTTCAGCGGGTATGATGCGGGCCGGTAGGATTTGAGGCGCTGGTTTGAGGCGCGAGTTGAGCGGTCAGGCGCCGCACCATGGATCAAGCAAAGGGAATGAAATGGATAAGGGAATGAAGATTCTGGTTGTTGACGACTTTCCGACGATGCGCCGGATCGTCCGCAACCTCCTCAAGGAACTCGGCTATTCGAACGTCGACGAGGCGGAAGACGGTCAAGCCGGTCTCGCGCGCTTGCGTGGTGGCACGTACGACTTCGTGATCTCCGACTGGAACATGCCGAACCTCGACGGTCTGGCCATGCTCAAGGAGATCCGCGCCGACGCCAACCTCACGCACCTGCCGGTGCTGATGGTGACGGCCGAATCGAAGAAGGAAAACATCATCGCGGCGGCGCAGGCCGGCGCGAGCGGTTATGTCGTCAAGCCGTTCACGGCCGCGACGCTCGACGAGAAGCTCAACAAGATTCTCGAGAAGATGGCCAAGACCGGGAGCTGATGTGAATCTGCCGACCAACGCGCAAGGCGCCGACGCGGGCAACGAGAGCGGCGACTTCGCGTCCGACCGTATCCTGGCTCGCATTGGACAACTGACGCGCACGCTGCGCGACTCGATGCGCGAGCTCGGGCTCGACAAGCATGTCGAGCGTGCGGCCGAAGCCGTGCCCGATGCCCGCGACCGCCTGAAGTACATCGCGGATATGACGGAGCAGGCCGCTGAGCGCGTCCTGTCCGCTATCGACATCGCCAAGCCGATTCAGGAGCAGCTGCAGAAAGACGCGGGCGAACTCGACGCGCGTTGGGAGCAGTGGTACGCGGCGCCGATCGAGCGCGAGGAAGTGCGCGCGTTGATGAACGACACGCGGACCTTTCTGCGCGGCGTGCCCGAGGCGACCAGCGGGACCAACTCGCAGCTCATGGAGATCATGCTGGCGCAGGACTTCCAGGATCTGACCGGCCAGGTCATCAAGAAGATCACGGATGTCGTGTATCTGATCGAGCAACAGCTGCTCGGCGTGCTGGTCGAGAACATCGCGCTCGAACGGCGCGAGCAGTTCGCGGCGAACGCGGCGGCACTGGCGGCCGAAGTCTCGTCGACCGGCAGCCCCGAGCATCTGCTGAACGGTCCGCAAATCAATCCGGAAGGCAAAACGGACGTGGTGCAGGACCAGTCGCAAGTGGACGATCTTCTGGCCAGCCTCGGCTTCTGACCCCGTCGGCGCGACGCCACGTCGCGCCCGCCCACCAAAGGCGCCGGGTCCAACCGGGACCCATAGCGAGCCACGCCCCCGCGTGTGCTTGCTGTCTGCCGACACAAACCACAGGCATACTACGGGCTCAAGCAGCGGCACGGCGCTCCGGTGAAGACACATGCCGGTCGGTGGCACGATGGGGAGAAACCCTCCACGGTGCGACCGCAGCGGTGCCGTATGATCTGCGTACATGCAGCCGGTTTGCATCACGTGCGAACCGAGCGGCCGCTCGGGAGGAGCCTTGTTATGTGGAGTCGTGTACGCCGCGCCGGGATTGTTACGGCGCTTGCCTTGCCCTGTTCGCTAATCGTCGTGCAGTCCGCTCATGCTGGACTGGGCGGCGCCCCCATGACACCGCCCACGGGCGCGTCCGTCTCGTCGCGTACCGTTCAGCCCGGCAACAGCGCTGTCAACGCGGCGCAGAGCGTGATGCGTTCCGCGTCCAACGCCGGGTCGTCCGCTACAGCTTCCACGTCTTACACCGTGCGTGAGACGGCGCTTGGCAACGGCACCGTGGTCCGCGAATATCTCGCCTCGGACGGCTCTGTGTTCGGCATCGCCTGGCGCGGCCCGCAAATGCCGGATCTGAACGATCTGCTCGGCAGCTATTTCCCGCAGTACGTGGCCGGCGTGAAAGCGGTGCGCGCGGCGCGCGGCGGCGGCCGCGGCCCGGTCGCGGTCGACCAGAGCGGCCTCGTGGTGCGCTCCGGCGGTCACATGGGCTCGTTCAATGGCCAGGCGTGGTTGCCCCCTGCGCTGCCCGCCGGCGTCAGCGGTTCAGACATCCAGTAATAGCGAGGACGAGACATGCGAACCAAGCATATTGCTGTGAAGCTCGAGGGTTGGATGCAGGCCGTCGTGGCCGTGGCGCTGGTGTCCGCGCTCGTCGCGTGCGGCGGCGGTGGCGGCTCCAGTAACGATTCTTCGGCCACGTTGAACGGCGGCTCGCTGCCGGCCAGTCCGACCCAGCAGCCGATCGCTGCGACTGCGGCGAATACAGTGCCCATCACCGTCGGCCGGGGCGTGAACGGCGTCATCAATATCCCGGCGGTCAGCGTGAGAATCTGCGCGCCCGGCTCAACTACCAATTGTCAGACCATTGACAACATCCAGGTCGATACCGGTTCCTACGGGCTGCGCGTGGTCAGCTCGGTCCTGAACGCCTCGCTGCTCAATGCGTTGCCGGTCAGCACCATCAGCGGCAGCGGCGCGCAGCTCGCCGAGTGCGCGACCTTCGCGGACGGCTTCACGTGGGGCACGGTGCGCACGGCGACCATCGCGATCGGCGGCGAGACCACGACGGCGGCGGTTCCGATGCAGATCATCGGCGACAAGGATTCGAGCACGGTGCCCACGCCCGGCTGCGGCAGCGGCCAGGCCGAGAACAAGGTTGACGATCTCGGCGCCAACGGTATTCTCGGCATCGGCACGTCGCCCACCGATTGCGGTACGACCTGCTCGGACCCGGCGCAGGCCGCCAAATTCAGCAATTACTTCGCCTGTCCGGGCGGCGTGTCTTGCGCCCGCACGGCGGTGCCACTCGCGCAGCAGGTGGCCAATCCGGTCCCGTTTTTCCCGGTGGACAACAACGGCGTGATCGTGCAGATGCCGCCGGTGTCGAATACCGGCGCAGCGTCGGCCACCGGCACACTGGTGTTCGGCGTCGGCACGCAGGCGAACAACGCGCTCACCGGGGTCCAGCTTTTCACCACCGACGCTTTCGGCGACATGGACAACAGCGTGTTCAACGGCACGCAGGTACAAGCCTTCCTCGATTCGGGCTCGAACGCCTACTTCTTCGGCGATAGCTCGCTTGCGCAGTGCGGCAGCAACTTCGCGGGCTTTTACTGCCCATCGTCGGCGCAAACGCGGACGCTGACGCTGGTCGGGCTGAACAAGGCGCAGGCGAACGCCAGCATCGGCATCCTGAGTGCCGCGACGCTGTTCAGCAACGGCAACAACTACGCGTTCAACGACCTGGCGGGGCAGATCGGCGGCAACAGCAGCTTCGATCTCGGATTGCCGTTCTTCTACGGCCGCCATGTGTATTACGGCATCGATCAGACCGCGAATGGCGGTCAAACGCCTTTCGTGGCGTTCTGATCGAAGCGCCACACTGTGAAGCCTGAGGGCTGAAGCCGAACCGGCGCACGCGCGAAACACGCGGGTGTCCGGCTTGGCCACGATTGCCGTTTCGCGTCAGCAGGGCCGGCCGGCGGGCTTCCCGGCCGTCTCCATCCGTCGAAATACCCCCCTTTCTCCGCCTTTATCCGCCGATCGGTGCTTGCGTCGAGCGGGAATAATCGCTCTCACTGGAAAGAGGCGCCGTGCCTCAGCCGACCGGAGAGCGTTTGTGGCAGAGGATAGCGACCTCGAAAAAACCGAATCAGCCACTCCCCGGCGCCTGCAGAAGGCGCGCGAGGAAGGGCAGATCGTGCGTTCGCGCGAGCTGTCCACGTTTGCGCTGCTGGCGGCGGGGTTCTTCGGCGTGTGGGGGATGTCCGGCAGCATCGGCGAACATTTGCAGGGCATGCTGCGCGTGGCCTTCACGTTCGATCACGCCGGCGCGTTCGAGACCCGCCGCATGATGATCGGCGCGGGCGTGGCGAGCCGCGAAGGGCTCTACGCGCTGCTGCCGATTCTCGCCTTCACCGGCGTCGCCGCCTTGTTCGCGCCGATGGCGCTGGGCGGCTGGCAGTTGTCGGCGAAAGGCCTCGAGCCGAAGTTCGACCGCCTCAATCCGATCGCCGGCCTCGGCAAGATGTTTTCGATCAACGGACCGATCCAGCTCGGCATGTCGCTCGCGAAGACGCTGGTGGTGGGCGTGATCGGCGGCACGGCGATCTGGAATCGCCGCGAAGAGATTCTCGCGCTGGCGACCCAGCCGCTGCATCTCGCGCTCGCCAACACCGTGCATCTGATCGCCGTGTGCTGCGGCATGACGGTCGCGGGCATGTTCGTCGTCGCCGCGATGGATGTGCCGTATCAACTGTGGCAATTCCACAAGAAGCTGCGCATGACGAAGGAAGAAGTGAAGCGCGAACACCGCGAAAGCGAAGGCGATCCGCACGTCAAAGGCCGGATTCGCCAGCAACAGCGCGCGATTGCCCGTCGCCGCATGATGACCAACGTGCCGAAGGCCGACGTGGTGGTGACCAACCCGACGCACTTCGCCGTGGCGCTGCAATACACCGACGGCGAGATGCGCGCGCCGAAGGTGGTCGCCAAGGGCGTCAATCTGGTGGCGGCGCGAATTCGCGAAATTGCCGCCGAGAACAATGTGCCGCTGCTGGAAGCGCCGCCGCTCGCGCGGGCGCTGTACCACAACGTCGAACTCAATCGCGAGATTCCGGGCCCGCTGTACGGCGCGGTCGCCGAAGTGCTCGCGTGGGTGTATCAGTTGCGGCGCTTCAAGGCCGAGGGCGGCGACGTGCCGCTCGCACCGACCGAACTCGACGTGCCCGCGGAACTCGACAAGGGCGGCGTATCGGACGACGAAGCCGATCAGGAAGCCGCCGACACGCTCAACCCAGATAACGAAGACGCTTCAGGAGCCTCCGCATGAACGCTCGCGCCGGTTTCCTCGCCCGACGGCCAGACGCCTTGAGCAGCACCAATTTGCGCGCCCTCGCCGGGCCGGTGCTGATCTGCATGATCCTCGGCATGATGATTTTGCCGTTGCCGCCGTTCCTGCTGGATCTGCTGTTCACCTTCAACATCGCGCTGTCCGTGATGGTGCTGCTCGTCAGCATGTACACGATGAAGCCGCTCGATTTCGCGGCATTCCCGAGCGTGCTGCTGTTCTCGACCTTGCTGCGCCTTTCGCTGAACGTGGCGTCCACGCGGGTCGTGCTGCTCGAGGGCCATACCGGCCCCGACGCGGCCGGCCAGGTGATCGAGTCGTTCGGCCACTTCCTCGTGGGCGGCAACTTCGCGGTCGGTATCGTCGTCTTCATCATCCTGATGGTGATCAACTTCATGGTGATCACCAAGGGCGCGGGGCGGATCGCGGAAGTGTCCGCGCGCTTCACGCTCGACGCGATGCCCGGCAAGCAGATGGCGATCGACGCCGACCTGAATGCCGGCCTCATCAACGAAGAACAGGCCCGCAAGCGCCGCTCGGAAGTCTCGCAGGAAGCCGAGTTCTACGGCTCGATGGACGGCGCGAGCAAGTTCGTGCGCGGCGATGCGATCGCCGGTTTGCTGATCATGGTGATCAACATCATTGGCGGACTGATCGTCGGTATCGTGCAGCACGACATGAGCTTCGCGGCGGCGGGCAAGAACTACACGCTGCTCACCATCGGTGACGGTCTCGTCGCGCAGATTCCGTCGCTGGTGATTTCGACCGCCGCCGGTGTGATCGTCTCGCGTGTGGCGACCAACGAAGACATCGGCACGCAGCTCACGGGACAGCTCTTCACTAATCCGCGCGTGCTGATGATCACCGGCTGCATTCTCGTGCTGATGGGCCTGATTCCGGGCATGCCGCACTTCGCGTTTCTGATTCTCGGCGGCGGTCTGATCCAGCTCGGCCGCACGATGAAAAAGCGCGCCGAGGAGCGCAAGAACACCACGGCGCTCGTCGATGTCGCACCGGCCGCGCTGGCGCCGGTCGAAAACACCGAAGCGAGCTGGGACGACGTGACGATGATCGACACGCTCGGCCTCGAAGTCGGCTATCGGCTGATTCCGCTCGTCGACAAGAACTCGGACGGCGAACTGCTCAAGCGGATCAAGAGCATCCGCAAGAAGTTCGCGCAGGAAATCGGCTTTCTGCCGCCGGTCATTCACATCCGCGACAACCTGGAATTGCGGCCGAACGGCTATCGCATCGCGCTCAAGGGCGTCGAAGTGGGCGTCGGCGAAGCGTATCCGGGCCAGTGGCTGGCGATCAACCCGGGCCAGGTGTCCGCCGCGCTGCCGGGCACGCCGACGCAAGATCCCGCCTTCGGCTTGCCGGCCATCTGGATCGATACGAATCTGCGTGAGCAGGCGCAGGTGTACGGCTACACGGTGGTCGATTCGAGCACGGTGGTGGCGACGCACCTGAATCACCTCGTGGTCACGCATGCGTCGGAATTGCTCGGCCGCCGCGAAGTGCAGGCATTGCTCGAACGGATGCAGAAGGACACGCCGTCGCTGGTCGACGATCTGGTGCCGAAGGCGCTGCCGCTCACCACGCTGCAAAAGGTGCTGCAAAATCTGCTGGAAGAAGGCGTGCCGATTCGCGACATGCGCACGATTCTCGAAGCGCTCTCCGAACACACGCCGAAGATCACCGACGCGCACGATCTCACCGCCGCCGTGCGCCTCGCGCTCGGTCGGGCGATCACGCAGCAGTGGTTCCCGGGCGTCGGCGATATGCAGGTGATGGGCCTTGATTCGAATCTCGAACGCGTGCTCTCGCAGGCGCTCTCGACCGGCTCCAATCCGGGTCTCGAGCCGGGCCTCGCGCACACGCTGCTGAACGAAACCCAGAAGGCGATGACGCGTCAGCAGAACCTCGGGCTTGCGCCTGTGCTGCTGGTGCAGCATGCGTTGCGCCCGATGCTCGCGCGCTTCCTGCGTCGCAGCCTGCCGCAGCTGAAGGTGCTGTCGTATGCGGAAGTGCCCGACACGCGCAATATCAAGGTGGTGAATCTGATCGGCGCGCACGGGTAAGGCGGATCGCTCACCGAGGCCAGTTTGTGGCCGATGTCTTTTGCCGGCGCTCGTGGAGCGCCGGTTTTCATTTCGTCGCCTGACTTTTCATGTCGCAAGCGGACGGCGGAGTACACGCCGCGTCCGCGAAAGCGCCGTCCGACGCCGCCGCCAGGCGTGTTTCAAACCGGCGTGCGTGTGAATCGAAGCACGTTTCCATCGTCCGAATTGCCCACCTTTAACGGTCTTTATCCATCGATCGTGCCTCGACGGGTTTCGCAATAATGATCTCAATGGGAAGCGGTATGTTGCCGGTCCGTTAGTCCGTTTACCTCATCGGGGGTCCAGCTTGAACATTCGTAAATTCGTCGGTGCTACCAGTCGTGATGCGCTGCGTCTCGTGCGCGAAGCGTTGGGCGCGGACGCGGTCGTACTGTCCAATCGCACGATGGACGACGGCAGCGTCGAGATCGTCGCGCTGGCCGACAGCGACCTCGCCGCACTCTCGCCGAAAGTCCCGCGCGCAGGCGCCGGCGCACCGCAGGCTGGATCGATGAATGCGATGGCTGGACGGCCCGCGCTGGCCGCGCCGCGCGCCATGCCGGCGGCAGCGCCGATGCAGGCGAACCCGTATGCGAGCGGCATGCCCGATGTGTTCTCGTCGGTGTTCGGCGCGAGCCCGGAAGCCGGCGCGGAGAGTCTCGGCAACGGCGTTGGCAACCACGTCTCATACTCCGAGCACATTGACGACGACGCGAGCGACGCACCGACCGCCGCCCCCGTCAAGGCAGCCGCCCCGATCAAGGCAGCCGCGGAAGTGCCGTCGAAACCGACCAGCCCCGAGCAACCGAGCGCCCGCGCCGCGGCCTCGCGCCTCACCGAAGACATCCGCGCCGATCTGCTCAAAGCGGCCGGCGTGCCGGCTGCGTCCACCGCACCGGGCGCCGACGTGCAAACGCCGCGCACGATGGCCGAATCGAATCCCTGGCTGATCGACCACGCTCGCCGCATCGCCGCCGAACAGCAGCAGGAAGGCGCATACAGCGCGCGTCCCGCCGCGATGACGCCGGCTGCCGCGATGGCCAAGGGCCTCGGTGCCGCCGTCGAACCGGCCAAGGCCGCCGCGCCGCAGGGGGGCGATACGCCCGACTGGGCGCGCGAAGGCGCGCAAGCCGCCGCACGCCGCGCCGCGCAGAAAAACGCATCGGCGCCGTCCTCGAACGACGACGCCCGCACGCCCGCTTCGGTCGCCGAAGCAATCAAGGCGCGTATGGAGCAAGTCGTCAACGACACCGTGATGAGCGAACTGTCGTCGATGCGCGGAATGATGGAAGAGCATTTCGCCGGCCTGCTGTGGGGCGAGCGCCAACGCCGCAACCCGGTGCGCGCCTCGCTCACCAAGCATCTGTTCGCGGCCGGTTTCTCCGCGCAGCTCGTGCAGATGATGGTCGACAACCTGCCGGCCGACGTCGAGAACATGGATGGCGGCATGGACTGGGTCCGCTCGGTGCTCGATTCGAACCTGCCGGTGATGGAAGACGAAGACGCGCTGATGGAGCGCGGCGGCGTATTCGCGCTGATGGGCCCGACGGGCGTCGGCAAGACGACGACCACCGCCAAGCTCGCCGCGCGTTGCGTGATGCGCTTCGGCGCCAGCAAGGTCGCCTTGCTCACCACCGACAGCTACCGGATCGGCGGCCACGAACAACTGCGCATCTTCGGCAAGATTCTCGGCGTGTCGGTGCACGCGGTAAAAGACGGCGCCGACCTGCAACTCGCGCTCGCCGAACTGCGCAACAAGCACATCGTGCTGATCGACACGATCGGCATGAGCCAGCGCGACCGCCTCGTCTCCGACCAGATCGCGATGCTTTGCCACGCCGGTCAGCCGGTGCAACGCCTGCTGCTGCTCAATGCCACCAGCCATGGCGACACGCTCAACGAAGTCGTGCAAGCCTATCAGCGCGCGCCGGATCAACAGCCGCTCGCCGGCTGCATTCTGACCAAGCTCGACGAAGCCACCAATCTCGGCGGCGTGCTCGATACGGTGATCCGTTACAAGCTGCCGGTGCATTACGTGTCGACCGGTCAGAAGGTGCCGGAGAACTTGTACGTGGCGACAAAGAAATTCCTGATCAAGAGCACCTTCTGCATACCGCGCGATAACTCGCCATTCGTGCCGCACGACGACGACATTCCGGCGTTGCTGTCCGCATTGTCCGCACGTTCCACGGCCGAATTGCACGAGGTCCGCTTTGGATAAGGTCATCTCCGATCAGGCAGAAGGACTGCGGCGGATGTTGGCCCGCAGCGGCTCGCGTGTGATTGCGGTGACGAGCGGCTCGGCCGGCGTCGGCTCGACGACGACGGTGGTGAACCTCGCCGCCGCGCTGGCGCAGCAGGGCAAGGACGTGCTCGTGATCGACGAATGCCTCGGCGAGAAGTCGGTGAGCACGATGCTCGGCGGCGTGCGCGGGGCGGGCAATTTCGCCGCCGTGATGCGCGGCGAGATGACGCTCGACGACGCCGCTGCAAGGCACGCGCTCGGCTTCTCGGTGCTGGCCGCCTCGCGCCCGAACCGGGAAGGTCATACGGCCGCGGAGTTCGGCGTGGTGTTGCGCGGTTCCGCCGACGTCGTGCTGATCGACGCGGAACTGGATGCGCAAGGGCATCTCTCGGCGCTCGCGAGGCAAGCGCACGACGTGATGATCGTCACGCGCATGGCCGCGCACGCGATCACCGACGCGTACGCATGCATGAAGCGCCTGCACTACGCGCACGCCATCGCGCAGTTCCGCGTGCTGGTGAACCACGTGCAGAGCGTGAACGACGCGCATACCGCGTTTGCAAACCTGGCCGGCGTGGCCGGGCGCTACCTGACGGTGGCGCTGGAAGACGCCGGTTGTATTGCCGCCGATGCGCGGATGGCGCGAGCCCTGGAGTTGTCGCGTTGTGTCGTCGATGCGTTTCCATCGACACCGGCTGCGCGCGACTTCCGGCACCTCGCCGCCGAATTGCAGTACTGGCCGATGCGGCCAGCGATGTCGTCGCAAACGCCGTGGATGGCGCCTGCGGCAGTTACAGCGGCGCAACACGCCGACCAACCGTCTGCGCAGCACGCCTGAGTGGCGGCACAAGGACAAGGGGAGCACGATGTATAACGCTCAGGGAAAGATTTCCCAAGCCGAAGTTCTGACGAAGTACGCACCGCTGGTGCGTCGCCTCGGCTTGCAGCTCGTCGCCAAGATGCCGGCGAGCGTCGATCTCGACGATCTGATCCAGGCCGGCATGATCGGACTGCTGGACGCGGCAGGCCGCTACAAGGAAGACCAGGGCGCGCAGTTCGAGACTTACGCGAGCCAGCGGATTCGCGGCGCGATGCTCGACGAATTGCGCAGCAACGACTGGTTGCCGCGCAGCTTGCGGCGCACCTCGCGTGAAGTGGAGACGGCGGTGCACAAGGTGGAGCAGAATCTGGGCCGCTCGGCGAGCGAAACGGAAATCGCCGAGCACCTGCAAATGCCGCTCGACGAGTATCAGTCGATGCTGCAGGATCTGCACGGCAGCCAGCTGATCTATTACGAAGACTTCGACCGTTCGGCGGACGACGAGCCGTTCCTCGACCGCTACTGCGTCGATCACTCGGACCCGCTGTCGGCGCTGCTCGACGACAGCCTGCGCTCGGCGCTGGTGGAGGCGATCGACCGCCTGCCGGACCGCGAGAAGCTGTTGATGTCGCTGTACTACGAACGCGGCATGAACCTGCGCGAAATCGGCGCGGTGATGGAAGTCAGCGAATCGCGAGTCTGCCAGTTGCACAGCCAGGCCGTGGCCCGTTTGCGTACGCGCTTGCGCGAGATGGCTTGGGCGAACGCCGAGGCGACCTGAAGTTCGGGTATTCGGTGATGTAAATGAGCGGTGAGCGGCGTGTCTCGCCTCCGCTTGACCTCATGCCTCGGCCATTTCATGTTCCGCGGCCAGTGCCAGAAAGGCCGAGCGCGACATGCCACGCGCCTGGGCATAAGTGTCGATCTCCTGGACCAGCGCTTCGGGCAGCGAGATATTGATTCGTACCGCCTTCTTCAAGGCGGGAATATTCCGGGTGGCGACAAGTCCCCACGTGAAATCCGCATAGTCGGGATTGCGGCGGTGCTCTTGCAGCGTGCGCCGCGCGGGAATCGGCAAGCCCTCGTCGAGCAGCACTTCCAGATGCGCCTCGATAGCCTCCTTGGCGTTCGCGTAGGCTTCCTCCAGCGTATCGCCTGCCGCAAAACAGCCCGGGATGTCGGGCACGATGACGCCGAACGCGTGATCCGCGCTGCCCGGTTCAATCGCGATAGGGAAAGTCAGGTTTTTCATTTCAGGCCCGCCTGTTTCAGGATGCTGTTCAATGTGCCGGGCGGAAGATCTTTCTTCGGATGCGGGATGGTCACGAGACCGGCTCTTGCCGCGTGACGAAAATGATGGTGGCTGCCCGATGTGCGGACCAGCTGCCAACCCGCCGCCTGAATGAGTTTCACGACCTCGGCACTTTTCATACTGCACTCCTCGAATCATACACACCATTACACAACCTCGCTAGTGGTTAGCACTCCGTTGATGCACGTCCGGATAGCCTTGAAAAAGCGCGGGACGGCGGACCAACTCAGTAAGGGGGAAGTCGTGATTTCAACGCGGCTGGCGATTTCGCGCCACCTGGCCGGATGGCTAACGTGTGCGGGAAGGAGTGAGGCGCGCTCGAAGCGGGGCGCCTGAAAAGCAAAAAGGGCTCATCAAAAGACGAGCCCTTTCAATCCATCTGTTTCAGCCAAGCCCACGCGTCAGGCCGTGCCGATCCAGCGACAATCTTTACACGGCGGGACGCGCCGGAATCCGGCCATCCGGACCATAGAAGCCGGCCTTCTGCGGCGCGGCTACCTGAAGCGCCTTCAGCGCCCTCTGGTTGTAGTCCATTCGCACGCGGATCAGTTCGCCGTTGCTGGTATTGCAGCGTCGCGCGCGTTCGGCGGCTTTCTGCAGCAACGACCACTGCTCGGCGACGCGCGTGTCGGTGCTGGCCGCGAGCTCCATGCCGGGCCAGCCGGCGGGAAAGCCCATCTCGGCGAGCAGCCCGTCACGGGTGGCTTCGAGCTTGGCGAGCGCGCCAATCAGTTCGGTTTTCTTCTCGACGATCGGTGGCAGCAATTCCAGCGGCGACAAGGCAGTGAGCGCCTTGGTCTCGAGCGTCAGAATCGAGGCAAAGGCCTCGACGGCCGAATATTCTTCGATGAGGGTGGCAAGCAGGGCGTCTTTCATCTCAACAACTCGCTGAACACGACGGCTCGCGCATGATCCGCGAGCCGGGTTTGTCGAACGCCGCCCGGCACTTCACCGTACTTCGATGCGTCGATCAGTTGCCGGTCGACGAGGTTTTGCTTTGCAACAGTTCGCGTGCGGTGTTCAGCACGCCGTCGGCGATCTTGCCGGAATCGATCTTCAGCGAGCCGTCCTTGATGGCCTGCTTGATCGACTCGACGTGCGCCGTGTCGATATCGGCCGAGCCGGACGCCGCGAGACTGCGCAGATGCTGCGACAAACCCGACAGGCTGACGCTGGCGTCGCCCGAACCGCTGGTGGTGGTCTGCGAGGCCGTGCCCGCATTCTGCGCGTTGCTGTTCGCGGTCGTCGCTTCGCCTGCTTGCGAGCGGGACAGGGCGTCTTTCAACGTCGGCAGATTCGAATTGTTTGTGGAATCGACTTTCACGATTGGCTTCCTGAACGATTTGATCCTTATAACGGCTACCGCTGATCAAAACTTTAGCGCAATCGATCAAGGCGTTACCTTTCCTTACATCTCCACACGGCCCGTTGGCGGGCCTCATTTCGGCGCTGCCCGCCGCACTGCTCGCGGCGGCCAGAACGGGCGCGGCGCGGGAGTTCGTCATGGCGTGCGCGCCGTAGCGGTTCACAGCTGAATCTCCACGGTCGAGCCATCCTTCACGATGCCGGAAATGATCTGGCCGTTGGCCGTCTTGACCCGCACCTGCTGGCCCGGCGACGCATTGTTCATCGCGCTGCCTTCCGCCGAAATCGCGAAACCTTCGCCGGCTGCCACGACTCGCACCGTCTGTCCGATCGAAACCGCCGACGCGCTTTTCAGCATGTCGCGGCGCAGCGGCATGCCGCCGGCGACGCGCGTGAGCGTGACCGAGCCGACCGCCTGCGACGGGTCCGTGACGATGGCTTGCGGCAAGCCGGTGAGATCGCCGTCACGCGCGACGAGGTCGGCGGCGGTGAGCACTTCGCCGGGCGCCATGGCGCGGGCGGCCAGATAGTAGGTGGCGTGCAGCGAGATGCGCGCCTGCAGATAAATGGTCCACGGACGCTCGCCCGCACAGCGCACGCCGACGGTCATGCGGCCCCACAGGCGCGCGCCGCTAGGCATGAACGGTTCGAGCATCGTGCAGTCCGCGAGACCGCGCGGAAACGCCGGCGCCACGGTGATGTCGACCTTGCCGGGCAAGCCGGCGGACTGCTGCTGCAGGAATGCGAGCGCGGCGCGGCGGATCGCTTCCGGATCCTGCTGGCCGGGCAGCGGCGCGGCTGGCGCGAGTGTCGCGGGGCGCAGATTCTGTTGCGCGACAGCCGGTGCGACTTGCCGCGCGGCCGGCGTGCGGGCGATGGTGGCCGGCGCGGCCGAAGGCGCCGCCGTTGCAACCGGCGCCACGGCGGCGCGGGTCGCGAGCGGCTTGCCATTCGCGCCCAACTGCGGCGGCTCGCCGCGCGACGCCAAACTATCGAAACCTGCCGCCGCGGATGCCCCAGCGGCTGCATTGAGCGGCGCATTGGCGGCAACCGGCTGAACGCCTGCCGCTTGCCGAGCGCCGTTGGCCTGCGGCGCGGGCGTCACCATGACCGGAACCACCTGACGCGAACCCGGCATGACATTGACCCGTGCAACGCCGTCCATGGCGGCGGCATTGGCGCTGCCCGGCGCGGGAATCGTCACGACGCCGTTGGCGTCGGGCCTGAAGCTGGTGCGGATCATTTGCGGCGCGGCGGGCGGTTCGCCCGCGCCCGGAATGACGATCGAGCCGCCAGCGTTGGCGGCGCGCGTGAATGAATCGGCGTTGCGAGCCGCGGAATTCGACCTCAGCGATTGCGCGGTGGCAGCGGCCAGTGTGGCGGCGGAGCCGGTGCGTTTCGCCGGCGCGGCTTGCATGTGCTCGGCCAGATCGGCGAGCGCGGCAGGGTTCTTTTCTCCCGGACCGGGAATCACGATCGGGCCGCCGGCTTCCTGGGCCTGCGTGGTAGTGGGCAGCAGCACAATGCCGCCGGCGACCCACACCGCCAGATTCACGACGAGGCGAGTCAGGAGACGTGAGGCCGGACGCGCAACACGCCGTGCGACGCCGGCACCCGCACCCACGCGATGCGCCGCCGCGCAATTCGCGCGGTGCGTCGGATCGAAAGCGGGCTGGTCCATCGTGTTTCTCCATCGAATGCATCGGTACGCCTTGCATTCTAGTGAGCGCCCCCTTTGCGCAAACGTTGAATAGAAGCCCCCTTTCCCGGTTATTCGTCCGATTGCCGCTTGCGTTCGGCCCATAAGATGCACCTCATGCAAAAAGGTCTTCCCGCCTGGTGCAGTCCTCACGCGAGGCATGCATGGGAAGCCTCGGGAACGTTCTCCGGAGATTCTTATGCTGGACAAACTCGATGCCGAATTCGCCTTTGGCCGTCAAGCGCTCGATGTGCGTGCCTACCGGCAGGAGCTGTTGTCGTCGAATATCGCCAACGCCGATACCCCTGGGTACAAGGCGCGCGACGTCGACTTCGCCTCGTCGCTCGCCGGCGCGCTGAAGAAGAGCGGCAGCGCCACCGGCACTGCCGCATCGAACAACGCGACGCTGGCGATGACGCAACCCGCGGGTGTGACGAGCGGCATGTCGATGGTGTCGACGGCGCCGGGCCACATGGCCGGCAAGTCGACGCTGACGCCGACCGGCGGCCCGTCCGACGACTACGGCAATCTGCAATACCGCGTGCCGACCCAACCCGCGCTCGACGGCAACACGGTCGACATCGATACCGAGCGGGTGCAGTTCGCGGACAACACGCTGCATTTCGAATCGGGCATGACGGTGTTGTCCAGCCAGATCAAAACGATGCTGTCGGCGATCCAGTCGGGCTCGTAAGAAGCCACGCCGACAGACTCAGCAGTACGCAAGAACAATCGCTACGGGATTAACTTGGAAGCCGGCTCTACCGGCAGGAGAGGTCAGGAAACATGCCATCCCTGATGAACATTTTTGGTGTTGCAGGCTCCGCGATGTCCGCGCAGTCGCAACGGCTCAACGTGACGGCGTCGAATCTCGCCAACGCGGACAGCACGACCGGCCCGGACGGCCAGCCGTATAAGGCCAAGCAGGTCGTGTTCGCGGTCAGCCCGCTCGGCGGCGCGCGCACGGCGTCCGGCCAGCAGGTCGGCGGCGTGCAGGTCACCGGCGTGGTCGACGACCCGACGCCGATGAAGACCGCCTACGACCCCGGCAATCCGGCCGCCAATTCGGACGGCTACGTCACGTTGCCGAACGTCGATCCGGTGCAGGAGATGGTCAACATGATCTCGGCCTCGCGCTCGTACCAGGCCAACGTCGAGACCTTGAACACCGCCAAGACACTGATGCTGAAAACGCTCACGATCGGAACCTGAGGAGAGCTCCTTGACCACCAACACCACCATCGGCGGCAGCGGCACGACAGTGTCGCAAACGCTGCTCGATACGATGAACGGCACGAACAGTGCCTCGAGTTCGACGGGCAGCACGTCCGGCACCTCGGCGACCGATCTGCAGAACACCTTCCTGTCACTGCTCGTCGCGCAGCTGAAGAACCAGGATCCGACCAACCCGATGGACAGCTCGCAGATGACTTCGCAGCTGGCGCAGATCAACACGGTCTCGGGCATCAGCCAGTTGAACACGACGCTCAGCTCGCTCGCCACGCAGATGTCGGCGGGCCAGCAGTCGCAGGCCGCACTGCTGATCGGCTCGACCGTGCTCGCGCCCGGCAGCTCGGTGGCGGTCGCGAGCGGCAAGGCCGGCGCGTTCGGCGTGCAACTCGCCAACTCGGTGAACGACCTGCAAGTGGTCGTGAAGAACTCGGCGGGCCAGATCGTCAACACGATCGACCTCGGCAAACAGTCGGCCGGCACGATTCCGGTGGGCTGGACACCGACCGACACAGCGGGCAATGCGCTGCCGGACGGCAACTACACGATCAGCGCGGTCGGCACGATCAACGGTCAGCAGGCCACGGCCACCACGCTCACGGGCGCCACGGTGCAAAGCGTCGTCATGCAGAACAACGGTACGCCGGGCCTCGTGCTCTCGAACGGCTCGACGGTCGGCCTGACCAGCGTCGCCGCCATCCTCTGATTCAGATTCTGTCAGTTACGACTTTCCAGATACGGAGACCGTCATGGGTTACCAACAAGGTTTGAGTGGTTTGTCGGCATCGTCGAGCGACCTCGACGTGATCGGCAACAACATCGCCAACGCGAATACGGTTGGCTTCAAGAGCGGCGCCGCGCAATTCGCCGACATGTACGCCAATTCGGTGGCGACGGCGGTGGGCAACCAGGTCGGCATCGGCACCAAGCTCTCCGAAGTGCAGCAGCAGTTCTCGCAAGGCACGATTACGAGCACCAATCAGGCGCTCGACGTCGCGATCAACGGCAATGGCTTCTTCCAGCTGTCGAATAACGGATCGCTGGTGTACTCGCGCAACGGTGTGTTCCAGCTGGACAAGAACGGCTTCATCACCAACGCGCAAGGCCTGCAACTGATGGGCTACGCCGCGAACAGCTCGGGCATCATCAACACCGCGCAGACCGTGCCGCTCACCGTGCCGACCGCGAACATCGCGCCGCAGGCGACCACCAAGATCACCGCCGGTCTGAACCTGAACGCGCAGGACCCGCTGATGCTCGGCACGCCGACCGTGACGCCGACACTCGCGGGCGGCAGCACGCTCACGACGCCGGGCGCGACCATCACGAACACCGCTTCGGGCACCAACAACGACAGCTACACCGTCAACTTCACGAGCCCGACGACCTACACCGTCACCGATACCACGCTCGGCACGACGTCCGCCGCCGCGACGTATACGGCGGGCACGGCGGTCGCGCTCGGCAATGGCCAGACCATCACCTTCAACGGCACACCGGCGACGGGCGACAGCGTCGCGATCGCGCCGACCCCGGTGGCGTTCAACCAGAACAGCTCGTCGACGTACAACTACTCGACCAGCACGACGGTCTATGACTCGCTCGGCGGCTCGCAGACGGTCAACATGTACTTCGCCAAGACGTCGGCCGGTACGTGGGACGTGTACGCGGGCACCTCGACCGGCACGGCGAGCCTGGTCGGCCACGCGAACTTCAACTCGTCGGGCACGCTGCTCGGCACGACGGACGCAGCCGGCGTCGCCACCACCACGCCGTTCGCCTACAACTTCTCGATCCCGACGACCGACGGTTCGTCGACGCCTCAGAACCTGACGCTCAACATTGCCGGCACGACGCAGTACGGCGGCAAGAACGGCGTGAACTCGCTGCAGCCCGACGGCTACGCAGCCGGCACGCTGACGAGCTTCACGATCGGCGCCGACGGCACGCTGACCGGCAACTATTCGAACCAGCAAACCGCCGCGCTCGGCCAGATCGTGCTGGCGAACTTCTCAAATCAGAACGGTCTGGTGAACCTCGGCAACAACGAGTTCCAGCAGACCTCGCAATCGGGCGTCGCGCAGATTTCCGCGCCGGGCTCGACCAACCACGGCGTGCTGCAAGGCGGCGCGGTGGAAAACTCGAACGTCGATCTGACGAGCGAACTGGTGAACCTGATCACCGCGCAACGCAACTATCAGGCGAACGCGCAGACGATCAAGACCCAGCAGACCGTCGACCAGACCCTGATCAACCTGTAAGCGACCGGGACTAACCCATCATGGATCGGCTGATCTATACCGCGATGTCGGGCAGCACGCAGGCGCTCGAACAGCAGGCAATCGTCGCGAACAACCTGGCCAACGCATCGACCACAGGTTTTCGCGCGCAACTGGCCACTTTCCGCGCCGTGCCGATGTCGTTCGGCGACGGCAGTTCGATCAACGACAACACCACGCGCACCTTCGTGCTGTCGTCGACGCCGGGCGCGGACTACACGCCCGGGCCGATCCAGCAGACGGGCAACCCGCTCGACGTGGCGATTCAGGGTCCGGGCTGGCTGGCGGTGCAAACCGCCGACGGCGGCGAGGCTTATACGCGCGCCGGCAACCTGCATGTCGATGAAAACGGCCAGCTGGTGAACGCCACCAATCAGGTGGTGCTCGGCAACGGCGGCCCGGTGTCGGTGCCGCCGGGCGCGGAAATCACCATCGGCAAGGACGGCACGGTGTCCGCGCTGACGCCGGGCGATCCGCCGACAGCGGTGGTGACGGTCGATCAGCTAAAGCTGGTGAATCCGGATCCGCAAACCATGACGCGTGGCGACGACGGTCTGTTTCGCACCGCCGACGGCAACGCCGCCGACGCCGATCCGACCGTCACGCTGGCGCCGGCCTCGCTCGAAGGCAGCAACGTGAATCCGGTCAGCGCGATGGTCTCGATGATCACCAACGCGCGCCAGTTCCAGATGCAGACGAAGTTGCTGGAAAGCGCCGACAAGAACGATCAGTCGGCCAACCAGTTGCTCAGCTTTAGCTAACGGGTCGCTTCGGCGCCCAGGAGAAGAACCATGAATCGCTCACTCTACATCGCCGCGACCGGCATGAATGCGCAACAGGCGCAGATGGACGTGATCTCGAACAACCTCGCGAACGTCAGCACCAACGGCTTCAAGGGCTCGCGCGCGGTGTTCGAGGATCTGCTGTATCAAACCGTCCGCCAGCCAGGCGCGAACTCGACACAGAATACCGAACTGCCGTCCGGCATCCAGCTCGGCACGGGCGTGCAGCAGGTCGCCACCGAGCGTCTGTACACGCAGGGCAACCTGCAGCAGACCGGCAACTCGAAAGACGTCGCCATCAACGGCCAAGGCTTTTTTCAGGTGCAGATGCCCGACGGCACGACCGCCTATACCCGCGACGGCTCGTTCCAGACCAACGCGCAAGGTCAGCTCGTGACGTCGAGCGGCTACCAGGTGATCCCGGCGATCACGATCCCGAACAACGCGACTTCGCTCACCATCGGCAGCGACGGCGTGGTGTCGATCACCGTGGCAGGCTCGACCAACAGCCAGCAACTCGGCTCGATGCAGATTGCCACGTTCATCAACCCGGCCGGTCTGGATGCGAAGGGTGAAAACCTGTTCGCGGAAACCGCTTCGTCGGGCGCGCCGAACGTCGCGCAACCGGGCCTGAACGGCGCCGGTACGCTGAATCAGGGCTACGTGGAAGCATCGAACGTGAACGTGGTGCAGGAACTGGTGAACATGATCCAGACGCAACGCGCTTACGAAATCAACAGCAAGGCCGTGACCACTTCCGACCAGATGCTGCAGACCCTGAGCCAGATGCAGGTTTAAGGCTCAAGGGACTGGGAATCAAAAAGGCGGTAAATCAAGATGTCGCACTTCACTCGTAATCCGGTTCATTCGCGCACCGCTCAGGCGCTCGTGCAGCTCACGCTGCTCGCGGCCCTGGGTGGCTGCGGCCTCGTGCCGAAGCAGCCGATCACGCAGCAGCCGATGACGGCGCTGCCGCCGATGCCGCCGTCGGCGCAGTCGCCCGGCTCGATCTTCAACCCGGGTTACGCGGGCCGTCCGTTGTTCGAAGACCAGCGGCCGCGCAATGTCGGCGACATTCTGACGATCGTGATCCAGGAAAACGTCAATGCGACCAAGTCCTCGGGCGCGGGCATCAACCGCAGTGGCAACACCAACTTCGACGTGCCGACCGCTGGCTTTCTCGGCGGCCTGTTCGGCAAAGTCAACCTGAGTGCGAACGGCGCCAACAAGTTTGCCGCGACGGGCGGTGCGAATGCGTCGAACACGTTCAGCGGCGTGATCACCGTCACGGTGACGGGCGTGCTGCCGAACGGCAACTTGATGGTCAGCGGCGAGAAGCAGATGCTGATCAACCAGGGCAATGAATTCGTGCGCTTTTCCGGTGTGGTGAATCCCAATACGATCTCCAACCTGAACGCCGTGTACTCGACCCAGGTGGCCGACGCGAAGATCGAATATTCCGCGAAGGGCTATATCGACGAATCCCAGAACATGGGCTTCCTGCAGCGCTTCTTCCTCAACGTGTCGCCGTGGTGATCATGCGTACCGTTTTCTCCCGCACCCGCCTCGCGCGATTCGCCGGTTTCGGCCGCGCGCTCGCCTTCGTCGCGCTCGCCTGCGCGGCGCTGCCGGCGGTCACGCCTGCTCATGCCGAACGTTTGAAGGACCTCGTGCAGATCCAGGGCGTGCGCGACAATCCGCTGATCGGCTACGGCCTCGTCGTCGGCCTCGACGGTACCGGCGACCAGACCACGCAGACGCCGTTCACCACGCAGACGCTCGCCAACATGCTGGCGAACCTTGGCATCTCGATCAACAACCAGGCGGCGGGTTCGAGCAATTCGCAGTCGTCGCTGTCGAACATCCAGTTGAAGAACGTCGCCGCGGTGATGGTGACGGCGGTGCTGCCGCCGTTCGCGCGTCCGGGCGAAGCGATCGACGTGACCGTGTCGTCGCTCGGCAATGCCAAGAGCCTGCGCGGCGGCACGCTGCTGCTCACGCCGCTGAAGGGCGCCGACGGCCAGGTGTATGCGCTCGGCCAGGGCAATCTCGCGGTCGGCGGCGCCGGCGCGAGCGCCAACGGCAGCAAGGTGCAGGTGAATACGCTTGCCGCGGGCCGCATCGCCGGTGGCGCGATCGTCGAACGTGCGGTGCCGACATCGGTCTCGCAAGCGGGCACGATGCAACTCGACCTGAACGACATGGACTACGACACCACGCAGCGCGTCGTGGCCGCGGTGAACAACGCGTTCGGCGGCGGCACGGCCACCGCGCTCGACGGCCGCACGATCCAGTTGCGCGCGCCGAGCGATCCGGAGCAGCAGGTCGCCTTCATGGCGCAACTGCAGAATCTCGACGTCAAGCCCGCGCAAGCCGCCGCGAAGGTGATCCTGAACGCGCGCACCGGCTCGATCGTGATGAATCAGATGGTCACGCTGCAGAACTGCGCGGTCGCGCACGGCAACCTCTCGGTCGTGATCAATACGCAGCCGGTAGTGAGCCAGCCTGGCGCGTTCTCGAACGGCCAGACGGTGGTGGCCAAGCAGTCGCAGATTCAGATGAAGCAGGACAACGGCGCACTGAAGCTGGTGACCGCCGGCGCCAATCTCGCCGAAGTGGTGAAGGCGCTCAACGCATTGGGTGCGACGCCCGCGGATCTGATGTCGATCTTGCAGGCGATGAAAGCGGCGGGCGCTCTGCGCGCCGACCTGGAAATCATCTAAGGAAGACACAGGATGAATTCGGATACGACCAATTCCGCCGGCGCGGCGAACGACCTGAGCAACCGCTTTGCCCTCGACGTGCAGGGGTTCGCGAAGCTGAGCGCGCAGGCCAAGGCATCGCCGCAAGCCGGCATGAAGATGGCCGCGCAGCAGTTCGACGCGGTGTTCACGCAGATGATGTTGAAGAGCATGCGCGACGCGACCCCGCAAGACAGCCCGTTCGATTCACACGACAGCGCCACCTTCACGTCGATGATGGACCAGCAGTTGTCGCAACAGATGTCGCAAAAGGGCATTGGCGTGGCTGACGCCATGCTCAAGCAGTTGATGCGCAATCAGGGCATGCAGGTGGGCGGCGGTGCGGGCGGCGCAGGCGCCGCCGGTGGCCTGGCCGGCATGGCCAACGCGTTGGGCGGCGGCAGCGGTGGCGATGAAGGTCAGACCGCGGCGCTGAACGCGCTCGCCAAAGCGTACGGCAATGCGCAAGCCAACGGCCAGCTGGCGATGGGCAAGGGCTACTCGGCCAACAGCGCTTTGACTCCGCCATTGAAAGGCGACGGCACTTCACCGAAGGTCGACGCTTTCGTCGACAAGCTCGCCCAACCGGCCCAGGCGGCCAGCGCGGCGACCGGCATTCCGGCGCGCTTCATCATCGGCCAGGCGGCGCTCGAATCCGGCTGGGGCAAGAGCGAGATTAAGAAGACGGACGGCTCGACCAGCCACAACGTGTTCGGCATCAAAGCGACCAGGGACTGGACCGGCAAGACCGTGTCGACGGTCACGACCGAATACATAAACGGCAAGCCGCAGCGCGTGGTCGAAAAATTCCGCGCTTACGACTCGTATCAGGAAGCCATGACCGACTACGCGAGCCTGCTCAAGGGCAATCCGCGTTACGCGCAGGTGATCAATTCGGCGCACGACGTGAACGGTTTTGCCAACGGCATGCAGCGCGCCGGTTACGCGACCGACCCGCATTACGCAAAAAAACTGATGTCGATCATGCAGAAGATGGGCTGATCTGCCGTGACCGCGGTTCGAGTCACCTGATCGTTAATCGAATCAAAACGATGCACGCGACGGGGCCAGGTGCATAACAAGACGGACGAGGCCGGCCGCCCACGGGCGGCCGGCCCACCCGCGAAAAGGGACGACGCGTTTTAACGTTTGCGGCAAATAATTCATGACAGGCCCCTAAATTTTGACCAGGCGCTGCCGCTAATCAGTTAGACCCAATACCGGAAAGCGTTGTAATGTCTGGTTGGGATGCGCGTGCTGCGGCTTCGATGAAGACCGCGCGAAAGCCCCGGCAGGAGCTCTGGCACGCGCCCGCAAGAACAAGCATACCGGCAAGCCCATGGATACTACCCAGTCGAACGGCCAGACCGACACACACGGCCAGCTGCACGCCGCGACAGACGAAGCCGGCAACGACTTCGGCCGTCGCAATCCGCTGGAGATCGGCGTTCAGTTGCGCAATCTCGTCAATCGCGGCGATTTCCTCACGGTTCAATACGCAGGCGGACAGCTCGTAACACGGCTACTCGACGTCGACGTGCGCGGCCGCACCTTCACGTTCGATTGGGGCGCCTTGTCCGATCAGAACAGAGGCTTGCTGGGCGCACCGCGCTGCCAGTTCCACGCGCAGCCGGACGGCGTGCGCGTCGAATTCGCGACGAGCACGCCGCGCGAGACCCGTTTCGAAGGACTGCCCGCATTCGAGGCCGATTTCCCCGAGGTGCTGTTCTACGTGCAGCGCCGCGAGTACTTCCGCGTCGATGCGCCGATTCTCGATCCGTACATGTGCTCCGGCCGTTTGCCCGAAGGCGACACGTTTCGCTTCGAGGTGCACGACCTGTCGCTCGGCGGCGTCGGCATGCGCACGTCGGACGAACGCGTGGCCGAATTGCCGATGGGCACGCGCCTGCTCGATTGCGAACTGGCGCTCGGCGGGCTCGGCCGGCTCTCGCTCGATCTGCAGCTCGTGTCGCATCGCTCCACCGCGCTGCCGAACGGCACGCAGCGTTTTCAGCTCGGCTTCCGCTTCCTGACGCTGCCGGGCAGCGCGGAAAACACGCTGCAACGCCTGATCACGCAACTCGAGATGAAGCGTCGTTCGCTGGTCCGCTGATGCCCGACGCGCGTCGGAATGACCTCAATTTTTCCTTGTTGAGGCCGTTAAACAGGATGTTCAAGTAACGCGGCGGCACGTGTACGGTGTCGCCCTTCAGGATGACGCATGTCCAATCTCATCAATCTCGGCCTCAGTGGACTGAACGCAGCCCAGTGGGGACTCACGACGACCGGCCAGAACATCAGCAACGCGTCGACGCCCGGCTACACCATCGAAACACCGGTGTATGCGGAAAGCGGCGGCCAGTACACGGGCTCGGGGTATCTGCCGCAAGGCGTCTCGACCACGACCGTGACGCGCCAGTACAGCCAGTATCTGACCACTGAGCTGAACAACGCGCAGAGTTCGGGCAGCTCGCTGTCGACGTACAACACGTTGATCTCGCAACTGAACAATCTGATCGGCAGCCCGACCGCCGGGATTGCGAGCGCGATCACCAGCTACTTCACCGGCTTGCAGAACGTCTCGAACAATGCGTCGAGCCTGGCCACGCGTCAGACCGCGATGAGCGGCGCGCAGACGCTGGCGAACCAGATCAACGCGGCGGGTCAGCAATACGACGCGTTGCGCCAGAGCGTCAACACGCAGCTCACCAACACCGTTTCGCAGATCAACAGCTACACGCAGCAGATCGCGCAGTTGAACGGTCAGATCGCCCAGGCCAGTACCCAAGGTCAGCCGCCGAACCAGTTGATGGATCAGCGCGATCTCGCCGTGTCGAATCTGTCGCAACTGATCGGCGTGAACGTGGTGAACAGCAACGGCAGCTACAGCGTCTTCATGAGCAACGGCCAGCCGCTGGTGTCCTCCAACAACAGTTACAACCTGGGCACGGCGCCTTCGACCGGCGACACCAGCGAATTGTCCGTTCAGTATCTCGGCCAGGCGGGTGCGAATCCGGCGGCCGCGCCGCAGAACCTGCCCGACAGCAAGATCGACGGCGGCACGCTCGGCGGCCTGCTCGCGTTCCGCAGCCAGACGCTCGATCCGGGCGAGGCGCAACTCGGCGCGATCGCCGTGAGCTTCTCCGCGCAGGTCAACGCGCAAAACGGGCTGGGCATCACGCTCGCCGGCGCCAATGGTGGCGCGCTGTTCTCGGTGGGCGGCCCGACCGTCTATGCGAACACGCAGAACACCGGCAATGCGTCGCTGAACGTGTCGTTCGCGAACGCCGCGCAACCGACTACCGGCGACTACACGCTCGCCTACAACGGCACCACCTACACGCTGACTGACAATTCGACGGGCAGCGTGGTCGGCTCGGCGACCAACCTGAGCCAGCCGATCAACGGCCTGAATTTCTCGACCACCGGCACGATGAACGCCGGCGACTCGTTCACGGTCGAGCCGACCCGCGGCGCGCTGAATAGCTTCGCGACCGCCACCACCGACGCATCGGCGATCGCCGCGGCCGCGCCCGTGCTGGGCGCCGCCGCGTCGAGCAACACCGGCACCGGCTCGATCACGCCGGGCACAGTGACGGCCGGCTACACCATGCCGAGTTCGACCACCACGCTCTCGTACGACGGCGTGGGGCTGTCCGGCTTTCCGGCCGGCTCGACGGTGACCGTGGCGGGTTCGCCCGCCACGACGTACGCGATCGCCAGCGCGGCGACCGTGGTGCCGTATTCGTCGGCCACCGGCGCTGCGCTCACGATCAACAACGTGACTGCCGGCCAGATGAACAACGTGTCGGTCACGATCAGCGGCGCGCCGGCGGCCGGCGACAAGTTCACCATCGGCCCGAACACCGGCGCGACCAACGACGGCCGCAACGCGCTGGCGCTGTCGAATCTGTCCACCGCGAAGGCGCTGGCGGGCGGCACGGTCACGCTTACGGGCGCGTACGCGAACTACGTCAACAATATCGGCAACCAGACCAACCAGATTCAGACGTCGAGCACCGCGCAAAGCTCGCTGGTGACGCAGATCACCACCGCGCAGCAGTCGGTTTCGGGCGTGAATATCAACGAAGAAGCAGCCAACCTGCTTCAGTATCAGCAGCTGTATCAGGCCAACAGCAAGGTCATCCAGACCGCGCAGACCCTGTTCCAGACGATACTCGGCATCTTCCAGTGAGGCGTTGACAATGCGCATCTCCAGCACGCAGTACTTCAACATGAACGTTGCGACCATGAGCGATCAGCAAGCTCAGTTGTCGCAGTTGTATGCCGAAATTTCGAGCGGCGTGAGCCTTTCCACGCCGTCGGACAATCCGCTTGGCGCGGCGCAGGCCGTGCAGTTGAGCTCGACGGCGACGACCCTGTCGCAATACACGAGCAATCAGGGCACCGCGCTCGCTTCGCTGCAACAGGAAGACACCACGCTCGGCAGCGTCAATACCGTGCTGCAAACCATTCATACGCTGGTGCTGCGCGCCGGCGACGGTTCGCTGAACGATGGCGACCGCGGTTCGATCGCGACGCAACTGCAAAGCTTGCGCAGCCAACTGATGACGCTCGCGAATTCGACCGATCCGCAAGGCAACTACCTGTTCGCCGGTTATCAAAGCAGCGCGCAGCCGTACACCACGAATTCGGCCGGCGTTGTGACCTATTCGGGCGACACCGGCACGCCGGGCGTGCAGGTTACGGATTCGCACGTGGTGCAGACCGGCGACAACGGCATTGCGATCTTCGGCAGCGTTGCGCCGATTGGCACCAGCGCCGTGCCGGCTGCGACGACCGGCAACACCGGCACGGGCGTGATCAGTCAGGTGAGCCTGACCAATCCGACCAATCCGACCAACGCCGACAAGTTTTCGATCAACTTCTCGTCGGCGACGACCTATACCGTGAGCCAGACCGATCCGGCTACCGGCGCGGTGACCACGAGCGCGCCGCAGGCGTTCACGGCCGGGTCGGCGATCACGCTTGGCGGCCAGTCGGTGTCGATCACCGGCGCGCCGAACGCGGGCGACAGCTTCACGGTGACGCCGGCCACACAAGGCAGCATGGACGTGTTCGCCAACCTGAGCCAGTTGATCACCACGCTGCAAACGCCGGTGTCGGGCGGCGCGTCGACGGCGAGCTTCCAGAGCGCGCTGACCACCAGCATGACCCAGCTCGAGAACACGATGAACAACGTCGTGACGGCGCAGGCGGCCGTGGGCGGCCGCGAGCAGGAAGTGCAGGCACTGCAGACGGTCACGCAGACCAACACGTTGCAGACCTCGAGCAACCTCGCGGATCTGACGCAGACCGACATGGTCAAGACGATCGGCAAGTACACGATGACGCAGGCCGCACTGCAGGCGGCGCAGCAGGCGTTCGCGAAGATTCAGAACATCTCGCTGTTCCAGTACCTGAACTGATAGCACGAGCAGTCTGAAACGGAGAAGGGCGGAAGCCGGTGTGAGCCGGTTCCGCCCTTCTTGTTTTTGCGTGCGCAGCCGCCACTACGCCATACCGAACGCAGAAGCGATGTGCTATCGCGTAGACATCTTCGGCAACATACTGCGCCTCAAGCTGAGTCGATCGGGCTTGCGCCGGCCCAAGCTATGAAAAGAGGTTAAAAGGCCGCCGAGCTGTAATCGGTCGCATATAGCGCGACCGTCAAGATTGTTATGCCAAAAAACCAACCGGCCCATTTCAAGGCGGACCAGCGCTTCCATGCGACTGCATTGACAAGACCCAGGAGCACTGCCGGCCCCAACAGGTATGCGAGAAGAAGCACCGCGTCCCGCCACGGGACAGCACATTTACCAAGTTCGTGGCATCCAGCTATGGACTCATTGGAACGATGTAACCATTGAGCGTGACTGAGCGCATATAAACATGCCCATGTCAGGAACAGACCGCAAAAAGAACCGATCAAGGCGACACCAAAGCGCTTCACTTAATCTCCCAGAACAGGATTGATTTTGAGCCCCGTAGATCGGAGTAACTCAGCTCCGAGGCTACGGCTGCCCCCTGCCGAAATGACTGAATACCCGCGTAACGCCCAATAGTCGCTACGCCGTCGAAAAAGCCGCTGATCGTCAGTCGTGAACCGTTCCATAAATCAATGTGTCCACCGCTTGCGTTGCCTGCGCTTTCGCCGCTGCGGGTCCAGTACCGCGAAAATTGGATGATGCCGGTGCGACCCTTGACCTTTGATTCCCAATTGGCACCCGTTATATCTTCCGCCCTCGGAAGTCCTGCAAACGGACGTAGTTGCAACCACTCGCCCAATTCGTCGGCCCGCGTCGCAGTGGCTCTGCCATCAAGCATTATCCGGCCAATGGATGACTGCCCGGAGAGCGGCTTAACCAATTTCTGTGAGAATGACTTCATATCGATGCCGCTCCGATGAAATGTCACGCTCATCCGAATAGCGCATTGATCGCGATAGGCCGGGTTATCGTAAGGGTTGCCCGATGGATAGTTATCCCATAACTCCTGAAAAGTCAGTGCCTTCAATTGCACTTCCATGACCGAATTCGGCGTCGAATTGGTTTTTACCACGGTCATTTTATTCGGCATTGTTCAGACTCCTTCCTGTCTCGCAAGGGCATCGTCGCCCCAATACACTTTGTAGTGGGCGGCCGCATCGGTGCGGACACGTGGCAGGAGGCCGTCTTTACCAAGTCGCCCTGAAAAAGTCCGGCCCTCAGCCGACTCGATGAAGTACGGATAGCCTTCGAGGTTCGCCACCGTCGTTGCGCCGCACACCTGTTCGTCATAGATGCCTGTCCCCCGCGACGCATTGTCGATAGTGGATGCGACAGCGCTCGCCGCTACAGCGATGTCGTCGGTCCAGTAGAAACAGCCCGGATTAAGGCCGGCCATCACATAGTTGAGTCCGCATGGACACAACACCGGATCGCCTTCGACAACGCCGGGCTGTCCTCTGTAGCGCCGGCGCGTCGCCGTGCCGACTATCCTGAACACGCCTTCGCACTTGCCGCACGTTGCTTCGTCGCCGTCTAGCGCGAACGGTTTGCCGTGGTCCGTCATGTGAGTGGCCGAACCGCCAATGACAAGGCCGCCTGTGGTTGTCGGGCTGCCTTGCACCACGAGAGCCTTACGCATGGATCTCGTCTCCGTCGATGCAAGCGCGCCCGTACCCTGGCTCACTGATGTTTGCAAAAAGATACGTCGTTTTGTTCTTCTCGTGTGCCGGCATTCTCAATGTCTCCCGTATGGAATGAGCAACATGTACGGAATTGTGTGCCGAGGCTGAGCACACCTATTCCGGAATCCATTTCGGCGAATAGCAGAGAGATTAGGTATCCGACAAGTCCGAAAAGATGGATATTCTTGTAATGATTTGTCGATGTCTGATGTGGGCCAAACAGGCGTCGTAGACAGTCGATTTTTGCCGGAGGCGTGGAAGTCGCGACCTGAGGCGGCTACCTATACCGCTAGTGCGGGCGCGAATGCAGTACCACGCGCAAAGCGAGTCACTTCCCTTCGGATTGCGCGCGAAGAAATGCCGGCTCGGGACGGCCATAAAGATCCACCACTCGCTGGAATGTATCGACGCAAACGCCACGTAGCGTCCATAGCCAATACCTAGCTACCTGAACCCCGCCGCGACGCGCCCCATCTGATCGAGGCCGACGTCGAAGAGCCGTACGAAGAACGGAATCATGTTCGGGACCATCAGTTGCAGAAGCAGCATGCCGATCAGCATGGTCAGCGGGAAGCCTATCTGGAACACGCCGATCTGCGGCGCGGCGCGATTCAGAATGCCGAGCGAGAGGTTGGTGATGAGGAGCGCGGCGACCACCGGCAGCGACAACAGCAGCCCCGCGGAAAACACCGTACTGCCGAAGTTCGCCAGCGTGCGCCAGCCGGGCGCGCCGAGTATGTTCGCCGACACCGGCACCGACTGGAACGTGGCGAGTAGCGCGCTAATCATCTGCAAATGGCCGTCGATCACCAGAAACACCAGCATGGCGATGGTGTTCATGTAGCTCGACAGCACCTGGCTCGAACTGGCCGCCTGCGAATCGAAGAAGGTCGCAAAGCCGAGTCCCATGCCAAGGCCGACAAAGTCGCCGGTCGCGCTGATCGCCTGAAACACGATCTGCATGGTCATGCCGAGCGCGATGCCGATCAGGAACTGGTTGACGATGATCCACACGCCTTCGGCGGAAAACACCGTGACTTGCGGCAGCGCGCCGAGCGTGGGCGCGACGATGATCGTGATGAACGCCGCGAGGCCGATCTTCACGCGGATCGGCAGCGAGCGGTTGCCGAGCACCGGCGCGGTGGCGACCAGCGCGAGGATGCGCACGAACGGCCACAGGAACGCAGTGAGCCAGGCGTTCAGTTGCGCGTAGGTGACGGAGAACATCGTGGGCCGGACGGAAAGGTGAGAACCGGTGCGCCGCTCAGTTGACGAGCGTCGGAATGTTGGTGAGCGTCTGGCGCAGATAGTCGAGCATGGTCGTCAGCATCCACGGACCGGCGATCACCATCGTGACGGCGATCGCGAGCAGTTTCGGAATGAACGATAGCGTGCTTTCGTTGATCTGCGTGGCGGCCTGAAACAGGCTCACCACCAGACCGACCACCAGCGCAACCAGCAGCAACGGCGCGGCGAGCAGCAGGCCGATATACATGGCCTGGTGCGCGAGCGTCATGACGGATTCTTGATTCATGGCGTTGGGACCGGAAGCGTGAAGGGCATGGGCGCGGTTGGAGCGCGCGCTAAACGAAGCTCTGTGCAAGCGAGCCGAGCAGCAACTGCCAGCCATCCACCAGCACGAACAACATCAATTTGAACGGCAGCGAGATGGTCGCGGGCGACACCATCATCATACCCATCGACATCAGCACGCTCGCCACCACCATGTCGATGATGAGGAACGGGATAAAAATCGTGAAGCCGATCTGGAAGCCGGTTTTCAACTCGCTCGTCACGAACGAGGGCACCAGCAGCGAGAGGGGCACGTCTTCCGGACCTTGCATCGGCGCGGCGTGCGAGATGCGGGCGAACAGCGCGAGATCGCTTTCGCGGGTCTGGCGCAGCATGAATGTCTTGAACGGAGCGAGGCCGCGGTTGACGGCGGTCTCCATCGGCATCGTGCCATCGGAGAACGGTTTGTAGCCGTCGGTATAGGCCTTGTCGAGCACAGGCGACATCACGAACAACGTGAGGAACAGCGCGAGTCCGACCAGCACCTGGTTAGGCGGCGTCGTGCTCGTGCCGAGCGCCTGGCGCAGCAGCGAGAGCACGATGATGATGCGCGTGAAGCTGGTCATCATCAACACCATGGCCGGCAGGAACGACAGCATCGTGAGCAGCAGCATCGTCTGCACGCTCAGCGAGTAGGTCGTGCCGCCGTTCGGGCCAGGGCTCGTGTTGAAGGCCGGCAAGCCGGCGGTCTGCGCGAACGACAGCGTCGGCAGCGCGAGCATCAGCGCCGCTAGTGCGATCGGGGCGACAGGTGCCGCGCGGCGCACGGCCGAAATCACTTTCGAAGTGGTGCTGGACATACGAGCGGATTGCGCGTGACGCGCCGAAGAAAGACTGAACTGCATTACCGAACCCCGCCGCCTTGCCCGTTGAAACGTTTGCCGACTTCGCCTTTCAAAGCGTCGCGAAACCGTTGGCCGAAGGTGCCCGGCAGTGCCGTGCCCGGCGCCGGCGTGCTTGCCGGAGCGGGGTGCGTGGCGCCGAGCGGATCGAGGGCAGCCGTACCTGCCGGCATCGTGTGAAGCAGACGGACGTTGCCGGGCGCCGTGCCGAGTACGAGCCACGTATCGCCGATCTCGACCACCGCGACCCGCTCCTTGCCGCCGAGCGAAGCGCCGCCGATAGTCTTCACGAGACCGCCGCGGTTCGCCGGCTGCAAGCCGAAGCGGCGAGCGAGCCATGCACAACCGAATACCAGCCCGATCACAACCAGCAGCCCGACGATGGTTTGCAGCACCGCACCGACGCCGAGCGCCGGAACAGCAGAACCCGCACCGACGCCCGAGGCGATCTTCGCGGCGTTGTTGACCGCATTCATGTCTGCTGCCTGAGCAACGGGCGTTGCGAGCAGCGCGACCAGCGAAGCTGACGCCCATAAGGCGGCAGCCGCAACGTTCGCCACCCGTGCAGCGCGATTCAGAACAGTGCGCGACACGGCGCGGCCAGCAACGCATTTCATCGATTCAACTTCCGGATACGTTCGGACGGCGTAATGATGTCGGTCAGACGGATGCCGAACTTGTCGTTCACCACCACCACTTCGCCCTGTGCGATCAGGCAGCCGTTCACCAGCACGTCCATCGGTTCGCCGGCCATGCCGTCCAGTTCCACCACCGAACCCTGCGCCAGTTGCAGCAGGTTGCGGATCGCGATCTTGGTGCGGCCGAGCTCGACGGTCATCTGAACAGGAATGTCCAGGATCATGTCGATGTCGTTGCGCGTCGTGGTCGGCTCGACTTTCGACAGCGGCTGGAACACGCCCGCCGTCGTCGCGCTGACTTCCGAATTGTCGTTCTGCTCGGCCAGTGCGCTGGCCCAGTCCGCCATCGCCGCTTCGTCTTCGGCAGCGGCGGCGTCGGCCGCGAATTGCGGCGCGGCAGCGGCCAGTTCGGCCTCAGTCTTTGCGTTCAGGTCACTCATATCCACCTTCCTTCATCGTTTCGGCTGCGCTGATCATCTTCTGGACCCGCAACGCATACTGACCATTGAAAATTCCGTAGCCGCATTCCATCACCGGCACACCATCGACTTTCGCCGTGATGTGTTCGGGAATGTTGATCGGCAGAACATCGCCTTTGCGCATGTTCAGGATCTGTTCGAACGTGATCGGCACCTGCGCGAGGTCGGCCGTCAGTTCCACTTCGGCTGCCTGCACCTGCTGCGACAGCACGCGGACCCAGCGGCGGTCGACTTCGAGTGCTTCGCCCTGGATCGGCGACGAGAGAATGTCGCGGATCGGTTCGATCATCGAGTACGGCATGCAAATATGCAGCGTGCCGCCCGTCGTGCCGAACTCGATCGAGAACTGCGTGACGATGACGATTTCGTTCGGCGTCGCCACGTTGGCGAACTGCGTGTGCATTTCCGAGCGCACGTATTCGAACTGCAGCGGACGCACGCTTTTCCACGACGCCGTGTAGTTGTCGAACACCAGGTTCAGCAGCTTGTTGATGATGCGCTGCTCGGTCTGCGTGAAGTCGCGCCCTTCGACGCGGGTATGGAAACGTCCGTCGCCGCCGAACAGGTTGTCGACCACGAAGAACACCAGGTTCGGATCGAACACGAACAGCGAGGTGCCGCGCAACGGCTTCACATGGACCAGGTTCAGGTTGGTCGGGATCGGCAGGTTGCGGGTGAATTCGCTGTACTTCTGCACCTTCACCGGGCCGACGGAGATTTCCGCCGAGCGCCGCATGAAGTTGAAAATACCCACACGCAAGAGGCGCGCGAAGCGGTCGTTGATGATTTCCAGGCCGGGCATCCGGCCGCGGACGATGCGTTCCTGCGTCGCGATGTTGTATGGGCGAACACCCACACGATCGGTCTGCTCGGCTTCCGAATCGGACTCGCCGGTTACGCCCTTGAGGAGGGCATCGACCTCCTCCTGGGACATGAACTCTTCGTGGCCCATTCCTTATTCCTCGTGCGTCCCGTGGCGGTTGATGATGGCAGCGCTGATTAACGTCACGACCGGCGTCACTGCACGACGAATTCGGTGAACAGCACGTCCTGGACATGGATCGGCGCGGCGCCCTTGTCGGTCGGTTGCTCGATCAGCGTGCGCAGTTCCGTGGCGAGGGCGCGCTTGCCTTCGAGCGGCGCGAGTTCGTCAGGGTGCTTGTTCGAGAGTGCGAGCAGGATGCGGCTGCGCACTTCGGGCATGTGGTCTGTCAGCTCTTGCTGGGTTTTTGCGTCGGCGAGTTTTAGTGTCAGGCCGATGCGCAGGAAATGTTGCTGGCCGTCGTCTGATTGCAGGTTCACGGTCATTGATTCCAGCGGGAAGAATAGCGGTGCTGGAGGCGGCGGTGCTGCTTCAGCCGACGCTGCTGTCGGGGCGCGCTTCGACATGAAGAACCAGACGCCCGCGCCTGCTGCGCCCGCGGCAATGATCGCGATCAGCACGATCAGGATGATGCGCTTCATCGGGCCGGGGGATGCCGGCGCGGCTTGTTGAGGTGCGGTCGTGGTTGCCATGAGGTTTGCTTTTCCTGCCGTTAGTGCTGGTGATGGTAATTGTTGTTGATTTGGTCGCGGCGCGATGGGTCGAAAAGAAGGGGGATTGTTGGTTATCTCTTGTTTTTGCTTTGGTGGCCTTTCCTTGATTTCTTTGTGGTCTATTAGCGTTGCCCCTGTGCGGGGCGGCACCTACTTTCTTTGCCGCGGCAAAGAAAGTAGGCAAAGAAAGCCGCTTCACACCGCTAGCTCATAAGCGGGACCCTCGCGCAGTCGCGCTTGTGGTGCATCTGGAATCGGTGCTCTCGCACACTCGACGTGAGTGACAAGGCAGTCATTCTTCCGGCGGCGCTTCGCGCGCCGTCGCGGTATTTGCCCGCCGCTAGACGCAAATCGGCGCCCTCTGGAGGGCGCCGATCTCAAATCGTCTGCAAATCAAGGTGCCGCTTGTGCGCGCCGGGCGCGGCGACGCCGCTGACTTGGCGTGAAGATCACGCGAATGTGTCGACCAGGCCTACCGTGCGGCGCACCGGAACGTTGACCGTCGTGTCGATCGCGTCCGTGCTGCCGCCGCCACCGAATGATCCGCTCGCGCCGCTCGAGCGGCCGCCGGAACGGCCGGTGTCGGCGTTCTGCTGCTGGCCGCTCTGGCGCGCAAAGCCGTCGCTGACGCTCGCGCTTCCCAAGCCAATGCCGTTGGATTCCATCGCCTCGCGTAACTTCGGCAGCGCGGCTTCGACAGCTTCGCGCACGGACTGGTGCTGCGATACGAACAACGCATGTGCATGGTTATCGGCAACCTGCAAGACAACCTGTAGCGGCCCCAGATCCTTCGGGTTCAACGTCAACTCGGCACTCTGTGAATGCGCATTCGATAAGAACACCACCTTCTGACTCAACGCGTCTTCCCAGTCGGTCGTGCCGACCTGCGGTGACAATGTATTCGCCGCCTCCGCCGCGCCGGCGTTGCCCGTGGTCTGGACGGCCGCCGTCGTGCTCGCTGCGCTCGCCGCGGCCTGCGAGGCGGCTAGCGCCGCTGTTGCGGCATCCGTTGCGCTCTTGAAGGACGCCATATCGCCGGCTTGCGTGCCTGCGGCTGCCGTCGCCGTCAATGTGTCGACCGCCGCTTTTGCCGCAGCGGATGGGTCGGCTACGGTCGTCGCCGTCGTCATGGCAGTTTTCGATGCGCTCGAGCCCTTGCCGTCGCCGAACAGCCCGGCTGCCAAGGCCTTGCCGTCGGCGGTTTCCTTCAGCCCTGCGTTCGTGCCGGCCAAGCCGTTTGCCGAGGTCGCGGCGTTCGCGGCCGCGCCGCTCGCCAATGCTTGCGCGGGAACGCCCTGGCCGTTCGCCAACGCGGCCAACGCCGCCTGCAACGCGTCTTGCAATGACTTTGGATCGGTGGCGGCGGTTTTCTTGCCCGGCGTGCTGCCAGTCGTGGCGTCGGTGGTCGTGCCAGGCTGCGCGGTCGCAGCATCGGTCAGGGCCGTAGCCGGGTCGGTTATTGACGGCGTATTGGCACTGTTCGCGTCGGCTTGAGCTTGGGCCTGTGCCTGAGCCTGGGCTTGAGCGGCAGCCGCTGCCGCTGCCGCTGCGGTGCCCGCGTCGGTCTGGCTCGTCGTGTTGCCGGTTTTCGCCGGCGTGGCGTTCGTCTTGTCGGTCGAAGCTTGTTGCGTGTTGCCCGACGAAGCCGCGGACGATGCCGAGTTCGTCGGCGTGCCGGTGTCCATGCTGCTGGCGTCGTCCGCGCTCTTCGGCGCGGGGTCGGCCGGCGGCGGCGCGTCGTGTACGCTCGACGACGACGATCCAGAAGACGCCGCGGCCTGCTGCTGGCTTGCGCTCAGTGCAGCCGCGCTGTTCTGCTGGTCGATGCTCTGCTGCAAGGTTTGGGAGAACGGTTTGGCGTTCGCCGCAGCGGCCATGGCCGCGCTGGTCGACGTGCTGCTGACGGAGCCGAGCAGCGAGCCAATCTGAGAAAGAAGCGACATAGGGAATCCTGTCAATCGGTCAAACGAGGTGTTCAGTCAATCGAGACGGCGCCCGTGCGCCTGATGCACGTCAGGCGCCTTCGGCGCGCATCCTCAGAATCCGGGCGGCGTGTTCGTCGGCGTCGCGCTGATCGCGCCGCGCCGTGGTTTTGGCTTCGGCTGCTTCGCCGCGCGCCTGCAGCACTTCGTACGAGCCGAGCTTCTGCTTCTGACGCTGCCAGTCGGGCTTGGCGGCCTCGACGCGCGCATTGGCCGTCACCAGCAGGTTGCGCTGTTGCTCGATGGCGGCGTCGAGCGTGTCGATGAATGCCTGGAAATTGCGCATGTTGCCCGCAGGCATGCCGGTCTGGGCCGTTGCCGTGAAGCGCGCGTGATATTCGTCGCGGTACTGGACGAGCGCGTCGAGCTGCGACTGCACGTCGTTGCGCTCGCGTTGCGCGCGACCCAGACGTTGCGCGGCGGCATCCACATCGTCCTGCGCAAGGCCGATAAGTGTCTTGATCGGAAAGTGTTTCGCCATCGTCAGCCTCCTTGGGCAAACAGCGCGTCCAGCATCTCGAGACTCGGTTCAAAGTTCGCGCACTCGCGAAAACCTTGCTGCAAAAATGCTTCCATCCGCGGATACAGCGCGATGGCGCGGTCGAGCAGCGCGTCGCGCCCGCTCGAATACGCGCCGACGTTGATCAGATCGCGGTTGCGCTGGTAGCGCGACAGCATCTGCTTGAACATACGCGTCTTGTCCAGATGGTTATCGTCGATCAGCGCGGTCATTGCCCGGCTAATCGACGCTTCGATGTCGATGGCCGGATAGTGACCGGCTTCAGCCAGCGAGCGCGACAGCACGATATGGCCGTCCAGAATCGCCCGCGCGGAGTCGGCGATCGGGTCCTGCTGGTCGTCGCCTTCGGTCAGCACCGTATAGAACGCGGTGATCGAGCCGCCGCCCGCCGGGCCGTTGCCGGTCCGCTCGACGAGCGCCGGCAGCTTGGCGAACACCGAAGGCGGATAACCCTTGGTGGCCGGCGGCTCGCCCACGGCGAGCGCGATCTCGCGCTGCGCCATTGCGTAACGGGTCAGCGAATCCATCAGCAGCAGCACGTGCTTGCCCTGGTCGCGGAAATATTCGGCGAGCGAGGTCGAATACGATGCGGCCTGCATGCGCAGCAGCGGCGAGACGTCGGCCGGCGCGGCGATCACCACGGAGCGCGCCAGGCCTTCCTCGCCGAGAATCTGTTCGATGAATTCCTTCACTTCGCGGCCGCGTTCGCCGATCAGGCCGATCACGATCACTTCGGCGCTGGTGTAGCGCGCCATCGTGCCGAGCAGGACCGATTTACCGACGCCCGAACCGGCGAACAGCCCCATGCGCTGGCCACGGCCCACGGTCAGCAACGCGTTGATCGCGCGCACGCCGACGTCGAGCACCTTGTGAATCGGCTCGCGGTTCAGCGGATTGATGACCGGCGCGGACAGCGGGGCGTCGGCGTGCGCGCCGAGTGGGCCGAGTCCGTCGAGCGGACGGCCGGACGCATCCAGCACGCGGCCGAGCAATTCCCAACCGACCGGGAGGCGCTTGGCGCCCGCCATCGGATCGGCGATCGGCGCGCTTTCGAGCGGAAAAACGCGCGCGCCGGGGAGCAGGCCGATCACTTCGGTGGTCGGCATCAGAAACAGCTTGTCGCCGGAGAAGCCGACCACTTCGGCTTCGGCCATCGGCAGCGAGCTGCCTTGCGGCAGCTCGATCATCACTTCGGCGCCCACGGAGAGGCGCAGGCCCACGGCTTCGAGCACGAGGCCGGCGGCGCGTGTGAGACGTCCGCAGGCGCGCATCGGCTTGGCGATCGCGTTGCGTGCGCGCAATGCGTCGAGGCGGCCGCGCCACGCTTGCATGTGCGGATTGCTGTCGAGCGCGGGGTCGTAAGGCGGGTGAGCGATCGCGGCGGAAGCGGGGCTCGCGGAGGCGGCAACGCGGCTCGCTGCGGCGCCCGTAGTCGGATGGGCATGCGCCGGATCGCGCAAGGCGGCTTCGATTGCCGCGACCGCAGCGGCAGCGGGCGTCACCGCCGCCGGTTCTTCCGCGAGCGCTTCAGCGCCGAACGACGCCAGCGCCAGTTCACGTTCTAGCGGCGTCAGGTCGCTGGCGCGGATTTCTTCGAGCGTCGGCTTCACCATGTGCTCACCTTGCCGAGGGCGGCAGCCACGCGCTCCCAGCGGGTGTCGATGCCGGCGTCCACTTCGCCGGTGTTGGCTTGCGCGCGGCAGCCGCCGCGCTCCACCGCCGGGTCAGTACGCACGGTCCAGCCGCGCGTTTGCAGTTCTTCCATCAGATAGGCTTCGACCACCGGCAGATCGGCGGGACTGACGATCAAGGCCGGCGCGCCGACCAGCGTAGGCTCGGCGGCCAGCACCTCACGCGCGGCGGCGATCAGTGCGGTCGGATCGTGCTGTACATGCTGGCGCACCACCTGTTGCGCGATGTCGAGTGCGAGCGCGACCAGCGTCTCCGAAATCGCACCTTGAGCGCCGTCGAGCGCTGCCTTGAAGGTTTCGGCCAGCGCTGCGAGCCGTGCGGCTTCTTCGCGCGCTTCGCTCTGGCCTTGCTCGAAACCTTGCGCGTGACCCTGCTCGTAACCGGCCTGATAGCCGAGAGCCTGACCGGCCACGTGACCGGATGCGATGCCCTGTGCATGTGCAGCGTCGCGCAGGCGTTCGAGTTCGGCTTCGAACGCGCCGTCGTCGACTTCGGGTTCGGGCGGTGCCGGCGGCACCGGATCGAACGAGGCCATCTCCCAGCGCTGGTAGGCCGAGAGGCGTTCCTTCGCTGCGGAGTTCTGATCAGACATATGCATCTTCGGCCTTGCCGCCTAGAACGATCTGGCCGCCTTCGGCCAGGTTGCGCACGATCTGCAGGATGCGGCGTTGCTGCGTCTCGACTTCGGAGACGCGTACCGGACCGCGCGCGTCGAGGTCTTCGGCGAGCAGTTCGGCCGCACGCTGCGACATGTTCGACAGGAACTTCTGGCGCAGCGCGGGCGGCGCGCCCTTCAGCGAGATGATCAACGCCTCGGACTCGACTTCCTTCAGCAACAGCTGGATCGCGCGGTCTTCCAGATCGAGCAGGTTCTCGAACACAAACATCTGATCAATGATCTTCTGCGCAAGTTCCGCGTCGTACTGACGAACGTTCTCGATAACGCCTTCTTCATGGTTGCTCGACATGAAGTTGAGGATTTCCGCAGCGGTGCGGATGCCGCCCATCGGGCTGCGCTTGAGGTTGTCGCTGCCGGACAGGAGGCCGGTCAGCACATCGTCGAGTTCGCGCAGCGCAGCCGGCTGGATGCCGTCGAGCGTCGCGATCCGCAGCAACACGTCGTTGCGCAGCCGTTCCGTGAAGCAGGCGACGATTTCCGACGCCTGATCGCGGTCCAGGTGAACAAGAATCGTCGCGATGATCTGCGGATGCTCGTTCTTGATGAGTTCGGCGACCGCCGCGGAATCCATCCACTTCAGGCCTTCGATACCGCTGGTATCGCTGCCTTGCAGAA
The DNA here is from genome assembly GCF_003634175.1 of Paraburkholderia sp. BL17N1. Classification (NCBI taxonomy): domain Bacteria; kingdom Pseudomonadati; phylum Pseudomonadota; class Betaproteobacteria; order Burkholderiales; family Burkholderiaceae; genus Paraburkholderia; species Paraburkholderia sp. BL17N1. The sequence continues at coordinate 1,589,194 of NZ_RBIW01000001.1, forward strand.
TGCGGTCGATGATCGCGCCGGCCTTGTCGTCGCCGAGCGCCTTGGTCAGCACCGAACGGATGTACTCGTTCGAATCCAGCGACATGCCGGTGTGCTGCTCGGCCTCGCGCACGAACTCCTGCAGGACTTCGTCGACCTGCTCGCGGGTCACGCTCTTCAGTGCGGCCATCGCGACGCCGATCTTCTGGACTTCACGCGGCCCGAGGAACTTGAACACCTGCGCGGCTTCTTCCTCGCCGATCGACATCAGCAGGAGCGCGCTCTTCATTACGCCTTCAGCGCTCATCGGACACCCAATTTTTCACGACGGTTGCAACGATCTTCGGATCCTGGCGCGCGATGTTGCGCGCGAATTCCAGGTTCCGCTCATATTTGTGCTTGGAGCTTTCGAGCGCGAGCAGTTCGCTGTCGGTTTCCAGTTCGGCGACGTTGCTGCTGGTGCCATTTGCGCCCATGCGCTCGGCGGCGGGAATGCCGTCCAGCAGGATCGGTTCGTCCGGCGACGCCAGCGCCGCGACGGCGGCCGGCTCCGGCGGCGGGAAGGCGCGGCGCAGCGCCGGCTTCACCATCACGAAGTAGAGGAACAGGGCGACCGCGCCGATGCCGAGGTAAGTCGCGATCTGCTTGGCGAGCGCAATCATGTCCGGCGTGCGCCACCACGGCAGGTCGGCGTTCGGATCGACTTCGGCACTGAACGGGCTGTTGACCACGTTGACCGAGTCGCCGCGTGCCTGGTCGAAGCCCATCGCGTCCTTCACCAGTTGGTTGACCTGCGCGAGCTTGTCGGCGGTGACCGGCTGCATCGTGGCGTGGCCCTTGGCGTCGACCACACGCAGATAGTTCACCACCACCGCCACCGACAGACGCTTGATGCCGCCCATCGGTTGTTCGAGGTGACGCACTGTCTTGTCGAGTTCGTAGTTGGTGGTCGAGTCCTTGCGATCGCTGACCGGCGTGGTCGTCACACTGCTCGCGCCGTTGGGCGCGTTGATCGGCGCCGACGCGGGCTGCGGCGGCTGGTTCGACAGCGCGCCCGGCACGCCCGAGGCCGCGCCTTGCGACATTTCCGTGGCGGTGCTCGATTGCTGGCTGCGGATCGCCGCCTGTTGCGGGTTGCCGTTCGGGCCGTAGTTTTCCGAGGTCTGCTCGCTGTGCGAGAAATCGATATCGGCGCTGACCTGTGAATGCGCGTTGCCCGAGCCGAACAGGGGCGCCAGGATCGCGTCGATGCGCTGCTGGGTGCTGCGCTCGATCTGCTGGCGATACTTCAGTTGCGAGGCGTCGAGCCCGCTGCCGGCGGACGGTTGCGTCAACAGGTTGCCGTCCTGATCGAGGATGGTCACGCCCTTCACCGGCATATCCGGCACCGCCGACGACACCATGTGCGTGATCGCCATCACCTGGCCTTCGTCGAGCGCGCGGCCAGGGTAGAGGTTCACCAGCACGGAGGCGGACGGCGCTTCCTTGTCGCGCACGAACACGGAAGGCTTCGGAATCGCCAGATGCACGCGCGCCGACTTCACCGACGAAATCGATTCGACCGTGCGCTCCAGTTCGCCTTCCAGCGCGCGCTGATAGTTGATCTGCTCGGCGAACTGGCTGATGCCGAACTTCTGGTTGTCCATCAGTTCGAAGCCGACCGAGCCGCTCTTGGGCAAGCCTTGCGAGGCCAGACGCAGACGCATTTCATGCACTTGTTCGGCCGGCACGAGGATCGCGCCGCCGGCGTCGGAGAACTTGTAGGGAATGTTGGCCGCCTGGAGCGCGGTGATGATGGCGCCGCCGTCGCGGTCCGACAGGTTGCTGTACAGCACCTTGTAGTCCGGCGCCCGCGACCACAGGAACAGCCCCGCCACCACGGCGACCAGCAGCGCCACCGCGAATATCAGCGGAGCGCGCGGGTTGCCGCGCATTTGCGCGAGGCCTGACAGGCGCTGACCGAAGTTGCCGCCGAGGTTGCTCCCCAGGCCGCCGAGGTCTGCTGCGCCGCCGGCCTGGCCGGCACCGGCCGCGCCGGCGCCAGGCTGCGCGCCAGCGAGGCCCATGCGGGCGTCGGGGTTGATCAAAGAGTTGGCTGACGAATCCATGCGTCGGGTTTCTCCGGGATGCCTTTTGCGTTCTGCCCGCTACCGCACCGAGGGTCGGCGGGCGCACGGACAGAGACTTTCACCCTTGAAATTATCCGCAGCGCGGCCCAACCCGATTGCTTGAATAGAGCCGGGTTTCCCCCCTAGTTTCGGGGCTTTCCCGTATGGCCCGCTGCTATGCTTTCATCCAGATCGGTACGGTTTGGCATGCCGGTCGTCCTTCCCTGGAGAAAACATGACTTTCCCCGTGAACGCGCTTTCGTCGGCGCTGCAACAGATGCAGTCGATGGCGGCGCAAGCGGCCGGCGGCAGTAATTCGGTCGCTGACACGTCGGGCGCGGCGACGCCCACCGGTTTTGCGTCGGCACTGAAAGCCTCGCTGGATAAGATCAGCGGCGATCAGACCAAGGCGGTCGGTGAATCGCAGGCGTTCGAGCTCGGCTCGTCGAACGTGTCGCTGAACGACGTGATGGTCGACATGCAAAAGGCCAACGTGGGCTTCCAGTTCGGTCTGCAGGTGCGCAACAAGCTGGTGTCCGCCTATAACGACATCATGCAGATGTCCGTGTGAACGCGAGTCGGGCGGCAACGCTGATCCGGCCGCCCGAACGCGTGCGAACCGTGTGCCCGGCGCGGGCTGTGGCGTTTGGCCCCTTAATCCTCCTTACACTGGCCTAAAGCTTTCCCGCTGCCTATCCGATAACCAGGTACAGGCAAAAATCGGGTGCCGCAACGTGCCCGGATGGGGTGCCACGACCAACCGCAGTGCAAGACAGGAGGAGCGCCGATGTTTTCCCCAGGACACTCTGGAGCCAATGCGTACGCACGCGTCGGCGTCGAGACAGGGGTGATGGGCGCGAGTCCGCATCGTCTGATCGTGATGCTGTATCAGGGCGCAAGGCAAGCGATCGCGCAGGCGCGCATGCATTTGCAGCAGGGCAATGTGTCGGCGCGCGGAGAGGCGGTCGGCAAGGCGATTCAGATCGTCGAAAGCGGGCTGCAGCAGTCGCTCAACCTCGAGGCGGGCGGTGAGATTGCGGAGCGGTTGAACGCGCTGTATAGCTATATGTCGCGCCGGCTGCTCGAAGCCAATATAAAACAAAGCGAGGCGATGCTGGTCGAGGTGGATGGTCTTCTGGCCACACTCGAAGAGGCATGGATCGGGATTGCCCCGGAGATCGCGCGGATGGCAGCCCAGCCCGCCGCGGAAAGCATGAGATGACATCGAACGCAGAATACTTCGCCCGTTACGAGGCGATTGCAGCGATTTCCTGCCGCATGCTGATAGCTGCCCGGCGCGCGCTGTGGAACGATCTGGTCCACCTGCAGGAGGAATACCGCCATCTGGTCGAGGCGTTGAGCGACGCGGAAACGGGCGTGAAGCTCGACGAAGCGGAGCGTCTGCGCAAATACGCGCTGATCCGTCAGATACTCGCCGACGACGCCGCGATCCGCGATCTGGCGAATCCGCGCATGGCCAATCTGTCCGCGCTGTTCGCCGGACGGCCGACACGCGTGCTCAAGGAACTGTACGGCGCGCGCTGAGTTGCGCCGCGCGCGTTCAGAGGCGCCTCTATTTATCCGGCTGACTGACTTTATTTGAGCGCGACGCCGCCAATGTGACCAAGGAATCGGCATGAAGGGGATCGACACGACTGTCGCTTCGGTGCTCGCGAGCCGGATCGATAGTCTGCTCAATATCGCGCCGGGCAGTGCGGCGGCTTCGCAGGCCGGCACGGCGGGCGTCGAAACCGCGCCGACCATGCCGGCGCTCATTGAGACGCCCGCGCCGCAGGCCTCCGCCCAGACCGCGCTGTCCGCCGTCGCGCTCACGCTCAATGCGATCGTGCGCTCGGGCGGCGAGGCGACGCCCGCCGTGATCGGCCAGACGCCGATCTGGCCGGCCGCGCCCGCGCTCGATGTGGAAGTCGACGCGTTGCCGCTTTTCGCCACGTCCTCTGCTGCAACGGCTGCTACTCCATCCGCCGACAATCCCAATGCCGCTGCCACCGCGGCCAGCGCCAATGTCGCGGCGGCCCAGGTGCCGGTCGCGGCGCTTGCGGCCGCGCTCGAACAGACCGTCGGCGATAGCGGACTCTTTTATGAAGCGCATCTCGCGCAATGGCTGGCGGGCCAGCGTTCGCCCGCTTCGCTCGCCGGCGAGGCGCAAAACAAACTCGTCGCGGCTGCCGCGCAACTGCCGCTCGATTGGGTGAACGACAGCGGCGAAACGTCGCCCGCTAATCCGTCCGACCGGCAGGGCATGGGTGCGGCGCCGAAAGGGTTCTCGAACGGTGGCGCGCAAGACGCGGGCGCTGCCGCTCGCGGGATGCCTTCGATCCCCAACGCGCAAACCGCGCGTTTTGTGGCCGGCGAGGTGCTGGCCAGTTCCCTGTCCGATCTGAACGGCCAGCCCGCGCATGCGAGCCTGCACGGCGCGACAGCGCAAACCGTCGACGGCGGCGCCTCGCAGAATGCTCAGTCGATGGCCGCCGCGGTTCATCCCGCGACGGTGCCGTTGGTGCGTCAGCAGCTCGATCTGCTCGCGACCGGGCAGTTTCGCTGGACCGGCGAAGCATGGCCGGGTGCCAAGCTCGACTGGACCATCGAACAGGAAGGCGACGAATGGGACCGCAGCGGCGGCGGCACGGCGAGCGAGGACGACCAGCCGTGGCGCACGCGCCTGACGCTGTCGCTGCCGACGCTCGGTACCGTCGATGCGGAGTTGACGCTGACCGGCACGCGGCTCGTCGCGCGCGTGCAGGCGAGTCCCGGCGGCGCCGCGCGTCTTGCGATGCAGGGCGAGAGCTTCCGCCAGCGGCTCGCGGCGGCGGGCATCCAGTTGAATGGCTTGACGATTCGCGAGATCGGCGGCGGCGCGCCCGCCACCGCCGCGAATGGCGCGGGCGCGGCAGCCGCTCAGGCGGCGGCGTCGGCGTATGCGCGGTCGGCTTCGGCGGCCAGTCCGGCCGATGCGGGCAGTGCAAACAGCGCGGCCGGCCCGGCAACGAACCGCACCGCAGGCGGACGCCGTCGCACCGCGGCCACGCCCCTCGACGATTTCGATTGGGACATGTGATGAGCCGCAAACATCGCCGCAGCGCGGCCGCGCTCGTCTACGACGCCCAAGCCAGTGATCCGGCACCGCGCGTGATTGCCAAAGGCTACGGCATGCTGGCCGAGATGATCGTGCAGCGGGCCAAGGAAGCCGGCCTGTACGTGCATGAAGCGCCCGAAATGGTCTCCCTGCTGATGCAGGTGGATCTCGACGCGCGCATTCCGCCGCAGCTTTATCAGGCAGTGGCGGAAATGCTCGCGTGGCTGCATCGGCTGGAAAGCGGCGCCGAGAATGAGCCGCCGGCAGCCGCGAGCACCAACGCGCCGGATGTCATCGACGTGGTGGCCACCGAAATCGAAGGCGGCCCGGCGACGCGTTGAGCGTCAGAACCGCATCATCAGTTTCAGCAGCGCGTTGACCCGTTTGCCGTACGGCGGCGAAATCCATCCGCGGGCGTTCAGACGCGCCTGCGTCAGCACCGGCTTCATCTTCGAGAACGTCACGAAGCCTTCGTAGCCGTGATACGCGCCCATGCCGCTCGCGCCGACTCCACCGAACGGCAGACTCTCGCACGCAAGATGCATTAGCGTCTCGTTGATCGCCATGCCGCCGGCGATGGTTTCGTGCGTCACGCGTTCGATGGTGGCGGCGTCGTCGGCATACAGATATAGCGCGAGCGGACGCGGCCGGGCGTTGATCCACGCGATCGCGTCGTCGAGCGTGTCGTAGGACACGATAGGCAGCAGCGGCCCGAAGATTTCCTCCTGCATCAGCGCGCATTCGTCCGGAGCGTCGGTGACGGCGATCAACGGAAAGCGGCGGCTCGTTGCATCGGGCGAACTGTCGGTGAGCGAGTGCAGCTGCGCGCCGGCGGCCTGGGCTTCGTCGGCGAGACGCTCCAGCCGCGCGAAGTGGCGCGCCGAAATGATCGAGGTGTAATCCGGATTGCCGGCGAAGTTCGGGTACATCTTCGCCATCCGCGCGCGTGCCCGTTCGACGAACGCCTGCTCCTTGCCGCGCGGCACCAGCACGTAATCCGGCGCGATACAGGTTTGCCCCGCGTTGAGCGTTTTGCCGGCGACCAGGTTGTCCACCGCGTTGTCGAAACGCGCATGCGCGCCGATGATGGCGGGCGACTTGCCGCCCAGTTCGAGCGTGACCGGCGTCAGATGCTCGGCGGCGGCGCGCATCACCTCGTGACCGACCTTGGTCGAGCCGGTGAACAGCAGGTGGTCGAAGGGCTGCGCGCTGAACGCGGCGGCGAGCGCGGCGTCGCCGTTCACCACCGCGACGTGATCGCGCGCGAAGGTTTGTCCGATCAACTGTTCGAACAGCGCCGAGGTGCGAGGCGTCAGTTCGGACATCTTGATGATCGCGCGATTGCCGGCAGTCAGCGCGCTGACAAGCGGTCCCACGGCGAGCAGCACCGGATAATTCCACGGCACGATGATGCCGACCACCCCGAGCGGCTGCGGCACGACCTTCGCTCGCGCGGGCAGCAGCCATTTGTTGGTGCTGCGTCGTTGCGATCTCATCCAGCGCTTGCCGTGTCTAAGCGCGCCGTCGATTTCCTCCTTCACCAGCAGGAATTCGGCGAGCAACACTTCCTGTTTCGAGCGATTGCCGAAGTCGGCGTTCATCGCCTCGGCAAGCGCGTCGCGATTGTCGAGCATGACTTTGCGCAGCGTTTTCAGATGCGCGGCGCGCGTCTCCCACGACGGATACGGCGCGCGCAGATAAGCGTGGCGCTGGTCGCGCAGCAGCGCTTCGAGCGCGGCGACCTCCGGCAGATCATTTTTCATGTGTGTCCACTCCCTGATGGATAGCGTTGCGCGTCGAATCGCGCTTTAATTGGATGTGCTTCCGCAGCCTTTGCTTAGCGGTGTGTTTGCAAGCGTGCGTGTTTAGCGTCAGGCGGGAAAGGCCCGTTCGATGATCGCCGCGTGATTGAACGTGGCCGGCAGCGTGCCGTACACGCGGCCGCTTTCGCCGCAGCCATCGGCGAGGCGCGTGGCAATAAACGCCTCGGCCACTTCGCCAGGCGCGTGTTTGAGCAGCAAGGTGGCCTGCGCGATCAGCACGACTTGCTGCGCGATCCGCCGCGCTGAAGCTTCGCGATGCTCGGCCGGTCCGTTGAGCGTGGCGGCGAGTTTGCCGAGTGCGGCGCTCAATGCCGGATGCGCTTGCGCGTCCGCTTGCCACGCGGCGAACAGCGCCTGCGCCGCTTCCGGCTCGCGCTCCATCGCGCGTAACACGTCGAGGCACATGACGTTGCCGGAACCTTCCCAGATCGAATTCACCGGCGCTTCGCGGTAGAAGCGCGCCATCGGACCGGTCTCGACGTAGCCATTGCCGCCCCAGACTTCCATCGCCTCGCCGGTGAATTCCAGCGCGCGCTTGCAGACCCAGTATTTCGCCGCGGGCGTGACGATACGGCGCCACGCGCGCTCGGCAAGCGAAGTGGAAGCGGCGTCGGTGGACTCCTCGAACGCGCGCGCGAGACGCATGAACAGCACCGTCGCCGCTTCCGATTCCAGAGCCAGATCGGCGAGCACGTTGCGCATCAGCGGCTGATCGGCGAGATGGCGGCCGAACGCACTGCGATGACGCGCGTGGTGAATTGCCTGCACGAGCGCCGCGCGCATCAGCGCCGCACTGCCGATCACGCAATCGAGCCGCGTGTAATTCGCCATTTCGATGATGGTCGGCACGCCGCGTCCCTCGTCGCCGATCATGATGCCGAACGCGTCGAGGAATTCGACTTCGCTGCTCGCATTCGAGCGATTGCCGAGCTTGTCTTTCAGACTCTGGATCTGCACATTGTTCTTGCGGCCGTCCGGCGCGAAGCGTGGGACGTAGAAGCACGACAGGCCTTCGTGTTCGTCGGTGCGGCCGAGCACGAGATGCGCATCGCACTGCGGCGCGGAGAAAAACCATTTGTGGCCGACGAGCCGGTAGGCGCCGCCGCAGCCGCTGCCGGCGGTGGCGTAGGCGCGCGTCTGATTGCTGCGCACGTCCGACCCGCCCTGTTTTTCGGTCATGCCCATGCCGATCATCGCGGAGGTTTTCTGCTTGAGCGGCAGATCGCGCGAATCGTGCTCGCGCGCGTAGAGCTTGTCGCGCAGCGTCGCGAATAGCGCGGGTTCGCGTTGCAACACGGGGATGCTCGCGAAGGTCATCGTCAGCGGGCAGAGCGAACCGGATTCGATTTGCGCATGCAGGAAGTAACCGGCGCAGCGCGCCACCATCGCGCCGCGTTGCGGATCGGAAAATGGCAGCGCGTGCAGGCCTTCGCGACGCAGCAGCGAGAGCAGCGTGTGCCACGAAGGATGAAACTCCAGCGCGTCGATGCGCTCGCCGCGCGGACTGTGCGTGAAAAGCTCGGGCTCGTGACGGTTGGCCAGTTCGGCGAGCGCGAGCGTCTCGGGCGTGGTGAGCGCCGCGCCGTGCCGCAGCAATGCACCGCGATGCCAACCGGCGCCGTCACGTTCGAGGGCGGCGGACAACGCGGCGTCGCTGGAAAAGAGGTTGTAGTCCGCCAGCGGCGCGACCTGATTGGTCACCTCGTGAGTCTGGCCGAAGCTGTGCTTTTCCATCTGCTGTCTCCGTTCAACGCATGCTCGCCGGCGTCGGCCGGCAGCGCGCTGTTTGATCGCCGCGTGTCATGCCGCGCGCTGAGAGGACGGCGCGTGCAACGCCGCGTTTGAATGCTGGGCGCAGCCGCCCGGCGGGCGTTAGCGCGTCTTTCATCATAGGGGCGCGGCGGCCCTTCCGTTTAGAGGAATCGCTCTGCCGTAGAGGCGCCGCACCGTCCGAAGGCTCCCTACAATGCCGATGAAACACACGTAGACAAGTGTGCACGAGACAGGGCGTGCGAGCAACGCGGCCCATCAGGAGGAGCGGATGCAATACGACTACATCATCGTCGGTGCAGGCTCGGGCGGCTGCGCGCTGGCGAGCCGTCTCGCGGACAGCTGCCCGGACGCCACGATCGCGCTGATTGAAGCCGGACCGCACACGGACCGCAATCTGTTGGTCAATATGCCGGTCGGCGTGGCGGCGGTGGTACCGCACAAGCTCAAGACCAATTACGGTTATCTGACCACGCCGCAACCTGGGCTCGGCGGACGGCAAGGGTATCAGCCGCGCGGGCGCGGCTTCGGCGGATCGAGTGCGATCAACGCGATGATTTACACGCGTGGCCATGCGCTCGATTACGACGAGTGGGCGGAACTGGGCTGCGAAGGCTGGTCGTGGGCGGAGGTGCTGCCGTATTTCCGCCGCGCCGAAGGCAACCAGCGCGGCGCCGATGCATGGCATGGCGACAGCGGCCCGCTGACCGTCGCCGATCTGCGCTATCAAAATCCGTTTTCGCGGCGCTTCGTGCAGGCAGCGATGGAAGCCGGCCACAAGCCGAATACCGATTTCAACGGCGCGGATCAGGAAGGGATCGGTTTCTACCAGGTGACGCAGCGCGACGGACGCCGCTGCAGCGTCGCGCACGCCTATATCTACGACCGCGCGCGTCCCAATCTGCATACGATCGCCGACGCGACGGCGCTGCGCGTCACTTTCAACGGCAAGCGCGCGAGCGGCGTGGAGATCGTGCGCGGCGGCCGCACGGAAACGCTCGAGGCAGGCGGGGAAGTGGTGCTTGCCGCAGGCGCATTCAATTCGCCGCAACTGCTGATGTGCTCGGGGATCGGACCGGCTGCGCATCTGCAGTCGCTTGGCATTTCGGTGCTGCACGACGCGCCGGAGGTCGGCCAGAATCTGATCGACCACGTCGATTTCACCATCAACAAACGGGTTTCGTCGATCGAGCCGACCGGCTTTTCGATTCGCGGCATCGCGCGAATGCTGCCGCAGTTCGTCACGTTCATGCGGCACGGGCGTGGCATGCTGTCGAGCAATGTCGCCGAGGCGGGCGGTTTTCTGAAGAGCAAGCCGACGCTCGAGCGGCCGGATCTGCAATTGCATTTCTGCGCGGCCATCGTCGACGATCACAACCGTCACATGCACTGGGGTCACGGCTACTCGCTGCACGTGTGCGTGTTGCGGCCGCACAGCCGCGGCACCGTGACGCTCGCGAGCGCCGATGCGCGCACCGCGCCGGTGATCGACCCGCGTTTCTTCAGCGACCCGCGCGATCTCGATTTATTGGTGGACGGCGCGCGGATGGCGCGGCGTATTCTCGACGCGCCCTCGCTTGCGTTGCACGGCGGCAGCGAGTTGTACACGCATCCTGGCCAGTCGGACGAGGAGTTGCGTAGCACGATCGCTGAGCATGCCGACACGATCTATCACCCGGTGGCCACATGCCGGATGGGCGGCGACGCGCGCTCGGTGGTCGATCCGCAGTTGCGGGTGCGCGGCGTCACGGGGCTGCGGATCGTCGACGCTTCGGTGATGCCGACGCTGATCGGCGGCAACACCAATGCGCCGACGGTGATGATCGGCGAGCGTGCGGCGGATCTGATCGCGGCGGCCCGTTGCGAGCCGCAAGCGGAGTTGCAGATGGCGCCGATCAGTTGAACTGGCATGGCGGCGAAGGCCGCCTGTGCGCTCGGCGAGATGTCAGATTTTGCCGCCAAATATAAGACAACTTGAGCGAACGTCTGCCAATTCGTCATAAATTGTGCCGTTTCGTTTATGAGATTTCCCGAAACCTATAATCGCGCCGCAAAAAGGAGCGCGTCAGGTGACGCGTTCGGGAACTCAAGGAAGCGAAGCGATGAGCATCAACGCAATTCAATTGATTCAGTCCGCCATGACGGACGGTGTGGTGCGGCAGCTAGCGGGGCGGCTGGGGCTACCGGCGGACGCGACTCAAAAGGTGCTGTCCGTCGCGGCGCCGACGCTTGTCGCCGGTCTGATGCAAAAGGGTGCGACGCTCGACGGTGCGCGTTCGCTGTTCGCCACGATCCTCTCGCCGGAAGTGAACGGCCATATCGCCGAACAACTGCCGCATCTGATCGACAGCACGAATGGCTTGAGCCGACTGGAAATGACCGGGCGGCAGTTGCTCGAAAGAACACTGGACCGCCGCGTCGACGCGCTGAGCGACGAAGTCGCCTCGCAAACCGGCGTGCCGGCGCACGCCACGCATGCCATGACGGGCATCGTCGGGGCAACGCTGCTTGGCTTGCTGAAGCGCCATTGTCTCGAAGGTCAGGGCAACGCCGGACAACTGCCCACGCTGCTGGGCCATCAGTTGCCGGTCATTGCACCTTATCTGAACGACCGCCTGATGGCCGCGCTCGGTCTGGGCGGCGTCGGCGCGTTTGCCGGCAACATTCTGGCGCAACTGAAGGCTGTTTCGTCACACATCGATCATCCGACGCCCGCGGCGAAGCCGGTCGCGGACGCCTTGTCGACCATTCACGTGCCCGCGGGCGCCGTGGTGCGCGAAGAACGCCGTTCGCACACGTGGCTGTGGTGGCTGCTCGCGGCAATCGCGGCGGTGCTGGCGTTTCTGTTTTTGCGTGGCTGCCAGAGTGAGCAGAACGCCAGCCGCGCCGCAGGGCACAACAGTTCCGAAGCAGCGGTTAGCGTGCAACCGGCTTCGGCGCCTGTTCAGGCGTCGGCCGCTGCGGCGGCCGCCAGCGACGTGGCGGCGTCGGCTCCCGCCGCCAGCGCCGCAGCGCCCGCCAGTTCGGCGAGCGACGCGCAGCAACCCGCCGCCGCACTCGCGCCGACTCAGGACAGCCAGCTCAGCTTCACCGTCGACTCAGCCGGCAAACCCACGCTGACCGCCACGGTGGGCAGCGAAGCTGAAAAGACGCTGCTGATCGATCAGTTGACGAAGCGCCTCGGTCAATACAACTTCGTGCCCAACATCACGGTCGATCCGGCCACGAAACCGGCCGACTGGCTGGCGCATTTCGACAGTCTGTTGCCGTTGCTTTCGCTGCCCGGCGCGGAAGTGAAAGTGGTCGGCACGCACATCGAACTGAGCGGCGCTGCCGCGGACAAGAAGCTCGGCTGGCTCGACAAGCTGAAGTCGCTGTTCGGCACGTCGTATCAGATCGGTTCGTTCGACGTCGCGCACGCCGTCGCCGATGCCAACGATAACTTCCGCAGCGCGATCAAGAACCTGCTCACGCCGGATAGCTCGTGCGCCGCAGCGGATGTGGTCAAGGTGCTGAACCTGCAGGTGATCAACTTCGCGAGCGCCAGCGCGCATGTACCGGCTTCGGCGGTGGATGATCTGAAGCAGTCGGCGCGCGTGCTGAACGCCTGCGCCGGCAACGGCAAGACTGCGCGTCTGGAAGTGGCAGGCTATTCGGACAACGTCGGCGGCGAAGGCGCGAATCTGCAGTTGTCGAAGCAACGTGCCGAAGCGGTGCGCGCGTACCTCGTCAAGACAGGCGTGCCGGCTGATTCGCTGTTGGCGCAAGGCTATGGCCAGGCGCGTCCGGTGGCGAGCAACGACACGGCGAGCGGCCGCTTTGCCAATCGCCGCATCGAGTTCGTCGCGCAGCAGTGATTGCGGGCTGAACCCATCGCGTAAGACATGCCGCCCGGTTTGCGCCGGGCGGCACTGCCTCACTCGGCGGGACGTGCCGTAAACGGTGTCGTGATACCGGTCACGCCGATACCCGGCCCGAGCATGAAATCGTCGGCGGCCTGGCCGGGCAGCGCCTCCCGCGCGACTTCGAGCCACGCGCGCGCGGCGTGTGACAGATAGCCGTCGCGACGCCAGCCGATCGCCATTTCCCATGGAATCTCCGGTTCCACCACCGGTCGGCAGGTGAATTGGGCGGGGTCGAGACGCCGGCAGTACGGCGCCGGCAACAGCGCAATGCCGACTCCGGCCAGCACCAGCGCCGCCATAAAATCCCAATGCCCGCTGCGTCCGACAATGGTCGGCGCAAAGCCGGCGGTGCGGCATGCGTTCAGGACGACATCGTTGAGAGCCAGACTTTCGCCGTAGAACACGAACGGCTCGTTGGCCAGTTGCGCGAGCGGCACCTCATGCAGCTCGTCCCAGCTCGAGCCCGTGCGTGCGACGAGCCACAGCAACTGACGCGTCATGGGCAGCACGTCGATATTTTCCGGGTCGACCGGCTGCAGCACGCCGCCTAATTCCAGTTCGCCGTTGATCAGCGCGGTTTCAATGGCGCGCGAACCCTGTTCGAACAGCTTGAGTTCGATTTTCGGATAGCGCTGGCGAAACATCGCGATGGCCGGCGTGAAGAGCGAGCCGCCCATGGGCGGAATGCCGATGGTGAGTTGGCCGCGGCCGAGCGTGTCGAGATCGTTCAGTTCAGCCTGCAGTTGCGCGTGCGCCGCCAGCACGTCCTGGCCGCGCTGATAGACGATCCGGCCGGCATCGGTCAGCACCATCTGGCGCCCGTCGCGCAGCAGCAGCGGCGAGCCGATTTCATCTTCCAGCGACTTGACCATTTTGCTGATGGTCGGCTGCGTGACGAACATCTGCTCGGCCGCGACGGTGAAACTCTGCTGACGCACCACTTCGACGAAATACCGCAGCGCACGTAGTTCCACGATCTCTGGCTCCAGAATTCCAAATTGGAATGATCCGGATGATTGTAAGTCAATATATTTATATTGCAGAGAGCGCGGATGCGGGGACGCGGCCGCCAATTCAAGATACGCCCGGCGGCAAGCGGAATAACATCAATGGATTTTCAACCGCCGACCCGCCCATCACCCCGGTTCATCATGACGCCTATTTCGATCATCATTCCCTGCTATAACGGCGCGGCGACGCTGGCGCGTGCTCTGCGAAGTTGCCAGACCCAGCCTGAGACCACGCAGATTATCGTGGTAGATGACGGCTCGGCCGACGCCTCCACGGACATCGTGGCGCAATGCGGCCGCGTCGACGCGCGCGTGGGGCTGTTGCCGATGCCGTACAACGGCGGGCCGGCCCGAGCGCGCAACTGGGGCGCGATGCACGCGTCGCACGACCTGATTGCGTTCCTCGATGCCGACGACGAATACCTGCCCGGCGCCCTCGCCGCGGCGAGCGCATTCCTCGCGGAAAATCCCACGCAAGTGTCCGTGCGGCTTGACGTCGAGTACGCGGATTTTCCGCGCGACCTCACGGCTCACCCTGACTTCGCCGCGCATGCCGCGACGCTTAGCAATACGGTGCCGAGTGGCCTGTTTATTCGCCGGGCGGCTTATCTCGCCCTCGGCGGCTTTCCAATGGACGATGCGTTTCGCCGGATCGGCGGCGAAGACGGCGCGTTTTCGTGGGCGTTGCGCGATATATTCGGCAACCCACGGTTGAGCGACGCGAAGCGCGTGCGCATGCATTACCACGCGGGCATTCACGCCGAGCGTTACTTTCGCGTCGCGCTCGGATTGCAGATTCCGGATCCCGCCGATGTCGCCGAAGCGTTCCGCGTTTCCAGGCAGTTTCTCGAGACCGCGCGCGCCGGCATCGCGCAATTGCGCACGGCGAACGTGACGACCGGGGCCGCCGCCTGACAGGCCGCGCGACGTCTGCGAGGCGTCCATAAGGGCGCTCGCGCACACGCTCGAAGCGCGAGAAACCCGCATCGCCTGAAAACCGGATCCACGCCCCGAAGCCATCTCGTTTTGCTACAATCGCCGTTCGTCTTCGAGGAGCGTTGCGACGGGTACCGCGAATCAGCCTATTCGCCGGCCGCCCGCCAGGCTCGGAGACTTCAATCGGAGGGCTCGGATGCGCATTGCGCTTTCCTGGCCACCGCATCGAACCGCGCTCACGTCAAATTTCTAGTCACAACTTAGAAAGGAGGGCGTGATGAACGCCGCAGTTATCGATTCCAAAAATTCCCAGGACTTCGTTGTTGCCGACATGTCGCTTGCCGACTGGGGCCGCAAGGAACTCAACATTGCCGAGACAGAAATGCCCGGCCTCGTGCAAACGCGCGAAGAGTACAAGGCGCAGCAGCCGCTGAAGGGCGCGCGCATTGCGGGTTCGCTGCACATGACGATCCAGACCGGCGTGCTGATCGAGACGCTGACGGCGCTCGGCGCCGACGTGCGCTGGGCCTCGTGCAACATCTTCTCGACGCAGGATCACGCTGCCGCGGCAATCGCCAAGGCCGGCACGCCGGTGTTCGCATTCAAGGGCGAATCGCTCGACGAGTACTGGGAATTCTCGCACCGCATTTTCGAATGGCCGAACGGCGAATTCGCCAACATGATCCTCGACGACGGCGGCGACGCCACGTTGCTGCTGATCCTGGGCTCGAAAGCAGAAAAAGACCGCTCAGTGATCTCGAAACCGACGAACGAAGAAGAAGTCGCGCTGTACAAATCGATCGCTTCGCACCTCGACGCTGACCCGACGTGGTACTCCACGCGCCTCGCGCACATCCAGGGCGTGACGGAAGAGACCACGACCGGCGTGCACCGTCTGTATCAGATGGAAAAAGAAGGCCGTCTGCCGTTCCCGGCGATCAACGTCAACGACTCGGTCACCAAGTCGAAGTTCGACAATTTGTATGGCTGCCGTGAGTCGCTGGTCGACGGCATCAAGCGCGCGACCGATGTGATGATCGCGGGCAAGATCGCCGTGGTGGCCGGTTACGGCGACGTGGGCAAGGGCTGCGCGCAATCGCTGCGCGGTCTGGGCGCGACCGTGTGGGTCACCGAAATCGATCCGATTTGCGCGCTGCAAGCGGCAATGGAAGGCTACCGCGTCGTGACGATGGAATACGCGGCGGACAAGGCCGACATCTTCGTGACGGCAACCGGCAACTACCACGTGATCGGCCACGACCATATGAAGGCGATGCGTCACAATGCGATCGTCTGCAACATCGGTCACTTCGATTCGGAAATCGACGTGGCGTCGACCCGTCAGTACGAGTGGGACAACATCAAGCCGCAAGTCGACCACATCATTTTCCCGGACGGCAAGCGCGTGATCCTGCTGGCTGAAGGCCGCCTCGTGAACCTGGGTTGTGCGACGGGCCACCCGTCGTTCGTGATGTCGAACTCGTTCACGAACCAGACGCTTGCGCAGATCGAACTGTTCACGCAAGGCAAGAAGTACGAGAACAAGGTGTACGTGTTGCCGAAGCATCTGGACGAGAAGGTCGCACGCCTGCATCTGGCGCGCATCGGCGCGAACCTGACCGTGCTGTCGGACGATCAGGCCGGCTACATCGGCGTCGACAAGAACGGTCCGTTCAAGCCGAACCACTACCGCTATTAAGCGCGTCGCGGCGGTTTGACCGCATGACAGCTTGACGACAGGGCGGCGCATGATGCGCCGCTTTGTCCGCCATGCCTGCCGCTTTGCGCGCTTTTTTCGTTATCGGACATCCTGCCAAAGGAGCTCTACATGACCTTGCTGCTGACCTGGCTGATCAACGCGCTTGCGCTCCTGATCATCACCTACCTCGTTCCGTCGATTCATATCCGCAGTTTCGGCACCGCATTGATCGTCGCGGTGGTGCTCGGGTTGATCAACACGATCCTGCGGCCGGTTCTGATCCTGCTGACGCTGCCCGTCACGATTCTCACGCTCGGACTCTTCATTCTGGTGGTCAATGCGCTGTGCTTCTGGTTGTGCGCGTCGCTGCTGAAGGGCTTCGAAGTGTCGGGTTTCTGGTCGGCGTTCATCGGCTCGATTCTGTACAGCATCGTTTCCTGGCTGCTGTCCGCGCTTATTTTCGGCAACCGCAGTCTCGGTTGACCCACTGAATCATGAACCCGATCGAACTATCATTCGAATTCTTCCCGCCGAAAACGCAGGAAGGCGTCGACAAGCTGCGCGCCACGCGCGCCCAGCTCGCCACGCTCAAGCCCAAGTTCGTGTCCGTCACGTTCGGCGCCGGCGGCTCGACGCAACAGGGCACGCTCGATACTGTCGTCGAAATGGCGAAGGAAGGGCTCGAAGCGGCACCGCACGTGTCGTGCATCGGCTCGTCGAAAGAGAGCCTGCGTGCCATTCTCAACGAATACCGCGCGCATGGCATCCGCCATATCGTCGCGCTGCGCGGCGATCTGCCGTCCGGCATGGGCGAAGTCGGCGAGTTGCGCTATGCGTCGGAACTGGTGAGCTTTATCCGCGCCGAGTTTGGCGACTGGTTCTGGATCGAGGTGGCCGGCTATCCGGAATACCATCCGCAGTCGCGCTCGCCGCGTCACGATCTGGACAACTTCGCCCGCAAGGTGAAGGCCGGCGCCAATTCGGCTATCACGCAGTACTTCTTCAACGCGGACGCGTACTTCCGTTTCGTCGACGACGCAAGGAAGCTCGGCGTGGATGTGCCGATCGTGCCGGGCATCATGCCGATCACGAACTTCTCCCAACTGATGCGTTTTTCGGAGATGTGCGGCGCTGAAGTGCCGCGCTGGATCGCGCGACGGCTGGAAAGTTTCGGCGACGATCGCGAGTCGATTCGCGCGTTTGGGCTGGACGTGGTGACGGACCTGTGTCGGCGTCTGATCGACGCCAAAGTGCCCGGCCTGCACTTCTACACGCTGAACGGTGCGGCGGCGACTAAAGCGATCTGCGAACGGCTGGCCGTTTAAGCTCGCATCACGTCGTGGAGACGAAACCGCGCGGCGCGTTTGGCCGCGCGGTTTTTTTTCGCGCGACGAATGGCGCGGCGGCGGGCGGCGCGAGCCTCATAGGGGTGCCGGCCGAGCGCTACGCGAACGAAGCCGAAACCGGAGATTCCGTGCTTGCACGACCGCAGCGGCGGCTGCTGCGCCGCAATAAACACGCCCGCGCGAATGAAACTTGCGGCGCGTAAGCCCTCATTGAACCCGATTTTTGTGCTGTCTATGATCAAAGCGCAGCTGACGTGGCTGCTGTGCGGAGAACGTGATGACGGTACCCAAGTTGCTGTTTGCAGTTCGCCAAACCTGCCTTCCAGTGCTGAGCGCCTGTGCGGTTCTGAGCGCCGCGCTGCTGCCCGCCGTCGCCGACGCGGCCAAGCTGCCCGACAAGACTCTCGTGTTCTGCTCCGAGGGCAGTCCGGCGGGCTTCGACAGTGCGCAATACACCACCAGCGTCGAGTTCAGCGCGGCGTCGTACACGGTCTACAACCGGCTGATCGAGTTCGCGCACGGCAGCACGGATATCGAACCGGGCCTCGCCGAAAAATGGGATGTATCGCCTGACGGGCTCACCTATACGTTTCATTTGCGCCACGGCGTGAAGTTCCAGACCACGGCGTTCTTCAAGCCGACGCGCGAATTCAACGCCGACGACGTCGTCTTCACCTATCAGCGCATGCTCGATCCCGAGCAGCCGTTCCGCAAGGCGTACTCGGTGCCGTTCCCGTATTTCACCGATCTCGGCCTCGCCAAGAACATCGCGAAGGTCGAAGCGGTCGATCCTTACACCGTGAAATTCACGCTGAAAGAAGTCGATGCGCCGTTTTTACAGCAGATCGCCATGCCGTTCGCATCGATTATCTCGGCTGAGTACGGCGATCAGTTATTGAAAGCGGGTAAGGCGTCGGATATCAACCAATATCCGGTCGGCACGGGTCCATTTATTTTCCGAAGCTATACGAAAGACGACACGATTCGCTTCGACGGTAATCCGGATTACTGGAAGCCGGGCGTCGTCAAAGTCGGCAAACTGATATTTGCGATTACCGTCGATCCGGCCGTGCGTCTGCAGAAACTGAAGCGCGGCGAATGCCAGGTCATGTCGTATCCGCGTCCCGCCGATATTCCGCAAGCCAAAGCCGACGCGTCGCTCGTGGTCCCCAATCAGGTCGGTTTCAATCTCGGCTTTATTGCCTACAACACTACCAAGAAGCCGCTCGACAACGTGCTGGTGCGCCGCGCGCTCGATATGTCGATCAATAAGAAAGCGATTATCGAGTCGGTGTATCAGGGTGCCGGACAGGCGGCGACCAACCCCATGCCACCGACCCAGTGGGGCTATGACAAGAATCTGAAGGATGCACCATACGACACGGAAAAAGCCAAGGCACTCTTGAAACAGGCGGGTTATCCGGACGGCTTCGATTTGACGCTTTGGGCTATGCCGGTTCAAAGGCCTTATAACCCGAACGCGCGCCTGATGGCGGAAATGCTGCAATCCGATTGGGCGAAGATCGGCGTCAAGGTGAAGATCACCACTTACGAGTGGGGTGAATATATTCGCCGCGGCCATGCCGGCGAGCATGAAGCCATGCTGATCGGCTGGACTGGCGATTACGGCGATCCGGATAACTGGCTCGGCGTGCTGCTCGGGTGCGACGCGGTGAACGGCAGTAACTTTTCCAAATGGTGCTACAAACCGTATGACGATCTGATCAAAAAGGGGCGCGGCACGACGGATCTGGCGGAGCGCACCAAGGACTACACGCAAGCTCAGGAAATTTTCAAGGATCAAGTTCCGTTCACGCCGATCGCTCACTCGACGGTCTATCAGCCGATCAGCAAAGACGTCACCGGCTTCAAGATCGACCCGTTCGGCCCGACGCAATTCATGAACGTAGGTCTGAAATAAGGACGGCGGGCCGTTTTTTGCTGAGACGCCCCTCTAGAGCCGTATACCCGGCCAGCGCCGGCGTGCGGCTGCCGCTTATGCCCGAATGGTTTCCAATTGTCCGTGCTGCGTGGGATCGGAGTAACCGCTAAAGCGGTAACTCCGATCGACGGAGGGAATTTCCTCCGCTTGGTGCTGTGAGCCAAGCTCAAGTAATATCGCGCTACGCCGGCGGGAGCCGGCCACGAACCTGGAGGAAACATGAAGCAAAACAATCTGTTGCGCGCCGCGCGTGTTACGACGCTCGTCGCAGCTGCAGCGGCATCGATGGTGGGCGCAAGTGTCGCGCGCGCCGAGATCCCGAACAAAACCCTGGTCTACTGCTCAGAAGGCAGCCCCGCGGGTTTCGATCCTGCCCAATACACCACGGGCACCGATTTCACGGCAAACACGTTCACCGTCTACAACCGTCTCGTCGAATTCGAACGCGGCGGCACCAAGGTCGAACCGGGCCTCGCCGAAAAGTGGGATGTCTCCGCGGACGGCAAGACGTATACGTTCCATCTGCGTCATGGCGTGAAGTTCCAGACCACGTCGTTCTTCAAGCCGACGCGCGAATTCAATGCGGACGACGTCGTGTTCACGTTCCAGCGCATGCTGGACCCGAACTCGGCCTTTCATAAGGCTTACCCGGTCCAGTTCCCGTACTTCACGGACATGGGCCTCGACAAGCTGATCACCAGCGTCGAAAAGGTCGATCCGTACACGGTCAAGTTCACGCTGAAGGAAGTCAACGCGCCGTTCATCCAGAATCTGGCAATGGAGTACGCGTCGATCCTGTCGGGTGAATACGGCGACCAGTTGATGAAAGCCGGCAAGGCCGCCGACATCAACCAGTTCCCGGTCGGCACGGGCCCGTTCATTTTCAAGAGCTACACGAAAGACGCGACGATCCGCTTCGACGGCAATCCGGATTACTGGAAGCCGAACACGGTGAAGATCTCGAAGCTGATCTTCTCGATCACGCCGGACGCCGGCGTGCGCGTGCAGAAGATCAAGCGCGACGAATGCCAGGTGATGAGCTATCCCCGTCCGGCCGACATTGCGCCGCTGAAGGCTGAAGCGAACATCGCGATGCCGTCGCAACCGGGCTTCAACCTCGGCTACCTCGCGTACAACGTGACGCACAAGCCGGTCGACAAGGTCGAAGTGCGTCAGGCGCTCGACATGGCGATCAACAAGAAGGCGATCATCGACTCGGTGTACCAGGGCGCAGGCCAGGCCGCCACGAATCCGATGCCGCCGACCCAATGGTCGTACGACAAGAACCTGAAGAGCGCGTCCTACGACACGGACAAAGCTAAGGCCCTGTTGGCCAAGGCCGGCTATCCGAACGGCTTCGACATCACGCTGTGGGCGATGCCGGTGCAACGCGCCTACAACCCGAACGCCCGCCTGATGGCGGAAATGATCCAGGCCGACTGGGCCAAGATCGGCGTGAAGGCGAAGATCGTCACCTATGAGTGGGGCGAGTACATCAAGCGCGCTCACGCAGGTGAGGACGACACGATGCTGATCGGCTGGACCGGCGACAACGGCGATCCGGACAACTGGCTCGGCACGCTGCTCGGCTGTGAAGCAGTGAACGGCAACAACTTCTCGAAGTGGTGCTACAAGCCGTTCGACGACCTGATCCAGAAGGGTCGCGTCACGTCCGATCAAGGCGCGCGCACGACGGCTTACATGCAGGCTCAGCAGATCTTCGCGCAGCAACTGCCGTTCTCGCCGATCGCTCACTCCACGGTGTACCAGCCTGTTAGCAAGAAGGTCGTGGATATGCGTATCGAACCGCTCGGCTATGCGCGTTTCGACGGCGTCAGCATCAAGTAATTCGTCGAGCTAGTCGTAAAATTTGCGCAGTACGCTTTTCGCACGGTTAGAAAACTGGTCGAAATGGTCCGGCGACCGGGGTCACGAGCCCTCGTCGCCGGTTGCGTTTTTTCTTCACCAAGACCATAGGGACGAACCATGTTCCGCTTTGTTTTGCGCCGCATCGGCATGGTGATTCCGACTTTCATCGGCATCACGATCCTCGCGTTCGCGCTGATTCACCTGATACCGGGCGACCCCATCGAAGTGATGATGGGCGAGCGCGGCGTCGATCCCGCCATGCACGCCGCGGCGATGCACCGCCTCGGGCTCGACGAATCCCTGCCGATGCAGTACGTCCACTACATTGGGCGCGCGCTGCACGGCGACCTCGGCACCTCGATCATCACCAACACCAGCGTGACGGGCGAATTCCTCGCACGCTTTCCCGCTACCGTCGAACTGTCGATCTGCGCGATGCTGTTCGCGCTGATCGTCGGCTTGCCGGCGGGCGTGTTCGCGGCCTTGCGGCGCGGCACGGTGGTCGATCACGGCGTGATGGGCACGGCGCTGACCGGCTACTCGATGCCGATCTTCTGGTGGGGCTTGATCCTCATCATGGTGTTCTCCGTGAAGCTCGGCTGGACGCCGGTGTCCGGCCGCATCGCGGTCGAATACGACATTCCGCACGTGACCGGCTTCATGCTGATCGACGCGATGATGTCCACCGACGAAGGCGCGTTCAAATCCGCGCTCAGCCATCTGATCCTGCCGGCCATCGTGCTCGGCACGATTCCGCTGGCGGTCGTCGCGCGCATGACGCGTTCGTCGATGCTCGAAGTGCTGCGCGAGGACTACATCCGCACCGCGCGCGCGAAGGGCTTGTCGCCGGGACGCGTGATCGTCGTGCATGCGTTGCGCAATGCGCTGATTCCGGTGGTGACGGTGATCGGCTTGCAGGTCGGCACGCTGCTCGCGGGCGCGGTGCTGACCGAGACGCTGTTTTCATGGCCGGGTATCGGCAAGTGGCTGATCGACGCGATCGGCCGGCGCGACTATCCGGTGGTGCAGGGCGGTATCCTGATGATCGCCACGCTGGTGATCGTCGTGAACCTCGTCGTCGATTTGTTGTACGGCGTGCTGAATCCGCGCATCCGCCATACGAGGTAAACCGAAATGGCAGACATTCAAAATACAGTCCCCCAGTCGGTCACGCCGCCCAGTGGCCGCGCTATCGCCGCCCGTGAATTCTGGGCGAATTTCTCACGTAACCGCGGCGCTGTCAGCGCCGGCGTCATCGTGCTCGTGCTGATCATCATCGCGATCTTCGCGCCGTTGATCGCACCGCACAGTCCGATCGAGCAATACCGCGACTTCGTGAAAATTCCGCCCGCCTGGCTCGAGGGCGGCAACTGGAAGTTCATTCTCGGCACCGACGAAGCGGGCCGCGACATCCTCTCGCGTCTGATGTACGGCGCGCGGCTGTCGTTCTGGATCGGCTTCGTCTCAGTGGTGCTTGCGCTGATTCCGGGCGTCGTGCTCGGTCTGATCGCGGCATTCTTCGAGAAGTGGGCCGACACGCCGATCATGCGCATCATGGACGTGCTGCTCGCGCTGCCGTCGCTGCTGCTCGCGGTAGCGGTGGTGGCGATCATCGGTCCGGGTCTCGTCAACACGATGCTTGCGATCGCGATCGTCGCCTTGCCGGGCTATGTGCGTTTGACGCGCGCGTCGGCGCAGGGCGAGTTGCAGAAAGAGTACGTGACGGCTTCGCGCGTGGCGGGCGCCGGCACTTTGCGTTTGATGTTCTCGCAAGTGCTGCCGAACTGCACCGCGCCGCTGATCGTGCAGGCTACGTTAGGCTTTTCGTCGGCGATTCTCGATGCCGCGGCGCTCGGTTTTCTCGGCCTTGGTGTGCAACCGCCGTCGGCGGAGTGGGGCGCGATGCTGGCCTCGGCGCGCGATTACATCGACAGCGCCTGGTGGATCGTCACCATGCCGGGTCTGTCCATCCTGATCTCGGTGCTCGCGATCAATCTGCTCGGCGACGGGCTGCGCGACGCACTTGATCCCAAACTGAAAAGGATGGCCTAAATGTCTAGCTTATTGACCATCCGCAATCTGGCGGTGAATTTCAACGGCCTGCCAGCTGTCGACCGGATCAACCTCGATGTCGCGCCGGGCGAAGTGGTCGGCGTGGTCGGCGAATCGGGTTCGGGCAAGAGCGTGACGATGATGGCGCTGATGGGCCTGATCGACGCGCCGGGCAAAGTCACCGCCGACGAAATCACCTTCAACGGCAAAAACCTGCTGAAGGCATCGGCGAAGGAACGCCGCAAGATCATCGGCAAAGACATCGCGATGGTGTTCCAGGACGCGCTCACCAGTCTGAATCCGAGCTATACCGTCGGGTATCAGATCAAGGAAGTGCTGAAGCTGCACGAAGGCTTGCGCGGCAGCGCCCTGGACAAACGCGCTCTGGAACTGCTGGATCAGGTGGGCATTCCCGACCCGAAAGGACGTATCGGCTCGTTTCCGCATCAGATGTCGGGCGGCATGAACCAGCGCGTGATGATCGCCATGGCGATTGCCTGCAACCCGAAACTGCTGATCGCCGACGAACCGACCACCGCGCTCGACGTGACGATCCAGGCGCAGATCATGGAGTTGCTGATCAAGCTGCAGAAAGAACGCGGCATGGCTCTCGTGCTGATCTCGCACGATCTCGCGGTGGTGTCCGAAGTCGCGCAACGCGTCGCGGTCATGTACGCTGGCGAAGTGATCGAAACGAACAAAGTGCCGGACATCTTCGCCGCGCCGCATCATCCTTACACGGAAGCGTTGCTGGCGGCGATCCCCGAGCACAATGTCGGCGCCGTGCGGCTCGCCGCGTTGCCGGGCATGGTGCCGGGCCGCGACGACCGTCCCAAAGGCTGTCTGTTCGCGCCGCGCTGCAAGTATGTCGTCGACGACTGCCTGAAAGCGCGGCCCGCGCTTGCGCCGATGCAAGGTCACGCTGAAGTGGCGCGCGTGCGCTGCATCAAACCTTTGAACCTGAGCGGCGACGCCAACGTTCACACCCATGGAGGCGCACGATGAACGCAGTACTCGAAACGCGGCGCCAGTCCGACCATGCGGGCGACCACGTGCTGGTCGCGGAGCAACTGGCGCGCTACTACACGGTCAAGCGCGGCATGTTCGCGTCGGGCACGGTGAAGGCGCTCAACGGCGTCTCGTTCGCGCTCGAACGCGGCAAGACTTTGGCGGTGGTCGGCGAATCCGGCTGCGGCAAATCGACGCTCGCGCGTCAATTGACCATGATCGAAGCGCCCTCCGCGGGCCGTCTGCTGATCGACGGTGAAGACGTGGCCGGCGCCGATCACGCGAAGATCGCGGCGCTGCGCCGGCGCGTGCAGATGGTGTTCCAGAACCCGTTTGCCTCGCTCAATCCGCGCAAGACCGTCGAGCAGACGCTCGGCGAACCGCTCGCAATCAACACGCAACTGAGCGCGACCGAGCGCGCCGAACGGATCGCGCAGATGATGCGCACCGTCGGCCTGCGTCCGGAACATGCGAAGCGCTATCCGCATATGTTCTCCGGCGGTCAGCGGCAACGTGTGGCGATTGCGCGCGCGATGATTCTCGACCCGCAGATCGTGGTCGCCGACGAACCGGTCTCGGCGCTCGACGTGTCGATCCAGGCCCAGATTCTGAATCTGTTCATGGATTTGCAGGAACAGTTCAAGACCAGCTACGTGTTCATCTCGCACAATCTTTCGGTGGTGGAGCATATCGCCGACGATGTGATGGTGATGTACTTCGGCGGCGTGGCGGAACTCGGCGACAAGAAGCGGATCTTCTCGAACCCGCGTCATCCGTACACGCGCGCGCTGATGTCGGCCACGCCCTCGATCTTCGAGGCGGATCGCACGATCAAGATCAAGCTGCAAGGCGAAATGCCGTCGCCGCTGAATCCGCCGTCGGGTTGCACGTTTCATCAGCGCTGCCCGTACGTGATCGACCGCTGCCGCAGCGAAGAACCGAAGCTGCGTGAAGTGGATGGCCGCCAGGTGTCGTGTCACCGCGCCGAGGAGGTGGGGGACGTGGATGCCTGATGGGTTGGCGGCGCGTCGTCTTGCGCGCCGCTTGCGTGACGGCGGCTTGAACGCCGCTTCAACGCGGCGCTGGAGGGCGCGTGCACTGGCGGGTGCCGCGCTCTTTGTCGTTTGTTCTGTATTTCATCTGGGCATGGACTCGTTCGGCGTCGCGCATGCCGCCGGCGCGGCTGCCAATGCGCCCGCGCAGGCCGGGCGCCCGGCGCTGCCGGTGCCTAACATGCCGGCTCCGCCGCGCGCCCGCGTGCCGGGCTCCAATCCGCCGCCCGCTTCGCCGCCTGCCTTGCCAGGCACCACCGCGAGCGGCCCGGTGCGGGCGCAACCGGCGCGCATGCCGTTCTATGCCGCGACACGCGGCACGACCACCATTTACGTGCTGGGCACACTGCATGTCGGCGATCCCGCCGACTACCCTGCCGATCAGCCTTTCCGTGCCCCGATCCTCGGCGCGCTAGCCGCCTCGCCGACGCTGGCGCTCGAACTCTCACCCGACGAACTGCTGGTTTCGCAAGACGACGTCTCTAAGTACGGCGTCTGCAAACGCGACTGTCTGCCGGGACTGCTGCCTGATCCTTTGTGGCGCAAGCTCGCCCTCCGGCTGCACGGCAACCCGGCGGCACTCGACGCCATCAAGAAGATGCGGCCGTGGCTCGCTTCGTTGCTGGTCGAAACCTACGATTCGTTGAGTGCCGGCCTACAGACCGAGTACGGGTCGGAAGCGCAACTGCAGAACGTGTATCTGCGCACGCGCGGCAAGATTGTCGGTCTGGAGACTTTATCGCAGCAGATGCGCGCGTTCACAGGGCTGACGCTCGCGCAGCAGCGCGAGATGCTGGCGCAGGATCTGGTGCAGACGCCGGCAGAAAATGTCGCGGACGTGCGGACCTTGCATCGTCTCTGGCGTGTCGGCGATGCGGATGCGATCGCCGCCTGGCAGGCCGCGAAATCCGAAAAGCTGGCCCGCGACAAACGCATTTCCGATTCGATCGACAACAAGATCGTCTATGACCGCAACCGCCGCTTCGTCTCGAAGATGCTGTTGATCGCCGCCCCGAACAAGCCGGTATTCGTGGCGATCGGCGCGTTGCATCTTGGCGGCCGCAAGGGCGTTCTGCAGCTTTTGCGGCAGCACGGATTCGTGGTCGAGGCGGGGTGAGGTTCATCGGAACCGAGCACGAAATGCACGTAACGACTCAAACGTCCTAAACCGGATCGGCCGTTCGGCCATCATAGGAACCGGTCTTCGAAGCACCCAGTCCGACGTACACGTATGCCGCAAAATGCTCGCGGCACACGCAGCCATAGCGGCCCTTTGCATGCTATGATGTATGTACAAACGTCAATACAGGTGGCGCGTGCTGTTTGAATGGGACGAAATCAAAAATCAGATCAACATTCGCAAACACGGTATCGATTTTCAGGATGCTATCGACGTGTTCAATCACCCGTTACTCACGGCGTTGGACCAGCGGGAAGACTACGGCGAAGACCGCTGGTTCGCGATGGGCTGGATCGCAAACATTGTGGGCGTTGTGGTGTATGTCGAACGGGTTGAGGACGTGAGATCCGGATCATTTCGGCACGCAAGGCCTCGCGGCATGAGGTCAAGCACTACAAGCAGCGTGTCTGGCATTGACGGGCACTGTGGCAGTCAAGCATGAGCAGAGGTGAAATGATGGTTAAGGCATCGGGAACAGACTGGAAGCGACTCGCCAAAACAGGCGACGCGCAAATCGATACGAGCGACGTGCCCGAACTCGGCGACGATTTTTTTCAACGCGCCGAGTTGCACGTTCCGCCCAAGCAGGCCGTGACAATGCGTCTGGATGCGGACGTGCTGAACTGGTTCAAGGAGCAGGGCCAGGGTTATCAGACGCGCATCAACAAACTGTTGCGCGCCTATATGCTGGCGCAGCAGCGGCGGCGTCCGTAGGCCGCACTTCGTTGATGCCCGGCGTCAGAGATGCCGCGCGCAGGCCGCGGGCCTCAGCGCGGCGTGGCCATTAGAAACCGCCGTCGCGCAGTGCGCTGGTCACTTCTTCGACCAGCGGCGCCCAATCCCCCAGCATCGGTTGACGGAACAACCTCATCCCCGGATACCACGGTGAGTCGCTGCGTGCTTCCAGCCAGCGCCAGTCGGAATTGGCGGGCAACATCAACCACACCGGCTTGCCCAACGCTCCCGCCAGATGCGCGACGCCAGTGTCCACGGCGATCACCAGATCGAGGTTCATGATCAAGGCGGCCGTGTCTTCGAAACCGTGCAGATCGGCGGTGAAATCGTGCGCACGGAATGCCGGCGGCGCGTCGGCCAGTTGCCCATGCGCCGGGCCTTTTTGCAGCGCGTACCAGGCAATGTCCTCCAATTCGCTGAGCGCGCTCAGGTCGGCTAGCTGCATCGACCGGTAGCGGTCGTTGCCGAATGTGGGACTGCCGGCCCAGACCAGTCCCACTTTGCGCTTCGACTTGTCGGTCGCGCCGAGCCGTCTGCGCCATGCCTTGATCTTCGCTTTGTCGGCGAACAGGTAAGGCACCTCTGCGGGAATGTCGGCGACATCCATGCCGATACACGACGGCACGCTCATCATGGGTACCCAGAAATCGTATTCATCGTCGGGTTTGCCGCTGAATGCGCGATGCACGCCCGCGATGCGTCGGACCAAAGGCAGTAGCGGCTCGCGCACACACAGGTCGACCGTCGCACCGCGCTGGGCCAGCACGCTCGCAAAGCGCAGGAACTGGAAGTGGTCGCCGAAACCCTGCTCGCCGACCAGCAGCAGACGACGCCCCTCGAGCGGCTCGCCACGCCATTCAGCGACGCCCGGCACCGCGATCGCGTCATAGTCGCTCTTGCGCCAGCGCAGCGCGAATTCAGCCCAGCCTTGTCGATAGTCGCCGCGCTTGAGCAATAGCCACGCGAGATTCTGATGCGCGTCCGCGTAGTCCGGGTCGAGTGCGAGCGCCCGGCGATAGAAGCCTTCCTCTTCGTCCAGCCGGCCTTGCGCACCGAGCGATCCACCCAGACAGACGAGGTGAGTCGGAATCGGTTTGAGTGCGACCGCGCGCCGGTAATGCGCTTCAGCACCCGCGTAGTCGCCGAGCTTACCGATCAGGCTGCCCAGATTAATGTGCGCCTCCACGTAATTCGCGCGCAGCGAGAGGGCTCGCTCGAAGCTGGCGATTGCCGCGCCGTGATCGCCTCGCGCTTTGTGCGCATTGCCCACGTTGAAGTGCGCTTCCGCCGACGTCGGGTCGAGCGACAAGACCTCGTGATAGCACACCAGGGCTTCGTCGAAACGCGCGAGCTTGCTGAGCGCCGTGCCGAGGTTCAGACGCGCGTCGAGCAGCGTGGGATTCGAGGCCAGCGCCAACCGGTACTGTTCGATCGCTTCATTGAAGTCACCTTGTGCTTGCAGTGCGACGCCGAGGTTGTTGCGCGCATCGGCGAAATCCGGCTGGATTTGCAGCGCCTGGTCGTAGCAGATCATTGCTTCGTCGAGATGATCGAGTGCGGCGGCCACGAGTCCCCGGTTGCTCCAGCAGGCGGCGTCGTGACGGTCGAGTTTGAGCGCGCGACTCATCAAGCTGGCAGCAGTGTCATGATCGCCGCGCTGGAATTGCAGCACGCCGAAGTAGTGCAGCGCGCCCGTATGGCCGGGATCGAGCGTGAGGGCTTCGCGATAGAGGGATTCGGCGGCGTCGAGCCGGCCGGCTTGATGCGCTTCGAGCGCGGCGTCGATCAATGAGGCGAGGTAAGCGGCGCGCGGCGGTTCGGTGCGCGCGCGATCAGGCTGGGATCGATGTTCCATGGAAACCTGCGGGAGAGCGTCGGCGGTGCGCGCTGCGCGCGCCGCCGCGTGTGGATGGGAGAGCGTCCAGCATCGTATGGTCGCCCCCCATTTCCCGACGATCGGACGCATCCTAATTCGGTCGCATCCAGGCGTTCCAGTGAGTCCATTTCACCAACGCATCGCAGAGCGGTCCGACGATACGTCGGTGTTTATCGACATCAGCGGTGCGAGTCCTACAGAAACATCAGAAAGTTCAGCAGCAAGATATTCACGATCAGCAAGGTCAGCGCAGTGGGAATCTGCACCTTGATCACCGCGTTCTTGTCCGGCAGTTCCAGCAGCGCGGCCGGCACCATGTTGAAGTTCGCGGCCATTGGCGTCATCAGCGTGCCGCAGTAGCCGGAGAACATGCCGATCGCGACCATCACGGCCGGGTTGCCGTGAAACACGCCCACCAGAATCGGCACGCCGACGCCGCCCGTCATCACCGGGAACGCGGCGAAGCCGTTGCCCATCACCATGGTGAAGAGCGCCATGCCGATGCAGTACACGGCCACCGCAATGAAGCGGTAGTCGAGGCTGATGTACGCCGTGGTCACATGCGCGACGGCCTTGCCGACGCCCGCATCCGAGAACACGAGACCGAGCATGCCGAGCATCTGCGGCAGCACGGCGGCCCACGACAGCGCGTCGACGAGGCGGCGCGCTTCCTTCATCGACTGGCCGACGGTGTCGCGCGTCATCACGCAGGCAATTGCCAGCGCGATGACGCAGCCGATGCCGAAGCCGATCAGCGTGACGTTCGCCTTCTCGATCAGCGGCATGCCGTTGAACACCAGATGGCTCGCCGACAGCGTGATGATCACGGTGACGACCGGAATGGTCAGCGCGGGCACGAACAGCTTGTTACGCAGACGCGCGGCGCTCGCCTTGCGCGCTTCGAGCGACAGCACCCTGGGCTTGCCCGCGGTCACGCCGCCGAAGCCGGCAATCAGCGCCATGACGATCACGAGCACGCCGACCACGGCGGGCGGCAGCTTATCGCCGATCAGGAAGATCAGCGCGTAGAGAATCCAGAAGCCGCCGGCGGTGAAACGGCGCGGATGATCCTTGTCCGTGACGATCATGCCGCCGACTACCAGCAGCACGAGGCCCAGCAGCCAGAAAAGATAGGTGATCGTGAATGTCATGCTTTGTCTCCTGCCGCGGATTGCGTCGACGAACCGGCGGCGTTGCTCGCCGTGGCATTGCCGCGCAGTTCGCGTTCGAGCCTGCGATCGAGCAGATACAGGCGGAAGCCGTGAATGAGAAACGCGCAAATGGCGGTCGGAATGCCCCACACGGCCACGTGAATCGGTTCGACGATGATTCCCGCTTCCTTGAGGAAGGTGGTCATCAGCACGATCGCGCCGAACGCGACGAAAATGTCCTCGCCGAAGAAGAGGCCCACGTTGTCGGTCGCGGCGGAGAACGCGCGCAGTTTGAAACGCACCGCGTCGCTGATCTTGCCGAAGCGGGTTTCGGTCGCGCCTTCGGCCATCGGCGCGATCAGCGGACGCACCATCTGCGGATGGCCGCCGAGCCCAGTCAGGCCGACCGCGGCGGTTAGCTCGCGCACCAGCAGATAGACGATCAGAAGTCGCCCTGCGGTCGCGGCCTTGATGCTGCCGATCCAAGTTTGCGCCCGTTCACGCAGGCCGTGCCGTTCAAGCAAGCCGATCACGGCGAGCGGAAGAAGAATGATCAGCGGGATATTGCGGGTCTTGATGAAGCCGGTGCCGATATCGGCGAGAATCTTTTCAGGCGGGAAGTGCGCGGCCAGGCCCGTGATGACCGCGGCGACCGCCACGATCAGCATCGGATTGAACCGCAATAAAAAGCCGACGATGATGACGGCCACGCCAATGAGCGGCCATAGACTGACTGTTGTCTGCATCTGGATCTCCAAACAGGGTTTCAACCTCGCCGCTTGTGACGGCTAACGTGGGCCGGCGGCTGGTCGTCCAGACGCCGTCTTGTTGCCACGGCTCTTGACGGCCGCGTTTGCTTCGAACTACACCTGCATTTACACCTGCGCCTGCTGATCGACTGCGGGTACTGCAATGTGTCCTGTACCTGGCAAACGCCCCGCTTGAAGCGGGGCGTTGCAAGGTGCACGAGGTTTGAATCGCGCTGTCCGGCTCGCGCTTCTGGCGACACTTCTGGCGACGCTTTGGCCAGCGCTTCAGGCGCGCGCCGCACCGGCCGCGTGGACCTCGATGCCCGCGTCCTGCAACGCGCCGCGAATGCGCCGCGCGAACGCCAGCGCATGCGGCCCGTCGCCGTGCAGGCAGATGGTCTGCGCGTTCAGCGACACCCATTGACCGTCCACGGCCTGCACGCGTTGCTCGCGAATCATTGCGAGCGTGCGCGTCAGCACTTCGTCTTCGTCGTCGAGCAGCGCGCCGGGCTCTTTGCGCGGCACCAGCGAACCGTCCGCGCGATAGCCGCGATCGGCGAAGACTTCTTCGACGGCGACGAGACCCGCGTTGCGCGCGGCCGTCACGAGTCCGCTGTTGGCCAGCGCGAACACCGCCACCGACGGATCGAAATCGTGCACTGCGGAGACGATGGCGTCGGCAATCTTGTTGTCACGCGCGGCCTGGTTATACAGCGCGCCGTGCGGCTTGACGTGCGCGATGCGCCCGCCTTCAGCCTGGGCAATCGCCGACAGCGCGCCGAGCTGATACAGCACGCCCGCGTAGATGTCGTTGGCCGGCAGATCCATTTCCTTGCGGCCGAAATTTTCCGGATCGTTGAAGCTCGGATGCGCGCCGATCGACACGCCTTTCTCCACCGCCCAACGCACGCAGTCGCGCATCGCATTGGCGCCGCCCGCATGCCAGCCGCACGCGATGTTGGCCGAGCTGACCAGGTCGAGCAGTGCCTCGTCGGACCCGCAGCCTTCGCCGAGATCGGCGTTCAAATCGATTTCCATGGTGTTCCTCTACTTTTCAACAAAACGCCGGGGTGCCGCGGGTTTTCCTGGGCTCCCTCGGCGGCCGGCGCAAAGCGCCGGCTTGGAGACGCTCATCGTTACAGTGCCGCGACGGCCGCTTGCCGTGCGCAGCGTTCTTCATGCATTGCGATTGCGGCGTCGATCTGCCGCAAATACGTGCGTTCGTCCAGTAGAGCCTGGCGCGCCTCGTAGGGCGTCGTCGGGATGAAGCGGACCGCGGCGTTCAGGCGGACTTGCGCGAGCTTCCACAGATCGGCCTGAATCACCGCGCCGATCTTCGGATAGCCGCCGGTGGTTTGCGCGTCGCTCATCAACACGATCGGCTGGCCGTTCGGCGGCACCTGGATCGTGCCGGGCAGCACAGCGTGCGAAAGCAGATCGGCCTTGCGCGTGCGCTTGAGTTCGGTGCCCGCGAGGCGGTAGCCCATGCGATTACTGTTCGGCGTGACGAGCCATTCATCGGACCAGAACGACTCGTGGGCTTCATCGGTGAAGCTCTCGTATTCCGGCCCGCGCAGTACGCGGATCGGCACCGCCCACGGCACGCCCGACGGATGACGGCCGCGCCGCAGCGGCTCATGCACCAGCACGAACTTGCACCAGGCGGGCGCCTTTACGCCGAATTCCGGCGCCTCGGAGGTAAAGCCGAGATGGCCGCGCTGTGGCGGCGCGCCGACCGGCAGGCGGTCGCCGTCGCGCAGCGCGCGGCCGCCGAGTCCGCCGAAATGGCCGGCCAGATCGGTGCTGCGCGAGCCGAGCATCGGCAGGACGTCGACGCCGCCCGCCACGCACACATAGCCGCGCATGCCGCGCTTCGCCGCATTGAGCACCAGCTCCTGGCCGGCCTGCACCGGCAGGCTCCACCATGAGTACACCGGCTTGCCGTCGAGCGTTGCGCCGAATTCGGTGCCGGTGATAGCGACCCGCGTGGCGCGCAGAAAGCGCAGCACGGTCGGGCCGAAGGTGATCTCCAGACCCGCCGCATCGGGCCGGTTGCCGACCAGCCGGTTGCCGACTTCGAGCGACAGACGATCGAGCGCGCCACCCATCGCGACGCCGAGGTGCCGGTAGCCGTGGCGGCCGAGATCCTGAATCGTGGTCAATAGACCCGCGCGAATCACATCGATCATGCGTGTATCCCCGCGATCGTGAAGCGCACCCGGTCGCCCGGCTGCAACAGCGTGGGCGGCCGGCGCGCCGGGTCGAACAGCGGCAGCTCGGTGCGGCCGATCAACTGCCAGCCGCCGGGCGAAGTGGCCGGATAAATCCCGGTCTGCTCGCCACCGATGCCGACTGAGCCGGCCGGCACTTCGAGCCGCGGCGACGCGCGACGCGGCGTATGCAGCGCGGCTTCGAGGCCGCCCATATAGGCGAAGCCCGGCTGGAAGCCGAGAAAGAACACCACGTACTCGCCCTGCGAATGACGTTCGACGACCTCGCGCACGCTCAAGCCCGTGTGATTGGCGACCGTTTGCAGATCGGGGCCGAACTCGCCCCCGTACTGCACCGGAATCTCAACTTCGCGGCCCGGCGCGGGCGCGTCGCTCACCGCATCCCACGCCGCTTGAAGATGACTCACCAGCGCGTCGCGGTCGGCTTCGAGCGGGTCGAAGACGAGCGTGAGGTTGTTCATGCCCGGCACCACCTCCAGCACATGCGGCCAGTCGCGCGCGGCCTCGGCGGCCGCCCACACGCGCCGCTGGCATTCCAGCGTGGCGGGCGGCGGCGCCTCGCAGACTAGCGCGGCATCGCCGAGCGGAAAAATTCTAGGTTGGCTCATGGATCAAGGGCCCAGGTCGAGTCGGAGGATTCGGGCACGGCACGCCCTCTGATCGGTTATCGACATCGGGCAGGCGACGGTTGAAGCGTACATTATCAATAAAATATCAACAATTTCTCAATAAGCGTTTGTGCCAGGCTCCCTGGGAGCGAACGCGCGTCGTACACTCCCGACACCTTCCCAACCTGTTTGCCGAGAATCGTCACCATGTCGCGCCATCCCACCAAGATCGTCTCCTCGGAACATCTCGTGTCCGAGACCAGCGCGGAACTGTCCGAACTCGAGTACGCGCTCATCATGGCGGGCAATGCATTCAACCGATGGATGGTGCGCTGCATGTCGGCGGCCGGCGAAAAGGACATGACCGCGATCGAGGTCTCGCTGCTGCACCACGTCAGCCATCGCGAGCGACGCAAGAAGCTGGCGGACATCTGCTTCGTGCTGAACATCGAGGACACGCACGTCGCCACTTACGCGTTGAAGAAGCTCGTAGCTAGAGGGTATGTAAAAAGCGAAAAGACCGGCAAGGAAGTGTTTTTCTCGGCGACCGATGCGGGCCGCGAGCTCTGTCTGAAATATCGCGAGGTGCGCGAGAGCTGTCTGATTTCGACGCTGAAGGAAAGCGGTCTTACCAACGAGCAGATCGGCGAAGCGGCGCAACTGATGCGCAACGCGTCAGGTCTTTACGACACGGCGGCGCGGGCGGCGGCGTCTTTATAACGCAGGGCTGTCTGTTTGCCGCAGCGCGGCGCTTGCCAGATGCTCAGTCCACCGGGCGCGGATAGAGTGCAGCCTCGGTGACGATCAGGTCGAGCGGAATGTCGTGGACTTCGCGTAGAAATGACTGTGTGCGGCATGCTTCATACGCGATGCCGACCGTGATCGGCCGAGTCTCCCCGGGCCACGCAGCCAGCGTGCGATCGTAATAGCCGCCGCCGTAGCCGAGCCGGTAGCCGTGTGAATCGAAGCCCACGCACGGCACGAACAGCAGTTGCGGAATCACAATCCGCCCGGACGTGGGCTCGCCGATCTTGTGATGGCCTATCCTCATCGGCGTGGTGGGGGTCCATGCGTGAAACTCAAGCGGGGCGCTACGTTCCTTGACGACCGGCAGACTCGCCTCGCGTTGCGCATTTGCCGCGAGCCAGACCGAGATAGCGGGGCGCGCGTCGAACTCGCCGGCGAGCGGCCAGTAAAATCCCACGCTGTGCACGCCGTACTGCTTCAATGCATCGAGCAGGTGCCGCGCGAGCGCGGTATTGTGCGCCGGCTCGGAAGCGGCTTGCAGCCTTGCTTCCAATAGCATTTTCCGCAGCGCCTTTTTCGATTCCGCGGCAGGGTTGCATGCTATGCTTGGGTTCAATTCGCGCTCCAGAAACAACGATGTCAAAACGCCTTTACCGAGTATATCGCGCGGCCGGTCTGGCGCTTGCCGCTGCGGCACTCGTCGCGTGCAGCACGGCCTCCGCCGTCAAGCCCCTTCCCCTTTCGCAACTCACGAACGACGACCAGATCTTCGTCCAATTGCGCGAAGCCTCTCGCAATAATGACGCAGGGCGCGCCGCGCAACTGGCCGCCATGATCCCGAGCTACCCGGCGCCTTCGTATCTGGAGTACTTCCAGATCAAGCCGCAGTTGTTCGATTCGAGCGGCCACGCGCGGATCGACGCGCCGGACGCGCCGGTGCTGGCGTTCCTGCAGAAGTACGACGGCCAGGCGATCGCCGACCGCATGCGCAACGACTACCTCACGGTGCTCGGGGCGCGGCACGACTGGCGCAACTTCGATCAGCAATACGCCCGCTTCGTGCTGAACGACGACACGCAGGTGAAGTGCTACGCGCTCGAATCGCGTGCCTCGCGCGGCGAGAATGTGGCCGACGCGGCGCGCGCGCTACTGGTCGATCCGAAGTGGTACGGCGACGGCTGCGTCGATCTGATCACCTCGCTGTCCATCAACCAGCAGTTCACTTCCGCCGACGTGTGGCAGCAGATTCGCCTCGCCTACGAACAGAACTACACCAACACGGGCGCGAAGCTCGTCGACGCGCTCAGCAACCAGCCACCCGATCCGGTGCTGTTCAATCAGGCCACCACTACGCCGCCGTTGCTGCTGGCGCGTGGTGTAGGTCCGGATACGCAGTCGCATCAACTGGCGCTGCTGGCCATCACGCGGATGGCGCGCAACGATCCGGCCATGGCCGCAGCCACGTTCGCGTCGGTGGCGCCGTCGCTGAGCTCGCCCGAACGCGCCATCGGCTGGGGCACGATTGCCTATCAGGCGGCCGCTAAACAGATGCCGAGCGCGGTGGACTGGTATCGCCTGTCGGCGAATGCGCCGCTGTCGAACCCCGCCTATGAATGGCGCACCCGCACCGCCTTGCTCGCGGGCGACTGGACGATGGTGCGCTGGTCGATCGAACAGATGCCTGCTGCGCTGCGCAATCAGCCGTCGTGGGTGTATTGGCATGCCCGCGCGCTCAAGCAGGCCGGCGACACGACCACGGCCAACCAGGAATTCGAGTCGATCTCGCAGGGCTATAACTTCTACGGCCAACTGGCGGCGGAAGAGTTGGGCCAGAAGATCACGGTCCCGCCGAAAACCACGGTGAGCGACGCCGAAGTGCAGCAGGCCGGCAATACGCCCGGTTTCGATCTGGCGCAGCGTTTCTACGCGCTGAATCTGCGGCTCGAAGGCAATCGCGAATGGAACTGGCCGCTGCGCACCATGAGCGACCGGCAACTGATCGCGGCCGCCGAATACGCACGCCGTATCGAGCTGTACGACCGCACCGTCAATACCGCGGACCGCACGAAGAGCGAGCATGATTTCTCGCTGCGGTATCTGTCGCCGTTCAAGGATATCGTCGAGCGCGATTCGCAGTCGAATGGCCTGGATGTGGAATGGGCCTACGGCCTGATTCGCCAGGAGTCGCGCTTCATCATGAACGCGCGCTCGGAAGTCGGCGCGAGCGGTTTGATGCAATTGATGCCGGGTACCGCGCAACTGGTCGCGAAGAAGATCGGCCTCGGTCCGATCTCGCGCGAGCAGATGAACGACATCAACACCAACATCCTGCTCGGCACGAACTATCTGTCGATGATCTACAATCAGTTCGATGGATCGGCCGTGTTAGCCACCGCGGGCTATAACGCCGGCCCCGGCCGTCCGCGCAACTGGCGGCAGTCCTTGCAGCATCCGGTGGAAGGCGCGATCTTCGCCGAGGCGATTCCGTTCCAGGAAACGCGCGACTACGTTAAGAATGTGTTGTCCAACACGGTCTACTACGCGGCATTGTTCGAAGGCCGTCCGCAATCGCTGAAGGCGCGTCTGGGTTACATCGCGCCGTAAAGCGCCGTGCCGCCGCCGCTTCATTCAGAGGCGGCGGCGCGCCACGCCAGCCGTTGCCGCGGCTTCCACCAGGGAGTCGAAAATGCGACATAAAGCCATTGCGATCATTGGAGGCTCCGGTTTTATCGGCAGCCATCTCGTCAACGCCCTCGTCGAAATGGGCAAAGACGTGCGCATCGCCACCCGGCGGCGCTACAACGCCCGCCATCTCACCCTCTTGCCCATCGACGTGATCGAAGCGGACGTGTTCGATCCGGTTCAGCTCGCGCGCTTCGTCGAAGGCGCGGATTGCGTGATCAATCTGGTGGCCACGCTGCACGGCAAACGCGGCACGCCGTACGGTCCGGAATTCGCGCGGATGCATGTGGAATTGCCGACCAAAATCGTCGCCGCATGCGAAGGCAAGGGCGTGCACCGGCTGCTTCATATCAGTGCGCTTGGCGCCGACCCGAACGGGCCGAGCATGTACACACGCTCGAAGGGCGACGGCGAGAAGGCCGTGCACGCCGCGAATCTGGCGTGGACGATTTTCCGGCCCTCCGTCGTGTTCGGCCCGGAAGATCAATTCCTCA
This sequence comes from Paraburkholderia sp. BL17N1, assembly GCF_003634175.1. Classification (NCBI taxonomy): domain Bacteria; kingdom Pseudomonadati; phylum Pseudomonadota; class Betaproteobacteria; order Burkholderiales; family Burkholderiaceae; genus Paraburkholderia; species Paraburkholderia sp. BL17N1. The sequence goes on from NZ_RBIW01000001.1 coordinate 1,627,243, forward strand.
ACAAGTTCGCCATGTTGCAACGGATGTTTCCGGTGATTCCGCTTGCCATGCCGGATGCGAAATTCCAGCCAGTCTATGTCGGCGATGTGGCGAAGGCGATCGTCAATGTGCTCGATCTCGACGCCGCCGGCGGACGCACCTATGAACTGGGCGGCCCGACCGTTTACTCGCTCGAAGATCTCGTCAAATATTGCGGCGATGTGATCGGCAAGCATGCACGCATCATCCGCCTGCCGGAAGCGTTCGCGCGGCTGCAGGCGCTGACCTTCGAAATGGCGCCAGGCGAACCGGTGATCTCGCGCGACAATCTCGATTCGATGAAAGTCGACAACGTGTTGAGCGGACCGCTTGCGCCCGAACTCGGCATCGAGCCGGCCAGCATCGAAACGATCGCGCCGATCTACCTGACCGGCGCGTCGACGCGTTCACGTTTCGACGCATTCCGCGCCAGCGCGGGACGTTAAATTTCCTCTCATTCCTTGTGCAAAGCATGAAGCTGCTTATTGGTGATAAGAACTACTCGTCATGGTCGATGCGGCCGTGGCTGCTATTCAAACATTTCGGCATTCCGTTCGAGGAAGTGTTGATTCATCTGAATCAGCCGGACACCAACGCGAAAGTGCTCGCGCTTGCGCCGTCGGGGCCGGGCAAGATCCCTTGCATGGTCAACGACGACGGTTCCGCCACATGGGATTCCCTGGCGATCGCCGAAACGCTGGCCGAGCGCTTTCCCCAACATGCGCTGTGGCCGCGCGACGCGGCGGCGCGCAGCCGCGCACGTAGCGTGAGCGCGGAAATGCATTCGGGCTTCGGGGAATTGCGCTCGGACATGTGGATGAACATTCGCGCGTCGTTTCCGGGCAAGAATGCAACGCCGGGCGCGTTGGCAAATATTGCGCGAATCGAGGCGATCTGGCGCGACTGTCTCGACGCTTACGGCGGCCCGTTTTTGTTCGGCGAGTTCAGCATTGCCGACGCAATGTACGCGCCAGTCGTGATGCGCTTTAACACGTGGCAACCCGCGTTGTCGGAAGTCTCCAAAGCTTATATGCGGCGCGTAACCGAACTGCCGGCGGTGAAGGCGTGGATCGACGACGCGCTGAACGAAACGCACGCGGTTGCCTACCTAGACGTATGCCCATGAACATCTACGCTGTAGGAGGCGCGATTCGCGACGAGTTGCTGGGCGTTCCCGTGCAGGACCGTGATTACGTGGTGGTCGGCGCGACGCCGGAGCAGATGGTGGCGCAAGGCTACCGGCCGGTCGGCAAGGATTTTCCGGTGTTCCTGCATCCGCAGACGCACGAGGAGTACGCGCTCGCCCGCACGGAGCGCAAGACGGCGGCAGGCTATCACGGCTTTCAGTTCTTTTATGCGCCGGACGTGACGCTCGAGGAAGACCTGGCGCGCCGCGACCTGACCATCAACGCCATGGCGCGTGAAGTGCGTCCGGACGGCGAGTTGACCGGCCCGGTGATCGATCCGTTCAACGGCCAGGGTGACTTGCAGGCTCGCCTGTTTCGTCACGTCAGCGACGCGTTTCTCGAAGACCCCGTGCGGATTTTGCGGATCGCGCGGTTTGCGGCGCGCTTTGTGGATTTCACTGTCGCGCCGGAGACGTTGACGCTCATGCGCAAGATGGTGGCTGACGGCGAAGTGGATGCGCTGGTGGCCGAGCGCGTGTGGCAGGAAGTGTCGCGCGGCTTGATGGAGAAGAAACCGTCGCGGATGTTCGAGGTGCTGCGCGAGTCTGGGGCGTTGGCACGGATTCTGCCCGAGATTGACGCGCTGTTTGGCGTGCCGCAGCGTGCCGATTATCACCCTGAGGTCGATACGGGTGTGCACGTGATGATGGTGGTCGATCATGCCGCGCAGCAGGGCTACGCGCTGCCGGTTCGATTTGCCGCGCTGGCGCATGATCTCGGCAAGGCGACCACACCGGAAGACGTGTTGCCGCGGCATATCGGCCACGAGGCGCGCAGTGTGGATCTGTTGAAGCCGTTATGCGAGCGGTTGCGGGTGCCGAACGACTGCCGCGATCTTGCGGTGCTGGTCGCGCGGGAGCATGGCAATATTCATCGCGTGATGGAAATGGGCGCTGCCGCGCTGGTGAGGTTGCTTGAGCGTAGTGATGCGATTCGGAAACCTGCGCGGTTTGCTGAAGCCTTGCAGGCGTGTGAGGCGGATGCTCGCGGGCGGTTGGGGTTTGAGATGCGGGAGTATCCGCAGGCTGAGAGGTTGAGAGTCGCTCTTGTCGCTGCGCGTGGCGTCGATGCCGGTGCTGTGGCTAAGCGGCTTGCTGATGCGCCTGCTGGGATTAAGGATGCTGTGCATCAGGAGCGGGTGCGGGCTGTGGAGTTGGCTATTGCATGAGGGTTGGGGCGGCTCGGTTGTTGGGTTTCGTTATGCTTGGGGTGTTGGGCCTTTGCTTGAATTTTTAGTGGTCTATTGGCGTTGCCCCGCACAGCAATGCTCTCAACTTAAGCTCCGCTGCATCAAGCAAGTTTGTACGCGAGGTGGAAGTGGGGCTTGGCTTTTCTGGGTGGTCTTGTATAGGAGCGTGAGGGCTGTATCCGGCATCGGGTCTGTTGGATCATTTCCAGCACACCGGCGAGGCCGTCCAGGCAGCGCTGGATGCGCAGAAGACACGCGCCGAGGATGGGCTTGAGTGCGCCCAGTGCATACACCCGGTTAGGACGGCTGGCATGTCTGTCGTCGTGCGGCGCATCGAGATCGCTGAGCAGGGTGAACAGGTTGTCGGCGAGGATTTTTGCGCCGAAGTCCTGCTGTAAGGACCTATCCGTAATTTCGTGGGCGGGGCATATCATGAGGGATCAAGGTCATGGATATGCCGATGAAAAAGAAACGCACCGTCGCGTCTCAGGCAGCGGCCCGCGGGCCGCTGCCTGAACTGCCTGAAGCGCTGCTGGATGAACTGGTGAAGGGTCCGATGACGCCCGCCGAGGTTCAGGACCTGATGCTGGCGTTCAACAAGGCGCTCATCGAGCGCGCGATGGGCGCCGAAATGAACATGCATCTGGGCTACCGGCCCGGCCAGCCCAAGCCTGCGGAGCAGACCAATGAACGCAACGGCGCCAGCGGCAAGACAGTCATCACCGAGCGTGGCCCGGTGCGGGTCGATCTGCCGCGCGACCGTGAAGGCAGCTTCGAGCCGATCCTGATTCCCAAACACGAGCGCCGTTTCACGGGCTTCGACGAACGCATCATTGCCATGTACGCACGCGGCATGAGCGTGCGCGAGATCCAGGCGTTTCTGGCCGAAAGCTATGGCACCGAGGTCTCGCCCGACTTCATCAGTTCGGTCACCGATGAGGTGATGGCCGAAACGCTTGCCTGGCAAAGCCGTCCACTTGAGCCGATGTACCCGGTGGTGTTCTTCGACGCGCTGCGCGTGAAGATCCGTGGTGACGGTGTGGTGAGCAATAAGGCGGTGTATCTGGCGCTGGGCATTCAGGCCGACGGCCAGCGCGACGTGCTCGGCCTGTGGATCGAGCAGACCGAAGGTGCGAAGTTCTGGCTGAAGGTGTTCAATGAACTGAAGACCCGGGGCTGCCAGGACATCCTGATCGCGGTGGTCGACGGCCTGAAGGGGCTGGCCGAGGCGATCGGCACGGCGTACCCGCGCACGGCCGTGCAGACCTGCATCGTGCACCTGATCCGCAACAGCCTGGAATACGCCAGTTACAAGGACCGCAAAGGCGTCGCCGCAGCGCTGCGTCCGGTCTATGCCGCCGCGAACGAACAGGCCGCGCAGCAGGCCCTGGAGGCCTTTGCCGAAGGGCCATGGGGCGCGAAGTATCCGACCATCGTGCAGTCGTGGCGACGGGCGTGGGAGAACGTCACACCGTTCTTCGTGTTTCCGCCCGACATACGCCGTGTCGTCTACACCACGAATGCCATTGAGAGCCTGAACATGCAACTACGCAAGATCATCAAGACCCGCGGCCACTTCCCCAACGACGAGGCCGCCATCAAGCTATTGTGGCTGGCATTGCGCAACGTGCTGGCGAAGTCTGTACGGGCGGCATTCGACTGGTCCTCCGCCATGAACCAGTTCGCTATTCTGTTTGGAGAGCGTTTTACCAACGCACGCGGGTAACTCCGCTAACCGCCTCGCACACAAAAATGCGGACAGGCTCTGCTGTAACGCCAGGTAATCGAGGCCTGTGACGGCTTCCAGCCGCAGCCGGTGCTTGAGTCGTTTGAACGCTTCCTCGACCCGCCAGCGCTGGTGATAGAGTGCGCCGAACGATGCCGCCGGATAACGCCCGCCATCGAGCAGCGAGGTCATCAGCACCCGCACGCGACCGCCCGGCGTGACGTCGCGGATCAGGCGAACAGTGGTGGGCGTACGCGCCAGTTCATAGTCGCGGGCATCCAGTTCGCTGGGCGCGTCCAGTGTCACCACACGCTCGGCTTTACCGCTGCGGGCAAAGGCGCTGACGCATTTCCAGTTACGCGCATCGACGCGCATGCAGAACGGGATTTCGCGCTGTGCGAGCGCGGCCACCATCGCGTTGCCGATATAGCCGCGATCGAGCAGCAGCAGGTCGGTATGCGGTTGCAGCACATCGAGGGCTTCGAACAGCATCTGCCGCTCGCCGCCGTCGGCGGGATGAAGTGCAGCGTGCAGGGTCAGTTCGGAACCCGGCAGGAATAGCGCAAACGCGTAGTGATCGGCGCGCAGTTCATGGCCGCGACGCGTGCCCACACGCAGGCGGCTGCCATCAGCGGCGACCAGCCTCAGGCCGTGCCAGCGCATCGAATCGATATGGGGTTGGGCCAGCGAGATCAGGCGGGCGCGGGCCAGCTCGAACAGTTCGGCAGACACGCCCCGTCGCGCCTTGCTGAAGGCCTGTGCGCTGACAGCGCGGGTGCGCCCGCCGCGGCTTCCCAGTGCGCCGAATAGCGCGTCAAGTTCGGCCTGCACACTGGCGCACATGCCCGACATCATCAGCGCGGCCATGCGCGGCAAGGTCAGTGTGCGATTGCGGGTAAAGGCGGTGGGAGAACGACGCACGCGATCGGCGAGCGCCGGATCGAACAGGAATTCGGAGAACTCAGCCAGAAGCCTTGAGGACGCTGGTATTTGAGTTCATATCGTTGATTTATCAGTGAGTTATGCGATGAAGTTTACAGGGCTAACGCCCTGTATACAAGCCCTTCGAGGCTTAAGTTGAGAGCATTGCCCCGCACAGGGGCAACGCCAATAGACCACAAACAAAGCAAGGAAAGGCCAACACCCCAAGGCAATCAGAAAAAAAGAAAGCCCCCCACCGCCAAAGGCAAAACCCCCACCCTACAAAACCCTGGCAACAATCGACAACACCATAGAAAGCACCAACGTCGACATAAACGGAAACGGATACTCCCGCCCAAAAATCCGCAAAGTCACATCACCGGGCAAGCGCCCAATGCCAATCTTCCTAAGCCACGGCCAGCAGGACGACAACACCGCCACCGCAATAAAGGTAGTCAACAGCCAGCGAATCATGGCCGCCTCCTGAAGCAAAAATTCACAACGTATGCGACCGGTCGCCGCTGGAAAACGCCTGCAGCGTGTCATCCAGTCCGCGAGAAAACGCGATCACCTTGAACAGTTCGCCCATCTCCGCCTCCGACAACAACTTCTGCACCGCATTCGCCGCAGGCAAATATCTCGCTGTATCCGCAGGATCGATTTCAGATAACACGTCGGTAATCCCGGCATTCAGCAGAAACCGCGCTTGCGACGTAAAGCCCAGCAAATCCGCGCCCGTCTCGACGCCCGCTTCGGCGATGCCGGTAAATTCCACATGCGCCGTGATGTCCTGCAACCCCGGATAGAGGAACGGATCGCCATGCGCCCGATGCCGGTAGTGACACATCAACGTGCCCTGTGCGCGCTGCGCATGGTAATACTCGTGACGCGGAAAACCATAGTCGATGAAGAAGGCCGCGCCGCGCGCAAGCATCGTGCAGATGGTGCGTGTGAATGCGCTCGCCGCGTCGTGCGTCTCGGTCACGTAGTCTTCGCCGGCGGTTTCGATTTCCGACAGCAGCGCGAGGTCCGCCGCGGCGGACACAGGCCGGTCGTCGAACGCGAACGCCTCGTTGCGCCACACCACACCGCGCTCGAGCCAGGCCCCGCCGTTGAATGCAAACAACCGCACCGGCATCGCGTCCAACACCTCGTTGCCGATCACCACGCCCTCGAACCGCTCAGGCAAAGCATCCAGCCAGCGCACTTTGGCGGCAAGCGTGGGCGCGACGGCTTCAATCGTTTCCCGTTGGCGTTCACGCAGCTCGCCGGACAGATCCACGATCGAGTAGCTGTTGAATTCCGCACCCAATGCGTCGAGCGCGTTCAGCACGCCGGCGGCGAGTTTGCCCGTGCCGGCGCCGAATTCCATCACGTCGCGCGTGCCGCACGCTTGCAAGGCCTCGGCCACCGGGCGCGCCAGCGTCGCGGCGAACAGCGGCGACAGCTCCGGGGCGGTAACGAAGTCGCTGCCGTCGTCGCCGCGCAGCCCGAATTTGCGGGCGCCGCCGCTGTAATAGCCGAGTCCCGGCGCGTACAGCGCACGTTCCATGTAGCGGTCGAACGGCAACCAGCCGTTGGCGGCGTCGAGCTCCGTACGGATCTGCGCGACCAGCGCTTCGGACTGCGCAAGCGCGCTCGGGCCGGGAGCAGGTAAACTATCGGGTTGGTGAGCTTTGGGATTCATCCTCGCATTGTAAATGACCGCCTCTCTGGACACCGCCGCCCCCCGCGCGCCCGACACGCCGCGCGTCGTGCTGATTACCGGCGCCGCCCGCCGTATCGGACGGGCACTCGCACTCGGCTTTGCCGCGCGTGGCTGGGACGTGGCCGTCCATTACGGCGCTTCGCGCGAGGAAGCGGGCGAACTGGTCGCTGAAATCACCGCCTTGGGCCGCCGGGCTGTCGCCTTGCAGGCCGAATTGGGCGATGAGGCCCAGGTCGAACGCCTTTTGCCGGCTTGTATCGACGCCTTGGGCCGGCCGTCGTGTATCGTCAACAATGCGTCGCGCTTCGAGGAAGACACGGCGCAGACCGTCGGTTACGACCTGCTGCTGAAGCTGACCGCGATGAACGTCGCCGCGCCGCTGGTGCTGGCGCGCAGGCTGTTCGAGGCGACGCCGGAAGCCGCGCGCACCGACGAAAGCCTGCGCGGCGTCGTCATCAACGTGCTGGATCAGAAGCTGTACAACATGAACCCGGACTATCTGTCGTACACGCTGACCAAGGCGGCGTTGCAGACGGCCACGGTCGCGCTGGCGCAGGCGTTGGCGCCGAAAGTGCGCGTGGTCGGGCTGGCGCCCGGTCTGACGATGCAATCCGGCGATCAAACGCCGGACGGTTTCGCCGCCGCTCACCGTACTACGCCTTTGGGCCGCGCGTCGCGGGCCGAGGATATTGTCGCCGCCGCGCTGTATCTCGCGGATGCAGCGGGCGTCACCGGAACGACGCTGGTGGTCGACGGCGGGCAGCACCTCGTGCCCCTGCCGCGCGACGTTATGTTTTTGACGGGCGCCTGAAGCGCGCGCGGCCGGCCGTATCAGCGGCGGCCGCCGCGCTGTGAAGCGTCCCTTTGCGTGCTCCGCACGCCTTTTTCGACTGGAACGAACATGTTTGCCGCTCTTTCGCATCCCCGGCTCGCCGATTGCCGCCGGCTCTTTCTGCGCAATTACGAAGTGCATATCAACATCGGCGTGCACGACTTCGAAAAGCGCGGCGAACAGCGCGTCGTGATCAACGTCGAACTGTTCGTGCCGCTCGCGCTGTCCACGCCGGTTCAGGACAAGCTGAACGAAGTCGTCGACTACGACTTCATGCGCTCCACCATTTCGCGCCGGGTCGAGCAAGGCCACATCCACTTGCAGGAAACGCTTTGCGACGACCTCGTCAAGACCATGCTCGAGCATCCGCAAGTGCGGGCCGCGCGCGTGTCGACGGAAAAGCCGGACGTTTATCCTGACTGCGACGCGGTGGGCGTCGAAGTCTTCCGTATCAAAGAGGATTGAGCCATGAATGCTCCGGAAATCCTGAACGGCGCCGCGACCGTCGCCACCGCCTCGCCTGCCGATGCAAGCGAGGCCGGGCAAGCCGCCGCGCGCGCCAAGACGCCGCTCACGCGCCGTGAGCAGAAGGAAGCGTACGAGAACAACAAGCTCTTCAAGCGGCTCGCGCGCCAGGTCGGCGAGGCAATCGTCGACTTCAACATGATCGAGAACGGCGACAAGGTCATGGTGTGCCTGTCGGGCGGCAAGGACAGCTACGCGATGCTCGAAATTCTGATGCGGCTGCGCGAGCGCGCGCCGATCAACTTCGATATCGTCGCGGTGAACCTCGACCAGAAGCAGCCAGGCTTTCCCGAGCACGTGCTGCCCGAGTACCTGAAGCAGCTCGACATTCCGTTTCATATCGAGAATCAGGACACGTACAGCATCGTCAAGCGGCTGGTGCCGGAGGGTAAGACTACCTGCTCGCTATGCTCGCGACTGCGGCGCGGCATTCTTTACCGCGTGGCCGGCGAACTCGGCGCGACCAAGATCGCGCTCGGCCATCATCGCGACGACATTCTACAAACGCTGCTGCTGAACATGTTTTACGGCGGCAAGCTGAAGGGCATGCCGCCCAAGCTGCAATCGGACGACGGCAAGAATATCGTGATTCGCCCGCTCGCCTACGTGAAGGAAACAGATCTGGAGAAGTACGCCGAGCTGCGTGAATTCCCGATCATTCCGTGCAACCTGTGCGGCAGTCAGCCGAATCTGAAGCGCGCGGAAATGAAGGCGCTCGTGCGCGATTGGGAGAAGCGCTTCCCAGGACGCATCGAAAATATGTTCAATGCCTTGTCCAACGTCGTGCCCTCGCATTTGATGGACCACAAGCTGTTCCCGTTCGCGGGCCTGCGAGCGACCGGCGAGGCCGATCCGCAAGGCGATATCGCCTTCGACGAAGAGCCGTGTTCGACCGATGCCGGAGAAAGCGCAATGCCCGGCGCAACAAAGTCGATTTCCATCGTCCAGTTCGACGATCTTTGACAAAAAACGCCCGTGGTATGGGCGTTTCCGCACATTGCAGTACACATCGAGGCCGCCACAGCGGCCCTTTTCGCTAGAGGGTGCGTGTTAGAATCGTCGCCTCCAAACTCGTCTATTTGCCGTGCCATGAACATTGTGATTTTGGCGGCAGGCACCGGCAAGCGCATGCGGTCCGCGCTTCCCAAGGTGCTTCATCCCCTGGCTGGCCGGCCGCTGCTCGCTCACGTCATCGACACGGCTCGCACGCTCAAGCCCACGCATCTCGTCGTGGTGATCGGCCATGGCGCCGAAGCGGTGCGCAAAGCGGTTGCCGCTCCGGACGTGCAGTTCGCCGTGCAGGAACAGCAGCTCGGCACGGGGCACGCGGTGCAACAGGCGTTGCCGCTGCTCGATCCGTCCGCGCCCACGCTGGTGCTTTACGGCGACGTGCCGCTCACGCGCGCCGGCACACTGCAGGCGCTGACCGAGCGTGCGGGGCAAGGTGGTTACGGCGTGCTCACCGTCACGCTCGCGGACCCGAGCGGCTACGGCCGGATCGTGCGTGATGCACAAGGCAAGGTGGCACGCATCGTCGAGCAGAAAGACGCCACGCCCGAGCAGCTCGAGATTGCCGAGATCAACACCGGCATCATCGTCGCGCCGACGGAGCGTTTGGGCGGCTGGCTTGCCGCGCTGAAGAACGACAATGCGCAAGGCGAGTTCTATCTGACCGACGCAGTCGAGATGGCAATCGAAGCCGGACTCGAAGTCGTGACCACGCAGCCGGAAGACGAGTGGGAAACGCTTGGCGTAAATAGCAAGCAGCAGCTTGCCGAACTCGAGCGCATTCATCAGCACAACGTGGCGGATGCGCTGCTGGTCGCGGGCGTAACGCTCGCCGATCCGGCGCGGCTTGATGTGCGCGGCACGCTCGAATGCGGCCGCGATGTCTCGATCGACGTGAACTGCGTGTTCGAAGGCCGCGTGACGCTGGCTGACAACGTCACCATCGGACCGAACTGCGTGATCCGCGATGCGAGCATCGGCGCCGGCACGCGCGTCGACGCGTTCACGCACATCGAGGGCGCCGAAGTCGGCGCGAATGCCGTGCTCGGACCGTATGCGCGCTTGCGCCCCGGCGCGTCGCTGCACGACGAGTCGCATGTCGGCAACTTTGTCGAGGTGAAGAACGCCGTGTTGGGCCGCGGTTCGAAAGCGAACCACCTCACGTATATCGGCGACGCGGATATCGGCGCGCGCGTGAACATCGGCGCGGGCACCATCACCTGCAATTACGACGGCGCGAACAAGTTCCGCACGATCATCGAAGACGACGTGTTCGTCGGTTCGGATACGCAACTGGTTGCGCCGGTGCGCGTGAAGCGCGGCGCGACCATCGCGGCGGGCACCACGGTCTGGAAGGACGTCGAAGCCGACGCGCTGGCCCTGAACGAAAAGACGCAAACGAGCAAAACGGGCTACGTGCGTCCGACCAAAAAGAAGAGCTGATAGGCATGGTGCGCGTAACAGGCGCGCTCATTGAAATCCAGCACCTAGAGCACTCAAAAGGAATGAGCCATGTGTGGCATTGTCGGCGCGGTAGCGCAACGTAACATCGTTCCCGTCCTGATCGAAGGACTGCGTCGCCTCGAATATCGCGGCTACGATTCGTGCGGCGTGGCCGTGCTCGGCGAAAACGGTCCGCGTCGCGCGCGCAGCGTGGCGCGCGTGGCCGATCTCGACGAGCAGGTGCGCGAGAGCCACCTCGAAGGCATCACGGGCATCGCCCACACGCGCTGGGCGACGCACGGTGCACCGGTCACGGACAACGCACACCCGATCTTCTCGAAAGATACTCTGGCGTTGGTACACAACGGCATCATCGAGAACTACGAATCGCTGCGTGAAATGCTGCGTGGCAAGGGTTATACGTTTGTCTCGCAGACCGACACCGAGGTTATCGCGCATCTGATTCATAGCATGTATCGCGGCGATCTGTTCGCGGCGGTGCGTGAAACCGTCGGGCAATTGCACGGCGCTTATGCGATCGCTGTGTTGCATAAGGACCAGCCGCATACCGTGGTCGGCGCGCGGCAGGGTTCGCCGCTGGTGGTCGGGCTCGGCCAGGGCGAGAACTTCCTCGCCTCGGACGCGTTGGCGCTTGCGGGCAGCACCGAACGGTTCATCTTCCTCGAAGAAGGCGACGTGTGCGAACTGTCGCTAGAGGGCGTGCGAATCGCCGATCGCGACGGCAATGAAACGCCGCGCGAAGTGCGTGAGGTAGCGGCATATGGCGGCGCGGTCGAACTCGGTCCTTATCGCCACTTCATGCAGAAAGAAATTTTCGAGCAGCCGCGCGCGATTACGGACACGATTCCGCAAGCGGATTCGTTCGATGCATCGCTGTTCGGCGAGGGCGCGGGCAAAGTGTTCGCGGAGATCGACAGCCTTTTGATTCTGGCGTGCGGCACGAGCTACTACTCGGGGCTGACGGCGAAGTACTGGCTCGAATCGATCGCGAAGATTCCGACTCAGGTGGAAATTGCCAGCGAGTACCGCTACCGTGAGTCGGTGGCGAACCCGAAGCAGCTGGTGGTGGTGATCTCCCAATCGGGCGAAACGGCGGACACGCTCGCCGCGCTCAAGCATGCGCAGGGACTCGGTCACAAGCATACGCTGGCGGTCTGCAACGTCGGTACGAGCGCGATGGTGCGCCAGACGGAATTCTCGTTCCTGACGCACGCGGGCCGCGAAATCGGCGTGGCGTCGACCAAGGCGTTCACCACGCAACTGGTTGCGCTATTCGTGCTGGCGGCGACGCTGGGCAAGATGCGCGGTCGTGTGAATGAAGAGCAGGAAGCGGAATACCTGAAGCAGCTGCGCCACTTGCCTGCGGCGTTGAATAGCGTGCTGGCGCTGGAGCCGCAGATCATCGCGTGGTCGGAAGAGTTTTCGCGCAAGGAACATGCGCTGTTCCTCGGGCGTGGCCTGCATTATCCGATCGCGCTCGAAGGCGCGCTGAAGCTTAAGGAGATCTCGTATATTCACGCCGAGGCTTATCCGGCCGGTGAGTTGAAGCATGGGCCCCTCGCGCTCGTGACGGAAGCGATGCCGGTGGTGACGGTGGCGCCGAACGACGCGCTGCTGGAAAAGCTGAAGTCGAATATTCAGGAAGTGCGCGCGCGCGGCGGCGAGCTGTATGTGTTCGCGGATGCGGATACGAAGATCGTCAATGACGAAGGTCTGCATGTGATCCGGATGCCGGAGCACTATGGTTTGTTGTCACCGATCTTGCATGTGGTGCCGCTGCAGTTGCTGGCGTATCACACGGCATGTGCGCGGGGCACGGATGTGGACAAGCCGCGGAACCTGGCGAAGTCGGTGACGGTGGAGTGATTGCCGGGCTGGGTCGTTGACGGTTGTTGTTAGCATGTAATCGAAGCGCTTCTACCTCACGGGTAGAAGCGCTTCGCGCTTTACGGCATCTTATTCGTTGCCGACGGCCTTTGAGCCCACGCATATAAGTGCAATCGCTCAAGGAGCCCGACTTAGGTCCTTCTGCCGCGGTCAATTTGAGCCGGTACGACGATGAATTCGCCGAGTTCATCGCCATACGTCACGACGTTCCCTTCTTGCAGGAAATGAGCAGTCAACGCGCCTAGCGCCGCATCCACTTCGTCGATCGATCTTAGCGAAGCTGTTCCACTCAGTATCTTTTACTGCATTCGAGACGATTGAGGTGAGCCTGAACGGCCGTGTGAACTTTGGCCGCCATCGAGTTGCCAAACGAATATGGCGACTCGGACGAATGGGTATGGCAAGCGTACTGCTGGTAGACGATGACGAGGAGGCATTGGCCGCATGGAGCGCCATTTGTGCCGGTGATGGATTTGAAGTAAGGTGCGCCGGCGACGGCCAGTCGGCCTTGGCCATGTTCATTGAAGCCCCAGTCGATATCGTGGTCGCGGACTGGCGGATGCCGGTCATGTCGGGCAGCGAGTTTTGCCATCGGTTGCGAACACTTCCCGGATTAGCAGACTTCGCTTTCATTCTGGTTTCCGGAGAGCCTAGTCCACCTGCTTTCGTCAGCTACGATGGGTTTCTTCGTAAGCCGGTGGAGGGGCCAATTTTATTGGCCACGATGCATCGGCTGCTTGCCGACCACGTTACGCATCGGCAACGGCAGCGATAGGTCGCTACTCCCTCACCAGCTCCACCGCCGCCGCCGAAACGAATTCCGCGCGCACGCTATCGCCGACTTTCAAGCCATCGAGCGAAATACCCTTCGCGGCCCTGAGCACCTGCTGATGCTTCGGGCCACGCAGCGTCACCATGCGGCTCTTGCGATCGATCTTCGTCACCGTCGCGACAACCGTCACGCTATGCGCCGACGACGCATAACCTGCCGACGCCGGTATTGCCGCGGTCGTCTCCACCCGCTCGCGCACACCTTGGGTCGCGAGCCTGTCGATGTTCAGCAGCAGCGCTTGCTGATAAGCAACGTTGAGCTTGTCGCCGACCTTGAGCCGGCCGACATCGGCCAGGGAAGGATTAACGTCGACGTCGGCGAGATTGCCGCGCGGACCACGCAGCGTGACGCTATTCGTGGCGGTATTGATCGCGACGACGCGAACCTGTGCGTGAACCACCTCGGCGCGTCCGAGCGCCTGCTGTCCGGCGGGAACGCTCGCGTCCTGCGCGAAACTGGATTGACAGAGCATGGCGGCGAGCACGCTCACGAGAGAGGCCGCCCGCCACACGACTGCGGCCGATGATCCGACTTTGCGCGCACAGGTCATTTGCTGCTCCCGAAGTGATCACTGCCAACGGCCAACCCCGCAACGGCCACGCACTCGCGCCTACAACTCCGGCCGCGCCAGATCGCTGGTGACAATATGTTCGCCATACACCTGCGCCGCCGCGATGGCTTCGAGCTTGGTCGCGTACGGCCCGAGTTCGGGCGCGCCGTCGAACGGAAACAGCACGCGTCCGTCGGTGGTTCGAACCACTTTCAACACGCCGAAGAAACGCCGGTAGCCGGCCAGCTTCGACGTGGCCGAGATTTCGAAGTCGTCGTCCGACGTTGCGGGGACGCTGGGAATGAATGCGGTCTTGCTCATACCTGAAAACATCTCTTGTTCGATGGGCCGGCAGCGGCACGAAACGCCAAGCCTACACCCGGTTGTCCGGGGAGGATATTCGCCGGCGGCCTCCATTGTCTCAAAGCCGGGCGGATTCGACCGGCGAGGCGGCTTGCGCACCGGGCGACGGTTGGCGGCGAAGCCGCCCGCGAGTCTGGTCAGGCGTCTTTGACTGCCGCCGCGTGCTCGGCCGCCAGCGCCGCGTCCCGCTCGCTCACGCGAACGAAGCTCGGCCGCGAGCAGATGCGCTCGACATACTCGAGCAGGACCGGCGTTTCGGGGACGAGCTTGAACATCATCCCCCAATGCAAGGCGATGCCCCACAAGATATCCGCTGCCGACATCGTGTCCCCGAGCAGATGGGGCGCGGCCTGCAACTGGCTCGTCACGGTTCCGATCATCGAGTCGAAATCGCCATAGGGTGACGTGGAGGGCGGGGCGGGGTCGCGCTTCATCGCCTTGTCGACTAGCGCTGGTTCGTAGCACGCCGCGTAGTACACCAGCCAGCGCAGATACGGTCCGCGCGACGGATCGTCGAGCGCCGGTGCGAGTCCGGCTTCAGGAAACAGATCGGCCAGATAGATGAAGATGGCGACCTGTTCGGTGATCAGCGCGTCGCCGTGAAGAATCGCCGGCACTTTACCGAGCGGATTGATGGCGAGATAGGGCGCTTTACGCTGCTCGCCGGCTTTCATGTTAAGTACCTTCAACTGGTAAGGCGCACCAAGCTCTTCGAGCAGCGTGAGCGCGCTGACGGAGCGGCATTGCGGCGAGTGGAACAGTGTGATCGTGCGATCCGTGGTCATGGTTTGAGCTTTCCCGAATGAGCGTGGTGGACGAAAAAACCGGGCTTGAGAGCCCGACAAGGCGCCGGAGATGCGTTCATCCTAAGCGTGCCTACCTGTCAGTTTGTGTCAGGTATGACTACACTTGTCCGCATGAGAGCGAGCCGCCTTCTTTCCATCCTGATGACGCTGCAGGCGCGTGGCCGGGTCACCGCGCAGTTCCTCGCCGATGAATGCGCGGTGTCGTTGCGCACCATCTATCGCGACATCGACGCCCTGAGCGCTGCGGGCGTCCCCGTGCATAGCGAGCGCGGAGCGGAAGGCGGCTACCGCCTGCTCGACGGCTACCGGACGCGGCTGAACGGCTTGTCCTCGCAGGAAGCGGAGTCGCTGTTTCTCGGCGGCCTGCCCGGCCCGATGCAGGCGCTCGGCCTGGGTGCGGTGATGGCCGGTGCGCAGACCAAGTTGCTGGCCGCTCTGCCCGTCGAATTGCGCTCGACCGCGGAGCGCATGCGCTCGCGTTTTCATCTCGACGCCCCGGCGTGGTTTTCGGGCGCGGACGAGCCTGCCCATCTGCCGTCGATCGCGCGTGCGGTGTGGGAGCAGCATCCGCTTGAGATTCGCTATCAGAGCTGGAAAGCCGAGAAGTTTCGCCGGATCGAACCGCTCGGCATCGTGCTGAAAAGCGGCGCGTGGTACGTGGTCGGGCGCGTCGGGCAGGATGTGCGCATCTACCGCATTTCGCGCATTCTCGAATTGAACCTGCTGGACGAGACGTTCGAACGGCCGCCCGCGTTCGATCTTGCCACTTACTGGCAGGACAGCACGCAGCGTCTCTCCGAAGAAATGCACGCGAGCGAAGCGACGCTGCGTCTGTCGCCTTGGGGCATGCGGATGCTCGACGTTTTCACGTCGCCGTTCGCGCGTTCGGCGGCGATCATCGGCGAGCCCGATCCCACCGATGGTTGGCGCACCGTGACGCTGCCCGTCGGTTCGGTGAGGCAGGCGTGCGCAGAGTTGCTGCGCTTCGGCACCGAGGCAGAGGTGTTGGCGCCGCCCGAGCTGCGCGCGCAGATGTCGGAAGTTGCGGCGGCGCTGCATCTCCGTTACGCGCAATGACGACGTGACGGCATCCTGCGTACACGCGTCATACGGCGCGTGAGATGGCCGGCATACGGCAACAATGCGAGTGCATTCACAGTGACGTCATACACGCTGCATACAGTTTGCCCGCGAATAAAACTCCAATCCCCAAGGGCAAAAACATGTCACAACGCAGCGGGTTGCGTGCGGTTCTCATGGTCGTCTGCGCGGCCTTGATCGGCTTGATCGTCGCGGCGTGCGGATCGTCGTCTTCGTCGCTGAAATTGAGCGGGCAACAGCAGATCCGGCACGTTTTCGTGATCACGCTCGAGAACGAAAACTACGCGACCACCTTTGGCGCGAACAGCAAGGCGCCGTATCTCTCGCAGACTCTCGCCTCGCAGGGCGCGATGGTGCAGCAGTACTACGGCACGGGGCACGTGAGCCTCGACAACTACATTTCGATGATCAGCGGTCAGGCGCCGACGCCGGAAACGGATAACGATTGCATCACCTTCCAGGACTACAAACTCACGGGCGTGACCGCCGACGGCCAGGCGATCGGGTCGGGCTGCGTCTATCCGGCGAGCATCAAGACGCTGCCGGACCAGTTGAAGGCCGCGGGCTACACGTGGAAGGGCTATGAAGGCGACATGGGCAACGACCCGGCGCGGGAAGCCGCGACCTGCGGCCATCCGACGCTCAACACGACCGACCTGACGCAGTCCGCGGAAGCGCCGAGCGCGGCCGTGCCGCTGGGCGATCAGTACGCGACGCGTCACAACCCGTTCATGTATTTCCACTCGATCATCGATTCGCCGGACTGCGGGCAGAATGTGGTCAACCTGAACAAGCTGACGACCGATCTGCAGTCGATCGCGACCACCGCCAACTTCAACCTGATCACCCCGAACCTGTGCGACGACGGCCACGACGCGCCGTGCGTGAACGGTCAGCCGGGCGGCCTGACGAGTGCCAACACGTTCCTGCAGAAGTGGGTGCCGATTATCACGGCTTCGCCCGCGTTCCAGCAGGACGGCCTGCTGATCATCAACTTCGACGAAAGCAGCTACGCGACGGTGACGCAGTCCGGCACGAGCGAGGACCTGATATTTTCCGGTGCGACCTGCTGTAGCCAGCAGCCAGGTCCGAATCTGCCGGCGTTCCCGCAGACTTCGTCGCTGACTTACAAGGGTTTGACGATCAACCTGACCAAGCAGAGCTTCGGCGGCGACCAGACCGGCGCGGTCATGATCTCGAAGTTCATCAAGCCGGGCACGGTCTCGACGGTGCAGTACAACCATTATTCGATGCTCAAGAGCATCGAAGACATCTTCCAGCTGGACCACCTCGGTTATGCGGGACAGGCCGGCCTCGTCGGGTTCGGCGGCGACATCTTCACGAACCTGTAAGCGATTCGATGCTGTTTTCTGCAATGCGATTGACCGAGCGCTTCGGCGCGCAATGGGCGGGGCTCGCTGCTCTGCTCGTTGCAACGCTGCTGCCCGTTGCCGCGGCGGCTGCCGCGACGGCCGACACGAAGCCTGTCTATAGCGATGCCGCCGCGCTTGGCAAGCTGATCTTCTTCGATGCCACGTTGTCCGTCTCGGGCAAGATGTCGTGCGCGAGCTGCCATAGTCCGTCGCATGCGTATGGGCCGCCCAACGGGCTCGCGGCGCAGTTGGGTGGGGCGGATATGCACTCGCAAGGCACGCGCGCCGTGCCGAGCCTGCGCTACGTGTTGAACCGTACGCCGATGTGGAGCCACGCGCAGGCTGCGAGCCTCTCCGAGCGTCTGAGCGAAACGGACAATGCGCCGGTGGGCGGTTTCGGTTGGGATGGGCGCTTCAACCATCTGCACGATCAGGCGAGCTTCCCCCTGTTCAATCCGAACGAGATGGCCAACAAGGATCCGGCCGCCGTGCTCGCGAAACTGGAGCAGGCGCCGTACGCGGCGCGCTTCAAGGAAGTGTTCGGCCAGAACATCTTCGTCGACCGCGCCAAGGCGTTCGCCCAAGCCATGTCTGCGATCGAGCGCTTCGAACTCGAGGACCCGAGTTTTCATCCGTACAGCAGCAAGTTCGACTATTATCTGGACGGTAAATTGCAACTAACAGCACAGGAGTTGAGAGGCAAGAAGCTGTTCGACAATCCGGCGGGCGGCAATTGCGCTTCCTGCCATATCGATCAGATGGGCGCCGACGGTTCTCATCCGCTGTTCACCGACTTCAATTTCCAGGCGCTCGGCGTGCCGCGCAATCCCGAGTTGCGAGCGAATGCCGATCCGAAGTACTTCGACATGGGCTTGTGCGGTCCGCTGCGAACTGATCAGTCGAGCGACAGCAGCAATTGCGGGCTCTTCAAATCGGTGTCGCTGCGCAATACGGCAACGCGTCAGGTGTTCTTCCACAACGGCCGCTTCCACACGCTGAAGGACGCATTGCGCTTCTACGTGCAACGCGATACCAGTCCGGCGAAGTGGTATCCAAAAGACGTGCACGGCAAGATCGACAAGTTCAACGACTTGCCCGTCGCGCTACGCGTGAACGTCGATACGACCGACGAACCGCTCACACGCAAACCCGGCGAGCGCCCCGTCTGGTCGGAGCGCGATATCAACGACGTCGCCGCCTTCCTGGCGACGTTGAACGACGGCTACGTGCTGGGGCCCAAGCTCTCGCACTGAACCCGAACCATGAAGAGCCGCCCGCTCTTCCTAAGACGAATTTTGGCTCTTTCTAGGGCTTATTTGGGGGCAGAGCTATAATGGCCGGATCCCCTTTTTCCCCGTCCACCGTTATGAGCCGGTTACTTTGCCTGATCGTGCTTTCGCTCGGACTGATGCAGACCGCGACGGCCGACGAAAACACAGACCGCATGTCCGCGTATCTGACGCAAAAATTCGGTCTGGCAAAGGAAAAGGCTCAAAAGATTTCCGACGCGGTGCAAGCCGCCGCCTCGAAATATTCCCTCCCGCCGGCGCTCCTGCTGGCGATCATATCGATCGAATCCCGCTTCAAGGAAAAGGCCAAGGGCGCCAACGGCGCGACCGGGCTCATGCAGGTCGTGCCTGGCGCGCACCGCGGACTGTTGAGGAACGTCAAGGACCTCACCGAGCCGACCGCGAACATCGAAGTGGGCTCGGCGATTCTGTACGGCTACATGCGCTCGGCCAACGGCGACATGAACGCCGCGCTCAAGAGCTACGGCGGATCGCAAGCGTACGCGCAGAAAGTGAGCTTGCGCGTCGAAGACTTTGCGGCGGTCGCCCCGTCGCAAGACGGTGCGCAGCAATCGGACGCGCAGGCCGGAATGTGCGCTGCACGACCCACGTCTGACCGTTGCACGGAGCCGGGCAACTGGGCCAATGCGTTTATGGTTCCGGCCGTCAATGCCGCCGGGTTGAACGGCACGGCGACGTCGGCGACTGGACTTCACACGACGTCGCGCTAAGCGACATTCCGTCTCTTTTCATACCGCGGCGTCGCAACTGCCGCGATGCTCTGTCACGTCCGGAAAGACACCCGTTGCGCGCTTTTTACGCACAGTTCGGAACCGCTCTACAATGCATTCCCATTCGCGCTGATGCAGCGCCTCTTCCGATCGACCATGTTGACCTCGCTTTTCAGACTCACAGCCGCCGCGTGTTTCGGCCTGTTGACCCTTGCCGCCTGTAGCAGCACGCCGCAGCCTAAATTCCAGCAGGAATTGTTCGAAACAGGCGCGAGCCCGTATGCGCGCAATTTCAATTCGAGCACGACGGATAGTTGCGAGGCGGCGCGCCGGGCGCTCCTGAGCCAAGGCTATCTGACGACGATGACGCGCAACGACACCGTCGACGGCACCAAGAACTTCCAGCCGACGGGCGACACCCACGTGGTCGTCGAATTTCATGTGGTCTGCACGCCGGGCGAAGAGGCGAGCGACACCAGCATCGTCTACGTCAATGCCGTGCAAAACGGCTTTGCGCTGAAGAAAAGCGATACGTCGGCGAGCGTCGGGCTGAGCGTGCTGGGTTCCTTGTCGCTGCCGATCCGCTCGAACAGCGATGCGATGGTCAAGATTTCCAGCGAGACCGTTCCGTCAGGCAAGTTCTACGACCGTTTCTTCGGACTCGTCGACCACTATCTGCAAACGGTGGTGCGCACTCAGCCGGTCGTCAGTAATCGCATCGAGACCCGTCTCCTGCCGGTGCCGGTTGAGACAACTGCGCCGTTGCCCGTTCCCGAGATGCCCGATGCGATCGGCAAGGCGGCTTCCGTGCAACCGGCGAGCGGAGCCGGCGTAGTGCCCTGAACCTGCCCTGATTCGTCTGCCGGAAGTTCGCGGTCTCGAGGCTGGTCAAGATCCGATCAGCCTTCAATCACATCGCGATCCATCACTTATCCTATGTCTTTTACTTCATACGTATACATATGTAGTAATAGTTAACAAGGGTTAACCCCTTCTGTGGATAACTCCTAATTGTTCCGTCGCATCAACGTCATGCGAACTCCATAACCCTGCGGATCACGCCTGTAGAAAAACTACCAAACCGGGATAACTCTGATGCGACTTGCCTCGCGAACCGTCTTATCAAGATTCCGCACACAGGCTGTTCCATGCGCTATCCCGAAGTTATTCAGAGGGAAATGTGGATAACTCGCGTTTGAAGTCGTTTTTCCAATAGATGCCGGGCAAGTTTTTCAACCTGTCCAAGCGCTCGCCAGCGTACAGACCGCCCCTCGCCGCACGCGCACATTGAAGACGGACGGTACAAAGATTGCGTCTCTCTTTTTGCAAGCGCAACTGTTGCTATTTAGTCAAAACCATTTCGGCAACGCCCGATCCAGGCATAGAGTTAAAGTGTTTTCTGAAGTTATTGGTGCAGTGCGGGGGTGTGTAATGAAACGCAGAACAGCACGACAGCTTGTCCGTCTTCTGTCGGATATCCGACATGCCACCCACTGCAGCACGTTGCGGGCGGCAGCCACCAATCGGGCCATCGCGCTCGCCTCCTCTGAACACGAAGCTGAGGTCGCCGACACCGACGACGGCACCGACGCCACGCGCGACCCGCATCAGGACAAGCCCGCCCGGAGCAGATCATGAGAACGGCAAGCGAGCAATCGTTGCGGTTTCTGGTCGAGAAGTGGCTTGCGCCGGAGCCTTCGGCGCCGGTTCATGTCACCGAATTCAGCCGCACCCGCCTGGGAGGCCGGCGTTATGTGCGCGTCGCGACTTCGCTTCAGGCGGGCTCGCGCGGGCTGTTCTTCTTTCGTCACGACGACGGCTGCTGGTGTGTATTTCCGCCGACCGCCGATACACCGGCTTTGCTTGCGCATCCGCGGGCGGCCTGAAGGCGGCGAGCAAGCTGGCGACACCGACCGCCTGCGCAAATACTTTGTGCGCATCGCTTTTTTTCGAACCCGGCGACTGGCGCCATCCTCAAGACGACGCGCCAGGCACGCGGTCACGCCCGCGTTGCCACGCCGGCATCACCTGACACACGATCAAACCCGCGAGCATCAGCGCGCATCCGAACAGCGCGCGTGCCGACAGTGTTTCGCCGAGCACGACCCACGCCGCAAGCGCGGCGAACACGCCCTCCATGCTGAAAATCACCGCCGCGTGCGACGGCGCCGCATGCTTTTGCGCGACCACCTGAATCGTATAGGCGACGCCGACCGACAGCGCCCCGCCGTACAGAATGGTCGGCGCGGCGCGCACGATCACCGCGAGGCTGATGGGTTCAATGGCGAGACCGACTATGAGGCACGCGAGCCCGCACGTCACGAACTGAACGAGCGCGAGCATCAGCGTGTCGTGGCGCAGCGCGAAACGTCCGACCAGCATCATCTGAATGGAGATCACGAGCGCGCCGGCGAGCTGATACCAGTCGCCGTACAGCATCGAGAAATGTTCGTTGACGCTCAGAAAATACATGCCCGCGGCCGCGAGCGCCGCACCGAGCCACGTGCCGATTCCCGTGCGATGTCGGAACAGCACGCCGAGAAGCGGCACGATCACTACGTACAGCGAACTGATAAAACCCGCGTTGGCGACCTTCGTGTATTGCAGGCCGATCTGCTGCAATGAAATCGAGGCGGCCAGCACTGCGCCGAGCAGGACGCCCGCGCCGAGTAGCTCATGTGCGCCACCGGGTTCGCGATTCCACAGTTCAGCGAGTGCCGGGCGCCGCACGCAAACGATCAGCGTGAGCACGACGAGCGCGCCGAGCAGGAAGCGCAGGCCGGTGAAGAGAAACGGGCCGATCGCATCGAGACTCAGGCGTTGCGCGACGAACGCGGAACCCCAGATTATCGCGGCGATCAGCATCAGGACATTGGCACGCAGGTGTTGGCGGGTTTCGGCTTTCAACGGTGGTCTTTGTAATTCGGTTGTCGTGACGGGCAGGCGTCGATTTTATCCACGTGCGCGGAAAAGCCCGATATGGGCGCGCACCGCTAAATCACGTGTCTGCCGACCCTTTTGGAGAACGCTAGCTTGCCGCGTAACCTCGTTCCAGGCGGTCTAGGTGAATCCCCTGGTACGAGCCGCTTAATGAGTGAAAGCCGGTCGAAAGCAAGCTGTCTCCCGGAAAATACATATCGAGTTTTGGGCATGACAAACCGCCTACACTGGGTAATACTCTCCCGCGGGGAGCGGGAAGGCGCCTCAAGCCCTGTCTGCTTCACCGTGCAGCTTATTCATTCACATTGACTCAGTCGTCCAGGTTTGGGGAACAACACATGAAAAAAGTTATCGTCTCGCTCGCAGCCGCTTCGATCGCGCTGGTTTCTGTTCAAGCTTTCGCACAAGCGTCGGACGCAGCACCGGCTGCTGCAGCAAGCGCGCCGAAGAAGCATCACGTCAAGAAGCTGAACACGCACGGCAAGCGCGCTCCGGTTTCGGCAGCCGCTTCGGCTGCTGGCACGAACGACAAGGGCACGCAAAACTAAGCTGCTGCCCGATTCTTCGGGCCAGCTTCGCCGGTCGATCGCACGGCGCCGCATGCTGGCGAGTGCAGCACGGCCGGATGCAGGTGTCGCAAGCAAGAAGGCCAGAGCACGAGCTCTGGCCTTCTTGCATTTGGGGCAGCTTTTGTTGCGGCGATTAGCCGGCAAGGCCGCGTTTGATGACTTCGTTCAGCAAACCGGTCATGCCTTCGGGGTGGGTCGCGGCGCGCTCTTTCAGCTCGGTCACCAGATCGCCGTTCAGCTTGCACGCAAACGCGACGAGGCCCTGCGCCTGATCGAGCTTGCGCTGTTCGCGGCGATCGAGCTTCGGTTCGGCCGCGGCGGCCTTGCCGAAACGGTCGGCGGTCGACAGCTTCAGTGCGTTGTTCAGCTTGAGTGCCTTGTTCTTTTCAAGGTCGGTTTTTTTCATCGCCATTCGGAAGGCCTCTGCCAGATAAGTAATCCCGCATTGTACGCACCGCGCCGGACCTCGGGCGAGCGCGCGGCGTTCGGTTCCGCGCGCACGGCGTGGCACGCCTGTTCAGAACCGGCATGAACCTCGTTGCAGGTTCAAACGGACTGGCCCGGCGCGGCAGCCACGCTGTCCATCAGCGCGCGCATTCTTTGCCAATGCGTGCCTTCCCAGAACACTCGACGGCACACGTCGCAGGTAACGAATTGCGCGTGCCGTTCCAGCACGCCGTCGGGCGCACGCGCGCCGACTTCTTCCTTGGGGATGCGCCGCAGCGGCACATTGCACATCAGGCATAGGCGGAACGGCCGCGCGCTGCCGGCCAGATCGAGCCGTTCAAACACTTCGCGCAGTTGTTCGCGCGGCCTGAGCGTGCGGACGTAGCAGCCATGCGTGATGCTGCGGCGTTTCAATAACTCGCGGTCGCGTGTCAGGACGATGCGCTGCTGCGCGGCGGCGAGCGCTTCGATGTCGGCGTCGGGATAGTGGTTGTCGTACAACGTGTCGAAGCCGGCGAGCCGCAGAAGCGGCGCGAGGCCGCCCAGATGCGCGTCGGCGATAAAACGCACCACGCGCAGCGGCCGTTCGCGCACGCGCAGGAGCGGCTGGATATCGAGCGCTTCAAACTTCGGATAAACGGCTATGCGATCCCCGTCCGCGAGAGGATGATTGAAACCGACCGACTCGCCGTTGACCAGAATCAGTTCGACCTCCGTGTGCGGCACGCCGAGCGCTTCGATCATGTGCTTCGCGGTGGCGCCCGGCGCGCAGGCGTAGCTGAACGCGCGCCGGCGCAACGGCCGGGCGAGAAAATCGTTCAGCTCCTCGTAGAAGCGGAATGTCGCGGTCACCATCACCGCAGTATCGCACCGCGTTTCTTTGCGCGCTGTCCTGCACGTGTCGCATGGGTGTGTTTTACTTCCAGTTCTTTAGAAGACGGAGCGACAGATGGACATCGGTTTTATCGGTCTCGGCGAGATGGGCGCCGCGATGGTTGCAAACATGTTGAAAGCCGGGCATCAGGTGCGCGTGTGGAACCGCTCACCGGAGCGCGCGCAGCCGCTCGCCGACGCAGGCGCGCAGGTCGTTGCGACGCCGGCCGAAGCGTTTGCGGGCGACGCCGTGTTCTCCATGCTCGCCGACGATAGCGCCTTGCGCGAAGTCATCACCGCTTCGTTGCTGGAACACGCTCCGCGCGGGCTGATCCACGTGAACATGGCGACGATCTCGGTGGCGTTGGCCGAGGAACTGGCGACGGCGCACGCGTCGCGCGGCGTCAACTACGTCGCCGCGCCGGTGTTGGGCCGGCCCGATGTCGCGGCGGCGGGCAAGCTGACTATCGTGGCCGGCGGACCGGCCGAATCGATCGATCGTGTTCAGCCGATTTTCGACGTGATCGGCCAGAAGACCTGGCGGATCGGTTCGCTGCCGCAGCAGGCGAACGTCATGAAGCTCGCCGCCAACTTCATGCTCGGCGCGGCGGTCGAAACGCTTGGCGAAGCGGCTACGCTGGTGACTGGGCACGGCGTCGCCATGCAGGATTTCCTCGACGTCATCACAGGCGGCCTGTTTCCGGGACCGGTCTATTCCGGCTACGGCAAACTGATCGCGGAGCAGCGCTACGAGCCGGCGCTGTTCAAGGCGCGTCTCGGTCTGAAGGACATTCGTCTCGCGCTGGCCGCTGCCGACGCCGTGACGACGCCGCTGCCGATCGCCAGCGTGGTGCGCGATAGCTTGATCGAAGCCGTGGCTCACGGCGACGGCGAGAAGGATTTCGCGGTGCTGGGCCAGGTCGCCGCGCGGCGAGCCGGGCGCTAAAAGCTAAAAACAACTGACGGGCGGCAGTGAAGGACGCGGGCGGGCATAATAGCCGCCCGTTCCCTTATCCGCCGTGCTTCCCATGAGTCTGCATACCTGGTGGCTATTCGTCGCCACTGTCTTCGTCGTTTCGGCGATTCCCGGTCCGAACATGTTGCTCGTGATGACGCACGGCGCCCAGCACGGCTTGCGCCGTTCCAGCGCGACCATGGCCGGTTGCCTGTCGGCGCTGGTGTCGATGCTGGCGGTGTCGGCGGCGGGTCTCGGTGTTTTCCTCGCGGCGTGGCCAGCCATGTTCAACGCGCTGCGGATGATCGGCGCCGCTTACCTCGTGTATCTCGGCATCAAGGCGTGGCGCGCGCCGGCTGACGAAGCCGCCGCCGACAATGCCGACGAACTCGCCGCAAAGCCCGCGCGCTCGCGCTT
This sequence comes from Paraburkholderia sp. BL17N1, assembly GCF_003634175.1. Lineage (NCBI taxonomy): Bacteria > Pseudomonadati > Pseudomonadota > Betaproteobacteria > Burkholderiales > Burkholderiaceae > Paraburkholderia > Paraburkholderia sp. BL17N1. The sequence continues at coordinate 1,652,954 of NZ_RBIW01000001.1, forward strand.
CGCGCTGTTTCGCAACGGCTTTCTGGTCGCAGGCAGCAATCCCAAGGCGATTTTGTTCGCTGCGGCGCTGCTGCCGCAATTCATCGACGCCGCGCAGCCGAAACTGCCGCAGTTTGGCGTACTCGTCGCCACATTCGCCGTGATCGAGGTGAGCTGGTATCTGGTGTACGCGGGATTCGGCACACGCATCGGCGCGAAATTGAAGAGCCGCAGCGTCGCCCGCATGTTCAATCGGCTGACGGGCGGTGTGTTCGTTGGCTTCGGCGCGATGATGGCGCTGGTGCGCCACTGAGCGCGAGGCGAGGCGCGGCGCCGCGGAGACGACGGGACATTTGGCGAGATGTTGTGTATTTGCAACGTCGAGGGTCTACCCTAATTAGTATGTTGCGCCGCACCAAGCCGTTTGCTATAGTTTGTCTTGTCTCCTCCATGTCTCCTCTGATATGGATTCAGCCCGCCAACTTAGGCGGGCTTTTTTTTGCCTCGAATTTCCAGTTCCCAGAAAGGACAAAGCCGGCTGACCCTTGCGCAGGGCCGCCGGCTTTCTTGCGTCAGGACCGAACTTAGAACTTGTACGAGACGGCGAGGAACGAAATGATCGGGTCGGCCTTCAGTTCCGCTTTCGACACACCCAGTTCCGTGCCGTCCGCCGCTTTGATGATGACCGACGAGGTCGTCTTCAGCGGAATATAGGTGACCGATGCCACGAGACCCCAGTGATCGGTGATGTTGTACGCAAGGCCCGCGTTGAACACCGGCGCCCATGACGACGACGCTTTCGCCGACACCTGCGTCTGCCCCGGCTTGCCCGCGCCGGCAGCCAGCACCGCGCCGAGGTTGTTCTGCGTCGACTGGATGAAGTTCTGACTCAGTTGAACGTCGGAGAACCAGTTATAGGACACGCCGATGCCGACAAATGGCCGAAAATGCGCCGTCGGGGCATTGAAATAGTACTGGAACAGCAGCGCCGGGCTCCACTGGCGCACGCTCTTGACGATCGGGTTGGCCTGCGGATCGCCCAGATCCTGCTGGCCGAGCGCGCCGGCCGGTCCCGGCGGTTTGATGGTGCCGTGCCCGTAGATCTTGAAGACCGGCGGCACGCCCGCCACCGTCGTCACGGCGATGTGATCGGTAAGGTAGTGGCTGAACACCAGGCCGACGGTGTCCGCGCTGCTGGTCGACAAACTCGTGCCGGGCGACGTGAAAGAACTCGGCAGACGCAGCGGCGTGTTGATCGGCGTCGGCGCGACGGTGGTGGTGAGCGGCGAGCTCGAGTCCTGTGGCATCACGTGAAACCAGCCGAGCACGGCGACGTTGTCGCCCGCATGCTGGGCGTGCGCGCTGGCGGACAGGCAAGCGGCCAGTAACGCGAAATAGATTTTTTTCATCTTGTTCCTCCTGAGGCGCGGCTCAAGCCGATCGCGCGCAGCAAGCGGCGACGGGTTCCCGGCCACGCCGGCGCGCTGCATATTCGTTTGGCACCAGCTGCCGCGCGGTCACACTGCGCGGCAGCCGGGACGCGAACGCCACGTTGCGGATTGGCGGCGCGTGCTGCGTCCGTTACTGGACGAAGGCGCCGATCGTGAAGTACGGCGAGGCCGCGTTGGTCAGATCCAGGTAGCCGAACACACCACCTGTGAAGATCATCTTTCCGGTCGGCGTGGTACCGGTGGAAGCGCCCACTCGCGTCGTCGTCACCACGCCCGGAACCGCTTGCGTGAAGTCCAGATTCAGCGCCGTCGCGAGCGATGCCTGCGAGGCGTTGAATGGATCGAGCAGCGTGGCCTCGGTGCCTTCGAGCGCGGTGGTGCGGTAGTCGAACTGGCTGTCCACGCCGATGTACTCTCCGTTCTGCGAGTTCACCGTGATCGCGCTTTGCGGCGACAGAATCGAGATACCTGATTCGTCGTCGGCGTACGGGCCGAGCGCGCCGTTTTGCGGCACCGTCACCGACGAGTTCGCCGCGCCCGCTCGCACCAGGATCGGCACAAGCTGGTTGCGCAGCTTGCCGACGATCATGTAGCCGCGTGCTTCCGGGGTCGCCGCGAGGGTCGGTTTAGCCTGTCCGAGGAAGTTGTTGGTCTGGAACGCGCCGCTGCCGTCCGCCGCCGGCGCGAAGTTGCTGCCCGGCTGCTGACACTTGCCCGCGTTGACGCCGGAGTTGTCGCACTCGGTCCAGGTGCCGTCCGCGTTGATCGTGATCTTCGAATCGACCGCGACCGGCGCGAAATTTTGCGACGGCACCTGGTGATAGCCGAGCTGGTTGTACGTGCCGGCCACGTTCGCGAGATTCGTTTCAATCGACGAGAAGCCGATGAACGGGTAGTACGGGAACTTGGTATCAGGCACGGCGCCCACGCCAAGAATCCCGCCGAACGAAATCTCCGCGCCCGGGATCGTGCCGCCCGCCACGCCTTCGCCGACGAAAATCCGCGCCGGACGATTCGGATCGAGACTCGCGCCGTTCAGGCGGAACGCGCACTGGTTGAGCTTGTTGGTCGGCAGCAGGGTTTCCTGAGTCAGAGTGCCGCTGGCGGTCTGGCCCGCGCGCGTCGGGACGACCGTGCCGGTGGTCGCCGGGATCGGCGACTCGATGTAGTTGACCTGCCAGGTCATCTTGGTCGTATCGAGCTGCAGCTTGACCAGTTCGCCGTCACCGCCGCCGCCCGTGAACACCGTGCCGTAGTCCAGCGACGCCGGACACAGACGGACTTCCGTCACTGGGCCGTCGCCTCCGCCGCCGCCGCCGCACGCCCCCAACAACGGTGCTGCAAGAGCGAGCACCGAAAGGATTCTCCAATTCATACCGCCTCCAGAATTTTTTCGTTGTGTGTGGCCGGCTCCCAGTCCCGCCACCTTTTTGCTATTTGTCTCTCATGCCGCCCGCTGCCGGTCCGCTGTGGCTTACCTGCGCGGCTCACTCGCGTGATTTACTTGCTGATTTGCGCTCCGATGCCAAAATAAGGCGCGCTCGAAGCCGTGCTGCTGAGTTGCGACGTCGGCGCTACGCCGCCATTGACGGTTCCCTGTATCTCGATCGCATACAGGCCGCCGGACGAGATCGCGAGGCCCTTTTGACCGTTGGCCTGCTGGACACCGACCAGTCCCGGACTCGGCAAACCGTAGCCGAGGCCGAAGCCGTCTTCCCCGGCGGAAGTCGACGGATTGATGAAGGTGCCGACGCCGCCCTGGATCAACGCCGCGGTGTATTTGAAGTTGGAGTCCGCACCGACGTAGCCGCCGTCGAAGCCGCCGGAGGCAAGCGGTGTGGCGGCGGCGAGCATCGCGATACCGGATTCGTCGTCGACCTTGGCGTCAAGGTGCAGCGGGGCGGTGCCGAGATTCACGGAGCCCGTGCGGATCACGAGCGGCACCGTGGCGCCGTTCACCTGGCCGAGAATCATGTGCGCCGACGCGGACACGCCGCTCGGCTGATTCAGCGGCGGCAGCTTGAGCTGCGTGCCGATCTGCGGTGCATTCTGGCTGTCGAAGTAACCGCTGCTATTAGCGGTCCACGCCGTGCCGGTCGTCAGGCAGCCGCTCGAACTCGGCGTAAAGGCTGCGTTCGCCGGATTCGATCCCGTGCAGTTGCCGGCCGCGTCGAAGGTCTCGACCGTGTTGGTGGCCGTCGCCGCGTACGAGCCCGACGGCACCAGGTGATACAGCAGACCGTTGTAAGTGCCGGCCAGCTTGGTGACGTCGTTCGTCGTGCTGGCGAAGCCGAGGAACGGATAGAAATCGAAGTGCCGGTTCGGGACTGCGCCGACGTGATCGATGATGCCAGGAATGATGGTCAGTCCGTCGTACTCGACGGTCGCGCCCGGAATGCCGCCGCCGGCCACGCCCTGGCCCACCAGGATCATCGGCGGATTCGGGTTATTGACGAAGTCGGGCGTGGTGTAGGTCGTGCCGTTGGCAGGCGCGGTGCCGGTGCCTTTGCCGAGAATGAATGCGCAACGCGTTTGCTCCGCGGTCGGCAGCATGCCCGTTGGCGGATGAATTACCGCGCCGGTAATCTGAGTGCCTTCGCGCGTGATCGTGACATCGGCGCTGGTTAGCGGGATCGGCGACTTGAGCCACTTCAGCGTGTACGTCATCGCCGTCGCGTCAATGTTCAGCTGCACCACTTCGCCGCTGCCCGCGCCACCCAGGAAGGTGCTCTTGACGATGTCGGCCGTCGCCGGGCACAACGCTGCCGCGCCGGCGCCCGAGGCGGGCGGACCTTGCACGCCGCAACTCGCGCCCGAACATTGCGGTGCGTTGATCGGACCTGGATTGTCGGCCTTGCCGCCGCCGCAAGCGATCAGGAATGGGGCCGTGGCAATGGCCAGCGCGAGGCCTCGAGTAATGGCATGCGACATGCAGCTGTCTCCCTTCATGTAATTGTGCGAACTAATTTCGCTGCGCGGATAATGGCTGTCAATTGAATGAGCCGTCTAAAAAGACCGATTCAAACAGCGCAATTTTTGGGGCACGCGCACCGCGTGGACGTCTGCGGGTCTTTTAAACGGAAAAGGATTTTTGGCCTGAATGGCGGCAACGTTGTTTCGTCGCACTCCCTTTCCAGGTAAGGCTTCGGGCAAAATGGCTCTATCATCTGCGAACGACCGTTCGCGAAAAAATCCGGAGTTTCCCTAGGCGGAAAACTATGCGCCCTGCGTCGATATTCGGAATGAATTACCGGCGAATTGTTGGATAGTCCGATTTTTATTTTTTAAGAAATACGGGCTAGTACTGATTAATCGCGGAAAGGGGATTTTGAATGGTGCGTATTTAAAACAAAAAGGCCGGTCTGCTGCAGACCGGCCTTTCAATTGATTGACGGCGAATTACCGTCCGCAATTGCAACCTGATTAGCGTTTCAAGCCGCTTTCCTCAGCGGCGCCGATCGCGAGGTTCATGCACTGGATCGCCGCGCCCGACGCGCCCTTGCCCAGATTGTCCAGACGCGCGACGGTCACGAAGCGTTCTTCATTGCCGAATACGAACAGGTCGACCCGGTTCGTATCGTTGTTCGCCTGCACGTCGAAGAAGCCGCTGTCGAGGTTCGCTTCCGCGTCGAACGGTGCGACGTGCACGAACGCCTCGCCCGCGTAGTACTCGGCGAACAGCGCCTGCACGTCCTGCGGCGTGGCTTTCTTCGCCAACTGGTTCGGCGAGAAGAAGGTGGTGACCGCGAGACCCTTATAGAAATCGCCGACGATCGGCGTAAAGATCGGCGCCGACTTCAGGCCGGTATGCGCGGCCATTTCCGGCAGATGCTTGTGCGTGAGACCGAGCGCGTACGGACGCGGGCTCTTGAGCTTGTCGTTGCCGCCGGCTTCGTAGTCGGCAATCATTTTCTTGCCGCCGCCGCTGTAGCCGGTGATCGAGTAAGCGTGCGCAGCGAACTCGGGCGCCACCACGCCGGCCTCGACCAACGGACGCATGGCGAGCACGAAGGCCGAAGCATGGCAGCCCGGCACGGCAATGCGTTTCGCCGTGCGCAGACGCTCGCGTTGCGAGCGGGCTAGTTCGGGCAGGCCGTAAGCCCAGTCGGCGGACGTGCGGAACGCGGTGCTGGCATCGATCAGCACCGTGCGATCGTTCTGGACCAGCGAAGCGGATTCGCGCGAGGCGACATCCGGCAGGCACAGGAACGTGACGTCCGACGCGTTGATGAGACGACGGCGCTCTTCGAGGTCCTTGCGCTTCGCTTCTTCGATACGCAGGATCTTTACGTCGGCGCGTTGCGACAGGTATTCAAAAATCTTCAGTCCGGTCGTGCCTTCCTGTCCGTCGACAAAAACTTTCGTGCTCATCTCGCTCTCACTGGCTTGCTGGAAACGGGGCGCGACACCGCGCCGGAACGTCATTTTATGACGTGATGACGCCGGACGCGCAAAAGGGGTGAAAAAACGACGATGCGCGCCGAACATGACATCGGCGTGACCTGTTGTGCGGTAGATGCAAGCCGATGCCGGCCGGATCGCGGCAGTCCGGGCCTCAGTGGGCCGCGGCGATCCAGCGCGCCGTGACCGCGGCCACGCGTGCGCCGAACATCCGCGCTGTTTCGAGATCGCCGGTGGGCGGCGCTTCTTCTGGCGAAGCGTCGGCCGGTGACTGGGTGAGCAGGCCGGTCGAGCCGCCCACATAGTTCAGGTCGTTGCGAGTCGCCGCCTTGGTGTTGGACGGCATCATGCCGGTGCCTGCCCAGATCATGCCGTGCTGCATGGCCAGCGTGACGAAGTACTGGATCGTCGAGAACTTGTCGCCGTTCATGGTCGCGGAGTTGGTGAAGCCGGCCGCGATCTTGTCCTTCCACGCCTGCTCGAGCCACGGCTTCGAACTTGCATCGGCGAATTTCTTGAAGTCGGCGGAAGGGCCGCCCATGTAGGTCGGCGCGCCGAAGATGATGGCGTCGGCCGCAGCCAGTTCGGCCCACGCTGCATCGTCGATCTCGCCGACCGGCAACAGTTTCGCGTCCGCGCCGGCTTCGAGGGCGCCAGCCAGCACGGACTCGGCGGCTTTCTTCGTGTGGCCGTAGCCGCTGTGATAAACGATGACGATCTTCGACATGAGACGCTCCAGCAAAGTGAAAGAGGATGGGTCGAGCACGGCAGTGGTGCGCACCCGCGGCGGTGCCGCGACGGTGAGCACGCCGCACCCTGCCAGGCCGCACCTTAGCGTGCGCCGATGACTGAATTCCCGCGCGGGCGGCAATACGACGCAAGCCGTACGCCAGCCGCGGCGGCGCAGTTTGCATGCGACCGGCTGCGCCGCGAGGGCGCAATCAGCGCCCGTAATTGACCACCATCCGCGCAAAGCCGAGCGTGGTGGTGCCGATCTCATGATCGAACATCAGCGCGGGACGGCCTTGGGCAAGGCGCAGGTCGACGGTGCTGAGTGCATAAACGGTGATGATGTAGCGATGCGGCTTGCCCGGCGGCGGACAGGGACCGCCATAGCCGTCGGTATCGAAGTCGTTGCGTGCTTCGACCGCGCCGAGTTTGCTGAGGAAGCCGGAAGAACTGGCGTTTTCCGGCAAGCTGTTGACCGTGGCGGGAATGCCCGCCACCGACCAGTGCCACCAGCCGCGGCCCGGCGCATCCTGATCGAACATGGTGATCGCGAAGCCGCGCGTGCCGGGCGGCGCGTCGTGCCACGAAAGCTGCGGTGAGCGGTTGCCGCCTTTGCAGTCGTCCTGATTGAAAACTTGAGCGTCCGCCACGGTGCCGCCCGCGTGGAAGCTCGCGCTGGTCAGCGCAAACGCGCCTTCGGCAAGAGCATGAGGCCCATGCGCAGCCAAAAGTGCGAGGCCCAGCATGGCGCAGGGGAACGACGGCAGACGGCGGAACGGCGAAGCAATCGAAACAACCAGGCAACGCGAGCGCATGTGCCGGTTCTCCTGTGAGGGCGCGAGGCGGTTATCCTCGCGATGGTTATTGTCCCTATTTTGTGCCTCAAGGTCGATCCAAGTCTAACATTAGCTCTACGACGCATCATTGTTGCCGCCTGGTGGAATTTGCAGACCAGAATCGGCTATAGTCGGAGGAATTTTCCGCGCGGAGGCAGCCCGCGCCCTTACCCGTTTCAGCATCTAGAATACATAAGACATGTCGGAAGTTTTGCAGAGTGGTTCATCTGTCGAGGGGAGGGCAATGCAAGATCCAGTCAGGGTTGTGGTCGCTGACGACCATCCGGTTATTTTGTTCGGCGCCGAACAGGCTTTGCTCAAGTTTCCCGGTCTACAGGTCGTCGCGCGTGCGCGGCAGTCAACCGAGTTGATCAAGGTGCTGCAGACCATTGCCTGTGACGTGCTCGTCACGGATCTGGCAATGCCCGGCGGTCAATACGGCGACGGTTTGCCGCTGATCGGCTATCTGCGCCGCAATTTTCCCAAGCTTCCCATCGTCGTCCTGACGATGCTCGAGAACGCTGCGTTGCTCAAGCGGCTGAGCGAACTCGGCGTCACATCCGTCGTCAACAAGTCGGACGATCTCAGCCACATCGGGCTCGCGGTGCAGCACGTCAGCCGCAACCTGGAATATATGAGCCCGTCGGTGAAAGCCTCGCTCGATACATTGCGCATGAATGCGGGTGGCAAGAACGACGAAGTGATGTTGTCGAAACGCGAGCTGGAAGTGGTGCGCCTGTTCGTGTCGGGCATGACGATCAAGGAGATCTCGGAGCACCTTAACCGCAGCATCAAGACCATCAGCACGCAGAAGAACACCGCCATGCGCAAGCTCGGCATCGAACGGGATTCCGAACTGTTCCAGTACGCGCAGAGCAATGGCTTGCTGAACCTGTCGTCGCATTCCACCGAAGACAACAGCGGAGCGTCTTAAGGTCGCACGCGAGGCCTAAGGCAAAAATAGAAAAGGGCGCCTGTCGTTAAGACAGGCGCCCTTTTTATTCGATCCGCGCGAGGCGGCGAAGCTTACTGCGGCGTGGAGGTTGCGCCGCCGTGCGCCGCCGACCACTCAGCCGGTGCGTGCAGGAATTTTTCCACTTCGTCGAGCGTCTTGGTGTCGAAGTACTTGTTTTCCTTCGCGACGCGCAACACGTCCCACCACGTGGCAAGCGCGTGCAGATCGACGTCGATGTCTTTCAGTACGGACACGCTTTCCTTGAAGATGTTGTAGTGGAACAGCACGAAGCAGTGGTTCACCGTGGCGCCGGCGGTGCGCAGCGCGTTGATGAAGTTGATCTTGCTGCGGCTGTCCGTGGTCAGGTCTTCGACCAGCAGCACGCGTTGACCTTCGGTCAGCAGGCCTTCGATCTGCGCGTTACGGCCGAAACCCTTCGGCTTCTTGCGCACGTATTGCATGGGCACCATCAGGCGATCGGACAGCCATGCCGCGAACGGGATGCCGGCGGTTTCGCCGCCGGCGACCGCGTCGATCTGCTCATAGCCGACGTCGCGCAGGATCGTGGTCTCGGCCATTTCCATCAGGCCGCGGCGCACGCGCGGATACGAGATCAGCTTGCGGCAATCGATATAAACCGGGCTCGCCCAGCCGGACGTGAAAATGTACGGTTTCTCCGCGTTGAAGTGCACGGCTTGCACTTCGAGCAGCATTTTGGCGGTCGTGTCGGAGATCGTCTGGCGATCGAAGCCTGTCATGGGCGGATCCTTGGGTGTGAGCGGGGAGAAGCGGGCGCGGGGCCCGGTGGCGCAGCAAGCGTGGTATTCCGCGCCATGCTGGGCGGAATACGCGGCCGGTCAGTGGAGTGCAGGCCGGTTTTTGCTGCGCGCGTAGGCCGACATTTTACCCGAAACAGGCCCTTCCGAGGAGCCTCTCGTGCGTGGCGGCGGCGAATGACGGTCATAACGGACGCCTCGCGCGAGCTTGCCGGGGACCGACGGGCCGCGTTGGGCGCTCGCCTCGACGAGTGCTTTTTGGTTCGCTTGTGGGCCGTTGGGGGCGCCTTTACACTCGCGCGAATTTCTTGGGCGCTTGCCGCCGTTGCCGCCCATTCGACCTACGGAATGCTTTCAATGAACCTTGCTCCCTCCGCCGCCGAAGCCCGCGCATCCGTGAGAAATGGCTATGCCGGCCGGGCGTTGATCGCCTCGGTGCTCGGCTACGCGATGGACGGCTTCGATCTGCTGATCCTCGGCTTCATGCTGCCAGTGATTGCCGCCGATCTGCATCTGAGTTCGGCGCAGGCCGGCTCGCTTGTCACCTGGACGCTGATCGGCGCGGTGGCGGGCGGGTTGATCTTCGGCGTGCTGAGCGACTATTTTGGCCGCGTGCGCATGCTGACTTGGACGATTCTGATCTTTGCCGTGTTCACCGGCTTATGCGCGCTGGCGCAAGGCTATGCCGATCTGCTGGCGTACCGGACCATTGCCGGAATCGGGCTCGGCGGCGAGTTCGGCATCGGTATGACGCTGGTGGCCGAAGCGTGGCCGGCGTCGCAGCGGGCGCGCGTGTCGTCGTATGTCGGCTTGGGGTGGCAACTCGGCGTGTTGGCGGCGGCATTGCTGACGCCGATGCTGTTGCCGGTGATCGGCTGGCGCGGCATGTTTGCGCTCGGTCTGTTGCCGGCGGTGGTGTCGTTCTTCGTGCGGCGCCGCGTCGAAGAACCGGCGCTCTTTACCGAGCGCGTGGCGCGCGGCATGCGCAAGCCGCCGTTGAAATTGCTGGTGGCGGACCGTCGCACCACGCGCGCGAGCATTGGCGTGGCGATTCTCTGTTCGGTCCAGAACTTTGGCTATTACGGTCTGATGATCTGGCTGCCGAGCTATCTGTCCAAAACCTTCGGCTATTCGCTGACCAAATCCGGACTGTGGACCGCCGCGACAATTCTCGGCATGGCGTGCGGCATCTGGCTGTTCGGCATCGCCGCCGACCGCTTCGGCCGCAAGCCGACATTCCTGTTCTATCAGGCGGGCGCGATGGTGATGGTGTTCGTCTACGCTCACCTGAGCACGCCGACGGCGCTACTGATAGGCGGGGCGGCGATGGGCGTGTTCGTCAACGGCATGATCGGCGGTTACGGTGCGCTGATCTCCGAGCTTTATCCGACCGATGCGCGCGCCACTGCGCAGAACGTGCTGTTCAATGCCGGCCGCGCGGTGGGCGGTTTCGGACCGGTGGTGGTGGGCGCCTTGGCCGCGCGCTATTCGTTCGGCGCGGCGCTCGCTTTGCTCGCTTCGATTTACCTGCTCGACATCTTGGCGACACTATTCCTGATTCCCGAACGACGCGGCGCCGAGCTCGAGTGAGTGCGAACGGCCGGTCCATGACCTGCGAATGACAAGCCGCAACGAGGCCGTCGAATGCGGCGCCGCAGCAATGCGTACGCGCTGTTTCGCCGATGGTGAGCATGGTTAACCGGTCAGTGCATCGTCTCGTTCGGGGTGTACACTAACCGACCCGCGAAGCACTCCGCATCGTCCTGTCCTCCGGCGAGGTTCGACGCGGCGCCCAACCGGCGCAAGCGAAAACCGCCTCAATCGATTATCCATTCGATAGATGCACGCGACGCTGACGGTGCGGTGTGCCGGGCCCAATTACTTACGTCTCGCAGGCCAAAAAATGGACGAACAACTTAAGCAAAGCGCTCTCGCATACCACCAGAATCCGAAACCCGGCAAGATTTCGGTCACGCCCACCAAGCCGCTATCGAACCAGCTCGATCTGTCGCTGGCTTACTCGCCGGGCGTCGCCGCGGCCTGTATGGCGATCTACGACGAGCCGCTCGACGCGCAGAAGTACACCTCGCGCGGCAACCTGGTCGGCGTGATCACGAATGGCACCGCCGTGCTCGGCCTCGGCAACATCGGTCCGCTCGCCGCGAAGCCGGTGATGGAAGGCAAGGGTTGCCTGTTCAAGAAGTTCGCGGGCATCGACGTGTTCGACATCGAACTCGCCGAGTCCGATCCGGACAAGCTGGTCGAAGCCATCGCGATGCTGGAGCCCACGCTCGGCGGCATCAACCTCGAAGACATCAAGGCGCCCGAGTGCTTCTACATCGAGAAGAAGCTGCGCGAGCGTATGAAGATTCCGGTCTTCCACGACGATCAGCACGGCACCGCGATCATCGCTTCGGCGGCGATCCTGAACGGCCTGAAAGTGGTGGGCAAGAAGCTCGACGAAGTGAAGCTGGTGTGTTCGGGCGCGGGCGCCGCCGCGATTGCGTGTCTGGACCTGCTGGTGAACCTGGGCCTGTCGAAGAAGAACGTTCTCGTCACCGACTCCAAGGGCGTGATCTACGAAGGCCGCGGCAACCTCGATCCCTCGAAGGAACGTTACGCGGCGAACACCGAGGCACGCACGCTGGCTGACGCGATCCGCGGCGCCGATGTGTTCCTCGGCTGCTCGAGCGCCGGCGTGCTCAAGCCGGAGATGGTCGCCGAAATGGGCACGCAACCGCTCATTCTCGCGCTGGCCAATCCGGAACCGGAGATTCGCCCGGAAGACGCCAAGAAGGTTCGCCCGGACTGCATCATCGCGACCGGCCGTTCGGACTATCCGAACCAGGTCAACAACGTGTTGTGCTTCCCCTTCATCTTCCGCGGCGCGCTGGATGTCGGCGCGACCACGATCACGGAAGAAATGAAGCTCGCCTGCGTGCGCGCGATTGCCGAGCTTGCCGAAGAAACCGATCAGGGCGATGAAGTCGCGAAGGCATACGAAGGCCACTCGCTGGAATTCGGCCCCGAGTATCTGATTCCGAAGCCGTTCGATCCGCGCCTGATCATCAAGATCGCGCCGGCTGTCGCGCAAGCGGCGATGGATTCGGGCGTCGCGACCCGTCCGATCAAGGACATGGACGCGTATCGCGAAGAGCTCGGCACGACGGTGTATCGCACGGGCATGGTGATGCGCCCGGTGTTCGCGGCCGCCAAGTCGGAGCCGGCGCGTATCGTGTTCGCCGAAGGTGAAGACGAGCGCGTGCTGCGCGCCGCGCAATTCGTGCTGCTGGAAAAGATCGCCAAGCCGATTCTGGTCGGCCGTCCGTCGGTGATCGAGATGCGTCTGAAGAAGATGGGCTCGAAGCTCAAGTGCGGCGACGACTTCGAAATCGTCGATCCGGAAGACGATCCGCGCTATCAGAAATCCTGGCAGGCTTATCACGAACTTGGCGCGCGCGAAGGCGTGACGCCGGACGTGGCGAAGGCCGCGATGCGCAAGTTCAACACGCTGATCGGCGCGATCCTCGTGCGCCTTGGCGAAGCGGACGGCATGATCTGCGGCATGATCGGCCAGTACCACGCGCATCTGAAGTTCATCGAGCAGGTGCTGGGCAAGGCGGACAACGTGCAGAACTTCGCCGCGATGAATCTGCTGATGCTGCCGGGCCGCAATCTGTTCATCTGCGATACGTACGTGAACGAAACGCCGACCGCCGAGCAACTTGCCGATATGACGATGCTGGCCGCGGGTGAGATGGAGAAGTTCGGTATCACGCCGAAGGTAGCGCTGCTGTCGAACTCGAACTTCGGCAGCGCACCGTCGTCGTCGTCGCAACGCATGGCGGCGGCTCGCAAGCTGATTACCGAACGCGCGCCCTCGCTCGAGATCGACGGTGAGATGCATGGCGATGCGGCACTGTCGGAAGCGGTGCGCAAGGCTGCGTTCCCGGGCACGACGCTGACCGGCGAAGCCAACCTGTTGATCATGCCGAATGTGGAAGCGGCGAACATCACGTACAACCTGCTGAAGATGATCGGCGGCGAAGGCGTGACGGTCGGTCCGTTCCTGCTGGGCGCGGAAAAGCCGGTGCACATCCTGACGCCGGCTGCGACCGTGCGCCGGATCATCAACATGACGGCAGTGGCTTCGGCCAACGCACGCAAGGCAGTGAACGCGAAGTAATGCGGATGCTTTGAGAATCGGAGCGGCGCCTCTCGTCGAGGCGTCGCGACGAATCTGCGAGAAAGCCACGGATGTCGTTTCCGTGGCTTTTTTATTGGCGCTGTCGTTGCACCAGCTTCACGCGTCACGTTTCACAACACATAAAAAAGGCGACTGTCCGCGAGGACAGCCGCCTTTCTGTTTTCAGACCGGCAAGTCGGTCAAGCCATTACGATCACGCCGCGTGTTGCGTCGTGCCAGCCTCAGGCGAACGCCACCGCGCGAGCAACTCGTTCCATTTGACGCGCACGCCCTTCAGGTTGTTTTCCTTCACGTGACCATAGCCGCGGATGCCGTCCGGCAGATTCGCCAGTTCGATGGCCAACTCGCGATTCTGCGCAGTCAGGCCGGCGATCAGTTCGCGCACCAGCGCTTCATACTCGCCGATCAACGCACGTTCGGTACGACGCTCCTCCGTCTTGCCGAACACATCGAGCGTGGTGCCGCGCAGGAACTTGAAGCGGGCCAGCACGTGCATCGCGCTGAAAACCCACGGGCCGTACTTCTTCTTCACCAGATGACCCTTGGCATCTTTCTTCGAGAACGTCGGCGGCGCGAGGTGAATGTGCAGCTTCCAGTCGCCTTCGAAATTCGCCTTCAACTTTTCGATGAACGCCGGATCGCTGTACAAACGCGCGACTTCGTACTCGTCCTTGTAGGCCATCAGCTTGTGCAGGTTCTTCGCGACTGCTTCGGTCAACGGCAATTGGCCGTCGATAGCATCGAGCGCCGACTCGGCTGCACGCACTTGCGACACCAGCGCGCGATAACGGTCGGCATACGCGCTGTTCTGCCACGCGGTGAGATACTCGGCGCGTTTGTCGATCAGCGTGTCGAGCGCCTTCGGCGTGTGCAGCGAGATGATCTTGCTGCTTGTCGTTTCCGCTGCCGCACCACGTCCTTGCGATTGCGCGAGCTTGCGAACGCCGGCCAGATCGTGCGCGGCACGGCGACCCCATTCGAACGCCGCGCGGTTCTTCTCGACCTGCACGTTGTTCAACTCGATAGCGCGCATCAGCGACTGATACGTGAGCGGCACCCAGCCGCGTTGCCATGCGTAGCCGAGCACGAACGGGTTCGTATAGATCGCGTCGCCGAGCAGCGCGACCGCGAAGTGATTCGCGTCGACCGTATCGACACCGTCGTCGCCCGCGGCGGCGCGCACGTCGGCTTCCGTGCTGCTGCCCGGGAAGCGCCAGTTCGGGTTCTTGATGAGTTCGGCGGTCGGCGTATGCGCGCTGTTCAACACGACGCGCGTGCGGCCGGCCTGCATGCGCGACACGCATTCGTCGCTGGCTGTGACGATCGCATCGCAGCCGATCACGAGACTCGCTTCGCCCATGGCGATACGGGTTGCGTGAATATCGGCCGGATTCTTCGCGATCTGCACGTGGCTCATCACGGCGCCGCCTTTCTGCGCGAGCCCGGTGACGTCGAGCACGGTGACGCCCTTGTTCTCCAGATGCGCGGCCATGCCGAGCAGCGCGCCGATCGTCACGACGCCCGTGCCGCCGACGCCCGTCACCAGCACGCCATACGGCCGCTCCATCGACGGTAATTCGGGTTCCGGCACCGGCGGCATCGCGTCGCCCGCGACACCGGAGGCGGCCTTCGGCTTGCGCAACTGACCGCCTTCAACTGAGACGAAGCTCGGGCAGAAACCGGTCACGCACGAGAAGTCCTTGTTGCAGGTGGACTGATTGATCTGGCGCTTCGTGCCGTACTCGGTATCGAGCGGCTCGACAGACAGGCAGTTCGACTTCACCGAGCAATCGCCGCAGCCTTCGCAGACGGCCTCGTTGATCACGACGCGGCGTGCCGGGTCCGGATACGTGCCGCGTTTCCTGCGGCGGCGTTTCTCCGTCGCGCAAGTCTGGTCGTAGATCAGGATCGTCGTGCCGGACACTTCGCGCAGTTGGCGCTGTACTTCGTCGAGCTTATCGCGGTGATGAATGTCGATGCCCGGCGCGAGGCCGACGTTCGCCGAGTACTTCTCCGGCTCGTCGGTGACGATCACTATTTTCGTCGCGCCTTCGGCGGCGAGTTGGTGCGTGATCTGCGGCACGGTCAGCACGCCGTCGACCGGCTGGCCGCCGGTCATGGCGACCGCGTCGTTATAGAGAATCTTGTAGGTGATGTTGGCCTTCGACGCGATCGCCGCGCGAATCGCCAGCAGGCCGGAGTGGAAGTAGGTGCCGTCGCCGAGATTGGCGAACACGTGCTTGTCGTTGCTGAACGGCGCCTGGCCGATCCACGCCACGCCTTCGCCGCCCATCTGGCTGAACGTGCTGGTGCTGCGGTCCATCCAGACCGTCATGTAATGGCAGCCGATGCCGGCCATCGCGCGCGAGCCTTCCGGCACGTTGGTCGACGTGTTGTGCGGACAGCCCGAGCAGAACCACGGCTTGCGTTCGGCTTCGACGCGCGGGCGCGCCAGCGCTTTTTCCTTGGCTTCGATCACCGCGATACGCGTGGCGATGCGAGCGCGCACGTCCGACGGCAGGTCGAACTTGTCGAGCCGCGTGGCGATTGCCTTGGCGATGATCGCCGGCGAGAGTTCGTAGTGCGCCGGCAGCAGCCAGTTGCCCATCGGCACCGACCATTCGCCGCCCGCACCGTCTTTCTCGTCGAACTTGCCGAACACGCGCGGACGCTGCGCGTCGGGCCAGTTGTACAGTTCTTCCTTGATCGCGTATTCGAGAATCTGGCGCTTTTCTTCGACCACCAGAATTTCGTCGAGGCCGCGCGCGAACGCCTGCGCGCCTTGCGCTTCGAGCGGCCACACGCAGCCGACCTTGTACAGACGGATGCCGATGCGCGAGCAGGTTTCGTCGTCGAGGCCGAGGTCGGTCAGCGCCTGACGCACGTCGAGATACGCCTTGCCGCCGGTCATGATGCCGAAGCGCGCATGCGGCGAATCGATTTCGACGCGGTCGAGCTTGTTGGCCCGCACGTAGGCGAGCGCTGCATACCACTTGTAGTCGAGCAGACGCGCTTCCTGCACGAGCGGCGGATCCGGCCAGCGGATATTCAAGCCGCCCTCCGGCATCGCGAAGTCTTCCGGCAAAATGATCTTTGTGCGATGCGGATCGATGTCGACCGATGCCGACGACTCGACCACATCGGTCACGCATTTCATCGCGACCCACAGACCGGAGTAGCGGCTCATTGCCCAGCCGTGCAGGCCGAAGTCGAGATATTCCTGCACGTTCGACGGGAACAGAACCGGCAGGCCGCACGCCTTGAAAATGTGTTCGGACTGGTGCGCGAGCGTGGACGATTTTGCGGCGTGGTCGTCGCCGGCAAGGACGAGAACGCCGCCGTTGCGCGCCGAACCGGCCGAATTGCCATGCTTGAAGACGTCGCCGGAACGGTCGACACCTGGGCCTTTGCCGTACCACATCGAGAACACGCCGTCGTATTTGGCGCTCGGGTACAGATTGACCTGCTGCGAACCCCAAACGGCGGTGGCCGCGAGGTCCTCGTTGACGCCTGGCTGGAACACGACCTGATGTGCGGCGAGGTGCTGTTTCGCCTTCCACAGGGATTGGTCGAGCCCGCCGAGTGGCGATCCACGGTAACCGGAGATGAAGCCGGCGGTGTTGAGTCCGGCGGTCCGGTCGCGTTCCTGCTGCAACATCGGCAGACGCACCAGCGCCTGGATGCCGCTCATGTACGCGCGGCCGCGTTCGAGGGTGTATTTGTCGTCGAGCGTGACGGAAGATAGCGCGGCTTCGAGCGAGGCTCGCTGACCTGCGTCTAGCGGGGCGTTCATTATGTGTACTCCTCCAACCAGTTTGGGATCACCAAAACTTTTTTGGGCCGCGGCATCTTGTGAATGCGTAGGGCCGGGGCCGTCATATTGACGTGTTTTAAGTGATGGTAGCACTGGTGAAAACCCGCCGCAGCCTAGGAAGAACGAGGCTTCCGCTTTTGTCGCGAATGTCGGCGCGCGGGTTCGCTGTTCGCTCGCGCACCGCTCTCGCGATTGCCTGTAACAAGCTGTAAAAACTACAAATCTGCGGAACCGTGCGCGAAATGCCTGTCTAACCCCCACCTGTGAGCAATGTCCGCGCAACGCTCCGCATTCGGTGGAGCTTCACGACAACAGGGCAGTCAGAAAAGGAGTACGCATGAACACGAGAAACATCCAGACCTTCCTGATGGTTTCGGCAGCATTTTTTGCCATGAGCGCGCCGGTGCGCTCGAATTCGGGCAGTGCAGGGGCGCTGTCGAACGCGGTAACCCGTACGGCGCAGGTCGCGCCCGCACGTATTGCCATGAGCAGCGTCACGCGATCCATCGAGTCCGACGGGGAAGACAAGAATTCGTGATACGCCGCGCATGCGGTGTGTCGGTTGAGTAACCCGCCGTTGTTGCGTCAAGCCATAAAGGTTTCGCTTGAGACAACGGCGCCAACGAAAAGGGCGAAGATCGCGAGATCTTCGCCCTTTTCAATTGGGTCTGCGCATCACGCATCCGCTCTGGTGAAGCGGCGCACGCTGTCAGACTTTGTCTTGCACCACACCACGGCGAATCTGATCCAGTTCGATCGATTCGAACAGTGCCTTGAAGTTGCCCTCGCCGAAGCCCTGATTCCCCTTGCGCTGAATGATCTCGAAGAAGATCGGACCGATCTGGTTTTCGGTGAAAATCTGCAGCAGCAGATCTTCGGGCGCGCCGTCGATCAGGATCTTGCGCTTGCGCAACTCGTCGAGCGGCTCGCCATGATTCGGCACGCGGCGATCGACCAGCTCGTAGTACGTGTCGATCGTGTCGAGCAGCGAGATGTTCGATGCGCGCAAGCCGTCCACCGTGCGGTAAATGTCGTCGCTGCCGAGGGCAATGTGCTGAATGCCTTCGCCGTGGTACGCGTCGAGATATTCCTGAATCTGGCCGGCGGTTTCAGAACCTTCTTCGTTGATCGGGATGCGGATCTTGCCGCACGGCGAGGTCATCGCCTTCGACTTCACGCCCGTCACCTTGCCTTCGATGTCGAAATAACGCACTTCGCGGAAGTTGAACAGACGCTCGTAGAACTCCGCCCATTCCTGCATGCGGCCGCGATGCACGTTGTGTGTCAGGTGGTCGATGTAGGTCAGGCCGTGGCCGACCGGATTCGGGTTCGCGCCCGCAATGGGTTCGAAATCCACGTCGTAAATGTCGATGTTGCCGATGCTGTTCGGCTCGGCGCCGTTCTTGCCGCGCCAACGGTCGACGAAATAGATCAGCGAGTCGCCAATGCCTTTGATCGCCGGAATGTTCAATTCCATCGGGCCGGTCTTGTTGTCGAAGCCCCAGGCGCCTTTTTCCACTGCTTGCTTGTACGCCTTGGCGGCGTCCTGAACCCGGAAAGCGATCGCGCAGATCGAAGGGCCGTGCAAACGCGTGAAGCGTTGCGCGAACGAATCCGGCTCGCCGTTGACAATGAAGTTGATTTCCCCTTGGCGATACAGCGTCACATCTTTATGGCGATGCCGCGCAACGGCGGTGAAGCCCATCTGCTCGAAGAGCTTGCCGAGCGCCTTCGGATCCGGCGCGGTGTATTCGATGAACTCGAAGCCGTCGGTGCCGAGCGGATTTTCCCAGGTTGAAACTTGCATTGTCTGTCTCCTGATGAGCGCGAGCCGAATGAGCCATTGCGCGACTGAATGACGCAAGTGTAAAGGCCTGTCTGCGGCGAAAACTTGCGAACTTAATCGCGTGTCGATACGCTGACGCTAGTTTCTAGCTCAACAGTTCGAATGGATGGCAGAAAATGGCCAATACAGAGATAGACGCCATCGACAGGCGGATTCTGGCGATTCTTCAGGAGAATGGCCGACTGTCGAATCAGGAGATCGCCGAGCGCATCAATCTATCGCCCAGTCCGTGTCTTCGGCGCATCCGTCGGCTGGAAGAGAGCGGCGTGATACGCGGCTATGTGGCGCTGCTCGACGCACAGCAGCTTGGGCTCGATTTGCTTGCCTATGTGAATGTGCGACTGGAAAAGCGCGGTGGTCCGGCGCTCAGTTCGCGCGGCGACGCCACTCATGCGGATCTGTTTCGCGCGGCGGTGCAGACGTGGCCTGAAGTGGTGGCATGTCACGCAATGACCGGCGACATGGATTATTTGCTGCGCGTTCAGGTGAAGGATATGGCGCACTTTTCGCGCTTCGTGCAGGATCAGTTGCTGCACCATCCGTCGGTAATCGACGTGAAATCGAGCTTCTCGCTGGAAAAGTTTAAGGAGACGACCGCGCTGCCGATCTTGTGAGGTCAGCGTCGCGTGCGAGGCGGCGGGCGCGTGCAAACAAAAAGGGCGGCCACGTGGCCGCCCTTTGTTCTTGCTGAAGCTTGGTGCTCTCAGGCTGCGACAGCCGTCGGCATGAACGACTCGAACAGCTTCGATGTGCGACACGCTTGCCGCTTGAGCGCGTAGTCGAACACGGCAGCCTGTTCCTGCAGCATTTCCGTGATGATGCTCGATTGATCCGCCGGCGACAGCGTGAGGTACGCGTCTGCCTCACCGTAGGCATATTCGATCTTCATGCCTGCCTTCTTCGCGATATGCATCATGGTCGAATTGCGCGACAGGCAGTGCATGTACAGCATGCCGACGTGCGTATTGCGGCTGCGAATGGCGGCGCGTTCGAACAGCTTCGAGCCGATGCCCTGGCCACGGACGCTTTCCAGCACGGACACGCCGAACTCGGCCGTGCGCTTGTCGCCTTCGGCCGGCAGATAAGCCAGGTGGCCGACGCCGGTCAACTCCAATTCATTGTTGAAGACGCCGAAGACGGTGTCGCGCTTGAAGTCGATCGCACGAACATAGTTTTCGATGACGTGGTCCGGCACGATCTGGCCGAAGCGTAGGAGCCGGTCGTCTTCGTCGAGCGCGAGGAAGTGGGTGAGCAGGCGCTCGCGGTCGACTGCGGTGAGTTCGCGGACCAGAGCAGGCGCACGACCGGCTGGCTGCATCAAACGATCATGCGCAACGATCGGCTCAGCAGCGCGGGGTGTAGTCAAGTTCATGGTCGGGTTCTCCTTTTGGTCGAGCGGCGTGGTGCACCGCAAAAGCAATTTTAGCGGAGATACACACTGCGCACTAGGGAAAACCCGTATCAATATTTGAAGGGAGTGCCTAAAAAGTTTGCGCCCTATTTTTATGCTTTTGATTTTAAAGAATAAATAAATGATACGAGCGTTCGCGACACGATGTCGCACATCGATCACACCGGCACGTCATTTCGTCTGTATATTGCTGCAATGCAGAATCAGGCCTCACTTGAACTCAAGCCGTGGTCCACCATGCCGACAACCTGCTCGGCGAATTCACGGTAACCCAGCCGGCCGTCGGGCTTCAGCCAGGTGAAGGTCCAGTTGATCATGCCGAACACCATCATGGTGAGCGCGGTCTGGTTGTCGCGCGTGGCGCGCTCCGGATAGGCGCGCGCCAACTGCCGCGCAAAAGCCGCCACCACGTCACGCTGGCGGTTCAGGATCACTTCGCGCTGGGTATCGACCAGATATTTCACGTCGTTCAACAGCGCGACGTGCCGGCTATGCGACGTCTCATACTCCGACAGAAATGCCCGGATCAGCTCGGCGAAGGTTTCCCGCTCCGACAAGCCGCGCCGCTGACTCGCGCCTTCCACCTCCGCGATAATCAGCATGAGCCGCTTGGTATAGCGGTCCAACAGATCGAACAGGATCGCTTCCTTGCTCGCGTAGTAGTGGTAGAGGCGCGCTTTCGAAGTGCCGCTCGCGGCGGCGAGGTCGGCCATCGAGGTGCTGGGATAGCTGGTCTGGGCGAACTTCGCCGCGGCGAGTTCAAGAATCTGCTCGCGCTGAGTTTCGTGGTCGGGCGCTCGGGTGCGGGCCATAGTCGTCTGTTCTATTAGTGTGGACAGGGTGCGAACGCTGCGCACAATTCGAGCGTGCGCCAGCCGTTCGCGTCGCCGCGCAGCTTGATGCGTCGGGTTGCGGCCAGTTCCCGGAAGCGCCACAGCGCAATGCTGTCGCTCACCAGGAAACCGAGTTCGGCCGTCATCAATTCGGCGGCAACGCGCGCGGCGGGCTGCCAGTCTTCAGTGACGTGCTCGAAAATCAGCGCGTCCAGCTCTGCGAAGCTGCCGCTCGTGAACGTATTGTCGCGCCAGCGCCGCGTTTCGCCGTTCGCGTGTTTGACTTCCTGCCATTCGAGCGCGAGCCGGCTGATGCGCAGCACCGAGATCGGCGCGGCGTCCGCCAGACGGGATTGCAGCACGGGCGGCGCAAACATGCCGACCGACGTCGCGCGGTCTTTGCGGCTGTGCGCCCACGCGTCCGGATCGGTGAGATCGCGAATCGACAGACGCACTTCGTTCAGGCGCTGCGGGTTATTGCGCAGGTGGTAGCAGACGCGGCGCAGCATCAACTGATCCGATGCGCTTTCGCCGTGCCAGACCACCAGATTCGCGTCGCCGCGCGCAATATTCTCCAGCGCCGCGGCCTGCTCGCGGAATTCCCTAAGGAAATCGCGCTTCGTGTCGGCGCTCACGCGATCCCAGAAGTCGGCGCGCACGTCGGGCGCGTCGTCGACGCCGCGCAGCGGGCCGACCGCGAGATCGTCGCGCAACGCGTGCACGCGCTCGTCGCGGCCCGCATCCCGCAACGCGGCGCGCAGTGACTCGGCGGCGACATCGCCATTGGTGAGGTGGATCGTGCTCATCGGCAGTGGTGTGGGGCGGTTAACAACACTAGGGGCCGCTCATCGACCGGAACAGGTGTCCGGTCGATGAGCGGCCCCTAGTGTAAGCGGATCGCGCACCTGCTCAAAGCGCGGCGGACGTCCAGCAGGTTCGTCCGCCGCATTCGGCTCAACGTTCGTCGTAGCTCACCACCACGCGGTCGCTGATCGGATGACATTGGCACGTCAGCACGAAACCGTCGCGGATTTCGTGTTCTTCGAGCGTGTAGTTCTTTTCCATCTTCACTTCGCCTTCCAGCACCTTCGCGCGGCAGGTGCAGCAGACGCCGCCCTTGCACGCATATGGCAGCGCGAGACCGGCGCGCAGGCCGACATCGAGCACGCTTACGCCCTGATACGGCAGGCGCAGCTTGCGGCGTTTGCCGTCGAGCACGATTTCCAGGTCGGCGGCAGGCGTGTCTTCGGTGATTTCGACCAGCGGCACGCCCGCTTGCGGCAGCGGCGAACCGAAGCGCTCCACGTGCACCTTCTCCGATGGCACGCCGGCGGCTTTCAGCGCGGCTTCGGCGGCGTCCATCATCGGAGCCGGGCCGCAAATGAAGGCTTCGTCGATCGCCTCGGCCGGCAGCAGATTCTCGATGAAGGCCGCGCACTTATCCTGATCGAGCACGCCGTTGAATAGCTCGACGTCCTGCAGATCGTCGGACAGCACGTGATAGAGCACGAAGCGGTTCATGAAGCGGTTCTTCAGATCTTCGAGCTCTTCCGCGAACATAATCTGATCGACGCTACGGTTGCCGTACACGAGCGTGAAGGTGCTACGCGGTTCGACTTCGAGCGTCGTCTTGATGATGGCCAGCACCGGCGTGATGCCCGAACCGCCCGAGAACGCCAGATATTGCTGACCCTGATCGGCGTTCAGATGGGTGAAGAAGCGCCCGTCCGGTGTCATCACGTCGATCGTGTGGCCGGGCTGCAGCGTATCGAAGGCAAAGTTCGAGAAACGCCCGCCGCGTACGCGCTTGATGCCGATGCGCAGTTCGCCGTCGCGGTCGTAATCGGTGACGCCGACGCAGATCGAATACGAACGGCGCGTTTCCTCACCGTCGATATGCGTCTTCAGCGTGACGAACTGGCCTTGCGTGAAGCGGTAATGGTCACGCAGTTCGGCGGGGACTTCGAAGGCGACCGAAACCGAATCGGCGGTTTCGGGCCGCACTTCGCGGATGCGCAGCGGGTGAAATTGCGGAGTGGCCATATCAGTATGGTTTGAAGTAGTCGAAGGGCTCGCGGCAATCGAGGCAGCGGTACAAGGCTTTGCAGGCGGTCGAGCCGAACTGCGCGAGCCGCTCGGTGTGCGCCGAGCCGCAACGCGGGCAGGACGGCGCGGGCAGCGCGCGGGGCACGAAGCGCATCACTTTTTCCTGTACGGGCATGGCCGAACCGCAATTGCCCGTGGGCGGCGCGATGCCGTAGGCGCGCAATTTTTCGCGCGCGTCGGCGGTCATCCAGTCGGTCGTCCAGGCCGGCGCGAGCACCGTGGCGATCCGATAAGGCTTGAGGTCCGCCACGTCGAGCGCATGTGCGACGTCCTCGGCAATCTGCGACATGGCCGGGCAACCGGAGTAGGTCGGCGTGATCACGACTTCGAGCGTGCCGTCGGCGGCGCGCCGCACGTCGCGCAAAATGCCGAGTTCGCGAATCGACACCACCGGAATCTCCGGATCGGGCACCGTTTCGAGCACGGCCCATGCGCGTTCAAGTGTGGCGTCGGTCATGTCGGTCGTGCGGAGGGCCGTCGAAGTCGTCATCGTTGGATTACCAGGTTGCGCCGGGATGCTGACGCGCGAGGCTCTGCATTTCGGCCAGCACGAAACCCATGTGCTCGGAATGCTCGCCGTGCTTGCCGGTCGTGATGTGCTTGACCGGTTCGGGCAGTGTCAAGGTGGCTTCGTCGAGCGTGGCGCGCACGTCGTCGAGCCACGCTGCTTCGAGGTCCGACGTCAGCGGGCCGATGCCGGCTGCCGCAATGCCTTCCTCGACGGCGTCCGTGCTAAAGAACTCCCGCGTGTACGGCACCAGATAGTCCAGCGCGGCTTGCGCGCGGCGATGCGATTCCTCGGTGCCGTCGCCGAAACGGATCAGCCACTCGCGTGCGTGGTGCACGTGATAGCTGGTTTCCTTGATCGACTTCGATGCGATCGCCGCCAGTTGCTCGTCGGTGGATGCGGTGAGGGCAGTCCACAGATGCGCCATCAGCGTCGAGTAGAGGAAATTGCGCACGATCGTGACCGCGTAATCCTTCTCGGTTTTCGCGGTGGCCGACAGCGGACCGACATGCGGCAACTCGGCGAGCGTGTAGTTGGCAAACTCGCGCTCGGCGCGAAAGTACGCGTAGTCGTCTTCCGTGCGGTTTTTGCCGGTGAGCTGCTGTTCGAGCGACGCGGCGTGTGTATACAGCAGCCGCGCCTGGCCGATCAGGTCGAGGCTCATGTTCGACAGCGCGATGTCCTCTTCGAGGATCGGGCCGTGGCCGCACCATTCGGTATTGCGCTGACCGAGGATCAGCGCGGTATCCGCGAGGCGCAGCACGTACTGAAGATGTTGGGGCGTGATGGTCATGGCCGCGCTTACATGTGGTTGACTTCGTCGGGGAGCGTGTAGAACGTAGGGTGGCGGTAGATCTTGTCGCCCGCCGGTTCGAACAGCTCCGCCTTGTCTTCCGGCGCGGACGCCGTAATCGCCGACGACGGCACCACCCAGATGCTCACGCCTTCCTGGCGGCGCGTGTAGACGTCGCGCGCCATGCGCAGCGCCATCGGCGCGTCGGCGGCGTGCAGGCTGCCGCAGTGTTTGTGATCGAGTCCCTGCTTGCTGCGCACGAAGACTTCCCAAATCGGCCATTCCTTGTTCATTGCAGATCTCCTGATTCTGTGTCCGGCATGCGGCGCGCGTTAAGCGGCGTGCTGTTGTGCGCGCTGGCGCTGTTTTTCGGCGTGGGCGAGGGCCGCTTCGCGGACCCAGGCACCGTCGTCGTGGGCCTTGACGCGGGTGGCGAGACGCTCGCGGTTACACGGGCCGTCGCCGTTCACCACGCGCCAGAATTCTTCCCAGTCGATGTCGCCGTAGTCGTGATGGCCGCGCGCTTCGTTCCATTTCAGGTCCGGATCGGGCAGCGTGACGCCGAGTACCTTGGCCTGGTCGACGGTGGCGTCGACGAATTTCTGGCGCAGATCGTCGTTCGAAATGCGCTTGATGCCCCATTTCGACGACTGGTTGCTGTGGATCGAATCCTTGTCGCTCGGGCCGAACATCATCAGCACCGGCCACCACCAGCGGTTCACGGCCTGCTGGACCAGTTCGCGCTGTGCTTCGGTGCCGGCCATCATCGACATGAGCGCGTCGAAGCCCTGCCGTTGGTGGAACGACTCTTCCTTGCAGATGCGGATCATGGCGCGCGCGTACGGGCCATACGTGCAACGGCACAGCGGAATCTGGTTCATGATCGCCGCGCCGTCCACCAGCCAGCCGATCACGCCGACGTCCGCCCATGTGGGTGTCGGGTAATTGAAAATGCTCGAATATTTGGCTTTGCCAGAGTGCAGCGCGGCGATCAGCTGATCGCGCGACACACCGAGCGTTTCCGCCGCGCTATATAGATAGAGGCCATGGCCGGCCTCGTCCTGCACTTTGGCAAGCAGAATCGCCTTGCGTTTCAGGCTGGGCGCGCGCGTGATCCAGTTGCCTTCCGGCAGCATGCCGACGATTTCCGAATGCGCGTGCTGCGAGATTTGCCGGACCAGCGTTTTGCGGTAGGCCTCAGGCATCCAGTCCTGAGCTTCGATCTTGCCGTCGGCGGCCATGACCGCGTCGAACCGCATCTGCTCGGACGAGTCTGCGCCCGCGTCTAGCGGGGCGACATTGCCGGGAATATCCAGGGATTGCGTGTACATGGGGACGCTCTCTGCGGAAGTTGTCTGTGTGCGCACAGTATAAGCCAACCGACCGGTCGGTTAATAAATTTTTTGAGATGGATCGAGCGGGCCGATGGAGGAGGGAAGAGATTCGTTAGCAAGGCGTTTCGTCTGCGCCGGCGCCCCGCCCCCACACTAAACCTATAAAATTGCGAATTGGCCGCGATTTGCGGCCTTCCTGCGTCCCCCGGTACTCATGTTACGTTTAAGCGAAATCAAACTCCCGCTCGATCATCCCGAGAGCGCCCTCGAAGCCGCCGTGCGTGCGCGCCTCGCGGAACTCGGCGTGGCCGTGGACGGGCTCATCCGATACACCGTGTTTCGTCGCGCGCACGATGCGCGCAAGCGCGCCGACATCAAGCTCACCTACATCGTCGATGCCGAGGTGACGGATGAAGCGGCGGCGCTCAAGCGGCTCGCCGACGTGCCACATTGCGGCGTGACGCCAGACATGGCCTACCGGTTCGTCGCCAAAGCGCCGGCGCAGATGACCGCGCTGCGCCCGGTCGTGATCGGCATGGGGCCGTGCGGCCTGTTTGCCGGGTTGATCCTGGCGCAAATGGGTTTCCGGCCAATCATCCTCGAGCGCGGCAAGGCCGTGCGCGAGCGCACCAAGGACACCTTCGGCTTGTGGCGTAAGTCGGTGCTCAATCCCGAATCGAATGTGCAGTTCGGCGAAGGCGGCGCGGGCACTTTCTCGGACGGCAAGCTGTACAGCCAGATCAAGGATCCGAAGCACTACGGCCGCAAGGTGCTCGACGAATTCGTGCGGGCTGGCGCGCCGGAAGACATTCTGTTTCTGAGCCGGCCGCATATCGGCACGTTCCGGCTGGTGAGCATGGTTGAAAAAATGCGCGCGACCATCCACGAGTTGGGCGGCGAAGTGCGTTTCGAAACCCGCGTCGACGATATCGAGATCGATCAGGGCAAGGTGCGGGCGCTGAAGCTGTCTACCGGCGAAACGCTGCGCTGCGATCATGTGGTGCTGGCGGTCGGGCATAGCGCGCGCGACACCTTCCAGATGCTGAACGACCGCGGCGTCTACATTGAGGCGAAGCCGTTTTCACTCGGTTTCCGCATTGAACATCCGCAGGGTTTGATCGACCGCAGCCGTTTCGGCAAGTTTGCCGGTCACAAACAGCTCGGCGCCGCCGACTATAAGGTGGTGCATCACTGCAGCAACGGCCGCGCCGTCTACAGTTTCTGCATGTGCCCGGGCGGCACCGTGGTGGCGGCGACCTCCGAACCGGGCCGCGTGGTGACCAACGGCATGAGCCAGTATTCGCGGGCGGAGCGGAATGCCAACGCGGGGATCGTGGTTGGCATCACGCCGGACGATTACCCGGGCGGCCCGCTCGCCGGGATCGCTTTTCAGCGCAAATGGGAAGAGCGGGCTTTCGAGCTGGGTGGCGGCAACTACATGGCGCCGGGCCAGCTGGTCGGCGACTTTATCGCCGGCCGGCCGTCCACGTCGCTGGGTTCGGTGGTGCCGTCCTACAAGCCCGGCGTGCATCCGACCGATCTCAGCACGGCGCTTCCCGACTATGTGATCGAGGCCATTCGCGAAGCCTTGCCGGAGATGGACAAGAAGATCGCCGGGTTCGCGATGCACGACGCCGTGCTGACAGGCGTCGAGACGAGAACGTCGTCGCCGATTCGCGTGCGGCGGCGGGACGACTATCAGAGCATGAACGTCGAAGGCCTGTATCCGGCCGGCGAAGGAGCGGGCTATGCCGGCGGGATCTACTCGGCTGCCATCGACGGGATCGAAGTCGCCGAAGCGCTCGCGTTGAAGATGGCCGGAGCGCAGACGGCCTGAGTCGGCCGCGCGCGAATGCCGTCGCAGAGACCCGCGACGGCTGGAGCGATCGGGCACAATGCACGTTTCGCCTTCAACCGACCACCCGAATGACCATTCGCACCTTGGCCGCCGCGTGCAGCGCGGCGTTGTTTGTCCAATTTGCCGTTTCCCCGACCGTTTTCGCAGCCGACGCCCCGGCACATTGGGTCACCGCATGGGCGACTGCGCTGCAACCTATTCCTCAGCGGGCGGACTTGCCGCCGCTGTATCGCGCACCCGAAGTAGCTGGGCGCACAGTGCGCCAGATCGTTTATCCGACGCTGTCCGGAAAGTCCGCGCGGGTTCATCTCAGCAATCGGTACGGTAAAACTCCGCTCGTCATCGAAGACCTGCGGATCGCGCGTTCTGCGGGTGGCGCGGCGGCTGGTAATGGTGAGGCGCGCGTGACGTTCAGCGGCAAGAGTGCAGTCTCGATTCCGCCGGGTGGCGAGCTGGACAGTGACCCCGTCGCGATCGATATCGCCGGAGGTGCGCCTTATGCCGTCAGCGCATTTATGGGGGCCGAGCAGCGTATCGTGGCGTGGCATCGTGTGTCGAACCAGGTGAACTATGTTTCGGCGCCGGGTAATCACACGGCGGATGCTTCTGCCGAGGCGTTTCGCGGTAGGTTCACCCAATATGTGTGGGTAACCGGATTGTCGGTGGATGCGGCACCTGCATCCGCGGCCGTTGCCGCGATCGGCGACTCGATCACAGACGGCATGCGCTCCAGCCTGAACCAGAATCGCCGCTGGCCCGACGCGTTGGCGCGCCGGTTTGCCGCTAGCGGCGACCGGTCGACCGCGATTGTCAATCTGGGGATCAGCGGCAACCGCCTGTTGAGCGACTCCCCTTGCTACGGCGACGCGCTCGCGACGCGCTTCGAGCACGACGTGCTCGGGCGCCCGGGCGTCAAGACGGCGATTCTGCTGATCGGCATCAATGACATCAACTTCGCGGCCATGCCGCCGCGCAATGGGCTCGATTGCGATTTTCCGCACACGTCGGTGACGGCCGTCGATCTGATTGCCGGATACCAGCGGCTGATCACCGCTGCCCGGCACGCCGGTGTGAAGCTGTTCGGTGCGACGCTCACGCCGGCGTCGCTTCCGCCGCAGCGAGAAAGCATGCGGCTCGCCGTCAACCAGTGGATTCGGACGAGCCATGCCTTCGACGGCGTGGTGGACTTCGACGCCGCGCTGCGTGATCCGGCGCAGCCGGATCGTCTGCGGCGCTACTTTGACAGTGGCGATCACATCCATCCCAGCGACGCCGGCTACGCCGCGATGGCCGACGTGGTTCCGATGGACGCGGTGGTGAATTCAACCCACAAATGAGCCGCCAAAAAAGATTTCGGTCAAACCCTTGTTATATGGCCGATGTTGACCTAAGATTCGCCTCCTCGTTGCAGAACGAGGGCCGCGGCAGAAACCAGCGGCCGTAGCGTCAACAAGGTTTTAAGCGAAAGCGAAAAATGTTGTTGACGAAACGAAAAAGAGCCTTCATAATCTCGTTTCTCTGCTGCTGATGCAGCGACGCAGAACGAAGCGGTACCGGGTGGTTGTGATGCTGACGACTGGCGGTGCGGGTTCGGTAGTGAATGCGTAATCGATCTTTAAAAATTAACAGCCGATAAGTGTGGGCGCTTGATGCGCGACGCGCCGGCGGGCCCTTCGGGATCTGCCGGAAGAAGCGAAAGTATCAAGTCTCACACAGTAATGAAAGGAAGGTTTTTCCATTGAAAGATGGAGAGATCATTCGTCAGTACGTTGAGTGAGCGACCGGTTCTTAACTGAACCGAAAAACAGTAACAGGTTTGAACTGAAGAGTTTGATCCTGGCTCAGATTGAACGCTGGCGGCATGCCTTACACATGCAAGTCGAACGGCAGCACGGGAGCAATCCTGGTGGCGAGTGGCGAACGGGTGAGTAATACATCGGAACGTGTCCTGTAGTGGGGGATAGCCCGGCGAAAGCCGGATTAATACCGCATACGATCTGCGGATGAAAGCGGGGGATCTTAGGACCTCGCGCTACAGGGGCGGCCGATGGCAGATTAGCTAGTTGGTGGGGTAAAGGCCTACCAAGGCGACGATCTGTAGCTGGTCTGAGAGGACGACCAGCCACACTGGGACTGAGACACGGCCCAGACTCCTACGGGAGGCAGCAGTGGGGAATTTTGGACAATGGGCGCAAGCCTGATCCAGCAATGCCGCGTGTGTGAAGAAGGCCTTCGGGTTGTAAAGCACTTTTGTCCGGAAAGAAAACCTCCGCCCTAATACGGTGGGGGGATGACGGTACCGGAAGAATAAGCACCGGCTAACTACGTGCCAGCAGCCGCGGTAATACGTAGGGTGCAAGCGTTAATCGGAATTACTGGGCGTAAAGCGTGCGCAGGCGGTCCGCTAAGACAGATGTGAAATCCCCGGGCTTAACCTGGGAACTGCATTTGTGACTGGCGGGCTAGAGTATGGCAGAGGGGGGTAGAATTCCACGTGTAGCAGTGAAATGCGTAGAGATGTGGAGGAATACCGATGGCGAAGGCAGCCCCCTGGGCCAATACTGACGCTCATGCACGAAAGCGTGGGGAGCAAACAGGATTAGATACCCTGGTAGTCCACGCCCTAAACGATGTCAACTAGTTGTCGGGTCTTCATTGACTTGGTAACGTAGCTAACGCGTGAAGTTGACCGCCTGGGGAGTACGGTCGCAAGATTAAAACTCAAAGGAATTGACGGGGACCCGCACAAGCGGTGGATGATGTGGATTAATTCGATGCAACGCGAAAAACCTTACCTACCCTTGACATGTATGGAATCCTGCTGAGAGGTGGGAGTGCCCGAAAGGGAGCCATAACACAGGTGCTGCATGGCTGTCGTCAGCTCGTGTCGTGAGATGTTGGGTTAAGTCCCGCAACGAGCGCAACCCTTGTCCCTAGTTGCTACGCAAGAGCACTCTAGGGAGACTGCCGGTGACAAACCGGAGGAAGGTGGGGATGACGTCAAGTCCTCATGGCCCTTATGGGTAGGGCTTCACACGTCATACAATGGTCGGAACAGAGGGTCGCCAACCCGCGAGGGGGAGCCAATCCCAGAAAACCGATCGTAGTCCGGATCGCACTCTGCAACTCGAGTGCGTGAAGCTGGAATCGCTAGTAATCGCGGATCAGCATGCCGCGGTGAATACGTTCCCGGGTCTTGTACACACCGCCCGTCACACCATGGGAGTGGGTTTTACCAGAAGTGGCTAGTCTAACCGCAAGGAGGACGGTCACCACGGTAGGATTCATGACTGGGGTGAAGTCGTAACAAGGTAGCCGTATCGGAAGGTGCGGCTGGATCACCTCCTTTCTCGAGCTAAACGCGTCAGTTGTGTAAAAGCAATGCGTTGAGCGCTCACGCTTATCGGCTGTGAAATCAGGACAGACTCAGGGGTCTGTAGCTCAGTCGGTTAGAGCACCGTCTTGATAAGGCGGGGGTCGATGGTTCGAATCCATCCAGACCCACCAAAGTCTTGTCTGGTGTGCTGATCGTCTGAAACCTCTGGGGTAGCTGTATGACTGGGGGATTAGCTCAGCTGGGAGAGCACCTGCTTTGCAAGCAGGGGGTCGTCGGTTCGATCCCGTCATCCTCCACCAATCCTCAATGCGTAGCGTTCTGCGGGCAGTAAAAGGCAGAGCGTTGTGCATTGGCGATTGAGCCAGTCAGAGTGATATGAAGCAGAGCTTTATATCGGCTGTCGTTCTTTAACAATCAGGAAGAAGTAGTAAAGAGATTCACGAAAGATCACTTAGAGATGGGTGGTTGAGTAGGTGAATCAGGGTTGTGATTGTATCAATGTATGAAAAGAGAGATCGAAAGATCGCTTTTGGAATACGGCGCAACACGAATACTCAACCTGTAGCGAGTGTGGCAGACACGGTCTTCCCAGCGAAGGGCGTGCGAGACACACCCGTTATAGGGTCAAGCGAACAAGTGCATGTGGTGGATGCCTTGGCGATCACAGGCGATGAAGGACGCGGTAGCCTGCGAAAAGCGGTGGGGAGCTGGCAAACGAGCTTTGATCCACCGATATCCGAATGGGGAAACCCGGCCCGTATGGGTCATCCGTAGCTGAATACATAGGCTACGTGAAGCGAACGCGGTGAACTGAAACATCTAAGTAACCGCAGGAAAAGAAATCAACCGAGATTCCCAGAGTAGTGGCGAGCGAAATGGGACCAGCCTGTACTCTTTATCTTCATTGTTAGTCGAAGGCTCTGGAAAGTGCCGCCATAGCAGGTGATAGCCCTGTAGACGAAAACAGCGAGGAAGAACTAGGTGTACGACAAGTAGGGCGGGACACGTGAAATCCTGTCTGAAGATGGGGGGACCATCCTCCAAGGCTAAATACTCGTGATCGACCGATAGTGAACCAGTACCGTGAGGGAAAGGCGAAAAGAACCCCGGGAGGGGAGTGAAACAGATCCTGAAACCGCATGCATACAAACAGTCGGAGCCTTTGAAAGAGGGTGACGGCGTACCTTTTGTATAATGGGTCAGCGACTTACATTCAGTGGCAAGCTTAACCGATTAGGGCAGGCGTAGCGAAAGCGAGTCCGAACAGGGCGATTCAGTCGCTGGGTGTAGACCCGAAACCAGGTGATCTATCCATGGCCAGGATGAAGGTGCGGTAACACGTACTGGAGGTCCGAACCCACTAACGTTGAAAAGTTAGGGGATGAGCTGTGGATAGGGGTGAAAGGCTAAACAAACCTGGAAATAGCTGGTTCTCTCCGAAAACTATTTAGGTAGTGCCTCGTGTATCACCTTCGGGGGTAGAGCACTGTCATGGTTGTGGGGTCCATTGCGGATTACTACGC
The DNA here is from genome assembly GCF_003634175.1 of Paraburkholderia sp. BL17N1. NCBI lineage: Bacteria > Pseudomonadati > Pseudomonadota > Betaproteobacteria > Burkholderiales > Burkholderiaceae > Paraburkholderia > Paraburkholderia sp. BL17N1. The sequence continues at coordinate 1,685,651 of NZ_RBIW01000001.1, forward strand.
CATAGCAAACTCCGAATACCGAAGAGTGCAATCACGGGAGACAGACATCGGGTGCTAACGTCCGGTGTCAAGAGGGAAACAACCCAGACCGCCAGCTAAGGTCCCCAAATATTGCTAAGTGGGAAACGAAGTGGGAAGGCTAAAACAGTCAGGAGGTTGGCTTAGAAGCAGCCATCCTTTAAAGAAAGCGTAATAGCTCACTGATCGAGTCGTCCTGCGCGGAAGATGTAACGGGGCTAAGCAATATACCGAAGCTGCGGATGCACATTTATGTGCATGGTAGGAGAGCGTTCCGTAAGCCTGCGAAGGTGCACTGGAAAGTGTGCTGGAGGTATCGGAAGTGCGAATGCTGACATGAGTAGCGATAAAGGGGGTGAAAAGCCCCCTCGCCGTAAGCCCAAGGTTTCCTACGCAACGTTCATCGGCGTAGGGTGAGTCGGCCCCTAAGGCGAGGCAGAAATGCGTAGCTGATGGGAAGCAGGTTAATATTCCTGCACCATTGTTAAATGCGATGGGGGGACGGATCGCGGAAGGTTGTCCGGGTGTTGGAAGTCCCGGTCCTTGCATTGGAGAAGGCGCTTTGGCAAATCCGGGCGCGGAATTCAAGGGTGCGAGGCCATTCACTTCGGTGAAGAAGCAATCGGAAGTGGTTCCAAGAAAAGCCTCTAAGCTTCAGTTTGACAGTGACCGTACCGCAAACCGACACAGGTGGGCGAGATGAGTATTCTAAGGCGCTTGAGAGAACTCGGGAGAAGGAACTCGGCAAATTGGTACCGTAACTTCGGGATAAGGTACGCCCCTGTAGCCTGATGCGCCTGCGCGCAGAGGGTGAAGGGGTTGCAATAAACTGGTGGCTGCGACTGTTTAATAAAAACACAGCACTCTGCAAACACGAAAGTGGACGTATAGGGTGTGACGCCTGCCCGGTGCCGGAAGATTAAATGATGGGGTGCAAGCTCTTGATTGAAGTCCCGGTAAACGGCGGCCGTAACTATAACGGTCCTAAGGTAGCGAAATTCCTTGTCGGGTAAGTTCCGACCTGCACGAATGGCGTAACGATGGCCACACTGTCTCCTCCCGAGACTCAGCGAAGTTGAAGTGTTTGTGATGATGCAATCTCCCCGCGGCTAGACGGAAAGACCCCATGAACCTTTACTGTAGCTTTGCATTGGACTTTGAACCGGTCTGTGTAGGATAGGTGGGAGGCTTTGAAGCGTGGACGCCAGTCTGCGTGGAGCCATCCTTGAAATACCACCCTGGTTTGTTTGAGGTTCTAACCTTGGTCCGTAATCCGGATCGGGGACAGTGCATGGTAGGCAGTTTGACTGGGGCGGTCTCCTCCCAAAGTGTAACGGAGGAGTACGAAGGTACGCTAGGTACGGTCGGAAATCGTGCTGATAGTGCAATGGCATAAGCGTGCTTAACTGCGAGACCGACAAGTCGAGCAGGTGCGAAAGCAGGTCATAGTGATCCGGTGGTTCTGTATGGAAGGGCCATCGCTCAACGGATAAAAGGTACTCTGGGGATAACAGGCTGATACCGCCCAAGAGTTCATATCGACGGCGGTGTTTGGCACCTCGATGTCGGCTCATCTCATCCTGGGGCTGTAGCCGGTCCCAAGGGTATGGCTGTTCGCCATTTAAAGAGGTACGTGAGCTGGGTTTAAAACGTCGTGAGACAGTTTGGTCCCTATCTGCCGTGGGCGCTGGATATTTGAAGGGGGCTGCTCCTAGTACGAGAGGACCGGAGTGGACGAACCTCTGGTGTACCGGTTGTCACGCCAGTGGCATCGCCGGGTAGCTATGTTCGGAAGAGATAACCGCTGAAAGCATCTAAGCGGGAAACTCGCCTTAAGATGAGATATCCCCGGGGCTTCGAGCCCCTTGAAGGGTCGTTCAAGACCAGGACGTTGATAGGTCAGGTGTGGAAGCGCAGTAATGCGTTAAGCTAACTGATACTAATTGCCCGTAAGGCTTGATCCTATAACAGGTGTGTTTTGCGATGATCGTCAGTGCTTCAGCACTGGACGGGCATCCCACCCCCGAAGGGGGCAAGGCCACTCAGGTTAAGTGATCGTGTTGTGCCAGAAACAACACAACCCAAAGCAACACGAGAGGCATCCTCTCAGCTACTTCTTCCCGATTGGTTGCATTGCTCCACGAGCAGTGCAGCAACAAGTCATGCCTGATGACCATAGCGAGTCGGTCCCACCCCTTCCCATCCCGAACAGGACCGTGAAACGACTCCACGCCGATGATAGTGCGGATTACCCGTGTGAAAGTAGGTAGTCGTCAGGCTCCCCAGCAGCAATCAGAAACCCCACCCCACAAAGGTGGGGTTTCTGCGTTTACGATAGCGCTGAAATCACTATATAAGTGAGAGCCTTGGGTTTGGAGCGGTCAAGCAAGTCTTGACAACAAGCGGTTGTTCCCCCATAATCATCAGTTCTCTGCGGAGGGGTGCCCGAGTGGCTAAAGGGGGCAGACTGTAAATCTGTTGGCTTACGCCTACGTTGGTTCGAATCCAACCTCCTCCACCAGAATGCAAGTTGTAGCAGTTGTTGGGAATCCATGGATCCTTGCGGGTGTAGCTCAATGGTAGAGCAGAAGCCTTCCAAGCTTACGACGAGGGTTCGATTCCCTTCACCCGCTCCAGCAATATAGAAGTAGCGCCCATGTGGCTCAGTGGTAGAGCACTCCCTTGGTAAGGGAGAGGTCGGCAGTTCGATCCTGCCCATGGGCACCAGACGTACTCGGTGATTGTTTGCGCCCGGCGCAACGTACGGAAAAATCCTCTTAGGAGTCGAAAATGGCCAAGGGTAAGTTTGAGCGGACCAAGCCGCACGTGAACGTCGGCACGATCGGTCACGTTGACCACGGCAAGACCACGCTGACGGCAGCGATCACGACGGTTCTGACGCAGAAGTTTGGCGGCGAAGCGAAGGCATACGACCAGATCGACGCGGCGCCGGAAGAAAAGGCGCGTGGTATCACGATCAACACGGCACACGTCGAGTACGAAACGGCAAACCGCCACTACGCACACGTCGACTGCCCGGGCCACGCTGACTATGTGAAGAACATGATCACGGGCGCAGCGCAGATGGACGGCGCGATCCTGGTGTGTTCGGCCGCTGACGGCCCGATGCCGCAAACGCGTGAGCACATCCTGCTGGCGCGTCAGGTTGGCGTGCCGTACATCATCGTGTTCCTGAACAAGTGCGACATGGTGGACGACGCTGAGCTGCTGGAGCTGGTCGAGATGGAAGTTCGCGAACTTCTGTCGAAGTACGACTTCCCGGGCGACGACACGCCGATCATCAAGGGTTCGGCCAAGCTGGCGCTGGAAGGCGACAAGGGCGAGCTGGGCGAAGTGGCGATCATGAATCTGGCCGACGCGCTGGACACGTACATCCCGACGCCGGAGCGCGCAGTTGACGGTGCGTTCCTGATGCCGGTGGAAGACGTGTTCTCGATCTCGGGTCGCGGCACGGTGGTGACGGGTCGCGTTGAGCGCGGCGTCGTGAAGGTCGGCGAGGAAATCGAAATTGTCGGTATCAAGCCGACGGTGAAGACGACCTGCACGGGCGTGGAAATGTTCCGCAAGCTGCTCGATCAGGGTCAGGCAGGCGACAACGTCGGTATCCTGCTGCGCGGCACGAAGCGTGAAGACGTGGAGCGTGGCCAGGTGCTGGCCAAGCCGGGTTCGATCAACCCGCACACGCACTTCACGGCTGAAGTGTACGTGCTGAGCAAGGACGAAGGTGGCCGTCACACGCCGTTCTTCAACAACTATCGTCCGCAGTTCTACTTCCGTACGACGGACGTGACGGGCTCGATCGAGTTGCCGAAGGACAAGGAAATGGTCATGCCGGGCGACAACGTGTCGATCACGGTGAAGCTGATCAACCCGATCGCGATGGAAGAAGGTCTGCGTTTCGCAATCCGCGAAGGCGGCCGTACGGTCGGCGCAGGTGTGGTTGCCAAGATTCTCGAGTAACGCCAGAAAGTTCTCGTTAATCGGTAGTTTCGGGGTTGGCGGTGTCGTCAACCCCAAAATGGTTTAGGGGTATAGCTCAACTGGCAGAGCGTCGGTCTCCAAAACCGAAGGTTGGGGGTTCGATTCCCTCTGCCCCTGCCAACTCTCGCGCCGTACGTGGCGCTTCGTTAAGGTGTTATGGCGAATCCTTCCGTCGAAACTGTAAATACATCCGGCGACAAGCTGATGCTCGTCGCGGGCGTATTGTTGGTCTTGGCCGGGTTCGTGGGGTTCTTCTGGCTCAGCGGCCAGGAATGGTACGTCCGCGGAGCCGCCTTGGCTGTTGGTGCGATCGCGGGTATTGCAGTCGGTCTTCTCTCCGCGCCTGGCAAGGGTTTCATCGCTTTCGCCAAAGATTCGTACAAGGAAGTCCGCAAGGTCGTTTGGCCGACTCGCAAAGAGGCTACCCAGACGACGCTTGTGGTGTTCGGCTTCGTGTTCGTCATGGCGATCCTTCTTTGGGTTAGTGATAAATCCATCGAATGGGCGATTTTCTCGGTGATTCTGGGTTGGAAATGATATGAGCGATACTCCGGCATCCCCGAGCGGCAAACGTTGGTACGTGGTGCACGCCTACTCCGGCATGGAGAAGAGCGTGCAACGTGCGCTTCAGGAGCGCATCGAACGTGCTGGCATGCAAGACCAGTTTGGTCAAATCCTCGTTCCGACTGAAGAAGTCGTCGAGGTGAAGGGCGGTCACAAATCGGTGACCGAACGTCGTTTCTTCCCGGGCTATGTGCTCGTCGAAATGGAAATGACTGATGAGACGTGGCACCTCGTGAAAAACACGGCAAAGGTGACGGGTTTCGTAGGCGGTGCGCGTAATCGTCCCAGTCCGATTTCCCCGCGGGAAGTCGAGAAGATCATGTCGCAAATGCAGGAAGGCGTGGAAAAGCCGCGTCCAAAGACCCTGTTCGAAGTCGGCGAGATGGTGCGGGTGAAGGACGGTCCGTTCACGGATTTCAACGGCAGCGTCGAAGAAGTGAACTACGAAAAGTCGCGTGTCCGTGTTTCCGTTACAATCTTCGGCCGCGCAACGCCGGTCGAACTGGAATTCGGCCAGGTCGAAAAGCTGTAGTCCGGAATTCCGCGGAGCGCACCAGTCGGTGCGTTCCGTATTTCGCGCTTACGGTCCGCGTAATGACCGTTGAGGAGCGTAAGTAGCCGATTTTTTGGCGAACGCGCGCTACTACTCACTGAACGTCCGCATGTACCCGTGCGGTGTTCCAAAGAGGTTTTCAACATGGCAAAGAAAATTATCGGCTTTATCAAGCTGCAGATTCCTGCAGGTAAAGCCAATCCGTCGCCGCCGGTCGGCCCGGCACTGGGTCAACGCGGCCTGAACATCATGGAGTTCTGCAAGGCGTTCAACGCGCAGACTCAAGCGCTGGAACCAGGTCTGCCGACTCCGGTTGTGATCACCGCATTTGCGGACAAGAGCTTCACGTTCGTTCTGAAGACGCCGCCGGCAACAGTTCTGATCAAGAAGGCAGCAAAGATCGATAAGGGTTCGAGCAAGCCGCATACCGACAAGGTCGGCAAGATCACCCGCGCTCAGGCTGAAGATATCGCCAAGACCAAGATGCCCGATCTGACGGCAGCTGATCTTGACGCAGCGGTTCGTACGATCGCTGGTAGCGCCCGCTCGATGGGCATCACCGTGGAGGGCGTGTAAATGGCCAAGCTTTCAAAGCGTCTGCAAGCATTTGCAGCCAAGGTTGATCGTCAAAAGCTGTACGCAATCGACGAAGCTCTGTCGCTCGTGAAGGAATGTGCAAGCGCGAAGTTCGACGAGTCGATCGACGTCGCTGTGCAACTCGGCATCGACGCGAAGAAGTCGGACCAAGTGGTTCGTGGCTCGGTCGTGCTGCCGGCTGGTACGGGTAAGTCGGTTCGCGTCGCAGTGTTCGCACAGGGCGAAAAGGCTGAGCAAGCTCGTGCAGCCGGCGCAGAAGTGGTCGGTATGGAAGACCTGGCTGAACAAGTCAAGGCTGGCAAGTTGGACTTCGACATTGTGATCGCTTCGCCGGACACGATGCGCGTTGTCGGTACGCTCGGCCAGATCCTCGGCCCGCGCGGCTTGATGCCGAATCCGAAGGTCGGTACGGTCACGCCGGACGTCGCGACTGCCGTGAAGAACGCTAAGGCTGGTCAGGTGCAATTCCGCGTCGACAAGGCCGGTATCATCCACGCTACTATCGGCCGTGCTTCGTTCGAGCCGACAGCTCTGCGTAGCAACCTGAACGCTCTCGTCGACGCGCTGCAAAAGGCGAAGCCGGCAACGAGCAAGGGCGTCTACCTGCGTAAGGTTGCGCTGTCGAGCACGATGGGCGTCGGCGTTCGCGTCGACCAGGCATCGATCGCAGCACAGTAATGGATTTCATCGCCTCGGCGTGAGTTGGGGCGGTTTTATGGGCTTTGGGCGGTCGTAAGGTGGCAGTCTGCATCGAGCGACCGGTTGTCAAAGACCGTTGGCGGGCGCGCAGCTGGTAGGCGCGTCCTTAATGTAAAGCCAACGCAGATGGCGAACCCGAAAAGGTTTTGTAGTGATGAAGCCGGTTGATATCCGCAGCAATGCGGGGCTCAGGCGGTGAAATACTCCTGACTGGTCGGACGCCGTTATTGAACGCGGTACACAAGGCGCACGCTGCGTGTATCGAATCTGGAGGTTAACCGTGCCACTTAACAAAGAAAGCAAGCAGGCCGTCGTCGCTGAGGTTGCCGCGCAAGTCGCGAAAGCCCAGACCGTGGTTCTGGCTGAGTATCGTGGAATCGCGGTTGGCGATCTGACCAAGCTGCGCGCGAAAGCGCGTGAGCAACAGGTTTACCTTCGCGTGTTGAAAAACACGCTGGCGCGTCGCGCTGTCGAAGGTACCCCGTTTGCTCCGCTGGCAGAGCAGATGACTGGTCCGCTGATCTACGGCATCTCGGAAGATGCAATTGCTGCTGCTAAGGTCGTCAACGACTTCGGCAAAACCAATGACAAGTTGATCATCAAGGCCGGTTCCTACGAAGGCAAGGTGATGGACAAGGCTGGCGTGCAAGCGCTGGCAAACATCCCGAGCCGCGAAGAACTGCTCTCCAAGCTGTTGTACGTTATGCAGGCACCTGTTTCTGGCTTTGCGCGCGCTCTGGCCGCGCTGGCAGAAAAGAAACAAGGCGAAGAAGCCGCTGCGTAATGCACTTCAGTCGAGCGTGATTGATCGCTGGCTGTATCCGAATTCAATTTAGGAGTATTTCAAATGGCAATCGCAAAAGAAGACATCCTCGAGGCAGTAAGCTCGATGTCGGTTCTGGAACTGAACGAGCTGGTCAAGGCGTTCGAAGAAAAGTTTGGCGTGTCGGCAGCTGCTGTTGCAGTGGCAGGCCCGGCAGGCGGCGGCGCTGCTGCTGCTGCTGAAGAGCAAACCGAATTCACGGTCAACCTGACGGAAGTCGGCGCGAACAAGGTTTCGGTCATTAAGGCTGTTCGCGAACTGACGGGTCTCGGCCTGAAGGAAGCGAAGGACCTGGTTGACGGTGCACCGAAGCCTGTTAAGGAATCGGTACCGAAGGCCGCTGCTGAAGAAGCCAAGAAGAAGCTGGAAGAAGCCGGCGCGAAAGCTGAAATCAAGTAAGTTTCAGCGCGCTGTGCGAAGGCTGGCGGTTTTCCACCGCCGGCCTTTTTGTGCTTTGTGGGGACAACGTTTTTGCCTGCCAGTTTCGGCAAGAACCGGTGCCCCAGAAGCCAAAGAAAATCGCCATTCGGCAACATTGACCGGCGCTTCTCTTTGTCTTCTGAAGCGACTGCAGAAGGCAAGTTTGGTCGGGTAGCGGGCAACATAGGCATCCGCTGCCGTCAGCCAGCGGTTGGTAGCGGCCAACCACCAAGCTTCTAGGCTCGTTCAAGCCATCGGACGGCCATCGGGTCTCAGTCGGTGAACACTCGGGTTGTCTCATCAAGGTATCCTGCCTCGACAACAATGCCCGCCGTGATTCGGAGATCGTATGCAATATTCCTTCACCGAGAAGAAGCGTATTCGCAAGAGTTTTGCGAAGCGCCCCATCGTTCACCAAGTACCTTTCCTGCTGGCTACCCAGCTTGAATCATTCAGCACGTTTCTGCAAGCAGACACGTCGTCCACGCAACGCAAGCCGGAAGGCCTGCAAGCTGCGTTTACTTCCGTTTTTCCGATTGTTTCGCATAACGGGTTCGCTCGTCTAGAGTTCGTCAGCTACATGCTGTCGCCGCCGGCATTCAACATCAAGGAATGTCAGCAGCGCGGTTTGACGTACTGTTCGGCCCTGCGCGCGAAAGTGCGCCTGGTGCTGCTCGACAAGGAATCGCCGAGCAAGCCGGTCGTCAAGGAAGTGAAGGAACAGGAAGTGTACATGGGCGAAATTCCGCTCATGACGCCGACGGGTTCGTTCGTCATCAACGGCACGGAACGTGTGATCGTTTCGCAGCTGCACCGTTCGCCGGGCGTGTTCTTCGAGCACGACAAGGGCAAGACGCACAGCTCGGGCAAGCTCCTGTTCTCGGCACGTATCATTCCCTACCGCGGTTCGTGGCTCGATTTCGAGTTCGACCCGAAGGACGTGCTGTACTTCCGCGTCGACCGTCGCCGCAAGATGCCGGTCACGATCCTGCTGAAGGCAATCGGCCTCACGCCGGAACAGATCCTCGCAAACTTCTTCGTGTTCGACAATTTCACGCTGATGCCGGAAGGCGCGCAGATGGAATTCGTTCCCGAGCGTCTGCGTGGTGAAGTCGCGCGTTTCGACATCACGGACCGTGATGGCAACGTGATCGTCCAGAAGGACAAGCGGATCAACGCGAAGCACATTCGCGACCTCGACAACGCCAAGACCAAGTTCATCTCGGTCCCGGAAGACTATTTGCTCGGCCGCGTGCTGGCAAAGAACGTCGTCGACGGCGACACGGGTGAAGTCATCGCTAACGCGAACGACGAAATCACGGAAACCGTGCTCGAGAAGCTGCGCGAGTCGAAGATCAAAGATATCCAGACGCTCTACACGAACGATCTGGATCAAGGTCCGTACATCTCGTCGACGCTGCGTATCGACGAAACCGCGGACAAGATGGCCGCGCGCATCGCGATCTACCGCATGATGCGTCCGGGCGAACCGCCGACCGAAGAAGCGGTCGAGGCGCTGTTCAACCGTCTGTTCTACAGCGAAGACGCATACGACCTGTCCAAGGTGGGTCGTATGAAGTTCAATCGCCGTGTCGGCCGCGACGAAATCGTCGGTCCGATGACGTTGCAAGACGACGACATCCTCGCCACGATCAAGATCCTGGTCGAACTGCGCAACGGCAAGGGCGAAGTCGACGACATCGACCACTTGGGCAATCGTCGTGTGCGTTGCGTCGGTGAACTGGCGGAAAACCAGTTCCGCGCAGGTCTCGTGCGTGTCGAACGTGCTGTGAAGGAACGCCTCGGCCAAGCCGAAAGCGAAAACCTGATGCCGCACGACCTGATCAACTCGAAGCCGATTTCGTCGGCGATTCGCGAGTTCTTCGGTTCGTCGCAGCTGTCGCAGTTCATGGACCAAACGAACCCGCTGTCGGAAATCACCCACAAGCGCCGTGTTTCGGCTCTTGGCCCGGGCGGTTTGACGCGTGAACGCGCTGGCTTTGAAGTCCGCGACGTGCACCCGACTCACTACGGTCGCGTGTGTCCGATTGAAACGCCGGAAGGTCCGAACATCGGCCTGATCAACTCGCTCGCACTGTACGCGCACCTGAACGAATACGGCTTCCTCGAAACGCCGTATCGCAAGGTTGTGGACAGCAAGGTGACCGATCAGATCGACTATCTGTCGGCGATCGAAGAAGGCCGTTACGTGATCGCTCAGGCGAACGCGGCCGTGGCCGAAGACGGCTCGCTGACCGACGAACTGGTGTCGTCGCGTGAAGCTGGCGAAACGCTGATGGTTACGCCGGACCGCATCCAGTACATGGACGTGGCGCCGTCGCAGATCGTGTCGGTGGCAGCATCGCTGATTCCGTTCCTCGAGCACGATGACGCGAACCGCGCATTGATGGGTTCGAACATGCAGCGTCAGGCTGTGCCGTGTCTGCGTCCTGAAAAGGCCGTGGTCGGTACGGGTATCGAGCGCACGGTGGCAGTCGACTCGGGTACGACGGTTCAGGCATTCCGTGGCGGTGTGGTCGATTACGTCGACGCAGGCCGTATGGTGATCCGCGTGAACGACGATGAAGCCGTTGCTGGCGACGTCGGCGTGGACATCTACAACCTGATCAAGTACACGCGTTCGAACCAGAACACGAACATCAACCAGCGCCCGATCGTGAAGGTCGGCGACATCGTGTCGCGTGGCGACGTGCTGGCTGATGGCGCATCGACCGACCTCGGCGAACTGGCTCTCGGCCAGAACATGCTGGTCGCGTTCATGCCGTGGAACGGTTACAACTTCGAAGACTCGATTTTGATCTCGGAGAAGGTGGTTGCCGACGACCGTTACACGTCGATCCACATCGAAGAACTGAACGTCGTAGCTCGCGATACGAAGCTCGGACCGGAAGAAATCACGCGCGACATCTCGAACCTGGCTGAAGTGCAACTCGGCCGTCTCGATGAATCGGGCATCGTCTACATCGGCGCTGAAGTCGAAGCAGGCGACGTGCTGGTCGGTAAGGTCACGCCGAAGGGCGAAACCCAACTGACGCCGGAAGAAAAGCTGCTGCGCGCGATCTTCGGTGAAAAGGCTTCGGACGTGAAGGACACGTCGCTGCGCGTGCCGTCGGGCATGAGCGGCACGGTGATCGACGTTCAAGTGTTCACGCGTGAAGGCATTCAGCGCGATAAGCGCGCGCAACAGATCATCGACGATGAACTGAAGCGCTATCGCCTCGACCTGAACGACCAGCTGCGTATCGTGGAAGGCGACGCATTCCAGCGTCTCGCACGTATGCTCGACGGCAAGGTCGCGAACGGCGGTCCGAAGAAACTGGCCAAGGGCACGAAGATCGAACAGGCTTACCTGCAAGATCTGGATCACTACCACTGGTTCGACATCCGCCTCGCGGACGAAGAAGCAGCGGCACAGCTCGAAGCTATCAAGGACTCGATCGAACAGAAGCGTCACCAGTTCGATCTGGCGTTCGAAGAAAAGCGCAAGAAGCTCACGCAAGGCGACGAACTGCCGCCGGGCGTGTTGAAGATGGTCAAGGTATATCTGGCAGTCAAGCGCCGCCTGCAGCCTGGCGACAAGATGGCCGGCCGTCACGGTAACAAGGGTGTCGTGTCGAAGATCGTTCCGATCGAAGACATGCCGTACATGGCCGACGGCCGTCCGGCTGACGTCGTTCTGAACCCGCTCGGCGTGCCGTCGCGGATGAACGTGGGTCAGGTTCTCGAAGTGCATCTGGGTTGGGCCGCGAAGGGTCTCGGCTGGCGTATCGGCGAAATGCTGCAGCGTCAGGCGAAGATCGCTGAACTGCGCGAATTCCTGACCAAGATCTACAACGAGTCGGGTCGCGCTGAAGAGCTGGACAGCTTCACGGACGACGAGATCGTCGAACTGGCGAAGAACCTGCGCGAAGGCGTGCCGTTCGCTACGCCGGTGTTCGACGGCGCGACGGAAGAAGAAATGTCGCGCGCGCTGGATCTGGCATTCCCGGACGACATCGCGAAGAACCTCGGCATGACGCCGTCGAAGAATCAGGTGCGTCTGTACGACGGCCGCACGGGCGAAATGTTCGAACGTACGGTGACGGTCGGCTACATGCACTACCTGAAGCTGCACCACTTGGTCGACGACAAGATGCACGCACGTTCCACGGGCCCGTACTCGCTCGTGACGCAGCAGCCGTTGGGCGGTAAGGCGCAATTCGGTGGCCAGCGTTTCGGTGAAATGGAAGTGTGGGCGCTCGAAGCGTACGGCGCATCGTACGTGCTGCAGGAAATGCTGACGGTGAAGTCGGACGACGTGACAGGCCGGACCAAGGTTTATGAAAACCTGGTCAAGGGCGATCACGTGATCGACGCCGGCATGCCGGAATCCTTCAACGTGTTGGTGAAGGAAATCCGCTCGCTCGGTATCGACATCGACCTCGACCGCAACTAATCGGACTACGGAGAGAAAGCAATGAAAGCTCTGCTCGATCTATTCAAGCAAGTCCAACAGCCTGAAGTTTTTGACGCGATCAAGATCGGTCTGGCTTCGCCGGACAAGATCCGTTCGTGGTCGTTCGGTGAAGTGAAGAAGCCGGAAACCATCAACTACCGGACGTTCAAGCCGGAACGCGATGGTTTGTTCTGCGCGAAGATCTTCGGGCCGATCAAAGACTACGAATGCCTTTGCGGCAAGTACAAGCGCCTGAAGCACCGTGGCGTGATCTGCGAGAAGTGCGGCGTCGAAGTGACGCTGGCGAAGGTGCGTCGCGAACGGATGGGGCACATCGAACTGGCCTCGCCGGTTGCGCACATCTGGTTCCTGAAGTCGCTGCCGTCGCGTCTGGGCATGGTGCTCGACATGACGCTGCGCGACATCGAACGCGTGCTGTACTTCGAAGCGTATGTGGTGATCGATCCGGGCATGACGCCGCTGAAAGCGCGGCAGATCATGACGGAAGAGGATTACTACAACAAGGTCGAAGAGTACGGTGACGAATTCCGTGCCGAGATGGGCGCGGAAGGCGTGCGCGAACTGCTGCGCGCGATCAACATCGACGAACAGGTCGAGATGCTGCGCACCGAACTCAAGAACACGGGTTCGGAAGCGAAGATCAAGAAGTACGCGAAGCGCCTGAAGGTGCTCGAGGCTTTCCAGCGTTCGGGCATCAAGCCTGACTGGATGGTGCTCGAAGTGCTGCCGGTGCTGCCGCCGGAACTGCGTCCGCTGGTGCCGCTGGATGGCGGCCGTTTCGCGACGTCGGACCTGAACGACCTGTATCGCCGCGTGATCAACCGTAACAACCGGTTGAAGCGTCTGCTCGAACTGAAGGCGCCTGAAATCATCGTCCGCAACGAAAAGCGGATGCTGCAGGAAGCCGTCGATTCGCTGCTCGACAACGGTCGTCGCGGTAAGGCCATGACCGGCGCGAACAAGCGTCCGCTGAAGTCGCTCGCCGACATGATCAAGGGTAAGGGCGGTCGTTTCCGTCAGAACTTGCTCGGTAAGCGCGTTGACTATTCGGGCCGTTCGGTGATCGTGGTCGGCCCGACGCTCAAGCTGCATCAGTGCGGTCTGCCGAAGCTGATGGCGCTCGAACTGTTCAAGCCGTTCATCTTCAACAAGCTCGAAGTGATGGGTGTCGCTACCACCATCAAGGCTGCGAAGAAGGAAGTCGAGAACCAGACGCCGGTGGTGTGGGACATTCTCGAAGAAGTCATTCGCGAACATCCGGTCATGCTGAACCGTGCGCCGACGCTGCACCGTCTCGGCATTCAGGCTTTCGAGCCGGTGCTGATCGAAGGTAAGGCAATCCAGCTGCATCCGCTCGTTTGCGCGGCGTTCAACGCCGACTTCGACGGTGACCAGATGGCTGTTCACGTGCCGCTGTCGCTGGAAGCGCAGATGGAAGCGCGCACGCTGATGCTGGCGTCGAACAACGTCCTGTTCCCGGCCAACGGCGATCCGTCGATCGTGCCGTCGCAGGATATCGTGCTCGGTTTGTACTACGCGACCCGTGAAGCAGTGAACGCAAAGGGCGAAGGCCTGACGTTCACCGGCGTTTCGGAAGCGCTGCGTGCTTACGAGAACAAGGAAGTCGAGCTCGCCTCGCGCGTCAACGTGCGGATCACCGAAATGGTCCATAACGAAGACAAGTCGGAAGGTGCGCCGGCGTTCGTGCCGAAGATCACGCTGTACCCGACCACCGTTGGCCGTGCAATCCTGTCGGAAATCCTTCCGCCGGGCCTGCCGTTCTCGGTGCTCAACAAGCCGCTGAAGAAGAAGGAAATCTCGCGCCTCATCAACACCGCATTCCGCAAGTGCGGTCTGCGTGAAACGGTGATTTTCGCCGACCAGTTGATGCAGTCGGGTTTCCGTCTGGCAACGCGCGCTGGTATTTCGATCTGCGTCGACGACATGCTCGTGCCGCCGCAGAAGGAAACCATCGTCGGCGACGCCGCGAAGAAGGTGAAGGAATACGACCGTCAGTACATGTCGGGTCTCGTCACGTCGCAAGAGCGCTACAACAATGTGGTCGACATCTGGTCGGCAACGTCGGAAGCGGTCGGCAAGGCGATGATGGAACAGCTGTCGACGGAACCGGTCACGGATCGCGACGGCAACGAAACGCGTCAGGAATCGTTCAACTCGATTTACATGATGGCGGACTCGGGTGCTCGTGGTTCCGCGGTTCAGATTCGTCAGCTGGCCGGTATGCGTGGCCTGATGGCGAAGCCGGACGGCTCGATCATCGAGACGCCGATTACGGCGAACTTCCGCGAAGGCCTGAACGTGTTGCAGTACTTCATCTCGACCCACGGCGCACGTAAGGGTCTGGCTGATACGGCACTGAAGACGGCAAACTCGGGTTACCTGACGCGTCGTCTGGTCGACGTGACGCAGGATCTGGTGGTGGTCGAGGACGATTGCGGTACGTCCAACGGCGTCGCCATGAAGGCGTTGGTCGAAGGCGGTGAAGTCGTCGAAGCGCTGCGTGACCGTATTCTGGGTCGCGTGACGGTGGCTGACGTCGTCAATCCGGAATCGCAGGAAACGCTGTACGAAACGGGCACGTTGCTCGACGAAGATGCGGTCGAAGAAATCGAACGCCTCGGCATCGACGAAGTGCGCGTACGTACGCCGCTGACTTGCGAAACGCGTTACGGTCTGTGCGCAGCCTGCTATGGCCGCGACCTGGGCCGTGGCTCGTCGGTCAACGTCGGTGAAGCAGTCGGCGTGATCGCTGCTCAGTCGATCGGTGAACCGGGCACGCAGCTCACGATGCGTACGTTCCACATCGGTGGTGCGGCGTCGCGTGCGGCAGTGGCTTCGTCGGTTGAAGCGAAGTCGAACGGTACAGTGCGTTTCACGGCAACGATGCGTTACGTCACCAACGCGAAGGGCGAGCAGATCGTCATCTCGCGTTCGGGCGAGGCGATGATCACCGACGACCACGGTCGCGAGCGCGAACGTCACAAGGTGCCGTACGGCGCGACGCTGTTGCAACTGGATGGCGCGCAGATCAAGGCCGGCACGCAACTGGCGACGTGGGATCCGTTGACGCGTCCGATCATCACCGAGTGGGGCGGTACGGTGAAGTTCGAAAACGTCGAAGAAGGCGTGACCGTTGCGAAGCAGATCGACGATGTGACGGGTCTGTCCACGCTGGTCGTGATCGACGTGAAGCGTCGTGGTTCGCAAGCGTCGAAGACGGTGCGTCCGCAGGTCAAGCTGCTCGACGCGAACGGCGAAGAAGTCAAGATCCCGAACACCGAGCACTCGGTGCAGATCGGCTTCCAGGTCGGCGCTCTGATCACCGTGAAGGACGGTCAGCAAGTGCAGGTCGGTGAAGTGCTGGCACGTATCCCGGTTGAATCGCAGAAAACGCGTGACATTACCGGTGGTCTGCCGCGTGTGGCCGAGCTGTTCGAAGCGCGTTCGCCGAAGGACGCAGGTATCCTGGCGGAAGTCACGGGTACGACGTCGTTCGGTAAGGACACGAAGGGCAAGCAGCGTCTCGTTATCACGGACCTCGACGGCAATCAGCACGAGTTCCTGATCGCGAAGGAAAAGCAGGTTCTGGTGCACGATGGTCAGGTCGTCAACAAGGGCGAAATGATTGTCGACGGTCCGGCCGATCCGCACGACATCTTGCGTCTGCAAGGTATCGAAGCGCTGTCGCGTTACATCGTGGACGAAGTGCAGGACGTGTACCGTCTGCAAGGCGTGAAGATCAACGACAAGCACATTGAAGTGATTGTTCGTCAGATGCTGCGCCGCGTGCAGATTACGGACAACGGCGATACGCGTTTCATCCCGGGCGAACAGGTCGAGCGGTCGGATATGCTCGACGAGAACGACCGTATGATTGCGGAAGACAAGCGTCCGGCAACGTACGAAAACGTCTTGCTCGGTATCACGAAGGCCTCGTTGTCGACCGATTCGTTCATCTCGGCGGCGTCGTTCCAGGAAACGACCCGCGTGCTGACCGAAGCGGCGATTATGGGCAAGCGCGACGACCTGCGTGGTCTGAAGGAAAACGTGATCGTCGGCCGTCTGATTCCGGCTGGTACGGGTCTCGCGTTCCACAAGGCGCGCAAGACCAAGGAGCTGTCGGACCGCGAGCGTTTCGATCAGATCGCAGCGGAAGAGTCGTTCGAATTCGGTACGCCGGAAACTCCGGCCGCCGAACAGCAGCACTCAGGCGAGTAAGCTCAGGTCAGTCAGTCCAGGCAGCGTAAGCCGCTTGGGCTCACCAGCCAGCGAAGCCGCTCAGTTTCGACTGAGCGGCTTTTTTTATGCGTTCTTCTTTCTCGCATTTTTTGCGGATCAGTCGGCCAAACGGCTAACGCTGCATCAAAGCGCGGGCGCAGCACGAATGCGTTGGTAAAATTCGTGTCACCGGCATCACGCTGCTTCTCTCAAATTCATGTCCCGTCCGCTCGAAATTCTCAACGAAGTCTTCGGTTACCCCGCGTTCAGAGGGCAGCAGGGCGAAATTGTCGAGCACGTCGCCGGCGGCGGCGACTGCCTCGTGTTGATGCCGACGGGCGGCGGCAAGTCCCTCTGCTATCAGATTCCGTCGCTGGTGCGCCGCGAAGGCGGCTTCGGCGCCGGCATCGTCGTTTCTCCGCTGATTGCGCTGATGCAGGATCAGGTGGCCGCGCTCACCGAAGTGGGCGTGCGCGCGGCGTATCTGAATTCGACGCTCTCTAGCGCCGAGGCGATGGCGACCGAGCGCGCATTGCGCGAAGGCGAAATCGATCTGCTCTACGTAGCGCCAGAGCGTTTGATGACGCCCCGGTTCCAGGAACTGCTGGAACGCACTCGTATCGGATTGTTCGCCATCGACGAAGCGCATTGCGTGTCGCAGTGGGGGCACGATTTCCGGCCGGAATACATTCGGTTGTCGGTGCTGCACGAGCGATTCCCGAACGTGCCGCGGATCGCGCTGACGGCCACCGCTGACGCAATCACGCGCGACGAGATCGTCCATCGCCTCGCGCTGGATGACGCGCGCGTTTTCGTGTCGAGCTTCGACCGACCGAACATCCGTTATCGCATCGTCGAAAAAGACAATGCGCGTACGCAGTTGCTGGACTTCATTCGCGCGGAGCATTCGAAGCCGGACGGCACGACCGACGCCGGCGTCGTCTATTGCCTGTCGCGCCGCAAGGTCGAAGAGACGGCGGAATGGTTGAAGGAAAAAGGCATGCGAGCGCTGCCGTATCACGCCGGCATGGAATTCGAAATCCGCCAGAAGCATCAGGAGATGTTTCAGCGCGAGGAAGGGATTGTGATGTGCGCGACCATCGCGTTCGGCATGGGCATCGACAAACCGGACGTGCGTTTCGTCGCTCACCTTGATTTGCCGAAGAGCGTCGAAGGTTACTACCAGGAAACGGGGCGCGCGGGCCGCGACGGCATGCCGGCGAACGCCTGGATGGCCTACGGTCTCGGCGACGTTGTGCAGCAGCGCAAGATGATCGACGAATCCGATGCTGACGACGCGCACAAACGCGTACAGACCGGCAAGCTGGACGCGTTGCTCGGACTGTGCGAAGCGGCGACCTGCCGGCGAGTGCGACTGCTCGCGTATTTCGGTGAATCGAGCAAGCCTTGCGGCAACTGCGACAACTGCCTTGAACCGCCGGACACATGGGATGCGACGCGCGAGGCGCGCATGGCGCTGTCGTGCGTGTTCCGCGCGCAGCGGGCGAGCGGCTTTCATTTCGGCGCCGGCCATCTGATCGATATTCTGCGCGGTAACAGTAACGAGAAAATCCTGCAGCGTGGTCACGAGAAGCTGACCACGTTCGGCATCGGTTCGGCGCTAGGCGAACCGGAGTGGCGAGCTGTGTTCCGTCAGTTGGTCGCGTTCGGCTATCTGACGGTCGACCATGAAGGATTTGGCTCGCTGGTCCTGACCGAGGCAAGCAAGCCGGTGCTCAAAGGTGAGCAGAACGTCACAATGCGCCGCTATGTGAAGCCTACACGCACGCGGCAATCGTCCGGCCGCACCAGTGAGCGCGCTGACCCGACGATCGGCATGGGCCCGCGCGAACGCGCGCGCTGGGAGCGGCTTCGCGCATGGCGCACTGAAACCGCGAAGAGCGACGGCGTGCCGGCCTACGTGATCTTCCACGACGCGACCCTGGCGGAAATCGCCCGCAACGGCCCCGACTCGATTGAGGATTTGCGCGGCATTCCGGGTATGGGCGCACGCAAACTCGACCGTTTCGGCGACGAATTGCTGGAAGTCGTCGCCGCCGACTAAGCGCTCGGCGAGCACTTGAGCGGGTTGACAGGGGTGCGAAACGTCGCAACCTGTTGACTCCCTTAGTATTTTCGGAATATTATGCTAGGTTCCGGTTCTTGGAATGCCTGCGCGCGTAGTTAACTCGTGTATCGGCACTTGGGTCCGGAAGTTCGATGCGCAATCGTTTCTGCTTTGCCCGGAAACAGATGCGTCGATTTTGTTCAATTTCAGGAATAAACAATGCCAACCATCAATCAACTGGTTCGCAAAGGCCGCCAGTCGGAAACGACTAAGAGCAAGAGCCCGGCCTTGCAGGACTGCCCCCAGCGTCGCGGCGTGTGCACCCGTGTGTACACCACGACGCCTAAGAAGCCTAACTCGGCACTGCGTAAGGTTGCCAAGGTTCGTCTGACGAACGGCTTCGAAGTGATTTCGTACATCGGTGGTGAAGGCCACAACCTGCAGGAACACTCGGTCGTGCTGATTCGCGGCGGCCGTGTGAAGGACTTGCCCGGTGTGCGTTATCACATGGTTCGCGGCTCGCTGGATACCCAGGGCGTCAAGGATCGTAAGCAGGCTCGCTCGAAGTACGGTGCGAAGCGTGCCAAGGCTGGCAAGTAATCAGCCGGTCAGCAGTTTCAGGTCGCCTGTAAAGGCGGTAATAGCGGTGGTGCCGGAATCGCCGGTGCTGTCGAGTAAGTGGTCACCCGACCAGGCTGGTAAGTCGTTAGAGATGAATCGGGTTAGTTGGTGACCGTGGGGCTAAAAGTAGCTCCAACTGAAAAGTTAAAGGAAGAAGCATGCCGCGTCGTCGCGAAGTCCCCAAGCGGGAAGTGTTGCCGGATCCGAAGTTCGGTAACGTTGATGTAGCTAAGTTCATGAACGTGCTGATGCTCTCAGGCAAGAAGTCGGTTGCCGAGCGTATCGTCTACGGCGCTTTCGAACAGATCCAGACCAAGGGTGGCAAGGACCCGCTGGAAGTGTTCACGGTAGCGCTCAACAACGTCAAGCCGGTGGTCGAAGTTAAGAGCCGCCGCGTTGGTGGTGCGAACTATCAGGTTCCGGTCGAAGTGCGCCCGTCGCGTCGTATGGCATTGGCGATGCGTTGGCTGCGTGAAGCCGCGAAGAAGCGCAGCGAGAAGTCGATGGCCCTGCGTCTGGCAGGTGAACTTTCCGAAGCGGCCGAAGGCCGTGGCGGCGCAATGAAGAAGCGCGACGAAGTTCACCGGATGGCAGAAGCCAACAAGGCGTTCTCGCACTTCCGTTTCTAAGCTTCCCGAACCCGGGTTTAGCAGGAAAAACGGAAAGAAATTCCGGGCGGGTGCGCTTACAAAGCGCCTCGCCCGTTTGTGTTACAGCGCGATGGGTATTTTCTCGCATCGCGTCATCCCAATAGAGGATCAAAGTGGCTCGCAAGACACCTATCGAGCGCTACCGTAACATCGGTATTAGCGCTCACATCGACGCCGGCAAAACGACGACGACCGAGCGCATCTTGTTCTACACCGGCGTGAACCACAAGATTGGTGAAGTTCACGACGGCGCTGCCACCATGGACTGGATGGAGCAGGAACAGGAACGCGGCATCACGATCACGTCCGCTGCTACCACGGCGTTCTGGAAAGGCATGGCCGGCGACCGCGCTGAGCACCGCATCAACATCATCGACACCCCGGGCCACGTCGACTTCACGATTGAAGTCGAGCGCTCGATGCGCGTGCTCGACGGCGCGTGCATGGTGTACTGCGCTGTGGGCGGCGTTCAGCCCCAGTCGGAAACCGTGTGGCGTCAGGCAAACAAGTACAAGGTTCCCCGTCTCGCGTTCATCAACAAGATGGACCGTACCGGCGCGAACTTCTTCAAGGTTTACGACCAGCTCAAGCTGCGTCTGAAGGCGAACCCGGTTCCGGTCGTGGTGCCTATCGGCGCGGAAGAAAACTTCACGGGCGTCGTCGATCTGCTGAAGATGAAAGCGATCATTTGGGACGAAGCGTCCCAAGGCACGAAGTTCTCGTACGAAGAAATCCCGGCAGAATTGGCTGACTCTTGCAACGAGTGGCGCGAGAAGATGATCGAAGCGGCTGCCGAGTCGAGCGAAGAACTGATGAACAAGTACCTGGAAGAGGGCGAGCTCTCTGAAGCGGAAATCATCAAGGGTCTGCGCGACCGTACGATCGCTTGCGAAATCCAGCCGATGCTGTGCGGCACCGCGTTCAAGAACAAGGGCGTGCAACGCATGCTGGACGCCGTGCTCGACTTCCTGCCGTCGCCGATCGACATCCCGCCGGTTACCGGCGAGCTGGAAAACGGTGAAAAGGGCGAGCGCCGCGCTGCCGACGACGAAAAGTTCTCGGCACTGGCATTCAAGATCATGACCGACCCGTTCGTCGGCCAGCTGATCTTCTTCCGTGTGTACTCGGGCGTCGTGAATTCGGGCGACACCGTGCTGAACGCGACCAAAGACAAGAAGGAACGTCTGGGTCGTATTCTGCAGATGCACGCGAACCAGCGCGAAGAAATCAAGGAAGTCCGCGCAGGCGACATCGCTGCTGCAGTCGGCCTGAAAGACGCGACGACCGGCGACACGCTGTGCGATCCGCAAAGCCCGATCGTGCTCGAACGCATGATTTTCCCGGAGCCGGTGATTTCGCAGGCTGTTGAGCCGAAGACGAAGCCCGACCAGGAAAAGATGGGTCTGGCGCTGAACCGTCTGGCACAGGAAGATCCGTCGTTCCGCGTTCAAACGGACGAAGAATCGGGCCAAACCATTATTTCGGGCATGGGCGAGCTCCACCTGGAAATTCTGGTTGACCGTATGAAGCGCGAATTCGGCGTGGAAGCGACCGTCGGCAAGCCGCAGGTCGCGTACCGTGAAACGATTCGCGGCAAGGCGGAAGACGTTGACGGCAAGTTCGTCAAGCAGTCGGGTGGTCGCGGCCAGTACGGTCACGCGGTCATCACGCTCGAGCCGAATGAGCAAGGTAAGGGCTACGAGTTCCTCGACGAGATCAAGGGCGGTGTGATTCCGCGCGAATACATCCCGGCGGTGGACAAGGGTATTCAGGAAACGCTGAAGGCAGGCGTGCTGGCAGGCTTCCCGGTCGTCGACGTCAAGGTTCACCTGACGTTCGGTTCGTACCACGACGTTGACTCGAACGAAAATGCGTTCCGCATGGCCGGCTCGATGGCGTTCAAGGAAGCAATGCGCAAGGCTCAACCGGTCATCCTCGAACCGATGATGGCTGTGGAAGTCGAAACGCCTGAAGATTACATGGGCAACGTGATGGGTGACCTGTCGGGTCGTCGCGGTATCGTTCAGGGCATGGACGACATGGTTGGCGGAGGCAAGATCGTTCGCGCCGAAGTGCCGCTGTCGGAAATGTTCGGCTACTCGACGTCGCTGCGTTCGCTGACCCAAGGTCGTGCAACGTACACGATGGAGTTCAAGCACTACTCCGAAGCACCGCGTAACGTGTCGGAAGCGATCATCAACGCCAAGTCGAAGTAATCGCGCGGCAAAGTCATTCAACGATTAACTTTTTGAAAGAAGAGAAACATGGCTAAAGGTAAATTCGAACGGACCAAGCCGCACGTGAACGTCGGCACGATCGGTCACGTTGACCACGGCAAGACCACGCTGACGGCAGCGATCACGACGGTTCTGACGCAGAAGTTTGGCGGCGAAGCGAAGGCATACGACCAGATCGACGCGGCGCCGGAAGAAAAGGCGCGTGGTATCACGATCAACACGGCACACGTCGAGTACGAAACGGCAAACCGCCACTACGCACACGTCGACTGCCCGGGCCACGCTGACTATGTGAAGAACATGATCACGGGCGCAGCGCAGATGGACGGCGCGATCCTGGTGTGTTCGGCCGCTGACGGCCCGATGCCGCAAACGCGTGAGCACATCCTGCTGGCGCGTCAGGTTGGCGTGCCGTACATCATCGTGTTCCTGAACAAGTGCGACATGGTGGACGACGCTGAGCTGCTGGAGCTGGTCGAGATGGAAGTTCGCGAACTTCTGTCGAAGTACGACTTCCCGGGCGACGACACGCCGATCATCAAGGGTTCGGCCAAGCTGGCGCTGGAAGGCGACAAGGGCGAGCTGGGCGAAGTGGCGATCATGAATCTGGCCGACGCGCTGGACACGTACATCCCGACGCCGGAGCGCGCAGTTGACGGTGCGTTCCTGATGCCGGTGGAAGACGTGTTCTCGATCTCGGGTCGCGGCACGGTGGTGACGGGTCGCGTTGAGCGCGGCGTCGTGAAGGTCGGCGAGGAAATCGAAATTGTCGGTATCAAGCCGACGGTGAAGACGACCTGCACGGGCGTGGAAATGTTCCGCAAGCTGCTCGATCAGGGTCAGGCAGGCGACAACGTCGGTATCCTGCTGCGCGGCACGAAGCGTGAAGACGTGGAGCGTGGCCAGGTGCTGGCCAAGCCGGGTTCGATCAACCCGCACACGCACTTCACGGCTGAAGTGTACGTGCTGAGCAAGGACGAAGGTGGCCGTCACACGCCGTTCTTCAACAACTATCGTCCGCAGTTCTACTTCCGTACGACGGACGTGACGGGCTCGATCGAGTTGCCGAAGGACAAGGAAATGGTCATGCCGGGCGACAACGTGTCGATCACGGTGAAGCTGATCAACCCGATCGCGATGGAAGAAGGTCTGCGTTTCGCAATCCGCGAAGGCGGCCGTACGGTCGGCGCAGGTGTGGTTGCCAAGATTCTCGAGTAAAATCGCGGATTGATGTATTTGCTGTAAGTGGTGCCCGGAGCCGGGCGCCGGCCCTCCGCGGGCGTCCGGCTCTACGTTCTTTTATTGTCTGGCGGTGCAATACCGCCTCGCTCTTTTCCAAGGAATTGTCATGCAGAACCAGAAAATCCGCATTCGCCTGAAGGCTTTCGACTATCGCCTGATCGATCAATCGGCAGCTGAAATCGTCGACACGGCAAAGCGGACTGGCGCAATCGTTCGTGGTCCGGTGCCCCTGCCGACCCGCATTCAACGCTTCGACATCCTGCGCTCGCCGCACGTCAACAAGACGTCGCGCGATCAGCTCGAAATCCGTACGCACCAACGCCTGATGGACATCGTCGATCCGACGGACAAGACCGTTGACGCACTGATGAAGCTGGACCTGCCGGCTGGCGTGGACGTGGAAATCAAGTTGCAATAAAGCTTCAAAGTGTTGCCTGGCGTACCAGGCAGCGCTAAGTCATTGATTGCTTGCGGAAAACGAAAAGCCTCGCTATAATAGTCGGCTTTTCGCGCATTTGCGCAAAAAAGTCGGTGCGCTGCAGCGTGATTTCACGCCCGAAACGGCACCGGCATTTTGTAAATTAGCCCCGACCAATCGCAGTCGGGAATGGAGAAAACGATGAGCCTTGGACTCGTAGGTCGCAAGGTTGGCATGACCCGTATCTTCACGGCAGAAGGGGATTCGATTCCCGTTACCGTGCTGGACGTGTCCGACAACCGCGTGACGCAGATCAAGACTGTTGAAACCGACGGCTACACGGCCGTGCAGGTTGCATTCGGTACGCGCCGTGCATCGCGCGTGACGAAGCCGTTGGCCGGTCATCTCGCCAAAGCCGGTGTTCAAGCCGGTGAAATCCTCAAAGAATTCCAGATCGATGCTGCCAAGGCTGCCGAGTTGTCGAACGGCACCGTGGTCGGTCCCGACCTGTTCGAAGTAGGCCAGAAGGTCGACGTGCAAGGCGTGTCGATCGGTAAGGGCTACGCCGGTACCATCAAGCGTTACAACTTCGCATCCGGCCGTGCATCGCACGGTAACTCGCGCTCGCACAACGTGCCGGGCTCGATCGGTATGGCGCAGGATCCGGGTCGTGTTTTCCCGGGTAAGCGCATGACCGGTCACATGGGTGACGATACGGTAACCGTGCAAAACCTCGAAATCGCTCGTATCGACGCTGACCGCAAGCTGTTGCTGGTCAAGGGCGCCGTTCCGGGTGCGAAGGGTGGCAAGGTATTCGTTACGCCGGCCGTGAAGACGCGTGCCGTGAAAGGAGCGAAATAATGGAACTTAAGCTCCTGAATGCCAATGGTCAGGAAGGTGCAGGCGTTAGCGCGTCGGACGTCGTGTTCGGCCGCGATTACAACGAAGCCCTGATTCACCAGGTGGTAGTGGCGTATCAAGCGAATGCCCGCAGCGGCAACCGCGCGCAGAAGGACCGTGAGCAAGTTAAGCACACGACCAAGAAGCCGTGGCGCCAAAAGGGTACGGGCCGCGCCCGTGCCGGTATGTCGTCGAGCCCGTTGTGGCGCGGCGGTGGCCGTATCTTCCCGAATTCGCCGGAAGAAAACTTTTCGCACAAGGTCAACAAGAAGATGCATCGCGCAGGTCTCTGCTCGATCTTCTCGCAGCTGGCCCGCGAAGGCCGCATCTCGGTGGTCGACGAGCTGACGCTCGAAGCGCCGAAGACGAAGCTGCTGGCCGAAAAATTCAAGGCGATGGGTCTCGAATCCGTGCTGGTGATC
The DNA here is from genome assembly GCF_003634175.1 of Paraburkholderia sp. BL17N1. Lineage (NCBI taxonomy): Bacteria > Pseudomonadati > Pseudomonadota > Betaproteobacteria > Burkholderiales > Burkholderiaceae > Paraburkholderia > Paraburkholderia sp. BL17N1. The sequence continues at coordinate 1,710,601 of NZ_RBIW01000001.1, forward strand.
ACCGACACGGTTGACGAAAACCTGTACCTCGCGTCGCGCAACCTGGCCCATGTGGCAGTTGTCGAGCCGCGTTACGCCGACCCGCTGTCGCTGATCTACTTCAAGAAGATCCTGATCACGAAGGCTGCGGTCGCCCAGATCGAGGAGTTGCTGTCATGAGCGAGATTCGCAAGAACGATCATCGTTTGATGCAGGTCCTGCTCGCGCCGGTGATCTCCGAAAAGGCGACGCTGGTGGCCGACAAGAACGAACAAGTTGTGTTCGAAGTCGCGCCCGATGCCACGAAGCAGGAAGTGAAAGCTGCAGTCGAGCTGCTGTTCAAGGTGGAAGTCAATTCCGTCAACGTGCTGGTCTCGAAGGGCAAAGCCAAGCGCTTTGGCCGCTTCATGGGCAAGCGCAAGGACGTGAAGAAGGCGTACGTCTGCCTGAAGCCCGGCCAGGAAATCAACTTTGAAGCGGAGGCCAAGTAATCATGGCAATCGTTAAAGTTAAGCCGACTTCGCCGGGTCGCCGTGCGATGGTCAAGGTGGTCAACAAGGATCTGCATAAGGGCAAGCCGTACGCACCGCTGCTCGACTCGCAATCCTCGACCGCCGGTCGTAATAACAACGGTCACATCACTACCCGTCATAAGGGCGGTGGTCACAAGCATCACTATCGCGTCGTCGATTTCCGCCGCAACAAGGACGGTATCGCAGCGAAGGTCGAACGTCTTGAGTACGATCCGAACCGTAGCGCGAACATCGCGCTGGTTCTGTACGCAGACGGCGAGCGCAAGTACATCATCGCTCCGAAGGGTGTGACGGTTGGCCAGCAACTGATGTCGGGTTCGGAAGCTCCGATCCGCGCAGGTAACACGCTGCCGATCCGCAACATTCCGGTCGGTACGACGATTCACTGCATCGAAATGCTGCCGGGCAAGGGCGCGCAAATGGCGCGTTCGGCTGGTACGTCGGCGATGCTGCTGGCTCGTGAAGGCATCTACGCACAGGTCCGCCTGCGCTCGGGTGAAATCCGCCGCGTCCACGTTGAGTGCCGCGCGACGATTGGTGAAGTTGGCAACGAAGAGCATAGCCTCCGTCAAATCGGTAAGGCTGGCGCAAACCGCTGGCGCGGTATCCGCCCGACGGTGCGTGGCGTTGCAATGAACCCGGTCGATCACCCGCACGGTGGTGGTGAAGGCAAGACGGCTGCAGGTCGCGATCCGGTGAGCCCGTGGGGCACGCCTGCTAAGGGTTATCGCACCCGCAGCAATAAGCGCACGACGAGCATGATCGTCCAGCGCCGTCACAAGCGTTAAGGAGTAGGCAATGGCACGTTCTGTAAAAAAAGGTCCGTTCTGCGACGCCCATTTGCTGAAGAAAGTTGAGGCGGCAGCAGCTTCGCGGGATAAGAAGCCGATCAAAACCTGGTCGCGCCGTTCGACGATCCTCCCGGATTTCATCGGTCTGACGATCGCCGTTCATAACGGCCGTCAACACGTTCCGGTGTACATCTCGGAAAACATGGTCGGCCACAAGCTTGGCGAGTTTGCATTGACCCGTACGTTCAAGGGTCACGCAGCCGACAAGAAGGCTAAGAAATAAGGGGCTCATGATGGAAGTGAAAGCAATTCATCGCGGTGCCCGCATCTCGGCGCAGAAAACGCGCCTTGTGGCTGACCAGATCCGCGGTTTGCCGGTCGACAAGGCGCTGAACGTTCTGACGTTCTCGCCGAAGAAGGCTGCGGGAATCGTGAAAAAGGTCGTGCTGTCGGCGATCGCGAATGCGGAGCATAACGAAGGCGCCGATATCGATGAGCTCAAGATCACGAGCATCTACATCGACAAGGCTGCGTCGCTCAAGCGTTTCACCGCGCGCGCTAAAGGCCGCGGTAACCGCATCGAGAAGCAATCCTGTCACATCACTGTGACGGTCGGGAATTAAGGGGTCATACGATGGGACAGAAAATTCATCCGACTGGCTTCCGTTTGGCCGTCAGCCGCAATTGGGCGTCGCGTTGGTACGCGAACAACAACAATTTCGCGGCGATGTTGCAGGAAGACATCGGTGTTCGTGAATACCTGAAGAAGAAGCTGAAGAACGCGTCCGTCGGCCGCGTTGTGATCGAGCGTCCTGCAAAGAACGCCCGCATCACGATTTTCAGCTCGCGTCCGGGTGTCGTGATCGGTAAGAAGGGTGAAGACATTGAACTGCTGAAGTCCGAGCTGCAAAAGCGTATGGGCGTTCCGGTTCACGTCAACATCGAAGAAATCCGCAAGCCGGAAACCGATGCGCAACTGATCGCGGATTCGATCACGCAACAGCTCGAGCGCCGGATTATGTTCCGCCGCGCGATGAAGCGTGCGATGCAAAACGCAATGCGTCTGGGTGCTCAAGGCATCAAGATCATGAGCGCTGGCCGCCTGAACGGTATCGAAATCGCTCGTACGGAATGGTATCGCGAAGGTCGCGTGCCGCTTCATACGCTGCGTGCTGATATCGACTACGCAACTTCGGAAGCGAAGACGACGTACGGCATCATCGGCGTGAAGGTCTGGGTCTACAAGGGCGACACGCTCGGCCGCAACGACGCACCGGTGGTTGAAGAAGTCGCCGAAGAAAAGCGTCCGCGCCGCAACGCACGTCCGGGTGGCGATCGCCGTCCGCGTCGTGATGGTGAAGGTGGTGGCCCGGCAGGTGCACGCCGTGGCGCTCCTCGTCGAGCTGGCGGTGCCGGCGACGGCGGGAAGACTGGAGAATAACGATGCTGCAACCGAAACGCAGAAAGTATCGCAAAGAGCAGAAGGGTCGTAACACCGGTATCGCTACCCGCGGCAACGCGGTGTCGTTCGGTGAATTCGGCCTGAAGGCTATCGGTCGTGGTCGCTTGACCGCGCGCCAGATTGAAGCGGCACGTCGTGCAATGACGCGTCACATCAAGCGTGGTGGCCGCATCTGGATTCGCATCTTCCCGGACAAGCCGATCTCGCACAAGCCGGCTGAAGTACGTATGGGTAACGGTAAAGGTAACCCTGAGTACTACGTCGCAGAGATTCAACCGGGCAAGATGCTGTACGAAATGGACGGCGTAACCGAAGAGCTGGCACGCGAAGCGTTCCGTCTGGCTGCAGCTAAGCTGCCGCTCAAGACGACGTTTATCGTGCGTCAGCTCGGCGCCTAAGGAGCAAATGATGAAGGCATCCGAACTTCACCAGAAAGATCAGGCCGCGCTCAACAAGGAGCTGTCGGACCTGTTGAAGGCGCAATTCGGCCTGCGCATGCAACTCGCGACCCAGCAGCTCACGAACACGAGCCAGCTGAAGAAGGTTCGTCGCGACATCGCACGTGTGCGGACCGTCCTGACTGAGAAGGCGAACCAGAAATGAACGATAGCGTAAAAACCTCGCTCAAGCGGACGCTGGTCGGCAAGGTCGTCAGCAACAAGATGGACAAGACGGTCACCGTGCTGGTTGAGCACCGCGTGAAGCACCCGATCTACGGCAAGTACGTTGTGCGTTCGAAGAAGTACCACGCGCACGACGACGCGAACACGTACAACGAGGGCGACCTTGTTGAAATCCAGGAAACGCGTCCGATTTCGAAGACGAAAGCTTGGGTTGTGGCTCGCCTGGTCGAGGCTGCTCGCGTCATCTGACGCCGCGAAGTAGTAGAAGTTGTTGAAATCGCAGTAGATTTCGCTTGCAAGACCGAGATTATTTGTTATACTCTCGGTCTTCCCTCTTTATGGGAGCCCCGTCGCGGGCGAAGTTGGTGGGGGAAGCGGATCGGGCGCCAGTCTGTTCCGTAGGATTCACCGGATTGCGATGGCGGGTTTCGTTTGCCGTCGCTGCTGTTCATACCCAAGCAGCCGATTGGCTGACGGGACCAAGACTGACCGGGTACGCCATGGTGGTGTGACCGGATTAAGTTGGGAAAGATAAACCATGATCCAGACCGAAACTCGGCTTGAAGTGGCCGACAACACGGGTGCGCGTGAAGTCATGTGCATCAAGGTGCTCGGCGGCTCGAAGCGTCGTTATGCCAGCATTGGCGACATCATCAAGGTGACCGTCAAAGAAGCAACGCCGCGCGGGCGCGTGAAGAAAGGCGAAATTTACAACGCCGTGGTGGTTCGCACCGCCAAGGGCGTGCGCCGTCAGGACGGCTCGCTGATCAAGTTCGATGGCAACGCCGCTGTGTTGTTGAATGCCAAGCTCGAACCTATTGGCACCCGTATTTTCGGGCCTGTCACGCGCGAGTTGCGCAGCGAACGATTCATGAAGATCGTTTCGTTGGCACCTGAAGTGCTGTAAGGAGTCGCGATGAACAAGATTCGCAAAGGTGACGAAGTTATCGTCATCACCGGCAAAGATAAAGGCAAGCGCGGCGTCGTGCTGTCCGTTGGCGAGGGCAAAGTGATTGTCGAGGGTATCAACCTCGTCAAGAAACACGTCAAGCCGAACCCGATGAAGGGTACGACGGGCGGTGTTGAAGCCAAGACGATGCCGCTGCAAATTTCGAACGTCGCATTGGTCGACGCGAATGGCAAGGCGTCGCGTGTAGGCATCAAGGTCGAAGGAGACAAGAAAGTCCGTTTCCTTAAAACGACCGGTGCCGAGCTGAGCGCCTGACGCTGCGGAGTAAAAAAATGGCTCGTTTGCAAGAGTTTTACAAAGAGAAGGTTGTACCCGGCCTCATCGAGAAGTTCGGTTACAAGTCCGTGATGGAAGTGCCGCGCATCACCAAGATCACCCTGAACATGGGCCTTGGCGAAGCGGTTGCTGACAAGAAGATCATCGAAAACGCCGTTGGCGACCTGACGAAGATCGCAGGCCAGAAGCCGGTGATCACGAAGGCACGCAAGGCAATCGCTGGCTTCAAGATCCGTCAGGGCTATCCGATCGGTGCAATGGTCACGTTGCGTGGTCAGGCAATGTACGAATTTCTGGACCGTTTCGTGACGGTCGCGCTCCCCCGTGTGCGTGACTTCCGTGGTGTGTCGGGTCGTGCGTTCGATGGTCGCGGCAACTACAACATCGGTGTGAAAGAGCAGATCATTTTCCCCGAAATCGACTACGACAAGATCGACGCACTGCGTGGGCTGAACATCAGCATCACGACGACTGCGAAGACCGACGACGAAGCAAAGGCTCTGCTCGCCAGCTTCAAGTTCCCGTTCAGAAACTGAGGTTACCGTGGCTAAACTGGCACTGATCGAACGTGAAAAGAAGCGTGCTCGCTTGGCTGCTAAGTACGCTCCCAAGCGTGCTGAGCTGAAAGCGATCATCGGCGATATGAGCAAGTCGGACGAAGAGCATTACGCAGCACGTCTGGAACTGCAACAATTGCCGCGCAACTCTAACCCGACCCGTAAGCGCAATCGTTGCGCAATTACCGGTCGCCCGCGTGGCACGTTCCGTAAATTCGGGCTGGCGCGTAACAAGATTCGCGAAATCGCGTTCCGCGGCGAGATCCCTGGCCTGACCAAGGCGAGCTGGTAATAGGAGAAACGTAAATGAGCATGAGTGATCCTATCGCCGATATGCTGACTCGCATCCGCAATGCGCAGATGGTTGAGAAAGTCTCGGTGACAATGCCCTCGTCGAAAGTCAAGGTTGCGATTGCGCAGGTCCTGAAGGACGAAGGCTATATCGATGATTTCGCAGTGAAGTCCGAAGGTGCGAAGTCTGAATTGAACATCGTGTTGAAGTACTACGCTGGCCGTCCGGTTATCGAGCGCATTGAACGCGTCTCGAAGCCTGGTCTGCGTGTGTACCGCGGCCGTAACGACATCCCCGTGGTCATGAATGGCCTCGGCGTGGCAATCGTGTCGACGCCGAAGGGCGTGATGACGGACCGCAAGGCGCGTGCAACGGGCGTTGGCGGCGAAGTCATCTGCTACGTCGCTTAAGGCCGAAAGGAGAGAAACATGTCTCGAGTAGGTAAAAGCCCGGTCGCGCTGCAAGGCGCAGAAGTGGCCCTGAGCGACGATCGCATCACCGTCAAGGGCCCGCTGGGTACGATTACGCAGGCGGCAAACCGCCTCGTGAAAGTGGTGAACGACAACGGCACGCTGAATTTCGAGCCGGTTGACGCAAGCCGCGAAGCGAATGCGATGTCGGGCACGATGCGCGCACTGGTTGCGAACATGGTGAACGGCGTGACGAAGGGTTTCGAGCGCAAGCTGACGCTGGTTGGCGTCGGTTACCGCGCACAGGCGCAAGGCGACAAGTTGAACCTGTCGCTGGGTTTCTCGCACCCTGTGGTGCACCAGATGCCGGAAGGCGTCAAGGCTGAAACCCCGACGCAAACCGAAATCGTGATCAAGGGGATCAATAAGCAACAAGTTGGCCAGGTCGCGGCAGAAGTGCGCGGCTATCGCCCGCCGGAGCCCTATAAGGGCAAGGGTGTGCGTTATGCCAATGAGGTTGTGATCCTCAAAGAAACGAAGAAGAAGTAAGGGTGCGCAATCATGGATAAGACTCAATCTCGCCTGCGCCGCGCTCGTCAGACGCGTATCAAGATCGCTGAGCTGCAGGTCGCGCGTCTCGCCGTGCATCGCACGAACACGCACATCTATGCGCAAGTGTTCTCGCCGTGCGGCACCAAGGTGCTCGCCAGCGCGTCGACGCTCGAGGCCGAAGTGCGTGCGCAACTGGCTGATCAAACGGGCAAGGGCGGCAACGTCAATGCTGCGACCTTGATCGGTAAGCGCATCGCAGAAAAGGCTAAGGCTGCCGGCATCGAATCCGTCGCCTTCGACCGTTCGGGTTTCCGTTACCACGGCCGCGTGAAAGCGCTGGCTGATGCGGCGCGCGAAGCCGGACTCAAGTTCTAAGGGAAGAATTCGTCATGGCAAAGATGCAAGCGAAAGTTCAGGCTGACGAACGCGACGACGGCCTGCGCGAAAAGATGATTTCGGTCAACCGCGTGACCAAGGTTGTGAAGGGCGGCCGGATTCTCGGTTTTGCCGCACTGACCGTGGTTGGCGACGGCGATGGCCGCATCGGCATGGGCAAGGGCAAAGCGAAGGAAGTTCCGGTTGCTGTTCAAAAGGCAATGGAACAAGCTCGCCGCAACATGTTCAAGGTGCCGCTGAAGAACGGTACGTTGCAACACGAAGTGCACGGTAAGCACGGCGCATCCGCCGTCCTCCTCGCTCCGGCGAAGGATGGTACGGGCGTGATCGCTGGTGGTCCGATGCGCGCAGTGTTCGACGTGATGGGCGTGCAAAACGTGGTTGCTAAGAGCCACGGTTCGACGAACCCGTACAACCTCGTTCGTGCAACGCTCGACGGTCTGCGCAAGCAGTCGACGCCGGGCGACATCGCGGCGAAGCGCGGCAAGTCCGTCGAAGATATTCTGGGCTAAGGTGGACACCATGTCTGATAAAACTGTCAAGGTCCAGCTCGTCAAGAGCCTGATCGGCACCCGTGAAACGCACCGTGCAACGGTGCGTGGCTTGGGTCTGCGCCGACTCAACTCGGTTAGCGAGTTGCAGGACACGCCGGCCGTGCGCGGCATGATCAACAAGGTTTCGTACCTCGTTAAGGTCATCAGCTAAGCGGCTGACCAGGACTCAAGGAGTTGATAATGGAATTGAATAACCTGAAGCCGGCTGAAGGTTCGAAGCACGCTAAGCGTCGCGTCGGCCGTGGCATCGGCTCCGGTCTGGGCAAGACGGCTGGCCGCGGTCACAAGGGTCAGAAGTCGCGTTCGGGCGGCTTTCACAAGGTTGGCTTCGAAGGCGGTCAAATGCCGCTGCAACGTCGCCTGCCGAAGCGTGGCTTCACCTCGCTGACGAAGGAATTCGTTGGTGAAGTGCGTCTCTCGGATCTGGAAAAGCTGCCGGTCGACGAGATCGATCTGTTGGCTCTGAAACAAGCCGGCCTGATTGGCGAGATGATCACGAGTGCCAAGATCATCAAGACTGGCGAGTTGAAGCGCAAGATTGTTGTGAAAGGTCTGGGTGCGACGAAGGGTGCGCGCGCTGCTGTCGAAGCAGCTGGCGGCTCATTCGCCGAGTAACGCGCAAGTTATTTGCCGTCACTAGCATTTGCATCGGAGAAGGTACTTGGCTAACAGCCCGAGTCTCGCAAAACCCGGTCGCAGCGCGGCGAAGTTCGGCGATCTGCGTCGGCGGGCAGTGTTCCTGCTGCTGGCGCTGATCGTCTACCGTATCGGCGCGCATATTCCGGTGCCGGGTATTGACCCGGACCAACTGGCAAAGTTGTTCCAAAGTCAGTCGGGCGGCATCCTTGGCATGTTCAACATGTTCTCGGGTGGCGCGCTATCGCGGTTCACGATTTTTGCGCTGGGGATCATGCCGTACATTTCGGCGTCGATCATCATGCAGCTGTTGGCAATCGTCTCGCCACAACTCGAAGCGCTGAAAAAGGAAGGGCAGGCGGGTCAACGGAAGATTACGCAGTACACGCGTATCTTTACGGTCCTGCTGGCGACGTTCCAGGCGTTCGGCATTGCCGTCGCGTTGGAAAATCAGCCGGGCCTGGTGATCGATCCGGGGATGGTTTTTCGGTTGACGACGGTCGTGACGCTGGTGACCGGCACGATGTTCCTGATGTGGCTGGGTGAGCAGATCACGGAGCGCGGGCTTGGCAACGGCATCTCGATCATTATTTTCGGCGGGATTGCAGCGGGTTTCCCGAATGCGATCGGTGGTCTCGTTTCACTGGTGCAAACCGGTTCGATGAGCCCGATATCCGCGATTATCGTCGTCGCGCTGATTGCTGCTGTTACGTATCTGGTGGTGTTCATCGAACGCGGCCAGCGCAAGATTCTTGTGAATTACGCGAAGCGGCAGGTCGGCAACAAGATTTACGGCGGACAGTCTTCGCATCTGCCGCTGAAGTTGAATATGTCGGGCGTGATTCCGCCGATCTTTGCATCGTCGATCATTCTCTTCCCGGCAACTATCCTGAACTGGTTTAGTTCGGGGTCGCGTACCAGCTGGTTCGCAGACACGTTGCACAACGTGGCAGAGGCCCTCAAGCCCGGTCAACCTGTGTACGTGTTGCTGTACGCGTTGGCGATCGTTTTCTTCTGTTTTTTCTACACCGCATTGGTGTTCAACAGCAGAGAGACGGCCGACAACCTGAAAAAGAGTGGCGCTTTCGTCCCAGGCATCCGCCCGGGCGATCAAACAGCGCGATACATCGACCGCATCCTGACGCGTCTGACGCTGGCCGGTGCGATCTACATCGTGTTTGTTTGTCTGCTGCCCGAGTTTCTGGTGCTGCGCTGGAACGTGCCGTTTTATTTTGGTGGAACGTCGCTGCTGATCATTGTCGTCGTCACAATGGATTTCATGGCGCAGGTGCAGTCGTACGTTATGTCGCAACAGTATGAATCGCTGCTGAAGAAAGCTAATTTCAAAGGCGGCGGCGTCCCGATGCGTTGAAAGGACTTATGGCCAAAGACGATGTTATCCAGATGCAGGGTGAAGTCATCGAAAACCTGCCTAACGCTACCTTCAGGGTGAAGCTGGAAAACGGCCATGTCGTATTGGGACACATATCCGGCAAGATGCGGATGCACTACATCCGAATCTTGCCTGGCGACAAGGTGACGGTTGAATTGACGCCTTACGATCTGTCGCGTGCGCGGATCGTGTTCCGGGCGAAGTGATTTGAAAAAAGGGTAATATCATGAAAGTGATGGCATCGGTTAAGCGCATTTGCCGCAATTGCAAGATCATCAAGCGCAAAGGCGTTGTGCGCGTGATTTGCAGCTCTGATCCGCGCCACAAACAGCGTCAAGGCTGAACGCCGCGCTTTTTGCTGCGCTTTTTGTTTGAGGAAAAACAATGGCTCGTATCGCAGGGGTTAACATCCCGAATCACCAGCATACCGAAATCGGCCTGACGGCTATTTACGGTGTCGGCCGCACGCGCTCGCGCGACATCTGCGTCGCTGCTGGTGTGGCATTTTCGAAGAAGGTCAAAGACCTGAACGACGCAGACCTCGAAAAGCTGCGTGAAGAAGTCGGCAAGTTCATCGTTGAAGGCGATCTGCGCCGTGAAACGACGATGAACATCAAGCGCCTGATGGATCTCGGCTGCTACCGTGGCGTTCGGCATCGTAAGGGCTTGCCCCTGCGCGGCCAACGTACGCGTACGAATGCCCGTACGCGCAAGGGTCCGCGTCGTGCAGCGCAATCGCTGAAGAAGTAAGCGGAACTGACAGTTACAGGAAAACGTAATGGCTAAGGCTTCGAACAACTCCGCGGCGCAACGCGTTCGCAAGAAGGTCAAGAAGAACGTCGCCGAGGGCGTGGTTCACGTTCACGCGTCGTTCAACAACACCATCATCACGATCACCGATCGTCAAGGCAATGCACTTGCTTGGGCAACGTCGGGTGGTCAAGGCTTCAAGGGTTCGCGCAAATCGACCCCGTTTGCAGCCCAGGTGGCGGCCGAATCGGCTGGCCGCGTGGCGATGGAATACGGCGTGAAGAACCTCGAAGTGCGGATCAAGGGCCCCGGTCCTGGCCGTGAGTCGGCGGTGCGCGCGTTGCATGGTCTTGGTATCAAGATCACCGCGATCTCCGACGTGACCCCGGTCCCGCACAACGGCTGCCGTCCGCCGAAGCGTCGTCGTATCTAAGACGCCGATTTTGCTAGCGCCTGTTGCCGCCTTGGGCGGCGGCAGGCTGCTTGCGTTATTGAATTGACTAAGCCCACCGTTCGACCCAAAGGGTTCGGACTAGCGCGAGTGCATGCATCCGCGTGATCAATCAACAAAGGAATCAACGTGGCACGTTATATCGGCCCTAAGGCCAAGCTGTCCCGCCGTGAAGGCACTGACCTCTTCCTGAAGAGCGCCCGTCGTTCGCTCGCTGACAAGTGCAAACTTGACAGCAAGCCCGGCCAACACGGCCGCACCTCGGGCGCACGCACGTCCGACTACGGCACGCAGCTGCGCGAAAAGCAAAAAGTGAAGCGCATCTACGGTGTCCTCGAGCGTCAATTCCGTCGTTACTTCGCTGAAGCCGACCGCCTGAAGGGCAACACGGGTGAAAACCTGCTGCAATTGCTCGAATCGCGTCTGGACAACGTCGTGTACCGCATGGGCTTCGGCTCGACGCGCGCTGAAGCGCGTCAGCTCGTGAGCCACAAGGCGATCGTCGTGAACGGCGTTGTGTCGAACATCCCGTCGATGCAAGTGAAGGCTGGCGACGTCGTCGCAGTGCGCGAAACGAAGAAGAAGCAGGCGCGTATTCTCGAAGCGCTGTCGCTGGCTGAGCAAGGCGGTCTGCCGAGCTGGGTCGCCGTCGATTCGAAGAAGTTCGAAGGCACGTTCAAGCAAAAGCCGGAACGCAGCGACATCGCTGGCGATATCAACGAAAGCCTGATCGTCGAATTGTATTCGCGGTAATCGGATTAACGGCCGGGGTACCCTGATTGCGCTGAGCAAGGGGGCGCCTCGGCTGTTTATTTTCAGGTTGTTACCGGTCAGCCTTATCGGTGTAACGAGCCGAGGGTATTGAAAAGGAAAACCTATGCAAACCAGTTTGTTGAAGCCCAAGATCATCGCTGTTGAATCGCTTGGTGAGAGCCATGCGAAAGTGGTCATGGAACCGTTTGAACGCGGTTACGGCCACACCTTGGGTAACGCGCTCCGGCGCGTGCTGCTGTCGTCGATGATCGGCTACGCGCCGACCGAAGTGACGATCGCAGGCGTCGTACATGAGTATTCGACGCTCGACGGTGTGCAAGAGGACGTAGTCAACCTGTTGTTAAACCTGAAGGGCGTGGTGTTCAAGCTGCACAACCGTGATGAAGTCACGGTTACGCTGCGCAAGGAAGGCGAAGGCGTTGTCACTGCTGGCGACATCGAACTCGCGCACGATTGCGAAGTGATCAATCCGGATCACGTGATTGCGCATCTGTCGAAGGGCGGCAAGCTCGACGTGCAAATCAAGGTCGAAAAGGGCCGCGGCTATGTGCCGGGCAATGTGCGTCGTTATGGCGAAGAGTCGGCCAAGATCATCGGTCGTATCGTGCTGGACGCGTCGTTCTCGCCGGTTCGCCGCGTGAGCTACGCCGTTGAAAGCGCTCGCGTCGAACAGCGTACCGACCTCGACAAGCTCGTGATGAACATCGAAACCAACGGTGTGATTTCGCCGGAAGAAGCGATCCGTCAATCGGCGCGCATTCTGGTCGATCAACTGTCGGTATTCGCTGCACTGGAAGGCACCGAAGCAACGGCTGAAGCGCCGTCGCGCGCGCCGCAGATCGATCCGATCCTGCTGCGTCCGGTGGATGATCTCGAACTGACGGTTCGTTCCGCGAACTGCCTGAAGGCCGAGAACATTTACTACATCGGCGACCTGATCCAGCGCACGGAAAACGAGCTGCTCAAGACGCCGAATCTGGGCCGCAAGTCGCTGAACGAAATCAAGGAAGTACTGGCGTCGCGTGGTTTGACGCTCGGCATGAAACTTGAAAACTGGCCGCCGGCTGGTCTGGACAAGTAATCCCGGGACAGAACCCGCCGCTGCACTGGCAAAGACGCGGATTTTCCTTTAAAATCCGCGTCTTGTCTTTTTTCACTACCGGCCCGTGCACTCGCTACCGTTGGGAAACCGCAGGTAGTTCGAGCGCGATAGAAGAGCTGGACCAAAACTTTGAATCGAAGGAATTAACATGCGTCACCGTCATGGTTTGCGGAAACTGAACCGCACGAGCAGCCACCGTCTGGCTATGCTCCGTAATATGTCCAACTCGCTGATCGAGCACGAAGTCATCAAGACCACGCTGCCGAAAGCAAAAGAACTCCGTAAGGTTGTCGAGCCGCTGATCACGCTCGGCAAGAAGCCGTCGCTGGCAAATCGTCGTCTGGCGTTCAACCGCCTGCGCGATCGTGACTCGGTCACGAAGCTGTTCGAAGTTCTGGGCCCGCGTTACGCTACCCGTCCGGGCGGCTACCTGCGCGTCCTGAAGTTCGGCTTCCGCGTCGGCGACAACGCTCCGATGGCACTGGTCGAATTGCTCGACCGTCCGGAAGTTGAAGAAGTCGAAGTGCAAGAAGCTGAATAAGCTTCCGAGCATCTTAAAAAGCCAGGCGCAAAGTCTGGCTTTTTTGTTTGTAGCGTCAGGCGTTGGCAGCGGCCATCCGCCGCGTGGCCGCTGCGGAGCGGCCTGCGTGCAGGCAAGACCAGGTGATACGATATCGGCACCTGAATCGTGCCTTGCCCGGAGCCATCTGTGAGCGTGAATGTGACGTTGATTCTGACGACGGTGCCGGATGCCGCCGTGGCCCAGAAGCTTGCTGCGGATGCTTTGGCCATGCGGCTATGCGCCTGTGTCACGCAATTAGGCTCCGTGCAGTCCAGCTACCACTGGCAGGGTGCGGTTGAAACCGCGCAGGAAATCCAGTTGCTGTTCAAGACCAGCGCGGCACGCGTGCTTGAACTCGAGCAGTACATTCAGGCTCACCATCCCTACGACACGCCGGAAATCCTCTCATGGCAAGCGACGGCGTCGGCCGCGTACGGCCAGTGGATCACTGCTGAAACCCAACGTCCTCTCCATGTTTAACGGCCTCGACCGGCGCGCGCGCAATGCGCTGCGCACCGCATTCTTTCTGCTCGGCTGCCTGATCTTCGCGCAGTTCGGCACGCTCGCCCGCGCGGCGGACGATTTCCTGGATCCCGCGGTCGCGTTCAAATTCAGCGCGTCGGAGAAGCCCGGCGAAGTCGACGTGACCTACAAAATCGCGGACGGCTACTACATGTACCGTGAGCGCTTCGCGTTCGCGACGCGTAACGGCACGACCACGATCGGCGAGCCGCAATTGCCGGCCGGCCACATCAAGTTCGATCAGACCTTTAACAAGAACGTCGAGACGTATCGGAACGAACTGACTATCCGGATTCCGGTTAAACAGGCGGCTGGACCGTTCGATCTGGCAGTGACGTCGCAAGGCTGTGCCGATGCGGGCATCTGCTATCCGCCGATGGAGCGCGTGTATCACGTAACCGGCGCGGCACTTCAACCGGCCGGCAGCGCGGCCGCGCCGGCAGCCGCCGTCCCCGCGGGCACCTCATGGTACGACCGCGCTACCAGCGCCGATTACGCGCAGTCGCTGCTGCAAGGCGGCGGCTTCTTCGCGATCGTCGGGCTCTTTTTCGTCGCCGGCGCCGTGCTCAGCCTGCTCCCCTGTTCGTATCCGATGATTCCGATTCTCTCGGCGATCATCATCGGCGAAGGCGCGCGCGTGACGCGTGCCCGCGGATTTGCGCTGTCGCTGGCCTATGTCATCGGCATGGCGCTCGTGTATACGGCGCTCGGTATCGCCGCTGCGTTGGTCGGGCAGAGTCTCGGCGCATGGCTGCAGAATCCGTGGGTACTTGGCGCATTCGGCGTACTTTTGACCATTTTCGCGCTGACCCTGATTGCGGGTGTCGACATCGCGCTGCCGCAAAGTTGGCAGGACGGCGTTTCACACGCGTCGTCCAGGCGCTCCGGCGGTAAGTTTGCGGCTGTTGCGGTGATGGGCGCGCTGTCCGCGCTGGTGGTCGGCGCGTGCATGACCGCACCGCTTTTTGCAGTGCTGGCGTTCATTGCGCATACGGGCGACGCGGTGCTCGGTGGCGCGGCGCTGTTCTCGATGGGGCTGGGTCTAGGCGTGCCGCTGCTCATCCTCGGTTTTGGCGCGGGCACGCTGCTGCCGCGAGCCGGCGCATGGATGGACGGCGTCAAGGTCTTCTTCGGCGTCGTGCTGCTTGCGGCCGCGTTATGGATCGTTTGGCCGGTGCTCGGCGCGACGGCGACGATGCTGCTGAGCGCGCTCTGGTTGCTGGTCGCCTCGGCCTCTCTCGGCTTATTTTCGGCGCCGACTGCGCAGGCTTCCGTGTGGCGCAGGCTTGGCCGAGGCTTGGGCGCTGCGCTCGCTATCTGGGCTGCAGTCCTGCTGGTTGGTCTGGCGGCGGGCTCCTCCGATCCGCTGCGCCCGCTTGCCGTGCTGGCGGCGCGTGGCGGGGAAGCGGGTGTCGCGAGCGCGTCGAATAAGCCGGACAGCGCGCCGCAGGGCGATCTGACGTTCGCGCCGGTTCGCTCATCGAATGAGCTCGACCAGGCCGTCAAAGCGGCCGCACAGCCCGCCATGCTCGATTTTTACGCGGACTGGTGCGTCAGCTGCAAGGAAATGGAGAAATTCACTTTCAGCGACCCGCGCGTCCAGGCGAAATTGAAGCAGATGAACCTGCTGCGCGCCGATGTGACCGCGAACAACTCCGACGATCAAACGCTGCTCAAGCGCTTCAGCCTATTTGGTCCGCCGGGGATCATCTTTTTCGATCAGGGTGGTAGGGAAGTGCTGCGCGTCGTGGGATACGAGTCGGCGGATAAATTCTTGCGCAGTCTGGATCGGGCGAATGCGCCCGGCGCGTAACGGATAGCAGCTGGTCGGTCGCGGCGACTGCGGCGGCCGGTGTGCGGCCGCGACGATCGACTGCCAGTCAAGCGTCAGGCAATCGTGCTCGACGCAGACTGACCACGAAAGCTTGAAAAAAACGGAGGCACGACACAAAGCCGTCCTCCGTTCATTGCAACGCTTAAACGCCCCGCAAGGCGTCTCGTCACGTCACTTCTGCGAACGCAAAATCCGCGCGGCATCCAGCGCGAAATAGGTCAGCACCCCGTCCGCGCCCGCCCGCTTGAACGCCAGCAGCGATTCCATCATCGCCTTGTCGTGATCGAGCCAGCCGTTCTGCGCGGCCGCTTTCAGCATCGCGTATTCGCCGCTTACCTGATACGCGTACGTCGGGAACCGGAACTCATCCTTCACGCGGCGCACGATATCCAGATACGGCATGCCGGGCTTGACCATCACCATGTCCGCGCCTTCGTCGATGTCCGCTTGCACTTCGCGCAGCGCTTCATTCGAATTGGCCGGATCCATCTGGTAGGTCATCTTGTTGCTTTTGCCCAAATTCGTCGCGGAACCGACGGCGTCGCGGAACGGGCCGTAAAACGCCGACGCGAACTTGGCCGCATAAGCCATGATGCGCGTGTGGACAAGACCCTCGCTCTCGAACATTTCGCGGATCGCGCCGATGCGGCCGTCCATCATGTCCGACGGCGCGACGATATCGACCCCCGCTTCAGCCTGCGCACGCGCCTGTTCGACCAGAATCTCGACGGTCTCGTCGTTGATGACATAGCCGGCTTCGTCGAGCACGCCGTCCTGGCCGTGGCTCGTGTACGGGTCGAGCGCCACGTCGGTGAGCACGCCCAGCTCGGGGAAATTTTTCTTCAGTTCGCGAACCGCGCGTGGAATCAAACCGGCCGCGTTGGTCGCTTCGCGCCCATCGGGCGTTTTCAGCGACGGCTCGATCGCCGGAAACAGCGACAGCACGGGCACGCCCAGTTCGACGCACTGCTCAGCCACGCCCATCAGCAGATCGACCGACACGCGTTCGACGCCAGGCATCGATGGCACGGCTTGCCGCACGTTGGTGCCTTCGACTATAAAGACTGGATAAATCAGATCGTTGGTGGTGAGGATGTTTTCCCGCATCAGACGGCGCGAGAAGTCGTCGCGGCGCATGCGGCGCGGACGGTGGTGCGGATAGAAGCTCATAGCGAATCGAGGAAACGTGGATATGTGGAGTGGACAAGTAACGCCTGCCTCCGCTCCCGGAAACTTTTCGAGACAATGGTATATCATACCGATCGAGCAAGGCGCCTTGCGCTGACCTCCCCGCTTCTCCTCCCTGAGCGGGTGCCTGTCGTTTTTCGATTAGGCTGTTTGACCCGCCGTTAAAGCGGCGGGTTTTTTTATGGGCGGCCGGAATAGCGCTTTTGTCCTCGCCCGAGACGCCAACTCGCTTACTGAGCGGCGTCCGTTTCGCCCTTGTCGTCGGGGATCAGCCAGCTCTCGATCAGCTCGTGCGCTTCGTCGATGCCGACGCGTTTGAGCGCGGAGAACAGCTGGGCGGTCAGTTCGCCCTGGTAGCCGGCGGTGCGATACTCGGCCAGACCTTTCTGCGTCGCGCGCAACGCGTTTATGCTTTCCTGGCGCGTCAATTTGTCGCACTTGGTGAGGAGCGTGTGGATCGGCTTGCCGGTCGGCGCGAACCACTCGATCATGCGGCGATCCAGATCCGTCAGCGGGCGGCGCGAGTCCATCATCAGGATCATGCCGCGCAGCTGCGAGCGCGATTGCAGATAGGTGGACAGCAGCGCTTCCCAATGCGCCTTGGCGGCGCCCGGCACTTCCGCGTAGCCATAGCCCGGCAGATCGACCAGATGCGCGGTCGGCTCGTCCGCCTTGCCCACCGAAAAGTAATTGATATGCTGCGTGCGTCCCGGCGTTTTACTGGCGAAGGCCAGCCGCTTCTGATTGCACAGAATATTGATGGCTGTCGACTTGCCCGCGTTCGAGCGCCCCGCAAAGCAGATTTCGGGTTGCGAAGTGGCCGGCAGATCACGCAAGTGATTGACGGTCGTGAAAAAGCGGGATTGGTGGAGCAGGAAGGACATGATCAGGCCAAGATTCGAGACGCCGGGGAACCCGGAGTGGGGACGGGTCAAGCCCGACTGGCGTCTTAGCGATTAGCGAGTTATTGTACAATACGATGGTTTACTGAAAACCTGAGGGGGCCAGCCCACGTGCCTTGGCGGCTCCTGGCGGTCACTCGGTCGCCGTCGTGTTTTGCAAAACCTTCAAGAAAACGCCGGGCCTGGCGCGCAGCGACAGGTTTAGGGGCTCTCTAAAAATCCCACAAGACGAGACAGGGTGTGCGAATGAATCAACTGAGCAAGACTCTGATGGTGCTTCATGTAGCGGCAGGTCTTTCAGGTTTGGCAATTCAGGCACGAGCAGCAGAACCGGCAAAGCCGGACGTCAATCGGGGGCAGGCAATCGCGGTGCAGGTGTGCGCGTCATGTCACGGGGCAGACGGCAACAGTGCCGGCGGCGCATATCCGAAGCTGGCGGGCCAGCACCCTGAGTATCTCGTCAAGCAACTCAAGGACTTCAAGATCCAGCCGGGCGCCAAGCAGCCAGCGCGTAACAATGCGATCATGGCGGGCATGGCGGCGGCGCTGTCCGATCAGGATATGGTCAACGTCGCGGCCTATTTCGCGGCGCAGACCCCGAAGCCAGGCTACGCGCACAACAAAGACACCGTTCCGCTCGGTCAGAAGATTTATCGCGGCGGGATCGCCGACAAGGGCGTGCCGGCGTGCGCAAGCTGTCACGGTCCGACCGGGCAGGGGATTCCGTCGCAGTATCCGCGGCTGTCGGGGCAGTGGGCGGAATACACGGTGGCGCAGTTGCTGGCGTTCACGCAAGGTCCGGGCGCACGTAACAACAACGAGCCGATGCATGCGATCGCAACGCGTCTGTCGGATAGCGAGATCAAGGCAGTGGCCGATTACATCGCGGGCTTGCACTAGGATAGAGTGCCCCCAAACTTGGCGCTTTGCGCCAAGTCCCCCTGCGGGGGCGTGAGAAAACTCGGGCGGCCTCGCGTTTTCTCACAAGTCCGCACGCAAGTGCAACCGGCCCGGCGAGGTCGGTACAAAACAAGAAAAGGGTGAGGGCGTCGTGCCTACGACAGCCCTTCACCCTTTTTTGCTGTTCAGTCGGAGTATGAATGAGCGTCACCACGTCGGGTTTGCAGTCCAAGTCGGGCAATCGCGTTATGCGCAGCGTCGTCGAAGTCTTGAGTTCGATGCGTTTTGCCATCTCGTTGCTCGTGATTCTGTCGATCGCCAGCATCATCGGCACCGTCCTCACGCAGGACGATCCGTATCCCAATTACGTCAATCAGTTCGGCCCGTTCTGGGCGGACATCTTCCGTTCGCTGAGCCTGTACACGGTGTACAGCTCGTGGTGGTTCATGCTGATTCTCGGCTTCCTGATGGTGTCGGTGTCACTGTGCGTGATCCGCAATGCGCCGAAAATGGTCGCCGACGTAAAGAGCTGGAAGGACAAGGTCCGCGAAGGCAGCCTGCGCGCGTTCCATCACAAGGGCGAATTCGCGGTGCACGCAACTCGCGCGCAGACCGCGGCGTTGCTCGCAAGGCTCTCGGCGAAGCTCGGCTACAAGTTCGTGACCCGTGAGTCCGACGGCGCGACCCTGATCGCCGCCAAACGCGGCGCGCTGACCAAGTTCGGCTACATCTCTGCTCACCTCGCGATCGTGGTGATCTGCCTCGGCGGCCTGCTCGACAGCAATCTGCCGATCAAGCTGCAAATGTGGCTGTTCGACAAGTCGCCGATCCGCGCCAACACGGTGATCAACGACATCACGCCGGATCATCGTCTGTCGCAGTCCAATCCGACGTTCCGCGGCTACGCATGGGTGCCGGAAGGCCAGCACGTGTCCACGGCGATTCTCAACCAGCCCGACGGCTCGCTGATCCAGGATCTGCCGTTTTCGATCGAACTGAACAAGTTCATCGTCGATTACTACTCGACGGGCATGCCGAAGCTGTTCGCGAGCGACATCGTCGTGGTCGACCACAAGACGGGCGCGCGCGTGCCGGCGCGCGTCGAAGTGAACAAACCGTTCACCTACGACGGCGTGTCGATCTACCAGTCGAGCTTCCAGGACGGCGGCTCGCAGATGCAGATGACGGCCTACCCGATGAGCGGCGCGAGCGCGAAGACCGCGCCGTTCGGCGGCACGATCGGCGGCAACGCGCCGTTGAGCACGGCCACGCCGCTAGCCGACGGCCAAACGGTCGAATTCACCGATTTTCGCGCGATCAACGTCGAGAACATCCAGAACGGCAGCGGCCAGACCGACGCC
Organism: Paraburkholderia sp. BL17N1; assembly: GCF_003634175.1. Taxonomy (NCBI): domain Bacteria; kingdom Pseudomonadati; phylum Pseudomonadota; class Betaproteobacteria; order Burkholderiales; family Burkholderiaceae; genus Paraburkholderia; species Paraburkholderia sp. BL17N1. The sequence continues at coordinate 1,730,371 of NZ_RBIW01000001.1, forward strand.
CGCGGTGTCGCGGCGCACCGCACGCTGAAAGAAGCGTTCGACGAACGCCTCGGCTCCGGCGCGAAGACCTCGAAGCCGCTCGACCTGCACAACGTCGGCCCGTCGGTGCAATACAAGGTGCGTGATAAGGACGGCCAGGCGCGCGAGTACAACAACTACATGCTGCCGGTCGATGTGTCCGGCGAAAAGATGTTCCTGGCCGGCATGCGCGTGAACCCGGACGATCCGTTCCGCTACCTGCGCATTCCCGCCGACAGCGGCGGCACCGTGAAGGACTGGATGAACCTGCGCGCGACGCTCGAGGATCCGGCCATGCGCGCTGCGGCGGCGCACAGTTTCGCGCTGCGCTCGGTGCCCGGCTCGAATGCCGAACTGCAACAGCATCTGGAAGAAAGCGCGCTGCGCGTGCTGACCCTTTTTGCCGGCGCGGATAACAGCATCAAGATGCCGAACGGTCAGACGGTCGGCGGCTTCCAGGCGATCGCCGGGTTTATCGACCATTCGGTGCCCAAGGGTGAGCAGGAAAAGGCCGCCGGCCTGCTGCTGCGCATGCTGGAAGGCTCGACGTGGGACCTGTATCAGCTGTCCCGCCAGCAACTCGGCGAGCCGGAGGCGACGGCCAATGCGGACGCCAGCCGCTTCATCCAAAGCTCGATCAATGCGATATCCGACAGCTTTTTGTATGGATCGCCGGTCTATTTACAACTTGACTCATTCAAGCAGGTGCAAGCTTCGGTATTTCAGTTGACGCGCGCACCGGGCAAAAAAGTCGTGTATCTTGGCAGCCTGCTCCTCGTGTTGGGCATCTTTTCGATGTTCTACGTTCGCGAACGGCGCCTCTGGTTCTGGCTCAAAGACACTGCGCACGGCACGAATGTCGTGATGGCAATGTCGAGCGCACGCAAGACGCTCGACTTCGAGAAAGAGTTCGTTCAGACGCGCGACGCGGTAGGCGCGGCGTTGGGCGCCAAACTCGTTGAAGCACCCGACGAAGCCAGCGCCTCCGCTCAATCCGGCAACGCCGGCGCGCCGTCCGCAAGCTCACAAGATTCGACCCGGTAAGATCATGGACTTGACTCAGGTTTCCCAATCTCCCTCCTCACGGCCCCACAAGGCGCTGGCAGGCGAGTCACTCAACGTCGGCGAGTACGACGAACGGCCGTTCCTGAAACGGCTCGGTATCGTCGACTGGCTGTTTGCCCTCGCCATGGTCGCGGGCGCCGGGTTCGCGCTGTCGCGCTATCACCCGTTCATGAACTACTACGACAAGCTGGTGCTCTGCTGCGCCGTGCCGGTTTTCGTGGTGCTCGGCTGGCGCTGGAAACCGGTGCGTCCGCTGATGGTGGGCATCGCGGCGCTGTCGCTGCTGGCCATCCAGATCTACCACGGCGATCTGAGCCGCGCGGACAACGCCTTCTTCCTCAAGTATTTCCTGTCGAGCCAGTCCGCGATTCTGTGGATGAGCGCACTCTTCGTGTTCGCCACGGTGTTCTACTGGATCGGCCTGCTGTCGCGCTCGCCGACCGGCGCCGCGATCGGCTCGAAAATGACGTGGGCGGCGGTGGTGATGGGCTTCGTCGGCCTGATGGTGCGCTGGTACGAGTCGTACCTGATCGGCGCGGACGTCGGCCATATTCCTATCTCGAACCTGTACGAAGTGTTCGTGCTGTTCAGCCTGATCACCGCGCTGTTCTATCTGTACTACGAGCAGCACTACAACACCCGCGCGCTCGGCGCGTTCGTGTTGCTGGTGATCGGCGCCGCAGTCGGCTTCCTGATGTGGTACTCGGTGGCGCGCGACGCGCAGCAGATCCAGCCGCTGGTTCCCGCGCTGCAAAGCTGGTGGATGAAGATTCACGTGCCGGCGAACTTCATCGGTTATGGCAGCTTCGCGCTGTCGGCCATGGTGGGCGTCGCGTATCTGGCGAAAGAGCGCGGCGTGCTGGCCGACCGCCTGCCGGCGCTCGAAGTGCTCGACGACGTGATGTACAAATCGATCGCCGTCGGTTTCGCGTTCTTCACGATCGCCACGATTCTCGGCGCGCTGTGGGCCGCTGAAGCCTGGGGCGGCTACTGGAGCTGGGACCCGAAGGAAACGTGGGCGCTGATTGTCTGGCTGAACTATGCGGCCTGGCTGCATATGCGCCTGATGAAGGGTCTGCGCGGCGCGGTCGCGGCATGGTGGGCGCTGACCGGCCTGCTGGTGACGACCTTCGCGTTCCTCGGCGTCAACATGTTCCTGTCGGGCCTGCATAGCTACGGCAAGCTGTAAGATCTGCCGCGCTGAAACGACTAAAGACCGCCGCGTGCTTCGCACCGGCGGTTTTTTTATGGCCGATGGAATATTGGCTGCATCCAAAGTGTTCGCCCTCAGAGTACCTACAGATGGCTGGACAGACGACCGATCATCAATATGGCCCCTTAAGATGTACAGACCGGTGGGCCGGCAAGGAGCAGCACGATGTGGATCAAGCGTAGCGACAGAATTCAATTGAATGGCGACGACATCGCGCGCAGCGAAATCACGCCGCAGCCCGTCTTTCAGAACCGGCGGCGCGTGTTGCAGGCGGCCGGCGCGGTGGCGCTCGGCAGTCTGATCGGAGTGAACGGCGAGGCGCTGGCGGCTTACACGTCGCCGGACCCGAAGGCGCAGAAGCTGGCGGCTAAGACCAACACCAAATTCGTCGCGCTCGACAAAATCACACCGTTCAAGGACATCACCACGTACAACAACTTCTACGAGTTCGGCACCGACAAGGCCGATCCCGCGCACAACGCCGGGACGCTGCGGCCGCATCCGTGGAAGGTGAGCGTCGAGGGCGAGATCAAGAATCCGAAGGTCTACGACATCGACGAGTTACTCAAGCTCGCGCCGCTGGAAGAGCGCGTGTACAGAATGCGCTGCGTCGAAGGATGGTCGATGGTGATTCCGTGGATCGGCGTGCCGCTCGCGGAACTGATCAAGCGCGTTCAGCCGACGGGCAACGCTAAATACGTGCAATTCATCACGCTCGCCGATCCGTCGCAAATGCCCGGACTGTCGACGCCCGTGCTCGATTGGCCGTACTCCGAAGGGCTGCGCATGGACGAAGCGATGAATCCGTTGACGTTGCTGACGATGGGCCTGTACGGCCAGGTGCTGCCCAATCAGAACGGCGCGCCGGTGCGCGTCGTGGTGCCGTGGAAATACGGCTTCAAGAGCGCGAAGTCGCTGGTGAAGATCCGCTTTCTCGACAAGCAGCCGCCGACCAGCTGGAACACGTATGCATCGAGCGAATATGGGTTTTACTCGAACGTGAATCCGAACGTCGATCATCCGCGCTGGAGTCAGGCGACCGAGCGTCGTATCGGCGAAGACGGTTTTTTCACGCCCAAGCGCAAGACGTTGATGTTCAACGGCTACGGCGATCAGGTCGCGTCGCTGTATCAGGGCATGGACCTGAAGAAGAATTTCTGAGCGGCGCGAACATGGCTTCCTCTGAGACGCAATCCGCCACGCAGACCGAACGCAAAGCGCCGCGCGCGCAGGTGTCCGCCACAACAACGACGGCAAAGCGGCCCGCAACCGGCGCGCGCTGGATCGTGCCGGCCAAGATCGCGGTATTCATCGCCGCGTGGTATCCGCTCGCGCGCATCGTGCTGTTCGGCGTGACTGACCGGCTAGGCGCGAATCCGATCGAATTCATCACGCGCTCGACCGGTCTCTGGACGCTCGTTTTCCTCTGCATCACGCTTGCTGTGACGCCGTTGCGCAAACTCACTGGCGTTGCCGCGTTCGTGCGCTTTCGCCGCATGCTCGGGCTCTATGCGTTCTTCTACGCGACGCTGCATTTCACCACTTACCTCTGGTTCGACAAGTGGTTCGACGTCGCCGCGATCATCAAGGACATAGGCAAGCGGCCGTTCATCACGGTGGGCTTCGCGGCGTTCGTGTTGCTGATCGCATTGGCCGTAACGTCGCCGCGTGCGATGGTGCGCAAGCTCGGGCGTCGCTGGCAAATGCTGCATCGTTCCATCTATGCGATCGGCGCGCTCGCGATCCTGCACTTCTGGTGGATGAAGGCCGGCAAACACGATCTGATCCTGCCGAAGATTTACGGCGCGATCATGGTGGCGTTGCTCGGCTGGCGCTTGATCGTGTGGCTGCGTGACAGAAAGTTGAAGACACGCTGACGAGCGTTGGTGGGCCTCGCGTTGTAAACAGAAAAAGGCGATGCCACGCGGCATCGCCTTTTTTCGATATTGGCGCAGCTATTGAAGGTTATGCCGGCAGAATGCTTTCGCCCGCAAACAGCTGCTTCACCTCTTCGCGTGCGCGGACCACATGCACCTGTGTACCATCAACCATCACCTCGGCCGCGCGCGGACGTGTGTTGTAGTTCGAGCTCATCACGAAGCCGTACGCGCCGGCCGAACGAATCGCGAGCAGATCGCCGGGTTCTACCGAGAGCAGACGCTCACGTCCGAGCCAGTCGCCGCTCTCGCAAACCGGACCGACCACGTCATACACGTGCGCCGGCACGTCGCGCTTCACGACCGGGTCGATCGCGTGATACGCCTCGTACATGGCGGGGCGTGCGAGATCGGTCATAGCCGCGTCGACGATTGCGAAATTCTTTTCCGCGCCCGGCTTCAAAAACTCGACGCGCGTAAGCAGCACGCCCGCATTGCCGACCAGTGAACGGCCCGGCTCGAAATACACTTCACGATGACCATGACCACGCGCTTCGATGCGATCCAGCACGGTGCGCACGAACTCGCCGATTTCCGGCGGCGTTTCATCGTCGTACGTGATGCCGAGACCACCGCCCACGTCGATGTGACGAATCTTCACGCCGTCCTGTTCGATCTGCTCGACCAGTTCCAGCACTTTGTCGACCGCGTCGAGATACGGCGCGACTTCGGTGATCTGCGAGCCGATATGGCAGTCGATGCCGACCACCTCGAGATTCGCCATGGCCGCGGCCGCCTGATACGTGGCGCGCGCGTCTTCGAACGCGACGCCGAACTTGTTCGACTTCAGGCCGGTGGAAATATACGGATGCGTCTTCGCGTCGACGTCCGGATTCACGCGCAGCGAGACAGGCGCCTTCTTGCCCATCGCCGCGGCAACCGCATTCAGGCGGTCGAGCTCGGGAATCGATTCGACGTTGAAGCATTTCACCCCCGCCGCTAGCGCATCGCGCATCTCGTCCGCATTCTTGCCGACGCCGGAAAACACGGTGTTTTCCGCTTTGCCGCCGGCGGCCAGCACGCGTGCCAGTTCACCGCCCGACACGATATCGAAGCCGGCGCCGAGGCGCGCGAATACGTTCAACACCGCGAGATTGCTATTGGCCTTGACGGCGACATGCACGCTCGCGCGACGGCCTGCGCAAGCGCCCGCGTAAGCGTTCCACGCCTCGGTGAGCGCGGCGCGCGAGTACACGTACAGCGGCGTGCCGAACTGCTCGGCGAGGGAGACGGCGGACACGCCTTCGGCGTGCAGCACGCCGTCGACGTAGTCAAATGCGGATCGAGTCATGCGAAAGTCTTATTGAACGGGTGTGGCGGCGGAAGCAGGCAGCGGAGCCGCCGTGGCGGATGCAGCGGAGGCGGGCGGCGCGGCGAGTTCGTTTTCCGGCGCCAACGAAAGCGGTGTGCCGGAGGTATCCGGAACAGTGCTCATGTCGGTGGAGGTAGTCGACGCGGGTTGCGCGACGTCCGGGGTTTGCGTGCGATCGGACGGCTTGGCCGGTAGCGGCGGCACGTGGGGCAAATAGAGCGAACCGCGTTGTCCGCAGCCGGCAAGTGCACAACCTGCGAGAATGGCTAAAACCGCTACAATCGCGCGGCCGGGCGCCGCCGCGCGCATCCGAGATACGACTCGCATGACTGTCCCTGAATAAATAATCGATGGAGTTTAGCATGTCCGATAGTGAATACCTGACCCGCGCGGAAGCCGCGCTAGCCGCCATCGAACGCGCGCTCGACGACACGGATGCCGACATCGAACTGGAGCGCAGCGGCAACGTCCTGACCCTCGAATTCGAGAACCGTTCGAAGATTATCGTCAACCTTCAGCCGCCCATGAGCGAGATCTGGATCGCGGCGAAAGCGGGCGGTTTCCACTTCCGTTTCGTCGACGGCGAATGGCGTGACACGCGCAGCGGCACGGAGTTTTTCGCCGCGCTGTCGGAGTACGCGACGCAGCAGGCCGGCGAGCCGGTTCACTTCGAAGCGTAAGATCCGCCGATCGGGCGAGCGCCGCCAAAACGGCCGAATCGATTCGCCCTGATCGCACAAAGCAAAATGGCCACGCATTGAGCGCGGCCATTTTGCTTTTCTGCTGGACTGCGTAAACGGGTGCATAAGCGGGTGCGTCAGTGTCCGCGGAACAGATTCATGATGTCCTGCTTCTCCTGCTCGCCGACCTGCTCAGGTGCCGCCGCCGACGCAGCACTCGACTGTGCATCAAGTGTCGCCTGACTGATGCCGACGGTGGCAACGAAACCATTTCCCGGTGTGAACTCGTCGAAATAAAGCTCCGAGCCGATTTCCGTGACGTCGTCGGGCTTGGGCATCTTGTACTCCGGCACGCCCTTCAGCGCGCGCCCCATGTATTCGACCCACACCGGCAACGCGAGGCCGCCACCGGTTTCCTTGTCGCCGAGACTGCGCGGATTGTCGTAGCCGATCCACGCAATCGCGGTGAGCGTGTGCTGATAGCCGGCGAACCACGCGTCGCGCGAGTCGTTGGTCGTGCCCGTCTTGCCGGCGAGATCAGTGCGCTTCAACACGTTGGTCTTGGCGCCCGTGCCGCGTTGCGCGACGCTTTGCAGCAGGCTGTTCATCACGTACGCATTGCGCGGCTCGATCGCGTGCGGCGCGCTCTGCGCGGCGACCAGCGGTTGCGCATGCGCGACCACCATGCCGCGCTGATCGGTGACTTCGGCGATCAGATACGGATTGACCCGATAGCCGCCGTTGGCGAACACCGAGAACGCCCCCGCCATCTGCAACGGCGTGACGAGACCGGCGCCTAGCGCCATCGGCAGATAAGCCGGGTGGCGATCCGCGTCGAAGCCGAAGCGCGTGATGTACTGCTGCGCGTACTTCGTGCCGATCTGGTTCAGGATACGAATCGACACCAGGTTCTTCGAGCGCTGCAGCGCGGTGCGCATGGTCATCGGGCCGTCGAAGCCGCCGCCGTAGTTCTTCGGCTCCCACGCCTGGCCGCCGGTCTCGGCCGCGCTGAAGAACAGCGGCGCGTCGTTGATCACGGTTGCCGGTCCGAGTCCTTTTTCGAGCGACGCCGAATAGATGAACGGCTTGAAGCTCGACCCCGGCTGGCGCCACGCTTGCGTGACGTGATTGAACTTGTTCTTGTTGAAGTCGAAGCCACCGACCAGCGCGCGGATCGCGCCATCTTGCGGGATCACCGAAACGAACGCGCCTTCCACCTGTGGCAGTTGCGTGATCGACCAGTTGCCGTCGTCGTTCTTGACGAGCCTGATGACCGCGCCGGGCCGCACACGTTGATTCGGTTGCGCCCGCGGACCGAGCGCGAACTGCGCGAAGCGCAGGCCGTCGCCCTGGATCGTCGCGACATTGCCGTCGATGAAAGCAGCCTGCACCTGCTTCGGACTCGCCGCAGTGACCACCGCGGCAATGATCTCGCCGTTGTCCGGGTGTTCGAGCAAGGCGTCGTCGATGGCCTGTTCGCGGTCGTCGGCGTCGGACGGCAGATCGATGAACGCTTCCGGACCGCGATAGCCGTGACGCCGTTCGTAGTCCATCAGACCTTTGCGCAGCGCGCGGTACGCGACGTCCTGATCGGCGGAATCGATCGTGGTCACCACGTTCAGGCCGCGCGTGTAGGCTTCTTCGCGATACTGCGCGTACATCATCTGACGCACCATTTCCGCGACGTACTCCGCGTGCACGCTGAACTCTTTGCCCGCGCCCTTGACCACGAGCGGCTGCTTGCTCGCCTGGTCGTATTGTTCCTGCGTGATGTAGCGCAGCTCGTACATGCGCTGCAGGATGTACTCCTGACGCACCTTCGCACGCTTCGGATTGACCACCGGGTTATACGCGGACGGCGCTTTCGGCAAGCCCGCCAGCATGGCCGATTCCGCCAAAGTCAGATCCTTCAGGTCCTTGCCGAAGTACACGCGCGCCGCGCTCGCAAAGCCGTAGGCGCGTTGGCCGAGATAGATCTGATTCATGTACACCTCGAGAATCTGATCCTTGGACAGCTTCGACTCGATCTTGTACGCCAGCAGCATCTCGTAGATCTTGCGCGTGTAGGTCTTTTCACTCGAGAGAAAGAAGTTGCGCGCCACCTGCATGGTGATCGTGCTTGCGCCCTGGGTGGCGTGGCCATTCGTCAGCGCGACGAAGCCCGCGCGCGCAATGCCCGTCAGGTCGACGCCGCCGTGATCGTAGAAGCGCGCGTCTTCGATGGCGAGGATCGCCTTCTTCAAACTATCGGGCACATCCTGAATATGGACGATGTCGCGCCGTTCCTCGCCGAATTCGCCGATCAGCACATGGTCGGCCGTATAGATGCGCAGCGGCACCTTCGGGCGGTAGTCGGTCAACGCGTCGAGCGAGGGCAGATTGGGCGTGGCGACGACGAGCGCATAGCCGAGCACCAGGAGCCCGCACAGAATGCCTGCGACGATCAGACCCACGAAGCCCAGGATGAGCTTCAGCCACAACGGGCGTTTGCGCTTTTTGGGCGCGGGCGGCGGGGACGTAGAAGACGTGGATTGCATGTAGGCACCAAAAAAACAGTCCCGCGATTATAGCCGCCTCGCTTTTCAGCTTTCGGCATGCTTACTGACACTTCTTGACAAGTCTGCGCGCCGCGCGGGAATGACTTCACTGTAGTCGCTTTGATCGCGTACAGGTCGTGCGTTGCTTAACGTTAGCCGTTTGGCTGAGTGTCGCGCGGCGGCGCGGCTACGCACAATTCTTCCTCATCACATGCGTTCGAATGGTTCGTCGCGTGAGTCAGAGGGAGGGCGTCATGGCGTTGAAAAGATCTTGGTTTCAGGCAGTGCAACCCGGCGCGCAGCGTTTTGCCGCGGGGATCGATGTTGGTTCGCAGACTGTGCGTCTGGTCGTGCTGAGTCAGCGCGTGCGCTCACCGGGTGCGCTGCATATCGAATACGCGGGCACGGTCCCACTTGTTGCCGGTGCAATGGCCGGCAGCGAGATCGCGGACCGGCACGCGGTGGCGCGTGCGTTGCGCGACGCGTTCGCGGGTTTGCCGCACGCGTGCGCGACTCACGCCCTGCGGTGCGCGATGGCGCTGCCCGCGTCGGCCACCATGACCGCCACGGTGCCGCTCACGCGGCTTGCCGCGCAGAGCGGTTGTTCGGAAGACGGCGGGCATCAACTGGCTGAACTGGAGCCGGCGGTGATGAGCGAAGTCGAGCGCATTGCGGGCCTCGAGCGACATGCTCTCGCTGTCGACTGGTATCTCGACGAAGCGTATGCGCCGGTCCGCTCCGTGACCATTGCCGCCACCGCGCGGCAACATCTCGAAGCGCGAATCGAGTGCGCGGCGATTGCAGGCATCTCCCTCACCGCCATCGACGGTGAGCCCCATGCGGCGTTGCGCGCCATGCGCTACGCGGCGAGTTACGAGCTCGATCCGCACGAGCCGTATGTCGCGTTGTGGATCGGCACGGACGGCGTGTATGGCTGGCGAATCGTGGACGACATCGTCGCCAGCGAAATGCGCTACCCGGCGCCCGAACACACCGATCTCGCCGATGCATTGCGCGATATGGCGCACGGCCCGGAACTCGACTGCGCGCTGGTGAGCGGTGAGGTCGATCTGCTCGGCGGCGTGGGTTTCTCGACTGCCGATATCGCCGACGTCTTGGGCTGCACGGTGCTTCCGTTCGAATGCGCGCCGCTCGGCGGCCTTGTTCGTCCGTTGGACGGTTCGCTGTTGCATGAACCGGCCGGCGCGGTCGCATTCGGACTCGCGCTGCGCGGGGTGCTCGAATGACCGGGCGTCTGTCGTACGCCGCGGCCTCCGACACGCGAGCGCCGGAACGCGGCATGCGCTTCGCGCGATCCAAGCTTGGTGGTTTCAATCTGCTGCCTTATCGGCAGCGCGACGCGCGGCTTGCGCGTCGACGGCGCGTGCTCGAATGGATTGCCGCGGTCTGCGCCGGTTTTGCCGCCGTCTTCGTGCTGGTCGCCTGGCAGGCAATCGGGAGGGCGCGGCTCGAGGCACAGCGCGTGTCGGTCGAACACACGCTCACGCATCTATCTGCGCCGCTCGCCGAGCATGCCACGTTGCTGCGCACGCGAGACGAACAGCGGCAGAACGCCGCCCGCGCGAAAAGCCTGTCTGATCCGCTCACACATCTGCGCGATCTGCTCGACGCGTTGAGTTTCGACCCGGGCGATGGCGTGGTGTTGCAGCAGTTGCGTCAGCGTGAAAACGAGACCGAGTTGCTGGCGACGTCGCGCGGGCATCTCGCTTCGGCCGAGTGGCTTAAGCGCTTGAGTGCGATCCGGGGCGTGAAGGGTGCGGAAGTGAGCGACCTGCATCGTTCTGTTCCGCGCGGCGGTGCGCTCGCGCCAGCGAGCGTGGCCGGTCCGATCGAATTCGGCGCGCATCTGCGTTGGAGCGAGCCCGCGCAAAAAACGGCTCACCTGGCTGGGGCCACCACGCAGCGTCCTATGAAGTCTGAACAATCAAGAGGTGCGAAATGAGTACGATCTTTGTCGAGTTCGGCGGCGCGGCAAATGCGCGGCTTGTTCTTTCCCATTGGATGAAACGCGTGCGCGTGCCGCTTGATGCATGGAGCCGGCGCCGCCGCTGGCTGGTCGCGTTGATGATTGCCGTTGTGGTGTTCGGTTTGGGCGCGCATGGTTGGGTGGTGGCCGATCTCGGCGGCGTCGAAGCGAGCCGCGCGGCGTTGGAGGCCAGTCGCTTGCGTCTCGCGAACGCGCGGCATGCGCTTGCGCAATTGCCTGCGTTGCGCCGCGAAGCTGCCGCCATGCCGCTTGCTGCTTCGGCGGCGCGTTCATCAGGGCCGTGGAGTTCCGCGGACGACCTCCGCATCGTCTCCGAACTGGCTGCGCAAAATAGCGTCGCGTTGCTAGCGGTGGAGCCCGGAGCGGTGAGCGGCGCGGGCGTTGAGCGTATGCGTCCGTTGCAACTGACCGCGCGCACGGACTTCGTTCACCTGATGGCCTTCCTGCGCGGACTGTCCGATCTGCCGGTGCTGATCGTGCCCGTCGACGTGACCGTCAAGCGGGAAGCCGCGGCGTCGTTGTCGGTGAGCACCACGTTACGCGTGTTCGACGCGCTGCGGCCGACGTCGTCGGCAAACTCGGTGGAAGCACTCGACGACGACAGCCTCGATTCGGACGACGATGAAGAGATTGTCTTCTTCGATCCGTTTTCGCAGCCGCAGCCGCAGATGCAGGCCGCCGGCGATCTGCCCGATGGCTCGCCACTGCGTCTGGTCGGATTGCTGAGCGATCGCACGCGTGGATTGGCCGTGCTCGAAACACCGGACGGCGTGACCAACGTCGAGCCAGGAGAGCGGATCGGCGCCGAGCGTGTCACGAAGCTGGACGCGTCCGGCATTACGCTCGCGAAGGATGGGGCGACACGCACGCTAGCGCTGGAGGAAGCTTCCTGATGAGATTGCCGAAACCATTTCCTTTTGCCTTGTCGAGTGCCGATACGCGTGCGTCGCCTCGCCTCAAGACGTGTCTTGGCCTGTATTTCAGCGCCGCGCTGGGCGCCGGCGTCGCACAGGCGTCGACACCACCTCTGCCGCCGCTGCCCGCCTACATGCCGTTCGACGACGCGGTATCGCCACGCGATGCTTCGTACAACGGCACACCGCCGCTGCCACGTAACGTTTCCACCGAGGTGCCCAATCCGTTTCGTCAGGATTTCGCAGACGACGCGGACGCACCGAGTATGAGCGCGACAGCGGCCCATACTCGTACGGGTGAGCCTGCTGCCGCCGACGCCGCCGAGGGCTTGGTGTCTCCGTCGTCGCGAAGCCAATCCGCCGCTTCGACGCCCGACGATGCAGACGCCAACTCCGACGGCTCCGTGCCGCTGCGAAGACAGTCCACCGTCCCAATTCGCGCCGATGCCACCGGCACCGGCACCGGCACCGGCACCGCCACGCTCGAGGGTCCGCCGGTGCCGTTGCCACCGCTCGCACGTCTGAGCAACGCGCCACGCAGCGCCGCCGACGCGGCCCTCGCGCCCGACGACAAACCGATCTCGCTGAATTTCCAGCGTGCCGAACTCGGCGCTGTGCTGAATGCGTTCGCCCGATTCACCGGGCTGAACATCGTCGCGAGCGAGAGAGTGCGCGGCGCCGTCTCGTTGCGGCTCGACAAAGTGCCGTGGCGCACCGCGTTCGACACGCTGCTCGACGTCAACGGGCTCGCCATGGAGCGCCACGGCAACGTGATCTGGGTCGCGCCGATGGCGGATCTGGCCGCGCGTGAGCGGCAGCGCTTCGAAGCCCACGCCCGGGCCGCCGATCTCGAGCCGCTCGCGAGCCGCACTTTCGAGCTGCACTACGCACACGCCGAAGATGTCAGGCGTCTGCTGACCGGTTCGGGCGCTCAGCGCGTGCTGTCCAAACGCGGTGCCGCGACTGCCGATCCGCGCACCAATCTGCTGTTCGTGACCGATCTCGAAGGGCGCCTCGCGCAGATTGCCGCGCTGCTAGCCTCCGTCGACCGGCCGACGCGCCAGGTGTTGATCGAAGCGCGTATCGTCGAGGGCGAACATGGGTTTTCGCGCAATCTCGGCGTGAAGCTTTCCATGGCGGCCGCGAACGCCGACGGCACCGCGAAAGGCTTGACCGACGTCGGCTATGATCTGTCGGCCCGCCCGATTTCCGGCTTCGACGTCGCGACCGCCGGCCTGACCTTGTTCGCCGCTGGCGCGACGCGGCTGCTGAACATCGAACTGAGCGCGCTAGAAGCGCAGGGGCGCGGCGAAATCGTCTCGAGCCCGCGCGTGGTCACGGCCGACCGGATGAAAGCGGTCGTCGAGCAGGGCACCGAGCTGCCGTATCAGGCAAAAGTGGGGCAGGGCGTATCGGGCGTGCAGTTTCGCCGCGCCACGCTCAAACTGGAGGTCGAGCCGCAAATCATGCCGGACGGCCGGGTGGTGCTGGACCTCGACGTCGCCAAAGACAGCGTCGGCGAGCAGACCGACGCCGGACCCGCGATCAACACCAAGCACGTGCAAACGCGCGTCGAGGTCGAGGATGGTGGTACGGTGTCGATCGGCGGAATTTATGCGACCGACGACCGGGACGATGTGACGCGGGTCCCGGTCCTGGGCAAAATACCGGTTTTGGGTGCGCTTTTCCGCCATCGGGCTCATCGCGATCAGCGCAGCGAACTGGCAGTTTTCATCACGCCGCGCGTCGTTCAGACAAATTAGGGGCACGCTGTCGCCGCTGCGAGAGAGCACCGGACCGCTGCAGCTTTTGCGCTGCGCCGGAAGCCCTATCAAGCGGCCTGGCGCGAAGCGACAGGGCTGAAGGCGCTCTCAAGCGGGGCGCAGGCTCGACAAGGCAGCCGCTTTGCCAGTAAGCTGCGGCACGAACCAAACCGGATTAGCCAGAGGACACCGTTGCAAGCGCGGGACGCACACGCCAATGTATTTTTCGTAGGGCTCATGGGGGCAGGGAAAACCACCGTGGGCCGGGCCATTGCGCGCCGTCTCGATCGCCCGTTCTTCGATTCCGACCATGAAATCGAGGCGCGCACGGGCGCGCGCATCCCCGTGATCTTCGAGCTGGAGGGCGAAGCGGGCTTCCGCGAGCGCGAAGCCAGCGTGATTTCCGACCTGACCGGGCGTGACAATATCGTCCTCGCCACCGGCGGCGGCGCGATACTGCGGCCGGACAACCGCGAAGCCTTGCAGAATCGCGGCGTGGTGATCTATCTGCGCGCCAATCCGCACGACCTGTGGCTGCGCACCCGGCGCGACAAGAATCGCCCGCTGTTGCAGACCGAAGACCCGAAAGCGCGTCTCGAAGCACTCTACGAAGTGCGCGACCCGCTATACCGCGAATGCGCGCATTTCGTGATCGAAACCGGCCGGCCTTCGGTCAACGGCCTCGTCAACATGGTTCTGATGCAGCTCGAGATGGCCGGCGTCGCCAAACATCCTGCGTCATAATGGACCGTATGAATACCGTCAACGTCGAACTGGGCGAGCGCGCCTACCCCATCCATATCGGTGCCGACCTGATCGGCCAGACCGCGCTGTTCGCGCCGCATATCGCCGGCAGCTCGGTCACCATCGTCACCAATACCACCGTCGATCCGCTATACGGCGACAAGCTGCGCGCCGCGCTGGCGCCGCTCGGCAAGCAGGTGTCCACGGTCGTCTTGCCGGACGGCGAAGCGTACAAGAACCTCGAAACGCTGAACCTGATTTTCGACGCGCTGCTCGGCGGCCGCGCCGATCGCAAGACCACACTGATCGCGTTGGGCGGAGGCGTGATCGGCGACATGACGGGTTTTGCGGCCGCCTGCTATATGCGCGGCGTGCCGTTCATCCAAGTGCCGACCACCTTGCTGTCGCAGGTCGATTCGTCGGTGGGCGGCAAGACCGGCATCAATCACCCGCTTGGCAAGAATATGATCGGCGCGTTCTATCAGCCGCAGGCCGTGATCGCCGACATCGGCGTGCTGCGCACGCTGCCGCCGCGTGAACTGGCGGCGGGCATCGCCGAAGTGATCAAGACCGGCGCCATCGCCGACGCGGGTTTCTTTCGCTGGATCGAAGCCAATATCGCGGCACTGAATCGCTGCGAATCCGAGGCGCTGGCCGAGGCGGTCAAGCGGTCATGCGAAATCAAGGCGTCGGTGGTCGCACAGGACGAGCGCGAAGGCGGACTGCGCGCCATCCTCAATTTCGGCCACACGTTCGGCCATGCGATCGAAGCCGGCCTCGGCTACGGCGAATGGCTGCACGGTGAAGCAGTGGGCTGCGGGATGGTGATGGCGGCGGATCTGTCCGTGCGTCTCGGCTATCTCGGCGAGGCCGCCCGCAAGCGTCTGGTGGACGTGATCGTCGCAGCCCATTTGCCGACCCGGGCACCCGCGCTCGGCGAGTCGCGTTATGTCGAACTCATGCGGGTCGACAAGAAAGCGGAAGCCGGCGCGATCAAATTCATTCTGCTGAAGCGTTTCGGTGAGACGCTGATCACCCAGGCGCCCGACGCCGAGGTGCACGCCACGCTGGCCGCCGCCGTCTGAGGCTCGCGGAGCATCCAGCAACGCTGCACGCACTCGCGTCACGAGGCGCCGCCCATGATTCGGAGAACCCGGTGACTGACAGGCGCAGCGACGATGTAAAGCATGAACCGGCGGCAGGCACGGCGACAATCAGCGTGCCCTCGCAGGACGCACTCGAAGCGCACCTCGCGCCGTACGCGGCGCATTCCGCGCAATCGCGCGGCCGCCGCTATCCGGAAGCCGCCCCCAGCGCGCGTACCGAATTCCAGCGCGACCGTGACCGCATTGTCCATTCGACGGCATTCCGCCGGCTCGAGTACAAAACTCAGGTGTTCGTGAATCACGAGGGCGACCTGTTTCGTACGCGTCTGACTCACAGCCTGGAAGTCGCGCAGATCGCGCGCTCGGTCGCGCGCAATCTGCGGGTGAACGAAGATCTCGTCGAAGCCATCTCCCTCGCCCATGACTTGGGTCATACACCGTTCGGCCATGCCGGACAGGACGCGCTCAACGAATGCATGCGTGAGCACGGTGGCTTCGAGCACAATCTGCAGAGCCTCGCTGTCGTCGACGATCTGGAGGAGCACTACGGCGCGTTCAACGGCCTGAACCTGTGTTTCGAAACGCGTGAGGGGATTCTGAAGCACTGCTCACGTGAGAATGCGCGGCGGCTCGGCGCATTGGGCGAGCGCTTTCTGGAAGGCCGGCAGCCGTCCATCGAGGCGCAGATCGCGAACGTTGCCGACGAGATCGCCTACAACAACCACGACGTCGACGACGGCTTGCGCTCGGGCCTGCTCACTGTCGAGCAACTCGCCGAAGTGGAGTTGTGGCAGGTGCACTACGAGGCGGCGCGTAGCGACTTTCCGCAGATCGAAGGCCGACGTCTCATTCACGAAACAGTGCGCCGCATCATCAATACGCTGATTGTCGATCTGATCGATACGACCAGGTCGAACCTGGACAGGCACGCGCCCGAGTCGCTTGACGCCGTGCGCTTATCGCCCGCGCTCGTCGCGCACAGTGACGAGATTGCCACGCAGGCTGCGGCGCTCAAGCGCTTCCTGTTCAAAAACCTGTATCGCCATTACCGCGTGATGCGCATGGCCAACAAGGCGCGCCGCGTCGTCGCCGGTTTGTTCGACGCGTTCACGGACGACCCGCGACTGCTGCCGCCAAGCTATCAGTCAACCGACGCGACGCAGCAACCGCGTCTGATCGCCCACTACATCGCGGGTATGACGGATCGGTACGCGGTCAAGGAATATCAGCGGCTGTTCGTGATCGACGACAACTGAGCAGCGCGGCACAAAGTCGCGCCGGCCGCGACGACTTGCGAGCCGGGGCCAGTGCAATGTACCGGTTCAGATCACTTGCAGCAGGCCACCGCTCAACCGGCGGCGGCAGCCCTGCGCGGTAGCGCCTTAACGCAGCCGCGACGCGAACAACGCGCCCGCAATCAGCGCAACGCCCCCGACGATCGCAATCGTCTGCCATGGATTCTCATGCACGTAATCGTCGGCGTCTGCCACCGCCACCTGGGCGCGTTCGCGTACGGCGTCGCGCGTATCGTTCAGGCGCGCGCGCGCGACGTCGAGTTGTTTGCGAAGTTTGCCGCGCAACGCTACCGCGTCGGCTTGGGTGCCGTCCGCCAGCGTGGATTCGAGTTCCGACATTAGCGTGCGCAGTTCGCCTGCGATATCTTCGGCTGCGTGGCGGCTGTGGCGAGCGATACGCCGCGCACGGCGGCTGGTGCTGGTCCAGGATTCGCCGAGGGCGTCTCGCGTATTCGGAAGTGCAGTCATGGTCGCTCCGTCGATGAGGTGAAAAAGGACCCGCGCGTTGTCACGAAGACGCAGTTTCACGTCGGGACGCGGGAAACACCATGCGAATGCAACTTCGGTGCCAAACCCCGCAGGCCCTAGCCACCGTGGTCCGAACGCGGATTCGTCGGCAGGCATTGCACTGGCGGGCACGATTCCGGGTCAAATTTACAAACGCTGACAGCGGAGTCGCCGCGCGGCTTCATGAGCGCCGAACCGGTCGCCTGATGCGCGCACAAATGAAAACGCCGTCATTGGATGTATGACGGCGTTGTCCAAGCCACGAAAATTCGACTACCCTACCTCAACGGCCCTAATTTTTTGAAGCGTTAGAAACGGTAACCGATGTTGACGTAGGAAACGATCGGGTTCAGTTTGATCTTGGTTTGCGACTGCACGTTCAGAGTACCGACCGGCGTGTTCGCCGCGGTGTTCAGCTTGGCGGTCGTGCTGAGCGGCAGGTACGAGATCGAGACGCCCGCGAACCAGTGCTGGTTGAACGCATAAGTGAAGCCGGCATTAAACACCGGCTCCCACGAACTATCCGTAGTGACGGTGGTCGGACCATGCAGAACGTTTGCCTCGAACGCGCTATTGGTGATCTTTTCGTCGGTGAACGAGACGCGGCTCACGCCGAGGCCGAGATACGGGCGGAACGTGGCGGTCGGGGCATTGAAGTAGTACTTGAACAGCAGAGTCGGGCTCCACTGTTTTGCCTGGCCCAGCTTGCCGAACTGGGCGAGACTGCCCGAACCTTCCAGGTCGAACGATGGCGGCACGCCAATGACGAACTCAGTTGCGATGTGATCGGTAACGAAGTAGCCGGCAGTGAAACCGATGGTGTCGGCTGAGCCGAGGGTTGCACCGGTGTTGGCTTCGGTGATGTTGGTCGGGCTGCCGCCGATGCTCGTCACTTTCAACGGTTGGCTGCTCGATTGAGGCGCTAGATGGAACCAGCCCGAAGTGACGTAAAAGCTACCGGCCGATTGCGCGTGCGCTGCCGTTGTCATGCAGGCTAGCGCCGCGATCCCCGTTACGGCCTGTTTTAATTTCATATGTGCTCCTCCAAAAAAGGCCCGCTCATTATGACTACAACGTTTGAAACAAACCATACGCGGCGGTTAGAGCTTTCTCCCTAAGCACCGCGTGGTTTCTGGCTCTACCGCATGGCGCCGAAGCTTGAGCGCATGCGGTTCTTCGGACCTTCGGGTATGTACCAACGCGACTATCGGATACTCCAGCATGGCACGGCTTGCACGTCTCTATGTCCCTGACCAGCCGCAGCACGTCATCCTCCGCGGGCTCGATCAGCAGCCCGCTTTCGTCGACGACCAGGACTACGAGCTTTTCATCGATTGTTTGAAAGCGGCTTCACGCGATCATCACCTGTCCATCCACGCGTATGCGTTGATGCCGGGCGCGGTGCAACTGCTCGTCACGCCGACCGAGGAGTCGAGCCTGCCGAAGGCGATGCAGGCGGTCGGGCGCCGTTACGTGGCGCACTTTAACAGGCGCTACGCGCGCCGTGGCACATTGTGGGAAGGGCGCTACAGAGCCACGGTAATCGAAGGCGAGCGCTACTTTCTGCTGGCGAGCCGCGTCGTCGAAATGTGTCCGGTGCGCGCGGGACTCGTGAGCGCGCCGGAAGACTACCGTTGGTCGAGCTACCGCCATCACATCGGCCTGACGCTCGACAGCCTGATTACCGACCATCCGCTGTACTGGTCGCTGGGCAATACGCCGTTCGAACGCCAGCGCGCGTACCGCGAACTGTGCGAGCAGCCGCTCGACGAACGCGAGGCCAGCCAGCTTCAGCAGGCCACGCTGAAGGGCTGGGTTTTGGGCAGCGAGACATACCGCGAGTGGGCGGCGCGGGCCGCCAATCGGCGTGTATCGCCATTGCCACGCGGGCGGCCACGCAAGGTGCGCGAGACGCCGCAGCAGCAATAAAGCGTTCTCCATCAATGAGCTGCAGCGAAACGGCATCTTTGCATGCCGTTTTCTTTTGCCCCAATTTGATGTGGAACCAATAAAATTTCACCGCAATGCACCAACTTGATAATTGGGGTTCAATGATAACGATTTATTTGCTATTCCATTGATTCGTCGCGTATATTCCGAATTCCGGTGCTTTTTGACGCGCGTAGCATCGAGCGTTGAGCGCGCCGTCGCGGTTGTGAATCGCACTGCGGCAATAGAAAAACGGTTTAACGGCCTGTCCGGCCCCTCACAGACGGTGTCCCCATGAACGACCACCAGCAACCGACTCACCCGGTTCCCGCCGCGCAAGGTCTGTACGACCCGCAAAACGAGCACGACGCCTGCGGCGTCGGCTTCGTCGCTCACATCAAGGGCAAGAAAAGCCACGAGATCATCGAGCAGGGCCTGAAGATTCTCGAGAACCTCGACCACCGGGGCGCCGTCGGCGCCGATCCGCTGATGGGCGACGGCGCGGGCATCCTGATCCAGATTCCGGACGGCTTTTATCGCGAGGAAATGGCCAAGCAGGGCGTGGTGCTGCCGCCGCACGGCGAATATGGCGTCGGCATGGTCTTCCTGCCGAAGGAACACGCGTCGCGTCTGGCCTGTGAACAGGAACTGGAACGCACGGTGAAGGCCGAAGGCCAGGTCGTGCTGGGCTGGCGCGACGTGCCGGTCGACCACACCATGCCGATTTCGCCCACCGTGAAGGCGAGCGAGCCGCTGATCCGCCAGATTTTCATCGGCCGCGGCAAGGACATCATGGTGACGGACGCGCTCGAGCGGAAGCTGTACATCATCCGCAAGACCGCGAGCCACCGCATCCAGGCGCTCAAGCTCAAGCACGGCAAGGAATACTTCGTGCCGTCGTGCTCGGCGCGCACGGTCGTCTACAAGGGCCTGCTGCTGGCCGGCCAGGTCGGTGTGTATTACCGCGACCTGCAGGACGAGCGCACGGTGTCGGCGCTGGCGCTGGTGCACCAACGCTTCTCGACCAACACGTTCCCGGCGTGGGAACTGGCTCACCCGTACCGCATGATCGCCCACAACGGCGAAATCAACACGGTGAAGGGCAACGTCAACTGGCTGAACGCCCGCACCGGCGCGATCGCGTCGCACGTGCTCGGCGACGATCTGCCGAAGCTCTGGCCGCTGATCTATCCGGGCCAATCGGACACCGCCTCGTTCGACAACTGTCTCGAACTGCTGGTAATGGCCGGCTACCCGCTCGTCCACGCCATGATGATGATGATCCCGGAAGCCTGGGAACAGCACACGCTGATGGACGACAACCGCCGCGCGTTCTACGAATACCACGCCGCGATGATGGAGCCGTGGGACGGCCCCGCCGCGATCGCCTTCACCGACGGCCGTCAGATCGGCGCGACGCTCGACCGTAACGGCCTGCGTCCGGCGCGCTACATCGTCACGGACGACGATCTCGTCATCATGGCGTCGGAAGCGGGCACGCTGCCCATCCCGGAGTCGAAGATCGTCAAGAAGTGGCGTTTGCAGCCGGGCAAGATGTTCCTGATCGACATGGAGCACGGCCGCATCATCGACGACAAGGAACTGAAGGACAACCTCGCGAACGCCAAGCCGTACAAGAGCTGGATCGACGCCGTGCGCATCAAGCTCGACGAGATCGAGGCGAAGGCCGAAGACGTCGCCACGGAACGCCGCGAAGCCGCTGCGTTGCTGGATCGCCAGCAGGCGTTCGGCTACACGCAGGAAGACCTCAAGTTCCTGATGGCGCCAATGGCGCAAGCCGGCGAAGAAGCGGTCGGCTCGATGGGCAACGACTCGCCGCTCGCGGTCATGTCCAACAAGAACAAGACGCTGTATCACTACTTCAAGCAGCTGTTCGCGCAAGTGACGAACCCGCCGATCGACCCGATCCGCGAAAACATGGTGATGTCGCTGGTGTCGTTCGTCGGTCCGAAACCGAACCTGCTGGACACGAACAACATCAACCCGCCGATGCGTCTCGAAGTGTCGCAGCCGGTGCTCGACTTCAAGGACATCGCCAAGATCCGCGCGATCGATCAGTACACGGGCGGCAAGTTCAGCTCGTACGAACTGAACATCTGCTATCCCGTCGCGTGGGGCAAGGAAGGCATCGAAGCGCGCCTCGCCTCGCTGTGCGCGGAAGCCGTGGATGCGGTCAAGTCCGGCTACAACATGCTGATCGTGTCGGACCGCAAGACCGACCGCGACAACGTCGCGATCCCGGCGCTGCTGGCCACCGCCGCGATCCACACGCACCTCGTGCAGCATGGTCTGCGCACGAGCGCGGGCCTGGTCGTCGAAACCGGCTCGGCGCGGGAAACGCACCACTTCGCGCTGCTCGCGGGCTACGGCGCGGAAGCCGTGCACCCGTACCTCGCCATGGAAACGCTGAGCCAGCTCGCGGCCGGCCTGAAGGGCGACCTGTCGGCGGAGAAGGCGGTCTACAACTTCACGAAGGCAGTCGGCAAGGGCCTGATGAAGGTCATGTCGAAGATGGGCATTTCGACCTACATGTCCTACACCGGCGCGCAGATTTTCGAAGCGGTCGGCCTGGCCGAAGACCTGGTGGTGAAGTACTTCAAGGGCACGTCGTCGAAGGTGGGCGGTATCGGCCTGTTCGACGTCGCGGAAGAAGCGATCCGTCTGCACCGCGACGCGTTCGGCGACAACCCGGTTCTTGCGAACATGCTCGACGCGGGCGGCGAATACGCGTACCGCGTGCGCGGCGAAGAACACATGTGGACGCCGGATGCGATCGCCAAACTGCAGCACTCGGCGCGCAGCAACTCGTATCAGACATACAAGGAATACGCGCATCTGATCAACGATCAGACCAAGCGCCACATGACGTTCCGCGGCCTGTTCGAATTCAAGTTCGATCCGACCAAGGCCATCCCGCTCGACGAAGTCGAATCGGCGAAGGAAATCGTCAAGCGGTTCGCAACCGGCGCGATGTCGCTAGGCTCGATCTCGACTGAAGCACATGCCACGCTGGCTGTCGCGATGAACCGCATCGGCGGCAAGTCGAACACGGGCGAAGGCGGCGAGGACGTGAACCGTTATCGCAACGAACTGCGCGGCATTCCGATCAAGAACGGCGACACCATGAAGTCGGTGATCGGCGACGAAGTGATCGTCGACATTCCGCTAAAGGAAGGCGACTCGCTGCGCTCGAAGATCAAGCAGGTGGCGTCAGGCCGTTTCGGCGTGACCGCGGAATACCTCGCGTCCGCTGATCAGATCCAGATCAAGATGGCGCAAGGCGCGAAGCCGGGCGAAGGCGGCCAGTTGCCGGGCCACAAGGTGTCGGACTACATCGGCAAGCTGCGTTACTCGGTGCCGGGCGTCGGACTGATTTCGCCGCCGCCGCACCACGACATCTACTCGATCGAAGATCTGGCGCAGTTGATTCACGATCTGAAGAACGCCAACTCGGCGGCCAGCATCTCGGTGAAGCTGGTGTCGGAATCGGGCGTGGGTACGGTGGCCGCCGGTGTCGCCAAGGCCAAGGCCGATCACGTCGTGATCGCCGGCCATGACGGCGGCACGGGCGCGTCGCCGCTGTCGTCGGTGAAGCATGCCGGCACGCCGTGGGAACTGGGTCTCGCCGAAACGCAGCAAACTTTGGTGCTGAACCAGTTGCGCGGCCGTATCCGCGTGCAGGCCGACGGTCAGATGAAGACCGGCCGCGACGTCGTGATCGGCGCGCTGCTTGGCGCGGACGAGTTCGGTTTCGCGACGGCGCCGCTCGTCGTCGAAGGCTGCATCATGATGCGCAAGTGCCATCTGAACACTTGCCCGGTCGGCGTCGCGACGCAAGATCCGGTGCTGCGTGCGAAGTTCCAGGGCCAGCCGGAACACGTCGTGAACTTCTTCTTCTTCGTTGCGGAAGAAGCGCGCGAAATCATGGCGCAACTGGGCATCCGCAAGTTCGACGACCTGATCGGCCACGCCGAACTGCTCGACATGAAGAAGGGCATCGAGCACTGGAAGGCCAAGGGTCTGGACTTCTCGCGCGTGTTCTATCTGCCGCAAGTGTCGGCTGAAGTCGCGCGCAAGCATGTCGACATGCAGGACCACGGTCTGGACAAGGCACTCGACCACACGCTGATCGAAAAGGCGAAGGCGGCGATCGAGAAGGGCGAGCACGTCTCGTTCATCCAGCCGGTGCGTAACGTGAACCGTACCGTCGGCGCGATGCTGTCCGGCACGATCGCGAAGAAGTATGGTCACGACGGCTTGCCCGACGACTCCATTCACATCCAGTTGAAAGGCACGGCGGGCCAGAGCTTCGGCGCGTTCCTCGCCAAGGGCATCACGCTGGATCTCGTCGGCGACGGTAACGACTACGTCGGCAAGGGCCTGTCGGGCGGCCGCATCATCATCCGTCCGACCAACGATTTCCGCGGCAAGTCGGAAGAGAACATCATCTGCGGCAACACGGTGATGTACGGCGCGATCGAAGGTGAAGCGTTCTTCCGCGGCGTCGCCGGCGAGCGCTTCTGCGTGCGTAACTCGGGCGCGACGGCGGTTGTCGAAGGCACGGGCGACCACGGTTGCGAATACATGACGGGCGGCACGGTGGTCGTGCTCGGCGAAACGGGCCGCAACTTCGCGGCCGGCATGTCGGGCGGCATCGCCTACGTGTACGACCCGGACAGCTCGTTCGCGGGCAAATGCAACAAGTCGATGGTCGCGCTCGATCCGGTTCTGCAAACGGCCGAACAGGAACGCACGGTCGACAAGGGCCTGTGGCACGCCGGCGCAACCGACGAGGCGCTGCTCAAGGGACTCATCGAGCGTCACTTCCAGTTCACGGGTTCGCCGCGCGCCAAGGCGCTGCTCGAAAACTGGGACGCGTCGCGCCGTCAATTCGTGAAGGTGTTCCCGACCGAATACAAGCGCGCGCTGAGCGAAATGGCCGCGAAGAAGGCGAACAAGGAAGTGCTCGCCGCCTGATTCGCAACTGGCCTCAAGCCAAAGACGTCACATACAAGCCGTACCCGCCGCGGCCCGCCGTTCAACGGTGCACGCGGCGGGTGTAGATCACCCCACCTGATTAGATAGAGAAGAGAACCACATGGGCAAGGCAACCGGTTTTCTCGAGTTCGAACGCCGCCACGAGGCGTACGAAGCTCCGCTCACACGTGTGAAGCACTACAAGGAATTCGTCGCCGCACTGACCGACGACGAAGCGAAGATTCAAGGCGCACGTTGCATGGACTGCGGCATTCCGTTCTGCAACAACGGCTGCCCGGTGAACAACATCATCCCGGACTTCAACGACCTGGTGTTCCATCAGGACTGGAAGAACGCGATCGAAGTGCTGCACTCGACGAACAACTTCCCCGAGTTCACGGGCCGCATCTGCCCGGCACCGTGCGAAGCGGCCTGCACGCTCGGCATCAATGACGATCCGGTCGGCATCAAGTCGATCGAGCACGCGATCATCGACAAAGCCTGGGCCGAAGGCTGGGTTGCGCCGCAGCCGCCGAAGCACAAGACCGGCAAGAAGGTTGCCGTGGTCGGTTCCGGCCCCGCTGGTTTGGCCGTCGCGCAGCAACTCGCGCGCGCGGGGCACGATGTCACGGTGTTCGAAAAGAACGACCGCATCGGTGGTTTGCTGCGTTATGGCATTCCCGACTTCAAGCTGGAGAAGTGGCTGATCGATCGCCGCATGCGTCAGATGGAAGCCGAAGGCGTGACGTTCCGCGCGGGCGTGTTCATCGGCAAGGCGGATTCACTGCCGGCGCATATCGGCAACACGGCGAAGGAAACCGTTTCGCCGGAGCAACTGAAGGAAGAGTTCGACGCCGTGGTAATCGCGGGCGGTTCGGAAACGCCGCGCGATCTGCCGGTGCCGGGCCGCGAGCTGGAAGGCATCCACTACGCGATGGAATTCCTGCCGCAACAGAACAAGGTCAATGCCGGCGACAAGGTCGCGAACCAGTTGCTCGCGAAGGGCAAGCATGTGGTCGTGATCGGCGGCGGCGATACGGGTTCGGACTGCGTGGGCACGTCGAATCGCCATGGCGCGAAGAGCGTCACGCAATTCGAATTGCTGCCGCAGCCGCCGGAAGAAGAAAACAAGCCGCTCGTGTGGCCGTACTGGCCGATCAAGCTGCGCACGTCGTCGTCGCATGACGAAGGCTGCTCGCGTGATTGGGCAGTCGCGACCAAGCGCCTCGAAGGCAAGAATGGCAAGGTCGAGAAGCTGATCGCGGCGCGCGTCGAATGGAAGGACGGCAAGATGCAGGAAGTGCCGGGCTCCGAATTCGAAATGAAGGCCGATCTGGTGCTGCTCGCCATGGGCTTCACGCAGCCGGTGTCGCCGGTGCTCGAAGCGTTCGGCGTCGATAAGGATAATCGCGGCAACGTGCGTGCTTCTACCGAAGGCGAGAAGGCGTACTACACCTCGGTGGACAAGGTGTTCACCGCGGGCGATATGCGCCGTGGTCAGTCGCTGGTGGTGTGGGCGATTCGTGAAGGCCGTCAGTGCGCGCGTTCGGTCGACGCGTTCCTGATGGGGCATTCGGAACTGCCGCGTTAAACGTCTCCCGTCTGGTTTTCGTGCTGAGGCATGGGAGCCGGCTACTGCTTGCAGGAAGAGGTGGAGACGACAATGTGCCGCGTCAGCGGTGCATCAAGCGGTGAAAAAACAAAGCCGGGCACCTGAGAGGGTGACCCGGCTTTTTAACTTCAGCGTGCAGCGGCGCTATGTACGTGATTTACCGTACCGCCCCAACGTCAGCCCATCAAGATCGATCTCCGGCTTGCGGTGCGTGATCAAATCCGCGACCACACGTCCCGAACCCATCGACATCGCCCAACCCGTCGAGCCGTGCCCGAGGTTCAACCACAGTTTCTCCACGCCGGACGGACCGAGCAGCGGCGCGCCGTCGGGTGTCATGGGACGGCGGCCGACCCAAAAATGCGCGGACGTGGGATTAGCCGCGTGCGGAAACCAGTCGCTCAGCACTTTCATGAGCGTTTGCAAGGCCTGTTCGCGCAAGGTGGTCTGCCGATTACCGAGTTCCGCAGTGCCGGCTACCCGCAGGTTGTTGCCAAAACGCGTGATTGCCGTCTTCAGCGATTCGTCCATCAACGCGCCGCGCGGGGCTTTTTCTTCGTCGGTGACGGGCAGCGTCGCGGAATAGCCTTTCACCGGATAAAGCGGCACCTTCACGCCGAGCCGCGCGAGCAACCCCGCACTGTCGACGCCCAGCGCCACCACCACGGCATCCGCGTACAGCATCTCCGCGCCGCGCTCGCTCTCGATACGCACTGCGCGCACCGCCCCGCCTTGCACATCAAGCGACGTCACCCGCGTGTCGAAACGGAAGCGCACGTCATTGCGTTCACATATGGCGCGCAGTTCGCGCGTGAAGCGTGCGCAATCGCCGGCTTCGTCGTCGGGCAGATAGAGCCCCGAGAGCGGCGCCTGACGCGCCCAGTTCAAACCCGGCTCGATCTCGACACACTGCGCCGCGCTCACTTCCCGATGCGCGATACCCGCGTCGCGCAACACGGCGAGCGCCGGCTGCGCGAGTTCGACGTCGTACTCGCTGCGGAACAACTGCAGATAGCCTTGGCTGCGGGCGTAGTCGAACGGATAGCAAGCGCGGAATTCGTGCAGACAGTCGCGGCTGTAGTAAGCAATGCGCTGCATACGCTGCTTGTTGACGCGAAACCGTTCGAGATCGCATTCATGCAGCCAGCGCGCGATCCAACGCCATTGAGCTGGATCGAAGGTCGGGCGGAAGATCAGCGGCGAGGCCGGCTTGAACAGATATTTGAGGATCTTCGCCGGCATGCCGGGCGCGGCCCAGGGCGTGACGTAGCCCGGCGCGATCACGCCCGCGTTGCCGAAACTGGTGGAGAGCGCGACGTCCGGTTCGCGCTCGATCACGGTGACTTCGCAGCCCTGCTGGCGGAGGTAAAAAGCAGTGGCGACGCCGATCACGCCGCCGCCCAGAACAATCGTTTTCATGTGTGTGACTGCGGGTTCAGGCGGCAGGCTGGGTCGCGCCGAGCACCTTGCCCCTGGTTTCGGGCAGACACAACGCGGCGACGATCACAAGCAGATAGCCTGAGCCGGCCACGATGCCCATCGCCTTCACCAGCGTCATGGTTTGCGACAGTGTACCGACCAGAATCGGAAAGAACGAACCGAGGCCACGCCCGAGGTTGTAGCAGAATCCTTGTCCCGAACCGCGTATCGCATTCGGATAAAGCTCGGACAGGTAAGCGCCCACGCCCGCGAAAATCCCTTGCACCACGATGCCGAGCGGAAAGCCGAGCGCCAGCATCATGCCGTCGGTGATCGGCAGCATGGTGTAGAACATGCCGAGCACGAACGAGCCGATCGCGAATAGCACGAACGACGCGCGCCGGCCGATCTTGTCGCACAGAATCGCGCCGACGATATACCCCGTGAATGAACCGACGATCAGCACGATCAGATAGCCGCTCGTGTTGAACACAGACAGATGCCGCACGGTCTTCAGATAGGTCGGCAACCACGTGGTGATCGCGTAATAGCCGCCGAGCATGCCGGTGCACAGCACGCTACCGAGCAAGGTGGTTTTGAGGTGAGCGCCCGAGAAGATCTGCAGGAAATGTGACGTATCGAAACCGCTCTCACGAGCCCGACGCGTTTCGAGAAAGATCTCCGGATCGCTCACATTGCGACGAATGTAGATGATCCATGCAGCGGGCAGCAGACCGATCCAGAAGCAGGCGCGCCATGCGTACTGCTCAGGCAGCAACGCAAAGAAAGCCCAGTAAATGATCGCCGCAGCCGCCCAGCCGAACGACCAGCTGCTTTGCACGGTGCCGACCGCTTTCGCGCGATGCTGAGGCGAACGAATGGTCTCGGCCATCATGATCGTCACGACCGACCATTCACCGCCGAAGCCGATGCCTTGCAGCGTGCGCGTGGTGAGCAACTGCCAGAACGAGTGCGTGAAGCCGGACAGAAAGGTGAACAGCGCGAAGGTGGCGATGGTCCACTGCAGCACGCGGATGCGGCCGTAGCGGTCGGCGAGAATGCCGGCGAGCCAGCCGCCCACCGCCGACGAGATCAGCGAACTGGTGGCGATCATGCCGGCTTCGCTTTTGGTCATGCCCCACGTCGCGATCAGCGTCGGAATGAGGAAGGAGTAAATCATGAAGTCAAAAGCATCGACCGCGTAGCCTCCGAAGCCGGCGTATAGCGTGCGGCGTTCGCGTTGGGTCAGTTCGGTGAACCATTGGAGAGAGGGCATGTTTTGTTGTGGTCTCCAGGGCTTGTTGGCCTGCCGTCGGCGTGAATGTGGGGTGTTTGTATTCTACGGGGATGAGGCGTCGTGAGGCCAGTTGTGGTCAAAAATGGCAGGCAACGGTAAGAAACCGATAAGAGATGAAAAGCCGGAGAAATCTGCGCGAGGGAAAGGCAATGTCGCGGCCTGGCTGACGATCGCGCTGTCCGACCGATGCGCGCGAGCCGCTTTTTCCTTACCAACTACTACCGTGTAACCCAAACGATATTGAGCATGGTTAAACTGCGCTCGCAGCGCCGATGCTGCGACTTATCCACTCACGCCCGCGCCAGCCACGCCGAATGCCCGTTCCCGCAAAAACCTGCTCGCCATTCCGACGCTCCGCGAGCACTTTTCCGCGGACGAGCCAACTGTCGGACGAGGCGCCGCCGGCCTCGCGCCGGACTTTCCTGAAGCGCTCAGCCGGCGTGCTGCTGATCTCCGGCATGGGCAGCTCGCTACTGTCCGCGTGCGGCGGCGGCAACCTCGACGCTGATCAGCCCGCCACGCCGCGTCTTGCGTCGGTCGACAACTTCCGCGATCTGGCGGGAGCGGCCGCTGGGTATCCGACCGTCGACGGCAAACAGATGCGCCGGGGCGCGTTCTACCGCGCGAACGCCTTGACGCTCGACACCACCGACCAGGCCACGATCGACCGGCTCGGCATTGCCTCGGTCTACGATCTGCGCACGCCCGGTGAAATTGCGCGCACCGCCGATATCCTGCCGAGCGGCGCGACCACCCAGACGTTCAACGTGCTCGGCATCACTGACTTCGTCACGCCGAACGTCGAGACGGCGGGCGCCGCCGTCGCGTTCATGGAATCGCAGGCGCGCGGCTACGTCACCGGCGCCGCCCAGCGCGCCGCATACGGGGCGCTGCTGACCGGTCTCGCCGAAGGGCCAGGCGCGCAACTCTTTCATTCCAACGCGGGCAAGGACCGCGCCGGCTGGGTCGCGGCGCTCCTGCTCAGCATTGCGAACGTTCCGCTCGACGTCATCGTGCAGGACTATCTGCTGAGCAACGCCTATCTGGCGCCGTCGATCGAAACGCAAACCGGCAGGCTGCGCGCGCAGGACGGCGACGCCATCGCTTCCGCGGAAGCGCCGCTGATGAATGTCCAGGAAAATTATCTGCAGGCCGGATTCGACCAGGTGCAGGCAATCTACGGCACGATGGTGAGCTATCTGACGCAAGGTCTCGGCGTCTCGCAGACGACCATCGATACCTTGCACAGTCGCCTGGTGTTTTGAGGCGCCACAGCCGCGAGCTACGCGTTCGACACGAAAAAAGCCGGCCAAAAAAAGTCCGCCCTAAATGACGGGGCGGACAGAGAAGGGCGGCATCGAGGTTGCCGGGAGCGACTATAAAGCCCCCGCGCCTGCGATGGTTCATCCAGTAAGGGGGCGTAAGCGCCGCCCAACCTCTTTCACCTCTCTGTCACGTCGACGTCGGCACCGCCGGCAATTCGATCCGCACTTCCAGACCGCCCTGCGCGTGATTACGCACGTGACAGCGTCCGCCGCGATCGTGCGCGAGCCGTGCGACGATCGCGAGGCCGAGGCCGCAATGGCCCTCGCCGCCACGCGCCGCGTCGAGCCGGACAAACGGCTTCATGGCTGCGGCGATGCGGTCGTCGGGAATGCCGACGCCGTGGTCGCGCACGCTGATTACCCAATGGCCGTCGGTGCGGGCGGTGGCGATATCCACCGGCGGCGCGCCGTGTTCGAGCGCGTTGTCGACGAGGTTCGTGACCAGCCGGTCCAGCAGCGTGCGCGGCAGCCTGAACGCCGGGCCGGCGCGCAGATCGAGCGTGAAGAGCGGTGCTTCGGTGCTGTCGCTGGCGGAGAACTGTTCCTGCAAGAAGTCGTTGACTTCGACCGGCGGCCCGGCGTCGGCGGACTGTCCCGCGAATTCGAGAAACTGCTGAACGATGTTGGTGAGCGAGTCGACGTCGCGGATCAGGCCGGCGCGTTCGTTTTCCGCCACCAGCACGCTCGCGCGCAGCTTCAGGCGCGTGAGCGGCGCCTTCAGGTCGTGCGCGACACCGGCCAGCATCACCGCCTGGTCGTCGCCCGCTTCGTTCAGGCGCCGCATCATGTCGTTGAACGAACCGATCAGATCGCGCAACTCGCGCGGGCCTTGCACTGTCACCGGTTCTGGACGGCCGCCCGAGCCGAACGCACGCGCGGCGTCGGCGACGCGCGAAAGCGGCCGCTGCATCTGCCAGACTGCCAACAGCGAGAGGATCAGCGCGGCAAGCAGCATCGAGATCGACTCGATCAGAAAGCGTGGGCGCGGCGGCACATCGACCGGCACCACGACCCAGTTCGGCTTGCCGGGAAACAGCACCCATAACTGCGGCGGGCGTAGATCGTCGACGGCGATCTGCGTGCCGGGCGGCAGATTCTCGCGCAAGTGCCGGCTCAGGTCTTCGAGCGGACGCTGCGTGGGCGCGTGTAGATGCACGCTCGCCGGCATGTTCCAGGTGGGTACGAGATGTACGCGCATGGCGGGCGCGAGCGCGGCGCCTTTCATCGGCTCGCCGTTGACGGCTTGCAGCACCAGCAGGATGCCGCGCGCGAAGCCGTCGATTTCGTGGCGCGGCGGCTGCATCACTACCAGCACGAACCAGCCGGCCTGAATTGCGAACAACACCGCCGCCGAGAGTAACGCCATTCTGCCGAACAGCGTGTTCAGCGGGTTTTTCATGCGCTTGAGGCGGCCTCGTCGGCGAAAGGCGTGCCGTCGGCGTCGGGCACGAAAACATAGCCTTTGCCGCGCACCGTCTGCACGTAGCAGGGATTCGACGGGTCGTCTTCGATCACGCGGCGCAGGCGCCAGATCGGCACGTCGAGGCTGCGGTCGCGGAAGGCGAGGTTGTCGCGATGCACGAGATCGTGAATCAGCACGCGCGACAGCACCTTGTACGGATTGTTGACGAAGATCTTCAGGAGCGCGAACTCACTGTCGCGCAGCGGCAGCTTGGAGTTGTCGCGGCACAGTGAACGGGTGGCGAAGTCGAGCTCGAACGGGCCGAAGCGATACGGCTTGCGGGCTTCCGGCGCGCTCGTGGTGGACGGCCCGCGCCGGCGCAAAACCGTGTGGATGCGGGCGAGCAATTCGCGCGGATCGAACGGCTTGGTCAGATAGTCGTCCGCGCCGAGCGAGAGCCCGACAATGCGGTCGGCCACCGTGCCGCGCGCCGTCACGAAGATCACCGGAATGTCGTCGCCGGCGGCGCGCAGCGCGGTGAGCGCGCGCAAGCCGTCGGTGTTCGGCATCATGATGTCGAGCACGACGACGGACGGCCGTTCGCGTTCGAGCCGGCGCTGGAGATGTGTGCCGTCGTGGAGCACGGACGCGTCGAAGCCGTTCGACTGCAGAAACTTGCAAAGCAGATCGCGTACGACCGGATCGTCGTCGACGATAAGGACCTGTGGATTCATGCTGAAATTTTAAGCTGACGCGCGTGGCGCGCGGCCGACTGTTTTCTTACCAACGCTTACGAGAGGCCGCGCCGCTTCGGCCGGCCCGCTTGTCAGGCCCGCTTTCAGGCCCGCTTTCAGGCCCGCTACGCAAGGCTCGCGGGATATTTCAGCCGCACCGTCTTTGGCAACGCGCGCGGCGGCGCCGATTTCGTTTCGCATCGCCAACATTCCTCGCAGGAAAGAATTTGCACGTATCTGGAACCGGTCGAAACAGGTCGGAACGGGTCGTAAGAACCGCCGGAAAGCGCGCTTTGCTTCGTGCATCGGCATTGCGCGGCCGCGAGATGATTCGTCGTGCAGTACGTTGCGCCGCATGCTGAAAACAGCCTAACGCCTTGGGCCCACGGCAGGCGGCGTGAAATCGAAACCTAGCGCCACGCGAGGCTCATCATGACCGTTCCCAGCAATCTCTCTTCAACCCGCTTTTCTTCTCTGGCGCCGACGCCGCCGGCCGGAAGACCCGCCGCCGCCAACAATCCGGACGCCGCCACGCCGACGCGAGAGTCTGGCGCTCAGACACCGCCGTCGCTGCCCACCGGGCTGGTCGGGCACCACGTCAATACGACCGCCTGACGTACCGAGGCCCACGTGTCGACTCCGAGAATTCTTCACCGCTTGATGCGTGTCGTTGCGTGGTTGACGCTCGGCGCGGCGCTGCTGCCACTGGGTGGCTGCGCCGTCGCCGCGCTGCCGTGCCGGCTGACTTCGGCCACGCTGAAAATCATCCCGGTCGTGGGCCATGCCGCGGCCTCGCCGTTCGACATGTGTTCATCCGCCATCGACTGAATCATGACACTCAAACGGATTGCCTGGGTGCTGGCATTGCTGGGCGCCGTGCTGTCGTCGACCGCGCAAGCGCGGCCGCCTGCGCGCGACGCAAGTGCTGCGGGCGCCGCATCGAAAGACCCTTCCACCGATGCGCGGCGGCGCTCGCAAGACGCGCCATTCGCGTTTCGTGGCATCGCGCTCGGCATCACGCTCGACGAATTCCGCGCGGGCTCGAGCGTGCGGGCGACGCCGCTCGGCAGCGTGCCGGTCTGCGAGACGGACGTGCAGGCGGGCGCGCTCGGCATGCGGCTGAAGTCGCACGACAGTCTGACGGTGGCGTGCCGCTGGGCGCATCGCGCGGACAATGGCTGGGCGGTGTCGCAAGCGGTGGTCGACGGCGCGCCGGCGCTGGAGCACGTGCTGCGCTTCGCGCGCGTGGACGGCCAAAGCGCGCTGCATCTATACGAGATTTCTTTCGTGATCGACGAGATCACCGCCGAAGATTTGCGCGACGCACTCGCGGACCGCTACGGGCCGCCGCGTCTCGCGACGCAGAACGCGTCGGCGACGGGCGCGATGCCCATGTACGTGTGGGAAAACGCGATGAGTTCGATCACGTTGTGCTTTCTGCCGGGCACGCGCAACGGCACGCTGACCTATCTTCTGAAGGGTTCGGATGCGTGGGTGAAGTCGGTGTTGCGGCAATGGCAGGCGAGCGGCGCGGAGGCGGGTTGATGAGCGCCGATGAGTGCGGCCGTGAGGCCCGTTTTCAACGAGGAGCATGCATGACTGCGCTACGTCTGGCTGTCGCGCTAGCTGCGGCGGCTTGCCTCGCGGCTTGCGCGAGCCAGCAGCAAAGCTCGATCGTCGATACGCCGATGGCGCCGCCGCTCGCCTCGGCGCCGCTGAACGTCAACACGCAAGGCGCGATCTATCAGGCCGGCACGCCGCTGCTGCTATACGAAACACCGCGCGCCCAGCATATCGGCGACGTGCTGACCATTCGCCTTGCGGAATCGTACAGCGGCAACAACAGCGCGACCGCGGCGGCGAGCCGCTCGAGCAGCATCACCGCCGACGCCGCCGATCATTCCACCAACGCCGCCGCGCGGCTCGCGCGACTGTTCAACATCGGCTCGGCGAGCACCGAATACAAAGGGCAGGGCAGTCTGACCGACGTCAGCGGCATGAGCGGCACGCTTGCTGTCACCGTGATCGGCACCATGTCTACCGGCAATCTTGTGGTGTCGGGCGAGAAGGTGATCGCAATGAGCGGCAACCGCGACCGGCTGCGCCTGTCGGGCATCGTCAATCCTAAGGATATCGAAGCGGGCAATTACGTGGCGTCGAGCAAGGTGGCGAACGCGCGCATCGAGCAGGCCGGCGTGGGCATGGTATCCGACGCCACGACGATGGGCTGGCTGCAGAGAATGTTCATGAGCGTGCTGACGTTCTGAGCCGTCGGCGCGCTACAGGTCTGAGACGCAGGCGACACATGAAGTGGACAGTCCATTGCACTTCACGCACCCGTCAGGCGCTGCGTTCAGCCGCGCCCATTTCACCGTCGGGCACGAACACATAGCCGCGTCCCCACACGGTTTGCACGTAGCGCGGCTCGGAAGGGTCCACTTCGATCAGCCGGCGCAAACGCCAGATCGACACGTCCAGGCTGCGATTGCGATGCACCTCGCTATTGCCGTGCAGTTTCTCCAGCAACTGCGCGCGCGTCAGCACGGTCATTGCATGGCTGACGAATACCTTCAGCATGGCGAATTCGCTCGAACGCAGCGTGATGCGCTCGCCATCCCGGCGTAACTCGCGCGCCGGAAAATTGACTTCGAAACGGCCGAAGCGGTACGGCGCGCGCTGCTCCGGCGCGCTCGGCGCAATCGTGCCGCGACGGCGCAGCACAGTGCGAATCCGCGCGACCAGCTCGCTCGGTTCGAAGGGTTTGCCGAGATAGTCGTCCGCGCCGAGTTCGAGGCCGATCACGCGGTCGATCGGATCGGAGCGCGCGGTCAGCAGAATCACGGGGATGTCGTCGCCGGCCACGCGCAAGGCGCGCAGTGCGCTGATGCCGTCGAGCTCCGGCATCATGATGTCGAGTACGATCAAGGCGGGGCGCTCGTCCTGCAAACGACGCTGCAGCGCCAGGCCGTTCTGGAGCGTGTCGACTTTGAAGCCGCGCCCTTGCAGGTAGCCGCTGACGAGCTCACGTACGACGGGGTCGTCGTCGACGACGAGAATGGATTGGTTCATTCAGGTCATCTTAGAGAAGCACGCGCGCGGAGCAAAGCGCGTAACGCTTTCGAATCCTTTCCCGTGTAAGAGATGGCAAGAGCCCGCGTGACTAGTTCGCCTGCGAGGTCTGGATGGTCTGCAGCGGCTGCCGCGCGAAGTCGGTTCGATCGACCACCATTCGCTCGATCAGCCCGTTGAGCTTGGTCGACGCCGAAGAGAAGCGATCGGTGTTCAGGCCGCCGGTCTGATAGCGGGCGGTGACGAGAATGCGGCCGTTCTGGATCAGCGTCAGGTCGATGATCGACAGATACTGGATCGTCTCGTCGCTGAACGAGCGGCGGCCATAATCGATTGCGGCGTTATAGACGAGGCGCGCCTCGCAGCCGGCGGGCGAGGTGCCCGGATTGTAGACGTCCGAACGAATGCCGCGCCGGTCGAGCGCGAGTTGCAGCGCCGGCACGAAATCGCCCACCGACACGTTCTGATTGACCTCGATACAGACGTTGCTCACTTCGGCCGGCCTGCCGTTGACGAAGGTCGGCGACGAATAGTTCGCCGCGATCGCGTAGCCCGCCTGAATCACGGAGCCGGTGGCGTCGGCGGCCTGGATCAATGTCCAGGCGCAGCCGTTCAGGCCAACCGCCAGCGTGGCGGATACGGTGAGCCACGCGCAGGGACGCCGCAACGCGACCCACGCGGCCCGTGGGGCTCGCGTGAAAGCATAGGCGCGCATGCTCGGCACGAAGGTCATGGGGCGGCGCCTGGTAGCGGTTGGTGGAGGCGGTGAGTCACGGCGAATCACCTCGGGTAACTGCAGTCAGGATCACGCTCAGCGCGTGACGCGCAGACGCAGTTCGTTTTGCCCCTGCACGTTCGCCGTGACGCTGACGCGCCGCTCGGCGGTGGTGACGATGAAATGCTGGCGCGTCGGCGTGTTGACGTCATGCACGACGTTCGGGAAGCAGGCGGCGATATCGGCGCCGAATTCCTCGAGCGGATCGGTGACGACGCCGTCGGCTTGCCAGTGCGCGCGCCAGTGGCAATCGTAGGCGTGCGTGTTGGCGCGGCAGTCGTCGGCGCTTGACGTGCCCGGCAATTGCGCGGCGGCCTGGGTCTGCAACTGCCGGAAATCAGCGGCATCGACGATATGTTTGAGCGCGGGGCAAACGTCGGCCGGTTCGTTGGCCAGATTGGCCTGAGTCGCCTGGGCTGCGTGCGCAACGCTCGTGACGAGCAGCGCGGCGCCGAGAGCTAGCGCCAGGCGCTGGGTCAAAGGATGGGAGCGGCGATCGAATGACATGGACGGAGACTCCAGTAGCGATGAATGACGTGGGGCAGGACCGGGTACGGCCCGCACGGCTATCGTCGCCGCTGGGAGGCATTTCCAAAGCGCGGAACAGCTTAGGCGCTTCGCAAATGCTTTCGAATTCTTCTCGCGTGTTTCGGGATGTTGCGGTGTATTGCGCTGGGAGCGCGAAGGAATGCGGCGGCGGCCGCCGCCGCGATCTGGTGTGGCTGAGTGAGGCAGTTCGCCCGTCGCTCAACCAAGCGTGAGGCCACCGTCCACATGAATCACTTGGCCGGTGATATGACGCGCTTCATCGGAAAGCAGGAACGCGATCAGCGCGGCGACATCCGCGGGTTCGGCGACATGCCCGAGCGGCGTCGCCTCTGCGGCGCGAGTCCATACCGATGCATTATCGGCACTCGGCCCGCGATCTTTACGGGTATAGCCGGGCGCCACGCAATTGACCGTCACGCCATGCGGTGCAAGCTCGGCGGCCGCGGTTTTCGCCAGCGACTCGAGCGCCGCTTTCGCAGCAGCCGTCGCGGCAAACGGCGTGTCCGCGCGATAGCGATGCGCGACGAACGAACTGAGCGCGACCACGCGGCCGCGCTTAGAGGTTTCCAACGCGGGCGTCGCGCGTCTGACGAGCGCCGCGAACGCCGCCGGCATCGCCGCGAAGGCTGCGCTCAGCGCGTCGGGATCGAGCGCATTCAGCGTTTGGCGCTGCGCGTGTCCTGCGTTGGCGACCAGTTGATCGAGTGCGCCGAAGCTCGCCAGCGTTTGATGAATCACATGTTCCGCCGCGCCGCGTTCGGCGAGATCGCCGAACACCGTCGCGCAGCGCGCACCGTTCGCGCTGCAATCGGCGGCGACTTGCGCGAGCCGTTCACGCGCTTCCTGATCCGCGCCGCGTGCGTGCAACATCAAGGCCGAGCGCGGCGCGGCGATGCGTCTGGCCAATGCCGCGCCGATGCCGGAGCCCGCGCCGGTGATCAGCACGACGCGCTCGAAGCCGGCGCTGCCCGCGTCGTTCAGGTCGCTGACGCGGCTCATAGTGGTCATGCCGCGACCGCTTCGCCCGAGCGCTCGACGTCGAGCGTCTCGTCATGGAACGCAGCCAGCGACTCGCGATGCGCGACGCTGACAATCGCCGCCTTCGGCAGCCGCTCGGTGAACAGGCGATACAGACGCGCTTCGTTTTCCGCGTCGAGCGCGCTAGTGGCTTCGTCGAGGAACAGATAGTCCGGCTTGTGCAGCAGCACGCGAGCGGCGGCGAGGCGCTGTTGCTCGCCCGGCGACAGAATACGGGTCCAGTGTCCCGTTTCCTGCAAACGGTCCGCGTATTCCGACAGATGACAGACGACGAGCGCTTCGCGGCATTCGTCGTCCGTGTAGGTGTCGGCGGCGGACGGATAGGCGAGCGCCGCTTTGAGCGTGCCGATCGGCATGTAGCTGACCTGCGGAATGAACATCATGCGCGCGTTGACCGGGGCGTCGATCGAACCATCGCCGAACGGCCACAAGCCGGCGAGCGCGCGCATCAGCGTGCTCTTGCCCGAGCCCGACGGGCCGCGCACCAGCCAGCGCGAGCCCGGCTGAATCGCGACATCGCGAATGCGCGACAACGGATTGCCGTTGGGCAGGGCGAGCTTGAGGCCGTCGGTGGAGAGCTTGTCCTCGTCGACGAAATGCAGATTGATGCCGCCATGCGCGGTAGCCGGCGAGACCGATTCCTTCAAACGCGGCGCGTGCACCACGCGCTTGAATTCACGCAACCGGTTCACGGTAGCGCGCCATTCGACCAAAGTGCCGTAACTGTTGATGAACCACGAAAACGAATCGCTGACCGTGCCGAAGGCGCTGGAGATCTGCATCAGCACGCCGAATGTGAAGGCGCCGGCGAAGTAGCGCGGTGCGGCGACCACCAGCGGGAAGATGATCGCGATCTGGCCGTAGAAGCTCAGCACGAAGGTGAGCCGCTTGGTGTACTTCATCACCTGCCACCAGTTGTCGCGGATACGGCCGAACAGCGAATGCGCGTTCTTCTTCTCGGTCTCCATGCCGTTATAGAAGGCGATCTGTTCGGCGTTTTCACGCAGACGGATCAGGCCGAAACGGAAATCCGCCTCGACTTTCTGCGCCTGATAGTTGATCGGCACGAGCGGATGGCCGACCTTCTGGATGATCAGCGAACCGACCACGGCGTAGAGCGCAGCGGCCCACACCATGTAGCCGGGAATCTCAATCGGCATGCCGCCGAGCGAAATGGTCAGCGCGCCGGCTAGCGACCACAGGATCGTGATGAACGACACCAGCGTGACGACGGTGGACAGCAGGTCGAGCGTCAGCGAGAGCGTGCTGGTGGCGAACGACTGGAGGTCGTCGCTGATCCGCTGGTCGGGGTTGTCGGCGAGGCGGTCGCGCTCGATCCGGTAGAAGGCGCTGTCGTTCAGCCACTCGTTCAGGTAGCGCGTGGTCAGCCACTGGCGCCAGCGGAAGCCGAGCATCTGGCGTAGGTAACGGCCGTACACCGCGAGAATGATGAAGCCGAACGCGAGCCCCGAGAACACCATCAGCAGGTGCGGGAAGTCGTGCACGTTCTTGGTTTGCAGCGCGTTGTAGAAGTCGGCGCTCCAGCGGTTCAGCCGTACGTTGATCCACACCACGAGCAGATTCATCACGATGATCGCGATGAGCAGGCCCCAGGCCGTTTTTCGTTCTTCGGAAACCCAGTAAGGTTTGATCAGGCTCCAGGCGGAGACTTTTTCGTCCGGCGGCAGCACGGGGCTGGCAGAGGTATTCGGTGTCATGAGCATCCTGAAGTAGTGCTGGCCCATCGGGGTGGCCCATTGGGGCTGACCCCGTTCGGGCAGCTCGTCTGCGGGCTGCCCTGCGGCGGGTTTGCGGTACATGCCCGGGCGTCGTGCT
Source organism: Paraburkholderia sp. BL17N1 (assembly GCF_003634175.1). Lineage (NCBI taxonomy): Bacteria > Pseudomonadati > Pseudomonadota > Betaproteobacteria > Burkholderiales > Burkholderiaceae > Paraburkholderia > Paraburkholderia sp. BL17N1. The sequence goes on from NZ_RBIW01000001.1 coordinate 1,769,453, forward strand.
CGACGAACGCACGCCTGAGTGAGCGTCAGATTCTGGCGTGAAGCCCTTAAGCGAAAATTAATTTGCGCCGCGAGGCCCCGCGCCGCTGCAGTTGCGAACACGGCGGGACGGCGTGCCGCCCGCGCCGCGTCCGTGCGGCGTCCTGTGCTGGCATTGTGCCAGAGCGCCGCCTTCGGCCGCATTGATAACGTGAAAGATGGTGTCGGATCAAATCGCGCGCGACGCGGCCAGCCGCTGGTTTGCGGGCGCCGCGCCTTTTATGGTCTAATGACCTTCGACGAAACAGGGGTGCTTCGCGCACAGGCGGCATGATTTTCATGGCGCGGCGGCGAGGCTGAGAGACACCCTTTGCACCCGATCCGGGTAATACCGGCGCGGGAAGTTTCCGGAAGCAGCCAGTCTTCCATTCCCCGCCGGGCAGCGTCCGTCATTGGATCGCGCATTGCCTGGCCGGCCTCACCCGCCGGTTTCGTCCTGGGTACGAGCGCTTTGTTGCCGTACGGAAAGGACTCGATGACCGCCTATTCTTCAGATATGTGTTTTGCTCTTCGTCACGCCGCCGTCGGCGCGCGGTGCTTCAGCTTTGCTTGCCGTCCTGAAACGGAGTGTGCGCGATGACGCGTTCTGCACAACCCGATTTCGCCGTGCTCGGCGGTGGCCTGTGCGGGCGGCTGGTGGCGTGGCGGCTCGCCGGTCAGGGGCATCGCGTGGCGCTCTATGAACGTGGCGATGCCGCCGGCACGCAATCGGCCGCGTGGGTCGCCGCGGCGATGCTGGCACCGCTCGCGGAAGCCGCCAGCGCCGAACTGCTGATCACCCGTCTCGGCGCGAGTTCGCTCGACACCTGGCCGCAAGTGCTGGCCGAACTTCCTGAGCCGGTGTTCTTTCAGCGCAACGGCACGCTGGTCGTCTGGCATCACGCCGACCGCACCGAAGCGCCGCTATTCGAACGCCGGGTGCGCTCGAACGCTCCGGATGAATTGCTGGACGGCGGCTTCGTCACCCTGGCGGGCGCGCAGCTCGGCGCCGCCGAGCCTGCTTTGGCGGGCCGTTTCAACCAGGGCTGGCTGCTGCCGCGTGAAGGCCAGCTGGACAACCGTCAGGTGCTGACCGCGCTGGCTGCGGGCCTCGCGCAACGCGGCGTCGACACGCACTGGAATACGCCGGTCGACGAGCGTGCGCTGCCGCCCGCGCGTATCACAATCGATTGCCGCGGCCTCGGCGCGAAGTCCGTGCTGCCTACGCTGCGCGGCATTCGTGGCGAAGTCGCGCGCGTGCATGCGCCCGGTATCAAGCTGACGCGGCCGGTGCGGCTGCTGCATCCACGCTATCCGCTCTACATTGCGCCGAAGCAGGACGATCTCTACGTGATCGGCGCGACCGAAGTGGAAGGCGAGGACATGTCGCCGGTCAGCGTGCGCTCCGCGCTCGAACTGCTGAGCGCGGCGTTTTCCGTGCATCCCGGCTTCGGCGAGGCACGCATCCTCGAACTGAATTCGCAGTGCCGCCCAACTCTGCCGGACCACCGTCCGGCGTTGCTGTGGGACGGCGCGCAGACACTGCGCGTGAACGGCCTGTACCGGCACGGCTACATGATCGTGCCCGAAGTCGCCGACGAAGCCGTGCGCTTCGCCGCGGCGCTGCTCGACGGCCGCATCGGCGACGCCGATGCCTTCGCCGACTGGCAGCGCGACGCGCGCTGGAGCGAGCTTTTTCAACTGGACTCCGCGCGGGAGCCGGCATGAGCGTTGCGCGACCCGTCATGACTCAGACGAGCGCTGCCCGCCACGCCGCTTTCGCCATCGACTGAAACGTATTCGAACACCATGGACATTCATATCAATCAGAAGCCGTTGTCGCTGCCCGAGGGCGCGACTGTCGCGGACGCGCTGACCGCGTTCGGCGCGCGTCCGCCGTTTGCGGTCGCCTTGAACGGCGACTTCGTGGCGCGCACCCAGCACGCGGCGCGCGCGCTGCAAGCGGGCGACAGGCTCGATGTCGTGCAACCCGTGGCTGGCGGCTGAACGACCGCCATGCATTGCCTGAAACGCCGGATTGCCGGAGACAAAAGATTATGCAAATGACTTCCCCAAATACCGCCGACGCGCTCACGCTCTACGGCCAGACTTTCGCGAGCCGCGTGCTGCTTGGCACCTCGCGTTATCCGTCGCTGCAATCGCTATCCGATTCGATCGATGCCGCGCGGCCCGGCATGGTGACTGTCGCGCTGCGCCGGCAAATGAACGAAGGCGGCGCGGAAGCCGGCTTCTTCGATCTGCTGAAGCGCCACGGCGTACCGCTACTGCCGAACACGGCCGGCTGCCTGACCGTCGGCGAGGCGGTGACGACCGCGCATATGGCGCGCGAAATCTTCGAAACCGAGTGGATCAAGCTCGAACTGATCGGCGACGATTACACGCTGCAGCCCGACCCGGTCGGCCTGATCGAAGCGGCCGCGCAATTGGTCAAGGACGGCTTCAAGGTGCTGCCGTATTGCACCGAAGACCTCGTGATCGGCCGTCGCTTGCTGGACGCCGGCTGTGAAGCGTTGATGCCGTGGGGCGCGCCGATCGGCACCGGCAAGGGCGTGATCAATCCATATGGCCTGCGCGTGTTGCGTGAGCGTCTGCCGGACGTGCCGCTGATCGTCGACGCCGGTCTCGGCGTGCCGTCGCATGCGGCGCAGGTGATGGAATGGGGCTTCGACGGCGTGTTGCTCAACACCGCGGTTTCGCAGGCCACTCATCCCGACGCGATGGCGCGCGCCTTCGCGCTGGGCGTCGAAGCGGGGCGCCAGGCTTTTCTGGCGGGGCCGATGGCCGAGCGCGAAAGCGCGCACGCGAGCACGCCGGTGGTCGGCATGCCGTTCTGGCATCAAGACGGGAGCGCCGCATGACGCAGACATTGACATTGAAAGACCGCGACCTGTTCTGGCCGCCCGCCGACGAACTCACCGAAGCCGCCGAGCGCATCCGCGCCCGGCTGGGCGACTGGCCGCCGACGCATGCGCCGTGGCGCATCTGCCTGACCGCGCCGGACGAGCCGAACGGCGGCGATCTGATCGTGATCGCCGACGCGCAGCAGCATGGCGAGCAGATGGCGCGCTGGCTGGTGCGGGGCGCCGGCGTGATCGAAGCCGCCGAGGACAAGGCCACACTGCATCTGGGCGGCGAAAAATACCGCCTCGACGGTCATCTGGCGGAAGACTGGATTGCCGCGCTGGCGGCGTTCCTCGACTGCGGCTTCGACCCGCATGACGCACTGGTGCTGGCGCTCGCCTGGCGCGACGGCGACGAAACCCGTGCCGACGACGCCTTTCCCGCCGATCTGAGCCATTTTCCGCGTCTCGCCGGTTTGCCTGACGCCCCTGCCCAGGCGTTCGCGCGCTGCCCGGACCGGCTGGGCCTGTATCCGGTGCTGCCGACGGCGGAATGGGTCGAACGCGTGGTGGGCTTCGGCGTGAAGACGGTGCAGTTGCGCCGCAAATCAGCTGAGCCTGCCGATGAGCTGAAGCATGAAATTGCCCGCTGCGTGGCCGTCGGCCGTCGGCACGACGCTCAGGTGTTCATCAATGACCACTGGCAGGCCGCACTCGACGCCGGCGCCTACGGCGTCCACCTCGGCCAGGAAGACCTGCACACGGCCGACCTCGCGGCGCTGGCAGCGGGAGGCGTCCGCTTGGGCCTGTCGACCCACGGTTTCTACGAGATTCTGAAAGCGCTGCATTTCCGGCCAAGCTACATCGCATTGGGCGCGGTGTTTCCGACCACCACCAAAGTTATGCCGACCGCGCCGCAGGGCCTCAGGCGTCTGGCCCGCTACGTGCGCCTGCTCGACGGCGTCGTTCCGATGGTGGCGATCGGCGGAATCGACCTGCAGGTCCTGCCTGACGTGCTGGCGACGGGTGTCGGCTGCGCGGCCGTGGTGCGGGCGGTGACGGAAGCGGCGGATCCGGCCGCCGCAGTTTCTGCACTGCAGCAAGGGTTTACGCGATAATCCTATGATTAGTTAAGGGACAGGGCACCCTCACGGCAACTTTTGCACGGTGGCCCTATAATTCGCCTTCCGTGTAAAAGGACTGTCCGTTTCGTGTCTTCCTCCCCCGAGACCTTACTCGAGCTGCGCGACGTCGACTTCGGTTACGGCGACCGGCTCGTTCTGTCGAACCTGAACCTGCGCTTCAAGCGCGGCCAGGTGGTCGCGGTCATGGGCGGGTCGGGTTGCGGCAAGACCACCGTGCTGCGTCTGATCGGCGGCCTGGTGCGCGCGCAGCGCGGCCAGATCCTGTTCCAGGGCCAGGACATCGGCCGGCAGACGCGCGACGGCCTTTACGCTCTGCGCCGCAAGATGGGCATGCTGTTCCAGTTCGGCGCGCTGTTCACCGACATGTCCGTGTTCGAAAACGTCGCCTTCGCGCTGCGTGAACACACTGACCTTCCTGAAGAACTGATCCGCGACCTCGTGCTGATGAAGCTCAACGCGGTCGGTCTGCGCGGCGCGCGCGACCTGGCGCCGTCGGAGATTTCGGGCGGCATGGCGCGGCGCGTGGCGCTGGCGCGCGCCATCGCGCTCGATCCCGAGCTGATGATGTACGACGAGCCGTTCGCCGGTCTCGATCCGATTTCGCTCGGCATCACCGCGAACCTGATTCGCGCGCTCAATCAGGCGCTCGGCGCCACCTCGATTCTCGTCACACACGACGTGCCCGAATCGTTCGCGATCGCCGATTACGTCTACTTTCTCGCCAACGGCGGGGTTCACGCCGAAGGCACGCCCGCCGAATTGCGCGCGTCGACCGATCCCACCGTGCGCCAGTTCATCGACGGCGCGCCCGACGGTCCCTTCAAATTTCACTATCCCAGCAAGACGCCGCTCGCGGCGGACTTCGGCATCGGCGGAGGTCAGTCATGATCAGTGCGATCGGCCGCTCGGTGATCGACGGACTGGGCACAGCCGGCTACGCCACGCGTTTTTTCTTCCGGCTGCTGCTCGAGTTTTTTCCGTTGCTGCGCCGTCCGCGTCTTGTCACGAAGCAGATCCACTTCGTAGGTAATTATTCGCTGGTGATCATCGCGGTGTCGGGTCTGTTCGTCGGCTTCGTGCTCGGCTTGCAGGGCTACTACACGCTGAACCGCTACGGTTCCGAGCAGGCGCTCGGCCTGCTGGTCGCGCTGTCGCTCGTGCGCGAACTCGGCCCGGTGGTCACGGCGCTGCTGTTCGCCGGGCGCGCCGGCACGTCGCTCACCGCCGAGATCGGCTTGATGAAGGCGGGCGAGCAACTGACCGCGATGGAAATGATGGCCGTCGACCCGGTCAAGGTGGTGGTCGCGCCGCGTCTGTGGGCCGGCATCATCTCGATGCCGATCCTCGCCGCGATCTTCAGCGCGGTCGGCGTATTCGGTGGTTATGTGGTGGGCGTGCTGCTGATCGGCGTCGATGCTGGCGCGTTCTGGTCGCAGATGCAAGGCGGCGTCGATGTCTGGCGCGACGTCGGCGCAGGCGTTATCAAGAGCGTGGTGTTCGGCCTCGCGGTGACGTTCGTTGCGCTGTTTCAAGGCTACGAAGCCAAGCCGACGCCGGAAGGCGTGTCGCGCGCCACGACCAAGACGGTCGTGTACGCGTCGCTTGCGGTGCTCGGCCTCGATTTTCTGCTGACCGCACTGATGTTCAGCTAAGACTGCGCTGCACGTTTTCCGCCGGCGGCGCGTCACGGGACGCGCGCGGCGGGGAGTGTCTGCGGCGTGGCGGATTCACTTTGGGATGACGATGAAAAAGACTGCTGCTCTCGACTTCTGGGTCGGCCTGTTCGTGGTGCTGGGTTTCGTGGCGTTGCTGTTTCTCGCGCTGAAGGCCGGCAACATGAGCTCGTTGTCGTTCCAGGCAACCTATCCGGTCAAGCTCAAGTTCGACAATATTGGCGGACTGAAGGCGCGCGCGCCCGTGAAGAGCGCGGGTGTGACGGTCGGCCGGGTCGCTTCGATCGGCTTCGACAGTAACGCGTATCAGGCGCTCGTCACGATCGACCTCGACAAGCAATACCAGTTTCCGAAAGACACCTCGGCGAAGATCCTGACTTCGGGGCTGCTCGGCGAGCAATACATCGGGCTCGAACCCGGCGGCGACAGCGAAATGCTCAAGGCGGGCGACACCATCTCCATGACGCAATCGGCGATCGTGCTGGAAAACCTCATCGGCCAGTTTCTGTATAGCAAAGCGGCCGACTCGGGTGCGTCCAAGCCTGGCGCGGCGGCGGGTACTCCCGCGCAGGCGCCTGCCGCAGCGCCTGCGGCGTCGAGCCTGCCCGCCTCCGGCGCGGCCGCTCAATAAGGAGAACAAGAATGCAGACCACACGCATCGGCGGCGCGCGCGCCTTCCAGGCCTGCAAGCTGGCGGTAGGCGCAGCGCTGCTCGCCGGCTGTACGACTGTCCAGACGCCGACCAAGGGCGACCCGCTCGAAGGTTTGAACCGCACGATCTTCACCGTCAACGACAAGCTCGATCAATACGCGCTCAAGCCGGTCGCGAAGGGCTACGTATTCATCACGCCGCAGCCGGTTCGCGACAGCGTGACGAACTTCTTTTCGAACATCGGCGACGTCTACATTGCGGCGAACAACCTGCTGCAGTTGAAGATCACCGACGGTGTCGAAGACATCATGCGGATCGTGATCAACACGGTATTCGGCGTTGGCGGTCTGTTCGACGTGGCAACGCTCGCCAAGCTGCCCAAGCACGACAACGACCTTGGCCTCACGCTTGGCCATTACGGCGTGCCGGCGGGCCCATACCTCGTGTTGCCGCTGTTCGGGCCGAGCACCGTGCGCGACGCGGTCGGCTCGATCGGCAATTACTATGTGAATCCGCTCAGCTACATTCATCCGGATGGTCTGAGCTGGGCGCTGTACGGGCTGAACGTCGTCAACACGCGCGCGAATCTGCTGAACGCGAGCGATGTGCTGGAAGGCGCGGCTCTCGACAAATATTCGTTCGTGCGTAACGCGTATTTGCAACGCCGTCAGTACCTGCTGTCGGACGGCAAGCAGGCGCAGGGCCTGCCGAACTACGGCGACGAAGCGCCGCTGCCGAAGTACGACGACGTCGACAGCGGTGCGGCGGGTGCGCCGGCAGGCGCTGTTTCCGGCACGGCGGGCACGCAGGGTGCTGCGGCGGCGAAGGCGGCGCCGGCTTCGGGTGCGACCGCGGCAACGCCACCGCAGGCGGCGTCCGGCACGGCAGCCGCGCCGGAGGCCGCATCGGGCAGCTCCGAATCGCCGCCACTGGACCTGAACGGGGGCCCCGAGACGACGCAGATCCCGGCCGGCCAGCTGGTGCCGCCGTCGCGTTTCAACTTCCCGTCATTCAAATTGCGTTGATCGTGCTGCCGTAACAGATCGATACGACTCTCGCAGTTTGCGCATGGATTGCTGCTGAACTCGCGTGTTAATGTCGGCTCAAACGGTTGCACTATTTTTAAGGCAAGGCTCCAAATGAAAAAATTCTTCCTGATTCCGCTGTTCGTCGCGTTGTTCTCGTTTGCCAGTGCCGGCGCGTCCGCTCAGACGGTCGACTCCAATTCACCCGACGGCATGATCAAGACCGTCACCCAGCAGGTGATCGACGCAATTCGCGCGGACAAGTCGATCCAGCAGGGCGACATCTCGCACATCACGAAGCTGGTCAACGAGAAGATCTTGCCGTACACGGATTTCCGCCGCACCACGCAACTGGCGATGGGCCGCAACTGGCGCACCGCGTCGCCGGAGCAGCAGAACGCGGTGGTCGAGCAGTTCAAGATGCTGCTGATCCGTACGTACTCGGGCGCACTGGCTCAGGTGCGCGATCAGCAGATCCAGTACAAGCCGTTCCGCATGAACCCGGACGACACCGACACGGTGGTGCGCTCGGTGGTGATGAACAACGGCTCGCCGATCGAACTCGACTACCGTCTGTACAAAACGCCGCAAGGCTGGCGCGTGTATGACATCAACGTGCTCGGCGCATGGCTGATCCAGGCGTATCAGCAGCAGTTCAACGAGCAGATCCAGCAGAAGGGTGTGGACGGACTGATCCAGTTCCTCACGCAGCGCAACCAGCAACTCGCCGCGGGCAAGCAGTCGTGAGCGAAGTGCTGAGCCCTGTCGCCAGCCGCTTCGAGAGCGGTGCGACACTAACCCACGCGAGCGCGAATGCCGCACTCGCGGCGGGTTTGCAGCGTATTGCGGCGGGCGCCAACGGTGTGGACTGCGCGCCGCTCGCGCAGTTCGATTCGTCCGCGCTGGCCGTCCTCCTGGCGTGGCAGCGTGCCGCCCAGGCACGCGGCGCCACGTTTGAGATCGTGAATCTGCCGGCTGGTCTCGCCAGTCTCGCGCAAGCCTACGGCGTCGATACCCTCATCGGCGCGCGACATTGACGCTCTAACGCGTCATCTCCGAACACCTCCTACTGAGATAGGGCCACGGATTTTTGCCCTATAATCAAACGTTTTTTGGGGCGCCTAACCGGCCCCAATTCCGTTCCTTCCAAGCATTTGCGCGCCCCCTCGGGGCTCCTTTAGGCGCCGCGACGCACGCGGCCCACAGTCATGTCAGCCATAGAAATTCGTAACGTCAAGAAGCGCTACAAGGATTTGCAGGCGCTCAAGGGCGTCAGCCTCACAGTTGAAGAAGGCGAGTTCTTCGGACTGCTCGGTCCGAACGGCGCGGGCAAGACGACGCTCATCAGCATCCTCGCCGGGCTCGCGCGCGCCGATGAAGGCAGCATCGCGGTGCGCGGCCACGACGTCGTCAACGATTTCCGCGACGCGCGCCGCGCGCTCGGCGTGGTGCCCCAGGAACTGGTGTTCGATCCGTTCTTCACGGTCCGCGAAACCTTGCGCATCCAGTCCGGCTATTACGGGCTGCGCAACAACGACGCGTGGATCGACGAGATCATGGCCAATCTCGACCTCACCGACAAAGCCGACGCCAACATGCGCGCGCTGTCGGGCGGCATGAAGCGCCGCGTGCTGGTCGCGCAGGCGCTGGTGCATCGTCCGCCGGTGATCGTGCTCGACGAGCCGACCGCGGGCGTCGACGTCGAATTGCGGCAAACGTTGTGGAAGTTCATTTCGCGCCTGAACCGCGAAGGCCACACCATTGTGCTGACTACGCACTATCTGGAAGAAGCCGAATCGCTGTGCGACCGCATTGCGATGTTGCGGCGCGGCGAGGTCGTGGCGCTCGAACGCACCAGCACGCTGCTGCAACGCTTTGCCGGCATGCAACTATTCCTGCGGTTCACGCAAGGCGTCTTGCCGGTCGATCTGCGTCCGCTCGAAGTGGACAGCGGCACGGGCAACGGCAATGGCCGTCAGCATCTGCTGCGTCTGGCAAGCTACGACGACGTCGAGAAAATCCTCGCGCAGTGCCGCGCGGCGGGCTGCGTATTCGAAGAAATCGAGGTCCGCAAAGCCGATCTCGAAGATGTGTTCGTTCAGGTGATGAACGGTCCGGAAGTGATCGAGGGGCTTGCATGAGCGGTTTCCGTACGCTGTTTTACAAAGAGCTCCTGCGTTTCTGGAAGGTGGCGTTCCAGACGGTGCTGGCGCCGGTCATCACCGCGCTCCTGTATCTGACGATTTTCGGCCACGCTTTGCGCGGTCACGTGGAGGTTTATCCGGGCGTCGAATACACGAGTTTCCTGATCCCGGGTCTCGTGATGATGAGCGTGTTGCAAAATGCGTTTGCCAATAGTTCGTCGTCGCTGATCCAGTCGAAGATCACGGGCAACCTGGTGTTCGTGCTGCTGCCGCCGCTGTCGCACTACGAGATGTTCGGCGCCTACGTGCTGGCGGCCGTGGCGCGCGGGTTGGCGGTCGGCTTCGGCGTATTCATCGTGACGATCTGGTTCGTGCCGGTCAGTTTCACCGCGCCGCTCTACATCATCCTGTTCGCGATTTTCGGCGCGGCGATTCTCGGCACGCTCGGTTTGATCGCTGGCATCTGGGCTGACAAATTCGATCAGCTTGCGGCGTTTCAAAATTTTCTGATCATGCCGCTCACGTTCCTCTCGGGCGTGTTCTACTCCACGCACACGCTGCCGCCGGTGTGGCGCGAAGTGTCGCGGCTGAATCCCTTTTTCTACATGATCGACGGCTTTCGCTACGGTTTCTTCGGGATGTCGGATATCAATCCGCTCGCGAGCCTCGCGATCGTTGCCGGTTTCTTTGTGGTGCTGGCCGTGGTGGCGATGCGCATGCTCGCTTCCGGCTACAAACTGCGCCACTGATCAGGAGCTTCTCTTATGTTGCCGACTCCCGAACAGGTCAAGCAATACATCGCGGCTGGGCTCGCCTGCCAGCATCTCGAAGTCGAAGGCGACGGCCAGCATTTCTTTGCGACCATCGTTTCGCCGAGCTTCGAAGGCAAGCGTCTGATCCAGCGACATCAACTCGTGTATGCGGCGCTCGGCGATCGCATGCGCGAAGAGATCCACGCGCTCAGCATGAAGACGCTGACGCCCGCCGAATGGCAGAACGCGTAATCTGGAAATTTAGTGCGAATTACTCAAGAAGGGCGTGACGCCGGTAGCGGCGCGCCGAACACAGTCAAAGCAGCCCCGGCCGAAGTCCGGGTCAATCAGGAACTGACAGGCATGGATAAACTCGTCATTGAAGGTGGCTACCCGCTGTCGGGTGAAGTCGTCGTCTCGGGTGCGAAGAATGCGGCGTTGCCGATTCTGTGCGCGAGTCTGCTCAGCGCGGAGCCAGTGCATCTGGACAACGTGCCCGACCTGCAGGACGTGCGCACAATGCTCAAACTGCTCGGCCAGATGGGCGTGCAGATCGAAAGCGGCGACGGGCGCGTGTCGCTGAACGCGGCGAAGGTGGATAACCTCGTCGCGCCGTACGAAATGGTGAAGACCATGCGCGCGTCGATCCTCGTGCTCGGCCCACTGGTGGCGCGCTTCGGTCACGCGCGTGTTTCGCTGCCGGGTGGCTGCGCGATCGGCGCGCGTCCGGTGGATCAGCACATCAAGGGCCTGCAGGCCATGGGCGCCGAGATCACGATCGAGCACGGCTTCATCGAAGCACGCGCGAAGCGTCTGAAGGGCGCACGTATCGTTACCGACATGATCACCGTGACCGGCACTGAAAACCTGCTGATGGCAGCGGTGCTGGCCGAAGGTGAAACCGTCATCGAGAACGCGGCGCGTGAGCCGGAAGTCGGCGACCTCGCGCATCTGCTGGTCGCGATGGGCGCGAAGATCGAAGGCATCGGCACGGATCGCCTTGTGATCCAGGGCGTCGACAAGCTGCACGGTGCGAAGCACACGGTGATTCCGGATCGCATCGAAGCCGGCACGTTCCTGTGCGCGGTGGCGGCAGCCGGTGGCGACGTCACGCTGCGCAAGGTGCGTCCGCTGATTCTCGAAGCGGTGACCGAAAAGCTGCGCGAAGCCGGCGTCACGGTCGAAGAGGGCGACGACTGGATGCGCGTGCGCATGGACAAGCGCCCGAGCGCGGTCACCTTCCGCACCTCCGAATACCCCGCGTTCCCGACGGACATGCAGGCGCAGTTCATGGCGCTGAACACGATCGCGACGGGCACCTCGCAGGTTGTCGAGACGATCTTCGAAAACCGCTTCATGCACGTGCAGGAACTGAACCGCCTGGGCGCCAATATCACGATTGACGGCAACACCGCGCTCGTGACCGGCGTCGAACAGCTGTCCGGCGCGAAAGTGATGGCGACCGATCTGCGCGCGTCGGCGAGTCTCGTGATCGCGGCGTTGCGTGCCGACGGTGAAACGCTGATCGACCGGATCTATCACCTCGACCGCGGTTACGACCGCATGGAAACCAAGCTCACCGCGCTCGGCGCGAAGGTGCGCCGGGTTTCGGGTAGCCAGGCATGAGCGCCGTGCCGCAAACTTCGGCATCGCCGGCAGTGAGCGCGCCGCTCACGCTGGCGCTGTCGAAAGGGCGTATCTTCGAGGAAACGTTGCCGCTGCTCGCCGCAGCCGGCATCGAAGTGGCCGAAGACCCGGAGACCTCGCGCAAGCTGATTCTGCCGACCACCGACGCGAACCTGCGCGTGATCATCGTGCGCGCCACCGACGTGCCGACCTATGTCGAATACGGCGCGGCCGACTTCGGCGTGGCGGGCAAAGACGTGCTGCTCGAACACGGCGGCAGCGGCCTGTACCAGCCGGTCGACCTGGATATTGCGCGCTGCCGCATGTCGGTCGCGGTCGCCGCCGGTTTCGATTATGCGAGCGCGGTGCGCCAGGGCGCGCGCTTGCGCGTCGCGACCAAGTACGTTGAAACCGCGCGTGAGCATTTCGCCGCCAAGGGCGTGCACGTCGATCTGATCAAGCTGTACGGTTCGATGGAACTGGCGCCGCTGGTCGGTCTCGCCGATGCGATCGTCGACCTGGTGAGCTCGGGCAACACCTTGCGCGCCAACAATCTGGTCGAGGTGGAGGAGATCATGCAGATTTCGTCGCGCCTCGTGGTGAACCAGGCGGCGCTGAAGCTCAAGCGCGCCGCGTTGCGGCCGATCCTCGACGCGTTCGAACGCGCGTCGAAGGCCGGCGCCACGACGGCCTGATAGCGTCAGTGTGACCACGTTCTAAAGCGCGCCTTACCGAAACGGATACCCGTATGTCTATCAAGATTCGCAAGCTCGATTCCGCCGCTCCCGACTTCCAGAAGTCGCTGCACGCGGTGCTCGCATTCGAGGCGAGCGAAGACGAAGCAATCGAGCGCTCGGTCGCGCAGATTCTGAACGACGTGAAGGCGCGCGGCGACGCCGCGGTGCTCGAATACACGCAACGCTTCGACCGTGTCGAGGCAAAGAGCGTCGACGCGCTCGAGTTGCCGATGGCGGAGCTGGAGGCGGCGCTCGAAAGCCTCGAACCGAAGCGCCGCGCGGCGCTCGAAGCGGCGGCGGCGCGCGTGCGCGGTTACCACGAGAAGCAGAAGATTGAATGCGGCAGCCATAGCTGGCAGTACACGGAAGCCGACGGCACCGTGCTCGGCCAGAAAGTCACGCCGCTGGATCGCGCGGGCATTTATGTGCCGGGCGGCAAGGCGGCATATCCGTCGTCGGTGCTGATGAATGCGATTCCGGCGCGAGTGGCCGGTGTGCGCGAAATCGTCATGGTCGTGCCCACGCCGGACGGTGTGAAGAATCCGCTGGTGCTCGCGGCCGCGCTGCTGGGCGGCGTGGACCGCGTGTTCACGATCGGCGGCGCGCAGGCGGTCGGCGCGCTGGCGTACGGCACGGCAACCATTCCCGCAGTCGACAAGATCTGCGGTCCCGGCAATGCGTATGTCGCGTCGGCCAAGCGCCGCGTATTCGGCACGGTCGGCATCGACATGATCGCCGGGCCGTCGGAAATCCTCGTGCTGTGCGACGGCACCACGGACCCGCGCTGGGTCGCGATGGACCTGTTCTCGCAAGCCGAGCACGACGAGCTCGCGCAGTCCATCCTGCTGTGCCCGGACGACGCGTTCATCGGCCGCGTGAAAGACGCGATCGACGAACTGTTGCCTACCATGCCGCGCCGCGATGTGATCCAGGCATCGCTCGAAGGCCGTGGCGCGCTGATCAAGGTGCGCGACATGGAGCAAGCCTGCGCGATCGCCAACGACATCGCCCCGGAACACCTCGAAATCTCCGCGCTGGAGCCGCATCAGTGGGGCCAGCTGATCCGCCATGCCGGCGCGATCTTCCTCGGCCGCTACACGAGCGAAAGCCTCGGCGACTACTGCGCGGGGCCGAATCACGTTTTGCCTACGTCTCGTACCGCACGGTTCTCGTCTCCCTTGGGCGTCTATGATTTCTTCAAGCGTTCGAGCGTGATCGAGGTCAGCGCGGACGGCGCGCAGACGCTCGGCGAGATCGCCGCCGAGCTCGCTTACGGCGAAGGCCTGCAGGCGCATGCCCGTAGCGCCGAATACCGGATGCGGCAGAACAGCTGAACGCGCTTGATCCGGCGCTGAAGGCGCGGACGTCGAACCGGCCCGCGAACAGCGGCGACGGATTGCGCGTGGTTCTTCGTTTAATAAAGACAATACAGACAACCTGGGGCGGCCCGCATGCCGCCAACGCCGGGCCGGCGTTCCCTTGCGACCGGCTTTACCGACCTATGACGACACCTCAAGACATCATCCGCCGCGACGTGCTCGCGATGACGAGCTATCCCGTTCCGGACGCCACGGGCTATATCAAGCTCGACGCGATGGAAAATCCGTTCACGCTGCCGCCCGTGCTGGCCGCGCATCTGGGCGAGCATCTGGCCGGCGTTGCGCTGAATCGCTATCCGGCGCCGCGTCCTGACGCGCTGATCGAGAAGATCAAGCGTGTGATGGGCGTGCCGGCCGGCTGCGACGTGCTGCTCGGCAACGGCTCGGATGAAATCATCAGCATGGTGTCGATCGCGTGTGCGCAGCCGGGCGCCAAGGTGCTCGCGCCGGTACCGGGTTTCGTCATGTATCAGATGTCGGCGAAGCTGGCGAATCTCGAGTTCATCGGCGTGCCGCTGAAAGCGGATTTCACGCTCGACACCGAAGCGATGCTGGCCGCGATCGCGGAACACCAGCCGGCGATCATCTATCTTGCCTACCCGAACAACCCGACCGGCACGCTGTACGACGACGCCGACATGGAGCGCATCATCGCGGCGGCCAACAAGAGCCTGGTGGTGATCGACGAGGCTTATCAGCCGTTCGCGCAACAAAGCTGGCTGCCGCGCGCCGACGCGTTCGATAACGTCGTTGTCATGCGCACGGTCTCCAAGCTCGGCCTTGCCGGCATCCGTCTCGGCTATCTGGCGGGCAAACCCGGCTGGCTGACCGAATTCGATAAAGTGCGGCCGCCGTACAACACCAACGTGCTCACGCAAGCCGCCGCCGATTTCCTGCTCGACCATGTCGACGTGCTCGACTCGCAAGCGGCGCAATTGCGCGACGAACGCACGAAACTCGCGCACGCGGTGTCCCGATTACCGGGCGCCGAAGTGTTCCCGAGCGCCGGCAACTTCCTGCTGGTGCGCGTGCCCGACGCGTCGGTTCTGTTCGAAACGCTACTCACGGCGCGGGTTCTGATCAAAAACGTGAGTAAAATGCATCCATTGCTGGCTAATTGCGTGCGGTTGACCGTCGGTTCGGCGGAAGAAAACGCGCAATTGCTCGCCGGACTGAAACTCGTGCTGAACTGAACGGCCGCGCTGGCGCTTTTCCATATGGTGGGAAGGCGCGCGTGGCCCGCCGTTTTTTCACCCCACTACCTGTCGCTTTCTAGCTAGATTCGAGGAATTACCATGCGCCTTGCGGAAGTCGTTCGCAACACCAGCGAAACGCAGATCCGTGTGAAGATCAATCTGGACGGCACCGGTCAGCAAAAGCTGGCCACCGGCGTGCCGTTTCTGGACCACATGCTCGACCAGATCGCGCGGCATGGATTGTTCGACCTCGAAATCGAAGCGCATGGCGACCTGCATATCGACGACCACCACACGGTCGAAGACACCGGCATCACGCTCGGCCAGGCCGTCGCGAAAGCGATTGGGGACCGCAAGGGCATCCGCCGCTACGGTCATTCGTACGTGCCGCTCGACGAGGCGCTGTCGCGCGTCGTGATTGATTTCTCGGGCCGTCCGGGTCTCGAATTCCATGTGCCGTTCACGCGTGCGCGCATCGGCACGTTCGACGTCGATCTGTCCATCGAGTTTTTCCGCGGTTTCGTGAATCACGCCGGCGTCACTTTGCATATCGACAACCTGCGCGGCCTGAACGCCCACCATCAGATGGAAACGGTGTTCAAGGCGTTCGGGCGTGCGTTGCGCATGGCCACCGAACTGGACGAACGCGCGGCGGGGCAGATTCCGTCGACCAAGGGCAGCCTCTAAGCCCTCAATAGCCGGTTCATAGGCCAACTCAATTACCAGGACCGGGACCCGCGTCGAGTGCGCGCGCTCCCGGTGTGCGATGGACATTCTGAAGTCGTTTATTTCGCTGCTGGCGTTGATCAACCCGGTCGGCGCCATCCCGTTCTTCATGAGCCTGACGGCGAATCAGAGCGACGCCGAGCGGCGTAGAACCATTCGCATTGCGGCGATCTCGGTGTTCTGCGTGATCGCGATCACCACGCTGCTCGGGCAGCAGATCATCAGCTTCTTCGGCATTTCGGTCGGCTCGCTCGAAGTGGGCGGCGGAATCATCATGCTGCTGATGGCGATCAACATGCTGAACGCGCAGATCGGCAACAGCCGTTCGACGCCGGAAGAACGCCATGAAGCCGAGCAGAAGGACAACATCGCGGTCGTGCCGCTCGCGATTCCTTTGCTCACCGGTCCGGGCGCGATCAGCACTACGATCATCTACGCGGCCGGCTCGGCGCATTGGTACGACCGGATCAGCCTCGTCGCGATCGGCGCGGTGTTGGCGGCGATCTGCTTTTTTTCGCTGCGGCTCGCCGAACCGATTGCCCGCTGGGTCGGTCGCACGGGTATCAACATCGGCACGCGGCTCATGGGTTTGATGTTATCGGCGCTGGCGGTGGAATTCATCGTCGATGGATTGAAGGCATTGCTGCCTAACTTGAAATGAAAACTTCGATAGCGATTGTGGATTACGGAATGGGCAACCTGCGTTCGGTCGCCCAGGCACTGCGCAAAGCCGCGCCGGAAGCGGACGTGGCGATCGTCGACCGGCCGGAAGCGATTCGCGCGGCCGACCGCGTCGTGCTGCCCGGCCAGGGTGCGATGCCCGACTGCATGCGCAGTCTGGCCGAGTCCGGCCTGCAGGAAGCGGTGATCGAGGCGTCGCGCAGCAAGCCGCTGATGGGCGTGTGCGTCGGCGAGCAGATGCTGTTCGACTGGAGCGCGGAGGGCGACACGCCCGGCTTGGGCCTGTTGCCCGGCAAGGTGCTGCGCTTTGACCTGGAAGGCCAATTGCAGGACGACGGTTCGCGCTTCAAAGTCCCGCAAATGGGCTGGAACCGCGTGCGCCAGGCGCAGCCGCATCCGCTGTGGGACGGCGTCGCGGACAACGCGTTCTTCTACTTCGTGCACAGTTATTACGTGGCGCCGGACAACGCCGCCCATACCTCGGGCGAAACAGTGTACGGTGTGCCCTTTACCTCGGCGGTGGCGCGGGATAACATCTTCGCGACCCAATTCCACCCGGAAAAGAGCGCCGAAGCGGGGCTGCGCGTGTATCGCAACTTCGTGCACTGGAACCCGTGAGCGCCTTTCTTCACCCTGTTGCCGTGCGTCGCTCCGCCACAAGCGGACCGTATGTCGCGCGCCGCAATCGCAACATCATGCTTTCGCTGCCTCACGACGCCACGCAAGGGCGTCGAAAGAGTTGTACTAAACTAGCGAAACGGCGTCCCGGCGGGCTGGATCACCAGCCGCCGCCGCCGACCTTCAACCCCTTCCCAGACAACACCCGATTGCTATGCTGCTGATTCCCGCCATCGACCTGAAAGACGGTCAGTGTGTACGCCTCAAACAGGGCGATATGGACCAGGCGACGATATTTTCCGAGGAACCGGCGGCCATGGCCCGACACTGGGTCGAGCGCGGTGCCCGGCGTCTCCACCTCGTCGACCTGAATGGCGCGTTCGCCGGCAAGCCGAAGAACGAAGACGCGATTCGCGCGATCATCGAGGAAGTGGGCGGCGAGATTCCCGTGCAACTGGGCGGCGGCATTCGCGACCTGAACACGATCGAGCGCTATCTGGACGACGGTTTGTCGTACGTGATCATCGGCACGGCGGCGGTGAAGAACCCCGGCTTTCTGCAGGATGCCTGCACGGCGTTCGGCGGCCATATCATCGTCGGACTGGATGCGAAAGACGGCAAGGTCGCGACCGACGGTTGGAGCAAGCTGACCGGCCACGAAGTGGCCGATCTCGCGCGCAAGTTCGAGGACTACGGCTGCGAATCGATCATTTACACCGACATCGGCCGCGACGGCATGCTTCAGGGCATCAACATCGAAGCGACGGTGCGCCTTGCGCGCGCGGTGAAGATTCCGGTGATCGCGAGCGGCGGCTTGTCCAACCTCACCGACATCGAATCGCTGTGCGAAGTCGAAGACGAAGGCATCGAAGGCGTGATCTGCGGCCGGGCGATTTACTCGGGCGATCTCGACTTCGCGGCGGCGCAAACCCTCGCGGACCGGCTGCGCGAGTCGGACGACGCTTAAGGCTGCTCAGGCGAACCTTCAGGCTCGCCGCCCGCGTCTCGCGTTTCCGGCCGGCGTCGCGGTGAACGAATCGCCGGCAGCCGAAACGGACGCGGTAATGCACCGGCAGAGTGCCTCAGGCCGTCCGCGTGCGACTCACCGGCGGCGCAGCGCGACTGCGCCGCGCCGACCTTGCGCCGCTCGTTGAAGTTCCAAAGCGAGCGGCCTCATCAGCGGTATTGGCAGAATTGCAAGATCATGGCTCTAGCTAAACGCATCATTCCCTGTCTCGACGTCACGGCTGGCCGCGTGGTCAAGGGCGTCAACTTCGTCGAACTGCGCGATGCGGGCGACCCGGTTGAAATCGCCCGCCGCTACGACGATCAGGGCGCCGACGAACTCACCTTCCTCGACATCACCGCGACCTCGGATCAGCGCGATCTGATCCTGCCGATCATTGAGGCCGTCGCCTCGCAAGTGTTCATTCCGCTGACGGTCGGCGGCGGCGTGCGCGCCGTCGAAGACGTGCGGCGCCTGCTGAACGCGGGCGCGGACAAGATCAGCATGAACTCGTCGGCGGTGGCGAATCCGCAGCTCGTGAAAGACGCCACGGACAAATACGGCTCGCAGTGCATCGTCGTCGCAATCGACGCGAAGCGCGTCTCCGCGGACGGCGAGCCGCCGCGCTGGGAAGTCTTCACGCACGGCGGGCGCAAGGCCACCGGCCTTGAAGCCGTCGAATGGGCGCGCAAGATGGCCGAACTCGGCGCGGGTGAAATCCTGCTCACCAGCATGGATCGCGACGGCACCAAGAGCGGCTTCGACCTCGCGCTCACGCGCGCAGTGTCGGACGCCGTACCGATTCCAGTAATCGCTTCGGGCGGCGTAGGCAACCTGCAACATCTGGCCGACGGCATCAAAAGCGGCCACGCGGACGCGGTGCTCGCCGCGAGCATCTTCCACTACGGCGAACACACCGTGGGCGAGGCCAAGCGCTTCATGGCCGATCAGGGCATTTCGGTGAGGTTGTGACGTGGTGAATCCCTCGGCAGTCAATTGGCTCGACAAGGTCAAGTGGGACGTGAACGGCCTCGTGCCCGTGATCGCGCAGGAAGCGTCGACGAACGACGTACTCATGTTCGCGTGGATGAACCGCGAAGCCCTGGCGAAAACCATCGAAACTCATCGCGCGGTGTATTTCTCGCGTTCGCGCCAACGCCTGTGGTTCAAGGGCGAAGAGTCCGGCCACGTGCAGCATGTGCACGAAGTGCGGCTCGATTGTGACGAAGACGTCGTGCTGCTGAAAGTGGAGCAGGTATCGGGCATTGCCTGCCACACTGGCCGCCACTCGTGCTTTTTCCAGAAATTCGAAGGCTCTGTGGATGACGGCGACTGGGTCGCCGTCGATCCCGTGCTGAAAGACCCCGAACACATCTACAAATGACGCAATCCACGCAAACCACGTTGTCCAATTCCACGTCAACGACTGACACGCTGATGCGCCTCGCGGCGATCATCGACAGCCGCAAGGGCGGCGATCCGGACGTGTCGTACGTGTCGCGCCTGTTCCACAAGGGCGACGACGCGGTGCTGAAGAAGATCGGCGAAGAAGCCACCGAAGTCGTGCTGGCCGCCAAGGACGCACGCCACGGTGGCGCGCCGAAGGCGCTGGTGGGCGAAGTCGCGGACCTGTGGTTCCACTGCCTCGTAATGCTGTCGCACTTCGATCTGAGCCCGGCGGACGTGCTCGCCGAACTGGAGCGCCGCGAAGGCATGTCGGGTATCGAGGAAAAGGCGCTGCGCAAGAGCCGCGACCGCGAGCAGAACGGCGACTGATCGTAGTGGGTCCGCGCTTGCGTGTTGAAGTGCAGGGCACCGGCGCCCATATTGCAGGAACGCATCGGATCGCATCCTTGGGAGGACGCAAGCATGGAACAGTCGCACGAGAGGTATCCGCCGCCGGCCTATCGCAATGCTCTCGAGCCTGAGCGCGAGCGCAGCCTGCGTACGCTCACCCACGTGCTGTACGCGCTTTATGCGGTCCACTGGCTGACGGGCGGCCTGACGATCCTGATCGCGATCATCATCAACTACGTGAAGCGGCCCGACGTGGTGGGCACGCCGTACGAGGCCCATTTCGAGTGGCAGATCCGCTCCTTCTGGATGGCTTTGCTGGGCTATGCGATCGGCGGCGTGCTGCTGTTCGTGGTGATCGGCATTCCGGTTCTGTGGGCCGTGAGCATCTGGATGTTGTACCGTATTATCAAGGGCTGGCTGTATCTGTACGATAACAAGCCGCTCGCGAATCCGCGGGGCTGGTTCTAGGTTTCGTCCGATGGTTGCCGGGCCTGACATGAATCGCGCCGCGTCGGCTTCGCGCTTCAGCCATACTGTGTCAGGAATACGATGAGCCACGACCCGAACTGCCTTTTCTGCAAGATTGCCGCCGGCGAGATCCCGTCGACCAAGGTCCACGAAGACGACGAGTTCGTCGCCTTCCGCGACATTCGGCCGGCCGCGGATACGCATGTGCTGGTGATTCCGCGCAAGCACATCGCCACCCTATCGAGCTGCACCGAGAGCGATGCACCGCTGCTTGGTAGAATGCTGGTCCTGGCAGCGCGTTTGGCCGATCAACTGGGCGTGGCGTACACCGGCGGCGAAACGGGTTTTCGCACGGTAATCAATACCGGTCCGGGCGGCGGCCAGGAGGTCTATCACCTGCACGCGCACATTCTCGCGGGACCGCGCCCCTGGCAGCGCATGGGTTGACCCGGCAGTGCGGGGGTGTGTAGCGAGTTTTGGTCGCGGACAATAGCGCGGCCGTTGTTTTTGCCGCATTGTAACGACGCCGACGCGATCGTCTGGTCACAATGACATTCCGTGTCGCGGGTTGCAGCCGAAAAGGTCGCGGTAACGTATAGATGAAGCGTACGCGCTTCGATTCATGCCGCAAGGCGCCCGAGTTTCGCCGCATCCGGTGCGGTATCGGGGTTAAGGAGAGTAGTCATGGGTTCGTTGAGTATTTGGCATTGGCTGATCGTGTTGTTGATCGTAGCGCTCGTGTTCGGCACGAAGAAGCTGCGCAATATCGGCACCGATCTGGGTGGCGCGGTGAAGGGCTTCAAGGAAGGCATCAAGGAAGGCGAAACGCCGGCAGCCGAAGCGCAGCAGCGCGAACTGCCGCGCAACGGCGCCGTGGACGTGGAAGCAAAGGAAAAGACGCCGCGTTCCGGCGATTACCGCTAAGCCGCGGCTTACCCGCGTTACTGACGGACATTCCACTTCATGCTGGACCTCGGTCTAACCAAGATGGCGCTGATCGGCGTCGTCGCGCTGGTCGTACTCGGGCCTGAGCGCCTGCCACGCGTCGCCCGCACGGCCGGGGCGTTGTTCGGCCGCGCGCAGCGGTATATCAACGACGTGAAGGCCGAAGTCACGCGCGAAATCGAACTCGACGAATTGCGTCGGATGAAAAGCGAGTTCGAGGCCGCCGCGACCAACGTCCAGACCTCCGTTCAGGACAACCTGCGCAAGCACGAGTCCGAAATGAACGACGCGTGGAACAGCGGCTCGTCGGTGTCGCCGAGCATTGCCGGTGGCGCGCTCGAAGATGCCGGCAATACGTCGTGGTCGGGCAGCACGCCCGCTGCGGCGGCCAAACGCAAGAACTGGCGCGTCAAGCAGACGGCCATGCCCACCTGGTACAAGCGCGCGACCACGCGCCGCACGCGTGTGCAGTCGGGTGCGGCGCGCGTGGCAAGGCATACGCCGACCAGCATGCGTCGTCCGACGCGGTTCTTCTGATGATCAGAACGACAATCTCTAACCGAGGGCCGGCGTGAGCGACCCCCAGCAAACCCAGGACGAAGGCACTGAAGAGACCTTCATTTCCCACCTCGTTGAATTGCGCGACCGCATCATTCGCGCCGGCCTTGCCGTTGTCGTGGTGTTCGTCGGACTCGTGTACTGGGCGCCGGATATCTTCCGGTTGCTGGCGCGGCCTTTGATGCAGAACTTGCCGAAGGACGGCAAGATGATTGTCACCGACGTCACCGGTTCGTTCTTCGTGCCGATGAAGGTGACCATGCTGGTGGCCTTCGTGATCGCGCTGCCGATCGTGCTCTATCAGATCTGGGCGTTCGTCGCGCCGGGTCTTTACCAGCACGAGAAGAAGCTGGTCGGGCCGCTGGTGGGCAGCAGCTACACGCTGTTCCTGTGCGGCATGGCGTTCGCGTACTTCGTGGTGTTCCCGACCATTTTCCGTGTGATGGCGCACTACAACGCGCCGCTGGGCGCGGAAATGACCACGGACATCGACAATTACCTGAGCTTCGTGTTGACCATGTTCATTGCGTTCGGCGTGACGTTCGAAGTGCCGATCGTCGTGGTGCTACTGGTGCGCATGAACGTGGTGACGCTCAAGAAGCTCAAGGAGATTCGACCGTATGTGATCGTCGGCGCCTTCGTGATTTCGGCCGTGGTCACGCCGCCGGACGTGTTCTCGCAACTGATTCTGGCGATTCCGCTGATCGTGCTGTACGAGGCGGGGATCATCGCGGCGCGGTTGATCGTCGGCAAGCAGCCGGTGGTGATCGAAGACGCGAGCGCGTCGGAATGATGGTCTAGCGCTTCAGCGAACGCACGCAAACAAAAAGGGCAGTTCATAGTGAACTGCCCTTTTTGTTTGGCACACGGCGCATGGCTTGTGCTTGCTTATTGCGAGACGTTGGATTCGATTTGCCTTTCGCTAAGGTCAGCCGCCGTCGTCGTCCTGATCGCCGTTGCCGCCGCCATTGTCCTCGGCCGGCTGCTTCGGCGGAGGCGGGCGTTTGCCTATGGTGACCTCCAGATCCATCTCATGGCTCTTGCGCACGAGATGCACCTTCGCCGCCGTGCCCGGCTTGATCTGCGCGATCACGTTCAGAAGACGCGTGGTGTCGGTAATTTCCTGACCGTTCACGCTCATGAGAATGTCGCCCGGCTTGATGCCCGCACGGTCAGCGGGGCCGTTCTTCAGCACGCCTGCGACAATCGCGCCCGACTTTTGCTCCAGCCCGAACGACTCGGCGATCTCCGGTGTGACGTCCTGCGGTTCGACGCCGATCCAGCCGCGCGTGACCGAACCCGTGGTGATGATGCTCTCGAGTACGCTCCTCGCGGTCGAGACGGGAATCGCAAAGCCAATGCCGAGCGAGCCGCCCGAGCGGGAATAGATCGCGGTGTTGATGCCGAGCAGATTGCCGTTCACGTCGACGAGCGCGCCGCCCGAGTTGCCCGGATTGATTGCCGCATCGGTCTGAATGAAGTTTTCGAACGTGTTGATGCCGAGGTGATTGCGCCCGAGCGCGCTGACAATGCCCATGGTCACCGTCTGGCCGACGCCGAACGGATTGCCGATGGCGAGCACCACGTCGCCCACTCGCGTCTGGTCCATGCGGCCGAGCGTGATGGTGGGCAGGTTGGTCATGTTGACCTTGAGCACGGCCAGATCCGTTTCCGGATCGACGCCGATCACCTTCGCATTCGTGGTGCGGCCGTCGGCCAGCGCGATTTCGATCTGATCGGCGCCGTCGACGACGTGCTGGTTCGTTAGAATGTAACCTTCCGAACTCACTATCACGCCGGAGCCCAGATTGGATGCGGGTTGTTCCTGCTGCTTGCGGTTCTTGTCGCCGAAGAAGTAGCGGAACAGCGGATCTTTCGCGCGTGGGTCGGGCGGCAGTGAGCCATCCTTGCTGGAAAACACGTTGACGACCGCGGGCATGGCCTTTTGCGCGGCGTCCGCGTACGACGCCTGAGCTGGGCCGCTGCCGATGCCTGGCGCTACTTCCCGCAGCGCGACGATCGGTTCGGCGAGTTGCTTGCCGAATTGCCCTTGACGCTGGAGCCACTGCGGTTTGAGGGTCGCAATGATGAACATGAGCGCCAACAGCACGGTCACCGCTTGGGCAAAGAACAGCCAAAAGCGTCTAAGCATCTGAAGACTAGAGGTTTATATGGATCGGATCGAACTTGAATTGTACTTGAACAATCTCCTTGAAACCGCGCGCTTCAAGGACTATTGCCCCAATGGATTGCAGGTCGAAGGGCGTCGCAAGATCAATAAGCTCGCGACCGGCGTGACCGCTTCGGTGGCCTTCCTGGAGGCCGCGCTCGATTGGGGCGCGGACGCCGTGCTGGTTCATCACGGCTACTTCTGGCGCAACGAAGCGCCGCAGATCACCGGCCGCAAACACGAGCGGCTCAAGCTGCTGATCGCCAACGACCTGAACCTGTTCGCCTATCACCTGCCGCTCGACGACCATCCCGAGTTCGGCAACAACGCTCAGATTGGCCAGAAGATGGGCTGGATCAGCGACGCGCGCTTCGGCGAGAACGACCTCGGCTGGCTCGCCACGTTTCCCATGCCGATCACGCTCGCGCACTTCACCGCGCAGGTCGAGCAGACGCTCGGCCGCACGCCGCTCGTATTCGGCGACGCGGACCGCGAACTGCGCCGCGTGGGCTGGTGCACGGGCGCCGCGCAAGGCATGTTCGACGCGGCCATCAACGCGGGCGCCGACGTTTATCTGACGGGCGAAGTGTCGGAATCGGTGATGCACACGTCGGCGGAAAGCGGCGTCGCGTTTCTCGCAGCGGGCCACCATGCCACCGAGCGCTTCGGCGTGCAGGCGGTGGGCAAGCATCTGTCCGAGCAGTTCGATATCGAGCATCTCTTTATCGATATCCCTAATCCCGTTTGAATCGCCGAGTTACGTAAAACGCATTAGGGAAGAAAAAGGCACGAATAACGCAGAGGGCACTTAAAAGGAGGTGCGAAAAAGTTTGCGATGCGTACGGAGTAACCCTGATTTATCAAAGGCTTCGCACGGTTTTTGGCAATCGGGCCTTGTAAATGGCGACTCCATTCGCGCAAACTAGCGGCGGTAGAAGAGACGTGAAGGAAAAATCCAACTCAGAAGTGGGGCGTGTGATGCGAGACAAGGAAGATGAACGCGTCGACGGCAGCCGCCGTACCTGGCTGATAGCGACGACCGTAGCAGGTGGCATAGGAGGCGTTGCCACTGTCGTACCCTTTGTTAGTTCGTTTGCACCATCTGAAAAGGCCAAGGCAGCAGGTGCCCCGGTCGAAGTCGATATCAGTGATCTCAAGCCCGGCGACATGAAGACCGTTGCCTGGCGTGGTAAGCCCGTGTGGATCATCAACCGCACCGACCGTATGCTCGCCGATGTCCAGAAAGCCGATAACGAAGTAGCGGATCCCCACACCAAGAATCCTTTTTCGATGCCGTTGCCGGAGTACTGCAACAACGAGTTCCGTTCACGCACCGACCACAAGAACCTTTTCGTCGCCGTCGCCGTGTGCACCCATCTGGGCTGTACGCCGACACCGCGCTTCCAGGAGGGCGCGCAGCCCAATCTTCCGGACGACTGGCCAGGCGGCTTCCTGTGCCCTTGCCACGGCTCGACCTACGACATGGCCGGTCGCGTCTTCAAGAACAAACCTGCGCCGCAGAACCTCGACATCCCGCCTTACATGTTCACCTCGGCCACCGGCCTCGTGATCGGCAAGGACGAGAAAGGAGAAGCGTAATGGCGATCGAACACGAAGTAGAGACGACCGGGCTGGTCGGCTGGATCGACCGGCGCTTTCCGCTGACTTCCACCTGGAAGAAGCACGTTTCCGAGTACTACGCGCCGAAGAACTTCAACTTCTGGTACTTCTTCGGTTCGCTTGCCCTGCTGGTGCTGGTCAACCAGATCGTCACCGGCATCTTCCTCACCATGAACTACAAGCCCGACGCAACGCTCGCGTTCGCGTCGGTCGAGTACATCATGCGCGAGGTGCCGTGGGGCTGGCTGATTCGCTATATGCACTCCACGGGCGCGTCGATGTTTTTCGTCGTCGTCTACCTGCATATGTTCCGTGGGCTGATGTACGGCTCGTACCGCAAGCCGCGCGAACTGGTGTGGATTTTCGGCTGCGCGATTTTCCTCTGCCTGATGGCTGAAGCGTTTTTCGGCTATCTGCTGCCGTGGGGCCAGATGTCCTTTTGGGGCGCGCAGGTGATCGTCAACCTGTTCTCGGCGATTCCGTTCATCGGGCCGGATCTGTCGCTGTGGATTCGCGGCGACTACGTGGTCTCGGACGTCACGCTGAACCGCTTCTTCGCGTTTCACGTAATCGCGATTCCGTTGGTGCTGATCGGTCTGGTGGTCGCCCACCTGGTCGCGCTGCACGAGGTGGGATCGAACAACCCGGACGGCATCGAAATCAAGGCGAAGAAGGACCCGGACGGCATTCCGCTCGACGGCATTCCGTTCCACCCGTATTACTCGGTGCACGATTTCATGGGTGTCACGGTGTTCCTGATCATCTTCGCGGCGATCATTTTCTTCGCGCCGGAGATGGGCGGGTATTTCCTCGAAGCGAATAACTTCGTGCCGGCCAATCCGCTGCAAACGCCGCCTGAAATTGCGCCGGTGTGGTATTTCACGGCGTTCTACGCGATGCTGCGCGCCACGACGGATCCGTTCAAGATCGTGCTGATGGTGATAATCGGGTTGCTCGGCCTGCTCGCGCTGGTGCGCGCGCGCGGAAAATGGAAACTCGGCCTGCCGGTGCTCGCTGTCGTGGTGATTCTGGCCATGGCGTTCACCGAATCGAAGTTCTGGGGTGTGGTGGTGATGGGCAGCGCGGTGGTGTCGCTGTTCTTCTTGCCTTGGCTCGACCGGTCGCCGGTCAAGTCGATCCGTTACCGGCCGTTTTTTCACAAGGTGTTCTACGGGATCTTCGTGCTCGTGTTCCTGACGCTGGCCTTCCTCGGCACTAAACCGCCGTCGCCGGCCGCCACGCTGATCGCGCAGGTTTGTGCGCTGATCTACTTCGCGTTTTTCCTCGGTATGCCGTTCTGGACGCGGCTTGGCACGTTCAAGCAGCCGCCCGAGCGGGTGCGGTTCAAGCCTCACTAATCGCGAGCCAGGAGAACACGAATGAAAAAACTGCTTACGAAGTGCGCGCTGATCGGCGCGACACTGCTCGCGGTGCTGGCCGCCCCGGCATACGCGGACGAGAATTTCCCTCTCGACCGCGCGCCGGATAACGCGGAGAATTTCGCTTCCTTGCAGCACGGCGCGCAATTGTTTGTAAACTACTGCCTGAATTGCCATAGCGCGAACCTGATGCGCTACAACCGCCTGACCGACATCGGCATCAAGCCAAACGAAATTCAGGCGAACCTGCTGTTCACCACGGACAAAGTCGGCAACACCATGACCGTGGCCATGCGCCCGGACGACGCGAAAGCGTGGTTCGGCGCGAGTCCGCCGGATTTGTCGGTGGAAGCGCGGGCGCGCGGCAAGGACTGGCTGTACACGTATTTGCGCACTTTTTATCGCGACAATACGCGGCCGACCGGCTGGAACAATCTGGTGTATGAAAACGTGAGCATGCCTCACGTGCTGTGGCAGCTTCAGGGCGAACGTACCGCGAAGTTCGGGGATGAAACCGACGAAAAAACTGGCGAGACGGTACACAAATTCGTCGGCTTCCAGCAGGTCACTCCGGGGACGATGTCGCCGGTAGATTATGATTCTGCTGTGGCCGACCTCGTGTCGTACCTGTCATGGATGTCCGAACCGACCCAGAAAACCCGCAAGCAGCTTGGCGTGTGGGTGCTGATGTTCCTCGGTATCCTGAGCTTTTTCGCCTGGCGATTGAACGCCGCGTACTGGAAACATATCAAATAATCACGCCGTCACCCGGCGTGGGGCCGGCGCCAGGAAAAACCTGTTGGACGGTTTTTCCGCGCGCTGGCCTTTCAGCTTTTTGAGGAAACGTAAACATGATGGTTCTGTATTCCGGCACAACTTGCCCGTTCTCCCAGCGCTGCCGGCTGGTGTTGTTCGAAAAGGGCATGGACTTCGAGATCCGCGACGTCGACCTGTTTAACAAGCCGGAAGACATCGCCGTGATGAATCCGTATGGTCAGGTGCCGATTCTCGTCGAACGGGACCTGATTCTGTACGAATCGAACATCATCAACGAGTACATCGACGAGCGCTTCCCGCACCCGCAACTGATGCCGGCCGATCCGGTTCAGCGCGCGCGTGCCCGCCTGTTCCTGCTGAACTTCGAGAAAGAGCTGTTCGTGCACGTCGGCACGCTCGAAAACGAAAAGGGCAAGGCTGCGGAGAAGAATCACGAGAAAGCCCGTCTCGCGATCCGTGATCGTCTGACGCAACTGGCGCCGATCTTCCTGAAGAACAAGTACATGCTCGGCGAAGAGTTCTCGATGCTCGACGTCGCGATCGCACCGCTGCTGTGGCGTCTGGATCATTACGGCATCGAACTGTCGAAGAACGCCGCACCGCTGATGAAATACGCCGAGCGCATTTTCAGCCGCCCGGCTTATATCGAAGCGCTGACGCCTTCGGAAAAGGTGATGCGTCGTTGAGCTTGGCTTTTGGACGAGGGCGCCGCGCGGTTGAATGAGCGCGGGCCCGCGTCCGTTAGAGGACTGTAGATGCAAGAGATTTCCACCAAGCCCTATCTGCTGCGCGCACTCTACGAGTGGTGCACGGATAACGGCTATACGCCGCACATCGCGGTCCGGGTCGACAATCAGACGCGCGTGCCGCGTCAGTTCGTGCGCGATAACGAAATCGTGTTGAACATCAGCTTCGAGGCGACCAGCCAGCTGCAGATGGGCAACGAGTGGATCGAATTCAGCGCGCGTTTCTCCGGCAAGTCGCACAAGATCGAGGTGCCGATCGCCAATATTCTTGCGATCTATGCGCGCGAGAACGGTCAGGGCATGGCATTCCCGGTCGAGTCGGCAGGGGGTGAAGCGCAGGATTCGGGCGCGGACGCGGAAGTGGCCGACGACACCGAAGCCCCCGCGCCGCGAGCGATCGAAACGGCGCCCGCTACGGGTGCCGCCACCGCCAAAGCGGATAGCGAGACGGCCGGACCGCAGCCTGACGACGATGGCTCAAAAGGCGGCGGAAGGGCTCGCCTCAAGATCGTAAAATGAAGTAGAATCACGGCCTCATGCCGGCTTAGCTCATCAGGTAGAGCGCTTGACTTGTAATCATGAGGTGGCGGGTTCGAGTCCTGCAGCCGGCACCAGTTGTACTAAAACGGGGTTTCTGTTCAATCAGAAACCCCGTTTTTCTTGGTGCGTGCTTATCGACGAAGTCACCGTGTCCGAGGCGCTGCGCGGCGCTTCCGCCTGCAAAAGGACTGGTTTCATGAAATATCGGTGAGGCGCAAATCGGTCCAAAATCACCATATCTCTTTCACCTTGTCGATTGTGGACTGCAAAGTCTACAATTTGTCGGCCAAGGCCGGCAGATAACGCGCGTTACCCGTCCGGCCAGCGAATAGCGCACCGCGGACCCGGACGACAGAGGTACTATTCGGGCGTCAGTCGGCAACGCTTCCAAGTACTCCGGCGGGCACCGCCCCCGATGACGCGCCTCCTCAGCGCGTCGCTCCCGCAACACCGATCCCACCTCACCATGACCAGCCCCGCAACCATCACCTGGCCCGAAGCCGACGGCCCCCGCACCGCGCGTTGGCGCTCCGAAGCAGCCGTGCCGCCGCCCAAGCGCGTCATCGTTGCGGACGACCGCACCACCGCCGATTCCGCGTACCGACTCGCGTGCGAAGGGACGGCGCTCCTGTGGAACGGCGACTTTCAGAACGCTCGCCAGCTGCTGCAAGCGGTAACGCGCCGACTGGAGCGCAAGCCGCGCAAGCAGGGCGAAACGCCGCTCGACGCATTCAATCTGCATCGGCAAGCGCAGTCGCAGCGCGCGCGTACGCTCGGCATGATCCTGATTCCGCTCGACGCCACGTACACCATTCCGCTGCGCCGCGCGCCCGATGTCCAGCAAGCCTGCATCGAAACCTACGGACCGTCGAACGACGAACCGTCCGTCGTGTCGCTGCGTGAACTGCTCGGCATGATCGGCGCGCACGAGTGGCGCAAGAAGGGCGTCGAGATTCCCGCGCTGGGCGACCGGATTCATCCGCATTACGGCGTGTTCTCGCCGGTGCGCGGCGAATATGTGGATCTCGTCGCGCGCACGCCGCTGCCTTCGCTGAACAAGGCCTTCGATATCGGCACGGGCACGGGCGTGTTGTCGGCACTGCTCGCCAAACGCGGCGTAAAGAAAATCATCGCTACCGATCAGGATCCGCGCGCGCTCGCTTGCGCGCGCGAAAACCTCACGCGTCTCGGTTACGACCAGCAGGTCGACGTCGTGCAGGCCGATTTGTTTCCCGAAGGCCGCGCGCCGCTCGTGGTGTGCAATCCGCCGTGGGTGCCGGCGAGGCCCGCTTCGCCGATCGAGTACGCGATCTACGATCCGGAAAGCCGCATGCTGCTCGGCTTCCTGAACGGTTTGGCGGAGCATCTGTCGCCGGGCGGGGAAGGCTGGCTGATCATGTCGGATTTCGCCGAGCATCTCGGTTTGCGCGCGCGCGACTGGCTGCTGGCGGCCATCGACAAGGCGGGTTTGAGCGTGGTGGGCCGCGAGGACATTCGTCCGCGACACCCCAAGTCGACCGATGAAACCGATGCGCTTCACACGGCGCGTCTGGCCGAAGTGACGTCACTGTGGCGTCTGAAGGCGCGCTAAGCGGTGAGACGGATTGCGGCTCGCTCAACAGCGAGAGCAGCAATGCGGCGCCTCAGGTCGATGCGCGGCCGACGTACGCCGCCGCCCCGCGCCCTGCCGCGAGGCCGCTGGCAAAGCAGGCGGTGAGCAGGTAGCCGCCCGTCGGCGCTTCCCAGTCGAGCATTTCGCCCGCGCAGAAGACGCCGGGCAGGCGCTCGATCATCAGATGTTCGTTGAGCGCCTCGAAGGGAATGCCGCCAGCGGTGCTGATTGCTTCCGCGATCGGACGGGCGCGCGTGAGCCTTACCGGCAGCGCCTTGATCGCGTGCGCGAGACCGTTGGCGTCCGCGAAAGCTTCTTTCGACAGAATCTCATGCAACAGAGCCAGTTTTACCCCACCAATCCCGATCCGGCCGTGCAAGTGGCTCGACATCGAACGTGAGCCGCGCGGCCGCGTGACTTCGGCGACGACTCGCTCCAAAGCCAGGCCTGGCGCCAGATCGAGCATGATCGTGACATCGCCGTCAGCCAGAATCCGCTCCCGAATCTGGCTCGACAAGGCATAGATCAAACTGCCTTCGAGGCCCGTTTCGGTCAAAAGTATTTCACCTTGTCGATTGTGGACTTTACTGTCTACATCGGTGAGCGTGATGGCCACGGGCTTGACCGGTTGACCCGCGAAACGCTCGCGCAGATAGGGGCTCCAGTCCGCGTCGAAGCCGCAGTTCGCGGGCAGCAAGGGCGCGACGGGCACATCGCGCGACGCCATCAGCGGGACCCACGCGGCGTCCGAGCCGAGACGCGGCCAGCTTGCGCCGCCGAGCGCAAACACCACGGCGTCGAAGGTGACGGCTTGCTCGCCCTCGGGCGTGGCGAAACGGAGCGTATGCGTGGCGGCGTCGCCGGCTTCGGCGTCCCAGCCGCACCATTTGTGGCGCATGTGAAAACGCACGCCCGCTTCGCGCAGTCGATGCAGCCACGCCCGCAGCATCGGCGCGGCTTTCATGTCGGCCGGAAAAACGCGCCCCGAACTGCCGACGAATGTTTCCACGCCCAACTCGTGCAGCCACGCGCGCAAAGCGTCGGGATCGAAGGCCCGCACGAGCGGCGCGATCTGCTCGCGGCGCGCGCCGTAGCGGCCGAGAAACGGCTCCAGCGGCTCCGAATGCGTGATGTTCATGCCGCCTTTGCCCGCCATCAGAAACTTGCGGCCGACCGACGGCATGGCGTCATGGACGTCGACCTGCACACCTTGCTGCGCGAGCGCCTCGGCGGCCATCAAGCCGGCGGGGCCGCCGCCGATCACGGCGACGCGGGCAGAATGGAATGAGGATGGCATGCGGGCCTGCGAAAGAGCGGAAGTGGCGGCGCGCCGACGGTTCGGATGATCCGGCGGCGCGAAGGCCGCTATTTTCACACCGTGGACAGCGCAGGGCAAACGCGCGAGCGGATCGGCAGGCCGAAATAGGCTGGGTTCAGGCGCTCCTGCATCCGGCCGGTTTGCTTCGGTGCCTTTGTTATCGAGCGGCGCGACCTATACTTTTCAGACACCTTCCATCGGACGCCGCACGCGTCTTCCTCGCGTCAGACCAACTCGCCACCTTCCCCGCCACCCGGTGCTATCCGCGCAATCGGAGCCGCCGTGTCACGGCCGGCGATCTGGTCCGCGCGTCTGCTGCCTGCGTGGATGTCTGAACGTCATCTGAATCAAGGAGACCGCCATGTCCCGCAAATACATCGATTGCCGCGAGTTTCCGAGCGAAACGAACTGCACCGTCGCCCTGTCTGCCGACAGCGAGAGCGAATTGCTCGACGCCGCCGTTCAGCACGCGGTCACGGTGCACAAACATACGGATTCGCCGGAATTGCGCTCGCAACTCAAGACGCTCTTTCACGACGGCACGCCGCCGGTCGAAGCACCGCGCGCGTGAGCTGCTGTCTTTTGGGGAGCTACAGAACGAGCGACCCGCGCGAACGGCACCTTGCCGCCCGCGCGGGTCGCAGCATCGTCGAACAATGTCCTAGCCGGGGTACGCCTCGTCCACCTTCAACCCGGCGAGCTTGAAGATCACCCGCAGCGTTTGCGGCTTGATATCGCGCCGCGAAGCCAGCGTAGTCATGACGAAGTCGAGCACTTTGGCGTACTTGAGCATGGTCAGACAGGTTTCCATGTCCACGCTGCCGTCGCGCATGACTTCGGCCAGACGCAGCATCTCCGTCGAGATGTCGCGCGCCATTTCCAGCTCGAGTTGCTGCTTCTCGGACCACGCCGGGGTGGCGATCAGTTTCGCCAGCATTTCCTGAAATTTCTGTTCGACGTTTCCGTTGGGTACCGTATCCATTGCCGCCTCTTCTATTTTCCGAGCACGCGTCCGCTTGAAGTCTCGGCGCGCTGCTGGTTACGTAACGTTCGGCCCGTGTTCCGGGACCGTCCTCCCCACATGCATTCGGTTCGCGTGGTGAAAGCCACGGCCGCAGCCCGTTGTTATAGGCGCAACGCCCGGCACCATCGTGCCCGGCCGTCACGCAAGCTGCTTTTGTACCTTTCCGAAACCTTCCACGCGGCGCTTTTCGTGCAGGAAGTGTTCCAGGTTTGTGCTCTTTCTGGCATGGTTTGACGGCTCCTTCGGTCAGCAAGCCGCACTTTGGGTAAACTGGCAGCAACTTTTCCCTTTTTCCGTCGCCTGTCGCACGTTCACGCTGCAATTATTGGCGATTTCCCTCGATGTCCACCAAAACGCACGAAATCCGCCCCAACCAATCCGTCGAATTGCTGAAGGAGCTGCATATCCTCACGCGCGACGGCAAGATGAACCAGGACAGCCGTCGCAAGCTGAAACAGGTCTATCACCTGTTCCAGTTCATCGAGCCGCTGCTCAAAGACCTCCAGAGCGAGCAGGGCGCCGTGACCCTCGTCGACCACGGCGCGGGCAAGTCCTATCTAGGTTTTATCCTGTACGACCTTTTCTTCAAGGAATTTCAGGGCGATGCGGGCGGTGCGTCACACATATATGGTATTGAGACGCGCGAGGAGCTTGTCGCGAAGTCGGAGGAACTGGCCCAACGGCTGGGATTCACCGGCATGTCGTTTCTGAATCTGTCGGTGGCGGACTCGATCACGTCGGACCGCTTGCCGGCCCGGATCGACATCGTGACCGCGCTGCACGCCTGCAACACCGCAACCGACGACGCGCTGCGCTTCGCGCTCGAAAAGAAGGCGAAGTACATCGTGGTCGTGCCGTGCTGTCAGGCCGAGGTGGCGGGGGTTTTGCGGCAGAACAAGGGCAAATCGCTCGGCAACGCCCTCACGGAAATCTGGCGGCATCCGTTGCACACGCGGGAGTTCGGGAGCCAGATCACCAACGTGCTGCGGTGTTTGCAGCTTGAGGCGCACGGCTATCAGGTCAGCGTGACCGAACTGGTGGGCTGGGAGCATTCCATGAAGAATGAACTCATCATCGCCCAGTACAAGGATTTGCCGAGGCGCCGGCCGGCCGAGCGCCTGAACGAGGTGATGGAAACCCTCGGGATCGAGGAGTTGAAGGAACGGTTCTTTGTTTGAGCCTATGGGGCGGCGGCGCGCGGTCGCTTTTGCGGGACGTTGCGCGTATTAGCGCTTCATCAACGCTTCATCAACGCATTCCAGCCCGCCAGCCCGATTCGCCGGAGCGTTTCCTGATTCCGCTCGTAAATCTCTTCAGCGTCGGGAAAAGCCTGAACCGCGCGTTCGATGCTGTCCTCGCGCAGTAAATGCAAAATCGGATACGGCGCGCGATTCGTGTAGTTCTCGATATCGTCGGGCTCACTGCCTTCGAACTGATAAAACGGATGGAAGCTCGCGATCTGAACGACGCCTTCGAGCCGAAGCTGCTTGAGCATGCGTTCGGCGAAAAACAGGCAATCGTTGTAGTCGAGAAAATCGCTGAGCGCCTGCGGCACGATTAACAGCGTCGTATCCACGGCATCAGGGTCGGCGGCGACCAGCGTCTGAAGCTCGGTTTCCAGATCGGTCAGCACGCCTTCCATGTCCACGGCATCGCTGACGGCATAGCGAATCTGTCCCTTCACATGGACCGCCTTCGCAAACGGGCAGAGATTGAGGCCGATCACAGCCTCGGTCAGCCAGTGACGAGTAGCGGCAACAACGGCATCGTGGGATTCGGCGGACAACGACATGGCAGGCGGCGCGGGAGATAAAGCGCCATTTTAACGGGCGGACCGGCGTCGATTCGCGCCTCGCTCAAACAGAACGTCAAAGCAGAAAATTCGGTTAGCTGCCGCTGCCGCACGCGGCGGCGATCAACTGTGCGGCGACTTTCGGCGCAGCCAGAATGGGCCCGCATCCGGGCCCGTAGGTCTGACTGGCCGCATACACGCCTTCGATCATCAAACCCAGCGCATTGGCGAGCGCTACCGGATCGTCGGCGCCGGCCGCCGTGGTCAGCTCCGTGAGCCGCGCCATCAAGCGCGCTTTGTTGCGAAACACGAATTGCCGCGCCGGATGCGCCGCCTCCGGAAACTCCACCGACACGTTCACGAAAGGACAGCCGCGATAATCGTCGACAGACGCGCGCACCGCGAGGTCGTCGAAATATTGCTGAAGCTGCCTTGCCGGTTCGCCCGGATGTTTGGCGAAGCTCCGCTCCACATAGCTGAAGAACTGCTCGTCCTTGCGCTCCAGGTAAGCCATGACCAGCTCGTCTTTCGACGAAAATTGCCGGTACAAGCTCATCTTGTTCACGCCCGCGCGCTCGACCACCGCGTCTACGCCGACGGCTCGCACGCCCTCGCGATAGAACAACTCGTCCGCGGCACGCAGCAAGTGCTGCTGCGCCTGCGGGCCGGCGGTCTGCGCGCCGCGCGTGCGGCGCGCGACGGCCGGCTTTGGGGTTTGACTGTCCGACATGGTGACCACCTGAACTCAATTAACGCCTTGACATGTTACCGAGCAGTAACTAAGATCGCAACACCTATTGTGACTGATCTGTCACAAGTCCTTTACCGAACACGTAACAATCTAAGCGGCGTCGCCTGCGGAGCAGGTGTCGATTGGAGAATCCATGAATTGGGCAGCAAGACTGATTGGCGGACGTTTCCACTACGGCTGGTTGACCGTCGCAGTGGTTTTTCTGGTGCTGCTGGCGGCGGCCGGCACGCGCGCCACGCCGA
This sequence comes from Paraburkholderia sp. BL17N1, assembly GCF_003634175.1. NCBI lineage: Bacteria > Pseudomonadati > Pseudomonadota > Betaproteobacteria > Burkholderiales > Burkholderiaceae > Paraburkholderia > Paraburkholderia sp. BL17N1. The sequence continues at coordinate 1,805,430 of NZ_RBIW01000001.1, forward strand.
GCGTGATGATGCTGCCGCTCGAGCATCAATTCGGCTGGAGCCGCGCAACGATTTCTCTCGCGATCTCCGTGAACATCGCGCTGTACGGTCTGATGGGACCGTTCGCGGCGGCGGCGATGCAACGTTTCGGTGTGCGCCCCACGCTGCTGGCCGCGCTGGGGACGATGGCGGCGGGCGTCGCGCTGTCGTCGCTGATGACGCATCCGTGGCAAATGGTCCTGATCTGGGGCGTGATGGTCGGTGGCTCGACGGGTGTCGCGGCGCTGTCGCTCTCGGCGACGGTTGTAACGCGCTGGTTCACCACGCGGCGCGGCCTCGTCATGGGCATTCTCACGGCAAGTTCGGCGACCGGCCAACTCGTGTTCCTGCCGATGCTCGCCGCCATCGCCGAGCACCACGGCTGGCGGCAAGTGGTGTGGGTCGTCGCCATTGCGGCCGCGGTCGTGATTCCGCTGGTGGCGTTTCTGTTGCCCGAGCGCCCGGCCGACATGAAGCTGCGCCCGTACGGCGAACCGCACGATTCGCCCATCAACAGCACCGTCACCAAGCAGAATCCGCTGGCGATCGCCTTCGGCACACTCGCCATGGCCAGCAAGACGCGCGACTTCTGGTTGCTGTTCTTCAGCTTCTTTATCTGCGGCGCGAGCACCAACGGCTATATCGGTACGCATCTGATCGCGATGTGCGGCGACTACGGCATGACGGAAGTGCAGGGCGCTTCCCTGCTTGCCGCGATGGGCATCTTCGATCTGTTCGGCACGACCCTCTCGGGCTGGTTGTCCGACCGCTTCAACAGCCGCGTGCTGCTGTTCTGGTACTACGGTCTGCGCGGGTTGTCGTTGATGTATCTGCCGCACGCGTTCGGCATCGACTTCTTCGGGTTGCCGCTGTTCGCCGTGTTCTACGGCCTCGACTGGATCGCGACCGTGCCGCCGACCGTGCGTCTGGCCACCGACGTCTACGGCAAGGAATCGGCCCCGGTGGTGTTCGGCTGGGTCGTTGCCGGGCATCAGCTCGGCGCGGCGTTCGCGGCGCTCGGCGCGGGTATGCTGCGCGCGAGCCTCGGTACGTACACGGTGGCGTCGATGATTTCCGGCGGCTTGTGCCTCGTGGCGGCGGTGATCGTGTTGCGGATCAACCGGCCCGCCAAAGTGCCGGAACCGCAGGTGGCGTAGAGCCGCACGCAATCGCCCTGCACGATGCCGGCAAATGCACCGGTTTGAAACCGCGCGCGGCTGTTCGGGCATCGCGACAACGACGGCCCCGCAAGGGGCCGTTTTGCTATCGCAGCCGGCGTTAAACAAACTGCTCGCTTGTTGGCGCACGCGTGCCGAAGCCCGGTTATGCTATGTGACCCCCGGGCAGTTGCCCGTCGATCATGAATTTCGACCGAGAGAAGCGCATGACCAACAAACCCGCCCCTACCGCAATTGCCATTCACGAGCTGATTGCAGGCCGCTGGAGCCCGCGCGCGTATTCGAGCGAGCCGGTGAGCCGCGAGCACCTGCACTCCGTGCTTGAAGCGGCACGCTGGGCGCCGTCTTCGTATAACGCGCAGCCGTGGCGTTTTCTCGTATTCGACCGCAGCGTCGATGAAGTCTCGTTCAAGCAGGCCTTCGCCACGCTGGTGCCGTTCAACCAGGGCTGGAACGCGCCCGCACCGGTGCTGATCGCGGTCACTACGCACACACTGACCAACAAGGGCGAAGTGAATCGCTGCGCACCGTACGATGCAGGCGCTGCGGCGATGGCGCTGGTTTTGCAGGCGCATGCGCTCGGCCTGGCCGCGCACCAGATGAGCGGTTTCGACCCGAACGCGTTCCGCGCCGCATTCAAGCTGCCGAACGACGTTGAAGTGATCGCGATGATTTCGCTCGGTCATTACGGCGACGTGGACAAACTGGATCCGGTTTTGCGCGAGCGCGAAAAGTCGGTGCGTCAGCGTCTGCCGCTGGCGGAAATTGCTTATGGCGGCGGCTGGAAGAAAGCGTTCTGAGCGGTTTTCAGCCTATCTATTGAGTAACGCGAACGCGCGGCGCTGACCGCGCGTTTTTTATTCGGCGTCGTCCGCGACACTCGACAGCGGCGTCGCCACGCTCTCCAGCGACTTGCGCTCCGCATCCACGCCCCAGATTGCCGCGATCACCGCCGCCGCCAGCATCAGACCCGAGCCGACCAGATAGCCGGAAAACACTTCGCTGCGCTGATGCGTGTCGATCAGCCGGCCAAAAAACGCCGGCCCGGCGATGCCGCCGAGCGCCGTGCCGAACGCGTAGAAAACCGCAATGGCCAGCGCGCGGATTTCCAGCGGAAACGATTCGCTGACGGTCAGATAAGCCGAACTCGCGGCCGCGGACGCGAAGAAGAAAATCACCATCCACGCGATCGTCTGCGTCGCGACGGTGAGCATCTGCTGCTCGAACAGGTAGCCGCTCAGCGTCAGCAGGATGCCGGAGATCGCGTAAGTCGCCGTGATCATTTTGCGCCGCCCGATCACGTCGAAGAGCCGCCCGAGCAGCAGCGGTCCTAGGAAATTGCCGAGCGCAAAGGGCATTAGATACCAGCCGATGCGGTCGCCCGGCACGTGGTAGAAATCGGTGAGCACGAGTGCGTAGGTGAAAAAGATCGCGTTGTAACAAAACGCCTGCGCGGTCATCAGCGACAGACCGACCAGCGCGCGCCTCCGGTGCACGTTAAAGAGCGTATGGAATACCTCGCGCAGCGGCGTGTGTCCGCGAGCGCGTAGGCGCAGGCGCGTGAGGTCGCTGTCGGAGAGCGCGTGGCCTTCGTTGCGAAAGCGCGTTTCGATGCCTTCGACAATCGCGCGCGCGTCGCGCTCGTCGCCGTGCGTCAGGAGCCAACGCGGGCTTTCGGGCACCCAGATGCGCATGGGCAGAATCCCCAGCGCCAGCACCGCGCCGATAAAGAAACAGGCGCGCCAGCCCCAGTCGGGCGGCAGCAGATGCGGATCGAGCAGCACCAGCGAGCCGGCCGCGCCGAGGCCCGCGCCGACCCAGAACGTGCCGTTGATGCCAAGATCGGTCCAGCCGCGCACGCGCGCCGGCGTGAATTCCTGGATCGTCGAATTGATCGCCGTATATTCGCCGCCAATCCCAGCGCCGGTCAGGAAGCGAAACAGCAGAAAACTCGCCAGATTCCACGACAGCGCGGTTGCCGCCGTCGCTGCCAGATACAGGGCGAGCGTGATGAAAAACAGCTTGCGACGTCCGAGCCGGTCGGTGAGCCAACCGAATCCCAGCGCGCCGAGCACCGCCCCGGCGATGTAGGCGCTACCGGCCAGACCGACGTCGGCGTTGGTAAAGTGCAACGATGGACTAGACTTCAACGCACTTGCGACCGCGCCCGCCAGCGTGACTTCCAGACCGTCGAGCAGCCACGTCACGCCAAGCGCCACCACGATCAGCGAGTGAAACCGGCCCCACGGCAGACGGTCGAGCCGCGAAGGCAGATCCGTTTCGACGACCGTGGCGTTTTTTTCGTGGACAGCGGCAGTAGGCGGCGCGCTCATTGCTTGAAGTCTCCTCAATTCCGAAAATTGGCGGTATATCCTGTCAAAATGAGCAATATTCGTTCCGTCGAACTGCGTGTTTGCGTTCTCGCGAGCGTGCCTGAAACGTCAGTTGATGCTGATTGGGCTTTCGTGTTACAAAGCCGCTCCCCCTTCTGTCCGCGCCAGCCGTGAGCGGCGATTCCTGCCATGAACTATTGCGCGATTGACTTCGGTACTTCCAATTCGGCTGTGGCCGTTCCTGTCGACGGCGCGCTCAAGCTCGCGCCGGTCGAGGGCGCCTACACGACGCTGCCCACCTCGGTCTTTTTCAATACCGACGAAAACACCCGCGAATTCGGGCGGGCGGCGCTCGCAGCCTATATCGACGGCTTCGACGGCCGTCTGATGCGTTCCATGAAGAGCATTCTCGGCTCGCCGCTCGCAGAGAACTCCACGGATCTCGGCGACGGCTCGGCGATCAAGTACACGGACGTGATCGCGATTTTCGTCGAGCATCTGAAGCGTTCGGCGGAAAAAAGCGCAGGCGGCCCGATCCATCGCGCCGTGCTGGGCCGCCCGGTGTTTTTTGTCGACGACGACCCGCGTGCCGATCAGATGGCGCAGCAGCAGCTCGAAGCCGCCGCGCGCTCAGTCGGCCTGCGGGAAATTCACTTTCAGTATGAGCCGATCGCGGCCGCGTTCGACTACGAATCGCATCTGACGGAAGAAGGGCTCGTGCTGGTGGCCGATATCGGCGGCGGTACCTCGGACTTTTCGTTGGTGCGAGTCGGGCCGGAGCGGATGAAGCGTGTCGAGCGCAAGGACGACGTGCTGGCCCACCACGGCGTGCACGTCGCCGGCACGGATTTCGACCGTCGCGTGGAACTGGCGACGATCCTGCGGGAAATGGGATATCAGACGCTCGACCCGGAAGGTCGTGAGATTCCGAACCGGATTTATTTCGATCTGGCGACCTGGCATCTGATCAACACCGTCTACGCCCCGAAGCGTGTCAACGAGCTCGCGCTAATGCGGCACCTGTTCACCGAGGTCAAGCATCACGACCGCCTGATGCGCGTCGTGGAACGCCGCCTGGGTCATGCGCTGGCCGCTCACGCGGAAGAGGCGAAGATCGGCGTGGCGGCGGGCGGAGAGACCGTGATCGACCTCGATGAAGTGGAAGACGACTTGCGTCTGGCGTTCGACGAAGCGCAACTCATCAAGGCCGGCCAGGACGAAACGCTGCGCATCGTGCAGGCGGCACGCGACACTGTGCAGGCGGCCGGCGTGGCGACACGCGACGTCAATGCGATTTACTTTACGGGCGGTTCGACCGGATTGGCATTTCTATCGGGCGCATTGGCGGCGGCATTTCCCGATGCTAAAGCGGTATTCGGCGACCGGCTCGCGAGTGTCGCGACTGGACTCGGCATTCACGCACGGCGTGTATTCGGATAACCAGAATCATCAATCGCATACTGCGAAGATAATCACCGTTCGCAATTGCGGCGGATATAAAAAAACCCCGCCGAGGCGGGGTTTTTTTGCGTCCAGAAGGAAGCGTGTTGCTTACACCGGCTTGATGTTAGCAGCTTGCTTGCCCTTCGGGCCCGTCTTCACTTCAAATGTAACCTTTTGGTTTTCTTGCAGCGTCTTGAAGCCTTCCGTGCGGATTTCCGAGAAATGCGCGAACAGATCTTCGCCACCGCCGTCCGGCGTGATGAAGCCAAAGCCCTTTGCGTCATTGAACCACTTGACGGTACCGGTTTCCATATTACTTGTTCCTAAAGATGGTAAATAAGGCCGAAGCCCAGAGGGTGCATGAAAATCAAGGAAGGGGGTAATGGGACCAACCGGAGTACCGTTGATGGGCGAACTACGAAAGACCAATTCACTCGCCGCTTGAAATCCTGCCCCGACGTTATACGGCGATTTTGAGAGAAGGTCAACAGTCGCCCCACAACTTTACGAACTTTCGCTAGCTTGGCGTAAAAGTTGCTTACAAAGCTTGCTATTCTTCTGAATTTTTTGCTAGGGACAACCCTTAGTTTCGATGCGAGGGCTGGGTGCAACCGTTAAACTACGCGCCTCGCGTCGGTTGCACCTGTTTGGAATGGCCGTCGCGTACGCATGCTCGTCACCCGTTTCCAGCGCCTCCAAGGCGATGTGACGCGGTGCCGACATGGTTCTGCTGCAAATTTGCATGGAGCGGAGTTGGTGCTGAAGCGCTCACTCCGGCCGACACAGGAGAAGACGTGAAAAGTTCTATACAACGGAACATCGGGCCGTTCGCGCTGATGCTGACGGGCTTAGGTTCCATCATCGGATCGGGCTGGCTTTTCGGCGCGTGGAAGGCTGCAAAAATTGCCGGGCCCGCTGCCGTTTGTGCATGGGTGATCGGCGCGGTCGTGATTCTCGCGATCGCATTGACGTACGCGGAACTCGGCGCGATGTTCCCGGAGTCCGGCGGCATGGTGCGTTATGCGCGCTACTCGCACGGTGCGCTGGTGGGTTTCATCAGCGCATGGGCCAACTGGATTGCCATTGTTTCGGTGATTCCGATCGAGGCCGAAGCGTCCATTCAATATATGAGCACGTGGCCCTATCCCTGGGCGCATGCGCTATTCGTGGATGGATCATTAACCACCAACGGCTTATTACTGTCCGCGGCGCTCGTGATCATTTACTTCATGCTGAACTACTGGGGCGTGAAACTGTTTGCGCGTGCCAATTCGGCGATCACGATCTTCAAGTTCCTGATTCCTGGCGCGACGATCCTCGGCTTGATGTTCGCGGGCTTCCACAAGGAAAACTTCGGCGAAGCGAGCACCTTCGCGCCGTACGGCTGGTCGGCGGTGCTGACGGCGGTGTCGACGAGCGGCATCGTGTTCGCGTTCAACGGTTTCCAGAGCCCGATCAATCTCGCCGGTGAAGCGCGCAATCCGGCCAAGAGCGTGCCGTTCGCGGTGATCGGCTCGATCCTGCTGGCGCTGGTGATCTACGTTCTGCTGCAGATTGCGTATATCGGCGCGGTGAATCCGAGCGACGTGATGAAGGGCTGGAGCCACTTCAACTTCGCTTCGCCGTTCGCGGAGCTCGCGATCGCGCTGAACCTGAACTGGCTGGCGATCCTGCTGTACGTCGACGCATTCGTCAGCCCGAGCGGCACCGGCACGACCTACATGGCGACCACCAGCCGCATGATCTACGCGATGGAGCGCAACAACACGATGCCCAAGATGTTCGGCAACGTCCACCCGTTCTATGGCGTGCCGCGTCAGGCAATGTGGTTCAACCTGCTGGTGTCGTTCATTTTCCTGTTCTTCTTCCGCGGCTGGAGTTCGCTGGCGGCGGTGATTTCGGTCGCGACCGTGATCTCGTATCTGACTGGCCCGATCAGCCTGATGGCACTGCGCCGCGCGGCGACCGACCTCGAGCGTCCGCTGCATATCCCGGGCATGAAGATCATTGCGCCGTTCGCGTTCGTCTGCGCGTCGCTGATCCTGTACTGGGCGAAGTGGCCGCTGACCGGCGAAATCATTCTGCTGATGGTCGTCGCGTTGCCGGTCTACTTCTACTTCCAGGCGAAGTCGGGTTTCGCTGGCTGGGGACGTGATCTGAAGGCGGCGTGGTGGCTGGTCGCTTATCTGCCGGTGATGGCGATTCTGTCGCTGATCGGCAGCAAGCAGTTCGGCGGTCACGACCTGATCCCTTATGGCTGGGACATGGTGGTGGTTATCGCGTTTTCGCTGGTGTTCTATTACTGGGGCGTGACGAGCGGTTATCGCTCGGAATACCTGGACGAGCGCAGCGAGCATGACGAAGTGCTCGAAGGCATGGGCGCTCATTAAAGTGTTGCGCTGAAGCTTGTGGAAAAAACCCCCGCCGGAGTTGCTCAGGCGGGGGTTTTTCTTTTCCAAGGTGCCTATGACCTTGCGTCAGGCTGTGCCGAATACGTAGTTCGTCATGGCGAGCGAGCGCTGATAGGTTCCGAGCGACTGGACAGCCAGCGAATAATCGTCGTCCGCTGCGCCCAATGCGGCGAATACCGGCAGCAGATGCTCGTCGGTGGGATGCATCAGCACTGCGTGCGGCGCCTGCCGGCGATAGTCGAGCAGCGCGTCGATATCGTGCGCGGCGAGTTTTTCCTCGAACCAGTCGGTAAATTCGGCGACCCGTGGATCGGCGTCCTCAGGGCGCGCGGAGAAGTCGGCGGCGCGCAGATTGTGGGTGATCTGGCCGGAGCCGATCACCATCACGCCGTCGTCTTTCAGCGACCGCAGCGCCCGGCCGACGCGAAAGTGATGCGCCGCGTCCATGTGCGGCTGGATCGACAACTGGGCGACGGGTATATCGGCCTCCGGAAACATGAGCAGCATCGGGACCCACGCACCGTGATCGAGTCCGTGCGGCTGAGCGCCGGCGAGGATGCCGCTCTCGCCGAGCAACACGGCGGCGCGGCGCGCCACATCGGGCGCACCCGGGGCCGGGTACTGAATTTCGTACAACTGACGCGGAAAGCCGTAGAAATCGTGAATGGTTTCCGGCGCCGTGGACGTGCTCGCCACCGGCTGCGCCGTGCCCCAATGGGCCGACAGCATCAGCACGGCTTTCGGACGCGGCAACTGGGCACTCAGCGTACCGAATTCGGCGGACGGCAGCGACGGGTCGATCGGCAGCGTGGGCGCGCCGTGGGACAGAAAAAGCGAGGGTAAGCGGTTCATGGCAGCAACGCGGCCGCGAGGGCGCGGCGCAAAGATTGGGTTGCTACCAATATAGGGGTCTACCGTGATTTGATAAACGGGCTAAAACAGAATTGATTGTGTCGCAGATGTTGTGAATGCGTGCGTATGCACGGACATCATCGCCCGGCGGAGGTGACGCGTTATTCCTGCGTGCCGCGCAGCCCAGCCCACGCCGGCGACAAAGCCGGCCCGAGCGCAAACAGATCCAGCACGCGCGCCACAGTGTGATCGACCATTTCGTCGATGGAAGCGGGTTGGTTGTAGAAGGCAGGCAAGGGCGGGAAGATTACGCCGCCCATTTCAGTGACGGCCGTCATGTTGCGCAGATGCGCCAGATTGAACGGCGTTTCGCGCACGAGCAGCACGAGGCGGCGGCGCTCCTTGAGCGTGACGTCAGCGGCGCGCGTGATCAGGTTGTCCGAGAAACCGTGCGCGACGCTGGCGAGCGTCTTCATGGAGCAAGGGGCGACGACCATGCCGTCGGTGGCAAACGAGCCGGACGCGATGCTCGCACCGACGTCGCGCACCGAATGAACGACATCCGCGAGCGGATGCACGTCTTCTTTGCTCAACTGCAGTTCGTGCTGGATATTGAGCCAGCCCGCGCTCGAAATCAGCAGATGGCTCTCGACGCCGCCCAGCCGGCGCAGCGTTTCGAGTGTCCGGATGCCGTAGATGGCACCCGTCGCGCCGGTGATCGCGACGATCAGCCGGCGTGGCGCCGCAGCGCGTGTTTCCATGGCTCGCGGCGCCTAAGGAGAGAAACGTGTGAACCGGGCCGCTTAGGCCGCAGCGAACAGCTGCTGCAGTTCGCCCGATTCGTACATTTCCATCATGATGTCCGAGCCGCCGACGAATTCGCCCTTCACGTACAGCTGCGGAATGGTCGGCCAGTTCGAGAATTGCTTGATCCCCTGGCGGACTTCGTCGTCTTCGAGCACGTTGACGGTCTTGATCTCACCGACGCCGCACGCCTTCAGAATCTGAATGGCGCGGCCCGAAAAGCCGCACATCGGGAACTGAGCGGTGCCCTTCATGAAGAGGACGACATTGTTCTCGTCGACGATTTGCTTGATGCGTTGTTGCGTATCCATGACTGACCTTGCGGTTCCGTTATGTGTAGGGAATAGGCTGAAATGATAGCGGATTTCGATACAGCCGGCCGAGCGCCGCTTTGTCCGTGCAGCGTTTGTGGATATTTGCCGGTTCGCGTCAGCCGTCCAGACGCCCGCCACTGATCCGTTCGATGCCCGCCAGGTCGCACTCCGAGCGGACTTGCACGAAACCTTGTGCCGCCAGCAGCGCGCGCACGGCTTCGGCCTGATCGTAGCCGTGCTCGATCCACAATACGCCGCCGGCGGCAAGCCGGGCGGGCGCGCCAGCGATGATGACGCGGATCGCGCTGAGTCCATCGGCTTCATCGGTGAGTGCGCCGCGCGGTTCGAAACGCAGATCGCCTTCGTCCAGATGCGGATCGCCGCTCGCGATATACGGCGGATTGCTGACGATCGCGTCAAAGCGCAACGTGGTGTCCAGCGAGTCGTACCAGTCGCTTTGCACCAACGCCACGGCGCCGCCGGGGCGCTGCGCGTCGAGCAGGCGGGCGGCGTTGCGCGTGGCGACCGCCAGTGCTTCGGCGGAACGGTCGAGCGCCCAGACTCGTGCATCCGGCCGCATCGACGCAATCGCGACGGCAATGGCGCCGGTGCCCGTACCGAGATCCAGCACGCGCGGCCGCACGTGGTTTTCCAGCGCCGTCAGCGCCGTTTCGACCAGCAATTCGGTTTCAGGACGCGGAATCAGCACGTGCGGCGTGACTTCGAAATCCAGCCCAAAAAATTCGCGCGCGCCGACCAGTTGTGCCACCGGCTCGCCGGCTACGCGCCGCGCTTCGAGCGTCTGGTAACGCTCGACGAACTGGGTGTCGAGCGCTTCGTCGCTGCGTGTAATCAGCTGCGTGGGCCGCCAGCCGAGCACGTGCGTGAGCAGGATGCGCGCTTCGAGCGGCGGCAGCGTCGAGGCGCGCAGTAGCGCGGCAGGTGTGGCAGACGTGGCAGGTTTGGCCGAACTCATGCGCGCTTCAGTCCGCGTCGCCGAGCGAGGCCAGCAATTCCGCCTGGTGCTCGCTGACGAGCGCCGCGATCAGTTCGTCGAGATCGCCGTCCATAATCGCGTCGAGGCGGTAAAGCGTCAGGTTGATACGATGATCCGTCAGTCGCCCTTGCGGGAAGTTGTACGTGCGAATCCGCTCCGAGCGGTCGCCCGAGCCGATCAGGCTTTTGCGCGTGGCGGCTTCCTTCGCCTGCTGCTCGTGCGATTGCTTGTCCTTGATGCGCGCGGCCAGCACCTTCAGAGCGCGATCCTTGTTCTTGTGCTGCGAGCGGTCGTCCTGACATTCGACGACGATCCCCGTCGGCAAGTGCGTGACGCGCACCGCGGAATCGGTTTTGTTGATGTGCTGCCCGCCCGCGCCGGAGGCGCGGAACGTGTCGATCCGCAAATCAGCCGGATTGATCTCGACTTCGCCGATTTCGTCCGCTTCCGGCATGACCGCGACCGTGCACGCCGACGTGTGAATGCGCCCTTGCGTTTCGGTCGCCGGCACGCGTTGTACGCGGTGGCCGCCGGACTCGAACTTGAGCTTCGAATAAGCGGCTTCGCCCGCGATGCGCATGATCACTTCCTTGTAGCCGCCCAGGTCCGACTCGCTCGCCGACATCATTTCCGCTTGCCAGCGGTTGCGTTCGGCAAAGCGCAGGTACATGCGCAGCAGGTCGCCCGCGAACAGCGCGGATTCGTCGCCGCCCGTGCCGGCGCGGATTTCGAGGAAGATGTTGCGGTCGTCGTTCGGATCTTTCGGCAGCAGCATTTTCTGCAACTCGGCGCCTAGCTTTTCCATGCGCTCGCGGGCGGCGCGAATTTCATCTTCGGCGAAGTCGCGCATCGACGCATCCGCCAGCAATTCCTGCGCGGTGGTTGCGTCGTTCATGGCCTGACGCCACAGCGCGTAGTGGTCCACCACCGGTCCGAGCTCGGCGTGTTCCCGCGTGAGCTTGCGGTATTGGTCGAGATTCGAGGTGATGTCCTCGCGGCTCAACAGATCGTTCAGTTCGGCCAGCCGGGTAGTGAGCTGGTCGAGCTTGCGTTGCATGCTCGTTTTCATCGGACGGGGTATCGGAGCGGGCTCCGGCAAAGACGACGACTAGGGGAATGGGCGGATGCCCTGGTCTGAAGCACGTCGCGGGCCACTTGCGGGTAGCCCGGTCAGCGCGGCGGTGGCTGCGCCGCTAACGCTCCGTGGAACCGGAGTGTTTGTAGAAACCGCTCATGAGTTCGATGAGCGTGTCGCGGTTCTCGCTGCTCGCGCGATTGAGCGCGTGCGTAGGACCGTGGATCAGTTTATTGGTGAGCGATTGCGACAGCGCTTCGAGCACGGCGGCCGGATCTTCGCCGCGCGCGAGCATTTTCTGCGCGCGTTCGACTTCGGCGCGGCGCAGCACGTCGGCCTGCGTGTGCATATGGCGGATCACCGGCACGATGCTGCGTGCATCCAGCCATTGCATGAAATTCTGCACGCGCGTTTCGATGATCGCTTCGGCTTGCGCCACCGCCGCTTGCCGCGACGCATTACCTTCGCGGACGATCGCGCCGAGGTCGTCGACGGTATAGAGGAACACGTCTTCGAGCTTGCCGACTTCGGGCTCGATATCGCGCGGAACGGCCAGATCGACCATGAAAATCGGCCGGTGACGACGCGCTTTCACTGCCCGCTCGACCGCGCCCAAACCGATGATCGGCAAGGTGGACGCCGTGCACGACACGATAATGTCGAACTCATGCATGCGCGAAGGCAGTTCCGACAGCGGAATGGCCCGGCCGTTGAAACGCTCGGCGAGACGCGTGCCGCGCTCGGCCGTGCGATTCGCGACCACGAGTTCACGCGGCTGCTGCGCCGCGAAGTGCGTGGCGCACAGCTCGATCATTTCGCCCGCGCCGATGAACAGCACGCGCTGGTTCGAGACCTTGTCGAAAATCCGCTGGGCGAGGCGCACCGCGGCGGCCGCCATGGAAACCGACTGCGCGCCGATTTCGGTCGTGCTACGCACTTCCTTCGCCACGGCGAAGGTGCGCTGGAACAACTGGTTCAGATAGGTGCCGAGCGCGCCCGCTTCGGACGCGGTACGCACCGCGTCCTTCATTTGTCCGACGATTTGCGTCTCACCCAGCACCATCGAATCCAGCCCGGAAGCGACGCGAAACGCGTGGCGCACGGCTTCCGACTGCGGCAGCGCATAGACGTGCGGCGCGAGCTGCTCGATGGGCAGGTTGTGGTACTTGGAAAGCCACTGGATCGCGGCTTCGCGCGCCGCCTGGTCGTCGGTCGCGCAGTAGAGCTCGGTGCGATTGCAGGTGGAGAGAATGGCCGCTTCAGGCGCCGTGCGGGCCGACGGGCCGAGCCAGATGCTCTTGAATGTGTCCAGAGCAGGCTTGATCTGTTCGAGCGGAAACGCCACGCGTTCGCGCAAGGCGACAGGCGCAGTGTGGTGATTGATTCCGATCGTTAGAAGCTGCATTTGGGGGAGCTATGGTTTAGCCCAATATTATAGCGTTTCCACGATTTCCACATTGCGCGCGGCTTATTCCGCGTTTACAACGGCCTCCAGGGGGATCGCGTCGAGTTGATAGCCGAAGCCGTAAAGCGGCGTCAGGCAATAGCCGTGTTCCGGATGAAGCTGCAATTTATTGCGCACGCGCGACGCGTGCGTGTCCACGGTGCGCGACCTTACGTCGCGTCGGCGCGTCCAGACGTTTTCAAGAATATGCGCTCGCGACACCGGCCGCGAGAGATTGCTGAACAACAGCAGCGCAAGGCGGAATTCCTTCGGCGTCAGCAAAACTGTTTGCTTCCGGAACGTGACGGCGAATTGCGCCGCATCGAACGCATATTCGCCGATGATGTCGCGCCGCCGGTTGGGCGGGCGCCGCAAGCCGGCGCGGCGCAGCAGCGCATCGACGCGGGCCAGCATCTCGGGGCCGCGGACCGGTTTGGTCAGGCAGTCGTCGGCGCCGGCGTGCAGCGCGGCGACAATCTGACTTTCGCGCGGCGCCGACATCAGCACGATCACCGGCAACCCCGGCAGGATGGCGCGGGCTCGCGCAATGACATCTTCGGCGGAATGGTCGCCGGCCCAGCTTTCGGTGATGAGAAGGTCGAAGAATTCTTCGTTCGCGTGCTTGAGAAACGGCACGCTCGCGATGAAGTGCTGACACAGATGACCGCCGGCGAAGACCAACCGGCCGACCAGTTCAGCATGCCGCAAGTCCGGCTCGATAAGGGCAATTCGCATGACGCGCTTTCAGCGTGGCAATGACCGGGGACCAGGCTTTTCCGTAAGGCTGACAGCTTGCCTAACATCACCCCGACCCCTAAACTCAACCGCTATGCGGAAAGCGCCGTGCTGAACTTCTATAGTTAATGAGACAAAAATGCTAGCTGTGTTGGCCCCTTGCGCCCATGAGACGAATCCGAAACTGCGCGAGGCCAGCCGTTAATGGGGTGGCCCGGCCTTGTAGTGTTGGGGGCGGCGATTGGCCTCGCGGGCTGGTGGTTGCATCCGCTGCGACGCGCGAGCCGCGCCCGGTGGTGGGTGGCGCTGCTGGCCGGCGTGCTGGGCGCGGCCGTCGCGCACATGGCCGGCAACGTGATTGGTCTCTTCCATGACGGCGATACGCTCGAATGGCCGGTCTGCACCGGCGTCGCGTTGATCGTCGTTGCCGTGACGGTCGGCTTGCTTTCCCGTCGATGAATATTTGCAGGTGACTCCCATGAATGCCCGACTCCCCGAAACTTCCTCCATTCCCGAACGGCTTGCCACCTTGCGCAACGCAATGGCGCGCGAAGGCGTCGCCGCCTATCTGGTGCCGTCCGCCGACCCGCATCTGTCCGAGTATCTGCCTGGGCGCTGGCAAGGCCGGCAGTGGCTGTCCGGTTTCACCGGCTCGGCCGGCACGCTGGTCGTGACCGCGGACTTCGCCGGCGTCTGGACAGACAGCCGCTATTGGGAACAGGCCAATGCGCAACTGGCCGGCACCGGCGTTCAGCTCATGAAAATGACCGGCGGCCAGCAGACCGTGCCGCATTTCGAATGGCTCGCTCAGAACGTGCCGGCTGGCGCCACGGTCGGTGTGGATGGCGCCGTGCTCGGCGTGGCGGCGGCGCGTGCCTTGAGCCAGGCTCTCAACGCCCGCGGCGTGCAGCTGCGCACCGACGTCGATCTGTTCGACGCGATCTGGCCGCAGCGTCCGTCGCTGCCGGCGGCCGCCGTGTTCGAGCACGCCGCGCCGCACGCGAGCGTCGCCCGGTCGGACAAGCTCGCGCAGATTCGCCGCGCGATGGCTGACAAAGGCGCGCAATGGCACTTCATCTCCACGCTCGACGATCTCGCGTGGCTGCTGAATCTGCGCGGCGCCGACGTCAGCTACAACCCCGTGTTCGTGGCGCATGCGCTGATCGGTGTCGACCACGCGTCGCTGTTCGTCGCAGACGGCAAGGTGCCGCAGGCGCTAGCCGACGCGCTCGCGAAAGACAACATCAGCGTCGAGCCGTATGCGAAGGCGGCGGACGCACTGGCCGCGCTGCCCGCCGGCAGCACGCTGCTGATCGACCCGCGCCGCATCACGTTCGGCTCGCTGCAATCGGTGCCGTCGACGGTCACGGTGGTCGAGGCCGTCAATCCGTCCACCTTCTTCAAATCGCGCAAGACCGAGGCGGAAGCCGAGCATGTGCGCGAGACAATGGAACAGGACGGCGCGGCGCTGGCGGAATTTTTCGCGTGGTTCGAAGGCGCGCTCGGCAACGAGACGATCACCGAACTCACCATCGACGAACGTTTGACGGCGGCTCGCGCGCGCCGTCCGGGCTTCGTGTCGCTGAGCTTTGCGACGATCGCCGGCTTCAACGCGAACGGCGCGATGCCGCACTACCGCGCCACCGAGGAATCGCATTCGGTGATCGAAGGCGACGGCCTGTTGCTGATCGATTCGGGCGCGCAGTATCTGAGCGGCACGACCGACATTACGCGCGTGGTGCCGATCGGCACCCCTGGCGACGCGCAGCGGCGCGATTTCACGATCGTACTGAAGGGCACCATGGCGCTCTCGCGCGCGCAGTTCCCGCGCGGCATCCGTTCGCCGATGCTCGACGCGATCGCCCGCGCGCCGATCTGGGAAGTCGGCGCCGATTATGGCCACGGCACCGGTCACGGCGTGGGCTATTTCCTGAACGTGCACGAAGGTCCGCAGGTGATCTCGCACTACGCGCCGGCCGAACCGTGGACGGCGATGGAAGAGGGCATGATTACCTCGGTCGAACCGGGCATTTACCGTCCGGGCAAATGGGGCGTGCGAATCGAGAATCTGGTGCTGAACGTGCCGGCCGGTGAAACCGAGTTCGGCGATTTCCTCAAGTTCGAGACTTTGACGCTGTGCCCGATTGATACGCGTTGTCTAGACCTGTCGCTGCTGCGCGAGGACGAGCGCGCGTGGCTGAACGCGTATCACGAGACGGTGCGCACGCGGCTGTCGCCGCACGTGTCGGGCGACGCCAAGGCGTGGCTGGAGCTGCGCACGCAACCCATCTGATCGCAATCGGAAACGAGCTTACGGAGCGTGCATGGCCATCAAGGCAGTGGTGTTCGATTTCGGCGGCGTGCTGATCGACTGGAGTCCCGAGTATCTGTATCGGGAACTGATCCCTGACGAAACCGAGCGGCGCTGGTTTCTGACCCACGTCTGCTCGATGGACTGGGTGATCCGTCAGGACGGCGGCCAGCCGATCGTCGAGGCCACAGCCGAACTGGTGGCGAAGTTTCCCGATCACGAAGCGCTGATCCGCGCGTTCTACGAGCGCTGGCACGAGATGGTGGCCGGTGTGCTGGAAGAGGGCGTGGCAATCATGGAAAAGCTCGAAGCGGCCGAAGTGCCGCTTTTCGGGCTGACCAACTGGTCGGCGGAAACCTTTCCGTATGCGTGGGAGCATTACCCGGTGTTGCGGCGCTTTCGCGACATTGTCGTGTCGGGGCGAGTGAAGATGGTGAAGCCCGATCCGGCCATTTTCGCGACCATGCGCGAGCGGATCGAGGCGCAATTGCCCGGCATCGAGCCTGCCGAACTCGTCTTCATCGACGACAACCTGAAGAACGCCGAGGCCGCGACAGCGCTCGGCTGGCATGGCGTGCATCACACCAGCGCCGCGCGAACCGAAGCGAAACTGCGCGAGCTTGGCTTGCCGGTTTAAGGCTGAGGCGTCTGCCCCGGCCTACTGGCCGAGCAGATTTTTCAACGCGTTACCCAAGCCTTTCACGGTTTCGCCGGCGCCCTTTGCCACGTCTTCGACGCTCACACCCAGCGCCTTGGCGAAGCCGTTGCCGATGCGCTTTATCAGCCCCTCCTGCACCGAGAATTTCGGGTCGCGCAAATTCCCATCCAGTACGAAATGCAGCGTGATGTCGCCGTTGTGCGACTTGAGCGCGGCGACCGCAGCCTTGGTCGGAATCGACATGAAAGTGTCGAGCGGACTGCCGCTGTCGGCGAGTTGCAGATTGTGGATGGTCAGCGTGCCGGGTGCGTGCAACTGATAGTTGCTCACCGTCGAGTCCACTGTCAGATCGACCGTGCCGCCCGCCACTTGCGCCTTGGCGCCGGCTTTCTTGATCAGATACGGGTCGAGCATCACGATATCGACGCCGCGCAGCTTGCTCGTAGTCTGCGAATCCTTGCTGGCGACCTTGATCCAGCCGCCGAACGACACCGTGCCCGTATGCTGCGGGCCCTTGATGGAGCCCGTGACATTGACATGGGTCGGGTCAGTGAGCGCGGGCAGGCGCAGATTATCGACGGTCGCGTTTGCATCGCTCACCGTCACCTTGAAGGGCGGCGGGCCAACTGTCATGTCGTAGAAGTGGAAGTTGCCCCGTTCGAAGCTGACGTGGTCGAACTGCTTTTCGCGTGGAATGGACGTCGCCGTGCCGCTGCCTTCGGTGTCGGATCGATTCACCGTTTCTCGTAGATTCGGCATCAGGCGAATCGCGCCGTCCTTCGTGCGCAGCACGGCGATGTCGAAGCCGCGTACCACCACGCTGCGAATATGCATGCGCCGCGCGATCAGATCGCGAATGTCGGGTGTGAGTGTAATTTCGTCCGCCCGGAGCGGATCGCCGGCCGGCCAGCCGGGCGGCGCCTTGAGAAGAACGTTGGTGAGATGAACCGAAGTGAGGCCGACCTCGATAGTTTCGGCGCTGCCCAAAGGACCGAGCGCCGCGATCACACGCTCCTTGACCTCGCGTTGCGCGAACTGCAAGGCGCCGACCATGACGACGATCAGCACCAGCAGCACGCCGCCCGCGGCGACGGCCCAGCGCTTGCCCTTCGACATCGCCATGCTTGCCTCCTCGTCTCCGCCTGTCGCGCGGTGTGGCAGTGATCGGTCTGTGCGCTTGCTGGGCGGCGCGCGCTCTCAGATGTGTTTGTCCAAGGCGGAACGCGCGACACGCATCCCGCCGCGATGACGTGTATCACGCCATCGCGAGCAATGCGTGTGCCCTGCCGCGCATACGGGTGAAGCCCCAGACGTGTTTGCGCCGTGAGCCAGGTTGCACTTCGAAGTGACGTCGTCCGAGCGCCTGAAACACGGGCATCTAGGCGGCGCACGCGTCAATAAATCCGACGCGCAGGCCGCCCGATCCGGGCTTATCGTGCGATCGGCTTGTAACGTAGGCGCTTCGGACGCGCAGCTTCTTCACCCAGACGCGCGCGCTTGTCCGCTTCGTATTCCTGGTAGTTGCCGTCGAAGAACGTGATTTGCGAATCGCCTTCGAACGCCAGGATGTGTGTGGCGATCCGGTCGAGGAACCAGCGATCGTGCGAGATCACCAGCACCGAGCCGGCGAACTCGAGCAAGGCGTCTTCGAGCGCGCGCAGCGTTTCGACGTCGAGGTCGTTCGACGGTTCGTCCAGCAGCAGGACGTTGCCGCCCGCGATCAGCGTTTTCGCCAGATGCAGCCGGCCGCGCTCACCG
Organism: Paraburkholderia sp. BL17N1; assembly: GCF_003634175.1. NCBI lineage: Bacteria > Pseudomonadati > Pseudomonadota > Betaproteobacteria > Burkholderiales > Burkholderiaceae > Paraburkholderia > Paraburkholderia sp. BL17N1. Next base: position 1,823,761 of record NZ_RBIW01000001.1, read on the forward strand.
CCCGACAGGTTGCCGACAATCTTTTGCTGATCGCCACCCTTGAAGTTGAAGCGGCCAATGTAAGCACGCGACGGCGTTTCGTACTTGCCAACCGTCAGCACGTCGGCGCCGCCGGAAATTTCCTCGAATACGGTCTTCGAGGCGTCGAGCGCGTCGCGGCTTTGATCCACGTACGCGAGCTTGACGGTCGGGCCTTGCACGATCTCGCCCGAGTCCGGTTGTTCGCGGCCGGTCAGCATGCGGAACAGCGTCGACTTACCGGCGCCGTTCGGCCCGATGATGCCGACGATCGCGCCCGCCGGAATCTTGAAGCTGACGTCGTCGAGCAGCAGACGGTCGCCATACGACTTGCTGACATTCTTGAACTCGATCACTTCATTGCCCAGGCGATCGCCGACCGGGATGAAGATTTCCGAGGTTTCGTTGCGCTTCTGGTAGTCCTGGCTGTTCAGTTCCTCGAAGCGCGCAATACGCGCCTTCGACTTCGCCTGACGGCCCTTCGGGTTCTGGCGCACCCACTCCAGTTCCTTCTTGATCGCCTTCTGACGCGCCGACTCCGACGATTCTTCCTGCTTCAGGCGTTCTTCCTTCTGGTCGAGCCAGCTGCTGTAGTTGCCCTTCCACGGAATGCCGTGGCCGCGGTCGAGTTCGAGAATCCACTCAGCGGCGTTGTCCAGGAAGTAGCGATCGTGAGTCACGGCGACCACGGTGCCGGGGAAACGCGTGAGGAACTGCTCGAGCCAGTCGACCGATTCCGCGTCCAGGTGGTTGGTCGGCTCGTCGAGCAGCAGCATGTCGGGCTTTTCGAGCAGCAGCTTGCACAGCGCAACGCGGCGCTTTTCGCCGCCCGACAGATGTTCGATTTTCGCGTCCCAGGCCGGCAGGCGCAGCGCGTCGGCGGCGATTTCGATCTGCTGCTCGGCGCTGCCGTCGGTGGTGGCGAGGATCGCTTCGTACTTCGCCTGTTCGGCGGCGAGCGCGTCGAAGTCGGCGTCCGGTTCGGCGTAGGCCGCGTAGATTTCGTCGAGTTTCTTTTGCGCGCCGAAGACATCGCCGAGACCTTCCTCGACCGCTTCACGCACCGTCTTGTTCGGATCGAGTTGCGGTTCCTGCGGCAGATAGCCGATGTTCAGGTTCGGCATCGGCGTGGCTTCGCCTTCGATGTCTTTGTCCACACCGGCCATGATGCGGATCAGCGTCGACTTGCCCGAGCCGTTCAGGCCGAGCAGGCCGATCTTCGCGCCGGGGAAAAACGACAGCGAGATGTCTTTCAGGATTTGACGCTTGGGCGGCACGATCTTGCCGACCCGGTTCATGGTGAAGACGTATTGGGCCATTTGCTTGCAATAGACGTTGACGACACCGGCCGCATGGGGGCGGGCGGTCGTGGGTGGACGGGTAATCGGTGTTATGGCCGGGCGGAGCGCCCGGCGCCGGCCGGCGCGGTATGTAGCGCGGCGTCGAACTTCGCGACGCCCCGCGCGCGGGCGGGTGGTTCAGGTGGCATTGTACTTCGGCGCAAGCGCGGGGCGGCAGCGGCTACCCGTTCAGCCAGGCCTCGCTCGGGTGTTCAGAGCCAATCCGCCACGCCGCCATGGCGCGAACAGGTGCCGCTGCGATGCCGGCTGAAGCTGTAGGTGGAATCGCGGCAGCGCGCGGTTGCGCCTTCCGGCGCCTTGCCGGATAACGAGCGGGCCGGCGTGTGCACCGTACTGCCGTCGCGATTGGTGTAGGTGTTGTGGTTGCTAAGGTCTGCTTCGTCGGGCGTGGTGCCCGGCGCTACGTAAGCGAACGCGGACGATGCGCTGAACAGCAGCGCTGCGGCAACCGCCGCGCACGAGCGCAGGCTCTTGTGGGTCGTGCGTGTCATTGTCTTTCTTGCGCTTGTTGTTCTGAGTTCCAACGCGCTTTGCCGCGTTTCAATTCGCGCGCCGTCCGCTCGCCGGATCGAAGAAATGCAGATGCCGCGCGGGCAGCGCCACCTGCAGCGCGTCACCCGCCGCGGGCCGATGCGCGTGCGGCAGGCGCACCGTGACGTCGTGCTTGCCCCAGCGGCCGTGCGCGAGGTTGTCCGCGCCGAGCAACTCGCAGGAGTCGACGGTGAGCGTTCCGTGAGGCGCGTCCGCCTGGCCGGGGCTCATGTGCTCCGGACGAATGCCAAGCGTCCATTCGCGTCCTTTGGCAACTTCCTGGCCGATCGACGCGACGTCGGTCAGCGGCAGCTTCGGCCCATTGCCCGCCACTTCGAAATACGCGCCGTCGTCCGATACGCGGCCTTCCAGCAGATTCATCCCCGGCGAGCCGATGAAGCTCGCCACGAACACCGTCGCAGGCCGTTCATACACCTCGGTCGGTGCGCCGATCTGCTCGGCATGGCCCTTGTTCATCACGATCACACGCTGCGCCAATGTCATCGCTTCGATCTGATCGTGCGTCACGTACAGACTCGTCGTGGCGAGCCGCGCATGCAAGCGCTGGATTTCGAGCCGCATCTGCACGCGCAGGCGCGCGTCGAGATTCGACAGCGGTTCGTCGAACAAAAACACGGCCGGCTCGCGCACGATTGCGCGACCCATCGCGACGCGTTGCCGCTGGCCGCCGGACAACTCGCGCGGCTTGCGTTGCAACAGCGCTTCGAGTTCGAGAATCTGCGCGGCGGCGTCCACGCGCTTTGCAATCTGCGCGCGGTCCACGCCCGCGATCTTCAGCGCGTAGCCCATGTTTTCGGCGACGCTCATATGCGGGTACAGCGCGTAGTTCTGGAACACCATCGCGATGTTGCGATCCTTCGGCTCCAGTTGATTGACTACTTTGCCGGCGATCGAAATGCTGCCCTCGGAGATGCGTTCGAGTCCCGCCACCATCCGCAGCAAGGTCGATTTGCCGCAACCCGACGGGCCGACCATCACGACGAACTCGCCGTCGGCGACGTCCACGTCGATACCGTGCAGCACGAACTGTTTTCCGTCGTAGGTTTTTTTAACGCCTTGCAGGGTTAGCGCAGCCATGCCGTTTTAGCCTCTCGTTGCGTGCCGCGGATCGCGCGGTGTTATCTATTCCAATGCATCAAGAATGCTCGGTGAAGCGCCGCTTACTTCTCCGCGTCCACGAGCCCGCGCACGAACCAGCGTTGCATCGTCAGCACGACTGCCAGCGGCGGCAGCATCGCGAGCAGCGTCGCGGTCATCACGAGATGCCATTCGGTCGCCGTGTCGCCCGACGCGATCATGCTTTTGATGCCGACCACCGCCGTGGTCAGCGATTGCTGGCTCGTGATCAGAATCGGCCACAAGTATTGGTTCCAGCCGTAAATGAACGTGATCACGAACAGAGCCGCCATGTTCGTTTTCGACAGCGGCAAGACGACGTCCCAGAAGAACCGCATGGCGCCGGCGCCGTCGATGCGCGCCGCTTCCATCAATTCGTCCGGCAGCGTCATGAAGAACTGGCGGAACAGGAATGTCGCGGTGGCCGAGGCGATCAGGGGCAACGTCAAACCGCTATACGTATTGCTCAAATGCATCGACGACACGACTTGCACGGTTGGGAAGATCCGCACTTCGACCGGCAGCATCAGCGTGATGAAGATCAGCCAGAACGCGAGGTTGCGCAACGGAAAACGGAAGAACACGATCGCGTACGCGGAGATCATGGAGACGGCGATCTTGCCGATCGAAATCACCAGCGCCATCACGAGGCTGTTGAACAGCATGCGGCCGAACGGCGCCGCCGCGTTGCCGCTGCCTTGCGACCAGACGGTCGCGATGTTTTCGAACAGATGCGTGCTCGGCACCAGCGAAAGCGGCACGCTGAACACTTCGTGCTCGCTCATGGTCGCCGCGCAGAACGCGACGTACACCGGAAACACCACCAGCACGACGCCGAGAATCAACACGGCGTGGCAGAAGAGGTCGAAACCGCGGCGGTTCTCGATCATGAGTATTGAACCCTGCGTTCGATGAAGCGGAATTGCACGACCGTCAACGCAACGACGATCACCATCAGGATCACCGACTGCGCGCCGGAACTGCCGATGTCGAGCCCCTGAAAACCTTCGGCGAAGATCTTGTAGATCAGCGTGCGGGTTGCCTGCGCGGGGCCGCCGCCGGTGGCCGCATCGATTACAGGGAAAGTGTCGAAGAAGGCGTACGTGATGTTGATCACCAGCAGGAAGAAACTGGTCGGCGACAGGAGCGGCAGTGCGATGCCGAAAAAGCGCCGCACGGGACCGGCGCCGTCGATCGCCGCTGCTTCGATAAGCGAGCGCGGAATTGCCTGCAAGCCCGCGTAGAAGAACAGAAAGTTATAGCTGACCTGTTTCCAGACGGACGCCAGCACGACCAGGAACATCGCCTGACCCGCGTTCAGCGCGTGATTCCACACGATGCCGTATTTGGCCAGCGCATAGGTGACGAGGCCGATGCTCGGGTTGAACAGGAACGACCACAACACCGCCGCGATCGCGGGCGCAACCGCGTACGGCCAGATCAGCAGCGTCTGATAGGTCTTGGCGCCGCGCGTTACGCGATCCGCGCAGACCGCGAGCAGCAGCGAGATCACAAGTCCCGACACGGTGACCAGCGCGCAGAAGATCAGCGTCGTATAGAACGACGACAGGTAGAGCGGATCGGCGAAGAGTTGCTTGAAATTGGCCAGTCCGACGAACTCGCTCGACGTGCCGAACGCATCCTGGCTTTGCGTGGATTGCCAGAGCGCCTCACCGGCCGGCCACAGAAAAAACAGCAACGTGATCGCCAGTTGCGGCGCGACGAGCAGGTAGGGCAGCAGGCTGGTGCCGAAGCTGGAGCGCTTTTCCATCGATGATTTCCAAGGTTCTGCTGCAAGCACGGGTTTCGGTGCGGGCGCACCGAAACCCCGCCGACGACCGCTTAGTTGCCGGCTTTCTCGAAGCGGCGCAGCAGTTCGTCGCCGCGCGACACAGCCGCGTCGAGCGCCTGTTGCGGCGTCTTCTTCTGTGCCCAGACCTGCTCGAGTTCTTCGTCGATGACCGTGCGGATCTGCGGCATGTTGCCCAGACGCAAGCCCTTGGTGTACGGCAGAGGCGGCTTGTTGAGCATCTGCTTGATGGCGGTGTCGCTGCCCGGATTCTTCTCGTAGAAGCCTTGCTGCTGCGTCAGTTGATACGCCGCCGTGGTGACCGGCAGATAGCCGGTGTCCTGATGCCACTTGGCCGCAACCGGCGCCGACGACAGATACGAGAGAAATTTCGCCACGCCCTTATACACGGCAGGATCCTTGCCCGACAGGACCCACAGGCTCGCTCCGCCGATGATCGCGTTCTGCGGCGCGCCCTTCACGCTGGCGTCGTACGGCATCATGCCGGTGCCGAAGTTGAACTTCGCGTACTTCTTGATCGTGGCGAGCGACCCCGACGAGTTGGTGATGATCCCGCAGTCGCCGCTATAGAACTTCGATACCGGTTCGTCCTTGCGGCCGACGTAGGTGAACGTGCCGTCCTTCTGCATGTTCTGCAGGAACTGGATGTGCGCGACCTGCAGCGGCTTGTTGAATTCCAGTTGCGCGTCCGGGCCGTCGAAGCCATTGTTCTTCGACGCGAACGGTGCGCCGTGCCACGCGCTGTAGTTCTCGAGTTGAATCCAGCTCTGCCAGCCCGACGAATAACCGCACGCCATGCCCGACGCCTTCAGCTTCTGCGCGTCGGCCTGCAGTTCGGCCCAGGTTTTCGGCGGCTGGTTCGGATCGAGGCCGGCTTTCTTGAAGGCGTCCTTGTTGTAGTACAGCACCGGCGTCGAGCTATTGAACGGCATCGAGATCAGCTCGCCGGTTTTGGCGTCGCTGTAATAGCTGGCGATGGTCGGCACGAAGGCCTTCTCATCGAGCGGCACGCCGGCTTGCTTGAACACTTCCGAGACGGGGATCACCGCCTTCTTCGCCTGCATCATGGTGGCGGTGCCGACTTCGTAGACCTGCAGAATGGCCGGCGCATTGCCGCTGCGATACGCGGCGATGCCGGCGGCGAGCGTCTGATCGTAGGTGCCCTTGAAGACCGGCACGATCTTGTAGTCGCTTTGCGATGCGTTGAACGCGTTGGCGATGTCGTTCAGCCGTTCGCCCAATGCGGCTTCCATGCCGTGCCAGAACTGAATTTCAGTCGCGGCATGGGCCGCCTGGCTAAGGCCGGCGCTCAATACGGCGGCAAGGGAAAGCGAACGGATTAGCGGCTTCAAACTCATCGATTTGTCTCCAGTCGGAACGGGCGCGAATGCGAATCGCGCGATTCTATTTGTGTTCGATGACAGTCCGGCGACGGTTGCCGGGCACGGTGCACCATTTTTGACGGGCGCCGAATGCCGCAATTTAACATCGGTGTCATAAAACGGAAACAGTCGGCGTCTGAAGGTGAAGTTTGCGCGAAGGCAAAGCCCGAGGTGCCGGCTGGACGCGGCCGTTTGCGAGAGGGCATGATGGACGCGGGTTTGAGTCGCGCGTGGCGATTCGGGTGCGTCACATCACGGTGTCCGATAATCAGGATTGCAGATGCTGGGTTACTCAGTGCGGTCGGCAACAGGTGGCTGGATGATGGCCCTCACTTTGGCGGGGTGTGCGTTCACGCCGGTCACGAACAACGATGCCGTCAAGCAGGTGAACTCTTTGCCGGCGATCATCGCGCATCGCGGCGGCACGGGCGACGCGCCAGAGAACACGCTCGAAGCGATCCGCCTGTCGGTCGAGCATCACGCCGACGCCATGTGGCTCACCGTGCAGTTGAGCAAGGACGGCGTGCCGGTTTTGTATCGGCCGGCGGATCTGTCGGCATTGACGGACGCGAGAGGTCCGGTGGCTGCCTACACCGCGGCCGAACTCGCTCGCGTCAATGCCGGTTGGAACTTCCTCCGCAGCGAGGCATATCCATACCGCGATCATCCTGTGGGAATTCCGACGTTGCGTGAGGCGCTGCATGCCATGCCTGCGACCATGCCGGTCATCCTCGATATGAAAGCGCTGCCCGCCGGGCCGCAGACGCAAGCCGTCGTGCGCGTGCTCGATGAAGAAAAGGCGTGGCAGCGTGTGTCGATTTATTCGACCGAAGCGGATTATCAACGAAGCTTTGCCGCGTATCCACAAGCGAAGCTGTTCGAATCGCGCGATGCGACGCGTGGGCGGCTTGTGCGAGTCTTGCTGAATCAGGGCTGCGTGGACGCGCCGGCCGAACACGCCATGACCGCGTTCGAGCTGCATCGCGCGCTGACGGTGGTGGAGAAGTTCACGCTGGGGGAGGGGCGCTCGGACGTGCAGGCTACGCTGTGGACGCCTGCAACTGTCGCTTGTTTCCGGCAGAAGCCGGACGTGCGGATCGTCGCGATTGCGGTGAACGAGGCGGACGATTACCGTATGGCGGCGTGCCTCGGCATCGATGCGGTGCTCGCGGATTCACCGGAGAAAATGGCGGCCATTAGGGAGGGTATTGCGTTGCCGTTGCGTTGTGCGCGTTCCAAGGCAAGGAGTGAGCGATAAAAAAAGCCCGCTTCGATGAACGGGCTCTCTTGAAATCACTTGCTGCGGGTGGCGGCGCTCAGGTTTGCACCCGTCGCCGCACGCCGAAGCGGAAGGCGAAGCTCAGACGTTGAACAGGAAGTTCATCACGTCGCCATCATGCACGACGTATTCCTTGCCTTCCGCGCGCATCTTGCCCGCTTCCTTCGCGCCTTGCTCACCCTTATAGGTGATGTAGTCGTTGTACGCGATCGTCTGCGCGCGAATGAAGCCGCGTTCGAAGTCCGTGTGAATCGCGCCCGCAGCCTGCGGCGCGGTATCGCCGATATGGATCGTCCATGCGCGCACTTCCTTCACGCCGGCCGTGAAGTAGGTTTGCAGACCCAGCAACTTGAAGCCGGCGCGGATCACGCGGTTCAGGCCCGGCTCTTCCATGCCCATGTCGGCGAGAAACACTTCCATGTCGGCTTCGTCGAGGTCGGCGATTTCCGCTTCGATCGCGGCGCAAACGGCCACGACCGGCGCATTTTCCGCCGCAGCGTGCTTCGCGACTGCGTCCAGATGCGGATTGTTCTCGAAGCCGTCTTCCTTCACGTTGGCCACGTACATGGTCGGCTTGGCGGTGATCAGGCAGAACGGCTTGAGCGTTGCCTTTTCTTCGTCCGACAGGTCGAGCGCCCGGACCGGCTTGGCCTGGTCGAGCTGCGCGCGCACCTTCTCCAGCACGGCCGCGTTCTTGATGGCTTCCTTGTCGTTACCCGACTTGGCCGCCTTCGAATAGCGCGCCAGCGCCTTTTCGACAGTCGCGAGGTCGGCCAGCGCCAGTTCGGTGTTGATCACTTCGATATCCGACAGCGGATCGATCTTGTTCGCGACGTGAATCACGTTCTCGTCTTCGAAGCAGCGCACCACGTGCGTGATCGCATCGGTTTCGCGGATGTTGGCGAGAAACTGGTTGCCCAGACCTTCGCCCTTGCTTGCGCCTGCCACGAGACCGGCGATGTCGACGAATTCCACCACGGCCGGCAGGATGCGCTCCGGCTTGACGATTTCAGCGAGCGCCTTCAGCCGCGCGTCCGGCACCTCGACGATGCCGACGTTCGGCTCGATCGTGCAGAACGGATAGTTTTCGGCGGCGATGCCCGCCTTGGTCAGCGCATTGAACAGGGTGGACTTGCCGACGTTAGGCAGGCCGACGATGCCGCATTTGAGGCTCATGGAAATCCTTCAGTGAATCAGTAAGTTGCGTGATGCGCTCGACGCTGTGTGCAGGATTCGAGAAGCCTTCGCGGGTGGCGTGGCGGACCAGTGCAGCGGAGCGGGACAAGACACCGGATCGGGGCGTTGCTCGACGACCGGGTGCGAGTTTTCACGGAAAGCGCAATTGTAACCCGTTCGGATCGGCTCACCGACGCGGCTGCGGGAAAGCGGTGCTCGCCGCTCGGTCCGCGATTGCAAGGTTCAGGTAAGGTTTTCTCGGGCGCACTGTAGAATCGCCAGTTCAGGGCCGCTAGAGCCCGAATCCGAGGAAAAAATGAGAACAATACGGTGGGTCTTAACGGGTGTGGCTGTCGTCGCGGTGGGCAGCGCGATTGCGTCATGGGTGTCGCCGAACTTCGACGACGCTCAGGCGAACTCCGACCGGCAAACGGTCAACTGTCTCTCAAGCCACTTAACGCTCGACGATAAAAAACAGATCGCGCAGTTCGCCGATACCAACGACTTCGATTCGCTCTGGCGCGTGTACGACCGCATCTTCCCGGACTGCGCCGTGCGCGGCGATCAGCGGGAGCGCAAGGGCGACCTCGAGGCGAGCGCGTGGCGGCTGCTGTCTTCCGACCGCGCATTCACGCGGCTGCGCGAAGCCAACGCGGCATTGGCGGCGGCCGGTCACCAGTGAGCCGCGGCGCGGTTGTTCGGGCGCAAAGGCGTGCGCGAAAGCCGCCTGCATCGATCCGTCCCCGGCAACCCCCACGGCTATAATGCGCGGATGAACGCACACCACCAGACCTTTGATGCCGCCGTGATCGGCGGCGGGCTCGTCGGCAAGACCGCGGCGCTGGCGCTGACGCAAGGCGGACTGCGCGTGGCGCTGCTCGCGCAACCGTGCGCGGCGCTGCCCGCCGGCGCTGCCTTCGACTCGCGCGTCTACGCGCTGTCGTCGAGTTCCCAGGCTTTGCTGGAGCGGTTGCGGGTGTGGCAGGCGCTCGATCTGACGCGGCTTGGGCCGGTGTATGACATGCGCGTTTACGGCGACGCGCACGCCGAACTGCATTTCTCCGCGTTCCAGGCTTCGGTGCCGCAGCTGGCGTGGATCGTCGAATCGTCGGTGATCGAACGTGCGCTGGATGCGGCGCTGCGCTTCCAGCCGAGCCTCACCTGGATCGACACGCGTGCTCAGGCGCTCGACTTCACGGCGGACAGCGCAAGCGTCGGCCTCGCCAACGGCAATGTGCTCGACGCCGATCTGGTGGTCGGCGCGGACGGCGCACATTCGTGGGTGCGCGCGCAAATCGGCTCGAAAATGGACCGGCGCGACTACAAGCAAACCGGCGTGGTCGCCAATTTCAAGGCGGAAAAACCGCACAGCGAAACCGCCTACCAATGGTTCAAGGACGGCGAGATCATCGCGCTGCTGCCCATGCCGGACGGTCACGTCTCGCTGGTCTGGTCGGCGCGCACGGAGCACGCCCAGCAGTTGATCGCGCTCGATCCGGCGCAACTCGCCGCTGAAGTGGAACGCGTGACCGGCGGCCAGTTCGGCGCGCTCGATTGCGTGACGCCGGCGCAAGGCTTCCCGCTCGCGCTGCAAACGGTCGACCGGCTGGTGGCGCCGCGCGTCGCGCTGGTCGGCGACGCCGCGCATCTGATTCATCCGCTGGCCGGGCAGGGCATGAACCTCGGCTTGCGCGACGTTGCTGCGCTCGCCGACACCGTCGCCGGCAAGGAGTCGTTCCGCGATCTCGGCGACATGGTGCTGCTGCGCCGCTACGAACGCTCGCGCCGCGAGGACATCCGCGCGCTAATGATCGCCACCGACGGCCTGCAAAAACTCTTCTCCGTCCCCGGTCCGTTTGCCAAGGTGTTGCGTAACACCGGCATGGCGTTTGTCGGCGCGCAGCCGTTCATCAAGCGCTGGCTGGTGTCGGCCGCGCTGGGTTGAAGCATCCGGCCGGGCATGCCGCGGCCGGCGAGACAGGTATCATGAACGGGTGGACGCCGTTCCGGTCAGACCGGGAGCGTCAGGAAACGAGCACTGCCCGCGCATTGCGCGCGATTGAACCAGGAATTCAGCATGAAAAAAACTTTCCGCATGGCAGCCGCCGTGCTCGCCATTGCTGCCGTCACCATCGGCTGCTCCGCTCAGGCCGACCAGACCACGGACAAGCTCAAAGCCACGCTGCAAACGCGTCTCGCCGACGTGTCGATCAAGAGCGTGACGAAGTCGCCGATTGCTGGTCTGTACGAAGTGAACCTCGGCACGCAGATCGTCTATAGCGACGCGAACGGCGAATACCTGCTGCTCGGCGACATGGTGGACGCCAAGACCCGCAAGAATCTGACCGAAGCACGTCTGGCCGAAACCAACCGCATCGACTTCGCGAGCCTGCCGTTCGGCAACGCGGTGAAGGTCGTGAAGGGCAACGGCGCGCGCAAGATCGCCGTGTTCTCCGATCCGAATTGTCCGTACTGCAAGCAGCTCGAAACGTCGCTCAAGTCGATCGACAACGTGACGGTCTACACTTTCCTGTACCCGGTGCTGTCGCCGGATTCGACGGCGAAGTCGAAGTCGATCTGGTGCTCGACGGATCGCGCGAAAGCCTGGGAGTCGTGGATGCAGGATCACCAGGCGCCCACCGCCGCCGGCACCTGCGACACCGCCGCGATCGACAAGAACCTGGCGCTCGGCCACGCCATGAACGTCGACGGCACGCCCACGGTGTTTCTCGCCGACGGCCGCCGTCTGCCGGGCGCCGTGCCGGCAGACCGGCTGGATAAAGAAATGTCCGCGGTGCACTGAGCACGCGTAAAACATCAAGCAAAGGAGGCGCGTCGTGCGCCTCCTTTCACATCGAGCCCGAACATCCCCGCCTGACCTCTCCTAATTACCGCCGATGAAGCCGATCCGCTACACCATCGTTCCCAAGCAGCCTGCCGCCCACCTGTTCGAAGTCACCGTGACCGTCGCCGATCCTGATCCGGCTGGGCAGCGTTTCATGCTGCCGGTATGGATTCCGGGCAGCTACATGGTGCGCGAGTTCGCCCGCAATATCGTGACGCTCCGCGCGGTCAACGAGGCGGGCCGCAAAGTGCGCGTCGAAAAGACCGACAAGCACACGTGGCAAGCCGCGCCGGTCAAAGGCGCGCTGACGCTGCGCTACGAGGTCTATGCGTGGGATCTGTCGGTGCGCGCCGCGCATCTCGACGATACGACGGGCTTTTTCAACGGCACGAGCGTGTTTCTCTCGCCGCTCGGCCACGAAGAGGCGCAGTGCGTGGTCGATATTCAGAAGCCCGAGGGCGCGGCGTACCGCAACTGGCGTGTCGCGACCGCGCTGCCGGAAGTGCGCGGCACGAAGCGGTATGGCTTCGGCGAGTATCGCGCGCAGAACTACGACGAACTGATCGATCATCCGGTCACGCTCGGTGAATTCGCACTGGCGACGTTCAAGGCGCATGGCGTGCCGCACGACATCGTGATCGCCGGGCGCGTGATCGGGCTCGACATGGCGCGTCTGTCCGCCGACCTGAAGCGCATTTGCGAAGCGCAGATCGCGTTGTTCGAGCCGAAGTCGAAGAAAGCGCCGGTGGATCGCTACGTGTTCATGACCCAGGCCGTCACCGATGGTTACGGCGGCCTTGAACACCGCGCTTCGACCGCGCTGATCTGCAATCGCGGCGATCTGCCGGTGGAAGGCCGTGAGGCGCTCACTGAAGGCTATCGAACCTATCTAGGCTTGTGCAGCCACGAGTATTTCCACACCTGGAACGTGAAGCGCATCAAGCCGGCTGTGTTCGCACCGTACGATCTCAGCGTCGAAAACTACACGTCGCTGCTGTGGCTGTTCGAGGGCTTCACCTCTTACTACGACGACCTGATCCTCGTGCGCAGCGGCCTCATCTCGCAGGACGACTATTTTGGCATGCTCGGCAAGGTGATCGGCGGCGTGCAGCGCGGCAGTGGGCGTCTCAAGCAGACCGTCGCCGAAAGCTCGTTCGACGCGTGGGTCAAGTACTACCGGCAGGACGAGAACGCGCCGAACGCGATCGTCAGCTATTACACCAAGGGCTCGCTCGTCGCGCTCGCGTTCGATCTGACGATCCGCGCGCAGACCAACAACCGCAAATCGCTCGACGACGTGATGCGTTTGCTGTGGCAGCGCTTCGGCCGTGATTTTTATCGCGGCAAGCCGGTTGGCGTCGACGAAGGCGAGATCGAGGCGCTTTTCGCCGAAGCAACCGGCGCGAAACTGGCCGAGTTGTTCGCCGAAGCCGTGCACGGCACGCGCGATCTGCCCCTCGACACGCTGCTCGCGCCGTTCGGCGTCGACATCGCGCCCGAATTGGACAAAAACGGCAAGCCGACGCTCGGCGCGCGCGTGCGCGGTGGCGCCGATTGCACGCTGGCGGCGGTTCATGACGACAGCGCCGCGCAAAAAGCAGGACTCTCGGCGGGCGACGTGCTGATCGCGCTCGACGGCCTGCGCGTAACCGGCTCGAATCTTGACGGGCTGCTCGCGCGCTATCAGCCGGGCGCGAAAGTCGAGGTTCACGCGTTCCGCCGCGACGAGTTGCGCACCACGCAAGTCAAGCTGGACGGGCCTGAAGTGACACGCTACAAGCTCACCGCCAGCGACAAGCGGCCCGCCGCGCGTAAGGCACGCGAGCGCTGGCTGGCCAGCTGATCGTCGTCGGGGCCGTCGCCAATGGACGGCCTGATCAGGCGGATTGTTCTACCAGTGCAACAATCCGTCGCCGCCGGACGGCTTGTTCCAGGTTCGGCAAAAAACCACAATGGCTCCATTCGCGCAACACTGCGCGCCCCCAACTGGAGTCAACCATGACCACGATCCTGCAAATCAACTCGGCAGCCCGTTCGCAAGGCGCAAACTCGACGCTGCTCGTCAACGAACTGACCGCCAAGCTGCAACAATCGAATCCGGGCGCGCAAGTCGTCGTCCGCAATCTGCAAGCTGAGCCGCTGCCCCACCTGGACGACGCCGTCCTCGGCGCGTTCTTCACGCCGGCCGAGCAACGCACGGCTGAGCAAGCCGCGATCGCTGCGCGCAGCGACGCGCTGATCGCCGAACTGCAAGCCGCTGACATCGTTGTGATCGGCGCGCCGATGTACAACTTCGGCATCTCGTCGCAACTCAAGACGTACTTCGACTTCATCGCCCGTGCCGGCATCACGTTTGCGTACACGGCGAATGGTCCGGAAGGTCTCGTGAAGGGCAAGAAGGTCTACGTCGTGTCGGCACGCGGCGGCAAGTATCTGGGCACGCCGAACGACAGCCAGACGCCGTACCTGAAGAGCTTCCTCGGCTTCCTCGGCATGACCGACGTGAACTTCATCTACGCCGAAGGCCTGAACATGGGCCCGGACGCTGCCGGTGCTGCGTTGGCCTCGGCACGTGAAGCGATTGCTGCTGCGTAAGGTTGGCTGCGCCGCTTCGATGCGGTGAACAGACTGCCGGAAAAAAACGCCACGGATCTTTAGGTCCGTGGCGTTTTTGCTTTGAGGCACGGCGGCGGTGTCACGCTCGCTGGCTATTGCCGGCGGTTTACGCCAGCATTTGCGCTTCGTCGGGCAGGCGCCAATCGATCGGTTCACGACCTTGCTGCGCGAGATAGTCGTTGGCCTTCGCGAAATGCCCGCAGCCGAGAAAACCGCGATGCGCCGACAGCGGCGACGGATGCGGCGCTTCCAGCACGCAATGTGACTTGCCGCCGAGCAGCGCGCGCTTGGCTTGCGCATGCGCACCCCACAGCATGAACACGAGGCCGTCATGACGCATGGCCAGTTCATGGATCAACGTGTCGGTGCATTTTTCCCAGCCGCGTTTCGCGTGGCTGGCGGCGGAGTCACGCTCGACGGTCAGCACGGTGTTCAGCAGCAGCACCCCTTGCTTCGCCCATGTGTCGAGACAGCCGTGACGCGGCGTCTCGTGGCCGAGGCTCGCGGCGATTTCCTTGAAAATATTGCGCAACGACGGCGGCGTGCGCACGTTCGGCGCCACGGAGAACGCGAGTCCGTGCGCTTGCGGCGTGCCCCGGTCTTCGCCGTGATACGGGTCTTGGCCGAGGATGACGACTTTGACGTCTTCCGGACTGGTCAGGCGCAGCGCGCGGAACACGTCGGCGGGATAGACGGTTTTGCCGGCAGCGCGCTCACCATCGACGAAACGGCAGAGCGGCGCATAGGCGTCGCATTCGATGAACGGTTTGAGATGCGCGCGCCATGCGGGCGGCAGGGCGTCGAATTGCGCTTCGAGCGTCGGCGGGGGCGCGCTTGCGCCGGATTGCTGCGGCTGGGTGCTCGTCTTGGCAGCCTTGGCGGGTGCGGAGGCGGCGTCGCCGAACAGCGAGGCCTGCGACGGATTGGAGCGGGTTCGGGAAGCAGAGGTCATGGCGGGGAAGTGTCGCAGCAAACGCGGCGTTGCTCAAGGTGGGGCGGCGCGGCTTGTCGCGTTTGCCCGGTAGCTTTCCGTGCTGTGCCTCAGCCGGCCCGCAACTTATAACCGCGCTGCGCCTTGCTGATATTGTCCGGCGCGAGGCCGGCTATCTGTTTGCCGAGCTCCGCTGCAAGCGTGTGAAGCGCCGCTTCGTCACCGGACTTCAGTTCGAGTTCGACTTCCGAGATCGGCGCGCGGCGCGTTTCTGCGTCGACTTTGGCGAACACGTCGCCCTGATCGATGGCCGCTTCGATGTCCGAGCCGTCCACTTCGACACGCCACAGCGTCCGGGTGAAATTCGTGCGGAACAGTTCGGTCAGCTCAGGCGCTGCCTGACGCAAAGCATCCGCAGCGGACGGCTCGTCGCACTCGCGCAGCAGCGCGTCGATCTCCAGCTTTTCGCCCGCCACCGGCATTTCCCATTCGTGCCGGTTGTGCAAACCATCTTTGGCGTTGCCCACCGTCTTGAAGGTTTGCAGCCACCCGTCCGGCGTCTGCCGCAAACGCAAGGCGCTTTTCGAATTCGCGAGCGTCAGTTGCGGCGTGTCGAAGTAAATATTCACCAGCTTGACCGGACGACCCGCCGCGCCCGTGCGGGTGGCGAACCACTGCGTCGCCGCTTGCACCTGGGCGGGCGGCAGCGCCAGTTTGATTTCGCGTTCCATGCCCATGATCTGCTCCGCTACGTACGCCGCGTGCCGTATGCCGACAGCGCGCTCAGAAAAACATCCGGGCAAGCTCCACGCCCGGCTCGTCCGCGCGCATGAACGCCTCGCCGACGAGGAACGTATGCACGTCCATTGCGCGCAGGCGCTCCACATCGGCGCGCGACAGAATGCCCGACTCCGTGACGACGATGCGGTCGTCCGGAATCGATTCGAGCATGCCGATTGTCGTTTCGATCGAGGTCTCGAAGGTGCGCAGATTGCGGTTGTTGATGCCGATCAGCGGCGTTTTCAGCTTGAGCGATTCCATCAGTTCGTCTTGATCGTGCACTTCGACCAGCACGGCGAGCCCGAGCGAATGCGCGAGCGCTTCCAGGTCCTGCATCTGCGACGTTTCGAGCGCGGCGGCGATCAGCAGGATCGCGTCGGCGCCCATCGCGCGCGCTTCGACGATCTGGTAAGGATCGACGATGAAGTCCTTGCGCAGCACCGGCAAATTGCAGGCCGCGCGCGCTTGCTCCAAATACGCGACGCTGCCTTGAAAGAACTGCACGTCGGTCAGTACGGACAGGCAGGCCGCGCCGTGCTTTTCGTAAGAGCGCGCGATATCGGCCGGCACGAAGTGTTCGCGCAACACGCCTTTCGACGGGCTCGCTTTCTTGACTTCGGAGATCACGGCGGCAAGGCCTGCCGTGTGTTTCGCGCGCAATGCGCCGACGAAGTCGCGAATGTCGCGCGACGACGCTTCGAGGCGCAGCTCTTCGAGCGGCGCGCTCTGTTCGGCCGCGCGGACTTCTTCGCGTTTGACCGCGATGATACGGTCGAGGATGTCGCTCATAAGTGTCTCGCTACGTTGATTGCTACTTGATCACTGCTTGAATTGCTGGGTGAAGCGAACCAGTTCGTCGACCTTGGCTCGCGCCTTGCCGCTCGCGATCGCTTCGCGCGCCAACTGAATGCCGTCCGCAATCGACGAAGCCACGTTCGCCGAATACAGGGCCGTGCCCGCGTTCAGCGTGACGATCTCTCGAGCCACGCCCGGCTTGTTGTCGAGCGCGTCGAGCAGCATTGCTTTCGATTCGGTGGCGTCGGCCACTTTGAGCGTGCGATTCGACACCATCTGCATGCCGAAGTCTTCCGGATGGATCTCGTACTCGTAAATCTGGCCGTCGCGCAACTCGCCGACTTGCGTCGCCGCGCCAAGCGAGACCTCGTCCATGCCGTCCATACCGTACACCACCAGCACGTGCTTCGCGCCGAGACGCTGCATCACGCGCACCTGAATGCCGACCAGATCGCCGTGGAACACGCCCATCAACTGATTGGGTGCGCCGGCCGGATTGGTCAGCGGCCCGAGAATGTTGAAGATGGTCCGCACGCCGAGTTCGCGGCGCACCGGCGCAATGTTCTTCATGGCCGGATGATGGTTCGGCGCGAACATGAAGCCCATGCCGGTTTCCGCAATCGACGCCGCCACCTGTTCCGGCTGCAGATCGATATTCACGCCGAGCGCTTCGAGGACGTCCGCGCTGCCCGACTTGCTCGACACGCCGCGGCCGCCGTGCTTCGCGACCTTGGCGCCGGCCGCGGCCGACACGAACATGGTTGCCGTGGATATGTTGAAGGTATGCGAACCGTCGCCGCCGGTGCCGACGATATCGACGAAGTTCGAGTTGTCCTGCACCTCGACGTGCCGGGCAAATTCACGCATCACCGTGGCGGCGGCGGTGATTTCGCCGATGGTCTCTTTTTTGACGCGCAAGCCGGTGATGATTGCGGCCGCCATGACGGGCGAGAGTTCGCCGCGCATGATGAGCCGCATCAAGTGCAGCATTTCGTCGTGGAAAATCTCGCGGTGCTCGATGGTCCGTTGCAGCGCTTCCTGGGGCGTAATCGTCATGATGTCGTCTCTTTTCATCAAGCGTTGCGATTGGACGTTGGCGCACCGGCGAGCTTCGATTGCTTGACGAAGTTTTCGAGCAGCGCGTGGCCGTGTTCGGACAGGATCGATTCAGGGTGGAACTGCACGCCTTCGACCGCCAGTTCCTTGTGACGCACGCCCATGATCTCGCCGTCTTCGGTCCATGCGGACACTTCGAGGCAGTCGGGCAGCGATTCGCGTTCGATCGCAAGCGAGTGATAGCGGGTCACGACGAAATGCTTCGGCAGGTCGGCGAACACGCCCTTGCAGTCGGTCTCGATCGTGCTGACCTTGCCGTGCATGATGGTTTGCGCGCGCACCACGCGTCCGCCGAAGGCCTCGCCGATTGCCTGATGGCCGAGACAGACGCCGAGAATCGGCGTCTTGCCGCTGAATTCGCGCAGCACGTCGAGCGTGATGCCGGCGTGTTGCGGATTGCTCGGCCCGGGCGACAGGCAGATGCGCTCCGGGTTGAGTTTCGCGATTTCGTCCAGCGTGATTTCGTCGTTCCGATAGGTGCGCACGTCTTCGCCGAGTTCGCCGAAGTACTGCACCAGGTTGTAGGTGAACGAGTCGTAGTTGTCGATCATGAGCAGCATGGTGTGTCTCCGGTCAGAAGTCGCTATCGAGGCCGTCTTGCACTTGTTCCGCGGCGCGCAGCACGGCGCGCGCCTTGTTCTCGGTCTCTTGCCATTCGGATTCCGGCACCGAATCCGCGACTACACCCGCTGCCGCCTGCACATACAGATTGCCGTTCGCGATCACGCCGGTGCGGATCGTGATGGCCAGATCCATTTCACCCGTGAACGACAGATAGCCGACCGCACCGCCATACAGGCCGCGCTTCACCGGCTCCAGTTCGTCGATCAGTTCCATCGCGCGGACTTTCGGCGCGCCCGACAACGTGCCGGCCGGGAAGGTGGCGCGCAGCACGTCGAAATTCGTTGTGCCGGGCTTCAGCTTGCCTTCGACCGAACTCACGATGTGCTGCACGTGCGAGTACTTTTCGATCACCATCTTGTCGGTGACGACCACTGAGCCGATCTGCGCGATGCGGCCGACGTCGTTGCGCGCGAGGTCGATCAACATGACGTGTTCGGCGATTTCCTTCGGGTCGTTCAGCAGCTCGGTGGCGAGTTCCGCGTCGCGTTCCGGCGTATTGCCGCGTGGCCGCGTGCCGGCGAGCGGCCGGATGGTAACGATGCGATCCTCGCCACGTTTTTCCTGGCGCACGAGGATTTCCGGCGATGCACCGACCACGTGGAAGTCGCCGAAGTTGTAGAAATACATATACGGCGACGGATTCAGCGAGCGCAGCGCGCGATACAGCGAGAGCGGATTGTCGCGGTACGGCTTGATCAGGCGCTGGCCGACCTGCACCTGCATCAGCTCGCCGGCGGCGATATATTCCTTCGCCTTGCGCACGGCCGTCAGGTAATCGTCTTTGGCGAACTCACGGTAGGTCTCGGTGCGTACGCTCGCCGACGTGACCGGCGGTTGCACGGTCGTGCGCAAACGCTGGCGCAGTTCGCGCAGACGTTGCTTCGCTTTTGTGTAGGCCTCGGGCTGCGTCGGGTCGGCGTAGACCACGAGGTAGAGCTTGCCCGCGAGGTTGTCGATCACCGCGACTTCTTCAGTCAGAAGCAACTGGATGTCAGGCAGATTCAGATCGTCTTTCGGCGCTGTGTGCGCAAGCTTCTTCTCGATGTAGCGCACTGCGTCGTAGCCGAAATAACCGGCCAGACCGCCCGCGAAGCGCGGCAAGCCGGGGCGCTGCGCCACTTTGAAGCGGCCCTGGAATTGCTGGATGAATTCGAGCGGGTCACCCTCGTGCGTCTCGACGACCTTGCCGTCGCGCACCACTTCGGACACGCCGTTGCGGGTGCGCAGCAGCGTGCGCGCCGGCAGGCCGATGAACGAATAGCGGCCGAACCGTTCGCCGCCCACCACCGATTCCAGCAGGAACGAGTTGGCGCCGTTGCGCTCGCTCTGCGCGAGTTTCAGGTACAGCGAGAGCGGCGTTTCGAGGTCGGCGAGCGCTTCGGCGATCAGCGGAATGCGGTTGAAGCCCTCATTGGCGAGGGACTGGAATTCGAGTTCGGTCATGTTCCGATCCTGTACGGTGATCCGGCGGCAGCGTGCGTCGGACAAAGCGGGTCATTGCGCGGCCGGTCAGGTGTTCGTTCGACGTGTCGATACGATGATACCGACCGGCGCGAGTTTCCCATCGACGCGTGCAAGGGATTTCAGCGCACAACGGTACTTTGCGGGTACACGCAGGCCGAATCAACCGATGCAGCGAAACAAGATGATGGAAAAAACGCGTGAGCGCAGCGAAGTAAAAAACGGTTGCCGAAGACGAACTTCAGCGTACCTCAGGCGAGGTTAGCGCGACCAGCGACGCCAGGGCCAGGCTCCCCGGTCGATGCTAATCAGACTCCGTTTTTTATTCAGAAACATGAGGATGAAGGACTTTTAAGTCGTGGAATGGTGCGCTGCGATCGCCTTGGCGGCGTCGAGCAGCGAGCCAACTATACCATCGGATTTTATTGTTTGTATAGCTTGGCCATGGTTGTAGCCATAGGGCACCGTGAGCGTCGCCATGCCGGCCGCACGGCCCGCCAGCGCATCGTTTTCCGAATCGCCAATGGCAACCGTGGCCCGCGGTTCGACGCCCAACTGCGCGGCCGCGGTAAGCATGGGCAGCGGATCCGGCTTCTTTTTCGCCAGGCTGTCGCCGCCGAGCACGACGCCGAAATACTGGGCGAGCCCATACTGCTGCAGCAATTCCACCGCGAACCGATGCGGCTTGTTGGTCACGCAGGCGAGCTTGAGGCCGGCGTCGCGCATGGCGATCAATCCGGCTTCGACATCGGGATAGAGCCGCGTGTGCGTGCCGTTGATCTTCGCGTACTCCTCCTGATAGATCGCGAGCGCTTCGTCGAAGCGGTCTTGCGCATGCTCCGTTTCGAAGCGCGGCGCCAGCACGCTGCGGATCAGATGCTCCGAACCCTTGCCGACATAACCGACCACTTCCTCGCGTGACGTTTCTTCCGCGTCGAGTTGCGCGAGCATGCCGTTCAGGCCGGCGGTGAAATCGTCAGCGGTATCGATCATCGTGCCGTCGAGGTCGATGATCGCCGCTTGCAGGCGTGGGCCGGTGAAAGTCGGGGTGGGGAACGGAGTGGTCATGTTGCGTGCCGGTTATGCGTCGGTGCTCAGTGCTGGATGTTGGCGAGTGCCGCGCGCATCTTCTCGATCACGACCTTGTGGTCGGGCTGGCCGAAGATCGCCGAACCGGCCACGAAGGTGTCCGCGCCGGCCGCCGCGATTTCGGCGATGTTGTCGACCTTCACGCCGCCGTCCACTTCCAGATGAATCTCGCGGCCGGTGCGCTCCTTGTAGGCATTGATCCGCCGGCGTGCTTCGCGCAGCTTGTTGAGCGCCTCCGGAATGAACGACTGGCCGCCGAAACCCGGATTCACCGACATGATCAGCACGAGATCGACCTTGTCCATCACGTGATCCAGATAATTCAACGACGTGGCCGGATTAAAGACCAGGCCGGCCTTGCAGCCGTGGTCGCGGATCAGCGACAGCGTGCGGTCGATATGGTCCGAGCCTTCCGGGTGAAAGCTGATCAGATTCGCGCCGGCCTTCGCGAAGTCCGGCACGATGCGGTCGACCGGGCGCACCATCAGATGCACGTCGATCGGCACGTCCACATGCGGGCGGATCGCCTCGCAGACGAGCGGGCCGATGGTCAGGTTCGGCACGTAATGGTTGTCCATCACGTCGAAATGAATCCAGTCGGCGCCGGCGGCGACAACGTTGCGGACTTCTTCGCCGAGGCGGGCGAAGTCGGCTGACAGAATGCTTGGAGCGATGCGGAATTGCGTCATGGCGGGGGCGGAGGCAAGCGGGAAAGCGCCATTTTACCGTTTTGCGCGCGGGCGTTCCGGTTCGTGGACGCTTTCGGGCGTGAACCTTCGTTCAAGCGGCGAATGTGACAAAACGTCCTAATGTCCCTTGGCCAAAGGGATTTGTCCGGTTGCGGGCGTGCCGCGCATCAAGCAGAATGCCAAAACCATCAGCGCCGCCTCGCCAGTGCGCCCGCAAACCATTGGCGTTCGGGCTTTCCCGCGATTTTTCACACCCCGTTTCAGCAGACCGGAATCAGGATGAGCCAGTACGAATTCAGCGTCTCGGCGCAGGTGCAGTATCTGCCCGAAGAGTCGGACCCGGAGCGCCGCCAGTATGCATTCGCCTACACGCTGACCATCCGCAACACCGGCCAGGTGCCCGCGCAATTGATCGCGCGTCATTGGGTGATCACCGACAGCGACAAGAGCGTGCAGGAGGTGAAGGGCTTGGGTGTGGTCGGACACCAGCCGTTGCTCAAACCGGGCGAGCATTTCGAATACACGAGTTGGGCGGTGATCGCCACGCCGGTCGGCACCATGCGCGGAGAGTACTTCTGCGTGGCCGAGGACGGTGAGCGTTTCGACGCGCCGGTGCCGGAGTTCATTCTGCGCATGCCGCGTACGTTGCATTGAACCGAGGGCGCGGCCCGCGGTCTTTAAGAAGCTCATGCGCGGTGCAACGCGTAGCTTTACTGCGATTTTTGCTGCTTTTGCTGTTTACTCGCGTTGGCGCGTGCCGCTTTCTTCTTGCCGGACGACGTCCACACAACGATAAAGACGAGCAGGAAGAGCGCGAGGAGCGATTCCAGCGCGAAGATGAGCATCGGGTATTCGTCGAACAGATCAGACATGGCGGTTTCCATCAAGAACGAACATTGTATGCGTTTTGTCCGCGCGGCCGGAGCATGGCTCGGCGCGCTTTCGGTTGCGGTGATGCTGGCGTCCTGCGGTGGCGGCGGCGCGGTCCGGCCCTCGGTTTCGCCACCCACGGGGGCGGCGATCATACCTGGGCAGATTGCCGCGGCGCGGCTAACCGCCGTTGCCTGGCAGCAGGTGCCGGGTTGGCAGGACGACTCGTTGATCGGTGCGACGGCCGCGTTGCGGCAAAACTGCGTGAGGCTCGCGCGTCAACCGAACTGGGCCCGCGCCTGTGCCGCGGCCTCGCAAATCGACGACCTCGACGTCACCAGTGCGCGGGCTTTTTTTGAAGCCTATTTCACGCCTTTCCAGTTAGCGAATACCGACGGCACGCTCGACGGCTTGGTTACCGGTTACTACGAGCCCTTGTTGCGTGGCTCGCGCACACGCCACGGCGTGTATCAGACCGCGCTGTACCGCTGGCCTTCCGGTTATCGCGCGGGCGCGCCGCTGCCGGCGCGTGCGCAACTCGAGCGCGCGGGTGTGCTCAACGGTAACGAACTCGTATGGGTCGACGACCCGATCGAAGCGTTCTTCCTGCAGGTGCAGGGCTCCGGGCGCATTGTGATGGAAGACGGCAGCGTGATGCGGCTCGGCTTTGGCGGGACTAACAACCAGCCGTACAAGTCGATCGGACGCTGGCTGCTGGACCGCGGCGAACTCACGCCCGCGCAGGCGACCATGCAGGGCATCAAGGCGTGGGCGCGCGCGAACCCGACGCGCGTCGATGCGTTGCTCGATACGAATCCGCGCTTCGTGTTCTTCCGCGAGATGCCGTCCGGCGAGAGCGTGCCGAGCAGTGGCGCGGATGGTCCCATCGGCGCACTGGGTGTGCCGCTCACGCCAGAGAGGTCGATCGCGGTCGATCCGACTTCGATTCCGCTCGGTACGCCCGTGTTCTTACAGACAACGCGTCCGTTGACGAATTCGCCGATGAACCGCCTCGTGTTCGCGCAAGACACGGGTTCCGCGATTAAAGGCGGCGTGCGCGCCGATTACTTCTGGGGCCTCGGCGACGACGCCGGCGATCTGGCCGGGAAGATGAAGCAGGGCGGCCGGATGTGGTTGTTGCTGCCGAATTCTTGAGGTTTCGCGGTGGACGTTAGGTTTAACGCCGCCGCTGTTTCCGGTTGATGTGATCGGTAAGCGGCGCGGCCGCGCTGCTTATTTGATTGGCTGCACTTTGTTTTGGGTGTGGCTGTTCAATTCGACCGTGCGCGCAGGCGGGTGCGACGCATGCGTCGTGCTGCATGCGTCGATCAAAGCGGCTTTCGTTACAGTCCCGACTTGCGCTTATCCACCACGCGCCGCGCCTTGCCTACCGAACGCTCGATTCCATTCACAGCCAGCACATTCACCACCGCGCTCACGCCGATCAGCGCCTTGATGTCATAGGCCAGCGCCTGCTTGGCCGTGCTCAGCGCTGCTGTGTCAGGCGCCGATTCCGGGCAAGGTTCGACGTTCAACGTCAACACGTCGAGCGGGCCTTCTTTGGTCAGCACGATCTGATAATGCGGCGCGAGCGCGCGCTGCTTGAGCAGCAGTTCTTCGATCTGCGTCGGGAACACATTCACGCCGCGCACGATCATCATGTCGTCCGAGCGGCCGGTGATTTTTTCCATGCGCCGCATGGTGCGCGCGCTGCCGGGCAGGAGGCGCGTGAGGTCGCGCGTGCGGTAACGGACGATCGGCAGCGCCTCTTTGGTCAGCGACGTGAACACCAGTTCGCCCAGTTCGCCGTCCGGCAGCACCTCGCCGGTTTCGGGGTCGATGATCTCGGGATAGAAGTGGTCTTCCCAGATGGTCGGCCCGTCTTTCGTTTCCACGCACTCCGACGCCACGCCTGGACCCATCACTTCAGACAGACCGTAGATGTCGACAGCGTCGATGCCCATGCGCTTTTCGATCGCCCGACGCATGTCGTTGGTCCACGGTTCCGCGCCGAAGATGCCGATGCGCAACGAACAATTGGCCGGGTCGATGCCCTGACGCTCGAGTTCGTCTGCGATAGAAAGCATGTAGCTCGGCGTGACCATGATGATGTCCGGCCGGAAATCCTGGATCAGTTGCACCTGCTTTTCAGTCTGCCCGCCACCGAACGGAATCACGGTGAGCCCCGCGCGCTCGGCGCCGTAGTGCGCGCCGAGGCCGCCCGTGAAGAGGCCGTAGCCGTAGCTGATATGAACCTTGTCGCCGCGTCTTGCGCCGGCGGCGCGGACCGAACGCGCGACGAGATTCGCCCACGTGTCGATATCGCGCGCCGTGTAACCCACCACGGTCGGCTTACCTGTCGTACCCGACGACGCGTGGATCCGTGAAATCTGTTCCTGCGGCACGGCGAACATCCCGAACGGGTAGCTGTCGCGCAGATCCTTCTTGGTGGTGAAGGGGAAACGCGCCAGGTCCGCGAGGGTTTTCACTTCACTCGGGTGAACGCCGGCTTCATCGAATTTGTGCCGATAAACCGGCGAGTTTTCATAAGCGTGGTTCAACGACCATTTAAGCCGTTCGAGTTGAAGCGCGGCGAGTTCGTCGCGGCTGGCGGTCTCGATCGGATCGAGCGGAAGGGCGGTGGTCATCGAATGTCTCCTTGCTGCCTCAATGCTTTGGTCTGATGTACGTGCGCTTGCGCGCAAAAACCGTGGGCTGGGTGCTTTTTAGCGGTTTAACGGCTTGCGGGTGAAGTGCGGCCACCAAACCACGAATCTCTCTTAAGCCTGCCGCAGGGTTGCGGTTATCAATCGCCTGCGGGAATCAGATTGCCTTTGATTTGTGCGGATTTGCCGCGGAACATCGCCACGGTTTCTTCGGCGCGGTTCGTCACGCGAATGTCGTAGATGCCGGTTCGGCCGCTCAAGGTTTGCTCGACGGCTTCCGCCGTCAACACGTCGCCGCCTTTCACAGGCCGCAGAAACTCGATCGAGCAGCCGGCTGCAACCGTGTTGATGTTGTACGTGTTGCAGGCGAACGCGAACGTCGAATCCGCGAGCGTGAAAATCAGGCCGCCGTGGCAAATCTGATGACCGTTCAGAAAGTCGTCGCGCACGGCCATGCGCAGGCGCGCGTATCCGGGGCGCACCTCGACGATTTCGAGGCCGAGCGCACGGCTGCACGCGTCGTTCTCGTACATCGCGGCAGCAGTGGCGCGGGCGAGTTCCTCGGGCGTCATCTGATCGGGATGATTGGCTTGCGTGGACATGTTCAACGGCCCTCAAAGCGCGGTGCGCGCTTTTCAACGAAGGCTTGCACGCCTTCCGCGTAATCGTGGGAAGC
The DNA here is from genome assembly GCF_003634175.1 of Paraburkholderia sp. BL17N1. NCBI lineage: Bacteria > Pseudomonadati > Pseudomonadota > Betaproteobacteria > Burkholderiales > Burkholderiaceae > Paraburkholderia > Paraburkholderia sp. BL17N1. Next base: position 1,849,613 of record NZ_RBIW01000001.1, read on the forward strand.
TCCCAGTTCGCGTTGCAGATCGCGTTCCAGATCGAGTTGCTGGTCGAGCGTTTGCGTCGCGCCCGCACGCATGGCCTGCTTGATAGCGGCGATGGCGCGCGTGGGTTGCTGCGCGAGTTGAGACGCGAGTTTCCCGGCGGTGGCGGCGAGCTCCGAGTCGTCGACTGCTTGCCAGATCAAGCCCCAGCCTTCAGCTTTTTCCGCGCTGAGTCTGTCGCCAGTGATGGCGAGTCCCAACGCGCGAGCCATGCCGACACGCTGCGGCAGGAACCATGTGCCACCCGAGTCCGGAACGAGGCCGATTTTCACGAACGCCTGAATGAAGCTGGCCGAGCGAGCCGCGAGCACGAGGTCGCACGCGAGCGCGAGATTGGCGCCTGCGCCAGCGGCCGTGCCGTTCACTGCGGCGATGATGGGCAGCGGCAGTGCTTGCAGACGGCGGATCAACGGGTTGAAATGTTGCTCGATCAGTTCACCCAGATCGGTCATGGCGCCTGGAGTGAAATCGAGGTCGGCGAGGTCCTGGCCGGCGCAAAAGCCGCGGCCCGCTCCGGTGAGCACGAGCGCGCGCGCGCCGGACGTTTCGGCCTCGTCGAGCGCGGCGCTCAGTTCCTGATGCATCGCGCGCGTGAAGCTGTTGAGCTTGTCCGGCCGGTTCAGCGTGATGGTTGCGACATGGCTCGATGAGTCGATGTCCAGGCGAATCGCTTCATATGACATTGGGTGTCTCCTCAAAGTCTCTTCGACCGATGGGCGCTGCGGCGCTGATATCAGAGCCGCTCGATGACCAGTGCGATGCCCTGGCCCACGCCAATGCACATCGTGCAAAGCGCAAAGCGGCCGTTGGTCCGCTCCAACTGGTACAGCGCGGTTGTGATCAGACGCGCGCCCGAAGCGCCCAGCGGGTGGCCGAGTGCAATGGCTCCGCCGTTCGGGTTGACGCGTGGGTCGTCGTCGCGCAGACCGAGCGTACGCAGAACAGCGAGACCTTGCGAGGCGAAGGCTTCGTTCAACTCGATCACATCGAGTTGTTCGAGCCTCATGCCAAGCTGCTTCAACAGTTTTTGCGTGGCCGGCGCCGGACCGATACCCATGATGCGCGGCTCGACGCCCGCCGTTGCCATGCCCACCACGCGGGCGCGGCGGCGCAGTCCGTATTGATCGGCGGCCTGCTGGTTAGCTAGCAACAACGCGCACGCGCCGTCGTTCACGCCCGACGCATTGCCGGCCGTCACACTGCCGTCCGGGCGAACCACGCCCTTGAGCTTGCCCAAACTTTCGAGCGAGGTTTCACGCGGGTGCTCATCGAGCAGTACGCGTATAGGATCGCCCTTCTTTTGCGCGATTTCGACGCCGACAATTTCCTGAGCTAACGTGCCGTCCCTTTGGGCATACGCGGCCTTTTGCTGGCTCGCCAGGGCAAACGCGTCCTGATCCGCGCGGCTCACGCTGAATTCGACTGCAACGTTTTCCGCGGTCTCGGGCATCGAATCGACGCCGTACTGACGTTTCATCAACGGATTGATGAAGCGCCAGCCGATGGTCGTGTCGTAAATGTCAGCCTGGCGCGCGAAGGCGCTGGTCGCCTTGCCCATGACGAACGGCGCACGCGTCATGCTTTCGACGCCGCCCGCGATCATCAGACGCGCTTCGCCCGCCTTGATAGCGCGCGCAGCGGTGCCAACTGCGTCCATACCCGAGCCGCACAGGCGATTGATGGTTGCGCCGGGCGCCTCGGTGGGTAAGCCGGCTAGTAACGCCGACATGCGGGCGACGTTGCGATTGTCTTCGCCGGCCTGGTTCGCGCAGCCATAAATGACATCGTCCAAAGCGCGCCAGTCGACGCCTGGATTGCGTTCGATCAACGCCTTGATCGGCACCGCGCCGAGGTCATCGGCGCGGACATCCTTGAGTGCGCCGCCGTAGCGGCCAATTGGAGTGCGAATCGCATCGCAGATGAAGGCGTCGTTCATATGAATTCCTGCTGGAACGGATCGGCGTGAGGTGCCGATCCAATGCCTCATGTTAGTTGGGGTGCATCGCCCGGTCCATTCGGCCAAACGGCATAGGACGAAAGCCGTGCTTTTGCCTTATGCCATTCAGCCAGCTACCGCCGGCGCCGCTTTGGGTTCAACATGAACGCGGCTTTGAACTACGCGGAAGCGATTCGCGACAAAGGCGGCGTCAGCCAACGCGGCATTGGCCGCCGGGTTCGCGCCCGTGCCGTGGAAGTCCGAGAACGCTGCCGACTGATTGACGAACACGCCGCCGGTCAGATTGATCGACAAGGCCACGCCGCCGCGGATCGATGCTTCGTGCGCATCTTCGAGCACCGCTTCGTCCGTGCTGTAAACCGACAGCGTCAGCGCGCCGTGTTCCGCGGCGATTGCGCCGGCGAGTTCGAGCGACTGCGCAGTGGAGTCCGTCGCGATCACGAACGAGATCGGGCCGAACCATTCTTTGGTGAACTGCGCCTGGTCGGTGGCGGCATCCAGTTGGAGCACGAGCGGCGTGCGCACGCGGGCGCCGGCGAAAGCGGGATGTTCAAGCGACAGGCTCTCGACGAGAACGTGGCCGAGCTCTGCGGCTTCGTCGATGCGTTGAATCACGCCTTGGTTCTGAATCGCGCCGAGCAGCTCGACAGCGCGGGCCGGGTCGGCGACGAGTTTTTGCACCGCGCCCGCAATGGCTTGGGCAACTTCGTCAAAACCGAGCGTGCCTTCCGGAGTGCGGATGCCGCCGCGCGGCACGTAGATGTTTTGTGGCGCGGTGCACATCTGGCCCGAGTACAGCGCGAGCGAGAAGGCGATGTTGCGGGCAACAGCCTTGATGTCGTCGACCGAGTCGATCACGATCTGGTTCACGCCGGCTTTTTCGGTGTAGACCTGGGCCTGGTGCGCATTGCGCTCGAGCCACGTGCCGTTTTGCGTGCTGCCCGTGAAGTCGATGAGTTTGATTTCCGGACGCAGGGCCAAGTCCTGGACGAGTGCGCCGTCGTTCGGCTCGGTGGCCAGCAAGGTGACGACGTTCGGATCGAAACCCGCTTCGCGCAAAACGTCACGCGCGATTCGCACGGTCAGCGCCAGCGGCAGAATTGCGCCCGGATGCGGCTTGACAATGACCGTGTTGCCGGTGGCCAGATCGGCGAAGAGGCCCGGATAGCCGTTCCACGTCGGGAAGGTGCAGCAGCCGAGCACAAGGCCGGTGCCGCGCGGCACGACGGTGTAACGCTTGTGCATGGCGAGCGGCGGATTCTTGCCTTGCGGCTTTTCCCAATGGGCGTCGCCGGGAATGCGGCGCAACTGGTCCCACGCATACACGACGGCTTCCAGCGCGCGGTCTTGTGCGTGCGGGCCGCCGGCCTGGAAGGCCATCATGAATGCCTGGCCGGTCGTGTGCATCACGCTGTAGCCAATTTCGAAGCTGGCGCGATTCACGCGGGCAAGGATTTCGAGGCAGACACCGATCCATGCGTGCGGGCCTGCTGCGCGCCACTCACGTTGGGCAGCGGCGGCAGCCGCGATCAGTGCGGCGGGGTCGGCCTTCGGGTAGCGCACGCCGAGCGGGAATCCGAACGGTGAGACTTCGGCGCCGACGGTTTCACCCGTCGAGGGTTGGTCCAGCTGGAACGTTGCGTTGAGATGCGCTTTGAATGCGGCTTCGCCGTCCGCATTAGCTGTTTCCCCGTACACTTTCGGACTGGGCATTTCGACGAACGGGCTCCAGTAGCCGCGCGTTTCAACCGCGGTGAGTGCCTTTTGCAGCGTGTCTTCGTGCTTGGTGAATAGCGGATGTGTCATGGCAGAGGGCTTGGCTGTACGTTGGGAAAAGACTGTCGAATAATTGACCGACCGGTTGGTTGGCGAATGGTAGCATTATTAAGATGACCGCGCGAAGCGTTTTCGCGCGCAATTTTTCTAACCTTAGGAGGCGGCAATGGCTTACGAGAACATTCTGGTTGAGACGCGGGGACGGGTCGGCTTGGTCACGTTGAATCACCCGAAGGCGTTGAACGCTTTAAATGACGCATTGATGGACGAACTGGGGGCGGCGTTGCGCGAGTTCGATGCCGACGACGCGATTGGCGCGATCGTGGTCACGGGCAGCGAAAAGGCGTTCGCGGCTGGTGCTGACATCGGCATGATGTCCACCTATACCTATATGGATGTCTACAAGGGTGACTACATCACCCGCAACTGGGAAACCGTTCGCTCCATTCGTAAGCCGATTATTGCGGCGGTGGCGGGCTTTGCGCTCGGTGGCGGCTGCGAACTGGCGATGATGTGCGACATCATTTTCGCCGCCGACACGGCAAAGTTCGGCCAGCCGGAAATCAAGCTCGGCATCATGCCTGGCGCCGGCGGTACGCAGCGCCTGCCGCGTGCCGTGTCCAAAGCGAAGGCGATGGACCTCTGCCTGACCGCGCGATTTATGGATGCCGCCGAAGCCGAGCGCGCAGGATTGGTGTCGCGTGTGATTCCAGCTGCGTCCTTGGTTGATGAAGCAGTGGCTGCGGCTGCGACGATCGCTGAATTCCCGTTGCCGGCCGTGATGATGGTGAAAGAATCGGTCAACCGCGCTTATGAAACGACACTTGCAGAAGGCGTGCATTTCGAGCGCCGCCTGTTCCATTCGCTCTTTGCCACCGAAGATCAAAAGGAGGGCATGGCCGCGTTTGTCGAGAAGCGCAAACCGGTTTTCAAGCATCGTTAATACGCTTGTCAAAATAACGCTTGCAAGGCGGGTTCGGGCTCGCTAGAATCTCGCTCTTTCGTGCTTCGGACAACGGAGCGCGGGAGGCGGGAGAGCCAGCAGTGGCAAGGCTTTCGGCGAAGCGGGCAGGTTCAGGAAGTTAGAAAAACCTGTTGACGGCGTAGCGGAAATTCTTCATAATCTCGTTTCTCTGCTGCTGATGCAGCGACGCAGAACGAAGCGGTGCCGGGTGGTTGTGATGCTGACGACTGGCGGCACGGGTTCGGTAGTGAATGCGTACTCGATCTTTAAAAATTAACAGCCGATAAGTGTGGGCGCTTGATGCGCGACGCGCCGGCGGGTCCTTCGGGATCTGCCGGAAGAAGCGAAAGTATCAAGTCTCACACAGTAATGAAAGGAAGGTTTTTCCATTGAAAGATGGAGAGATCATTCGTCAGTACGTTGAGTGAGCGACCGGTTGGTAAAACAACCGAAAAACAGTAACAGGTTTGAACTGAAGAGTTTGATCCTGGCTCAGATTGAACGCTGGCGGCATGCCTTACACATGCAAGTCGAACGGCAGCACGGGGGCAACCCTGGTGGCGAGTGGCGAACGGGTGAGTAATACATCGGAACGTGTCCTGTAGTGGGGGATAGCCCGGCGAAAGCCGGATTAATACCGCATACGATCTGTGGATGAAAGCGGGGGATCTTAGGACCTCGCGCTGCAGGGGCGGCCGATGGCAGATTAGCTAGTTGGTGGGGTAAAGGCCTACCAAGGCGACGATCTGTAGCTGGTCTGAGAGGACGACCAGCCACACTGGGACTGAGACACGGCCCAGACTCCTACGGGAGGCAGCAGTGGGGAATTTTGGACAATGGGCGCAAGCCTGATCCAGCAATGCCGCGTGTGTGAAGAAGGCCTTCGGGTTGTAAAGCACTTTTGTCCGGAAAGAAAACCTCCGCCCTAATACGGTGGGGGGATGACGGTACCGGAAGAATAAGCACCGGCTAACTACGTGCCAGCAGCCGCGGTAATACGTAGGGTGCAAGCGTTAATCGGAATTACTGGGCGTAAAGCGTGCGCAGGCGGTCCGCTAAGACAGATGTGAAATCCCCGGGCTTAACCTGGGAACTGCATTTGTGACTGGCGGGCTAGAGTATGGCAGAGGGGGGTAGAATTCCACGTGTAGCAGTGAAATGCGTAGAGATGTGGAGGAATACCGATGGCGAAGGCAGCCCCCTGGGCCAATACTGACGCTCATGCACGAAAGCGTGGGGAGCAAACAGGATTAGATACCCTGGTAGTCCACGCCCTAAACGATGTCAACTAGTTGTCGGGTCTTCATTGACTTGGTAACGTAGCTAACGCGTGAAGTTGACCGCCTGGGGAGTACGGTCGCAAGATTAAAACTCAAAGGAATTGACGGGGACCCGCACAAGCGGTGGATGATGTGGATTAATTCGATGCAACGCGAAAAACCTTACCTACCCTTGACATGTATGGAATCCTGCTGAGAGGTGGGAGTGCCCGAAAGGGAGCCATAACACAGGTGCTGCATGGCTGTCGTCAGCTCGTGTCGTGAGATGTTGGGTTAAGTCCCGCAACGAGCGCAACCCTTGTCCCTAGTTGCTACGCAAGAGCACTCTAGGGAGACTGCCGGTGACAAACCGGAGGAAGGTGGGGATGACGTCAAGTCCTCATGGCCCTTATGGGTAGGGCTTCACACGTCATACAATGGTCGGAACAGAGGGTCGCCAACCCGCGAGGGGGAGCCAATCCCAGAAAACCGATCGTAGTCCGGATCGCACTCTGCAACTCGAGTGCGTGAAGCTGGAATCGCTAGTAATCGCGGATCAGCATGCCGCGGTGAATACGTTCCCGGGTCTTGTACACACCGCCCGTCACACCATGGGAGTGGGTTTTACCAGAAGTGGCTAGTCTAACCGCAAGGAGGACGGTCACCACGGTAGGATTCATGACTGGGGTGAAGTCGTAACAAGGTAGCCGTATCGGAAGGTGCGGCTGGATCACCTCCTTTCTCGAGCTAAACGCGTCAGTTGTGTAAAAGCAATGCGTTGAGCGCTCACGCTTATCGGCTGTGAAATCAGGACAGACTCAGGGGTCTGTAGCTCAGTCGGTTAGAGCACCGTCTTGATAAGGCGGGGGTCGATGGTTCGAATCCATCCAGACCCACCAAAGTCTTGTCTGGTGTGCTGATCGTCTGAAACCTCTGGGGTAGCTGTATGACTGGGGGATTAGCTCAGCTGGGAGAGCACCTGCTTTGCAAGCAGGGGGTCGTCGGTTCGATCCCGTCATCCTCCACCAATCCTCAATGCGTAGCGTTCTGCGGGCAGTAAAAGGCAGAGCGTTGTGCATTGGCGATTGAGCCAGTCAGAGTGATATGAAGCAGAGCTTTATATCGGCTGTCGTTCTTTAACAATCAGGAAGAAGTAGTAAAGAGATTCACGAAAGATCACTTAGAGATGGGTGGTTGAGTAGGTGAATCAGGGTTGTGATTGTATCAATGTATGAAAAGAGAGATCGAAAGATCGCTTTTGGAATACGGCGCAACACGAATACTCAACCTGTAGCGAGTGTGGCAGACACGGTCTTCCCAGCGAAGGGCGTGCGAGACACACCCGTTATAGGGTCAAGCGAACAAGTGCATGTGGTGGATGCCTTGGCGATCACAGGCGATGAAGGACGCGGTAGCCTGCGAAAAGCGGTGGGGAGCTGGCAAACGAGCTTTGATCCACCGATATCCGAATGGGGAAACCCGGCCCGTATGGGTCATCCGTAGCTGAATACATAGGCTACGTGAAGCGAACGCGGTGAACTGAAACATCTAAGTAACCGCAGGAAAAGAAATCAACCGAGATTCCCAGAGTAGTGGCGAGCGAAATGGGACCAGCCTGTACTCTTTATCTTCATTGTTAGTCGAAGGCTCTGGAAAGTGCCGCCATAGCAGGTGATAGCCCTGTAGACGAAAACAGCGAGGAAGAACTAGGTGTACGACAAGTAGGGCGGGACACGTGAAATCCTGTCTGAAGATGGGGGGACCATCCTCCAAGGCTAAATACTCGTGATCGACCGATAGTGAACCAGTACCGTGAGGGAAAGGCGAAAAGAACCCCGGGAGGGGAGTGAAACAGATCCTGAAACCGCATGCATACAAACAGTCGGAGCCTTTGAAAGAGGGTGACGGCGTACCTTTTGTATAATGGGTCAGCGACTTACATTCAGTGGCAAGCTTAACCGATTAGGGCAGGCGTAGCGAAAGCGAGTCCGAACAGGGCGATTCAGTCGCTGGGTGTAGACCCGAAACCAGGTGATCTATCCATGGCCAGGATGAAGGTGCGGTAACACGTACTGGAGGTCCGAACCCACTAACGTTGAAAAGTTAGGGGATGAGCTGTGGATAGGGGTGAAAGGCTAAACAAACCTGGAAATAGCTGGTTCTCTCCGAAAACTATTTAGGTAGTGCCTCGTGTATCACCTTCGGGGGTAGAGCACTGTCATGGTTGTGGGGTCCATTGCGGATTACTACGCCATAGCAAACTCCGAATACCGAAGAGTGCAATCACGGGAGACAGACATCGGGTGCTAACGTCCGGTGTCAAGAGGGAAACAACCCAGACCGCCAGCTAAGGTCCCCAAATATTGCTAAGTGGGAAACGAAGTGGGAAGGCTAAAACAGTCAGGAGGTTGGCTTAGAAGCAGCCATCCTTTAAAGAAAGCGTAATAGCTCACTGATCGAGTCGTCCTGCGCGGAAGATGTAACGGGGCTAAGCAATATACCGAAGCTGCGGATGCACATTTATGTGCATGGTAGGAGAGCGTTCCGTAAGCCTGCGAAGGTGCACTGGAAAGTGTGCTGGAGGTATCGGAAGTGCGAATGCTGACATGAGTAGCGATAAAGGGGGTGAAAAGCCCCCTCGCCGTAAGCCCAAGGTTTCCTACGCAACGTTCATCGGCGTAGGGTGAGTCGGCCCCTAAGGCGAGGCAGAAATGCGTAGCTGATGGGAAGCAGGTTAATATTCCTGCACCATTGTTAAATGCGATGGGGGGACGGATCGCGGAAGGTTGTCCGGGTGTTGGAAGTCCCGGTCCTTGCATTGGAGAAGGCGCTTTGGCAAATCCGGGCGCGGAATTCAAGGGTGCGAGGCCATTCACTTCGGTGAAGAAGCAATCGGAAGTGGTTCCAAGAAAAGCCTCTAAGCTTCAGTTTGACAGTGACCGTACCGCAAACCGACACAGGTGGGCGAGATGAGTATTCTAAGGCGCTTGAGAGAACTCGGGAGAAGGAACTCGGCAAATTGGTACCGTAACTTCGGGATAAGGTACGCCCCTGTAGCCTGATGCGCCTGCGCGCAGAGGGTGAAGGGGTTGCAATAAACTGGTGGCTGCGACTGTTTAATAAAAACACAGCACTCTGCAAACACGAAAGTGGACGTATAGGGTGTGACGCCTGCCCGGTGCCGGAAGATTAAATGATGGGGTGCAAGCTCTTGATTGAAGTCCCGGTAAACGGCGGCCGTAACTATAACGGTCCTAAGGTAGCGAAATTCCTTGTCGGGTAAGTTCCGACCTGCACGAATGGCGTAACGATGGCCACACTGTCTCCTCCCGAGACTCAGCGAAGTTGAAGTGTTTGTGATGATGCAATCTCCCCGCGGCTAGACGGAAAGACCCCATGAACCTTTACTGTAGCTTTGCATTGGACTTTGAACCGGTCTGTGTAGGATAGGTGGGAGGCTTTGAAGCGTGGACGCCAGTCTGCGTGGAGCCATCCTTGAAATACCACCCTGGTTTGTTTGAGGTTCTAACCTTGGTCCGTAATCCGGATCGGGGACAGTGCATGGTAGGCAGTTTGACTGGGGCGGTCTCCTCCCAAAGTGTAACGGAGGAGTACGAAGGTACGCTAGGTACGGTCGGAAATCGTGCTGATAGTGCAATGGCATAAGCGTGCTTAACTGCGAGACCGACAAGTCGAGCAGGTGCGAAAGCAGGTCATAGTGATCCGGTGGTTCTGTATGGAAGGGCCATCGCTCAACGGATAAAAGGTACTCTGGGGATAACAGGCTGATACCGCCCAAGAGTTCATATCGACGGCGGTGTTTGGCACCTCGATGTCGGCTCATCTCATCCTGGGGCTGTAGCCGGTCCCAAGGGTATGGCTGTTCGCCATTTAAAGAGGTACGTGAGCTGGGTTTAAAACGTCGTGAGACAGTTTGGTCCCTATCTGCCGTGGGCGCTGGATATTTGAAGGGGGCTGCTCCTAGTACGAGAGGACCGGAGTGGACGAACCTCTGGTGTACCGGTTGTCACGCCAGTGGCATCGCCGGGTAGCTATGTTCGGAAGAGATAACCGCTGAAAGCATCTAAGCGGGAAACTCGCCTTAAGATGAGATATCCCCGGGGCTTCGAGCCCCTTGAAGGGTCGTTCAAGACCAGGACGTTGATAGGTCAGGTGTGGAAGCGCAGTAATGCGTTAAGCTAACTGATACTAATTGCCCGTAAGGCTTGATCCTATAACAGGTGTGTTTTGCGATGATCGTCAGTGCTTCAGCACTGGACGGGCATCCCACCCCCGAAGGGGGCAAGGCCACTCAGGTTAAGTGATCGTGTTGTGCCAGAAACAACACAACCCAAAGCAACACGAGAGGCATCCTCTCAGCTACTTCTTCCCGATTGGTTGCATTGCTCCACGAGCAGTGCAGCAACAAGTCATGCCTGATGACCATAGCGAGTCGGTCCCACCCCTTCCCATCCCGAACAGGACCGTGAAACGACTCCACGCCGATGATAGTGCGGATTACCCGTGTGAAAGTAGGTAATCGTCAGGCTCCCCAGCAGCAATCAGAAACCCCACCCCACAAAGGTGGGGTTTCTGCGTTTACCCCGCCGCCATACACATAGAAAACCGACGGGTTAAATCACCTCACTCCCATCCGCAGAAACCATTCATAGCAACGAGAGAAGGCTCGGCGGCGAACCATGAGCTTGCCCCCGAAAAACGAATCCCTTGCTGAGCAGGTAAACTCAAGCAAGGAGAAGAACGATGACAAGCAAGGCAAAGCGAGCGCAGTACACGCTCGAGTTCAAGCTGGAAGCGGTGCGGCTGGTCAAGGCCGGGCAAAGCATGGCTGCGGTGGCGGCGACACTGGGTGTGGTCGAACAGACGCTGTACAACTGGGTAAAGGCTGACCGGGAAGGCAAACTGACGGGTGCGGGCACGAAGCCCGTGAGCCCGGAACAGATGGAGCTCGCGCGGCTGCGTGCCGAAGTGGCTCGCCTGAAGATGGAGCGGGATATTTTAAAAAAAGCGGCCGCGTACTTCGCCAAGGAGTCGATGTGAAGTACGCATTCATCGGACGTGTCAGAAATCTTGTGTGCTGAGGCCGGTTAGAAATCTCAGTTGATGGCGCTGGTGAACCGCTCGCCGAACAGAATGGCGAACTGATTGACTGCTTGCCGCCAGGTGATAGGTGGCATCTTCCAGTCCTTTTCGATGTTGCGCAAGGCCAGGTATAGCAATTTGCTGGCGGCTTCGTCGCTTGGGAAGTGACCGCGGTTCTTGACGATCTTGCGAAGCTGCATGTGCATGCTTTCGATCGCATTTGTCGTGTATATGATTCTGCGTACTTCCGGCGGATAGGCGAAGAACGGAATGACCTGTTCCCATTGGCGCTGCCACATCGCGGCGACCGTTGGGAATTTCTTGCCCCATTCGCTTTGCGAGAAGGCTTGCAGCGCCGCCTCAGCGGCTTCGGCGGTGGCGGCCTGATAGATCGGCTTGAGCGCCGCAGCCAACGGCTTACGGTCCTTCCAGCTCGCCAGATTCAGCGAATTACGGATCAGATGCACGATGCAGGTCTGGATCTGCGCGGCCGGAAACACCGCCTCGATGGCCTCCGGGAACCCACGCAGGCCGTCGACCACCGCAATCAGGATGTCGTGCAAACCGCGATTCTTCAACTCGTTGAAAACCTTCAGCCAGAACTTGGCGCCTTCGGTTTGCTCGATCCACAAACCCAGCACTTCCTTGCGCCCGTCGGCCCGAATGCCCAGCGCGAGGTACACCGCCTTGTTCCTGACCGTGCCTTCGTCGCGGATCTTCAGTCGAAGTGCGTCGAAATACACGATCGGATACATCGCCTCGAGCGGGCGTTGCTGCCACTGTTCGACTTCGGCCAGCACCTCGTCGGTGACGGTCGAAATCAGATCGGGCGACACCTGTAGGCCATATAGCTCCAGCAAATGGCCCTGAATCTCGCGCACGCTCATGCCGCGCGCGTACATGCTGATGACGTGATCGTCAAAGCCCGGCAGCCGGCGCTGATACTTGCCCACCAACTGCGGCTCGAATGTCGCCTGCCGGTCACGCGGAATGTCCAGATTCAGTTCGCCATTGGGCGTGATGACCGTCTTGGGGCTGGTGCCGTTGCGGTGGTTGCCGGACTTGCCTTGCCCGGTCTCGGCTTCCAGATGGTGGCTCAACTCGGCCGCGAGCATGCGCTCGGCCAGCCGTTTCTTGAGCTGGCCGGCCAGACCTGATTCGCCCAGGACCGACTCAGCATCCTTGCCCTGCACCTGGGCAAGCAATTGGTCGATCAACTCGTCGGGAAACAGCTTCGGTGCCTTCGGGTTCCTGTTCTTCTTTGTCACGGTTGCTTCGGTCATAGGACGTTATTTCCGTTATCGTCTCATGACCTCGGCACACAGAAAATCTGACAGGCTCGGGCTTTTACAATGCACGCCGGTTACACTCGACGCTCAACTACGTTAGCCCAATGACTTTCGAGCAGAACTGGTTCGCAGCACAGCAAGGCAAGGCCGCATAACATCCTCGGTTATGGGATTCGCCAAACGGGGGCAAGGTCACCATTCACCGCCGCCAACCCCCTCGAAAATATTCTATTTGCCCTGCGCCAGAAACCGCTGTGCCAGCCGTACCCAGTACGTCGACCCGATCGGCAGCAACTCGTCGTTAAAGTCATAGCTTGCGTTATGCAGCATGCACGGACCCGCGCCATGGCCCGAATCTCGGTGCCCGCCATCGCCATTACCCAGGAACGCGTAACAGCCCGGTTTGGCGAGCAACATGAAAGAGAAGTCCTCCGCCCCCATCGTTGGTTCGACCGCGTCGTCGACTTTATCTGCACCGACAATTTCCTTCATCACCGTCGCTGCAAAGCGAGCCTCCTCGCTGCTGTTGATCGTCGGCGGGTAGTTTCGGTGAAAACGAATATCGACCGAGCAATCGTAGGCCTCGGCCGTGCTCTCCGCGATCTTGCGCATGCGCGCTTCGATCAGATCTAGCGTCTCGGTCGTAAACGTCCGTACGGTGCCTGCGATCCACGCATTGTTCGGGACGACGTTGACCGCGTCGCCGGCGTGAATCTGCGTGATCGACAGCACGGCGGTGTCGAGCGGCTTCTTGTTCCGCGTGATGATGCTCTGCAATCCATTCGCAATCTGGACGGCAGTGAAGACGGGATCGCGGCCGTTGTGCGGCAGCGCGGCGTGCGAGCCCACGCCTTTGATTTCAATGTGAAATTCGTTGCTCGATGCCATGATTGGACCTTCGGTCACGCCGAAGTGCCCCGCCGGCATGCCCGGCCAGTTATGAATACCGAATACGGCGTCGACCGGAAATTTCGCGAATAGGCCGTCGTCGATCATGGCCTGCGCACCTGCGCCGCCTTCTTCGGCAGGCTGGAAAATGAACACGATTGTGCCGTCGAATTCGCCATGTTTGACCAGGTGCCGCGCGGCGCCGAGCAGCATCGCGGTATGTCCGTCGTGGCCGCACGCGTGCATCTTGCCGTCGTTTTTCGACCGATGGTCGAAGCTGTTCAGTTCCTGTATCGGCAACGCATCCATATCGGCCCGCAGACCAATGGAGCGTGAACCATTGCCTCGTTTCAGCACACCGACGACGCCGGTCTTGCCCAACCCTCGATGAGTTTCGATGCCCCAGGACTCGAGCGTTCGCGCCACCAGATCGGCCGTCGCCGTTTCTTCGTAACGCAGTTCCGGATGAGCATGGATCGTTCGTCGGAGGGTCTGAATTTCGCCGTGAGCGGCTTGGATTTCGGGGATAAGTTTCATGATGGAGTGGTAACGCTTCTGTGCTTTGGCTTGCGTGGAATCGCTCGGGGCCACACCGGCCCGGGCACGGTAATAACCGATTCTACGCCCAAGGCCTTTTTGGCGGCAGCGCGCAGGCCACGCAGCAATTGCCGTAATAGAATCCGGCATTGCTACACCGCTCACCGCCTTCTTGAAAGGATCGCCGATGAATGCTCCGACCGAACTCGCCCGCGCCGTATGCCCGCACGACTGCCCCGACACCTGCGCGATGCGAGTGACGGTCGCGGCTGGACGTGCGATCAAGGTCGTCGCTGATCCCGAACATCCGCCGACGCAAGGCGCGCTGTGCGCCAAGGTCAGTCGCTATGCTGAGCGCGTGCATCATCCGCGAAGATTGACGACGCCGATGAAGCGTGTCGGCCGTAAAGGCGAGGGCCGCTTTGAGCCGATCAGTTGGGATGAGGCGTTCCAGCTCGCGGCAGGCCGTCTCTCGGAGATTGCGCGTCGCGCGCCAGAAGCGATTGTCCCCTACAGCTATGCCGGCACGATGGGTTTGGTCCAGGGCGACAGCATCGCGCAACGATTCTTTCACAAGCTCGGCGCATCGCAACTGGACCGGACGATCTGCGCGTCCGCCGGCGCCGCCGGTTTGAAGTACACCTATGGCGCGAGCCTTGGCATGCTCACCGAGTTTTTCGACGAGAGCGAGGTCATCCTCATCTGGGGGGCCAACCCCATCGCATCGAGCCTGCATTTCTGGACCCGCGCTCAACAGGCCAAACGCCGCGGCGCACAGCTGATCGCGATCGATCCTTACCGCTCGCTGACCGCCGAAAAGTGCCATCAGCATATCGCCCTGAAACCCGGCACCGATGGTGCCTTGGCGCTCGGCATGATGAACGTGTTGATCGCGGAAAATCTGCTCGATCACGCTTACATTGAGGCCCACACATTAGGCTTTGATGAACTGAAGGCCCGCGCGCTGAATTACCCGCCCTCGCGTGCTGCTGGAATTTGCGACGTTGATGAACACGTTATCATCGATCTTGCGCGACTTTACGGTGGTACTAAAAAGGCCGCGATCCGCATGAATTATGGTCTGCAGCGCGTGCGTGGCGGCGGCAATGCCGTGCGCGCTATCGCCTGCCTGCCGTCGTTGACGGGCGCGTGGCGCGAAAGAGCGGGTGGCGTGCTGCTGTCTTCGGGCGGTTGGGCGCCGGTCGACTCGCATGCATTGCAGCGTCCGGACCTGATGCCGGGCTGGCCGTCCAAGGTCAGCCGCGTCATCAATATGAATACAATCGGCGATGCGTTGCTGCACAAGGGCGACGCCGCGTTCGGCCCTAAAGTCGAAGTGATCGTCGTCTACAACTCGAATCCGGTGGCCGTCGCGCCGGATTCCGAGCGAGTGGCAGCGGGTTTCGCGCGTGAGGATCTCTTCACCATCGTGCTGGAGCATTTCCAGACCGACACCGCCGACTACGCCGATCTGCTCCTGCCCGCAACGACTCAACTCGAACACTTCGATGTCCATAAGTCATACGGCCACACGCACGTGATGGTCAACTTGCCGGCAATCGCTCCGGTTGGCGGCGCACTCCCGAACACGGAGATTTTCCGCGGCTTCGCGCGTCACATGGGGTTAAGCGAGCCGGCGCTATTCGAAAGCGACGAGACGGTCGCCAAAAACGCGTTCCGCTGGCAGGACAAAACGCTCGAAGGCGTGGATTGGGAGACGTTGAAGCAAACCGGCTGGGCCCGGCTGAACCTGCCCGATGCACCTTTCGCAGAAGGAGGCTTCCGAACGCCGTCCGGCAAATGTGAGTTCTATAGTGAACGGCTCGCGCAGCAGGGGCTCGACCCGCTCCCGGACTATCTGCCGCCCTACGAATCCGCCGACGGCGCACCGGAGCTAGCCGCCCGCTACCCGCTTGCGATGATCTCGCCGCCGGCCCGCAACTTCCTGAACAGCACCTTCGTGAACGTCGAAAGTCTGCGTTCGACGGAGGGCGAGCCGCACCTCGACATGCATTCGGCCGACGCCCAATCGCGGGAGATCGTCGATGGCGCTCGGGTGCGGATCTTTAACGATCGCGGTTCCATGCAGGCGTGCGTGCGCGTCACGGATAAAGCCCGTAAAGGGCTCGTGGTCGGCCTGTCGATCTGGTGGAAAAAGCTCGCGCCCGACGGTCGCAATGCCAATCAACTCACCAGCCAGGCGCTCACCGATCTGGGCGGCTCGGCGACGTTCTACGACTGCCTGGTCGAAGTCGAACGCCTCTGAAACCCGCTCAGTCACCCCGCAGCGCGCGTCCCGCACGGGTTCGAGGCTGCAGTCTAACCAGGCCGCTTTTCGCGAATAGCACCGAGGTGCCCATGCTACGATGCGTTTTTAGCACGACCATTCGAAAATAAAGGAGGAGACGCTGCATGGACAAAATCTGGCTGAAATCTTATCCGCCCGGCGTTCCCGCAGAGATCGACCCGAGCCGCTATTCGTCGGTGGGAGAACTGCTCGAAGAAGCCTTCCGCGAGCATCGCGCCAAACCGGCGTTCGTCTGCATGGGTAAGGAGATCAGCTACGGCGAGCTCGACGCGCTTTCGCGCAAACTCGCCGCATGGTTTCAGTCGAAGGGCCTGGCCCGCGGCGCGCGCATCGCGATCATGATGCCCAACGTGCTGCAATATCCGGTGGCCATTGCAGCTATCTTGCGCGCGGGCTATGTGGTCGTGAACGTAAACCCGCTCTATACGCCTCGCGAGCTCGAGCATCAGCTCAAGGACAGCGGCGCGGAAGCGATCATTCTGCTTGAGAATTTTGCGGTCACACTGCAGGCGATCGTGCGCAACACGTCGATCAAGCACATCGTGGTGGCCGCGATGGGCGACCTGATGGGGATCAAGGGCACGCTGGTGAACTTCGTCGTGCGCAAGATGAAGAAGATGGTGCCGGCCTGGAGTCTGCCGGGCCACGTCAAGTTCAACACCGCCATCGCGGAAGGCGCGCGCCAGAATTTCAAAGCGGTCCAGCAGGGCCCTGACGATGTCGCGTTTCTCCAGTACACGGGCGGCACGACAGGCGTGGCCAAGGGCGCGACCCTGCTGCATCGGAACCTGATTGCCAATGTGCTGCAGTCGGAGATCTGGCTCGATCCGGTTCGCGCGAATCGCACGGATATCGGTCAGTTCGTCACCGTCGTAGCGTTGCCGCTGTACCACGTGTTCGCGCTGACCGTGTGCGGTCTGTTGACGATCCGCACCGGCGGCCTCGGCGTACTCATTCCGAATCCGCGCGACATTCCAGGCATGATCAAGGCGCTCGAAGGCTATCCGATCACGACGATTCCCGCCGTCAACACGCTCTACAACGCGTTGTTGAATAGCCCGGATTTCCATAAGCTCGATTTTTCGAAGCTGATCGCCGCGAATGGCGGCGGTATGGCGGTGCAAGAAGCCGTCGCCAAGCGCTGGTACGAAGAGACTCATACGCCGATTATCGAAGGCTACGGTTTGTCGGAGACGTCGCCGTGCGTGACCTGCAATCCGGTCACGGTCACCGAATACAGCGGAACGATCGGTCTGCCGCTGCCGTCGACGGAAATCTCGATTCGTGACGACGAGGGCAACGAAGTGCCGCTCGGCCAGCCTGGCGAAATCTGCATCCGCGGCCCGCAGGTCATGGCGGGTTACTGGAACCGGCCCGACGAAACCGCGAAGGTGATGACGCCGGACGGCTTCTTCAAATCGGGCGATGTCGGCCTGATGAACGACGGCGGCTTCGTGAAGATCGTCGACCGTAAGAAGGACATGATTCTGGTGTCCGGTTTCAACGTCTATCCGAATGAAATCGAAGACGTGGTCGCCAAACTGCCGGGCGTGTTCGAAGTCGCCGCGGTGGGCGTGCCGGATCAGCATTCGGGCGAAGCAGTGAAACTGTTTGTCGTGAAAAAGGATCAGGCGCTCACTGATGCCGACATCTTCGCGTACTGCAAGCAGCAGTTGACCGGCTACAAGCGCCCTAAGATCGTCGAGTTCCGCACTGAACTACCGAAGAGCAATGTTGGCAAGATTCTGCGCCGTGAGTTGCGCGACGGACGCGCGTAGACGGAATCGCACACTGATCGGGCACGAAGCCGGCAAGAAGCTGACAAGAAGGTGACAAGAAGCGGCGAGTAAGCGAAAAAGGCCCGGCAGACGCAAGTCTGCCGGGCCTTTTCTTTCGCATGGCAATCGCATCGCGAAACCAGTTGGCAGCGCGCGCCATAAAAAAAGGCGCCCGAAGGCGCCTTTGAGGCAGACTGCTTTTTTACGACTTATTAGAACTTGTGGCGGATACCGACGCGAGCCGCGAGTTGATTCTGGTTCGACGAGCCCGACAGGCCGTTGATGCCTGCCGTTGCGTTGACCGTAGCACCCGCTGCGTTGATCGTATCGCCCAGAGCGTGTTGGTACACGCCAATCACGTACACGTCCGTGCGCTTGGACAGGAAGTAATCCACGCCGAGCGAGCCTTGGTGGTATTGAGCACGCGAGTTGCCGTTGATTTCCGCGCCGCGCGTGTAGTCATACGCTGCGCCGACCAGCAATGCCGGGGTCAACTGATACTTGAAGTTCAGTTCTGCATTGTTGAACGTAGCCGACTGGCCCTTGAACGGCGATGCGAACGAAGCGCCCAGGTTGCCGAAGCGGATGTTCGAGTACGTCGCACCGATAGTTGCTGCGCCGAACGTGTAAGCGCCGCCTGCACCGATCACTTGATACGTGTTAGCCGACGAGAAGCCAGCGTACACCGGCGACGTCACAGCCGCGGCCGGTGTTGCAGCCGTACCGCCGTTGTTGAACAGGCCGCCCGAAGCTGCCGGGCTGCGTGCGTTCAAATAGCCAACGCCCAAGACCAACGGACCGTTGTTGTAGCCAGCGCCCAACGACCAGATCTGGTTCGACGTGACGTTGCCGGCAACGCCGCCGAAGCTGTACGTGCCGCCGAACTTCAGGCCGCCGTA
The DNA here is from genome assembly GCF_003634175.1 of Paraburkholderia sp. BL17N1. Taxonomy (NCBI): domain Bacteria; kingdom Pseudomonadati; phylum Pseudomonadota; class Betaproteobacteria; order Burkholderiales; family Burkholderiaceae; genus Paraburkholderia; species Paraburkholderia sp. BL17N1. Next base: position 1,868,408 of record NZ_RBIW01000001.1, read on the forward strand.
ATCAGCGCTCGTGTACTTGACCGTGTTGTTGGTGCGGTACGCGTTGTTGAAGTTGTCGATGTCGCCCGGGTGAGCAGCGATGTAGCCGCCCCATTGGTCGCCGGCTTCCAGCGGACCGACGTAGTCGACGACGGAGTCGTACTGACGACCCAGCGTGACCGTACCGAACTGGCTCGACAGGCCAACGTAAGCTTGACGACCGAACATCAGGCCGCCTTGACCCAGCTTGCCGTTGTTCACGTCAAAGCCGTTTTCCAACACGAAGATTGCCTTCAGACCGCCGCCCAGATCTTCCGTGCCGCGCAGGCCGAAACGCGAGCCTTGCATGACGCCGCTGGACAGGTTGTACAGGTGCTTGCCACCCGAGTTGGTGTTGATGTTGAAGCCTTCGTCAATGATACCGTACAGGGTCACGCTGCTCTGAGCATGTGCGACGCCTGCGAATGCGCCCAGTGCTGCGAGAGCGAGAAGCGACTTTTTCATCGAATGATCTCCAAGGATTACGAATCTTTTGTACAAGGCAGAATATTTATCTAGCGTTGAGGCCTTGCATGTCCAACTTCGCGAGAAGTTGCACGTAATGTAACAAAAGGCATACATGGCACAAAGAAAAAGGAGCGGGGCGCGAAGGCTCCTGTTTCGTTTACGCAACATGGTCTAAAATCAGAAATTGGCCGCCCGATTCATGCGGTTTGAAGGTTTTTGCGAAGCCGGTTTTGCACCGCAAAGCCTTGTCGAGCCGACCTGGCGGATCGGTAAGGCGGTTGTCGAATGAGGGAGTGCTGAATGTTTCTGGACGAGTTGATTAGCGAGTTTGATCGGGGTTTACGCTCAATGACCGGCGTGTCGCGGATGAGTCGTCCGTTGCCGGTGCCGCAAGAATCCGCGGTGACCGAACCGGCGGTCGAACTTTCACCGGCCGAGCGTGCGCACGCGGCCGGCTTGATGCGCGTGAATCACGTCGGGGAGGTCTGCGCGCAGGCGCTCTACCAGGCTCAGAAACTCGCGACCAGATCGCCGTCTTTGCGGGCTGTGTTCAATCGCGCCGCGATCGAGGAAGAAGATCATCTCGCGTGGACTTCCAAGCGTCTCGAAGCGCTCGACTCGCGCCCCAGCCTGCTGAACCCACTCTGGTATACAGGCGCGCTCGCAATCGGACTCGCGGCTGGGCGCATGGGCGACCGCGTCAGCCTCGGCTTCATGGCCGAAACCGAGCGTCAGGTGGAACTGCATCTCGACGGCCATCTGAACGAACTGCCGGCAGCCGATCACGAGTCGCGTGCAATCGTCGAGCAGATGCGCGCGGACGAAGCGGAACACGGCAAGGCGGCGATGGAAGCCGGCGGCATGGAGCTACCGTTGCCCGCGCGCGCGCTGATGCGCGCCGTGTCGAAAGTCATGACGCGCACCGCGTATTACATATAAGTCAAAGCCAACTGTTCACGTACATCTCGAAAGTGGGACGGCGCCTCGCGCCGTTCGCCTGAAGCACCCAGAAACGCCATCCCACGTTTGCCGATCCCGCTTAACGATCTCTTTCATTCCGCGCCTTTCCCCAGCACTTTTCACGTATCACCTTCACAAGCTGCACTAGCTCGTTCATTTATAACGGTTTTCCGTTTTATGCGCGACGTGAAGGAGTCGCGCTAAGTCCTTGTTCTAACAAACAAAATTCGCTGGAAAAGCACGTATCTCCCTTGACCCCCGTTTAGCGTTCCTCTAAAGTGGGAGACAGTGTGAGAAAGTGTATTTTTGTGTGATCTCACAAGCGGTTTCGGGTAGATTTTCATGGGTCGGGCAGCTGGCGCGCCAATGCGCCAAATGGGGAGAGCGAAGTGTTCCAAGGGGCGTCGGCGCTGACGCTCGATGCGAAAGGGCGGATGTCTATTCCCTCTCGATATCGGGATGCGCTGCAGACACAGGCAGAGGGCCGGGTGACGATCACCAAGCACCCGGACGGCTGCCTGTTGCTCTTTCCGCGCCCGGAGTGGGAAATTTTCCGCGACAAGGTCGACAAGCTGCCTATGAACGCGACCTGGTGGAAGCGCATTTTTCTCGGCAATGCAATGGACGTTGAAATGGACGGCGCAGGGCGCGTGCTCGTATCGCCGGAATTGCGCACGGCTGGTGGATTGGAAAAAGAAGTGACCTTGCTTGGCATGGGTCGTCACTTCGAGTTGTGGGATGCACAAACATACGCCGCGAAGGAACAGGCGGCAATGGCCGAGGGCATGCCCGACGCGTTAAAAGATTTCACGTTCTGATCGCGGTTTACATATATGGCACCTGCGATGGGAAACGAATTGCAGCATCGCACGGTGCTGCTGGAAGAAGCGGTCCAGGCGCTGGTTACGCGCGCAGACGGCGTGTATGTGGACGGCACGTTCGGGCGCGGAGGGCATAGCCGCCTGGTGCTGGAAAAGCTGGCTGAGTCGGGGCGTCTGATCGCTTTCGACAAAGACCCGCTCGCCATCGCCACGGCGCAGCAGATTGCGGATCCGCGCTTCGGCATCGTGCACGAGAGTTTTGCTTCACTGCGCACCGCGATTGCGGAGCGCGGCGTAGGACGGGTGTCGGGCGTTTTATTGGATCTGGGCGTGTCGTCGCCGCAAGTCGACGATCCGGAGCGGGGCTTCAGCTTCCGCGCCGACGGCCCGCTCGACATGCGGATGGACCCGACGCGCGGCGAATCGGCGGCTGATTGGCTCGCGCGGGCCACGGTGCAGGAATTGACGGAGGTGATACGAGATTATGGGGAAGAACGGTTTGCTTTTCAGATTGCAAAGGCGCTTGTTGCTCGCCGGGCAGAGTCCGACCGTCTTGGGCCTCTCGTCAGCACGGGCGAGCTTGCCCAAATCGTGGCTAACGTCGTCAAAACCCGTGAGAAGGGCAAGGATCCGGCAACCCGCACCTTTCAAGCTATACGGATTCACATCAATCAAGAGCTTGCGGAGCTGCAAGTCGTTTTAGAAGCAGCGTTGTCGCTGTTGGAGCAAGGGGGGCGGCTGGTGGTCATCAGCTTTCATTCGCTCGAGGACCGGATCGTCAAGCGATTCATGCAGGCGCACGCGAGTACGCCGACGGTGGATCGCCGTCTGCCGATTCGCGCAGTCGATCTGCCGAGCCCTCCGCTCAAAATCATCGGCCGCGTATTCGCAAGCGACGCTGAAGTCGCCGCGAATCCGCGCGCCCGTTCTGCCGTGATGCGCGTGGCGGAGCGGATCGCACCATGAATCGTCTCAACATCTTCCTGCTGATCATCGTGATGGGCTGCGCTCTGTCCGTCGTCAATGCTACCAATCAGCAGCGCCAGATCTTTATCCAGTTGCAGCGCGCTCAATCGCAGGAGCGTCAACTGCAGCAGGATTATTCGCAACTTCAATATCAGCAGAGCGCGCTGTCGAAAACGTCGCGCATCGAGACTATCGCCACCGATTCCCTGAAGATGCAATCGGTCGCCACCGGCCGCACCCAGTACCTGACGCTCGATCCGGGCGCGGCGAAAGCCGAAGACGCACCGATTCCGACTTCCGGCCCGGCATCGGCGCCGGCACCGACCCGTCGCGGAGGCGTGCGATGAAAAAATCGTCGACTCGCAAGAGCGTGGCTTTCTCGGCCAATCCGATCCTGTCGGTGCGCCTGCCGATGTGGCGCTCGAAACTCGTCGTGTTCCTGCTGTTCATGGCGTTCGTCGCGCTGACCGCGCGCGCCTTCTGGATCCAGGGCCCGGGCAACGCGTTCTATCAGAAGCAGGGTGAAATCCGCTATCAGCGCCGGCTCGAACTGCCGGCCACGCGCGGCAAGATTCTCGACCGCAATGGTCTCGTGCTGGCCACGAGTCTGCCGGTGCGCGCGATCTGGGCGATTCCCGAATCGGTGCCGGACGACCTTGGCGCGGACAAGCTCACGTCGCTCGGCAAACTGCTCGGCATGACTAATAAGGAACTGCGCGCCAAGCTCTCGGAAGACAAGACCTTTGTTTACGTCAAGCGCCAGGTGCCGGTGGATGTCGCCGCTAAAGTCGCCGCGCTGGAGATCCCGGGCATTTACGCGCGCGACGAGTACAAGCGCTTCTATCCCGAAGGCGAGATCACGGCCCACCTGATCGGCTTCACCAATGTGGAAGACGAAGGCCAGGAAGGCGTCGAGCTCGGCGACCAGAAGCTGCTCGCCGGCATGTCGGGCAGCCGCCGCGTGATCAAGGACCGCATGGGCCACATCATCGAAGACGTGGACGAGCAGGTCGTGCCGCACAACGGCCAGGACGTGGATCTCTCGATCGACAGCAAGATTCAGTACATCGCCTACACGAACCTGAAGGCGGCCGTCGAGAAATTCAAGGCCAAGGCCGGCGCGGCCATGGTGATCGACGTGCGCACCGGCGAAGTGCTGGCGCTCGTCAATTACCCGACCTACAACCCGAACGACCGTTCACACCTGACCGGCGATCAGCTGCGCAACCGCATCCTGACCGACACGTTCGAGCCCGGCTCGATCATGAAGCCGTTCACGGTTTCGCTCGCGCTCGATCTGCACCGCGTCACGCCGACTACACTGGTTGATACAGGCGGCGGCCGTTTCGTGCTCGACGGCGCGCCGATTACCGACGACAGCGCGTTCGGCGTGCTGACGGTGGGCGGCGTGATCCAGAAGTCGAGCAACATCGGCGCGACGAAGATCGCCATGCAGCTCAAGCCCGAAGAGATGTGGAACATGTACACCAGCATCGGTCTCGGTCAGGCGCCGAAGGTCGGTTTCCCGGGCGCGGCGGCCGGCCGTCTGCGTCCGTGGAAGAGCTGGCGCCGCATCGAGCAGGCCACCATGTCGTACGGTTACGGTCTGTCGGTGTCGCTGTTCCAGTTGGGCCGCGCTTATACGGCAATCGCGCACGACGGCGAGATCATGCCGGTGTCGATTTTCCGCACGCCTGGCGATCAGCCGGCCACCGGCCCGCAGATTTTCGCGCCTACTACCGCACGTCAAGTACGCGCCATGCTCGAAACCGTCACGGCGCCGGGCGGCACCTCGCCGGATGCGGCGGTGCCGGGCTATCGCGTCGGCGGCAAGAGCGGCACGGCGTACAAGCACGGCGCGCACGGCTACGACCACTCGAAATATCGCGCTTCGTTCGTCGGTATGGCGCCGATGCCGAACCCGCGCATCGTCGTGGCCGTCTCCGTCGACGAACCGACGGCGGGCAGCCACTTCGGCGGTCAGGTGTCGGGTCCGGTGTTCTCGAGCATCGTCGGCGACACGCTGCGCTCCTTGAATGTGCCGCCGGACATGCCGGTCAAGCAAATGGTGGTGTCGGACGATTCGGCACCGGCTGCACCGACCGCGCCAGCCACGCCAGCCACGCCAGCCACGGCCAAGAAGCTCTCCACCAGCGCCGGCGCGAAGAAGTTGACGATTTCCGCGAACGCGAAAAGCCATCCGGGAGTCGTGCGATGAGCATGTTGCGGAAGAAGCATCCCGCACAGCGGCAGATCGCCGACGCCCTCGCCTGGCTGCATGCTCACGTGCAGCCAGGCGCGCATCTGCACGCCGACACGCGCTCGCTCGCACCCGGCGACGCGTTTTTCGCCTATGCCGTGGATGGCGCGGACAACCGCCCGTTCGTCGACGGCGCGATCGAACGTGGCGCTGCCGCCGTGCTGGTTCAGCCCGAAGGCTTCAACGGCGCGATCGATCCGTCGAACACGCTGGCCGTGCCGGCATTGAACGAGCTCGCGGGTTCGATTGCGAGCGGCTGGTACAACGATCCGAGCGACAGCATGCTCACGGTCGGCGTTACCGGCACGAACGGCAAGACCTCGTGCAGCCAGTGGATCTCGGCGGCGCTGACGGCGCTCGGCACGCGCTGCGCGATCATCGGCACGCTCGGCACCGGCTTGCCGGGCCACCTGGTGCACACCGGCTTTACCACGCCCGACGCGCCGCAATTGCAGCGCAGTCTCGCGCAGTTGCGCGACGCGGGCGCGCAGGCGGTGGCCATGGAAGTGTCGTCGCACGCGTTGCATCAGGGGCGCGTGAACGGCACGGCGTTCGACATCGCCGTGTTCACGAATCTCACGCAGGACCATCTCGACTATCACCATACGTTCGAAGCCTACGAAGCCGCTAAAGCGCGTCTGTTCGCCTGGCCGGAACTGCGCGCGGCCGTGATCAATCGCGACGATGCAGCCGGCCGCCGTTTGCTCGCGAGCACGCAAGGCCATGCACGCACCATCGCCTACGGGCTGGACGAAACGCTGCAAGACGCGCCGCAAGCCGACGCGCTTCTGCTCGCTTCGAACGTGCGCGCTACGGCCACAGGCACCGCGTTCCATCTGACTACTTCCGATTGGGGCGATGCCGAAGTGGAAGTGCAGACGCTCGGCGCGTTCAACGTCAGCAATCTGCTCGGCGTGCTGGGCGCACTGCTCGCCGCCGACGTCCCATTCGACGCCGCCGTGGCCGAACTTGCAAAGCTCGAGTCGGTGAACGGCCGCATGCAGCGGCTCGGTGGCCGCTTGCAGAACGACGAACCGCTCGTCGTGATCGACTACGCGCACACGCCGGACGCGCTGGAAAAAACACTCGAAGCGTTGCGCCCGATGGCGACCGCGCGCGGCGGCGAACTGATCTGCATGTTCGGCTGCGGCGGTGACCGCGACGCCACCAAGCGTCCGCTGATGGGCGCGATCGCCGAGAAAATCGCCGACGGCGTCGTGGTCACCAGCGACAACCCGCGCAGCGAAGATCCGCAAGCCATCATCGAGCAGATCGCGGCGGGCATGAAAGACGCGTCGAAAGCGCGGCGTATCGAGGACCGCGCGAGCGCGATTCTGCAAGCGATCCGCAGCGCCGCGCGCGAGGACGTCATCGTGCTGGCCGGCAAGGGGCACGAAGCAACACAGGAAATCATGGGCAAGAAACGCGCTTTCTCGGATCAGGACCACGCTCGCCTCGCGCTAGCCGCGCGCGCGACGCACGCACGCGGAGGTGGCGAATGAACATGTTCTCTCTGCGTGAAGCTGCCGCGCTGATCTCGGGCGCAACCGTGCTGGGTGACGAGGGCGTTACCTTCGAACGCGTCGCGACCGACAGCCGCAGCGCGGGCCCCGGCGATCTGTTCGTCGCGATCAAGGGCGATCGCTTCGACGCCCACGACTTTCTGCCGGACGTCGCCGCGCGCAACGTGAGCGCTGTTCTCGTCACGCGCACGCCGCAAGACTGGACTGTGCCGGCGCTCAAAGTCACCGACACGCGCATCGCACTCGGCGCGCTCGCACGCGGCTGGCGCCGCCAGTTCAGCACGCCGCTCGTCGCGGTGACGGGCAGCAACGGCAAGACCACGGTCAAGGAAATGATCGCGGCGATCTTCGCCGCCGCAGTCGGCGCCGACGCGCGTCTCGCGACCGCGGGCAACTTCAACAACGACATCGGCTTGCCGCTCACGCTGTTCCGCCTGCACGCAGCGCACCAACTGGCAGTGGTCGAACTGGGCATGAATCATCCGGGCGAAACCTCGGAGCTCGCGAAGATCGCTGAGCCGACGGTCGCCGTGGTGAACAACGCGCAGCGCGAGCATCAGGAATTCATGGCGACGGTCGAAGCGGTCGCGCTCGAACACGCAAGCGTGATTCACGCGCTCTCGCCGGAAGGCGTCGCGGTGTTCCCTGCGGACGACGCCTACGCGAGCATCTGGCGCGTGGCCGCAACCGGCAATCGCATCATGGACTTCGCACTGAACTCCGCCGAGCGCATCACCGAAGCCGCAGTAAAAGGCACGTTCGCCGGCAACGTCCTGAGCATCGATACGCCGGAAGGCCAGGTCGAAGTCACGCTGAAAGTGCTGGGCGACCACAACGCGCACAACGCCTTGGCCGCAACGTCGGCAGCGTTGGCTGCGGGCGTGTCGCTCGACGCGATCAAGCGCGGCCTCGAATCGTTCGGCGCCGTGAAGGGCCGCTTGCAGGTTAAGCAGGCCGTACTCGGCTCGCTCGCCGGCGCCACCGTCATCGACGACACCTACAACGCCAACCCCGATTCGATGCGCGCCGCGATCGACGTGCTCGCCTCGCGCGCCGCGCCGCGCGTGCTGGTGATGGGCGACATGGGCGAAGTCGGCGACAACGGTCCGGCGTTTCACCGCGAAATCGGCGCTTACGCCAAGGAACGCGGTATCGACGCGCTGTACGCAATGGGCGACGCCTCGCGCGACGCCTGCACCGCGTATGGCGCGAACGCGCATCACGTCGCCGACATCGGCACGCTGGTCGCGCAATTGCAGCAGGCCGGTTTCGGTCCTGGCGCAACGCTTCTCGTGAAAGGCTCGCGCTTCATGCAGATGGAGCGCGTGGTGGACGCCGTAACGAGTCCACAACCCAACGCAGCGGGCAGTACGCCCGCCGCACATTGAAATAGAAGGACCGAAGCATGCTACTGGCGCTGGCGCAATGGCTGCAGAATGACGCAAGCTTCTTGCGCGTGTTCAGTTATCTGACTTTCCGTGCGGTGATGGCGACCATCACCGCGCTGCTGATCGGGCTCGTCTGCGGCCCGGCGGTGATTCGCAAGCTGACCGCCATGAAGGTCGGTCAGGCTGTTCGTAAAGATGGCCCGCAAACTCACCTCGTCAAATCCGGCACGCCGACCATGGGCGGCGTGCTGATTCTGCTCGGCATCGCCGTGGCGACGTTGTTGTGGGCCGATCTGACCAATCGCTTCATCTGGATCGTGATGCTCGTCACGTTCGGTTTCGGCGTGATCGGCTGGGTCGACGATTACCGCAAGGTGGTCTACAAGGATCCGCGCGGCATGTCGTCGCGCGAAAAGTATTTCTGGCAGTCGGTAATTGGTCTGTTCGCGGCGGTCTATCTGGCTTTCAGCGTGTCGGAAGCGAGCAATGTGCGCGTGTTCGACCTGTTCATGGCGTGGGTGCGCAGCGGCCTCTCGATGGGCTTGCCGGCGCGTGCCGACCTGATGCTGCCGTTCGTCAAATCGATCAGCTATCCGCTCGGCGTGTGGGGCTTCATCGTGCTGACGTATCTGGTGATCGTCGGCGCGAGCAACGCGGTCAACCTCACTGACGGCCTCGACGGTCTCGTGATCATGCCGGTCGTGCTGGTCGGCGCATCGCTCGGTGTGTTCGCTTACGTGATGGGCAGCTCGGTTTACTCGAAATACCTGCTGTTTCCGCATATCGCCGGCGCGGGCGAACTGCTGATCTTCTGTTCGGCAATGGGCGGGGCAGGGCTCGCGTTTCTCTGGTTCAACACGCACCCGGCACAAATGTTCATGGGCGACGTCGGCGCGCTCGCGCTCGGTGGTGCGCTCGGCACGGTGGCGGTGATCGTGCGCCAGGAAATCGTGCTCTTCATCATGGGCGGCATTTTTGTCGCGGAAACGCTCTCCGTGATGTTGCAAGTGACGTGGTTCAAATTCACCAAGCGCCGCTTCGGCGAAGGGCGGCGTCTCTTCAAGATGGCGCCGCTGCATCACCATTTTGAATTGTCGGGTTGGAAGGAAACGCAAGTGGTCGTGCGCTTCTGGATCATCACGTTGATGTTGTGTCTCTTTGGTTTGTCCACGCTCAAACTGCGTTAAGCAGCAGGTCCTTAAGGAAGCAGGCGATGTTCGGCGAGAAGTTTCGGGATCGGCAAAAGCCGATGGTGCTCGTGCTGGGACTGGGTGAATCCGGTCTTGCAATGGCGCGCTGGTGCGCGCGGCACGGCTGTCGGCTGCGAGTGGCCGACACGCGTGAAGTACCGCCGAACCTGCCCGCGCTGGAAGCGCATGGCGTCGACGCCGCATTCGTCGGCGGCCCGTTTTCGCCGGTGCTGCTCGAAGGTGTCGAACTCGTCGCCATCAGCCCCGGCCTGTCGCCGTTTGCCGCCGATCTGTTGCCGCTGATCGAAGCTGCGCGCGAGCAGGGTATCCCCGTGTGGGGCGAACTCGAACTGTTCTCGCAAGCGCTGAAGTCGCTTGGCGAAAGCGGCTATGCGCCGAAGGTGATCGCGATTACGGGCACCAACGGCAAGACCACGACGACGAGCTTGACCGGCCTGCTGTGCGAGCGCGCCGGCAAAAAGGTCGCGGTGGCGGGCAACATCAGCCCGTCGCTGCTCGACAAACTCGCTGAAGCGATCGACAACACCGCGTTGCCCGACGTGTGGGTGCTGGAACTGTCGAGCTTCCAGTTGGAAACGGCGCACACGTTCTCGCCGGATGCGGCGGTCGTGTTGAACATCACGCAGGATCATCTGGACTGGCATGGCGGTTTGGACGCATACGCCGCCGCGAAGGGCCGCATCTTCGGTGCGCAGACTGTGCGCGTGCTGAATCGCGACGACTCGCGTGTCATGAAGCTCGCGCCCGCGGAAGATAGCGAAGCCGAGATGGTCACGTTCGGCGTCACCGAGCCGAAGAACGACGGCGACTACGGTCTGCTGCGCGACAACGGCATGATCTGGCTCGTAGAGGCGCACGATCGCGACGCGAGCGACGAACCGGTGCCGAAGCGCCGTCGCAAGAACGAAGTGGTCACGCCGCCGAACATCGCGCTCAAACGCCTGATGCCCGCGGACGCCTTGCGCATTCGTGGCCTGCACAACGCCGCCAACGCGCTCGCCGCCTATGCACTCGCACGCGCGGTCGGCCTGCCGGGCGCGCCGCTGTTGCACGGTCTGCGCGAATATCGCGGCGAGCCGCATCGCGTGGAATTAATCGCGTCGATCGACGGTGTCGACTATGTGGACGACAGCAAGGGCACCAACGTCGGCGCGACGGTTGCCGCGCTCGACGGGCTCGCCCAGCGCATCGTGCTGATCGCCGGCGGCGACGGCAAGGGTCAGGATTTCGAACCGCTTGCCGCGCCGGTCACGCGCTGGTGCCGCGCCGTGATGCTGATCGGCCGCGACGCGCCGCAGATTCGCGCGGCGCTGGAAGAAACCGGTATCGCCATGACGGATCACGCGACGCTCGAAGAAGCGACGCGCGCCGCGACCGCGCTCGCTGAGCCGGGCGATGCCGTACTGCTCTCGCCCGCTTGCGCGAGCTTCGACATGTTCAAGGGTTACGCGCACCGCGCCGCGGTATTCCGCAGCACGGTAGAAGACATCGCGGCCGAACGGGGGACGATGATATGAGCTGGTCGGAACGTTTCGGTTCGCGCCAGGCCGCTGGCGGCGACGCGGGTGGTTCGGGCGGCGCGGCTCGCGTCGGTGGCCGCACGGGCGGCAGCGGTCTTGCGAGCGCCGTCAACGGCGTGCGTCCGCTGCGCTCGCGCATGCTCGACTACGATCACTCGCTGCTGTGGGTGGTCGTCGCGCTGCTCGGTCTCGGCGTGGTGATGGTGTATTCGGCGTCGATCGCCATGCCCGATTCGCCGAAGTACGCGTCGTACCGCGATTACGCGTTCCTCGTGCGCCAGATCATCTTCGTGGTGATGGGCTCGGTGATCGGCATCGTGTCGTTCCGCATTCCGATCGCGACATGGGACAAGTACGCGCCAAAGCTGTTTCTGATCTCGCTGTTCGCGCTGGTGATCGTGCTGATCCCGCACGTCGGCAAGGGCGTGAACGGCGCGCGCCGCTGGATTCCACTCGGCATCACGAACATGCAGCCGTCGGAAATCATGAAGCTCGCGGTGACGATTTACGCCGCGAACTACACGGTGCGCAAACAGGAATACATGCACAGCTTCGCCAAAGGCTTTTTGCCGATGGCGGTCGCCGTGGGTCTCGTCGGCGCATTGCTGCTGCTCGAACCGGACATGGGCGCGTTCATGGTGATCGCGGCGATTGCAATGGGCGTGCTGTTTCTCGGCGGCGTGAACGGCAAGCTGTTCGGCGGCCTGGTGGCGACCGCGGTCGGCACGTTCAGTTTGCTGGTGTGGGCGTCGCCGTGGCGTCGTGAGCGGATTTTCGCGTACCTCGATCCGTGGGACGACCGCTATGCACAGGGCAAGGCTTATCAATTGACGCACTCGCTGATCGCGTTCGGTCGCGGCGAGTGGTTCGGCGTGGGTCTTGGCGGCAGCGTCGAGAAACTCAACTATCTGCCGGAAGCGCATACCGACTTCATCCTCGCGGTGATCGGCGAGGAACTGGGTTTTGTCGGCGTGCTGGTCGTGATCCTGATGTTCTACTGGATCGTGCGCCGCTCGTTCGAGATCGGCCGTCAGGCGCTCGCACTCGACCGCACGTTCGCGGGCCTGGTCGCGAAAGGTATCGGCATCTGGTTTGGCGCGCAGACCTTCATCAACATGGGCGTGAACCTCGGCTTGCTGCCGACGAAGGGTCTCACGTTGCCGCTAGTCAGTTATGGCGGTTCGGGCATTGTGCTGAACTGCGTTGCTGTTGCCGTGTTGATGCGTGTGGACTACGAGAACCGGGTGCTCATGCGCGGAGGGAAGGTATGACCGCTCTGCCGCAACGCACGCTGATGGTGATGGCCGGCGGCACCGGGGGACACGTGTTCCCGGGGCTCGCGGTCGCGCATCTGATGCAGGCGTGGGGCTGGAAGGTCGTATGGCTCGGCAATCCTGCGGGCATGGAAGCGACGCTGGTGCCGAAGCACGGCATCCCGATGGAATACGTGCGCTTCGGCGGCGTGCGCGGCAAGGGTCTGAAACCCAAGCTGATGCTGCCGCTGAATCTGCTGCGTGCCTGCACGCAAAGTCTCTCCGTGCTGCGTCGCGTGAAGCCGGATGTCGTGCTCGGCATGGGCGGTTACATCACGTTTCCGGCCGGTTTGATGACCGCGTTGAGCGGCCGTCCGCTGGTGCTGCATGAACAGAATTCGATTGCCGGTCTCGCGAACAAGGTGCTCGCGAAAGTCGCTAAACGTGTGCTGGTTGCGTTTCCGAATGCACTGCCGCACGGCGAATGGACGGGAAATCCGATTCGTGAGGAACTTGCGCGCGCGATTGCACCCAAAGCACGCTACGCGCAACGCAGCGGTCCGTTGAATGTGCTCGTCGTGGGCGGCAGTCTGGGCGCCGCGGCGTTGAATGAAGTCGTGCCGCGCGCGGTGGCCTTGCTCGCGCCGGACGAACGGCCGCGCATCGTGCATCAGGCGGGCGCGAAGCATATTGAAGCGCTGCGCGAAAACTACGCGGCAGCAGGTCTGCAAGCAGGCGCCGATGTCGAACTCGTGCCGTTCATCGACGACATGACGAGCGCCTACGCGAAAGCCGACCTGGTGATTTGCCGGTCCGGCGCAATGACGGTGTCCGAGATTTCAGCAGTAGGCGTGGCGGCGTTCTTCGTGCCGTTCCCGTATGCAGTAGACGATCACCAAACCACTAATGCAGCGTTCCTCGCCGACAACGGCGCGGCGCTGGTCGTGCAGCAACGCGATCTGTCGGCGGAAACCCTCGCTGACTGGTTGCGCAGCCAGACGCGAGCAACCCTCGCGGAGATGGCGGAGCGTTCGCGCTCGCTCGCGAAACCCGACGCCACGGAACAGGTCGCGCAGATTTGCGCGACCGTGGCGGGTTCGATTTCGGGCGCGAGCCCAGAAGGAAAGCAATGAAACACATCGTCAAACACATTCACTTTGTCGGCATCGGTGGTGTCGGCATGAGCGGCATCGCGGAGGTGCTGGTCAACCTCGGCTATCAGGTGAGCGGCTCGGATCTCACGAGCAACGCGATCACCGATCGCCTCGCCGCACTCGGCGCGCGGATCGCGATCGGCCACGCGGCGGAGAACATCGAAGGCGCGAACGCGGTGGTCGTTTCCACCGCGGTGCGCAGCGACAACCCGGAAGTGCTGGCCGCGCGTCATCGCCGCATTCCGATCGTGCCGCGCGCGGTGATGCTCGCGGAACTGATGCGCCTGAAGCAGGGCATCGCGATTGCCGGTACGCACGGCAAGACCACGACCACCTCGCTGGTGGCGAGCGTGCTCGCGGCAGGCGGTCTCGATCCGACTTTCGTGATCGGCGGCCGTCTTATCAGCGCGGGCGCGAATGCGCGCCTCGGCACGGGCGACTTCATCGTCGCGGAAGCCGACGAGTCGGATGCATCGTTCCTGAATCTGTTTCCGGTGATCGAAGTCATCACGAACATCGACGCGGATCACATGGACACCTATGGCCACGACTTCGCGCGGCTCAAGCAGGCGTTCATCGAATTCACACACCGGCTGCCGTTCTATGGCATCGCGGTGTTGTGTGTGGACGATCCGAATGTGAAGGAGATCCTGCCGTTCGTGTCGAAGCCGATCATTCGCTACGGCTTCGCGCCGGACGCGCAGGTGCGCGCGGTCAACGTAAAAGCGCATGACGGCAAGATGCATTTCACGGCCATGCGCGAAGACGCGGCGCCGATCGACATCGTCTTGAACCTGCCGGGCGAGCACAACGTACAGAATGCTTTGGCCGCAATTGCAATCGCGACTGAACTTGAAGTGAAAGATGCCGATATCCAGCGAGCGCTGGCGGATTTCAACGGCGTGGGCCGACGCTTCCAGCGTTACGGCGAAGTGCCGGTCGTCAGCGAAGGCAAAGCGAGCGGCGCGTACACGCTGGTGGATGACTACGGTCATCACCCGGTCGAAATGGCGGCCACTGTGGCGGCGGCGCGCGGCGCATTTCCGGGCCGCCGTCTGGTACTGGCGTTCCAGCCGCACCGCTTCACGCGCACGCGTGATTGCTTCGAGGATTTTGTGAAAGTGCTGTCCACCGTCGACGCGCTCGTGCTGACCGAAGTCTATTCGGCCGGCGAGTCGCCGATCGTCGCCGCGGACGGCCGTGCGTTGGCGCGTGCGCTGCGTGTGGCGGGCAAGGTCGAGCCGGTCTTTGTCGATACGGTGGATGAAGTGCCGGACGCGCTCTCAGCAGTGGTGCGCGACGGCGATGTGGTGATCACGATGGGCGCGGGTTCGATCGGTGGTGTGCCGGGTCGCCTCGCGCAGGAAACGAAGGTGTGAGATGAGCAGTATCGACCCCAAACAATTCGGCAAAGTGGCAGTACTGCTCGGTGGTAATTCCGCCGAGCGCGAGGTCTCGCTCAATTCCGGCCGCCTCGTGCTGCAAGGGCTGCGCGACGCCGGCGTGGACGCACATCCGTTCGATCCGGCCGAGCGTCCGCTCGCCGCATTGAAGGAAGAAGGTTTTGTGCGCGCGTTCAACGCGCTGCATGGCGGTTACGGCGAGAACGGCCAGATTCAAGGCGCGCTCGACTTTTACGGCATCAAGTACACGGGTAGCGGCGTGCTCGGCTCGGCGCTCGGTCTGGACAAGTTCCGCACCAAGCTCGTGTGGCAGCAACTCGGCATTCCGACGCCGCCGTTCGAAGCCGTGCTGCGCGGCGACGACTACGAAGCGCGCTCGAAAGAGATCGTCGCGAAGCTCGGCTTGCCGCTTTTCGTGAAGCCGGCGAGCGAAGGCTCGAGCGTCGCGGTGATCAAGGTGAAGAGCGCCGACGCGCTGCCCGCCGCGCTGATCGAAGCGGTCAAGTACGACAAGATCGTCGTGGTCGAAAAGAGTATTGAAGGCGGCGGCGAATACACCGCGTGCATAGCCGGCAATCTGGATTTGCCGGTGATTCGCATCGTGCCGGCCGGCGAGTTCTACGACTATCACGCGAAGTACATCGCGAACGACACGCAGTATCTGATCCCGTGCGGTCTGGCGGCAGACGAGGAAGCGCGCCTGAAAGTGCTGGCGCGCCGTGCCTTCGACGTGCTCGGCTGCACCGACTGGGGCCGCGCGGATTTCATGCTCGACGCCGACGGCAACCCGTATTTCCTCGAAGTGAACACGGCGCCTGGCATGACCGATCACTCGCTGCCGCCGAAAGCGGCGCGTGCGGTGGGCATCAGCTATCAGGAACTGGTTGTCGGCGTGTTGGCGCTGACGCTGCAGGACTAACCGGGGCGACCCGAAAGCAACACCATGTGGAACAACGTTCGCCAGCTCAATTTTGCCG
The DNA here is from genome assembly GCF_003634175.1 of Paraburkholderia sp. BL17N1. Lineage (NCBI taxonomy): Bacteria > Pseudomonadati > Pseudomonadota > Betaproteobacteria > Burkholderiales > Burkholderiaceae > Paraburkholderia > Paraburkholderia sp. BL17N1. The sequence continues at coordinate 1,884,330 of NZ_RBIW01000001.1, forward strand.
CCAACACATTGCATGTGTTGCTGGTGCTCGTGCTGCTGGCGGCAGGCGGTTACTGGCTGATCCAGCGCCCGAATTTCGCGCTGCGCGAAATCCAGATCGACGGCGATACCGAGCACATCAATTCGCCGACGGTGCGCGCGGGTGTGGTTGGGCGCTTGAAGGGCAATTTTTTTACGGTGGATCTCGACGTGGCACGCCAGGCATTCGAGCAGATGCCGTGGGTGCGTCATGCGAGCGTGCGGCGCGTCTGGCCGAATGCACTAGCTGTCACGCTGGAAGAGTACAAACCGCTGGGAACGTGGGGCAGCGATCAGTTGGTGAGCGTCGACGGCGAGCTGTTCACCGCGAACCAGGGCGAGCTCGAAGAAGATCTGCCCGCGTTCGACGGTCCGGACGGTACGGCAAAAGAGGTGGTCGCGCGGTATCACGACTTCCAGAAATGGTTTGCGCCGTTGGGCGCGACGCCTGAAGAAGTGACGCTGTCGCCGCGCTACGCGTGGACGGTGAAGCTCTCGAACGGCACGCAGGTGGAACTTGGGCGCGAACGCAATCAGGACACGCTGCTCGATCGGAGCAAACGTCTGAGCGCGGCGTGGAGCGCGGTGACGCAACGTTGGGGAAAGGATATCGAGTATGCGGACTTGCGCTATCCGAACGGTTTCGCGATTCGCGCGGCAGGGATGCGCTTTATCACCGAACCCGACAAGGGCAAGAAGTAAACGGACATCACACGCAATGAGCACGCTATGAGTAAAGACTATAAAGATCTGCTGGTCGCCCTCGACATTGGGACGTCGAAGGTCGTGGCCATCGTCGCCGAGTTGAAGGGCGAAGGTCACTACGAGGTGATCGGCCTCGGCCAGAGCGAATCAAAGGGGCTCAAGAAAGGCGTGGTGGTGAATATCGAGGCCACCGTGCAGTCCATTCAGCGCGCGCTCGAAGAAGCCGAACTGATGGCCGACTGCAAGATCACCAACGTATTTACCGGGATTGCCGGCAGCCATATCCGCAGCTTCAATTCCAGCGGCATGGTGGCGATCAAGGAGAAGGAAGTCACGCAGACCGATGTGGCGCGCGTGATCGAAACGGCGAAGGCGATCAACATCCCGACCGATCAGCAAGTGCTGCATATCCTGACGCAGGAATTCATCATCGACGGTCAGGAAGATGTGCGCGAGCCGATCGGCATGAGCGGCATTCGCCTGGAAGTGAAGGTGCATATCGTCACCGGCGCGGTGAGCGCGGCGCAAAACATCGTCAAGTGCGTGCGCCGTTGCGGGCTCGAAGTGAACGATCTGATCTTGCAGCCGCTGGCGTCGTCGCTGGCGGTGCTGACGGAAGACGAAAAAGAACTCGGCGTGGTGCTGGTCGATATCGGCGGTGGCACGACTGATATTGCGATTTTCAGCGAAGGCGCGATCCGTCATACGGCTGTGATTCCGATCGCCGGCGACCAGATCACGAGCGACATCGCGATGGCGCTGCGCACGCCGACGCCGGACGCGGAAGACATCAAGGTGGATTACGGCATCGCCAAGCAGGCGCTGGCCGATCCGGACGAAATGATCGAAGTGCCGGGTCTCGGCGAGCGCGGTCCGCGCACGCTGTCGCGCCAGGCGCTGGCGGCGGTGGTCGAGCCGCGCGTCGAAGAACTGTTTTCGCTCGTGCAGCAGGTGGTGCGCGAGTCGGGTTACGAGGAACTGCTGAGCTCCGGCGTGGTGCTGACCGGCGGCGCGTCGATGATGCTCGGCATGGTCGAACTGGGTGAAGACATCTTCCTGAAGCCGGTGCGTATCGGCGTGCCGGAATACGCGGGCGGTCTGGCTGACGTAGTGCGCAATCCGCGCTATTCGACGGCGATGGGCCTGCTCGTCGAAGGACGCTCGCAACGCATGCGCGGCCGCAAGGTGGCCGTGCAGTCGGGCTCGATGGGACAGGTGTTCACGCGCATGAAGGACTGGTTCCTCGGCAATTTCTAAAGCATTCGTAGCACCGCTGCACAGAACGGGTTGTCGAACGGGTTTTCAAAATACGCGCTGGTGCCGGCGGCCGGCGCGCGACAGGGGGTTGCCCGATCTCCTGCCGAATAACGGCCGAAGTGGCTGTAAATTTTTATCTTGACGGAGGCATCATGGATTTCCAAATGCTGGAAACCGAAACGAACGGCACCATCATCAAGGTGGTCGGAGTAGGTGGCGCTGGCGGCAATGCTGTTCAGCACATGATCAACAAAGGCGTGCAAGGCGTCGACTTCATCGTGATGAACACGGACGCGCAGGCTTTGTCGCGTTCGCGCGCCACCGCGGTGATCCAGCTCGGCAACACGGGTCTGGGCGCCGGCGCCAAGCCGGAAATGGGCCGCGCCGCAGCGGAAGAAGCACGTGAGCGCATCGCCGACGCACTGCGCGGCGCGCACATGGTCTTCATCACGGCCGGCATGGGCGGCGGCACGGGCACGGGCGCAGCACCCGTGGTCGCGCAGATCGCTAAAGAAATGGGTATCTTGACCGTTGGCGTGGTCAGCAAGCCGTTCGAATTCGAAGGCGGCAAGCGGATGCGCGTGGCAGAAGCCGGTTCGCAGCAACTGGAGGATCACGTCGACTCGCTGATCGTCGTTCTGAACGACAAGCTGTTCGAGGTGATGGGCGATGACGCCGAGATGGACAAGTGCTTCCAGTGCGCAGACGACGTTCTGAACAACGCAGTTGCCGGCATCGCGGAAATCATCAACGTCGACGGTCTGGTGAACGTCGACTTCGAAGACGTGAAGACGGTGATGGGCGAGCAGGGCAAGGCGATGATGGGCACGGCGACGGTTGCCGGCGTCGATCGCGCGCGTCTCGCTGCTGAGCAGGCTGTGGCGAGCCCGCTGCTGGAAGGCGTGGATCTGTCGGGCGCGCGTGGCGTGCTGGTGAACATCACGTCGAGCCGTTCGCTGCGTCTGTCGGAAACGCGCGAAGTGATGAACACGATCAAGAGCTACGCGGCAGAAGACGCGACCGTGATTTTCGGCGCGGTGTACGACGATGCAATGGGCGACGCGCTGCGCGTGACGGTCGTGGCAACGGGTCTGGGCCGTGCGGCCAAGAAGCAGCAATCGGCACCGATGACGCTGCTGCGCACCGGCACCGACAACCAGCCGATCAGTGCACACGCGGCTTACGCACCGCAGTCGTCGCACGCCAGCACCGCCGATTACGGCGCGCTGGATACGCCGGCAGTGTGGCGCACGTCGCGCGATACGGCCGCTTCGCATGTGCAGGCGCTGCAGGAAAAGGGCGTCGACACGTACGATATTCCGGCATTCCTGCGCAAGCAGGCGGACTGAGCGCACGGGCAGGCTTTCGTTGCGGCGCTGCTTGGACAGCAGTGCAGCGCTGGCGGACGAATGCACGAGCGTGGCGGGTGAACGGCGAACAAGTCGCGTATCGTTGAGGATTCGCGACAAGGACAAGTGCCCTCTTCGGATTCGCGAAGCGGATTGGGCGACTGTCGCCGGACGGCGGAGCATGCAGTGGTTGGTGCCCACGCCGGATTTTTCACTGCGACACGACGACGTGCGAGCGTGCTTCGCATCGATGCAAAGGACTGAGCATGATTCAGGCAGGTGACAAGCTGCCCGACGCGACGCTCTTCGAGTTGATCGAAGACGAGCGGGCGGGCTGCACGATCGGGCCTAACAGCTTCGACGTGCGCGAGCAGACGGCGGGCAAGCGTGTGGTGATCTTTGGATTGCCCGGCGCGTTCACGCCAACCTGTTCGGCCAAACATGTACCGGGTTATGTCGAGCACGCCGAGCAGTTGCGCGCTCTTGGCATCGACGAGATCTGGTGCGTGTCCGTCAACGACGCGTTCGTAATGGGCGCGTGGGGACGCGATCAGCACGCCTCGGGCAAGGTGCGCATGATGGCGGACGGCAGTGCGGCTTTCACGCGAGCGCTCGGTCTCGAGCAGGATTTGTCGGCGCGCGGCATGGGAATCCGTTCCCAGCGCTACGCGATGGTAGTCGACGACGGCGTGGTCAAGACGTTGAACGTCGAGGCTGCCGGCAAATTCGAAGTCAGCGATGCAGGGAGTATTCTCGCTACGTTGAGCTAGGCACGCTGGCGTCGTGGCCTTCGCCACAGGCACGCGCGGTTGGCGCGTTGTGCTTGGGCAACGGTCGATAAGACGCTTTTGTGACAGGCCGTTACGCGGGCCGATGACCGGAAACGCCTCCGTTCCGGGGCATCGGCCCGTCACGCTTTCCCTGACGGGCGCACAAGGGTAATGCAGCGAAACAGATTGATACGTTCCGCGGAAAGACGCTCCTTAGGGTATTGGAGTATAATTCGTGCTATGGAATAAAAAGTCCCGATTGGGATTTTCAATCGAATAGAAGATCACCATGCTGAAGCAGCGCACTATCAAACAAATCGTCAAGACAGTCGGCATCGGCCTGCACTCGGGCCGCAAAGTCGAACTGACGCTCCGTCCGGCCGCGCCGGACACGGGCATCGTGTTTTCGCGCGTGGATCTGGCCACGCCAGTGGACATTCCTGCGTCGGCGATGGCGATTGGCGATACGCGTATGGCTTCCGTGTTGCAGAAGGACGGCGCGCGCGTCTCGACCATCGAGCATCTGATGTCCGCCTGCGCCGGTCTCGGCATCGACAATCTTTATATCGACGTCACCGCCGAAGAAATTCCGATCATGGACGGCAGTGCCGGTTCATTCGTGTTTCTGATTCAGTCGGCGGGTATTGAAGAACAGAACGCGGCGAAGAAATTCATCAAGGTCACCAAGCCGGTCGAAATTCGTGATGGCGATAAATTCGCGCGTCTCGACCCGTACTTTGGTTTCAAGCTCAAGTTCACGATCGATTTCCGTCACCCGGCTGTGGATAAAACCGGCCAGGCGCTGGAAGTGGATTTTGCCAATACGTCGTACGTGCGCGAAATCGCGCGCGCCCGCACCTTCGGTTTTGCGCATGAAGTGGAAATGATGCGCGAACTGGGTCTGGCGCGTGGCGGCAGCATGGACAACGCGATCGTGCTGGACGAGTACCGTATTCTGAATAACGACGGCCTGCGCTACGACGACGAGTTCGTAAAGCACAAGATGCTCGACGCGATCGGCGACCTGTATGTGGTCGGCCATCCGTTGCTGGCGGCGTATGACGCATACAAATCGGGCCACGGCCTGAACAACGCGCTCCTGCGCGAACTGCTGGCACACGAAGATTCGTACGAAATCGTGACGTTCGAGGACACGCAGAAGGCGCCGCGCGGTTTTGCCTACGAAACGCAGACGGCTTTCGCCTGACGCCTTCGGGTGAAATTTCCGAAGCCAGCGCATGAAAAGTAAGCGGCCCAGTCGGGCCGCTTTTCTTTTGCCTAGCGATTTCTCCGATGCCGCGCCGCCATTTTCGCCAAGGCTTCCTGCAGCGGCGAAGGCGCCAGCGACTCGCTCAGCGCGTGGAGCGCATCAGCGCCGGCCGGCGTCATGCGCGCCTGTTTGACCGGCGGCGGTTCCTTCACAGCCTGCGGGCGCACGCGAATCCGCAGCGAATTCACCGGCCAGCCGCGCTGCTGCAGATCCGCCAGCAGCCGCGGCTCCAGATGCCGCAGCCGCGCCGCCAGCGCGTTATGGCCGGCGAACAGGGCGAGCACGCCTTCCTTGATAAAGCTGGGTTCAACGCTCGTCGCCAGATAGTCCGGCAGCAGCGCGCGCAGATCCTTCTCCAACGCCGCAATCTGCTCGACGCCCGCGCGCAGGGCCGCGAACGCGTCCGTGCGGTTGAGCACCTCGGCGACCGGCTGCGGGCGGCGCGCCTTGAACTGCTGGGGCGGCGGCCTTGAAAAGGAAGGAAAACGGCTCATGTTCGATGGGTCACGGCGTGTCCGCACCCTATGCGCGTTCACGCCGCGATTGTACCGCGCAGGACACACGCGGTCCCGCCTCAATGCGGACTGCCAGAGCGCGCTGCGGCGGGCTTCCGATGCCCTGCCGCCGTCTCGCTGCTGACATAAGCGTGGGCGGGGCCGCGTGCTAAAATGCGCGATTCGAATTCACTCTTGGACTAAGCCGCCGAGGCCCTTCCGACCCCGGAGCGCGCGTGCACGAACTGCACGCCGCGACCCAGCCGAAGCCGCGACGCATACACCGATCCGATGACCACCGGTTTTCTACAGAAGATTTTTGGCAGCCGCAACCAGCGGCTAGTCAAGCAATATCAAAAGACCGTCACGGCGATCAATGCGCTCGAACCGCAGATCGAGCAATTGACGGACGATCAACTGCGCGCCAAAACGGGTGAATTCCGCCAGCGCGTCGCGAGCGGCGAATCGCTCGACAAGCTCCTGCCGGAAGCCTTCGCGGTGTGCCGCGAGGCCAGCAAGCGGGTGCTGAAAATGCGCCACTTCGACGTGCAGCTGATCGGCGGCATGGTTCTGCACTACGGCAAGATCGGCGAAATGCGCACCGGTGAGGGCAAGACGCTCGTCGCCACGCTGCCGGTCTACCTGAACGCGCTGTCCGGCCGCGGCGTGCACGTGGTCACGGTCAACGATTACCTCGCCCAGCGCGATGCCGAATGGATGGCGCGCCTGTACAACTTCCTCGGTCTGTCGGTCGGCATCAATCTGTCGCAGATGGATCACGGCGCGAAGCAGGAAGCCTACGCGGCGGACATCACGTACGGCACCAACAACGAATTCGGCTTCGACTACCTGCGCGACAACATGGTCTACGAGACCGACGCGCGCGTGCAGCGAGCCCTGAATTTCGCGGTGGTCGACGAGGTCGACTCGATCCTGATCGACGAAGCCCGTACGCCGCTGATCATCTCCGGCCAGGCAGAAGATCACACCGACCTGTACGTGCGCATGAACGCGCTGCCGCCGCTGCTCGAGCGCCAGATCGGCGAAGAGAAAGCGGACGGCACCGGCGTCGAAAAGCCGGGCGACTATACGCTGGACGAAAAAGGCCGCCAGGTGTTCCTGACGGAATCGGGCCACGAAAAGGCCGAGCGTCTGCTCGCCGAGTGGGGCCTGATCGGCGACGGCGAAAGCCTGTACGCGCCGCAGAACATCACGCTGATGCACCACGTGTACGCCGCGCTGCGCGCACACACGCTGTTCTTCAAGGACCAGCACTACGTGGTGCAGAACGGCGAAGTGGTGATCGTGGACGAATTCACCGGCCGTCTGATGTCGGGCCGCCGCTGGTCGGACGGGCTGCACCAGGCTGTCGAGGCGAAGGAACACGTCAAGATCCAGAGCGAGAACCAGACGCTCGCGTCGATCACGTTCCAGAACTACTTCCGCATGTACGCGAAGCTGTCCGGCATGACCGGCACGGCGGATACGGAAGCATTCGAATTCAACGAGATCTATGGTCTCGAAACGGTCGTGATCCCGACCAACCGTCCGCCCAAGCGGATCGACAAGCAGGATCAGATCTACAAGACGGCCAAGGAACGCTACGACGCGGTAATCCGCGACATTCGCGATTGCTACGAACGCGGTCAGCCGGTGCTGGTCGGTACGACGTCCATCGAAAACTCCGAGTTGCTGTCGCATCTGCTGAAGCAGGCCGGTCTGCCGCACGAAGTGCTGAACGCCAAGCAGCACGCGCGTGAAGCCGAGATCGTCGCCGAAGCCGGCCGTCCGAAGCGCATCACGATCGCCACCAACATGGCCGGTCGCGGTACGGACATCGTGCTCGGCGGCAACGCGGAAAAGCAGGCGTCGTTCCTCGAGCTGGACGAAACGCTGGCTGAAGACGACAAGCAGCGCCGCATCCAGAAGCTGCATGACGAATGGCAAGCGCTGCACGATCAGGTGAAGGCCGCGGGCGGTCTGCACATTATCGGCACCGAGCGCCACGAATCGCGCCGGATCGACAATCAGCTGCGCGGCCGTGCCGGCCGTCAGGGCGATCCGGGTTCGTCGCGCTTCTATTTGTCGCTGGAAGATCCGCTGCTGCGCATTTTCGCTGGCGATCGCGTGCGCGCGATCATGGACCGCCTGAAGATGCCCGAAGGTGAAGCGATTGAGGCAGGCATCGTCTCGCGCTCGATCGAATCGGCGCAGCGCAAGGTGGAAGCGCGCAACTTCGACGTTCGCAAGCAATTGCTCGAATACGACGATGTGTCGAACGATCAGCGCAAGGTGATTTACCAGCAGCGCAATGAATTGCTCGAAGCGAACGACATCACCGAAACGATCGGCGCGATGCGTCAGAGCGTGATCGCCGATATCGTTCATCAGTTCGTGCCGGCGGGCAGCATTGAAGAGCAGTGGGACGTGCCCGAACTGGAAGAAGTGCTGCGCAACGAATGGCAGCTCGATCTCGCGATCCAGGAAATGATCAACGAGTCGAACTCGATCAGCGCGGACGAGATTCTCGAAGCGGTCGAAGCCGCCGCGGACGAAGCCTACGAAGCGAAGGTCGAACTGGTCGGCCGCGAATCGTTCAGCGCGTTCGAGCGCTCGATCATGCTGCAAACGCTGGACCGCAGCTGGCGCGAACATCTGGCCGCGCTCGATCACTTGCGTCAGGGCATCCATCTTCGTGGCTATGCGCAGAAGAATCCGAAGCAGGAATACAAGCGTGAGGCGTTCGAACTGTTCGCCGCCATGCTCGACGCTGTGAAGCTCGAAGTCACCCGCGTGGTGATGAACGTGCAGATCCAGTCGCCTGAACAGTTGGAACAGGCTGCTGAACAGCTCGAAGAGCAGGGCGGCCACCTTGAAAACGTCGAGTTCCGCCACGCCGAATTCGCCGAAGCGGCCGCCGCAGCGCCTGTTGCCGCGGAAGCAGCGACTGCCGCCATGATCGGCGATGCCATGAGCCACGGTTCGTCGCATACGGCAGCAGCGAACATGAGCGCGGACAACGTGCCAAAGGTCGGCCGTAACGACCCGTGCCCGTGCGGCAGCGGCAAGAAGTACAAGCAGTGCCACGGCAAGATCGTGTAATGCCGAAGGCGGCGCGCTGAGAGGCGCGCCGCGTCGTTTCAGGCGGTAGGTTGCCTTGATTTCGCGGTGGTCCGGCAACAAGCCCGGATCATCAGTTCCGTTTCCCCGATGCCGGCGCCTGCCGGCATTTTCTTCGACAGGTCGCGACCATGGCTGTCAATTTCCCCTCGATCGATCCCGCTCAACTCTATCCCGTCGCCGGCGTTTCACTCGGCTGGGCGGAGGCGAACATCCGCAAGCCGAACCGCAAGGACGTGCTCGTCATTTCCGTGGGCGAAGGCGCCACGCTGGGCGGCGTGTTCACGCAGAACCGTTTTTGCGCGGCGCCCGTCACGGTGTGCCGTGAGAATCTGGAACGCGTGCGCGCCGGCGGCAAGCCGATTCGCGCGCTGGTGATCAACACCGGCAACGCGAACGCGGGCACGGGTGAGCCGGGCCTCGTGGCGGCGCGCGAAACCTGCGCCGAACTCGCGCGTCTGGCGGACATCACGCCGGAGCAGGTGCTGCCGTTTTCGACGGGCGTGATCCTGGAGCCGCTGCCGGTCGATCGTTTGAAAGCGGGTTTGCCGGCCGCGCTGGCGAACCGCAAGGAAGCGAACTGGTATGACGCCGCGCAGGCGATCATGACCACGGACACGCTGCCCAAGGCCACGTCGCGCCAGGTGACGATCGAGGGCCACACGGTCACGCTGACCGGCATCAGCAAGGGCGCCGGCATGATCAAGCCGAACATGGCGACCATGCTCGGCTTCCTCGCATTCGACGCCGCCGTCGCGCAGCCGGTGCTCGACGCGCTCGTCAAGCACGTGGCGGATCGCTCGTTCAACTGCATCACGATCGATGGCGATACGTCGACCAACGATTCCTTCATCCTGATCGCGTCGGGCAAATCGAGCCTGCCTGCGATCACGTCCACCGATTCGCCCGCTTATGCAGCGCTGCGCGACGCGGTGACCGAAGTCGCCCAGACCCTCGCGCAACTGATCGTGCGCGACGGCGAAGGCGCGACCAAATTCATGACCGTGCAAGTGGAAGGCGGCTCGAGCGTCGGCGAATGCCGCCAGATCGCGTATGCGATCGGCCACTCGCCGCTCGTGAAAACGGCCTTCTATGCATCGGATCCGAATCTCGGCCGCATTCTCGCGGCCATCGGCTATGCCGGCGTGGACGATCTCGACGTCGGCAAGATCGATCTGTATCTGGACGACGTGCTGGTCGCCACTGCCGGCGGCCGCAATCCGGCCTACCGCGAAGAAGACGGCCAGCGCGTCATGAAAAAGAGCGAGATCGGCATACGTGTGGTACTCGGGCGCGGCGATGCGCAAGCCACGATCTGGACTTGCGATCTGTCCCACGACTACGTGAGCATCAACGCCGACTATCGTTCGTAACCAGGTTCATTACGCGGCCTGAAGGCCGCTTATTTCCCAGCCATGGATAAACTCGAACAGTTTCTGACCCGGGCCGAAGCCGTGCTCGTCCGCCTCGAAGCGATGCTTCCGCCCGCTTCGCCCGATATCGACTGGTCGGCGGCAGTGGCCTTCCGCTGGCGCAAGCGCCAGGGGCGCGGCTACCTGCAGCCGGTGCCGGCCATCTCGGCGATCACGCTCGACGACCTGCAGAACATCGATCGCCAGAAAGGCCTGATCGAGCAGAACACGCGTCAATTCGTCCATAAGCAGCCGGCCAACAACGTGTTGCTGACAGGCGCGCGCGGCACCGGCAAGTCGTCGCTGATCAAGGCGTGTCTGAACGCGTACGCGAAAGACGGGCTACGTCTGATCGAAGTGGATAAGGACGATCTGCACGACCTCGGCGATATCGTCGACCTGATCGCGCAGCGGCCGGAACGCTTCGTGGTGTTCTGCGACGACCTCTCGTTCGAAGACGGCGAGTCGGGCTACAAGGCGCTGAAGGTCGCGCTCGACGGCTCGATCGCCGCGCAATCGGACAACGTGCTGATTTATGCGACGTCGAACCGGCGCCATCTGTTGCCCGAATACATGAGCGACAACGAGACGTACAAGCACACGTCCGACGGCGAGATTCACCCCGGTGAGCTGGTCGAAGAAAAGATCTCTCTGTCCGAGCGCTTCGGTTTGTGGGTCAGCTTCTATCCGTTCAAGCAGGATGACTACCTGTCGATCATCAGCCACTGGCTGCGCCATTTCGGTTGCGACGACGCCGAAGTCGAAGCGGCGCGCGGCGATGCGCTGGTGTGGGCGCTCGAGCGCGGATCGCGTTCGGGACGTGTCGCGTGGCAGTTCGCGCGCGACTGGTCCGGCCGCAAGACGTCGGCATGAGTGAGCGCATGAGCGACGACGTCGAGAAGAACGCCGCCGGCCGCAAGGTGACGCAAGTCGCGGTTGGCGTGCTGGTCCAGCCCGATGGGCGCTATCTGCTGGCGCAGCGCCCGGCCGGCAAGCCGTACGAAGGCTACTGGGAGTTTCCGGGCGGCAAGCTGGAAGCGGGCGAATCAGTCGAAGCCGCGCTCGCTCGCGAGTTGCAGGAGGAGTTGGGTATCGCGGTCGAGGCAAGCCATCTTTGGCATACGCTCGAACACGATTACCCGCACGCGTATGTGCGGCTCTTTTTCTGCAAGGTGACGCAGTGGTCCGGCGAGCCGCACGGCCGCGAAGGTCAGGCTTTTGTCTGGCAGACGCTGCCCGCGGACGTCGAGCCGCTGTTGCCGGCGACCATTCCCGTGCTGGAATGGCTCGCAGCCGAAAAGAGCTGAAGCGGAAAGAAAACGGCGCGCGACGTCAGGCGCTGCTCTAACGCAGCGCCGATCGGCATGGCCCGGCCAGCGGGCCGCGCTCAATGCGGGGTGTAATCCCCGCCGGGCGTCTCGTCCGACGACGCTTCCTGCTCGCTCCCGCCGATCTTGTACTTCTCAGCGGCCCAGGCGCCGAGGTCGATCTGCTTGCAGCGATCGGAGCAGAAGGGGCGGAAGCGGTTTTCAGGTGTCCAGCGGACGTCCTTTCCGCACGTGGGGCATTTGACGACAGTAGGCATACGGTCAGGCAATCAATCGCAAACGGAACAAGTAACGAATATAGGGGCATTTCTCGCCGCTTTAAAGGCGTGCCCCACCGTTTCTGATTTAACAGGTGAACATGACAGGCCTGCGAGCGTGACCTACAGGCTGCAAAGCGTGAGCTGGAAAGGAACGTCGACATCCACCGCACGCGGACGCAAATCGCCGTCCTGCACGGTGAAGCGCACCCACAGCATGTACTTGTTCGCGCTGGCTTCGGGGATCACGCGCAATTCCGGTGCCACCCGCACTTGCATCAATTGATACGAACGGCCGGACAGCATCTGCTGATAGCTGCCCTGCATGGCCATGACCTTGGAGGCCTGGCCGGACTCGCGCGCGAGCCGCAAGACGATGATGGCCGCGTCGCGCAGCGGCAGCAGCGGGGTCACCCACTTGGCGATGTCCTGGCGGCGCTGATCGGGATGAATCTGCTGCCAGGCGTAATAGGACGGCAGATCGAACTTGCAGGTGCCGCCCGGAATGATCGCGCGGCTGCGGATACTGGCTAGCCACTCGTTGTCTGCAAGATGCTGGCCGGTCTTGCCCTGCATCTGCGAAAGCCCCGCGAGTGTTTGCTCGATCTCGCCGAGTACGGCTTCAAGCGCATTCTGTTCGATTCCCGGATTGCCGCGAAACGGTGCCAGCGTTTGCCGTTGGCGTTCGAGTTCTTTCATCAGATCCGACTTCAGATCCGCGCGGCCCGCAACCTCTGAGATTTCGAACAACGTTGTCAGTGCGACGTGATGTTCCCTGGCGTCTTCCTGAGTCAGAAAGAACGTGAAGCGCTCGAACAGATCTTCGAGGCGCAATAGCGTCCGGATTCGCTCGTTGAAGGGATACTCGTAAAGGATCAAGCGGGCTCGCCTCGGGCGTGGTCGGTGACGGGAATGCAGAACATTCTAATGCCGTGAGACTACCCTAGCAATCACGCACTTTTTCAGCACGCATTTGCAACTTTCTTCACGTGTTTCGGGCGGTTTTCAACGCACTTTTGGCACGCGCATCGCTGCGAAGTTCAACCGGGATTTCCCGAGGTGTCACGTCCGCGTCATGCGCGGGCGAGCGACAGATACACGCGATGCAGCGCGTCGACTTGCGACTCGAGCGCGTCCAGCGGCGCGTTGTCGTTGTCGATTATGTCGTCGGCCGCGGCGAGGCGCGCTTCGCGTGTGGCCTGACGAGCGATGATCGCCAGCACCTGTTCGCGACTGAAATTATTGCGGCTCATCACACGCGAGATCTGCGTTTCGATGCTGCAGTCCACCGTCAGCACGCGATTCACACGCGCCTTCCACTTGCCGGATTCGACCAGCAGCGGCACCACGATGATCACATAAGGCCCTTGAGCCTCACGCTGCTCGCGTTCGGTTTCAGCGCGAATCAATGGATGCGTGATGCCTTCGAGGCGTTTGCGCGCGCTGTCGTCGCTGAATACGAGTGCGCGCATGGCGGCGCGGTCGAGTGAGCCGTCAGGCGCAACGAACTCCTCGCCGAACTCGGCGGCGATTGGCGGCATGGCGATGCCATGCGGCGCGGTGATGCGGTGCGCGATCAGGTCGGTGTCGACGAGCGGCACGCCGTGCGCCGCAAACAGATCGGCGACAGTCGATTTGCCGCTGCCGATGCCGCCGGTCAATCCCACAGCAAACATGCTTCAGCCTCCCAAAGCCAGATAAAGCGGTGTGCCGAGAAACAGCGTCAGCGCGCCGCCCGCCGCAAGGAACGGCCCGAAAGGCAGCGGTTCCTCGAAGCGCATGCGGCCGCGCCATGTTGCCAGCAGACCGACGACCGCGCCGCTCACCGCCGCGATCAGCACGATCTGCGGCAGCGCCGCCCAACCGAGCCACGCGCCGAGCGCCGCCAGCAGTTTGAAATCGCCATAACCCATACCTTCAACGCCGCGGATGAGCAGAAATAACCAGTGCACGACCCACAGCACCAGATAGCCGAAGATCGCGCCCAGCACCGCATCGTGCAAGTTCGTAAACATACCGTTGAAGTTGACGATGATGCCCGCCCACAACAACGGCAACGTCAGGGAGTCGGGCAGCAGATGCGTGTCGATGTCGATCGCGCTCATGGCGAGCAAGGTGGCGCAAAGACCAAAGGCGGCGAGCGCCGTGACGGTCGGGCCGAACAATGCGAGTGCGCCCGCCGCGAACGCCGCACTGGCGATTTCGAGCAGCGGATAGCGCAGACTCACGCGGGCCTTGCATGCGGAGCAGCGGCCGCGTAGCAATAGATAGCTCAGTACCGGCAGGTTCTCCCATGCGCTCAACACGTGGCCGCAGTGAGGACAGGCGCTGCGCGGCACCCACAGGTTGTAGCGCGCCGGCAAGCCGTCTTCTTGCAGTGGTTGATCGGCGGCCTCGCTGACTTCAGCGCGCCAGGCGCGGTCGAGCATGATCGGCAGCCGATGCACGACGACGTTCAGGAAGCTGCCGATCACGAGGCCGAACACAATGGCGAACGTCATCTGCAGTGCTGTGGGCAAGCTGCCGAACGCCTGGCCGAGGCCGGTCGCGAAATGGTCGGGCAGCAAACCCGACAGCAGGCTGGAAGAAGTGTCTGGCACGAATGGAAGAGTGGCCCGCATAGATTAAGGATGGATTCGGCTGCGATCCTACACCACGTTGCCGAGTTGAATAATGGGAAGATACATCGCGATCACGAGGCCGCCGACCAGCGCGCCGAGCACGACGATGACGAGTGGCTCGCATAGACTCGACAGCGTGCCGATCTTTTCGTCTACCTGACGATCGGCCAGCGACGCCACGTCGATCAGCATGGCGTCGAGTGCTCCGGACTCCTCGGCAACCGCGATGGGCTGCACGACTTCGGGCGGAAAGCAGTGTGCCGCGCGCATTGCGGCGGCGAGCCGTTCGCCGCGCCGCAGACGCGCGGCGATTTCCACTGTGGCGCGGTCGAAGAATGCGTTGCCGGTGGCGTGAGTCAGCGAATCGAACGCGTCGGCCAGCGGTGTGCCGGCTGATAACAAGGTGCCGAGCGCGCGGCTCCAGCGCGCCGCGCACAACGTGCGCAACAGCGGACCGGCAACCGGTATTGTCAGCGATATGCGCGCAAAGCGGATGCGCGCGGCTTCGGAACGTCGCAGCAGAAACGTCGCTGCTGATCCGATTGCGAAGATCATGGCGACGGCCGGTATGCTCCATCGCGCCACACCGGACGACAATGCCAGCACGAACTGCGTGGGTGCGGGCAGCCTGGCGCCGAAGCCGTCGAAGATCTGTTTGAAGGTCGGCACGACCCACACGAGCAATGCCGCGGTGATTGCCATCGCCAGCACGAGGATCGCGACGGGATAGGTCAATGCCGCGCGCACTTTGGCGCGCTGCGCGGCGGCGCGTTCGCGGTCGTCGGCGATGCGGGCGAGGACCGCCGCGAGTGCGCCGGCTGCCTCGCCGACTTCGACGAGTTGGCAGTACAGCGCGTTGAATTGCGCGGGATGCCGCTGCAACGCCGCAGAAAAACGCAGGCCGCCGGTAATGTTGCGCGCAAGCGCGCCGACAATGCGCGGCATGCCGTGGCGGCGCGAAGTCTGGGCTTGCGCGAGCAGGTCCAGCGCGGGCGCGAGTGGGAGACCCGCGCGCAGCAGGCTGGCGAGCTGGCGCGTGAATAGCGTGATGTCCGCGGCGCGCGTGGTGGGACGCGGTGCCGGTCCGAGCGCCGTCAGTTCGAGGATGAACAGATTGTCGCGCTTGAGTATTGAGCGAGCGATGGCTGCGTCCGGCGCGATGAGCGCGCCGTTTTTCCGCACGCCGTCGGCATCGACGCCGCGCCATTTGAAACGCATGTCGGAGGCCGGAAGCCTTTGGGTCGTCGCCGTGTTCATGCGAACTCGGTGGCGGCGAGCGCTTCGGCGAGGCTGGTGGTGCCGTCGCGCACACGCCTCAACGCGGCGTCGCGCAAGGTGCCCACCTGTTCGGTTTGTGCCAGCCGCGCGAGTTCATGCGTGCCGGCGCTCGCGACGATCAGTTCGCGCATCGCATCGGATACGGGCATCACCTGATGAATGCCGACGCGGCCGCGATAGCCGATGCCGTGACACGCGGGGCACCCGGCGGTGGCGTAGGGCTGCCAGCCATCGAGTTGCTGCTCGCTGAAACCTGCTGCCCGAAGCGCCGCGACCGACTGCGGCGCCGGCACGCGGCACGCGATGCAGAGCCGCCGCACCAGCCGTTGCGCGGTGACCATCCGCAACGCGGCGGCGAGGTTATACGGCTCGACGCCGATATCGATCAGACGCGCGATGGCTGCCGGCGCGTCGTTCGTATGCAGGGTCGACAGGACGAGGTGGCCGGTTTGCGCGGCTTTTACGGCGACGTCGGCGGTTTCTTCGTCGCGAATCTCGCCGACCATGATCACGTCGGGATCCTGGCGAAGAAATGCACGCAGCGCGACCGCGAAAGTGAGCCCGGCTTTTTCGCGCACGCTGACCTGATTGATGCCAGCCAACTGGATCTCCGCGGGATCTTCCACCGAACAGAGATTGCGGGCGTCACCGTTGAGCAGATTCAGGAAACAGTACAGCGACAATGTCTTGCCGCTCCCGGTGGGACCGGTGACAAGCATGAGGCCGTGCGGCGCGCGAATCGCGGCGTCCACGGTTTCGCGTTGATGCGGATCGAGACCGAGCGAGTCGAGTGAAAGATCGGCGGGCAGCGCGTCGAGTCTGCGCAGTACGAGCTTTTCTCCGAATAGCGTGGGCAGCGAGTTGACGCGATAGTCTTCAACGCGTCCGGGCGAAGTGGAAATGCGCAGCCGGCCGTCTTGCGGCACGCGCCGCTCGGCGATATCCATGCGCGCCAGCACCTTCACCCGAGTAATGAATGCGTCGCGCAGATGCGCGGGCGGCGGCGGGATCTCGTGGAGCACGCCGTCGATTCGCAAGCGCACGCGCCAGCCGTGTTCCGCTGGCTCGATGTGAAGGTCCGACGCGTTTCGGCGAGTTGCTTCCTGCAATGTGTCGGTCAAGAGACGTACGGCGGGGGCGTTGTCGGTATCAGTGGGATTTGTTGCGCCGACGTCGGGTGCGAATGGTTTCAGTTTCGCTTTGACGGCGCTTTCGTGGGCGTTTGCGATGTGGCGTGGCGATGCCGCCGTGGGCTGGAAAGAGGCTTGCATGAGAGACCGGTGATGAACCGCCTGTAGAACACAACGGGTTCATCTTCCGGCAAGCTGGCGGGCGCCGCTATTCGGCCATTCGGCTAATGGCGCGCGCTGCGCTGGTGTGCGATGCTGCTGCAGGTTTTGGCCGCTGTGCCTGGCGCGTGTTTCGCCGCTGCCTGCCGTCATGCCTGCCGTGCCTGGCCGTGTCGCGCTGTTGCTGGTCGTGCCAAGCGGTCGCGCGCGTCGCGAAGTTGCGCAGTTACGCCGACCAATCTAGCCGCGCAATACCTTGCCGGCTTTCGCGCGCGTCGGCGGTCTGAACAGCTTGACCGTACGAATCGCCTGATCGTCGCTGCGCATCACTTCGAGTTTGACTTCGCCGATCTGCACGCACACGTCGCCGTCGGGAATGTCTTCGAGAATTTCGAGGATTAGACCATTGAGCGTTTTTGGCCCGTCGGTAGGCAGCGTGAGATGCAGCCAGCGGTTCAACTCGCGCAGCGGCATGCTGCCGGCCACGATGCATTCGCCGTTCTCGTTCCAGCCGCCGCGCGAGTTGGCGCTGCGCGGAATCGAGGTAGTGAACTCGCCGATCAGTTCCTCGATGATGTCTTCCGGTGTGACGAGGCCCTGCAACTCGCCGTATTCATTGACGACCAACGCTGTGCGGTGGCGGCTCTCCTGGAAGAATTGCAATTGCTGGAACACGGGCGTCCCGCTCGGCACGAAGTACGGCTCGGCCAGCAACTCGCGCAGCGTCTCGCGCTCCAGCTCCTGGTTGTGCAGCGCCGCCAGTGTCTTGCGTACGTGCAGCACACCGAGCACGCGATCGATGTCGCCTTGATAGACGATCAGTTTGTTGTGATAGCAGGTTTCCAGTTGATGCAGGATGTGCTCGAACGGCGCGTCGAAATCCAGCGCCTCGATGCGGCGGCGCGGGATCATCACGTCGTCGACGGAGATGTTTTCCAGGTCGAACAGGTTCAGCAGAATGCTGCGGTGCTTGGTCGGCATGAAGCTGCCGGACTCGAGCACGATGGTGCGCAACTCTTCGGTCGACAGGCGCTGGTCGTGCGCGCCCTTTGTATTGATATGCAGCACGCGCAGAATGCCGTTCGCAAAAAGATTGACGAACCAGACTAGCGGTTTGGCGACGCGCATCATCGGCGCGATCAGCAGACTGGCCGGCAGCGCGACTTTTTCAGGGAACGTCGCGCCGACGATCTTCGGCGTGATTTCCGCGAACACGATGATCAGAAACGCGACGATGCCGGTCGCGATCGACAGCACGAGGTTGTTCCGGCCGAACGTGTGCAAGGCGATCGAGGTGGTGAGCACCGGAATGATGGTGTTGAACAGATTGTTGCCGATCAGCACGACGCTCAAAAGCTGATCCGTCTGCGCGAGGAGACTTTGAGTGGTCTTTGCGCCGAGCGCGTTTTGATTGGCCAGATGTTTCAGGCGATGGCGATTGATCGCCATCATCGCCGTTTCGGAAATCGAAAAGAAGCTCGAGCAGATAAGCAGCAGAAAGACGGCGCCAATCTGCGCCCATAAGGGAAGTTGTTGCACGCGTCGTGAAGGATAGGGAAAGGATGAAGAGAATATAGCAGAGGGGCTTGCGCGCACTGTTCGTACTGGCGGCAAAAGACAGGGCGACGATGGCGGTGCGGGGTGCGTGAGGGAAATAACACGCTGAACACGCCGCGCGTGACCCAAGAAAACAAAAAACCGCCGAGCAAGCTGGGCGGTTTTTTGAGCCTTGAACTAACAAGGCGAATCTGGTCGGGGTGAGAGGATTCGAACCTCCGGCCTCTACGTCCCGAACGTAGCGCTCTACCAGGCTAAGCTACACCCCGATGTGTACTGCAGACTCGATTCAGACTAAGCCAGCGTTTCAGTCTCGTTCAAGACTGTCTTGCCGTCGAGTAAGAACATAATTCTAGCAGGCTCTCTTTAAAAATGGAATCCGGAAACGAAGAAATTGCTGCAGCGGCGGCCTGAGCTTCCTTTTTCGCGCATTCGAGCGTGTGATCCAGTGCGCCGGAGCGCGTGATCGCCTCGAAAATAGTGTCGAAACGTTCCGTGCCACCTTGCTCGATCACTTCCCGCGCGAGCGCCGACTGCTCCGGCGTGCCGCGTTCGATCAGATAGATCAGCGGCAGAGTGGGTTTGCCTTCGCGAAGGTCGTCGCCGGCGTTCTTGCCCATCGACTCAGCTGTGCCCGTGTAGTCGAGCCAGTCGTCCATGATCTGGAACGCGGTGCCGATGCGCCGGCCGAATTCGGCAGCGGCGGCTTCCGTTTTCGCGTCTGATCCGGCCAGTACCGCGCCCAATTGGGCGGCTGCTTCGAACAGCTTGGCGGTCTTGTAGCGGATCACCTGCATATAGCGGGCTTCGTCCACGTCCGCGTCGTGCATGTTCAGGAGCTGCAGTACTTCGCCCTCGGAGATGATGTTGGTCGCCTCCGACAGAATCTCCATCACGCGCATCTTGCCCACGCCGACCATCATCTGGAACGAGCGCGAGTACAGGAAATCGCCCACCAGCACGCTGGCGGCGTTGCCGAACAGCGCGTTGGCAGTCTGGCGGCCGCGCCGCAGGTCGGATTCGTCGACCACGTCGTCGTGCAGCAGCGTGGCCGTATGAATGAATTCGACGACCGCCGCCAGTTCGTGCCGATGCCCTGTGGTTTCGCCCAACGCGCCGGCCACCAGCAGCAGCAAGGCCGGCCTCAGCCGCTTGCCGCCCGCGCTGATGATGTACTCGGAAATCTGGTTGATCAGCATCACGTCGGATGCAAGACGGTGCCGTATGACGCGATTGACCTGCTGCATGTCTTCGGCGATCGGAGCGAGCAGGCTGGCGGCGTTGGAGGAGGGGGTGGCAGTCGACGACATGATGGCTGAATTGGGTAGTGCCGCGAATTATAAGGCGAATCGCGACAGTTCCGGGTCGCAGGCTGCGGCGCGGCGCGTTCCGGGCGGCGGCAGAACCGCGTGCCGGGCCTGTGCTGCAAGGCGCCGGACGCTGCGCGCGGCGCTCCTCAATGAGTTTTGACCGAGCAGCTAACTCTATGTATAATCACGGGTTTCCGCGCGCGGTGCGTGGAAAAAATGAACACAGAGTGAGGTTCTCAATGTACGCGGTCATAAAAACCGGTGGCAAGCAGTATAAAGTTGCCGTCGGCGAAAAACTTAAAGTAGAACAGATACCGGCAGACATTGACGCTGAAATCACGCTCGACCAGGTTCTCGCAGTGGGCGAAGGCGAATCGATTAAGTTCGGTGCGCCGCTGGTCAGTGGGGCTTCCGTCAAGGCTACCGTCGTGTCGCAAGGTCGTCACAAGAAAGTGACCATCTTCAAGATGCGTCGCCGGAAGCACTACCAGAAGCATGGCGGCCACCGCCAGAACTATACCGAACTGCGCATCGACGCGATCAACGCGTAAGCGCACCGGTTAAGGAGCAAATCAAATGGCACACAAAAAGGCAGGCGGATCATCCCGCAACGGCCGTGACTCCGAATCGAAGCGCCTCGGCGTGAAGGTTTACGGCGGTCAGGCTATCAACGCTGGCGGCATTATCGTTCGTCAACGTGGCACGCGCATGCACCCGGGCGAAAACGTTGGCATCGGCAAGGATCACACCTTGTTCGCGCTGACGGACGGCCACGTCAATTTCTCGACGAAGGGCGCAGCGAAGAAGCACATGGTCAACGTCGTCCCGGCAGCAGTCTGAGCTTACTCAGGCACGGGCTTCAGGACCGGAAAAAGGCCCCGCGAAGTTAGCGGGGCTTTTTTTATTCCGGCAGGTTTTCGCCGGATGAATGGGCAGGAACGCCCTTCGTGCCGCTAGGTCCTATGCGGTTCGGTCGATTGATCGACTCGCGGCGGGCGCGGCAAAATAGCAGCATCCAGTAGCAATAAATCTAGCAGCACCATCTGGCAGTACACCACGGGACGGAGTTACGCATGAAGTTCATTGACGAAGCGAGGATTGAAGTCATCGCCGGCGACGGAGGGGATGGCAGCGCGTCGATGCGCCGCGAGAAGTTCGTTCCGTTCGGCGGCCCGGATGGCGGCGACGGCGGCCGGGGCGGCAGCGTGATCGCGGTCGCGGACCGCAACATCAACACGCTGATCGACTACCGCTACGCGAAGAAACACCTGGCGCGCAACGGCGAAAACGGCCGCGGCGCGGACTGCTACGGCAAAGGCGGCGACGACATCACGCTGCGCATGCCGGTCGGCACCACGATCACCGACATGGAGACCGGCGAGCTGATCGCCGATCTGACCGAGCACAATCAGAGCGTGCAGATCGCTCAGGGTGGCGCGGGCGGTCTCGGAAACCTGCATTTCAAATCCAGCACGAACCGCGCACCGCGTCAGAAAACGGACGGCAAGCCGGGCGAGCGCCGCATGGTGCGCCTCGAACTGAAGGTGCTGGCAGACGTCGGTCTGCTCGGCATGCCGAACGCCGGCAAGTCGACCTTCATCGCGTCGGTGTCGAACGCCAAGCCGAAGATCGCCGATTACCCGTTCACGACACTCGCGCCGAATCTCGGCGTGGTGCGTGTCGGGCCGAGCCGCAGCTTCGTGATCGCCGACATTCCTGGCTTGATCGAAGGCGCGGCGGAAGGCGCGGGCCTCGGCCACCAGTTCCTGCGTCACTTGCAGCGCACGGGCTTGTTGCTGCATATCGTCGACCTCGCACCGTTCGACGACGCGGTCGATCCGGTCGCGGAAGCCAAGGCGATCGTCAACGAGCTGCGCAAGTACGACGAGCTACTGTATGAAAAGCCGCGCTGGCTGGTGCTGAACAAGCTTGACATGGTGCCCGAAGACGAGCGCCAAGCCCGTGTTTCGGCGTTCATCGAAGGCTTCGGTTGGGACGGCCCGGTGTTCGAAATCTCTGCGCTGACAGGCCAGGGCTGCGAAAACCTTTGCTACGCGGTGTTCGACCACATCGCCGCGCACTCGGACGCACAGCGCGCAGCGGAAGCCGAAGATCTCGCTGCTGACGTGCGCTTCCGCGAGAAGCCGGAAGCGCCGGCCGCCGCGGACGACGCCGGCACCGACCCGCAGGCATAAAAAGCTCGAGCGCCGGCGCCCGGGCGGGTTACCGGTATGCATCACGCGACATCTTGGGAGACCGCGCACAATGCGTTCCGTCATCGCAGATTCACGGCGATTGGTAGTAAAAGTCGGTTCGAGCCTCGTCACGAATGACGGGCGCGGCCTCGATCATGCTGCTATCGGCCGCTGGGCCGCGCAGATTGCCGCCCTGCGCGCGCAAGGCAAGGAAGTGGTGCTCGTCAGCTCGGGTGCCATTGCCGAAGGAATGCAACGGCTCGGCTGGACCAAACGGCCACGCGAGATCGACGAACTGCAGGCGGCCGCTGCCGTTGGCCAGATGGGTCTCGCGCAGGTGTACGAAAGCCGCTTTGCCGAGCACTCCATTCAGACCGCGCAGATTCTGCTCACGCACGCCGATCTGGCCGATCGCGAACGCTATCTGAATGCGCGCTCCACGTTGCTCACGCTTCTGCGCCTGGGCGTCGTGCCGATCATCAACGAGAACGACACGGTCGTCACCGATGAAATCAAGTTCGGCGACAACGACACGCTCGGGGCGCTCGTCGCAAACCTGATCGAAGGCGACGCACTCGTCATCCTCACCGATCAGCAAGGACTTTTCACCGCCGACCCGCGCAAGGATCCGACTGCCACGCTGGTCCAGCAGGCCGATGCTGGGGCGCCGGACCTCGAAGCCATGGCGGGCGGCGCGGGTTCGAGTCTCGGTCGTGGCGGGATGCTGACCAAGATTCTCGCCGCCAAGCGCGCGGCACACAGCGGCGCCAATACGGTGATCGCAAGCGGGCGTGAAGCGGATGTGCTGTCGCGGTTGGCCTCGGGTGAGGCGATCGGCACGCAGCTGATCGCGCGCACGGCACGCATGGCGGCGCGCAAGCAATGGATGGCGGATCATCTCCAGGTGCGCGGCCATGTAGTGATCGACGACGGCGCGGTCGAAAAACTTACTGACGGCGGCAAGAGCCTGCTGCCTATCGGCATCGTCGGCGTTCAGGGTGCCTTTGCGCGCGGTGAAGTGATCGCCTGTCTGAGCGCAACTGGGCGCGAAGTGGCGCGCGGCCTGACGAACTACAGCAGCGCGGAAACCAAGCTCATTCAGCGGCGCCCGAGTGGCGAGATTGAATCGGTGCTTGGCTATATGCTCGAGCCGGAGCTTATCCACCGCGATAATCTGGTGCTCGTCTAGGTCACCGATAGTCGCAAGCGCGGGGACACGGATACGGCAAACAAAAAGCCGTTCCAGCGAAAGCTGGAACGGCTTTTTTCACGCCCATAAGCTGCATGGATCCAAAGCTCAGTGAATCGACGAACTCGCCGTGCGCTTATAGCGGATGTTCTCCAGAATCGAGGCCGCATTCCCCATGGGCATCTTGTTCGCGCATAGATAGTCCTGATACAGCGCCGCCTGATAGGCGTTCAGCGCGCCATTCTCGATACGCGTGAAGCTGTTGGCGACCGTCGTGTCCCACCCGTCGTGATCAGAATTCAGGCCCGCATACTGGCGCCATTCGTACGTGTCGCAGCGAATCCCTTCGTAAATTACGTTACGAGCGCCGCTCGGGCTTGCCACGACGACGGTAAGGCGAACCACGCCGTCCGTACCCACGGTCAGCGAATTCCGGTCGACCGCGAACTGCAGCGGCGTATTGCCGGAGACTTCGAAAGGCAGCAGATTCGAATCCTGCGGCAGCGGCGGCAGAGCGTCCACCTTGTTCTCAACCCAGTTGCCCTGGCGGTCCAGCAGATAGACAAACGCGCTGTCGTCTTTATTGGTTGGTTTGCCGGCGCTCGAACAACCAGCCAGCAGGGCGCCGGTGGCGACGCACGCCACGACGAGAGCAAGTGCTTTCAATATGGTTTCCCCGAAACACTGGCGCGGCTCGTCGAGCCGCGCCAGAGAGAGGCGGCGTGGACAGCCGCACAGAGTTGTTAATTGCGCACGCCCGGGCGGAACAGCGAGCCGGCCGTTTCGCCTGCCGATTCGTCTTCGTGTTCCGGCGCGGCGTCTACTTCTGCCGTTGACCCGGACCCCGGACCGCAATCGGACGCGATCGTAACGTGAACCGATGTTTCGATGCTGACGGTGGTCACAGAAGTCACCGTCATTACCGTGGAATCCGGCGGACTTTCCATTGATGACGCTATCCGGGGATAGCGCGGCCCATGGTGCCCGCCAGGTTTTTCCGCACGCGGCGCAGCCCGGCGCATGAAACGGGATAGCTCCGTCAGCGCCAACTGATATACATCCCGCTTGAACTCGATCACACAGTCGAGCGGCACCCAATACTCGTTCCAGCGCCACGCATCGAACTCAGGGTGGTCGGTGGCGCGCAAGCAGATGTCGCAGTCGCGTCCAACCATCCGGAGCAAAAACCAGATTTGTTTCTGGCCGCGGTAATGACCGCGTACTTCGCGCTTGATGAACTTGTCAGGCACCTCGTAACGCAACCAGTCGCGCGTGCGACCAATCACCTTGACGTGCTCAGGAAGCAGCCCGGTTTCTTCGTGTAACTCCCGATACATCGCTTGCACGGGGGTCTCTCCGTACTTGATGCCCCCTTGCGGAAACTGCCAGGAATGTTCACGGAGCCGTTTGCCCCAAAACACCTCGTTGTGCGCGTTCAAGAGGATGATGCCGACGTTCGGGCGAAAGCCTTCACGATCCAGCATACAACCACCTTCGAATCCTTTAAAATTGCTTTGATTATAAACAGATAACGGGTCTGACGCACCGATTCGCACCAGATTGGAACGATTCGCCGCCAAAGGCCCGCGTTTGCGGTAGCCTGTCAGTCTTTCCGTGCCTTATCCCTTGTGCAAAGGCTTTGCGCGGCGACGTCGGTGCCGAGGTCGGACCGCGCTGTACCGATGTCAGTGTATTGTCAGGTGAGCCATGCCGGCTCAGAGCCGGATCTGTGTCGATTTCCCCACCGTTTTCACCTTTCGGGCGGTCCCTCCGGAGCCGCCGCTTTTGGATAATCTGAATGAAAGCTTCCCGTTTCTTTATCGGTACCCTCAAAGAAGCTCCCGCCGACGCAGAGATCGTCAGCCACAAGCTCATGGTGCGCGCCGGCATGATCCGGCGCGTCGCCGGCGGTATCTATAACTACCTGCCGGTCGGCCTGCGCTCGATCCGCAAGGTGGAAGCCATCGTGCGCGAAGAAATGAACCGGGCAGGCGGTATTGAATTACTGATGCCTGCGGTGCAGCCGGCCGAGTTGTGGCAGGAATCGGGCCGCTGGGAGAAGTACGGTCCTGAGCTGTTGCGCTTCAAGGATCGCAAGCAGTCCGATTTCGTGATCGGACCGACCCACGAAGAAGTGGTGACGGACATCGCGCGCAATCAGATCAAGAGCTATCGCCAGTTGCCGGTGAACTTCTACCAGATCCAGACCAAGTTCCGCGACGAGATCCGTCCGCGTTTCGGTGTGATGCGCGGCCGCGAATTCATCATGAAAGACGCGTACTCGTTCGACAAGGACATGGACGGTCTGCGCGAGTCGTATCGCAAGATGTACGACGCGTACGTGCGCATTTTCACTCGCCTCGGTCTGGACTTCCGCGCGGTGGCGGCGGACAACGGTTCGATTGGCGGCAGCGGCTCGCACGAATTCCACGTGATCGCCGAGACCGGTGAAGACGCGATCGCCTATTGCCCGACCTCCGATTTCGCGGCGAACGTCGAAGCGGCCGAAGCATTGCCGCTGTACGCGGAACGCGCGGCCCCCGCCGAAGAGATGAAGAAAACGCCCACGCCGGGCAAGGCGAAGTGCGAAGCGGTGGCCGAGCTGCTGAACATTCCGCTCGAGCGCACGATCAAGTCGATCATCCTCGCCACTGAAAATGAAGGCGCCGAGCCGACCATCTGGTTGTTGATGCTGCGCGGCGATCACGATCTGAACGAGATCAAGGCGAGCAAGCTGCCGGGGCTGGCCGACTTCCGCATGGCGACTGAAGCTGAAATTATCGAAACCTTCGGTACGCCGCCGGGTTATCTCGGCCCGATCAACACGAAGAAGCCGATCAAGGTCGTCGCGGATCGCACGGTCGCGAACATGAGCGACTTCGTGGTGGGCTCGAACGAGGTGGATTACCACACCACCGGTGTGAACTGGGGCCGCGATCTGCCGGAACCGGTCGTCGCCGATATTCGCAACGTGAAGAAGGGCGATCCGTCGCCGGACGGCAAGGGTGTGATCGACATCTGCCGCGGTATCGAAGTGGGTCACGTGTTCCAACTCGGCACCAAGTATTCCGAGGCGATGAACGCGACCTGCCTCGACGAAACCGGCAAGCCGCGTCCGATGGAAATGGGCTGCTACGGCATCGGCGTCACCCGTATCCTGGGCGCCGCGATCGAACAGAATTTCGACGACAAGGGCATCATCTGGCCGGAATCGATTGCGCCGTTCGAAGTTGTGCTGTGCCCGATGGGTTACGACCGCAGCGAAGCGGTGCGCACGGAGGCCGACAAGCTGTACGCGGCGCTGGTCGAAGCCGGCATCGACGTGATCCTCGACGACCGCGGCGAGCGCCCGGGCGTGATGTTCGCCGACTGGGAGCTGATCGGCGTGCCGCATCGTCTGGTGATCGGCGACCGTGGCCTCAAGGAAGGCAAGCTCGAATACCAGGGCCGCCGCGACGCCGAAGCGACGCTTCTGCCCGTCGAAGACGCCGCGCAAACGGTGATCGGGAAAGTTCGCGCTGCGTTGGCGTGCTAAGCGGAGCGGACGGTGGAGTACACCTTCCTGTCCGCGACCGTCCTGCTGATTCTGATCACCGATCCGCTCGGCAACATTCCGCTCTTCATCAGCTGTCTGCGCGGGGTGGCGCCGAAGCGGCGCACGGTCGTCATTCTGCGCGAGGTGGCGATCGCCTTCGCGATTCTGCTGATCTTCATGGTGGTCGGCGACCGCTTTCTGCGCATGATGAGTCTGACCGACCAGTCGCTGCGCATCGGCGGCGGGATCGTGCTGTTTCTTATCGCGCTCAGAATGGTGTTTCCGCATCCGGACGGTCCGTTCGGCGGCGACACGCGCGGCGGAGAGCCGCTGATCGTGCCGCTCGC
This sequence comes from Paraburkholderia sp. BL17N1, assembly GCF_003634175.1. Classification (NCBI taxonomy): domain Bacteria; kingdom Pseudomonadati; phylum Pseudomonadota; class Betaproteobacteria; order Burkholderiales; family Burkholderiaceae; genus Paraburkholderia; species Paraburkholderia sp. BL17N1. The sequence continues at coordinate 1,911,630 of NZ_RBIW01000001.1, forward strand.
CATTCCCGCGCTGGCGGGGCCGTCGGCACTCGCCACGGTGATGCTGCTGACGTCGCAGGCGCCCGGCAAGATGTTTGAGTGGATCGGCGCGCTGACCGTCACGATGGTGGTCTGCGCAATCGTGCTGATGCTGGCGGAGCGCATTCAGGCGTGGCTCGGCGAGCGCGCCATGATGGCCTTCGAGCGGCTGATGGGTCTCGTGCTGGTGGCGATTTCGGTGGAGATGATGCTCGGCGGGATTCGGTCGTTCGTGCATCAACTGTGATACCGGAGCGGGCCAATGTTTGGCGTGGCGGCGTCACACAGCCAACAAAAAAGCGGCGCTCGGTTTAACGGGGCCGCTTTTTTTATACCGATACCGGCTTAACCGCCCGAAAGCGGGCGCCTCAAAGAGACCTCAAGCCCCTTCGGTCAGCGCGCGAATCGTCGGCAGGTTACGCCAGTAACCCTTCGCATCCATGCCGCAGCCGAACACATAACGGTCCGGCACTTCGAAGCCGCAATAATCCGGACGCAGCGGCTTGGCCTTCGGAATGATCTTCTCGCACAGCACCGCGCTCAGGAAGCGCTTCGCGCCCATCGCGAGAATGCGGTCGCGAATCGCGGCCATCGTCTCGCCTTCGTCGAGAATGTCGTCGAGCACCAGCACGACGCGATCCTTCACCGACTCCGCCGGCGCCACGCGCCACTGCATCTCGTTGCCGCCCTTGGTGGTATTGCGGTAGCGGGTGAGGTGGATGTAGTCGAACTCGAGCGGGAAATCGAGGTGTGGCAGCAGCATGCCGGTGAACACCGCCGCGCCGCCCATGACCGACAGCACGAGCGGGAAGTCCTCGCTCATCTCGTTGCGGATGGCGGCCGCCATGCCGCTGATCGACGCGTTGACGTCGTCGGCCGAAACGATTTCTTCGGAGTGGCTAAAAATGTGGAGAGCTTCTTCGCGGTTCATGACGTCTGGCGGGCGGTGACTGTATACATAGTGTGAGTGAGGACGGCGGCGCGCGGTACAGAATAAACCCGCACAAAGCGGGAGTCGGCCCAGCGGAGTCAGGGGCGCGTTCCGTGGTTCATGCGCGGAACGCGTGTCGCCGTCTTGCTAAAGCTTAGCGCATGCCGGGCAACATACCCTTCATGCCGCGCATCATCTTTTGCAGATTGCCGCCCTTGAGCTTTTTCATCATGGTGCGCATCTGGTCGTACTGATTCAGCATGCGGTTGACTTCCTGAACCTGCACGCCCGCGCCCGCGGCGATGCGGCGCTTGCGCGTGGCCTTGATGAGATCGGGCTTGGCGCGCTCCTGCGGCGTCATGGAATTGATGATGCCTTCCATGCGGCGCATCTGCTTCTCGGCCTGGCCCATGTTGGCGCCGGCGGCGGCCTGCTGAAACTGCGCGGGCAGCTTGTCCATCAGCGACGACAGGCCGCCCATGCCCTTCATTTGCGTGAGCTGTGCGCGGAAGTCGTTCAGATCGAAGTCGCCGCCCTTCTTGACCTTGTCGGCGAGCTTTTGCGCGGCCTGCACGTCCACGCCGCGTTGCGCTTCTTCGACGAGGGCGAGAATGTCGCCCATGCCGAGAATCCGGTTCGCCATGCGATCCGGGTAGAAGACTTCGAGACCGTCGAGCTTTTCCGCGACGCCGACGAACTTGATCGGCTTGCCGGTGACATGACGCACGGAGAGCGCGGCGCCGCCGCGCGAGTCGCCGTCGAGCTTGGTCAGGACCACGCCGGTAAGCGGCAGCGCGTCGCTGAACGCCTTGGCGGTGTTGACCGCGTCCTGACCGAGCATCGCGTCGACCACGAACAGCGTCTCCGCCGGCTTCAGCGTGTTATGCAGCGCGGTGATTTCCTGCATCATCGCTTCGTCGATGCCGAGACGGCCGGCCGTGTCGACCAGCAGCACGTCGTGATAGTGGCGCTTGGCCCAATCCACGGCGGCGCGCGCGATGTCGACCGGTTTCTGATCCGGTTCGGACGGGAAGAAATCCGCGCCGACCTGCTCGGTCACCGTCTTCAACTGCGCGATAGCGGCGGGGCGGTACACGTCGCACGAGACGGTCAGTACTTTCTTCTTGTACTTCTCGCGCAGCAGCTTGGCGAGCTTACCCACGGTGGTCGTCTTACCCGCGCCCTGCAGACCCGCCATCAGGATCACGGCCGGCGGCGTGACGGCGAGGTTGAGCTCGACCGCCTTGCCTTCGTAGTCGCCGCCGATGATCGCGGTCAGTTCGCGCTGCACTACGCCCACCAGCGCCTGACCCGGCGAGAGGCTGCTGATAACTTCTTCGCCGAGCGCCTTTTCCTTCACCTTGGCGATGAACTCGCGTACGACGGGCAACGCCACGTCGGCCTCGAGCAGCGCGAGACGCACCTCGCGCAGCATTTCCTGGGTGTTCGCCTCGGTGAGCCGGGCTTCGCCGCGCAGCGTCTTGACGACGCGCGCCATCCGTTGAGTCAGATTGTCGAGCATGGGGAGCGATGAACAGTGCGGCCGGAGCGGGGCGCGATGCAGGAGACGTCGCGGAGCAGGGGCCTAGTGTAAACTTCGAATATGGATATTGTACTGTATGCCCTCACTGCGCTCCTCTACGGCGGTTTAGCCGTGGCCGGCTGGCGCTCGCACCGGCACGCCGCGTTGCGTCCCATGCTCGAAAGCGTGCCGCCGGTGCCCGCCGCGCCGGCGTCCGTGTCGGCCCCGTCGGCTGCTTCGGGCATGAGCAGCTCGGGCCGCGCGCTGCTGTTCGTGGCACTGCTCGCCCACGGGGTGCTGCTGCACACCACCATCTTCCCGCAGAACGCCATGGTGTTCGGTTTTGCGTTCGCGCTGTCGGCCATGTTCTGGCTGGGCGCCGGCATCTACTGGATAGAGAGTTTTTTCTTTCCGCTCGACGGTCTGCGCCTGCTGGTCCTCCCGCTCGCCTGCGTCGCTTCGTTGTTGCCGCTCGCGTTCGGCGGCGTGCGCGTGCTGCCGTATTCCGCCGCGCCGATGTTCAAGCTGCACTTCCTGATCGCCAACATCGCGTACGGCTTGTTCGCGATCGCCGCGCTGCACGCCGTTCTGATGCTGCTGGTCGAGCGGCGGCTGCATGCCATGCGCGGCGGCGTCGCGCAGCGTCACGCGGCTGCGGCGGGCAACGGCTGGCTGTCGAGCTGGCTCGATACGCTGCCGCCGCTCCTCACGCTGGAGAAGCTGCTGTTCCGTCTGATCGGCGCGGGTTTCGTCCTGCTGACGTTGACGCTGGTGTCGGGCATTCTGTTCAGCGAGCAACTGGTCGATCGCGCATTGCGGCTCGATCACAAGACCGTGTTCGCGATTCTTTCCTGGGTGATGTTCGGCGCGCTGCTGACGGCGCGCAAGGTTTCCGGCTGGCGCGGCCGTGCGGCACTGCGCTGGGTGCTGGCGTCGTTCGTCGCGCTGTTGCTAGCGTACGTCGGCAGCCGGTTTGTATTCGAGGTGCTGTTGCACCGTGCTGTAGTGTGAGCGTGTCCCATGCGACAAATTTTTCTGCTGATCCTGTTGTTCATCGTCGGCCAGTGGCTGGTGAAGGCGCTGCGCCGTCATGACGCGCAGGCGTCGCAACGCACCGGCTCCGGCGCGAATGGCGCCGCGGGTGCCAAAGGTCCGAACGGCGGCGCGGGTTCAACCGCGTCCGCGCCGGCGCAGCTCCCCGAGCCGATGATCCGTTGTGTCGAATGCGGCGTGCACGCGCCGAAGAGCGATTCCGTGGTGGTGGCGGGGCAGCCGTTCTGCAGCGCCGCGCACGCGCAGCGTCACGGCGCGCGACCCACGGGCCGCGACGCTCGATGAGCGTCGAGTTCGCCGTCGACCCCGACGGTTGGGTCGCCGCCGCGCGCAAACTGCCATCGCCGAATTTCGAAGCGCGGCCCGCAGGGGCCGTGCCGACACTGATCGTTGTTCACAACATCAGCCTGCCTCCCAACGAATTCGGCGGCACCGCGATCGCCGAACTGTTCCTCAACACGCTCGATTGCGACACCCATCCCTACTACGACTCGCATCTGCGCGGCGTGCGGGTGTCGGCGCATTTCGTGATTCATCGCGACGGCGCGCTCGAACAGTTCGTGTCGTGCAACGAACGCGCGTGGCACGCGGGGCCGTCGAATTTTTTCGGCCGCGAGCGCTGCAATGATTTCTCGATCGGCATCGAATTGGAGGGCAGCGACACCGCGCCTTTCGAAGCGGCTCAATACCGCACGCTCGGCGCGTTGGTGAGCGCGCTCAAGGCTCACTATCCGGTCGAAGCGCTCGCCGGTCACTCGGACATCGCCCCCGGTCGCAAGACCGATCCTGGGCCGCATTTCGAGTGGTCGCGTCTGCAGCGCGACACCGCGCTCGACGCTCAGTATTTCCCCTATCTCAAGTTTTCCAAAACGCGGTAACGACCCTTCGCGCGACTTCGCGTGATGCGAGGAGAGCGAGGCGCTGCCTTGTTCTCCGGGGAGTCGGCTTCGCGCCGCGCTAAGCAAAAGTCAAGACATCGAAAGTAAATATTTCGATTTGACCTGTCTCGAATCTCCACTATACTTGGTGCCACAAATCCAGTTGCGCACAACATCTTGTGGTGTTCTGTGCATAACCATGTGAATAACCGGGTGCACAACTGGGTGAATAAGTCAGCGGCGTCCGCTCTCCGAGCACGGCGCCGCAAGCATTTCAGGCAGCGAAAAAATATTCCTGTGGCGTGGCCGGAGAGACCACCGGCGGCATCCAGAAGCATTCAGGAAAGGGGCTTGGCAAGTGATCGCGACATACACGATGAAGACCGTTATCAATTCGAACCAGGCTTCATCGCGCTCGCATCCCGCCAGCCGGCTCAGCCGGTCCCTTTCCTGCACCTCATCGCTTGCGCACGCGGCGGCGCAGCGTTCGTTTTAATCCGCGGATCTTCCCGCAACATTTCCAGGACCAGGAGCTTTGCACATGCAAACCACCGACAACGTGACGACCCGGTACGAGGGCTCACCGACTGGCCAGGCCTTCGGCCAGGCACAAGGCGCACAAGCGCTCGCGCCGCAAGCGACCTTCGCCGACTACAAGGTGATCCGCCGCAACGGCAGCGTCGTGTCGTTCGAACCGTCGAAAATCGCCATCGCCGTGACGAAGGCATTTCTGGCCGTGAACGGTGGTCAAGGCGCCGCGTCGGCGCGTGTGCGCGAACTGGTCGAGCAGCTCACGCAGAATGTGGTGCGCGCACTCGTGCGCAGCCGTCCGAACGGCGGCACGTTCCATATCGAAGACATTCAGGATCAGGTCGAACTCGCGCTGATGCGCGGCGGCGAGCACAACGTCGCGCGTGCGTACGTGCTGTATCGCGAGAAGCGCACGCAGGCGCGCGGTCATGACGATCAGATCGTGGCGAACACGCCGGGTCTGAACGTGACCGACAACGGCGTCACGCGTCCGCTGGATATGGCTGCGCTGCGCGGCATCATCGAACTGGCTTGCTCGAACCTGGGCGACGCCGTGAGCGCCGATCCGATCATCGCGGAAACGGTCAAGAATCTGTACGACGGCGTGCCGATGAGCCAGGTCTACGACTCGGCGATCCTGGCTGCCCGCACCATGATCGAAAAAGATCCGGCGTATAGCCAGGTCACCGCGCGCATCCTGCTGCACACGATCCGCCGCGAGATCCTCGAAGAGGAAGTCACGCAAACGGAAATGGGCGAGCGTTACGCCGAATACTTCCCGCAGTTCATCAAGCGCGGCGTGCAAGCCGAGCTGCTCGACGACAAGCTGCTGCAGTTCGACCTGAAGCGCCTCGGCGCCGCGCTCGACAACAACCGCGATCTGCAATTCGGCTACCTCGGCCTGCAAACGCTGTACGACCGCTACTTCCTGCATCACGACGGTGTGCGCATCGAAATGCCGCAGGCATTCTTTATGCGTGTCGCGATGGGTTTGTCGCTGAACGAGATCGACCGCGAAGCGCGCGCGATCGAGTTTTACAACGTGCTGTCGAGCTTCGACTTCATGTCGTCCACGCCTACGCTGTTCAACTCGGGCACGCGCCGTTCGCAATTGTCGTCGTGCTACCTGACCACGGTCGACGACGACCTCGACGGCATCTACGAAGCGCTGAAGGAAAACGCGCTGCTGTCGAAGTTCGCCGGCGGTCTGGGCAACGACTGGACCCGCGTGCGTGCTTTGGGCTCGCACATCAAGGGTACCAATGGCAAGTCGCAAGGCGTCGTGCCGTTCCTGAAGGTGGTCAACGACACGGCAGTTGCCGTGAACCAGGGCGGCAAGCGCAAGGGCGCGGTGTGCGCGTACCTGGAAACGTGGCACCTGGACATCGAGGAATTCCTCGAGCTGCGCAAGAACACCGGCGACGACCGTCGTCGCACGCACGACATGAACACGGCGAACTGGATTCCCGACCTGTTCATGAAGCGCGTGATGGAAGGCGGCGACTGGACGCTGTTCTCGCCGTCCACCTGCCCGGATCTGCACGACAAGTTCGGCGCGGAATTCGAAACGGCTTACACGGCTTACGAAGACAAGGTCGCGCGCGGCGAGATCAAGCTGTTCAAGAAGATCCCGGCGGCGCAACTGTGGCGCAAGATGCTGGGCATGCTGTTCGAAACCGGCCACCCGTGGATCACGTTCAAGGATCCGTGCAATGTGCGCTCGCCGCAACAACACGTCGGCGTCGTCCACTCGTCGAACCTGTGCACGGAAATCACGCTGAACACCAGCGACGCCGAAATCGCCGTCTGCAACCTGGGCTCCGTGAACCTCGTCGCTCACCTGAAGGAACAGGCCGACGGCACGCTCGTGCTCGACCACGACAAGCTGAAGCGCACCGTCAGCGTGGCGATGCGCATGCTCGACAACGTGATCGACATCAACTATTACGCGGTCGCCAAGGCGCGTAACTCGAACCTGAAGCACCGTCCGGTCGGCATGGGCATCATGGGCTTCCAGGACTGCCTGCATCTGCTGCGCACGCCGTACGCGTCGGAAGAAGCGGTCAAGTTCGCCGACACGTCGATGGAAGCGGTCTGCTACTACGCTTACTACGCGTCGACGGAACTGGCGCAGGAACGCGGCCGCTACTCCAGCTACCGCGGCTCGCTGTGGGATCGCGGCATCCTGCCGCAAGACTCGGTGAAGCTGCTGGAGCAAGCGCGCGGCGGTTACGTCGAAGTCGATTCGAGCGAGTCGATGGACTGGACCGAACTGCGTTCGCGCATCGCCACCTACGGCATGCGCAACTCGAACTGCGTCGCGATCGCGCCGACGGCGACGATCTCGAACATCATCGGCGTGTCGGCTTGCATCGAACCGACCTTCCAGAACCTGTATGTGAAGTCGAATCTGTCGGGCGAATTCACGGTGGTCAACGACTACCTGGTGCGCGACCTGAAGGCGCGCGGCCTGTGGGACGAAGTGATGGTCGCCGACCTGAAGTACTTCGACGGCACGCTCTCGCGCATCGACCGCATCCCGGCCGACCTGCGCGCGATCTACGCCACCGCGTTCGAAGTCGATCCGAAGTGGCTGGTCGAAGCGGCGTCGCGTCGGCAGAAGTGGATCGACCAGGCGCAGTCGCTGAACATTTACATGGGCGGCGCGTCGGGCAAGAAGCTCGACGAGATCTACAAGCTCGCCTGGGTGCGTGGCCTGAAGACGACCTACTACCTCCGCACGATGGCGGCGACTCACGTCGAGAAATCGACGGTGGCGCACGGCGCGCTGAACGCCGTGAGCTCGGGTGGCGGCGAAGGTTCGGGCGGCGCTGCGGGTGGCGCGGCCGGTGGTTTCGGTGCGAACAATGGCGCGGCTGGTGGTGCCGCGGGTGGCTTTCAGGCTGCAGCGGCCACGGCAGCAGTCGCGGTTGAAGCAGCGCCGGAAGCGGATGGTCCGGTGTGCATGATGCGTCCGGGCGATCCTGGCTTCGACGAGTGCGAAGCTTGCCAATAAGAAGCACGCAGGTAGCAGGATCGCTGCTTGCTGACGGGTTGTAGGTAATGACCCGCATGCAGCGAGCAGCGAAGCTGAAGCAAGTGAAGTAGAAGTGAAGCCGATGAGCGGCGCGGCGAGTGAATCCGAGGCGCGCTGTTCATCGCAACGCAGCGAGGCGACGCAGTGAAGCGACGCAGTGAAGCAAGGCAGGTCACTGAAGTCTTGAAGCGGTCACTCGGCAATCAGCTGTCGGCAGCACCAGACGAAGCGCGCGGCACAGTGCGCGCAGCAAACGCTTCGATCGATGGGTCGATCAACGCAGCCGGCCCGATGCATCGCTCGACATGGCATTGAACTTCACCTCGCCGGCACTGACGAATAGGCAAACGCGAGGCAAATGCGAGGCAAACGCGAAGCACTCGCAGGGCAAGCGCGAAGCAAGCGCGGACCATCGCGACGAGCAACGCGAGTCAGCAGTCAGCAGTCGCAAGACGCTACAGGCACGCTCCGCAATACAGATAGATAGAGCAGCGAAACGTCGCATCGACACGTTGCTCTTCGAGCTCGCGAAGCACCTCGACGACACACGTTCAACACGCTCCACATGAGGTGATGCACACACTCCGTTGAACAAAGTGTTGTATGAACGTAGCAACGCGAATCGAAAACAGGATTTTTCATCAGCGAACTCTTTTATCGCTCGTGAAAAGATGGTACAAACCGTTCTAAATTGATGGTGACATTTATGCTCAACTGGGATGACGAGATCACTGCCGTAACTCCCTCGAGCGCTACGCAACAGAATGTGTTGCGCAACGCTGCGGGATCGGCTGTCGGTTCGCAAGTCGGAACGCGTTCCGCTCCTCATGCTCCCTCGGCTCAAGACGTTTTCGCGAACGACATCGCTGTCGCTCCCGTCGCTCACGCTGTTACCGGAACGGCTGCCGTTTCGGAAGCGCGGGTCAACGTCGCCGACAAGCGCATCATCAACGGCCAGACCGACGTCAATCAGTTGGTGCCGTTCAAATACAAGTGGGCTTGGGAAAAGTATCTGGCTGGTTGTGCCAACCACTGGATGCCGCAAGAAGTGAACATGTCGCGCGACATCGCCCTCTGGAAAGACCCGAACGGTCTGACCGAAGACGAGCGCCGCATCGTCAAGCGCAACCTGGGCTTCTTCGTCACGGCCGATTCCCTCGCCGCCAACAATATCGTGCTGGGCACCTACCGCCACATCACGGCGCCCGAATGCCGCCAGTTCCTGCTGCGCCAGGCGTTCGAAGAGGCGATCCACACGCACGCCTACCAGTACATCGTCGAATCGCTGGGTCTCGACGAAGGCGAAATCTTCAACGCGTATCACGAGGTTTCCTCGATCCGCGCGAAAGACGAATTCCTGATTCCGTACATCCACGTGCTGACCGATCCGGCCTTCAAGACCGGCACGCTCGAGGCAGACCAGACGCTGCTGCGCTCGCTGATCGTGTTCGCCTGTGTGATGGAAGGCCTGTTCTTCTACGTCGGCTTTACGCAAATCCTGGCGCTGGGTCGCCAGAACAAGATGACCGGCGCCGCGGAACAGTACCAGTACATCCTGCGCGACGAGTCGATGCACTGCAACTTCGGCATCGACCTGATCAACCAGATCAAACTCGAAAACCCGCAACTCTGGACGGCTGAGTTCCGCGCGGAAATCCGCGAGATCTTCCAGCAAGCGGTCGAACTTGAATATCGTTACGCAGAAGACACGATGCCGCGCGGGGTGCTCGGCCTCAATGCGTCGATGTTCAAGAGCTATTTGCGCTTCATCTGCAACCGTCGTTGCCAGCAGATCGGTCTCGATCCGCTGTACCCGAACGAGGAAAACCCGTTCCCGTGGATGAGCGAGATGATCGACCTGAAGAAGGAACGCAACTTCTTCGAGACGCGAGTGATCGAATATCAGACTGGCGGCGCGCTGACCTGGGAGTGATCCGGGTTCGTGCTGCAAATGCATTCATCGATGGGGATGCCGTCGGCTTGGGCCGCGGCAATTTTGGCTAGGAGCAGAATCGCCTGATGCAAAGCATGCCCGGTGCGCCGCGTGCCTTCGCGGCCCACAACTATGACAGGCACTTTGCGAACCCTTCAGTGGGATGGGCAAACTTCCCCCCGGAAAAAGCCGCTGGCGTCGTTGCCGGCGGCTCGATCAAGCAATTGCCGGCGTTGAGCCTCAACGCCGAACAGATCTGGCGCGCGGTGCCTTTTGGCACGGCGCGCCTTACCGCATTCATTAGCGTAAGCGCGCAGCACCTGCGTACGCCGATGAATAGCCCGCTTCGTAGCGCGCGCCCTGAGAAGCGTCCGCGGGAAGCGGGTTTTGACGAAGGGTGTAGTTTGAACTGACTCTCATCTGAAAACCTGAAGGAGAAAATGATGGCAACTGCAAAAAAAGCCGCCGCAAAGAAACCCGCAGCCAAGAAGGTCGCAGCAAAGAAGGCTGCTCCGGCTAAGAAAGCTGCTCCGGCAAAGAAAGTCGCTGCCAAGAAAGTGGCAGTGAAGAAGGTCGCGGCGAAGAAGGCAGCACCGGCCAAGAAGGTTGCAGCGAAGAAAGCTGCTCCGGCCAAGAAGGCTGCAGCCAAGAAAGTCGCAGTGAAGAAGGTTGCTGCGAAGAAGGCTGCACCGGCTAAGAAAGCCGCAGTGAAGAAGGTTGCAGCAAAGAAGGCGGCACCGGCCAAGAAGGCTGCAGCGAAGAAGGCTGCACCGGCCAAGAAGGCTGCTGCCAAGAAGGCTGCGCCTGCGAAAAAGGCTGCTGCTAAAAAGGCTGCGCCCGCGAAAAAGGCTGCCGCTAAAAAGGCTGCGCCTGCCAAGAAGGCTGCCGCGAAGAAAGCCGCTGCTCCTGCCAAGAAGGCTGCCCCTGCGAAGAAGGCTGTCGCCAAGAAGGCGGCTCCCGCACCCGCAGCGACTTCTGTTTCGAGCGCACCGGCGGCGACGGTGAAGACCGCGCTGAACCCGGCAGCGGCATGGCCGTTCCCGACGGGCAGCCGTCCGTAATCCGGACGCTGAGCGGTAGAAGTACTTCGACACGTCGCATGATGTGTCCGATGATCGAGTAGCGCTTGAGTAGCGTGGTGAGCGCTACTCGGTCAGTCCCGTTGCCGGTTTCCGGCGACGGGATTTTTTTCGCCCGGCGAAATCGCCCGGCGAAATCACCAGGCGAAGTCACCCGGCGAAAAACGTGCAGGCGAAAAAAACGCATGCACAGGGGAGGGCATGCGTGTGAGGTCGTCGCGGCGGCAGACAGCCTCGCCGCGCGAGAGGGGAAACTTAGTGCGTGACGCGCGTGACGCCGCCGCTGGAAAGCAACCGTACGCGTTCGCCGGCGCGGAAGATTTCGCCGGTGGCGCTTTGCGTGATGGCGCGCATGTCGCCATTGTCGAGTCGGACGGTGACCTCGAGACCGTCGTGCACCGCGACGCCGTTCTCGACCGCATTGCCGGCCACTGCGCCTGCCAGACCGCCAATAATGCCCGTGACGATCGCGCCGGTGCCACCACCGATCCTGCTGCCGGCCACCGCGCCCAGAGCGCCGCCACCGATCGCGCCGAGACCGCTCGGCTGACCATTGTTCGAACTGATCTTCACGGCGCGCACGCTATCCACCGTGCCCATGCGGACCGTTTCTTCGCGCTGCGCCTGCGACGCCGTGTACACGTCCGCGGAACTGCTGTTGTACGCACACCCCGACATGGCCAGCGAACCGGCAATCAAGGCGGCCACGATCAGGCGACTCGTTATTCTCATTCCCTAAACTCCAATAGCTCTCGGTATTACGGCAGGTCGTATCCGAACGCCTGCTTGAACCGCTCGTTGATCTCGGCCCGGCTGGGCGCGTAATTTTGCGGGCCCTGATGTTCGATCTTCAGCGCACCCATCAGGCTCGCCAGCCGCCCCGTGGTGGCCCAGCCGAGCTTGTTCTCGATGCCGTACAGCAAGCCGCCGCGAAACGCGTCGCCGCAACCTGTCGGATCGAGCACTTGCCGTGCCTTCACCGCCGGAATCTCTTCGATACCGCCCGCGTGATGGATCTGCGCGCCATGCTCGCCGAGCGTGACGATCAGCGCCTCGACCTTGCCGGCGATCTCTTCGATCGACCAGCCCGTTTTGTTGCTCACCAGTTTGGCTTCGTAGTCATTGACCGCTACATAAGTGGCGAGTTCAATCATGCGCCGCAGCGACTCGCTGTCGAAGAGCGGCAAGCCCTGGCCTACATCGAAAATGTACGGGACGCCCGCGGCCGCGAGATGCTCCGCGTGCTGGATCATGCCGTCGTAACCGTCCGGCCCGACGATGCCGAGCGTGATGCCCTTGGCCTGATCAGCGCGATTCAGATGCGACTGCATCATCGCGCCCGGGTGGAACGCGGTGATCTGATTGTTTTCCAGGTCCGTGGTGATCATCGCCTGCGCCGTGTACGTGTCCGGCACCACCAGCACGCTCTCCGTCGACAGCCCGAGTTGCTCGAACCGGTCCATATAGAGCTGCGCGTCGACCGAGCCGAGCGTGCCCATGATGCGCGCGTCGCCGCCCAGCAGATGCAGCGAGTAGGCAATGTTGCCCGCGCAGCCGCCGAACTCGCGGCGCATGGTCGGCACCAGAAAGCTCACGTTCAGGATGTGGACCTGCTCCGGCAGGATGTGCTCCCGGAACCGGCCTTCGAAGGTCATGATGTTGTCGTAGGCGAGCGAGCCGCAAATCAGCGTAGCCAAGGCGAGCGTTCCTGTAAAAACGATAAAGAGAATGGGCGCGACGATGTGACAGCGCCGCGCATGAAGCGCGGCGCCGGGTTCGTGCGCGAAGGCGTTACTTCAGCGCGGCGAGGGCTGCGTCGTAGTTCGGTTCGTTCTTGATTTCGCCGACCAGTTCGGCGTGAACGACCTTGTCGTTCTCGTCGATCACCACCACGGCGCGTGCCGTCAGGCCGGCCAGCGGGCCGCTCGTTACGTCGACGCCGTAGGCTTGCGCGAACTCATGGCCGCGGAACGTGGACGCCGTGACGACGTTCTCGATGCCTTCGGTCGTGCAGAAGCGCGACGCCGCGAACGGCAGATCGCCCGACACGACGATCACGACCGTGTTGGTCAGCTTGGCGGCGGCTTCGTTGAACTTGCGGGTCGAGGTGGCGCAGGTCGGTGTGTCGAGGCTCGGCACAATGTTCAGCACTTTGCGCTTGCCGGCGAAGTCGGCGAGCGACACCGGCTTCAGATCCTTGCCGACCAGCGAGAAAGCGGGAGCGGCCTGGCCCACCGACGGGAACGTGCCGGCTACTTCGATCGGGTTGCCACCCAGCGTAACTTGACTCATGTTGTCGTGCTCCGAAAATTCGTCAGGATTGACGGTGAACGCGCCCGGTCAGTGCCGGGCGCGCGGGAAAGCGTTACGGATAAAAAATCTGTACGCGGAAATTGGAAGCGACCGCATTGCCCGTGTCGAGATGCACGATCATGGTCTGGGTCGTATGCGCGGGCAGGCCGGCCGCGATCTGCGCGCCGGGCGGAACGTAGTCTTGCGGCCACAGCACGCGGCGCACCGCGACGTTGTTCTGGTCGTCGAGCAACGTGAGTTCGATGGCCGGATAGGCGAGCGCGATATTGAAACGGTTACGCAGCGGCATCTTCAGTTCGAGCTTGTGCGGACCGTCGATCTGCCGCAGATCGGACGGCTCGACCTGCAAGCCGTCGATGTCGTGCGGCGGCGTAACCTGGCAGCCGAGCGTCAAGCAGGCCTTCGCATAGAGCGTCTGCGAGCGCGGGAAATAAACCATCACCGTTTCGCGTTGCCACCAGGCGAGTTGCGCGAGCAGCGCGACGATCAACAGCGCCGCCACCACGGAGCCGGCGATGATCCAGCCCATGCGCCGCGGTTCGGCCGGGCGGGTTTCGCGCACCACGGGGAAGGGATCGGGGCCGTCGTCGATCGGCTGCACGGAGAAGGGTTCGCCGCTGGCGGAGACGGGACCGGTAGCGGCGGCGGGGCCGGCAGCGGCAAAGGCCGCCGCGCCTGCGCCTGTGGCCATCGGCGCATCCGGTCTGGTTGTGCCTGCGCCGGCCGGACCGAAGCCGGCCGGACCCGCGCCGGCCGCGCCTAAGCCGGCCGCACCTAAGCCGGCCGCACCGAAACGCGGCTCATTGTCAGGAATGCCATACAAGGTAGCCGGCTCGTCCAGAACCGGCTCTTCGAGCGGTTCGCTCGGCGCCGTATCGGGCGCGCGCTCGGTCTTGTGCCAGACACGCGGCGCTTCGGTATCTTCCTCGGGCGGGTCCAGGTGATACGCGAACGGGTCGAGCGGCGCGTCCGCCAGCACCGGTTCATCGTCGGGCGGAAGTGGCGCGTTGGATGCGCCGGGTTGCAGTTCGGGCTCCGTAGCGTGGCGCGGCGTGACGGCGACGCCCGCGCCGGTCGAGACCGGCGAGAGCGGCACATTGCCGGCGTTATGGCGCAGACGCTTGTCGATGGCGGCGTCGGGTGCCGGCGCCCACGGGTCCCATGCTTCGGCGCTGAAGTCGGGGCTTTTCGGCCGCACGCCCGAAAGCGCTTCTATCGCCGCAGCCGCGGCGACCGGTTTGGCGGTCGAAAAATCACCGCCTTCGCTAATGTCGAACAGACTGCTCGATGCGTCGAATACTTCGTGGCAATGTCCGCAGCGCACAAGGCCGCGGCGCAGCGCAAGCTGTTCCGTTTGCAGACGAAAAACGGTTTCGCAGAAGGGGCAACGCGTCGCCAGGAGCATATTGAGCCGATGAGCCGGAAGGCCGTTGGTTGGACAATACGCCTTATTCTAATGGCTTTCGCGACGCGTTCCCGACAGGCATACCCAACCTTCTTGTTCGCGCCATACGCTGATGTCGATCCACCGTGAGTAGACCTGTGCGACCTCGTCCGCTTGCCGCGCCAGAATGCCGGACAGCGCGATCTTGCCACCCGGCTTGACCTTCGACGTAAGCATCGACGCCATCAGTTTGAGTGGGTTGGACAGGATATTGGCGACCACGATATCGAACTCGCCGGTCGGGCATTCGTCGGGCAGGCCGTAGATGACTTCCGCGCGGTTGCGCTCGCTATTGTGACGCGCCGACTCGACCGCTTGCGGATCGATGTCGATGCCGTACACCGGATTCGCGCCGCACTTTTTCGCGAGGATCGCGAGAATGCCGGAGCCGCAACCGTAATCGAGCACGGACTGCTCGGGCTGCACCGACTGCTCCAGCCATTCCATGCAAAGCCGCGTGGTGGGATGGCTGCCGGTGCCGAAGGCGAGCCCAGGATCCAGCTCCAGCACCAGTGCATGGGGGTCCGGCGCATCGTGCCAAGACGGCACGACCCAGATGCGTTCGCCGATCTTGATCGGATCGAACTGCGACTGCGTGAGGCGCACCCAATCCTGATCTTCGACTTCACGCACGGTGAACGAAGGCGCCGCCGGGAGGCCGATTTCATTGGCGGCGGCAGTGAGCAACACCGCAGGGTCGTGTTCCGGCGCGACCAGCGCGATCACGCGTGATCGCTGCCACGCCGTGCGATCCGGCGTGAGACCGGGTTCGCCGAACAGCGGCTGCTCGTCGGGCGTGTCGGCGTCCGCATCTTCAACCGATACGGACAACGCGCCCAACTCGAGCAGCGCGTCGGAGAATTCCTCCGCCTGCTCGCGTGCCAACTCGGCGATCAGTTCCCGGTAGCTCATGGGTTACGCTTCTTCCGGCGCGGCCTGCAGCTTCGCGGCCAACCGGTTTTCGAGGTAATGAATGCTGGTGCCGCCTTCGACGAATTTCGCGTCCAGCATCAGCTCGCGGTGCAGCGGGATGTTGGTCTGAATGCCTTCCACCACCATCTCCGACAACGCGATGCGCATGCGCTTGATCGCCTGTTCGCGCGTGGCGCCGTAAGCGATCAGCTTGCCGATCATCGAATCATAGTTCGGCGGCACGAAATAGCCATTGTAGGCATGCGAGTCGACGCGGATGCCGGGGCCGCCCGGCATGTGCCACGACGTCAAACGTCCCGGCGACGGAATGAACTTGAACGGATCTTCCGCGTTGATCCGGCATTCGATCGCGTGACCCTTGAACACGATGTCGCGCTGACGGAAGGCGAGCTTCTCGCCGGCCGCGATGCGGATCTGTTCCTGCACGATATCGACGCCCGTGATCAGCTCCGTGACCGGATGCTCGACCTGCACGCGCGTGTTCATTTCGATGAAGTAGAACTCGCCGTTTTCGTACAGGAACTCGAACGTACCCGCGCCCAGATAGCCCATCTTCTTGCAGGCGTCCGCGCAACGATCGCCGATGCGGTCGATCAGGCGGCGCGCGATACCCGGCGCCGGCGCCTCTTCGATCACTTTCTGGTGACGGCGCTGCATCGAGCAATCACGTTCGCCCAGCCAGACTGCGTTCTTGAACGAGTCAGCCAGCACCTGAATTTCGATGTGCCGCGGGTTCTCCAGGAATTTCTCCATGTAGACCTGCGGATTACCGAATGCACGGCCGGCTTCTTCGCGCGTCATGTTGACCGCGTTGACCAGCGCCGCTTCCGTGTGGACCACGCGCATGCCGCGGCCACCGCCGCCGCCGGCGGCCTTGATGATGACCGGATAGCCGACCTGGCGGGCAATCTTCACGATCTCTTTCGGATCGTCCGGCAACGCGCCTTCCGAACCCGGCACGCACGGCACGCCGGTCTTGATCATGGTCTGCTTGGCCGTGACCTTGTCGCCCATCATCCGGATGGTTTCCGGGCGCGGGCCGATGAAGGTGAAGCCAGACTGTTCGACACGTTCGGCGAAGTCGGCGTTTTCCGAAAGGAAGCCGTAGCCGGGGTGAATCGCTTCGGCGTCGGTGACTTCCGCCGCGCTGATCAGCGCGGGCATGTTCAGATAGCTCAGGTTCGAAGGCGCCGGGCCGATACAGACGGCCTCGTCGGCGAGCTTCACGTACTTGGCTTCCTTGTCGGCTTCTGAATAGACGACGACCGTCTTGACGCCGAGTTCGCGGCAGGCGCGCTGGATACGAAGCGCGATCTCGCCACGATTGGCAATGAGGATTTTTTCAAACATAGCGGTTTTTCGACTCATCAATGGGCGCCGGGTTGATCACAACGCCGGCTGCCTCAGAGGATCGGTCGCGCGCCTGGGAACGACGGGCGCGCGGGCGGCATGCGTAAAGCGTGCCGCGTCAGCCGACCACGAACAGCGGTTGGCCGTACTCGACCGCCTGGCCGTTTTCGACGAGGATTTCCTTCACCACGCCGGACTTGTCCGACTCGATTTCGTTAAGCAGCTTCATTGCTTCGATAATGCAGATCGTCTGGCCTTCCTTGACCGTGTCGCCCACCTGGACGAACGGATCGGCACCCGGCGACGGCGCACGGTAGAACGTGCCGACCATCGGCGAGGTCACCACATGGCCTTGCGGCGCGACGGCGGCCGGCGTAGCCGGCGCGGCTGCGGCAGCCGGCGCTTCGCCGCCGATTGCCGGTGCCGGCTGCGCGTATTGCGGCGCATATGAGGCGGACGGCTGCACGTAAACCGGCGGCGCATTCTTGACGATGCGGACCTTGCCTTCGCCCTCGGTCACTTCGAGTTCGGAAATACCGGACTCCGAGACGAGGTCGATCAGAGTTTTCAGTTTACGTAAGTCCATCAGGCAGCCCCTTTAATGCGAAAAGTGCCGGCGCATACGCAGCCGGCGCAAATTAGACGTGTTTGGAATCAGGCGCGCGACGAGCCGGCGGACAGCCGGTCGAGCGCGAATTCGAGCGCGTACATATATCCCTTCCAGCCGAGACCGCAAATCACGCCCTCAGCCTGGTCGGAGAAATACGAGTGATGCCGGAACGGTTCGCGACGATGCACGTTCGACAGATGAATCTCGACGAACGGGATGCCGACCCCCGCCAGTGCGTCCCGAATGGCCACGCTGGTATGCGTGTACGCGGCGGGATTGATCAGTATGAAATCGGTTTTTTCAGTCCGCGCGGATTGGATGCGGTCCACCAGAGCGCCTTCGTGATTGCTCTGGAACGACGCGAGTTCGACGCCTGCGTCCGCCGCGCGGTCCGCCAGCGCCTGATCGATCTGCGGCAAGGTCACGCGACCGTAGACCTCGGGTTCCCGGGTGCCGAGAAGGTTGAGGTTGGGTCCGTGCAGTACCAGCAGTCGCGTCATGGTCGCTTCTTTTTCCGTGGAATTGGGCGCACTTTAGCGCTGATTAGAGAAACTTGTCTAGTTTCGCGCACGTACGGATCGATGCCGGCGGCGCTTTGCCGCCGCGCCGGGCGCCTATCTTCTCTCAAATCCGCGGGATTTGCGTGTAATTTCGCGCCTTCCGCGGGTAATCGAGCGTCGGAACAATGTGAAATTTAGAGCGCGTCGAGCGTTTGTTTCAGCGCTTGCGGGTCGATTTGTCCCAATTTTGTCGAGCGAATGTTGCCATTTGCGTCGATTACGACGGTAAACGGCAGCCCGCCCGCAGTATTGCCGAACGCACGCGCGAGGTCGGCGCCGCCGAAGCCGGTGATGTAGATCGGATACGCCACTTTTACTTTCTGCAGGAACGCCTGAACGTTCTTCTCCGAATCGACGCCAAGTCCAACGAACTGGATGCCTTTTTTCGCGTAGTCGCGCTGAAGCTGCGACAAAGACGGCATTTCTTCGACGCAAGGCCCGCACCACGACGCCCAGAAGTTGACGACGATTGGGTGCCCTTTGAGCACACTTAGCGTTTGCGGCTTGCCGTCCACCGTCGTGACGGGGGCGGTCCAGAGCTGCGCGACCGCGCTTTGGGCGGAGGCCGGTTGCGCGGCGTGCGCGACTTCCCCAGCGCCGCCGTTCAGCCAATGGTTGGCCAATACACCGCCCCCTGCGGCGACGATGGCGACACACGCGCCCGCCAGAATCCGTCTCATATTCATCTTGGTCAGTCTAGTTGGTTGAAGGAGCGACGTCGCTGCCGTCGAGCAGCGTCTGCACGGCCTGCAGGTTCGCGCGCGCTGTGCGGCCGCGCGCGTCGGCGCGCACCGCGCCGCGCAGGTCGTCCGTTTCGTAGAGCGCCACGTGCACGCCGACCGGCTCCGCGTCGCGGCCTTCATTCGTGGGGCGCCACAGGAAGCTAAGCGTCTCGACATAGCCGCGGCCGGCGAAATGCCGCGTTTCCGAGACGTCGTACTGAATGTCCGCGTTAAGAAAATAGATCGCGACTTCTTTGGGGTTGTCGCAGAACACCTGAAGGTGAATATCCGAGTGCTCGCCGGCGGTGCCGCCTAGCACCGCGCCGGTCAAATAAGGATTGAACGGCGCGAGCCGTTCCATCCAGTCGACTGCGATATGGCGCAGCCGCCGCAGCAGCGCGGGCTGGCTGTCGCCCTGGAATAGCGACTGATACTCGCGGATTTCTTCTTCAATCTGGTCGTTATCCGGCAGCCATTCGCCGGCAACACGGCTCTCGCCGATCACTTGGCGGGCGGCTTTGCGCTTCGCCGTGGCGTAGTCCAGACCGTCTTCGGCGATCAGGCGGGCAGCTGCGATGGCGATTTCCTCGCGCACGCGCTGCGGATCGAAGTGTGATTTGCGAACCATCCCTCGATCATACTAGAGATTGGCGACGGCCTTTCCTGGCGGGTCGCGCAGCGCGCGGGCCGCGGCGGCGCGGGCGCGCGCGCATAGGGTGATCGAAAGGCGTCGGTTACAATAGCGTCCTTTGCAGACGGTCGTTTCGGCCGCTCTTTTGCGCTCCCATCCCTCTCGGGAAAACCCCGGGCCTCGCCCGCTTTTCTTGCCCCCTCGGGGGACCGGCGCGAAGCGCCGGATTAGTAGGGGCCCTTCCAGGAAAAACGCCCGCGCGGCACGACAGGCTTATGCACATCCACATCCTCGGTATCTGCGGCACGTTCATGGGCGGTCTCGCGGTCCTCGCGCGCGGCGCGGGCCACACCGTGACGGGTTGCGACGCCGGCGTCTATCCGCCCATGAGCACCCAGCTCGAGGCGCAAGGCATTGGCCTGATTGAAGGCTACGACGCGGACCAGTTGAACGGCCTGAACGCCGACCTGTTCGTGATCGGCAATGTGGTTTCGCGCGGCAACCCGCTGATGGAAGCCATTCTCGACCGGGGCTTGCCGTACATCTCCGGCCCGCAATGGCTCGGCGAACATGTGCTGAACGGCAAATGGGTGCTGGCGGTGGCCGGCACGCACGGCAAGACGACCACCAGCTCGATGCTGACCTGGCTGCTCGAAGACGCCGGCCTCAATCCGGGTTTCCTGATCGGCGGCGTGCCGCTGAATTTCGGCGTGTCCGCGCGGCTGACCGATTCCAGCTTCTTCGTGATCGAAGCTGACGAGTACGACACGGCCTTCTTCGACAAGCGGTCCAAGTTCGTCCACTACCGGCCCAAGACCGCGGTGCTGAACAACCTCGAATTCGATCACGCCGACATCTTTCCGGATCTGGGCGCGATCGAAACGCAGTTCCATCATCTGCTCCGCACCGTGCCGGGCATCGGCCGCGTGGTCACGAATGGCCGTGAAGACGCGCTCGAGCGCGTGCTGACACGCGGCTGCTGGAGCGAAGTGGAGCGCTTCGGCGTGCAGGGCGGCTGGCAAACCTTGCCGGCGGAAGACGGCGTGCCGGTCGACGAGCGCTTCGCCGTGTATCACAACAGCAAGCGCGTCGGCGTGGTCGAGTGGGAGGTGCAAGGCGAGCACAACCGCATGAACGCGTTGGCCGCGATTGCCGCCGCACGCCATGTCGGCGTGCCGCCGGCGCAGGCCGCCCGGTCGCTGGCGAGCTTTCGCAACGTCAAGCGGCGCATGGAAGTGCGCGGCAGCGTCGACGGCGTGACCGTGTACGACGACTTCGCGCATCACCCGACCGCGATCGATACGACCGTGGCCGGCTTGCGCGCCCGCGTCGGCCGCGACAACACGCGGATTCTCGCCGTGCTGGAACCGCGCTCGAACACCATGAAGCTCGGCGTGATGAAGGCGCAATTGCCGGCCAGTCTCGCCGACGCCGACCTCGTGTTTGGCTACGGCGCGCCGAGCGGCCGCGACGCGCTCGGCTGGAATCTCGGCGAGGCGCTCGCGCCGCTCGGCGGCAAGGCGCAGGCTTTTGACAATCTCGACGCGCTGGTCAAAGCGGTAGTCCACGCAGCGCGCCCCGGCGACCAGATTCTGGTGATGAGCAACGGCGGCTTCGGCGGCGTGCATCAGAAACTGCTCGACGCCCTTTCCGCGCGAGGCGCTTCGTGATCCTTTATCTGCACGGTTTCCGCTCGTCACCGAATTCGTTCAAGGCGCGCGTGCTGGCGGCGCGGCTCGTCGAACTCGGCCGCAGCGACGAATGGTGCTGCCCGATGTTGCCGGTTTCGCCGTTCGAGACCGTGGCGCTCGCCGAATCGCTGGTGGCCGCCGCGCAGCCGAAAGTCGTCACCCTGATCGGCAGTTCGCTCGGCGGCTATTTCGCCACGTATCTGGCTGAAAAGCACGGTTGGCCGGCGGTGCTGCTGAACCCGGCGGTCGTGCCGCAGCGCGATCTGAGCGCCTATCTCGGCGAGCAGCCGTTGTGGCACGGCGGCGGCAGCATCGTCGTCGAGCCGCATCACCTGGATGAGTTGCGCGCGCTCGGCGTCGCCTCGATCACCCGGCCCGAACGCTATTATTTGATGGCCGCCACCGGCGACGAAGTGCTCGACTACCGCGAAATGCTCGCGCACTATCCCGGCGCACGGACTACGCTGATCGAAGGGAGCGACCACGCGATCAGCGAGTTCGCGCAATACGTCGACGACGTGCTGGCCTTTTGCGACGCGGAAGACATCGAGCCGCCGGCGCCGCGCGAAGCCGCTTGATGTTGCATTAAGTCACGTCATGCCGGGCGTTCCGGCAGCGCGGCAGTTGCCGCGCACCATGATTCATGCCGCAGGCGCGCGCGTACCGCGCCGCGGATCCACTACCACGAACACGTTGCCGTGCCGCGCACGCAGTGACCGATCGCTGAACCAGATCGGGCGCGCCGGCAGATGCAAGTCAGAACGAGAGTATTGAGTGAACGTTTTCTTCGAGGAATCGGGCAGTTTCAAGGCCGGCAGCGTGCTGTCGCGCCAGGGCGATGCTTTTCAGGTCGAGCTGCCGGGCGGCCGGCGCACCAAGGTGCGCGCGAAAGACGTGCTGATCGAATTCGAAAAGCCGAGCGCGGCCGAGCTGATGCAACAGGCCGACGCCGCCGCGCAGGAGATCGATCTGGATTTTCTATGGGAATGCGCGCCTGACGACGAATTCCCGTTCGCGACCCTTGGCGCCGAGTATTTCGGCGAGCGTTTCGGCTCGATCGAGCGCGCCGCGCTGGTGTTGCGCATGCACGGCTCGCCGGTGTACTTCCGCCGCAAGGGCCGCGGCATGTATCAGCGCGCGCCACAGGAACAACTGAAGATGGCGCTCGCCGGCCTCGAGCGCAAGCGCCAGCAGGCGCTGGTGCAGGCTGGCTACGAAGACGAGCTGAAAGCCGGCCGTCTGCCGGAAGCCTTCACCGGCAGCAAGGCGCTGGCTCTGTTGACCAGGCCGGACAAGAACACGATCGAGTACAAGGCGCTCGAAGGCGCCGCGGCGGCCCGCGGTATTTCGCAAGCGCGTCTGATGCTGGAAAACGGTGCCATTCCGTCGGCGCGCGCGCTGCACGAAGCGAAATTCCTTTCCGAGTTTTTCCCGCACGGCACGGGTTTTCCGCCCGTTTCTGTCGGCAGCTTGCCGGAAGATCTGCCCGAAGCAAACGTGCAGGCATTTTCGATCGACGACATCACCACGACTGAAATCGACGACGCTTTCTCCGTCGAGCATCTGGCCGATGGCCGCGTGCGGATCGGCGTGCACATCGCCGCGCCGGCGCTCGGCATTCAGCGTGGCGACGAGGTCGATGCGATCGCACGCACGCGTCTGTCGACCGTGTATATGCCTGGCGACAAGATCACCATGCTGCCCGACAGCGTCGTGGAAGCGTTCACGCTGGCCGAAGGCGGCTTGCGTCCGGCGCTCTCGCTGTATGTGATCGTCAATCGCGAGACGCAGGAAATCGTCGCGAGCGAAACGCGCGCCGAGCGCGTGTTCGTCAAGAACAACCTGCGCCACAACACGCTCGACGAGTTGGTCACCGAAGAGGCGCTCGCCGCCGGCACCGGCGACTATCCGCACAAGGACGACATCGCCGTGCTGTGGCCGTTCGCGCAGGCGTTGTTCGAAAAGCGCCAGGCCGCGCGCGCCGGTTACGGTTTGCGCCGCGAAGTGCAGCGCAACACCGACTTCAACTTCTACGTGGAAGGCGAGCACATCACGATCACACCGCGCCGGCGTGGGTCGCCGCTCGATACGATCGTCGCCGAGCTGGCGATTCTCGCGAACTCGTCGTGGGGCGCGTTCCTGCATGACCACGGCGTGCCGGGCATTTATCGCACGCAACGCGCATTCGGTGCGCCGACCGGTCCGAAGCGTACGCGTATGCAGACCAACGCCGCGCCGCACGAAGGACTCGGCGTCACGCAGTACGCCTGGAGCACGTCGCCGCTGCGTCGTTATGTCGACCTGGTTAATCAGTGGCAGTTGATTGCCTGCGTGCAGCACGGCGTGACCGCGAAACTGGCCGCGCCGTTCAAGCCCAAAGACGCCGATCTGTTCGCTGTGGTGCAGGGTTTCGACGATACGTATACCGCGTATGCCGATCACCAGCGTCGCATGGAATATTTCTGGTGTCTGCGCTGGCTGAAGCAGGAGAACCGGAAGCAGGTGGTGGCGTCGGTGGTGAAGGGCGATCTGGTGCGCCTTGAAGAGATTCCGTTGCTGCTGCATGTGCCTGGCCTCGGCGTGCACGCGCGCGGCACGCGTTTGCAGATGGAAGTGATGTCGATCGATGAGTTGACCGTCGAAGCGTCCGTGCGTCTGCTACACGTGCTCGACGCGCCGACCGTGACGAGCGGCAGCGAGGCTGAGGAAGCGGACGAGGGCGAAGAGGAGATCATCGACGCCCCGGACGAGAGCGCCGAAGGCGAAGCCGAGGCGCAGGCCGAAGCCGAACTCGACGGCAACGACGCGGCTGCTGTGAAGAACGATGCCGAAAGCAGCGATGGCGCGGACGGTGCCGTTACCCATCAGCACATTGCGGAGCCGGGGCGATGAGCACCCAGGATTCACGCGACCGCTATGCGGTCATCGGCAACCCGGTCGGCCACAGCAAGTCGCCGTTCATTCATGGGCGCTTTGCCGCGCAGACCGGCGAGCCCGTCGAGTACGGTCATCTGCTCGCGCCGGTGGATGCGTTCGTGCCGCACGTGCGGGCCTTTATCGATGCAGGCGGGCGCGGGCTGAACGTGACCGTGCCATTCAAGCTCGACGCGCATGCCTTTGCGGACACGTTGTCGCCGCGCGCGGCGGCGGCGGGCGCGGTGAATACGTTGCGTATCGACGCGAATGGTATTTACGGCGACAACACGGACGGCTTCGGCCTCGTGCGTGACATCGAGGTGAATCTCGGCGTGTCCTTGAAGGGCGCGCGCATTCTGTTGCTCGGCGCGGGCGGCGCCGCGCGCGGCGTGGTGCTGCCGATGCTGGACCGCGCGCCGCATACGTTGACCATCGTCAATCGCACGGCGGAAAAGGCCGAGGCGCTGGTGGATCAATTCGCGCAAGCCGCGCGTGATGCCGCGTGCCGATTGAGCGGCGGTAGCGCGCGGGCGATCGAAGCGGGCACCTATGACGTGATCGTCAACGCGACGGCGGGCAGTCTGGACGCGTCGCTGCCGGAGTGCGACGACCGCGCGTTCGGCAGCGGCACGCTTGCCTACGACATGATGTATGGCGCGCATCCGACGGTCTTCATGGAGCACGCGCGCAAGCTGGGCGCGCGCGGTGCGGACGGCCTCGGCATGTTGGTCGAACAGGCGGCTGAATCGTTTTACGTGTGGCGTGGCGTGCGGCCTGACGGCGCGCCGGTGCTGGCCGAATTGCGCGCGCTGTTGACGGCGCCGTCACACGCCTAAGGCGGCGTTTACTTTGCAGCGGCGATTGACACGAGGACTCGACGAACGATGACTGCAACGCGGCGCGTGAGCCGGCCAGGTCCGGTGCGATGGATCGTCTATCTGGGCGCCGTGGTGGCGATTGCGTGGCTGGCGACGCAGGCGTTTTACTTCGGGCAGATCGCGGTTTGGAACTACGTCAATCCGCGGAGTACGTCGTTTATGCGGTCGGACGCGTGGCGGTTGTCGCAGGATCGGCCGGATCTTTCAGTGCAGCATACGTGGGTGTCGTATGACCAGATTTCGCGGAATTTGAAGCGCGCGATTATTGCTTCTGAGGACGCGAATTTTGTTAATAACAACGGCTATGAGACCGACGCTATTTTGCAGGCATGGGAGCGGAATAAGGCTAAGGGCAAGATTGTGCGCGGTGGGTCGACTATCACTCAGCAGCTGGCGCGGAATCTGTTCTTGTCGCGGGAGAAGAGTTATATCCGGAAGGGGCAGGAACTCATCATTACCTGGATGCTTGAGACCTTGATGGATAAGGAACGGATCTTTGAGATTTATCTCAACTCCGTTGAGTGGGGGAATGGGGTTTATGGGGCTGAGGCGGCGGCTCATTACTACTACAAGACTTCGGCGAGTAGGTTGACTGCTGCGCAGTCGGCGCGATTGGCTGTCATGCTGCCGCAGCCTAAGTATTTTGATGAGCATCGAGGGTCGCAGTATCTGGCGCAGCGGGCGCGGGTTATTGCGAGGCGGATGGGGGCGGCTGAGTTGCCCGATTGAGGTTTTTGCCCTGTTCGGTGCTTTGGTTGCGGGTTTTTTGTGGGGTTGGCCTTTCCTTGCATTGGTAGTGGTTTATTAGCGTCGCCCCTGTGCGGGGCAGGCACCTACTTTCTTTGCGGCGGCAAAGAAAGTAGGCAAAGAAAGCCGCTTCACACCGCCAGCCTGTAAGCGGGCCCCTCGCGCAGTCGCAATAGTGGTGCATCTGGAATCTGTGCTCTCGCACATTCGGCGCTAGTGACAAGGCCGTCATACTTCCCGCCTCGCGCTACGCGCTCGCCGGAAGGGTCTGCTCCTGTCCTAACCAGTGGGTTTCTCTGTGCGCTGTGGGGCCGTCGGCTTCGCCGCGGCTTTGGGCCCTAGCGACTTTCGGTATTTGGTGCGCTTCAGTTCGGGGCTTCTTCGAAGCGCCGTATATCGACGCAGAGCTTTGTCAATGCGCTGCTGTCGTTGCTCGCGTGATGGTTCTAAAGCGAGGTTGTCTGTTCTGCATCGTTCTTTTTGCGCCGATACGCTCACGGTCTTCTGACGCTGTCTTCGTGGCCTTTGCAAGAAGGTCCGCTGCGTGGCGCGCTGTGATGCGGCTCTGCGGAATTCCCTTGGCATCAAGCGCGATCACCTGGTACAACTCGCGGTCGATCTCGACTTCGCGTTGGTAATCCTCGCCCGTGTCGAGCAGCAATTCCAGTAATTTCCGCTGGCGATGTCTCTCCTCTCGCCCGCCGGACTCCTGACTATCGAGGCCGCAAGTGTCACCAGCTTGTCCAGTTGACCTAGCTGCCGCTCAAGCAGCCCAAAGGCGGACAAGGCGAGCTTTTCGTATTGAAGTGCATCAACGGGTGGGCGCGACGTGGTGCGTGAATTCTTGACGGATTTACTCATGGCGCGATCTCCCTGAAACTTACCTGGATCGCCCGACACGCGCTTGCAAGGTGGTGAGCGGGCACAGTGACGGGGTTAACAGACCGGAGCGCAGTACCAAAAACCGGCGAGCCGTGAGGCTCCCCCGCCAAGGCCCGCCCGTTGAGAACAGACGCGCAAAGGCAGCCGCACAGTTGCTTGAGCAATCGTACGGGGTACTACGCTAGTAGGCTGTTAAACCTGTATGTCGCGGAATACACGACAAAGGAATTCTAAAACGTGTCTTCCAGCAAGCGAACACCTGCGCAGGCTAAAAGGTGCGTGCCGCAATCAATTCCGAAATTTCTCAAGCCCTAGTTCGTGTTCTCAGCGGCTGTGCTGAGAAGAGGGGGCGGGCAATGCGGAAGGGGGAGCTACTCGCACCGTTGCAAGACCTCGCGAAACCGTTGGCGATTCCATCCCCGGCGTCGCTCTTCACACACCGGCACTTCAGCGCCGCGCCGAGGCGAAGCCGACGGCCCCACAGTACGCAGGGAAACCTACGAGTTAGAAGCGGACCCTTCCGGCGAGCGCGCAGCGCGAGGCGGGGGGTATGACGGCTTTGTCACCGTGGCCGAATGTGCGAGGGCACAGATTCCAGATGCACCACTACCGCGGCTGCGCGAGGGCTCCGCTTAGAGGTTAGCGGTGTGAAGCGGCTTTCTTTGCCTACTTTCTTTGCCGCGGCAAAGAAAGTAGGTGCCTGCCCCGCACAGGGGCGACGCTAATAGACCACTAACGCCTCAAGGAAAGGCCAACACCCGCACACCACAACCCAACAACTCAGTCCACAGCAAAAAAATCCCATTATCTGAATCCAACACTCACATATTGGAGCTTTCTCAAAAACCGCCCTACAATCCACCCCAACAAGCAGAAAGCGCCGCACGGCACGGAGAAACTCCCACCGCCAGGCGCCGAAAAAGCGACAGCAAGAAGAAACCGGAGACAAAGCCCAAACCATGCCCAAAACCCAAAGGCATCACCGCCGCGCCAGCCATACCGCGAGCAATCAAGGCCCTCTCTCCGGCCCCGCGCTGTAAGCGCAAAAAACCACCGAAAAGCGAATCGCCATGAACAAAGCGATGCCTACTCACGCCGCGAGCGAATCCGAAGCCGATCTATCGCCATCCGTCGACCACGCGACTAGCGGCACGACGCCGCGTCCGTCGGCGCCCGCCGCCAGGACACCGCGCGCGAACGCCGGCATCCACCCGGCCCCGGTGGACGGAATCGCGCTCCCCAGCACGCTGCTCGACATCACCCCGCAGCAAGCCGGCACGCAAACCCTCCTGCGCGGCCTGGCGATCCTGGAAGCCGCAGCAGCGGGCGTGCGCGACCTCCGCACCTTCGGCGCCGCGCTCGGCACGACCCGCAGCACCACGCATCGCCTGGTCAGCAGCCTCGTGCAGGCGCGCTATCTGCGCCAGGTCCAAGGCGGCTACCTGCTCGGCCCGAAGCTAATCGAACTCGGCACGATCGCGCTCGAACAGATGCCGCTCACCGCGGTCGCTCGCCAGCACCTCGAATCGCTCGCGGAACAAACCCTCGATACGATCCACCTCGGCGTGCGCGACGGCGACGACGTCCTCTACATCGACAAAATCCCCGGCACCCGCGGCCTCGAAATGCGCTCACGCGTCGGTCACCGCATGCCGCTGGCATCGACGGGGATCGGCAAGGCCATGATGCTCGACCTCACGCCCGACGTCTGGCAGTCGCTGTTTGATGCCTCGCGCCGCGCGCTCGCCGGCGTCAGCTTCAAGCCGGACAACCGTCCCGACGCGCAGACCTTCATGCAGCGCATGACCAACTACGCCGCCGGCGGCTACACCTTCGATCTCGAAGAAAACGAAGCGTCGATCCGCTGCGTCGCGGCTCCCGTGCGCGATGCGTCGGGCGCGGTGGTGGCGGCGCTGTCGGTGGCGAGCACGATTCCATACATGTCGCTCGAACGCATGGACGAACTGATTCCGGTCGTGCAGCGCGAAGCGCGCGCGATTTCGGAAGAACTCGGCTGGCGCGCTCCACAGCCGGCAACCCGCAGGATCAAGCGATGAAGCGAGCGGGTTCTCCCACCCAGGCAGCCGGCCACGCCGCAGCCGTTTCGGTCGACGCGAGCCACGAGCACGCCGCGCTGATCGCGCTCGACTGGGGCACGACGTCGCTGCGCGCCTATCTGTACGACGCGTCCGGCAACGTGCTGGCGACGCGCGCATCGACGGCGGGCATCATGAATCTGCCGCGCAGCGCGGAGCAGGGCGGCTTCGACGCGGCCTTCGACGACGCCTGCGGCGCCTGGCTCGAACAAGCGCCCGCCGCGCCGGTGATCGCGGCAGGCATGGTCGGCAGCGCGCAGGGCTGGCTGGAAGCGCCGTATGTGGACACGCCGGCGAGCGCCGATGCGCTGGTGGCGGGCATCGTCCGCGTGCAGGCGGCGTGCGGCGCGACGCTGCATATCGTGCCGGGCGTCCTGCAACGCGGCGAACTGCCCAACGTGATGCGCGGCGAAGAAACGCAGATCTTCGGCGCGCTCGGCGAACAGACAAACACTGTCGACAGCGGCAAGCGCTCGCTGATCGGTCTCCCCGGCACTCACGCCAAATGGGCGGTGGTGCAAGCGGACCGCATCGAACGTTTCCACACCTTCATGACCGGCGAAGTATTCGCGGCACTGCGCGAACACACGATTCTCGGCCGCACCATGCTCACGCCTGATCTTCCGGACACCGGCGCGTTCCTGCATGGCGTGAATATCGCGCGGGAAAAAGGCCAAGCGGGGGTGCTCGCGACCGTGTTCAGTTCGCGCACGCTCGGCCTCACCGGACAACTGTCGCGCGAACAGCAACCGGACTATCTGTCGGGGTTGCTGATCGGACACGAACTGGCTGGTCTCGACGCCGTGCTTGCGCAACAGCAAAGCGCGCTCGCCGGGCAGAGCCTGCGCCTGATCGGCAACGAAGCGCTGTGCGAGCGTTATCGGCTCGCGCTGGCGCAATTTGGCTGCACCCAGGCGGAACTGGTCAAGCACGCCACCGAGCGCGGCCTCTGGCGCGTCGCCTCGCAGGCGGGGCTCGTCAAAACGGCCGCCAAGACGGCGCGCGCCTGACCATCAGCGCCGCCGCTCACGAAACAAGGAATCGACATGCAACCTCACATCAATCTGCCCGCTCCGTACATGCCGCACGCGGGTTTGATCGCGGCGTTCGAGGCGTGTCCGCTGATCGCGATCATGCGCGGCGTGACGCCCGCCGATGCCGCCGAGCACGGCCAGGCGCTCTACGAAGCCGGCTTCCGGATTGTCGAAGTGCCGCTGAATTCGCCGCAGCCTTTCGACAGCATTGCCGCGATCCGCAAGGTGTTGCCGGCGGATGCGATCGTCGGCGCGGGAACGGTGCTGCATCCGAGTTTCGTCAACGACGTGAAGTCGGCGGGCGGCGAACTGATCGTCATGCCGCATAGCGATCCGGAAGTCGTCGGTGCAGCGAAAGCGCAAGGCATGGCCTGCGCGCCGGGCGTCGCGACGCCCAACGAAGCATTCCTCGCGCTGAAAAAACGGCGCGGACGTGCTGAAGATGTTCCCCGCCGAACAACTCGGCTGCCAGGTGGTGAAAGCGTGGCGCGCGGTGATCGCGGCGGAAGTGCCGCTGGTGCCGGTCGGCGGCATCACGCCCGACAACATGGGCCCGTTTTTGAGCGCGGGTGCGAACGGCTTCGGCCTCGGCTCGGCGTTGTATAAGCCGGGGCAGAGTGCGGCAGTGACGGCTTCGCACGCGAAGGCGTACATCAACGGTTTGCGCATCGCTCGCGCGGGTGCGAAGAAATGAAACGGCTCGCCGGCAAAGTCGCGCTTGTCACCGGCGCCGGTCGCGGCATCGGTTCGGCGATCGCGCATGCGTTCGCGCGCGAAGGCGCGGCAGTCGTGCTGGCCGAACTGGATATCGAGACCGCGCAGCAGACGGCGGAGCACATCGAGTCGCAGACCGGCGCGCACGTGCTCGCGGTGCACACGGACGTGACGCAATCCGCGTCGGTTCAGCAGGCGGTGAGCGAAGCCGAACGCGCATTCGGCGCGCTCGACGTGCTGGTGAACAACGCCGGCATCAACGTGTTCTGCGACCCGCTCACCATGACCGACGACGACTGGCGCCGCTGCTTCGCGGTCGATCTCGACGGCGTGTGGAACGGTTGCCGCGCGGCCTTGCCGGGCATGGTCGAACGGGGCGCGGGCAGCATTGTGAACATCGCCTCGACACATTCGTTCAAGATCATTCCGGGCTGTTTTCCGTACCCGGTTGCCAAGCACGGCGTGATCGGCCTGACGCGCGCGCTCGGCATCGAATATGCGCCGCGCAATGTGCGGGTCAACGCGATCGCGCCGGGTTACATCGAAACGCAATTGACGCATGACTGGTGGAACGAACAAGCCGATCCGGCCGCGGCGCAGCAGGCGACGCTCGATCTGCAGCCGATGAAACGCATTGGCCGCCCGGAAGAAGTGGCGATGACAGCGGTGTTTCTCGCCTCGGACGAAGCGCCGTTCATCAACGCCACTTGCATCACGGTGGATGGCGGGCGCTCGGCGCTGTATCACGACTAATTTTTGCAGGACTCGGATTGCGCAGGGGCGCATGGAGTACACCGGACGACGCGCTGGCCGCGTGTGTCACACCCGGTACAAGAAGACGCGGCCGATACCTTCTCGTTATCAATTAGTCAGGAGACACGCATCATGAAACGTAGAATTTTCCTCACGCTGGCAGCAGCGGCGACGGGTGTGCTCTTCAACGCACCGGTCGCGCAAGCCGCCGATCCGGTGAAGATCGGCTTCCTCGTGAAGCAGCCGGAAGAACCGTGGTTCCAGGACGAGTGGAAGTTCGCCGAAATCGCCGCCAAGGAAAAGGGCTTCACGCTGGTGAAGATCGGCGCGCCGTCGGGCGAGAAGGTGATGAGCGCCATCGACAATCTGGCGGCGCAAAAGGCGCAAGGCTTCGTGATCTGCACGCCGGACGTCAAGCTCGGACCGGGCATCGTCGCGAAGGCGAAGGCCGACGGCCTGAAGATGATGACGGTGGATGACCGTCTGGTCGATGGCGCGGGCAAGCCGATCGCGTCGGTGCCGCATATGGGCATCTCGGCGTACAACATCGGCAAGCAGGTCGGCGACGGCCTGGCGGCGGAAATCAAGAAGCGCGGCTGGGACATGAAGGACGTGGGCGCGATCGACGTGACCTACGAACAGCTGCCGACCGCGCATGACCGCACCAGCGGCGCGACCGACGCATTGATCGCAGCCGGCTTCCCGAAGGCGAACATCGTGATGGCGCCGCAAGCGAAGACCGACACGGAAAACGCGTTCAACGCCGCCAACATCGCGCTGACGAAGAATCCGAACTTCAAGCACTGGGTCGCTTACGGCCTGAACGACGAAGCCGTGCTCGGCGCCGTGCGTGCCGCGGAAGGCCGCGGCTTCAAGGCGGACAACATGATCGGTATCGGCATCGGCGGTTCGGACTCGGCACTCAACGAGTTCAAGAAGCCGTCGCCGACGGGCTTCTATGGCACGGTCATCATCAGCCCGAAGCGTCACGGCGAAGAAACCTCCACGCTGATGTACGACTGGATCACGCAAGGCAAGGCACCGCCCCCGCTGACGCTGACGACCGGCATGCTGGCCACGCGTGACAACGTCGCCGATGTGCGTCAGAAGATGGGCCTCGCGGCGAATTGAGCGGGTTGATTCCGCACGTGGTGACATGAAGTGAACTGCCGGCGCGTGTTCTCTTTCGCGAAAGAGGGCATGTGCCGGCAGCAGCAATAAAAGATCAGCAGTAGAGACAGGCCGTGGTTTTGCGATGTTGCCCACCAAGCACATCGACGAACTCGGTTCACACGAAGCAACAGGAGGCGAAGTGTCAGCGACGCTACGTTTTGACAATATCGGTAAAGTCTTTCCAGGCGTGCGCGCGCTCGACGGTGTGTCCTTCGACGTCAACGTCGGCCAGGTGCACGGCCTGATGGGCGAAAACGGCGCAGGGAAATCGACCCTGCTGAAGATTCTCGGTGGTGAATACCAGCCCGACTCGGGCCGCGTGATGATCGACGGCAACGAGGTGCGCTTCACGAGCGCGGCGTCGTCGATCGCGGCGGGTATCGCGGTGATTCACCAGGAGCTGCAATACGTGCCCGATCTGACGGTCGCGGAAAACCTGCTGCTCGGTCAACTGCCGAACTCGCTCGGCTGGGTCAACAAGCGCGAAGCCAAACGCTTCGTGCGCGAACGCCTCGAAGCGATGGGCGTGGCGCTCGACCCGAACGCGAAACTGCGCAAGCTCTCCATCGCGCAACGGCAGATGGTCGAAATCTGCAAGGCGCTGCTGCGCAACGCGCGCGTGATCGCGCTGGACGAGCCGACCAGTTCGCTGTCGCATCGTGAGACGGAAGTGCTGTTCAAGCTGGTGCGCGATCTGCGCGCGGACAACCGCGCGATGATCTACATCTCGCACCGCATGGACGAGATCTACGAACTGTGCGACGCCTGCACGATCTTCCGCGACGGCCGCAAGATCGCTTCGCATCCGACGCTCGAAGGCGTGTCGCGCGACACCATCGTCAGCGAAATGGTGGGGCGGGAAATTTCGGACATCTATAACTACTCGGCGCGGCCGCTCGGCGAAGTGCGCTTCGCGGCGAAAGCGATCGAAGGCCATGCGCTCGCGCAGCCGGCCAGCTTCGAAGTGCGGCGCGGCGAGATTGTCGGCTTCTTCGGCCTGGTGGGCGCGGGCCGCAGCGAACTGATGCATCTGGTGTACGGCGCCGATCACAAGAAGGGCGGCGAGTTGATGCTCGACGGCAAGCCGATCAAGGTGCGCAGCGCGGGCGAAGCGATCAGGCACGGCATCGTGCTGTGCCCGGAAGATCGCAAGGAAGAGGGCATCGTCGCGATGGCGACCGTGTCGGAGAACATCAATATCAGTTGCCGCCGTCACTATCTGCGCGCCGGGATGTTCCTCGACCGCAAGAAGGAAGCGGAAACCGCGGATCGTTTCATCAAGCTGCTGAAGATCAAGACGCCGAGCCGCCGCCAGAAGATTCGCTTCCTCTCGGGCGGTAATCAACAGAAGGCGATTCTGTCGCGCTGGTTGGCCGAGCCGGATCTGAAAGTGGTGATTCTCGACGAGCCGACGCGCGGTATCGACGTCGGCGCGAAGCATGAAATCTATAACGTGATCTATCAGCTTGCCGAACGCGGCTGCGCGATCGTGATGATTTCGTCGGAGCTGCCGGAAGTGCTCGGCGTGTCCGACCGCATCGTGGTAATGCGCCAGGGCCGGATTTCCGGCGAGCTGTCGCGTAAGGATGCAACGGAACAATCGGTGCTGAGCCTTGCGCTGCCGCAAAGCTCGACCGCACTGCCCGGAACGCAAGCCGCTGCCCAACAGGCGGCCTGAACATCATTCGGACGAAAGTCCGGCAACCCGTGGGGAACGGGAGGAGTCTTCAACATGCAAGCCAGAGAAAACCTCGCGCAACAGGCCGCCAAGAGCGCTGCCGATGCGTTGATTCCGCAGTCGAACGACAAGGCCAAATGGTGGCAGCAGATCACCGAGTACAGCCTGATCGTGATCTTCGTCGTGATGTTCGTCACGATGTCGCTGACCGTCGATCACTTCTTCTCGATCGAGAACATGCTCGGCCTCGCGCTGTCGATCTCGCAGATCGGCATGGTCGCGTGCACGATGATGTTCTGTCTCGCCTCGCGCGACTTCGACTTGTCGGTTGGCTCGACGGTCGCGTTCGCCGGCGTGTTGTGCGCGATGGTGCTCAACGCGACCGGTAACACGTTCATTGCGATCGTCGCGGCGGTGGCGGCGGGCGGCGTGATCGGCTTCGTCAACGGCGCGGTAATCGCGTATCTGCGCATCAACGCGCTGATCACGACGCTCGCCACGATGGAAATCGTCCGCGGTCTCGGCTTTATCGTCTCGCACGGTCAGGCGGTGGGCGTGTCGTCGGACACGTTTATCGCGCTCGGCGGATTGAGCTTCTTCGGCGTGTCGCTGCCGATCTGGGTCACGCTGCTGTGCTTCATCGTGTTCGGCGTGATGCTCAACCAGACCGTGTATGGCCGCAATACGCTCGCAATCGGCGGCAATCCGGAAGCCTCGCGTCTGGCCGGTATCAATGTGGAACGCACGCGCGTCTACATCTTCCTGATCCAGGGCGCGGTGACGGCGCTGGCCGGTGTGATTTTGGCCTCGCGTATCACGTCGGGTCAGCCGAATGCCGCGGAAGGCTTCGAGCTGAACGTGATTTCGGCGTGCGTGCTGGGCGGCGTGTCGCTGCTCGGCGGCCGCGCGACCATTTCCGGCGTAGTGATCGGCGTGCTGATCATGGGCACGGTCGAGAACGTGATGAACCTGATGAACATCGACGCGTTCTATCAGTACCTCGTGCGTGGCGCGATCCTGCTCGCCGCCGTGCTGCTCGACCAGTTGAAGAACCGCGGCTCGCGCGATTAAGCCCGCCGCCCACTCACTTGCTCTAAAAGGAATCGAACGATGTCGTCTCCGGCCAATGCAAACGTCCGTCTCGCGGACAGCGCCTTCGCGCGTTATCCGAGCCTCGTCGACCGCACGGTGTTGATCACGGGCGGCGCGACCGGCATCGGCGCATCGTTCGTCGAGCATTTCGCGGCGCAAGGCGCGCGCGTCGCGTTTTTCGATATCGACGCGAGCGCCGGTGAAGCGCTTGCCGACGAACTTGGCGATTCGAAACACAAGCCGCTGTTCCTGTCGTGCGATCTGACCGACATCGACGCGCTGCAAAAGGCAATCGCCGACGTGAAGGCCGCGCTCGGTCCGATTCAGGTGCTGGTGAACAACGCCGCGAACGACAAGCGCCATACGATCGGCGAAGTCACGCGCGAGTCGTTCGACGCGGGCATCGCGGTGAACATCCGTCACCAGTTCTTCGCGGCGCAGGCGGTGATGGACGACATGAAAGCCGCCAACAGCGGCTCGATCATCAATCTCGGTTCGATCAGCTGGATGCTGAAAAACGGCGGCTATCCGGTCTATGTGATGTCGAAATCGGCGGTGCAGGGTTTGACGCGCGGTCTCGCGCGCGACCTCGGCCATTTCAATATCCGCGTCAATACGCTGGTGCCGGGCTGGGTGATGACCGAGAAGCAGAAGCGCTTGTGGCTCGACGACGCGGGCCGTCGTTCGAT
The DNA here is from genome assembly GCF_003634175.1 of Paraburkholderia sp. BL17N1. NCBI lineage: Bacteria > Pseudomonadati > Pseudomonadota > Betaproteobacteria > Burkholderiales > Burkholderiaceae > Paraburkholderia > Paraburkholderia sp. BL17N1. Next base: position 1,947,518 of record NZ_RBIW01000001.1, read on the forward strand.
CAAGGAAGGGCAGTGCATCGACGCCGAGCTGGAACCGGCCGATCTCGCGCGCATGGCGCTCTTCCTCGCCGCCGACGACAGCCGGATGATCACCGCGCAGGACATCATCGTGGACGGAGGTTGGGCGTGAGTGCGAGCGGTTCATCCAGCACGGCCGCGCTGCTGCTCGATACGAAATGCGCGCTCGGCGAAGGCGCGACATGGTGCGCGCAGACCGGCCGTTTCTACTGGACGGATATTGAAGGCGCGCGTCTGTGGCGCTACGACCCACGGGACGGTAGCAACATGTCCTGGCAGATGCCCGAGCGCCTCGCCACCTTCGCGCTGTGCGCGGATCCGCGTTACCTGTTGCTCGGCCTGGCCACGCATCTCGCGTTTTTCGAGCTGGCCACCGGCGAGACGCGGCGCATCGTCGACGTCGAAGCCGGCTTGAACACCCGCGTGAATGACGGCCGCTGCGACCGTCAGGGCCGCTTCGTGTTCGGCACCAAAGATGAGGGCGTGCCGTTGCAGGCAATCGGCGGCTTCTACCGGCTCAGTCAAGATTTGTCGCTGGAGCGTTTGCCGTTGCCCGCGCCGGCGATCTCGAACAGCATCGCGTTCAGTCCCGACGGCGCGACGATGTACTACTGCGATTCGCCGACACGCGAAATCCGTGCGTGCGACTATCGCGCGGACGGCAGCATCGCCAATGACCGCCTGTTCACCCGCCTCACCGACGCCAGCGGCGAACCCGACGGCTCGACCGTCGACCGCGACGGCGGCCTGTGGAACGCGCAGTGGGGCGGCCGGCGCGTGGTGCGTTACGGACCGGACGGCGTGGAAACGGAGCGCGTCGACGTGCCGACCGCGCAGCCGAGTTGCGTCGCGCTGGGCGGCACGCAGATGGACACGCTGTACATTACGAGCGCGCGCTGCGGTCTCGATGCGCCGGCGCTCGCCGACGATATGCAGGCAGGCGGCGTGTTTATCGCCACGCTCGGACGGCAAGGTTTGCCGGAGCCGGTGTTCCAAGGCGCGCCCGCTTAGCGCAGAATGACGCTGCCTCGCTCCCGAGGCAGCCATGAAGCAATCAGGCACGGTCGGGCAGTGAATCAGAAGTGAATCGCAAGTTGATGGTGCAATCCCAGTGGCAGCAAATCGGCAGCATGCAGTTCGGACCCAGAGGCGACCCGTTTTAAGAAAATCGCCCAACAGCATCCGTCAGCAATGACGGCAACGTCCCAAGCCTCTCGATGGAGCCAGATATGACTGTTGCGAATCCTGTTTCCTCCTCCCCTCAGACCTCACAGAGTCGACGCTCGCGACTCGCGGCGGCGGCCAATCCGGTGCTCGCCGGTCCCAGCACGTCGGCGGTGGCCGTCGGCGAAGACAGCGGTGGCGATGTCGCATGCATCACGCTCGCCAATGCGCATCTGCGGCTCGACGTCGCGCCGACGCTCGGTGGCGGCGTCACCCGTTTCGACTGGCGTAACGATGGCGCGCTCACGCCGATCTTCCGCCGCTGCCGCCACGTTGCGGCCGATACGCAACCGAACCAGCTGGCCTGTTATCCGCTGCTGCCGTATTCGAACCGCATCGGCGGCGGGCAATTCAATGTGGCGGGACGGCGGGTCGAGGTGCCGCGCAATCGCGCCGACGAACCCTTGCCGATTCACGGCGACGGTTGGCAATCGGCCTGGCAGGTCGCGGAGTCGGATCGTGAAAACGTCCGCCTCACGCTCGAGCGCCGCGACGGCAAGCCGTACGCCTACCGTGCGACGCAAACTTATACGCTCGACGGCCCGACGCTCGTCGTCGCGCTCGAAATCGAAAATGCCGGCCGCGAGGCGCTGCCTTTCGGGCTGGGCGTGCATCCCTTCTTCGTGCGCGACGCGGACACCGAGTTGTCGGCTGCTGCGGGCGGCTTGTGGCTCTCCGGCGACGACTGGCTGCCGGTGCGGCATGTGCCGGCGCCGCCCGCCTGGCAATTCGGCGTGGCGTATCCGCTGCCGGAAACCATGGTCAATCACGCTTTTACCGGCTGGAGCGGGCAAGCGGCGGTGGTGTGGCCGAAGCGCCGCCTGTCGCTGAACATTGCCGCCGACACCGATTACTACGTGCTGTACACGCCGCCCGGCGAAGACTTTTTCTGCTTCGAACCGGTGGATCATCCGATCAACGCGATGAACCTGGCCGGCGGCGCGAGCGAAAACGGCATGACTTTGCTAGGACGTGGCGAGCGACTGACGCGCACGTTCCGCTTCACCGTCGAACGCACGGGTTTGCGCTCGATGCCGGGCGCGCGCGGCTCGAAGCGGCGGCAGTAGCGGGCGAGGGTGGCGCGACAGGGCGCACGTGTGCATGCCCTGATGCGCTGCGGACATCATCGGCTCGGACGCTTCTTCGCGAGCGCCTGGCCGATGCATGTGTGCACTCACGGCGCATTGCGGCCGGTAGCAGCGCCTGTCGGCATCTGGCGCCGGACCGCCGCTGCCGCACGCTCCCGGCGCGGCCCGCCGCGCGGGACGGGTAAAATATGCGCCTCTTCCGTTTTCCCGCTTGCCGCGAGACCACCATGCCCAATTTCATCCAGACACTCAACGACGCCTGGCAGCGCACCAACTCGCTGCTGTGCGTCGGCCTCGATCCCGAGCCGAGCAAATTCCCGGGCGCGCTCGCGGGCCGTCCCGAGGCGATCTTCGATTTCTGCCGCACGATCGTCGACGCGACCGCGCCGTATGCGTCGTCGTTTAAACCGCAGATTGCCTACTTCGCGGCGCATCGCGCGGAAGACCAGCTCGAGCAGCTGATCGCCCACATTCACGCGAACCATCCGGGCCTGCCCGTGATTCTGGACGCGAAGCGCGGCGACATCGGCAGCACCGCCGAACAATATGCGCGCGAGGCGTTCGAGCGCTATCAGGCGGACGCGGTGACGGTGAATCCGTACATGGGCTTCGACTCGATCGAGCCGTATCTGGAGCATGCAGGCAAGGGCGTGATCGTGCTGTGCCGCACGTCGAATCCGGGCGGCTCCGATCTGCAATTCCTGGAGACGGGCGGCCGTCCGCTATATCAGGTCGTCGCGCGACTGGCGGCCGAGAAATGGAATGCGAGCGGCCAACTGAGTCTGGTGGTCGGCGCGACCTTCCCGAAGGAAATCGAGGTGGTGCGGGGGATCGTCGGCGATATGCCGCTGCTGATTCCGGGCATCGGCGCGCAAGGCGGCGACGTGCAAGCGACCGTCAACGCCGGCCGCACCGCGAACGGCACGGGCATGCTGATCAACTCGTCACGCGCGATTATTTACGCGGGCAAGGGCGACGATTTCGCCGAAGCCGCGGCGAAGGCCGCGATGGAAACGCGGGATCGGATCAACGCGTTCCGGTAAATCATCGGCTAGCGTTGTTCGGGTGCGCGTGGGGTTCAGTTTGGCCCCAGCCGCGCGATCAACGCGGCATGCTGTGAGTGCCGCGCTTTCAACGCGTCAACATCCGCCAGCTCGAATTCGCTGAATTCGAAACCCGGCGCCACCGTGCAACCCACCAGCGCGAAGGCCGCCGGGTCGGCGCATTCCGCCGCGAACCATAACCCTGCCGGCACTACCGCCTGAAACACGGCATCCGGATGCGTCAGCGCATTGCCCAGTTTATGCGTCACCAGCGCCCCCGTTTCGTCTAACACGTGGACGTTCAACGGCTCGCCCGCATAGAAATGCCAGACCTCGTCGGATTTGATCCGATGCCACGCCGAATGCGCGCCGTCGCACAGCAGGTAATAGATCGCCGTCGACGCAGAGCGCGTTTGCGCTGAGCCGCTCTCTTTGTCACGGATCACGCGTTCCACCGAGCGGTATGTCTCGCTGAAAAATCCGCCTTCGGGATGCGGCTTGAGTTCGAGGCGGCGGATCAGTTCGTCTTTGATTGCGTGCGAATCAGGCATGGGCTTTCCGCTTCGAACAGAGTTTAGTGCTCGCGTTCGTCGAGCAAGGCTAGTACGCCGCGCAGTGCATGCGCGGCAGCCTGCACGCGAATCTTCTCGCGGTCGCCCTTGAAAATCTTCGTTTCCACCGACGTATGCAGCCGGTTGCTCCAGCCAAACGAGACCATGCCGACTGGTTTCGTCTCGGTGCCGCCGCCCGGTCCGGCCACCCCGGTAATCGACAGCGAGACCTGCGCGCGGCTGTTGCGCAGCGCGCCTTCGGCCATGGCGCGCGCCACCTGCTCGCTGACCGCGCCGTGTTTGTCGATCAGCTCGGCGGGCACGCCGATCATCTCGCTCTTCGCCTGATTCGAATACGTGACGAAGCCGCGCTCGAACCAGCCGCTGCTGCCGGAAATATCGGTGATCGCGGTCGCCACCATGCCGCCCGTGCAGGACTCGGCAGTGACGAGCATGAGGCGCTCGTCGCGCAGACGGTTGCTCACGCGAATCGCGAGTTGATGAACGACGGAATCGGTAGGCATGGCGTCAATCCGGAAAACGGGGGCTGGCGGTGAATGCACGGCGGCGCGGCGGCCGCCGTGCAGCAATCAAACGGACATACGCCAGAGCGCAATCACGAGCAGCGTGAAAAACGCGGCAACCAGGTCATCGAACATGATGCCAAAGCCACCTTTCAGACGGCGATCGAAATAGCCGATGGGCGGCGGCTTCACCATGTCGAAAAAGCGGAACACGATGAACGCCCAGAACTGGCCGGTCAGCGTGACCGGCGTGACCATCAGCAGCACCAGCCAGAACGCGATGATTTCGTCCCACACGACCGGCGACGGATCGTCGATACCGAGCTTCTTCGCGGTGAAGCCGCAAATCGCAATGCCGCCGAAGAAGCCGGCCACGATCAGTACGGCCCACTCGATGACCGTCAGATGGCGGCTGAGAACGGCGAACGAAGCCCACGCGAACAACGTGCCGATCGTGCCTGGCGCAATCGGCGACAAGCCGCTGCCAAACCCAAGCGACAGAATGTGCAGCGGATGCGACAGCATGAAACGCGCCGTGGCGCGACGCGGCTGACGGCCAGGCGGGCGCTGATCGGGCGCGCGCGGGGGCGGGGAGGTCTCGGCGGCGATGAGTTTGTCGGCCGGGCCGAGCGGGGGATCAGTCTGCATGAAAGTGGTCGAAGCCTTGCAACGTCAGTGTGAGCGGCGCGCCGGCGGCGTCGTGCCAGCCGATCGCCGGGCGGTCGGCCGCCGTTTCGAGAGCGCTTATTGTACCGATGCGGGTGAGCTGAATCCCCACCTCGTGGCCGGCCTTGTCGACCGCGGTGCGCGCCGCGACCGGCGCCGTGAAGCACAGCTCGTAGTCGTCGCCGCCGGCGAGCGTGCAGCGTCGCTGGATGTCGGGGGCGAGGCGGCCCAGCGCATCTGAACGCGGCACGGCGTCGACGTCGACCGTGGCCCGCAGGTTCGAGCGTTCCAGAATGTGCAGCAGATCGCCGGCAAGGCCGTCCGAGAGGTCGAGCGCCGCGTGGGCAGTGCCGCGCAACGCCATGCCGAGCGCGACGCGTGGCTCCGGTCGCTCGAGGGCGCGGCGAAACGTCGCAGTGTCGCCGGCATCGGCGGACCATTCGCCGCGCTGTACGCCGAGGCCGGCGCGCGCGTCGCCGAGCGTGCCCGAGATCCAGATGTCGTCGCCCGGCTGCGCGGCGTCGCGGCGCAGCGCAGCGCGCGGCGGCACGCTGCCGAACACGGTGATGCACAGATTCAGCGGGCCGCCGGTCGTATCGCCGCCGATCAACTCGCATCCGTAGCGTTCGGCCAGCGCGAACAGCCCTTCGCTGAACGCGGCGAGCCAGGCTTCCTCTGCCTTCGGCAAGGAGAACGCCAGCGTGAACGCCTGCGGTTGCGCACCCATCGCGGCGAGGTCCGACAGATTCACGGCGAGCGCCTTGTGACCGAGCGCCTCGGGATCGACATCGGCGAAAAAGTGGCGGCCTTCGACCAGCATGTCCGTCGATATCGCCAGCAGTTCGCCGGCGCGCGGCGCGAGCAGCGCGCAGTCGTCGCCGATGCCGAGCGAGCCCGCGGCGGCATCGGATGGCCGGGCAGCGGCGCGCCGGGCAAAGAAACGATCGATCAGCGAAAACTCGGAGAGCATGGTGGCGATGGGTGGACGCGAGGGTGAACGCGAGGTGAGTGGTCAAGTGCCGTGAAGTTCGGCTAACGGCGCGCATTGTACGGAGCGAACGAAGGGTAAACCTTCGATCCGCCCGCAACTCCGATTCGGGTCGCGTTCCGCCCACAGCATGCCACGTCAGCCTTTCGCTATGTTTCAGTCGCGGCAGTTGTACCCGTATTGAAGGAATTGGGCCGGCAATTAGGGCTACAATGCCGTCGAACGTCTATTCTAATCCGCCCTCCGAAGCCCGCCTTATGTCGACTCCCGTCAATAGCAAACTCCGCGAAGCCGCCCTCGATTACCACGAGTTCCCCACCCCCGGGAAGATCGCGATCGCCCCGACCAAGCAGATGATCAACCAGCGCGACCTCGCGCTGGCGTACTCGCCTGGCGTCGCGTTCGCGTGTGAAGAAATCGTCGAAAACCCGTTGAACGCCGCGCGCTTCACCGCGCGCAGCAACCTGGTCGGCGTCGTCACGAACGGCACCGCGGTGCTGGGCCTCGGCAACATCGGGCCGCTCGCCTCGAAGCCGGTCATGGAAGGCAAGGCCGTCCTGTTCAAGAAGTTCGCCGGCATCGACGTGTTCGATATCGAGCTGAACGAGTCCGATCCGCACAAGCTGGTCGACGTGATCGCGGCGCTGGAGCCGACCTTCGGCGGCATCAACCTCGAAGACATCAAGGCGCCGGACTGCTTCATCGTCGAACGCGAATGCCGCAAGCGCATGAAGATTCCGGTCTTCCACGACGACCAGCACGGCACGGCGATCGTCGTGGCGGCGGCCATCACCAACGGTTTGAAGGTGGTCGGCAAGGACATCAAGGAGGTCAAGCTGGTCTCCTCGGGCGCGGGCGCGGCGGCGCTGGCCTGTCTGGATCTGCTGGTCGATATCGGCCTGCCGCTCGAAAACATCACCGTCACCGATCTGGCCGGTGTGGTCTACAAGGGCCGCGTCGAACTGATGGATCCGGACAAGGAGCGCTTCGCGCGTGAAACCGACGCCCGCACGCTCGCTGAAGCGATTGGCGGCGCGGACGTTTTTCTCGGTCTGTCGGCCGGCGGGGTGCTTAAGCAGGACATGGTCAAGCAGATGGCGGACAAGCCGCTGATTCTGGCGCTGGCCAATCCGACGCCGGAAATCCTGCCGGAACTGGCGCTGGAAGTGCGTCCGGACGCCGTGCTGTGCACCGGCCGCACCGACTACCCGAACCAGGTGAACAACGTGCTGGTGTTCCCGTTCCTGTTCCGCGGCGCGCTGGACGCGGGCGCGACGACGGTGACGCGGGAAATGGAAATCGCGGCTGTCAACGCGATCGCCGAACTGGCGCGCCAGGAGCAGAGCGACATCGTCGCGACGGCGTATGGCATTCAGGACCTCTCGTTCGGTCCGGAATACCTGATTCCGAAGCCGTTCGATCCGCGTCTGATCGTCAAGGTCGCACCGGCCGTGGCGAAGGCCGCGATGGACTCGGGCGTTGCCGAGCGTCCGATCGAGGACATGGAAGCGTACGAACAGCATCTGCAGCAGTTCGTGTATCACAGCGGCACGACCATGAAGCCGATTTTCCAGCTCGCGCGTGGCGTCGAGCCGGAGAAAAAGCGCATTGTGTTCGCGGAAGGCGAAGAAGAGCGTGTGCTGCGCGCCATGCAGATCATCGTCGACGAAAAGCTGGCCAAGCCGATCCTGATCGGCCGTCCGGCGGTGATCGAGCAGCGTATTGCGCGCTACGGTCTGCGTCTCATCGCAGGGCAGGACTACACGGTGGTCAACACCGACCACGACGAGCGCTATCGCGATTTCTGGCAGGAATATCACAAGATGATGTCGCGCAAGGGCATCAGCGCGCAGATGGCGAAGCTCGAAATGCGCCGCCGCACCACGCTGATCGGCGCGATGCTGGTTGAAAAGGGCGAGGCCGACGGCATGATCTGCGGTACGGTGTCGACCACGCATCGCCATCTGCACTTCATCGATCAGGTGATCGGCAAGAAGGAAGGCGCGAAGGTCTACGCGGCGATGAACGCGCTGGTGCTGCCCAACCGCCAGATTTTCCTGGTCGACACGCACGTGAACGTCGATCCGACGCCGGAGCAACTGGCCGAAATCACGATCATGGCGGCTGAAGAAGTACGCCGTTTCGGTATCGAGCCGAAGATCGCGCTGCTGTCGCATTCGAACTTCGGCACGAGCAACGCGCCGACCGCCCAGAAGATGCGCGACACGCTGGCAATCCTGCGCGAACGCGCGCCGGACCTGCAAGTGGACGGCGAAATGCACGGCGACATCGCGCTCGACGCGAATCTGCGCCGCGAAGTGATGCCCGACTCGACGCTCGAAGGCGACGCCAATCTGCTGGTGCTGCCGAACATCGACGCGGCCAACATCTCGTACAACCTGCTGAAGACCGCCGCGGGCAACAACATCGCGATCGGTCCGATGCTGCTGGGCGCGGCCAAGCCGGTGCACGTGCTGACGGCTTCGGCAACGGTGCGCCGGATCGTCAACATGACGGCGCTGCTGGTGGCGGATGTGATCGCGGCCCGTTAATCCGCGATCCAGACGAAGCATGGCGCCGGTTTGAAGGCCGTGCGCCATGCAAAAAAAAGGCGCGCCCGCAACGGGCACGCCTTCGGGTGAACAGGGGATTGCCACCCAGAAAAAACGGCAAGGCAGACATTCCGCCTCGGAACGCTAATGGGCTCATTGCCCTTGCCTCGGGAATCGAACTATTTGCAGCCTCATGCAAAGCGGCCCGACATCCGCTCCCCACCTGCCTGCTTCCACCACTATTCGCAACATTGAGATAAAGTTTAGCTTGACTAAGCTAAATATTCTGTCAAAAGTCGTCAAAGCCGCGCCGGTGGCCATTTCGCGCCCTATGTGAGGATTTCGCCGGCCCGGCGAGCGTTGATTCCGGGGGCCATTAGCGATACCCTTACGACTTTCATGGTCGTCAAACTCGTGATCTAACAGCGGGGAACCCTGATACATGGCACGCAAGTGGCATCGCATGAAAGGCGTGCTGATCGGTGCTATTACGCTGTGCGTTTTATCCGGCCCCGTGCCTGGCGCGTTTGCGCGCGACTCCACGGCACCTGCCGACGCGAACGCGCAGTTGCAGGGCACCATCGCGCTGGCGCAGTTGCCACGCGAAGCGGTCAATACATTGAACTTGATTGCCGCAGGCGGGCCTTACCCGTATGAGAAGGACGGCATCGTATTCGGCAATCGCGAACGGTTGCTGCCGGCCCATCGGCGCGGCTATTACCACGAATACACCGTTCCCACGCCTCGCTCACGTAATCGCGGGGCGCGTCGCATCGTCTGCGGAGGTCCGCTGAAGCGAACCGACAATTGTTACTACTCGGACGACCACTACACCAGTTTTAATCGTATTGTTGAATGACATCGGGATGAACGGCATGAGCGACAACGTCTACGCGCACGACTCCGGAGTCGCGACGGATCTTTTCGCGGCCGGCGACGGCAATTTGTTCCAACGCGTCATGCGGATGCGAGCCGGCGATCAGGGCCGCGAGAACCAGAGCGAAGCAGGCACTGTGGTTTCATCGAACGAGGAGCCCATGAGTCTTTTCAAGACCGTACGACCCAACATCGTACAGTCGATCCGCGCGTTCCGCGTGCAGGATCTCGCCGACGAGGCCAACCGGCTCGGCCAGCATTTTCTCTATGCGTATTGCGCCAACGCGCAGTCCAAGCAGGAAGTGCTCGAAACCATCGCGACCTCGTTCCTGTTTCCGAAGCATTTCGGCAAGAATTACGACGCGCTCTACGACTGCCTGACCGATCTTGTCCAGAAAGCGGGTACGCAGCCGGGCTTTGTGATCGTGCTCGAACAGTTGCCGGTCGCCCAGAAGTTCGACAAGGAAGGCCGCGAGACGCTGCTGGACGTGTTCCGCGAAGCGGCGGAGTTCTGGGCCGAGCGGAAAGTGGCGTTCCGGGTGTTTTACTCGTTCGCCTGAGTTTTTGCTTGGGCGTTGCCTGTTGAGGCGACACAGCAAAGGCCCGCCAGTTGGCGGGCCTTTGCTTTTGGTGCGAATGTCGACGCCGGCTTGCTGCCTCAATCGAGACGGCCGGCGTGGCAGGCGAGCGGCTTACCAGCCGCCCCAGCCGGCCGCCAGCGCGGAGAGAACGGCGATGCCGGCCGTTTCGGTACGCATCACGCGCGGCCCGAGGCCGACGGCGGTAAACCCGTGAGCGGCCGCCGCTGCTTCCTCGGTCGCGGAAAAGCCGCCTTCCGGGCCCACCAGCACAGTCACGCGTCCTTTCGGCGGTTCGGGGGGCAACGCGGAAAAGCTGATGCTGGCGCGCGGTGAGAGCAGAATGCGCAGGTCGCCTTCTTCAGGCGTGCGGGGCATCGAGCCGAGCCAGGTGGCGATCTCGCGCACCGGCATCACTTCCGGCAGGCGATTGCGCCCGCACTGCTCACACGACGCCCGGACGATGCCTTGCCAGTGCGCATGGCGCCGCTGCGCGCGATCGCCGGAAAGACGCACGACGCTGCGCGTGGTGGTTAACGGCACGAAGCTGGACGCACCCAGTTCGACGGCTTTTTCGATCAGCCAGTCCATCTTGTCGCCGCCGGCAATGCCCTGTGCGAGCGTGAGGCGATAGGGCGCCTCGACCTCGATAGCGCGGAATTCGCGGATCTTTACCACGGCCGAGCGCCGTTCGACTTCGACGAGTTCGGCGCTGTATTCGCCGCCTTCGCCATTGAAAAGGACGATCGAATCGCCGGGCTGCAGGCGCAGCACGAGCACATGCCGAACGACGTCATCGGGGAGCGGCATGACGTCCTCGGGCTGGAGAGGCGTACCGACGAAAAAGCGAGGCATCAGAAAAATACTCATTGGTTCACGAAAGGTGGCGAGCGAGCGCCCAGCGGTAGCCGTCCAGATCTTCGACCTGGGCGAAGCGGTCGCCCCAGAACTGATCTTGTGGCTCGCTCAGCGACTTTGCGCCGGCGGCCAGCGCCCGCGCATAGATCGCGTCGACATCGTCGACATAGACATAGAACGATTGCGGTGCGATTGCGCCCGCGCTTTTGGGTGTTTTCGCCGCCGAGCCGAACGCGCCTTCCGGAGCGAACATCACAATCAACTGGCCTTGATAGGTCATCTCGACATGCATGACGACACCGTCGTCCTGGACACTGTCACGCACTTCAAAGCCGAACGCCGCTGTGAAGAACGCGGACGCGGCATGTGCGTCGCGCACCGTCAGATAAGGGGTCAACCAGGGCACACCGGCTGGGCGGGAGGCGGTCATGGGATTCTCCGGATCGATGGGGTTGGCGGGGCACGTGCTGCGAGTCCAGGTGGACGTTTGCGTATCGTTATGCCGATAGCGCAGTCCGACGGAACCGTGCATTTTGCCCACGCGTTAGCTTGCTGGCTTTAAGAATTGACCTAGTTTATCTCGCAGTGAGCGGGATGCCGAGAACAGTCCGGCGTGCGTGGCCGCGTCGTAGTGCATCAGGGCGTCGATTCCTCGCGCGGCCAGGCGGTCCGCAAGCGTATCGACGGTGAGGGCGGCGGGGTCGAGCGTGTCGCTGGCGGTCGCCATCATCCACAGCGAGCCGTATAGCGGCACGAAAGTGCTCATGGTGCGGACGACGGCGAAGGCCGCGCTCAGGTCGTCGAGCAGGCGCGCGACGCGTTCGGCGTGAAAATAGGGCGACCCGAGGTGCACGGAGAGTGCCGCAGTCGGGCTCATGACGCGCTTGAGCCGCTGGTAGAAGGCTTGAGTGTAAAGACCGGCGGCGGGTGAGTCCGGCGGCGTCAGGTCGAACACGACGAGATCGAATTGCGCCGGAGCGGCTGCCTCGACGTATTGTGCGGCGTCGCCGATTATCAGTTCGACGCGTGGATCGTCGAATGCGCCGCCGTGCACCTCGGGCAAATGTTCGCGCGTCAGACTTACGACTCGCGCGTCCAGCTCCGCTACCACGATCCGTCCAATGTCCGGGTGCCTCAGCAGTTGCCGCGCGGCACCGCCGTCGCCGCCGCCCAGCACGAGCGCCGCTTGCGGCGACGGGTGCGCCAGCGCGGCGGGATGCACCATGCACTCGTGGTAGATGAACTCGTCGCCGGTGGAGGTCATCGGACGGCCGTCGAGGGTGAAGAGCCGGCCGAGTTGCGGCGTGTCCCAAACCTCGATCCGCTGATACGGCGAATCGACGCGCACGAGGCGCTTCGCGTGCGGAAATCCGTAGACGGCGTCGGGACTCGGTCGGAACAGCAAGGGAATGCTCACGGATGGCGGGCTCCGTCCGGAGCAAGGTGGGTCGAGGTTGAGCAATTGTAATGGCCGACGCGCGGCGCGGGCTCGGCGGGTGGATCGGGCCGCAGGGCCAGACGGCTTTCGGAGCGGGGCGCGGGCAACGTTCTGTTAGAATGTCACGCTTTCAGCCTTGTCCGTTTGCTCTGCCCGTTTCGCGTCTCCTGGCGCCGCACCGTGCGCCAAAGTGAACCGGCATTCGAGCATTCGGGACTCAAGCGCGCACCGCTTTCTGACTCTGTCTCCGGACTCGACATGACGACCCCGTCTCCCGCACCCACTTCCTTGATGGCCAACGCAATCCGCGCGTTGTCCATGGACGCCGTTCAAAAAGCGAATTCCGGCCACCCCGGCATGCCGATGGGCATGGCGGAAATCGGCGTGGCGCTGTGGTCGCGCCATCTGCGCCACAACCCGAAGAACCCGCAGTGGGCCGATCGCGACCGTTTCGTGCTGTCGAACGGCCACGGCTCGATGCTGCTGTATTCGCTGCTGCATCTCACCGGCTACGATCTGCCGATCGACGAGCTGAAGAACTTCCGCCAGATGCATTCCAAGACGCCGGGCCACCCGGAATACGGCATCACGCCGGGCGTCGAGACGACCACCGGCCCGCTCGGCCAGGGTCTGGCGAATGCGGTCGGCATGGCGCTCGCCGAGTCGCTGCTCGCCACCGAATTCAACAAGCCTGACGCGAAGATCGTCGACCACCACACATACGTGTTCGTCGGCGACGGCTGCCTGATGGAAGGCATCTCGCACGAAGCCTGCTCGCTGGCGGGCGTGCTGAAGCTGAACAAGCTGATCGCGTTCTATGACGACAACGGCATCTCGATCGACGGCGAAGTGGTGCACTGGTTCCACGACGACACGCCCAAGCGTTTCGAAGCGTACGGCTGGAACGTGATCCCGAACGTGGTCGGCCACGACGTCGAAGCGGTCGACGCGGCCATCAAGCAAGCCAAGCAATCCGACAAGCCCACGCTGATCTGCTGCAAGACGGTGATCGGCGAAGGCTCGCCGAACAAGGCCGGCAGCCACGATTCGCACGGCGCGGCGCTGGGCGACAAGGAAGTCGCGGCCACGCGCGAAAAAATCGGCTGGAAGTGGGAGCCGTTCGTGATCCCGCAAGAAGTCTATGCAGCGTGGGACGCGAAAGAAGCCGGCGCGCGCAACGAGTCCGATTGGGACAAGGCGTTTGCCGCGTATGCAGCCAAATATCCGCAGGAAGCCGCGGAATTCAAGCGTCGCGACGCGAAGCAACTGCCCGCCGACTGGAAAGAAAAGGCCAAGGCTATCATCGCCGGCGCGAACGAACGCGCGGAAACCATCGCGACGCGCAAGGCTTCGCAGCAGGCTATCGAAGCTTTGTCGGCCGTGCTGCCGGAACTGCTCGGCGGCTCCGCCGACCTGACCGGTTCGAACCTGACCAACTGGAAGGCCGCCAAGCCGGTGCGCGTGAACGCCGAAGGCCAGGCTGCCGGCAACTACGTCAACTACGGCGTGCGCGAATTCGGCATGAGCGCCGCGATCAACGGCATCGCGCTGCATGGCGGCTTCAAGGCGTTCGGCGGCACGTTCCTGACGTTCTCGGATTACAGCCGCAACGCGCTGCGCGTCGCCGCGCTGATGAAAGCGCCGTCGATCTTCGTGTTCACGCACGATTCGATCGGCCTCGGCGAAGACGGCCCGACTCACCAGTCGGTCGAACACGTTGCGAGCCTGCGTCTGATTCCGCACCTGCAAGTGTGGCGTCCGGCTGATACCGTTGAGACTGCGGTGGCCTGGACCCACGCGGTCGAACACCACGGCCCGTCGTGCCTGATCTTCAGCCGTCAGAATCTGCTGTTCTCGGAGCGCACGGACGCGCAGATCGCCAACATCGAGAAGGGCGGTTATGTGCTGCGCGACTGGAACGACGAAATCGTCGCACGCAAGGTCATCCTGATCGCGACCGGTTCGGAAGTCGAACTGGCGCTGAACGCAGTCGAGCCGCTGGCGCGCGAAGGCATCGCGGCGCGCGTCGTGTCCATGCCGTCGACCACCGTGTTCGACAAGCAGGACGCCGAGTACCGTGAGCGCGTGCTGCCGCATGGCGTGCGCCGCGTCGCGATCGAAGCGGGCGTCACGGATTTCTGGCGCAAGTACGTGGGTCTGGAAGGCGGCGTGGTCGGCATCGACACGTTCGGCGAATCGGCCCCGGCTGGCGTGCTGTTCAAGCATTTCGGCTTCACCGTCGAGCACGTGGTGGAGACGGCAAAAGCCGCCCTCGGCTGATCCTGAACAAGCGTTGCCGCTGGCGTGCGAACGCGCGGCAACGCTGTCAGTCAGACGAACCTGGACGTATTTTTTCAGCCCTCAGGAGATAGACCATGACGATTCGCGTCGCAATCAACGGCTACGGCCGGATCGGCCGCAACACGCTGCGCGCCTTCTATGAAAACGGCAAGAAGCACGATATCGAAATCGTCGCCATCAACGATCTCGGCGATGCCAAGACCAACGCTCACCTGACGCAATACGACACGGCGCACGGCAAGTTCCCGGGCGAAGTGTCGGTGGACGGCGACTACCTCGTCGTCAACGGCGACAAGATCCGCGTGCTGGCCAACCGCAACCCGGCCGAACTGCCGTGGGGCGAGCTGAATGTCGACGTCGTGATGGAATGCACGGGCTTTTTCACGACTAAGGAAAAGGCGAGCGCGCACATCAAGGGCGGCGCGAAGAAGGTGATCATTTCGGCGCCGGGCGGTAAAGACGTCGACGCCACGATCGTCTACGGCGTGAACCACAACGTGCTGAAAGCATCGGACACGGTGATCTCGAACGCATCGTGCACGACGAACTGCCTGGCGCCGCTCGTCAAGCCGCTGAACGACAAGATCGGCTTGGTGAACGGTCTGATGACCACGATCCACGCGTACACGAACGACCAGGTTCTGACGGACGTGTACCACGAAGACCTGCGCCGCGCGCGCTCGGCCACGCACAGCCAGATCCCGACCAAGACCGGCGCGGCTTCGGCGGTCGGCCTGGTGCTGCCGGAACTGAACGGCAAGCTGGACGGCTACGCGATTCGTGTTCCGACGATCAACGTGTCGGTGGTCGACCTGTCGTTTATCGCTGCGCGCGACACGACGGTCGAAGAAGTCAACGCGATCATGAAGGAAGCGTCGGAAGGCTCGCTGAAGGGCATCCTCGGTTACAACGAGGCACCGTTGGTGTCGATCGACTTCAACCACAACCCGGCTTCGTCGACGTTCGACGCGACGCTGACCAAGGTGTCGGGCCGTCTGGTGAAGGTGTCGAGCTGGTACGACAACGAGTGGGGCTTCTCGAACCGCATGCTGGACACGGCTGTGGCGCTGGCCAACGCGAAGTAACTGACGGCGCCTTGCGCGCATTGCGCCCTGCAATGCCGGCTTCGTGCCGGCGGTGGCTGGGCAAAGAAAAACCGCTCTTCGGAGCGGTTTTTTTTCGCCTATGCCTATGCCTGCGGTTGCGTCTGCGTCTGCGGCGTCGGGAAATAGACCCCGGCGCGCTGCGCTGCGTTCGAGATATGCGTCTCGATGGCTTTGCCGGCCGCGGCGGAATCGCGCGCCTTGAGCGCGTCCAGAATCACGCGATGCTCGTTGTACGTGGACAGCACCAGTTCGCGCCGGTAGAACGGCATGCGCTGGCTTTCCTTCATGATTTCCGCACTGCTGCTCAGAATCGATTCGATCGCCGCGTTGCCGGCAATGTTGACGATGCGCATGTGGAAGTCGTAGTCGAGGCGGGCGGCTTCGTCGAGTTCGTCGCAGGCGAGCGCTGTTTGCATGGCCGTGATGTTGCCTTCGAGCCAGGCGAGGTCGGAATCGCTGACCGCCAGCGCCGCCATCCGCGCGATAAAGCCTTCCAGCGCGAAGCGCATCTGATAGGTGTCCGGCAGCGACGACTGCTCCGCGAAGCGCCACGCATGCGCGGCCGACGCCTGCGCGCTTTCCACGTAGACGCCCTTGCCGGGTCGAATCACCAGCAAACCGAGCGCTTCGAGTGTTGAAAGCGCTTCGCGCAGCGACGCGCGGCTGATCGCAAGTTCTTCGGAAAGTTGACGCTGCGCCGGCAGCAAACTGCCCACCGGATAGACGCCCGCTTCGATCCGTTCGCGGATGGTCGCGATGGCGGCATCGGTAACGGTATGCGGGACGTTTTTCATCGTTGTCTCACTGTGGTGGCGCGGTCTGACCAGCATTGTAGTACGTGCTCTGAACGCTCGTGTGGCTTGCTGCGCGCCACCGCTGATCCGATCCGAAACCGCTCCGGAAACAGCGGGTAAACACCGTTCTATGAATCCTTGACGTCAGTATATCGGCTTCCTACTATTCGAGATAACAGTACTGGTCGGACCAGTCTGAACAGATGTAAATCGCAACCAGGAGGAAGCCGTGTTGAAATTTTTCAATTCGCTGTTTGGGCGGGTCGTCATAGCGCTAGTGGCGGGCATCGTGGTCGGCGCCGTTTTTCCGCATTTCGCTCAATCGCTGCGCCCGCTCGGCGACGGCTTTCTCAAACTGATCAAGATGGTGATCGGGCCCATCGTCTTTTGTGTCGTGGTCAGCGGCATGGCGCATGCCGGCGACTTGCGCAAGGTCGGGCGCGTCGGCCTGAAGGCCGTGATCTACTTCGAGATGATGACGACGATCGCGCTCGTGATCGGCGCGGTCCTGGCGTACGTCACGCGCCCCGGCGTCGGCATGAACATCGATCTGCACTCGCTGGACCCGGCCTCGCTCTCGACCTACACCGAGCACGCGAAGAGCCTCAAGGACACCGCCGGCTTTCTGCTGAAGATCATCCCCGACACGGCGATCAACGCGTTCGCCACCGGCGACATCCTGCAAATCCTCGTGTTTTCGGTGCTGTTCGGCTCGGCGCTGTCGCTGCTCGGCAGTAAGGCGCAGCGCGTGAGCAGCCTCATCGACGAGCTGTCGCAAGTGTTTTTCCGCGTGATGGGCTTCATCATCAAGCTCGCACCGCTCGGCGTGCTCGGGGCAATCGCGTTCACCACCGGCACATATGGCGTCGAGTCGCTCAAGCAACTCGGCATGCTGGTGCTTGTGTTCTATGTGAGCTGTTTCGTGTTCGTCGCCGTCGTGCTTGGCGTCGTCATGCGCCTCGCGGGCTTCAGCATTTTCAAGCTGATTCGCTACCTGCGCGAAGAACTGTCGATTGTGCTCGGCACCGCCTCGTCGGACGCCGTGCTGCCGCAGATCATGCGCAAGCTCGAATGGATGGGTGTGAAGGATTCGACCGTCGGTCTCGTCATTCCGACCGGCTACTCGTTCAATCTCGACGGGTTTTCCATCTATCTCACGCTCGCGGTCATCTTCATCGCGCAGGCCACCAACACGCCGCTGTCGGTGCATGACCTGATCGTGGTGGTGCTGGTGTCGCTGGTGACATCGAAGGGCGCGCACGGCATTCCCGGCTCGGCAATCGTGATTCTGGCCGCCACGTTGTCCGCGATTCCGGCGATCCCCGTGCTCGGCCTCGTGCTGATCCTGCCAGTCGACTGGTTCGTCGGTATTGCCCGCGCGCTGACCAACCTGATCGGCAACTGCGTGGCGACGGTGGTGGTCGCCGTGTGGGAAAACGATATCGACCGGGCGCGCGCGCATCGCGTGTTGAATCGCGACGCGGCGTTGCGTTACGTCCCGGCCGGTGAAGATGCCGAACCCGCTGTCGCCGGCGAGCACGCTCCGGCTGTCTGAACCTGAGAAACGTCATTAGAAACCGCGCGCCATTGCAGCGCGCTCCCAGCGCCGGCAGATCTGAAGAATGCCGGCTCTCCTTCACCTTTTCGCTGCCTGACCGAGACTAGACGACCATGGCCAATCCGATCCTCGACCCCAACGCTCCTGCCTTCACCCGTCGCTACATGAACCTCGCCGACCCGCGTCTGGGTGCGAAGGCGCTCTTCGCCAGCGACGAATTCTTCGCGCCGAAGGAACGCATGCTGGAGCCGCAGCCGGCGGTGTTCATCCCCGGTAAATACGACGATCACGGCAAATGGATGGACGGCTGGGAAACCCGCCGCAAGCGCACCACCGGCCACGACTACTGCGTGATCCGCCTCGCGCACCCGGGCGTCGTGCATGGCGTCGATCTCGATACGAGCCACTTCACCGGCAACTTCCCGCCGGCCGCGTCCATCGACGCCTGCTACGCGGACGGCGACGTGCCGGCCGATAACGCGGACTGGCAAACCCTCGTGCCGGCCACCACGCTGCAGGGCAATGAACATCATTACGTCGACGTGAACGACGCGCGCGCTTTCACCCATCTGCGCGTGAATCTGTATCCGGATGGCGGCCTCGCACGCCTGCGCGTGTACGGTCAGCCGAAGCGCGATTGGGAGCGCGTGGAGCGCGGCACGCTGCTGGATCTGGCAGCGATCGAGAACGGCGCGTACCTGGTCGCGGCGAACAACCAGCACTTCGGGCCGGCCTCGCAGATGCTGATGCCGGGCCGCGGCGTCAACATGGGCGACGGCTGGGAAACGCGGCGCCGTCGCGAGCCGGGCAACGACTGGGCGATCGTCGCGTTGGCGCGGCCCGGCGTGATCCGCAAGATCGAAGTGGATACGGCGCACTTCAAGGGCAACTTCCCGGACCGTTGTTCGCTGCAAGCCGCGTCGGTGACGGGCGGCACGGACGATTCGCTCGTCACGCAGGCAATGTTCTGGCCGGTGCTGCTCGACGAACAGAAGCTGCAGATGGACCACGTCCACACCTTCGCGGACAACCTCGCCTCGCCGGGCCCGGTCACCCACGTTCGTTTCAATATCTTTCCTGACGGCGGCGTGTCGCGCCTACGCCTATGGGGCGAAATCGCATAGCGGAGTGGCGTCGATGAAGACATTGCAGATGGAACGCCTCACGCGCGCGGCCTTCGCGCCGTTCGGCGACGTGATCGAACTGGACGGCGCGCGGCATTTCGCTATCAACGGCGGCACGACCGAGCGTTATCACGATCTGGCCAGCGTCGACGTGACGGAGTATGGCGGGCGGCCGCTGATCAACCTGTTCCGCGCGCAGCCGCGCGCGCTGCCGGTCGAAATCACGATGATGGAGCGGCATCCGCTCGGCAGCCAGGCTTTCATTCCCTTAACCGCGGGGCGTTATCTGGTGGTCGTCGCGCCGGCCGGCGAGTTCGATCCGGCGCAGATGCGCGCCTTCTGGACCGACGCGTGGCAGGGCGTGAACTACGCGAAAGGCGTCTGGCATCACCCGTTGCTCGCGCTCGATCGGGTGAGCGATTTCGTGGTGGTGGATCGTGGCGGCGAGCAGCCTAATTGCGACGAATTGTCATTGGCAGAGCCGTGGCGGCTCACGTTTGAAGCGAGCGCCGAGTTGGTGGAATAGGGTCGTAAAAAGCCTTCCCGCAAAATCACCGCGCAGATGCAAAAAGACCCGGCCGATTCGCATCCGCCGGGTCTTTTTCTGCCCGCCCGCACCGCGCACCCCGGCGCGGCCGGCGCCGCATCAATGCTTGCGATGCGGGCAATTCTCCTTGGTGCAGGCGCCGTACAGGGCCAGAGCGTGTTCCTGCAGCTTGAAGCCGCGCTCTTTCGCGATGGACTGCTGACGGCTCTCGATTTCCGAGTCGAAAAACTCTTCGACGAGCCCGCAATCGAGGCATACGAGGTGGTCGTGGTGCGACCCTTCGTTCAGTTCGAACACCGCCTTACCCGACTCGAAATTGCTGCGCGAGAGCAGACCCGCCTGCTCGAATTGCGTCAGCACGCGATATACGGTTGCAAGACCGATATCGAGTTCTTCGTGCAGCAGATTGCGGTACACGTCTTCGGCCGTCAGGTGGCGCACCGGGCTGTGCTGAAAAATCTCAAGGATTTTGAGGCGCGGAAGGGTCGCCTTGAGCCCGATATTCTTGAGATCGGTTGGATTGGTCATGACAAGGGATCCCTAGAGTACAATGCTGGGCTCTCATAGTAATGTGTTTTTGCCGTTCTGGTCATCTTCGATGGAATGAAACTCGCGCGGCTCGTCAGCGGGCCCGCACGGTGAGTGAAATGATTTCAAAATCTCAATTGATCTACCGGGGGAGCCGCATGCGGGGTACCTTGATCGCTGTTGCGACTGTCGCGGTTCTTGCCGGATGTTCCACGTACGACAGCCTGACACAGCGTATTGCCCAAAGCATCACGCCGTACCGCATTACAGTGGTGCAAGGCAATTTCGTCTCGAAAGAAGCGGCTGCACAGATGCAGGTCGGCTTGTCCCGCGCGCAGGTCAAGCAACTGCTCGGCACGCCGCTCCTGACCGACATGTTCCACGCCGATCGCTGGGACTACGTGTTCTATTTCAAGCGCGGCTCGACGAGCGTCGTTCAGCAGCGCGACTTCGTAGTGATGTTCGCGGGCGACCGTGTCGCCAGCTGGTCGGGTGGCGAAGATCTGCCGTCCAACCTTGAATTGCTGGCTGAAATCGACGGCGACAAGCTGGGCAAGAAGAAGGCCGCGGCGGCCGTGGCCGCTGGCGCCAGCGAGGCGAGCGCGCCGGTTGTTGCAACCGCGCCGGCCACGCTCGACACCACGCGCTCGCCGGCCGTCGCCGGCGCTTCCGCAGCGGGCGTTCCGTCCACGGACGCCAACGCCGAAGCCGCGCAAGCCGCCAATCGTGCGACCAATGCGGTGCAGTTGTCGCCCAATGCGCGTCCGAGCGTGCCGAGCGCGCCGACCGCCAACGGCGGCGGCATTCCGCAACAGAGCCCGACGGCCGCGGGTCAGCCGCAGTTCCAGTTCCACCGTCCGCCTCCGCCGCAAAATCCGGGTACGGACAACAGCAATCCGGTTGGACCGACGGGCCCGCAGAGCAGCAACAGCGGCCCGACGCACAACGCGCCGCTGACCTCTTCTCCGGCTTCGGGAACGGGCGGCTAATCGCGCTGTCCGTGTGTTAAGACAGGCTGTTAAGACAGGCGCTGCGCGCGGGCAACCGCACCGCGCAAAGCGTGCGTCCGGTTCTTCGTTTTTCAGTCATGCGCGGCGCCTGGGTGTGCTGCCCGCCGCCGCTTTTGCCCGCCTTGCCGGGTTTTGCCTTTCGAACCCTCGTAGCCATGAAAATTGCCATTGCTGGCGCATCGGGCCGTATGGGCCGCATGCTCATCGAAACAGTCCTTAACGATTCCGGCGCCACGCTGTCCGGTGCGCTCGACCGCGCGGGCTCTCCGCAACTCGGTCAGGACGCCGGCGCATTTCTGGGCAAACAGACAGGCGTTGTGCTGACCGACGACATCGAGCGCGTGTTCGCCGAATCCGATTACCTGATCGACTTCACGCGCCCTGAAGGCACGCTGATGCATCTCGAAGCGGCCCAGCGTCACAACGTCAAAATGGTGATCGGCACGACCGGCTTCGACAACGAGCAGAAGGCGCAACTGCGCGGCGCGGCGGACAAGATCGCCATCATGTTCTCGGCGAACATGAGCGTGGGCGTGAACGTCACGCTGAAGCTGCTCGAATTCGCGGCCAGGCATTTCGCGACCGGCTACGACATTGAAATCATCGACGCGCATCATCGTCACAAGGTCGACGCGCCGTCCGGTACGGCGCTGGTCATGGGCGAGGTGATTGCCAACGCGCTCGGCCGCAATCTCGACGACTGCGCGGTCTACAGCCGCGAAGGCGTGACCGGCGAACGCGACCCGTCCACGATCGGTTTTTCGGCGATTCGCGGTGGCGATATCGTCGGCGACCATACGGTGCTGTTCGCGGGCATCGGCGAGCGCATCGAAATCACGCACAAATCGGCGAGCCGTCTCTCGTATGCACAAGGCGCGCTTCGTGCTGTGCGTTTCCTCGAAGGCCACGCAACCGGCTTCTTCGACATGCAGGACGTGCTCGGTCTGCGCTGAGCGTTTCCTGAGCGAACTTCAGGGGCATCGCGCCTCGTGTTCGCGCCCCTGAAATCACAACTCCATGGCGAGGTCAGATGGCAGGCAGCAGCGGCATCATCCATTACCTGCAAACCAGCGATGCCATCACGCATGGCGTCGCGTACGTGTTGCTGGCCATGTCGATTGCGAGCTGGTGCTTTCTGATCGTCAAAAGCTGGGTTCTTACGCGCGCCAAGCGCCAGGCCACGCGCGCTATTGCGCTCTTCTGGCAGGCGCCCACGTTGTCTGAAGGCGTCGCGGCGTTAAAGCGCGCGGACCGCGAGCGCGTCTTCACGCCGCTGGCCGAAGCGGCGCTGCATGCGTCTGAAGTGGATATTCCGGGCGCACTGCTCGCGCGTGTCGAACGCGGCGAGCGAGTGCTGCGGGCGTTGCGTCAGGCGCTCAACGTGTCCCAGCGGCGGCTCGAATTCGGCCAGGTGCTGCTGGCCTCGGTGGGCAGCACGGCGCCGTTCGTCGGCCTGCTCGGCACCGTGTGGGGCATTTATCACGCGCTCGGCAGCATCGCGGCGAGCGGTCAGGCGCAGATCGAAAACGTCGCCGGGCCGGTCGGCGAAGCGCTCATCATGACCGCCTTCGGCCTTGTGGTGGCGATTCCGGCAGTGCTCGCCTATAACGTGCTCGGGCGTATGGTGCGGCAGTTGTCGGAGGAACTCGACGGCTTCGCGCACGACCTGCACGCCTACGTGTGCGCACCGGCGGAGCAGGGCCACACGCAGGCGCCGGCGCGGGCCCAGCAGGCTCCAACCCACTAAGCGCGCTCGGGCGGAAGGAGGCGGTATGGCATTCGGCGGACTCGAGAAAAAACAGACGGCCGCGCCCATGGCCGAGATCAACATGACGCCGCTGATCGACGTCATGCTGGTGCTGCTGGTGATTTTTATCATTACCGCGCCTTTATTCACGCACGCGATCCGGCTCGATTTGCCGAAGGTCGCGGCCGCGCCCGCGCGCCAGACGCCGCAAACCATTTCTCTTTCCATCGACGCCGCCGGCAAGCTCTACTGGGACGGCAGCGTGATCACGCTCGAGCAGATGCGCGCGCGCTTCGCGCAAGCGGGCAAGCAGAGCGATCAGCCGGAGATCCAGTTGCGCGCCGAGCGCTCCACGCGCTACGAGGTGATCGCGCAGGTGATGGGCGCGGCGCAGCAGGCCGGCCTCGAACGGATCGGTTTTGTCACCGACCCGCCGCCGCCGGCTGCAAAGCCTTAGCGGCGCGGGAATTGGCGGAACAGGCGGCTTTTGAGGCCGTCGCGCTTTCCGATCGCGTGCGAGTTGCTTTTCACGCCGCGCGCCACAAATACTTTCCAAGCCAAGCCAAGCCAAGCCAAGCCAAGCCAAGCCAAGCCAAGCCAAGCCAAGCCAAGCCAAGCCAAGCCAAGCCAAGCCAAGCCAAGCCAAGCCAAGCCAAGCCAAGCCAAGCCAAGCCAAGCCAAGCCAAGCCAAGCCAAGCCAAGCCAAGCCAAGCCAAGCCAAGCCAAGCCAAGCCAAGCCAAGCCAAGCCAAGCCAAGCCAAGCCGTCGCATGCAGCACGCCGCGCGGCGGACCCGTCCGCGGACGGTATAATCAGCCCTTTCCCCCGCCGAAGGGGAAACGACGCCAATTCATCCAGCAGAGCACCAAGCGGCCGGTGCGAAAGCACCGACCCAGCGATCCCATCACACCATGCACGAAAAATACGTTCCCTCCGACGTCGAATCCGCCGCGCAAGGGCAATGGCGCGCCATCGACGCGTACAAGTCGACGGAAACCACCGACAAGCCCAAGTTCTATTGCGTCTCGATGCTGCCGTACCCGTCGGGCAAGCTGCACATGGGTCACGTGCGCAACTACACGATCAACGACGTGATGTACCGCTATCTGCGGATGAACGGCTACAACGTGCTGATGCCGATGGGTTGGGACGCATTCGGCATGCCGGCGGAAAACGCCGCGATGGCCAACAACGTGCCGCCCGCGAAATGGACCTACGACAACATCGCTTACATGAAGAAGCAGATGCAGTCCATGGGCCTCGCGATCGACTGGTCGCGCGAAGTCGCCACGTGCAGCCCGGACTACTACAAGTGGAACCAGTGGCTGTTCCTGAAGATGCTGGAAAAGGGCATCGCGTACAAGAAAACCGGCACCGTCAACTGGGATCCGGTCGACCAGACCGTGCTCGCCAACGAGCAGGTGATCGACGGCCGCGGCTGGCGTTCGGGCGCGCTCGTCGAAAAGCGCGAAATCCCGATGTACTACATGCGCATCACGCAGTACGCGGACGAACTGCTGAACGACCTCGAAGGCCTCGGCTGGCCCGAGCGCGTCAAGATCATGCAGCAGAACTGGATCGGCAAGAGCTTCGGCGTGAACTTCGGCTTCCCGTACGAGATCGACGGCGAACAGAAGCTGCTGCGCGTGTTCACCACGCGCGCCGACACGATCATGGGCGTCACCTTCTGCGCGATCGCCGCCGAGCATCCGCTCGCCACGCGTCTCGCGAAAGACAAGCCGGAATTGCAGGCCTTCATCGAGGAATGCAAGCGCGGCGGCGTTGCTGAAGCCGACGTCGCGACCATGGAAAAGAAGGGCATGGCCACCGGCTTCTACGTCACGCATCCGCTGACGCAGGAACAGATCGAAGTGTGGATCGGCAACTACGTGCTGATGAGCTACGGCGAAGGCGCCGTGATGGGCGTGCCGGCGCACGACGAGCGCGACTTCGCATTCGTGAAGAAATACGGTCTGCCGATCAAGCAGGTGGTTGCGGTTGAAGGCAAGGAATACTCGACCGATGTCTGGCAAGAATGGTACGCCGACAAGACCGGCACGCTGATCAACAGCGGCAAGTACGACGGCCTTGGCTATGAAGCAGCGGTCGACCAGATCGCCGCGGACCTGAAGGAACTCGGCCTCGGCGACAAACAGATCACGTGGCGTCTGCGGGACTGGGGCGTGTCGCGTCAGCGTTACTGGGGCACGCCGATTCCGATCATCCACTGCCCGACTTGCGGCGACGTGCCGGTGCCGGAAAAAGATCTGCCGGTGGTGCTGCCGGAAGACCTCGTGCCGGACGGCACGGGCAATCCGCTCGCCAAGTCGGAAGCGTTTGTGAACTGCACCTGCCCGACCTGCGGCGGCGCGGCCAAACGCGAAACCGACACGATGGACACGTTCGTCGATTCGTCGTGGTACTTCTACCGCTACGCGTCGCCGGATGCGAAGACCATGGTCGACGAGCGCACCGACTACTGGGCGCCGATGGATCAGTACATCGGCGGGATCGAACACGCGATTCTTCACCTCTTGTATTCGCGCTTCTGGGCGAAGGTGATGCGCGACATGGGCCTCGTCAAATTCAGCGAGCCGGCCAGGAACCTGCTCACGCAGGGCATGGTGCTCAACGAAACGTATTACCGCGAAAACGAAGCGGGCAAGAAGACCTGGTACAACCCGGCCGACGTGACCGTTTCGTTCGACGACAAGGGCCGCCCGGTCGGCGCCGTCCTGAATGAGGACGGTCAGCCGGTGGTGCTCGGCGGCGTCGAGAAAATGTCGAAGTCGAAGAACAACGGCGTCGATCCGCAATTGCTGATCGATCAGCATGGCGCGGACACCGCGCGTCTGTTCGTGATGTTCGCCGCACCGCCCGAGCAGTCGCTCGAATGGTCCGGCTCGGGTGTGGAAGGCGCGAGCCGCTTCCTGCGCCGCGTGTGGAGCTTCAGTCAGGCGAATGAAGCCGCATTGCGCGAAGGCGGCACGTTCGACGCCGCCCAACTTAGCGATGTCGAAAAGACGCTGCGCCGCGAGATCTACAGCGTGCTCAAGCAGGCCGACTTCGACTACCAGCGTCTGCAGTACAACACGGTGGTGTCGGCCGCCATGAAGATGCTCAACGCGCTCGACAGCGCGAAGGGCGCCCGGCCGGCCGTGCTGCGCGAAACGTGCAGCGTGATGCTGCGCGTGCTGTATCCGGTCGTGCCGCACCTTACGTTCCAGTTGTGGCAGGAACTCGGTTACGCCGACGAACTCGGCTCGCTGCTCGACGCGCCGTGGCCGAAGGTCGACGAACAAGCGCTGGAGCAGTCCGAGATCGAACTCGTGCTGCAGGTGAACGGCAAGGTGCGCGGCGCGATCACGGTGGCGAAAGACGCCTCGCGCGAATCGATCGAACAGCTCGCGGCCGCGCATGACATGGTTGCGAAGTTCAGCGAAGGCAAGGCGCCGAAGAAGATCGTCGTGGTGCCGGGACGCCTCGTGAACGTGGTCGTGTGAGCATCGACGAAGACATGACAGCAGGCAGGACGCCGCCGCGCATGGCGGCGCTTGTCCGCGCTGCGGAATCTACTGCGAACCAGGAGCCAATGTGACTCGCAGATCGTTTTTGACGCTGGCTTGCAGCGTATTGATGTTGACCGCTTGCGGCTTCCAGTTGCGCGGCCAGCAGGACTACGCATTCAAACGCCTCTATATCGCCGGCGGTTCCGCGGCGGCGGGCGCGCGTCTCGCGCGTATCGTGGAAGGCGGCAGCGACACGGTGGTGGTCACGTCGGTCGCGAATGCCGACGCCACGTTGCAGATCACCGAAGGCCGCGGCATCGGCACGCTGACGCTGAACTCGCTGGGTGTGGTCGAAGAGTATCAATTGAATCTCAACATGAACTATTCGCTGACGGCCAAGGACGGCACGCTGCTGATTCCGCCGAGCGTGATCGCGCTGAACCGCGCAATGACCTATAGCGATCAGTTCTCGCAAGCGAAAGCCTCCGAAAGCAACATTCTCTTCGACGACATGGAAAGAGACGCGATCGACCAGCTCACGCGCCGTCTGGCTGTCGTGCGCTCGATGCATCCGGCGCCGGGCGAGGAAGTGCCCTCGGTTGCGCCGCGCGCGCCATTGCCGCCGCCGCCGCTGTGAGTCGCACCATTCGTTCGAATTGCCGTCTTTGTTCAACCTCGCCGATCGGTAGCCATGCAACTGCGACTTGACGCGCTCGAAGCGCATCTCGCCAAAGGACTCGCCGGACTGTACGTCGTGTACGGCGACGAGCACCTGCTCGCGCAGGAAGCGTGCGATCGCATTCGCGCCACGGCGCGCGCGGCCGGCTTTACCGACCGCTCGGTGTTCACTGTGGAGCGCGGCTTCGACTGGAGTTCGTTGCTGGGCGCGAGCCAGTCGATGTCGCTATTCGGCGACCGCCAACTGGTCGAGTTGCGCATTCCGTCCGGCAAACCCGGCAAGGAAGGCGCGGAAGCGCTGAAAGCGCTCGCCGCTGCCGTCAATGACGACGTGCTCACCATGGTCACGCTGCCGCGGCTCGACGCGGCCACGCAGAAGTCGGCGTGGTTCACGGCTTTGTCCGAGGCGGGTGTCGCGTTGAAAATCGATCCGGTCGAGCGCGCGCAGTTGCCGAATTGGGTTGGGCAGCGGCTTGCAACGCAGGGTCAGCGGGTTGCCGCAGGCGAAGAAGGGCGGCGCGCGCTCGCGTTTATCGCCGAGCGCGTGGAAGGTAATCTGCTCGCCGCGCATCAGGAAATTCAGAAACTCGGGCTGCTGTATCCGGCGGGTTCGTTGAGCTTCGAACAGGTTCAGGACGCCGTGCTCAACGTCGCCCGTTACGATGTTTTCAAGCTGAACGAAGCGATGCTGGCGGGCGACGTCGGCCGGTTGTCGCGCATGCTCGACGGCTTGCGTGGCGAAGGCGAGGCCGCAGTGCTGGTGCTGTGGGCGGTGGTCGAAGAAGTACGCACGCTGCTGCGCATCAAGCGCGGCGCGGCGGCCGGCAAGCCGCTGGCGGTGCTGGTGCGCGAGAACCGCGTGTGGGGTCCGCGTGAACGGTTGATCGGGCCCGCGCTGTCGCGTGTCACTGAAGGCGCGCTGGAAAAGGCGCTCGCGCTGGCCGCCAGGCTCGACCGGCAGGTAAAGGGTTTGTCGGGCGGCACGCCGGGCAGTCATCGCAACGATCCGCCGCCCGATCCGTGGGACGGCCTGTTCGAACTCGCCATGACGGTGGCCGCGCCAAAAACGTCAGCCGTGCCGCCGGCGCGACCTCGCAGCTCGGCGGCGGCGTCGGCGCGGCGGCCGGTCTGAGGGCTGGCGTGGGAGCTGGTCTTGCGGCCGGCTGGTTCTGAAAACCGCGCCGCTCGCGCCGATGTTCGCGGACCGCTAGCCGTCGCTGTTTCGTCGTTTTCGTCGCATGAAGGCCTGGCCAATCGGCTAACGCGCTTCACCGCGGTAAGCAAAGCGGCCTGGCCCGACTTACAATCGTTTGATCTTTCGCTAATTCTGCCTGTCCGCTGCACCTCGGCGTGCGCGGCACCACGAGACTCACCATGGATATCGACCAGTACATGACCGACCTCGGTCGCCGCGCCCGCCGGGCATCGCGGGCGATGGCGCGGGCGTCGACGGCGGCGAAGAACGCTGCGCTTGCCGCTGTTGCCGAGGCGATCGAGCGCGACGCCGCGTTGCTGAAAGAAGCCAATGCGCGCGATCTCGCGCGGGCTCGCGACAAAGGTCACGACGCCGCGTTTATCGACCGCTTGACGCTCTCGGACAAAGCGCTCAAAACGATGGTGGAAGGCTTGCGGCAGGTTGCCGCGTTGGCCGATCCGATCGGCGAGATCAGCAATCTGAAGTTTCGGCCAAGCGGCATTCAGGTTGGACAGATGCGCGTGCCACTCGGCGTAGTCGGCATCATTTACGAATCGCGGCCGAACGTGACCATCGACGCCGCGGCGCTGTGCCTGAAGTCCGGCAACGCGACGATTCTGCGCGGCGGTTCAGAAGCGCTCGAATGCAACACGGCGTTGGCGAAACTGATCGGCGAAGGGCTGGAAAGGGCGGGCCTGCCGCAGGAAGCCGTGCAGGTGGTCGCGACGCCGGACCGCGCCGCGGTCGGCAAGCTGATCACCATGACGGAATACGTCGACGTAATCGTGCCGCGCGGCGGCAAGAGTTTGATCGCGCGCCTGATGGAAGAAGGCCGCGTGCCGATGATCAAGCACCTCGACGGCATTTGCCACGTGTATGTCGACGGCCGCGCGGATATTCCGAAGGCGCTCGCCGTCTGCGACAACGCGAAGACGCACCGCTACGGCACCTGCAACACGATGGAAACGCTGCTGGTCGCGCGCGGCATCGCGGCTGAAGTGCTGCCGGCGCTCGGCAGGCTGTATCGCGAAAAAGAGGTGGAACTGCGCGTGGATGCGGCGGCGCGCAAGGTGCTCGAAGACGCGGGCGTGGCGCCTCTGGTCGACGCGACGGAAGAAGACTGGCGCACCGAATATCTCGCGCCTGTGCTGGCGATCAAGGTCGTGGACGGGATCGATGAGGCAATCGGGCACATCAACGAGTACGGCTCGCATCACACGGATGCGATCGTCACTGAAGACCACGACCGCGCGATGCGCTTTCTGCGCGAAGTGGATTCGGCGAGTGTGATGGTCAACGCGTCGACGCGTTTTGCCGATGGTTTTGAGTTCGGACTGGGCGCGGAAATCGGCATTTCCAACGACAAACTGCACGCGCGTGGCCCGGTGGGACTGGAAGGGCTGACGTCGCTCAAGTACGTCGTGCTTGGGCATGGTGAAGGGCGCCAATAACGCGAACGCGGTGGGCAGCGTGGCTGTGGAATGCGGCCACGTAACCGTTTCTCGCTGCATCCTGTCATTGCCGCGATCCTCGATCGCCTTGTGTCGCGATGCGCGACCGGCATAACCGCCGCCGCTCCGCATAACAATTCACCCGCAACCCGAGGAGCCAGATGCTCTGGATCAAGACGTTTCACATTGTGCTGGTGGCTTCCTGGTTTGCCGGCCTGTTCTATTTGCCGCGCATCTTCGTCAATCTGGCGATGGAAACGGAACCTGCGGCGACGGCGCGTCTGTTGACCATGGCGCGCAAGCTGTTCCGCTTCATGACGTTCATTGCCGTGCCGGCGCTGGCGTGCGGGCTCTGGTTGTGGCTGGGAATCGGCATTGGGCGCGGGCAGGGATGGATTCACGCCAAGGTTGGCGTGGTGGTGCTGCTTTTGATTTACCACGCCTATTGCGGTGTGCTGCTGCGGACGTTCGAGCGCGGCGAGAATCGACGGACGGATAAGTGGTATCGGATGTTCAACGAGTTGCCGGTGCTGGGGATGTTGGCGGCGGTGGCGTTGGTGGTGATCAAGCCGTTTTAGGGCTGCGGGTGGTTGGGTGGGTTGTTTGGGTTAGGGCTTTTGATTTTGTAGAAGGGCGGTTTGCTGAGGTGTTCGGCAAACCGCCCTTTTTTGTTTTGCAGCGCTGGATGATGACGCGGTGTCTTAGGCCGAATGGCCAGTGCGGTTGTTAGCCTATATTGGGACGGCCGATGGGCGTGTTGGGTGATCTATAATTTGCAGACCATCGGCAACAACCGGTGGTCGAGTTTGACAGCTCGCGCTTGAAACCGCACACCCGTCCAGGCGGGTCGTGCGTCTATCTCTGCACGTCTGTATTTTCTATGGGCGGGCTGTGGTGGAGGAGCCGCAAGGCTCGCCGGATTGTTTCAAGCCCGGTCTGTCAACTTCGCTACGTGCCCGCTCACCCTCCTTGCAAGCGAGTGTCGGGCGATCCAGCAAGTCTTAGGGAGATCGCACCATGAGCAAGTCCACCAAAAAACAAACGGCCTCGCGCCCACCCGTTGATGCCCTGCAGTACGAAAAGCTCGCCTTGTCGGCATTCGGTTCATGCGAACGGCAGTTGACTCAACTCAGCCGACTGGCCACGCTTGCGACCTCAATATATAGGAGTCCTGCATTGACGAACCACGAGCGACGCAGCCGACAAGTGCTGCTCGAATTGCTGGTGGAGACGTGCGAAGAGTATGAGCGCGAAGTGGAACGCGACCGCGAACTGTATCAGGTGATTGCACTCGATGCGCGGGGGATTGCGCATCGGCGGATTACGGCGAGTGCGGCGGCGAAGTTGCTTGCCGATGCGACACGGGATGCGGACAGGGGCGAACCGGTCGCTGAAGTGGGTGCCGCGATGACGCGCAAGCCAGCACAAGGGGCGGCCGATCCAGTCGCCACCGTGCCGGTGCCCTGAGACGGACTGCGGATCCGCTCCAGCAATCAAAGAGGCGCGAAGGATTCGCGCTTCCTGATTGATGACTCACGGCCGGTGACGCACCACTTAAGCGCTTAGGCGCTGGCCTCGCGTGCCGTGCGCGACGCCGCCACACGCCATGCGTCGCCACGGCGGACGTACACGTCAGTGAAAGCGTAATCGGTCGCTTTGATGCCCGCGCCCGGCGTGTAGTGATTGACGCCGGACACCATGGCGACATTTCCGAAGACACGCACCTTCAGTTCGCTGAGCGTCTGCGCCGAACCGGGCGGCAGCGTGGGCGCGACCAGGAGATCGGCTTTGGTGCGGCGTGCGCCGTTAGGCATCGTCTCGACGAAGGAGTCGTCGAGCAACTGATCGAGCGCCGCGCGATCGCCGCGAATGGCGGCATCGACCCATGCTTGCTCCATGAGGACGAGCTTGTTTTCGACTTGCAGCTGGGTGGTCAGGCCGGAGGCGAGGACGCAGGTTGATAGGCCAATCGCGGCCAGGAAACTGAGGTGCTTCATATTCACATCCATTGAATCGACGGTAGGCACGCGAGCGCGTGTCCGCATTGCAGCGACGCAGGCCAATAGCCATGACATTCGGCCTGCGAATCGTCAGGCGGTGTATCGCGCAGGGGCTGTCGTGACTGGAAGACCGCGGCTGCCTGACGTGGCTTGCAGTAGCCGGCCGACATATTTCACTACTGAGGCACCGGCCCATCGACCGGGCGGGATGGCTCCGCAACCGTATGAAAGAAGCGCGAGCAAGATCACGCTTCCTGTGCCTTCAAAGCCAACAAGGGCGGCGCACGGGCCGCCCTTGTTTTTTCACTTGCGAATCATTTGTGCTGCGATCGCGCGCCAGCCTTCGGATTTACGGACGAACACGTCGGTAAACGAATAGTCCACCGGCCGCGCGCCTCGGTTTGCTCTGAATTGATTGATGCCGGTGACGATGGCGGTGTCGCCGTTCACGCGGACTTCCATATCCATCAAGGTTTGCGTGGAGCCGGGCGGCGGCGGCGGCGCCAACAGAAGGTCGGACTTGCTGCGGTGCGAGCCGCTGGGGGTCGTGTCGACGAAAGAATCGTCGAGCAGCTTCTCCAGCGCGACGCGGTCAGTGTTGGCGGTCGCAGTGGCCCAAGTCTGTTCCATTGCCTTCAGAGTCGCTTCGTCTTGATCTGATGCGAACGCAGGGGACGCGAGGGAGGACGCCAAAAGAATGGCAAGGGTCAAACGGTTGAGCGCTTTCATGCTGATTATCTCGATTAAGTGAGGGGAGGCGGCGCGCAGAGCGTGTGGTTTTTGCTCTAGCGGCTGTGCAAAAAACAATCACTTTGCGCCGCCGGCAATCGATTCCGACTTTCGGCAAATCGAAGGAGAATGCTTTGCTCTCGATTTACGGGGGCGGCATTTGTAAAAATTTTAGATTATTTTGCATCAATATAAATAAGCGAATTCCTAATGTGCCCGAGGAATTTCGCTTGCCGTATTAAGAATTGTCCTGTTTTTGTCTCCGTCCATCGCGAGCAAGTCCTATTAGGTCCTCCGTGAATCTTGCCGTGGCCTCCGCCTTGTGCTCGCTAAGCATGGGTGTGTCGTTGGGAAAATTCTTAATATCAAAACAGAAATCTCCGCCGCCACACCTTTCATTTACAAAATTCGCCGTTGTGTCGAGTTTCGCCGAAGAAAAAAATCCAGACAGTTTTTGTCAATCTTGCCGCGTGATCTCTCAATTCGGAATGCTCTTATTAAGGTCTGATGACGTCGGTCATAAAGTTTCATACATAGAGAAAACGCAGTCAAAGGCATTTTTGATATTGGAACGACGCCCCGATAAGCGGGAGCGATTCGGAATCTGCCGCAGGTCATCAATTCCGCGAATTTCAAATCAATTGGCGCTTCAGTCCTTCTCTTCCTGGCTCTGTCCACCGGCTACCGAACGCCTCAGTCAGAACTTCACCGACGCATCGCCGCGCGGCAAGCACGAACGCGTGAACAACTTTTTTCAATTTTCATCAGGATTTTCAAATGAATAAGACATATCGCTCTGTCTGGAACGAATCGACGGGGACGTGGGTTGCTGCGCAGGAGACGGCCAAGGGACGGAAGAAATCCGCCTCGCCGGCAAAGAGCGTGTTGGCGCTTGTGATTGGCGGGAGCGCGCTCATCGGCGCTGGCTCGGCCGTGGCTGGTGGCCTTGACGGCGGGACGGTGGCGGTTTCTACGGAGGAAGCGATTGGTCAGGGTGCTAAAGTGACCACCAACACTAACGACGGCGGTACAGGGATTGCCATCGGCGTGAACGCATTAAATTCCTCTACCTACGGCGTGGCGATTGGTGGGAACGCGCAAGCATATGGATTCCAGTCGACCGTGGTCGGCGTCAATGCGGTCGCCGGGAACTCCTCGAGCGCCTTCGCGGCAGCTTTTGGCTACGGGGCATCTGCGACGCAATCGTGGGCGTCGGCGTTTGGTGGTGGTGCGCTAGCTTCTGGGGCGGATTCCACGGCAGTGGGTACGAGCACGACAGCTTCGGCGAATTTATCAACTGCCGTCGGTGCTACCGCGACAGCGTCCGCGCTAAACGCGACGGCGC
The DNA here is from genome assembly GCF_003634175.1 of Paraburkholderia sp. BL17N1. Taxonomy (NCBI): domain Bacteria; kingdom Pseudomonadati; phylum Pseudomonadota; class Betaproteobacteria; order Burkholderiales; family Burkholderiaceae; genus Paraburkholderia; species Paraburkholderia sp. BL17N1. Next base: position 1,981,543 of record NZ_RBIW01000001.1, read on the forward strand.
TCGGTTCGATGTCCTCTGCGACAGCGAATGCCTCGACAGCAGTGGGCACGTCGGCGAATGCAACGGCAGCAAACTCGACAGCATTGGGCACGTCGGCGAATGCAACTGCAGCGAACTCGGTAGCGCTGGGTTATTTGTCGACGACGACGGCGAACCTATCGGCCGCGGGCTACAACCCGGGCACGGGCACGCTGTCGGGCACGGCTTCGACGGCCAACGGCGAAGTGTCGGTGGGTTCGGCGGGCAAGGAACGCCGCATCACGAACGTGGCAGCCGGCTCGGCAGCGACGGATGCGGTGAACGTGAGCCAGTTGCAGTCGGAAGATGCGAAGGTGAACACGGTCAACAACAACGTGAACAACCTGAGCAACAACGTCAGCAATCTGTCGGGCAACGTGACGAACATCGCTGGCAACGTCACGAACATCAGCAACACGGTGAACAACATCACCAACGGTGGTGGCATCAAGTACTTCCACACGAACTCGACGCTGGCGGATTCGTCGGCAACGGGCACGAACGCGGTGGCGATCGGCGGGGGCGCTGTGGCAGCGGGCACCAACGGCATTGCGATGGGAACCGGCGCGAACACCGCGCCTGTTGCCGATTCCACAGGTGTTGACCTGATCGCTATTGGCACTAGCGCGCAAGCCGGTGGGGGATCGTCGGTCGCACTGGGCGGCAATGCGAAGGCGGGCGCCCTCAATAGCATGGGCTCCAACGCCGGTTACGCTGTTGCGATTGGCGAAAACGCGCTCGCCCAATCGGGGCCGGGAGTCTACGGTTTTTCCACCGCCATCGGCGCGAACAGCTCGGCCACGAATTACGCGGCAACTGCACTTGGCATGGGCGCGACGGCGTCGGCAAGCACCTCGGTGGCTTTGGGCTCCAACTCTGTTGCTGATGTCAATAATACGGTGTCGGTGGGTTCGTCCACGTCGCAGCGCAAGGTGGTCAACATGGCCGCCGGTACGCTGAGCGCGACCAGCACGGACGCGGTGAACGGCTCGCAGTTGTATGCGACGAACCAGAACGTGGCGAATATTGCCGGCAACGTGACCAACATCGCTGGCAACGTCACCAACCTTAGTAACACGGTGAACAACATCACCAACGGTGGTGGCATCAAGTACTTCCACACGAACTCGACGCTGGCGGACTCGTCGGCAACGGGCACAGACGCAGTGGCGATCGGTGGTGCGGCCTCGGCCTCGGCAGCGAACTCGGTGGCGCTGGGTTCGGGTTCGACGACGACCGCGAACCTGTCGGCCGCGGGCTACAACCCGGGCACGGGCACGCTGTCGGGCACGGCTTCGACGGCCAACGGCGAAGTGTCGGTGGGCTCGGCAGGCAAGGAACGTCGCATCACCAACGTGGCAGCCGGTTCGGCGGCGACGGACGCGGTGAACGTGAGCCAGTTGCAGTCGGAAGATGCGAAGGTGAACACGGTCAACAACAACGTGAACAACCTGAGCAACAACGTCAGCAACATCGCGGGTAACGTCACCAACATCAGCAACGTGGTGAACAACATCACCAACGGCGGTACGGGCATCAAGTACTTCCACACGAACTCGACGCTGGCGGATTCATCGGCAACGGGCACGAACGCGGTGGCGATCGGCGGGGGCGCTGTGGCAGCGGGCACCAACGGAATTGCGATGGGAACCGGCGCGAACACCGCGCCTATTGCCGATTCCACAGGTGTTGACCTGATCGCTATTGGCACTAGCGCGCAAGCCGGTGGGGGATCGTCGGTCGCACTGGGCGGCAATGCGAAGGCGGGCGCCCTCAATAGCATGGGCTCCAACGCCGGTTACTCTGTCGCGATCGGCGAAAACGCGCTTGCCCAAGGGGGGGCGCTAACCTGGGGTTATACCACCGCCGTTGGCGCGAACAGCTCGGCCACGAATTACGCGGCAACTGCACTTGGCATGGGCACGACGGCGTCGGGAAGTAACTCGGTGGCTTTGGGCTCCAACTCTGTTGCTGATGTCAATAATACGGTGTCGGTGGGTTCGTCCACGTCGCAGCGCAAGGTGGTCAACATGGCCGCCGGCACGCTGAGCGCGACCAGCACGGACGCGGTGAACGGCTCGCAGTTGTATGCGACGAACCAGAATGTGTCGAACATTGCCGGCAACGTGACCAACATCGCTGGCAACGTCACCAACCTTAGTAACACGGTGAACAACATCACCAACGGTGGTGGCATCAAGTACTTCCACACGAACTCGACGCTGGCGGACTCGTCGGCAACGGGCACAGACGCAGTGGCGATCGGTGGTGCGGCCTCGGCCTCGGCAGCGAACTCGGTGGCGCTGGGTTCGGGTTCGACGACGACCGCGAACCTGTCGGCCGCGGGTTACAACCCGGGCACGGGCACGCTGTCGGGCACGGCTTCGACGGCCAACGGCGAAGTGTCGGTGGGTTCGGCAGGCAAGGAACGTCGCATCACCAACGTGGCAGCCGGTTCGGCAGCGACGGACGCGGTGAACGTGAGCCAGTTGCAATCGGAAGATGCGAAGGTGAACACGGTCAACAACAACGTGAACAACCTGAGCAACAACGTCAGCAACATCGCGGGTAACGTCACCAACATCAGCAACGTGGTGAACAACATCACCAACGGCGGTACGGGCATCAAGTACTTCCACACGAACTCGACGCTGGCGGATTCGTCGGCAACCGGCACGAACGCGGTGGCGATCGGTGGTGCGGCCTCGGCCTCGGCAGCCAACTCGGTAGCACTGGGTTCGGGTTCGACGACGACCGCGAACCTGTCGGCCGCGGGTTACAACCCGGGCACGGGCACGCTGTCGGGCACGGCTTCGACGGCCAATGGCGAAGTGTCGATGGGCTCGGCAGGCAAGGAACGTCGTATCACCAACGTGGCAGCCGGTTCGGCAGCGACGGACGCAGTGAACGTGAGCCAGTTGCAGTCGGAAGATGCGAAGGTGAACACGGTCAACAACAACGTGAACAACCTGAGCAACAACGTCAGCAATCTGTCGGGCAACGTGACGAACATCGCTGGCAACGTCACCAACATCAGCAACGTGGTGAACAACATCACCAACGGTGGTGGCATCAAGTACTTCCATGCGAACTCGACGCTGGCGGATTCGTCGGCAACGGGCACGGATGCGGTGGCGATCGGTGGCAACGCCTCGGCAACGACGGCGAACTCGGTAGCACTGGGCTCGAACTCGGTGGCGAACTCGACGACGCTGACGACGGCAGGCTTCACGCCGGCCGGCGGCTCGGCGATCTCGGCAGCGACGGCGCTCGGCGGTGAAGTGTCGGTTGGCGCAGCGGGTAAGGAACGTCGCATCACGAACGTGGCAGCGGGTCTGAACGCCACGGACGCGGTGAACGTGAGCCAGCTGCAGTCGGAAGACGTAAAGGTGAACAATCTCGACCAGTTCTTGCGCGTGAACAAGGAAGTACACCTTCGTCGCGTGACCGTGATCGGCTATACCGACAAGACAGGCTCCGAGCCGCATAACCGGATGCTCTCCGAAGCGCGTGCCGCGGCTGTCGTCGCTTATCTGCGCGACGGTGGCCTTCAGGCCGACCAGTTCTCATCGAAGGGCATGGGCAGCGCTGATCCGGTTGCCACGAACGCAACCGCCGAAGGTCGTATGCAAAACCGTCGTGTCGACGTGCGCGTCTTCGCCGAGTAAATCGGGCGACGCAAAAGTTTGACCATCAAAGGCCTGCCGTCGCGCAGGCCTTTTTTCTATTCCGGCGCTTCAGGGCTCGCCGTCGATGCGCAGCCGGCCGATCACGCCTTTCGCCTGGCCGAGCCTTTCGACGAGTTCAGGTCCGCGCCTGAGCGCCACGCCGACCGCCAGAATGTCGCCGATCGCGAGATGCGACATGCGCGAGGTCATCGGTGAAAACACGTCGTTTTCTTCCACGACGTTCGAGAACAGGCAAATGCTCGCGACCCGTGCGAGCGGCGAACTGCCGTGCGTGATGGCAATCACTTTGGCACCGCGCGCGAGCGCGGAGCGCGCTGAATCGATGATGTCGCGCGTACGGCCGGTATTGGAAATCGCCACGACGACGTCGCCGGGTTCGAGCAGCGCCGCCGACATCGAATACGTGTGCGGGTCGGAGTACGCGACGCTCGGCATGCCGAGCCGGAAGAACTTGTGCTGTATATCCTGGGCGGCGATGCCCGAGCCGCCCGCGCCGTAAAACTCGATGCGCGCCGCGTTCGCCAGCAGTTCGACGGCCGCTTCGATGCTGTCCGGCGACAGACTGTTGCGCACCTCGATCAGCGTGCCGATGGTCCGGTCGAACACTTTGGCGATCAGCCCGGACGCACCTTCGTCCGGCCGCACGTCGCGATAGACGGTCGGCACGCCGGACGCGATACCTTGCGCCAGCCGGATCTTGAACTCACGAAACCCCGAAAAGCCCAGCGCGCGACAGAACCGCGCGATGGTCGGCTGGCTGACGCCCGCGCGGGCGGCGACTTCGGTCATCGACAGATCGAGCACCTCGCGTGGCGACTCGATCACATAGTCGGCCAGCTTGCGCTCGGACGGCCGCAACTGCTCGCGCATCTCTTCGACTTGGGACAGCATCATCGGAAAACTCGCACTATGCTGAAGAATGCGTGGACTATAGCTGATTGCCAGAAAAGTACAAAAACTACATTTCGCATGTAGGTGTATTCCCTAGGGTGTTGCTGAAATACGGCAGCGGGCGGCCAGTAAAGGGCTTCTGCCGATTCGTCGATGCGGCGCCGCAACAAGAATCCACATTGCGATCGTGTAGTTTTTCTACTAACATGACGTTGTCGGTTGACCCGACGCCCCCGCGATACCCACCTGGCATCGCGCGCGCATCGTCCGCGCGTCTTAGGCCAGCGACGAAGGAGCTCCGATGGTTTCCCCGCATTCGCAATTGTTGAAGGTCACGCAGCGCGTGGTCGAGCGTAGCAAGCCCACTCGTGAGGCGTATCTCGCCCGCATCCACCAGGCGCAGGGCAAGTTCCCGGCGCGCGGCGCGCTCTCCTGCGCCAATCTGGCGCACGGTTTCGCCGGCCTCGAAGGCAACGACAAGCTCGTCATCAAGCAGATTCGCGAGCCGAACATCGGCATCGTGTCCTCGTACAACGAGATGCTGTCGGCCCACGCCCCGTACAAAAACTACCCGGACATCATCAAGCAGGCCGCGCGTGAAAACGGCGGCGTCGCGCAATTCGCCGGCGGCGTGCCGGCCATGTGCGACGGCGTCACGCAAGGCAATGCGGGCATGGAGCTGTCGCTGTTCTCGCGCGAGGTCATCGCCATGAGCACGGCTGTCGCGCTCACGCACAACATGTTCGACGCGGCGCTGTGCCTCGGCATCTGCGACAAGATCGTGCCGGGCCTGTTGATCGGCGCGCTGCAATTCGGCCATATCCCGACCATCTTCGTGCCGGCGGGCCCGATGGGCAGCGGCCTGTCCAATGACGACAAAGCCAAGACGCGCCAACTCTTCGCGACCGGCCAATGCGACCGCGGCGCGCTGCTCGAAGCGGAAGCCGCCGCGTATCACAGTCACGGCACCTGCACGTTCTACGGCACGGCCAACAGCAATCAGATGCTGATGGAAGTCATGGGCCTGCATCTGCCGAGTTCGGCTTTCGTGCATCCGCATACGCCGCTGCGCGATGCGCTGACCGCGCAGGCCGCGCGCCGTGTGCTCGATCTGACGGTCGAGCGCGGCAACTACATGCCGATCGGCCACGTGGTCGACGAAAAGGCGATCGTCAACGGCATTGTCGCGTTGCTGGCGACCGGCGGCTCGACCAATCACACGCTGCATCTGGTCGCGATTGCGCGCGCGGCGGGCATCGTGATCGACTGGGACGACTTCGACACGCTGTCGCAAGCCGTGCCGCTGCTCGCGAAAATCTATCCGAACGGCAAGGCGGACGTGAACCACTTCCACGCAGCCGGCGGCGTCGCGTTCCTCGTGCGCAATCTGCTCGAAGGCGGCTTGCTGCACGAAGACGTGAACACGGTCGCAGGCAAGGGGCTCAAGCACTACACCGAAGAGCCGAAGCTGATCGACGGCAAGCTGCAATGGGTGCCGGGTGCGGCAGCGAGCGAAGACACCGCGGTGCTGCGCGGCATCAAGGAACCGTTCCAGCCGGACGGCGGCCTGCGTCTGATGCAGGGCAAGCTCGGGCGCGGCGTGATCAAGATTTCGGCGGTGGCGGCGCAGCATCGCAAGGTGAGGGCGCCGGCGATCGTGTTCGATTCGCAGGAAGCCGTGCAGGAAGCGTTCGACAAGCACGAGTTGAAGCGCGACTTCATCGCTGTCGTGCGCTTCCAGGGCGCGCGGGCAAACGGCATGCCCGAATTACACCGTTTGACGCCGCTGCTCGGTGTGTTGCAGGATCAAGGTTTCCATGTTGCACTGGTCACGGATGGCCGCATGTCCGGCGCGTCGGGCAAGGTGCCGGCGGTGATTCACCTGTCGCCGGAAGCGTTGCTGCAAGGGCCGATCGGCAAGGTGCGCACAGGCGACATGCTGGTGATCGACGCCGACGCCGGCGTGCTCGACATCGAAATCGACGCGGCGGAATGGAGCGCGCGCCAGGGCGCCGTGCCGCAGCATCAGGCGGCGAACGAAGTTGGCTTCGGCCGTGAGCTGTTTGGCGTGTTCCGCGCGGCGGCGGCGCCGGCGGAGCAGGGTGCGTCGGTATTCGGCGCGATGGTGGGCGAGCACGCGGCGCCTCATGCAGCGTCGCACGATGCTCACGAGGCTGCGCGTCACGGCGAAAAAGCCAAAGCGCACACCTGAAACACGCAAGCGGCACGCAAGCAGCAAATCGGCACCCAACAAGCACCACTCAAGCCAGCCAAGTGCTGCAGAACAAGGAGTCTGACTATGACGTCGAAAACAGTAAGCGATATCGTGCGCCTCGGCCCGGTGATTCCGGTGCTCGCGTTCGACTCGGTCGAACAGGGTGAACACGTGTCGCGCGCGCTGCACGCGGGCGGCGTGAAGGTGCTGGAAATCACCTTGCGCACCGCAGCAGGCCTTGAAGCGATCGAACGCGCGAGCCAGTTGGCCGAAGATATCGTGGTGGGTGTCGGCACGATTACGAAGCCCGAGCATTGCGCTCAGGCCAAGAAGGCGGGCGCGCAGTTCGGCGTCTCGCCCGGCCTGACAAGAGACATGCACAAGGCCGCGCAGGATGCGGGCTTGCCCCTGCTGCCGGGCGTGATGACGCCGACGGACATCATCGCGGCGCTCGAGCTCGGCTACGAGATCGTGAAGTTTTTTCCGGCGCAGCAAGCCGGCGGCGTGCCGATGCTGCAAGCGTTCCACGGCCCGTTCCCGAATCTGAAGTTCTGCCCGACCGGCGGCATCACGGCGGAAACGGCCACGCATTTCCTGTCGCTGCCGAACGTGGTATGCGTGGGCGGCTCATGGCTCACGCCGAAAGCCGCGCTCGCCGCGCAAAACTGGGACGAGGTCACGCGTCTGGCGCGTGCCGCGAGCCAGCTGGCGGCGCCGGCTCACTAGGTTGAATCCGCGCGCTCGTTAACCCTTTATCAAGGTCCGACACGAAGGAGCCTCGTCGATACAGCTGTTCAGGCTGTCTTGGCGAGGCTCTTTTTGCGATATGCGCGGAGAATTGGCGCACGTCTTCAGATAACAAACAGTAAAATTCAGCGTCCGCGCGGTCAGCCCGGTTTCAAGGCGCCGTACAGGTCGCCGTGAGACACGGTGCTGGCTGTGTTCCGCACGCACTCAGAATCAATAACGCAAAAGGAGGAGCTTCATGGAAGCTGTCCACGGCAGCACGCTGCTGGTCTTCGCGGTGATCGCCATCGCATTGCTGATCCTGCTGATCACACGCTACAAGGTTTATCCGTTCCTCGTTCTGATCATCGTGTCGTTGCTGCTGGGTCTTGCATCCGGCATGCCGATGGCGACCATCGTCAAATCGTTCGAAACGGGTAACGGCAATACGCTTGGGCATATCGCCATCGTGGTCGGTCTGGGCACCATGCTCGGCAAGATGATGGCCGAGTCGGGCGGCGCCGAGCGCATCGCCACCACGTTGATCAACTTCTTCGGCGAGAAGAACATCCATTGGGCCATGATGATCGTGGCGATCATCGTCGGCTTGCCGGTGTTCTTCGAAGTCGGTTTCGTGCTGCTGATCCCGATCGCGTTCAACGTCGCCAAGCGCACCAACAAGTCGTTGCTGCTGGTCGGCTTGCCGATGGTGGCGGGTCTGTCCGTCGTGCACGGCCTGCTTCCGCCGCACCCGGCCGCGATGCTCGCGGTGCAGGCGTATCACGCGGATATCGGCAGGACCATCGCTTATGGGCTGATCGTCGGTGTGCCGACCGCGATCGTCGCGGGTCCGCTGTTCGCGTTGCTGATCAGCCGCTACATCAAGCTGCCGAAAGAGAACGCGCTAGCCGCGCAATTTCTCGGCCACGGTGACGAGACCAAAAACGGCGAGCAAAACGCAGTGCAGAACGTGGCACCCAAGCGTGAACTGCCGAGCTTCGGCATCACGCTGCTCACAATCCTGCTGCCGGTGATTCTGATGCTGGTGGGAAGCTGGGCCGATCTCTTCACCACGCCGAAAACCTTGCCGAACGATCTGCTGCACTTCGCCGGCAATTCGGACGTCGCGCTGCTGATCGCCGTGCTGGTGAGCTTCTGGACCTTCGGTGCGAGCCGCGGTTTCACTCGCGAGCAGATCCAGAAATTCTGCGGTGACTGTCTCGCGCCGATCGCGGGCATCACGCTGATCGTCGGCGCGGGCGGCGGTTTCGGGCGCGTGCTGATGGATAGCGGCATTTCGAAGGAAATCGTCAATGTGGCAACGGCCATGCATCTGTCGCCGCTGTTGTTCGGCTGGCTGGTGGCCGCACTGATTCGTCTGGCCACGGGTTCGGCGACGGTCGCCATGACCACCGCGTGCGGCATCGTCGCACCGATCGCTTCGGCTAGCGGTGTGCATGTCGAGCCGGAATTGCTGGTGCTCGCCACCGGTTCGGGCTCGCTGATCTTCTCGCACGTGAACGACGGCGGTTTCTGGCTGATCAAGGAATACTTCGGTATGACGGTGGGGCAGACCTTCAAGACATGGTCGCTCCTCGAAACCATCATTTCACTGATGGGCTTGGGTTTGACCTTCGCACTCGCGGCGGTCGTGTAAGGAGTTTTTGATGATTCTGATCGCAATGGGCGTGTCGGGCGCCGGCAAGACGAGAATTGGCGAAATGCTGGCGGAACGCCTGCATTGCGCGTTCACCGATGGCGACGCGTTTCACAGCGCCGCCAACAAAGAGAAAATGCACCACGGCATTCCGCTTACCGATGAAGACCGGTGGCCGTGGCTGCAAACCATCCGCGCCGCGATCGTCGAGAAGGAGAAGGCGGGCGAGACGGCCGTGTTCACCTGCTCGTCGCTGAAGCGCTCGTACCGCGACGTTTTGCGCGATGGCGACAAGGACGTGTGCTTCGTGTATCTGAAGGGTTCGCGTGAGGTGCTGGAGCAGCGTCTGACCACGCGCACCGGGCATTTCTTCGATCCGTCGCTGCTGCAAAGCCAGCTCGATACACTTGAAGAGCCGAGCCCGGACGAAGCGATCACGGTGAGCATCGAATTGTCCCCGGAAGAAATCGTCGTCGAGGTGCTGAAGCAGGTCGAAGCGCGCAAGTGAGTTTGTTTCGCTGCTGCAAATGAAAAACCGCTCCATGAACGGAGCGGTTTTTTTACGCCTCGACTTTAACGAGGCAATCGGCAATCGAGACCGCTTAAGCGATCCGCTTAGCCAATTCGACGGCCTTGCCGATATAGGAACCCGGCGTCATCGCGAGCAAGCGGTCTTTCGCGTCCTGCGGAATCGCGAGGCCGTTGACGAACGTTTGCAGCGCTTCACGCGTGATGCCTTTGCCGCGCGTCAGTTCCTTCAACTGCTCGTACGGATTCTCGATGCCGTAACGGCGCATCACCGTTTGCACCGGCTCGGCCAGCACTTCCCAGCAGTTGTCGAGGTCTTCGTTCAGACGCAGCGCATTCACTTCCAGCTTGTCCAGACCGCGGATCAGCGAGTCGTACGCGAGCAGCGAGTAACCGAACGCGACGCCGATATTGCGCAGCACCGTCGAATCGGTCAGGTCACGCTGCCAGCGCGAGACCGGCAGTTTGTCGGCGAGGTGGCGCAGCGTGGCGTTAGCCAGGCCGAGATTGCCTTCCGAGTTTTCGAAGTCGATCGGGTTGACCTTATGCGGCATGGTCGACGAACCGATTTCGCCCGCCTTGGTGCGCTGCTTGAAGTAACCGACCGAGATGTAGCCCCAGACGTCGCGATCCAGGTCCAGCAGGATCGTGTTGGCGCGCGAGACCGCGTCGAACAGTTCGGCCATATAGTCATGCGGCTCGATCTGGATCGTGTACGGATTGAAGGTGAGTTTCAGACGTTGCTCGACGACTTCGCGCGAGAACGCTTCCCAATCGAATTCCGGATACGCAGAGAGATGCGCGTTGAAGTTGCCGACCGCACCATTCATCTTGCCCAGCAGTTCGACCTTGGCGATACGATCGATCGCGCGTTCAAGGCGGGCCGCGACGTTGGCGAGTTCCTTGCCGAGCGTAGTCGGGCTGGCCGGCTGGCCGTGCGTGCGCGACAGCATCGGCTGCTCGGCGTGGGCGTGAGCGAGAGCGACGAGACGCTGATGCACCGAGCGCAGCGCCGGCAGGATCACGTGTTCGCGGGCGCCCGCCAGCATCAGGCCGTGCGACGTGTTGTTGATGTCTTCCGACGTGCAGGCGAAGTGGATGAACTCGCTCGCGCGCTCCAGTTCCGCCTGACCCTTCACCGATTCTTTCAGCCAGTACTCGACCGCTTTCACGTCGTGATTCGTCACACGTTCGATTTCCTTGATGCGCGCGGCGTCGTGCGCGGTGAAGCGCTCGGCCAGTTGCAGCAGGAATTGCTCGGACGCTTCGGAAAAGCGCGGCACTTCGGCGAAACCGGCGCGCGAGAGCGCGATCAACCAATGGATTTCGACCGTCACGCGATTGCGCATGAATGCGGCTTCCGAGAGCCAGACGCGCAGGGCTTCGGTTTTCGAGGCGTAGCGGCCGTCGAGCGGGGAGAGCGCGTTCAGCGCGAACAGGGTGTCGGGATGGGTGTCGGACATGATGGCGGCGTGGCGCAAGGGTGAAAACGCGGAGGAAACTGCGGGAACCGCGAATTTTACCACCTGACGCCGACTGGCCGATTTCGACGCTGCGCCGCGCGGCGCCAGCGTAACGCCCGTGCGGCGGCTAGCCCGGATAACCTTCGTAGCCGGGGAACAGGGTAGGCAGCGTGAACGGCGGCAGCGAGTAGCGCGAAAAGCAGCGCGAGGTGGAACCGGGATGGACCAGATGCAGGCAGCTCGCCTGCGGATCGTCCACCGCGATCACGTTGCGGCCCGATTCGACTACGCGCCGGATGAAGCTCTCGTCGTCGCACAGATTGATGTCGTCGAAGGCCGAGACCGCGGCCAGCGTTTTGTCGTACACATAGGAGAAGCCGTAGAACAGGATGAAGTCCGCGCCGATCTGCATCTTCTCGTGGAATTCGATAGGGCTGACCGAACGCCCGCTCAGTTCGTAGTGCAAGCCCACCTTGGCATTCAGGTCCATGTAGCCGAAGAACTGCGTGTGCGGCGCGTACATGAAGAAGCCCGACAGCTTGATCAGATCCGCGCGGTTCTCCTGCATCGTCGTGACCATGTGCGCGAGGTAGGGCGGCGCGTAGTGGTCGTCATCGTCGAAATGAGCGATCAGCGAGCCGCGCGACTCCGCGATCAGCGCGTTGCGCTTGGCGCCGATCGACATGCGCACCGAGGAATGAAAGTAGCGAATGCGCGCGTCCTGCAAAGCCAGCGCCTGCAAATACGCGCTCGGCTCGGGGCTGTCGTCGAGGATTAGCCATTCCCAGTCGACCTGCTGGCGCAGCACGCAGCGCGCAATGGCCGGCAGGAAGCGGTCGCGATTGGCCGTCGGCGTGATGATGGAGACGAGTGGTGACATGGCGGGTCTCGCGCACGGGAAGGCGCGTTATCTGAGAGAGTTGATGGAGGGTGCGGCGCGCTGCCGCCGGGGCGTGCGTGCAGCAAGATAGCGGCTCGCGGCCGGGCGGCGCCATCGGCGCAATCCGATTTCCTGACGTGGGGTCATCACGCCATCTCGCGCACGGCCGCACCTGGCGCTCTCACGACACCCACTAGAATGCTGACTTCCTCTCTCCCGTCGGCAGCAGGCCCCGCATGGAACTGAAATGGCTCGAAGACTTCGTTTCGCTCGCGGAAACGCGTAGTTTCAGCCGCTCGGCTGAATTGCGCCACGTCACGCAGCCGGCGTTCTCCCGGCGGATTCAGGCGCTCGAAGCATGGCTCGGCACGGAGCTGATCGACCGCTCGGTCTATCCGACGCGACTCACGGCGGCCGGCCAGGTGTTCAACGAACAGGCGCTCGCGATGCTCTCGCAGTTCCACGAAGCGCGCGCGCTGCTGCGTGGCCATACGGCGACGCCGCAGGCGACCATCGAGTTCGCCGTGCCGCACACGTTGTCGCTGACTTACTTTCCACGCTGGCTGCAGCGGATCGAAGCCCATCTGGGTCCGATCCACACGCGTCTGCGCGCCCTGAACGTGCATGACGCGGCGTTGTCGCTGGTGGAAGGCGGCTGCGATCTGATGATGGGCTATCACCATCCCAGCCATCCGGTCGCGCTCGATCCAGGCCGCTACGACATGCTGACGCTCGGCAACGAACCGATCAGTCCGTTTTCGGCGCCGGGCCGCGCCGGCCGGCCGCGTCATACGTTGCCGGGCACGGGCGAGGCGCCCACGCCTTACCTGTCCTACACGCCGAACGCCTATCTGGGACGCATGACCGAAGTGATACTCGCCAACGCGCCGGAGCGCCTGTACCTCGACCGCCTCTACGAAACCGACATGGCCGAGGGACTCAAGGCGATGGCGCTGGCCGGGCACGGCATCGCCTTCCTGCCGCACAGCGCGGTCGAGGACGCGGTCGCCGACGGCAAGCTGATCCGTCTGGACCGCGCCACGCGCGGCACGCCGGAAGGCCAGCTCACACTGACCATGGAGATCCGCCTCTATCGCGACAAGCTCGCGGCGAAGAGCGACGATGCGCGACAGATACTCGCGCGTCAATTGTGGGAGGTGGTGTCGCAGGAACTGGCGCAAGGCACGGCCTGAAATCCTGCCTCCTTACGACGCGAATTTGCGGCTTCTTGATGGTTATGCAAAAAAAACATAATCGGATAAGGAAACGGCATTGGATTTCAAAACGGCGTTTTTCCACAATGCTGACATTCGTTCAACGCCGGAGCGTTCATGTCATCCCAGCAACAGGCAGCACAAGCAGCCCAATCCGCATCAACGTTGCAGTCGGTTCCTTCCTACCTGAATAAAGACGATCTCGGCCCGTGGGGCAACTACCTGCGTCAGGTCGATCGCGTCGCCCCGTACCTCGGCTCCCTGTCCCGCTGGCTCGAAACCCTGAAGCGCCCGAAGCGCATTCTGATCGTCGACGTGCCTATCGAACTCGATAACGGCACGGTCGCTCACTTCGAAGGCTATCGCGTGCAGCACAACGTGTCGCGCGGTCCGGGCAAGGGCGGTGTGCGTTACCACCAGGACGTGACGTTGTCGGAAGTGATGGCCTTGTCGGCGTGGATGTCGGTGAAGAACGCTGCGGTGAACGTGCCGTACGGCGGCGCGAAGGGCGGCATCCGTGTCGATCCGCGCACCTTGTCGCGTGGTGAACTGGAGCGCGTGACGCGCCGTTACACCAGCGAAATCGGCATCATCATCGGACCGAATACCGACATTCCCGCGCCGGACGTGAACACGAACGAGCAGATCATGGCGTGGATGATGGACACGTACTCCATGAACCAGGGCCAAACGGCCACTGGCGTGGTGACGGGCAAGCCGATCACGCTGGGCGGTTCGCTCGGCCGCCGCGAGGCGACCGGCCGCGGCGTGTTCGTGACAGCTTCGGAAGCCGCGCGCCGTATCGGCGTCGACATCGAAGGCGCCCGCATCGCGGTTCAAGGTTTCGGTAACGTGGGCGGCATCGCGGCGCGTCTGTTCCAGGAAGCCGGTTCGAAGCTGGTCGCGGTGCAGGATCACACCGGCTCGCTGTACAAGTCGACCGGTATCGACGCCGTCGCACTGCTCGACCACGTGGCCAGGACGGGCGGCGTGGGTGGTTTCCCCGAAGCCGACGCCGTCACGAACGAGGAGTTCTGGACCGTCGAATCGGACATCCTGATTCCGGCGGCGCTGGAAAACCAGATCACCGAAAAGAACGCCAGCAAGATCAAGACAAAGATCGTCGTGGAAGGCGCGAACGGCCCAACCACCACGGCTGCGGACGACATCCTGCACGATCGCGGCATCCTCGTGATCCCGGACGTGGTGGCCAACGCCGGCGGCGTGACCGTGTCGTACTTCGAGTGGGTGCAGGACTTCTCGAGCTTCTTCTGGACGGAAGACGAGATCAACCAGCGCCTCGAGCGCGTGATGCGTGAAGCGTTTGCCGCAGTGTGGCAAGTGTCGAGCGAGCAGAAAGTGTCCGTGCGGACTGCGGCGTTTATCGTCGCATGTAAGCGGATCCTGGAAGCACGCGAACTGCGCGGCCTGTATCCCTGATCTTTCGGGTTCTTTTCCGCTTCAAACGGCGGTTCCGCTACCCCGCGGGACCGCCGCCAATCCTTGCTTCAGCGCGGTCCACAAGACTGCGTGTTCGACCCGGCGGGCGGCATCGTATCGATGCCGCCCGCCTTTGCATATGCGGAAAGGTTGACCGACCTGCCCCCAAAGCGCCGCAAACCCCTAGCGGCGCGCGCGCAACAACATGGTTTATAGCCATACTTTCAGAATAATTACTTTGCTAAACTGGCGCCGGTTCTTGCCAAGGAGATCACACATGAAGGTTAAAAAAGCTGCGCTGCTGCTCGCGACTCTCGGACTGTTTACGGTTGGCGCGCATGCGCAAGACGCTGGTACGCTGAAAAAGATCAAGGACACGGGTGTCATTTCGCTGGGTCATCGCGAATCGTCGATCCCGTTTTCGTATTACGACGACAAGCAGAACGTCATCGGCTACTCGCAGGAATTCGCGCTGAAGGTCGTAGAGGCAGTGAAGCAGAAGCTGAACATGCCGAACCTGAAGGTCAAGCTCACGCCGGTCACGTCGCAAAACCGTATTCCGCTGGTGCAGAACGGCACCGTGGACATGGAATGCGGTTCGACCACGAACAATGCTGAACGTCAGCAGCAGGCTGCCTTCTCGAACACGATCTTCGTGATCGGCACGCGCCTGATGACCAAGAAAGACTCCGGCATCAAGGACTGGGCGGACCTGAAGGGCAAGACGGTCGTCACGACCGCCGGCACCACGTCCGAGCGCCTGCTTCGCAAGATGAACCAGGACAAGAGCATGGGCATGAACATCATCAGCGCGAAGGACCACGGCGAGTCGTTCCTGACGCTCTCCACGGGACGCGCCGCTGCCTTCATGATGGACGACGCGCTGCTCGCGGGCGAACGCGCGAAGTCGAACAATCCGGGCGATTTCGTGATTGTCGGCACGCCGCAATCGCATGAAGCGTACGGCTGCATGATTCGCAAGAACGATCCGGAATTCAAGAAGGTGGTGGACGACGCGATCGCCAAGGTCGAAACCTCGGGTGAAGCTGACGCGATCTACAAGAAGTGGTTCGAATCGCCGATCCCGCCGAAGGGCCTGAACCTGAACTTCCCGGAAAGCGACGACATCAAGGCGCTCTACAAGAGCCCGAATGACAAGGCAATCGATTAAACCTTAGCTGTTTTTTTGAAACGCTGAACGAAACGGAAGGGGCCACGCGCTTCTTCCGTTTCTTTTTGCTGGAGTCTTGGTCATGTCATATCACTGGAACTGGGGCATTCTGCTGAGTCCCGTCTCCACCGGCGAGCCGACCACGTATCTGGGCTGGCTGCTGTCGGGCTTCTGGGTGACGATTACCGTGTCGCTGTCGGCGTGGGTGATCGCGCTGATCGTCGGTTCGTTGTTCGGCGTGCTGCGCACGGTGCCGAATAAATGGGCGTCGGGCATCGGCACGCTCTATGTCGCGATTTTCCGTAATATCCCGCTGATCGTGCAGTTCTTCATCTGGTATCTGGTGATACCGGAGTTGCTGCCCGCTTCGATCGGCAACTGGTTCAAGCAACTGCTGCCGAGCGCGCAGTTTTTCTCGTCGTCGATCATCTGTCTCGGGCTATTCACGGCTGCGCGCGTGTGCGAGCAGGTGCGCTCGGGGATCAACGCGTTGCCGAAGGGTCAGCGCGCCGCGGGTTTGGCCATGGGCTTCACGCAATGGCAGACGTATCGGTATGTGCTGCTGCCGGTCGCCTACCGCATCATCGTGCCGCCGCTGACTTCCGAGTTTCTGAATATCTTCAAAAACTCGGCGGTGGCGTCGACGATCGGTCTGCTCGATCTGTCCGCTCAGGCGCGCCAACTGGTCGACTACACGTCGCAGACGTATGAGTCGTTCATCGCGGTCACGATCGCGTACATGCTGATCAATCTGGTCGTGATGCAACTCATGCGCTGGGTCGAAGCCAAGAGCCGGTTGCCCGGCTATATCGGAGGCAAGTAATGCACCATTTCGACTGGAGCGGTATTCCGGGCGCATTGCCTACGCTGTGGACCGGCGCCATCGTCACGTTCAAGATCACGCTGATCGCCATCGTGTTCGGCATCGTCTGGGGCACTATTCTCGCGATGTTGCGGCTGTCGTCGTTCAAACCCTTCGAGTGGTTCGCGAAGGGCTACGTGACGATTTTCCGTTCCATCCCGCTCGTGATGGTGCTGCTGTGGTTCTTCCTGATCGTCCCGCAAGTGCTGCAAAACGTGCTCGGTTTGTCGCCGGATATCGACATTCGCCTCGCGTCGGCCATGGTCGCGTTCTCGCTGTTCGAGGCGGCTTACTATTCGGAGATCATCCGCGCCGGCATTCAGTCGGTGGCGCGCGGGCAGGTCAACGCGTCCTTCGCGCTCGGCATGACGTACGCGCAGTCCATGCGTCTGATCGTGCTGCCGCAGGCGTTCCGCGCCATGGTGCCGCTGCTGCTCACTCAAGGTATCGTGCTGTTTCAGGATACGTCGCTCGTCTACGTGATCAGCCTCGCCGACTTCTTCCGCACCGCCACGAATATTGGCGACCGTGACGGTACGAATGTCGAGATGGTACTGTTCGCGGGCGCGTGTTATTTCGTGATCTGTGTGGTCGCGTCGAGCCTCGTCAAAGGTCTTCAGAAAAAGGTCGCAAGATGATCTCTATCAAGAATGTTTCGAAGTGGTACGGCCAGTTTCAAGTGCTGACCGACTGCACGACGGAAGTCAAAAAGGGTGAAGTGGTGGTGGTGTGCGGGCCGTCGGGCTCGGGCAAATCCACGCTGATCAAAACGGTCAACGGCCTCGAGCCGTTCCAGAAGGGCGAGATCGTCATCAACGGCCAGTCGCTCACCGACAAGAAAACCAATCTGTCGAAGCTGCGTGCCAAGGTCGGCATGGTGTTCCAGCACTTCGAACTGTTCCCGCATCTGTCGATCGTGCAGAACCTCACGCTCGCGCAGGTGAAGGTGCTCGGCCGCTCGAACGACGAAGCGACGGCGAAGGGTTTGAAACTGCTCGATCGCGTCGGCCTGCGTGCGCATGCCGACAAGTTTCCGGGCCAGTTGTCGGGTGGTCAGCAACAGCGCGTGGCGATTGCGCGCGCTTTGTCGATGGATCCGATCGCCATGCTGTTCGACGAGCCGACCTCCGCGCTTGATCCGGAAATGATCAACGAAGTGCTGGACGTGATGGTCGAACTCGCGCAGGAAGGCATGACCATGATGTGCGTGACGCACGAAATGGGCTTCGCGAAGAAGGTCGCGCACCGCGTGATCTTCATGGACAAAGGCTTGATCGTCGAGGACGACCGTAAGGAAGACTTCTTCGCCAATCCGAAGTCGGATCGCGCGAAGGATTTTCTGGCGAAGATCCTGCATTGAGTTTGTTGTGGCATCGCGGCGCGCAGGCCACGCGTCGCGGCGTGTCGCGGGCAGAAAAAAGCCGCTTCGTAAGAAGCGGCTTTGTTGTTTCTGGCGATTTGTTTTCTAGCGAATGCTCCGAGCGCTCAGGATTCGAACGCGGCCGCGTCGTCTGCGGCTTCGAGATCGACCTCGGCTTCTCGCGCGCTCATTGTGTCCGTCGAAGCCGCAATCGTGCTCGCCGACGCCGACGCATCCAAAGCCGGATTGCGCAGCTTTTCCAGCACCGAAGCCGGCACCGGCACATTGACGCGGCCGATCACGTCGCCGTGCTGGAACATCATCAGATCGCCCGGTTCGAAGGCGGTCCACACTTCGTTGTCGGTCAGCGGCTTGGTGGCGATCACCGCGACGCGGTCTTCGGGCGTCGTGTATTTGGCGAAATCGATCGACACGTCGGCGTCGACGAGATGCGCGGTGGAAAACGGCCAGCGCCGCACGATGTAGTGCAGATGCGTGGAGCAATGCGCGAACAGCGCCTGGCCATTCGACATCAGGAAATTGAACACGCCGAACTGCGTGATTTCACGCGTGAGGGTTTCAAGCGCGGCAAACAGTTCGTCGAGCGGCGGTTGCTGCGCGCCGGGAAACGCCTTGCGCAGGCCTTCGAGGAGCGCGCAGAAAGCGAGTTCGCTGTCGGTTGTGCCAACCGGCTGATACACGCCCGATAGCGCCGGCGAATAATCCTTGAGGTCGCCGTTATGCGCGAAGATCCAGTGACGTCCCCACAGTTCGCGCATGAACGGGTGGCAATTTTCCAGCAGGATGTGCCCTTGCGTCGCCTTGCGGATATGCGCGATCGTGTTCTTCGATTTGATCGGGTAGCGCTTGACCATTTCGGCGATCGGCGAGGTCGCCGACGATTGATGGTCGATGAACAGGCGGCAGGCTTTGTCTTCGAAGAAGGCGATACCCCAGCCGTCGGCGTGGTGATCGGTGACGCCGCCGCGCGCCGCAAAGCCGGTGAACGAGAACGTGACGTCCGTTGGCGCGGCGCAGTTCATTCCTAGAAGTTGGCACATGTTGCGGGTAAGCCTGTGAACGGGGCGAGCCGTTACAATGATGATTTTCCAAGCATATCACCGAGCCAGAAACGCCAAATAGCAAAATTGACACGTGTTTATGCCGCAACGTTGCGGATTGACCGCATAGATTGGCTTTTGTCGTCGAATCTCGTCCCCCGCCGCCATGACCGCTTCCAACGCTTCTATCGACTCCATCACGCTCGCCCGTCCGGATGACTGGCACCTGCACGTCCGCGACGGCGCAATGCTGGCGGCCGTGTTGCCGGACACCGCGCGCCAGTTCGGCCGCGCGATCATCATGCCGAACCTGAAGCCGCCGGTCACGACCACCACGATGGCGCAGGCGTATCGCGAGCGGATCGTCGCCGTGATTCCGGAAGGCGCGAAATTCGAACCGCTGATGACCCTGTACCTCACCGACAACACGCCGCCGGACGAAATCCGCCGCGCGCGCGAAAGCGGCTTCGTGCATGGCGTAAAGCTGTATCCGGCGGGCGCGACGACCAATTCTGACGCGGGCGTCACCGACATCATGAAGTGCGCAAAAACGCTCGAGGTCATGCAGGAAGTCGGCATGCCGCTGCTCGTGCACGGCGAAGTGACGGATTCGTCGATCGATCTGTTCGACCGCGAGAAGGTGTTCATCGACCGGGTCATGGCGCCGTTGCGCCGCGCGTTCCCGGCGCTGAAGGTGGTGTTCGAGCACATCACCACGAAAGACGCGGTGGACTATATCCGCGAAGCCGGCGCGGCGCCGGAACTGCTGGGCGCGACGATTACGGCGCATCACCTGCTGTACAACCGCAACGCGATCTTCCAGGGCGGCATTCGGCCGCATTACTACTGTTTGCCGGTGTTGAAGCGGGAGACGCATCGCGTGGCGCTGGTCGAAGCGGCGACCTCGGGCAATCCGCGTTTCTTCCTCGGCACGGATAGCGCGCCGCATCCGAAGGGGCTGAAAGAGCATGCATGCGGCTGCGCGGGTTGCTATACGGCGCTCCACGCTTTGGAGCTCTACACGGAAGCATTCGACCAGGCCAACGCGCTCGACAAGCTCGAAGGCTTCGCGAGCTTTTTCGGCGCGGACTTCTACGGTCTGCCGCGCAGTGAAGACAAGGTCACGCTGCGTCGTGAGGAATGGACGCTGCCGGCTGAATTGCCGGTCGGCGATACGCCGGTCGTGCCGCTGCGCGGCGGCGAGTCGATTGGCTGGCGGCTGGTTTAAGGCTCAGCAAGATGCCGGCGCACGAGGCGGAGCCGACGGGCTTTGCCGCAATCGACTGGACCAGGCCGTGGTTCGCGCCTTTTGCCGAGCGCGGCAAGCGCTGGCAGCAAGCGGCCCTGACGAGCTACGCGGCATTGCTCGCCGAAATGAACGCCGAGGCCGGTGAGATGCGGCAGATCACCGGGCGCGGTCAGCGCCTTGCGTTCATCGCGCAAGATGATTTGCCTGCCGGCGCGGCGTACGAGGCGCATATCGCGTCGACCGGCTGTGTGCCGACGCGCCACAATCTGCACGACTTCTTCAATGCGTCGATGTGGTTCGCCTTTCCGCGCATCAAAGCGGCGCTGAACGCGCGGCAGTCGGCGGCCATCGACGTGTTGGGCGTCGGTCCGACCCGCGGCGGCGTGCGCGATGCGCTAACCCTGTTCGATGAAAACGCGCTGCTGTTCGCTTGCGCTGATCCTGCTTTGAGCGAGGCCTTGCGTGGGTTCGACTGGCATACGCTGCTGGTGGCCCGGCGCGATGCATGGGGGGCGAGTTGCGAAGTGCGATGTTTCGGCCATGCGCTGATGGAGAAGCTGATTGCGCCGTTCAAGGCTTGCACAGGGCATGCCTGGATCGTCGATGTGCCGGCCGTGTATTTCGACTGGGATGCTGCGAAGCGAGACGCCTGGCTGGACGAGTCCGTCGCGGCGGCGCTGCTGAGTACCGATGCGCTGACAAGCCGCATGTTTGCGCCGTTGCCGGTGCTGGGTGTTCCGGGTTGGTGGCCGGAGAACGAGTCGCCCGCGTTTTACGACGACACCTCCGTGTTTCGCTCGGGGCGGCGTGCGCGTTGAGCGCGGCAGGTGCGTTCGGGTTCCGACGCGGAACTGACCTCGGATTCTCCTGGCTGTTCGGCTATTTCAGCGGTTAAACCGGGCCGTCCGTCCCGCAGATGTTAAAATCCGCCCCAGCAAAGCAGGCCAGGCAGTCGCGGCCTCCGAGGTTTCGGCCAAAGAGGGCGAGGAAAGTCCGGACTCCACAGGGCAGGGTGATGGCTAACGGCCATCCGTGGCAACACGCGGAACAGGGCAACAGAAAGCAAACCGCCGATGGCCCGGCGCAAGCCGGGATCAGGTAAGGGTGAAACGGTGCGGTAAGAGCGCACCGCGGCTGCTGCAAGGCAGACCGGCACGGTAACCTCCACCCGGAGCAATTCCAAGTAGGCAGGCTAGCATCTTCGAGGTGCAGGACGGGGCCCCTGTCACGTCTGCGGGTAGGAAGCTTGAGCGCGTCAGCAATGGCGCGCCTAGAGGAATGGCTGCCACGCGCGTCGCGTCTTCGGACGTTGCGCGTGCACAGAATCCGGCTTATCGGCTTGCTTTGCCACCTGACAAAAAATGCCGGCGTCCATCTGGACGCCGGCATTTTTCTTTTAGTGCGCGTGCCGGGCGGCGAGTTTTCGTTCGGCACCCGCGCCGCCGTCGCCGTGAGGCGGCAATCAGCCCGCGACGATGTCGAACGAGTGCGTCAACTCAGCGGTCTTCGCGATCATGATCGACGCCGAGCAGTATTTGTCGTGCGACAGGTTGATCGCGCGTTCCACAGTGGCCGGGTTCAGATTCTTCCCCGTTACGGTGAAGTGAAAGTGGATCTTGGTGAACACTTTTGGATCTTCGCTGGCGCGTTCGGCCTTCAGTGTCACCGAGCAATCGCTGATTTCCTGACGGCTTTTCTTCAGGATCATCACGACGTCGTAGGCGGTGCAGCCGCCCGTGCCGAGCAAAACCATTTCCATCGGACGCGGCGCGAGGTTGCGGCCGCCGCCTTCAGGCGCGCCGTCCATTGTCACCAGATGACCGCTGCCCGTCTCGGCTGCGAACGCCATCCCGTCCTGCCCCATCCAGCTCACCTTGCATTCCATACTGTGCTCCACCGCCCGTTTGCCTTATCGAAAGGGCATTGTAGCCCGGTGCTTGAGTGTCTGCCCGAGGCGACTTTTGCTTCCAGTTATGCCGGATGCGGCTTGCGTGTTGCGCTGCGGCATGTTCAGCCGATTCGGGAAGGCCCTGACATGGTTAGGGGTTTTACTCTAGATGACAACTAACGGCATGGTCGCGCGAGCGGTATTTAGCGTTTGATTTCAAAGGAAAATTTGTGACATCGTGCCGAGAGCATTGACTTTCACATTGTGAAATCACGTTTCGCAATGCAAATGTTCTTGCATCGCACAAGGTCGACTCATATAATCGTTTCTGTCTCCTCCACCTCCTCCTTTGGTGGATTAAACCCGAACCGCTCGTTCGGGTTTTTTTTCGCCCGCGTCCTGCGCGCTCGGGCGCGATAGTGCGTCAAATCGCGCTTCCAATAGCCGGATCGCCGCGAAATCTCGCGCACATTCCCGTACGTTTTGACTTGCCGTAGCAAATTCCTTTATAATTCAGGGCTTTTCCGCATCCGCGCCCGCGGAGGAAGAACCAGGGAGAGCCTGCACGCGCCTCGATGCGCACACTACAAGCAGGAAAAAACACATTGGGCGCAGCAATTTTTTTGGATCGATCATGAAGACGTTTTCCGCAAAAGCCCATGAGGTCACGCGTGAATGGTACGTGATTGACGCGACGGATAAGGTTCTCGGGCGTGTCGCCAGCGAAGTGGCACACCGTCTTCGCGGCAAGCACAAGCCTGAATTCACTCCGCACGTCGACACCGGTGATTTCATCATCGTTATCAACGCGGGTAAGTTGCGCGTCACGGGCAACAAGGCTACTGACAAGAAGTACTACCGTCACTCGGGCTACCCGGGCGGTATCTATGAAACGACGTTCGGCAAAATGCAAGAACGCTTCCCGGGCCGCGCGCTCGAGAAAGCGGTCAAGGGCATGCTGCCGAAGGGCCCGCTCGGCTACGCGATGATCAAGAAGCTGAAGGTCTACGCTGAAGCAACGCATCCGCATTCGGCACAACAGCCGAAAGCGCTCGAGATCTAAGGGGAGCCCACATGATCGGTAACTGGAATTACGGCACGGGCCGCCGCAAGAGCGCCGTCGCACGCGTCTTCATCAAGGCTGGCAAGGGCGAGATCATTGTCAACGGCAAGCCTATCGCCGATTACTTCTCGCGCGAAACGTCGCTCATGATCGTGCGTCAGCCGCTGGAACTCACGAACCACGGCGTTACGTTCGACATCAAAGTCAACGTGAACGGTGGCGGTGAAACGGGTCAAGCCGGTGCGGTTCGCCACGGCATCACGCGCGCGCTGATGGACTACGACGCAACGCTGAAGCCGGAACTGTCGAAGGCTGGCTTCGTTACGCGTGACGCACGTGAAGTCGAACGTAAGAAGGTCGGCTTCCACAAGGCACGCCGCAGGAAGCAATTCTCGAAGCGTTAATCGCTTCGGGCGCGAGCCGGCTTTCGGGCTGGCGCGCTGCAAAAGCCGCCAACGCTTTCGCGTTGGCGGCTTTTTTTCATGGGTTCGCGGCTCAGTGCTCCCGGTGCTGCCGCAACGAACTCGTCGCCAGAGCGGCGATGTATCCCGCCAGGCGGGGCTGGCGGCGGCAGAATGCGCCGTCCATCAATTTGCCGGAAGAACCCATTGATTTTGTGGGCTTCAGCACGATATCGAGATCAGCCCTACAATAGCGGTTAGAAGCTTTTTGGAGAGTTCGAATGAACGCAGTCACCGATACACCCGTGACCGAGATGCCCGCCCCCTTCGTTTTTACCGACGCAGCGGCTGACAAGGTCAAGCAACTGATCGAAGAAGAAGGCAATGCGGACCTCAAACTGCGCGTTTTCGTGCAGGGCGGCGGCTGCTCGGGCTTTCAGTACGGTTTTACCTTCGACGAAGCCGTCAACGAAGACGACACCGTCATGAACAAGAGCGGTGTCCAGCTGCTGATCGATTCCATGAGCTACCAGTACCTGGTCGGCGCTGAGATCGACTACAAGGACGACATCAACGGCGCGCAGTTCGTCATCAAGAACCCGAATGCTACGACCACCTGTGGTTGCGGCTCGTCGTTCTCGGTGTGATTGGCTCGTTGAGCAACAGGTTGAAATGAAAACGGGGCTTCGGCCCCGTTTTCATTTCTAGCACCAATAGACTGTGCATCGGTCAGCGCGGATAGATCGCTCCTAGCACGCGCTCTGCCGACGCGCCCGTCACCGCCGGCAGATTGCCTGGCAAACGCGCCACGCAGCGCATCGCAAGCCAGGCGAACGCCAGCGGCTCGACCTGGCTTGGCGGCACGCCGAGCGCATCCGTCGTCATGACGGGTACGCCGCTCACGCCGCTTTCTTCCAGCGCCTGCTGCAAGGCCTTCAGGATCTCCGGATTGCGCGCGCCGCCGCCGCAGACATAGACCGCTCTCGCATCCGACGCGTGCCGTTCGATTTCGCGCGCGACTGTCACCGCCGTGAGCGCCACCAGCGTCGCTTGCACGTCCGCGGGGTCGAGTCCGGCGAATGGCTGCAGCTTCGCGTCGAGCCATTGCGCATTGAACAGGTCGCGGCCGGTGCTCTTCGGCGGCTGTTGCGCGAAAAAGGGCTCATCGAGCAAGGCGTTCAACAGCGTGCGATCTACTTGGCCGCCCGCCGCGAAATGGCCATTCTCATCGAACGATTTGCCGAGATGGCGTTGCGCCCACTCGTCGAGCAGCGCATTGGCCGGCCCGCAGTCGAAGCCGCGCACGCTGCCGGTCGCGTTCAGAATCGTGATATTGCTGATGCCGCCGAGATTGCAAACCACGCGCGTTTCGTTTTTCGCGCCGAACACCGTGGCGTGAAACGCCGGCACAAGCGGCGCGCCCTGGCCGCCGGCCGCGACGTCGCGGCTGCGGAAATCGGCGATCACGTCGATATGCATCATTTCCGCGAGCAATGCCGGGTTGTTGATTTGCCGCGTATAACCCTTTTCCGGCCGATGCCGCACCGTCTGCCCATGCACGCCGATCGCGCGCACCTCCGCGGCGGGCACGCGGCTGTTGTGCAGCAGGTCGTGGCAACACACGGCGTAACGCGTGGCGAGCGCATTGGCAGCGAGCGCCTCGCGCTCGATCTCGTTGTCGCCGGGTTGCTGGAGCGCGAACAATGCGTCGCGCAGGCCCGCGGCAAAGCCGACGAACGCCTCGGCCAGCACCACCGGCGGCTTGCCTTGCGCGAACCTGACGGCCACGCCGTCGACTCCGTCCATGCTGGTGCCGGACATCAATCCAAAGTAGACGCCGTCTGCGGGGTCTTGCGCCACGTTGCTGCTCCTCTCGATGGTTCGTTGCGATTCGTTGTAGCAGATTATCGGGTGAAGCGCGGTCGAATATAAAGCGTCGCGACGCGGGTGGCACGACGTTGAACGGAGAAATCGTGCACCGGCGGGGCGTTCTTAGGTGCCTCATTGGGCGCGGCGGCGCGCATCTATGGGACAATCTCCTTTTTTCGCGACTTCACGTTTCCAGCATGAGCACCGAGTCCACCAAGCCTAATCCCGCTGCCGCCTTCCCGATCACCGACGAAGTCCGTCACGCCCTCGCCGTCACCAAACGCGGTGTCGACGAACTGCTGATCGAAGACGAATTCGCGCAAAAACTCGCGAAGAGCGCGGCCACGGGCACGCCGCTGCGTATCAAACTCGGGCTCGATCCGACCGCGCCGGACATCCACATCGGCCACACGGTCGTGTTGAACAAGATGCGTCAGTTGCAGGATCTCGGCCACACCGTCATCTTCCTGATCGGCGATTTCACGTCGCTGATCGGCGATCCGTCGGGCCGCAACGCCACGCGTCCGCCGCTCACGCGCGAGCAGATCGAATCGAACGCGAAAACGTATTTCGATCAGGCCGCGCTCGTGCTCGACCGCGAGAAAACCGAGATCCGCTACAACAGCGAATGGTCGATGCCGCTCGGCGCCGACGGCATGATCAAACTCGCGTCACGCTACACGGTGGCGCGGATTCTCGAACGCGAAGACTTCACCAAGCGTTTTCAGGGTGGCGTGCCGATCTCGATTCACGAGTTCCTGTATCCGCTGATGCAAGGCTACGACTCGGTCGCGCTGAACGCGGATCTCGAACTCGGCGGCACGGACCAGAAATTCAACCTGCTGGTAGGCCGCGAGTTGCAGAAGCAATACGGCCAGGAACAGCAATGTATTCTGACGATGCCGCTGCTCGAAGGGCTGGACGGCGTCGAGAAGATGTCGAAGTCGAAGAACAACTACATTGGCATCAGCGAAAAGCCGACGGACATGTTCGGCAAGCTGATGAGCATTTCCGACGTGCTGATGTGGCGTTACTTCGAACTGCTGTCGTTCCGTCCTATGGACGAAATCGCCGGGTTCAAGAGGGAAATCGAAGCGGGCCGCAATCCGCGCGATTTCAAGGTGCTGCTCGGCCAGGAAATCGTCGCGCGCTTCCACTCGCAAGCCGATGCCGAGCGCGCGCTCGAAGACTTCAACCATCGCGCGAAAGGCGGCGTGCCGGACGATATTCCGGGCGTGACGCTCGCGGGCGCACCGCTCGCGATCGGCCAGTTGCTCAAGCAGGCCAATCTCGTGCCGTCGACGAGCGAAGCGCTGCGCAACATCGAACAGGGCGGTGTGAAGATCGACGGCGCGACCGTGTCCGACAAGGGCCTGAAAGTCGAAGCCGGCGAGTACGTCGTGCAGGTCGGCAAGCGCCGTTTTGCGCGCGTTACGCTGACAGCCTGATGTTCAGAGCGGCGCTTCCGGAGTTGAGCCGATGATCGCGCTGATCCAACGCGTGCGGCGCGCGGAAGTGCGCGTGGCCGACCGCGTGACCGGCGCGATCGAAGCGGGCCTGCTCGCGTTCGTGTGCGCCGAACGCGGCGACACCGAGGCAGCCGCCGACCGGCTGCTCGCCAAGGTGCTCGGCTACCGCGTGTTCAGCGATGCTGCCGGCAAGATGAATCTCTCCGTGCAGAATATCGACGGCGCCGGGCGCGCGGGCGGTTTGCTGCTCGTGTCGCAGTTCACGCTGGCCGCGGACACCAACAGCGGCCTGCGTCCGAGCTTTACGCCGGCCGCGCCGCCGGATGAAGGCAAGCGCCTGTTCGACTACTTCGTCGCGACGGCGCGCGTGAAACATCCGATCGTCGGGACCGGCGAGTTCGGCGCCGACATGCAGGTCTCCCTCGTCAACGACGGACCGGTCACGTTCTGGCTAAAGACGAACGCCTGAGCTTTGTCCTTCAATGCGCACCTTGGCGTGCGCATCCATTCCTCCAGCCGCTTTTGCGACAATAGCGGCTCGGCAACACCGGCCAAGGCGCCCACTTTCATTCCATGACGACGCAGATTCTGTTTATCCGGCACGGCGAGACCGACTGGAACCGCATCAAGCGCATTCAAGGTCACATCGACATTCCGCTCGCTACCACGGGGCTGGCGCAAGCGCAGCGCCTGGCGCGCCGCATGGCCGATGAGGCGAAGCGGGGCGCACGCCTCGACGCGATCTATTCGAGCGACCTGCAACGCGCGCAGCAAACTGCGCAGCCGGTCGCCGACGTGCTCAGCTTGCCGCTGCAGTTGCGCGAGGGTCTGCGCGAGCGTTCCTACGGCGCGTTCCAAGGCCACGATAGCGACGAGATCGCCCTGCGTTTCCCCGATGAATACGCGCACTGGCAAACCCGCGACGCAGGCTTCGCACCGCCGGACGGCGAGTCGCTACGCACGCTCTACCATCGCGTGCTGCACGCGATCGAACCGCTGGTCGCCGCGCATCCCGGTGGGCGGATTGCCTGCGTCGCGCACGGCGGCGTGCTCGATTGCGTGCGACGCTTTGCCTGCGGTTTGCCGCTCGATGCGCCGCGTAACTACCCGCTGCTGAACACGAGCGTGAACACGGTGAATTTCGACAACGGCAAGGCGACGATTGTGTCGTGGGCGGACGTCTCGCACCTCGATGCACCGAGCGAGGATGATAGTTTCAAGAAGGTGCTGCAGCCGGGGCGGTGATTGGCGCGCGTCGATTGGGCGGCGTGAGTTTACGCGGCTGATTCGGACCGTCCGCGCGCGGCCAGCGCATTCGGGCTGCCGAAGATGGGTGTCGCAACTTATACGCATATTCACGCGGTTGTTGTCACTGACTGTCCCTGACGGTTGATCGCGCAGCTTGTGCGCGTTCGGGCGCCGTCGCTCGCGTTACTCCGTTTCGCTTACGCCAGCGGCGACACGCCGGCGCGCCCGTTTCGACACACCATTCACCAGCGCCCAGCGAATGACCGGCGCGATCAGCCGCACACCAGGCCTCGCCACCGCGCGGCGAAGCACCGCATAGCGCTGGAATCCCAACATCGCCTGTGCCCAATCGGGCAGAAGGTCGACGCCGGCGTTGACCATCAACACGCCGGCCGGCCGCATCGATAGGCTCGGGGCCGGCGCGTTCATCAGAACCCTCACGACTTCGCGGGTACGCTCGCTGGCGAAAAGCCCCGGCCGCATCGCGAGCAAATAAGCGTCGATCTCGGCACGCGAACGCGGAATGTCCAACGCGCCGAGCATCTCCGCAATTCGTGCGGTCTCCATGAAGTACTGATCCTGCGCGGCGATCGACAGCGACGGATTCACATAGCGCAAGTGCGCGGTCATGAAACTCGATACTTCGGCGACATGCACCCAGGTCAACAGCGCGGGTTCGCTCGCGCGATAGGGCCGGCCGTCAGGCGCGACGCCGTTCACGCCAAGATGAATGTGCTTCACACGTTCGATCAGCGCGAGCGCGTCGTGCCGGCTGCCGAAGGTCGTGCCCGCGATAAACGTCGCGGTGCGGCGCAGGCGGCCAAGAATATCCGTGCGAAACGTCGAATGGTCCCACACGCCGGCGAGCGCCAGCGGGTGCAGCGCCTGGAGCAGAAGCGCGCTGATGCCGCCCGTCATCATCGATGTGAAATCGGCGTGGACTTTCCAGCACACCGAGTCCGGGCCGAACAGACCAGGGTCGCCCGGAGGCGACGAGTAGTCGAGCGTGGGACCGCTGCCGCTTGTCAGATGCGTAACGCCGGCGGCCAGTTTCGAGCGGAGCCTGCTGGTGAGAAGATGCGCGAGACCGTTGGACGAGTTGGACTGACTGGTTTGGTCGGACATCCTGATTCGGTTTCGTGAGGCTCGACGTGTGCCGCTCAGGTCGCGGCCGAATCCCATAGACCCGGCAGGCCGCTCGACGAATCCGGCGCGGCGAGGCCGAAATGCCGGTACGTGAGCAGCGTGGCGACGCGACCGCGTGGCGTGCGTTGCAGGAAGCCTTGCTGGATCAGATAGGGCTCTAGCACGTCTTCAATCGTGTCGCGCTCTTCGCCGATTGCCGCCGCCAGATTGTCGACGCCGACCGGGCCGCCGTCGAACTTGTGCAGAATTGCTTCGAGCAGCTTACGGTCCATCAGGTCGAAGCCGACTGCATCCACGTCGAGCATCTTGAGTGCGGCGTCGGCCACTTGCGCGGTGATGTTGCCGTCGGCCTTCACTTCGGCGAAGTCGCGAACACGGCGCAGCAAGCGGTTCGCGATCCGTGGCGTGCCGCGCGCGCGCTTGGCGATCTCGAACGCGCCGTCAGGATGGATCTGTGCATGAAGCAGCGACGCCGAACGCGTGACGATGCGCGCCAATTCCTCGGCGTTATAAAACTCGAGCCGCGCCACGATGCCGAAGCGGTCGCGCAGCGGGTTGGTCAGCATGCCCGCGCGCGTGGTCGCGCCGACCAGCGTGAACGGTTGCAGGTCCAGCTTCACGCTGCGCGCGGCCGGCCCTTCGCCGATCATGATGTCGATCTGATAATCCTCCAACGCCGGATAGAGAATTTCTTCGACGACCGGCGAGAGCCGGTGGATTTCGTCGATGAACAAAACGTCGTTGGCTTCGAGATTGGTGAGCAGCGCGGCGA
This sequence comes from Paraburkholderia sp. BL17N1, assembly GCF_003634175.1. NCBI lineage: Bacteria > Pseudomonadati > Pseudomonadota > Betaproteobacteria > Burkholderiales > Burkholderiaceae > Paraburkholderia > Paraburkholderia sp. BL17N1. The sequence goes on from NZ_RBIW01000001.1 coordinate 2,011,823, forward strand.
GGTCGCCGGCGCGCTCGAGCACCGGCCCGGACGTTTGCCGCAAATTCACGCCCATTTCCCGCGCGATGATGTGCGCCAGGGTGGTTTTGCCGAGGCCCGGCGGCCCGAACAGCAGGACGTGGTCGAGCGATTCGGAGCGGCGCTTGGCGGCCTCGATAAAGATTTCCAGCTGGCCGCGCACTTTTTCCTGCCCGACATATTCTTCGAGCTGGCGCGGACGCAACGCGCGCTCGAACGCTTCTTCGTTCGGCGAGACGGGCGTGGCCGCGATGATGCGCTCGGCGGCGAGTTTGTCGGTTTCGATCATGCGTTCATTGTACCGCGAGCCGCCTGCCGCGAAACTCGGCCGAATGGCCAGGGTGCGCGGCGTGCAAGCGTGTGCGAAGCTTCAGCTGTCGCTCGCATGTCGAACAGAAGGCTGAGCTTCAGCCCTTGGACAGCGCCTTCAACGCGAGCTTGATGCCCTCGGAAACGCCGGTGCCGGCCGGCACGTTTTTGACGGCGGCCAACGCTTCTTTTTCGGAGTAACCCAACGCGAGCAGTGCGTTCAGGATATCGGAGGCGTGGTCGGATGCCGACGCCGCGCCCGCCATCGCGCCCAGGTCTGCGCCGATCTTGCCCTTCAGTTCGAGGAGCAAGCGCTCCGCCGTTTTCTTGCCAATGCCCGGCACGCGAGTCAGACGCGCCGCGTCCTGCATCGTGACGGTCTGCGCGAGTTCATGCACGCTCATGCCCGACAGCACCGCCAACGCCATGCGCGCGCCGATGCCGGAGATTTTCAGCAGTTCGCGGAACGTCGAGCGTTCCTCGGCGGTGCCGAAGCCGTACAGCAGATGCGCGTCTTCGCGGACGATCATCTGCGTGAGCAACACGACGCGCTCGCCGGTGGAGGGCAGGTTGTAGAACGTGCTCATGGGCACATCGACTTCGTAACCGACGCCGTTGCAGTCGATGAGCAGATGCGGCGGGTTTTTTTCCAGCAGAACGCCGGCAATGCGACCGATCATGGCGAATTCAATCTCGAGAGAAAGGGCGAGTGTAGCGCAGCGCGTGAGCGTCGAGTGGACAGCGAGTTACGCGCAAATTACCCCACCAAACGTCCGCGCCTCACCCGCAGCCCCTTCTTCGCCAGCGAAGGCGCAATGCCGCCCAACGTGCTTAACGTCGTGCCGCCGTGTGCGTGGCAGATTGCCATGCCGAGCGCGTCGGCGGCGTCGGTGCCGGGTACGCCGGAGAGATTGAGCAGGCGCACCACCATCTGTTGCATTTGCTCCTTGGTTGCGCGGCCATAGCCCACCACGGCCTGTTTCAATTGCAGGGCCGTATATTCGGCGACCGGCACGCCGCCCGCGACCAGTCCGCAGATTGCCGCGCCGCGCGCCTGGCCCAGTAGTAAGGTGGATTGCGGGTTGACGTTGACGAACACTTTTTCAATCGCCGACTGATCCGGCGAATGCTGGCGGATCAATGTGGAAATGCCTTCGAAGATAGTGCCCAGACGCGACGGCAAATCGGCGTCGGCGGTTTTGATGACGCCGCTTGCGACATAGCTGAGCTTGTGGCCGCTTTGGTCGATTACGCCGAAGCCGGTCACGCGCAGGCCGGGGTCGATGCCGAGAATTCTCATGAGGTGCCGCGAATGCGGTAAAAACCAGGTGCTTGCGATACTACAACACCCGCGCCACGTGGCGGCCGGCGCGCCGCGATGTCGGCGGAATAAAAACTGCTGGGTGGGCTGCAAGGAGGCATTCGCACATGGAGCGCTATCGGAATCTCAGCGGCGACTCGGGCGTCGAGGCGTATGAAATTGGCGACGATTTCGTCGCGGTCCGCTTCAGGCACGGGGTGGTGTATTGGTACACCGAGGCGAGCGTCGGCGCACGGCATGTCGCTGCGTTGAAACGTCTCGCGCAACGCGGGCAGGGGCTCAGCACTTATATCAGCCGACACGCTGATGTGAGCGGCGGCTATGCGAGAAAGGAACCGGACGACTGAGCGACGCTTGGCGGAAGCACGGCAGGATCGAAGCGAGCGGAACAAGCGGCACACACGGCACACACGGCACACACGGCATAAGCGCCGAACCGAAGTCCCCACCAGTCCGCGCCAAAAAAAAACGGCCCGGCGAATAATTCCGCCAGGCCGTTTCCCTAAACCTCAACCCTCACCAGCAACCCCGGTTTCAACAAGAACCCGGCGCCACTGCCAACCCCCAAATCAATGCCGGAAATGTCGCACGCCCGTCAGCACCATCGCGATATTGTGTTCATCCGCCGCGCTAACCACTTCATCATCGCGCATCGAGCCGCCCGGCTGAATCACGCAGGTCGCGCCTGCCGCCACCACCACGTCGAGGCCGTCGCGGAATGGGAAGAACGCATCCGACGCCACCGCCGAACCGGCGAGCGTCAAACCGGCGTTCTGCGCCTTGATGCTGGCGATGCGCGCGGAGTCCACGCGGCTCATCTGGCCGGCGCCGACGCCGAGCGTCATGCCGTTGCCGCAGAACACGATGGCGTTCGACTTCACGAACTTCGCCACGCGCCACGCGAACAGCAGATCGTCCATTTCCTTCGGCGTCGGATGACGCTTCGTGACCACGCGCAATTCGTGCGGCTGCACGTTCTTCGAGTCGAGCGATTGCACCAGCAGGCCGCCGCCCACGCGCTTCAGATCGAACGCGTTATGGCCTTCGCCCAGCGCGATTTCCAGCAGACGCACATTCTGCTTGGCCGCGAACACCTGGCGCGCTTCGGCGCTGAACGACGGCGCGATCAGCACTTCGACGAACTGCTTGGCCACGGCTTGCGCCGCCGCTTCGTCCACTTCGCGGTTGAAGGCGATGATGCCGCCGAACGCCGAGGTCGGATCGGTCTGCAGCGCCTTGGCGTATGCGTCGTGCGCATCCGCACCGAGCGCCACGCCGCACGGATTCGCGTGTTTGACGATCACGCAGGCCGGCACGTCGAAAGTCTTCACGCATTCCCACGCTGCGTCCGAATCCGCAATGTTGTTGTACGACAGTTCCTTGCCTTGCAGCTGGTTGTAGTTGGCCAGCGCGCCGGCCGGCACCGACAGGTCGCGGTAGAACGCCGCGCTCTGATGCGGGTTTTCGCCGTAGCGCAGATCCTGCACCTTCTCGAACGCGAGGTTGAACGTCGCCGGATACGTGTTGCGCGACGAGTGTTGCAACTCGTCGGTCAGGCTCGTCAGATAGTTCGTGATCGCGCCGTCGTATTGCGCGGTGTGCGCGAATACCTTGGTGGCAAGGCGGAAGTTCGTCTTGTACGACACGGCATTGCTGTTCGCGCGCATTTCGTCGAGCACGACCGCGTAGTCGGCCGGATCGACCACCACCGTCACGTCGCGATGGTTCTTAGCGGCCGACCGCAGCATGGTCGGGCCGCCAATGTCGATGTTCTCGATCGCGTCTTCCAGCGAGCATTCTTCTTTCGACACGGTCTGCACGAACGGATACAGGTTCACGACCAGCAGGTCGATGGTCGGAATATCGTGCTTTTCAAGCGCTGCCATGTGTTCCGGCAGGTCGCGGCGCGCGAGAATGCCGCCGTGCACCTTCGGATGCAGCGTTTTCACGCGCCCGTCCAGCATTTCCGGGAAGCCCGTGTAATCGGCGACTTCGGTGACGGAGAGACCCGCGTCCGCGAGTAGTTTCGCGGTGCCGCCGGTCGACAGGATCTTGACGCCGAGGTCCGACAGCGACTTGGCGAAGTCGACAATGCCGGACTTGTCGGAAACGGAGATGAGCGCTTGCTTGATCATGATGAAGACGAAAAGCCGAAGGGAAACGTGGCAGGGCGCCTGAAACTACAACGAACTACAACAATCCGTGCTGTTGCAGTTTCTTGCGCAGCGTATTGCGGTTGATGCCGAGATACTCGGCGGCCAGCGATTGATTGCCGCCGGCCTGCTCGAGCACCACTTCGAGCAAGGGTTTTTCTACGCAGGAAATGACCATGTCGTAGACGTCGTGCGGATTGGAGCCGTCGAGGTCCTGGAAATACATTCCCAGGCTGTCGCGGACAGATTGTTCGATATTGTTCTTGCTCATGCTGCTAGTCGGTCGGTTTGGTCCGGCTCGCCGTTTTCGTTGAGCGTCTCGTCGACGTAGACAAGACGGTCTGAGATCGCCTTTTGGGCGTCGAAGAATTCGTTGACGGCGAGGAGTTGTTCGCGCGTGGTGTCCAGCGTATTCATGCGATGCCGGAACACGTTGGCGCCAGAAAGGCCGCGAGTGTACCAGCCGATGTGCTTACGCGCAGTGCGGACACCGGTAAATTCCCCGTAGAACGCGTAGTGGTCTTCCAGATGCTCGTTCATCACCTGCTGGATTTCGTCGATGCGCGGCGGCGGCAGCAACTCACCCGTTTGCAGGAAGTACTCGATCTCGCGGAACAGCCATGGGCGCCCCTGCGCGGCGCGGCCGATCATGATGGCGTCCGCGCCGGTGGCGGCGAGCACCTCGCGCGCCTTGTGCGGCGAGGTAATGTCGCCGTTGGCGACCACCGGAATGCGCACCGCCGCTTTCACCGCGGCGATGGTCTCGTATTCGGCGTCGCCGTGGTACAGGTCGGCGCGCGTGCGCCCGTGCACGGTCAGCATGGAAATGCCGGCGGCTTCGGCCAGACGCGCGACGTTCAACGCGTTCTTGTTCTCGCGATCCCAGCCCGTGCGGATCTTCAGCGTGACGGGCACCGCGTCGGGCCCGACGCCCACGGCGCCGACCACGGCCTCGACGATGCGCTGGACCAGCGGCTCGTTCTGCAACAGGGCCGAACCTGCCGCCACGTTGCACACCTTCTTGGCCGGGCAGCCCATGTTGATGTCGATGATCTGCGCGCCATTCGCCACGTTGTAGCGGGCCGCTTCGGCCATCATGGCCGGATCGGCGCCGGCGATCTGCACGGCGATCGGCTCGACCTCGCCCGCGTGGTTGGCGCGGCGCATGGTCTTCTCGCTTTTCCACAACTGCGCGTTCGAAGCGACCATTTCCGACACCGCATAGCCCGCGCCCAGCCGTTTGCACAGTTGCCGGAACGGCCGGTCGGTCACGCCGGCCATAGGCGCGACGAACAGGTTATTACGCAGATTGTGGGGGCCGAGAGTGGGCATAACGTGAGACGCGGTGGACGCGCGCGCAGCCGATTGCTCAATTTTCTGTCAATCGGAGCGTTCGCGAAATGCGAGAGAAAACCGCTATTTTAGCGTTAACGGATACCCGGCACCCGACATGTGACTGTCGTAACCCATTAAATCTTCTATGAAAGTGCGCCGATTCATAGAACCGGCGCTGCTCCCATCGTCCCTTGTGCGACGGGCAAAAAGGCCGCGGGGCGTGAGCGCGCGGCGCGCCTAGCGGCGCTGTCCGAACATCATTTGCCGTGCCAGCGCGGTTTTTACCGGCGGCAGGAATTCGAGCGCGGTAAGAGCGAGGCCGCGCATGACGGCGAGGGGCGCGAAGTCGATGGTAAAGAGACGAGCGAGCGTGTCCGTTGCGCCGATCGTCAGGCGCCGGTCGAGCGCGCGGCGTTGCGCGAAGGTGGCCAGCGCGAGCGGGGTCGGACCTTCCGCCGACAGGGCGTCGGCGAGCGCGTGCGCGTCGCGCAGACCCAGATTCAGACCTTGGCCCGCGACCGGATGCAGCGTCTGCGCCGCGTTGCCGATCGCGACGATGTGGCCATTCACGAGCGTTTCCGCAGCGTTCAGCCCCAACGGGAACGACGCGCGTCCCTTGATGTGCGTGAAACGGCCCATGCGGTCGCCGAATGCGGTGCCGAGTTCGCGCAGGAAGTCTTCGTCGGAGAGGTGCGCGCGGCTCGCGGCTTCATCGGGCGCGCAGCACCAGACCAGCGCGTAGTCGGCGCCGCGCACGCCGCCCATCGGCAGCAATGCGATCGGCCCTTGCGACGTGAAGCGCTCCCACGCCACGTGCGGTTGCGGCGCGGAAACAGTCACCGTGCCGACCAGCGCGGTTTGCCCATAATCGCGCGAGCCGGGTTCGACGGCGCCTCGGCCGGCGCGGCGCGCGGCGTCGCCGTCCCGGCCGCTGTGCTGATCAGCGGTTTTCGCCGCGCTATCCGCGGCTCGGCTGCCGGTTCTGTCATCGTAGCCGCCACCTTCGCCGCCGTCGTGGCCGACTTCTTCGTCCGCACTCATGCGCGCGTCCCTGTCGGCGCGTTTTGCCGCGCGTTTAGCGGACTTCTGATCGCCGAACAGGCCGCCTTCGGCATTCACCAGAATGCGCGTGCGCAATTGACGCGTGACGCCCGCGGTTTCGATCGGCAGCGTGACGCCGTCGAATTCCTGCGTCGGCGCCGCAGCCGAAGTGGAGCGGAACCAATGCACCGGGGTCGCGTGGACCGCCTCGGCGAGACCGTGCACGATCGAGCCGTAGCGAAGCACGTAGCCAAGCGCCGGCAAGCCGTGCTCGCCGTGATCGATCAGCGTGCGGCCAAAGTGCCCGCGCTGCGACACGTGGATGCGCTGGATCGCGGTGGCGTCGGCGGGCCAGCGCAGCGGCTCCAAGATCATCCGGCTGCCGTGCGACACGGCGATTGCGCGCGGATCGGCGATCGAATCTTCCGGTTCGCGCGCGTCCACCAGCGCGATCTTCAACGCCCGCGTCGCGCTGCGCCGCGCCAGCCAGCCGGCCAGCGCCAGCCCGACCGGACCGGCGCCGACGATCGTCACGTCGAAATCGAAGGGCTGGCCGGCCTTGGCAGGCTCCAGGATCACCGTCGACTGGGAAACGTCGTTCATTGCGAGTTACTTCCTTGATTCATATGCCGCGCGGGCTTCCTGCATCAGCGCCTCGATTTCGTCGGCGGCGACCGGCACCTCGCGTGTCATCAGTTCGCAGCCGGTCGGCGTGACGATGGCGTCGTCCTCGATACGGATGCCGATGTTCCAGTAGCGCTCGGGCACGCCTTCGGCCGGCCGGATATACAGGCCGGGCTCGATGGTCAGCGTCATCGACGCCTGCAGCGTGCGCCACGGCAGCGCGCCCGCTTCGTCGCGTGGCGCGCCCCGTTCGCGGTAGTCGCCGACATCGTGCACGTCCATGCCGAGCCAGTGGCCGGTGCGGTGCATGTAGAAGGGCGCGTAGGCGCGCTCCGCGATTACGTCGTCGACCGAGGCGAATTTCGCGCGCTCGATAATGCCGGTGTCGAGCAGACCCTGCGACAGCACGCGCACGGCGGCCTGGTGCGGGTCGTCGAAGGTGGCGCCGGCGCGAGTGGCGTCGATCGCGGCATGCTGCGCGGCCAGCACGATGTCGTACAGCTCGCGCTGCGCCGGCGTGAAGCGGCCGCTCGCGGGGAAGGTGCGGGTGATGTCGGACGCGTAGCCGTCGAGTTCGCAGGCCGCGTCGATCAGGATCAGGTCGCCGTCCTGGGCAATCGCGTTGCCGGCCGGGTAGTGCAGCACGCAGGCGTTCGCGCCGGCCGCGACGATCGACGTGTAGGCCGGCGCCTGCGCGCCGAACTTGCGGAACGTATAGAGCAGCTCGGCTTCGAGTTCGTACTCGCGCACGCCCGGATGGCACACCGCCATGGCGCGACGATGCGCCTGGGCGGAAATCTGCCCGGCCCGGCGCATGATGGCGAGTTCGTGATCGTCCTTGATAATCCGCATCTCGTCGAGCAACGGGATGAGATCGCACGCGGCCGCCGGCGCGGCGACACCGCCGCGGCTTTGCGCGCGCACCGCGTCGAGCCAGCCACGCACCCGCTCGTCCAGTTGCGCCGAAGCGCCGAGCGCGTAGTGCAGCGACGGCTTGTCGGCGAGCAGTCGCGGCAGTTGCGTATCGATTTCGCCGATGGCGAACGCCGCGTCGAAACCGAAGGCGGCGCGCGCGCCGTCAGGGCCGAAGCGGAAACCTTCCCACGTTTCGCGCTCGACGTTTTTCTCGCGGCAGAACAGCACCGACGCCGGTGCGCCGGGCGCGGCGCTGGCGTCGAGCACCAGCAGCGCCTCGGGCTCGGTGAAACCGGTCAGGTAATAGAAGTAGCTGTCGTGCCGATACGGATAATCGGCGTCCCGGTTGCGTAGTGCTTCCGGCGCGGTCGGGACGATGGCGACGCCGCCGCCCGCTGCCCGCAGCGCGGCGAGTACGCGTTCACGGCGCGTGCGGTAGACGTCGATGGCGATGGTGAGTTCGGTCGGCTGGTTCATCGTGCGATTGTAGCGCCCATGCGCGGAGTTATTTTGCGCGGGATACTCATGGAAGCGGCGGCCAACGCGCCGGCGGCGCTGTTGCAATCCGTCCACAGCAAGTCCCCGTGCGGCTCACGAAGCGCCGGCGTGACGCTTCTGAACGCTCGTGAACGCCGCCGAGCACTTATACTTTCGCCGGATTCAGAAAAAGGCAGATGGTAATGATGAAACTCATCGGTTCGCTCGCCAGTCCGTTCGTGCGTAAAGCGCGGATCGTGCTGGCAGATAAGAAGATCGACTACGAACTGGTGCCCGAGAATGTCTGGGCGCCGGACACCCGCATTCACACTTTCAATCCGCTCGGCAAGGTGCCGTGCCTCGTGATGGAAGATGGCGAAGCAGTGTTCGACTCGCGCGTGATCTGTGAATACGTGGATACGCTTTCGCCGGTCGGCAAGCTGATTCCCCAGTCGGGACGTGAGCGTGTCGAGGTTCGCTGCTGGGAAGCGCTCGCCGACGGCGTGCTGGACGCGGCGGTGCTGATTCGCCTCGAAGGCACGCAGCGCGCTCCGGAGCAGCGCGTGGACGCGTGGGTCGCGCGCCAGCAGCGCAAGATCGACGAAGCCCTGGTCGCGATGGCGCAGGGATTGGGCAGCAAGACGTGGTGCGCGGCCAATCACTACACGCTCGCCGATATCGCGCTGGGTTGCGCATTGGGTTATCTGGATTTCCGCATGCCGGAATGGAACTGGCGCGAACCGTATCCGAACCTGGACAAACATTTCCAGAAGCTCTCGCTGCGTCAGTCGTTCATTGATACGGCGCCTTCCGACTGAATAGTGAGCTAAATGGATGTGAGGCGATGCTGTATTGAATAACATGACCCGCCGTATCGGGAAGTTTGCAAAATAGTGTCATTAGGCTTCCAGAGTCATGAATTAAAGCTTACGTTTGTGGTAAAAATGCGCCTGCCCGTCAGGCGCATTTTTTTTGTCTTTGACGGGCTGTAAATGCGTCCACGCGGGTTTATGCAATTTACATAACGGCTTCTTTTCCTGCCGATATGAAACCTGTTGCGAACAGGCGGTGCATTAAAAGCGCGCCGCAGAAACGAATAACATCGTAGAGAGACTTCCACCATGAAATCGTACCGCCTTGCCATTGCCGTTTCCGCCTGCGCTTTATTTGCAGCGTGCTCGAACGTCGGCAACGTCGATCCGTCCGCGCTAATCAAGTCCGGCCAGATGGCCACTCAGGCTGCCACGCTGAGCGACGCCGACGTGCGAGCCCTGACCGACAAGTCGTGCGCGCAACTCGACAGCGAAAACAAGATTGCCGCCGCCAACAGCAATTACCAGAAGCGGCTGAACAAGATCGCGGCGCAATTGGGCGACAACATCAACGGCACGCCGGTGAACTACAAGGTGTATATGACCAAAGACGTCAATGCGTGGGCCATGGCCAACGGCTGCGTGCGCGTCTACAGCGGTCTGATGGACATGATGAACGACAACGAAGTGCGCGGCGTGGTGGGCCATGAAATGGGCCACGTGGCGCTCGGCCACACGAAGAAGGCGATGCAGGTCGCGTATGCGACTTCGGCGGCACGCTCGGTGGCGTCGTCGGCGGGCGGGGTGGCGGGGGCGCTGTCCGGTTCGCAGCTCGGCGATTTTTCGGAGAAGCTGATTAACGCGCAATTCTCACAAACGCAGGAAAGCGCCGCAGACGATTATTCGTTCGACTTGCAGAAAAAGAAGAATCTCGATCCGTCCGGATTGGTGACGGCATTCAACAAGCTCGCCGCATTGGATGGCGGTAAATCGAGCATGTTGAGTTCGCATCCGGCGTCGCCGGCGCGTGCGCAGCATATTCAGCAGCGCATTGCTTCGAACCAGTAAAGTTTGATTGGGCTAAAAACGCGCGCTCGCGGTATTCCGCGGCGCGCGTTTTTTTATTGCAGCGTTTTTGGGGTGGTTGATTCGCGCGCGCCGCTTTCAAATAGGCGGCGCGCGGAATCAATGCGGTTTAATGACGCGGCTTATTGCTTGCCGTTGCGCCGCCGCGTAATCCCCGGCCCGAACGCAAAGCCGAACGCCAACAGCAGCAACGAAACCGCCAGCACGGTGTTATTGCCACTCGTGATGTAAGGCGTGTTGCCCGCGGTTCCTTGTACGGTGACATCGAGCGAGCCGATCGTGTAAGGCGTCAGGCGTCCGATCACCTTGCCATTTGCGTCGATCGCGGCGGTCATGCCGGTGTTGGTCGCGCGCAGCATCGGGCGGCCGGTTTCCAGCGAGCGCATGCGCGCGATCTGCAGATGCTGGTCGAGTGCGATCGTGTCGCCGAACCAGGCGAGATTGGTCGAGTTGACCAGCACGCCGGCGGGTGTAGCGCTTTCGCGGATGGTCCGCGCAATCTCCTCGCCGAAAATGTCTTCGTAGCAGATGTCCACGGCGACCGGCTGGTTGTGCACCATGAACGGCTTCTGCACCGGCGCGCCACGGAAGAAATCGCCGAGCGGAATGCTCATGAGATTGACAAACCAGCGGAAGCCCCACGGCACGAATTCGCCGAACGGCACGAGGTGGTGCTTGTCATAGCGATACACGTCGCGCGTGCCGGGCGTGACGCCGAACAGGCTGTTCGTATAGTCGATTACCTGGCCTTCCGGCGTGATCGTGCCGCCGATCGCGCCGAACAGAATCGCGCTGCCGGTCGAGTCCGAGAAGTTGCGCACCGCAGAGGCGAACGGCGCCGGCAACTGCTGCGCGAGCACCGGGATGGCGGTTTCCGGCGTGACGATCAGATCGGCCGGTTTCGAGGTGATCATCTGTTGAAACTGATCGATTGCGGCGCGCATGCCGGATTCCTCGAACTTCATTTCCTGTTTGACATTGCCCTGCAGCAGACGCACGCTCAGCGGCGCGTTGGCCGGCACCGTCCACTGCACGAGCGGCAGCAGCAGGCCCGCGGCGATCAGCGCCAGTGCGATCGCGCCCGGCACGGCGACGCGCGCCACGCCCGGTTTCGCGCCGTTATTGCCGGTGTTGCCGGCCCGGCTTTGCTTGCGCGAGGAGAGGAACGCAAGCAAAGCCTGCACGATCAGCGCGGCCACCAGCGCCAGCATCCAGCCGACGCCGTACACGCCCGCCACCGGTGCAAAGCCGGCAAACGGACCGTCCACCTGAGCGTAGCCGCTCGCCAGCCACGGAAAGCCTGTGAACACCGTGCCGCGCAACCATTCGCCGATTGCCCACGCGCTCGCGAATGCTAGCGCACCGTGCCAGGTTGGGGAGAACGGCCTGTCGTCGGCGGCCGCGCCGTTGCGCGCGTGTCCGGCGCAGAACGACCAGACGCCCGCCGCCAGCGCCGGATATATCGCCAGATACAGCGAGAACAGCACGACGGCGGCGCCGGCGAGCGGCGCCGCCATGCCACCGTAGAAATGCATGCTGACGTAGAGCCACCACACGCCGGTCACGAAATTACCGAAGCCGAATGCGCCGCCCGTCAGCGCCGCGCTTTTCCAGCCGGTGCTGCGTGTGAGCCACGCGAAGAAGAACGCGAAGATCGCGAGTTCGAGCCAGCCGCCGTGCGGCGTCGGCGCGAACGAGAGCGTATTGGCCGCGCCCGCGGCCAGCGCGACCAGGTAATGCCAGCGCGGTAGCGTGCGGCCAAGGGTTTGCTGGGCGGCAGAAGCGCTCACGCTGCGGCGCGAACGGGAGGTCATCGGGTCGGCCATTGTTGCGCGGTCGGCGTGAGGAGTTGGAGAGGCGGGAACAAGACCCAGCGAAAAGCGGGATCAGGTCTGCACGTGCTGCGCTTCGCGCTCGCGCTGGCCCGCGAGCGGATCGCGGCGCACCAGCAGCATGTGAATCTGGCGGGCATCGCCGCGCAGAATCTCGAAGATCAGATCGTCGAGGCGGACTTTTTCGCCACGATGCGGCACCCGTCCGAAGTGATGCGTGACGAGTCCGCCGATCGTGTCGACTTCATCGTCCGAATAGTGGGTGCCGAAGGCTTCGTTGAACTGTTCGATTTCGGTCAGCGCGCGCACGCGGAAACGTCCGTCCGGCGAGGCGATGATATTGCCGCTTTCCTCGTCGAAATCGTATTCGTCTTCAATATCGCCGACGATCTGTTCCAGCACGTCTTCGATCGTGATCAGGCCGGCCACGCCGCCGTATTCGTCGACTACCACCGCGAGGTGATTGCGATTCACACGGAAGTCGTGCAGCAGCACATTCAGGCGCTTCGATTCGGGGATGAACACGGCGGGGCGCAGCATGCCGCGCACGTCGAACTCTTCTTCGGCGTAATAGCGCAGCAGGTCTTTGGCGAGCAGCACACCGATGATGTTGTCGCGATTGCCCTCGTAGACCGGATAGCGCGAGTGCGCTTTTTCCAGCACGTAGGGGATGAATTCGGCGGGATTCTCCGCGATATTGATCGCGTCCATTTGCGCCCGCGGCACCATGATGTCGCGCGCGCTGAGTTCGGACACCTGGAATACGCCTTCGATCATCGACAGCGAGTCGGCGTCGATCAGGTTGCGCTCGTGCGCATCCTGCAGAATTTCCAGAAGTTCGGCGCGCGAGTCGGGCTCGGGCGAGATGAAGTCGGTCAGACGCTCGAGGAGCGAGCGCTTTTCCTGCGGTTTGTCGAGTTCGCGTCGACTGGGATACGTGTCGTTCATGGTAGTGCGCCCGGCAAGACTGGGCGCGCTGTTGCAGAGCATTAAGGATACACCAGGCACATGGCAGGACCGTGTCCCGCCCGGCTGGGCGATGAGTGAAGCTGGGGTGAAGCGGCTCCGCCGTGAGGACGGGCGTGGGTCAATCCTAACTGATTACGCGCGGAAAAGCGTTTTCGGGAAAAAAAGCGCCGTTCGCCGCGGTTATTTCTGGTCTGCTTTCTGGCCCGCTTTCGCGTTCGCTTCGCGCCTTTCCTCGCGGCACCGTTCGAGCAGCGCTTCGAGCGCGCGGTCGGGCATGCCGCTCTCACGCAGAGCATGGACTGTCCGGCTGACGTAGTCGAGCGTGGTGCCGTAGCGCCCGCTCGCGCAGCCGAACACGGTTTTGACAATCTCGTCGCGCAGCTTGCCGGTGTAGCTCGGCACGTCGCGGCGCATGACGAAGGCGAGTGCGTCGACGCGCCGGCCGTCGGCGAGCACGCACGGCAGCCACGCTGGCCGGTATGAACCCATCGCCATTTCGCGGCGCCAGAGCGCTTCGAGATGCGGCATCGAGCCTTCGGCCGCGAGCCGGAATGCGATGCCGGTGCACGAGCCGCCGCGATCGAGCGCCAGCACGAGGCCGGGCTGTTCGGGCGTGCCACGATTCACGCGCGACCACAGATAGAGCCCACGGTGATAGCCGTGGACCTTCGAACGAGTGGCTTCGACGGTTGGCAGGCCAGGATTCCAGATCAGCGACCCGTAGCCGAACAGCCAAAGGTCGCTTTTGCGGTCCCAGTCGCGCAACGTGCACTCGAGCGACGCGCGCAACTCCTCGTCCGTCAGAAGCCGCGATTCGCCGAGCGCCGGCGGATAGTCCGGGCACGGTGTTCGGGTGTCGGCTTCAGGGGAAGAGAGGCTCACGATGGTTTCGAACGGATTGGACGTTGGCGACGCGCGGGTGATCGACGCCTACCGGTACGGATCGGGAAAGCCGAGCTTGCCGAGGATTTCGGTTTCGATGGCTTCCATTTCCTCGGCTTCTTCCTCGACTTCGTGGTCGTAGCCCTGGGCGTGGAGCGTGCCGTGCACAAGCAGATGCGCGTAGTGCGCGATGAGCGGCTTGCCCTGTTCGGCGGCTTCTTTCTCGACCACCGGACAGCACAGGATCAGGTCGCCCGCCACGGGATCGTCTTCCGATTCGGCGTAGGCGAAGGTCAGCACGTTGGTCGAATAATCCTTACCGCGGTAGGTGCGGTTCAACGTGCGGCCTTCTTCGGCATCGACGAAACGCACCGTCAGTTCGCCGTCCGCGAAGAGCGCCGCCTTGATCCAGCCGGCCACGGTGGCGCGCGGCAGCAGCGCCTTGTGTTCCGGCCAGGCCTTGGCGGCGGGGAATTGCAGATTCAACGTCAGTTTCGGGGCGCGGCTCATGCGGTGTCGTTTTAATGCTTTCGTTGCGTTCTTTATAGCTGCGGGCGCTCAGCGCGAATCCACCGGACTGGCGGTTTTCTGCGAATGCGCATCGTACGCCTCCACAATTCGCGCGACCAGCGGATGCCGCACAACGTCCGCGCTGGTAAAGCGTGTGAGCGCGATGCCGCGCACATCGGCCAGCACCTGCTGCGCTTCGATCAGCCCGCTCTTGTGGCCGCGCGGCAAGTCGACCTGAGTCGTGTCACCGGTGACCACCGCCTTCGAGCCGAAGCCGATCCGCGTGAGGAACATCTTCATCTGTTCAGGCGTGGTGTTCTGCGCCTCGTCGAGGATGATGAACGCGTGATTCAGCGTGCGGCCGCGCATGTACGCGAGCGGCGCGATTTCGATCATTTGCCGCTCGAACATCTTGGCGGTCTTGTCGAAGCCGAGCAGATCGTACAGCGCGTCGTACAAAGGACGCAGATACGGATCGACCTTTTGCGCCAGATCGCCCGGCAGGAAGCCGAGACGCTCGCCTGCTTCGACAGCCGGACGCGTCAGCACGATGCGTTTGACCTGATCGCGTTCGAGCGCGTCCACCGCGCAAGCCACCGCGAGATAGGTCTTGCCGGTGCCGGCCGGACCGATGCCGAAGGTCACGTCGTGCGAGATGATCTGCTTCAGATACTCGCGCTGCGCCGGCGTACGGCCGCGCAGGTCCGCGCGCCGCGTGTACAGCTTCGGGCCGAGTTCTTCGAGGTCGTCGTCGCCGGCGTCGGCGGGCTCGTCGAACGGATGATCCGGATTGCCGGGGAAACGCGGGTCCAGCGCTTCCGTGCCATGGCCGTTGCCGTTCGTGCGACGCCGTGCCGGCTGACGCACTTCAACGAGCGCGAGCTGGATATCGTCGACCGACAGTGGCTTCTGCGAGTTGTCGTAGAACTTTTCGAGCGCGGTGAGCGCGAGTTTCGCGCCGCGCCCGCGAATCGTGATGCGGTGGCCACGGCGTTGCAGCGTTACGTCGAGCGCCTGCTCGATCTGGCGCAGATTCTCGTCGAGCGGGCCGCACAGGTTGGCGAGCCGCGCGTTGTCTTCGCGCGGTGCGGTGAATTCCAGATGCTGCTGAGTGGTCTTCAAGGCGGTGGGTCGATCCTGTCGGTTTCGGTACGCGGGTTGGCGGCGCGGGTTGGCGTCGCTTAGTGGGTCGTGGCCGGGGCGTCGTCATGAACCAGCACGAGCTCGCCACGTAGCGAATGTGGGTACGCTTTGACGATTTTCACGTCGACCATCTGGCCGATCAGCCTGGCGTGCGACGCGACCGGCGCCGGGAAATTCACCACGCGGTTGTTCTCGGTGCGGCCGGCGAGTTCGTTCGGATCCTTGCGGGCCGGGCGCTCGACCAGTATGCGCTCGATCTTGCCGACCATCGAATCGCTGATGCGCTGCACGTTTTCCTCGATGGTGGCCTGCAAATGTTGCAGACGCCTGAGCTTCACTTCGCGCGGCGTGTCGTCGTGCAGATTCGCGGCCGGCGTGCCGGGACGCGGACTGTAGATGAACGAGAAGCTGGTGTCGTACTTCATCTCGTGCACGAGCGCCATCATCTTGTCGAAGTCTTCTTCCGTCTCGCCGGGGAAGCCGACGATCATGTCCGTGGAGAGCGACAGGTCGGGGCGGATCGCGCGCAGCTTGCGGATCACGGATTTGTATTCGAGCACCGTATAGCCGCGCTTCATGGCCATCAGGATGCGGTCCGAGCCGTGCTGCACCGGCAAATGCAGGTGGCTGACGAGCTTCGGCACTTTCGCGTAGGTGTCGATCAGGCGCTGCGTGAATTCCTTCGGATGCGACGTGGTGTAGCGAATCCGTTCGATGCCCGGAATATCCGCGACGTATTCGATCAACTGGGCGAAGTCGGCGATTTCCGTCGAACCCAGCGTGAGACCGGCGCGGTAAGCGTTCACGTTCTGGCCGAGCAGCGTAACTTCGCGCACGCCCTGGTCGGCAAGGCCGGCGATTTCGGTCAGCACGTCATCCAGCGGACGCGACACTTCTTCGCCGCGCGTGTACGGCACGACGCAATAGCTGCAGTACTTGCTGCAACCTTCCATGATCGACACGAACGCGCTCGGGCCGTCGACGCGCGCCGGCGGCAGGTGATCGAACTTTTCGATTTCCGGGAACGAGATATCCACTTGCGCGCGGCCGCTTTCGCGGCGCTTGTCGATCATTTGCGGCAGACGGTGCAGTGTTTGCGGGCCGAACACCAGATCGACGTATGGCGCGCGCGACACGATTGCCGCGCCTTCCTGGCTCGCCACGCAGCCGCCCACACCGATGATCAGATCCGGATTCGCTTCCTTCAACTCGCGCACGCGGCCGAGGTCGGAGAACACTTTTTCCTGCGCCTTTTCGCGCACCGAGCACGTGTTGAACAGAATGACGTCCGCGTCTTCCGGCGTGTCGGTCTTGACGAGGCCTTCTGCCGCGCCGAGTACGTCGACCATCTTGTCGGAGTCGTACTCGTTCATCTGGCAGCCAAAGGTCTTTACATAAACTTTCTTGGTCATCGAATTTCGCCGGTCGCAGTGGTTAACCTGGGGGCGTCGTTTAAAAGGTGAAGAGGGCGAAACGTGCGAGCGGGCCGCGGGGCGGCGCTTATTTGCCGTCATGGGCCGCCGTGGGCAGCTTTCGGGGCACGTTTGCAGCGTAGCTGATTATTATAGCCCTTCGCGCGATGCGGTTTCCCCGGCCGCCTCGCCGTATGCAAGCTCCGGCGGCAAGCCCAGCAGGCCTTCCAGTTCGTCCGACACCTGCGCGAAACGCTCGCTCAGAAAATCCAGCAACACGCGCACGCGCGGCGCCATGAAGCGGTTGCGATGGTAGAGCGCGTGCAGCGGCGCATCTGGATAACGCCATTCGGGCAGCAGGATCTTCAGGCCGTCGGCGCGCAGGTCGGCTTCCACGTCCCACATCGACTTGATCGCGATGCCGTAACCGCGCAGCGCCCATTCGCGGGCGACCGCGCCGTCGTTGGTTTCGCGGGCGGTTTCGAACGGCACGGTGTAGTGCTGCACCTCGTCGCCGCGCGTGAAGCGCCACTCGTTCGCGAGCCCAGCGGCGGTGGCCAGCACGATGCAGTCGAAATTGGCCAGATCGTGCGGATCTTTCGGCTCGCCCTTGCGCGCGATGTAATCCGGCGACGCGCACAGCACGCGCCGATTGGGCGCCAGCTTGCGGGCGACCAGCGAACTGTCCTGCGGCACGCCGAAGCGGATCGCCAGATCGATGTCTTCCTGCACCAGATTCGCCAGCGAGTCCGATAGCGTCAACGCGAAGGTCACTTCCGGATACAGCGCGTTGAATTCGTCGAGCCAGTGCATCAGCAGATTGCGGCCGAAGTCCGAGGTCGCCGACACCCGCACCTTGCCGCGCACGACACCTTGGCCGGCTTGCAGGGCCGCTTCGGCGTCGTCGAGCGATTGCAGCGCCTGACGGCAGCAGTTCAGGTACAGGCGGCCTTCGTCAGTGAGCCTGAGTTGACGGGTGGTGCGCTCGAACAGTCGCGCTTTGAGGCCGGCTTCGAGCTTGGCAAGGCGCGCGCTGGCGGCGGCGGGCGTCAGTCCCAGCTTGCGGCCCGCGGCCGACAGGCTGCCCTGCTGCGCCGCTTCGACGAACAGGCGGATGTCACCGAGGTTGTCCATGAGGAATCTTTCAAATGAGATTTGAAAATGCTTCAAATGTTACGCCAATTATCAAATTGACGCGCAGCCCCGACAATGCGCTCATGGAAAACCCTGATGCCGCCATGCCATGCAACTCGATCACGCGACCATCGTCACTGCCGACCTCGGCACGGCCCGACGTTTTTTCGTCGACGTCGCCGGGCTGACCCAAGGCGCCCGGCCGCCGTTTTCGATTGACGGCTACTGGCTGTACGCAAACGGCCGCCCGCTGATTCACCTGATCGACGCGACGGCGCCTGCTGCGGCCGGCAGGACGGCGCCGCGCATCGACCACATCGCCTTCCGGCTGGAGAGCGCCGCCGAATGGCAGGCGCTGCTCGGCCGCCTGCATGCGCACGGCGTCGACTTTCAAACCGCGCGCGTGCCGCAGATGGGACCGCAAGAGGCACAGGCGCAACTGTTCGTGGCGCTTGCGCCAGGCGTCGTCGTCGAATTCGTGACTGCGCTGCATCACGCTCAAATTTAGAACCTGGAGAAGAAAAATGCCCATTCCATTACTCGCGCTGGCGATCAGCGCATTCGCAATCGGCACGACAGAGTTCGTGATCATGGGCTTGCTGCCCGAGGTCGCGCACGATCTGACGGTGTCGATTCCGTCGGCGGGATTGCTGGTGAGCGGCTACGCGCTCGGCGTCGCCGTCGGTGCGCCGTTGCTCGCGGTGGTGACCAGCAAGATGCCGCGCAAATTGGCGCTGCAACTGCTGATGGGCGTGTTCATCGTCGGCAATACGCTGTGCGCGATCGCGTCCAGTTATTCCGTGCTGATGATTGCGCGCGTGGTGACGTCGTTCGCGCATGGCTCGTTTTTCGGCATTGGCGCGGTGGTGGCGGCTTCGCTCGTGCCGGCCGAAAAGCGCGCCAGCGCGATTGCGCTCATGTTCACCGGCCTGACGCTGGCGAACGTGCTCGGCGTACCGTTCGGCACGTTCGTCGGCCAGGAGTTCGGCTGGCGCGCGGCGTTCTGGATCGTCAGCGCGTTCGGCGTGCTGTCGCTCGCGGGCGTCACGGCGCTGGTGCCGAATCGTCATGACGCCGGTCCGGTCGGACTCGGTCATGAAGTGCGCGTGTTGAAGGATCCGCAAGTCTGGACCGCGCTCGCGATGACGGTGCTCGGCTTCGGCGGCGTGTTCGTCGTGTTCACCTATATCGCGCCGATTCTCGAGCAGGTGAGCGGCTTCTCGCCGCGCGGCGTCACGCTGATCCTGGTGTTGTTCGGCGTGGGTCTGACGATCGGTAATACGATCGGCGGCAAGCTGGCGGACCGTGCGCTGATGCCGTCGCTGATGGGCATTCTGGTGGCGCTCGCGGTGGTGATGGCGATCTTCGCGCGCACCAGCCATTCGCAGGTGGCCGCGGCGATCACGATCTTCGTATGGGGCATTGCCGCGTTCGCCACCGTGCCGCCGTTGCAGATGCGCGTAGTCGAGAAAGCGGCCGCGGCGCCGAATCTGGCCTCGACGCTGAATATCGGTGCGTTCAACGTCGGTAATGCGGGCGGCGCGTGGCTCGGCGGCCTGGTGATCAATCACGGCTATTCGCTCGATACCTTGCCGTGGGTGGCGGCAGCGGTCAGCGTGGCGGCATTGCTGTTGACGTGGTTCGCGGCGCGCACGGATGCGCCGGCGACGACGGTGGCGCAGCGGGCGTGAGAACGCACGAGGCCGTGAACCGCCCGCGCCTGCGCCCTTATGAATAATTCGCACAAGCATTGCGGAAAACGTCCTCCGCAATGCTGATAACAGTGTGAAGATAACTTCGTTGGGGGTGGCGCGGCACGATGCTATCTTGCTTCCACTAACCGTTTGCCCGCCGTCCGGCGGCGCTCCTGGAGGCAATCATGCATTCCCCGCTTGCGCTGGTTCGTGATCCCACGGCTGACACCGATACGTCGCCGCGTGCCGCTGAACCCTTCGATGCACTTGAACATCTGGTCGGCGTGAATCTCGCCCGTTTGCGCGCCGAGCGGCAACTGTCGCTCGACGCTTTGGCTCGCGCATCCGGCGTCTCTCGCGCCATGCTCGCGCAGATCGAGTCGGCGCGCAGCGTGCCGTCCATCAAGGTGCTGTGCAAGGTGGCGGCGGCGTTGAAGGTGTCGGTGGCGGCTTTCTTGCGGCGTCACGCGACCAACGGCTTCGAGCATTTGCCGGCGGAGCGTTCGTCGCGTGTCGTCAGTTCGAACGGACGCTATTCGGCCCGGCCGCTTTATCCCGACGCCGAGCCGACCGCCGCCGAGTTTCACGAATTGCGTATCGCGCCGCTGCACACCGAAGCCGGCACGCGCCGCGCGCCTGGCACCACGGTGAATCTGGTGGTGAGCGAGGGTACGCTGGAAGTCAGCGTCCACGATCAACGCCAGTTGCTGGCCACGGGCGACGCGATCGTGTTCGACGCCGACCAGCCGCATAGCCTGCGCAATCCTGGCGACACGGAAGCGCGCGCGTTTCGCGTGACGTTGAAAGCGGAGACGCCGCCGCGCTGGGACGTTCAAGCGCACCACGAGCCGGCGCGCGAGGCCGCGCCGGTTTGATCATCCGTATCGTGACAGACGGATGTGCTCCGAGTCGGAGATCTCCGTCTGACGAGCAGGGTTGCGCTGCAGGTGCGGCGCGACTGCTGTATGCTTTGCCAGCCGGTCGATCCGGCAATCAGTGCGTCTTCAGGGCGGGGCGAAATTCCCCACCGGCGGTATGCCGGCAACGCGAAAGCGTGAGCCGGTGAGCCCGCGAGCGCCCACGTAGTACGGTCTCCCGAACAGGAAAGACTGAAGTGGGGTCAGCAGATCTGGTGAGAAGCCGGAGCCGACGGTTAGAGTCCGGATGGAAGAAGATGTGCAGATAGTCATGTTCGTTTCCGTGGCGCCGCTTGCAGGTCGAGGCGGTGCGCGAGCGTCGCTTCGCGCGGCGTTCAACGGCGCGTCTTTGTCTGTTTGCAATGCCCTGAAACGTTTCTCGCCCAACTTTTGCGATGAGCGTTTCAATCATGACCTTTGCTACTTTCCCTGCCCCGTCGACGATTGCGGATAGCGCATTCCTCGACCTCCCGCTGCTCGCCACCGAAGCCGTTCCGCCGCGTATCGCCGCCGCCTTGCAAGCCATGCGCGATGGCCGCGCCGTCGTTCTGCAAGACGACCACGACCGTGAGAACGAAGCCGATCTGATCGTGTCCGCCGAGCGTCTGTCCGTCGAAACCATGGCGTTGCTGATCCGCGAATGCAGCGGCATCGTCTGCCTGTGTTTGCCCGACGAGAAGATCCGCGCGCTCGAACTGCCGCCCATGTCCGTCAACAACGAAAGCCGTCACGGCACCGCGTTCACGGTCTCGATCGAAGCACGCGACGGCGTGACTACCGGCGTCTCCGCGCTCGATCGCGTGACGACGATTCGTGCCGCGATCGCCGACACGGCGAAGCCCGCCGATATCGTGCGTCCTGGTCACGTGTTCCCGCTGCGTGCGCAACCCGGCGGCGTGCTGGCGCGTCGAGGCCACACCGAAGGCACGGTCGATCTCGCGATTCTGGCGGGCCTGAAGCCGGCCGGCGTGCTGTGCGAACTGATGAACCCGGACGGCACGATGACGCGCGGCGCCGATGTGGAGCGCTTCGCCGCGCAACACAATCTGCCGATGCTGACCATCGCCGAGCTGGTGGAGTTTCGTCAGGCGCTGGCGCAGGCGCGCGAGTGCGTGGCTGACGAGGTGTGACTCCTGTGCGCGCGTGAGGTGACGCGCGCATTCGCTACCGCGTAGATGCAAAAAAGCCGGCAAGCTTGAATTGCCGGCTTTTCCTATCGCCGCGTAACGGTTACGGTTGCACGCCGGCGAATTCGCCATGAACGCCGGCATTGCAGCCGGCTTGTCCGTTAGCCGCCACTGCTACGACTGCACGTCGCCGAACTCGCCGCGTACGCCGGCTTCGACCAGCGCGGGCAACTCGTCCATATGCTGCATGATCCGCGTCATGCCCATTTTGCGCAGCGCGTCCGCGTAGCCATCGGGAATATGGCTCGCGCCGACGAAAGCGATCGTCTTCATGCCCGCCGCGCGCGCGGCGTTCAAACCCGCCACGCTGTCTTCCACCACCACACATCGCGACGGTTCCACGCCCAGCGTTTTCGCGGCGAACAGATACACATCGGGATAGGGCTTCGGCCGCGCCACCTGTTCCGCGCTGAAAATGCGTTCGCCGAAAATCTGCTGCAAACCCGCGCGCCGCACCGACGCATTCACGCGCGCCATCCGGCTGTTCGACACGACGGCGGCCGGCAACGTGACGCGTTGCAACGCGTCGCGCACACCGTTGATCGGGCTCAGCGAAGCCGCGAGTTCGAGCTCGACGTTGTGTTCGATGGTGTCGAAAAAATTCACGGGCAGCGTGATATCGAATGACTTCTCGATGCCTTCGAGAAAGCGCGACGTTTGCTGACCAAAGGCCGTCTTGACGATGGGTTCGAAGTCGAGGCCGGGGAACGTGGCGGTCAGCGTTTCGAGCATCACGCGGTCAGCGATGATTTCGCTGTCGACGAGGACGCCGTCGCAGTCACAAATGAGGTGGTCGATCATGCCTGAAAACGGAAAGCGAAGCGCATGCGCAAGGCAATTGCAAGCGCATGCGCGGTAAGTGAAAGCGTCATGATACGTGCTTTGGCGGCGCCTGAGCGGCGCCGCTGCTTTCCGTGACTTCTTTGCTCAGGCGCACCGTGATGTACGCCTGAGTGAGCCCCACCTACGCCGCGCGGATCAATGCACGTGCAGATACAGATACAGACACGCCGCCGCCGCGCCGCCCAGCAGCGGACCGCAAACCGGAATCCACGCATAGTGCCAGTCGCTGTCGCGCTTGCCTGGAATCGGCAGCAGCGCGTGCATCAAACGCGGCGACAGATCGCGAGCGGGACTCATCGCGTAACCGGTCGGGCCGCCGAGCGAGATGCCGATGCCAAGAACCAGCAGGCCGACCGGTAGCGCGTCGAGCGCACCGAGACCGACTTGCGGCGAAGCCAGATACAGCACGCCCAGGATCAGCACGAATGTGGCGATCATTTCGGTGAGCAGGTTGTGCGGCACGCTGCGAATCGCGGGCGAGGTGCAGAACACGCCGAGCTTCACGTCGGCGTCGGCTTCTTTTGCGAAGTGCTGGCGATACGCCATCCACACCAGCAGCGCGCCGGCCATGCCGCCGAGCATTTGCGCCGCGATATAGCCGGGCACCTTGGCCCAGGCGAATTTGCCGGCCAGCGCGAGGCTGATGGTCACGACGGGATTCAGATGAGCGCCGCTGAACGACGCGGTGACGTAGACGGCGATGAACACGGCCATCGCCCAGCCCATGACGATCACGATCAGGTCCGCGCCTTTGCCTTTGGTGCGCGCGAGCAGCACGTTGGCGACGGCGCCGTCGCCGAGCAGCACCACGAGTGCTGTGCCGATGAATTCAGCAATGTAAGGAGACATCGTTGGGTATCCGAAATATAGTTATGAGGGAAGCCGCGGGATAAGCGGCTGCCTTATAGTCGATATCGTTGAAGGAAGGTGTTGGAAGATGCGCTCAGGGCGTGTCGGCCCAGGCCTTCGCGGCGCGAATCGCGCGCTGCCAGCCGTCGAGACATTGCTTGACCTCGGCGTGCGGCAAGGCAGGCGTGAAGCGGCGATCGAGCTTCCACTGGCTTTGCAGTTCGTCGACGTCTTTCCAGTAACCCACCGCGAGTCCGGCGAGATATGCCGCGCCCAATGCGGTGGTTTCCGCCACCTTCGGGCGCACCGCGTCGACGCCGAGAATGTCCGCCTGGAACTGCATCAGCAGATTGTTCGCACAGGCGCCGCCGTCCACGCGCAATTCGCCGATGCGAATGCCGGAGTCGGCTTCCATCGCCTTCAGCACGTCGAGCGATTGATAGGCGATCGAGTCGAGCGCGGCGCGCGCGATATGCGCCGAGGACGTGCCACGGGTCACGCCGAACAGCGTGCCGCGAGCGCGCGCATTCCAGTGCGGCGCGCCGAGTCCGGCGAAGGCGGGCACCAGATACACGCCGTCGCAATGCGGCACGCTGCGCGCCAGCGTTTCGATTTCAGCGGCGTTCTTGATGATGCCGAGGCCGTCGCGCAGCCATTGCACCACGGCGCCGCCGATGAAGATGCTGCCTTCGAGCGCGTAATTGATCTGATCGCCAATCTGCCACGCGATCGTGGTGACGAGATTGTTCTTCGATTCGATCGGCTTGTCGCCGGTGTTCATCACGAGGAAGCAGCCTGTGCCGTAGGTGTTCTTCACCATGCCCGATTCCGTGCACATCTGGCCGAAGAGGGCGGCGTGCTGATCGCCGGCGATGCCCGCGAGCGGAATCTTCGAAGCGAACACCGTGGTCTTGGTCGGCCCGTACACTTCCGACGAAGGCCGCACCTCCGGCAGCATGCTGCGCGGAATATCGAGCGCTTCGAGCAGTTCGTCGTCCCACGTCAGCGAGTGGATGTTGAAGAGCATCGTGCGCGACGCGTTGGTGACGTCGGTGACGTGCAGGCCGCCTTTAGTGAAATTCCACACGAGCCAACTGTCGACGGTGCCGAATGCGAGGCGGCCCTGTTTGGCCTTTTCGCGCGCGCCTTCGACGTTGTCGAGTATCCAGCGGATCTTGGTCGCCGAGAAGTACGAGTCGATCGGCAGGCCGGTTTTGGCGCGGACTTTTTCTTCAAGCCCTTGCTCTTTGAGTTGGTCGCAGAAGTCGGCGGTGCGGCGGTCTTGCCAGACGATCGCGTTATAGATCGGATGGCCGGTTTCGCGATCCCACACAATGGTGGTCTCGCGCTGATTGGTGATGCCGATCGCGGCGATCGAAGTGCCGTTCATGCCGGCACGCGTCACGGCTTCGGCGGCGACGCCCGCCTGGGTCGACCAGATTTCCTGCGGGTCGTGTTCGACCCAGCCCGGATGCGGATAGATCTGCTGGAATTCCTTTTGCGCGATCGACACGATATTGCCGAGCCGGTCGAACAGCATCGCGCGCGAGCTGGTGGTGCCTTGGTCAAGCGCGAGGATGTACTGGTCCTGCATTGTCTCTTCTCCATGCGTTTTATGAATCGCCGGACGGATAGCCGGCGACGGGAACGGCTTCTAGTTTTGCGCGGGCAGCAACACGTGCGATGATGCGGCCCCGCGTGGTCCAGCCGAGGGGTGAATCGATGCGGTTGTTTTTTACTGCGGCGAGCGCGCCGCGTGGCGATGTCTGACTATGCGCTCTGTCGCTCGGGCTCGCGAGCGAACCATGCATCGATATCGCGTGTGATCGAATCGAGCGTGCCGGGTTCGACGTGCAAGCCGAGTTTCGAGCGGCGCCACAGCACGTCCTGCGCACTGCGCGCCCATTCGGTGTCGCGCAGATACGTCAGTTCCGCTTCGTAAAGGCCCGGCGCAAAGGTGCGGCCGAGATCGGCCACGGAACGCGCATTGCCGACCACATGCTTGACGCGCGTGCCGTAAGCGCGGGCGAGGCGATGCGCCAGATCGGCCGGCAACCATGCATGCTGCTGCTTGAATTCGTTCAGAAAGCGCTCGAAGTTGGCGTTCGGAATGTCGCCGCCGGGCAACGGTGCGCCGGCCGTCCACGAAGACGCGCCGTGGCGCAGCGCTTGCGTGAGTTTGTCGACGGCTTCTTCCGCCAGTTTGCGGAAGGTGGTGATCTTGCCGCCGAACACCGACAGCAGCGGCGCTTCACCGGCGGGAGCGTCGAGTTCGAGCGAGTAGTCGCGCGTGACCGCGGACGGATTGTCCGCGCCTTCTTCTTCGAGCAGCGGACGCACGCCCGAATACGTCCAGCGCACGTCGGCCGGCGAAATCTTCTGCTTGAAGTAGCGGTTGATCGAGTCGCACAGGTACTGCGTTTCGTCGGCGTTGATCGCCACTTGCGATGGGTCGCCGCGATATTCGAGGTCCGTCGTGCCGATCAGCGTGTAGTCGTGTTCGTACGGAATCGCGAAGATGATGCGCTTGTCCGGATTCTGGAAGATGTACGCGTGATCGTGATCGAACAGGCGCCGCGTGACGATATGGCTGCCTTTCACGAGTCGCACGCTGTGCGACGCGGCGCGGCCGAGCGCGCCTTGCAGCAGTTCGCCGACCCACGGGCCCGCGGCGTTCGCAATCGAGGCGGCGCGCACGTCCAGAATCGTGCCGTCCGCGCGTTTGAGTTGTGCGCGCCATTCGCCGCCCGCGCGCACGGCGCTCAGCAGCTTGGTGCGCGTGAGAATTTTTGCGCCGTGCTCCTGCGCATCCAGTGCGTTCAGCACGACGAGGCGCGCGTCGTTGACCCAGCCGTCCGAATACACAAAGCCGCGCTTGATCGAATCGACCAGCGGCGCGCCCGCCGGATGATTGCGCATCACGATGCCACGCGAGCCAGGCAGGAGTTCGCGTTTGGCCAGATGGTCGTACAGGAAGAGGCCGGCGCGGATCAGCCAGGCCGGGCGCAGATCCGGCATGTGCGGCATCACGAAGCGCAGCGGCCACATGATGTGCGGCGCGGCGCGCAGCAGCGTCTCGCGCTCCTGCAGCGCTTTGCGCACCAGGCCGAACTCGCGATATTCCAGATAGCGCAGGCCGCCGTGGATCAGCTTCGTGCTGGCCGACGACGTATGCGCCGCCAGATCGTCCTGTTCGCAGAGCAGCACCGACAGGCCGCGGCCCGCCGCATCGCGCGCGATGCCTGCACCGTTGATCCCGCCGCCCACGACGAGCAAATCGTATCTCGAGCCTTGCGTCACCTGCTGTGTCCCCTGCGTCGTGTCCGGAAAAGTTTTGGAAAACCTATCGAACCGATAGTGTTCGTTTTCGAACTCTAATGAACATATTCGAAAAAGTAAAGTTCGGTTTGTTTGGGCGCCCCTCTAACGGTTGTCCGGGTAGTGGCGCAACGCGCGGCCACGGACGATACTCTCGGCAGCAGCCATTTCGAGGTGAATTCATGCGTGGACTTTTGATGATCGGCGCCGCTACGCTTCTCGCGGGGTGTGTGAGCTCGCCGAGCCTGAGCGGAACGAGGGGCGCGCCGTCGTTTGCGTCGTTGCAGCAGATGTGCAGTCCCCAAACGGTCGACTACGGCAACGACGCGCAAGGCGTCTACGCGGCGATGTTCGACGCGTACGTGGCGAACCGCAGCGGCAAGCTGTCGAAAGAGGATTTCTGCGCGTTTCAGACGTCGATCGCGCAGCATTACACGAGCCAGGGTGTGAGCACCGATCCGCAGGTGCGTAACCAGTGGGTGACGTTCTTCACCGAGCAGCGGGCTAAGGCGTTGAGCTGGCGCGCGACCGTCGATCCGACCTTGCGCAACGGTTAAGCCCAAGCGCGAGCGCCGTCGTTCGGCTCGCTTGTCGCCATTCGTGAACCGGTCTGTTTCGCGCGCAGTGAGCGCTAGGCGCGTTGCGGCTGTGCGCCGCGCCACAGCATGCGGCGAATTTGCGCGAACACGGCTTCGCGGGTCGGCGCATTGCCGGCGCCGGCAGGTTGCTGCACCTGAGGCAACGGTAACTGATTCGCCAGCGTCAGCATGGTGAAGCCGTGCAGACTCGCCCAGTACGCGTAACCGATCAGTTGCGGATCGCCTTCCAGAATGCCCGCCGCGACGAGCTGCTCGAAGTGCTCGCCGAGCATGCGCCACGCGCGCTGCGAGGCGGCGGCAAGTTCCGGATGGACGCTGGCATTCTGAGCCAGATCGAACATCAGCCGATAGGCGTGCGGTTCGTCGAGCGCGAACGCCACGTAGGCTTCGCTCACCGCCGAGTGATCCATCTCCGGGGCAGTCTTCGCGGCCGCTTCGAGGCGCGCCGCGAAGCGGTTGAATGCCGCGGCGCGCACCATCGCGAGAATCTCCTCCTTGTCGCGGAAGTAGCGGTAGGGCGTCATCGCGCTGCAACCCAGTTCTCTCGCCAGTTCGCGCATTGTCACGCCCGCCGCGCCACGCGTCGCGAATGCATTCTCGGCCACGCGCCGCATGGCCTCGCGGAATTGCTGGATGTCGTCGGGGGAGAGCGTTTTGGGCATGCGCGAGGGCAGAAAGTCCGTCGCGTCAATTTACTGTGTAAATGATTTGGGCACAACAAAGCGGACGCCGGATGGCGTCCTACGTTTCACGCGAAGAGAAAGATTTCAAAGTTGCAAAGGCGAGTGCGATGAAAGCGCGGCGCGTGCGCCGTCCCGGCGGCGGACGGGAATCGCTCGTCCGCCCGCAAGACGCAATGAAACCCGCAAAACTAGGAAAGACGCTTGATGGCTCGCAATGCGCTATCGCCGATTTCAGTCACGCGCCATTGTTCGTTGCCCGACGCGAGCCGTTCGAGTTGCACCAACTGGCGTTCCAGAAGGGCGTCGAGTTCTTCTCGCTCCATATCGACCTGGTTCGGAGCATCCTTGACGAGCAACAACGTGGCGAATTCATGCGGACTTAGCATCGTTCTCTCCATGTCAAGCAAACGCGGACGGCCTTGCCGGCGACTGGCTCTTGCCAGTGAAGTCCGCAAAGAATCAGGCGGGAGGTACGGCTCTAACGAAAGTTTTATGCAACGGCGCTACGCAGAATGCGGAAAAGTGCGCCGGGAACTGGAGTGTAGTCATCCGCACGTTAAACACCAAATCCGCCCCAGTAAATTTTCCCTTTGACAATTGGGTGCACGGGAGGCGGTTAGGAGCCGCGGCCGGATTCTTGATTTCACTCGAAGTTTCGCGTGCGCTGCAACATGGCGAAAAACGCCTGGCGTCAGCCGGCGATATACACCTGGCAGTTGGCGGCCGCGAGCGTCTCGGTCATCTCGGCGGGTGGTGCGATGTCCGTGAACAACGCGTCGATCTGATCGAGATGGCCTTGGCGAACCAGAGCGGGGCGGCCGAATTTGGAGTTGTCGGCGGCGAGGAAAACGGTGCGTGCATGCTGGATGATCGCTTCGGCGACGCGCACTTCGCGCGTGTCGAAATCGCGCAGCGTGCCATCTGTTTCGATGCTCGACGTGCCGATGATCGCGAAGTCGACCTTGAACTGGCGGATGAAATCGATCGCCAGTTCGCCGACGATCCCCTTGTCCCACGGCCGCACGATGCCGCCCGTCACCAGCACCTCGCAGTCCGGATAGCCGCTCATCATGCTGGCGACGTTCAGGTTGTTGGTGATCACGCGCAGGCCGCGATGGCGATTGAGTGCGCGCGCCACTTCTTCGGTGGTGGTGCCGAGGTTGATGAAGAGCGACGCCTGATCGGGAATGTGAGTGGCCACTAACGCCGCGATGCGCCGTTTCTCGTCGTGAAACATGCGCTGACGCGCCGTGTAGGAGACGTTTTCGGAGCTGGTCGGCAGACTGGCGCCGCCGTGATAACGGCGCAGCAGGTTCATGTCGGCGAGCCAGTTGACGTCGCGGCGGATCGTCTGCGGTGTCACGTCGAAGTGGGCCGCGAGGTCGTCCACGGTCACGAAGCCGTCGCGTTGCACCCACTCCAGCAGTTCCTGTTGCCGGGCATTGAGAGTCAGGCGGGGGTCTCGGGTCATGTGTCTCGGTTCGTGGGTTTTTTGTCGGCGCTGCCCGCCGCCGGCGCGCCAGGCTGGCCGGTAAGCGGGTGATACGTGAGCGGGGTGAGCGTATTGTAAGACCATCGCGCACCTTGTCTGCCAACTCGTGCGACATGCATGGGCAACAAGACGACCGCGCCCAGATCTATTCAGGCCATTTACGCATTTATTCATTTGATAAATGAATTTGTTTTTTGGGCCGGATCACGATGCAATCCGGGGTTCCTCGGTTGATTCGCGCTTCACCTCGCCTTACCCCGCGTTCGATCCGTTTCCAATGGCTTCCGGCGTTTCCACATGCCGGGCCGTGCTTTCGAGAGTGTTCGACATGACTGGCTTCAACTGGCAAAACCCTTACCCGACGCCGCGTCTGCCTGTGTTCGCGCGCAACATCGTTTCGACTTCGCATCCGCTCGCGGCGCAAGCCGGCCTGCGCATGCTGTGGAAAGGCGGGAATGCCGTCGATGCGGCGATCGCGGCCGCCGCGGCCATCACCGTGGTCGAGCCGGTCTCGTGCGGGCTGGGTGGCGACGCGTTCGCGCTGGTGTGGGACGGCAAGAAGCTGCATGGCCTGAATGCGTCGGGCGTCTCGCCGGCGGCGTGGAACGTCGACTATTTCAAGCGCAAGTACGGCGAGGAAAACGGTCTCGCGAAGCAGCCGAAACGCGGCTGGGACGCGGTGACGGTGCCCGGCGTGATCGCAGGTTGGGAAGCGCTGCATCAGAAATTCGGCACGCTGCCGTTCGCGGACCTGATGGAGCCGGCCATTGAAATCGCCGAGCGCGGTCACGCGGTGGCGAGCATCGTCGCTTATAAGTGGGCGGCTGCCGTGCCGGAACTGAAGGATCTGCCGGGCTTTGCGCAAACCTTCATGCCGCGCGGCCGCGCGCCGGAAGTGAGCGAACTGGTGCGCTTCCCCGGCCACGCGAAGACGCTGCGCAAGCTCGCCGAGCAAGGCCCGCGTGCGTACTACGAAGGCGAGATCGCTGAACGGATCGCCGCGTTCGCCCGCGAAGGCGGCGGCGCGCTGACGCTCGACGATCTCCGCAATTACAAAGCGGATTGGGTCGAGCCGATCGGCAAGGATTATCGCGGCTACACGGTGCACGAAATTCCGCCGAACGGGCAGGGCATCGCGGCGCTGATCGCGCTGGGCATCCTCGAAAAATTCGATGTGAAGGAACTGGCGGTCGACAACGTCGAGTCGCAGCACTTGCAGATCGAAGCGATGAAGCTGGCCTTCGCCGACGTCTACCGCTATGTGGCCGATCCGCGCTCCATGGAAGTCACGCCGGAGCAGATGCTCGACGACGCGTACCTCACCTCGCGCGCCAAACTGATCGATCACAAGCGCGCCACGCAGTTCGACTTCGGCATGCCGAAGGCCGGCGGGACCATCTACATGTCGGTGGCTGACGAGCGCGGCATGATGGTCAGCTTCATCCAGTCGAACTACATGGGCTTCGGCTCGGGCATCGTGGTGCCGGATAGCGGCATCGCCATGCAGAACCGTGGCTGCGGATTCTCGATGGACCCGAAGTCGCCGAACGTGGTGGAAGGCGGCAAGCGGCCGTTCCACACGATCATCCCGTCGTTCCTCACGCAGCAGGTGGACGGCCGGCAGGAAGCGGTGATGAGCTTCGGCGTGATGGGCGGCGACATGCAGCCGCAAGGCCACCTGCAATCCATCGTGCGGATGCTCGACTACGGTCAGCAGCCGCAGGCCGCGTGCGACGCGCCGCGCTGGAAGGTCAATCGCGACTTCACGATCGACATCGAATCGACGCTCGATCCAAAAACCGCCGAGGCCTTGCAGAAGCTCGGCCACACGATCAAGTCAGTCGACGATCCGTATATGGACTTCGGCTCCGGCCAATACATCTGGAAGCTCGATCGCAACGATCCGGATCGTGGCTATGTCGCGGCGAGCGATAGCCGCCGTGACGGGTTGGCCGCGGGGTTCTAAGCAGGCATCCATGCGCGAGGCAGGGCGCCGCTCGAAACGGCGCTTCGCTGCGTGCGCAGGCGATGCCTTAGCGCGCGTTCCGCTGCACGCTAAAGGCCCGCGCAAATCAAATACACCGGTTGCCGGCGTTGTCTCTCGCACGCCAGGCATCTGGCATCCGGCATCGAGTATCAGACAGAGTAGGAGACATCATGCAGACCCACGCGTCGCCTTCGGCGACAGCTTCCCCTCATTCCGCACCCGCGCCGCTTTCCAAAGCGATGGTGCGGCGGATCGTGTTTTCGTCGTCGGTCGGCAATGCGCTCGAGTGGTTCGATTTTCTGGTCTACGGCTACTTCGCGACCATCATCGCCAAACAGTTTTTCCCGATGCAGGACGAGTGGCTCTCCACGCTGCTCGCTATCGCCACCTTCGGCATCTCGTTTCTGATGCGGCCGCTGGGCGCGGTCGTGCTGGGCGTCTACGGCGACCGCAAGGGCCGCAAGGCGGCACTGACGTTCGCCATCGCGCTGATGATGGTCGGCACTTTCACGATGGCGGTGATGCCGCCGTATGCATCGATCGGTATCGCGGCGCCAATTCTGATTCTGCTCGCGCGGCTCGTGCAAGGATTCGCGGTGGGCGGTGAGTTCGGCAGCGCGACGGCGTTCATGGTCGAGCATAGCGCGTCGCGCCGCGGCTATTACGCGAGTTGGCAGTTCGCGAGCCAGGGGCTTGCCGCGATTACGGCCGCCGCGTTCGGCTCGTTGCTGACCGCATGGATGCCGCCCGCGCAACTGAACGACTGGGGCTGGCGCCTGCCGTTCGTGTTCGGTTTGCTGGTCGGCCCGGTGGGCTATTACATCCGTTCGCATCTCGACGAGACGCCGGAGTTCCTCGCGCTGCGCGAGGCGCGCGAAGCGGCCGGCGCTCGCTCGACGGCAAACGCGGAGAAGGACGCGTCGTTCGCGAGCCAGTGGGTCAACCTGCTGCTCGCGATCGGCATCGTCGCGCAATCCACTGTGGGCGTCTATGTGCTGCAGCTCTACATGCCGATGTACGCCGTCAAGCAATTGCACATGCCGGCGGCGGCATCGTTCGGCGTGGTGGTGCTCAACGGCGGCCTGCAGTTCCTGCTCTCGCCGGTGATGGGCGCGTTGTCCGATCGCATCGGCCGGATTCGCATCATGCTGACCACCTCGATTCTGATGGGCACGCTGATCTATCCGATGTTCGCGCTGCTGCAGTCTCATCCGACCGTCGGCTGGCTGCTCGTGTTGCAGGGCACGGCGGGAATTTTCAAGGCCGCTTATTCCGGACCGATGCCCGCGCTAATGTCCGAAATCTTTCCGACGCAGGTGCGCTCGACCGGTCTTTCAATCGGTTACAGCATCGGCGTGACGATCTTCGGCGGCTTCGCGCCCACTATCGTCGAAACGTTCATTCATTTGACCGGCGACAAACTTGCGCCAAGTTATTACGTGCTGATTGCCGCGCTGCTGTCGGGCCTCTCGCTCGTGGTCGTGGCGTGGCGCATGCGCCGCGTGCGTCTGACGCGAGGCGTTCAGATGGCCTGAGCGCAGGCCTTGCGCCGTTGAATCAAAGCGCCGCTATGCCCGTCCAACCTGACTGACGAGCGATCGTCGCAAACTCAAGCCAGCTCTTCAGCTGGCTTTTTTTACGCGCCGCGCGATGCGCTTTTGTCCGGTCGAATGATTCGACTACCGCGCCATTGGAACTGCGGCGCCTCGGCATGGTCTGTGCTCTGTTATCTGCAGAGTTGCGAAACACCGACTAAGATGCAGGATACAAGGGGTTAACTCTAATTCAAGGCGCTGTATCAGACACGGCGGACCGGCCCGGCCGAGAGCGGGCGGTCGCGAGCATGCTCCGCGAGTCGATACAGCTTTCGGAGCAAGACACGATGCATACAGAGCTGAACCATGTCATGCCCTGGCGGATCGAGGACATCGACCTCACCCGCATTGATCGGCAAAAGGCCGTCGCTAACGAAGACTTGCTGCTGCTGCTGTGCGCGTCTTCGTTTATCGAAAGCGGCTCCGATCTGTACACCAGCAATCTGAGCACTTTCTTTAACGGCGATCCTGAGGTCTCGGCCTGGCTCAACCAGGAGTGGGAGCCGGAAGAGCTACAGCACGGTCGCGCGCTCAAGACGTATATCGCTTACGTGTGGCCCGAATTCGACTGGGACACGGCATTTCGTAATTTCATGGAAGAGTATTCGCTGACCTGCTCAGTGGAGGACTTTGAAAAGACCCGCGCGCTCGAGATGGTCGCGCGCTGCGTGGTGGAAACCGGCACCGCGACCTTGTATCGCGCGATCGGCGAATGCTCGGACGAGCCCGTGCTCAAGCAGATCACCGACAACATCCGCACCGACGAAGTGCGTCACTACAAGCACTTTTTCAAGTACTTCAAGAAGTACAACAAGATCGAAGGCAACGGCCGGCTGGCTGTGCTCGGCGCTCTCATGCGCCGCGTCATGGAAATCAAGAACGAAGACTCGGAAATCGCCTTGCGGCACGTCTTCGCGACTCGTTATCCGGAGCGCGTGCACGACTCGACCTACAACCGCGCGCGCGCGGCGCGCATCAATGCGCTGGTGCGGCGCAATCTGTCGGCCGACATGTGCGTGAAGATGCTGCTCAAGCCGCTCAATCTGCCGGCGCGCATCCAGCCGGGCGTGCATTACCCGCTCGCCAAGATCACGCAGCACGTGTTCTTTCGCTAATCGCCTGGCGTAAATCACCGGCGTTGCAAATGGCCCGCTTAGGCGGGCCATTTGCTTTTCAAGGCATGATGCAGACTGGCTCACTTATCATCCCATCGACACCATGAGCGATTCCTCAACACCCGAACGTCCAGTCGAACAGAACGTGTTCGATGAATGGCCCGATGCCGTGCGCGCCTTGTTCGACGGTTCGTCGCTCGCGGGCAAGACGGGTTTCACCGCGTCGCTGCTGAGCGTCGATACGAATGGCCACGTGCGCACGTCGCTGCTTGGCATCGGCGAGTTGTACGCGCCTGATTCGCGCACGTTGTGCATCGCGCTGTGGCCCCAAGCGAGGGCGACGCGCGCCATCGCGCAGAGCGGACGGGCGGCGCTCACCTTTGTCTGCGATGAGGCGTTCTATCAGGTGCAGTTGCTCATGACGCCGCTAGCGAGCGTCGCGGGCGATGAGAGCGGGCTTGTCTATCTGCACGGCTCGATCGACACGGCCGAGGCGCAAAGCGTCCGTTATGCGCGCCTGACGAGCGGCATTACGTTCGAACTGGAAGGGGACCGAGAGGCGGTACTCGATCGATGGGAACAGCAGATCGAGCACCTGAAGCAAGCGGCTGCCGCGGCGGGCCGCTAGTCCTCGATGCGAGGACAACGGCCATAGATGGGTGAGCGGCGTGCTGCCGTCCGCCGTCCTTGGTGCAAGGACAACGGCCGGCGAGTGTGTGCCTTTAGGCCTGGCGGCTATGTTGCCTGCTGCCGCCGGCCCGTCGTGCTTAGCGCAACGACAGTGGCCCGCGAGCGTGGGCTGAGCCTCGAAGCTTAACGGCCGCGCTGACCGCTGCGCGTGGGCTGGCCACCGCGCGGCGCCTCGTTGCGCGGCTTGGCACCGCCCAGCAACGCACCCGGATTGCCGCCTTGCGGTTTCGCGGCTTGCGGCTTGCGCGGCGCATGCTGCGCGGCGCTGCCCTCATGCGCGACGGCGCGCGGCCGGTCGTCGTGACGCTGACCGTCGCGACGCGGCTGGCCGCCATTGCCGGCCGGCTTCGCACCATGCGGCTTCGGCTGCTGTTGACCGTTCGCCGGGCGTTGACCCGAGCGCTGCGCCGGCTTCGCGGAACCCGCGCCATCACGTTTCGGTGCGCCTTGACCCTGACGCGGCGAACGACCACCACCACCGCCGCCGCCACCTTGGCCGCGACGCAGGATCGGTTCCGGCTTCGCAGTCGGGTCCGGTTCGAAACCGGCGATCACTTCCTGCGGCACCGGGCGCTTGATCAGCTTCTCGATGTCCTTCAACAACTGCAGTTCGTCGACGCACACCAGCGAGATCGCTTCGCCCGTCGCGCCCGCGCGGCCCGTGCGACCGATGCGGTGCACGTAGTCTTCCGGCACGTTCGGCAGATCGTAGTTAACCACGTGCGGCAGTTGATCGATATCGATGCCGCGCGCCGCGATGTCGGTCGCGACCAGCACCTGCAGCGTGCCGTCCTTGAACTCGGCGAGCGCGCGTGTGCGGGCCGACTGGCTCTTGTTGCCGTGAATTGCCAGGGCGCTGATGCTGTCCTTGGTCAGCTGTTCGGCAAGACGGTTGGCGCCGTGCTTGGTGCGCGTGAACACCAGCACCTGAAACCAGTTATGTTGCTTGATCAGATGCGTGAGCAGTTCGCGCTTTTTGTCGCGATCCACCGGGTGAATCTTCTGCGCGACCGTTTCCGCCGTCGTATTGCGGCGCGCGACTTCGATCAGCGCCGGCGAGTCGAGCAGGTTGTCGGCGAGCGTCTTGATCTCGTCGGAGAAGGTGGCGGAGAACAGCAGGTTCTGCCGCTTCGGCGGCAGCTTCGCCAGCACGCGTTTGATGTCGTGGATGAAGCCCATGTCGAGCATGCGGTCGGCTTCGTCGAGCACGAGAATCTCGAGATGCGACAGGTCGATGGTCTTCTGCTGCATGTGATCGAGCAAACGGCCCGGCGTCGCGACGACGATATCCACGCCGCTGCGCAGTGCGCCGATCTGCGGATTGATGCCGACGCCGCCGAACATCACCGTCGACTTGAGTTTCAGATACTTGCCGTACGCGCGCACGCTTTCTTCGACCTGCGCGGCCAGTTCACGCGTGGGCGTGAGAATCAGCGCGCGCACCGCGCGCTTGCCCGAGCCGGTCGTAACGGCGGGCATGGTGTTCAGGCGTTGCAGGATCGGCAACGTAAAGCCGGCAGTCTTGCCGGTGCCGGTTTGCGCGCCGGCCAGCAGATCGCCGCCGTTGAGCACGGCGGGAATCGCTTGCGTCTGGATCGGAGTCGGGGTGGTGTAGCCGAGTTCGTGTACAGCGCGGACCAACGGTTCGGACAAGCCGAGGGAATCAAAAGACATAAAAGATCTTTGCAATGCAGTTTCGCGGACGGACACACCTGAGTTCAGGCAGGCATGAACGCGGCATGAACACACCGGCATGGCGTGTTCGAGGCCGAAGCCCAGTTCCGTTCGCAGAGAAATCGGCGGCACGCGCGCAAACGCGTGCCGAATGCTTCAACGCGCTATGCAGACACGTTGACTGGCCTTAAGTTGCATTTCGCCGCCGTGGGGTGTCATGCGACGTAGCGCGCGACACTGACGAATTGACACAGACTGCCCGCCAGTACGAACAGGTGCCAGATACCATGTCCATGCCGGATGCGCTCGTCGTTGATGAAGAAGTAGATGCCGACGCTATAGATGACCCCGCCGGCCACGAGCCAGGCGGTACCCGCTGCCGGTAAGGCTTCAACCAGCGGGCGGACGGCAACGAGCGCGAGCCATCCCATCAGGACATACAGCACCATCGAAACGCTGCGGGTGCGTCGCCCCAGCGTCAATTCCTGCACGATGCCGAGAGCGGCAAGCCCCCAGCTTACGCCGAATAGCGACCAGCCCCACGGTCCGCGCAATGTGACGAGCGTGAACGGAGTGTAGCTGCCGGCGATCAGCAGGTAGATCGCCGAATGGTCGCATTTCTGCAGAACCGCCTTCGCGCGCGGATTGCGCACGCTGTGGTAAAGCGTCGAGATAGCATACAGCACGAACAGCATCGCACCGTACACGCTGAAGCTGACCACCTTGTACGCGTCGCCGTCGAGCGCGCCCATCGTCACGAGCGTTGCAAGACCCGCCACCGACAGTACGGCGCCGACGAGGTGGGTAATGCTGTTGAAACGCTCCCCGGCATGCACGATTCTTTATCTCCTGCCCAGTTTCATAAGCGCTCCCGGATCTGTCGCTGCGCGCCGACCCCGCAGGGTGAGAAAACTAGCAGCGGCCCGGCGTTTATCTCAGG
Organism: Paraburkholderia sp. BL17N1; assembly: GCF_003634175.1. NCBI lineage: Bacteria > Pseudomonadati > Pseudomonadota > Betaproteobacteria > Burkholderiales > Burkholderiaceae > Paraburkholderia > Paraburkholderia sp. BL17N1. The sequence goes on from NZ_RBIW01000001.1 coordinate 2,049,379, forward strand.
GTAAATACTCCCCTATGATACCGGTCCTTCAAAAACGAAGGGCGCGGCCGCGAATTTCGCAGGCCGCGCCCCGGGTGCAACGAACGCTGCTTAGTCGAGCGGCGCCGAACGCAGATCGGACACTTGCTGCGGCGACACGGCCGTACCGTGGTTGCCCCAGGACATACGGATGTACGTCACAACCGCCGCGACTTCCTGATTCGACAGTGCTTGTGCGAACGGCGGCATGCCGTACGGATGCGGGTTGGCATCCGTGCTCGGCGGGTATCCGCCGTTCAGCACCATACGGATCGGGTTGACCGCCGACGGCATCTGAATCGACTGGTTGTTCGCGAGCGGCGGGAAGGCCGGCGGCATGCCGAGGCCATTTTCCGCATGGCACTTCGCGCAGTTGTCAGCGTAGATCTTCTGACCTTGCTTCAGCAGTTCGCCGCCGAACTTTTCAGACGTTTCGAGCTGCAGCGACTCAGGCGCTTCGCTCTTCTGCGGAATCGTCTTCAGGTACGTGGCCATCGCGTTGATGTCCGCGTCCGACATGTACTGCAGGCTGTTGTGAACCACTTCGGCCATCGGACCGAACACCGCGCCGCGGTTCGACACGCCGGTCTTCAGCAGATCGGCGATGTCTTTGGTTTCCCAGTCGCCGAGGCCGGCTTCCTTGTTCGACGTGAGCGACGGTGCATACCAGTTCTGCAGCGGGATCAGGCCGCCGGCAAATGCCGCCGAACTCACCGGGCCGCCCATGGCGTTGATCGACGTGTGGCACATGCCGCAGTGGCCGAGACCTTCGATCAGGTACGCACCACGGTTCCATTCGACCGACTTGGTCGGATCCGGCTTGTACTCGCCCTCACGGAAGAACAGCGTGCGCCAGCCGATCAGCATGTTGCGCTGGTTGAACGGGAATTTCAGTTCATGCGGACGGCTCGGCACGTTGACCGGCGCGACCGAACGCAGGTATGCGTAGATCGCGTCCGAGTCGGCGCGCGTGACCTTCGTGTAGCTGGTGAACGGGAAGCCCGGATACAGCAGGCTGCCGTCTTTCGAACGGCCGGTGTGCATGGCGCGATAGAAGTCGTCCTGCGTCCACTTTCCGATACCGTACTGGTCGTCAGGCGTGATGTTCGGCGTGAACATCGTGCCGAACGGCGTGGCCATGGGCAGACCGCCGGCGAACTGCTTCCCGCCGCGCACTGTGTGGCAGGCGATACAGTCGCCGGCGCGGGCGAGATACTCGCCTTGCTTGATCAGCGCGGCCTGGTCGGCGGGCGTTGCCGCCATGGCCGTGCCGTTATGCAGATGGTCGCCGCCCGACCACAGGACGGGAACGAGTGCGGCAGCCGCAACGACGACGACTGCCGAGAGGGCGAACAAAGACTTGCGTTTCATTTGAGTGTCTCTCCCGGTGCCTTATTGCGGTTCGCTGCCGCAGGCAAGCGGAGTCTTCATCGAGCGGGCTGGAGCCGGCACGGGGTTTTGTGGGGCCTGCTGCGTGGAAAGCCAGGCGGCAACGGCGTTCACGTCTTCGTCGGTCAGACGCGTGGCGATGGTGTGCATGCAATCAGGCGCGATGGCATGGCGCGAGCCCGAGCGCCACGCGCCGAGCTGCGCGCTGATGTAGTCCGAATGCAAGCCGACCAGACCCGGGATAGCGGGTTGCATACCGGTCAGCGTCTTGCCGTGGCAGGCCGCACAAGCCGGAATCTGCTTCGACGCGTCGCCGTTCAGCACGATCTGCTGGCCGCGCGCGAGCGTGCTCGACGATACCGTCGGCTTGGCCGGCGGCGGATACGGAGGACGCTGTTGCGAGAAATACGTGGCGATCTGATGAAGGTAGTCGTCCGAGAGATACGTGACGAGGTAGTTCATGGGCGGGTACTTGCGGCGCCCTTCGCGGAAATTCTGTAGCTGGTTGTACAGGTAGTCGGCAGGCTTGCCCGCGAGGCGAGGGAAGTAGTCGTTGTCCGTACCTTGGCCATGTGTGCCGTGGCAGGCCGTACAGCCTTGCACGCGCGCTTCCATCGTATCGGGGGCTTTCGGCTGAGTCTGCGCTTTCGCAGCGCTATAAACGCCCGCGGAGCCGATCAGCAGAAGGGCGAGCAACGGGCGGAAAATGCGTCTTGAAGACACGCGTAACTCCATCAAAATCGGGGACCTGACCGAACTTCGAGCGGCTCGGTGTGAAGGGCAGCCGGCGCTGCGGCGACGCAGCATTCTATCATCGAAGGGTGATGATGACTATTTGGCACATTAGAGAAGGTTCCGGCTGTCACAGCCATGCGACAGTTTGACGCGCACAGGCGTTTCACGCTGCCTAACTGTTATCCCAAATTTGTCTGCGCGATCAAGGTTGCAAGGCCTGGCCGCGCACGAACTATCCATAAACCAGGTTGAACCGACGCCCGCGCGAACCATCGAAGCGTACACTTCCGGGCGCGCCGGACCTTGTCCGGTCTCGACGCGCCTGGGTCCGACGCCCACCGTTTTCCTGATCATCCGCTATCGGCCTTAAATGAAGCTACTTAATTTTTCCCGTCCGGCGTCGCGAGCGTCGATGCTCGGCGCCGCGGCGCTGCTTGTGACGTCCTTGGCATTCGCCCATGCGCATCTGAGCTCGAGCGAGCCGGCGGCCAACGCCGAAGTCGCCGCGCCCTCCGAAGTGACGATCCATTTCACCGAGCCGCTTGAACCGGCTTTCAGCAAGATCGCGCTTGCCGACACCAGCGGCAAGGCGGCCGTGGCAACTGAGTCGCAGGTCGACAAGGACGACGCCAAGGTCATGCATCTGCCGCTGCCGCAGTTGAGCGCCGGACGCTATGCCGTGCACTGGATCGCGGTAGCCACGGACGGCCACCGTACCCAAGGCGACTTTGCGTTTATCGTCAAATGAGCATCGACGGACTCTGGATCGGGCAGGTCGCCATGGCCGCGCTCATGAACGTCGCGTTTGCGTTTGCCGTCGGTTCGGCGTTGCTCGGCGCGTGGCTCGCGAAGGACGCCCAGCAGAAAATCTCGCCCGCGCGCCCCGCCTGGTTGCGCGCGCAACGTTCGATGCTGACGGCCACCGTCGTGCTGGTGCTCGCCGACCTCGGCTGGTTGCTGTACCAGGCGGCGTCGATGAGCGGTGTCGGGTTGCCGGCCGCCATCGGCGTGGTGCCCACGGTGCTGACGCAAACTCACGTCGGTTATGGTTGGAGCCTTGCGTTCGCCGGCGCGCTGGTGCTGCTCGGCACGGCCATGGCCAGTCATACGGGCATGCTGCGCAATGCGCTCCTGTGGCTCGCGGTGGTCGCGATCGCCGCCGGCAAGGCGTCGCTCGGTCACGCGGCGGATGCCGGCCCGGCCTCGGCTGCGATCGCCATGCAAACGCTGCACGTGCTCGTTACCAGCGTGTGGGGCGGTCTGGCGATGGCCGCAGGGCTCGCGGTGCTGCCGGCACTCGGCACCTCGACTGCACGCGGCATGTTGATCCGCACCGCGATTCAGGTGTCGAACGTCTCGGTGGTGGCGGTTGCGCTCGTGCTGCTCTCCGGCGTCTTCAACGCGGTGCGAGGTTCCGGCGGCTCGTTCGAGGCGATCGAACTCAGCACGTGGGGCCATGTGCTGATGCTCAAGCTTGCGCTGGTCGGGCTCGCGCTCGTGCTCGGCGGACTCAACCGCTTTCTGGCGCTGCCGCGCCTGCGCCGCACGGCCTCGACAATGGACGCCCACACCTTCGCCAACGTGCTGTATCTGGAAGCGCTGGCGATGATCGGCGTGTTCGCCGCGGCGGCCGCGTTGTCGCATAGCGTGCCTGCGTTCGCCGCGCTCGGCTGACACCGTAGCGCGAGCTCATCTGCAAGGCGGGCTAGCAGGTGGCACCTGAACAGCAACCGCGTCCTTAAGGATTCAGGTCCGCAACGTCTCGCAAGCGCGACATCGGCCGCATAAAAAAGCGCCGCACGGCCAAAGCGTGCGGCGCAATACACACGGTCGCCTGGCGGTGGCCAGCAATCCGTTACTGCACTTTTGAAGCGGCGAGTACGTGGCTCGTCCGCTCCAGGGTTTCCTCCGGAAACATCTCCTGCTGTAACTCGCCGGTCTCGCTGAACCACTGGCAGATCAGCCAGTTACCTGATGCGAATAGCACCCGGCCGCTCCAGGTGACGGTCATCGGACGGCCGCCTGACTTGAGTTTCAGGACGTCGCCCGCGCGAAAGGTGGGTTTTGGCCGCCTCATGAGCCGCCTGGCCAATTGCATGGCGAGGCTCCGCTTATTCGAGACCGAGCCGATGGCCGAGAATCGGCGCGCAAAAGAGGGCGATGGCGCAGCCCGCGGCTTTGCCTTCCAATTCGGCGCCCGCGGCGCGCGAGCCGTACATATGCGTCAGCAGATCGAACAGTTGCGGCAGGCAGTACACGATCGCGGCGCCGATGAAGCATTTCTCGACGACCGAGATGCGCCAGCCGCGTTCGAATGCGAGTGCCGCGCCGATGATGCGCAGCACGCCGAACGCCACCAACGCGCCGACGGCGGCCTGTTCGCGGAGCAGATAGTCTGGCAGGAATTCGCCCATGATTTCCCCGATGCATTTGTCGTTTGAATGCATTTGAGCAAAGAGCGGGCCATGTGTATGTGTGGTGTCGAACGGATGGCGTGACAGCCTTTCTGGATAAGGCTTTGCGGGAATTCGAGCGGGTTTGGGAAGGGCGCGGAAAACGCCTGCTCGGATGGGTTCGGTCCGGGATGTTACGTTACTGCGACGGCCCACGCGTCACGTCACCGTAACGCGGGCCGCATCGGCGGAGCGGCCGCCGACGCAAACAAAAACGCCGCCCACGGGCGGCGCTCCTTTACGCGATTACCATTCGGCGACGCTGCCATCCTCATGGCGCCACACCGGATTGCGCCAGCGATGGCCGACTTTGGCCATCTCCCGCACTTTCTCTTCGTTGACCTCGATGCCGAGCCCCGGGCCTTGCGGAATCGACACGAAGCCGTCTTCGTATTTGAAGACTTCCGGGTTCCTGATGTAGTCGAGCAGATCGTTGCCCTGGTTGTAGTGGATGCCGAGGCTCTGTTCCTGGATGAACGCGTTGTAGCTCACCGCATCGATCTGCAGACACGTCGCCAGAGCGATCGGCCCGAGCGGGCAATGCAGCGCGAGCGCGACGTCGTAGGCTTCCGCCATCGACGCGATCTTGCGGCACTCGGTAATGCCGCCCGCGTGCGATGCGTCCGGCTGAATGATGTCGACGTAGCCGCCCGACAGAATGTGCTTGAAGTCCCAGCGCGAGTAAAGACGCTCGCCCAGCGCGATCGGCGTGTTGGTCTGATTGACGATGTCGCGCAACGCTTCGGCGTTCTCCGACAGCACCGGCTCTTCGATGAAGAGCAGCTTGTACGGGTCGAGTTCTTTCGCCAGTACCTTGGCCATCGGCTTGTGCACGCGGCCATGGAAATCCACGCCGATGCCGATGTTCGGTCCGACTGCCTCGCGCACGGCCGCGACGTTGTTGATGACGCCTTGCACCTTGTCGAAGGTGTCGATGATCTGCAACTCTTCCGAGCCGTTCATCTTCACCGCCTTGAAGCCGCGTTCGACCACGGCGCGCGCGTTGTTGGCCACGTCGCTCGGACGGTCGCCGCCGATCCACGAATACACCTTGATCTTGTCGCGCACCTGGCCGCCGAGCAGCGCATGAACCGGCACGCCATGGTGCTTGCCCTTGATGTCCCACAACGCCTGGTCGACGCCGGCGATCGCGCTCATGGTGATCGGGCCGCCGCGATAGAAGCCCGAGCGGTACATCACTTGCCAATGGTCTTCGATCAGAAGCGGGTCTTTGCCGACCAGATAGTCGGACAGTTCTTCAACCGCAGCCGCCACCGTATGCGCGCGACCTTCGACTACCGGTTCGCCCCAGCCGACGATGCCTTCGTCGGTTTCGATTTTCAGGAAGCACCAGCGCGGCGGAACGATGAAGGTTTCGAGCTTGGTGATTTTCATGGTGTGCGTCTCCTTTGTCGGCTGGAGTTAGTGCTTTTGCGCTCACTCCGGCCCCATGCGAAGCATCGGCCTTAGGCGTCTGCGAACTATTTCGAGGATTCACATGCTACATCAAAATCGCATTTAAATACTATTAATAGTACTATTGGCCAGATAGTGGTGAGACCTGCATCCGGCACGGCATTGTCGAAGCGGTGATCTCACGGCTGAGATGAGATGCCGGATAATCGCGCTCGTTCCGGCCTCGGTTCCCGTATCAATAGCGCTGCAAGGCCGCTAGGAGAAAGCTATTCAGCACGATCTGCATGGGCGTGTCGCCCATCGGCTGGCGACCGCGATTCTGCGCGGCGACTACGCGCCTGATTCGATCCTGCCGCGCGAAGCGGAGTTGATGGAGGCGTTCGGCGTGAGTCGCACGGTGTTGCGCGAGGCGTTGCGCACGTTGACTTCGAAAGGCTTGATCGAATCGCGTCCGCGCGTGGGGACGCGCGTGCGGCCGAAACGCGCGTGGAATCTGCTTGATGTGGACGTGCTCGACTGGTACTCGCGGGTCGCCGAGCCGATGGCGTTCGCGCTCAACCTGCAGGAAATGCGCGAGATGATCGAGCCGTATGCCGCGAGTCTGGCGGCGGCTTCGCATACGGACGACACCTTCCAAGCGCTGGCGGCGTCCCATGAAGCGATGGTGGCGGCGCGCAATGTCGACGAATGGGTGCGAGCCGATCTGCAGTTTCATTTGAGCGTGTTGACCGCGTGCAGCAATGAATTGCTGATTCCGCTCGGCACGCTGATCGAGCGCACGCTCGAAGCGCAACTGCGTCTGAATGCAAAACGCGCGGAGGTGTTCAACGCGTCGCTGGCCGAACATACGGCGGTGTTCGAAGCGATTCGCGATCGCGACGCCGTGGCAGCGCGTACGGCGATGGCGGCACTGCTGGGTGTGACGCGCGGGCGGATCGAAGGTTAGTCACGGGCGCGGCGCGCGGCCCATTGCGACGGCGACTAACCGGGTCAGCGCCGTGTCTCAATCCATCGCGGCATGCGCCACCGACGCTTCCGCTGCCTTATGCGCGGGGCGGATCAATAGCAGAAGCGGAATAACCAGCAGCGTCGCCATGAACATCAGTTTGAAGTCGTTCAGATACGCGATCATCGACGCCTGCTGGGTGATCGACGCGTTCAGTGCGGCCATGTCGTAATTCGAGCCGTTGTTGAGCATCGGCTGGACGGCGGGATTGAAGGGCGTGATGTTGGCCGCGAGGTCCGCATGCGAGACCTGCGTGTTGCGCGTCATCAGCGTTTGCACGATCGAAATGCCGATACTGCTGCCGATATTGCGCATCAGGCTGTACGTCGCGGTGCCATCCGCGCGCAGTTCCGGCGTGAGCGTCGAGAAGGTCAGCGCGCTCAGCGGCACGAACACGAGCCCGAGCCCGAAGCCCTGAATCACGCCGGGCCAGACAATGTCCGACGCCGACAGCACGATCGTGTACTGCATCATCTGCCAGAGCGCGAACGCCGAGATCAGAAAGCCGGCGAGCAGCAGAAGCCGTGCGTCGATCCGCTTCAGCAGGCGCCCGGCGAACAGCATGGCGACCATCGTGCCCGCGCCGCTCGGCGCAGTGACGAGGCCAGTGGTCGCGACCGGATAGTTCATCAGGTTCTGCAGCATGGGCGGCAGCAACGCGCGCGTCGCGTACATCACCGCGCCAATCACGAAGATGAAAAACGTCCCCGTGGCGAAGTTCGGGTCCTTCAGCAACTCGTATTTGAAAAACGATTTCTTGCCGACCGTGGCCGTGTGCACGAGGAAAAACGCAAAGCTGATGGCCGCGAGCAACGCCTCGATGACGATTTCGTTCGAGCCGAACCAGTCGAGTTGCTCGCCGCGATCGAGCATGGCCTGCAATGCGCCGATGGCGAGACCCAGCGTGGCGAAGCCAAACGCGTCGAACTTCGCATCGTGTTTCGGTTCGCGCGCGGGCAGGAAGGTCGCCACACCGAACAGCGCGAACGCGCCGATCGGCACGTTGATGAAAAACACCCAGCGCCAGTTGTAGCTGTCGGTGAGCCAGCCGCCGAGCGTCGGCCCGAGAATCGGTCCGACCATCACGCCCATGCCCCACACGGCCATGGCCTGCCCCTGCTTCTCGCGCGGGTTGATGTCGAGCAGGATGGATTGCGACAGCGGCACCAGCGACGCGCCGAAAATCCCTTGCAGCAAACGCGACGCGACGATCTGCGTGAGCGTCTCCGACAAACCGCACAGCGCCGACGACACCGTGAAGCCGCCAATCGCGAAGATCAGCAGACGCTTGACGCTCAGCCGGTCGGACAACCAGCCGGTGAGCGGCGTGGCGATCGCCGCGGCGACGATGTACGAGGTCAGTACCCACGTGATCTCATCCTGCGACGCGGACAGCGTGCCCTGCATGTGCGGCAGCGCCACGTTGGCGATCGTGCTGTCGAGCGTCTGGATCAACGTCGCCAGCATGATCGAGACGGTGATCATCGGGCGGTTGAGCGGCGCGGCGGCGCGGGCCGCCGGGGTGTCGGAGGACATGAAGGAGCGGGGTCGTCGATATAATAAGCATGCTTAGTATATCGACTGAGCACGTGCCTGCCATCGGGAATTATGCGGAGTCTGAATACGCCCGTTTCAACGCTAACAAACGAAGGCCTTTCGTATAATCCGCCAATGAAAACCCAACTCGATGAGCGCTTCGGCTTTCTGATTTCCGACGTCGGTCGCCTGACAGGCAAGCGTTTCGACGATCTCGCGAAGTCGTCGGTCGACTTGACGCGCGCGCAGTGCCGCGTGCTGGCCTATCTCGCGCACTACGGCGACACCAATCAGGCGCGGCTTGCGGACCTGCTCGAGGTCGCGCCGATTTCGGCGGGGCGTTTGCTGGATCGGATGGAAGAGGGCGGCTGGATCGAGCGGACGGCCAATCCGCAGGACCGCCGCGAGCGCCAGGTGAACATGACGCCGAAGGCCGAGCGCACGCTCGGCAAGGCGCGCAAAGTCGGCGACGAAGTCGCGCTTGAAGCGCTGAACGGCTTCACCGATGAAGAAGCGAAGCAGTTGATCGCGTTGTTGCAGCGGGTGCGGGGGAATTTGAGCCGGTTGGTGGATCGGTAACAGGCGGCACGCGGCTGGTTGAGCGGGGTGTCGATTGCGCCGCCGCCGGCTTCTTTCAAACCGTAGCTTCAAAGTCCGTAGGTCGGCACAGAGCGTGCGGTTGACGGCGCGCTTTGGCGCGCCGCGTGCCGACTATTTCGACTCGGGCGTCCCCGACGCTCCCGACGGCGGCACCAGTTCGAAACACGCCGGCGGCGCGACGGACGTTCTGGTTTTTGCGTCGGTCTGCTGCGGGTCAATACATTTGAATGCGCTCTGATCGCGCTGGACGAAAATCGTGTCGGCTGACCCAGCGCTGCCATGGGCGCCATTCAGGACAGCGACGATCTTGTAGCCGTCCTGCAGCAATGTGGAGAGGGTGGTTGCGCTGGTGCGCCACTGACTGTCGGGCGGTGTCTGAGCCTGAGCGGCGAAGGCGGCCGTGCCGCCGAGCAAAGCGATGGAAGCGGTGGCCGCGGCAAGCACGGCGGTGCGGAACGTCATCAAGAAACCTCCTTGAAGTTGCTGTAGTTGCAGTTCGGAAAGCCAAAACAAAAAAGCCGCTGAACCTTGCGGATCAGCGGCTTTTTCTTGCAACTGGTGGCGAATCAGGGACTCGAACCCCGGACCTGCGGATTATGATTCCGTCGCTCTAACCAACTGAGCTAATTCGCCGAAAGAAGCGAGATTATGCGGACGGCACCGGAGGCTGTCAACCCCCGGTGCACAACTTTTTCAAGAAGCTGTCACGTCCATCAGACGCGTCAATCTTTCGCGTAGATATCCGAGTCCTTGGTTTCCCGGACAAACAGCATGCCGATCACGAAGGTGACGAGCGCGATCACGATCGGATACCACAGCCCCGAAAAGATATTGCCCTTCGCCGCCACGATCGCAAAGGCGGTGGCCGGCAGGAAGCCGCCGAACCAGCCATTGCCGATGTGATACGGCAGCGACATCGACGTATAGCGGATGCGCGTCGGGAACATCTCCACCAGCATCGCCGCGATCGGGCCGTAGACCATCGTCACGTAAATCATCATGATCGTCAGAATCACCACGGTCATTGGCCAGTTGATCTGCGTGGGATCGGCCTTCGGCGCATAACCGGCGGTCTTCAGCGTCGTCGCGAGAGTCTTGTCGAACGTCTTGCCTTGATCCTTGGCGTCCGCAGCCTTGCCGTCATACGTGTTGATCACCGTATCGCCGACCTTGATCTCCGCCAGCGTGCCCGCCGGCGCGGCGACGTTCTCGTAGTTCAAACCGGCCTTCGAGAGCGCGCTCTTGGCGATGTCGCAGGAACTCGTGAACTTCGCGGTGCCGACCGGGTTGAACTGGAACGAGCACTCGTCCGGATTCGCGATCACGACGATCGGCGCCTTCGCGGTCGCCGCTTCCAGTGCTGGATTGGTGTAATGCGCGAGCGCCTTGAACAGCGGGAAGTACGTGCACGCGGCGATCAGCAGGCCGGCCATGATGATCGGCTTGCGGCCGATACGATCCGACAGCGAGCCGAAGAACAGGAAGAACGGCGTGCCGATCAGGAGCGCGATCGCGATCATGATGTTGGCGCTGCTGCCATCCACTTTCAGCGTCTGCGTCAGGAAGAACAGCGTGTAGAACTGGCCTGTGTACCAGACCACGGCCTGGCCGGCGGTGAGGCCGATCAGCGCGAGAATCACGATCTTCAGATTCTTCCACTGGCCGAAGGCTTCGGTCAACGGCGCCTTGGAGGTCTTGCCTTCGGACTTGATGCGCTCGAACACCGGCGATTCGTGCAGTTGCAGACGAATCCACACTGACACGGCCAGCAAAAGGATCGAGACGATGAACGGAATGCGCCAGCCCCAGGCGCCGAACGCATCCTCACCCATTGCCGTGCGCACGCCGAGAATCACCAGCAGCGACAGGAACAGGCCGAGCGTGGCGGTGGTCTGGATCCATGCCGTGTAGAAGCCGCGGCGTCCCGGCGGCGCATGTTCGGCCACGTAGGTGGCGGCGCCGCCATACTCGCCGCCGAGCGCGAGGCCTTGCAGCATCCGCATCGCGATGAAGATCACGGGCGATGCAAAGCCGATCGACGCGTAGCCCGGCAGGAAGCCGACCAGGAACGTCGACAAGCCCATGATCACGATCGTCACGAGGAACGTGTACTTGCGCCCGACCATATCGCCGAGCCGCCCGAACACGATCGCGCCGAACGGCCGGACCGCGAAGCCGGCCGCGAAGCTGAGCAGCGTGAAGATGAAGGCAGCTGTCGGATTGACGCCGGAGAAGAAGCTCTTGCTGATGAAGGCCGCCAGCGAGCCGGCCAGATAGAAGTCGTACCACTCGAAAACCGTACCCAGCGACGATGCGAAGATCACCCGCTTCTCTTCGCGCGTCATCGGCACGTGCGAGATTTGCCCGCCAACGGTAGCCATATGTCGTCTCCAATATTGATATGCACGCGGTTCGCCGGTAACGGCGTTCCCGTGAAACCGATTATTGGAGTGGAAACTTACGGCGTACTGACGTGGCGGGGTGAATTTGCAGGCCTGGTCTGTGTTGTGGGTTTTCGCCCAACACGCGCCTATCTGGCGCCAAACTGGCCCAATTTACACCCAACGTATCTCATTATTGAGTCGGCGAATCGACGCATTCAGGTCGCGTTAGGGTAAGTCCCGGCCCGTTCGTGCACGTGCAGACTGACGCGTACGAGCGTGCCGGCAAGCCGCGGCGAAGTTTGATAGACGTTGTCGTCGATCGTCAGCTCGCCGCCGTGCATGGTCGCGATCTCGCGGACGATCGCGAGTCCGAGGCCGCTGCCGTCGCCTTCGCGGCCGAGAATCCGGTAGAAGCGCTCGATCACCCGCGAACGCTCGGCGACCGGAATGCCGAGGCCTGTATCCTCGACTTCCAGATGCACGAGCCGCGCCGCCGCGTCGTGCCGCACTCTGACGGTGATGCGGCCGCCCGGCGGCGTATAGCGGATCGCGTTGTCGATCAGATTCGAAAGCATTTCGCGCAACATGACCGGATTGCCATTCACTTCGACCGGTTCGTCAGGCGCTTCGTAGCCCAGATCCATCTGCTTGGCGAGCGCGGCCTGAACCCAGTCGCGCACTGCACTGCGCGCGACCTCCGTCACTTCGACCGGTGTGAAAATCTGACCCGACATGCGGTTCTCCGCGCGCGCCAGCGCCAGCAGTTGCGTGACGAGCCGCGCGGCGTGCTCCGAGCTGGTGGCGATCTGCTCAAGCGAGCGATGCACCTCCGCGGAGGCGTCCTGACGCAGCGCCAGCTCGGCCTGCGTGCGCAAGCCGGCAAGCGGGGTCTTCATCTGATGCGCGGCGTCGGCGATAAAGCGTTTTTGCAGCTCCATGTTCTGTTCGAGACGCGTCAGCAGATCGTTGAACGAGGTCACGAGCGGCTCGATTTCCGGCGGCGCGCGCCGCGCCTCGAGCGGCGACAGGTCGTCCGGGCGGCGCGCGCGGATATGCGCCTGTAGCGCGTGCAGCGGCGCGAGCCCGCGCGAGAGCCCGAACCACACCAGCAGGATCGCGAGCGGCAGAATCACGAACTGCGGCAAGATCACGCCTTTGATGATGTCGTTGGCGAGCTGGCTGCGTTTGTCGAGCGTTTCGGCGACCTGCACCAGCACGGGCTGCGCGCCGGGCGTCTGCGGAAATTCCACAGTCGTGTAGGCGACGCGGATGTCGTTGCCGCGCAGCACATCGTCACGAAATTCGACGAGACCCGGCTGCGGGCGGTCTTCCTCGTGCGGCAGCGGCATGTCGCGCTCGCCGCCCACCAGTTCGCCGCGCGTGCCGAGCACCTGATAGAACACACTGTCGACATTGTCCGCGCGCAGAAAGTCGCGCGTGGAGTCGGGCAGCGTCAGTTCCGCCACGCCGTTCACCGGATGAATCTGGCGGGCCAGCACGTAGGCGTCCGTTTCCAGCGCGCGGTCGAACGGGCCGTTCGCGATCGACTTCGCGACCAGATAGGTGACCGCGAGACTCATTGGCCAAAGCAGTAGCAGCGGCGCCAGCATCCAGTCGAGAATCTCGCCGAACAGCGAGCGCGGGCGCGCCTCGGCGGCGGCTTCGGTTTCGTCGGGCGGGGCGAACGGGTTGGCGTAGCGCTCGTCGCGCGCCTCGTCGAGGTCCGCCGCGTGCGCCGTAGCGCGATCTGCGCGTGCGGACATGGGCGGCCTCTATTTGTAGTGATGGCTCGCCGGCATTGCGCCGGACGGCGGCGCGGCGGGCGGTTCGGGCTCGGCGGGTGCGGGCGTGGTCGTAGCGTTCGCGCTCGTGCTTGCGCTCGGCGCTGACGCGGCCTTCTCAAGACAGTAGCCCAGACCGCGCACGGTGATGATGCGCACGCCGCTCGGCTCGATTTTCTTGCGCAGGCGGTGCACGTAGACCTCGATCGCGTTGTTGCTGACTTCTTCGCCCCATTCGCACAGATGATCGACGAGTTGTTCCTTCGAAACCAGCCGGCCGATCCGCTGCAGCAGCACTTCGAGCAAACCCAGCTCGCGCGCCGACAGGTCGATCACCTGCTCGTTGACATAGGCGATCCGGCCGACCTGGTCGAACGACAGCGAGCCGTGCCGCACGACCGTCGGGCCGCCGCCGGCACCGCGCCGCGTCAGGGCGCGCACGCGTGCTTCGAGTTCGTTCAGCGCGAAGGGTTTGGCCATGTAGTCGTCGGCGCCGAAGTCGAGGCCCTTGACGCGCTCGTCGACGCTGTCCGCGGCGGTCAGGATCAGCACCGGCAGGGTGGAATTGCGCGCGCGCAGGCGTCGCAACACCTCGAGGCCGGACATGCGCGGCAGGCCCAGATCGAGAATCAGCAGGTCGAAAGATTGCATCGACAGCGCGGTATCGGCCTCGACGCCGCTCTTTACGTGATCGACGGCATAGGCCGATTGGCGGAGTGATCGAACCAGACCGTCCGCGAGTATGCTGTCGTCTTCGGCAATCAGAATTCGCATGGTGCGCCAGCCTGGCCTTGCCGGCACCGCGGGGTGTCCCCCCGGCGCACAGCGGTCTCCGAAAATTATTGTGGGTAGTTGGGCAGCGCGACGGTAAAAATGCGCGTTCGCATGAGAATCGTGCTTGCCAAAACTACTGTTTTTTTATACAGTGTCTGGGTTTCGTGTGCTGTCCTTTCAAAGTGGGCTGCACATCCGCCTCAGACGCCGTTCATCATAGCAAAGGACGATTCATGGAAGAAAGCAAGAAAGGCTCGGCTGGACTGACGGCTGAAAAGAGCAAGGCACTCGCTGCCGCACTCGCACAGATCGAAAAGCAGTTCGGTAAAGGGTCGGTCATGCGGCTCGGCGCAGGTGAGGCGGTCGAAGATATCCAGGTGGTCTCAACCGGATCGCTCGGCCTCGACATCGCGTTGGGCGTCGGCGGTTTGCCGCGTGGCCGTGTGGTCGAAATTTATGGCCCGGAATCGTCCGGTAAAACCACGCTGACGTTGCAGGTCGTCGCCGAAATGCAGAAGCTCGGCGGCACGGCAGCGTTTATCGACGCGGAACACGCGCTGGACATCCAGTACGCGGGCAAGCTCGGCGTCAACGTGAACGAACTGCTGGTTTCGCAACCAGACACTGGCGAACAGGCGCTCGAAATCGCCGACGCGCTGGTGCGCTCGGGTTCGATCGACATGATCGTGATCGACTCGGTCGCGGCACTCGTGCCGAAGGCTGAAATCGAAGGCGAAATGGGCGACTCGCTGCCGGGTCTGCAAGCGCGTCTCATGTCGCAAGCGCTGCGCAAACTCACCGGCACGATCAAGCGCACGAACTGCCTTGTGATCTTCATCAACCAGATCCGCATGAAGATCGGCGTGATGTTCGGCAATCCGGAAACCACTACGGGCGGTAACGCGTTGAAGTTCTACGCGTCGGTGCGTCTGGACATTCGCCGTATCGGTTCGATCAAGAAGAACGACGAAGTGATCGGCAACGAAACGCGCGTGAAGGTAGTGAAGAACAAGGTGGCGCCGCCGTTCCGCGAAGCGATTTTCGACATTCTGTACGGCGAAGGAATTTCACGTCAGGGCGAAATCATCGACCTGGGCGTGCAAGCCAAGATCGTCGACAAGGCCGGCGCGTGGTACAGCTACAGCGGCGAACGTATCGGTCAGGGCAAGGACAACGCGCGTGAATTCCTGCGCGAAAATCCGGATATCGCTCGTGAAATCGAAAATCGTATCCGCGAATCGCTGGGCGTGAATGCCATGGCTGAAGCCGTGACCGGCGCAGCCGCTGAAGTCGCGGACGAAGAAGAGTAACCATCACGTGATACGCAAGGGCCGGCCGTTGTCCGATTCCGGACGCCACGCGGACGGCCCGCGTGATGAAGACGACGCGTCGTTCGATCCGTTCGAATCGTTCGACGCACACGACCGCGCCGCGGGCCGCAATCCGCAGCGCGTGCAGTTTGAATCCTCGCCGCCCGTAGGCTCGGATCCCTCCGAGACCACCTACACCCGCTCACGTCGAGTCCCAGGCGAAGCGAAACCCGGGCAAGACGAAGCCAAACAATCCAAACGTCCGGCACGGTCTTTAAAAGGCCGCGCGCTCGGCTATCTATCCCGCCGCGAATACAGCCGCACCGAACTGGCGCGCAAGCTGAAGCCATTCGTCGAGGAAACCGACTCTCTCGACACCGTGCTCGACTCGCTGGAAGCCGAAAACTGGCTGTCCGACTCGCGCTTTGCCGAAAGCCTGATTCATCGCCGCTCGTCGCGATTGGGCGCGAGCCCGATAGTTGGCGAATTGAAGCAGCATTCGGTCGACCAGACGCTTGTCGAAGAAGCGAGCGCGCAATTGCGCGAAACCGAACTCGCCCGCGCTCATGCCGTCTGGCAAAAGAAGTTCGGCCGGCTTCCCGAAACGCCTGCCGAACGGGCGAAACAGCAGCGCTTTCTGGCATCGCGCGGATTTTCGGGCGCCACGATCGGCAAAATCCTCAAGGGAATGGACGAGGAGTGGAGCGGCGAGTAGCCGCGTCGTCCATCGTTTGCATACAAGACCCTTTGGGGTGGCACGTTCCGCTCTCAGCCGCGCGCGGCACGGCCGTGCGCAATCGGACCTGTCCCAAATACCCAGTATGCTAAAATTCGTGGGTTTTCCAATCCGGCCTTTCCTTCCCGCATGCCGCTCTCCCAGCCCGTGTCCCGTCAGTTGCGCCATCGTCGCGCAATCAGAGCGGAAGCCTATGAGCGAGCCGATGGCCTGTGGGATGTGGAAGCGTGCTTGACTGACGAAAAACCGCGCGACGTAGTGCTTGCGTCGGGCGTCCGGCCCAAGGGTCAGCCGATCCATGAACTCTGGCTTCGCATCACCATCGATCGCAAGCTCAATGTCGTTGACGCCGAGGCGTCGTCCGACTGGGTGCCCTATCCTGGTTTGTGCCAAGCCAGCAATCCCGCCTACCGTGCCCTCATCGGGCTCAATCTCCGTCAAAACTTCCGTCGCGAGTCTGCCCGTGTGCTCGGTGGCACGGCGGGTTGCACGCATCTCACCGAGCTGTGCGCAATTCTGCCGACCGCCGCGATTCAGGCGTTCGCGGGCGAAGTGTGGAATACCGGTGACAGCACGCCGGGCGCGAACGCAGGTTCAGGAGACGGATCGTCTAACAGCACAGGCGAGCATTCCAACGATAAACCGCCATTCCAGCTGGGACGCTGCCACGCGCTGCGTTTCGACGGCGAGGCGGTGCAGCAGTTTTATCCGCGCTGGTATGGCCGCGCTCCGTATACAGCGGATCGCGCGGCATCGTCAGGCGACGGGGCAGTCCGCCAGACAGGCGAGGGCGGCAACGCGTCCGGCATGAACGACGGCAGCGGAAACGAAGTTCAATCCAACTCTCAGACTGAAGGGAATCACGCATGAAGATTCACGAGTACCAGGGTAAGGAAATCCTGCGGAAATTCGGCGTCGCGGTACCGCGCGGCAAGCCGGTCTTCTCGGTGGATGATGCGGTCAAGGCCGCGGAAGAGCTCGGCGGCCCGGTATGGGTCGTGAAGGCTCAGATCCACGCGGGTGGCCGTGGCAAGGGCGGCGGCGTGAAGGTCGCCAAGTCGCTGGATCAGGTTCGCGAGTACTCGGAACAGATCCTCGGCATGCAGCTCGTCACGCACCAGACCGGTCCGGAAGGCCAGAAGGTGAATCGCCTGCTGATCGAAGAAGGCGCTGACATCAAGAAGGAACTGTATGTCGGCCTCGTGATCGATCGCGTGTCGCAGAAGATCGTCGTGATGGCATCGAGCGAAGGCGGCATGGACGTCGAAGAAGTCGCGGAAAAGACGCCTGAGCTGATCCACAAGATCGCCGTCGACCCGGCAACCGGCCTGAAAGACGCCGAAGCCGACGAACTGGCCACGAAGATCGGCGTGCCCGCTGCTTCGCTGCCGCAAGCGCGCGCGATCCTGCAAGGCCTGTACAAGGCATTCTGGGAAACCGACGCATCGCTGGCCGAAATCAACCCGCTGATCCTGACCGGCGACGGCAAGGTCATCGCGTTGGACGCCAAGTTCAACTTCGATTCGAACGCGCTGTTCCGTCACCCGGAAATCGTCGCGTATCGCGATCTGGACGAAGAAGATCCGGCTGAAGTCGAAGCGTCGAAGTTCGACCTCGCATACATCTCGCTCGACGGCAACATCGGCTGCCTCGTGAACGGTGCTGGCCTCGCCATGGCAACGATGGACACCATCAAGCTGTTCGGCGGCGAACCGGCGAACTTCCTGGACGTGGGCGGTGGCGCCACGACCGAGAAGGTCACGGAAGCGTTCAAGATCATGCTGAAGAACCCGAACCTGACCGCGATTCTGGTCAACATTTTCGGCGGCATCATGCGCTGCGACGTGATCGCGGAAGGCGTGATCGCGGCGTCGAAGGCCGTGTCGCTGAAGGTGCCGCTCGTGGTCCGCATGAAGGGCACGAACGAAGACCTCGGCAAGAAGATGCTCGCTGAATCCGGTCTGCCGATCATCGCGGCGGACAGCATGGAAGAAGCGGCTCAGAAGGTCGTCGCGGCTGCTGCGGGCAAGGCGTAAGCGTCGCCCCCGGCGGCTTTTTGCCAGAATTAACCAGGATTACGAATGGCGGCGTGCGAGCGACGCGGGCGAGAACATTCCGCCTCGCGGCGCCATCGCATGACGCCAAACGAACAGAGGTCAATACATGTCGATTCTGATTAACAAAGACACCAAGGTCATCACGCAGGGCATCACCGGCAAGACCGGTCAGTTCCACACGCGTGCTTGCCGTGAATATGCAAACGGCCGCGAAGCGTACGTTGCGGGCGTGAACCCGAAGCGTGCCGGCGAAGACTTCGAAGGCATTCCTATCTACGCTAGCGTCGCTGAAGCCAAGGCTGAAACGGGCGCGACCGTGTCGGTGATTTATGTTCCGCCGGCAGGCGCCGCGGCTGCCATCTGGGAAGCGGTCGAAGCCGATCTGGATCTGGCGATCTGTATCACGGAAGGCATTCCCGTCCGTGACATGATCGAGCTGAAGGCTCGTATGCGCGCTGAAAACCGCAAGACACTGTTGCTCGGCCCGAACTGCCCGGGCACGATCACGCCAGACGAACTGAAGATCGGCATCATGCCGGGTCACATCCACCGCA
This sequence comes from Paraburkholderia sp. BL17N1, assembly GCF_003634175.1. Classification (NCBI taxonomy): domain Bacteria; kingdom Pseudomonadati; phylum Pseudomonadota; class Betaproteobacteria; order Burkholderiales; family Burkholderiaceae; genus Paraburkholderia; species Paraburkholderia sp. BL17N1. Next base: position 2,068,128 of record NZ_RBIW01000001.1, read on the forward strand.
AGGGCCGCATCGGCGTCGTGTCGCGTTCGGGCACGCTGACGTACGAAGCAGTCGGCCAATTGACGGCGATCGGCCTCGGCCAGTCGTCGGCGGTCGGTATCGGCGGCGACCCGATCAACGGTCTGAAGCACATCGACGTGATGAAGATGTTCAACGACGATCCGGAAACGGACGCCGTCATCATGATCGGCGAGATCGGCGGTCCGGACGAAGCCAACGCTGCTGAGTGGATCAAGGACAACATGAAGAAGCCGGTGGTCGGCTTCATCGCGGGTGTCACGGCGCCTCCGGGCAAGCGCATGGGCCACGCCGGCGCGCTGATCTCGGGCGGTGCTGACACCGCTGAAGCGAAGCTGGAAATCATGGACGCATGCGGCATCAAGGTCACGAAGAACCCGTCGGAAATGGCGCGTCTTCTGAAGGCAATGCTGTAAGTCGAAATTCGCGCGCTGTCACGGCGCGTTTTTTGATACGCTTACGAAGTCCTTTCGTGAGCACGCGGTTCAAAAAGCGGGGGAGTGCAGACTCCTCCGCTTTTTTTATTGGCCGCTCGCCGCATTTCTTCTTATTCTTTCAATCATGCTCGAGTTCTTCGCCACGCTCCACTGGGGCGCTGTCATCCAGATCATCGTCATCGACATTCTGCTGGGTGGCGATAATGCCGTCGTGATCGCGCTGGCCTGCCGCAATTTGCCGCCGTCCCAGCGCACGAAAGGCGTGCTGTGGGGTACGGCAGGCGCGATTGTGCTGCGCGTGGCGTTGATCGCGTTCGCGGTCGCGCTGCTCGATGTGCCGCTGCTGAAGTTTGCGGGCGGCCTGTTGCTGCTGTGGATCGGCGTGCGTCTGATGGCGCCGGCGCATGACCCGCATGAGAACATCAAGCCGGCTGACAAGCTGATGGCGGCGATCAAGACCATCATCGTCGCCGACGCGGTCATGAGCCTCGACAACGTGATCGCGATCGCGGGCGCTGCTGAGGCGGCCGATCCCGAGCACCGTCTAGCGTTGGTGATCTTCGGTCTGGTGGTGAGCATCCCGTTGATCGTGTGGGGCAGCCAGCTGGTTCTTAAACTGCTCGACCGCTTCCCGATCGTCATCACGCTCGGCGCCGGGTTGCTGGGCTGGATTGCGGGCGGGCTGATCATCAACGACCCGGCAGGCGATCGCTGGCCGATCCTCGATACGCCGTTGGCCGAATACGGCATGAGCATCGCGGGGGCGCTGTTCGTCGTCGTCCTTGGTTATCTGCTCAAGCGCCGCAACGCCCATCGCGCGGCGGCTTGAGACGCGCTCCGGCGTCGGCATGAGGCGCACCACGCTGCAACGTTAGCCATTCGGCTGACTGTCTGACACGAACGCCGCTGGCTACGATTGATACGCCTGTTCCCGATCCGTGGGGCAGGCGTTTTCGTTTCAGGAGCCTGCCGATGATCTTCACTTTGCCTTATTGCCCGTACTCCCAATCCTCGCTCGCCACGCGCTCACGATCTTGCCGGGCGGCCTGGTCCGCGCGGCTCGCGCGTGCCTGCCGACACCTCGGTTCCGGTTTCACGCTGATCGAGCTGATGATCGTGCTGGCGATCGTCGGCGTGATCGCGGCCTATGCGATTCCCGCGTATCAGGACTATCTGGCTCGCAGCCGCGTCGGCGAGGGGCTGTCGCTGGCGGCGTCCGCGCGGCTGGCGGTGGCTGAAAACGCCGCGAGCGGCAACACGTTCAGTGGCGGTTATGCGTCGCCGCCCGCCACCCGCAACGTCGAATCCATTCGGGTCGACGACGACACCGGCCAGATCACCGTCGCCTTCACGGCGCGCGTCGCAGCCGTTGGTTCGAATACGCTCACGCTCGTGCCGTCGGTGCCTGACAATGCGGATGCGCCGACTGCGCGCGTCGCGTTGAGCAAGGGCGGAGTGCAGGCGGGCGCGCTGACGTGGGAATGTTTTGCGGGCGGCAAAGCGGCGTCCTCGCTGCCGGCGCCGGGCGCAGGCCCGGCACCGACCGATGCGCCCACGTTGCCGTCGAATCTCGCCCCGCCTGAGTGCCGTTCGTGAACGTATGCGACATGAGCGCGCGATAACCGCGGGAGAGCGGCGCGGCGTCGCAGTCGTCCGCACGTAAAAGGCTGATTTTTGGGATATTTCAGCCGGCTCGGCGCACAGCAGGAGAATTTTTTTGTATAGTGCGCCGGTTGCTGACGCCCACCGGTTCCTCGATGCCCACCCCTTTCGCGCGCTATCTGTCTTTCATTTTGTTGGCTCTCGCGTTGGTGCTGCCTTATGCAGTTGTCAACCATACGTATCCGATTCCGACCTTTTACGCTGAATTCACCGCACTCGCCCTGTATCTGCTGACCGGGGCGGGTGTCGTGCTGATGGTGGCGAGCGCCAAGCCGCGTGTGACGTTCGCGTCGCCGGTGGTCGCGCTGGTGCCGTTGCTGTTCGGGCTGTTGCTGGTGGCGCAGTCGGTGGTGTTGCCGGTCTCGCAACCTTCCATGAACTGGCTCGGCGGCGGCTATTTGCTGGCGGCCTTCATGGCGACGCACGCCGGTTATGGCTTCACGCGTGCCAAGCTCAACGAGACCGCGTTGCGCTGGGCGGCTGGGGCGTTGATCGTCGGCGGACTGTTTGCGGTGTTTTGCCAGGTCGTCCAGTTGTTTCACCTCGAAGTGCGCGTGTCGCCGCTTGTGGTCGCGTATAACGTGACCGTCGAGCGCCGGCCGTTCGGCAACATGGCTCAGGCCAACCACCTCGCCACCTACATCGCGTTTGCGATGGCGGGTGCGCTGTTCCTCGTGCAAACGCGGCGGATCGCCGTGAGCATCTGGTTCCTCGTGTCGACGATTTTCGCGGTGGGCCTCGCGCTGACCGTGTCGCGCGGGCCGTGGCTGCAGATGGGTGTGATCGTGGTGGCCGGTTTCTGGATGGCGTTCGCGCAGATGCGCGACCAGTCGCAGGTACGCCGCGGCAATCGCGAATGGATCATTCCCATCGCGCTCGCCGTGCTGTTTTTCGTGATCAACGCGCTGATCCGCTGGGCCAACGTTCACTATCACCTGGAGCTCGGACAGTCCGCGGCGGAACGTTTTCAGGATGCCGGCCAGATCGCGCCGCGCCTCGCGCTGTGGAAATACGGCTGGACGATGTTCAAGACGCATCCGCTGCTGGGGGTCGGTTGGGGCGAATTTCCGAGCTACCAGTACGAGTTTGCGAAGTCGCTCGGCGGCGTCGAGATCGCCAACAATTCGCACGACATCTTTATCGACCTGCTAGCGAAGACCGGTTTGATCGGCCTCGCGATCGTGCTGTTCGGTCTGATTACGTGGCTCGTGCGCGTGGTGCGCGCGCCGCAAAGTTCAGCGCGCGTATTCGGCATTGCGCTGATCGGCGTGCTGGTCATGCACGCGCTGGTCGAATATCCGCAGCAGTATATGTTCTTCCTGTTGCCGGCGATGTTCGTGTTCGGCCTGCTGGAAACGCGGCCGCTGCGGCTCGTGCCCGCACGGCTGTCGTTCGGCGTCTTTGCGGTGGTGGTGTTCGGCGGGCTGGCCGCGCTGTATCCGGTGTATCGCGACTATGCGCGCGCCGAGGTGCTGTACTACGGCCAGCGTCCCGCCGAGCAATATCGTGCGGCCCCGTCGTTCCTGTTCCAGGCGTGGGGCGAATATGGTCTGGCGACGCTTTTGCCGATGAATTCGACGGATCTGCCACAGAAGCTCGCCATGCACAAACAGGCGATGGCGCTGCTGCCGGGCGAAACCGTATTGCGTCGCTATGCGGTGTTGCAGGCGTTGAGCGGCGATCAGGCCGGGGCGCTCGATACTGTCGAACGACTGAAGATTTTCGCCACGGAACTGAAGGACTGGCCGTCGCAACTGAGCTACGTGTACGAGCTTTGCGACGAGCAGAAAACGCTGACCGGTTTCAAGGCGGAACTGGTCAAGCGCTACGGCATGCCGCCGGGCGACGTCAATGAGGACGACAACAGCGACGAGGAGTGAGGCGCTGCGTTCGCTTCAATCTTCAATGCTTCAAGGATTCAAGGGTGGGTTGATGACGCAGCCAGTCGTCAACTCGCCACCCAATCCCCCGACTTCCCGCCATGCTTTTCCAGCACGCGCACATCGGTGATCGTCATGCCGCGATCCACCGCCTTGCACATGTCGTACACGGTCAATAATCCGACCTGCACGGCAGTCAGCGCTTCCATCTCCACGCCCGTTCGCCCCAGCGTTTCAACCTGAACCGTGCAATGCGCGCCCGGCAGCGTGTCATCGAGCTCGAAATCCACCTTGACGCGCGTCAACGCAAGCGGATGACACAGCGGAATCAGATCGGCCGTGCGCTTCGAGCCTTGAATCGCGGCAATCCGCGCGATGCCGATCACGTCGCCCTTCTTGGCGTTGCCGTCGCGAATCAGCGCGAAGGTTTCCGGCAGCATGCGAATCGAGCCACGCGCAACGGCGATGCGCCTGGTCTCCTGCTTGCCGCCGACGTCCACCATATGCGCCTGGCCGGCTGCGTCGAAATGAGTGAGTTCAGGCATGGTTGGGCTCCTTCAGAGGGCGCCTATCATAGCAGCGCGGCATGGGCGGATTACAATTGCCCATGCTCGCTATCTTAGTCCGAGCGGCGGGCGTCGCTTTCGACTTCGTCAACTCGAGCTCGCGATGCGTCTCAAACGGTTCCTCGCTGCGTTGCTGTCTGTCGCGCTGGCCGCACCGCCCGGCGCGTTCGCGCAATCGCCCGGCGGGTCGAGCATCGCGCTCAACACCTTGCCCGCGGAGCCGCCGCTGGTTAGCGGCCCGGCCGATGCCTACGCCGATCCGCTCGTTCCGTCCGATATCGCGCAAGGCGTGTTCGGTGTGTACGGCGGCGCGCAGAGCCGCTTCTCGGGCAACACCGGCGTGAACACCAACTGGCGCACACCGATCGTTACGCAACAGCTCCCCGATCTCGGCAACGGCGGTTCCGGCTCGCTTACGCCACAGGCCGAGCGCAAGCTCGGCGAGCGCGTGATGCGCGAACTGCGCCGCGACCCCGACTATCTCGAGGACTGGCTGGTGCGCGACTATCTGAACTCGGTTGCCGCGAAACTGGCCGCGGCGGCGAGCGCGCTCTATATCGGCGGATATCGGCCGGACTTCGATCTGTTCGCGGTGCGCGACCCGCAGATCAACGCCTTCTCGCTGCCGGGCGGTTTTATCGGCGTGAACACCGGCCTGATCGTGGCCACGCAGACGGAGTCCGAGTTGGCATCGGTACTGGGTCACGAAATGGGACACGTCTTGCAGCGGCACATCTCGCGCATGATCACAACCGGCGAGCGCAGCGGCTACGCGGCGCTCGCGGGCCTATTGTTCGGCGTGCTGGCCGGCGTGCTCGCGCATAGCGGCGACCTCGGCAGCGCGATTGCGATCGGCGGCCAGGCGTATGCGGTCGACAACCAGTTGCGTTTCTCGCGTTCCGCCGAGCACGAGGCGGACCGCGTCGGCTTTCTGCTGCTTGCCGGCGCCGGCTACGATCCCTACGCGATGACCACCTTCTTCGGTCGCCTCGATCGTGCCGCGATGAGCGACACCGGCATTCCGGCGTACGCGCGCACCCATCCGCTGACCGGCGAACGGATTGCCGATATGGAGGACCGTGCGCGCCGCGCGCCTTACCGGCAACCGCATCAATCGGCCGAATATGGTTTCGTGCGGGCACGCTCTCGTCTGCTGCAGGACCGCTCGCGCAGCGATTACGGCGACGAGATTTCGCGCTTGGGCTCGGAGATCGAGGACCGCACCGCGGTCAACGTCGCGGCGAACTGGTACGGCATTGCGTACGGGCAGATGCTGCTCGAACGTTACGACGACGCTGCGGCGTCGCTGGCGTCGTCCCGCGCCGCGTTCGCGACGGGTGAGCAGGCCGAGGGCGGCACGGCACGCAGTTCGCCGAGTCTCGACGTGTTGGCCGCCGACATCGCGCGGCGCGCCGGCCGTGACGACGAAGCCGCGCGTCTGGCCGAGCTGGCGCAGAAGCGCTGGCCACAGTCGAATGCCGCCATCGACATGCATATCCGCACCTTGCTGACCTTGCACCGTTTTGCCGATGCTCAGGCGCTTGCGCAAAAAGAAACCCGTGCCCAGCCCGGTCAGCCGGCCTGGTGGCTGTATCTTGCCCAGGCTAGCGCGGGCACCGGCGACGCATTGACCCAGCATCGTGCGATGGCTGAAAAGTTCGCGCTCGAGGGAGCGTGGCCTTCGGCGATCCGTCAATTGAAGGACGCGCGCGATCTGAAGACGATCGGCTACTACGATCTCGCGACCGTCGACGCGAGGCTGCATGAGATGGAAAGCCGCTATCAGGAGGAGCGGCTGGACGAAAAGAGTTAAGCGTCGCCTGGTTGCCTGCGCCTGGCTGGGTCCAACGCGCTGGCCTCGTCGAAGCACAGCGCCGCGCGTAGGCTAAGGTTCAAGCGCCCGCAGCCGCCGGACTTGGCACAAATCCAAACCGCGCCGCAACGTCGCTTCGCCGCACAGCCTGCAGCGGCAGCACAACCTGATTGTTCCAGCGAAACTCGCCGCTCATCGAATCGTCGGCCAGCGTCGCGTGATCGGAGAACACCTCCAGATCGTGGTCGTGCAGGACGGCGACTCTCGGCGGCGTCGAGCCGTCGGTAAAGAGAATGCCGCCTTCTTCATCGACGAACACGGCTGCGGGCTCGAACGGGCCGCCCGCCTGGTCCTGCAAGGCGAGCACTGCGGCGCCGGCCTCCGTATTGGCCGACAGCCGCACCACCCACGGCGTATAGCCCAACTCGACATACACGCGCTGCGGACCGTTCTGGAAATACCACTGCCCGCGCTCGTCAGCGTCGTAATTCCGGTTGATGAACGCGAGCAACGCTTCATGGCGGATCGGTGTACCCGGCGAACCACTCGACTGCGCGGCTTCGTCGCGCATGCGCCAGTTACCGCGCCTGTCCAGCATCAGCCACCCTGTGCAGCTCGGTACATTCGGCCATTTGGCCAAGGCCTGCTTGACGATGTCATCCATGATCGACGTGTTGCTCCAGATAGCCGAGCACGCGCCGCGACAGCCAGTCGATGCGGCCCGGAAACGGCCCGGTCATAAAGCCGGCGTGGCCGCCGTGCCTGGGTTGGTCGAGTTCCACCGCCTCCGAGACTTCATGCCGCGACGGCAATGCCGCAGCCGGCAGGAACGGGTCGTTGCGCGCGTTCAGCACCAGCGTCGGCACCTGAATGTGCGGCAGCAGAGGACGCGTGGTCGCCGTGCTCCAATAGTCGTCGGTATCGCGAAAGCCGTGCAGCGGCGCGGTCACCACGTTGTCGAACTCGTACATGGTGCGGCTCGCCAGCATCGCGCCACGGTCGAACAGGCCGGGAAACTGAACCAGCTTCTGCTCGGCCTTCTGCTTGAGCGTCCTCAGGAAACTGCGCGTGTAGACGAGGCCGAAACCCTGTGACAACGCTCGGCCGCCGGCATGCACGTCGATGGGTGTCGAGATCGCCGCGGCGGCCGAGATCACCGAGGCCGCGTCTTCGCGCCGCTCGCCCAGCCAGCGCAGCAGCACATTGCCGCCGAGCGACACGCCGGCCGCCACGATCGGCCCGCGATGCGCGGCGCGCAGGCGACGCAGCACCCAGTCGACTTCGTTGCTGTCGGCGAGATGATAGAAGCGCGGCATGCGGTTCAACGTTCCGCTGCAACTGCGAAAGTGCGGCACGACGCCGTGCCAGCCGCACTCGCGCGCGGCCGCCATCAACGAAGCGGCGTAGTGCGAGCCGGAACTGCCTTCGAGGCCGTGAAACAGGACAAAGAGCGGGGCGGTCTCGGCGGGAATGCGAGGTGCGGCGTCGGCGTGGCCCGAATGTTGGACCCAGTCGAGATCGATGAAATCGCCGTCTGGCGTGTCCCAGCGCTCGCGCCGAAACGAGACGGCGGGGCGGCGCGCAAACAGCGACGGGACGATGGTCTGCACATGCCGGTTCGGCAGCCAGAGCGGCGCGCGGTAGAGCAAGTCGACGGCCGCTTCGACCGTCGCCTCGACGGCGGCCGCGGCGCGTGCCGCGCCGGAAGAAGCGGATTGATCGTGCGTCGTGCCCAAAAGGGACTTCCTGCGGGGCGTGCTCATGCCTGCTTCAGAACAAAAAAGTGAAACGCGCGGTGCGCGTCAGTGCAGCGACCCCTGGCCATGCCGCATCTTCGTGGCGAACTGGCTGGCGGCTTCGTTGGGCATCGGACTCGCGTGAATGTGCGCGATGCGCCATTCGCCGCGTTCGTGAACCATCACGTAAGTCGTGAACACCATGGCGGGCGTGGCCTTCGGGTCGGCCGGCCGGTGCGCTTCGGCAATCGCGTAGACCACGGTGCCGAGGCTGTCATAGACGCGGATATCGAGCGGTTCGATGGAAACCCGCGCGGTTTCGAGCTGGGTCTGCAAGCCCGCGCGAATGCTGTCGAGGCCGTGCAGGTGCGAGCCGTCGGCGCAGATGCAGCTGACGAACTCTTCATCGATCCACAGACCCATCAAGCTGTCGATATTGACCTCGGCGACGGCCTGGTAATAGGCATTCAGGGTATCGGCGGCGGCTTCGAAGATATGGGCAAAACGTGGCATGGCTCGTCAGTCTCTTGTGCGCGGCGCGCGGTTGCGGGACAGCGGTCAGCGGAACAGTCCGGGGCACCGGACAATCGCACCCGAGCGCCAGAATGCCCGCGCCGCAAGGCGCGAACATGACGCGACGCGCTCAGGGCGTGCGGTGTTGCGTGCAAGTGTCAGCGAGTTCAGCGTTGCGCCAGCAACATGCCGCGCAAATCGCCGAACACCTGCTCGGCGCTCAACTGCCTCAGGCAGTTCAGATGACCAAGCGGACACTCGCGCTCAAAACAGGGGCTGCATTCGAGATGAAGCCATTGTACCTTCGCAAGCTCGGACAAGGGCGGCGTGTGGCGCGGATCGGTCGAGCCGTACACGGCCACCAGCGGCCGGCGCAGCGCGGCGGCCACATGCATCAGGCCGGAATCGTTGGTGACGACCGCGTTGGCGCGCGAGATCAAGGCGCACGCCTCGCCCAGCGCGGTCTGGCCGCACAGGTTGCGCACGTTCGGCGCTCGCTCGGCAATGGCCTGTGCGAGCGGCGCGTCTTTCGGCGAACCGAGTGCGACGATCTGCGTGTACGGGAACGACTGGCCGACCATTTGCGCGAGCGATGCGAAGTGCTCGGGCGGCCAGCGTTTGGCCGGGCCGTATTCGGCGCCCGGACAGAACACCAGCAGCGGCACGCGCGTGTCGAGATTGAAGCGTGCCGAGACGCGCGACGCTTCGTTCAGGTCCGCGTCGAGGCGCGGCATCGGCAGGTCGTCGGGCAGCTTGGCGCCGGGCGCGTAGGCGAGGGCGGCGTACTGGCTGACCATCGGCGGGCGCTCGTCCTTGCGCGGATTCGCATGACGCACGTTCAGCAGGCCGTAGCGGCTCTCGCCGGTATAGCCGATGCGCAGCGGAATACCCGCCATCCACGGAATCAGCGCCGACTTGAGCGAGTTCGGCAGCACGTAGGCGGCGTCGTAGCCGACATCGCGCAAGTCGCTCGCCAGCTGCCAGCGGCGCAGCATTTGCAGCTTGCCGTGCGCGAGATCCGTGGCGTAGACGTCGCGGATTTCCGGCATACGTTCGAGTACAGGTGCGACCCACGAGGGCGCGACCGCGTCGATGACGATGCGCGGATGCAATTTCACGAGGCGCGCAAACAGCGGCTGCGCCATCAATGCGTCACCGATCCAGTTCGGTGCGATAACCAACGCGCGACGCATCAGAGTGAGTGTCCGGTGTCGAAACGAAACCCCGCGCAGGTTTTGCGCGTGGCATTCGGATTAGTAAAAGGGGAAAAGCCGCAAGCCGCGTGGCGTATTTCCGGCATGGCCGGACGCGCCGCGGTGGCGGCCCTGCTGTGACGCGCCTGCTTTCGGACCGGGTTGCGCGTGCGCGTGGCATGGTCACGGTCTACTGCACGACCGGCGCCGGCTCGTGCAACGACGAACCTCGCCGCGGCACAACCCGCAGCCGATCAGGAAGCGAACCCCACGACACAACCCGCGCCCAACCCGCAACGAAGCGGGCCGCCGACCCGGCAAGCGGCGCCACAAGCCATCAGTGCTCAGTGCGCCGTATTCAATGACCCTTGACCACTTCGCCGTCGCGCAGCTTGTAACGCGTGCTGCAGTACGGGCACTTGGCTTCGCCATGCGTGACGTCGATAAAGACACGCGGATGCGCGCTCCAGCGCGGCATGGCCGGATTCGGGCAATACGCCGGCAGGTCTTTTGCCGACAGTTCGACCAGCGGCATTTCCTTGATTTCGCTCATGAGACGTTCTCGTTGTATGCAGGGTGCGTGCGTTTCGCCGGTTGATTCCGGCGCAGCGCGCGTTAGATCTTGGTGAGCCAGTTCGCGTACTTGTCGCTCTTGCCGTTCACGATATCGAAGAAGCCCGACTGCAGCTTCTCGGTAATCGGGCCGCGCGTGCCCGAGCCGATCGTGCGGTTGTCGAGTTCGCGGATCGGCGTGACTTCGGCGGCGGTGCCGGTGAAGAACGCTTCGTCGCAGGTATAAACCTCGTCGCGCGTGATGCGTTTTTCGATCACCTGAATGCCCGCGTCGCGCGCCAGCGTGATGACCGTGTCGCGCGTAATGCCGTCGAGGCACGACGACAGGTCCGGCGTGTACAGCTTGCCGTTGTTCACGAGGAAGAAGTTCTCGCCGGAGCCTTCCGACACGTAGCCGTCCACGTCGAGCAGCAGCGCTTCGTCGTAGCCGTCGGCGATGGCTTCCTGGTTGGCGAGGATCGAGTTCACGTACCAGCCCGACGCCTTGGCGCGGACCATCGACACGTTCACGTGATGGCGCGTGAACGACGAAGTCTTCACGCGGATGCCCTTGGCGATACCGTCTTCACCGAGGTACGCGCCCCACGGCCAGGCGGCGATCGCCACGTGGATGGTGTTGCCCTTGGCCGACACGCCGAGCTTTTCCGAGCCGACCCAGATGATCGGGCGCAGGTAGCAGGATTCGAGCTTGTTTTCGCGGACCACTTCGCATTGCGCGGCGGCGAGCGTTTCGTGGTCGAACGGCACGTCCATCTGGAAGATCTTGGCCGAGTTCAGCAGACGCTTGGTGTGTTCCTGCAGACGGAAAATCGCGGTGCCGCCGTCCGCGGTCTTGTAGGCGCGTACGCCTTCGAAGACGCCCATGCCGTAGTGCAGCGTGTGGGTGAGCACGTGGATCTTGGCGTCGCGCCAGTCGATGAGCTTGCCATCCATCCAGATCTTGCCGTCGCGGTCGGCCATTGACATACGATTCTCCAGCGGGTGCGTTGTTAGGCGTAGCTATGTCGGGTATAGCCAGGACCCGCATTTTAACGTCTTTTGCACACGAAACGGGCATTTGGCCGCATTCCCGACGCTATAATCCAGCGCACGCATAATTCATATCCGAATGCGCCAGCGGGTGCTTGACGACCTGGCGCCGACTTCCCATCCTTGCAGCGCCCCTTGGCGCCCGCGTTTCGCCCCCATGCTCGCTCGCCTGTCAGATACCAATCGTCGTGCCTTCCGCGAAGGCGCGCGCGACTATTCGCCCACGCTGATGGCGATCTTCTCCTGGGGGCTCGTCACCGGCATCGCCATGAGCAAATCGGTGCTCACGTTGCCGCAGGCGCTCACCATGTCGCTGCTGTGCTATGCGGGCTCGTCGCAACTGGCGGTGCTGCCGCTGCTGGCCGCCAAGCTGCCCATCTGGACCGTGCTGCTTACCGCCGCGATGGTCAATACGCGTTTCGTGATCTTCAGCGTGGGTCTCGCGCCGCATTTTTCGTATCTGTCGATGTGGCGGCGCATCGTGCTCGGCTACTTCAATGGCGACGTCATCTATCTGCTGTTCCAGAAGAAGAGCTTCCCCACTGGCTATGTGCCGGGCAAGGAGGCGTATTACTGGGGCATGGCGAGTTGTAGCTGGCTGTCGTGGCAGGTGTCGTCGATCGCCGGGATTCTGCTGGCGAGCCTGATTCCCGATAACTGGGGCCTCGCGCTGGCGGGCACGCTGGCCTTGCTGCCCATCATGATCTCGGCGATCGCGACGCGCTCCACGCTGGTCGCGGTCGCCGTCGCCGGTGTGGTGTCTCTGCTGGCGTTCGACTTGCCGTACCGGCTCGCGCTGCCGCTCGCGGTGATCGCGGCGATCGTCGCCGGCAGCGCCGCCGACCTGATGGTCGAGCGCGCCGATTTGCGACGCATCCGTAACAGCGCCGGAGATTCCCGATGACATCCACGCAGATCTGGCTGGCCATTTTCGGCATGACCTTGGTCACCGCCGTGACACGCGCGATGTTTCTAATCGGCGGCGAGCGTACCGTTTTGCCGGCGCGGGTGCAGCGCATGCTGCGTTATGCGCCGGCAGCGGCGCTCGCCGCCGTGGTCCTGCCGGACGTGCTGGCGACGCCCGACGGCCTGTCGTTCGCGCCGTCGAACCATGAGTTCTACGCCACGCTGGCGGGTCTCGGGTGGTTTTTGTGGCGCCGCACCATGCTCGGTACGATTGTCGTCGGAATGGTCGTGTTCACGCTGTTGCGGCTCTTCATGTAGTTGAAGAGGCAGGAAATGTTGCGTTGCGGCATAGGCGCCGCTCGCTTCAAATACGGGACATTCGCCCGGTCGCGGGTCAGAAGGCCGTGTGGATCAGTTAAAATGCTTGTTTCCGGGATAAGCGCGCCGCCGCAAGGCGCGCGGGCCGCGGCTCTGCCGCCGGCACCCGAGTCAGTGGAGCCGCTGCCGTGCCTGAGCGCTGGAGTTCACCGCGCTTGAGTACCGCGCGCCGTCCGCCACCGCCTTCCCATCAACTCGCACACACACGCCCATGAACAAGGTATTGCGTCTCTCCGATCTGATCGCCGAAGGCAAGCTATCCGGCAAACGCGTGTTCATCCGCGCCGATCTGAACGTGCCGCAGGACGATCAAGGCAACATCACCGAAGACACCCGTATCCGCGCCTCCGTGCCGGCCATCAAGGCCGCGCTCGACGCGGGCGCCGCCGTGATGGTCACGTCGCACCTGGGCCGTCCGACCGAGGGCGATTTCAAGCCGGAAGACTCGCTGGCGCCGGTCGCGAAGCGTCTGGCCGAACTGCTCGGCCGCGACGTGCCGCTGGTGGCGAACTGGGTGGAAAATGGCGTGAATGTCGAGCCGGGCTCGGTCGTGCTGCTGGAAAACTGCCGCGTCAACAAGGGCGAAAAGAAGGATTCCGACGAGCTCGCGCAAAAAATGGCGAAGCTCTGCGACATCTACGTGAACGACGCGTTCGGCACCGCGCACCGCGCTGAAGCGACCACGCACGGCATCGCCAAATACGCGCCGGTCGCGTGCGCCGGTCCGCTGCTGGCCGCCGAACTCGAAGCGCTCGGCAAGGCGCTGGGCGCGCCGAAACGTCCGCTGGTGGCGATCGTCGCCGGCTCGAAGGTGTCGACCAAGCTGACCATTCTCAAGTCGCTCGCCGACAAGGTCGATCAGCTGATCGTGGGCGGCGGCATCGCCAACACGTTCATGCTGGCTGCCGGCCTGAAGATCGGCAAGTCGCTTGCCGAAGCCGATCTGGTGAACGAGGCCAAAACCATCATCGACGCCGCGAAAGCGCGCGGCGCCTCGGTGCCGATCCCGACCGACGTGGTCACGGCCAAAGAGTTTTCGCCGACCGCCAAGGCCGAAATCAAGGCCGTCGCCGACGTTCAAGACGACGACCTGATCCTCGACATCGGACCGGAAACGGCCAAGGCGCTTGCCGCACAACTGGAAAAGGCCGGCACGATCGTATGGAACGGCCCGGTCGGCGTGTTCGAATTCGACCAGTTCGGCAACGGCACCAAAACGCTGGCGGACGCTATCGCCAAGTCGTCGGCGTTCTCGATTGCCGGCGGCGGCGATACGCTTGCGGCGATCGCCAAGTACGGCATCCACGACAAGGTCAGCTATATCTCGACGGGCGGCGGCGCCTTCCTCGAGTTCCTCGAAGGCAAGAAGCTGCCCGCCGTCGAAGTTCTGGAATCGCGGGCTTAACGTGGCGACGCGCTCCCCAACGGCAAAGTCTGCAAAAGCGCGCGGCGGCAAGCCGCGCAACATCGCGGCGGAATCGGCAGGGGAGCGCGCGGCGCGCTCCGCCGCCACGCCGGCAGCGCTCGAGTCCGCGGGTGATGCCACGGTCGGTTCAGCTAGCCAGCAGCAAGAAGAATCCGGGGCGCCCCTTGCGCTCGCGGAGTTGACCACTGCCGGCGAGGCAGCGGAATTGCCCAGCGCAGATGCTGTGCAGACCGCCTCGCCATCCGCAGAACTCCCCGACGAAGAACTCGCCCCGCAGCCGGCACCTCCCGTGCTGGTCTCGAACACCGCTTCACCCAATAAAGCGACGCTGGTTTCAACCGGCGCGCAGCCCCCGGCAGCATCTTTCGGTGCGCAGCCTCCGCATCCGACTCGCAGCGCTCTTTCCAGCGATCTCACCCAGACGAGGAGACTCATGCATCGCGCCACCAAGATTGTCGCCACCATCGGACCGGCTTCCAGCACGCCGGAAATCCTGCTGCAAATGATGCAGGCAGGACTGGACGTGGTACGGCTCAATTTCTCGCACGGCACCGCCGACGACCACCGCCAACGCGCCGAATTCGTGCGCGAGGCGGCTCGCCAGGCCGGCCGTGAAGTCGCCATCATGGCGGACCTGCAAGGCCCGAAGATCCGGGTCGGCAAATTTGAAAACGGCAAAATCAATCTGATCGCCGGCGAGCCGTTCATCCTCGACGCCGACTGCGAACTCGGCAACGAAGAGCGCGCCGGTCTCGACTACAAAGACCTGCCGCGCGACCTGAAAGCGGGCGACGTGCTGTTGCTCAACGACGGCCTGATCGTGCTGAACGTCGCGCGCGTGATCAACAACGAGATTCACACCGTTGTGAAGATCGGCGGCGAGCTGTCGAACAACAAGGGCATCAACCGCCAGGGCGGCGGTCTGACGGCGCCCGCGCTGACCGCCAAGGACATGGAAGACATCCGCACCGCCATGTCGCTCGGCGTGGATTACGTCGCGGTATCGTTCCCGAAGAACGCCACCGACATGGAAATGGCCCGTCAGCTGGCGAACATCGCCGGCGCGCCGTTCGGCATCAAGCCGAAGATGATCGCCAAGATCGAGCGCGCTGAAGCCATTCCGGCGCTGCAGGGCATTCTCGATGCATCAGACGGCATCATGGTCGCGCGCGGCGACTTGGCCGTGGAAGTGGGGAATGCCGCAGTCCCCGCGCTGCAAAAGCGGATGATTCGTATGGCGCGCGAATCGAACAAGTTCGTGATCACCGCCACGCAGATGATGGAGTCGATGATCCACGCGCCGGTGCCGACCCGCGCCGAAGTGTCGGACGTCGCCAACGCGGTGCTCGATGGCACGGACGCGGTGATGCTGTCGGCGGAATCGGCGGCGGGCAAGTATCCGGTGCAGACCATCGAAACCATGGCGGCGATCTGTATCGAAGCCGAGAAGTCGGAGCAGTCGGAGCTGGACAAGGATTTCCTCGACCGCACGTTTACGCGGATCGACCAGTCGATCGCGATGGGCGCGCTGTTCACGGCGTTCCATCTCGGCGCGAAGGCGATCGTGGCGTTGACCGAGTCCGGCTCGACCGCGCTGTGGATGTCGCGTCACTGGACCCACGTGCCGATTTTCGCGCTCACGCCGCGGGTCGGCAGCGAGCGGGCCATGGCGCTGTACCGCAACGTGACTTCGCTGCATCTGGACACCAACACCGACCGCGACACCGCGTTGCAGCAGGCGTTGGAGACCGTGGTCAGCAAGGGTTACGCGTCGCGCGGCGACATGGTGGTGCTGACCGTCGGCGAGCCGATGGGTCAGGCCGGCGGCACGAATACGCTGAAGATCGTACGGGTCGGCGAACCGTATTGAGCGCGTGTGGTGCGTGGGATCGGGGTCGGTGCTGAAGCGCTGGCTCTGATCGACATGCGCTCTGCTCGATCGGCACGCTCTGCGTCGGATCGGAGTGAGTGCTGAAGCACAAACTCCGGTCGACAGCTTTGATTGGCCGAAGCAGGCTGCCATGCTCCGCGAGAGGCGGCGCACAGGCTCCAATCGCGCGTCGAGCGGTAAGGACCGCTCCGCGCTTTAGAGACTGTGCGAACGGGTATGTGGCTTGCTTCGAGACCAGCTCGCAAAAAAAGATGCCGACGGCACAAGATTTCGTTTCAATCTATGGAGTTATTGCATGCCTCTCGTATCAATGCGTCAACTGCTGGACCACGCCGCCGAAAACGGCTACGGCCTCCCGGCATTCAACGTGAACAATCTGGAGCAGGTTCAGGCGATCATGGCGGCGGCCGACAAGGTCAACGCTCCGGTCATCATGCAGGCGTCGGCCGGCGCGCGTAAGTACGCGGGCGAAGCGTTCCTGCGTCACCTGATCGAAGCCGCGGTCGAGTCGTATCCGCACATTCCGGTCGTGATGCACCAGGATCACGGCCAGTCGCCGGCGGTTTGCATGGCGGCGATCCGCAGCGGTTTCACCAGCGTGATGATGGACGGTTCGCTCGAAGCCGACGGCAAGACGGTCGCGTCGTACGAGTACAACGTGGACGTGTCGCGCAAGGTCGTGGAAGCGGCTCACTCGATCGGCATCACGGTGGAAGCGGAACTGGGCGTGCTCGGTTCGCTGGAAACCATGAAGGGCGACAAGGAAGACGGCCACGGCGCGGAAGGCACGATGACGCGCGAGCAGTTGTTGACCGACCCGGAGCAGGCTGCCGACTTCGTCAAGCTGACCCAGTGCGACGCGCTGGCCATCGCGATCGGTACGTCGCATGGCGCGTACAAGTTCAGCAAGAAGCCAACGGGCGATATTCTGTCGATCCAGCGCATCAAGGAAATTCACCAGCGCATTCCGAACACCCATCTGGTGATGCACGGTTCGTCGTCGGTGCCCCAGGAACTGCTGGCGGAAATCCGTGAATTCGGCGGCGACATGAAGGAAACCTACGGCGTGCCGGTCGAGGAAATCCAGGAAGGCATCAAGAACGGCGTGCGCAAGGTCAATATCGACACCGACCTGCGTCTGGCGATCACCGGCGCGATCCGCCGCTACATGGCGACCAACCCGGGCAAGTTCGATCCGCGCGATTACCTCAAGCCGGCGCGCGAAGCCGCCATGAAAATCTGCGTCGAGCGCTACACGCAATTCGGCTGCGAAGGCCAGGCTGGCAAGATCAAGCCGGTTTCGCTTGATAAAATCGCGGAGAAGTACAAAGCAGGCGAGCTTTCGCAAGTCGTCCGCTAAGCTATCAACAGGCTCCGCGCCTGGCCGTTTGGCCAGGTTGCCGTTAGACCGCCGTTCCCGCATCATCCGGGGAACGGCGTTTCCCTTTTGTTCCGGTCACACTTTTTGCCTCACTTTTAGCGAACCACGACGATGTCTACCCTCTACGAATCCACGCTCCGCTCGCTGCCGCTGCTCGGCCGCGGTAAAGTCCGCGACAACTATGCGGTGGGCAACGACCAGTTGCTGATCGTCACGACCGACCGTCTGTCGGCGTTCGACGTCATCATGGGCGAGCCGATTCCGAATAAGGGACGCGTGCTCAACGAAATGGCGAACTTCTGGTTCGAGAAACTGAAGCATGTGGTGCCGAACCACCTGACGGGCGTCGCGCCCGAATCCGTGGTGGCGGCGGACGAGGTCGAGCAGGTCAAGGGCCGCGCGGTCGTCGTGAAGCGCCTTGAGCCGATCCTCGTCGAAGCCGTGGTGCGCGGCTATCTGGCCGGCAGCGGCTGGAAAGACTACCAGGCCACCGGTTCGGTGTGCGGCGTCGAACTGCCGCCGGGCCTGCAAAACGCGCAGAAGCTGCCCGAGCCGATCTTCACGCCGGCGGCCAAGGCCGAAATGGGCCATCACGACGAAAACATCACGTACAACGAGATGGAGCGCCGCATCGGCACCGAACTGTCGGCCACGATCCGCGACATCTCGATCAAGCTGTACAAGGAAGCGGCCGACTACGCGGCCACGCGCGGCATCATCATCGCGGATACGAAGTTCGAGTTCGGTCTGGATAATCACGGCAAGCTGTATCTGATGGACGAGGCGCTGACTGCGGATTCGTCGCGCTTCTGGCCGGCCGACCAGTATCAGGTCGGCACCAACCCGCCGTCGTTCGACAAGCAGTTCGTGCGCGACTGGCTCGAAACCCAGCCGTGGAAGAAAGAGCCGCCGGCGCCGAAGCTGCCGGACGACGTGGTCACGAAAACGGGCGAGAAGTACCAGGAAGCGCTCGAACGCCTGACCGGACATAAGCTCGCCTGATTGCGCGCAGCGGTTGGCGCGCGCGAGAAAGCGTGGGCCGCCGTGGCTTGCCCGCTCCCGAGGAAGCCGCTTCTGCAATCACGGCCTCGCCGGGCGGCGCGAAGCGACGACTTTGTGGCGCTTCTAACCGGGCGCCGGGCCGCCGCTAACTATTCCGCTCCGCCGGGGCGTCTGGCGCGAAGCGACAGCGCCGGGCGCTCTCAAGAAACAAGGAAGCCGTAAGATGAGTGAAGCACAAACCGCCCATACGCATGGCGCGCCGGTTATCGGCGTGCTGATGGGCTCCAGTTCCGACTGGGAAGTCATGAAGAACGCCGTGGCGATTCTGCAGGAATTCGGCGTGCCCTACGAAGCGAAGGTCGTATCGGCGCATCGCATGCCCGACGAAATGTTCGCCTATGCTGAAAGCGCGCGCGAGCGCGGCATTCGCGCGATCATCGCTGGTGCGGGCGGCGCGGCGCATCTGCCGGGCATGCTGGCCGCCAAGACTACGGTGCCAGTGCTCGGCGTGCCGGTGGCGAGCAAGTACCTGAAGGGCGTCGATTCATTGCATTCGATCGTGCAGATGCCCAAGGGCGTGCCGGTCGCCACATTTGCGATCGGCGAGGCGGGCGCGGCGAACGCGGCCCTGTTCGCGGTGTCGCTCCTGAGCGGCACGAGCGACGAGTATGCGCAGAAGCTGGCTGCGTTCCGCGTGCGCCAGAACGAAGCGGCTCACGCCATGGTGTTGCCGGCGCTGTAAGCGCACGAACTGACTGCTTGAAGACGTCCCCTGTCCGACCCCCGGCCGGGTGCCTGACATCGCATTGCACGCACGCATTGCACACAGCACCCGGCCGCGACCGACCACTAAGATGAACCCAGACAACACACCGGTTTCACCGATTCTGCCCGGCGCATGGCTTGGCATGGTCGGTGGCGGCCAGCTCGGCCGCATGTTCTGTTTCGCTGCTCAAGCCATGGGCTACCGCGTTGCCGTGCTCGATCCGGACGAAAGCAGTCCGGCGGGCGCCGTCGCTGACCGCCATTTGCGCGCGGCTTACGACGACGAAGCTTCGCTGACCGAACTCGCGCGGCTGTGCGCGGCGGTGTCGACCGAATTCGAGAACGTGCCGGCCGCGAGTCTCGACTTCCTCGCGCGGACTACGTTCGTGAGTCCGGCCGGGCGCTGCGTCGCCGTGGCCCAGGACCGTATTGCCGAGAAGCGTTTTATCGCGTCGTCGGGCGTGACGGTGGCGCCGCACGTGGTGATCGACTCGTCGGATGCGCTGGCCGCGCTCGACGATGCGAAGCTCGAAGCCGTGCTGCCGGGTATTCTCAAGACCGCCCGCATGGGCTACGACGGCAAAGGCCAGATTCGCGTGCGCAACGCCGAGGAAGTGCGCGAGGCGCATGCTTCGCTCGCCGGCGTGCCGTGCGTGCTGGAAAAGCGTTTGCCGTTGAAGTTCGAAGTGTCCGCGCTGATCGCGCGGGCGGCGAGCGGCGCGTCGGTGGTTTATCCGCTCGCGCAGAACACGCATCGCGACGGCGTGCTGTCGCACACCATAGTCCCGGCGCCCGATGCGAGCCCCACGCTCGTCCAGCAGGCGCAACAGGCCGCACTGCAAATCGCCGACAAGCTCGGTTACGTCGGCGTGCTGTGCGTCGAGTTCTTCATTCTCGAAGACGGCTCGCTGGTGGCCAATGAAATGGCGCCGCGCCCGCACAATTCCGGCCACTACACTGTCGACGCCTGCGCGACCAGCCAGTTCGAGCAACAGGTGCGCGCCATGACCGGCATGCCGCTCGGCGACACGCGCCAGCATTCGCCGGCTGTCATGCTGAACATTCTCGGCGACGTGTGGTTTCCGGACGGCCCGAAGCGCGCGGCCGTCACGCCGCCGTGGCATGAAGTCGCCGCCATGCCGGCAGCCCGTCTGCATCTGTACGGCAAGGAGGAGGCACGATGCGGCCGCAAGATGGGCCACGTGAACTTCACGGCTGCCACGCTCGAAGAAGCGCGCACGGCGGGACGCGATTGCGCGCGGCTTCTGCACATCATCACGAGCTGACACGAGCATCATGCCGGATCAACCGAAACACGCCGAAGCCGCATTGCCGGTGAGCGCCGCGCAGATCGAACACGCGGCGGCGCTGCTCGACGCGGGCAGCCTGGTCGCGTTTCCCACGGAGACGGTCTACGGTCTCGGCGGCGACGCCGAGAGTCCCGACGCCGTCGCGCGCATTTACGCGGCGAAGGGCAGGCCGGCGAATCATCCGGTGATCGTGCATCTCGCGCCGCAAGGCGACCCGAACTATTGGGTCGAGCATTTGCCTGCGGAGGCGCAGCGGTTGATCGACGCGTTCTGGCCGGGTCCGCTCACGTTAATTCTGAAGCGCGCCGCGCGCATTCCGGCGGCGGTGAGCGGCGGCCAGGATTCGGTGGGATTGCGCTGCCCGTCGCATCCGGTCGCGCAAGCGTTGCTCGAGGCGTTCAATGCATTGCGCGGCGGACACGGCGGTGTTGCGGCGCCGTCGGCGAACCGGTTCGGACATGTGAGCCCGACTACGGCGCAACACGTGCGCGACGAGTTTGGCGACACGATTCATGTGCTGGACGGCGGCGCGTCGGATGTCGGTATCGAATCGACCATTCTGGATTTGTCGCGCGGCTTTCCGGCGTTGTTGAGACCGGGGCGTGTAACACCGCAAGACATCGCCGACGTGCTCGGCGAGGCGCCGCGCTTGCCCGACGGCTCCGACGCGACTGCGCCACGGGCTTCCGGCACGTTGAAGGCGCATTACGCGCCGCGCACGCCGCTGGCGCTGTTGCCGTTCGTCGCGCTGGAGCCTTTGCTTGCCGCGCGGCAAGCGGATGAGCGCGTGGCGCTGGTGGCGCGTGCGTCGCGAGCCGGACCTTGGGCCGATGCCGAAGGCGTGCATTTCATCGCCGCGCCTGAAGATCCGCATGTCTACGCGCGTGAGTTGTATGGCTTGCTGCGGGCGCTGGATCGCGCGAACGTGACGCGGATTCTGATCGAGAAGCTGCCGGATACGATCGAGTGGATCGCGGTGAATGACCGGCTTGGCCGGGCGGCCGCCGCGTTCGAAGCGCAGGGATAATGCCGGCAGCACGGCTGCATCGGCCGCCGGGCCTCTCATTCACCACAGCAAAGAAAAACGGCGGATCGAGCCTCAATCCGCCGTTTTGCCTGCAACGTCTCGCCTGATTACTTCCCCAACCCCGTCGCAGCGATCTGCTGCTGCACGTACTGCGCGAACAACGCGTGCAGGTGCGTGCTCGGGTGCACCGTATCCGCGAACATATAGGTCTGGTCAGCGCCAGCCACCGTATAAGTCTGCGGCGAGCAGAACAGCGACGAGCCGAACTGGGCGCCGTACTGAGCCGGCGTCAGCCCGTTCGTTGCGCTCGGATTGGCGGTGGCGTACGCGGTTGCGTTGGCCTGCATCGACGTCAGGTTACACGCCGTGCCGGTGTTCGACACCGTGAAGCCCAGCGCCTTGTAGTTCGGCAATTGCTGATCGATCCAGGTGAACGCGTCGGCCACGATGACCTTGCCCGTACCCACCAGGCCGAGAGCCGTCAGGTTCTGCACCAGCAGATAGTTATACGCCGCGGTAATGCCGGACAGCAGCGCAGCCGTGCCAGGCGTGCTTGCGTTGGCGGCGACGCCGAGCGGCGTGTTGCCGATGTCCGGCACCGTCGACACCACCACGTGAGTCGCGCCCGAGCCGACGATCTTCTGGACTTGCGCCGCGAGCTGCGTGGCGGCCTGCGCGATCTGCGGATTGGGCAACTTCTGCAGGTAGCCGACGATGAACGCCACTTGGCCCGCTTGCGAGTTCGGCAGTGTGCCGGCTTGCACGAGCAGCGGGTACTGCGTCTGTAGCGCGGCGCCCAGCGCCGTCAGATTGGCGGTGGTCCCCGCGAACTGGAAGATGTCATTCGCGCCGCCGTTGATCAGCACGAGTTGGTTTGCATTGAAGCTCGCATGCGCGCCCAGGTAGTTGGCCACCTGGGTCACGACCGGCACGGTCGTCGCGGCCATGTTGTTGGGCGCCCAACCCTGGCCTTGAGCATTGACGACGTCCGAGCCGCCTTGCGCATAGCCCAGGCCACCCGTTGCGACCAGCGGCTGGCCGAAGCCGCCGAGGTAGGCCGGCGTCAACGTGTCGCCGTAATACTCAGCGACCTTCTGGGTCCACACTTCACCCGGGTTCGTCGTGAAGCGGCCGCCGCCGAAGCTCCCTTGAATGACCGGCGAGTACGTGCCGACATCCGACAAGCTGTCGCCGAACGACACGACCTGCAGCTTGACTCCGCCCGCAGGCGTGCTGCTGGCGTTGTTGTTATTGTCGCTACCCCCGCCGCAAGCCGCGAGCAGAGCGAATGCCGTGCTGGCCATGGCGATCTGCGTGACACGCAGCCAATGTTGTTTCCGCGATGCTGTTTGCTTCATGTTGACGACATCTCCTCGTATGTATGTGTGGCCCTTTGCCATGTGTTGCAGCCAGCGCCCACCGCTTAGGCGGCGTGACGACAGCTTACAGAATCTTCTACGGCCTGCGTGGTGTTTGAAACGCGGCCGTATGGTCTTGCTTCGCGCGCGTAGCCTCGCCCGAATATTCACCTGAGTCCATGCGCGCTCCCGATGAACCGGCGGCGCGCCGCGCATGATAATCCGCCGCCCACGCGGGCGGCGCAAACAGCGCGCGCAGTTTGTTGCGCCAGCCGCGCACGCTCGCGAAGTCGGCGGCCATCGACGCCCATTCGTGAAACGTCGCCTTCAGCGGGTTGTAGGTGTGAAGCGGCTCGACGATGCCGTACACCGGCGCATCGCGCAAATCCTCCTCGACGTAGCTGCCGAACAGGCGATCCCAGATCACCAGCACGCCGGCATAGTTGCGGTCGATATAGCGGTCGTTGCGCGCGTGATGCACGCGATGAATCGACGGCGTATTGAACACGATTTCGAGCCAGCCGAGTTTGCCGATGGCCTGCGTATGCACGAAAAACTGAAAGCCGAGATTGATGAGCACGATCGCGACGATCTGCTTCGGCGGAAAACCGAGCACGGCGAGCGGCGTCCAGAATAGCCACATGCCCGCGACCGGATACATCAGGCTCTGACGGAACGCGGTTGAAAAATTCATGCGCTCCGACGAGTGATGCACGACATGCGCGGCCCACAGCCAGCGCACGCGATGACTGCAGCGGTGGAACACGTAGTAGAGCAGATCCTGCGCGATGAACAGCACGGCAAACGAGACCCAGCCCGCCTGCCACGTGTAGATGCGATAGTGATCGTAGAAGAACGCGTAGACCGGAATGATGGCGAGCCACGCGAGCTTGTCGGCGGCTTGCTGCATTAGCGCGAGCGCGGCGTTGCAGAGCGTGTCGCGCCAGCTATAGAGTTGCGCGCCCGGTTGCGTGCGCCGCAGGTGCCACGCCTCCCAGCCGATGCATGCGAGAAAGACTGGCGCCATGGCGAGCAGCAGCAATTCGGCATCGAATTGCATTGTGTCTTCCTCCGTGGTCCCTGGCCGCCGCGTTGTGCGCAGCGGATGTTGTCGTTTTTGTTCGAGCGGGGCCGTAATCGATGCACCGCCCCGGCGTCACGTCCAGCGTATTACGCGCGCCTCAAACACTGCCCGACAGCGTACACGCTTGAGCACGTTGCCGCGCGCGGCTTCGCTAGAAGGAACACTCAGTGAGCGCCACGCGCGTGCGGGTTTTTCCTGGGCTTGATGTTGCGCGGTTCGACGACCGGATCGGACACCTTGGTGAAGCCCTGCGACGGTCCTTGATACACCCATTCGAGCAGCGCGTCGTGCGCGGCGCGCGCGGCTTCCGAATGCGGATCGTTGATCAGGCTGACCACCACGTAACTGTTACCGTCCGCCGAGGCCACATAGCCCGCGATTGCCCGAACGTCGCGCAAGGTGCCCGTCTTGATGTGCGCATTGCCGCCCGCGCCCTGGTTGGTCAAGCGGTTGCGCATGGTGCCGTCGACGCCCGCGATCGGCAGCGACTCCACGAACACCTGCGCGACCGGACTCGCGTTGGCTCGCTGCAATAGATCAGCGAGTGAGAGCGCGGTGACATGCTCTTCGCGCGAGAGGCCCGAGCCGTTATCCAGCGTCAGATATTCCATGTCGACGCTGTCGCGGCGCAGAAACGCCTGGATTGCGCGCGCCGATTTGGCGGTCGTCGCGGGCCCTTTTTCCTCGGCGGCGCCGATCGTCAGGAACAGGTTGCGCGCCATCGTGTTGTTGCTGAACTTGTTGATGTCGCGAACGATGTCGGACAGCACCGGCCCCTGATGCGTCGCCACCAGTTTGGCGCCGACGGGCACCGCGCCTTCGTGCGTCGCGCCGCTGAACGTGCCGCCGGTTTGCTGCCAGAGCGCGAGAAAACCGCCCGCAAAAAAAGCCGAGTGGTCGAGTACCGCGACATTGATCGTGCGCGGGCCGCAGCGCATCGAATAGTCGCCGCTGAACGAGGCCACGACGGTGCCGTTCGGTTGCGGCGTGACAGTGGGCGACACCGAGGCCGCGTCGCCGCGGCACGGGCCGTTCACCGCGTGCATCTGGTTGTCGATCTGCAACTGCGCGAGCGCGGGCAGCACGTCGATCGCGACGCTGCCGTCGGGCGACGGCGTCAGCGTGAACGACAGCGATTTGAATGCATACAGCAGCGGATCGGGGCCGACGTTGTACGGCGCGGTGGCGTCGTCATCGAACGGCGGAAGGTCGCGTGTGGACGGATCGAAGTAGCGCTTGTCGAGCACCAGTGCGCCGTCTATGCCGGTGATGCCCGCCTTATGGATCTTCTGCACGAGATCGATCAGTTCTTCCGGCACGAGCTTCGGGTCGCCCGTGCCCTGAATGTAGAGATTGCCGTGCAGCACGCCGTTCGCGTCGATGGTGCCGTCCGCGTAGGCGCTGGTGCGCCAGCGGTAGTCCGGGCCGAGTATCGACAGGCCCGAGTAGGTGGTGACGAGTTTCATCGTCGAGGCGGGCATCATCGGCTTGCCGGCGTTCAGTGCGAGGATCGGCGTGCGATCGCCGACTTTCTCCACGACCACGCTGATCGACGACAAGGGCACGTGCGCGCGCTGCAAGCCCAGCATCACCGACTGCGGCAAGACCGTGGTGACGTTGACGCTCGGACGCGTGGCCTTGACGCGAGCCTGCGCGACTAGCGGCAGCGATGCGCCGCAGCCGAGCGCGGCGCAGGCGACGAGCCATGTCACGGCGCGCGGCGCGAACCGGCGCGGCAGATGTATGGTGGAAGCGGTTGTTATGGCCGAAGCTGCGCGAGCCACGCCATCGAACGGCTCAGTGAATGTGCCTGGAGCGGCGGAAACAGAAGCGGATCGCGTACGCAGCGCGACATGACGAACATACTTGATGCGGCGTGCAAGAGAAACCAGAAAAGCGTGCGTCATGGACGGGCGAAAAAGCAAAATGTCAGGGCGTGGGGCACGCGGCAATCCCGGCGGTGCCGATGGATCGCGTTGGCGCGCGGACACAAAATGCCGGCCGCGCGAAGCAAAGCGCCCATTGTAGAGAGTTGCCGCCAGGCTGCGGTGGAAAATGCGCCACGCGGCGCGCATGCACGGAGCGGGCGCTAGAATGCGGCATCATCGAACGATTCGGAACGGATAACCATGCGCATCTTGCTAGTCGAAGACGACCGGATGATTGCTGAAGGCGTGCGCAAGGCGCTGCGCGGCGAAGGCTTTGCGGTCGACTGGGTGGAAGACGGCGAAGCGGCGCTCAGCGCGGTGGGCAGCCAGCCTTACGATCTCGTGCTGCTCGACCTGGGCCTGCCCAAACGCGACGGCCTCGACGTCTTGCGCACGCTGCGCTCGCGCGGTCACGCGCTGCCGGTGCTGATCGTCACCGCGCGCGATGCCGTGGCGGATCGTGTCAAAGGCCTCGACGCCGGCGCCGACGATTACCTCGTCAAACCTTTCGATCTCGACGAACTCGGCGCCCGCATGCGCGCATTGATCCGGCGTCAGTCCGGACGCAGCGATTCGACCATTCGCCACGGCAACCTGACGCTCGATCCCGCCTCTCATCAGGTCACGCTCGACGGCGCGCCGGTCGCGTTGTCGGCGCGAGAATTCGCGCTGCTCGAGGCGCTGCTTGCGCGTCCCGGCGCCGTGCTCTCGAAGAGCCAGCTCGAAGAAAAAATGTACGGCTGGGGCGAGGAGATCGGCAGCAACACGGTCGAGGTCTACATTCACGCGCTGCGCAAGAAGCTCGGTGCGGAGCTGATCCGCAACGTGCGCGGTCTGGGCTACATGATCGCGAAGGACGCCTGAGCCGATGCGTTCGATTCGCCGTCAATTGCTGGTCTGGCTGCTGGCGCTGGTGCTGCTCGGCGTCGGCATTGCGGGTTGGCTGATTTACCGGCAAGCGCTGGCCGAAGCCAACGAACTTTTCGATTACCAACTGGAGCAGATCGCCGCCGCGCTGCCGTCGGAACCGTTCTCCCAAGTGCTCGGTTCGCGCGACACCGGCGACGAGGGCATCGTGCTGCAGATCTGGAATCGCAACGGCGTGCTGATGTACTACTCGCGTCCGCGTGCGCCGCTCGCGCCGCGCGCCGAACTCGGGTTTTCGACCGAGCACACGGATCGCGGCGAGTGGCGCGTGTATGGCGCGATCGTCGGCGACAACGTGGTGCAACTGGCGCAGCCGATTTCCGTGCGCAACCGGCTCGCTGCGAATGTCGCGTTGCGTACGCTGTGGCCGTTGATCGTGCTGCTACCGTTGCTGGGGCTCGCGGTGTGGGTGGTTATCGGTCGCGGACTCAGGCCATTGCGGCGCGTGACCAGCGCGCTCGACGCGCGTCATCCCGAAGCGCTCGATCCTTTGCCGGATCAGCGCTTGCCGCTCGAAGTGCAGCCGCTGGTGCGCGCGCTGAACGGTCTGCTCGCACGGCTCGCCACCGCGCTCGATACTCAGAAAGCATTCGTCGCCGACGCCGCGCACGAACTGCGCACGCCGCTCGCCGCCGTGCAGATTCAGGCGCAACTGGTGGCGCGCGCGAAGGACGATAGCGGCCGCAGCGAAGCGCTCGCCGATCTGCAAGCCGGCGTGACACGCGCCACGCGTCTTGCGGAACAGCTATTGGCGCTGGCGCGTTCTGAACCGGACGGCCTTGCCGCCACCGACGCGGTCGATCTGCGCGCGCTGCTGCAAGAGTGCGTGGTGGCTTACGCGCCGCTTGCGCTCGATCGCGGCGTCGATCTCGGCATCGAGGCGACCGAATCCGCCACCGTGATCGGCGATGCCGACGCGTTGCGCGTGATGTTCAACAATCTCGTGGATAACGCAACCAAGTACACGCCACGCGGCGGACGTGTGGACGTCAGCCTGCATGTCGAAGAGGGACACCCGGTCGTGCGGATCGCCGACAGCGGGCCGGGGATCGAGCCGGCCGAACGCGATCGCGTGTTCGATCGTTTCTATCGCGCGGGCGCCGGCGCGAATCGCGTCCGTACCGACGTGGCGGGCACCGGTCTGGGTCTGGCGATCGTGCGCCGCATCGCCGTGCAGCATCATGCCGCCGTATCGCTCGACGAGTCGCCGGCGGGCGGCTTGCAGGTGAGCGTGCGATTTTGAAGGCAAGGCTTTCTGTTCGTAAAGAGACTTAAAGAGGGCTTAAACAGGCCTAAATAGCTGGTTGGAAGCGATCTGTCGCTGCTTAAGACTCTTTTAAGCGATGCCACGTACGCTTCGAGACATCCAAAGTCTCTTTCTCCCAGTCAGGAGTACACGATGAACGCGAAAACCTTGTCCCGCAGCGCCGTTGCAATCGCCGTCGCCGTAGCGCTTTCCGCCGGCTATGTAGCGGGGCATCGCGACGTGCCCGCGCCTCAGGTGATCTCGCCGGCGCAAGCCGCGATGATGCCCGCTGAAGCCGCCGCTAAAACCGGCATTCCCGACTTCTCGGGCCTCGTCGAAACCTACGGTCCGGCCGTGGTGAACATCAGCGCGAAGCACGTCGTCAAGCAGACGGCGCTGCGCGGCAATCCCGGCAATGGCAACGGCAATCAGTTGCCGATCGATCCGAGTGACCCGTTCTACCAGTTCTATAAGCATTTCTTCGGCGGCATGCCGGGCATGCAAGGCGGCGGCGACGGCGGCGATGCGACCGATCAGCCGAGCGCGAGCCTGGGCTCGGGATTCATCGTCAGCAATGACGGCTATATCCTGACTAACGCGCACGTGGTGGACGGCGCGAACGTCGTCACCGTGAAGCTGACCGACAAGCGCGAGTTCAAGGCCAAGGTGGTCGGCGCCGACAAGCAGTCCGACGTCGCCGTGCTGAAGATCGACGCGAGCAATCTGCCGACCGTGAAGATCGGCGATCCGCGCCAGAGCAAGGTCGGCCAGTGGGTCGTCGCGATCGGCTCGCCTTACGGTTTCGACAACACGGTGACCTCGGGCATCATCAGCGCGAAGTCGCGCTCGCTGCCTAACGAAAACTACACGCCGTTCATTCAGACCGACGTGCCGGTGAACCCAGGCAACTCGGGCGGACCGCTGTTCAATCTGCAAGGCGAAGTGATCGGTATCAACTCGATGATCTATTCGCAGACGGGCGGCTTCCAGGGCCTTTCGTTCGCCATCCCGATCAATGAGGCGATCAAGGTCAAGGACGACATCGTCAAGACCGGCCACGTGAGCCGCGGCCGTCTCGGCGTGGCGGTGCAGGGCATGGACCAGACGCTCGCCAACTCGTTCGGCATGCAGAAGCCGCAGGGCGCGCTGGTCAGCTCGGTCGATCCGGGCGGCCCGGCGGCCAAGGGCGGCTTGCAGCCGGGCGACGTGATCCTGTCGGTGAACGGCGAACCGGTCAGCGACTCGTCCGATCTGCCGGCGCAGGTCGCAGGTCTGGCGCCGGGCAGTTCTGCAACCGTGCAGGTCTGGCGCGACAAGGCCACCAAAGACCTCAAGGTAACCATCGGCTCGTTGTCGGATGCGAAGGTCGCTTCGGGCAAGGCCGATCAGCCGACGCAGTTGCAAGGCCGGCTCGGTGTGGCGGTGCGGCCGCTGACGCCGGAAGAGAAGAGCGGCGCGTCGGTTTCGCACGGTCTGCTGGTGCAGCAATCGGGCGGCGCGGCGGAAAGCGCCGGCATTCAACCGGGCGACGTGATTCTGGCGGTCAACGGCCGGCCCATTTCGAGCGTCGACCAACTGAAACAGATAATCGCCGGCGCCGGCAACAGCATCGCGTTGCTGATCCAGCGCGACAACTCGCAGATCTTCGTACCGGTGGATCTCGGCTGATCCGTCGCGAGAGGTGGACGGCATAGCCGCTCGTCCGGTTGGAAGTTTGACCGACGCCGCGGCTGATCTCACCGCGAGTTGAAGTAATGCTTGCCGGTCCGTTGCATTTAATGCCGGCGGACCGGCAATTTTTTATTGGACCTTTGCATCGAAGAAGGGCGCTGTGCGCCGCCCGGGGTGGCATATGGCGGTCTCCATATGACTCAGCCCACGGCTTGGCACGCAGGTTGCGTCTGCTTTGATCCGGGCCCATCGCCGGAAACCGGAGAAGCAGGCATAGGACTTCAACAAGGAGCGAACCGATGAAAACCCAACGCAATCAGCGAAGGATCGTAGCCGCCGCGGTCGCCGCAGCGCTCACGCTCGGTCTGGCGGGTGGCGCATACGCACAGCAGGCAAGCGATACGACCGGCGGCACGACCACCGATCAAACCAGCGCGGGCAACGCCAATGGCGGCGGCCTGCCGCAAATCCAGCAGCAAGGCGACGTCTCGTTCGTGTCGGGCGGCGTCGGTCTCGACGAATCGAAGGCATTGCAACAGGCGCAAAGCCAGTGGCCGCTCTCGCTGCGCTTTACGGGCCCGGGTTCCGACTTTCTCGCCGACGTTCATGTGCGTCTGGTCGACGCGCACAACGGCGAGGTGCTGAGCACCACGTCGCGCGGGCCGTATATGCTGGTGAAAGTGCGCCCGGGGCGCTACACGGTGCACGCTCAATACAAGGACCGCGACCAGTCCAAAGCGGTGACGATCCCGGCCAAGGGCACTGCGAAGGCCGCGTTCTACTGGAACACGCAGTAAGACACGCAGTAAGCCCGGCGCCGTTACGGGTGGTGGTGTGGTTAGCGCCGCACTGCGTGCAGGAAGGTTGCGCAATCGGCCGGACTTTGGCCGATAATGAAGCCACGGGCACCCCCCGTGGCTTTACTGTTTGCACGACCGCACATCATCACGGAGCCGAGACATGAGCGATGCCTTGACATCTCACGGTAGCCCCGACGCGAGCGCAGGCGCGCACACCATCGTGATCACCGGCAACAGCCACCGGGTGCGGATGATCCACGGCGGCGTCACCATGGCCGATACGCAGGCGGGACTGACATTGTCGGAAACCGGTCTGGCGGACGTGTTCTATTTCCCGCGCTCGGACGTGAACATGGCCCGGCTCGAGCGCTCGACGCACACCACGCACTGTCCGTTCAAGGGCGACGCGTCGTATTTCCATCTGCGCACGGAAGACGGCCTGATCGAGAACGCCGTGTGGAGTTACGAAACGCCGCTCGAATCGGCGATGAAGATCAAAGGGTATCTCGCGTTTTACGCATCGCGCGTCGACCGCATCGATCAGACGTCCTGATCCCGCTGTCGCGCGTTCATCGGGGAGGCTGGCATGGAACTGAACGACGCGTTACGGATTCCACTTGCGCCGTCCGACGTCTGGGAAGCGTTGCAGGATCTCGCGCTGCTGCGGGCCAGCCTCGACAATTGCGAGTCGTTCACCCGCCTCGCGCACGGCGAATACGAGCTGATCATGACCGTGCCGCTCGGTCCGCTGCGCGCGCGCTACCAGGCGCGTGCCCACGTGGCCGGCCAGGATTCCGGTCCGGCGGATGCGCAGCGTCGCACCATCAATTTCAAAGCGCGGGCCGAGGGGATCGGCGCGTTGCGCGGCCAGATCGAAGTACGCTTGCGCGCTGACGAAAGCGCGCACGCCGCCGACAGGGAGCGCAGCACGCGGATCGATTACACCATCTGGGCGACCTCGTCGGGCCCGCTCGCGGAACTGCCGACGCGGCAACTCGAAAACGCGCTGCATCAACTGGCCGACGACTTTTTTACGGAGTTCGATGCTGTCGTGCGCGCGAAGCATGGGCAAGGTCCGAATCGCGCCCGGGGTTCGGCGGTGCGCCGCCAGCATGTGTTTCTGCGGCCGATCACGCTCGGCAGCATGGCGCGGCGAGTAAGGTCGGATCACGGCAATGCGCTGCCCGGGCGCGCGGCCAGCGCGTCGCACGGAGCCGCGCATGGTGTGTCGCACGGGGTTCCGCATCACGAGCCGAGTCCTCACGCGGTCCCGAACTGGGCTTGGGCCGCGATGATCTTTCTGGTCGCGCTGCTGTTGTATGTCGCGCGCTGGATCAGCGAGCATTGATTCTGCCAGGTGCCTGTCGTAGCGGCGGCGCAAGCGCGGCGGGTAGCGCCGCTGTCGTGTCCATGCGACTACGAAATTCCGGTGGCCTGCTACGAAACGTCGTCAGCCGAGCAGCGCCGCGCTGGCGCTCGCGCATGCACACTCACACGCCACGAAACTCCCTTCGCCATGCCGACGGCGACGTGCGGAACGCCTCCGCGAAATGTTGCCGCAGCGAAGCGGCCGAACCGAAGCCCGCGATTCCGGCGATCGCTTCCACCGGCTCGTCGGTGCTCTCGAGCAATTGCTGCGCGCGAGCCAGCCGCTGCGCCAGCAGCCATGCGCCGACAGTCGTGCCCGTGGCGAGGCGGAAGCGTCGCGTGAAGGTGCGGCGGCTCATCAGCGCGCGCCCGGCCAGCGTGTCGAGCGTATGCGGCAACGTCAGATTGCCGCTCACCCAATCGAGCAGATCCGACAGCCGGTCGCCGCGCACATTCGGCGGCATCGGCTGCTGAACGTATTGCGCCTGGCCGCCTTGCCGATGCGGGGGCACCACCAGCCGGCGCGCGACGTGATTGGCCACTGCAGCGCCGCACAGTTTGCGCATCACATGCAAACAGCAGTCGAGGCCCGCCGCCGTGCCGGCCGAGGTCAGCACATTGCCGTCGTCGACATAGAGGACGTTCGGGTCGAGGCGCACGCGCGGGTAGCGGCGCGCGAAGTCGTCGGCCCACGCCCAGTGCGTCGACGCCGGACGGTCGTCGAGGATGCCGGCGGCTGCCAGCACGAATGCGCCCAGGCAAAGCCCGACCAGTTGCGCGCCGCGCGCGTGGGCGGCGCGTAGTGCGCCGAGCAGCGCTGTGGGCGGCGTTTCGGCTGGGTCGCGCCAGCTCGGCACGATGATCGTGTCGGCGTCGGCGAGCGCTTCCAGTCCATGCGTGACGGCGATCGAAAAGCCGGCGGTGGTGGTCAGCGCGCCCGTTTCGGCGGCGCAGACGCGGAAGTCGAACTCCGGCACGCCGCCGCCGCTGCGGTCTTCGCCAAACACCACGCACGGCACCGAAAGATGGAACGGACTGATGCGATCGAACGCGACCACCACGACGATGTGGCGGAGCGGTTCGCCGCGCGTCGTGCCAGAGGAAACGGAAGTGGAAGCGGGCGTGGCCATCAGTCATCTCGTGAATTCCGACAATGGCCCGATTCTAGCGAATCTTGTCATTCGGGTCGCTGTCGGGAAATTCGCCGTGAGGGAACAATGCAGTCATCCCCGCAGCTCGCTCCGAGTCCAGACTGGACCCGCCCGCGCCGCCCATTTACCGACCGAGGAGTCTTGCCATGACCACACCGCGCCGTGCGCTGATCGTTATCGACGTGCAGAACGAATACGTGACCGGCGATCTGCCGATCGAATATCCGGACGTGCAAAGCTCGCTCGCCCATATCGGCCGCGCGATGGATGCGGCGCGGGCCGCCGGCGTGCCGGTGGTGGTCGTGCAAAACTTCGCGCCGGCCAGCTCGCCGCTATTCGCGCGTGGCAGCAGCGGCGCGGAGCTGCATCCGGTGGTGGGCGAGCGGACTCGCGATCATTACGTCGAAAAGTCGCTGCCGAGCGCTTTCACAGGCACCGACCTGGCCGACTGGCTCGCCGCGCGCCAGATCGACACGCTGACGGTTGCCGGCTACATGACGCACAACTGCGACGCGTCGACCATCAATCACGCGGTTCACGCGGGACTGACCGTCGAATTCCTGCACGACGCGACGGGTTCTGTGCCGTATCAGAACAGCGCGGGTTTCGCCAGCGCGCAGGACATCCACCGGGTGTTCAGCGTGGTGCTGCAGTCGCGTTTCGCGGCAGTGGCGAGCACGGACGAGTGGATCGCGGCAGTGCGGAGTGGGACGCCTTTGGAGCGGGACAACATCTATGCGTCGAATCAGAAGGCAAGGGCCACGCGGGCCGCGGCGTAGAGATCGCGGACGATGGTCGCGTCGAGCGCTGCTATATAGAATGCGGTCGGCCGGGTAGAACAAAGCGGCGGATGCGGCATCACGCATGCTGTGCATGAAAACAAAGGCGGCGGGTTGCTCACCCGTCCGCCTTTTTTCGTCCGCCGCTTCCGTCAGGCGATCGCCTAACCGCCGCCGCTCCGCTGCGCATGCCCATTGCGCAGAGACGGGCTTAGCTTCAGTGCGTCGAACATGCCTTCGACCATCTGCACGGCATGGGCGCCGAAATCCGTGGCGTCGGGCAAAAACAGCATGTCGCGCAGCGAACCGCTGACGAACGCATGCACCATCGCCGCCGCCAGCTTCGTGTCCAGATCCGCGGGCAGTTGCCCTTTGGAGATGGCATTGCGCAGACCGCCCTGGATTTTCTGAAGTCCTTCGCGCATGTTGGTCTGATAGCGGACCATCACCGGACCCATTTCCTCGACCAGCTCGCATTTCAGAAACAGGATGTCGAACACGCGCCGGCGACGCGGGTCGTTGGCGGTGTCGCGCAGACAGACTGTGCAGATTTCCATCAGACGTCCGAGCGGATCAGGCTCGTTGGGATCTTGCGAAGCGGCCTTGAGTTCGTCCAGCGGCAGCAGCACGCGGTCGAACATTTCCGTGAACAGATCGCTCTTATGTGCGAAGTGCCAATAGATGGCACCGCGTGTGACGCCCGCGGCCTGCGCGATATCGGCAAGCGACGTGCGCGATACGCCTTTCTCGAAGAAAACCCTTTCGGCCGCGTCGAGAATACTGTTGCGCGTCTCCTGCGCCTCTTCTTTGGTTCTTCTGACCATGTTGGAATGACCTGCCCTGATTGTGGGGTTTTCCCGGGCGTTTTTAAGTACGCCCGATGACAATCCGTCTACCGTTGACCGAATTGCGAAGCGATCTTGCAAGCCCCCAGCCAGCAAGAGATATAAACGCACTTTTACATGCATTCGTGAATGTATATATAATAGCATCCCACGATCGGATAGCCCAAGCCGTGACGAAACGTTAATATCCGTCACTGTTGCCTTTCAAAACGCTCTTCGCGCCGTGCCCGGACGGGCGGCGCCGCGCGGCATTTCCCCGGTATGGCGCATTTCACTCAGGGTGCCCTGCAGGTTCGGTGTGCGTCCGCGGGTGTCCGGTCAAGCGTCGCAAGACGCATGTGTGCGCTGTCGTCCCCGGGGTAGGGATGCGCGCACTTTTTCATTCTCAGTCTTTGACAGAGGTCGCTCCATGCGCGTCGAACGGGTTCCATTCCGCTTAATCAGTGCCGCGACGGCTGCCGTATTGCTGGCAGCGTGCGGACCAAAACAATCTGCCCCGCCGCAACAAACGCCGGAAGTCGGCGTCGTCACTGTTCAGCCGACGGCCGTGCCCGTCGTCACCGAATTGCCCGGCCGCACCAGTGCCTTCCTCGTGGCGCAAGTGCGCGCGCGGGTCGACGGCATCGTGCTGCGCCGCGAGTTCACGGAAGGCAGTCAGGTCAAAGCGGGACAACGTCTGTACAAGATCGATCCGGCGCCGTACATCGCCACGCTGAATAACGCCAAGGCGAGCCTGGCGAAGGCGCAGGCCAACCTCGTGTCGGTCACTGCGCAAGCGAACCGTTACAAGGTGCTGGTGGCGGCCAATGCGGTCAGCAAGCAGGACTACGACAACGCCGTCGCCTCGCAAGGGCAGGCAGTGGCCGACGTCGCCGCGGGCAAGGCGGCGGTGGATACAGCGCAGATCAACCTCGGCTACACGGACGTGGTTTCGCCGGTGAGCGGCCAGGTCGGCATTTCGCAGGTCACGCCGGGCGCCTACGTGCAGGCCAGCGCCGCCACCTTGATGGCCACCGTGCAGACACTGGATCCGGTCTATGTGGACCTGACGCAATCGAGCCTCGACGGGCTGAAGCTGCGCCGCGATATGCAGGAAGGACGTCTGAAGACGACCGGGCCGGACGCCGCCAAGGTGTCGCTGATTCTCGAAGACGGCCGCACCTATTCGGAGAAGGGCAAGCTGCAGTTCACCGACGTGACGGTCGACCAGGGCACCGGTTCGGTCACCGTGCGCGCGATCTTCAAGAACACCGACAAGGTGCTGCTGCCAGGCATGTTCGTGCGCGCGCGCATCGAAGAAGGCGTCAACGAAAGCGCGCTCGTGGTGCCGCAAGTCGGCATCACGCACGACCAGAAGGGCCAGCCGACCGCGCTGGTCGTCGGTAACGACAACAAGGTGGTGTTGCGTCAGCTGGTCACCTCGGGCACGTACGGTTCGAACTGGGTGGTCGAAAGCGGCCTGAAGCCGGGCGACCGCGTGATCGTGCAGGGCACCGACAAGGCGAAACCCGGCATGCAGGTCAAGACCGTCGCCGCGCAACTTCCCGCCACACCCGCTTCCGGCGCTGCTGCTCAAAGCGCGCCGGCCGCCAGCGGTGCTGCGCAGACGGCACAACCTGCCTCCGCTGCATCGGGCGCGTAATAACAGGGAGCCCGCCTCATGGCAAAGTTCTTCATTGATCGCCCGATTTTTGCATGGGTGATCGCCATTATTCTGATGCTCGCGGGCATCGCGTCGGTCTTCACATTGCCGATCGCGCAGTACCCGACCATCGCGCCGCCGGCCGTGCAGATCAGCGCAACGTACCCGGGCGCATCGGCGAAGACGGTGGAAAACACCGTCACGCAGGTGATCGAGCAGCAGATGAGTGGTCTCGACCACTTGCTGTATCTGTCGTCCACCTCGGACGACTCGGGTACGGCAACCATCACGCTGACGTTCGCGGCCGGCACCAATCCTGACATCGCGCAGGTGCAGGTGCAGAACAAGCTGCAGCTCGCCACGCCGCTGTTGCCGCAAGCCGTGCAGCAGTTGGGCACCAAGGTCACGAAGTCGAGCAGCAGCTTCTTGCTGGTGATGGCGTTCGTGTCCGAAGACGGCAGCATGAACAAGTACGACCTGGCGAACTACGTCGCGTCGAACATTCAGGATCCGGTGAGCCGTATCGACGGCGTGGGCACGGTGACGCTGTTCGGTTCGCAGTACGCCATGCGGATCTGGCTGGACGCGAACAAGCTGACCAACTTCGGCCTCACGCCGGTGGATGTGGAAACCGCGTTGCAAGCGCAGAACGTGCAGGTCGCGGGTGGTTCGCTCGGCGGCACGCCTTCCGTGCCGGGTCAGGTGTTGCAGGCCACCATCACGGAAGCCACGCTGCTCAATACGCCTGAACAGTTCGGCAACGTGCTGCTGAAGGTGAACCAGGACGGCTCGCGCGTTCGCATCAAGGACGTGGCGCGTATCGAGCTCGGCGGCGAAAACTACAACTTCGACACCAAGTACAACGGCCAGCCGACGGCGGGCTTCGGTATTCAGCTCGCTACCGGCGCGAATGCGCTGGCTACCGCGAAGGCGGTGCGCGCGAAGGTCGCCGAACTGTCGAAGTACTTCCCGCACGGTCTGGTGGTGCAGTACCCGTACGACACCACGCCTTTCGTGCGTCTGTCGATCGAAGAAGTGGTCAAGACGCTGCTCGAAGGTATCGTGCTGGTGTTCCTGGTCATGTACCTGTTCCTGCAAAACCTGCGCGCCACGCTGATCCCGACGATCGCGGTGCCGGTGGTGCTGCTGGGCACGTTCGCGATCATGGGTCTGGTGGGCTTCTCGATCAACACGCTGTCCATGTTCGGGCTCGTGCTGGCGATCGGCTTGCTGGTGGACGATGCGATCGTGGTGGTGGAAAACGTCGAGCGGGTGATGCAGGAGGAGGGTTTATCGCCTCGTGACGCAACCCGCAAGGCGATGGATCAGATTACCGGCGCGCTGGTCGGCGTGGCGCTCGTGCTCTCGGCGGTGTTCGTGCCGGTGGCGTTCTCGGGTGGTTCGGTCGGCGCAATTTACCGGCAGTTCTCGCTGACGATCGTGGCGGCCATGGTGCTGTCCGTGCTGGTCGCGTTGATTCTGACGCCGGCATTGTGCGCGACGATTCTCAAGCCGGTTGAACCGGGGCATCAGGAAAAAACCACCGGTTTCTTCGGCTGGTTCAACCGCACCTTCAACAGGAGCCGCGACAAGTATCACTCGGGCGTGCACCACGTGATCAAGCGCTCGGGCCGTTGGCTGATCATCTATATGGTGGTGATTTTCGCGGTCGGCCTGCTGTTCGTGAAGTTGCCCAAGTCGTTCCTGCCTGACGAAGACCAGGGCACGATGTTCGTGCTGGTGCAAACGCCGTCGGGCTCGACGCAGGAAACCACGGCGCGCGCGTTGAAGGACGTGTCCGACTATCTGCTCAACACCGAGAAGAGCATCGTCGAATCGACCTTTACCGTGAACGGCTTCAGCTTCGCCGGTCGCGGCCAGAATGCGGGTCTCGTGTTCGTGCGGATGAAGGATTACTCGCAACGTCAGCACAGCGATCAGAAGGTGCAGGCGCTGGTGGGCCGTCTCTTCATGCACTTCGGCAGCTACAAGAACGCGCTGGTGTATCCGGTGAATCCGCCGTCGATTCCTGAACTTGGTACGGCCGCGGGCTTCGACTTCGAATTGCAGGATCGCGCCGGCGTCGGTCACGCAAAGTTGATGGAAGCACGCAATATGTTGCTGGGCATGGCGGCGAAAGATCCGACGCTGGCTCAGGTGCGTCCGAACGGCCTGAACGACACGCCGCAGTTCAAGGTGGATATCGACCACGAGAAGGCTTCGGCCCTCGGCGTGTCGCTGTCCGCGATCGACCAGACGTTCTCGATCGCGTGGGCGTCGCAGTACGTGAACAACTTCCTCGACACCGACGGCCGGATCAAGAAGGTGTATCTGCAAGGCGATGCGCCGTTCCGCATGACGCCGGAAGACCTGAACGCCTGGTACGTGCGTAACTCGGCGGGTGGCATGGTGCCGTTCTCGTCGTTCGCGAGCGGCACGTGGACCTACGGTTCGCCGAAGCTGGAGCGCTACAACGGTATTTCCGCGGTGGAAATCCAGGGCGCGGCGGCACCGGGCAAGTCGACCGGTCAGGCCATGACAGCCATGGAAGCGCTCGTGGCGAAGCTGCCGGCCGGCGTGGGCTACGAGTGGACGGGTCTGTCGTTGCAGGAACGCCAGTCCGGTTCGCAGGCGCCGATTCTGTACGGCATTTCGATCCTCGTCGTGTTCCTGTGTCTCGCGGCACTGTATGAAAGCTGGTCGATTCCGTTCTCGGTGATCATGGTGGTGCCGCTCGGCGTGATCGGCGCACTGCTGGCCGCTACGCTGCGTGGACTCGAGAACGACGTGTTCTTCCAGGTGGGTCTGTTGACCACGGTGGGTCTGTCGGCGAAGAACGCGATTCTGATCGTGGAATTCGCCCGCGAGCTGCAGCAGGGTGAGGGCATGGGGCCGATCGAGGCCGCGCTGGAAGCAGCGCGTCTGCGGTTGCGCCCGATTCTGATGACCTCGCTCGCGTTCATTCTCGGCGTGATGCCGCTCGCGATCAGTAATGGCGCGGGTTCAGCGAGCCAGCACGCGATCGGTACCGGCGTGATCGGCGGGATGTTGACGGCGACCTTCCTCGCGATTTTCATGATCCCGATGTTCTTCGTCGTGATCCGCGCGAAATTCGGCGGTGAGAAGGAAGACCCGGACGAGGCGCTCGCACACTACAACCAGCACCATCCGCATGACGGCCAGGGCGGCGCTTCGGCCGGGTCGACGGATCAAGGCTCGGGCAAGGACGGACATTGAGATGCAAAAACACTCTCTGATTGCAGTGGCGGTCGCGCTGTTCGCCGCGGGGTGCACGATGGCGCCGAAGTACGAGCGTCCGGCTCCGCCCACGACGAGCACCTTCCCGACCGGCGGCGTGTACGACACGCAACCGGGCGCGACCCAGCCGGGCGCGAGCCAGACAGACGCGA
Source organism: Paraburkholderia sp. BL17N1 (assembly GCF_003634175.1). NCBI lineage: Bacteria > Pseudomonadati > Pseudomonadota > Betaproteobacteria > Burkholderiales > Burkholderiaceae > Paraburkholderia > Paraburkholderia sp. BL17N1. Next base: position 2,107,843 of record NZ_RBIW01000001.1, read on the forward strand.
CCCAGGCGGGCAAGCAACCGCCCGGCGCGACGAATGCTGCGCGCAGCGCCAACGGCGTGGCCGCGGCGGATATCGGCTGGCGTGATTTCTTCGTCGATCCGCGCATGCAGCGGTTGATCGAGATCGCGCTGAAGAACAACCGCGACCTGCGCGTGTCGGTGCTTAACATGCAGGCCTCGGCGGCGCAATACCGGATCGTTCGCGCCGGGCTGTTCCCCACGCTCGACGCCGCGGCTTCGCAAAGCAAGCAACGCACGCCGAAGGATCTGTCGGTCGCGGGGCAGACGATTACCAACACGTATTCGGTCGGCTTGAACGCGTCGTGGGAAATCGACTTCTTCGGGCGGATTCAGAGCCTGAAGGACCAGGCGCTGGCGCAATACCTGGCCACGGCTCAGGCGCGCAAGGCGGCGGAAATCTCGCTGGTCTCGCAGGTGGCGACCCAGTACATGACCGTGCTCGAGCTCGACGACCTGTTGAAAGTCACGCAGAACACGCTGAAGACCTCGCAGGAATCGTATCGGATCGCCAAGCTGCAGTTCGACAACGGCACCGGTTCGGAGCTGGATCTGCGTCAATCGCAAACCGTGGTCGAACAGGCTCAGGCCAACCTGCAGCAGCAGCTGCGTCTGCGGGCGCAAGCGGATAACGCGCTCGTGCTGTTGATCGGCGAGCCGTTGCCGGACGATCTGCCGCCGGGCATGACGCTGGACAACCAGAATCTCCTCACGGATATTCCGGCGGGTCTGCCGTCTGATCTGCTGACGCGTCGTCCGGACATCATGGAGGCCGAAGAAAATCTGCTGGCCGCCAATGCGAACATCGGCGCGGCGCGCGCGGCGTTCTTCCCGAAGGTCTCGCTGACCGGCAGCTTCGGTACGCTCAGCCCGTCGCTCGGCGGTCTGTTCAAACCGGGTTCGGCGGCATGGAGCTTCGCACCGTCGATCACGTTGCCGATCTTCGAGGGCGGACAGAATCTCGCCAACCTCGATCTCGCCAATATCCAGAAGAAAGTCCAGATCGCCACGTATGAAAAAGCGATCCAGTCGGCCTTCCGCGATGTGGCCGACGCCCTGGCGGCGCGCGGCACGTACGATCAGCAGATCCAGGCATTGGAGCGCAATACCTTTGCCGAACAGCGCCGGCTGGATCTGTCGAACCTGCGTTATACGAATGGTGTCGACAGCTATCTGACGGTGCTGACCGCGCAGACCGATCTGTATTCGTCGCAGCAGTTGCTGGTCACCGCCCGCATGGAACGTCTGCAGAACCTCGTGACGTTGTATCAGGTGCTCGGCGGCGGCTGGATCGAACACAACGGCGAGCAGCCGCGTCCGGCCGATGCACCGGTCGACTACGGTGCGGCGAGCGCGCCGGTGGCGGCTTCTGGGGCCACGGCGGGTTAGAATTGCTCGTTGCCCCCGGGCGCGTGGAGCGGTTTCAGTTTCAGCAGAAACCGCCTTGCGCAGCCCGCCATGAAAAAAACGCCACGGCATGCCGTGGCGTTTTTTTATCCGCAGCGCTTGCGCGGTCCCTCATTCGCGCAAGCGCTCAAATGTTGCGTGCCGTTCAGTGCACGTCAGCCGCGCGCAGCATGTCGTCGCCGCGCGGTTCATTGCCGCCGCGTCCGTCGAAATCATGCCCGGCGCTGCGAATTTCGCACTGCGCCTTTTTCTCGCTCTTTACGCCGTTGAAGATCAGATTCAGCACGACCGCCGACACCGATGCCAGCAGAATTCCGCTATGCAGCAGCGGAGAGAGCGCCGGCGGCAGCTTCGAGAAGAAGTGCGGCGACACCACCGGCACGAGACCCAGGCCGATACTGACCGCGACGATGAACAGGTTGTGGTGATTCTTCACGAAGTCGACCTTCGACAGCACCTTGATGCCGTTCGCCGCGACCATGCCGAACATCACGATGCCGGCGCCGCCGAGCACGAAAGCCGGCACCGAGGCGACCACTTGCGCCATCTTCGGGAATAGGCCCAGCAGCACCAGGATCACGCCGCCCATCGCGCAGACAAAGCGGCTCTTCACGCCGGTCACGCCGATCAGGCCGACGTTCTGCGAGAACGAGGTATGCGGGAACGAGTTGAAGATACCGCCGATCAGCGTGCCCAGGCCGTCGACGCGCAAGCCGCGCACCAGCGTCTTCTGATCGACCGGACGATCCACCATGTCGCCGACCGCGAGGAACATGCCGGTCGATTCAATGAAGGTGACGAACATCACAGTGACCATCGTCGCGATCGAGAGCGGATCGAAATGCGGCAGGCCGAAGTGGAACGGCATGACGAAGCCGACCCACGGCGCGTGCGTGACGCCTTCCATGTTGACGCGGCCGATCGCCAGCGCGATCACGAAGCCGGCGACAATGCCGAGCAGCACCGAGATATTGGCAAGGAAGCCCTTGGCGAACTTGTTGATCAACAGAATCAGCATCAGCACGGTCAGCGAGAGGCCGAGATAGATCGGATTGCCGTAATCCGGATTGCCCACACCGCCGGCCGCCCAGTTGATGCCGACTTCCATCAGCGACAAACCGATCACCGAAATCACCACGCCGATCACGACCGGCGGGAAGAAGCGCAGCAATTTGCCGACCGCGGGCGCGAGCAGGATCCCGACCACACCGGCCGCAATCGTGGAGCCGAAGATGTCGAGAATGCCGAGCGAGGGATTGGTGCCGATCGCGACCATCGGACCGACGGCCGCGAACGTGCAGCCCATGATGACCGGCAGACGGATGCCGAAAATCCACAGACCGAGCGTCTGGATCAGCGTGGCGATGCCGCAGGAAAACAGATCGGCGCTGATCAGGAACGCGATCTGGTCTTTCGGCAACTTGAGCGCCGCGCCGACGATCAGCGGCACTGCGACCGCACCGGCATACATCACCAGAACGTGCTGAATGCCGAGCGTGAGCAACTGGCCTGCGGGCAGTCGTTCATCGCACGGGTGAACCGTGTTCGATTGCATATTGTCTGTCTCCACCATCTGAGTTTTTGGGATGACTCCAAGGTATCGGGGACTAAAAAGCACAACAAGACCAGTGGGGCCTATTCCGGCATTCCCGGTGACGATATGGGTAGGGGCCGTTTGAAAGCCAAAAGAAATGCGCGGGCCTGGTCCATCGGCGGTCAGCCCCTTGCAGTGGCGATGCGAGGCTGTGCGTCGCGCGAGTCCGGATTGACGCGATATGTGTGAGAATCAATGAGGTGTATCTGGCTCACCGCATAGTCCTGTTTTGATGTGGCTCGCGGCGCGGGTGGGTTAACCCGCGATTCGCGATTTTCGGCGTGCGGTCGGGCATGCTTTTCAAGCGCTGCGCCGAAGCTGGAAAATGCGCTTTTCGGGCAGCTTTCGCGTGCTTATTTCGCTCCTCAATTTGACGTTCAATCGCCCATGAGTTTTCTCGGCATCGACCTCGGCACCGGTTCCCTCAAAGTAGCAATCGTCGACGAAAACGGTCGCGAGCAGGCGGTGGCGAGCGTCGCTTACCCCATCGAAACGCCGCAGGCGGGGTGGGCGGAGACATCGGTGCAAACATGGTGGCGCGCGCTATGCGAAGCCGCCGCGCGTTTGCCCGACGGATTGCGCCGCGATGTGCGGGCTATCGGTTTTTCCGGACAGATGCACGGCGTCGTATTGGTCGACGCAGCGGGCGAGGCCGTGCGGCCCGCCATGCTGTGGCCCGACACGCGCGCGCTGGCCTTGCTCGACGCGTGGCCCGAGCCGCAGCCGAATCCGGTTGCGCCGGGCATGGCCGGTCCGCTGCTGCGCTGGATCGTGTTGCACGAGCCGCAGTCCGCGAGCCGCACGCGCTGGGCGCTGCAACCGAAAGACTGGCTGCGCGTCGCACTGGGCGGCGCGGTGGCGACCGATCCCTCCGACGCCTGCGCGACCGCGCTCGCCGATCCCGCCGGCGTGTGGGACGCGGCGCTGCTCGATCGGCTCGAGATTCCGCGCGAATGGTTCGCACCGCTGGCGCCGTCCTATGCGGCCGGTGGTGTGTTGTCGGAGAGCGCGGCGCGGGCGTTGGGGTTGCGCGCCGGCATCGTGCTCGCGACCGGCGCGGCCGATACGCCTTGCGCCGCGCTAGGCAGCGGATTGGCGCACGACGGCGACGCATTGCTGACCACTGGCACTGGCGGACAGATCGTGGTGCTGGCGGAGCACGCGCCCGCGGCGGTCAAGGGCTTGCATCGTTATCGCGCGGCGAGCGATCACTGGTATCGGATGGCGGCGATGCAGAACGTCGGCATCGCGCTCGAACGCGCGCGCGGGTGGCTGTCGTATGAATGGGCCGATGCGTATCGGGACGCGTTCGGTGACGCGACCAACGCAATCGGCGCATCCAGCGCGACCGACGCATCCAATGCGAACACGGCGGCGGCATCCGGCCTCACGTTCCTGCCGTACCTCACAGGCGAACGCACGCCCTGGCTCAATCCGATGGCGCGCGGCGGCTGGCTCGGCCTCGCGCTCGATCACACGCGCGGCACGATGATGCGCGCCGCGTTCGAAGGCGTCGCGTTCTCGCTGCGTGCCGGACTCGACGCGATTCGCGCGAGCGGCGCGACGGTGACGGCGTTGAAACTGGCGGGCGGCGGCTCCGTCGACGCCCGCTGGCGCCAGTTGCTCGCCGATGCGCTGAATGTCGAACTGCACGCGGTCGATTGTCCGAACGCGGCGCCGCGTGGCGCGGCGATTCTCGGCGGCCTCGCAAGCGGGCATTGGCACGCGCGCGATCTGGCCGCGCTCGCGCCGGGCGCGACGCGCGTTGCAGGTCCGCAAGGCGACGCGGCGCTTGCCGGACGCTATGAGCGCTTTCTCGATCTCTACGGACGAGTCGAAACATGGTTCACCGAAACGCCGTCGCAATGAGCGAATGTCATGTCAGGTTCAGACAATGCCGTGACGCACTTTGCAATACCATTACGTTTTTCACTCGCTAACGTATGAGTCGGCGCAGTGCGCCGAACGACAATGATGACGTGCTCGCATGAGACGCACGAACCAACCGCAGCACCGAATCGCAACACATGCGCGCCGCAACGCAGTCCGCCGCGACGCGCCTTGCCTCGACAGACTTACAGGATTACAGGAGCATTGACGATGAAGACCAAAGCAGCAATCGCATGGAAAGCCGGCGCGCCGTTGACGATCGAGGAAGTCGATCTGGAAGGGCCGCGCGCCGGTGAAGTCCTGATCGAAGTGAAGGCCACGGGCATTTGCCATACCGATTACTACACGCTCTCCGGCGCGGACCCAGAAGGCATCTTTCCGGCGATTCTCGGGCACGAAGGCGCGGGCGTGATTGTCGATACCGGGCCCGGCGTCGGCACGCTGAAGAAGGGCGATCACGTCATTCCGCTCTATACGCCGGAATGCCGCCAGTGCAAATTCTGTCTGTCGCGCAAGACCAATCTTTGTCAGGCGATCCGTTCGACGCAAGGCAAAGGTTTGATGCCCGATGCGACCTCGCGCTTCTCGCTCGACGGCAAGCCGCTATTTCACTACATGGGCACGTCGACGTTTTCGAACTACATCGTCGTGCCGGAAATCGCGGTGGCGAAAGTGCGTGAAGACGCCCCGTTCGACAAGATTTGCTACATCGGTTGCGGTGTGACGACGGGCGTCGGCGCGGTCGTGTATTCGGCGAAGGTCGAGGCGGGCGCGAACGTGGTCGTGTTCGGTCTCGGCGGCATCGGGCTGAACGTGATCCAGGGCGCGAAGATGGTTGGCGCGGACAAGATCATCGGTGTGGACCTCAATCCGGGCCGTGTCGAACTGGCGAAGAAATTCGGCATGACGCACTTCATCAAAACGAACGAGGTTGAGAACGTGGTCGATCACATCGTGCAACTCACCGACGGCGGCGCGGACTACTCGTTCGAATGCATCGGCAACACGAAGGTGATGCGTCAGGCGCTCGAATGCACGCATAAGGGCTGGGGACAGTCGTTCATCATCGGCGTGGCGGCGGCGGGCGAGGAAATCAGCACGCGTCCGTTCCAATTGGTGACGGGTCGCGAGTGGAAAGGCTCGGCGTTCGGCGGCGCGCGCGGCCGCACCGACGTGCCGAAGATCGTCGACTGGTACATGGAAGGCAAGATCAATATCGACGATCTGATCACGCACCGTCTGCCGCTCGAGCGCATCAACGAGGGCTTCGATCTGATGAAGAAGGGCGAGTCGATCCGCTCGGTCGTGCTGTACTAATCCGGAAGCCTCGCCATGCTTGAACTCTTGTCGTCGCATGTCTGTCATGGCGGCGAGCAGCGCATCTATCGGCACGACTCGCAGACCATCGGTCTGCCGATGCGCTTCTCCGTCTATCTGCCGCCGCAAGCTTTGCAGGCCAGTGCGAACGTGCCCGCGCTGTTCTATCTCGCGGGTCTCACGTGCACCGAAGAAACGTTTCCGGTCAAAGCCGGCGCGCAGCGTTTCGCCGCGCAGCACGGCATTGCGTTGATCGCGCCGGATACGAGTCCGCGCGGCGCGGGCGTGCCGGGCGAAAGCGCGGCGTGGGACTTCGGCGTGGGCGCGGGCTTTTACGTCGATGCCACCCAGCAGCCGTGGGCGCAGCACTACCGGATGTACTCGTACGTGCGGGACGAACTGCGTGAAACGGTGCTCGCGAATCTGCCGGTGGACGGCGCGCGTCTGGGCATTTTCGGGCATTCGATGGGCGGTCACGGCGCGTTGATGCTCGCGTTGCGCAATCCGGAGATCTATCGGTCGGTGTCGGCGTTCGCGCCGATTGCCGCGCCGACGCGCTGTCCGTGGGGCGAGAAAGCGTTCCGCGGCTATCTGGGCGACGACCGCGAAGCGTGGAAGCAGTACGACGCGAGCGAACTGGTCGCGCGGACGTCGCGCCAGTTCTCGGAAGGGATTCTGGTCGATCAGGGACTCGCGGATCAGTTCCTCGCGGAGCAACTGAATCCCGACGTGTTCGAAGCCGCTTGCCAGGCCGCAGGTCAACCGCTGACGCTACGCCGTCACGCGGGCTACGACCACGGCTATTACTTCATCTCGACGTTCATCGAGGATCATCTCGCGCATCACGCGAAGGTGCTGCTCGGCTGAAGGCTCGCAGGACGACGATGGCGGTGTGCAGATACGATGCCGCCATCGTTCCTGAAGACTCAATGCCGTCTCAACAAACTCCCGCCGTACACCACCGCCGACAGCACGGTGATCCAGAAGCTCGTCGGCCAATCGGTGTAGAACGCGAGTGTCAGACCGAGCCACGCCTGCAGTAGCGCGAACACTGCGGCGAGCACGAGGCCCGCTGAAAGCCGCGTCGTCATGTTTTGCGCGGCGGCAGCCGGGCCGACCATCAGCGTGAACACCAGCAGCACGCCGACAATCTGCGTGCACGCCGCGACGGCGAGCGCCGCGATCGCGAGAAACAGCACGGACACGAGGCGCAACGACACGCCCTTGGCTTCGGCCAGTTCCGGCTGCAACGAAGCGAACAGCAGCGGCCGCATGATCGCCGCGAGCGCCAGCAAACTCACGACACCCAAGCCCGCCAGCACGCCGAGCGTCGATGCATTCACGCCGAGCACATTGCCGAACAGCAGCGCCGTGACTTGGGTCGCGTACGCGGTGAAGAAGTGCAGAAACAGCAAGCCGAAACCGAGCGACAGCGAGAGGATCACGCCGATCGCCACATCGCGTCCGGCGAGGCGTTCGCCGAGCGCGCCCATGCCGACGCCCGCCGCCAGCGTGAAGCCGATCATCCCCCAGATCGGCGAGATGCCGATCAGCACCGCGCCGGTCGCGCCGGTGAAGCCGACGTGCGAGAGCGCGTGGCCCGCGAAGGTCTGTCCGCGCATCACCAGAAAATAGCCCACCACGCCGGCCAGCACCGCGACGATCCCCGACGCCGCGAATGCGTTCACCATGAAATCGTATTCAAACATCGTGCTTGTGTCCGTCGCGTGAGTCGTGCTGGTCTGAGTGGCCGTGCGCGTGGCCATGCGAATGGGAATGCGAGTGCGAGTGCGAGTGCGAGTGGCCGTGGCCGCCGTGCTCGTCGTGTTCGTGCTCGTGATCGTGCTTTTCCACTTCGACGTCGCCCGACATCACGAAGATGCGGCCGTTCACGCGCATTACGTCGATCGGCGAGCCGTAGAGGCGCGACAGGACCGGCCGCGTGATCACTTCGTCGACGGTGCCGAGCGCCGCCACGCCGCTGCCGAGATACAGCACGCGATCGAGCGCGTGAAGCAGCGGGTTCAATTCATGCGCCGAAAACAGCACGGCGATGCCGAGTTCCTGTTGCACGCGCCGCACCAGTTCGACCACGCTCTTTTGATGATGCGGGTCGAGGCTGATCAACGGCTCGTCAAGCAGCAACAGTTTCGGGTTGCCGAGCAGGCACTGCGCCAGCAACAACCGCTGACGCTCGCCGCCCGATAGTTCCGACAACGGCCGCTCGGCCAGCTTGCGGCCGCCCACCAGATCCAGCACACGTTCGACATCGGCGCGAGTGGCCGCGTCCGCATGCGGCAAGCCCCAACGATGGCCGTCGGCGGCCATCGCGACGAAATCGCGGCCGCGCACGCGGCGTCCGGCGAGCGCGCTGCGCGTCTGCGGCATATAGCCGATCGACGAATTGCCGCGTTCGACCGGTTGCCCCAGCACGCGGATCGCGCCTTGAGCGGCAGGCACGAGACCGAGGACGGCGCGCATCAGCGTCGTCTTGCCCGCGCCGTTGGGTCCGAGCACGCCGATGAATTCGCCCTGGTTCACCACGAAGCCGGTGTCGCGCAGAATCGTGCGGTCGCCGAGTTCGAGCGTCACGCGTTCGAGTTCGAGCACGGGCGCGCTGCTGGGCTCGCGCGCTGGCGCGCCGCGGCCAGTCTGGGTCATTGGGTTTTTCCTTTCGCGCCTGAAGCCGCAGCCGCACTTGCGCCGTTCGTATCACCCGAGGCCAGCGCCGTGTCCAGCGCGTCGAGCTGCGTCAGCATCCACGTCTGATAGGTCTTGCCGGCCGGTTCGGTCTCGGTGACGCTCATGGTCGGCACCTTCGATTGCTGCGCGAGCTTCAACATGCGTTTGGTCAGGGCCTCAGTTGCCTGGCTGTTATAGATCAGAACACGGACGCGCGTCTCGCGCAGGTCGCGTTCGAACGCGGCGATATCGGCCGCGCTGGCTTCGGTGTCGTTCATCGTGGCGAGCTGGAAGCGCAGGTTGCGCATCGTCAGGCCCACGGCGTCGGACATGTAGCCGAACACCGGTTCGGTCGCCGTGACCGGCACGCCGGCGTAGCGGCCATGCAGTTCGGCGACTTTGGCGTCGACTGGTTTCAGCGAATCGAGAAACTTCGCGAGGTTCGCATCGTACGCCGACTTGTGCGCCGGGTCAGCCGCGACGAGCGCCTCGCTCACCGCGCGCGCCACTTTCGGCATGGTCGCCGGGTCGTACCAGAGGTGCGGATTGTCGCCGCCTTTCTTGCCGACGAGATCGGCCGCGACGATCGTCACGCGCTTCGCGCCCTTCGACGCCGCCAGCAGTTTTGCCATCCACGGATCGTAGTCGGCGCCGTTGTAGACCACAAGGCTCGCATGCTGCAGCGCGCGCGCCGTCTTCGGGCTCGCTTCGAACAGATGCGGGTCCTGCTCCGGATTGCTGAGGATGCTCGTCACGTCGACGCGTTCGCCGCCAAGTTGCTGCACCACGTCGCCGTAGAAATTCTCCGCCGCGACCACCGGGATTTTGGCGTCCGCGGCCATCGCGGCGTGGCCGAACACGACCACGGCGGCGCTTACCGCGACGTACTTCAACAGCTTGAGCGCACGCTGCGCGCCTTTGAACATCGGGCCGAATTTCTTCATTGCTGTGTCCTGCTGCGTGAGGGTTGAATGGATCACTGACGTTAGGAAAAGCGCGCCGGCTCTAGGCCGGCTTTGTGTCGGCCGAAGCGTCGCCAGGCCGCGCCGTGCGGGCACATAGCGCGCATAGACCGCTCAGTTCGACCACCTGCCGATGCACTTCGAAGCCGTGGGCCGGCGCGCTATGCGACAACTGTTCGGCGAGGTCGTCGCCGGGAATTTCGACGGTGGCGCCGCAGCCGTCGCACATCAGAAACTGGCTGCGATGCGGCACGCCGACTTCGCAGCAGGCCACAAACGCGTTCTTCGATTCGATCCGATGCACGAAGCCATGCGCGAGCAAAAAGTCCAGCGCGCGATACACGGTCGTGGGCGGCACGCGGCCGCGTTCCGGTTCGAGCGCATCGAGCAGTTCATAAGCGCCGATCGGCCGCTCGCTCGCGACGATCGCCGCATACACCTGACGACGCAGCGGCGTCAGCGCGAGCCCGTGCAAGGCGGCATGCGCTTCGGCATGCGCGAGGCGCACGGCATGGTGTTCTGCAGTCGATGTGGCCATCGGCGGAGGCTCCTACGAAATGGCAATCGGGCGAAATCGCAACCAAACAGCTTCGAAGCGAAGCGAGGTCGCAATGATATAACGTATCTCGAAATGTTGTCAGCATGGCCGCATGGAAAGCAGATTGGCCGACTGCGAGTTCTCGTACTAGTGTTGATCGGAGCAGGAATGGGGTGCCGGAGTCCTGCCGCGCTGCACCATCGAAATCTGCTCGGGCGCCTTGACATGGCCCGGTGCGTATCCGATCATTCGATCACTAACAGAGCAATTGTTCGCGTGATGAGCGTTCGCTCACCGCGCCTCAAGAAGCGAAACGAACCGGAGACGAGCAGTGGCGGCACGATTGCAGGACAAGGTGGCCATTCTGACGGGCGCGGCAAGCGGAATCGGTGAAGCCGTGGCGCGGCGATATCTGGACGAAGGCGCGCGCTGCGTGCTGGTCGACGTGAAGCCGGCCGACAGTTTCGGCGACTCGTTGCGTGCGATCCATGGCGATCGCGTGCTGACGGTGCGCGCCGACGTCACACGCCGCGACGATATCCAGCGCATCGTGGCGAGCGCGCTGGAGCGCTTCGGGCAAATCGACATTCTCTTCAACAACGCGGCGCTCTTCGACATGCGCCCGATCCTCGACGAATCCTGGGACGTATTCGACCGTCTCTTCGCGGTCAACGTGAAGGGCATGTTCTTCCTCATGCAGGCCGTGGCGCAAAAGATGGTCGAGCAGGGCCACGGCGGCAAGATCATCAATATGTCGTCGCAAGCCGGACGGCGCGGCGAGGCGCTCGTGTCGCACTACTGCGCGACCAAGGCGGCGGTGCTCAGCTACACGCAATCCGCGGCATTGGCGCTTGCGCCGCACAAGATCAATGTGAACGGCATCGCGCCGGGTGTCGTCGATACGCCGATGTGGAACGAAGTCGACGCGCTCTTCGCGCGCTATGAGAAGCGCCCGCTCGGCGAGAAGAAACGGCTTGTCGGCGAAGCGGTGCCGCTCGGCCGCATGGGCGTGCCGGACGATCTGACCGGCGCCGCCCTGTTCCTCGCGTCGGCGGATGCCGACTACATCACCGCGCAAACCCTGAACGTCGACGGCGGCAACTGGATGAGCTGAGTCCGCGCCGTTCATCGTCAATTTCGTAGAACAAACGCTGCACTACATAACGTACGAGAAAGGAGACAACACATGAAGCCAGCCCTCAAATCCACGCTAAAGGCGGTCAGTGCCGGCGCGGTCGCATGCTTTGCATTGAGCGCGTCGGCGGCGACGGTAACGATCGCCACGCTGAACAATCCGGACATGATCGAGTTGAAGAAGCTCTCGCCCGAATTCGAAAAGGCGAATCCGGACATCAAGCTGAACTGGGTGATTCTCGAAGAAAACGTGCTGCGTCAGCGCGCTACCACCGACATCACGACCGGCAGCGGCCAGTTCGACGTGATGACGATCGGCGCGTACGAAACGCCGCAATGGGGCAAGCGCGGCTGGCTCACGCCGCTCACGAATCTGCCCGCTGATTACGATCTGAACGACGTCGTGAAGACGGCCCGCGATGGCCTCTCGAGCGGCGGCCAGTTGTACGCGCTGCCGTTCTACGTCGAAAGCTCGATGACGTATTACCGCAAGGACCTGTTCGAGAAGGCCGGCCTGAAGATGCCCGACCAGCCGACTTACGACCAGATCAAGCAATTCGCCGACAAGCTCACCGACAAAGCCAACGGCATTTACGGCATCTGCCTGCGCGGCAAGGCGGGCTGGGGCGAGAACATGGCCTACGGCACGACGGTGGTGAACACCTTCGGCGGCCGCTGGTTCGACGAGAAGTGGAACGCGCAGCTCACCTCGCCGGAATGGAAGAAGGCGATGACCTTCTACGTCGATCTGCTGAAGAAGGACGGTCCTCCGGGAGCGAGTTCGAATGGCTTCAACGAGAACCTGACGCTGATGTCCTCTGGCAAGTGTGCGATGTGGATCGACGCCACGGTGGCAGCCGGCATGCTCTACAACAAGCAGCAATCGCAGATCGCCGACAAGGTCGGTTTCGCCGCGGCGCCGGTCGCGGTCACGCCGAAGGGTTCGCATTGGTTGTGGGCCTGGGCGCTGGCGATTCCGAAGTCGTCGAAGCAGGCTGACGCGGCGAAGAAATTCATCACGTGGGCCACGTCGAAGCAGTACATCGAACTGGTCGCGAAGGACGAAGGCTGGGCCTCGGTGCCGCCGGGAACGCGTAAATCCACCTACGCGCGTCCTGAGTACAAGCAGGCAGCACCGTTCGGCGACTTCGTGCTGAAGGCAATCGAAACGGCTGATCCGGAGCATCCGACGCTCAAGCCGGTGCCGTACACCGGTGTGCAGTTCGTCGGGATTCCTGAGTTCCAGTCGTTCGGCACCGTGGTCGGTCAGAGCATCTCCGGTGCGATTGCCGGTCAGATGACGGTCGATCAGGCGCTGGCAGCCGGCAACGCCACCGCGGATCGCGCGGTGAAGCAGGCCGGCTACCAGAAGTAAGCCACGGTCCGTTACGTGGCACGCGCCGGCTGACGCCAGTCAGCCGGCTTACGCGGCACAGCGGGCCTTGCCGCCACACGTGCGCCGCGACATCGCAGGGTGTCGTCGCGGCTTCGGGCGGCGGTCCGCGCATTACCACAGGTGGTCAATCATGCGTCCTCTGCGCCTACCTATCATGCATGCCCATCCCCAGACAGAAAAAGAACGCGAAACCCGCAAAGCCAATTCCGCCCGCTGGCTAGTCACGCCTTCGGTTGCGGTGCTCGTGCTGTGGATGGCGATTCCGCTCGCGATGACGATCTGGTTTTCGTTCTCGCGCTACAACCTGTTGAATCCGGATCTGAAAGGCTTCGCGGGTTTCGACAACTATAAATACCTTGCCAGCGATCCGTCGTTCGGCCCTTCGATCGGCCACACGCTCGAACTGATTATCTCGGTCCTCGTGATCACGGTGGTGGGCGGCGTGCTGATGGCGATCCTGTTCGACCGCAAGTTCTACGGCCAGGGCGTCGCGCGGTTGCTCGCCATCGCGCCATTCTTCGTGATGCCGACCGTGAGCGCGCTGATCTGGAAGAACATGATTCTGCATCCGGTCTACGGCCTGATCGCGCAGGGCATGCGCGCCATGGGCATGACGCCGATCGACTGGTTCGCGGAATATCCGCTGACAGCCGTAATCATGATCGTCGCGTGGCAGTGGCTGCCGTTTGCTTTCCTGATTCTGTTCACGGCGATCCAGTCGCTCGATCAGGAGCAGAAGGAGGCGGCGCGCATCGACGGCGCGGGCCCGTTCTCGATGTTCTTCTATATCACGCTGCCTCACCTGAAACGGGCGATCGCGGTGGTGGTGATGATGGAGACGATTTTCCTGCTGTCGATCTTCGCCGAAATCTATACGACCACGGGCGGCGGTCCGGGCACCGCGACCACCAACCTGTCGTACCTGATCTATTCGCTGGGCCTGCAACAGTTCGACGTCGGTCTCGCGTCGGCGGGCGGCATTCTCGCTGTCGTGCTGGCCAATATCGTGTCGTTCTTCCTCGTGCGGATGCTCGCGAAGAACCTGAAAGGGGAGTACGAAAAATGAGCCAAGTTGCCTCTACCCCGGTGTCGAACCCGACGACTGCCATGACGGTGCCGGCGAAGTCGCCGTTCGCCGCGATCCGACGCGGCATTCCCGGCGTGATCGCCTGGCTCGTCGCCCTGCTGCTGTTTTTTCCGATCTTCTGGATGACGATCACCGCCTTCAAGACGGAGCAGCAGGCCTATGCGTCGTCGCTGTTTTTCACTCCGACGCTCGATAGCTTCCGCGAGGTATTCGCGCGCAGCAACTACTTTTCGTTCGCGTGGAATTCGATACTGATCTCCGTGGGCGTGACGATTCTGTGCCTGATACTCGCCGTGCCGGCCGCGTATGCGATGGCGTTCTTCCCGACCCGCCGCACGCAGAAGGTGTTGCTGTGGATGCTGTCGACCAAGATGATGCCGTCGGTCGGCGTGCTGGTGCCGATCTATCTGCTGTGGAAAAACAGCGGACTGCTGGATTCGGTGTCGGGTCTTGTGATCGTCTACACGCTGATCAATTTGCCGATCGCAGTGTGGATGTCCTTCACGTACTTCGCCGAAATTCCGCGCGACATTCTCGAAGCAGGGCGGATCGACGGTGCCGCGACCTGGCAGGAAATCGTCTATCTGCTGATGCCGATGTCGCTGCCGGGTCTGGCCTCGACGGCGCTGCTGCTCGTGATCCTGTCGTGGAACGAGGCGTTCTGGAGCATCAACCTGTCGAGTTCGAATGCCGCGCCGCTGACCGTGTTCATTGCTTCGTATTCGAGTCCTGAGGGCCTCTTCTGGGCCAAGCTGTCCGCCGCTTCGCTGCTGGCGGTCGCGCCGATCCTGATCGTCGGCTGGCTGTCGCAGAAGCAACTGGTGCGCGGCCTTACCTTCGGGGCGGTCAAATGACGGCAGGCACGAGTGGAAGCACGCTCGCCGGCAATTTCGCGCTGATCTGCGATTGCGACGGCGTGCTGATCGACAGCGAAGCCGTGGCGGCGCGCATGCTGGTGCACGAACTCGAAGCGCGCTGGCCCGACACCGACGTCGAACCGGTCGTCATGCCGCTGCTTGGACTGCGCATCGAGAAAGTGCTGCAAGGCACCGCGGCGCAGCTCGGCAAGAGCCTCAGCGACGATGATATTGATTCGATCCGGCAAGCTGTGGAAGCGGCGGCGATGCAGGCGCCAACGGTCGAAGGTATCGAAGCCGCGCTGGCTCAGGTGCCGCTCACCAAAGGCTGCGCCAGCAACAGCTTTCGCCCGTATGTGGAAACGGTGCTGACGCGCACGGGTCTCGTGAGATTTTTCGGCGACCGCCTGTTCTGCGCTGACGCGGTGCCGAATCCGAAGCCCGCGCCCGACGTTTATCTGGCGGCGGCCAAGGGCCTCGGACTCGCGCCTTCGGCGTGCCTCGTGGTGGAGGACAGCGTTACCGGCGTGACCGCGGCCACGGCGGCGGGCATGACGGTGCTCGGCTTCATCGGCGGCGGTCATGCGAGCGATGCGCAGATCGACAAGCTGCATGCAGCCGGGGCGCGCCATGTATTCGACGACATGCAGCAGTTGCCCGAACTGGTCGCGCAATGGACGCTGAGCGCAACGGCGGCCGCGCCATAAGCGGCGGCATCGAAAGCGAATCAAATGTAGCCGCCTGAGCGTCACAAACAACTCAGGCAACCGAAACATCGGACAAGCAACACACAGCATTACACGGAGACACATCATGGCAAGCGTAACTCTGCGCAACATCAGGAAGGCGTACGACGAAAACGAAGTGATGCGTGACATCAACCTCGATATCGCGGACGGCGAGTTCGTCGTGTTCGTGGGCCCGAGCGGTTGCGGTAAATCGACGCTGATGCGGATGATCGCCGGCCTCGAAGATATCAGCGGCGGCGATCTGACCATCGACGGCATGCGTGTGAACGACGTGGCGCCCGCCAAGCGCGGCATCGCGATGGTGTTCCAGTCGTACGCGCTGTATCCGCACATGACGCTGTACGACAACATGGCGTTCGGCCTGAAACTCGCCGGTACCAAGAAGCCGGAAATCGACGCGGCAGTGCGCAACGCAGCGAAGATCCTGCACATCGACCATCTGCTCGATCGCAAGCCGAAGCAGTTGTCCGGCGGCCAGCGTCAGCGCGTGGCGATCGGCCGCGCGATTACGCGCAAGCCGAAGGTGTTCCTGTTCGACGAACCGCTGTCGAATCTCGACGCCGCCTTGCGCGTAAAAATGCGCCTCGAATTCGCGCGTCTGCATGACGAACTGAAGACCACGATGATCTACGTGACGCACGATCAGGTCGAGGCCATGACGCTGGCGGACAAGATCGTGGTGCTGTCGGCGGGCAATCTGGAGCAGGTCGGCAGCCCGACCATGCTGTATCACGCGCCGGCCAACCGTTTCGTCGCGGGATTCATCGGTTCGCCGAAGATGAATTTCATGGAAGGCGTGGTGCAATCGGTTACGCACGACGGCGTCACGGTGCGCTACGAAACCGGCGAGACCCAGCGCGTCGCGGTGGAACCGGCCGCGGTGAAGCAGGGCGACAAGGTGACGGTCGGCATTCGCCCCGAGCACCTGCACGTAGGCATGGCCGAAGACGGCGTCTCGGCCCGAACCATGGCGATCGAATCGCTCGGTGACGCCGCGTATCTGTACGCGGAATCGAGCGTCGCGCCGGACGGACTGATCGCGCGCATTCCGCCGCTCGAACGTCATACCAAGGGTGAGACGCAAAAACTCGGCGCCACGCCGGAGCACTGCCATTTGTTCGACAGCGCGGGGAAAGCATTCCAGCGTAAGATCGTCGAAGTGCTGGCCGCGTAATGATTGGGAAAGCGGCGGGCGCGCCGCTTTCCTTTCAATCACGCTCCGGAAACGTTCATGGCCGCCTATGTCGTCATTACGCGCGAGAAAACGCTCGACCCCGCGAAGCTGGATGAATACAAACAGGTTGCGCCTGCAACCTTCGAGCAACATCCGGTGATGATGCTGGCGAGCCACGGCCGCAAGGAAGTGGTGGAGGGTCCGCCGATCGACGAAATCCTGATCCTCGAATTTTCCAGCTACGACGAAGCGATTGCCTGGTATCGCAGCCCGGAGTATCAGGCCGTCAGCGAGACGCGTCTGCAGGGCGGGGAATATCGGATCATCATCACCGAAGGCCTGACGGCGATGTAGCGCGGCATGGGCGCAGACCGTCCGCTTAAGCCTCGAGCGCGGCTCTCGCGCATGATTCGTCGGTCACCAGGCCCGATAGCCAGCCGCCTTTCAGCACAGCGATCAACGCTTCACGCTTGCGCTGCCCTCCAGCAAAGCCGATGGTCGGGCGCTGCGGCGGCGAGTCGAGCGCGATACTCGTCACGCGCCGGCCGGTAGGCGATTCGACATGCGCGCCCGCGGCGTCGATAGGCAGTCCGAGCATCTCCGCCACCGCGCCGTTCTGCATCAACTCCTTCACTTCCGCCGACGTAATGAAGCCGTCTTCGTGCAGCGGACATTTCGGCCCAATATTGCCGATGCCGACAAACGCCACATCGGCTTGCGCCGACAACGACTCGACGATCCGATACAAACGGTGATTGCACCACTGCGCGCGCTCAGCTTCGTTATCGGCGAGCAGCGGGGCGGGCAGCAGAAAATGCTTGCCGCCCGTCTTCTCCGAAATGTGCAGTGCGACGTCATAGCGGTTCGAGGAGCCGTCCTGGGCGATCGCCCCGACCATCGACACCAGCCGGTGCTGCGGACGGTCCAGCTGCGCGATCTGATCGACGGCGGCCTTCAGCGTGCGGCCGCTGCTCACGGCGACCACCATCGGTTTTTCCTCGCCGAGATAGCGCTCCATCACCTGCGCGCCGGCGACTGCGAGTTTGCGGTCGACTTCCTCGGACGTATCGCTGTCGATCGGCACCACTTCGCACATGCTCAGACCGTAGCGTTTCGACAGTTGATCGGCGAGTGCGAGGCAGTCAGCCAGCTTGTGATCGACGCGCACACGAATCAGATTCTTCTCCACCGCGAAAGCAACGAGCCGTTGCGCGACCGGGCGCGACACCTGGAGCTTCTCGGCGATTTCGTTCTGGGTGTTGCCGGCAACGTAGTAGAGCCACGCGGCGCGGGTAGCGAGATCTAATTTTTCTGTGGACTTGGGCACGGTGACGGTTCGCTTGAAGTGCGCCGATGATAGCAGCCGGTCTGCGCGCTTCAACCAACCCTGGCGCGGAAACCGGCTGCGGATAGCCGGTCAGGCAAGCGGTTGCCGCGCGGGGTCGAACAGCGGCCGTACGTGGCGGTAAAGTGCGCGATAGGCTTCGAGCCGCGCGCGCAGTTCGGCATGGCGGCGCGGGTTCGGCGTGAACTCCTTGGCGATAGGCGGCTTGGTCAGCACGGTGGCCGGATCGCCACCGGCGGCCAGCCAGCCGAGGCGTGCCGCGCCGAGCGCCGCGCCTGTTTCGCCGCCGCCGTGCTTGCGCGTGGCGGTGTCGAGTGCGTCGGCGAGCAGTTGGGCCCAGTAGTCGCTACGGGCGCCGCCGCCGAGCAGGGACAGCGCCTTCGCTTCGGTGCCGGCCGCGCGCAGCGCGTCGAGGCCGTCAGTGAGCGCGAGCGTGACGCCTTCGAGCACCGCGTAGCCGAGCAACGCGCGATCCGTTGCATGCGTCATGCCGAAGAACACGCCCTGCGCGTACGGGTCATTATGCGGAGTACGTTCGCCCGACAGATAGGGCAGGAAGAGCGGTGCGGTGTTCAATGCGTCTGCGGGCAGCGCCTCGATTTCGGCGAGTAGAGTCGGCTCGTCGGTGGAGGTGAGCTTGCAGACCCAGCGCAGACAACTGGCGGCGGAGAGCACCACGCTCATCTGATGCCAGCGATCCGGAATCGCGTGACAGAACGCATGCACGGCGGAGGCCGGATTCGGCCGGAAGCTGTCGCCGACCACGCACAGCACGCCCGACGTGCCGAGCGACACGAAGCCGTCGCCGGGTTGCGTCGCGCCGATGCCGATCGCGCTGGTGGCGTTGTCGCCACCGCCGGCCGCGACGATCACGCCGTCGTTCAGGCCGAATTCACGCGCGACCGAGGGCAGCAGCGTGCCGGACGGCTCGCTGCCTTCGGCGAGGCTCGGCATTTGCGCGCGGGTCATGTTGCAGGCCGCGAGCAGTGAGTCCGACCAGTCGCGTTTGGCGACATCGAGCCACAGCGTGCCGGCCGCATCGGATGGATCGGACACCTTGCCGCCGGTCAGTTGCAGGCGCAAGTAGTCCTTCGGCAGCAACACGCAGGCGGTCTGCGCAAAAATCTCGGGCTCGTGACGCGCGACCCACAGCAGCTTCGGCGCGGTGAAACCTGGCATGGCGAGATTGCCAGCCACGCTGTGCAACTCCGGTGCGCGCTCGGTCAGCTCCGCGCACTCCTTGTCGCTGCGCATGTCGTTCCACAGGATCGCGGGACGCAGCACGCGGTCCTGCGCATCCAGCAGCACGGCGCCGTGCATCTGGCCCGACAGGCCGATCCCGCGAATCTGCGCGAACTCGTCGGGATACTTCGCGCGCAATGCTGCAAGCGCGGTGCGCGTGCCGGCCCACCAATCTTCGGGATTCTGCTCGGCCCAGCGCTGATGTGGGCGCGAAACGGTAAACGGTGAGCCTGCGGTGCCGATCACGCGTCCATCGGAGGCGAGCAGCAGGACTTTCACTTCGGACGTGCCGAGGTCGATGCCGAGATACATGGGCGCGGAACCTTCGTCGTTGGAGATGCGCTACTTTAGCCGCACATGGCGCGCGGTGCCATGCGCATTAAGCCTGGCTAAGCCTCGCTTGGTGTGGCACCCGCGCGCTTCGATGCCGCGCGGTGCGCGGCGCTTACGAATCATGAAGTCAGCGGCGTTCAAACCGCGCCGCGTTTGGCGAGCCATACGTCGACGCGCGCCACGGCGCCTTCCAGCGCCGATTCCAGCTCCGGCGTCTGCGCCATGCCGCCCCACAGCAGCCGGTCGGCGGCGAACGCTTTCAATGGATCGGGCGCCTCGAAGAAGGCCCGCGCGACGCGCTCATCCATCACGCCGTCCTGGTACGCGTAGGGCAACTCGCCGGCGTTCCAGCGATCGAGAAAACGGAAAAACAGCGCGGGCAGCATGGCGGTCGCCGCAGGCGTGACGCCGCGCTCGAAACACTCCGACAACGTCGGCGCGATAAAGCCCGGCAGCTTGGAAAAGCCATCTGCCGCGACGCGCTGGTTCGTGTCCTGGATATAAGGATTGCTGAAGCGTTCGAGCACCACGTCGCGATAGCGTTCGAGATCGAGCGGACTTGGCGTGAGGCACGGAATCACGTCTTCGGTCACGTATTCGTAGGCGAATTTGTTGATGTCCGCGTCGAGCGTGCCTTCGTGAATGTAGTTCAGCCCGACCAGCGTACCCGCCCACGCGATGCAGCTATGCGTCGCGTTGAGAATGCGGATCTTCGCCTCTTCATACGGCATCACCGAGTCGACCAGTTCCGCGCCGACCTTTTCCCATGCCGGCCGTCCCGCGATGAAGTTGTCTTCGATCACCCATTGGATGAACGCTTCGCCCATCACCGGAGCGGCGTCGTCGACACCGGTCGCCGCCTTGACGCGTTCCCGCACGTCCGGCGTGGGACGCGGCGTGATGCGATCGACCATCGAGCTTGGACTGGCGGT
The DNA here is from genome assembly GCF_003634175.1 of Paraburkholderia sp. BL17N1. NCBI lineage: Bacteria > Pseudomonadati > Pseudomonadota > Betaproteobacteria > Burkholderiales > Burkholderiaceae > Paraburkholderia > Paraburkholderia sp. BL17N1. Next base: position 2,128,499 of record NZ_RBIW01000001.1, read on the forward strand.
GTTGTCGTCGAACCATTGCGCCAGTTCGATCGCGCCGCGCCGTTCGAGAAACTCGCTCATGCCGGCATGGAAGCGCTCGCCGTTGCTGCGCAGGTTGTCGCAAGTCTGCAGCGTGACGGGGCCCGCGCCGCCTTTCATGCGCGCGTCGAGAATCGCGGCCAGCGCGCCGTAAATGGTGGTGTGGCCGCCTTTGAGGTCGGCCGCGAGATCGGGGTTGGCGGTGTCGAGTTCGTCCTGCTCGTCGAGGTAATAGCCGCCTTCGGTGACCGTGAACGCGATGATCTTGCAGGCCGGATCGGCGCCTGCTTCGATCAGCGCGTCGAGGCTTTCGGTCCACGGTACGACGCGCTCGATCGAGCGAATCGTCTCGTACGCGCGCTCGCCTTGAGGCGTGACGGTCTCGAGCGTATAGACGCCGTTTTGCGCGGCGAGCGCTTCGAGCACCGCGTTCATATCGCTGCGGATATTGCCGACCGTGAGCGACCAGTGCGGCTCGCCAGGCACCTTGGCCTCGTTCAACCGATGGAGATACCACGCCTGATGCGCGCGATGAAACGATCCCGCCCCGATGTGCAGGATCACGTGTGCGGCCGCGCCGCTGTCTTGCCCGCTGTTCATGTGCGTCTCCTGAATGTCCTTGCTCGCACCGCTCGTAGCGTGCGTTTCTTCTCGAGATGGAGCATTTGCTCTGTATGTGAGCGAATGATCGTACCCGGCGAAACGAAAGTCAAGGCGACGGGATACGGTTTTTTGTGGCGCAGCGCCGCGCCGCAGGGCTTTTCGGCGTGACTTGCGATGCGCCGTGGCGTGATGGAGGCGAGTTGCGGCGCGTATTGCATTGCATCAAATTTGACATTGAGCGGGCCAGGACTAACCCGAATGCAAAAAAGTATTGGTCCGCGGTCTCATTTTTAGTGGTGGATCACGCGCGAGAAGACTACTTTTCGCTATACAAGACGAAAGACCAGCGGCGCCTCAAGTGGCCGCTTCATGGAGACAGACAGTGCAACCCGATCTCGAACTCGTGGCCGTACGTCGTGACGAATCGTTCAAAGTATGGTCGCACGGCTATCCGTACCGTACGGTGCGCTGGCACTTTCATCCGGAATACGAAATTCATCTGATCGTGGCGACGACCGGCAAGATGTTTGTCGGCGATCACATCAGCAGCTACACACCCGGCAACCTCGTGTTGATGGGGCCGAACCTGCCGCACAACTGGGTAAGCGACGTGCCGGAAGGCGAGACGATCGCACAGCGCAATCTGGTCGTGCAGTTCGGGCAGGAGTTCGTGTCGAGCTGCATCGACAGTTTTCCGGAGTGGCGGCAGGTCGAGGCGCTGCTTGCCGATTCGCGCCGCGGCATCTCGTTCGGCGCGCAAACGAGCGCGGCGATCCAGCCGCTGTTCCTCGAATTGCTGGCGGCGCGCGGACTGCGCCGGCTGGTTCTGTTCATGTCGATGCTCGAAATCCTGATGAACGCCGAGGACCGCGAGACGCTTGCGAGCCCCGCTTATCAGGCCGACCCGACCAGTTTCGCGTCGACGCGCATCAATCACGTGCTCTCGTATATCGGCAAAAACCTCGCGAACGAATTGCGCGAGTCGGACCTGGCGCAACTCGCGGGCCAGAGCGTCAGCGCGTTCTCGCGTTATTTCCGTCGCCATACGGGGTTGCCGTTCGTGCAGTACGTGAATCGCATGCGCATCAATCTAGCGTGCCAACTGCTCACCGACGACGATCTGAGCGTCACCGATATCTGTTTCAAGGCGGGCTTTAACAACCTGTCGAATTTCAACCGGCAGTTTCTCGCGGTGAAGGGCATGGCGCCTTCGAAATTTCGGCACTATCAGCAGCTGAACGACGCGAGCCGCGACGCCTCCGAACAAGCCGCGGCACGCGGTGTAGGCATCGACGACGCGCCCGCCATCGTGCTCGCGCCAGGTTTGCCGCGCAGGGCCGCCGCCGCTTATCCACCGACGTAGTCCCAGGCCCAGGCTTCCCGCCGAAGCGTTTTATTTCACCTGCGTTTCAACACGTATCGCGCTGCCCCACGGCAGCGTGAGGGACGTGCTCACTTTTAATAATGGAGACAACCATGACGCAATCCCTTTCGAAACCGACTTCGTTGAAGACTTTCGCACGCAGCAGGGCGGCACTGGCGACGCTCGCCTTCGGCCTGTCGTTGATCGCCGCGCCGGCCGCACAGGCCGCGCCGCTGAAAATCGGCATGACGTTTCAGGAGCTGAACAATCCGTACTTCGTGACGATGCAAAAAGCGCTGAACGATGCGGCGGCTTCGATCGGCGCGACGGTGGTCGTCACGGACGCACACCACGATGTCAGCAAGCAGGTCAACGACGTGGAAGACATGCTGCAGAAGAAGATCGACATCCTGCTCGTGAATCCGACTGACTCGACCGGCATCCAGTCGGCGGTGACATCGGCAAAGAAGGCGGGCGTGGTGGTGGTCGCCGTGGATGCGAACGCCAACGGTCCGGTCGATTCATTCGTCGGCTCGAAGAACTACGACGCCGGCGAAATGGCTTGCGAGTATCTGGCGAAGTCGATCGGCGGCAGCGGCGAAGTGGCGATTCTCGACGGCATTCCAGTCGTGCCGATTCTCGAACGCGTGCGCGGCTGCAAGGCGGCGCTCGCGAAAGCGCCAGGCGTGAAGCTCGTGGATACGCAGAACGGTAAGCAGGAACGCGCGACCGCGCTATCCGTCACCGAGAACATGATTCAGGCGCATCCGAACCTGAAGGGCGTGTTCAGCGTGAACGACGGCGGCTCGATGGGCGCGCTCTCGGCAATCGAATCGTCGGGAAAGGATATCAAGCTGACCAGCGTCGACGGTGCGCCGGAAGCGATTGCCGCGATCCAGAAGCCAAATTCAAAGTTCGTCGAAACGTCCGCGCAATTTCCGGCTGACCAGGTACGCATTGCACTCGGCATCGCGCTCGCGAAGAAGTGGGGCGCCAATGTGCCGAAGACGATTCCGGTCGACGTAAAGATGATCGACAAGAGCAATGCCAAGGGCTTCAGCTGGTAAGCCGAATGTCCGTGCCGCGCCGAGCGAAAAGCGCGGCAACGGGCAGCAGAGGAGGACCCGATGGACACGATACTCAAGCTCGACAACATCACCAAAAGTTTTCCCGGCGTGAAGGCGTTGCAAGGCATTCACCTGGAAATCGCGCGCGGCGAGATTCACGCTTTGCTCGGCGAAAACGGCGCGGGTAAATCGACGCTGATGAAAATCCTGTGCGGCATCTATCAGCCCGATGAAGGCACGATCACGATCGAAGGCGAGGCGCGTCATTTCGCCAACTATCACGATGCGGTGGCTGCCGGCGTCGGTATCGTGTTTCAGGAGTTCAGCCTGATTCCGTATCTGAACGCCGTGGAAAACATGTTTCTCGGCCGCGAACTGAAGAGCGGTTTAGGCTTGCTCGAACGCGGCAAGATGCGGCGCGCGGCGGCGGCGATTTTCCAGCGGCTCGGCGTGACGATCGATCTGTCGGTGCCGATTCGCGAACTCTCGGTGGCGCAGCAGCAGTTCGTTGAAATCGGCAAGGCGCTTTCGCTGGAGGCGCGCATTCTGATTCTGGACGAGCCCACTGCCACGCTCACGCCCGCCGAAGCCGAGCATCTGTTCGCCATCATGCGAGAGTTGAAACAGCAGGGCGTCGCGATGATTTTCATCTCGCATCACCTCGAAGAGATTTTCGAAGTGTGCGACCGCATCACCGTGCTGCGCGATGGCCAGTACGTCGGCATGACGGAGGTCGCGCAATCCGACGTGGGACATCTCGTGGAAATGATGGTGGGGCGCCGCATCGAAAACAGCTTTCCGCCGAAGCCGCCGCTGCGTGCCGATGCGAAGCTCGTGCTCGAAGTCGACAAGCTGCAGTTGCTTAAGGACAGCCCCGTTTTGAGCTTTACGCTGCGTGAAGGCGAGATTCTCGGCTTCGCGGGACTGGTCGGCTCGGGGCGCACGGAAACCGCGCTCGCCGCGATCGGCGCGGACCCGGCTTACGTGAAGGAGATTCGCATCAACGGTACGGCGGCAAAGCTGTCCGATCCCGCCGATGCGTTGCGCGCCGGCGTCGGCATTCTGCCGGAGAGCCGCAAGACCGAAGGCCTGATCACCGACTTCTCGATCAAGCAGAACATCTCGATCAACAACCTCGGCAAGTATCGCTCGATGCGCTTCTTCATCGACCAGCGCAGCGAAGCACGCGCGACCGCCGACATCATGAAACGGGTGGGCGTCAAAGCACCGAGCATGCATACCGAGGTCGCGACGCTCTCCGGGGGCAATCAGCAGAAAGTGGTGATCGCGCGCTGGCTGAATCATCACACCAACATCCTGATCTTCGATGAACCGACGCGCGGCATCGACGTCGGCGCCAAAGCCGAAATCTATCTGCTGATGCGCGAACTCACCGCGCGGGGCTACTCGATCATCATGATCTCGTCCGAACTGCCGGAGATCGTCGGCATGTGCGACCGCGTCGCCGTGTTCCGGCAAGGCCGCATCGAAGCGATGCTCGAAGGCGACGCGATCGACTCGAACGCCGTGATGACCTATGCAACTGCCGGCTCTCGTGGAGCAACACATGAACACGCCTAATCCTTCTTCTTCACCCAAGACATCCAGTGTCAGCAGCGATACGCCGGGAGCGCCGGTGCGTTTCACGTGGGCCGCCCTGAAACGCTCGACGCTGTTCTATCCGTTCATCGGCTTGCTCGTGGTGTGCATCGTGATGGTGTTCGCGAGCGACAGTTTTCTGTCCGGGGCGAATATCGAGAATGTGCTGCGCCAGGTGTCGATCAACGCGATCATCGCCGTGGGGATGACGTGCGTGATCCTGACCGGCGGCATCGATCTCTCAGTGGGTTCCGTCATGGCGCTGGCGGGCACGCTCGCCGCCGGGCTGATGGTGGCCGGTATGAACGCGGTGGCCGCGCTTGCGATCGGTGTCGCGGTGGGATTGGGCTTTGGCGCGGCGAACGGTTTCTTCGTAGCGTTCGCGGGCATGCCGCCGATCATCGTCACGCTCGCGACGATGGGCATTGCGCGTGGCCTCGCGTTGATCTACACGGGCGGCTATCCGATCGACGGCTTGCCCGATTGGGTCAGTTTCTTCGGCAGCGGCAAGATTCTCGGCGTGCAGGCGCCCGTTGTGATCATGGCCGTGATCTACGTGATCGCGTGGGTACTGCTGGAGCGCATGCCGTTCGGCCGCTATGTCTATGCGATCGGCGGTAACGAACAGGCGACGCGTCTGTCGGGCGTGCGTGTGGCGCGCGTGAAGCTGATCGTCTACACGATTGCGGGTTTGACGTCCGCCTTCGCCGCCATTGTCCTGACCGCGCGTTTGATGAGCGGCCAGCCGAACGCCGGCGTCGGCTTCGAACTCGACGCCATCGCCGCCGTGGTGATGGGCGGCACGTCGATCTCGGGCGGCCGCGGTTCGATCATCGGCACGTTGATCGGCGCGTTGCTGCTCGGTGTGCTGAACAACGGCCTGAACATGGTCGGCGTGAATCCGTATGTGCAGAACGTGATCAAGGGCGGAATCATTTTGCTCGCGATTTACATCAGCCGCGACCGCAGAAAGTAATTCTTCAACGACTTCCACTTTTAAGCAGGACCATGCAATGACGACTCGATCTACAGACCACGACCAGCAGAACATGACAGCCATCGTCTGTCATGCACCGAAAGACTATCGCGTCGAACAGGTGTCGAAGCCTCGCGCGGGTGCGCACGAACTGGTGATCCGCATTGCCGCGTGTGGGATTTGCGCGAGCGACTGCAAATGTCATTCGGGCGCGAAGATGTTCTGGGGCGGCCCGAGTCCCTGGGTCAAGGCGCCGGTGATTCCAGGCCATGAGTTCTTCGGTTTCGTGGAAGAAATCGGCGAGGGCGCGGCCGATCACTTCGGCGTGAAAATGGGCGACCGTGTGATCGCCGAGCAGATCGTGCCGTGCGGCAAATGCCGCTATTGCAAATCAGGCCAGTACTGGATGTGCGAGGTGCACAACATCTTCGGCTTCCAGCGGGAAGTCGCCGACGGCGGCATGGCCGAATACATGCGCATTCCGCCCACGGCGATTGTTCACAAGATTCCCGACGGCATTTCGCTGGAAGACGCCGCGATCATCGAACCGCTCGCCTGCGCGATCCACACGGTCAACCGTGGAGAAGTGCAACTCGACGACGTGGTGGTGATCGCCGGCGCCGGTCCGCTCGGTTTGATGATGACGCAAATCGCGCATCTGAAAACGCCGAAGAAACTGGTGGTGATCGATCTCGTCGAAGAGCGCCTTGCGCTCGCCCGTGAGTACGGCGCCGACGTGACGATCAACCCGAAACAGGACGACGCGTTGGCGATCATCCACTCGCTCACGGACGGTTACGGCTGCGATGTGTATATTGAAACCACCGGCGCGCCGATCGGCGTGAATCAGGGCATGGACCTGATTCGCAAGCTTGGGCGGTTCGTCGAGTTTTCGGTGTTCGGCGCGGATACGACGCTGGACTGGTCCGTGATCGGCGATCGGAAAGAGCTCGACGTGCGCGGCGCGCATCTCGGCCCGTACTGTTATCCCATCGCGATCGATCTGCTGGCGCGCGGGCTGGTTACATCGAAAGGCATAGTCACGCACGGCTTTTCGCTGGAAGAATGGGACGAGGCGATCAAGATCGCCAACTCGCTCGATTCGATCAAGGTGCTACTGAAGCCGCGCGCCTGAGCGTCGAACCCGGTCGGAGCACGAGCGGCATATAAACGGAGACAGTATGGACTACGTCATCGGCGTCGATATCGGCACGCAGAGCACCAAGGCGCTGCTGGTCGATCAGCACGGCGCGATCGTCGCGCAGCATGCGTCGAGCTATCAGCCGGATACGCCCAAGCCGCTGTGGGCGGAACAATGGCCTGCGGTCTGGCTGAAGGCGGTGGTGGAGTGCATCGCCGCGTGCGTGGCTAAAGCGAAGGAGGCGGGCGTCGCGGCGAACTCGATCAAAGCCGTGTGCGTGAGCAGCTTGTATGGCGGCTCCGGCATTCCGGTGGATAGCGAGATGCGGCCGCTCTATCCTTGTCTGATCTGGATGGATCGGCGCGCTACCGAGCAGGTCGAATGGGTGCGCAATAACGTCGATCTCGAACGGCTCTACACGATCACGGGCAACGGCGTAGATAGTTACTACGGCTACACAAAAATGCTGTGGCTGCGCGATCACGAGCCGGATGTGTGGTCGCATACGCGCTACTTCCTGCCGCCGAATGCATACGTGATCTACATGCTGACTGGCGAGGTGGCGGTCGATCATAGTTCGGCGGGCAATATCGGCGGCATCTACGACATTGGCAAACGCGACTGGTCCGACGAAGCGCTCGACATGCTCGGCATTCCCGCGACGATGATGCCCGAGCGGCTGGTCGAATCGTCGGACGTGGTGGGCGGCTTGCTGTCGCAGTGGGTCGAGCAGTTAGGCCTCGAAGCGGGCACGCCGATCGTCGCGGGCGGCGTGGACGCGGCGATGGCGACATTCGCGGCTGGCGTCACGCGCGCCGGGCAACATGTCGCGATGATTGGCACGAGCATGTGCTGGGGCTACATCAACCAGAGCGTCGACGCGCGGCATGGGTTGATCAGCATGCCGCATGTGTTCGACGGGCAACGCGATATTTATGTGTTCGGCGGGGCGATTACCGCGGGCGCGTCGGTGAGCTGGTATCGCGAGCAGTTCTGTCACGCGGAGATCGAGGCCGCGCGTGCGACGCCGCATGGCGATCCGCATCGCTTGCTGGAAGAGTCGGCAGAGAAAGTGCCGGCTGGTTCGGATGGCGTGATGTTCCTGCCGTATCTGATGGGCGAGCGCAGTCCGGTGTGGGATGCCAAGGCGAGCGGAGCGTTTATCGGACTGAGCCTGTTTCATACGCGGGCTCATTTGTACCGCGCCGTGCTGGAAGGCGTCACGTTTGCGTTGAAGCACAACATCGAGGCGGGTCGCAAAGGCGCGCAGTCGCTCGATGACAAACTGATCGTCGTGGGCGGCGCCGCGCATTCGGATTTGTGGATGCAGATTATCGCGGACGTTACCGGGTATCCGGTTTATACCATCGAGCAGGACGTGGAGGCGGCGATGGGGGCGGCGTTGCTGGCGGGCGTCGGCGTCGGGCTGGTGTCGCGTGAAGAGGCGCGGCGTGGATGGGTCACGCTGGTTGAACGCGCGGAGCCGAACGCACAACGGATGGCGTTGTACGAGCAACGGTTCGGCGTTTATACGGATTTGTATCCGGCGTTGAAGCCGATCATGCATCGGTTGCAGACATCATGAATGCTACTTTTGATTTTTCTGGCAAGTCAGTACTGGTTACCGGGGCTTCGAGCGGGATCGGGCGAGCGACGGTTGAGGCGTTGTGCGCGTCGGGCGCGAATGTGGTGGCTGCCGCGCGCAATGTGAAGGAGCTTGCCCGGTTGGCGGAGGAGACGGGTTGCGAGCCGTTGACGCTCGATGTGAGCGATGAGGCGGCTATCGATGATGCGTTTGGTTCGCTCGATACGTTCGATGGGCTCGTGAATTGTGCCGGGATTGCGTTGCTCGAGCGTGCTGTCGATACGACGGGTGAGAGTTTCGATCGTGTGATGGCGGTGAATGCGCGGGGCGCTGTGCTGGTGGCCAAGCATGTGGCACGAGGGATGATCGATGCTCAGCGCGGTGGCAGTATCGTTAATGTTTCCAGTCAGGCTGCGCTGGTGGCGTTGGATGATCATTTGAGTTATTCGGCTTCCAAGGCTGCGCTTGATGCTGTTACCAGGGCTTTGTGTGTTGAGTTGGGGCCGTTCGGGATTCGGGTTAATAGTGTGAATCCTACGGTTACGTTGACGCCTATGGCGGTGCTGGCTTGGAGTGATCCGGTTAAGCGGGACCCGGCGCTTAAGGCTATTCCGTTGCAGCGGTTTGCTGAGTCTGCTGAGGTTGCTGCGACTATCTTGTTCTTGTTGAGTGGTGCTGCTTCTATGGTTAGCGGGGTTTGTTTGGCTGTTGATGGGGGGTATACGGCTAGGTGAGGTTATTTGATCGTGCGGTATTTGTTGGGGAGCACTGGGGGGAATTTTGCGGGCCGGCCGCCCCTTGCCGGTTCATCGGCGAACAGCCACCTTCCGGTCCGGCCACGCGGCCCGAGGCTATTTGCCCGCCTGGCACGGCGGAAGCGTGCGGCGCTACAGGATCAAACGCATCCGGTAATTACGCGCCGGCCGTGCGCAAGCGGGGGGCATTGGATTCATCCTGTTGGTGCATTCCGCTCGATACTCGGTTAGCCGGCCAATCACGGTCGGCCTGATTCAGGGTCAACGACTCAATCGAGCATCCAGCTATCGTCGCCTTCGATCAGTGTGCCGCCGTGGCTGGTCATATCGCCCTTGCGGGCGACACCCGCGCCGCCGAATGTGGAGGCCGAGCCAGTAACGATGACCGCGCCGCAGCTTGTTTGATCGCCTATCCGGGCGACAGCACGGCCGTTGACCGTCACGCTACTTGCACCGCTGATGACAGTGCCGAACCCGTGCATAGGGCAGGAATGAAGATGACCTACGAGAGCGATGGGGCGCATAAAAACCTATATGAGATACCTGCAATGGAATCAACGGCAAATTATTTTCTGAAAAACCGGGTATCTCGCAATTCGCCATTTGTCTCCAATATTTTCTGAAATATATGAGAAATGAGTGCGATACCGTTTCCCATCGAAACGGTAGATGGCGATATTGCTGCTCCCCATGTCTCCTCGGGCTTCGGTTTTGAGATCAGGAAGTCCGTTACACCGATGTCGTTTTTGATCGAAGGGACCGTCGTCACGTGTAAAAGCTGGGTGGTGGTCGATTTTGATGACAATCTGAATATCCAGGACGGGGAATTTACCTGAGTGGACTCCATATCAATGTTGCAATCCGCAAAAAGTAAGTTTTCGTGCCTGTTAGCACATATGCTTACCGATATGCCGCTTGCGCCACATTGATCTTTGACGTTTTTTATAATTGCACGCGAGTTCCGAATCAGACCAGCGGCCGTATTGATATCAATCGCTTTCTTTATTTTGCATGTGTCACCTCCTGTATTTTCCAGCGAAGACTTGGAATTTCGATATGCTGGTTCGAGTTTTACTATTATATTTTGTAGGGTTGTCTTCAAGCAAGTCCTGTTTTTGCAAGATGCCAGTTTAGCATTCTGTGTCTGGACCGCTCGAAATAACGATTCTGGATCGTCTGAGGCAGCAATCGACGCGTACTGCAGGAAACTCGCCTTGAAAATCAAAGGGGGAATCCGGGCGTCTGTGCAGGTTCCCTTCGGATATCGTTCGCGGGCTTCCCGCACCATGCGCTGAACCTCAATGTCGCTTTCGACGGAAACGTCGTAACACGGCGAAAGTAGAATCTGCGTAGATACATACGCCGGAGAGAACTGACTTAGAGATGGAATATCCAAATCGCCTGCCGCTCTAACGCCAGGCAGCCAGCCGATGAAAATAATAGCCGCCAAAGTTTTAATAGAGAGGATCGCGAAAGGGATTCTATTGTCAAGCGAAAATAATGGCGATGATCTTGAAAAATAACGTGACACCAGGAACTTCATATATATTGTCTGTTCGCGAGCTACTCTTCGTTGAATTGGATGGTTTTTATCATTTCCAATAAAATATTGTAGCTAAACCCACTGTCGAGATCAAAATCCTCTGCATTTCGTGTGACGCAATACTGTTGCATTGTCGCGCTTGACTTCGAATTTCCTATCACAATGCGAATGCACCGATTGACAGAAGAATATCGCTGACAATAATCAGGTGCCGTGATTTTTCTGTTGGAGTTTTTGTAGATGTCCTCTACCAACCACCCCCTCCAATTCCGACCATTAAGTTTGATAGAGGTTGCGCTTGTTGCGACAGCGCACGCGGATGGGACTATTTTTCTAGTATGTACATTGCCATTCTTGTCAGCCACAATGAAGCTATCTTTTTTCCTCAGCATTTGATCAATGCCAACACGTCGAATATTTAACGATGGAATTCTTTCAACCCAACTGGGATCATGAATTCCGAACCCTTGTGGCGCGAGTGACAAAACGGTCCCGTTGTCGGATTTATATGATCCAAGGCAATCGAGAAGTTTTCCTTTGCCATCGGGAGACAGCGCGGAGGGAAGTTCTATCGAAATTCCACATGATTCGGATGGTTTTCCAGAAATCAACAGTTGATGGTCGGCATTTGACGCTGCAAAACTGGATATCCAAGTAGAGAAAAAAATCGTTGCGATCAGTATGCTCCGGGCTCGCATTTTTATTTCCTTGAAAGATGATATATAGCGGCTCGTTCAGTTACGAGGCGACATTAAGTTCGGTCTGAAACGGCATTACTCTTCCCTCTGCCTTATCAGCGAAGGATCGGTCGGCATATTCGGTGCATCGCCAAGAATGAAATTCACGTAATGAAAAAACTCTCTACGCTGGGGAAGTCCGGTGCTGCCCCCATTAACTGGTGTCGTGATTGCGGCGACATTTGCATCAGCTACCCCTACGTCCGCACGGCGATCGATATTCATCCCGCTTCGCAGGGCCCCGGTGTTGGGTGACTGCATTACCTTACTAATCCAGAAGTACCCGGCTGAATCGGCGACGGCGGTTGCATCGGAAGAAAGCAGTTCAGGATTGGGATCGGTTGTGAAGTCACGTCCGCGAAAGCGACTGTACGCAGCGTAACTGCCACGTCCGGTAAGATGAATTAGCCCCCGGCCGCGAAACGTTGCCCCATCGCCCGTTTGCGTATTTCCCATCGACAACGCCTTCTGTTGAACTTCATCCGGTCGTTGCGCTATATAGTCGGGTCGATTTCGACCGTGCAGAAACCCCATCGCTTGTAGCCAATCATGTTTGTGATCGAAGTCGTCCCCAGCCTCCTGCGGAGTTAACGCCTCGTACATCGTGCGGAAATACCGGCTGTCGCCAAGCTCGACCGTTGCTCTTAGCGCTCCGGTTTCTTTGAATATTTGCGCTAAGAAATGGGCCTGTCTTTGAGGAGTCGAAAAGCCATACTTCCTCCACATGCGATTTATCGCCGTATGCATATCCGGAGGCATGAAACCGTGGTCATTGTTGCCTGAATGCCATCGGGTTTGCGCCGTCTGCCATGGAATTTCTCCGCCTGCATTGGGACTGGACCGTTTGGGCAATGTCTGTGTCAGCTCTCGAAGGCTGCGCCATCCGCACTTCTTGAACATCTGAATAAACCGCCCCGGATGAAAGTGGTAGTGAATCTTGCCCAGCGCCAGTCCTTGTGCCTGAGCGTCCTCCCAGAAGGCCAGCGCTGCGTGGTGCTGTTTGAGCTTCGTATAGGCGTCTGGACTCAGACAGCCGGTCATTAGCGCGGAAGCCGGCAGATCATTCGGATCAGTGCCCTTGAGCCAACCCCAGCGCGTATCGAAGTCGTCGCGCGACCACTCTGTCGGCATCTTTACAACGCAATAGCTGAGCCGTTCCCGCATCGGACCGTCAAGGCTGCGCGCGTAAGCTCGCGCAATGCGTTCGCGCTTTCTCTGCGCCTGCTGTTCGCCTGGCGTCGGCGCGGCCGCCCCGCTTGTGGCCGCTGGCGGACTCACAGCCGGCGGTGCGCCCGGGTCAAGCATGGCAATCAGCACATCGGAATCGCACCGGCTGTTGCCGTCTGTATCGTCGTCGACAAACGTCCACCCCAGCCAGTCGGGGAAATCCGCATCGCTGTAGACTCTGACGCCGGGACCGTTCAGATTCGCATACACAGCCGTGTGATCGACCGGTGAATGAATCTGCCGGATGTGCGGCAGGCGTCCCTGATAGAGATCTGTCGCTGCCGGTGCATCTGGGCCGATCACCCGGCCAAAGCGCAGCATTTCATAGCCTGCGCTGGGGCATCCAGGATAGCGCCGGGTGGCACGCTCATACAGGCCGTAGGCATCTTCCGGCGTCGCCGAGCCAAGCACCGCGCCCCGGATGCTGCGTGTGGTCAGGGTGATCAAGCCAGTGGACTCTGTGATACTTACGATCGCCGGCTCCGTTGTCGTCGCCTGCACCGGCACCTGCCACGCGGGATGGGCTGCCGAGCCAACTGATGGATCGCTGGCATAGAGTTGCGTACCAGCTGGCAACACGACGTGAATGTCGCCCCACAGACTATTGGTTCGCCCCTGTTCCGCTGCCAGCGGCCCGTGGTTACGCCCCATCAGTGCCGCGACGCTGGTGGCGTCGGCGACGATCTCGAAGTGGATACGGTTCGGCTGGCCGTAGATCGCGCCAGGCAAACCGATCGCGTCCTTGCGGTACACCCTGCTGCCGCGCGCCACCTGGGTCGTGTGCATGTGCTGGTAGATCGAGTAGAACTCGACGTTCACCCCTTCGCCAATCTCCGTTGCGTGCTTCAGGATCACCCCACCGTTACTCGTCCAGCCCTTGTAGTACAGCAACGGATGCGCCGCGATGACCGCCGGATCGTCATGATGCTGCGGAATGTCATCACTGCCACGTGCGAACACGACCTCGCCGTCGGCAATCGCGCACACTGGCTCCGAGCTGTCCGCATTGCCCTGCGCTTCGAGATGGATGCCTCCATGCCAGCCAAATTCGCGGCTGACGGGAAACGCGCCCTTGCCACTGCGTTCGCCCAGCGTCGTGACGGGTTGCGTTGAGTCGTCCTCATGCGCGGCTGCGCTGAGGAAGGGTTGGCTGATCAGCATCAGGTTTCCTATTTTTTTGTTCGTCTGTTTTGGGAATGGGTTTAGTCCGACAACGGCACATGGCCCGGATCGAGCAACTGGCCCGGCAGTGGAATGCCATGCATTCCAGGCAATCCCCCCGAGCCATCCTCCTGAGTTAAGGCACCTTTGAGCTTTATCGCGATGCCCTCGATCGTGACGCCGCTACTATCAATGGTGAAGCTGCCACCGGGTGCCTTGATGACCAGTCTGTCGCTCGCCTGAAGCTCATATATCTGTGTCCGGCGCGCGATGGCCTGCCCCGCCCGAAGCTGATGACGACCCTGCACGACATGCTCCGCGTTCCCACCGGTTTCGATCTGGTAGTCGGCCGCAATCCGGTCCCGCCGGCTGTTGCCCACATTCTCCACACGGTCCTTGCCGATCGTGACCGTCTGGTTCCGTCCGACCGACACGGTATCGTCCAGCCCGACACGGCGCTGGCTGTCATGTGCGATATCGACCTGCTCGTCGTTGCCAACGTGGCGCGCGCGATCATGGCCCACCGTAACGGTCTGGTCGTGCTCGACCGCATGCACCTCGTCGTTTTCTACCTCGGTACGGAGGTTTTTCTCGGCATGAATCCATACTTCTTCGCGGCCCTTCTTGTCCTCGAAGCGAATCGCGTTAGCGGTGCCATAGCCGCCCTCCTTCGTAGAGCGCGATAGCGTCCCGCTCTGCGTCGCGTTATCCGGTAGCTTCCACGGCGGCATGCTCATCGCGTTGTACACGCGCCCGGTCACGATGGGCCTGTCCGGGTCACCGTTTTCGAAGTCGACAATAACTTCAGTTCCAACCCGCGGAATGTTGATGCCGCCGAAGTTACTGCCCGCCCACGGATAAGACACGCGCACCCAGCACGACGAATTCTGGTCATTCACGGGTGACCTATCCCAATGAAACTTCAGCTTCACACGTCCGTACTGGTCGGTCCAGATTTCACTTCCCGTGTACCCAGTCACGATCGCCGTCTGCGGACCCGTTGTGCGCGGTTTGCTCACCGTGCGCGGTGGCCGGAACATCGTGGTCGCCGGCTGCACTTCGAAAGTCGTATTGACCTGATACTGGCCTTCGCCGGTTACTTCGCCGATCTCCTCGGCATCTAGCCTGACGCGGATCACCAGGTACTCGCGGTTCGCCGCTTCCTGCGGATAGCTCGCCAGCGTGAATGTCGTGCCGCACACCACATCGCGCAGGTTGCCTCGGCCTACGGCGCGTTCTCCCCGAGCGCGGATTTCCTGCATGCGTACACGCGCGAACTGCTCGCCCTGCTGCGGATCGGTATAGTCGCCCGGCCATTCGTAGACTGTCAGATCGTTATGCCGCGTGCCCTGCGGCAACGCATTCTGTACCGCCAGGTTTGCGCTCGGCTTCGTGAAGTCGAAATCATCCGTCGTCCAGATTCCCGACTGGATGCTTTCGGTCGTGTCGAAGTGGCTGACATATTCGGCGTCGATCTTCCTGTCAGGCGGGAGGTACTGCAACGTGTGATACGCCTCGCTGACCACGCGCCTGTGCGCGCCGAGATTATCGACAAGCACCATCCGGTGCACGCCGTTCGAGTGCTCGAAGAACCAGTAAATTCCGTGTTCTTCCATGAGCCTCTGAATGAACGAAAAGTCCGACTCACCATACTGCACCTGATAGACGAGCCTCGGATACGTGCCGCCCAGGCGCTTGACGTACGAGTACATGTAGTTGCCTTTGAGTACCTCGTCGATAATCTCGACCACCGAGCGGTTTTGAAAGATTCGGTAGTCCGTGCGCTGTCCGGCGAGCACGATCCACGGCTTGAGAATCAGCCGGTAGTGGTACTGCCGGTTTAGCGGCGCAACCAGGCTTGCCGCCGTGACGATGCCGCTGATTTCCCGTTCACCCTTGCCGATATTCGCGGCGCCTGCGGCACCCGCGACGCCCGAATGGAAGGTGCCCATCCCGTCGAGCTGGACGGTCACGGTCAGCTCCTTGCCGACCATCGCCTTCAGGTCCAGATTGGCCGCGGCGCTGTCGGGCAGCAGCGGACTGAGCGGCGTGACCAGTCCCAATTCATATTCGTAGATCTTCGAAAGCGCTTCCTCTCCCCTGATCGAGCGTATCAGGAGGGCAGGTTCGCCGTCGTCCAGCTTCGGCAGCGCGGCGCCGCTAACGGTGAAGGTACGTGGAGTCATGAAGTTCAACATAGGCTCGATCCTCCGTGTGAACTGGACCGGTCGCCACTCATGAGACGAATCCCGTTGTGCCGGGCGTGCGACGCCCTGCGTTCTGTCATGCGTGTCTGCATCAATCTTTTCCCATGAACGCCGCGCGCCGTGTCGATCGCCCCGGCTGCCTGCCATGCCTTTTCCCTGCGGTTCTACTCATGCAACGCCCCGCGTGCCCATACGCACCGGCCAGGTCGCCACAGGGCCGCGCTGCGTCGAGCGCAGTTCGGTCTCGATGAACGAATGGGCCGATGCACCTCGCGCGAGAAAGCGCTCGAGAATCAGGCCGAACAGGTAGGGGCTCACGCCATGGAAGCCCGCTTCGTCGACCGTGAGCACGCACTCGGCGCCGCAACCAAACATGATTTGTCCATCGCGCGGGAGCATGCGCGTGACCGTGCGCATGCTGACATCGACCAGACTGTCGATCATCTGCCGGTAGACCTCGTCACCTGGCGCGAGGAACAGCCCTAGCAGATTGCGTAGGCCCGCGGCCGACGGGTCTTCCAGAGCGAGGTAACTAAAGTTCAACTGGCGGATCAGCCGCCAGGCGGTTTCCCGCTCCGCATACGGTGCGCGTGGCACACTAGGTGAGCGAATCAGGCCCACGCACAGAACCGGGGCAGATTCTTCGAGCGTCAGATCGTCGCGGCCGTCTGGCACGATCAGGTTCGGAAGTTCACGATTGGTCAGCAACGCGCTGAGCGTGAGGTAGTTCATGCGCTCGCCGTAAGGTTGCCCGTCGTGATCGACGAGTGAGACCGAGGTTTGCGTGCCGATGTAGGGCGTGCGTGTGCCATAGCGGCGGCGTGACAGTTCCGGCGCCGAGCGGCGTTCGCGACGCGAGGTGAAATAGCGCCCGTGGTTGCCTTCATCGTTCGTCAGTGGCTCGTGCAGCGGCCGGAATTGGAGCGGTGCCGATGTCTCGCTGACCTGACCATGTAGGGCCTGCACGGAGAACACTTCGTAGTCGAGCGGCTGGAGTGCGTTCGGCACCAACTGGAATTCGGTGCCGGATTTCGGCAACTCGACGGGATCGGATGTGCAAGGAAAAAGGTTGATGACCGGCGTGCAGAAAAGCGCGAACTGCGAGGCATCGACCTGGTCCGCCAGCGGGTCGGTGTGTCGGTCCAGCAGCACGACGACCTCCGCCTCGCGCCCACGCACCTGGCGCAGGCCGGGTGCGAGACCGGTCAGCGTGAAGAAGTAAAAACGCGATGGACAGACGGCAAACTCGTGCAGCAGATTGTGTCCATGAAATTTCGACCATGCGAGCGGCAGGAGGCCCTGTCCCGGATCAAGCCCTTCATGCACCACCGCATCGCGGCTTACCGCGTGAAACGGACTGCCGGGCGTGCCGAGGTTTTCCGGCTCGCCGGTAATCGACGCGACGGCCGCAACGTGCAGCAGTTCGAACAGGCGCGACGCCAGCTGTTCTTCCCCGGCCAGGTACACGGGTAACCGGTCCAGTCCCTGCAAGTCGGCGATGCAGGCCTCGCTGGTGGTACGCAGCCTCAGACGCAGAGCGCCGCGCACGTTGGTATGTCCACGCACATACCGGTCGGGCGCGGGAATATCAGGAGGAATGCCGGTCAGCCGTGCGCTTACGATTTCGAGCGGATACAGCGTTACCTCCTGACTGCTACGAAACTCGCACGCCGTGGCTTCACCGTCGGGCACGCGACTGATGAAGGTGGCGCCGCGCGCAATGCGGACGCCCTCGGCGAGATCGCCTTCCGCATCGTCTGGATACAGCCGTGCCACCGCCATCGATGGCGTCGGCGCGAGGTAATTCGGATAGAGGCATTGCAGCAGGGGGCGCGTGAAGTCGGGGAACGCTGCGTCCAGTTTCATGCGCATGCGGGCGGACATGAAAGCGAACGCCTGGACGAGCCGCTCCACATACCTATCGCCGATTTCACCCGCCTGCATGCCCAGACGCCTGGCGATTTTTACATGCGCCTGTGCAAACTCGGCGGCAAGTTCGCGCAGGTACAGCAACTCCTCGTTGTAGTACGTCAGCAGATCACCCGCGCCGGTTTCCGGGCGTTGACGGTACGGTACGGATCGCCTCGCCAACTGCTCCACGTACTGTTCCGGTTCGAAGCGCATGCCGGTAATCGGCGCATCCGTGGGCGCCTGTCCAAGCCAGCTGGACCAGCCGAGTTGTTCCGTTCCACCCAGCACCGCAGGCGGCGCGCCCTGTGGCTTGATGCGCAGTTCCAGTTCCCACCGGTAGCCGCGCCCGACAAATTCCCTCACGCATTCGACCAGCTTCGGCAGGTCCACGCCCTGCGCCGTGAAACGCAGATACACCGCCAAGTCGAGCGGCCCCAGGATAATGCGGAACCGGTGCTGGCGGTCCGGCACCTGCTCACCGAGCATCGCGCCCATCGCAAGCGTCGAAGACTCCACGGGCTTGCCGAGATAACTGTGGCTGGCCGGCGCCATTTCCAGCCAGTGAAAGACGTATTCCTCGATCGCGACCGGTACGTCGAAGTACTGCTCAAGCGTCGCGCGCAGGCCGTCGGGATTACGCGCTTCGCGCACCAGATGCGCAGAGGCGGCGAGGCGCGCATGGCCAGGAAACGGCCGGCCGGCGATTTCGTCGGGATCGTGGCCGGCGAGGCTCGCGACAAAAAAGGAGAATGTTTCGTCATCCTTCCGGTCAAGGCCCGCTGCGGCCTGTGCGGAGGCCCACGCCCGGTACAGCAGAGTCAGGTAGCGGTGGTGAAAGATGTCGAGGAAGTTGACGAGCGTCGCATCCCGCCGGTTCTGCTCACGCTCGCGTGCAATCTCGGTGATGTGAATCGGCAGTGGCCCATTCGGCCCGAGCATGCCCAGACTGAGAAGCCGTATCTTCAGACGCCCGTTGACCTCACGCACGTCGGCAATCTCGCGCGGCGCGAATACGAGGCTCGGTGCCTGGCCGAGACGGAACGGCTCCGCCTGCGGACGCCGCGCGGTTCCGAACGGGTCAATGCGGGGATCGGCGCAGATACGGCGCAGCAGGGAAATAAACCCGTAGCGCCAGGGTTCGGCCATCAGACATTCAACGCTTTCCGGTGAAAGCGCCACGCCGGGCATGGGCAGATCGAAGCGGGCGCCCTCCATCACGTCGCGTCCCCTGCACACCGGTGCATGATTCCGGAGGCGCGCGCACGCAGGCAGGCGGGCCTCTGATCGTGAGGAGAGAGCAGGTGTGGGTTCATGCCCTGATTATTCAGGGCGTCCGATTCCGATGTCTATGGGACGCTCTCAGACGAATACTCTTTCCATCCCGATCTGACTCATAAAAGTTGCCAGGAAACGTCCGAATGATTTCAGGATGGCGGCGCAGTTCGAAAAAGCGGCGGGGTGCTGGCGAAGTTGGCCGGCCTCTCCTATGACCTGTTCGCTGACACGCCGATATGAGCCGTCAGGCTTGCCGACCGCGCGCGTGACGGTCGGATTCCAGTTGACGGCACAGTTCTGAATGTCAAGGTGAGTGCTTGACCGGCGACGCTCTGTGCGCGACCCGCGCACTCCGCAAACTTCTGCCGTTACGTCGCGGTCATTCAGGTGTTCATTGCCTGTCGCTACCAGCGAGAACGCTACCATCGCCGGCGTTCGCCTCGCTGCTATACCGTTCGGCGGCATCGGCGAGCGCGGTCGCCAGTTTCGTGAAATCCGCCTGCCGCTTCTCCCCGGTCGCACGGTACGTTTGCGCCGTTCTCGCGAGTGCGGCCAGATAGCCGAATTGTTTCGAGTGCGTTTTGCTCAATGCGGCGGCTTCCTGTGCGGTCTTTTCAACCGTGATCTGCGTACGGGCGCGGCGCGGTTTACTGGATGATGCGTGCCCCGATCTGGTCATGGTGCGATTTCCGGGGTGTTCCTGAATCGCCCACGAGTCAATCCAGGGCCCAGCACACCTTCGAAACGAGCGCCGTTATGTGGTATCGCCGAGGCGAAGCCGATGGCCCCACCGGACACAGAAAAGCCCGAGGGTTTTGATCCGACCGTTCCGACGAGCGCGGAGCGCGAGGCGGGAAGAATGATTGCTTTGTCACAGACTTGGAATGTGCGAGAACACAGATTCCAGATGCACCACTACCGCAACTGTGCGGGGGCCCCGCTTAAGCATTAGCGGTGTGAGCCGCTTTCTCTTGCCTACTTCTCTTTGCGGCGGCAAAGAGAAGTAAGTGCCGCCCCGCACAGCAATGCTCTCAACTTAAGCCTCGAAGGGCTTGTATACAGGGCGTTAGCCCTGTAAACTTCATCGCATAACTCACTGATAAATCAACGATATGAACTCAAATACCAGCGTCCTCAAGGCTTCTGGCTGAGTTCTCCGAATTCCTGTTCGATCCGGCGCTCGCCGATCGCGTGCGTCGTTCTCCCACCGCCTTTACCCGCAATCGCACACTGACCTTGCCGCGCATGGCCGCGCTGATGATGTCGGGCATGTGCGCCAGTGTGCAGGCCGAACTTGACGCGCTATTCGGCGCACTGGGAAGCCGCGGCGGGCGCACCCGCGCTGTCAGCGCACAGGCCTTCAGCAAGGCGCGACGGGGCGTGTCTGCCGAACTGTTCGAGCTGGCCCGCGCCCGCCTGATCTCGCTGGCCCAACCCCATATCGATTCGATGCGCTGGCACGGCCTGAGGCTGGTCGCCGCTGATGGCAGCCGCCTGCGTGTGGGCACGCGTCGCGGCCATGAACTGCGCGCCGATCACTACGCGTTTGCGCTATTCCTGCCGGGTTCCGAACTGACCCTGCACGCTGCACTTCATCCCGCCGACGGCGGCGAGCGGCAGATGCTGTTCGAAGCCCTCGATGTGCTGCAACCGCATACCGACCTGCTGCTGCTCGATCGCGGCTATATCGGCAACGCGATGGTGGCCGCACTCGCACAGCGCGAAATCCCGTTCTGCATGCGCGTCGATGCGCGTAACTGGAAATGCGTCAGCGCCTTTGCCCGCAGCGGTAAAGCCGAGCGTGTGGTGACACTGGACGCGCCCGGCGAACTGGATGCCCGCGACTATGAACTGGCGCGTACGCCCACCACTGTTCGCCTGATCCGCGACGTCACGCCGGGCGGTCGCGTGCGGGTGCTGATGACCTCGCTGCTCGATGGCGGGCGTTATCCGGCGGCATCGTTCGGCGCGCTCTATCACCAGCGCTGGCGGGTCGAGGAAGCGTTCAAACGACTCAAGCACCGGCTGCGGCTGGAAGCCGTCACAGGCCTCGATTACCTGGCGTTACAGCAGGACTTCGGCGCAAAAATCCTCGCCGACAACCTGTTCACCCTGCTCAGCGATCTCGATGCGCCGCACGACGACAGACATGCCAGCCGTCCTAACCGTGTGTATGCACTGGGCGCACTCAAGCCCATCCTCGGCGCGTGTCTTCTGCGCATCCAGCGCTGCCTAGACGGCCTCGCCGGTGTGCTGGAAATGATCCAACAGACCCGATGCCGGATACAGCCCTCACGCTCCTATCCAAGACCACCCAGAAAAGCCAAGCCCCACTTCCATCTCGCGTACAAACTTGCTTGATGCAGCGGAGCTTAAGTTGAGAGCATTGCCCCGCACAGGGGCAACGCTAATAGACCACGAACAAACCAAGGAAAGGCCAAAACCCCCAGGATCACAGAAAAAACCAGGCGCCACGCGCAAAAAAAACCACTACAACACAGTCCTCACATGCCAAAGCTCCGGAAACAAAACCACATCCAACATCTTCCGAAGATAAGTAGCCCCACTAGTCCCCCCAGTCCCTTGCTTAAACCCAATAATCCGTTCAACAGTAGTCACATGCCTAAACCGCCACTGCCGAAAGGCATCTTCAAGATCAACAAGTTCCTCGGCCATCTCATACAGCTCCCAATGTTGAGAAGGATTCCGATAAACCTCCAACCATGCCGCTTCAACAGAAGCATCATGCACAGTAGGCTGAGTCCAATCCCGCTCCAGCCTGGAGGCTGAGATAGCAAACCCGCGCCGAGCGAGCAACCGAACAACCTCATCATAAAAAGAAGGCGCTTCCAACGAACTCTTAACCTCGGCCAAAACATCAGCCCGATGCGCATGCGGCTTCAGCATCTGCTCATTCTTATTCCCGAGCAAAAACTCAATCTGCCGATACTGATAAGACTGAAACCCGGAAGAACTCCCCAAATAAGGCCGCATAGCCGTGTACTCAGACGGCGTCATAGTCGCGAGAACACTCCATGCCTGCACGAGCTGCTCCATGATCCGCGACACGCGCGCGAGCATCTTGAAGGCCGGCGGCAACTCATCCCGATGCACGGCCTGCAGCGCCGCCCGTAACTCATACAAAGCAAGCTTCATCCACAACTCGCTCGTCTGGTGCTGAATGATGAACAGCATCTCATTGTGATCCGGCGATAGCGGATGCTGCGCATCCAGCACCGTCCCCAACGACAGATAGTCGCCGTAGCTCATCGACTCCGAAAAGTCGAGCTGCGCATCATGCCAGCCATCGCCCGAATCGGCGGCCGGGGAAGCCACGTTAGAAGCAACTGCCCCATGCCCGAACGGACATCCCTGCGCCGGTTTCTCTTCCGGCAGCCCCGGTGTTTGCATATGATCGGTCATTGCGCGCTCCTCAGGTCACTGCGCCGCGTGCGGCGAATTCAGGTGCCCGCCAGGTTTCCTTCACGAGCACCTCGCGCAACGTTTCTACCGCGTCCCACACATCGACAAAACGCGTGTACAACGGCGTAAAACCAAACCGCAGGACATGCGGTTCACGATAATCACCAATCACCCCACGCGCGATCAGCGCCTGCATCACCTCATAACCCTGCGGATGCTCGAAGCTCGCATGCGAGCCGCGCTGCGCATGCTCACGTGGCGTGACGAGCTTCAACGGAAATTCGCTGCAACGCGCCTCGACCAGTTCGATGAACAGATCGGTCAACGCCAGCGACTTCTTGCGCACCGCCTGCATGTCGGTTTGCAAAAACACATCGAGCCCGCATTCGACGAGCGACATCGACACCATCGGCTGCGTGCCGCACAAAAAGCGGCCGATGCCGTCATCCGGTTGATACGCCGGATCCATCTTGAACGGCGCGCGATGTCCCCACCATCCTGACAGCGGCTGCGCAAATTCATTTTGATGACGCTTGGGCACCCACACGAACGCGGGCGAACCCGGCCCGCCGTTCAGATACTTATACGTGCAGCCCACTGCATAGTCCGCGCCGACGCCGTTCAGATCGACCGGCACCGCGCCCGCCGAATGCGCCAGGTCCCACAGTGCGAGCGCGCCTTTATCGTGAATCAGCCTGGTGAGGGCGGCCATGTCATGCATGTAGCCGGTGCGGTAGTTCACGTGCGTGATCATCGCGATGGCGGTGTCGTCGCCGATCGCGGCAGGCAGTTCGGAAGGATCGTCGACGAGGCGCAGTTCATAACCGCGATCGAGTTGCTCGATCAAACCTTGCGCGATGTACAGATCCGTCGGGAAGTTCGAGCGCTCGGAAACGATCACGCGACGCTTGGGATCGCGCGCATTCGCTACGCGCACGGCCGCCGACAGCAGCTTGAACAGATTGATCGAAATCGTATCGGTGACGACCACTTCGTTTTCGGCCGCGCCGATCAACGGCGCAAGCTTGTTGCCGAGGCGGCGCGGCAACTCGAACCAGCCGGCGGTGTTCCAGCTACGAATCAGGCCTTCGCCCCATTCGGCGCCGATCACGGTCTGCGCGCGCTGCGCGGCGGCCGCGGGCGGCACGCCCAGCGAATTGCCGTCCAGATAGATGGTGGTCGGCGAAAGCGCGAACTGGTCGCGCAGCGTCGCCAGCGGGTCGGCGCTGTCGAGCGCCAGTGCTTCGTCACGGTGGTTCATGGTGATTCCGTCAGTCAGATCAGGGATGTTCGTTCAATGGGAAGCGGGCCGAAAATCGGGCGCAGACTCGGGCAGCGCGCGCAGAACCGCGCGCACGGGACTCGCATCGAGCGTGGTCAGCTTGAGCGGCAGCGCAATCAGTTCGTAGTCGCCGGGCGGGACGTCGTCGAGCACGATGCCTTCGAGAATTGCCATGCGATGCGCGCGGATCCGGTGGTGAGCGTCCATCGTCTTCGATTCCTGCGGATCGAGCGATGGCGTGTCGATGCCGATCAGCTTCACGCCGCGCGCCGCCAGCAGATCGATGGTGTCCGGCGCGACCGCGCAGAACGCGCTGTCCCACGCGGTAGTGGGCGCGTTTCTGTAAGTGCGCAGTAAGACTCGCGACGGCAGGTCGTCGAGCGAGCCGGCCAGGTGTTGTGGCGTCACAACAGGCGATGCGCCGATGCAATGAATCACGCGGCATCGGCCGAGGTAGGCGTCGAGGGGGACTTGGCCAATTGCGGCGCCTTCGGCGTCGTAGTGCAGCGGCGCGTCGGTGTGCGCGCCGGTATGCGGCGACAGCGTCAGCCGCGCGACGTTGACGGGCGAGCCCGCCTCCATGCGCCACACGCGCTCGATGCCCACCGGCGTGTCGCCGGGCCAGACGGGCGTGGCGGTATCGACGGCGGGGGTGATGTCCCAAAGTGTTGGCATAGTCGCATCGGAGGTTTGTGTCTATCCGGGAATGATAGGTGGCCTGCCGCGAAATGTGATTGCGAAAAAATCTCCTTCTGCGCCGTGTCTTGGAACATAATTTGATTCAAATGGGAAAGGGAGACCGAATATGAACGCGATCTCGCTCGACGCCACCGATTGCCGTATCTTGACGGTGCTTCAGCAAGAAGGACGGATCAGCAATCTCGACCTCGCGGAGCGCATTTCGCTCTCGCCATCAGCCTGTCTACGACGCCTGCGCCTGCTCGAAGAGCAGGGTGTCATCGAACATTACCGCGCATGTCTCAATCGCGAAGTGCTGGGTTTCGAACTGGAAGCGTTCGTGCAGGTATCCATGCGCAACGACCAGGAGAACTGGCACGAACGCTTTGCGGAAGCGGTGCGCGACTGGCCGGAAGTGGTCGGCGCGTTCGTCGTCACCGGCGAGACGCACTATCTGCTGCGAGTCCTCGCGCACAACCTCAAACATTATTCGGACTTCGTGCTGCAGCGTCTCTACAAGGCGCCGGGTGTGATGGATATTCGTTCGAATATCGTGCTGCAGACGCTCAAGGAAGATTCCGGCGTGCCGGTTTCGCTGGTGAAGAAAACCGGCGGACATAGCGCCGCGCATAACGATCGCTGAGTGAGTGGCCAGGCGGCCGCGCCGTCGTGGGGCGCAGCGATTTCTTTCTCGCTGCGAGCGCCTCGCGCCGCCTGTCATTGCCAGATCGCCCGAACCGTTCGCGCCGCCTCGCGACCCGGTTTAGCGTTCAAAGCGGGGCGAGTCCGTGAAATAAGCCGTTCTGAAACACCAGCGGGGACATCTTCGCGGCATTCTCGTGCACGCCGCAGCGCTCCACTTCGCCGACAAAAATCACGTGGTCGCCTTCTTCGTAGCGGCTGCGGTTATGGCATTCGAACCAGGCGAGCGCGCCGTCGAGCACCGGCATGCCGGTGTCGCCTTCCGCGTGCGACACGCCTTCGAAACGATCGCCCTTCACGGTCGCAAAACGCTTGCACAGATCGAGTTGCGACGAAGCCAGCACATTGACCACGTAGTGACTGTTGGCGCGGAACACCGGCATCGACGCCGAGCGCGTAGCCAGACTCCACAACACCAGTGGCGGGTTGAGCGAAACCGAATTAAATGAGCTGGCCGTGATGCCGATCAACTGGCCGGACGCCGCTCGCGTTGTAATAACGGTGACGCCGGTGGCAAATTGGCTGAGCGCCTGTTTGAAGGCGTTCTGGTCGAAGTTGGGCGGGCTGGCGCGCTTCATCGGGCGCCGGTCCCTGGCGCAGACTGGGGGAGCGCCGGGCCGAACCCATCTCGCGTGCGGCTGGAAACAAATGATTCGAAAGTCATAGTGAAAATCGTCGATTTATCCCAATTTTAACTGCAATCGTGGGGGATCGGCCGCGACCCCCGCCGGTGAATGAAAAAGCCGTTAAGCTGGAAGGCTCGGATAGTGGCATGAGCGTTGCGTCGAACAGTGGAACGGCAGCGGCCGACTATGTGTTTCAAGGAGCAGGCAGCATGAGTCAGACAGGCGAAGTCGCCACCTTGGGTGGCGGGTGTTTCTGGTGCCTCGAAGCGGTGTACCTTGGCGTCGACGGCGTGAATGCGGTGGAGTCGGGCTACGCGGGTGGCAAGACGCAGCGCCCAACTTATGAGCAGGTGTGCGACGGCGAAACCGGCCACGCTGAAGTCGTCAAAGTCGACTTCGATCCGGCGAAGATCAGCTATCGCGAGATTCTCGATATCTTCTTTGCGATTCACGATCCGACGCAGTTGAACCGGCAGGGCAATGACGTGGGCACGCAATATCGCTCGGTGGTCTTCACGCATTCCGACGCGCAGCGGGAAATGGCGTTGCAGGCCATTCGCGAAATCGGCGAACAGCGCCTTTACGACGGCCAGATCGTCACGCAAGTGCTACCGCTCGACGGTAATTATTGGCCTGCCGAAGCCTATCACCAGAACTATTTTGCGCAGCACCCGGATCAGGGGTACTGCTCGTTCGTGGTGGCGCCGAAGGTCGCGAAGTTTCGTCAGAAGTTTGCTCACCGGATCAGGGCGAGCTAACGGCATGAGCGGCTGCTTGCGCGTGACTCAGGCGTCGGAGTCGGGCGGCTGCTCGTTTTCTTCAGACGGCGATGGCTCGCGGCCGTCTTGCTCACGCTCATGAGCGAGCCGCGCATACGCTTCGATGATCGCTCGCGCCAACTCCACGCAACTGAGCGGCGCCGAGCCTTCCGCCTTATTGTTGATCGCGATCACCACCGGCTGGCCTGCTAGCGCGTAGCGCGCGGCCAGTTCGGCGAGTGACGCGCGGGTCGCCGGATCCTCATCGACCAACTGGTTGAACGGCTCGTACTTGGCCTTCGCCTGTTCGTATTTGAAGCCGCCGTGCAGGCTCCAGCGCACGATCAGCGGCCCGGCCGGTTCACCATCCAGCAACGCAAGCGCCGCGGCCTGGCGCAGTGGATCGGGCATGCGCGCGTGAATTCCGACGCAATAGCGTACGCCCGCCGCTTTGAGCGTACGGATGAAGCGCGGCGTGAGCAGACTCCCATCACGGATTTCGATCGCGTAGCAGGCGCTGTCCGGCAGCTTCGGCAGCGCGCTCAAAAATTCGGCCAGCCGTTCGATGAACACCGCAGGCTGCGCGAGCATCTGATCCGGCAGCGGCGAAAGCTGGAACACCAGCGCGCCGGCCTTGGCGCCGAGCCCTTCAAGACACGGCGTGACGAAATCGTCGATCGCCATTTGCGCGTTCAGAAAGCACGGATTCATCGAGACCGGCTCGCCGCGTTCGGCGCGCACTGTGGCATCGGTGATCGTCATCGGCGCTTTGACGATGAAGCGGAAGTGCTCGGGCACTTGCTGCGCGTAACGCAAATACTCGGTGACCGTGAGCGCCTGATAAAACGACCGGTCGATGCTGACCGTCTTCAGCAGCGGATGCGCGCCGTAAGCCGTGAGACCTTCGCGCGAGAGTTTGCTGTTGCTGTATTCGTCGCCGTAGACGATGCCGTTCCAGCCCGGAAACGACCACGTCGAAGTGCCGAGATGGACTTGCGGCGGTAGTTGCGCTGCAAGCGCGAGGAGTTCGGGCGAGGGCGGGGCGGCAATGATTTCGCGCGTGCGGCGTTTTTTGGGGGCGCTGGCGTCTATGGGGGCGGTGCTGGCTTCTGACGCGGTGATGGCGGCATCAGGCGCTGCCGCTTCGTCTTCCTGCCACAAGGAGCCGAGGCTTGCGGCCTTCGTCGCGCGCGGTTGACGCCGGCGCTCGGGCTGCGCTGCGGTGGCTGTGTCAGCGGGCGAATTTGGCCGTTCTACCTTTTGCAGGACGTCCGCATCTGAGCCGGCCGTCCCACGCGATACCTTCACCTCGCCATCGCCCTTCGCCGCTGCCGCGTCCACCGGCATCCCGAACAGGTCGAACTGTACGGCTTCGCCGTCGGCGCCGTTTTCGCCCTCGACCGGCTGTTCAACTTCGCTTGTGCCGCGTGGGTCCATCGGTGTTCGACCTGCTGTTCAAAGGTTTGCGCCACGTCGTCCGCTCATGCACGGCGCCGCGGCGCAACCCTATCACAGCGGTTTGTCGTACATATAGCGGCGCGACCACGGCAGGGTTTTCGCGCTGCGGCCGGCTTTGCGGCACACCACCTGGTAAATCGAGACGTCGTCGTTTTCAAACGCGTAGGCGCAACCGGCGAGGTACACGCGCCAGATGCGGAATTTCTCGTCGTCGACGAGCTTGCGGGCTTCCTCCGCATGCGCTTCGAAATTTTCCGCCCAGATGTCCAGCGTGTGCGCATAGTGACGGCGCAGGCTTTCGACGTCAACCGCTTCGAGCCCGCCGCGCTGCATCGATTCGAGCGCGAGACTGATGTGCGGCAGCTCGCCGTCCGGAAACACATAACGGTCGATGAATTCGCCGCCGCCGAGCGCGGTCTCGCCACTTTCCGAATCGCTCGACGTAATGCCGTGATTCATGGCGATGCCGTCGTCGGTCAGCAGGTCGCGAATCTTCTCGAAGTAGCCCGGCAGATTCTTGCGGCCCACGTGCTCGAACATGCCGACGCTTGTGATCCGATCGAATTGACCTTCGACGTCACGGTAATCCTGCAGACGAATTTCGATCTGGCCTTCCAGGCCCGCCGCTTTCACACGCGCCGTGGCGAGGTCGAACTGGTTCTGCGAAAGCGTCACGCCCACACACTGCGCGCCGAACTTCTGCGCCGCACGCAGAACGAGCGCGCCCCAGCCGCAGCCGATATCGAGCAGGCGCTGCCCCGGTTGCAACTGGATCTTGGTGAGGATGTGGTCGATCTTCTTGATCTGCGCGGTGGCGAGGTCTTCGTCGCCGTTCTCGAAGTACGCGCACGAGTACACCATGTTCTCGTCGAGCCACAGCTTGTAGAACTCGTTCGAGACGTCGTAGTGATACTGGATCGCCTTCTTGTCCGACGCCTTCGAATGATTGAAGTAGCGTCGCACGCGCGCCAGCTTGCCCGCGCTGGTCACGGTATTGCGCGCCAACTGGTAGCCGATATTGATGATGTCCGACAGCTTGCCTTCGATGTCGATCTTGCCCTTCACGTACGCCTCGCCGAGATTGTCGAGGCTCGGTTCGAGCAGATAGGGCAGCGCCGTGGCGCTTTTGACGTGTAGCGTGACCTGAGGCGCGGCGAACTGCCCGAAGTCGTGTTGCTGACCGTCCCACAGCACGAGGCGTGCGGGAACGTTAGCTCTCGTTTTTACCTCTTCCACCCACTGCGCCAGCTTCTTCTCCCAGAACATGTGATCTCTCCGTGTCCGTTGAATTAGAGCAAAGCCTGTGTGGATCGCAGCCCCGTGCAGCGCGACTCCCATGCCGCGAGTTGCCATCCGGCCGCCGCGCGCTGCTGCGTTGGCAACGTGGTGGCGGCGTTGTATTTCGATTCAAGGCGATAGGCGGGAGATTTGCCAGTCGCTGTGTTCGCCTGAACGCGTATAGAGCAAGCGGTCGTGAAGACGCGACGGCCGGCCCTGCCAGAATTCGATTGCTTCGGGCACCAAACGATAACCGCCCCAATGCGGTGGGCGCGGTGGTTGGTCGCCATATTGCAAACTGATTTCGCGTTCGCGTGTTTCAAGCTGCGATCGGCTTTCAATTGGCTGACTCTGGTTCGATGCCCACGCACCGATGCGTGAACCGAGCGGGCGCGACGAGAAATACGCGTCGCTTTCTTCCGCGCTGGTTTTGACGATGCGACCTTCTACACGCACCTGACGTTCGAGTTCGATCCAGTAAAACAGCAGGCTGGCGTAAGGATTGGCCGCCAGTTCGCGGCCTTTACGGCTTTCGTAATTGGTGAAGAACACGAAACCCCGTTCGTCGACGCCCTTGATCAGCACGATGCGCGCCGACGGCCGGCCGCGCGAGTCGACCGTGGCCAGCGTCATGGTATTCGGTTCGGGCAGTTTGGCGTCGACCGCTTGTTGAAACCACGTATCGAATTGACGAAACGGGTTACGGTCTACATCGGCAACGTCCAAAGAACCTAGCGAATAGTTTTTTCGAAGTTCGGCGAGTGAGGTCATGTTCTTATGCGAACGCTACAGTTCAATCAGTATAGCTAAGCCGCTAATTTTTTGCCCGCAACCACATCAAGGTCCCGCGCGGCGCGTGCATGCGTGCCGGCGTATGTGGCTCCCGTGCCGCGCTTTTCGCGGCGATGCACTTCGACGCCTTCAGGCAAAATACGGGGTTGCGTACGCCTTTGCGTTGCCACTTCGTGTTTTTGCCCGACCACCGAGCCCTGCCATCATGTCCAGCACCACTGCGCAAACCGATCTTACTACCAGCCTCGACGGGAAAGAAACCGCTGACCGTGAGCGGCGCTTCGGCGGCATCGCGCGTCTGTACGGCGCGCCGGCGCTCACGGCGTTCGAAGGCGCGCACGTCGCGGTGATCGGCATTGGCGGAGTGGGGTCGTGGGTGGCCGAAGCGCTGGCGCGCAGCGCGGTCGGCACGCTGACGCTGATCGATCTCGACAACGTTGCCGAGAGCAACACTAACCGGCAGATCCACGCGCTCGACGGCAACTACGGAAAACCGAAGGTCGAGGCCATGGCCGAACGCATCGCGGCGATCAATCCGTTTTGCGACGTGCGCCTGATCGAGGACTTCGTCGAGCCGGACAACTTCGACGCGACGCTCGGTGGCGGCTTCGACTACGTGATCGATGCGATCGACAGCGTGCGTACCAAGACCGCGTTGATTGCATGGTGCGTGGAGAAGAAGCAACCGTTGATCACGGTCGGCGGCGCGGGTGGCCAGCTCGACCCGACACGCATTCGCATCGACGATCTCGCGCTGACGATACAGGATCCGTTGCTGTCGAAAGTGCGCGGACAACTGCGCAAACAGCACGGTTTCCCGCGTGGGCCGAAAGCGAAGTTCAAGGTAAGCGCGGTGTATTCCGACGAACCGTTGATCTATCCGGAAGCCGCCGTCTGCGATATCGACGAGGAGGCCGAGCACGTCACCACGTCGCCCGGCCATACGGGGCCGGTCGGTTTGAACTGCGCGGGATTCGGTTCGAGCGTGTGCGTGACGGCGAGCTTCGGATTTGCGGCCGCCGCCCATGTGCTGCGGGCGTTGGCGAAGCAGGCTACGGCTTGAGGTGATTCACGCCGCGACGAGTGCCACGGCGCATTCAAGCGCGGCTGGCGGCGCCGCGCCTGAATATCGAGTGAGCCAATCAGATCAGAACAGCGAAGCGCTGAGCTTGCGCCGCCATTGCGATACCAGCTCCGGCTGATGCGCCGCCAGGTCGAACACCGACAGCATCGTCTTGCGGCCGATATCGTCGCGGAACGTGCGGTCGCGTTGCACGATCGCCAGCAATTGTTCGAGCGCTTCCGCGTATTTGCGGCGGGCGATAAACGCGCTGGCCAGATCGAAACGCGCTTCGAGATCGGCCGGGTCGGCCGCGACCTTTGCTTCCAGCGCATCGGTGGG
Organism: Paraburkholderia sp. BL17N1; assembly: GCF_003634175.1. Lineage (NCBI taxonomy): Bacteria > Pseudomonadati > Pseudomonadota > Betaproteobacteria > Burkholderiales > Burkholderiaceae > Paraburkholderia > Paraburkholderia sp. BL17N1. The sequence continues at coordinate 2,160,066 of NZ_RBIW01000001.1, forward strand.
CGGCAGATCCGCGGCGGCGTCCACGGCGTCGAGACGCGTCTTGATCGCGTTGAAACGTGCGTCGATACCTTGCGTCGTTTTCGGCGACAGCAGATCGACTTCGTTGCGCGCTTCGTCGAGACGGTTGTCTTCGAGCAGCATTTCGATGCGGTCCATGCGCGCTTCGTCGAAACCCGGATCGTAGGCGAGGGCGGCCTGCAGCGCGTCGTACGCATCTTCGCGGCGGCCTTCGGCCAGCGCGGTTTGCGCTTCGAGACGCGCCGCGTCCGCGCCTTGCGGCACGAGCCGATCGATAAACTCGCGCAACTGGCCTTCAGGCAGCACGCCGACGAACTGATCGACCGGTCGCCCGTCGGCAAAAGCCATGACGTGCGGAATGCTGCGCACCTGAAAGTGCGCGGCCAGTTCCTGGTTCTCGTCCACATTCACCTTCACGAGCTTCCATTTGCCGGCGGCTTCGGCTTCGAGCTTTTCGAGCATCGGGCCGAGGGTCTTGCACGGGCCGCACCAAGGCGCCCAGAAATCGACCAGCACGGGGGCCAGTGTCGACGCCGTGATGACGTCCTGTTCAAAAGTGGCCAGAGTGGTGTCCATTGCGTCCTCGTCGATAAAACGGTCTGTTGACTATTTGGGGCCGAACACCGGGGATTCAATGCTGCCCGAACCGCTTGCGCTTATTCGCGGTGCTTGCTTGCCTTGCTCACCCGCGTGGCTTTTTTCGCGCCTCACTTGCGCTCGGGCAGCGGAATCCATTCGGTTTCGCCGGGCACCTTGCCCATTTCCTGACTGCTCCACGCCCGCTTCGCGGCTTCGATTTTCTCACGCGAACTGGCGACGAAATTCCACTCGATAAAGCGCTCGCCGTCGAGCTTTTCACCGCCGAGCAGCATGACGCGCGCGCCGTGGGTGCTCGCCAGCGTCACCGTTTCGTCGAGCGCGAGCACCGCCATCTGGCCGACTTCGAGCGACGTGCCGTCGATTTCCAGATCGCCGTCGACGAGATAGACGCCGCGTTCCTCGTGTTCCGGTTCGAGCGCGAAGGCGCCGCCCGGTGCGAATTCGCCGGCCACATACAGCGTGCCGGAAAACGTCTCGACCGGCGAGGTTGCGCCGAACGCCGTGCCTGCGATCACCCGCAGCGTGACGCCGTTGCGCTCGACCACCGGCAGCGTGTCGGCGGCGTGATGCGCGAACGACGGCTCGATCTCTTCGTCGTCGAGCGGCAGCGCAACCCACGTCTGAATGCCGTGCATGGTCAGGCCGCTCGCGCGGTCCTCGTCCGGCGTGCGCTCGGAATGGACGATGCCGCGCCCGGCCGTCATCCAGTTGACGTCGCCGGGGACGATCTTTTGTGCGGAGCCGAGGCTGTCGCGGTGCATGATCGCGCCTTCGAACAGATAGGTCACGGTAGCGAGGCCGATATGCGGATGCGGCCGCACGTCGAGACCCACGCCCGGTTCCAGGGTGGCCGGGCCCATGTGATCGAAGAAGATGAACGGGCCGATCAGGCGCGCCGCCATGGCCGGCAGCACGCGCCGCACGGTCAGACTGCCGACGTCGCGCAGATGCGGCTTGAGGACTGCTTTGATCGAGGAGGACATGGGCAGGCTCGGTGAGAAGGGTGGGGGAGTGTTTAATAGACGATTCTACTGCGGTGAGCGCAACGACGACGTCTCGGCGGCATGTCAGTGCTCCGGGAATCTGTAGCGCGGAGCGGCGCCGGACGCTGGCGGCTCCGCTAAACTCCCAGATCGAACAACCAACTGGAGTCCGGCATGTCGCCGAGGGATTTGCTGCTTGCGATGGTCGTAGTCATCGCGTGGGGCGTCAATTTCGTCGTAATCAAGGTAGGTCTGCATGGCGTGCCGCCCATGCTGCTCGGCGCGCTGCGCTTCGCGCTCGCGGCCGTGCCGGCGGTGTTTTTCATCAAACGGCCCAACCTGCCGTGGCGCTGGCTGATTGCGTACGGCGCGACGATTTCGTTCGGCCAGTTCGCGTTCCTGTTCTCGGCCATGTACGTCGGCATGCCGGCCGGACTGGCCTCGCTGGTGTTGCAGGCGCAGGCGTTTTTCACGCTGATTTTCGCCGCGCTGTTCCTGCACGAGCGGTTCCGTTTGCCGAATGTGGTGGGTTTGCTGATCGCCGCCGGCGGTCTCGCCGTGATCGGCGTGCAAGGCGGCAGCGCCATGACGCTGGCCGGCTTTGTCCTGACCTTGTGCGCCGCGTGTTCGTGGGCGCTCGGCAACATCGTCACGAAGAAGGTCGGCCAGGTGGACCTGGTCGGACTCGTGGTGTGGGGCAGCCTGATCCCGCCGTTGCCGTTTTTCGCGCTGTCGTACGCGCTGGAGGGGCCGCAGCGGATCGTCGCGGCGCTGTCCGGCATCAACGCGACATCGATCTTCGCGATCGTGTATCTCGCGTTTATCGCCACGCTGATCGGCTATGGCTTGTGGAGCCGTCTGCTGTCACGCTATCCGGCGAGCCAGGTCGCTCCGTTTTCGCTGCTGGTGCCGATTGTCGGTCTCGCGTCGGCGTCGCTGTTTCTCGATGAGCATCTGTCCGCGGCGCAGATCGCGGGCGCTTTGCTGGTGATGGCGGGATTGGCCGTGAACGTGTTCGGCGGCTGGGCCGTGCAGCGGTTTTCGCTCACGCGCTGAGCGGCCGTTATCATCGCATCGTGCGCATTGCACACGCGAGCTTCACGTCATGCGGTTCTTCGCGAGTGGTGGATTCGCCGCAAAATAACGCTTGATGCCGGTCATGATCGCGTCGGCCATCTTCTCGCGATACGCGTCGTCATTCAGGCGGCGCTCTTCGTCCGGGTTGCTGATGAAGGCGGTTTCCACGAGGATCGATGGAATATCCGGCGCCTTCAGCACCGCAAACCCTGCCTGTTCGACCGAGCCCTTGTGCAGCTTGTTGATGCCGCCGATTTCCTTCAGCACGAAGTTGCCGTAACGCATCGAGTCGCGAATCTGCGCGGTGGTCGACATATCGAACAGCGCGCGGTTCACGGTCGCGTCGGCGGACTTGATGTTGATGCCGCCAATCTGATCCGACGAGTTCTCCTTGTTCGCCATCCAGCGCGCGGCGGCGCTCGATGCGCCATGCTCGGACAGCGCGAACACCGACGAACCCTTCGCGTCGGGCGTGGTGAACGCATCCGCATGGATCGACACGAACAGGTCCGCGCCGACGCGCCGCGCCTTCTGCACGCGCACGTTCAGCGGCACGAAGAAGTCGGCGTCGCGTGTCATCATGGCGCGCATGTTCGGTTGCGCGTCGATCTTCGCGCGCAGCTTCTTCGCGATGTCGAGCGCGACGTGCTTCTCATACGTGCCCGAGCCGCCGATCGCGCCCGGGTCTTCGCCGCCGTGGCCCGGATCGATCGCCACGGTCAACAGACGCACCGTGTTGCTCTTGCCGGACTTGGGATTGGTGAAGGCGTAGGTGTCGTCGCTGCCGGCGTCGTCCGCGCCCAGCGTGCTGGCACTGTTGCCTTTGTTGCGAGCGATGGCCGTGGGCGGCGCCACCGGCGCAGCTGGCGTGGCCGGCTTGCCGAGCATCGGCGGCATAGGTGTCGGGGCGACATGCACCGGCGGACGCGGCACGCCCGGAGCGGAGCCGCTACCGCTGCCGCCGTTTTGCGCGTAGCGCTCGAAGAAGGCCTCGCTGTTGTCGGCGGTGGGCGGCGTGGTGCCCGGACCGCTCAGCGTGGCGGGCGGCGGCGCGCCGTTCTCTGCGTTGAAGGTCTGCTGCTTGCGTTCCGTCTGCGCGAGCAGATCCATCAACGGATCGGGCGCGACCGCCGGATACAGGTCAAACACCAGCCGGTACTTGTACGCGCCGACCGGCGGCAGCGTGAACACCTGCGGCTTCACCGAGCCCTTCAGGTCGAACACCATGCGCACCACGTGCGGCTGATATTGCCCGACGCGCACCGACGAGATCTGCGGATCGTTCGGCGTGATCTTCGAGACGAGGTCTTTCAACGACTGATCCAGATCGAGGCCGCTCAGGTCGACCACTAGCCGGTCCGGTCCCTGCAGCAACTGCTGGGCGTTCTGCAGCGGTTGATCGGATTCGATCGTCACGCGCGTGTAGTCGCGCGCCGGCCAGACCCGCACACCGAGCACCGAACTCGCCCACGCAAGACGCGGCGCGACGAGACCGAGCACGAGCGTGGACGCGCCCGCGCGGAGAATCTGCCGGCGCCGCCAGTTATGCGTTGCGGTAGCCGCCGATTCGATCGAGCGGAACGGTTTGATCAACATCTTTCGAGACATGCCTTTCCTGATTCGCTGTATGCCCGTGCGACGAGCACACGGCCGTCGCTTTCGTTCTCGTTCTCATTGCCGAGGTCGAGCGAGAAGACAAGATCCGGCACGCCAAGAAGACGCCCGGCGCGCTGCGGCCATTCGACGAGGCAGATCGCGCCGCTGTCGAAGTACTCGCGAAAGCCCGCGTCGGCCCATTCGGCCGGATCGGTGAATCTATACAGATCGAAGTGATAGAGCGTGAGTTCCCCAGCGGGCCGCTCGAGCACGTAGGGTTCGACGAGTGTGTAAGTGGGACTGCGCACGCGGCCGGTGTGGCCGAGGCCGCGCAAGGTTGCGCGCACGAGGGTGGTTTTGCCGGCGCCGAGGTCGCCGACGAGCTGGACTTGCAGTCCGTGGAGCGCCTTGTCGCCGTCCGCGCCCGGCGTGCGTTGCGCGGCTTCGCGCACGCTTTCGATCGCCTGCGCGAAGCGCTCGCCGAAGGCCATGGTGGCGGCTTCGTCCGCGAGCGCAAAGGTGCGTTCGAGCAGGACGCTGGCGGGCGGTTGGATCGCGAGATCGGGATTGGCAGGCATTCTCGTAAAATGGCGTGATGAACCGAAGTCCGGAGTCCCCTGTTTCCCGCACGCCTGCGTCTGACGACGATGCGCGTGCCGAGCGTTGTTTCGATGAAGCGGCGCTGAAGGCGCTCGCGCTGAACATCAAAACGTGGGGCCGTGAACTGGGTTTCGGAGCGGTCGGCATTAGCGATACCGATCTCTCCGCTGCCGAAGCGCCGCTTGCAGCCTGGCTGGAAGCGGGTTGCCACGGCGAGATGGATTATATGGCGAAACACGGCATGAAACGCGCGCGGCCGGCCGAGCTTGTGGCCGGCACGCGACGTGTGATTACGGCGCGCATCGCTTATTTGCCCGCGCAGACATCGAGCGGAAAGGCGCGCGAAAGCGCTTTGCAGGACGGCCCATTCACGCGGGACTGGCGCGCAGCTGAGCATGCGCGGCTCGCGGACCCGTCGGCGGCGGTCGTGTCGATCTATGCGCGCGGCCGCGATTATCACAAGGTGATGCGTAACCGTTTGCAACATCTGGCCGAGAAAATCGAAGCCGAGATCGGCGCATTCGGCTACCGCGTATTTACCGATTCGGCGCCGGTGCTCGAAGTAGAACTGGCGCAGAAAGCCGGCATCGGCTGGCGCGGCAAGCATACGCTGCTGCTGCAACGTGACGCGGGTTCGCTGTTTTTCCTCGGCGAGATTTATGTCGACGTGCCGTTGCCGACCGATGCCGAGACTGTGCCTGAACTCGCACCCGAGACCCCGGGCTCGCATTGCGGAAGCTGCACGCGCTGTATCGGCGCGTGTCCGACCGGGGCGATCGTCGCGCCTTACAAGGTCGATGCGCGCCTGTGCATCTCCTATCTCACGATCGAACTGAAGGGCAGTATTCCCCTGGAATTGCGGACGCTGATCGGCAATCGTGTGTATGGCTGCGACGATTGCCAACTCGTGTGTCCATGGAACAAATTTGCGCAGGCCGCGCCGGTCGCGGACTTCGACGTGCGGCATGGGCTCGATCGCGCGTCGCTGGTCGAATTGTTCGCGTGGAGCGCGGACGAGTTCGATACGCGCATGCAGGGCAGCGCGATTCGCCGCATCGGTTACGAGAGCTGGTTGCGCAATCTCGCCGTGGGCATGGGTAACGCGCTGCGTGCGTCGTCGGACAGTTTGAGCGGGCCGGCGCGCGAGGCGATCGTGCAGGCGCTGAGAATGCGTGTGGATGACGCTTCCGCCGTCGTGCGCGAGCATGTGGAATGGGCTTTGGAAGCGGCGTAAAGTAGCGGCAAACGGGCGGTGCTTCGTGTGCTTGGCGTGCCTGCACCCCATGCCGGTACGCTATCTTGCAACCCCGAACGCCCGCGCTATTGAGGAGCAGGCAATCATGTTCAACGCATTGATCGACGCGCCGTTCGGCAAGATCGGCATTCGCCTCGAAGGCGAGGCCGTGCGCGAGATCGTCTATCTGCCGGATTCGATGCAAAACGTCGCGCCCGACACGCCTTTGGCGAGACAGGCGGCCGAGCAGATCGAGCGATATTTCGAGCGCGCGTCGGCGAAGTTCGAGTTGCCGCTGGCCTCGGTCGGCACCGCGTTTCAAAAGCGCGTGTGGCAGGCCATTAGCGACATTCCGCCGGGCGTCGTGCTGACTTACGGTCAACTAGCGCGGCAACTCGGCAGCGCGCCGCGCGCGGTCGGTCAGGCGTGCGGCGCCAATTACTTTCCGATCGTGATTCCGTGTCATCGGGTGGTGAGTTCGAGCGGCATCGGCGGTTTCGCAAATCACGCCGAAGAGGGTTTCTTCCGCAACATCAAGCGCTGGCTGCTGGCGCATGAAGGCATTCCCTACGCATGAGCGATACGTTGACCGATGACGCCGTCACCGCGTCACCTCTGTTCGTCGCCAGCTCGGCGTCGATCGATGCATTCTGCGACGCGCTGTGGCTCGAACACGGACTGTCGCGCAACACGCTCGACGCGTACCGCCGCGATCTGCGGCTCTTTTGCGAATGGCTGGCGCAGAGCCGCAATACGTCGCTCGATACCGCGAGCGAAGCCGATCTGAACGCGTATAGCGCGGCGCGGCAGAAAGACAAATCTACCTCGGCGAACCGGCGGCTCTCGGTGTTTCGCCGCTACTACGCTTGGGCCGTTCGCGAGCATCGCACGAAGGTCGATCCGACGGTGCGCATCCGCTCGGCGAAACAGCCGCCGCGTTTTCCGTCGACGCTCAGTGAGGCGCAAGTCGAAGCACTGCTCGGTGCGCCCGACATCGATACGTCGTTGGGCCTGCGCGATCGCACGATGCTGGAGTTGATGTACGCGAGCGGCTTGCGCGTGACCGAACTCGTCACGTTGAAGACGGTGGAAGTGGGCCTGAACGAAGGCGTGGTGCGCGTCATGGGCAAGGGCTCGAAGGAGCGCCTGATTCCGTTCGGCGAGGAAGCGCATAGCTGGATCGAACGCTATCTGCGCGAGGCGCGGCCCGCGTTGCTCGGCGCGCGCGCGACCGACGCGCTGTTCGTGACGAGCCGCGCCGAGGGCATGACGCGCCAGCAGTTCTGGAACATCATCAAGCGTCACGCGACAGCAGCCGGTGTGCATGCGCCGCTCTCGCCGCATACCTTGCGGCATGCGTTCGCCACGCATCTGCTCAATCACGGCGCCGACTTGCGTGTCGTGCAACTGCTGCTCGGCCACACGGATATTTCGACCACGCAGATCTACACGCATGTGGCGCGGGAGCGGTTGAAGTCGCTGCACGCGCAGCATCATCCGCGAGGCTAATACGCGCTGGCTGGCTGCGCTTCGTTCAGAGAAACTCGCGCAGCCGATGCTTGAGAATCTTGCCCGTCGATGCCGCCGGCAACGCGGCGAGCGCTTTGACTTCGGCCGGCCGCTTGTACGGCGCGAGACGCTCGCCGCACCAATCGATCAGTTCGGCGGGCGTCACCGCTGCGCCCGCAAGCAACTCGACGAACGCGACCACTTCCTCGTTACCTTCTAGCGCGCGTCCGATCACCGCCGACTGCACGACTTGCGGATGCGCGTTCAGCACATGCTCGACCTCGGCCGGATACACGTTGAAGCCCGAACGTATGATCAGCTCCTTGCTGCGCCCGACGATATGCAAGGCGCCGTTCGCGTCCTGCCGCGCGAGGTCGCCGGTTTTGAGCCAGCCGTCTTCGGTGACGACCGCGGCTGTCTGCTCCGGGCTGCGGTAGTAGCCGAGCATCACGTTGGGGCCGCGCACCCATAGCTCGCCGATCTCGCCCTTCGCTGCGTCGATGCCGTCGAGTCCGACGAAGCGCACCTCGACACCAGGAATGACCTCGCCCACGGAACAATCGCTGCGCGGCGCGTCGAGCATGGTGTGTGACACGGTCGGGCTGCTCTCGGTCATGCCGTAACCGTTATGCAGCGGCAGACCGTAGACGCTTTCCACCTGCGCTTTCAAGGCGGCATCGAGCGGCGAGCCGCCCGAATAGGCGAAGCGCAATTGCGGTGCGGACCACGAGTGGCCGTATGTCTGCAGGTGTTCGAGCAGTTTGGCGTGCATGGCCGGCACGCCCTGGAAAATCGACACGCGTTCCTCGGCGAGGGCGCGGCGGACGGCTTCTGGCGCGAAGCGCGGCGCGAGTCGCAAGGTCGCGCCCGTATGCAGGCTCCCCAGACACACGGACGCGAAACCGTAGACGTGCGAGATAGGCAGCACGGCATAGACGACATCGTCGGGGCCGACTTTGCGCAAGCGGCTCGAAATCGCGGCAATGAACAGCAGATTACGATGCGACAGCATCACGCCCTTGGGCGCGCCGGTAGTGCCCGTGGTGTAGATCAACGCGGCGCACTGGCGCTCGCTTGCGGCTTCGACCGGCTCGGCGATCGCCGTGTTATCCACCGTGTATGACCACGCGCCGATGTCCGGCGCGATAGGGGATGTTTGGATGGCTTGATGGCGCTCGGCGTGCAGCTTGGCGTCCGCCGAGTTTTCCGTGGCGTAGGCGACGACGCGCGGCTGCGCGTGCGCACGGATCGAGTCGAGTTCGGCGGCGGACAGGCGCGCGTTCGATACCAGCGCCCATGCGTCGAGCCGGGCAGTCGCGAACAGCAGGACGATCTGCACGATGCTGTTCTCCGCGACGATCATCACGCGATCGCCGCCGCGCACGCCCGCTTCGCGCAGCAGCGCGGTGACGGCGTCGACGGCCTGCAGCAGTTGCGCGCTGGTGAGGCGGCGTGCATCCTCTATCAAGGCGACGTGCTGCGGATCGCGCGCGGCAGCCAGCGCCGGAATGTCGGCGATGCGCGCGGGCAGGGCTGCCAGCAGCGCGGGAATGTCGATGGTGGAACGGGTGGGTGAATCGAAGCTCAACACTGTCTCCTAAAGACGATTCGGTGGTCGACGTACAGTGCGTCAAAAGATTCTCGAACGATCGTGCCACAGCCGCTGGGCCCGCACAATTAGCCGTTCGGCAAATAGCCGTTGTGCAAAGTCGCCATTACAATGCGCCGATGAGCAAATCCAGACACGTCTCCGAAACGCCGGCCACGCAGTTTCTGCGCCGCCATGGCGTCGCTTTCGGCGAACATCCTTATGATTACGTCGAGCACGGCGGCACCGGGGAATCGGCGCGCCAGCTCGGTGTGGACGAGCATCACGTCGTGAAGACGCTGGTGATGGAAGACGAGCACGCCAAGCCGCTGATCGTGTTGATGCACGGCGACCGCACCGTCAGTACCAAGAACCTCGCGCGGCAGATCGGCGCGAAGCGCGTCGAGCCGTGCAAGCCCGAGGTGGCGAACCGGCATTCCGGCTACCTGATCGGCGGCACCTCGCCCTTCGGCACGAAGAAGCAGATGCCGGTGTACGTCGAGTCGAGCATTCTCGACATGGACAAAATCTGGCTGAACGGCGGTCGGCGCGGTTTTCTGATCAGCATCGAGCCGAAGGTGCTGACGGAGTTGCTGGCGGCGAAGGCGGTGCAGTGCGCGAGCGTCGATTGACTTTTGCCTGAATGTTTTGCGCGCGCGGGTTCGGTAGAATGTGCGCCGCCTTGTTCCAAGTTGCGCGCCCTGTTGCGGTTGGGGTGTCGAGTTTCAGACCGCCGATCCTTATAAGAGTCCCAGATGCAAAACCTGATCGTTGCTGTCGTTGCCTACCTGATCGGTTCGGTGTCGTTTGCCGTGATCGTGAGCGCCGCGATGGGCCTCGACGACCCGCGCTCGTATGGTTCGGGCAACCCGGGCGCCACCAATGTGCTGCGCAGCGGCAGCAAGAAGGCCGCGATTCTCACGCTGATCGGCGACGCATTCAAGGGCTGGCTGCCGGTGTGGTTCGTGGTGCACTACGGCGCGCGTTACGGGCTCGACGAGACCTCGGTGGCGATAGCGTCAGTGGCCGTGTTTCTTGGTCACCTGTATCCAGTTTTCTTCCGCTTCAAGGGCGGCAAGGGCGTGGCGACCGCGGCCGGCGTGCTGCTCGCGATCAATCCGATTCTCGGCGTCGCGACTTTGCTGACGTGGCTGATCGTGGCGTTCTTCACGCGCTATTCGTCGCTGGCGGCGTTGGCCGCGGCGGTGTTCGCGCCGATCTTCGACGGGTTTCTGTTCGGACCGCATGTGATCGCGCTGGCGATCGTCGTGATGAGTTCGCTGCTGGTATGGCGGCATCGCGGCAATATCGCCAAGCTGATGCGCGGGCAGGAGAGCCGGATCGGAGACAAGAAGAAGGCGGATGCGGCGGCGAAGCCGGCGGGGGGGAGCGACGTTTGAAGTGCGGTGCTTTTGCGCTCGTGCTTTTAAAGCCTTAGGGCTTTAGTGCTTAGGGCTTTGGTGCTCTGCGCACCATCTGCACGGCTCCGCGCGAATGCCGGGTGGAGCACGGCGGCGCTGGCTAGAGACAGGCGCACGCTTGCGCGCCGGCAGTTTTGTGGCTGGTACGCCGAGCCCAATACGGGCTACCCAGCGCTCAACGCCTGGTGCTGAGCGCGCGGCACACCTGTCATACGCGGTGCCGTGCGCGCGCTCGGTGCCCGCACGTGCGCCGGCAGATCAATCGCGGAAGTTGTTGAAGTCGAGCGGCGTATCGGTCACGTCCTTGCGCAGCATGGCGATCACGCTTTGCAGGTCGTCGCGCTTGCCGCCGGTGATACGCACCGCGTCGCCCTGAATGCTCGCCTGGACCTTGATCTTGCTGTCCTTCACGAGGCGCACGATTTTCTTCGATAGATCGCCCGACACGCCTTTCTTGATCTTGATGACCTGCTTGACTTTGTCGCCGCCGATCTTCTCGATCTTGCCATGGTCGAGGAAGCGCACGTCCACGTTACGCTTGGCCATTTTCGATAGCAGCACGTCTTTGACCTGGCCGAGTTTGAAATCATCGTCCGCGTAGGCCGTGATTTCGTTTTCCTTGTGTTCGACGCGCGCGTCCGACCCTTTGAAGTCGAAGCGCGTGGAAATTTCCTTGTTGGACTGCTCGATCGCGTTCTTGACTTCGATCATGTTCGCTTCGCAGACGACGTCAAACGATGGCATTTTTTTCTCCCAATAGTGCTGCGGTGCGTGACGCAACCGGACGGCTGCTCACGGGGCACTCGCTATAATCACGGACCGGACGTCATTTTACCGACGCCACTCCCTTTTGCCCAAGGCCGCCGCGCATTGTCGCGCGGCCGGGGCCCGAAGCCGGTTTGATCGGCTGCTTGATTCGTCGCTTCACTGTTCCGATTCCGATGTCCCAAACCCACTCCGCCGCGTTCATGGCCGGCTATCCGCTGAAGGCGCACAACACCTTCGGCTTCGATGTGCGCGCGCGGTTTGCCTGCCGCATCGAGCGTGAAGAGCAACTAATGGCCGCGATGCGCGATCCGCGCGCAGCTGGCCTGCCGCGTCTCGTGCTGGGCGGCGGCAGCAATGTCGTGCTGACCGGCGATTTTGGCGGCCTGGTGCTGCTGATCGCGCTGCGAGGCCGCCGCGTCGTGCGCGAGGACGATGACGCATGGTACGTCGAAGCGGCCGGCGGCGAGCCGTGGCATGAGTTCGTCGGCTGGACTTTGGCGCAAGGTTTGCCGGGTCTCGAGAACCTCGCGTTGATTCCGGGGACCGTGGGCGCGGCGCCGATTCAGAACATCGGCGCGTACGGGTTGGAGATGGTCGAGCGCTTCGCGTCGCTGCGCGCCGTGGAACTGGCTACCGGTGACGTCATCGAAATGGATGCGCAGGCTTGCCGCTTCGGCTATCGCGACAGTTTTTTCAAACGGGAAGGGCGGGACCGTTTCGTGATCACGTCGGTGACATTCCGTTTGCCGAAGGTCTGGCAGCCGCGTGCCGGCTATGCCGATCTCGCCCGCGAATTGGCTGCGAGCGGCCAGGCGGATACGCCGCCGAGCGCGCAGGCGATCTTCGATGCAGTAGTGGCGGTGCGGCGCGCCAAGCTGCCCGATCCGCTGGAGCTTGGCAATGCCGGTAGTTTCTTCAAAAATCCGGTGATCGAGGCGGCGCCGTTCGAGGCGCTGAAGGCCAGGGAGCCGGACGTCGTGTCGTACCTTCAGCCGGATGGACGGGTGAAACTCGCCGCAGGCTGGCTGATCGATCGGTGCGGCTGGAAAGGCCGCGCGATGGGCGCGGCGGCCGTGCATGAGCGGCAGGCGCTGGTGCTGGTGAATCGCGGCGGCGCGAGCGGGGCGGAGGTGCTGGCGCTTGCGAAGGCGATTCAGCGCGATGTGCTGGAGCGATTCGGGGTGGAGTTGGAAGCGGAGCCGGTTTGTTTGTGACGATTCGTTGATGAATATAAAAAAGGCGCCGGGAATTTTCTTCCGGCGCCTTTTTTGCGTCTACGTTTTGGCTTCGGCCGCGCCTCGCGGCGCTTGACTTCGTTACCGCGAAGTTATCTTGCGCCGAAACGCCGGCTGTCAGTCACGCTGACGGCGCGCATTCTCCGCGATCCGCATGCGCAGCGCGTTCAGCTTGATGAAGCCGCCGGCGTCAGCCTGGTTGTAAGCGCCGCCGTCGTCGTCGAACGTGGCAATGGTCTTGTCGAACAGCGTTTCCTTCGAATCGCGTGCGACCACCGAGACGCTGCCCTTATACAGCTTAACGCGCACCCAGCCGTTGACCTTCTCTTGCGTATGGTCGATCAACACCTGGATCGCGCGGCGCTCCGGGCTCCACCAGTAGCCGTTATAAATCAGCGACGCGTAGCGCGCCATCAGATCGTCTTTCAGGTGAGCCACTTCACGGTCGAGCGTGATCGACTCGATACCGCGGTGCGCCTTCAGCATGATCGTGCCGCCCGGCGTTTCATAGCAGCCACGCGACTTCATGCCGACGTACCGGTTTTCCACCAGATCCAGACGGCCAATGCCGTGCTTGCCGCCCAGACGGTTCAGCTCGGTCAGCATTTCCGCAGCCGACAGACGCTTGCCGTTGATCGCGACCGGATCGCCGTGCTCGTATTCGATGTCGAGATATTCAGCCTGGTCCGGCGCCTGCTCCGGCGACACGGTCCAACGCCACATATCGGCTTCGGCTTCCGCTTTCGGGTCTTCCAGGTGACGGCCTTCGAACGAGATGTGCAGCAGGTTCGCGTCCATCGAATACGGGGCGCCGCCTTGCTTGTGCTTCATTTCGATCGGAATGCCGGCCTTTTCCGCGTACGCGAGCAGCTTTTCGCGCGACAGCAGATCCCATTCACGCCACGGTGCGATCACCTTGATGCCCGGTTCCAGCGCGTAGTAACCGAGTTCGAAGCGAACCTGGTCGTTGCCCTTGCCGGTCGCGCCGTGCGACACCGCTTGCGCGCCGGTGGCGCGGGCGATTTCGATCTGGCGCTTGGCGATCAGCGGACGCGCGATCGACGTGCCCAGCAGGTACTCGCCTTCATAGATCGTGTTGGCGCGGAACATCGGGAACACGTAGTCGCGCACGAATTCTTCGCGCAGGTCTTCGATAAAGATGTTGTCCTGCTTGATGCCCAGTTGCAGGGCTTTTTTGCGCGCCGGTTCCAGCTCTTCGCCCTGGCCGATGTCGGCCGTGAACGTGACGACTTCGGCGTCGTAATTGTCCTGCAACCACTTCAGGATGACGGAGGTGTCGAGGCCGCCCGAATAGGCGAGCACGACTTTCTTGATATCGCTCATGGTGAACTCGTAGCTGGAGAAAGCGGGAAAACAAGGCGCGCCGGCGGTCCCGGAGCGCGGAAAACCACTATTTTGACACTAAACCGCAGGCCGCCCGCGTTTTTGGGGCGGTGCGGTGTCGAAGCCGGGTCCGTTTACGGCCGTGGACGCCGGCTCGATGCGTGGCGCTAAACGTGGATGCCTTGCCTCGTATTCAAGGCCCCGTCGCGCTTCACGCAGATGCCGCTCAACCTGCCGACCGAGCGGCTCGCTCAGTGATTCAGCTTGCCGAGCAGCAGGTATTCCATCAAGGCCTTTTGCACATGCAGACGATTTTCCGCCTCGTCCCATACGACGCTTTGCGGGCCGTCGATCACTTCCGCGCTGACTTCCTCGCCGCGGTGGGCGGGCAGGCAGTGCATGAAGAGCGCGTCGGCGTTGGCGCGCGCCATCATGTCGGCGTCGACGCACCAGTCGGCGAAGGCTTTCTTGCGCGCTTCGTTTTCGGCTTCGAAGCCCATGCTGGTCCAGACGTCCGTAGTTACGAGGTCGGCGCCGGTGCAGGCCTCGTTCGGATCGTCGAACTCTTCGTAGAACGGTGCGCTTTCGGCAGCGACCATGGCGCGGTCCAGCTTGTAGCCCGGCGGCGTGGACAGGCGCAACTTGAAGCCGAGAATCTGTGCGGCTTCGATCCATGTGTACAGCATGTTGTTCGCGTCACCCACCCACGCGACCGTCTTGCCGCGAATCGGACCGCGATGCTCGAAGTACGTGAAGATGTCCGCCAGCACCTGGCACGGGTGATATTCGTTGGTGAGCCCGTTGATCACCGGCACGCGCGAATTCTCGGAAAAGCGCTGGAGAATGTCCTGGCCGAACGTGCGGATCATGATGATGTCGACCATGCGCGAGATCACTTGCGCGGCGTCTTCGATCGGTTCGCCACGGCCGAGCTGCGTGTCACGCGTGCTCATGAAAACGGCGTGGCCGCCCAACTGGAAGATGCCGGCTTCGAACGACAGGCGCGTGCGCGTCGAATTTTTTTCGAAGATCATCGCCAGCGTGCGATCGTGCAGCGGATGGTAAGTCTCGTAGTTCTTGAATTTGCGTTTCAGAATGCGCGCGCGTTCCAGCACGTACTCGTAGTCTTCCAGCGAGAAATCCTTGAACTGCAGGTAGTGGCGAATTTTCTTGGCGGTCATGAAACAAATACGGCGGTCTCACCCGGCAGGATTGCCGGACGGCGCCGCCGTCGTTTGTGGTAACTCAATGCAGCATAAAGGATTTCGCCCGATTTGACGAGTCGGCCAAAAGGCTGGGCAAGCTGTCTGAAAGCCTTGTGAAACCGTTAGACATGTCTTGTGTGCGCTGCGGAAAAGGGTCCTCTGCGTTATAATCCGCAGGTTATCCCAAAGCCCAGCAGGCCGGTATTTCGCTTGGCCGACCTCGGCTCGCGCGGTTCGGAATGACCTGCTCGCGGTGCGCCGTTACGATGAGCGCCAAGGCGGCTTAGCCGGCTCTTCGCGATTTCTGGCGGCGTAGTTCGCCATCGCGGCATGGTCAGCGAGTTCCAGGCAGGTCTCAGGCGGGTTTCAGCAATCAGCAGGCAATTCAGCGCCGTTCCGCCGTCCGTTTTGCCGTCATCCCGCTGGGCAGTTACACAGGTATTCCTACATGGCCGAAGCAGCTCCAACCGAATATTTCATTCAGGGCATCACGTCGAAGGGAAAAAAGTTTCGGCCGAGCGACTGGTCGGAGCGTCTCGCAGGCGTCATGGCCTGCTTCGGCCCCGGCGCAAGGAAAGGGCCGAACGCTTATATGCAGTACTCGCGGTATGTGCGGCCGACCATGATCGGCGACCTCAAGTGCGTGATTCTCGATTCCCGTTTGCGCGACATCGAACCCATGGCTTTCGACTTCGTCCTCAACTTCGCTAAAGACAACGACCTCGTCGTGACCGAGGCGTGCGAGTTGCAACTCGAGCACGCCACGCCGCAAGAGAAACGGCACGTGATCTAGCGCGAGCCTGCCGGCTCGGCAACAACAAAAGAAAAAACAAAAACCCGCCGGTAGCGGGTTTTTTTACGCTCAGTCCGTCAGTCACGAGCGCGACGGACTACGCGGTGCAGTGCGGATCTTTCGGTCCGAAGCAAAAAAGCCCGCCGAGGCGGGCCTTTCTGTGCAGCGGAAACAGGAGGTAGCCCACCGAAGCGGGCTGACCGGGATTACTGTGCTGCGGACGCTTGCAGACCCTTGATGGCTGCAGCGAGGCGGCTCTTATGGCGAGCTGCCTTGTTCTTGTGAACGATGTTCTTGTCGGCGATGATGTCGATGGTCTTCGACGATGCCTGGAAGATTTCAGCGGCCTTGGCCTTGTCGCCGGCGTCGATCGCCTTGCGGACAGCCTTGATAGCCGTGCGGAACTTCGAGCGCAGTGCCGAGTTATGCGAGTTTGCCTTGGCGGCCTGGCGGGCGCGCTTGCGTGCTTGTGCGGAGTTAGCCATGACGGTTCCTTATCCTGTTCCTGTTTCCAGTACCTGACCTTCAAGTGGTGAGGCGCTGCTTTTAGATCGAACTCTTGGAAGCGATTGCCCAAGAGCGCAAAAGTGTCGAAAAAAATCGATCGGACTACGCGAAGGCAAGCCTGTGTTTTCGGGCTAATCAAGGGTTGTTGGCAGATGGCGCGCGGTTAGCTGTGGCTAGCGTACGACCGATCTGAACCCCGTCCGAAAAGTTGAGCGAGCTTCGAAACCGGCGATTATAGCAACAAAATCAGGCACGTGGCAACGGGAAAGCGTCACGAAGCTCTGCCGCCCTATTGCGCAAAGTCCGGCGCCCGCTCGGCAGCCATATGGAGCAAGCGTGCCGCAGTCCGCGCGGAAAGTGGAGGCGGGGCGTGTCCGAGGGCCCAGAACGGCGCGGCCGCGCTCAAAAAGACGCCGCGATTCGCTTTTCCGATCGAACGTCTGCGCGGCAAATCGGTCCGAATCGCGTTCCGGCTCGTCGTCCGCACTCGCGGCACCCGTATAATAAGCGCCCCATGAATCTATTCCGAGCCCTGCTGACGGTCAGCGGCTTCACGCTGCTGTCTCGCGTGACCGGACTGGCCCGCGAAACGCTGATCGCACGCGCGTTCGGTGCCAGTCAATACACTGACGCGTTCTACGTCGCCTTCCGCATTCCGAACCTGCTGCGCCGTATCTCCGCCGAAGGCGCGTTCTCGCAGGCCTTCGTGCCGATCCTCGCCGAGTTCAAGAACCAGCAAGGTCACGACGCCACCAAAGCACTGGTCGACGCCACCTCGACGGTGCTCGCCTGGGCGCTGGCGGTCCTCTCGCTGATCGGCGTCGTAGGCGCGTCGGGCGTGGTGTTCATCGTCGCCTCGGGCCTCGCGCACGAGGGTCAGGCGTACGCCCTCGCGGTCACCATGACGCGCATCATGTTCCCGTACATCATTTTCATTTCGCTGACGTCGCTGGCGTCGGGCGTGCTGAATACGTACAAGAACTTTTCACTGCCCGCGTTCGCGCCGGTTCTGCTGAACGTCGCGTTCATTGTCGCCGCCGTGTTCGTCGCGCCCCGTCTGCAAACGCCGGTCTATGCGCTCGCGTGGGCGGTGATCGCCGGCGGCGTGTTGCAATTCCTCGTGCAGCTGCCGGGTCTGAAGAAGATCGACATGATTCCGCGCATCGGATTGAATCCGCTGAAGGCGCTCGCGCATCGCGGCGTCAAGCGCGTGCTGTCGAAGATGGTGCCCGCGATGTTCGCCGTCTCGGTCGCGCAGATCAGCCTGATCATCAACACGAATATCGCCTCGCGCATCGGGCCGGGCGCCGTGTCGTGGATCAACTACGCCGACCGGCTGATGGAGTTTCCGACCGCGCTGCTGGGCGTTGCGCTCGGCACGATCCTGCTGCCGAGCCTGTCAAAAGCGCACGTCGACGCCGACCCGCACGAGTATTCGTCGCTGCTCGACTGGGGCTTGCGCGTCACCTTCCTGCTGGCCGCGCCGAGCGCCGTCGCGCTGTTTTTCTTCGCGCAGCCGCTGACCGCCACGCTGTTTCACTACGGCAAGTTCGACGGCAACTCAGTGGTGATGGTCGCCCGCGCGTTGTCGGCGTATGGCGTCGGCCTGATCGGCCTGATTCTCATCAAGATCCTCGCGCCGGGTTTCTACGCGAAGCAGGACATCAAAACGCCGGTGAAGATCGGCGTCGGCGTGCTGATTCTCACGCAGTTAAGCAACTATCTGTTCGTGCCGATCTTCGCGCATGCGGGGCTCACGCTGAGCGTCGGGCTCGGCGCTTGCGGTAATGCGTTGCTGCTGTTTCTCGGGCTGCGCAAGCGCGGCATCTATACGCCGTCGAGCGGCTGGCTCAAATTTTTCGTGCAGTTGTTCGGCGCCTGTCTGGTGCTGGCCGGCACGATGCATTGGCTGGCCATCAGCTTCGACTGGATCGGCATGCACAGTCGCCCGGTCGACCGCATGGTGCTGCTCGCAGCGTGCCTCGTGCTGTTCGCCGCGCTATATTTCGGTATGCTTTGGCTGATGGGCTTCAAGTACGCGTATTTCAAAAGGCGAGTGAAGTGATCACGATGACGCGAGTTCTCGACTATTTCAGCACGCTCGTCGCCGAAGACGATAGTCTTCCGCTGACCGAGGCGGCGCTCTCGCTCGCGCAGGACGCCTATCCCGATCTCGATCTGCAAGGCACGCTCGCCGAGATCGACGAACTCGTGGTGCGCTTGCAGCGACGCATGCCGGACGACGCAAACATCAAGCAGAAGGTCGGCATTCTGAACCGGTTCTTCTTTCGCGAACTGGGTTTCGCCAGCAATCTGAACGACTATTACGACCCCGACAACAGCCATCTGAACGCGGTGCTCAAACGTCGCCGCGGTATTCCGATTTCGCTGGCGGTGCTGTATCTGGAAATGGCGGAACAGATCGGCGTGCCGGTGCGCGGCGTGTCGTTTCCCGGCCACTTCCTGTTGCGCGTAACCACGCCCGATGGCGACGTGATGCTCGATCCGACCAGCGGCCACTCGCTGTCCGAGTCGGAAATGGTGGAAATGCTGGAGCCGTATGTGGCCTCGGCGGGCGAATCGGTGAGCAGGGCGCTGCGCATGCTGCTCCAACCGGCCACGCGTCGCGAGATCATTGCGCGTATGCTGCGCAATCTGAAGTCCACATATTTTCAGACGGAACGCTGGCAGCGTCTGCTGGCGGTGCAGCAGCGTCTCGTGATCCTGCTGCCGGAAAGTATCGAGGAAGTGCGTGATCGCGGCTTCGCTTATGCGCGGCTCGATTATCTGCGCCCCGCGGTCGAAGACCTCGAGCGCTATCTCGGCGACCGGCCGGATGCCGAGGACGCAACCATGGTGGAATCGCAATTGCACGAACTGCGTCAGCGTGCTCAGCACGACGACGGCGAGTAAAAAGCGCGCCTGGGCAACGGGCATCGCTACCACCGCTCAAAACAAAACGCCTGCACAGGATCATTCATGTGCAGGCGTTTTTCTTTAGCGCGGCTTGCTTTGTGAAACCGCGCGCTGCATGTCAGCTTACTTCGGCTGCATCCGGATCGCGCCGTCCAGTCGAATCACTTCGCCGTTGAGCATCGGATTGTCGAAGATCTGCTTGGCCAGCATCGCGTACTCGGCCGGCTTGCCGAGGCGCGGCGGGAACGGCACCATCGCGCCGAGCGCGTCCTGCACTTCCTGCGGCATGCCGAGCAGCATGGGCGTTTCGAAAATGCCCGGTGCGATCGTCATCACGCGGATCGCGTTGCGCGACAGGTCGCGTGCGATAGGCAGCGTCATGCCGGCCACGCCGGCCTTGGATGCCGCATAAGCCGCCTGGCCGATCTGGCCGTCAAACGCGGCGACCGACGCCGTGTTGATGATCACGCCGCGCTCGCCATTCGCGTTCGGCTCGTTCTTCGACATGGCCGCGGCGGCGAGCCGGACCATGTTGAAGGTGCCGATCAGATTGATCGAGATGGTGCGCGCGAACGCGTCGAGCGGATGGGGACCGTCCTTGCCGACTGTTTTGACGGCCGGCGCGACGCCTGCGCAATTAACGAGGCCGCGCAACGTACCGAGCCTGGTGGCGGCTTCGACGGCCTGGGTGGCGTCGTCTTCGCGGCTCACGTCGCATTTGACGAACACACCGCCGAGTTCCTTGGCGAGCGCCTCGCCCGCATCCACATTCAGGTCGGCGAGCACCACCTTGCCGCCGTTTTCGACGAACAGGCGCGCCGTGGCTGCGCCCAGTCCCGATGCACCGCCGGTGATCAGGAAAACGTTGTCGCGAATCTCCATGTCTTCTCCTTTGCTACGGTTCAGTAATGTCGAGATCGAATATCTTTTCGATAAACGATTGTAACGGCTATGCTGCAATGCGGAAAGCGAAGCGGGCAGGCGGCTGATTCAAGTGCCGTCGGCGGCATGCGGGCTAAGCGAAACGATACGGATGGCTAATTAATATCAGGCTTGGGCGCGGAGAAATCGTTCGCTGCACCCGAACCATCCGTTGCATAAAAAAACCCGCCGGCAAGGGCGGGTCTTTCCTGAAGCGAACACAAACGGAAACGAGCTTACTTCAACGCCTCGAACGCGCGGTCACGAATTTCGTCGACGCTGCCGAGGCCGGAAATGCGCCGATACTGCGGCGCGGCCAACGGAGTCGACGAATCGCCGTTCTTCGCCCAGTTGTTGTAGTACTCGATCAGTGGCTTGGTTTGCGCCTCGTACACTTCCAGACGCTTCTTGACGGTTTCTTCCTTGTCGTCGTCGCGCTGGATCAGGGGTTCGCCGGTCACGTCGTCCACGCCTTCCACCTTTGGCGGATTGAACTTGACGTGATACGTACGGCCGGACGCCGCGTGCGAGCGGCGGCCGCTCATGCGCACGATGATCTCGTCGAACGGCACGTCGATCTCCAGCACGTAGTCGATCGGAACGCCGGCCTGCTTCATGGCTTCAGCTTGCGGAATGGTGCGCGGAAAACCGTCGAACAGATAGCCGTTCGCACAGTCCGGCTGCTGCAAACGCTCTTTCACCAGATTGATGATGAGTTCGTCCGTGACCAGTTCGCCGGCATCCATGAAGCGCTTCGCTTCGAGGCCGAGCGGCGTGCCGGCCTTGACGGCCGCGCGCAGCATGTCGCCGGTGGAAATCTGCGGAATGCCGAATTTTTCCTTGATGAAGTTTGCCTGAGTGCCCTTACCCGCGCCGGGTGCACCCAAAAGGATCAAACGCATGTGATATCTCCAGATCTATGTGAATTCTTGGGTGGCGCTGCGGACATCCCACGAAAAGTCGAAGGACCCGCATCGGCTGCCGTTTGGTCTCGCGCTGCACGTCGACGACGGCGCTGCAAGACGGTAACGGCGCGACCGGGCAAACCCTGACTCTCGCTTGTAGCGGGAGGCGCGCACAACCGTCCGATTATGCCATGGGTTTTTACGCTCAAGACCCGAATAAGGCCTGCACGCGCGCGAGATCAGCGGGTGTGTCGACACCAGGCAGCGGCACGTCGTGCGTAACGAGCACCGCGATCCGTTCGCCATGCCACATCGCGCGCAGTTGTTCGAGCGCTTCGACCTGTTCGATCGGCGAAATCGCGAGGCTGGGGTACGTGCGCAGGAATTGCGCGCGATAGGCGTACAGCCCGATATGCCGATGAACCACCGCGGGCGCGGGCGGCGCAGGCATCGACGCGACATTCGGCCAGTGCGGCTGGTAGGCGTCGCGTGCCCAGGGAATCGGCGCGCGTGAGAAATACAGCGCGACGCCGCGCGCGTCGAGTACAACCTTGACGACGTTCGGGTTGAAAATTTCCGCGGGCTCGGTGATCGGGTGCGCGGCGGTGGCGATCGCGCAGTCGTGGTTCGCTGCAAGGTGCGACGCAACGCCGCACACGAGCGCCGGATCGATCAGCGGTTCGTCGCCCTGCACGTTGACCACGATCGTGTCGTCGTTCCAGCCGAATTGCGCCGCGACTTCCGCGAGACGGTCCGTGCCGGACGGATGGTCCGCGCGTGTGAGTACCGCTTCGAAGCCGTGCTCGCGGGCGGCGTCGAGCACCGCTTGCGCGTCCGAGGCGATCAGCACCTGCTGCGCGCCCGATTCGCGCGCGCGTTCGGCGACCCGCACCACCATCGGCTTGCCGCCGATGTCCGCGAGCGGCTTGTTGGGCAGACGCGTCGAGGCAAGTCGCGCCGGCACGACGGCGATGAACGGGGGAGTGGCGGTGTTGGCGTGGGTCATCGGCAGGGCGGGCACAAAGACGGGCGGTGATGAAGCCGGAAGAAAGCGGCCGCGCATGCAGCGCGGCTGTGGACAGGCAAAACGACGAAAGTAGATCGCGGCACGGGGCACGCCTTAACACTGCCGCCGCGTGCGAGGGCGGCGAGGCTCAGGCCACGGAGCCCGGATTCAGATCCACCGGTGTGCCTTCCACCGTCTGCCGCGCTTCGTCGACCAGCATGACGGGAATGCCGTCGCGAATCGGATAGGCCAGCTTGTCCGCGTTGCAGATCAGCTCCTGCGCGGCGCGATCGTAGCTGAGCGGGCCCTTACAGATCGGGCAAACGAGAATTTCAAGCAGGCGAGCGTCCACGAACTTTCTCCACAACTAGTGCAATGAGGCGATGATCGAGCGCGGCTTCGACCGGGACAACCCAGATGCGCGCGTCGTGCCAGGACCCCAATTTTACCGCATCCTTTTCCGTTATCAGGATGGCGTCGGCGTCCACGTCGGTAAAAGGATTGCGCTCGAACGCGTAGTGATCCGGCAAGGCGCGCGTGGCGGGCGTGAGGCCGGCGGCGCGCAACGTCGCGAAAAAACGCTCCGGCGCGCCGATGCCGGCCGCGGCCAGCACGCGATCGCCGCTGAATTGCGCGAGCGGACGGCGCAACGCGGGATTGTCCAGATGCCACGCGTCGGCGGGTGCGAGTTGCAGCGCGAAGGTATTCGGCCAGGCCGGCAGCGTGCGTGCGTACGGATCGTTGATGAGCGTGGCGTCGCGGCGTCGCGACAGCGGCTCGCGCAGCGGTCCGGCCGGCAGCAGGAAACCGTTGCCGCCGAGCCGGTGATCGAACACGACCAGTTCGGCGTCGCGTTCGAGCCGGTAGTGCTGCAAGCCGTCGTCGCTCACGATCACGTCGACTTCGCGGTGCGCGGCGCACAGCGCCTGCGCAGCCGCCACGCGATCCGGACAGACCCACACCGGCGCGCCGGTGCGGCGCGCAATCAGAAGCGGTTCGTCGCCGCCGACGCTTGCGGCCGAGGTCGGCGTGACCCGCGTCGGCGATTTCACGCGCGCACCGTAGCCGCGCGACACCACGCCGGGTTTGAAGCCCGCGGCGCGTAACGCTTCGACCAGCGCGATCACGGTCGGCGTCTTCCCTGTCCCGCCGACGGTCACATTACCGACCACCACCACGGGCACCCCGATGCGCACCGATTTCAACCAGCCGAACGAAAAGGCGGCGCGGCGCGCGGCGGCAATTGCGCCGAACACGCAGGCGAGCGGCGACAGCGCCCAGGCAAGCGGCCCACGCTGCTGCCATTCGCGCGCAAGGCGTGCCTCGAGACGGTCGCTGACGCCGCTCACGGGCACGTCGCGCAAACAACCGGCGCGCCGTTCGGACAAAGGCAGCCGGACGGCGGCGTGAAGGAGCTAGGCGCAATACGCGGGGCAAGCATCAACGCGGTTCTCCGGACTATGAAAGTGAGGTGAAAAATGAATCTGCTTGGCATGGCGGCCGACTTACGCAGTGTGCCGCAATGCTGGGCGCCGCGGCGCGTTCGGCATGCCGTCGAGCCCGCCACTCTAGCGCGCCGGCGTCCCGCCCGGCAAGTCGCGCACCGCGCGCCGCGCGACGAAGTAGCGCTTCCAGCGCGGCTCCCAGCCTGTGGATAACTTTGTGGAGAACCTGCCGTCCCACGGGCGCAAAGGGCCGTTCCATGCGCCCGGTATCGGCAATCATTCTCTTTAATGAGATGCAAAGGCCATATAAATCAACGACATGCCTACAATTCATGCGGCCGGGCGGGCGATCTGGCGGGATCTGTCTGGCCGGTCCCGCCATGTGGACACTTTTAACAATTCGAGCGCCGCGCTGGACTCGGATGGCCGGTCGGTCTATCGTCTGTCCGGCCAGCCACACTTATTCCTCGCATGAATCCCGAAAGCCCTTTTTCCTCGTCGGCGACGCCCGGCGGTGAAGTCGTCGTTCCCGTTTCTGCACTCAATCGCGCGATCGGCACGATGCTGGAACGTTCGTTTCCCCTCGTCTGGGTTGCCGGCGAAGTGTCGAACTTTACGCGCGCCGCGAGCGGCCATTGGTATTTCTCGATCAAGGACGCGCAGGCGCAGATGCGCTGCGTGATGTTTCGAGGGCGGGCGCAATACGCCGAATTCACGCCGCGCGAGGGCGACCGCATCGAAGTGCGCGCGCTGGTGACGATGTACGAGCCGCGCGGCGAACTGCAGTTGAACGTGGAAGCGGTGCGGCGCACCGGCCAGGGGCGTCTCTACGAAGCGTTCCTCCGGCTGAAAGCGCAACTCGAAGCTGAAGGTCTTTTTGCCGCTGAACGCAAACGCGCGCTGCCGTCGCATCCGCGTTCGATTGGGATCGTCACGTCGTTGCAGGCCGCGGCGTTGCGCGACGTCCTGACCACGCTGTCGCGGCGCGCGCCGCACATTCCGGTGATCGTCTATCCGGCACCGGTGCAGGGCGTCGGCGTGAGTAGCAAGCTGGCGGCAATGGTCGACGCCGCCAACGCACGGCGCGAGGTCGACGTGCTGATCGTGTGCCGCGGCGGCGGCTCGATCGAAGACTTGTGGGCGTTCAACGAGGAAGTGCTGGCGCGCGCGATCGCGGAAAGCGCGATTCCCGTGGTGAGCGGCGTGGGCCACGAAACCGATTTCACCATCGCCGACTTCGCCGCGGACGTACGCGCACCGACGCCGACCGGCGCCGCCGAACTCGTCAGTCCGCAGCGCGTGCTGCTCTTGCGCGAACTCGACCATCGTCACGCGACGCTCGCGCGCGGTTTCGGCCGCATGATGGAGCGGCGTGCCCAGCAACTCGACTGGCTCGCGCGCCGGCTGGTGTCGCCCGCCGAGCGGCTCGCGCGGCAACGCACGCATGTGCAGCAATTGAGCGTGCGGCTCGCGTCGGCGGGCGCGCGTCCGGTGCGCGATGCACGAGCGCGGTTTTCGCTGCTGCAGATGCGCTGGCAGCGTTGGCGTCCCGATCTCGCCGGGCATCAGGCAAAACTCGGCAATCTTTCGCAACGTCTGAACGCGGCTTTGTTGCGCCAGCATGAACGTCAAACAGCACGCATCGACACGCTCGCCGCGCGTCTCGAAGTGCTGAGTCCGCAGCGTACGCTCGAGCGTGGATACGCTGCCGTGCTCGATGCGCAGAGCGGGCGAGCAGTGCGCGCGCCGTCGTCGCTGAAGCCGGGACGGCGTCTCACGGTGCATCTCGCGGAAGGCGCCGCGGACATCGCGCTGGCCGATGTGCAACCACGCCTGACCGACGGTTTCTGACACTTCGCCGACGGCATCCGCAACCGTACTTTTGACCGTCGCGAGTGTCGGGCACACGGTGTGCGCCAGCACTAATTGCGCTGTGAATGCGGCATGTTCGCCGATGCCGGGCATAAAGTCCGTTGGTTTGCGGGGTTATTCCAACTCGCCTACAATCGAGTGCTCAAAAGCGTTATCCGCAGACTCCCCCACAACAGATACAGACAGAAGGAAAGATCATGGAACATACGCTCCCGCCGCTGCCGTTCGCGAAAAACGCACTCGTTCCGCACATGTCGGAAGAGACGCTCGAATATCACTACGGCAAGCATCACCAGACCTATGTCACCAACCTGAACAATCTGATCAAGGGCACGGAGTTCGAGAACCTGTCGCTTGAAGAAATCGTCAAGAAGGCGTCGGGCGGCGTGTTCAACAACGCAGCTCAAGTGTGGAATCACACGTTCTTCTGGAACAGCCTGTCGCCGCAAGGTGGCGGTGCGCCGACCGGCGCGCTCGCTGACGCGATCAACGCCAAGTGGGGTTCGTTCGACAAGTTCAAGGAAGAGTTCGCCAAGACCGCAGTCGGCACGTTCGGCTCGGGCTGGGCATGGCTCGTGAAGAAGGCCGACGGCTCGCTCGACCTGGTCTCGACGAGCAACGCCGCAACGCCGCTGACCACGGACGCGAAGGCACTGCTGACGATCGACGTGTGGGAACACGCCTACTACATCGACTATCGCAATGCGCGTCCGAAGTTCGTCGAAGCGTATTGGAACATCGTCAACTGGGCATTCGCGTCGAAGAACTTCGCGTGAGTTTGCCGGTGAGTTTGAAGGCAGCGCTGCTGGCGGGATGATCCGGTCACGGCGTTGAGCGTCAGGCTCCCAGGAAGTTGCAGGAAGAAAGCCCTCGCATGCGAGGGCTTTCTTTTTTCTGGCTTGGCTTGCTGGCGCGCACAGATGCGTCGAAGCGCCCTGTCTCGGCCCGCGCCAGAGATGCATAGGATTGCTTTTCACACGACACGCCGCCTGAATCTTGTCACAGTTCGTAACGGCGCCAGACCTTCCAATTGGCATTCAGCCTGCCGACGCCGCGTCCGGATGGCGGCGGAAAAAATACGGTAACTATCTCGTAAACAAAGCACGCGTAAATTGGCCTAACGTATGGTTTCCCTATGAAGAAACGTGCGCCACCATGATCTCAAGTCCTAAATCGATACGCGTCGCACTGCCTGTGGCAGCGGTCGCGCTCGCGCTCCTTGGCGGTTGCGCGGTGGCGCCGCCGAGTGGTCCTTCCATCGTCGCGCTGCCGCGCAGCGGCGAGCCGCTCGATCAGTTCCAGCAGGACGACTACACCTGTCGCGACTACGCGTATCGCTCGACCAACGCGACCGGCGCCTCGCAGGCCGCGACCACGAACAGCGTCAACAGCGCGGCTATTGGCACGCTCGGCGGTGCCGCTGTCGGTGCGCTCATCGGCGCGGCGGCGGGCAATGCCGGCGCGGGTGCGGCGATTGGCGCGGGCAGCGGCTTGCTGGTCGGCGGCGCTGCCGGCGCGAACGGCGCGCAGTATGCCGGCGGCGGCCTTCAGGCGCAGTACGACGCGGCATACGCGCAGTGCATGACGTCCAAGGGCAATACGATTTCGCAACCGCAAGTGCCGGTCTACGTGCCGCAGCCTGTGTACGCGCCGCAACCGGTATATGTTGCGCCGCCGCCGCGTTACTACGGGCCGCCGCCGGTAATGTATTCCCCCTATCCGTACTACTGATCGAATTCCGCCGGGCACACTCATCCGCTGAATCGCGTCGCCGTTATCTATTGCCTCGGATGGCGGAGAGAGGCGACACGATGGCGATAAACGCCTTTGCAAACGGCGTACGGTTAATCAGCCGTAAGTGCGATGGATGTATTCAGCGAGCGGGAGCCGCGCGTGGCGGACTCTTCTCTTGCGGCTCGCGACTGAGTCACGGCGCGCACCCGTCGTTGTGCGCAGCCGACCGTCGCGCCGTTCAGGAGACGAGGCGATCATGCGAATCTCGCAAGCTGGCGTTGAGACCTCCGGGCTGGGCGCGTGGACCCGTCGGGGCACGATAGTGGCGCTGATCGCCGTCGCCTCCTGTTTCGCGTCGTGTGGGGGCGGTGGTTCTGGCGGGACATCCGGTGTGGGCTCCGGGTCGGCGAGCGGAAGCGGAAGTGGCACATCGGGCGGCTCGGATTCAGGTTCGGGTAGCACAGGGAGCAGCGGTACAGGTTCGGGCACCGGCTCGACCAATGGCGCCGGCACTGGAACAACCGGCACCGGCAGCACGCCGGCAGCGGTGACGGCCTACGCCACCGACGTCCTCATGCATCACAACGATATCGGGCGCACTGGTCAGATGCTCGCCGAGACCACGCTCACGCCGGCGAACGTCAATTCGGCGAGCTTCGGCAAAGTTGCGTTTCTTGCCGCGGACGGCAAGGTCGACGGGCAGCCGCTCTTCGTCACCAGTCTGTCGATCGGCGGCACGGCGCACGACGTGGTGTACGTGGTCACCGAACACGATAGCGTCTACGCGTACGACGCTGCCTCTTTCGCGCAACTGTGGAAGGTCTCGTTGATCGGCAGCGGTGAAACGCCCAGCGACGACCACGGATGCCCGGACATCACCCCCGAGATCGGCATTACATCGACGCCGGTCATCGACCGCAGTCGCGGCACGAATGGCGTACTGTACGCCGTGGCCATGACGAAGGACAGCGGCGGCGGCTACCATCACAGGCTGCACGCGCTCGATCTGGCCACCGGCGCCGAAGTGCTCGGCGGCCCGACGGAAATCGCAGCGACTTATCCGGGCAACGGCGCGGGCAGCGTGAACGGCGTGATTACCTTCAACCCGTCGCTGCATACGGAGCGCGCGGCACTCACGCTGGTCGGCGGCAACATCTACATGGGGTGGACCGCGCACTGCATGGGGGGTTCGTACACCGGCTGGATGATGGCGTATAGCGCCGGCACGCTGAAACAGACCAGCGTGCTCAACATTACGCCGAACGGCAGTCAGGGCTCGATCTGGATGGCCGGCTCGGGCATGGCGTCGGACGGCACGTCGCTCTACGTCGTAGACGGCAACGGCACATTCGGCACCACGCTGAACGCGGCGGGTTTTCCGGTCGACGGCGACTTCGGCGACTCGATGATGAAGCTCTCGTTGGGCAATCTGCAGGTCACCGACTATTTCGCGATGTCAGATGTCGTCACGCAAGCGGCCACCGACAACGATTTCGGCTCGGGTGGCGCGATGGTCCTGCCGGATCAGACCACGGCAAGTGGCGTCGTCAAGCATCTGGCGGTGGCGGCCGGCAAGGACAACCACATCTACGTCGTCGATCGCGATTCAATGGGCAAATTCAACCCGACGTCGAACAATATCTGGCAGGAGTTGATCGGTACGCTGGCCGGTGGCATCTGGGGATCGCCCGCTTACTACAATGGCGTGGTCTATTACGGCGGCCTGAACGACAACCTGAAAGCATTGCCGGTCTCGGGCGCGTTTCTCGCGACGACAGCTGCATCAAGGAGCCCGACGACGTTCCCGTATCCGGGGGCGACGCCAGCCGTATCGGCGAACGGCGCGAGCAATGGCATAGTCTGGGCGGCGGAAAACGGCACGACCGGCGCTTTGCATGCCTATAACGCGGGCAATCTTGCTGTCGAGTTGTACAACAGCAACCAGGCCGGCACGCGTGATCAATGGGGCGCGGGCAACAAATTCATCACGCCGATGATCGCGCGCGGCAAGGTATATGTCGGCGCGACTAACGGCGTGGCAGTGTTCGGATTGTTGTGAGCGGAAAGGAGCGCGAAGGCTTGCTGTCTCTGCCGCTGAGCCTGCGTAGCGGCACCCGCCTCGGCACCGCTACATGTCACGCCGAATGAATCACCCTCACTCCGCGTCGCTCGTCGCGGCCGTCTTACGCGGACGACGACTGCGCGCCGCGGTTTTGCGCGCGGCCTTTTTTGCCGGCGCGGGCGTTTCTTCCGCTGTGGCTGTGGCAGTCGCTGCCGGCGCTTCAGCAGGCGCGGCGATTTCCGGAATGTCGTCGATGCTTCGCGGCGCGGTCTTCTTCGCTTTCTTCGCAGCGGTCTTGCGTGGCGCGCGTTCATTGCGACGCTTGGGCTGCTTGGCGCTTGTATCACGCTCGTCCGCCGGGCTCCCGGAGCCGTCCAGTTCTTCGGCCGTCACGGTTTCCCGCGCCGCCCATGGCGCTTCCGGCTCTGCCCAAGGCGTTTCCGGCGGCTCAAAAATGAACTCGGCATTTTCCGGCGTTTGCGCGAGCACATCGTCCGGTCGGGGCCGACTGCTGCCGCCGTGTTCGACGGTCGTGCGCTCGTCTTGAACAGCCTCCTGTTGGCCGCGTCCTGCTTTGCGATTGCCTCGCCCGCGACGGCGGGACTCGTGCTTACCGCCGGACTCGGCGATTACCGTTTCGGCGACCTGCGCCTCATACAACTGTTCCGCCGACTCCACGATTTCAGCAGTTTCGCCCGTGTTGTCGCCGGCCACATTCGCAGCCGTGCTCCGATACACATAGGCACCCGACTTCTCGTCACGGCCGAACTCGAGCAGCCCGCGCGCATGCGCTTCTTCGAGCAGATTGCCGAAAGCGCGGAAGCCGTAGTACGTCTCGTTGAAATCCGGCTTGCGGCGCTTGATCGCGTTCTTTAGCACCGACGCCCAGATCTTGCCGCTGTCGCCGCGTTCGGAGGCGAGTGCGTCGAACGTTTGCACCGCGATCTCGACCGCCTTGGTGCGGCGTTTTTCGAGGTCTTCCTTGTTGCGGGTCTTCTCCTCGTCGGGCGCGCGTTTGGTCGCCGGCTGGGCGGACTGTTGCGGGCGCGACGACTCGCGCTTGGCGACCGTACGCTGACTCTCGCGCACCAGGTCGTCGTAGAAGAAGAACTCGTCGCAGTTCGCGACCAGCAGATCGGAGGTGGATTGCTGCACGCCGACGCCGATCACCTGCTTCGCGTTTTCACGCAGCTTTGACACCAGCGGCGAAAAATCCGAGTCGCCGCTGATGATCACGAACGTGTTGACGTGCGATTTCGTGTAGCAGAGGTCGAGCGCGTCGACCACGAGCCGGATGTCGGCGGAATTCTTGCCCGATTGGCGCACGTGGGGAATCTCGATCAATTCGAAATTGGCCTCGTGCATCGCACCTTTGAAACTCTTGTAGCGATCCCAGTCGCAATACGCTTTCTTCACGACAATGCTGCCCTTGAGCAGCAGACGTTCGAGCACCAGCTTGATATCGAACTTGTCGTACTTCGCGTCGCGCACGCCGAGCGCGACGTTTTCGAAGTCGCAGAATAGCGCCATGCTGACGGTTTCGTTGGATGACGCCATGGTTTTCTCCCTTGAAACGATCGTCGAATTCGACGAATCGCGACCATGATAGCGATTCCAGCGGAGGTGATCAGCTTTTGTGTTGCGCGCGCACCGACGCGCACGGCATGAACTCGCGACGACGCGCGCTTCTTGTGACGTTCTCCAAGGTTTTTGCAGGCCAGTCGACGTTGTGTCTGAATAGTTTCAGGATCGCGGCCCTACGGCGTTGGTTAGCAATGCATTCACCACGCAGGCCACCGCGCTACCTATCCATGTGATACGACGCGACGTTCAGCGCAGCGCGTGTTTCCAGCACCTCGTCGACGAGACCATATGTCTTCGCGGACTGTGCTGACATGAAGTTGTCGCGGTCGGTGTCGCGGGCGATTTCCTCGATGCTGCGCCCGGTGCGCTCCGCCATCATGGCATTCAGGCGCTCGCGCAAATAGAGCACTTCCTTCGCCTGAATTTCGACGTCCGCCGCCGTGCCCTGGCTGCCGCCCGACGGCTGGTGAATCATGATGCGCGCGTTGGGCAGCGCATACCGCTTGCCGCGTTGGCCGGCGGTCAGCAGAAAGGTGCCCATGCTGGCGGCGAAGCCGGTGCACAAGGTCGATACCTCCGGTTTGATGAACTGCATGGTGTCGTAGATCGCGAGGCCGTCGTACACCGAACCGCCCGGCGAATTGATGTAAAAAGAAATATCCTTGTCAGGGTTCTCGGACTCCAGAAACAGCAGCTGCGCCACGATCAGACTGGCCGATTGCTCGTTCACGGGCCCGACCAGAAACACGATGCGTTCACGCAGCAAGCGCGAATAGATGTCGTAGGCGCGCTCGCCGCGGCCGGACTGCTCGATCACCGTGGGCACGAGGCCGAGGCCGGTAATGGTTGGGTAGCTGGAATGCATATTGACCTCGTGTATGCGGCGTGGGTGACCGCGGGGTGTGGGGAGCGCATGGCTTCATGGCACGAAGCCTCCAGGCTGTGCCTCCGCCGATCCGGAACCTGCGCATTCTTTGCGTGGGTTGTTGTCCGTATGACGATGCGACGCAGCGCGACGTGACAGAAATATTTTTTCGCGAGGCTGTCACATCGTTGGATGGCCAGACGTCAAGACAAAATGAGGCAGGATGTCGGCGCGCGCCCGGTTCACTTCGCAGGCAGGGCGCCGCGCTTTTCACGACGCACGATCTGGAGGTCTGCATATGACGGAACAAGGAATCGACAAGGCATCCAGTTTCGAGGCCGCGCGCGCTCGCCTGCTTGCGCTGGCGTACCGCATGCTCGGCAGCCGCGCCGAAGCGGAAGACGTGGTGCAAGATGTGGCGTTGAAATGGCACCTCGCGGAAACGCAGGAGGTGCAAGTACCCGCCGCCTGGCTCACCACAATCACCACGCGTGTGGCGATCGACAGGCTGCGGCGCGTGCAGCGCGAACGCGCGTCCCAAGCCGACGGCTGGTTGCCGGAGTTGTGGCTCGACGAGGTGGCGCCGTCGGCGGAAGAACTGGCCTTGCGCGCGGCAGAGATGTCCTATGGCGTGATGTTGCTGCTCGAGCGCCTGAAGCCCGACGAACGGGCCGCGTTCGTGCTGCACGAAGCCTTTGATTGTGACTACGCGGAAATCGCCGCGATACTCGAACGAACGCCGGCGACGTGCCGCCAGATCGTCCATCGCGCCAAGGCGCGCGTGCAGCGCGCGGGCGCGCCGATCGAGCCGCCGGATCCCGCAGCGCACGCGCGGATCGTGGAGCGCTTGCGCACGGCGCTGGAGGCACAGGATCGACTCGGTCTATTGCAGCTCTTCAGTGACGCGCCGGAAGTGGTCAGCGACGCGCCGGTGTGCGCAGCGGTGAGCACGTGCGAACCGGCGGTGGCAGGGTGGATGGACACGGTCACGTCGCTCGTGGAGCAAGCGAGCAACGCGGAGACAGTGTCGGTGGCGGGCACATTGTGTATTGCGCTGCTCTTCGAGGGCGACGTCGTCGGGGTGCTCGACGTGTCCGCGAACAGCCTGGGAGATGGCTCAACGAAGATCGTCTCCATGCGCGTGGTGACGAGCGCGGCGCGTCTGCAGGCCACCAACAGCCTGCTGGGCCGCGCGGCGGTCAGGCAACTGCTTGCGCGGATCCAGCAGCGCGCTATGAGCTCAGTTGCGGTGGGCCGCGACTTCCCAGTTGATGTCCACGCATAGCACCTGTGTGCCCGTCGGTGTGTGCGCGGCGATCGAGGCGGTCACGCACAGATGCGCTTCGTTAATGGACAGATAAGGCGGCGTGAGATGCACCTGGCCGGGCGTACGCATCGCCTGGATAAAGTATGGCCGGCGTTCCCAACTAGCGCCTTCCGAATGCAGCAGCGGGCGGAAACGCTTGGCGCG
This sequence comes from Paraburkholderia sp. BL17N1, assembly GCF_003634175.1. Lineage (NCBI taxonomy): Bacteria > Pseudomonadati > Pseudomonadota > Betaproteobacteria > Burkholderiales > Burkholderiaceae > Paraburkholderia > Paraburkholderia sp. BL17N1. The sequence continues at coordinate 2,193,325 of NZ_RBIW01000001.1, forward strand.
TTGCGAGGCGCGCCCCGGCGGGAGTACGTTGTCGCCGATCTGCCGGCCCGACCCGTCGAGCACGAAGCAACGTGCCGTCTCGCCGAGCATTAGAAGCGGCGCGGTGGCTTGTGCTACCGACTCGCCGGCCACCAGTTGCGCGGCCGCCGTTTCGAGCGCCGTGACATACGGTGCGAGCCGTGCCGATTGTGCGTGTTCACGCGCGGTGACCCGCGCGCGCAGCGCCGCGGAAAGCGAGTCCATCAAGCCGGCCGCCGCTTGCGGCTTGACCGGCTCGACGCTCGGGCCCGCGAAGAACGCGCCTTGCACGAAGTCCACGTTGCATTCCAGGGCGATCAGCGCATCGCGTTCGGTGCTCAGGCCGCCCATCAGCACCAGTTGGCCGGATTCGTGCAGCAGCGAGACGAGGCCCGGCAGCACGCGTTCAATGTGCGAATGTTCGCTGGCTTGCGCGAGAATGCAGCGGTCGAGCGTGACGATATCCGGCCGCAGATTCCACACGCGGTCAATGTTCGAATGTTTCGCGCCGAAGCCGTCGAGCGCGATCAGGAAGCCGGATTTGCGCAGCGCATCGACGATCTCGGCAAAGCGTGTCGTTTCACCGCCTGCCTGTTCGGACACTTCGAGCACCACACGCTGCGGCGGCAGGCCGAGCGCCTTGAGGCCCGCGAGCAGCGCGTCGCCGTAACTGGTGTCCATCAGCGCTGCAGGGTGCAGGCTCAGGAAGAGCCATTCGTCGTGACTGTCGAACGCGTTGAAGTTGCCCAGGTGCAGCGACTCGGCGAGCCGCCCGAGTTCGAGCAGATCGCCGCGTCGCGCGGCTTGCGTGAAAACCTCGTGGGACGGCACTTGCAGCGCGTGTTCGTCGTGGGCGCGCAGCGAAGCGTGATAGCCGATCGCGCGCCGGTGCGACACGGAGAAGACCGGCTGGAACACGCTGAACACGGTGTAGCCGCCGTACAGAACGGTGCGCCGGGAGCCTTCGTCGCCGGCCATTGGGCGGGGAGGCTGGAAGCCGGGAGGATCGAGGTCGATCATGCTCATCATGTCAGTCGTGTGGAGGTGGCTGCGCGCCTGCATGCTCGGCACTGGTTCGCACGCGCAAAATGTGAGTTTACAGGATACGCGAGCAAGAACTATGCGCGTGCAGAAACACAGCACGCATGGCCGATGGTCACACACAGATAAGACGATTGTGCGCCAGTACGGGCGTGAAGACGACGGTCCGCACTTTGCTGGTGCGGCCCGCGCCCTGTTGCGGGTCGGCTGCGGCCCCGGCGGCCAGCCGGCCGCGCATCAGGTTCGTTCGGACGGATCGGTCTTCTTCGCGGGCGTGCGGATGTCCGGCGACAGTTGCGCGAAGATCCACGACGAGCCTGCCGTGATGATCCCGACACACAGGAACGTCGCGTGAAACGCGGGCAGCGAGTTGGCGGCCGTCACGCGCGGCAGCAGGCCGGTGAAGGTGGCGAGCAGGGCGCCGGCCACGGTCACGCCGAGACTCATCGACAGCATCTGGACCAGCGAAAACAGGCTGTTGCCGCTGCTCGCGCCACCGGTGCCCAGGTCCTTGAGCGTCAGCGTGTTCATCGCGGTGAACTGGATCGAGTTGACGCCGCCAAAGAACGCCAGTTGCGCGAGGCGCAGCCACAGCGGCTGGTTCGCGGTGGTGAGCGCGAAGCTTGCCATGGTCAGGCCGACCAGCACCGTGTTGACGATCAGTACGCGCCGATAGCTGTGCTTGATGATCAGGCTCGTCACGAGGCGTTTGGACGCCATGCCCGCCGCTGCTACCGGCAGCATCAGCATGCCAGCTTCGAAGGCGCTATAGCCGAGACTCACCTGCAATAGCAGAGGAATCAGATAGGGCATCGCGCCGCTGCCGATCCGCGCGAACAGATTGCCGAGCAGGCCGACGCTGAAGGTATGGATCTTGAAGAGGTCGAGCGAGAAAATCGGCGCGGGCTCGCGCACGGCATGCAAGCCGTAGGCGACAAAGCAGGCGAGGCTCAGGATCAGCAGCACCAGCACCGTGGCGTGCTGAATGCCGAACTCGGTACGGCCGTCGAGCGCGAACGAGATCGCCACCATGCCGACGACCAGCAGCAGATAGCCTTTCATATCGAACTTGCCGACGTGTTCGTTGCGGCTATCCGGCATGAAGATGAACGTGGCAATGCAACCGACGATCCCGACCGGCACGTTGATCAGAAAGATCCAGTGCCATGAGGCGATCTTCACGAGCCAGCCGCCGAGCGTGGGGCCGATCAGCGGCCCGATGAGCCCCGGAATCGCCACGAACGAGAGCGCCGGCAAATAGCGCTCGGCCGGGAAGGTGCGCAGCACGGCGAGCCGTCCGACCGGCAGCAGCATTGCTCCGCCCACGCCCTGCATGATGCGGAAGGCCACCAGTTGATTGAGCGTGCGCGCGTTCGCGCACAGCAACGAGGCGATCGCGAACACGAGGATCGCGCTGAAGAAGACGCGGCGCGTGCCGAGCTTGTCGGCGAGCCAGCCGGACACCGGGATCATGACGGCCATCGTCAGCGAATAGGCGATCACTACTGATTGCATGCGCAACGGCAACTCGCCGAGGCTCGTCGCCATCGCGGGGAGCGCGGTGTTGACGATGGTCGAGTCGAGCGTCTGCATGAAGAAGCCGGTGGCGACGACCCACAGCATCACGGTGAGCGAGCGGGGCGAAGGTGTACTGGACGTACTGGATGCGGCGGCGGGCGGAGTCGGCGTGAACATGGAGGGCGGCTGGGCGCGCAGGGACGCTGGGACTCGCTATTCTAGGGAAAAGCGCGTGCCGGCGCTCATTCAGCGCTCAGTCCGACGCCGGCAACGCCGCCGCCGCGCGAAAGAATGCCTGCGCACGCGGATCGTTACCGAATGCGATGTGAATCCTGGTCCACGGACTCATTTCCATATTCGGCCGGAAGTGATTGCCCGGCACGACGGTCACCCCGAGCGGCACGCCGCATTCCACCAGCCGTTCCGCATTGCTGACATGCGGCACGCGAGCCCACACGAATTTCCCGCCCGCGGGCTTGTCGAAAATTTCCCAGCCCGCGTCTTCGAGCGTCTGAATGGTCGAGCCGAGCGCGTCGCGCATACGCCGGCGCAGGCGCTCCAGATACTTGCGATACGCGCCGCGCTCCAGCATCGCCACGGCGACCGCTTCGGCAAAACGCGAGCCGCCGATGCTCGTCAGCATCTTGATGTCGACCAGATCCTTGATGATCGCGTGGCTCGCGACCACACAGCCAATCCGCAGCGACGACGACAGCGTCTTCGACAGTCCGCCCACATAGATCACGTGTTCGAGCTGGTCGAGCGTGGCGAGCCGATCGGTGAGGTCGGTCTGAAAATCGGCGTAGATGTCGTCTTCGATGATCGAGAAGCCGTGCTCGCGCGCCAGCTGCAGCAGCCGGAAGGCCACCGGCGGCGCCACGTTGGTGCCCGTCGGATTGTGGAACACGGTGTTGACGAACAGCAGCTTGGGCCGATGCGACTTCAACTGCTCCTGCATCACGTCCAGATCGGGACCGTTGCGTGTGCGCGGAATGCCGACCAGTTTGACGCCATGCAGCTTCAGCAGACCGTGCAGGTTGTAGTAACCGGGGTCTTCGACAAAGATCGTGTCGCCGGCCTTCAGCATGTAGCGCATCAGCAGATCGAGCGCCTGGCTTGCGCCGTTGGTGATGAGAATCTGCGACGTGTCAGCCTGAATCCCCAACTGGCCGATGCGGCTTTGCAGATGCTCGCGCAACGTCAGGTTGCCGAGCGGGGTGGCGTAATCGACCATGCTCGCGAGATCGGTCCGCGAGACGTGGCGGATTGCCTGCGCGATGCTGTCCGCGTCGCGCCACGCTTCAGGGACAAAGCCGCTGCCGAGCTTGAGCGTTTCGCCCGGATGGTTGAACTGCTGCAAAAGATGGTCCGACTCGTCCTCGGCGCGGCGGGGATCCGAGGAGCCCTGACACTGCGTGCTCGCCGGCTGGCGATCGGCGACATAGAAACCGGAGCCGTGGCGCGAGTCGACATAGCCGAGCGACACCAGCCGGTCATAAGCCTCGATCACCGGAAAGCGGCTCACGCCGTAGTCGGCGGAAAACTGGCGAATCGACGGCAGCTTCGAGCCGGGGTGGGCGATGCGCGAGCGGATCCACGCCGTGACGCCGGTGACGATCTGTTCGGTCAGCGGTACGCCATTGTCCCGATCGAGTTGGATTTCAAGCTTCATGAGGATCTTCCTTCGCCGAACCGCCGACTGATACGGCTGAGCTCTGCGCCACCAAACCGGCTGCGCGCGCCAACTGTCCGGTTTTTCAACTGAACAGTTCCGATAGAAGTGTTCGGAACTGTGCATGGGTATCCGATCATCGCACGTCAATAATCGGTACAAGAGAAAAGTTCTTTGAAGGAGAGAGCGATGCGTGAAGTCCGGATTTTCGAATTGGAACATGACGAGCCCGCGACGGCCTGGCGTGTCGCGCGTCCGTCGATCTTCAAGGTCATCTCGGGCGAGATCTGGCTGACTATCGAGGGCGACAGCGAGGATCACTGGCTCGCGACCGGCCAGTCGATCGAACTGCCGCGCCGCGCGGTGGCGTGGATCAGCGCGGGTCGGGCCGGCGCGCGCTTTGCGCTGGCGAGCGGCTCCGAGCGCACCGCAACGAAGCCGATTTCAGGCTCGCCAGTGTTGAACTGGCTGCCGCGCTGGCTCGGCGCGGCCTGACGAATCGCCAGGCTTTTCAAGCTGGGTCCGTAGCGTCTCAGTTCGGCCCGGCAGCTTCATATTCCCCGATGTAACGCGCGCGCGGCCGGATCAGGCGGCCGTCGCGCGTCTGTTCCATGGCGTGCGCAATCCAGCCGACCACCCGGCCGACCGCGAACAGCGTAAACGCGGCGCCCGCCGGCAACCCCAGCACTCGCTCGATGGCGGCAAGCGCGAAGTCCACGGTCGGCTCCGCGCCGGTCGTATCGCGCACCGTGCGCGCCAGTCCAAGCACTTCAGGCAACGGTGAACGCGCCGGCGCGCAGTCGGCGAGCATGGCGAACAACAACCGCGCCCGCGGGTCGCCGTCCGGATACAGCGGATGACCGAAGCCCGATAGCACCGGCCCGTGCGCGCCATGTTCGACGCGCGCGAGCCGATTCGCCAGATAGCGGTCGAGATCGGGCGCGCGCGACGCTTCTTCGAGCAGTGCGGCGATGCGCACCGTTTCGCCGCCATGCCGCGGACCCGACAACGCCGCGAGACCTCCTGCCACCGCGCCGAACAGATGCGTGCCGGTCGACGTGATGCAGCGCACCGTGAAGGTGGACGCATTCAACTCATGGTCCGCGCAGGCCACCAGCGCCGCGCGCAGCAAGCCGGCCTGCTGGCGGTTACGCACATGCCACGCTAAAGCCAGTTGCCGATGCAGCGGCTCGTTCGACGGCGCCGCCGAGATCATCGCGGCAGCCAGCAGCCGCATGACGGCGCAGGCTGTATCGAGTTGCGCCTCGCGGCCGAGTGCCCACACGCGCGGCATTTGCGCCGCTGCGGCCGGCAACAGCACGAGCGCGCGATCGAGCGGCGTACTGTCGCCCCACAGCTTGAGCCACGCGGCCCATTGAGCATTGGCGAACGGCACGGCCGGCGCATCGGTAATGCGCCGTGGGCTGCATTCCCACAGCAGCGCCGCGACGTCCTCGAGCGATGCGCTTTGCGCCAGGTCCATCGCATCGTGCCCGCGATATAGCAGGCGTCCGTCGGCGACCAGCGTGATGGACGATTCGAGCACAGGCACGCCCCAGTCAAGCACCTTCTGCGCGACCTTGCCCGCGCGTTTGCCGTCTTCCTTGCGGCGCGCGAGGCGCCGCACTTCGCCGGCGTCGTAGAGACGATGCTTGCCCTGCGCATCCGGCGACGAGCTCAGCATGCCCCGGCTCACATAAGCGTACAGCGTGGGCAAGCTGATGCCGAGCGCAGCGGCGGCTTCAGCGGCGGTCATGGCGTTAGAGGTTGGCATGAGTCGGCATGAGTCGGCATGGAAAAGGGCGGAAACCGAAGAAATCAATATATATTGATTATCATAATCAAGATTGATTGCGGTGGAGTGAAATTCTAGACTCGGTTCACTTCCTCCTGCTTTGCCAGGGACGACATGACACCTGAACTCGCTCTCAAACACATCTGGACCCTCGCCGGATGCGACCCGACCGCGCTGCGTTCCGTGACGCTGACCGGCGCTGATCCGGGTTTGCCGTCGGTCTACCGGGTCGGCAGCCTGGCCTCGGCGAGCATCGCCGCGACCGGTCTTGCGGCAGCCGACTATCAGCGTCTGCGCACGGGGCACAGGCAGCACGTGACGGTGGAGATGCGGCGCGCGCTGGCGTCGTTTCGCAGCGAGCGCTATCTGCGTGTCGACGACGGGCCGCCGCCCGCCTTGCGCGATCCGGTGATGGGTTTCTACGAGACACGCGACGGGCGCTGGATTCAACTCCACACGAATTTCGCGCATCACCTGCGCGGCGTATTGCAGATACTCGGTTGCGAGAACGATCCTGTTGCCGTGGCCGCCGCGATTCGCAACTGGGACGGCGCGACGCTCGACCAGACGCTCGCTGACGCCGGCCTCTGCGCGGCGTTGATTCGCACGCCCGACGAGTGGGCCGCGCTCGATCAGGCGAAAGCCATCGCGAGCTTGCCGCTCTTCGAAATCGAGCGTATCGGCGACGCGCCGGCCGAGCCGCCGCGCGAGCGCGGCGCGGATCGGCCGCTGGCGGGAGTACGCGTGCTGGATCTGTCGCGCATCATTGCCGGGCCGGTGGCCGGGCGGGCGCTCGCGCAGCATGGCGCCGACGTGTTGATGATCAACGGGCCGCATCTGCCGAACATCGCGCCGCTGGTGATCGACAACGGACGTGGCAAGCGGTCGGCTCTCGCCGATCTGCGCGACGCAGCGGGGCGTGAGGTGTTGCGCGGCCTCGCCGCCGATGCCGATGTGTTTCTTCAGGCATATCGCCCGGGAGCGCTGGCCGCGCGCGGTTTCGGTCCTGAGGAACTGGCGCGTGTGCGGCCGGGGATCGTCTACGTTTCAGTGTCGGCCTATGGGCACGAAGGGCCGTGGGCGCAACGGCGCGGGTTCGATAGTCTGGTGCAGTCGGCAAGCGGGATTGCCTTCACCGAGCGGCAGGCGGCGGGGTGGAACGAGCCGAAGCATTTGCCGTGTCAGGCGCTGGATCATGCGACCGGCTATCTCGCGGCATTTGGCGCGATGGTCGCATTGGCGCGGCGGGCTACCGAAGGTGGGAGCTGGCATGTGCGCGTCTCGCTCGCGCAAACGGGCCGGTGGCTGCAATCGTTCGGGCAGATTGCCGATGGCTGGCAAGCGCCCGACGTCACCCTCGACGATGTGCGCGATTGCCTTGCGACAGTGGAGTCGGAGTTCGGACGCGTGCTAGGCGTGCAGCCGGCAGAGGCTTTGGACGAGACGCCTGCGTACTTCGCGCTGCCGCCGGCCCGAATAGGCGCCCATGAGGCCAAGTGGACGTGAGGACTTCAGGTCAGCTGGCCTGCGGCGAGGCGTGTGCCGACACACAACCAACGCACGCCCCGCGCGCACAGTGAAAAAGGCCATCTATTTCCTCAACTCCGCCACGAAGTCGTAGTAATCGTTACGGCAGTACGTATCGGTCAACTCGATTGCGCGCTGATCGGCGGTGTAGCCCACGCGTGTGATCAACAACAGCGCCTCGTTCGGCGCGATGCTCATTTGCTGCGCGATTTCCTCGCTCGCGTTCACCGCGCGAAAATGCTGCAACGCGCGGACAATCGTCAGTCCACGGTTCTCCAGATACGAGTACAGCGAATCGCCAATCGCCTGGGGATCGGGAATCACCGCGGCGGGGAAGGTGGAATTCTCGACGGCCATCACGATGCCGTCGGCCATCCGCAAGCGCCGCAACCGGGTCACCGCCGCCGCCGGCGATAAGCCGAGCTGAATCACCTCGTCGCGGTTGGCCGGCAAAATTTCGCGCGACAACCACTTCGAACTCGGCGTAAAACCGCGTCGGCGCAACATTTCGCTAAAGCTCGACAGACGCGACAACGGATCTTCGTAGCGTGGTGTGATGAAACTGCCCGCGCCCTGAGTGCGTCGAATCAAACCCTGCTCGACCAGCAAGGCGATCGCCTTGCGTGAGGTGATCCGCGATACGCCGAGCGCCTCGGAAAGCACACGCTCCGAGGGCAGCGCCTCGCCCGCGTTCCAGCGGTTCTCGTGGATGGCGGCGCCGAGCTTGCGAGCCAGTTGCAGATATAGCGGCGTGTCGTTTTCCGGGTCCGGGCGCAGGTCGCGCCAGCGGTCTTCCGAGGCAGAGGTCATGGAACTCACGCAAGAAGGGCAAGCGGCAATTCTATGACATCGGCGCGCTGTGTTATAGCGGGCTTTTGCCTGGTGTCCGATCGAATGCCCGCTAAACCGCTAAACTCGTCGCTATGATTTTTCGCGGCACGCGCGGCGCATTCGCTTGCGCAGCGATATTGCCGACCACTGAGCCATTTCGAGGAGTCAGCATGACGAGCGACATCGCAAGCGTAAGCCTGCCCGACGGCGAACGCGTTCCGAAACTGGGGCAGGGCACCTGGGGGATGGGTGAAATGCCGGCGCGGCGAGCCGCTGAGATCGACGCGCTGCGTTGCGGCATCGAACTCGGCATGACGTTGATCGATACGGCGGAAATGTACGGCGACGGTGCGACTGAATCGCTACTCGGTGAAGCGCTGGCCGGATTGCGCGACAAGGTGTTTCTGGTCAGCAAGGTGTATCCGCACAACGCCAGCCGGCGCGGCGTGATCGCGGCGTGCGAGCAGAGCCTCAAGCGTCTGAAGACCGATCAGCTCGATCTGTATCTGCTCCACTGGCGCGGCTCGGTGCCGCTCGCGGAGACGGTCGAGGGCTTCGAGGCGTTGCGCCGGGCGGGCAAGATCCGCCATTGGGGCGTCAGCAACTTCGACACCGAAGACATGGAAGAACTCGCCGCCACGCCGGGCGGCGATGCTTGCGCGACCAATCAGATTCTCTACAACGTGGCGCGCCGCGGGCCGGAGTTTGATCTGCTGCCATGGCTCGCCTCCCGCAAGATGCCGGCCATGGCGTACAGCCCGGTCGATCACGCACGCTTGCCGAAACGCTCGCCGCTCGACGATATCGCCGACGCGCGTGGCGTCTCGGTGGTTCAGATCGCGCTTGCGTGGGTGCTGCGTCGGCCCAGCGTGTTGGCGATTCCGAAGGCGGCGCGCGTCGAGCACGTGCGCGACAACTATCGCGCATTGCAACTGCAACTCGGCGCCGATGAACTGGCCGCTATCGACGCTCACTTCAAACCACCGCGCGGCAAGCGGCCGCTCGAAATGCTGTAAGCGCAGCGCGCCTTGTCAGTTGCAGCTGTGGTGCATGTGGACGGAGCCGAGCACCGCGACTTCCGCGGGCGTGTGCCTGAGCGAATCCTCGTTGACCTGGCCGGCGTCCGCGACGAATTCGTCGACGATCGACGACACCTGCACATTGCGCAGGCACAGCGACACGCGCTGCGTTTCATTGGCGGGCAACGCGCTGCGCTGACCGAGGAACAGCACCCCATACTGATAGCCGTGGATGATGCCGCGAATCGCGCCGACGCATTGACCTTGCGCGACGTTGTCGGTTTTCTGCTTGCAGGTTTGCGCGAGCGAATACGCGGAGAAGGTGGGGTCGACCGGCGGGGCGGCTTGCGAGAGCGTCGGCGAGAGCGGCTGTGCCGCTTGTGCCGTTTGCGTTTGCGCGGGTGTTTGCGCCGATGTTTGCGCATGAGCGAGCGACGCGAGGCCGAGCGCCGCAGCCATCACCAGGCCGGTGGCCACACGCGCCGCGGAGCGGGGGACGTTTCGTTGCATGTTTGTGGTGCCCTCATATCGAACGTTGAATCTGATATGAGGCGATCGCTTCGGTTTGGTTCCAGGCGCGCGCGCACGGGCGGCTGATTGTCCAAGTTCTTGCCGCCTACACGCACGTCCGGGTGCGCGGTTCAAGTGTGCGATCCCGGCGCGCGGTCCAGATTCGCGTCAGGCCGTGCTACTCGTCACGCCGGGCGTTCTCGGGCGCGTTTTCCGATCTGTCGCCAGGCACCTTGCCCGCGACTTTTCCCGCATCGTCGCGCGACGCAGTTTGCAGCGCGCGCAATTCATCGACGGGGATGTGGCAGCGGATTCGATGCGCAGACGGCGTCGCCGCCTTGCTTTCGCCGGCATCGGCGAACGGCGGGTCCTGCTGTTCGCAGATTGCGCCCAGCTTGCGCGGGCAGCGTGTATGAAACACACAGCCGGACGGCGGCGATGCCGCGCTCGGCAAATCGCCGGACAGGCGGATGCGGGTCGCGCCGCCTTGGCCATCGAGTGTCGGCACTGAGGACAGCAACGCTTCCGTATATGGATGATGCGGTCCTTCGAACACGGCGGCCGCCGGTCCGATTTCCAGCAGTCTGCCCAGATACAACACCGCGATGCGATCCGACAGATAGCGCACGACGTGAAGATCGTGCGAGATGAAAACGTAACTCACGCCGCGCTCGCGTTGCAGGTCGGCGAGCAGGTTCAGGATCGCGGCCTGCACGGAGACGTCGAGCGCGGAAGTCGGTTCGTCGCAGACCACCACGCGCGGTTCGCCGGCAAACGCGCGGGCAATCGCCACACGCTGTTTGAGCCCGCCGGACAATTGGCGCGTGCGTGAGCCGAGATAGCGCTCCGGCAAGCGCACGGCGGCCGTCAAGGTGGCAAGCCGTTCGTCGATGGCCGGCCCGCGCAATGCGGTGAGCCGCGAGAGCGCGCGGCCGATCAGCCGTTTCACCGAATGCGCGCGATTGAGCGCGGAGTCCGGATTCTGAAAGACGATCTGCAGCGACTTGACCTGCTCGGCGTTGCGCCGCGTAACTCGAGCGGCGAGCGGTGCGCCGTCGAGTTCGAGCACGCCGCCCGCATCCGGCGTAAGCAGGCCGAGCATCAGCTTGGCAAGCGTCGTCTTGCCGCTGCCCGATTCGCCGACGAGGCCCAGCGTTTCGCCGCTGGCGAGATCGATCGAGACGTCGTCGACCGCCCGCAGGGGAGCGCCGGATACGTGAAATGTCTTCGAGAGTTTTTCCGCACGCAATACGGGAGCAGGGGACTTGGCGTCGATCCACGCACCATTGCGCTCGGGCACAGCTTCCGCACTCGCACGAGGCAATTCGATCGCGCGTTCGTGGTAATGGCAGCGCGACATCTGATCGCCGCGCGCGGCACTCACGCGATACGGCGGCGGTGCTTCACGGCGGCAGCGGTCGTCGGCGAGACGGCAGCGATCCGCGTAGACACAGCCCTGCGTGACCGAACCGGGCAAGGGCAGACTGCCCGCGATCGTGTCGAGCCGCTCGCTGCCCTTGCTGCGCCCGGCCGTGGGCAAACAGCGCAACAGTCCGACCGTGTAAGGATGACGCGGCCGCGTGAAGACATCTTGCGTCGCGCCTTCTTCGACCAGTTTGCCCGCGTAAAGCACGCCGACGCGTTCGCACATCCGCCCGATCACCGCGAGGTTGTGACTGATGAAGAGCACCGCCGTGCCGAGTTCTTTGCGCAACTGCGCGACGAGGTCGAGCACTTCCGCTTCGACGGTCGCATCGAGCCCGGTGGTCGGCTCGTCGAGAATCAGCAGCGCGGGGTTCGAGGCGAGCGCCATGGCGATCACCACGCGCTGTTGCATGCCGCCCGACAATTGATGCGGGTAACTCTCCATCACCCGTTCGGGCGCTGCGATGCGTACTCGTTGCAGCATCTCGTGCGTGCGCCGCAAGGCTTCGTCGCGCTCGATGCCGGCGGCTTCGAACGCTTCGGAGACTTGCCGCGCGATCGTCAGCGACGGGTTCAGCGCGCGCCCCGGATCCTGATAGACCATCGAGATCGCATTCGCGCGCATGTTGCGCAACGCGTCGGCGTTGAGCTTCTGCACGTCCTCACCGGCAATGACGATCTTGCCGGCCTTCACCTTGCCGTTGCGCGGCAGATAGCGCAGCGCCGCCATCGCGACGGTCGACTTGCCGCAGCCGGACTCGCCGACCAGCCCATACGCCTCGCCGCGCCGCACGCGAAATGAGATGTCCTGCAGCACTTCGCGATCGCGTCCGCGTATCCGGTACGTGACCGTCAGCCCGACGACGGTCAACGCATCCGTGCGGTCGCTCTTCGAGACGTCGAAGGCGGGGAACGAGGAGGGCGGCGGGCCGTTCATCGGTCGAGCACGCCTTGCACGCTGTCGGCGATCAGATTCACGCCGACCACGAGACTCGCAATCGCGCCGGCCGCGAACACCACGGTCCACCATGCGCCGCCCGCCATCAGCGTGTACGACTCGGAGAGCGCGAGGCCCCAATCGGCCGACGGCGGCTGAATGCCGAAGCCGAGAAACGATAGCGTGGCGACCGCGAAGATCGCATAGCCGAGCCGCACCGTTGCTTCGACGATGATCGGCGGCAGCACGTTCGGCAGAATCTCGGCGAACATGATGTAGGGCGCGCGTTCGCCACGCAATTGCGCCGCGGCGACGTAGTCGAGATGGCGTTCGGCGAACACGGCGGCGCGCACGGTGCGCGCGGTGATCGGCGTGAACGTGATGCCGATCACGAGAATGACGGTGAGGTTCGACGCACCGACGGCGGCGAGGGCGAGCAGCGCGACGATCACGAGCGGCAGCGCGAGCACGGCGTCGATCGCGCGTCCGACCACGTTGTCCACCCAGCCTTCGAAGTAGCCGACGATCAAGCCGAGCGTGGTGCCCGCTATCGTGCCGAGCAAGGTGGCGAGCGGCGCGATAGTGAGAATGTCGCGCGCGCCGACGATCACGCGCGAGAACACGTCGCGCCCGAGCTGATCGGTGCCGAACCAATGCGTGCTGTCGGGCGGTGTTAGCGAATTGAGCGGATCGGATGCATACGGGTCGATGCGCACGATCCATTGCCCGGCAATCGCGCAGACGATCCACCATGTGACGATCACCACGCCTACCACGAAGGTGGGTGAGCGCAGCAGCAGGCGCAACTGGTCGAAGCGCGGCTCGGCGGCAACACGTGGTGTCGGCGGAACGATGGTGCTCATTCCGCGCTCCTCACCCGCAGCCGCGGATTGAGCAGCACATGCAACGCGTCGGCGACGAGATTGGCGACGGTGTAGACCACGCCGATTGTCAGCACGCCTGCTTCGAGCATCGGAAAGTCCTTGGCCTTGGCTGCGTTGTAGATCAGCGAGCCGATACCTTGATAGTGGAACAGCGTCTCGACCACCACGAGGCCGCCGATCATATAACCGAGCTGTGTGGCAGCGACCGTGATGGTGGGCAGCAACGCGTTGCGCAACACATGCCGCCAGATCACGATATGACGCGGCAGGCCTTTGAGAATCGCGGTGCGCGTGTAGTCCGCATCGAGCGCCTCGACGGTGCCGGCGCGCGCCATTCTCGCGATATAGCCGAAGAACACCAGCACGAGCGGCAGCACCGGCAGCACCAGGTGACGCAGTTGTTCGAGCGCGCTCGCTTCGGGCGGATACGACGCCTCGATCGGCAGCCAGCGCAGCCACACGCCGAACACGAGAATCAGCACGATCGACGAAACGAATTCGGGCACCACCGTCGCCGATAGTCCAGCAATGCTGATCGTGCGATCGAGCCAGCGCCCCGCGTGCATGGCCGACCACACGCCGCCCGCAATGCCGAGCGGCACTACCACGATGAACGCCAGCAAGCCGAGCTTGGCGGAATGCGCGAGCGCCTCGGCGATAAACGGCCGCACCGGCTCGCGATACGCATAGGACAGCCCCATATCGCCGCGCACGAAATGTGAGATCCAATCGATGTATTGCGTCAGCAGCGGCCGGTCGGCGCCAAGTTGATGATTGAGCGCGGCGACCGCGCGCGCATCGGCGAGCGGGCCGAGCACGGCGCGGCCGATATCGCCGGGCAGAAGCTGTCCGCCCGCGAACACGATCACCGACAGCAGCCAAAGCGTGATCAGCGACAGGCCGACACGCGTCGCCAGAAACCGCAGGACGCGGCCCGCGTTGCCGCTCGGCGCAGAGGAAGCGGAAGGGGTCACCGTGGTCGACATCGTGCTCTCCTGTCGCAAACGCGCCGGCGCTCAGGCATTCGACATCACGCGCTCAACACCGCGCGGTCGAAATAGAGTTGCGCGAGCGCGGTGAAGCGCACGCCGTTCACGCCCTTGCGCGTGGCGATCAGTTGATCGTAGAAGAACGGAATGATGATGGGCGTTTCATCGAGCAGCAGCGTCTGGATCTGCCCGGAGATTTTCTTCTGCGAGTCAAGATCGATGGCGGCGACGAATTGCGCGACCAGTTGATCGTATTGCGGATTCTTGAAGTGCGCGGCGTTCCACGTGCCGGTGCTGGTGAGCGGTGCATTCAGGAACACGTTCGGCACGCCGCGATGACCGTAGTCGGTAATACCGAGCGGCGAGTCCAGCCAATCCGATTTGCCCGGCGTGCCCGCGCCGTAATACAGCGACTGGCTCTCTACCTTTAAATTGATGCGCACGCCGATCGCCTTCGCCGCGTTCTGCACGACCACCGCGAGATCGGGAATCTCCATGTATTTCTCGGTGGTCAGCGTCACGTCGAATCCGTTCGGCACGCCCGCTTGCGCGAGCAACTGCTTTGCCTTCGCGACATCGATCTTGCGTTGCGGAACGCCCGCATCCGAGGACGGAAACACGGGCGCGAACGGACTGTCGTTGCCGAGTTGCGCGCGCCCTTTGAACAGGCCACGCACCAGCACATCACGATCGAGCGACAATGCCAGCGCCTGGCGCACGCGCTTGTCCTTGAACACCGGACTGTCGTTGCGCATATGAATCTGCCGATGCGCGCTCGACTTCACGCCGACGGCCTTGTAATCCGGATTGTTCAGAATGCCGGCACCGCCCTGCACGGTGAAGGTGCCCATCACATCGGCCTGATGGCCTTGCAGCGCGAGCAATTGCGCCTGTTCGTCGGCGTAGAAGGAGAACTGTACGCGTTGCGGTAACGCTTTGTCGCCCCAGTAGTCGGGATTGCGCACGAACGACGCGCCCACTTTCGCCTGATACTTTTCGAGCTTGAACGGACCAGTGCCGATGAAGCTCTTTTCATAGCCGCCCGCGTAGTTGGCGGGCAGGATCACGGCGTTGTAATTGTCCGAGGAAACGTAATAGGGGAAGTTGCCGTTCGGCGCGTCCAGATGAAACGCGACCGTGTGGTCGTCGACCACTTTCGCGCCGCCTTTGGACAGCACACCCTTGAGCACGGACAGCGCCGCCGAGCCGCTTGCCGGATCGGCGAGGCGGTCGAAGGTGGCGACCACGTCTTTGGCGCTGAACGGCTGGCCGTCGTGGAACTTGACGTTCGGCCGCAGCTTGAAGGTCCACACGTCGCCCTTGTCGTTCGGTTTCCACGACAAGGCGAGCGCCGGCTTCAGCACGAGCTTTTCGCCGTCGTCGTCGATCAGGAATTCGCCGGTCTGGTTCAGCAGCGCAAGACTGGCGGCGTCCGTTACCGTAAGCGGATCGACCGCGCCCGCGGGCGTCAGGTGAGCCACGCGGATCGTCTGATTCGCTGCGCCGGCGGCGCCTTGCGCGCGAGCTTGTGGCGCATTCAGCACGCCGCCGCCCACCAGCGACAAACCAATCACGCTGGCATAGCGCAGCAGGTCGCGGCGCGTGATGCGGCCGGCGAGGAATTCGTCGATGGCGTGGTTGCCGTAGGCGTCGGCGGTGAGGCGGGCTGCGTCGAGTGCGAGAAATCGGTCCGCGGGAGTCTTCATCGATGGAGTGTCCAGTCCGTTCTGTTGCCGGTTCTGAAGGGCCGCGCAGGATGAGCGCGACAGGCGACGGTATTGCAATGACGAAAGCGACAGGGCGAAGCGGGTTCAGTGTAAGCGATTGCTCATGGATTCGGAGCGCCTGCGCCGCCGCCGGGTTCGCGTTTGGCGGATAAAAGGGCAGCTGTGTATCGTCATCACAACGTTCGGCGCGGCCGTGGCGCAAGGCATGTCCGAAACGCCCGCCGCTGCGGCAGCGCAACGGCCGATGCCGCGAATGGAAACCTTACCGACCGCCGCGCGCGACAGGTGCTGGATTTACCGCGCGACCGCGTTCGGGCGCCGCCAGCGGTGGAACAGCACCGAGCCGATCCAGCACGCCATGAACATCGCGACGATGCCATAGCCCAACGCGCCGAAGCGCTCGTTCACGTTGGCCACCGCTTCCCATACGCCGCCGTTCAAGCCGAGCTTGTCCGACAGCAGACCGAGCGCCTCGACGCCGCCGATCACGATCGCCACCACCGCCGAAACGAACGTGATGCTCGCGTTGTAGTAGAGCTTGCGCTTCGGGTCGTCCATGGCCCAGCCGTAGGCGTGGACCATCAGCACGTTGTCGGTCGAATCGACGAGTGTCATGCCGGCGGTGAAGAGCGCGGGGAACACGAGAATCGAATAGAGCGGCAACCCTTTGCCGGCTTCGGACGCGGCAATCGCCAGCAGACCGATCTCGGTCGCGGTATCGAAGCCGAGGCCGAACAGCACGCCGACGGGGTACATGTGCCAGCTTTTCGTCACGAGCCTGAAGAGCGGCCGCAGCGCGCGCGACAGCAGACCAGCGGGCGCGATCGAGTCCGGTGTTTGAGCGGGCAATTCGCCGCTGCGTCGGACTTGCCGGTAGCGGCGCCATACGTCGCTCAGAATCGCGAGGTTGACGGCGGCCAGCACCAGCAGAAAGCTCGCGGACACGAGCGTGCCGATCGTCCCGCCGACAGCCTTGAACGTCTCGAAACGGCCGTGCAGCGAATGCGCGGTCCACGCGATGCCGATCGTCGCGAGCATCACGATCGTCGAATGCCCCAGCGAAAACGACAGCCCGACGCCGAGCGGACGCTTGCCGGTTTGCATGAGCTTGCGCGTGACGGCGTCGATTGCCGCGATGTGATCGGCGTCGACCGCATGACGCAAGCCGAAGCCATACGCAAGCAGCGCGGTGCCGAGCAGCAGCGGGTAATGGCGAAACGCGATCAACGCCCACGCCCACGCGCCGAGATTGGCGGCGATCAGCACGGCGTACAGCGTGAAGAGGCGTGGGCGCAGGGAAGCGGTCGGCGTCATGAGTGGCGTGGGCAAGAGTTAGTGATCGTGCGGATGCTTGTGAATCGGATCGACCCAGAACACCGTCTCGGGCTGTTCCACCGCGTCGATGTTCAGATTGACCACCACTGCTTCGTTGTCGCTGCGCACCAGCACGCATTCGAGCGGGTCGTCCGTGCTCGCGTTGATCTCCTGGTGCGGCACGTACGGCGGCACGAAGATGAAATCGCCGGGGCCGGCTTCGGCCGTGAACTCCAGATGCTCGCCCCAGCGCATGCGCGCCTGGCCGCGCACCACGTAGATCACGCTTTCGAGCGCGCCGTGATGATGCGCGCCGGTCTTCGCATTCGGATGGATCGTCACGGTGCCGGCCCAGATCTTCTGCGCGCCGACGCGCGCCGCATTGATCGCGGCGGCGCGATTCATGCCCGGCGTCTGCGCGGTGTTGCTGTCGAGCTGATCGCCTTTGATGACCTTCACGCCGTGCTCACGCCAATCGACCGGGCCAGCGGGTGGCGCGTCCTTGTAATGCGGGTGTTCGTGATCCTGGCTCATGATGTGTCTCCTCGAGGGCTAGAGTCCCGGCGTTCGGCACGGCGCCGTCTGGCATTTTTGCATGTTCAAAAACGTGCGTGTGAAGAAGCCCTGTGTGCGGCGCAGCGGACGCAAAAAAAGCCCGTCCGCAGGGGACGGGCTTCGAGCCGTTGGCGTGTGCTGCCTTCGGCTTGATGGTGGCTCGCGCTTACTTATGCTTCGCGTTGATCACGGCTTCAGCGACGTTGTTCGGCGTTTCCGCGTAATGCTTGAACTCCATCGTATAGGTCGCGCGGCCCTGAGTCGCGGAACGCAGCGACGTGGAGTAGCCGAACATCTCCGCGAGCGGCACTTCGGCGCGCACCAGCTTGCCGCCGCCGCCCGCAATGTCTTCCATGCCTTGCACGAGTCCGCGACGGCTCGACAGGTCGCCCATCACGTTGCCCATGAAGTCTTCCGGCGTTTCCACTTCGACGGCCATCATCGGTTCGAGCAGCACCGGCTTGGCTTTGCGCATCGCTTCCTTGAAGGCCATCGAGCCGGCCATGCGGAACGCGTTCTCGTTCGAGTCGACGTCGTGGTAGGAACCGAAGGTCAGCGTCACCTTCACGTCGACCACCGGATAGCCGGCCAGCACGCCGGCCTTCAGCGTTTCCACGATGCCCTTGTCGACTGCCGGAATATATTCGCGCGGAATCACGCCGCCCTTGATCGCGTCGACGAATTCGTAGCCCTTGCCTTGCGGCGCCGGCTCCAGCGTGATCACCGCGTGACCGTACTGACCGCGGCCGCCCGACTGCTTGACGAACTTGCCTTCGACATCTTCGACCTTGTTGCGCACCGTCTCGCGATACGCGACCTGCGGCTTGCCGACGGTCGCCTCGACGCCGAACTCGCGCTTCATGCGATCGACCAGAATTTCCAGGTGCAACTCGCCCATGCCCGAGATGATGGTCTGGCCGGATTCCTCATCCGTCTGCACGCGGAACGACGGATCTTCCTGGGCAAGACGGTTCAGCGCAATGCCCATCTTTTCCTGGTCGACCTTGGTCTTCGGCTCGACAGCCTGCGAGATCACCGGCTCAGGGAAGATCATGCGTTCGAGGATGATCACGTTGTTCGGATCGCACAACGTGTCGCCCGTGGTCGCTTCTTTCAGGCCGACGGCCGCGGCGATGTCGCCCGCGTAGACTTCCTTGATTTCCTTGCGCTCGTTTGCGTGCATCTGCAAGATCCGCCCAAGGCGTTCCTTCTTTTCCTTGACGGCGTTGTAGACCGTGTCGCCCGAATTCACCACGCCGGAATAGACGCGGAAGAAGATCAACTGGCCCACGAACGGGTCGGTCATGATCTTGAAGGCAAGCGCCGAGAACGGATCGGTGTCGGTCGGATGACGCTCGATTTCCTTGTCGTATTCGTCGTGACCGGTAATGGCGGGCACGTCGACCGGCGAGGGCAGATAGTCGATCACCGCGTCGAGCATGGCCTGCACGCCCTTGTTCTTGAACGCGCTGCCACACAGCATCGGCACGATTTCGTTGGCGATGCAGCGCGCGCGAATGCCGTACTTGATTTCCTCTTCGGTCAGGGTCTCGCCCCCGAGGTATTTGTCGAGCAGTTCCTCATTCGCTTCCGCCGCGGCCTCGACCATCTTGTCATGCCATTCCTTCGCCGTCGCGGCGAGTTCCGCCGGAATATCGCGGTATTCGAACTTGATGCCCTGGTTCTCTTCGTCCCAGAAGATCGCCTTCATCTTGACGAGATCGACTACGCCCTGGAAGTGCTCTTCCGCGCCGATCGGAATCTGGATGGGCACTGCGACGCCCTTCAGGCGATCGCCGATCTGCCGCTGCACGCGGAAGAAGTCCGCGCCCACGCGGTCCATCTTGTTGACGAACGCAATGCGCGGCACCTTGTACTTGTTCGCCTGGCGCCACACGGTTTCCGACTGCGGCTGCACGCCGCCGACCGAGTCGTACACCATGCACGCGCCGTCGAGCACGCGCATGGACCGCTCCACTTCGATCGTGAAGTCGACGTGTCCCGGGGTGTCGATGATGTTGATTCGATGTTCCGGATAGTTGCCGGCCATGCCCTTCCAGAAAGCGGTGGTGGCCGCCGACGTGATGGTGATGCCGCGCTCCTGCTCCTGTTCCATCCAGTCCATCGTTGCCGCACCGTCGTGAACCTCGCCGATCTTGTGGGTCACGCCGGTGTAGAACAGGATGCGTTCAGTGGTGGTGGTTTTGCCGGCATCGATGTGAGCGCTGATGCCGATATTCCGGTAGCGCTCGATGGGAGTCTTGCGGGGCACGTGAACCTCCTTGGAATGGCGCGCCTGAAACGCTTGCCGGGCGGCAGTCTGTGCCGCCCGGGGAGCCTTGGGTGCTGCTTTACTAAGACTACTAGGATAGCGCGTCGGCCCGTCTTTTGCAGGAAACTTGCCAGCCGGACGCGAAGGCGTGCCGGCAAGACTTCGGCTGGCGGCGCCGCGCGCCTGGTGGCGCCGCAAGGCGAGCGGATGTCGCGCCGGCCGATGCCGCGGCGCGGAAAAGAAAAAAGCCGGCGCCTCGAAACGAGGCACCGGCTCCTTGAAAGCGGTGGGCCGAAGCGCGGCGCTTTGGCGCGGCCGGCGCGGGTGTTATTGCGCTGCGGGCAAGCCCTGAATCTTCATTCCCGGTTTGACGCCTTTCGACGTGAACCAGCCTTTGCTCATCTCCAACGCATACACGCCGTTGTTCTTCGGGCAGTGATTATTGGTGGTCTCGGCCTGCATTTCGTCGATGTCGGTAACCGTGCCGTCGGCGCGGATAAACGCGATCGACAGTGGGATCAGCGTGTTCTTCATCCAGAAGCAATGCACGGCGTTTTCGCCAAAGACGAACAGCATGCCTTCATTCGGCGCGAGGCTCGTGCGATACATGAGGCCTTGCTCGCGGTCCGCGTCGTTCGCGGCGACGGCGGCGTCGATCACGAACATACCCGCCGTCAGTTTCGCACGGGGAAATTCGCTGGGCTGTTTGGCGCCGGCCGGCATCTGCTGCGCATGCGCAGGAGCGGCCGTGGAAGCAACGAACGACAACGCGGCGAACGGCAGCGCAACGGCAACAGCGAAACGCGCAATCAACGAGCGCATGGGAAATCGCACGGCATGACTCCTTGCTGGAAATTAACCCGCGAATGTTACGCGAGCGCGTCAAAAACAAAAAGGCAGATCGCCTTGCGGTGATCTGCCTTTCAACGCCGTAAGAACGGCAATGAAGCTAGTTCTTGACTGCGTTTTTACAACAAACTTACTCCGAAGCGCCCGAAGCTGCAGCTGCTGCTGCTGCCTTCTTGTGCGACTTCTTGTGAGCGTGCTTCGTGGTCTTCTTTGCCGACGAAGCTGCTGCCATCGGAGCTGCCGAAGCTGCTGCCGGTGCCGAAGCTTGTGCGAATGCTGCCGTTGCGAAGAGACCAGCGACCAGAGCGGCGATCAGTTTGTTCATTTTGTGAATCCTCAGCTTTAGTTAATTAACCAAATGACCCGGTTATATGTAGAGTCATGTCGGTAAACGTGCCATCCACCTTTCGGTTGACAGCCGCATCGACAAATTTTTCGACACGTCTGCTTTAGCGCTCAGACTGCCCGCACCTACCGCAAAAGCGGCTTGCACAAAGGCCCTTAAGGCTGAATGCCGGATAGCTTTAGGCGGCATCTGCGTCGAATAACGCCTGAGCTTGCGCACCGGTTGACGTGAATTTTATGGAAAAGTTATATGCGCTTGCGTTGGTGCAAACGACAGACTGCGGCGTACCCGCGCATGCCATTGTTTCACGCGCTCTTTTGTTTGCCGATACAACGAGTTAGCTTATTTTTTGCAGCGTGGAATGCAGGCGTGTTGCGGATTCGATCATCAGTCGGCGCGCGTCTGCGGATGATCAGGCGATGCCTTCCCACGGCGCCTTCGGTGGCAATTCGACGCTCTCGCCCGGTTGCAGCCCCAGCGAAAAAATGTCGAGCGCGCCGATGCCGACGCGTACCAAGCGAAGCGTCGGGAACCCCACCGCGGCTGTCATGCGCCGCACCTGGCGGTTCTTACCTTCGGTGATCGATAGCTCGATCCAGGTGGTCGGTATCGCGGCGCGAAAACGGATCGGCGGGGTGCGTGTCCAGAGTGCGTCGGTCGGCTCGACATAGTCGGCGCGGCAGGGCCGCGTCACGTAGTCGCCGAGATCGACACCGCGTGCGAGCTTTTTCAGCGCTGCCGCGTCGACGACGCCTTCCACTTGGGCCCAGTAACGTTTGACAAGCTTGTGACGCGGCTCGGCAATGCGCGCTTGCAATGCGCCGTCGTCGGTAAGAAGCAGCAGACCTTCGCTGTCGGAATCGAGCCGGCCCGCGGGATACACGTTGGGCACTTTGACCCAGTCGGCCAGCGAAGCGCGCGTCTCGTGCGGCGAGAACTGACAGATGGTGCCGAACGGTTTGTTCAGAGCGAGAAGGTGCATAGGAAAAAATAAGAATGGCGTAGAGAGGCTTGCGCCGCTACAGCGCCGGGAGGCGCCGGGCCGACCGTAAATGGCGGGATAATAAAGCATCACGCGCGACTGAATACTCGGCATCTTATATAAGACATAAGACTTGCGCCTTGCCGTTTTGCATTCGTCCATGTTGGAAAACCCCGAGCCGTTGCCGCCTCGGAGCCACCGCCGCGTGGGCTAGAATAGCGGCCAGACCGCTTGCAGTCGTCCGGCATTGCGCGTAGCGAGGAGCGCCCCATTTCGCAGTCTCCCCACCAGCTTTCAGCACAGCCTTCACTGGAGTCCGATCATGCCGTATCAGCACATCAAGGTTCCGACCGGTGGTGACAAGATCACCGTCAACGCCGATTTTTCGCTCAACGTGTCGGATCAGCCGATCATTCCGTATATCGAAGGCGACGGCACCGGCCTCGACATCACGCCGGTCATGATCAAGGTCGTGGACGCCGCGGTTGAAAAAGCGTACGCGGGCAAGAAGAAAATCCACTGGATGGAAATCTACGCCGGCGAGAAATCGACCAAGGTGTATGGCCCGGACGTGTGGCTGCCGGAAGAGACGCTGCAGGTGCTCAAGGAATACGTGGTGTCGATCAAGGGCCCGCTCACCACGCCGGTCGGCGGCGGCATCCGTTCGCTGAACGTCGCGCTGCGCCAGGAGCTGGACCTGTACGTGTGTCTGCGTCCGGTGCAGTATTTCAAGGGCGTGCCTTCGCCGGTGCGTGAGCCCGAAAAGACCAACATGGTGATCTTCCGCGAAAACTCGGAAGACATCTACGCCGGTATCGAATGGCCGGCCGAATCGGAGCAGGCGAAGAAGGTCATCAAGTTCCTGCGCGAAGAGATGGGCGTGAAGAAGATCCGCTTCCCGGATACGTCGGGGATCGGCATCAAGCCGGTGTCGCGTGAAGGCACGGAGCGTCTGGTGCGCAAGGCGATCCAGTACGCGATCGACAACGAACGCCGCTCGGTCACGCTGGTGCACAAGGGCAACATCATGAAGTTCACCGAAGGCGCTTTCCGCGACTACGGTTATGCGCTGGCGCAAAAAGAGTTCGCAGCGGAACTCATCGACGGCGGCCCGTGGATGAAGATCAAGAATCCGAAGACCGGTGGCGACATCGTCCTGAAGGATGTGATCGCCGACGCGTTCCTGCAGCAGATCCTGCTGCGTCCGGCGGAATACGACGTGATCGCCACGCTCAACCTGAATGGCGACTATGTATCGGATGCGTTGGCCGCGCAGGTCGGCGGTATCGGTATCGCGCCGGGCGCGAACATGTCCGATTCGGTCGCGATGTTCGAAGCCACGCACGGTACGGCACCGAAGTACGCCGGCAAGGACTACGTGAACCCCGGTTCGGAAATTCTCTCGGCGGAAATGATGCTGCGCCATCTCGGCTGGACCGAGGCGGCGGACCTGATCATCAAATCGATGGAAAAATCGATTCTGCAAAAACGCGTTACGTACGACTTCGCCCGCTTGATGGAAGGCGCGACGCAGGTATCGTGTTCGGGCTTTGGCCAGGTGCTGATCGAGAATTTGTGAGGCGGTTCGCGCTGAGCTAAGTGAGTTCATCTCTGCAACCCCGGCGCCGTGAGGCGGCCGGGGTTGTTTGTTTTTTGCCCGCGGGATCGCGAGTTCGAGCGCATTGCGATGCCACGAAAAAACGCGCTATAGCTTCGCCGGCGCGGCCGTCACGCGCGTGATCGGCATTGCGAACCGTTATTGAGATGCCGGCCATGTGGCGTCGGTTAAGTTACGCCGCAGCGAGCGCCCGCTCGCCCGGCGCGAGGGTCGCGCAACTTTGTCCGAGCCTCGGCCGCGTCACTGCATGCAAACACAATAACGATGAATACGAACCTCACACCCATCGTCGCGAATGTCTACGTCGCCACGCCGAGCTATGGCGCGGTCGTCACCACCGGCTACGCGCTCGGACTTCTGGATCTGCACGATCTGGCGCAGCAATACGGCTTTGGCGTGCGCGTGAACTTCAACAGTTTCGACAGTCTCATCACACGCGCCCGCAACACCATGGTCGCGGAGTTTCTCGCCGATGATCGCTTTACGCATCTCATGTGGATCGACAGTGATATCGGTTTCAAGGGCGACGATGTCGTCCGGCTTCTGCGGGCGGACCGGCCGGTCGTGGCCGGCGTCTATCCGATGAAGAACGACGGTTGGCCCGCCGCGGGTCTCGCGCAGCCGCTGCCGGCCGGTTCGACGCGCGCGGACTTCCGGACGATGCACGCGTCGTATCCGGCCGTGGCGCGTTCCAACACGCTCGAACCGGACGCGGACGGCTTCCTCGACGCGCTCGATGCGCCGACCGGCTTCATGCTGATCCGACGCGATGTGTTTCTTGCGCTGATCGAGGCGTATCCCGAGCTGCATTGCCGCTCGCGCTTTGTCGGCCGCCCGGAATTCGACGCAGGCAAGGTGGCGGACTTTTTCTATGCGTTTTTCGACACCGGTATCGATCCCGAGACGCGGGCGTACCTTTCCGAAGACTATTGGTTCTGCCGACTGGTGGCGAGCATCGGCATCACGCCGGCGATCGACGCCCGTTCTAACCTGACACACCAGGGGATCGCAGTGTACGAAGGCGATGTCGCCCGCAGCCTGGAAGCGCAGCGCGCGATGATGCGCCGTATCGCCGCATAGGGTGTCGCGTCGGCGCTGCTTGCCCAGGAAGCCCGGTGCAGAAAAAACGGCGAAGGGCTGTTATCGCAAGCGGGGAAGCGTGCATTGAATGAACCGCTACCCGATATATGGGACGCGCGTTCAGTCAGCACGACTAGATACTGACGCCAAAAAAAGAAACCCGGCACGAAGCCGGGTTTCAAAGGACGGGTATCGACCAGTTTCAGGCGGGTGCCTGGATGTTCGATGCCTGTTTGCCCTTCGGGCCTTGCACGACCTCGAAGGTCACCTTTTGGCCTTCCTTCAGGGTCTTGAACCCATTCATCTGGATGGCCGAGAAGTGTGCAAACAGATCCTCACCACCTTCGTCAGGCGTGATGAATCCGAAACCTTTTGCGTCATTGAACCATTTGACCGTACCAGTTGCCATTCCAACTTCCCCTGTAACTCATGTCACTACCACGAGCCCTCGAAAAGCTCGACGGCCGCGTGATGCAGCCGCTCCCTCCTCACAAGCTCACCATCGGCATTTTTTCGAAATTATGGCGCAGTGAAAAAAGTGCCAGCTTGATTGTTGAGGCTCTTTATTCGGGTGTCAAGAAAATTTTGAGACGGAGTCGCGGCGTTGCAAACAGGCCATTTCCAGGGTTTTTCCCGCTTTCGTTATGTGCGGTTGCGCAAGCGGGGCGTCTTGAAAAGTCGCATAATCGACTCACATGCTGTTCTGCGGCGCGTACCGCTCAAGTTGAGGCCGGGCGAGCCGTCAGCCAGTTAAGGCAGGTTGTGCGATACTCGATCCGACTGCGGTGCAACACGACCGCAAGGCATCACAGGATAGGGGCCGGCTCCGCAATCGGCTCGTCGATTTAACGCACGCATTGGCGGGGTCTCTCCCATCAGGCGATAGCGAACGGGCTCACCGGCCGGTCGGCCGGGTTTTGACAGGATTGCGGGCCTGTCCTAGTTGTTTAGAATGGGTGTATGGCGATTATCCCGGACAAGCAGGACGGCACCGTACTGGAGCGGCAGGAGAAAAAGCTCAAGCCGCCATCCATGTACAAGGTGGTGCTGCTGAATGACGACTTCACGCCAATGGAATTTGTCGTGATGGTCGTGCAGGAATATTTCAATAAAGATCGTGAAACCGCAACACAGGTAATGTTGAAGGTGCATCGCGAGGGCAGGGGAGTTTGTGGGGTCTATACGCGGGACATCGCGTCGACCAAAGTCGAGCAAGTCGTTACCCACGCACGGCAGGCCGGGCATCCGCTGCAGTGTGTGATGGAGGAAGCATGATTGCCCAGGAACTGGAAGTCAGCCTGCACATGGCGTTCATGGAAGCACGCCAGGCGCGGCACGAGTTCATAACGGTCGAACACCTTTTGCTGGCCCTGTTGGACAATCCAACCGCGGCGGAGGTGTTGCGTGCATGCGCGGCCAATATCGAGGATCTGCGCCAGAACCTGCGCAACTTCATTCATGACAACACGCCGACCGTGCCTGGCACGGACGACGTCGACACGCAGCCCACGCTGGGATTCCAGCGTGTGATCCAGCGCGCGATCATGCATGTGCAGTCCACCTCGAATGGCAAGAAGGAAGTGACCGGCGCGAACGTGCTGGTGGCGATCTTCGGCGAGAAGGATTCGCATGCGGTGTACTACCTGCAACAGCAGGGCGTGACGCGTCTGGACGTGGTGAATTTCATCTCGCATGGCATCGCCAAGACGAGCAGCACGGACGCCGCGAAAGCGAGCGACGCGAATGCCGAGTCCGACGAAGCCGCCGCGCAGAAGGAAACGCCGCTAGCGCAGTTCACGCAGAACCTGAACCAGATGGCGAAAGACGGCCGCATCGATCCACTGATCGGACGCGAGTCGGAAGTCGAGCGCGTGGTCCAGGTGCTGTGCCGCCGCCGCAAGAACAATCCGCTGCTAGTCGGTGAAGCCGGCGTCGGCAAGACGGCGATCGCCGAAGGCCTCGCGTGGCGCATTACGCGCGGCGAAGTGCCGGACATTCTCGCGGATGCCCAGGTGTATTCGCTCGACATGGGCGCGCTGCTCGCCGGCACCAAATATCGCGGTGACTTCGAACAGCGTCTGAAGACGGTCCTCAAGGAATT
This sequence comes from Paraburkholderia sp. BL17N1, assembly GCF_003634175.1. NCBI lineage: Bacteria > Pseudomonadati > Pseudomonadota > Betaproteobacteria > Burkholderiales > Burkholderiaceae > Paraburkholderia > Paraburkholderia sp. BL17N1. The sequence goes on from NZ_RBIW01000001.1 coordinate 2,220,335, forward strand.
GAAGGAACGTCCGCACGCGATCCTGTTCATCGACGAAATTCATACGCTGATCGGCGCAGGCGCTGCGTCGGGCGGCACGCTGGACGCGTCCAACCTGCTCAAGCCGGCGTTGTCGTCGGGTACGTTGAAGTGCATCGGCGCGACCACGTTCACTGAGTATCGCGGCATCTTCGAAAAAGACGCGGCCTTGTCGCGCCGTTTCCAGAAGGTCGACGTGACCGAGCCGACCGTCGAACAGACGGTGGCGATCCTGCGCGGCCTGAAGTCGCGGTTCGAAGAGCATCACGGCGTGAAGTATTCGTCGGGCGCACTGTCGGCGGCGGCTGAGTTGTCGGCACGCTTCATCACGGATCGTCATTTGCCGGACAAGGCAATCGACGTGATCGACGAAGCGGGCGCGGCGCAACGCATCCTGCCGAAGTCGAAGCAGAAGAAGACCATCGGCAAGAACGAGATCGAGGAAATCATCTCGAAGATCGCTCGCGTCCCGCCGCAAAGCGTGTCGCAAGACGATCGCAGCAAGCTGCAAACGCTGGATCGCGATCTGAAGAGCGTGGTGTTCGGGCAAGACCCGGCCATCGACGCGCTGTCGGCCGCGATCAAGATGGCGCGTGCTGGGCTCGGCAAGCTGGACAAGCCGATCGGCGCGTTCCTGTTCTCCGGCCCCACGGGCGTCGGCAAGACGGAAGTGGCGAAGCAACTGGCGTTCACGCTGGGTATCGAGCTGATCCGCTTCGACATGTCGGAGTACATGGAACGTCATGCGGTCAGCCGGTTGATCGGCGCGCCGCCGGGCTATGTCGGTTTCGACCAGGGCGGTCTGCTCACGGAAGCTGTTACGAAGAAGCCGCATTGCGTGCTGCTGCTCGACGAAATCGAGAAGGCGCATCCGGACATCTACAACGTGCTGCTGCAGGTCATGGACCATGGCACGCTAACGGACAACAACGGCCGCAAGGCGGATTTCCGCAACGTCATCATCATCATGACGACGAATGCGGGCGCCGAGGCGATGGGCAAGTCGGTGATCGGCTTCACGAATCGTCGGGAAACTGGCGACGAAATGGTCGACATCAAGCGCATGTTCACGCCGGAGTTCCGTAACCGTCTGGACGCAACGATCAGCTTCCGTTCGCTCGATGAAGAAATCATCATGCGCGTGGTCGACAAGTTCCTGATGCAGCTGGAAGATCAGTTGCACGAGAAAAAGGTCGATGCGCTCTTCACCGACGCGCTGCGCAAGCATCTCGCCAAGCACGGCTTCGATCCGTTGATGGGCGCGCGGCCGATGCAGCGTCTGATTCAGGACACGATCCGTCGTGCACTGGCCGACGAGTTGCTGTTCGGCAAGCTGATGAACGGCGGCCGCGTGACGGTCGACGTGGATGCCGAAGACAAGGTGCAGTTGACCTTCGACGAACATCCGGCGCCGCGCAATCCGAATCCGGAAGCAGTGGAAGTCGAGTAAACTTACGCGGTAGTACTGATAAAAAACGGCGTGGACTAGGTCCACGCCGTTTTTTTTGAATTGACGTTATTGATCGAACGTGATCGGCTGGTTCATGTAGGCATTCAGTTTCTGTCTTGCCCACGGCTCCGGATTACCGATTGCGGAAACGATGCCGGTCGTTGAGCCACCCCCGAGCAGCACGCTGAAGATACCTCGCAACGGGAAGTCACCGTACAGAGGGTTCGAAATGTCGAAGGGTTCGGAGCGGATGAACATGTCCTCCGCGGTGGCCCCCATGTATTGCTGGAATGCCTCCGGAAATTGCAACGCGAGAATGGTGGGATGCACGTTCTCGTAATTGGAGCCGATCGCAGGATCGCCCAGCAGGCAACTGCCGCCCGTTCCCCAGTGTTGGGAGTCGAAATCCGTCGCGACCGGATCGGTCGTGTTCGGAATGCGGCTCGCGGGCATCTGCCATGGCATCACCGGCAATTTAAGCGCGCGGCTGACCGCCTTGCAGAAATCGAAGTAGCGGTCCCATTCGCGAGGGCCGTAGCAGTAGCCGTTCACATAGGCGCGCTGCGTGAAGTCGTCGGCTTCGTACCGGTCGATCGCCAGGAAGTCGGGCTCGTAGGGCGCATCGTAGACGCCGAGGCTCGTCACATAGTCCGCGGTTTGCTGCGCCATCTGAGCCGGATCGATGCCGTCGTCGTAGATCCATTCCGAGTAGCCGACACCCCACAGATTGATCTGCCAGCCGAACGTTACGCTGGGCGCGACCGTGCGCGTCAGCCAGTTCACCGCGAGCACGTAGCCGGCTATGTTCTCGGCGATGTCGTCGGGAATGGCCGCCTTGATCGACCAGTGGTCGAGGGCTTGCTGTAGCGGCTCGCGCACCGGCATCGGGTAGGTCGCCCCGAAGTTGGCTTGCTGGCAAGCGCCGAGAAAGTCAGGGTTCACGATAAAGCCCGCGGGGACCGGGTGGTCGCTGTCGATGGCCTCCGTCGCGATGTTGAGCGCCAGAATGTAGTTGGAAAAACTGTGCGCGTGAGCGTCGGCATTGGCGAGGATGGTGGGCGTGTCGCCGAGCGACAGATTGCAGGTGTACGACACCATGACGGGCAAGACCGGCTGAGTATTTCCCAGTTGGAGTTCGACGTTGCGCGCGAGCGTGAGGGTCGCTCGGGTTTGCGGATCGTCGGTCAGGTAGACGGACGAATCGCCGGCGCCGTCCGTGCCGGCGTAGTCGAACACCGAGGTCGCGCGTGCCGCGGCGAAGTCCGCCTGGTTGGACGGCGTCAGGTCCGCACAGCCGCCGAAGCACAGGTAGGCCGGAAAGCCGCGCACACTGAGATTCGCCGATGCCTCGATCGTCACGTCGAGTGCGGCGCTGCCGCTGCCTGGCACGCTCAAGCTTGACGGCGTCTCGACTGCGTAGACGACGCCGGCGGAGAGGAAGTCGTCAGCCACTACGGTGTAGTCGCCTGGTTGAACGAGGGCCGAGAAAGCGGTCTGTTGCGATGTTGCCGTGACGTTCTGCAGATAGTTCATGCTGCCGCCAATCAGACGCAACGGGAGCTGGCGGTCGACTGGATGGTCGACGGTGACATTGATCGCGACCCGGGTATATCCCGTGGTGTCGACGTTTTCTGTCTGCACCATGGAATTGTCGATGGTTATGGTCTGCAGTGCGTTCGTCAGCGTGACAAGCGGTACGTTGAACGAATAATCGACATTGTCGAGTGCGATGTTCTCAATCGACACCCGCGCCGTGCCCGATGGCGGTAGCTTGCGCAGGGACGTGACGTGGTTGGTCGTGGTGGTGAACAAGGCCAGCGTTTCGCCTGTCGCGCTGTCCGTCAATGTGACATTGAGTGTTTCGGTCGATAACCCTGATAGCGATCCAACCGAAATATCAAGCGCGCAATAGTATTCGACGGGAGCGAACGTGACCCCGAGCGTGGTTGTTGCGCCTGCCACGACGTCGAGCGTGTTGCGGTCGATTACAAGCGGCGCAATGACCGTCTGATCGCTTGTGCTGACGCTGTCGCCCGTCACCGCGTAGGTCCCTTGATCCACGGTGATGCTGACCGTGGCGCCATAATCGAGCGGCATCGTGACGACTGCGCTGCCTCGCGTGAGGGTGAGGGCGGGCGCAATGCCGGCGAGCGCCGGATCCGGCGCGGGCGCGCAAGTTGCGGACACCGTTCCGGTGATGGCCGGAGCCTGGTCGGCGGCGAACACGAATGAATCGAGCCAGGTCTGCGAGTCGGTCAAGAGGTCACCGTCCACGCCGATCGTAATTTGATCGGCCCGCTGCATCGTATAGCTGGTTGTGTATTGGATCGTGGCCGTTACGTCGAAGGTGCCATCGCCAATTTGCGTGGTGTCTGCCGTGATGTCGCCGGTCACCCATGTGCTAAACGACGGCTGGATTGCTGTGGCGTCGAGATTGGCCGGCGAGCGAAAGTTGAACTCGAGGAACTGATTGACGGTGACCGCGCTACCGTCTTCATAACGCAGGTTGGAAACGACGATCGTGCCATACCATTCGTTCGCGCCCGACCCAACGATTGCATCATATTCGATCTTCATACAAGCTCCGTTCAACGTAGGCCGGCGAACACCGAGCGCCCGCGCGGGCTAAAAAAAGTGCTATCCGGACAGTGGCTTATCAGTGATGCGCTCAATTTAATACGTATGCCTAAATAAAAATCTTGATATAAGAATGTGATTTCGGTCTTTAACCTCCTGGGGTTTGCGTGGATAAGGTGGGAAAGCCGACGGTAAGACGGCCGCCGGATGCAGATTGATTAGTTAAGCAGATTAAGTCGTTTGTCTTGTGACTGATTTATAGGTGGCGCGTGACCCTGTCCAAATGGGACAAGTCCGAATTTAATCTGCCGCTCGCGAAAGGCGCGAGGGATATGGGAAGGGTAGAAGGAAGCCGTGCTGATTGAAGCTCATCCAGCACGGCCTCAGGCAAAACGTGACGGGCTTAGTGCTTGCCTGTGCTGCCGAAGCCGCCGGCGCCGCGTTCACTGGTTTCAAAATCGTCGACGATATTGAACTCCGCTTGCACGACCGGCACGATCACCAGTTGCGCAAGACGTTCCATCGGATTCAACACGAACGTGGTCTCGCCACGGTTCCACGTCGAAATCATCAGTTGACCTTGGTAATCCGAATCGATCAGGCCGATCAGATTGCCCAGTACGATCCCGTGCTTATGCCCCAGGCCCGAACGCGGCAGAATCAACGCGGCATAGCCCGAATCGCCGACGTGAATCGCCAGGCCCGTCGGCACCAAAGCTGTCTCGCCGGGTTTCAGCGTCAACGGTTCGTCGAGGCACGCGCGCAGGTCGAGGCCCGCGCTGCCGGTGGTGGCGTAAGCCGGGAGCTGATCGCGCATGCGCGCGTCGAGGATCTTCAGGTCGAGTTTCATGCAGGTTCGAAGGTTAAGAAGTGGAGGCCGGGCGTTCGAGCTGGAACGCTTCGGCAAGAAGTTCATAGGAGCGCAACCGGGCGCGGTAGCTGCCCGCCACGGTGAGCACGATCAGTTCGTCGGCGTCGAACTGTTCCTGCAACGAGTGCAAGCGCTCGGTGACGGCTTCCGGCGTGCCGATGATGCTGCGCGGCTTCTCACGATCGATCACCAGACGCTCGCGCTCGCCGTATTCCTGCGCGACGCCCTGTTCGATCGTCGGGATCGGTTCGTTCAGGCCGTAGGCCATTTGCACGCGGCGCAGATCGACGGCTTTTTCCAGATCGGCCGCTTCCTGTTCGGTGTCGGCGCAAATCACGAATACGGCGGCCGCCAGATACGCTTGTTGAATGTCCTGACCGGCCTTGAAGCGCTCGCGATACGCCTGCGCGACCTGATGCCCGAAATGCGCGTTGATGAAGTGCGCAAACGCGAAGGGAATGCCGAGTTGAGCCGCCAGCAAGCCGCCGAATTCGCTCGACCCGAGCATCCAAACCTGTGGACGCGTATCGATTTGCGGCTGCAGCAGCACGCCGCTCGCAATGTGATCGGCGGGCAAGGTGCCGTGTATCAGCCCAAGCAGATCGGCCACCTGCTGCGGAAAAATATCGCCGCGATTATAGGCTCCCGCAGCGAGGGCTTGCGCCGTGCGCATGTCGCCGCCGGGCGCGCGTCCCACGCCCAGATCGATGCGATTGGGGAACAGCGCTTCAAGCATCATGAATTGCTCGGCGACCTTGAACGGGCTGTAGTACGGCAGCATCACGCCGCCGGAACCGAGTCGGATGTGCCGGGTCACGCTGCCGAGGCGCGCGAGCATCACCTCGGGACAGGGGTTCGACACGCCGCGCAAGCCGTGATGCTCGGCGCACCAGTAACGCGTATAGCCAAGGTCGTCGGCGAGTTGCGCGAGTTCGACCGTGGCGGCAATCGCATCCGCCACCGAGTGCCCGGCAATCACGGGCGTTTGATCGAGTACGGAGAGTCGCGTCATGTCAGTACCGCTCCAGATGATTCCCTTCGCCAACGCGACTCGCGGCGACCGCATTCAGGCGGCCGCCGGAATCGCTCAGCGAATCAGACTTGTGTCGGGCAGACGCTTCGCGATCTCCGCGATCAGCGCGCGCGCGAGCGTCTGCTTGTCGGCGCGTGGCAGCTTCGTGGCGCCGTGTGCTTCGAACAGGATCACTTCGTTGTCGTCGAGACCGAAGGTCAGCGGGCCGAGATTGCCGATCAGAAGCGGCACGTTTTTGCGGACGCGCTTTTCTTCGCCGTGTACTTCCAGATCGCCGCTTTCCGCGGCGAAACCGACTGCAAACGGTGGATGCGGCAGCTTCGCCACCGAGGCCAGAATGTCCGGATTTTCAACAAAGGAAAACGTGGGCAGCGCACGATCCGCGGTCTTCTTGATCTTGTGCTCGCTGGCGTGATCGACGCGCCAATCGGCTACCGCGGCCACGCCGATGAAAATGTCCGCGTCCGCGACCGAGCGCATCACCGCGTCATGCATTTGCTGCGCGGTTTGCACGTCCTGGCGGAACACGCCCCACGGCGTTTCGAGCGCGACGGGGCCGGCGATCAGATGCACCTCGGCGCCGGCCTGTTGCGCGGCGCGTGCCAGCGCGAAGCCCATCTTGCCGCTGGAGCGGTTGGTGATGCCGCGCACCGGGTCGAGCGGTTCGAACGTCGGCCCGGCGGTCAGTAGCACGCGCTTGCCGGCGAGGATTTTCGGCGCGAAGAAGGAGGCGATAGCTTCGTAAGTGGCCGCGGCTTCGAGCATGCGGCCGTCGCCGACTTCGCCGCACGCCTGCGGGCCGGAATCAGGTCCGAGCACTTCGATGCCGTCCGCGCGCAATTGGGCGACGTTGCGTTGCGTGGCCGGGTTCTGCCACATTTGCCGGTTCATGGCCGGCACCACCAGCAACGGACAATCGCGGGCAACACACAAGGTGGACAGCAAATCGTCGGCCATGCCGTGCGCGAGTTTGGCGAGGAAGTCGGTCGAGGCGGGCGCGATCACGATCGCATCCGCTTCGCGCGACAGATCGATGTGCGCCATGTTGTTCGGCACGCGTCCGTCCCACTGGCTCGTGTAGACCGGGCGGCCCGAGAGCGCCTGCATGGTGACGGGGGTGATAAATTGCGTGGCTGCTTCGGTCATGACGACCTGCACGGTCGCGCCGGCCTTGGTCAACAGACGCGTGAGTTCGGCGATCTTGTAGCAGGCAATGCCGCCCGTCATGCCGAGGACGAGGTGTTTTCCTGCGAGTTCTGCGGTTGCCAACGAAAGCCTCCGACAAAGCGTGGTGGCGGACAGCGAGGCGTTGCGTCCCCGCCGCCGCGTCTTTCAAAGCGTACTTGCGCGCAAACGTCAGTGCGTGAAGTCAGCGTGTGCGCTTAGCGCGAGCCGCGCACGCGCCGCAGTTCGTCGAGCACGAGCAGCACCGCGCCGACCGTAATCGCGCTGTCGGCGAGATTGAACGCCGGCCAGTGCCACGTGCGCACGTGGAAATCGAGGAAGTCGATCACGTGGCCATACGCGAGCCGGTCGATCACGTTGCCGAGCGCGCCGCCGAGAATCAGCGCGAGCGCCGTGCAGAACATTTTCTGCCCGCCGTGGCGCTTGAGCAGATAGCAGATCACCAGCGCGGCCACCACGCCGAGCGCGGTGAACGCCCAGCGTTGCCAGCCGCCCGCCATGGCGAGGAAGCTGAATGCCGCGCCGCGGTTGTACACGAGGATCAGATTAAAGAACGACGTGACCTCGTGCGCGACACCGTAGGCGAACACTTTCTGCACGGCGATTTTCGTCAGCTGATCGAACAGGATGACGATCAGCGCGACGCCCAGCCAGGGCGCCAGCGAACCGTTTGCAGCAGATGTTTTCGACGCGGTTTTCGACATGGTTCTGGCCATTATGCCGCGCTCCTGACTTCACCGTTGCCGAACAGATTGCTGAAGCAGCGGCCGCACAGCGTGGGGTGTTCGGCGTTCGCGCCGACGTCCGCGCGGTAGTGCCAGCAGCGTTCGCACTTCAGATACTGCGAGGCGATGACTTCGACGCCTTCTTCCGCTTCGCTGTCGACCTTCACCACGCTTGCCGCGGACGTGATCAGCACGAACTTCAGGTCGTCGCCGAGGCTCGTGAGCGCGTCGTAACGCGCGCCGCTCGCGCGGATTTCCACTTCCGCCTGCAACGACGAACCGATCAGGTTCGCCACGCGCGCTTCCTCGAGCGCCTTGGTCACGTCGCTGCGTGCGGCGCGCAGGAGCGTCCATTTGTCGAGCAGAGCACCGGCTTCCGGCACGGCCGGGAACGCGTGATACGTCTCGGTGTAGATCGTTTCGCTATTCGGCTGGAAGATCTTCCACGCTTCTTCGGCGGTGAACGACAGGAACGGCGCCATCAGACGCAGCAGGCCATGCGCGATGTGATACAGCGCGGTCTGCGCCGAGCGGCGCGCGACGGAGTCCGCGGCGGTCGTGTACAGGCGGTCCTTCAATACGTCCAGATAGAAGCCGCCGAGGTCTTCCGAGCAGAACGTCTGCAGCTTGGCGACCACCGGGTGGAATTCGTACTTGTCGTAGTGCGAGAGGATATCGTTCTGCAGATTCGCCGACAGCGCCACCGCATAGCGATCGATCTCGAGCCAGTCTTCGACCGGATGCGCGTGTTGCGCGAAGTCGAAGTCCGACAGATTCGCGAGCAGGAAGCGCAGCGTGTTGCGGATACGGCGATAGCCTTCCGTCACACGCTTCAGGATTTCTTCCGAGATCGCCAGTTCGCCCGAGTAATCGGTCGACGCGATCCACAGGCGGATGATTTCCGCGCCGAGGCGGTTCGCCACTTCATGCGGATCGATACCGTTGCCGAGCGACTTGCTCATCTTGCGGCCTTCGCCGTCCACGGTGAAGCCGTGCGTGAGCAGCGCGTTGTACGGCGGACGGCCGTCGAGCATCGAAGCGGTCAGCAGCGACGAATGGAACCAGCCGCGGTGCTGATCCGAGCCTTCCAGATACAGGTCGGCCGGGAATTGCAGTTCGTCTTTGTGCGAGCCGCGCAGCACGTGCCAATGCGTGGTGCCCGAATCGAACCACACGTCGAGCGTATCGCGGTTCTTTTCGTACATGTTGGCGTCGTCGCCGAGCAACTCGCGCGGGTCGAGCGTTTGCCATGCTTCGATGCCGGCCTTTTCCACACGTTGCGCGACTTCTTCAAGCAACTCCAGCGTACGCGGATGCAGTTCGCCGGTTTCCTTGTGCACGAAGAACGCCATCGGCACGCCCCATTGGCGTTGGCGCGACAGCGTCCAGTCCGGGCGGTTGGCGATCATGCTGAACAGACGCTGCTTGCCCCATGCGGGATAGAAGGCGGTGTTCTCGATGCCTTCCAGCGCGGTTTCGCGCAACGTCTTGTCGGTATCGGTCGGCTTCACGTCCATGCCGGCGAACCATTGCGAGGTGGCGCGGTAGATGATCGGCGTCTTGTGGCGCCAGCAGTGCATGTAGCTGTGCGTGTACTTCTCGGTGCGCATCAGCGTGCCGGCACCTTGCAACGCTTCGACGATCTGCGGGTTGGCCGCCCAGATCGACAGGCCGCCGAACAGCGCGAGCGATTCGATATAGCGGCCGTCGCCCATCACCGGATTGATGATGTCGGAATCCGCCATGCCGTGCGCCTTGCACGACACGAAGTCTTCCACGCCGTACGCCGGCGACGAGTGCACGATACCCGTACCCGTTTCGGTCGTCACGTAGTCGCCGAGATAAACCGGCGCCGTGCGCTTGTAGCCCGGATGCGCGGACGCGAGCGGGTGATGGAAGCGCAGATTGACGAGCTTCGCACCCGGCGTGGTGGCGACGATCGTGCCTTCGAGCCCGTACAGCTTCAGGCACGCTTCAACGCGCTCTTCAGCAAGGATCAGCAGGCCGCGCGGCGTGTCGACCAGCGCGTAGACGATTTCCGGATGCAGGTTCAGCGCCTGGTTGGCGGGGATAGTCCACGGCGTGGTGGTCCAGATCACGATGCCGCCTTCGTTGCGCGGCAGCGCATTCAAACCGAACGCTTGCGCCGTTTTTTCCGGCTCGGCGAAGCTGAACAGCACGTCGATGGTCGGATCGGTCTTGTCCTTGTATTCGACTTCCGCTTCGGCGAGTGCCGAGCCGCAGTCGAAACACCAGTTCACCGGCTTCAGGCCGCGGAACACGTAGCCTTTCTCCATGATCTTCGCGAGCGCGCGGATTTCGCCGGCTTCGTTCGTGAAGTTCATGGTCTTGTACGGATTGTCCCAGTCGCCGAGCACGCCCAGCCGCCGGAAGCCAACCTTCTGCTTCTCGATCTGCTCGGTCGCGTAGGCGCGCGCCTTCTGCATTACTTCGGCTGCCGGCAGCGACTTGCCGAACTGCTTTTCGATCTGGATTTCAATCGGCATGCCGTGGCAATCCCAGCCCGGCACGTAGACCGCGTCGAAGCCCGCCAGATTGCGCGCCTTGACGATCATGTCCTTCAGGATCTTGTTCACCGCGTGGCCGAGGTGGATGTCGCCGTTCGCATACGGCGGGCCGTCGTGCAGGATGAACTTCTTGCGGCCCTTGGAGGCGGCGCGGATCGTTTCGTAGACCTTGCGCTCCTGCCATTCCTTGACCCATTGCGGCTCGCGCTTGGGCAGGTCGCCGCGCATCGGAAACGGCGTGTCGAGCAGGTTGACCGGGTAGCGTGACTGCGGTTTCGAATCGGCTTTCTTATTGCTCATGATGAGGTCGCGGTGAATTCTTTCTATGCGCGGTAGCGCGCGGAATGCGCACGATGCGCGAGGGCGTTGGGCGCGCCCGGCAGGCATGTCGCGTGATCCACGGACGCCCTTCGATGCGCGCGGCGAGGGTCCACGCACGCGGCGCTTGAGCGCCTGCATGGACCACGGCGGTTATCTAATTCGGTCGGTGGCCGAGGTGGCGAAGCCGGTGGAACGGCTGCCCGGCGTGCCGGCGCCGATAGCCGCGAACCACGCGCGCGCGTTGACGACGTCGCGCTTGATGGCGGCGGTTAGCGTTTCGAGGTCGATGTACTTTTCCTCGTCGCGCAGCTTCTTCAGGAATTCGACGCGCACGAGTTTGCCATATGCGTCGCCATGCCAGTCGAGCAGGTGAACTTCGAGCAGCACGCGGCCGGAATCGTCTACCGTGGGACGCAGGCCGAGGCTCGCGACGCCCGGCAGCGGCTCGTCCGCCACGCCGTGCACGCGCACCACGAAAATGCCCGCGAGCGCCGGGCGCTTGTGGGCGATCGGCACATTGAGCGTGGGGAAGCCGAGATCGCGCCCGAGCTTCATGCCGTGCACGACATGGCCGCTGATCAGATAATCGCGGCCCAGCGCGGCACGCGCCGAGTCGAGGTCGCCCGCCACCAGCGCGGCGCGCACGCCAGAGCTGGAAATGCGCGCGCCTGACGGATCGGCCACCGTGGCCATCTGCTCGACTTCGAAACCGTACTGCTGACCCGCCGCCTTGAGCGACCCGAAGTCGCCCGCGCGCTTCGCGCCGTAGCGGAAGTCGTCGCCGATCATCACCCAGCGCGCGTGCAGTCCGTTGACGATGATCCGTTCGACGAACGTGTCCGGCGACTGGCTCGCGAACGTGTGATTGAAGTGCTCGACGACCACCCGATCGACGCCGTTGGTGCGCAGCGCCTCGAGCTTGTCGCGCAGCATGGCGATGCGCGGCGGCGCGCCCGCCGGGTTGAAGAACTCGCGCGGGTGCGGCTCGAAGGTCATCACGCAGACGGGCAGGCCGCGCGCGTCGGCAGCCGCGCGCACGTGGGCGAGCAAAGCCTGATGGCCGCGGTGGACACCGTCGAAGTTGCCGATGGTCAGTGCGCAGGGCGCACGGCTTTCAGCATTGGGAAGACCGCGGAAGACTCTCACGATAGCGGGTTTGAGATGGAGCGGGCGGGGTGCCGCAAAACAAACGATTATAAACGTTCAGCGCAGTGGACGGCGGCGCGTCGCGGTTTCGGTGTCCCCGAATGATAAAATCCGCGGATGAAAAAACTCGTCATCCTGATTTCCGGACGGGGAAGCAACATGGAAGCCATCGTTCGAGCCTGCTCGAACGAGGCCTGGCCGGCGCAAGTCGCCGCCGTGATTGCCAACCGTCCCGACGCCGCGGGCCTTGCGTTCGCGGCGTCGCACGGCATTGCCACGGCGGTGGTCGACCACCGCCAGTTTCCCGACCGCGACAGCTTCGACGCCGCGCTGGCCGAGCAAATCGATAGTTTTGCGCCCGACCTGGTCGTGCTCGCTGGATTCATGCGGGTGCTGACGGCCGGTTTCGTCGATCATTACGCCGGGCGCATGCTGAACGTGCATCCGTCGCTGCTGCCGAGCTTTCCGGGCCTGAAAACCCATCAGCAGGCGCTCGACGCGGGCGTGCGGCTGCACGGCGCGTCCGTGCATTTTGTCACGTCGCAACTGGATCACGGGCCGATCGTCGCGCAGGCGGCGGTGCCCGTCGAGACGGGCGACACCCCCGCCATGCTCGCCGAACGCGTGCTGGCAACCGAACACATCATTTATCCACGCGCGGTGCGCTGGTTCGTCGAAGGGCGCCTTGCTCTGGACGGCCTGCGCGTCACGCTTACGCCGCCGGAGCCGCAATGGCTCTTTGCCGGTCACACCGCCGGAGAGGGCGCATGAGATTGCATGGTTTTTTGATTGGACAAACTGAGACTTTGTTGGCTGAAGTCCTAAAACTGACCGGCCCGGCCGATGCCACCACCAGCCGTTTCTTCCGCGCTCATCCGAAGCTCGGGCACGGCGAGCGCGGCGTGATCGCCGAGGCCGTTTTCGCGGTGCTGCGCCGCCGGATGGAGTTCGCCCATCTGGCCGAAGGCGGCGCGGGCAACCCGGCGCGCCGCATGGCATTGCTCGGCCTGATGCAGACGGCGGGGCGCAATGCGCTCAAGCCGTTCGTGTCGGAACAGGAGTTGAGCTGGCTTGAACATGTGTCGAAGATCGACCCGGAAAGCCTGCCGCTGCGGATTCGCCTGAATCTGCCTGACTGGATCTATCAGGCGCTGGCCAAGCGTTTCGAACCCGCCGAACTGGCGCAACTCGCCGCGGCGCTGAACTACCCGGCGCCGCTGGATCTGCGCGCAAACCCGATCAAGGCCAGCCGCGACGACGTGTTGAACGCGCTGTCGAAGGCCGGCATCGAGGGCGGCGCGACACCGTTCGCACCGTTCGGCGTGCGCGTGGTCGGCAAGCCGCCGCTCACCAAGCTCGACGCGTTTCAGCACGGCTGGGTCGAAGTGCAGGATGAAGGCAGCCAGTTGCTGTGCTCGCTGGTCGCGCCCAAACGCGGCGAGATGATCGTCGACTTCTGCGCCGGCGCGGGCGGTAAGACGCTGGCGCTGGGCGCCGCAATGCGCTCCACCGGACGGCTGTACGCCTTCGACATCTCCGAGCGGCGTCTCGCCAAGCTCAAGCCGCGGCTTGCGCGCAGTGGTCTGTCGAACGTGAACCCGGTTCTGATCGACAGCGAACACGACGCCAAGATCAAGCGGCTCGCCGGCAAGATCGACCGCGTGCTGGTCGACGCGCCGTGCAGCGGCTTGGGCACGCTGCGTCGTAATCCGGATCTGAAGTGGCGCCAGTCGCCGGAATCGGTGGCCGAACTGGCGCCGAAGCAGGCGTCGATTCTGACCAGCGCGGCGCGTCTGGTGAAAAAGGGCGGGCGGCTCGTTTATGCCACCTGCTCGATCCTGGAAGCGGAAAACGAAGCCGTGGTGCAGCAATTCCTCGCCGACCATCCGGATTTCGCTCTGGTGCCTGCGCGCGACGTGCTGGCCGAGCAGCGTATCGATCTGGAAATGGGCGATTACCTGTCGCTGTGGCCGCACCGCCACGCAACCGACGGCTTCTTCGCCGCCGTGTTGGAACGCCAGAGCTAAGCGCAACAGGCTTTTGCCGGCGCACCTGGGTTCGATTCATCAACCTGTCCGTGCGTCGGCGATTGCGGCGACATCATGCAAAACCGTCTCTTCCCTCATACGTTCAGCGACCTCGGGCGCGACTTCGGTCAGCCCGTGATGCTGTGGCAGGTCGGCGTGCTGGCCGCGACCCTCGCGGGCGCCTGGCTGCTCGCGCGCGTGTTGCGCCGCGCGTTGGATCTACGCCGCCAGACGCGTTACCAGACACTGCGCTTCGGCGCGGAAAGCCTGAATCGCGCGTTCTTTCCGCTGATCGGCGCGGTCCTCGTGTGGCTTGCACGCTCGATCACCGGCCAGTTCATGCACACCGCGCTGCTCGATCTGGCTTTGGTGCCGCTGTTTGGTATCGGCTTGATTTACATCGTGTTTTTCTTCGCGCGACGGGTTTTCAGTCACGACGGCGAGACGCATCCGCTGCTTTTCCTCGTCGAGAAAATCGTCTCGGCGGTAGTCTGGGTCGGCATGGTGCTCACAGTCATGGGCATTCAGGACGACGTTGTCGCGTGGGCGGCCGGCGTGCATTTCAGCGTCGCCAACGCGCATCTGACGCTGCTCTCGCTCATCTCGGGTCTGCTGTGGGTGTGCGTGACGATGATCGTCGCGATGTGGCTCGGCGCCACGTTCGAAGACCGCCTGATGCGCTCGAAGACGCTCGACGCCAACCTGAAGGTCGTGGTGGCGCGGGTCGGCCGGGCGGCGTTCGTGCTGGCGGCGGTACTGATCAGCCTGTCGCTGGTCGGGATCGACATCACCGTGCTGGGCGTGTTCGGCGGCGCGTTGGGTGTCGGGCTCGGCTTCGGCCTGCAGAAGATCGCGAGCAACTATGTGTCGGGCTTCATCATCCTGATCGACCGCTCGCTGCGTATCGGCGACACGATCAACGTAAGCGGTCTGCAAGGCATGGTGACGCAAATCCGCACGCGCTACACGGTGGTGCGCGGACTGGACGGCATCGAAACGCTGATTCCGAACGAAAAGCTGATTACGGACGTGGTGCAGAACCAGTCGTCTTACCTGACGCGCGGCCACGCGAAGGCGGCCGTGCAGGTCGCCTACACGTGCGACGTCGACCAGGCCATGACCTTGCTTGCCCAAGCCGCGCAGGGCGTGCCGCGGGTGCTGCAGGAGCCGGCGCCGACGGCTTATCTGGCGGGTTTCGGTTCGGACGGTATCAACCTCGAACTGGGCTTCTGGATCGAGGATGCGGCGACCGGCACTTCGGGCGTGCGCTCGGCGGTCAACCGCAATATCTGGCGTCTGTTCTCCGAACACGATATAGCCATTCCGTTCGCGCAACGCGAAGTGCGAATAGTCGGCAATGTCAGCGACGTTATGCCGCAGCCGGTAACAATGACCGCCGCAGCAGTCAATCCGTCCGACAGCAGCCGCTGACGGGCACTCTACGCGCGCCGACGGGTCTATCAGAGACCTTTGGCGCGTTCCATCTGTTGATCCCGCACAAAAAATCCCTATTTGTTACAAACACTTGGAACGCTTCAAGTAGAATACCGTCCAATCCCGCTGTATGCTTTCACTTTCTTGACGCGCGCATTTTGCGCGTGTCTCGTGTCTCTCGTTCCACAGGTAAATTGCCTTGTTGAATTCTTTGCTCGACTTCCTTGCCCACGGTCTGTTGCAGTTCTCGTGGTGGCAACTTGTGCTGTACACGGCGATCGCGACGCACATCACGATCATCGGCGTGACGGTCTATTTGCATCGCTGCCAGGCGCACCGCGCGCTGGAGTTGCATCCGATCGTCAGTCATTTTTTCCGTTTCTGGCTGTGGATGACCACGGGCATGTTGACCGGCCAGTGGGCCGCGATTCACCGTAAGCACCACGCCAAATGCGAGACCGAAGAAGATCCGCACAGCCCGCAAACGCGCGGCATCTGGAAGGTGCTGCTCGAAGGCGCGGAACTGTATCGCGTCGAAGCGAAAAACGAAGAAACCATGCGCAAGTTCAGTCACGGCACGCCGAACGACTGGATGGAACGCAACGTGTACACCAAGTACCCGATCCTCGGCGTGAGCTTGATGATGGTGCTGAACGTCGCGCTGTTCGGCGTCGTCGGTCTGACCATCTGGGCCGTGCAAATGGTGTGGATCCCGTTCTGGGCCGCCGGCGTGGTCAACGGTCTCGCGCACTTCTGGGGCTATCGCAACTTCAACTCGTCGGATGCGAGCACCAACATCTTCCCGTGGGGCATCATCATCGGCGGTGAAGAGTTGCATAACAATCACCACACGTATGCGACGTCGGCCAAGCTGTCGAACAAATGGTACGAGTTCGATATCGGCTGGATGTATATCCGCATCATGTCGGCATTCCGTCTGGCCAAGGTGAAGAAGGTCGCGCCCACGCCGCGTCTGACCACCGGCAAGCTGGTGCTCGATCAGGACACGCTGCAAGCCGTGCTGGCCAACCGCTACGAAGTGATGGCGCGTTACGGCAAGGCGCTCAAGCGCGCCTATCGTCAGGAACTGGCGCATTTGAAGGAAGTCGGCGCGCGCGAGAAGTATCAGGTCATGCGTGGTGCGCGTAGCTGGTTCCACAAAGAAGAAGCAGGTCTGGACGAGCCGCAGAAACGTCAGCTGCCGCAAATCTTCGCGAACAGCCAGAAGCTCAAGACCTACATCGACATGCGTAATGAGCTGGCCGCCATGTGGGAGCGCTCGAATGCATCGCGCGATCAGTTGCTGATCCAGTTGCAGGACTGGTGTCATCGCGCTGAGCAGAGCGGTATTAAAGCGCTGCAAGAGTTTGCGATGCGACTGCGTCGTTATGCCTGATAGCGAAATCCATTAAAATCTCTGTACGTCACAAAACCCCGCGTTGGCGGGGTTTTGCTTTTTGGGCCGCGGAAACTGCAACGACACGCGATTGACAGTCCGCGGCGGCAGAGCGAAGGCAGAGGAGATCATGGATCAGCAGGCGATCAGGACCGTCGAATACGACCGGCCGCAGGCGCAGGGCACGACCTGCGGAATCGGGCAGGCGTGGGCGAAGGTGCCGGACATGCCGTCGGCGGAAGAGAAGGTAGCGCTGAAGGCACGTATCCGCGCATTGCTCGAGCGCGAGAAAGCGGTGCTTGTCGCGCACTATTATGTCGATGCGGAATTGCAGGAACTGGCGGACGAGACCGGCGGCTGCGTGGCCGACTCGCTGGAAATGGCGCGCTTCGGGCGCGATCATGCTGCGCAGACGCTAGTCGTCGTGGGCGTGCGCTTCATGGGCGAGACGGCCAAAATCCTCAGTCCGGACAAGCGCATTCTGATGCCGGATCTCGATGCGACCTGTTCGCTCGATCTCGGCTGCCCGGCCGAGGAATTCTCCGCTTTCTGCGACGCGCACCCGGACCGCACGGTGGTCGTGTACGCGAACACAAGTGCGGCGGTGAAGGCGCGTGCGGATTGGATGGTGACGTCGTCGATCGGTCTGGAAATCGTTGCTGATCTGCACGCGCGCGGCGAAAAGATCATCTGGGCGCCGGATCGGCACCTTGGCAGCTATATCCAGAACAAGACCGGTGCGGACATGCTGCTGTGGCAAGGTTCGTGTCTGGTGCACGACGAGTTCAAAGGTATCGAACTCGATCTGATGCGCGCCGAATATCCCGGCGCCAAAGTGTTGGTGCACCCGGAGTCGCCGGCTAATGTGGTCGCGCAAGCGGACGTGGTGGGATCGACCACCCAGTTGATCAACGCGGCGCAAAAACTCGACGCGACGCATTTCATCGTGGCGACCGATCTCGGCATTCTGCACAAGATGCAGCTCGCCGCGCCCGGCAAGACCTTGATTGCCGCACCGACGGCCGGCAACAGCGCGACCTGTAAGAGCTGCGCGCATTGCCCGTGGATGGCGATGAACGGCCTCGCGAATCTGGCCGAGGTGCTCGAGCGCGGCCACAACGAAATTTTCGTCGATCGTGCGATCGGTGAGCGCGCGCGTTTGCCGATCGACCGGATGCTGGACTTCGCGGCGCGCCACAAGAAGCGCGTGCAGGCAAGCGGCGATCTCGCGCGCGACACGCAACTGTATTCGAACGTGGGGGCGGCTTAATGGGCGTGGTAGAAGGCAACAAGCTCGAAGCGGTGTCGCCGCTGTTCGGTGAAATTTACGCGCAATACGGCGTGGCGTTTGATGCCGCGCTAGCGCGCAACGTGTCCGATGCACTGGCCGAAGATATCGGCGCGGGTGACCAGACGGGCCGCCTCGTTCCCGCTGACGACGTGCGCGACGCACGCATCATCGTGCGCGAAGGTGCGGTGCTGTGCGGCGTGCCGTGGTTTGAAGCGGTGATGCGCCAGGTCGATCCGCGTATCGAAGTCCAATGGCGTTATCGCGAAGGCGATCTGATGACGGCCAATTCAACGGTCTGTGAAATGCGCGGCCCCGTTCGCGCGTTGTTGACCGCGGAACGCAACGCGCTGAACTTCCTGCAATTGCTGTCGGGCGTGGCGAGCGCGACGCGCCGCTATGTCGATGCCGTCGCGCATACGCGAACGCGCATTCTCGACACGCGCAAGACCTTGCCGGGCTTGCGGCTCGCGCAGAAGTACGCGGTGCGCGTGGGCGGTGGGGCGAACCAACGGCTCGCGCTGTACGACGGTATTCTCATCAAGGAAAACCACATTGCCGCGGCCGGCGATGTGGGCGCGGCAATGGACGCGGCGCTGGCGCTGAATGCTGGCGTGTCGATCCAGATCGAAGTCGAGACGCTCGAGCAGTTGGAAACGGCGCTGGCTCATCGCGCGCAATCCATTCTGCTGGACAATTTCTCATTCGATGCCATGCGAGATGCCGTGGACATCACGGCGGGGCGAGCGGTGCTGGAGGTATCGGGCGGCGTGAACTTCGACACGGTGCGCACGATTGCGGAAACCGGCGTCGATCGCGTGTCGATCGGTGCGCTGACCAAAGACGTCCGCGCAACGGATTACTCGATGCGAATCGTCTGACGCCCAGGTTCGCAATCACTCATGTCCAATCGGACAAAAGGCCATCGCCGGATCATTTCGGCGATGGCCTTTTCGTTTCAGCTTGTCTCGATCACACGTTGCGATTGCGCACATGCTCAGGCGAAAGCACGGTCGGCAGCGCCTTGGGCAAGGTCGCCGGCCAGTCACGGCTGAAGTGTAGGCCGCGGCTCTCGCGCCGCGAACGCGCGCCTTCGACGATCAGCGAAGCCACGTCGACCAGATTGCGCAATTCGAGCAGGTCGCGGCTCACCTTGAAGTTCGCGTAATACTCGTGGATCTCGTCGCGTAGCAGAGCGAGCCGATGCTTCGCTCGTGCGAGCCGCTTGTCGGTCCGTACGATACCGACGTAATTCCACATCAGGCGGCGCAGTTCGTCCCAGTTGTGCGCGACCACGACTTCTTCGTCGGGATCGGACACGCGGCTTTCGTCCCAGTCCGGCAGCGGGGCGTGGACAGCGGCACTAAACCCTTCTTCTTCGATAGCCTGCGCGGCGGAGAGGCCTATCACGAGGCACTCCAGCAACGAATTGCTGGCCAACCGGTTCGCGCCATGCAGGCCCGTGCATGACGTCTCGCCGACCGCATAGAGGCCCGCGAGATCCGTCCGCCCCGCCAGATCGGTGACGACGCCGCCACACGTGTAGTGCGCGGCCGGCACGACCGGAATGCCTTCTTTGGTGATATCGATGCCGAATTCCTGGCAGCGCGCCAGAATCGTCGGGAAGTGTTCACGCAGGAATTCGGGCGACTGATGACTGATGTCGAGATACACACAGTCGATGCCGCGCTTCTTGATTTCGAAGTCGATCGCCCGCGCGACGATATCGCGCGGCGCGAGTTCAGCGCGTTCGTCGTGATTCGGCATGAAGCGCGTGCCGTCCGGCAATTTGAGAATTCCGCCTTCGCCGCGCACCGCTTCTGAAATCAGGAATGATTTTGCATACGGATGGAACAGGCAGGTCGGATGGAACTGGATAAATTCCATGTTCGACACGCGGCAGCCAGCCCGCCACGCCATCGCGATGCCGTCGCCCGTCGCAGTGTCGGGATTCGTGGTGTAGAGATAGACCTTGCCCGCGCCGCCCGTGGCGAGCACCGTATGCGGTGCTTCGATCGTGACCGTGCGTCCGCTTTGCAGATCCAGCGCGTACAGGCCGTGACAACGACGACCCGGCAAGCCGAGACGGTCTGACGTGATCAGGTCGATGGCGTAGTGATCTTCGAGCAGCGTGATGTTCGGGTGGCGGCGCACGCGCTCGCTGAGCGTGGCCACCACGGCATGGCCGGTTGCATCTGCCGCATGAATGATCCGGCGATGGCTATGGCCGCCTTCGCGCGTGAGGTGGAAGCCGAGCTCGGCGGCGTCGTCTTTGGTGAACGGCACGCCTTGCGCGATCAACCATTCGATCGCCGCGCGACCATGTTCGACGATGAAACGCGTGGCAGCTTCGTCGCAGAGACCGCCGCCGGCGATTAGCGTGTCGCGTACGTGATTTTCAATGCTATCCGCCGAATCCAGAACCGCGGCGATGCCGCCTTGCGCCCAGTCGCTTGCGCCTTCAGTCATCGATCGCTTGGCGACCACCGCTACACGACGTGTTTCCGCCAGATTGAGCGCGACGCTCAAACCAGCCAGACCGCTACCGACAATCGCCACATCGAATTCCATTGCCTACATCTCCGTCTTTTCGTTTTTGCGGTGACGGCGTGCCATTCGCTCGCCGCTAAAACGAGAAAGGATACGCGCCGCAATGGATGAGGGAAAGCTGGCCGAATGGCATAAGACTATTTGTTAGCGAATATGCATCGACAGCCGCACACATGCAAAACAGTGCACGCCGAAAACGAAAAAGCCCCGCACGAATGCGAGGCTTTTTGCATGTCTTTGCCTTCGTCAGGCAGGAGCCAAGATTTATTTAATCTTGGTTTCCTTGTACTCAACGTGCTTACGGACGACCGGATCAAACTTCTTGATCAGCATCTTTTCCGGCATGTTGCGTTTGTTCTTCGTCGTCGTGTAGAAGTGACCCGTGCCTGCGGTCGATTCCAACTTGATCTTGTCGCGTGCGCCTTTTGCCATGATTTACTCCTTAGGCTTCGCCGCGTGCGCGCAGATCTGCGAGCACGGAGTCGATACCGTTCTTGTCAATCAAGCGCAGACCAGCGTTCGAAATGCGCAGACGCACGAAACGGTTTTCGCTTTCCACCCAGATACGGCGGCTTTGCAGGTTCGGCAGGAACCGGCGCTTGGTTTTGTTGTTCGCGTGGGAAACGTTGTTGCCGCTCATCGGCGCTTTCCCAGTTACTTGGCATACGCGTGCCATGAGAGCACTCCTAATACGCTAATTCTGAGTTCGAACGCCGTGAAAGTTTCCCGAAAAGACTCGCGCTGAGCTTGTGACACAACTCTAGGCACGTTTCCTTTCCGGAACGCCTTGGTGGCTTCGGAACAGGGGGTTGGAAATAGGCAAACCGGAATTATAGCGGAAAAAAAGCCGCAAAATCAAACCTTATTTGCGATGTCGGACCCGGCGTGGCATCTGCGCGACCCTGGTTCGCGCCTTCTCACGGCCAGCCGGCGCGGGCAAACGAGTAAACGCTGTCGACGCCGACAACCAGATGATCGACCAGTTGCACGTCGATCAGTGTCAGGGCGTCGCGTAACGTATGCGTCAGACGGTGGTCGCTTGCGCTCGGCTGGACGGCGCCGGAAGGGTGATTGTGCGCGACGATCAGGCTGGCCGCATTCAGGCTCAGCGCGCGCCGCACGATCTCCCGTGGATACACGGCCATGCGCGTGAGCGTGCCGTGCGCGCTTTCCTCGCAGTGTATCAGTCGATGCCGCGCGTCAAGGAAGAGCGAGACGAAAACCTCCAGTGGACGCCCGCCGATGCGCAAACGCAGGTAATTTTCCACTGCTTCGGGTGAATTCAACAGCGAGCGTGAGCGCAGCTTGTCGACTAACGAACGGCGCGCCATTTCCATGATGGCGAGCAGCTGCGCTTTTTTCGCCGGGCCGATGCCGCGCAGGCCGTCGAAATCCGTGTAAGTCGCGTCGAGCATGGCGCGCAGCGAGCCAAAACGGTCGAGCAACTCGCGCGCGACGCTGAAGACGTCGTGACCGGGTAGGCCGGAGCCAAGTATCAGCACGATCATTTCGGTATCCGACAACGCGCCGGGACCTTTCTTCAGCAACCGCTCGCGCGGCATATCGTCTTTAAGCCATTTGCCCCGCAGAAGCGGCGAGGGCGATGGTGCGCCGCAAGCCGTACCCTTGGGCGGCTGCGACTCGGTGGCGGGCACCTTGAAGGCTGCCTCGTCAAACAGGGTGGCGTCATCTGCCATATATAAAGTGTCCTCCGCTTCGGGTTCTGGGCGCCACGACGCAAGCCGCCGCTCGCCATGTGGCTTACAATAGACGCTTTGCGCACGGCACCCGACGGTTTGCCACACGCGTCGACTGCGCCAGCGGCGCACGCGTGCAGCGCGCTTCGACTGAGCGAGCATTGCATGAGCATCATCGACATTTCCGAAGTGAAACCCGGTTCACATGTGACGCTTCACTACCGGCTTTCCCTTGCCGATGGCGCCGAAGTCATCAATACGTTTAACGACAAACCGGCCACGCTGCTGCTGGGCGCGGGCCAACTGGCGCCGCCGCTGGAAGATATTTTGCTCGGTTTGAAGGTGGGCCACCATTCGACCTTTCAGCTAACGCCGGGGCAGGCGTTCGGTCCCCGCAATCCGGAATTGATCCAGCGCGTGTCGCTGGCCACGCTGCGGGAAAACAGCATGATCGGGGAGGATTTTTCGCCGGGCGACCTGGTCGAATTCAACGCACCGGGCGGCGGCCGCTACGCCGGCGTCCTGAAAGAAGTCGGCGAAACCTCGGCTCTGTTCGATTTCAACCACCCGCTTGCCGGCCAGGCGCTGGCGTTTGAAGTGAAAATCATCGGGATTCTGTAAACATGAGCACCACGGATACGACTCTTGCTGAAACCGAGATCCTGCTGGCGCAGCCGCGCGGGTTCTGCGCCGGCGTCGACCGGGCTATCGAGATCGTCGAGCGGGCCATCAAGTTGCACGGCTCGCCGATCTACGTTCGTCACGAAATCGTCCATAACGCGTACGTCGTCGAGGATCTGCGCAAGAAAGGCGCGATCTTCATCGAGCGGCTGGAAGAAGTGCCGGCCGGCAATACCGTCATTTTCAGCGCACACGGCGTGTCGAAGGCCGTGCGTTCGGAAGCCGAGTCGCGCGGGTTGCGCGTGTACGATGCGACGTGCCCGCTCGTGACCAAGGTGCATATCGAAGTCGCGAAGATGCGCCAGGACGGCTTCGACATCGTAATGATCGGCCACAAAGGTCATCCTGAAGTCGAAGGCACGATGGGGCAGGCGGGCGAGGGCATGCATCTGGTGGAAGACATCGAAGACGTGCAGGCCTTGCAACTGGCCGATCCCGAGCGCATCGCCTTCGTCACGCAAACCACGCTCTCGGTCGACGACGCCGCCGAGATCATCGGCGCGTTGAAGGCCAAATACCCGGCCATCCGCGAGCCGAAGAAGCAGGACATCTGCTACGCCACGCAAAACCGTCAGGACGCGGTGAAGTTCATGGCGCCGCAGTGCGACGTCGTGATCGTGGTCGGCAGCCCGAATAGTTCGAATTCCAACCGGCTGCGGGAATTGGCCGAAAAGCTCGGCGTGCCTGCCTATATGGTGGATTCGCCCGATCAGATCGATCCGGTCTGGGTCGAAGGCAAGCGCCGCATCGGCGTGACGGCCGGCGCTTCGGCGCCGGAAGTGCTGGCGCAGGCGGTGATCGCCCGGTTGCGTGAACTCGGCGTGCGCAACGTGCGCGCGCTGGACGGCATCGAGGAAAACATCGCGTTTCCGTTGCCGCGCGGGCTGGGTTTGCCGGCCTGACAATCTGCCGACTGCTGAAAGAAAGCGCGCCCGAGGGCGCGCTTTTTTTATCTCCAGCCGTCATCAAGCCTATCCATAATAAAGTGCCAGATCACAGGAAAGTGCTGGTTTTGGCGTCTGCGCGCACAAATTTTTTTGAAAAGTGATCCGGTTTTTTATAGATTTATATGTGATGCGGCCCCGTTTTATATGACCTGAAGCGGTCGGCGCTTTTTTGACGCACTAAGATAGTGCGTGCATCGCCATACTCACGAAAACGTAATACTTAAGGCGAAGCGTGCTGTAACCGGGGCCCGGCGGAATCCGCCGCAACACTTGATGCCATTGGGTGCGACGCTGGTGCAACTGATGCACGGAAAACTATCGCAACCGGGTTGCGCCTTTTAGGGGATTTCGCTCTCAAAATAAGGTTGCAATGCAGGAAAACCCTGCCGGTTCAACAATATTGCCCGTCGCAAAATTGGAGTTACAATGCGCGCGTTCTCAAGGCCTTAGGGCCCTGAACAATAGTTTCTGGAAGGTGCGGGAGACCTACTTAATGCGAGTCAGATTTGCTTACGCCGTGTCCATCGCGGTCGCGGTTGCGATGTTGACCGCGTGCGGCAAGAAACAGGATGGCGAGGCGGGAGCGGGTGCGTCGGCGGCTACGGTCGCGGCGGCGCCCGCGAGCGAAGCGACTGTCGTGAAGATCGGTCATGCGGCCCCGTTGACCGGGCCCATTGCTCATCTTGGCAAAGACAATGAAAACGGCGCGCGTTTGGCGGTCGATGAAATCAACACCCAGGGTTTGACTATCGACGGCCGCAAGATCCAGCTGGAGCTCGACGCGCAAGATGACGCCGGGGACCCGAAAACGGGCACGGCGGTCGCTGAAAGATTCGTCGACGATCATGTCGTCGCCGTGGTCGGCCACTTGAATTCGGGCGTCTCGATCCCGGCGTCCAAGATATATAGCGATGCCGGGATCCTGGAAATCTCGCCGTCGTCGACGAACCCGGGGTACACGCAACAAGGTTTCAAGACGACTTATCGCGTGGTGGCGACCGATGCCCAGCAGGGGCCGGCGCTTGCCAACTACGCAACGAAAGTGCTCAACGCGAAACGCATTGCGATCGTCGACGACTCGAGCGTCTACGGCAAGGGTCTAGCCGACGAGTTCGCGAAGACAGTGCAGGCGAGCGGGGCAAAGATCGTTGCGCGCGAAACCACGAATGACAGGGCTACGGAGTTTCAGGCCGTCCTTAAAAAGATCAAGCGTGTTCAGCCGGACGTGATCATGTTCGGCGGCATGGACGCAACGGGCGGGCCGTTTACCAAACAGGCGGCGGCGCTCGGTATCAGGGCAAAAATCCTTGGCGGCGACGGTGTGTGTACCGACAAGGTGGGTGAGCTGGCGGGAACCGCCGTGCAGAACCTGGTCTGTTCGGAGGCAGGACTTGCGCTTTCGAAAATGGACAAGGGAGCGGACTTCGAAAAGAAGTACGTGGACCGCTTCCACACACCGGTGCAGATTTACGCGCCGTTCACGTATGACGCTGTGTACGTGATTGTCGATGCAATGAAGCGCGCTAATTCGATCGAGGCGCCCAAGGTGCTGGCTGCGATGCCGTCGACTGATTACAACGGGGTAATCGGTCACATCGCGTTCGACGACAAGGGTGATTTGAAAGAGGGCGCCATTACGCTTTACGACTTCAAGGACGGCAAAAAAGCGGTTCTCGACGTCGTGAAGATGTGATGACGGGACGTTCAGCCTGACGGCACCGAAACCACCCAACGGTGCCGTTTTTGCATCCGCCGAAGGCAAGCCCGCGACTGTCATCCAGTCGCCAAGGTGAACCGGCAGCGGATAACCCTTACCGGTCTTTTACATCAGTACCCGCAGTGCCGTTGAGATTGGCGTACCGCATCACCGCCCACCGGCTGATGAAGAACGCGAATCCAGTCGCACGGGCTAAGGAGCATTAAATGGATATTTTCATCCAGCAGGTCCTCAACGGGCTGGTGCTTGGCAGCGTTTACGCCATCATCGCACTGGGCTATACGATGGTTTACGGCATCCTGGGCATCATCAACTTCGCTCACGGCGATGTGTTGATGGTGGGCGCGATGGTTGCGCTTTCAGCCATAGGCGTGCTTCAGAACCACTTCCCCGGCCTCGGCAATGTGCCGACGCTCATCATCGCGCTGATCATTGCGGCCATTGTGTGCGCGGCGGTCGGCTACACGATCGAGCGCGTGGCCTACCGGCCGTTGCGCAAAGCGCCGCGTCTCGCCCCGCTGATCACCGCGATCGGCGTGTCGATCCTGCTGCAAACCCTCGCGATGATGATCTGGTCGCGCAACCCGCTGCCGTTCCCGCAGCTGTTGCCCACCGACCCGCTGAACGTGATCAAGGCCACCGACACGACGCCTGGCGCCGTGATCTCGATGACTGAAATCGTGATCATCGTGGTGGCGTTCCTCGTGATGGGCGGCCTGCTGCTGCTGGTCCACAAGACCAAGCTCGGCCGCGCCATGCGAGCCATCGCTGAAAACCCGGGCAATGCCTCGCTGATGGGCGTGAACCCGAACTTCGTGATCTCGGCCACCTTCATGATCGGCTCGGCGCTCGCCGCTCTGGCCGGCGTGATGATCGCGTCGGAATACGGCAACGCGCACTTCTATATGGGCTTCATCCCCGGCCTGAAGGCCTTTACCGCAGCGGTGCTCGGCGGTATCGGCAATCTCGGCGGCGCGATGGTGGGCGGCGTGATTCTTGGGCTGATCGAACAGTTGGGCGCCGGCTATATCGGCAACCTCACTGGCGGTGTGTTCGGCAGTAACTATCAGGACGTGTTCGCTTTCATCGTGCTGATCATCGTGCTGGTGTTCCGTCCGTCGGGCCTGCTTGGCGAACGTGTTGCGGATCGCGCCTGATCCCGGGAGAAAACAGACATGACCTCAATTCAACCGATCGAGCCGTCCACGACGCTCATCCCTGAAAAGAACCTGACGAAGACGCTGACCGTCGGCATCATCACCGCGATCTTCGTGATCGCGGCACCGATGATCATCGGCTCCGCGGGCGGCAACTACTGGGTCCGCGTGCTCGACTTCGCGATGCTGTACGTGATGCTAGCGCTCGGCCTCAATGTGGTGGTCGGCTTCGCCGGCCTGCTCGACTTGGGCTACATCGCGTTCTACGCGGTCGGCGCTTACACGTCCGCGCTGCTGAGTTCGCCGCATCTGTCCTCGCAGTTCGAGTGGATCGCGCATCTCGCGCCGAATGGCCTGCACGTGCCGTTCCTGATCATCGTGCCGTGCGCGATGGCCGTCGCCGCGTTCTTCGGCGTGATTCTCGGCGCACCGACGCTGCGTCTGCGCGGCGACTACCTCGCCATCGTGACGTTGGGCTTCGGGGAAATCGTGCGGATCTTCCTGAACAACCTCGACCGTCCGGTGAACATCACCAACGGCCCGAAGGGGATCACGGGGATCGACCCGGTGCACGTCGGCGACTTCAGCCTCGCGCAAACGCACTCGCTGTTCGGCTTCCAGTTCCCGTCAGTCTACTCGTACTACTACCTGTTCGTACTCGCCGCGTTGCTGGTGATCTGGGTATGTACGCGCCTGCAGCACTCGCGTATTGGCCGTGCATGGGCGGCGATCCGCGAAGACGAAATCGCCGCCAAGGCGATGGGCATCAACACCCGCAACGTGAAGCTGCTGGCGTTTGCGATGGGCGCGTCGTTCGGCGGCCTGTCGGGCGCGATGTTCGGCTCGTTCCAGGGCTTCGTGTCGCCGGAATCGTTCACGCTGCCGGAGTCGATCGTGGTGCTGGCGTGCGTGGTGCTGGGCGGCATGGGCCACATTCCGGGCGTGATTCTCGGCGCGGTGCTGCTCGCGGTGCTGCCGGAATTCCTGCGCTCGACGATGGGCCCGCTGCAGAACATGGTGTTCGGCCACGAAATCGTCGATACGGAAGTGATCCGTCAGCTGGTCTACGCACTCGCGATGGTGCTGATCATGCTGTACCGCTCGGAAGGCTTGTGGCCGTCGCCCAAGCATGAAGACAAGATCGCGAAACTGTCGAAGCGCAGCGGCAAGAAGCCGGTGCGCGCCTAAGCACCGCCGGAGAAAAAACATGAGCGATAACATTCGACTGTCGGTGAAAGGGGTCAACAAACGCTTCGGCGGTTTGCAGGCGCTGTCCGACGTCGGGCTTGAAATCAAGTCCGGCCAGATTTACGGTCTGATCGGCCCGAACGGCGCCGGCAAGACGACCTTCTTCAACGTGATCACGGGCCTGTACACGCCGGATTCGGGCGAGTTCAAGCTCGACGGCGAGAACTACACGCCGACCGCGGTGTATCAGGTGGCGAAAGCCGGCATCGCGCGCACGTTCCAGAACATCCGTCTGTTCGGCGGCATGACCGCGCTGGAAAACGTGATGGTCGGGCGCCACGTGCGCACCAAGCACGGCCTGCTGGGCGCGGTGTTCCAGACGCCGGCCGAGCGCAAGGAAGAGCGCGAGATCAAGGAGCGCGCGATCGAATTGCTGGAATACGTGGGCATTGCGCAGTACGCGGACTACACGTCGCGCAACCTGTCGTACGGCCATCAGCGTCGACTGGAAATCGCGCGCGCGCTGGCAACCGATCCAAAGCTGCTCGCGCTGGACGAACCGGCCGCCGGCATGAACGCGACGGAAAAGGTCGAGCTGACCAAGCTGCTCGACAAGATCCGCGCGGACGGCAAGACGATTCTGCTGATCGAGCACGATGTGAAGCTCGTGATGGGTCTGTGCAACCAGATGACGGTGCTCGACTACGGCAAGGTGATTGCGCAGGGTCTGCCGCAGGACGTGCAGAAGGATCCGAAGGTGATCGAAGCTTATCTGGGTGCGGGGGTCCACTAATGGCTACAGCAATGTTGAAAATCAAGGGCCTGCAGGTCAATTACGGCGGCATCCAGGCAGTCAAGGGGATCGACCTCGAGGTTGCGCAGGGCGAGCTGGTCACACTGATCGGCGCGAACGGCGCGGGCAAGACCACGACGATGAAGGCGATCACCGGTCTCAAGCCGTACACGATCGGCGACATCGAGTACATGGGCGAGTCGATCAAGGGTGTGCCGCCGCATCTGCTGCTCAAGAAGGGTCTCGCGATGGTGCCGGAAGGGCGCGGCATCTTCGCGCGCATGTCGATCGTCGAAAACATGCAGATGGGCGCTTATCTGCGTACGGATACGGACGGCATCAAGGCGGACGTGGATCGCATGTTCGGCTTCTTCCCGCGTCTGAAGGAACGTGCGGCGCAGTACGCCGGCACGCTTTCGGGCGGCGAACAGCAAATGCTGGCGATGGCGCGCGCGATCATCTCGCGTCCGAAGCTGTTGCTGCTGGACGAGCCGTCGATGGGTCTGTCGCCGATCATGGTCGAGAAGATTTTCGAAGTGGTGCGGGCGATCTCGGCGGAAGGCATGACCGTGCTGCTGGTCGAACAGAACGCGCGTCTCGCGCTGCAGGCGGCGAATCGCGGCTACGTGATGGACTCGGGTCTGGTCACGATGTCGGGTGACGCGAAGCAGATGCTGGATGATCCGAAAGTGCGGGCGGCGTATTTGGGTGAATGAGTTGGGCGAATGAGTGGGGTGAATAAGCCCGTTTAGTTTGCTCTGCCTACGACAAAGGCCGCATGCGCGAAAACGCATGCGGCCTTTGTCTATTTGGCGTGACTCGAATCAGGCGGCAGGCACCGCGTCCGCAAATTCACCCAGACGCTTGCCGAGGCTGATCACAGCATCGGCACGATAACCGAGCGCCTCGTAAAACGCACGGACGTCGGCTTTCGCGGACAACACCTGCAGATTCAGCTTCGGACAGCCTCGCTCCGTCAATGCGTTTTCGACATGCGCGACGAGCCGCGTGCCGATCCCGTGACGACGCAACGATTCATCCACCGCGAGCGAATACAGCCAGCCGCGGTGGCCGTCATAGCCGCCCATCACCGTGCCGACGATGCGCTCGCCGAGCACCGCGACAAAGAACAGCTCCGGCTGCGTCGCCAGCTTGTTGGCGATCGACAGATGCGGATTGCGCTGCGGCCTCGTGACATCCCGGTACTCGGGGAAGGCTTGCTGCCACAGTGCGACCACGGCATCGGTGTCGCTCGCTTCGAAGCGGCGGATCGATAGCGTTGCGCTCGTCGTCATACGCGCGGTCCTGTTCGGTTACAGCGTGTCGAGAATCGAACGCAGCATCGCCATCATCTGGTCGATTTCTTCGTTCGTCACGTTCAGCGCCGGCATGAAGCGCAGCAGGTTCGGACGCGCGGCGTTCAGCAACAGGCCGTCGGGCTGCATGTCGCGCGCCTTTTCGACGATCTGGTTGCCGATGTCCTTGCCGAGCAGCAGCGCGCGCAGCAGCCCTTCACCGCGTTCGCCCTTGAAGCCCCGCTCTTCCGACAACTCCAGCAGCTTCGCGCGCAGATACTCGCCGCGCGCCCGCACGCCTTCGAGGAAACCCGGCGCCGTGAGTTGCGAAATCACCGAATAGCCGACCGCGGTCATCAGCGGATTGCCGTTGTAGGTGCCGCCCTGGTCGCCCGCTTCGAATATGGCGACCTCCGCCTTCGAGAGCAGTGCCGCGAGCGGCACGCCGCCGCCGATGCCCTTGCCGAGCGTCATGATGTCCGGCTCGATGCCCGACAGTTCGTACGCGAACAGCGTGCCGGCACGGCCGCAGCCGCTCTGGACTTCATCGACGATCAGCAACAGGTTGTGCTTCTTCGTCAACTCGCGCAGTTGCTGCATGAACTCGCGGGTGGCGGGAATCACGCCGCCTTCGCCCTGAATCGGTTCCAGCATCACGGCAACGGTTTTCGCGTTGATGAGTTTTTCCACCGACGCGATGTCGTTCAGGTCCGCCTTCGGGAAGCCCGGCACTTGCGGTGCGTAGATCGTGTCCCAGCCCGGCTTGCCGCTCGCCGACATGGTGGCGAGCGTGCGGCCGTGGAAGCTGTGATCGAACGTGATGATCTCGAACGCGCCGTCCTTGAATTTCTTGCCCCACTTGCGGGCGAGCTTGATCGCGCCTTCGTTGGCTTCGGCGCCGCTGTTCGCGAAGAACACTTTGTCGAAGCAGCTATGTTGCGTGAGCAGGTCGGCGAGTTGCGCCATCGGCTGGTTGTAGAAAGCCGGCGATGGGTTAATCAGCAATTGCGCCTGCTTGTTCAGCGCTTCGATCATGCCGTCATTGCAATGGCCGAGGCTGTTGACCGCCCAGCCCTGGATGAAGTCCAGATATCGCTTGCCGTTGTTGTCGTAGAGCCACGAGCCTTTGCCGTGCGTGAAAACGATTTCGGGCCGGTTCGTGATGTACATCAGCGACTCGATCGGATATTCATTGAAATTCATGACGGCAGGCTCCAGACAGCAGGGGTGAAGGGTAGATGAAGATTGGCCAACTACGAACCAGGGGCCGGAAAAACAGAAAAGCCACGGCATGCCGTGGCTTTCATGATCCGAACAGCTCGCGCCCTGGTGCGGCGCGAATCCGTGACGAAGCCAGCGGCGTCCCTAGGGGAGCGGCGAGCGGCGACGTCGAAGTTCGGATGGGATGCGGTTCATGCGCGAAAGAATACGACAAGGAAAGCGCTGGTGTAAACCGTGAATTTGCGTCGGACGGATATTTTTGTCCGCTGCGCGAATTCATGCGGCGTTCCGATTATGAGATGTGCGGCTGACTAAAATATGACGGCGGCGCTTTGAATCGATTGTCCGACGGGCAAGGCGGCTCGCAAAGAACGCAAAGAACGGTCGCCGGAAATGCAAATGGGCGCTCAGTTGAGCGCCCATTCTGAATCAGGAAGCCGGGGGTCCGCCCACCCGAAGATAGCTGCCGACGCTGATCCCGACTTATCGCCAACAATTCTAAAATCCAGGGAGGCTTCCGTCAATGGACCACCTCACAGACCAGGAAATTTCCGCAGTCGCAACACTGCTTTCCGGAGAGCGTTTGAGTACATTTCATGCGATGGCGGGCACGACTCGCGCGGCCGTTGCCCTTCATCAGCAGATGCTGCAACTCGCCGGGGCACTGATGAGCGTGACGGCGGTAGTCGAGATAGCGCTGCGCAACGCGGTGTGCGATCGGCTGAGCGATCACTTTGGCGTAGACGGCTGGTTGCGTCGTCCACCCGCTTCGTTCGTTTGGAAAGTTGAGGAGCGCAGCAAGATCGAAGCGGCGGTGCGCGGAGCGCAACGCGCGGCGTATGCCAAGCTATCACCTTCTGACAAGCGTGCGCTCGATCAAACGGTGTTCCGCCGTGGTGTGCCGGCGGGCCTGGCACATGAGCTTCGGGTCGACGCGCGACAAAAGCGATCGCTGTTCAAAGCGGCCAGGTGATTACCCAACTCACGATGTACTTCTGGAAGCGCCTCTTTTCGCGCGACTACGAACAGACTCTCTGGAAGCCGGCGCTAAAGCGCATTTTCCCGGAAAAGCAGATCGACAGGTCCGCGATTGCCGTTCAGCTTGAGCGCATCTACCAGACACGCAATCGCGTCGCACACCATGAGCCGGTGTATGGTCACAGGCTGTTCGACACGCTGAGCGCGGTGGATTTCCTGGCTTCGAATCTGGGAACGGCTGGCGGCGATGGCCGCACCGCATTGCATAAAATGCTGGCGTCCGACCATGCTGCGCTCGAGAATCAGGCGCACGTGCTTCAGCGCGGAATCGAGACTTGCGTCGGCGTGAACCATCAATGCACGAAGCGCGTCCATTCGCATAACCGCGCTTCCAGAAATGCGCATGGCGAGCATCGGCGCACCTACGCCGATGCCGCTCACATCAAACCGCGTTCGCCAGATCCGCTGCGCTCGTGAACGAATCCGCGTAAAACTCGTCTTCCGGCAGAGCGTGATGTTGCGTGAAATCGCGCTGCGCCGACTCGACCATCACCGGCGCGCCGCACGCATACACCTGATAGGCAGACAGATCCGGCAGATCCTCGATCACCGCGCGATGCACAAAACCGACGCGGCCCGTCCATGCATCGCTCGCGTCCGGTTCCGAGAGCACCGGCACGAACTTGAAGTTCGGAATCTCGCGCGCCCATTGTTCGGCTAGTTCGAGCAGATACAGATCCTTCTTGCGACGTGCGCCCCAGTAGAGCGTCATCGGCCGGTTCAGGTTCTTGAACACAGCGTGCTCGACGATCGCCTTTAGCGGCGCGAAGCCCGTGCCCGAGGCAAGCAGCACGATCGGCTTGTCCGAATCTTCGCGCAGGAAGAACGTGCCGAGCGGCGCTTCGAAGCGCAGGATGTCGCGCTCCTTCATGGTGTTGAACACGTGATCCGTGAAGGCGCCGCCGGGCATGTGACGGATGTGCAATTCGATCGGGCCTTCCGCGTGTGGCGCATTCGCCATCGAATAGCTGCGGCGCTTGCCGTCTTTCAGAATGAATTCGAGGTACTGACCGGCGAGATATTGCAGACGCTCATTAGCGGGCAATTGCAGCTTCAGCACGACGACGTCGTCGGCCTTGCGCTCGATCGCGTTCACGCGGCAGGGCAGCTTCTTGACCTGCACGTCGCCGACGCCCGCCACTTCGCGGATGTCCACTTCGAGATCGGTGCAAGCGGTCGCGCAGCAAAAGAGCGCCATGCCGCGCGTCTTTTCTTCGTTCGACAAAGCCGACGACGAATGCGGACGCTGCTCGATTTCCCCACTGATCACGGTGCCCTTGCACGAACCGCAAGCGCCGTTCTTGCAGCCGTATGGCAGGCCGATGCCCTGACGCAAGGCGGCGCTGAGCACCGGTTCGTCCTGTTCTACCTGAAACTGCCGGCCGCTTTGCCGGAGCGTGACGTTAAATGCCATAAAGTGTTCGAAATCGAAAAGTCGGTAATCGTTATCGGACCCGCGTGACCGGACCCGGCGTGTCAACTGCGCGGTACGTGCCGCGCTTGACGGCTACAATGCGTCCACCATGAAAGCGACACGAAACTTCCGCCGGCCGCGTGTGTTAATCGTAGGTTGCGGCGATGTCGGCATGCGCTGCGTGCCCTTGCTGCAGCCGCGCGCGCATGTCTTTGCGCTGACCAGCCACGCCGGGCGGTGCGCCGAATTGCGCGCCGCGGGCGTCACGCCGCTGGTCGGCGATCTCGACGTGCGCGGCAGCTTGAAACGGTTGGCGGGCCTCGCACCGACGGTGCTGCATCTCGCCCCGCCGCAGAAAACCGGCGACGACGACCGCCGTACCCGCGCCTTGCTCGCAACTTTAAGCACGCGCCGCGCTTCAGCGCGGGCCGCCGTGGCGCCTGCAGTCTCGCCGGTAGGACGGTTGCGCCAACTTCGTGCCTCGTGGGCGGAATCTGGAACAGCCAATATTGTACCCGACGGGGTGCGCCGGACCGCCGGTTCGCGTGCACCCGTGCGCCTTGTGTACGCGAGCACGACGGGCGTCTATGGCGACTGCGGTGGCGCGTGGATCGACGAAACCCGCGCGACGAAGGCGGCCAACCCGCGCGCCAGGCGGCGCGTCTCGGCCGAGCGGCAATTGCGGCGCGCGAACGCGCGCGGCAGCGTCGCGGCGAGCATCGCGCGGATTCCGGGCATTTATGCGGGCAACCGCCTGCCGCTCGCGCGGCTCGAAAAGCGCACGCCGGCCCTGATCGATGCCGACGACGTCTACACCAATCATATTCACGCCGACGATCTGGCCGCGATCCTCGTGCGCCTCCTCACCCACGGGCGGCCGGGGCGCGTGGTGCACGCATCCGACGACACGTCACTGAAAATGGGCGAGTACTTCGACGAGGTCGCCGACGCGTTCGGCCTCGCGCGCGCGCCGCGCATCACGCGAGCCGAAGCGGAGTCGCAGGTCGAGCCGACCTTGCTGTCGTTCATGCGTGAATCGAGGCGGTTGATAAACCGGCGTCTCAAAGAGGAATTGTGCGTGCGCCTGCGATATCCGAGCGTCGAGGATTTTCTGCGTGAAGGCGTGAAAGAGTAGCGTGAACCGCGTTGTTGCAAGCCGTCCGACGCACCTCGAAAAGCCACGAAAAAGCGCGGCAAAAAGCCACCTCTCCAGGCGTCGCCCGGAAAATCCCGCCCGCGCCGCGCTTCGCCGTATCAGCGCGGCGCGGCCTCGCGCGACCTACGTCAGCGCGGGCAATGCTTCCAGCAACAGGAAACACAGCATCGCGCCGATCAATGCGCCGATCAGGTTCGGATGATATTTATGCCGCAGCCGCATCATGACCAGCAATCCGCCGATCAGGACCAGTCCGACGCACACGAAAGCAATCATCACGGACGAAATCTGCAAACCATCGTGGATGACCATGGCGCCCCTCCTTGAACTCTTTGTAGTCTTTGTTTAAACGAGTATAGAGCGAGGTGTAAGGAAGATCATGCTGCGACGCAGCGCGCAAACAGGCGCCGCGCGCGTTATGTGGGCAGCCGCTCACGCGTTTTCCTGCGGCATCAAGAGCTTAAAGGGGCGCTACCGGTTTACCCGCTCCGTAAAGATCCGAGGTCGGTTTCGTCGAGCCATTGCCACGCGCCCGGCGCAAGCGTTGCGGGCAAGGCGAGTCCGCCGATCCGCTCGCGATGCAGCGCTTCGCATCGGTTGCCGGCGGCGGCAATCATCCGCTTGACCTGGTGATACTTGCCTTCCATCACGGTGAGCGCGAGCGTGTGAGCGCCGCGCGCCGCTGCGTCGACTGCGGCGATTGGTTTGGGCTCGCCGTGCAGCAGCACGCCGTCGCGCAACGCGCTCAATTGCGCGTCGTCGATCGGATGACGCGTGGTCGCGACATACACCTTCGGCACTTTGCGTTTCGGCGACGTGAAGAGGTGCACGAACTTGCCGTCGTCGGAGAGGAGCAGCAGGCCGGTGGTGTCCTGATCGAGCCGGCCCACGCATTGCACGCCGCGCTCGGCGAACTGCGGCGGCAACAGGCTGAACACGCTCAGATGATGCTGCGGATCACGCGAACACTCATAGCCCGCCGGCTTGTTCAGCAGCAGATAGGCGTGCTCGCGATAGGGCCAGACGACGCCGTCCACGCTGAAGGAGAAGGGGGTGTCGCCGGTGGGGAAGTCGGCGTCGGCATCGGTGCAAACAGCGCTGCCGATGCTCACGCGCGCGTCGGCGATCAGCGCGCGGCATTGGCGGCGCGAGCCGAAACCCTGAGTGAAGAGAATGCTTTCGAGATTCATGGCGAGCGAAGAATAACACCGCAAGAAGCGGAGCGCCCGGTGCCGCGAGTCGGACGACGATGA
Organism: Paraburkholderia sp. BL17N1; assembly: GCF_003634175.1. NCBI lineage: Bacteria > Pseudomonadati > Pseudomonadota > Betaproteobacteria > Burkholderiales > Burkholderiaceae > Paraburkholderia > Paraburkholderia sp. BL17N1. Next base: position 2,256,441 of record NZ_RBIW01000001.1, read on the forward strand.
ACGCTCCAATGTCCCGTCGCCGGAGTTCATCGATGCACGCCACATCTGCCGCTTCATCCACACACCCACTGCCTGCCGCTTTTCAGCGGCTCGCGTGGTCGAACCTGGTCGCACAATCCGCCGAACAGATCAGCCTCGCCGCCGCGCCACTTGTCGCGGTCTTCGCACTCGGTGCCGACGCGCGCGACACGGGTCTGCTGCAAACCGCGCAGACGCTGCCGTTCCTGTTGCTGTCGATCCCGCTCGGCGTCTGGGCTGACCGCCGCTCGCGCCGCACGTTGATGACGCTCGCTGAAAGCGTGCGCGTGATCGCCATGCTGTGCGTGCTGCTGCTCGTCATGAGCCATGCGTTGAGCTTGCCGCTGCTCGCCGCACTCGGCTTCATCGCCGCGACCGGCACGGTGGCCTACAACGTCGCGGCGCCTTCGCTGGTGCCAGCACTCGTGCCGCGTGAAGCATATGCCAGCGCGAACGGCCGGCTGGAATTGGCGCGCAGCGTGGCCTATTCCGCGGGGCCGGCGCTCGGCGGCCTGCTGGTCGGCTGGATCGGCGCGGGTTGGGCGTACGGTTGCGCGGCCGCGCTGTCGGCGCTGGCTGTCGCGTTGCTGGCGGGCTTGCGCGAACCGCCGCGCAGTGCACTGCCGCCACGTCACTTCATGCTGGAACTGCGCGACGGTACGCGTTTCGTGCTGCGCGATGCGTTGCTGCGTCCCATGCTCGCGACCGCGGTGTTCTTCAACCTAGGCTTCTTCGTGCTGCAAGCGGTGTATGTGCCGTATGCGGTGCATCGGCTGGGCCTGAGCGCGTCGGCGGTCGGCGTGACGCTCGGCGCCTACGGTGTCGGCATGGTGTGCGGCGCGCTGGCCGCGCCCGCCATCGCGCGACGCCTCGCATTCGGCCGCGTGCTGATCATCGGGCCGTCGTGCGGATTGCTCGCGTCGCTCGTGATGGTGACAACGCTCGCTGCGCCGTCGTTCTGGTTGGCATTGCTGAGCTTCTTCCTGCTCGGCGCCGGACCGATTCTGTGGGTGGTCGGCTCGACCACGCTGCGCCAGGCGATCACACCCGAACGGATGATGGGCCGCGTCTCCGCGCTCAACAGCACCGCCACCTACGGTGCGCGGCCGCTCGGTGCATTGCTCGGCGCGGCGATCAGCGCGCGCTGGGGTATGGACGCTTGTCTCGTCGCGGCGGCGGTGGCCTTCCTCGTGCAGGCGTTGATCATCGTCATGTCGCCGGCGGCGCGGCTGGCTCGCATTCCGGAGCAAAGCGCAGCGGCGTGCTGAAAATGGATTTTCACGAAGCCGCACGGGTGCGCACTTGAGATGCGTCTTTTGTTCGCATCGCGTCGGTGAAAACCCTCAAAAATGAAAATGAATTTTTTTCTGCGAGATTTCCGTGTAAATATACTTTCATTCATTTTCATTACGCCAAGCGCCCGGCCACCTCGTTCGCATGATCCGTCAACCATCCGTTGCTTCCGATTCCGCCGAGCAGGCCATCGCCGCGCGCATCGCCGCGGCCATGCCGACCCTCACGCCGATCCATCGGCGCATGGGCGACTACGTGCTGGCCAATCTGTTTCGCGCGGCAACCATGCGCATCGACGAACTGGCCAGCGTGGTCGGCGCGTCGGTGGCGACGGCGAATCGCTTCGCCCGCGCGCTCGGTTTCGACGGCTATCCGCAATTTCGTGAGGCGCTGGTGCGCGGTTTCGAGGCGACGCTCGCGCCGGTCGAGCGCTTGCGCAGTGCGCAGGAATCGCTCGCAGCCGGCGACGATGTGGTCGACGCCTCGCTCGAACAGGCCGCCACTAATCTGCATGCCACCCGCACGGCAATCGACGGCGCGGCCGCCGAAGCCGCCGTCGAAGCGATCATCGCCGCACGCCGCGTGTTCGTGCTCGGCTTCGGCGCCAGTGCGTTTCTCGCGGGTCTGATGGAACACGGCCTGATGCCGTATCACGACAACGTGCAGTCGCTCGCGCTGATGGGCGGACCGTCGCACGCCGCGCGGCGTCTGTTTGCTTCGAGCGAGGGCGACCTCGTCATCGGTATCGCGTTCCCGCGTTACGTCGAAGACACGATTGAACTCGCGCATCGCGCGGCGGGCCGTGGTGCTCGCGTGCTCGCGCTCACCGACAGTCCGCGTTCGCCGCTCGCGCAATTCGCCGACATCTCGCTCTATGTCCGGGCGGACCGGCGGCTCGCGGCGAATGCCGATTCGGCCGTGCTCGCCGTGATCGAAGCGCTGTGCGACGCGGTGGCGTATCGCGCCAAGCGCTCGGTGAAGGCCGCCGCCGAGGTCAGCGAATTCCTGTTGCCGTGGCTCGTCGATCCGCAAGCCGAGGCTACCGGCACGAACGCGCGAGCCGCGCGCGACGCGGTCCGAGCCACCCGCACTTCCCGTACTCCTCGCACTACCAAAGCCAAACGATGAACTCCAACGCAGTCATTGCCATTCATGGCGGAGCAGGGACGATCCTGCGCACGTCGATGTCAGCCAGCGCCGAAGCCGAATATCACGCCGCCTTGCGCGCGGTGCTGAGCGCCGGCCAGCGCGTGCTCGCCGACGGCGGCAGCGCGCTCGACGCCGTCAGCGAGGCCGTGCGTCTGCTCGAGGATTGCCCGCTTTTCAACGCGGGCCACGGCGCGGTTTATACGGCGGCCGGCACGCATGAACTCGACGCGGCGATCATGGACGGCAGCACGCTCGAAGCCGGCGCGATCTGCTGCGTGAAGCGCGTGCGCAATCCGATTCTGGCGGCGCGCCGCGTGCTCGAACGCAGCGAGCATGTGCTGTTTACCGGCGAAGGCGCGGAAGCGTTCGCCGCCGCGCAAGGACTCGAATTCGTCGAGCCGGAGTATTTCCATACTGAAGCGCGTCATCGTCAGTGGCTGATCGCGCGCGGTCAACAACGCGCCATGCTAGATCACGATGGCGCGACGCTGGCCGCCACTTCGTCTCCGAATGACGACAATCCCACGCCGCACGAACCGATCGATCCGAACCGCAAGTTCGGCACGGTCGGCGCGGTCGCGCTCGACCAGCACGGCCATGTGGCGGCGGCGACGTCGACGGGCGGCGTGACCAACAAACAGGTGGGCCGGGTCGGCGACACGCCGCTGATCGGCGCGGGCTGCTATGCGGACGACGCGACCTGCGCGGTCTCGACCACCGGCTCCGGCGAAATGTTCATGCGCATGGTCGCGGCCTACGACGTCGCCGCGCAAATGGCCTACCGCAACGTGTCGTTGCAGCAAGCCGCCGATGACGTGGTGATGAACCGCCTGCCGAAGATCGACGGACGCGGCGGCCTGATCGCCGTCGATGCGCGCGGCAACGTCACGCTGCCGTTCAACACCGAAGGCATGTATCGCGGTTTCGCGCGGCTCGGCGAAAGCCCGGTGACGGCGATTTACCGCTAGTCAGTCTGGCCGCTCACAGCATGCACCTCCGTTAGCCGCGTTCGAATTCAAAGGAACTACCGTGCCGACTTCATCGCACACCGCCCGTCCGCTTATCGAGACCTTGCCGCCGCAACGCGTGCTGGCGGTCGACGATCTATCGGTCGCCTTCCGTAGCGGCGACACCACCTTCAACGCGGTGCGCAATCTGTCGCTGACGGTCGAGCGCGGCGAGACGTTGGCGATCGTCGGCGAATCGGGTTCGGGCAAATCAGTAACCTCGCTCGCGTTGATGCGGCTGATCGAGCACGGCGGTGGGCGCCTTGCCGGCGGCAGCATCGCTTTTCGGCGCCGCGACGGCAGTGTGCTCGACCTCGCGAAAGCGTCGTCCGGCACGATGCGTTCGATTCGCGGCGCCGACATCGCGATGATTTTCCAGGAGCCGATGACCTCGCTCAATCCGGTCTTCACGGTGGGCGATCAGATCAGCGAGGCGATCGCGTTGCATCAGGGCAAGAGCCGCTCCGCCGCGCACGCTGAAACGCTGCGTCTGCTCGAACTCGTGCGCATTCCCGAAGCGCGGCGCGTGGCGGCGCGCTTTCCGCATCAACTGTCGGGCGGCATGCGCCAACGCGTGATGATTGCGATGGCGCTGTCGTGCAAACCTGCATTGCTGATCGCCGACGAGCCGACCACCGCGCTCGACGTGACGATTCAGGCGCAGATTCTGCAACTGATCCGCGGCTTGCAGGACGAGATGAACATGGGCGTGATTTTCATCACGCACGACATGGGCGTGGTCGCCGAAGTGGCCGATCGCGTGCTGGTGATGTATCGCGGCGAGAAGGTGGAAGAGGGCGCGTCCGACGCGTTGTTCGCCGCGCCGTCGCATCCTTATACGAAGGCGTTGCTCGCCGCGGTGCCGCGTCTCGGCGCAATGCAGGGCACCGATCAGCCGGCCAAGTTTCCGATCCTGACCGTCGAGCAGGCGAGCCTGAGCGGCGCTGAGCAGGCCGTGCGTCCGGCTGCCGCCGTCGCGGAAGAAACGCAGCCGCTGGTGCAGGAAACCACGCCGCCGATTCTGCGCGTCCGCGATCTGGTCACGCGCTTTCCGGTCAAGAGCGGAGTGTTCGGCCGCGTGACGGGTCGCGTGCATGCGGTGGAAAAAGTCAGCTTCGATTTGCGGCCCGGCGAAACGCTCGCGCTGGTCGGTGAATCGGGTTGCGGCAAATCGACAACCGGCCGCTCGTTGCTGCGCCTCGTGGAAAGTCAAAGCGGGTCGATCGAATTCAACGGCCGCGAAATCAGTTCGCTGACCGGCCCCGCGTTGCAGGCGCTGCGGCGCGATATCCAGTTTATTTTCCAGGATCCGTTCGCTTCGTTGAATCCGCGTTTAACGGTTGGCTTCTCAATCATGGAGCCGTTGCTCGTGCACGGCGTCGCGCAAGGCGCTGAAGCACAGGCGCGCGTGGCGTGGCTGCTCGACAAAGTCGGCTTGCCGCCCGAAGCCGCGCGGCGCTATCCGCACGAATTCTCCGGCGGTCAACGGCAACGCATCGCGATTGCGCGCGCGCTGGCATTGAACCCCAAAGTCGTGATCGCCGACGAATCCGTGTCCGCACTCGATGTCTCCGTGCAAGCGCAGATCGTCAACCTGATGCTCGATTTACAGCGTGAACTCGGCGTCGCGTATCTGTTCATTTCACACGACATGGCCGTGGTCGAACGCGTCAGTCATCGCGTTGCGGTGATGTATCTCGGCCAGATCGTCGAGATCGGCCCGCGCCGCGCGGTGTTCGAAGCGCCGCAGCATCCGTACACGCGCAAGCTGATGGGCGCGGTGCCGGTTGCCGATCCGGCGCGCCGTCACGCCAAACGCATGCTCGCCGCCGATGAGATTCCGAGCCCGATTCGCGCGCTCAACGATGAGCCGATCGTGGCGCCGCTCGTCGCGGTCGGACCGGATCATTTCGTCGCCCAGCATCACGTGGGCGGCGCGTACTAAAACCCCGTACTAGAACCTCTAGCCACACGCTTGTTCTCGCAGCATCACAACCTGTTTCATTTCGCAGCCTGGAGCCAACCTCATGAACCTGCTGGTCCCGTCTTCTCCGTTTCGTTTGCGCGCGCTGATTAGCGGCGGCGCAGTGGTGTTCGCGATGCTCGCGGGCAATGCGGCGCACGCCGACACCACGGCAGTAATGGCCGTCGCCTCGACCTTCACGACGCTCGATCCGTACGATGCCAACGACACGCTCTCGCAAGCTGTCGCGAAGTCGTTTTACCAGGGGCTGTTCGGCTTCGACAAGGACATGAAACTGGTCAACGTGCTGGCTGACAGCTACGAAGCCAGCCCGGACGCGAAGGTCTACACGTTCAAACTGCGCCACGGCGTGAAGTTCCAGGACGGCACCGACTTCAACGCCGCCGCGGTGAAGGCGAACTTCGACCGCGTCACCGATCCGGCGAACAAGCTCAAGCGCTACAACATGTTCAACCGCATCGAGAAGACCGAAGTGGTCGATCCGTACACGGTGAAGATCACGCTGAAGGCGCCGTTCTCGGCGTTCGTCAACGTGCTGGCGCATCCTTCGGCGGTGATGATTTCGCCGGACGCGCTGAAGAAGTACGGCAAGGACATCGCGTTTCATCCGGTCGGCACGGGTCCGTTCGAACTGGTGAAGTGGGATCCGGCGGGCGATCTGACGGTGAAGAAGTTTGCCGGCTACTGGAAGAAGGGCTACCCGAAGGTCGACGCGATCGACTGGAAGCCGGTGGTCGATAACAACACGCGCGCCGCGTTGATGCGCACCGGCGAAGCGGATTTTGCCTTCCAGGTGCCGTTCGAACAGGCCGCGCAGTTGCAGTCGAGCCCGAAGGTCGATCTGATCGCGTCGCCGTCGATCATTCAGCGTTATATCAGCCTGAATGTGAACCAGAAGCCGTTCGACAATCCGAAGGTGCGTGAAGCGCTGAACTATGCCGTCAACAAGGACGCGCTCACCAAGGTCGTGTTCGCCGGTTACGCAACGCCGGCCGACGGCGTGGTGCCGCAAGGCGTCGACTACGCGGTGAAGCAGGGTCCGTGGCCGTACGATCCGGCCAAGGCGCGCGCGTTGTTGAAGGAAGCGGGCTATCCGAACGGGTTCGAAACCACGCTGTGGTCCGCGTATAACTACTCGACCGCGCAGAAGGTGATCCAGTTCGTGCAGCAGCAACTCGCGCAAGTGGGCATCAAGGCGCAGGTCGAAGCGCTCGAAGCAGGCCAACGCGTCGCCAAGGTGGAAAGCGCGCAGGACGCCGCGACGGCGCCGGTGCGCATGTACTACGCGGGCTGGTCGTCGTCGACGGGTGAAGCGGATTGGGCGATCACGCCGTTGCTGGCGTCGGTCTCGTTCCCGCCGAAGATGGTCAACACGGCGTACTACAAGAACGATACCGTCGACAGCGATCTGAAGCAGGCGCTCGAAACCACCGACCGCGCGAAGAAAGCCGAGCTCTATACCGACGCGCAAAAACGCATCTGGGCCGACGCGCCGTGGATCTTCCTCGTCAAGGAGAAGGTGGTGTATGCGCGCAGCAAGCGTCTGTCGGGTGCTTATGTCGCGCCGGACGGCTCGTTCAATTTCGACGAGATCGCGATCAAGTGATGAGCTGAGCGTGAGCGCCGGCGTGTCGTTTCATCAGCACGCCCGCGCTGCATGCTCACTGCTTTGCTCCACTACGCGCCGCACAAGATCTTTCGTTGCCCGCATCATTGCCGGATTGGATGTCATGCTGAATTTCCTCGTCAAACGTCTCTTTGGCCTGCTGCCGACGCTGTTCATCGTCGCCGTGCTGGTGTTTCTGTTCGTGCATATGCTGCCGGGCGATCCGGCGCGGCTCGCCGCCGGTCCCGACGCGGACGAGGCGACGGTCGCGCTTGTGCGCGCCGACCTCGGCCTGAACAAGCCGATGCCGCAGCAGTTCGCCAGCTTTTTCGTGAAGATCGCGCACGGCGACTTCGGCATTTCGACGCGCAGCAAGCGCCCGGTCAGCGAGGAAATCGGCGAGCGCTTCATGCCGACGCTGCTGCTCACGCTCGCCAGCATGGTGTGGGCGGTCGTGCTGGGCATGGGCATCGGCATCGTCTCGGCCGTGTGGCGCAACCGCTGGCCGGACCGGCTCGGCATGACGCTCGCGGTGTCGGGTATTTCGTTTCCCGCCTTCGCGCTCGGCATGCTGCTGATGGAGATCTTTTCGGTGAAGCTCGGCTGGCTGCCGATTGTGGGCGACGGTTCGTGGCAGAGCTACGTGTTGCCGTCGCTCACGCTTGGCGCGGCCGTCGCGGCGGTGATGGCGCGCTTCACGCGGGCGTCGTTCGTCGAAGTGATGAACGAAGACTTCGTGCGCACCGCGCGCGCCAAGGGCGTGCCGGAGCGTCTCGTGATCGTCAAACACTGCCTGCGCAACGCGATGATTCCCGTCATCACGATGATGGGTCTGCAATTCGGCTTTCTGCTGGGTGGCTCGATCGTGGTCGAAGTGGTGTTCAACTGGCCGGGCCTCGGACGGCTGCTGGTGGACGCGGTGTCGATGCGCGACTATCCGGTGATTCAGGCCGAAGTGCTGTTGTTCTCGCTGGAATTCATCATCATCAATCTGGTCGTGGACGTGCTGTACGCCGTGATCAATCCGACCATCCGTTTCAAGTGAGGCCCGCATGAGCACGACCGCCACCGAGCCGAATGCGGCCAGCACCGCGAAAGCACAAGCCGCCATCCGCACGCCATGGAGCGAGTTCTGGCGCAAATTCCGCAAGCAGCACGTGGCGCTCGGCGCCGGCATCTTCGTGCTGCTGTTGATTGCGGTCGCGATCGTCGCGCCGCATATCGTGCCGTACGATCCGGAGAATTTTTTCGACTACGACGCGTTGAACGCGGGGCCCTCCGCGGCGCACTGGTTCGGCGTGGATTCGCTGGGGCGCGATATTTTCAGCCGCATTGTGGCGGGCTCGCGCATTTCGCTCGAAGCGGGCTTTCTGTCCGTTGCGATCGGCGCGGTAATCGGCACGTTCTTCGGCTTGCTGGCCGGGTACTACGAAGGCTGGTGGGATCGCATCACCATGCGCGTGGCCGACGTGCTGTTCGCCTTTCCCGGCATTCTGCTGGCGATCGGCGTGGTGGCGATTCTCGGCAACGGCATGATCAACGTGATCTGCGCGGTCGCGATCTTCAGCATTCCGGCGTTCGCGCGGCTCGTGCGCGGCAATACGCTGATGCTCAAGCAGCTCACGTATATCGAAGCGGCGCGCAGCATCGGCGCGTCGGATTGGACGATCATCGTGCGGCACATTCTGCCGGGGACGATTTCCTCGGTGGTGGTGTACTTCACGATGCGTATCGGCACCTCGATCATCACCGCGGCGAGTCTGTCGTTTCTCGGCCTCGGCGCGCAACCGCCGACGCCGGAGTGGGGCGCGATGCTCAACGAAGCACGCGCCGACATGGTTACGGCGCCGCATATCGCGCTGTTTCCCAGTCTCGCGATTTTCCTGACCGTGCTGGCGTTCAATCTGCTCGGCGACGGTTTGCGCGATGCGCTCGATCCGAAGCTCGACCGGCCATGAATTCGACTGCGCTTCGTGGTGCGCCGCATGTCGGCACGTTGCCAAGCGGTCCGCTCGACACGATCGCCGATGTACAGGGTGTGACGGTTGGACATTGCACGCTCGACCAGGGTGCCGTGCAAACCGGCGTGACCGTGATTCGTCCGCATGACGGCGATCCGTTTCTCGACAAGGTGCCGGCGGCGGCGTCGGTGATCAACGGGTTCGGCAAGAGTATCGGGCTAGTGCAAGTCGAAGAACTCGGCACACTGGAAACGCCGATTGCGTTGACCAATACATTCGGCGTCGCCGCTGTCGCGCAGGCGCAGATTCGTGCGGCCATTCGCGCGAATCCGCAGATCGGGCGCGAGTGGTCGACGGTCAATCCCCTGGTGTTCGAATGCAATGACGGGTATCTGAACGATATCCAGGCGCTGGCCGTCACCGACCAGCATTTCGGTGATGCTTATGCAGCGGCCAGTGCGGATGTAGCGAGCGGATCGGTCGGTGCAGGCCGGGGCATGTCGTGCTTCGATCTAAAGGGTGGGATTGGCAACGCGTCGCGCGTGGTGAACGCAGCGGGGCGCAGCTATACCGTCGGCGCTCTGGTGCTGGCGAACTTTGGCCGGTTGCCGATGTTGACCATCGACGGCACGCCGCTCGGCCGTGTGCTCGCTGAGCGCGCCAACAAGGAGGCGGCGAAACCCGAGCAAGGCTCGATCATCATGATCGTCGCCACGGACGCGCCGCTCGACGCACGCCAACTCAAACGTCTCTCCCTGCGCGCGGCGGCGGGTCTCGCGCGCACCGGTTCGGTCTACGGCCACGGCAGCGGCGATATCGCGCTGGCGTTTTCAACGGCCTATACCGTGCCGCACGGCACCGACTTCATCACGCTCCCACCGCTCCTCGCCGACGAACGTCTCGACCCGCTCTTTCGCGCGTGCGCTGACAGCTTCGAGCAGGCGATTCTCGACGCCTTGTGGAGTGCCGTATCCGTAACCGGACGCGACGCTCACCAGCGTCTATCGCTGCGTGACTCAGTGCCCGATCTTGCCCAACTATTCGAACGCACTCGCTGATGAAAGTCCTCATTTCCACCGACATCGAAGGCATTGCCGGCGTGTTTCATCCTGAACAGACGCGCGCGGGCAACGGCGAATACGAAGCCGCGCGCCGCTGGATGACGCTTGAAGCCAACGCCGCCATCGAAGGCGCCTTCGCCGGTGGCGCGACGCAGGTGTGGGTCAACGATTCGCACGGCGGCTTTCGCAACCTGCTGCCCGACCTGCTCGACGCGCGCGCCCAGGTGGTGCTCGGCAAACCACGCAAGTTGGGCATGATGGCCGGCCTTGAATACGGCGCGGCGCTAGTCTTCATGATCGGCTATCACGCCATGTCGCAAACGCACGGCATCCTCGCGCATACCATCAACAGCTTTGCTTTCGCACGCGTTTCGCTGAACGGCATCGAGGTCGGGGAGGCGGGCGTGTATGGCGCGCTGGCGGAAGAATATGGCGCACAGGTCGCGCTTTTATCCGGCGACGATGTCTTCGCCGAAGAAACCGCGCCGCGTTTTCCAGGCGCGCGTTTTGTCGTCACCAAGAGCGCGACCGGGCATGCGAGCGGCGTGACGCAATCGCCGGCGAGCGCTCGTGCTGCAATCGAAACCGCCGCGTGCGAAGTGGTTCAGCAGCATCTCGCGAAGGGGCATGCGCGCGAATCCACCCGCAGCGAAGCGAAACCTGTGGAATGCGAACTGCGCGTGCAAACCAGCGCGCTCGCCGATCTGTTCTGCCAATGGCCAACGCTTACGCGTGTGGATGCGGTCACGCTGCGCTTCAGCGCGGCTTCGGCGGAACATGTGGTGCGTATGCTGAATTGCCTGTCGGCGATGTCGTTCATGTTGCGCTGAGCGCGCGGTAACGGGCCGTTCTCAAACGCGACCATTTCACCGCGCTTACGGCGGCACCGTGGCGGCACGTTTCGTGAGGAAGCGTTACTCTCCTGCATTCCGGAGGCAGCGTCTTTCTCACTGAGCGGGGTACAGCATGGGTAAGCAGACTATCGCGGATTATCTGGCCAAAACACTGGCGGCGGCGGACGTCGAACGAATCTGGGGCGTGACGGGCGACAGCCTGAACGGCCTGTCGGATAGCTTGCAACGCCTTGGTTCGATTCGCTGGATGCACACGCGCCATGAAGAAGTGGCCGCCTTCGCCGCCGGCGCCGATGCCGCCGCGACCGGCAAGCTCGCGGTCTGCGCGGGCAGTTGCGGTCCCGGCAATCTGCATCTGATCAACGGCCTATACGACTGTCACCGCAATCATCAGCCTGTGCTCGCGATTGCCGCGCATATTCCATCGTCTGAAATCGGCCTCGGCTACTTTCAGGAAACCCATCCGCAAGAGTTGTTCAAGGAGTGCAGCCACTATGTCGAACTGGTGACGAACCCGTCGCAGTTCCCGCGTGTGCTGGCGCGCGCCATGCGCACCGCGATCGAGGAGCGCGGCGTTGCGGTGATCGTGCTGCCGGGCGATGTCGCGCTGGGCGACGCACCCGAGGAAACGCCGGCATGGGCCGGCACGCTGGAGCGTTCCACCGTGGTGCCGTCCGACGCGGATCTCGCCCGCCTCGCCGATCTGCTCAACCAGGCGGGCGGCGTGACACTGCTATGCGGCAGCGGCTGCGCCGGCGCGCACGACGAAGTGGTCGCCTTCGCCGATCAGCTCGGCGCACCGACCGTGCATGCGCTGCGTGGCAAGCAATACGTGGAGTGGGACAACCCCTTCGATGTCGGCATGACCGGGCTGATCGGCTTCAGCTCCGGCTATCACGCGATGATGTCGTGCGACACGCTCGTGATGCTCGGCACCGATTTCCCGTATCGCAACTTCTACCCGTCACATGGCAACGTGGTGCAGATCGACCGGCGCGGTTCCGCGCTCGGCAAGCGAGCGCCGTTGAAGCTCGGTCTGGTCGGCGACGTGAAGGCGACCTTGCAGGCACTGATGCCGCGGCTCAAGCACAAGAGCGACCGGCGTTTCCTGGAGAATGCGCGCAAGCACTATGCGGACACGCGTAAGGACCTCGACGACCTCGCACGGCCATCCGCCCCAGGACGCGCGATTCATCCGCAATACCTCACCAGCATCGTCGACAAGGTCGCCGACGAGGACGCGGTGTTCTCCGCCGACGTCGGCACGCCGACGCTCTGGGCCGCGCGCTATCTGACCATGAACGGCAAGCGCGCGCTGCACGGTTCGTTCAATCACGGCTCGATGGCGAACGCGATGCCGCAAGCCCTGGGCGCGCAGGCCGCTAACCCGGGCCGCCAGGTGATCTCGCTGTCGGGCGACGGCGGCCTGTCGATGCTGCTCGGCGATCTGCTCACCGCGCGTCAGCTGGATTTGCCGATCAAGGTCGTGGTGTTCAACAACAGCGTGCTCGGCTTCGTCGCGATGGAGATGAAAGCGGGCGGTTATCTGGAGGCCGGCACCGATCTGGCCACCACCGACTTCGCGGCGATCGCGCGCGGCGCGGGAATATACAGTGTCCGAATCGAACTGTCGGAAAACATCGAACCGGCATTGCGCGAGGCGTTCGCGCATCCGGGTCCGGCGGTGATCGACGTGGTGACCGCGAAGCACGAACTCGCCATGCCGCCGAAGATCCAGTGGGCGCAGGCCAAGGGCTTCAGCCTGTATATGCTGAAGGCGGTGCTGAACGGTCGCGGGGATGAGGTCGTCGAGCTGGCGACGACGAATCTGCGCTGAAATGCGTTGGAGTGGTTCGTTTTGACCGGCGTATGCGCGATCGCCTTCGCGCATACGCCTGAACCGGACTACTGCTGCCGGCTCAATTCACGCGCCGCGCGATCGATTACGTCGGCGACCGCGCCCGCGTGCGACACGGGCGCAAGGTGGCTCGACGCCATCGGCACGATCTTGGCGCCCATCCGGTCGGCCATGAATTTTTCCACTTCCGGCGACACCGCGCGGTCGCGTGTCGTGAGCACATACCACGACGGTTTTTCCTTCCACGCGACCTGGCTGACCGTCTCATTGAAGGCGCTCGCGGCGATCGGCACCTGTGCGGTGGCCAGCACGCGGGTCAGATTCTCGGGAACATCCGCGGCGAAGTCGGCGTGATATTTCGTGCGATCGAGCCAGAGGAAGCCGCTCGAATCCTTCATGATGCCCTCGCCCGCGGGCGCCGGTGCGGCGCGCTTCAACAGATCCATAGCCGACTCGTGCAGATCCGGTGCAATGGCCGCGACATAGACGAGACCGGCGACGTTCGGCGCGTTCGCCCCCGCCTCGGTGATCACGACGCCACCCCACGAATGTCCCACCAGAATGGTCGGGCCGTTCTGACGCGCGAGGACGCGGCGCGTCGCGGCGACATCGTCGGCGAGGGAAGTGAGCGGATTTTGCACCGAACTGACGTGATAGCCCTTCTGCTGCAATTTCGCGACCACGCCGTTCCAGCTCGAGCCGTCGAGGAACGCGCCATGGACCAGCACGACGTTGCGGACCGGGCCGGTCATGGGCGCGGCGGGAGGCGGCGTGGCGCCAACTTTGGAGGGTGGTGCGGCGGGCGCCATGGGCGCTGGCGCTTCGGGCGCGCTTGCCTCCGTGGGCGGTTCTTCGACCGGCTTGGCCGCGGGCGCCATGCCCGGTGCCATGGTGGGCGCGGCGGGTGCCGGCGCCGCGTTGGGCGTGGTGGTCTGGGCGAGCGCGGCGACCCCCGTGAAGCAGAGACACAAAGCAGCGGCGCAAAGCAGATGTTTGGGCGACATGTTGAATCTCCGAATGCTGACAGCTCGACTAGGGCAACATACAGAAGCCCTGCGCCAGTGACAATCACTATCCTCGCCGTTAAGTGCGGCGCAGAACCAAACACGGGTTGCTCCCAGTATTTAGCTAATATCGGCCACGGTAAAATTTCAGGTTCTGCCGGGCCGGGCCATAAGTCCGTCCGGGCGAACGATATCCATACACTGGGGCGCAACGTTGAATAGTGCACAGCAGCAAGAGGGCCTGAAGCGCGGGCTCAAGAATCGCCATATCCAGCTCATCGCGCTGGGCGGTGCGATCGGCACCGGCCTGTTTCTCGGTTCCGCCAGCGTGTTGCAGGCAGCCGGACCGTCGATGATTCTCGGCTACGCGATCGGCGGCATCATCGCCTTCATGATCATGCGGCAATTGGGCGAAATGGTGGCGCAGGAGCCGGTGGCGGGTTCGTTCAGCCACTTCGCGTACAAGTATTGGGGCGACTTTCCCGGCTTTCTGTCCGGCTGGAACTACTGGGTGCTTTATGTGCTCGTCAGCATGGCCGAACTGACCGCCGTCGGCACTTACATTCACTACTGGTGGCCGGGCGTGCCGACGTGGGTGTCGGCGCTGGTGTGTTTCGCGTTGATCAACGCGATCAATCTCGCCAATGTCAAAGCCTACGGTGAAACCGAGTTCTGGTTCGCGATCATCAAGGTCGTGGCGGTGATCGGCATGATCGTGTTCGGCGGCTATCTGCTGATCAGCGGCCATGGTGGTCCGCAAGCCTCGATCACCAACCTTTGGGCTCACGGCGGCTTTTTCCCGCACGGCTTTCGTGGCCTGTTCATGATGCTCGCGGTCATCATGTTTTCATTCGGCGGGCTGGAGCTGATCGGCATTACGGCGGCGGAAGCCGACCAGCCGCAGAAGAGTATTCCGAAGGCCGTGAATCAGGTGATCTACCGGATCCTGATTTTCTACATCTGCTCGCTGGCGATATTGCTGTCGTTGTATCCGTGGAATGAAGTAGCGGCGGGCGGCAGTCCGTTCGTGATGATCTTCTCGCAGATCGGCTCGACGCTGACCGCGAACGTCCTCAACGTGGTGGTGTTGACTGCCGCGCTGTCGGTGTACAACAGCGGCGTGTATGCGAATAGCCGCATGCTGTACGGCCTCGCGGAGCAGGGCAATGCGCCGCGCGCGCTGATGAAGGTCGACCGGCGCGGCGTGCCGTATATGGCGATCGGGTTGTCGGCGCTTGCCACGTTCACGTGCGTGATCGTCAACTATCTGATTCCCGCCGAAGCGCTCGGCTTGCTGATGGCGCTGGTGGTCGCCGCGCTCGTGCTGAACTGGGCGCTGATCAGCCTGACGCATCTCAAGTCGCGCAAGGCAATGGTTGCTGCCGGCGAGACACTCGTGTTCAAGTCGTTCTGGTTCCCGGTCAGCAACTGGATCTGCCTCGCGTTCATGGCGTTGATCCTCGTGATTCTGGCGATGACGCCGGGCTTGTCGGTGTCCGTGTGGCTGGTGCCGGCGTGGCTGGTGGTGATGTGGGCCGGATATGTGTTCAAGCGCCGGCGCGCGGCTGTGCAGGGTGGGGCGCGGGTGGTGGGGCGGTAAGGTGTCTCGAATGGCGTGAGGGGCGACGTTCGCGCTCACGCCGTTTGCAATCCTTGAGGTTTTCAGACGGGCCAGAAACGACAAACCCCGCGAGCAGCATGTGCTGGCGGGGTTCGAGGAATACTGAAACAGCGGTCTTTCGAATTCTTTGGTGCCCAGGGCCGGAATCGAACCGGCACGCCTTGCGGCGGGGGATTTTGAGTCCCCTGCGTCTACCAATTTCACCACCTGGGCAGGTCTTGCAGCGTACGCGTCAGAAGCTGGCGCGCGGCGAAGACGCAGATTATGGCCGAAAATTCGGCGCCGGGCAAGCCAGTTGCCTTCTTCCGCTGCAAGGCCTTCAAACCGTGCGGGAAAATCGTTCGAGTGTCTGCTGGCCGAGATAGCGGTCGAACACCATCGCGATGTTGCGCACGAGCATGCGGCCGGCCATCCGCACTTCGAGCTTGCCTGCTTCGAGCGACACCAGACCGTCCTGCTCGAAGCCGCGCAAGCGCTTTAACTCCGGCTCGAATGTCCCGGCGAAGCGGATGCCATACGCCGCTTCGAATTCGTCGAAGCGCAATTCCAGGTTGCACATCAGTTGCGTGATCACGTCGCGGCGCAGACGGTCGTCGGCGGTGAGGCGCACGCCACGTGCGATGGCGAGCGTGCCCGCATCGATCGCCGCGGCATAGCCCGGCAGATCCTTGACGTTCTGCGCGTACACGTCGCCGACCTTGCCGATGGACGATGCGCCGAAGCCGATCAGATCGCATTCCGCGCGCGTGCTGTAGCCCTGAAAATTGCGATGCAAGGTGCGCTGCGCTTGTGCGCGCGCGAGCTCGTCGGTGGGCAGCGCGAAGTGATCCATGCCGATGTACACATAGCCCGCGCCCGTCAGACGTTCGACCACATGCTGCAGGATCGCGAGTCTAACGTCGGATGAAGGCAGCGTGGCGGGGTCCATCTGGCGTTGCATCTTGAAGAGCTGCGGCATGTGCGCATAGGCGAAGACGGAGAGGCGATCGGGCGCAAGCGCGAGCATCGTGTCGAGCGTGCGGCCGAAGCTCTCGACCGTCTGATGCGGCAGTCCGTAAATCAGATCGACGCCGATCGAGTGAAAGCCCGTGGCGCGGGCGGCCTGCATCACCGAGGCGGTCATCTCGAGCGGCTGAATGCGGTTGATCGCCTGCTGCACGATCGGATCGAAGTCCTGCACGCCGAGGCTCAGCCGGTTGAAACCCAGCTTGCGCAAATGGGCGATGGTATCGGGCGACGCTTCGCGCGGATCGACTTCGATCGAATACTCGGCTTCGGCGTCGGGCAGCAGCGTGAAGTGCTCGCGCGTGGCGGCCATCAGTTCGGCCGTTTCCTCGTGCGACAGGAAGGTCGGCGTGCCGCCGCCCCAGTGCAATTGCGATACCGGACGCCGCGTGTCGAAACAGGCCGCCTGCAATGCCATTTCGCGTTTCAACCGATCCAGGTACGGACGCGCATGGGCGCGATTTTTGGTGGCGACCTTGTTGCAGCCGCAGTAGAAACACACGGTGTCGCAAAACGGAATGTGGAAGTACAACGAGAGATCCGTGGACGACGCGCCGGGGTCGGCGGCGGCGCGTAAATAGTCGGTGCGATCGAAGTCGTCGCGGAACTGCAGGGCGGTCGGATAGGACGTATACCGTGGGCCGTTCGCGCTGTATTTGGCGAGCAGGTCAGGGCGGAACAGCGTGCTGGCGATGGACATGAGGGACTCGAGGGCTGGCTGACGGCCATCGGGTAAGAGGCGGACCGCCGCGATTCGCGCGACCGGATCGATCCGCGCAGACGCCTCTTGCGCATGGCCTTTAGGATCTTTCGAGTTTACGCGAGTGGCCATTCGCCCGATTGCGTAAAAAGGTCGCACGGAATGCGGTGGCACAATGCGGGTCTGATAGTGCATAGCCCGTTTTTGGGTTCAGGAAAAATGTCGTGAGTGATGTGTCGAACAGCGCCGTGAAGCGCGAGTCTCCGTTCCGCGTGGCCGGTCACGCGTGCCGCCCTGATTGCGGCGCGTGCTGTATTGCGCCGTCGATTTCGAGTCCGATTCCGGGTATGCCGAATGGCAAGCCGGCGGCCGTACGCTGCGCGCAACTCGGCGACGATCTGCGCTGCGCGATCTTCGGTCAGCCTGAACGGCCGGCGTGCTGTTCAGGTCTGCAGCCGCAGCTGGAAATGTGCGGCACGAATCGCGGCGAGGCGCTCGCGTGGCTCACGCAACTGGAGATGCAAACTCAACCGAACGCGCAACCGGTGGCTCAGCGCTAACGCGCGCAAGCGAATCGCCGCAAACAGCAAACAGCAAACAGCAAACCACCAGCCGAAAACGAACACCGTAATCGCATGCCAGAACAGGTTTCCACAGGAGATTTCGCATGACTCGACCCGCCGCGCCGGCCCGGCGCCGCTTCCTGATTGCCGCGCTGACAGGCTGCAGCGCGCTCGGCATCACCGTTTCGCTCTCGGCCTGCGCAACCTCGACTTTTCCGTTCATCCCGTCGCATTACACGTTCTCGCAGCAGCAGGTGCAGGACGCGGTGCAGCGTAAATTCCCCTATCAGCGCACGGTTTCGCAGGTGTTCGATGTCGCGCTGACCCACCCGGTGGTCGGTTTGCTGCCCAACGCGAACCGCGTCTCAGTGAAGCTCGATGCGCGTCTCGTGAGTCCCTTCATGCCGCAGCCGGTCGACGGCGTGTTCACGCTGTCGAGCGAACTGGCCTACGACGCCGCCAGCAAATCGGTCGTGCTCAAGTCGCCGAATGTCGATAACGTCAGCGTGAGCGGGCAGGCGCAGGCCTATACCCAGCAGATCAATGCGGCTGCGGCGGTGCTCGCCACGCAGTTGCTGACCAACTATCCGATCTACACCTTCAAGCCCGAACAACTGCAATTTGCCGGAGTGAATTACGAACCCGGTACAATCACCATCCTTACAAACGGCATACGCGTGCAGATCGTCGAAAAATGACGCGGCGCGCGGCCGGCAGGGCCGCGCGCTTTCCGTGCCGGCCCTGTTCGTTCCGACTGACTACAGCGATTAGGGGCACGGATGGACTGGCTATTGGCTTGCAAGGCGCTGATTCTGGGCGTCGTCGAGGGATTGACGGAGTTTTTGCCCGTGTCGAGCACCGGGCATTTGATCGTCGCGGGCAGCCTGCTGAACTTTACCGATGAGCACGCGAAAACTTTCGACGTCGTGATCCAGCTCGGCGCGATTCTCGCGGTGTGCTGGGAATTCCGCCGCCGCATCGGCAGTGTCGTATCCGGTTTGCCGAGCCGGCCGGATGCGCGCCGCTTCACGCTGAATGTGATCATCGCCACGATTCCGGCGATCGTGCTCGGCTTGCTGTTCGAGAAATCCATCAAGGCGGCGTTGTTCTCGCCGGTGCCGGTCGCGTTCGCACTGGTGGCGGGCGGCGTTGTGATCCTGTGGGCGGAGGCGCGTCAGCGCGCGCAAGGCGAGAGGGAAGCGCGCGTGCAAAACGTGGACGACCTGAGCGCGCTGGACGCGTTGAAAGTCGGCCTCGCGCAATGTTTCGCGCTGATTCCCGGCATGTCGCGCTCGGGCTCGACGATCATCGGCGGAATGCTGTTCGGTCTCGACCGGCGCGTCGCCACGGAGTTTTCGTTCTTCCTCGCGATTCCGATCATTTTCGGCGCTACCGCTTACGAGCTGTACAAAGACTGGCACCTGCTTTCTGTCGATGCGCTCGGCACCTTCGCGGTCGGGTTTGTGGCGGCCTTCATCAGTGCTTTTGCCTGCGTGCGCTGGCTGCTGCGCTACATCGCCGCGCACGATTTCACCGCGTTTGCGTGGTATCGCATCGGCTTCGGACTGCTGATCCTGCTGGTCGGCTACAGCGGCGCGTTGAGCTGGACGGATTGAGCGCTCGCCTTTTGCTTGAACCATGAGAAAAGGTCCGCGTTTGCGGACCTTTTTCGTTGCGTGCCGAATCGTGCTGCGCGTTTATGCAACGCCGCGTTTGCGGAAGACGAGATCCCACACGCCATGCCCGAGCCGCAATCCACGGCGCTCGAACTTCGTCACCGGACGGTACTCCGGACGCGGCGCATAGCTGTCGGCGGTATTTTCCAGCGCCGGATCGGCGCTTAGTACTTCGAGCATTTGTTCGGCGTAGTTTTGCCAGTCGGTCGCGCAATGCAGATACGCGCCGGGCTTCAGGCGCGACGCCAGCAGCGCGACAAACTTCGGCTGGATCAGCCGGCGCTTGTGGTGGCGCGCCTTGTGCCACGGGTCCGGAAAGAAGATGTGCACGCCGTCGAGGCTGGCTGGCGCGATCATCTGTTCGAGTACCTCGACCGCGTCGTGCTGAACGATGCGGATGTTGGACAGGTTCTGTTCACCCATCAATTTCAGCAGCGCTCCGACGCCCGGCTCGTGTACTTCGACGCCGAGAAAATCGTCGCCGGGACGGTGTGAGGCGATTTCGGCGGTGGTCGCCCCCATGCCGAAGCCGATTTCCAGCACGCGTGGCGCCTCGCGGCCGAATACGGCGTTCCAGTCAGGCTGCTGCGGCGCAAAGGGCACCACGAAGCGCGGGCCGAGTTCGTCCATGGCGCGGCGCTGGCCGGTCGAGACGCGGCCGGCGCGCGTGACGAAGCTGCGGATGCGGCGCCGATGCAGGGCTTCTTGCGGCGCGTTGTCGTCGGCGTTCGGTTGGTGTCCGGTTTCGCTGGAGGGCGTCGGGAGGTCGTCCGGCGGGCCGGCGTCGTTTGGATCGTGGATCATCGTCGATGCTGCTACAAGGGTAAAGGGCTTCGCGGCGCGCCCGGCGTGCTGCACGGTGCCGGTCCGAGCTTGCGCGGTATGAGGCGCGAGTCCGACCGGCACGGCGAGTGAGCGCGAGGTTGACGGGTCGCTGCGCCAGGCCGCCGCTATGACAAAAAAGCCGCCTTCATGGAGGCGGCTCGTGCTGGATTCTGCTGAAGGTGTCAGCAGGAAAGTGGAGCGGGCGTTGCAAGTGCGCGTAAGGTAGCACAACCCAAAAGGGCGCGTCCAGACTGACCGGAGATGGCGGGAGTAGGGATGTGAGTGGGATATTACATTCCAATAAGGCGGGCATCTGCGCAGATGATTTAATGTTTTTGTAAGCTATTTCTTTGGGCGATTATCTGACGGAGTAAATGCTCATGAGCAAGTATGCGCATCGGCGCCCATAGTCTTACTGCCCCTCCGACTACCGGTGATTCGCGCTTCGCGATGAGATGCCTTTTGCGGCGACGTCGCTACTCAAGATTCTTCTCGGCCGATTTGCGCAAGCGGATGGATTCCCGGATTCAACGATCAGGAAAAGCTTTTTACGGGTAGAGGCGAGAAGAGCGGTAGAGTCAGATCCTTTCACGAATCTGCCCGATTGCTCACGAGCCGACTAGAAAGAATCTGGAGCGGGCGATGGGAATCGAACCCACGGCTCTAGCTTGGGAAGCTAGGGTATTACCATTATACGACGCCCGCAGAGCACGCCATTCTACGCGCGTTTCACGCGACTTGGCAAACGTGGACGCTTGCGGCGCGTCAGGTGGTGTGCTGACTGCGGGGAGCGCGTGTGATGTTCCGTCCCACAACGCACGGGCTCATCGTATCCGCCGAGCCGTACTCAGCGATTCGTCGCGTGCTCCTGCGCATTCGCTCCGCTATCTCCCTCGCGAGTTCTACCTAACGCGAATAACGCGGCATCGTCTTCGTCAGGCGCCGCAACCGAGTACACCGAGGCTCTGCCGTCCGCTACCGCGCACAGCGCGGAACTAGCCGATTAACGCTCCGACTGCCAACCAGATCGCGGAAATCGAATGCAGCTAGAAGCCCATATAAATACAAGGCCAATCAAATAGTTACGCACCGCTTGCTTCGATTTTTTGATTCGTTATGCATGAAATTTCATCGCTATCGACTGAGCGGTCGCTCAAGACATTCGAATAAATATTAAAGCTTACCGGAATGCCGCCGTTTACTTCTTTAGCGCCCTTTCCAAATGTTACAAGAATTCATTCGATTTGATTCTGTCAAGTGACTTTCTGAAATATTTCAACGAATCGGCGCTGGCGGCAATCATCGAGATCAAAATGACCAACGGTGTGCCATAGCCAATCTGATTGGCTGTGCACTCACCCAAAAACAAAATGGATATGAAAATTAAAGCTAATTTGACGTTATCCCTGCTCGCTTCGCTCGCGCTGGCCGCGTGTGGCGGTGGCGGCGACGGGGGCAATTCGGCGGCAGCGCCTGCGATCGGCAGCGCTTCGGCGCCGGCCGTGGCAAGTGCTCCCGTTCCCGCAAGCGCGCCGGTTCAGGCTTCTTCGCCCGCCCTGAGCGGCGAGCAGCTGCCGAGTCTGACCAGTCCGCAGAGCGGTTCGGCCGCGGCCACGGGCAACGGCGTAGAAGGGGTGTGGACAAGCCAGTCCGGCATCGACAAGACCACGGCGTTCGTCGATCCGCAAGGCAACATCTCTTACCTGAATACGGTAGGCGGCGTCGGCATGTCGGAATTCTTCGGCGTCATCGCGCCCAGCGCGCCGAACTGGACGCTCACCTCGGGTGTGGAATTCATCGGCGGCTTCTATTATCCGACCACCTCCGGCTCGGGCACCTTCGTGAATAAACAGACGTTCACGGGCAGCTACGTCGAGAACGGCACCACGGTGAACCTGTCCTGGAACTACGACGCGGCGAATGCGCTCGCGGTTACCCAGTCGAGCGTCGCGGGCACGTGGGCGCAAACCGGTTCGTCACTGACGATTGCAAACGACGGCACGCTCAGCGGCACATTGAGCGGCTGCCCGGTCTCCGGAACGTTGCTGCTCGCCACGCCGTCGTCCAGCAAGAATCTCTACACGTTGAGCGTGACCGGCACGACCGCGTCCTGCACGTTGAAATCGGGCGCGACGTATTCGGGCAATGCCGCGATTACGTTCCTGCCGATCACGGCCAGCACCCTGTACGTCCGCACGATTTTGTTCATGATCAGGACAGCGGCCAACACCACGGTCGCCTACGGTCAGTTGACGAAGCAATAAGCGACGCATGAAACAAAGCCGCCGCCTTTCTGATGGGCGGCGGCTTCTGAATATTCCCTACCTGCGCGTTCAGATGACGAAATAAGTCAGTTGAACGGCGGCACGGGTGACCACCATCAGCAGCACCTGCACGATCACGAACAGCAGGATCGGCGAAAGGTCGATGCCGCCGAGTTGCGGCACCACGCGGCGCAGCGGATTCAGAAACGGCGCCGTGAGCTGATACAGGATCGGCATGGCCGGCGAACGCGGATTGAGCCATGACAGCAGCGCCATCAGAATCGTCAGCCAGATGATCAGATTCAGCGCCCACTTGATCAAAGTCAGCACCGCGACGATCAACAGCGTCGGCAACAGCGTGAGTGGATCGGCGCCCGTCAGCACCACCATCAGCACGACATACACGATGGCAGCGAGGAGGGCCGCGACAAGGCTCGCCCAATCGATCTTGCGCGTGCTCGGCAAGATATGCCTCAAGGGCAGCACGATCCAGTTGGTGACTTGCAGCACGGCATTCGTGACGGGGTTGTACGGCGGCATGCGCACGACTTGCAGCCATGCGCGCAGCAACAGCGCCGCGCCGAACAGCGTGAAGACGGTATTGAGCAGAAAACGGGCGATATCGCCAAACATCTCGTGTCCTTATCCTTCGAATGACGGCCGCCGAGCGGCCGCAGGGTGCCGGCGCTCTCCAAACGGCGCGCCGGCGGGTTCATTTGAATTTCCCGCGCCTTTCCCGCACTCGGGGCGCGTTACGCGTCGTTTGAAGCGGCCGCGTGGTGCTGCAATGTCACGGTTCGCGGGTCACGATCAACGGCTCACTATATTAAAGGCCGCGATTTGTCCGCGTTCCGCGGGGCATCACACGGAAATCTTGATCTCGCTGAGCAGAATCGTGCCGTTGCCGCCGTCCGTGTAGTTGGGAATGTCGGCCATCAATTGCTCGTAAGCCGGTTTGAAGACTTTGTAGAAGTCGTCCGCGCTGTCGAACAGGAAATGGCCCGCTGCGACGTACGGTGGCGGCGTTCCCGGTGGCCCTGCGTTGATGCCGACGTCGACCGACCAGCCCTTCAGCGACGGCCCGAACAGCTTCGCCGCGAGCGGCATATGCGAGACGCAGTAGTAGTCCACGTCGAAGTGGCCGTTTTCCCGATACGGATAGAGGATGCTGACCTTGATCATTGTGCGTTCTCGTCTGTTGGTCCCGATGCGCGGCGCTGGCGGATTGCGCGCGGCGCCGGACGTCACATTATCACGGCTTACTTGACGCTTGCACCTGCTGCAGCCTGATTCAGCGACCGGTTGAGCGATTCTTCCACCACCTCGGCGATGGCGTCGATCGCGGCGGGCGGCGTGGCGCGGCGTTCGGCCAGGCCGACCGCGCGCCGCGACATCAGCCCGTACAGCGCGGCGTGGTCGCCGCCGAGGCCTTCCAGCAGCGCCAGTTGTTTCTGAACCACGCCGGTGTCGCCGCGCGAGACCGGGCCTGCGAGCGCATTGGGCAAACCCCTGTCGCGGGCGGTTTCAATCGTGCCGGAAAGCATCGGCAGCAGCGCGCGCAGCGCATCGTCTTCGGCAAAGCCGAGTGTGCGCCACAGCGCGACGCATTCCGCGAGGCTGCACAGCGCGAAGCTGGCGGCGTAGTGCGCGGCGGCGTGATAGAGCATGCGACCGCCCGCCGGAATCGACAGCGGATGGCAGCGCAGCGCGACGGCTAGCGCTGTCAGCGTGTCTCCCAGTGCGCCGTCGGCTTCGATGGTCACCGAACAACCGGCGATGCGCTCCAGATCGGCGAGTTCGCCGCTAAAGAGGTACAGTGGGTGAAAACCGCCGATCGAGGCGCCCTGGTCGCGTGCTGGGGCGAGCAATTCGACCGGCGAAGCCCCGCTGCAGTGCACGAGCGCCTTGCCGTGCGCGCCGGCGGCGGTGTCGGGAGTGAACCGGAGTGTGTGCGCTGACGTACCGATGCTGTCATCGGGAACAGCTAAAAAGACGATATCGGCGGCGTCGACAACCTGTTGTGGGTTCTCGAATGCCGCGCAATGCTCGATTTGACTGGCAAGCCGGCCGGCGGAAGTTGCCGAGCGACTGGCTACCGCGGTGACCGGATAACCGGAGCGTGAAAAGCTCAGCGCGAGACAGCGCGCGAGCCGGCCCGCACCGATAAAGCCGAGGCGCGGCAGAGAGGGCTGGGACATGGGTGCCTGCTCCAGACGAAACATTGGTAAAGCAGAAGTATCGCGCATCCGCCACGCTCGCGGCGCGGCAGGGCAGCGGCTTCACTCGATCAGTGCGCCTGCGATATGACGCCCCCGGCTGACCATCCGGCTGCTGTCGCCCGCGGGTTTAAAGACTGCTCATAATTCTTCAGAGCCGGTTTGGCAGTTGCTGTTCTGGGTATTTCGTCTCGCAGTCAGATTCGGGAGGTTCACGATGAATATTTTTTCTTACCGAAAGCACTTGCGGTTCCTGACGCACGCGCAGCGCCGTCGCTGGTGGGATCAGAAAAAGCGCCTGACGCCGCGCGTGCGGATCAGCGGCGCCTATGTCCCGCCCAGCGTGTCTCGCGAGTTCGCGTATGTGAAGGTCGGT
Source organism: Paraburkholderia sp. BL17N1 (assembly GCF_003634175.1). Taxonomy (NCBI): domain Bacteria; kingdom Pseudomonadati; phylum Pseudomonadota; class Betaproteobacteria; order Burkholderiales; family Burkholderiaceae; genus Paraburkholderia; species Paraburkholderia sp. BL17N1. Next base: position 2,281,482 of record NZ_RBIW01000001.1, read on the forward strand.
TGACGTAGCGACCCTTGCAGGTAAGGAATGCCCGGCCTCATCAGTCGGGCATTTTTCATTCTGGGGTGCAATTGGACGCCGTCAGGATCGAAGCTAATTTGTAATCAAAGATTACTGTGTAGCAAATGCCGCAAGCCGTAAGGCGGGCATTGCGACTGATTGCGGTGTCTCCGGACACGGGCAATCCCTGAGTTTTCAGCGCATTACGAAGCTGATTGACCGCTTTCGGCGTCCGCTGGAATTGCGCGCTTTTGTCGCCGATTGCAATTTGCAACAAATGCGAACAGATGGGTGCGGTCTTTTTCGATACATTGATTTCGTAGCATGCAGGGCATGCGAAGTCGGCGACCCTGGTGGGCCGCGCTAGGAGAATAAAAGTGAAAAAGATCGTTCCGTTTGTCGTTGCCGCAGCACTCGGATTGGGGCTTGCCGGTGCCGCTCAGGCACACGTTTCCGTCGGTATCGGTATCGGAGTTCCGATTGCGCCGGCTTACCCGGTTTATGCCGCGCCGCCGCCGGTTTACTACGCACCGCAGCCGGTTTATGCACCGCCGGTCGTTTATGCACCGCCGCCAGTCGTCGTAGGTGGGTATTACGGTGGCTATGGGCGTCCTTACTATCATCACGGCTATTACCGCGGTTACTACGGTCACGGCTACTATCGCCGCTAAATGTAGTGGATCGATTTTGATTGACGGCGTAACGCCGGCTTGATCGCCGGGTTACGCCGTTTGTATTTTTGTTGGCGGCTTTTCATGCAGTCAATGGCGGGCTTATTGTCCGAATGACGGTTTGAATTCGCTCCAGCCGGTCAGGGCTACGAGTTGCCAGAGACATTCTCACGCTCACTTCACGCCTGACGTTCCAAAGCTTGGTCGAAGCTGGGAGAATGGTTGTTTCGCCACCGCTCTGGAGAGTTTCGCCGATGCAAGCGCTTCCCGCTCCCACTTTCGACGACGTACTCGACGCCGCAGCGCGTCTTGAGGGCGTCGCCCACCGTACTCCCGTTCTGACCTCTAGCACTTTCAATGAGCGCACCGGGGCGTCGGTGTTCTTCAAGTGCGAGAATTTTCAACGCATGGGCGCCTTCAAATTTCGCGGCGCCTTCAACGCGATCTCGCATTTCGACGCGGAGCAGCGCAAAGCCGGCGTGCTGACCTATTCGTCGGGCAACCATGCTCAGGCGATTGCCTTGTCGGCGCGCCTTGCCGGCATCCACGCCACGATCGTCATGCCGCAGGATGCACCCGCAGCGAAAGTCGCGGCAACCAAGGGCTACGGCGGGGAAGTAATCACCTACGACCGCTACACGGAAAATCGCGAAGAAATCGGCCGGCGGCTCGCCGAAGAGCGCGGCATGACGCTGATTCCGCCTTACGATCATCCGCATGTGATCGCCGGGCAGGGCACGGCGGTGAAGGAGTTGATCGAGGAAACCGGGCCGCTCGACATGCTGTTCGTGTGCCTCGGCGGCGGCGGATTGATCAGCGGCAGTGCGTTGTCCGCAGCGGCACTGAGCCCGGCGTGCACGGTGATCGGCATTGAACCGGAAGCTGGCAACGACGGCCAGCAATCGCTGGCGCGCGGCGAGATCGTGCATATCGACACGCCGCGCACGATTGCCGACGGCGCTGCTTCCACGCATCTGGGCGACTACACGTTTGCCATCATCCAGAGACTGGTCGCGCGGATCGAAACGGTCAGCGACGCGCAGTTGATCGAGACGATGCGCTTTTTCGCGCAGCGCATGAAGATCGTGGTCGAGCCGACGGGCTGTCTCGCCGCGGCCGCGGTGCTCAACGGCATCGTGCCGGTGAAGGGAAAGCGTGTCGGCGTGGTGGTGAGCGGCGGCAACGTCGACCTGGAAAAGCTTGCGCAGTATCTTGCCTGATACATTGCGTGGGCAGGCGCTATTGCGCTCGCCCGGTGCTCAATCGAAAACGGCTCGCCAACGCGGGCCGTTTTCATATCAGCTCGCCACGTGCGCGGTTTGCACGATCAGATCACGATACCCGTTGACGATCACGCTGTACGAGAAGTAGGCAAACAGCAGCGCAGACAGCACGTGACAGGCGCGCAGCAAGCCGGTGCCGGCGCGTTTGCGCCCGTGGCTGCCGAGTCCGCAGATAAAGATCGTCCAGCACAGACCGCCCAGAAAGAATCCGCCGAGAAAGACCGGCGCGGTCGTCACGCTCGCGGCGCCGGCTTTCGCGATCAGCGCGCCGCCGACCGCGGCGAACCACAAAATCGCCGACGGCGACGACACCGCCAGCAGGACGCCGCGCAGGAAACCGCGCCACGCGGACAGATGCGGCGCATTCGCGTCCGCCTCGCCGGCCACCGCCGGCGCCCTCGCCGGGAACATCGCTTCACGCGCCATCTTCCAGGTCAGGAAGAGCAGGATCGCCGCGCCGCCGATCCACACCACCCAGCGCACGGATTGGAACTGCAGCAAGGCGGCCATGCCCGCGAGCGCGAGCGCCGCATAAATCAGATCGCCGATGCACGAACCGAGGCCGAGCCAGAAGCCCGGTTTGAAGCCATGCGAGAGCGTCAGGGAAATCATGGCGACGTTCACGAGGCCGATATCCAGACACAGCGACAGCGACAGAAAAAACCCATCCGACATCATTGAAAAAGCATGCATCTGCGCGACGGCTCCGTTAGCTTTGTTATTCAGTCTTGTCGTACGGCTTGCCTCAGAGGCCCAACTCGTTCCACAAGGAGTCGATGCGCTGTTTGATCGCGTCGTCCATCACGATGGGGCGGCCCCATTCCCGATCGGTTTCCCCGGGCCACTTGTTGGTCGCGTCGAGGCCCATCTTCGATCCGAGTCCGGCCACCGGCGAGGCGAAATCCAGATAGTCGATCGGCGTGCGGTCCACCAGCACCGTATCGCGCGCCGGATCGATACGCGTGGTGATCGCCCAGATCACTTCCTTCCAGTCGCGGATATTCACGTCCTCGTCGACCACGACGATGAACTTGGTATACATGAACTGCCGTAGGAAGCTCCACACGCCGAACATCACGCGTTTGGCATGGCCGGGGTAGCTCTTCTTCATCTGCACGATGGCCATGCGGTAGCTGCAGCCTTCGGGCGGCAGATAGAAGTCGGTGATCTCGCTGAACTGCTTTTGCAACAGCGGCACGAACACCTCGTTGAGCGCGACGCCGAGCACGGCGGGTTCGTCGGGTGGTTTGCCGGTGTACGTGGAGTGATAGATCGCATCGCGCCGCATGGTGATGCGCTCGACCGTGAAGACAGGGAACCACTCCTGCTCGTTGTAGTAGCCGGTGTGGTCGCCGTACGGGCCTTCCAGCGCATGTTCATAGCCCGCCGACGCGCCCTTGACCGGACGCGGCGGTGCGCCTGCGGGAGCGGACGAAGGCGCGCCTTCCTGCGGATAGATGAAGCCTTCGAGCACGATCTCGGCGCGCGCGGGCACCTGCAAGCCGTCGACGCCCGGCGTGATGCACTTCGCCAGTTCCGTGCGGCCGCCGCGCAACAAGCCGGCGAACTGGTATTCGGACAACGTGTCGGGCACCGGCGTGACCGCGCCGAGGATCGTGGCTGGATCGGCGCCCAGCACGACTGCCACCGGATACGGCTTGCCCGGGTTCTGCAGGGCGAACTCGCGGAAATCGAGCGCGCCGCCGCGATGCGCGAGCCATCGCATGATCAATTTGTTACGTCCGATCAATTGCTGGCGATATATGCCTAAATTTTGTCGGCTCTTATTTGGGCCCTTTGTGACGGTCAGGCCCCATGTAATCAGCGGGCCGGCGTCGCCGGGCCAGCAGGTTTGAATCGGCAGCTTCCCGAGGTCCACGTCGTTGCCTTCCCAGACGATTTCCTGGCAGGGCGGCGCGCTCACCGTCTTGGGCGCCATGTCCCACACCGCCTTTGCGAGGGAGAACAGCTTGCCGGCGTCCTTGAGTCCCTTCGGCGGCTCCGGTTCCTTCAATGCGGAGAGCAGTCGGCCCACGTCGCGCAGCGACTCGAGCGCGGCGCCGTCGCCTTCGCCGGCTTGCGCGTCCACTCCCATGCCGAGCGCGACCCGCCGAGGTGTGCCGAACAGGTTGCCGAGCACCGGGAACGCATGCTGTGTCTTGCTCTCGAACAACAAAGCGGGGCCGCCGGCGCGCAGCACGCGGTCGCACAACTCGGTCATTTCCAGGACAGGCGAGACGCTTTGTGAGATGCGGCGCAGTTCGCCGATGGTCTCGAGACGGCCGACGAAATCGCGCAGGTCTTTGTATTTCATCTGGTGCGGTTCAGTGCCGCGCAAGCGGCGAAGAAGGGAGGCGCAGCACGGTTTAACGGCGCCAGAACGATTGTCGATTTTACCTGTGTTGACGAGCGCACGTAGCTCGGCCAAATGACCTAGGCGAGACGGGGGAGCCGAAACAGGTCAAAAGGCGCGCGCCGCGCGGTTTTGGGCCGTCTGAACAGGGTTCGTTATTACAATTAGTTATACATTTGCCTATCTATAGTGTTGACGATCTATAAAACCCTGCATAAAATCCGTCCACATTGGTTGCAGGGCGTGAACCTTTTTACCACTGCCCCCCGGTCCCATCAGACGCAACGCGTCACCGCTTACCGATTCCTGCACGGTATTAGACGGTCTTATTGATGTCCTCGCCAGCGTTAACTGACGCTGGTTTTTCGCGTGGGAGCCACCGCCCGCATGCTTTTTTGACATGCCGCGGTCCTTTTCCAGGATGGCTCCCCACAAACGGTATTTACCGTTTTCCCGACGTCGCTGCTGCCCTAACCAGACAGAGCGCGCGATGTCTTGATTCTGCGAACGTGCTTCACCGTCTGTACATATGGCGGGGTTCGCGGATCATGCAACATGGGAGATCTGAATGAACGCCTGGTTATCGTGGCGTCCCGATGAGCGTATCGCACAAGTTGTGCGCGGTGTGGTGCGCTGCGGGACGCGAATGAGTCATCACCTGTTCAGCATCGTCGGCGGTATCGCGGTGGTGCTGACAGTCGCACTGTGGCTGATGCCGGCCCTGCGCGGCACGCTAGCCGCCAAGGCAATGCCGGTCATCTCCGCCGCTGTGCAAGCCGGTCCCGCCCGTCTGCTGCAGGGCAACCCGCTGCCGGCTTTCGGACCGCCCGCGCGCGCGTCCTCCGACGACTCGCTGACTGCCAGCTCGAACGGCCCCGATGCCGTGAGCGTCACGAACAACGGCAACACGGTCACCGCGAGCAACAGCAGCTTTGACAACGCATTCGACGCCGCCGGGTCAACCGGCATGGGTGTCGCGGCGCTGAACGGCCTCGATCCGCGCACCATGCAGAGCGTTACCGCGCTGGCAAGCCTGATCCCGTCGCAACGTGTATCCGCCGACGCGCGCGACGACCGCGTCCTGATCTCGACCCGCGAGCAGGACCTGGTTGCGTCCTTTCTTGCACGGCGCTATCGCGTTGCTCAGGAGCCCGTCAGCGAGCTCGTCAAGGCGGCGTTCGACACCGGCCGCGAAGTCGGTCTCGATCCGCTGCTGCTGCTTTCAGTGATGGCAATCGAGTCGGGCTTCAACCCGTACGCCGAGAGCGGCGTCGGCGCGCAAGGCCTGATGCAGGTGATGTCCAAGGTGCACTCGGACAAATTCCAGTATTTCGGCGGTCAGAGCGCGGCGCTCGAACCGGTCGCGAACATCAAGGTGGGCGCGCTGGTGCTTAAGGATTGCATCGCACGTGGCGGCTCGCTGCCGGGCGGCTTGCGTCTGTACGTCGGCTCGACTTCGCCGGACGACGGCGGCTACGGTGCCAAGGTCATGGCCGAGCGTGCCCGTCTGCGGGACGTGGCGCGTGGCCGAAAGGTGCCGATCAACGCACCGCAGGCGCCGGTTTTGACGGCGTCGACCAACACGGCTACGGCCGCGTCGGCCAGCAATGGCAAGCGCGTGCAGGTGACGCTCGAGGGCAGTCATCCGTTGAGCGCGGCGACGCCGGTGAAGGCGCCGGTTTCCTCCGAGCAGGATGACGCGAGCGCCAACGCGACGAAGCACGTGGCATCGGCATCGGAGTTGGGCGCTTGAGGTTGGCAGCTTAGAACGGGCGACTCCGTGCAGGACTTGCAACAAAAAAAGACACGCATCTGGCGTGTCCTTTTTTTTCGTCAGGCGATTGAGAGAGTGAGAGTCGCTCTGCTTAACCCTTGCCGAAGAATTTCGCCAGTCGGTCGACGGCCTCTTCCAGTTTCGGATAGGCAGTGGCGTACGACAGCCGGATGTACTCCTTCGGCGCGTGCGTACCGAAATCCATGCCGGGCACCAGCACCACGCCCGCATCGTGCAGCATGGCCTTGGTGAGCGCCGCGCTGTCGCCGGCCGCGGCGTGCGCGACCGTGCGGCAATCCGCGTACACGTAGAAAGCGCCGTCGGGCATCACCGGCACGGAAAAGCCGAGCGATTCCAGCGCCGGCGCGATGAAGTCGCGGCGACGCTTGAATTCCTGGCGCCGCGCTTCGTAAATCGCGATCGTTTCCGGCTCGAAGCAGGCGAGCGCCGCGTGCTGGGCGAGCGCGGAAGCGCAGATGAACAGGTTTTGCGCGAGTTTTTCAAACGCGCCGACCATGCCGGGCGGCACCACCAGCCAGCCCAGACGCCAACCCGTCATGTTGAAGTACTTCGAGAAGCTGTTGACGGTGATCACGTCGTCGCCGAACGAGAGCGCCGACACGGGCTTTGCGTCGTAGCTCAGCCCCTGATAGATCTCGTCGACGATGGTAAAGCCGCCACGCGCGCGCACCGCCTTGACGATGCACTCCAGTTCGGCCGGTTCGATCGACGTGCCGGTCGGGTTCGACGGCGACGCCAGCAGCACGCCACGGGTGTGCTCGTTCCAGAGACGCTCGACATCGGCGGCGGTGAGTTGGAAACGTTCGGCCGGGCCGCTAGGCACCATTACCGGCTTGCCTTCGGCGGCAATCACGAAATGGCGGTTGCACGGATAACACGGGTCGGGCATGAGCACTTCGTCGTCGCGATCGACCAGCGCCGCGCAAGCCAGCAGCAATGCGGCCGATGCGCCGGCGGTAACGACGATCCGCGCCGGATCCACGTTGACGCCGTAGAAGTCGGCGTAATGCGCCGAGATCGCTTCGCGCAGGGCGTGCAGGCCAAGCGCGCTGGTGTATTGCGTGACGCCACGGCGCAGTGCGCTCGCGGCCGCCTCGATAACCGGCTCGGGCGCGGTGAAATCGGGTTCGCCGATTCCCATATGAATGATGTCGCGGCCGTCGCGCTCAAGCAGCGCGGCCTCCTTGGCCAGTTCCATCACATAGAAAGGCTGGATGGCGTCCACACGTGCAGCAAGCCGCACCAAGGGTTCGGTCACGGAGTTCATACGATCAAATCCAGTTCAGAAGCAAAAGCGGGACGACGTTCGGCGCGAGTGCCTGCGCGCGAAACGGCGTCCTTGCGAACGGTTCGGTTACGCCAGCTCGTTCAGCGTAGCGCACGCCAACGACCCTGTCGCCGGCCATGCGCCTTGCGTTCAACGCTTGCGAGCCGCCTGCGTCTCATCCACGCGCAGTTGCGCCGACAGCTTGTCCAGCACGCCGTTCACGTACTTGTAGCCATCCGCGCCGCCGAACGTTTTGGCGAGTTCGACCGCTTCGTTGATGACCACGCGATAAGGAATATCGATGTGGTTCTTCAGTTCAAACGCGGCCACCAGCAGCACGGCGCGTTCGACCGGCGAGAGCTGCTCGATCGGACGGTCGAGACACGGAGTGATTGCTGCGGACAGTGTTTCCGAATCGCGGATCACGCCGTGCAGAATGGCGTCCAGATGTTCGTGGTCGGCCTTGTCGAAGCCTTGCGCGCCGCGCAGCTGCGCGTCGATTTCACCGCCGGGCGAACCCGACAGCAGCCACTGGTAAAGCCCCTGCGTGGCCAGTTCGCGGGAGCGTCGGCGTGCGCTCTTCATGCCTCTTCCTCTTCTTCGTCTTCTTCCTCGTCGTCGCCGCCGAGTTGTTCGAGCGCGACGGCAAGGTTCGCCATTTCGACGGCCACGCGCGCTGCGTCACGACCCTTCTCGGTCATGCGCGCAACGGCTTGTTCGTCGTTTTCGGTGGTCAGTACCGCGTTCGCGACCGGAATGCCGAAGTCGAGGCCGATACGCGTGATGCCCGCGCCGCTTTCGTTCGATACCAGTTCGAAGTGGTACGTTTCGCCGCGAATCACCGCGCCGAGCGCGATCAGTGCGTCGAATTGCGCGCTTTCGGCGAGCTTTTGCAACGCCAGCGGGATTTCCAGCGCACCCGGCACGGTGACGAGCAGCACATCTTCGCCGGTCACGCCGAGGCGTTCGAGTTCTTCGATGCAGGAGTCTGCGAGGCCATTGCAAACGGGCTCGTTAAAGCGCGCCTGCACGATGCCGATACGCAGTCCGTCGCCGTCGAGATTCGGTTGGTATTGTCCGATTTCCATGTGAATTCCGTAGTGTTTTGAGTGGGCGCGAAGCGCGTGAATGGTCGGATCAGCCTTGTTGCGGAGCTTGTGCCTTGCCGCCCGGCATCGGCACGAAGCCCGTGACTTCGAGACCGTAGCCCGACATGCTGCCCAGCTTGCGCGGGTTCGACAGCACCTGCATCTTGCCGACACCGAGCTCACGCAGAATCTGCGCGCCGATGCCGTACGTCTTGAAGTCGACCGGGCGGCGTTTCAGTGCGTCGGCTCTTTCCTTCGAGTCGAACGCCTTGAAGACGTCGATCAGATGGTCTTTGGAGTCACCGCAGTTCAGCAGCACGATCACGCCGCAATCGCGTGCGGCGATTTCTTTCATGGCCGCGTCCAGCGTCCATGAATGGGTGGATTCGCCGACTTCGAGCAGGTCCAGCACCGACAGCGGCTCATGCACGCGCACCAGCGTGTCCTGATCCGTGCACGGCGTACCGCGCACCAGCGCGATATGCGGCTGACCGCTCGGCTGGTCGAGATACATGACCGCGCGGAATGCGCCGTGCGCGGTCTGCATGGTGCGTTCGCAAATCCGCTCGACGATCGACTCGGTGCGGCTGCGATAGTGGATCAGATCCGCGATCGTGCCGATTTTCAGACCGTGTTCGCTGGCGAATTCCATCAAGTCCGGCAGGCGCGCCATCGTGCCGTCGTCCTTGATGACTTCGCAGATCACCGCGGCCGGCGTGAGCCCGGCCAGCTGGGTGAAGTCGCAGCCCGCTTCGGTATGGCCGGCGCGCACCAGTACGCCGCCGGGCTGCGCCATGATCGGGAACACATGGCCCGGCTGCACGATGTGCTCTGCCTTGGCGTCCGGCGCGACCGCGGCGGCGATCGTGCGGGCGCGGTCCGCCGCCGAGATGCCGGTGGTGACGCCTTCGGCCGCTTCGATGCTGACCGTGAACGCGGTGCCGTACTGAGTGCCGTTGCGGTAGGTCATGAGCGGCAGGTTCAGCAGCTTGCAGCGTTCCTGCGTGAGCGTCAGACAAATCAGGCCGCGGCCGTAGCGGGCCATGAAGTTGATCGCTTCCGGCGTGACGAATTCGGCGGCGATCACGAGGTCGCCCTCGTTTTCGCGGTCTTCTTCGTCGACGAGGATCACCATCCGGCCTGCTTTCAGTTCGGCGATGATCTCTAGAGTGGAGGCGAGCGTCATGTTGGCGAGAGTTTCGAAGAAAGCGCGTATTTTACGCCACGCACGGGCCCAAGTCGCCTCCGCCGAACGGCATAGGCCATTTGGCCGACTGGCGATGAGCCGTCCGCGGTTGCTAAGCTCGTTGAAACGATGGATGCACGAACCGGCGGAATGCGGCGGGGCGCCGCCGCCGGCCCATGCGTGACCGGCTTGCGGCCTGTTACTTAGGCGCGTTCAGCATGCGCTCGACGTAACGCGCGATCAGATCGATCTCCAGATTCACCTGCGTGCCTTCACGCAGACGCTTGAGCGCCGTCACTTCGACCGTGTGCGGAATCAGGTTGATCGAGAATTCGCAGCCATCGTCGCGATCTTTAACCGAGTTGACGGTCAAGCTCACGCCGTTGACAGTGATAGAGCCCTTGTACGCCAGGTAGCGGCCGATCTCGCGCGGTGCCAGCACGCGCAGTTCGTGCGATTCGCCGACCGGCGCGAAATGCGTGACCGTGCCGAGGCCGTCCACATGGCCGGAAACGATATGGCCGCCGAGCCGGTCGTGTGCGCGCAGCGCTTTCTCGAGATTGACTTCGCCGGTCTCGCCGAGGCCCGCGGTGCAGTTCAGGCTTTCGCGCGAGACGTCGACTTCGAACGAGTGGGCGGTTTTCGCGACGACGGTCATGCAGGCGCCCTGAATGGTGATGCTGTCGCCGAGCTGCACGTCGCCGAGATCGAGACCGCCGGCTTCGACGTTCAGGCGCACGCCCGCGTCGCCGTCCGTGCCGAGCGGCTTGACTGATTCAATGCGGCCCACGGCCGCGACGATTCCTGTGAACATCGTACTAATCCTCGATCATTTCGAAACGGGTGGGGGCGCGGAATCGCTGCCGGGTCCGGGCGTGGCCTCGGGGGCAGGTTGAGGCATGAAGCGGGCGAGAATCCGCACATCTTCGCCGATCCGGTCGACCGCGTGGAAGTTCAGTTTGACGCGGCCCTCGAGCGTGTCGGGCGCGCTCAGATTGAACATGCTCATCGAATCCATGCCGAGCAGGCTCGGCGCGAGATACACGAGCAGTTCGTCGACGCAGCCTTCGCGCAGCAGCGAGCCGTTCAGCTTGTAGCCCGCCTCGACATGCAATTCGTTGACGTTGCGCTCGCCCAGCACTTTCAGCACCGCGGGCAGATCGACCTTGCCCGCCGGGTTCGCCAGCTGGACGATCTCGGCGCCGCGATCGCGCAGTGCGTTGGCGCGATCGGTATGTCGCCCATCCAGATTGCCGCAGAAGATCAGCGTGGGTGCGCCGGCCAGAATTAGCGCCTCCGGCGGCACGTCGAGCTGGCTGTCGATCAGTACGCGTTGCGGCTGGCGCGGCGTGTCGACGGCGCGCACCGTCATGCGCGGATTGTCTTCCCTGACCGTGCCGATGCCCGTCAAAATCGCCGACGCGCGAGCGCGCCAGGCGTGGCCGTCGGCGCGTGCCGCTTCACCGGTGATCCATTGGCTGACGCCGGAAGGCAAGCCGGTGCGGCCATCCAGCGAGGCCGCCACTTTCATGCGGACCCACGGGCGGCCGCGCGTCATACGCGAGACGAAGCCGATATTGAGTTCGTGCGCTTCGAGGGCGAGCAGTCCGCAGCGCACTTCGATACCGGCGTCGCGCAACATGGCGAGACCGCGTCCGGATACTTGCGGATTGGGATCTTCCATCGCCGCGACTACGCGCGCGACCTGAGCTTCGATCAACGCATTCGCGCACGGCGGCGTGCGGCCGAAGTGGCTGCATGGCTCCAGCGTCACGTAGGCCGTGGCGCCGCGCAAGTCGTGACCGCGCGAGCGCGCGTCTTTCAGCGCGCGGATTTCGGCATGATCCTGACCGGCCGGTTGCGTGAAGCCTTCGCCGATCACCTCGCCATTCTTGACGAGCACGCAGCCGACGCGCGGATTCGGGTCGGTGCTGTACATGCCGCGCTTGGCCAACGCGAGTGCGCGTTCCATATGGACGAAATCGGTTTGCGAAAACATCGGGGTCCGGTCGGTACGGTGGCTAGGCTGTAATGGGTTTCGGTTTTAGCAGTGTGTTGTCTCGCCCGCTTCAGGCCGCGAGCGAGGCGAATGCGCCACGCGCGGCGTCGATCGTGGCGTCGACGATCGCGTCGTCGTGAACGATCGACACAAAGCCTGCTTCATACGCCGATGGCGCGAAATACACGCCGGCGTCGAGCATCTTGTGGAAGAACGCGTTGAAACGCGGCACGTCGCTCTGCGTGACTTCGGCGAAGCTGGTCGGGATCGAGTCCGTGAAGTAGAGGCCGAACATGCCGCCGAGAGAATCGGCCGCAAACGGCACCTTGGCTTCGCGCGCCACGTTGGCAAGACCCTGCGCGAGGCGCATGGTGCGCGCCGCTAGCGTCTCGTAGAAGCCCGGCGCCTGGATCAGTTGTAGCGTTTTCAGGCCGGCCGCGACCGCGATCGGGTTACCCGACAGCGTGCCCGCCTGATAGACGCCGCCAAGCGGCGCAAGGTGAGCCATGATGTCGCGCCGGCCGCCGAACGCCGCTGCCGGCATGCCGCCGCCGATCACCTTGCCGAGACACGTGAGATCCGGCGTGATGCCGTAGACCTCTTGCGCGCCGCCCAGGGCGACGCGAAAGCCGCACATCACTTCGTCGAAAATCAGCACCGAGCCGTACTCAGTGCACAGGCGCCGCAAGGCCTGCAGGAACTCGGAGGTGGCGCGCACCAGGTTCATGTTGCCGGCGACCGGTTCGACGATCACCGAGGCGATCTCGTTGCCGAACGCCTTGAACGCTTCTTCGAGTTCAGCGACGTTGTTGTATTCGAGCACGGTGGTGTGCTTGGCGATATCCGCCGGCACGCCCGCCGAAGTCGGGTTGCCGAAGGTCAGCAGGCCCGAGCCGGCCTTGACCAGCAGACTGTCCGCGTGGCCGTGATAGCAGCCTTCGAACTTGACGATACGGCTGCGGTTCGTGAAGCCGCGCGCGAGACGCAGCGCACTCATGGTCGCCTCGGTGCCGCTCGACACCATGCGGACCTGTTCGATGGAGGGCACCAGCTTGCAGATTTCTTCGGCGATTTCCACTTCCGATTCAGTCGGCGCGCCGAACGAGAAGCCGTTGCCCAGCACGCGCTGCACGGCTTCGAGCACTTCCGGATGGACGTGGCCGAGGATCATCGGGCCCCATGAGCCGATGTAGTCGATATAACGCTGACCGTCCGCATCCCAGAAGTAAGGGCCCTGTGCGCGTTCGATGAAGCGCGGCGTGCCGCCGACCGAGCGGAAGGCTCGCACTGGCGAGTTCACGCCGCCGGGAATGGTGCGTTGCGCGCGTTCAAAAAGGGTTTCGTTTCTGGACATGGCGATGACTGGAATTGGGGTTGCGCAGCGACGCGGGTCGCCTGTGGGCGAGTCGCGTGGCGCTGGGATGGGTGGGGAAATTGTACCGGAGTCAGCGTGAACAGGTTTTCCGGATGCGCCTACGCAGCGGGCCGCTCACTCACTTTTTGTGCGTGGGCCCAGTCGGCGCATCGAACTTTGGCGGCTTGCGCTTGCCGGTCAGTTCCGCCCAGCGCTTTTCCAACGCGCCTTCGGCCATTGGCTTGATGACGGTGCCCGAACTCTGCGCGTCCCACGTCTGCACGGAGAAAGGATGCGTGCGCAACATCTCACGCGGAATCACCACGTCTTCGTGTGCATCGACGAGCCAGTCGTACACGAAGTCGATGCACAAACGGTAGCCGCGCTTCGTCGCCGGATTGGGGACCTCGTACGGCGCGTGCGTGACATAACCAGAGCCGAAGATACCCTTCGGTGCCTGCGCCACGCGATGCAGGAACACGCGGTCTCCCGGCAGGATGCTGCGCGCAAATCCGCAGCCCCATGCGTCGGCGACCGCGACGCCCGTGGTCACGCGTTTGGCTACGTCGGGCAGCTCGGGCCATGGCCATTTCCTCGGGCTCCAGATCAGCAGGAATGCGGTCATCGCATGGTCGCGTACAGAATAGTCGGGAAGGGCGCGGCGCATAGGTTCGCGCGTCGCCCGCAGCGTTCAGGCGGCAGCTTAACTGATCGGCAACGTGGCTGCCGCGAATCGTCGATGCCGCACAGACGTCTTCGCGATCATCTCCGAGGCTCGGCTGTCGTGTTAACCGTCGCGTACAATTGAGGCTGCCAAGTTGCTGTTTTCCCCGTTTCACCTGTTCCGCTGCCGATGACGGCGCGGTGCTTCATCTGGATTCCCATGTCTCACGTCACCAGAAGCCGGCCCGATGGCCGGCTGATTCTGTTGCTCGGTGCGCTTGCCGCATGCGGGCCGATTTCCATCGACATGTACCTGCCGAGCTTGCCGACCATCGCGCAGGCGTTCGCCATCAGCACCGGCGCCGCGCAGACGACGCTCACCAGCTTCATGTTCGGCTTTTCGATCGGCATGCTGCTCTATGGTCCGCTGTCGGATACCTATGGCCGCCGGCCCGTGTTGCTCGGCGGCATTGTCATGTATGCGCTGGCTAGCATCGCCTGTGCGATGTCGTTTTCGATCGGCTCGCTGGTGACGTTCCGTTTCGTCCAGGCGCTGGGCGCGGGCGCGGCCTCGGTGCTGGCGCGCGCCATCGCACGCGACGCCCACGGCCCGACCGATGCCGCTCGCGTGCTGTCGATGCTCGCCATCGTCACGTCGATCGGACCATTGCTCGCGCCGCTCATCGGCGGACAGTTGCTGCTGCTCGGCGGCTGGCGCGTGGTGTTTATCGTGCTGACATTGTTCGGCACGGTGTGCGCGATCACCGCGTTTCTCAAGGTGCCGGAAACGTGGCCGCGTGAGAAGCGTGCGCACTCGGCGTTGCTGAAGTCGTTCGGCGCGTACGGCAAGTTGCTGCGCGATCCGGTTGCGTGGGGGCACATGCTGTGCGGCGGCATGGCGTTCGCGTCGATGTTCGCGTACATCACCGCGACGCCGTTCGTCTACATCGAATATTTCCATGTGTCGGCGCAGCATTACGGCTTCCTGTTCGCGCTCAATATCGTCGGCATCATGTTCGGCAACTTCATGAATACGCGGCTGGTCGGCCGGCTCGGTTCACTGCCGATCATTTCTTTCGCCGCAACCGTGAGCTGCATCGCATCGCTGTTTGTCTGTCTCGTGTCGCTGACCGGTTGGGGCGGTTTGTGGTCGATCGTGTTCGGCCTGTTCTTCGTGGTCGGTGTGGTCGGTCTTCTGTCCGCCAATTGCACGACCGATCTGATGCATCGCTATCCGCTGAATGCCGGCGCCGCGGCCGCCGTGTTCGGCGCCGTGCAGCTGGCACTCGGCGCGCTGTCGAGCCTTGCGGTCGGACTCTGGCAGGACGGTTCGCCCAAGGGCATGGGCGTGACGGTGGGCGTGGCGGGCTTGCTGTGTTATCTCGGCCGGATTCTGGTTGTCAGGTGGCACGCGACCAAGGTGCCTGTCGCCGCCGTCTAAGGACCAATGAAGCGCAAGCCGCGTCGCATCTACGGTAAACACCAGGTGTTGCGTGCGCGCGACCGTGCGTTTGAATTTCCGTTGCTATGATGGGTCCACTGTTCCTCGGAGCGGCATTCATGGCGATCAGAGATTTGATGAACGGCGAACGGCAACAAGCTGCTTTCGCTGAAGCGCAGAAGCTGGCGGACAGCGGCGCCTATCACGACTACACCGACATCGAATACGTCTTGCGCTTTGATTTAGGTTTGTCTGACGTATCAGCGCTGCTCGATAGTCAGTTGATGCATCGCGATCTGAACCGCCGTTGCGCGGATGCGCGCGAGAAGCTGGAAATGCTTGGCGTGTGATGAGCGCGGCACGTTTGCAGAAGCGTGTTGATGCGAGACGCTGTGCCTGGGGGCGGACAGCGCTAGCGCGTTGCATGATTGCTCGTGTGATCGCTTATCGCTTTTGCAAAAAACGGGATGCTGTCGTGCGGATGAAGCGCACGCGGTGTCATGTGCCGTCGTCAAGTCTGGAGTGATATTCATGGCTGGTAGCCAGCATGACCCGCATCTGCCGCATACGGACAATCCCGCCACGCTTTCGCAGCCGGGCGGTCATTACAGTCACGTCGCGGTCGCAAATGGTTTCGTGTTCGTCTCGGGGCAATTGCCGATCACGGCGCAAGGCGACAAGCTATCCGAGGCCTCGTTCGAGGTTCAGGCCGAACAGGCGTTGGTCAACGTGCAAGCCGCGCTCGAAAGCGCCGGCAGCAGCGTCGCGCAACTGGTGCAGGTGCGCGTCTACATTGTCGATGTCGAACACTGGATGAGCTTCAATCAGATCTACGCGCGGTGGGCCGGTGAAGCACGGCCTGCGCGCGCCGTCGTGCCTGTTCCGCAGTTGCACTACGGTTTCAAGATCGAGGTGGAAGCGACCGCGCTGGTTTAGCTTTTAGTTACTGACCTGTTGTGTTGAGCGTGGGCGCGTGCTGGGCAGTGGGTGATTTCAACGAACCGCGTGAATGCTGTAGCTTAATGAATGGCGAGCCCGTTGAGCGGGGCACCGCTCACGCCGGCCGCGGTATTCACGCCGACATTACCGCTCATGTGCGTCAATGCGCTCGCGCCGAGTTCGGCGGTGGCGCTTCCTGTCATTTTCGCGATCAGCGCACCAGCCGCGAGTTGCGTATCTAATTTGCGGCGGGGAAACCACCTGGTGGCGCTTACGCCTGAGTCGCGCCCGGTGCCGTCGGTGCCGAACAATACTTTTCCATGTCGCATCTCTGTTTCAGAAGCCAAATGTGCGAAAGCCCGCTCGCGGCGGGCTCAAGAGAAAGGTCATGCAATGCTCAGCGATTGCGGCGCTGGCGCCGTCTTTTCTGCAAGGCGCCGAGGACTCGGCGCCGATCTGATCTGGCGGAGGCGGTGAGATTCGAACTCACGGAAAGATTGCTCCTTCGCCGGTTTTCAAGACCGGTGCCTTAAACCACTCGGCCACACCTCCAAGCCCTAAATTGTAACCTGAAAAAACCTCGCTGCGGCGCCCGGTCGATCCGCAATCACTGCGGATCTTTCAGAAACAGCTCCTGCAGATCATTCAGGAACGCCTGGCCGAGCGGCGTCGGCGCAATCTTTTCGTGGTCGCGCGTAATCAGCTTGCGCCGTTCGGCCTCCTGCAAGGCCGGTTCGATCGACGTCATCGACATACCCGTGCGCTCGATAAACCGATGCACCGGAAACCCTTCCACCAGCCGCAGCGCGTTCAGCATGAACTCGAAAGGCAGATCGCGCGTCCCCACCTCGTGCTCTTCCTGCACCGCCGTGCCGGCCTTCGCCTGCTCGATGAAGGTGGTCGGATGCTTATAGCGCGCCTGCCGCAGCACGCGATTCGGAAACGACAGCTTCGTATGCGCGCCCGCCCCGATGCCGAGATAGTCGCCGAAACGCCAGTAGTTCAGATTGTGCTTGCTCTGCCGATGCGGCTTCGCATACGCCGACACCTCATAACGCTCGTAGCCCGCAGCGGAGGTGCGCTCGTGAATCCAGTCCTGCATGTCGGCCGATGCATCGTCGTCGGGCAGGGCGGGCGGGAACTTCGCGAACAACGTGTTCGGTTCGAGCGTCAGGTGGTACAGCGACAAATGCGGCGGCGCGAACGACAACGCCGTTTCGACATCGGCCTGGCATTCGGCGAGCGTCTGCCCCGGCAGCGCGAACATCAGATCGAGATTGAAATTGTCGAAGGTGGTCGCGGCGACTTCGACGGCATGGCGCGCCTGCGCCGAGTCGTGAATGCGGCCGAGCGCCTTCAGATGCGCTTCGTTGAAACTCTGAATGCCCACCGAGAGCCGATTCACACCGCTCGCGCGAAACTGCGCGAACTTGGCGGCTTCGAAGGTGCCGGGATTGGCTTCGAGCGTGATTTCCGCGTCCGCGTCGAGCGGCAGCAGCGCGCGCACATCCGACAGCATGCGATCGAGCCCGGCCGCCGAAAGCAGGCTGGGCGTGCCGCCGCCGATAAACACCGTATGCACTTGCCGCCCCCAGACCAGCGGCAGCGCCATCTCGAGATCGGCGCGCAAGGCGTCGAGATATTCGTTCTCCGGGAACGTGTCGCCTTTCCATTCGTGCGAGTTGAAATCGCAATACGGACACTTTCGCACACACCACGGGAAATGCACGTACAACGCCAGCGGCGGCAGGGACGTCAGCCGGATGCTGCCCGGCGACGTGAAGGCCTTGATGACGCCGTTGCCGATATCGGCGGGCGCCGGTTTGATCGGAATCACGCTTCCTCCGTCAGACGCGCGAGCAGTTGGCGCAATGCAATCGCGCGATGGCTGCTGGCGTTCTTCACCGCCGGTTCGAGTTCGGCGGCGCTCGCGTTCAGCGACGGCAAAAAGAAGTACGGATCGTAGCCGAATCCATTCGCGCCGCGCGGCTTGTCCAGCATTTCGCCATGCCAGCGGCCTTCGGCGATCAGCGGCTCGGGATCGTCCGCGTGACGCACCAGGGCCAGCACGCAGAAGTAATACGCGCGCCGATCGGTTTCGCCTTGCAACGCCGAGACGAGGCGTGCGTTATTCGCCGCGTCGCTCTTTTCGCCGCCGGCAAGTTGCGCGTAGCGCGCCGAATAGACGCCCGGTGCGCCGCGCAACGCGCGCACGCACAGGCCCGAGTCGTCGGCGAGCGCGGGCAAGCCGGTCAGCTTTGACGCGTGGCGCGCCTTGGTCAGCGCGTTTTCGACGAAGGTCGGATGCGGCTCTTCGGCTTCCGGCACGTTCAACTCGCCTTGCGGAATCAGTTCGATGCCGGCCGCGCCGAGCAACGCCGCGAACTCGCGCAGCTTGCCCGCGTTGTTCGACGCCAGCACGACTTTTTTCAACGACGCACCGGAACCGGCTGCGCCATTGCGTTGAAAAACCTCACTCACTCTTTTGCTCCAACGCCGCCTTCTGCTTCGCGATCAGCGTGTTGATGCCGTCGCTCGCCAGATCCAGTAGCGCATTCATTTCGTCGCGCGAAAATGGCACGCCTTCGGCGGTGCCCTGAATTTCGACGAAGCCGCCCGCGCCCGTCATCACGACGTTCATGTCGGTGTCGCATTGCGAGTCTTCGTCGTAGTCGAGGTCCAGCACCGGCAGGCCGTCGTACACGCCCACCGAAATTGCCGCGACGTAATCCGTGATCGGCGAGCTTTCGATGCGGCCCGTGGCCAGCAACCTGGCCACCGCGTCGTGCGCCGCCACGAACGCGCCGGTAATGCTGGCCGTGCGCGTGCCGCCGTCGGCCTGGATCACGTCGCAATCGATATGCAGCGTGCGCGCGCCGAGCTTCTCCAGATCGAACACCGAGCGCAGCGCGCGGCCGATCAGCCGCTGGATTTCCTGGGTGCGGCCGGTCTGTTTGCCGCGCGCGGCTTCGCGGTCGCTGCGCGTATGCGTCGCGCGCGGCAACATGCCGTATTCGGCGGTCAGCCAGCCCTGGCCGCGGTCGCGCAGAAACGACGGCACGCTCTCGGCAATGCTCGCCGTGCAGATCACTTTCGTATCGCCGAATTCGACCAGCACCGAGCCTTCCGCGTGCTTCGTGTAGTGGCGCGTGATGCGCACGTCGCGCAGCTGATTGGCCTGGCGGCCGCTGGGGCGTTGGGTGTCGTTGGTCATGTTGGGATGGGTCAGGAAGAAAAGCGGGAGGGAAAGCGCGATTTTACAGCCGATCGGGTAGGGCGGCTGCCCGCATGTGCCGGGACTCTCCACGGGGACCCATCGCCAAAAATGGGATAATGCCGTTTCCCCGCCCCGCGTCTCGTACACGCCGGGCGATTCGACTCTCCGGCCATCGTTGAACGCATGGCCACAATCGCGAGAAATACGATGATCTACAGCATGACTGGCTATGCGAGCGCCACGCGCGAACTCGTCGCGGACTCGGGCACAGGCGGCGTGAGCGTATCGGTCGAACTGCGCACCGTGAACTCGCGCTTTCTCGATCTGAACTTCCGCATGCCGGAAGACGTGCGCGTGTGCGAACCCACGCTGCGCGAGATGCTGATGAACAAGCTGTCGCGCGGCAAGGTCGATATCCGTATCAACCTGCAACGCAGCGAACAGTCGGCCAACGCGGGTTCGATCAATCACGACGCGCTCACGCAACTCGCGGTGCTGGAGCGCACGGTGCTCTCGACGTTTCCGGAAGCGGAGCGGCTGCGCACCGGCGAGATTCTGCGCTGGCCCGGCATTCTGGCCGAAAGCGGTGTGGCGCCCGAAGTGCTGCGCGACGCCGTGCTCGCCTGCGGCAAGCAGGCCATCACCGACCTGATCGATGTGCGCGCCCGCGAAGGCGCGCAACTGGCGACCATGCTGCTTGCCAACGTCACCGAAATGGAAGCGATCGTCACGAAGATCACGCCGCTCGTGCCGGAGTTGATCGCCAAGCATCAGCAGAAGATTGTCGAACGCTTGCAGGAAGCGCTCGGCATCGCCGCGCCGGATACCGCCGCGACGATCGTCTCGCGTGAAGAGATCAACGAGCGGATTCGCCAGGAAGTGACGATGTACGGCATCCGTATCGACATCGCCGAAGAACTGTCGCGCCTCACGGCTCACCTGAACGAAACGCGTCACGTGATCCAGAAGGGCGGCAAGGTCGGCAAGCGCCTCGACTTCATGATGCAGGAGCTCAATCGCGAAGCGAACACGCTCGGTTCGAAGGCAGCCGCGAAGGAACTGGCGGATTCGTCGATGACCCTGAAGCTGCTCATCGAACAGATGCGCGAGCAAGTACAGAATCTGGAATAAGGCTGGAGCACCACCATGACCGACCATCACCACACACGCGAAACGCCGCGCAATCCGTACGCCGGTGCTTACCCCGGCAACCTGTTCATGGTCGTCGCGCCGTCGGGCGCCGGCAAGTCGACGCTCGTGAACGCCTTGCTCGCCGGCGACGACGCGATCCGTCTGTCGATCTCGTACACGACGCGTCCGCCGCGTCCGAAAGAGCAGGACGGCGAGCACTATCACTTCACTACCGTCGACGATTTCATGAAGCGCCACGATGCCGGTGAGTTTCTGGAAAGCGCGGAAGTGCACGGCAACTACTACGGCACCTCGCGCGTGTGGATCGAGGACCAGATGAAGAACGGCCATGACGTGCTGCTCGAAATCGACTGGCAGGGCGCGCAGCAGGTGAAAAAGCAGTTTCACAACGCGGTCGAAATCTTCATCTTGCCGCCTTCGCTCGAAGCTTTGGAAGAGCGGCTGAGAAAGCGCGGTCAGGACGAGCCGAACGTGATCACGCGCCGTCTGCTGGCAGCCGGCAGCGAGATGGCGCACGCGGCGGAAGCGGAGTACGTGGTGATCAACGAGAAGTTCGAGCGCGCGCTCAGCGAACTGCAATGTCTGGTGGCCGCGACGCGTTCGCGCTTCGCCTCGCAATACGCGCGCCACACGCAGCTTTTCGTGCAGCTCGGCATTCACTTGCCACACGCGTGAACGCGGCGGTGTATCGAGCACATAAGGTAGAATAAGCAACATACTGAGAAGGAACCCAACATGGCCCGCATTACCGTCGAAGACTGTCTCAAACAGATCCCGAACCGTTTCGAACTCGCGCTTGCCGCAACCTATCGCGCGCGACAACTCGCTCAAGGCCACACGCCGAAGATCGAGAGCCGCGACAAGCCCACGGTCGTCGCGCTGCGCGAAATCGCAGCCGGCCAGGTCGGCGTCGAAATGCTGAAGAAGGTGCCTGTTTAAGGCGCACTGTTCCATTTTGGATTGCGCGTTTGTCGAAGCTGTTTTGCCACACGCGCTTGCTACACCTGCTATACCTATTTGCCACACGTAATTGCATCAACCTGCAGACCGGCGTCCAACCCCAACCGATACGGAGGCGAAATTGAGTGCTACCCCGCCCACCGCCACGGAAGTGGAACACGACGCTGACTCGCCCTCGTCTGCACGGAAGTACATCGACGCGGTCCTCGAACAGTCGTTTCGCCATCTGTTCGGGCCGACCGCCACGCCGGAGCAACCGCGCCGGCATGACGTCGTCTCTATTGCCAAACTGACGTCCGCCTTGTCCGGCTATCTGCAGCCGGAAGAGATCAAGGACATCAAGTCGGCTTTCCATTTCAGCGACGAAGCCCACCTCGGCCAGTACCGCCAGAGCGGCGAGCCGTACATCACGCATCCGGTTGCCGTCGCGGAAATCTGCGCCGGCTGGAACCTCGACGCCCAGGCGCTCATGGCGGCGCTGCTGCACGACGTGATGGAAGACCAGGGTGTGACCAAGGCCGAACTCGCCGAGCGTTTCGGCCCGAAGGTCGCGGAACTGGTCGACGGCCTGTCGAAGTTGGACAAGATGGAGTTTCGTAATCGCGAAGAAGCGCAAGCGGAAAACTTCCGCAAGATGCTGCTCGCGATGGCGCGCGACGTCCGTGTGATTCTGGTGAAGCTCGCCGACCGGCTGCACAACATGCGCACGCTGGGCGCGGTGCCGCCCGAAAAGCGCCGCCGCGTGGCGCGCGAAACGTTGGACATCTATGCGCCGATCGCTCACCGGCTCGGCCTGAACAATACATATCGCGAGTTGCAGGATCTGAGCTTCGCGAACTTCAATCCGCACCGCTACGCCACGCTCGAAAAAGCCGTCAAGGCGGCGCGCGGCAACCGGCGCGAAGTGGTCGGCAAGATTCTCGAATCGGTGCAGCGCGCCATTGCCGACGCGAAGCTCGACGCCGAAGTCACCGGCCGCGAGAAAACCATCTTCAGTATCTACAAGAAGATGCGCGACAAGCAGTTGTCGTTCTCGCAGGTGCTCGACGTGTACGGCTTCCGTGTCGTGGTCGAGAGCGCGCTGGAGTGCTACACCTGCATCGGTGCGCTGCATGCGCTGTACAAGCCCGTGCCGGGCAAGTTCAAGGATTACATCGCGATCCCGAAGGTGAACGGCTATCAGTCGCTGCACACCACGCTGGTCGGCCCGTTCGGCGCGCCGATCGAGTTTCAGGTGCGCACGCGCAAGATGCACGAGATCGCCGAAGCGGGCGTGGCCGCGCACTGGCTGTACAAGAACGGCGGCGCGGACCTGAACGACGTGCAAAAGCGCGCGCACCAGTGGCTGAAATCGCTACTCGACATTCAGAGCGAAGCGGGCGATTCGAGCGAATTCCTCGAACACGTCAAGATCGACCTGTTCCCGGACGCGGTCTACGTGTTTACGCCGAAGTCGAAGATCATGGCGCTACCGCGCGGCGCCACGGCGCTCGACTTCGCGTATTCGATCCACAGCGACCTGGGCAACCAGTGCGTCGCGGTGAAGATCAACAACGAATTGCTGCCGTTGCGCACCGAGTTGAAGAGCGGCGACATCGTCGAAGTCATCACAGCGCCGTATTCGAAGCCGAATCCGGCGTGGCTCGGTTTCGTGCGTACCGGCAAGGCGCGCTCGGCGATCCGTCATTATCTGAAGACGATGCGCTTGAACGAGTCCGTTCAACTCGGCGAGCGTCTGGTCGACCAGGCGTTGAAGGGCTACGGGCTGGCGCTCTCCGACGTGACGCCGGAAGCGTGGGAAAAGCTCGTACAGTGGACGGGCAACAAGAATCGTCAGGAAATTTTCGCGGACATCGGCCTCGGCCGGCGTGTCGCGGCGGTCATGGCCAAGCGTATCGAAGTGCTGATGAGCGGCCGCGACGCCGACGACGACGGCTCGCGCTCCCACTCCGATATGCCGCATGCGCCGCCGGTGGTTATCACCGGGACCGAGGGCATGTCGGTGCAACTGTCGGCGTGCTGCCGTCCGATTCCGGGCGACGACATCATGGGCTATATCGGCATCGGTCTCGGTATGGCGATCCACACCACGGATTGCCGCGTCGCGCAACGCATCCACCGTCGCGATCCGGGCCGCTGGATTGACGTCGCCTGGGCACCGCAGCCGGGGCGTCTGTTCGACGTTGCCGTGAAGGTGCTGGTCAAGAATACCAAGGGCGTGTTTGCCCGCGTGGCGGCGGATATCACCTCGGCGGATGCCAACATCGTTCACATTGCAATGGACGAAGACCTGTCGCAGGAATCCACGGTGTTGCGGTTCGTGATCCAGGTCAGCGACCGCGTTCATCTGGCCAACGTCATGCGGCGCGTGCGCACGAATCCGGACGTCATGCGCATTGCACGCGAACGGCCTAGCGAGGAAGGCCATCACCGTCACGACGGCGGCATGCGAATCGATCGCGAGCGAGCGGATTACTGATCGCCGGCGGTTGCCCGGAGCAGGTCCCGGGCGAGTCCATCTCCCTCATTCGAATCTGAACGCACCGGCTACGCGCGAGTCTCATCTGAAACTCAGGGAGAACGCTTGTGAACGTAGCTGACCTCACCGGCCTGGCGCTCGATTATTGGGTCGCCCGCAGCCTGCACGACTTTGTGCGCGAAATCCACTTTACCGATAGCGGCGAAACCGTCTCGATTCGCGGCAATGACCGCGGTCGTCCGTGGGATGGCCGCTTTACGCCGTCCACCTCGTGGGAGGCGGCAGCGGCGGTGCTGGAGCGCGCGCAGCGGCTGGAAGTGCGCGAGCGGACCGCGCTTGGCGCCGCACACTGCGTCGCGGAATTCGAAGGCGGGCACCGAACCGTCGAAGGGCGGGGCGACTCGTTGCGGGTTGCCTTGCTGAGGGCGTTCGTCGAAAGCCGATTTGGCGATACCGTGGGAGATGTGTTGCGCGAGGCGCAGGCGGTGAGCGGTGAACACGCGCAACCGATCGGCGAGCAGACGGCAGGCAGTTCGTTCGTGGACTTGCCGAGTCCGGACGGGCAGATTGGGGATATTCAGTCGCCGCCGAGATAAGGGGCGTGTTTTGTTGCCGCCACCAAGGCCTCCGGTGGGGACAAGGCCCAATGAAACTCGACTCGACGGACAAAAAACAAAGGGCCTTCCGATCGGAAGGCCCTCTATAAGTGGTGCGGCTGGCAGGATTCGAACCCACGACCCCTTGGTTCGTAGCCAAGTACTCTATCCAACTGAGCTACAGCCGCACGCTAAACGGGTAATGCTTACTGCGCTGAAACTTGGGTAAAACGTAAGGGCCTTCCCGGAGGAAGGCCCTGGAATAAGTGGTGCGGCTGGCAGGATTCGAACCCACGACCCCTTGGTTCGTAGCCAAGTACTCTATCCAACTGAGCTACAGCCGCACGCAGAAACGAGATTATAGCAAAGGTTTTGAAAAAGGGAAGCATGTAACTGCGATTTGTCTCATGGTCGCGATCGTGTAACCTTGATAGGCAGTCGCATGCTGCAGTTACCGGATCATCATGAACAAGGCCTTTGTCAAAGAGTCGAGCGAAGAGAATGACGACGACCTCGACGTCGCCCCGCCGGACGTTCCCGCCGGCACGAAAAACTACATCACGCCCGCCGGCTACCGGCGCATGCGCGATGAACTGCTGCATCTGATCGACGAGGATCGGCCGGAAGTGGTCAAACTGGTGTCGTGGGCGGCCTCGAACGGCGATCGCTCCGAGAATGGCGATTACATCTACGGCAAACGCCGATTGCGCGAAATCGACCGGCGCATCCGTTTTCTGACCAAACGCCTGGATCTCGCTGAAGTCGTCGACAGCAGCAAGCAGGAGAACGTCGACCAGGTTTTCTTCGGCGCAACTGTCGAGTATGCGACGGAGGACGGCGAGGCGCATATCGTGACGATTGTCGGCATTGATGAGGTCGATCTGGATATCGGCTACGTGAGCTGGATTTCGCCGATCGCGCGCGCGCTGCTCAAGGCGAAAGTCGGCGATACCGTCACGTTGTACACCCCGGCCGGCCCGCAGCCGATCGACATACTCGACGTCAAATATCCACCGCCAGATACCGGCGGTTGAATCACCGCTGGCGGACGCCCTGTCTCGTTCTCGCCCTTCAACTCGGGCGCTGACGAGGCATAAAAAAAAGGCGCCGCGAACGGCGCCTTCGAGACCACGGCTGTTACCCGCGGTTTTAGAAGCGGTGACGCAGACCTGCGGTCACAGCGACTTGCTTATTGTTGCCCGAAGCGGCCAGGCCGTTGATGTTGGCATCCACGATAGCGTTTTCGTTGACTTGCTGATACTCGCCTTGCAGATACACGTCAGTACGCTTGGACAGTGCGTACGCGGTTTGCAGGTTGAACTGATTCCAGTGCGGACGCGTCCCAGCGAGGCTTGCGCGGGTGTACGTGTACGAACCGGCAATGCTGACCGCCGGCGTCAGCGCATAGCGAGCGTTCGCTTCGAAGTTCTGGAAATGCGCGCTATCGTTGCCGAAGGCGATGCCTCCGCTTTGACCCGAGGCGCTAGCGCCGATACCGGCGAGGCTCGACAGGTTGGTTTGCGAGTACACGAGGCCGACGGTTGCCGGGCCGAACGCGTAGTTGGCACCCGCGCCCCACGTTTGCTGGCGGCCCGCGAAGAACGTGTTGTCGCTCGACACTGCGCCACCCGAATTGAACGCCGCAGCCGCGCCGGTCGCGCCGTTGCTGTTCAGTTGCAGGTAGGCGGCGGCGACGTTCAGGCCGCCCCAGCTGTACGACGCACCCGCGCTATAAGCGCGGTTGTTCGCGAAGCCGTCGGCCTGGTTCGAGAAGCCATACAACGCGCCGAACTTGAAGCCGCCGTAATTGGCGCTCTGGTACTTGACCGAGTTGTTGATGCGGAACGAGTTGTTCAGGTTGTCGTTGTCGAACGGATGCGCGAACTGCGTGCCGCCGTATTGGGTGCCGGTCAGCGCCAGCGGACCGACATAGTCGACCATGCTGTCGTATTGACGGCCGAGGGTGACGGCGCCGAACTGGTCGCTCGTCAAACCGACGAACGCTTGACGGCCGAATTCGCGCCCACCTTGCTTGAGTGTGCCGTCATTGATACCGAAGCCGTTTTCCAACGTGAAGATCGCCTTGAGACCGCCGCCCAGATCTTCCGATCCACGCAGGCCCCAGCGGCTGCCGTTCACCGAGCCGCTGGTTTCCTGCCAGTTGCTATGGCCGTGCTGGTTGTTCGTGTAAGTGATGCCGGCGTCGATCAAACCGTACAGCGTGACGCTGCTTTGTGCATGCGCGGCGGTTGCGCAAACGCCCGTGAGGGCGGCGACCATGAGTGTCTTTTTCATCTTGTAACTCCGAGAGCGAGAGCGGGCGTTGAACCCAGGCTTAAGGAGACCTTCACGCGGGCGCTGCGAGAGGCGTAATCCGAGTGAGATGCGCGTTGAGCAAAACCGCGCTGGTTTCCGGTTACGCAGAGTGTAGAGAGACACTCCGCGTAATGGACGTTCCGATTTACGCAATAAAGTATTACGCTTTGAGAAACGATATGCGAAAGCCGCTGAAGCCTTATCAATAAAGGCCTCCAGCGATTTTCAAGAGGCGTGAGCTTGGTGCGGATGGCGGTGCGTTGCTGATTCGCGACAAGAATCGATGCTAAAAAACAACGGAATAAAATGTAAAACGAGATTGTTGTTATTGCCGCAACAGATGATTGTAATTTATGTGAATAATCGAAATGGAACTGAACCGCTATACTGAAGTTTCTGCTTTCCGAAGCAGACTTTTTCGTTGACGAAAAAGATCTCCAAACCTTTGTCGGCGCGACTTTCCAGTCGCGCTTTTTTTTGCCTGTGTGGCGCCGATTGACGACGCGGTCAGTGGGCCGGCGCCGCGCCGCCGTCCACTTCGTTCCAGTCGTCCGCGATCGAAATGCTCCAGTCTTCCATGACGTAGCGACGCGCGTCCATGGGGGACGACAGCAGGTTCTGCCAATGATCGCCATGCCACATTGGATCGATTTCGAAGATTGACGGCGTGTCCGCGACGGGTGCAGATTGTTCGGAGGCCGTGTTGTCGTGCGACTGGGTCAGCCAGGTAAAGAGGCGGTGGATTTGGTTGAACAGCATGGCAATCTCCCTAATGCGCGTTACTACAACTACTGAATCCGATCATCCGGCTATGCATGCGGTGCAGCAAGTCGGACAAACACTTACGGGAACGTCTTTCGTTACATTTTTCGGCCGGCTGCTGAAAATTTTCCCGCTATAACGCGTCCCCACAATCGATTGAGTAATATTGACTTGGTCTGATTATCTAGACAGAAGTACGTATATGCGCTTGGGACTTATATAAGCCAACAAACGCGGGCTTAACGTGCCGCGTGATAAACGCATATCGAGAATTCGCTTGACGGCATTTCTCCCTTCCTCGTATAGCGGCAAGGCTGAATTTCATCTGCCAGATCGCGCGCGATGTGGTGTTCCCTTGATTAACAAAATCGAGCATTGCCCTGAAACGAAATATCCGCTTCGCCGTCATTCCGCTGTGGCGGCCGTGAAACATACTGATTTCAGGTGTTGCGAGAGACTTGTCGCTTAAGCGGAAACAGGACCGTTGAGCCGCAAGTCACTCGACGTAACGCGATGCTACCCGGGTACTCGACCGCCAACTGGTGCATACTTGCCGCAAAGCCACGCGTCCAAAGTCTCCTTTTCCATGTCTGAACAGATTTTGCCGGAACCGGCCCTGGATGGGCCGATCGTCTTCGTCGATCTTGAAACCACCGGCGGCTCGACCGCCGAGCATCGCATCACCGAAGTCGGTGTGGTCGAAATCGGACCTGCCGGCGTGTCGCGCTGGAGCAGTCTGGTCGACCCTCAGCAGCCGATTCCCTCATTCATCCAGCAGCTCACCGGCATCACGAATGCGATGGTGCGGGGCGCGCCGACCTTCGATGCGATCGCGCCGGCGCTCTTCGAGCGTCTGAACGGCAAACTGTTCGTCGCGCATAACGCCAGTTTCGATCGCGGATTTCTGCGCGGCGAGTTTCGCCGGGTGGGCTTGGCGTTCGATCCGGACGTGCTGTGCACCGTGCGCCTGTCGCGAGCGCTGTTCCCGGCGGAAAAGCGTCACGGTCTCGACGCCTTGGTGGAGCGCCATGCACTCGTGCCTTCCGATCGCCACCGCGCGCTCGCCGACGCCGATCTGATCTGGCAGTTCTGGCAACGGCTGCACGGCCTTGTGCCGCTCGACGTATTGCGCACGCAGATCGAGCGCACCACGCGGCGCTACCGGCTTGCAGGCGACATCACGGAAGACCTGCTCGATACCGCGCCGGCCGGTTGCGGCGTCTACGCGTTCTATGGGGAAGAAGATGTGCCGCTGTATGTCGGGCGAAGCGTGCGCGTGCGCCAGCGCGTGCGCTCACATTTGACCGGCGAGCGGCGCTCGTCGAAAGATATCCGGCTCGCGCAACAGGTGCGGCGCGTCGAGTGGCGCGCGACCGGCGGGGAATTGGGCGCCATGCTCGCGGAGGCGCAGTGGATCGCGACGCTGCGTCCCGGCCATAACCGTGTGCCGCGTATCGCGAAGAGCGATCCGGCCGACGCGCCCTGGCCGTTCGACGGGCCGATCGTCTTCGAAGAGCGCGAGGAGGCGTCGCAGGCACGCGCGTTTCATGTCGTCGACCATTGGTGCTATGTCGGCCACGCGGCGTCGCTCGCGCTGGCGGCGGAATTGCATGCTTCGAGTGCGGCGGGACGGTTCGAACTGTCGACGTATCGCATCTTGCAGAGCCATCTCGCCCGCGGTTTGCGTGTGATGCCGTTGAGCGTGTCGAGTGGCGCGGCGGTGGCGAGTCTCGCCTGAAGACGTTCGCCAGTCCGGCGTTCAGCGACTTCGTTTTCAACCGATAGCCCGCTGTTCAACAAAGTAGGTTCAAGCGCGCGGTCTCCGCACCCATTAGCCGGCCTCAAACCGCGCGCTTATCTCAGCCGACCTAACCGGTCGCGCCCACGCCACCGGTTTCGCACACGTGCCCGAGGGCGCGCGTCAACGCGCTCGAATGAGCCGAGTCGTAGCGCGTCAGCGACTTCCAGTTCGCCAGCGACTGCGCGACGCGCGACGGACAATCCGGTGCCGCGCGCAACGGTTGAACGCGCGCAAGGCCGGCAATGAGCGATTGCGTCAGCCGGTCCAACTGCGGTCTCGTGCTGGTTGCCAGATCGGGCGCGGGTCCTTGTGGCGCCTGGGTGCCGCGCCACGTGGCGAACAGCGCATTTTGGACGTCTTTGCTGGCGTCTATCTGATCCTGAAAGAAAGCACGGGCGTATGCCGGGTCGACGTTCGCCGCGGCAGCGCGCTTCTCGACATCGGCGAGGAGAGCGTTCTCGCGCGGCGTGTCGGTGATGTCCCGGTGATTGGCCCATTTCCAGCGCGCCACCGGTTCCGCGAGCGCGAGGCGCTGCGAGGCAAGCGCGATCAGACTGGTGAGCGCGGTGTCGTCACCATCCGCGATGGCGGGAGCGGGCGCGAATGCAAGAGCGGTCAGCAGCGCGAGCGTGCATGACGCGCCGAAGCGATAAGAACGATTCATGGAAGATGGCGGTAGCCGAGCGGCCACGAGGAAAAACCAGAAGAATAGACGATGCATCGAGCCCGCGTCTTCCCTCGCGATCGGAACACCGCAGGCATATTTGTCGAGGCGGGCAAATGCCGACGCCAGGCCGCACGGCCGGGCGTCACCTGAATCAGACGGACTGACCCCGTGTCACGAATCGAGCAGAAAACGATCGGTTAGACGTGTGCACGCAACCGCTGCACGCACGTCCATGCTGCATTGCGCCACTGCACAGCTACTTCGAGTCGCACGACTTGCGTTGCTCGTCGAAAAAGGCGCGGACATGCTCCGGCAGTTCAGCACCCAAAAACTCGACGCCAGCGGGTTCCGGATCCGGGCAAAAGACTTTATCCGGGGTCGGAACTTTCGGTGGTTTGGCATCCATGATCTCTCTCCTTTACAAACCGATTATCGGCCTCGGTCCCCGTTTTGCACCAGCGGCTGATGCCGGTCACCTGTTCTTTGTTGCTTTAACGGCACAGGTCAACAATAGAACGGAATCTTTGAATAGAATTTATCGGTTGACTGCTAATAAATTGATTTCGCGGTCACCCTTCCAGCCAGTCCAATATTCCAGCCCTCTCCCTCCTGGCCTTATCCTGCAGGCCGTTCAGCATCGAGCCGAGTTTTCGCGCACTCCACACCTGTATTGGCTGATATCAAACCAATCGTCGCAGATTTTTGTGCGCTGCGGCATTGGCGGCATTTTCTGCTTAAGAGGCCGAACGTTCGTTAATCGCCAATCGGTTCAGCACGCACCATTCGGCCCTCTAATGTTTTGTAAACGAACGGTTCTCGAGTTTCGTTGACGACTAAAAACACTTTTTAAGATCTTTCGCCTGAATAAAAAATTTCAACGTTCGGCAGCGAACGCTGGGCTTTCGTCAGACGCATATTTTCACGCCGTCGGTGCAGGGATTTTCACCGACGCGGAATATCCGGCCGGTTTGTCAGTCACTTCGACTTGTCCGTGAATTCGCGCCTGATGACCGTTCGCGAACATGTAGTAGGGGAATGGACGGGCTGGTTCTGACACGGCGTCGAGCCGCGCGATCAGTTCCGGCGCCAGCGTGAAGTCGAGCGAACCGAGCGACTCCTGCAACTGCTCCGGCCGCGTCGCGCCGACGATGATGCTCGACACGCCGCGCTTCTGATGCAGCCAGTTCAGCGCAACTTGCGCCATCGGCCGGCCGGCGAGATGGGCGACCGACTCCAGCTCCGCCACGATGCGGAAGTTGCGCTCGGTCAGTTTGTCGAATCCCGGCGGCGGAGCGCCGGCCATGCTCGCGAGACGTCCGTCGCCGGAAATGCCACCTGCCGCGCCGCTTTGCGAAGGCCGGTATTTGCCGGACAGCACGCCCATGCCGAGCGGGCTCCACGGCACGAGTCCCATGCCGAGATTGGCGGCGAGATCGGCGAATTCATTCTCCGCGTTGCGTTCGATCAGCGAGTACTCGAGCTGCATGGCAGCGACCGGCTCGAAGCCGCGCCAGTCGGCGAGCGTCTGCGCGCGCCCGGCAAACCAGGCGGGCGTATCCGACAAACCGACGTAACGGATCTTGCCGGCGCGCACGGCGTCGTCCATGGCGCGCATCACTTCTTCCACCGGCGTGACGCGGTCCCACGTGTGCAGGTAGTACAGGTCGATATAGTCGGTGCCGAGGCGCTTGAGCGAGCCGTCGAGCGCGCGCAGTAAATTCTTGCGATGGTTGCCGCCCGCGTTCGGGTTGCCGGTCTCGCCGTTGTAGCCGTATTTGGTCGCGATCACGAGCCGCTCGCGCAGGCCGCGCGCCGCGACGAACTTGCCCAGCCATTTTTCGCTGGTGCCTTCCGTATAGAGGTCGGCGGTATCGACGAAATTGCCGCCGGCATCCACGTACAGATCGAACAGCCGTTGTGCCGACTTTTCCTCGGCGCCCCAGCCCCATTCCGTGCCGAAGGTCATCGTGCCAAGCGCGATCGGGCTGACGCGCAAGCCTGAGCGGCCGAGCAGGGTATAGCGGTTCATCGTCATGTCAGTCTCATTGAGCGGTGCGCTACGAAAAATTGAATCGACGGCCCTATCGTGCGCCTATTCTTTTCGTGGAAAAATGCCGCTTGTCTGCAAGGATTATGAAGTCTGACTTAATAATAGGGGCCGCGATGGATCCTGCGCAACTGCCGGCGTTGATGGGGTTCGTGAGCGTGGCGCGTCACGGCAGCTTCACGCGCGCGGCCGCCGAGACCGGCGTGACGGCTTCGGCGCTGTCGCAAAACATCCGCTCGCTCGAAACGCAATTGAATGTGCGTCTGTTCAACCGGACCACGCGGCGCGTGGCGCTTACCGAAGCCGGCGCGCAGTTTCTCGCTCGCGTGCGGCCGGCGCTGGGCGAACTCGAGGCCGCCTTCGAGGCGCTCGACGAGACCCGCGACCAGCCCGCCGGCAATTTGCGTATCAACTTGCCGCGGATCGCGAGCGAATTGCTGGTGCAGCCGCATCTCGCGGAATTCACGCGCCGTTATCCGCAGATCCGCCTCGACCTGACGCTCGACGACGGCCTGGCCGATGTCGTCGGCGAAGGCTTCGACGCCGGTATCCGGCTCGGCGAACGGGTTGCGCGGGACATGGTGGCGGTGCCATTGGGCGGCGAGATGCGCATTGCAGTGGCGGGCGCGCCGGCCTATTTCGAGCGCTATGCGCCACCCGCGACGCCAGCCGATCTCGCCGCGCATGACTGCCTGCGCTACCGCTTCACGTCGAGCGGCGGCATCTATCGATGGGAGTTCGCGCCGCCCGACGACCCGGCGCGTGTGTTCGAAGTCGAGACGCGCGGCGCGCTCGTCACCAACGACCTGCGCACGATGGTGCAAGCCGCAGAGCAGGGCGTGGGTCTGCTGCACGTAATCGAGGACTACATACGCGAGCAACTCGACGATGGCCGCCTCTCGCGCGTACTCGACGCATGGTGTCCGAGCTTTCCCGGTTTCTATCTCTACACGGCGAGCCGCGCCCAAATGCCGCTCAAACTGCGCGCGTTGATCGACTTCCTGAAAGAGAAGCGCAGCGCTCGCTAGCGCACACGCTTCCTTCTTTCACACTACGAGGAGTTGCCGCAGATACTCGGCGGTGCGGCTTTCCTTCGCGCGCACGATCTCAGCCGGCGTGCCACTCGTCACGATCTTGCCGCCTGCGTCGCCGGCGCCCGGGCCGACGTCGACGACCCAGTCGCTTTGCGCGGCCACTCGCATGTCGTGCTCCACCACGACGACAGTATTGCCGGCATCCACGAGTCCCTGAAGTTGCACCATCAGCCGGTCAACGTCGGCGGGATGCAGGCCGGTGGTCGGTTCGTCGAGGATATACAGCGTGTCGCCCCGTTGTGCGCGTTGCAGTTCCGTGGCGAGCTTGATGCGCTGAGCTTCACCACCGGACAATTCGGTGGCCGGCTGACCGAGCCGCAGGTAGCCGAGGCCGATGTCGCGCAGCACTTTCAGCGCGCGCATCACGCTGGCATCGTCGGCAAAGAAGTCGCATGCGGCGTCGACGGTCAGGCCGAGCACCTCGGCGATGTTCTTATCGCGCCATGTAACTTCCAGCGTCTGCGTGTTGTAGCGCGTGCCGTGACAGGTCGAGCAGGGCGCATAGACGCTCGGCAGAAATAGCAGTTCGACGCTGACGAAGCCTTCGCCTTCGCACGTCGGGCAACGGCCTTGCGCCACGTTGAACGAGAAGCGGCCCGCGCTGTAGCGGCGCTTGCGGGCGAGCGGCGTGTCGGCGAACAGCTTGCGCACGTGGTCGAAGAGGCCCGTGTAGGTGGCCAGGTTGGAGCGCGGCGTGCGGCCGATCGGTTTCTGATCGACGCGCACGAGCCGCCGCAGCGCGTCCATGCCTTCGACGATGCGGCCGCCGGTCGGCGCGCTCGCGGCGGCAAGCAATGGGTCCTGCTCGTCGTCGTCGGGATTTTCGAAGACGCGTCCGAGGTGGCTGGCGACCAGTTCCGGCAGCGCCTGGCTCACGAGGCTCGATTTGCCCGAACCCGACACGCCCGTGACGGCGGTCAGGCAGCCGAGTGGAAACGCGGCGTCCAGCCCGTGCAGATTGTTGCGCGTGATGCCGGCGAGCCTCAACCAGCCGGCCGGTTTGCGCGTCGCGCGTGCGACCGGCGCAGGCGGCGCGAATAGATGCCGGCGCGTATGCGACGCTTCGACCTTCGCGAGGCCGGCAGGCGGCCCGCTATAAACCACATGGCCGCCTGCTTCCCCAGCCGCGGGACCGACATCGACGAGCCAGTCGGCGCGCCGCATCATCTGCAAATCGTGTTCGACGACGAACAGCGAATTGCCCGCGGCCTTCAGGCTCTGCAGCGCGCTGAAGAGCGCTTCGCCATCCGCGGGATGCAGTCCGGCTGATGGTTCGTCGAGCACATACACGACGCCGAACAACTGCGACGACAACTGCGTGGCGAGTCGCAAGCGCTGCAATTCGCCGGATGACAGCGTGGGCGTGCTGCGCTCCAGCGCGAGATAGCCCAAACCCAGATCGACCAGTGTCGTTATGCGTTCGAGCAACTCGGCTGCGATGCGTTGCGCGGCGACGCGTTTTTCCGCGGACAGGTTGGGCGTGCGCCGTACGTCAGGCGCGGCTTTATGCGCGGAACCGCCAGCGGCGACCCGTTTATCGACGGCATCGCGCATAGCGTTCTTGCTCAGCACGCTGCCTTTGGCCGCGTCTTTGCCCGCATGTGCTACATCCGGCTCGGGCCACTCGCCGCGCGCGATCGGTTCGAGCATCTCGGCGAGTCTGGCTAGCGGCAACTGGGCGAACTCGCCGATATCGAGCCCGGCGAACTTCACCGACAGCGCTTCCTTCTTGAGCCGCTTGCCATGACAGGTCGGACAGACGCTGCCGATCATGAACCGCGACACGCGCTTTTTCATTAACTCGCTTTGGGTGTTGGCGAACGTATGCAGCACGTAGCGGCGCGCACCCGTGAAGGTGCCTTGATAGCTCGGCTCGTCCTGGCGCTTGAGCGCGGCACGGGTTTCCTTCGGCGTGAGGCCGGCGTAGACGGGCACGGTCGGCTGTTCGTCGGTGAAGAGAATCCAGTCGCGGTCTTTCTTCGGCAAATCGCGCCACGGTTTATCGACGTCGTAGCCGAGCGTCACCAGAATGTCGCGCAGATTTTGTCCGTGCCAGGCGGGCGGCCATGCAGCGATTGCGCGCTCGCGAATGGTCAGCGAGTCGTCCGGCACCATAGATTTTTCCGTGACCTCGTAGACGCGGCCGAGTCCATGGCAAGTCGGACAGGCACCTTGCACCGTGTTCGGTGAGAAATCCTCGGCGAACAGCATGGGTTGCTTCGGCGGATAGTCGCCAGTGCGTGAATAGAGCATCCGCACGAGGCTCGACAGCGTGGTCACGCTGCCAACCGACGAGCGCGCGCTCGGCGTGCCGCGCTGTTGCTGCAACGCGACCGCGGGCGGCAAGCCTTCGATGGCGTCCACTTCGGGCACGCCGACCTGCTCGATCAGGCGCCGCGCATATGGCGCGACCGATTCGAAATAGCGCCGCTGCGCTTCGGCGTACAACGTGCCGAATGCCAGCGACGACTTGCCCGAGCCGGATACGCCGGTAAAGACGACCAGCGCATCACGCGGAATCTGCACGTCGATGTTCTTCAGATTGTGTTCGCGAGCGCCGCGCACACGCACGAAGCCGGTGAAGGCGGGTGCGTCGGACGGCGGCGACGTCGAGCGGGCTTTGTTGCGGCTGGTGTCCATATCGATGAATAGGTGAACATCGCCCGGCGCGTCAGGCGAATATTGGTGAAGCTGCACGGAGTATGCCCGACGATGATGCCAGTGAAGGCGGAGCACGCGCGCCGCGTCAGCCCGGAAATCGCCGCCTGTCATTGAAACGATTATCCGCGCCCAGAGTGCGGTGGCTAACGGACGCGCCACGGCCAGCGCGGAAGATGGCAGTCTTCGCCCCTCGGAGAGTTCGCCATGGAAAACGCCGTGTACTGGAAAGGTTATCAGGTCGGAATCGAGTGTGACGGCCGGATTTTGTGGTTCTCGTCGACACCGCAGGAAGCGGTCGCCGCCTATGGCGCTCAACAGCCAGAGCCGGCCCGTATGGAAAATTCCGTTGTGGCACGCAACCTCGGCGTGACAGCGCAATTCGATCGGCCAGGTTTTTGTGGGTGAGCCGTAGCGCGGTTTGCTTAAGGTGCCTTTTGCGCGGACGCGGCCAAAGCATGCGCAGAAAAGCAAAAAGCCCAGTCGCGAGGACTGGGCTTTTTGCTTGAATCTTGATGGTGCCGGAAAGAGGAATCGAACCCCCGACCTTCGCATTACGAATGCGCTGCTCTACCGTCTGAGCTATTCCGGCATCAGGAGAAACGAGATTATAGGGACTTCTTAATCAGCTTGGCAAGCCCCTGAACTCACTTTTTTGTTTCGAGATGGTAGCGTGTGACCCGGTCCACCTCGTTCTTCGAGCCGAGGAACACTGCGACGCGTTCATGGAGGCTTTTCGGCTGGATGTCCAGAATGCGCTTCTCGCCGTTGGTCGCGGCGCCGCCCGCCTGCTCGACGATGAAGGCCATGGGATTCGCCTCGTACATCAGGCGCAGCTTGCCCGGCTTGTCCGGCGTGCGCTTGTCGGCCGGATACATGAAAATGCCGCCGCGATTCAGGATACGGTGCACGTCCGCCACCATGGAGGCGATCCAGCGCATGTTGAAGTCGCTTTGGCGCGAACCGTCCTTGCCAGCCTTCAATTCGCCGATGTACTGCTGGACCGGCGGATACCAGTGGCGCTCGTTCGAAGCGTTAATCGCATATTCACGCGTTT
Organism: Paraburkholderia sp. BL17N1; assembly: GCF_003634175.1. NCBI lineage: Bacteria > Pseudomonadati > Pseudomonadota > Betaproteobacteria > Burkholderiales > Burkholderiaceae > Paraburkholderia > Paraburkholderia sp. BL17N1. The sequence continues at coordinate 2,318,327 of NZ_RBIW01000001.1, forward strand.
CGACCGGAATGCGCATGTCGCTTTGCGTGAGCACCCACGAGCCGAGTTCGCGGTCGAGCGTGAAGCAGTTCACGCCATTGCCGGTGGTTAGCACCAGTACGGTTTGCGGACCGTAGACCGCATAGCCCGCGGCGACCTGCTGCGTGCCCGGCTGAAGGAACGACTGTTCGGTGGGTTGTTGACCGTCTGGGCAACGCAACACGGAGAAGATCGTGCCGATCGACACATTGACGTCGATGTTCGACGAGCCGTCCAGCGGATCGAACACAAGCAGGTATTCGCCCTTCGGATAGTTCGCCGGGATCGGGAAGAACTGTTCCATTTCCTCGGAAGCCATGCCGGCGAGATTGCCGCCCCATTCGTTCGCTTCGAGCAGGATTTCGTTCGACAGGATGTCGAGCTTTTTCTGCACTTCGCCTTGAACGTTCTCGCTACCCGCTGTGCCGAGCGCATCGCCCAGCGCGCCCTTGCTGACGTGGTAGCTGATTGCCTTGCACGCCCGCGCGACGACTTCGATCAAAAGGCGCAGATCGGCCGGCAGATTGTTGGTTTCGCGCTGCTGCTCGATCAGGTACTTCGTGAGAGTGGTACGACGTTGCAAAGCCATGCTGTACTCCGGGAAGGCTTGAGGAATATTCCGATTTTAACCGTTCGTTGTGTCGCTTCCGCGCTTTTGCGCGGGAACCTTGCACAGCGATCGCGCCGGACATGCCGGTGCGCGGCGAAATTCAGGCTTTGCGGCGCGCCTTGCCGGCCGTGACCTTGCCGCTCACGCTGGCTGCGAGCGCGGCGGCGCGGGCGTGTCCGGCCGATATCTTCGGCATTTTCGGGCGTTGGGCCTTCGGCATGGGTTCGATTTCCCGCTCGATCTGCTCGCCGGCCGCCGCAGTGGCGACGCGCAGGTCGTAGGCGATTTGCAGATTGAGCCAGAACTGCGCGCTCGCGCCGAAGTAGCGCTCGAGCCGCAGCGCCGTGTCGGCCGAGATGGCGCGCTTGCCACGCACTACGTCGTTGATGCGCGGCGCCGGTACCCGCAGCGCAAGCGCGAGCGCGTTGACCGACATGCCGAGCGGTTCGAGGAACTCGCCGCGCAGAATTTCGCCCGGATGGCTTTCCGGGATGCTGTCGCCGGTGCCGATGTCCGAGAAATCGGTGCTGCCCAGATCGGAGCGTTTGATGACCATGCCGGTCTCCCAATAATCAGTGATAGTCGACAATTTCGACATTCAGCGCCTCCCCTTCGACGAAATGAAAGCAGATGCGCCATTGCGCATTGATCCGGATACTCCATTGCCCGCTGCGCTGGCCCTGCAATGCTTCCAGCCGGTTGCCCGGTGGCGCATGCAGGTCGCGGATGGATTCCGCAGCGTCGATCATGAACAGCTTGCGGCGCGCGAGCGCCTGCATGTGAAGCGGCAATGAGTACACGAACTTGCCCTGAAAGATTCCCGCCGTAGCTTTGTCGCCGAATGTCGTGATCATGGGATGATATAACGCGATGCGTTAAACGTAAACCGTTAAATGAATACGTTTACTTTCACCCCGTCGGCACAAGTCGAACAGTCGTCCAGATGGCTAACGTGATCGCCGCGCGCAGCGGCGTCGTGCTTCCAAAAAATGCAGGACGAAAAAAAGCCGGCAACGCGTGCCGGCTTTTCGATGCGACAACAGCGCTCAGGCGAGCGTTATGCCAATGCTTTCTCCACGATCTCGCGCACGTCGCGCGATTTCACCTGAGCCGCCACTTTCTCCAGCGCCGCGCGCATGCCGTCGCGCAGCGTTGGCGTGAAGCGGCGCCACAATTCCAGCGAGCGGGCGAGGCGAGCAGCCACCTGCGGATTGATGGCGTCGAGTGCGATTACCTGATCGGCCCAGAACGCATAGCCCGAGCCGTCTTCGGCATGGAACTGCGCGGGATTCGCCGCGCAGAAGCTGAAAATCAGCGAGCGCGCGCGGTTCGGGTTTTTCAGGTTGAAGGCCGGATGCGTCATCAGCTTACGCACGATCTCGATCACCGGACGGTGCGCGCTGCCACGCTGGGTGGCTTGCATGGCGAACCACTTGTCGATGACGAGCGGCTCCTTTTCGAAGCGCCGGTAGAAGTCGTCCAGCGCCTGCTGCGCCTCGGCGCTGCCGCCATTCGCCGCCGACGCATTGAGCAACGCGGAGAGCGCCGCCGAGCGGTCGGTCATGTTGTTCGCCGCATCGTACTGCGCGGACGCGAGACGCACGGCTTCGGCAGGATCGTCGAGTTCCGCGAGGTACGACAGCGCGAGATTCTTCAGCGCGCGATGACCCGCCGCTTCGGGCGTGGCTTCATACGCACCGGGCGTGCGATGCTGCTCGTACACCTTGAGCCAGTCGCCCCTGAGCGCGTTGGCAAGACGCTTGCGCACGAATTGCCGCGCGGCGTGGACGGCGGCCGGATTCGATTCTGTCATCTGCTCGGCGAGATACGCTTCCGAAGGCAGCATCAACGCGAGTTCGCGGAACGAAGGCGAGAGCGTTTCGTCGGTCAGCACGCGGGCGAACGCGGCCACCACGGAGTCGTCGAGTTGCAGCGGCACGCCGGTGGCGGCGCGTCCTGCAAGCGTGAGCAGTTCGCGCGTGGCGAGCCGCTGGCCGGCTTCCCAGCGGTTGAACGGATCGCTGTCATGAGCAAGCAGGAACGCAAGCTGTTCCGCCGAGTAGTCGTATTCGACGATTACCGGCGCCGAGAAATTGCGCAGCAGCGAAGGCAGCGGCTCCTGCGCCACGTTGACGAACGTAAAAGTCTGTTCGGTCTGTGTGAATTCGAGCACCCGCGTGGTGAAGGCCGAGGCCGTATTTTCGCCTTGCAATTGCAGCGGCAGGTCGCGGCCGTCCTTGCCGATCAAACCGATCGCGAACGGAATCAGCAGCGGGCCTTTTTGCGTTTCGCGCGCGGCCGGCGCGCCTTCGCCGTAGCCTTGCGTGAGCGTCACGCTGTAACGTTGCTGCGCGGCGTCGTAGTGCGTGCGCACGGACACGCGCGGCGTGCCGGCCTGGCTGTACCAGCGCTCGAACTGCGTGAGATCGCGGCCGTTGGCGTCGGCGAGCGCGTGACGGAAGTCGTCGCAGGTCACGGCCTGGCCGTCATGACGCTTGAAATACAGGTCCATGCCCTTGCGGAAACCGTCGCGTCCGAACAGCGTCTGATACATCCGCACGACTTCCGAGCCTTTCTCGTAGACCGTCATCGTGTAGAAGTTGTTGATCTCGACGTAGCTTTCCGGGCGCACCGGATGCGCCATCGGACCCGCGTCTTCGGCGAACTGCATCTGACGCAGCACGCGCACGTCTTCGATACGCTTGGTGGCGCGCGCGGCTTCGTCCGTTGCGCCGCCTGCCATGTCGGCCGAGAACTCCTGATCGCGGAACACCGTCAGGCCTTCTTTCAGGCTCAGCTGGAACCAGTCGCGGCACGTCACGCGGTTGCCGGTCCAGTTGTGGAAGTACTCGTGGCCGACCACGGCCTCGATGTTCGCGAAGTCGGTGTCGGTTGCCGTTTCCGGGTTCGCGAGCACGTACTTCGTGTTGAAGATGTTGAGCCCCTTGTTCTCCATCGCGCCCATGTTGAAGTCGCTCACCGCGACGATCATGAAGCGGTCCAGATCGAGTTCGAGCCCGAAGCGTTCCTCGTCCCAGCGGATCGAATGGATCAGCGAATCCATTGCGTGGCGGGTCTTGTCGAGGTCGTGCGGTTCGACCCACACCTGCAGCAGCTTTTCCTTGCCCGAGCCGCTCTTCACGCGCTCTTCCAGGGCGACCAGCTTGCCCGCGACCAGCGCGAACAGATAGCTCGGCTTTCTGAACGGATCTTCCCAGCGGGCGAAGTGGCGGCCGTCAGGCAAATCGCCTTCTTCGAGCAGGTTGCCGTTGGACAGCAGGACCGGATAATCGGCTTTATTGGCGCGCAGTGTGACCGTGAAGGTCGCCATCACGTCCGGACGGTCGAGGAAGTAAGTGATGCGGCGAAAGCCCTCGGCCTCGCACTGCGTGAAGAAGTTGCCGCCGGACACGTAAAGGCCCGACAGCGTGGTGTTCTCAGCCGGATTGCAGAGACTCGTGAGCGTCAGTTCGAACTGATCCGGCACGTTGTCGAGCCGCAAGCCGTGTTCGTGCGCGTGGGCGTTGGCGAACGGCTGGCCGTCGATCTCGGCGCTGACGAACTCCAGTTGTTCGCCCATCAGCTCCAGGTGCGCGGCGCGCGACGCCTCCGGATTGCGGCGCACGCGCATCGTGTTGCGGACCACCGTGCGTTCGGGAACCAGATCGAACTCCAGTGCGACGGTGTCGATCAGGAAGGCGGGCGGCGCGTAGTCGGCGCGGCGAATCACATTGGGCGTTGCGGTATCGGCCATGGCGTTCTGTAGTGTTGGAACTCGAGCCGGCGAGCGCGCTTCTGGCGCACGGGCCGGGCATGTCGAGCCATTGTACAAAGCCTCGGCGAATTGTGCGGAGCGAACTTTTTACCGGCTCGGCTGGTCAGCGTATTATCGGGCGCCCGAGTGCGGGAATGCCTGTGCGTCGACGGGGCCGGGTTTGACGGACAATACAGAAGCAACTTGGAAGCTTCACGAGGTAGACCATGAAAATCGATCGATGGACCCGCCACGCCACGCTGCTGCTGGGCGCACTGGCGGTGCTGCTTTCCGGCTGCACGACCTACGTCACCACCCAGGTCACGGCCTTTTCAGACTGGAGCGGCAGTGACGCCACGCGTACCTATGCGTTCACGCGAGCGGCGGACCAGCAGAATAATCTCGAACTCAGCACCTACGAGCGCCTGGTCGCGAATGAACTCGCAACGCATTCGTTCCGTCAGGTCGACAGCGCGCAGGCGCGCTATCTGGTCGGACTGTCCTACGGGATTCGTTCGGACATGGTGACGGTTGCGGAGCCGGTGTATTACAACCCATGGCCGGCGCCGTACTGGGGTTATGGCCGGCCGTTCGATCCGTGGGGCCCGTGGGGCGCATTCCCGGCCACTTACGTGAACCAGAGCTATCCGATTTTCACCCACCTGCTGGGCGTGCGGATTACCGAGCGCGCGAGCGGCAAGGAGGTCTACAACGTGACGGCGCGCAACACGGGCGGCGAGTCCTCGCTGGTTCGGGCCATGCCGTATCTGGCGCGTAGCGCGCTGGCCGATTTCCCACTCGGCAACGGTGTGGTTCACACGGTAAAGATTCCGGTCGGTAAGAGTGGCGGCCCATCGAACGAAATGGTGGCGACCGGTACGGCTCCCGCCGCCGCGCCAATGCCGGCGTCCGGTGCGAAAGTCGTTCAGTAAATAGTACCTGGCTGACGCGTCGAATCGGCGGTGTCGGTGTAGGTTAAGCGGCCCCCAGGTCACCCTGGCGGGCCCTTTCTGCTTTTCAGCGTCGGCGGGCATGAAGCTCTACGCCCGATACCGCACTCGGACATCCGCATTTCTTAAAGGGCACATCCGAGTTGACCGTGCGTCGCGAGTTCAGAAAGAGGTCGGCAAACAGTGCCAGCGTCTTCCAATCTGAAACACTTTTTAAGAAAGTAAATTGAAAGTATTGCCGTATTTCGGCGAAATAGTTCCGACTTCAGAGTCGGTGACAGCCGCGCTGCTAGCGGATAACGGGTTCGTTCCCAAGCTGGAAAACGGCGCCGGAGGCCGGCGCCTTCGCTTTTCAGCCGGGCGTCGTATGAGAGATACGGATACAGATGGATACGTCTTTTGAAGCTGATTTATCCGAGAATATTCAGTATGATTCCGGCGACCCTAGAGGCCCGCGACTATCCTTCAGACGAATTGACAAAGGCGCCTAAATAATCGGGGGCCATGTGCCGTTAATCCGCTGAACCCTATTAGAAGATTGGATCGACCCCGGCTGGAGCTTGCCGGTCCGCGCGGCGCGTGCACGCTGTGACGGTGCCGTATTCCGTCAGGCGCTTCAGCCTCTCCTCGCTTCTACGCGCGAACCCGATATGCCCGATCTGCACTGGACCATTCCGGTCGCTCGCTGGTCTAGCTGGCCTGCTGCCGCATCTGCCTCACCCGATATCGGCTTCATCGAGCCGATCGTGCGGCGTCGTCTGAGCACTCTCTCCAGGGTGGCGCTGAAGGTTGCGCACGATTGTGTCGCCCGGGACGCGGTGCGGGTCGTGTTCGCCTCGCGCCACGGGGAATTGCGGCGCACCACGGATATCTTGCGCGCCATCAGCGCGGGCGAGCCGGTCTCGCCGACTGCCTTCAGCCTCTCGGTGCTCAATGCCATGACCGGCGTGTTCGGGATTGCGCGCGGCGACCGCTCCGCGGCGAGCGCGATCTCGGCCGGCGCGGAAACGCTGGGTTACGCGCTGCTGGAAGCGCATGCGCAATACGCCACGCAGCCGGATTCGCCGACGCTGCTGGTGTACGCGGACGAACCGGCCGATCCGGCATACGGCACGATCGAAGACGAAGTGCAGGGCGGCGCGATCGCGCTCCTGCTCGATAGCGAAACGGCGACGGGCGAGCTGGAGTGCACGGTGTCGCGCGCAGACCAATCGGACTCCGCGCCGGCGGGCGAAGCCCGCGCAGGCGAAACAGGCGAAACAGGCGGTAAAAATAGCGCCGCCCCGGAAACCTTCTTCGCGACCCAGAGCCAGGCGTTGCAGCATTGTCTGGAAACCGGCCTGCCCGCCGCCTGGCAAAACGCCGGCGCCACGTGGCATTGGAGGTGGCATGGCCGCGCGGCTTGATTACTTCTGGCGATTCTGCGCGACCGGCATGGCTTTCGTGGTCTTCGGGGTGTGCGGCGTGCTGTTTTCCGTGGTGGTGTTTCCGCTCGCATGGGTGTGGCCGCACCGCGCCTCGCGCCAGTTCGCGGTGACGAGCGTGATTCACTGGTTTTTCCGCGCACTGGTCGCGGTATTGCAACGCATCGGCGTGATGGAACTGGAAGTGTCCGGCGTGCAGGCCTTGCGCGCGGGCGGCCCGGCGATCGTGGTCGCGAATCACCCGACCTATCTCGACGTGATGGTGCTGCTGTCGCTCACGCCGCATGCCTGCTGCGTGGTGAAAAACGCGCATTGGAGCAACCCGTGTTTCTGGGGCATCGTGCGCTCGGCGGAATACGTCAGCAATGCCGATCCCGCCGAACTCGTCGAGGCGGGCGCGAAGCAACTGGCCGCGGGCTATACCATGATCATCTTTCCGGAAGGCACGCGCAGCCCGGCGCCGAACCGGCTGCACGCGTTTTCGCGCGGTTTCGCGCACATGGCGCTGAAGGTCGGCGCGCCGATCGTCCCGGTGCTGATGGATTGCGATCCGCCCGCATTCACCAAGCAGATGCGCTGGTACGACGTGCCGGCGCGCGCGTTCAGAATACGCGTGAACGTGCTCGAGCCGCTCGGCGTCGATCAGCTCGCGGCTCATGACACTCCACCGGCTCTCGCGGCGCGCAGCGTGACGAGCGCCGTCGAAGCCCACATTACCCAGCACCTGTTCGATTATGGATTCTTTAAAACTCGAAATTAAACAGCTCCTGATCGAAGCGCTCGATCTGGAAGACCTGAGCCCGGCCGATATCGACGACGATGCACCGTTGTTCGATACCGACGGTATCGGCCTCGATTCGATCGATGCGCTCGAAATCGGCATCGTGCTGCGCAAACAATACCAACTGACCATCGCAGCGAACGACGAGCGCACGCGCGAACACTTTCGCTCGATCAGCACGCTGGCGGCGCTGGTCGCGAGCCAGCGCGAAGCGGTGCACGCTGTGAACGAAACAACCAGAAAGGGGGAGTAAATCGTGTCCGAGGCAGAGATTCTGGAGCGCATCCGCGCCATCTTTAAAGAGAACTTCGCGATCGAGCCCGAGCGCGTCACGCCCGAGGCGCATCTATTCGAAGACCTCGATCTCGACAGCATCGACGCCGTCGACCTCGCGATCAAACTGCAGGAAATGACCGGGCGCCGCATCAAGCCGGAAGAGTTCAAATCAGTGCGCACCGTCGGCGACGTGATTGGTGCGGTCGAATCGCTGCTGGCGGCACAGGGCTGATGGCCGCCGCGCGCTCGCGAACGCAAGCGGCGGCGGATCGGGCCGCCGATGCCTCGCCCGGCACTGAGCGCCACCTGGGCAAAACCGTCGTGCAGGTGCTCTTGAAGCTTGCCTACCCCGCGCTGATTCTGTGCGCGTGGAAATGGGACACGCCGCGCTACGTAGGCTGCATGCTGTTCGCGATCCTGTGGCTGCAGCGCTGGGCCGGCAGCGGGCCAGTCGCGACCTCGCTGCGGCGGCTTTCCTCGATCGACTGGGGCGTGGTCGGCTTGCTGAGTTGCGCGTCGGCGGCGATCGTGTTGACCAATAGCGAGTTGCTGCTGCGTCTCTATCCGTCGCTCGTCAACCTGGGCCTGTTGATCGCGTTCGGGGCGACGCTCGTGCGCGGGCCGTCGATGATCGAAAAATTCGCGCGCCTCGGCAACCCGAACCTGCCGCCGGGCGCGGTGCGCCACACGCTGCGCGTGACTCAGGTGTGGTGCGCGTTCTTCGCGCTGAACGGCGTGTTTTCCGCATACACGGCGTTGTACTGGAGCCGGGCGAGCTGGTCGCTCTACAACGGCGCGATCGCCTACGTGCTGATCGGCGTGCTGCTGGTGGCCGAGGTCATCTGGCGTTATCTGGTCGTGCTGCCGCGCGCCGCGCGTTCGGAGGCGGCATGATCGCGTTGCATGATCTGTTGTCGGCGGCCGATGAGGCCGCCGCAGTGCCTGCACCCGTATGCCGGGACGGTGCCGCGGTGCTCGATCGCGCGGCGTTTCGCGCGCGCGTCGCTGCGCTCGTCGCACTCGTGCAAACGCAAGACGCGCAACGCTACGCGCTGTGCATCGACGATCCGTTCGATTTTGCCTGCGCGCTCTTTGCGCTGTTCGCGTGCGGCAAGGAACCGGTGATTCCGGCCAACTCGACGCCGGGTTATCTCGCCGATCTCGCCGATGCGTATGAAGTCGTGCTGACGGACGCGGACTTGCCGCCGTTCGCGTTTGCGTTAGCGGGAGATGCCGACGGTTTGGCCGAGGCCACCGGCGGCGCTTTCGGCAACGGCCCCGGCAACTCCGACTCCAACGCCAACGCCGTATTTACAGCCAATGCCGGAGCCGACGCCGACGCTAATGCCGTCCCGAACGCCAGCGCCGAAGCGGCTTCAGCGCTAACGAACCACTCCGCCCACACGATCGACCCCCAAGCCCCGCTCACGCTCTACACCTCCGGCAGCAGCGGCCGCCCCAAGCCGATTCGCAAGACGCTCGCCCAATTCAACGCCGAAGTGCACACGCTCGAAAAGCAGTGGGGCGCGCTAGTCGGCGACGCGACGATGCTCGCGAGCGTGCCGCATCATCACATCTACGGTTTGCTGTTCCGCGTGCTCTGGCCGCTCGCAGCGGGTCGCGCATTCGATCGCGCGGTGAGCATCGAGCCGTTGCATCTGCAAACGCAGATCGACCACGGCGGTGCAGCGGTGATCGTCTCGACACCTGCGCAACTGTCGCGCTGGCCCGCGTTGCCCGGTTTCGCCGACCTGACGCCGGCGCCGCGCGCATTTTTCTCATCGGGCGGTCCGCTCGCACTCGAAGCCGCGCAGGAATACGCCGCGGCCTACGGCGCCGCGCCGCTCGAAATCTACGGCAGCACGGAAACCGGCGGCATCGCGTGGCGGCGCCAGGATCAGACCGACGCCTGGCAACCGGTGTCCGGCATCGAAGTGCGCCGCGACGAAGACGGCGCGTTGAATGTCCGCTCGCCGCATCTCGATCACGCCGGCTGGCATCGCACCGACGACAAGATCGCCTTCGACACCGAGGGCCGTTTCCGCCTGCAAGGCCGGCTCGACCGCGTGCTCAAGCTCGACGGCAAACGCCTCTCGCTGCCGGAACTGGAAGCGCGCCTCGCGCTGCATCCGTATGTGGCGCAAGCGGCGCTCGTGCCGCTCGCCGGCGCGTCGCGCGAGCGCGTGGGGGCGGTCGTGGCGCTGACCGAGGCGGGCGGCGCGGCTTTGCGCGACGAAGGCCGCGTGGCGCTCGCGAAAGTGCTGCGCCGGCATCTCGCCGAATATTTCGATGTCGTGGTGCTGCCGCGCCATTGGCGTTTTCGCGTCACGCTGCCGTTCGACGCGCGCGGCAAGCTGCCGGTGGCCGCCGTGGCGGCCGCGTTCGAACCGCGCGTCGAAGGTATGGAAGTGCTGTCCGAAGCGCGCAGCGGCGACACGCTGCATTACGAGTTGCGCGTGCCACCAACGCTCGTGCATTTCGCCGGCCACTTTCCCGGGCTGCCAATTCTTCCCGGCGTGGTGCAGGTTGATTGGGCGGTGCGTCTGGCCGCCGAGCACGTGCCGGCGGCACGCGCGGTGGCGTCGATCGATCGTCTGAAGTTCATGGCGCCGGTTTCGCCGGGCGCGGTGCTCAAGCTCACGCTTGCTCACGACGCAACGCGCCGTCGCGTGCAGTTCGCCTACCGCGTGAACGGCCGTGATTGCGCGTCAGGCGTGATCGTCTACGGGGAGTCCGCGTGATGACTTTCTCCCCCTGCATCGTCATTCCGATCTACAACCATAAGGATGCGATCGGCGCGACCGTCGCGCATCTTGCGGTGCACGGCCTGCCGTTTTTCGTCGTCGACGATGGCAGCGACGAGGCCACACAGAAGGTGCTCGCCGCGCTCGCGCAGCAGTACGCGGGGCAACTCACGCTGCTGCGCCTGCCGATGAACGGCGGCAAAGGCGCAGCCGTGATGGCAGGATTGCGCGCCGCGCGCAAGGCGGGCTACACGCACGCGTTGCAGATCGACGCCGACGGCCAGCACGATGCCACCGACGTGCCGCGTTTCATCGAAGCGGCGCGCGCCGAACCGGGTGCGGTGATTCTCGGCCGTCCGGTCTACGACGAGAGCGTGCCGAAAGCGCGTCTCTACGGCCGCTATCTGACGCATGTATGGGTGTGGATCGAAACGCTTTCGCTGACGATCCGCGACTCCATGTGCGGCTTTCGCCTCTATCCGCTGACGCTCGCCTGCAATCTGATCGACAGCGTGCAACTGCCCACGCGCATGGACTTCGACATCGAGATCCTCGTTCGCTTGTATTGGCGGCGCGCGGCATTCCGCTCGATTCCGACGCGCGTCACGTACGCGAGCGACGGCGTCTCGCATTTCGACGTGTTGTGGGACAACGTACGCATCAGCCGCAGTCATACGCGGCTCGTGTTCGGCATGTTGTGGCGTCTGCCGATGCTGCTCGCGCATAAGGTCATGCCGCGCCGCTCCGCACTTGCAGGCGAGCAGGGCAAAGAAAACGGACAGGACTGGTGGCGTATTGCCGAACGCGGCAGCCATCTGGGCATGTCGCTGCTCGCGTTGAGTTGCAAGCTGTTCGGCCGGCGCTTCACCGCGCTGTGGCTGCATCCGATCGTCGCGTATTTTCTGCTGACGGGCCGCGCCGCGCGCGAAGCTTCCAGCAACTATTTCAAGCATCTCGGCGAGGCCGCGCCGCACGGGGACACCCCGCGCCCAGGCTGGCTGTCCGCGTATCGCCATATGCTGGCGTTCGCGCAATCGGGCTTCGACAAGCTCGCGGCGTGGTCGGGTCGCGTGAACAACGCCGACGTAAAATTCGAAGATCCTTCGGCATTCGAAGCATTAGTGGCGAGCGGCAAGGGCGCGCTCGTGATCGGCGCGCATCTCGGCAATCTGGAGATGACTCGCGCGCTCGCCGCGCAGGGCGCCTATGCGAAGGTCACGGCGGTCGTCTATACGGAACACGCGCGCCGCTTTAACAGCGTGCTGGCCTCGGCCAATAGCGAGTTCGCGAAGCATCTGCTCGAAGTCAGCGACTTCGGTCCCGAGACCGCGATGATGATGCAGGAGCGCGTCGATGCCGGCGAGCTGCTGGTGATCGTCGGCGACCGCGTGCCCGCGCACGAAGCGGGCCGCACGACCGAAGCGCAATTTCTCGGCTCGACCGCGCCGTTCGCGCAAGGTCCATATGTGCTCGCGCATGCGTTGGGCTGTCCGGTCTATCTGTTCTTCTGTCTGAAAGAGCGCGACGGCTACCGTCTGTATTTCGAACCGTTTGCCGAGCGCATCGAATTGCCGCGCCGTGAACGCGCGCAGCATCTCGCCGCGTGGGCGCAGCGCTACGCCGTGCGTCTCGAACACTATTGCCGCAAGGCACCTTATCAATGGTTCAATTTCTTCGATTTCTGGGCCAGCCCCAAGCGAGGCGCGAATGGCCGAACATGATCTGATCGATGTGCAGGATGCGGGCGCGACCGTGAACAACGCGGCCGTCGTGATCGGCGGCCGCAAGCTGACGATCGAAGAGGTCGTCGCGATCGCGCAGCATCGCGCGCCGGTCGCTTTGAGCGACGATCCGGCATGGCGCGCGCGCATCCAGCGCGGTGCGGATTTTCTACGCCGCCATCTGGCCGCGGGCGCGACGGTGTACGGCGTCAACACCGGTTACGGCGACGCCTGCGTGGTCGACGTGCCGATGGAACTCGTCGAAGCCTTGCCGCTGCAGCTCACGCGTTATCACGGCTGCGGCATGGGCCAGTATCTCGACGACGCGCAAACACTCGCGGTGATCGCCGCACGGCTCAACTCGCTCGCTTATGGATTTTCCGGCGTGCGTCCCGTGTTGCTTGAACGTCTGGCCGATCTGGTCAATCATCGTGTGCTGCCGCGCATTCCGTCGGAAGGCTCGGTCGGCGCGAGCGGCGATCTCACGCCGCTCTCGTATGTGGCCGCCGCGCTCGCGGGCGAACGCGACGTGATGTTCGAAAGCCGTTTGCGTGACGTACGCGAAGTGTGGGCCGAACTCGGCCATGCGCCGCTCACGCTCGCGCCGAAAGAAGGGCTCGCGCTGATGAACGGCACGGCCGTGATGACGGGCCTCGCCTGTCTCGCGTTCGCGCGCGCCGATCATCTCACGCGGCTCACCGCACGTCTGACTGCGCTATGCACCGTCGCGCTCGACGGCCGCGCCGCGCACTTCGACGCGATGCTCTTCGAAGTGAAGCCGCATGCCGGCCAGGCCGAAGCCGCGGCATGGATTCGCGATGACCTATCAGGCCGCGACGACACGCCGGGCCACCGTCTGCAAGACCGTTATTCGATTCGCTGCGCGCCGCATGTGATCGGCGTGGCGCGCGATGCGCTGTCGTGGGTGCGTCGCGATGTCGAGAACGAACTGAACAGCGCGAACGACAACCCGCTGATCGATCCGGACAATGAACGCGTACTGCACGGCGGCAACTTCTACGGCGGCCATATTGCGTTCGCGATGGACTCGTTGAAGGTCGCGGTGGCCAACCTCGCCGATCTGATGGACCGGCAACTCGCACTGCTCGTCGACGTGAATTTCAATAACGGCCTGCCGCGCAATCTGTCGGGCGCGGCTCCCGCGCGCGCCGCGATCAATCACGGCTTCAAGGCGGTCCAGATTTCGTCGTCCGCGTGGACTGCGGAAGCCTTGAAGAACACGATGCCCGCTAGCGTCTTTTCGCGTTCCACCGAGGCGCACAACCAGGACAAGGTCAGCATGGGCACGATCGCCGCGCGCGACTGCCTGCGGGTGTTGGAACTGACCGAGCAGGTCGCCGCCGCGCATACACTCGCGACGGTGCAAGCCGCGCGTCTGCGCTTGAAGATCGACAGCGGAACGCCGGTGCCGGCGCCGCTGCAGGTGTTCATGGACAGCGTAAGCGCGCAGTCGCCGTTCGTCGACGAAGACCGCGCGCTCGAACACGAACTGCGTGCACTGACCGCGCGCATTGCCGCTTGCGATCTGACGAGCGACTATCGCGGAGGATCGAAGGCATGACCGATCCCCGCAAAGTGCTGAGCGCGAGCGCGACGGTGGAAGTGCCGTTCCACGATGTCGACGCCATGAACGTCTGTTGGCATGGCCATTACCTGAAGTACTTCGAAATCGGCCGCGCGGCGTTGTTGCGCGCGTTCGACTACGACTATCGTGAGATGCAGGCGTCGGGTTATCTGTGGCCGATCGTGGAAGCGCATCTCAAGTACGTGAAGCCGGCCACCTACGGTCAGCAGATCGAAGTGCGCACGCAACTGCTCGAACACGAAAACCGCCTGAAAATAGGCTATGAAATCGTCGACTGCGCGACCGGCACGCGATTGACCAAGGGTTACACGATCCAGGTCGCGGTCGATGCCGCCACTCAGGAGTTGCAGTTCGTCTCGCCGCCGGTTGTGTTCGAGAAGCTGGAGCGCGTATGGGGACGATGAATTTGCGCGTCGTGATCGCGGGGGCATTGAGCGCGTTGAGCGTGCTCGGGGCGACCGTCGTATCGATGGAGCCCGCGTCGGCCGCGTCGACTGTCTCGACGAAAGAAGCCACGTCCGGCAATCCCGCGCTCGTCTCGCAGATCGCTGCGCACCTCGCGCAAGCCAAAGGCGTGCGTGCGCAATTCACGCAGACGCAAACCCTCGCCGCAATGAAGCGGCCGCTCGTGAGCACCGGCTTGCTGCTGTTCTTCCGCGAACGCGGTGTGATCTGGCAGATCGACACGCCGTACAAAGCCACCTATGTGATCACCGATGCCGGCGTAACCGAAGTCAACGCCAATGGCCAGCGCGTCACGGCTCACAGCGCGCAGGGCACGCGCGGTGTCGCGCAAGTCTCGAAGATGATGCGCGCGATGCTCGGCGGCGATCTATCGGCGCTGTACTCGCAATTCGACGTGCAAGCCGAAGGCAGCGCCGCGCAATGGCGTATGCAACTCACGCCGAACCAGCCGCAGATCGCGCAGTCGATCAAAGGTCTGGAGATGAACGGCGGCGACTATCTGCAGCGCTTGCGCATTACGCTCGCGAACGGCGACATCACCCAACTCGACTTCACGAAGAGCGCGGCCGTGACCGAACTCACCGCGGCTGAACGCGGTCTGCTCGGAGCGCCGTGATGGAGATGCTGCAACAGCGATCCGCGAAACAGACATGGGGCGTGCGCGCCGCGTGGCTGCTGCTCGCGCTCGTTGCGGCGCTCTATTGCGGCTGGCGGTTCGCGGGGCCGTCGCCGTTGCAAACCAATCTGCTCGCGCTCTTGCCCGCGACTGAGGCCGACCCGATCGCGGAGAAGGCGGTCGATACGCTGGCGAGCGCGCTCGGCGACCGCACCGTTTTCCTCGTCACCAGTAACGACGACGCGCACGCGAAAGCCGCGGCGAAACAACTCGGCGCGTCCTTGCAAAAGAGCGGCGCATTCGGTTCGGTGACGGCGGAGTTGCCGCCGTTCGATCTGTCGCAGATCGCATTGCTGTACATGCCGTATCGCTTCGGCTTGCTGGCGCCCGCGGATCGCGCGGCGCTCGCGAGCGGCACGGTTGGCGCCACGCTGCATGACGCGCTCGCCCAGCGCATCTACAGCCCGCTGCGCGGCGGACTCACCACGCCGCTCGCCGACGATCCGTTCGGCTGGCTCGAACGCTGGCTCGGCGGACTGCCGCTCGCCACTTCGAATCTTGAACTCGAAGACAACCTGCTGGTTGCGCATCGAGGTGCGGCCACCAGCGTGCTGATCGTTGCGACGCTGCCGGGCTCCGCTTACGAAACGAAGACGCAGCACGCGGTACTCGCGGCACTCGCCCAAGGCGAAAGCGCGTTGAAGCAGTCGTTCCCCGATGTCTCCGTGGCGCGAACCGGCGCTGTCTTCTACGCGGAATCGGCGCGCAGCGCGTCGGAACATGAAGTGCATCTGATCGGCGTCGCGTCGCTGTGCGGTATCGCGCTGTTGATGATGTGGGTGTTCCGCTCGCCGCGTCTGCTGCTGCTCGGCTTCGTGTCGACCGCGCTCGGCATTGTCTGCGCGCTGGCGGTCACGATGCTGATATTCGGCAAGCTGCATCTGCTGACGCTCGTGTTCGGCGCCAGCCTGATCGGCGAGGCCGTCGACTATTCGATTCAATACTTCGTCGTGTATCTCGGCGCGCAACGCGATTGGGACGCGCGGCGCGGCGCGCGCGCGGTGCGTCCCGCGTTGAGCGTGGCGCTCGCGACGAGCCTGCTCGGCTACGCGATCCTCACATGGGTGCCGTTTCCCGCGCTCAAGCAGATCGCCTGTTTCGCCATTGCCGGTATTACGACGGCGTTCGCCTCTGTGCTGTGGCTGCTGCCTGCATTGCTCACGCGCGCACCCAAACGCAGCCCCAGGCGCGTGTTCGCAGGTGCGGCGCGCGTGCTGACAGTGTGGCATCGCACGATAGGCGGTAAGCGGGCGTGGTTCGTGGCGGCGCTGTTGCTGCTGCTCGCGATTCCCGGCTGGCTGCGTCTGACCAGCGACGACGATATCCATCTGCTGATCCAGCGCGATCCGGCGCTCGTCGCGCAGGAAGACAAAGTGCGTACGGCAGTCGGCGTGGATAACAGCGCGCAGTTTTTTGTCGTGCGCGGCGAGACGCCCGAGGTCGTACTCCAACGCGCTGAAGCCTTGGGCACAAAACTGGATGCATTGAACGGCACCGCGAACAAGGTCGGCGGCTATCAATCGGTCGCGCAGTTCGTGCCGTCCGCGAAACAGCAGAATGAAGATCGCGCGTTGCTTGCGCAGCATGTGTTCAATGATCGTGCGGCCTTGCGCGCCACGCTCCTGCAAGCCGGTTTCAAAGACGAAGTCGCCGACGCCTGGCTCGCTGCTTACGCCAAGCCGCAAACGCCGCTCACGATCGATACGTGGCTCGCAGCGCCGTGGTCGCAACCGTACGAACATCTCTGGCTCGGCGAAGTCGATTCGTCGACGAAAGCCTATGCGGCGGTCGTCATTCCGCAAGGCGTGACGCCGCAGAACGAACCCGCCTTGATCGCAACCGCGCGAGGCTTCGGCGTCGTGTTCGTCGACAAGGCCGCCAGCGTGTCGAAGCTGTTCGGCGCGTATCGCGTGGATAGCGGCTGGTGGCTCGGCGGCGCGCTTGCCCTCGTACTCGTCCTGCTGATGCTGCGCTACAAATTGCGCGGCGGCATCGCCGTGACCTTGCCGGTGCTGCTCGCGGTGGGCGTCACGCTGGCCGTGTTCGGCTACGCCCACGTGCCGCTCAATCTGTTCAACTGGCTCGCGCTGATGCTCGTGCTCGGCGTGGGCGCAAACTATGCCGTGTTCCTGCGCGAAGGCTGCCTGCGCGCGGACGCGGATCTCGGCGCGGTATGGACGGGCGTGCTGCTCTCGGCGGCCACGACATTGTTGTCGTTCGGCATGCTCGGCATGAGCGCAATGCCTGCGCTGAAGAGTTTCGGCGCGACACTCGCGCTCGGCATCGCGGTTTCGGTGCTGCTCGCGCCGATCGGCATGCCATCGGAATCAAGGAGGGCCGCATGAAAGCGCCATCAGTCTATTTGCACGCGCTCGGCATGATCAACGCGCTCGGCGGCGACCTCGACAGCATTGTCCCAGCGCTCGCCGCCGCTCGTTCGCCGGGTATGGCAAACGCGCATACCGGGATCGGCGAGGCGTTCGTCGGCAGCGTACTCACGCCGCTGGATCTTGCGCCGCCCGCCGAACTCGCGCGTTACGACTGCCGCAACAACCGCTTGCTGCTCGCCGCGTTGACGCAGATCGGACCCGTTGTCGAGGCGGCGCGCGAGCGCTACGGCGCGCATCGCATCGGTGTGGTGCTCGGCACCAGCACGTCGGGTATCGAAGCCGCTGAAGCGGCGTTCGTCTATCAGGCGCAGGCGGGCGATCTGCCCTCGAACTTTAATTACCGGCAAATGGAAATCGGTACGGCCGCGCCGTTCGCCGCCGCTGTGCTCGGTCTGCATGGGCCGGCGTTCACCATTTCGACCGCATGCACGTCGAGCGCGAAGGCTTTCGCGTCGGCGCGCCGGTTGCTGCAATTGCAACTGTGCGACGCCGTCGTGGTGGGCGGCGTCGATTCGCTGTGCGAGCTGACGGTGCAGGGTTTCGCATCGCTCGAATCGACCAGCAACGTGCGCAGCAATCCGATGAGCCGCAACCGTTGTGGAATCAACGTCGGTGAGGGCGCAGCCGTGTTTCTCATGAGCCGCGACGAAGCGGCGGTGCGGCTCGCGGGAGTCGGCGAATCGAGCGACGCGCATCACATTTCGTCGCCGGATCCGCAAGGGGTGGGCGGCGAACTCGCTTTGCGCGCGGCACTTGCCGATGCGGGCATCGCGTCGTCGGCAATCGGTTACCTGAATCTGCACGCCACCGCCACACGCAAGAACGATGAAATGGAAGCGGCTTTGATGTCGCGCGTGTTTCCGCAAGGCGTGGCGACGAGCGGCACCAAACCGTTGACCGGCCACCAACTCGGCGCGGCGGGCGCCACCGAACTGGCCTTCACATGGCTCCCGCTGGCGCATGACGACGTACCGCTGCCGCGTCATCTGTGGGACGGCGAGGCTGATCCCGCGTTGCCCGCACTGGACCTCGTCGTTAGCGAGCGCTTCATGCCACAGGGTGGCGCGCAATACGCGATGAGCAATTCATTTGCTTTCGGCGGCAGCAATGTCAGCCTCGTTCTTGCCCGATGAACCACGCGATGAACCCCACGCCCACCGTTGACGAACTGGTCCATCAGCCGATCGAAGCGATCATCCCGCATCGCGGCACCATGCTGCTGATCGACTCGGTCGACACGTTCAGCGAAGAAACGCTGACTGCGCGCGCCACGGTGCGAGCCGACGCCTGGTATGCCGACGCCGATGGCGCGATGCCCGCGTGGATCGGCATCGAACTGATGGCGCAGGCGATCGCCGCGCACGTCGCGTTGCTGGCCATGCGCGTCGGCGGCCGCGCGCGGCCCGGCGTGCTGCTCGGCTCGCGCAGCTACAAGGCATTGCAGCCGTCGTTCGAGGGCGGCGCGCAGTTGTCGGTCCACGTGGTGGAACTGCTGCGCAGCGAAGAGGGTCACGGCGCCTACGAATGCATGATCCGGCACGGCGACGCGGTGTGCGCCGAAGCCGTCATCAAGGTCTTTCAACCGCGCGATTTTCAGTCATTCATCGAAGGGAGTTTCAGTTCATGAGCCGGCGTGTTCTCGTTACCGGCGCAAGCCGCGGCATCGGCCGCGCGATTGCGTACAAGTTGGCCGCCGATGGTTTCGCGGTGTCCGTGCATTGCCGCACGGGGCGCAGCGAAGCCGATGCGGTGGCGACGGGCATCGCCGCTCAAGGCGGCACGGCGCGCGTGCTGCAATTCGACGTGCGCGAGCGCGCGGTGTGCCGCGAAGTGCTCGAAGCAGACGTTGCGGCGAACGGCCCGTATTACGGCATCGTGTGCAGCGCGGGCGTGACGCGCGACGCCGCGTTCCCCGCGCTCACCGAAGAAGATTGGGACATCGTGATCGAAACCGGTCTCGACTCGTTCTATAACGTGGTCCATCCGTTGACCATGCCGATGGTGCGCGCCCGCAAGGGCGGCCGCATCGTCACGATCGCTTCGGTGTCCGGCGTGATGGGCAATCGCGGCCAGGTGAACTACAGCGCGGCGAAGGCCGGCTTGATCGGCGCGAGCAAGGCGCTGGCCGTCGAACTGGCGTCGCGCAATATCACCGTCAATTGCGTGGCGCCGGGTCTGATCGAGACCGGCATGCTCGATGAAATGCCGCTCGAGCAGGCGCTCAAAACGGTGCCGATGAACCGCGTCGGCCAGCCTGCCGAGGTGGCGTCCGTGGTCAGCTTCCTGATGTCGGATGCGGCCTCGTATGTCACGCGTCAGGTGATCGGCGTCAACGGCGGGATGATCTGATGAAGCGCGTCGTCATAACCGGCATGGGCGGCGTCACGGCGTTGGGCGATAGCTGGGACGTGATCGAAGCGCGCTTGAAGAGCGGCCTGAACGCCGTGCGCCGCATGCCCGAGTGGGATTACTTCGAATCGCTGCATACGCGGCTCGCGTGTCCGCTGCCGGGCTTCACGACGCCCGCGCATTATCCGCGAAAGAAGACGCGTTCGATGGGTCCGGTGTCGATGTACTCGGTGCGCGCCAGCGAACTGGCGCTCGCCGACGCGGGCCTCGCCGACGACGACACGATCAAGGACGGCCGCATGGGCGTCGCGTATGGTTCCTCGTCGGGCTCGGTGCAGCCGATCCGCGCGTTCGGCACGATGCTCGAAACCGGCTCGATGAGCGACGTCACGTCGAACAGCTACGTGCAGATGATGCCGCATACCACCGCGGTCAACGTCAGCCTGTTCTGGGACCTGAAAGGGCGGATCATTCCGACCTCTTGCGCTTGCGCGTCGGGCAGCCAGGCGATCGGCTACGCGTATGAAGCAATCCAGAGCGGCAAGCAGACACTGATGCTGGCGGGCGGCGCGGAGGAATTGTCGGGGCCGGCGGTCGCCGTGTTCGACACGCTGTACGCCACCAGCACGCGCAACGACGAGCCGCATCTCACACCACGTCCATTCGACGCCGCACGCGACGGCCTCGTGGTCGGCGAAGGCGCGGCCACGCTGGTGCTCGAAGAATATGAACATGCGGTGGCGCGCGGCGCGCGGATTCACGCGGAGATTGTCGGCTTCGGCTGCAACTCGGACGGCGCGCATATGACCCAGCCGACCGCCGAGACCATGGCGCTCGCGATGCGGCTCGCCCTCGACGACGCGCAACTGCCGCCTGAAGCGATCGCGTATGTGAACGCGCACGGCACCTCGACGGATCGCGGCGACATTGCCGAAAGCCATGCGACCGCGCAGACCTTCGGCGCGCGTATGCCGATCAGCTCGCTCAAGAGTTACGTCGGCCACACGCTCGGCGCGTGCGGCGCGCTCGAAGCGTGGTGGACCATCGAGATGATGAAGCGCAACTGGTATGCGCCGACCTTGAACCTGGAGAATGTCGATCCGGCCTGCGCGCCGCTCGATTACATCGTCGGCACGGGCCGAGAAATCGACGCCGAATATGTGATGAGCAACAACTTCGCGTTCGGCGGCATCAACACGTCGCTGATTTTCAGGCGCGTTCGATGAGCGTCGCGATGCAGCGCGTGGTCGTGACCGGCATGGGCATCGTGTCGTGTCTCGGCAACACGCTCGATGAAGTCTCCGCAGCCTTGCGCGCGGGCCGCTCGCGAATCGAACGGATCGAGGCATGGCGCGAGCGCGGCTTCGGCTCGCAGGTCGCGGGCGTTGCGTCAGTCGCGCATGAGACGCCGTTCGACCGCAAGCTCGAACGCTTCATGGGCGACACAGCGCGGTTTGCATGTCATGCCGCGCGCAAGGCGATCAACGACGCCGGGCTCGCCCCGGCGCACTTGCGCTCGCCGCGCGCGGGCACGGTGATCGGTTCGGGCGTCGGCAACATGCTGAGCTACGACGCGGCCATGACTGTCGCCAACACGCGCGGCGTCGAGAAAGTGCCGCCCTACGTCGTGCCGCATGCGATGAGCAGCACCGCGTCGGCCAACGTCGCGCAAGTGTTCGGGCTCGAAGGTGTGAGCTACTCGCCGTCGTCGGCGTGCACGACTTCGGCGCTCGCGATCGGCCAGGCGATGCAGCTGATCCAGACCGGCCGCCAGCAGATCGTGCTGGCCGGCGGCAGCGAGTCGTTGCACGACAACATGACGCTGATGTTCGACGCGATGGGCGCATTGTCGCGCCGCTTCAACGACACGCCGCAGACGGCATCGCGCCCCTACGACACGGAGCGCGACGGTTTCGTGATCGCGTCGGGCGGCGGCGTGCTGGTCCTCGAAGCACTCGATCACGCGCTCGCACGCGGCGCACGGATCTACGCGGAGCTCACAGGATTCGGCGACTGCACGGATAGCGCAGGCATGGTCACGCCGCGCGCGGCGGGGATTGCGCGTGCCATGCGCGGCGCGCTGAACGAAGCGGGCAAGCGGCCCGACTACATCAACACGCACGCGCCGTCGACGCCGCTCGGCGACCTGGAAGAACTGCGCGCGTTGAAGGAGGTGTTCGGCGCGGCGTTCGACCGTCGCGTGCCGGCGTTTTCGTCGACCAAGGGCATGACCGGGCATCCGCTTGGCGCGTGCGGCGCGCACGAGGCGATCTACACACTGCTGATGATGCGCGACGGCTTCATTGCGGGCACGGCGGATATCGACACGCCGGAGCCGGCGCTCGACGGCATGCCGCTCGTGCGCACGACGCGCGAAGCACGCATCGGCACGGCGATGTCGGTGTCGTACGGGTTCGGCGGCACTTGCGCGAGTCTGGTGTTCGAAGCATGGCAGGGCGGCTGAAACGGCCGCGACTTTAATAAAACGAGGGTGATAAGAATGAAAAGAACAGGTGTATTGGGTGCGCTGGCAGTCATGGCGCTGACGCTGACAGGTTGCGCCACGCAGGTGAAGTCGCTGCCGCTCGCCGCGGCCGGCGGCGAATCGCGTGGCAACGTGCCGGTGTATTTCGGTCAGCAGGCTCACCCGGCGGTCAAGAGCAGGTTGGGCGACGTGTCGTACTCCGTGCGGATCGCGCGCAAGGTCGCCGATCCCGACGAAGCCTGCCACGAAGCGCTTGTCGAAGCGGTGCGGAAACTGCGCACGGCGGCCAACGAACGCCACGCCAATGCCGTGATCGATGTGTCGACGCGTTTTCATAGCACCGAGAGCAACTCGTCGACGGAATTCACCTGCGGCGTGAGTCCGAGCGCCGCCGCGATTGCGGTGAGCGGCCAGCTCGTCGTGCTGGAATCGAACTAAGCCGAACCAGGCTGATTGAAATAGAACTCACAGAGCAACAACAACCACCAAGGAGTCTCAATGAAACGCCATCTTCTGTTTTCTGCATTGTTTGCTTCGTTTGCCACGCTGAGCACTGCGCCGGCTTTCGCTCGCGATACGGTCAGCTACTTTCCGGTCGAGCAGGCCTTGCAAAGCGAACCCGGCAAAGTGAGCGAAGACATCGGACTGTATTTCGCGGGCCAGCGCCATCCGGCTGTCGCGAAGACGATGGGCGAATTCGCCACCAACAAGAAGACCAACGCGTTCGGCAAGAGCGATTTGCAAGCCTGCCAGCACGTGTTTCTCTCCGCGGTGATCGAGTTGCAGGAACGCGCGCGTAAGGAAGGCGGCAACGCCGTGATCAACATCAAGAGCAACTACAAGAACGAATTGCGCGAGAGCGCCACCGAATACACTTGCGGCGCGGGCGCAGTGGTTGCCGGCGTCGCGCTGACGGGCGAAGTGGTGACGCTGCGCAAGTAAGAATGGGTCCGCGCAGATCAGCGCGGAGAACTGCGCATGCGCGCGTGGCAAGCAGGAAGGCGGTGTACGCCGCCTTGCGCTGTTTTATCGCATCAGGCGCGCGCCTTGCTGCGCATTAACTGGCTTTGACCGCCGCGACATTGACCAGCGTTTCCCGACGCTTGCCGGGTTGCGGATGAGACAGCCCGAGCCGCTCGAACAGACCAAAGTCTTTCGCGCGGCTCCACCAGAGGTAGGGCAGCGACACGTTGCGCTCGCTGAAGTGAAAGCCGCCGCGCCGGATCATGTCGAGGTAGCCGTCGGCGCTCTTTTGCACGTGCATCGGGTGGCGGAACAGCAGCCGGATCACCCACGATTTGATGTACGCGTCGGTGGATTCGGCGAATAGCAACACGCCGCCCGGTTTGAGCACGCGGCGGAACTCGGCGAGCGCGCGGTCCTGCTCGACGAGATGGTGGAAAGTTTGATGGCAGAACACGATATCGGCGCTTGCGTCGGGCAGCGGCAGTTTCGCGCAGTCACCGTGCAGCAGTTCGATATCCGCCAGCTTGTCACGGCAGGCGCTCGCGGCCTGAGCGGCAAGCGCCAGCGACGGCTCGTGGAAGTCGATGCCGACAAGGCGGCGTGGCTTGAACGCCTGCGCGAGCAGACGGAAGGAAATGCCCTGGCCGCAGCCGACGTCGACGATCACCGGCGTCTCGGGCAAGGGCGTATCGATCAGGCGTTTGAGGTCGTTGATCGCGACCCGCAGCACATGATGTTCCCAGGTATAGGTACGCAGGAACCAGATTCCGAAAGCCGTTTCCGGCACGAAAGGCACACTGGATGTTTCGGATGGCGACACGCTGGGCTCCCCGCGAAATGGCGTCTTGCTGTACCCGCCCTGAAGACATCCTTCGAGGCGTCAAAGCGTAGTTGTAACGAGACGTAAGGATGCAGCGAAATGCTGCTCCGGGCAAGCCAAACGATTGAGGCAATTTTGAGTACACATTCTTCAAAGCGCACGACAGTCGATGTCGTGATCATCGGCGCCGGACCGGCGGGCGCGGTGGCGGCGGCCTTGCTGCGCAAGACCGGGCGTTCCGTGCTGGTGCTGGAACGCCAGCACTTCCCGCGCTTTTCCATCGGCGAGAGCTTGCTGCCGCAGAGCATGGCCTACCTCGAAGAGGCCGGCATGCTGCAGGCCGTGGTCGAAGCGGGCTTCCAGTACAAGAATGGCGCGCATTTCGTGTATCGCGACCGGTCGTCGGCGTTCGACTTCCGCGACAAGCACTCGCCGGGTTGGGGCACCACCTACCAGGTGGAACGCGCGGTATTCGACGACATTCTGATCCGCTGCGCGGCGGAGCAGGGTGCCGAGGTGCGCTTCGGCCACGCGGTGCGCGCGGTTCATACCGGGGCCACGCCTTTGGTCGATGTGATCGACGAAGCGGATCACGCGTATCAGATCGAAGCGCGTTTCGTGTTCGACGCAAGCGGCTTCGGCCGTGCGTTGCCGCGCCTGCTGAACCTCGAAGCGCCGACGCGCATGCCCACGCGCGCCGCGATCTTCACGCACGTGCAGGACGGCATTCCATTCGGCGTGACCGACCGCAACAAGATTTGCGTGGCGACGCACCCGGAGCACCGCGACGTGTGGTTCTGGATGATTCCGCTGGCGGGCGGACGTTCGTCGGTGGGGTGTGTCGCCGAGGCGAGTTTCCTCGACGTGCCGGATGCGGAGCGCGACGCGAAGCTGCGCGCGCTGATCCAGCAGGAGCCCACGCTGAATCGTTTGATCGGCAACGCGCCGTTCCTGATGCCGGTTCGCCACATCGGCGGCTATGCGGCGAACGTGGAGCGTCTGCATGGGCCGGGTTACGCGCTGCTCGGCAATGCGGGCGAGTTTCTCGACCCGGTGTTTTCGTCCGGCGTGACGATTGCGTTGCGCTCGGCGCATCTCGCGGTGGAAACCTTGAATCGTCAACTGGACGGCGAACAGGTCGACTGGTCGGCCGCTTACGACGTGCCGTTGCGCAAGGGCATCGATACGTTCCGCGCTTTTGTGGAGCGCTGGTATTCGGGTGCGTTGCAGGACATCATTTTCTATCCGGAGCAGACGCCGTCGATTCGCCGCATGATCAGCGCGGTGCTAGCGGGTTATGCGTGGGACGAGACGAATCCGTATGTGGCTGATCCGGTGCGTCGGTTGAATGCGTTGCATGAGGTGTGCATGCAGCGGTGAGTTGGCTTCGCGGTGGGCATTAAAAGAAAACGGCGCTTCGGGATCGAAGCGCCGTTTTCTATTCAGTTCTGGGAATCAATTCGAGTCCCGATCAAGGCGGAGTTGCTCCGCCAACCTGATCTGGGCGCGCTGTGCCGAGGTCGCCGCGCAAGGTGTGCAAATGCAAACAAGTGTCAGCAAATGATTTCAAGACGAGTGGGGGTGGCTAGCATTCAGGTTCAATTAAAACTCGAGGACCCACGAATGCCTGCGTATGATCGAACAGCCGCCGCCCAGTATGTCAACGCTCATTCCTCGGTGATAAGCACGGGTCATTGCGCAAAGTTTGTGCGACTGGCGATTGAGCGAGGCGGGATCATGATTGATCGAACGCGAGACGCGAAAGACTACGGACAATCATTGATCAGCGCCGGATTCTATGAAGTCAATTCCGCTTACCTTACAAAGGGGGACGTGGTTGTGATTCAGCCCATTGCGAACCATCCTGCTGGAGATATGGCGATGTTCGACGGGCGAATCTGGGTTTCGGACTTCAAGCAATATCACGGCTTCTACCCGAATCAGGAATATCGGACCGTACAACCGCCGTACAAAATCTACCGCCACAACTGAACACGACAATGAAGAAATATCTAGCGGTTCTCGCCGCCGCGCTCAGCATGGTTTTGGGTCTGCTTTTTCACCCGCTGGCTCTGGCGCACGGGGAATCGGCCACGCCCGAGGCAAGCGCGAAGGCGTTTTACGCGTGGTACATAAAGCGCGATTCGGAAAATCGTGGATTTCCCTTGCTCGATAAAGACATTTTCCAATACGTAGCAAAGCCGACTGTCGAGTTCTTGCGCGCGGAATACAAGGCCAACAAGTTCGCCGGTGACAGCGATCCTTTTACGAAAGTTCAGGATTACGACGGAAAGGACTGGGCCGCACATATTGAAGCACGACCAGCCCTAATGTTCGGCGACACTGCTGTCGTTCCGGTCGTCCTCGGACGCGACACCAAGGCCACGCTTCAGACGGTTCTGGCATTCATGCGGAAGCAACCGGGCGGCCAGTGGAAAATCATCAAAGTCGATGACCTTAACGGCTCCGAATAGCCGTCGTTCCAGGTGATGAGCGCGCAAGCCACGCGCGGCGGCCATCAAAGAAAAACGGCGCTTCGGGATCGAAGCGCCGTTTTCTATTCATCCGCGTAACTCACCAGCTCAAGCAGCGATCCTCGCCGCGCTCGACGCAGCCTGCCGCGCATCATCACGACGGTGCACGCGCTTGCCGGCCGCATACGTCTCATAGATCGCGCGATCGTCGCCGAGCAGTGCGAACGCGAACAGCAACTCTTCGAGCGTTTCAGTGCGCGCGGTGCGGCGCGCGAGCAGCGGCGTTGCGCGCGGATCGAGCACGACGAAGTCCGCTTCCGACTTCGGCTTCAGCGTGCCGACCTTGTCCGCCAAATCGAGCGCTTCGGCCGCGCCGGCGGTCGCGAGATAGAACATGCGCGTGGCCGTCAGATGATGGCCGCCCAGACGCGCGACCTTGTGCGCCTCGTTCATGGTCTGCAGCATCGAGAACGACGTGCCGCCGCCGACGTCCGTGGCCAGTGCGACCGGCATGCCGGCTGCATCGGCCTTGTCGAAATCGAACAGGCCGCTGCCGAGGAACAGGTTCGAGGTCGGGCAATGCGAGGCAACCGTGCCGGTTTGCGCCATGCGCTTGCGGTCTTCCTCGTCGAGGTGGATGCAGTGGCCGTACACGGCGCGACGGCGCAGCAAACCGTAGTGATCGTAGATGTCCAGATAGCTGCGGTGGCCCGGGAACAGATCGGCGACCCATTTCACTTCGTCGTGATTCTCCGCGACGTGGCTCTGGATGAAGATGTCCGGATTCTTGCCCGCCAGCACACCGCACACTTCCAGTTGTGCTTCGGTCGAAGTTGGCGCGAAACGCGGCGTGAGCGCGTACATCTGGCGGCCGCGATTGTGCCAGCGGCCGATCAACTCGGCGCTGTCGTCATAGCCCGATTGCGCGGTGTCGCGCAGGAACTCGGGGCAGTTGCGGTCCATCAGCACCTTGCCGGCCACCATGCGCAGATTGCGCGCTTCGCTCTCGGTGAAAAGCGCGTCGGCCGATTCCTTATGGACCGTGCAATACACGAGCGCGGTGGTCGTGCCGCACGCCAGCAGTTCGTCGACGAAAAAGCTCGCGGTGTCGCGCGCGTAGGCCGGATCGGTGAAGCGGCGCTCGGTCGGGAACGTGTACGTTTCGAGCCACGGCAACAAACCCGGCGCCGGCGAGGCAATCATGTCCGTCTGCGGATAGTGAATGTGCGTATCGATGAAACCCGGGACGATCAGCTTGTCGCGCATTTCCTGCACTTGCGTACCGGACGCGAGTTGCGGCGCGAGGGCGGTATACGCGCCGGCCGCGACGACATGGCCGTCTTCGACGATCAACAAACCGTCTTCGTTGAAGACCGCCGCGTTGGGCGATTGCGCGGGATCGCCGTTGAAGGTCAGCAATTGCGCGCGGAATGCCGCTTGGGCCGATTGGGCTGCTTTGGCCGGGTTGGCAGATTGAGTCATGGAAAAACCGTCTCCGATTGTGGAAAGCTGCACAGTCCGGACGACGGTTAACACCTCGACTCACTCATGAGCCCGTGCCGCCGCCGGCTGCGATATCTCGGCCCGTCAGTGCGGACCGCTTGGGTGCCAGTGCGCGTCGAGCTTCGCGATCAGTTCGCTGCGTTGCTCGGGCGTGACGAACGACGCTTCGAAGCTGTTGCGGATGATCGTGTAGACCTCGGCATCGTTGAGCTTCAACGCGTCGATGGTGGCGAAATAATTGGCGTTCACGTAGCCGCCGAAGTAAGCCGGATCGTCGGAATTCACCGTGACGGCCACGCCGCGATCGAGCAGGTCCTTCAGCGTGTGCTTGGTCAGGTCGTCGAATACGCACAGCTTCAGGTTCGACAGCGGGCACACGGTCAGCGCGACGCGCGAATCGGCCAGACGCGTGACGAGCGCCGGATCTTCGATGCTGCGCACGCCGTGATCGACGCGGTCCACTTTCAGCAGATCGAGCGCTTCATAGATATACGAGGGCGGGCCTTCTTCGCCGGCATGCGCCACGAGTTTGAGGCCGAGCGCGCGCGCCTTGGCGAATACACGTTCGAACTTCGAAGGCGGATGGCCGCGTTCCGACGAATCGAGACCGACGCCGATCAGGCGATGCTTGTATTGCTCGAACAACGGCCGCGCTTCTTCGAAGGTGGCGAGCGCGTCTTCTTCGGACAGATGGCGCAGGAAGCACAGAATCAGCTTGCTCGTCATGCCGCGCTTTTCCGCGTCAGCGAGCGCGCGTTCGATGCCCGCCACGACGGTCGCGATCGGCACGGCGCGTTCGGTGTGCGTCTGCGGGTCGAAGAAGATTTCGCTGTGAATCACGTTGTCGGCGAGGCAGCGCTCGACATAGGCCATCGTCATGTCGTAGAAGTCCTGCTCGTGCAGCAGCACGCTCGCGCCCGCATAGTAGATGTCGAGGAACGATTGCAGATCGGTGAATGCGTACGCGGCGCGCAGGGCGTCGATCGAGTCGTACGCGAGCTTCACGCCGTTACGCTCGGCGAGCGCGAAAATCAGTTCGGGTTCGAGCGAACCTTCAATATGGATGTGCAACTCGGCCTTCGGTGCCAGCGCGGTCTTTTCGGCCAGCGGCGTGGGGGTAACAGTCGTTGTAGTCATGGTCGGTCAGGAGTTTGTTGAATCGCTTTTGGAGTCTTCGCGCGCCGGATGCGTGAGCGTTGTGTCGAACACGCGCCGCTCATCAAACCGTCTGCGTGGCGTGATGCACGCCCGCGTTCTGCTCGACGGCCTGAAGCACCTGCGCCGCCGCCGAGATCGCGATGATCTCCGGCGACTTGTCGACGATGCCGTCCACGCCGAGCGGGCACTTCATCCGCGCGATCAGCGACGGATCGATCCCG
Source organism: Paraburkholderia sp. BL17N1 (assembly GCF_003634175.1). Taxonomy (NCBI): domain Bacteria; kingdom Pseudomonadati; phylum Pseudomonadota; class Betaproteobacteria; order Burkholderiales; family Burkholderiaceae; genus Paraburkholderia; species Paraburkholderia sp. BL17N1. The sequence continues at coordinate 2,347,718 of NZ_RBIW01000001.1, forward strand.
CGCGCGGCCAGCCGGTGTTCGAACTGCTTGCGCTTGCTATGCGAGCCGATCATGCCGAAGAACGCGAAGTCACCACGCCGCAGAATGCGCTCGGCCAGTTCGAGATCGAGCGCATGGTTGTGCGTCATCACGATGAAGTACGTATTCGCCGCGGCCTGGTCGATGGCTTCGTCGGGAGCGTCGTTCGGGTCGATCTTCACGTTCGGCGCATGCAGCGTTTCCGCGGGCGGAAATTGCGCGTCACGTTCGTCGACCCAACGAACCGCGCAAGGCAGCGTGGCGAGCACGCGAACCAGCGCGGCGCCCACGTGGCCGGCGCCGAACAGCACCACCGAGAAGTCGCCTGGCGCGATGGTTTCGGTGAGCAGCGCGCCGCTGTCGTCGAAACCGGCGCCGTCCCACAGCAGGCAGTCGGCGGCGTCGACACCCGGCTCGGGGTCGGACAGCATCACCGCATCCGGTGCGGGGCCGAATGATACGCTACGCACCGTCGACTGGCCCGCGGCCACGCGCTTCGCGAGCGTCGTGATCCAGCCGAGGTCGCCCACATCGAGCCGCTCGAATGCGAGAATCACCGCGCCGCCGCAGCATTGGCCGAGACTTGGGCCGAGCGCGAAACGCTCCAGCCGGCGCATATGCGGTGAGCGCATGCCGTCGCGCAGCACCTGGCGCGCGGTCTCGATGGCTTTCCATTCGAGGTGTCCGCCGCCGATGGTGTGTTTCGCCGAATCGCGCGTGACGATCATCTTGGTGCCGGCTTCGCGGGGCGCCGAACCTTCGACGCGCGCGACCGTCACCAGCACGGCGGCGTCACCGTGCGCGAGCAGTTGTTGCAGGTCAGGCAGCCAGGCTTGCATCCGGCGTTCTCCATGCGTGGCCGCGCGGGGTGTCCGTGCGGCTGGTTGAGTGTGGCCTGGCGCGTTCGTGTCGCGTCAGGCCGTGGGGTTATCTTTTCAAGCGGTCGTGACGGTCGTCGCGGGTTCCGTTGCCGGTGGCGGCGCGGCCTGCGGCTGCAAGGCGTCCAATGCGTCGAGAATCGCTTCGGGCGTGGCCGGCGCGCGCAATTGCGGCGCCTCCTGCGCATCCGGCACCGCCGCCGCGATCGCGTCGCGAATCGCCAGAAACACCGAGAATGGCAACAGCAATGGCGGCTCGCCGACGGCCTTCGAGCGGAACACGGTCGGCTCGGCGTTGCGGTTCTGATAGAGCTGCACGTGGAACGCGGCGGGCGTGTCGCTGACTGCGGGAATCTTGTAGGTGGATGGCGCGTGCGTCATCAGGCGGCCGTCACGGTTCCACCAGAGTTCTTCGGTGGTGAGCCAGCCCATGCCCTGAATGAAGCCGCCTTCCACCTGACCGATGTCGATGGCCGGATTGATCGATTGCCCGGCGTCGTGCAGCACGTCCGCTCGCACCAGTTTCCATTCGCCGGTCAGCGTATCGATCACGACCTCCGAGACCGCCGCACCATACGCGAAGTAATAAAACGGGTGACCGGTCAGCGTTTTCGCATCCCAATGCACTTTCGGCGTGGTGTAGAAACCGTCCGACCACAACTGCACGCGCGCCAGATACGCGGCGCCGACCAGTTGTTCGAACGGCATCGCGCCACCGTTCACTGACACTTCGCCGTTGGCGAATTGCACGTCGTTCGCCGTGCCGCCGAGTTGTTTGGCGACGAGTTCAGCGAGCCGCGCGCGAATGGTTTTTGCCGCGGCTTCGGCCGCTTTGCCGTTCAGATCGCTGCCGGTGGAAGCCGCGGTTGCCGACGTGTTCGCGATCTTGGAAGTATCGGTTGCCGTGACCCGCACGCGCGAGAGCGGCAAGCCGAACTCGTTGGCGACCACTTGCGCGACTTTGGTGTTGAGCCCTTGGCCCATTTCCGTGCCGCCATGATTGACGAGCACCGAGCCGTCTTTGTACACGTGCACCAGCGCGCCAGCCTGATTCAGAAACGGCACGTTGAACGAAATGCCGAACTTCACCGGCGAAAACGCGATGCCGCGCTTGAGCACCGGACTGCTCGCGTTGAAGGCCGCAATCGCTTTGCGGCGCGCGCGATAGTCGCTGGTGCCGAGCAGCTCATCGGTCAGCGGCGCGATGATGTTGTCCTCGACGCGCTGTCCGTACGGCGTCGTGTCGCGCTCGCCGATGCCGTAGTAGTTGGCGAGGCGCACGTCGAGCGGATCGCAGTCCAACTGACGCGCGATGCTGTCGAGCATCACTTCCATCACGAGCGCGCCTTGCGGACCGCCGAAGCCGCGGAACGCGGTGTTCGATTGCGTGTTGGTCTTGCAGCACAGCGCGACGATATCGACGTCGGACAGGTAGTACGCATTGTCGAAATGGCAGACGGCGCGCGTGGCGACCGCGCCGGAGAGATCAGCAGAATAGCCCGCGCGCAACGCGATTTCGACGCGCGCGCCGAGAATGCGGCCGCTGTCGTCGAAGCCCGCTTCGTACGCGTAGAGCGCGTCGTGGCGCTTGCCGGTGATGATGAAATCGTCGTCGCGGTCGGCGCGCAGTTTGACCGGACGGCGCAGCAGTTTCGCGGCGAGTGCGGCCACGCAGGCGAACACTGCCGATTGCGATTCCTTGCCGCCGAAGCCGCCGCCCATGCGCCGGCATTCGCACACCACATTGTGCTGCGGCCAGTCGAGCATATGCGCGACCACCTGCTGCATCTCGCTCGGGTGCTGCGTCGAACTGTAGACGAGCATGCCGTCCAGTTCCTTCGGCACCGCGTACGCAATCTGGCCTTCCAGATAGAACTGTTCCTGCCCGCCGACTTCGAACGTGCCGCTGATCCGGTTCGGCGCTGCGGCAATCTTTGCATCCGGCTCGCCGCGTTTCAGATGCAGCGGCGGCAGCACGAACTGCTTTGCGGCTTTGGCCTCGGCGGGTGTGAGGATGGCTTCGAGCGGTTCGTAGCGGATCACGTCGTCGCTCTTTGCGAGCGCGGCGGCACGGCGGGCGAGGTCGTGGCTTTCGGCGATCACGGCGAACACCGGTTGGCCGAGGTACAGCACTTCGTCGACGGCGAGAATCGGGTCGTCGTGCAGCACGGGGCCGCAATTGTTCTCGCCGGGGATATCTTCCGCAGTCAGCACGGCGATCACGCCCGGTGCTTTCCTGACCGCGTCCAGATCCATCGACACGATCCGCGCATGCGCATGCCGCGACAGGCCGAGCGCCGCGTGCAGCGTGCCTTGCAGTTCGGGCACGTCGTCCGTGTAGGTCGCTTCGCCGCTCACGTGCAGCGCGGCCGATTCATGCGGCAGCGACACGCCGATCGCCGCGTCGCTTGCGTGTGCAACGTGCCTCGCGGCATGTTCGACAAAAGCATCGGTGCGGTTCATCACGACGGCTCCTTCGCAACGGCGGCGTCCGGCGCGCCGGCTTCGAACGCGAACGCATTCACGTCGAAGAGGGCGAGGGGCGCGTCATCGCGCGTTTCGAGGTGGAAGCGCCACAGCACGTTGCGCGCCACCTTCAGTCGATACGCGCTCGACGCGCGCATGTCGGTGAGCGGCTGGTAGTCGGCGACCAGCGCATTCATGGCTTGCCGCGCGGTGCTTTCGTCCCAGCTTGCGCCGTTCAGGACGGCTTCGGTCTGCGCGGCCCGCTTCGGCGTCGCCGCCATGCCGCCGAACGCGATGCGGGCTTGCTGAATCACGCCGTCTTCGCCGAGGTGCAGCGCGAACGCCGCGCACACGGCCGAGATGTCCTGGTCGTAGCGCTTCGACACCTTGTAGGTACGAAAGCGCAGATTGCCGGCCGGCCGCGGCACGCGCAGCGCCGCGAGGAATTCGCCGGCCGCGAGCGCGGTCTTCTGGTAGCCGAGGTAAAAGGCGTCGAGCGGCAGCGTGCGCGTTTTTGGACCATGACGCAGCACGACTTCGGCGCCGAGCGCGAGCAGCGCCGGCATCGAATCGCCGATCGGCGAGCCGTTCGCGACGTTGCCGCCGAGCGTGCCGGCATTGCGGATCGGCAGCGACGCGAAACGCGTCCACAGTTCGGCGAGTTCGGGGTAGTCGATGGCGAGTGCCGCATACGCCTCTTCAAGTGTGACAGCGGCGCCGATCGTCAGCGTCTGCGCATCGCGCTCGATCGTCTTCAATTCGGCGACGTTGCCGATGTACAGAATGTCGCCGAGATCGCGGAATTGCTTGGTGACCCACAGGCCGACGTCGGTGCTCCCGGCCAGCAGTCGCGCGTGTGGACGGTCGGCGCGGAGTCTGGCGAACGCATCGAGTGAGATCGGCGCATAAAAGGTGGGTGAACCGAACGCGGCGCCGCGCGTGTCGGGCGCACAATATTCGAAGGTGTCGCGCCGTTGCAGTTCGCGCAGCTGATCCGCGACGGCCTTGCGGTCGAGCGTCACGCGCGGGAATTGCGGATAGTCAAACATTTTCTGCGACGCGTCGACGATCGGCCGGTAGCCGGTGCAGCGGCACAGATTGCCGGAGAGCGCGGCGTTGATCTCATCGCGGGTGGGCAGGCCGGCGGCGGCCGGCTGGTTTTCGTACAGCGCCCACATCGACATCACGAAACCGGGCGTGCAGAAGCCACACTGCGAACCGTGGCAATCGACCATGGCCTGTTGCACGGGGTGCAGGGCGCCGTCGGCGGCGCGCAGATCTTCGACGGTGAAGAGCGCGCGGCCGTCCAGCGTCGGCAGAAACTGGATGCAGGCATTGACCGCTTTCAGCGCGAGGCCACCGTGCGCGTCCAGTTCGCCGATGACCACCGTGCAGGCGCCGCAGTCGCCTTCCGCGCAGCCTTCTTTCGTGCCGGTGCAATGCAGATCTTCGCGCAGGTGCTGAAGCACGGTGCGCGACGCAGGCACGCCCGCAACCTCACGGACGGACCCCTGGTGATAAAAGCGGATGGTTTGCGTTGTCATGGCGAATCCGAAAGACAGTGCGGACCGGGCGCGCGTTACGCATGGGGCCGCGCCGAAGCCGGCCTCGCGCACGTAGATCGCCATCCAGTTCCGAAGATAGCATTACCTTGTCCCAAAAAGATTTCCCATCTCGCATGAAGCTTATTCGGAAGCGGTCATGAGATAAGTACGATTCGCGGCAAGGCGGGAAGTTGCGTGAGCCGGCGGAAGTCTGAAAACCAGGCGGGGCGGGGCGTTGCGGGGGAAATAGACGGTCTGGCGGACCAGAGACGGCGTGGTTTGGGGGCGAAAAAATGCCGGATTTCGCGTCGCGCGTTCGGCGGCACAAAATCCGGCTTTAGTCGTTCAGGAATGGTGAACGCGGGGCGGCAGAACGCCGGTCAGGCAATCCGGCGGCGGTTGCGAACCAGCGTCAGCGCCAAGGGGATGAAAGCGACCACAAACGCGACCAGCGACCATTGCGGCAGCGTCAGGCCCAGGATGGGCGGATAGGCCGTCTCACACAACCCGGCAACCTTGAACACGCCCGGCAGCCAATGCGCGGGCGGCAAGCTGTCGACCAACGGCTGCAGTGCGTCGAAGCCACAGCTAAAGCCCGGGTTCGCCTGAACATACACATGACGCGCGGCCGTGACGATGCCGGCCAGCGCCGACAAGGCGGCCAGCACTTCCAGCAGACGTACGCCGCGCCAGTGGTTGAAACGTGCGCCGAGGAACGCGAAGATCGCGATCAGCAGGAAGAAATACCGTTGGATGATGCACAACGGGCACGGGTCTTCGTGCAGAAAATACTGCAGATACAGCGCGCCGCCCACGAGGGCAACGCAGATCAGGCCAAGCAGAACCAGCAGGGAGCGCTCGCGGCGCAGCATTGCAGTGTCGTTATTCATGGATCGTGTGGCTGTCTCGAAACGGAAAGGGCGGGTGCCCGCGATTCTAGCGCGAACCCCCGCCGCGCCGCTTATCCTGCTTTTACGGCGTATTTCCTGATCGAGCGCGTTGGCGTTGCTCGGTCAGCGAATCGCCTTGAGCACCGCTTCGGCGCCGCGGCCGATGGCCAGCAGCGCGTCGTCGGCGTGCGGCGCGCCGGCCAGCATCAGGCCGACCGGCGCGTCGCCGCGCAGATGGCACGGCAGCGACAGCGCGCAGCTGTCGAGGAAGTTGAACACGCTCGGGTTGCGCAGGATCAACGCGTTGGTGCGGCCGAAGGCGTCATCGTCGTCGACCAGATCGGCGACGCGCGGCGGCACCACCGGCACCGTGGGCGCGACGACCGCGTCGAAACGTTGCCACAACGTGCGGGCGGCTTCGGCCAACATCGCCTCGCGTTCGGCGAGCAGGTCGAGATAGTCGGCGGCGCTGGCCGGCTGGCCCTTCAGAATGCGCACCAGCACACGCGGATCATATTGCTCGCGATGCTTTTCCAGCAACGGACGATGCCACGCATACGCTTCGATCGGCGAGAACCCGAAGCGGTTGATCTCGGGCAAACGGTCGAGCGGCGCGAACCGCACTTCGCTGACGATCGCGCCGGCCGCTTCCAGATGCTTGAGCGCCGTGTCGATTGCCGCGGCGACCGCCGGCTCGACGCCGTCGGTAACGAAATTGGTGAGCACACCGAGGCGCACGCCTTCCAGCGGCCGAGCGGCCGGAATGCGCGGCTCGAGCCCGGCCAGCATGCGGTCCACCAGCGCGCAGCACGCCACCGAAACGCCGATCGGCCCGAACGAATCGAGGGTCGACGAAAGCGGCACGCCGCCCTGTTTGGGAATCCGGTCGGCGGTCGGTTTGAAACCGGTCAGGCCGCACAGGGCAGCCGGAATGCGGATCGAGCCGCCGGTGTCGGTGCCGAGCGCAACGGCCGCCATGCCGTCCGCGACGGAAGCCGCTGCGCCCGACGACGAGCCGCCCGAAATCCGCTCATCGCCTTTCACGCCGCGCTGGTACGGCGACAGCGGATTGCCGTAGTGCGGATTCAAACCAAGTCCGGAAAACGCGAACTCGCTCATATTGGTCCGGCCGACGAGCACCGCGCCCGCCCGCTTCAAACGCGCGACCGCGACGGCGTCCGCCTTGGCGGCGGGGGCGTCGGCGAGCACGGTGGAACCGGCGCGGGTCGGCTGGCCTTCAATATCGAACAGGTCTTTGACCGACACCGGAATCCCGGCGAGCGGCGAGAGCACGGTGCCGGCGGCACGCAGACGGTCGTGTGCGTCGGCGGCGGCGCGGGCGCTGTCGGCGTCGACATGCATGAAGACAGCGGCGCCCTGGCCGGCCGGATCGGCAATCCGTTCGAGCGCGGTCTCGGCGAGCGCGCGGCTCGTGGTGCGTCCGGCGGCGAGGTCGGCGGCAAGCTGGGCTAGCGGCGGAAAAGGCGTGAATTCAGTGGCCATGATGTCGGTAGAAATCCGGTTGAACCGGGCGAAGCCGGTCGTTGGGCTAAATGCATGAGCTAGATGCATGAGCTAGATGCGTGAGCTGAATGCGGTGGCTCGAATGCGGTCGATCAGATGCGGTTGAAAAGCGTGGCGCGGAACGCTTCGATATGTTTTTGCACGGATTGGCGCGCGCCTTCGGCGTCGCGTTTGCGCAGAAGGTCAAACAGTTCGAGATGTTCCTCGTGCACGTCCTCCAGATGATGCGGCTCGGACAGCGAAATGAACCAGAAGCGCAGCGAGCGCTCATGCAGCCCGCGCAGGATGTCGGCCAGCACCGGATTGCGCGAGGCCGCCGAAATCGCCAGATGAAACTCGCGGTCGATATCCATCATGCCTTCGATATCGTGCGCGGCGACGCACACGGCCGAGCGGTCCAGCAGCGCCTGCATCGCGTCGTAGTCGTGCTGTTGCGCGTGGCGTGCGGCCAGTTCGACGCAGTAGCTTTCGTTCACGAGACGCACGTCGATGATCGCCAGCACGTCGTCGAGCGAAACCGGGCGGACCATGATGCCCTTGCGCGGCATGATGGTCAGCATGCCTTCGTGCACCAGCCGATGCAGCGCCTGATGAACCGGCGTCCTGCCGATGCCGGTCAGCGCCATCAGTTCCGCTTCGTTGAGCACCTCGCTCGGCCGCAGGCGCATGGTGATGATCTCGCGCTTGACGAACGCATACGCCTGCTCGGCGAGACTCGCGGCGGCGGTCGCGCGGGCGGGCGTGGAAGGGCGGGCGGTCTGCAAAAGCGTCATGTGAAGTGGCAGCGGACAATGTCGTCCGCATTGTAGAGCAAGGTTTTGCGCGCGCGACGCGGGTCGGCTGCGCGCCGCGGCTGGTGGGCGATCAGCCCGCGCTCTCCAGAGGCGGCGCGAATGGAACGCGGTCCCGCGCTCGCTTTCGTTTCGCACGACGCGCGTATTCTCCGCCGGCGCGTCGCCAGATCGCGTCCATCGCCGTCTGTCAGGCGCGGCTCGGCGCGACTGCCGCCGCTTGCTGCACCTTGACGCGCGGCATCATCAGCGTAACCAGCCCGCCTACAATCAGCGCCCCCGCGATCAACACAAGCCCGAACGTCACGCTCTGCGTCGCGTCCTTGACGATGCCGAGCACATACGGGCTCACATATCCCGCGAGATTCGCGATCGAGTTGATCACCGCGATTCCGGCGACCGCGGCCGTGCCCTGCAGGAAGGTTGTCGACATCGACCAGAAAATGCCGAAGCCCGCGAGAATGCCGATGTACGCGATCGACAAACCGGTGACGGCGAGCGGAATGGAGTTGGTCACCGAGGCGCTGCCCAGCAGGCCCGCCGCGCCGATGAAGCAGCACACGGCATAGTGCCAGCGCCGCTCGCCGGTGATGTCCGACGAGCGCCCGATCAGGATCATGCCGATGCCCGCCGCCAGATACGGAATCGCCGTGACGAAACCGTTGGTGACGAGGTTCGTCACGCCGAGATCCTTGACGATCTGCGGCAGCCAGAACGAAAAGCCCGCATTGCCGGTGACGAGGCAGAAATAGATCAGCGTGAGCAGCCAGAAGCGGCCCGAGCGCAACGCCACGGCGAGGCTATGCTCGGCGCCGGCCGCTGCGGCCGCGCTGTTTTCCCGCGCAAGACGGCCGAGAATCACGCGCTTTTCGTCGTCGCTCAACCAGGCGGCTTCGGCGGGCGTGTTGCGCAGCACGGCGAGCGCCCAGAAGCCGGCGAGGATCGACGGAATGCCTTCGATCAGGAACATCCACTGCCAGCCGCGCAAGCCGTGCGCTTCATGCAGCGCCGACATCAGAAAGCCCGACAACGGCGCGCCGATGATGCCCGCAACCGGAATCGCCGCCATGAACACGGCGACCATGCGCGCGCGGCGGTCCGACGGAAACCAGAAGGTCAGATAGAGCACTACGCCCGGCACCAGCCCGGCTTCGGCGACGCCTAGAAAAAAGCGCAGCACGTAGAACATTGTCTCCGTACGTACGAACATCATCAGACACGACAGCAGGCCCCACAGCATCGTGATGCGGGCGATCGTGGCGCGCGCGCCGAACTTCTTCAGCAGCAGATTGCTCGGCACTTCGAACACGAAGTAGCCGAAGAAGAAGATCCCCGCGCCGAGTCCGTACGCCGCGTTCGACAAGCCGAGGTCGCCGGTGAACTGCAGCTTCGCGTAACCGATGTTGACGCGGTCCAGATACGACAGCACGTAGACGAGAAACAGGAACGGCATGATGCGCCAGGTGATTTTGCGCAGGGCGGCGGCTTCGAGCCAGGCGTCGGAAGACGCGTCGGCGGCGGATAGCGAAGGGGAGCTCATGAATGCCTCATTCGACGATAGGTAGCGCGCGCACGCGATAGGCGTGGCGCAGCGTGCGGTTCAGGATGGGATCGTGCAATTCGAGTTCGAGCGCATCGCCGTCGGCCATGCCGACGATGCCGCCCTGTACCGCCAGCGTGCCGCAGAACATCGCCGCGCCTTGCGCGAGCGGCGCGCGCGCGAGCAGATCGGCGGCCGGCAGCAGCGATGCCACGCTGCCTTGCTGATAGACGCGCCGCTCGCCGGTGCGGGTGACTGCGAAGGCGCGTAGCTCAAGCTGATCCCAGTGGCCGGCCACGTCGTCGAAACGCCAGGCGTCGCGCGCCAAGGGTTTCGGGCAGACCTGTTTGGAGACGGTCACGCCGTAGGCCTCGACTTCGCGGTCGGTGTGATCCGAACCCACGGTGACGAGCAAGCCCGTCTTTGTCTGCACCAGCACGCATTCGGCTTCGCCGCTCGACTTCACGCCGACCACGTCGATCAGCTCGGCCTGCGTCAGCAGTTCCGCGCCGAGGCGGTAAAAGCACGGCGTGGTGGACGGCCGCTTCACGCCGAGTTCAGCCAGTTCGGCGATGTGATGCTCGATCGCGGCCTGATCGCGCCCTGCCCAGCCGGCAATGGTCAGGCGATTCACCTCGGCGATCGCGGCGCAGCTGCCGCCGGAACGGTCTACAACATTGAAGGACACCTGCTGCATTACTCAACTCCAGGGAAAATATTCTGCAAATATTATTGTGATATTTCACCGGAGTCCAGCACGCCAAAAACATTCTTGCGGACGCCGCGGGTGAGGGGCGCGGCTTGCCGCCAATGCCATTTCTTCGAGCGCCGACGTGCGGCGGGGTGCCGCGTTCCTTTGCTAAACTGCGTTTTCAATATTACTTTTTGTAAGGGACGTATCCATGCACCATGGCATCGGCTTCATTCAGGACCTGGCGGTCGTGATGGCGCTCGCCGGCGTCGTTACCGTGCTGTTCCATCGCCTGAAACAGCCGGTGGTGCTCGGCTACATCGCGGCCGGCGTGATCATCGGGCCGTACACGCCGCCATTCCAGTTGATCCACGACGAGCAGACCATTCAGACGCTCGGTGAACTCGGCGTGGTGTTCCTGATGTTTTCGCTCGGCCTCGAATTCAGCCTGCGCAAGCTCTTCAAGGTCGGCGCGACGGCGATCGTCGCGGCGCTCTCCGAGATCGTGCTGATGCTGTGGATCGGTTACGAGATCGGCAGCGCGTTCGGCTGGAGTTCGATGGATTCGCTGTTCCTCGGCGCGATCCTCGCGATCTCGTCGACCACCATCATCGTCAAGGCGCTCTCCGAACTGGGCCTGAAGCGCGAGAGTTTCGCGCAACTTGTGTTCGGCATTCTGATCGTCGAAGACATTCTCGCCATCGCCATGCTGGTGCTGCTGTCGGGCATTGCGCAGACGGGGCAGTTGAGCGCGGGCGTCGCCGTGGTCACGCTCGGCAAGCTGCTGCTGTTCATGACGGTGTCGCTCGTGGTCGGCATTCTGGTCGTGCCGCGCGCGTTGAACTACGTGGCGCGCGCGAAGAGCGACGAGATGCTGCTCGTCTCCGTGCTCGGCTTCTGCTTCGGTTTTTGTCTGCTGGTCGTGAAGCTCGACTACAGCATCGCGCTCGGCGCGTTCATGATCGGCGCGATCATGGCCGAATCGCGCCATCTGCACCGGATCGAGCATCTGATCGCGCCGCTGCGCGACGCCTTTTCCGCGATCTTCTTCGTGACCATCGGTTTGATGCTGAACCCGGCCGTGCTGATCGACTACGCATGGCCGATCGCGATGATCACGGTGGCGGTGATCGTCGGCAAGATCGTGTCGTGCGGGCTCGGCACCTTTCTCGCCGGTAAGGATGGCCGCACGGCGATGCGCGTCGGCATGACCGTTTCGCAGATCGGCGAGTTCTCGTTCATCATCGCGTCGCTCGGCTTGACGCTGAAGGTGACGAGCGCGTTTCTGTATCCGATCGCGGTGGCGGTGTCGGCGTTGACCACGTTGTTCACGCCGTATCTGATCCGCGCGGCCGATCCGCTCACGCAGCGCCTCGGTCACGCCATGCCGCGCACTCTCGCGAACGTATTCGGCATGTACGGGCAATGGTTGCGCAGCTTGAGCACGGGAAGCGGCGAACCCACGCTGTTCAGCATGACGCGGCGGATCATTCTGCAGATCGCTGTCAACCTGGCGCTGGTCGCCGCGATATTTTTGATCGTGACGTATAGCGCGCCTTTTACCAGTGCGTGGCTCACACATTGGGTGAGTTCAGAGCCGATGCAACGCGTGGTGTTATGGAGCGTCGCGCTGGTCGTGTCGCTGCCGTTTCTCGTCGCCGTCTATCGCAAGCTCAAGTCGCTTGCCTTGCTGCTTGCCGAAGTCAGCGTGCAACCGGCGACGGCGGGGCGCTTCACGAGCGCGATCCGCTACACAATCTCCGATCTGGTGCCGGTGGTCTCGATGGTCGGCGTGTTTCTGCTGGTCTCGGCGCTTTCCGGCGGCATTCTGCCGCCGACCGGCCTGCTCGCCGCGGTGCTGGTTTGCGCCGCGTTACTGCTGGCGCTGGTGTGGCGCTGGTGCGTGAAAATCCACGCGGCCATGCAGATCGCCTTGCGTGAGACTTTCGAAGAGCAGCCGGATCCTTGAGTCAGACTTGCCTCGCGGTTCTCCGGGCCGAGCACCGCGGGGCGCCCGCGACAATGTGAGCAATTGTGTGCGGGTTTGCGGCGCTTGGCTCGCTAGCGGATAATCAGGGCATATTCATTCGTTCGCGTGGAAGGCGCCTGTCTGACTGTCATGAGCGAAAACAAACCTGAAAATGCCGGCAAGCCCGGCAATCCCACGCCGCCTTCGGCGTCGCCCGCGCCGTCCGGCACTCCGCCCGGTGCGTCGACAGCCGGCTCGGTGCCGCCCGATCCGGCGGCCTCGCTACCCCTCTCGCACGAAGATGCCATCCAGTCGCCGATCAAGGATGTGACGCCGCCGGATGTTTCATCCACGTCCACGCCGGCAGTGTCCCCTGCGACGCCGGCTGCCGAGGAAGCTGCCGTGCGATCGTCGACGGACGACCCCGACAGCGCGTCGGCGGTCACGCCCGCCGATCCGCAAACGGCGCGGCAACGCGACGCGGCGGAAGCACGCAGCGCGGCCGCGGCATCCACCGCAAAGCAGGAAGCGGCAGTTCATGAACGGGACGCGCGGCGTGCCGGCGTTCATGCGATGAGGCCGCCGCCAACTGTCGGCAGTGAACCCGTGGACGGCGAGCTGGTGAGCTCCGTCGAAGACGTTACAGTGAACGAAGAGATTCCGGCTTCCACCGAGCGCCGGGCGGGCTCGCCGCCGCCCGGTTTCGGCGCGGCGCCCGACTTCACCGCGTCCAACCCGCCGCCGCCCAACGCCTTGCCGCCGTCGCCGCCGCGCTATCTGAAGCACAACGATTCGGCATGGACCGTGTTCGGCCGCATCGTCGCGGCGCGCGCGCGCCAGATTTTCGATCGCGCGGGCCAGAGGATCACGCAGCGCACGCTGCGCATCGGCGTGTCGGCGCGTATTTTTCATCCCGAGCCGGGTGCGAAGGGATTGCGCGGCAAGACCTTGCAGTATCTCGAGGAATCGATCGCGCACTGGGTGATGTCGCGCGACGTGCTGGTGTTCATGATTCCGACGGTCGGTCATCAGGGCATGTTGCATCCGAGCAATATCCGTTTGCGCGACTACGCGAAGCATCTCGACGGCCTGCTGCTGCAAGGCGGTGCCGACGTCTCGCCGCAGTCCTACGCGGAACAGGCGGCCAGTCACGAATGGCCGGGCGATCGCGTGCGCGACATGTACGAACTCGAACTGCTGCATGAGTTCGTCGAGTCGGGCAAGCCGGTGCTCGGCGTGTGCCGCGGCTGTCAACTGATCAACGTGGCGTTCGGCGGCACGTTGTATCAGGACATCGCCACCGATGTGCCGACGGCGGCCACGCACGTCAACGAGAACTACGATCAGCATCGGCACGGCATTCATTTCCCGGACGGTTCGACGCTCGCCAACATGTTCCCGGGCCGGCGCGATGCGATCGTCAACTCGATACACCACCAGGCGGTCAAGACGCTCGGCCGCGATCTCAATATCGAAGCGGTGTCGGCGTCGGACGGCATCATCGAAGCCGTGCGATACCGGCGCGCGCCGTTCGTAATGGGCGTGCAATGGCACCCGGAGTTTCATCGCGCGGGTGGGCCGGAGTTGCTCGACTGCACGCCGTTGCTCGATACATTCCTGCGGGTGGCGCGCGAGACACGGTTTTAAGACGCGCTGGCTGGCGAGGCGGGGTGGCTCGCTGAGTAGGTCGTTTGCTGGAGGCGCACCGCTGCGGTTGTCAACGGTGCGCCTCTTGAGTTTTTCCCCTGCTGTTTTCCGATTCGTTTCTTGCTCGACTCTCGCATCGGCCTGCCGATGCATACGGCAGTACGAGTTCTTTGAAGTCGCAGACATCCTGTTGCCGAGATAGATAATCAGGAATGCGAGTTTTTTCTTGATCGAACTGTGCGCATCTTGCTGCCAGGCGCTCTATCTCCATATTGCGCATCCGCTTACGGCTGAGTTCGTGCCACCGTCACGCAAATTAAAAGTCATTCGCACGAGGCGGAACGTCGCATTTTCGTCGTATCCGGATACGTTTATTTCGCGACGGGCGCGCCGACTTGATCAAATCATTCGTCAGCCGTTTATCTCGATTTAAAGTCCGTCGGCGTGACGTTTGAATGCTTCGCTTAACGGCGAATCCGCGCGATAATCTGCGGCTGTTTTGGATTCGCATGGAGCATGCACGTATGAAGTATCCCTTATTAATACGGCGCGCCATGCTGCTCGCGACCTCGTGTGCGCTATTGCAGCAGGGCGGTTTCGTGCTGGCCGCGCAAGGCGACGAGGCCGCGCCGGTGGCCGGTACACGGCCAGCCATCAACACCCTGACGCCGCAGCCCGTCGCCGAGGCGCTGCGCAACGCGGCATCAACCGCGTCGGCCACGTCGCCTACGGCCGGCGATGCGCAAGGCAATGTCGCCGAACTGATGCAGATGATTCACGACGCGAAGCTCAGCGAACTGCGCACCACGTATAACGGCAGTTATGGCGCCAGTCTGTTTTTCCATCCGCGGGAAATGACGTACTACGTCGCGTTATTTCAGGACAAGCATTTCTGGCGTGTGATCAAGTCCGAGGACATGGCGCGCGCGGAAGCGATCTATGCGGGCTTTGCCCAGCAGACGGCGCAACTCGCTGATGTCGAGATTCGCCGCACGCAGTTGCAGGCGCAGAAGGCCTACATCGAAGACGTGATTGCAATGTCCGAAGATCGCGCGAAACGCTTGCAGGCCGATCTTGAAGTGGCTCGCACGCAGCAGGCCAAGGTCAACGACTATCAGCGTCAAACGCAAGGCGAAGCGGCCACGCTGCACGCGGAGAAGGAAAGGGCGCAAGCGCAACTACGCCAGGTGCAGGGCGAAGTGCTGCAACTGCAACGGCAAACCGAAATGGGATTGCCGATTCAGAAGTAAATGTATGAACGTAAAAAAGCCCGGCCAATTCGTGGATGAATTGGCCGGGCTTTTTTGCTACGCGACGTCTATGCGGTCGCGTGGGTGCTTACTTCGCAAATTGATCCGGAACGTCGGTCACGCGTCGATGTGAAAGATGGTTCATCCATTCGGTCCCGCTGGTGCCGGACGCATTGTTTGACGAACCGGTGCGCGGCATTGGCATGGTATCGCGGACATGTGTCGCAGCTGACATGGTTACGCCCGCGTATTCGTCGACGCCAAGTCGAGCCGGAGCGATCGGCGAATAAGCTCCGGCAGCCGACAGCTTTGGCGACGCATTTGCTGCGACCTGTGGGGCCGCGCTGCGTGCCACCTCTGCGGCGCTCACCATTGCGTGCGATGGTCGGTTTGCGGCGACGAAACGCGCGACGCGCGGATGAATTTGTCCGTGTTGCTTGCGGCTTTGCTCGCGGACGACCTGACGGCGATGTGAGACGGCCTTATCGGCGAAGACATGCGGCGAAGCGAAGCGCAATGTGGAGGCAGAGTTCGAAGCAGGCACCGACACCGACGCCGCTGCCGCCGCAGAGCTGGATGCAGGCGCCGCATTCGAGAGCGCGGGCATTGATGCCGCGACTGCCGCGGACCTGCTTGCCGCGACGTTATCCGCGGCGCCAGCGTTGACTGCGGCCGGTGGCTGAGCCTTCACTGACCGCGAGTCGCGTTCGTGCGAGACCTTGCCCGCGGCATCCATATGAGTGACGGTGCCAGGATGCATCAGATGATCGAACCCGATCCATCCAAGCATCGCAGCGCCGCCGAGCACGCAGGCGCTGCCTGCCAAGGCACTCCAGTGATGGCCGGACCCGCGTACCGCCGTTGCATACGCACGCGGCAGAACTGGCGGGACGGCCGCAGCGGCCGCAGCCATTTGCGCGGCCGCGTCGAATGGTTTTTCGAGGACCGGAGCCGGCACCGTAGTCGCGCGCGGTTGTTCCGACTGCGACCATCGGCAAAGCGAGCGAATGGCCTGGTCGCTCAGGCAGAACGTGCGCAGCATGGCTGCGTAGAGTGCCTTGAGTTCCGTGCGCAAACTGTAGCCCGGTGGAAGCAGTGCCCAGTCCCGGCCGAAGGATGCCGGCACTTGACCCAGCGGACGCAGGCGCGGCATGGCCAGATAGCCCTGGATCGGGGTGAAAGGAATGGTGGACATCGGTCGTTTCCAGCGCCTCTTAAAGGGGCCGCCGCTCGGCGGTCACGGGATCTGCGGGGACTCAGGCCTCGGTGCGATGCGCGTGAAACGCCAGACATGCACGCCGTACGTCGACGCCGACCACTCGCGTTGTGCTGGACAAGCACACGGGCGCATGGGCGTGTCACTCAGTGAAGCCGTAGGGGTGTGGAGGATGCTACCGGGATGCAGTCGAGTTGGAGTGCGGAAATTTCCGAATGGTCGTGTCGAATCGTCTTGGCTTGAGTTGGGCCTCGACATCGCTCAAGCGAGCCATGCTTGTCCTATCGATCGAGTCTGTAGACGTAGCGCAACGCTGTAATATCCACGCCGCCCATATGATCCGGTTCGGCGCCGACGAACTGCCAGCCTTGCCGCTCATAGAAGCCGATTGCCGGCGCGTTCCCTTCGAGCACATACAGATAGAGTTGCGCTTCGCCTTGCGCGCGAGCCCAGTCTTTGGCGGCACGCATGAGCAGCTTGCCGACGCCGATGCCCTGATAGCCCGGCAGCGTGTGCAGGTTATCGAGCAGCACGCCCCACGCGGACTCCGGTTGACGTTCGACGCAGACGAAACCCGTCGGCTCGCCGGCGAGTTCGGCGATCAGCACGATGCGGCGTTCGCCGCCGGGGGCGCTCAGCCGCGCTTCCCAATAGGCCGCACGTTCGCGCGTCACTTCGCCGTCGAGAAATGCGTCGGGCAACAGGTTGCGATAGGTGGCCTGCCAGCTGGTGGTGTGGATCGAAGCGATGAGCGCGGCATCCGCAAGCGTGGCGGGGCGCAGTGTAAGAGCGGGGGTGGTTCGCATCGGGGTAGTGATCAACGGAATGCCTGGCTGCGAATGTTATCGCGACGGCCGGCTATTCTGTGTAAGAAAACTGTATGCATTTCGCGACAGCGGCTTCAACGGTAACATTACGTGGAGCAGCTACCACGTGAATCACAACGTTTACCCTGATATCGCAACAATGCGTTCAGCATGAAAATGCAGCGCCCCGGGCGCGTTCTCTTGCAGCCGTCCGGCATCCGCTTGCCAGAACCGGTGGATCGTTTCAACTGCCTGCCGTCGCCGATTCCCGCGTGGCGACAGGCTTATCAGAGAATGTCATGTCAACAGCGACACACGCTACTTCCACATCGCAAGAATCCAAAGTCAAGACAGTCTTCCGCGTGGTCAGCGGCAACTTCCTTGAGATGTACGACTTCATGGTTTATGGCTATTACGCTTCGGCGATCGCCAAGACCTACTTTCCAAGCGGCAACGAATTCGCGTCGTTGATGCTGTCGCTGTCGGTGTTCGGCGCGGGCTTCCTGATGCGGCCGCTCGGCGCGATCGTCCTCGGCGCTTACATCGATCATCACGGCCGGCGCAAAGGCCTGATCCTCACGCTGGGCTTGATGGCGCTCGGCACGCTCACGGTCGCATCCATTCCGGGTTACGCGACGATCGGCTTGCTCGCGCCGGTGCTCGTTCTGGGCGGCCGGCTGTTGCAGGGTTTTTCCGCCGGGGTTGAACTGGGCGGCGTGTCGGTGTATCTGTCCGAGATCGCCACCAAGGGCAACAAGGGCTTCTACTGCGCGTGGCAGTCGGGCAGCCAGCAGGTTGCCGTGGTGTTCGCCGCGCTGATCGGCGTGTTCCTCAACAAGATGTTGCCGGCCGACCAGATGAGCGCCTGGGGCTGGCGCGTGCCGTTTCTGATCGGCTGCCTGATCGTGCCGTTCCTGTTCCTGATCCGCCGTTCGTTGCAGGAAACCGAGGAGTTCAAGGCGCGCAAGCACCATCCGAAGATGGGCGAGATCATGAAGACGATGGCCGCGAACTGGGGCATCGTGCTCGGCGGCATGGGCATGGTGATCATGACCACGGTGTCGTTCTACATGATCACGGCGTACACGCCGACCTTCGGCAAGGAAGTGCTGAAGCTGTCGTCGATCGATACCCTGGTCGTCACGGTCTGTATCGGTCTGTCGAATCTGATCTGGTTGCCGCTCGCGGGGGCGTTGTCCGACCGTATCGGCCGGCGTCCGGTGTTGCTGACGTTCACTATCCTCACCATCATCACCGCGTATCCGGCGCTGCAGTGGCTGGTGGCGGACCCGTCGTTCGCGCGTCTGCTGGAAGTCGAACTGTGGCTGTCGTTCCTGTACGGCAGCTATAACGGCGGGATGGTCGTGGCGCTGACCGAAGTCATGCCGGTCGAAGTGCGGACCGCCGGTTTCTCGCTCGCCTACAGCCTCGCCACGACGATCGGCGGCTTCACGCCGGCAATCTCGACGTTGCTGATCCACTCCACCGGCAACAAGGCGGCACCGGGTCTGTTCCTGGGTGCGGCGGCGATTTGCGGATTGATCGCGACGTTGGTGCTGTATCGCACGCCAGAATCGCGCAATCAATATCGGACGGCCTGAGCTTCACACTTCCTGATTCACTCGGGCAAGAGAAAACCCCGCGTTCTCACGAACGCGGGGTTTTTGTTTTGTGCTTGGCGACGACGGCTGACTTCGCCGGGCGGCGTGCGCGCTAGGCCTTGCGCAACTCATTCGCCACGGCCTCGACGACATCGCCCCACGCGCCAGGTTGCGGCTGACGCACCAGCGTCGCGCCCGGATACCAGGGGCTGCGTGTTTCGCCGGCAAACCAGCGCCAATCCGCCGCGAACGGCAGCATCAACCACAGTGGCTTGCGCAGCGCGCCGGCAACGTGCGCGATCGACGTGTCGATCGACACCACCGCGTCGAGCCGTTCGATGATCGCCGCCGTGTCCGCGAAGTCGCCGATCCGCTTGTCGAAGCGATGAATCGACGCTGCCCGCGGATGCGTGTCGAGCGCCACGCGTTCGTCGGCGCTCAACTCGGGCTGCAGCACGATCCAGTCGATGCCGTCGAGTGCGAACAGCGGATCGAGCGCGACGAGCGGCATCGAACGCGTTTCGTTTTGCTGGATGCGTCCCGACCACGCGATGCCGATCTTGCGCTTCGCCTGGCCGCCAAGCGACCCGCGCCATTTGCGACCGTAGGCGGGCGGCACGCTGAGATAGGGCGTGCGGTCCGGAATGGTGTCGAACGTCGTGCCGAGTGCGAGCGGCAGACTCAGCAGCGGACATTGCAGATCGGCGGCGGGACGCGGCGTGCCTTGGGCGATCAGCGTCACGCGCCAGGCTTGCGCGGCCGGAGCCAGCAAGGGCAGCAGTTGCGGCTGCACTTCGAGCACCACGCGCGCCGCGCGCTGCGCGACCAGCGGGACGAAGCGCACGAACTGAAGCGTGTCGCCGAAACCCTGCTCGGCGTGAACCAGCAGCGTACGTTCGGCGATCGGCTCGCCGTGCCAGCGCGGCAGCGTCTGGATCAGCGGCTGCGCCATGGTTTGCAGGCGCCACTCGTACTCCGGCAGCCCGCGCGCGAAATCGCGCAGCGCGAGCCACGCGAGCGCGCGGTTCATATGCGCGGAGGCGAGATCGGGCCGCAGACGTAGCGCCTGATCCAGCGCACGCACGGCGGGGCCATGCGCGCCCAGCGCCTGGTGCGCGGTGCCCAGACTCAGCCACGCGAGCGCGAATTGCGGATCGAGACCGACGGCGCGTTCGAGATACGGGAGCGCCTCGGCGTGGCGCCCCAATGCCGCGAGCGCATTCCCCATGCCGAAGATCGCCGGCGGCAGGTTCGGCTGCAAGCTCAGCGCCGCCTTGAACGACGCGACCGCCTCGGCATGGCGGCCGGTGGCGTCGAAGGTGTTGGCGAGATTAAAGTGCGCGGCGACGAAGCGCGGCTCGGCCGCCAACGCCGTCTCGAAACACGGGATCGCTTCTTCCGCACGACCGAGCGCGTTCAGCGACATGCCCATGTTATTGAGCGCGCCGGCGTGACCAGGGCGCAGTTCGAGCGTGCGCCGGAACGCGGCGATGGCTTCCGTGTGGCGTCCGAGCGCGTGCAGCGCATTGCCGAGATTGTTGTGCGACGAAGCGTCGTCCGGTTGCAGCCGCAACGACCTCTCGAACGCGTCGGCGGCGTCTTCATGACGGCCCGCGGCGGCGTACGCGTTGCCGAGGTTGTAGTGCGCCATCGGGAACGACGGCGCGAGCGTCAGCGCATTGCGGAACTGTTCGATGGCGTCGTCGATCTGGCCCAGCGCTTTCAGCGCGTTGCCCAGGTTCAGTTGTAGCGCGGCGTCTTCCGGACGCAGGTTCACCGCGCGCCGCACGAGCTCGGCGGCTTCGGCGTGCTGGCCCTGCTGGTGGCGCAGAACGCCCAGCAGGTGCAACGCATCGACGTGCGCGGGATTGCCGTCGAGCGTCGCGCGGTAGCCGCGTTCGGCGTCGTCGAGGCGGCCGTCACGATGCGCCGCGAAAGCGCGGTCAAATACAGGTTGCATGACGGGGGATGGCATTCGGGTGAGGCAGAGGCCGCATTTTCCCACACTCGCCGGACCGCGCTCCGAATTGACCGGTTGTCCCAATATCTATAACATATGAATACATGTTCATATGTTCTTCCGCAGCACCGCCTGCCATGGCTTCTTCCCTTGCTTCCAATTCGTCGTCTGCGAGCGTTGACGATCGCTCGGTGGACACGATCGTGCCGCTTGCCGATCTGTTTCGCCTTCTCGGCGACCCCACGCGCTTGCGCATCGTACTGGCGTGCCTCGACGAGCGGCGCGCGGTCGGGGCGATTGCCGAGGCGCTGGGGTTGTCGTCGTCGCTCGTGAGCCATCATTTGCGGCTGCTTCGCGCGGCGCGGATCGTGCGCGCGGAGCGGCAGGGCAAGCAGGTCTTTTATCTCGCCGCCGACCGCCACATCAGCGCGATGCTGGCCGGCATGCTCGAACACGTGGCCGAACCGGCCGGCGATGATTCACTGGAACCGTCATGAAGAAACCGGAAACTCCGAACACTGTTGCTGCAGACCGTTACGATCGCACCTCGGGCCACGCCGGTCAGGCGCACGGCGCCCACAGCCACAGCCACAGCCACAGTCACAGTCACAGCCACAGTGAAAGCAGTCACAACCACAGTGGCCACGCTCACAGTCATAGCGGCCACAGTCACGCCCACGGCCACGCCGGCCATCACCACGCCCATGCTCCCGTCGCAGGTCACGGCCGCGCGTTCGCGCTCGCGGTCGTGTTGAACATCGCCATCGTGATCGCGCAAGCCGTCTACGGTGTGTTGGCGCATTCCACCGCGCTGCTCGCCGACGCCGGCCACAATCTCTCCGATGTGCTCGGGCTGCTGCTCGCCTGGGGCGCGTCATGGCTCGCCACGCGTCGCCCGTCGGCGCGCTACACGTTCGGTTACGGCAGCTCGTCGATTCTCGCCTCGCTCGTCAATGCCGGGCTGCTGCTGTTTGCGTGCGGCGTGATCGTCGCCGAAGCAATCGGGCGGCTGATGAATCCTGCGCCGGTGGCGGGGTTCGCGGTGTTCGTCGTCGCGACGGTCGGCGTGGTGGTCAACGGGATTTCCGCGTGGCTCTTCATGCGCGGGCAGAAGGAAGACCTGAACATTCGCGGCGCCTTCCTGCACATGGCGGCGGATGCCGGCATCTCGGCGGCGGTCGCGGTGAGCGGCCTTGTGATTCTCTACACCAACTGGACGTGGCTCGACCCGGTCATGAGCCTGCTCGTGGTGGCGGTCGTGGTGGTCGGCACGTGGGGCCTGTTACGCGATTCGGTGCGCCTTGCGCTCGACGCCGTGCCGCCCGGCGTTGATCTGCAAAGTATCCGCGATTATCTGGCGGAGCAGCCCGGCGTCGTCGATGTGCACGATCTGCATGTGTGGGCGCTCTCGACCACCGGCAATGCGCTGAGCGTGCATCTGGTGATGCCCGACGGCCACCCCGGCGACGAGTCGCTCGACGTGATCGTCGTCACGCTGCGCGAACGTTTCTCGATGCATCACGCCACGCTGCAAGTCGACCTCGGCACCACGGACCATCGGTGTGCAATGGATCATGCGCCGCACGCGCATTGAGGCAAACGTGTGTGCGCGGTACGCCCACGGCAAGCCCAGGCCAATCGCATGATTGATGCAGCGCACCGTCGGCGGCTTGCCGGCGACGCTTCAGGCCGAGTTCCTGCGGGCGTACACTAGAACGCATTGTTGTTTCCGGAGTTCCGCATGGACGCTGCCGCAAACGATGCGTCGCCGGTGCTGATCGTCGGCGCCGGCCCCACGGGGCTCGCCGCGGCGATGAGTCTTGCGCGTGCCCACATCCCCGTGCGCCTGATCGACAAAGCCATGCAGCCCAACCCGTATTCGCGGGCCATCGGCATCCAGGCGCGCACGCTCGAGTTGCTCGAGCAGCATCGGCTGGTCGAACCGTTTCTCGAACTCGGCCATCGCGCGCGCATCGCCAATCTGTTTTCGAACGGCATGCGTCTCGCGCAACTCGATTTCGATCCGCTCCACACGCGCTATCCGTATCTGCTGTTTCTCGATCAGTCCGTGACCGAGCGCTTGCTGACGGAGCATCTCGCAACGTTCGGCGTGACGGTCGAGCGCGGTGTCGAGCTGACCATGTTTGCGCAAGGCTCCGCCAGCATTCAGGCGACGCTGCGCCGCGCGGACGGTCACACGGAGACGATGCGGCCTTCGTACATGATCGCCGCCGATGGCGCGCATAGTGCGATCCGTCATCGCCTGGGTCTGGGCTTTGAAGGCAAGACCTTCGAGCAGACTTTCCTGCTTGCCGATCTGCACGCCGAAACCGATTGGCCCGAAGACGAGTTTCATATCTTCGCGTCTGGCGAAGGACTGGTGGCGCTGTTTCCGATGGGCCACGGCCGGCATCGCCTGATCGCCGATCATGCGCTCGAGCCTGCCGCCGTCGCGCCGCCCGCGACGCCCGCGGTGCTGGGCGAACCGCCGTTGAACAAGGTGCCGGCGCCGTCGCTCGAGGAATGCAAGGCGCTGATCGCCCGGCGCGTGCGCGAGCGGGTCGACGTGTCGGACCTGGCGTGGTCCTCGTATTTTCATCTGAACAGCCGCATGGTGGACCGGCTGCGCGTCGGCCGCATTTTCCTCGCCGGCGACGCCGCCCATGTGCACAGCCCCGCCGGCGCGCAAGGCATGAACACCGGCATTCAGGAAGCGTTCAATCTCGGCTGGAAGCTGGCGCGTGTGCTGAAGAGCGCGGCGCCGGACCGGCTGCTCGACACCTATCACACCGAACGTCATCCGATCGAACGTGACGTGCTGCGGCAGACCGGTTTCATCACGCATATGGCCGAGGCGGATCACGGACCGCTCAAGCTGCTGCGCGAACGCGTGATGCCGGTGCTCGCCGCGCTGGGTCCGCTGCGCGACGCGGCGCGCGCCACCATCAGCGAGCTGTCGATCCAGTACCGGCGCAGTCCGCTGACGCTCGAACGCGTGCTCGACGGCGGCCCGCGTGCCGGCGAGCGCGCGCCCGATGCGCTGGTGCATGTGGTGGACGGACCGCTGGGCCGCGCGCCCGGCGTTGGTTGCGTTTTCGATCTGCACGACCCGGCGTTCTTCTCGCTGTTCCTGCTGGTGCCGCCGTTGCCCGTCGACGAAACGCCGCTCGATCCCGCCGCGAAGCACGAACCGCCGCCGGACGCGGAAATGGAACGCGTGGCGGCGGAAGTCGAGCGATTGCTGCCGGGCGCGGTGCGCATCTGGCGCATCACGGATACCAACGGCGATGGCGGTCCCGCGCTCTCCGAATCGTATGGGCGCACGCGGCCGTCGTTCTATCTGGTGCGGCCGGACGGTTACATCAGTGCGCGCGGACGCACCGGTTCCGATCTGCACGGCCTGTTGCGGCATTGCGAGGCGTGGTTCACGGTGAATGGCGAAATACCGGAGCAGGCGGCTTTGTGATGCGGGCGGCTTGCCGACCTTAAGCGGTAAGCGCAGTGATGCCCGCTAGCTGGTTCACGGTGAATGGCGAGATAGCGGAGCAAGCGGCCAGGCTGCACAGCCGCAGCCGCAGCGCCCGGCTACACCGTTGTCGGCGCCGCCGGCGTCAATTGCTCGCGATGTTTAACGAGCGCCTCCTCGACGATAGCCGACATCGCGATACCGCTCGCATCCGGCTCATCGAGCGAAGCGAGCAGCGCGCGCCGCATGCGCGGCTCCCAGAAGCGGCGGATATGGTCGGCGATGCCGGCGAGCGCTTCCTCGCGGTCCGGCATCGAATCGAAAAAATCGCCGATCCGGTTAGCCATGTCGATCAGGTTCTGATTGTCCATGCCCGGCCTCACTTGCCCGATGTCGCGTTGGCCAGCTCGCGCTGCTTCAGCAGATCGAGCTGTTCGGTGTTGAAACGCGAATAGTCCTTCTGCCATTGCGACGGCTGTTCGACCGGCATGACCTGCACCGCGGTCACCTTGTACTCCGGACAGTTGGTCGCCCAATCCGAGCTATCGGTGGTGATCACGTTCGCGCCCGACTCGGGGAAGTGGAACGTCGTATAGACCACGCCAGGCTGCATGCGTTCGGTCACCTTCGCGCGCAACACGGTCTGTCCCGCGCGCGATTCGATGCCGACCCAATCGTCCGTCTTGATGCCGCGTTCTTCGGCGTCGTGCGGATGGATTTCCAGCCGATCCTCGTCGTGCCAGCGCGAGTTCTCGGTACGGCGTGTCTGCGCGCCGACGTTGTACTGCGACAGGATACGGCCCGTGGTGAGCAGCATCGGAAATTTGCGCGTGACCTTCTCGGGCGTCGCGATGAACTTCGTAATCACGAACTTGCCCTTGCCGCGCACGAAGCTGTCGATGTGCATGGTCGGCGTGCCGTCCGGCGCATTCTCGTTGCAAGGCCACTGAATGCTGCCCATCTCGTCGAGCTTCCTGTACGAGACGCCGTGGAAGGTGGGCGTGAGACGCGCGATCTCGTCCATGATCTGCGACGGGTGCGTGTAGTCCATCTCATAACCGAGCGCGCGCGAGAGCATCACCGTGACTTCCCAGTCGGCGTAGCCCGGCACCGGCGGCATGACCTTGCGCACGCGCGAGATGCGGCGCTCCGCGTTGGTGAACGTGCCGTCCTTTTCGAGGAACGACGAACCCGGCAGCAGCACGTGCGCGTACTTGGCGGTCTCGTTCAGGAAAATGTCCTGCACGACGATGCATTCCATCGACGCCAACGCAGCCGAGACGTGATGAGTATTCGGATCCGACTGCACGATGTCTTCGCCCTGGCAGTACAGACCCTTGAAGGTGCCGTGCACGGCGGCGTCGAACATGTTCGGGATGCGCAGGCCCGGTTCCGGTTGCAGCGTGACGTTCCAGGCGTCTTCGAACAGTGTGCGCGTGACCGTGTCGCTGATGTGGCGGTAGCCCGGCAGTTCGTGCGGGAACGAGCCCATGTCGCACGAACCCTGCACGTTGTTCTGGCCGCGCAGCGGATTGACGCCCACACCTTCGCGGCCGATGTTGCCCGTCGCCATTGCGAGGTTGGCGATGCCCATCACCATGGTCGAGCCTTGCGCGTGTTCGGTGACGCCGAGGCCGTAGTAGATCGCGGCGTTGCCGCCGGTCGCATAGATGCGCGCGGCTTCGCGTACCGACTGAGCCGGCACGCCGGTCAGCGCTTCGGTCGCTTCCGGCGCGTTCTCGGGCAGCGCGACGAAATCGCGCCATTGCTCGAACGCGCGGGTTTCGCAGCGCTCCGCTACGAACGCTTCGTTAACCAGACCTTCCGTGACGATCACATGCGCCAGTGCATTCACTACAGCCACGTTGGTGCCCGGCCGCAATTGCAGATGATGCGACGCCTTCACGTGCGGCGTATCGACGATATCGATGCGGCGCGGATCCACGACGATCAGCTTCGCGCCTTCACGCACACGACGCTTCAGACGCGAGCCGAACACCGGATGGCCGTCGGTCGGATTCGCGCCGATCACCATGATTACGTCGGCTTTATCTACGGATGCAAAAGTCTGCGTGCCCGCCGATTCGCCCAACGTGGTCTTCAATCCATAGCCGGTCGGCGAGTGGCAAACGCGCGCGCAGGTATCGACGTTGTTGTTGCCGAACGCGGCGCGCACGAGCTTTTGCACCAGATACGTTTCTTCGTTCGTGCAACGCGACGACGTGATGCCGCCGATCGAATCGCGCCCGTGTTTGGCCTGAATGCGGCGGAATTCCGACGCGGCATACGTGAGCGCTTCTTCCCAACTGACTTCGCGCCACGGATCGGTAATCTTCGCGCGGATCATCGGCTTGGTGATGCGGTCTTTGTGCGTTGCGTAGCCCCAGGCAAAGCGGCCCTTCACGCAAGCGTGGCCTTCGTTGGCCTGGCCGTTCTTGTGCGGCACCATCCGCACGACCTCGTTGCCCTTCATCTCCGCCTTGAACGAGCAGCCGACGCCGCAATACGCGCACGTCGTCACCACGGAATGCTCGGCCTGGCCAAGCATGATGACGGTCTTCTCCTGCAAGGTCGCGGTCGGGCAGGCGGCCACGCACGCGCCGCACGATACGCACTCCGACTCCATGAACGGCACGTTTTCGCTGGCCGCCACGCGTGATTCGAAACCGCGTCCAGCGATGGTCAGTGCGAACGTGCCCTGCGTTTCTTCGCACGCGCGCACGCAGCGATTGCAGACGATGCATTTGGACGCGTCGTAAGTGAAGTACGGATTCGACTCGTCTTTCTTGTCCTTCAGGTGATTCGCGCCGTCGAAACCGTAACGCACTTCGCGCAAGCCCGTCACGCCGGCCATGTCCTGCAGTTCGCAGTCGCCGTTGGCGGGGCAGGTGAGGCAGTCGAGCGGGTGATCGGAGATGTACAGCTCCATCACGTTGCGGCGCAGCGACTGCAGACGATCGGTCTGCGTGCGGACCTTCATGCCGGCTTCGACCGGCGTCGTGCACGAAGCGGGATAACCGCGCTTGCCTTCGATTTCCACGAGACACAAACGGCACGAGCCGAACGGTTCCAGCGAATCGGTCGCGCAGAGCTTCGGCACGTTGACGCCTGCTTCGACGGCGGCGCGCATCACCGAGGTGCCGGCCGGAACCGTGACGCACTGGCCGTCGATTTCCAGCGTGACGTCGATGTCGGCGTGGCGCTCGGGCGTGCCGAAATCGGTGTCGTCGAAGAAGGAGCGGGGCGCGCGTTGCTGCTGGGCTTGCGATTTACACGCGCAGTTGCCGGAGCCGCAGCCGCCAGTGGGAGAGTTGAGCACGTCGGACATGGTGGGCTCCTGGGTCAGGCCGCTTTCGGCGCGTGATGAGATACGTCGGCGAGACCGAAGTCTTCGGGGAAATGATCGAGCGCGGACAACACCGGGAACGGCGTCATGCCGCCCATCGCGCAAAGCGAACCGGACACCATCGTGTCGCACAGATCGCGCAGCAATTGCACTTGTCGCGTGGACGTGTCGCCGTTGCGAATCCGGCCGATCACTTCGACGCCGCGCGTCGAGCCGATCCGGCACGGCGTGCATTTGCCGCACGATTCGAGCGCGCAAAAGTGCATGGCGTACTGCGCGAGTTCGGCGAGATTCGAGGTGTCGTCATGTACGACCAGGCCGCCATGGCCCACCACCGCGCCGACTGCCGCGTACGCCTCGTAGTCCATCGGAATGTCCCATTGGCTCTCCGGCAGATACGTGCCGAGCGGGCCACCCACTTGCACCGCGCGCGCGGGCCTTCCGCTCGCCGTGCCGCCGCCGTAGTCGTAGAGCAATTCGCGCAGCGTCACGCCGAACGCGAGTTCGACGAGGCCGCCTTGCTTCACATTGCCGGCGAGTTGGAACGGCAGCGTGCCGCGCGAGCGGCCCATGCCGAAGTCTTTGTAGAACGCCGCGCCGCGAGCGAAGATGATCGGCACCGTGGCGAGCGTGATGACGTTGTTGATCACGGTCGGCTGGCCGAACAGGCCGACGAGCGCCGGCACCGGCGGCTTGGCGCGCACAATGCCGCGCTTGCCTTCGAGCGATTCCAGCAGCGCCGTTTCCTCGCCGCATACATAGGCGCCGGCGCCTTTCGCGACGAACAGTTCGAAGCGATGCGGTGAGCCGAGCACGCTGTCGCCGAGCCAGCCGGCGACGCGTGCTTTCGCGATTGCCGCTTCGAGCGTGGCGATCGAATGCGGATACTCGCTGCGCACGTAGATATGGCCGACCGTCGCGCCCGTCACGATGCCCGCGATGATCATCCCTTCGATCAGCACGTACGGATCGCTTTCCATCACGAGGCGATCGGAGAAGGTGCCGGAATCGCCTTCGTCCGCGTTGCAGACGATGTACTTTTGCGCCGCTTTGGCGCCACGCACCGTGCGCCATTTGATGCCGGCGGGGAAGGCCGCGCCGCCGCGGCCGCGCAGGCCGGATTCGATCAACGCTTCGCAGGCGGCGTCGCCATCGGTTTGCAGAGCCTGGCGCAAACCTTCGAGGCCGCCGTGAGCGACGTAGTCGTCGATTGAAAGCGGGTCAGTGATGCCGATGCGCGCGAAGGTCAGGCGCTGCTGCTTCTTCAGATACGGAATGTCGTCGACCACGCCGACGCGGTTTGCGTGTGCGCCCCCTTCGAGGAAGCCGGCGTCGAACAGAGCGGCGACGTCGCCGGCTTCGGCATTCGCGTAACCGATGCGGCCTTCAGGCGTCTGAACTTCGACGAGCGGTTCGAGCCACAGCAGGCCGCGCGAACCGTTGCGAACCAGTTCGATGGCGACGCCACGGCGTGCCGCTTCGGCTTCGATTGCATGCGCGAGCGCGTCAGCGCCGAGGGCCAATGCCGACGAATCGCGGGGAACGTAGATGCGCGTCATGCCGTCACCTCCACGCACTTGCTGGCGGCCGCGAAGATCGCGTCGAACTTTTGCGGCGTGACTCTGGCGTGCAACGTGCCGTTGAGCATCAGCGCCGGCGACAGCGCGCATTGGCCAAGGCAATACACCGATTCCAGTTCCACCGTCGCGCCGTGCTGATGTTCGCCGTCGAAGCGGCAACCGGTGTGCGCCTCGATATGTTGTGCGAGCGCTTCGGTGCCCATGCTGCGGCAGGCTTCCGCGCGGCACAGTTGCACCGTGACGGCTGCGGCCGGCTGCGTGCGGAAGTGGTGGTAGTAGGTGATGACGCCGTGCACTTCCGCGCGCGACAGGTTCATGGCGCGCGCTAGCGGCGCGACCGCGGCGGGTGGCACGTAACCGACTTCGTCCTGAATCGCGTGCAAGACCGCTAGCAGCGACACGCCCGGCTGCGCGTGACGCTCAACGAGTTGATCCGGCGCGACGGCGATGGAATCGTCCAAGTGGGGGCTCCTCCAAAGTCATATATGCACTTGTTATTCATAATGCGTGCACTTATGCTTCGTTTATTCGATATGGGATAGCCGAACAATAGGCGGGCATTTCGGCCGATGCAATAGGAAAGAGTTCAACATATATGATCAGAATCGAGTGTCAGGCGCAACTGGTGGTGAAGGGTCCGGACGGCCGAGAGGCAAGCCTGTCGGACGTGGTGCCGTTGCTCGCGCTGGTGAATGAATCCGGCAGCATCGCGCAGGCCGCGACGCTTAAGGGTTTGTCCTACCGTCATGCGTGGGGTTTACTGCGCAGCATCGAAGAGCGTCTGGGCGGTCCGCTGATCGCGAAAGAGCGCGGCCGCGGCTCGGTGCTGTCCGAACTCGGGCAAGCGGTCTTGCGTGCGCAGCGTCTGTGCGGGGAACGGCTCGACGGCAATATGCAGGCGCTCGCCAGCGAAGTGGCGAGCGATCTGAACCGCTGGCTCGCGCCGCCCGCCGACGACGTGCGCATTTTCGCGTCGCACGGTTACGCCGTGGCCGCGCTCGTGACGGCGCTGGTCGCCGACGAGTTGCCGGTCGACATCAAGTATCGCGACAGCGCGGACGCCGTCAGCGCGCTTGCGCGCGGCGAATGCGATCTGGCCGGCTTCCATTTGCCGCTCGGCGAGTTTCGTGCGGCATGCGCCGATGCGTATCGGCGCTGGCTCGATCCGCAGCGTCACGTGCTCGTGCATCTCACGCGGCGCAAGCAAGGGCTCTTTCTTGGTAAAGGCAACCCGAAGGGAATCGCCGGCCTGAGCGATCTCGCGCGCGACGATATCCGCTTTGTGAATCGACAACCCGGCTCCGGCACGCGCATGTTGCTCGATCTCGCGCTACGGAAAGTCGGAGTCGATCCGGATCGGGTCAATGGTTATGCGTCGGCCGAACTGACGCATTCGGCGATTGCGGCGTTCGTCGCGAGCGGCATGGCGGATGTGGGTTTCGGCGTGGAGCCCGCGGCGCATCACTTCGGTCTCGACTTCATTCCGATTGTCGACGAGGACTATTATTTTGCGTGCGACCGCGCGCGCCTCGAACGTATACCGCTTGCGACCGTGCTTGGATTGCTGCGCGGCAGCGCGTTTCGCCATAGCGTCGATCAGCTCGAAGGCTATGACCCGCACGACTGCGGCAAGGTGGTGGATCTTGAAGAGGGCCTGGGCGAAGCGGTGGCGTAAGCGGCCGTAAACATCAGTCTATGTTTGGCGCTGCGTATGGCGTCCGTTTGGGATACTCTCTAAGCTTCCGCTTCCGCCTAAACCGCGCGCTACGTCGCGCCGATCGATATGAAAGTCATTCTTCACGTATGTGCTGCCGTTGCGACGGCTGGTGTGCTCCTCGCCACCGCGTCAGTTGCCTTCGCACAGAATTCGCCAGGGGTTCCGGGCGGCATCCTGCAAGACCAGTTCCGTCTCGCCGAACATCCGCAAATGCCGTTTGCGGCGTCGTCTCCTTCGGACAAATACCAGAGCGGTAAAAAGTCAGCCATGCGCAAGCGCGGCGATCTGGGCGATCCGAATGGTTGCAATCTGCAGTGTCCTAAAGACGAATAGGCGCAGGCAGGTGTCCGTTGTGAGTGCGACGCCGGCGTTTTGCCGGCGTCTTCCGTTTGACTCTCGGGTTTAGTGTGCCGTGGTGTTGCCAGCGCGCGGCGCGCGCTTAAGGTTTTGCCGTGTGCCACATGTCTTTGAAGCCTTCTCCCTTCATGTCTCCCGCCTGCTTGTCCGCTGCGTAGCGATAGAGCGGATGCCCTTTGTACGCCCATTGCGGCTTGCCGTCCGCGCCGGTGATCACGGTCCAGTCGCCGGAGGGTTTGTCCGACGCGCTGGCCGTGGCCGCCGGCCAGTAGTTCATGCAGCCGCCCGTGCAGGCGCTCACGCCGGGTGTGGTGTCCTTGTCGAAGGTATAGAGCGTCATGCCGTCTGCATTGACGAAGCGTCCGTCCACGATCTTTGGCGCTTCGGCGAAAGCGCTTTGTTGCAGGGCGAGAAGGGCGAGGCAGAAAAGAGTTTTGCGCATGATGTCGGCTCCTGATTTTGGTGTTGGTCTCACGCGAGGCACGGCGTGCGCGCGTGAGGATCAAACGACTGAGCGGATGCGTTTATTCCAATCACTTCTTCATCTGAGGATCGCGATAGGGTCGGCCACGCGACGGCGCGCGGATGAGATAAGAAAAGGATAGTGCGGGAAAGCGCGCAGCGGGAAGGGCGTGAGGGATACGAAAAAACCCGCAAGCAGCAGGCCGCTTACGGGTTTTCGATGAGACTTGCTGGTGCAGCGTGAAACATGTCCTGGTGGCGGCGGCACTCACATTGCGTCCGCAACGGTATGTTTTTAAAGAGGTTAGGACCGTGTTTTCGGCGCAAATACCACCGAAAATACCACCGAAGTCGAACCCTAGCTCCCCATGCCCGCTGATTCCGTCCCGGCTGTTCCCATCAGCTCCGAAGCCTTCCTGCAGCGGTAAAATCGGCCTTCCTCAGTTTGTCCTCATTCCCTTATGCTCGCGAAAAAATTCCTGGACGCTCGTCGCGCTCGTTACATTCCTGTGCGCGACGTTTTGGCCCGCATCGTCTCGGAGCTGAACTGTACGGAAGCTGAGGCTGCTGCAGTTTTATGCGCAGCCCTTGATGATGCGGGCGAAAGCGCTCCGGCGTGGTTTGATATCAAGGGCCTGGAAAGTGGTGCTGTTGCCGTGAAGCTAAACACTGGTGAGGGGCTCGCCATGCTCGAGGCATTTAATCTTCCAGTATTTACCTACGATCCGCGGGTCACTCTCCAAGAGCTTCATGATCGATATCGCTCGGGAGAGCTTGACTACGTGGACTATATGGACGGTCGCCTTAGGTCGCTGCCCTACGAGTGTGGATGCTTCCTGGCGGCCGATATCGAGCCGGTCCTGCTCGACCTGATAGCCACCACCCGCTCGCTCGCCGAAACACCGCCTGCACGGACTGACTTAGCTAGTGCCGCCGAGCTTGTCGCCGACGTCTCTGCCTCGACCATCTCGGCTCGCAACTCCGGTGATGATGCCGTTTCCCTGTCCCCGGGCCCGAACGATAGCGCAATCGTAGCGGCCTGGGTGGCGGCCCGAGCGCGTGCGCTATGTGCCGCGGGGGATACGAAGGAATCGCTGGCCGCAAAAATCATTAACCAAATTCCGCACGGCGCTCTCAGTGAGCGCGGCCCCATTACATTACCGTCCATTCTTCGCATGATGCCGGCGGGAATTACGGGCGGCCGATCCAAAAACGGCCGCAAATCGTCTAAGTTGAATCGGCACGCCGATTCAGTCGCTGCGCCGGATCTATTTCCGATTCGGAAAATGCTGTAACTAATTGATAAACATCAACTTTTATAGATATAAAAAATCCCTTGATCGGCATGTGTTCCGATTTTGAAATGGCTCCATTGTTTCGGGATCGTCCCGGAACGTCCCAATGGAGCCCGTATGTCCGCAGTCAATCCGATGGCGATCCTTCGCCTACCCAAAGTCCTAGAGGAAACCGGCTCGAGCACCTCGGAGGTCTACCGACGCATAGCCGCCGGCACGTTCCCGCGTCAAGTTCGCCTGGGCGCGAAATCGGTCGGCTGGCGCCGCGGGGACATCGATGAATTTCTGAAAAATCCGGCCGGCTACCGTGCACCGGAGGCCGCGTGACTTGTGCTGGCTGCACGCTATGGCACTATGCGATCGCCTCTCTCGTTGCAGGGAGGCAAAGCGGAAGGAGCGAACGTTGGCGCGTTCGCTCCTTCCTGACTGAAACACGGTCCTATCTGGAGGCCCGCATGGCAGCTATCGTTCATTTTATCGCGTCCCCGCGCGCGAACACACATCAAACCCCTTCCTCAATCGCCCGCGACGCGCTGCGTGCTGCCGCGATGGCGCCGTCCGACCGTGCCGCACTCGACGTGGCCGGTGAAGCGCTGCGCCGCTTGGCTGAATCCGTCCGTGTGGAGGCGCGCCGTGCGTGACTTCCTGCCGGCCGATCCCGAACTTCGCGCCCAGCGTCAGCGTGCGGTCACGCAACTCGGGCATGCCTACGCCCTGGTTCGCCGGTTTGGCGACATGGACGCGACGCGCGTCGCTGAGTTTGTTTGCGCCCTGCTCGACGCCGGTGAGGCCGAGCAGATCGACGCGGTGCTCGAGCATCTCGACGTCGCTTCCGGCGCCTGGCGCGAGCTAGCTGATGAGGCCGATCGCGCGATCGTATGCGTCGCTGGGGCGCTCACGCGCGCTGTGTTGGAACGCGCGGCAACTGTCGAGGCGGGAAACGCATGACGCCTATGTTCGAACCCGTGCGGCCAGATCACAAGGAGGCCCGCGATGAGCATCGAGGCAATGGCGTGGGCCATTAAGCAGCAGATCACGCGAGACGCTCCAGCGCGGCATGTTCTCCTTTGTCTGGCCAGTTATGCCGACAAACTGGGAAAAACGGCATACCCATCTGCATCGAAGCTGTCGGCTGACACCGGTCTGTCGGAGAGAACTGTCCGTACTAAGCTCGATGTGCTCGAGCAAGTCGGCCTAATCACCCGGGGAAATCAACGCATTGTCGCCGATCGTATCGATCGCGCCGATCGTCGCCCGATATGTTTCGACCTCTGCATTTCACGACCTGCAGGCGATGCACCCCGTTACATGGAACGGGGTGCACGTGATGACACCACGGGGTGCAGCTCACGTAGGAACGGGGTGCAGCACACGCCGGAACGGGGTGCGACAGCTGCAGCCAATACGTCATATAAACCGTCAATGAACCATTCTTATGCTCCGCCGACAGCAAAGCGGGGGCCTGCGTGCGCTTCGCGCTTGTCAGAAGACTGGACTTTGCCAGATGAGTGGAGGCTGTGGGCGCTCGAGGATACGGACGTCAATCGCGCAGCCAAGTGGAGCGATGACCACGTGCGAGCTGTCGCGCAGCGGTTCCGGGATTACTGGATCGCGCAACCAGACAGCCGCGGTCTGAGGCTTGATTGGTTCGCCACATGGCGAAACTGGTGCCGTGACTCGAAGGCCGCTATGCCTGTGGCGCGCAAGGGCAGCGGCGGTGGCTGGTGGCTCTCGCCTGAGTCGCGTAAAGCGAAGGCGCATGAGGTCGGCGTCGGCGAGCCGAACGCCGGCGAGAGCGATGCCTCTTATCAATCCCGCATTCAGGCTGCGATCGACAACGGCGGCAAGCCGCCTGCGCCGCGGCAGATGCCGGTCACCCCTTTGGATCCGTTACCGGCCGGTGGCGACGCGGCGGAACGCGGCTCCGAACTCTCGCGCGCAACGACGTCAGCTGCGAAGGCGCTCCTGCGGCAGAGGAGCGCCGGTGGACGCATCGCAGCGTGACTGGAGGTCTGCGCATGACTCGATCGATATGCCGAAATCGTGCGCATGCGGCCGCGCTGCGGCACCGATGGCGGGCGTAGGGTTCAGCGGCTGCGGCTGTCGCGCCCGAGCAGCACGCGGCTGCCGTTCGGCGTCACATTTAGGATGGCAGCCGGCTTGGTGAGGTCGACGCGAAGGAACTAGCAGCCGATGGCCTGAGCGCGTGCGGCGGCATCTTGAGCGCTATCGTCGCGCCGAGCGACAGCGAAGTCGCCGCTCTTGCTCGAGCGTGCGCGTGAGACGCCGCCGGTGCTTCGCTTGGCCTGCGGGACGTGCCGCACGCGGGATCGTCGTGACTTGACAATGACCTCGACCGCGAGGTCGTCCAAACCCGCAGCACTTAGCCCCGACCGATGTTTGGCCGGGGCTTTTTTTGTGGCCCTTTGCTGGCGTGCGCTCAAACCTTCTCGCCGTCAAAGCGCGGGGGGGCGGTCACGCAGGATGTCCCAAGTAGGCAGTGCGTCAGCGTCCTCGAGCAAGTGCTCGTCTGTCGCGCCGTCAGGCAGCGGCAATAGTCCATCCCACTCAGTAACGTGCACCGGCTTGTCGTTTCGCACCATTTTTTTCTTCCCCATGCGAGTCGTTCGGCTACCGATTATGGATGCGGCAGGTGGAAAAATGTTGCTTGCGATGGTCTGTGCGTGTGGGAGTCGTGACGCGATGCTGCGAGTACATCAACAGGCCCGCTTGGGTCGAAGGATCTACTCATGAGTACCGGAAGTCACCCACTGATGAAGTCGCACGAGGTTGCGGAAGCTTTGCGCCTTGCGCATGCAACTATCCGAAGCTGGAGCGCGCACGGCGGCGGACCGATCAAGCCGGTCAAAATTGGCAGCAGAGTGTTTTGGAACCGTGAGGACGTCGAGCGCCTGCTGGCCGGAGGTGCGCAATGACGGCCCGCTACCGTTGGACGTCCGAGGACGTTGCTCGTCGTGCTGCCGAGCACTACTTGGCGCAGTGCGCACGTCGCGACGCTCGCTACAACTATGAATGCGCCTGTATTCGCTTCAAGGAGCGCCGCGGCATCGAGCACGTCGACGTCGCTGACGCATCGTTCCGCCGCTCCACGAGGAAAGCCTATGTGGCGTACCAGCATGCGCGTCGGCTTGAGTACAACGCCGCACGCAGGCTGGAGACTGCTATTCGCGGCTCAGAAGTCTTTCGGGAGGTTAGCCGTGCGCACGCTCGTTGATTCGACGGCCCGTCTCGATGCGGTCGAGTCCCTGGTGCGCCTGCGTGATGGTGTGCCGGTAGTCGACAGCCTGAAGATCGCGCGTACATTCGGCCGCAGCCACAAGCACGTGCTTCGCACGCTCGACTCGTTGATCGCGGACCAGACGATCACTGAGCCCAATTTTGGGCCGAGTGAGTACCGAGATGCCAGCGGTAAGGCGTGCCGCCTGATCGAGTTGGACGAGCACGGCGCGCTGGTCACGATGCCGTTTATCGGTGGTCGCAAGTCGTGCCTCGGTCAGAAGCAATTGGTCGCGGAGTTCTTGGCGATGCGCGAGACGCTGCGCGCGATGGCTAGCGATACTCAGAAGCACGCCGCGCCGGCTCCCACACTGAAGTCGCCAATCGGTGACCTAGCCTTGGCGGAGAGTATTGGCCGGCTGCTGAATGTCAGTCCGAGCGGTCGCGTGGCACTGCTTCGACACGTGGCGAAGAATCACAGCCTCGACGAAACGTTGCTGCCGGCCTATGTCGTCGACGCGCCGTCTGATGCCATGCCGGGATCGAGCGAAGCAACGGCTCCGATATCGGTGCTGCTGAAAGAGGCTGGCGTGGGACTGAGCGCGGTCCGGTTCAATCGCCTGCTGGAGTACGCTGGGCTGATGGAGAAGCGTACGCGCCGCACGACGCAGAAGCGCTTCGGTGGAGGAGTGAAGTCCTTCTGGTTGGTGACACCTGAAGGCCTGCGATTCGGAAAAAACCTCATCGACACGCGGGCACCACGCGAAACGGTGCCGCACTGGTACGTTGGTCGTTTCGCCGAGTTGCGGACTCACTTGCGTCCGATCTTCCGCCGGATGCAGGCTGAGGAGGCTCTGTGATCTCGACCCTGCGGTGTGCGTCAGTGGAGCACGCGCACTTGTTGTCGGCGGTCCGATCTGATCGCGTTGAAAAATAACGACTTCCGTCGACTTTGTTTACATTTCAGCGGAGGCTCGTAAACAGCGGACTCGCGCTGTTTACAATCTCACAGGAGGCCAACTGTGGCAGGAAGGACCAAGGCGCCGCCCGAGCGCTGGCGAATTTGCCGGCTCGCGTGGGAATTGAGCAGCGCAATCACGTTCGGTTCGATTGCGTCAGAGCTTATGATTTCACGTCAAGCGGTATCGGCCCGCGCGAGGACAGAAGGGTGGCGCAGAGAACTACGTGGTGATGCTTCAATATTTACACATTTGGCGGTGGTGGGACCAGCCCGCGAGCGAGATGTTGACGGTGAATCGACCGAAAATGGGGCGATCGACGACCCGGTCGCCCGATTGACTCAGGTTGCCGATTCGCTTCGTGGTGAGTTGGAAATGGTCGAAGCGCTGCTTTTGATCGAACGCCGCGGCCGATGACTAAGATGGCCGTCGCGCGCTAGGTGCGAGGGTTAGCACATTGTGCCGGCTCTTGCCTTGCGGTCTCACGTGCCCGCACAAGTGTGAGCAGGACGGCTGTCGCTGTCGCGCGCTGATCCGCTGGCAGCGTCGCGAGCCGCGCGCGCCAGTTGAGCAAGGCCTCGTTGACTTTGCCGCCCGTCATGCAGTCACCTGCTGGGCGGCGTCACGGATCCGCGAGATCGTTGGCCTCGACACGCCGAGGTCGCGCGCGATGCTGGCCACGCTGTCGCCGGCAGCCAGTCGGTCGAGGACGGCGCCGCGCCTCCCATCGGCGATGGCCTTCGGTCGTCCCATCTTCTTTCCCTCGGCGCGTGCGCGCGCGAGCCCTGCGTGCGTGCGCTCGATCAATAGGTCTCTTTCGAACTCCGCCACGGCGGTGAGCACGCCCATCGTCATCTTGCCGGCTGCGCTGGTGAGGTCCATTCCGCCGAGCGCCAGGCAGTGCACGCGCACGCCCATCTCGGCGAGGCGCTCAACCATAACGCGTACGTCCATTGCGTTACGGCCGAGCCGGTCGAGCTTGGTGACGATCAGGACGTCGTCCGCCTCGAGGCGATCGAGCAACCTTGCGAAACCAAGTCGCTCGCTCGCCGGCACACTGCCACTGATGCTTTCCTGGACGATCCGCTTCGGCTCCACAGCGAAACCGGCCGCGAGTACTTCTGCGAGCTGGTTGGCCGTGGTCTGGTCTGCGGTGCTTACACGCGCGTAAAGAAATGTGCGGCTCATTCTTCCCTTCGTTTTCAACGTTGTTAGGCATGCTCAAAAACGCTGTAACGATTATCGAGGGCGATCAAAAGTAGTCAAGCCGATTATTGGTCACCCCGTTGTCTGTGCACACAACCGCTCGATTTTGGCCAGGTCACTGTTGTCGGATCCATCTGCTGTGTTGCGCAGCGCTCGAGGGCATCAACCTAACGGTGTCCGCGTGTCCTGAGTTACAGGGGCAACTTCAGCCTGATAGGATAAGTTGCAAATTTTTGTCTTGCGATAACGACTAGCACGGAGGTCTTATGTCCTGCATGCTTTTGCTCGGCGCCGGCTTCAGCCGCAACTGGGGCGGTTGGTTGGCGGCCGAAGCGTTCGAGTACCTGCTCGGTTGGCCCGAAGTGAATTCGAACGCCTTCTTGTCTGACCTGCTATGGCGAAGCCAGCTGGCAGGAGGATTCGAAAATGCGCTTGCTGAGTTGCAGGATTTGGTGCGCCGTGAGCCGGCACATGCTGATGACCTTCAGAGTCTCCGCGGCGCCGTGCTCGGAATGTTCAACTTGATGAACCAATGCTTCTTTGGGCTTCAGAACTTCGACCAGAACAACGATGGAAATCTAGCGATTCGCCCATTCCTCACAAACTTCGACGCCATATTCACGCTGAATCAAGACCTGCTTCTTGAGTATCACTACCTGACGCACGACGTAGCCTTGCTTGCTAATCCTTTGGGGCGGCGTCGCTGGCACGGCTCGACAATTCCGGGTATGCGGTCAGTACCAGACCCGAACCGTCATCCTATGCAGCATTGGTTCGGAAACTGGACGCCTGCGCCCGCCGAGGGGTTTCGGGTCGAGGCAGGCTGTCAACCGTATATCAAATTGCATGGATCGTCTAATTGGACGCAAAACGACCAAGGCGGCCCTATGCTAATCATGGGGGGGAACAAGGCGAATGAAATCGGACTCGTGCCCGTCTTGCAGTGGTATCAAACTCTTCTCACGGAATACCTTACCCGCGGTGACTCAAGACTGATGGTTATCGGATACGGCTTCAGGGACGATCACATAAACGAGATCATTGCCGACGCAGTCACGAATCACAACCTCAAGTTGTTCGTCGTATCGCCGGATGGCGCAGACCAGGCGCGGAAAATTGCTCCTACGGCCGGAGCGGCAATCCAACAGAGAACAGCGCTTGAAGACGTGTTCCAGCGTGGTCTGATCGGTGCATCGCGCCGTTCCATCCATGAAATTTTTAGCG
The DNA here is from genome assembly GCF_003634175.1 of Paraburkholderia sp. BL17N1. Taxonomy (NCBI): domain Bacteria; kingdom Pseudomonadati; phylum Pseudomonadota; class Betaproteobacteria; order Burkholderiales; family Burkholderiaceae; genus Paraburkholderia; species Paraburkholderia sp. BL17N1. Next base: position 2,387,358 of record NZ_RBIW01000001.1, read on the forward strand.
GGCGAGACCCCATTGAACTATCGAAACTCCAACGCTTCGTAGAGGAATAGCTCGTGGTGTCATGAACCTCGAACGCCTCACGTCAGGCAGCAGCCGGCCGAGGGCGTGTGAAAACGCATTTATCGCCTAAACTGAATCAACGCACTGAGACCGGGTGACTCATGAAGCGATTCGTTGAAGGCGATGACCGCAAGCAGGTCGCACTACTTCCCGAATGCGTCGATGATTACATTGGCCAGGACAACCCGGTAAGGGTGATCGATGCCTTCGTCGACGAACTGAACCTGGCCGAACTCGGCTTCAACGGTACCACGCCGGCGCTCACAGGTCGGCCGTCCTATCATCCGGGCGTGATGCTCAAGATCTATATCTATGGGTATCTGAACCGGGTGCCGTCTAGCAGGCGTCTTGAGCGTGAATGCCAACGCAATGTCGAGCTGATGTGGCTGACAGGACGTCTCGCACCAGACTTCAAGACGATCGCCGACTTTCGTCGCGACAATGGCGCAGCCATTCGGAATGTATGCCGTCGTTTCGTCGAACTATGTCGCGGACTGAAGCTGCTATCCAGCGACATGGTGGCAATCGACGGCAGCAAGTTCAAAGCCGTGAACAGCCGTGACAGGAACTATACGGCTGGCAAGATCGACAAGCGTCAGCAGCAGATCGAGGAAAGCGTTCAGCGATATCTCGACATGATTGAAACCGCAGATCGGATCAGCCCGACAGGTTTCGATGTGAAGACCGTTCGCCTGTACGAGAAGATCGCTCTGCTGCGTCAGCGGATGCGTGAGCTAGAGCAGATGAAGGAGCAACTGAAGAAAGAACCGGACAAGCAGTTGTCGCTTACCGACCCAGATGCCCGCTCAATGACCAGCGGTGGCAAGAGGACCGGTACCGTGGGCTACAACGTCCAGACTGCCGTGGATACAAAGCATCATCTGATTGTCGAACACGAAGTGACGAATATCGGAGGCGATCACGGTCAACTCAGCAAGATGGCTTTCCTGGCGAAGAACGCGATGGGCAGGCCGAAGCTGAAGGTGTTAGCTGACCGGGGCTACTTCAGCGGCCCGGATATCCGCGCGTGCGAACTGGGCGGGATCAAAACGTATGTCCCGAAGCCACTTACCTCGGCATCAAGGAAGAAGAGGCTCTTTACCAAGCGCGACTTCATCTACGTTGCAAGGAACGACGAGTATCGGTGCCCCGCTGGCGAGCGCTCCATTCATCGGTTCAAGACCGTCGAGAATGGCATGAATCTGAACGTATACTGGCCCAGCGCATGCCCGCGTTGTCATCTCAAGGAGCGATGTTCGCCCAGCGACTATCGCCGCATCCGACGATGGGAGCACGAACATGTACTTGAAGCCATGCAGCGTCGACTCGACCGGAAGCCTGACGCGATGACCATCCGACGAAGCACCGTTGAACACGGCTTCGGCACGCTGAAGCATTGGATGGGTGCTACACACTTCCTGACCCGGACGCTCGGACGGGTGAGCACCGAAATGAGCCTTCAGGTGCTGGCGTACAACCTCAAGCGAGTCATGAATATACTTGGGGTTGCCAGGACAATGAAGGCAATCAGGATGGCTGGGAGCTAAGGCCCTGAGGGGCTTCTTGCGCTCGGGATGCTCGAATAGCACAACTTCGACGTACCAAACTTGATTGACCCGACCGCCAACTTCGCCCTCAGCCTCGAAAATTGCGTTTCCACACGCCCTCGGCCAGAAACCGACACTGGCGTCCGACCGCTTTTGACGGGCACCACGCTGAACGACTACTTCATCAAATCGTCGACGCGAATGCGGCGATACCGTTTCCCTATAGGTAGACCGATCTTACATATTTAATCCAGCTGCAAATTCTTTTGATTGCTGCTGGATCCGAGTAACCCATCGAGTGTGGCGTCATCAATCTTCTCGCGCCGTACGCCGCAGCCGTTCTCCAAGCTCCGAAGATCAATGAGAAATTTTGCTCGTGACGGTCTGACGATACTTCCGGATATGCTTCCGCCGAGACATCGAAGCAGAGCGACGTGATATTGGGGCGACCTCCGAGACCCCATTTATGAGAGGTAATCAGCCTCGCCACTACGCTGATCGGAGCAATCAACAAGAGAGATATTGGTGCATTCAACCACTGCGTCCAATCCCGTGCTCCTCCAATGATCGCCAACTCAATCGCAATTGCGAGGAAAACTAATGCTAGTCGGAAAGGGAAATATCGAGTCTCGTCCGAAATGGTGGCAAACAAAAATAGTATCTTTTCAACCTGTTTGATGGATTGCAGGACGAATAGACCGATGTGCGCCTCGTCCGCTCGATGCCGGATGCACAACAATGGGACTTCCGTTGCGCTTGGGTTCAATTCCTGATCGTGAATTTTCGAATTGGCCGATTGTGTGGCGAATTCGAGTTTTCGGTACAAAATCGGATAGGTGAAAAAAACTAAAGCCGGATAGGCCAGTCCGCAAATAATAAGGGAATACCAATTTTCAAGTGTTAGCATGGCCAAAGCCACCAATAGTATTGGCGCCCCAAACCACAAAGAGAACGCCCCTGCATAAAGTCTGTAGAATGGGTTTCGACGATACCTGAAAATTATGTATGGAGTACCCAAGGTTACCAAAGCTAGAATTCTTGTAGGTTTTCGGACCCTGGAAACGGCTCTGAGCGCAACGTTTCCTCCATGGCTATGTGCGATGATCACAATCGGTGGCGACGTTCTGTCGATCGACATCTTTTCGATGAGACTCATTAGTTCTATTTCGGCAGATTTCCGAGACGCGAACGAGTTTTTTCCATCCCAGTTGAACGGTGTGACTAGCACGTCGTCGCCGAATTCTGCACGCAGACTTCCAACGAGGGCTGACGAGTCAGCCATCCATGGAGCATTTGTCGCAAAAGTGCCATGAACTAGGATGAACTGAATATCCCGTACTGGTACAACCTCGTCGTTTCGGGTCGACATGGGAAAGCTCCCAAGTTGATGAGCCAAACAGATCAAAGAGCCCGCCACCTGCAACGAAATGTCTACACTATAGGAAACAAAGTCAACCCTTCCCAATTTGTACTCGCAGATCACCGCTATGTAATCCGTCGACGTCAAAAATTGACGCAAACCAAGGCGATCCCCCGAGTGCATGAGCGGATGTATTAGCCCAAGCTTTCGCAGTGGCCCATTTATTTAATTCGCACCAACATTGCGGCGCAGTTGACCGCTTTCGGGCACCGAGTTCAGCACATCGAAGGACGGCTTAGGGTCGATGGACTAAACCGCTCGCGCGGTATGGGGCTTCGGTCCAATGCTAGTGGTTCTGGAGAGGAAGCCGACTCTGTTTTCATGTTGAAGGGCGAGGCAATCCGCCTCGTCGTTCAACGGGAGCAGAGTCATGACCCACACACCTCAGCCCATCAGTCCCCTGCGCCAGCGCATGACCGACGACATGCGCATGCGTCAGCTCGCACCGAAGACGCAGGCCGGTTATCTGCGTGTCGTACGCGAGTTCACGCGTTTTCTCGGACGCTCTCCTGACACCGCCACCGTCGAGGACCTGCGGCGCTACCAGTTGCATCTGGTCGACCACGGCGTGTCACCCGTGTCGCTCAACGCGGCGATCACCGGACTGAAGTTCTTCTTCGAGATCACGCTCCACGAGCCCGACCTGATGGCACGCATGCAACCCGTGCGCGTGCCTCGCGTCCTGCCGGTCGTGCTCAGCCCGGACGAAGTGGGCCGCCTGATTGCCGCCACCGGCAATCTGAAGCATCAGACCGCACTATCGGTCGCCTACGGTGCCGGCTTGCGCGCCAGTGAGGTGGTGGCGTTAAAGGTCGGCGACGTCGACGGCCAGCGCATGACCCTGCGCATTGAACAGGGCAAGGGCCGCAAGGATCGTTACGCCATGCTCTCGCCGGTGCTGCTTGAACGCCTGCGTGTCTGGTGGCGAGTGGCGCACGCGCAGGGCCGGATGCTGGAGCGCGGCTGGCTGTTTCCGGGCCTCGATCCGGTCGATCCGCTCAGCACGCGGCAGCTCAATCGCGCCATCCATGCCGCCGCCGAGGCCGCCAACATCGACAAGCGTGTCTCGATGCATACGCTACGTCACAGCTTTGCGACCCACCTGCTGGAGCAGAAGGTCGACATCCGCGTGATCCAGGTCCTGCTGGGGCACAAGAAGCTGGAGACGACAGCACTCTATGCGCAGGTCGCCACCGACCTGCTGCGCGAGGTGATCAGTCCGCTGGAGAAACTTCAGAACAACGGCTGAACACGGCACACAGCCGTGCCCGAAGTCGCGGACGTCTTCCGCGCGCATGGGCCCTTGTGGCGACGGACCGTACAGCTGAGTCTGGGACAGCTGAAGGTCATGTCGGCGATCGAACAGTGCCGCAGCGCGGCGCTGGGTGGACATGTGTTGCGGTGTTCCGGTTGCGAACAGATCGAGGTTGCCTACAACTCCTGCCGTAACCGCCATTGCCCGAAGTGCCAGGCGAGCGCCGCACACCGGTGGCTCGAGGCACGCCAGGCCGATCTGCTGCCGGTTGAGTATTACCACGTGGTCTTCACGCTACCTGCTGCGATCAGCGCGATCGCCTGGTACAACAAGGCGGTGCTCTACGGCCTGCTGTTCGATGTTGCCGCCGAAACCCTCCGAACCATCGCCGCCGACACAAAGCATCTGGGCGCACAGATCGGCGCGACACTCGTGCTGCACACCTGGGGCTCGGCGCTCACGCACCATCCTCACGTACACGGCATCGTTCCCGGCGGAGGCCTTGCGCCAGACGGTGAGCGGTGGGTCGCCTGCCGCCCCGGCTTCTTCCTGCCAGTCCGTGTGCTCTCCCGGCTGTTCCGGCGGCGCTTCCTGGAAGAGCTCACCCATGCACATCGCCGGGGCCAGTTGCGCTTCTTTGGCGAGTACGCCGGGCTTGCCGATCCCACTGCCTTCGCACGGTGGCTCGCGCCGCTGCGTACGTGCGAATGGGTCGTATATGCGAAGCGCCCGTTCGCGGGACCGAAAGCGGTGCTTGCGTATCTGTCGCGCTACACGCATCGCGTGGCCATCTCCAACCAGCGGCTCATCGCGCTCGACGACCGGGGCGTGACCTTCCGGTGGAAGGACTACCGGGCCAACGGCCGCACGCGCCAGAAGACGATGACGCTTGAGCCACAGGAATTCATGCGGCGTTTCCTGCTGCATGTACTGCCTGTCGGCTTCCATCGGATTCGCCACTATGGTCTGCTGGCCAATCCCGTGCGTCGGCAGAATCTGGCTGCGATACGGGCGCTGCCAGACGTGCCAGCTTCCATTACTGTGAGCGAAGGTCCGTCACCGGGCACTCCCGCCCCGAAGTTCGTCTGCCGGCATTGCAGCGCGCCGATGATCATCATCGACATCCTCCTGCGCAGCCACCCAATTCGCGCTCCGCCCACTTGCCGAAGCAACGTATGAAGATGAATCACCCTGGCTGTCCAGACCGACCGTCGGCTCTTCGGCAACGAGCGGGAGGAGACGCTTGTGCCTGTCGCTACCAGCAGACCTTGCCGCGCTCGCGACACCTCTACAGACGTGCAGCATGGATGCAGCAGAACATTTACGTGACCACCAAACCCTCGCTTCGACTGAAGGTTGTGAGTCTCCGCAGTTCATGAGAGCACTTAAATCCCCATAGCTGCGTAAATTTCTGCCGTCCTGGTCCACTCCGCGGTTTCCTCCCTCGAGCGTTGTCCAACGCCTGCCCGCATGCGTCGTCGTGTACTCACGCGGTGGCAGACATGGGCAGGCGTCGAACAACGCTTAACAGTAGTGGCCGGTTAGAAGTCGAGCCGCGTTTCTGGGACCGATGCCAGCTCGGCAACCCGTAGTAGAAGGGACGTCAAAGAGGGCCGAGGAGGACGGCCGGCATGGGCGCGTAGAATGCCCGGAGCTGCTCGTCGGCCGTTTTTGTCGCTACGTTGGCGCGCTTCTTTCCGCCGCAGCCGCAGTGTCGTATCTTTCGTGAAAAAACTGTGGCCGAGTCGAGAGTGCGTTCGCTGCCGCACACGCATTTCCATCGCCATTTTGTCTCTCGTACGTGCCGCAGGGCGGTCAGGCGGCCTAGCTGCATGCCCGTAACAATGGCCGACGTTCTGCTGGGTTTCGGCGCCATGTGCGCGGGCTGCCGCGGCAGATAATTCTTGACGGTCGGTGCGCTCGAACCGCATCCGCAAGAGGGTTTTCGCGTTCCGCGCAGCGTCGTCGCGTGCTGCACGGTTGTCCGTCCGCACTCGCAGACGCACGCCCACTTGCCGCGGCCGACGTCGCGCTGGAGCTCGAGGAGCCCGATGCGTGCGCCGGCAACCAGCTTGCGCGGTGCCTCGGCGGCCGGAGGCGCGCTCGTTGCTGAAGCGTCATGTTTGTCAGTGGTTTCCGGTTCGGCCAGCGCCTGTTCGGTGCGACGTGCCTCCGCTCCCGCGTTTTTCCGCGCTGCGATGCGCTCGCGACGCTCCCGTTTCGCGCGGTCGAACCCTTCGCCGTGCGGTGCGACGAGCAGGTGGAAATCGTCCGCCACGAATACGCCGACGAGGCGGACCTTCGGATGGACGCGCGCGGCATAGCGCAGCGCTTCGTCGACGCCGGTGGACAGCCCGATTGGGATTCGCTTCTGGACGCCACCTTCAACGCAGACGATCTGCGTACGGCGTAACCTTCCGGCCCACATTTTCGGGCGGGCACCTTTAGCGTTCGCGCCACGCAGCACCTCTTTCTCTCGGTTGTAGCAACTCACACAGATCGTTTGCGCACGTACGAGGCGCATGCGGCCGATCAGCCGCCCGTTCGTCGCGGCGCTTTTCAGGCAGCGGATGCACGCGAGCGCCGCCGACTGTCCGCCTGTGGCTCGCAGCGCGGCGCGGCGATTCAGTCGGTCCTGGATGTCGGATTCGTCGGGCGAGGCGTTGATTGACGGTCGCGTAGCCGATCGCTTCTGCGCCGCCGCAGCGGGCTCGACCTCTCGCGCGTGGCGCGCGCCGATCGCGCAGCTTACACACGCCTCGCTGCGTGGGGTCATGTAGCTCTTGGCGCAGGCGCTCGGCGATAGCTCGAGGTGCAGTCGCTCGCATCTGAACGCCAAGAACCCGGGCACGCCGGCCATCTCGTGAAGCTCGACGCGACTGTCGTCGGCAGCGCTGATCCGGCGCTCGCGGAGAGCAGATGAGAGCTTCGCATAGGCGTATTCGGGCATGTGCATCGGCGCGCGGGGATAACGCACCCATGCTCACGTCACGACTTTTCCCACGATATCCCCTGAAAACTGGGCGCTTTTCTCATCGATGCGGCTCGCCTTCAATCCCCCATCGCATCTCATGGCACCCCACGCGCGAGTCGTGACGGGATGCTGGTGGTGTCGCAACTGATTGGGTTCCCGTATGGCCCACTTACCTGAAAAACTCATCCGTCGTCCTGTTGTGCTCGATCGGACCGGGCTCGCGTCGACGACGCTTGATCGACTCATTGCCTCTGGCGGTTTCCCTGTTCCGGTTCGCACGTCGCCGGCGACGATCGCGTGGCGTCAGTCGGAAGTGTCGAAGTGGATCAAGACCCGGCCGCGCGCGGAGCGTGGTTCGGTCATTCAACCGGAGATTTCTCAGTGAATTTCAACGAACTGAAGGCGGCGCTTCGTGCGGAAGTGGCCGGCCAACACACGGCGGGCAGTCGCACGCTCGCGAAGTCGCTCCCCGCGCCGCTTGAGCATCCGACGCCCGCCCGCAGGGTGGTCAGTGTGCGCCGCAGTCACGTGGCGCTGCCACTCGTGAAAGCGCTTGGCGACGTGCCTAACCAGAGGATCAAGGAGGCCGTTATCGACTCGGCCGCGCGCCGCCGCGAAGTTCCGAACGCCGACACGCTGCTTGGCGGAAAGCGGGCGTATCGCGTCACGCACGGCGGCCATTCGCAGGGCGAGGCAGAGGCCCGCGCCGCCTGTGAGCGAGGGCTTCTCGATGGCCGCATTGGTGCCGACGACGCGACGCGAATTGAGCACTGCCTGAACGAGCACCGCGCAATGCCGGTTGCGCTGGCTGCGCTGCTTTTCAAGTGAAGGAGCCGCAATGGCAAAGAAAACCATCGAATCCCTGCGCGCAGCGCTGCGCGCTGCGCTGTTGTCTGGAGAGGACGCCTCAACACTGCGCGCCGAGATCGACGCCGCCGAGCGCGCGCGCCGCGACGAGGACCAAGCCCTCGCACGTGCCGAGGACGAATTGAAAGCGGCTACTAACGCTGAAATTCAACGAGAAGCCCGCCGGCGAGCCGAAGCCTCGGCTGCGCGTCTGCAAACCCTTATTTCTGCATTGGACTGATACACATGAACACGTACGAACACGAACAAGCTATTCGCGCCGAGCGCGAGCACAGCGTGGTCAGGGATGCTCTGGCGGTCGTCGCGGCCAAAGTTGCGTCCATCGAGAATCGTCTCGCCGAGAAAGCCGCCGCGCGTGATCAGTTGGTAACAGATGTACGCACTGGCGCGATCGATGAGGCGGTTGCGGCGATGCGTCTCGCGTGCATCGACGCTGACGTGCGCGATTTGACGGCTCTCATTGGTGAAGCGAAGCCACGTGCCGTGGCTGCTGCCGCCAAGGTCGATGAGACGGCCCGCGCGCTGCGCTTCGCACATGAGGCTGTGGCAGCACTCGAGCGTCGCGAGATGGAGCAAGCGTTGGACGCCGCAGTTCGTCAATGTGAGCAGAAGCTGCTGGTCGCATTGCGGCAGCGCTATGTCGCCTCTCGCCGCACCGATCGGCGCATCTTCAGTTTTTGGCAGGCATCTGTTGCGCTGCGCGAGGCCATCAACGGCAACCTTCCCAATCTCTGATCCCTCGGGCGCCCGCTCGGTGTGGCGCTCCATTACTTTTCGTTGACGAACATGCAGATAGATGTACGAAAGCCTGGCATTCAGGTGCTTCTCCACAAGAATATCGCGCGCAAGACTGTCAACGGCAGCACGCCTGTTTCGGTTCGCTACGCGGGCCAGTCGAGCGTTGTGGATCTCACGCCGTTCCTGTCCGAGGCCAACCCCGTGCGCGTCTCCAAATCCGTGAGAGAGCCGGCCGGGACGTTCTCGGTCGCACTTGCGGACAAGGTCGACACGGATGTGCTCGACTCCCTTTACGCCGTCATCGAACCGATGGATTCCATCGTTACCCGGCTCTCCGCATGGAGCCACACGACGGACGGCACGAACGTGCAGATCATGATGCGCGGCTTCGTCTCGCAGGTGCAGCGGATGGAGGGTATGTCCGCTGCTGGCCAGCCGACCCGGAGCGTGGTTATCACGGGCCACGACTACGGAAAGATCCTTCAAATGATGCAGATCTTCTTCATGCCGAACGCCCCTGAGGACGCCGCGGCGATGATCACCAGCTTCCCGTTCTTCGCGAAGTTCGGCGACTTCGACAACATCATGCAAGCGGGCCCGTTTGTGCAGGCGGTGTTCGACAAGGTGGTGAATCCGTATCTCGCGAACATGTCGAAGAATGCGGCGAGCACGAACGCCGTTATGCCGATCTCGACGGATGTTCAGGTGACGGGCGCACAGGTGTCGCCCTTCGGCGTCGGCTCGTTCGATGGCGGCACGGTGGACGCGCTGGTCAAATCTCACGGCGATATCGGACCGTGGAACGAGTTCTTCATCGAGGATCGCGAGGCGGGCCCGTTTGCGGTCTATCGCCCGAACCCGTTCAGGGAGGCGGCCACCGGTCAGTACCTGATGCCGGTCGAGGCAGACAAAGAGCCGATGATCGTGGACATCGATCGCGGCGAGGTCGTGAGCATGACAGTGTCCCGCACGGACGCGCACGTCGCGAACTACTATAGGGCCGACTGCCCGCGTTTCGTTTTGAACTACGACTCGACGGCCAGAATGCTGGCGTTCCAGTCAGCACAGGACAGCGCGCCTTTCTACGTGAGGGATTACGGAAACATCGACCCGGCGCTATATGGCGTGCGCAAGATGGAGGAAACCACGCAGCAGGCGGGCATAGGCGAAACCAGCAACGGCAACGGCACGCAGTATGGTCCTCGTCGCGACACCTCCAGGAACGGGGCACTCGACTGGATCAACAGCCGGCGGCAGCAGCTGCTCGACCAGAACAAGGACAACGTCGTGCTCGAGTCGGGCTCGATGCGTCTGAAAGGCCGCGAGTCGATCAAGGCTGGGCGATACCTGCGGCTCACGCACGGCGCGATGCAGTCCGATTACTACATCGTCGGCGGGACGCACGACTTTACGCCGTTCGGCAACTACTTCACCGAGGTGCAGTTCGAACGCGGTACCGGCTTCGTCGACCGCATTCAAAGCGCGGGCGGCTAGCAGGCTCCGTACTATAGCGAAATGGTGTGGAAGCAATGAGCGCACTGGAGCTTGGGCACGTCGTCGCCTCATGTCCGTAGGTTCAGTCGGTCGATGTCCTGCCCAGACGGCCTCTCGAAGATCGCGCACAACACCGGTACCGTGACGGCCGATACGGATGTCGTCTCGGGCGATATCTCGCTCGTGAAACACCCGCACACCTCCAAAAACGTGGGCAGCCCGACGAGCGCGCCGCTGGCGTCTTAAAACGTGCTTCCGTCCGGAGCGTCAAATATCCCGCGCGATCCGGCCAAAAGGCACGCATCACCCATTCCGATCGCTCCGCCGTCTGCAACGTGGAGCGGGCAAACCTCCGCCAGGTGTTGAAGATCGCGCTTAGTGGGGATTCGCCAGCATCCAGGCCAGTAGCCTGCCGGGAAGTGATAGACGGCGTAGTGCCATTCCTTGCCTACGCCCGCCGCTTCGCATTTTTTCTTGTAATAGAAGATGCGTACGCCTGGATCCTCGCTGTATGCAAACGGGTGGCTTTTCGGCTTTGTCTGGGCCATCGCCTGCATCGCTGCGGTGGCCGAGCAAAGCACCAAGGCGATTACTGCGGCTGTGGCTATCGATTTCATGGGGGTATTGTCCTCATTCCGCGATCGCTGCGAGACTGGGGCAGAATGGCGCACTGCTCATTTGCGGCCAGTTGCCCACGTGCGCGGCGTGAAGTTGCCCGTCAGTGCGCCCCGAAGATCGGCAATTAGCGGCTCGACCGTTTCGGCGTCGAAGTCGCTCTCCACGTCCACGGTGCTGAACAGGCGATCGATGTACCACATGAAGGCGTCGCGCACCGCGAGGCGCGTCTCGCCCGTGATCAGCAGCGCTTTCTGCACGTACTCGCCCAACTGCCCGGGCGCGTTCCAAGGGGTGCGCTGATAGCGATTGGTCGGCTCCGGGCCGCCGAGGAGCAGGCTGTTCATGCGGCCGCACTCGAAGTCGAGGTAAGCCAGAAAATCGGCTCTCCCTACAGCGTCGAGAGCCGTGCGCGTGAAGTCTCGGATGAGCCGATCGACGACGGCGGGTGCGTTCAGGTATGGCAGATCGGTTGCGTCCGGCTGCGTATCAGCCGATCGCGCGTGCTGCTGTCGCTCCATGCTGTTCCCCGTTGGTTTTTGTTCGTTTTAAGAGAAATAAGGGACAGCGTACTCTAACCCGTCAGCCGACCGCAACCATCTGGACGACCTGTGCTCCCGCCTTTAGCTGGTCGAGGTAATCGGCCCATTTTTGCATCATCGTGCGCCGCTCCTTGAGGAACTTGGTACGGTTGTACGCCCGGCCGAGTGGGTCTTTCACCGCGTGCGCGAGTTGTGCTTCGATGATCTCAGCCGGGATGCCGAGCACCTCCGCGATGATGGTGCGCGCCGTTGCTCGGAAGCCGTGGCCGGTCATCGTGTCGCCGTCAAACCCCAGTCTGCGCAAGGCACCGTTGACCGTGTTGTCACTCATTGGTCTATCTTTCGTCCGGACGCTAGGGAATAGGAATCGATCGCCGCCTGTCAGCGCGTGCAATTTCCGCAAGATAGCGACGGCCTGATCGGGTAACGGCACGATATGTGCACCGCCCGCAGCCTTTCCCTGCTTGCTGCGTTTCATCCGTTCGCCCGGGATTTCCCAAGTCGCGGCGTCGAGGTCAAATTCGGTCCATTCAGCTGCACGAAGCTCCCCTGGGCGCTGGAACAGCAGCGGGGCGAGTCGTAGAGCGCACAACACCGGAAACGTTCCGCTGTAGCCGTCTATGGCGCGCAGCAGCTCGGCGACATCTTGGGGATCCGTGAGGGCAGCCATGTGCTCCGGTTGGACTGGCGGCAACGCACCGCGCAGATCGGCAGTTACGTCGCGCTCGGCCCGACCGGTGGCCACGGCATAGCGGCACACTTGGCTGATATTTGCGTGGAGGCGGTGCGCAGTCTCAAGCGCGCCACGTTTCTCGACTTGGCGCAGCACGTCGAGCACGATTGGTGGTGTGACGTCGGCGATCGGCTTGCTGCCTATCCATGGGAACGCATCAATTTCAAGGCGCCGCAAGATGCGCTTGGCGTGGCCTTCCGACCAGGTGGGCGCATACTTGGCTTGCCACTCACGAGCAATGGCTTCGAACGAGTTTTCAGCGTTGAGGCGCTGTGTGCGCTTCTCGGCCTTCTTGGCTTCGCCGGGATCAATGCCGGCCGCAAGTTTTTCACGTGCGGCAGCTCGCTTTCGGCGGGCTTCAGCGAGCTTAATTTCGGGGAACTGGCCGAGGGACAGCGTCTTGTCCTTTCCGCCGAATCGGTAGTTCATCCGCCAGAGCTTTCCCCCCGAGGCTGTGAGCTGCAGGTACATGCGGTCACCGTCGGTTAATCGGTTGCCCTGGCCGTCTGGGTTGTAGCGTGCGTTTTTGACCTGGAGTTCGGTCAGTGCCATGGTGGTATCGGTCTGTCGTTATTGTCGAATACCACCAAGAATACCACCCTTGAACGGTGGTACTGATGGGGTTCCTTGGGATCATTCGGGAAACAAAAAACCCGCACAGCCTTGACTGTAGCGGGTTTTCGGTATTTATCGGGAACACCCGAGAACGGCAATTGGTGGAGGCGGCGGGAATCGAACCCGCGTCCAGAAGCACTCTACGACTAGTTCTACATGTGTAGTTCTGTCTTTTGATTTAACCATAGTGACGCGGACGAACACGCTGCACTACGGCGATTCACTAGATTTTCGACCCGGATGTCGTGACACCACCCAGGCTTAACTGACGTATATGACCTCTGTCGGTATTGCTACCGGTCTTGCGACTCTAGCCCGTCAGTGAACTAGGCAGAGGACGGCGGCCCTTAGGCTGCCAGTGCGAACGTTTCGTCGTTTGCAGTTACGTTTTTCCCGCTGATTTACGAGGTGACGGGGCCTCGACATGCCCTAGCCGCTTCGCAACCCCTGTCGAAACCAGGTCGCCCCCGCGGTTCGTTGCTCAAATTTCTGAGCCAGACGCAGATTTTACAATAGTTTGACGGCTGCGTCCTGACTCATTGGCGCGGCCTTGGTTTTCGCCTTTGCGCCGGTCGACGTCGCGACTCAGCCGATGTCGCGCAGCAGCCTTTGCAATTCCGCCGGCGACTGGACGACGTGTTGCGCATGCCATTGCGTCGGCGGGATGTCGTTGCCGCAGTATCCGTACGCCGCCGCGACCGTCTTCATGCCGGCGGCGAAACCGGCCTGCACGTCGCGCAGATCGTCGCCCACGTAAACGATGCGCTCTGGCGCCACGTCCAGTTCGCGCGCCGCATGCAGTAACGGCGCCGGGTGCGGTTTCGAATGTGACGTGGTGTCGCCGCTTACGACACAGCCCGCGCGCTCTTCGAGGCCGAGTTGTGCGATCAGCGGCTCGGTGAGCCGCGCCACCTTGTTCGTGACGATGCCCCAGCGCACACCGCGTGCGTCCAGTTCGTCGAGCATCTCGGGAATGCCCTGAAACAGTGTCGTCTCGATGCACAGATCCGCTTCGTAGTTGGCGAGGAATTCCTCGCGCATCGACGCGAATTCGTGACTATCGGGGCCGATCCCGAACGCGCCGCCGATCAGCCCACGCGCGCCCGCGGATGCGAGCGGCCGCAGATCTTCAAGCGGCACCATCTCGAGCCCGCGATCGTGGCGCATCTTGTTGACGGCCGCCGCGAGGTCGGGTGCGGTGTCGGCTAGCGTGCCGTCGAGGTCGAACAGGACGGCGTGGCAAAGACCGAGTGCGTCTTCATTGTCTTCGCGCTGGGGCAGGGGCGTGGGATCGCTCATTGGTTCGATAGTTCCGGCGGGTCGGGGCGGATCAAACGTCGCGGCGGCAGGCGAGCATGTAGTTCACGCTCGTGTCGGCGGACAGCGTGAAATGCTTGCTGAGCGGGTTATACACAATGCCTTTGATATCGGCCGTGCGCAGGCCGGCGTCGCGCACGAAGCTCGCCAGTTCCGATGGGCGAATGAAGCGTGCGTAGTCGTGCGTACCCTTGGGCAGCATGCGCGCGATGTATTCGGCGCCGATCACGGCGAACAGGTACGACTTCACATTGCGGTTCAGGGTGGAAAAGAACACCCAGCCGCCGGGTTTCACCAGCGTCTTGCACGCCTCGACGATGGCGGCGGGCTGAGGCACGTGCTCGAGCATTTCCATGCAGGTCACGACGTCGTATTTGGCGGGTTCGCGAGCGGCGAGCGCCTCGGCGGCGATCTCTTCGTAATCGACGGTTACACCGCTTTCAAGGCTGTGAAGATCGGCCACGCCCAGAGCCTGGGTCGACAGGTCGATACCTTTCACGTGGGCGCCCAGCCCGGCCATCGACTCGGACAGAATGCCGCCGCCGCAGCCTATATCCAGCACGGTCTTGCCCGCGAGATGCGCGTGTGCGTCGATCCAGCCCAGGCGAATCGGATTGAGTTCATGCAACGGCTTGAATTCGGCATTCGGGTCCCACCAACGGTGCGCGAGATCGCTAAATTTCTGCAGTTCGTGGGGATCGGCGTTGGTCATGGCGGAAGCTGCCTCGAAGAGAGCGGTGAGCGGGCGCTCGAGGATAAACCCTGAGTATATAGGTCGAGGGACTGGGCGGCAAAATGCCGCCCGCTCAAGGTCCGGGCCCGGTTCGGGATGCGGTGCCGAGCACCTCGCCGGACATAAAAAAAGCCCCGCCGAAGCGGGGCTTTGATACTGCGGTATTTGTAGCTTACTGCTTCGAAGTACCGACAACTTCGACTTCCACGCGACGATCCGGTGCGAGGCAGGCGATAAGTTGCTTGCGGTTCTTCTGATTGCAACCGGTCGTGACCGGGTTGCGCTTGCCCTTGCCTTCCGTATAGATACGGTTGGACTCGATGCCCTTGCTGACCAGGTATGCCTTCACAGCTTGAGCACGACGCAGCGACAGACGGTCGTTGTACTTGTCCGAACCGATGCGGTCCGTGTAACCCGTTGCGACGACGACTTCGAGGTTCAGCGCGCCGATCTTCGATGCCAGATCGTCCAGCTTTTCCTTGCCGGCCGGCTTCAGGATGGCCTTGTCGAAGTCGAACAGTGCGTCAGCTTGATACGTAATCTTCTGGCTCGTAATAGCCGGTGCAGGTGCGACCGGAGCCGGCGGAGTCGGAGCTTGAGCAACCAGAGCGCCATCGCACTTTGCGTTGGCCGTTGCCGGCGTCCAGAACGCATCGCGCCAGCACAGCTCATTCGTGCCGTTCATCCACACGTATTCGCCGGTACCATTCACCCAGTTGTCGTTCGTAGCTTGTCGCGACGCCGGCACCGACTGTGCCATGGCGGATGCAGCCATAACCGCGGTAGCTGCAATGAACGCGAGCTTTGAAAGTTTATTCATATTTCTCCTCTCGAAATTGAGATTACCGCAGGTTTACTGCGAGCCTGTTGACGAAGACAAGTCATACATTGCTCGAAGTATAACATCGGTGTAGAACAAAAAACGTGCTGTGTAGACTTCGAGCAGTGTCTAACTCTTTGTGCGTTGGCATTTTGCCATATCGTTCCCGTCCAACGATAAAAAAATCTGCCCCCGATCGAATCACCCTCCAATTGTGGTGCATGCGCAACAGAAGTAATCCTCTGGAGGCTCCGCCAGTCATGGCTGAGCGGCGAATTGCCCCACGCACGAATCGAGCCTGACCAGTCTCAAAAAAGGAGCGCCGACGAGCGCCTCGTGTGCACCCTACTAATAGGTATACGTACGTTCGTCGGGGGCGGATTCGCGGCATGTTAGAATCGCGTGATGCGTTGCGCCTGCAATGCTTACGCGAAGGCGCGGCGAATTGAAGTTAAGCCGTCGTCTTGGCACGTAAAAGATACGGATAATGGATCAATTCGCCAAAGAGACTCTGCCAATCTCCCTAGAGGAGGAAATGCGCCGTTCGTATCTCGATTACGCGATGAGCGTGATCGTGGGGCGTGCGCTTCCCGATGTTCGCGATGGCCTGAAGCCGGTGCACCGGCGCGTGCTGTACGCGATGCACGAACTGAACAACGACTGGAACCGGGCGTACAAGAAGTCGGCGCGTATTGTCGGCGACGTCATCGGTAAATATCACCCGCACGGCGATACGGCTGTTTACGACACCATCGTCCGGATGGCGCAAGACTTCTCGCTGCGCTACATGCTGGTGGACGGTCAGGGCAACTTCGGCTCGGTCGACGGCGACAACGCCGCGGCGATGCGGTACACCGAAATCCGCATGGCGAAGATCGGCCACGAACTGCTGGCCGACATTGACAAGGAAACGGTCGATTTCACGCCGAACTACGACGGCAGCGAAAACGAACCGGCCATCCTGCCGGCGCGCATTCCCAATCTTCTGATCAATGGCTCGTCGGGCATTGCCGTCGGCATGGCGACCAACATCCCGCCGCACAACCTCAACGAGGTTGTCGACGCGTGCCAGCATCTGCTCAAGAACCCGGAAGCCACGATCGACGAACTGATCGAGATCATTCCGGCACCCGACTTCCCGACCGCCGGCATCATCTACGGCGTGGCCGGCGTCCGCGACGGCTATCGCACCGGCCGCGGCCGCGTGGTGATGCGCGCGCTCACGCACTTCGAGGAAATCGACCGCGGTCAGCGTATGTCGATCATCGTCGACGAACTGCCGTACCAGGTGAACAAGCGCTCACTTCTGGAGCGCATCGCCGAGCTGGTCAACGAGAAGAAGCTCGAAGGCATCTCCGACATCCGCGACGAGTCCGACAAGAGCGGCATGCGCGTCGTGATCGAGCTCAAGCGCGGCGAAGTGCCGGAAGTCGTTCTGAACAATCTGTACAAGGCGACCCAGCTTCAGGACACCTTCGGCATGAACATGGTCGCGCTGGTCGACGGCCAGCCGAAGCTGCTGAATCTGAAGGAAATGCTGTCGTGCTTCCTGTCGCATCGCCGGGAAGTGCTGACGCGGCGCACTGTATACGAACTGCGCAAGGCGCGTGAACGCGGCCACGTGCTCGAAGGTCTGGCCGTTGCACTCGCCAACATCGACGAGTTCATCGCGATCATCAAGGCCGCGCCGACTCCGCCGATCGCCAAGCAGGAATTGATGGCGCGTCCGTGGGATTCGTCGCTGGTGCGCGAAATGTTGTCGCGCGCCGAGACGGAAAACGCGACGGCGGGAGGTCGCGAAGCCTATCGTCCTGACGGATTGAATCCGTCGTTCGGTATGCAGTCCGACGGCCTCTACCGTCTGTCCGACACCCAGGCTCAGGAAATTCTGCAGATGCGTCTGCAGCGCCTCACTGGCCTAGAGCAGGACAAGATCATCGGCGAGTACCGCGAAGTGATGGCGCAAATCGCCGACCTGCTGGACATTCTGGCTCGCCCGGAGCGCATTACGGCGATCATCGTCGACGAACTCACGTCCATTAAAGCCGAATTCGGCGACGCGCGCCGCTCGAAGATCGAGCTGAACGCCACCGAACTGAACACCGAAGACCTGATCACGCCGCAGGAAATGGTCGTGACCATGTCGCACGCCGGCTACGTGAAATCGCAGCCGCTGTCCGAATACAGCGCGCAGAAGCGTGGTGGCCGCGGCAAGCAGGCCACGGCCATGAAGGAAGACGACTGGATCGACACGCTGTTCATCGCGAACACGCACGATCACATTCTGTGCTTCTCGAATCGCGGCCGTGTCTACAGCGTGAAGGTTTATGAAGTGCCGCAAGGTTCGCGGAACTCGCGCGGCCGTCCGATCATCAATATCTTCCCGCTTCAGGAAGGCGAAAAGATTACGGTTGTTCTGCCGGTGAAGGAATTCTCGGCTGACAAGTTCGTCTTTATGGGCACCGCGTTAGGAACCGTAAAAAAGACGCCGCTTGAAGCCTTTGGCCGCGTGTTGCGCAAGGGTATTATTGCGGTCGGTCTGGATGACGGCGACTACCTGATCGGCGCCGCCATTACCGACGGCCAGCACGACGTGATGCTGTTCTCGGATTCCGGCAAGGCGGTTCGCTTCGACGAAAACGACGTGCGCCCGATGGGCCGCGAAGCGCGCGGCGTGCGGGGCATGCAGCTCGAGGAAGGTCAAAACGTGATCGCGCTGCTGGTGGCCGGCGACGAGCAGCAGTCGGTGCTCACCGCAACGGAAAACGGTTTCGGCAAGCGCACGCCGATCACCGAGTACACCCGTCATGGTCGCGGCACGAAGGGCATGATCGCGATCCAGACGTCGGAGCGTAACGGCCGAGTCGTGGCCGCGACGCTGGTGGATCAGGAAGCGCAGATCATGCTGATCACCAATACCGGCGTGCTGATCCGTACGCGGGTCTCGGAAATTCGAGAAATGGGACGCGCAACCCAAGGTGTTACACTCATCAGCCTTGACGAAGGGACCAAGCTTTCAGGTCTGCAACAGGTTGCTGAGGCCGAGGCAGAAAGTGATGCGGAAGGCGACGCCGAAGGTCCCGCAGAAGGTGACAACGGTGGCGAAGAGGGCGGTGCGGCCTGATTCGCATCAGCGCCTTACAGTCTCAGTGATTAGTTGAAAGCTGCGCCGGGAATAATGGCGTGTCGGGCTGATACGTGTCCCGCGCGGCTTGCTGCTCAAGTTCATTTCTATTAGGGAGTAATGATGCAAAAACGATTCAAACAACTGATGTTGCTGGCTGCCCTCGTGCCGACCTTTGCCATGGCTCAAGCGCTTCAGAGCTCGGCTCCGGCGGCTCCGGCTACTGCCGCAGCACCGGTTGATCCGGCCAAGCAGGCTGCAATCAAGGACCTGTTGGACGCAATCGACGCGCAGAAGCTCGTCGGTGCGATCGGCAACAGTGCCCAGATGCAAGCCAAGCAGCTGGTTCCGGCTATCCTGTCGGACGCATTGAGCGAAAACAAGACGATGACGGACAAGCAGAAGCAGGCTTCCGTCCCGACGCTGCAAAAGAATGCAGTGCCGAAGCTGGTTGACGGCGCAGGCCAGGTGTTCGCCACGGACAATTTCCGTCAGGACGCCATGCAAGCTCAGTACGACGCTTACGCGAAGTACTACAGCACGTCGGAAATCAAGGATCTGACGGCGTTCTACAAGAGCCCGACCGGCCGCAAGTTCATCCAGGTGCAAGACCAGGTTGGCCGCGACGTCGTGAACGGCTTGATGCAAAAGTACATGCCGCAATCGATCAAGGCAACGCGTGACCAGGCCGACAAGGAAGTCGCTTCGGTCAAGCCGGCCAAGTAAGTCTGGTCAACAGACAAAAGGTCGAAAGGCCGCGCTGACATCGCGCCGGCCGCCGCCCGGCAGGTTCGCCTCGTAGGCTGTATGGCGCGCCGGGTTTGGCGGCATTGCGTTGACAATGCGATAATGGCCGTTTGCGCACACGCGCAGACGGCCATTTTCTTTTTCGGCGCGAAATGGTCTGAAATCCGCGTCAGAAAATCGCGCCGGCAAAATTGCGTGGTCAGCGTCGTGGCGGTTGTTTCCTCGGCTGCCAACTTCGCCGATCTTTGCGCGCTCTTCTTTTTTTGCGCCTGCTTCCAGGATCTCACGATGCGCGTCTTTAATTTCTCCGCCGGCCCTGCGGCCATGCCCGAAGAAGTGCTGCGTCAAGCCGCCGACGAAATGCTCGATTGGCAAGGCAGCGGCATGAGCGTGATGGAAATGAGCCATCGCGGCAAAGAGTTCATGTCGATCCACGAGGAAGCGCTCGTCGATTTGCGCGACTTGCTCGACGTGCCGGCAAGCCATCGCATTCTGTTCCTGCAAGGCGGTGGTCTCGGCGAGAACGCAATCGTACCGATGAATCTGATGGGCGCGAAGCCGCGCGCGGATTTCGTCGTGACGGGTTCCTGGTCGCAGAAGTCGTTCAAGGAAGCGCAGAAGTACGGCACCGCGCATCTGGCGGCGAGCGGTCATACGGCGGACGGTTTCACACGCGCCCCCGCCCGCTCGGAATGGAAACTGTCGGACGACCCGGCTTACGTGCATCTGTGCACGAACGAGACGATCCACGGCGTCGAGACATTCGAGATTCCCGATCTCGGCGATATTCCGCTGGTGGCCGACGCCTCGTCGCACATCCTGTCGCGTCCCATGGACATCGCCAAATACGGCGTGCTGTTCGGCGGCGCGCAGAAAAACATCGGCATGGCCGGCGTGACGGTGGTGATCGTGCGCGAGGACATGCTGAATCGCGCGCAATCGATCTGCCCGTCGGCGTTCGAATGGAAGACCGTCGCCGAGAACAATTCGATGTACAACACGCCACCCACTTATGCGATCTACATCGCCGGGCTGGTGTTCAAGTGGTTGAAGAAGCAGGGCGGCCTCGCCGCGATCGAAGCGCGTAATGTCGAGAAGTCGAAACTGCTGTACGACGCGATCGACTCGAGCAGCTTCTATCTGAACAAGGTCGAACGTGGCTCGCGCTCGCGGATGAACGTACCGTTCTTCCTCGCGGACGAGTCGCGCAACGAGGATTTCCTGGCCGGCGCGAAAGCGCGGGGAATGGTGCAGCTGAAGGGCCACAAGTCCGTCGGCGGCATGCGGGCGTCGATTTATAACGCCGTCCCGCTCGAGGGCGTCAAAGCGCTTGTCGAATACATGAAGGAATTCGAACAGCGCAGCGCCTGAGCCACACTGGCTAGCAGGCGCGCGCATCCTTTCCAGCACGCATTTTTGCAGCAGCTACCGGCAAGGCCGTTTTCACGCATGGACGACGAACTCAATACCCGACTCAAACCGCTTCGCGAACGCATCGACGCGCTCGACGCGCAGTTGATCGCGCTTCTCAATCAGCGCGCCGCCGTGGCGCTCGAAGTGGGCGAGGTCAAGAAGCATTTCAACGCGCCGGTGTTTCGCCCCGAGCGCGAGCAACAGGTGATCGCGCGCCTGCAGGACATGAGCGAGGGGCCGCTCGCGAGCGAGCATATCAGCGCGATCTGGCGCGAGATCATGGCCGCGAGCCGCGCGCTCGAGAAGACGATCAAGGCCGCGTATCTCGGCCCGGTCGGCACTTATAGCGAACAGGCGATGCATGAGTACTTCGGTCAGTCGATCGAAGGTCTGCCATGTCCGTCGATCGACGAAGTGTTCCGTTCGGTCGAAGCCGGCGCCGCGGAATTCGGCGTCGTGCCGGTCGAGAATTCGACCGAAGGCGCCGTGTCGCGCACGCTCGATCTGCTGCTGCAAACGCAACTCACGATCGGCGGCGAGCTGGCTTTGCCGATTCACCACAATCTGTTGACGCTGAACGGCGGGCTCACCGGCGTGACGCGCGTGTGCGCGCATGCGCAGGCGCTCGCCCAGTGCCAGCGCTGGCTGTCGACCAACGCGCCGCATCTCGAACGCCAGGCGGTGTCGAGCAACGCGGAAGCGGCGCGCATGGCAGCGGAAGATCCGAGCGTGGCGGCGATCGCCGGCGATCGCGCGGCGACCCATTACGGCCTGCAAGTCGCGTATGCGTTGATTCAGGACGATCCGCACAACCGCACCCGCTTCGTGATGATCGGCAAGCAGCCGGCCGGTCCGAGCGGTTACGACCAGACGTCGCTGATCGTGTCGGTCGTCAACGAACCGGGCGCGATGGTCAAACTGCTGGAACCGCTGGCGCGTCACAGCGTGTCCATGACGCGCTTCGAATCGCGCCCGGCGCGCGTCGGCACGTGGGAGTACTACTTCTACATCGACGTCGAAGGCCATCGCGACGATCCGGCGGTCGCCGCCGCGCTCGCCGAACTTGGCGAGAAGGCCGCGTTCCTGAAGATTCTGGGCTCGTATCCACGCGCCCGCTAATGATATTCGCGCGGCGGCCCGCGGCATCACGCAGCGGCCGTCGCGCCTTCAATTACTCATAGTCGTTCGGAGATTTTCATGACAGCGCCTTTCGGTCCTTCCTACGTGCGCGCGATTGCGCCTTACACTGCAGGCAAACCGATTTCGGAAGTGGCCCGCGAGTTCGGTCTGGACGAAGCGACCATCGTGAAACTCGCATCGAACGAAAATCCGCTCGGCATGCCGGAGTCGGCGCAACGCGCCATGGCGCGGGCCGCAAGCGAACTGGGCCGCTACCCGGACGCAAATGCGTTCGAATTGAAGGCTGCGCTGAGCGAGCGTTACGGCGTGCCGCCCGATTGGGTCACGCTCGGTAACGGCAGCAACGACATCCTGGAAATCGCCGCGCACGCGTTCGTGGAAAAGGGTCAGTCGATCGTTTATGCACAGTACTCGTTCGCGGTTTACGCGTTGGCCACGCAAGGCCTGGGTGCGCGCGCGATCGTCGTGCCGGCTGTTAAATATGGTCACGACCTCGACGCGATGCTCGCCGCCGTCACCGACGACACGCGCCTGATTTTCGTCGCCAATCCGAACAACCCGACCGGCACATTCATCGAAGGCCCGAAGCTCGAGGCGTTTCTCGACAAGGTGCCGCGCCACGTGGTCATCGTGCTGGACGAGGCGTACACGGAATATCTGCCGGAAGAAAAGCGCTACGACGCGATCGCGTGGGTGCGCCGCTATCCGAATCTGCTGGTGTCGCGCACGTTTTCGAAGGCTTTCGGTCTTGCGGGTCTGCGCGTGGGTTTCGCGATCGCGCAACCTGAGCTGACCGATTTGCTGAATCGCGTGCGTCAGCCGTTCAACGTGAACACGCTCGCGCAAGCCGCGGCGATAGCCGCGCTGAACGATAAAGCGTTTCTGGAAAAGAGCGCCGCGCTGAATGCGCAAGGCTATCGCCGTCTGACCGAAGCGTTCGACAAGCTCAACCTGGATTATGTGCCGTCGCACGGCAACTTCGTGCTGGTGCGCGTCGGCAACGACGACGCGGCCGGCAACCGCGTCAACCTCGAATTGCTGAAACAAGGCGTGATCGTGCGTCCGGTCGGCAACTACGGTTTGCCGCAGTGGCTGCGCATCACGATCGGCCTGCCGGAAGAAAACGAAGCATTCATTGCGGCGCTCGAAAAGACGCTCGCCGCCGCGTAAGCGGTAACCCTGGACCCGCGCGCCTCGTCGGCATGAAAGGCGCGCTTTATTTGTGACCGACGTGGCCGCGTTTTCATTTAACAAGCTGGTAATTTTCGGTGTCGGCCTGATCGGCGGATCGCTCGCGCGTGCGCTGCGCGAACGTGGCGAGGCCGATGGCGCGCGCAAGGTGATCGGTGTGGGGCGTTCGTCCGCGTCGACTGAGCGTGCTCTGGAACTGGGTGTGATCGACGGCACGGCCGCGCTAAACGACGACGCCGCGCTCAGTGAAGCGCTTCGTGGCGCCGACTTCGTGCTGCTGGCCGCGCCCGTTGCGCAGACGCAGCCGCTGCTCGAACGCATCGCGCCGTTCCTCGATGCCGCGACGATCGTCACCGACGCCGGCAGCACCAAGTCGGACGTGGTCGCCGCAGCCCGGGCGGCGCTTGGCGCACGCATCGGCCAGTTCGTGCCGGGGCATCCGATCGCCGGCCGCGAAGCCAGCGGCGTGGAAGCAGCCTTGCCTGATCTGTATGTCGGCCGCAATGTGGTGTTGTGCCCGCTGCCTGAGAATGCGCCGGCAGACGTGGACCGCGTCGCGGCGATGTGGCGCGCCACCGGCGCGCTCGTGCGCAACATGGCGCCCGAGCAGCACGACCGCGTGTTCGCGTCGGTCAGCCATTTGCCGCACGTGCTCTCGTTCGCGCTGGTCGAACAGATTCTCAATTCGCCCGACGCCGCGCTGAAATTCTCGTTCGCCGCGGGCGGTTTCCGCGACTTCACGCGCATTGCCGCGTCGAGCCCGGAAATGTGGCGTGACGTGTGCGTCGCCAACCGCGTCGCGTTGCTCGACGAACTCGACGCCTACACGGCCGTGCTCGCGCGTCTGCGCGCGGCCATCGAAGCCGCCGACGGCGCCGCCCTCGAAGCCGTGTTCGCGCGCTCGCGCGTGGCGCGCACCGAATGGCAGGAACAGCGCGCGGCCGGCGTCGCGAATAGCGACGCGTCGAAATAACCGGAACTGGACTCAATCATGGAATTCCTCGATCTCGGACCGTTTTCCCGCGCGTCCGGCACGATTCGTCTGCCTGGCTCGAAGAGCATTTCGAACCGGGTGCTGCTGCTCGCCGCGCTCGCCGAAGGCGAGACGACGATCACGAATCTGCTCGACTCCGACGACACCCGCGTGATGCTCGACGCGCTCGAAAAGCTCGGCGTGCGTCTGAAGCGCGACGGCGACACCTGCGTCGTGACCGGCACGCGCGGCGCGTTCACGGCGCGCACGGCTGATCTGTTTCTCGGCAACGCCGGCACGGCGGTGCGTCCGCTGACGGCGGCGCTGGCGGTCAACGGGGGCGACTATCGCATTCACGGCGTGCCGCGCATGCACGAGCGTCCGATCGGCGATCTGGTCGACGGACTGCGCCAGCTTGGCGCGAAGATCGACTACGAAGAGAACGATGGCTATCCGCCGCTGCGGATTCGCCCGGGGCGGATCAACGCCGACGCGCCCATCACCGTGCGCGGCGACGTGTCGAGCCAGTTCCTGACCTCGCTGCTCATGACGCTGCCGCTTCTGCGCACCGAAAGCGGCGTGAGCACCGTGCAGATGGATGGCGAACTGATTTCGAAGCCGTACATCGAGATCACGATCAAGCTGATGGAGCGCTTCGGCATCAAGGTCGAGCGCCATGGCTGGCATCAGTTCGTGGTGCCGGCGGGGCAGCGGTATCAGTCGCCGGGCACGATCATGGTGGAGGGCGATGCGTCGTCCGCTTCGTATTTCCTCGCGGCCGGCGCGCTCGGCGGCGGCCCGCTGAAAGTGGAGGGCGTCGGCCGGGCCAGCATCCAGGGCGACGTCGGCTTTGCCGATGCGCTCATCAAGATGGGCGCGAACCTGCAGATGGGCGACGACTGGATTGAAGTGCGCGGCGTCGGCCATGACAGCGGCAAGCTCGAACCGATCGACATGGACTGCAACCTGATTCCCGATGCCGCGATGACGATCGCCGTCGCGGCGCTGTTCGCGGACGGCGCGACCACGCTGCGCAATATCGCCAGCTGGCGCGTGAAGGAAACCGACCGCCTCGCCGCGATGGCGACGGAGCTGCGCAAGGTCGGCGCCAAGGTGCAGGAAGGCGAGGATTACATCGTTATCGAACCGCCAGAAAAGCTGACTCCGAACGCCGCAATCGACACTTACGACGATCATCGCATGGCCATGTGCTTCTCTCTGGTGAGCCTCGGCGGCGTGCCGGTGCGGATCAACGATCCGAAGTGCGTCGGCAAGACGTTTCCCGATTATTTCGAGCGCTTTACCGCGCTCGCCCAACCCTGATTCGATTTCGAATCGACTGACGTGCGACTTTTTCGATGAAACCGACCCGTCCCTTTCACCAGACGCCCGTCATTACGATCGACGGCCCGAGTGCCTCCGGCAAAGGCACCGTGGCCGCGCTGGTGGCCGCGAGCCTCGGCTTCCACTTGCTGGACAGCGGCGCGCTGTACCGTCTCGCCGCGCTCGCGAGCCTGCGCTACGACATCGCGGCCGACGACGCCGACGCCCTTGTAAAACTGATCGACGACCTGCACATCACCTTTCGCGAGGGACTGGCGCAGCTCGACGGCGTCGACGTTTCGGCCGAGATTCGCGCCGAGGAAGTCGGCGCCCGCGCTTCCGCGATCGCCGTGCACGCGCCGGTGCGCACCGCACTGGTGGCGCGACAGCGGGCTTTCCGTAAGGAACCGGGGCTGGTCGCGGACGGCCGCGACATGGGCACGGTGATCTTCCAGGACGCCGTGCTGAAGGTGTTCATGACAGCCAGCGTGGAGGCCCGCGCGGCGCGCCGGCATAAGCAATTGATCCAAAAAGGATTTTCTGCTAATATAGATGACTTGCTCCGGGATTTGCGTGAGCGCGATGAGCGTGACAGTCAGCGCGCAGCCGCGCCACTCAAGCCCGCGGCGGATGCAAAGCTGCTTGATACCTCGGCATTGTCGGTCGACCAGGCGGTCGAGCAAGTGGTGCAGTGGTATGAAGCTTTAGTCCCGCATGCCTGATGAAAGTACGCGTTGTGCTTCAGGCGTGGGCGCAGTAGAAGTCCGTTGTCAGTAGGTGCTTTGCGATCGTCGTGAAGCGTTGTGTTTAACCCTATAACCCCGCGTGGCATTCGCACTCTAGCCGAAATTGCTGACCGTCCGGCCAGCCGGGCACCGCGAGAACCATGCAAATTTTGATTTTTATGTCCGACCTGCAAACCTCTACCCCGAATACCGAATCTTTTGCGGCTCTGTTCGAAGAGTCGCTGACCAAGCAAGACATGCGCGCCGGCGAAGTGATCTCCGCCGAAGTCGTGCGTGTTGACCACAACTTCGTGGTCGTCAACGCTGGTCTCAAGTCCGAAGCCTACATCCCGCTCGAAGAGTTCCTGAACGACGCGGGCGAGGTAGAAGTGCAGGCGGGCGACTTCGTTTCCGTCGCGATCGACGCGCTGGAAAACGGCTATGGCGACACGATCCTGTCGCGCGACAAGGCTAAGCGCCTCGCTTCGTGGCTGTCGCTGGAAAAGGCTCTCGACAACAACGAACTCGTGACCGGCACGATCACGGGCAAGGTTAAGGGCGGCATGACCGTCATGGTCAACGGCATCCGCGCGTTCCTGCCGGGTTCGCTGGTCGACACGCGTCCGGTCAAGGACACGACCCCGTACGAAGGCAAGACGCTGGAATTCCGCGTCATCAAGCTCGACCGCAAGCGTAACAACGTCGTGCTGTCGCGCCGTGCTGTGATCGAAGCGACCCAAGGCGAAGAGCGCGCAAAGCTGCTCGAAACGCTGAAGGAAGGCGCGATCGTGGAAGGCGTGGTGAAGAACATCACGGATTACGGCGCGTTCGTGGACCTCGGCGGTATCGACGGCCTGCTGCACATCACCGACATCGCATGGCGTCGTGTGCGTCACCCGAGCGAAGTGCTGTCGGTTGGCCAGGAAGTCACCGCGAAGATCCTCAAGTTCGATCAAGAGAAGAACCGCGTTTCGCTGGGTATCAAGCAACTGGGCGACGATCCGTGGGAAGGCATCTCGCGCCGTTACCCGTCGGGCACGCGCCTGTTCGGTAAGGTCACCAACATCACCGACTACGGCGCATTCGTCGAAGTCGAATCGGGCATCGAAGGCCTGGTTCACGTGTCGGAAATGGACTGGACGAACAAGAACGTTGCACCGTCGAAGGTTGTGCAACTGGGCGACGAAGTCGAAGTCATGGTTCTGGAAATCGACGAAGACCGCCGCCGTATCAGCCTCGGCATGAAGCAATGCAAGCCGAACCCGTGGGACGACTTCAGCCGCAACTTCAAGAAGGGCGACAAGCTGCAAGGCGCAATCAAGTCCATTACGGACTTCGGCGTCTTCATCGGTCTGCCGGGCGGCATCGACGGTCTGGTTCACCTGTCGGACCTGTCGTGGTCGGAAACGGGCGAAGAAGCAGTTCGCAAGTACAAGAAGGGCGACGAAGTGGAAGCGATCGTTCTCGGCATCGACGTCGAGAAGGAACGCATCTCGCTGGGCATCAAGCAGCTCGAAGGCGACCCGTTCAGCAACTTCGTTGCCATGAACGACAAGGGTTCGATCGTCGACGGCGTGGTCAAGGCGGTGGACGCGAAGGGTGCAGTGGTTCAGCTGTCGGCGGAAGTCGAAGGCTACCTGCGTGCTTCGGAAATCGCACAAGACCGCGTGGAAGATGCTCGCAACGTGCTGAAGGAAGGCGACAAGGTCAACGCGATGATCATCAACATCGATCGCAAGTCGCGTGGCATCAACCTGTCGATCAAGGCCAAGGATTCGGCTGAGCAACAGGAAGCGATTCGTGGCCTGGCTTCGTCGGACTCGAGCTCGGCTGCCACCGGCACGACGAACCTCGGCGCGCTGCTGAAGGCCAAGCTCGACGGCCAGAACCAGTAAGTCTGAGAGGTCTGCTGCAGTATGACCAAATCGGAATTGGTCGCCCAACTGGCTGCGCGATTTCCGCAACTTGTCCTTAAAGATGCGGATTTCGCGGTGAAGACGATGCTCGATGCGATGTCGGAGGCACTTGCCAACGGTCACCGCATCGAAATTCGCGGCTTCGGCAGCTTCGGCCTTAACCGCCGTCCCTCCCGCGTCGGGCGTAATCCGAAGTCGGGCGAGAAGGTGCTGGTACCTGAGAAGTACGTACCGCACTTCAAGCCGGGCAAGGAGTTGCGTGAACGGGTAGATCGTCGCGCGGGTGAGCCGTTGAAGGCCGAAGAGCCGGATGACGACCTGTAAATGCTTCGCTGTGCCGTTTGCAGCGTGGCATTGGTAGCGTCAGCGGCCAAAGCCAGTCGGCAAAAGACCAGAAAAAGCGCCTTCGGGCGTTTTTTTTCGCCTGTATGTTGGCGTTTTGCTCGGCGGCGTGTCGCCCGGGGCCGGCGCGTGGCCGACAAGCGTGGCGCGCGAGCACGCCCGCAGCTCGTGTTCATGCGTAACGCGCAACTGCAGCAAGGCTTGCGCGGCGGCACACGTACCGCGAGCGCGCAAGCCGGCGTGGCAAACACGTACGGCGCGCGAACGGGCGGACAGACGCCCTCGCAGGCAAGCAAGGCCCACCGCACGCCGCCACGATGATCCGCATGCAAGCACCGCGCTGCCTGCAAGCACGCAAGCCGGCACGGCCCGCGAACACAGCCGCTGAGCGCTAACCCACCGCCGCACCCGCTCACCTACCGCCCAAACAAGACAACCTCCCATAACCCCTCAATCCCCCACTTCCTGCCCAGCCGCGAGGGCTTCAATTACAATACGGGTCACTTCGGCGCGGGCAACACCGTGGCGCGACGCGTCATCAAGCCGGCGTCACCCCGCAACTGCCGTCAAGAGACCTATTCATGAAATTTATCGTCTGGCTGATCCGTGTGCTGGTGTTCGTGCTGCTGCTGGTGCTGGCGCTCGCCAATACACAACCTGCTACGCTGAATTTCCTCGCCGGCTACGCATGGTCGGCGCCGTTGATCCTGATCGGCCTCGCGTTCTTCGTGGTGGGGCTGCTGGCCGGGCTGGTGTCGTCGATGCCGGCCATGCTGCGCTTGCGCATGGAAAATGGCCGGCTCAAGCGCGAGTTGCGGGTGGCGCGCGAAACCCCGGTCGTGGTCGAACAACCGCCTATGCCGCCGCTGATCTGAATGCCTTGCGCCGCGCGTTTTGAACGCGGCTTTCCGTCTTCGCTTTCCCGCACATTTGCATTAATCGCATGGATCTAGACTTCTGGTGGCTGCTCGTCATACCCGTCGCGTTCGCGTTCGGCTGGATGGCCGCGCGCTACGACCTCAAGACGCTGCTGTCCGAAAGCGCCAACCTGCCGCGCTCGTATTTTCGCGGCCTGAATTTCCTGCTCAACGAGCAGCCGGACCAGGCGATCGACGCGTTCATCGAAGTGGTCAAGCTCGATCCGGAAACAGTCGAGTTGCACTTCGCGTTGGGTAATCTGTTCCGGCGCCGCGGCGAAACGGATCGCGCGATTCGCGTGCACCAGAACCTGTTGAGCCGCGCCGACCTGCCGGTCAGCGAGCGCGATCATGCGCTTTACGAGTTGGGGCAAGACTTCCTGAAGGCGGGCCTACTCGATCGCGCGGAAGAAACGTTCCGCTCGCTCGAAACCGGCGACTACGCGTTGGGCGCACAGCGCGCGCTCCTCACCATCTACGAAATCGAGAAGGACTGGGTCAAGTCGATCGACACCGCCCGTCATCTGGAAACGATGGGCGCCGAGTCGCTCGATAAGGAAATCGCGCAATTCCACTGCGAACTCGCCCAGGAAGCGCTACAACAGAAGAAGCCGGACGAAGCCCGCCGGCAGCTCGGCTTCGCGCTGAAGGCGAACCCCACCAACGTACGTGCCACGATCCTGTTCGGCGACGTCGACGCGGCCGGCGGCGCGCAGGAAGCGGCCATCGCCCAATGGCGTCGGGTGGAGGAGCAGAATCCGGCCTATCTGCCGCTGGTCGCGGAAAAGCTGATGAAGGCCTACGAGGCGCTCGGCCGCCCGCAAGATGGCGCCGATCTGCTGACCACGTGGGTGGACCGCTATCCGACCAACGATCTGCTCGATGTCGCCTATCAGCACGTCGCATCGCTGCGCGGACCTGACGCCGCCCACGCGCTGGCGCGCTCGCAAATGCAGAAGTCGCCGAACCTGGCGGGCATGACGCGGCTGCTCGAGGCGCAGCAAGCCGTCGCGGAAGAACCGCGGCGCAGCGAACTCGAACTGATGCGCACGCTGATCCGTCAGCGCACCAAAAATCTGCCACGGTATACGTGCCAGAATTGCGGTTTCAGGGCGCGGCTTTTCTACTGGCAGTGCCCGGGTTGCAGCGGGTGGGAAACCTATGCGCCGCGCCGCGTCGAGCCGATCACCGCATCGAACTGATGCTCGCGCGGCAACGACGGCGATGCCGGTTTCCGGCGCGCGGTCGCGCCGACGCCCGGCGTATGGCAACCGCCTCTGCGCGGGCGGATTTCGCAATGTGTTTCTGACCGGCTTCATCGCCGGGAATCCTCACCGGAACCCTCTACCGGAAAGCGTATGAAAATCACCATTATCGGCACGGGCTATGTGGGTCTTGTCACTGGCGCGTGTCTCGCCGAGATCGGTCACGACGTTTTCTGTCTCGACGTCGATCCGCGCAAGATCGAAATCCTCAACAGCGGCGGCGTGCCGATCCACGAGCCCGGTTTGCAGGAGATGATCGCCCGCACGCGCGCGGCACGCCGCATCACGTTTTCCACGGATGTCGAAGCCAGTGTCGCGCACGGCGACGTGCAGTTCATCGCGGTCGGTACGCCGCCGGACGAAGACGGCTCGGCCGATCTGCAATACGTGCTCGAAGCGGCCCGCAATATCGGCCGCACGATGAACGGCTTCAAGGTGATCGTCGACAAGTCGACGGTGCCGGTCGGCACCGCGCAGCGCGTGCGTACGGTGGTCGAAGAGGAGCTGGCTAAACGCGGGCTCGCCGCCAGCGCGCAGCATCGTTTCTCGGTGGTGTCCAACCCCGAGTTCCTGAAGGAAGGCGCGGCGGTTGACGACTTCATGCGCCCGGACCGCATCGTGATCGGCATTGACGAAGACGAACCCGGCATGCGCGCACGTGAACTGATGAAGCGTCTGTACGCGCCGTTCAACCGCAATCACGAACGCACTTTGTACATGGATGTGCGCTCGGCCGAGTTCACGAAATACGCCGCCAACGCCATGCTCGCCACGCGCATCTCGTTCATGAACGAGATGTCGAATCTGGCCGACCGCGTCGGCGCGGATATCGAAGCGGTGCGCCGCGGCATCGGCTCGGATCCGCGGATCGGCTATCACTTCCTGTACGCCGGCTGCGGCTACGGCGGCTCGTGCTTCCCGAAGGACGTGCAGGCGCTGATCCGCACGGCGAGCGAGAGCGGCCACAATCTGCGCATCCTCGAAGCGGTCGAGGAAGTGAATCACAAGCAGAAAGACGTGCTGGTGCACAAGATCACAAGCAAGCTCGGCGACGATCTGAGCGGCCGCACGTTCGCCGTGTGGGGCCTCGCATTCAAGCCGAATACCGATGACATGCGCGAGGCGCCGAGCCGTCGCCTGATCTCGGAACTGCTGGCGCGCGGCGCCCAGGTGCGCGCGTACGATCCGGTCGCGGTGACCGAAGCGCGCCGCGTGTTCGCCATGGACCTGCACGACGCACCGGACCAGTTCGCGCGTCTCACTTTCACGGCTACGCAGGACGAAACGCTCACCGGCGCCGACGCCCTCGTGATCGTGACCGAATGGAAAGAATTCAAGAGCCCGGATTTCGTTCATCTGAAATCGGTGCTGAAGTCGCCGCTGATTTTCGACGGCCGCAACCTGTATGAACCGGACGCGATGACCGAACTCGGCATCGACTACCACTCGATTGGACGCCCTTATGCCCAACCCTCTGAACTTCCGGCCGTTGCCTGAGACCGCGCCGGGCGCCGTGCCGAGCACGCCCGCACCGCAGCTCACGGTAGTGCCGCGCGAACAGCTCGCCGCCGCGCGCGTGCTGGTGGTGGGCGACGTCATGCTCGATCGCTACTGGTTTGGAGACGTGAACCGCATTTCGCCGGAAGCGCCCGTGCCGGTCGTGCACGTGCAGCGTCAGGAAGACCGTCTCGGCGGCGCGGCGAACGTCGCGCGCAATGCGGTCGCGCTCGGCGCGCAAGCCGGCTTGCTGTGCGTGGTCGGCCATGACGAACCCGGCGAGCGCATCGTGCAACTGCTCGACGAAAGCGGCGTGAAGCCGCACCTCGAACGCGATCCGGCGCTGCTCACCACGATCAAGCTGCGTGTGCTGTCGCGCCAGCAACAGTTGCTGCGCGTCGACTTCGAGAACTCGCCGGCGCACGAAGTGCTGCTCGCGGGTCTCGCGCGATTCGATGAACTGCTGCCCTCGCACGACGTGATTCTCATGTCCGACTACGCGAAGGGCGGCCTGACCCACGTCACGCAGATGATCGCGAAGGCGCACGCGGTGGGCAAGCCGGTGCTGGTCGATCCGAAGGGCGACGACTGGGAACGCTATCGCGGCGCCACGCTGATCACGCCGAACCGCGCCGAATTGCGGGAAGTGGTCGGCCAGTGGAAATCGGAAGAAGATCTGATCGCGCGCGTGACGAAGCTGCGCGCCGATCTGCAGTTCAAGGCGCTGCTGCTCACGCGTTCGGAAGAGGGCATGACGCTCTTCTCGGACGACGGCATCCTGCACGCCTCGGCGGTTGCGCGCGAAGTGTATGATGTCTCGGGCGCGGGCGACACCGTGATCGCCACGCTCGCCGCCATGCTCGGCGCGGGTCTCACGCTGGTCGAGGCGGTCGGGCTCGCGAATCGCGCGGCCGGCATCGTGGTCGGCAAACTCGGCACCGCCACCGTCGACTACGACGAACTTTTTCACTGATGCGGCCCGCCGGGTCCCTCGCTGTCCTTCTGTGAATGGCGTGCAAATGGGATCCGGGCGGCGTCGACTGAACCTGTCGATCGGAGCGAGCGCCACGCGCTGACTCCGATCCAATGCCAAGCTCACTACCGCAGGATCATCAATCATGACCCTCATCGTCACCGGCGCGGCCGGTTTTATCGGCAGCAATCTCGTGAAGGCGCTCAACGAGCGCGGTGAACAACGCATCATCGCCGTGGACAATCTCACGCGGGCGGACAAGTTCAAGAACCTCGTGGACTGCGAGATCGACGACTACCTCGACAAGACCGAATTCGTCGAACGCTTCAAGCGTGGCGACTTCGGCAAGGTGCGCGCGATTTTCCACGAAGGCGCCTGTTCGGATACGATGGAAACCGACGGCCGCTACATGATGGACAACAACTTCCGCTACAGCCGCGACGTGCTCGATGTCTGCCTCGCGCAGAACATCCAGTTCCTGTATGCGTCCTCGGCGGCAACGTACGGCGGCTCGAGCCGTTTCGTCGAAGAGCGCGAAGTCGAACAGCCGCTGAACGTGTACGGCTATTCGAAGTTCCTGTTCGACCAGGTGATCCGCCGCGTGCTGCCCACGGCGAAGAGCCAGATTGCCGGCTTCCGTTACTTCAATGTCTACGGGCCGCGCGAAACGCATAAGGCGCGCATGGCGTCGGTAGCGTTTCACAACTTCAACCAGTTCCGCGCCGAGGGCAAAGTCAAGCTGTTCGGCGAATATAACGGCTATGCGGCGGGCGAGCAGACGCGCGATTTTGTCTCAGTGGAAGACGTGGTGAAGGTCAACCTGTTCTTCTTCGACAATCCGGACAAGTCGGGCATCTTCAACCTGGGCAGCGGCCGCGCGCAACCGTTCAACGACATCGCCAGCACGGTGGTCAACACGCTGCGCTCGCTGAACAACCAACCGGCGCTGTCGCTCGCGGATCAGGTGCAGCGTGGGCTGATCGAATACATTCCGTTCCCCGACGCGTTGCGCGGCAAGTACCAGTGCTTCACGCAGGCGGATCAGTCGAAACTGCGCGCGGCCGGCTACGACGCGCCGTTCCTGAGCGTGCAGGAAGGTGTCGACCGTTACGTGCGTTGGCTATTCGGCCAGGTGTAAATAATTCGGATCCCTCTTTAAACTGGAATCTCCCGGTTGGTGATGGTCGCCAACCGGTTGTACGAGGGAGATTCCATATGTTTCGAAAAATTCTGGTTACCGCGGCCATGCTCGCCGCTTTTGGCCACGCTTATGCGGCGGTCGACGTCAACACGGCTAATGAGGATGCGTTGCGCGGCATCAAGGGCATCGGTCCTGCCAAGGCGAAAGCCATTCTCGAAGAGCGTGCAGCGCATGGTCCGTTCAAGGATCCGGCCGACCTCGGCAAGCGCGTCAAAGGCATGGGCGGGCATACCGTCGAGCGCCTGCAGGCGGAGGGTCTCGCTGTCGGTCCGGCTGGCGCGGCTGCTAACCCGCAGGCTGCGGCGGCTGCACAGACCAAAGGCGCGGCCGTTCCGGCCGCCACGCCGAAGAGCAACGCCACGGTGGCAGTGAAGAAATAGCCTGACGCGGACTCCGCGCGTGGGTTTCGTGACCCGCGCGCGGAGCCTGCTCCTTCGTTTCCCCTTCATGGTCGGAGTTGGCAATAAAGCTCCTTCAGCTGTCATGCAGATGACTGGCTCCCGCGGTACTCAGCCGCGGGCTTTTTGCGTTGCGGGCGCTCCCGCACGGGCGCCTGCATCCATGCGGGCAGAAGGGCCGCACGGCAGCCGCGGGCACGGTGGTTTAGAATCGAACGATTGAAGACTCCGCGCATCGACAGCTCCAGACCGATATGGCTTACAAAACGATTGAAGACACGATCGGCAACACGCCGCTCGTACAACTCGTCCGGCTTCCCGACGACGAGATCCGCAGCCGCAATAATGTGATTCTTGCGAAGCTCGAGGGTAACAACCCGGCGGGTTCGGTGAAGGATCGCCCCGCGTTGTCGATGATCAAGAAAGCGGAAGCGCGCGGGCGCATCAAACCGGGCGACACGCTGATCGAATCGACCAGCGGCAATACGGGCATCGCGCTCGCCATGGCGGCCGCGGTCCGTGGCTACAAGATGGTCTTGATCATGCCGGAAGATCTGTCGGTGGAACGACGTCAGAGCATGGCCGCATATGGTGCGCAGATCGTGCTCACGCCGGTCACGGGCGGTATGGAGTACGCGCGCGATCTGGCCGAGCAGATGCAGCGCGAAGGCAAGGGCATCATCCTCGATCAGTTCGCCAACCCGGACAATCCGGCCTCGCACGTCGAAGGCACGGGTCCGGAAATCTGGCGCGATACGGAAGGGCGCATTACCCACTTCGTGTCGTCGATGGGCACGACCGGCACGATCATGGGCGTGTCCACGTATCTGAAAGAACAGAATCAGGCCATCGAGATCATTGGCGCGCAACCCGAAGAAGGTTCGCGTATTCCGGGCATCCGCAAATGGCCCGAAGCTTATCTGCCGAAAATCTTCGATCGCAGCCGCGTGGACCGCGTCGAGAACGTGAGCCAGGCCGCTGCGGAAGCGATGGCGCGCCGCATGGCGTCGGTGGAAGGGATTTTTGCCGGCATCTCGTCGGGCGGTGCGTGCGAAGTCGCGCTGCGCGTCGCGCGGCAGGTCGAGAACGCGACGATCGTGTTCATCGTTTGCGATCGCGGTGATCGCTACCTGTCGACGGGTGTGTTTCCCGCGTAAGCGCGTCGCTCAAAGTCTCGCTCGCCAACGAAAAGCGCCGGTTCGAGACCGGCGCTTTTTTTCATCTCGTCGACCCGCCAGGCGCACCCGGCGACCGCATGGAAATTATTGCGAAGCCGCAGCCGGCGGCGCCGCGTTATTGCCCGCGTTCGTCGCGTCGCCGGCTTCCATCTGCGCCTTCACCCGCTGACCCAGCTGGTACACCGCTAGCGCATAAAAGAAGCTGCGGTTATAGCGCGTCAACACGTAGAAGTTCTTCAGGCCCAGCATGAACTCGGTTCCGCGTCCCGGTGAGGGCAGGTCCACCACGGTCACCGGCGTGCCGGCTTCCGACGCCACATCCACACCCGGTTCGTTCAGCAGCAAGCCGGCGCGCAGCAATTGATCGAGCGGCCAGTGCGGTTCCGGTTGACCGTCCGCGGCTGCTTGCGCGACGCCCAGGCTGCCGGCGTCCGAGCCGATCTTCCACACGACCGGCCGGCCGTTTTCCCAGCCGTTCTGACGCAGATAATTCGCC
Source organism: Paraburkholderia sp. BL17N1 (assembly GCF_003634175.1). Lineage (NCBI taxonomy): Bacteria > Pseudomonadati > Pseudomonadota > Betaproteobacteria > Burkholderiales > Burkholderiaceae > Paraburkholderia > Paraburkholderia sp. BL17N1. The sequence goes on from NZ_RBIW01000001.1 coordinate 2,423,907, forward strand.
ACGCTGCCGATCGCGTCCGCCTGGCTCGTGCGCAGATCGATCTGCTTGTTGCCGTCGTAGCTCACCGCGTATTGCACGATGCTGCTCGGCAGGAACTGCGGAATGCCGATCGCGCCGGTATAGGAGCCGAGCACCGTGGTCGGATCGATCTGCGAGTCGCGCGTCCACACCAGGTAGTCTTCGAGGTTCTTGCGGAAGGTCGCCTGGCGATCCGCGCGATTGGCCGTGCTCGGATAGTCGAAGCTGAGCGTGGTCAGCGCATCGAGCACGCGGAAGTTGCCCATGAAGCGCCCATAGATCGTCTCGACACCGATGATGCCGACGATCACTTCCGGCGGCACGCCGAACTCTTCATAGGCGCGTTGCAGCGTGGCCTGGTTCGCGCGCCAGAAGCGCACGCCGGCATTGATGCGGACCTGGTCGAGGAAGCGCGACTGATACACGCGCCAGTTCTTGACCGACGGCGAGGGCGACGGCGTCACGAGCTTGACTGCGGTGGCCGAATAACTGACGCGGGCAAACAGCGAATGCAACGAGGCTTCGTCGAAGTCGTAACGCGCGACCATGTCGTTGATGAACGCATTGACGTCGGCATTGTTCGCGTAGCGCTGCGGGATGATCTCTTCTTCAAACGTTTGCCCTTGCGGCACGGCGGGTTGCGGCTGGCCTTGCGCGAGCAGCACCGGCGGTTTCTTGCCGGCGCTTTGCGCGCTCGCCGGACTGGTTGCCATGAACATGCACGATGCGACGGACAGTGCGGCGGCCATGGTTCTGATACGTAGCCGGTTTCGTGCAGACAGAGCAAGCTTGACGGTCATAGTGAGCTAAAGGCGCGTGGCGCAGGAGACAAGGGAAAGACGGGGAAAAACCGATCGGGGCAGTATACCCGACGCCTCCGGCAAAACTGTGCCTGACGCGTCACAGCCGCATCGTGTGGTAACTTGATGAATGTTGGCGCGCCGAGGGCGCGCGCCCCTGGATGGAGACATGCCGCGCGCGCCTCGAAGGCGTGACGCCGCAGAAAGAGAAACATGGCAACAGGCTTCTATTCCCACGCCGACTGTCTGCTGCACGACATGGGGCAATGGCATCCCGAATGCCCCGCGCGTCTGCAGGCAATCGAAGATCAATTGATCGCGAGCCGCATCGACTCGCTGATCGAACGCGAGTCGCCGCCGCTCGCCGACGATGCCGCGCTGCTGCGCGTGCATACGCAAGCTCACGTCGACTATATCCGCAGCCGCTCTCCCGTCGAAGGAACCGCCGAAATCGATCCCGATACGACGATGAACCCGCATAGTTTGCAAGCCGCGTTGCGTGCGGCGGGCGCCGCAGTCGCCGCGACCGATGCGGTGATCGAAGGCCGTTACGACAACGCTTTCTGCAGCATTCGGCCACCCGGCCACCACGCGGAACCGGCGCGTGCCATGGGCTTCTGTTTCTTCAACAACGTCGCGATCGCCGCGCGTCATGCGCTCGAAGTGCACGGCCTCGCGCGCGTCGCCATCATCGACTTCGACGTGCATCACGGCAACGGCACCGAAGCTGCTTTTTCGGGCGACTCGCGCGTGCTGATGTGCAGCATCTTCCAGCATCCGTTTTACCCGTTCACCGGTGCCGACAATCAGGCGCCGAACATGTGCAACGTGCCGATGCCGGCGCGCTCGAAAGGCATGGCGGTGCGCGAAGCGGTGGACCTGCTGTGGTTGCCGCGCCTGCATGAGTTCAAGCCGGAGATGCTGTTCATCTCGGCGGGCTTCGACGCGCATCGCGAGGACGACCTCGGCAACATGGGTCTCGTCGAGGACGATTACGCCTGGATCACCGATCAGATGCGCGAGATCGCGAAGCGTTATGCGCACGGACGGATCGTCAGCTGTCTCGAAGGCGGCTACAACCTGTCCGCGCTCGGGCGCAGCGTAGTCGCGCACGTGCGCTCGCTGGCGGGGATCTGAGGCGCCAGGCCGCGGCGCCATCCACTCAAAACGCATTAGGACCGAGCCATGAATGCCGATGCGGACAACGCTTCACTGATCGAGATCGAACACGGCGCGTACGGCGTGCCGGGCGTCGTGCGTGTGACGATGAACCGGCCCGATGCCTTCAACGCGCTCTCAGACGCTTTGCTCGACGAGCTTCAGACGGCATTGAGCGAAATCGCGCGGTCGGACGCTCGGGTGGTCGTGATCGCCGGCGCGGGCCGGGCGTTCTGCGCGGGGCATGATCTGAAGGAAATGCGCGCGGCGCCGTCGCTGGCTTACTACCAGGCGCTGTTCGCCCGCTGCACGAAGCTCATGATGACGATCCAGCGCTTGCCGCAACCGGTGATCGCGCGGGTGCAGGGCATTGCCACCGCGGCCGGCTGTCAACTCGTCGCGATGTGCGATCTGGCGGTCGCCGCCGACACGGCGCGGTTTGCCGTTTCGGGTGTGAACCTCGGCCTCTTCTGCGCGACGCCTTCCGTGCCGTTGTCGCGCAACCTGTCGCGCAAGGCAGCGCTTGAAATGCTGCTCACCGGCGATTTCATCGATGCCGCCGCGGCAAAGCAGCAAGGTCTCGTCAACCGCGTGGTTCCAACGGATGCACTCGACGCGGAAATCGCGCGGCTCGCCACCAGCATTTGCGCGAAACCGGTCGAAGCCGTGAGCGCCGGCAAAGGCCTCTTCTATCGTCAGTTGGAAATGGGTATCGAGGCGGCTTACCAACTCGCCGGCCAGACCATGGCCTGCAACATGATGGACGAGTCGGCGCTCGAAGGCGTGCAGGCTTTCATCGACAAACGGCCGCCCGACTGGAAGTCGTGACGCCGGCTAGCCACGCGCGACTCAGGCTCTATCGGATCACCAGCCGTTTTTCAATCCACTCGATCAAGGCGCCGATCACCCGATCGCGGTCGAGGTCGTTCATCGTCTCGTGATAGCTGCCTTCGTGCAGCGTGAGGGTTTTGTCCGGCGAGCCTGCATGCTGGCCGAATTCGCGGCTGCCTGCGGGTTCGGTGAGCTTGTCGGCGGTGCCGTGATAGACCAGCAGCGGTACCCGTAAGCCCGCGCGGCCGCGTTCGATGCGCGCCATCGCCAGCAGAAGTTCCGCGCCGGTGCGCGCGGGAATCGCGCCGTGATGCACGAGCGGATCGTTGCGATTGGCGTTCACCACGGGCTGAAGGCGTGAGAGCAAAGCGGCGTCGATTTTCATCGCCGGGAAACTTGGATAGAGACGGCTGATCACCTGGCTCAGCTTGAGCATCCAGCGCGGCACGTCGCGGCCGGGTGCGAGCGCCGGGCTCGACAGGATCAGCCCATTCAGGCGCCGGCCGCTCGCGTCGAGGCGTTCGATCGCATACAGCGCGGCCACAGCGCCGCCCATGCTGTGGCCCATCAGGAAGAGCGGAGCGCAGCTTGGCGCGGCGGCGTCGAGCAAAGCTTGCGCGTCGAGCAGATAGTCGTCGAACCGCTTCACATAGGCGCGCTTGCCGGGCGCGTGGCCGTGGCCGCGCAGATCGATCGCCACCAGTTCGATGCCGGCCGCGTTCAGCCGCGCAGCGAGCGCTGCGTAGCGGCCGGCGTGCTCGGCGAGACCGTGCAGCAGGGCGACTATGGCGCGCGGTGGCACGGTGGCCGCCCAGCGGTACAGCGGCAAGTCGACGCCGTCGGAGGTCGTCACCGAGGCGCGCTGCGGTTCGCCGGCGTTGCCGTTGCCGCTGCGCTTGCCCACGCCGGGCCGCACATTGCTGCTTTGGGATGATGTCTGCATAACCGCCGCTTATCCTGTTCTGGTCCGCCCGATCATAGTCGCAGCGACTATGCGGGCGCGAGGGTCTTGCACTGAGCATGCCTCTAATGCCCACAGGTTATGAAAAGATCGTAATTGATTATTAAAGGGAATGACGACGCTGCGGTAGAATTGCGGGCTCAAATCCCAATAAAAGCAACGGCGGCCGCTTGCCGGGAGCACACAACGCTCGCCGGCAGCCTCCGCCGTTTCGTTTTTCCATGATCGAAATACGCAATATCTCCCAGCGGTTCGCCGGGCCCCGGGGCTGGGTCGAGGCGCTGCACAACGTCAATCTGTCGATTCCGGCGGGCGAGGTGTTCGGCATCATCGGCCGCAGCGGCGCGGGCAAGAGTACGCTCGTGCGCACCCTGAACCTGCTGACGCGCCCGAGCGAAGGCAATATCGTCGTCAACGGCCGCGATCTGACGACGCTGCCCGCCGCGCAATTGCGCGAGGCGCGCCGCGAGATCGGCATGATCTTCCAGCACTTCAATTTGCTGTCTTCGCGCACGGTCTACGAGAACGTCGCGCTGCCGCTCGAACTCGCCGGCATGAAGCGCGACGAAATCGAAGCGAACGTGCTGCCGCTGCTCGAACTGGTCGGCCTGTCGGCACAGAAAGACCGCTATCCGGCGCAGATCAGCGGCGGCCAAAAACAGCGCGTCGGCATCGCGCGCGCTCTGGCCAGCAAGCCCAAGGTGCTGCTCTCCGACGAAGCGACCTCCGCGCTCGATCCAGAAACCACGCGCGCGATTCTCGACCTGCTCAAGCGCATCAACCGCGAACTGAACCTGACCATCGTGCTGATCACGCACCAGATGGACGTGATCAAGCAGGTCTGCGACCGCGTCGCCGTGCTGGATGCCGGCCGTGTGGTCGAAGAGGGCAAGGTCATCGACGTGTTCCTGCAGCCGCATCACGAAGTCACGCGCGCGTTGATCGGCGACGTGATCGCGCAGGAATTGCCGCCCGCCATGAAGGCGCGCGTGGCGGAACGCCTGAAGACCGGCAGCGGCCACTTGCTGCGGCTCGCCTTCACCGGCTCAGGTGTCGATCAACCGATTCTCTCCGAAACGATTCGCCGCTACGAACTCGATTTCAACATCCTGCACGGCCAGATCGACGAGATCCAGGGGCAGGCGTTCGGCTCGCTCGCGGTGCTCGCGGGCGGCGAACCGGCGAAGGTGGCGCAGGCGCTGACGTATCTGCGTGAACAGGGCGTGGTGGTGGAGGAGCTCTCGTATGTTGAGTGAAATGTTCGATATGTTCGTCCAGTCGTTCTGGGAAACGCTCGTCATGGTGGGCATTTCCGGACTGGTCGGCGCTTTGGTGGGTTTGCCTCTCGGCGTGCTGCTGTATCTGACGGATCGCCAGGGCGTGTTGCAGAACATCGCCGTGAATCGCGTGATGGGCGTAGTCGTCAATGCGGTGCGCTCGACGCCGTTCATCATTTTGCTGGTTGCGGTGATTCCGTTCACGCGTCTCGTGGTCGGTTCGTCGATCGGTACGGCGGCCGCCGTCGTGCCGCTGACGATCGCCGCCGCGCCGTTCATCGCGCGTCTGGTCGAGACGGCGCTGCGCGAAGTGGATCGCGGTCTGATCGAAGCGGCTCAGGCGATGGGCGCGACCACCAGCCAGATCGTTTTCAAGGTGTTGCTGCCGGAATCGCTGCCGGGCGTGGTCGCCGGCTTGACGATCACCTTCGTCTCGCTGGTCGGCTATTCGGCGATGGCGGGCGCGATCGGCGGCGGCGGTCTCGGCGATCTCGGCATTCGCTACGGGTATCAGCGTTTCCTGCCGGAAGTGATGTTGACGGTCGTGGTGATTCTGATCGTCTTCGTGCAGTTGGTGCAGTCGTTCGGGGATTGGCTCGTGCGTTGTTTGAGCCATAAGTAAAACAACAAAGTCGACAGGTTTGGAAAGGTCCATCATGCAACGTCGTTTCATTCTTAAGCTGGCTGCCGCGCTCGGTGCCGCATCGCTCGTCGCCGCCAACGCGGCTTACGCCGAAGACACGATCAAGGTCGGCGTGACCGGCGGTCCGCACGCACAGATCATGGAAGTCGTGAAGACGGTCGCGGCGAAGAACGGTCTGAACATCAAGATCGTCGAATTCTCCGACTACGTGCAGCCGAACGCGGCGCTCGCCGGCGGCGATCTGGACGCAAACAGCTACCAGCACGACCCGTATCTGCAGGCGCAGGTGAAGGACCGCGGCTACAAGCTGATCCGTATCGCGGACACGGTCACGTATCCGATGGGTATCTATTCGAAGAAAGTGAAGACGCTCGCCGAACTGCAGCCGGGCGCGAAGATCGCGGTGCCGAACGATCCGACCAACGGCGGCCGCGCGCTGCTGTTGCTGCAAAAGCAGGGTCTGCTGAAGCTGCGCGCCGACGCGGGCCTGAAGGCGACGCCGCTCGACATCGTCGACAACCCGAAGAAGCTGAAGATCGTCGAACTCGATGCCGCACAGATTCCGCGCTCGCTGAACGACGTGGACGCGGCTGCGATCAACACGAACTTCGCGATGGAAGCGGGTCTGAAGCCCAAGCAGGACGCCATCGCGATTGAAGACCCCAAGGGTCCTTACGTGAACGTCATCGCAATCCGCGAGGCAGATAAGAACAAGCCGTGGGTCGCCAAGCTGGTCGCGGCGTATCATTCGCCGGAAGTGAAGCAGTTCGTCGAAAGCAAATTCGGCGGGTCGGTCATCACCGCCTGGTGAGACGGCGGCCTGCAGAGCAAGCAGAACACGACGGCAATGCAAATTTAGAGTCGTAGGGCTTAACCCGGGGTTGTCGCCCGGGTTTTTTCGGGATTAAAATAGAACGACCGTTCGATATTGCCGTCACGCCATTGAGGAGCGATATCCTCCTGCTAAAGCACCCGCGACCGGGCTGCGATGAGGGCAGTCGTTATAATGTTCGTTGGGTTGACGTATTCGTAACTTTGGAGCGTGTGCATGAAAATCCTGGTGCCAGTCAAAAGAGTGGTCGATTACAACGTGAAAGTTCGAGTCAAGTCGGACGGCACGGGCGTCGACATCGCGAACGTGAAGATGTCGATGAATCCGTTCGATGAAATCGCGGTTGAAGAAGCCGTGCGTTTGAAGGAAGCGGGCGTGGCGACGGAAGTGATCGCCGTGTCGGCGGGCGTGACGCAATCGCAGGAAACGCTGCGCACGGCGCTGGCGATCGGCGCGGATCGCGCGATCCTGATCGAGTCTTCGCAGGAACTGCAGCCGCTGGCCGTGGCCAAGCTGCTGAAGGCGCTGGTTGACAAGGAGCAGCCTTCGCTGATCATTCTCGGCAAGCAGGCTATCGACGACGATTCGAACCAGACCGGCCAGATGCTCGCCGCGCTGGCTGGTTTGCCGCAAGCCACGTTTGCATCGAAGGTGGTTGTTGCTGACGGCAAGGCGACCGTCTCGCGCGAAGTGGATGGCGGCGCGGAAACGCTGTCGCTGACGCTGCCTGCTGTCGTCACGACCGACCTGCGCCTGAACGAGCCGCGCTACGTCACGCTGCCGAACATCATGAAGGCGAAGAAGAAGCCGCTGGAAGTCCTCAAGCCGGAAGACCTCGGCGTTGATGTCACGCCGCGCCTGAAGACGCTGAAGGTTGTCGAGCCGCCCAAGCGCTCCGCCGGTGTGAAGGTGCCGGATGTGAAGACGCTGGTCGAGAAGCTGAAGACCGAAGCCAAGGTGCTGTGAGGGAGACAGAGCAAATGACGAATCTGGTAATAGCAGAACACGACAACGCATCGATCAAGGCCGCGACGCTGAACACGATCGCAGCGGCCCAGAAGATTGGTGGCGACATTCACGTGCTGGTGGCAGGGCACAACGCGCAAGCCGCGGCGGATGCCGCAGCGAAGATTGCAGGCGTGAGCAAAGTACTGCTGGCCGACGCGCCGCAACTCGAAGCAGGCCTCGCGGAAAACATTGAAGCGACGGTGCTGAACATCGCGAAGGACTATTCGCACATCCTCGCGCCGGCAACCGCCTACGGCAAGAACATCACGCCGCGTATCGCAGCGAAGCTCGACGTCGCACAGATCAGCGATATCACCGCGGTGGATAGCCCGGACACGTTCGAGCGCCCGATCTACGCCGGCAACGCCATCGCAACCGTGCAATCGGCTGACCCGATCAAGGTCATCACGGTCCGCACGACGGGTTTCGATGCAGTCGCAGCTGAAGGCGGTAGCGCAACGGTCGAGAAAATCGAAGCGGCGGCGGACAGCGGTATCTCGTCCTTCGTCAACCGCGAAGTGACGAAGCTGGACCGTCCGGAACTGACGTCGGCGAAGGTCATCGTCTCGGGTGGCCGCGGTTTGGGCAACGGCGAGAACTACACGAAGGTCCTCGAACCGCTGGCGGACAAACTGAATGCCGCACTCGGCGCATCGCGTGCCGCGGTCGACGCGGGCTTCGTACCGAACGACTATCAGGTCGGTCAAACCGGCAAGATCGTCGCGCCGCAGCTGTACATCGCAGTCGGCATCTCGGGCGCGATCCAGCATCTGGCCGGGATGAAAGACAGCAAAGTGATCGTTGCGATCAATAAAGACGAAGAAGCGCCGATCTTCAGCGTCGCCGATTATGGTCTGGTGGGCGATCTGTTCACGCTCGTGCCCGAGCTCGTTAGCGAACTCGGCTAAGCGCCGTAACGCCGCATAAAAGGCGTCTGGCAGCACAGGAAGGGCGCGGGACCGATCGAGTCCAGCGCCCTTTTTTATATCAGAAGCGGGAGGAGAACTGAAATGAGCTATACGGCGCCCATCAAGGACATGCTGTTCGTGATGAAAGAACTGGCCGGTCTCGAAGACATCGCGAGCTTGCCGGGCTTCGAAGACGCGAACCTCGAGACCGCGCAGGCTGTTCTCGAAGAATCGGCGAAACTGTGCGGTAGCGTGCTGGCGCCGCTGAATGTCGAAGGCGATCGCAATCCGAGCAGCTGGAAAGACGGTGTGGTCACCGCGACGCCCGGCTTCAAGGAAGCGTTTCGCCAGTTCGGCGAAGGTGGCTGGCAAGGCGTGCAACATCCCGTCGACTACGAAGGCCAGGGCCTGCCGAAGCTGATCGCGACGCCGTGTGTCGAAATGCTTAACGCGTCGAACCTGTCGTTCGCGCTGTGTCCGTTGTTGACCGACGGCGCGATCGAAGCGCTGCTCACCGCCGGCACCGAAGCGCAAAAACAAACCTATGTGCCCAAGCTGATTTCCGGCGAATGGACCGGCACGATGAACCTGACCGAGCCGCAGGCCGGTTCCGATCTCGCGCTGGTGCGTACGCGCGCCGAGCCGCAGGGCGACGGTTCGTTCAAGCTGTTCGGCACGAAGATTTTCATTACGTGGGGCGAGCACGACATGGCGAAGAACATCGCCCATCTTGTGCTGGCGCGCACACCGAATGCACCGGAAGGCGTGAAAGGCATTTCGCTCTTTATCGTGCCGAAGTTTCTCGTCAACGAAGACGGTTCGCTCGGCGAGCGCAACGACGTGCATTGCGTGTCGATCGAACACAAGCTCGGCATCAAGGCGAGCCCGACCGCGGTGCTGCAATTCGGCGACCACGGCGGCGCGATCGGTCATCTGATCGGCGAGGAGAATCGCGGCCTCGAGTACATGTTCATCATGATGAACGCGGCCCGTTTTGCTGTCGGCATGCAAGGCGTCGGCATTTCGGATCGCGCCTATCAGAAAGCGGTGGCGTACGCGAAAGATCGCGTGCAAAGCCGTCCCGTGGATGGCTCCGCGAAGCAATCAGTGGCGATCATTCAGCACCCCGACGTGCGCCGTATGCTCTCGACCATGCGCGGCCTCACCGAAGCATCGCGCGCGCTGGCTTATGTGGCCGCGGCGCACTGCGACATCGCGCATCGTCATCCCGACGAAGCAACGCGCGCGGAGCATCAGGCGATCTATGAATACCTCGTGCCGATCGTGAAGGGCTGGAGCACGGAGTTGTCGATCGATGTGACGAGCCTCGGCGTGCAGGTACACGGCGGCATGGGCTTTATCGAAGAAACCGGCGCCGCGCAGTACTACCGCGATGCGCGCATTCTGCCGATCTACGAAGGCACGACCGCGATTCAGGCCAACGACCTGATCGGCCGCAAGACCGTTCGCGACGGCGGCAAGGTGGCGAGGTCGCTGCTCGCCGAGGTGGCTGCGACGATCGAAGCACTCGGCGCACAGCAAGGCCCTGCGTTCGACTCGATGAAGAAGTACCTCGCGCAGGGCCATCAATCGCTGGCTGCCGCGGTGGATTTCGTTGTAGCCAATACGAAGGGCGATCCGAACGCGGTGTTCGCCGGCAGCGTGCCGTATCTGAAACTCGCGGGCGTCGTGCTGGGCGGCTGGCAGATGGCGCGCGCGATGCTGGTGGCGGCTCAAAAGCGCGACGAAGACCACTCGTTCTACGGCGCCAAGATCGCGACCGCGCAGTTTTATGCGGAGCATGTGCTGCCGCTGGCGTCGGCGTTCGAGGCGTCGATTGTCAACGCGAAGGGTGGAGAGAGTGTGCTGGCTTTGTCGGAAGATCAGTTCTGACGCGGCTTTTCACTACGCTTGAAAAAACAAACGGCGCCTTGTCAGGCGCCGTTTGTTTTTGTGGCGCTGGTCTGTACGTTCACAAACCAGCGCTACCGTTCTGGCGAAGCGTCGTTGCTAAAACTTAGGCATAAGCCGGGCGATGCGCGGCACCAACCTCGCCGAGATAGCGATGCACCGACAGATCGTCCGCCTTGATGGCCGGTTGCTTGCCCGACATCACGTCGGCGAGCAGTTGGCCTGAACCGCACGACATCGTCCAGCCCAGCGTGCCGTGGCCCGTGTTGAGGAACAGGTTCGGCACGGGAGTGCGGCCGACGATGGGCGTGCCGTCTGGCGTCATCGGGCGCAGACCGGTCCAGAAGGTCGCCTTCGACGTATCGCCGCCGCCCGGGAACAGATCGTTCACGCACAGTTCCAGCGTTTCGCGGCGCGCCTGGCGCAACGATTTGTCGAAGCCGACGATCTCGGCCATGCCGCCCACACGAACCCGGTCGTCGAAACGCGTGATCGCGATCTTGTAGGTTTCGTCGAGCACGGTGGACACCGGCGCCGACGCTTCGTTGACGATCGGCGCGGTAATCGAATAACCCTTGAGCGGATACACCGGAATCTTCACGAGACCGGACAGGAAGCCGGTCGAATACGAGCCCAGCGCGACGACGAACGAATCCGCGCGCACCAGTTCTTCGCCGCACTTCACGCCGGCGATGCGGTCGCCGGCCATTGCGAGTGCGTCGATCGGCGTGTTGTAGCGGAATTTGACGCCCAGTTCCTCAGCCAGCGCGGCGAGGCGCGTGGTGAAAATCTGGCAGTCGCCGGTTTCGTCCCCTGGCAGGCGCAGACCGCCGGTCAGCTTGTGCGACACCGCGGCGAGCGCCGGCTCGGCCCGCGCGAGTTCGGCCGGCGACAGCAGTTCATACGGCACGTTGGCTTCCTGCAGCACGGCGATGTCTTTCGCGGCGCCTTCGAATTGCTGCTGCGTGCGGAACACCTGGAGCGTGCCGCCGGTGCGGCCTTCATATTGAATGCCGGTTTCGGCGCGCAGCGCTTGCAGGCAGTCGCGGCTGTATTCGGCGAGGCGAACCATGCGGCCCTTGTTTACCGCATAGCGCGACGACGTGCAGTTCTGCAGCATCTGCCACATCCATTGCAACTGGAATTGCGTGCCGTCGAGGCGGATTGCCAGCGGCGCGTGTTTCTGGAACATCCACTTCACGGCTTTCAGCGGCACGCCAGGCGCGGCCCACGGCGACGCATAGCCCGGCGAGATCTGGCCGGCGTTGGCGAAACTGGTTTCGAGCGCCGGGCCGGCCTCGCGATCGATCACGGTCACTTCGTGTCCCGCGCGCGCCAGGTAATACGCGCTGGTCACGCCGACGACGCCACTGCCCAAAATGACGACTCGCATAGATGCTCCAGGTATTCAAATGAGGTCTGAGGACGGTGCGCTTGTCGATTCGGTGGAATTCGTTCGATTAACAAGGTGTATCGCGGATCGCCCAGTGTTAACCGCTATACTATTAACAGTCAGGCAGGTTTTGTTATTGTATTTTCAAGATTTTCAGCAAAAACATCATGCGTACACAGCGCCAACCGGTCCGGGCCCTCGACAAACTCGATCGCAAGATCCTGCGGCTGCTGCAGCAGGACGGCCGCATCGCCATGAAGGACCTGGCCGAACAGGTTGGACTGTCGGTCACGCCGTGCATCGAGCGCGTCAAGCGGATGGAGCGCGATGGCGTGATCACCGGCTACCACGCGCGCGTGAATCCGGCGGAGTTGGGCGCGGCGCTGCTGGTGTTCGTCGAGATCACGCTGGATCACAAGAGCGGCAACATGTTCGACCAGTTCCGCCGCGAGGTGCAGAAGATCCCCGAGGTGCTGGAATGCCATTTGGTGTCGGGCGATTTCGACTATCTGATCAAGGCGCGCATCGGCGAAATGGCCGATTACCGGAAACTGCTAGGCGACATCCTGCTGCAACTGCCCGGCGCGGTGCAGTCGAAGAGCTACGTGGTGATGGAGGAGATCAAGGAAACGCTGACGATTCCGGTAGGGGATTGATCCGCGCGACAGCGCTCGGCGGGGCTCGACAAACGGCGTAAACACTGTATATTTGTACAGGTGTTTTGCGCCGTTTTTCCGTTTTGCGTTTTTACGTGTTCCAGCCGTGACCGACTCCGACTCCCACTCCGTCAACGAATTTCCGATCGCGCCGCCCGCGCCTCGCAAAGGCCGTGGCGCGGTGACGAACCTGCAAGGCCGCTACGAAGTCGACCAGCGCGAAGCGGTGGACGACGGCTGGCTGTCGGCGCCGGAAGACGATGACGAACCCAAAGTCTTGCGCACGCAGGTCTTCGAAGAACGGGCCAAGACCATTCTTACGCGCAATGCGTCGCCGGATATTCCGTTCAGCGTGTCGCTGAACCCGTATCGCGGGTGTGAGCACGGCTGCATTTATTGTTTTGCGCGGCCCACGCACGCTTATCTGGGACTGTCGCCGGGCCTCGACTTCGAAAGCCGGATCTACGCCAAGATTAATGCGCCGGAGTTGCTCGAGCGGGAACTGTCGAAGAACTCCTATGTGCCGGAGCCGATCGCGCTGGGCGTCAATACGGACGCCTGGCAACCCGTCGAGCGCGATCTGCGGCTCACGCGCAGGGTGATCGAAGTGCTCAGCGAACGTCAGCATCCGTTTGCGGCGATCACCAAGTCGTCGCTGATCGAACGCGATCTCGATTTGTTGGCGCCCATGGCGGCGCGCGGGCAATTCATGGCGGCCATCACCATCACCACGCTGGACGCCGAGATCGCTCGCACGCTCGAGCCGCGCGCGGCCACGCCGTCGCGGCGCTTGCGCGCCATCCGCACGTTGAGCGAGGCGGGCATTCCGGTCGGCGTCAGCATCGCGCCGGTGATTCCGTTCGTGACCGAACCGGACATGGAGCGCGTGCTGGAGGCCTGCGCGGAAGCCGGCGCGAGCAACGCGAGCTACATCGTGTTGCGTCTGCCGTGGGAAGTTGCGCCGCTATTCAAGGATTGGCTCGCGGCGCACTTTCCAGATCGTGCCGATCGGGTGATGAGTCGCGTGCGGGACATGCGGGGCGGGAAGGACTACGACTCTTCGTTCGCCACGCGCATGAAAGGCGAAGGCTTGTGGGCGGATCTGCTCAAGCAGCGATTCCACAAGGCGGTGCGCCGCCTGGGGTTGAACCGCCGGGACCGCGGCATTCTGGATATGTCGCACTTTCGCCCGGCCGACGTGCCGCGTGCCGATAAGCCGGCACACGACGACCCTCAACTGAATCTTTTCTAGCGCGACGCGCGGCGGATCATTGCGAGAGCGCTTTGGCCGCCTGCACCTGGCTTTCGAAGTACGTCTGGAACGAAATGGCCAGACCCGTCATCAGCAGGAAGGCGCCGATCAGCAGCGAAAAGATCACGATGAAAATGACGGTCCAGCCGGAGCGGCTTTTGCGCTGGGTCTGGGCGTTGAATTGCGCGTCCCACTTTTCGTCCGGACGCAGCCCGTAGACGATCGCGGCGAGAAACGCGGCGATCAGCGAGATCGCGCCGGGAAAGGCCAGCACCCAGCCGAGCGTCGAAGCGCGTTCGCTCGCCACGAGGAGCATGGCTCCCGGAATGCCGATCAGCGTGCCGAGCACGTGTGCCCATCCGTAGATGTCACGCATGCCGTACAGATAGAACCGGTGAGCGCCGAGGCTGCCGAAGAAGAACGCCAGTGCAGCGGTAATCGTCTTGGATCTAAAACGCGGGGAAGTCGAGACAAGGGTGGACATGTAGGCCAGAGCAGAGTGACAGGCGGTCGAAAGGAGCAGCGCGCAGTGCGCGCGGACCGACGCGCATTTTACGCCCGCCATGGGCCGCCGGTCACGTGACGGGTAGTCGCGGCAGGGGCGAAGGCGCTCTCAGCCGCGGGGTGAAGGGTAGGTGGTCGCGGCAGCGGTGCAGCGGGTGATCATGGCAGCTTGGCGAGTGGTGTGACGAACGCGGAACTGGCTGGATCGACGGCGCCGGGTGCCGGCGGTCGATTGACTGGCCAGGCTTCTCGAGCGCACGGCGTTTGACGTTGCTTGACACGCGAAGCGGGCTACGGCGCCGAGTAGGTGACGCGATAGACTGCGCCGGCGTAGTCGTCGCTGATGAGTAGCGAACCGTCGGGCAGTGGCAGCACGTCGGCGGGGCGTCCCCATTCGGTTTCGCCGGATTGCAGCCAGCCTTCGGCAAACACTTCCTGGCGGGCATTGCTGCCATCCGGATTTGTAACCACGTGCACGACGCGATAGCCGACCTTCTTGCTGCGATTCCACGAACCGTGCTCGGCGATAAAAATAGTGTTCCGGTAGGCGGCCGGAAACATCGGGCCGTCGTAAAAGCGCATGCCGAGCGCCGCGACATGCGCACCGAGTTTGACCGCGGGCGGCGTAAACGCGCTGCACGGATGGTCCTTGCCGAACTCGGGATCGGGCGTGTCGCCGCCATGGCAGTACGGAAAGCCGAAATCCATTCCGGCGCGCGTCGCGCGGTTGAGCTTGTCGTCCGGCACGTCGTCGCCAAGCAGGTCGCGGCCGTTGTCGGTGAACCACATTTCATGCGTCAAGGGATGCCACGCGAAGCCAACGGAATTGCGAATGCCACGCGCCACGACTTCGTAGTGACTGCCGTCCGGGTCCATGCGGCCGATCAGCCCGAAACGGTTGCGATCTTTCAGGCAGACGTTGCAGGGCGCGCCTTGCGGCACGTAGAGCTTGCCGTCCGGGCCGAACGCGATGAATTTCCAGCCGTGGTGCGTCTCCGTGGGCAAGGTGTCGATCACGACGGCCGGTTTGGACGGACCGTTCAGGTGAGTATCGATCGCATCGAAGCGTACAATTTTCGACACTGCGGATACATAGAGCGCTCCATCGTGCCACGCTACACCCGCCGGCGTTTCCAGGCCGGAAGCGATTACGTGGCGGGCCGTCACACGTCCGTTCTGCAATTCGAGCGCGTAGACGTGGCCGTCGAGGCTGCCTAGATAGAGAATGCCCTTCGGCGAGAGCGCCATGGCTCGCGCGCTCGGCACGGCATCCGACAAGACCTCGATATGGAAGCCCGGCGGCAGTTTGATCCGGTCCACGGGTAGCGCGGCGAGGCATGGCAGGGCAGTTGCGGCGAGCAACACGGCCGTGCCTATGCGAAGCGCCCGGCTTCGCAAATCGCGCGCCGAGGCGAAGAATCGCGTGGCGATGGTACAGAAAGCGCGCAAAAACACAATTCGCGGCAGGAGTTTCACGGGCGCTCCGTCAGGTAATTCGGGCGTTTCGGCGTGGTTTCGGGCTCCCGCCTGTACGGCCGGCGCAACCCCGTCGTTCAGTTTATCCGGGTAAGTGTTTGTTATGGCGTCGGTTTCCCGCTATAATCGCGTGTTTCAGTCGTTCCGAACCCCGGTTTTCAAGGATTCTAGTATGGTCATCATCCGCTTGGCTCGTGGCGGCTCCAAGAAGCGCCCGTTCTACAACATCGTCGCAACCGATTCGCGTAACCGTCGTGACGGCCGCTTCATCGAGCGCGTTGGCTTCTACAACCCGGTCGCTACGAAGGGCGAGTCCCTCCGTATCGCTCAGGACCGCCTGACGTACTGGCAAGGCGTTGGCGCACAACTGTCGCCGACCGTCGAGCGCCTCGTGAAGGAAGCTGCAAAGGCGCAGCCGGCTGCTTAATGGTAGCTGGCATGCGTATCGTCGTCGGGTCGCGCGATTTGCGTGAGCAGTGCGATGCGCAAGGTGTTTTGCTGAAGCAGGCGTCGAAGCTGGCAGCGAGGTTATCTTCAAGGTGTTTTTATGTCTGAACGTGATTCCGGCAGTTCAGGTCGCGTAAAGGCAGCAGCCCCGCGCGCGAAGACGTCTGGTCAGGCGCCGTTCGGTGCATTCGTCCGCAAGCCGGTCGAAAAAGCCGAAGGCAAGGCGAAAGCCCAAGTTGCAAACGCCGGGTCCGGTGCGGCGGAAATGCGCATGGAAACGGTGGAAAGCTGGCCGGCCGATGCGGTCGAGGTCGGCGCAATCGTCGACGCTTACGGCCTCAAAGGCTGGGTCAAGGTGGCCGCGCACGCGGATGCCGGCCACGGCGGCGATGCGTTGCTGAGCGCGAAGCGCTGGTGGCTGATCAAAGGCCAGGAGCGCAAATCGGCGCCGTCGTTGCAGGCGAAAACGCATAGCGACAGTGTGGTTGCCCATCTGGGCGGCGTCACTGACCGCGATGTGGCGCTGGCACTGCGCGGCTCCCGCGTCTATATCAGCCGCAGCGAATTTCCGGCTCTCGAAGCCGACGAGTTCTACTGGGTCGACCTGCTCGGCCTGGATGTGGTGAACGTTGCCGGGGTCAATCTCGGCAAGGTTGCAGACATGATCGACAACGGTGCGCACTCGGTGTTGCGCATCGAATACCCGGATACCGACAAAAGCGGCAAGCCGGTCACCGGCGAGCGTTTGATCCCGTTCGTCGGCGTCTTTGTCAAAACGGTGGACCAGGCGGCGAAGCAGATCACTGTCGATTGGGAAGCTGATTACTAAATAATTTCGCTGAATGGAGAGAGCGATGCAGTTCGATGTCGTCACGCTCTTTCCTGACATGTTTCGCGCGCTGACCGACTGGGGTATCACCAGCCGTGCCGCGAAGCAGGAACGCTACGGGTTGCGTACGTGGAATCCGCGCGATTTCACAACCGACAACTACCGCACGATTGACGATCGCCCGTACGGCGGCGGCCCCGGCATGGTGATGCTGGCGAAACCGCTGGAAGATGCGATCGGCGCCGCGAAAGCAGCGCAGGCGGAGCAGGGCATCGGCGCGTCGCGCGTTGTGATGATGTCGCCGCAAGGCGCCACGTTGAATCACGACCGCGTCATGCAGTTCGCGGCCGAGCCCGGTTTGATCCTGTTGTGTGGGCGCTATGAAGCGATCGATCAGCGTTTGCTCGACCGTGTGGTCGACGAAGAAGTCAGTCTTGGCGACTTCGTGCTGTCCGGCGGCGAATTGCCGGCCATGGCCTTGATGGACGCCGTGGTGCGTCAGTTGCCCGGCGTGCTCAACGACTCGCAGTCGGCGGTGCAGGATAGTTTTGTCGACGTGCTGCTGGATTGCCCGCATTACACGCGCCCAGAGGAATACAACGGCGTGCGTGTGCCGGATGTGCTGCTCGGCGGCCATCACGCGGAAATCGAGGCGTGGCGCCGGCGTGAAGCCTTGCGCAATACGTTGAACAAACGGCCCGATCTGATCGTGAAGGCCAGAAAGAACAAGATGTTGAGCCGTGCCGACGAGGCATGGCTTGCGAGTCTCGCGAAGGAAGAGTCGAAGGCGTAAAGCCTTGGGTCTTGCAAGCGGACATTAGGCGGCGCCGCGCATGCGTGCACGGTGCCAGATGTGAACCCATCCTCTATCGGGGCCGTAGCCAAGTGTTTTCACGAGGCAGGTACGAACGTCGACAAGATGGACTTAGGAGTCAGTGATGAATCTGATTGCAATTCTCGAGCAGGAAGAAATCGGCCGCGCTCTCGGCGAGAAAACCATCCCCGAATTCGCCCCCGGCGATACGGTGATCGTCAGCGTGAACGTGGTTGAAGGTACGCGTAAGCGTGTTCAGGCTTACGAAGGCGTCGTGATCGCCAAGCGTAACCGTGGTCTGAATTCGTCGTTCATCGTCCGCAAGATTTCGTCGGGCGAAGGCGTCGAGCGTACGTTCCAGACGTACTCGCCGCTGCTGGCAAGCATCGTCGTGAAGCGTCGTGGCGATGTGCGTCGTGCGAAGCTGTACTACCTGCGCGACCGTTCGGGCAAGTCGGCCCGGATCAAGGAAAAGCTGGTTGCGAAGAAAGATCGCAACGCTGCCGAAGCGTAAATGCTGTAAGAAAAAGCACCCCTCGCGGGTGCTTTTTTGTTTGCCAGGTCAAAATAGCGGAATGTCCCTATCCGCTCATTTCGAGAGACCCGTTGACCCGCCCCGTCTTTGAGCCTGAAACCCTGCCTGTCGAAGCGACAGGCGCCGATCTGCCGCCGGTGGCGGCCGACCGTCTCACGCCTGATGGCCTGCGCGCACGCTTCGAGCAACGCCTTCACTGGACCCCCGAGATGGTCGTCGATGCGCCCTGGCGCGATACCCGCGCCGATCCGCGAGTCGCGGCGGTGCTGGTGCCGCTGGCGGTCCGCGAACACGGCCTGACCGTCCTGCTGACTCAGCGCGCCGACCATCTGAACGATCACGCAGGTCAGGTGAGCTTTCCTGGCGGCCGTCATGAACCCTTCGACGCCGACGCCACCGCAACCGCGCTGCGGGAAGCGGAAGAGGAGGTGGGCCTCGATCCCTCGCGTGTGGAAATTCTCGGCGCATTGCCCGACTATCTGACCGGCACCGGTTTTCGCGTGACGCCGGTGATCGGCCTCGTGCATCCGCCGTTCACGGTGAAGGCGGACGCGCTCGAGGTCGCCGAAGTTTTCGAAGTGCCGCTCGCGTTTCTGATGAACCCTGCGCACCACGAAGTGCGCGTGTTCCGCTATGAAGGCGGCGAGCGCCGCTTTTTCGCGATGCCCTATCCGCGCGCCGCATCGGCTGAAGCTGAAGGTGACGAGAGCAGCAGCGAAGTCGGTAGCCACCATTTCATCTGGGGTGCAACGGCCGCCATGCTGCGCAACTTCTATCGCTTCCTCGCGGCATGAGCCGCATGACTTGTGCACTTGTCGGGTGTTTGTCGAGGTCGGCGCTCAGTGGCATCCGACCCTGTGCTATCGTTATAAAACAATCGTAAAACTCGAAAAGCACGGCGCATCGCATGACTTTTTTCTCCGTATTGCTGGCTCTGATCATTGAACAGATACGCGCGTTGTCGCCGAATAACCCGGTGTCCGCGTTGCTTCAGTACCATGCGGAGTCGGCAGCGCACGGATTTGATGCCGGCAAGCCGAAGCATGGCCTGCTCGCCTGGCTCGTGGTGGTGGTGCCGTGGACGCTGGTCGTCGCGCTCGTCTACTACGTGCTGTATCACATTCACTTTGCGCTGGCGTTCCTGTGGAACGTGGCGGTGCTGTACTTCACGCTGGGCTTCCGCCAGTTCAGCCACTATTTCACGGACATCCACCTCGCGTTGAATAACGACGACGTGCCGCGCGCGCGCGAAGTCCTGAGCGAATGGACCGGGCTCGATACCGTCGACATGCCGGTCAGCGAGATCGTGCGTCACACGCTGATTCACGCGGTGGTCGCTTCGCATCGGCATGTGTTCGGGGTGTTCTTCTGGTTTCTGATTCCGGTCGGGCCGGCGGGCGCGGTGCTGTACCGGATTGCCGAGTATCTGGCGCGCACGTGGGCGCGGCCGGTCGACGATCGCACCGTCGCGTTTTCGAGCTTTGCGCAGCGTGCTTTCTTCGTGATCGACTGGGTGCCGGCGCGGCTGACGTCGATGGGTTTTGCGATCGTCGGTAATTTCGAAGACGCGATTTATGCATGGCGCAACCATGCGCGCCAATGGCCGGACGCGAACGACGGCGTGTTGCTGGCGGCAGGTAGCGGTGCGCTGGGCGCCCGTTTGAGCGGGCCGCTGGCTGAGCCGTCAAGCCTCGACGCGCTCGCCACTGGCGACGGCGGCCCGATGCAAGTCGGCGACGACTGCACGCCACGCACGCTGCAATCGGCCGTGGGCCTGGTGTGGCGCGCGGTGGTGCTGTGGATGATTTTGTTGCTGATGCTGACGATTGCGGTGTGGCTGGCTTGACGCCGCCAAGCTGGCGCTACTAACTGTAAAGAAAGTGCAATCCGCTGTCAGTCTGTCGCCCGACCCTACGTTTCTTCGACGCGTAGGGTTTCGCTTTTCAGGCATGGGAAATCAATCGTGTAGGGGGCACCGCCCCCGGCCTTTTCCATCCATGCCGCGGCGCCGTTCGTAATCCGCCGGTCAGCGATAAGCCGCTTCACCCATCCAGCGGATCGCGCGCCGTCCCGCACTGCCAGCAGACCGTAAACTGCGCCTCGAGCGCCTCGCCACACTGACGGCACGTCCATCCAGGCGACCCCGCCGCCGGACCATGCGAAGCCGCGGCGATCAGCCTACGCGCCATCGCCTCGTCGCGCTCATCGACGAGCCAAAGCTCCGGCGAACACTGATCCGCCGGAATATCCCCCAGCGCGCCGTTCAGATAACGATTGTGCAACTCGCAAGCTATGCCGGCAGTGGCCAGCACATTGACCCAATGCTGGCCGATGATCAGATTCGGCGTGCGCATCAGTCTCATGTCAGCGGACGATCTGGCTGGCTTCGTGCACGAGTTGCGCGTACAGCGCATGCCGTTCGCGGCGGATGCGGCCGTCCGCGACCGCTTCGAGAATCGCGCAACCGGGTTCCTGCAAATGATGGCAGTTGTAGAACCGGCAGTTCGGCAACAGCGGCCGGAACTCCGGAAACGCGCGCTCGAGCCGTCCTTCGGTCAAATGGTGCAGACCGAATTCCTGGAAACCCGGCGAGTCGATCAACGCGCCGCCTTCGCCGTCCGCGCTACCCGGCAATGGATAAAGACGCGTGAAGGTCGTCGTATGGCGTCCGCTGTTCAGTGCAGTCGAAATCTCGCGGGTGGCGACTTCGGCATCGGGAATCAGCAGATTCACGAGCGTCGATTTGCCCATGCCGGACTGGCCGAGCAGCAGTGTCGAATGACCCTGCAGATGTTCGATCAACGCGGCTCGCGCGGCTTCAGGCTGTGTCTTGATCGACACCTCCACGACCGTATAACCCAGCGCGCGATACGGCTCGAGCCGCTTGCGCGCTCCTGCGAGTTCAGCGGTGACGTCGGTCTTGTTCAGCACGATGAGCGGCTTCAACTCGTTCGCCTCGGCCGCGACGAGCGCGCGCCCGAGCAGGTCTTCGCTGAAATGCGGTTCGGTGGCCAATACGACCAACAGTTGATCGAGGTTGGCGGCGAACAGCTTCGACTTGTACTGATCCGAGCGATACAGCAGATTGCGCCGTTCGCCGATCTCGACGATCACGCCCTGATCCGCCGAAGCCAACTCGTAAATCACGCGATCGCCGACCGCCACCTCGCTGCGCTTGCCGCGCGGGAAGCATTGGAGCATGGCGCTGCCGTCATCCGGCGCGACCAGATAGTGGCGGCCATGCGCGGCCACCACGAGGCCGCCTACGCGTGCGCTGGACGGCGCGCGCGGCGCTTTCGGGGAGCGGCCGCTCATGCGTGCCGCAGCAGGCGGTCGATCCGCTGCGACGCCGGCGGATGCGAATAGTAGAACGCGGTGTAGAGCGGATCGGGCGTCAGGGTCGACGCGTTGTCTTCGTATAGCTTGACGAGCGCGTTGACCAGGTCTTGCGCGTCGGTCTGCGTCGCGGCGAATGCGTCGGCTTCGAACTCGTGCTTGCGCGAGCTGAGGCTGCCGAGCGGCGTCACGAAGAACAGGAACACCGGCAGCGCGAGGAAGAACAGCACCAACGCGAGGCCGCTATTACCGCCGATCAGCGACGGCCGTACACCCAGTCCTTCATAGAACCACACGCACTGCGTGAGCCAGCCGAGCAGGGCGAGCATCGCGAGACTGATCGCGAAGGTGACGAGCATGCGCTTGATCACGTGACGGCGCTTGAAGTGGCCGAGTTCATGCGCGAGCACGGCTTCGATCTCGCTGCCCGACAGGCGCGCGAGCAGCGTGTCGAAGAACACGATCCGCTTGGCCGCGCCGAAGCCGGTGAAGTAGGCGTTGCCGTGCGCCGAGCGGCGGCTGCCGTCCATCACGAAGAGGCCCTTGGCGGCGAAGCCGCAGCGCTGCATCAGCGCTTCGATGCGGCTCTTCAGTGCTTCGTCCTTGAGCGGTTCGAACTTGTTGAAAAGCGGCGCGATAAACGACGGATACAGCACCAGCACGAGCATCTGGAAGGCGACCCAGACGATCCACGTCCATAGCCACCACAGGCTGCCGGCCTGGTTCATCAGCCACAGCACGACGAACAGCAGCGGCAGGCCGAACGCGGCGCCGAGCAGCACGCCCTTGATCCGGTCGACGAAGAAAATGCCTTTGCTCATGCGGTTGAAGCCGAAGCGCTGTTCGACCACGAACTGCCGGTAGTAATCGAACGGCAGATCGATCACGCTGGTGATCGCGATCACCGCGGCGACCAGTGCGATCTGGCCGATGTAACCGCGGCCGAGCCAGTCGGAGATGCCCAGATCGAGCGCCTGCACACCGCCGAGCAGCGTGAGGCCGATCAGCACGGCTGCGCTAACGACGATCTCGATCATGGTGAGACGCGTGCGCTCGACGGTGTAGTCGGCGGCGCGTTGATGCGCGGTCAGCGCGATGGTGCCGGCGAACTGGCTCGGCACCTGCTCGCGATGGCCGGCCACGAAGCGGATCTGCCGCGACGCGAGCCACAGTTTGGTGCCGACCATCGCCACGACGGCGACGACGAACAGAACGGTGAAGTACAGGGTGGGCATCCGGGGATTCCGTGGTATCTATGCGAGAATTATATGTTTCTTCCCGCCGCGCGGCGGGAACACGCTCAAACCAATCTCAAACGAACAATCGCCGTGGCAGGCGGGCTTGCACCAAGCCGTTTGCGCGGCCCTCAGGGTTGCCTTCATGACTGACATCCTCGCATCCACCGAACAGCCGCCGCTCGTGCGCAGCGACATGAATCTCGTCTGGCTGGACATGGAAATGACCGGGCTCGAGCCCGATTCCGACCGCATCATTGAAATCGCGGTGGTGGTGACGAATTCGACGCTCGACAGGCTAGTTGAAGGGCCCGTCCTCGCGATTCATCAGAGCGACGAGACGCTCGCCAAAATGGATCAGTGGAATCAGAACACGCATGGCCGTTCGGGCTTGATCGATCGCGTGAAGGCCTCGACGGTGAGCGAGGCCGACGCCACCGAACAGATCCGCGATTTCCTGAGCGTCTACGTGCCGCCGGGCAAATCGCCGATGTGCGGCAACTCGATCTGCCAGGACCGCCGCTTCATGGCGCGCTGGATGCCGGATCTGGAGCGCTTCTTCCACTACCGCAATCTCGACGTCAGCACGCTGAAGGAACTGTGCCGCCGCTGGCAGCCGACCATCTACAAGGGTTTCCAGAAGCGCGCGATGCACACGGCGCTGGCCGATATCCACGAGTCGATCGACGAACTCAAGTACTACCGCGAGCACTTTCTGATTCCGTCGGCACCGGAGAGCGCCAACGGCGCCGAATAAAATCGCCTAAGCCGGCCGGGGCGCGCGCTGCGCGTTCTTCGGCCGGAACGCCTTCACCACGGCGGCGTTGGTTTCCACGTACGGCCCGCCGATCAGGTCGATGCAGTACGGCACCGCGGCGAAAATGCCCGGCACCTTCACCGCGTCGCCTGCTTCGGCGTCGCGCAAACCTTCGAGCGTTTCCTTGATCGACTTCGGCTGACCCGGCAGGTTGATGATCAGCGCCGCGTGCTCCGCCGTTTCGCGGATCACCGCGACCTGGCGCGAAAGGATCGCGGTCGGCACGAAATTCAGGCTGATCTGCCGCATCTGCTCGCCGAAACCCGGCATTTCCTTGGTGGCCACGGCCAGCGTCGCCTCAGGCGTCACGTCGCGGCGCGACGGGCCGGTGCCCCCGGTGGTCAGCACCAGATCGCAGCCCACCTCGTCGACCAGTTCGGTCAGCGTGGATGAAATGGTCGGCGCGTCGTCCTGAATCAGGCGCGTGACCACTTGCCACGGCGATGTGAGCGCCGCGCCGAGCCATTCCTGCAGGGCCGGAATACCTTTGTCTTCGTACACGCCGGTGGACGCGCGATCGCTGATCGACACGAGACCGATCACAATCTCATCGGGGTGCTGACGTGCTGTCTTAGGCGTCGCGGTCGTCATCGTCGTCTTCGTCCAGGGCGTCGTCGGCGTCGGAATCGGTCTGCGCGGACGGTCCGTCCGCGTTCTTGATCCACTGGAACAGTTCGCGGAAATAGCGCGGCGGCTTGCTCTGCTGCGCTTCCTTGCGGGCGTTGCGGATCAGCGTGCGGCCTTGTTGCGGGTCGGCGTTCGGATGCTGGCGGATGAAATCGGTCAGCGCGGCGTCGTCGGCGAGCAGCCTTTCGCGGGTGCGCTCGATCCAGTGGAGTTTGGCCGTTTCCGCCTTGTTGACGCCGTTATAGGTGTCGAGCGCGGTGCGCAGCGCGGCGGTTTCCTCGTCCAGCAGCGAGCGCATCACGCGGCCGACATATTGCACCTGGCGGCGTTTGCCTTCGTGATCGGTGATGCGGCGCGCTTCGCGCACGGCGTCGTCGAGCTTTTCGGGCATCGGCATGCGCTTGAGCGCGTCTTTAGGCAGCGCGATCAGCGCCGAGCCCAGTTCCTGCAGCTCGTGCATTTCGCGCTTGAGCTGGGACTTGCTGGGACGGTCGTAGCCGTTCTCGTCGACTTCCGGCTCGGCGGTTTCGATGGGTTGAATGCGGGTTTTGCGTGTCATGCCGATATTGTAACGTGCCGCGCCCACCGAACCCGCGGTGCCGCCGCGCGCAAGGACTCGCGCATTGCGAAGCGACCACAGGGCGGCGCTCTGGCGGCGCTCGGCCGACCTGACGCAAGGCGCAGCGAATGCCAGGTACGGCGTCGCGTACCTTGCTATGATCGCGGGATACGCAACCAGACACACGCGCAAACACGGGCGCGCCTGCAGGCATGAGGCATGAGCGTGTCCGGTGCGAACACAGCAAACATAGCGAACATAGCGAACATAGCGAACCCACCCAGGGCCGCTCGGCCCCGAACAGGACGGCAACGACAATGGCAGCAGACATGGACGTCAAGCAGCGCTTTTTTCCGCATACCCAGGATGAACTGAAGGAAATCGCCTCGGACATCCTTCGTCACGCGAAGTCGCTCGGCGGCACCGACGCGGCGACCGAGATTTCCGAAGGCGACGGCCTGTCCGTCTCCGTGCGGCGCGGCGAAGTCGAGACGATCGAACACAACCGCGACAAGATGGTCGGCGTGACGGTGTTCATCGGCAACAAGCGCGGCAATGCGAGCACTTCGGACTTTTCTTCGCAGGCTTTGAAGGACACGGTCGCGGCGGCGTACAACATCGCCCGCTTCACGGCGGAAGACGATTGCGCGGGCCTCGCCGAAGCGGAACTGCTGGAAACGGCGCCGCGCGACCTCGATCTCTATCACCCGTGGAATCTGTCCGCGGACGAAGCGGTGGAAATCGCCCGCCGCGCGGAAGATGCCGCATTCGCGACCGATCCGCAGATCAAGAATTCGGAAGGCGCGAGCGTCTCGGCACAGCACTCGCAATTCGTGCTGGCCACCTCGCGCGGTTTCCTGGCGGGTTATCCGTACTCGCGGCACTACATCGCGTGCGCGCCGATTGCGGGCAGCGCCCGCAACATGCAGCGCGACGACTGGTACACGTCCACCCGCAGCGCGGAAGAACTGGCCGATCCGGAAGCGGTCGGCCGTTACGCGGCGCAACGCGCGCTGGCGCGCATCGGCGCGCGCGGCCTGGATACGCGCAAGGTGCCGGTGCTGTTCGAAGCGCCGCTCGCCGCGGGTATTCTCGGCGCATTCGTGCAAGCCACGAGCGGCGGCGCGCTGTATCGCAAGACCTCGTTCCTCGTCGACAGTCTCGGCAAGCCGGTGTTCGCGCCGCACGTGCAAGTGGTCGAAGACCCGCATGTCGCGCGCGCCATGGGCAGCGCGCCATTCGACGAAGAAGGCGTGCGCACCAGGCAGCGTTCGGTGGTGAAAGACGGCGTGGTGGAAGGCTATTTCCTGTCCACCTATTCGGCGCGCAAACTTGGCATGCAGACCACCGGCAACGCGGGCGGTTCGCACAACCTGTCGCTGCGCAGCTCGAACACGCGTCCCGAGGACGACTTCGAAGAGATGCTGCGCAAGCTCGGCACGGGCCTGTTGCTGACCGAACTGATGGGGCAGGGCGTGAACTACGTGACGGGCGACTACTCGCGCGGCGCGTCGGGCTTCTGGGTCGAGAACGGCAAGATCCAGTATCCGGTCGAGGAAATCACGGTGGCAAGCACGCTGCAGGAGATGTTCCACCACATCGTCGCGATCGGCGCGGATACGATCACGCGCGGCACCAAGCAGACCGGCTCGGTGCTGATCGAACGGATGACGATCGCGGGGCAGTAAGCGGGTTTAGCCTCTGTGCGGCCAGCGTTTTTAGCTGGCCCGTAAAAAGCAGAACGCCACGCAAGTCACTGCGTGGCGTTTTTTTATCCATGATCGGACGGTCGGCGCCGACCGTTTGCTTTGCGCGCGGCGCTAACGTCTCAAGCCAAAGAACCTTAAGCGCCTTTGCGCTTATATGTCACGAACGCGTAGTCGAAATCGTTCGGTGCATCCGCGCGATGCGTTTCATGCGCGACTTCTTCCCATTCGTTTTCGTCGAGCGCGGGAAAGGTGGCGTCGCCTTCGAAGTCGGCGGAAATCTCGGTGATGATCAGCTTGTCCGCCTGCCGCAAACCTTCCGCATACAACTGCGCGCCGCCGATCAGAAACGCTTCCGGCGCCTGATCCTGAGCGGCGAGCTTGAGCGCGTCTTCGAGCGTGGTGGCCGCGTCGCAGCCCTGGAAACGCCGGGCGGCATCCCGTGTCACGACAATGTTGCGGCGTCCCGGCAACGGCCGGCCGATCGACTCGTGCGTCTTGCGTCCCATGATGATGGGCGCGCCCATGGTGGTGCGCTTGAAGAACGCGAGGTCTTCGGGAAGTCGCCAGGGCAACTGGTTGTCGCGGCCGATCACGCCGTTGTTGGCGCGAGCGACGATCAGGGTGAGCGTCGTCATCGAATGGAAAGGGGAACGTAACCGGACTGATTCTACCTGACGCGCGGCTGCGCGCCGCGGCGGCGGGTTTTGGCATGGCGGCCGCGTAGTCGGCCGGAACGCGCCCTGCAAGCCGCGCGCTCGCCGCAGTGGATGCGGCTGCCTGACCACGCGGCTTCACGCAGCGTCATACAGGTTCACGAAACACCACCGGCCGCATCCGGCCCGCGCCGCCTCATTCGGGCGCGCGATCGCGCGCGGCAGACGCCGCTTTCTCGTCGGCGGTCCTCAATTCGCGCAACCCATGCTGACCCATCAGCCGATACAGCGTCACACGCGAGATATTCAGGCGGCGTTGCCTTGGGTGGCGCGCGTCGCGTCGATCGGAATCGGTAAAGGCGCGGGCGGGGCGATCTCGTCCCACAGCGTCACGCTGCTGCCGCTGCCGCTGCCGCTGCCGCTGCCGCTGCCGCCGTTGCCGCGCATGAGCTGCGGCGTCGCGGCCTCCATCACCATGCCGGCCGCGCCGCCACCTTGCCGCGCGAGCGCCTGGTCGTCGAGCGAAAAGTCGTTCACCGATGCAGCATCGGCCGGAATGCTCAGCGCGTTGGCGGCAAGCCAGGAGAAACGATTGGCGGCGCGCGTCGTCGGATCGGATGAGGCCAGCGCGTCGTTTGGAAAGATGGCGGAGCCTGTATCGGCGGATTCCGTCAGCGTGGCGGATGAAGCCTGTCCGGCCTCGTGTGCATTGGCGCCAATGGGCAGCATGATCAGCGCGATGGCGGTGCAAAGTGCCGCGCATGGTGCAATGCCGCCCAGATCGATGCGGAAAGCGAGTTGCATGATGTGTCTCCCTGGTGCACGGCAATTAGCGAAACATGTGCCATCACGCGCAATCCATTGAGGGATGAGGATGCGAGTGAAAACGTGGGAGTCACAATTCGGAAATGGGACAAAAACGTTTCAACGCTGAAACGATTGGCAGGAAATACCTGTAATTCGTTAAATTGGCCGGTACGAACTACCTTGCGGTCTACACAGGGAGAAGCGCTTCCACTAATCTTTTATTCGTCGGCTGAATAACTGTTTATCGCCTGCGAAACCACACAGCGTAAGGAGTGCGCGATTAAATTCGCATAATTGTTTTCCAAGCGGCGCGCGTATAGTAAGCTCTCGAAAAAGAACTTCACATTTAAAAAAGCCCGCTAACGGGCCGTCTCAAACACACACGCCGCTTTCTTGGGGATCAGCTGTCCGCACGGAATGGAATGGCCGTTCGGTTTTTGCCATATCGCGAATCCCGAATGAGTCAGCGTGTCTGAACTCGTTTCAGGTGCGTGCGTCATCCTTAACGTTCGTTGACGAGAGGATCTGAATAATGGAACCCGCAACGCGGCAACTGATTTACGTTTCGCGCGATCCGAGCGCGGAGCTGAATACTCGGTTTCACCAGCGCGGCTGGCATGTCGAAGTCGTGGGGTCGGCGCGCGACGTGCGCCGGGCTGTTCGCGCCGGAATGGCGGCTGGCGGCCTGCTGGATCTGTCTAGCGAATTTCAGCCACACGAAATCGCTGCGTTCGAATCCTGCCTGACCATGCCGAATGTCGGCTGGGTCGCGGCCACCATGCCGGGACAACTGCAAGACGCCGCGTTGCGCCGGCTCGTGCGCGACTACTGTTTCGACTACGTCACGGTGCCGTATTCGGGCGACAGGATCGTCGATTCGGTGGGTCACGCCTACGGCATGATTTCCCTCGGCGAAACGGCTTCCAACGATGCGTCGCAAGGCGCCGAAGGCGAAATGGTCGGCTCGTGCGACGCCATGCTCGCGCTGTTCCGTTCAATCCGCAAAGTGGCGATGACCGACGCGCCGGTGTTCATCTCGGGCGAATCGGGCACCGGTAAGGAACTGACGGCGGTCGCCATTCACGAACGCTCGGCGCGGCGCAATGCGCCGTTCGTGCCGATCAACTGCGGCGCGATCCCGCCGCACCTATTGCAATCCGAACTATTCGGCTACGAACGCGGTGCGTTTACCGGCGCCAATCAGCGCAAGATCGGCCGGGTGGAAGCGGCAAACGGCGGCACGCTCTTCCTCGACGAGATCGGTGATCTGCCGCTTGAAAGCCAGGCGAGCCTGTTGCGCTTCCTGCAGGAGCGCAAGGTGGAGCGCCTCGGCGGACACGGCGCGATCGACGTCGACGTGCGCATCATCTCGGCCACGCACGTGGACATGACCGCGGCGATGATCGAAGGACGGTTTCGCTCCGACCTCTACCACCGTCTGTGCGTATTGCAGATCGATGAACCGCCGCTGCGCGCACGCGGTAAGGATATCGAACTGCTCGCGCGGCACATGCTGGAACGTTTCAAGAAAGATGCAAGCCGTCGCTTGCGCGGCTTCGCGCCGGACGCGATCGCGGCGCTGCATAACTACGGCTGGCCGGGCAATGTGCGCGAGCTGATCAACCGCGTGCGGCGCGCCATCGTGATGTCGGAAGGGCGCGCGATCACGGCGCGCGATCTCGAGCTTGCCGAGTACGTGGAGATCGTGCCGGTGTCGCTCGCGCAGGCGCGTGAAGCGGCCGAACGTCAGGCGATCGAGCTGGCGCTATTGCGTCACCGCGGGCGTCTCGGCGACGCCGCCCAGGAACTCGGCATCTCGCGCGTTACGTTGTACCGGCTGCTGTGCTCGCATGGCATGCGCCATATGGAAGGGGAGCCGCTCGCCACGCCGCACGGCGAATTGCCGGCCTCGGTGCCGCATCTGTAAATCGTTCGACGGGCCTCGCGGGTCTCGTGGGCCGGTAAACGATTTCAAGAGCGGATTCCAGCAGCGCGTTCAGCACCTTTCGAGCAATCCTGCGACCGGCCGTGTGCCGTTCGCTCGCGCCAAACTCGCAACACTTCGTCTCACCTTTTCCCTCGATATTTTTGATGCCGCGCGTCACGACCGGGCGTCGTCCCGCCGCACTTGTTAAAATCGGGTTTTCCGCTCAATCTCCGTGGCGCCCGGATCGACTCGCACGCGCCTCGAAGGAACCCGAATGAAACAATACCTCGACCTCGTCCGCACGATTCTCGACACCGGCACGTGGCAGGAGAATCGCACTGGCATCCGCACCATCAGCATGCCGGGCGCGATGTTGCGCTTCGACCTTCAGCAAGGTTTTCCGGCGGTCACCACGAAGAAACTGGCGTTCAAATCGGCGGTGGGCGAACTGGTCGGGTTCCTGCGCGCCTCGCGCAGCGCCGCGGATTTCCGCGATCTCGGCTGCAAGGTGTGGGACGCGAATGCCAACCAGAATCCGCAATGGCTCGCCAATCCGTATCGCCAGGGTCCGGACGACCTCGGCGACGTATATGGCGTGCAGTGGCGCCAGTGGCCGGCCTACAAGGTGCTGGACGCGAACGCGGGCGCGCAGCTGGCCGACGCGACCGCACGCGGCTTCCAGGTGGTGACCGAATTCGAGGAAGACGGCAGCAACAAAATCCTGCTGTATAAGGCGATCGACCAGTTGCGCCAATGTCTGGACACGATCATGCAAAACCCGGCGGACCGGCGCATTCTGTTTCATGCGTGGAACCCCGCTGTGCTCGACCAGATCGCGTTGCCGGCTTGCCACCTGCTGTATCAGTTCCTGCCCAATGCGGTGACCAAGGAGATTTCGCTGTGCCTGTACATTCGCAGTAATGACATCGGACTCGGCACGCCGTTCAATCTGACCGAAGGCGCGGCGTTGCTGCATCTGGTCGGACGACTGACGGGTTACACGCCGCGCTGGTTCACCTATTTCATCGGCGACGCGCACATCTACGAGAACCAGCTCGACATGTTGCAGCAGCAGCTCAAGCGCGAACCGTACGAAAGCCCGGCCTTTGCGATCTCGGAGCGCGTGCCGGAGTATGCGAAAACCGGCGTGTACGAGCCGGAATGGCTCGAGAAGATCGAGCCGTCGGATTTCTCGCTGGTCGGCTACCGGCATCATGAGCCGCTCACGGCACCGATGGCTGTTTGATCCTCGGGCGGGTCGGAAAGCTGCCCATTCGCATAAAGAAAAACCGCCGCGATGCGAATCGCGGCGGTTTTTTTACGCTCCGTGCCAACCCGCCGGCGGGAGGCGCTCAGCCTTTGCGATGCTCGTCGTGGTTGCCGCCGCCCGAATGCTGGTCGCCGTGCTGCGGCTGTGCCTGAGGACGCGGCTGCTGCGCCTGCTGCGGATGCGGCTCCTGACGCGGTTGCTGTTGCGGCTGCGGCTGCGGATGGAACTCCGGCCGGGGTTGCTGCTGCGCCTGCTGCTGACGCGGCTGTTGCTGCGCCTGAATTTCTGCCGGACGCGGCGCCCGCGGCTCAGGCTGACGCTGCGGTTGGGCCTGCTGCTGCGACGGTTGCGGTTGCGGGCGAATCTCCTGCTGACGCGCCTGCTGCTGTTGCTGTTGGGCCGCCGGATTCTCCGCGGGACGCGGCGCGCCGTGCTGCTGCGCGCCGGGTTGTTGCGCCGCGAACTCCGGCCGTCCTGTCTGCGGCTGCGGGCCGCCGTGCTGCTGGGCTTGCTGCGCCATCGGCGTGTGCGGCTGGGTCCAGGCCGGCTCGTGACGCTCGTTTAAACCCGGGTTCGCGCCCGGCTGCTGACCCGCCTGCGGCGGCATACCCCGCTGCTGCTGCTGCTGCTGTGCAAACCCCGCCGGATTGCCACTGTTCGCTTGCGGCGGACGCGGCACACCGTTCGACGGATGGCCCGCCTCGCCAGCCTGCGGCCGCTGGTTGGCCATCTGCGGCGGCATGCCCGGCCGCGCTTGCGGTTCGCCGCCATGCGGTGCTTCGCCCGGCCGCTGCTGCATTCCATTCGGTCCACCCGGCGCACCGGCTGCCATCCCCGGCGCACGTCCGGCGATATGCGATTGCACGACCCGCACGTTCTGCACCGGCAGCGCGCCCGGTCCGCCCGCCATGTGCGCCGGCACCGAGGTCCGCACGATAGGCTGACCGCCGCCCGGCACCCGTCCGCCGCTTTGCGCGAAACGCTGCGCGAGGCTGTCGTGGTAGGCCGCCGGCATCACCGGACTACGTGTCGCCACCACCGGACGCGTCGTCACCGCCGCCGGCGGCCGGTAATTCGCGTTGCGCTGGCCCGGCCCGAAACTCTCCCGCACCGGCGCGATGCCCGGACCGCCCGGGTTGATCTGTGCGTTGCGCCATTGCCGCGGATCGACCTTCTGGGCGAAGCGCCCAACCGGCTGTCCGTGCACGAAGGCCGTCGCCGGCACTGCGGTCACGGCGCCCGGCGCGCGGTAGTTGATGTATGTGTTGTGAATGTTGGTCACATTCACGTTGCGGTTGTAGTTGTTGACGATCGTCGTCCGGTTGACGCGGTTGTAGTAGCCGGGACTCCAGTGATCGTGACCGCCCCAATGCGGATGCCACGGCTCGCCTGGCCCAAGCGGGAACCACGCGACGCCGGCGGCGACCGCTCCGCCGATCGCCAGATCCACCCCCCAGTTCACGCCGCCGCCACCGCCGCCCACGAAGGCAACGAGGGCCGGCGCGTAGACGGGCGGCTCGCTGACCGCGACCGGTCCCGGCACCCACGCCCACGAGTCGTCGACCTGAGCCCAACGGCCGTAGTGGTAGGGCGCGAAGCCCCATGGCGCGTCGTCGACCCAGGT
Source organism: Paraburkholderia sp. BL17N1 (assembly GCF_003634175.1). NCBI lineage: Bacteria > Pseudomonadati > Pseudomonadota > Betaproteobacteria > Burkholderiales > Burkholderiaceae > Paraburkholderia > Paraburkholderia sp. BL17N1. The sequence continues at coordinate 2,456,724 of NZ_RBIW01000001.1, forward strand.
CCAGCCCCACGGCGCCTGCCACACCCAGTGGCCGTCGCGATACGGCGCCCAGCCGGCGGGCGTGCCGCGCGGCACCCAGACTTCGCCGTATTGCGGCGAGCTTTGCCACGTGCCGTTGGCGTCGAGGTCCTGGTAGCCGGGAATGTCGCGCGACACGTAGCGCGCCGACACCGAGCGGTCTTCCGCGGCGTCGCGGCCGGCCGCCCATTGGTCGAAGGCGTCGAGGCCAGGCGCGCCATTGTCGGCGAGCTGTTGCAGGTTGGTGCCGCCAAAGCGGATCTGCTGGCCGGCCGCGATCGGCACCTGGCCGCTGTCGCCGTATACCGTGGCGCCGCCGCTGCGCACGGTGACGGTCGTGCTGCTGCCGTCGGGTGCGACATCGACGCGATAGTCGCCGGGGCCGTTCAGGCCGAGTGCGAGATTGGGCGTATCGATCTCGTAGGACGAGCCCGGTGCGAGCTCGCGCACGCGCGCCGTCAACGTGCCTTGCGCGACTTTGAGTTGCGCGCTGTTGTCGTCGAGGTTGAGCAGATCGAGGCTGGTGGACGGTCCGAGGCGCACCGCGGTCGAGCCGATGTGCAACTCCGAGCGCGCGTTCTGATCGTTCCACAACTGGTCGCCGGTGGTGAGCGGGCGATTGACCTGGGCGTACGACCAGTCGGTGGCGCCGGCCGGTTCGGTGGTCACGGCGCCCGCCGTGTAGTTCAGACGCGCGACGCGGCCAGGCGGATCGGTGTTCTGCGTGGCGGCGGCGCTCTGCGGCGCCTGTTCGATTTCCTGCGCAAAGGTGGCCTGGCCTGCCAGCAGAAAGGCGGCGGCTGCGATCAGCGTATAGCCGATAACGCGGCGGTTCGAATAGCGGTGTGGGATGACTGTTCTCATGATTTGGCTCCGACGGACGCGGCATCGTGCGGCATCCGTGCAGTCACTGTACCCGCGGCGTTTGTTTCAAGACCCCCACTTTTGTAAGGCCGCCTCACCAGCGTGTAACAAAAGGTCTCGATAAGGCGATTCGTAAGCTGGTTGCCGATTTCCTGTAACCGCGTCACGCACTCAGGTGCGCATCACGCGGCGAGAAACGCGTCGAAATGACGATGCCCAGTCGGCGTGATGCGCAGAATTCGCGGCCGCTCGGTGCGCTCGACCCAGCCGTGCGAAGTCCACGAATCGAGCAGCGCTGCGCCGAGGGCGCCGCCCAGGTGCGGACGCCGTTCGCTCCAGTCGGGGCAGGTGCAGGCAAAGCGCCGGCGTCGGCTTTTCTGGGCCGACGTGTCGATGCCCCAGTCGGCGAGGCGGGCAATGCCGTCGGCGGTCGCTTCCAGCGACGTGCCATGCAGCGTCAGCAGACCGCCTTCGACCAACCGCTCGAACACGCGCACCGACAATTCGCCGGCCATGTGGTCGTAGCAGGTGCGCGCGTAGCGCATGTCGAGCGGCACGGTGCGCGCGGGGCGCGGCACGGGACGCTGCGGCGCGCTGACTTGCGCGACGTTGGCGAGCGCTTCGATCGACGCGGCGATATCCGGCGACGCGATCCGGAAATAGCGATGCCGGCCACGCACTTCGAGTGCGAGCAGGCCGCCGTCGGTCAGGCGCGCGAGATGGGCGCTGGCCGCCGACGGCGAGAGCCCCGCGATCATCGTCAGCTCACCGGCCGGGCGAGCGCTGCCGTCCATCAACGCCCACAGCATGGCGGCGCGGCCGGGATCGGCGAGCAGTGCGCCGATGCGGCTCAAGCCGGGGAAATGGTGCTGGTTCTGTTCGTCTGCGAGAGTGGCAGGCATCTGATGTCTCCGGAGAGCAGCGCTTTTGTCGCGCCATGTAGGCCACTGTATCGGGCCGCGCGATTCGATGTTTCAGCTTAGCGTGAAGGGTCGGATGCAGCAGCTACGAAAACCTGGCAGGCAGGTAGCGGGTAGCGGGTTGGGTGTTGGCCCGCGAGCCGCGCTTCGGTGCCGCCCAAGACCGCCAGGCTAGAATCGAAGCCTGTCCTAGCAGGAAACACGCAGCCATGAAAACTCTCCTTGCCGTCGTTGCCGCGGCATTGCTGCTCGGCGCATGTGCGCAGGGCGGCGGCGCGTCAGGCTCAAGCGCGGGCACCGGCAGCATCACGATGTACGGCACAATCGACGAAGGAATCTCGGTCCACAAATAGGCGAGCGGCCGGCCACTGATCACGCGTGGCAGAAATTGATGCACCATTGGCATCTCTGCCACCGGCATTCATGTGACGATCGGGTCATCTCACTTCCGCCGCCTTGGACCTTTCGATGCCACCGTCCGCCGCTTCCACCGTCCCCGCCCGTTCAGCCGGCCTGCGCGAGACCGATCCGCACGACCGGCGCGCCGCGCGCGTGCTGGCCGTGTGCCAGGCGCTGTACACGTCATCGGTATCGATCGATCTGACGCTGACCGGTCTGGTCGGTTACACACTCGCCGACGATAAAGCGCTCGCCACGCTGCCGTTCTCGCTGATCACCGTCGCCGCCGCGCTGACGACTATCTTCGCGTCGTTCCTGATGGCGCGCGTCGGCCGGCGTGCCGGCTTCGTGCTCGGCGCGGGCGTCGGCGCGCTCGGCGGCGCGGTGTCCGTATGGGCGATCTTTCATCAGAGTTTCTGGACTTTCTGCGCCGGCACGGCGACCGTTGGCGTGTTCCAGGCATTCGCGCAGTACTACCGCCTCGCCGCCGCCGACGCGGTCGGCATCGACGACAAAAGCCGCGCGATTTCGACCGTGCTGGCGGGCGGCGTGGTGGCCGCCGTCTGCGGACCATTGCTTGCCGCGTGGAGCAAGGACTGGCTGGCGCCGGTCGCATTCGCGGGTTCGTATGCGCTGGTCACGGGCTTCGGGCTTTTATCGATTGCGTTGCTGACACTGCTGTATCGCGATAAGGCGCCCATCGCGAGCACAGCGGCAACTCACGAGGCGGCGCGGCCGCTCGGCGAGATCGTGCGGCAGCCGATCTTCGCGGCGGCGCTCGCCAACAACGCGCTCGGCTACGCCGTGATGATGTTCGTGATGACCGCGACGCCGATCGCCGCAGTCGCCTGCGGCCACACGATCGGCGACGGCGCGCAGATCATCCAGTGGCACCTGGTCGGCATGTTCGCGCCGTCGCTCTTTTCCGCGCGGCTGATCAAACACTTCGGCGTGCTGCGGGTGATCGGCACGGGCATTGCGCTGTCTGCGCTGTGCGGCGTACTCGCCTTGCGTTCGACCGATCTGCCGCATTTCTATGCGGCGCTCGCCTGTCTCGGCGTGGGCTGGAATTTCATGTTTGTCGGCGGCTCGACGCTGCTCGCGCAATCGTACCGGCCGTCGGAGCGGGCCAAGACGCAGGCCACCAGTGAGTTCACGACGTTCGCGTTTTCCGCGCTGGGTTCGCTGTTTGCAGGTCAATTGCTGGCCCGTTTCGGCTGGGCGACGATCAATGCCGCGATATTTCCGCTGCTCGCGGCGGCGGCGCTGGCCACGCTCGGGTACGCGTGGTCGCGCAAGCGGCAATTAATGGCGGAGGTGTCCTGATGGCGGTGCGTCATATCGTTTTCGCGGTCGCACCGGATCTGGTGCTGCTCGACGCTTGCGGACCGCTGGAGGCGTTCTGGCGTGCGGAGTTGACGGTCGCCGGGACGGCCGGCGCTGGCGTGGCCCAAGCTGTGGGCAGCGATGAGGGAGGCGCCTGCGACGCGGGCCGAACGGGCATATCGATCAGTTCGGCCAATTCGGCTGGTCCAGCTAACTCGGCAAGTTCGGCTAGTTCGGACGACGCGGCTAATCCGTACAGTGCGGCTAGTGCAGCCAGCTCACCCAGCCCCAGCCGCCGCGTGCCGCAACCCGTGGCCTACCGTACGACAGTGGCCTCGATCGACGGCGGCATCTTGCAGACCTTCCCGGGTTTGCCGATCGTCACCGAACGGCTCGACTCACTCGACGATCAGCCGATCGACACCCTGATCGTTCCCGGCGTCCCCGTTGACGAACACTGCACGCTGCAGCCGGAACTCGTCGCGTGGATCCGGCGCCATGCGCCACGTGCGCGGCGCGTGTGCTCGGTGTGCACCGGCGCGTTCTATCTGGCGGCGGCGGGCCTGCTCGACGGCCGTCGCGCGACCACGCATTGGCGCGAAGCGCCGCGCCTCGCGCAGCGGTTTCCCAACGTCCACGTGGATGCCGATCCGATCTTTATCCGCGATGCCGGGCGCGGCGAAGGCGACAGCGTCGTGTGGACCTCTGCGGGCGTGACGGCGGGCATCGATCTGGCGCTGGCGCTGATCGAGGAGGACGTCGGCCACGCGGTCGCGATGCAGGCGGCGCGGCGGCTGGTGGTCTTCATGAAGCGGCCCGGCGGCCAGTCGCAGTACAGCGCGGCGCTGGCGGCGCAGGCCTCGGCGAATGGGCCGTTCGAGGCGCTGCATAGCTGGATGACGGCGCATTTGCGCGACGACCTGTCGGTCGAGCGGCTCGCTGAACGAACCCGGATGAGCCCGCGCACCTTCGCGCGGCGCTACGTCGACGAGGTCGGCCGCACGCCGGCTAAAACCGTCTCGGCGCTGCGGCTGGAGGCGGCTTCGCGCGCGCTCGCCGAATCGCGCCGGCCGCTCAAGCGGATCGCGCTCGACTGCGGATTCGGCAGCGAGCAGAACTTGCGGCGGGCTTTTCTGCGGCGTTTCGGCGTGCTTCCGCTCGATTATCGCGAGCGCTTCATGTCGGCGGCCCCGCCGCAAAACGCGGCCGTTTCCGAGGCCGCGTCTGAAATTGCCGAGGCGGGCTGAACGCGCATTCGCAACGAAAGCTCCCCGAAAGCCAAACTCGCGCTCCCGCCGGACTTTACCCGTGCGCTGCAAGCCCAGCCACGACGGGTCAATATTGCGCTCGTATAATCGCCTCCTTTCAATGCATCCGATTGACCGGAGTCAAGATGAGCAACCCTTCCGCAGCGCCGCTGGACCGTTCCGAAACCACTTTCCGCTTTCTGGCCGAGCCGAGCTCGGTCAACTTCGGCGGCAAGGTGCACGGCGGCGCGTTGATGAAGTGGATCGACGAAACCGCGTACGCGTGCTCGGCGGTGTGGTCCGGTCGCTATTGCGTGACGGTCAGCGTGGGCAATATCCGCTTTCGGCGGCCGATTCTCGTCGGTAACCTGGTCGAGCTGCGCGCCCGGGTGGTGGCCACGGGCCGCACCAGCATGCACATTCATGTTTCGGTGCACGCGGGCGACCCGAAAGGCGGCGAACTGCTGCAAACCACGGATTGCCTGATCGTGATGGTCGCCGTCAACGAGAACGGTCAGCCGGTGCCCGTGCCGGCCTTCGTACCGGAGACGGATGAACAGAAGCGCCTCGCCAGGTACGCGATGGACGTGAAGGAAGCGCTCGACGCGATCGTCGAACTGAAGCCGGAAGAGGTGGCGCAGGGGAAGGTTTAAGCGACGCCCGAAGGCGCCGCTCGCGGGCCGCGCGAAGCTGAAATGCGCGCGGCCTGCTGTCGTTTTGAATCACGCTGCTCGGCGAAGCACGCGAAGCACGCGAAGCACGCGACCGGCGCGGCCAGCCGCCCCGCGCGTGATCACAGGCATTCGCTTAACTCGCCGAATTGCCGACCATATCCTTCGGCTGCACCCATTCATCGAATTGCTGCTCGGTGACGAAACCGAGCGCCAACGCCGCGGCCTTCAGCGTGGTGCCTTCCTTGTGCGCCTTCTTGGCGATCTTCGCGGCCTTGTCGTAGCCGATGTGCGGATTGAGCGCCGTCACCAGCATCAGCGATTCGTTGAGCAAGGTCTCGATGCGTTCGTGATTCGGTTCGATGCCGACCGCGCAGTTGTCGTTGAAACTGCGCGCGCCATCGGCGAGCAGACGCACCGATTGCAGCACGTTGTGCGCGATCATCGGCCGGAACACGTTCAGTTCGAAATTGCCGCTCGCGCCGCCGATATTCACCGCGACGTCGTTGCCGAACACCTGCGCGCACAGCATCGTCAGCGCTTCTGACTGGGTTGGATTGACCTTGCCCGGCATGATCGAGCTGCCCGGCTCGTTCTCCGGAATCGACAGTTCGCCGAGGCCGCAGCGCGGGCCGCTTGCCAGCCAGCGGACGTCGTTGGCGATCTTGTTCAGACTCGCCGCCACAGTCTTCAGCCCGCCGTGCGCGAACACCAGCGCATCAGCCGCGGCCATCACTTCGAATTTGTTCGGCGCCGACACGAACGGCAAACCGGTCAGCTTGCCGATCGCGGCCGCCACCTTGTCGGCGAACTGCGGATGCGCGTTCAAACCGGTGCCGACCGCGGTGCCCCCCTGCGCCAGTTCGTAAAGATGCGGCAGCGCCGATTCCACGTGCCGGCTGCCATGGTCGAGTTGCGCGACGTAGCCGGAAAACTCCTGACCGAGCGTGAGCGGTGTGGCGTCCTGCAAGTGCGTGCGGCCAATCTTGACGATGTCGGCGAACGCCTTCGCCTTGCCGTCGAGCGTATCGCGCAGCGTCTTCAGCGCCGGCAGCAGATGTTTGACGATCGCATACGCCGCGGCCACGTGCATGGCGGTCGGAAACACGTCGTTCGACGATTGCCCGCGATTCACGTCGTCGTTCGGATGCACTTTGCGCGCTTCGCCGCGTTCGCCGCCGAGCAGCTCGCTGGCGCGATTCGCGATCACCTCGTTGAGGTTCATGTTGGTCTGCGTGCCGGAGCCGGTCTGCCACACGGCGAGCGGAAATTCATCCGGATGCTTGCCCTCGATGATCTCGTCGGCGGCCTGCATGATCGCCTTCGCCTTGCTTTCGTCGAGCACACCGAGGCCCAGGTTGACTTCGGCGGCGGCACGCTTGATCACGGCCAGCGCGGTGATCAGTTCAGGCGATTGCTTCTCGGTCGAAATGCGGAAATTCTGCAGCGAGCGCTGGGTCTGCGCGCCCCATAGACGCGCTTTCGGCACGGCGATTTCGCCGAACGTGTCGCGCTCCATTCGTACGTCTTCAGTCATGTTCCACTCCGCTGATCAAAGTTCTGCGTTGACGGGCAATAAGGAGAATAGACCTGTTAGCGCATTCCGGTACAAGCCGGCCTGCGGATCGAAAATGTAGGTGCGGCGCGCGCCGTTTTCGACGTCGGTCCACACGAGCGGCGAGAGCGGCGCGCCGATCGAGCGCAAGTAGGCGAGTTGCGCGTCGTCCGCGAGCGTGACGCGATAGCTTTCCTCAGGCCCGGTGGCGCGCTCGAAAATTCCCGCGACCTGTTCGGCGAGCGGCGGACTGTGAATCACCAGCGCCAGTTCGGTGTTCAGATTGGCCGAACGCGGGTCGAGATTCATCGAACCGATCACCAGAATCTTGCGGTCGATCACATAGGTTTTCGCGTGCAGACTGGCGCGCGAACGCGAGCCGGCAACGCCCGCGGTCGGCGTGTCCTGCTGCGGCTTGAATTCGTATAACTCGATGCCCTGTTTCAGCAGCGGCACGCGAAACGGGCTATAGCCCGCCTGCACGGCGACCGCGTCGGTGGCGGCGAGCGAATTGGTCAGCACGGCGATGCGAACGCCGCGATGCGTCAGTTCGCCGGCCGCCTTGACGCCCGAATCGTGTGGCACGAAGTAGGGCGAAATGATCAGAAAGTCCTTCTGCGCGTCGCGCATCAATTCGCCGAGCCGCTGCATGGGCGGACTCACATAATCCGGCGACGGATGCACGATCTTCTCCGGCAAGTCCGCTTTGAACTCGGCCGGCGCCCAAGTCAAGCCGAGCTGATTGTTGGCGATCTGCGCGGCGAGCGGCGTCGCGTTCAGCGGCTTGGCGTTGTACGGATCGGCGTTGGTGCGCCAGTGCTGACGCAAGTCGTCGCGCGTCTGGTCCAGTTCCTTCGCGTCGAACTTCTGCTTGTTCAGCACGCGCAACGGATAGGCAATGCTGCTGTTCCAGTAGTCGTCGAAACTGGCGGAGATGTCGGCGGTGATCGGGCCGGCGGCCAGCACGTCGAGATCGCGGAACTGCAGTGTTTCGCTCGCGCTGAAATATTCGTCGCCGAGATTGCGGCCGCCCACGATCGCGATCTGGTTGTCCGCGATCATCGCCTTGTTATGCATGCGGCGCGTGAAATGGCCGATCTGCGTGAACACGTTGGTCGTGCGTTCGAATACGCCTTGTTGCGCGCTGCCGAACGGGTTGAACACGCGAATCTCGATGTTGTCGTGCGAGTTCAGGCCCGCCATCATGCGGTCGATGTCCTTGAAGTTCAGATCGTCGACCAGCATGCGCACCCGCACGCCGTGGTCGGCCGCATAAAGCGCGGCACCGAGCAGCAGCTTGCCGGTGGTGTCCTCGTTGGCGATGTAGTACTGCATGTCGAGGGTTTTGGTCGCGGCGCGTGCGAGCGCGATGCGCATCTGCAAGGCGTCGGTGCCGCTTGCGAGCACACGGAAACCGGATTGATCCGGATGCGCGGCTTCGAGCGGCGCGAGCGCCGTGCGCAGCGGTGTCGTTTCCGTGGCGGCGAGTGCGTGGGTGACCTGACGGTCGAATGCGGTGGCGGGCGGTCGGCTCGCGCAGGCAGTCAAAAATGCCGTTGCGCAGCACAGAAGGAAGAAATGTCTCGTTGTCCCCAAGGCGGATTTTCTTTGAGGCATGCCGGACTCGCCCATGCGTTGCAGTGCGGCCCGGCTTTGATCTTGATGCGACGGCACGCTTTTCCCCTAGTTTGCAGACTTGTCATGGCGGCAGCGGGCGAACGGCTCACGCTGCCGAGAAATGCATTCTAAGGGGAATCAGGCTGATGGGCTTTTGATCTTGCAGATGGGCGCGGCGGCGCGTTTTCGCCTTGAAGCACGCGCGTTGCGGGCTTTGCGGTTACGTCATGGAGACAACCGCAGAAACTGTGATTGAACGACGATCGTGCAGGCCGCGCGCATCGGGCCGTGACAGGTGCGACGCGCGCGGCTCGCCTGTTATCCGCGTTCGGCGTTCAACACTTCTCCGCCGTCCACATGCGTCGAACCTTTCGCGGGACGTCCTGCCCAGTACCCCGCGAGCAGCGAGCCCGACAGGTTGTGCCACACCGAAAACAGCGCGCCGGGCAAGGCCGCGATCGGCGTGAAATAGAGCTTGCCGAGCGTCGCGGCGAGGCCCGAGTTCTGCATGCCCACTTCGATTGCGAGCGTGCGGCACACGGCTTCGTCAAAACCAAGCAGACGGCCGCCCCAGTAGCCGCCGAGCAAACCGATCCCGTTATGCATCACCACGCCCAGCATCACCACGAGGCCGACCGACGCGATGCTCTTTTGCGTGCCGCCCACCACCGCGCCGATGATCAGCACGATCGCGACCATGGAGATCAGCGGCAGGATCGGTTCGATCTTGCGCACGAACTTGCCGAACAGATGATTGACGATCAGGCCAACCACGATCGGCAACGCGACGATTTGCAGAATGCTCATCAGCATGCCGTGCACGTCGACGGCGATCGACGCGTCCACATACAGACGCGTGAGCAGCGGCGTCGCGAAGACGCCGACGAGTGTCGACAGCGCGCTGATCGTGACCGACAACGCGACGTCGCCGCGCGCCAGATAGATCATCACGTTCGACGCCGTGCCGCTTGCCACGCTGCCCACCAGCACCATGCCGGCGGTGAGATCGGGCGGCATGCGCAGCGCCTTGGCGATCACCCAGGCCGCAAGCGGCATGACGAGATAGTGCAGCACGATGCCGGCGATCACCGGCGCGGGCCGCGTGAAGACGCGCTGGAAATCGGCCACGGAGAGCGTGACGCCCATCGCCAGCATGATGATCGTCAGCAGCGTGGTGACGTGTGGCGCGACGCCGGCGAACGAGGCGGGCGAGAAGTACGCGGCAATCGAAACGAGCACGGCCCAGAGCGGGAAAAGACGGGTGACGCGGGCGAGCATGACGGGTGGTCCTTGATTATGTTTTATGGCGAGAAGCAGGGTTGGTCGAGCGGCGCGCCACCGGCGGTGGCGCGCTTGCGGGAGTCTGCCGCGTGAACGCGGCAAGCCTTGTCGGCGGATGATGGGCCTTCGGGCGGCGCTGGCCTTTTTGAGGCGCGCGAGCGAGTTTCTGGCGTGGGGCGCGGGTGCGCGTCTCTCAGCCGGAACACGATATTTTACCGTTCGCGGCGCATTGCACGTGCGTCTATGGTTGCACGCGCAACCACGTGCGCATCGTTCCACCGGAGTCGGGCGGCGGCGCGCCGAGCGTGGCAGTACCGCGTTGCAGGTTAGGCTTCACGTGGATTTGGCCGACGACGAACCCCGCGTTGCCGGACCGCGTTACGGGCACAGTTTCGCGCCTGCTTGCCCCTGCGATCCACCTGGCGCGGCCAGCACGCGCTTCCAACCCAACGTCAAACGGGTTTCACCGGCGACCCGCCGGACGTTGCCGGCATGCGCCGCAGGCTCAGTTTGTGGAAGCGCAGCGTCATCAGCAGCGCGACGCTGGCGAGGCCGGCCGCTAGCCCCCACCACAACCCGCGCGCGCCGAGGCCGAAGTGAAACGCCAGCGTGTAGCCGGTCGGAAAACCGATCACCCAGTAACCGAAGGCGGCGGCGATCATCGGCACACGTGTGTCCTTCAAGCCGCGCAGACAGCCGGAGCCGACCGTCTGCATGCCATCGACAATCTGGAAGATTGCCGCCACGCCGAGCAGCGAGCTCGCGAGTTTGACCGTGGCCGCATTGGCCGGGTCGTCGAGGTGCAAATAGAGGCCGACGATCCAGTGCGGCGCGGCGATCAGCACGAGGCCCGACAGCGTCATGAAGGCGACGCCGAGCGCGAGCGCGACGAAACCGGCGTGGCGCGCGGCGAGCGGCTGGCCGGCTCCGGACCAGAAGCCGACGCGCACGTTGGCCGCCTGGCCGATCGCGAGCGGTACCATGAAGGCCACCGAGGCCACATTCAGCGCGATCTGATGCGCGGCCAGTTGCGACTCGCCGAGCAGGCCGACCATCAGGCCGGTGGCGAGAAAGAGCGTCGACTCGACGCCGTAGGTAATCGCGACCGGCCAGCCGATGCCGAACAGTTCGCCCATCAGCGGCACGTTCGGCCGGGTAGCGACGACGAAATGGCGATAACGCGGGCGCAGGTGCAACAGCGCCATCAACACGAGCGCGCTCAGCCAGACGGTGATCGAGGTCGCGGCCGCCGAACCGAGAAAGCCGAGCTGCGGCAGGCCATAGGCGCCGTGGATCAGGCCGTAATTGAGAAAACCGTTCACGCCGACGCTCGCCAGCGACACCCACAAGAGCCGTTTGGCCGCGCCGATCGCCGGCAGGAACGAGCGCATCAGGCCCACGCCGATCAGGCTGCCGAGCGCGCCCCAGCGCAGCACCGCCGCATATTCGCCGACGTTGTGCGCAAGCAGCGCGGGTTCGCCGAAGGCGAGCAGGACCGGTGTGGCGAACGAGAGCAGGAAGAACGCCGGCACCGACAGCAGCACCGACAGCACCAGGCCGGTCCAGTAGATGTGCGGCACGCGGCCTTCGTCCTGGGCGCCGCGTGCGTGCGACACGCTCACGCTGACCGAGGTCAACACGCCCTGCAGCAGCGTGACCACCACGAAAAACAGATTCGCGCCGAGGCCGCCGGCCGCGAGCGCGTCGGGGCCGAGCGAGCCGAGCAGGATCGTGTCGGTGACGCCCATCGCCATTTGCGAAAGTTGCGCGATGGCGAGCGGCGCGGCCAGCCGCGCGGTGTCCGCAGCGTGGCGGGTCAGGGTCGGCAGCCGGGCGGCCACCCGGGTGATGCCGGATTGAGTCATGGAGCGCCTGGCGGCGGAAGTGGCGACAGCGCGACGGCGGGCGCGACGAGCGCGCGGGCGGTGGCGAGGGCAGCGGCTCGATGAGCCTCGGCGGACGCTCGAGGCAGCCGCCGGCCGGTGTGTCAGCCGATTGTTGGTCTGTTGAAACTGACAGCTTATTGCTTAGGCGCGGCGATGTCGATGGAAGAGGCACGATTTTGGTGCGCACGTTCCTCCGAGTTTTCGGACCGCGGGGTGGCAGGCCCGTGTTTTAGCTCCGCTTATTAGCTCCGCCGGTTAGCCGGTGTATCAGGCCTCGTGGACCGCAATCCGCGTGTCGCCGAGCAGGACGACCTGACCCGCGCGGATCTTGCACGTTTTACGCGTTTCGACCCGCCCGTCGACGGTAACCGCACCGTCCGCCACCATCATTTTTGCCGAGCCGCCGCTGTCCGCCAGTCCCGTTATCTTCAGGAGATTGTGCAGTTCGACGTAGTCGCCGGTAAGCGTGAAATCGAGGTTGGGCATGGCGTTTGCACCTTCAGGCAAAGGGTTCGCATCATAAGCCAGAAGCTTGCCCTGGATGAAGTTCGCGGTGCGCGCCGCCGTCATGTGAGCATCTGCAAGCAGATGTTATGCGTTTGTCAGAAAGTGAAACGTTCCGTAACGGTGGTCGTAAAACACAAACTCCACTCGTAAAGTGCAGGTCAGTAGGGAAAGCCTGCTGGATTTTTATCTGGCAGCGAGCAGACCGGGCGAGGCACGCAGACCGCGCTCCATAAGCGCTGAAATGCGCAGAGCCGGACCGGTTGCCCGCGTCACAACAACCTTGGAGAGGATTAGCCATGACCCAGATTCGTACGCTTCTGATCGGTACTGCCATTACGGCCCTTGCTTCCACAGCCGCGTTCGCACAGACCGCGCAACCGGCAGCGGGCGCGCAAGGCCAGCCGCAGGTTCAGATGCAAGGCAATGACGCGGCGCCCGCCGCGCAGGGCGTGCAGCCGGTGACGCCGGCGCCGACGCGTCTGACGGCGTCGGGCTCGACCGACCCGCTGGTGCAGAAGCGCGACGCCAACGCGAAGGCTAACGCCGAATATCGCGCCTCGAAGAAGGCATCCAAGGCGGAGTTGAAGGATCAGCAGAAGGCCGCCAAGCTCCAGTACAAGGAGCAGGTGCGCGACGCCAAGATCAATCAGAAGGCGGATAAGCAGACCGCAAACAACGAAATGAAGATGAACATGCAAGGGCAGACGGGCGACCAGTCGGACGGCACCGACGTCAAGCATTGAGGCTGAGTTTCGAGCGAGCGGCGGGGCGGCGCGGTTTGCCGCCGCGGCCGCTGCGTTACCGGACTGTTGAGTCCGGGCATCTCGATTCAACGGAGGTACCGTATGAGCATCGCCAATTCCACGAAGACCACGCTTGTCGCCGCGTTGATCGCGGGCTGCGTGTCGTCCGCTGCATTCGCGCAGGCTAGCGATCCGGCTGCGGCGCCGGCTACCCACGCCGACAAGAAGGCGGCCAAGGAACAATCGAAGGCGGACAAGAAAGCGTCCGTCGCGCAGGCCAAGGCCGACCAGAAGAAGACGGATGCGCAGGCCGACGCCGATAAGGCCGCCGCCGACGCAAACGTCAAGGACGCGAAGAAGCAATAGCAGACTTCGCGCCTCCGGCCGACGCGGGGCGCGCGGACGTCTCGATGTCGTGCCTGCGAAAAATGGCCCGTGTGCACTCGTGCGACGGGCCATTTTTTGTGCTCGCGTTCGCCCGCGCGGCCCACATGACATGCAGATCTCGCATCCGGCTAAAAAAGGGTCGCTTGTCGGCGTGGGTTGTATGGATATACAGTATGCGTCGCCGCTCTGAATCCACCCAACGCCTAAACAATCGTGCTCCCAGTCGCCGAACCCGCGCCTTCCTCGCCGTCCCCGACGTCCGACACTGCCGCCTGGCTGGCGAAGCTCAACGACGCGCAGCGCGAAGCCGTCGACTACGGCGCCGACACGCCAGCCGCACCGCCCGGCGCGCTGCTGGTGATTGCCGGCGCCGGCTCCGGCAAGACCAATACGCTTGCGCACCGGGTCGCCAATCTGGTGGTAAAGGGCGCCGATCCGCGCCGCATCCTGCTGCTGACCTTTTCGCGCCGTGCGGCGCTCGAAATGACCCGGCGCGTCACGCGCATCGCCGGCGCGGCGCTCGGTTCACGAGCCGCGCTCGCGCAAGGGCTGACGTGGTCGGGTACGTTCCATAGCGTCGGCGCGCGGTTGTTGCGCGAATACGCGGATCTGATCGGTCTTGCGCCAGCCTTCACGATCAACGACCGCGAGGATTCCGCCGATCTCATGAACCTCGTGCGCCACGAACTCGGCCTGTCGGCGAAAGAGCGGCGTTTCCCGGCCAAGGGCACGTGCTTTGCCATTTACTCGCGCGTCGTGAACACCGGCGCGTCGCTCGGCCAGGTGCTGGACAAGGCATTCCCGTGGTGCCGCGAATGGGAGGCCGATCTACGCATGCTGTTCGCGTCTTACGTCGAAGCGAAGCAGAAGCAGAGCGTGCTCGACTACGACGATTTGCTGCTGTACTGGTCGCACATGGCCGCCGAGCCGGCCATCGCCGCCGACCTGTCGGGACGCTTCGATCATGTACTGGTCGACGAATACCAGGACACCAATCGTCTGCAGGCTTCGATCCTGCTCGCGTTGAAACCGGACGGCCGCGGCCTGACCGTGGTCGGCGACGACGCCCAGTCGATCTATTCGTTTCGCGGCGCGACCGTGCGCAACATTCTCGATTTCCCCGCGCATTTCGATCCGCCGGCCAAACAGGTCACGCTGGAGCGCAATTACCGCTCGAGCGCGCCGATCCTGGCGGCGTCTAACGCGGTGATCGAATTGGCCAGCGAGCGCTACACCAAGAATCTGTGGACCGACAAGGCCTCCGCGCAGCGCCCGCGTCTCGTGACCGTCGCCGATGAGGCGGACCAGGCGCGCTACATCGTCGAGCAGGTGCTGGAAGCGCGCGAGCAGGGCATGAAGCTCAAGTCGCAAGCGGTACTGTTCCGCGCCGCGCACCACAGCGCCGCGCTGGAGATCGAACTGACCCGGCGCAACATTCCGTTCGTGAAGTTCGGCGGGCTGAAGTTTCTCGATTCGGTGCACGTGAAAGACGTGCTGGCCGTGCTGCGTTGGGCCGAAAATCCGCGTGATCGCGTGGCCGGGTTTCGCGTCGTGCAGTTACTGCCGGGCGTGGGACCCGCGACCGCGGCAAAAGTGCTCGACGAGGTCGTCGCGCGCGCGGGCAGCGGCAACCCCGCCGACACCGCCGGCGGCGCGCTGGCCGCCTTCGCCGCGCCGGCTCGGGCGCAGGAAGACTGGCATCCGTTCGTCAAGCTGATGTCGAGCGTCTACGGGCGCCAGACACCGTGGCCCGCCGAGTTCGAAATGGTGCGCCGCTGGTATGAGCCGCATCTCGAGCGCAATCACGAGGACGCGGCGATCCGTCACGCGGACGTGTTGCAGATGGAGAGCATCGCGGGCACGTATCCGTCGCGTGAACGGTTTCTGACCGAGTTGACGCTCGACCCGCCCGACGCCACCAGCGACGAATCCGGCGTGCCGCTGATCGACGAGGATTATCTGATCCTGTCCACCATCCATTCGGCGAAAGGGCAGGAGTGGCGCAACGTGTTCGTGCTGAACGGCGTGGACGGTTGCATTCCGTCCGATCTCGGCACCGGCAGCGAGGAGGAAATCGACGAGGAGCGCCGCCTGCTCTATGTGGCGATGACGCGCGCGAAAGAGGACCTGCATATCGTCGTGCCGCAGCGCTTTTACGTGCACAACCAGACGCACATGGGCGACCGTCACGTGTGGGCCTCGCGCACGCGCTTCATTCCCGCGCATCTGATGCCATTGTTCGATGCCTATGCATGGCCGCGCGTCCCGGTTCCGAGCGCGCCCACGGCGGCCGGGCTGGCCGCGGCGGCGCAGGCGAAGATCGAGATCGGCGCGAAACTCAGGAAGATGTGGGATTGAGAGCGCGACGACGCGCTCTTTAATGCCGCGCGTCTGACGCCGCCGTCGGCTACCGGCGACTCACCGGTAGCTTCCTGGGGCTCTTTAGGCTCAGCGCGGCTGCGACTGCCGCTGCTGTTGCTGCGGCGCCGGACGCGGCGGCACGAAGAAATTACGCAGCCAGGCTGCCATCCGCGAAAACACGTCGTACGGCTCCTCCACGAAGATTTCCGGCTTGAGCAGGCGCAGGAACTCCATGATCTGCTGCGCTTCCTGCTTCTGGAACGAACCGTGCGAAATACCCAGCCGCAGCAGCCCGCGCAGTTCGCCGAGCTTTTCACGTGCGGTGCCGCCCACGCTCGTTTCGCACGCCACCTTGGCCTCGTAGACACGCTGACGCAGCGATTCCACCAGCCGCCACGCCGGCGTCTGCATGACTTCCTCGAGCGCCTGGATGTCCTGCGCCGCGCTCTTGATCTGCGCCGCGAGCGGGTCGATCAGCACGGCGTCGCCTTCCGCTTCCTTGACGATGGCCGCCGCCCAGTCGCGACACTGCTTGGCGAGTTCCTCCGGCGTCCATTCCGAGCGGGCCGCGAAGCCGAAGCCGAACTCGCCCGCCTGCCGCATCAGAATCGCGACGACATCCGGAAACTCCTTGTCCAGTGTGCGTTTCGCCCAGGCGTACTGGCCGCCCTGCAACATCCGCTGAACCGCGTGTTCGGTCAGCGGCACCATGTTGTCGAGCAGCTTGGCGCGCAAAAAATCCTCAAACGACGGCGTCGCGAACTGCGGATCGAGCTTGAGCGATACCCGCAGGAAAGCATCGAAATCCTTGCGCAGCGTCGCGATGGTCTCGTCTTTGAGCGTGAGGGTGATTTGACCCATGTGTTATCCCGTTTGGTCCTGCCGCGCGGCCTCGCCACGCCGCCGGGCCGCGCGGGCCCTGAGAGACGCGGCGTTCGATGCCGGCGCGCTTGATTCCTGCCTGATGCCGCACAACCAGCGGGACGTATCCCGACGAGCGGACCTCGACTGCATAACGGCGGATCGGCGGGAAACTTAAGGGAGCGCGGGGTGGGAGCGTCCGCTATAGAGGGAAGCGTCGCCTGGCTTGCGCGGGC
Source organism: Paraburkholderia sp. BL17N1 (assembly GCF_003634175.1). NCBI lineage: Bacteria > Pseudomonadati > Pseudomonadota > Betaproteobacteria > Burkholderiales > Burkholderiaceae > Paraburkholderia > Paraburkholderia sp. BL17N1. The sequence continues at coordinate 2,473,603 of NZ_RBIW01000001.1, forward strand.
GTGGCGCGGGCCGGCCGACGCTGTCGCTGCCTTGAAAGCGGCGTGGGTCTATTTCAGCACGACGCATTGCCAGACAAAAAAGACCGTCAGCCCGACGGCGATGGTCAGCAGCGGCCGCCGCGTCAACGCGCTGACGAGCACCGCGGCCAGCGCGCCGACCAGTTGCGGATTACGCCAGGTCAGCTCGGCGTCGCCGCCGTGCGGTGCAACCGTCATCGGCACGATGATCGCAGTCAGCACGGTGACCGGCACGAAGCCGAGCGCCGTGCGCACCAGCGGCGGAAATACCAGCCGGTCGCCGAGCACGAAGACGGCGGCGCGGATCACCCACGTGATCGCCGCCATGCCGAGAATCAGGACGACGTAGTTCATCGCGATGCCTCCGCGGTTTTGCCGTTGCCGCGCAGGTTGGGCCGCGACGTCGACAGCAGGACGCCGATCGCCACGCCCGCGAACACCGCGCCAAGCAAACCGAGCTTGTACGGCCACGCCTGCCAGAAGAAGGCCAGCATGCCCGAGGTGATGGCCGCCGCGATATAGCGCAGCGCGGCGAGTTGCGGCACGACGATCGCGATGAACGTGGCCACCATCGCGAAATCGAGGCCGAGCGATTGCAGGCCCGGGAACGCCGCGCCGAACAGCAGGCCGCCTACGGTCCAGAGCTGCCAGTTCAGATACATGGCCAGGCCGGCGCCGAAGAAGTAGTGCGGGCCGACCGTGCCGGGCTCCCGATGCCGGTAGTGTTCCCACGCGACGGCGAAGACTTCGTCCGTGAGCAGCGCACCGAGCGCCCAGCGCCAGCGTGCCGGCAGATGCGCGACGTGCGGCGCGAGCGTGGCGCTGTACAGCACATGGCGCAGATTGACGACGAGCGTGGTCGCCCACACGACGGCAAAACTCGCATGTCCGGCAATCAGGCCGAGCGCGATGAACTGCGCGGAGCCGGCGAACACGACGAGCGACATCAACTGGCCATGCCATAGATGCAGCGGGCCGGATGCGACGAGCGTGCCGAAAATGACGCCAAAAGGCGCCGCGCCGACCATCATCGGGATGATGTCGCGCGCGCCGGCGGTGAACTCTTTGAAATGGCCTGGGTTTGTGGGCCGGCCTGCGGTGGGATGGGTCAATCTGGCCTCCTTGATTCGGGAAGCATAGCGGCGGTGGCTGGACGGGGCTTGTACGTTCTTGCGGATGGGCAAGGGTTCGATGCGGCGGCGCGCGCGCCAGGGCATGTCATGCCGCCGGAATGAGCAAATGAGATGGCACGCCGGGTCGCCAGTAATGTAGACGCTGACATCGTGTCTTGCGGTTGGATTGGTCAGGCCGCAGTGCGTAGGCGGCAATCGTTCGCGTACTGGCGAGCACATGGGGTGGTCGAGGCAGCCGGGCAGGCAGGCCGTGGGCAAGAGCACGCACTTGTGTCTTGCGTCTTGCGGTGCGGCTGGAGTGCTTGAGGCAGCAGGACGCGCAACTCGCCGGCAACGCACGCACCCGCGCCGTGTCAGACGCCTTGCCAGCGCCCGGGAGGTACGCCGAACATGCGCCGGAAGTGTCGCGTGAAGTGGCTCTGGTCCGTGAAACCGCTGGCGGCGGCGACCTCCGTGACGGAAACCCCCGCGCGCAGTGGCGCGAGCGCGCGCTGCAAGCGCACCTGATTGCGCCACGCGTGGGGCGGCAGGCCGGTCGTCTGGGTGAAAAGACGCGCCGCGTGGAACGGCGAGAGTCCCGCTACCTGGGCCACTTCAGCGAGCGTGACGGGCTCGACGAGGTCGCCTGTCAGGCGCTCCTGCATGAGCGTCACGCGAGCGTCGTCGGTGGGGAGGCGCGAACGCGCCGGTTGGGTTTGCGCGTAACGCACCAGCAGCGTGGACAAGGCGTCGAGCATGGCGGCTTCGGCGGCAAGCGCGTCGTCGCCCGCCTCCAGCAGCCGATGCGCATGCGCCAGCCGGGCGGCCAGATCCGGATCGCGGATCACACCCGGCGCAAACCACGGCAACGCCTGAGGCCTGCCGCTGACCTCATTGGCAAGGGCGTGGATGAAATCCACCGGCGCATACATCACGCGATACCGCCAACCCGCCTCGACCGCCTTCGAGCCGGTGTGCAACTCACCGGGGTTGATGATCGGTACGCTGCCGGCTTCGGCGACATAGTCGGAGCCGAGATAGCGATACCCCTCGGCGCCCGCCACGATCACCGGGATCGTGTACGCATCGTGCCAATGCGGCGTGAACTCGTGATCGTGATATTCGGCCGTGAGCAGGTCCGCGCCGGGTAGAAGCGGCGTGCGCCAGTAGCGGGCGGAATCCTGGAAACGATGGGCGGATGTCACGATGAAATTCCAGCTGGGCCGGTCAGTGTAGCGCGTCGCGACCCTGCCGCGTCACGCGCCGACGTGCCGGCCGACTGCGTTTTGCCGTAGGGCGGCGTTCACTTGACCGGGATCGTCGTTCCGGCCGGCATCGGCACGGCGCTCACGCTGTTCTTCGCGCTGCCGCTGACCACCCGGTCGCTGTAGGTGAGATACACCAGCGAGTTGCGCTTCGCGTCGACCACCCGCACCACATGCAGCGACTTGAAGATGAACGACATGCTCACCGAGAACACGTCGGCCTGTTTCTTCACCGGGCCCGTGAAGTGAATCTCGCCGACCTGGCGACAGGCGATCGACGCCTCGGTGGGGTCTTCGGCGATGCCGAGCGTACCCTTGACGCCGCCGGTACGTGCCCGCGACACGTAGCAGGTCACACCCTGAACCGCTGGATCGTCATAGGCCTCGACGACCACGCGGTCGGAACCCGTGACGCGGAAATTGGTATTGACGCTGCCGACTTCTTCGCCGTGCGCCGACGGCAGCAGGAGGGCGGCAGCCGCCGCAAGCGAGATGCGCAACAAAGTGGGTTTCATGGAATGTGCTTGCCGGAAATTGAGCGCCTGGGTTGGGCGCGGGCGTGCGCCGGGAATTGCCATCGTATAACGGCCGACGGTCTCGGGCGACGCGAGCGGGGGATCGACCAGGTCAGGGTGACGCGGTTCGGCGGCGTGCGGCGCGCAAAAAGAAAAGGCCCGCACGAATGCGGGCCTTTCAAATTTTTTGGCTCCTCGACCTGGGCTCGAACCAGGGACCTACGGATTAACAGTCCGGCGCTCTACCGACTGAGCTATCGAGGAACAGCAGTACAACTTGATTAACTACAGCTTGATCTACATAAAAAAGCCCGTCTTGGTTAACGGGCTTTTGCAATTCTTGGCTCCTCGACCTGGGCTCGAACCAGGGACCTACGGATTAACAGTCCGGCGCTCTACCGACTGAGCTATCGAGGAACAGAACAACAAACAGCAGAGAAACGAAATTGTAGGAGGAGCTTAAGCGCCTGTCAATACCCTGCGTTCATCTCGATTTCATTCGAATTCAACTGCAGACGCGACAGGCAGCGAGGCTCAACGTGCGAGCAGCTCGAGCTTTTCCTTCACGTCCTTGAACTCGTCGGCTTCCGGCAGCGGTGCCTTGGTCTTGGTGATGCTCGGCCAGTTCTTCGCGAGTTCGGCATTCAGCTCGATGAAGTTCTGCTGGTCGCCCGGCACGTCTTCTTCGGCATAAATGGCGTTCACCGGGCACTCGGCCACGCACACGGCGCAGTCGATGCATTCATCGGGGTCGATCGCGAGGAAGTTGGGACCTTCGCGAAAGCAGTCCACCGGGCACACATCGACACAGTCGGTATAGCGGCACTTGATGCAGCTTTCGGTCACAACGTGAGTCATTCAGGCAGCTCCTGCATGCGGTATCTGGGGAGGCGGAAACGCCAAAAGCGCTATTGTATCGTAACGTCAAGAGGCGCATGCGGCATCGCGCGACACCGTTTATACGTTTTCGTGATTAGTTTATGGCGTGCGCCGCATGGCTCGCTTGAGCGCCCGGCGCGAGCGTCTGGCGGCGCGCTGAATGCCGACGCATTCGGGTAACATGCGTCAGGTCGGTACGCACGGGGCGTGCCGTCGCGCATGGGTGAGTCGGCTTTCGTGGCAGGCCTTCCGTTTTCCGCAGTCCAGTTCGCACCATCATGATTATTACTTCGCTGCTCGACACCGATCTGTACAAGTTCACGATGATGCAAGTGGTGTTGCATCACTTTCCCGCGGCGAATGTGGAGTATCGCTTCCGCTGCCGTACGCCGAATGTCGATCTCGTGCCGTACATCGGCGAAATTCGCGACGAAGTGCGCAAACTCTGCCAGCTGCGCTTCACCGACGACGAGCTCGACTACCTGCGGCGCATGCGCTTCATCAAGGGCGACTTCATCGAGTTTCTCGCGCTGTTCCATCTGAACGAAAAATACATTTCGATCGAAGCGTCGCCGAAGGGCAATGGCGAAATCGATATCGAGATCAAAGGGCCGTGGCTGCATACGATCCTGTTCGAGATTCCGATGCTCGCGATCGTCAACGAAGTCTACTTCCGCAACACCCAGCAAATGCCGGACTACAGCGAAGGCCGCGGGCGTCTCGTCGACAAGATTCAACTGCTCGGCGCGCGTCCGGAATTCGCCGACTGCAAGATCGCCGACTACGGCACACGGCGCCGCTTCTCGAAGCAATGGCACGAGGAAGTGATCCTCAAGCTCAAGGAAGGCCTCGGCGAGCAGTTCGCCGGCACCAGTAACGTGTTCTACGCAATGAAGCACAGCCTCACGCCGCTCGGCACGATGGCGCACGAATACCTGCAGGCGTGCCAGGCGCTCGGCCCGCGGCTGCGCGACTCGCAGATCTTCGGCTTCGAAATGTGGGCCAAGGAATACCGCGGCGACCTGGGCATCGCGCTCTCCGACGTGTACGGCATGGAGGCGTTCCTGCGCGACTTCGACATGTACTTCTGCAAGCTGTTCGACGGCGCGCGCCACGATTCCGGCGATCCGTTCGACTGGGGCGAACGCCTGCTCAAGCACTACGAAGCGAATCGCTGCGACCCTCGCACCAAGATCCTCGTGTTCTCCGACGCGCTCGACATTCCCAAAGTCCTGCAACTCTACGAGCGCTTCCGCGGCCGCTGCAAGCTGGCCTTCGGCGTGGGCACGAATCTGACCAACGACCTTGGCTACAACCCGCTGCAGATCGTCATCAAGATGGTTCGCTGCAATGGTCAGCCGGTAGCGAAGCTGTCGGACTCGCCCGGTAAGAACATGTGCGAAGACAAGGCTTACCTCGCTTACCTGCGCCAGGTATTTGGCATTGCGCAGCCCGAGGAAGAGGCGGCGAATTAACGCGGTTCATCGCGAGCTGCCGGTAGCTTATGCCGCGCGTGCGATGCGCGGCAATAGACCATTCGGCCAGGATGTTCGCGCGCAGGGTGGCCGGTATAATTCTCGCCATATCGCACGGCTGTCGACACGAGGATTTCGCACATGGACACATCGATTGCACGCCGCAACATCCTGGCGCGCATCCGCGCGGCGCAAGGGCGCGAGCCCGAGCCGTCCGCTTCCGAGCGCGAGGCTGCGGCGGACTATCTCGCGCGGCATCCTGCCGGCCCGCGTCCGGAGATGCCGGCCGACCTCGTTGCGCGCTTCATTGAAGAAGCGCAAAAAATGGCGACTACGGTGGACTCGGTTGCAGCATTGAGCGACGTGCCGGCCGCGGCGCACCGCTACCTCACGCAGCATGCGTTGCCGCTGCAGGCCATCGCCTGGCAAACGCTGCAAGATCTGCATTGGGCCGAAGCCGGCCTCACCGTCGAGTTTCGCAAGCCGCAAGACGGCGACGTGGTCGGTGTCACCGGCTGCTTCTGTGCGACCGCCGAGACCGGCACGCTGGTGCTGCTGTCGGGGCCTGAAACTTATGCTTCGGCCGGTCTGCTGCCGGAAACGCACATTGCGATCGTGCCGGCCTCGCGCATCGTCTCAGGTCACGAAGAGGCGTTCGCACTGATCCGCAAGGAACGCGGCGAACTGCCGCGTGCGGTCAACTTCGTCGCCGGGCCTTCGCGTACCGGCGATATCGAACAGACCATCGTGCTCGGCGCGCATGGGCCGTACCGGGTGCACGTGATCGTCGTGCAGGGCGCCTGAGCAGCAAGCGCGCCCGTGCATCAGAACGCATGCTTCACTGTGCGGCCTTAAGCAATAACAAGGACTTTAAATCTATGAAACAACGTGCCGTCTTGACGGGCATGGGGTTCGCAGCTGCATTGATGCTGGCTGGCTGGCCGCAGTTGGCATCTGCCGCAACGCTCGACGGCGCGGCTTTGTCGGCGCTGTGGGGGCTGCCGTTCGCGGGCGTGCTGCTGTCGATCACGATATTTCCCTTGATCGCGCCGGCGTTCTGGCATCACCATTTCGGCAAGATTGCGGCGGCGTGGGCGCTTGTGTTTCTCGTGCCGTTCGCCCTCAACTACGGTAGCAGCGTCGCATTCGGCACGCTCGTGCATGCGCTGCTCGAAGAATACATGCCGTTCATCGTGCTGCTGACGGCGCTCTACACCGTGGCGGGCGGCATCTGCGTACGCGGCAATCTGCATGGCACGCCGCGCCTGAACGCGGCGATCCTCGCGCTCGGCACCTTGCTCGCCAGCATCATGGGCACGACGGGCGCGGCGATGCTGCTGATTCGCCCGCTGCTGCGCGCCAACGACAATCGCAAGCACGTCGTTCACGTGGTCGTGTTTTTTATCTTCCTCGTGGCCAACGCGGGAGGGTCGCTTTCGCCGCTGGGTGACCCGCCGCTCTTTCTCGGCTTTCTGCAGGGCGTGAGTTTCTTCTGGACCACCATGCATCTCGCGCTGCCGATGCTGTTCGTCTGTGGTGTGCTGCTGATCGCGTTCTATGCGCTGGACTCGTACTACTTTCATCGGCGCGAGGAAGAGCGTTCGCTTTTTCTCGATCCGACACCCGACACGCCGCCGCTCGGCATCGACGGCAAAATCAATTTCGTGTTGCTGGCCGTGGTGATCGCGCTCGTGCTGATGAGCGGGCTGTGGAAACCGGGCGTGGAGTTCGACGTGTTCGGCACGCAGGTGGCTTTGCAGAGTGCCGTGCGCGATGCCGCGCTGATCGTCGTCACTCTGCTCTCGTTGGCGCTCACGCCGCGCGCGGCTCGCGCGGGCAACGACTTCAATTGGGCGCCGATCGAAGAAGTGGCCAAACTGTTCGCCGGCATTTTCGTGACGATCGCGCCGGTCATCACGATTCTGCGCGCCGGCGAGGCGGGCGCGTTCGCCGGCATCGTTCATCTGGTCAAAGACGCCTCGGGCCAGCCGCACGATCTGATGTACTTCTGGGCGACCGGCCTGCTATCTTCGTTTCTCGACAACGCGCCGACTTACCTCGTGTTCTTCAACCTGGCCGGCGGCGACGCGCAGACGCTCATGACCACCGGCGCCACCACGCTCGCGGCGATCTCGGCGGGCGCGGTGTTCATGGGCGCGAACACGTATATCGGCAATGCGCCGAACTTCATGGTGAAGGCCATCGCGGAATCGCGCGGCGTTCGCATGCCGGGTTTTTTCGCGTATATGGGCTGGTCAGCCATCGTGTTGCTGCCGCTTTTCCTCGTCACCGGCTGGCTCTTTTTTTGACGCCGAGGCAATCGAACTCGACGCGCTTTACGGAGAATTGAAATGCAGAAGATCCTCGTCGCCCGGCCGATTTTTCCCGATGTGATCGAACGGCTCAAACAGTATTTCGACGTCGACTGGAATCAGGGCGACGTGTTGCCCGCCGACGAACTGAAACGCCGTCTCGCGGATAAAGACGGCGCGCTGACCGCGGGCGATCCGGTCGGCGCCGCCGAACTCGCCGCGGCGCCGCGTCTGCGCGTGGTGTCGAATATGGCGGTGGGCTACAACAACTTCGACATGGCAGCCTTCAACGCGGCCAACGTGCTCGGCACCAATACGCCGGACGTGCTCAACGAATCGACCGCGGACTTCGGCTGGGCGCTGATGATGGCGGCGGCGCGCCGCATCACCGAATCGGAGCACTGGCTGCGCGCGGGCCAGTGGCAGAAGTGGGCGTACGACGCGTTTCTCGGCAGCGATCTGCACGGCTCGACGCTCGGCGTGATCGGCATGGGCCGTATTGGCCAGGCGCTTGCGCGTCGTGCGAAAGGTTTCAACATGCAGGTGATTTATCACAACCGTTCGCGCGTGGCGCCCGAGATCGAGGCCGAGCTGAACGCGGAGTACGCATCGAAGCAGGATCTGCTGCGGCGCGCCGATCACGTCGTGCTCGTTCTGCCGTACACGAAGGAGAACCATCACACGATCGGCGCGGCAGAACTCGCGCTGATGAAGCCGAGCGCGACGCTTACGAATATCGCGCGCGGCGGTATCGTCGACGACGCGGCGCTCGTCGAAGCGTTGCGCTCAAAGCAGATTGCCGCCGCCGGTCTCGATGTGTTCGAAGGCGAGCCGAACCTGAATCAGGATCTGCTCAGCGTGCCGAATGTCGTGCTGACGCCGCACATTGCCAGCGCCACTGAAGCCACGCGTCGCGCCATGGCGAATCTCGCCGCGGACAATCTGATCGCGGGCCTGGGCGAAGGTCCGCGCGCGGGGCGGCCGCCGAATCCGGTCAACCCCAAGGTCATCGGCAAGGCGCGTTCATGACAATGTATCTGGTGGCGGCCGTTGCCGTGCTGGCGGTCGCGTTGGTTATCGCTCTGGTTTTGCTGATGCGTGCTCATGGCCGGGCGGAGGACAACGAGCAGTTCGAGTTGCTCAACGAACGCATGGACGCCACGGCCGACGCGCAAGCGCACGCCTACGAGCGGCTCGAGCGGCAACTGCGCAACGACATCACCGAGACGGCACGCGTGTCGCGTACCGAACAGAGCAGCGGGTTCGCGCATTTTCAGCAGACGCTGGCCGCGCAGTTCAGCAGCATGACGACGGTGCAGGGCGGCAAGATCGACGGTTTCGCCCAGCAGCTCGACGCCGTGCGCCACAGTCTGCAGGCGCAGGCCCAGCAGGCGCGCGACGAGCAGGGCCGCTCGCTCAAGCAGTTCGGCGACACGCTGAGCCTGCAGTTGGGGCAACTCACCGAGGCGAACGACCGCCGCTTTGCCGAAGTGCGCGCGACCATCGAGCAGCGGCTCAAGGATATCGAGGCGAACAACTCGCTCAAGCTCGACGAAATGCGCCGCACCGTCGACGAAAAATTGCACGCTACGCTCGAACAGCGTTTGGGCGAGTCGTTCAAGCTGGTGTCGGACCGGCTCGAACAGGTGCACCGCGGACTGGGCGAGATGCAGACGCTGGCCGCCGGCGTCGGCGATCTGAAAAAGGTTCTCACGAATGTGAAGACGCGCGGCACATGGGGTGAAGTGCAGCTCGAAGCGTTGCTCGAGCAACTGCTCACCGCCGACCAGTACGCGAAGAACATTGCGACGGTGCCGAAAAGCGCGGAGCGCGTCGAGTTCGCGATCAAGCTGCCGGGACGCGCGGAGCAGGGTGCTGCGGCCACACCTGTGTGGCTGCCCATCGACGCCAAATTTCCGCGTGAAGACTACGAGCGTCTGATCGAAGCGCAGGAGCGCGCCGATCCGGTCGCAGTGGAGGACGCATCGCGTGCGCTCGAAGCGCGGATTCGTGCCGAGGCGCGCACGATCGCGGAGAAGTACGTGTCGCCGCCGCACACCACCGACTTCGCGCTGCTGTTTCTGCCGACCGAAGGGTTATATGCGGAAGTGTTGCGCCGGCCGGGCTTGACGGACCTGTTGCAACGCGACTATCGCGTGACGATCGCGGGGCCGACCACGCTGACCGCCTTGCTCAATAGTTTGCAGATGGGTTTCCGCACGCTCGCGATCGAGAAGCGATCGAGCGAGGTATGGCAGGTGCTCGGCGCGGTGAAAACGGAGTTCGGCAAATTCGGCGACGTGCTGGCCAAAACGAAGGCGCAACTGGAGACGGTGACGCGCTCCATTGAAGCGGCGGAAACGCGCACGCGCGTCATGAGCCGCCGATTGCGCGACGTCGAGGCGTTGCCGGGTGAAGAGGCGAGCGGGTTGCTCGGCGATGCGCTGTCGGGCGTGGATCCTGACGAGCAGTGATGGGATGCTGCTAGCGGTTGGGTAGTGGCGGTGGCGCGGCAAGTTGACTCCGCGAAAACCGACGACAACACACGTCCGACACTCGCTCAGGCGCCTGCGCCCGCCGCCAGCTGTTCCAGCGCCTCACCCGCCAGACGCACCACACGCCAGTCCGGCATGACAGTCGCGCCCATCTTTTCATAGAAGCGGATGGCCTGCTGGTTCCAGTCCAGCACGGTCCATTCGAACCGCCCGCATTGTCGTTCCACCGCCAATGCGGCAAGACGCTGCAACAACGCGGTGCCAAGACCGCTACCGCGTTGCGAGGGTTGCACGTAGACGTCTTCGAGATACAGTCCGCGCTTGCCGACGAAGCTCGAGTAATTGTGGAAGAACAGCGCATAGCCGACGATGCGCCCTTCGCTTTCCGCCACCAACGCTTCAATCGAAGGCCGCGCCCCGAATAGCGCGTCGCGCAAGCCGTCTTCGGTCGCCACGAACACGTGCGTGAGGCTTTCGAACTGCGCGAGTTCGTACGTCAGCGCGAAGATGGCGCCGGTGTCCGCGGGCGTGGCGGCGCGGATCGTCGCGGGCATTACGCCTCTTCCGGTGCGTCGGTCAGATGGATTTCAATGCCACCAAAGCGCGACGCCACCCAGTTATACGCGTGGCATGCGATCCACAGCAGGATAAAACCGAGAATCGCATTCAGCAGCAGCGCGCTGAACACCGTGCTCAGTTCCACCGAGCCATAGCGCACGAACGCGACCAGCACGCCCAGCAGCACGATCGGCACCGAAAACGTCAGGTACACGAGGATGAGTGCTTTGGCCGTCTGTCCCGGTGCAATGAACGAGATCTGTTTTTTCATGTAAGTCAAACCCGTGTGTCGTAGTAGTAATGGGTAAAGCAGCAAATGAGCGCTGGCGGGTGCGTTGCCTCTGCCCCGCGTCAGTGGTCAGATGAGTCCGTCGAACAGCATGATGGCGACGCGCTCACCTTCGGCGATCTCGCCTTCATCGTGCCCGAGCACGATGAAGCAATTGGCTTCGCTCATCGAACTCAGCACGCCGGAGCTCTGCGAACCGGTCGGCGTGACGTGCCATTGTCCACGCGCGTCCTGCTCGGCCAGACCGCGCTGGAACTCGGTGCGCCCGGCGCGTTTGCGGATGGCCTGCCGGCTCATGGCGTGAATGACCGGCAGCGGTTGGGGCGTGGCGCCCGACATCAGCAGCAGCACTTCTCGCACGATCTGATAGAACGCCACCATTACGGCGACCGGATTGCCCGGCAAACCGAAGAATAACGCGGGACGCCCGACACCCGGCCGCTCGCCGGACCAGACGCGGCCGAAGGCGAGTGGTCGGCCCGGGCGCATGGCGAGACTCCAGAACGCGACGTCGCCGAAAGTTTGCAGCAGTTGCCTCGTGAAATCCGCCTCGCCGACCGAGACGCCGCCCGAGGTCAGCACCACGTCGGCATTCGCCGCGGCGCTGCGCAAGGCGTCTTCCATCGCGGCGGGTTCGTCGCGCACTACGCCGAGGTCGAGTGTGTCGATGTTCAGGCGCCGCAGCATGGCGAACAGCGTGTAGCGGTTGCTGTCATAGACGCAGCCTGGATCGAGCGGCTCGCCAAGCGAGCGCAATTCGTCGCCGGTCGAGAAGAAGGCGACGCGCAAACGCCGCCTGACATTGACTTCGCCGATGCCGAGCGAGGCCAGCAAGCCGAGGTCCGACGCCCGCATGATGCGTCCTGATCGCAGCGCCGCATGGCCGCGCGCGAGGTCTTCGCCGGCGAGGCGCCGATTTGCGCCGGCCGTTACTGCATTGGCCGCAAAGCGAATTGAAACGGAATCGGCGCCGCGCTCGACGAGCTCTTGCGGAACGACCGTGTCGCAGTCGGCCGGCATGCAGGCGCCGGTCATCACGCGCACGCATTGCGAGGCCTCGACGCGGCCCGCGAACGGATGCCCGGCCAGCGCCTTGCCGACGATCGCCAATTCGACCGTGGCCGCGCCCGTGGCGAGTGCCGCGCGGTTGAACGCGTAGCCGTCCATGGCGGAATTGTCGTGCGAGGGGACGTCGATTGGCGACACGATGTCGGCCGCGAGCACTCGGTCGAGCGCGTCGCGCAAGGCCACGCGTTCAATGGCCGTGACTGGCGCGGCCCACTGGCGAACAATTGCCTGTGCGGCCGGGACAGGCAGCGCGTGAGGATCGTACTGCGCGACGCAGCGGGAAAATTCGTTAGGCGTGGTCATGAAGAGCTGAGCGTCGCGACCGGCGGCGGGAGCGGCGGTTGCCGTGCGGCCGGAGCGGGATTTCAACCGGGGCCTCAATCACGCTGGAGGTCGGCGAGTTCCTGTAGCGAATTGATATTGTAAAACGCGCGCTCGTCGGTAAAGGCGACTTCCACCGTCTTGTGGCGCGCGTACCACGCGCGCACTTTGCGCTCGCCGGCTTCGAGGAAGGCCGAGAGATCGTCGGCGAGACTCGTGCGCAAGAGCGCGAAGACCGGATGCAAGGACGTTTGGCCGTGCGCGTCAATGGTGGTGACCGTGGCGATGTCGGCCCCGTTCGAGTCCAGCGCGTGCGCGAGGCGTTCGGCCAGGTCGGCGGGCAGCCACGGTGAGTCGCAGGGGGCACTGAGTAGGTAATTGCCATCGGCTGCGCGTAAGCCGGCGAGCAAGCCTGCCAGCGGGCCCGGAAAGTCGGCCAGAGTGTCCGCCACTACCGTGGCGTCGAACGGCGCGCCGAGCGCGCGGTAGGCCTCAGGGTGACGATTGGCACTGATCAGCAGGGCGCCGGTTTGCGGCGCGAGGCGCTTGAGCACATGGACGGCGAGCGGCTCGCCATGCAGCATTTGCAGACCCTTATCGGCGCCGCCCATGCGCATGCCGCGGCCGCCCGCGAGCAACAGCCCGGTGATGTGATCGCGCGTCGGCTTCACGTGTCGCCGCTCAGCCGCCGATGTACGACATCTCGACGCGGCGGCCATCGCGCACGAGCGACTCGGCGGCGTTGCTGCCGCGCAGTTGCGAATAGCGGTCGCCGCGCTCCTGCCAGATTTCGGCGATGGCGGTGGCGATGTCGGCGTCGCTCGCGCCGTTGCGCACCAGCGCGCGCAGGTCGTGCCCCGACGAGGCGAACAGGCACAGGTAGAGCTTGCCTTCGGTCGACAGACGCGCTCGCGTGCAACTGCCGCAAAACGCGCGCGTCACACTTGAAATCACACCGATCTCGCCGCCGCCGTCGACGTAGCCCCAGCGCTGCGCGGTCTCGGCGGCGCTGTGCGCTTCGAGCGGCGCGAGCGGGAAGTGTTCGGCAATGCGCGTGACGACGTCGGCGGACGGCAGCACTTCCGTCATGTTCCAGCCGTTCGACGTGCCCACGTCCATGTATTCGATGAAGCGCAGCACCGCGCCCGAGCCTTTGAAGTGACGCGCCATCGGCACGATTTCGCTGTCGTTGGTGCCGCGCTTGACGACCATGTTGACCTTGACCGGCGCGAGGCCCACCGCGTGCGCTGCGGCAATGCCGTCCAGCACGTCGCCGACGGCGAAGTCCGCGTCGTTCATGCGGCGGAACAGCGTGTCGTCGAGCGCGTCGAGGCTCACCGTGACGCGGCTCAAACCGGCGTCTTTCAGGCTGCGTGCCTTGCGTTCCAGCAGCGAACCGTTGGTGGTCAGCGTCAGATCGAGCGGCCGGCCGGCCGGCGTGGTCAGTTGCGCGAGGCGTTCGATCAGGAATTCCAGATTCTTACGCAATAGCGGTTCGCCGCCCGTCAGACGGATTTTCTCGACGCCATGTGCGACGAACAGTCGCGCCAGCCGTTCAATTTCCTCGAAGCTCAGCAAGGCGCTGTGCGGCAAAAACGTGTAGTCCTTGTCGAACACCGCGCGAGGCATGCAATAGACGCACCGGAAATTGCAGCGATCCGTGACCGAAATGCGCAGGTCGCGCAGCGGCCGCGCAAGCGTGTCGTGCAGCGCGCCACTAGGCGTCTGCACGGGGCCGGCGATGACCGGCACGGCGCTGAGATCGGCAACAGGGATGATGCGTCGGGACATGAATTGCTTCGATGAATGCGTCGGTTAGTGCTTGAAATTAGAGCTTGATATTCATTCTATCGGAAATGCTTCAGACGGCAGGGGTACCCCAGGCCGTGTCGGGGTATACGGGGAGTGGCTTATCGCGGCGCGTTCGGGCTGCGGCGCGCGCCCATAAAAAAAGCCCGCCGGTGAGGGCGGGCTTTTTGAGTGCGGCGGGGCGGCTTACTGCGGGTGGCCGCCTGTTTCCACCTGTTGCATCGGCGCGCTGTCGAGCGGCGGCAGCGGTTTGCGTTCGCGCACCACACGAGCCGGCTTGGCGGTCTGCGCAGCAGCTTCCTGAGCCGCGCGCAGCTTGTCGGCGTCGGTGTTCACCCAGACGAGGCCGGCTTGTTCCAGCACCGGCTGCAGGGCTTCCGCCGACACGGCGGTCTGACGCGGCGCTTGCTGCGCAGCTTGCGGTGCGACGGCAACGGGCGCCGGTTCGATCGCTGCCGATTCGGCTGCCGGTGCTACCGCTACCGCGACCGGCTGCGGTTCGACGATCTCAGCCTGCGGTGCAGGTTGAACAGCGGGCGCTTGGACCACTACAGTGGGAGCCGCGGTTTCGACTGGAGCCGGAGCAGCGGCTTGCGCTTCGACAACCGGCGCAACTGCCGGCGCTTCAACCTGCGCTTGAGCCGGGGCTTGGGCATGTGCGACCGGTTCGACCAGCGAAACCGTTTCGCTAGCGGCCGGCGCAGCTTGCGCTGCTTCGACCGGCTCCGCAGCGGCTTGCGCCACCGGCGTTTCGGCGACCGGCTCGACGGCGGCCGGCGCAACCGGCGCTTCCGCGACCGGTACCACCGCTTCCGTCTTCGCAGCCTTTTCGACGGCCAGAGCTGGCGTTTCGCTTGCGGCGTGCAGCTCGGTTACCACGACGGTTTCCGTTGCGACAGCAGCGACCACCACTTCCACCGGCGTCACGTCCTTCGCCTCGACAACTTCCGGCTTGCGTTCGACCGGCTGATGCGCTGTCCGCACCGGCGCTTCGTCGGTTGCGCTCGCGTTGTCGCCTTCAGCTTCCGCGACGTCCGCCGCCAGATTGCCGTTCACGTCCTCTTCACGCTCACGACGGCCACCGCGACGGCCGCGACGGCGACGACGGCGCTCTTCGCCTTCACGCGCCACTGCTTCCTGATCGATCGGCGCGCCGTTTTCGCCCAGAGCGGTCTGGTTTTGCACCAAGTCTTCCGCCGTTTGCGCTTCGCTTTGCGTCAATGCGTCCGCGGTTTCTCCTTGCGGCTTGCGGCGTTCGCCACGTTCAGCCCGCTCGCCACGCTCACGGCGCTCGCCGCGTTCCGGACGTTCGCCACGCGGTGCGGCTTCCGCCGTTTCCGCGCGCTCAGCGCCGCGATTGTCGCGGTCACGGTTTTCACGACCCTCGCGTGGCTCACGCGCCTCGCGTGCCTCGCGCGGTTCACGGCCTTCACGGCCTTCACGCGGCTCACGATTGCCGCGCGGTTCGCGCGCTTCACGTGCTTCGCGCGGCTCGCGGCCTTCGCGTGCCTGCACCTCACGGCCTTCACGCGGCTCGCGCTCTTCACGGCGTTGCGACGGCTGTTGACCTTGGCCTTGACGGCCACCGCTCGTGCCTTCGCCACGGCCCGCTGCGTCGCGAGTGCCTGTGCCGGTACGGCGATTACGGTTGCGATCGCCGCCGCGTTCGCCGGTGCGCTCACCACGCTCCGTGCGTTCGCCGCGTTGCGGACGCGCCGGCTTTTCGGTCGTGGCCGGCGCGACGGGCGCCGGAGCGGCCGGTTGCACGCCGAACAGATTCTTCAACCAGCCGATGAAACCGCCGCTCGCCGGCGTGACCGCGACCGGAGCCGGGGCGGCGACCGGGCGAACCGGCGCGCTCGGCGCCGGCTTTTCAGGCGTGATGCCCTTGACCGCCGCTTCCTGCTTCGGCTTCACTTCTTCGGTGCGCTTGCTGTAACCGGTTTCCGATTCAAGTTCACGAGCCGCTTCTTCGGCCATCTTCCACGAAGCGCGCGGATCGTCGAGGCGCGCGTCGTCGTGACGCAGACGTTCGAGTTTGTAATGCGGCGTATCGAGGTGCTTGTTCGGGATCAGCACGACGTTGACCTTGAAACGCGATTCGATCTTGTTGATCTCGGCGCGCTTTTCGTTCAACAGGAAGGCGGTCACTTCGACCGGCACCTGGCAATGGATTGCCGCGGTGTTTTCCTTCATCGCTTCTTCCTGAATAATCCGCAGCACTTGCAGCGCGGACGATTCGGTATCGCGGATGTGGCCCGTGCCGTTACAGCGCGGGCAGGTCACGTGGCTGCCTTCCGAGAGGGCCGGACGCAGACGCTGACGCGACAGTTCCATCAGGCCGAAACGCGAAATCTTGCCCATCTGGACGCGCGCCCGGTCGTGCTTGAGCGCGTCTTTCAGGCGCTGTTCGACTTCGCGCTGGCTCTTGGCCGATTCCATGTCGATGAAGTCGATCACGATCAGACCGCCCAGGTCGCGCAGGCGCAGCTGGCGGGCGACTTCGTCCGCGGCTTCGAGGTTGGTGCGCGCGGCCGTTTCCTCGATGTCGGCGCCCTTGGTGGCGCGTGCCGAGTTCACGTCGATCGCGACCAGCGCTTCGGTGTGGTCGATCACGATCGCGCCGCCCGAGGGCAACGGCACGGTGCGTGAGTACGCCGTCTCGATCTGGTGCTCGATCTGGAAGCGCGAGAAGAGCGGCACGTCGTCGTGATACCGCTTCACCTTGCTGACATTATCCGGCATCACGATGTCCATGAAGGCGCGGGCCTGGTCATGGATTTCGGTGGTGTCGATCAGAATTTCGCCGATGTCCGGCTGGAAGTAGTCGCGGATTGCGCGGATCACGAGGCTCGATTCGAGATAGATCAGCATCGGCTGACCGCTCGAACCGCTTTGCGACGCGGCTTCGATCGCGCGCCACAGTTGCATCAGGTAGTTCAGGTCCCACTGCAGTTCTTCGGCGCTGCGGCCAATGCCGGCCGTGCGCGCGATGATGCTCATGCCTTCCGGCAGTTGCAGCTGCGCCATGGTTTCGCGCAGTTCCTGCCGGTCGTCGCCTTCGATCCGGCGCGACACGCCGCCGCCGCGCGGATTGTTCGGCATCAGGACCAGATAGCGGCCGGCGAGCGAGATGAACGTGGTAAGGGCCGCGCCCTTGTTGCCGCGCTCTTCTTTTTCGACCTGAACGATCAGTTCCTGGCCTTCACGCAGCGCGTCCTGGATGCGCGCGGAGCGCATGTCGACGCCGTCGCGGAAATACTGGCGGGCGACTTCCTTGAACGGCAGGAAGCCGTGGCGGTCTTCGCCGTAGTTGACGAAACAGGCTTCGAGCGACGGCTCGATGCGGGTAATGATGCCCTTGTAAATATTGCCTTTGCGCTGTTCGCGCCCGGCGGTTTCGATGTCGATATCGATGAGTTTTTGCCCATCGACGATGGCGACGCGCAGTTCTTCCTGCTGCGTCGCGTTGAACAACATTCGTTTCATTGAACGGCTCCAGAGCGGCTTAGCCTGCCCCTCCGCCGCGCGGTTGTCAGTCGCGAGGGCGAAGCGGGCAGCGGCATGCCGCGCCTTATTGTGTTTTCACAAGCACGCTGGAGCGGGAAAGCTGGTGGGAGAATTGCCTGAGAGGGCCCGGCCCATAAAAATGGGCACGGTGCCGCAGGGCACATGCGAACACGGCTTCAAATAACGACCCGACACGCCGCGGGTTCTGCCGGCCGACCTTCATAAGCCTTCGTCCGCTCGCGCCGGTGCGCCAACTGGGCGCGTGACCGGAGGGTCGAAGGCTGCGGTCGTGCCGCAGCGGGAAGTTCGCGCAGTCGGCGCGTCTTTTCCTGCTGGGGGTGTCTCGCCTCATTTTGACGTCGCCATGTCTTGTATTTTCTACAAGACGCCTTGGGCGCACGCCGTATTTTCGCAACCTGCAGCTTCGTACAGCAGGGCGTCAGACCGCCCGATACCGAAGCTGAAAGTTAAATTCTTTTTTACCAAAATTCCGTTACCGTCGAAGCCGACCTTGACCGAACGCGCCTGTGGGCGCCGTCCCTGCCGGGTGCTGACTTCGTGCGTGCAACTTGTTGCATCTCATTTTCAGGGTGAGCAACCAGACCCCGGCGCAAGTAAAATAACGGTTTATCGCTTGCACCTGCGCAATCCGCCCGAATTCCGGACACTGCGCCGGCCGCCGCAGACTGCTGGGCAAATTATATTCAGAATGAAAGAGTTAGGCAAAATATCCCAGAAATCGGTCGCAAGCGACCAGGTCTCGATGATCGAAATCGATGACAGCGCGGCCGGACAGCGCATCGACAACTTTTTGTTGCGCGTCTGTAAAGGCGTGCCGAAAAGCCATATTTACCGCATCCTGCGCAGCGGGGAAGTGCGTGTGAATAAGGGCCGGATAGATGCGCAGTACCGTCTCGAACTGGGAGATCTGGTGCGCGTGCCGCCCATCCGCGTCGCTCAGCCGAGCGAAACGGCCTCCCAGGCGCCGGTCCCGGCCGCCCATTTCAAGATTATTTTTGAAGATGACCACATGCTGGTCATCGACAAACCGGCCGGCGTCGCGGTGCACGGCGGCAGCGGTGTCGCGTTCGGCGTGATCGAGCAGATGCGCGAGGCCCGTCCGCAGGCAAAGTTTCTCGAACTGGTGCATCGGCTGGATCGTGAAACGTCCGGCATCCTGATGCTCGCCAAGAAGCGTTCGGCACTCGTCAATCTGCACGAGCAGATTCGCGAGAACAAGATGGACAAGCGCTACTATGCTTGCGTTCACGGCGACTGGGCGAGCGACTGGGGCCGCCGCCGCGCGCTCAAGGAGCCGCTGCACAAGTACTTGACGGCCGACGGCGAGCGCCGCGTGCGCGTGCAGCCGGACGGTCTCGCGTCGCATACGGTGTTCAATCTGATCGACCGCTGGCCGGAATACGCGTTGCTCGAGGCGGAACTGAAGACCGGGCGCACGCATCAGATCCGGGTCCACTTGCAGCATCTGGAACTGCCCATTGTCGGCGACGCCAAGTACGGCGACTTTGCGCTCAACAAGGCTCTGGCGCGTGCCAACGCCAAGCCGGGCCTGAAGCGCATGTTCCTGCACGCTTACCGGCTGAAGCTCGCGCATCCGGCAACCGGCGCGCCGCTGCAGTTCGAGGCGCCGCTGCCGGCCGAATGCCGCAGCTTCATTGCGCAACTCAACGAACTACGAAATGGGTCACACCCGGAGACGGCACCGCATGGCTAGAGAGCAATTTGATCTGATCGTCTTTGACTGGGACGGGACGTTGATGGATTCGACCGCGCACATCACGCGCAGCATTCAGTCGGCGTGCCGCGACCTTGGCCTGCCGGTGCCCGCCGACGAGGCGGCCAGCTATGTGATCGGCCTCGGCCTGCGCGACGCGCTGCAGATCGCCGCGCCCACGCTCGATCCGTCGGACTATCCGCGGCTGGCCGAGCGCTACCGCTTCCATTATCTGGTGAAGGATCAGACCACCGAGCTGTTTGTCGGTGTGCGCGAGATGTTGCAGGAACTGCGCGATCAGGGCTATTTGCTGGCCGTGGCGACGGGCAAGAGCCGCGTCGGGCTGAACCGCGCGCTGGATCAGTCGCGCCTGACGAGCCTGTTCGACGGCACGCGCTGCGCCGACGAAACGTTCTCGAAGCCGCACCCGGCGATGCTGCACGAATTGACGCGCGAATTGGGCCAGGACAATGCGCGCACGGTCATGGTCGGGGATACGACGCACGATTTGCAAATGGCGATTAACGCGGGCGTGGCGGGTATCGGCGTCACCTATGGCGCGCATCCTGCGGATTCGTTGAGCGCGTTGTCGCCGAAATTCGTTGCGTCGAGCGTCAGTGCGCTGTCCGGCTGGCTGCGGGAGAACGCATGAGCACCGCTGCCACGCAAGCGCCGGAGGAGGCGGTTCGCGTCTGCGCATCGGACGAACTGCTCGACGGCGGCGCGGGCGTGCGCCGTGCGGCGAAGTTCGGTGGCGGCGACGTCGTCGTATTTTTCGTCCGCTACGATGGCCGCGCTTACGGCTACCTGAACCGCTGCGCGCACGTTCCGATGGAGCTGGACTGGGCCGAAGGGCAGTTCTTCGAATCGTCCGGTTTATACTTGATGTGCGCTACACATGGCGCGATTTACGCGCCTGATACGGGCAAATGCGTCGGCGGTCCGTGCCGCGGCGGCAGGTTGCGGCCGGTTCAGGTGGACGAACGCGATACGCCGGAAGGCCGAGCCGTTTTCTGGCTGCCGGACGGCGAACTGCGCCCGGCCATACCCTGATTTTTCTCTTCTACGATCTTTCCACTGCACTGCATGTCCGACAATTTGACTCCCGAGCCGAAGGAACCGTCCCTGAATGGCCGCCCCCGCACGCCTGCCGATGAGCCGGGCTGGGAACGCGCCGCGCTCGAGCGTATCGCGCTCGCGGCGATCAATGAGCAGCGCGCGGCGCGGCGCTGGAAGATTTTTTTCCGCTTTGTTTTTCTGGTCGTCGTGCTACTGGCGATATGGGTGGCCATCGACTTCTCCGGCGACAAGGTCGCCGCCACCGGCCGTCACACGGCTATGGTGACGCTTGACGGTGAAATATCGGCGGATACGAACGCAAACGCGGAAGATATCAACACTGCCTTGCAAAGCGCGTTTGATGATGCGGGCACGGCGGGCGTGATCTTGCACTGCAATAGTCCGGGCGGCAGTCCGGTGCAGGCGGGCATCATTTACAACGAAATTCGCCGTTTGCGCGCGAAATATCCTTCAATTCCGCTCTACGCGGTCGTGGGCGACATGTGTGCATCGGGTGGCTACTATGCGGCCGCAGCCGCCGACAAGATTTATGTCGATAAGGCGAGCATCGTCGGTTCGATCGGCGTGCTGATGGACAGCTTCGGCTTCACCGGCCTGATGGATAAGCTCGGGATTCAGCGGCGCTTGCACACATCTGGTGAGAACAAGGGCTTTTTCGATCCGTTCTCGCCTGAAACGCCGAAGATGGACGAACATGCTCAGGATATGCTCGATCAGATCCACGCGCAGTTCGTCGAAGCGGTTCGGCAGGGGCGCGGCAAGCGCCTGCGTGAAACGCCCGACATGTTCTCTGGCCTTTTCTGGACTGGCCAGAAGAGCGTCGAACTAGGCCTTGCCGACGGTTTGGGCGACGCGGATTATGTGGCCCGCGATCTGTTCAAAGCGCCGGATATCGTCGATTACACCGTAAAAGAGAGCATTACGGACCGCGTTGCGCGCAAGTTCGGTGCGGCGGTTGGTAGCGGCGCGGTTCACGCCATGGCACTCGGTGGGAAAATGAATTTGCGGTGAATTACTGGTGACAATTAAAGAGGCGCCGCGCGGTCCCCGTTTCGACGATCGCGCGGCGCTTTTTTGCGTGTCATTGTCCGACCCAATCAAACGGCCAAGATCAGGAAAATAGCCGGACGCTTGTGCAGATCGATCGCCGGTTTTTTCTTCCAGTCGGCCACGGTGCGGCTGGCGATCGTTTCCGTCTCCAGCGTTAAATCCACTGCCACGCAAACGAGCGTGGACGGCGCGCAGGTCGCCAGCAGTGTGTCGAGCAATGCGCGGTTGCGGTACGGCGTCTCGATAAAAATTTGCGTTTGCTTGCCTTTGCGCGACAGCTGCTCCAGATCTCGCAGACGCTTGGCCCGCTCCGTGGCGTCAACCGGCAGGTAGCCATGGAACGCGAAGCTCTGCCCGTTGAGCCCTGACGCCATCAAAGCCAGCAGTATCGAACTCGGGCCAACGAACGGCACGACCTTCACGCCGCGTTCATGCGCGCGGCGTACCAGCAGGGCGCCGGGATCGGCGACGGCCGGGCAGCCGGCTTCGGAAACCAGACCCGCGTCGGTGCCCGCCAGGAGCGGCGCTAGCAGCTTGTCGATCTCGCCGGCCGGCGTATTCACATTCAGTTCGCGAATCTCGATTTCCTGGATCGGCCGTTCCGTGCCGACTTTTTTCAGGAAAGCGCGCGTGGTTTTCGCGTTTTCGCCAATGTAATAGTGAAGCGACGCGGCGCGGGCGCGAACCGGCGCGGGCAGGACGGCGTCGAGAGCCTCGGTATCGCCTTCGCCTAATGTATTTGGAATCAGATAGAGCGTACCGCTCATTGAGCCCCCAATAACGGATAACCCACTGCGAGCAGCATGCGCGACAGTGCGATCAATGGCAGGCCGACGAGCGCGGTCGGATCGTCGGAATGGATGGCTTCGAGCAAGGCAATGCCGAGCCCCTCGGATTTGGCGCTGCCGGCGACGTCGTACGGCGTTTCGGCCAGCAAATAGGCTTGCAGAGCGGCATCCGGCAGATCGCGGAAATGCACGCGGGTGATCACGTCGACGGCTTGCACGGTGCCGGAGCGACTGTCGAGCAGGCACAGCGCACTATGAAACAGCACCTCGCGGCCGCGCATCGCCTGCAATTGCGCGAGCGCCTTGGCGTGCGAGCCCGGCTTGCCGATCTGCAGGCCGTCGTACGTGGCGACTTGGTCGGAGCCGATCACGAGCGCGGCTTCGCCGGCGCCGAGTCCGCCGGCAACCGCGCGAGCTTTGGCTTGCGCAAGCCGCAGCGCAGTGACTTCCGGCGTTTCGCCGGCGAGCGGCGTCTCGTCGATTGCGGGCACGACGACATCGAACGGCACGCGCAGGCGTCCGAGCAGTTCGCGGCGATAAGGCGAACTCGACGCCAGAATCAGGCGTGGCGGGCGATTGGGAGAATCGGACATGGGTTAATCGACGGCTAGGGAGGCGGGGCGTACCAGCTTGCGCGAAGCTCGCGCGCGTACGGGCTTAAGTGTTTGACTCGAAAAGACAAAACGGATATGATTTCGGGCTTTTCATCGGTATGCTTGCGCTAGGCGAGTCTCGGTGCGTGCCATGCAGTGATCACTGCGGGCAAGCACATGAGTCTTACGGGCTGTCTCGCAAATCGGTTATACCTCGCGGTTATATACGGCGAAATCCTTGCCGACGCAGGAGCGCACATGACTCAACATCCTGGCAACCCTGCAGGTCTGTCCGACCCGCACGATATCGATCTGTTCGAATTTGCGCGGAGTGGGCGTCAGGCCGCGGGAGTCGTGCGCGTCTTGCAACTGCCGCGCATGTTAAACGAAGTCCCGGCAGAAGCGCCAGACCGCGATACCGCGTTCACCTGGCAAGCCGAGGGGGCGACGCAGCCGGAATTGCAGGACGACGGCACCGAGGGTCCCCAGCCTTATTTGCGGATGGCGATTCACGGCGCTGCATGGCTCGAATGTCAGCGGTGCATGACACCGTACCAGCAGGCATTCAACGTCGATGCAACTTACCGGATCGTCAACACTGAGGCGGAAGCCGAAGAGTTTCCGCTCGACGAGGATGAAGTCGAAGTGATCGTGGGTTCGAACCACTTCGATCTCATCGACTTGATCGAAGAAGAATTGCTGCTTTCCTTGCCGCTCGTGCCCAAGCACGAGATGTGTCCCGAAGTGCACGAGAGCCTGGTCTCTGGTGTGGCCGGTGCCGAAGGCGAGGGCGACGAGGGCGCATTGGACGAAGCAGGTGAGGACGGCGAGCCCGAACGGCCCAATCCGTTTGCGGCGCTCCAGAGTCTCAAGCGCGGCGAGCCGGACAAAAAGCATTGAACAGTTGCATTGGAGCGCGATGCGGGCGCATTGGCCACTCGGCCAGTGGCGGACACCGAGTCGGGCTGTGTTAGAATCCGAAAAATTTTTAGGAGTTAGTCATGGCAGTTCAACAAAACAAGAAGTCGCCGTCGAAGCGCGGCATGCACCGTTCGCACGATTTCCTGACGGCAGCGCCGCTGGCCGTGGAACCGAGCACGGGCGAAGTGCATCTGCGTCACCACGTTAGCCCGAACGGCTACTATCGCGGCAAGAAAGTCGTCAAGACGAAGAACGACTAATCGTTTCACTGCGTTGCGCCTTGTGGCGTTTCGCGTGGCGATCGGCTCGCTTGACATTTTCCCGGCTCGGCAAAAAGGCGGCATTCAATTGCCGCTTTTTTGTGTCGATCGCAGTTGGCGCTCCGGCGCTTGCTATGATCCCATGCAGGGCGTCTGAAATTCGTCGCACTCCATGACAGTAAAGCTCACGATAGATTGCATGGGAGGCGACCACGGCCCGTCCGTGACCGTTCCCGCTGCCGTCAACTTCGTTCGATCGCATCCCGATGCTGAGCTGCTGCTCGTCGGCATCGAAAGTGCGATTCGTGCGCAGCTGAAGAGGTTGAAGGCTCAGGACCTGCCGGCGCTGACCGTCGTACCCGCTTCCGAGATCGTCGCCATGGACGATTCGGTCGAAGTCGCGCTGCGCAAGAAAAAAGATTCCTCCATGCGCGTGGCGCTAAACCGCGTCAAGGAAGGCGAGGCACAAGCCTGCGTTTCCGCCGGCAATACCGGCGCGCTGATGGCGGTTTCGCGTTACGTGCTGAAAACGCTGTCGGGCATCGAACGCCCGGCCATCGCGTCGGCACTGCCCAATCCCAATGGCTACACGATGATGCTCGACCTGGGCGCCAACGTCGATTGCGAGCCGCAGCATCTGCTGCAGTTCGCGGAGATGGGGCACGCGCTCGTGTCCGCGCTCGAGGGCAAGGATCGGCCTACCATCGGCCTGCTCAACATCGGCGAAGAAGTCATCAAGGGCAATGACACCATCAAACGTGCCGGCGAATTGCTGCGCGCGAGTACACTTAACTTTCACGGTAACGTTGAAGGCAACGATATCTTTAAAGGCACGGTCGACGTGATCGTCTGCGACGGTTTTGTCGGCAATGTCGCGCTGAAGACGTCGGAAGGCCTCGCGCAAATGCTGTCCAACATCATCAAGGAAGAGTTCGGCCGTTCGTGGCTCACCAAGGTGATGGCGGTACTCGCCTTGCCGGTATTGATGCGCTTCAAGAAACGCGTCGATCATCGGCAATACAATGGCGCTGCGTTGCTCGGCCTGCGCGGGCTGGTGATCAAAAGCCACGGTTCGGCGGATGCTTACGGGTTTGAGTGGGCTATCAAACGCGGGTATGATGCCGTCAAAAACGGCGTGCTGGAACGCCTTGCGCGAGCGATGGAAGAGAACGCGGGTTCTCTCGAACAGGCGGCGCGCGACGCGAGCGGTGCGGGTCACGCAAGCCCGATCGCCGGCCAGCCAGCCGAGCCCTACGCTGCGCAATCCTCGAAGGCATAATGGCTCAATCGACAATTTATTCCCGCGTGCTGGGCACCGGCAGCTATCTGCCGCCCAACCGCGTCACCAATCAGGATCTGGCCGAACGTCTCGCCAAGCAAGGTGTCGAGACGAGCGACGAGTGGATCGTCGCCCGCACGGGCATTCATGCGCGCCACTTTGCGGACCCTGATGTCACGACTAGCGACCTCGCGCTCATCGCTTCGCAACGCGCGATCGAGGCAGCGGACATCGACCCGCAGTCCATCGATCTGATCATCGTCGCCACCTCCACGCCGGACTTCGTGTTTCCGAGCACGGCGTGCCTGTTGCAGAACAAGCTCGGCATCAAGAACCACGGCGCGGCATTCGACGTGCAAGCCGTCTGTTCCGGATTTGCCTACGCGGTGGCCACCGCGGACAGCTTCATTCGCAGCGGTCAGCATCGCACGGCGCTCGTGATCGGCGCGGAAACCTTCTCGCGCATTCTTGACTTCAACGACCGCACTACCTGCGTGCTGTTCGGCGACGGCGCGGGCGCGGTGATCCTGCAGGCGTCCGAACAACCGGGCGTGCTGGCCAGCGCATTGCACGCCGACGGCAGCCACTCGAACATTCTCTGCACGCCGGGCAACGTGAACGGCGGTGTCGTGGCGGGCAGCGCGTTCCTGCATATGGACGGGCAGGCAGTGTTCAAACTCGCCGTCAACGTGCTGGAAAAAGTCGCGGTCGAAGCGCTCGAGAAGGCTAGTCTGTCGGCTGAACAGATCGACTGGCTGATTCCGCATCAGGCGAATATCCGCATCATGCAAAGCACCTGTCGCAAGCTCGGTTTGCCGCAGGAACGCATGGTCGTCACGGTGGGCGAGCACGGCAATACGTCGGCTGCGTCCATTCCGCTCGCATTCGACGTCGCGGTGCGCGACGGCCGCATCAAGCGCGGCCAGAACGTGCTGATCGAAGGTGTCGGCGGCGGCTTCACGTGGGGCGCGTCGGTTATCCGCTACTAATGGCGGCGACGTTGCGGCGAGCGCTATTCGCGGCGCTCGGCTGCGTATGAGCGCGCTCGCCGTCAACCGGGCGCGCCACCCACATCTGACTAAATCGATTTTGGGGACGATATGAAATTTGCGTTCGTTTTTCCTGGGCAAGGTTCGCAGTCGGTCGGCATGCTCAACGCATTCGCCGATCACGCGATCGTGCGTGAGACGGTTCAGGAAGCCTCCGATGCGCTCAACCAGGATCTCGGCAAACTGATCGCCGAAGGCCCCGTCGAAGATCTGAACCTCACCACTAACACTCAGCCGGTCATGCTGACCGCCGCTTACGCAATGTATCGCGCCTGGCTGCAGGCAGGCGGCCCGAAGCCCGCGATCGTCGCGGGCCATAGCCTCGGCGAATACACCGCGCTGGTCGCGGCGGGCGCCATCGCGTTTCGCGATGCCGTGCCGCTCGTGCGTTTTCGCGCGCAAGCCATGCAAACGGCGGTGCCGGTTGGCGAAGGCGGCATGGCCGCGATTCTCGGTCTCGACGATGACGCAGTGCGCGCGGTGTGCGCCGAGGCGTCGGTCGCGGGCGTGGTCGAAGCGGTGAATTTCAATGCGCCGGCGCAGGTCGTGATCGCAGGGAACAAGGCTGCGGTTGAAAAGGCCTGCGAAGTCGCGAAGGCGAAGGGCGCCAAGCGCGCGTTGCCGCTGCCGGTCTCGGCGCCGTTCCACTCATCGCTGCTCAAGCCCGCCTCGGATCAGTTGCGCGAGTATCTGGCGAGCGTCGAGGTGCAGGTGCCGGCGATTCCGGTCATCAACAACGTCGATGTCGCGGTGGTCAATGAGCCGGCCAAGATCAAGGACGCGTTGGTGCGCCAGGCGGCCGGCGCGGTGCGTTGGGTCGAAAGCGTGCAGGCCATGTCGGCTCAAGGCGTCACGCACGTGATCGAATGCGGCCCGGGCAAGGTCCTTGCGGGTTTGACCAAGCGTATCGACGGCAATCTGGTCGGCGCTTCGATCTTCGATCCGGCTTCGCTTGAAGAAACGCTCAAACTCGTGAAAGCAGGCTGAACGCAACGTCGCGCCGCGCCTGGCAGCAGACGCTCCGCGACGGCGGCAGGACTTCGCATCAGACTCAATCAGCCCTCCGAAGGGCATCCGGACTGACAGATGGAAAAGACTCTCGACAAGCAGATTGCAATCGTCACTGGCGCCTCGCGCGGCATTGGCCGTGCGATCGCCATGGAACTGGCGCGCCAGGGCGCGACGGTGATCGGCACGGCGACCAGCGAAAGCGGGGCGACCGCCATCAGCGAAGCGTTTAACGCAGCCGGGGTGAACGGTCGCGGTGCAGTGCTCAACGTCAACGACGCGGCTGCGGCGGAAGCGCTGATCGATGGCACGGTGAAGGAATTCGGTGCGCTGCACGTGCTGGTGAATAACGCCGGCATCACGCAGGATCAGCTCGCCATGCGCATGAAGGACGAC
Source organism: Paraburkholderia sp. BL17N1 (assembly GCF_003634175.1). Taxonomy (NCBI): domain Bacteria; kingdom Pseudomonadati; phylum Pseudomonadota; class Betaproteobacteria; order Burkholderiales; family Burkholderiaceae; genus Paraburkholderia; species Paraburkholderia sp. BL17N1. The sequence goes on from NZ_RBIW01000001.1 coordinate 2,501,388, forward strand.
GATTGGGACGCGGTGGTCGACACCAACCTCAAGTCGGTATTCCGTCTGTCGCGCGCGGTGCTGCGTCCCATGATGAAGGCGAAGGGCGGCCGCATCATCAATATCACGTCGGTGGTCGGCTCGGCCGGCAACCCAGGGCAGATCAATTACGCCGCCGCGAAAGCGGGCGTGGCGGGCATGACGCGCGCGCTCGCACGCGAGATCGGCAGCCGCGGCATCACGGTCAACTGCGTCGCGCCGGGTTTCATCGACACCGACATGACCAAGACTCTGCCGGAAGAGCAACAAACGGCGCTGAAAACGCAGATTCCGCTGGGCCGCCTCGGCACTCCGGAAGATATCGCGCACGCCGTGGCGTTTCTGGCATCGCCGCAAGCCGGCTATATCACCGGCACGACACTGCATGTGAACGGCGGAATGTACATGTCGTAACCAAATTCGGTTACTATCCGCGCCTTGATGCGTTTGTAAATGCGTAAGGCGTATGCCTTGACAGCAACCCGATGCGCCGCTTTTTTGCCGGGTCAAACCTGATAAAATGCGCGCACCTGTATTTTTGAACTTCTTTTCCCTTGGAGGGGTAATGGACAATATCGAACAGCGCGTCAAGAAGATCGTCGCAGAACAACTGGGCGTTGCAGAAGCTGAGATCAAGAACGAAGCTTCGTTCGTGAACGACCTCGGCGCCGACTCGCTCGACACCGTTGAACTCGTGATGGCCCTCGAAGACGAATTCGGCATGGAAATTCCGGATGAAGAAGCCGAGAAGATCACCACCGTTCAGCAAGCGATCGACTACGCTCGCGCGAACGTCAAGGCCTAAGGTCATTCGCGCCCGCGTTTCTGCGTTGGCGGCGTATGACGCCCTGCCGTGTCGGTTGCCGACGCCAGCAGGGTTGGTGCTTTTTGCCGCGCGTTTTGCCAAGCAGGAGCTAGCGATGTCGACAGCGCAGAGTTTCGCGCGATTGCCGAGTTAAACAGCCACAGGGCATACAGGGCAGGTTCCTGTGGCCGCTGTGGCTTTTGCTTTTGTCATCTATGAAAAAGGGGTTACCGTGAGCCGCCGTCGTGTTGTTGTTACAGGCCTGGGGCTGATTTCGCCTGTTGGCAATAATGTTGCCGACGGCTGGGCCAATCTGGTCGCCGGCAAGTCGGGTATTGCCAATATCACGAAGTTCGATGCGTCGAACTTCTCGACTCGTTTCGCCGGCGAGGTGAAGGGCTTCAATATCGAGGACTACATCCCCGGTAAGGAAGCGCGCCACATGGATACGTTCATCCATTACGGCGTGGCTGCAGGCATCCAGGCGATGCAGGACAGCGGCCTCGAAGTCACCGACGAGAATTCGGAGCGTATCGGTGTGGTGGTGGGTTCGGGCATCGGCGGTTTGCCGATGATCGAAGTGACGCAAACCGAACTGCTCAATCGCGGCCCGCGCCGCATTTCGCCGTTCTTCGTGCCGGCGTCGATCATCAACATGATCTCTGGCCATCTGTCGATCAAGTTCGGCATCAAGGGTCCGAATCTGGCGATCGTGACGGCGTGTACCACCGGCCTGCACTGTATCGGCGAGGCTTCGCGCCTGATCGAATACGGCGACGCCGACGTGATGATCGCGGGCGGCGCGGAATCGACCGTATCGCCGCTCGGTATCGGCGGCTTTGCGGCGGCGCGCGCGCTGTCGCAACGCAATGACGATCCGGCAACCGCGAGCCGTCCGTGGGACAAGGATCGCGACGGTTTCGTGCTGGGCGAGGGTGCGGGTGTGATGGTGCTCGAAGAGTACGAACACGCGAAAGCACGCGGCGCGAAGATTTACGCCGAAGTCAGCGGCTATGGGATGAGCGGCGACGCCTATCACATGACCGCGCCGCTGGAAGACGGCGACGGCGCTCGCCGCTGCATGCTGGCCGCGTTGAAGAACGCGGGCGTCAACACGGATCAGGTGAATTACCTGAACGCGCACGGCACGTCCACGCCGCTCGGCGATCTGGCTGAAACCACCGGCATCAAGCGCGCGTTCGGCGATCACGCCAAAGACATGGTGGTGAACTCGACCAAGTCGATGACGGGTCACCTGTTGGGCGGCGCCGGCGGTCTGGAGTCGGTGTTTACCGTGCTGGCCGTGCATCATCAGGTGTCGCCGCCGACCATCAACATCTTCAATCAGGATCCGGCCTGCGATCTGGATTACTGCGCCAACACCGCGCGGGAGATGAAGATCGACGTCGCGCTGAAGAACTCGTTCGGGTTCGGCGGCACGAACGGCACGCTGGTCTTCAAGCGCGCCTGATCGCCCGATAGTTGGTGACGCGTCAGTCAACGGCGCCGGCTGTGCCGGCGCTTTCCCCTGAATCGGCCCAGCCCGACGGAGCGCCGCAGCGGATTGCGCTGCGGCGCTCCGTCGCCGTCTGGGCTGCGTTAGGGGTTTTCGTTCTGACGGCGACATCGGCCGTCTTTGCTTGTCTCGCGTCGCGCCTTGGCACGTGGCAGGCCGTTCCGTTGACGCTCGCCGTGTGGGCATGGCTCGCGCTTTGCGCGCTCCGGCATGAGCACGCGCAGCCCGTCGCGTTGAAAATCGGGCCGGACGGACTGTCTGTCTGGGGCCGGACGGGTGCGCTGCTGGCGCAGGGGCGTATTGCCGGTTGTTCACAGTGGAGCGGCCGCCTGCTGATTCTGGCGCTGCTGCCGGAGCAGGGCCGCTCACGCACTCTGCTGCTAGCCGCCGACGCACTCCCGGCGCCCATCTTCCGGGAACTGGCGGTGCTGGGCCGGCGTGGCGCCGGCGCCTGACTGTAACGACTGTAACCGCTGTTACCGGCGTAACGTGCCCTCATGATGGGAACGCTACAATGGTGCCCCGCCATGCGCCCTATAGTTAACGGATTTATCAGGTGAGCGAAAAAGAAATTGATCAGGTGCTGGTCGAACGCGTCCAGAAGGGCGACAAGGCCGCGTTCGAGCTACTGGTCTCCAAATACCACCGCAAGATTCTCCGGCTGATCTCGCGTCTCGTGCGGGACCCCGCCGAGGTAGAAGACGTCGCTCAGGACGCCTTTATCAAGGCCTACCGGGCGTTGCCGCAGTTTCGCGGCGAATCGGCCTTTTATACGTGGTTGTACCGGATTGCCGTGAACACGGCAAAGAACTACCTTGCCACCCAAGGGCGACGCGCGCCGACCTCGACCGAAGCAGATGCTGAAGAAGCTGAAACTTTCTCGGACGCGGACCAACTAAGGGATATCAACACGCCTGAGTCGATGTTGATGAGCAAGCAGATCGCTGAGACGGTCAATGCTGCGATGGCGGTTTTACCGGAAGAGTTGCGCACCGCCATTACTCTTCGTGAAATTGAAGGTTTGAGTTACGAGGAAATCGCTGAGATGATGGGTTGCCCAATCGGCACAGTCAGATCGCGAATTTTCCGCGCTCGCGAAGCCATTGCGGCAAAATTGCGTCCGTTGCTTGACACACCCGAAGGCAAGCGCTGGTAAACCACCAGCGCTGCTAGATGGGGCGCGGGTGCAATATCTGGATTAGTGGTGTCACTACGGGGTATTTGTAAGATGGGGAGCATCATGGGGTCGGTCTCGATGCAATCGCAAGCCAGCTCGCGCGGCGAGCGTCTGTCCGCTTTTGTCGACGGTGAGCTGTTCGGCGAAGAGCATCTGAATCTGGACACATTTATTTCTGGGCTGAACGGCGAGGATCGCGCCGCCTGGTCGAGCTATCACCTGATCGGCGACGCGTTGCGTTCCGACGATCTGGCGATCAGCCCGGCGGCGAGCAGCGCGTTTCTCAGCGGTTTCGCCGCGCGCCTCGACAACGAACCGCACGTGCTGGCGCCCGCCGCCATGCCGGTTGCGCGTCGTTTGCTGGCGTTGCGTCGCCGGGTCGTGCCGGCGTTTGCCGTCGCGGCTGCGGCCGCCACGCTGACGTGGATCGTCGTGCCGCAACTGCAAGGTGTGCCGAGCGGTCCGGGTGCGTCGCAGCTGGCCTCGGTTCAGCATGGCGACTCGCTGCAACGCGTGGCGATGGCGCCGGCGGCGGTCCAGCCGGTCGCGCAAGACGCCAACATCATTCGCGACGCAAGTCTCGACCAGTATCTGGAAGCTCACCAGCAATTCGCGCAACAACCGGTCATGCCGGGCTCGATGCCGCTGATTCGCGCTGCCGCCGTTTCTACGCAAGGCCAATAGTTTGATGCAGACTCCGCGGTTGAATAAAACGACTATCTGGGGGCGGCTGCCGGCATTTCTGTTCTGCGCAGCCGTATTGTTGTCCGCTACACCGCGGGTCTTTGCACAAACTGACGACCCGCTCGTTGCCCGTCGCACGGCCGCGGATCTGCTCGATCGCATCCATCAGGCTGCGCAACAGCAGAATTACGAGGGCGCGTTCGTCTACCAGCGCGGCAATTTCGTTCAGACGTCGCGGATCGCGCACTACGCGACCCGTGCGGACGGCGAATTCGAGCAACTCGAAAGCCTCGACGGCAAGCCGCGAAAAATGCTGCGTCATAACGAAGAGCTCTACACGTTCGTGCCGGAGCGGCACTTGTGCGTCGTCGAGAAGCGTCAGAATAAGGATTCATTTCCGGCGCTGCTAGCGGTGAGCGGCGAGCAGGTGTTGTCGGTTTACGAGCCCAAGCTGCTCGGCGACGACCGCGTCGCGGGCGTCGACAGCCAAGTGATCGAACTCGATCCGAAAGACGCGTATCGCTTTGCGTACAAGCTGTGGGCCGACAAGAAAACCGGCCTTCTGCTGCGTGCCCAGACGCTTGACCCGAATGGTCAGGTGCTCGAGCAACTGTCGTTTTCCCAGATTCGCATCGGCGTGCCGGTCGACAAGGCCGGCATCGTCAATGGTATTCGTAATACGGCGGGGTGGACCGTGGTGCGTCCGCCGGTCGAGCCGGTGGACATGGCCGCGCAAGGTTGGCAAATCACGCCGACGGTGCCGGGCTTCCGCAAGATTCGTGAACTGCGCCGTCCCATGGCCGCGCGCGATCCGGGTCAGCCGACCATTCCGGTGGACCAGGCGGTGTTCTCCGACGGCCTCGCAGCCATTTCGGTATTCGTCGAACCGGTCGAAAACAACACGCGCAAGGAAGGCGCGGGCAGCAGCGGCGCCACACACGTGCTCGTCAAGCGTCGCGGCGACTTCTGGATTACTCTGCTTGGTGAAGTGCCCCAGGCCACATTGCAGCAATTTGCGTCTGCCATAGAATACAAAGCTCCGAAGTAATCCTCCGAATCCTGAATCCCTCGGCTTGCTACGATATGACGACTTTCTCGGTGCGCAAATTCCTCGCGGCCGCGGTGGTGGCGGCTTGTTTGCCGCTCGTACCGCATACGGCGTCGGCGGCTCCGGCCGCCAATCTGCCCGACTTCACTGATCTGGTCGACAAGGTCGGCCCGGCGGTCGTCAACATTCGCACGACTACACGCGTGTCGAACAGCGGTGCTCGCGGCGGTTTGCCGCCGGGTATGGACGACGGCGACATGTCAGAGTTTTTCCGGCGCTTCTTCGGCATTCCGTTGCCGCAGTCGCCGCAATCCCCCGGTGCGCCGGGTTCGCCGCGTGGTGGTGACAACGGCGGCAGTGGCGGCAGTCAGGACTTGCCGGATAACAGCGATGCCGAGCAGAACAGCGGCGTCGGCTCGGGCTTCATTCTGTCGGCGGACGGCTACGTGATGACCAACGCGCACGTCATCGACGACGCGGACACCATTTACGTCACACTCACCGACAAGCGCGAGTTCAAGGCGAAGCTGATCGGCGTGGACGATCGGACCGACGTCGCCGTCGTGAAGATCAGCGCCGCCAATCTGCCGACCATTACAATCGGCGACTCGAACAAGGTGCGCGTGGGCGAGTGGGTCGTGGCGATCGGTTCGCCGTTCGGTCTCGAGAACACGGTGACGGCCGGCATCGTCAGCGCCAAGGGGCGCGATACGGGCGATTATCTGCCGTTCATCCAGACCGACGTGGCCGTCAATCCGGGCAATTCGGGCGGTCCGCTGATCAATATGCAGGGCGAGGTGATCGGCATCAACTCGCAGATCTACAGCCGCACGGGCGGTTTCATGGGCATCTCGTTCGCGATTCCGATCGACGAAGCCATGCGCGTGGCCGATCAGCTGAAGGCGTCGGGTAAGGTCGTGCGCGGGCGGATCGCGGTAGCGATTGGCGAAGTGACCAAAGACGTGGCCGACTCGCTCGGCCTGCCGAAGGCGCAGGGCGCGCTGGTCAGCAGCGTCGAACCGGGCGGCCCGGCGGACAAAGCCGGCGTGCAGCCGGGCGACATTATCCTGAAGTTCAACGGCCATTCGGTCGACACGGCAACGGACCTGCCGCGCATGGTTGGCGACACAAAACCGGGCACCAAGTCGACGATCACGATCTGGCGCAAGGGCCAGACGCGCGATCTGCCGGTGACGATCGCCGAAATGCAGCCGGACAAATCGGCAAAGGCGGATCAGAAAAAACCGCAGCCGCCGAAGCAGCGCGCTACCAACGCGCTGGGTGTGGCCGTCAGCGATATCCCCGCCGACCAGTTGAAGGCGCTGAAGCTGCGCAACGGCGTGCAGATCGACGCCGCGGACGGTCCCGCAGCGCGTGTCGGCTTGCAGAAGGGCGACATCATCCTGCGGGTGGGCGATACGGACATCACCAGTGCGAAGCAGTTCGACGAGGTGAGTTCGCACCTCGATCCGCAGAAGATGGTCGCGCTGCTGGTTCGCCGCGGCGAGAACACGCAGTTCGTGCCGGTCCGGCCGCGCAGCGTCCAGAAATGACGAAGGCGGCGCCGCTCACGCTCTACGGGCGCGCGTGGTGCCACCTTTGCGACGACCTGCGTGCCGCGCTCGAGCCCTTGCTGGCCGAATTCGGCGCACAGGTCCAGGTGATCGACGTCGACACCGATCCCTTTCTGGAAGCCCGTTACAACGAACTGGTGCCGGTTCTGGTCTGCGACGGCGTCGAACTGTGTCACTATCGCCTCGACGAAGCGCGGGTTCGTGCCGCGCTCGCCGCCCGGGTTGCGGCCAGGCCTTGAGTTCGACTCAAGGGTTCGAACACAGCGCCAGCGCCGCGCCGTTCACATCGAGCTTCACGTCTCTCCTGTCGACCCGAGTTGTCGCTTTAGCGCCTTACTCTGGTCCCATGCAACCTGGTTGCTGAGCCGTCTTTTCCGCCCGAGCTTCGCAAGATGCGCCGGGCGATAGCCTTTTCGGCTAAAATAGATAGGTTTTTCACCTACTTACAAGGCGTGCTCCGCTATTGTCCGAGCGCGCCTTTTTTGCTTGATCGGCACTGAATGGATCATATTCGTAACTTCTCGATCATTGCGCACATCGACCATGGCAAGTCGACGCTCGCCGATCGCATCATCCAGATTTGCGGCGGCCTGTCCGACCGCGAGATGGAATCTCAAGTGCTCGATTCGATGGATCTCGAACGCGAGCGCGGCATCACCATCAAGGCACAAACCGCCGCACTGACATACAAAGCCCGTGACGGGCAAGTCTACAACCTGAACATGATCGACACGCCGGGCCACGTCGACTTCTCGTACGAAGTCAGCCGCTCGCTGTCCGCATGTGAAGGCGCGTTGCTGGTCGTGGACGCGAGCCAGGGCGTGGAAGCGCAAACCGTGGCCAACTGCTACACGGCGATCGAGCTCGGCGTCGACGTGATTCCGGTGCTCAACAAGATCGATCTGCCGGCCGCGAACCCTGAAAACGCGATCGCCGAAATCGAAGACGTGATCGGCATCGACGCAACCGACGCCACGCATTGCAGCGCCAAGACCGGCCTCGGCGTCGAAGACGTGCTCGAAGCGCTGATCGCCAAAGTGCCGCCGCCCAAGGGCGATCCGGAAGCGCCGTTGCAGGCGCTGATCATCGACTCGTGGTTCGACAACTACGTCGGCGTTGTGATGCTGGTGCGTATCGTCAACGGTACGCTGCGTCCCAAAGACAAGATCCGCATGATGGCGACCGGCGCGCAGTATCCGGTCGAGCATGTCGGCGTGTTCACGCCGAAGTCGAAGAATCTGGAGTCGCTGTCGGCCGGGCAGGTGGGTTTCATCATCGCCGGCATCAAGGAATTGGCTGCGGCGAAGGTGGGCGACACCGTCACGCTCGTGAACCGTCCGGCCGCCGAGCCGCTGCCGGGATTCAAGGAAGTGAAGCCGCAGGTGTTCGCCGGTCTCTATCCGGTCGAAGCAAACCAGTACGACGCGCTGCGCGATTCGCTCGAAAAGCTGAAGCTGAACGACGCCTCGCTCATGTACGAGCCTGAAGTGTCGCAGGCGCTCGGCTTCGGTTTCCGTTGCGGCTTCCTCGGTCTGCTGCATATGGAGATCGTGCAGGAACGTCTTGAACGCGAGTTCGACATGGACCTGATCACCACGGCGCCGACCGTCGTGTACGAAGTCCTGCAGCGCGACGGCACGACCATCATGGTCGAGAATCCGGCCAAGATGCCGGAGCCGTCGAAGATCGAAGAGGTGCGCGAACCGATCGTCACCGTGAACCTGTACATGCCGCAAGACTACGTCGGCTCGGTGATCACGCTGTGCACGCAAAAGCGCGGCACGCAGATCAACATGCAGTATCACGGCCGCCAGGTGCAACTGACCTACGAAATTCCGATGGGCGAAGTCGTGCTCGATTTCTTCGATCGTCTGAAGTCGATCTCGCGCGGCTACGCGTCGATGGATTACGAGTTCAAGGAATACCGCGCGGCAGACGTCGTCAAGGTCGACATGCTGATCAACGGCGACAAGGTCGACGCGCTGTCGGTCATCGTGCACCGTTCGCAAAGCCAGTACCGCGGCCGCGAAGTGGCGTCGAAAATGCGTGAGCTGATTCCGCGTCAAATGTACGACGTGGCGATTCAGGCCACCATCGGTGCGAATATTATTGCGCGCGAGAACATTAAAGCGTTGCGTAAGAACGTGCTGGCAAAATGCTACGGCGGCGATATCTCACGTAAGAAGAAGCTGCTGGAAAAGCAAAAGGCAGGCAAGAAGCGAATGAAGCAGGTGGGATCGGTTGAGATTCCGCAAGAGGCTTTCCTCGCGATCCTGCGTGTCGAAGACAAATAAGACGAACAACGAAGACGAACAACGGAACTCTATGAATTTTGCGCTGATTCTTTTTGTGCTCGTCATTTTGACGGGCGTCGCATGGGTCGCAGACAAACTGGTTTTCGTGCCGCAACGGCGCCGCGCGGCGGAAGCCGCGGTCGCCGAGTTCGACCGCCAGCAGGCACGCATCGGCGAGCGTTTCGCCGACGAAAACGCGGCGCAAACGCGCGCACGTCTGCGTGACGACAAGCTGCGCCAACCGTGGTGGCTCGAGTATTCGGCGAGCTTTTTCCCGGTGATTCTGGTGGTGTTCGTGGTGCGCTCGTTCGTGGTCGAGCCGTTCAAGATTCCTTCGGGTTCGATGGTGCCGACGCTGCTGGTGGGCGACTTCATCCTCGTGAATAAATTCGACTACGGCATCCGTCTGCCGATCACCAACACGAAGATCACCGAAGGCCGTCCGCTGCAACGCGGCGACGTGGTGGTGTTCCGTTACCCGAAAGACGAATCGGTCGACTACATCAAGCGTGTGATCGGCTTGCCGGGCGACACCGTCGCGTATCAGGACAAGCAGCTCACGATCAACGGCAAGCCGGTGCCGGAGACACCGCTTCCCGATTACCTCGACGACGAACGCATGGGTTACGCGAAGCAGTTCGAAGAGGATCTGGACGGCCGCAAGAACGCGATTCTGAACAATCCCGCCGTGCCGCCGTTCATCGTCGGCGCCGAAGATTATCCGTATCGCGACAACTGCACGTACAACGCACGCGGCGTGATCTGCAAGGTGCCGCCGGGCAACTACTTCATGATGGGCGACAACCGCGATAACAGCGCGGATAGCCGCTACTGGGGTTTCGCGCCGGACAAGAATGTCGTCGGCCGCGCGTTTTTCATCTGGATGAACTTCAGCAATCTGAAACGCATCGGCTCGTTCAACTGAGTTCGTGTGCATTGATTGCACGACACGCCGCGTGGTTGACTCGCAGTCGGCCTTCACCAGGCCACGTGAGCCGCGGCGTGTTATCACGCTACTTTAAGATCCCGCGGTAACGTCGCTTCACCACGCTTTTTCCGCTGGCCGCCCCGCGTTTTCGCCGGGTCTGGCGCCCGCGTTATACTCTGCCCATGCCCCTATCTCCGTTGGAAAGCCGTCTGCGCTACGAATTTCGCAATGCGGAATTGTTGCGCCAGGCTTTAACGCACCGCAGTCACAGTTCCACGCATAATGAACGGCTCGAGTTTCTCGGCGATTCTGTTCTAAATTGCGCGGTGGCTGCGCTTTTGTTCCAACGCTTCGGCAAACTGGACGAGGGCGACCTGTCGCGCGTCCGCGCCAATCTGGTCAAACAGCAGTCGCTTTACGAAATTGCTCAAGCCCTGAATATTTCAGAAGGCTTGCGGCTTGGCGAAGGCGAGTTGCGCAGCGGCGGCTTCCGCCGGCCCTCTATCCTCGCTGACACGCTCGAAGCGGTGCTGGGCGCAGTGTTCCTCGACGGCGGCTTCGACGCCGCCCAGACGGTCATCAAGCGCCTTTACGTGCCGATTCTGGATCACATCGACCCGCGCACGCTGGGCAAGGATGCCAAGACGCTGCTGCAGGAGTATCTGCAAGGCCACAAGATCGCGCTGCCGACTTATACAGTCGTCGCGACGCATGGTGCGGCGCACAATCAGCAATTCGAAGTCGAATGCACGGTGCCTAAGCTGGAGGTGAAAGTCTCTGGTTCCGGCGCCAGCCGCCGCGCGGCAGAGCAGGCGGCGGCCAAGAAAGCGCTCGACGAGGTCATGGCTGCGGCGCCCGCCGTGGTCGCCAAGCCCAAGCGCTCGAAAGGCGCTCGCGCGGCGAAGCACGCCGAGCCGGAGATCGTGCCCGGTGTAACGGGCGTGCAAGCTGCGCTGGATTTGCGCAGTCCGGATCGCAAGAGCGAGCGCGGAGCGGGGCGCGGTGAATCGCGCGCGCAGGCTGCCGCGGCGGAACCGGTGCCAGAACGCCCCGCGTTCGCGGCCGCACTCGCGCCGCTGGCGGTGATTCGCGCCGCGCACGTGGAGTACAGCGGACAGGACAAAGCCGAGCGTGCCGAGAAGGCAGACAAGACGGCCGCTGACGCGAGCGACAGACCGGCAGACAAAACTGCCGAGAAGGGTGAAGCCAGGCTGCCGGAGACGAAGCCCGCCGACGCCAAACTCGCCCAGGCGAAATCTGCCGAAGCCAAACCCGACGTGCAGTCGGAAGGCAAACCAGACGCCAGGCCAGAAACCGCAGCCGTCCGTAGCGTCGATAAACACCGCGGCCGCGAGGCGACCCCGGCTTCCTCCGCGCCCGTGCCGAGCGCAGCGGCGGCGCCGACCGAACACGAACCCGGCGTAGCCGACGCGGTGCAAACGCGCGTCGCCGACGCGGGCCATTGATTGCCATCGGCGCGCCATTCCCGCGCGTCGAGCTGAACTTGCCGTAGCCCGAATATGAACACTCCCACTCCCACTGGTTTTCGCTGCGGCATGGTCGCAATCGTCGGCCGTCCCAATGTCGGCAAATCCACGCTCATGAATGCGCTGGTCGGCCAGAAAGTCAGTATCACGTCGCGCAAGGCGCAGACCACGCGCCATCGCATCACGGGCATCCACACGCTCGAAGACGCGCAATACATTTTCGTCGACACGCCGGGTTTTCAGACCAAGCACAGCGGCGCGCTGAACCGTTCGCTGAATCGCGCGGTCACGTCCACGCTGACTTCCGTCGACGCGATCCTGTTCGTGATCGAAGCCGGCCGTTTCGGCCCGGACGATCAGAAGGTGCTCGACCTGATTCCGCCGTCGGTGCCCACGCTGCTGATCGCGAACAAGCTCGATCGCGTGACGGATAAGGATTCGCTGTTTCCGTTCATGCAGCAGGTGAGCGCGCTGCACAAGTTCGCCGAAATCGTGCCGCTGTCTGCGAAACATCCCGACGACATCAAACGTCTGATGGCGACCGTCAAGCCGTTCCTGCCGGAAGGCGCGCCGATCTACGGCGAAGACGACCTGACCGATCGCAGCGAGCGCTTCCTTGCCGCTGAAATCCTGCGCGAAAAAGTGTTTCGCTGGACCGGCGACGAACTGCCGTACACCAGCACCGTGCTGATCGACAAGTTTGAAACCGAGGGGCGTCTGCGCCGCATTTTCGCGACCATCATGGTCGACCGCGATACGCATAAGGCGATGATCATCGGCCAGAAGGGCGCCAAGCTGAAACAGATCAGCACTGAAGCGCGCCTCGATATGGAAAAGCTGTTCGACGGGCCGGTGTATCTGGAAACTTTCATCAAGGTGAAGAGCGGCTGGGCCGACAACGAAGCCGGACTTCGTGCGTATGGGTACGAATGACGCGTGGATGACGCTGAATTCCGACGCGGACCCGGACGATTCGGAGCCGGCCGCGCCGGCACGCGAGCCGTCCAAACCCGCGCGTAGCACCCGAAAATCTTCATCGACAAAAAGCGCGCAGGGCGCCGAGGGCGAGCCACGTAAAACGCCAACTCGCCGCGCGCCGCGCACCTCCGCCTCCGACTACCGGATCGCGGAGCAGCCCGCCTTCGTTCTCCATAGCTATCCGTATCGCGAGACCAGTCTGATCATCGACGTGCTCTCGCGCGATCACGGCCGTCTCGCGCTCGTTGCGAAGGGCGCGAAGCGTCCGCACTCCGCGCTGCGCGGCGTGCTGCAGACGTTCCAGCCGCTCGCGCTGTCGTGGTCGGGCAAGTCGGAGGTGCGTACGCTGACCGGCGCCGAATGGGTCGGCGGCATGTTGCCGCTGGCCGGCGACGCGCTGCTGTGCGGCTTCTACGTGAACGAACTGCTGGTCAAGTTCTGCGCGCGCGAAGATCCGCATCCGCAACTGTTCCATCACTACGTCGTCACGATGACTCGTCTCGCGCACGACGAACCGCCCGTGCAGGTGCTGCGTTCGTTCGAGCGCGTGCTACTGCGCGAAACCGGCTACGCGATGGCGCTGGATCGCACCGTCGCGCGCAAAGCGGTGCTGGCCGAAGGCCGCTATGTGTTCGATCCGGAGCGCGGCGTGCGCGAAGCCTCCGACGATCTGCCAGCGCTTTGGCCGGTGATCGCGGGTCAAACCTTGCTCGACATGGAGCAGGACGATTACCATCGAGCGCAGACCGTGGCGCAAAGCAAAACGCTGATGCGCTTTCTGCTCAACACCTACCTTGGCGGCACGCCGCTCGCGACGCGCCAGATCCTGATCGACTTGCAGAACTTATGAGCTTCTTTCTTACGTCGCCGAATGTGATTGATCTGGGCGTGAACATCGATCACGTCGCTACGCTGCGCAACGCGCGCGGCACCTCGTATCCCGATCCGATCCGCGCCGCGCTGATGGCCGAAGAGGCCGGCGCGGACGTCATCACGCTGCATCTGCGTGAAGATCGCCGCCATATCGTCGACGCCGACGTGCGCAAGCTGCGCCCGCTCCTGAAGACGCGCATGAATCTCGAATGCGCGGTCACGCAGGAAATGCTCGACATCGCCTGTGAAGTGCAGCCTCACGACGTGTGCCTCGTGCCGGAAAAGCGTCAGGAACTGACGACCGAAGGCGGGCTCGACGTCGCCGGCCAGTTCGAAGCCGTGCGCGCCGCGTGCAAGCAACTTGCCGACGCGAACTCGCGCGTGTCGCTCTTTATCGATCCGGACGAAACGCAGATTCGCGCCGCGCACGAAGCCGGCGCGCCGGTGATCGAACTGCACACCGGCCGCTACGCCGAAGCCCACGATCCCGCCGAACAGCAGCGTGAATTCGAGCGCGTGGTGCGCGCCGTGGAATTCGGCAGGACGCTCGGCATCAAGGTCAACGCCGGCCACGGTCTGCACTACACGAACGTCCAGCAGATCGCCGCGATCGAAGGCATCGACGAACTGAATATTGGCCACGCGATCGTCGCGCACGCGATCTTCGCCGGCTGGGATAACGCAGTGCGCGAGATGAAGGCGATCATGGTCGCCGCGCGTCTCGGCGCGCGCGCGTAGTACGGCGGCCCGCCCATGGCAATCTACGGGATCGGCACGGACATCGTCCAGGTCAGCCGCGTGGCCGCGGTCATGACGCGCACCAACGGCCGCTTCGCCGAGAAGGTGCTCGGTCCGGACGAACTGCGTGTCTATCACGCGCGTCATGCGCGTTCGGCGACGCGTGGTCTTGCGTTTCTCGCCACGCGGTTCTCGGCGAAAGAAGCGTTTTCGAAAGCGATCGGCCTCGGCATGCATTGGCCGATGACCTGGCGCGCGCTGCAAACGCTCAACAAGCCGAGCGGCGAGCCGATGGTGGTCGCGTCCGGCGAACTGGCCGAGTGGCTCGACGCGCGCGGCATCACGGCGCGCGTGACGATCAGTGACGAACGCGACTACGCGGTGTCGTTCGTGATTGCGGAAACCGCGCAAGCGGGTACGCCCGACACCGCCGCCGAATAAAAAATACCTTGAACGCGGCGAGAGTCTGCCGCGTCTCTCCTTGCTCCAAAGCTTTTTTCCAACGCTAATCGATGAAAACCATTCCCGGACCGGTGATGCTCGACGTGGTCGGCACAACGCTGAACGACGACGACAAACGCCGCCTTGCCCATCCGATGACCGGCGGCGTGATCCTGTTCGCGCGCCACTATGAGAGCCGCGCGCAACTGATTGCGCTGACCGATTCGATCCGCGGCATTCGCGACGATTTGCTGATCGCCGTCGATCACGAAGGCGGGCGCGTGCAGCGCTTCCGCACCGACGGTTTCACCGTGCTGCCCGCAATGGGCAAGCTCGGCACGTTGTGGGACAGTGACGTGCTGCACGCGACCAAAGTGACGACGGCCATCGGCTATATCCTCGCGACGGAACTGCGCGCGTGCGGCATCGACATGAGCTTTACGCCGGTACTCGATCTGAACTACGGCCAATCGCAGGTGATCGGCGACCGCTCGTTCCACCGCGATCCGCGTGTGGTGGCATTGCTTGCCAAGAGCCTGAACCACGGGCTCGCGCTGGCCGGCATGAGCAATTGCGGCAAGCATTTTCCGGGGCACGGTTTCGCACAGGCGGATTCGCATGTCGCCATGCCGGTAGACGACCGTCCGCTCGAGGCGATTCTGCGCGACGACGTGGCGCCGTACGACTGGCTCGGCCTGTCGTTGGGGGCGGTGATTCCCGCGCATGTGATCTATCCGCAGGTCGATTCGAAACCCGCGGGTTTCTCGCGTGTCTGGCTGCAAGACATTTTGCGCGGCAAGCTGCGCTTCGAAGGCGCGATTTTCAGCGATGATCTGTCGATGGAAGCCGCGCGACAGGGCGGCACCTTGACCGAAGGCGCCACCGCCGCGCTGCAGGCCGGTTGCGACATGGTGCTGATCTGCAATCAGCCGGCCGAAGCGGAGAAGGTGCTGGATGCGCTGCGCTTCACGCCGTCGAAGGAATCGCAACGGCGCTTGCAGCGCATGCGGCCGCGCGGCAAAGCGTTGAAGTGGAGCAAGCTGGTCGCCGATCCGCAATATCTGCAAGCGCAGGCGCTGCTGCGTAGCGCATTTGCATAGGGCAGCGTAGCCACTCGGCAAGTGCCGCAAAAAAAACGGCGCCTTCATATTTGAAGGCGCCGTTTTTCTTGCTCAAAGCGAACCGCAAACGATCGCTGCGGCTGTTAGTTCAAACGCATGCGTTGCAGCTTGTTGTACAGCGTCTTCGGACTGATGCCCAGCAGCGACGCCGCCCGGTGACGCGTACCGCCGACGGCATCGAGCGTGGCGCGAATCAGCATTTCCTCGACGTCCGCGAGCGGTGTGCCCACGGTGACCTGCACGCGGCTGCCGTTCAGATCGCGGCCATTCGCCGAGCCGGCCTCGTCGGCGCGCAACGACTCCAGCACGTCGCCGGACGCGTGATACGCGCGCCGCACACGCTCCTGCAGCTCACGCACATTGCCTGGCCATTCATAAGCGAGACACTCGCGCAGGAAATTCGGCGCGACCTGCTTGGCGACCTCCGCCGTGCCGCGCGTCAAGCCTTCGTGATTCAACTCGTCGACGACCGCCTGGGCGATCAACGCCGGATCCTCACCGCGTTCGCGCAGCGGCGGCAGCGTGACGGCGGCGGCTTCGAGGCGCAGCGACAGGTCTTCGTGCAGGCTGCCGTCGGCTACCGCCGCGCGCGGCGCCTTCCGCGTCGACGCGATCAGACGGAAGTCCGTCACCACCTGATTCGTGCCGCCGACCCGCATGAAGGTCTGCGAGTCGAGCGCGCGCAGCAGGGCTTCCTGCTGGGCGCGCGGCAATTCGGCGATTTCCTCGATGAACAGCGTGCCGCCGCTCGCCTGTTCGAACAGGCCCGGTTCGCGCTGCTCGGCGCCGTTGAACGCACCGCGTTCGTGACCGAACAGCTGGCTTTCGAGCGAGCGTTGCGCGGCCGCGCTGTTCGCGCTCCGGCAGTCGAGCGTGATGAACGGACCTTTGCGGCGCCGGCTCATGTCGTGCATCGTGCGCGCCGCGATTTGCTTGCCGGTGCCGGTTTCGCCGGAAATCAGCACGGCGGCTTCAGTCGGCGCGATATGTTCGATCGTGTCGTAGACGTGCTGGATCGCACCGCTGCGGCCAAGCATCGAGCCGAAACGGCCGAGTTGACGCAGCGACGCGCGTAGCGTCTGCACTTCCTCGGTCAGTTCGTACGGGCGCGGGATGCGTGCGAGCAAGCTGCGCAAACGCGGAATGTTGACCGGCTTGAGCAGGTAGTCCCAGATGCCGTGGCGCAAACCTTCGATCGCGCTTTCCACCGTCGCATTGCCGGTCATCACGATCACGGGCAGGGCGCCACCGGGCGGATGAGCGGGCAGATGCTGCAGCAGGTCGAGCCCGCTGCCGTCCGGCAGATTCAGGTCGACCAGCACGACGTCGGGAATGAAGCGCGCCAATGCGGCTCGGGCCTCTGCGATCGTCGTCGCGGTGTCGACGGAAAAGCCGTCGGCCGCGAGGATGGCCGACAGGCCTGACAGGCTATTAGGATCGTCTTCAACAATCAGGGCGTGTGGCATGGCGAGCGCAATTTTTAGATGAATGGAATACCCGATGCGATGCGCCGATACGTTGGCGCGCGGCACGAGCGCAATGCTGGCCGGTACTGTCGGTCGGATGCCGAGTCGGATCCAGTGCCGCGTGCGTAGCCTCGGCCAGCGCGGCTGCGATACAGGTGCCGCCAGCTGACACAGACGGATTGGCCGGAGCGCACACCAAGCACGGCACCGGCACCAACGCGGCGATTCGACTCAAGCGGTTCGGGTCCTTTGCGTGTTTAAACTGAGTGCCGGTGCCAACGTTTTTAAGCGTGGAACCGGCGCCTGTATTTCCTTCACTCGGGCTGTCAGAAATCCCGATTGCTGTCGAAGAAACGCCGCACTTCGCGTTCCGCCTCTTCGCGCGTCTTGCCGTAACGCTCCTGAATCAAACCGGCGAGCTTGTCGGCACGGCCTTCGGCCTTGGTCAATTCGTCGTCGGTCAATTCCCCCCAAGCGGTCTTGGCCTTGCCAACCATTTGCTTCCACTTGCCTTCAGCGATGTCGTTATTCATGCCGCATCTCCAGAGTTGAAGAAGATAAAGCCGTATTGGCTGTATCCAGAGACAAGCATGGACTGTGCCACGACTATTTATATAGACTTATCAATGGTTTGCTCGATGGCATACGGGAAAATTTGAGTGCGCGGTGTGGCAATTTCGAGAAGACTGCCGGTAAAGTTTTCCTTAACCATACACGGCGGCGCAAAAAAGAAAAAGCGCCCAAATTGGGCGCTTCTTTTTGCCATTTTTTTCGCAGCGCCCCAGTGGGGGCACCGGATTCAGGCGAGCAGGGCGCTTAAGCGCGGCTGCGGTACTCGTGCGTACGCGTGTCGATTTCGATCTTGTCGCCGATGTTGCAGAAGAGCGGCACTTGCAGTTCGAAACCGGTGTTCAGCTTGGCGTTCTTCAACACCTTGCCCGACGACGTGTCGCCCTTGACAGCCGGTTCCGTGTAGATGATTTCGCGGACCAGTGTGGTCGGCAGTTCGACCGAAATGGCTTTCTCGTTGTAGAACACGACTTCGCAAGCCATGCCGTCTTCGAGGTAATGAAGGGCGTCGCCCATCATTTCGCCTTCGACTTCGAACTGGTTGTAGTCGGCGTCCATGAACACGTACATCGGGTCAGCGAAGTACGAGTACGTGACTTCCTTGCGTTCCAGCACGACGACGTCGAACTTGTCGTCGGCCTTGTACACGCTTTCCATGCCTGCGCCGGTCAGCAGGTTCTTGAACTTCATCTTGACGACGGCGGAGTTGCGGCCCGATTTGTTGTATTCGGCCTTCTGCACAACCATTGCGTCTGCGCCGATCATCACGACGTTGCCGGTGCGGAGTTCCTGTGCGGTCTTCATAAAACTGTCCTGTACGAATTAAGTAGCTTCAACTTGTGCTCAACGGCATACGGCGCAAGCGGCTTCGGCGCTTTGCTCACTGCGTGCCGCACCGCCGAAGCGGCTCGGCGGGTCGCGAGCGAGTCAAGCGTGGCCGGCTTGCCGCCGGGCGCGGCGGGAGCGCCGCAAACGCGCGGTCTCTGCCACTCCCAGCAATCCGTTACCTGCTTTTTTACCCTGTGCGGGCGTGTACACGAGTGGCGCCGATTCGCAACATGCGTCCCTTTTTTAACATTTCCCCCATCACGCTTTGATTCAGGAGATGTCTGGCCTCTTTCGAAGCCAAGGTTGACGGGCCGCCAAAGCGAGTTGTTTGGATTGCGCCGTTGCGATCGGGCCGCGCTTGCGTCGTCGGCCGTTGGATAACCGCTTATTTTAACTGACTTTTTGCGAACAAGGCCAGATTTCCGGCGAGGTCGCCCACTTGAGCCAGTTCGCGGGCCCACGCCGCTGCGCGTTGCCTGAGCGCCGGCAGGTGACGCCGGAATTCCGTCCAGTCCGGTCGGCCCGTGCCGTTCCAGGCGTGCCAGAAGCGCGCGAGCGCGTCGCGGGCGTCGGCGGGCAGGGTGCGCGCGTAGTGCGCGAGCGCGGCGTCGAGCTTTGGCAGATGGGCGTCGTCCGCTTGCGGGTAGATGTGCCAGACGAACGGTTTGGCGGCCCACTGGGCGCGCACGAACGAATCCTCGCCGCGCACGAAATTGAGGTCGCTCGCCCACAGCAGCGTGTCGTAGCCGGGCTGGTCGGTAAAGGCGAGAGCGTGCGCGCTGAGGTTGCCGCGCGCCGCATGCGAGCCGGCGCCGAACGCCGGGAGGTCGAAAAAGCGCGCTACCGAGCCTGAAATGCGGCCTTCCGGCACGAGCAGGACAACCGGCTCCGCGCTGTCGCGCCATTGTTCGAGCAGGCTGTCGACGGCGGGGTTTTCGTAGGAGAACAGCGAGACGACGGTCGCGCTGGCAGGCGGCGGCGCGTGGCCGGTGGTTTGCCGCCACCATGCTTCGCGCGTGCTGGGCGACGCTTCAAAACCCGCCCGCGCGCCGTCGAGATGCCGTTCCTTCAGCACGCCGCCGGTGCCGGGGCCGAGTCCGGGGAAAAAAAACGTCTTGCTCAGCGGATAGCGCGGATGAGGCGACGGCCGCAGATGAAAATCCGCGACCCAGTCCTCGGCGCTCAGATATTCGAGGTTCAACCACACCGGCGTGCGCTCGCGCGCCGCCATCGCGGCGATATAAATGGGCGGCAGTTCGCAGCCGAACGCCTCGATCACGACGTCGGCCACTTCGAGCGTATCGCCCGCATGGGCCGGCTCGTGCCAATGTTCAACGACGACCCCGCCCACCGTCTGACGCGCATGGTCGAGCGTCAGCGACGGGCACAGCTTCTGGAACGCATGCAGGTCGTCGACGAACACGCGCACCTGCCAGCCGTGTTCGCTCGCGAGTTGACGCGCGAGGCGCCAGCACACGCCGATGTCGCCGAAATTGTCGATCACCGCGCAGAAGATATCGCAGGCGATTGCCGGGGGCGTGTCGGCGGCTTGCTCGGGTTGGGACTTAGCGGAAGACATGATGGCCTGGGTCGCGGATTCGAACGGATGAGGGGAGCGAGCCAGTGCGAACGATCCGACCGCATTGCACTTTGCCGCAAGATGACGAAGCTGCCGCCGATGCGTGTCCCGATTCGAGCCGACAAGGTTCGGACGCGCGCGGAATGTTCTAAACTGGCGATTCTAAAGCACTCGTTCACGATTGCGCGCGCATGGCGCCCTCCGGTTCACCGCGGCGCGCGGCAACGGAGCAACGCTTCGCGAGACCGTCCCACCCGACCGATTCTGCATGACCGAACCCGAAGCAACCGACGTTTTCGAGCCGAAAAAAGTGCTCGCCCAACTGCCGCATCTGCCCGGCGTCTATCGCTATTACGATACGCACGGCGCGGTGCTTTACGTGGGCAAGGCGCGCGATCTGAAGAAGCGCGTATCGAGCTACTTCACCAAGACGCTGCTGTCGCCGCGCATCGCGATGATGGTGACGCGCATTGCGCGCATCGAGACAACCGTCACGCGCTCCGAGGCCGAAGCGCTGCTGCTCGAAAACAACCTGATCAAGGCACTCGCGCCGCGCTACAACATTCTGTTTCGCGACGACAAGTCGTATCCCTACCTCAAGCTGACCGGCCACAAGTTTCCGCGCATGGCGTATTACCGTGGCGCCGTGGATCGCAAGAATCAGTACTTCGGTCCATTTCCGAGTGCGTGGGCGGTGCGCGAGAGCATCCAGATTCTGCAGCGCGTGTTCCAGTTGCGCACGTGCGAAGACTCTGTGTTCAACAACCGCACGCGGCCTTGTCTGCTGCATCAGATCGGCCGCTGCACGGCGCCGTGCGTGGCGGCGATCAATGAAGAGGATTACGCGCGCGACGTCGCCAACGCATCGCGCTTTCTGCTCGGCCGTCAGGGCGAGGTGATGAAGGAGCTCGAGCAGAAGATGCATGCCTTCGCGAGCGAGCTGAAGTTCGAGCAGGCCGCGGCGGTGCGCAACCAGATGAGTTCGCTCTCGACGGTGCTGCATCAGCAGGCGATCGAAGTCGGCAGCGACAGCGACGTGGATATTCTCGCGGTGGTCGCGCTGGGCGGCCGCGTGTGCGTGAATCTGGCGATGGTGCGTGGCGGCCGGCATCTCGGCGACAAGGCGTATTTCCCGGCGCACGTGGAAAGCGCGCTGACAGCCGACGAGGGCGGACTGGAAGAAGACGGCGCGCCGTTGGCCGATGTCGCGCTCGCGTCGAACTCGCTCGCGCAAGACAGTGTCATCGACGATGAAACGGCGGGGTTGGCCGATGCCAGTGACGCTCTTGCGCTCGCGCAAGAGATGCCATCTGAGGACGAGCAGGATGAAGAGGACGCCGCCGAAGAAGCCGACGTAGCCGACGAAGCCGGCTCCGAACCCGCAAAGCCGCGCAAAGGTCGTGCTGCAACCGGTGGAATCGAATCCGAAGTCCTCGAAGCATTCATCGCCCAGCATTACCTGGGCAACCGCGTGCCGCCGGTGCTGGTGGTCAGCCACGCACCCGCCGATCGCGAACTGGTCGACGTGCTGATCGAACAAGCCGGCCACAAGGTCACGGTGCTGCGCCAGCCGCAAGGGCAACGGCGCGCGTGGCTCGCGATGGCCGAACAGAACGCGCGGCTCGCGCTCGCGCGCCTGCTTTCGGAGCAGGGCTCGCAACAAGCCCGCACGCGCGCGCTGACGGACACGCTCGGCATGGAGTGCGACGATCTCGCGCATTTGCGTATCGAATGCTTCGACATCAGCCACACGATGGGTGAGGCGACCCAGGCTTCGTGCGTGGTGTATCACCATCACAAGATGCAGTCGTCGGAATACCGCCGCTACAACATCACCGGCATTACACCCGGCGACGACTATGCCGCGATGCGCCAGGTGCTCACGCGCCGCTACGAGAAGATGGTCGAGCAAGCCGCCGCGAACGCCGCCGACGAAGCCGCCGAGTTGCAAAGCGATGCGGCCGCCGATCCGTTGCTCACGCCGGACGCCGCGGAGCCGGTCGCGGCCGGCGGCATCCTGCCGACTATCGTGCTGATCGACGGCGGCAAGGGCCAGGTCGAAATCGCGCGTCAGGTGTTTACGGAACTGGGTCTCGATACCGGCATGCTGGTCGGCGTCGCGAAGGGCGAAGGGCGTAAGGTCGGCCTCGAAACCTTGATTTTCGCCGACGGCCGCGCGCCGCTCGAACTCGGCAAGGAGAGCGCCGCACTCATGCTGGTCGCGCAGATCCGCGACGAAGCGCACCGCTTCGCCATCACCGGCATGCGCGCGAAGCGCGCCAAGACGCGCCAGACCTCGCGGCTGGAAGAGCTGGAAGGCGTGGGCGCGAAGCGGCGTCAACGGCTGCTCGCGCGCTTTGGCGGCTTGCGCGGCGTGGTTGCGGCCAGTGTCGAGGATCTGGCGAGCGTCGAAGGCATTTCGCAGGCGCTCGCGGAGCAGATTTACCGGCAATTGCACTGATTGCGGCGGTCGCGGCCGGCCGCTCAACCGCTTTCGAGCAGCGCCGCGGCGGCGCGCACGGCAAGGCCTGCGCGCCGCTTTGCCGCCGCTTTGCTTGTGGCAGGCCTTATGACACGGCACAATTGCATCTCCCTTGCCAGACGCTGCGCCTGCCCATGCCGTTTAATTTCCCGATTTTCCTGACCTGGCTGCGGATCGTCCTGATCCCGCTCGTCGTCGGTGTGTTCTATTTGCCCGACATGATGATGAGCCCCGCGCACCGCAATCTGGCGGCCGCGACCATCTTCATTCTGGCGGCGCTGACCGACTGGTTCGACGGCTATCTGGCGCGCAAGTGGAATCAGACCTCGGCATTTGGCGCGTTCCTCGATCCGGTCGCCGACAAGCTGATGGTGACCGCCGCGTTGCTGGTGCTCGTGCAACTCACGCGTATCGATTCGGCGATTGCGCTCGTGATCGTCGGGCGCGAGATCGCGATCTCGGCGTTGCGCGAATGGATGGCGCAGATCGGCGCATCGAAGAGCGTGGCGGTGAATTCGCTCGGCAAGTTCAAGACTGTATGCCAGATGGTGGCGATTCCCATGCTGCTGTTCTACGGCCCGCTGTCGTTTGGCGGCGGCGTGGTGGTCGACACGCGCGTGTGGGGCCTGTGGCTCATCTATCTGGCCGCGTTCCTGACGATCTGGTCGATGCTCTACTACATGAAGCTCGCGTGGCCTCAGATCCGCGAACGGGGCGGCGTGGCCTGAGTTTTCGTCGTAGTGGAGCGCGTGCGGTGTAAGTCCGAACTTCGCTGCCGCATGAGTGAAATCTGTTCGGTAAAAGAGATTCGCAAAAGGGGTTGACACGTTTCAGTCGTTTCTCCATAATCTCGTTTCTCCGATGCACGCAGTTCGAAACATCGGCGGCAGTAAGCGAGCATTTGCAGTAACAAGGCAGCAGATAGCACGGCAAAAGCAGCACAATGCGGGAGTAGCTCAGTTGGTAGAGCGCAACCTTGCCAAGGTTGAGGTCGCGAGTTCGAGCCTCGTCTCCCGCTCCAGATTTTTAAAGCAGCGCATTGTTTGGCAAGTGGAAGTGCAGCGCGTTGTGAAGCAGTTCAATGCGGGAGTAGCTCAGTTGGTAGAGCGCAACCTTGCCAAGGTTGAGGTCGCGAGTTCGAGCCTCGTCTCCCGCTCCATACATAAGGGGAAGCAACGCTTCCCTTTTTGTTTGGTGGCCCGGTTCTTCCGGTTGCCCGCCAGACAAAATCTGCGAATCTGTTGCTAGGTTCCAGTCCGCTTGCGGCGCGATAGCAAAGCGGTTATGCAGCGGCCTGCAAAGCCGTTTAGGCCGGTTCGACTCCGGCTCGCGCCTCCAGTAGTTGATGTAAAGAAAAGCCCCGACTTGTCGGGGCTTTTCTTTTTTCGGCCTCGGTTTCGCTGGCGAAGTGGATGGGGGCGTTGGCGTGGTTGCTGGTTTCGATGCAGGGCCACAGGGTAGCCCAGGGCACGTTGCTCACTTGCGATCATCAGCGCTTCGAGTGGGGGCGAGCGATCGGTGCTGCGCGGCAGGTTCGACCACCGGCATCAAATGCTTATTTACCATTTGCCTTGCCCGCACTTTCACCTTCGTTTCATAGTCTTTCAAACCTGTTTGGCCCATCGTTGAATACACAGAACGACGCATTCAGCGCATTCGGCAATTACCATTAATGTAGATTGTGCAATGCCATTCTCGCGTTCATAAGCATTGCTTGTCATCGGTTCTAATCGATGGCAATGCTTTGTATCGCGAAAGCACAGGGCCGGGCACACTCGCGACAACTGCTGGAACATCGTCATTGCCTATCAATACCGAGGCTGCATGTACCTACAACTCACCGGCACCCAAGTTCGCCTGCTCGGCTCGATGCATCTGTTTCCGGCGACAAGCCGCAGAACGCCGCCGTGGATCGCCGAGGCCTATGACTGGGCCGAGGCGCTCGTCTTCGAGTCCGATCCGCCGACGATCATGCCGTTTCTAAAGGCCGACGGGCAAAGCTGTGCGGAGCAACTGCAGCCCTTGCTGTCCGCCGACGCGTGGCGGCAACTTCACGCGGCGTGGCCCGTTGAAGGACCGCTGGCGCCGCTCGCGGATCTGCGTCCGTGGGCTGCGCTGATCGTCGCGCCGACGCTGTTCCAGCAGGTCGTCGAAGGTGTCGAGCCGCGCATGCTGCGTTCGGCGATCACGCAGGCCAAAACTTATCGGTATCTCGAGACCGCGGAGGAGGTGGCGGCGGCGCTCGAATCGATTCCGCTCGATGCCGTCGGCGCGGCGCTCGGCCTGCTCATGGCTGATCTCGCCGAACCACAGCGCACGCTCGAGCGCATGCACGCGGCCTGGCTGAATGGCGATCTGCTTGCCGTGCACCAGATCGCTATCGAGTCGCCGATGTTCAATCTGCCGGGCATCCGGCATGCGATTCTCGACGCGCGCAATCGCGCATGGGCGGCGCGCCTGACCGGGTTGCTCACGCGACCGGAGCGCACGCTGGTGGTCGTCGGCGCGCTGCATCTGTGCGGTCCCGGCAATCTGATCGACTGTCTCGCGCAGCCTGTCGAACCGGTCTTCGCAAACCCGTAGCAGAGCCATAGCCGCACGAGCATGTCAGGGCGATGTAACCAGCATCGGCGCGCACACGAAATCGGCGGGAACTCTCGCGCCCCGGTTTTGCCCCAGCGTAAAGAACGTCGCTATACACTACCTGCCAGCCACTTCAGCCACGCCGGCCGCGCCAGGGAATACAACATGCATGTCCCACCGACGCCCAGTAACGAAAGCGCCCGTCTCGACGCCCTGCGTGCGCTGCATATTCTCGATACGTCGCCGGAAGAGCGCTTTGATCGTCTGACCCGGCTCGCCAGGCGGCTCTTCAGCGTGCCCATCGCGCTCGTGAGTCTGGTCGACGCGGAAGGTCAATGGTTCAAGGCATGCGTCGGCCTGAAGGCGAGCGAGACCTCGCGCGACGTATCGTTCTGCGCGCACGCGATTCTGGGCGACGAAATCCTGATGGTGCCCGACACGCTTGCGGACGAGCGGCGAAGCCGCCACGCGCGGCATAATCACGCATCGCCGCTTCAAGTGCGGTGCGACCCTTCTCTTAGAACGTTGTCATGACTGAACCGCAGCAAACGGCCGCCATGCGGCTCGCGCTACTTGATTGGCGCTGGAAATTCTTCGATGAACTCTCGGGCGTCGAGGTCTATACGATGCTGGGCGCACGCGCCGCGGTGTTCGTCGTCGAACAGAATTGCCTGTACGGCGATATCGACGGGCTCGACATGGATGCGTGGCACCTGCTGGTCTACGGCTCCGATAAAGGACGGCCGGCGCTCGCGGGTTATCTGCGCGTGCTGCTGCCCGATGCGGACGACAGCGATATCCGCATCGGCCGCGTGCTCACGACTGCCGGATTCCGCGGCATCGGTCTGGGCAATGCGATGCTCGAGCGGTCGCTGACGCATATTCGCGCGCAGTGGCCTGGCACGCCGATCCGGTTGCATGCGCAGGCGCATCTGCAAGGTTTCTATGGTGCGTTTGGCTTCACGCCGGTTTCGGAGATTCACGAGGAAGACGGCATCCCGCATGTGTGGATGCGGTCGGCCTGAAGCGGCTACTGCAATCAGAGCCCCGCGCGGCGCGCCAGGTTGTTAATCGAATCGTGGTGTCAGCGTTGACCGCGCGCCGGCGCTGAAGCAGTGGGCGCCGACCCCTGCTTCGCGTTCGCGCGCCGTTCGCCACGCAAACGTCCGCGCGCCGACAGCCGCATCCAGTGACGCAAGGCGAGCAGCGCACCGATTACGCTCATCATCGAACCCGGAATCCACAGCAACAGCCCGCCGATCTGCTGATCGCGCATCGGGCTCAACCACGTGAACGCGCGGCCGCAGATCGAGTAGATCGGGTACAGCTCATGCGGCGTGAAGAAAATGAACGCGCCGAGAATGATCTGCGGCGGAATCGCGGCGATCACCACCAGCACGCGCTTGCCCGGCGACAGCCGCGCGGGCGGCGCGGAACGCGGATCGAGCACGAGCCACCAGAACAGCAGGCCGTCGATCACCATGCTCCAGTTCATCACGCGATAAAGCCGCCAGTCGAGCATCGCCACGAAATGAATCGGCGACATCAGCCAGAAGTAGATCAGCCCGACGAACAGCGTCACCGCGACCACGGGATGCATCACCACGTCGAGGAACTTGCGCACGACCGGAGTTTCGAGCGCGGGCCGCACGAAGCGTTGCCGCCAGCTGAATGGAATACCCGCACGTAACGCGGTGCCCGGATACGACAGGGCGATGAAAAACGGCCCGAGGTGATGCAGCACCAGGTGCTGCGCGCGATGCATGAAGAACTCATGCTCGAAGAAATAATCGAGCCGCGTATGCAACGCGACGTATA
The DNA here is from genome assembly GCF_003634175.1 of Paraburkholderia sp. BL17N1. Lineage (NCBI taxonomy): Bacteria > Pseudomonadati > Pseudomonadota > Betaproteobacteria > Burkholderiales > Burkholderiaceae > Paraburkholderia > Paraburkholderia sp. BL17N1. Next base: position 2,528,396 of record NZ_RBIW01000001.1, read on the forward strand.
ACGCCACCAGCCCAAACCAGAAGGAGATACGCCGCGCGACCGACACCTTCGCTTTACGCGCGCCACGCACGAACAGGGTCGCGGGCACCAGCAAGGCGATCACGACGGTCGGCGAAAACTCCCAGGGATCGAGCCAGTAGAGCAGATTCATCGCGGCACGTTACCCGGTTACTTGGTTTGCGCCGGCGACTTGACGGCGAACGGCGTATCGAGCGTTTCGCCGTCGGAGAATTTGAGCTTGAGATGCACAGTGTCGCCCGGCGCAACCTTATGCTTCGCATCTTCGAGCATCACGTGATAGCCGCCGGGCGCGATCGAGACCTGGCCGTGTGCGGGTACAGTCAGCTTGTCGACCATCACCATCTTCTGCGACGAACCGTTCGACACGGTCTGATGCAGCATTGCGTCGCCGTAGTCGTTGCTGGAAATATCGACGAGGTCGACCGGTTTGTCGCTCGCGTTGACGAGCGTCGCATAGCCGGCGGCGGGCAGGTTGTTGGGCAGCCAGCGGACCCACGCGTCCTTGACGCTGATCGCATAGGCGCCCGCCGCTTGCGCGGTCGATGCGACGCCGAACGAAAGGGCGAGGGCGCAACTCAGTGCAGCGAACGTTTTGATCTTGATCGACATGGTTGAACTCGGGAAAGGTCAGGAACGGTCATCGATGATGCGGCGCAGGTCTTGCGCGATCGCATCGGGCGTGTCGTGGTCGGTAGCCAGCAGGCGCGCGTGGCCTTGACTGTCGAACACATAGACGGCGGAACTATGGGTGACTTCATAGTTGCCGGAAGGGTCGCGCTTTTCCATCTGATAAGCGACGCGATAACGCTTGGCGAGCGACTCGATCTGCCAGTCGGTGCCGGTCAGCCCCTCGGCGTGTTTCGGGTCGAAGGCGCCGACGTAATCGTGCAAGGCCTGCGCCGTGTCGCGCGCGGGATCGACGGTGATGAACAGGATGCGCACCTTCTGCGCGTCGGGGCCGAGCTTGCCGAGCACCTGCATCAACCGGCCCATCGTTTCAGGGCAGACGTCCGGGCAATGCGTATAGCCGAAATAGACGAGCGAGGTGCCCCCCTTGAACGAATCGGCGGTGACGGGGCGGCCATCGTCGCCGGTCAGCGTAAAGTCGAGATCCGGCAGATGGCCGGTCACATTGGTCAACTGCCAGGTTTCCGTGCGATGCGTGCAGCCGGCGAGCGCGGTCAGCGCGCCCAGCGTTAGCGTCAGCGCAAGCAGGCGCGCGGACCACAGCCTGCGTGACATTGCGAAGAGCGGTTGCGAGTGCCGGGATGAGAAGATCGGGAACAAAGCAGGGTTCAGTTACTCGATTGAATTGCGGCGCCGCTCGATGCGCGTGCCGCGCTTGCGCGGTCATAGTGTGCAAATATGGTCGTAACCGCAATGTTTCGCGTGGCTGCGACTTTAGCGCAAATTTCCCGTTGACGTCGCGCAGCGCCCACGGGCGCACGGTTTGCGAGGCAATTTGACGCAGGCGGCTGAAAGCCGGGTGAAGCCTGATTGTTCCCACTTTGAACGCAATCGCCGTCGACCGTGGCTGCGACGCCCCGCTGGGCTGGTGTCCAGCCTTACTTTCTCGAAAAATTGATGGATGCGCGGTAAGATGCGCACACTTTTCCGGCCGCAGAAGGCTGAAAGGCAAAACTAACCGATGCAAGCACTTCCGGCTGTTCTGTCTCCGAGCGAGACAGCATTTTTCTTCGATTTCGACGGCACGCTCGTCGAACTCGCTCCCACGCCGGATGGCGTGCTGGTGGAACCTCGCGTGATTGATTTGCTAACCGAACTGCGCAGCTTGACGAACGGCGCGGTCGCGGTTGTATCGGGCCGCGGGATTGAGAGCATCGACAGTTTTCTCCACATGCCCGATTTGCCGATCGCCGGCCTGCACGGCGCCGAGCGGCGCGACGCGAACGGCGACACGCAGCGCATTGGCTTCAATGACGAGCGGCTGCTGCGCATGGAGCAGGTGCTCGCGCAGGTGGTCAACGAGAACGCCGGCATGCTCCTCGAAATCAAGGGTGCGGCCGTGGCGCTGCATTACCGCAATGCGCCGGATCGCGAGCCGGTGGCGCGGGAGGCGACCGAGCGGCTGGTGGCCGATTACGCCGGCTCCTACGTGCTGCAGCCCGGCAAGATGGTCTACGAAATCAAACCTAAAGATGTCGACAAGGGCCGCGCGTTGCGCGCGTTCCTCGACGAGCCGCCATTCGTCGGCCGCAAGCCGGTCTTTGCCGGCGACGATCTGACCGACGAGAAAGGCTTCGCGGTCGTCAACGAACGCGGCGGCGTGTCGATCAAGGTCGGTTCGGGCGAGACGCTGGCGCATACGCGTATCGACTCGGTATCGCATCTGCTCGACTGGCTGGCATCGATCGTCGCGGCGGCGCGCACCGCATGATGGCCGCGTCGCATCGCCCCAGGCAAACCAGGCAGTGCATCGGGAATCGCGCTACATGAGCCGACTGATCATCGTATCGAACCGGGTTGCGCCGATCTCGGAGGGCGGCCCGGCGGCGGGCGGTCTGGCGGTCGGCGTGTACGACGCGCTGAAGGAAACCGGCGGCATGTGGTTCGGCTGGAGCGGCGATGTGCTCAGCTCGGGCCAGCCGCAGATCAAGGTCGAGGAGCGCGGCCCGGTGACTTTCGCGACCATCGCGCTGATGCGCCGCGACTACGATCAGTACTATCGCGGCTTCTCGAACGCTACGCTGTGGCCCGCGTTCCACTATCGCGCCGATCTGCTGCAATACGACCGGCACGATTTCGAGGGCTACTGCCGCGTCAATGCGTGGCTGGCGCAACAACTCGTGCCGCTGCTGCGCGACGACGACGTGATCTGGGTCCACGACTACCATCTGATTCCATTTGCGCAGGCGTTGCGCGCCGCGGGCGTGAAGAATCGCATCGGCTTTTTCCTGCATATTCCTTTTCCGGCTTCGCAGGTGCTGCTGGCAGTGCCGCCGCATCGCGAACTGGTGGAAGCGCTGTGTTCATTCGATCTGCTCGGCTTTCAGACAGCGCCGGATCTGCGCGCGTTTTGCGACTACATCATCAATGAGGCGAACGGCTCGGTCGACGCATCGGCGAAAGGCCCGCTGACGATCGACGCGTTCGGCCGCACGCTGCGCGCTGCGGCGTATCCGATCGGCGTCTATCCGGACGAGATCGCCGAACTTGCGAAAGCGGGCGAGCGCGGCAAACCGGTGCGCACCATGAAGGCGACGCTGCATTCGCGCAAGCTGATCATGAGCGTGGACCGGCTCGATTATTCGAAGGGACTGGTCGAGCGTTTTCGCGCGTTCGAGCGACTGCTCGAACACGCCACCGCGCAACGCAACAAGGTGTCGTTCCTGCAGATCGCGCCGCCGACTCGCGCCGACATGCACGCGTATCAGGACATCCGCTTGCAGCTGGAAGGGGAGTCGGGGCGGATCAACGGGCGTTTCGCCGAACTGGACTGGACGCCGATTCTCTACATCCACAAGCAGTACGAGCGCTCGGTGCTGGCCGCGCTGTTCCGCACCGCGCACGTTGGCTATGTGACGCCGTTGCGCGACGGCATGAACCTCGTCGCCAAGGAGTATGTGTCGGCGCAGGATCCGGAAAATCCCGGCGTGCTCGTGCTGTCGCGCTTTGCGGGTGCCGCGCAGGAGCTGGACGGCGCGCTGATCGTCAATCCGGTCGATATCGACGGCATGGCCGAGGCGCTCGCACGGGCGCTCGACATGCCGCTCGCGGAGCGTCAGGCGCGTCATCGCGACATGATGGTGCAGTTGCGCGAGAACAATGTGTCGGTGTGGCGCGATAACTTCATGCGCGATTTGCAGGGCGTCGCTGGTGCAAAGAGCACCCGAAACGGGAAGGCGCGCGCGGTGTCGGGGAAAAAGGCGGCACGGGAGACGCAGGCCGGGTAGGCTGCGGTCGGAACTGCCGTTGTGGCAATGCGCGTAAAAGAAAAGCCGCTCGAGCGGCTTTTCTTTCGTATGGCGACGACGGCGCGCGGCTCGAAGCATGCCGCGCTCGCAGGCTTACACCACGTGCTGTTCGTCGACCTTCTTGCCGCCGATGTGCAGCGTATGGCCCTTGCCATACTGCTTGGTCAGCAGATCGCGATACAGGCCGGGACGCTGGCGCAGTTCTTCCGGACTGCCGTCGTCGATGACCTTGCCGGCGCTCATCACGATGATCCGGTCGAAGTTGTTCAGCGTCGACAGCCGGTGCGCGATCGCGACCACGGTGCGGCCGACCATCAACCGGTCGAGCGCCTTCTGGATCGCTTCTTCCGACGCGCTGTCGAGCGCCGAGGTGGCTTCGTCGAGGAGCAGGATCGGCGCGTTCTTCAGGATCGCGCGAGCAATGGCGATCCGCTGACGCTGGCCGCCCGACAGCTTCACGCCGCGGTCGCCGACGATCGTGTCGTAACCTTCCGGCATCGCCTCGATGAAATCCGCGCAACGCGCCTCGCGAGCGGCCGCGAGCACTTCTTCGCGGCTCGCCTCCGGACGCCCGTAGGCGATGTTCTCGTACACCGTGCGGTGGAACAGCGAGATATCCTGCGGCACCAGTGCGATCGCATGGCGCAAGCTGTCCTGCGTGATCGTGGCGATGTCCTGACCGTCGATCTTGATCGCGCCGCCTTGCGTCTCGTAGAAACGCTGCAGCAGCGCCAGCACGGTGGATTTGCCCGCGCCCGACTTGCCGATCAGGCCGACCCGCTGGCCGGGTTCGATATGCAGATCGAAGTGATCGAGAATCGGGCGGCGGCGCGGATAGGCGAACGTCACGCTTTCGAAATCGATGCGCCCGCCTTGCGGCACGAGTTCGGTCGCACCGTCGCGGTCCGGCATGCCGTGCGGTTCGAGTAGCGTGCGTACGGCTTCCGCAAGACGCGCCACGTGCTGCGTGACGTCGACGAGCGCCACGGCGAGGTCCCGCGTGCCGTGCAGGATCGTGAAGCCGAGCGAGCTGACGAGCACGATGTCGCCCGAGGTCGCTTTGCCTTGATCCCACAGCCACAACGCCCAGCCCAGCAAGCCCGCCGACAGCAGCGCGGTGATCACCGCGTGCAGCAGGCGCAGCTTTTCCAGATACAGCAGGCTCTGCTGGCGCGCGTCCATCTCGGCCTTGACCGTTGCGCCGAAGCGCTGCTGCTCGCGAAACGTCATGCCGAAAGCACGCACGAGGCCCATGTTGCTGATGACGTCGACCAGTTCGCCGTCCACCGACGCCGCCTTGGTCGCGAAATGGTGATGGCGCGCGGAACCGCGCCCGGCCAGCTTGTACAGCACGACCGACAGGATGGCTGAACACAGCATCAGGCCGCAGGCCATCAGCGGATTCACCGCGATGATCATGACGATCGCGCCCAGCACCGCGATACACGGCGGCAGCACGTTCCACGCGGTGGTGTTCTCGGCCGTGTAGACCGCGTTCGAGGTCGCCGTGATCCGGCTTGCGAGCATGCCCGGCTGCTTCTCGGAGTAGTAGGTGGGCGAGTGTCCGCTCAGATACTGGAACAGGTCGCGCCGCAGGTCGCCGGTCACGGCGACGAACGTATGCGCGGCGACCCAGCCGCCGACCCGCCACAGCAGGTTGTCGGCGGCGATCAGGCCGACCAGGATGGCGAACGCGCCCCACAGCGGGCCGGGATGGTGCCGGCCCTCGCCAAGCACGTCGATCAGATGTTTGATCGCGTACTGCGAAGCGAGTGCGCAGCCCACGGCCGCAAACACGCTGCACAGGACGATCGCATGTGCGAGCGGATGGCGGCGGATGAAGCGGAAAAGGAACGCAAGCGGCCGGTGCGCATAGCTCGCGAGCTTTGCGTTCTCGGCATTACGCTGGGCGATGGTTAAATGTTCCAATTGATCGTGAGGTTGATATGTTGCGGGTTGTGCATGCAAAGCGTGGGCCACATGAAAAGGTTCGCCGCGAAGCCGATGCTTCGCATTGTAAACATGCAAAAGCGATTGCGCCCTGTGTATCCGGGCCGTGGCGCGATTGATTTCGCGATAGACGTCCGCCACCTGCGGCTGTTCGACCCGTCTGAAAGGCCGAGGGCCGCGCGGGTTGCGGAAAATTTCGGGATATAATTACAAATTGCATTCAACCGCAGTGCGGCATTTCTTCAACGCTTGCCGGCAAAGTTGACGCAGGAGCTTGCCGGACCACTTCGGCGGTCCCGTGCCGCAAGCCAGTTGCCACTGTAGAACTGTCTTAGAAAACAAGGGTTTGCAAAGTGTTTCGCGTTTGTAACAACGTAAAGACTTTGAAATGTTGTGGTGCAGCGTGGACCCCGGCATCGATAATGCGTGCTCTGTAGGCCCACCGAATTTTCTGACAGTTTGTCAACGTAGGTGTCATGTGTGCGTTTACCGGCACATGCGCAGACATTGATCACGGGTCTGGGCTCATACCCAAGCGATCCATCGCAGGATTTCTCGAAAGAATCAGGCCCGCGCCGGCAAGTCCGGCCAGACTGCCCTGGCGAGCAAGCGAGTCGCTTTTATCAAACGCAGCACCTTTGCCTGATTTTTTACGAGGAGTTTTTCATATGCGAATCGCTCAAATCGCTCCGTTGCACGAGGCGGTTCCTCCCAAGCTGTATGGCGGTACGGAACGCGTGGTGTCTTATCTGACTGAAGCTTTGGTCGAGCAGGGCCACGACGTCACGCTCTTTGCGAGCGGCGATTCGGTAACCTCGGCAAAACTCGAAGCTTTCTGGCCGCAGGCGCTGCGCCTCGACCCGACCATCCGCGACGTCATGGCGCCGCACATGCTGCTGCTCGAAGAAGTGCGCCGCCGCGCGGACGAATTCGACGTGCTGCATTTCCACATCGACTACTACCCGTTCTCGCTGTTCGCCCGTCAGCCGGTGCCGTTCCTGACCACGCTCCACGGCCGTCTCGATCTGCCGGAACTGCAACCCATTTTCAATACGTTCAGCGACGTGCCGGTGGTGTCGATTTCGGACAACCAGCGCATTCCGCTGCCACAGGCGAACTGGCTGCAAACCGTCTATCACGGTCTGCCGGAAAACGTGCTCACGCCGATCCCCGACGTCGAGCCGGGCTACCTCGCCTTCCTCGGCCGCGTCTCGCCGGAGAAGGGCCTCGACCGCGCGATCCGCATCGCCGGCCAGGCAGGCATGAAGCTCAAGGTCGCCGCCAAGATCGACAAGGCCGACCGCGCCTATTACGAAGAAGTGATCAAGCCGCTGATGGCGCTCCCGCACGTCGAGTACATCGGCGAAATCGGCGAAGCTGAAAAGCGTGAGTTCCTCGGCAACGCGCATGCACTGGTGTTCCCGATCGACTGGCCGGAGCCCTTCGGTCTGGTCATGATCGAAGCGATGGCGTGCGGTACGCCGGCAATCGCGTTCAACCGCGGTTCGGTGCCGGAAGTGATCGAAAACGGCGTGTCGGGCTTCGTCGTGGAAGACGAAATCAGCGCGGTCGCCGCAGTCAAGCGTCTGCACACGCTGTCGCGCGCCGGTGTGCGCAAGGCGTTTGAGTCGCGCTTCTCGTCGAAGGTCATGGCGAAGAACTACGTCGCGACTTACGAAGAACTGCTGCGTCAGAAGCACCGCACGGTGCTGCGCGAAGTCAACGCCAGCTAATGTGCGTCAGGTAAAGTCGTAACGGTTCGAGAAGCGCTCACGCGTTTCGATGACCGCCAGCAACGCCCCGTGCGCCATTCGCGCACGGGGCGTTGTTGCAAGCGCGCCGCGTTTTTTTCTTTCAACCGACGAAAGTGCGGGTTTCGGCCCGTAAGAATGAGCCGCTGTCCGTAATATCCCTATAATGGCCGTGCCGCAAATTTGGCTGCGGCGCCGCCGACGACAGGAGGATGCCTTGGCGAGAACGAAAGAGACGCGTGCGAACGCGGCGCCCGGCGCCGGAACGATTTTCGCGCTGCGCGCCATCGGTCTCGTGATCCTCGCTCGCTGGCTATTTTCCATGGCGGATCTGGATGCGGGCGCGTCGCTGCTGGCCATGCTGTCCTCGCCGTGGGCGTGCATCAACCTTGTCTTCCTGTTTCTGCTGATCTTCCTGCCGGGCGCGCGCGCCGTGGCCGAGCGCCCGTTTCATCCGCTGCCGCAATGGCTGCGGCAGGCGCTGCGTCTGTTTGCTTTCCTCGGGTTCCTGTTTGCGGTCTGGTCGGTCGGCGCGTTTGCCGCGAGCGCCGGCTGGCGGCGTGCCGCCAATGCGGTGGCGGCCTCCAACGGCTGGTTGCTGGCCGCGCCGGCGCTGTACGCGGCCGTGCTGTGGATCTGCCGGCCGCGCGCGCTGTGGCGCACCAATATCGCCGCGCGCCGTTTCGCGATCGGCCGCTATGCGGTCGCGCTCGATCCGGCCACGCGGACGGTGATCGTGTGGGCGGAGCGTCGCAAGGTGGGGCAATACGACGCTCGCGAATTGACCGTGCGCTGGGCAGCGGGGCACGACGCACGAGCCACGCCGACGCCGACGCCCACTCCCGCCGTGGCGTTCGGCGCCATCGGCGAGCCGAATGGATCCGGCGCGTCGCTTGGTGCGGCGGCTGCGCCGTCGTTGACCCGTGGCGCCTTCGGCCGCCGTCCGAAGATCGAGTTACTGTGGGATTCGCCGGCCGCTGCGGGCCACAACCGTCAAACCGTGTTCCGCACCGCGCTGACGACCGAAGGCGATCGGGTCGCCGCCCGCGCACTTGACACATCCTTGCAGCAGGTCTGAATCTGCCGATTTGTGCAGTCGGCCACACCCCGTGGCCGAAGCAGACGTTGTAGATTGAGCCGTAGTCGATAATGAAGTCATGGCGCCCGGCGCTTCAGCGCGGGCGAGTGAGACATACAACGATCGTGTCGCGTCCTTTGCAGGAGTCGCCATGCTGGTTCGCTGGTTGCTTGCCGCCATCCATCTGCTTGCTTATGGCTTTGCACTCGCGTCGATTCTGCGGCGCACCTGGGCGTTGCGCCGTGCCACCGTGCCCGCCGCGCTGCGCTCCGTGTTCCGGGCGGATACAGGGTGGGGCATCTCGGCATTGGTGCTGATCGTCACCGGATTGATGCGCGCTTTCGGCGGTTTCGAAAAGGGCGCCGACTACTATCTCCACGAGCCGCTCTTTCATCTCAAGATGACGCTGCTCTTGATCATTCTGATCCTCGAAGTCCCGTCGATGCTCGCGCTGATGCGATGGCGCGCCGCAATCAGGAAAGGCGCCGCGCCGGATCTGCACAAGGCGCGCTCTTACGCACGCTATAGCGTGATCCAGACGATTTTGATGGTGTTGATGGTGTTTGCAGCGACCGGGATGGCGCGCGGGGTGGGGTTGCCTGCGGGCGTGGTGTAGTTCGCAGCGCCCGGCATTCGCGCGGCGCATGGACGAGGCGATTGGACGGTTCGCGCCGGTGAGCACTTACGCTTGCGCGTTAGAACCCGCACCCGCGCTCGTAAAAAACGGGCGGTTGAACGCCAACCGAAAGCGCGCCTGACTACTCGCGATTTCTAGCTGACGTCCCGCACGCCCAGTCCAATTCACTTCCCGACCAGCAAGCTGGAATCGTCGGTCCGGCTCGCGCTCTGCCGCGCGGCCCGAGTCGTGGCGAGTTCCGGTTCACCCAGACCCTTGATCAACTCCAGCGCCTGGCGCTCGAACAACCGCCGGTACAGGCCGTTCTCGAGTCTGATCAGCGCGTCGTGGCTGCCTTCCTCGATTACCTTGCCCTTATCCAGCACCAGCAGCCGGTCCAGCGCGCGCACGGTGGAAAGACGGTGCGCGACCACCAACGTGGTGCGGCCCATCATCAGCCGCTCCATGGCCTGCTGGATCAACACTTCGCTTTCGCTGTCGAGACTCGACGTCGCCTCGTCCAGAATCAGGATCGGCGCGTCGGCGAGAAACGCTCGTGCGATGGCGACGCGCTGACGTTCGCCGCCCGAGAGCTTGACGCCGCGTTCCCCGACCAGCGTGTCATAGCCATGGGGCAGCGCCTCGATGAAGCCGTGCGCGCTCGCAAGCTTCGCGGCCCGCTCGATCTCGGCGCGGCTCGCACCGGGCCGCGCATAAGCGATGTTCTCGGCGAGCGAGCGGTGAAACAGCACCGGCTCCTGCTGAACGATCGCGATCTGGCTGCGCAGCGACGCCTGCCGCACCTGGGCGATGTCCTGGCCGTCGATCGTGATCCTGCCTTCCGAAATGTCATAGAGCCGCTGGATGAGCTTGATGAACGTGGTCTTCCCCGAACCCGAATGTCCGACCAATCCGACGCGCTCGCCCGGCGCAATGCGCACGGAGAATTTGTCGTAAAGCGGCTGACCGTTCGTTCCGTAGTGGAAGGTGACGTGCTCGAACCGGATCTCGCCCTTGCCGATCGTGATCGGACCCGCGCCGGGGCGGTCCTCGATATCGAGCGGCTGCCTTTCCTGCGACACCAGTTCCTCCATGTCGTTGACCGAGCGTTGCAGGTTGCGGATGTGCATGCCCACGTCGCGCAGATAGCCTTGCAGCATGAAGAACATGGTCAGTGCGAACGTGATGTCGCCGACGCCCGCCTCACCACGCGCCCACAACAGCAGCGCCGCGCCGAGGATCGCGGTCTGGATCGCCACCAGCATGCCGCCCTGGACGCCGCCGTTGATCGTGCCGCGCATCCATGTGCGGCGCGTGCGGTGCCGCCACTTGGCGATCACGCGCGCGAGCAGCGCTTCTTCGCGCTCTTCCGCGCCGAACGCCTTGACCACGCCGTTGCAACTGACCGCGTCAGCGAGCGCGCCGCCCATGCGCGTGTCCCACGCATTCGCGAGACGTGCGGCCGGCGCGACAAAGCCCAGCGACATGGCCACCGTCACCACGATGTAGAGCACCGAGCCGATGCCGACGACGGCGCCCATCATCGGCCAGCGCCAGCCGAGCAGAACGGTCGCGCCGAGCAGCATGACGAGAGACGGCAACAGGGCGATCAGCAGCGTGTCGTTGAGCAGGTCGAGCGCCCACATGCCGCGCGTGATCTTGCGCACGGTGGAACCGGCGAAGCTGTTGGCGTGCCAGTCGGTCGAAAAGCGTTGCACGCGATGAAACGCGTTGGCCGCGATCTCGCTCATCATCTTGAGCGTGAGCCGGATGATGTTGAAATACACGCCTTGCCGCAGCAACGTGGCGCCGAGGCCGAGCGCGCCCAGCACGCAGAAGGCCGTGAGCGCGGCACGCCAGGCGACGGCGTTGCTCGCCGCGCCGGACGCGATGGCGTCCACGAGGCGTCCCGCGAACATCGGCGTGAGCACGTCGGCCAATGCCGAGAGCAGCACCAGCGCCGTGATGACGACGATGCGCCAGGGCTGCTGCGCCCAGTGGTGGAAGGTAAAGCCGAGGACGTCCTTGAAGGCTTGTCCGCGAAAGTCGAGTTTTTTTCTGGTCATTTGTCACGCCCCGTGGCGCATGAGCGCAGCGAGGTTCCAGTCAGAAGCGAAAGGGCGAGACAGTCAAAACGTGCCGGAATACATCGGCGATTGAACTGCGGACTGTCTGGGAATGCGCGGAGTGCCTGATTCAGGCGACACCACGTGAACGGCAATTCGGCGACTTAATCGGACAGATTAAGGTCGCGAAAACGCTCGCGAGACCATGCCGGGGACGGCGATACGCATTGCAAACATGTGACGCCTCCCTATGGTCGAATGAAGTGGAAAGATGGACGGGGCGAAAGCCCGAGTGCGAACTATATCAGTAGTTTCAGGCGGTCGCAAACGTACGAAGATTCGGAGTTGACGACCGGGTCCGACGTTGAGCGTTGGAATCTGCCTGGCATTCCGTACGGTTTCCGCACACAGCTCCATAAGCCAAACAAGAAATGAAAAAGGGCTCGCGCATTTCTACGTGAGCCCTTTAGTCTTCGGTGATCGACACACCAAAATTCTGGTGGGTAGTACTGGGATCGAACCAGTGACCCCTGCCGTGTGAAGGCAGTGCTCTACCGCTGAGCTAACCACCCGAAGAGAGCCGAATTATGTCAGCAATTTTCGGGCTCGTCCAGTATTTTTTAAGCGGTTTGCTCATCCGCAGCGGGCGCCGGTTCGAGGCGCCACACGCTGGTGCCCTTGACCGCCTTGTCGAGACCGTCGAGCACTGACTGATGCGCGGCGAGTTCATCGTCGCTGGCGGAAATCACGATCAGGTCGAGCGAACTGATCGCCACGCGCGGCGCATGCGAATCGCCGCCGCCGTGCGACTCGCCGAGCATGTCGATGACAAGGCTTTCCTGGCCGCGCGTCATCGCCAGATAGACTTCGGCGAGCAGTTCCGAGTCGAGCAGGGCGCCGTGCAGCGTACGGTGCGCGTTGCTGATGCCGAAGCGGTCGCACAGTGCGTCGAGCGAATTGCGCTTGCCGGGGAACATCTGCTTGGCGCGCGCCAGCGTGTCGATGATTTCGCCGCAGTAGGTTTTCACCGGCGGCAAACCCAGCAGCGCGAACTCGGCATCGAGAAAGCCGATATCGAACGGTGCGTTGTGGATGATCAGTTCCGCGTCCTGGATGAAGTCGCAAAACTGATCGGCGATCTCGGCGAACTTCGGCTTGTCGCTCAGGAACTCGGTGGTCAGTCCGTGCACGGCCAGCGCGCCCGGATCGCTATCGCGTTCCGGGTTGATATAGAAGTGCAGGTTGTTGCCCGTCAGCCGACGGTTCACCATTTCGACGCAACCGAGTTCAAGGATACGGTCGCCGGTGCGGGCATTCAGGCCCGTGGTTTCGGTATCGAGGATGAGTTGACGCATGTCGGATTAGCCTGCCTAAAGATATTTGCAGAAAAAAGGGTGCGCACGCGGCTAGCTGGCCCGGCGCGCGCTGTCGCGGCAGGAGTTACATCTGCGCGAGCGATGCGACGCCGCGATTGGCCAACTGATCGGCGCGCTCGTTTTCCGGGTGGCCGTTGTGCCCGCGCACCCAGCGCCACTCAATTTCGTGTTGCGCGACGAGCGCGTCGAGCCGCTTCCACAAATCCGCGTTCTTGACCGGTTGTTTCGCGGCGGTGATCCAGCCTTTCTTCTTCCAGCCGTGGATCCATTCGCTGATGCCTTTCTGCACGTATTGCGAGTCGGTGTGCACGACCGCTTTGCAAGGGCGTTTCAGCGCTTCGAGCGCGGCGATCACGCCCATCAACTCCATACGGTTGTTGGTGGTGTTGGCTTCGCCGCCGAACAGTTCTTTTTCCTGGTCGCCGAAGCGCAGCAGCGCGCCCCAGCCGCCGGGGCCTGGGTTGCCCTTGCAGGCGCCGTCGGTATAAATATCGATGAGATCGGAAGTCATTGAGTATGGTTGCGTGTATTCGGTGTGGCGGCGGGCGCGAGGCCCGCGGCGAGGACGGGTTTCTTCACTTTCAGCGGGCCGACGAGACGCATGCCGCGCACGCGCTTGATCGCCTTGATCATGTAAGTGGCGCCGAAAATCGGCCACCAGCGGTCGCCGGCGGCTTCCATGAAACCGTAGCGGGCGAGCCATTGCTCGCTGCCAAGCGGCGGACGATAGCAGCCGAAACGCCCGCGTTCAAGGTCGAAGCCGAGCAGCTTGATCCAGTCTTTCAGACGCGTGAAGGCGATCAGGTCGACGGCGGCCGGCACGAACGGCTGGCCGGTCATCTTGCCGACCGATTGCCGCGCGCCCCACAGCGACAGCGAATTGAAGCCGAGAATGATCAACTGGCCTTCAGGCATCAACACGCGCTCGGCTTCGCGCAACAGACGGTGCGGGTCGCTCGTGAATTCCAGCGTGTGCGGCATGACGATCAGATCGACGCTTTGCGCTTCGAACGGCAGGTCCAGCAGGTCGCACCAGACGGCGCTCCGTCCAGCCGGTGCCGGCTGGCCCACAAGTCCGCTCTGTGCGGCGCCGTTGTTCAAACCGTTGCGATCGCCATTGCCGGCACGCCCCGCGCCGCGCGGATACGTGTACGGCGCGCTCGCTCCGCTCGCGGCGTCGAGCACGAGCCCGCGGCACGGCATGCGGTTCTCGCGCAAGGCGTCGAGTTGCGGCAAGCCAAGTTGCAGCGCATGGTAACCGAACACGTCCGACACCACGCGGTCGAGTTGGGTCTGCTCCCACTCGAGTACGTATCGGCCAGGTGGCGAGTCGGTCCAGGCGGGCCAGTCTATAATCGCTCGGTCAGTCATATCAAAGAATGCGTCGCCTATGAATGCGCTCGAGTACGTACCGGTCCCGGCGTTTGATGACAATTACATCTGGGTCGTTTCCGACGGACACCACGCGGCGGTCGTCGATCCGGGTGAGGCCGCCCCCGTAAAAGCCTATCTGGCGAAACGGGGTTGGCGGCTGAGCGCTATTTTACTCACGCACCATCATCAAGACCACGTCGGCGGGGTGGCCGATCTGCTGAATGGCCAGGCCGTGCCCGTCTACGGCCCCGCTGGTGAAGCGATCGAGCATCTCACGCATCGTCTCAAAAATGGCGATCACGTGTCGATTGCCGCGCCCGCGCTCGAATTGAGCGTGCTCGACGTGCCGGGCCACACGAGCGGCCACATCGCCTATTTCCAGGCGGCCGACCCGCAAGGCACGCCGCACGTGTTTTGCGGCGACACGCTGTTCGCCTGTGGTTGCGGCCGGCTGTTCGAAGGTACGCCGAAGCAGATGCTCGCCTCGCTGGACGCGCTGGCCGCGCTGCCCGGCGCGACCGAGGTTCACTGCGCCCACGAATACACGCTGTCGAATATCCGCTTCGCGCTCGCCTGCGAGCCCGGCAACGCCGAACTGCAAGCCTGGCGGGACAAAGCGAGCGAACTGCGCGCGCGCGACGTGCCCACGCTGCCCACCACGATCGCCCATGAACGCGCCGTAAATCCGTTTTTGCGCGCCGGCGTTGCGGCGGTTCAGGCGACCTTGCAGGAGCAGTTGCACGAGAAGGTGCCGGATCGATTAACGGCCTTTACCTTGATGCGCGAATGGAAAAACCGCTTCCGTTGACCCGCCTCCAAGCAAGGCAATCCTCACGCGAAGAATCGGAAAAATTCGCCAAGCCCAAGATTTACTTGATTTTTTCGTAATTTTCCGATTGACGTAAACGTTGCCGTTTCGTACTATCGGCTGCAAATTCCAGCCCTTGTGGAAGCCGAGATTTTCATGCGATTTATCTTTAGTGCGTTGCTGGTCCTGACGCTCGCCGCCTGCGCGAGCCAGGGACCGACGACGAGCATTCCGAACACCGCAACCAACCCCGCCAGTCAGCAAGCCGTAGCAGACGCCCTTCGCAAGTCAGCCACCGCCAAAGAGACGATCAACGTCGATCAAGGCTCCGTCACTCAGTTGACGAGCGCCGACGCCGACCTTTGGGGCCGTATTCGCCGTGGTTTCCAGATGCCGGACCTGCAAACCGACCTCGTCGACATGCAGGTGAACTGGTACGCGCAGCGTCCTGATTACGTGCAGCGCATGACCGAGCGCTCGCAAAAGTACCTGTACCACATCGTCGAAGAGCTCGAGGCGCGCCATATGCCGACCGAGCTCGCGTTGCTGCCGTTCATCGAATCGGCGTATAGCCCGCAGGCGTTGTCGGTGGCGAAGGCGGCCGGCATGTGGCAGTTCATGCCGGGCACGGGCCGCACCTACAACCTCAAGCAGAACATGTGGCAGGACGAGCGCCGCGACGTGCTGGCGTCGACCAGCGCCGCGCTCGACTATCTGTCGCGTCTGCATGACATGTTCGGCGACTGGCAGTTGGCGCTCGCGGCGTACAACTGGGGCGAGGGCAACGTGCAGCGCGCGATTGCGCGCAACGAGGCGGCGGGCTTGCCCACCGACTACCTCAGCCTGCGCATGCCGAACGAGACGCGTAACTACGTGCCAAAGCTGCAGGCGGTGAAGAACATCGTGATGAACCCGCAAATGTACGGGCTCACGCTGCCGACCATTCCGAACCACCCGTATTTCGTGACCGTGACCACCTCGCACGACATCGACGTGGACATGGCCGCCAAGCTATCCAATCTGTCCATTGACGAATTCCGCTCGCTGAACCCGTCGTTCAGGAAACCGGTGATTCTCGGCGCCACGCAGCCGCAGATCCTGCTGCCATTCGACAACGCCAGCGCCTTCGAGCGCAATCTGAAGACTTACTCCGGCTCGCTTTCGTCGTGGACCACGTACACGGTCACCGAGCGCGCGACACCCGCGGCAATCGCGCAAAAGATCAGTGTCGACGCCGACACGCTGATGGAAGTGAACAAGATTCCGGTCGGCATGCGGTTGAAACCCGGCTCCACGATCGTGGTGCCGCGCGGCTCGGACGACGACGAGGACATTAGCGCCGACGTCGCCGAAAGCGCCGTGCTGGCTATGGAGCCCGACGTCCCCGATACGCGCAAGATGCTGATCCGCGTACGCCGCAATCAGTCGATGGCAGCCATCGCTGTACGTTATGGCGTATCGGTCGGGCAGTTGAAGGCATGGAACCGTACGCATCGCGACGCCGTTTCGCGCGGTCAGGTGATCGTGCTGCACGTGCCGGTCGGCAAGGCCATGCCTAGCGAGCCGGGTCCGGAACGCATCGCGACCGATGTGCAAGGCGGCGGCGTTCAGAAGATCGGCACCCGCGTCGCGGACACCCGAAGCGAATCGCGCTACGACAAAAAGAAGGGTCGTGGCCGGGCAGAGGTAGTGAGAGTTTCCGAGCCGGCAGGTAGGGTCGCCAAGCCGTCGGCGTCCAGCGCCAGCAAGGGCAAGGTGACCAAGGTGTCGGCTTCCTCGTCCAGCAAGGCGTCGAAGGCTGCGGCAGAGGGCCGCCCGAAGACCGCGGCCAGCGCGAAGAAGAGTAAGTAGACCAATAGCGGCTCACACGGTAGTGACCACACGCGCTGCGGGGCAGCGCATGAACTGCGCTCCGATCACGCACACCGCGCTTTTTCGAACGCCGTCACCTCTGGTGACGGCGTTTTTCATTCCGCAGATCGTTTCGCGCAAAGCCGGCGCTTTTCCTTTATCTTTCGTGCTTCGGTCAAACCCATTCGGCCAGCCGCCTAACTCAAAACTCATGTCGTCGACCCAGTTGCGTGTCTTCTTGCTGTTCTCCGCCGGCTATTTCGTTTCCTATGTGTTCCGCGGCGTCAATCTCGGCTTTGCGCCGTTCATTACGCATGATCTCGGTCTGTCGGCTGCGGATCTGGGCTTGCTCACGAGTCTTTATTTTCTCGGCTTTGCGGGCGCTCAGATTCCGGCCGGCGTCCTGCTCGATCACTTCGGCGCGCGGCGAGTCACGGCCGTCACGCTGCTATTTGCCGCGCTCGGCATCTGGGTGTTCGGCGCCGCTCATAGCGTCGGCGTGATGATGGTGGGGCGGCTGCTGATCGGCGTCGGCGTCTCCGTGTGTCTTGGCGCCGCGTTCAAGGCATTGGCGCAACACTTCGCCGCCGCGCGCCTGCCGCTGATGAACGGCCTCGTGATGGCGATCGGCGGCTTCGGCGGCGTGATGGTCGGCTCGCCGCTGACGTGGGCGCTGACGTTCGCCAGCTGGCGCACCGTCTGCGTCGGGCTCGGTATCTTGACAGTGCTAGTCGCGCTGGCGCAATGGACGCTCGCGCCGGACACGAAGGAATCGCATCATCAGGCGAGTCTGGGTGCCCAGTTCAAAGGCACGCTGCATATTCTGCGCAGCGCGGCGTTCTGGAAGATCGCGTCGTTCTCGGTGGTCACGCAAGGCGTCTTCTACGCGATGCAGTCGCTTTGGGTCGGTGCATGGCTGCGTGACGTGCAGGGCTTCGAGCCGCGCGAAGCCGCGGCGCTTGTTTCGATTCTCGGCTTCGCGATGATGGCCGGCTGCGTGGGCTTCGGCGCGGCGGCGCGCGGTCTCGAACGGCGCGGCATCTCGCTTTACGCGTTTTGCGGTATCGGCATGGCGCTGTACGTGGTGACCCAGTTGCTCATCATGTTCAAGGCGCCGCTGCCCGCGGGCCTGTTGTGGGCGGCGTACGGCATATTTGGCGGCACCGGCATTCTCAGCTACGCGGTCATGGCGCGGCACTTCCCGGCGCAGATGATCGGCCGCGTGAATACCACGCTGACGCTGATCATCTTCCTGCTGATTTTCGGCTTCCAGATCGGCGTCGGCGCGGTGCTGTCGCATTGGCCGGCGAGCGGCGGCCATTATCCGGCGGCCGCGCATCTGACGGCTTGGGGCATTCTCGTGGCGTTGCAGGTGGCGAGCGCGATCTGGTACGTGTTGCCGGGCCGTAAGCTGGTTCATCCAGCCGAGGTCCGCGCTGAACAGGACGCTTGAAGGAAAATCGAGCCTGCAGTCTGCCGCCGGGCACGCCCATTCGCCGGTCGTCACGGCGCTTGGCGCCGGCTGATTCGCTGGTGGTGCCCCATCTCCCGGCACTGTCCTGATTTGCGCCGGCGGAAACGCTCCAGATCACCGTCCGCGCCAGACACGACAGCGCTTTCAGCGATTTCGAGCCGCACTGCGCCATATGCCGACGCCATCTCGGATTTGGAGGGAAGGGCAGTTTCACGCTATAATTCCGAGGTTTGAGCTTATCAACCCGCACCCTAGCGCCTACCTCTCCCATACCGTTCATCCGCCGCGCGCCACCGGCGTAGCAAGCAGGGCCACGCCCCGAGCCGATCCGTCCACACAATGGACCCATCGCGCCCCTTGCAACGTCAACGGCTGTTCGCGAGCGAGTCTGCGCGCGCATCCCGGATGCGTTTCGCTGCGGCTCGCAGTCGGATAGACAGGTCGGCAACAGGGTGTTCCCCCAAGGAGTCTCCCGTGTTGCCGTCATTTTCTCCCGCTCTGCTCGCGCTCGCCGACGGCACGGTCTTTCGTGGTTACTCGATCGGCGCCCCCGGGCATACCATCGGCGAAGTCGTGTTCAACACCGCTATCACCGGCTATCAGGAAATCCTGACTGACCCGAGCTACGCGCGCCAGATCGTGACCCTCACGTATCCGCATATCGGCAACGTCGGCGTGAACGCCGAAGACGTCGAAGCTACGAAAGTCCATGCCGCCGGCCTGATCATTCGCGATCTGCCGGTTCTCGCGTCGAACTTCCGCATGGAGCGCACGCTTCCGCAATACCTCAAGGACGAAGGCGTGGTTGCCATCGCCGGTCTCGATACTCGCATGCTGACTCGCGTTCTGCGCGACAAGGGCGCGCAGAACGGCGCGATCCTCGCCGGTTCGGACGACGAAGCCAAAGCCATCGAACTCGCACGCTCGTTCCCGGGCCTCTCGGGCATGGACCTCGCGAAGGTCGTGTCGACGAAGGACACCTACGAGTGGACCCAGACCGAATGGCGTCTGGGCGAGGGCTACGGCACGCAAAAGGCGCCGAAGTACCGCGTCGTGGCGTTCGACTACGGCGTCAAGTACAACATCCTGCGCATGCTGGCCGAACGCGGTTGCCACGTCACCGTGCTGCCGGCGCAAGCCAGCGCTGCTGACGCGCTCGCTCTCAATCCGGACGGCATTTTCCTGTCGAACGGTCCTGGCGACCCCGAGCCGTGCGATTACGCAATCACGGCGACCAAGGAACTGATCGAGCGCGGCATTCCGACCTTCGGCATCTGCCTCGGCCATCAGATCATGGGTCTCGCGGTCGGCGCCAAAACCATGAAGATGAAGACCGGCCACCACGGTGCGAACCATCCGGTGAAAGATCTGGAAGACGGCCGCGTGGTGATCACGTCGCAGAACCACGGTTTCGCGGTCGATGCCGACACGCTGCCTGCCAACGCCCGCGCCACGCACGTTTCGCTGTTCGACGGCACGCTGCAGGGCTTCGCGCTGACCGACAAGCCGGCGTTCTGCTTCCAGGGTCACCCGGAAGCGTCGCCTGGTCCGCATGACATCGCCTATCTGTTCGACCGCTTCACGGCGTTGATGGACACGAAGAAGGCTGGCAAGACCGCAGCGGCATAAAGCGGCAGACAAGTCCCGGCGGCGCACGGCTCACGCCGCGCCGCGCGTGACCGGCGCATACGCGACGTACATGGCGTAAAGCGACGCACACGCGGCGAGCCGCACCGGACAGAGTAGAGCGCGCGCAACGCCACGGCGGCGCGCGCCGACGGAAAGAATAGCAACCAGGTTGCATGGCACCGGAGTAAGGCGCTAAAGCGCCAATTCCGGTGGACACAGGAATACATTAGCGAGAGCGTTATGCCCAAGCGGACAGACATCAAGAGCATCCTCATCATCGGCGCGGGTCCGATCATCATCGGCCAGGCGTGCGAGTTCGATTACTCGGGCGCGCAGGCATGCAAGGCGCTGCGTGAGGAAGGCTACAAGGTCATTCTCGTCAACAGCAATCCGGCGACGATCATGACCGACCCGAACACGGCCGACGTGACCTACATCGAGCCGATCACGTGGGAAGTCGTCGAGCGCATCATTGCCAAGGAGCGCCCCGACGCGATCCTGCCGACGATGGGCGGCCAGACCGCGCTGAACTGCGCGCTCGACCTGCACGCGCACGGCGTGCTGGAGAAGTACAAGGTCGAGCTGATCGGCGCGTCGCCGGAAGCGATCGACAAGGCGGAAGACCGTCAGAAGTTCAAGGACGCGATGACCAAGATCGGCCTCGGTTCGGCCAAATCGGGCACCGCGCATTCCATGGAAGAAGCGCTGGCGGTGCAAGCGGACATCGCGTCGCAAACGGGCAGCGGCGGCTATCCGGTCGTGATCCGTCCGTCGTTCACCTTGGGCGGCTCGGGCGGCGGCATCGCGTATAACCGCGACGAGTTCGAAGAGATCTGCAAGCGCGGTCTCGACCTGTCGCCCACGCGCGAACTGCTGATCGAAGAGTCGCTGCTCGGCTGGAAAGAGTACGAGATGGAAGTGGTCCGCGACAAGAAGGACAACTGCATCATCGTCTGCTCGATCGAAAACCTGGACCCGATGGGCATCCACACCGGCGACTCGATCACCGTCGCGCCGGCGCAAACGCTCACGGACAAGGAATATCAGATCCTGCGTAACGCATCGCTTGCGGTGCTGCGCGAGATTGGCGTCGACACGGGCGGTTCGAATGTGCAGTTCTCGATCAATCCGAAAGACGGCCGCATGGTCGTGATCGAAATGAATCCGCGCGTGTCGCGCTCGTCGGCGCTGGCGTCGAAGGCGACCGGCTTCCCGATCGCGAAGATCGCCGCGAAGCTGGCGGTCGGCTACTCGCTCGACGAGCTCAAGAACGAAATTACCGGCGGCCAGACCCCCGCATCGTTCGAACCGACCATCGACTACGTCGTCACCAAGATCCCGCGTTTCGCGTTCGAAAAATTCCGCGAAGCCGATTCGCGCCTGACCACGCAGATGAAGTCGGTCGGCGAAGTGATGGCGATTGGCCGCACCTTCCAGGAATCGTTCCAGAAGGCGCTGCGCGGACTGGAAGTCGGCGTGGACGGTCTGGACGAAAAGACCGATAACCGCGACGAGATCATCCGCGAGATCGGCGAAGCCGGTCCGGACCGTATTTGGTACGTGGGCGACGCATTCCGTATCGGCATGACGGCTCAGGAAATTTTCGAAGAAACCTCGATCGACCCGTGGTTCCTCGCGCAGATCGAACAGATCATCCTGAAGGAAAAGGCGCTGGCGGGCCGCACGCTCGCAAGCATCTCGAAGGAAGAGCTGAAGTATCTGAAGCAGAGCGGCTTCTCGGATCGTCGTCTGGCAAAGTTGCTCGGCGCGAAGCCGGCGGAAGTGCGCCAACGCCGTATCGAGTTGAACGTGCGCCCGGTGTACAAGCGCGTCGATACGTGCGCGGCCGAGTTCGCCACGAAAACCGCCTACATGTACTCGACCTACGAGGAAGAGTGCGAAGCGAACCCGACCAGCAACAAGAAGATCATGGTGCTGGGCGGCGGCCCGAACCGGATCGGCCAGGGCATCGAGTTCGATTACTGCTGCGTGCACGCCGCGCTCGCCATGCGCGAAGACGGCTACGAAACGATCATGGTCAACTGCAACCCTGAAACCGTTTCGACCGACTACGACACGTCCGATCGTCTGTACTTCGAATCGCTCACGCTCGAAGACGTGCTCGAAATCGTCGACAAGGAAAAGCCGGTTGGGGTGATCGTGCAATACGGCGGTCAAACGCCGCTGAAGCTCGCGCTGGATCTCGAAGCGAACGGTGTGCCGATCGTCGGCACGTCGCCGGACATGATCGATGCCGCGGAAGACCGCGAGCGTTTCCAGAAGCTGCTGCAGGACCTCGGTCTGCGTCAGCCGCCGAACCGCACCGCGCGCGCCGAAGACGAAGCGCTCAAGCTCGCCGACGAAATCGGCTATCCGCTGGTGGTGCGTCCGTCGTACGTGCTCGGCGGCCGCGCGATGGAAATCGTCCACGAGCCGCGCGACCTCGAACGCTATATGCGTGAGGCCGTGAAGGTGTCGAACGACTCGCCGGTGCTGCTCGATCGCTTCCTGAACGACGCGATCGAATGCGACGTGGATTGCATCTCCGACGGCGAAGCCGTGTTCATCGGCGGCGTGATGGAACACATCGAACAGGCGGGCGTGCACTCGGGCGACTCGGCGTGTTCGCTGCCGCCGTATTCGCTGTCGAAGGAAACCGTGGCTGAGTTGAAGCGTCAAACCGGCGCGATGGCGAAGGCGCTGAACGTGATCGGCCTGATGAACGTGCAGTTCGCGATCCAGCAGGTGCCGCAGGCGGACGGCTCGAAAGAAGACGTCATCTATGTGCTCGAAGTGAACCCGCGCGCCTCGCGCACGGTGCCGTACGTGTCGAAGGCGACCAGCCTGCCGCTCGCGAAGATCGCGGCGCGCGCCATGGTCGGTCAGAAGCTCGCTGAACAAGGCGTGACGAAGGAAATCGATCCGCCATA
Organism: Paraburkholderia sp. BL17N1; assembly: GCF_003634175.1. Taxonomy (NCBI): domain Bacteria; kingdom Pseudomonadati; phylum Pseudomonadota; class Betaproteobacteria; order Burkholderiales; family Burkholderiaceae; genus Paraburkholderia; species Paraburkholderia sp. BL17N1. The sequence goes on from NZ_RBIW01000001.1 coordinate 2,551,255, forward strand.
CTTCAGCGTGAAGGAAGCCGTGTTCCCGTTCGTCAAGTTCCCGGCAGTCGATCCGGTGCTCGGACCGGAAATGCGTTCAACCGGCGAAGTGATGGGCGTGGGTCAGACTTTCGGCGAAGCGCTGTTCAAGTCGCAGCTCGCGGCGGGTTCGCGTCTGCCGGAGTCGGGCACGGTGCTGCTGACCGTGATGGACGCCGACAAGCCGAAGGCTGTCGAAGTCGCACGCATGCTGCACGAACTCGGCTATCCGATCGTCGCGACCAAGGGCACGGCTGCTGCGATCGAAGCGGCCGGCGTGCCGGTGAAGGTCGTCAACAAGGTGAAGGACGGCCGTCCGCACATCGTCGACATGATCAAGAACGGCGAGATCGCGCTGGTCTTTACGACCGTCGACGAAACCCGCGCCGCGATCGCCGACTCGCGTTCGATCCGCATGAGCGCGCAGGCGAACAAGGTCACGTACTACACGACCATGTCCGGCGCGCGCGCCGCAGTGGAAGGGTTGCGCTATTTGAAGGATCTGGAAGTCTATGATTTACAAGGCCTGCACGCTCGCCTAAACTAAGGCTTCGAATACCTGTCCAAGATGTAAGTGCCGCGGTTAAGCGGCGTTCCGCAGGTGCTTGGCGCCGGGTTTTTCCCGGCGCTCTGGCCCCCGCGGAATGCACTTAACCGCGGTGATTTTTTTTACGGCTGTTTTTTGCATAGAGTTGTTTATGAGCACTGTTCCATTGACGAAGCGCGGCGCGGAAATGTTGCGCGATGAATTGCAGCGCCTGAAATCGGTTGAGCGTCCTTCGGTGATCAATTCGATCGCGGAGGCGCGTGCCCAGGGCGATCTGTCGGAAAACGCGGAATACGACGCGGCGAAGGAAAAGCAGGGCTTTATCGAAGGCCGGATTGCTGAAATCGAATCGAAGCTGGCCGGCGCGCAGGTGATCGACCCGGCGGCAGTGGAAGCGGACGGGCGCGTGGTGTTCGGTGCGACCGTGGAACTGGAAGACCTGGATTCGGGAGCGTCGGTCAAATATCAGATCGTCGGCGACGACGAGGCCGACATCGACCATGGTTTGATCTCGATCAGCTCGCCGATTGCGCGCGCCCTGATCGGCAAGTCGGAAGGCGACGTTGCGTCGGTGCAGGCACCAGGCGGCGTGCGCGAATACGAAATCATCGCGGTTAGCTACGTTTGAAGGCGGCTCCGGTGTCCCTGATGCCGCATCGTTTTTTCCGCTTGTTGACGGTGGTGTGGGTCGGTAGTCTGCTGACTATCGGCTACGCGGTCGCGCCTGTGCTGTTCACCTCGCTCGACCGGATGACCGCTGGCGCGGTGGCCGCGCAACTGTTCCGCATTGAAGGCGTACTGGGTGCGGTGTGCGGCATTTTGCTACTCGGTCTCGCGAACGTGCTGGTTCGGCGCGGCAGCGATGCGTATCGTCGTTTGCGCTGGCTGATCGCGGGGATGCTGGTGTGCGTGCTGGTGGGTTACTTCGCGTTGCAGCCGTTTATGAATGCAATGCGCATTGCCGCGCTCGAAGCGGGCAGCGATGTCGGACATTCTGCGTATGCAACACGCTTCGGCATTTTGCACGGCGTGTCGAGTCTGTTTTACCTGATCGAAAGCCTGCTTGGTGTGGCGCTAGTGTGGAAATTGCCTGCGGGCGCAGGTGTGGCGTCGGCTGAGCAGGGTGCTCGCGGCACGGCAGGGAACGTGGCCGGCTGACACCGGCGACCATGGTGCTTTCCTTTCAGCCGCTGAGTATGCGAGCCAGAAGGCGATGAGCTTGCTGAGCGATCTCAAGTTTTGAAGTCGTGATCAAGCCGCCCCACGTCGAGGTGCGGACGCCGCCCGCACCTTTCATCATTCGCTTATTTCGACGACTGATGCGAGCGCTTCGCGCTGGCCTGGCGTTTCTTGGCGCGCTTGATGTTGCCGCCTTGCGTCACGCGTTCATTGCCACGCACCACGACGGCTTTGGCCTTGGGTTTGCGCATCGGGATTTCGCTGGGCTTCACGACCGTCACGACGCGCGGCGCGCGGCCCTTGCCCGGTTTGGCTTCGACAGCGGCTTCGCGGGCGCTCGGCAGGGCGCCGCGTTTGGTCTTCACCGCCGGTTGGGCGGCTTCCGGCTTCCAGATCACCAGCAGCTTGCCGATATGCTGGATCGGCGCGGCGTTCAGCTTGTCACAGATTTCTTCATAGATCGCGATGCGCTCTTCGCGTTCGTCACCGAACACGCGGATTTTGATGAGCTGATGAGCGCCAAGGTGCACCTTGATCTCGGAGAGCACAGCGTCGGTCAAGCCTTCGGCGCCGACGAGCACGACCGGTTTGAGCGCATGTGCCTGGGAGCGCAACTCGGCGCGTTGGTCGGAAGAGACTTTGAGGGCGGGCATGGAAAGTGGGAGACTCGACTAAAATGGCGGCACCTGCATAACCGAGAGATTCGGCCAATCGCGCAGGGCGGCGCGTCAGAACAACAGAATCGCGGATGACTGCCAGTTTTGGCGGCGTCCGCGCGAATTAACCGCGTATTATCCCCTAAAGCGTGTCATAACGCAGCAAGAGTTCAACGCTTAATGGCAAAAAACAAATTCAACACGGCGTGGTTGCATGATCACATCAACGACCCGTACGTAAAAATGGCGCAGCGGGAGGGCTATCGTGCCCGCGCGGCCTACAAGCTCAAGGAAATCGACGAACAGGACAAGCTGATCCGTCCCGGCCAGGTGATCGTCGACCTCGGTTCAGTGCCCGGCAGTTGGAGTCAGTACGCGCGTAATAAGCTTGCCAAGGGTTCGCAGCGCGACGCCGAGCGCGAAGGCGGCATCGACGGCACGATCATCGCGCTGGACATGCTGCCGATGGAGCCGATTGCCGACGTCACTTTCATTCAGGGCGACTTCCGCGAAGACAGCGTGGTCGGTCAACTGGAAGAATTGGTCGGCGAACGCCAGGTTGATCTTGTAATTTCGGATATGGCGCCCAACCTGTCGGGAGTGGCGGTGGCGGATGCCGCGCGAATCGAGCATCTGTGCGATCTCGCGCTGGAATTCTCACAAAATCACCTCAAGCAGGATGGTGCCCTTTTAGTCAAATGCTTTCACGGCAGTGGTTACAGCCAGATTGTCGAAAAGTTCAAGCATCAATTTAAGGTGGTGGCGGCCCGTAAGCCGAAAGCGTCGCGGGACAAATCGTCAGAAACGTTTATTTTGGGTAAGCATCTCAAGCGGCCCGCATAGGACGCTGCAGGACGGTTCCGCATCTGCCGATAATGCGATCATGGCCTCGGAAATGGGTGCGGCACTGACCTGCTGTCCTATTTCTGTGGTAGTGAAACCTTATGGCAGGGGTCTGCGGACTGGATTAGAATGCTTTCGTGGTGCCGCAAGGCAAATGTAGGCGCCCGTCTAAGTGAAGGAGTGGTGCTTTGAACAACAATATGTTTTCGAAAGCAGCAGTGTGGCTGGTTATCGCACTGGTGCTGTTTACGGTGTTCAAGCAGTTCGACAAGCCCCGTGTCCAGGAAGGCGTTTCCTATTCGCAGTTCATGGACGACGCGAAGAACGGCAAAGTCAAGAACGTCATTGTCCAGGGGCGGAACCTCACGGTCACTCCAGCAGACGGCCAGAAGTACCAGATCGTGTCGCCCGGCGACATCTGGATGGTCGGCGATCTGATGAAGTATGGCGTTCAGGTGAGCGGCAAGGCTGATGACGAACCCAATGCGCTGGTGTCCGCGCTGTACTACCTCGGACCGACGATCCTGATCATCGGCTTCTGGTTCTACATGATGCGACAGATGCAGGGGGGCGGGAAAGGCGGTGCGTTCTCGTTTGGCAAATCCCGTGCACGTCTGATCGACGAAAATAACAACGCAATCAATTTCACCGACGTCGCCGGTTGCGACGAAGCCAAGGAAGAAGTTTCCGAATTGGTCGATTTCCTGCGCGATCCGCAGAAATTTCAGAAGCTGGGCGGACGCATTCCGCGCGGCGTGCTGCTGGTCGGGCCGCCGGGAACGGGTAAGACGCTGCTCGCGCGTGCTATCGCGGGTGAAGCGAAAGTGCCGTTCTTCAGCATCTCGGGTTCGGATTTCGTCGAAATGTTCGTCGGTGTCGGCGCGGCTCGTGTGCGCGACATGTTCGAGCAGGCCAAGAAGCATGCGCCTTGCATCGTGTTCATCGACGAAATCGACGCGGTCGGTCGTCATCGCGGCGCCGGCATGGGCGGCGGTAATGACGAACGCGAGCAGACGTTGAACCAGATGCTGGTCGAGATGGACGGCTTCGAAGCGAACTCGGGCGTGATCGTGATCGCCGCGACGAACCGTTCGGACGTGCTCGACAAGGCGCTGCTGCGTCCGGGCCGTTTCGACCGTCAGGTGTACGTCGGTCTGCCGGACATTCGCGGCCGTGAGCACATCATGAAGGTTCACCTGCGCAAGGTGCCGATTTCGAACGACGTCGACGCAGCGGTGATCGCACGCGGCACGCCGGGCTTCTCGGGCGCCGATCTGGCGAATCTCGTGAACGAAGCGGCTTTGTTCGCGGCTCGCCGCGGCAAGCGCATCGTTGAAATGAACGACTTCGAAGACGCGAAAGACAAGATCTTCATGGGTCCGGAGCGCAAGTCGGCCGTGATCCGCGAAGAATCGAAGCGTGCCACGGCGTACCACGAGTCGGGCCATGCGGTGATCGCCAAGCTGTTGCCGAAGGCCGATCCGGTGCACAAGGTCACGATCATTCCGCGTGGCCGCGCACTGGGTGTGACCTGGCAGTTGCCGGAGCATGACAACGAAACGTATTCGAAGGACTACCTGCTGGATCGCCTGGCGATCCTGTTCGGTGGCCGCGTCGCGGAAGAGTTGTTCCTGAACCTGCTCAGCACCGGCGCGTCGGACGACTTCAACAAGGCCACGCAAACCGCGCGCGCCATGGTGGCCCGCTTCGGCATGACGGACGCACTTGGACCGATGGTCTACGTCGACGACGAAAACGACGCCACGCCGTTTGGCCGCGGTTTCACGCGCACCATTTCGGAAGCGACGCAGCAGAAGGTCGATGCCGAAATCCGTCGCGTGCTGGACGAGCAATACAATCTCGCGAAGCGCCTGCTGGACGAAAACCGCGACAAGGTCGAAGCGATGACCGCCGCGCTGATGGAGTGGGAAACGATCGACGCCGATCAGATCAACGACATCATGGCAGGCCGTCCGCCGCGTTCGCCGAAGAGTTCGCCGCCGTCGGCAACCGACGCCTCGTCGGGCGGCAGCCCGGGCACCGAGGTCAAACCGGGCAGCGCGACCGCGCCGGCCTGATAGGCGACCAGTAGAAAGTGCGGGCCGGTGTGTTTTCACACCGGCCCGTTTTGCATTTATCCGTTTGCGTGAAGCACTTCCACGTGTCGAAAGTCGAATTCCCTTTTTTGCCTATTCCCGAGCCGCTGCAGTGCGGCCGTTTCAAGCTGACCTTTGAACGCCCGTTGGTCATGGGCATTCTGAACGTCACTCCCGATTCTTTTTCCGACGGCGGCAAATACGCTATGCGCGGCGATGCGTTGCGCCAGGCCGAGCGTATGATGCTCGACGGCGCGGACATTATCGATATCGGCGGCGAATCGACGCGTCCGGGCGCGCCGCCGGTGTCGCTCGACGAAGAACTGGATCGAGTGATCCCGCTCGTCGAGCAACTGCGTGGTGCGAATGTGCCGTTGTCGATCGACACCTACAAGCCTGAAGTGATGCGCCATACGCTGGCCGCCGGCGCCGATCTGATCAACGACATCTGGGGCTTCCGCATGCCGGGCGCAATCGACGCGGTGCGCGACAGTCAATGCGGCGTGTGCCTCATGCACATGCTCGGCGAGCCGCAGACCATGCAGGTCGGTGAGCCCGTCTATGACGATGTGGTGAGCGAGGTTCGCGATTTTCTCGAGGAGCGGGTCGCGGCGCTGAAGCAGGCGGGCATTGCGCGTGCTCGTATCAGCGTGGACCCAGGTTTCGGTTTCGGCAAGACCGTAGTCGAGCATAATTACACGCTGCTCGCGCATCTGCCGGACACGGCGCCGCGAGCTGAGCCGCCTTATCCCATTCTTGCCGGCATGTCGCGCAAGTCGATGGTCGGCGCGGTGGTGGAACGCCCGGCGCCGGAACGCGTCGCGGGCAGTATTGCGGCGGCCGTGTGCGCCGCTGAACGGGGCGCTGCGATTCTGCGTGTACACGACGTCGCGCAAACTGTAGATGCATTGAAAGTATGGGCAGCCATGCGCGACGCGGCGAAGCACAGCCGCGCGCGCGGTTGAACCCACAAGCCAAGGAGGAAGATAAAACATGGCACGTCGTTATTTCGGAACGGACGGCATTCGGGGCAAAGTCGGCGAAGGACCTATCACGCCGGAGTTTGTATTGCGGCTCGGCTATGCGGCCGGCAAGGTGTTGGCAGGCGCGGACCGCTGGGCCAAAAGTGGCACGCGGCCAACCGTGTTGATCGGCAAAGACACGCGGGTGTCGGGCTACATGCTCGAAGCCGCGCTCGAGTCAGGTTTCTCCGCAGCGGGTGTGGACGTGATGCTGGCCGGTCCGATGCCGACTCCCGGCATCGCCTACCTGACGCGCGCGTTGAGGCTCGCCGCGGGCGTGGTGATCAGTGCATCGCATAACCCGTACTACGACAACGGCATCAAATTTTTCTCCGCCGACGGCAACAAGTTGCCGGACGAAGTGGAAGCGCAGATCGAGGAGCAACTCGATCTGCCGCTCGCCTGCGCGGCATCCGAGCAACTCGGCAAGGCGCGGCGTCTCGACGACGCGGCTGGCCGCTACATCGAGTTCTGCAAGAGCACGTTTCCGGCGGCGTTCGACCTGCACGGCCTGAAGCTGGTGGTCGACTGCGCGCATGGCGCCGCGTATGACGTCGCGCCGCACGTGTTCCACGAACTCGGCGCCGAAGTGATTCCGATCGGCGTCGCGCCGAACGGCTTCAACATCAACGACGGTGTCGGCGCGACCGCGCCGGATGCGCTGGTGCGTGCCGTGCGCGCGAATCATGCGGATCTGGGTATCGCGCTCGATGGCGACGCCGACCGTCTACAGGTGGTCGACGCGACAGGGCGCCTCTACAACGGCGACGAACTGCTCTACATCCTGGTCAAGGATCGTGTCGCGACCGACGGCAAAGTGGACGGCGCAGTCGGCACCCTGATGACGAATATGGCGGTGGAAGTGGCGTTGCAGGAAGCCGGCGTGAAGTTCGTGCGCGCGGCGGTCGGCGATCGCTACGTGCTCGAACAGTTGCGCGAACACGGCTGGCAACTGGGAGCCGAGGGCTCCGGCCATATTCTTTCGCTCGACCGTCATTCCACGGGCGACGGCATCGTCTCGGCGTTGCTGGTGCTGGCAGCCATGAAGCGCAGCGAGAAAACGCTCGCCGACCTGCTCGACGGCGTCACGCTGTTCCCGCAGAAGCTGATCAACGTGCGCATGAAGCCTGGCGCGGACTGGAAGAGTAGCGACGCGATCCGCCGCGCCATCGCCAAGGCGGAGAGCGCGCTGAACGGCCGCGGCCGTGTGCTGATCCGTGCGTCCGGCACGGAGCCGGTGCTGCGCGTGATGGTGGAAGCGGAAAGTGCCGCCGACGCACTTCATCATGCGGAATCGATTGCCGGCGCGGTCAAAGAGGCCACGGCGTAAGCCACACGCGCTTGCGGCGGGCGGGACGCTGGGACGATGCGTATCGTGTCCTGACGCCCTCGCTCGCTGCGCTTAGTCTGCGTTCGGCTCCGCAATCACCACGCGTCAACTTGCACCTATGGCCCGCAGCGCGTCACGCCCCACGTGACACGCTTCGCCGACTCATTCGGCGAACCGCACAAAAGGCACATCGCAAAGTAGGTCAGCGCCGAAAAACACAAAATCAAAAGCCAGTCCCAACGCTCACAGCCACGCCCGAACGACCCTCTCACCCGCGGCCCATTGCCGCACGACCCACGCCGCATCTTTTTCCCGAACGCGCACTCGCAAACGTTCGCGCCCCATCTTTCTTCGCCTAATCTAGAGAACGTCACGGCTTTCGCCGGAAGTCCAAGTTTTCCCTGACAAATCTGCTTTCAGCCGTGTAATCCTACTGTCACACCCGTTTCACGTTAAGTCACGTTACTGTCACAAAGAGACCCTAAGCTTCGCGGTGTTCGTCTTACACGCTCACACCGCTCACACCTTTGGAGGTCTCATGAAATTGATGCAAACCGTGTTCGCTGGCGTCGCTGGCGCGCTTTTCGCGATCGCAGCGCAAGCCGCAGACATCACCGGCGCGGGCAGCACCTTCGCAGCACCGATCTACACGAAGTGGGCCGATTCGTATCAGAAGTCGGGCGGCGGCAAGGTTAACTATCAAGGCATCGGCTCGTCGGGCGGCGTGAAGCAGATCGTCGCGAAGACCGTCGACTTCGCCGGTTCGGACGCTCCGCTGAAGGACGACGAACTCGCCAAGGACGGCCTGTTCCAGTTCCCGACGGTGGTCGGCGGCGTGGTGCCGGTCGTCAATGTGCCGGGCGTGAAGCCGGCTGAACTGACGCTGTCGGGCGAAGTGCTCGGCGACATCTATCTGGGCAAGATCAAGAAGTGGAACGATCCGGCGATCGTTGCGCTGAACCCGAAGGTCAAGCTGCCGGATACCGACATCGCCGTGGTTCGCCGCGCTGATGGCTCGGGCACCAGCTTCATCTGGACGAACTATCTGTCGAAGGTCAACGCAGACTGGAAGTCGAAGGTCGGTGAAGGTTCCACGGTCAACTGGCCGACGGGCACGGGCGGCAAGGGCAACGACGGCGTCGCAGCCTTCGTGCAACGTCTGCCGGGCGCAATCGGCTACGTGGAATGGGCGTACGCGAAGCAGAACCACATGACGTATGTCGCGCTGAAGAACTCGACGGGCACGGTTGTCGAGCCGAAGACGGAGACCTTCAAGGCAGCGGCAGCAGGCGCGGACTGGTCGAAGTCGTTCTATCAGATCCTGACGAACGAGCCGGGCAAGAATGCATGGCCGATCGTCGGCGCGACCTTCGTGCTGTTGCACACGGCGCAGGACAAGCCGGCGCAAGGCGCAGAAACGCTGAAGTTCTTCGACTGGGCGTTCAAGAACGGCACGCAAGCCGCAAACGATCTGGACTACATCTCGCTGCCGGATTCGGTCGTGGCGGAAATCCGCACGCAATGGAAGGCGAAGGTGAAGGACGCTTCGGGCAAGGCAATCGCCGAGTAAGCGAAGCAACGGGTGCGGCAATGAGCAAAGCGCCCGGCATCGGCAGTACGTAACACGTTGGCCGTCCTCCTGTGAGGACGGCCAATGGCTTTGACCCCCGGCATTACCGGCCGCATGACACGTGTCGTACGGCAACTGGAAACAGGTCCATCAGGCTCTCATGTCCGATATCCAATTAGCGTCCGGCGCGAGCAGGTCGACCCCGCCCGGCAGCGCGTCGCAGCAGAAAGCGCCCAGCCGCGCCGGCGACGTGATCTTCGGCGGTCTCGCGCGCTTCGCCGCCATCATCACTTTGCTGCTGCTCGGCGGCATCATCGTTTCGCTGATCGTCGCGTCCATGCCGTCGATCAAGCAATTCGGCCTCAGCTTCCTGTGGACCGCCGACTGGGATCCACCCAGCAAGCAATTCGGCGCGCTGGTGCCAATCTACGGCACGATCGCCACCTCGATCATTGCTCTTATCATCGCGGTGCCCGTCAGCTTCGGCATCGCGCTTTTCCTGACCGAACTCGCGCCCGCGTGGCTGCGCCGTCCGCTCGGCATCGCGATCGAACTGCTCGCCGCAATTCCGTCGATCGTGTACGGCATGTGGGGTCTGCTGGTGTTCGCGCCGATCTTCGCGACGTACTTCGAAAAACCGCTCGGCGTCGTGCTCGGCGGCATTCCGTTTGTCGGGGCGTTGTTTCAGGGCGCGCCGATCGGCATCGGCATCCTGTGCGCGGGCGTGATTCTCGCGATCATGATCATTCCGTATATCGCCTCGGTGATGCGCGACGTGTTCGAAGTCACGCCGGTCCTGTTGAAGGAATCGGCATACGGCATCGGCTGCACGACGTGGGAAGTGATGTGGAAGATCGTGCTGCCCTTTACGAAGAGCGGCGTGATCGGCGGCGTGATGCTGGGTCTGGGCCGCGCGCTCGGCGAGACCATGGCTGTCACCTTCGTGATCGGCAACACCAATCTGCTCGATAACGTGTCGCTCTTTTCGCCGGGCAACAGCATCACGTCGGCGCTCGCCAATGAATTCGCCGAAGCGGATCCGGGCCTGCATACGTCGGCGCTGATGGAACTCGGCCTCATTCTGTTCGTGATTACCTTCATCGTGCTGGCGATCTCCAAGGTCATGCTGCTTCGCCTCGAAAAAGGGGAGGGCGCGAAATGAGCCAGCCCACTTTGAATATGCCGGGTTCGAACGACGCCGTCGCGCTCGAAGCAATGCGCGTGCGTCTGCAAGGCCGCCGCCGCATGAAGAACGCGGTTGCTCTGACCATGTCGCTCGCCGCGATGGCGTTCGGTCTGCTGTGGCTGATCTGGATTCTGTACACGACCTTGCGCCTGGGTATCGGCGGCTTGTCGGTCGAACTGTTCACGCAATCGACGCCGCCGCCGAACACCGATGGCGGCGGTCTCGCCAACGCGATCGTCGGCAGTCTGATGCTGGTCGCACTCGCGACTTTCGTCGGCACGCCGATCGGTATTCTGGCTGGCGTCTATCTCGCCGAATACGGCCAGAAGGGCTGGCTCGCGAGCGTCACGCGTTTCATCAACGACATTCTGTTGTCGGCGCCGTCGATCGTGGTGGGTCTCTTCGTTTACGCGCTGGTCGTCGCGAAGATGGGCCACTTCAGCGGCTGGGCCGGCGTATTCGCGCTTGCCTTGCTGCAGATCCCGATCGTGATCCGCACCACGGAAAACATGCTGAAACTGGTGCCGAACGCACTGCGTGAAGCAGCCTTCGCACTCGGCACGCCGAAGTGGAAGATGGTGCTGTCGATCACGCTGAAGGCTTCCATCGCGGGTATCGTCACCGGCGTGCTGCTCGGCGTGGCGCGTATCGCAGGCGAAACCGCGCCGCTGCTCTTTACGGCGCTGTCGAATCAGTTCTTCTCGATGGACATGGGCCAGCCGGTCGCGAACCTGCCGGTCACGATCTACAAGTTTGCGATGAGCCCGTTCGCGCAGTGGCAATCGCTCGCGTGGGCCGGCGTCTTCCTGATCACGCTCGCGGTGCTGGGACTGAACATCCTCGCGCGCACGATCTTCTCGAACAAGTAAGGGCGGAGTGTAATCCGATGAATATGGCAGAAACTCAACTCAATCCGATCGCGCGTCCTACCGCGCCCGCCGGTTTCGATCCCGCCCAAAGCGGCCAGTCGCAGGCGCCGTCGCGCCCGAAGATCGAGATCAACGACCTGAACTTCTTCTACGGCAAGTATCACGCGTTGAAGAACATCAATCTGCAGATTCCCGAAGGCAAGGTGACCGCATTCATCGGCCCGTCGGGTTGCGGCAAGTCCACGCTGCTGCGTACGCTGAACAAGATGTACGCGCTCTATCCGGAACAACGCGCTGAAGGCGAGATCCTGATGGACGGCGAAAACCTGCTGACCTCCAAGCGCGATATTTCGCTGCTGCGCGCACGGATCGGCATGGTGTTCCAGAAGCCGACGCCGTTTCCCATGTCGATCTACGACAACATCGCGTTCGGTGTGAAGATGTTCGAAACGCTGCCGCGCTCGGAGATGGACGACCGCGTGGAATGGGCGCTGACCAAGGCCGCGCTGTGGAACGAAGTGAAGGACAAGCTCGGCCAGAGCGGCTACGGTTTGTCGGGCGGCCAGCAGCAGCGTCTGTGTATCGCGCGCGGTATCGCGATCCGTCCGGAAGTGCTCCTGCTCGACGAGCCGTGTTCGGCGCTGGACCCGATTTCGACGGGCCGTATCGAAGAACTGATCGCCGAATTGAAGAGCGATTACACGGTGGTAATCGTCACGCACAACATGCAACAGGCGGCCCGCTGTTCGGACTACACTGCCTATATGTACCTCGGTGAGTTGATCGAATTCGGCGACACCGAAAAGATCTTCATCAAGCCTGTCCGCAAGGAAACCGAGGATTACATCACTGGCCGCTTCGGTTAACACGCCGAACAAACAAGGGAGTACGACATGTCCGACAAACACCTGTCCAGCCAGTTCGACGCCGACCTGAATCTGGTTTCCTCCAAAGTGCTCGAAATGGGTGGCCTGGTCGAATCGCAGATCGTCAAGGCCATGCAGGCGCTCAACGAATTCGATCTCGACATCGCCGAACAGGTGATCGCCGCGGAAGAGCGTCTGAACAAGATGGAAGTGGACATCGACGAAGAGTGCAGCAACATCATCGCGCGCCGTCAGCCGGCCGCGCGTGACCTGCGTCTGTTGATCGCGATTTCGAAGACCATCACGAATCTCGAGCGCGCCGGCGACGAAGCCGAAAAGATCGCCAAGCGCACCAAGCGTTTGATGGAAGACGGCGCGTCGCGCACCATCAACATCGCTGAAATCAAGTTGTCGGGCGAGATGGCGGTGTCGATTCTGCGCCGCGCATTGGATGCGTTCGCGCGCCTCGATACGGTCGCCGCCGCGCAGATCGTGCGTGACGATAAAGCGATCGACGAAGAATTCCGCGCTTTCGTGCGCAAGCTGATTTCGTACATGACCGAAGATCCGCGTTCGATCTCGGTGGGCCTCGACTTCCTGTTTATCGCCAAGGCGATCGAGCGGATCGGCGACCACGCGAAGAACATCGCCGAGTTCATCATTTACATCGTGAAGGGTACGGACGTGCGGCACAAGTCGCGCGACGCGCTCGAACGCGAAGCACTCAGTTAATCCAGATATAAGGACAAGAGGTGCCGATGCCCAGCAGCATTCTCGTCATTGAAGATGAGCCCGCCATTTCCGAATTGATTTCGGTCAATCTTCAACACGCCGGACACTGCCCGATTCGCGCGTACAACGCGGAGCAGGCGCAGAACCTGATCAGCGACGTATTGCCGGACCTTGTCCTGCTCGACTGGATGTTGCCGGGTAAATCGGGCATTGCGTTCGCGCGCGATCTGCGCAACAACGAGCGCACGAAGCATATCCCGATCATCATGCTGACCGCGCGCGGCGACGAGCAGGACAAGGTGCTCGGCCTCGAAATCGGCGCCGACGACTACGTCACCAAGCCGTTCTCGCCGAAGGAACTGATGGCGCGCATCAAGGCGGTGTTGCGCCGTCGCGCCCCGCAGTTGACCGAAGACGTGGTCGCGATCAACGGCCTCAAGCTCGATCCGGCCACACACCGCGTGGCCGCGCATGCGGAAGGTAGCGAGATCAAGCTCGATCTCGGTCCGACGGAATTCCGTCTGCTGCATTTCTTCATGACGCACCCGGAGCGCGTGCACAGCCGCACGCAACTGCTCGATCAGGTGTGGGGCGATCACGTGTTCGTCGAAGAGCGCACGGTCGATGTGCATATCAAGCGCTTGCGCGCGGCGCTCAAGCCCGCCGGGTGCGATGCTATGATTGAGACGGTACGCGGCAGCGGCTACCGGCTTGCGAAGAGCGCCTGAGGCGCGCATTGGCGGCGTTCCCGCCGCCCGCGTCGGGTACGTCTGTTCGCAACCATAGGCGCCGCGATTTTCATCCCGGCGCATAGGCTTTTCTCTTCGATCGCTAGACCATGAACATCATCTGGGCGCGCTCCATCGTGTCGGTCGTGCTGCTGGCTGTTCTGTGCGCGGTGGTCGGCGCACTCGTGAACGTCAAGGCAGCGCTCGTCCTCGCGATCGTCATGCTGCTCGCGCAGAGCCTTTTCAGCACCTTTCATAAGCAGCGCCTGTGGCGTCTGCTCGACGCGCCGGTCTACGGCGAAGTGCCGAGCGCCCCCGGCATCTGGGGCGAAATCTACTACCGTCTGCACAAGCTCGCGAAGCGCTGGCACGCCCAGGTGCGCTCGGTCGAGCAACAGCACTCGCGCTTTATTCAGGCGATCCAGGCCTCGCCTAACGGTGTGGCGATGCTCGACGATCACGACCAGATCGAGTGGTGCAACGCGATCTCCGAACTCCATTTCGGCCTGGATGCGAAGCGCGATCTGCGCCAGCACATCACGCATCTGGTGCGCCAGCCGGACTTCGTTCGCTATCTGAATTCGCATCGCTACGAAGAAATGCTGATCATGCGCGGCATGGGCGACAAGCGGCAGAACGTGCTGTCGGTGCAGGTGTTTCCGTACGGCGAGAATCGCAAACTGGTGCTGTCGCAAGACATCACCGAACTCGAACGCACGGATGCGATGCGGCGCGACTTCGTCGCCAATGTGTCGCATGAACTGAAAACGCCGCTCACGGTGCTGTCGGGTTTTCTCGAGACTATGCGCGAGTTGCCGTTGAGCGAAGGCGAACGTTCGCGCTATCTCGAACTGATGGAGCAGCAGGCTTCGCGCATGCGCCACATCGTCAACGATTTGCTCGTGCTCGCCAAACTCGAAGGCGACAACAAGCCGCCGAGCGATCAGATGATCGATATGCGCGCGGTGTTGCGGCATTTGCACGACGACGCGGAAAGCTTGTCGAGCGATCATCACAAGATCACATTCGATGCAGACGAAGGGCTCACGGTCACCGGCGTCGAGACGGAAATTCTCAGCGCGCTCGGCAACCTCGTCACGAACGCGATCCGCTATACGCCGGACGGTGGCGCGATCAGAGTGGTTTGGCACGCGCAGGGCGGCAATGCGATATTTTCGGTGACGGACAGCGGACTCGGCATTCCCTCTGCGGACATACCGCGGCTGACGGAGCGTTTCTATCGCGTCGATCGCAGCCGTTCGCGAGATACCGGCGGCACGGGCCTCGGCCTTGCGATCGTCAAGCATGTGCTGCAACGTCACGATGCACAACTTGATGTGAAGAGCGAGGAAGGGCGAGGCAGCACGTTCACCGTGCGTTTTCCGGTGTATCGCACGGCGCGCCGGCAACCGGCGCCGGCTTGAGCGTGGCTGCATCGGCATGAAGAAAAGCCCGCACATAGCGGGCTTTTTTACGCGTGCCACTTTTGTTGGCGGCCCGCCGAGGCGAGCGCAGTCACTCACGCTACGAACAGAATTTCCCCAACAGACTCATCTGCGCGTTGCGCGAGGACTTGCCCGGCCGGCGGCGCCGGTAATGGCCGTCGCTTTGCATCAGCCACGCGGATTGATTGTCGCCGAGAAACGCGGACAGACCTTCAGCGATCACACGCCGCTTCAAGCGCCGGTTGTTGATCGGAAAGGCAACTTCAACACGCCGGAAGAAATTGCGGTCCATCCAGTCGGCGCTCGACAGATAGACCTGTTCCTTGCCACCGTCGTAGAAATAGAAGATGCGGTGGTGTTCGAGAAAGCGCCCAACGATCGAGCGTACGGTGATGTTCTCCGAAAGCCCCGCGACGCCTGGCTGCAACGAACACACGCCACGCACGATCAGATCGATTTTGACGCCTGCCTGCGCGGCCTCGTACAACTCGGCGATCACCGTGGGTTCGAGCAGCGCATTCATCTTCGCGACAATGCGGGCCTTCTTGCCGGCGCGCGCATGCTCGGCTTCGGCGCGGATCGCTTCGACGAGTTTCGGATGCAGCGTGAATGGCGATTGCCACAACTCGTGCAGCTTCAGTTCTCCGCCAATGCCGGTCAGTTGCTGGAACACGTGATGAACGTCTTCGCAGATTTTCTGGTCGGCGGTCATCAAACCGAAGTCGGTGTAAAGACGCGCTGTGCGCGGATGGTAGTTGCCGGTGCCGAGGTGCACATAGCGCTTGAGGGTGGTCTTGCCGCCTACCGACACGCGCCGCACGATCAGCATCATCTTCGCATGGCATTTGTGGCCCACCACGCCGTACACCACGTGCGCGCCGACCGCTTCGAGCTGCGAGGCCCAGTTGATGTTGGTTTCTTCATCGAAACGCGCGAGCAGTTCGACTACGACCGTGACTTCCTTGCCGTTGCGCGCCGCTTGCATCAGCGCGTCCATCAGCGGCGAATCGGTGCCCGTGCGATAGATGGTCTGCTTGATCGCGACCACGTTCGGATCTTTGGCCGCCTGCAGCAGCAATTCGAGCACCGGCTGAAAACTTTCGTACGGATGATGCAGCAGCACGTCGCCTTGATCGATCACGTCGAACATGCTGGCGCTGTTGGCGACCTGCGGCGGAATCGCGGGGATGTGCGGCACGAACTTGAGATCGGGGCGGTCCACCATCTCGGGCAACTGCATCAGCCGCACCAGATTGACGGGACCGTCGGCGTAATAGCAATCCTTGTCGGACAGGCCGCTTTCGTCGAGCAGGCGCCGCACGACATGCGTGGGCGTTTCCGCCGACACTTCGAGCCGCACCGCGTTGCCCAGATGCCGCGCCGGCAATTCGCCCTGCAACGCGACGCGCAGGTTGGTGATTTCATCTTCGTCGACGAACAGTTCGCTATTGCGCGTGATGCGAAACTGATTGCAACTGCGCACTACCAGGTTCGGAAACAGTTCGCCGACAAAGCGTTGCAACAGCGAGCTCAGGAGCACGAAGCCATGCGGGTAGCCCGACAGTTCCTGCGGCATGCGCACGAGCCGCGGTAACGCGCGCGGCGCCTGCACGATGCCCATCATCGCCTGACGGCCGAACGCGTCCTTGCCTTCCAGTTCCACGACGAAGTTCAGGCTCTTGTTGAGCACGCGTGGAAACGGATGCGCCGGATCGAGGCCGATGGGCGTGAGCACGGGCAGCAGTTCGTCGAAGAAGTAGTTGCGCGCCCATTCGGTCTGCGCTTCGTTCCACGCTTCCGTGCCGTGAAAATAGATGCCTTCTGCTTCGAGCGCGGTGAGCACCGTGTCGTGCAGCATGGTGTACTGGCGATGCACGAGCTTCTGCGCGCGTTCGACCACGAGGTCGTACACGTGCTGCAGTGACATGCCGTCCGGCGATAGCGCGCCGGGGTTGTCGCGCATCTGCTCCTGCAGTCCGGCCATGCGGACTTCGAAGAATTCGTCGAGATTGCTACTGGTGATGCAGATGAAACGCAGGCGTTCGAGCAAAGGGACGGCTGGGTCGGCAGCTTGTGCCAACACACGCTCGTTGAAACCCAGAATGCCCAGCTCGCGATTCAATAAGGGGTAGCGGATGGACATCGGCAGCGAGAATGGAATGTCAGGAAGAGAGGCGGAAAGACGCTCGGAAATTCTCACAGTATGATGACGTTGTTATGACATTCTCGATTTTTTATTCTACGCCGTAATCGCCTCGTGTCGTCAATATGACGCAGTCTGTATGGGACCATCGGCCACCCCCATTGCTGCGAGGTGACATCGTGAGGCCCGGTACGCTTAGAATGGCGTCTTTGAACCGCGCGGCCGGCCGTCAGGCGCCCAGGGCTCCCGATGGACACGGAGCGTTTCCCGCATCCAACGCCGCCGCGCTTGTGCGCATGGAGTCCGCTTACTCGATGGTCAATACTCCGCAACTCCTCGCCGCCGTCGATCTCGGCTCGAACAGCTTCCGGCTGATTGTCGGCCGGGTCGAGGAAACCGACGCGGGCAGCCAGATCTACCAGGTCGATGCCTTGCGTGAGCCCGTGCGTCTGGCTGCTGGTCTGTCGCGCGACAAGATGCTCGACCGAGCTTCGCAGGTGCGCGGCTGGGACGCGCTCAAGCGTTTCGGCGAGCGTCTTCGCGACTTTCATCCCGATCACGTTCGCGCGGTCGCTACCAATACATTGCGCATCGCCAAGAATGCCGGCGAATTTCTCGGTGAGGCGCAAGCCGCGCTCGGTTTCCCGATCGAAGTGATCGCCGGGCGTGAAGAGGCGCGCCTGATTTACGCGGGCGCTGCACACTCCGTGCCCGCGAGTCCGGGCAAACGTCTGGTGGTCGATATCGGCGGCGGCTCGACGGAATTTATCATTGGCTCGCATTACACGCCCATCAAGATGGAGAGCCTGTATATCGGCTGCGTGAGTCATAGCCGGGCGTTTTTCCCTGCCGGCAACGTCGACGAATACACGATGCGCCAGGCCGAACTCGCCGCGGGCCGCGAAATCCAGATCATTTCCGCCGAGTACAAGAAGACCGGCTGGGAGCAGGCGATCGGCTCGTCGGGCACCGCGCGCGCATTGGCCGAGTTGGTGGAGGCCAATAACTTCAACGATCCAGGCGTCACGCATGGCATCTCGCGCGGCGGGCTCGAACGCCTCAAGCGCGCGCTGATCAAGGCGGAGAACGTCAACCGGCTGAAGCTCGTCGCGTTGAAGGGCGATCGCATTCCGGTGCTGGCCGGCGGCCTGTCGATCATGATCGCAGTGTTCGACGAACTCGGTGTCGATTACGTCGACACGACGGACGGCGCGCTGCGCCTTGGCGTGCTGTACGACCTGCTAGGCCGTTCGCAGCACGAAGACATGCGTACGGTCACGGTGGAAGGCTTCATGCGCCGCTATGGCGTGGATCGCGCGCAGGCGGGGCGCATCGGCGAACTCGCGGTGCGCTTCTACGAACAGTTCGAGGAACCCGACGAAGAACGCCGCGTCGAGAACCGCATGTTTCTCGGCTGGGCGGCTGCGCTGCACGAAATCGGTTTGTCGATCTCGCACAGCGCGTATCACAAGCATTCGGCTTACATCGCCAGCAACGCGGACATGCCGGGCTTTTCACGCACCGATCAGGCGCGGCTTGCCGCGCTTGTGCTCGGTCATGCGGGCAAGCTCGGCAAGCTATCGCAAACGCGCGAAGTGGAGTGGCCGCTGCTGTTCTGTCTGCGGCTCGCGGCGCTGCTGTGCCGCCGGCGTGCCGACGTTGGCTTGCCGGGCATCTCGGTGACGCAGGTCAACGGCGGTTACGAGGTGCGGTTGCCGAACGAGTGGGTGGCCAACAATCCGTTGACGGACTACAGCCTGATTCAGGAAGCCGCGGAGTGGGAGAAGGTCGGCATTCCGTATCGCGTGGTTTATACGGACGAATGAAGCCTTGCGCATGGCGCACTGCGGATGAATGAGAAAGCCCGGCCGGTGCCGGGCTTTTTTGTGGCCGCTTGTTTTTGCTTCGCCGACGCGCGTCACAGCGCGTCTTGCGCGCGAATCCGCTCAGCGCGGCAGCGCATCGCCGAGGAAGTGGCGAGCGTAACGTGCATTGATATCGGACAAGCGGAACAGCGTCAGAAAGTCCGCGGTGTTGAAATCGGGATCCCATGCCGGCGCGCCGCAAATCTTCGCGCCGAGACGCAGATAACCCTTCACCAGCGGCGGCGGCGCCACCTCGGCGCCCGTTTGCAGTTCATCGACCGGCAGCGGCGTGTGCGCAAACGCGCGATATTCCGGCGCGGTCAGCGCGCTGTCGCGCAGCGAGCAATACAGATTCGCCGCGTAGTGGCCGCCGTCGACCATTGCCACGCTCGCGCAGCCGAGCATCGTTTCATAGCCGTTGTGCTTCATGTAGGCGGCAAGGCCGGCCCACAGCGACATGATCACCGAGCCGCTGCGATAGTCGGGGTGCACGCACGAACGGCCCACTTCGACCATCTTGGCGCGCAGGTGCGTCAGACGCGACACGTCGAATTCGCTTTCCGCATACAGACGGCCGATACGCGCGGCCTGATGCGGTGGCAACGCGCGGTACGTGCCGACCACTTTCAACGTGTCGAGATCGCGCACCAGCAGGTGATCGCAGTAGGCGTCGAACGAATCGACGTCGAGACCCGCGGGGCCCGTCAGCCGCGCGCCCATTTCGTCGGCGAACACGCGGTAGCGCAGACGCTGGGCTTCGCGCAGTTCTTCGTCGGTGCGAGCCCACGTGACTTGCAGGCGATGCTGGGCGGTGACCGTTTCCTCGGCGCGCGGCAGACGGCGCGACTCGAAGATCGAAGCGAGGGGCAGGGTAGGCGTCGGCAGTTCTCGCATGGGGGGTCCTGGTCGAAAAAAGGGAGATTTCTTTTTTCGCCAATGTAGTAACGCCTGGTGACGCTCGCATGGCAAACCCATGACGATTGGATGACTGCCCGTAAGCTGCGTGCCCGCGGCTTGTAATATCGCAAGTGGGGACGACGAGTGTTGTTTCCGCGCGAAACGTGGGAGATTGAGGAAGCGGGTGGGGGCGAGTCAAGCGCCGGGATGGTGAGGTCCCGGCGCTGTGGGTGACGCGTGTGATGGGTTTGGCTGCTTCGGCGCCGTTTCGTGTGACGCGTGGGTTTTTATGGGCGCAACCCCCGCCTGGTTAAAGCGAATCCGGCTCAGACGAGATCGGGAGTCATGGCGGCTCGCAGCACGGCCTGGTCGTCGCCGTCGCGCTCGCGGCTTGCGATCCACCAGACGCCCGCTTTCTTCAGCGGCCAGCTCGCGTCGCTATTGCCGAGCAGCCGCGCGGCGACGTGGCCGAGCGTCGGTTGATGGCCGACGATCACCACCGTTTGCGCGATGCCTTTGGGCCAGCCCGCGGCGTTGAGCACGTCGTCCGCGCTTGCGTTGGGCGCGAGTTCGCGCACTACGCGATATTGGTCACTCAGCGTCTCGGCAGTCTGGATGGTACGCACAGCAGGGCTTGCGAGCACGACGGCGTCGTCGGGCAGGCGGGTGCGCAGCCATTTGGCGACGTTTTGCGCCTGCTTGCGGCCTCGGGTGGTGAGCGCTCGCGCCAGGTCGGTGCTGGCGAAGTCTTCGGCTTCGGCGTGACGCCAGAGAATCAGATCCATGCGTGTCTCCTTCACTGTGCTTGCGGCGCTTGAGCCCGATCAGGCCTGCGCCAGGTTTCAGTCACTGTCGCACGTGGACTCGTTGGGCCGCAAGGCAATGGCTCGGGGTAACCGTATAAGCACGCCGGTATATCGCAGGCTAGAGCCCGCGAGCCTGAAAAAGCCCAAAAAGCAAAAACCCGCGAAGCCGGAGGCTACGCGGGTTTCGTGTTGCTTTTCGTGGTCGGAGCGAAAGGATTCGAACCTTCGACCCTCTGATCCCAAATCAGATGCGCTACCAGGCTGCGCTACGCTCCGACGAATCCGAGATTCTACGTGGCATTGGGTGCCAGAGTCAATCACGAATTGCACCGGAGCAAAACGGCGGGTCGAATGCGCGAGTCGGCCGCGTTATATGCGACCCATCAGCAGCAACACGATCACGATGATCAGCACGACGCCCACCACGCCGGTCGGCCGATAGCCCCAGCCGCTGCTGTACGGCCAGCTCGGCAACGCGCCGATCAGCAGAAGAATGAGCACGATAAGCAGTATGGTTCCAATGGTCATTCGAGTTCTCCCTGTCTGGCCTGAGCCAGTTAGTCTGGTTGGTCCGGCGCATACGCGCCGGGACGCTCGACGCGCAAGCTGCGCGCTTCCTGCACGCCTACGATCAGCAAGGCATGTGCCTAAAGCAAACTTGGGCGGAAGGGAAAATGGCGGGCGACTCGATGCTTCGATCGCGACCAGCGACGCGTCAGGAAAAGGGCAGCCAGCAGAAACTTGCGCGGCTATAGTGGACAGCCGTAGGCGTCACCGCGCAAGGAGTCGATGTGCGAGCGCAGACTCGCACGTGAGATGCGGCGCATCAATCCTTCAACTACTCGGACTGTGTGCAGGCGCCGTCGGCACCTGCATTTCCGTCAGTGCCGGCGACGCATCCAATGCGGCATGTGCTGGTGAGTCAGCCAGTGGTGCACCATGCCTTCGCCATCGTGTTCGCGCCGATAGGTTCTCGATTCGTAGATCGACAACACGAGCAACACGAGCAGACCTATTGCAAGTCCGATCAGACCCGCGATCGTTTCAGCATCCATGGCAGCCTCCTATGAGACGCGACCGTGACTTTATAGTAGGTCACGCGCAACCAAATGGGGGAGGGGTTACGCGGGTCGGCGCGGCGGCGCGGAATGCGCTTTGCGGTTAGACTCCGGGCGCTCGCGCTTGCCCGCTCACCGCGGGTAAGCCGCTCTTTCATTCTGTTTCGAGAGACTCTTTTATGATCCGCGTTTCGATGATTGCGTTGCTGCTGGTTGCCGGCGTTGCCGGTTGTGCGAATGGTCCGTCGGGCCATCACGGCGGTCCGCCGCCGCAAGACCCGGCCGACTACCACGGCGTGCCCACCGACAGCCGTCCGCCCACGATGGTGCCTCCACCGGTCTCGCCTTGAGCAGCGGCTGATAACGGCTCCGGCAACGGTGACGAAAAACAGAGGCGAAGCACCGGCGCGGGCACGCCGGCGCTTCTGACCCGCGCAGACTGTTCGCGCGGAGAGCGCGGGCTGAAGTCATTCTAGGGCGAGCGTCGTGCGTGACTTGTGTGCGCTTGTTTCAAGCCGTAACCGGGTGCCGCGATGCGAAATGGGCAAGCCCGCGCGCTCAAGCCGCCGCGCCCGCCATGCCGCGCACGACGCCCGGCACATAACGCGCGAGCGTGAGGCCGCGCAGCGCCATGAGGAGCAGCATCGCGGCCCACAAGCCGTGATTGCCGTACAGCGCCAACAAGGCCCACGACGCCGCCACGAACAGCGCGAACGACACCGCCATCGACATCATGAGTTCACGCGTGCGAGTCGCGCCGATGAACACGCCGTCCAGCAGAAAGCCCCACACGGACACCACCGGCGAGAGCTCGGCCCACGGCAGATACAGTTCGGCGGTGGCGCGCACGGCGGCCTGATCCGTCAGACGTTCGACGATCCACGAGCCCGCGCCCCAGTACACCAGCGAAAACCCCAGCGCGCCAAGCGTGGACCACAACGCCGTCACCTTGATCGCTTGCGTGAACGCGTGCCGGTCGCGCGCGCCGATCGCTGCGCCGACCAGCGCTTCGGCGGCGTGCGCGAAACCATCGAGTCCGTAGGCCATGAACGTCTGAAAATTGAGCAGCAGCGCGTTGGCCGCGAGCGTGGCGTCACCTTGCTTCGCGCCCAGGTGCGCAAACCAGCCAAACGATGAGAGCAGGCACAAGGTCCGCACGAAGATATCGCGATTGAGCACCACGAGCCGCTTGAGCGCCGCCGCGTCGAACAGGGCGGCGCGATTCAACGCGGGCAGGCCGCGCGGCCTGCCGTGCCAGAGCAGGGCGGCGCCGAGCACGAAGCCGAGCGCGTCGGCGGTGGCCGTGGCCGCGCCGATCCCGGCCACGCCCCAATCGAAGCCGTGCACATACAGGAGCACGGCCACGATGTTCACGCTGTTGATGAACACCTGCGAGAGCAGCGCGAGCCGCACCTGTTGCGTGCCGAGCAGCCAGCCGAGCACGACGTAATTGCCGAGGGCGACCGGCGCGGCCCAGATGCGCGCGTGACAGTACAGCCGTGCGTTGCGCTGCACCGCGTCGCTGCCGCCGATCACGCGCAGCCCGTAATCGATCAGCGGCATTTGCAGCGCCAGCACCGCGGCGCCGATCGCGGCCGCCAGCAACAGCGCGCGGACGACGTTGTTGCGTAGCTCGACGTGGTTATCCGCACCGTGCGATTGCGCGACCAGACCGGTCGTGCCCATGCGCAGAAACCCGAAGCCCCAGAACACGAAGTTGAAGAACAGGCCGCCGAGCGCCACGCCGCCAAGATACGACGCGCCGTCCAGATGGCCCGCCACAGCGGTGTCGACCGCGCCGAGAATCGGCTGTGTCAGATTGGCGAGAACGATGGGAAACGCCAGCGCCAGCACCCGGCGGTGCCAGTGCCCGGGAACAGCGGGTGCCGCTGCCGACGTGTCGGCGTCGCGCGCGGCCTCGCTCAACTGCGTTCCTGCACGCACACCCAGGGAGAGACGACGACGGCCCACAGATTCGGGTCGCGCTCGGCGAAGTCGGCGGCGGTTTCCGCCTGCACGCGCTCGACGAGCCCGGCGGACAGCCATTGCGCGACCTGCGTGGTGTCGTCGCTGGCGATGGCTTCGGCAACGCTCACCAGATCGAGGTCGCGCGCGACGCGCAGCAGAATGCCGCGCGCAAAGAAGCGTTCGAGTTCGATCCAGCCGATCTTGGCGGTTTCGGCAAGCAACTTGGCGTACAGCGGGCTATGGGTGGCGTCGTTGGAAGTCATCGTAAGGGGGTTCCGGCGGGGCCGTTACTATAAACCATCGGCGCGGGTCGCCAGCGGGGCGCGCGTTCCGGTAGGCTATGGGTCCTGCGAAATTCATTCTGAACCTTCATGTCAATGGATTCAACGGCGCCGGCTTCGGCCGCGCAACCTCACGTCGTGACCGACGCCGCGCTGACGCGCGCGGAGGTGGAACGGCTCATCGCGGCAAGCCTTGCCGGCAATAAAGCGCCGCTTCATTTCACAGACTGCGATTTCGAAGGCGTCGACCTGTCGCGTCTCGATCTGCGCGGCGCCGAGTTTCACCGCTGCTCGATCGTCGAGACGTCGTTTTTCGGCGCGACGCTCTCGCATACCCGCTGGGTCCGTTGCCGTGGCCGCGAGGCGGATTTCGCGTCGGCCGATCTGGTCGACGCGGCGTTTCAGTCGAGCGATCTCAACAATACCGGCTGGCGGCGCGCCAAGCTGGCTTCGGCGTCGTTTCATAGCTGCAAGCTGACCGGCGCCAATTTCGAGGCGTGCACGGCGCTGGGTTTGAGCTTCGTCGAAACGCTGCTGGTCGGCGCGCACCTGCGCGGCCTGTCGTTTCGCAAAGCCACCCTGCAACAACTGGATTTCTCCGATGCCGACCTGGCCGGCGTCGACTTCCGGGAAGCGGTCTTCGACGGCGGCAGCCTGAAGGACGCCCATTTGAAGGGCGCGCGCTTCGACGGCGCGGACCTGCGCGAAGCCGACCTCAGCGGCGTGCGGCTGGTGGACGCGGCGCTCTTCAAGGGCGCGACGATCTCGCATGCTCAGGCGGCCGTGCTCGTCACCGAGCTGGGTTTGCGGGTCATGTGAGCGTGCTCTCAGGTTGGCCGATTTTAGCCGCTCGGCCTGCTTGAACGATTGGATGCCGATGCTTATCATTCGAATGGTCGAATCAATTAAGCCAGTCCATTTTCAGTGCTGTAATTTGTCGGCGGATTTAATCGCTTTGATATTTACGCTGTTTGCGAATTGCTGTGAAGAAGCCGGCTACTTTGATTAAGTCGGTCAATATCGGATAATAATTCGAAAGAGTGCGGTGGCGCACTAAAGCTACGCAGTACGTAAAGCGTCCGAATCATGCTGGATGGGTTAGCAGAAATCCGCCAGTGGCCTTTCCTCAGGCTTTTCGGGCCGTTTTCGGGCGGATCCCTTGCCTCGCCCGGTTCTGCGGGCAATATCGGGTTTCGAGTCGCGCCATTTAAAGCGTTTCACGTTGAAACGGCGGGCGCATTTGGCCTGTATGATTCCGACTTTTCCCGTTCACATAACGCGGAATCCGTACGCCGCATCACACTGACTGCGAAATTAATATATTGCGCTTGTAAAAGGGGATTGTTAGATTTCGTTCTGGCGCATGGTGAACCGGTCCTTTGCCGATATGCGCCGAACCCCCGTTAGCCCGGCCTCGTGCCGGGCTTTTTTTCTTGTGCGCCACGTCCGAGTCACCACTGGTTCACATGTGCAGTGGATCATGAAAGCTCACATTTCCTTGCACGAGCATGACCGCGCTAATCATTTTTCTCGGCATCTGCCCGGTCGCGCTCGGCGTCCTGGTCGCCTTCGCCGCGCGCATCGATCCGCGCTCAGGACGCTGGCGCCGCCGCTAGCCCGGGCTGCGGCGCGCGTGGCGTCGTGGTTATTGCTTGCAGCGAACCACCATCGACCGGTTCTTCACGTTCGCGCCGAAAATGCCGCCCACCGTGCCGCCAGCCGTCGCACCGTTGTCGACATCTTTCGAAACGACGTCGTAGCCGTAGTTGCCGCAGACCTGACCCGCCTGCTTGTAGCACTCGGCCCAGCTCGAACTTGCGTCGCTGCCGCTGCAGTTGATTGCAAAGCCGGTGTCGCCGCTCGGCAGGTAGGTCATAGTCGTGGTGCTGGAGCAGCCGCCGAGGTTGCCGAGCGTCAGCAGGCCGAGACCGATCGCCGCGGCCGTCGCGACGGACGCAAATGCGCTCTTCATACAGATTCCTTACAGATAGACGGAGAAAGACGTGACGCGAAGCCACGTCGTGTCCTGATTGAGCGTTTTATAACACGCCGGGTTCCCGCGGCTGCCGTTGCAGAATGCATGCCCGGCACCAGGCGGTGCGCGCGGCGTGACAGCACGCGGGCGGGACGGCCCGGGCTGGGGGAGCACCCGCCGGCGGGACGGCCCGTGCCACAACCAAGCCAGCCTTCTAGCGTGGCGGCAGTGCCCGCGACGGATCGATTGAGCGGCCCTGATAGCGCAGTTCGAAGTGCAGCATCACGCGGTCTGTATCGGTGTCGCCCATCTCGGCAATTTTCTCGCCGCGCGTGACCGATTCGCCTTCCTTCACCAGCAGCCTGCGGTTGTGGGCATAGGCGGTCAGATACTCGGCGTTGTGTTTGAGAATCAGCAGATTGCCGTAGCCGCGCAAACCGTTGCCCGCGTACACCACCGTGCCGGGCGCCGCGGCGACGACGGGCGTGCCCGCTGCCGACGAGATATCGATGCCCTTCGAACTGCCGCCGTCGAAACGCCGGATCACTGTGCCGTCGGCCGGCCATACCAGCGAGATCGTCGAAGCCGGCGGCGCGGACGGTGCGCTATCGACGGGCGCCGGACGTGGCGTGGCCGAAGCACTGCCGCTTCCGCTGCTGCGCACCGCGCCACTGGTCGATGCGGCGCCGCCCGACGGCGCGACGCGCAGCACCTGGCCGACCTCGATGCTGTCCGGATTGGTCAGATTGTTCCAGCGCACGATGCTTTGCACCGATTGCCGGCTACTGCGCGCGATCTTCGACAGCGTATCGCCCCGTTCCACCCGATAAAAGCCCGGCCCTACCGGCGCCGACCCGCACGCGGCGAGCAGTGCCACCAACGACGCGCAGGCGAGCCGTTTCGTCATTCTTGTTGTGCTAAGCATTGGACCTCGCAAAGCGCTGCCGCGCGCCGATCCCGATCACGCGGCAGGTAGATACAAAGCGCTCGATTCTAACGGTTTTGCGCTGCAGCACGCGAAAAAGCGGGCTGCGAGGCAGGCACGCGCGGCGCAGGCTGCGGCGAAATGCAGCGAAATTCGCCTTAAAGCCGACCACGCCGCTTAGTCTGGAATCCCCGCAATCAACCCAGCCTGGCCACGCTGATGCGCAGCGCCGCGACCTCTGTCTGCCCCGCTTCGAGCCAGCGCAGACCCAAGCCGTTGTGAATCGCGTCCGGCAGTCCGAGCCACGGTTCGACACAGTAGAAGTCCGACTCCGGTGCTTCGGTCCACGTGGTGACGGCGTACCAGGGCACCGAGCCCGGCCGTTGCAGGTCGATGGTGATGAGCCGGTCGAGACCTGGCGCGACGAGCCGTACCGGTTGATCCGGTGTGCCGACGAGGCAATGGAAGCGGTCATGGATGCGCGCCTCGTCGAGCGTATAGCGCGCTTCGCCCGGCTCGGCGGCGCTGATCGAGCCGTCTTCTTGCTGAAAGCACCGTTGCGTGCGCGGCAGTTCGAGCGAGGTCTCGCCACGCTGCGTGTGCGGCAGCGCGAAGTAGAAGTGATGGCCGGCGTAGTAGGGCAGGCGCGTATTGCCGGTATTGGTGGTGGTGAATGTGACGTCGAGCGTATGCGCATCCACGAGGTCGTAGGCGGCCTCGAAACGGAAGCCGAATGGATAGCCGCCGCGGGTTGCCTCACTGTCGGTGAGGATCATGCGCAGGCCGGCGCCGTGCACGTCGGCGTGGGCTTCGAAGGGCAGGTCGCGGGCGAAGCCGTGCATCGGCAGTTCGCGCACCGTGCCCTGAGCGTCACGCCAGAAACCGATCTTGCCGTCGACACGATGCCGGCCCAGAAATGGAAACAGCAGCGGATTGCCGCCGCGAATCCGCGCCGGCTGGCTCCAGTCGGCGTGCTCCGGCCAATGGATGACTTCTTCGCCGCCGATCGTCCACGACATCAGTCTGCCGCCGGCTTGCGGCGCGAAACGGAGTACGGAGGCGTCCTGGGCGATCTCGAGAATGTCCTGTTGCGGGGAGAGGGGCATGGTCGATGGATTGATGAGTAAGAGGTTGAAGGCAGATCCAGGATGGCCGGAGAAGGCGCCATCCTGGCGTACGCGCGTCGGCTTTTGCCGCGCGGCGCCACGCGAGAGAATGATTTTGCGCTGCTTTCCGCTACGGGGAAACCCTTCTGGGGAAATTGCGGGTGTCGCCGCAAGGCTATCCTTGCCGATAATTCGTCCGACTGCCCGGTAACTTCGACGACCGGGCGAGACTGCCTCAGGAGGCTGTATGGATCTCGCAATGGCAATGGCTGTTACGTTGTTCGGCATGTTCGCGGCAAGCACGGTCTACTTCTTTTACAAGCTCGAACGCTGATATGGGCAGTCCACGCCTGCTGGCTTTGCTCGTCAGCGGCGTCGGGCTATTGGACAAGGCTTCTTCTACCGTGTACCACTCGGTTCGTTTCACGTCATTTCGCTGATCCCACAGGGCGGCCATTCGCGGCGCCCGCTCTTTTTTCTGCGGCGTAACAACGGTTTCGAGTTGTGACGCAACGCACAATATTTCCCCGAATGCGGTTCAAACGCTTGGCGCTGACATTGCAGCCAGGCATAATCGGTGCGCTTTGAGGCGCACGTGGATTCCTTATCCGGCGCGCTTGTCCCCGACATTTTCCTTACAAGGACGCCCCGCGTGAACCTGTCGTTTCTCATTTTCCTGAGCGTGCTGCAAGGCGTCACCGAACTGTTTCCGGTGAGCAGCCTCGGCCATACGCTGCTCGTGCCCGCCCTGTTCGGCATGCATATCGACAAACACGCGCCGCAATTGCTGCCGTTCCTTGTCGCGTTGCATCTCGGCACGGCGCTCGCGCTGCTTTGGTACTTCCGCAAACGCTGGTGCGCGCTGGTGCGCGGTTTCTTCGCGTCGTTCGGCGGCCGCCGCAACGACGACGCGCACATGATGTGGGCGCTCATCATCGGCACCATTCCGGCGGGTCTGGTCGGACTGATTCTGGAAAAGCGGCTCGAACGGCTTTTTCACGACTTGCGGATCGTCGCAATCGCACTGATCGTCAACGGCGTGCTGTTGTGGTTCGGCGATCGCCTGCAGCGTTCGCGCGCGCATCAGGCGCCGGAGAAGCTGAGTTTCGGTCAGGCGTTTTTCGTCGGTCTTGCGCAGATCGGCGCGTTGATTCCGGGTTTCTCGCGCAGCGGCCTGACGATGATTGCCGGCAACGCTGCTGGCCTCACGGCGGAAAAATCGGCGGAATTCTCGTTCCTTCTCGGCACGCCGATCATTTTCGCGGCAGGCGTGCTCGAGTTGCCGAAGCTGTTCCATGCGCCGGGCCAACTCGCGGATGCGTTGCTCGGCGGCGTGCTGACCGCGATCGCGGCCTATCTCAGCGTGCGGTTCCTGATGCGCTATTTCGAAGGTCGCGGACGTCTGGCGTCGTTCGGCGTATATTGCGTGATCGCCGGTATCGTGTTCCTCGGCTGGTTCATGCTGCATCCGCAACCGGTCTGATGGCGTTCGGCATGTCCGCTAGCGTGCGCTGGCGGGCAGGGGACGATCGGTTATAATCCGGGCCCGGCTCAGCATGCCGGGCCTGTTTGTTTGGTGGTCTGTTTCGTGGCTTGCGGCGGCCGGTGTGACGCGCAGATTGTCTTTCACGCACGCGCCGGAGTGGATTTCCTGTCTACGGCACGGTCAGTTAGAATTTCGGTATCCCACGGACCTTGTTGCTTGCAGAGCCACAGGTTTCAATACCCGAGAGCAGTATCTCATTGCGGGCGATGCACGTTGTACGCGGCGGCATCGCCTCAGTTCAATACGGCAGTAGCTCAGCTGGATAGAGCATCGGCCTTCTAAGCCGAGGGTGGGGGGTTCGAGTCCCTCCTGCCGTACCAACAAAATCAAGCTGTTACCAGGGTAATTCGCGACCTGGCTAGCTGCCAGATTTCTTCGTGCAGGGCGTCGGCCCCCGATCTGAGAGTGACCCTTGAGTAAGGTGAGTCGAGATCGAGCTTAAGCTGAAAGCTCTTCTCCTTCGGGGTCAACTGAGCGCGTAGAAACACGTGTCGCGCCTGGTTCTCGCATGCACCTTGACGAGGCAGAACTCATGCGAAAAATAGAAGCAAAAATCTCCCGCATGCTCCTTCAATGTCCGATCACGCGTCGAGTTATGTCTCGCTCAGCCGTCACTTACCAATTCAAAGTTCTAAGCTTTTCGGCTACTGTTAGATAGGCCATGCGAGCGGCTGAAGGTGATACGCGCCGCATCACCATTTCTGACCTTATCGCCAGCCATGTTCAATATCCTCCTCGTTCCGCTGGACGGCTCGCCCCAGAGTGTCCACGTCATCGACCTGGTCAATCGCGTCGCGGCGCCAGGTACGGCTACCGTACACCTTCTTTGCGTTGTCGACCCTTCCTATCTGTTGCCGCCCGGTAGCCAAAGCAATGTCGCGCCCGACGGCCAGACCTACCCGTCCGCGTACGCGCAGACATCTTTCGCACAATCCGTCCTGACTGCCGCGGGCGCACAGCTTGCCGGCCGGACCCTCACGGTGGAACAGCACCTGTGCGCGGGAAATCATCCGGCCGATGTCGTCGTCGAACAAGCCCGAGTGCTTAACGCGGAGGTCATTGTGATGGGACATCACCATTTGTCACGGCTGCACCGCTGGGCCAACCCTTCGACCAGCGGAGAGGTCATCGAACGGTCGCCCTGTGCGGTACTGATCGAAACCCGGGACAAGAGCTAGCACAAGGCCTAACACAAGGGCTAACTCATGACGCGCGACAGGCGCTAGCCCATTCGCCCGGCCGCGCCGCGCGCGACTGTCACTGCGCCGGTTTCACATCGATCGAGTCGACGCGGTTCGGATAGAACGCCAGATGTTGCGCGATCTCCTTCACGGCCGCATACGGCGATTCATAAGTCCACACCGCATTGACTGTCTTTTCACCGCCCGACGGAATGCTGTAGTACGCGCAATCGCCCTTGTACGGACAGTAGGTCGCGTGATCGGTGCGCTCCAGCAGCGTCATCTCGACGTCGTTGCGCGGAATGTAATACACCGGCGGATACGACGCTTCGCGCAGCACGAGCGCCTTGACGGTATCCGCGATCACCTTGCCGGCGACGGTCACGACCACGCGCGCGTTGGACGGCTCGACCGTGATCGGATGATCGGGACCGGGCACCTTGATGGTTTTTTCAGTCATGCTGTTGAACTCCTGAATGTGGGCAAGCCTGCAACGTGTTGCGGAAGATATCGAGCCGCGATCGACGAGGCGAACGCGGCCTGGTTCGAAGCATACGCCGCTCATGAAAACGCGTCGGACCCGGCGTTCACGGTACAGCCATAAAAAAGGGCAGCCGAAGCTGCCCCGTCAAAGTCTCACCCTTAGGCGGACTGTTGCTTAACGCTTAACCTTTTCCGTCCAATCTCGGACAAGTTGCACCTCTCGCTCACTGCTTGATGTTCAACGCAGCCGTGAGGTCGCCCATCGGCTTGCCGCCGTTGCTGACCAGCGCCGCGTCGCGCGCCGCGATACCCGGCAGCGTCGGCAGCGAGAAGCGGTGCGTGATGAAGCGCAGGATCGACGTGGTGTCGTACTGCGTGTGATCGACGTAACCCTTCTTCGCGTACGGCGAGATGATCAGCGCCGGAATACGCGTACCCGGACCCCAGCGGTCGGCCTTCGGCGGCGACACGTGATCCCAGAAGCCGCCGTTTTCGTCGTACGTCACGACTACCACCATGTTGTTCCACTGCGGGCTCTTCTGCAGATGCGAGATCACGTCCGCGATGTGCTGGTCGCCCGACGCCACGTCCGTGTAGCCCGGATGTTCGTTCAGGTTGCCCTGCGGCTTGTAGAACGACACTTGCGGCAGCGTGCCGCTGTCGATCGCCTTGATGAACTCCGAGCCGGCCAGGCCGCCGTCGAGCAAGTGCTGCGAACGGTTTGCGGTGCCCGGCGCCAGATCGGCGAAGTAGTTGAGCGGCTGGTGATGCGGCTGGAAATTCGGTGCCGTCAGATTCGCGCCGTAAATCACGTTCGACGTGCCGTTTTGCACCGCCGACACCGCCGCGCCCCAGGCACCGCTGTACCATGCCCACGACACCTTCGCGTTATTCAGCAGATCGCCGATGTGCTGCTGCGACTGCGCCGGCAGGGTGGTGGCCTGGGTCGGATCGGCGAAATTCGTGTCGCCGCCGCTCGCCGGCTTGTTGCCGCTCGGCTGATACGGCGGCTGCATCGTGTTGATCGCGTAGAAGTCAGGCGTGAGGTTGCCTGAGTTCACGTACTTGGGCGGACCGCTCAGCGCTGAAGCCGGCGAGTTGGACGCGAGCTTCAGCGTGACACCGTCGCTCTCCACCGACGAGATCGAGCCGGCCGCCACACTCTTGTCCGCGTTCGGGTAGGTCGGCGTGCACGCGCAGATCAGCCACTGGTGGTTCAGGAACGAGCCGCCGAACGCGCCCATGAAGAAGTTGTCGGCGAGCGTGTACTGCTGGGCGATCTTCCACAGCGGCAGCTTGTCGGCGTCGAGCGTGTAGTGGCCCATCACGAGGCCGCCCGAATCCGCCCACGCGGCGAACTTGTCGTTCTTGCCGCCGTTGATCTGCATCTGGTTCTCGTAGAAGCGGTGGTACAGGTCGCGCGTCGTCGCCGTGATCGGCGTGTTGAAACCCTTCGGGTCGTCGATGGCGAACGGGCTGTTCGGCAGATTCGCCGTCATGGCCTGCGTGACCACCGGCGTCACGCCGGTTTGCGTCAAGCCGTTCCACACCTGCGGCAGCGTCGCGAGCACGGTGCCGTTGCGATCCACCTGCGTGGCGCTCGCCGCCGTCACGTTCTGCAGACCGTTGGCGCCCGGGAAGTTGCCGTACAGGTTGTCGAAGCTGCGGTTTTCCGCGTAGATCACCACAACATTCTTGATCGACGTGATGTCCGGTTCGTTGACTTTGTCACCGCCGCACGCATACAGGCTTAGCGCTGCTGCGATCGCGATAGGCGTCGCGCAGATCAGTTTCTTGTTCATTTGATGTGGTTTCTCTCTCTCGCGTTGGGGACGGGCCATCTGAACTCCTTACACGGATGGCCGCAGGCGAAAGTTTGGCAAGGCAATTTGACAGAAAGATGTAACTATTTACGAATTGCTTCTGATTGCCAAATATCGTCGGCTGTATGTCATTTAAACGACATGCAGATGAAATACGCTCGCGGACTTCACCATCGCAAACTCACATCTTTCATATGCGGCCAGGTCTGACGGGGATTCGGAAAATAATGGCTCGGGTCGACGCGCGGCATGACGCCGGGCTCGCGACGACGCGCCTGCGGCAAGCGACGGCGTTCGCCCTGGCGGCCATGACCTTGACCCTTGCCGCCTGCGATGCGGGTGCGCCAGGCACGGCAGCCGCGGCGGGCACCGGTGCAGGCGTAGCGGCTTCGGCCACGCCGATGGCGGCGACCGCGGTGCAGGTGGCGGCTCATGAAGCGGGCCAGTCTCGCGCCCAGGTCTACGAATCCGTGCGGCAGATGACGGCGCTCGGCAAGCAGCTATTTTTCGACGCGTCGCTCTCCGGTTCGGGCAAGCTCGCTTGCGCGTCGTGTCACAGTCCGGAGCATGGGTTCTCGCCGGCCAATGCGTTGTCGGTGCAACTGGGCGGCAGCGATATGCACCGCACCGGCATGCGCGCCGCGCCGACGCTGAAGTATCTGCAGTCGGTGCCGGCGTTCGCCGAGCACTATCACGAGTCGGATGATGAAGGCGACGAAAGCGTGGATGCCGGACCCACTGGCGGCCTGACCTGGGATGGCCGCGTCGACCGGGGCGGCGACCAGGCGCGCATCCCGCTGCTGTCGTCGTTCGAAATGGGCAGCACGCCGGCCAAGGTCACCGCGGCCGTCAAGGCCGCGCCATACGCCGACGCGTTCCGCGCGGCATTCGGCGCACACATTTTCGATAGCGACGACGCCACCTTCAAAGCGGTGCTGCAAGCGCTCGAAACCTTCGAGCAGACGCCGGAAACCTTCTATCCGTACACCAGCAAGTACGACGCGTATCTGGCGGGCAAAGCGCAGTTGACGCAAGCCGAGCTGCGTGGCCTGCAACTCTTCAACGACGAGAAAAAAGGCAATTGCGCGAGCTGCCACATCAGCCAGCGCACCCTGGACGGCGCGCCGCCGCAGTTCAGCGACTTCGGCCTGATCGCGATCGGCGTGCCGCGCAATCGCGCGCTGTCCGTGAATCGCGATCCGCGTTTCTACGACCTCGGCGCTTGCGGCCCGGAGCGCACCGATCTGAAGGGACGTGGCGAGTTTTGCGGCATCTTCCGCACGCCGACGCTGCGCAATGTGGCGCTGAAGAAGAGCTTTTTCCACAACGGCATCTACCATTCGCTTGATCAGGTAGTGCGTTTCTATGCCGAGCGCGACACGAATCCGGAGAAGTTCTATCCGGTGGCGAAAGGCAAAGTACGGAAATTCGACGATCTGCCTCAGCAGTACTGGGCCAATCTGAATACCGATCCACCGTTCGACCGCAAGCCGGGTGACAAGCCGGCGCTCGACGAGGCTGAAATCAAGGACGTGGTCGCGTTTCTGAATACGCTGACAGACGGATATAAGGCGGGAAGCGGAGCGGCCGATTCAGTGGCCGCGAAGTGAGGCGAGTGACGCGAAGGTGGCTGGCTTAGCTGGTCGCTAGTGTCGAGATTAATTGCGGGCGTTCGCCAGCATGTAATAGCAGCCGGCGAGCAGCAGCGCGAAGGACAGCAACAGGCAGGCGATGCCGACGCGCGTCAGCAGATTGGGCCAGCGGGCGTGAGGCAGCGCGTCCATCCGCACGGCGCGCCGCGCGAGTCCGGGATCGCGGCCCATCGCAACCGGCGCGAGCGCGGCGCACAGCAGCGCAAGCGCGATAGCAATGGTTTTGAGGACGGAGAGGGTGTGCATGGTGAGGCCTCTTCAGATTCTGATTGGCGCGGAGGCGCAACCGAACAATCTTAAGAAAGCGTCCTGGTGGCAGGAATGGGAGCTGTCCTAAAATTAGGGACGCTCACTGGGCCGGCGGCGCGCGCTCCCCGGAAATGAGGCACGTCCTGTGCGAGGCTGGCCTCGTTTTATCCGCTTCGGCAGGCGGTCGTTTCTCGCGGTCCCTTCGAGAGGGACATGCTATGCTTTTGGGGTCCAGATCATGAGACGCCATGCGCGCTCGAGACCGCCGAACACTTCCGAGGAGAACCCTTCATGTCGATGCGAATCCGTGTCCTGTCTCAACTGACCGCCGGCAGCCTGTTGCTGGGTGCTGCGATCGGCGCGCAAGCAGCAAATCTTGGCTTTCTGAACGACACGCCGATCAGCTACATGAAGCAACGCGACATCGACTCCGTCAAAAAAGCGGTGTTCGCCGCATTGAACGACAAGCAGGACGGCGAAACCGCGAACTGGGTCAACGAAGGCACCGGCAATAGCGTGAAGATCGACGCCGCGATCACGATGACCAGCACGGCCAAAGAGGGCGATCGCACCTGCCGCGACCTCGGCGTCGTGCTGAGCGCCAAGGGACAATCCATGAACCTGCGCCCGCAGTTCTGCAAGCAGGGCAGCGGCACCTGGCAATTGCAGAAAAAGCACTGAGCGTGCAGGCCTTGATGGCGGCGCGCGCCGCTTGGCAGACGACGCGGCCCGAGGCCACGCGCGTGCGTGTCGAAGAATCCGCGCGTTTGTCTGAGATGGTGCGGCGATGAGCACACGGATTATTTCGTGCGGCATCGTTTTGCTCGATCCGGACGGCCGCGTGCTGCTTGCGCACGCCACCGAAACGTCGCACTGGGACATTCCGAAAGGACACGGCGAAGAAGGCGAGGCGCCGCATGTCACGGCGCTGCGCGAGATGGTCGAGGAGACCGGTATCGCCATAGCACCCGAGCGTCTGAAAGACCTCGGCCTGTTCGTTTATCGGCGCGACAAGGATCTGCATCTGTTCGGCGCGCGTGCCACCGTCGACGAACTCGATCTGAGCGTGTGCACCTGCACGTCGCTCTTTCCGCGCCGCTCGGACGGCACGCTGATTCCCGAAATGGATGCCTACCGCTGGGCCGCGCCCGACGAAGTGGACAAGTACGCGAGCCGCAGTCTCGCGCGGCTCTTTCAGACCACGCTGTCGCTCGCGGAACTGCATCGATCGCTATAGCGGCGAGGCCATGACCGCGTGAGGCCTCAGTCGAGCGCGCGGTCGTTCGGATGCGCGAACAGAGCGCGATTCTGCTCCGACAGCGGAAAATTCAGATTGATGCCGCGCGGTGGAATGGGTTGCGTGAACCACTGTTTGTACAGACGCTCCGCTTCGCCGGACGTCTGGCCGCGCGCGATCACGCCGTTGACGAGAGCGCGGAACGGCTCGTCGCCCTTGCGGAACATGCACGCGTAGACTTCGTAGCCCAGCGGCGTGCCGGTCACCACGAAGTCGTCGGGACGCGGATCGGTCGACTTGAATCCGTACACGATCGGCTCGTCCATCACGAAGGCCACGGCGCGGCCGTCCTTGAGCGCGTTGAAGGCCTCGGAATGGTCGCGCGCGCTGGTGATGCGCATGTTCAGGAGCTTGTCGGTGTTCAGGCGGCGCAGCAGGCGTTCATCCGAGGTGCCCGCGGTCGTCACGACCGCTTTGCCGGCCAGATCCTGAAAATCCGTGATGCCGGCGTTCTTGCGCGCGATCATGCGCACCGCATACTGGAAAAAACTGTTCGAGAACGCGGCCAGGTTTTCGCGTTCCACCGTGTGGGTGGTCGAGCCGCATTCCAGGTCGATCTGGTTGTTCAGCAACATCGGCGTGCGGTTCGACGAGGTCACTGTGATCTCGTGCACCTTCAGTTGCGGCATGCCGAGCGTCTTCTTGATCTCTTCGACGATCTGCAGCGCGATGGTCTGCGAGTAGCCGACCGTGCCCTTGCCGTCGAAGTAAGAGAAGGGAATCGAGGCTTCACGCACGCCGAGCACGACCACGCCGTCGTCGTGGATTTTTCTCAGCGTGCCGGTGAGTTCATCCGCCTCAGCGGCGCAGCTGAGCGACGCCGCTGCGAAGGTGATCAGCGCCACGAGCGCGCAACCCGCGCCATGGGCGAAACGCGCGGCGTATGCCGTGTGCCCCGTCATGTGCCGGGTACGGGCCCCGCGACGGCCTGCAACTTTCATCGGACCTCCCGGACTGGCGTGTGCGGATGCGCGCCGTCGCCGTCGATGGAAACATGGTGCAACAAAACGGCGTGCATCTTTCGATCAAGACGCACGCCGTAGCCAACCTCAGATGCGCGGCAAAAGAGTGCGTTCCAGCTTACGCCGGCTTGCCCCAACTGTCGCGCAGACTGACGATGCGATTGAATACGGGCTTACCCGGCTTCGAATCGACGCGGTCGGCGACGAAATAGCCGTGGCGCTCGAATTGATAGCGCTGTTCCGGCAGCGCTTCGCGTGCGCCCGGCTCAAGGTAGGCGTTGACCACGCGCTTCGAATCCGGATTCAGCGCTTCGAGGAAATCGCGGCCGCCGGCGTCCGGTTGCGGCTCCTTGAAGAGGCGGTCGTAGATGCGCACTTCGGCCGGGCACGCGGCTGCCGCGCTGACCCAGTGGATGTTGCCCTTGACCTTGTAGTTGTTCGCGCCTTCGGTGCCCGACTTGCTGTCCGGGAAGTAGTTGCAATGGACCGCGACGATGTTGCCGTTCTCGTCTTTATCCGCACCGACGCATTCGATCACGTAGCCGTAACGCAGACGCACCTTGTTGCCTGGGAACAGGCGGAAGTAGCCCTTCGGCGGCGTTTCGTTGTAGTCGTCGCGTTCGATCCACAGTTCGCGCGAAATCGGAAACTCGCGCACGCCCATTTCCGGATGATGCGGATGGACCGGCGCATGGCACGGCTCGGTGACGCCTTCGGGGAAGTTGTCGATGATCAGCTTGACCGGGTCGAGCACGGCGGCGGTGCGCGGCGCCTTGTCGTCCAGATCGTCGCGCAGCGCGCCTTCAAACACGCTCATGTCGATCCAGGAATCGACCTTGGTCACGCCGATGCGCTCGCAGAACAACTGGATCGATTCCGGCGTGAAGCCGCGCCGGCGCACGCCGACGATGGTCGGCATACGCGGATCGTCCCAGCCGTCCACATGGCCTTCGGTCACGAGTTGCAGCAGCTTGCGCTTGCTGGTGATCGCGTAGGTCAGATTCAGTCGCGAGAATTCGATTTGTTGCGGCAGCGGGCGCGTGAAAATGCCGGCCTCGGCGAGCTCGTTCAGAATCCAGTCGTACAGCGGACGATGGTCCTCGAACTCCAGCGTGCACAGCGAATGCGTGATGTTTTCCAGCGCGTCCGAGATGCAGTGCGTGTAGTCGTACATCGGGTACACGCACCACTTGTCGCCGGTACGGTAGTGATGTGCGAAACGAATCCGGTAGATCACCGGATCGCGCATGTTGAAGTTCGGCGACGCCATGTCGATCTTCGCGCGCAGCACGTGCTCGCCTTCCTGGAACTCGCCGGCCTTCATGCGACGGAACAGGTCGAGATTCTCCTCTACCGAACGCTCGCGGAAGCGCGACGGCGTGCCGACTTCGGTAGCCGAGCCGCGGTTCGCGCGCATTTCTTCGGCCGACTGGCTGTCCACGTACGCCTTGCCGCGCTCGATCAGCAGTTCGGCGAATTCGTACAGCTTGTCGTAGTAGTCGCTCGCGTAGTAGAGCTCGGACTTGCCGTCTTTTTCCCACTCGAAGCCGAGCCAGCGCACGGCGTCGATGATCGAGTCGACGTATTCGACGCTTTCCTTTTCCGGGTTGGTGTCGTCGAAGCGCAGATGGCACACGCCGCCGTAGCTGCGCGCCACGCCGAAATTCAGGCAGATGCTCTTGGCGTGACCGATATGCAGATAGCCGTTCGGCTCGGGCGGGAAGCGCGTTTCGACGCGCTGGCCCCACTTGCCGGTGCGGTTGTCGTCGTCAATGATGTTGCGGATGAAATTGGATGCCGCTGGCGCGTCGTTGCGTTCGGTATTCATGCGAGAAGGTGAGAGTCTGTCGGGGGCGCGCAATGCGTCCTCTTATCCGCCAATTCTACCTGACGAGCCCCGTTGCGGCAGGCGAGTGCGGCGCGCAGCCAACGTTTGAGCCATTTTGACGGTAGTTGAAGGGTCAGGCCGGCGCTGTAACAGGAGGTAAAACGTTTTGTTCACGCGAGCGCCGCCGACTTAGGATGCGAGCGGCGCGGCTTCGCCCACGCTGGCTGCGCGGGTTGTCCGCGTCAAGTGTGCTGGCGCCGCAATGGGCCGTATGCGCCCGCTTTCGACACGTTGCCTCGGGCAGCCAGTCAGGCTGCATTTCGTGCGGCGTGAGTCCGCGGGCGGGAGATCAGCGCGCATCGAGAGGTGCGTTAGCAGAGGTGCATTAGTCGCCTCGCCGCGCCTCAAAGCCCGCCCCCGATTTTTCCCGGGGCAGTGCAGCTTGCCCACGACGCGCAGCGCGCACTCGTCGCAGCGATCCTCGCAGGTTGCACCGCCCCTTGTCGCCTTGCACGATTTCCTGCCGTTCGTGCACCATGGCGCCCTCAGTTGCCGGAGTTTCTCGGATGTCTGTCCCGACGCACGGCGCGCCTCGCGCGCCTTTCACTTTTCTTTCCCTGACCCGGATCCTGACCGTGTCGGCCGTGCTCGCCTCCTTCGCGGGCGGCACGGTCGCTCTGGCGAAAACGCCGCCGCCCAAGGCCGTGTTCGACGCATCGGCGGTGGCCGTGCCGGACCGCTACAGCGCGGACACGGCGCAGCAGATCTTTGCCGCCGGCGGCAACGCGGTGGATGCCGCTGTCGCCGTCGCCTTCACCCTGGCCGTGACCGCGCCGGACGCGGGCAACCTCGGCGGCGGCGGGTTCATGACGGTGTTCATGGACGGCAAGCCGTATTTCCTCGACTATCGCGAGAGCGCGCCGCGACAGGCGACCCGCGACATGTATCTCGACGACAAGGGCAATCTGCTGCCGGGCATGAGCGCCGTCGGCCATCGCGCGGTGGCCGTGCCGGGCACCGTCGAGGGCATGTGGGAAGCGCACCAGCGTTTCGGCAAACTGAAGTGGAAGCAGGTGCTCGCGCCCGCGATCCGCTACGCCACCGACGGTTTCCAGGTCGAACCGTGGTTGCAGCAACGCCACGACGCGGCCGCGAGTAATCTCGCCGGCAAGACCAATTTCGACGCCTACTTCTCCAGTCTGAAGGCGGGCGTGACATATCGCCAGCCTGAACTGGCGCAGACGTTGTCGCGCATTGCAAGCGACGGCGGGCGCGAATTCTACGAAGGCCGCACCGGCGACCTGATCGCCCAGCAGATGTACGGCCACGGTCTGGTCACGAAACAGGACCTGCTTCAGTACAAGGCCGTGTGGCGTCAGCCGCTTACCGCCGACTGGAACGGCTACCAGGTTGTCACCGCGCCGCCGCCAAGTTCGGGCGGCGTGGGGCTGATCCAGATGCTGAAGATGAAAGCCGACCTCAAGCCGGCGTTCGACGGCCTCGAACTGAATTCCGTGCCGTACATCCATCTGATCGCGCAGATCGAGGACCGCGTGTTCGCCGATCGCCAGCAATACCTGGGCGATCCGGATGCGTACAAGGTGCCGAGCGCCAAACTGACCGACGACGCCTACCTCGCCCAGCGCGCCGACGAAGTCAAACCCGACGAAGTGCCGGGCGCGACGCCGGTCAAGCCGGGACTCGGCGACGCTGTTCCGGAGAAGGCGCAAACCACACATTTCTCAGTGGTCGACAAGTGGGGCAACGCCGTGTCGAACACTTACACGCTGAACGGGGACTTCGGTTCGGGCGTGGTGGTGGACGGCGCCGGCTTTCTGCTGAACGACGCCATGGACGACTTCGTGACCAAACCCGCCGGCGCGAACAGTGCCGAACTGAACACCGTGGCGCCGGGGCGCCGTCCGCTGTCGTCGATGACGCCGACCATTCTGCTGAAGGACAACAAGGTGTCGCTCGTGATCGGCACGCCCGGCGGCTCGCGCATTCTGACGTCGATTTTCCAGGTGATGACCGACCTGTACGACTTCAACATGTCGCCCACCGACGCGCTCGCCGCCATGCGGTTTCACCACCAGTTGCTGCCGCGGAAGACGATCTATTTCGAGCCGTATCGTCCCATCACGGGTGAGTTGGCCGAGCAATTGCAGGCCAAGGGCTACACGCTCGAAGGGCAGTCGTTCAACGGCAACGTGCAGATGATCCGCATCGAGGGCACGACGCCCGTGCCGGCGGCGGATCCGCGCGGCGTGGGCGTGGGACGCGTAATGCATTGACGCGGCGGTGCGGGCTTGCGCCGGCGCGAGCAAAAACCACAGGCCAAAACAATAAACTGCGACTAACAACCGACACGGGGAACGCGGATGAGCGTACGAAAACAACCCACCACACTGGTGCTGCCGGGCTACCAGAACTCCGGCGCCGGCCACTGGCAGACGCGTTGGGAAGAACTGAATCCGGCCTTCGCGCGGGTGCGGATGCCGGACTGGGATCACCCTGAACGCGACGCCTGGTGCCGCACGCTGGACGCCGCGGTGACCGCCGCCGATGCGCCCGTGGTCTTCGCCGCGCACAGCCTCGGCTGCCTGACGACGGCTTTCTGGGCGGCGCAATATGCGAGCGCCGCGCAACTTGCGAAGGTGGCGGGCGCGTTGCTGGTCGCGCCGCCCGATCCGGCCGAGGCGCATTTTCCGCGGGACGCGCGCGGTTTCGCGCCTGTGCCGCTCGAGCGGTTGCCGTTTCCGACCATTGTTGTCGCCAGCAGCGACGATCCCTACGGCGGCGTGCCGTTTTCACAGACCTGTGCGAACGCGTGGGGCAGCCGCTGGATCGACCTCGGACCGCGCGGCCATATCAACGCGGACAGCGGGCTCGGCGATTGGGACGAAGGGCGTAAGTGGCTGGAGTCGTTCGGGCGGCGCTAGCCGCCCGCGCCGTCGATTTGGGAGTCCGTTTCCGCGCTGGGTTCATCGCGACGTTGCGCTCCGCAGCGCACCTCGCATCTTCGGAGCTTGCGGCGGCCCGACTGCGGACTCAGATCACGGACTCAAATCACGGACTCAAATCACGGACTCAAATCACGGACTCAAATCACGGACTGGCTCCGCAACGCCGCAATCCTCGCTTCGTCATAGCCCAGCACGTCGCGCAAGATGCTTTCCGTGTGCTCCCCGAGCATGGGCGGATGGGTAAGCGCTTCAGGCGGCGTGCCGGTCATATTGATCGGATTGCGCACCAGCTTGACCGTTCCGCCCGACGGATGCGGCAGGTCCACCTGGAGCCCACGCGCCAGCACCTGCTCGTTCTCGAACACTTCGCCGAGATCGTTGATCGGCCCGCATGGCACACCCGCCGCCTCGAGCGCGGCGATCCATTGCTGCTTGCCCTGCAGGCGGACCATCTCCGCGAGAAGCGGCACGAGGATGTCGCGGTTGCGCACCCGCGCCGGGTTGGTGGCGAAGCGCCCGTCGTCCGCCAGTTCCGGGCGGCCGCCCGCTTCGACGAACTTGCGGAACTGACCGTCGTTGCCGACCGCGACGATGATCCACCCGTCGCTCGTCTGGAAGGTCTGATACGGCACGATGTTCGGATGCGCATTGCCCCAGCGCACCGGAGGCTGGCCGCTTGCCAGGTAGTTCGAATTCATGTTCGCGAGCATCGCGACCTGCACGTCGAGCAGCGCCATGTCGATGTACTGGCCTTCGCCCGTCCGGTCACGGTGGGTGAGGGCGGTGAGCACGGCGATGGTCGAATACATGCCGGTCATGAGGTCGGCAATCGCGACGCCGGCCTTCTGCGGACCGCCGCCCGGCTGGCCGTCACGCTCGCCGGTAATGCTCATGAAGCCGCCGATGCCTTGCACGATGAAGTCGTACCCGGCGCGCTGCGCATACGGCCCGGTCTGCCCGAAGCCGGTCACCGAGCAATAGACGATGTCGGGCTTCACTTCTTTGAGCGATGCGTAGTCGAGGCCATACTTCTGTAGCTGACCTACCTTGTAGTTTTCCAGCACCACGTCGCTCTGCGCGGCCAGTTCGCGAATGATCCGCTGACCTTCTGGCGAGGCGATGTCCACGGTGACCGAGCGCTTGTTGCGGTTCGCTGCAAGGTAGTACGCGGCCTCGCGCGTGTCCTCGCCTTCCGGCGTCTTGAGGTACGGCGGGCCCCAGTGGCGGGTGTCGTCGCCGACTTCGGGGCGTTCGATCTTGATCACGTCGGCGCCGAAATCGGCGAGCGTCTGCGCGCACCAGGGGCCGGCGAGTACGCGTGTGAGATCTAGCACGCGGATATGACTGAGAGCGCCCATATTGTTCGATGTCTCCTTCTTCGTGGCCAAGGCGGCGCGCGAGGCGCTGCGGGATGGAGGCAATCTTAAGCGATTCCCGCGCGCTGGCGCAGTCGGCCGAACGGTATAGGACGAATGACGGGCCTCGCAAAGTGCCGCCCTGTCCCACGGCGCCCGCTCGAACCTGGCCGAACGGCCAGCCATACAGCCCGCGCCGCCGCGCACGGGCGCCGATCCCGTATAATCAGTCGTTTAAGAAACAAACAGTTGGCGCATCCCACGATGCCGCCGGTAACAGCCAGGGAACTGGCAAACCCGTCCCCCGCACGCCATGAAAGCCGCCGAAATCCGCGAGAAATTCCTCAAGTTCTTCGAATCGAAGGGCCATACGATCGTTCGCTCGTCGAGCCTTGTGCCCGGCAACGACCCGACGCTGCTCTTCACCAATTCGGGAATGGTGCAGTTCAAAGATGTGTTCCTGGGCGCGGAATCGCGCCCGTACTCGCGCGCCACGACCGCGCAGCGCAGCGTGCGCGCCGGCGGCAAGCATAACGATCTGGAAAACGTCGGCTACACCGCGCGTCACCACACGTTCTTCGAAATGCTGGGCAACTTCTCGTTCGGCGACTACTTCAAGCGCGACGCGATCCACTACGCGTGGGAGTTGTTGACGGGCGTGTATCAGCTGCCGAAAGACAAGCTCTGGGTCACCGTCTATCACGAAGACGACGAAGCGCACGACATCTGGGCGAAAGAGGTGGGCGTGCCGGTCGAGCGCATCATCCGCATCGGCGACAACAAGGGCGCGCGCTACGCATCGGACAACTTCTGGCAGATGGCCGACGTCGGTCCGTGCGGCCCGTGCTCGGAAATCTTTTACGACCACGGCCCGGAAGTCTGGGGCGGCCCGCCCGGATCGCCCGAGGAAGACGGTGACCGCTACATCGAGATCTGGAATCTCGTGTTCATGCAGTTCAGCCGCGACGCGCAAGGCAACATGACGCCGCTGCCCAAGCAGTGCGTCGACACCGGCATGGGTCTGGAGCGTATCGCCGCCGTGCTGCAGCACGTGCACAGCAACTACGAGATCGACCTGTTCCAGGCGCTGATCAAGGCCGCGGGCCGCGAAACCGGCGTGAGCGATCTGACCAACAACTCGCTGAAGGTGATCGCCGACCACATCCGCGCGTGCTCCTTCCTGATCGTCGACGGTGTGATTCCGG
This sequence comes from Paraburkholderia sp. BL17N1, assembly GCF_003634175.1. Classification (NCBI taxonomy): domain Bacteria; kingdom Pseudomonadati; phylum Pseudomonadota; class Betaproteobacteria; order Burkholderiales; family Burkholderiaceae; genus Paraburkholderia; species Paraburkholderia sp. BL17N1. Next base: position 2,595,913 of record NZ_RBIW01000001.1, read on the forward strand.
GCAACGAAGGCCGCGGCTATGTGCTGCGCCGCATCGTGCGCCGCGCGATCCGCCACGGCTACAAGCTGGGCAAGAAGGGTTCGTTCTTCCATCGCATGGTGGGCGATCTCGTCGCGCAAATGGGCAGCGCATACCCGGAACTGAAGGAAGCTGAACAACGCGTGACCGACGTGCTGCGTCAGGAAGAAGAGCGCTTCTTCGAGACCATCGAGCACGGCATGTCGATTCTCGAGAGCGCGCTGGCCGACCTCGAAGCCAAGGGCGGCAAGACGCTCGACGGCGAACTCGCATTCAAGCTGCACGACACGTACGGCTTCCCGCTGGACCTGACGGCGGACGTGTGCCGCGAACGCGAAGTGACGGTCGACGAAGCCGCCTTCGACGAAGCCATGGCGCGTCAGCGCGAGCAGGCTCGCGCGGCGGGCAAGTTCAAGATGGCGCAAGGCCTCGAATACTCGGGCGCGAAGACCACGTTCCACGGCTACGAAGAAATCGTCTTCGACGACGCGAAGGTTATCGCGTTGTATGTAGACGGCGCCTCCGTGCAGGAAGTGCGTGACGGCCAGCAGGCTGTCGTCGTGCTGGACCACACGCCGTTCTACGCGGAGTCGGGCGGCCAGGTCGGCGACCAGGGCGTGCTCGCCAACGCGAGCGTCCGCTTCGCGGTGAGCGATACGCTCAAGGTGCAGGCCGACGTGGTCGGTCATCACGGCACGCTAGAACAGGGCACGCTGAAGGTGGGCGACGTCGTCAAGGCGGAAATCGACGCGTTGCGCCGCGCTCGCACGCAACGCAACCACTCGGCCACTCACCTGATGCATAAAGCGCTGCGTGAAGTTCTCGGTTCGCACGTGCAGCAGAAGGGCTCGCTCGTCGACGCGGACAAGACCCGTTTCGACTTCGCGCACAACGCGCCGATGACCGACGAGCAGATCCGCCGCGTCGAAGAAATCGTCAACGCCGAAGTGCTGGCGAATGCGCCTGGCATCGTGCGCGTCATGCCGTTCGACGAAGCGGTGAAGGGCGGCGCGATGGCGCTGTTCGGCGAAAAGTACGGCGACGAAGTCCGCGTGCTCGACCTGGGCTTTTCGCGTGAATTGTGCGGCGGTACGCACGTGCATCGCACCGGCGACATCGGCCTCTTCAAGATCGTCATGGAAGGCGGCGTGGCGGCGGGCATCCGCCGCGTGGAAGCGATCACGGGCGACAACGCCGTGCGCTTCGTGCAGGACCTCGACGCGCGTATCAACGCGGCCGCTGCTGTGTTGAAGGCGCAACCGTCGGAACTGACGCAGCGGATCACCCAGGTCCAGGACCAGGTGAAGTCGCTGGAGAAGGAACTGAGCGCGCTGAAGTCGAAGATGGCGTCGAGCCAGGGCGACGAGCTGGCCGGGCAGGCGATCGAAGTCGACGGTGTGCATGTGCTGGCGGCTACGCTCGAAGGCGCGGACGTCAAGACGCTGCGCGAAACCGTCGACAAGCTCAAGGACAAGTTGAAGAGCGCGGCGATCGTGCTGGCATCGGTCGAAGGCGGCAAGGTGAGCCTGATCGCCGGCGTTACGGCGGACGCGAGCAAGAAGGTCAAGGCAGGCGATCTGGTCAACTTCGTGGCGCAGCAGGTCGGCGGCAAGGGCGGCGGTCGTCCGGACATGGCTCAGGCTGGCGGCACCGAGCCGGCGAATCTGCCGGCGGCGCTTGCCGGTGTGAAGGGCTGGGTCGAAGGCCAGCTTTGATTTTGATGTGATTGGGCCACGCGGGGCGCTGGAAGATCGAGCGTCTCGCGTGGCCCGAGTTTTTTCAGAGTCTGGCGCGCCGGGTTCTGGATTGGCGCCGCGCCGCGCCTTGATTTTTGCTTGCAGTGTTCGTTTCGCCGGATGCCGGCCCCCCGCCAAAGATCAGCCCGCGCCTTCCGCGGCGGTCGCGATCCCAGTTGAATTCACCGCATCCTGCCGCATCACCAGCGCCTGCTTCAGCGCGTTCAGCGCGGACGAAAAGTGTCCGCGCCGCCACACCAGCAGCGTCTCGATCACGCCGATATCGGGCAGTTCATGCACCGCGATATTGCTCGCGTCGGTTTGCAAATTCAGCACCGACCGGGGCGCGACCGCCACCCCCGCGCCAGCGGCCACGCAGGCCACGATCGCGTGATAAGAGCCCAGCTCCAGCACCCGCGCCGGCCTCACGCCGTGCTCCAGATACCACTTCTCGATATAAGACCGGTAAGCACAGCCGCGCTCGAACGCGATCAGCGTGGACAACGCAATGTCCCGAACGTCGCGAATCGGCCGATGGCCGCGCGGCGTCAGCATCACCAGCTCTTCCCGAAACACCGGCACCGACTCGAATAAATCGCCGAGCGTGGCCGGATCCAACGGCGTCGCCACCAACGCCGCGTCCACTTCGAATTCACGCACCCGCTCGATCAGCTTGCCGGTCGTGCCGGTCTCGAGTTCCAGCGCGACGGCGGGCCACTGCTGGTGATAACGCGCGAGCAGGGCGGGAAGACGCGTTGCCGCGACACTTTCCATCGTGCCCAAACGCAGCCGTCCGCTTGGACGATCCTCACGCACTGCGTGACGCGCTTCATCCGCGAGCGCGAGCAGGCGCTCGGCGTACGGCAGCAGCGTTTCGCCGGCGGGCGTCAGCACGAGACGGCGGCCGTCGCGGATGAACAGGTCGGTGCCCAATTGCTCCTCGAGCTGCTTGATACGCGTGGTAACGTTCGATTGCACACGATTGAGCTTGGCGGCAGCGCGCGTCACGCCGTTTTCCCGCACGACGGCGCGAAAAATGGTCAAAGCGGCCAGGTCCATGATTCTCTCTAGGCGATGGGTGATATCCGAATTATTCATTTTTCGTGATTGAAAGGTCAAGCTAGTATGGATATCCGCCATCCGACCCGTTGACTGCATTCATTGCCGCCGCCCATGAACGACCTCGCCTCCACCCCGCACGGCAGCTTCGCCCAACGCCACGCCGCCCGTCGCGCGGCGCTTGCCTGTATGGTCACGCTGGCCGTCGCGCTCGGCATCGGGCGCTTTGCATTCACACCGCTCTTGCCGCTGATGCTTCACGGCAGCGGATCCGGTCAGCCGCAGCTCGATATTCAGCATGGCGGCTGGCTGGCGTCGTTCAATTACGCGGGGTATTTCGTCGGCGCGGTCACGTGCGCGGCGCTGCGGATCGAGCCGGCGCGGATGGTGCGCATGGGGCTCGCCGCAACCGTGCTGCTGACGTTGACGATGGGCGTGACTAGCCAGTTCTGGATCTGGGCGGCGGTGCGGTTTATCGCGGGCGCCGTCAGTGCCTGGACGTTCGTCTTCGCGTCCCAGTGGGGCCTGCGGCGGCTCGCCGAAATCGGGGCGCACGGGTGGGGCGGGGTGATCTATACGGGGCCGGGCGTGGGCATTGTCGGCACCGGCTTGCTGGTCAGTGTGGCAGGTGGGTACGGTGCCGCCGCCGGATGGATCGGGTTCGGGCTGATCGCGGGGATTCTGTCGGTCGTGGTCTGGCCGGTGTTCGGCGCTGCGTCCGCCGGCGGAGAAAAAGCTCGAAGCGCTCGCATGGTCGGTTCCGGTAGTGGCGATCAGGCGCGTGCCGGCAACACAAGCCAGCGTGTCGCCGGCCAGGCCGGCGCGACTGAACGCGCCGCAGTCCAGGGTGCAACCACCCACGCCACTCACCACGCCGACGCCCTCTGGCTCGTCCTCCTCTATGGCATCCCAGGGTTCGGCTACATCATCACCGCGACGTTCCTGCCCGTCATCGCACGTCACGCATTGCCCGGCTCGTCGTGGCCCGACCTGTTCTGGCCAATGTTCGGCGCGGCGCTGATCGTCGGCGCAGTGCTTGCCGCGCGTTTGCCCGTGCATTGGGACAACCGCACGCTGCTGGCCGGCTGCTATGTGCTGCAGGCGTGCGGCATCGCCCTTGGCATCGTGCGGCCGACGGCGGCCGGCTTCTCATTCGGCAGCATCCTGATCGGCCTGCCGTTCACCGCGATCACGCTATTCGCGATGCGCGAGGCGCGGCGTCTGCGTGGCGACGACGCTGCCGGCCTGATGGGCTACGCGACGGCGGCCTACGGCGTCGGTCAGATCGTCGGCCCACTGGTTGCCGCGCCGATCGCCGAGCAGACCGGATCGTTTTCACCGGCCTTGTGGCTGGCGGCGGGGGCGTTGTTGCTGGGCGCGACCGGGCTGGTCGTCGTCGCGCGCATGCCGCGCGGCCGGGGCCGCATGCCCGATTGCGGCTGCCGCTGAGCGCACGTCGATAAAGGCGTTGCTGCCCACGCTGCAGCGAGCGGAAACAAATAACCGCAGCGCGCACTAAAATGTCCGCTTTCCGTCATCCCAGCGCGCCCATCGCCGGACGCGCCGCCCGCCATGCAACATTTCGCGTCCGACAACTACGCCGGCATTTGTCCCGAAGCGCTCGACGCGCTGATCGCCGCCAACAACAGCGGCCACGAACCAGCCTACGGCGACGATTCCTGGACCAACCGGGTGTGCGACCGCCTGCGCGAGCTGTTCCAGACCGACTGCGAAGTGTTCTTCGTGTTCAACGGCACGGCCGCCAATTCACTGGCGCTCGCTTCGCTGTGCCAGTCGTATCACTCGGTGATCTGCCACGAACTCGCGCACATCGAAACCGACGAATGCGGCGGCCCGGAGTTCTTCTCGGGCGGCTCGAAGCTGCTGACCGCGCCGGGCATCGGTGGCAAGCTCACGCCGGATGCGATCGAAGCCGTCGTCACGCGCCGCGCCGACATCCATTACCCGAAACCGAAAGTCGTCACACTGACCCAATCGACAGAAGTCGGCACGGTCTACAGCGTCGAGGAGGTGCGGGCGATCGCGGCGATCGCCAAACGGCGTCATCTGAAGGTGCATATGGACGGTGCGCGTTTCGCCAACGCGGTCGCCGCGCTGGACGTGCATCCGTCGGAGATCACGTGGCGCGCGGGCGTCGACGTGCTGTGCTTCGGCGGCACCAAGAACGGCTTGCCGGTGGGTGAAGCGGTGGTGTTCTTCGACCGCGCGCTCGCCGACGATTTCGCGTACCGCCTGAAGCAAGCCGGCCAACTGGCCTCGAAGATGCGCTTCATTTCCGCGCCGTGGCTCGGCTTGCTCGATAACGACGTGTGGCTGCGCAACGCGCGTCACGCGAACGCGATGGCGCAACTGCTGCAAACGCGGTTGCGGGAAATTCCGGGCGTGAGCATCATGTTCCCCGGAGAATCGAACGCGGTCTTTGCGCAACTGCCCGCACAAGCCGCCAAGGCCATGCGCGCGCGTGGCTGGAAGTTCTACGAATTCATCGGCGCGGGCGGATGCCGGCTGATGTGCGCGTGGGATACGCAGCCGGAAACGGTCGAGCGGTTCGCCGCCGAGGTGCGCGAGTTGTGCGCGGCGTGAAAACCAGAAGCTAACGACAAACACGATCACACACGACAACAAGACGTCCTCCTCGCCATGACCGATTACCGATTTTGCCCACGCTGCGCCGCGCCTTTGACCGAGCGCGCCGACGCCGCACACGAAGGCGGCCGCATCCGTCAGAGCTGTCCTGATACGGCGTGCGGCTACGTCCATTGGAACAACCCGCTGCCGGTGGTGGCGGCGATCGTCGAATACGAAGGCAAGATTCTGCTGGCGCGCAACGCCGCCTGGCCGGAGGGCATGTTCGCGCTGATCACGGGCTTCCTCGAAAACGGCGAGACGCCGGAAGAGGGCATTGCCCGTGAAGTGTTCGAGGAAACCTCGCTGCACGCGGAGACGGCCGAGCTGATCGGCGTGTACGAATTCATGCGCAAGAACGAACTGATCATCGCGTATCACGTGAAGGCATACGGCACGATCGCGTTGTCGCCGGAATTGCTGGAGTACCGGCTGGTCGAGCCGGCCAAATTGCGGCCGTGGCGCGCGGGCACCGGCCAGGCGCTCGGCGAATGGATGCGGCGGCGCGGCCTGCCGTTCGAGTTCGTCGAAAGACCGGGGCAGTGAGCCGGTTGACGAGTTCGCCGGTGAGCCGTGCCGGGCGAGTAGCGCGGCACGGCTCATATCTCCTGTCTGATCACGCGCCGTCAGCGAAGGCGCTCGCAGCGCATGCTGACCGAATCGCATTGACGAAACAAGCAGTCGCACAACGTTCACGATAACGCCCGAGACGACCACGCCAGCATGAACAAACCCGCATCCGCCCCGCGCGGCGCCTACCCGCACTTCCTGACGATTCCGACCCGATGGATGGATAACGACGTCTACGGTCATGTGAACAACGTCGTCTACTACAGCTACTTCGACACCGTGGTGAACGAGTATCTGATCCGCGCCGGCGTGCTCGATTTCGAGCAGGGCGAGACGATCGGCCTTGTAGTGGAGACGCAATGCAACTACTTCGCGCCGCTGGCGTTCCCCGAGCGGATCGACGCGGGCCTGCGCGTGACACGGCTCGGCACGTCGAGCGTGCGCTATCAGGTCGGCCTCTTCAAGGAAGGCGAGGACCAACCCGCCGCGCAAGGACACTTCGTGCATGTGTATGTGAATCGTGTCACACGGCGCCCGGTGAATCTGTCCACGCAATTGCGCGCGGCGCTCGAACCGTTGAGCGTCGCGGAACAGCCGGATTAGGCGCGTGCAGTCGTTCGTTATCAATCTGCTCAACGGCGCCAGTTACGGCCTGCTGCTGTTCATGCTGTCGGCGGGCCTGACGCTGATCTTCAGCATGCTCGGCGTGCTGAATTTCGCGCATGCGAGTTTTTACATGCTCGGCGCGTATGTTGGATTTTCGGTGGCGGCGCGCGCGGGGTTCTGGAGCGCGTTAGTCGTCGCGCCGCTTGTCGTCGGGCTGATCGGCGCGGCTCTCGAGCGTTGGCTGTTACGGCGCGTGCGCGTGCAGGGGCATCTCGCCGAGTTGCTGCTGACGTTCGGCGCTGCGTATCTGCTGGGCGAACTGGTCAAGCTCGGCTGGGGCTTGAGTCCGCTGTCCGCGACCGTGCCCGCCGTGCTCGATGGGCCGCTCTTCACCGTCTACGGCGCGGCGTTCGCCCGCTACCGCGCGTTCATGATGGCGGTGTCGCTCGCCATGCTCGCTGTTCTGTTCGCGGTGTTGCGCGTATCGAAGGCGGGCCTGATCGTGCGCGCCGCGCTCACGCACGCGAGCGCCGTCGAAGCACTCGGCCACGACGTGCCGCGCGTGTTCACCGGCGTGTTCGCGGCCGGCACGGCGCTCGCCGCGCTGGCCGGCGTGATCGGCGCGCCGCTCTTCGTGGTCGAGCCGGGGATGGCGGAGTCGCTCGGCTCGATCGTGTTCGTGGTGGTCGTGATCGGCGGGCTGGGTTCGCTGACGGGCGCGCTGGCAGCGTCGCTGCTGGTCGGTTGCGTGCAGACGCTGGCTGTGGCGAGCAATGTGTCGCTGGGCGACGTCCTGTCGATTTTCGACGCAACGCTGCCCGTCGAATGGGACGCGCTGACGCTCGCGCAACTCGCGCCGCTGATTCCGTATCTGCTGCTGGTGGCGATGCTCGCGTTGCGCCCGCGTGGCCTGCTCGGACGGCGCGACGATCATGCGTGAGGCCAACGAATCATCGGCGCTGTCCGCGAGCGCGCCGCGTGCGCTGTGGCGCGTGCTCGCGCCGTGGCTTGCGCTGGTTTTGTTCCTCGCCGTGCCGCCCTTCATCTGGCCGCAAAGCTGGCTGCTCGCCTATCTCGCGCAGACCGCAACGATGATCGTGTTCGCGCTTTCATACAACCTGCTGCTCGGCGAGACGGGGCTGCTGTCGTTCGGCCATGCCGCTTACTCGGGATTGGGCGCGCTGGCGGCCGCGCAGGTGTTCAACCGGATCGGTGTGCCGCTCGCGCTGCTGCCGCTGGTCGGCGGAATTGGCGGCGCGCTGTGCGGCGTGCCGTTCGGCTTTATTTCAACGCGGCGCGCCGGCACGGCCTTCGCGATGATCACGCTCGGTCTCGGCGAACTCGTCGCGGCCGCGGCGTGGACGCTGCCTGACTGGTTCGGCGGCGAGGCGGGCGTGGCGATCGATCGCGCGAGCGGCGTGCCGCTGGGAAGCTGGAGCTTCGGCCCGGCGCGCGAGGCGTATGCGCTGATTGCCGTGTGGTGCCTGCTCGCGTGCGCGGCGATGTTCGCGCTTTCGCGCACGCCTTTCATGCGCCTTGCCAATGCCGTGCGTGACAACCCCGTGCGGGCCGCGGCCATCGGCTGCTATCCGCGTCGCATTCGCCATGGCGTCGTGGTGATGTCAGCGTTTTTTGCGGGTATCGCGGGGACGCTGGCGCTGATCAATGTGGAACTGGTGTCGACGGAAAGCGTCGGCATGATGCGCTCGGGCGCGGTGTTGATCGCGACGGTGATCGGCGGCACGGCGGCGTTTTTCGGGCCGGTCGCGGGCGCGGTCGTTCTGACGTTTTTCAGCGTCGCGGTGGCGATCGTCACGCGCGCCTGGCTGTTCTATCTGGGACTGTTCTTCATCGTGGTCGTGGCGATGTCGCCCGATGGATTGGCGGGCTTCGCGCAGCGTTTCATGGCGCGAGTCGCCGTGCACGGCTGGCGCCGCTGCGCTGCTACGTATTGGTGGGGCACGGCCGCCGCATTGTTGTGGACCGTGGCCGTCGTGCTTGCCGTGCAATGGGCCTACGCGGCGCAATTCGGCGCGAGCGACGGCGCGGCGTTCGATGTGCCGGGCTTGCCGTCGTGGATCATCGCGTCGCCGCTTTACTTCGGCGCCATGGTCTTTGTGCTGGCCACGCTGGGAGCACTGGCCGCGCATTACGCGAGGCGCGCTCAAGCGTTGCTCATGAGCCCGCGCTCAAGCGTTACACCCACCGCCGGAGCCTCGTGATGATCCCCGCGCTCGCGCTCTACGGCATCGAAAAACGCTTCGGCTCGACGCGGATTCTGCGCGGCGTCGATCTCGCGATCCAACCCGGCGAGCGCCACGCGCTGATCGGTCCGAACGGCGCGGGCAAGTCGACGCTCTTCAATCTGATCGCCGGCGGCGCGCGGCCGAACGCGGGGCGCATCGATCTGTTCGGCGCCGAGATCACCCGGCTCGCGCCGGCCGCGATCACGCGTCGCGGATTGGCGCGCAGCTTCCAGAGCACCAGCGTGTTCACGCGGCTCAGCGTGTTCGACAACCTGCGCTGCGCGGCGATGCTGGCTGAACGTGACCGCGCACGCTGGTGGCAGCGTTTCAGCGGCTCGCCAACGGTCGACGCGCGCGCCGCACACGTGCTCGACGCGGTGGGCCTGAGCGAGCGCCGCCACGTTCAGGCCGGCACGCTCAGCTATGCCGAGCAGCGCGCGCTCGATCTCGGCATCGCGCTCGCGGGCGGCGCGCATACCTTGCTGCTCGACGAACCGACTGCTGGCATGAATCGCGCGGAAGCGGCGCGCACGGTCGAACTGATTCGCGAGACCACGGCGGGCCGCACGCTGCTGATGGTCGAGCACGACATGGACGCGGTCTTCGCGATCGCCGATCGCATTTCGGTGCTCGTGCAAGGACGCATCATTGCGAGCGGCACGCCGGCGGCGATCCGCGCCGACGAGACCGTGCGCGCCGCCTATCTCGGCGAAGGGTTCGGCACATGAGCGCGTTGCTCGAGATTCGCGCGCTGAACGCGTGGTACGGCGCGAGCCAGGCGCTGCACGGCGTCACGCTCAGTATCGAAGCGGGCGAAGTGCTGGCGCTGGTCGGCCGTAACGGCTCGGGCCGCTCGACGCTTGCACGCGCGATCATGGGCCTCGTGCGTACCGAAGGCGAGTTGCGTTTCGCGGGCCGCCCGCTCGGCGGTCTGCGTACCTTCGAGATCGCGCGTCTCGGGCTCGGCTACGTACCGGAACATCGTGACGTTTTCCCGACGCTGAGCGTGCACGAGAATCTGCAACTCGGCGTCGCGCCACGGGATCGCGGCCGCGCGCCGCGCTTCACCTTCGACGACGCGTACGCGCTTTTTCCCGTGCTGCACGAACGAAAGCGCACGCGCGCGGGCGCGCTCTCGGGCGGCGAGCAGCAGATGCTGACGCTCGCTCGCGCGCTGCTCGGCGACCCCGATCTGCTCGTCATCGACGAACCCGGCGAGGGTCTCGCGAGCCTCGTGATGGAGCAGGTCGCGCGATGCTTGCGGACCTTGCGTGATCGCGGCGTGGCGATGCTGCTGATCGAGCAGCGTCTCGTGATCGCGCAGGACGTCGCCAGCCGCGTCGCGGTGATGGGGCACGGCGAAATCGTGTTCGACGGCGCGCTCGTGTCGTTCTTGCAGCGGGCGGACGTGATGCGGGAATGGCTCGGCGTCGGTTGAGGGATCCACGTCCGCTGGCGGCGCTTTATTGCGGCGCCGCACCGTGATGAGTGACCGTTGCGCTGTTCTTGCCGAATGCCTCTCGCGTCGAACGAGTCGTTTGATCCGCGCAGAGCGCTCCGATCGCGCCAATCGTGCCGTTTGAATCCCATTTGTCCACGCGCCGCTCACGCCACGTGCACGCGGTTCTCCGCTCGCCCGCCGCAGCGATTCAAACGCTTGATCGTTTGGTGAGCGTCCTCCAGAAATCTTGTCGGCAGCGCGCCGACAAATAAAGACAATGGGGTAAAAGACGTGCGACGGCGGCTTGCCGTTTAAAGCCGCCGTATGCGCGACGAACCATGTCGTGCCCGGCGCGCGAGAGGCGCATCGCGGCTTCAGGAGGAGACATCATGAGACGGAGACGCGCATTGCATGTGGCGTCGGCGAACGATGTGCAGAACTTGACGTACTCGCTGAAAGATCTGAAGTCGAAGCACGCGCGGTGGTATACGCCGATCTGCGTGAGCACGGCCTTGTTGACGGCCGCGCTGCTAATGTCCGCCTGCGCCGACGCCAGTTCGACAACCGGCGACGCGGCCTCCGCAACGCCGAATCCCGCGAACACGACAGCCGGTGCGTCAAGCAACGAAGCCGGAACCGCTGACCGCCGCGCGAATGCCACTACAGCGCCGGACGCCGCGCTCGCCGCTCAACCTGCTTCGTCGACGCGCCCCTCACTCGAACTCGCCAAGGCCAGACAACTGGCCGCGGAGCAAAGCGTCGCCGCGCGCGTGCCCTCGGCGAGCGGGATGAGCGAGAAACGCAGCCGTCCGCTAACGCTGCGCGATTCCGGCATCGACGGCTCGCTGATGTTCGCGCGCGACGTCGACTTTCGCGTGACCGGCGATATCGGCTTCATGATTCACGACATGGCGGCGACGCTGAGCCCGGCGCGGCCCGGCCAGCCGATCGTATTCGACGATCCGACCAGCGTGACGATCAACGTCCACCGCGGCCATGTAACGCTCGACATGGCGAAGCTCACGGCAATCTTCAACCGTTACCTGTTCCAGTATCAGGGCTCGCCGCTGCGCAACATGCGCGTCGTGCCGCAGGACGGCGGCAATCTGCGCATCACCGGCGAAATGCATCGTGAGACGTGGGTGCCGATCGTGTTGAGCGGATCGCTGTCCATGCGCGATGCCGACGAACTCGTCTTTCACGCCGATCACGTCGAAGTGGCCGGCGTCGGCGCCGACAAGTTGATGCATGCCGCGCACGTGAAGATGGCAGACCTGCTGAAAGTGGACACGCCGATCGCGCGTCTGGACGGCGACGATGTCGTGATGCAGGTGGCCAGACTGACGCCGCCGCCCGCGTTGCGTATGACGATCACGCAGATTGAAACGAGTGCGGCAGGCGTACGCTTCACGCTCGACGACCGTACCGTGCCGGGCATCGTCTGGCCCGCGACGATGCCCGCACGCGGCATGCTGGTGCAGGGCGGCGACGTAAAATTCATGCGCTCGATGCCGATGAACATCGACATGGCGCTCACGCCGGTCGACGGTACAGGGCCCTTCGTGCTGGACTTGTACCACTATCGCGAGCAGATGGCGGCGGGCTATTTCACCTTCGACGAAGCGGGCGCGCTGGACGTGCATCTGCCGTCATATACGACGCTAGCCGGCGCGGACAAAGACACGCCTCTGCAAACCGGCAGCCCGAGTGCGCGCTTTAACGACAGCTTCATTCGCGTGCAGCAGGCCGCGCTCGCGCAGGCGCGGCTCGTCTGGCAACACGCGCCGCAGACGGTGCGGACCGCGTCGGTGGCGCGTGCGATTCCGGTCGGCACGCGCGCGGCATTCGCGAGGCAGAGCATGGCGACGCCGGGTTCGGCTTTGAGCGACGAGCGTCATTCGTCGGGACCCGCACCGCTGATTCACGTCGAGAATGTCGACTTCTACGTGTCGGGGCGCATCGGTTTTCACGTGCGTACGCTGGACGCGCAGATGGTGCCGAAAAAACCAGGACAACCGGTCGATCTGGACGATCCCGATCAGTACGATATCCGTATCATCGGCGGCGAGGTCGTGGAGCCGTGGCCCGCGATGGCGGCGCTTTTCAACGACTATCTGCTCGACTACGAGCCGCGCTCGCTCAACGATTTGCAGTTGAAACCCGTGGACGGCAAGCTGGAAGTGAGCGGCGGCATCAAGTTATGGAATCACTTTCCCGGTGTCTGGCTGCCGACCACGATGAGCGGCACGATCGTCGCCAGAGATGAGCGGCATCTCGTGTATGAGCCGACCTCGGTGAAGGTGCTCGGTGTGCCGCAGGCCGGCTTGCTGCGCGCGTTGGATATTCCGCTCGCCTCGCTCACGCCGTTCACGCGCAAGGGCGTTGCGCTGAAGGGCAGCGAGCTGGTGTTCGATCAGTACACCGTGTTTCCGCCGCCGGTTTTGCAAGGGCGTCTCGCCAGCGCGACGGTCACCGACGAAGGTCTCGTGCTGAAGTTCAAGCGCGACGGCAACGTCGTCGCCGCGAGGCCGCCTGCGGGCGCGGGCAAGAGCTTCGTCTGGATCGAATCCGGCGACGTGAAGATGTTCAACTCGCTGGTGACGAATACGCGCACCTTCATCAAGGACAGTTCGAACCCCGGCGTGATGAAGTTCGATCTGTACGCTTATCGCAAGGACGTGTCGAAGGGAACGGTGAAGATGGGCGAAGACGGCGGCCTGGACGTCGATCTGGCCGTTAGAAAATAGCCTGCGGGGCACCTGTAGTAAGCGCCGCGCGGGCTGCTACATCAAGCGTCCTTATTGATGATCCATTCGTGCGCCGGGTCGTTGCGGAAATGCCAGACTCGCTGCCCGCCCGCCATCACGTTCAGATAGTACGAGTCGTACCCATACGGCACGATCACCGGATGATAGCCGCGCGGCACCATCACGACGTCGTGATTCTCGACGGCCATGGACTCGTCGATATCGCGCATGTCGGTGTACACGCGTTGAAACGCAAATCCTTGCGGCGGATCGAGCCGGTGATAGTAAGTCTCTTCAAGTGAGCTCTCGTGCGGGACATTGTCGGTGTCGTGCTTGTGCGGCGGGTAGCTCGAAGCGTGTCCGCCAGGCGTCCTGACTTCCACCACCAGCAGCGACTCCGCCGGCTCGGTCTGCGGAAGAATGTCGCATACGTATCGCGTATTCAGCCCTTTGCCGCGTGTCGAGCGTTTCATCGAACCCGGCTCGATCAGCCGCGCCGGTAATTCGCCTTTGGCCGGTGCGCTCGCCACGCCGATCTCGGCATCGCGGCAAGCGCGTACCGTGATCCGCACATTCGGCGGTAGATAGACCGCATACGGCGCGGCGTCTTCGAAGACACTGTCGCGCGAACCCAGCGAACTCCATTTGGTGTCCGCCGTTTCGATATCCACTGCGCCCGTGAGCACGACGATGCACACTTCACGCGATGGTTCGAACACGTGCGCGACTTCGTTTTCGCCCAGCCGGTAAGCGGCAAAACCGACATAACGCCAGCACGCCGACTCCGGTGTTACTCGCGCGATTGTCTGGCCTTCGCGCTGCGCCTTCACCAATAAACTCATGCTGCCTCCTGTTCTGTGCGGTCGAGCGGCGCATCGACCAGCGCGCGCAATGTCTTGTAGCCTTTCTGCGCATACTCGAACGATGGCGCCACGACCGGATCCTGTTCGGCTTCCACCACGAGCCAGCCGCAATAACCGTGCCGCTTCAGGCGCTCGATGATCGCGGGGAAATTCACCGCGCCGTCGCCCGGCACCGTGAAGGCGCCGGCGATGACCGCGTCCAGAAAACTCCAGTTGCGATTGCGCGCGAGCTTCATGACGGCGGGGCGCACGTCCTTGCAGTGTACGTGGCAAACGCGCCCGATATGTTTGTCGAGCACGGCGAGCGGATCGCCGCCGGCAAACGTGATGTGCCCCGCGTCGAACAGCAGGCCGACAGCGTCGCTGGTGCGTGCCATCAGTTGATCGACGTCGGCCGGTGTTTCGACATAAGCGCCCATATGGTGATGGTAGGCGAGCCGCACGCCGCGGCTCAGTGTATAACGCGCGAATTCATCGACACGTGCCGCGTATTCGGCCCATTGCTTCTCGCTGAAAAAACGCGGGCGTTGGTAAAGTGGTTGCGCTGCGCCCTGAATCGAATCGGCGACCTCGCCGTACACCATCGCCGTCGCGCCGTTTTGCGCGAGCAATTCCAGATGCGGGTCGACTTCCGCGATTTCTTCCTCGACGCTGCGTCGCGCGAGGCGTCCGGAATACCAGCCGGAGACCAGCGCGAGATCGTACTGTGCAAGCAGCGTCTTCAACGCCTGAGGCTCGCGCGGAAACTTGTTGCCGAGTTCGAAGCCTTGATAGCCGATCTGGCGGCCTTCCGTCAGCGCCACTTCGAGCGGCGTTTCGCCGCCGAGCGAAGGCAGATCGTCGTTCATCCACGAAAGCGGATTGATGCCGATACGTACGTCGAAAGCAGTCATGCGGGCGTCCTCATTCGTTGTCGGCGGAGCCGGTGTTTTGCGCGGAGCCGGCCGGTTCGGCGCGGGCCGCGAGTTGCGTTTCGTATTTCGCGCGCGCGTCGCGCACGGCGGGGCGCGGCGAGACCTCCGGCACGGCCACTTCCCACCACCAGCCGCCGTCGTCGGTAGTGCGAGCGGGATCGGTATCGATGCTGATGACGTAAGTGCGATCCGCCGCGCGGGCGCGTACCAAAGCAGCTTCGAGTTCAGCGACATTCGCCGCATGTTCGGCTTGCGCGCCAAGCGCACGCGCATGCGCGGCGAAATCGATCTGCGGCGCGCCGAGCGGGCCTTGCATGCAGTTCTCCAGCAGGTTGTTGAACGGCGCACCGCCGCACGCCTGCTGCAAGCGGTTGATGCAGCCATAGCCGCGATTGTCGAGCACTACGACGATCAGCTTCGCGCCGATCATCACCGAGGTGGCGATCTCGCTGTTCATCATCAGATAGCTGCCGTCGCCGACCATCACGATCACTTCACGCGCGGGCCGCGCGAGCTTCACGCCCAGTCCGCCGGCAATCTCATAGCCCATGCACGAGTAGCCGTACTCGACGTGATACGCGCCCGGTTTGCCGGCGCGCCACAGCTTGTGCAATTCGGCGGGCAGGGTGCCGGCCGCGCAGACGACGATATCGTTCGCGGGTGAACTGGCGCTCGAACGCTGCACGGCGCCGATCACATCGCCCTCGTAAGGCAGCACGGCATCGCGCTGCGGCGCATGCGTGAGCGTGCCCACCGTATCGCGCCAGCTTGCCGCGAGTTTGTGCGCGCGCGTGGTCCACGCGCGATCCGCGTGCCAGCCTTGCAGCGGTTCGGCGAGCGCTTCGAGCGCGAGACGCGCGTCGGCTTCGACCACTTGCGCGCGATGCTTGAGACCGTCGAACGCATTGGCGTTGATGGCGATCACGTCGGCTTGCGAGAACAAGGTGTTGGAGCCGGTGGTGAAGTCCTGCAAACGCGTGCCGATGGCCAGCACGCAATCGGCGTCGTGCGCGAGCGCGTTCGCGGCGGGCGAGCCCGTCACGCCCAGCGCGCCCGCGTTCAGCGGATCGTTCCACGCGAGCGAGCCTTTGCCAGCCTGGGTTTCCGCCACTGGAATGCCGTGCGCGGTCGCGAAGCGGTGCAGCGCGTCGCTTGCGCGGCCATAGAGCACGCCGCCGCCCGCGACGATCAGCGGCCGCTTGGCATGACGCAGACGCGCGATAGCGGCTTCAATTTCGTCGACGCGCGGTGCGGGCGAATAAAACGTGACGACGCGCGGCTTGAAGAAGTCGACCGGGAAATCCCAAGCCTGCGCTTGCACGTCTTGCGGCAACGCGAGCGTGACGGGCCCGCACAAGGCGGCGTCGGTCAGCACGCGCACCGCGCGCGGCAACGCACTCAGCAATTGCGCGGGATGCACGATACGGTCGAAGTAGCGCGACACGGGCTTGAGCGCGTCATTGGCGGAGACGCCGCCGTCGTGGAAGTCTTCGACCTGCTGCAAGACGGGATCGGGGGCGCGCGAGATGAAGATGTCGCCGGGCAACAGCAGCACCGGCAAACGGTTCACATGGGCGAGCGCCGCCGCGGTCACGAGGTTGGTGGCGCCCGGTCCGATCGACGTCGTGACGGCCATCATGCGGCGGCGGAAATGCGCCTTCGCATAGGCGATCCCGCTGTGCGCCATCGCCTGTTCGTTGTGGGCGCGCAGGGTCGGCAGTTCGTCGCGGTGCTGATACAGCGCTTCGCCGATCCCCGCCACGTTGCCATGGCCGAAGATCGCGAACACGCCGCCGAACAGCGGCTCGGTGCCTTCGCCGTCTTCAGTCGCGACGCGTTGCGCGGCGAGATAGCGGACCAAGGCCTGCGCGGTCGTCAGGCGCACCGTGCCACCCGGGCGCGTGCCAGCGTGGCTGGCGTCGTTGGCGGACGCCGCGTCGTGATGCAATACGCGCTGATTCATGCGGCTTGCTCCTGTTGGACAGGGTTCGGCGCGCTGGGCTGCGCGGCGCATGCGCCACGCGTTGCACGCCACGAAGCAATCAGTGTTTCGAAGGTGCGGCGTACGCGCGCGATCAATTCGTCGTCGCCGATTTCTCCGGCGAGCCACGCATGACTCGGCTCGTGGAAGATCGTGCGTCCGACCGTGAAGCCACGGCACGTCGCCGATTGCGCCGCCGCGCGAAAGCCTTCGTCCAACTGCTCGACGGCCGCCGACAAACCGAGCAGCACCACGCCGCGACAGTACGGATCGCGCTCGGCGATCAACGCGTCGACGTTGCGCCACTGCGCGGCGTCCATCGGTTCGAGCTTCCACCACTCGGGATAGATGCCGATGTTGTACAGGCGCTTTAACGCGCGATACACGGTGTCGGGCGCTTGCGGCAGTTGCGCGTGTTTCGGCGGAATCACTTCGAGCAGCAATTCATGGCCGCTTGCTTGCGTCGCGTCAAAGAGCGCGCGCAGTTGCGCTTCCTGTTCGAGACGCTGCTCGATGGGCTCGTCCGGATGGAACTGCACGAGGCACTTGACGATATGTTCCTGCGGCCACGGAATCAGCGTGGTGCCGATCGAACGGCCATGATCGAACACGAGCGGCACCGAGCCCGGCAATTCCACCGGCCGGCCGATCCACCAGCCGCGGCCGGTGGCGGCGTTCAGCGCGTCCTGACCATAACGGTCGTCGATCAGCACGCCAATGCGGTTCTGCAACCCCAACGCGCTTTCGGTTTGCGCGACGGCTTCGACGAACAGACCCTTCAGACGCGCGATGCGCGCTTCGTCGGCGCCCGTTTGCTGCGCGAGTTCGAAGAACTGGTTGCGATGGTCGAAGGCGAAACCAAGCACTTCGTCCCATTGTTTGCGGGCCGGCGAGACGCGATGCAGCCGCGCGAGCGTTGCGTCGCGATCCGGGCGGCGCATGCGCTGCGGATCGGCTTTCGCTTCGCGCAGGAAATAGTCGAGTTCGGCGGGCGTGGGCATGGCCGGCGCGCAGCCGTGACGCGAGACGACCAGCGCGCCGCTCGCGTTTGCAATGCGCGCGCACGCTTCCAGCGGTTGATCGCGCAGCCATCCGGAGAGGAAACCCGAGGCGAACGCATCGCCCGCGCCGAGTACGTTGAGCACTTCGACTTCCACGCCGCCGTGAATCGGCAGATCGTCGAGCGAGGCGGGCACCGCGCCGTCGATGATCTGGCAGCCCATTGGTCCGCGTTTCAGCACCAGCGTGGCCGGCGTGACGGCGCGCACCATCGCGAGTGCGTCGACCAATTCGGTCTTGCCGCCGGCAATGCGGAATTCCTCTTCGGTGCCGATCACCAGATCGAACAGCGGCAGAATGCGCTGCAAATGCGCGGTGACGCCCTCGCTCGCGACGAAGCGGGTTTCGCCGTCTGCTTTGCCGGTGAGGCCCCACAGCACCGGGCGATAGTCGACATCGAGCACGGTGCGCACCTGGTTGCGGCGCGCATAGTCCAGCGCGCGGCGGCTCGTACGGTTCACCTGCTCGGTGGAGAAGTGCGTCCCGGTAATCAACAGCGCTTTCGACGACGCGATGAAGGCTTCGTCGAAATCCGCTTCATCGACTGCCATGTCCGCGCAGTTCTCGCGATAGAAGATCAACGGAAAAGTATCGCGGTCTTTGAGGCCGAGCAGCACTAGAGCGGTCAGACGCTCCTGATCGATGCGCACGTGGCTGACGTCGCAACCTTCTTTGGTGAGCGTCTCGGTGAGAAAACGGCCCATGTGATCGTTGCCGACGCGCGCCAGCATCGACGACGCGAGGCCGAGCCGCGCGCAGCCGAAGGCGATATTCGCCGACGAGCCGCCAAGATACTTCGCGAAGCTCGACACGTCTTCGAGCCGCGCGCCGACTTGCTGCGCGTAGAGATCGACAGCGAGGCGACCGAGGCAGACAATATCGCGGCTGCGGCCCGGCGCAAAGCGGCTGCCGCTGGCCGGCGTCGAGGCGGACGTGATGCCGCTGGATGTGCTGGAATGATCCATGAAGTTTCCTGAATAGCTGGGCGAGACGGCCGGCGCGACTGCGCCGAACCGTCGCGCGAATGAATCAGATCGTCGCGCCTTCGAGTTCGCCGATCATCTTCTGCATCTCGGCGCCGCCGGCCATCATGTCGAGCACCTCGTCCTTGCTGATGGTTTCCTTGGTGAACGTGCCGAGCGATTTGCCGCGATTGAGCACCGTGAACGAATCGCCGATCGGATACGCGTGGTGCACGTTGTGCGTGATGAAGATCACCGAGATGCCTTTGGCGCGCGCCTTGTGAATCAGCTTCAGCACGTTGAAGCTCTGCTTCACGCCGAGCGCGGCGGTTGGTTCGTCGAGAATCAGCACGCGCGCGCCGAAGTGAATCGCCCGCGCGATCGCGAGACACTGTTTCTCGCCACCGGACATGGTGCCGATCGGCTGATGCGCGTCGCGCACGTTGATGCCCATTTCGGCGAGCTTCTCGCGCGCGGTGGTGGCGCTGGTTTCGAGGTCCATCACGCTCAGGAAACCAAACAACTTCTTTTGCGGCTCGCGTCCCATGAAGAAGTTGCGTGCCACGGAGAGCAGCGGCACCAGCGCGAGATCCTGATACACGGTGGCGATGCCGAGATCGAGTGCATCTTTCGGGGACTCGAACAGCACGGGTTTGCCGTCCACCAGATACTGGCCGGAAGAGGGCTGATGCACGCCGGCGAGGGTCTTAATCAGCGTCGACTTGCCCGCGCCGTTGTCGCCGAGCAGGCAGTGCACTTCGCCGCGTTTCAGGCGCAAGGTCACGCCGCTCAATGCGATCACCTTGCCGAAGTATTTGTTGACGTTCTCCAATGCGAGGATCACGTCTTCGTGCGGCGCGGCTGCGGTCGCGTTTGCGTTCGATTCAGGCAAGGCGTTCGCCGTGGTATTCATATCGGACATGTTCGTCTCCTCTTTACGCCTGCGAAACGCGGCGGCGCACATAGTGATTGAACAGCACGGCGATCAAAAGCATCACGCCGAGGAACACGCGGAACCAGTCGGAACTGACGTTGGTGTAGGTAATGCCGATTTGCACCACGCCGAAGATCAACGCACCGAAACACGCGCCGACCACCGAACCATAACCACCCGTCAGCAACGTGCCGCCGATCACCGCGGCGATGATCGCTTCGAATTCCTTCTGCAGACCGCGGTCGGCCGCGGCTGAGCCGATGTCGCACACTTGCAGTACCGCAAAGAGGCACGAGCAGAACGCGGTCAGTACGAACAGTGAAATCTTCACGCGACGTACTGGCACCCCCACGTTCTTGGCCGCGTTGGCGTCGCCGCCTACAGCGAGAATCCAGTTGCCCGCGCGCGTTTTTGCCAGCACGAACGCGCACACCGCCGCGAGTCCGAGCCACCACAGAATTACCTTCGGAATGCCAGGCACGAGCGCATGGCCGTTATCGAGCATGGTGCCGATGCCGTGGCGCGCAAGCATCGTGAACAGACCGTTCAGCGCGACGCCATGAAACAGCGTATTCGCGAACCAGTCGTTCTGCGCGAGGTCGCCGACACCGGAGACGATCGTGCGGTCCGCGAACATGATCGAGAGCGCGAGCGTGAGGCCGCGCAGGATGAACAGAAACGCGAGCGTGACGATGAACGACGGCAGGCGCGTGCGCATCACCAGATAGCCGTTCAGCGCGCCGAGCAGCATGGATCCGGCGAACGCGAAGAGAATCGCCAGCGAAATCGGCCAGTGAAAGTACACCGAGGGAATCGCGACCATCATGCCGGCAAAACCGATCATCGAGCCGATGGACAGATCGAACTCGCCGGCGATCATCAACAGACAGGCGCCTACGGCGAGAATGCCGAGATACGCGGAGACCTGCGACCAGTTCATCACGCCGTCGAGGTTGAACATGCCGGAACCGCCGGCCGTCAGCGCGAAAACGAGAAACACCAGTACCGCGCCGGAAATCGCGGCGAATTCGGGGCGATTCAGCACGTGGCCGAATCGGGATTCCTTGCGCAGCCGTTCATCCGAATCGGGCAGCGAGGGCGCGGCCTCGCCGGTATTCGTCTTGACGTGCGGTGGGAAGTGTTTGCCGGCTACACCCATGATGTCTCCTTGGAGCCCGGCCGTGTGCGGCTCGCACGCGAGGATGCGTGGCGAGAACGACAGCCGGTGAAATGCGCGGGGGCGGGCGGCCCGCTCCGAATCGAAGCGGTGCCCGCCGTGCGCGTGACTAGCTAGAGAAAAGAATCAGCGATACTGCCCTGCGTACTTGATGACCTTGTCGAGGTTTTCCTTGGTGATGAAACCCGGGCCCGAGCGAATGTTCTTCGGTCCGTACGACGGTGCGAGGCCGTAGGTTGCGAGCCGTTCCTTGAACTTCGGATTGGCTTCGAGAATCTGGCGGATCTTCGCGGGATCGGTGGTGTGCTCTTTCTTGACGATCGCCAGCACGGCCACGGGGATGTAGCCCTGCAGGTATGGCTGCTGGTCGATCGCGAACTGGATCGTGCCGTTCTGGATCGCCTTGGCGATGTCGTCGGAGAAGTCGAACGTGCAGAAGTAGATCTTGCCAGCCAGACCCATCTGCTGAACCGCTTTCAAGGTGGCCGAAGCCGGGGTCGGTCCGAGCGTCAGAATCGCGCCGGTGTTCGGATGATTGCGCAGATACGCGCTGACCTTCGATTGAATTTCGGTCGGATCCTGGCCGGAGTCGATGGTGGACGACTTGTAATCGACGCCGATCGCCTCGGCAAAACCGCGGCACCGGTCGAACGACACGGTGTTGGTGGCGAGGTGATTCACGCACAGGAACGACTTCACGCCTGCTGCCTTGGCTTTCTCACCGGCGGCTTTGCCTGCCACATATTCGGGTTGGCCCACATGCATGATCGCGCCGAGTTGCGCGCTCTGTTCCTCGGTGCCGGAATTGATCGTGACGAGCGGAATCTTCTTCGCGGTCACCTTGTTGATCGAGCTTTTCAGCACGTCGAAGTCGGCGATGGTGACGATCACGCCGTCGTAGTTGCGCGCGGCGGCCTGCTCGACCAGACGCGCCATATCGGCGATGTCGCCGTTCGGCGGATTGCGGTAGTCGGTCTCGACGTTGAAGTCTTCGTCGGCCTGTTTGATGGCGTTCTTGATGGTGTTCCACCACGAATCCGAATCCGGCGCGTGGCTGATCAGCACGAAGTGCGCGTCAGCCGCGCGGGCGGCCGAGGCCGCGCCGAATCCCGTCGCCAACGTCAATGCCGTCACCAGAATCCTGAGCGTAGCCTTGCCCTTGCAAAGTCTCATTGTCTCCACCTTTCTCGGTATGTCGTTTTTGAAGGGAGCGTCTGGCGGGCGGCTTTGCATCTGCGTACAAACCCGGGTGTTGCCACCAAAGCGCCATCGCTCACGACCAAGATTAGGCGATCTTCCAACGCGTTGCAATGAAAATTTCATTGAAAATAAAAATAGAAAATAAGTTCCATTTGATCCGCCCGCTGCCTATAATCGGCAGCGTCAGGAGGCCATGTGGCGGGCGTTTGAAGCCGCTGCGGCACTGCAATAAAGCACCCGAGAGAGAGCCATGGCGGAAGAGAGCACCGAGGAATTGCCCAGCGTCGAGGAATTGATGCAGCGCATCGCAGAAAACTACGACGCATTGCCGCGTCAGTTGAAGAACGTCGCGACGTATATCGAGCAGCATCGCTCCAGCGTAATGGTGGACCGCACCAGCGACATTGCGGCGAGCTGCGGCGTGCACCCGTCCGCGGTGGTGCGTTTCGCGCAGCGTTTCGGCTTCTCCGGCTTCTCCGATCTGCAGGCGGTTTTCCGGCAGGCTTACACGGGGCAGGGCAGTTCGTCGCCGAGTTATCAGCAGCGCATTCGCAAGCTGATCGACGAGAAGCCAGGCGCGCTGTCCGGCGGTTCGGTGGCGCGCGAATTCATCGCGGCCTCGCGCGGCGGCCTGGAAGAACTGGAGGCGGGCCTCGACGACAAGGAGTTCGACGCCGCGGTGAAGATGCTGCAGCAAGCCGACAACATCTACGTGATCGGCGTGCGGCGCTCGTTTCCGGTGGCGAGCTATATCGTCTACGCGCTGCAGCACACGCCCAAGCGCGTGCATCTCGTGTCCGGTTTCGGCGGCATGTACCGCGAACAGATTCGGAGTGTGAAAAAGGGCGATGTGGTGATCGCGATCAGCTTCGCGCCCTACGGCAAAGAGACGCAGTATTGCTTGCGGGTCGCGCATCATCACCAGGCCAAAACGCTGGTTATTACGGATAGCCAACTATCTCCGCTCGCGCGTTATGCCAGTACGCAACTGTATGTGAAAGAGGGCAGCGCGTTCGCGTTCCGCTCGCTGACCAGCACGATCTGTTTGTGCCAGGCGTTGTTTATCGCGCTTGCTTACAAGCTCGAATTGAATGTTGAAGAATCCAAAGACACTGGAGGATACGATGACTGATGGGGCAAAGACGATCGACGTAGCGGTGTTCGGCGCGGGGCGCATCGGCAAGATTCATGCGGCGAATCTCGCGCGGCAGCCGGGCGTGCGACTCAAATACGTGGTCGACGTGAATCGTGAAGCCGCCGCGGCACTCGCCGCCGAGCACGGCGCGCAGGTCGCCGATATCGACGGCGCGATGGGCGATGCGTCGATCGGCGCGACCGTGATCTGTTCGAGCACCGATACGCATGCCGATCTGATCATGCAATCCGCCGCGCAGAACAAGCACGTGTTCTGCGAGAAGCCGGTCGATCTGACGCTGGAGCGTGCGCGTGCCTGTGCGGCCGCGGTGGAGCGCGCGGGCGTGGTGTGCATGATCGGTTTTCAGCGCCGCTTCGATCCGACTTTCTCGGCGTTGAAAGCGCGACTCGACGCCGGCGAGATCGGCACGCCGGAGATGCTGGTCGTGACGAGTCGCGATCCGGGCGCGCCGCCGGTCGATTACATCAAGCATTCCGGCGGCATTTTCAAAGACATGCTGATTCACGACTTCGACATCTTCCGTTGGATTCTCGACGACGAAGCCGACACGCTGCACGCCACCGGCAGTTGTTTGAGCGACCCGTCGATCGCGGAGGCGGGCGATATCGATTCGACCGCGGTCACGATCCGCACGAAGCGCGGCCGCCTGTGCCAGATCAACACCGCGCGTCGCGCCGCGTACGGTTACGACCAGCGTTTCGAAGTACTGGGCAGCCACGGCATGTTGCAAGCGGGCAATGTGCGTCCCACGGAAGTCACGGCCTATTCGAAAACCGAGGTGTCGAGCGATGTGCCCGAAGCGTTTTTCCTCGAACGCTACCGCGCGGCTTACGCGCACGAAATCGCGCATTTCTTCAATGCGGTGACACATGGCAAGCCGGTGCGCACGACCGTCGCCGACGGTTTGAAGGCACTCGAACTCGCCGACGCCGCGACCCGTTCGTGGCGCGAGGGGCGCGCGGTCAAGCTCGGTGAGGGATCGTGATGACGGTCGCGACGGCGCGGGTTCGTGTGGGCGTAGTCGGCCTCGGGCGTCTTGGCAAGCGGCACGCGGAGAATTTGGCGCATCGCGTGCCGGGCGCGTCGCTCGTGGCCGCCTGCAGTCCGGTGGAAGAAGAGCGGGCCTGGGCGCGTGAAGCGTTGCCCGCGCCGCGTCTGTACGAGGATTATGCGGAGCTGCTGGCTGACCGCGAGGTGGACGCGGTGTGGCTCGTCACGCCGTCTTCGTTGCACGCGCAACAGATTGTCGATGCGTTGCGAGCCGGCAAGCATGTGTTCTGCGAGAAGCCGTTGTCGCTGGATGTCGCCGAGTGCGAAAGGGTGCTGGCGGAAGCCGCGCGCTATCCGCATCTGCAGGCCACTATCGGGTTCATGCGGCGCTTCGACCCGAGCTATAAGGACGCGTTCGACAAGATCGAAGCGGGCAAGATCGGCCGGCCGTTTTTGGTGCGCTCGCAGACCGCGGATCAGAACGACAGCGATGGTTTTTTCGTGCGTTTTGCGGCGACCTCTGGCGGGATCTTCCTGGATTGCACGGTGCACGATATCGATGTCGCGCGGTGGCTGCTCGGCAAGCCGCGCGCGAAACGCGTGTTTGCCGCAGGGGCGGCGGTGATGCATGAAGGCTTGCGTGAGTTCGGCGATGTGGATAACGGCATCGCGATCTGCGAGTTCGAGGGCGGGAAGCTGGCGATGTTTTATGCGTCGCGGACGCAGGCGCATGGTAATGACACGCATAGCGAGGTGATTGGCACTGCGGGCGCGCTGGCTATCGGGCGTAATCCGCGGGCGAATCGCGTTGAGATTTACGACGCCACCGGGATTCGGAATGAGTGCACGCCGAATTTTTTCGAGCGGTTCGAAGATGCGTTTTTGTTTGAGGCGCGGGCGTTTGTTACGGCTGTGCGGGATGGGGTGGGGTCTTCTGCTGCGCAGGCTGGGGCTTCACTCGCTGATGCGTTGGAGGCTACGCGGATTGGGGTGGCGTTGCGGGAGTCTTTGTTGAGTGGGGAGGCTGTTAGGTTGTAGGTTTTTTTGTCTTTTTGTTTTTTTTTGCCTTTACGCGGTGGGTTGTGTTTTTTTGGGGGGTGTTGGGCTTTTCTTGCTGTGACCAAGGTCTGGTTTGCTTGCTGTGTGGGCCTTTCCTTGAAATTTTTGTGGTTTATTGGCGTTGCCCTGTGCGGGGCGGCACTTCCTTTCTTTGCCGGCCGCAAAGAAAGGAAGCAAAGAAAGCGGCTTCACACCGCCAGCCTGTAAGCGGGTCTCCTGGCTTGGAGGAGGTAGTGGCGCATCTGGAATCTGTGCCCTCGCGCCTTCCGCGTTCGTGACAAGGCGCTCATTCTTCCGGCAGCGCTGCGCGCGCCGTCGCGGTCGTTCTGCAAAAAATCGGTCGTTTCGATGCCAAGCGTTCAATGAGTCGTGGACGGATTTCCGGCATGGGCGGCTTGCCGGGGTGCTCGGCTTTTTTGCGCGCAACTGTTTTCGTCCCGTCATTTCCCACGTCCGACGGCATTTCCCGTGGTGCCCGCTCCGTCCATCGCGGCCGCCGCCTTCAAGACCGCCGGCCGCTTCGCGGCATCGCCGCGGCGATGCCGGTGGCCCCACCGCACGCGCGCGCAGCGACGGTTTTTTGGACGGACCGTTCCGGCGAGCGCGCAGCGCGAGGCGGGCGGTATGACTGCCTTGTCACAAGCTCCGAATGCGCGAGGGCACAGATTCCAGATGTGCCACTACCTCCTCCCAGCCGGAGGACCCGCTTATAAGTTGGCGGTGTGAAGCCGCTTTCTTTGCTTCCTTTCTTTGCGGCCGGCAAAGAAAGGAAGTGCCGCCCCGCACAGGGGCAACCCCAATAAACCACAAAGATTTCAAGGAAAGGCCCACATCGCCACGCAACCGAACCATCCCACCAAAACACCCAAAACCCGCCCGCCCGCCAGGCGCCGCTTATAATCAACCATTCTCAGCATTCACCAGCCGAACCGACACAAATGAGCGAGACCCCGAGCGACACCACCTCTACGCTTGCCAAAAGCTTTGAGCCCCACACCATTGAAGCCCACTGGGGCCCCGAATGGGAAAAGCGCGCCTACGCGACGCCCACCATCGAGGAAAACCGGAAAGATTTCTCGATCCAGTTGCCGCCGCCGAACGTCACGGGCACCCTCCACATGGGCCATGCGTTCAACCAGACGATCATGGACGGCCTGACCCGCTATCACCGCATGCTCGGCGAAAACACCCTGTGGGTGCCGGGCACGGACCACGCGGGCATCGCCACGCAGATCGTCGTCGAACGGCAACTGGACGCACAGGGCATCTCGCGCCACGACCTCGGCCGTGAAAAATTCGTCGAACGCGTCTGGGAATGGAAGCAGGAATCCGGCTCGACCATCACGAACCAGGTGCGCCGCCTGGGCGCTTCGATCGACTGGTCGCGCGAATACTTCACGATGGACGACAAGATGTCGGCCGCCGTGCGCGACGTCTTCGTACGCCTGTATGAACAGGGCCTGATCTATCGCGGCAAGCGCCTCGTGAACTGGGA
The DNA here is from genome assembly GCF_003634175.1 of Paraburkholderia sp. BL17N1. Taxonomy (NCBI): domain Bacteria; kingdom Pseudomonadati; phylum Pseudomonadota; class Betaproteobacteria; order Burkholderiales; family Burkholderiaceae; genus Paraburkholderia; species Paraburkholderia sp. BL17N1. The sequence continues at coordinate 2,622,772 of NZ_RBIW01000001.1, forward strand.
CCCGGTGCTGCTCACCGCCGTCTCCGACCTCGAAGTGGTCAGCGAAGAAGAAAACGGCTCGCTCTGGCACATCCAGTATCCGCTCACGGACGGCTCTGGCCACTTGACGGTCGCCACCACGCGCCCGGAAACCATGCTCGGCGACACCGCCGTGATGGTCCACCCGGAAGACGAGCGCTACGCGCATCTGATCGGCAAGACGGTCACGCTGCCGCTGTCAGGCCGCGAAGTGCCGATCATCGCGGATGATTATGTCGACCGCGAGTTCGGCACCGGCGTCGTCAAGGTCACGCCCGCGCACGATTTCAACGATTATCAGGTCGGCCTGCGCCACAAGCTGCCGATGATCGAAATCCTCACGCTCGACGCGAAGGTCAACGACAACGCACCGGAAAAATACCGCGGCCTCGACCGCTTCGAAGCCCGCAAGCAAGTTGTGGCCGACCTCGAAGCGCTCGGCGTACTCGAATCGGTCAAGCCGCACAAGCTGATGGTGCCGCGCGGCGACCGCACGGGCGTCGTGATCGAGCCGATGCTGACGGACCAATGGTTCGTCGCCATGAGCAAGCCGGCACCGGAAGGCACCTTCAATCCAGGAAAATCGATCGCCGAAACGGCCCTCGACGTGGTGCGCAGCGGCGAAATCAAGTTCGTGCCGGAAAACTGGACCACCACTTACTATCAGTGGCTCGAAAACATCCAGGACTGGTGCATCTCGCGCCAGCTCTGGTGGGGCCATCAGATTCCGGCATGGTACGGCGAAAACGGCGAAATCTTCGTCGCGAAGACCGAGGAAGGCGCGCGCGCCAAGGCTGCGGCCGCCGGCTACACAGGCGCGCTCAAGCGCGATGAGGACGTGCTCGACACGTGGTTCTCGTCCGCGCTGGTGCCGTTTTCGTCGCTCGGCTGGCCGAATGAAACGCCGGAACTGAAACACTTCCTGCCGTCGTCGGTGCTGGTCACCGGCTTCGACATCATCTTTTTCTGGGTCGCGCGCATGGTCATGATGACCACGCACTTCACCGGCAAGGTGCCGTTCGACACAGTGTATGTGCACGGCCTCGTGCGCGACGCCGAAGGCCAGAAGATGTCGAAGAGCAAGGGCAATACGCTCGACCCGATCGATATCGTCGACGGCATCGGCCTCGACGCGCTGGTCGCCAAGCGCACCACCGGCCTGATGAATCCGAAGCAGGCCGCGTCCATCGAAAAGAAAACCCGTAAGGAATTCCCCGACGGCATCCCGGCATTCGGCACGGACGCGCTGCGCTTCACGATGGCGTCGATGGCCACGCTCGGGCGCAATGTCAACTTCGATCTGGCGCGCTGCGAAGGCTATCGCAACTTCTGCAACAAGCTGTGGAATGCCACCCGTTTCGTGCTGATGAACTGCGAAGGTCACGATTGCGGCTTCGGCAAGCCGGAACAATGCGGCGAATGCGGCCCGGACGGGCACCTGCATTTCTCCCAGGCCGACTACTGGATCGTCTCGCGGCTGCAGCGCGTGGAAGCGGAAATCGCCAAGGGTTTCGCCGATTATCGTTTCGACAATGTGGCCAACGCCCTATACAAGTTCGTATGGGACGAATACTGTGATTGGTATCTGGAACTCGCGAAAGTTCAGATCCAGACGGGTCAGCCGAACCAGCAGCGCGCAACTCGCCGCACGCTGTTGCGCGTGCTCGAGACGGTGCTGCGACTGGCGCACCCGGTGATTCCGTTCATCACCGAAGCGCTGTGGCAAAAAGTGGCACCGTTGGCCGGGCGTTATCCCAAGGACAAAGCTGAGGGCGAAGCGTCCATCATGGTGCAGCCGTACCCCGTCGCCGAACCGTCGAAGATCGATGAAGACGCGGAACAGTGGGCGGCCGATCTGAAAGCAGTGATCGACGCGTGCCGGAATCTGCGCGGCGAAATGAATCTGTCGCCGGCGGTCAAGGTGCCGTTGCTCGCTACCGGCAACGCGGAGCGTCTGCGCACCTTTGCTCCTTACGCACAGGCATTGGCCCGTTTGTCCGAAGTGCAGATCATTGCCGACGAGGCAAGCCTGGATGCGCAGGCAGATGGCGCGCCAATTGCTATCGTTGGGAATGACAAGCTCGTGCTGAAAGTGGAAATCGATGTGGCAGTCGAGCGCGAGCGGTTGTCGAAGGAGATTGCGCGGTTGAGTACGGAAATCGTCAAGTGCAACGGCAAATTGCAGAACGAAAGTTTCGTTGCCAAGGCACCGCCGGCAGTCGTTGAGCAGGAGCAGAAAAGACTGGCAGAATTCGAAGCGACAGTGGGCAAGCTGAAAGCCCAACTGGCGCGCTTGCCGGTTTGATCACGCTCCGTGCCCGTCCCAGGCGGCGGGCAAGGACCGATCGCTAATTCAGAGGATTCAGGGTAATCACATGCTAAAAGTTACAAAGGCGGTTTTTCCGGTAGCAGGTCTTGGCACCCGGTTCCTCCCTGCCACGAAGGCGAGCCCGAAAGAGATGCTTCCGATTGTCGACAAGCCGCTGATCCAGTACGCGGTCGAAGAGGCAATGGCGGCCGGCATCACCGAAATGATCTTCGTCACGGGCCGCAGCAAGCGCGCGATCGAGGACCACTTCGATAAGTCATATGAAATCGAGGCCGAACTCGAGGCGCGCGGCAAGGACAAGCTGCTGGAGCTCGTGCGCAGCATCAAGCCGAGCCATGTGGACTGTTTCTACGTACGTCAGCCGGAAGCGCTGGGCCTGGGCCACGCGGTGATGTGCGCCGAAAAGCTGGTGGGCGACAACCCGTTCGCGGTGATTCTCGCGGACGACTTGCTGTACGGCACGCCGCCTGTCATGACGCAGATGATCGAGGTGTTCGACCACTATCACAGCTCGGTGATCGGCGTCGAAGAGATCCCGGCTCAGGAGACGAAGTCGTACGGTATCGTCGACGGCAAGGAGTGGGAAGACTCGATCATCAAGATGTCGGGCATTGTCGAAAAGCCGGAGCCGAGCGTGGCGCCGTCGAATCTCGGTGTGGTCGGCCGCTATGTGCTGAAGCCGCGCATCTTCGACCATCTGCGTGCGTTGAAGCCGGGCGCAGGCGGCGAATTGCAGCTCACGGACGCGATTCAGTCGCTGCTCGCCGACGAACAGGTGCTGGCGTACAAGTATCACGGCACGCGTTTCGACTGCGGCAGCAAGCTGGGCTATCTGAAGGCAACCGTCGAGTTTGCCTTGCGTCACCCGGAAGTGGCCGCCGATTTCGAGGAATATCTGCGCACCCGTTCGCCGGTGCTGGAAGGTTGAGCGGCTGTGAGCCGTTAGCCACCCGGTAGCGTTGAACCGAAGTTAAAAGGCGCTGTGCCCGCATTCGTGGGCACAGCGCCTTTTGTTTTCTGGCGATCGCTCCGGCGGGCGCGCGCTGGTACGCCGAGGTCAGCGGCGCTTCATCAGGAAGGTGAAAACCTTGTCATGCGCGGAGCTTTCGACGATTTCATTGCCGGTTTGTCTCGCAAACGCGGCGAAATCGCGCTGCGAGCCCGGATCGGTGGCGAGCACCTTGAGAATCTGGCCACTTTCCATGTCGGCGAGCGCCTTCTTGGCGCGCAAAATGGGCAGCGGGCACATGAGCCCGCGTGCATCGACTTCCTTGTGAATCTGAATTTGCATCGACGATGACCTTCGGGGGAGTGGGCGTGTTTTTTGACGCCGGAGGGTCAAATTCTACAGCAGGCTTATTGTGGTTGCCGGGAGGTGGTTTTTTGGGCTGTTTGGTCGCTGGGTGGGCCTTTCCTTGAAATCTTTGTGGTTTATTAGCGTTGCCCCTGTGCGGGGCAATGCTCTCAACTTAAGCTCCGCTGGATCATGCGAGTTTGTACGCGAGATGGAAGTGGGGCTTGGCTTTTCTGGGTGGTCTTGGATAGGAGCGTGAGGGCTGTATCCGGCATCGGGTCTGTTGGATCATTTCCAGCACACCGGCGAGGCCGTCCAGGCAGCGCTGGATGCGCAGAAGACACGCGCCGAGGATGGGCTTGAGTGCGCCCAGTGCATACACCCGGTTGGGACGGCTGGCATGTCTGTCGTCGTGCGGCGCATCGAGATCGCTGAGCAGGGTGAACAGGTTGTCGGCGAGGATTTTTGCGCCGAAGTCCTGCTGTAACGCCAGGTAATCGAGGCCTGTGACGGCTTCCAGCCGCAGCCGGTGCTTGAGTCGTTTGAACGCTTCCTCGACCCGCCAGCGCTGATGATAGAGCGCGCCGAACGATGCCGCCGGATAACGCCCGCCATCGAGCAGCGAGGTCATCAGCATCCGCACGCGACCGCCCGGCGTGACGTCGCGGATCAGGCGAACAGTGGTGGGCGTACGCGCCAGTTCATAGTCGCGGGCATCCAGTTCGCCGGGCGCGTCCAGTGTCACCACACGCTCGGCTTTACCGCTGCGGGCAAAGGCGCTGACGCATTTCCAGTTACGCGCATCGACGCGCATGCAGAACGGGATTTCGCGCTGTGCGAGTGCGGCCACCATCGCGTTGCCGATATAGCCGCGATCGAGCAGCAGCAGGTCGGTATGCGGTTGCAGCACATCGAGGGCTTCGAACAGCATCTGCCGCTCGCCGCCGTCGGCGGGATGAAGTGCAGCGTGCAGGGTCAGTTCGGAACCCGGCAGGAATAGCGCAAACGCGTAGTGATCGGCGCGCAGTTCATGGCCGCGACGCGTGCCCACACGCAGGCGGCTGCCATCAGCGGCGACCAGCCTCAGGCCGTGCCAGCGCATCGAATCGATATGGGGTTGGGCCAGCGAGATCAGGCGGGCACGGGCCAGCTCGAACAGTTCGGCAGACACGCCCCGTCGCGCCTTGCTGAAGGCCTGTGCGCTGACAGCGCGGGTGCGCCCGCCGCGGCTTCCCAGTGCGCCGAATAGCGCGTCAAGTTCGGCCTGCACACTGGCGCACATGCCCGACATCATCAGCGCGGCCATGCGCGGCAAGGTCAGTGTGCGATTGCGGGTAAAGGCGGTGGGAGAACGACGCACGCGATCGGCGAGCGTCGGATCGAACAGGAATTCGGAGAACTCAGCCAGAAGCCTTGAGGACGCTGGTATTTGAGTTCATATCGTTGATTTATCAGTGAGTTATGCGATCGAGTTTACCGGAGCCATGCCTCGTTTACAAGCCCTTCGAGGCTTAAGTTGAGAGCATTGCCCCGCACAGGGGCAACGCCAATAAACCACAAAGATTTCAAGAAAAGGCCCACCCAGCAAGCAAACCCACCTCCAGTGACCGCAAAAAAAGCCCAACAAAAAACCCAAGCACCACAAACCAACCCACCCCGCCAAGCAGGCAAAAAATCGCCCCCCCGTCAGGGGCATATAATGTCGAACGACCCGCCGCCCTTCCGAAAAAATGCCCGACCTGCTAGCCAATCTAAACCCCGAACAACACGCCGCCGTCACGCTCCCCAACGAGCCCGCCCTCATTCTCGCCGGCGCGGGCAGCGGCAAGACCCGCGTTCTGATCACCCGCATCGCGTGGCTCATCCAGCACGGCTTGGCATCGCCCGCCACGATTCTGGCGGTGACCTTCACCAACAAAGCCGCCCGCGAAATGATGTCGCGTCTGTCGGCGCTCCTGCCGATCGACACGCGCGGCATGTGGATCGGCACCTTCCACGGCCTGTGTAACCGCATGCTGCGCGCGCATCACCGCGACGCCGGACTGCCGGCCACTTTCCAGATTCTCGATACCGCCGACCAGCTGTCCGCCATCAAGCGTCTGATGAAGGGCCTCAACATCGACGACGAAAAGTACCCGGCGAAAAATCTCCAGTACTTCATCAACAACGCGAAGGAACAGGGCCTGCGGCCGAAAGACGTCGACGCGACCGACAACTTCAACCGAAAATTCGTCGAACTCTACGAAGCCTACGACCAGCAATGTCAGCGCGAAGGAGTAGTCGACTTTCCGGAACTGCTGCTGCGCTGCTACGAACTGCTCGCGCACAATCCGCCGCTGCGCGCCCACTACCAAGCGCGTTTCCGTCACATTCTGGTCGACGAGTTCCAGGACACCAACAAGCTGCAGTACGCTTGGCTCAAGATGCTGGCGGGCCAGACCAACTCGATCTTCGCCGTCGGCGACGACGACCAGTCGATCTACGCCTTCCGTGGCGCGAACGTCGGCAACATGCGCGACTTCGAACACGAGTTCAATGTTCGCCATCTGATCAAGCTCGAGCAGAACTACCGCTCGCATGGCCATATTCTCGACGCGGCCAATCAGCTCATCGCCAACAATTCGCGCCGGCTTGGCAAGAATCTGCGCACCGACGCGGGTCACGGTGAACCGGTTCGCGTGTATGAATCCGCGACCGATTCGCAGGAAGCCGGCTGGATCGTCGAGGAGATTAAGGCGCTGATCAGCACCGGCACGTCGCGTAGCGAAGTCGCGATTCTCTACCGCAGCAACGCGCAGTCGCGCACGATCGAACACACGCTGGTCAACGCGGGTATCGCGTATCGCGTGTACGGCGGCTTGCGCTTTTTCGAGCGCCAGGAAGTCAAGCACGCGCTCGCCTATCTGCGCCTGATCGACAATCCGAACGACGACACCGCGTTCGCACGCGTCGTCAATTTTCCGACGCGCGGCATCGGTGCACGCTCCATCGAGCAACTCGCGGACGCGGCGCGTCAGTACAACTGCTCGATGGCCGCGGCGATTCCGTACGTGGCGGGCAAGGCGGGTTCGAGCCTCGCGGGCTTCGCCAATCTGATCGGCAAGATGCGCGCGGAAACGCAGCAGATGAGCCTGCCGGAAACCGTCGAATACGTGGTGCGCACGAGCGGCCTCTCGGAGTTCTATCAGAACGAACGCGAAGGCCAGGACCGGCTGGAGAACTTGCAGGAACTGGTCAACGCGGCCGCCGCGTTCGTCAGCGAAGAGGGCTACGGCATGGACACGCCGGCGCGCTCCATCCCGCTGCGTCCGGGCGCGACCGCCGCGCCCGAACTGGCCGTCGCCACCGACGATCCGAATACCGTCGTGCTCGACGCGCCCGGCATCGCCGACCCGGCGCAAAACCCGGACACGATGACGCCGCTCGCCGGCTTCCTGTCGCACGCATCGCTGGAGGCGGGCGACAACCAGGCGCAAGCCGGGCAGGAAGCCGTGCAACTGATGACGGTGCACGCGGCGAAGGGCCTCGAGTTCACGGCGGTGTTCATCACCGGTCTGGAAGAGGGGCTGTTCCCGCACGAAAACAGCGCGATGGAATCGGACGGTCTGGAAGAAGAGCGCCGCCTGATGTACGTGGCGATCACGCGCGCCAAGGAGCGGCTGTATCTGTCGTTTGCGCAGAGCCGCATGCTGCACGGCCAGACCCGCTACAACATCCGCTCGCGTTTCTTCGACGAACTGCCGCAGGAAACGCTCAAGTGGCTCACGCCGAAGGTCGAGGCGGGCGCGCGTTGGGGCGGCCGCTCTGACAACGCGGGTTATGGGCGCGACTGGTTCGCGCGGCCGGGTTATACCGGGCCCGCGTCGTCCACGCCCGCGCAGTTGCCTGCGTTCGCGAACGAACAGCGTGCGGCTGAAACGGGTTTCCGCGTCGGCCAGCAGGTGTTCCACACCAAGTTCGGCGAAGGCACGATCACCGCGCTCGAAGGCGGCGGCACCGACGCGAAAGCACAGGTCAAGTTCAAGCGGCACGGCGAGAAATGGCTGGCGCTCGCGGTCGCTAAATTGCAGGCGGTGGAATGAGCGGCACGGGCGCAGGCGCGCCGGGCGCGGGCGTCGGGGCATCTGGCGTCGACGCGGCGGGCAAAGAGGCGCATGGCGCTGGAACGGTGGGCGTCGAGGCTCACGGCGTGGAAGCTGCCGGCACGCCAGCTGTGGTGGGTGACCCGTCAGCCGCAAGCATGTCCGCGATCGATCCGAACCGCGGCGGCACGCCGGTTTCGCATCGGCCGCTCGGGATTCTGGCGGCGTTGCCGCAAGAACTTGGCGATCTGATCGAAGCAATGCGCGCCGAGTCCGGCGTGCGCACGATCACGCACGGTCAGCGCGACTATCACCTGGGCAGCGTCCACGGGGCGCCGTGTGTCGTAACGCTGGCGCGCGTCGGCAAGGTCGCGGCGGCGGCCACGGTCAGCGCGCTGATCCATGCATTCGACGTCGAGGCGATCGTCTTCACGGGCGTGGCAGGCGGCGTGGGGCGCGAGGTGCGGGTGGGTGACATCGTGGTCGCCGACGCGCTGTTGCAGCACGATCTCGACGCATCGCCGCTGTTTCCGCGTTTCGAAGTGCCGTTGCTGGGCATCTCGCGCTTCGACGCCGATGCGGCGCTCGCCGATCAACTCGCCGCGGCCTGCGAGCGGTTCGTCGCGGAAGAGGGCGCGGCCTCGGCGGCGCGTTTCGGCACGCGTGAGCCGCGCGTGCATCGCGGTCTGATCATCAGCGGCGATCAGTTCGTGGCCAGCGCCGCAGGCGTTCAGGCCTTGCGCGAGGCATTGCCGGATGCGCTCGCCGTGGAAATGGAAGGCGCGGCGATCGCGCAGGTCTGTTACGAATACGGCGTGCCGTGCGCGGTCGTGCGTACCGTTTCAGATACCGCGGACGATCACGCGCCCGAGTCTTTCGTGTCGTTTCTCACGGCGATCGCGGGCACGTATTCGAACGCGATTCTGACGCGGTTTTTAGAAGCACGCAGTTCGACAATCTGACGGCCGGCGTCGTGGCGCGCATGTCGACGCATTGATAACAACCCGCGCTTCAGCCCCCGCCGCAGCCTTGCAAGCTATTTCCCCCCGGCGTCGTCCAATGCCTCGCGCACCTGCTGCAACGCCGCCGGATCTTCGATTGTCGGCAGATCGCCCGGCTCGCGTCCCTCGGCGAGCGCCGCGATCGCGCGGCGCAGCAGCTTGCCGGAGCGTGTCTTCGGCAGCATCGACACCACCACGACTCGTGACGGCCGCGCAATCGCACCAAGCTGGCGGTCTACCGTCGCCGTGAGTTCGCTTTCCAGTTTGCTGCGCTTTTTCGTGTCCGCGTAAGCCTGCGCGTCGCGCAGCACCACGAAGGCCATCGCCGCCTGACCCTTCACCGGATCCGTTACGCCGACCACCGCCACTTCCGCGACGGCCGCGTGGCTCGACAGCGCTTCCTCGATCTCGCGCGTGCCGAGCCGGTGGCCGGCGACGTTGATCACGTCGTCGGTACGGCCGAGGATCGTCACGTAGCCGTCTTCGTCCTGCACGCCCCAGTCGAAGGTCGAATAGACCTGCTGGTTCGGAATGCTCGACCAGTAGGTGCTGACGAAGCGTTTGTCATCGCCCCATACCGTCGACATGCAACCCGGCGGCAGCGGATAGTCCAGCGTCAGCACGCCCTTTTCGCCGGGCGGGCAGGGCTCGCCGCTCAACTCGTTGCGCAGGGTCAGATTGAATCCCGCCGACGGCACGCCCGGCGAGCCAAGCCTGGTCGGCAGTGCTTCGACGCCGCGTGGAATCGCCAGCATCGGCCAACCGGTTTCGGTCTGCCAGTAGTTGTCGATCACCGGCTTGCCGAGCGCGCCGGCGATCCAGGCGGCGGTCGGTTCGTCGAGCGGCTCGCCGGCGAGGAACAGCGCGCGCAGGCTCGTCAGGTCGGCTTGCTTCAGCAGCGCCGGATCCTGCTTCTTCAGCACGCGCAAAGCGGTCGGCGCGGTGAACATCAGATTGATCCGGTGATGGGCGACGAGACGCCACCAGATGCCGCCGTCCGGACGGATCGGCGTACCTTCGTACATCACGGTGGTGAGGCCCGCGAGCAACGGCGCGTAGACGATATAGCTGTGGCCGACCACCCAGCCCACGTCCGACGCGGTGAACATCACGTCGCCCGGCTTGCCCTGAAAGATGTGCTCCATCGACGCCGCCAGCGCGACCGCGTAGCCGCCGACATCGCGTTGCACGCCCTTCGGCTTGCCGGTCGTGCCCGACGTGTACAGCACGTAGGACGGCTCGTTCGATTCGAGCCACTCGCACGGCACATGGGCGTCGAAAAACTGCTCGCGCAACGGTTCGTAGGGGACGAGATAACTGGCATTGAGCCGCTCGGGCGCGAGTTGCCGGTCGATCAGCAGGACATGCGGCGTCTTGTGTTTCGCGCGGGCGAGCGCTTCGTCCATCAGCGGCGTGTAGTCGATCACCTTGCCGCCGCGCGCGCCGGCGTCGGCGGTGACGATCAGCACCGGCTTCGCGTCGTCGATGCGGGCCGCGAGATTCGGCGCGGCGAAGCCGCCGAACACCACCGAGTGAATCGCGCCGAGCCGCGCGCAGGCGAGCATCGCGAACAGGGCCTCGGGGATCATCGGCAGATAGAGCAGCACCACGTCGCCGCGCTTCACGCCGAGCGAGCGCATGACCGCCGCCATCCGGTTGACCTCGCCGTACAGTTCGGCGTAAGTGTAGCGCCGCTCGATGCCGGTTTCCGTCGACACATACACCAGCGCGTTCTGCTGCGCGCGCTCGGCCAGATGTCGGTCCACCGCGTTATGGCACAGGTTCGTGCGGCCGCCGCCAAACCAGCGCGCGAACGGCGGATTCGAACGGTCGAGCACGGTGTCGAACGGCGTGTGCCAGTGGATGCGCCGCGCTTCGTCGCGCCAGAATCCTTCGGGGTCTTCGATCGAACGGCGGTGGAAGTCGCGATAGCTTGTCATCTGCGGCGATCCTTCTGCTGCGTGGGTGAACGGATGTCGGGTCGTGCGGCCGTGTGGCGCGGCGCGAGAGCAGGGCGTGTGTCCGCACAAGCATAGAGCAGGCGTGGCTCGGCGGACAACGCGGGTTCACCATGAGCGGCGCGGCGTGGTGTCGGATTGGTGAGGAGTCGCGCTTCCGACATTGCGCCGTAGTCGCCGGCCTCTCGCACAGACAAAGAAAAAGGCGCCGAAGCGCCTTTTTCACCAGACCTGCGGTCAGTCGGCCCTCACGCCTTCGCGCGCTTGCCTTCCACATCCGGCAGGAACACCGTCAGCACGCCGATCAGCGGCAGGAACGAGCAGACCTTGTAGACGTACGTGATGCTGGTGGCATCGGCCAGTTGCCCGAGCACCGCCGCGCCGATCCCGCCCATGCCGAACGCGAAGCCGAAGAAGAGGCCCGCGACCATGCCCACCTTGCCGGGGATCAACTCCTGCGCATACACGAGGATCGCCGAGAACGCCGAGGCGAGCACCACGCCGATGATCACCGTCAGCACGCCGGTCCAGAACAGATTGGCATACGGCAACAGCAGCGTGAACGGCGCCACGCCGAGGATCGACACCCAGATCACGTACTTGCGGCCGATCTTGTCGCCGATCGGACCGCCGATCACCGTGCCCGCCGCGACAGCCGCGAGGAACACGAACAGATGGACCTGCGCGGCCTGCACCGGCAGATGGAACTTGTCGATCAGATAGAACGTGAAGTAGCTGTTGATGCTCGCGAGATAAAAGTACTTCGAGAACACCAGCAGGATCAGCACGCCCATCGCGAACATGACCTTGTTGCGCGAGAGCGTGGCGTGACCGGCGACGCTGCGCGCCTTCTTCACCGACGGATGCGCCTTGTACCAGCGGCCGATCTGCGTCAGCACGACGATCGCAACGAGCGCCGCCACCGAAAACCACGCGATGCTGCGTTGGCCGTGCGGAATCACGATCAATGCGGCGAGCAGCGGCCCGAGCGACGAACCCGCGTTGCCGCCCACCTGAAACAGCGACTGTGCGAGCCCATGACGGCCGCCGGACGCCATGCGCGCGACCCGCGACGATTCCGGATGGAACACCGACGAACCGCAGCCGACCAGCGCGGCCGCCACCAGCAGCACGCCGAAGCTGGGCGCGACCGACATCAGCAGCAGACCCGCGAGCGTGAAGCCCATGCCGACGGGCAGCGAATACGGCTTCGGATGCTTGTCCGTGTAACTGCCGACGAGCGGTTGCAGCAGCGACGCGGTGATCTGATAGGTCAGCGTGATCAGGCCGATCTGGCCGAACGACAGCGAGAAGTTGTCCTTCAGCATCGGGTAGATCGCCAGAATCAACGACTGGATCATGTCGTTGAGCAGGTGCGAGAAGCTGATCGCGCCGAGCACGGAGTAGACCGTGCGCTGCACCTTGGCGGCGGGTTGCGCGGCGCTGCCCGCGCCGGTTCCTGTTGCCGTGCCAGCTCCGGCTGGCGCGCCGGCGAGGGCGCTTTTATCGAGGCTCGTTTCCATACGCTAGATGAGTGAGAACAATGAGAGATCTGAAGCCAGCAAGGCGCTGTTTGAGCAAGCCTTCCAACGCTGCGGCATTTCGACGCGGCGTTTTGCATCGGCAACTATTCGTCGAAGTTTAATGTGGCCTGACCGAATTGTAAGGACAAGTTTTGTCGCGAATCGGACACGCGCTGCTGGTGAGGGCCAGAGACTGTGCGCCGAAACCGGGAACCGTGCGCACCTCGACGGTGCCGGGCACGCGTGTGCTGCCACGATCGCGCGCGGCTGGCAAGGCGGCCGATATATGCCGACCGGCGATTTTTGGCCATGTATAAAACGGTCGCGGGCGCGCGGCTCACAAAGCGGCGCGTCGAGGACCGGGCGACACTTGCGGCGAAAGCCGGCCGGCATTTCGCGAGCGACGTTAAAGATCGCGGGCGTTCTTGCCGTAGACCCGGAGAGATAAGAAGCAATGCCGGAACCGACCTTTCCGGCAGTTCTAAACGTGGGGACGGGGAATATGAAAGCAGTTTCGCTGGGCAGCCAGACGGGTGCGGGATTCGTTGCGCAGGGAGAAGCGGCGGGCCAGCCGCCGCGTGGCCAGAGCAGCCGCTCGCGGGCGGTAAGGCTCAAGGGTTTGTCGGTGAAGGCGATGTTGCGCCTCGCGTTTGCCGTGCTGCTGATCGGTACGCTGTTGATCGGCGTGTTCTCGCTGACCCAGATCAGCCGTCTGAATGCGTCCGCTCAATCCATCTACGATCAGGGACACGTCGCCAGCCGCGCCGCGGAAGAAGCGCGCGGCTACATGCTACGTGCGAGCCGCGCGCAAAAAATGCTGCTCACCGCGACCACCGCGAAAGAGCGCGATGAACTCGGCACCGACATCGAAGCGGGCCTGAGCGGTCTCGCCGCGCAACTCGGCACGCTGCAACAGTACGTCGACACGTCCGACGCGAAGGCCGTCGATCAGCAGAAGAAATTCGCCGCTGCCGTGACGGTGTGGAGTGCGCATCTGCGCGACTTCGTGACGCTCGTGAAAGCGCAGCCGCTCGATCTCTCGCAGATGAACTGGCAGGTCGGCACGCAGGACGTGTCGATGCTGGTCGAGACCGGCAAGCTGGAAAAAATGGTCGACGAGCTCGTCGCGCAGCGCGGCACCGCGGCCAAGGCGACCATCGAGGCGTCGGGCTTTATTTACCACTCGTCGTTCGTGATGATCGCGGTGGCGACGCTTGGGCTGATCGTGCTCGCGTTCGGCATCAGCGAGTGGGTGGTCCGGCGCCTCGCCGGCCAGCTCGGCGGCGAGCCGGCGTATGCGAAGGAAATCGCCAGCCGGATCGCGGCCGGTGATCTGTCGGCCGAGATCGCGCTCGGTCGCAAGGACAAGTCGAGCATGCTGTACGCGCTGCACGACATGCAAAGCGGGCTCGCGACCACAGTCGCCGATATCGCGTCGAGCGCGGATGCGATTGCGACGGCATCCGGTGAGATTTCGATGGGTAATCTCGACCTGTCACAGCGCACCGAGCAGCAGGCGATGGCGCTCGAGCGCACCGCTAGCAGTATGGAGCAGTTGACGTCGACGGTTCGCCAGAACGCCGATAACGCGAAGCAGGCGAGCACGCTGGCCAACAACGCGTCGGAGATCGCGGAGAAGGGCGGCGCGGTGGTGAGCCGCGTGGTCGCGACGATGAACGATATCAACGATAGCGCGCGCAGTATCGGCGACATCATCGGGGTGATCGAAGGGATTGCGTTTCAGACCAATATTCTGGCGCTGAACGCGGCGGTCGAGGCTGCGCGGGCGGGTGAGGAAGGGCGGGGATTTTCTGTTGTCGCTGCCGAGGTGCGGAATCTGGCTCAGCGGAGCGCTGCGGCTGCCAAGGAGATCAAAGGCTTGATCAGTACTTCTGTGGAGCGCGTGAGCAATGGCTCGACCCTGGCTCAGGACGCCGGACAAACCATGGATGAAGTGGTCAAGGCGGTGAAGCGCGTGACCGACATCATGGGCGAGATTTCGGCGGCTTCTTCCGAGCAAAGCGCGGGGATCGAAGAGATCAACCTTGCCGTGACGCAGATGGATTCCGGGACGCAGCAGAATGCGGCGTTGGTGGAGCAGGCGACGGCGGCGGCCAGGTCGTTGGACGATCAGGCGCGAGGTCTGAAGGCGATGGTTGGGAAATTCAGGTTGTGAGTTTGGGGGGGGTGCCCTGGCGGGTGGGGTTGTTTTGGAATGCTTAGGGTGTTGGCCTTTCCTTGTTTTGCTGGTGGTCTATTAGCGTTGCCCCTGTGCGGGGCGGCACCTACTTCTCTTTGCCGCCGCAAAGAGAAGTAGGCAAGAGAAAGCGGCTCACACCGCCAGTTCTTAAGCGGGTCTCTCGCGCAGTCGCGGTAGTGGCGCATCTGGAATCCGTGTTCTCGCACATTCCGCGTAAGTGACAAGGGACTCATTCTTCCCGCCTCGCGCTGCGCGCTAGTCGGAGCGGTCTGCCTGAAAACAGTGGGTGCGCATGCGCGCGGTGGGGCTATCAGCTTCGCCCTGGTTTGGGCGGGTGAAAGAAGACGGGCTGCCAAATTTACTGCATGGATTTAGCCAGCCGTTCAGCATCTTAAATTTTGGATTGCAAACTATTGAAAATCCGAAAATAGCCAGTGCGATTGCGTGCGGAACGACCGCGACGGCGCGCGCAGCGCCGCCGGAAGAATGAGCGCCTTGTCACTGACGCGGAGTGTGCGAGAACACGGATTCCAGATGCGCCACTACCGCGACTGCGCGAGAGACCCGCTTAAGAATTAGCGGTGTGAGCCGCTTTCTCTTGCCTACTTCTCTTTGCGGCGGCAAAGAGAAGTAGGTGCCGCCCCGCACAGGGGCAACGCTAATAGACCGCCAGCAAAACAAGGAAAGGCCAACCACTTAGAAATCCGAACAACTCACCCAGCCTTCCGAATTCCGGGTGTAACAACAACAGTGCAAGTAATCCCGGCAGCCAACACAACATCTTCGGGAACCGAATCAATTTTTACTCGCACAGGCACGCGCTGCGCCAGGCGCACCCAGTTGAAAGTCGGATTCACATCGGCGAGCAATTCGCGGCTTTCCGGATTGTCGCGGTCATAGATGCCACGAGAAATACTTTCCACGTGCCCTTGCAAGGTGCCACCGCTCATCAACCGAACTTCAGCCTTATCCCCGACCCGAACATGAGGAAGCTTGGTCTCCTCAAAGTACCCATACACCCAGAACGAGTGACTATCGACAATCGCCAGCTTGGCCGAACCCGCCGTCGCATAATCGCCGCGAAACACGCTGAGGTTGGTGACGTAACCATCCACCGGCGACACCACCCGCGTCCGCAAAAGATTCAACTTGGCCGCATCGAGAGCCGCCAAAGCCTGCTGATAGGAAGCCTCCGCAGCCGAAGCCGTATGAGTCGCATTCTCCCGGCTCTCCTTGGACACAACCAAAGCATCCATATCCGCGCGCCGCTGCGCATCATCGCGCTTCATCTGCAACTCGGCCTTTCGCGCCGCCACCGCAGCCTGCGCCTGCTCAACCGCAATCTCATAGTGCGACGGATCGATCTGCATCAACAGATCGCCCTTCTTCACCAGTTGATTGTCCTTCACAGGCAGATCCACAACCGCGCCGGAAACATCCGGCGCGACATTCACGATCTCGGCGCGCACGCGCCCATCGCGTGTCCAGGGTTCGTCCATGTAATGAACCCACAGCACGCGTCCAATCAAAATCGCGACGATAAAAATGACGGCTGTCGCGACGAAGCCCACAAGATTTCGGATGGTCATGTTTCGACTCTGATCAACGATAAACGGCGAGACCCAGCACGCCGCACACACACACGAGCAAGCTGGCCCGGAACAAGGACGGATGCCACACCACGCGATACAAACCCGTATAGGCGATCACGCGGTCCAACATCCAGGTGAGCGCGGCGCCTGCGATAAACAGCAGCACGATGGCCGGCACGTAGGCGTCGAAAACGGCGATATCACGTGGCATGAAGAACTCCTTCTGACGCGTCGACACGTTCGCTCATCAGCGGTTCAAGCGGCGATTGCGGATCGAGCAGCGCGGTACGAATGAAATGCAGTTGACTCAAAATGCGTTGCAGCCGATGCCGCTCTTCACGCGGCGGCGTGAAAGTGGCCAGCATCTGCTGGACGGCAGCGATCGCATCGGAGGTCGCTGCCAGCGCGCGGTCGAAGCGGTCTTCACGCGGCCGCTCGAAGAGCGCGGCCAGTGCATCGCACATCGAACGCAACGCGACACGCCACGGCATCGACCGGGCATAGCGCGCGTCGGCGGGTAGCGCCGTCACTTCGCGGCGCAGGTCGATCATCGCGTTGCCCACTTCGAGCACCGAGAAGAGCCAGCGCAAGGTGTCGCGTTTGAGCTCGGGCTCGTTCTGAGCGAGCGCATTGATCTGAAACATCAGATCGCGCGCGCCGCTCTCGAAGCGCGACCTCACGCGGCGCAGGCCCGCGCGGCTCGCCAGCACGACCTGGCGGCGCAGATCCACCAGCAGGCGGTTGCGCAGCCACGGCGTCGAAGGCGGCAGCAGCACGGCGAACGCGATCGACGACACCAGCATGGACAGCACCAGCGCCATCGCATCGTTCATGAACGCGCTCGGGTCGTAGTGAATCACGTTGTCCGGGCCGGCAAGAAAGCAGAAGAAGATGCAGTAGCCGACGCCATAGCCGGCCAGCGCGGGACGCGTCGTCATGAACACGCCGAGCAGCAGGAACGGCGTGAGCGCGGCGCACAGCAGCGGAAAGCCGTCGATGTGCGGAAACACACCGTACACCGCGATCATGCCCATCACCGTGGCGACCAGTGTGCCGCCGGCCATCTGGAAGGCGGTGCGCTTCGGATTCGGCGATGACGACGCCAGCGCGCAAATCGCCGCGGCATTCAGCGTCAAGGTCGAACCGCTCGGCCACGCGGTCGCGATCCAGAACGCGCCGAGCGCCATCATCACGATGGCGGCGCGCACGCCCGCGACGCCCGCCGCGATCGCATTCGTCTTCGGTTCGTAACGTTCGATCCAGCGCTCGCGCTCATGCGTATCGACGGCAAGCGACGCGTAGGTGGCCGCGTACGCATGCAGATCGTCGATGAAGCGGTACAGCAGTTCGGCGCCGGTGTCGAAGTCGAGCAGCGGCGCCTCGGGATGCACTTCCAGTTCCGCGCGCGTCGCGCGCACGCGCTTGGGCAACTCGGCTTTGTAGGCCTCGAGTTGCGCGGCGGCATGCGCGGCATCGGCGGCGCTCAGCACGGGTTCGCCGGACTTCGCGAGCAGCGGGGCGATTTCCTTGAAGTACGGTTCGAGCGCGTCGATCGCGGTGGCCGCGCCGCTGGTGTTCGTGTTGCGCAAGCGGTTCATCAACTGATGCAGCGCGTGAAAGCGCGTCGACGCGGTCATGAACTCGCTGTTCAGGCGCGCAAGACGGCCGCCACGCATGCGCGAAGCGGGGCCTTCGAACACGGCCACGCTGCGCGCCGCTTCGAAACCGACGATGTCGGCGACAAAGCGCGCATTGGTCGCTTCGATCTGCGCGCGGTCGTTGCGGCCGGCAAGTGACGCCGACACATACTCGACGAACGCCGAGAACCGCGCACGCACGGTGCCGCGGATCTGCAAGCCGGCGTACTGCGGAAACACGAGGCCGCTCACCGCGCCCGCGCAGACGATGCCGACCACCACTTCCGCCACCCGCGTGAGGGCGCTCAGAAACGCGCCGTCCGGATGTTGCGAGGCGGGTATGCCGATCAGCGCGGCGGTATAGCCGGCCAGCACGAAACCGTACGAGCGGAAGTTGCGGTTGCGCGCGGCGCCGGCGGTGCAGATGCCGACCCAGATGGCGGTCGTGACGATGAACAGTTCGGGCTGCTGCGCGAACAGGCCGATCAAGGCGAGCATCACGACGAGACCGACGAGGGTGCCGCAGATCCGGTAGAAGCTTTTGGCGAACACCATGCCGCTTTGCGGCTGCATCACGATGAATACGGTGGTCATCGCGGTGCGCGGCTGCGGCAGGTCAAGTTTCATTGCGACGCCGAGCGCGAGGAAGCAGGCGGCGAGCGCTTTGAAGAGGTAGATCCACGTAAGGCCGTCGTTGCGGGCCCAGTCGGCGGCGGCCGCGTAGAACGCGGCGAACTTCGCTGTAAACGCCGACCGCGACGCGGAAGCAGGGGAGGCGGACATGATCAGCTTCCTGACTTAGACGGCCGGGCAGCGGCATTAGTGCTCGCCGACGCGTTCGCCGGCAAAACGCCAACAGCCGAACTCGCCACTTTCCCCTTCCCATGCGCCGGCAGCGTCTCATTCGCCTGGGGACCGTTAGCCGGGTCGTCAAGTCCCCCGCCCAACGCCGTCACCAGCGACGCATGCGCGCCCAGCCGCTCGGCCTGAATCTTCGCCACGCCTTCCTGCGCGCGCAGCAACTGGTTCTGCGCGATGAGCACGTTCAGATAATCGGTCAGGCCGCGCCGATATCCTTCGCGCGACAAATCGTAATTCTTGCGGGCCGCCGCGACCGAACGGTCGGCATCCTCGGCCTGCGTGGCGAGCGAACGGATGCGGATCACCTGGTCGGAAATGTCCTTGAGCGCGCCGACAATCGACTGGTTATAGCTCTCGACGGCCTCGTCATAGCCCGCCGACGCCGCGCCGAGTTGCGAACGCAGCCGTCCGCCATCGAGGATCGGCAGCGACAGCGCCGGCCCCGCGCTCCAGCTATGCGACGGACTCTTCAGGAACTGGAACAGCGGCCCCATCGCCGCATAACCGCCGATCGACGCCAGCAGGTTGATGTCCGGGTAGAAGTCCGCCTTGGCGACATCGATGCCGCGCGCTTGCGCCGCGACCGTCCAGCGCGCCGCGACCACGTCCGGCCGATGGCCGATCAGGTCCGCGGGCAACGCGCTCGGCAAGCCGGCAGGCCCCATCTCGAGCGACAGGCTCGGGCGCTGGATCGAATCGCCCGCGCCCGGACCCTTGCCGGCCAGCGCGGCCAGCTGGTTGCGGCCGAGCGCGATCTTTTCTTCGATTTCGTCGATCTGGCGTTCGTATTCCGGCAGCGGCGTTTCGGCCTGGCTCACTTCGAGCTGCGTGCCGATGCCGCCTTTCAGACGCCGGTTGGCCAGATCCGCGATTTGCTGCTGTTGCTGCAAGGTAGCCTTGGCGATGTCGAGCAGCGCGTAGTTCAGCGACATCTCGATGTACGTGCGCACCACGTTGCCTTCCAGTTCGAGCTGGGCAGCGCGGGCATCCGCCGAACTCGCGTGCGCGGCGTCCAAAGCGCGCTCGGCGGCGTTCTTGTCCTTGCCCCAGATGTCGAGGTGATACGACAGGCCGAGCGTGCCGGTGTTGTTCCACGATTGCTCGCCGGCCAGCGGGCCCGGGCCGTAGTAAAGATTGTCGGCCCACTTCTGGCGCTGGATCGACAGGCTGCCGTTGACTTGCGGCGACAGCGCCGCGCGGGCCACGCCGGCCATCGACATGGCTTCGCGCACGCGCGCCTGGGCGGCGGCGAGGCTGGGGTTGCCCGTTTGCGCGTCTTCGATCCATTGGTTCAGCTGTGGATCGTTATAGGCGCGCCACCAGTCGACCGCGGGCCATTGGGCGTCCGCATTGGCCGCGCGGATCGCGTTGCCCGCGTCGAGCGAAGCGGGTTCGATTCCGCTGGCCTGCGGCGCGACGCCTCCGGTACTTGCACAGCCGGCGATTGTTAATAGGATCGTAAGAACCGCGGCTGCGGCGATCCCTTTCTGTACCGGAGACTGCACGATTTCCTCCAAAATTGACTATAGAAGCATGTGCGTCATTATATTTTTTGATTGATTGGGGAATAACCGGTAAAGATGCAAGGCATTTTTACGAGATATGAGACAATCGCCTTTGCGAATCGTGTAACAATCGCCTCAGATTACTAGGGAAAGTTATGGATACGCTTCAAAACATGCGCGTATTTGTCCGTGTCGTCGAAGCGGGCAGCTTCACGGGCGCCGCGCAGCATCTGAATACGACCACGGCCTACGCGTCGCGCGCGGTGTCCGATCTCGAAGCACATCTGCGCACGCGCCTGTTGAACCGCACCACGCGCCGCATCGCGCTGACCGAGGCCGGCGAACGCTACCTGCAGCGCTGCGAGCAGATCCTCGCGTACGTGGACCAGGCGGAAGCCGAGGCGAGCGACGCCCACGCCCGCCCGTCCGGCAAGCTGAAGGTCCACGCCATGACGAGCTTCGGCCAGCACTATGTGGTGCCGGCCGTCGGCCGCTATCAGGACCGTTACCCGGACGTGCAAATCGAATTGACGCTGGCGCAGCGCATGCCCGATCTGCTCGACGAAGGCTTCGACGTATCGCTCACGCTCGCCACCGGTCTGCCGGATTCGGGGCTGGTGTCGCAAAGGCTCGGTAGCGCGTTCAGCATTGCTTGCGCGTCGCCTGCCTATCTGGAGCGGCACGGCGTGCCGCAAACGCCGGCGGACCTCTCGCGCCACGCGTGTCTGCAAATGGTCACGCCGGTGTTCCCGACCGACAAGTGGACTTTCGACGGCCCGAACGGTGAGGAAACCATCGCTCTTGGCGCGACGACGTTTCAGGTGAACGTGGCCGAAGCCATGGCGGTGGCCGTATCGAGCGGCATGGGCGTCGGGCTGATTCCGATCTACTCGGCGATCAGTGGTTTGCGAAAGGGCGAACTCGTTTGGCTGCTGCCGGAATACACGTCGCAGGAAATGAATCTGTACGCGTTGTACCCGTCGCGGCAGTATCTGGACGCCAAGATTCGCACGTGGGTCGAATTCCTGCGCGACGAATTGCCCGCCACGCTGGCCGCGGACCAGGAGGAGTTGCGCGAGTTCGCGCGGACCTGAAGCCTCGCCGTGCGCGGGTTCCGAGGATTGTCGACGTCCGCTGGGAGTTGGCGCGAGCGCCTGTTACATAACTGCCGCGTCGCAACATTTCCTTACTTCTGCCGCGCGGTTGATTTGCTAACGTGTCGTTCATGCGCTGCCGTCTTACACCGCGCGCACCGGACGCGCTGAGTTCGCCGTGGTTCGGCAAATCGCTACAAATCGCAACGACAGAAGGACGAGGGATTCATGGATACGCATCTGATGATCGGCGTGGCCGTCATGTTTGGCTTGATCGGGATTGCCGCGTCGCGCGATTTGCTGCGCCGGCTGCGCGAACAGCAGCCGCAACTGGTGCCGGTCAAGGTCGAACGCCCGGATTTGCAGGGGCAGCGGCGCGATCGTTGAGATTCGACGTGGCGCCTCGCTAGCGGGCAGCCTGTTTTCTGTCCTTGGGGTGACGGAGTTGATCCGAGCTCACGTCCCTCGCTTACGTTGAGCTTTGCGCGCGGCGATTGGGCGCTTAAGCTTTGGGCCGCCGTGGTTCACCCGCCTTCCGCGCCCCTATCAGGCGCTCAAATTCAGTTTACTGCTGCGATCAGACCCGGCTCGTCGTTCAGCGTGCGGTCCACTTCGTGGCTCACTCTATGCCAACAAAAGCGCGCGGCGGCGATGCCGGTGGTGCGCGTCAGCTGCTCAAGTTCATCGAGCGGCAATTCAGGGTCCAGCCAGCGGCGCGCCGCGTCCGGCGCGAATGCCAGCGGACGGCGGTCGTGCACGTCGACGAGACCCGCGTCGGCGACCGCCGTCACGATCACCATCCCCATGCCTTCCGTTTGCGGTTCAGTGCCGCGCACGCTCGAGAGCGCCGCGAGATACATGGGCGCGTCACTCTTCAAATGCACGAAGTAGGGCTGGCGGTCTGACGGCTCGTCTGGTCTGTCTTTACGATTCCCGATGATGGGCACGGCCGCGGTTTCCATGCGCCACTCGAACCAGCCGTCTGCCGGCACCAATACGCGTCCGGTTTTCCACAACTCCTTGAAGTAGCGCCCGTTCGGCGCGGCGTCGGCTCGCGCATTGATCGTTTGCGGCAGATGCTGTTCGCGCGCCCAGTCAGGGCAATAACCCCAGTGGATCGCGTGCACCGTTTGATCCGGGTAGATGGCGAGCGGGTGGGTGCCGGGCGCGAGGTTGTAGCCGGGACGGCGGTCGGCGGCATCGAAGAGCATGAGCGGGTCGGCGAGGCCGAGGTGCTCGGTGTAGAAACGCGGCTCGCGATACTGGCTGATTCGACCACACATGAGCGACCTCCGGGGACGACCGGCCTGGGTTTCGATAACCGCGGCCGGATAACCGCGATTCGACAACCTACGACAGCGTAGTGCGTGCTGTGCGGGCGCGCTATTCAGATCGGCCCCAAGGCGGCAACTATGCCGAGGGACTCGAGTCGGCCCAGTGGCTCTAAGCGGATCCAAGCCATGCCGATTCAAGCCAAGCGGATTTAAGCGAAGCCGACCCGAGCGACGCCGCCCCGGCCAAGCCGAACCCAGCCCAGCCGAACCCAGCCCAGCCCAGCCGTCCCGAGCGATCAGCGGCGCCAAGTCGTGCGCGCCCCAAGCCACCTCAAGCGACCGCTAAATCTCGACGACCTTATCCCACGCAAAAAGCGGATTCTCCAACTGGCCAGTACGCCGGTCGCGATAGCCGCGCGGATTGCAGACCACGCGCGTGCCGTTCACGCTGTAGTCGAACGGCGTATGAGTATGCCCATGAATCCACAGCGCGACGGGCGGCCCCACGAGGTCCGGCAAGTGATTGACGAAGCCCGCCGACACGTGGTCTTCCGCATAGCGCTCGGCCAGACTCAGCCGATGCGGCGCGTGATGCGTGACAACAATCGTCTTGCCGCCGAACGGTTTGGCCAGCTCGCTTTCGAGCCAGGCGCGCGCTTGCCGGTGCAACGCGAGCGAGTCGCCGGGCGTGAAGTCGCGCGTGGCGTCGTGGGTGTCGTGCGGCCAGTTCATCTGAATCAGTCCGCGGAAGTCGAGCATCACCTTTCGCGACGCCTCGATCGATTCGGCGAGCATGTCCGGATCGCTTCCGTACAACGCGAAGTCGGTCCACAAGGTCGTGCCGAGCACGCGCCACCGGCCTTGCGGGTCGATCAGCGCGGTGTTGTTCAAGACGTGCACGTTATCGACCTGCGCTGCCGCGTCGTACAGCGCGGCGTCAAGCGCGCCGAACTCGCCGTCGTAGTACTCGTGATTGCCGGGCACGTAGACCACCGGCACGGCGCCGTCGAAAGTTTGCGCGGCCCAGCGCGGTCCGGCCGCGTGATTGTGGATGTCGCCGGCGAGCACGATCAGATCCGCCTGCGCATGCGGAATCAGCTCGGGCTCGTCGTTCTCCAGATGCAGATCGGACAGCACTCGAATCTTCACGACCACGACTCCTACAATGGCCTCCGCAAGGGACGCGGAGCTTCAAACGCTAGCGTAGCACCTTGCCAGGATTCATCAGATTCAGCGGATCGAGCGCGTGTTTGACGGTTCGCATCAACTGCACCTCGACGTCCTGCTTGTAGTGCATCGCCTCGTCGATCTTCAACTGGCCGAGCCCGTGTTCCGCGCTGATGCTGCCGCGATGCCGGTGCACGCTGTCGTAGACAATCCGGTTGATCGGGCTCTGGTATTGCCTGAGGAACGCTTTCGCGTCACCGCCCTCGGGCGCCTGCACGTTGTAGTGCAGATTGCCGTCGCCGAGATGGCCGAACGTCACCATGCGCGCGCCGGGCACGGCCTGCGCGATCGCCGCGTCGGTTTCCTCGATGAAGCGGCCGATACTCGAGATCGGCACCGCGATGTCGTGCTTGATGTTCAGGCCTTCCTCGGCCTGGGCGAGCGGAATGTGTTCACGCAGATTCCAGAACGCCCGCGACTGGCTGAGATTTTCCGCGACCACCGCGTCTTGCACCAGGCCGTTTTCGAGCGCCGTCTCCATCAGACGCTCGAACAGTTGGCGCGCGTGCTCCTCGCTTTCGCTGTCCGACAGTTCGAGCAGCACGACTTGCGCGTGCGGCTCGGCGAACGGATAGCGCATCTGCTCGAAATGCCGGCCGACCAGCCGCAGGCAGAAATCGGACATCAATTCGAACCCGGTCAACAGCGGCCCGGCGGCACGCTGCGTGAGCGACAGAAAGTCGAGCGCGGCATGCGGCGACGCGAGCGCGGCGAGCGCCGTGACGCGCGCGGCCGGTTGCGGATGCAACTTGAGCACGGCGGCGGTGATGATGCCGAGCGTGCCTTCCGCGCCGATGAACAGGTCACGCAGATCGTAGCCGGTGTTGTCCTTGCGCAGTCCGCGCAGGCCATCCCACAGTTCGCCTTGCGGCGTGACCACTTCGAGCCCGACGCACAACTCGCGGGCGTTGCCGTAGCGGAGCACGCCGGTGCCGCCCGCATTGGTGGCGAGATTGCCGCCGATCGTGCAGCTGCCTTCGGCGGCGAGGCTCAAGGGGAAGAGGCGGCCGGCCTCGTCGGCGTGCTTTTGCACTTCGGCGAGAATCACGCCGGCTTCGACCGTGATCGTATTGTTGTGCGAATCGATGTCGCGCACCCGGTTCAGACGCCGCAAGCTGATGACCGCCTGCGCGCCGCTTGCGTCCGGCGTGGCGCCGCCGGCAAGGCCCGTGTTGCCGCCTTGCGGAACCAGCGCGATGCGATGCTCGACGGCGAGCTTCACGAGTGCCGCGACTTCGTCAGATGTGGCCGGGCACAGCACTGCGCACGCCGCGCCGGTGTAGCGGCGGCGCCAGTCGGTCAGATACGGGGCGGTGTCATGCGGAACGGTCAGCACCTGCGCGGCGCCGATGGCGTCGCGGCAGGCGGCGAGGAAAGCGGTTTGGGTCATGTCGGTCGGTCAGCGTATTCGGACGGAAATGTCGGGCGAGGCGGAGCGTTTCTTGTCAGCCGGACGGATTGGCGTGATCGGCCGGCTCGCTTCCGGCGTGATTAGCTGGCTGAATTGCGGGTTGAATTGCAGCCTGCTTTGCTGCTCGTTTCGCCGCGCGTTTGTACGGCGCGACGTAGGCCAGCGAGCAGACGAAGAAGACCACGGAGAGCGCGGCTTCCAGCCAGCCGAGCCCTGCGCTCGGCCCGCGGTCGCTCCAGCCACGCACAATGCCTTCGGCAAAATACAGCAGGATCAGCATCGACGCCCATTGCAGCGTATAAAGCCGATGCCGCCAGACGCCAGGCAACGCGAGCAGCAACGGCACCGCCTTGAGCACCAGCGCCGAACCGCCGGGGCGCAGCGGCGCGAGCCACCATTCCCACACGACGGACACGACGATCAGCGCGACCAGGGTCGTGGTGGCGCCGAGCGCGGCGGCGCGATTTCGCGGCACGGGCGGAGCGCTCGGAGGCGCGGGCGCCCGCGTTGCGGTGTCGGCGTTCGACGCGCCGGCCGGTTGCGCGTGCGGCTCGTTCACGGCCTTTCACTCATGGATGCCGCCGTGCGCGCGACGCGCGCGCCGAGCGCGATGGCGAGCGTCTTCTCGTCCGCCGAGATACCGTGTTCGGCGCTGCCCGCGCGCGCGAAATGCGACGCGCCGTACGGCGTGCCGCCGGTTTGCGTGGTGCTCAATGCGCTCTCCGTATACGGAATGCCGACGATCAGCATGCCGTGATGCAGAAGCGGCAGCATCATGGAGAGCAGGGTGGACTCCTGGCCACCGTGCAAACTGCCGGTGGACGTGAACACGCAAGCGGGTTTGCCGGCAAGCGCGCCGGACAGCCACTGCGGCGTGGTGCCGTCGAGAAAATATTTCAGCGACGCGGCCATGTTGCCGAAGCGGGTAGGCGAACCGAGTGCGAGACCGGCGCAATCTTCGAGGTCGCGCAGTTCGACGTAGGGCGGCCCCTCGGCGGGAATATCGGGCTGGGTCGCTTCGCAGACGGTGGACACCGCCGGCACGGTACGCACGCGCGCCTGCATGCCGGGAACGCTGTCGACGCCGTGCGCGATCGCCAGCGCGAGCTCGCGCGTGGCGCCGTGACGGCTGTAATAGAGCACGAGAATGTCTTTCATAGGCCTCATCGGTGAACGGGTATTATAGGGGCTGGGTCCGCTCCACAGGCCGCCCATAGCCATTCGGCCAGGTCTCGCGCGCGGTCCTGTCATACCGGTGCATGCAGCAAGGAGGTGGGGTTTGTTGTCCAGGGTGCGTTTCGATCTCGACACGCTCAAACGGCTCGCGCAATTTGCCGCGCAGCGCAGTAGCGAAGACCGCATTCCGCAGGTGGCCGGCAGCCTCACGTTCACCACCATGCTCTCGCTCGTGCCGCTCGCGACGGTTGCGTTCGCGCTGTTCACGGCGTTTCCGATCTTTGCTTCGTTCCAGATGTCGCTGCAGATTTTTCTTGCCGACCACCTGATGCCCGCGCAGCTCAACAGTCAGATTTTTAACTATCTGAATCAGTTTGCGGCGAAGGCGAAGGGTCTCACGACCATCGGCATGATCTTTCTGTTCGTCACCGCCGTGATGACGATGATGACGGTCGAATCCGCTTTCAACGTGATCTGGCGCGTGCGCAAGGCGCGGCCGATCGCGCAGCGCATTCTGGTGTATTGGGCGATCATCACGCTCGGGCCGATTCTGATCGGCGTGAGTTTGTCGATATCGTCGTATCTGTTCACGCAGTCCATGACCTTCACGGCGGCGCAGCGCATGACGCCCGTCATCGAATGGGCGCTCGCGGGCGCGGCGCTGCCGCTCACCGCGCTCGCCTTCACGATTCTCTATGTCTACCTGCCGAATTGCCGCGTGGAATGGCGCGACGCGGTGATTGGCGGCGTGACCGCGGCGATCGCCTTCGAACTGGCGAAGCGCGGCTTCGGCTATTACGTGCGGCGCATTCCGACCTACACCGCGGTGTACGGCGCATTCGCGGCCGTGCCGCTATTCCTGGTGTGGATGTATCTGTGCTGGTTCATCACGCTTGCCGGCGCGATGATCGCGTCCGCGTTGCCGGCCATTCGCATCGGCCAGTTTCATCGGCCCACCTTCGAGGGCAGCAATCTGTTCGACTCGCTCGAACTGCTCGCGCGGCTCTCGGAAGCGCGTGAGGCAGGCAAGCGCGGCTACACCGTACCCGAACTTTCGCGAATGCTTCGACGCGATATGGACACCACCATCAACCTGCTGCAGAAACTCGAGGAGATCGAATGGATCGCGCGCCTGCAGGAGGACGGCATGCGTCCGCACTTCCTGTTGCTGGCGAATCCGGCGCAGATCACGGTTGAGCGCCTGTTCGAGCTGTTCGTGATCGACCGCGCCGAACTCGAGTATCAGCTGCAACTGGCGTCCACCCGCGTGGATGGCCAGATGCTGCTGGCGGCGCTGGAAAACGACAAGCTGAAAGTCACACTCGCCGCGTTGATGACCGCGCGCGCGGCCGCTCGTGCGGCGCCTGCCGAGCAGAGCGAACCCGGCACACCTTCCATGCCGCATCAGGCGGCCTGAGTCGCACGGAATGCGTACTGTCGGCGCTGAAAACCAGCGCATCGCTACAGCGAAATCTTGCCGACGCAGATGTCCTTGAACATCACCCAGTCGCCCATCAGGCTGTAAAGCGGATGCCGGAAGGTAGCCGGCCGGTTCTTCTCGAAGAAGAAATGCCCGACCCAGGCGAAGCCGTACCCGCAGATCACGGCGGCGGGCAGCCATAGCCAGTCGCCAGTGGCGAGCGCCATGGCGAGACAGCCGATCACGCCGAGCGATCCCACGAAATGCAGCCGCCGCGAGACCGTGTTGCGATGCTCGCTCAGATAGTACGGATAGAACTCCGCGAAACTCGCGAAGTGATCGGTGTGCGCGGTTTGAGCCATCACGGCCTCCGGATTGCGACGCTTCTCGATGCTCCGGCGTGCGCCAACATGCCAGGCACGCGCGCTCGAAACAGGACAGGCTTGATCCATTGTGCGGCTATCGGCCGACGCGCGCAACCTGGCCATTCGGCCAATGGCGCGCCGCTCTTCGCGCGGTTATCGTGATGGCTCGTGACGTTTATCGGACCTCGCGGGGCGCTCTGGAAGCGAAGCCAAAGAGGGCGTCGAGCGTGGCGTCGGGTTGCTCGGACATGAGCGCGTGACCGGCTTCGAGCGTGACTGTGTCGACCGGTACGCCGGCCTGCGCCAGGGCGCCCGCAAGTGCTTTGGCGGCGCGCGGCGGCGTCATCGCATCGCTCCGGCCGACGATCAGGCGTACGGCGCAGCGCACCTGCGCGGCGCGGGCGAGGCCGTCCGCATAGCTGTTGCAGGCGGCGAAGTCGGTGTGGAACAGGTTCGGCTCGCCGCTTGCCGAGACACGCTCCATCAAACGCTGGTTCATGCCGTGCAGCCAGAAGCCGGGGCCGGGGAAGGAGGGTTTGGCTGCGAAGGTCGAATGCGACCATTGATTGACCATGGCGATCGCTTCGGGCTCACGGTGCAAGGCGGCGTCGAGCAGCGCGTCGGAGACGGCCATCGGAATCGCCGTGGCAAGCAGGGCGAGATGCGTTGCCCGTTCCGGATAGCGGCCGGCGAAGTCGAGCGCGATCAGCGAGCCCATGCTGTGGCCGGCCACGAAGGCGCGTTGCACACCGGCGGCGTCGAGCAGCGCGGCCAGCCAGTCGGCCATGGCCGGCACGGTGGTCAGCGCCGGGCCGCCACTGCGGCAGTGACCGGGCAGATCCACGGCCAGCACGTTGAAGCCGTGATGCGCGAAGTAGCGCGTTTGCAGCGCCCACACGCTGTGATCGTGCTCGGCGCCGTGGATGAAGACGGCGGTCGGCAGGTTCGCATCGAACGCTTTGCCGCCGGTGTACGCGTAGGCGGGTTTGCCTTGAACGGTCAGGATCATGCTGACTCCGGGCGGGGTTGGGCGGCTGTGCCGGCATGCGGCGCGCTCGTCGCGCCCGCTTTCTGTGCGGCTTTCAATGCGCGCTTGAGGTCGTCGATCAGATCGTCCGGGTCTTCAAGGCCGATCGAGAGGCGGATCGTGCCTTCGGCTATGCCGGCCGCGGCGAGTGCGGCGGCGTCCATGCGAAAGTGCGTGGTCGATGCGGGATGGATCACGAGCGAGCGCGCGTCGCCCACGTTCGCGAGATGCGAGAACAGCGAGAGCGCCTCGATAAAACTGCGCCCGGCGGCGCGGTCGCCGCGCAGATTGAAGCTGAACACCGCGCCGGCGCCGCGCGGCAGCAGGCGCTTCGCAAGGGCGTGATCCGGGTGCGTCGGCAACTCCGGATAGGCGACGGATTCGACTGCCGCGTGACCGGCCAGGAATTCGACCACGCGGCGTGTATTGGCAACGTGCCGCTCCATCCGCAACGGCAGCGTTTCGATGCCTTGCAGCAGTTGCCACGCGGCCTGTGGATGCAGGCAGGCGCCGAAGTCGCGCAGGCCTTCGCGGCGTGCTCGCA
Organism: Paraburkholderia sp. BL17N1; assembly: GCF_003634175.1. Taxonomy (NCBI): domain Bacteria; kingdom Pseudomonadati; phylum Pseudomonadota; class Betaproteobacteria; order Burkholderiales; family Burkholderiaceae; genus Paraburkholderia; species Paraburkholderia sp. BL17N1. Next base: position 2,652,310 of record NZ_RBIW01000001.1, read on the forward strand.
GAAGGAACGGCGCGACGGTGCTTTCCTCGCTGAACACCATGCAGTGAAAGCCGTCGTAAGGCTCGGTGAATTCGGGAAAACGCCCGGAGGCTTCGAAGTCGAACGTGCCGCCGTCCACCAGCACGCCGCCGATCGTCGTGCCATGGCCGCCGAGAAATTTGGTGGCCGAGTGATAAACGAAGTCCGCGCCGTGTTCGAACGGTCTAAGCAGATAAGGCGTGGTGAAAGTCGAGTCGACCAGCAGCGGCACGCGGTGCTCATGCGCGATCTGCGCCACGGCGGCGATATCGAGCACGTCGAGGCCCGGATTGCCGAGTGTTTCGCCGAACAGCAACCGCGTGTTCGGACGCAGCGCGGTGCGCCACGCATCGAGGTCGCCGGGCTTGACGAAGGTCGTCTCGATACCGAAGCGCCGCAACGTGTAGTGCAGCAGATTGTGCGAGCCGCCGTACAGCGCGCTGGAGGCGACGATGTGCGAGCCCGCGCCCATCAGCGTGGCGATGGCCAGATGCAAGGCCGCCTGGCCGCTTGCCGTGCCGATCGCGCCCGCGCCGTTTTCCAGCGCGGCGACGCGTTCCTCGAACACGGCCACGGTCGGGTTCGAGATGCGTGAGTACACGTGACCGGCGCGCTCCATATTGAAGAGCGCCGCGGCGTGGTCCGAGTCGCGGAACGAAAACGAGGTAGTCTGGTAAATCGGCGTGGCGCGCGCGCCGGTTGTCGGGTCGGGAGCAGCGCCGGCGTGCAGCGCAAGCGTGTCGAAACGGTTGGCGGACATGCTGGACGGCGAGGCCACGGACGGCCTCGCGAATGGTGAAAGTGGCGGCCATCCTATCACCGGCATGCGGCGCTTCAAGCGCGGTTTTCCCGATGTGGGTGCGCGCGCAAGCACCGCTTCGAACCGGCGAACGCCCGCTGCGCCTTGGTGGGCGGGCCGCTTTCCTTTTATGGGTCTTTCCGCTAGGATCGAAAAACATCGATGCTTTACCAGCTTAGCGGGCACTACGGGAGACAGATCATGCGAGTCAGCGACATCCTCAAAGTCAAAGGCAATACCCTATTCACGGTCACGCCGGATACCACGCTGCACGACGCAGTCAATGCCATGGCCGAGCACGACATCGGCTCGCTGGTGGTGATGGAGTACGGCGACCTCGTCGGCATGCTCACATTCCGCGAAATCATGCTGACGCTGAGCAAGAACGGCGGCAGCGTCGGCACTTCCACGATCCGCAAGGTGATGGACGACCATCCGCTCACCTGCACGCCGGAAACGGACGTCAACGAAGTCCGCCGCATGATGCTCGAGCATCACGTGCGTTATCTGCCGGTGCTGGAAAGCCGCACGCTAATGGGCGTGATTTCGTTCTACGACGTCGCCAAGGCAGTGGTCGAAGAGCAGGGCTTCGAAAACCGCATGCTCAAGGCATATATCCGCGACTGGCCGGAAGAACAGCAGGAACAGCAGCCGGCGCGTTAATGCGCGGCGATTCACTGCGACGCGCTGGTCGTTGCTGTGAGCGCGAAAAGGCAGTCGAGGCGCGCGCGAAAGCGTGCGCTTTTTTTGTGTCCGGCGCTGGGTTCCGCCTCATGTGGAGTTTCGTGTCCAGTTCGGGGGCCGGCACGACGCCGAGGCCCGCGCGAGCGCGCGTAATGGATTTGCAGTCCGGGGTTTGCAATCCGGCACCGCGCGGCGCCCGGCGACCCGCCCACACGCAACACCGTGCATGGCACTTTCTTCCATGTCGTTCTTCCAGCCTGTGTTTGGAATTCCATGAGCGATCGTCCGTTACCTGCTGCCCGCCGCGCTGCCCGTCAACACGAGGCGCACGAATCCCAGTTCCGGCTGCTCAGTCAGCGCCGTTTCGCGCCGTTTTTCTGGACCCAGTTCCTCGGCGCGATGAACGACAACGTGTTCAAGATCGGCTTCACGTCGCTTGTCACGTATCAGGCGGCGCGCTTTTCCGGAGTCGATCCGAAAACGGCGGCGTTCCTGATCTCGGCCATTTTCATTCTGCCGTTCGTGCTGCTGTCGGCCACCTCCGGCCAGATTGCCGACAAGTACGACAAGGCGATGCTCACGCGCTCGGTCAAGAGTTTCGAAATCGTCGTGATGCTGGTTGGCGGCGCGGGTTTCTGGCTGCATAGCGCGCCGCTCCTGTACCTGTGCACGTTTCTGATGGGCGTGCACTCCACCGTGTTCGGGCCGGTCAAATACTCCTATTTGCCGCAGCATCTGTCGAAGGCGGAACTGGTCGGCGGCAACGGCATGGTCGAAATGGGCACCTTCGTGGCGATCCTGATCGGTACGATCGTCGGCGGAGTGGGCGCGGGTTTTGTCGAACATGGCGCGGTGGTGCTGGCCTGTGCGTGCGTTGCGATCGCGCTGGTCGGGCGCGTGGTGTCGAGCTTCGTGCCGACCACGCCGGCGCCGCAGGCCGATCTGCGCATCAATTGGAATCCGGTCAGCGAGACGTGGCGCAACCTCAAACTGGCGCGCGAGAACCGCACCGTGTTTCTGAGTCTGCTTGGGATTTCCTGGTTGTGGTTCGTCGGCGCGATTTTCCTGTCATCGTTTTTCAGCTTCGCGAAGAATGTGCTGTCGGCCGATCCGGACGTTGTGACCGTGCTGCTCGGCACCTTCTCGATCGGCATCGGCCTCGGCTCGCTGATGTGCGAAAAGCTCTCGAAGCGGCGCATCGAAATCGGGCTTGTGCCGCTCGGTTCGATCGGCATGAGCGTGTTCGCGATCGACCTGTTTTTCGCTAGCCACGCGCTACCGCTGCCGGGACATCTGCTGAGCGTAGGCGAGTTCGTTCTGCGGCCCGCGCACTGGCGAGTGCTGGCCGATCTGTTCCTGCTCGCCATGTTCGGCGGCTTCTACAGCGTGCCGCTGTATGCGTTGATCCAGAGCCGCAGCCAGCCGAGCCACCGTGCGCGCATCATCGCGGCGAACAATATCCTGAACTCGCTGTTCATGATCGTTTCGTCGCTGATGGCCGTCGCTCTGACTTCTGCGGGCTTCAGCATTCCGGCGATTTTTCTCGTCACCGCGCTGCTCAATATCGTGGTGGCGACCTATATCTACTCGCTGGTGCCGGAGTTTCTGCTGCGCTTCATCGCGTGGGTGCTGGTGCACACGTTCTACCGGATTCGCCTCGTCCATGCCGAGCGCATTCCGGAAGAAGGCGCGGCCGTGCTGGTCTGTAATCACGTGAGTTTCGTCGACGCGATCGTCATCATGGCCGAGAGCCCGCGGCCGATCCGTTTCGTGATGGACCACCAGATCTTCAAATCGCCGTTCGCCGGCTGGGTGTTTCGTCACGCCAAGGCAATTCCGATCGCGCCCGCGCATCAGGACCCCCAACTGCTGACGCGCGCCTACGAACGCTGCGCGCAGGCGCTCGCGGAGGGCGATCTGGTCTGCATCTTCCCGGAGGGCAAGCTGACCAGAACCGGCGACATGAATCCGTTCCGTCATGGCGTCACCGAGATCATCCGGCGCACGCCGGCGCCGGTTATTCCCATGGCGTTGCGCGGCCTGTGGGGCAGCGTGTTTTCGCGCGCGGGCGACGCGCGCTGGCCGCGGCCGATCCAGAAGGGCGTCATGAGTCGCCTGACGCTGGCGGTGGGCGAGCCGATCGAGCCGGCATTGGCAACGCCGGAGAAGTTGCAGCAGATCGTCACCGAGTTGCGCGGGGCACGGAAGTAGCGTGACCGCGGCGCTGAAGCCCGCGAACGGCGTCACGGAAAACGAAAGATGCCAGCGCGGGCGGGGCTCGGGTGAAAGGTGGTGGAATGCCGGCGCCGGCCAGGCGCAGATTGCCGGCCAAGTTGTGCGCAACATCGGCGCAGAAATTTCCGACTCGCGATGTTTTGCATTCCCGCAGCCTGAATGACTTGGGCCGGCGGCGATGCGAGCGTTCCTACATCGCGCGGCATGTGTCCTGACAAACCGGGTGATCGAGCGGGAAGCGCTCGCGCATGCACCCCTGGCCGATCGGCCAAAGCGGCCGCGCGACGCGGTCCGGACGCCACGGGGCTGGCATAATAACGCTTTCCCCGCATTTCTTTGGACGACGCCCATGTCCGGCAACACGCTCGGTACGCTTTTCACTGTCACGACCTTCGGCGAATCGCACGGCCCCGCTATCGGCTGTGTGATCGACGGCTGCCCGCCGGGCATGGCGCTCAACGAAGCCGACATCCAGTTCGAACTCGACCGCCGCAAGCCCGGCACGTCGCGCCACGTCACGCAGCGTCAGGAAGAAGACAAGGTCGAGATTCTGTCGGGCGTGTTCGAAGGCCAGACCACCGGCGCGCCGATCGCGCTCCTGATCCGCAATACGGACCAGCGCAGCAAGGACTACGGCAACATCGCCGACACGTTCCGCCCGGGCCACGCCGACTACACCTACTGGCAGAAATACGGCATCCGCGACTATCGCGGCGGCGGCCGGTCGTCGGCTCGCCTCACGGCGCCGACGGTGGCTGCGGGCGCGGTCGCCAAGAAATGGCTGCGCGAGAAATTCGGCACCGAGATTCGCGGGTATATGGCGGCGCTCGGCGAGATCGACGTGCCGTTCGTCGATTGGGCGCACGTGCGCGAGAACCCATTCTTCGCGCCTAACGCGGAGATCGTGCCGCAGCTCGAAGCCTACATGGACGCGCTGCGCAAAGACGGCGACTCGATCGGCGCGCGCATCAACGTCGTGGCGTCGGGTGTGCCGGTCGGCCTCGGCGAGCCGTTGTTCGACCGCCTCGACGCGGACATTGCGCACGCCATGATGGGCATCAACGCAGTGAAGGGTGTCGAGATCGGCGCGGGCTTTGCCAGCGTCGCGCAGCGCGGCTCGGTGCATGGCGACGAATTGACGCCGGAGGGTTTCGTCGGCAATCACGCGGGCGGTGTGCTCGGCGGTATCTCGACCGGCCAGGACGTGACAGTGTCGATCGCGATCAAGCCGACGTCGAGCATTCGCACGCCGCGCCGCTCGATCGACAAGGCGGGGCAACCGGTCGTCGTCGAAACGTTCGGACGGCATGACCCGTGCGTCGGCATCCGCGCGACGCCGATCGCTGAATCCATGCTCGCGCTGGTGCTGATCGACCATGCGCTGCGCCATCGCGCGCAATGCGGCGACGTAGCCGTGAGCACGCCGAAGATCGCGGCGAGCGCGCCTTAACGGGCCTGCTTCAGGCAGCTCTGTACCCGTTGGCAGTGCCTTCTCCATGACCGATCTCAACTCCGCGCCGTCCGCGAGCCACCTCGCGGGTCTGCGTGCGCAAGCCGCCGCGCCCAATGCCGCCGCCGGCGACTGCCTGGCGTTCGGTCTGGCGCTGCTGCAACACGCCGGCCGCGACAAGGCGAGCCAGCGCGAGGCACTTGCTGCGCTGGTGCGCGCCTATCAACTCGATCCTTCCTGCGAACCGACACTGCTGCATACGATTGCGCAAACGGCGTTCGTGTTGCGCGACTGGGCATTGGTCGACTCGGCCACCGGCCTGCTGCTCGCGCGCCATGCCGAAGACGCCAACGCGTTGATCTGGCGCGCGGCGGCCGTCCAGCAGCGCGATGACTTCGCCGCGGCCGAAGCGCATTTACGCGAAGCCGTGCGCGTCGTGCCGGGTAATCCGGTGGCGCTTCACAAGCTGGCGCTGTGTATCAAGGAGCAGGCGCGGTTCGCCGAGGCCGAGGCGTTGCTGCGGCAAGTGCTGGCGCTTTCGCCGCACAACGCCCATGCGCTGTTCGATCTGTCGGAACTCGAGATTCGCAGTGGACGTTTTGCCGAGGGCTGGGCGCATTACGAGTCGCGCATCGCGTTCGCGGCGGGCGAACTGAATAACGCGCAGCAAGCCCTCGCGGCGATCAGTGCGCATTGGCAGGGCGAATCGCTTGCCGGCAAAACGCTGGTGGTGTACGGCGAGCAAGGCAATGGCGATTGCCTGTGGGCAGTGCGTTTTTTGCCGGTGCTGGCCGAGCGGGCGCGGCGCGAGGGCGGCCGGGTGATTTTCGGCCACGACGGACCCCTGCGGCATCTATTCGAAAGAATGCTGCCCGCCGATTTGCCGCTCGAAACGAGTCTTGAGACGCAGCCGGATTTTCATTGCGGGCTGATGAGCCTGCCGCTGCGGCTCGGTATTGTCGACGCAACGGGGTGGGGCGCGCCCTACTTGAGCGCTGATCCTGCTCTTGAGCAGACATGGCGTGAGCGAGTCGAAGCGCACACGGCGGGTAAGCGCGGCAATCGCAAGGTCGGTCTGGTGTGGAACGGCAATCCGGACCATATCCGCGATACGCGGCGTTCGGTGCCAGTCGAGCAAATCGAACCGCTGTTGAATGTAGCCGGTGTGACCTATTTCGCTGTGTCGCCGGGGCGCGGCGAGACGGTCGCGCAGTGGCGGGCCAAGGGTCTCGACGTCGTCGATCTGACGCATCATTTTCAGTCCGGCTTCGACGATGTCGCAGCGTTGCTTGCGAATCTGGATCTGGTGGTCACGATCGATAGCGGGCCCGCGCATCTTGCGGGGGCGCTCGGCGTGCCGACCTGTTTGATGATCGACCACGTCTCCGCCTGGTTCTGGGGCGATGGATCGCCGGAGACTGCCTGGTACGATTCGATCGAGTTAGTTCGACAGCCGCATGTCGGCGACTGGGCGCCGGTGGTGGCGAAGGTGCGAGAGCGGATTGAAGCGGTGGGGCGGCGCTGAGTTTGCTTGCCTTCACAGAGCGCCCGCATTCAGAAGCGGGCGCTGCGAAGGCAAGTGAAGCATCGATTACATGTTCGGATAGTTTGGACCGCCGCCACCTTCAGGCGTGACCCACACGATGTTCTGCGTCGGGTCCTTGATATCGCAGGTCTTGCAGTGCACGCAGTTCTGCGCGTTGATCACGAGGCGTTCGCTGCCGTCGTCGTTCTTCAAGAACTCGTACACGGCCGCCGGGCAGTAGCGTGATTCCGGCCCGGCATACGTCTGCCAGTTCACATTCACCGGCACGGACGGATCTTTCAGCGTCAGGTGAGCCGGCTGATTCTCTTCGTGGTTCGTGTTCGAGATGAACACCGACGACAACCGGTCGAAAGTAAGCTTGCCATCGGGCTTCGGATACACGATCGGCTTGCATTGGGAAGCCGGCTTGAGCATCTCGTGATCCCAATGCTGGTGATGCAGCGTCCACGGTACATTGCCGCCCAGCAGCTTCTGCTCGATGCCGACCATCAGCGTGCCGAGGTACAGACCCTTGCTCATCCACTGCTTGAAGTTGCGCGCGCGGTGCAGTTCGGTATGCAGCCACGAAGTCTTGAAACTCTCCGGATACGCGGTGAGTTCATCGCTGGTGCGACCTGCCTGCACGGCTTCAAAAGCAGCTTCGGCAGCCAGCATGCCGGTCTTGATCGCCGCATGCGAGCCCTTGATCCGCGATGCGTTCAGGAAACCCGCATCGTCGCCGACCAGCGCGCCGCCCGGAAACACCAGCTTCGGCAGCGACATCAGGCCGCCGGCCGTGATCGCGCGTGCGCCGTACGACACACGTTTGCCACCTTCGAGCACAGCGCGAATCGCCGGATGCGTCTTGTAGCGCTGGAATTCCTCGAACGGCGACAGATACGGGTTCGTGTAGCCGAGGCCGACCACGAAGCCCACCACCACCTGGTTGTTGTCCATGTGATACAGGAACGAGCCGCCGTAAGTATCGTTCTCCAGCGGCCAGCCGGCGGTGTGCATCACCAGACCCGGCTTGTGCTTCGAAGGATCGATTTCCCACAGTTCCTTGATGCCGATCCCGTAGACCTGCGGATCGGCGCCTTCGCGCAGCTTGAATTTATCGTTCAGCTGACGGCCCAGATGCCCACGCGCGCCTTCGCAGAAGAGCGTGTACTTCGCGTGCAGCTCCATGCCGAGCTGGAAGTTTTCGGTCGGCTCGCCGTCCTTGCCGATGCCGAGGTTGCCGGTGGCGACGCCTTTGACCGAACCATCGCCGTTATACAGAATCTCCGCCGCCGGAAAGCCCGGGAAGATCTCCACGCCCAGCGCTTCGGCCTGCTGACCGAGCCAACGCGTGACATTCGCAAGGCTGATCACGTAATTGCCGTGATTCTTGAAATTGTCCGGCAACGCCCAGGTCGGCACGCTCTTTGAGCCGGTTTCGGTCAGGAACAGGAATTTGTCTTCGGTCACGCCCACCGTCAGCGGTGCGCCTTTTTCTTTCCAGTCGGGAATCAGTTCGGTGATCGCGCGCGGATCCATCACCGCGCCCGACAGGATATGCGCCCCGATCTCCGAGCCTTTTTCCAGTACGCACACGCCAAGCTCGACGCCTTTTTCCGCTGCCAGCTGCTTCAGGCGGATCGCCGCGGACAGGCCGGCCGGGCCTCCACCGACGATCACGACGTCGTATTCCATCGACTCGCGTGGACCGTATTGCTCAATGAGACTTGCGGGGGTCATTGATGCTCCTCTTACCGTTAGAATGCTTTTTTCGGGTTCGTATTGTGGGCGATGCACACCCGCACTGCAACCAGATGAACAGAGATTAGCACGATCGTTCTATTTCTATGATACGGTATGACCCGTAGTGACGGTCTTACCGCACCCGTCAACCGCAGCCGTAACAACAACCGAACAAGGAACGACAATGGGCCGTTCGATCAATCTGGAAGGCAAGGTCGCGCTGATTACCGGCGCCTCGAGCGGGTTGGGAAAGCGCTTTGCTCAAGTGTTGTCGCAGGCGGGCGCCAAGGTCGTGCTGGCGAGCCGGCGGACCGAGCGTCTGAAGGAGTTGCGCGCCGAGATCGAGGCCTCCGGCGGCGCGGCGCACGTCGTTTCGCTCGACGTGACCGACTACCAGAGCATCAAGTCGGCGGTCGCCCATGCGGAGACCGAGGCCGGCACGATCGACATTCTGGTGAACAATTCGGGCGTGTCGACCACGCAGAAGCTCTCGGAAGTCACCCCCGCCGACTTCGAATATGTGTTCGATACCAACACGCGCGGCGCGTTCTTCGTCGCTCAGGAAGTCGCCAAGCGCATGATCATGCGCGGCAACGGCGCGCAGAAACCGTCGTACCGCATCATCAATATCGCGTCGATGGCGGGTTTGCGCGTGCTGCCGCAGATCGGCCTGTATTCGATCAGCAAGGCGGCTGTCGTGCATATGACGAAAGCCATGGCGCTGGAGTGGGGCAAGCACGGCATCAACGTGAACGCGATCTGCCCGGGCTATATCGACACGGAGATCAATCACCATCACTGGTCGACGGAGCAAGGGCAGAAGCTCGTGTCGATGCTGCCGCGTCACCGCGTCGGCAAACCGGAAGATCTGGACGGGCTCCTGCTGCTGCTGGCGGCGGACGAATCGCAGTTCATCAACGGCTCGGTGATCGCCGCCGACGACGGCTTCGGGCTCTCCTGAACGCAGCACGGCGCGGCCGGCGCTCGTGCTTGCCGGTCGCGAGGGCCCGGATTTGCGTCCGTTCGAAGAAACTGTTTTACACCCTCGGGCCTTTGTCTCTTTGAGGGCGCGCGCTATGTTGTTGTCTGTCTCTACGCCGGTCCGCGTGCCGGCTTCAACCTGATTTCAACCCGTTAAAGAAGTACGATGAGCGATTTTCACGCAGTTTTCGAGATGTCGATGCCGATCCGCTGGGGCGACATGGACGCCTTCGGCCATGTGAACAACACGGTCTATTTCCGCTACATGGAGCAGGTGCGGATTTCCTGGTTCGAACAGCTGGGCCTGGCCGGTAATAATGCCGACGGCCAGGGTCCGGTGATCGTCAATGCGTCGATGGAGTTTCTCAAGCAACTGCATTATCCCGGCGACGTGATCGGCCGGATGACGGTGGCCACGCCCGGCCGCAGCAGCTTCGACACGGGTTTCGAACTCGTGCGCGCGGACGATCCGAATACCGTCTATGCACGTGGCGCCGCGCGCTGCGTCTGGATCGATTACGCGGCGGGCAAGTCGGTGCCGGTGCCGGACCTGCTGCGCGAAACCATCGAGCGGGCGGCGCTGGTCAAGGTGGCCTAATAGCCGGGCCTTGAGCCGACTTTCGTGGCGAACTGGCGGCGTTCGCTAACGTCGCCGTGCATTGCCGCTTGCCTCTGAGTGGCCTGCTAAAGGCGCGACTCAGCGTCGCGCGAACCAGCGTCCCGACACACGCGCCGCTGCTTCAATGCCCGAGCAGGCGCTGCAACAACTCCGTCGCGTTACCCGTATCGTATTTGCGCATAAGCCGCGCCCGGTAGACATCGACGGTGCGCGGGCTGATATCCAGCACCCGGCCGATCTGCTTGCTGGTCTTTCCCGTCACCAGTTGCGCGGCGATTTCGCGTTCGCGCGGTGTCAGTTCGACCGCCACGCGCCGTGTCGCGCTCAAGTCCTCGAAGGTCCAGACGCCCGCCGCGTGCGGGTCGGCGCGTTCCTGCGCGCGGCCCGTCACGTGGCACCAGAACAATTCCCCGTTGGCCCGCTTCATGATGCGGTCGTCCGCGTAGCTGCCGTGCGCCGTCATGATCGGCGGAATCCGCGCGCCGATCCGCTCGAATTCGTCTGTGGACGGATACAGCACCTGGAACGACTGGCCGAGCAGCGACTGTCGCGTGCAGCCGAATATCGACGCGAGCTCGTCATTGCAGTCTTCGATAGTTCGTTCGCGCGACAGGACGAGTCCGATTGGAGCGAGCTGGAACGCGGTTTGATAATCCAGTGCGGGCATGAATTGGCGGCAAGTACTTATGTATTTTTGCGTATTGTGCCGCATGGCGCGCCCAGCGTACTCTTTCGAGCACATGACAACGCGGCGAAGCCGTCCGCGGCGGGCTTTGTACTACGCGCAGCGAAACCGGGGCGCGGCCCGCCGGGGATGACTAGAATGACGTGTCGGGCTCGGGCCCGCCCAACGTGATATCAGCCGCAACGATCCGAATTCGGGTTTCCATAAAGGAAGGGACATACTGATGAACAAGGTCTATCCAGGCGCCGCCGAGGCGCTGAAAGACATCGTCAAGGACGGGCAGACGTTTGCCGTCGGAGGCTTCGGGCTGTGCGGCATTCCGGAGGCGCTGATCGGCGCACTGCGCGATTCGAAGGTGCAGGGCATCACCTGCATCAGCAACAATGCGGGCGTCGACGGTTTCGGCCTCGGTCTGCTGCTCGAAACGCGCCAGGTCAAGAAGATGATCTCGTCGTATGTCGGCGAGAACAAGGAGTTCGAACGCCAGTATCTGGCCGGCGAACTCGAGCTCGAATTCACGCCGCAAGGCACGCTCGCCGAGAAGCTGCGCGCGGGCGGTTCGGGCATTCCGGCGTTCTTCACCAATACCGGCTACGGCACGCTGATCGCCGAAGGCAAGGAAACCCGCCAGTTCGGCGAAAACCACTACGTGCTGGAACACTCGCTGACGGCCGACGTCGCTTTGGTGAAGGCGTGGAAGGCCGACAAGTCGGGCAACCTGATCTACCGCCGCACCGCGCGCAATTTCAACCCGATGTGCGCGATGGCCGGCAAGATCACCGTCGCGGAAGTCGAGGAGATCGTCGAAGTGGGCGAACTCGATCCGGACGCGATCCATACGCCTGGCATTTTCGTGCAACGCATTGTGCTCAATGCGAATCCGGAAAAACGCATTGAACAACGCATTGTCCGCGCGAAAGGAGACTGATCATGGCATGGACTCGTGACGAAATGGCCGCACGCGCGGCGAAGGAATTGCAGGACGGTTTCTACGTGAACCTCGGCATCGGCCTGCCGACGCTGGTCGCCAATCACGTGCCGGCGGGCGTCGAAGTGTGGCTGCAGTCGGAAAACGGCCTGCTCGGCATCGGCCCGTCGCCGACCGAAGAAGAAGTGGACGCCGACCTGATCAACGCCGGCAAGCAGACGGTGACCACGCTGCCGGGCTCGTCGATTTTTTCGTCGGCGGATTCGTTCGCGATGATTCGCGGCGGCCACATCAATCTGGCGATTCTCGGTGCGATGCAGATCAGCAAGAAGGGCGATCTGGCCAACTGGATGATCCCGGGCAAGATGATCAAGGGCATGGGCGGCGCGATGGATCTGGTCGCGGGCGTCAAGCGCGTGGTCGTGCTGATGGAGCACGTCGCGAAGGGCGATCAGCACAAGATTCTCGACGAATGCACGCTGCCGCTCACGGGCGTGGGCGTGGTCGACCAGATCATCACCGACCTTGGCGTGATCGAAGTCACGGACAACGGGCTGAAGGTGACCGAACTGGCGCCGGGCGTGAGCGTCGAGGAAATCAAGGCCAAGACGGGCGCGCCGCTCGATGTGAGCGCGGTTAGCTGATTGGCGTGTGGCGAGGCCGTCTGAAGCGGTTGGAGGCTGTTTGAGGCGGGTTGAGGCTTGTTGAGGCCGCTGTGCGGCCGGATGCGGCTGGTGTGAGCGGCAGGCGGCCGCGAGGCGGTTCCCAGGCGGGCGAGGCGTGAGTCTCGCCCGTTTTGTTTTCTGCGACGGACATTCGTTTCGAGCCGTCCTATGCCATCCGGCCGACTCTTGCCGCTCGGCAAAGCGGTTTACAATCGTTTGAAGATTGAACGCATATCTGTCCCTGCTGTGCCCAGGCCGAACCCGCAGCGCTTTTGCAAGGAACCCAGATGACCGCAACCACGTTCGCTTCCACCACCGGGCGGCTTGCGCCGCGCCAACGTTATGTGCAGTGCGCGAGCGCCGGTGGCTTGCACCGCATCGCTTATACCGAGTGGGGCGACCCGGCCAATCCGCGCGTGCTGTTGTGCGTGCACGGCTTGACCCGTTCAGGGCGCGATTTCGACCGGCTCGCGCAGGAGTTCGCGGGCACTTACCGCGTGGTGTGTCCGGATGTCGCGGGGCGGGGCTTGTCATCGTGGCTTGCGAACCCCAACTTCTATACGGTGCCGCAATACGTCGCCGACATGGTCACACTCATCGCGCGCCTGAATGTGGAGACGGTCGACTGGTTCGGCACGTCGATGGGCGGCCTGATTGGGCTTGGACTTGCCGGGTTGCCCGAAACGCCGATCCGCAAGATGTTGTTGAACGATGTCGGTCCGCACCTGGAGCCGGCTGCGGTACAACGCATCGGCGAGTATCTCGGCAAGCCCGTGCAGTTTGAAACGCTGCAGCAGGGTATCGACTACGCAGCCTTGCTCGTGCAGACTTTTGGCCCGCTCACACCTGACGAGTGGCGCGAAATCAACACCCCGCTTCTGCACGAACAGGACGGCAAATGGCTGTTCCGTTACGACCCGCGGATCGCGCAGCCCTTTACCGCGACGACCGAGGAGGCGGCCAAGCTCGGCGAGGCCGCGCTGTGGCATTCGCTGGCCTCGTTTCAAGGGCCGGTGCTGGTGGTGCGCGGCGAGCTGTCCGATCTGCTCTCGCGTGAAACCGTCGCGAAGATGATCGAGACCGGGCGTGCGGTGTCGAGCGCGGAAATCGCCGGTGTCGGACACGCGCCGGCGTTTTTGTCGGCCGATCAGATCGACATCGCGAGGCAGTTCTTTATCGGACCGGCCGCCGACGCGTCATAATATGCAGTTGCGCGCGGCGTCCTCGACGGGGCGCGAAGCGCAGCGCATCTCCGATCAATTTTCAAACCAACTCAGGATTCGCCATGGCAGTCATTCGTCACCACGTCGGCAAGCGCCTCTCGGAAATCGCCGTGCATAACGGCACCGTGTACCTCGCGGGCCAGATCGCCGAAGACGCGGATCAGGACATCACGGGTCAGACGCGCGAAGTGCTCGGCCACATCGACCGTCTGCTGGGCGAAGTGAACAGCGACAAGTCGCACTTGCTGTCGGTGCAGATCTACATCTCTGACATGGTGCACTTCGCGGGCATGAACGCGGTTTGGGACGAGTGGGTTGCACAAGGCGCCACGCCGCCGCGCGCAACCGTCGAGGCAAAGCTCGCCAATCCGAAGTGCCTGGTCGAAATCTGCGTAGTCGCTGCGCAGCGCGCGTAAGCTGGGCACGTGCAGTTGAAATTCCGTTGAATCGTCTGGCCCGGTGGGCCGTCGCACCATGAATACCGAAACCGTTACGAACGCGCCGAACCCTCTTCCTTCTTTCGATGAAGCGATGGCGTTCGTGCGCGAGCATGCGGGCGAGGTGCGGCTGTCGTCGGGCGAAATGCTGGCGGATCACGCGGCGGGCACGGCGTCGATCATGCGCAAGCTCAATGTCGATCCGCCGGCGGTGCTGGCGGCGGCGCTGTTTGCATTGACGCCGCATCTGCAGGACCCGGAGCGCCTGATCGCCGACAACTTCGGCGAAGAAGTCGCGCAACTGGTCGGCGACGTGCGCAAGTTGCTGCGCCTTGGCACGGTGAGCATGCGCGCCGCGCAGAACGCCATGCCTGAAGCCGGGCGCGATGCGCAGGCTGCGCGCCGCGCGCAGGTCGAGGCGCTGCGCAAGATGCTGCTCGCGTTCGCGCAGGATATTCGGGTGGTGCTGATCCGGCTCGCATCGCGCCTGCAATCGCTGCGTTACTACGCGGCGGCGAAAATCACGCCTTCACCGGACGTGGCGCGCGAGACGCTCGATATCTATGCACCGCTCGCCAATCGTCTCGGGATCTGGCAACTGAAGTGGGAGCTCGAGGATCTCGCGCTGCGCTTCGAAGAGCCGGTGACTTACAAGCGTATCGCCAAGTTGCTCGACGAAAAACGCGTTGAGCGCGAGAGCTATGTCGCGCAGGCTATCGAACGCCTGCAAAAGGAATTGGCCGCGGCGCATATTCGCGCGGAAGTGAGCGGCCGGCCGAAACACATCTACAGCATCTGGCGCAAGATGCGCGGCAAGGAGCTGGACTTCGCCGAACTGTACGACGTGCGCGCATTTCGTGTGATCGTGCCGGACATCAAGGATTGCTACACGGTGCTCGGCATCGTGCACAACCTGTGGCAACCGGTGCCGAAAGAGTTCGACGACTATATCTCGCGGCCCAAGCCGAACGGCTACAAGTCGCTGCACACGGTGGTGATCGGCGACGACGGCCGCGCGTTCGAAGTGCAGATCCGTACGCACGAAATGCATCAGTTCGCCGAATACGGCGTGGCCGCGCATTGGCGTTACAAGGAAGCCGGCACGCGCGGCTACGGCGGCCAGTTCGCCGCCAACGAGAAGTACGACGAGAAGATCGCGTGGCTGCGTCAGTTGCTCGCATGGAAAGATGAAGTCTCCGAAGGCGAGCACGGTGAGAAGCGCGCGTCGCAGCCGTGGGAACAACTGCGCCAGGCCACGCTCGACGACGACCACATCTATGTGCTGACGCCGCAGGCGCGGGTGATTCCGTTGCCGCACGGCGCCACGCCTGTCGATTTCGCGTACCACTTGCATAGCGAGTTGGGGCACCGTTGCCGCGGCGCGCGCGTCGACGGCGCGATGGTGCCGTTGAACACGCCCTTGCAAAACGGTCAGACGGTGGAGATCGTTGCGGTGAAGGAGGGCGGGCCGTCGCGCGATTGGCTCAACCCGCAACTCGGCTATCTGCAAAGTCCGCGCGCGCGGCAGAAGGTGCGCGCGTGGTTCAATGCGGTCGAAGTGCAGGAACATATCGCGAGCGGCCGCGCGATGGTCGAGAAGACCTTGCAGCGCGAGGGCAAGACGTCGGTCAATCTGGATCAGCTCGCGGCCAAGCTTGGCTTCAAGACTACCGACGACTTGTTCTCCGTGGTGGGCAAGGAAGAATTCAGCTTGCGGCTCGTCGAGCAGGCGCTGCACGATGCGCCGCCGCCTGAGCCGGTGGTCGAAGCGCCGGAGCAATTCGAGAAGCGCAGTAGTGGCGCGAGCGTGGCGCGCGGCGCGTCCACCGGCGTGCTGGTGGTCGGCGTCGATGCGTTGCTCACGCAACTCGCGCGCTGCTGCCGGCCCGCGCCGCCTGACGATATTTGCGGCTTCGTTACGCGCGGCAAAGGCATGTCGATTCATCGCAGCGATTGCCCGACGTTCCTGCGCATGGCCGACCGTGCGCCCGAGCGCGTGTTGCAAACGGCGTGGTCGGCGGAGGTGATGAGCGGCCGCGGGCAGTCGGTCTATCCGGTCGATCTCTCGATCGATGCAACGGATCGGCAGGGCTTGCTGCGCGATATTTCCGAAGTGTTCGCGCGCGAGAAAATGAACGTGATCGGAGTGAAAACGCAGACGCGCCGTAACGCTGCGTTCATGCAATTTACCGTCGAGGTCTCGAGCGCGGCGCAGATTCAGCGCGCGTGCACGTTGCTCGGCGAAGTTACGGGCGTCGTGCGCGCTTCGCGCAAGAGTTGACGAGTGTGCGACGCACGCATGGCCAGTCGAGGTATCTGCTGGGCATGCGTGAGCGCGTGAGTAGAAATTTAAAGTCGGTGCATAAAAGTACTTGCCAAGCAGTGTGGCGCTCCATATAATCTCGTTTCTTCAGGCTCGTAGCTCAGCTGGTTAGAGCACCACCTTGACATGGTGGGGGTCGTTGGTTCGAGTCCAATCGAGCCTACCAACGAAAGAGAAATTCCGGCTTTGCCGGGGTTTCGCAAGCTGCAGTAAGCGCCTTTGGCGCAAAAGGCGAATACGGTTATGACACCGCGAACGTTGACCGAGACTACTTCGGAGCGACGCTAGTCGAGGACCACTTTCGCCACTGTAGTTAGCAGGAAATGTGAATGCGGCCCCTCGAAAGCGGGGCCGCATTTTTTTTGTTTTTTTGACCTGGTTGTATGTGCCACCGCCGGTCGGCACCTCGGAGAACGCAATGGTTTCGATACGTCTGCCTGACGGTTCTGTTCGACAGTACGAGCATCCGGTGACCGTCGCCGAAGTGGCCGCCTCGATCGGCCCCGGCCTCGCGAAAGCCGCGCTTGGCGGCAAGATCGACGGTGAACTGGTCGATACGTCTGCGCTGATCGATCACGACGTGGCGTTGGCCATCGTCACCGAGAAAGACGCGGACGGTCTCGATATCATCCGTCACTCCACCGCGCACTTGCTCGCATACGCGGTGAAGGATCTGTACCCGGAAGCGCAGGTCACGATCGGCCCGGTCATCGACGACGGTTTCTACTACGACTTCGCATACAACCGTCCCTTCACGCCGGAAGATCTCGAGAAGATCGAAAAGCGCATGCAGGAACTCGCGAAGAAAGACGAACCCGTTTCGCGCCGCGTAGTGTCGCGCGACGAAGCGGTGGACTACTTCAAGAGCATCGGCGAAAAGTACAAGGCCGAGATCATCGAATCGATTCCCGCTACCGACGACATCAAGCTGTACTCGCATGGCGGCTTCACCGATCTGTGCCGCGGTCCGCACGTGCCGTCCACCGGCAAGCTGAAAGTATTCAAGCTGATGAAGGTCGCGGGTGCCTACTGGCGCGGCGATTCGAAGAACGAACAATTGCAGCGCATCTACGGTACGGCCTGGACGAAGAAGGAAGACCAGGAAGCGTATCTGCACATGCTCGAAGAAGCGGAGAAGCGCGATCACCGCAAGCTCGGCAAGCAACTCGATCTGTTCCACATGCAGGACGAGTCGCCGGGCATGGTGTTCTGGCATCCGCGCGGCTGGACGCTGTGGCAGCAGGTCGAGCAGTACATGCGCCGTCGCGTGAACGACGCGGGTTACCTCGAAATCAAGACGCCGATGATCATGGACCGTTCGCTTTGGGAAGCGTCGGGCCATTGGCAGAACTATCGTGAAAACATGTTCACGACGGAATCGGAAAAGCGCGATTACGCGATCAAGCCGATGAACTGCCCTGGTCACGTGCAGGTGTTCAATCACGGTCTGCGTTCGTACCGCGATCTGCCGCTGCGCTATGCGGAATTTGGTTCGTGCCACCGCAATGAATCGTCCGGCGCGCTGCACGGTCTGATGCGCGTGCGCGGCTTCGTGCAGGACGACGCGCACATTTTCTGTACCGAAGACCAGTTCATCAGCGAATCGATCGCGTTCAATACGCTGGCGATGAGCGTCTACAAGGATTTTGGCTTCGACAATGTCGAGATCAAGCTGTCGCTGCGCCCGGACGCGCGTGCCGGCACGGATGAGACGTGGGACCGCGCGGAGCAGGGTCTGCGCGAGGCGCTGACGGCCTGCGGCGTGACGTGGGAAGAGTTGCCGGGCGAGGGCGCGTTCTACGGCCCGAAGGTCGAATACCACATCAAGGACGCGCTTGGCCGCTCGTGGCAATGCGGTACGCTGCAGCTCGATATGGTGCTGCCGGAGCGTCTGGGCGCGGAGTACGTTGCCGAAGACAACAGCCGCCGCCGCCCGATCATGCTGCACCGGGCAATCGTCGGATCAATGGAGCGGTTCCTCGGCATTCTGATCGAGCACCATGCTGGTGCAATGCCCGCATGGCTGGCTCCGATGCAGGTCGTAGTGATGAATATCGCGGAAAGTCAGGCGGAATATGCGCGTTCTTTGGCCCAATCGTTGCAAAAACAAGGGGTTAGAGTAGAGGCCGATTTGCGCAACGAGAAGATTAGCTATAAAATACGCGAGCACACGCTGGAAAAGGTGCCGTACCTGCTTGTGGTCGGCGACAAAGAGCGTGAAGCCCAAACGGTAGCCGTGCGTGCCCGTGGCGGTGTCGATCTGGGTGTGATGCCCCCCGACACCTTCATTGAGCGTCTGCGCCAGGATGTGCAGTCGTTCAATTGAGCCACTTGGCAGCCCGGCTCGTTTTTTTAAATTTTAGAGGAAACGTAACATCGCTACTGATAAGTCTGCGCACCGCATCAACGGTGAAATTACGGCACCCGAGGTGCGTCTGGTCGGCGTCGAGAACGAACCGCTCGGCATCGTGAAGCTCGCTGATGCGTTCCGCATGTCGGAACAGCAAGACGTGGATCTGGTCGAAATCGCTCCGCAAGCGGTTCCGCCGGTTTGCCGCTTGATGGACTACGGCAAGTTCAAGTACTCGGAAGCGAAGAAGCAACACGAGGCCAAGCTGAAGCAGAAGATCGTCCAGGTCAAGGAAGTCAAATTCCGCCCGGGCACTGATGACGGCGACTACAACGTCAAACTGCGCAACCTCATCCGCTTCCTCGACGACGGCGACAAGACGAAAATCACGTTGCGTTTCCGTGGCCGCGAAATGGCTCACCAGGAAATCGGTATGCGCATGCTCGAGCGCCTGCGCACGGACCTCGACGAAGTCGGTCAGGTCGAGCAGATGCCGAAAATGGAAGGGCGCCAGATGATCATGGTGCTCGCTCCGAAGAAAAAGAAGTAAGCGATCAGCGCTGCGGCGCACCGTGTGGTGCGCGCTCTGGTTGTGAGTGAAGTTTGAAACGAGGCGGCGCCGGGTGTCCGGTGCCGCCTCAGCAGGTTTCGGAACGACGCGTGTACAATGCGCGTCGCTTCCCGAAAAGCGGCTGCCGGCAATTCAGGCGGTCTGCATACCAAGTGGAGTGGGTTTCGAAGGGCGGGTAATGGCCAATGGCCGACCGCACACCCATATCCATCTAATAATGGAGTTGTCATGCCGAAGATGAAGACCAAGAAGAGTGCTGCAAAGCGCTTCGTGGTGCGTCCGGGCGGTACCGTCAAGCGCGGTCAAGCCTTCAAGCGCCACATTCTTACCAAGAAGACCACCAAGAACAAACGCCATTTGCGCGGTTCGACGGCAGTTCATGATGCAGATATGAACTCCGTGCGCGCAATGCTGCCGTTCGCTTAACCCTTAACCGAAACTCATAGGAGCAAGACATGCCTCGAGTAAAACGTGGGGTTACCGCACGGGCCCGTCACAAGAAGATCATCAAGCTGGCCAAGGGTTACCGCGGCCGTCGCAACAACGTCTATCGCATCGCCAAGCAGGCGGTCATGCGCGCAGGCCAATACGCCTACCGCGATCGCCGCAACAAGAAGCGTGTGTTCCGTGCATTGTGGATCACGCGTATCAACGCGGCGGTGCGTCAGCACGACATGACGTACAGCGTGTTCATCAACGGCCTGAAGAAGGCTTCGATCGAACTCGACCGCAAGGTGCTGGCCGACATGGCTGTGTTCGACAAGGCTGCTTTTGCTGCGATCGTTCAGCAGGTGAAAGCCGCCGTTGCAGCCTGATTGCGCTTCTGGCAATTAATACTGCGTGGTTCGTTGCAGCGAAGATCCGGTAGTCTCGGTGACGCTGCAGCAAAAACGGGGCTCCTCACCGAGCCCCGTTTTTGTTGGTAGAACCAGTTTTGCTTCGATTGAACACTGACGTTGAAATGATGGGATCAATGGATCTGGACCAGATTGTCGCCGACGCGCAAAAAGCCTTCGCAGAAGCCTCCGACGTCACTACCCTCGAGAACGAGAAAGCGCGCTTCCTCGGCAAATCGGGTGCGCTGACCGAGCTGTTGAAGGGCCTTGGCAAACTCGACCCCGAAACGCGCAAGACCGAAGGCGCACGGATCAACCTCGTCAAGCAACAAGTGGAAGCCGCGTTGACGGCCCGCCGTCAGGCGCTGGCCGACGTGCTGCTGAACCAGCGCCTCGCCGCTGAAGCCATCGACGTCACGCTGCCGGGCCGCGGCACCGGCGCAGGCAGTCTGCACCCGGTGATGCGCACATGGGAGCGCGTCGAACAGATTTTCCGTACGATCGGATTCGACGTGGCCGACGGCCCCGAAATCGAAACCGACTGGTACAACTTCACCTCGCTGAACAGCCCGGAAAATCATCCGGCGCGTTCCATGCAGGACACCTTCTACGTCGACGGCAAAGATGCCGACGGCCGCCAACTGCTGCTGCGCACGCACACCAGCCCGATGCAGGTGCGCTATGCGCGCACCAACACGCCACCTATCAAGGTGATCGTGCCGGGCCGCACGTACCGTGTGGACAGCGACGCGACGCATTCGCCGATGTTCAACCAGGTCGAAGGCCTGTGGATCGACGAGAACATCAGCTTCGCGGATCTGAAGGGCGTCTACACCGACTTTCTCAAGAAATTCTTCGAGCGCGACGACATTCTCGTGCGCTTCCGTCCGTCGTATTTTCCGTTCACCGAGCCGTCGGCCGAGATCGACATGTTGTTCGAAACGGGCAAGAACGCCGGCAAATGGCTCGAAATTTCCGGCTCGGGCCAGGTTCACCCCACGGTGATCCGCAATATGGGCCTCGACCCGGAGCGTTACATCGGCTTTGCTTTCGGCAGCGGCCTCGAGCGGCTCACCATGTTGCGTTATGGCGTGCAAGACCTGCGTCTGTTCTTCGAAAACGACCTGCGTTTCCTGCGTCAATTCGCCTGAACCGGCGCGTACGAACGCGACAAGCATAGAGCGCGGCAAGGCACACAGTGCCTGCCGCGTGCAGCGTCCCCGGCAGTGTCCGATGAATCGCATTGCATGAACATCGCGCCGAGTCAAAACATTGCCGGACGTGGACCTAACCTGATCAGAACGTACACAGAACCATGCAATTCCCGGAATCCTGGCTGAGAACCTTTGTCGATCCGCAACTGACAACCGACGAACTGTCGCACGCGTTGACGATGGCGGGTCTCGAAGTCGAAGACCTGCGGCCGGCTGCGCCGCCGACCTCGAAGATCGTCGTCGGCCAGGTGCTGGAAGTCGTCAAGCACCCGGACGCGGACAAGCTCAACGTGTGTCAGGTCGACGCCGGCACGGGCGCGATGCTGAACATCGTGTGCGGTGCGCCGAACGTGGCGCCCGGCATCAAGGTGCCGGTCGCGTTGGTGGGCGCGCAACTGCCGCCCGCTGAAGAAGGCGGCGCGCCATTCGCGATCAAGCTCTCGAAGCTGCGCGGCGTGGAAAGCCAGGGCATGCTGTGCTCGGCACGCGAACTGAAGCTCTCTGAAGATCATAGCGGCCTGCTGATCCTGCCGGAAGATACGCCGATCGGCCAGGACATCCGCGAAACGCTCAATCTCGACGACACCGTGTTCGAGATCAAGCTGACGCCGAACAAGGCGGATTGCCTGTCGGTATTCGGCGTGGCGCGCGAGACCTCGGCGATCACCGGCGCGCCGTTGCGCCCGCTCGAGATCAAGCCGGTCGAAGTGAAGCTCAACGAGACGCTGCCCGTCAAAATCTCGGCGCCGGATCTGTGCGGCCGCTTCTCGGGCCGCGTGATTCGCGGCGTGAACGCGCGCGCCAGGTCGCCGCAGTGGATGGTCGAGCGTCTGGAGCGTTCGGGCCAGCGCAGCATCTCCGCGCTGGTCGATATCTCGAACTATGTGATGCTCGAACTGGGCCGTCCGTCGCACGTGTTCGATCTCGACAAGATCCACGGCGGCATGGACGTGCGTTGGGGCCGCAAGGGCGAAACGCTCAAGCTGCTGAACGGCAACACCGTCGAACTCGATGAAACGGTCGGCGTGATCGCCGACGAGCAGCACATCGAAAGTCTCGCGGGCATCATGGGCGGCGACAGCACGGCCGTCACGCTCGACACCACCAACATCTATCTCGAAGCCGCTTTCTGGTGGCCCGACAGCATTCGTGGCCGTTCGCGCAAGTACAACTTCTCGACCGATGCAGGCCATCGCTTCGAACGCGGCGTCGACTATGCGACCACCGTCGAGCATATCGAGCGCATCACGCAACTGATCCTCGACATTTGCGGCGGCGCAGCCGGCCCGGTCGACGATCAGATCGTCAACGTGCCGAAGCGTGAGCCCGTCAAGATGCGTGTTTCGCGTGCGAACCGCATCATCGGCATCAAGATCGATGCAGACGAAATCGCGCAGATTTTCACGCGCCTCGGCCTGTCGTTCGAGCGCAGTGAAGACACGTTCTCGGTGACGCCGCCGTCGTATCGCTTCGATATCGAAATCGAAGAAGACCTGATCGAAGAAGTCGCGCGCATCTACGGCTTCGAAAGAATTCCGGCACGTCCGCCGATCGCGACCAGCGAGATGCGCGCGACCAATGAGACGCAGCGTTCGATCCACGAGATCCGTCACGCGCTCGCGGCGCGCGACTACGCGGAGACGGTGAACTTCAGTTTCGTCGACGCCGAGTGGGAACAGGACTTCGCCGGCAACGACAAGCCGGTACGTCTGCTGAATCCGATTGCGAGCCACTTGTCGGTGATGCGCACGACTCTGTTCGGCAGCCTGATTCACGTGCTGCGTACGAATCTGAACCGTCGCACGGCGGATCGCGTACGCGTGTTCGAAGCCGGCCGCGTGTTCCTGCACGATCCGTCGATCAAGGCCGGTGAGCTCACGGTCGAAGGCTTCGCGCAGCCGAAGATGATCGGCGGCCTCGCGTACGGTCCCGCGCTCGAAGAGCAGTGGGGCGCCGCCACGCGCACGGTCGACTACTTCGACGTGAAGGGCGACCTGGAAGCCGTGCTGGCGCCGGCCGTTGCCCGCTTCGTCAAAGCGGAACATCCGGCGTTGCATCCGGGACGTAGCGCGCGTATCGAACTGAATGGCCGCGCAGTCGGCTGGATTGGCGAATTGCATCCGCGCTGGATGCAAAAATATGATTTACCGCATGCACCGATTCTGTTTGAAATCGAAGCGGAAGCATTAATGCAGCGCGTATTGCCCATTCCGTCTGAAGTGTCTAAGTTTCAGCCGGTGCGTCGTGATATTGCGGTCGTCGTCGATCAGAAAATCGAGGTCCAGGCACTGTTGGACGAGCTCCAGAAGGCCCAGTCCGAACCCGCCTGCAAGACCGTTCAGAAGGTTGTGCTTTTCGACGAATTCCGTCCAAAATCAAACACTTCCGGTGGTCTGGGCGCTCACGAGAAAAGCCTTGCGTTCCGTGTGACCTTGCAAGATACTGGCGGAACCCTTCAGGATGAAACGGTCGATCTGGCTATTCATACTCTGGTGGAACGTCTGGCTCGAGTATATGGCGCACGGTTGCGCGGATAAGCCGCATTTAACAATTGCACGGCTGTATCCGCATCCATTGTTTTCCGCTTGGCGCGCCATTTGATAGATATGAATGAAATGAACTCGAGTGATTTCGAAGCCCTTCTTACGGCGCAGCGTAGCGCCATGATTCGCGAAATTCCGACATCACCCGCCGTCGTTTCCACTGAAACGCCGACGCTCACCAAGGCGGAACTTGCTGAGTTGCTGTTCGACAATGTCGGGCTCAACAAGCGGGAAGCGAAAGACATGGTCGAAGCGTTTTTCGAGGTAATCCGCGACGCGCTGGAGAGTGGCGACAGCGTGAAGCTGTCGGGGTTCGGCAACTTCCAGTTGCGCGACAAACCCCAGCGTCCCGGCAGAAACCCGAAGACTGGCGAGGCGATTCCGATCGCCGCGCGTCGCGTTGTGACGTTCCATGCAAGTCAAAAGCTGAAAGCACTGGTTGAGAACGGCGCTGACGCAAGCTTCACGCGCTAATCGACTGGCGCATTCCTGCGCAACCCACCACGACGGCTAACTGACGATGACAGCGACGATCGAAAAAGTCGTCTTGCCTCCGATTCCGGCGAAGCGTTACTTCACGATTGGTGAGGTCAGCGAACTATGCGGCGTGAAACCGCATGTCTTGCGCTACTGGGAGCAGGAGTTCACGCAGTTGAGGCCGGTCAAGCGGCGTGGCAACCGTCGCTACTACCAGCATCACGAGGTGCTGTTGATCCGGCGGATTCGCGAGTTGTTGTATGAACAGGGCTTCACGATCAACGGCGCGCGCAACCGGCTCGATTCACATGGCGGTGGAGCGCACGGTGCGCCGGGCGATATGGTCGAGGAGGGCGAGGGCGCTGCGGTGCCGGCGGCAACCACAACCGCCGCCACGGTAGACGTCGAGCAGTTGCGTAAGGAATTGCTGCACGTAATCGATTTGTTGGGACACTAGTCGCGTTTGTTAGCAGAAGGCGGTTCTAATCGAATGAAGTGTCTGTTATAATTTTTAGCTGTTCGGGGCGTAGCGCAGCCTGGTAGCGTACCTGCATGGGGTGCAGGTGGTCGGAGGTTCAAATCCTCTCGCCCCGACCAAGATTAAAAAAGCCGCACGCCGTAAGGCGTCGCGGCTTTTTCGTTTTTGGTCGCCACCGCGGCAAGGCTGCGATCGTTCGTCGCGCCTATCACGATCAGATCAATTGATCCGCGTACCACTCCGCCTCGTGATGATCCAGATTGCTTTCGGCGCATTGTTAGCGATGAACGAAGGTACGCTGCCGCGCTTTCTAACGGAAATTTTTCCGGCGCGGTGCGTTACAGTGGCTTTGCGTTCTGCTGCAACGCGGCCAACGAGCCATTCGGCGGAAGGGCGCTGAGAGGTCTGGGCTCGGCTGGTTCGATCTCGAGCAAGCCGGTGCGCGAATCTACGACTAGCGGCTCGATCGCAGCCGCTCGTTTTCGAATAAGCGCTCTACAGATTTGCCCATCACCTGCATCCTGTTCCTGATCCGCGCGTCTACCATGCACGTTTGCCCGCCGCGTGCGGCGCGTCTTGATCAACGGGTTTCCGCATGAGTCTGCTACTTCGTTTGTTGCTTCTGATATTCACCAGCCGGCGGCGCAGCCGGCTGCATGTGCTCGATATGTGCGTCACGCCGTTTCGCGTCTGGTTGAATGACCTCGATGTGTTATTTCACATGAACAACGGCCGTTATTTCACGATCCTCGATCTGGCGCGCGTCGATTTGATGATGCGCAGCGGCTTGTGGCGTCAATTGAAGGCACAGCGCTGGTATCCGGTTGTCACGCTGGAAACGATGCGTTTTCACCGCTCGCTCGAACTCGGCAATCGCTATGACGTCCGGACCCGCGTGATCGGCTGGGACGACAAGCACATCTTCATCGAACAAGGATTCGTGCGTGACAATGCGCAAGTCGCGCTGGCCGTCGTGCGGGCACGCTTTCTGAAGCGAAGCGGCGGTGTCGTGACTACTGCCGAGTTGATGCAACTGTCCGGCGTGACGCAATCATCGCCGGCGTTGCCCGAATGGGTCGCGCGTTGGAGCGAGGCCGAAGGAGGGATGGTGTTTCCGTCGGCTTCGTCTATTCCAGGTTAACAGGATGCGAGCACCGTCACGCGTCGGTAAGCACTCTGTCGTGCGGGTCCAGGCGCGCCCGCATCAAACGGCATCCTGAACGAACTACTGATACCACGCGCCCAATCGATCATTAGGAGCGCCAGCCGCGCTTGCACTTCCGTATGCGCCTGCGGCGAAGTGATGTTCTATTCATAGTTACGAAGCTGCGACGGCATGAGATACGCCGACCGGTCGCCATTCAGCACTGAAGCTAGAACATGCATATCGATGCCGCCTCCAGTTAGCACAGCGGCTATGCGCTTACCGGCAAAATAAGGGTGGAGAGCCGCGGCAAGCGCAACCGCGCCCGCGCCTTCGACGACAAGATGATTGTGCTTCGCCAGACAGCGGATAGCTTCGGCCGTGTCCTCGAGCGTTGACACAATGACGCCGTCCACCAACGCATTGAGGTATGGCCAATTCGCGTCGAGCACGGTCGAGACGCCGATGCCCGCGATCATGGGCGTCGAGTCGACAGATACCTCAACGATAGCGCCGGCCGCAAGAGAGGAATAGAACGGTGCCGCCGCTTCGCTTTCGCACGCATACAATTTCGCGCGCGAGTCCCAATGCGCGCACGCCAGCGCAGTACCCATGATCAACCCGCCGCCGCCGAAGGGCACGAGGATCACGTCGACATCCGGCAGGTCTTCCAGGATCTCCTGTCCGATCGACGCGTCGCCGACGACCACATCGCGACACGCACAAGGATGCAGAAATGTGCCGGTTTCGCCGGGCGGTATTTCACCGCACAGTATTGCCCACCATCTTTCGTAGGGCACTTCGATCACCGCGGCGCCCAGCGAGCGAAGCGCCTCGATTTTGCTCCTTGCTGCGGTATCGGTGACATACACCCTGACGTCCGCGCCGCGAACCCTCGTCGCTTCGGTCACGCCAAGCGCGAAGTTGCCGGTGCTCGCCGTATAGACACCGTTCGCCAGTTGAGCGGCCGTAAGGCTCGATACCGCATTCAGCGCGCAGCGTATCTTGAACGACCCTCGTGGCTGAAGGTTCTCCGGTTTGAGAAACACGCTTCGATCCGTGGCAGCGGCGTAGGGCAACAGCGGTGTGCGGACGACGGTTCCCCGGATCGTCTCCGATGCGCGCTCGATATCGGCTCGGGAAACGTCGCCGAGATAGCCCGAGCCGACACCATTCCCGAACGGCGTGCGCGCATGATGCAGAATGCCAGGAAAGCTCTGGTGTCCTCGCTTTCGTATTCGTTTGAAGAGATCGACTAGCCACGCCGACGCAATTCGATGCGCAGGTTTCGCGGCACCATCGAAAACGCGAACACTTCCTCCACCTCGGCCGCGTCGTGCACCAGCAACAGATCGAAGTTGCGGCACAGCATGGCGACGGCCGATCTCACTTCCATCAAGGCGAGGCTGCGTCCCGGACACAGACGCGGTCCCGAGCCGAACGGCATGAACCCCGCCCGATGATGGCTGGCGGCACTCTCGCCAGTGAGCCAGCGCTCCGGATCGAAGCGGTCGGCCTCCGAATGGCCGCCTTGCTGCAAACCTGCCTCGCGCGTCAATAGCGACAGCACCGCGCCCTTCGGGATCGCAATGTCGCCCACTTGCACGTCGTAATTCGGCTCGACTGCGAGAACGGGCGTAACGGATTTGAGCCGCATGGACTCGCTGATGACCGCGTTCAGATAGAGGAGCGCATCACCCGCGTCAAAATCTTCGAGCATGGCCGCGGATCCGATAACGGCATCGACTTCTTCCTGCATTTTTCGCTGGACGTCTGGTAGGGACGCCATGAAATACGCCACCCAGGCGATGGTGTTCGCCGTCGTGTCCTGTCCGGCCAGCAGGATGGTGAACACATTGGCCAGCACTTCGTCGTCTGTCAGCGGCGCCTCTCCTTCCTGTTGCGCCATGAGCAACGCCTCGAGCAGATTCGTGGGCATCGCGTCCGTCTCCGAGCGCTGCGCGAGACGCGCGCGGTTGGCGGCGATCAGGTCCTTCGTGAGCGCCTGAACCGCAATCAACGCGCGATCCAGCGTCTTGTCGGCGGGCAGCTTGACGTAGTGCCAATAGGGGAAGGGCGCATTGATGCGCCGGTTGATCATCGGGAACACGACTTCGAGGTGCCGCTGGATCACGTCGCCCTCACTCTCGATGGTGTCCATGTCGTATCCAAACGCGAGATTGGTGGTGACGTCCACCGTATATCGCATCAGATCCTTCTGGATATCAATGGATTGCTGATCGCGATTCGCTTTCTCCCAGCGTTGCAGCAACCGACGTGTCATCTCGCAGAGCAGCGGAAAGAAGGCACGCAGATGCAGAGGATCCAGTGCCTTGGCGACGAGTTGCCGTTGCCGTCGCCAGGCCTCGCCTTCCATGGAGAAAACGCCGTTGATGCCCAGTTCGCGCGCAACCGTTTCGATCACGTTCCAGCGGCGATAGGCGCCAGGGCGATCGCGCAAGACCTGACTGATGAGAATCGGATCGGCGATCGCAACGAACGGGCGGCCGATCAATCTGAACGTGTACACAGGGCCGAATTCTCTGGACCACTGTTCGAGGACGAGGTGCAGCTTCTCGGGACGTAGTTGCAACGTATTGCCGAGAAACGGAACGCGCTTTGGGCCAGGAAGCTGGTCAAGCGATCTCACGGGAGATTCGCGGCACGGCATTGTCCCAGCCGGGTCAGCGCGCTGTGCATTCCACGCGCGCACCTCGTTCCGATCGACTTTAACTTCGCCGTCCTCGACGATCGCGTCGAAGCGCTTCAGATTCGAACTAATCGCTCCCTGGTTGCAGCCTGACGAGCAGTCGAATTGCCAACTGTGTGCCCGGCAGGTGAGCACACCGTCTTTGACTGTGCCTTCGGACAGGAGAGTGCCTTGATGCGGGCAGCGTCCCTGAAAAATCGAAATGGCGTGACTGTGGCGAAGAACGATCAGATCGATTCCGTCGACGTTCGCCGCCTTGATGGCGTCGTCTTCGAGTTCTTTCGTGCGCGCTATCACTACCGTGTCCGGGGAACCCGAACGCACTGCCTGAAGACTCGCGTTCATTTTGTCGCTCCTTCGCGCCGGGCAGGCATCGTTTTTCATCGATCGTGTGAACACAAGAGAGGCTCCGGCGTCTTGTCGACGGCGAACGCTTTGCGTTGCAACGTGCAACCAGGTTCTTACGCGGCGTGAGGAAGCGGGCGCATTCATGTCACTGCACCGCATTTAATTGGCGTCGTGAGCGGGCACCGGGGCGGAATTCTGTGCCGGGTCTGTGCGACAGACAAGTCGCGATCCATGCTGTACTCCCCGAGGTCCGAGGAGGGCGCTCACCCAACCATACTAGTCGTTTATCGAAGGTAGCCAAGCACGCTATCTAGTGTCGTGCCGCCTTTTCGGCGCCTCGGTGACCCGGCTGTCGATTGCCGGATTGCGAGCGGTTGCCAGGGTTGGGAATCTTCCTGCGTACTACGATCTCTGCCGCGCATTGCGCGGATCGCATCGGCGGTCGCCCTGGCGGCAAAACCTGCGCTGCCGGTGGCACGGCGCTTGCCATGCGTCGTCTGCACCGACGCCAGCTTGCCGTCAGGCGTTGGTAACGATTCTCATTTTTTGTCCCGCCGGTTCGATGCGCTATGCTGGGGTAACGGCCAAAAATACAAGACGCGAGGCAGGTTCGGTGTTGGTGCAATGCCACTGAAGATCCTGCCCGATCCATCATCCTTCGCCGGCGCCGGGGGCTTCGCACACGAAACACGGAGGTAATATGCAAGGCGACCCAAAGGTCCTGGAATATCTGAACTCGCAACTGAAGAACGAACTCTCCGCGATCAATCAGTATTTCCTGCATGCGCGCATGTACAAGCATTGGGGGCTCGTCAAGCTCGGCAAGCATGAATATGACGAATCCATCGGCGAGATGAAGCATGCCGATCTGCTGATCGAACGTATCTTCCTGTTGAACGGCCTGCCGAATCTGCAAGACCTCCACAAGCTGCTAATCGGCGAAGAAACCAAAGAGATCATGGAGTGCGATCTGAAGCTGGAACAGATTTCGCAGGCTACCTGCAAGGAGGCCATCGTCTATTGCGAATCGGTTCGCGACTTCATCTCGCGGGAGATCCTGACCCATATTCTCGACGACACCGAGGAACATATCGACTGGCTCGAGACGAATCTTGAGTTGATCGACAAGGTCGGCATTCAGAACTATCTGCAATCGGGCATGGACTCGCCGGAGTGAGTTCGCTTTGGCGAATGTCCGACTGACAACGAACGGAACGCCGGCGGACCGGGCTGAACGTCAAGCGCGTCATCGTGAGGTGACCGGCGGGAGGTGGCCGCTCGGTTGGCGTCTCATTCGCGGCCTAGCGCCACGAATCGTTCGAGATGATGGTCCTCGTCGCCGAGTTGATGATCGATCATCACGAGGCGCTTCGCGTAGTGGGCGAGCGGCAGTTCCCACGTCATGCCGATACCGCCATGCAACTGAATGCATTCTTCCGCGACTAGCGCGCCGATTCGCCCAATGCTGTACTTGGCCGCCGACACCGCGCGCTCCCGCACCTTGCGCTCCGCCCCGAGCGCCGCGGCGGCGTTGATTACAGCCGAGCGGCTCTGCTCGATCTCCAGCAGCAGATCGGCCATGCGATGCTGCAACGCCTGAAAGCTGCCGATCGGCACGCCGAACTGTTTGCGCGTGCGCAGATACTCGAGCGTGTAGTCCTTGGCGACATCCATCGCGCCGACGGCTTCGGAACACAGCGCGAGCACGCCGCAGCTAATCGCGTATTCGAGTGTCGCGAAGCCCGCGTCCGTCGTGCCGAGCAATGCGCCGTCGTTCAGCGTGACGGTGTCGAAGGTCACTTCAGCAGCGCGGCCGCCGTCGATCTTGCGATAGCCGCGCACGCCGACACCGGGCGTATCGCGCGGCACGAGAAAGAGCGTCACGCCTGCTTCGCTATCGTCATCACCGCTGGTGCGTGCCGAGACCAGAAAAAGCGAAGCGTGCTCGCCGTGCTGAACCACGGCCTTGGCTCCGTTCAGTCGCCACGTGGAGCCGCTTCGCTCCGCGCGCGTCGTCACGCGGGATAGTTCATAGTGGCTGTCCGGTTCGCCGTGCGCGAGCGCGACGATCCGCGAGCCGTCAATCAATTCCGCGAGCGCGGCCTTCTGCGCTTCGTTGCCGCTGCGCGCAATGGCGCGACCGACGATCAGCGTATCGAGAAACGGCTCGACCACGAGACCGCGGCCCAAGCTCTCGAACACTACGGCGATATCGAAACCGCCGCCGCCAAAGCCGCCGTCCGCTTCATCGAACAGTGCGCCGATAATGCCGAGCTCGGCAAAGCGGCTCCATAAGTCGCTGCTATAGCCCTGGTCAGACCGCGCGATCCGGTCGCGCGTCGCGAAACCGTACTGCTCGCTGACAAAACGGTTCAGCGTATCCGCCAGCATGCGGCGGTCTTCGGTGTGCTGGAAATTCATGACGTGCGCCCCTTACAGTCCCAGGATCATTTTGGAAATGATGTTCTTCTGGATTTCGTTCGAGCCGCCGAAGATCGACAGCTTGCGGTTATTGAAATACAGCGACGCGGCGCTCGCGGCTTCGTCCGGGCCGACGGGCGTGCCGTCGAAGCCGTCATGCAAGGCTTCCTCCATGAACGGCTGCGCGTAAGCGCCCATCGCGCGCCGCGTAAGCGATGAGATTTCCTGACGGATCTCCGTGCCGCGAATCTTCAGCATCGAACTTTCGGCACCGGGCACGCCGCCGCCCGCCACCGCTGCGATCACGCGCAGGTTGGTGGTCTTCATGTTCTCCAGATCGATCTCGACGCGCGCCATGCGCGCCGCGAACGCGGGGTCTTCCGCGAGCGGCCGGCCGTTGCGCCGCTGTTTCGCGGCGATCTTGCGCAGGCGATTGAACGCGGCCACCGAGAAGCCGACGCCCGCGATATTGGTGCGCTCATACGTGAGCAGATACTTGGCGTAGGTCCAACCCCTGTTCTCTTCGCCGACGAGGTTCTCGACCGGCACGCGCACGTCGGTGAAAAACACTTCGTTGACTTCGTGCTCGCCGTCGAGCGTGATGATCGGGCGCACTTCGACGCCCGGCGTCTTCATGTCGATCAGCAGAAAGCTGATGCCTTCCTGTTTGCGCACGTCGGTCGCGCTGCGCACGAGGCAGAAGATCATGTTCGCGTAGTGGCCGAGCGTGGTCCATGTCTTCTGTCCATTGACGATGTAGTGCTCGCCCTGCGCGTCGATGCCGCGCACGGCGGTGGTTTTGACCGAGGCGAGATCGGAGCCCGCGCCCGGTTCCGAATAGCCTTGGCACCACCAGTCCGAGCCGTCGAGAATACGCGGCAGCCAATGACGCTTTTGCGCTTCGCTGCCGTATTTGATCAGCACCGGGCCGAGCATGTTGACGCCGAACGGCACCACGCGCGGCGCGCCGGCCAGCGCGCATTCGTTTTCGAAGATGAATTTTTGCACCGCGTTCCAACCCGGGCCGCCGTACTCTTTAGGCCAGTGATTGGCGAGCCAGCCTTGCGCGTTGAGAATGGCGTGCCACTCGGCCATGTCGTCGCGCGTGAGACGGCGGCCGCCGTGGACCTGGTCGGCGAGACGTTGCGGGAGCTTGTCGCGCAGAAAGGCCTGCACGTCGGCGCGGAAGGCTTCTTCCTCGGGAGTGAAGTTCAGATCCATGGCGGGTGTTCCGAATTGGGTTGAGCGACCGGCGCGCACGCGCGCGTCCGGTCAGCCTGATGCAAGTCGATGATGATGCGCCGTTTCAGACGCTCTGGTTCAGGCTCGCGAAATCTGCGCCGCGTTCCACCAGTTCGACCAGCAGCGGCGAGGGCTTCCAGAAGAGCGGGTCTTGCTTGGCGAACTCGCGGATGTCGGCGAGGATCTTCGGCAGGCCGACCATGTCCGCGTATTTCATCGGACCGCCGCGATAGCGCGGGAAGCCGTAGCCGTACAGGAACGTCACGTCGACGTCCAACGGCCGCAACGCGATACGCTCATGCACGACATTGGCGCCTTCGTTGATCATCGCGGCCATGTAGCGGCGGATGATTTCATCGTCAGTGAAACTGCGCGGCGTGATGCCGGCGCGCACGCGTTCGGCATCGATGATCGCTTCGACTTCCGGGTCCGGCGTGCCGCTGCGCGATCCTTCGGGGTACAGATAGAAGCCGCGTCCGGTCTTCTGACCGAACCAGCCGCGCTCGCACAGACGGTCCGCGATCTGCACATATCGCGCGGCGGGATTGCGCGTGGCCGCGCGCCGTTTGCGTGCCGCCCAGCCGATGTCGCCGCCCGCCAGATCCACCACCTGGAACGGTCCCATCGGAAAGCCGAACGCGCGCACAGCTGCGTCGATCTGATAGGGCGAGGCGCCGTCTTCCATCACGGCGTCCGCGGCGCTGCGATACACGGCGAGCACGCGGTTGCCGATAAAGCCGTCGCACACGCCCGCGCGCACCGGCGTCTTGCGCAGCTTTTTCGCCAGCTCGAACGCGGTGGCGACCACGTCGGCGCTGACCTGCTTCGGCACCACCACTTCCAGCAGCTTCATGATGTTGGCAGGCGAGAAGAAGTGCAGGCCGATCACGTCGGCGGGACGCGAAATGCTCGACGCGATCGCGTCGATGTCGAGATACGAGGTATTGGTCGCGAGCACCGCGCCCGCTTTGCAGACGCGATCGAGTTCGGCGAACACGGCCTGTTTGACGGCGAGGTCTTCGAATACGGCTTCGATCACGAGGTCGGCGCCGGTGAGCGCATCGTACGACGTGCTGCCGCTCCAGCGCGCCATGAGCGCTGCTTTTTTCTCCGCGCTCAGGCGGCCTTTGGCGATCAGGCCGTCGTAGACTTTTTCGATGTGCGCGCGGCCGCGTGCGAGCGACGCGTCGTCGCATTCGATCATCGTCACCGGCAAGCCCGCGTCGAGCACCGCGACGGCGATGCCCGCGCCCATCGTGCCGCCGCCCACCACGCCGATCGCGTTCAGCGCGCGTGGTTTGGCGTCGCGCGTTTCCGGCGCCTTGAGCACTTCGCGCTCGGCAAAGAACGCGTGGATCAGACCGGCGCGCTGCGGGCTATCGATACATTCGAGGAACAGCTTGCGTTCGAGCCGCAGACCGTCATCGAAAGGCTGTTCGATGGCGGCCTCGACGGCGTCGACGATTTTCAGCGGCGAGAACAGGCCACGCGATTTCTTCGCGGTTTCCGCACGCGCCGCGGCGACGGCGGCGAGACTCGCGGCGCGGTCGCTGAGTGCAGACGCGTCGCGCGTGCGGCGCACCGGCGCGTGGGCGGCCAGCAACTCGTGCACGTAGGCGAGCCCTTCGGCGAGGATGTCGTCGCTGCTGCCGAGACGGTCGATCAGACCGAACGCGAGCGCTTCCTTCGCGCTGGCGTGGCGGCCGCTCAGGATCAGATCGAGCGCGGCCTGCGCGCCGATCAAACGCGGCGTGCGCTGCGTGCCGCCCGCGCCCGGCAACAGGCCGAGTTGCACTTCAGGCAAGCCGAGCTTCGCGCCGTCGACGGCAATCCGGTAGTGCGCCGCGAGCGCCACTTCCAGACCGCCGCCGAGCGCCGCGCCATGAATCGCAGCGATTACCGGCTTCGTGCACGCCTCGATGCGGTTGCACACGTCCGGCAGCGAAGGTGGGACCGGCGGCTTGCCGAACTCGCGAATGTCCGCGCCGGCGATGAAATTGCGCCCCGCGCCGACGACCAGCACGGCCTCCACGGCCTTGTCGGCATCCGCGGCTTCGATGGCGGCGAGCAGGCCGCGCCGCACGTCGGCGGATAACGCATTGACCGGCGCATGGTCGATCGTCACGAGCAGCACCTTGCCGCGCAATTCGCGCGTGACAACATCGGCCGAAGGGTTGGGGGTCATGGCGTCTCCTGAGTGTGGTGGGTCGCATGGCAAAGCATGCCGGATCTGGCGAACTGTCCCGATTGTGAGTCGGTCAAGGTTTATTGACAATTACATGGGCGGTTGACAGACTGTCAAAGTTTCTTTGACAAAGGCGCCGCCATGGACGTCAATTCGCTGACCCTGCTGGTGGACATTCTGGACGCGGGCAATCTCAGCGAAGCCGCGCGCCGGCTGAAAATGAGCCGCGCGAACGTGAGCTACCACTTGAATCAGCTGGAGCGTTCCATCGGGCTGCAACTGGTGAGGCGCACCACGCGCCGCGTGGAGCCGACCGAGATCGGTCTGCAACTCTACGAACATGGCCGCACGATCCAGAACGCGCTGCTCGCCGCGCGCGAATCCGTCACCACGCTCGGGCAAAGTCTGCAAGGGCGCGTGCGGCTGAGCGTGCCGAGCGGTTACGGGCAACTCGTCATGTCGGACTGGCTGATCGCGTTCAAGCGGCTGTATCCGGGCATCGTGCTGGATGTGATGTTCGAGAACCGCGTTGAAGACCTGATGCGCGATGAAGTCGATATCGCCGTGCGCGTGATGTCCGAGCCGCCGCAAAACCTCGTCGCGCGCGACATGGGGCCGGTGCGGTATGTGGCATGCGCGTCGCCGGACTTTGCGGACAGGCACGGCATGCCGCAGCGGCTCGACGATCTGCGCACGGCGCCGCTGATTACCGCGGCAGTGGTCGGCCGGCAGTTGCGGGTAGCCGCCTATTTGCGCGACGAACGGCATGAAGTGCTGCTGGAACCGAGCATCATCTCCGAGAACTTTCTGTTTTTGCGCCAGGCGGTGCTCGCCGGACTCGGCGTGGGCCTCGTGCCGGACTATGTAGTGCAGGACGATCTGCGCCGCGGCGACGTGCTCACCGCGCTCGATGAATGGCGCTTAAGCATCTTCGGCACGCACATGTACATGCTGTATATGCCGAACCGGCATCACACGCGCGCGGCGTCGACGTTCATTGATTTCATTTTGCAGCAGGCGCATGGCACGGGCCGAGGCTTGCCCGCGTAAACGACGAGGTTCATCTTGTATCTCGCGCAGGTATGCTACGCAAAAAGAGCGGAGACAAGAGATGAAATGGATCATCGGATTTCTAGCCGTGCTGGCGCTTGCCGTAGGCGTTCTGTTGATCTCGCGCCTACCGGGCGAAGACGCGATTCGTCTCGCCGGTTACGTGGCGACTGCCGCCTTTGCCGCGCTTATCAGCCTAGTGCTGCGCTGGCGCGCTAGCCGGGCCCAACAGCGCAATAAGCGGGCAGGGTGAGCACACGTCTCGCTAGGCGGCCTGTACGCTCTCGCGCAACTCGTCGCCGAGAAAATCGATAAACGTCCTCAGCTTGGCCGACAAACGGTGCCGCTCCAGATAGATCGCGTGAATGTCCGCGTTCGGCAGCGCCCAGTCGGAGAGAAGCGGCATCAGTTCGCCGCGCCGTAGATGGCCCGCGATTTCCCACGCGGAACGCACGGCGACGCCGCGGCCGTCGAGCGCCCACTTCAAAACGGCGCTGCCGTCGTTGCTGCTCAACGGACCGTCCACCTTCACCGTCTCCGATTTCTTGCCGCGCGAAAAATGCCACGTGCCGTACGCCGATTCGTTTTCGCGTAGGACGAGGCAGGCATGGCGCGTGAGATCGTGCGGCATTTGCGGTGCCCCGTGCCGCTTCACATAAGCCGGCGACGCGCATACGACACGCTGGTTCTTCAGCAGCAAGCGCGCGTTGATGCGCGCATCCGGCACTTCGCCGAAACGAATCCCGAGATCGAAGCCTTCCTCCTGCAAGCTGACCGGCCGGTCTGTCAGATGCAACTGAATCTTCATCGATGGGAACCGCTCGCTGAAACGCGAAATCGCCGGGGCGATGTGCCCGCGGCCGAAACCGAACGACGCATTCACGCGCAACAGACCGGTCGGCTCGGCGCGGCTCTGCGTGACCAGTTGTTCGAGTTCGGCGAGGTCGTCGAGGATGCGCGAACCATTCGCCAGATAAATCTCGCCCTCCGCCGTCAGGCTCACGCGCCGTGTGGTGCGGTTTACGAGGCGCACGCCGAGACGCTGTTCGAGTTGCGCGAGCCGTTTGCTGATGGACGGCGGCGTGACGCCGAGTTCGCGCGCGGCCGCGGCGAGATTGCGATGGCGCGCCACCAGCGCGAACAGATTCAGGTCGGAAAAGCTGTCCATCGATTCGTTCCTAAAAGTTAATTCCGGATTGCGCTGAGAGAAACCATATCGCTTCAGGCATCAATTAGACTTCATTCAAACATGGGAGGCAATGATGTTTGCAGGTTTCACAGACGCGTCGGCCGAGGTCGACGGCATTCGCATCAACGCGATTCGCGGCGGCAACGGACCGGCTTTGCTGCTGCTGCATGGGCATCCACAAACTCACGCGATCTGGCACAAGGTCGCACCGACGTTGGCGCAGCACTTCACGCTGATCGCCGCGGATTTGCGCGGCTACGGCGACAGCGGCAAACCGCAGGGCACCCACGACCACGCGAACTATTCGAAGCGCCGCATGGCCGCCGATCAGGTCGCGCTAATGCGTGCGCAAGGTTTCGACCGATTCGCCGTGATCGGCCACGATCGCGGCGGACGCGTGGCCGCCCGCATGGCGCTCGATCATCCGCAAACCGTGACGCGGCTTGTGACGCTCGACGTCGCGCCGACCCTTGCGATGTACGAACAGACCTCGTTCGATTTCGCGCGCGCTTACTGGCACTGGTTCTTTCTCGTGCGACCCGCGCCGTTTCCCGAGACGTTGATTCGCGCGGATCCCGACCTCTATCTGAAGCAGACCATCGGCGCGCGCAGCGCCGGCCTCGCGCCATTCACCGACGCCGCCTACGCCGAATATCTGCGCTGCCTGAGCGACCCCGGCACCGCGCACGGCATCTGCGAGGACTACCGCGCGAGCATCACGATCGACCTCGAACACGACCGCGCGTCGCTCGCCGAAGGGCGGAAGATCGAATGCGATTTCCTGGCGCTGTGGGGCGCGCAAGGCGTCATCGAACAATGCTTCGAGCCCCTCGCCGAATGGCGGAAGTGGTCGGCCAATGTGAGCGGCGAAGCGCTGCCGTGCGGCCACTACATTCCCGAGGAAGCGCCCGGGGTATTGCTCGAACGCGTCCTTCCGTTTCTGCAGATCTAGTCGCGCGGGCCATCATCATGTCAACACGAACCCTTTACCAGAAGCTGGTCGATTCGCATGTCGTGACGCGTGTCGATGAACAGAACGTGCTGCTGTACGTCGATCTGCATCTGATGAACGAATACACCAGTCCGCAAGCGTTCAGCGCGCTGGACGCGAAAACGCGGCACGTCCGCCGGCCGAAGCAGCAACTCGCGGTGGTCAGTCACATCATTCCGACGCACGCGGAATCGCCGCGTGTGATTCGCGATGCCGCGTCGTTGCTGCTCGCGAACAACCTGGCGCGCAATTGCGCGGAGGCCGGCATCGCGTTGCATGCGGCGAACGATCCGCTGCAAGGCATCGAACATATCGTCGCGCCCGAGCGTGGGCTGGTTCGGCCGGGCATGGTCGTGTTGTGCGGCGATAGCCACACCACCACGTATGGTGCGCTCGGCGCGTTGGGTTTCGGCATCGGCACGTCCGAGGTCGAACATGTGCTCGCCACGCAGACGCTGGTGTATCGCGTCGCGCAGACCATGCGCATCACGATCGAGGGCGCCATGCCGTATGGCACCTCGTCGAAGGATCTGATTCTGTGGATCATCAGCCGCATCGGCGCGCAGGGTGCGCGCGGCTACGCGGTGGAATTCGCTGGATCGACCATCGCGTCGCTGTCGGCGGAA
Organism: Paraburkholderia sp. BL17N1; assembly: GCF_003634175.1. Lineage (NCBI taxonomy): Bacteria > Pseudomonadati > Pseudomonadota > Betaproteobacteria > Burkholderiales > Burkholderiaceae > Paraburkholderia > Paraburkholderia sp. BL17N1. Next base: position 2,691,000 of record NZ_RBIW01000001.1, read on the forward strand.
GCACGCATGACCTTGTGCAACATGACCGTCGAAGCGGGTGCGCGTGCCGCGCTGATCGCGCCCGATGCCACCACGTTCGACTACATCCGCGCACACGCAACGTCGCTCGATGAGACCGCGTGGCACGCCGCGATGAGCGACTGGCGCGAACTGAAATCGGACCCGGGCGCGCGCTTCGATAGCGAGCATGTATTCGATGCGCGTGATATCGCGCCGTTTGTCACGTGGGGCACGAGTCCCGACCAGGCCATCGCCGTCGACGAACGGATTCCCGCCGCGGCCACGCAAAAGACACCGGAAGCCGCCGCCGCGTTGCGCCGCGCGCTCGACTATATCGGCCTCGAAGCGGATCAGCCGATTGCGGGCACACCGATCGATCGCGTGTTCATCGGCTCCTGCACGAATGGACGCATTGAAGATCTGCGCATCGTCGCGTCGATCGTCGCGGGGCGCCACGTCGCGCAGGGCGTGCGCGCGATGGTCGTGCCCGGCTCGGGCAGCGTGCGCCGCCAGGCGGAAGCCGAAGGCATCGCGGCGACATTGCGCGAGGCCGGCTTCGAATGGCGCGAGCCGGGCTGCTCGATGTGTCTCGCGATGAACGACGATTTTCTGACGCTCGGCGAGCGGTGTGCCTCGACCACCAACCGCAACTTCGAAGGACGCCAGGGCCGTGGCGGCCGTACTCACCTGATGAGCCCCGCGATGGCGGCGGCGGCCGCATTGACCGGGCGCATCACCGACGTCCGCACGCTGGAGACGCAGTCATGAGACTTACCGAAATCCACGGCGCCGCCGCGCCTTTGCCAATCGAAAACCTCGATACCGATCAGATCATGCCGAAGCAGTTTCTGCGCATTATCGACAAGGCGGGGCTCAAGGAAGGCTTGCTGTATGACTTGCGTTTCGACGCGCAAGGCGAGCCGCGTGGCGACTGCGTGCTGAATCAGCCTGAGTATGGTGACGCGCGCATTCTGATCGGCGGCTCGAACTTCGGCTGCGGGTCGAGCCGCGAGCACGCGGTGTGGGGACTTCAGCAAGCCGGTTTCGAGGCGGTCATCGCGCCGAGCTTCGCGGAGATCTTCTATTCGAACGCGATGAACAACCGTCTGCTGCTCGTGCAACTTGAACGCGACGAAATCGACGTCCTGTTGCATGACGCGGCGACGCAACCCGCAGCGCCGCTGCATATCGACATCGAACGGCAAACGGTGACGTCCGCCACGGGACGCGTGTTTGCGTTTCCACTAGGCGCTCGCCATAAACAGATGGTGGTCGAAGGCATGGACACCATCGATCTGACGCTCGCTTCATTGCACGACATCGAAGCATTCGAGCGCGACCATTTCGCGCGGCACAGCTGGGTCGCCGTGTTGTAACACCCTGGCGACATCCACGTCGCCATCCAACCAAACTGCGCGTGACTAATTTCCCACCAGAAGGGAAGGGACGTGCCTTGCCCGCAAAAACGGAGGAGACATGAAACGCAAACCGATCTACAAAGTGCTGTATGTGCAGGTGATTGTCGCGATCATCATCGGCGTGGCGCTGGGGCATTTTCTGCCCACGGACGCCGTGGCGATGAAACCGCTCGGCGATGCCTTCATCAAACTCGTGCGCATGATCATCAGCCCCGTGATTTTCTGCACGGTCGTGACCGGTATTGCCAGCATGCACGACATGCGCAAAGTCGGGCGCGTCGGCGGCAAGGCCTTGCTGTATTTCGAGGTGGTGTCGACGCTCGCACTGGCGATCGGCCTGCTCGCCGCGCATGTGCTGAAACCGGGCGTGGGCTTTAATGTCGATCCCGCCACGCTCGATGCCGGCGCGATCGCGAGTTATGCCGCGCAAGCCGCACACGGCGAAGGGCTCGCGGGCTTCTTCATACACATCATTCCCGATACGTTCGCTGGCGCTTTCACTCAGGGCGACATTCTGCCGGTGCTGCTGATCGCAATGTTGTTCGGCACCGCGCTCGCGGTGCTGGGCGAACCCGCCAAACCGCTGATCGGTCTGATCGACCTGCTGTCTAAAACTTTTTTCCGCATCGTGCGGATGATCACCAGCCTCGCGCCGATCGGAGCGTTCGGTGCGATCGCGTTCACGATCGGCAAATACGGCATCGTCTCCTTGCTGCCGATGATGAAACTGATCGGCACGTTCTATCTGACCGCGTTTCTGTTCGTCTCGTGCGGCCTTGGTCTGATTGCGCGAGCATGCGGATTCAGCTTGTGGCGCTTCGTCGTCTATATCAAGGATGAGTTGCTGATCGTGCTCGGCACCTCCACATCGGAAGCCGCGCTGCCGCAACTGATGGAGAAGCTGGAGCGGCTCGGCTGCTCGCGCGGCATTGTCGGTCTCGTGGTGCCGACCGGCTACTCGTTCAATCTCGACGGCACCAATATCTACATGACGCTCGCGGTGCTGTTTCTCGCGCAGGCGACCAACACGCATTTGACGATCGCTCAGGAAATCACGCTGCTGGCGGTGACGATGCTGACGTCCAAGGGTTCGACGGGCGTCACGGGGGCGGGGTTCATCACGCTGGCTGCGAGTCTTTCCGTGGTGCCGACCGTGCCTGTGACGGCGATGGTGCTGATTCTCGGCATCGACAGGTTCATGTCCGAATGCCGGGCGCTGACCAATACGATGGGCAACGGCGTGGCGTCGATTGTGATTGCGGCGTGGGAGAAGGAACTGGATCGGGACAAGCTGAGGGCGGCGTTGGCGCCGCCACGTTCGCGGCCGGTTGACGATCTGGCCGGCGCGCTCGATGAACGCCCGACGGTGGGTCCAGCGCGGAAAGTCGAGTGGGCTGGAGTTGAGCCTGGCTCAAAAATTAATGAAATACCAAGCACGAAATAAGGGAAATAAAATTGAGGGCGGCAACAACGCGCGAACAAAACTTGAGCTAAACTCAGAAAACACCGAAAGCGCAGTTCGTGAAGGAGACACCCGAATGCCCGCAGCTTCGTCGAGTACCTCGCCGCCATCCGGCGGCTATCGTTCAGTTTTCCGCGAAGGTCTTTTCGGCGGCAAGGTGGTGATCGTCACCGGCGCGGGCAGCGGGCTTGGCCGATGCACGGCTCACGAACTGGCGTCCTTGGGGGCGACCCTGGCGCTGGTCGGCCGAAGCGAAGACAAGCTGAAAGCGGTGCAAGCCGAACTGGCCACGGATCATCCGTCTTCCGGCAACGGCCACAAGATTTATTCCTGCGACATCCGCAACGAGCAGCAGGTCCGTGAAACGATCGCTTCCATCATCACGGATCTGGGCAACGTGGACGGCCTTTTCAACTGCGCAGGCGGGCAATTCCCCGCGAGGCTCGAAAAGATCTCCCTGAACGGTTGGGACGCGGTCGTGCGCAACAATCTGCACGGCACGTTTCTGATGTCCCGTGAGTGCTATACCCAATGGATGCAGCATCACGGCGGCGCGATCGTGAACATGCTGGCGGACATCTGGGGCGGCATGCCCGGCATGGGGCACTCGGGTGCGGCGCGTGCGGGCGTATGGAACTTCACCGAAACGGCCGCTTGCGAATGGGGCCACGCCGGCGTTAGAGTCAACGCGGTCGCGCCCGGCTGGATTGCGTCAGCGGGCATGGACAGCTACAACGAAGAGTACCAGGCGCTGCTGCGCACGCTGAAGCACAAGGTGCCGTTGCAGCGTTTCGGCACGGAATCGGAACTGGCCAGCGCGGCGGTCTTTCTGTTGTCGGAGGCGTCGGCGTTTATCAACGGTACAGTGATCCGTGTCGACGGCGGCGTGCCGAACGCGCGCCATTCATGGCCGCTCGCTGAAGCGCAGCGTACGATCGAATATAACGGCTTCCCGCGCTATCAACCGCCGACGGGCTTGCAGGAGCAGACAGGATGAATCTCGACGGCCAGACCTACGAGTCGCTCACGGCAAGCTTCGCCTGGGACATCCCGGCGCGCTATAACATCGGTGTCGATGTATGCGACAAATGGGCCGACAGTTCGGGCCGTCTCGCGCTGATCTACGAGGACGCCGAGGGCAACGCCACCCGCTATACGTTCGACCAGTTGAAGGCGCTGTCCGATCGCTTTGCCAATGCGCTGCTCGCGGCGGGCGCGCAGCGCGGCGACCGCATCGGCATCTTTCTGTCGCAATCGATCGAAACGGCGCTCGCGCATCTCGCCGCCTACAAGGCGGGCATGGTGGCCGTGCCGCTCTTCGCGCTGTTCGGCGTCGACGCGATCGAGCACCGGCTCGGCGACAGCGGCGCGGTGGCATTGATCACCGATCACGCCGGCGTGCGGAAGGTCGACGAAATCCGCGCGGCGCTGCCGGCATTGCGCCATGTCTTCAGCGTGGATATCGATCAGGACAACGGCGATCCGCAAGCGCCCGTGCGTTCATTCTGGCAGGCGCTGAACAGCGCGTCCGCCAGCTTCAGGCCCTCCGACACCGGCGCCGACGATCCCGCGGTGATCATCTATACGTCGGGCACGACCGGCAAACCGAAGGGCGCGCTGCATGGGCATCGCGTGTTGCTCGGCCATCTGCCGGGTGTCGAGATGTCGCAGCAGGGCTTTCCCGCGCACGCCACGCTCATGTGGACGCCCGCGGACTGGGCGTGGATCGGCGGCCTGTTCGACGTGCTGCTGCCGTCGTGGCATCACGGCGTCGCGGTGCTGGCGCGCCGCTTTGCGAAATTCGACGGCGAGGCCGCGTTCGATCTGATGGCGCGTCACGCGGTCTCGCATACATTCTTGCCGCCGACCGCTCTGAAGATGATGCGCGGCGTCGAGCATCCCGAACGCTGGGGCCTCGCATTGCGCTCGGTGGCAAGCGGCGGCGAATCGCTCGGCGAGGAATTGATCGGCTGGGGCCGCAAGGCGCTGCGCGTGACGATCAACGAGTTCTACGGGCAGACGGAGTGCAACGTGGTGGTGTCCTCGTGCGCGGCGCTGTTCGAGCCGCGCTTCGGCGCGATCGGCCGCGCGGTGCCCGGGCATCATGTCGCGATTGTCGACATGGACGGCAATGAACTGCCTCAAGGCGCAATCGGCGCAATCGGCGATATCGCGGTGGCCGCGCCCGATCCGGTCATGTTCCTCGGCTACTGGGGCAACGAGGCGGCCACGCGCGAAAAATTCCGCGGCAAGTTTCTGCTGACTGGCGACCTCGGCACGCGCGACGCGGACGGTTTTATCCGCTTCGTCGGCCGTGGCGATGACGTAATCACGAGTGCCGGTTATCGGATCGGACCGGCTTCGATCGAAGATTCTTTGCTGCGTCATCCGGCAGTTTCGATGGCGGCCGTGATCGGCGCGCCGGATCCCGAGCGCACCGAGATCGTGATGGCGTTCGTGGTGCTCAAGGCCGGATTTGTCGGCGACGAGGCGCTCGTGCGCGAGATCCAGCATCACGTTAAAACGCGCCTTGCCGCGCACGAATATCCGCGCGAGATCCGCTTTGTCGACAGTCTGCCGTTGACGCCGACCGGCAAGGTGATCCGCAAAGCCTTGCGCGAGGGACTCGCACAAGAAGGTAACGATTCCGCCGCAAAACCATGAGCACGGGTCCGCGCCCACCTTCCACGCGCAGCGGCAGGGCGCTGCGGACGCCGGGCACTCAACCGGGCCCGGCCTCGCTCGACGATACCGACCGCAAGCTGCTCGCACTGCTCGCCGAAGACGCCACGCGCACTTATGCGGAACTCGGCAAGCTGCTGTTCCTGTCGGCGCCCGCGGTCCACGAACGCACGCGGCGTTTGAAGAAGGAAGGCGTGATCAAGGCCACGGTCGCCGCGCTCGACGGCGCGAGGCTGAATCGCCCGTTGCTTGCGTTCGTGCATGTCGATACGACGAGCTGGGCGGTGACGCGGCAACTGCTGGCGCTGCAGGAACTGCCCGACGTCGAGGAGATTCATACCGTGACGGGCGAGAGCGCAATGTTGCTCAAGGTCCGCACGCGCGACACGCAATCGCTCGAACAACTGCTCGCGCGTATTCACGCGATCGAAGGCTTTACCGGCACGCGCAGCTATATCGCGCTGACCACTTATCTGGAACGCGGCCCGAGTCCTGAACTCTGAACGCGCTAGCAGTGCGGCGTGTCACGCATGCAGTGAGAGACCTTTCACGGCTTTATCGACCGCCTTCTTCGGCCCGCGCACGGCAATGCCGACGAGGTCGGGCGCATCGGCGGGTTCGGCGCGTAACACTTCGCGGTTCGCCTGATCGTGACCGGTCGCGAACATCGCGCGCACATACACCGCGCGCGTCAATTCGCGTTCAATGCCCTGGCGAAACGCGCGCAGCAAACCCGCGTTGTCCGCCTGATACACCATCATCGGCTGGCCGAGCAGCGGCGCGTGCCGGCGGCCCGCCGCGTCCTCGTACGGCTCGCCCATTGCTTCCGGTGCGGCGCCGGCGATCCCCGTCGCGAGAAACGCGGTCACATTGAGTTTTTGCCAGACAGCGAGATCGGCCAGCACGATGATCGCGATTTTCGTATCGAATTCCATAACGCACTACGCTCCACGGCATTTAGAAAGACATCCGAACCCGATCTTATGGAAACTCGACGCATCTGTGTATGGCTGTCGGGCAAAAACGAATGGGCTTCACCGGATGTGCGTGGCCGCCACGTCGACGTCGGGTTTCGCCTAATGCCATTCGGCACATGCTTGCCTGAACAGGCCGGCGTGCTGCAATGCAACCTGACGGGGCGCCATGTGCATCAGTGTTCACCCCATCGACGCGCGAGCGAAACTCCCGCAAGCGACGCTGCTGCAACATAGGGCAAGTCCCTGGCGCTATTTAGCCGTGCATTACCACTCGCGTGTGCGTCCTCCTAAACTTGATTCAAACAGGAGGGGACACCGATGGCCAAACTCATCCACACGATGATCCGTGTGCAGGATCTGCCGCGCTCGCTCGCGTTCTATCAAAAAGCTTTCAATTTAGACGTATCGCACCGGCTCGATTTTCCGGACTTCACGCTCGCTTATTTGCGCAACGCCGAAGCCGACGCCGAAATAGAACTGACCTGGAACAAAGGCCGCGAGGAACCGTATTCGCACGGCGACGGCTACGGCCATGTCGCTTTTGTGGTCGACGATGCGAAACACGAACGGCAGCGTCTACTCGATCTCGGCATGACGCCCAACGATCTGCGCGAGTTTCACAACGACGACGGTGAGTTGCTGGCGCGTTATTTTTTCATTCAGGACCCTGACGGCTACAAGATCGAAGTGTTGGAACGCCACGGCCACTATCAATAGCCAAAGTAATCCGGCGGCCGCCGCGCGTAGTTGCAATACCCCACAAGCAACCATCTTGGATGGGACTGGAATGAGGCGCTGAAGCGCCAGCTCTGGTCGACAGGAGACAACCATGAAGACAACGGTCATACCGATCGTCGCGTCCGATCACGCACGCCGTGAGCATTCTCACGAACACACGCATAAGCACACGCATGAACACGGCGGCGAGCATCGCGCGGCGAAGGCTGCCGCGGCCGCGTTGCGGCTTCCGCTCACGCGTCGCGAACTTTTGAGAGGCACGGGTGTGCTGATGGGCACGCTGGCGTTCTCGTCGGTACTGTCGACGCTCGCGCCGAGCCGCGCGTGGGCCCTCGAACTGCAAGGTCTCGACACGCACCAGGGCGAAGTGATTCTGGCCATCACGCGGCAGATCTATCCACACCCCACGCTCGACAACGCGGTCTACGCGCTGGTGGTCAAGGACCTCGACGCGAAAGCGAAAGCCGATCCGGCGGTACGCCAGCAACTTGCGGACGGGGTCAAACAACTCGACGCGCAGGCGGGTTCAGACTGGCTGAAACGCGCGCCTGCGGACCAGGCGAAAGACGTCGCCGCGCTCGCGGGCACGCCGTTCTTCAACACGATACGCAGCACTGCGGTGGTTTCGCTGTACGCCAACACCATGGCGTACGCGCACTTCGGCTACGGCGCTTCGGAAGGCGATGGCGGCTACCTGACGAAAGGGTTCAACAGCCTTTCGTGGCTGCCCAATCCGCCGCCTGCAGCCAGTGGCCCGATCCCGACGGACAGCTAATCGCGACGAGAACGTTGCATGGGGCAGGCATAAGCGCTGAAGCGCCAACTCTTGTCGACTGCGGTGCATGGGACAAGAGTAAGCGCTGAAGCGCCAACTCTTGTCGACTGCGGTGCATGGGACAAGAGTAAGCGCTGAAGCGCCAACTCTTGTCGACAGCGGAGAAAGAAATGGATCAGGACAACAACAAGGTGCGTTTTTCGCACAACGACGACAAGGTCGTCGTGATCATCGGCTCCGGTGCGGGCGGCGGCACGCTCGCCAACGAACTCGCGCAGAAGGGCATCAACGTCGTCGTGCTGGAAGCGGGCAAGCTGCATACGCAGGCCGATTTCACGACGGACGAATGGGGCGCGTTCCAGATGCTGTCATGGCTCGACAAACGCACCACGTCGGGCAGCTGGCGCATCGCCAAAGACTTTCCGAATCTGCCCGCGTGGATCTGCAAGACGGTGGGCGGCACGACCACGCACTGGGCCGGCGCGAGTCTGCGTATCCAGCCGTACGAGTTCAAGGCGAAGACGACCTACGGCGATATCAAGGACGCCAATCTGCTCGACTGGCCGCTCACGCGTGAAGAACTCGATCCGTACTACGACCGCGCGTCGCAGAAAATGGGCGTGACGCGCACCAACGGTCTGCCGGGCCTGCCGGGCAACAACAACTTCAAGGTGATGTCGGCCGGCGCGATGAAAGTCGGCTACAAGGAATGCAATACCGGCCACATGGCGATCAATAGCGTGGTGCGCGACGACCGCGCGCATTGCTTCCAGCGCGGCTTCTGTTTTCAGGGTTGCCGCACGGGCGCCAAGTGGTCGACGCTCTACACCGAATTGCCGCGCGCTCAGGCAACCGGCCATATGGAGTTGCGCACGCAGGCCCACGTGGTGCGCATTGAAACCGATGCGCGCGGCAAAGCGAAGGAGGTGATCTACTACGACGGCAACGGCAAATTGCAGCGGCAGAAGGCGCGCGTCGTCGCGGTGGCCGGCAACTCGATCGAGACGCCGCGGCTGTTGCTGAACTCGCATTCGAGCAAATTCCCGCAGGGACTCGCGAACGGCTCGGGCCAGGTGGGCCGCAACTATATGCGTCACACCACGGGCTCGGTGTATGCGGTGTTCAACGACAAGGTGGAGATGTTCAAGGGCACCACGATGGCCGGCATCATCGAGGACGAAGCGGTGTTCAATCCGCAACGCGGCTTCGCGGGCGGCTATCACATGGAGACCGTGTCGCTCGGCCTGCCGTTTTACGCGGCTTTTCTGAATCCGGGCGCATGGGGGCCGACCTTCAGCCAGGCGATGGATCAATACGCGTACACGGCGGGTATGTGGATCGTCGGTGAGGATATGCCGCGCGAGAGCAATCGTGTGACCTTGAACACGGACGTGAAGGATCAGTACGGCCAGCCGGTCGCCAACGTGCATTTCGACGATCACCCGAACGACGAAGCGATGCGCGAACACGCCTACAAGCAGGGCACGGCAGTGTACGAAGCGGCGGGCGCGAAGACGGTGTATCGCGTGCCGCCGTATCCGTCCACGCACAATCTCGGCACAGCCCGCATGAGCGCGCGTGCCGAAGACGGCGTGTGCAACCGGTTCGGCCAGACGCATGAAGTGTCGAACCTGTTCATTTCGGATGGCAGCCAGTTCACCACCGGCGCGGCGGAAAATCCGACCTTGACGATCGTCACACTGGCGATCCGTCAGGCGGATCACATCGCGGGACAGATGAATAAACGCGCGGTGTAAAGCGGTTCGACGGGGCCGGCGCGGCGTTCGGGTTCGATGCGATTGCCGGGCGGCGAATGCCGGCGTATGTTGACGAAGACGGGCGGCGTGCCGTGGCTGCATGAAAAGCGCCACGGCGCGCGTGCTTGTAATTAAGGAGCAAACGTTATGTGTGGGATATACATCAACGCCGATCCGATCCTGTACGAGTCGCGCACGCGCTCGTTGCGCATTCACGGCGTGATCACCACGGTGCGGCTGGAGAATCTGTTCTGGGACGTGCTGCACGAAATCGCCGCGCGCGAAAGCATGACGACCAGCCAGTTCGCCGTGAAGCTCTACGACGAACTGATCGCTTTGCGCGGCGAGATGCCGACCAACTTCGCATCGTTTTTGCGGGTGTGCTGTTTGCGCTATCTGTCGATGCGCACGGAGAAGGGCGCCGGCGCGCCCGATGCGGTGCCTGAACTCGCATTGGCGGTGAACGAAGCGAAGCCGCGGATTCTGAAGACGGTTTGAGGCGGATGGGCCGACGCAAAGCCGCTGCCGCGGTTGCGCGTGGCCACGAGGCAGACATGCCGCGACGCAACCGGCACGCGCCCGTCCGCGTGCTAGGATAGCCGGCTCATCACGCACAAAGCTGGAGACCTGGATGAGTCCGGAGAGTGCCGCCCGTTTCGATGAAGAGTTCGCGCCTCGCATTGCCGAGGCGATTGCCGCCTGTTTCGCGACAACCGTGCAGACCAAAGTGCTGCCGTACGGCGGCCATGGGCATCCCACTCGCGTGCGGATTCACGCAGCGCCCATCGAAGACATGGGGCACTACACCTATCCGCTGAATCTGTATCTGACCTGGGACAGCGACGAAATCGAGCGACTGATGGGCGCGGAAGGGCCCTCGCGTTTCGCCGGCTATCTGGCCGCGCTGCCGCGCAAGCTCGCGGCCTGGAATCATGCGCGCGAACTGGATTTTCTCTCGCATACGCAGGCCGATCCTCTGGTGTTGATCGGCGGACTCGATTTCGAGTCGTAAGCGCGCATTGCGCGCCGCTTCAAGCTTGCATAACTACGGGCGCCACACGGCGCCAAGCCTTAAGCCGCGGCTCCCAGCCTGAAGAAACTCACGCTTTGCACGAGCCCGGAGGCCTTGCTTTGCACCGCATCGGCTGCGGCAGCCGCCTGCTCGACGAGCGCCGCGTTGCTTTGCGTCACCTGATCCATCTGCGTGACGGCATCGTTCACTTCCGCGATACCCGCTGCCTGATCGACGCTTGCCGTCGCGATGGATTCGACGATGCGCGTCACGCTGCCCGCGCTGGCCACCACACCGTCCATCGTATTGCTCGCGTGATTGATCAACTGCGTGCCGGCGTCGATCGTGGCGACCGACTCGCGAATCAGCGCCTTGATCTCCTGCGCGGCATCGGCGGAACGTTGCGCGAGACTGCGCACTTCGCTCGCGACGACCGCAAAGCCGCGCCCTTGCGTGCCGGCACGGGCCGCTTCGACTGCGGCGTTGAGCGCGAGGATATTGGTCTGCGCCGCGATCGCTTCCACCACCGCGATGATATCGACAATGCGCCTGGACGCCGCTTCGATCTGGCCCATCGTGCGCACCGCGTCGCTCATCACGGCGCCGCCATCGCGTGCCGCTTGCGCCGCGGTTTGCGCGAGCGTGGTGGCCTCGCGCGCATTGGCGGCGTTGCGCTGAACCGAGTCGGTGAAATGCTGCATCGACGCGGCGGTTTCTTCGAGCGAGGCCGCTTGCTGTTCAGTGCGTGCGGACAGGTCGAGGTTGCCTGCGGCGATCTCCTGCGTGGCCGACGAAATCGTCGTTGCGCCTTCACGAATCTCGCTGACGATCTGCCGCAAGCGCCGGTTCATGTCGTTGAGCGCGATGAGCAGCAGGCCGGTCTCGTCGCGGCTCAACACGGCCACGTCCGCGCGCAGATCGCCTGCCGCAACCGCCTGCGCGACGCCCACGGCCTGCCTGACCGGCAGCGTGATGCTGCGGCTGAGAAACCACACCGCAAATGCGCAGACGCCGAGCGAACCGATCACGACCGACAGCAGCAGCACCGTGGCAATCGTATAGGAGCGTTCCGCCGCTTCGCTCGTGCGCACGCTGGAATCCTGCGCCTGTTGCATGACGGAAGCGACGATGTCGTCGATTGCGGCGGTCGGGGCGCGGTCGATGCCCTTCACGAGAGCGTCGACCACGTGTGCGGTGTTCGGATCGGCGGCGTCGTAGCGCTTGAGCGCACCGAGGTAAGTGTCCTGCAACGAAGCGTGCGTGGCGAGCGCCTTGTCGACGCCGTCCACGTTTGCGCCCAATGCGCTCAACTGATCCTTCAGACGCAGCAGGGCGGCCTGCGTCGTGCCGCTTTCCTTGCTGAAGGCGTCACGGTATTTGGCGAACGCGGCGGGATCGGCGCCGCGCAACAACAGGTCTTTCCATTCCTGCACCTGCTTCTTGAACTCGACCTGCGCAACGCGCGCCGTGTCGGCGGCTCGCGCGTAGTGAGCGAGCGATTGCGCCGACTCGATTTGCAGTGCATGCGTTTTTGCCAACGCATGCCAGCCTTCCAGGCCCACGATCATCGTCGCGGCCAGCAACACCGCGCCGAGCAAGGCCAATTTAACGGCGATCTTCAGATTTCTATAGAACGTCACTGCGATGTCCCAGGTAAGGCATTTAATCGAGTTTGAATTGCGTCACCGCGCCTGCCAGGCTCACGGCCTGGTTTTGCAGCGCGGCGGCCGCCGCCGTGGATTGCTCGACCAGCGCGGCGTTCTGTTGAACCATCTCGTCGAGCTGGCTGACCGCGCGGTTCACTTCCTGAATGCCACGCGTCTGCTCGCTGGCGGCCTGGGTGATTTCGGAAATGATGGTCGTCACGTTGGCGACGTTGCTGACGATCTCCGTCATTGTCTCGCCGGCCTGGCGCACCTGGCCCGAACCCGAGGTCACGCTCGCCACTGTCGATTCGATCAGCGCCTTGATTTCCTTCGCGGCCTGCGCGCTGCGCTGCGCGAGGCTGCGCACTTCGCCGGCCACCACCGCGAAACCGCGGCCCTGTTCGCCCGCGCGCGCGGCTTCCACCGCGGCGTTCAACGCGAGGATGTTGGTCTGAAACGCAATGCCGTCGATCACGCCAATGATGTCGGAGATCTTGACCGACGCATGCTGGATCTCGCCCATCGTCGCAATCACTTCGGAGATCACGACACCGCCGCGCGAGGCAACCTGCGAGGCGGACACGGCGGTATCGTCGGCCTGCTTCGCCGCGCTTGCCGACTGCGTGACGGTCGAGGTGATTTCTTCCATCGACGCCGCGGTTTGCTGCAAACTCGCCGCGGCGGACTCCGTGCGGCCCGACAGATCGACGTTGCCCGCGGCGATTTCATTCGCGGCCACACGCACCGATTCGCTGGCGTCGCGAATCTGGCGCATCACGTGGCTGAGTTTGTCGATGAAGGTGTTGAATGAACGCGCGATCTGCGCGACTTCGTCGTTGCCGACGGCGGGCAGACGTTGCGTGAGGTCGCCTTCACCGGAGCCAATGGCATCCATCGCGTCGCGCACTTTCGACAGACGCTGGAACGACACGGCAGTGACCGCCGCCACGACCGCGGCGGCGATGCCCGCGATCACGATCAACGCGATCACCGAAGCGGTCAGCAGTGAACGCATGCCGGCGGTCGCTTCGGCTTTGTCGAGCGCGACGACCGCGTACCAGTCGGTGCCGGGAATCGCTTGCGCGCGCAGCAGCTTCGTGCTGCCGTTCACGTCCATTTCAAGCGGACGGTCGGCACTGAAGAGAGCAGCGAGCTTGTCGCCGGTCAACCCCGGCGCCACATCGGAGACCGGCTTCAAGGTCAGTTTCGCATCGGGATGCGCGACGATATGGCCGCTCGCATCGATCAACATGCCGAAGCTCGCCGGCGTCGGATGAATCGCTTTGACGTTGGCGATCACGCTGTCCATCGCGACGTCGCCGGACACCACCCCTTTCACCACGCCGTCGCGCACCACCGGCGCGGCGAACGCCACCACCAGTTTGCCCGTGCCCACGTCCACGTAAGGCGGCGTGACCACCGGCTTGCCCGCTTCCGCGGCCTGCCTGTACCAGGGACGGCCGGTCGGATCGTAGTCGGGCGGAATGCCGGTCGGATCGGAGAACTTCGCCGTCTTGTCCGCATAACCGACGTACACGTTGGTGAACTTGCCGGCCGCGGCGATCTGCTTCAGCGCGGCGGACGGATCCGCTTGCAGCACCGCGTCCTGCAGCGAGTTGATCATCTGGCTGTTGGTGGCGACCCAGTCGCCGATGCCGCCTGCGCGACCGCTTTCGACCGCAGTCAGACTGCTGTCGATGGCATCGGCGTTATACGAGTTGGCGACGACATAGTTGAGAACCGCGTTGGCGGCGAGCGCGACCACAACGATAGCGACGCACAGGGCGACGATGCGCGCGCGAATGGAGGTGAACATGTCGGGAGTCTTTCGGAGTGAGCGGTGAACCGGAGTCGGTGAGGCGGGGGCCTCACACGTTGTATACGGCTCCAATTAGTGGGACTTGAGCGGGGAATGCTTTCAATTGCTCACCAACGGCGGGTGAGCGGTGCGGGGCGGCGTGTCGAGTTCGCGCGAAATCTTTCTTGCGCGTTGGCTTTTTCAATGTGCACGTATTCGTATGACGATAACGCCGGCTAGAGGCGTCCAAGGATCGCTTCACATCACCGGAGAGTGCAGATGATGCGGATGATCGAGTGTCTCCGCAACGATGCGCAGCGCCTCTTCGCATTCATCGCGCGTTTTCGATCCGCCGAGGCAGACGCGCATGGCGTTGGGCGGATTGCCGTCGGTCGAAAACGCGGCGCCCGCCACGGCGGCGATGCCCTGATTGCGCAACTGCAACGCGAGTTCAGATGCGCTCCAGCCGCTTTCCACCGGCACCGGCAACCACAAATGAAAGCCATCCTGATGCGCTTCGAAAGGCCATGCTTCGAGCATGCGCGAAGCAATGGCCTGGCGAGCGCGCGACTCGTTGCGGATCGCGTTGAGCATGTCAGCCGCGGTGCCGTCCACGATCCACTGCGTCGCGAGCATGACCGTGAACGGGCTCGCCATCACGGTGGTGGCGCGCAATGCGCCGGCTAGCCGCTGCGTTTGCCGCGGCGTCGGCGCATGCAGATGCGCGACGCGCAAACCCGCGCCGAAGCTCTTCGACAAACCCGTGACGTAATAGGTCAGTTCGGGCGCGAAACTCGCGAGCGCGTCGGGCGCGTTCTGCGGCAGCATCGCGTAGGCGTCGTCTTCGATGATCGGCACGCTGTAGCGCAGCGCCACGTCGGCGAGCGCCTCGCGCCGTTTGTGCGTGAGCGTGAGCGTGCTCGGATTCTGCAGCGTCGGATTGCAATAGAACGCGCTCGGCTTGTCGGTCTTGCAGAGCGCCTCGAAGGCGTGCGCGAGCGGTCCTTCGTCATCGCGCGGCAATGCCTGCAAACGCACGCCGAGTTGCGCGGCGATCGCCTTGATGCCGGGGTAGGCGAGTGCATCGAGGCAAATGGTGCCGCCCGGCCGCGCCAACTGCGAGACGAGCGCCACCAGCGCGCTATGGATGCCGGGGCACACCAGCACGTTTTGCGCGTCGCAATGCGGCACGCGGCGTCTCAACCATTCGGCGCCCGCGTCCTTGTCGGCCACCGAGCCGCCGAAGTCCTGATAACGCAGCAATTGATAGGGATCGCTATCGGCCATCTGCCGCGCGGCGGATTCGCGCAGGCGTATCGCGAAGTCGGGCGGCTCGGGGGGCGTGTTCATCGACATCTCGATGCTGCTGCCGCCCGCGAGCGGCAACGTGGCTGTACGCCCGCGCACGAACGTGCCGCTGCCCGCGCGCGAATCGAGCAGGCCACGTTTGCGCGCTTCGGCGTAAGCGCGCGCCACCGTCGTGTAGTTCAGCGCGAGTTCCAGGGCGAGATCGCGCAGCCCCGGCAAGCGGTCGCGTGGACGCAGCCGCCCAGTGGCGAGATCTTCTTCGATCAGATCGGGAATCGCCAGATAAGCGGGTTTGCGAATGTCGGCGAGACGTTTGATCCAGTGATGTGTCGGGCTGCTCATTGGTTTCTGGTCTCTATTCACGTTGAGAGAACTTGATAGCATTGGCATGCGATCAATGATCGGATTGATCGACTGTGGTGAATGACTGCACCACGCCGACACGTCGGTATGCGCGAATCGCACATGGCTGGTGCGACAAAGCCGCGGCAACGGCGTTCGCGCCGGATGCCCGAGTCATATGCAACCTTCGCGCCCAAAATTTTTTCGAGTCGCACTTCGAATCGAGACGGAATTGATTGCTGATTGATCGCATTCGCGTGCCCGATCAATGGCACGGCCGTTGCATTGGAAGAAGCGCGCACAGCTTGAACGCGCGTCCTCTTTTACTTAGCAAACCTGATCGGAGAGTGTCATGCCAGCCGTCAACAAACCGCTGCATCAGAAAGGCGATTACCTTGTCGACTATGAGGAGAAAGTTTTCGAAGACGTGAAAGCCGAGCCGGGCGAGAAGGCGCTCGTCACGTTTCATACGGTCGCGTTCGAAGGTTCGATCGGTTTCGTCAATATGCTGCAGGCCACGCGCCTGCAACGTAAGGGCTTCGAAACATCGGTGCTGCTGTATGGGCCGGGCGTGACGCTCGGCTTGCAACGCGGCTTTCCGACGCTCGGCGACGAAGCGTTTCCCGGCCATCTGAACTTCAACAAACAACTGACGAAGTTCATGGAAGAGGGCGGCAAGGTCTACGCATGCCGCTTCGCGCTGCAAGCACTGTATGGCCATGGCGAAGCTTCGCTGATCGAAGGCATCCGGCCGATCAGCCCGCTCGACGTGCTCGACATCCAGTTGCTTCACCGCAAGGACAATGCGTTGGTCATCCACACATGGACGGTCTGACGGCAGTTTGACAAGAGGCAAGTGACCACCATGTCCGACAAACGTATCGTGCGCGCCGCAGCGGTTCAGATCGCACCCGACTTCGAGCGCAGCGGCGGCACGCTCGAGAAGGTTTGCGAGGCCATCGGGAAAGCCGCGCGCGAGGGCGTGCAGCTGATCGTGTTCCCCGAAACTTTCGTGCCGTATTACCCGTACTTTTCTTTCGTGCGGCCGCCGGTCGTGTCCGGCGCCGATCACATGAAACTCTACGAAGAGGCCGTGATCGTGCCGGGCCCGGTGACGCAGGCGGTGGCCGAGCAGGCGCGTTTGCACCGGATGGTGGTGGTGCTCGGCGTCAACGAACGCGATCACGGCAGCCTCTACAACACGCAGTTGATCTTCGACGTGGATGGCCGGATCGTCCTCAAGCGCCGCAAGATCACCCCGACGTTTCATGAACGGATGATCTGGGGGCAGGGCGACGCCGCGGGTTTGACGGTGGCGAATACGGCGGTGGGGCGTGTCGGCGCGCTGGCTTGTTGGGAGCATTACAACCCGCTCGCGCGTTATGCGTTGATGACGCAGCACGAAGAGATTCATTGCAGCCAGTTTCCCGGTTCTCTCGTGGGGCCGATTTTCGCCGAGCAGATCGAGGTGACGATCCGGCATCACGCGCTGGAGTCGGGCTGCTTCGTCGTCAATGCAACGGGATGGCTTACCGAAGCGCAGATCGCCTCCGTAACGCCGGATACGAAGTTGCAGAAGGCGCTGCGCGGCGGCTGCAATACCGCGATCGTCTCGCCGGAAGGACAGCATCTCGCCGAACCGCTGCGCGAGGGCGAAGGCATGGTGATCGCCGATCTCGACATGGCCTTGATCACCAAGCGCAAACGCATGATGGATTCGGTCGGCCATTACGCGCGGCCCGAATTGCTGAGCCTCGCGATCAACCGGCGGCCCGCGGAAACCGTCGCGCCGATGCCGGCATGGCCGGTCACATCGAGCGTGGATTTCAATTCAACCGAAGGAGGATGCGATGAACGCCAGCGAGTCGCTGTCGGCGCAGAGCCGGCAATTGATGACTGAATTGCAGTCGACCGGTTTGCGGCTGGTGTCGCCGGATGCGGGCGCAGCGAGCCGGCGCGGCGGTGCGGGTCCGTCGGATCACAAGGCGGTGACGGTGGATGGCGTGACGATCATGGTGCCCGTGCATACGAGCACCGCGTGGCACTCGCCCTTCGTCGCGCAGACGCCGGATGCGAGCGGTTCGAGCGCGCTATTGCGCGGCACGATCCCAATCGCCAACATCAGCTTTCCGAAAGCGCCGCGTTTCTACGGCATGCAGACGCTCGACGGCGTGCCGTACTCGCATATCGCCGCATTGCATAGCGCCGACGTACTCGCGACCACCGTCTTGCAAACCTGCATTCGCTACGAGAGCCGGCGCAAGAGTTGCAAGTTCTGCGCAATCGGGCAGTCGCTCGCGGCGGGCCGCACGATTGCGCGCAAGACACCGGAGCAACTCGCGGAAGTGGCGCGCGCGGCGGTGTTGCTCGACGGCGTGAAGCATATGGTGCTGACCACCGGCACGCCGCCCACGCCGGATCGCGGCGCGCAGATTCTGTGCGAGAGCGCGTTCGCGATCAAGGCCGCGGTCGATCTGCCGATCCAGGCGCAATGCGAGCCACCCGACGACGACCTCTGGTTCGCGCGCATGAAAGCGAGCGGCATCGACACGCTCGGCATGCATCTCGAAGTGGTGACGCCCGCTTTGCGCGAACGCATCATGCCGGGCAAAGCGAGCGTGCCGCTATCGCGCTACATGGAAGCGTTCAAATCCGCCGTGGCCGTATTCGGACGCGGCCAGGTCAGTACCTACATTCTTGCGGGGCTCGGCGATAGCGCGGCGGCGATTCTGGCGATGTCGCGCGAATTGATCGAGCTGGGCGTCTATCCGTTCGTGGTGCCATTCGTGCCGATTAGCGGCACGCCGCTCGAAGATCATCCGGCGCCCACGCCCGAGTTCATGAAGTCGGTGTTGCAGCCGCTTGGCGGCATGCTCAATGCCGCGGCCATGCGTTCGAGCGATATCAAGGCCGGTTGTGGGAAATGCGGCGCGTGTTCGTCGTTGTCGTCGTACGAGGAGTGATCATGTTCGGTGAAGCGATTGCAGGCGAGGCGCTGGACGGTGACATCGATTCCGCACCGTATGCGCCGAGTGAATTCCGCATCAAGTGGACGACGTTGCATTGGGAGGCCGAAGAGGCATTCAAATTGCGGCGCGCGGTGTTCTGCATCGAGCAAGGCATTTTTGTTTCCGACGATCGTGACGATATCGATCGGCACGCGCAGCAACTGGTGGCCGTCAGTTGTCTCGGCGGCATGCCGGAGCAGGTGGTCGGCACCGTGCGGATTCACCGCGATCACGAGAACGTGTGGTTCGGTTCGCGCCTCGCCGTGCACGCGGCGTTTCGTCGGCATGGAAAGATCGGCGCGACGTTGATTCGTCTCGCGGTGAGCAGCGCGCATGCGTTGGGCTGTGAGACGTTTTTGGCCCATGTGCAGAGCCAGAATGTGCCGCTCTTTCGCGCGATGCATTGGGACGTGCTCGCGGAGGAAACGCTGCTCGGCAGGCCGCACCATCTGATGCAGGCGCAATTGGACCGCTATCCGCCGTGTGTGACGCCCTTTGGCGGCTTCGTCACGCGCACGCAAGCGCAAGTGTATTCGCGCCGTCTCGAGCCCGCGCGGAGTGCGGCATGAGCGTCGCCGATCTCGTCGGGAGCTTGCGCGAAAGTCGTGGGTTCCGCCACAAGACCGATATCGTCGACGTGGTCGGCGCGCTGGCGAAGCGTTTGCCTCGCGGCACGCGCGATCTCGCGCAAGCCGTGGCGCTCGGCGACGACTGCGCCGCGCTCGCCGATGGCGACGGCTTTCTGCTCTTTGCGATCGAAGGCATGGTCAGCGATTTTGTCAGCGCCATGCCGTGGTTTGCCGGCTACAGCAGCGTGATGGTCAACGTCAGCGATATCTATGCGATGGGCGGACGGCCGCTGGCGGTGGTGGACGCGCTGTGGAGTCCGGGCATCGGCGCCGCCGACGACGTGCTGGCGGGCATGGCGGCGGCGTCGGTCGCGTACGGCGTGCCGATTGTCGGCGGCCACACGAATACGCGCAGCGACGCGGCGCAACTGGCGGTATCGATTATCGGCCGCGCCAAGGCGTTGCTATCGAGCTTCAACGCCAAACCAGGCGACAGCCTGATGATGGCGGTCGATCTGCGCGGCCGTTTTGAAGAACCGTATCCGTTCTGGAATGCGTCGGTGGATGCACCGGCCGAGCGTCTGCGCGGCGATCTCGAACTGCTGCCGCAATTGGCGGAAAGCGGCCTGTGCGATGCCGCGAAAGATATCAGCATGGCGGGCACGCTCGGCACGGCGTTGATGTTGCTCGAATGCTCGCGAGTAGGAGCGCGGATCGACCTCGCTCGCATTCCCAAACCCAAAGCCGTGGCGCTGGAACGCTGGGTGACCGCGTTTCCGAGTTTCGGCTATCTGCTATCCGTGCGACCCGAGCATGTCGATGCCGTGCAGGCGCTGTTCGATGCGCGCACTCTCTCGTGTGCGGTGATCGGATCCGTCGATGCGGCGAGTCACGTTGTCGTGCATCACAGAGAGGACGCTGCAACGCTGTGGGATTTTCAGCGCGAGCCTTTCATTGTCGGGGAGGGTGACGTGACATGAACGCGTTGTGCACAGTCAAGCCGCGTCACGGCGTTCAGCACACGCTCGAACTGGCGACGCCTTTGACGACACATGGGCACGACGCGACCGTGTTCGTGCCCACTCATTGATTCGAGGATCAGCAATGCCCGTCATGCACTTTCGCATTCAATGGCCCGATGGCGACGAAGCGAACTGTTACTCGCCCTCGCACGTGATCGGCGATTTTTTCATCCCGGGCGAGGCGTACGCGCTGGAGGATTTCGTGGCGCGCTCGCGGCAGGCGCTGGGCATCGCGTCGGAGCGGGTGCGCGAGAAATATGGCTTTGCCTGCTCGGCGGCGATGGACCAGCTTGCGCAGATCGAGCGCGACGCGGCGCGCTTTCGCGATCGCCCGGACGCGACCGTCAAGGTTATCGAATTCAGCTAGGCGCTTATTCTTTCAGAGGACGCATCATGTCGAATCCAGCACATCACGCGCGCGCCGAGGGTCATTACAGCGTGCTCGTCATCGGCGGCGGTCAGGCGGGACTGTCGGTCAGCTATTACCTCAAAGAGGCCGGCATCGACCATCTGGTCGTCGAAAAGAACACTGTGACGCACACATGGCGCGAGCAGCGCTGGGACGCGTTCTGTCTGGTCACGCCTAACTGGCAATGCGCGCTGCCCGGTTATCCGTATCGCGGCGACGATCCACACGGTTTCATGAAGAAGGACGAGATCGTGGCGTACCTCGACGGCTTCATTGCGCATGTCGATGCGCCGCTGATGGAGCGCACTGAGGTCAAACGCGTCAAACAGCGCGACGACGGCGTCTACGCGATCACGACAACGCGGGGCGATTTCAGCGCGGATCAGGTGGTGGTGGCCTCGGGCGGCTATCACACGCCGATCGTGCCGCGCCTGGCAGAGCGCTTGCCCGCGCGAATCGTGCAACTGCAATCGTCGGCGTATCGCAACCCGCAGGCGCTGCCTGACGGCGCGGTGATGGTGGTCGGCACAGGGCAGTCCGGCGCGCAGATCGCGGAAGACTTGCATCTGGCCGGCCGCAAGGTGGTGCTGGCGGTCGGTGAGGCGCCGCGTTGCGCGCGCTTCTATCGTGGCCGCGACGTGGTGGATTGGCTGGCCGATATGCAGTACTACGACATGCCGGTGGAAAAACATCCGTTGCGCGAAGGCGTGCGCGACAACACCAATCATTACGTGACGGGCCGCGACGGCGGCCGCGATATCGATCTGCGCAAGTTCGCCGCCGAAGGCATGGAGTTGTACGGCCGCCTCGACGATCTGCGCGACGGCCAGTTTCATTTCTCGCCCACGCTCGCGGCCAATCTCGACGCGGCGGACGATACGTATAACCGGATCAACGTGAGCATCGACAACTTCATCGAGAAGCGGGGTATCGACGCGCCGAAGGGCGGTGTGTACGAACCTGTCTGGCGTCCGTCACAGGAGCGCACCACCCTTGATCTGGAAGCAAGCGGCATTGCCGCGATCATCTGGTGCATCGGTTTTACGCCGGACTTCAGCTGGCTCGATGCACCCGTGTTCAACGGTCGCGGTTATCCGGCACATACGCGCGGTATTACGCCGATCGACGGCTTGTATTTCGTCGGCTTGCCGTGGCTGCATACGTGGGGCTCGGGGCGTTTCTCCGGCGTCGCGCGCGATGCGGAGTTCATTGTGCAGGCGATTCACGAGAAGGCACGCGAGCGCGCGTCGTTATCGTCCGCTGTCGCCGCGTGACGTTGCTCGATGCAGTGACCAGGCATGGTGCATGAAAAAAGGCCGCTGCGTTTTTCATCGCAGCGGCCGCTGTATTTCACCGATACGTTCGGCTAAGGCTTAGCTGCCCAACGCCGGATCGCTCATGCTGCTCTTGCCGGTTTCCACGTGTCCGGAAAATCGCCGCGCGAACAGCGGATCCGTATTGACCGTAATCGCCAGATCGTACCAGCCGTGAGCGTTGCGCAGATCGAGGTAGATCGGGTCGGTATCGCCGCCGCGCACCGTATGCCGGATCACGTTGTTCGGGTCGTACGCGTTGACGATCTTGAACTGGGCAGGCGCGCTGCCCACGTTTTCCAGACGCAGTTGCAGATTGCCGTTCGCGACGTCATAACCTTCCTCGACTTCAGGACGCGCTATGTCGGAGCCGTTCCACCAGTTGCGCGCGACCGGCTTGCCCGCGAAGCGGCGCAGAAAGCCATTCGGGCCGTACACGGTGAAGTCGTAACTGCCGTCCGCATTCAGCGGCAATACGTCCTGCAGGCGCTTGCCGGCTTCGACCGTATAGGTGCGCGGCGCGTCGAGACTATGAGCGGCGTAGACGAGAAACACCGCGCCGGTACGGCCCGTATTGACGAAGCGCATCGTGAGCTGGTTGGCCGAACCTTCGCCATGCACACGCACGAACAATTCGTACGGCAATGCGCGCGCGGGGCGTACGCCGGGTTCCTGCTTCGGCACGGCCTGCAACGCGGGCGGCAGCGGCACGTAATCCGGATGGCGGTTCTGATCCGGCGGCACGTAGCCGCTCGTGCCCGGCAGTGTCGGGAAAGCGTCGTTCGGATTGCTGAAGTTGAACGCCGACATCAGATCGCCGCACACCGCGCGGCGCCACGGCGTGATGTTCGACTCGCCGAGATTGTGCTCGTGGCCGAAACGCTTTTCGATGAAACGGATCACCGACGTGTGGTCGAACAGCTCCGAGCACACGTAGCCGCCTTTGGACCACGGCGACACCACCAGCATCGGCACACGCGGTCCGAGGCCGTACGGGGCGGCGGTAATCTTCGCGTCTCCCGGATAGATTTCGTTGCTGGTGTCGACGGTGGACAGGCCGTTCGCGCTCGACGACGGTGCGAACGGCGGCACCATGTGATCGAAGAAGCCGTCGTTCTCGTCGTAATTGATCAGCAGCACCGTCTTGCTCCACACCTCGGGATTCGACGTGAGAATCTGCAAGACCTGGTCGATGTACCACGCGCCATAGTTCGTCGGCCAGTTCGGATGTTCGGAGTAGGCTTCGGGCGCGACGATCCACGACACTTGCGGCAGTGCGTTGCTCTGGACGTCGCGCTTGAGAATGTCGAAGTAGCCGTCGCCCTTCGCCGCGTTCGTGCCGGTGCGTGCGTTGTCGTAAAGCGGGTTGCCGGGCTGCGCGTTGCGGTACTGGTTGAAGTAGAGCAGCGAGTTGTCGCCGTAGTTGCCGATGTACGGGTTCTGCGTCCAGCCCCACGAGCCGTTCGCGTCGAGACCGGTGCCGATGTCCTGATAGATCTTCCACGAAATGCCCGCGTTCTGCAGCACTTCGGGGTACGTGGACCAGCCATAGCCGAGTTCGGAGTTGTCGATCACCGGGCCGCCGCCGCTGCCGTCGTTACCGACCCAGCCGCTCCACATGTAATAGCGGTTCGGGTCCGTCGGTCCCATCAGCGAGCAGTGGTACGCGTCGCAGATGGTGAAGGCGTCGGCAAGTTGGTAGTGAAACGGAATGTCCTCGCGCGTGAAATAGGCCATCGTCGTGGCGCTTTTGGCGGGCACCCATTGATCGTAGCGGCCGCCGTTCCATGCCGCGTGCGTGCTGGTCCAGTCGTGCGCGAGATCCTGCAGGAATTGCAGACCCAGATTCGGCGCGCTCGGCCGGAACGGCAGCACGTAACCAGCATCCGCCGCGAGCGGCTGATACCACACGGGCTTGCCGTTCGGCAGATTGATCGCGCGCGTGTCGCCAAAACCGCGCACGCCCTTGAGCGTGCCGAAGTAGTGGTCGAACGAACGGTTTTCCTGCATCAGCACGACAATGTGCTCGACGTCGCGAATGGTGCCGGTCTTGTTGTTGGCGGGAATGGCGAGTGCGTTGCGAATGCCCAGCGGCAGCATGCTCAGCGCGGTGGCGGAACCGGCAGCGTGCGCGGCGGAGCGCAGAAAATCACGGCGATTTTTTGAGGTCATGGTATTGGCTTTCGATCTTCGGTGGAGGAACGATGCACGCAACGCACGAGACTCGCCCGCGCGCCGCATGACGCGCGAAACTCAGTCGACGGTATGGATCACGGGTGTGGCGAGCGGCGTCGACGCGGCGGCGGACAATGCCGGGTCGGCGCTTGATGCGGGTAGTGCGAGGGTTTGAATCGTAACGGCAGCGGGCGCGGGTGAAGCGAAGGACGGATTCGCCGACAGCACGGCGCCGGCGTTACTGTCGCTGGCCGGACTCCCGGTAGACGTAACCGCGCGCGTGTCCGGGGTTTTGTCGTCGTCGTTGCCGCATGCGCCGAGCAGCATGCACAGCGACACGGCGACCAGTGCGGCCGCCAAACGTTTGCAATGCAAGGCAATCGACGGGTTCGACACAACAGACATGGCAATGTCTCCGGCACGGGGAAGATGAGCCAGGGCGTCCATGTGCCCAGGTCAGCGATGCGCAAGAATAGTCGCTTACCTGTGTAACTTTTGTGAAGATGTGGAAATTTGGGTATTTGTTGAGAATTGCGCGACCGTCAATCCTGCGATGGCGACGATGGCCTCGATCTCGACGGTAATATTGCCCGGCAGCGAACCCACGCCGACCGCGGAGCGCGAGATTGCCCTCGCGTGTGCAGTGCGTAAAGTTAATCTGAGGCGTTTGCCGGCAATGGCGTTATGACCCGGCGCGTCGTCGGGAAGACGCGCCGCGCTCATGACCTCAATGGTCCGAATGCGTGGCGCTCGAAACGAATGCCGCAATGGCTTCGTTCAGCGGCCCCGGCGCGTCGCGATGCGGCGAGTGTCCGCAAGCGTCGAGCTTGACCAGTTGCGCATGCGGCACGTGTGCGGCGATCGTCTCGATCTGCGCCATCGTGCCGTAGTTGTCGTCGTGGCCTTGCACGGCGAGCAACGGCTTGCGGATCGACGCCAATTCTTCTGCAATCGACCACTGCCTGAAAGCCGGATTCAGCCAGATATCGTTCCAGCCATAGAACGCGGAATCGACATCCGCGTGATAGCGGCCGAGCTTGCCGCGCAGATCCGTTGTTTCGTAGAGTTGTTTGGTCTGGGCGATACTCTCCACCGAAATATCTTCGACGAAGACATGCGGCGCGATTGCCACCGCGCCGGCCAATTCTTCAGGATGGAGCGCTGCATACAGCAACGTGATCGAGCCTCCGTCGCTATGGCCGATCACCCACATGCGCCGGCGTTCGCGCATATCGATATCGAGCGCGTCCAGCAACGCGGGCAGAATGTCGCGCGCCTGAGCCGTCATGAAATCGACGGGCCATTTCACCTCATGCGGACGCGGCGTGGAAAGTCCGTAGCCAGGCCGCGAATAAACCAGCCCACGCATGCCGAGCCGCTCGCATAACGATTGCGGCCAGTCGCGCCACATCGCGATCGAACCGAGGCCTTCATGCAGGAAGACGGCGATCGGCGCGCCGCCGGCCTCGTCATTCAGCCAACGATACTCGATGCGCAAGGGCCCATGCGACGCGCAAGCGGGCAAGTCAGCGAATTCGCTGGCGCTCGTCGCTGCAACGTTGCCAATGGCGGGGTTCTGCATAGATCACCTTATGACTGCTCGCGCAGTTTGAAGCGTTGAATTTTTCCGGTGGCGGTCTTCGGCAAATCGTCGACGAACACGATATCGCGCGGATATTTATGCGGCGCGAGCCGGTCCTTCACGAAAGCCTTCAACTCATCCGCGAGTATCTCAGAGGCCGCGAATTCACGCTTCAACACCACGAAAGCACGAGTCTTGACGAGGCCGCCGTGATCGACGCCGACCACCGCCGCTTCGAGCACCGCGCCGTGCTGGACCAGCACCATTTCCACTTCGACCGGCGAGACATACTGGCCGCTGACTTTGAGCATGTCGTCGCTGCGGCCCGCGTAGACATAGCAGCCGTTCGCCAGCCGGCAGTACTTGTCGCCGCTGCGGATCCATTCGCCGAGAAAGGTGGCGCGCGTTTTCTCGCGGTTGTTCCAGTACATCACGGCGGCGCTCGGCCCTTTGATATACAGGTCGCCGATTTCGCCATCAGCCACCGCATGACCGGCATCGTCGCGCAACTCGACTTCGTATCCCGGCACCGGGCGGCCCGTCGTCCCGTACTCGACCGCGCCCGCGCGATTGGACAGGAAGATGTGCAGCATTTCAGTCGATCCGATACCGTCGAGAATCTCGCAGCCGAAATGGGCGGTGAAACGCTCGCCGATTTCACGCGGCAACGCTTCGCCCGCCGACGTGCAGATGCGCATCGCGACATCGGCGCGTGCGGGCAAGTTGGGTGAGACCAGCATGTTGGCGTAGAGCGTGGGCACGCCGTAGAAAACGGTAGGGCGATGTTTGACGAGGCGCGTGAAGATCGCGTCGGCGGTGGGACGCTCCGCCATCAGGATCGCCGTGGCGCCGACCGACAGCGGAAACGTCAAGCCATTGCCGAGACCGTACGCAAAGAACAACTTGGCCGCGGAGAACACCACGTCGCTTTCGGCGATGCCGAGGATCGGCTTGGCATAAAGCTCGGCGGTCCAGTACAGATTCGCATGCGTGTGGACGGTGCCTTTCGGTTTGC
Source organism: Paraburkholderia sp. BL17N1 (assembly GCF_003634175.1). Lineage (NCBI taxonomy): Bacteria > Pseudomonadati > Pseudomonadota > Betaproteobacteria > Burkholderiales > Burkholderiaceae > Paraburkholderia > Paraburkholderia sp. BL17N1. The sequence continues at coordinate 2,718,008 of NZ_RBIW01000001.1, forward strand.
CGGTCGAGCCCGACGAATACAGCCAGAAGGCGATGTCGTCGCAACCGGTTGCCGCGGCTTTGGCGGCGGGTGGGGCGGCGTCGATCAATTCTTCGAGCAGCGGCGCGATGAGCGGCTCGCCCTCACACGGCTGCGAGACGATCAACTGACAACCATCGTGTTCGACGGACTCCAGCGCCTGCGTCACGTTCTGCATCAGCGCACCTGAGGCGATCACCGCGCGCGCGTGGCTGTGCGTGAGCATGTACACATAGTCGGCGGGCGTGAGCAGCGTGTTTGCGACGACCGGCACGACGCCCGCGTAGAGCGCGCCGAGAAAGGCAACCGGCAGGGCGATGGTATCGAGCATCACGAGCAGCACGCGCTCTTCGGGATGCACGCCGAGTGTGCGCAGCGCGCTTGCAAAGCGCCGCGCGCGCTCTTCGAGTTCAGCGTAGGTGATGCTGGCGGTGTCGTCGATATAGGCGGTCTTGGCGGCGCGGGCTTCGTTCAGTCGAAACAGGTAGGCCGCGAAGTTGAATAGCGCGGGCGGCGCTTCGACTGTCGCGGCGGGCTGATTCGCTGCCTTTTCCAACAGGGCTTCCATGTGTCTCCTCCATCGGGTGGGCGCGGTCCGGCTGTTCTGTGCTCATGATCCGCTCGATGCTGTCAGGCTAATGTGCTTGCCCGGTCCACGAGCGCAACGCCCGTCAGCGGATCGGTGAATGTGACGTTCGCGCCGCGGCCGGCGATCCGCTCGCGGGCGACATGGTTCTTCAGGAGTTCGGTCATGGCGGTGCTCAGGCGGGAGTGAATTCGATGGCGCCTTGCGGCAGGAGATACAGCACCAGCGCCTCGCCGTTCGCCACCGTCGGACGATGCGCGGAGCCTGGCCCGTACACGCACCAGCCGGCCGGGTGAGCATCGAAGGTGGCGCCTGCGGTGAGCGGCATGATCAGATCGATCTCGCCGTTCGGGTGAACATGGTGCGGTCCCGCAATATCCTTCATATCGACGACGTCGACGGAAAAGCCGTGGGTCTCGGGCAGCGCCTTGAAGATGCGACCGTAACGAATGCCGCCGCCTTCGCGGTTGCACAGCCAGCCTTCGGCGACGCCGCTTTTGCATGCCTCTGCAAGCTCGCGGAACGCGTCGCCGCCGGCCGGGTAGGCCTCGTTCAGCCAGTCCGCCAGCTTATCGTCGAGCGGCCGGCCGGCGAGTTGCTCAGTGACGCCCGCGATCAGGCGCTGGAATTCATGTGGGGACATGCGAGCCTCCAGATCGGCGCCTCCGACCGGCACACGCACGTTAATGCATGCGAGTCGTCGCGCCATCTCCGTGACGCCGCCGAAAATCTCGACAGCGTTTGTTATTGGATCAATATTTGGCGAAAATTAACCGTTCACTCGGTGTCTGTCAAGCACTATAGTACATGTATCGCAGTTATGAGGCAGCAAAACATGAACCAAAATTACTCTCAGGCACCTCTTGACGACGCATCCGATGAGGAGGCGCCCCGTGCCGAACGGCCGCCGGAGCGCGGCGCCGAGCGCGATCCGTTTCTCACGGCGATGGGCGACCGCGTACGCCTGCTACGCGCGCGCCGCGGCATGACGCGCAAGACGCTGGCCACGGAAACCGGTCTGTCGGAGCGGCATCTGGCGAATCTGGAATCGGGCGTGGGCAATGCGTCGGTGCTGGTGCTTCGGCAGATCGCGGCTACCTTGAACTGCTCGCTGGCCGAGGTGATCGGCGACGAAACCACGGCTTCCGCCGAATGGCTGCTGATCCGCGAATTGCTCCAGGGACGCGATCAGGCGGCCTTGCAGCGCGCCCGCGTGGCGCTCGCCGAGATGTTCGCGCAGGCGCCGCGCGACCCGCATCGCAAGGACCGGATTGCGTTGATCGGCTTGCGCGGCGCCGGCAAATCGACGCTCGGGCGAATGCTGGCGCAGGAGCGCAAAGTGCCGTTCGTCGAACTCACGCGCGTGATCGAGCAACTGGCCGGCTGTCCGCCTTCGGAGATTCATTCGCTTTACGGCGCGGCCGCCTACCGGCGTTATGAACACCGTGCGCTGGAGGCCGTGATCCAGGAGCACGAGCGCGCGGTGATCGCGTCGCCGGGCGGACTCGTGTCGGAGTCTGGCACCTTCAATACGCTGCTGTCGCATTGCTATACGGTGTGGCTGCAGGCCGCGCCGGAAGAGCACATGCGCCGCGTCGTCGCGCAGGGCGATCTGCGGCCGATGTCGGGCAACAAGGAGGCGATGGATGACCTGAAGCGCATTCTGGCGGGGCGCTCCGAGTTGTACGGCCGCGCCGACATGACCTTCGACACCAGCGAAAAAACCTTGGCCGACGCCTACCTGCAACTGCGCGACCGCCTCGCCGCAAGACTCGCCGCGGAATCGCCCGACGAAGCGCATGCGAGCTAACCTGCGCTGCGGCGTCAGGGTTTACTAGCAAACATGCACTAAAGTGCTTTACATGGGTATGACGATGCACTATTGTTCAAAAAAACAAATTTGCATCGTCCAGTCAGGAGACGCCCCATGTCCACAGCAGAAACCGCCGTCGCGCCGGTCGACTACCGCACCGATCCCTCGCAGTACAAGCACTGGAAGCTGAGCTTCAACGGCCCCGTCGCGACGCTCGGCATCGACATCGCCGAGGACGGCGGCATTCGTGACGGCTACAAGCTGAAACTGAATTCGTACGACCTCGGCGTCGATATCGAATTGCACGACGCAATACAGCGCATCCGCTTCGAGCATCCTGAAGTGAAGACCGTGGTGCTGACGAGCCTGAAAGACCGCGTGTTCTGCTCGGGCGCCAACATTTTCATGCTGGGCCTCTCGACACACGCGTGGAAGGTCAACTTCTGCAAGTTCACCAACGAGACGCGCAACGGCCTGGAAGATTCGTCGCGCTATTCGGGTCTGAAGTTTCTGGCTGCCGTGAACGGCGCGTGCGCCGGCGGCGGTTATGAACTCGCTCTGGCCTGCGACGAAATCTATCTGGTGGACGACCGCTCGTCGTCGGTGTCGCTGCCGGAAGTACCGTTGCTCGGCGTGCTGCCGGGCACCGGCGGCCTGACGCGCGTCACCGACAAACGCAAGGTGCGGCACGACCGCGCCGACATTTTCTGCACGGTGGTCGAAGGCGTACGCGGCGAGCGAGCGAAAGCATGGCGTCTCGTGGATGAAGTCGTGAAGCCGAACCAGTTCGATCAGGCGATCCAGGCGCGCGCGCTCGAACTCGCCGAGCAAAGCGATCGTCCCGCCGACGCGCAAGGCGTTGTGCTCACGCGTATCGAACGCACGGACCGCGAAGACGGCCTCACTTATAGGACGCTCGACGTCACGATCGATCGTGCGAAACGTATCGCGACGTTCACCGCCAAGGCGCCGCGAGGCGAACCGCCCGCGAATATCGATGAGATCGTCGCAGCGGGCGTGAACTGGTGGCCGTTGCAATTCGCCCGCGAACTCGACGACGCGATCCTGTGCATGCGCACCAACGAACTGGCGGTCGGCACGTGGGTCTTCAGAACCGAAGGCGATGCCCGCAATCTGCTCGCCGCGGATGCCTCGCTCATGCAACACAAGGACCACTGGTTCGTGCGCGAGACCATCGGCCTATTACGTCGCACGCTTGCACGTATCGACGTTTCGTCGCGTTCGCTGTTCGCGCTGATCGAGCCGGGTTCGTGCTTTGCCGGCACGTTCGCGGAACTCGCGTTCGCTGCGGACCGCACGTATATGGCGGCGCTGCCGGGCAATGAAGAGGAAGAGCCGGCCATCACCCTTTCGGAAGTCAACTTCGGCCTCTATCCGATGGTCACGCATCAGTCGCGTCTCGGCCGGCGTTTCTATGAAGAAGACGAACCGCTCGACGCGGTGCGCTCCCTGATCGGTCAGCCGATCAAGCCGGTCGAAGCCGAGCGTCTCGGCCTCGTGACCGCATCGCCCGACGACATCGACTGGGCCGACGAAATTCGCATCGCGCTCGAAGAACGCGCCGCGATGTCGCCGGATGCATTGACCGGCCTCGAGGCGAATCTGCGCTTCAATGGTCCGGAAACGATGGAGACGCGCATTTTCGGGCGTCTTACCGCGTGGCAGAACTGGATTTTCAACCGGCCGAACGCAGTGGGCGAGAAGGGCGCGCTCAAGGTGTACGGCAAGGGTAGCAAGGCGCAATTCGACGTCTCGCGTGTTTGATACGCGCGGGGTACGCATTTGATGTGCGCGTGATGGGCGTCTGAAGACCATCGACACCAATTGCCCGATACCAGCCTCTCATCGTCACTGCAGTTTCCGAACCAGGAACCGACCATGTCAACGATCAACTACAGCGAAAAGATTCCGAACAACGTCAACCTCGCCGACGACCGGGCACTGCAGCGCGCGCTCGAACAATGGCAGCCGAATTTTCTGGCGTGGTGGGGCGACATGGGCCCGGAAGGCTCGCACGGCTACGACGTATATCTGCGTACCGCGGTGAGCGTCGACGCGGGCGGCTGGGCGCATTTCGATCACGTGAAGATGCCGGACTACCGCTGGGGCATTTTTCTCACGCCCGGCGAGCACGACCGCAAGATTCATTTCGGCGAACACAAGGGCGAAGCGGCCTGGCAGGACGTGCCCGGCGAACATCGCGCGAATCTGCGCCGTATCATCGTGACGCAGGGCGACACCGAACCGGCGTCGGTCGAGCAGCAGCGCCACCTTGGTTTGACGGCGCCCTCCATGTACGACTTGCGCAACCTGTTCCAGGTGAACGTGGAAGAAGGCCGTCACCTGTGGGCGATGGTATATCTGCTGCATCGCTACTTCGGCCGGGACGGCCGTGAGGAAGCCGAAGCATTGCTCGGCCGCCGTTCTGGCGACGACGACAATCCCCGCATTCTTGGCGCATTCAACGAGAAAACGCCCGACTGGCTCGCGTTTTTCATGTTCACCTACTTCACGGATCGCGACGGCAAGTTTCAGTTGTCGGCGCTTGCCGAGTCCGGCTTCGATCCGCTCGCGCGCACCACCAGGTTCATGCTGACCGAAGAAGCGCATCACATGTTCGTGGGTGAATCGGGTGTATCTCGCGTGATTCAGCGCACTGCCCAGGTCATGAACGAACTGGGCACGGACGATGTCGCGAAGCTTCGCGCGGCCGGCGTGATCGATCTGCCGACTATCCAGCGCTATCTGAACTTCCATTACTCGGTCACGATCGACCTGTTCGGCGCCGATCATTCGTCCAACGCGGCCACGTTCTATAGCTCGGGCCTCAAGGGTCGTTACGAAGAAAACAAGCGCGACGACGATCATCAGTTGAACGGCCAGAGCTACAAATTGCTCGACGTGCAGGACGGCAAACTGGTCGAGCGCGAAGTGCCGATGCTCAACGCGATGAACGAAGTGCTGCGCGACGACTACATCAAGGATTCGGTGGCGGGCGTGGGGCGCTGGAACAAGGTGCTCGAAAAAGCCGGCATCGATTTCCGCATGACGGTGCCGCACAAAGCGTTCAATCGGCAGATCGGGACGTTCGCGGGCACGCGCGTGTCGCCCGACGGCCGCGTGGTCAGCGAAACCGAATGGGCCGCCAACGAGACGAAATGGCTCGCCACGCCGGAAGACCGCGCTTACGTCGCGTCGTTGATGGGACGCGTCACGCAAGCCGGCAAGTTCGCCAATTGGATCGCGCCGCCCGCGATGGGCGTGAACCGTCAGCCGGTCGATTTCGAATACGTGCGCTTCAACTGAGCGCGCGAGCGGCGCTTGACGCGCGTGGCGCCAGTGCGCCGCATCTCAAGGTGGAGGAAGTCATGAACGGCCCAGTATCGATCGAAGTTCTCAGGCAGCATCTGATCGATCCGGAAATCTGCATTCGCTGCAATACGTGCGAAGAGACTTGCCCGGTCGATGCGATCACGCACGACGACAACAACTACGTGGTCAAGGCGGAGATCTGCAACGGCTGCATGGCATGCGTGCCGCCGTGTCCGACTGGCGCGATCGACAACTGGCGCACGGTGCTGAAGGCCGACGCATATCCCATCGAAGAACAGTTCACGTGGGACGTCCTGCCGGAACAGAACACGATGGCCGTGCCCGCCGCGGACAAGTCGCCGGGCGCGGGCGGGTCGGGTGATACGCCGGCGGAGGCGGACGGTATTGAAGTGGATACCGTGCGCGGTTCGGTCGTGCCGCCATGGTCCGCGGCGAAGCCGTACGTGAACCTCTACACGCACAAGGAGCCGACTAGCGCGACGGTGGTGGGCAACTACCGGCTCACGGACGGACCGACCGATAGCGACATTCATCATATCGTGCTGGATTTTGGATCGATGCCGTTTCCGGTGCTGGAAGGCCAGTCAATCGGTATTCTTCCACCCGGCGCGACCGCGGACGGCCGCACGCATCACGCGCGCCAGTATTCGATTGCGAGCCCGCGCGATGGTGAGCGGCCCGGTTACAACAACGTCTCGTTGACGGTCAAACGTGTTTCGCAGCAACACGGCGACTCGTTGGACGGCGTGTGTTCGAACTACCTGTGCGATCTGAAGAAGGGGGACGTGGTGAAGGTGATCGGCCCGTTCGGCGGCACGTTCCTGATGCCGAACCATCCGAACTCGCATCTGCTGATGATCTGCACCGGCACGGGCTCAGCGCCGATGCGCGCGATGACCGAGTATCGCCGCCGGCGTCGGCTGAAGGGCGCGACTGGGAAGTTGATGTTGTTCTTCGGCGCGCGGACCAAAGAAGAGTTGCCGTACTTCGGACCGCTCACGAATCTGCCGAAGGATTTCATCGATACGAATCTGGCGTTCTCGCGCACGCCGGGTCAACCGAAGCGCTATGTTCAGGACGCCATGCGCGAGCGCGCGGTCGATGTGGCGCAGATGCTCAAGGACGACAACACGCATATTTACGTGTGCGGGTTGAGGGGCATGGAGGATGGTGTGCTGCAGGCGCTCAAGGAGATTGGTGAGCAGCATCAGCTGGATTGGGAAGCGCTGTGGGTGAAGTTGAAGAAGGAGGGGAGGCTGCATCTGGAGACGTATTGAGCGGCTGGTGGCCGGTCATGCGTTCGGCGAAATCTTACGGAACTCGCCTCGAGTGATCGCTAAGCGGCCTCCCACTCGTCTTCGCTGATGGACGTGGTGGGATTGTCGTAACGCAAAAGCGTGCCACGCAGCACTTCGAGTGCGTGGCGTTCCACGCTGCGATAGGGCCGCACTTCCAGCACGCGTTTTCCGCAGTCTGTCACGATCACACTTTCGCCGGAAGATTCGACCTGCCGAAACAACTCGAGCACCCTGGCTTCGAATTCGGATTTTGATATCTGATTGGTGCGCATGATTTTCCTATAGTGGTTTGTGAATCGGATAGTGCTGTTCGAAGATTGAGGGCCTACGTGTCGCACTCCGCCGAATCCACCTTCCCCGGCGACACCGCCCCGCAAGCCCGAAGCACCAACTGCACCACTTCCTCCGTGGTCGCATCGAACGCTTTTTGCGTCAACGCGCGCTTGCCTTTAAGCGCGCGAATCTGAGCATCGAAGTCGGCATAATGCTGCGTCGTCGCCCAGATCATATACATCAGCGTCTGCGCATTCACCGGCGCGAGCAGCCCGCGCGCGATCCAATCGTCGATCACCTTCACGCGGCTGTCGAGCCACGGCTTCACGCGCCCCGTGAGAATGTCCTCCATATGCTCCGCGCCGTGAATGATCTCGCTCGCCCACACCTTCGAACCGAGCGGCCGGCGCCGCGACAGTTCCATTTTCGCGCGCACGTACCCGCCGATCGCTTCGACCGGGTCGTCGCTGCATTCGAACGTATCCGCCGCGCGGTGCCAGTCTTCGAACAGGTCTTCCAGCACGCGTCGATAGAGCGCGAGTTTTGTCGGGAAGTAGTAATGCACGTTGGCTTTTGGTAAGCCCGCGCGTTCCGCGATCATCGCGGTGCTCGTACCGTCCAGTCCGCGCTCGGCGAAAACCGCCTCGGCGCACGCCAGAAGATGCGCTTCATTCGACTCGCGAATGTGCGCCTTGCGCCGCCGCAAAGGTGCGCGTGTTTCCTCGCTTTCCGTGATGTCAGCCGCCACGTCGTCGTCTCTCATGTTCGCCTTCGGCGGCATGGGTGCCGCGTCGCGCTTCATTCTAGTCGTTTGGCGCGCTGCCCACACGCGCATTCATCGCGCGCGGCGCGGGCATGCTGCGATGCAATGGCACGCTTCTCGCTATGTTTCTCACCGCACGAAAGGTGTTGATTTGGCGAGTTTAATCAGCTACAACCTGTCCAACTGGACAGGATTGGAAGAGCGGCCGATACCCCAGGGTTTGCCCTCTGTATGAGAGGCGAGCGACGGCATCGAATCTGCACCGCCCCCGTGCGGGCACGCCCCAAAAGCCGCCGCCGATGCACCAGTTTCATGTCGGTTCACCGAAAGGAGCGAGACGAATGAACGCGGTATCCGAAGCGCTGAAGCACGCTGAACCCACCACGTCGATCAAGGTCGACGGCAAGCGGCTGTGGGACAGCCTGATGACAATGGCGAAGATCGGCGCAACGCCCAAAGGCGGCGTCTGCCGCCTGGCGCTCACCGACCTCGATAAGGAAGGCCGCGATCTGATCGTCAGTTGGGCGAAGGAAGCCGGCTGCACGGTCAGTGTGGACCAGATGGGCAATGTGTTCATGCGGCGCGCCGGGCGCAATCCCGCTGCGCTGCCGGTCATGACCGGTTCGCACGCCGACTCGCAGCCAACCGGCGGCCGCTTCGACGGCATCTACGGCGTGCTGGGCGGTCTCGAAGTGATTCGGAGTCTGAACGATCACGGCATCGAGACGGAACATCCGGTCGAAGTGGTGATCTGGACCAATGAGGAAGGCTCGCGTTTCGCGCCCGCGATGGTGGCATCGGGCGTGTTCGCCGGTGTGTTCACGCTCGAGTACGGTCTGTCGCGCAAGGATGTGGACGGCAAGACCATCGGCGACGAACTCGAGCGCATTGGTTATGCGGGCGATATTCCATGCGGCGGACGGCCGCTGCACGCGGCGTTCGAACTGCATATCGAACAGGGGCCTATTCTCGAAGCCGAACAGAAAACCATTGGCGTCGTGACCGACGCGCAAGGTCAGCGCTGGTACGAAATCACGCTGACGGGACAGGAGGCGCACGCCGGTCCGACGCCGATGCCGCGCCGTCGCGACGCGTTGCTCGGCGCCGCGCGCGTGGTCGATCTGGTCAATCGTATCGGTCTGGACAACGCGCCGTTCGGCTGCGCGACGGTCGGCATGATGCAGGTCTATCCGAACTCGCGCAATGTGATCCCGGGCCGCGTGTTCTTCACCGTCGATTTCCGTCATCCGGACGATGCCGTGCTCGCGAAAATGGATGCCGCCTTGCGCAAGGGCGTGGCCGACATCGCGAACGGTATCGGCCTCGAAACCGAACTCGAGCAGATTTTTTATTACGCGCCGGTCGCCTTCGACGAAGCTTGCGTGAAGTCCGTGCGCGCCGCTGCGGAACGCTTCGGTTATCCGCATCGCAACATGGTGTCCGGTGCGGGACATGATGCCTGCTATCTGTCGCAAGTCGCGCCGACTTCGATGGTGTTCGTGCCGTGCGTGGACGGGATCAGTCACAACGAGATCGAGGACGCCACTTTCGAATGGATCGAGGCCGGCGCCAACGTGTTGCTGCACGCCATGCTGGAACGTGCGTGCGAGCCGGTTTCATAACGCTTTAGCGGTTGCGGTCCTTACCACCTGTTTCATCCGCTGCACCGTAGTGCCCAAAAACATGCCGTCCCGGCTTCGCAGCGTGGCCGGCAGGAGCGGCTACGTCCTCACATCGAAGAAGGAACGAGTATGGCCATCAAGCAAACCGGCGACATTGCCGCTCAGCGGCTCTCGCCCGAGCAGCTCTCATGCGAGTTTTCCGACATCGCGCCCTTGCTCGACGCAAGCGCTGCCGCCGCGGCGGCGAGCCGCTGCCACTACTGTTACGACGCGCCGTGCGTGAACGCCTGCCCGACGCAGATCGACATTCCCAGCTTCATTCGCAAGATCAGTAACGGCAATCTGAAGGGCGCGGCCGTGGATATTCTGTCGGCCAACCCGCTGGGCGGCATGTGCTCGCGCGTCTGCCCGACGGAAATTCTGTGCGAAGGCGCCTGCGTGCGTAACCATCAGGATGCGAAGCCGGTGGCGATCGGCGCGCTGCAACGTCACGCCACGGATTGGGCGATGGCGCGCGGCGAAGTGCTTTTCAAGCGCGCGGCGGAAACCGGACGGCATGTCGCGGTGGTCGGCGCGGGTCCCGCGGGACTTGCTTGTGCGCATCGGCTCGCATTGGCCGGCCACAACGTGACGATCTACGACGCGCACGAAAAAGCCGGCGGCCTGAACGAATACGGTATCGCGGCCTATAAAACCGTCGATGACTTTGCACAGCGTGAAGTGGAGTGGCTGTGCTCGGTGGGCGGCATCGAGATCAAACACGGCGTCGCGCTCGGACGCGATGTCGACCTCGACACGCTGCGCAAGCAGCACGACGCCGTGTTTCTCGCGATCGGCCTCACCGGCGTGCGCGCGCTCGCCATGGACGGCGAAGACCTCGGCGGCGTGATGAACGCGGTGGACTTCATCGAGCAGGTACGCAGCGCGAGCGATCTCGGCACGGTGCCGGTGGGGCGCCGCGTGGTCGTGATCGGCGGCGGCAATACGGCGGTGGACGCTGCCGTGCAAAGCCGCAAGCTCGGGGCGACGTCGGTGACGATGGTTTACCGGCGCGGCGTCGAAGCGATGAGCGCGACCTGGGCCGAACGCGACTTTGCACAGACCAGCGGCGTCACGCTCGTCACGTATGCCACGCCGATGCGTTTGATCGGCGACGGCGGCGTGGTGACAAGTGTCGAGTTCGCGCGCACGTCGAAAGATGGTGGCGAGGAGCGCTTCGTGGTCGAAGCCGACATGGTGCTCAAGGCGATTGGCCAAACGCTGGTGCCGGTCGGCATCGAGCGTGAGTTGCTGACTTTGGACGGCAGCCGTATCGCGGTCGATGCGAATGGCCAGACCTCGCTCGCGAATGTGTGGGCCGGCGGCGATTGCGCGGCCACCGGCGGCATCGACCTCACGGTGCAGGCGGTGCAGGACGGCAAGATCGCCGCTGCCGCGATCGATGCGCAGTTCGCTCGTACCGCGGTGAAAGCCGCCTGAAGCGAATCGAGCCAAGCCGAACGAAGCGTCATACCAGACAAAAACAGCAGTCCCCAAGGAGCCGAACATGGCCGATCTGCGCTGTACGATTGCCGGCATTACTTCGCCGAATCCTTTCTGGCTCGCCTCCGCGCCGCCGACCGACAAAGCCTATAACGTGAACCGCGCCTTCGAGGCGGGCTGGGGCGGCGTGGTGTGGAAGACGCTCGGCCTCGACCCGCATGTGGTGAACGTCAGCTCGCGCTATGGCGCGGTGCAATGGAACGGCCAGCGCATGGCGGGCCTGAACAACATCGAACTGATCACCGACCGTCCGCTCGACGTCAATCTGAAGGAAATCGCGCAAGTCAAACGCGACTGGCCGGACCGCGCGATGATCGTCTCGCTGATGGTGCCGTGCAACGAGCGCGACTGGAAGTGGATTCTGCCGCTCGTCGAAGACACCGGCGCGGACGCGGTCGAACTGAATTTCGGCTGCCCGCACGGCATGAGCGAGCGCGGCATGGGCGCGGCGGTCGGCCAGGTGCCCGAGTATGTCGAGATGGTCACGCGCTGGGTCAAGGAAGGCACCAGGCTGCCGTGCCTCGTCAAGCTCACGCCGAACATCAGCGACATTCGCACGGGTTCGCGCGCGGCCTACAAGGGCGGCGCGGATGGTGTGTCGCTGATCAACACGATCAACTCGATCGTCGCGGTCGATCTGGACGCGATGTCGCCGTTGCCGATGGTTGATGGCAAGGGCACGCACGGCGGCTACTGCGGCCCGGCCGTGAAGCCGATCGCGTTGAACATGGTCGCGGAAATCGCGCGCGATGTGGAAACGCCGAATCTGCCGATCTCCGGCATCGGCGGGATTTCGACATGGCGCGACGCCGCGGAATTCATGGTGCTCGGCGCGGGCAGCGTGCAGGTCTGCACGGCGGCCATGCACTACGGATTCCGTATCGTTTCCGACCTGATCGACGGCCTCTCCAACTGGATGGACGAAAAAGGCTACGCGACACTCGACGATATTCGCGGCCGCGCCGTCCAGAACGTCACCGACTGGAAGTACCTGAACCTCAAATACGATATCAAGGCGCGCATCGACCAGGACAAGTGCATCCAGTGCGGCTTGTGCCATATCGCCTGCGAAGACACGGCTCACCAGGCGATCATGAAAGAAAAAGATGGCGTCCGGCATTTTGAAGTGATGGACTCCGAATGTGTGGGCTGCAATCTGTGCATGCACGTGTGTCCGGTCGAACAGTGCATCTCGATGGAACGCGTGGACAACGGCGAGTATGCGAACTGGACTACGCATCCGAACAATCCGGCGCGCGTGGACGCAGGGCTGAGCGCATCGGCGGACGCGGCTGAAACCGGCGAGCCGGCGCACGCGGCAAAAGCCGCCTGAAAACAGAGCACGGTTGAAGGGAACCGAAACAAACGCAGCGCTAGTACTGAACCTGTCATTCCCCAAAAGGCTCGACGCGCCGACAGAAGCCGCGCGGGTCTCAACGATCGAGTGGAGAGCTCTAGATGAAGCAGACAGCGCAACCCGCCGACCCGCAGTTCGCGGCCGGCGTGCAGGGCAGCAGTCTTTACAACGACGACCTCGCGCCGACCGGCGTCGCGCAGCGCACGTGGAAGTGGTATCACTTCGCCGCGCTGTGGGTGGGCATGGTGATGAACATCGCGTCGTACATGCTGGCCGCCGGCTTGACGGAAGAGGGCATGTCGCCGTGGCAAGCGGTGGCGACCGTGCTGCTCGGCAACCTGATCGTACTGGTGCCGATGCTCCTGATCGGCCACGCGGGCGCGAAGCACGGCATTCCGTACGCGGTGCTGGTGCGCTCCTCGTTCGGCACGCAGGGCGCCAAACTGCCGGCAATGCTGCGCGCCATTGTGGCATGCGGCTGGTACGGGATTCAGACGTGGCTCGGCGGCAGCGCGATCTATACGCTGCTGAACATTCTCACCGGCAACGCGCTGCACGGCGCGGCCTTGCCGTTTCTCGACATCTCGCTCGCGCAACTGGCGTGCTTCCTGGTGTTCTGGGCGCTGCAGATCTACTTCATCGTGCACGGCACGGATTCGATCCGCTGGCTCGAAAGCTGGTCCGCGCCGATCAAGATCGTGATGTGCATTGCACTGGTGTGGTGGGCGACATCGAAAGCGGGCGGTCTCGGGTCGATGCTGTCGGCGCCGTCGCAATTCGTGGCGGGCGGCAAGAAAGAAGGCCTCTTCTGGGCCACGTTCTGGCCCGGCCTCACGGCCATGGTCGGCTTCTGGGCCACGCTCGCGCTCAATATCCCCGACTTCACGCGCTTTGCCAGAACGCAGCGCGATCAGATCATCGGCCAGTCGGTCGGCTTGCCGGTGCCGATGGCCTTGCTCTCGGTGATCTCGGTGGTTGTTACGTCGGCGACGGTGGTGATCTACGGCAAGGCGATCTGGGATCCGATCGATCTGACGAGCCGCATGACCGGCATCGGCGTGGGCGTCGCGCTGATCATCCTGACGCTCGACACCATGTGCTGCAATCTCGCGGCAAATCTCGTCGGCCCGGCTTACGATTTTTCGAGCCTGTGGCCCAAGGGCATTTCGTATCGCGTGGGCGGCATGATCACCGCGACCATCGCGATCGTGATGATGCCTTGGAAGATTCTCGCCACCACGCAGGGTTATATCTTTACGTGGCTCGTCGGCTACTCGGCGCTGCTCGGTCCGGTGGCGGGTATTCTGATGGTCGACTATTTCCTGATCCGCGGTACACGGCTCGACACGCGTGAGTTGTTCGACGAACACGGCGAATACAGCTACACCGGTGGCTGGAATATCGGCGCGGTCGTCGCGCTCGTGATCGGCGTGCTGCCGAATCTGCCGGGCTTCTTGCATACCGCGTTTCCGGCCTCGTTCCCGAACGTGCCGGCGATCTTCAATACGCTTTATACGTACGCGTGGTTTGTCGGACTCGCGTTGGCGTCGATCGTATATAGCGCGTGGATGAAGTTGAGCAAAGGACCGAGTGCGCGCGTGGCGAGCGCATAAAGCCGGCCCACGAGTGCCAGCGATTACGTAGCACCGAAACCAGCAGTTCATAAGGAGGCGGCAACATGACGACCCTGATTCGCGGCGGCACGATTATCGACGCGGAGAACACGTATCGTGCGGACGTGTTGTGTGCGGACCCGCAGGACGGCGGCACGATCCTGCAGATCGGAGCGGACCTGGAGGCGCCCGCCGGCGCCGCGATCGTCGATGCGGGCGGGCAGTACGTGATGCCCGGCGGCATCGACCCGCACACGCATATGGAATTGCCGTTCATGGGCACCACGGCGAGCGACGACTTCTACACGGGCACGGCGGCGGGTTTATCGGGCGGCACCACGAGCATCATCGACTTCGTGATTCCGAGCCCGAAGCAGCCGCTGATGGACGCGTTCAAGGAGTGGCGCGGCTGGGCCGAGAAGGCGTCGGCGGACTACGGCTTTCACGTCGCGGTGACATGGTGGGACGATTCGGTCTATCGCGACATGGGCACGCTGGTGCATGAACACGGCGTGTCGAGCTTCAAGCACTTCATGGCTTACAAAAACGCCATCATGGCCGACGACGAAGTGCTGGTGAACAGCTTCTCGCGCTCGCTCGAACTCGGCGCGCTGCCGACCGTGCATGCGGAAAATGGCGAGCTGGTGTTTCAATTGCAACGTCAGTTGCTGGCGAAAGGCTTTACCGGTCCGGAGGCGCATCCGTTGTCGCGGCCGCCGGAAGTGGAGGGCGAGGCCGCCAATCGCGCGATCCGGATCGCGCAGGTGCTGGGGGTGCCGGTGTATATCGTGCACGTGTCCTCGAAAGACGCGGTCGATGCGATCGCCCGCGCCCGCAGCGAAGGTCTGCGCGTGTTCGGTGAGGTATTGCCGGGCCATCTGGTGATCGACGAAGCGGTGTATCGCGATCCCGACTGGACCCGCGCGGCGGCCCATGTGATGAGCCCGCCGTTCCGCTCGGCCGAGCATCGCGAGGCATTGTGGCGGGGTTTGCAAGCCGGGCAGCTGCACACCACGGCAACCGATCACTGCGTATTTTGCGCGTCGCAGAAAGCCATGGGCCGCGACGACTTCACGAAGATCCCGAACGGCTGCGGCGGTGTGGAAGACCGCATGGCAGTGCTCTGGCATCACGGCGTGAACTCGGGGCGTCTCACGCCGAACGAGTTCGTGCGCATTACGTCGACCAATGCCGCGCAGATCTTCAACCTGTATCCGCGCAAGGGCGCGGTGCGGGTCGGTGCGGATGCGGACCTCGTGGTGTGGGACCCGAACGCGAGCAAAACGATTTCGGTGAAGACGCATCATCAGAAGGTCGACTTCAACGTGTTCGAAGGCATGACGGTGCAAGGCGTGGCGATGCACACGCTCACCCGTGGCGCGCTCGCCTGGACCGACGGCGAGTTGCGGGCGGAGCGCGGCGCCGGCCGCTATCTGAAACGTCCGCCGAACGGCGCCTACTTCGACGCGATCCGCGTCGCCAACAAGCGCAAGGAACCGCATCCGGTGGAGCGGTAAGCTATTCGCAATCCGCCAGCGGGCGGCGCCGCATTCAAACGCGGCGCCGCTCTTTTTTATGCCGCGCGTTCGCCGCGGCCGCACCGCTCTCGCGTTTTCCCCGATGGCGCGCAACATAGGTTCCGTGTTGCGATGCATCCCGCGTCTGTCCTATCTGCTGTAGAGTTGGAATCCGCGTCATACCAGAGGCCTTGGCTGTTCGCTTAGCACGCAAGCGCATATCGATCGAAAACCTGATCCTTTGTAAAAACGCAGACCGTTTGCTACAGTCCGCCCACTCTGCAAGGCGCATGCGCCGGCGGGGACTGTCCAACACAAGACTCAGCCACCCACGTGGCACATTTGACGGAGCCGCCTGATGAAATCGATTCGTTCCATTCTGCTGATCGCGTTGTTCCAGGCCGTGGCCGTGACTTCCGCATTCGCCGCCGATGAACTCGCGCAGATCAAATCCGCCGGCGTGTTCAAGATCGGCACCGAAGGCACCTATGCGCCGTTCACGTACCACGACGAATCGGGCAAGCTGACCGGCTTCGACGTCGAGATCGGCACGGAGATCGCGAAGCGTCTCGGCGTCAAGCCGCAATTCGTCGAAGGCAAATGGGACGGTCTGATTGCCGGCCTCGATGTGAACCGTTACGACGCGGTGATCAACGAAGTGGCCGTGACCGATGCGCGCAAGGCTAAATACGATTTCTCCGATCCGTACATCACGTCGCACGCGGCGCTGATCGTGGCGTCGAACAACACCACGATCAAGAACTTCGACGACCTGAAGGGCAAGAAGTCGGCCAATACGCTGACCAGCAACTTCGGCAAGATCGCGGCCGCGCACGGCGCGGAAGTGATCCCCGTGCAGGGCTTCAATGAGTCGATCGATCTGCTGACCTCGGGCCGTGTCGATGCCACCGTCAACGACTCGCTGTCGTTCCTCGACTTCAAGAAGCACAAGCCGGATGCGAAAGTGAAGATCGCCGCGCTCGATACCTCGCCCGACAGCAGCGACAAGTCCGCAGTACTGATTCGCAAAGGCAGCCCGGAATTGCAGGCGGCGATCAACAAGGCGCTCGCCGACATGAAGAAAGACGGCACCTACGCGAAGATCTCGCAGAAGTATTTCGGCAAAGACGTCTCCCAGTAAACGCCTTCCGCGAGTCTGAATCATGCCGGCATGGTTGCATCTGATGGCGCAGTCGCTGTGGCCCCTGCTGTATGCGGGGCTCGTGTTTACCGTGCCGCTCACGCTGATCTCGTTCGCGATCGGGCTCGCGCTGGCGTTTCTCGTCGCGCTGGTCCGCTTGTTCGGACCGAAGTGGGCCGTCGCGATCGTGCGCTTCTACGTGTGGCTGTTTCGCGGCTCGCCGTTGCTCGTGCAACTGTTCGTGATCTTCTACGGCTTGCCGAACGTGGGCATCGTGCTCGATCCGTTGACGGCGGCGATCATCGGCTTTTCGCTGAATGTCGGCGCGTACAACTCCGAAGTGATACGCGGCGTGATCGAGTCGATTCCGAAGGGGCAGTGGGAAGCGGCGTATTCGATGGGGATGACCCGCGAACAGGCCTTGCGTCGCGCGATCCTGCCGCAAGCTGCGCGCGTTGCGTTGCCGCCGTTGTCCAATTCGTTTATCGCGCTGGTGAAGGACACTTCGCTCGCCGCGGTGCTGACCGTGCCCGAGGTGTTTCAGGCGGCGCAACGTATCGCTTCGGTGACTTATGAGCCGTTGATTCTGTACACGGAAGCGGCACTGGTTTATCTGGTGTTCAGTTCGGTGTTGTCGTCGGCGCAAGTCAGGCTCGAACGCAAATTCGGGCGCCACGCACTTTTCCAGGCAGGCAACTGATGATCCGGCTGGAAAAAATCGACAAGTATTTCGGCGGCCTGCGGGTGCTCAACTCGGTCGATCTTCAACTCGCCTCGGGTAATGTCACCGCGTTGATCGGTCCATCGGGCAGCGGCAAGAGCACGCTGTTGCGTTGCGTGAATCTGCTCGAGATTCCAGAGTCCGGGGCTCTCGAACTCGGCGACCAGCGGCTGGAATTCAGCCGCGACCAGCGACCTTCTCGCGAAGCGGTGCTGACGATTCGCCGCCGCACCGGCATGGTGTTCCAGAACTTTCAGCTGTTTCCGCATCTGACGGTGCGGCAGAACGTGATGGAAGGCTTGGTGACCGTGCTGAAGTGGGACAAGGACAAAGCGCGCGCTCGCGCGGACGAGTTGCTGGAGAAGGTCGGCATCGCGCAGAAGGCGGACGCATGGCCTTCCACGCTGTCGGGCGGTCAGCAGCAGCGCGTGGCGATTGCGCGGGCGTTGGCGCCGTCGCCGGAAGTGCTGTTATGCGATGAGCCGACCTCGGCGCTCGATCCCGGCCTCGCGGCGGAAGTGGTGGAAGTGCTCAAGCAGCTCGCCACCGAAGGCATGACCATGCTGATGGCCACGCACGACTTGCGCCTCGCCGCGACGATCGCGCGGGACGTGGTGTTTCTGAATAACGGCGTGGTGGTGGAGGCCGGGCCGTCGCGCGAGATTTTCATGCAGCCGCGCGCGCCGGAAACGGAGCGTTTCGTCTCGACGTTGACGCATAGTTTGCCGGATGAATGGACTGAATCGGGCGGAGCCGGACGGCGGTAACGCGGCAGGGCAGGCATGCGGCAGGCGCAAGCCGCAGCGGCATGACTGTGCGATGCACCAGCATCGCGACGCACCAAGACAGCAGCCCAAACAACAGGGGGCGTCGGAACGCCCCCTTCTAACAACACCGCTACGCAGTCGCAGCCACGCTCATCGAACCTTAAACGCCCACGCTCTCCACGGCATCGTTCATCGCGGCGTTAAAGAAGCTTTCCTGCGCCCGCGTATTGACACGAGCATAAGCGCGATTCACCCCGCTGATCACCGCGCGAATCGACGCCGTCACCAGGTTGGCGTCGATGCCGACGCCGAACGCGCTGCCGGTCACATCGGCGCCGGCCATTTCAGCGACGGCCACCGCGCGGGCATCCGCGCCTTGCGTCAACGCGCGTTCTTCATAGTGCTGAATCCGCACCGGCACACCGATCGCGTGCATCAGCGCGTCGAGCGGGCCATTGCCTTCGCCGGTCAGCACGCGCCGCGTGCCGTGGATATCGACCGTCAGTTTGATGCGCTCGCGTCCTTCGCGCTCGGACAGGCTATGGCCCACGTAATGAATCGGCGCGGTGTTCTGCACATATTCCTGCTGGAACAATTCCCAGATCTGCGCGGACGTGACTTCCTGGCCGCTGTCGTCGGTGAAGCGCTGCACGGCCGAGCTGAAGTCCACCTGCAGGCGGCGCGGCAGCACGACTCCGTAGCCCTGTTCGAGCAGATACGCGATGCCGCCCTTGCCCGACTGGCTGTTCACGCGAATCACCGAATCATAAGTGCGGCCGAGATCGGCCGGATCGATCGGCATGTAGGGTACTTCCCAGACCGCGTCCGGCTTCTGCACCGCGAAACCCTTCTTGATCGCGTCCTGATGTGAGCCCGAGAAGGCCGTGAACACCAGATCGCCGACATACGGGTGACGCGGATGGATCGGCAACTGCGTGCATTCTTCCGCGGTACGCGCGACTTCGTTGATGTTCGAGAAGTCGAGGCCCGGATCGACGCCCTGCGTGTACAGGTTCAATGCGAGCGTGACGAGGTCCACGTTGCCGGTGCGCTCGCCGTTGCCGAACAAGCAGCCTTCGATACGATCCGCGCCGGCCATCACGGCGAGTTCTGCAGCGGCCACGGCGGTGCCGCGATCGTTATGCGGATGCACGGAGATGATCAACGAATCGCGGCGCGCGAGATTGCGGTGCATCCACTCGATCTGGTCCGCGTAGATGTTCGGCGTGGACATTTCGACGGTGGCCGGCAAGTTGACGATGGCCTTGTGTTCCGGCGTCGGTTGCCAGACATCGAACACGGCGTCGCAGACTTCCTTGGCGAATTCGATTTCCGTGCCGCTGAACACTTCCGGGCTGTACTGGAACGTGAACTGCGTTTCCGGCATGGTGGCGGCGATGCGCTTCATCGTGCGCGCAGCGTTTTGCGCCAGTTCCTTCACGCCGCTCTTGTCCAGATTGAAGACGATCTTGCGGAATTCCGGCGCGGTCGCGTTGTACAGGTGGACGATGGCGCGCGGCACGCCACGCAAGGATTCGAAGGTGCGCTCGATCAGGTCGTCGCGCGCTTGCGTCAAGACCTCGATGGTGACGTCGTCGGGGATATGGCCGCCTTCGATCAGTTCACGCACGAAATTGAAGTCGGTCTGCGAAGCGGACGGAAACGCGACTTCGATTTCCTTGAAGCCGATCTGCACCAACGTCTTGAACATGCGCATCTTGCGCTGCGCGTCCATCGGCTCGAACAGCGACTGATTGCCGTCGCGCAGGTCGGTGCTCATCCAGATCGGCGGGTGCGTGATGGTGCGCGACGGCCACTGGCGATCCGTCAAGGTGACGGGTTTGAACGAGCGGTATTTGGTAGCGGGGTTCTTCAACATTTTCATCATCCGTGGGTGAGACCAGGTAGCTGGGAGTCGACCGGACGACGAAAAGACATGACGAGGCGCCGGTCGAAAACCGGGGCTGGGTCAGTTACTGGGGAATTTTGCGGTGCTTCGGGTGTTTCAGATGGAAGCGCGCAGCAGCAGACCTAGCCCGGTAGAGGGGGCTAGTAGTAGCGATAGGATGGTCTGGGCGCGGTACATAGTGCGCAATAGGACCATATTATCGGGACGGCGTCAAGCGCCGTTCCCTTTTGGATCGAGGCTGGCGGAGATTAGTGCGCCGGTTTCACGAAGCGCAAGGTCATGCGATCCGATTCGCCGATCGCCGCATATTTCGCCCGGTCGACGTCGCCGCCTTCGAAGGTCGGCGGCAGCGACCAGACGCCGTTCGGGTAGTTTTTCGTGTCGCGCGGGTTGGCGTTCACTTCGCTCTTTCCGGCCAGTTCGAAGCCGGCCGCACGCGCGTGTTCGATCACGTACTCTTCCGTCACATAGCCGGTGTCGATGGTCTGCTGCAGCGAGGTGCCCGGCGCCGCGCGATGTTCCTCGACACCGAGCACACCGCCCGGCTTGAGCGCCGCGTAGAACGCGCGCAGGTTGGCGTCGATCTGGCCGTCCTTGATCCAGTTATGGATGTTGCGGAAGGTCAGGACTTCGTCGACGCTGGCATCGGCCGGAAAACCGCTGAACTGGCCGGCGTGCAGCGTGCCGACCACGACATGACCGTACACGGCGGGCGTGGCCGCCAGCTTGCGCGCGAACGCGGCCCGATTGGCCTGTGTTTCCGCAGATGGCGCACTCTGCGGGCCGTCGTACTGCGCCTCGTAGAGCTTGCCGTGCTCGCGCAGATACGGCGCGAGGATGTCCGTGTACCAGCCGCCGCCCGGCTCGATCTCCAGCACGCTTTGCGACGGCGTGAGTTCGAAGAATTGCAGCGTTTCTTTCGGATGGCGGTAGATGTCGCGGGCGCGGGCCTTGTCGCTGCGTTGCGGTCCGGAAATCGCGGCATCGAGCAGCGCCGGACTGGACGATGCGGAAGTTGACGCGGAACTCGAGCCCGACGGGCCGGCGCAGGCCGCCAGCAGCAACGTTGCGGTGAGCATCGCAAGCGTGGCGCGCAGCGTGCGAGCCTGAAGATTGGGTTGTGGGTTCATGACGTCCATTATCGGGCGCGACCGCGCGGGAACAAAATCGGTAATCGGCATAAGGATAGGAGCTTGCCGGGTTTTGCGTGGCGGTCGCCGCAACCGGAATAAAAGACCGTACCCGCCGGTTTCCCTGTTGACCGCGGCGCGTCCTGAAGGTTGCCGAATCCGAAGCGCGGCGTGGCGCGTATAACTGGTGTGGTCAGCGTTGGCCGTCGCGTGCAGGCCTGTTGTATGCCGGGGCGCGACTTGATCCCCTTCATTTCATTTTGCCGGAGGCAGGTATGAAACGAACATCGACGATGTCGCAGGTAGGGCGGGTTTTACTGTGCGCGGCCGCGTGCGCGATCGCCGCCCAGGCGGGCGCGCAGGGTTTGAGCCCGCAGGACGACATGAACGCGCCGCAAAACAGCACGCGTTTGATGCCGAACGCGGCGCGAGGCAGCGAATATCCGACGCACGGCAACCAGCAGGCAGGGGAAATGAACCTGAATCCGACCGACCCGCGCGCGCAATTGGTCAACGGCCTGCCGAATCACACCAATTCCGGCGGTTATGGTTCGCCGCTCGCCGGCGTGCGCACCTACGTGCAACCGGCAATGCCCTCGAATTGAGCGGCCCGCGGACGACAGGCGTGCCGCATCGCGCGTTGGATAGCAGCGCATCCCCGCACGGACTGTTTTGTTCAATTGAGCTTTTTTTCGGGCGATGGGCCGCGTGTGGCCTGAATACGGGTACGGGTCGGAGTCCGACCACGTTTGGCAGCGTACCGCTCCGCGCGATCACCGCGACGCCGATGGCCACCAGGATCAGCAGTAGCAGCGCGGTGCCATCGCGCGGATCGGCGTGCCTCGCCGGCGCCCGACGCCGCTGCCGTTGAAGCAGGCCGTAAGCTACAATTGCCGACGGCTTGAAAAACGGAACATCAATGAAGATTCGGATTCTCTCTCTCGTCTGCGTCACGACCGCCGCTGCGCTGCTGGCGGGCTGCACGGCCGTCTACAAGAACACGGACGCATGCGAACAGTTGATGCGAAGCAAGCTGGCGGAAACGTCGGCCGATCCGCTCAAGATCACCCATGCCGCCGCCGGTATCTACGGCTCGCGCGTGGTGGTCGAAGGATCGATCGAACGGGCGGCGGTCCCGGCGTCCGCTCCCGGCGCGGCGAGTGCGCCGCTCGCAGCGTCGACTGTGGCTGTAGGTGCGACAGGCGCATCGGGCGCATCAGATGCGTCGGCATCCGGAGGGTTCTGGTTCAAATCCGCCAGGACGCGGAAGACCGTCACGCCGGCGGCCGCGGAGTGCACGTTCAACGGCCCGACGCTGAGCGCATTCAACTGGCTCGCGCCGGCCAGTCTGGCGACGCCGGCCGCCAGCGCGACCGAGTAGCACAGCGCGCGGCGCCGAAACTCAAGCCGTCGCCTCGTCTCGCTTGCGTTGCTTCGCCCGCACCCGTTCCAGCACGCATTCACCGAACGCCTGCGGACGTCCTTCAAAGCACCGTTCCACCGCCCGCATATCGATCAGGCGCTGCCGCAGGGCCGTGCGCTCCTCGTGGGCGTCGATCATTCGCACGGCGGCGGCGATGTAATCCTCGACACTCTCCGCGGTGGTCCACGACGGCATGCCCACGCGCTCGAACAGCGCGCCGTCGATGCGCTCGAACACCTCCGGCCCGCGCTTGCAGATGCCGGGCAAACCCAGCGTGAGCGCGTCGACGATACCGTTGGTATTGCCGAACGGAAATGGACTGAGAAACAGGTCTGAGCGATTGACGCGCGCCAGATAGCCCGCGTATTCATGAAAGCTGTGCACGACGGCGTGCGGCAGCGTCTGGCGGATCACGTCGCGCATGCGGTCGAGCGGCAAACCGAAGGGCACGCCGCTCATGAAGTGAAATTGGACCGGCGTCGCCGCGCGTTCGCCGATTTCGCGGCACGCTTCGAGAAAGCCGGGATTGAGCTTCATTGCGCTGGCCGTGATGACGATCTCCAGCGTCTCGCGTGACGGCGGAATCTCAGCGACGATCTCCGGCAGCGCCACCGACGGCCGGTACGGTTGGCCGTCTTTCGGCAGCTTCATCAGACGCTCGCTGAAACAGGCGGGGTCGCCGACGTAGTCTTCCTCCACGCTGACGTAATCGATCTTGTCGGAGTGCGTGGTGGCCGGGTGCCCAAGGCCGGCGATCTGCAGCGGCGCGATGCGCAGGTTCGACATGAACACCGTGAGCGCGAACATGCCGACGCTCGGCATATAGAGCACGTCGGGCTGTTCCGTCTCGGCAAAATCGCGAATCGTTTTCAGACATTCGCCGATATATTCCGGCTCCTCCAGTTCGATGAAACGGTCGAACACCGCGCGGCCAATCTCGTCGACCGCATAGCCAAAGCCGAAAGCCACCACTTCGAAATGTTCGCGCGCGGCTTCGAGCGTGAGCGAGTGCGTGCGGTAGATCGAATGCGCGCCGCTGAACCACTCGAGCACGACCACCATGAGCGGTTTCTTGCCACGTTGCCGCCGGTTTTTCGCGCGCGCCAGTTGTGCCGCGGGGATGTCGGCCAGTCCTAATTGGTCCAGCTTGCGGCGCACCAGCGCGTTGATGTCCCGCTTGCTCTCGTGCCGCCGCGGCGTGTCCGCGTAGCTGCAGAACATATAGGCGTTGTGCAGCACGGCGGTTGGCAGGTCGTCGAGGTCGTCGATCTGCTGCAGTTTGCCGGGCAGCCATTCCATTAGCGCTTCGCGTTTGATATGCGCGTTCGCCGAGCCCTTGAAGACCGGCGCCAGCAGAGCGAGTGCGAGACAGGCGGCAAGCGATTTGTCATAGGCCCACAGCGCGGCGAAGTCGAGTTCCAGTTCGGACTCGGTCGAATAGAGCACGCAGAGTTTTTCGATGAAGCGGTCGCCGGGCAGAAACTGGGCGTTATCCGGACCACGCGGATTCAGGTGACGGCTTACGTGGTCCGCATTGCCGAATGGCGTGCAGGCAAACACCAATCCGACCCATTCGTGCAATGTCAGAAGCAATCTGAAGCACTCGTTCGGCAACTGGAATGCCGGGTCCGCGAACAGGGTCGACGCCGCGCTCGCGAGACGTGTGCAGAAGCGCTTGTGCTGCTCGGCGGGCGGCAGACCGGCCATGCCCGAGGCGCGAAAGCTGCCGTCCAGTTCGCCGCGCTTCTGCTGCAGGAGCGCCAGCGCGGCGATGAACTGGATCGCGGCTTTCAGATGCTGCCGCGTGTAGACGAGCTGCTCGAAATGATCGAGCGAAAAAGTGGGTTCTTCCATCTGCCGAGACGTCCAGAATTTGCATGACTAACTAATCGGAACCAGGTTAGCCGGAGCACGGAATTATCTCAGCCGATGGATCCCAAAACGGTTTGCCCGATGGGTTTGCGAAATTTCAGCGTCGAAAGAAGCCATCGGTTCAGAATGCGTAGTACGGCCCCGGGCCCGCCGATGTCTCGCGCGAGGCGATGGCGGTATAGACACGTCGTCCGAAGAAGAACGGCAAGCCCCAGCCGAAGCCGCTGCTGGCCACGCCGGCCAGATTGTTGAAGGCGTTGTTCGACGAGGCGAACAGCGCGCTCGAATTGCCGACCGCGAACGACACCATGTTCGACGCGCCATCCGTTCCGGTGATCGCGGCGTTCGCGGCTTGAGTCGAAGCCGGGCAGTACCAGAAGCCGCACTGCGGGAACTGGCTCGTGCGGTAGAACAGCCCATTCGAGCCGCTGTCGACATAGCTCTGCGAATAAGTCTGCCCGCCGCTCGTGGTGACGACGTAGCCCGTCACCGGATCCGCCTTGAGGACGCTGGCGCCGTTCAGCGCGTTATTGGCCTGGGTGCCGATCCCGAAGATCATCGAACCCGATACGCTGGCCGCGCCGGCGTCGGCGATGGCCGGCAGGTCGATGACTAGGCCGTTGTTGTCGAGCGCAAAGCGGCTGACCGGATTGGTGACCTGCTGCGCGAGGGCTTGCGTGCTGGCGAGACAGGCGCCGCCGGCGTCGCAACTGTAGTACCAGCGCGGCAGCGCGGCGCTGACGCAGCCGCTGCCGCAGTCGGCCGCGAACAGGCCCACGCCGAGAATACCGTTCGAGCGCAGGCCGGCCACCGTCTGCATGGCGCGGCCGGATCCCTCGCAGTCGGCGGGCACGTCGGGGAGCGCCGGATCGGCGATGGTCTGGATCGGAACCGAGGCCGCCAACTGGCCGGCCATGCGGACGTCCGCGCTGCGCACCGCGCCCCAGGTGTAGCCGCCGCCGAACACCGCGCATTCGCCCGCAATCCCGCTGCCCGACGCGATTGCCGCGAGCGGCAGGTCGGCCGGCAATGCGGACGCCAGAATCCTGAGTCCGTGCGAACCGGTGTCGACCTGGACATTGTCGACCGTCACGCAATTGCTGGTGCCGGGCTGGCAGACGGTAACGCTCGTGGTCAGCATGTTGCGCGTCAGACCGGGCGCGGCGGAGACGGCGATCGGCTGGACGTTCGGCGTGTTCGACTGCGGCACGGAGCCGCCTGGGCTCGCGCCCGAGGCGGCGGGCGGCGCGGCGGCTACCGGCGCGCTGGCGGCGCCCGGGCTGTTGCCCGGTGCGGCCGGGCCGGTCGAGGACGTGGCGGCCGGTGTGCCGCCGCCACCGCCGCCGCATCCCGCGAGGGCGGCGCAGATCAGCAGCGGGGCATAAGAGGACAGGTCGGATTTCATGGTGTGGCGCGTGTTCGTCGAGGTGGAGTGCGGATGCCGTGTGCGTGGCCGGGGGGCGCATCACCGGAAATCGTCGGCTGTCACGCCGGGCGGCAGCGCCGTCGGCAGCCATGCGCGGCCTGCGTAACCGCGCATCGGGCCGCCGGATTCCACGATCACGTCCGGCCGCGCCACGCGCGAGACGTGCAGATTGCCGTCCGCTGCCGCCGCGGCGGCGCCGGCGCGATACGAGTCCGCGTACTTGCCGAGCAGCGCGCGCAAGTCCGGCATGGTTGGGCCTTGCCACCCATAGCCGATGATCTGGCCGGTGTTCGCCGCGTACTCGGTAATAGTCGTGTTGCCGGCGTCGGTAAATGTGCGCGTGCGCAGCGCCCCGTTCAACATGGCGCGCGGCGCGCTGGCGCTCGCATCCGCCCTCGACGGCATGGCGCCGCCCAGTTCGGCGCACGCGCCGCGGCTCGCGAT
This sequence comes from Paraburkholderia sp. BL17N1, assembly GCF_003634175.1. Classification (NCBI taxonomy): domain Bacteria; kingdom Pseudomonadati; phylum Pseudomonadota; class Betaproteobacteria; order Burkholderiales; family Burkholderiaceae; genus Paraburkholderia; species Paraburkholderia sp. BL17N1. Next base: position 2,744,597 of record NZ_RBIW01000001.1, read on the forward strand.
CAAGGCGGCGAAGGCGATCGCCGAGGCTGCGAAAGCCGGCGTAAGAGTAGGCAATGGCATGGCGGTCGGTCCCGTGGCTGAAGCACCCAACGGCTTCTGGTGATGTCCATTTCAAGATATCACTCGGGTTTTTGAACCGTTACTGGAAGCGGCATCCAGCTAATTTAGATATATCGAAATTGAACGCGACAGGACCTCGGAAAGTGCTGTCGAATCAATGATCTGACGATGGCGTAGGGTGTATCTGACAGTGCGTTGGGAAATGTGGGTAATTGTTAAATTTGCCGTGCGCGAGGCCGTTTCAGGCGCGAAAACGAGATTCTCGCGCCTCAGGGAAAGGTCGACAGAGTTTGGACGCTTCGGAGTCCTTCTCGCGGATTGATTCCGCGTCGTTTGCGCGCGCCTCGCGCTGCTCAATTCGCGGGCAAACCCGGGTTTTTGCACACGACTCGCCGGGATCGGTAAAATGTTGGGTTGATCCACGGAAACTTGCCGTGGCGTAGCGGAAGGATTCCCCGAACATGACTGATCTTCGTCTTACCAAGCGGTTTGCAGTAATGCTGATGGCAGGCGGTCTGGTCGCCGGCTGCGGCACGTCGTCGCCGACCAAAGTCGACTACAAGAGCGACTCGAAATCGAAGCAGGTATCACTTGCCGTACCGCCGAACATGATCGATGAGACGGCCGATCAGCGTTCGTTGCCCCCGCAGGGCGGCGAAACCTCGTTGTCCACGCTCAAGCAGGTTCAGGCGCAAGCGCCGTCGGCCAATTCCGTGGTGGTGGCGCCGGCGGTCAGCGGCATGCATATCCAGCGCGACGGCACGGAAAGCTGGCTCGTCATCGACAACAAGGCGCCTGAGCAGGCATGGCCGCAGATTCGCCGCTTCTGGCAGGAGCAGGGCTTCCTGCTGGTGGTCGACCAGCGCGACAAGGGCGTGATGGAAACCGACTGGAACGAAACGCACGCGCAGATCAACGACGGCCTGATCCGTGGCACGCTGTCCAAAGCCATGGGCAACAGCTATGTGACCTCGGAGCGCAACAAGTACCGCACGCGTCTGGAAGCGGCGCCGAACGGCGGCACCTACGTATTCGTCAGCCAGAAGGGCATGCGCGAGGCGCTGACCGGCACGAACAACGATTCGAGCACGTGGGTGGCGAAGCCGAACGATCCGGGCCTCGAACAGGAATATCTGAAGCGGCTGATGGCGGCGCTGGCGCTGGCCGATTCGCGCTCGAAACCGGCTGACGCGCAAAACGCCGACCTGTCGGCCGGCGCGCAAACGGCGCCGAACGCGGCCACGGCGGGCGCCAAGTCGGCGGCTGCGGCCACGGCGGCGCAAAACGTTTCGCTGTCCGCCCAGCAACCGTCGCCGAATGCGGACGCGAACGGCAACGAAGCGCAGCTTTCGTCGACGGAACTCACCCTCGGCGAGCCGTACGACCGCGCCTGGTTGCGCGTGGGCCTCGCGCTCGACCGCAGCAACTTTACCGTCGACGACCGCGATCTGACCCGCGGCCTGTACTTCGTGCGCTACGTCGATCCGAAGGACATGACGTCGGCCGAACAAGGCTTCTGGAGCCAGGTTTTCCACGGCAAGAAGGAAAAAGTTGCCAAGCAGTATCTGGTGAACGTGCGCGCCGTGACGCCTAACCAGACGCGTGTCGCCGTGGTCGACGACAAGGGCACGGTTGACCAGAGCCCGCAGGCCCAGCAGATCATGAGTCTGATGGCCGACCAGTTGCACTGAGCAAGGCCGCCGCAGGCGGCAACGCTGTCTGAAACCCGTCCGGGAATGACTCCGGGCGGGTTTTTTTATGCCCCGAGAGTCCGGCAAGACCTGGCCGACAAGCGATCTCAAACGCCTATGCACGTCTTTTGCTTGGTTCGCTCAACACCGGTCCAAACCCGGCGTTCAACGGGAGACGGCCATGTTCGACGTGTTTCCTTACTGGATGTGGGCGGCGAGCTTGCTCGTCCTCGCGCTGGTATGCGGTGCGGCCTTGAACCCGCGTGAAGCGCGGCGGCCAACCGGCCTGCAGCTTCGGCATGGCGCGACTCAGCGCACGAAGTGGCCGACGCTTTAATTCGACCTACCGCTGCGGCCGCCTCGTGCGGCTGCACGTAACGTGACGTTACCCCGGTGACGTAACTTTCCAAGCCCTCCTGAGTGCCTCTCTCCGCAACCTTCCTCCGCAGAAAAACTCAAGAGAAATCAAGCGTTTGTCGTTGGTTTCGAACGATTTAACATAACTGGCACACAAGCTGCTTTTATACACTCATGGGGCCGGATTGCATGACCCGGTGTGAGTTGGCGACGAGTCTCGATCGACGATCTGAAACCATTCCAGACCATTCAAGCATCGGCCGACGAACCGATGCTTCGCCCGATGACGGCCTGCGCGCTGCGCGGCCTCGGTGGCCCCGTCGCCTATCCTCGTAGGGCGACGGTTTCGCCCGCACTCCGACGTGGAGTGCGGGCTATTTTTTGTGCGGCCGGAATTCGGCGCGGCCAGGTGTGGCGGCGCGAAAGATGAGAGTTATGAGAGTCGGCGACGCCGTGAAAGCGTCGCGCGAAATGCAGCGGATTTCAGGTGTCGGCGCGGCGCGTGCCGATCCACGGCAGACGCTTGACCACGCCGGTGGCGAGCGCGGTGCCGACCAGAATCACGCCGCAGCCTTCAATCATGCCCGGCGAGACGCTTTCGCCGAGAAACAGCGCGCCCCACAGAATGCCGAAGATCGGGATGACGAAGGTCACCGTAATCGCGCGCGCCGGTCCGGCCACCGCGATCAGATGGAAGAACAGCATATACGCGACGCCGGTACAGGCAACGCCGAGCGCGATCACCGCGCCCCACGCGTGCAGCGAGATCGGCGCCGCCGGCCAGTAGATCACGGCGAGCGGCAGCAGCACGATGGTGGCGCCGGTCATCGTGCCGGTGGCGACGGTCAGGGCGTCGACGCCGGTCAGATGGCGCTTGGTGTAGTTGGCGGCGATGCCGTACAGCAACGTGGCGCCGAGCGCGGCGCCGGCCGCTAGCGCGGTGGTGAGCGGCGTGGCCGCCGTGCCGTCGGGTGCGGCGATCTGATCCCACACCAGCATCAGCACGCCGAGAAAGCCGATCACCAGCCCGAGCGTGCGCAGCGCGCTCAATCTGTCGCGCAGCCACAGAAAGCCGACCAGCGCGCCCCACAGCGGCGTGCTCGCATTGATCACGGACGTGACGCCGGCCGACAGCGTCAACTCAGCATAGGCGAACAGGCAGAAAGGCGCCGCCGAATTCAGGATGCCGACCACTAGCAGCGGGAAGGCGCGCGTGCGCAGGATCGTCGCGGACTGGCGCAGCGGACGTCGCGCGATCAGCACGATCGCGAGAAACGCCGCGCCGATGCCGACGCGCAGTGCCATTAACGGCGCGACGCCGAAGTCGGTGACACCAACCCGGATAAACAGGAACGAGGCGCCCCACAGGGCGGCGAGGATCAGCAACTGGAGCAGGTTTTTAGCATTCATCGAGGTGGCGCCGCGCGCGGTTGAGTCGAGACACCTGTGCATCGTAGCAGTGCAGTCGGGCGAAACGTTTCAGGCTGCAATGAAACGGCAAGTTCCGGGAGACGGAGGCGTTTGATAATCGTCGATCGTAAGCGCAGTGGCGGTCCGCGCATAACGAGCAATTCTCACGCTGATGTGAGAAATATTGCGATCAGGACGTTGGAGTGGGGCTGAAATGACAAGGTGGAAGAAAAGGCCTGCGCGCGCAACGTGAATTATTTTGCGGCAGCGGCGGAGAGCCGGCAACCTTGCTCCAGCCTGTTCAGGCTAAAGCGGCGCACGCCGGCGTCCACGCGCCCGCTGCCCGCCACTCGGAGCGCATCGCGCGTGTCGAGCCAACGGGTTGTGCAGGCGTTTTAGCCCGCACAACCGACCCGCCTCAATGCGGAATCATCCACTGCAGGACATTCTGCTGCAGCCACACCAGCACGCCGAGCAGCACCGTCAACAGAATCGAGTGCTTGAAGGTTTTGGCGAAGACCACGCCTTCCTTGCCTTTGAGTTCTGTGGTCGCCACCCCGGTCGAAATGTTCTGCGGCGAAATCATCTTGCCCATCACGCCGCCGGACGAGTTCGTAGCCGCCATCAGGATCGGGTTGAGATTCAGCTGATTGGCCGCGACCACCTGCAGGTTGCCGAACAGCGCATTGCCCGACGTGTCGCTGCCCGACAGGAACACCGCGACCCAGCCGAGGAATGCCGACACCAGCGGAAAGAACGGTCCGACCGACGACGCGCCGAGGCCGAGCGTGTACGTCAGCCCCGAATAGTTCATCAGATACGCGAGCCCGACGATGGTCGCCACCGTGAGGATGGCGATGCGCGTCTGCACCCACGTGTCGGCGATCGCCGCGCCGAATTCGCGCGGGCTCAGTTTGACCACGGCCGCCGTAATGAGCGCGGCGACCAGAATCGCCGTGCCGGTGGCGAGCGGCTGGAAGTCCCACACCGCGCTGTACGGCGTGTTGTACAGCGTGATGAAGACGGCCTTGTCGAGTCCCGGCCATGGCACCTTGACGTCGCCGATCAGGAATATCTTCGCCACGGTCCAGATGATCACCACCACCGAGACGATGATCCACGGATACCAGCCCTGGCCGCCGCCGATCTTGCCGCGCACTTCGCCCACGCGGTCGATGTTGACCGCGAACTTCGGATCCGCCGCGGGCTTCCAGACGCGCAGGAAGGCGATCGTGACGATAAGCGAGACCATCGACGACAACACGTCGGTCAAGCTGTAGTTCACATAGTTCGACGCGACGAACTGCGTCAGCGCGAAACTCGCGCCCGACACCAGCAGCACGGGCCACACCCGCAGCATGTTGCGAAAGCCGGCATAGACGCCGATCACATAGAAGGGCAGCAGGAAGGCGAAGAACGGCAACTGGCGGCCGACCATCTTGGCGAGCGTATCGGCCGGCAAATGCGTGACCGCACCGAGCACGGTGATCGGCACGCCGAGCGCGCCGAACGCGACTGGCGCGGTATTGAAGATCAGCGTGAAGGTGAGCGCTTCGAGCGTGGGGAAGCCGAGCAGAATCAGCAGCGAACTGGTGATGGCGACGGGCGTGCCGAAGCCCGAAATACCTTCGAGCAGCGCGCCGAACGAAAACCCGATCACGACCAGCACCACGCGCCGGTCGTTCGGCAGGTTGTCGATCATCCACATGCGAAAGGCCGCGAAGCGGCCCGAGCGTTGTGAGATGTTGTAAAGCAGAATCGCCGCGAACACGATCCACATGACCGGCCAGCAAGCGAACACCACGCCGGCGACGACCGAATCGACCGCGAGTCCCACGGGAAACTGCCAGACCAGAATCGCCACGATCAGGCCGACGATCAACCCCGCGAGCGACGCCTGCCAAGCCGGCCGCCGGGCCCAGCCAAGCAGAAGCAGCACGACGATAATGGGCAGCGCCGCGACGAGGAACGATGGCAATAGCGAATTGCCGACAGGAGTGAGTAGTTGGTGAAACATCACGTCTCCTTCATTGTTGTTAGGACTCGACGCGGCACCACGCACTCCGGAGCGCGTCGCCATGGCATGACGGATGGGCGTCGCCGACTCGCGGGAGTGGCCGGGATCGCTTTTTTTAAACGGCTACTGCATGTGGCTTACCAAGCATAGAACCCAGTCCGGCCGCGTCAAGAAGGGAAACTACGGGCGCAGCGAATGGGCGCTGGGAGCGCGGCTTGCGGGACTGGTCGACGCGGCACATGGCGCGCGACGTTGTGCGGGCGCGTCGATAGACCGCTCCGGTCAAAACGTGCTGGCGGGTATTAGTGCCAATGGCCGTGACCGCCCCATCCGCCACCACCGTGACCGCCCCAGTAACCACCAAAGCCGACGCCGATCGACACCGACGGCCCATACCAGCCCGGATAGCCGTAGTAGGCCGGGTAGACCGGCGGCGGATAGTAAACGGGAGCGGGGGCGACATACACTGGCGGGGCGGCGACCGCGTACGTCGGCGGCGGGGCTGGTTGGCCTGTCTGCGCTTGTTGTTGCTGCTGCTGATCTGCCGAATAGGTGTCTTGCCCGACCGGGACTGCCTGTTGCGTTCCCGCTGCGGGGACCGTCGCGTAATACGGTGAATACGCCGGATAGTAGCCGTACGGGTAATAGCAGCCAGACAGCGTCATTAAACAGACCGCGCCACCAAGCGCGATGCCTGTTTGCGAAAGGCGTGGGAAAGACGGGGAAAAGCGCAGCGGCCACCGCTGGCCTACCGCGCACGCCGTGTTGATGAGGCGGGACTTCATGACGCGCTCCTGGTTGAATCGAACGCCGCCATCAGGGGCGTGACGTCATGAGCTTACGCCGCCTGGGCACCAACAGGATTGCAAAACCGTAACGGCTTATTTCACCTCGTTGCGGCGGGTCGAACGGAACGGTTGAACTGCGTACTCGCGATGGCTGTTGAGACGCGGAACCGCTTGCAGGTCAGCGTGGGCGAACCATTGTTCGGCCCACGCTCGCATGACACGCGACGACTTGCGACGCATGTCATGCGCATGATTCTCCGTTACTTACCAACCTCATGCCCGATCACGCCGCCTGCCGCCGCGCCGCCGAGCGTCGACAGCGCATTGCCGCCGATCGCTGCACCCGCCGCGCCACCCAGACCCGCGCCAATGGCGGTGTCGCGCCCCTGACGGCTCATGCCGTCGCATGCGGAAAGGCTCATCAGGACGGCCGCGATGGCCGCAAACATACCGATTTGACGTATCGATTTCATGATGTTGACTCCAGTGGTTACGGTCGGCAGTACACACCGCCCATGCGTTTGATGGTATCGCCGCATCCTGTATCCGGATGTGTGCGCTTGTCAGCGAAACGACGGTTTCGTAATCAAGTGTTTCCCTCCGTCTAGCACGCGGCGTGCCCGGGCGGCGCAAACGAAAAAGCCCGCCATTGGCGGGCTTCGTTGCTGCAATGCAGAGGTTTGGCGGGTCGGGTGGCGTAATAACGACGCCCGCCCCGCGAACCGAACCTTACTGCCGCTGATAAATCTCGGCGCCTTTCTTCATGAACTCGATCGACTTCACTTCCATGCCTTTCTTCAGCGCTTCGTCGTCGGTGACGCCTTGTTGCGCGGCGAATTCGCGTACGTCCTGCGTGATCTTCATCGAGCAGAAGTGCGGCCCGCACATCGAGCAGAAATGCGCGACTTTCGCCGAATCCTTCGGCAGTGTTTCGTCGTGGAATTCGCGCGCCTTGTCCGGATCGAGACCGAGGTTGAACTGGTCTTCCCAGCGGAACTCGAAACGCGCTTTCGAGAGCGCGTTATCACGCACCTGCGCGCCCGGATGGCCCTTCGCCAGATCGGCGGCGTGCGCGGCGAGCTTGTAGGTGATGATGCCGGTCTTGACGTCGTCCTTGTTCGGCAGCCCGAGGTGTTCCTTCGGCGTGACGTAGCAGAGCATCGCCGTGCCGAACCAGCCGATCATCGCGGCGCCGATGCCCGACGTGATGTGGTCGTAACCCGGCGCGATGTCGGTCGTCAACGGTCCCAGCGTGTAGAACGGTGCTTCGTCACACCATTCGAGTTGCAGGTCCATGTTTTCCTTGATCAACTGCATCGGCACGTGGCCGGGGCCTTCGATCATGGTCTGCACGTCGTGCTTCCACGCGATCTGCGTGAGTTCGCCGAGCGTCTTCAGTTCGCCGAGTTGCGCTTCGTCGTTGGCATCGTAGATCGAGCCGGGACGCAGACCGTCGCCGAGCGAGAAGGCCACGTCATACGCCTTCATGATTTCGCAGATGTCTTCGAAATGCTCGTACAGGAAGCTTTCCTTGTGATGCGCGAGGCACCACTTCGCCATGATGGAGCCGCCGCGCGAGACGATGCCCGTCATACGCTTGGCCGTCAGCGGCACGTATTGCAGACGCACGCCCGCGTGAATCGTGAAGTAATCGACGCCTTGCTCGGCCTGTTCGATCAGCGTGTCGCGGAAGATTTCCCACGTCAGGTCTTCGGCCTTGCCGTTGACCTTTTCCAGTGCCTGGTAAATCGGCACCGTGCCGATCGGCACCGGCGAATTGCGGATGATCCACTCGCGCGTTTCATGGATATGCTTGCCGGTGGAGAGATCCATCACCGTGTCGCCGCCCCAGCGGATCGCCCACGTCATCTTGTCGACTTCCTCGCCGATGGAGGACGTCACCGCCGAGTTGCCGATGTTCGCATTCACCTTCACGAGGAAGTTGCGGCCGATGATCATCGGCTCGCTTTCCGGGTGATTGATGTTATTCGGGATGATCGCGCGGCCGCGTGCGACTTCTTCGCGCACGAATTCCGGCGTGATCGCCGTGAGACCGTTCGGGCCGAACGCGCTGGCGCCGAACGCCTGGCCCGGATGCTGGCGGCCCATCATCGCCGCGAGCTTTTCACCGTTCGGCCCGCTTGTCTTGAGGCTCTCCAGATACTCGGCGCGGCGCTGGTTCTCGCGAATCGCGATGTATTCCATTTCCGGCGTGATGATGCCTTTGCGGGCGTAATGCATCTGCGAGACGTTTTTGCCGGCGATCGCGCGGCGCGGCGTGCGATGCAGGCCCTTGAAGCGCAGATCGGCGGTGGCCGTGTCGGCGGCGCGCTCGCGGCTGAAGTCGCTCGACAGACCCGTCAGCGCTTCGGTGTCGCCGCGTTCTTCGATCCAGGCCTGGCGCAGTGCGGGCAGACCCGCGCGGATGTCGATCTTGGCTTCCGGATCGGAGTAAGGGCCCGACGTGTCGTAGACATAGACCGGCGGATTCTTTTCGCCACCGAAGCTGTCGGGGGTGTCGGCCTGCGAGATTTCGCGCATCGGCACGCGGATGTCGGCACGCGAGCCGGTCACGTAGACCTTGCGGGAATTCGGCAACGGCGCGACAGCGGCTTCGTCGACGTGAGCGTCGGCGGAAAGGAACTTCGGATTGGCGTTCATCGTATCTCCTGTGTCGACCGGAGTTGGCGCTTTAGCGCTTACTCCGGTCCCATGCAGAGCAGTCGACCAGAGTTGGCGCTTTAGCGCCTTACTCTGGTCCCATGCAGAGCATGGCGTTGAGTGGGGCGGCTAAGCAGGAGACGAGACGGAAGTAGTCGGAATTCGCGAGAGATGAGCCAATAAAGCTTGGCTGCGAAATCCGTACGCTTCCCTGCGCTGGCATTATCCAGATCAGGTTCAAAGGGTATTTCTCACCCACGCGGCACGGACCTCCAACCTCCGTGCGACGCAGGACCCCCGCGTTAGCAGCGCACACGATACACCGGGCGCCCGCTGCTTGGCAACCCATCTTGAAAAGTCGGATGATGGAAATAACAGCGGGCCGCTACGCGCTTGTTGCGGATCGACGGGGCGGCCGCAGATGCCGCGGCAAAAAGTTTCGCGTGGCGCGCGGGGCGTTGCTTACAGCGTGAAATCGTCGGCGGCTTCTGGCTGAAACAGGATCTTTTCCAGCTTCAGCACTTTCTCAGTACCGCTTGGCGGCGTGAAGCGGATGCGCTCGCCGCGTTTGGCGCCGAGCAAGGCAATGCCGGCGGGCGAGAACACGTTCAGGCGGCCGTGCGCGAAGTCCGCATTGGGCGGATAGACCACGGTCCAGGTCATCTGCTCGCCGCTGGTTTCGTCGACCAGCGTGGCTTGTGAGTTCATCGTGACGACGTTGGCAGGTATCTCGCGCGAATCGACAATCACCGCGCGTTCCAGCACGTCGTCGAGCATGTCTTGCAAACGCGCGTCCGCGCCTGGCCTGGCGGCGTGTTTCTCGAGACGGGCGACGTCGAGTTCGGTGAGGTAACAGGTTTTCGTCTTTTTCACGACGGGTACTCCAATTCGATCTGCATTTGAGGGAACAGCGTGCGGATGAGATCGGCCCGGAGCCCGACAACGCGGCTCAGGCAATGGAGCGGGCAGCGTTAGATCGAGCGCCGGGCGGCGTGGAGCGGGAGCGTTCGGGACGGCTCGCCGGCGTGGCGCGGCATGAGTTCCGCGCGCGCGCAGCCGGTTGCGCGGCGGGGGCGCAAACGGAAGAAGGCACGGGAAGTCGGAAAGCGCATCGAGGTAGTCGGCAGGCAGCGAAAGAGAGTGAAGAGGGCGCCGCCATTCGTCTTACTGAATGCGCGCGATCGAAAGGGCAATGTTAGCACGCGAGTCGTGCATCGCCGGACGTGTTCGCGCTTCAGGAAAAAAGCTGGGAAAAATTGCAAACGCGCTGTCATAACCCGCCGTGTGGTCCGACAAACGTGCAGATCCTGATTGGAGCATGTCATGCAAACCGCCGGACTCCGCCGAGACCATCGGCGTTTCACTCGAAGCGTCGCGCTCGCTATCGCGCTGACCACGCTGCTGGCCAGCGGCCTCGCGGACGCGGCCAGCGCCGTCTGCAGCGCGCATAGCCCGGCGCATCGCGTGGCGCTGGTCGAGCTGTACAGCAGCGAAGGCTGCAATAGCTGCCCGCCCGCCGACAACTGGCTGAGCCAATGGAAAAACAGCGGCGCGACGCAAAGCATCGTGCCGTTGGCGCTGCACGTGGACTATTGGAATAGTCTCGGCTGGACTGACCGCTTCTCGCAACATCGTTTCACCGAACGTCAGCAGGCGCTCACCGATCTCGGCGGCGGTCACACCATCTACACGCCGGAGATTTTCGTCTCGGGACGCGAACTGCGTAGCTGGTCGCGACGCGACAGTTTCGAGAGCAGCATCGGCAAAGTCGTCGGCGAGCCGGCGCAAGCGAACGTCGCGCTCGAACTCAAGCAACAGCAGACGCCGGGTGCGTTCAACGTCACGGCGCAATTCACCAGCAAGTCGGCGGACACAGCGGGCCAGCTGGACGCCTACCTCGCTGTCTATGAGAACTCGCTCAGCTCGCAAGTCGGCGCCGGCGAAAACAGCGGCGTCACCTTGCATCACGAACGCGTTGTGCGGCAATGGATCGGCCCGGTGCCGCTCGTCGCGGGCAACGCACAGATTCGCCGCGATATCCGCATCCAGGACGCAACCGCGGATGCCAACGTCAACGCGCCCGCCGACCGCTTCGGCGTGGTCGCCTTCGTCGAAAACGAGGCGACCGGCGATGTTCTGCAAGTGGCCGAACTGGCCGCGTGCCATTGATCGCCGCGTCCGCGCTCAGAGGAGAGTTTCATGGCAACCCATCATGCACTTCGCGACACTGTGCCGTCCACCGAGCCGCAAAAAAGCGGTGCGATCCATCCGCTGTGGGTGCGTCTCACGCATTGGCTCAATGCGCTCGCCGCCATCGTGATGATGTTGTCGGGCTGGCGCATCTACGACGCCTCGCCGATCTTCCCGGCGTTCCATTTTCCGCCCGCCATCACGCTCGGCGGCTGGCTCGGCGGCGCGCTGCAATGGCATTTCGCGGCGATGTGGCTGCTGGTTTTCAACGGCCTGCTGTATCTCGCATTGAACCTCGCGAGCGGGCGCTTCGTGCGCAAGTTCCTGCCGGTGTCGCCGCGCGCCGTGCTGCACGACTTCGTCGCCGCGCTGACCGGCAAGCTCTCGCACGCTGACTTGCGCGTCTATAACGCGGTGCAGAAATTCGCGTACCTGTTCGTGGTCTGCGATCTGATCGTGCTGGTGCTCTCGGGCCTCGCGATCTGGAAGTCGGTGCAGTTTCCGCTTCTGCGCGAACTGATGGGCGGCTACGACAACGCGCGCATCGTCCACTTCTGCGCGATGTCGCTGATGGCCGCGTTCATCGCCGTGCATCTCGCGATGGTGGCGCTCGTGCCGCGCTCGCTGCTCGCCATGTTGCGCGGACGCTGAGCCGTTCATCCGCTAAAGCGAACGTTACGGATACCGAATCATGAACACACCCGCTCGAAACTCCACTCGTTCTGCCGGCCAGAAGCTCGATCGCGAATCGATTCTGATCGACGCCCGCCGCGAACTCGCGATGCCGTCGCGGCGTCTGTTCGGCAAACGCCTTCTGACGCTCGGCGGCCTGTCGATGCTGACCGGCTGCTCGCTCACCGACGACGACTCGGTCAACAAATTTCTCACCGCCGTCTCGCGCCTGAACGACCGGGCGCAAGCCGCGCTGTTCGATCCGAAGCAACTCGCGCCGACCTACACCGAAGCGCAGATCACGCGGCCGTTTCCGTTCAACGCGTTCTACGGCATCGACGACGTGCCCGAGGTGAACGGCGCCGACTACAAGCTGCAGATCAGCGGGCTCGTCACCGGTCAGCGCGTCTGGTCCTTGCCCGAACTGTACGCGCTGCCGCATGCCGAGCAGATCACGCGGCATATCTGCGTGGAAGGGTGGAGCGCGATCGGCCGCTGGGGCGGCACGCCGTTCAGCGACTTTCTGCGGCGCATCGGCGCGGACACGAGCGCGAAGTACGTCGGCTTCAGATGCGCGGACGACTACTACGAAAGCATCGACATGCCGACCGCGCTGCATCCGCAAACGCTGCTCACGTTCTCGTACGACGGCGAGCGCCTGCCCGCGAAATACGGCTTCCCGATGAAACTGCGCATGCCGACCAAGCTCGGCTACAAGAACCCGAAGCACATCGTCGAGATGTTCGTCACCAACACGTATCCCGGCGGCTATTGGGTCGACCAGGGCTACAACTGGTTCGGAGGCTCCTGACGCGCGCGGGTCGGCGCCGCTGAGGCGGCGGCGCGACCCCGGACGGCAGAAGCTTCGGAAATACACCGGCTGGTGCTCTGGCCGGATTTGATTTGTCCATAACCAAGGAGTCATCCCATGAAAAAGTTCGCACTCGCAGCACTGGCCGTCGCTCTCCTCACCAGCGGCGGCGCCGCGTTCGCCCAGGCAAGCGGCGCCATGTCCAACGACGCGATGTCGAAGGACACCATGTCGAAAGACGCCATGTCCAAGGACAGCATGTCGAAGGACGGCATGAAGAAGGACACGATGAAACATGACAAGATGAAAAAGGGCGGCGCGATGAAGCACGAAGCGTCGGGCGCCATGGCCAACTGAGCCGTCCTGACTATGCGGCTCGCATAGCGCGAACGCGCCGGCGGCCCGCACGACAGAAAGCCGGGGCATGTCCCCGGCTTTCTGTTGCAAGTACGCCAACAAGTTACGATTCTTTCAAGCGACGCGGTGGGCGCTTACTGCATAATGCGATGCGCGCCAAACGTTTGGCGCGTGTTCGCCGTGGCTCGATCTCTCCCGATCGCCGTGGCGTTGTGGCCCCATTGGCCATCTATCGTCCTTCCGTTCCACCGACATGTCCGCCAGCCTCGCCCGTCAGACCGCATCGCCGATGCGGTGTCCGCCATCCCGCCTCCGGGTCTTTAGCGGGGGCGCTGCATCTCGAGCGGCATGGGCGGGCTGAACGCATGTCGCTGCAATTCCTGAATCGTTTTCCGCGTGGGTTCCCGATCCGTTTGCCGCAATCGCGCAACGGGCAGATCGCGCTCGCGCTCGCCGTCGTCTATCTCGTGTGGGGCTCGACGTATCTCGCCGTGCACGTCGCGCTGGGTTCGTTTCCGCCGCTGCTGCTCTCCGGACTGCGCAACCTGTTCGCCGGGGTAGGGCTGTTCATATTCGCCGCGCGCCGCAACCCGGTCTGGCCGGGCGCCGCCGAAATCCGCAATGCCGGGCTCGTCGGCACCATGCTGGTCGGTTTGTCGAGCGGCATGCTCGCCTACGGGATGCGCACCGTCGGCACCGGTACCGCAGCCGTCATGGTCGCGACCGTGCCGCTGTTCGCGACGGTGATCGCGGCGGTGGCGGGGCGCAAGATCGGCTGCGGCGAGTGGTTCGCGGTGGGCCTCGGTCTGGTCGGCATTGCGATTCTTAGTCACGGCGACAGCGCGCCAGGCTCGGCGGGCGGCAGCTTGGCGATTCTGTGCGGCGCGCTTTTCTGGGCGGGCGGCGCGCATCTGGCCGGCCGTTTGAAGCTGCCCTCGGACCTGTTTCTCTCGACGTCGCTGCAGATCGGCCTGGGCGGCGCGATGTCGACGCTGGTCGCGTGGGTCTCGGGCGAGCGGATGCTCGAGGTGCATGTTCTGCCGGTGCTGGCGTTTATCTACCTGATGCTGATCGGAACGATGGCCGCTTACGTCGCCTACGGTTTTCTGATCCGGCACACCAGTCCGATCATCGCCAGCAGTTGCATGTATGTGAATCCGGTGGTGGCCGTCGCGCTCGGCGCGCTGCTGCTCGGCGAACCGGTCACTCATTCCACGGTGGTCGCGACTATCGTGATTCTGGCGAGCGTCGGGCTGTCGTTCTGGTTCGATTACCGGAAGAAGGGACTCGCCTGAGTCCAGCTTGAAGCGGGCGACGACCCGCTTGTTTCACAACGCCGCCGCCACTTCCGCGCCTTCGCGAATCGCGCGTTTCGCATCCAGTTCGGTTGCCACCTTCGCACCGCCGATCACGTGGTAGCGCGGGCCGTTGGCGCTGTCCGCCTTTGCGTCCGCCGCCGTCTGCGGAAGCAGATCGCGCAGCGACTCCTGCCCCGCGCACACGACGATCGTGTCCACCTCCAGCCACTCCTCGACGCCCTCACGCGCGATCTTCAAACCACGCGCGCTGATTTCCCGATACGACACACCGTCGAGCATCTTCACGCCGTTTCTCGCCAGCGTCGCGCGATGCACCCAGCCGGAGGTCTTGCCGAGTCCCATGCCGAGCTTGCCGGCCTTGCGCTGCAACAGCCAGATCTGCCGCGGCGGCTCTGCCGACGCGGGCGGTTTCAGGCCGCCGCGTTCCCGCACGGCCAGATCGACACCCCATTCGTCGAGCCACGCATCGCGCGGCACGGGCAGCGGCTCGCCCGCGCGATGCAGCAGAAACTCGCTGACGTCGAAGCCGATGCCGCCCGCGCCGATCACGGCGACGCGCTGACCGACCGGCGCACCGCGCAGCACATCGACATAAGACTGCACGTTCGGCCCGTCGATGCCGGCAATCGCCGGCCGCCGCGGCACGATGCCGGTGGCAACGATCACATCGTCGTAAGCGCCGGCGGCGAGCAGCGCGGGATCGACGCGCGTGTCGAGCCGCACGTCGACGCGGTGGCGCTGCAACTGGCTCTGAAAATAGCGGATCGTCTCGCTGAACTCTTCCTTGCCTGGCACGCGCATGGCCAGATTGAACTGGCCGCCGATCGTTGCGCTGGCATCGAACAGCGTCACGCGATGCCCGCGCGCGGCGGCTACGGTCGCCGCCGACAATCCCGCCGGACCCGCGCCGACCACTGCGATGGAACGCGCGGCCCGCGCTCCGGCGACCGGCCGGTAGACCAGTTCGGTCTCGCGTCCCGCGCGTGGATTGACGAGGCAGGTGGCGCGCTGGTTCCTGAACGTGTGATCGAGACAGGCCTGATTGCAGGCGATACAGGTGTTGATTTCCTGCGCGCGTCCCTCGGCGGTCTTCACGACGAACTCGGGATCGGCCAACAGCGGCCGCGCCATGGAAACCAGATCGCCGGCGCCTTGCGCGAGCAGTGCTTCGGCGACCTCGGGCGTATTGATGCGGTTCGACACGATCACCGGCACCGTGACGGCCGCCTTCAATCGCGCGCTCAGCTCGGCGAAGGCCGCGCGCGGCACCGAGGTCACGATGGTCGGCACCCGTGCTTCATGCCAGCCGATGCCGGTATTGAACATCGTCACGCCGGCCGCTTCGAGCGCCTTGGCGACCTGCACGGTTTCGTCCCACGTATTGCCGCCTTCCACCAGATCGATCAGCGAGATCCGGTACACGACGATAAAGCGTTCGCCGCACACCGCGCGCACCCGTTCGACGATCTCGCGCGCGAGCCGCATGCGGTTCTCGATGCTGCCGCCGTACGCGTCGGCGCGGTGATTGGTGCGCGGGCACAGGAACTGGTTGAGGAGATAGCCCTCGCTGCCCATGATCTCGACGCCGTCATAGCCCGCGCGTTGGGCGAGGCGCGCGCAGCGCGCGTAGTCGCGCACGGTTTTCGCAATGCCGGCGATGCTGAGCGCGCGCGGCTTGAACTTCGAGATCGGCGATTTGATGGCCGACGCGGAGACCACGAACGGTTGATAGCCATAGCGGCCCGCATGCAGGATCTGCAGCGCGATCTTGCCGCCTTCGGCATGCACGGCCTCGGTCAACTTCCGATGATTGCGCAGATCGAGCACGGAATTCAGCGTGCCGCCGAACGGCAGCAGCCAACCCTCTCGATTCGGCGAGATCCCGCCCGTGACGATCAGGCCGACGCCGCCCTTCGCGCGCTCGCGGAAATACGCCGCGAGCTTCGGATAATTCCAGAAGCGGTCCTCCATGCCGGTGTGCATCGAACCCATCACCACGCGGTTACGCAGGCGGGTGAAGCCGAGGTCGAGTTCGGCGAGTAAGTGTTGGTAAGACATGCGGAGGACCGTGTAAGTATTGGGCGCGCACGAACAATACACCGCGCGGCGTGCCATCCCTCCGAGGAAACTTTCTAATCCTCGTAACTCGTTGCTCCGTAAGACATTCTTCAGTCGCCCGCGGACAGATTAGAGGCCGCGGCACGCGCATTGCTCGAAGCGGGCGTCCGTCGACACGAGCCGTGCGATGGCAGAAGGGATAGGAGGGGCATTCCGTTTCGCAGAGCTGGCCTGACTGTTCGTATGACCAACGAACCAGCGTCAGACGGCGTGTTGTGCGAAGCGGAAGTCCACAAAATCAATGGGCCGTGAGCCCGACAAATCGATACAGGTGAACATAATGAAACTGATCCGAACCATGGTGGCGATGGCTGCCGTTGCATCCGTTCTGAGCGCATGCGGTGGCGGCTCCGACGACGTGGGCAAGGAACTCGGGCTGACCAATCCGGAGATCCATTTCATTCATGCCATTCCCAGCGGCCCGGCGGTCGACTTTCTCGTCAACGGCACCGCGCCCTCGGGACAGACCAATATCAGCTATAAGGGTGTGACGAACTTCACCAATATCAACACGGGCGCAACCACGGTCGCTTACTCCGCGACCGGCACGACGACCGCGCTCGCGAGCGGCAGCTTTCCGGATGTCGCCAAGGGCCACCAATACACCGTGCTCGCCTTGCCGGGTCTGGCCGCGCCGGCTATCGGCCTGATCGACGATCCGTTCGACAAGGGCCTGCTGTCGAATAGCGCGCGTTTGCGCGGCTTCAACGCGTCGGCGAACGCGACGAACCTCGACCTGTACCTGGTCCAGTCCACCTCGACCGACATCACCAACGTCTCGCCGACGATGGCCGGCGTGGCCTTCAAGAATGCAGTGCCGGCGAGCGGTCAGGATTCGATCTATGTGTCGGGCGGCACCTACGTGCTGATCGCGACCACGGCCGGCAGCAAGACGCCGATCTTCCAGTCGCCGGCCTTCACGCTGTCGAACAATGCCGACTGGCTGGTCACGTCGGTGCCGATCGCCGGTGCGCTGAGCCAGCTCGTGCCGGGCCAGATCCATCTGCTGGTTGCGCAGAACGGCAACACGCAGACACCGAGCGTCGAGTTGACGAACACGCTCAATGGCCAATAAGCGCTGATGAAAGCGCAGGCTGAGCACATGCAATAAACGATAAGTCCTGGGGAGGACGGAGCGGCGATCCACTTGAGTGGATCGCCGTTTTGTTTGCAGCCCGGACCAACATCTGCAACACCAGCCGCTTCGACAAAAGTCCGCGATGACGATTAAAGCGGGCGCAAAAAAAACCCGCCACGATTTCCCGCGGCGGGTTCTGCCTGAACTGCGCAAGCCAGGCGCTATCAAGCGCCCGGCGTCTGCTTCGTTATGCGCTGCTTACTTGGCCTGTTCGGCCGAGTTCGTGATGGCATTGCCACCCTTCGAAATATCCTGCCCGGCCCCCGCCATCGTGTTGCAACCGGCGAGCGCAGCTGTCCCTGCAATGAGAAGCAAAGCGATCAGTCGATTCATGAAAGTTCTCCTTGTCGAGAATGCATTGGTTGACGTGCCCATGTTGTACGGCACGCGCCAGCTGAGCTAGCTGTCGTCCGACCGGGGCTTACGCCAGTCGATCCGGTCTGATTGCATGGTAAAAAAAGGGCGGGGGCGGCGCTGTCGGCTGCGCTGCGATTTTCGTGTAGGCGTGCGCCGGTGTTTGCGTCGGCGCACTCCTACAAGTCCGCCGCGGCGCGGCGCTTGCCCTGCTAGACGGAGGTTCGCGAAGGAGTCGCCGGCGGCAGATCGACCGATGGCGTCGCGGTGCTGACGCTCGGCATCTCCACATGGATGTCGGTGCCGTTCGGCACGCCGCGCCGGATATCGAAGCGCCCGCCATGCGCGGCGACGCGCTGGCGCATGCCTAGCAGCCCGTGGGTGTGCGTGCGCTTCAGATCGGCCGGCATGATGCCGACGCCGTTATCGGCGATATGCAGCGCCACCTGGCCGTCGCCGACCTGCAAGGCGATCGATACCTTCGAAGCTCGCGCGTACTTGGCCGCGTTGGTCAGCGACTCCTGCGCGACGCGGAACAGCGCGATCTCCGTTTGCTCGTCGAGCTTGATGTCGTCGGCGGGCAGATGCAGGTCGAGCGTCCAGCTGTTGCGCTGCGCGGCTTCGTCGGCGAGCGTGCGCAAGGCGGTGACGAGCCCAAAGTTCGCCAGCACCGTAGGCCGCATATCTTCGATGATGCGGCGCTTCAGCGCGATGCCCTGGTCGAGATTGGCGAGCGCCCGCTTGAGTTTCTCGGCGATGTCCGGCTCGCTGTCCTTCAGCTTGCGGTTGGCCCACGCCACATCCATTTTGCTGGCGGTCAGAATCGCGCCGAGTTCGTCGTGCAATTCGCGCGCGAGCTGGGTCTTCTCGTTTTCACTGACCGCCTGCAAGTGCCAGCCGAGCGCCTCGAGCTGCCGGGTGCGTTCGTTGACGAGTTGATCGAGACTCTCCTGTTGTGTGATCAATTGACGCTGCACGCGTGCCTGGCGATCGATCTGAATGCCGAGATTGCGAAACAGCAGAATGAACAGCACGATGTTAAGCGCCGAGAGACCCGCCGCGCACAGCGTGGAGATGCGCTGATCGCCGCGGCTCGCGGCGAGCGCGTGCTGGGCGCGGCGTTCCTCGTTGTCGCGCAGCAGCGAGAGCGTGCTGTCCACCAGCGACGCGTCGGCCGGGTTGGCCTCGCTCGCGCCGCCGCAAGCGGACAGATCGAGCGGATGGGGCGCTGCGCGTTGCAGCGCGGACGCGCCCGCGCCGATCCGCGCTTCGATCAGCGCAAGTATCTGCGTGAAGCTGGCGAGCTCGGCGCTGTCCGCTTTGCCGCCACGGTAGAAACGGTTCAACGTCTGTTCGCTCTGGCGGATGCGCACCGCGGTCGCGCAGAACTCGTGCGCGGCGGCGTCCTGCTTCGTCAGAAGAAAATCGCTTTGCAGGGCGCTCAGGCGCGACAGCTGGCTCGCCAGCATGCTCAGTTGCACGGTGACGTCGCGCGCTTCGAGCGCGGTTTCGTATTCGGCGGCAATGCGCTGGCGCGCGGTCTCGAGTATCACGAGGCCGCCCACGGTAATGACGATCGCCACCGTCATGGCGATCGCCCAACTGCGGCTGTGCATCCAGTGGCTCAGCCGGGCGGCGGCCCCAGGCGCTGTGGAACCGGCTTTATCCGCGTCCGGCACGTTCTGCACATTTGGCACATTGGGCTCCTCTGATGGAGCATCAGTTTAACGTCCGCCGCGTTCGGCGACGGTGCCGCCACCACGCGGCCGTTGCGGCGCTGCAAGCCGGACCGGCGAGGCGGACATGCCCGCCGTAACGCCGCCGTAATCCAATGTAAGCGGATTCTCACACGAAAACCGGCGTGCGTCGGAATGCGCCGCGCGTGGCTGATGGATAGGATGGTCCTGATCGTTCAATCAATGTTTTGGGAGGAAGCCATCATGCTGAAATGGGCGTTGTTCTTCGCCGTCATCGCGGTGATCGCAGGTGTTCTGGGCTTTACCGGTGTCGCGGCAGGCGCGGCGGCAATCGCGAAGTTCCTGTTCATCGTGTTTGTGATTCTGTGCGTGGTGTTCCTCGTGCTGGGCTTCGTGGTGACGAAAAAGATCGTCGATTAGCGCTGCTCGCAGGTAAGTTGCGAGCCGTTTCTGAAGACGGGAGACCGGTCCGCCGGTCAATATTGTGCGCCTATGCCGCGCAGTTACAGCAAGAAGGAGAATCGTCATGCTTCACTATGCCATCGTCTTTTTCGTGATTGCGATCATCGCCGCCGTGTTCGGTTTTACCGGCATTGCGGCGGGCGCGGCCGAAATCGCCAAGATTCTGTTCTACATTTTCCTCGTCGTATTCGTGGTCACGCTGCTGCTCGGCGTGTTCCGAACATAGACGGGTGGCCCGTCGTGGCCATCGTTCCTTGTGACGGCGCATCAGGCGCGTTTCGTGCGTGATGCGCAGTTCCCACTCATACCGGATAAAGGAGAAATTCAATGTCGAAGTCATCTACCGCTCAGGGCGCGCCGACTCAATCCAGCGATCCGTTCGTGATGGACCTTCAAAAAATCCGCGAAGACGCACGCAAGCACATGTCGGATGGTCCGGTCACGCAATCGTATGGCGCGGACCGCGAGACGGTGCTGAAGCTGTGTAACGACGCACTGGCCACCGAAATCGTCTGCGTGCTGCGCTACAAGCGGCATCATTTCATGGCCAAGGGCATCAATTCGGAAGCCGTCGCCGCAGAGTTCGCTGAGCACGCGGCCGAGGAACAGCAACACGCCGACAGCATCGCCGAACGGATCGTGCAACTGGGCGGCGAGCCGGATTTCGCGCCGGACGGTCTGAAGACGCGCTCGCATTCGGAATACAAGGAAGGCGAAAACCTCACGGACATGATCAAGGAGAACCTGATCGCGGAGCGCATTGCGATCGACACGTACCGCGAGATCATTCGTTATCTCGGCGATAAGGACGTGACGACGCGCCGTATGTTCGAAGAGATTCTCGCTGTCGAAGAGGAGCATGCCGACGACATGGCGGACTTGCTCGAAGGCCGCGAGTAATCGGGAGCGCGCGACTGCGCGCGGCGGCGCGCAAAACGTGGAACGTAGACGCGAACAGCGCATGAGGGAAACGTAGCACGGCGGCGAGCGGCAGCGCTGTACATCTTGGCCCGCTCAGCCAGTTCAGGCAGCGCGGCGGACAGCGCTGACGGCGCAGGTGGGCCGCAAGGTTGCGCGCGCCGGCATGCGCCGCCGGTTTTCCCCATCCGGCGGAAGCCATGCCGGAGATCATTACAATGTCTGCTTTGGAGCGATTTCATTGCACGGACACCCAAACCGATGATTCGAGTGCTGATAGCTGACGACCATGCGATCGTCCGAGGTGGCTTCAAACAGTTCGTCGCCGACGAGCCGGATATGTGCGTCGCGGCCGAAGCGGCCACCGGCGACCAGACCATCAGCCTCGTGCGCGAACAGGCCTTCGACGTCGTGCTGCTCGACATCGCCATGCCGGACAAGAATGGCATCGATACCTTGCGTGTCATCAAGCAGGTGCGCCCTGAACAAGGCGTGCTGATTCTGTCGGGCTACCCGGAGAGCCAGTACGCAATCAATCTGCTGCGCGCGGGCGCGAACGGTTATCTGAACAAGGACTGCGAGCCGGAGGAAATTGTGCGGGCGATTCGCGCGGTGGCGCGCGGGCATCGTTACCTATCCGAGGCGGTCGCCGACACGCTCGCCGACAACCTCGACAAACCAGCGGCAGGGCGGCCGCACGAAGCGCTCTCCGAGCGCGAATTCCAGATTTTCTGCAAGCTCGCGGCGGGGCAAATTCCCACCGACATCGCGGAGGAATTGCATCTGTCCGTAAAGACCGTGAGCACTTACCGGGCTCGCGTGCTGGAGAAAATGCGGTTGGCGAACAATGCCGATCTGACTTATTACGCGATCAAGAACGGCTTGATCGAATAATGCACGATCGAGATATTCCGATGAACAGCGAATCGAACCCTGTTGTCGACCCAGCCCGCCACGCGCCATTGCGTGTGTTGCTGATCGAGGATTCGCCGCTGATTCGCAGAAGCCTCGTTGAAACGATCGACGCGTCCGGATTGCTCAAGGTCGCGGCGTACGCGGATTCCGCGGATCAGGCCATTGCGCTCCTGAGCGACGAGTCCTTCGACGCGGTGATCGTCGACCTGCAGTTGAAGCAGGGCTCGGGCGTGCCCGTGCTCGCTTATTTGCAGCGGGAGGGATTGATCGACAGAGTGTTCGCCGCGGTGCTGACCAATCACGCGTTGCCTGCCTACCGGGAGCGCTGCGAGCAATATGGCGTGCGGCACTTTTACGACAAGTCGTTCGAATTCGATCGCGTGATCGACGCGCTGCATGAATATGCGTATGCGCGAAGCAGCAAGTAAGCGCTCCGCGCCGCGCAGATAGCGGACTAGCTCGCCGCGCGTGCGGGAAGCGCCAGATGATTCCACGCCGCCAGCCCCGCGAACACGATCCCGGCCACGCTCACACCGATCCACCCGAACGCCGGCCACACCACCGCGCCGACACCGGAGCCGAGTGCTCCGCCGATGAAATACGCCACCATGTACACCGTATTGACGCGGCTGCGCGCGTCCGGCTTGAGCGCGTAGATGCGCGACTGATTGGAAATCTGCGCGGCCTGCACGCCGATATCGAGAATGATCACGCCGACCACCAATCCCGCGATGCTCTTCGCCGATACGCCGAATACGACGAACGAAATCGCCACCAGCACGATAGACAGGGTGATGATCGCGCGCGGCCCGCGTCGATCGGAAAACTTGCCGGCGAGCGGCGCGGCCATCGCGCCTGCCGCGCCGACAATACCGAATAGCCCGGCCGCCTGCGGCCCGAGATGAAACGGCGCGCCGGCCAGCAGCAAGGCCAGCACCGACCAGAAGATACTGAATGCCGCGAACAGCGCCGCGCCGGTGAGCGAGGCTTCACGCAATTCACGATGCTCGACGATCAGATGCCACATCGACACCAGCAGCTTGCCGTAGGGCAGCGTGGAAGTCGGCTGACTCTTCGGCAGACGCATCATGATGACTACCGCCAGCACCAGCAGCGCGACCACGGACGCGCCGAATACCGCGCGCCAGCCGAAATATTCAGCGATTACGCCCGACGCCGTTCGCGCCAGCAGAATCCCCAGCAGCAAACCGCTCATCACCGTGCCGACCGCGTGGCCGCGTTCGGACGGCGGTGCGATTTCCGCCGCGAACGGCACCGCTTGCTGCGCGATGGTGGCGAGCACGCCGATCGCGAGACTCGCGACGATCAGCACGGTCAGCGTCGGCGCCGCGGCGGCCACGACCAGCGCGACGCAAATGGCGGCGATCTGCAAGAGGATCAGACGGCGCCGGTCGAAACGGTCGCCGAGCGGCGCAAGCAGCAGCATGCCGGCCGCGTAGCCGAGTTGCGTGACGGCCGGCACCGCGCCGACCCACGACGCGCTGCGCGGAAACGACTGGCGGAAGTCGTCGAGCAGCGGCTGGTTGTAATAGATGTTCGCAACCGAGACACCGGCGATGGTGGCGAGCAGAAACAGCAGGCCGCGCAACGACCGGTCGGCGGAAGCGGGAGTGGACGCGTTGGAAGTGGACATGAGAGGGCACAGTCGACGGACCGGCCCATGCACGGTCCTCAAGCGTGCCGATCATACCGGAGCATGGCGGATCGTGCTGACGGCGGCGAGGCGGAGCGGCCCGCTCGCGCAGCGGCGTCACGACGCCTTGCCGACAAAATGAGACGGAGTTTCGGCTTACGTTCGTAAAATCGGCGCGCCTTAACCGACCGACGCTTTACAAGAACGACTCCATGACCTCGATCACGAAACACGAACCTCGACGCATCGGCGGCTCGCTGCTCGTCGCCTTGATTTGCCTGGCGGCGTGGGCGCTCTACACCGCGATCGCGATGCGCGATCCGCTCAAGCTGATGCTCGAATGGGAAGTGCTGGCCGTGTTCGCGCGGCCCGAAACACACGGCTGGTATCGCGCCGTGATCGTGATGGTGGGCTGCGACGTGCTCACGGGCATGTTCATCGTCGCGGGGACGGGCTGGCTGGGGCTGCTCGCATGGCGCAAGTCGCCGCGTTTTACCACGCACGTTCAGGCGTGGCTGCTGGGGATCGTCGTGCTGCGCACCATCGCGTATCTGCTCGGCGATAACATGACGCACGCGATCGGCATCGACATCGCCATTCCGTACGACGGCTTCATTCAGGCTGTCGTGGCGGCCGCGCTCGGGATTCCGTATTTCAGGCTGTCCCGGCGCGTTCGTGAGACTTTCGTCGACGCCTGACCCGCACGCGTCAGTCGATCAGATCGCCTTCGGGCTCATAGAAAGGATACGGGCCGTCGGCTTTTTCCACATACGCGTGATGCGTGACGATGCCGGTCGCCGGATCGTAGTGATGCAGCGCATACGCGGGCGGTTCCATCATGAACGCGGACGGCGCATCCTCGCGCAGATCAAGCGCGACCTGATGCGCGGGCGCCGGCACCGCGGAGGCGATCGTGCCGCCGAATCGCGCGAACATGGGCCGGTGCACATGCCCGCAGATCACCCGCTCCACGTTCGGATAACGCGCGATCAACGCCGCGAGTTTGCCCGCCGCAGCGGGATCGAGCCGCAGTTCGTCCATATGACCGATGCCGCACACAAACGGCGGATGATGCAACGCGACCACCGTCGGCTTGCCCTGGGCCGCATCGAGTTGCGTGGCGAGCCATGCGAGCCGCGCATCGCATAGATGGCCGGCGCTTTGTCCCGGCACCATCGAATCGAGCGCGATGATCCGCAATGGACCGACATCGACGGCGTATTGCACGAATTCGCCACCGTTTTGCAATTCCTTGCGATCGGGAAACGCGGCGCGCAAGGCAGCACGTTCGTCGTGATTGCCGACCAGCATGAAGTAGGGAATCTCAAGCGGCGCGAGCAGCGTCTTCAGGTATTCGTACTGTTCCGGATCACCCTGATCGACGAGGTCGCCGGTCATGATCACCGCGTCGGGACGCGGCTCGAGCGCATTGAGGGCGGCGACGCAGCGTGCGAGATAGGCGCCGGTGTCGACGCGCCGATAAGCGAGCGCGCCGGGCCGTTTGATATGCAAGTCGCTAATTTGAGCCAGCAGCATGGGGGATGTCCTTTTTATAGCGCGCTATGAAAACAGCGCGGCTTCATTACGATAGCGCAATCAGCGCGTCCTGCGCGATGGAAATGCCGACCGGCGTGCCGCGCGCCAATTCCACGCGGCCGGCTACGTCGATCAGCAACGCGTCCGGCGCGGCGCCGCCGATCGTCAGGCGCGTACGTTCCCCGAGAAAGGCGGTGCTTTCAATATGTCCACGCAATTGCGCGTGAGCCGGATCGGCCAGGTAAGCGTCTTCCGGCCGGAAGAAAATCTCGTGCGCCGAGTTCGCATGCACGGAGCCCACGGGCAGCGGCACGGCGCCGCCGGTGGTACTCAGCATGCCGTCGCGCCGCTCACCCGCAAGCCGGTTGATCGTGCCGACGAACTGCGCAACCGTCCGGTTGGCCGGACGGTAGTAGATCTCGCGCGGCGAGCCGATCTGTTCGATGCGTCCTGCGCTCATCACGACGATGCGGTCGCCCAGTTCCATCGCTTCGGCCTGATCGTGCGTGACGTAGACGGTCGTGATGCCCAACTCGCGCAGCAGCGTATTCATTTCGCTGCGCAAGGTGTCGCGCAGACGGGCGTCGAGGGCGGTCAACGGTTCGTCGAGCAGCAGCACGCGCGGCTGCACGGCGAGCGCGCGAGCGAGCGCCACCCGCTGACGCTGGCCGCCGGAAAGCTGATCGATCGGCTTATCGGCGTGAGCCGTGAGACGCATCATGCCGAGCAATTCGTCGACGCGTTGCCGTGCCGTCTCAGCGGGCACGCGCTTGATCTTCAAACCGTAGCTGATGTTGCCGCGCACCGTCAGATTCGGAAACAGCGCGTAGCTCTGGAACACCATGCCGACCTGGCGCTTTTCGATCGGCAGTGCGGTGACGTCGTCGTCGCCGAACGCGATGCGGCCGCCGGCGTCCGGTGTCTCCAGACCCGCGATCATGCGCAGCGTCGTGGTTTTGCCGCAGCCGGACGGGCCGAGCAGCACGAGCGTTTCGCCGGCGTCGATATGCAGGTCGAGCGGTTCGAGCACACGTGTGCCGCGAAACGTTTTCGCGCATTGCGTCAGCGTGATGGGAACGGAAGCGAGTTTCATGGCTTGATGGACTTCGAAGGAGGTGCCGCAATGCGTTTTTTCGCCGCGCTGCGCTGGCCGGTCGCATCGACGCCGAGCCATTGCATCGCGACGAGCAGAGGCATCGTCATGATGAAAAAGAGAATCGTGTAGGCGCTGCCGATCTCGATGCGCAACGACGCGTAAGTGTCGGCGAGACCCACCGGCAACGTCTTGGTATCGGGCGTGTGCAGCATCCAGGTGAGGTTGAATTCGCCGATCGACAGCGTCAGCACCGCCAGTGCGCCGGCCACGATGCCGGGCCGCGCGTTCGGCAGCACGATCGTCACGAAGCGCTGAAAGAAGCTCGCGCCGAGACTCGCCGCGCCTTCCTCGAGCGTGCGCAGATCGCTGCTCGCGCAGACTGCCGCGACCGCGCGCACCATGAAGGGCAGCGTGAACACCACGTGCCCGACCACGATGAACGCCACGCTCATGCGGAACATCGTGAAGCCGCCGTAGACCACCAGCAGCGCGAGCGCGGACGCGAGACCGGGCAGCGCGATCGGCAGCACCAGAAACTCTTCGATGATGCGCGAGAGCCGCGTCTTGCTGCGCGCGAGCACATAGCCCGCAGGCACACCGGTCAGCAGCGTGATGAGCAAGGTAGCCGCCGCCACTTCGAGCGAGAGAAACACCGAACTGTGATACTGCGTCCACACTTCGCCGAGCCAGCGCAGCGTGAGTCCGCTCGACACGCCCTTGAAGTAGTTGACCGTCAGGCCCGCCATGATCGACATGACGACCGGCACGATCAGGAACGCGCACAGCAGCAGCGTGACAAGCCATTGGCCGGTTGCCAGCCACGTTCTTGCGTCCGGCCAGCGCACGCGTGAACGCGGTTTGGCGGGTGGTTGTAGAGAGGTAGTGATTGAACTCATTGAAGTACGATTCTCCGCTTTGGAAGCGCCCGGTTCGGAAACGCCGTTCATGCGCTTGCCGCCACGGCCGAGCCGCTCACGCTGCGCGCCAGCGCCAGCACGGCCCACGTCACGATGCCGAGCACGATCGAAAGTCCCGCGGCCGTCACCATGTTCGCGTTGAGGGTGAACTCGGTGTAGATGGTCATCGGCAGCACGTCGATGTCGGTGGCGAGCGTGAACGCGGTGCCGAACGCGCCCATCGCGGTGGCGAAGCACACGGCGCCCGCCGCGATCAGGCCAGGCGAGAGCGCGGGCAACACGATGTCGCGCGTGATGCGCCACGGCGACGCGCCGAGCGAACGCGCGGCTTCTTCAAGCGATGCATCGAGCTTGGTCGCCGAGGCCATGACGGTGACGATCACGCGCGGAATCGAGAAGTACAGATAGCCGAGAAAGAGCCCGCTCATCGAATACGCGAACACCCAGCGCTCGCCCGTGAGTTTCAGCGAGAGCGCGCCGATCAGCCCCTGGCGTCCCGCCAGCATGATGACCATGAAGCCGACCACCACGCCGGGAAACGCCAGCGGAAACGTGAGCAAGGCGAGCAGCGTGCGTTTCAAAGGAAACTCGCGCCGCGCCAGCAACAGACCCGCGATCACCGAGAGCACCAGCGTCGCCGCCGTAACCGCTGCGGACAGCAACACGGTCGCGCCGAGGCTCGACATGTAGCGCGGATTCGTCAGCATCGCGCGATAGGTGGCGAACGCGTGGCCGTCGCCGCTCAACTGCGCGAGCGCGCCCATCGGCAGCAGCCAGAAGGCGATGAACACTGCCAGCGCCGGCGCGAGCAACGCGATGCGCCAGCGCAGCGGAAACGTGATGTCGTTCAATGCATCACCTGCAGATAACGCTCGCCGAAGCTCGACTGCTTTTCGGCCATCTTGCCGAAGTCGACAGGTTTAGCGCGCGCATAGTCGCTGGCCGGCAGGAACTTGGCGGCGGTTTCCGGGCTCATCGCGTTCGGGCGCACCGGACGCAGGTAGGCGTCGGCCCACAATTTCTGGCCTTCGTCGGAGAGCACGAAGTCGAGCACCTTCTTGCCGTTTGCTTCGTGCGGCGCGCCTTTGACGAGGCTCATCACGTACGGCACCGAGATCGTGCCTTCCTTCGGAATCACGAATTCGACGTTCGCGTGATCCTTGTATTTCGCGCGGTATGCGTCGAAATCGTAGTCGAGCAGGATCGGAATTTCACCGGACATCACGCGCGCGTAAGCGGTCTGCTTCGGCACGATCGGCGCGTTGGCCTTCAGCTTGCGAAACCAGTCGAGGCCCGGTTCGAAGTTATCGAGCGTGCCACCGAGCGCCTGGTTCACCGCCACCGCGCCTGCATAGCCGACGAATGCGCTCGACGGATCGAGATAGCCGATCATGCCTTTGTACTCAGGCTTGAGCAGATCCGCCCACGAGCGCGGCACCGGCTTGCCTTCAAGTGCGTCCTTGTTGACGAAAAAGCCCAGCGTGCCCGAGTGAATCGAGAACCAGTAGCCTTGCGGGTCTTTCTGATTGGCGGGAATGTCGTCCCAATGCGCGGGCTTGTATGGCTGGATCAAGCCCTTGTCCTTCGCCTGGAAGGCCGACGAAACGCCGAGATACACGACGTCGGCGACCGGGCTCTTCTGCTCGGCCATGAGTTGCGCGATCGACTGGCCGGAGTTCTTGTTGTCGAACGGCACGCGAATGCCGGTCTTTTGCTGGATCGCCTTGATCTGACTCGCCCAGTCGGCCCATTCGGGCGGGCAGTTGTAGCAGATGGCGGTTTCGTCGGCGTGCGCTGCTTGCGGTGCGAGCGCGACGAGCGCGGCGGCGACCACCGTGCCGGCCGACAGCGCGGCGGCTATGCGGCGCGTGAGGTGGCGCCAGAGCGGTCTGAGCGGTTTGATGGGCGAAGCGAAATGGCTGGCAGAGCGGATCACTGCGGGTCTCCTGGAGAAGAAGGGAGCGGGTGGTTCGGGTTTTGGGGTGGGTGACTCAAAGTCGTGTTGCAGGACAGCGGGTTAAACGTTTTCATGCCGGCACGTGTGGATGCATTTCACGCGTGTTAGCCAATGGCGCTTTGCCTGGCGCTTCAGGCGATCGGCCGCTCGGCGGATAGGGGCGTACGCGCGGGCGTTGCGTCGTCACGGCTCGAAATCGCCGCGATCGTGGCGCCCTGGCGCAAGCTGTGCGGCAAGGTCAGCCTGAGCGAGGTTTCGCTCAACGCTTTGTGAGTGCCGGTGACGCGCGCCAGCAAACGCCGCCAGGCCGCGCAGCCGATTTCGCGATTCGGCGCGCAGATGCTGGCGAGCGCGGGCGACAGCAGCTCGCCCATTGCGAGGCCGTCGAAGCCGAGAATCGACATGTCGTGCGGAATCTGCAGACGCGCGCGGCGCAGGCCGCGCATGACCACCATCGCCAGCAGATCGTTACTGCAGAAGAGGGCGCTCGGGCGGTTCGGGCCGCTCGTCAGATGAGCGAGCACCGAGGGCGCCAGTTCTTCCGCGTTGAAGTCGACTTCGAGCGCGGGCGCCGGCGTGAGGCCGGCTTGCTGCATGGCCTGCGAGTAGCCGAGATGCCGCTGACGGGCACGATCCGAGGCGGCCAGCGTGCCGGCGAGCATGAGGATGCGGCGATGGCCGTGCGCGATCAGCATGCGCACGCCGTCGTAGGCGGCCAGACGATTGTCGACCGAGACCGACGGACGACGCACCGTGTCGTTATGCATCAGCACATAGAGCAGGCCCGCGCGGTCGAGTTCGTCGAGCAGCGGGTGCGTGTCGGCATCGGCGACAGTCAGGATCAGGCCTTCGACGCGGTGTTCGCGCAGCGTTTCGATGGCATGGCGTTCGCGGTCGGCGTCGTACTGCGTGGTCATCAGCATGAGCCGGTAGCCTTGCGCCGACGCCAGTTCGTCGATGCCTTGCAGGCACTCGGCGAACACGGGATTGGCGAGCGTCGGCAGGACCACGCCGATCAGGCGCGTGCGTTCGCCGCGCAATTGCCGGCCGAGCGGGCTCGGGCGGAAGTTCAGGGCGTCGATGGACCGGCGCACCTTGTCCAGTGTGACCGGGTTGACGGTGTGCGGCGCGTTGATCGCGCGCGACACGGTGGCGATGGAGAAGCCGGCGTGCGCAGCGACATCTTTGATCGTCGGGATCATGGGTTTCCGCTCGGGATGTAAACGTTTTCGTGAGCGGATTATCGGGAAGGTTTGTGACTTGAGGATGACGCCGGGATTCGCGGTTGCGGCGTGTGGAACTTGAGACGGGCGAAGCGTCGGCGGGCGGTTTGGTACGCCCGGCGGGCAATGGTAGAATTCGCGTCCACACGCGTTTCGACGCCCGCCGGGGTGATGAAATTGGTAAACATAGCGGACTTAAAATCCGCCGCCTCACGGCTTGTCGGTTCGAGTCCGATCCCCGGCACCAAGTCATATCCCAAGACATCCTGAGAACTATCGAAAAACCCGTTGAGTCATGGGTTTGCGGGAAGTATCGAGGGATTCGCTCGCGCGCGCGGCACACCAGCGCGCCCAGTCAAAACGGGCACTATGTTGCGCGAAATGATTTTCTGCCGGAACGTCTTCACAATCGCGCGCAAGGAGTGGAAGTGGATCGACACGAACCCCTTCACGGATGTCTGCGAGCCACCGGACGGTTCTCCGCGTGAGCGGCGCCGGATCCTCGGAAAGAAACGCGACGAATCATGCGCTGGCTCGTCTATCGGACCGGGCAGGAGCCGGAAACCAAAAATCGGGAGGTCTCGCGCCTATATGGCGGCGTTGCGCGGCGGTACACGGCCAAGGAACTGCTTGGCTTGGGCAAAGAGACGCTCAATTGAAGACCGGTTTCGGCCAAGTCTATGTCTACTCTGTTCGGCAACGCGAAGATCGGTCTCGGTAATGCCGATCTGACTTGCTGCGATTGGAGCATGATCTCGACGTTGTTACTAACAATCAATGACTTATGGAGTATTTTTAGGACGCAAGTTTATCTTGCAACCGGTAGTTGTAGACCCCATAATTGCTTTGTAGCGGCGTTGCGGTTTAAATAGCTCCGCCCGGATCAACCTGCGACAAATCAGCGCCGACAATCGTAAGCGTACTTGTAAGTACGTCAGGCCCGGGTACTGCACTATTCCATAGCCTCCCAATTGGGAGGCTATTTTTATATGGCGAAAACAATTTATCTGGATGAGAGTGGGTGTTTGGGCTGGAAGCTGGAGGAAGCGTATGGGCGCGGAGGATCCAGCAGGCACTTCACGCTCGCCGCAGCGGTGCTTCCCGAGGGGGAGGATGCAGTCTTAAATCGCGTTGTCCGCGGCATTTATAAGCGGCGCGGCCGTCCCATCAAGAACGAAATAAAATCCGTTTCACTCTCGCCTGCTGAGCGTGACAATTTTGCGCGACAGTTGGCCGCCATCAAGCGGGACCGGGCCGGTTTTCAATTCGCAACCATAACGGTGAGGAAAGAGAACGTTTCGGCCGGTTTCCGGCGTCATCCGAATGGGCTCTACAACTACATGGTTGGGCTTCTGTTGCTCGAGATGATGGCGCAAGAGCAGTCCGTTGCTTTCATCCCGGACGCACGTAGCGTCCGCATCGAACTCAAGCATGCCATGCACGATTATCTGTGCACGAAGCTATCCGCATTGGGTGCTGACACCTTCCTTGAGACGACGCCTTGGGAGAGCAAGGACTCGCTGGGCCTTCAGTTCGTCGACATCTTGGCGGCCGTCGTTTGGGGAAACCATGAATTCAGGACCGGCAATGCCTACAGGATCGTCTCTCCTCATGTCAGGCAGAAGCGATTGTTCTTCGATCCGCCCCAAAAGGCAACTCTGATTGATGCCGAGCGGGCGACCTATCAAGCGCTCGACTTCGACCCAAACGTCACCTGATTTAAAAGCCTAGCCCCGCGCTGGGCTTTTTTGCATCTGGGCAGTTGGCCAACATTCCGGGTGAGCGTTGCATCAGTACCGTGATTGACAGCAGTGCCCGTCCGCAGACGTGTCAGACTGACGCCGGATGAAGCGAAGCGGCGACGCGCCATCGCGACAAGCTCGGCGACGACGAGATAACAAGCAGCTTTTGCTTCCATGACGCTGACCGAGCTGAGCGTTCCGCATTCAAGTCATACAGACGCCTCACGCAGTCGAAGGCAGCTCAGACGCACGAAAATGTCAGCTCCGCCTCCTGAGGCGTCCAGCCACGGACGCCATGCGTCTGCATGTCCACCGAGTGCATTTGCTTGCCTTGCCGGCTGCAGTACTCGTCGGCACGTTTCAGGCTTGACGCCTTTACTTCGCCCCATGGTGTCATGCCGCCGCGGACTTGGGTCGTGACGGTGTAGTTACCGTCGCCGGCCGGTGTCACGTCAGTTATGGTTGTGCATGCGGCGAGCATGGTCAGTGCCGCCAAGGTTGCTTGCGTTTTCATGTGATTCCCGTTGTTTGCGGGATTGTGAGGCTATTGGGCCGGCGACCGCAAGCGGCGCGTCGCGAAACGTTTCAAAGCCGAAGGGCACGTTCATCTCGAAGATCTTTGCGGAATTGAAAAGTCTTTTCGTGCGTCGTCGAGCCGCACGATCCCGGGAAGAGCCGCGGTCCCGCATGTCCTGGCGGCTTCAACTACCGTCATACCATAGTGAAGCGAGTGGGTCAGGAAGTGAAACTATTCGTCGCGCCAGTCCACCAGTTCGCCATCCAGCCAGATCACGCCGTCACGGTCATGCACTGAAATTTTCATAGCGCCTGTTCGAAAAGTCGAGAAGACGAAACAGGCCGCGAGTCGCCCCCATCGGCCCGGTATTCCGCAAGCCACCGCTCGCGCTTCGCCGCCGCGGCAAGCACATTTTGCTCTTTCACGTGACCGAAGCCGCGAATCTCATCAGGCAGATTGGCGAGCTTCATTGCCGTATCGAATCGAGCGGTGTCGAGCGTCGCGCAGAATTCGTCGACCAGCGCGAAGTACTGCGCGATCAGCTTACGTTCATTGCGCCGTTCTTCCGTCTTGCCGAATACGTCGAACGTCGTGCCGCGCAGGAACCTGATTTTTTCGAGCACGCGGAACAACGTGAGGGTCCATTGCCCGAAGCGTTGCTTCCTCAGGTGGCCGTGCTCGTCGCGTCTGGCGAGCAATGGCGGCGCGAGATGAAACGCGAGCTTGTAATCGCGGCCCGGCTTGCCTTCGAACTGGGCCCGCAGCTTGTCCATGTAAGCCGGATCCGCATAGAGACGGGCCACTTCGTACTCATCCTTATAGGTCATCAGTTTCGCCAGATTGCGCGCGACCACCGGCGTGAGGCGCGGTTTTGCTCCGCCCGTGAGCGCCGTTTCCTTCGCGCGCAGCCGTTCAACCGCTTCGACATAGCGAGCCGCATACCGAGCGTTCTGGTAGACACTCAACCGCTCGACGTTGCGCTCGATCAACCGGTCCAGCGACTCCGGCATCTGCACGACAATGGCCTGTTGTCTGGCGGGCTGCGGCGTAAAAGCATCCGCGGCGGCTTCACCGTGCTGCGCGACATAGCGGCCCCATTCGAACGCCAGGCGATTCTTTTCGACGGCCACGCCGTTCAGTTCGATCGCGCGATCGAGACTGTCGTAGCCGAGCGGCAGCCAGCCGCGTTGCCAGGCAAAGCCGAGCAGCATCGGATTGGCATAGAGCGTGTCGCCCAGCAGCGCGAGCGCGAGACGATTGGCGTCGATGAAGTCGCAGTCGTCGCCGATGCTCGCGCGCAGATCCTGTTGCGTCTGGTCGGCCGGGAAACTCCATTGGGGGTCTCGCACGAACTGCGCGGTCGGCGTGGCGCCGCTGTTGATCGCCGCTTTCGTGATGCCGCGTTGCGTGCGTGCCAGCACTTCAGCGGAAGCGGAGACGATCGCATCGCAGCCGAGAATCAGGCGCGCTTCACCGGCCGCAATCCGCGTGGCGTGCAATTGCTCGGGTGCCGCCGCGATCTGCACATGACTGAGCACGGCGCCGCCTTTCTGTGCGAGCCCGGCCATGTCGAGCACGGTGACGCCTTTGTTTTCCAGGTGAGCCGCCATGCCTAGCAAGCCGCCGATCGTCACGACGCCGGTTCCGCCGACGCCTGTCACGAGCACGCCGTACGGCTTCGCGAGTGAAGCAATCGCGGGCCGAGGCAGCGCCGCGAAATCGGGCAACGCAGCCGTTGATTCGGGTTTGGCGGGCTTCTTCACCTGTGCGCCTTCCGCCGTGACGAAACTCGGGCAGAAGCCCTTCACGCACGAAAAATCCTTATTGCACGACGACTGGTTGATCTTGCGCTTGGTGCCGAGCGGCGTTTGCAGCGGCTCGACCGACAGACAGTTCGATTGCACCGAACAGTCGCCGCAACCTTCGCATACCGCATCGTTGATAAAGGCGCGCTTCGCCGGATCGGGATACGTGCCGCGTTTGCGACGCCGGCGTTTTTCGGTTGCACAGGTCTGGTCGTAGATCAGAATCGACGTGCCCGTCATGTCGCGCAACTCGCGCTGCAAGCGGTCGAGTTCGTCCCGGTGATGGACCTTCACGCCGTCTGGAAGGCGAATGCTCGCGTCATATTTTTCCGGCTCGTCGGTCACGATCAGCACGTGCTTCGCGCCTTCCGCAATGACCTGAAACGCGATCTGCGGGACGGTGAGCACGCCGTCCACCGGCTGGCCGCCGGTCATCGCGACCGCGTCGTTGTAAAGCACCTTATAGGTGACGTTCGCGCCGGCCGCAATTGAAGCGCGGATCGCGAGCAGACCCGAATGGAAATAGGTGCCGTCGCCCAGATTGACGAACACGTGACGCTCATTCGTGAAGTGCATCTGGCCGGTCCACGCGACGCCTTCGCCGCCCATCTGGCTGAAGGTCTCCGTGTTGCGGTCCATCCACATCGACATGTAGTGGCAGCCGATGCCGGCCAGTGCGCGCGAGCCTTCCGGCACACGTGTCGAAGTGTTGTGCGGACAGCCCGAACAGAACCACGGTTGGCGCTCCGTCACGGAACGCGGCGTGGCCGCCTCGCGTTCCTTGGCCTCGATCACCGCGACGCGCGCTTCGATGCGCGCCCGCAGATCGGCGGGCAGATCGGCTTTGGCGAGGCGCCGGGCGATCGCTTTCGCGATCAGGGCGGGCGACAGTTCGTAGTGCGCGGGCAGCAGCGTCTGCCCACGCGGCACGGACCATTCACCGCCTTCGTCGTCGCGCTGATCGAACTTGCCGAATACCTTGGGACGCACGTCGTCGCGCCAGTTATACAGTTCCTCCTTGAGCGCATATTCGAGAATCTGGCGCTTTTCTTCCACCACCAGAATCTCGTCGAGCCCGGTTGCGAAGTCGCGTGCGTTCTGCGCATCGAGCGGCCATACGCAACCCACTTTCAGCACGCGGATGCCGACGCGGGCGCAGGTTTCGTCGTCGAGCGAGAGGTCGGCGAGCGCCTGCCGCACGTCGAGATACGCCTTGCCCGCGGTCATGATGCCGAGGCGTGGGTTCGGGCTGTCGATCACCACGCGGTTCAGCCTGTTCGCGCGAACGTAGGCGAGCGCCGCGTACCACTTAAAGTTCAGCAGACGCGCTTCCTGCGCGAGCGGCGGGTCGGGCCAGCGGATATTGAGGCCGCCTTCGGGCATGTCGAAATCTTCCGGCAGGACGATCTGCAAACGGTCCGGATCGATGTCGATCGACGCGCTCGATTCGACCACGTCGGTGACGCATTTCATCGCCACCCACAAACCCGCGTAGCGGCTCATGGCCCAGCCGTGCAGACCGTAGTCGAGATACTCCTGCACGCTTGCCGGATATAGCACCGGAATGCCGCCTGCCACGAACATATGCTCCGACTGATGCGCGACCGACGACGACTTCGCCGCATGGTCGTCGCCCGCCAGCACCAGCACGCCGCCGTTCGGATCGGTGCCGGCCGCATTCGCGTGCTTGAAGACGTCGCCGCTGCGATCGACGCCCGGCCCCTTGCCGTACCACATGCCGAATACACCGTCGACCTGCGCGCCCGGCCAGAGATTGAGCTGCTGCGTGCCCCACACGGCAGTCGCGGCCAGATCCTCGTTAACCCCTGGTTGGAACACGACATCGTGTTCCTTCAGATGCTGCTTCGCTTTCCAGAGACCCTGATCGAGCGCGCCGAGCGGCGAGCCGCGATAGCCGGACACGTAGCCCGCGGTGTTGAGGCCGGCGCGGCGGTCGCGCGCCTTCTGCAGCATCGGCAACCGCACCAGCGCCTGAGTGCCGCTCATATAGACGCGGCCCTTTTCCAGCGTGTATTTGTCGTCGAGCGATACGGAGGCAAGCGCGTCACGTAGCGGGGGCGTCAGCGGGGCGTTCATGGGGAAGTCTCCGGGGGCTTTTATTAGAGGCGGAGTATAGGAAGCGGAATTTCCAACGTAAAATCACGAATACCGAATCCTGCTATTCGAAAAACACATGTCAAAAGACGTTACCTTGCGGCAGATGCGCTACTTCGTGGCGGCAGCCCAGAACGGGCAGTTTTCGATGGCGGCGACGGCCGAGCATGTGTCGCAATCGGCGATCACGAATGCCGTGCTCGCACTGGAGGAAACCCTGGGTACGCGGCTCTTCGAACGCCTGCCTCAGGGCGTCACGTTGACGCCGGACGGGCATGATTTTCTGAATCACGCGAGACACATACTCGATTCAGTGCGCGACGCGGTCTACAAGGCGCCGTTTCGCTCGCACGATCTGAAGGGAATCGTGCGCATTGCGGCGTCGTATACGGTGCTGGGCTATTTTCTGCCCGAGTTGATGGCGCGTTTTCGCGCGACGTATCCCGACATCGCGATCGATCTGCACGACCTGGATCGCGAATCGATCGAACAGGCCGTACTCGCCGGCGACATCGATCTCGGTATCGTTCTGCTCTCCAACGTCGAAAATCTCAGGCGTTTCCGGCACCACGTGTTGATCCGCTCGCGCCGGCAGTTGTGGACCTCGCCCACGCATCCTCTCGCGCAACTCAATGCGCCTTCGCTCGCGGATATCGCGAGTTATCCGTACATTTTGATTACCGTGGACGAAGGCGAGCAGTCGACGCTGCGCTACTGGAAGCAGAACGACGTCGAGCCGAATATCGCGTTTCGCACGAGTTCGATGGAAGCGTTGCGCGGTCTGGTCGCGCATGGTTTCGGCGTGACGATTCTGTCCGATATGGTGTTTCGCCCGTGGTCGCTGGAAGGCAAGCGGATCGACGCTCGGCCCATTCTCAACGCGATTCCACAGATGGACGCGGGCATGTTATGGCGCAAGGGCGCAACGCTGGATACGGCTGCGGTTGCGTTTCAGCAGTTCCTCATTCATGCATGCGGGAGTTGAAAGCAGGGCGTGTGCGGGCCGGCGAGACTGACACTGCATTGCGGGAATTGAAGCTGGCGGAAGATGCGTATCTGTTTTTCGCATAGCCTCACCATTGTTTTCTTCCTGCACGAACGACTGTCGGCTCACGCCGCAACACTGCGCCGGCATTAGCCCGAGCCAGGACGCACTATAATCGCCCCGATGCATCGATTCATTGAGAATTGACCGACGACCTTTTCGCCTTCCGTCATGCCCAAAGAGAGAGCCAGCAAACCCGTCAAGCCTGCGTTGCGTAGCCGCAAGTCTCCGCAGGGCTCGCCCACCGTGCAGGACGTGGCGCGTCTCGCGAAGGTGTCGGTCGGCTCGGTGTCGCGTGTGCTGAACGGCCGCGAGAATGTGGCGCCCGCCATTCAGGAGGCGGTGCGCGCTGCGGTGGCCGAACTGAATTTTGTGCCGAACGTGGTGGCGCGCAGCATGCGCAAGGGTAGTTCGAGTGCGATTGGCTGCCTGATTTCCGACATCACGCAGCACACCGCCGCACAGATGGTGAGCGCCGCCGAAGAGCGCCTGCGGGCAAGAGGTTTCGAGATTCTGATCGCCAATTCCCACTACGATCTCGAGCGCGAACGGGCCATTCTGTCGAGCCTGAAGCAGCGCCGCATCGACGGATTCATCGGCGCGATTTCCGACGACGAGACGCCTTCCTATTTCAACTTCCTGCATACCCTGAATATGCCCGTCGTGCTGTGGGAGCGCGATGCCCAGGGCGAATTCAATTCGGTGCTGACCGATCACGCCGACGGCTGTCGCCAGGCTGTGCGCTATCTCGCGTCGCTCGGACATCGCGCGATTGCGCTCGTGGCCGGCCACGAAAATACGTGGGTGGGCCGCGAGATGGTGCGCGGCTATCAGGGCGCGTGCGAGGCCGCCGGCATCGGGCTCGATCCGGCGCTCGTGCTGCGTACCAGCGCCTTCAGCAAGGACGTCTGCCGGGCGCTGCTGAGCGCTGCGCAGCCGCCTTCCGCGATCATCGCCACGCTGAACGACGTGGCCATCGTGCTTGAAGTGGTGCGGGAAACCGGGCTGTCGATCCCGGCCGACCTGTCGGTGATTTCCATCGGCGAGCACGAGTATTCAGGCATCGCGTCGCCGGCCTTGACCGTGGTAACGCAAAACCCGCGCGACGTCGGCCGTGAAGCAGCGGACATGATGTTGCAGCTGATCGACGGCAGCGCACCGTCCGGCATCCGCCGCTCCAAACATCCCATGCGGATGATCGTGCGTGAGTCGTGCGGCGCGCCGCGCAGCCCGGCACGCCGCAAAAAGCGCTAGCCTGGTTCGATCCCCCAGGGTTTGTCCGATCGCAAAGTTGCTTGACAGCGGATTTTTCGCCGCCGACATTGCGTTTAGACGATGAATGAATCGATTCACCAAAATCATGAGACAAGACATGAGCGACAGGAAAGACGCGTTACGGTCGGGGCAGGGCGACAGCGAGGAGGGCGGCCGTGCAGGCCGTCGGCGGTTTATGAAAACGGCAGGCGCGTTGGCCGGCGCGGTTGCGACGGGACTCGGTCTCGATGGTTGCGGAGACGGCGGCATTAGCGCCGCGTCGGCGCAGAGCGTGGGTGCGCCGCTTCCGGCGATCGTGCCGGCGCAAACGGCGCTTGTTGTGATGCATTTTCAGACCGACATCCTGGGGCTCTTTCCGTCTGTCGCGCCCACGCTGCTCGCCAACACGCGCAAGTTGTGCGATGCCGCGCGGGCCAAAGGCGTCAGCGTCTATTTCGCCAAGATCCAGTTCAGTCCAGGCTATCCGGAGGTCAGCCCGTTGAACAAGAACGGACAAGGACTCAAGCAACTCGGCCTTTTCATCGACGACAAGATCGCGCCGGAACTCGGCCAGCGGGCCAGCGAAGCGCTCATCGTCGGGCACCGTGTGAGCGTGTTTTTCGGTACCGATCTGCAGGCCCGACTTTCCGCGCAGGGTATCGACACGTTGATCATGGTGGGCATTGCGTCGACGGGTGTCGTGCTGTCGTCGGTTGCCTATGCTAGCGATGCGGACTTCCGGTTGTACACCGTCAAAGATTGCTGCTACGACCCGGATCAGGTCGTGCACGATCATCTTTTTTCCACGGCGTTCGATTCGCGCACGACGGTGCTGTCGCTCGCCGACGCCTCGTTGCTGCTCGCCTAGACCCGCCGCAGAACGTTTTGAAACTGCCAGCCAGGGTTTCCGATATTTTTTAAAAGTTGACTCGCCGTGCTGATCTGACTACTGTCTGTGAATCGATTCACGAAATTGTGGTGGACCGGCGGCATTGAAAAAGCAGAGGATTTCATGACTTTCAGCAGCAGGCGACGACTACTGCTCCGTGCGGGCGCCGCGGGCATCGCGGGGCTTTCCGTGCCGTTCGCATTCGAAGGCCGCGTGTTCGCGGCCGGGGCCGGCGTGCTGTCGGTCGCGATTCCGAGCAATCCGCAAACACTCGATCCGATCAACCAGCCGAATCACGACGTCATGGCGATCAATCAGTTGATCTTCGAGAATCTGGTCGGCATCGACGCGCGAGGTCAGCGGGTGCCGCAACTGGCGCGCGCATGGACGATTTCGCCGGACAAACTGACGTACACGTTCGATCTGCAGCGCGGCGTCAATTTTCAGAACGGTCAGCCGTTCACATCCGCGGACGTGAAATACAGCTTCGACTACGTGCTGAATCCCGCGAACAAGGCGTTCCGGCGGCCGTTCTGGACCGTGATCGAGTCGGTCAGCGCCCCGGACACGCACACCGCCGTGATCCGTCTGAAGCGTCCTTACCGTCCTTTGCTCGACTACATGTCCAAGTACATGGGTATTTTTCCAATAGGCAGCCGCGAGCAGCACCCGGCCGACTACTTCAAGCAGACGCCGATCGGTGTCGGCACGGGACCGGCCATTTTCGTGCAGTCGAAGGCAAACGACTTCGTCGAACTGAAGCGCAATCCGGCGTACTGGGGCAAGGGCGAGCCGCATTGGGACAAGATCGTGTTCCGCATCATCCCTGAAGAGTCGTCGCGGCTTGCCTCGCTGATGTCGGACCAGACGCAGATCATCAGCGCGCCGCCGGCCCAGACGTTCGCGCAGATCCGCACGTCGGCAGGCCTCGCGGGCGACAGCCGGCCCTCGCCGACCAGCCCGCTGATGATGTGTCTGAACAACCGAAAGGCGCCGTTCGACGATCCGGCGTTTCGCCGTGCGGTGTCGCTCGTGCTGGACCGGGTCAAGGTCTGCCGCGATCTGTGCTACGGCGCGGTCAAAGCGAGCAGCATGCCGTTTGCGCCGGAATCCTCGTGGTACGACGCGGGCGCCGCTGGAAGCCTGGCGTTCAATCCGGACCAGGCGCGAGCGGCGTTGAAAAGCTCGAAGTACGCGAGCGGCGCATCGTTCGATCTGCTGTATGTGCAGCCGGCGTATCTGATCGATACATCATCGACGGCGCTTTTCATCCAGGCGCAACTGGCGTCGCTGGGCGTGCGCGTCAATCTGCATCCGCTCGATTTCGGCCAGATGATCTCGCAGGTACTGGTCGGCAACCACGCGGCGGCGTTGACCGGGTTCATCGCACCACCTGAGCCGACGTATCTGCTGAACGCGCTGTTCAGACCCGGCGAGAGTCTCTGGAAAGCGAGCGGCTACGAGAGCGCCGAACTGCTGAAACTGATCGACGACAGCTATCTGGTCGACGATCCGGCCGCGCTCAAGCCGATCCTCGCGAAAATTCAGCAGGTGCTGGCGCGCGACTGCCCGGCCGTCTGGATCGGCGCGCTGGAAGTGCAGAACCTGTGGCGCAGCAACGTCAGGGATTTCCAGGTGAACACCGGTTTCTCGCTGAAGCTCGACAACGTTTATCTCGCGAAAGCATGAGGTCGATATGAAAGCCGTTATGAGGCTGTTTTCGTCTGTGCTCGTGCTGCTGGTGGTGAGCGCGCTGCTGTTCGCGATGTGCCGCGCGACGCCCGTGTCGCCCGCGCGTCTGACCTTGGGCAGCGACGCCAGCGTCGAACAGATTGTCGCGTTCAATCATCAATACGGACTGGACCGGTCTGTCGCCGCGCAATACGGCAGGTGGCTGAACGGTGCGCTCGCGCTCGACTTCGGCAAGTCGTACGCGACCGGCAACCCGATCGGCCCGCAAATCGCCGATACGTTGCCGAACACGGTCGAACTCGTCACGCTGTCGTTCGTGTTCACGATTGTGGTGTCGATCGTGCTCGGCACCGTCGCTGCGTTGAAGGAGAACAGCGGCACGGACCATTTGCTGCGAGCCGTGGCGATCGTCGGCTTATCCGTGCCGTCGTTCTGGCTGGGGTTGTTGTTGATCCGCTATGTCGCTTTGAAGACTGGGTGGTTTCCGGTGGGCGGGCTCACGCCCTGGTCGGACGGCATGGCGTCGCATTTGCTCGCGCTAGTGTTGCCCGTACTGACGATGTCCGTGTACTACATCTCGGTGTTGAGCCGTCTGGTGCGGGCGAACATGGTCGACGCGCTTTCGCAGGATTATGTGCGAACTGCCAGAGCGCTCGGTTTGCCGCCGTCGCGTATTCACCTGTATGCGTTGAAGAATGCGTTGCCGTCGCTGGTGAGCACGGCCGCGATGAGTTACGGCTACATGTTCGGCTGGGCGTTGATCGTGGAGCAGATTTTCAATTTGCCGGGCGTCTCGCGCGCGTTGCTCACGGCGATCTTCCAGCGCGACTATCCGACGGTGCAGGCCATCGTGCTCGCAATCACGACGATCTTCATCGCGTCGAACACCTGCGCGGACGTACTGCACGGTTATCTCGACCCGAAGGCGAATAGAACATGATGGCTGATTCATCTCTACCCAACGTGCACCGCAAGCCGCATGCGCTCGGCACATGGCTCGCATCGGCCGGCCGCTTGCTGCGCGCGCTGATGCACGAACCGACCGGTGCGATCGGTGTCGTGACGATCGTGCTGCTCGTCGTGATCGCAGTGTGCGCGCCGTGGCTGCCCTTGAAAGATCCGCTGCAACTCTATATCGAACATCGACTGGAAGCGCCAGGCGCGGCGTTCTGGCTCGGCACCGATCAGGTGGGCCGCGACATTCTGAGCCGCACGATCTGGGGCGCTCGCGCGTCGCTGTCCATTGGACTGTGCGCGGTCGCGATCGGCCTCGTGCTCGGTACGGGCATCGGCCTCGTGGCAGGCTGTAAGGCCGGCTCATGGCTCGACGAAACGCTGATGAAAGCGATGGAAGTGCTCGCGTCGATTCCGCTGTTGATCTGGGCGATCGCGCTCGTCGGCGTTACCGGCACCGACACGCTCCATGTCGGCATGCTCGCCATTTCGAATGAAACCAAGCTAGTGCTGCTGATCGGCGTGCTGTACGCGCCGGGTCTTGCGCGGCTCACCCATAGTCTCGCGAAGGCCGAGTCGCAAGCGGAGTATGTCGCCGCGCGGGTTCTGCAAGGCGCGAGCGAAGCGCGCATCCTGTTCTCCGACGTTCTGCCGAACATCATCTCGCCGGTGCTGATCCAGGCGTCGTTGCTGCTCGGCGTGACGATCATCGTGGAGGCGTCGCTGAGTTTCATCGGACTCGGCGTGCAACCGCCGACGCCGAGTTGGGGCGCGATGCTTTCCGACGCGCGCGCACTGATTTTCACCAACAACTGGTGGGTGTCGGTATTCCCGGGCGCGGCGGTGTTCGTCAGCGTGCTCGCCTTCAATCTGTTCGGCGACTCGATGCGCACAATTCTCGACCCGCGGCGGCGCAATGCGCAGGCGGCCGATGTAGCGGGAGCGTCGCTATGAACGAAGCGCTGCTGTCGATTGAAAACCTGCGCGTCACGTTCGGTTCGGGCAAGACGCAGACCGAAGTGTTGCATGGGCTCGATTTGCAAGTAGGGCGTGGCGAGGCGGTCGGTCTCGTCGGCGAATCGGGTTCGGGCAAGAGCGTCGCCTCGCTGGCGGTGCTCGGCTTGCTTGGCAACGCGGGGCACATTAGTGGCGGGCGGATCGTGCTCGACGGCGAAGACTTGAGCCATGCGTCCGAGGCGCGCATGCGGGCATTGCGCGGACGGCGCATCTCCATGATCTTCCAGGATCCGGCGACGGCGCTCAATCCCGCCTTCACGATCGGCGCGCAACTCGCCGACGTGATCCGCGCCCACCGTCCGCTGCGTGGGCGCGCGATACGCGACGAAGTGCTGGCCGTGCTCGCACGGGTGGGTTTCAAGGACCCGCGCGCCACGGAGCGCGCGTATCCGCACGAACTAAGCGGCGGCATGAAGCAACGCGCGATGATTGCCGCCGCGATTGTCTGCGAGCCGGCGCTGCTGCTCGCGGACGAACCCACCACCGCGCTCGACGTAACCGTGCAGGCGCAGATCGTCGAGCTGCTGCGAACGCTGGTGACCGAGATGGATCTCGGTCTGGTGTTCATCACGCACAACCTCGACCTGATGGCGGAACTGTG
This sequence comes from Paraburkholderia sp. BL17N1, assembly GCF_003634175.1. NCBI lineage: Bacteria > Pseudomonadati > Pseudomonadota > Betaproteobacteria > Burkholderiales > Burkholderiaceae > Paraburkholderia > Paraburkholderia sp. BL17N1. The sequence continues at coordinate 2,788,546 of NZ_RBIW01000001.1, forward strand.
TTCACGCGCCGTCGTGCTGAAGCGGGGATACGTGGTCGAAGCCGGTCCGGTGGAGGATATCTTTCTGCGGCCTGCGCACGACTACACGCGGCATCTGATCGCGAGTATTCCGCGTTTGCCGGCTACGCGTGCCGCAAGCCGACATCAACCCGAGGAGCCGCGCAATGTCCGCTAACGTGCCGAACGTGGCTCTCGCCGCGCAGCCGATCTTCGCGCTGCGGGAGGTCGGCAAATCTTATGCGCTGGCGCGTTCCCCGCTCGAACGCATGTTCAACCGGCGCCGCTTTCATGCCGTATCGGGGGTGACGCTCGAGGTGGCGAAGGGCGACGCGCTGGCTATCGTCGGCGAAAGCGGCAGCGGCAAATCGACTGTCGCGCGCATGATGGTCGGCCTCACTGCGCCGACCGCCGGCTCGATCTGTTTCAGAGGCAACGCGTTGAACACGATGACGCGCGCGCAGAACGCGACGTTTCGTCAGCGCGTGCAGATGGTGTTCCAGAGCACGACGAATTCGCTGAACCCGCGCAAGGCGATTGCCACGACGCTGGCCGAAGCGATCGGCGACGACGGCGTGCCGGTGCGTCAGTTGCTCGACATGGTGCGGTTGCCGGCCTTCGTGCTGGCGCGCTATCCGCATCAGCTGTCAGGCGGTCAGCGCCAACGCGTGGGCATCGCGCGAGCGCTCGCGCGCCGTCCGGAACTGGTCGTCGCTGATGAACCGACGTCCGCGCTCGACGTGTCGATCCAGGCGGAGATCATCCGGCTGCTGCGCGATCTTCACCAAAGCGCCGGTGTCTCGCTGGTCGTGATCAGCCACGATCTGGCGCTGGTCGGCGAACTGTGCCAACGAGTGGTGGTCATGCGGGAAGGGCGTGTGGTGGAAACGGGCGCCGTGGATCAGGTGCTGTTCGATCCACGCGAGCGCTACACGATGGAGTTGCTGGCGGCGATCCCGAAAGGCATCGGCCGTTACCCCATAGGGGGACCAGAGTAAGAGCTAGGCACTCACTCTGGTCGACACAGGAGAGGCGGTCCGAGCAGTAGAAAGAAGATCCGGGTCAAGCAGTGAACCGGCCCACCTTGGGATATTTTTTTAAACCTTTGGTGAATCGATTCATTTGTTATCGTCAATCGATCGCTAGCCGACCGGGGTGTCGCGATTCCTTGTTTGGAGAAGAGCGGTGAAGGAAAAGTTATTCATCATGGCAGCTCTGCTGGGCGGGAGCGGTCTCGTTCACGCGCAGAGTTCGGTCACGCTGTACGGGATCATCAACGAGGCCATCACCTACTCGTCGAACCAGGGCGGCCATAGCGCGGTGCAACTGACCGGCAACGGCGAGTACGGCAGCCGTTGGGGGCTGCGAGGCGCAGAAGACCTCGGCGGCAACACCAAGGCGATCTTCACGCTGGAGAACGGCTTTAACCCGACCAACGGCGCGCTCGGTCAGAACAACCGCATGTTCGGGCGCCAGGCGTTCGTGGGTTTTTCGAATCCGGACTACGGCACGCTGACATTCGGCCGGCAATACGACGCGATTGTCGGCACCTTGCAGACGATGACGTCCAACGGTGCATGGGGCGGCGTGATGTTTTCGCATCCGTACGACAACGACAACACCGACGACTATCTGCGCGTCAATAACTCGATCAAATACGTCTCGCCGAGTCTGAAGGGCTTTACCGGCACGGCGATGTACGCGTTCAGCAATGCGCCCGGCGCCTTTGCGAACAATCGCATGTGGTCGGTAGGGGGCATCTATTCGCAGGGTGCGTTCTCGATTGCAGCGGCGTATTCGCTCTACGATCGACCGGGCGTGAACACCACTGCCAACGTCAACACCAACGGCGCCATCACCTGCTGCGATGCGCCGATCACGTCCGAACGCGAGCAGATTGCGGGCATCGGTGCGTCGTATGTGATCGGACCGGCCAAGCTGAGCCTGATGTACAGCAACGCGATCTACAACAACGTGGGCACGACGCTCACGAGCGGCATCAACTACCGCTTCAACAACTATGAAGCGAATGCGCGCTTCACGCTCGATCCGACGCTGTTCTTCGGCATGGCGTACACGTACACGAGCGACAACATCACCGGCGGTCCTGGCGGGCCCACGCAGGTGCACTGGCATCAGGTCAATCTGCTGGTCGACAAGTTCCTTTCCAAGCGGACCTCCATCCATACCGAGGTGATCTATCTGCGCGCGGCCGGCGGCGGCTTTCCGCGACCCACGGGCGGACCGTTGCCGGCGACGTCGAACGGCATGCTGGCCTCGCAGATTCAGACCATGTTGCCGTCTTCGGGGCAGAACCAGGCGGTGGTCAGTGTCGGACTCGTGCACAAGTTCTAGCAGTGCTGGATTGACCGGCGCAAACCGGCCACGCGTTTGCGCCGCATCGACTAACAAGCAAGGTGTGTAATGACTCAAAGACTTTACCGGGCCGGTGTCGATATCGGCGGGACCTTCACGGATATCGTCGTGATCGGCGATGACGGCGTGATTCACACGAGGAAGGTTTCGTCCACGCCCCAGGACTATGGCATTGCGATCGTCGCGGGCTTGCAGGCGTTGCTGGCCTCGCTCGACGCGCAACCGCGCCAGATAACCGAGCTGGTTCATGCCACCACTATCGCCACGAATACCGTGCTCGAAGGCAAGGGCGCGCGCACGGCGCTGATCACCACGCGGGGTTTTCGCGACGTGGTCGAGATCGGCCGGCTGCGCGTGCCGATGCTCTACAACCTCGCGTATCAGAAGCCGGAGCCGCTCGCGAAACGCCGGCACCGCTACGAGGTCGACGAACGGCTGCTCGCCGACGGTTCGATCGACACGCCGCTCGACGACGCGCAGGTGCTGGACATCGCGCGACGTATCGCCGGCGAGAAAATCGAAGCGGTAGCGATCAGTCTGATTCATGCGTATGCGAATCCCGAACACGAGATCCGCATTCGCGATCTGCTGCGCGGCGCGTTGGGCGACGCCGTCTATCTGACCTGCTCGCACGAAATCCTGCCGGAGATCCGCGAATACGAACGCACCAGCACGACCGTCGTCAACGCGTATCTCGGGCCGGTGGTGGTCAGCTATCTACATTCGCTGATCGGCAAGCTGCGCGGCATCGGCATGACTGGCCCGGTGCAGATCATGCATTCGAACGGCGGCGTGATGAGCGCGGCCATGGTCATGCAGAAGCCGGCCACGATCATCGAGTCCGGGCCGGCGGCCGGCGTGATCGCGGGCGCCTCCGTGGCGGCCGCATCGGGTTACGCCGATTGCATAACGGTGGACATGGGCGGCACCACGGCGAAGGCGGCCATCATCGAGAAGGGCGAGCCTGCTCGCACCACCGAATATGAGGTCGGCGCGGGCATCAACGTCAGCAGCAAGCTCGTGAAGGGCGGCGGGCACGCGGTCAAGCTGCCGTTCATCGACGTCTCAGAGATCGGCGCGGGCGGCGGGAGTCTGGTGCGTATCGACGCGGGCGGACTGGTCAAGGTCGGCCCGGATTCAGCGGGCTCGGTGCCCGGGCCCGTGTGCTACGACGCGGGCGGCGCCATTCCGACGCTCACCGACGCCGTGCTAACGCTCGGCTATCTGAATCCGTCGTTCCTTGCCGGCGGCGAGTTGCGCATCAACCAGCAGAAGTCGCTTGAGGCCATGCGCACGCAGATCGCCGAGCCCACGCAAACGGATCTCTACGAAGCCGCCTATGGCGTATTCTCGATCGCGGCCTCGACAATGACGCGCGCGGTGAAAGCCGTGTCGACGTATCGCGGCCGCGACCCGCGCGAATTTGCGTTGTTCGCTTTCGGCGGCAATGGACCGGTGATCGTTCATGCGATCGCCGAACTGCTCGACATGAAGACGGTCATCGTGCCGCCGAGCCCCGGCGTGTTCAGCGCGCTCGGGCTGCTGTTCTCATCGACACAACACGAGTTCATGCAGACGATGTTCTGCCGCCTCGATCATCTGACCGCAGTAGCATTGGCCAACGCGCTCGAAGACCTGGTGGCGCGCGCCACGGCGGATATGACGGCCGAGGGTAACGCGTTCGACGATATCGCCGTGACGTGCGCGCTGGACTTGCGCTACACGGGTCAGGCCTACGAACTGACTGTGCCGATCGAATGGCGTGCCGGTCAGCCGCTCGACATTGCGCCGATCGCCGCCGCGTTTCATGCGGAACACGAGCGCACTTACGGCCACGCATCCGCGGACGAGGTGATCGAACTCGTCAATCTGCGCGCGGTCGGTTCGCTTCGCTCGCAGAAAGACCGCGCCTACGACGCGCAACGCGCCGGCGGCAGCCGGGCGAATTCGTCGGCGGCGCACGCGCCGGTGCGGCGCCGCGCGTACTTCGGCAAGACCCACGGCTTTATCGACACCCCGGTGATCTCGCGTGCCGATCTGCGCGCCGCGCCGATGAGCGGCCCGTTGATCGTCGAAGAATACGACTCGACCTGCGTCGTGCCGCCGGATGCCGGCGCGCGCGTCGATGCCCACGAAAACATTGTCATCACGTTTCTGGAGCACTCCGTATGACTACCCAGCAGGCCGCTGCGGCGGGCACCGACCCCATCACGCTTGAAATCGTCAAGAACGCGCTCGGCTCGATCGCCGACGAAATGGCGCTCGTCGTGCTGCGCACCGCATATTCGCCGATCGTGCGCGATTCGATGGACTTTTCCACCGCGGTATTCGACCGCGCCGGTCGCGTGATCGCGCAGGGGCTGACCTTGCCGATTCACCTCGGTGCGTTCCCGGCCGCGATGGACAACGTGGTGCGCCGTTTCGGCACGGCCGGCAAGCCCGGCGACATCTACATCATGAACGATCCCTACACGTCGGGCGGCATGCATCTGCCGGACGTGTATCTGATTCAGCCAGTGTTCTACGAGTCGCGTATCGAAGGCTATGTGGCGACCATCGTCCACCATGCCGATATCGGCGGCATGGCACCGGGCAGCATGGCGATCGGCGCGACGGAAATCTATCAGGAGGGCTTGCGAATTCCGCTGATGAAGCTGTGCGATGCCGGCGGTGTCAACGACGCGCTCGTCGCGTTACTGGAAACGAATTCACGCATGCCGGGCCAGTTGCGCGGCGATCTGCGCGCGCAGGTCGCCTCGTGCAAGGCCGGTGAGCGGGGACTCGTGCAGTTGCTCGACAAATACGGCGCGGACGGTTTCGGACGGCTGGTCGAAGCACTGCACGATTACGCGGAGCGGCTGACACGTCAGGCCATCGCTACGATGCCGAATGGCGAATACCGTTACGAGGATTTCATCGACGGCCTGGGCGATACGCCCGTGCCGATCGCGTTTCGCGTCAAGGTGACAGTGGCGGAAGACGCGATCTGCATCGACTGGACCGGCACCGATGCGCAGGTGCAGGGCGCGATCAACGGCCCGTTCGCGACCACACAATCGGTTGCGTATGCGGCGGTGCGCTGCGCGATTGGTGTCGACGTGCCGAACTGCGAAGGTTTTTCGCGGCCGGTTCAGGTCTACGCGGAAAGCGGCTCGATTGTGAATCCGGTGGAACCGGCCGCCTGCGCGGCGCGCGGGATTATCGCGTACCGGATGTTCGACGTGCTGCAAGGCGCGTTCGCGCAGATCGTGCCGGATACGATTCCGGCGCTGGGTGAGGGCGGCCCGTCGGTCGTGTCGATTTCCGGGCGCAACCCGGATGGCGAGGGCGGCGCGCGTGGCGGCAACTGGCTGATCACCGACGGCGTGCTCGGCAGTTGGGGCGGCGGTCGCAATGACGGCTGCGAAGGTATTGCGAATCCGCTCGGCAATCTGTCGAACCAGCCGGTCGAACTGATCGAGGCACGTCTGCCGCTCAAGATCACCGAGTACGGCTTCGTCACGGACTCGGGCGGCGCGGGCCGGCATCGCGGCGGCCTCGCCATGCGCCGCGCTTATGAATTGCGCAGCGACCACGCGTTGCTCGGACTGCGCTCGGACCGGCGCGCGCATCGGCCGTCCGGCTCGCATGGCGGGTTGAGCGGATCGCCGTCGCTCAATCTGCTGACCCGCGACGCTCGAAGCACGTTGCTGCCGACCATGCCGAGCACCGTGACCGCGCTTTTCAAGGGCGACCGCTTCTGCCATATCGCGGCGGGCGGCGCGGGCCATGGCGATCCGTTGACACGTTCGCCGCAAGCCGTGCGCGAGGATGTGCTGGATGACCGCATCACGGAGCAGATGGCGTGTGAAGTTTATGGCGTCGTGCTCGAAGGCCCCGGGCGCGAGATCGACGCGCAGCGCACCGTCGAGATGCGTGGACGCTTGCAGACGCTTTCCGGGCGGGAGCGCGTCGCGAAGCAGGAGGCGCTATTCCTGCAATCGACCGGCGTCGATGCTGCGGCTATCGGCAAACTCTGACCACGACAGGGCGCTATCTATGTCCGCTTCAATTATCGAGCCAATTCTCGACACCCAGCGCGTGCGCCTGCTGCGGCCCAGTTGGGCCGAGCTCGACTATGGCGCCATCGCGGCGAATCTCGCGGTCGCGCGTGAACAGGTGGGACGAGCCACGAAAATCTACTTCGTTTGCAAGGGCGACGGCTTCGGCTTCGGTGCCGCAAACGTCGCGCGCCTGGCGGCGCAAGCGGGTGTCGACGGCTTTTGCGTCGGCAGTCCGGAAGAGGGCGTCGCGATTCGCAACGCCGGCATCGATCGCGAGATTCTGCTGTTCGCCGCGACCTTGCCGGAGGATGCGGCGCAGGTCGCCGCGTTGGGACTGACGGTGACGATCCAGAGTCAGGAAAGTCTGCGCGCGTTTATCCATGCCGGCGTCGCCGTCGATGCGTTCCTCGAAATCGATCCGGGCTTCGGGCGCTTCGGCTTTCTGCCGTCCCAATGGCAAGCCGCGTTTGCGGCGCTGCGGGATCAATCGACCGTGCGGCTCAAGGGCGTCTACACGCATCTGAGTTCGCCGGAAAGCGATGACGTGACACGCCGGCAGGCGGGCGTGTTCGATGCCGCGCTGGCCGACGCGCGCGCGGCGGGATTCGATGAAGTCACGACGATGCTGGCGAGCTCGCGCGTGATGCTCGCGCATCCGCATCTCGCGTATCAGGCGGTCGACCCCGGGCGGTTTCTCTACGGTGCACTCGACGCGGACTGGATGGCGCGCGCGCCGCTGCGGCCGATGTTGCGGGCGGTTCGCGGCCGCATTATTCACGTTCAGGAACATCCGGCCGGATCCGTGCTCGGGATCGGCTATGCGGAGCCGATCCGCCTCGAACGCGGTGTGCGCATTGGCGTGGTGCCGATCGGTTTCTGGGACGGACTGAATCATGTGCCGCCGCTGGGCCGCGTGCTGGTGCACGGACAGACTGCGCGTATTCTCGGGCGCCGTTCTTTCCAGCATACCGTGGTCGATATTACGGACGTTGCGCAGGCGCGGACCGGAAGCGTCGTCACGCTGCTGGGCCGGGACGGCGATCAGTCGATCGCGATCGACGAGTTGGCGCAAACGCTGCGGCTGCCCGTCATGGAGTTGATTCCGCGGCTGGCGCGGAGCTTGCCGCACGTCGATGCCGACGCGACTCGCCATTTCGACAAAGAGCGTTGCTGACGCCCAGGAGGTAGCACGGCCACGTCAACCTTATCGCCCGCAGATTAAGCGGCGCATAATGCTGAAATCCATTTATCAGGATGACGGAGGTCGACGTGACTACCTTTGCTATTGACGCCGTTCGCATCAACCCGACGAGCGACCGGATCACGCACGTGCGTTGGGCTCCCGTCGACCCGTCGACGCGTGACTGGTTGTCCCCCACGGCGATTGTCGAAGTGCCGGAAGTCGTCGCCGCGATCCGTCGCGGAGATGCTGTTTGGTCCCTTTTTACGCTCGGCGGCACGCGCTTTCTGGGGCCCAAAATCGTCTCTGTCTCGCACACGGACGGCCACGATGGGATCGACACCGACGTCCCCGGCGCCCACGTCGAAAAATGCATTGACGACCTGCCGCGCGTTTGATCGCTCCGCCTTCGCGCCATCGACGATCATCCGCTGGAAAAACTACAATAGCGGTTTCTGCATGGCTTGAACCCAAGGCGCCGATTCGGTATCTCGGGTTCAAGCCGTCGGCTCGGCTCAAGCAATCTGCATGTCGATCCGCATAACAAGTGTTTCCCACCAGGCCAACCCAGCCCCAACCGAGAAAATCAATGGCCAACGAAAAATCAAAGCGCGCACGTCGTGCTGCCGAAAGCCTTTTCGGGGATTTGCCGACCACCAGCAGCACCACCGCCAGCCGGCCCTCGAATCCTTTCGACAACGACCCATTCGACAGTCCCGCCAGCGTGACGCCGAGCGGGGACGAACTGGTCGTCCTGCCGGGCCAATTCGAACTACCGCCCGGCTATGCGGACGCGGCGGCCATGCGCGATGCGCTCGCGCGCACCTGGCGCATGGACTGGATCAAGGTAGGCAAAGGCGAATGCGTGGTCAGGCTGCCGGTCGGATGGCGCGCGGACAAATCGGTGGATGGTGTTTTGCGTATCGAAGCCGCCGGCGTCGTTCGAGCGCAAGGCCGCATCGTGGAGGGCGCCGCGTTGCAGATTCTTCCGCGCTACTACCTGAAGGCGGAATTTCATGAATCGAACGACCATTGCCGGATCGTCGTACGGGATCGCGGCCGTAACAACAGCGTCCTGAAGGATTCGTTCTGGGACACGCGCAGCGGCCCGAACCATCCGCAATGGAAGATTCTGTCCGACTGGCTGGACAAGGAATACCCCGATCACCGCGATCCGCTGCGGTACTGGGACGATTGCGAAGACAATCGCCGCAGCGTTTGAGCGAGTGCCGAGCGGAACCATGTCCCACCTGAAATACCTGACCGGCTACTCGCCCACGCTTCAAGACAAAGTCAAAAAGCTGATCGCCGACGACCAACTCGGCCAGTACCTCGCCACGCGCTATCCGAACACCCACGACGTGCAAACGGACCGGGCGCTGTACGCCTACTGCGCCGACCTGAAGCGCGAACACCTGCGCAGCGCGGACCAGATCGACAAGGTCGCCTACGACAGCAAACTCGACGTCGTGCGTCACGCACTCGGTTTGCACACCAGCATTTCCCGCGTGCAAGGCGGCAAGCTGAAGGCGAAGAAAGAAATCCGCATCGCGTCGCTGTTCAAAGCGGCCGCGCCCGAATTTCTGAAAATGATCGTGGTGCACGAACTCGCTCATCTGAAGGAAAGCGACCACAACAAGGCCTTTTACCGCCTCTGCGAGTTCATGCAACCGGGTTATCACCAGATCGAGTTCGATCTGCGTCTCTATCTGACGCAGCGCGAGCTGGCAAAAAAGCCCGTCTAACGATCAAGCCGCGATCGCCTCGACTTCGGAAGCTTTCAACAAAACCGGAATCGACTTCGACGTCGGCGTTCCCGCGCCGTCGGCAACCGACGACAGCGGCACGAGCGGATTCGTCTCCGGATAATAAGCGCCGAGACAGCCGCGCGGAATGTCGTACTCCACCAGCAGAAAACCATCTGCGTGACGCTCGATACCGTCGGCCCACACGCTCGTGATATCCACGCGCTGTCCCGCCACGAACCCGAGCATCGCGAGATCGTCCTTGTTGGCGAACAGCACGCGGCGCTGCCCGTACACGCCGCGATAGCGGTCGTCGAGACCGTAAATCGTCGTGTTGTACTGATCGTGCGAGCGGGTCGTCATCAGCGTCATCAGCCGCTCGCCATGCTCCTTGCGCGCCTGGTGGATCGGCGTCGCCATATCGATTGCATGCACCAGAAACTGCGCCTTGCCGCTCGGCGTTTTCCAGATCCGTTCGCGCGACGCCACGCCGAGGTGGAAGCCGCCAGGATTTTTCAAGCGTTCGTTGTAGTCGGTGAAGCCCTCGATCACTTGCGCGATGCCGTCGCGGATCAGCGAGTAGTCGGAAGCCTGCGCGAGCCAATCCACTTTCCCGCTGCCGAGCGTCGCATGCGCCATGCGCGCGACGATCGCGATTTCCGACAACAGATTCTCCGATGCCGGTTTGTTCATGCCGTAGGAGATATGCACCATGCTCATCGAGTCCTCGACGCTCACGCCTTGCGCCACGCCGTTCTGCATGTCGATTTCGGTGCGGCCGAGCGTCGGCAGAATCAGCGCGTCGCGTCCATGCACGAGGTGGCTGCGGTTCAGCTTGGTCGTGATGTGCACGGTGAGATCGCACGAGCGCATCGCTTCCCACGTGCGCGGTGTGTCGGGCGTCGCGATCGAGAAATTGCCGCCGAGACCGATGAACACCTTCACCTTGCCGTCGAGCATCGCCTGAATCGTATTGACGACGTCGAGTCCGTGCTCGCGCGGCGGCTCGAAATCATAGACCTCGCCGAGGCGGTCGAGAAACGCCTCAGTCGGCCTTTCCTCGATGCCGACCGTGCGGTCGCCTTGCACGTTCGAATGTCCGCGCACCGGGCACAGGCCCGCGCCGCGCCGGCCGATATTGCCGCGCATCATCATCAGGTTCGACAGGATCTGCACCGTCGGCACCGAATTCTTATGCTGCGTGAGGCCCATGCCCCACGTCGAAATCACGGCGCGCCCCTTCACATAGATGTCGGCGAGTTGCAGCACGTCTTCGAACGGCACGCCGGCTTCGGCGACGGTCGTGTCCCAGTTCTCGGCGCGCAAGTCATCGGCGAACGCGTCGAAGCCGACGGTGTGTTCGGCGATGAACGCGACATCGAGAACGCGTTCCAGGCCCGACGCCAAGGCTTCGTCGTCGAGCTCGATCACGCGTTTGGCGACGCCCTTGATCAGCGCGAAATCGCCGCCGACTTTCGGGCGAATGAACACGGAGCTGATCTTCGTGCTGCCCATCGTCAGCATTTCCACTGGATGCTGCGGGCTCGCAAAGCGCTCGAGGCCGCGCTCCTTCAGCGGATTGATCGACACGATGGTCGCGCCGCGTTTGGCGCACTCGCGCAGTTCGCCGAGCATCCGCGGATGGTTGGTGGCCGGATTCTGGCCGAAGATCAGCAGCGTGTCGGCGTGTTCGAAGTCGTCGAGCGTGACCGTGCCTTTGCCGATGCCGACCGTGTGCGGCAAGCCGCGGCTGGTCGCCTCGTGGCACATGTTCGAGCAGTCGGGGAAGTTGTTGGTGCCGTACATGCGCACGAACAACTGGTACAGGAACGCGGCTTCATTGCTCGCGCGGCCCGAGGTGTAGAAGGCGGCGCGGTCCGGATCGTCGAGGCGCTTCAGGTGATCGGCGATCAGGTCGAACGCTTCGTCCCAGCCGATCGGCACGTAACGGTCGCTCACGGCGTCGTAGACGAGCGGGTCGGTCAGGCGGCCGTGCTGTTCGAGTTCGAAGTCCGACTGCGTCATCAATTCGGCGATCGTATGTTTTTCGAAGAACGCCGGCGTCACGCGTTTGCTGGTTGCCTCGGCGGCCACGGCCTTCACGCCGTTTTCGCAGAATTCGAAGGTGGACGCATGCTCGCGATCCGGCCACGCGCAGCCGGGACAGTCGAAGCCGTCCGGCTGATTCTGCTTGAACAGCATGCGGTAGTCGCCGCCCGTCACCTTCTCCTTGATCAGGTTGATGGCGACGTATTTGAGCGCGCCCCAGCCAGCGGCGGGGTGCGTATAGGGTTCGATGCGAGCTTCGGGTTTCTTCATGATGGTGCCGCCGGATCGGGCTTGGACGTGGCTGTTGAGCCGATAGGTGCAAGCCTACTGTGTTCCAAAAAGGGCGCAGCATACAGAAAATTGGAAAGGAAAGGGATACAGTTGGCGGGTTTTGTCATAGACTGGCGCTTCAGCCCACGCTCTCGTGTGACTCAAGTCCTTGAAACTGTACGAAAAACTCGCCGATGAAATGACTGAAGCCGTGCGCCGCGGCGTGTTCGCGGCGGGCGAGCGGATTCCGTCGGTGCGGCAGGCGAGCCAGCAGCACGGTGTGAGTATCAAGACGGTGTTGCATGCGTACGCGTTGCTGGAAAGCCGTGGGATTGTCGAAACGCGCCCGCAGTCGGGCTATTTCGTGCGCGATGCGGCGGCGCGGGCGCTCGCACTCGACGAGTTGCGGCCCGGCCGTCCGCATATCCCGCATATGCCGCCAACGCCGCCGGTGGCCGCCGCGGTGGACGTAAGCCGCCTCGTGCTGTCGACTTTGCGCAGCATCCGCGCGCACGACGCCGTGCCGTTCGGCTCGCCGTATCCGGATCCGTCGCTGTTCCCGTGGCGGCGCATCAACCAGTACGCGAACGCGATCGCGCGACGTCACGCGAGCTGGAATCTGATCGACGACCTGCCGCCCGGCAACCCCGAACTGATCCGGCAGATCGCCCGGCGTTATGCCGAGAACGGCGTGCCGGTCGATCCGGACGAAATCGTCATCACGCTCGGCGCGACCGAGGCGATCAACCTGAGCCTGCAGGCGGTCGCCAAACCTGGCGACACGGTGGCCGTGGAGTCGCCGACCTATTACGCGATGCTGCACGCCATCGAACGTCTGGGCATGCGCGCGATCGAGGTGGCGACGCATCCGGTGCATGGCATCGATATCGAGGCGTTGGCTCAGGTGATCGGCGAACAGAAGGTCGCGGCGTGCATGGTGATGCCGAACTTCCAGAACCCGCTCGGTTTCCAGATGCCCGACGCGCGCAAACGACAACTAGTCGAACTGCTCGCGGTGCACGAAATCCCCGTGATCGAGAACGACGTCTATCAGGAACTGTACTTCGGCGAGACGCGGCCATCGACGTTGAAGAACTTCGACACCAAAGGGCTGGTGCTGCACTGCGCGTCGTTTTCAAAGAGTTTGACCGCGTCGTACCGGATCGGCTGGGCGCTGCCGGGACGCTATCGCGCGCAGGTCGAGAAGCTGAAGTTTCTCAATACGCTGACCACGCCGTCGGTGCCGCAAGTCGCGGTCGCCGATTATTTGCGGCAGGACGGCTACGACCGGCATCTGCGGCACGTGCGCAAGGTTTATCGGCAGCAGGCCAGCATCATGACGGCGATGGTGCAGCGGTTTTTTCCGGCCGGCACGCGCATGTCGACGCCGCAGGGCGGCTACGTGCTGTGGGTCGAACTGCCCGAGCGCGTCGATTCGATGCGGCTCTACCAGGCGGCGCTCGCGCGCAGCATCACGGTCGGGCCGGGCATGATGTTTTCAATGCGCGACGATTTTCGCCACTTCATCCGGCTCAACTACAGCTATCCGTGGACCGCGCAGACCGAAGCGGCTTTGAAGACGCTCGGCGAACTGGTCACGCGGATGGCGTAAAAAAGAAGGAGACACTGACATGGAAGACGACGAACTCGATCCGGTGCTGGCGGCCATCCTGACGCAGTTGTGGCGCGCGCATCGTGAAACGCCGGGCGGCGCGTGGTCGCTCGCCAAACTGTCGAAGCAGGCGGGCGTGCCGATGAGCGGCTTGCGGCGTCAGTTGACGGCGCTCGTCGACGGCGGTCTGGTGGATACCACCTTCAACGAGGAAGGCACGGGCGCGGCGCGCCTGAGCGAACTGGGCCGAAGTCTGTGCGGCGAGTTGTTCGGTAACGGCGACGGCGAGCCGCCCGACGAGGATCAGGCGGACGCGTCGCCGAAACTTCATTGAATCGCGTGGCGCGCAGCGCGAACCGCGTGCGCGGCTCGCCTGAGCGTGGCTTAAAGCTGGCTCATTCCGCCATCGGCGATGATTTCCGTGCCGACGATAAACGCCGACTCCGGCGCGGACAGATGCAGCACGGTCGAGGCGATTTCTTCCGGCGTGCCGAAGCGGCCGACCGGAACCTGGCCGAGAATCTGCGCGGCGGTGGCTTCGAGCGCGGCGGCGTCGAGGCCGAGCTTGCCGTACAGCGGCGTTTGCACCGGGCCGGGACTGACCACGTTGACGCGCACGCCTTGCGGCAGCAATTCCGCCGAGAGGGTCTTCGCCAGCGAAATCACCGCGGCCTTGCTCGCCGCATACACGGACGACGCCGGCATGCCGATATGCGCATTGATCGATCCGTTGATCACGATCGACGCGCCGCGATTGAGCAACGGCAGCAGTGCCTGAATCTGGAAGTAGGCGCCCTTGACGTTGGTGTTGAACATCGCGTCCCAGAAGGCTTCGTCGACATCCGGAAACGCTGCGAATTTCGCCATGCCGGCGTTGACGAACACCGCGTCGAGGCGGATGCCGGCGGCGCTGATCGCAGCCGCCAGTTCACGCGCCGACGCTACCGAGCCGGCGTCGTTGCGCACCGCGACGGCATTGGCGCCGAGCGCCTTTCTTGCCGTTTCGAGCGCGTCGGCATCGCGGCCGGTGATGACCACACGGGCGCCTTCATTGGCGAATGCCTGGGCGGCCGCGAAGCCGATGCCGCTGCTGCCGCCGGTGACGAGAACCGACTTACCTTGGAAGCGAGTCATTTTGAATCTCCGAAAGAGTGTTGCGGGTTAGTGAGAGTGATATTGCGCCTGTGCGGAGTGCTTGCCGTACCACTTTTCCGATGCACTCGTTCGAAATCATCGAACATGTTTCCGTGCTGCCCAGAATACTGGATTCGTTATGGGTGAGATAACGAATAATAATTTTTCCACGGAAATTGGCCTTCGAATATGGCCCCCTATGCTGGAGCCTTGCCCGGGTTATCCCGTGCGCTGGGGCAGGCACCTTCAACCATCTTCGGAGAATCCATGAAAACAACGCTGGCGCGAGCGCTGCATCAATCACTGCGCATCAAAACTGTCCGAACCGTTCTCGCCGCGACGCTTGGCGCGACCTTGGCGTTCAGCGCCGCAGGGGCGGCCGCGGCCACCACGCAGCCAATCGGCATCGCCTTCGTCTACCTCGGCAATCCGGGCGACGCCGGCTGGACCTACGCGCACGAACAGGGCGTGAAGGCGCTCGAGGCGAAATTCGGCGACAAGATCAAGGTGACGCGCGTGGAGAACGTGCCGGAGTCGGCGGATTCGGAGCGTGTGTTCCGCGATCTGGCGTCAAAGGGCAACAAGATCGTGGTGGGTTCGAGCTTCGGCTTTCAGGATTTCGAGCTGAAGGTCGCCAAGGACTTCCCCGATGCCGTGTTCGAACACGCCACCGGCTACAAGAAGGCCGCCAACTTCGCGACTTATGACGTGCGCACCTATCAGAGCGCTTACCTGGCGGGTCTCGTCGCGGGTTATACGACGAAGTCGAACACGCTCGGCTTCGTCGGTTCCGTACCGGTGCCAGAAGTGGTGCGCAACATCAACGCGTTTACGATGGGCGCTCGCTCGGTCAATCCGAATGCGCGCGTGAAGGTGGTGTGGATCAATAGCTGGTTCGATCCGGGCCGCGAAAAGCAGGCCGCCGAAACGCTGATCGGCCAGGGCGCCGACGTGCTGATCCAGAACACCGATTCGACGGCCACGATGCAGACCGCCGAGCAGAAGAAAGTGCATGCGTTCGGCTGGGATTCGGATATGAAGAAGTTCGGGCCGAATGCGCAACTCGGCGCCTGCGTGAGCAACTGGGGTGTGTACTACACGCATCTGGTGGATCAGGTGATGGCGGGCACATGGAACAATTCGCCGGTGTGGTGGGGGCTGAAAGAGAAAGCGATCGATCTCGCCGACATCAACACCGACGCCGTTTCGCCGGCCGCGCAAAAGGCCTTGAGCCAGAAGCGCGATGACATCATCTCCGGCAAGTTCAATCCGTTTGCCGGTCCGATCATGGATCAATCCGGCGCGGTGAAGGTCGCCGCCGGCAAGTCGCTGAGCGATCCGGAACTGCTGCGTTTGAACTGGTTCGTGCAGGGCGTGGACGGCTCGCTGCCCAAGTAAAAATTTGCTTCGCTAATCTAACTATTAATCAGGGAGATCGCCCGTGAGTCTGACGGTTTCGACGGCGGCCGCCGCAACGGCCGCCAACTATCCGCCGCAGGGTTTGACGCCCACGCACGAGCAGATCGTGCGGCATCTGCGGCATTCGAGCCGGGTGGCCGAACGGGCGACGCTGCTGGGACATCATCCGTTCGGTGCGGTGCTGGTCGGACCCGACCAGGAGACGGTGCTGATGGAGCAGGGCAACGTCGACACGGTGAATCACGCCGAGTCGGTGCTGGCGCGCGTGGCGGCGTTGAACTTCACGCCTGAGTATTTGTGGAGTTGCACGCTGTACACGTCGGTCGAACCCTGCTGCATGTGCGCCGGGACGATGTATTGGGCCAACATCGGCCGGGTCGTGTTCGGCATGACCGAGAAGCGCTTGCTGGAAGCGACCGGCGATCACGCCGAGAATCCGACCATGAGCGTGGACTGCCGGTACGTGTTCGATCACTGCCAGAAACCGGTCGAGGTGATCGGGCCGGTGCCCGAAGTGGAAGCCGAGGTCATGGCGGTGCAGCGCGGATTCTGGAGCAGCCGCTAGCTGTGCTTGGTGCGCGCTCGCGAGAGAGAATCGCGACGTTTGCACCCGTGCTTGCGTGCTCGGTCTCGCTGAGCCGACATGCAAAGCATGCTTTGGTCATTGCGCGGCGTCCACCTGCGTTTCCGCCGGCGCCAGCATCGCGACGCCGCAGAACCAGTCGCCGCCGTGCGGCTGATGTTTCCACTGACCGCTGGTTTCCTTGAGCACGGTGGAACACTGCTCGTTCACCACGATCCCAGGATTCGCCGCCGTGCACTGACGCATCGCCACCTCGGTGGCTTGCGCGGGCGCCATGAGCGGTCTGCGTCGTGTGTCCGGGTCATAAGGCGTGGAGGATAGCGGCGGCGTGGCGGTTTGCATCCCGTCGATCAGCGTCCGTAGTTCCTCGATACGCGTCGCGTACCACGTCCCCAGACACACCGCGTCGCGGCAGTTCGCTTCACGCCACGCCCACTTGCTGTCGCTGTCGGTGAGAAAGGCGCGCCGGTCGCTGACTTGCCGGCGCGCTTTCCAGTACAGCTGCCCCAGCGTGTCGTCGAGCTTCGACAGTGCGGGGTCGTTGCAAATCATCTTCTCGGTTAGCGAGCGTCCCCGGTTGCAGTCGAAGCTGGTGGCGTGGGCGACTGGATGCGCGAGCATCAGCGCGGCGATCAGCAGTGGGCGGATGAGGGTCACGGCGGTCCCGGCAGTGCATGGCTTTTTCATGCAATGGATGATCGACCGAGTTGCCGGAACACGGAGGCCAGAAAAACGCCTGACTTCGGGTGGGTCGTTACCAGATATTGCCTCCCGCGGCGGAGGGAATCGTCGCGGGCGGATGACTTAATGATTTCAGGCATGTGCCGGGCAACTCGCCCGTGAGCGGACGCATCGCTCGGCAGCACAGGGCAATGCGGCGTTCCGTGCAGGGACCACAAGCACTCACCACACCAGCGGGACCGGCCGGCAGGTCACACGTGGAGTCCAGGCAAGTCGCCGCGAAGCGTCCCGGCATAATTTGGGGTCCGCCTGTGCAACAGGCGCCGGAACAACCGCGCCCGCGCTGCGCCCGTGCGGCCCGCGCCAAGGCGCCGTCACCCGCTCCAGCAAGGCCTTTGCGCCATTTCTTCGGCCCCTTAACCGGCCCCATTTGCCAGGCCGTCTCCCGTCCGCGACGAATTAAATTCGCCGGCCTCGCGTAAACCCCGGTGTGCCGCGTACACTAAGTTGCCGATGTCGGGTTAGGGGGCGCACATATGACTTGCGAAGCGACATCAGAAAACAAGCTGGAAGCAGCGCCTGAAGGCCGCTATGGACCGAATCTCGCCGAAGCCGTGGTGGCGTCGGAGCGCACGGTGTTGCGGTTGATCACCCGCAACACGCCGCTGCCGGAATTGCTCGACGAAGTATGCCGCCGCGCGGAAGCGCTGCTGGGGGAAGGCGCGTCCTGTTCGATCCTGTTGCTCGATCCGGACGGCGTGCACGCCAGAGTGGGCGGCGCGCCGTCGCTGCCGGCGCATTTCAGCGCCGCGATCGACGGCGCGGCGATCGGTTCACGGGCCGGCTCGTGCGGCACCGCGATGTACGAGCGGCGCCTCGTCGTCGTCGAGGATATCGAAACCGATCCGCTGTGGGCCGACTTCCGGCACCTCGCGTTGCCGCTCGGTCTGCGGGCCTGCTGGTCGGTGCCCTTTGAAAACGATTCCGGCGTGGTGCTCGGCGCCTTCGCGGTCTACTACCGCGCGCCGCGCCGTCCGAGCGCCGGCGAAGAAGCGATGCTGCGCGACATCGGCCACAGCGTCGGTCTCGCCGTGCATCAGGACACCATGGTCCAGCGCCTCGCGCACAGCGAGGAGCATCACCGGCTGGTGGTCGATCATCTGATCGAAGGGATCGTCGTGCAGTCGCGTGCCGGTATCGTGCTTGCCTGCAATCCGAGCGCGCAGCGTATTTTGCGGGCGACCCCGCAGATCGTCGGCCGCAGTATTCATACGGTGATGGTGCGCGCCTATCACGAGGACGGCTCGCTCGTCGCCGACACGGCCCGCCCGACCGCCCAGGTGCTGAGCACCGGCAAGCCCGTGCTCGGCGTCACGATCGGCGTGGAGCTGATCGGCGGCGACATCGTCTGGATCACCGAGAACGTCGTGCCGATCATCAAGCCGGGCGAGAGCGAACCGGGTTCGGTGCTGATTTCGTTTACCGACATCGGACCAGTGCGCGAGGCGCAGCGCCAACTCAAGTTCCTTGCTACCCGCGATTCGCTCACCGGCCTCTACAACCGCGCCTATCTCACGGAGCGGATGCGCGACCTGTTCACGCCGGACATGTCGTCCGGCATGGGCGAACTGGCGAGTGTCGCCGTGCTGTTCGTCGACCTGGACGGCTTCAAGAAGGTCAACGACACGGCGGGCCACGAGGCCGGCGACACCCTGCTCTGCAGCGTGGCGGAGCGCCTCTCGGCGTGCATCTCGCCGGAGGACACGCTCGCGCGCGTGGGCGGCGACGAGTTCGTGATCGTGGTCAGCGCGTATGAAAACACCGCGCGTCTGATCGGCCTCGCGCGCCGCATTCTCGACATGATCGCGGTGCCGTTCGCGGTGGCGGACAACGAGTACTACCTGGGCGCGTCGATCGGCATCAGCCGTTTTCCGGAAGACGGCCAGGACGTCGCCACGCTCATGCGCAACGCCGATTCGGCGATGTATCACGCCAAGCAGCGCGGCCGCAACAACTTCCAGTTCTTTACCGCCGAGCTGAATCAGCATCTGCAGCGGCGCTTCACGATCGAGCAGTCGCTGCGGCGCGCGCTCGCCGCCAACGAACTGAGCCTCGTGTACCAGCCGATCGTCGACAGCCACGACGGCCGCACGATCGGCGCGGAAGCGCTCCTGCGCTGGTACAACAGCGAACTGGGCAACGTGTCGCCGGGGGAATTCATCCCCGTGGCCGAAGATGCCGGGCTTATCGTCGAGATTGGCGACTTCGTGCTGGCGCGGGCCTGCGAGCAGGTGGCGCAGTGGCGGCGCACGCTGGCGCCGGAACTGATCGTCGCGGTGAACCTGTCGCCGCGGCAGTTCAACGACGGCCTGGTGGAGCGGATCGAACGGTGTCTGGCGCAGTCGGGGCTCGAGCCGACGGCGCTGGAGCTGGAGATCACCGAACGGCTGCTGATGAGCGACAGCGAAACCGTCCTGCCGATGCTGAGCGCGCTGAATGCCATGGGCGTGCGCATTTCCGTCGACGATTTCGGCACCGGCTATTCGTCGCTGTCGTATCTGAAGCGCTTCCCGCTGCATAACCTGAAAATCGATCGCTCGTTCGTCGCGGGTTTGCCGGATCATCGCGACTCGATTGCAATTACCCAGGCGGTGGTGGCGATGGCGCACTCGCTCGGCATGAACGTCACCGCCGAAGGGGTGGAAACCGCCGAACAGGCGGCGTTCCTGCGCGCGATCGACTGCGACAAGCAGCAGGGCTATCTGTACAGCCGTCCGGTTGGGGCCAGTGCGTATGCCCGCGGTTTGTGGGACGCGCAGCTCAACGTGGCCGACGCCTGAACGTGCCGGCCGTTCCGCACGCGAGGCCGGAAGCCTTGCCGGGCTTGCGAATGCGGCCTTGAACGGCGCGCGCCGCGCACATGCTGACGGGATTGTTCGGTTTGCTGGACAAGTGACTTCGCGTTCGCGGTATTTATCCGCGAGGCCGGTCTCCCTAAAATCCTCCCATCGAAAAGTAAATTGAGCGCGATGTCGAAGCGGCGTCGTGCGATGGGAGTTGTCATGCCAGATTTAATCAGAGACCAGCTCTACCGGCCGTCGGTGGTCTTACCGATGGTCGCCCTCATGCAGGTGATGGTGTCGCAGGACTTCAATCTCGGCCAGGTCGGCTGGGTGATGGCGTCCCGCGGTGCGCAGGCCGCGCTGCAACGTTCGCGCGAGCTGATCTGCGCCGTGCATTGCCACGCCTGAGTCCAACAGACGGAAAACAGCAGTCATTCGCAACAATCCGCGGCAGTAATGAGCGGCGCAGCATGGTGATTCCAGGGCCGAAGGGTAAGATGCTACGACCAGCAGCCCAGCCTCGGGAGAGTTGCCATGCCACAGCACTTCGACGCAGTTGTGATCGGTACGGGACAGGGCGGCTCACCGCTCGCCGTGCGTCTCGGTCAAAGCGGCCGCAAAACGGCGGTCATCGAACGGGCTGCCTTTGGCGGCACCTGCGTGAACGTCGGCTGCACGCCGACCAAATCCTATGTAGCGAGCGCCCGCGCCGCGCATGTCGCGCGTCATGCCGCGGAATTCGGCGTGCAGGTGGGCGGCGCGATCAACGTCGATCTGGCCGCGGTCAAGGCGCGCAAGGACAAGATCATCGGGCAGTCGCGCGACGGCGTGGAGAAATGGCTGCGCGGCACCCAGAACGTGAGCGTGTTCAACGGTCACGCGCGTTTTACCGGACCGCATGCGCTCGCTATCAGCGGCCCGGGCGGCAATCTGCTCGATGAGATCAACGCCGACGAAATCTTCATCAACACCGGCACGCGCGCGGTCGTGCCGCCACTCGCCGGGCTCGAGCGGATTCGCTACTACACCAATTCCAACCTGCTCGATCTGACGGAATTGCCGAGTCATCTGGTGATCGTCGGCGCGAGTTATATCGCGCTCGAATTCGCGCAGATATTTCGCCGCTTCGGCAGCCAGGTGACCGTGCTGGTGCGCGGTGAACGATTGCTTACGCGTGAGGACGCCGATTTCGCCGATTCCGTGCAGAAGGTGCTCGCGCGCGAGGGCGTGGAGTTTCGCTTCAATGTGCAGCCTTCGCGGG
The DNA here is from genome assembly GCF_003634175.1 of Paraburkholderia sp. BL17N1. NCBI lineage: Bacteria > Pseudomonadati > Pseudomonadota > Betaproteobacteria > Burkholderiales > Burkholderiaceae > Paraburkholderia > Paraburkholderia sp. BL17N1. The sequence goes on from NZ_RBIW01000001.1 coordinate 2,809,739, forward strand.
TCGAGCCACATCCGCATCGCGAGAACGAAGTGTGCATCGGCTTCGAGCAGAACATTCCCGCGCTCGAAGCGTCGCACCTGCTGTTCGCGACCGGCCGTGAGCCGAATACCGACGACCTCGGCCTTGCCGCCGCCGGCATCACGCTGGACAAGCACGGCACGATTCCCGTCGACGGCCAGTTGCGCACCAGCGTGCCGGGCGTCTGGGCGATCGGCGACGTCAACGGGCGCGGCGCCTTCACTCACACCTCTTACGACGACTATCAGATCGTCGCGGCCAATCTGCTCGACGGCGGCGCGCGCAGCGTCGATACGCGGATCATGGCGTATGCCGTATTCGTCGACCCGCCGCTCGCGCGCGTCGGCGCCTCGGAGGCCGAGGTGCGCAAATCGGGCCGCGACGCGCTGATCGCCACCATGCCGATGACGCGCGTGGGCCGCGCGCGCGAACGCGGCGAGACCGACGGTTTCATGAAGGTGATGGTCGACAAGGAGAGCAAGCGGATTCTCGGGGCGGCGATTCACGGTATCGAAGGCGACGAGGCGATTCACACGTTCATCGACATCATGACGGCGGGCGCGCCGTATCCGACCTTGCAGTACGCGATGCATATTCACCCGACCATCAGCGAACTGGTGCCGACCTTGCTCGATGGACTCAAGCCGATGAAGTGAGCGGCGCACGCGAGCGGAGCACGTACGATGAAGCGCGCAATCCGAAGCGGCAATCTGTTCGATCACGACGCGTCCGCGGACGCGGACGAGCAGATCGACGCGCTGGTCGAGCAGGGCGGCGTAAGCATCGAGCGGATCGTCTCCATGGGTCACGCCAGCCCGCCGGGCTTCTGGTACGACAGTCCGCGCGCCGAGTGGGTCGTGCTATTGAGCGGCGCGGCGGCGCTCGTATTCGAAGGTGAGGCCGCGCCTCACCAGATGAAGGCCGGCGATCACGTGCTGATCGACGCGCATTGCCGGCATCGCGTGGCATGGACAAGCGATCGGGAGCCCAGCGTGTGGCTCGCCGTCTACTACCCGGACGACGCTTCAACCTGAACTCGGCAATCTGCCGATCGATCAGACGCATCGACAAAGCGTTGGGCCATCGCGGATAATCGGCAACGGCGTAGGTCGTCCGCGGAATGCGGGCGAACGGTGCGCGCAACCGCATTCATCATCAGGAATTCAACCGATGGGCAAGGGACGTGTCGAAGCCTTCAGCGATGGCGTGATCGCCATCATCATCACGATCATGGTGCTCGAGTTGAAGGTGCCGGAAGGCTTCGATCTTGCCGCGCTGCGTCCGGTTCTCCCCGTGTTCTGCGCGTACGTGCTGAGCTTTATCTACGTCGGCATCTACTGGAACAATCATCATCACATGTTCCATGCCGTGCAGAAGGTCAACGGCGCGGTGCTGTGGGCCAACCTCCATCTGCTGTTCTGGCTGTCGCTGCTACCGGCCGTCACGCATTGGGTCGGCGAAAACCATCTGGCTTCCTGGCCGACCGCGATGTACGGCGTGGTGCTGTTCATGTCGTCGATCGCGTACTTCATTCTGATGGGCGTGCTGATCCGCGAGCACGGCAAGGACTCGACGCTAGCCAGGGCGGTCGGCAGCGACATCAAGGGCAAGGTTTCGGTCGTGATCTATCTGACGGGCATTGCGCTGGCGTTTGTCGTGCCGTGGGTTTCGGCTGCGCTTTATACGCTCGCTGCCGCGTGGTGGCTGGTGCCGGACCGGCGCATCGAACACGTGCTGGAATCGTAAGCGTGCTGCTCGCGCTCAAGCTGGTGCTGGTGCCGGCGTTTCTCGCCGCGCTGACCGTGGCGGGACGCGTGTGGGGGCCGTCGGTGGCGGGGTGGCTCGCGGGGCTGCCGATGGTCGCCGGGCCGATCGTGTTGCTGCTCGCGTTGGAGCGCGGGCCTTCGTTCGCGGCGCAGGCGTCGGCGGCTTCGATCGCGGCGATTGCCGCGTCGGAAGCGTTCAATTTTGCGTATGCGTGGACCTGCCGGCGTGTCGCGTGGCCGCTCGCGTCGATCGCGGGCATGGTGGGCTGGGTCGGCGTGGCAATGGTGCTCACGCAGCTTCCCGCCGGACTTGCATGGGCGGTCGCGGCGGCTTGCGTGGCGGTGGCGGTGTCGCAAAGCGGCTTGCCGCGCGTGACCGGCCGCGTGCCGGCGGCGCGCCTCGGACTCGGCGATCTCGTCGCGCGCATGCTCGCCGGCGCGTTGCTGACGGTCGCGGTGACTACGCTGTCCGCGTCGGTGGGCGCGACGTGGAGCGGACTGCTGTCGGTTTTTCCGTTGCTCGGCATCGTGCTCGCTGTCTCGGCGCAGCGCGCGCACGGCGCGGACTTCGTCGCCTTGCTGATGCGCGGCATGGTGATCGGCCGCGCCTCGTTCGCGGCGTTCTTTGCCGTGACGGCGACGATGTTGCCGCGGTACGGCGTGTGGCTCAGCTTTGCGTGCGCGTCGGTGGCTTCGATGATCGTGCAGGGCGCGACTAAACGGATGCTCGGCGCGAAACGGCCGGTTCAGGCTGGGTCGCGCGGACTTGCGGAGCGGCAGTCGGCGGATTGAGCGGGGTGAGTTTGACGTGCTTATTGCGGATCATTGCGGCTGAAACGCATCAAGCACCTCAAGCACCTCAAGCGGCTCAATGCGAGGCATCGTGTTGCTAGAGACTCGAAGCGCGGACACGCCCGCTCAGCGGAACCACCGCGCACGCAGTCCGCTCATTTGCCCGATACTTCCAACATGATTTCGCGCCCTCGACAACCCACACGCACACGAATCGGCCTGATCTCCGACACGCACAACCTCGTGCGCCCGGAGGCATTGCACTATCTGGCCGGTTGTGATGCGATCATCCACGCGGGCGATATCTGCAACGAAGCCGTACTCGATGCACTCACCCAGATCGCGCCGGTCACAGCGGTGCGCGGCAACAACGACACCGGCGACTGGGCCGCGTCGTTGCCGACGCACACCACGCTGACCGTGCAGCAAGTGACGATTCTCGTCGTGCACGATATCGCCGACGTAGGCCCCGATCCGCACAGCCACGGCATCAACGTAGTGGTAACCGGCCATTCGCACAAACCATTGATCCGCGAACGCGACGGCGTGCTGTTCGTCAATCCAGGCAGCGCCGGACCACGCCGTTTCAAGTTGCCGATTTCAGCAGGGATACTGATCGTCCAAGGCGCGCACGCAAGCGCGAGCTTCGATTCGCTGATGCCCTAAAAAACGGGCCGGCAAAAAATTTGCCGGCCCGTTCTCAGACTGCTCGCGGACTGGCCGCGTCAACTATCAAACAACCCATGCTCAGGCACGCGCCGTCGCGGCTGCCGCAAAGCGTTCGTCCATCTCCTCGGCTTCACGCTCACCGCGCAACACCGCATGCGCTTCCGCACGCGTCGCCACGCACGGGCCCGAGCCGAGCAGCGGCTTGCGGGCGGTTTCGCGCAGCGCCACCACCGAGACGATACCGATCAGCGACGCGCCCATCAGGTAGTACGCGGGCATCATCAGATTGCCGGTGCTGTTCACCAGCCATGCGGTCACGAGCGGCGTCGTACCACCGAACAGCGACACCGAAACATTGAAGCCGATCGCCAGCGCACCGTAGCGGATTTTGGTCGGGAACAGCGCCGGCAGCGCCGACGGCATCACACCGGTGAAGCACGACAGCAGCGTGCCGAGAATCATCAAGCCGCCGAACACCGGCAGCACCGTGCCCATGCGGATCAGCAGCAGGGCGGGAATCGACAGCGCGAACAGGCCCACGCAACCGAACAGCATCACCGGCTTGCGGCCGATCGTGTCGGACAGACGGCCGGCGGCGAGCGTCATCGGCATCATCAGCACCATGACCAGCAGCACGAGGAACAGGCCGTGCGTTTCGTTGAAGTGCAGCGTGGCCGACAGATAGCTCGGCAGATACGAGAGCGCCATGTAGTCGGTGACGTTGAAGATCAGCACGAGGCCGACGCACAGCAGCAGCGGCTTCCATTGCTGCGCGAGCAACTGACCGAGCGACTGCTTCGGCACCGCCTTGTCTTCCGCTTCACGTTGCTCGGCCTGCTTCTTGAACGCGGGCGTTTCTTCGAGCTTCATGCGGATGTACAGACCCACCAGACCCAGCGGCCCGGCGATCAGGAACGGCACACGCCAGCCCCACGAGAGCAGCGCGTCGTTCGAGAGCGTCGCGGTCAGCACGGCAACGGTGCCCGCGCCGAGCACGTAGCCGATCAGCGTGCCGAACTCGAGGAAGCTGCCCATGAAGCCGCGGCGCTTGTCCGTCGAGAATTCGGCGATGAAGGTGGCCGCGCCGCCGTACTCGCCGCCGGTCGAGAAACCTTGCACCAGACGCGCGACCAGCAGCAGCACCGGCGCGAAAATGCCGATCGTCGTGTAGCTCGGAATCAGACCGATCGCGAAGGTGCCGAGCGCCATCATGATCATGGTCATGGCGAGCACACGCTGCCGGCCGATGCGGTCGCCGAGCGGTCCGAACACCATGCCGCCCACCGGCCGCACGAGGAACGCCGCGGCGAACGTGCCGAACGTGGCGATCAGCTGCGCAGCCGGACTAGCCGACGGGAAGAACACTTTGCCGAGCGTGACTGCAATGTAGCTGTACACGCCGAAATCGAACCATTCCATGGCGTTGCCGAGCGCCATGGCGCCGACGGCCCGCTTGAGGAGAGATTTGTCGACGACGGTGATGTCGTCCAGAGAGAGGCGTTGTTCTTCTTTGTGGTGTCGCCAGAAGCCGTTGCTGGAAGCGGTCAAGGTGAAAACTCCAATGACTGCGACGAAACTCATGACGCGCATGAACGTTCCGCCACGGTTGCTGGGAAGTGCAGTTTCGCGAGCAAGGCGAAAGCATCTCCGTCGCCGTTGCAGGGCGATGGAGCGGGGCGTGATAGAAAACACAACGCCCGTGCCTCGCGAGACAGGTCGCGAAAAAACACTCGTCTAGATTGTGCTGACGTTGCACCTGCGTGGCCGTGGAAGGGGGGCAGATGCATGAGGGCGCTGGGTGGCTGAAAGCTGGCCCATGCGCCGCTGGAAGGCTTGAAACGAAAAAGGCCGGTGCTTTATTCGCCGCTCACGTGTGACGCGAAACGGGGAAACGACCGACAAGCCTTCTTGTATAAAAACTGTTCAATTCGGGATGGCACACGCACTGCGCGCCAGATTGAAGAGAACGTGAATGAAGGTGAAATGCTGTTGGAACGAGGCACATGATAGCACGATAACAGAGGATCGTGCAAACCCGGTGTCCGCCGAGGGCCTTGGCGGGCACGCTCAATCCCTTGCCGGGCGGGGGGTCGAGCGGATCCTGGCGGTCTGAAAAAGCGGCTTAAAACGGTGCGAAAATGTACCGTTTGGGGAATTTTCACGGTGAGGTTGAAGCGGCGATCTGGCGGTCTCGATTCGGCGAATCCGGTGGCGCGCGCAGACGAAAAAAATCCGCGCACGCGGCGCGGATTTCGGTCATGCAGTTTGAAAGCGCGAAAGCCTTTACTTTACTCAGCCGACGGCGGCACATAACCCTGCGCCGTGTCCGCGCCTTCGCCGAAGAAAAACTTTTCGGTCTGCTTCATCAGATATTGGCGCGCGCGTGGATCGGCCATGTTCAGGCGGTTTTCGTTGATCAGCATGGTTTGCTGCTTCAACCAGGCCTGCCAGGCTTCCTTCGAGATGCCTTCGTAGATCCGCTTGCCGAGTTCGCCGGGCAGCGGCGGGAAATCGAGGCCTTCGGCTTCTTTGCCGAGCTTCGCGCATTGAACCATACGAGTCATGCTGTGCTTCTCCTAAAATCGGTGTGGGGGCGGACAGTCGCTATATAGGGCCGCTCAGAGCTGTTTCATCAGCACGAGCGACTTGCGCTGCCAGTTATAGAGCCGGCGGCGGTCTTCCGGCAGGTCGTCGACCGTGACCTTGACGAAGCCGCGCTTGAGAAACCAGTGTTCGGTACGCGTGGTGAGCACGAAAATGCGCGTCAGGCCGCGCGCCCGCGCGCGCTGCTCGATGCGCTTCAACAGCCGTTCGCCGTCGCCGGTGCCTTGCGCTTCGGGCGCGACCGTCAGGCACGCCATTTCGCCGATGCGCTCCTGCGTGTACGGATACAGCGCCGCGCAGCCGAACAGCACGCCATCGTGCTCGATCACCGAGAAATGGTCGATGTCGCGTTCAATCTGGTGACGCCCGCGCCGCACCAGCGTGCCGTCCGATTCGAGCGGCTCGATCAGCGCGAGAATGCCGCCGACGTCGTCCGGCGTGGCTTCGCGCAGGCTTTCGAGGTTCTCGTACGAGATCATCGTGCCCACGCCGTCGTGCAGGAACAGTTCGAGCAGCAGGCTGCCGTCGAGCGCGTAAGGGATGATGTGCGCCCGCGCCACGCCGCCGCGGCAGGCGCGAATCGAGTGCTTCAGATAGAAGCCCGCGTCGCCGGTGACTTCACCGCTTTCGTGCAGTTTGTAGGCGTCGTCGAGCGACAGTTCGCGCACCAGTTCGGGGCCTTCTTCGCCGGCTTGCATCAGCCCCGGCGTTTCGGTCAGGAACACGATCTTGTCGGCCCGCAGCGCGATCGCCGCGGCGGACGCCACGTCTTCCATGGCCAGATTGAAGGCCTCGCCGGTGGGCGAGAAGCCGAGCGGCGAGAGCAGCACCAGCTTGCGGCTCGCGAGCGAGTGGCGGATCGAGTCGGCGTCGATCTTGCGCACCACGCCCGTGTGCGCGAAATCGACCCCGTCGAGAATGCCGACCGGCCGCGCCGTCACGAAGTTGCCCGACACCACGCTGATGTGCGCGTGTGCCATTGGCGTATTCGGCAAACCCTGGCTGATCGCGGCCTCGATATCCAGACGCACTTCGCCGGCCGCTTCTTTCGCGGATTCGAGCGCGCGCGCGTCCGTAATGCGCATGCCGTGCGAAAACTCGGACTCGACGCCGTGCAGGCTCATCTGTTCTTCGACCTGCGGGCGCGAGCCGTGCACCAGCACGATCTGGATGCCCATGGCCTGCAGCAGCGCGATGTCGGACACGAGCGCGTTCAGGAGCCCCTGATGCACCACCTCGCCGCCGAACCCGACGACGAACGTCTTGTTACGGAACGCATGGATGTAAGGGGCGACTGAGCGCATCCAGTCGACGAATTGCGCGTGCTGGGCGAGATCTTCCGTTGCGCCGGCGGGGGCCGGAGCGCTCGCGGGCGCGGGGACGAGGTCGGTTTGGGAATTCATGCCGGGGATTATAATGCGCCCCCATGTCGAATGTACCCAAAAGTCCCGCTGCGGCGAACGAGAATCCGGCGCCGGCCGTCGATCAACCGAAGGCCGGCGACGCGAAGCGCCGCGATGCGCAGGACGCCGAACGCAACACGCCGCACACGGCGCGCGAGCCGCAGCGCGCCGCGGAAAATGCGCGGGCGCACGAGCATGATTCGGACCGCGACGTGCGCGGTCCTGGAAAAGACGCGGCGCCGAAACACGCTGCAAGCGATGAATCGCGGCGGGCGTCCGAGCGCGGCGCGAGCCGGCGTGAACCGCAGCAGCCCCGTGAGCCCCATGCACCCCGCGCACCCCGCGCGCCGCGTGTGGTCGAGCCCAATCCGATTCCGCCGATTACTTACCCGGAAGCGCTGCCGGTTTCCGGCCGTCGCGAGGAAATCGCCAAAGCCATCGCCCGGAATCAGGTCGTGATCGTCTGCGGCGAAACCGGCTCCGGTAAAACCACCCAGCTGCCGAAAATCTGCCTCGAACTCGGCCGCGGTCTCGGCGCGGGCGGCTCCGGGCTGATCGGCCACACGCAGCCGCGCCGGATCGCTGCGTCGGCGACCGGCCGCCGCATCGCCGAAGAACTCGGCACGCCGTTCGGCGAAGTGGTCGGCTACAAGGTGCGCTTCACCGACAATCTGTCGCCGGGCGCCTCGGTCAAGCTGATGACCGACGGCATTCTGCTCGCCGAAACGCAAACCGATCCGCTGCTCAAGGCATACGACACGCTGATCATCGACGAGGCGCACGAGCGCAGCCTCAACATCGATTTTCTGCTCGGCTATCTGAAGGAAATCCTCGTCAAGCGTCCCGATCTGAAACTGATCGTGACCTCGGCGACGATCGACGCGGATCGTTTCGCGCGCCACTTCGGCAGCGAAGAAAAGCCCGCGCCGGTGATCGAGGTGAGCGGGCGGCTGTATCCGGTCGAGGTGCGCTATCGCCCGGTCGCGGAAGACAGCCCTGCTGTGAAGGGCGCGCAAGGTGATGCGCCTGCTGCGCAACGCGGCGGCGACCGGCCGAAATCGCAGCGCGAAACCGATCGCGATCTGATGGACGCGATCGTCGACGCCGTCGACGAACTCTGCCGCGAAGGCCCGGGCGACGTGCTCGTGTTCCTGCCCGGCGAGCGCGAAATCCGCGATGCCGCCGAGGCGCTGCGCAAGCATCATCCGCCGCATACGGAAATTTTGCCGCTGTTCGCGCGGCTTTCCGCGGCCGAACAGGAGCGCGTGTTCCGCACCTCGAACGCGCGCCGCATCGTGCTGGCCACGAATGTCGCCGAAACCTCGCTGACGGTGCCGGGCATTCGCTATGTGGTCGACACCGGCCTCGCGCGCGTGAAGCGCTACTCATATCGCAACAAGGTCGAGCAGTTGCAGGTCGAGTCGATTTCGCAGGCCGCCGCGAATCAGCGGGCCGGGCGTTGCGGCCGCGTGGCCGATGGCATCTGCATTCGTCTCTACGAGGAAAGCGACTACCAGGGCCGCGTTCGCTTCACTGATCCGGAGATTCTGCGTTCGTCGCTGGCGTCGGTGATTCTGCGCATGAAGTCGCTGCATCTGACGGCGATCGAGACGTTCCCGTTCATCGAGCCGCCGCCTGGCCGCGCCATCGCCGACGGCTATCAGCTGCTCAACGAACTCGGCGCCGTCGACGACGACAACCAGCTCACGCCGCTCGGCCGCGAACTCGCGCGCCTGCCGCTCGACCCGCGCGTCGGCCGGATGATTCTGGCCGCACGCGACCAGCAGGCGTTGAAGGAAGTGCTGATCATCGCGAGCGCGTTGTCCGTGCAGGACCCGCGCGACCGGCCGATCGAAGCGCAGGAGCAGGCCGATCAGGCGCATCGCCGTTTCGCCGATGAGCGCTCCGAATTTCTGCAGTGGCTGAAAATCTGGAACTGGTTCGAAGAAGCGATCGCGCACAAGAAGTCGAACAAGCAACTGCACGAAGAGTGCCGCAAGAACTTCCTGTCGCAACTCCGCCTGCGCGAATGGCGCGACGTGCACTCGCAACTGCTGACGGTGGTGCGCGAGCACGGCTGGCGTCTGAACGAAGCGGAAGCGACCTTCGAGCAGATCCATCTCGCGTTGCTGACGGGCCTGCTCGGCAACATCGGCCTCAAAGCCGATGACGAACCGTATTACCTCGGCGCGCGCGGCATCAAGTTCTATCTGTGGCCAGGCTCGGCGCTGGTGAAGAAGGCCGGCAAGTGGGTGATGGCCGCCGAACTGGTGGAGACGAGCCGCCTGTACGCGCGTTGCATCGCGAAGATCGAGCCGGAGTGGATCGAGAAGATCGGCGCGCATCTGCTGAAGAAGTCGCTCTCCGAGCCGCATTGGGAGAAGCGCGCGGCGCAGGTCTCGGCGTTCGAACGCGCGGTGCTGTACGGGCTGCCGATCTATCACCGGCGGCGCGTGAGTTTTGGCAAACAGGATCCGGGGCGCGCCCGCGAACTGTTCATTCGCGGCGCGCTGGTGGAAGGCGAGTTCGACACGAAGCTTGCGTTCTTCGCGCACAACCGCAAACTGCTCGCCGATATCGAGCAGCTCGAACACAAGTCGCGCCGCCAGGACGTGCTGGTGGACGACGAGTTGATCTTCGCCTACTACGATCAGGCGCTGCCGAAGGGCATTTACACCGGCGCGTCGTTCGAGCGCTGGTATCGCGACGAGGTGAAAAAGAGCGGTCTGCCGGAGGACAAACTACGCCTCTTGTATCTGTCGCGTGACGACTTGATGCGGCACGAAGCCGCCGGCGTGACCACCGACCTGTTCCCGAAGCGGATGACGATGGCGGGCGTCGAGATGGCGCTCACCTATCATTTCGAGCCGGGTTCGCCGCGTGACGGCGTGACGCTCGCCGTGCCGCTGTATGCACTGAATCAGGTCGACGCGCGGCGCTGCGAATGGCTCGTGCCCGGCATGCTGAAAGAGAAGACGCAACTGCTGCTGAAGTCCTTGCCGCAGAAGCTGCGCCGTCATTGTGTGCCGCTGCCCGAGTACGCGGCGGGTTTCGTCGACCGGCACGGCGGTCCGCGCTTCGGTGCGGGCGGTTTGCTCGAGTCGCTGATTGCCGATGTTCGCGAGCAGACGCAAGTCGCGATGAAGCAGTCGGACTTCAAGCTCGAGACCTTGCCGCCGCATCTGTTCATGAACTTCAAGGTCGTCGACGAGCACGGTCGCCAGCTCGCGATGGGCCGCAACATGTCGCAACTGCGCGCCGAACTCGGCGGCCAGGCGCAGCAGCATTTTCAGAAGATCGCATCGAGCGCGGCCGGGGCGGCGTTGGCGGACGCGGGCGGCGGCGGTGTCGCGACGCCGTCGCAAGCGTCCGGTGGTGCGGCCGGCGCGGGTGCGCAGCGAGGCAAGGGCGGCGCTGGCGTGTCAGGCCCGCAGACCGCGCCGCAAGCCGGCGCGCAGGGCACCGCCTTGTATGAAAAGCTGACGACATGGAATTTCGGCAAGCTTCCCGAGCTGCTCGAAATCCGTCGCGGCGGGCAGACGCTGTTCGGTTATCCGGCGCTGGTGGATCGCGGCACGCATTGCGACGTCGAAGTGTTCGATTCGCCCGACGAAGCCGCGCGGATTCATCGCGCGGGATTGCGTCGACTGTTCGCGTTGCAGTTGAAGGAGCCGATCAAGTATCTGGAAAAGAATCTGCCGGGTTTGCGCGAAATGGCGATGCAGTTCATGCCGCGCGGCACGCAGGAAGAGTTGCGCGATCAACTGATCGACACCGCGCTCGACCGCGCCTGCCTGCAAGACCCGCTGCCCGATGACGACGTCAGTTTCCACACGCGCCGCGACGAAGGCCGCAGCCGCCTGACCCTGCTCGCTCAGGAAATTGCGCGGCTGGTCGGGCAGATTCTGGGCGAATACGCGAGCGTCGCGAAGAAGCTGGTGCAGGCGAAGTCGTTCACGGCGGCGCATGCCGATTTGCAGAACCAGCTCGACGGACTGATCGGCAAGCGCTTCGTGGTCGACACGCCGTACGCACAACTGGCGCATTTCCCTCGCTATCTCAAGGGGATCGCGCTGCGCATCGACAAGTTGAAGGCGGACCCCGCGCGCGACGCACGGCAGTTCGCTGAATTCCAGCCGCTGCTGCAGAACTACCAGCGCGCGGTGGCGCAACGCGGCGGCGTGCTGGATCCGCGCCTGTCGGAGTTCCGCTGGTTGCTGGAAGAGTTGCGGATCTCGCTGTTTGCGCAGGAGTTGCGTACGCCGATGCCGATTTCGGTGAAGCGGCTTTATAAGGTATGGGAGTCGATGCAGCGCTAATCGGGGCGCAGGGGCGCCTCGCGCGGATCGGGTCGGCTACAGATCGGCGTGATAGGCCCGCGGTCTTTCGCGGCGAGATAACAGGGCGCGCGCCGCCATGCCTTGTGGGCATAGCGGCGCGGGCAAAAACGGGCGCGGGGCTTGGGTCTAGCCCGCGCTCGTCGCATATGAAAAGTCGATCGACCGGGCTGCTGCTGCGACTCGCGTTGGCCCGGTCTGTCCTACCAGTTCCGTTACCAGTGCATGCCGGCGCCGATCGCCGCGCCGAACTGTCCGCGCGAATCCGTCGTGCCTTGCAGCTTGTAGACCCACTTCCCCGTTTCCGAGATTTGCGATACGCCGATGGCCAACGCCGACTGCCCCGCATAGGTGCCGCCGGCCATTGCGACCATGCCGCGACCAGGCAGAATTGCCTGCGGCAAGCCGGCCATTGCCATGGCGGATGCCGTGCCGCCATAACCATCGCGACGGGCGGAGCGGATCTGGTCGTCGGTATAGCTGTTCGCCTGGCTGACCGCTCCGCTCACGCTTTGCTGCAACTGGTTGACGTTGACCGCGTCGGTGCCTTGCACACCGGCTGCGACATTGGTGATCTGGCGTTCCTGGTCTGCCGCGCCGACCGAGACCGTGTTTGCGCGGTCCGCGATCGAGCCTTGGCCCAATGCGACGGAGTTGTCAGCGCTGGCGTTTGCAGCTGCGCCGAGCGCGGTGGCATTGGCGCCGCTCGCCAGCGAGTTCGCGCCGATGGCGACCGCGTTGGTGCCGGTTGCCCGAGCGTTGGCGCCCGCGGCGACAGACTGCGCGCCGGACGACACGGCGCCTTGGGTGTCGCGGTTGCCTTCCGCGCTGAAGAACGGATTACCCGAGTTGACCACGACGTTGTTGACCGCGCCCGCGATGGCGGCGTTCAACTGATCGACGTTGACCGCGTCGGTGCCGTCCGCCCCCGCCGCGACGTTATGGATCGCCGTCCCGCCGTTCGCCGCGTCGCCACCGAGCGTGACGCTGTTCTTGTTGACGCTGCCGTCGGCGTTCTGGTCATACGTGAGCGCACCGTCGAGTTTCGCGGCGTTTGCGGCGCCCTGGTCGCTCACGGCTTTCAACTGCGCGACGTTGACGGCGTCGGTGTCCGCCGTGCCGGCTGCGACGTTCGTGATCTGGCGTTCGTTGCCGGCGGAGCCGACCGAAACCGTGTTCGCCCGCGTCGCGTTCGAGCCTTGGCCGAGTGCGACCGAGTTGGCGGCCGAGGCGCTCGCCTGATAACCGAGCGCGGTCGAATTTGCGCCGCTTGCGCCGGCCTGATATCCCAGCGCGGTGGAGCCGTCGCCCTGAGCGATCGCGGCGCCGCCGACCGCGGTGCTGAACGCGCCGTTCGCCTGCGAGCTCGCGCCAGCGGCAAAGGCTGCTTGCCCGGCGGCGAGCGCGGAACTTCCGATGGCGACTGCGTTGCTGCCGGTGGCCGAGGCGTCGTCGGTGCCGTCGTTCAGGCCGTTTGCCTTGAAGTAGCGCGAGGCGCTCGCGCTGGCGGCCTGCAATTGCCTCAGGTTGACGGCGTCGGTCGCGCTGGTGCCGTCGGCGACGTTGGTGATCTGACGTTCGTTGCCGGCGGAGCCGACGGAGACGCTGTTCGCCCGATCGGCCACCGAACCTTGGCCCAAGGCGACCGAACCGTCGGCCGATGCGTTCGCGTCATGGCCTATCGCAATTGAATCGACGTTGCCGGCGACGGCGTTGTAACCAATCGCGACGCTGCCGGCCGAGGTGGCGGACGCATACGCACCGAGCGCGGCGGCGCCGGTTGCGGCGGCCGCGGAATTGGCGCCGAGCGCGGTGGCGTTGTCGCCCGATGCGCTCGCCAGCACCCCTGCCGCGACCGCATGCGTACCGGCGGCGACGGCGTCGTCCGTGCCGTCGGCGATGCCGTTGGCCTTGAAGTAGTGCTGGGTGCCGCTTTGCGCGATAGCGACGATCTTGCCGTCGACCGCGCTCAACTGGCTGACGTTGACGGCATCGGTTGCCGCCGCGCCGGCTGCCACGTTAGTCAGGCGGCGCTCGTTGCCCGTCGAGCCGACGGACACTTCGCCGAAAGCGGTGGTCGCAGCGACCACGCCGCTCGTGCCGAATTCCGCGCCGGGTTGGCCGAGATTCGCGGTGGTGGTTGAGTTCGCCCCGACGCCGACACTGTTCGCGGCGGTGACACTGGCGTTGTAGCCAAGCGCCACGCTGTTGGTCCCGGAGACCTTCGCATTGGCGCCGAGCGCCGTGGAGCCGTCGGCGTAGGCGAGCGAGCCGTAGCCGAGCGCGGACGTGTTGGCGCCATACGCGGTGGCGAGCCGGCCGAGCGCTGTGCCATTTTGCCAGGCGCGGGCGCCGGCGCCGAGCGCCACGGCATTGGTGCCGTTCGCCAGCGCGGCATTGCCGATGGCGACGCCGTTCAGGCTGCTCGCCGATGCGGCATAGCCAACCGCGATAGCATTCGCTGCGGATGCGCTTGCCTGATTGCCCGTGGCGACGGCGCCGGTCGCCGCCGCGTCGGAGTTGTAGCCGATTGCAACGGCCCCGGCGGCGGCAATTTCCGAGCGAGCGCCGCGGCCGAGCGCGACCGAGTTATCGCCGTCTGCCTGGGCCTTGTAGCCGATCGCCGAAGCGCCGGTGGCGATTGCGTGAGCGTCGTCCGGCGTCAGCGAGTTGTCGTTGGTCCGGACGTATTTGACGCCGTTGCCGTTCTGACTGATGTAGGCCGCGCTGGTGTCGCCGGCGACGGCGTAGAGCTGGGCGCCGTTCACCGCATCGGTGCTGCTGGCAGATACTGCGCCCTGATGCACGTTGGTGATCGTCGTACCGCCCGTGACGCCGCCGTCCGTGGAGGTGGGACCCGCGAGCGTGACGCTGTTCGTGTTGACGGTGCCGTCCGCATTAGTGCCGTATGAGACAGCGTTGGCCGTGGCAGCAGTAATGGCGCCCTTGAGCTGGCTGACGTTGACGGCATCGGTGTCGGCTGCGCCGGCGGCGACGCCGCTAACGGACCGGTTGCCGACGTTGACTTCGCCGGCCGAAGATTGTGATGCGGTGAGGCCGTAAGCGGCGTAGCCGGTCTGGGCCCCGACGGTCGTGAGTGAACCCGCGCCGAGCGCGACACTGTTGGCGAGCGTGGCTGACGCCGCATAACCGATGGCGACCGAGTTGAGGCCGCCAGCCTGCGCGGCTTTGCCGAACGCCATCGCCCCCACTCCGCTGACGAAAGCCTGATTGCCGATTGCGATTCCGTAGAGCGCAGTGGGTGCGGTTGTCGCCTGCACGCCCATTGCAATCGAATTGACGCTGTTCGCGTTGGCCTGAACGCCGGTTGCGATCGACATCGCGCCCTGCGCAACGGCCTGGAAGCCCGTCGCCATCGCGTAGGGGCCCGCCGCAGTTGCGCCGATGCCGATCGCAATCGCGCCCGGGCCTGCCGCATAGGGGGCGAGATCGTTTCCGGGCGAATTGACGCTCGTGTCTACGAAGAGGGCGGCATGCGCCGCCGGCGCGCCCCCCGCCAGCGCAGCCAGAATCAGCACTGCACGCGCGATGGCCTTCTTGCGCTTCGTCTTTGATCTTGCCGTTATCGGCGCCGCCGGCGACATTGCCGTCGCTTCACACCAAACCAATCGGTTATTGCTATTCATTGTTTTAGAAACTCCGCGGTAGTGCGTGAATGCGCGGCACATGAGCGCGGGTGTTCTTGTATGGATTCATCGCCTGGATAAATCACGCAAAAATAAATCCGCGAGCTTTGGCTTTGCCAGAGCAGGCCGATCGTTATCTCGTACGTGCAAAACGCCCGCGTCACGCCCGTGCATCCAGGAATGAGTGGATAGGGATGAGGCGGGGGGATTTTCAGGTTCGGCGGCGGCGCGGGCGATCAGTTAAATCTGCAGCAGGTGCGGAAAAATCACATTATGTTGGCGTGTCTCGATTGATCAATATGTAAGAGGCGTTAAATAAGGAATGTTCAAAATATATTCTGGTAATTGTTTGGTCAATCTAAGCATTCTCCTGCGTTTATACGTCTTCAATGAGATTCCACTTTTCACGCGTGATACTCGCCACCGGCGCTTTCAGAACGACGCGATTCGCGTGTGTGTTCGACCCGCTCGCCATCCAGGCAGCCGGGTCATCCCGCCCCTGATTTCTCCTGGCCTTACACCGACCTGCGTCAACCGCTGGCCGCGGCAAACGTTCTACAATGATGGTTGTTCTCCGAAGTGAGTTTTCATGCGTAAATTTTTTCTTCCCGGCTTGACTGCCACGGTCGCCGCGGGCGCGGTGCTGGTCGCCGCCACAGGCTTTTTTTCTCCGGCGGCCCACGCCAACAACGTGATCGTGCTCAATTCCGGCGAGGCCACGCTGAGCCTGATCGACGAGGCGACCCGCCAGGTCGTCGGCACGGTGCCCACGGGTAAGGAACCGCATCACCTGATGGCTACGCCGGACAATTCGTCGTTGATCGTCGCGAATTCGGTGTCGAACAACCTGATGTTCGTGGATCCGAAATCCGGCCAGGTGCAGCGCTGGGTCGAAAATATCGAAGACCCGTACCAGATCGGTTTTTCGCCTGATCGCAAATGGCTGGTCACCACCGGCCTGCGTCTGGACCGTCTGGACATCTATCACTACGACGGCCAGAAGAACCAGATGACGCTGGCCTCGCGCCTGCCGCTCGCGGTCATGCCGAGCCACATGGCGTTCACGACTGACAGCAAGACGGTATTCGTCACGCTGCAGGTGTCGGGCGAGCTGGCCGCGATCGACCTGGCCACGCAAACCGTCAAATGGAAAATGAAGGTCGGCAAGGTGCCGGCGGGCCTGTGGATGACGCCGGGCGAGAAATATCTGCTGATCGGCATGACCGGCTCGGATTACGTCGCGGTAGTGGATTGGCGCAACCAGAAGATCGTCAAGACGATCCACACCGGCAACGGCGCGCACAACTTCCGTTCCCTGGCCGACGGCAAGCACGTCGCAGTGTCGAACCGCGTGGCAAGCACCATCAGCATCATCGACGAGGACACGCTCACCAACGTCGGCGACATCACCGGCTTGATGCCTGGACCGGACGACATGGAACTTTCCGCCGACAAACGCTATCTGTGGGTTACGTTCCGCTTCGCGAAGCACGTCGGCATCATCGACCTGAACACGCGTAAGCTGATCCAGACGATCGCCGTCGGCCGTTCGCCGCACGGCATCTATTTCTTCAATCGCGCGCCGGTCACGGCGCCGAACGGCGCCTGATGCGAAAAGGCTCATGCCGCACCACGCGAACCGTCACGGATGAAGTAACCAGACTAGCACCATGTTCCATCTGATTTTTTCTTCCCTCGACAACTTCGTCTCCGCCGTGCAGACGTTGCTGTACGTCGACGTGGTGCAGCCGCTGCTGTTCCGCTTCAATCTGATGGATTACGACGAAGACACCTACGACAGCCTGTATTGGGTGATCGTGGGCGTCGTCGAAGTGCTGGCCATGTACGCGGTTCTGCGTCCGCTCGAAGCGCTGCGCCCGGTGGAACAATGGCAGAGCCGCAAGGCGGTGCGCGTGGACGTGATCTATACGTGGATCGCGAAGCTCGGCATTCTCAACCTGTTCTTTTTCTTCGCGCTTCAGCCGTTCTTCGACGCCGTGCAGGCGTGGCTGCGGCTGCATAACATTTCGAATATCGAGTTCGACAATCTCTGGCCCGGCGTGACCACGCAACCGCTCGTCACGTTCGTGATGTATCTGCTGGTGCTCGATTTCGCCGGCTACTGGTATCACCGCTGGGAACACCGGATCGGCGTGTGGTGGGAGTTGCACGCGGTGCATCACAGCCAGCAGCAAATGTCGCTGTGGTCCGACGACCGCAACCATCTTCTCGACGATCTGCTGCAGGCCTCGTTCTTCGCGGTCATCGCGCTCGTGATCGGCGTGCCGCCGTCGCAGTTCGTCGTGCTGGTCGCCATCACGAATCTGGCGCAGAGCGTGCAACACGCGAACATCCGCATGTACTTCGGCTGGCTGGGCGAGCGGCTGCTGGTCAGCCCGACGTTTCATCGGCGCCACCATGCCATCGGTTACGGACACGAAGGGCTGAAATACGGCTGCAACTTCGGCGTGCTGTTTCCGTGGTGGGACATGCTGTTCCGCAGCGTGTCATGGAGCCGCGAGATGGAACCGACCGGCATCCGCGATCAACTCACAGGCCGCCGTTACGGTGACGGCTTCTGGGCGCAGCACTGGCTCGCCTTTGTGCGCATCGCCGGGCGTCTCTCGCCGAAGCGCCGCACCGAAAGCAACGACGCCGCCGCCGTTTGAGCCCGCTTCCTCCCACGCCGCCGGTTTCCCCGGCGGCGCGTCACGTGGTTTATCCTGTTCACTTTTGCGACCAAGCGCGGGGCTGCCCGGCGGATTCGTCGCGCGGTTCGCTCCATTCCATCGTTTTGTTCACCGGCACTGGCTCGCATGAATGATCTGTTGCGCTCGTTCGGACGTGCGCTCGCAAGCGCGCTCCACCCGCGCATGCTCTGGTTGACCTTCATGCCGTTTCTGGCGGCAACGGTCGGTTGGGGCGTGATCCTGTGGTTTTCCTGGCAGACGCTGATCGGCGCGACGCGTACCTGGCTCGAAGGCTGGTCGTTCACGATCACGCTTTATCGACTGTTCGACTGGCTCGGTTTTTCTGCGCTGCATGCAGCGATCGCGCCGTTTATCGTGATCGCGATGGCGATCCCGCTGATTGTCGTCACGGTGCTGCTGCTGATCGCCACACTGTCGATGCCCGCGGTGATCCGCTTCCTGTCGGCGCGGCAATTCCCGAGCCTCGAAATGCGCCGTGGCGGAACGTGGTACGGTAGCCTCGGTCAGGCGCTGTGGACCACGCTGGTGTGTCTGGTGCTGCTGATCGTCACGCTGCCGCTCTGGCTCGTGCCGCCGTTCTTCGCGTTGATTCCGCCGCTCCTGTGGGGCTGGCTGACGTATCGTGTAATGAGCTACGACGCGCTCGCGCTGCATGCCACGCGTGACGAGCGGCGCGCGCTGGTGCGGCGCTTCCGCTTGCCGCTGCTGCTGATCGGCATTGCGAGCGGCTTGCTGGGTTCGCTGCCGACTTTGTTGTGGGTGTCGTCGGTCTGGCTGATCGTGCTGTTCCCGGTTGTCACGGCCGTGACGATCTGGATCTATGCGTTCATCCTCATATTTTCGGCGCTATGGTTCGGCTACTACTGTTTGCGCGCGCTGCAGCGCATGCGCGCGGAAGAGCACGGCGGCGTGCGGCACGCGGCGCCGGTTCCCTACTGATGCATTACTGACTAAGCGAAAAAGAGGCGGCAATGGCATTTGGCGTCATCATCATCGGCGATGAAATTCTGTCGGGCAGACGTATCGACAAGCATCTGCCGAAGGTCATCGAATTGCTGGGCGCGCGTGGGTTGTCGCTCGGCTGGGCGGAGTACATCGGCGACGATCCGGAGCGCATCACCGCGACGCTGCGGCGCACGTTCGCCTCGGGCGACATCGTGTTCTCCACGGGCGGCATCGGCGCCACTCCCGACGACCACACGCGCCAATGCGCGGCGGCCGCGCTCGGCGTGCCGCTCGAACTGCATCCGGAGGCCGCAAAGCTGATTCAGGAGCGTATCCGCGACATGTATCCGGCGAACGCGGCCGCACCGCTCGATCTGGAGTCGCCGGAGAATCGGCATCGGCTGAATATGGGCACGTATCCGCAGGGCGCGTCGATCATTCCGAACGGCTACAACAAGATTCCGGGCTTTTCGATCAATCGGCATCACTTCGTGCCGGGCTTTCCGGTGATGGCGTGGCCGATGATCGAGTGGGTGCTGGATACGCAGTACGCCGACCTGCACCACGCCATGCCGCACGCGGAGAAGTCGCTGCTGGTGTTCGAGTTGCCGGAGTCACGCGTCACGCCGCTCATGGAAAAAATCGAACGCGATTTTCCGGGCGTGCGGGTCTTCAGCCTGCCGAGCGTCGGCGATGCGGAACGGGGTGGCGTGTACGCGCGGCATCACATCGATCTGGGCGTGAAGGGCGAGCCCGAAGCGGTGGCGGCGGCGTTCGTCAAGCTGCGGGAAGGCGTGCATCTGCTGGGCGGCGATATTGTCGAGCCCGAGGCGGCGGCTGCGGCGGTGAAGCCGCGCGGCTGATCCGCGCGTTACACGTTCATTCTGGTTCGGGCGCTGCGGCGCCCGTTTTTCATCGCGCTCGTCGCCGATTCGGAGCGGGGCAGAGGCGGATCATGGGCCTGTCATATTCAGCGTCGACGATGTGGCTGTCCTTATCTGCGGCAGGCAAATAGCGGCGTCGAACCGGTCCTGAGAAGCCGCCGTGACTGCCGACGAGCAATCAGCGAGCAGTCTGCGAGTGGGCAGCGCTAGCGTAAGCGCCTGAAACTGCCGCACAGCCGCTACGCAGCAGTCATCCAACCGCCGCACCCAACCGCCGCACTCACGCGCCGATCCACGGCAATCCGCGAAAGCACCAGCCCGACACCGTCTTCCGATGCCCCTGGCCATCCTTGTCGCCTTCGAAGCCTTCCAGCAGGTCATACGCCTTGGTGAAGCCGGCCTGCGTGGCGGCGATCGCGGCGAGCTTCGAGCGCGCGGCGCTGCGGCACAGGAACAGCACGGGTGTATCGGGCGTGGCGACCTGCTTCAACTGCGCGAGAAATTCCTGGTTCGGCACGGCGCCCGGATAGCGCGTCCATTCCACGTGTGCATACTGTCCGTCACCGATCACCGGCCGGCCGACCCAATCGAGTTCGGCGCGGGTGCGCACATCGACGAGGCGGGTGCGCGGGTCGAGTTGCAGCAGTTCGAACGCTTCGGCGGGCGATATCGCGCCCGCGTACGGCAACTGGTTCTCGCTACGGCGCTTGTCCGCGCTGGCGTACAACTGTTCGAGCGTGCTCATGAGCGCAAATCTCCTTCGGACCAAACGACCATTTTAGCGCGCGCCGTGCGGCGCGCGCGTCTTGCACGAACGGCGAAGATAGGCTTGCATCGCAAGCGGGCGAATGCGCAAATATGGTGCAATTTTCGTGAAATGCACCAAAATAAAGATGTCGTCGGTTCCCAATCCGGTGAATGCACGCATTTGGTGCTAGCTCGGGCTCGGGGATTTGGGGGCTGCATGCGGTGCGGTGCGCCCATTCCCCGCAATCGCGCGCGCAGTGTGGCGCTGCGCCGGGTTGGCGCACACATGGCACAGAAGCTGCTTTATTGGTGCCGATCGATTTGTCCAGGCAGACTTTTATGTTCCTCCTCAACGATTGAGGGTGGACGCGCCGGGACGGGTCAGCTAGATTGGGCGGCGGCTGAATCCGCCGAATTCGTTAATCAGGAGATAGGTTATGAGTAAATCCGTGGCCGACGTCGTACAACTCGTCAAAGACGAAGACGTCAAGTTTGTCGACTTTCGTTTCACCGACACGCGCGGCAAAGAGCAACACGTTTCGGTGCCGGTGTCGGCATTCGATGAAGACAAGTTCGAAAGCGGCCATGCGTTTGACGGTTCTTCGATTGCCGGCTGGAAGGGCATCGAAGCCTCGGACATGTTGCTGGTCCCCGATGCGAACACGGCTTTCATCGACCCGTTCTACGAAGAATCCACCCTCGTGCTGACCTGCGACGTCGTCGAACCGGCGGACGGCAAGGGCTACGAGCGCGACCCGCGCTCGCTGGCAAAGCGCGCTGAAGCCTATCTGAAGAGCACGGGCCTCGGCGACACGGCCTTCTTCGGCCCGGAACCGGAATTCTTCATTTTCGACTCGGTCCAGTGGAACACGGACCAGTCGGGCTGCTTCATCAAGATCGGTTCGGAAGAAGCACCGTGGTCGTCGGCGAAGGAATTCGAAGGCGGCAACACCGGCCACCGTCCGGGCACGAAGGGCGGCTACTTCCCGGTCGCTCCGGTCGACACGTTCCAGGACATCCGTTCGGAAATGTGTCTGCTGCTCGAACAGATCGGCATTCCGGTCGAAGTGCATCACCACGAAGTCGCGGGCCAAGGCCAGAACGAAATCGGCACCAAGTTCTCGACGCTGGTGCAACGCGCCGACTGGCTGCAGCAAATGAAGTACATCATCCACAACGTCGCGCACACGTACGGCAAGACGGCAACGTTCATGCCGAAGCCGGTGGTCGGCGATAACGGTTCGGGCATGCACGTTCACCAGTCGATCTGGAAAGACGGCACGAACCTGTTCGCGGGCAACGGTTACGCAGGTCTGTCGGAATTCGCGCTGTTCTACATCGGCGGCATCATCAAGCATGCTCGCGCGCTGAACGCGATCACGAACCCGTCGACGAACTCGTACAAGCGCCTCGTGCCGCACTTCGAAGCGCCGGTCAAGCTGGCTTACTCGGCTCGCAACCGTTCGGCATCGATCCGCATTCCGCACGTGTCGAACCCGAAGGGCCGCCGTATCGAAACGCGTTTCCCGGATCCGATGGCGAATCCGTACCTGTGCTTCTCCGCGCTGATGATGGCGGGTCTGGACGGCGTGCAGAACAAGATTCACCCGGGCGAAGCTGCCGACAAGAACCTGTACGACCTGCCGCCGGAAGAGGATGCAAAGATCCCGACCGTGTGCGCCGGCCTCGACCAGGCTCTGGACGCGCTGGACGCGGACCGCGAATTCCTGACGCGCGGTGGCGTGTTCACGGATTCGATGCTCGACGCGTACATCGAACTGAAGACGGGCGAGCTGCAACGCTATCGTCAGTCGGTGCACCCGATCGAATTCGAAATGTACTACTCGCTGTAAGCGGCCATGGCGCTTCGCCCTTCACACGGCGAAGCGCTTTGCCCGACGCTCGCGATCGGTCACGAAGGGACGGCGGCGCCGTCCCTTTTTCGTTAGACCGCGCACAACGTTTGCGGCGTATGGGCGTTGTTGAGGTATTGAGCAAAACAGCAGGCGGACTACCTGATTTATCACCATCTCCTATCGGCCAGACTGCAAGATGGTTCTTAAGAATCTGATCAAGGCAAGGAAAGGGCACGAGCAAGCGCTCTCGGACGACGCTCAACTCGTTAGCTCGGGTTTGCTGCCGGGCTTCGAGGCGTTGCCGACAGTGGTGCTGGTGCTCGAAAAGCGCACGCTGCGCGTCGCGTTTGCGAATCCGTCGGCGGAGTCGATGCTGGAGCTCTCGCGCCGGCAACTGACGCAAATGGCGTGGCCGGACATCTTCTCGAATGCCGACGAACTGGTCGCGACCATCTCCGCGATCGCCGCCCACCGCTTTCACGCGACGCATCTCGACGCCGTGCTCGAACGGCCGGCCCACGAGCCGCTGCATGTGCATGCGATCGTCGGCTTCCTGGAAAGCGCGCAAGACTACGTGCTGCTCGAACTGTTCGAAAACGAGCGGCATCTGCGCACCGACCGGGAGGAGCGCATCAACGACCTCACGGCGGTCAACAAGCAACTGATCCGCAACCTCGCGCATGAGATCAAGAATCCGCTCGGCGGCATTCGCGGCGCGGCGCAACTGCTGGAGTTCGAACTCGGCGAGCGTCAACGCGATGAGTTGCGCGAGTACACGCAGGTCATCATCAAGGAATCGGACCGGCTGCAAACGCTGGTCGACCGGTTGCTCGAACCGCACCGTCATCCGCATATCGTCGGCGACGTGAATATTCACGAGGTGTGCGAGCGCGTGCGTCAGGTGATTCTCGCGGAGTTTCCGCGCGGCCTCACCATCGAGCGCGATTACGACGTGAGCGTGCCGGACCTGCGTGGCGACAAGGAGCAACTGATCCAGGCGCTCCTGAACATCGTGCGCAACGCGGCTGAAGCGCTGCGCGAACGTATTTCGCAAGGCGATGCGCGAATCGAATTGCGCACCCGCATTGCCCGCAAGATTACGGTGTCGAAACGCTTATGTAAGCTGGCACTGGACTTGCATATCACTGACAACGGCCCAGGCATTCCCGAAGAAATCCGTGACCGCATTTTCTATCCGCTCGTGTCAGGGCGCGAGGACGGCAGCGGTCTTGGACTGACGCTCGCGCAGACCTTCGTGCAACAGCATGACGGTTTGATCGAAGTGGATAGCCGCCCGGGCCACACCGAGTTTCAGATTCTGCTGCCGCTCGACTGCTAACACCATATGTACTCAAACGTACTCAAGACTTCTGACCGACCCATATGAAGCCGATCTGGATAGTAGACGACGATCAATCGATTCGCTGGGTGCTCGAAAAAGCACTGGCCCGCGAAAACTTCGCGACTCGCAGCTTCGCGAACGTGCGCGAAGCGTCGGCCGCGCTCGAACATGAAAGTCCGCAAGTGCTGGTGTCCGACATCCGGATGCCCGGCGGCTCCGGTCTCGAATTGCTGCAAACCGTGCGCGACAAGGTGCCGGGCTTGCCCGTCATCATCATGACGGCGTTCTCGGATCTGGATAGCGCCGTCGCCGCATTCCAGGGCGGCGCGTTCGAATACCTCGCCAAGCCGTTCGACGTCGACAAGGCGGTCGAACTGATCCGCCGTGCCGTCGACGAAAGCATGCGCGGCGAACAGACGTGGGATGAACGCGTCACCGAAGCACCGGAAATGCTCGGCCAGGCACCAGCGATGCAGGATATGTTCCGCGCCATCGGCCGCTTGTCCCATTCTGCGGCAACCGTGCTCATTACCGGCGAATCAGGCACCGGGAAGGAACTGGTCGCGCGTGCGTTGCACCGACATAGCCCACGCGCGAACGGTCCCTTCATCGCACTGAACACTGCCGCGATTCCAAAAGATCTGTTGGAATCCGAATTATTCGGCCACGAGCGCGGCGCCTTTACCGGCGCGCAGGCCATGCGTCAGGGCCGTTTCGAACAGGCCGAGAACGGCACACTGTTTCTCGATGAAATCGGCGATATGCCGTTCGATCTGCAGACGCGTCTATTGCGGGTGTTGTCGGACGGGCAGTTCTATCGCGTGGGCGGCCACAATCCGTTGCGCGCCAATGTGCGCGTGATCGCGGCGACGCACCAGAATCTCGAATCGCGCGTGCGTCAGGGCCTGTTCCGCGAGGACTTGTATCACCGCCTCAATGTGATCCGCTTGCGCTTGCCGGCTTTGCGCGAGCGTAGCGAGGACATTCCGCTGCTCACGCGGCACTTTTTGCAGAAGAGCGCACGCGATCTCGGCGTCGAGCCGAAGCGCGTGTCCGAAGAGGCGCTGGCTTATCTCGCGTCGTTGCCGTTTCCTGGCAACGTGCGTCAATTGGAGAATCTCGCCAACTGGCTCACGGTGATGGCGCCGGCGCAGACCATCGAGATCAAGGACCTGCCGCCTGATCTCGGCCCCGCGCAAGCGGGCGTGAGCGATCTGACCGGCGGTGGTGGCGGGGCGATCGGCGCGGGTGATGCGACTCTCGCGGGCGGCGTGCCGGTCAACGGCGCAAGTGCGGCAACGCATCCGGCCGCGGCGGGCGGCATGCCGGTCGCGACTACCGTGAGCGCCTGGGAAGGCGGCTTACGCACCGAAGTCGCGCGGATGTTGCGCGAGAACGCCGCGGACGTCATGGACGAACTCGCGCGCCGTTTCGAAGCGGCGGTGATTCGCGAAGCGCTCGACTTCACGCGCGGACGCAAGGTCGAAGCGGCGGAGCGCCTCGGCATCGGCCGCAATACGATTACGCGCAAGATTCAGGAACTGAATCTCGAGCCGTGAGTGCCTGATTGCAGAGCGGGGCGGCGCGGGAGCCGCGCCGCTCATTCGCTTGTCGAACGAGCCACGCGCTCCCACAAGGCATAATCAACGCTGTTTTCATTCGACAGCCGACGATGCCCGCACCTCGCACTCTCACCGCTCCTTTCTCCTGGCCGCTTTCCCCCGATCCTTTCCTGTCGCTCGAAGCGCTCGACGACCCTGACGCACTCGCGTGGGTCGAACAGCAGAACGCGCGCACGCGCGCCGCGTGGTGCAGCAGCGCGGAATTCGCCTCGCTCAGGCAGCGGCTTGCCGACGCCTATCTGCCGCGCGAACGTCCGGTGATTCCCGATCGCTGGAAAGAGTGGGCTTACGACCTGTGGCAGGACGAGCGCAATCCCAAGGGCATCTGGCGGCGTACGACGTGGGCGGCATGGCGTGGCGGCAAACCGGAGTGGCAGAACCTGCTCGACTTCGACGCGCTCGGCGCAGATGAAGGCACGCCCTGGGTGTGCGTGGAGCTGGATATCCTCTATCCCGATGGCGACCGCGCGCTGATCACGCTGTCGCCGGGCGGCTCGGACGCGCTCGTGGTGCGCGAGTTCGACATCGACGCGCGACGCTTCGTCGACGACGGTTTCGTGATCGCGAAGGCCGGCAAGCACACGGCGTCGTGGATCGATCGGTACACGCTTTACGTTGGCTGGGATAACGGCCGCAAGAGCCTGACGCGCTCCGGTTATCCGCGCGAAGTGCGGCGCTGGACGCGTGGCACGGCGCTCGCCGACGCGCCTGTGGTGTTCAAGGGCGCGTTCGGCGATATCGGCGTGGAAGCGCACTACGATCCGGTCGAGCAGCGGCATACGGTGGTGAGTAGCGTCGACTTCTTCGATTCGCACACGTACTACCTCGATGGCGCCCAAGGGGCCGCCGACGCATGGCGCCGCTACGAGGTGCCGTCGCACGTCGCGGTGAGCGGCTGGCAAGGCTGGCTGTTGCTCGAGCCGCGGCTCGATTGGGATTGCAATGGCGTGCACTATCCGGGCGGCGCGTTGCTGGCGATCCGCGAAGATGCGTTCCTGCGCGGCGAGCGCGACGTACTGCCGCTATTCACGCCGACGCCGCAAACGTCGGCCTGCGAGTGGACGCATACGCTCAACCACCTGATCGTGTCGTATCTGCAAGATGTGCGGAACAAGACCTTGCTATTGACGCCGTCGCAAGCGGACAACCAGGCGTGGCATTGGCAGCAGCGCGTTTTTCCGACGCGCGACGACGCGCAAGCCGACGTGTCGCCGGTCGAGCCGACGCTCGACGACGAGGTGTTCGTCGACACCGACGATTATCTTCAGCCGCCTGCGTACTGGCTCGCCGACCTCGCGCGCGAGGATCTGAGCGAATGGGAATTGCTCGACCGCTGGCCGACGCAATTCGACGCGACCCAGTTCGCCGTCACGCGCGGTCACGCTGTTTCCGCAGACGGCACGCGCGTGCCGTACACCGTTGTCGGCCCGCGCGATGCGCAACAGCACGCGCGCCCGTGCCTGCTCAACGGCTACGGCGGCTTTGCGATTCCGTTGCTGCCGAGCTATCTCACCGGGCAAGGCATCGGCTGGCTGGCGCGCGGCGGCGTGTATGTGGTCGCGCATATTCGCGGCGGCGGCGAATTCGGCACGCGCTGGCATACGGCCGCGCAAGGCGAGCATCGCCAGCGTGCGTTCGACGATTTCATCGCGGTGGCCGAGGCGTTGATCGACACGGGCGTGACGAGCGCCACGCAACTCGGCATTCAGGGCGGCAGCAACGGCGGCCTGCTGGTGGCGGCGTGCATGGTGCAGCGCCCCGAGCTGTTCGGCGCCGTGGTGTGCGAGGTGCCCTTGCTCGACATGCGCCGCTACCATCTGCTGCATGCGGGCGCGTCATGGATCGACGAATATGGCGACCCCGACGAGCCCGATGAGGCAGGCATGCTGGCCGCTTACTCGCCGTATCATCGTGTGGCGGCGAACGTCGCGTATCCGCCTGTGCTGTTCACCACATCGACGGCCGACGACCGTGTGCATCCCGGCCATGCGCGCAAGATGGCCGCGCATATGCAGGCGTTGGGCGCGCAGCACGTGTGGTATCGGGAGAATACCGAGGGCGGGCACGGCGGCTCCGATGAACTGGAGCAGGCCGAGCACGATGCGATGGTGTTCGAATTCCTGTGGCGTACGTTGAACCCGTCGACGCAGGCCTGACGCTGTGAGGAAAGATCAGCCGAGCTGCGCGACGACCGGCGCGTGGTCCGACGGCTGATCCCACTTGCGCGGCACCTTGTCCACATCGCACGAAGAGCACACGTCGGCCAGCGCCTTCGACAGCAGGATGTGATCGATGCGCAGCCCCGCGTTGCGGCGGAACGCCATCATCCGGTAGTCCCACCACGAGTAGATATTCTCCGGCTGCTCGAACTGGCGGAATGCGTCGAGAAGACCGAGCTCGATGAGCCGCACGAACGCGGCGCGTTCTTCGGGCGATACCAGGTTCTGGCCTTCCCACGCTTTCGGGTCGTGCACGTCGCGATCTTCCGGCGCGATGTTGTAGTCGCCGAGCAGCGCGAGCTTCGGATGCAGCGCCATCTCGCTCGCGATCCAGTCGTGCAGCGCAGCAAGCCAGCGCAGTTTGTACGCGAACTTGTCGGTGCCCGGCGCCTGGCCGTTGGGGAAATACGCGGAGATGATGCGCACGCCTTCGATGGTCGCGGCAATCACACGTTGCTGCGGATCTTCAAAGCCCGGAATATTCCGCACGATGCTCGCTTCGTCGACCGTCAGGCCGCCGCGCACCACAATGCCGACGCCGTTATAGGTCTTCTGGCCGGCGAACCAGCTGCGGTAACCCTTCTCTTCGAGTTCGGCGCGCGGGAATTTTTCGTCGGGCAGCTTCAGTTCCTGAAGGCACAGCACGTCGGTGCCGCTGGTTTCGAGCCAGTCGATCACATGCTGCTGGCGCACTTTGAGGGAGTTGACGTTCCAGGTGGCGATTTTCATGACATTCTCTTTTTCTTGCGTAATTCCGATAGTTCCGCATCTTATCGCGCGAACGAGGCGGCAGTGAAAATGGTCCCGTCGCGGCATCGAAAATAAAAGCGCGAGGCACCCATGCCGCGGCGTATAGTGAGACGACTCACACTCGCGCTTTTGCGCATCGGGGAGGCATCATGGCCGAACTTTACCCAGCTCTTTATAAGGACTTCGAAGTGCACCCGCTGGTGTTTTCGCGAGCATTCGACAAGTTCGACGGACACAAGCGCCACTCCGAAGGCTATGACGTCGCGGTGCGCGTCTGCCGGCCGGGCGCGATCAGCGGCTCGAAGGCGAGCCGCGTATTTCGTCTCGTGCTGCCGCTCACGTTCTCCGATTTCGGCGTGGCTAAACGCAGCGCGAGCCAGTACGGCGCGGACATTATCGACGGCAAGGTGGAAGGCGCGACGGTCCAGGATCTGTGAGCCGCGTGTGCGTCATTTCACGAGCATGAAATAATTCGCGCGATTGTTTGACGTCTTGTGAACATCTCTATACAATCCGTTTTCTCTGACGCGGGGTGGAGCAGTCTGGCAGCTCGTCGGGCTCATAACCCGAAGGTCGTAGGTTCAAATCCTACCCCCGCAACCAAGCATTGTTGAAAGCCCGCTGGCGCAAGCCACGCGGGCTTTTTAACTTGTGCGGCGTGCGCGTGCGCATACGTTGAAGCACACGCGCGCATGCACCTTCACTCCGCATCAATCGCCCATTCAACGGCCGCTTGCGCATGCAACGCAGTCGTATCGAACACGGGCAACGCGGAATCTTCCGGCTTGATCAGCAACGTGATCTCGGTGCAGCCGAGAATCACCGCCTGCGCGCCACGCGCGGCCAGCGCTTCGATCACACGCTGATACACCGCGCGCGAAGCGTCGTTCACTTTGCCGTGGCATAGCTCGTCGTAAATGATGCGATGCACGTCCGCGCGTTCGGCTTCGTCGGGAGTCACGGTCTCGAGGCCGTAGCGCTCGCGCAGCCGCCCCGTGTAGAAAGTTTGCTCCATCGTATAGCGCGTGCCCAGCAAGCCTACCCGCTCGACACCTGCCACGCGCAGCGCGCTGCCGGTCGGATCGGCGATATGCAGGAAGGGCACGTCGATCGCCGCTTCGATCGATTCATACACGCGATGCATCGTGTTGGTCGCGAGCATCACCAGATCGGCGCCGCCGCGTTCGAGTTGGCGCGCGGCGTCGGCCATCTGCTGGCCGAGCGCGGTCCAGTCGCCCGCGCGCTGGTTCGCTTCGATCGGCGCGAAGTCGACGGTGAGCATCAGACTGCGGGCGTTGTGGTGGCCGCCCAGGCGCGCCTTGGCGTGGCGGTTGAGGAGCTTGTAATACTCGGTGGACGATTCCCAGCTCATCCCGCCGATCACGCCGATCGTTTTCATGTGCTTGCTCCGTGAGTGGATGACGGCGCGGCATCGACCGTCTGTCCGGCGAGTATAGGCGGGTGCCGCGATGCACTGCCGGTACGGATCGTGCGCCGCTCGCCGGTACGGCCGAATGAACAATCGTCGAACGAAATCGCCGCCACGCGCTTTCTGACGCCGATAGAATCGTAATCAATCAGGACGGGATCAAAGGGAGCGATAGATGGATCTGATCATCCGCCGCGCGATGCTGCCGCCAGGCGCCGCGCCGCAACATAAAGAGCCGGTCGACATCGGCATTGAAGCGGGCCGTATCGTTGCGGTCGAGCCGAATCTGGCCGCCAACGCGCGCGAGGAAATCGACGCAGCGGGCTCGCTCGTCACGCCGCCGTTCGTCGATCCGCATTTTCATATGGACGCAACGCTCTCGTACGGTTTGCCGCGTGTGAACGCGTCGGGCACGCTGCTCGAAGGGATCGCGTTGTGGGGCGAACTGAAGCCGGATTTGACGCAGGAGGCGTTGATCGAGCGCGCGCTGCAGTATTGCGACTGGGCCGTCGCGCGCGGATTGCTGGCCATCCGCAGCCACGTGGATGTGTGCGACCCGCGCCTGCTCGCGGTCGAGGCGCTGGTCGAGGTGAAACGCCGCGTCGCGCCGTATCTCGACCTGCAACTGGTGGCCTTTCCGCAAGACGGCGTGCTGCGCAGCCCGGGCGCTTTCGAGAATCTCAAGCGCTCGATCGCGATGGGTGTGGACGTGGTCGGCGGCATTCCGCATTTCGAGCGCACCATGGCGGACGGCGCGCAGTCCGTGCGCCTGTTGTGCGAGTACGCGGCGGAGCAGGGCTTGCGCGTCGACATGCATTGCGATGAATCGGACGATCCGATGTCGCGGCACATCGAGACGCTCGCGGCCGAAACGCACCGGCTCGGTTTGCACGGGCGCGTCACCGGTTCGCATCTGACCTCGATGCATTCCATGGACAACTACTATGTCAGCAAGCTGCTGCCGCTGATGCGCGAGTCGGGCGTCGCGGCAATCGCGAATCCGCTGATCAACATCACGCTGCAAGGCCGCAGCGACACGTATCCGAAACGGCGCGGCATGACGCGCGTACCGGAGATGATGGCGGCCGGCATCAACGTCGCGTTCGGCCACGATTGCGTGATGGACCCCTGGTATAGCCTCGGTTCGGGCGACATGCTCGAAGTCGCGCACATGGGCTTGCATGTGGCGCAGATGACGGGCGTCGACGGTATGCGCGCCTGTTTCGACGCGGTGACGGTGAACGCCGCGCGCATTCTCGGTCTGGAAGGCTACGGCATCGCGCCGGGATGCGTGGCCAATCTGGTGCTGCTCGACGCGCGCGATCCGGTGGAAGCCATCCGCTTGCGCGCCGCGCGCCTTGTGGTAGTGAGCCGCGGCAAGGTGGTGAGCCGCGCGCCGGCCGCGCGCGCGGCGCTGTCGCTCGAAGGCCGGCCTGCGCAAGTGGATTTCAAACTGCATCGCGGCTGATCGCAGCGAGGCTCGGAGTTTCGCGCGAAACAAAAAAACCGGTGCCTGCATAACGCAGGTCACCGGTTTTTTATCGGCCCATGTAAAGCGCCGACGCTTGCATCAACCGATCAATGCGCCGCGCCCGGCGACATGCCGTTGTGGCGCAGCAAAGCGTCGATATTCGGCTCGCGGCCGCGGAACGCCTTGAACGATTCCATCGCCGGGCGGCTGCCGCCCACTTCCAGAATCTCCTTGCGGTAACGCATGCCGGTCGCCTGATCGAGCACGCTGCCGCTCGCCGTTTGCGCCGCTTCTTCGAAGGCCGCGTAGGCGTCGGCGGACAGCACTTCAGCCCACTTGTAGCTGTAGTAGCCGGCCGCATAACCGCCCGCGAAAATATGGCTGAACGTGTTCGGCCAACGCGAGAACGGCGCCTGCGGCACGACATGGAAGCGCTCGTTGATTTCGCTTGCGAGTTCGGTGGCGTTCTTCGTGCCGGACGCGTCGAAGCCAGTATGCAGCTGCATGTCGAACATCGAGAACACGATCTGGCGCAGCGTGCCCAGGCCGCTCTGGAAGTTCTTCGCGGCGAGCATCTTGTCGAACAGATCGCGCGGCAACGGCTTGGCCGTTTCGACGTGCGAGGTCATGTCGCTCAGCACGTCCCACTCCCAGCAGAAGTTCTCCATGAATTGTGACGGCAGTTCGACGGCGTCCCACTCGACGCCGTTGATGCCCGACACGCCCAGCTCATCGACGCGCGTGAGCATGTGATGCAAACCGTGGCCGAACTCATGGAACAGCGTGATGACTTCGTCGTGCGTGAAGCAGGCGGGCTTGCCGCCGACCGGCGCCGAGAAGTTGCACGTCAGATACGCGACGGGCGTTTGCACGCTGCCGTGCGTGTGCTTGTGACGGCCGCGCGCGTCGTCCATCCAGGCGCCGCCGCGTTTGCCTTCGCGCGCATACAGATCGAGGTAGAACTGCGCGACGAGGCCGCCGTCCTGATTCTCGACGCGGAAAAAGCGCACGTCCGGATGCCACACAGCCGCTTCGTCGCGACGGATACGCACGCCGAAGAGTGTCTCCGTGACCTTGAAAAGACCCTTGAATACGGCGTCTTCCGGGAAGTACTGTTTGACTTCGTTCTCCGAGAACGAATAGCGCTTCTGACGCAGACGCTCGGCGGCGAACGTCATGTCCCACGGTTGCAGTTCGGTCATGCCCAGTTCGTTGGCGGCGAACTCGCGCAGTTCTTTCCAGTCCTGCTCGGCATGCGGACGCGCACGCGTGGCGAGATCTTCGAGGAAGCTCATCACCTGGGCGGGCGACTCGGCCATTTTCGGCGCGAGCGAGACTTCGGCGAAATTGTTGAAGCCGAGCATATGCGCTTCCTCGGCGCGCAGTTTCAGCTGGTCGGCGAGCACGGCGGTGTTATCCCACTCGGGCTTGCCGTTGCCGTATTGCGGGCCGAGCTCGGAGGCGCGCGTGACATAGGCGCGATACATCGCTTCGCGCATCGGACGATTTTCCGAGTACTGCATGACCGGGAAATACGACGGGAAGTGCAGCGTGAACTTGTAGCCGGTTTTGCCTTCGCGTTCGGCCGCTTCCTTCGCGCCTTCGATCACGTCTTCGGGCAAACCAGCCAGTTCGGCTTCATTGCCGGCTTCGACGATATACGCGTAAGCGTTGGTCGCATCGAGAACGTGATCGGAAAACGCTTTCGAAAGTGCCGCCTGGCGTTCCTGCAATTCGGCGAAATGAGGCTTCTGGTCTTCCGGCAATTCCGCGCCGGACAGGCGGAAATCGCGCAGCGCATTGCCGAGGATCTTCTTGCGCTCGCCGGTCAGCGATTCGAACTCGACGCTGGCATTCAACGCCTTGTACTTCTCGTACAGCGCGAGATTCTGCCCGACACTCGACCAGAACTCGGTGACGCGCGGCAGATTCTCGCCGTACACGGCGCGCAACTCGGGCGTGTCGGCAACCGCGTTCAGATGGCCGACCACGCTCCACGCGCGCGACAACGGTTCGGTGGCGCGCTCGACCGGCTCGACCACGTCGGCCCACGAGGCGGGCGTGATCGGCTGGGCAGCGCGCTCGACGGCGGCGGCCGCATCGGCGAGCAGTACATCGAGGGCGGGCGTGACGTGTTCGGGGCGGATTTCGCCAAAGCGCGGCAGGTCGGAGAAATCGAGGAGCGGATTGTCGTGATTCGAGGCGGTAGTGGACATGAGGCTTCCTGTCTGACGCGGGTGAACGGGTAATCGGTGCATCGACGGGCGTCCCCCGAGGGGACTGCCTTCGGGGCGCGCGCTATGACGCCCCATAACAGCCGATACAGACATTATTGGGGCAGGGCGCGTTGATTCCAATCCGTCGGCAGACAAATTATCCAATGTCACGGCCCGGTGCGCGAGCGCGACATCGCAGCCGAGCGCCCCGCGCGCCGAAATTCGCCGCTGTGCTCTGTGCGAAAGCGCACGGTTTCGATTGCTGCTATGCGGCAATGTGGAGCGTCGCTGTCGGTCGGCGGCGTTTTTTGCAAAGAGGTACAGATGAATCCGCTTTCGGACGCTCTCGCGCACAAGGGCAACAATTTCGATCTGGTACGGCTGTTCGCCGCCGTTGCCGTCGTGTATGGCCATTCGTATGTGCTTCAGGCGCCCGACGGCAGCACGGACTGGGTCCAGAACGCGCTGGGTTTCGACGGTTTCGGCGCGCTGGGCGTCTACGCTTTCTTTCTGCTGAGCGGCATGCTGGTGACAGCCAGCTTCGACCGGCAGCGGTCCGTGCCGCGCTTCGCCGTGTTGCGCATCGCGCGGATCTGGCCGGCGGTGGCGGCCGGGTCGCTGGTGACGGTGTTCATCGTCGGTCCGCTTTTCACGACGCTGCCGCTGCGTGAGTATTTCGCCTCCGGTATGACGTGGACCAATCTCGACAACTTCTCGACCATCGTGCGCTCGGCCGGCTGGGCGCTGCCCGGCGTGTTCGAGCACAACCGTTATCCGGTCGACATTTGCGGGCCGCTCTGGACGCTGCCGGTCGAAGTGCGCTGCTATCTGCTCGTGCTCCTGACCGGCATGGTGGGTTTGCTGTCCAGCTCGCGCGGTGTCGTGGTCGCGGCCGCGCTCGGCTGCGCCTTCTTCATGCTGCACGTGGATCACGCGCATTGGCAGATCGGCTTGCGCGATTTCAGCGAAACGCCCGACGGCTATTCGTTCTGGCCGGAGCCGTTTTTCATGTTGGGCATGCTGCTGTATGGCTGGCGTGAACGGATCGACATCAACGGATTGACCGCGCTGGCGTTCACGATGGTGTTTCTGGTGTTCCGCGACACCGCCGGCGCGCAGCCGCTGTTCTATCTGGCCTTCGTGTATGGCGTGCTGTGGATCGGCACGACGCCGCTCTTGCGGCGCTTCGTGCCGCGTCACGATTATTCGTACGGCATCTATCTGTACGGCTTCATGGTGCAGCAATGCGTCGCGAACATCGCGCCGCAGTTGAGCCATGTGACAGCCGTGTTGATCGCCGCGCCGTTCATTCTGCTGTGCGCGGCGCTGTCGTGGCACTTCGTGGAGCGGCCGGTGCTGAAGTGGTGTCGCGGGCGTCTGGCGCGGCCGTCGACGCCGTTGGCCGCGGGCATGCCGGCTGGCGATCAGGCTGTGCGCTGAGATGCGTTGACGTATGAGGCGCGCGTGCGCCGATGGATGCGGATACCTTGGCAAGACGCCGAGGCAGCAAGATCGCGAAGGCGGCGAGGGCGTTTCGCCGGCGTTCAGACGATCGATGCGAACGCTGAGAACTGTGGCTCGCGTTAGCGCCGAGGGATGTCGATACCCTGGCACGACGCCAAGGTTGAAAAGTCCGCGAAGCCGGCGAAGACGCTTCGCCGGCTTTTCTTCTACCGCTTTACGCGTTCGCTGCCGCTTCGCGCTCGGCGGCCTCGATCGTATTGACGAGCAGCATGGTGATGGTCATCGGGCCGACGCCGCCCGGCACCGGCGTGATGTAGCCGGCCACTTCCTTGACGCTCGCGAAATCCACGTCGCCGCACAGCTTGCCGGCTTCGTCGCGATTCATGCCGACATCGATCACCGCTGCGCCCGGTTTCACCATCTCTGCCGTGAGAATGTTGCGCAAGCCGGTGGCGGCGACGACGACATCCGCGTTACGGGTGTGAGCGGCCAGATCGCGCGTCTTGCTGTGGCAGATCGTGACGGTCGCGCCGGCTTCGAGCAGCAGCAGCGCCATCGGCTTGCCGACGATGTTCGAGCGGCCGATCACCACCGCGTTCGCGCCCTGCAGCGGAATCTCGTAAGCGGCGAGCATTTTCATCACGCCGTACGGCGTGCACGGACGGAACAACGGCTGGCCGGTCATCAGCGCGCCCGCGTTGGCGACGTGAAAACCATCCACGTCCTTTTCCGGCGCGATCGCCTCGATCACCTTGTGGCTGTCGATATGCGGCGGCAGCGGCAGTTGCACCAGAATGCCGTGGATGCGCGGGTCGCGGTTCAGTTCGTCGATGCGCGCGAGCAGTTCGGCTTCCGGCAGATCGGCCGGATAGCGGTCGAACGACGAGCCGAGCCCGTTGTCGTGGCACGCCTTCACTTTGTTGCGCACATACACTTCACTGGCCGGATTGTCGCCGACCAGCACCACCGCGAGGCCCGGCTGATGCCCGCGGGCGGTGAGGGCGGCGGCGCGCGCGGCGACATCGGCGCGCAGGGTCTTGGAAAGGGCTAGGCCGTCGATCAGTTTGGCAGTCATGGTCGGGTCGAGATGGGCAGTTTGGAAAGCGGGGCAGCGCGCAGACGCTTGTGCATGCCGCGCGCGATGGCGCTTTTCAACAGGAATGGGTCGGCACGTGAAAAGCGCGCGGCGCGAATCGGGGTTAAGCGGCGCTGCAAAGTGCGACATTATACCGGCCCTGCCTGGGGCGCTGCGTCGGGATTACGGGCGCGGCGCAACGGAGCGCAGCGCAGACGGGCGCCGCGTGCCTTGCGCGTGTGCCCTGGTGCGCACGGGGGCGCGGTTCGGACGGCGGCTTCGGGGGGCGGCCGCTGGCAGGTCCACGCTCAGGACCGCGCCCGCGGCTTGGTGCGGCGGGCAAAGCCAAGCCAAGCCAAGCCAAGCCAAGCCAAGCCAAGCCAAGCCAAGCCAAGCCGCGAGCAATGCTGTCGACCTGAGCCGCTACGGCTGGACCGCCTGCCAACCCGAGTCCGGATCGAACGATGTGATCGCCGCCGCCGCGCGGGCGGTTCGTGGCCCGAGGTTCTTCTGATAGACCTGCCCGTCCTGGTTGACGATGAAACTCATCACGCCCGTCTTGCCATAGTCGGCCGGCGAGGCAATCAATCCGAATCCTTTGCTCAGCACGGCGTTATCGACGTAGTTTCTCGCGCCGCCCTTCGCGTGCGCCCCTTGCGCGGCGAGAATGCGGAAGTGATAGCCGTGATACGCGTTTTCCGGCTGCGTGCCGTCGCGCATGGTGGCGGCGAGCGGACCAAGCGGGCTTTCCGCTTCGCCGGGCGCCGTCGTCCAGTACAGGCCATCGTGCTGTCCCGGCGTGCTGACGAAGCGCTGTGCATAGTGCCGGGTCAGGTTGTGATAGTCGTATTGCGCGTCGAGATAGGCGAGCGAGGTCAGGATCGCGGCGTGTTCATTGCGGCCGATGCGTCGTGTCAGCATCTCGTCGCGTCCCGCCGGTGGATCGAAACGCCAGCCGTTGCGCGCGTGCACGAGTGGAATCGGCAACGTCCAGCCGCTGTAGCCGACCGTCAGATGCGCGGTGGCGAGCCCGTTGTCCATGATCGGATCCTCGACGATCTGATGGTTTTTCGACCATTCGCCGAGGAACTGGTAGATGTCGTCCTGGCCGACGTCTTCGGTTGGAATGAAACGATGAAAGTCGCTGCCGAGCACGCGCTTGAGCGCATCTTCGTCGTTGCGGGCGAGGGCTTCGACGAAGGCGTTGGCGGCGTCGTCCGCGCTGGGATAGACCGCCTGCGCATGGGCCGGGATCGCGCCGATCAGCAGAACCGGCGCAAGCAGCAGTGTACCGGTGGTGCCGAGCACGATAGCAAGCGTCAGAGCATGGGCGCGCAGTGTGCCCCGTGAGAATAGATGCATCATCGAACTCGCTCCTTTTTGTTCAACGGCCGCGGCCGAGGTGATGTTCGCCTGCGCCGCCACCGCCCAGGGCGCGGCCTCCGTCACCGCCACCAAGACCTCCGCCACCGCCGCCACCGCTCATGCCGCCGCTGCGCTGGACGCCGCCGCCATTCGCGCCAAGACCTCCGCTCGCCCGTTGTTGCGGATCGCCGCCGTTCGCGCCAGAACCTCCGCTCGTGCGTCGCAGGCCGTCGCCATTCGCTCCACTTGCATGTTGCTGGCCACCGCGGCCGGCGAGCGCGTCGCGGCTCGCCTGGCCGCGCCGGGCGTCCTGGCGCGCCGCATTGCCGTCGCCGGCGCTGCGTAGCGCGTTGTCGCGATTCACGTTCTGCGCGCGCTTCTGCAAATCGACGTTCGCCGTGCCGCCGTGATGAATCCCTTGCACACGCTGACTCGCGCTGCCGCCGAGATTCTGGCCCGTGCGGTTTTGCAGCGTGTGCTGCGCCCGGGCGCGGGCGTCGTCGCGTGCGCGATACGCATCGCGCTGGGCGCTGCCGACGTTGTTCAAGCCGCGATTGACATTCGCGCCGCCGATGTTGCGATTGACGTCGGCATTGCGGTTCCAGTTCGTCGTGCGGCCGTTCACGTCGAGGCGGTTGTGCACGTTGATATTGTTGTACCGGTTCACATTGATGTTGACGTCATGCGAGTGCCAGTCGAAGCCGCCCCACAGCGCGTTCGCCACCGCGATGCCGGCGCCGAACGCGAGGCCCGCAAAGAAACTGGTGCCGATGACATAACCGGGCGGCGGCGGCACATACACCGGCGGATACGCGGGATAGGGCCACACGCCGTACACCACCGTCGGGTTGTAGGTCGGCACGTACACCACTTGCGGATTGGCGGGCACGATCTGGATCGTGCTCTGTTCGACCACGACCGTTTGCTGCGACGTCGTCCTCAGATTGCCGGCCGCCTGCGCTTGCTTGCGCAGACGCTGCACGGAGTCCATCACGTCGCCGGGCTGGGCGAGAAACGCGCTGCCGAGTTGCGTGACCCAGTCCGCTTTCGAGGCCATGGTGGCGAGCACTTGAGGGAAGGCAACCAGCGACTGCACACTCGGGTCCCACGGCTCTGACGCGACTGCCTTGACGGCGCTGTCGCCTTGCAGCGTGGAGTTGGCTCTGGACCATATGGCGGCGGCCTGCACGGCTTGCGGAAAAGTGGACGCCATCAGCACCTGGGCGAGCAGCGCGTCCGGATAAAGAGCAATAGGGGCGGCCAGCGAATCGAGCTGCTGGCTCGATATCTTTGCGCCACCTTGCGCATGGACGGCGTTCGGCGCGGCCAGTCCGACCAATAGCGGCGCTCCCGCAAAAACGGCGCAAACAAGCAACACACGTATGGCGTGTGCTCCGGATCGTTTCACGATGAATTCCTCCCCGTGGGGTTTATACGACGAGATGTCGGTGCGTAACGCGGGCTGCGTCGCTTCGCCGCGAAGGAATACGGCGAGGAAAATGACGCGTTGGGCCGGCGTCCGGTGTGTGGTTGGACGATGAGGTCGACACGACTCGATGCATTGGAAACTGCTCAAGCCATCGCAATTCTTTCGCAATACCAGGCAACACCGTATGCGGCGTTTCGCAGCATGCCACTCCAGCGTCGAGCATCGCATGGCGATGTCTGCTAAGGAGTTCTGCCTAAATTAATGGGCGCGTCGGAATCGGTCAATCTTGTCTGAGGAAATAACCCGTTGCGGATTAGTGTAAGTAATTGCTGAGTAATGCGTAGTATCGTGCGCACGCCGGGTGCGTCGATATAACGCGTTTAGCGTTGATTGCCGTGCAATGGAGAGGAGGGAAGGCGGGGAAAAGAGGGCGAAACAGGCCGGACATTTGGATAGTCCGGCCGTTGGTGCACAGTCACTTCCAGTCTCGCGACGAATTCCCCAAAGGGCCCTTCTTCGGGAGATTCGCCGCCGTACGAAGCTTATTGCGCCGGTTGCGGCTTGTTCGACAGCGCCAGTCGCAGCAGATCGGCGACCGTGTTGACGTTGAGCTTTTCCATGATGTTCGCGCGGTGCGCTTCGACCGTTTTGATGCTGATGCCGAGGTCGTCGGCAATCTGCTTGTTCAGGCGGCCGGCGATGATGCGCTCGAGCACCTGATGCTCACGCGCGGTCAGCTTGCCGAGACGTTCTGCCGCGGCGCGCTGCTGCTGCACGCTGGTGCTTTCACTGCGCGCCTTGTCGAGCATTCGCTCGACCAGCTTGCGCAACTCGGCTTCGTCGAACGGTTTTTCGATGAAGTCCATCGCGCCTTTTTTCATTGTGGACACGGCCATCGGCACGTCGCCGTGGCCCGTCACGAAGATGATCGGCAGCGACGCGTTGTCGGCGATCAGGCGTTCCTGCAACTCGAGCCCGCTCATGCCGGACATCCGCACATCCAGAATCAGGCACGCGATCTGGCCCGGATGCTGATGCGGCTGCCATGCGTCGATGAACTGCTCGGCGCTGGAGAAGCATTGCACGCGGTAGCCGTTCGCCTCCAGCAGCCAGCGCAGCGAATCTCGCACGGCCTCGTCGTCATCGACGACAAAGACAGTTTCCTGTGTGGTGACTGGGCTGTTCATAGCTCTCCCGTAACGGTTTGTGGTGTCGGCGCCTGTGCCCCGCCGTTGCTCGGGCCATCAGGCTCTCCAATAGGCAGACTGCAATGGAACGTGGCGCCTGTGATGTGGCCATCGGATTCGACGTTGTTGACCACCCACAGACGACCGCGGTGCGATTCGATAATCGAACGGCAAATGTTCAGCCCCATGCCCATGCCATCGGACTTGGTGCTGTAAAACGGTTCGAACAGCCGCTCGGCTGTTGCTTCGTCGACGCCCGGCCCCTGGTCGACGACGCTGATGCAGACAAACCCGCTTTCCAGCCGCACGACGACGCGGATCACCGGATCGACTGCATTCGGACGGGCTTCGGCCATCGCTTCGGCGGCGTTCTTCAGCAGGTTGACGAGCACCTGCTCGATCAGCACCGGGTCGACGTAGATCACCGGCAGGCGCGAGCGCAGATCCGTGACGATGCGAATGCGGCGCTTCCTCGCCTCGATTTCGGCGAGGCCCACGGCGTCGGCAACGATATCGGCGACGCGCGTGGCCTGCCGCTTCGGCTCGCTGCGTTTCACGAACTCGCGAATGCGCTTGATGATCATGCCGGCGCGCACCGCCTGCTGGGCGGTTTTTTCGAGCACCGGCAGCAGATTGTCAGGCGTCGTCCGACCGGATTTAACCAGCGCTACAGTTCCGGAGCAATAGTTATTGATCGCGGCGAGCGGTTGATTCAGTTCGTGCGCGAGCGACGAGGCCATTTCGCCCATCGTCATCAGGCGGCTGGTGAACTGCAGCTTCTCGTCCTGCTGGCGCGACAGTTCCTGCGCCTGCTTGCGTGTCGTAATGTCGGTGGCGATCTGCATCTGCGCGAGGTGGCCGTCCACCCACTGAATGTACTGGCGGCGCACTTCGAACCACTTCTGAATGCTCTGCACGTAAATTTCCTGCGCATCCGCGGTACTTTCGGTCAACGCGGCGGCGGGCAGGCCAGCGTATGTGTCCACCATATCGATCGAATCGGACGACGCCTGTGCGCTATCGAACCCGCCGCCCGCCAATTCCAGATGCCCGTCCGGGCGAATGCCGAACAGATGCCGGTAATAGCGGTTGGCGAACAGGAGTTCGGCTTCGTCGGCGGCGAGCACGGAGACGGCGGCGTCGAGACTTTCGAGCACCGTCGTGAAGCGCTCGTGCGCGGCGGCGAGTTCTTCGCGCGCGCGTTTCGGCTCGGTGATGTCGGTCATCGACGACATCCAGCCGGTCTGGCGGCCCGAGCTGTCGATCAGCGGCGACACGTAGAGGCGAGCGTGGAACAGCGACCCGTCCTTGCGGCGCACCCGCAATTCGAAGCCAGAAGAGGGCGCCTTGCCGCGCAGCGTCATGTCGAGCTGGCGCTGCATTTCGGGGTAAGCGTCGCGCGGCCAGTAGGCGAATGGCGCGTTCTTGCCGACCAGATCGCTTTCGTCCCAGCCGGTCATGCGGCAAAAGGCCGGATTGACGTGGGTGATGCGCCCATGCATGTCGAGCACGCGCATACCGATCAGCACCGAGTTTTCCATCGCGCGGCGGAAGAACGCTTCGGCATATAGCGCCTGCTGCGCTTCGAAGCGCTGCCGCGTGTGTTTCCACAAACTCCACAGGCTCCACAGCACGAAACAGGACAGACCGGCCACCAGCCACACCAGTGTGTTGTTGGTGAAGTTGGTCATCTGCGGGAACGCGTAGACGCGCACCGAGACACCCTGGCCCGGCGGGTCGAGCGGCAGGTCGTAGAACATGTCGCGCGGCAGGCGCGGGCGGGTCGACGTGGTGGTCAACTCGCGATTGTTCACGTCGATGATCGAGATTTTGTACTTGGCCGACAACTCGGGCGGGATGTCGTGCTTGAGAATCCCTTCCACCGAGAACACCGCGGCGATCGTGCCGAGGAAGTCGCGGTCGCGGAACACCGGCGTTTGCAGCGTGATGTAGCCGTTGCCGACGTCGTCGTAGATGAGCGGCGAATACACCTGGCGGCGCGTGTTGCGGGCTTCGGTGAAGGCGGCTTTGACGGCTTCGTCCATCTGCGCGTCGTTCGGCTTGGCGAGGCGCTGGCCGAACACGGGTAGCGCGGTATTGGGCCAGCGCGGTTGCTGCGCGCTGGTATACCAGTTCATGTAGAGGATCTCGGGATGCCCCTGCATGATGTCCGTGGTGGACACCTGAAACGAATGCGGATCGGCGCGGCCGGCGACCAGATCGCGCGCGAGCGCCTGGATCTGTTCCTGCGCGCCGGTCATGGACAGGCGGATCTGCTGCTGCGCCCACGCGACGTTACGGTAAAGCGTGTCTTCCTGCTGTTGCTGTTCGCGCCGGTTCAGGCTCCACAAAATCAGACTCATGACGACCAGGAACACCAGGATCGACAGAAGCGGCGTGAGCAAATAGGAATTGGACCACCATGGTCCATGGTGCCAGCGGGAGGACGGCGTCGAATCCGTCGGCGAACCGGCGGTGCGCGCCGAGCGTGCGAAAAGCCGTTCGGTCAACATGCGTGGCATTGTAGCGCAGCGTGAAGCTAGCAAATGGCGCAAAAAAGCGCGGAAAGGACCATTAATCGGCGCAAACTAGCCAGCGTATCCGTCGATCGGCAGTCAAATCAGGTTGCGCCGCAACAATTTTCCGCATTATGAGATTCGATCTCGCAATTCGAAAATTTTGTTGCGCTGACGTCGGGACCCTTATTACAATCGGCCGAAGCTGCCGCGGCCGTGCTTCGTCCGCGTCGTCTGTTCAAAGAGCGTTCCTCTACATCCAGGAGACGAGCATGTCCGCTGTACCCGACGAAGTCATGAAATATGTCGCTGCTGAAAAAGACGACGATCCCCAGGAAACCGGCGAATGGCTTGAAGCGCTGGATGGCGTGATTTCTGCTGTGGGCCCCGATCGCGCTCACTACCTGATCGAGAAACAGATTGAATTCGCGCGCGTGCATGGCGAACATCTGCCGTTCTCGGCCAACACGCCGTACATCAACACGATCCCGGTTTCGCGCCAGGCGAAGATCCCCGGCGATCAGGACATCGAACACCGCATTCGCTCGTACACGCGCTGGAACGCCATCGCGATGGTGTTGCGCGCCGGCAAGGACACCAATGTCGGCGGCCACATCGCCTCGTTCGCCTCCGCCGCCACGCTTTACGACGTCGGCTACAACCACTTCTGGCATGCGCCGTCCGCTGCACATGGCGGAGATCTCGTGTTCGTGCAAGGCCACTCGTCGCCGGGCGTCTATTCGCGCGCGTTCCTGCTGGGCCGCCTGACCGAGAACCAGCTCGACAACTTCCGCCAGGAAGTGGGCGGCGAGGGCATCTCGTCGTACCCGCACCCGTGGCTGATGCCGGACTTCTGGCAATTCCCGACCGTCTCGATGGGCCTCGGCCCGATCATGGCGATCTATCAGGCGCGCTTCATGAAGTACATGCAGGCGCGCGGCATTGCGAAGACCGACGGCCGCAAGGTCTGGGCCTTCCTCGGCGACGGCGAAACAGACGAGCCGGAATCGCTCGGCGCGATCGGCATGGCCGGCCGCGAACGGCTCGACAACCTCGTGTTCGTGATCAACTGCAACCTGCAGCGCCTCGACGGTCCGGTGCGCGGTAACGGCAAGATCATCCAGGAACTGGAAAGCGAATTCCGCGGCGCTGGCTGGAACGTCATCAAGGTCATCTGGGGCAGCCGCTGGGATGCGCTGTTCCAACGCGACAAGTCGGGCGCGCTGATGCGCCGCATGATGGCAGTGGTCGACGGCGAATACCAGACGTACAAGTCGGAGTCGGGCGCGTATGTGCGCGAACACTTCTTCAACACGCCGGAACTGAAGGCGCTGGTCGCCGAATGGTC
Source organism: Paraburkholderia sp. BL17N1 (assembly GCF_003634175.1). Classification (NCBI taxonomy): domain Bacteria; kingdom Pseudomonadati; phylum Pseudomonadota; class Betaproteobacteria; order Burkholderiales; family Burkholderiaceae; genus Paraburkholderia; species Paraburkholderia sp. BL17N1. Next base: position 2,853,551 of record NZ_RBIW01000001.1, read on the forward strand.
CGACGAGGAAATCTGGAACCTGAACCGAGGCGGACACGATCCGCACAAGATCTACGCGGCGTTCCAGGAAGCGTCGAATTCGCAGGGCCAGCCGACCGTCATTCTCGCGAAGACGATCAAGGGCTACGGCATGGGCGAAGCCGGCCAGGCAATGAACATCACCCACCAGCAGAAGAAGCTGCACGTGGATCAGCTGAAGAAATTCCGCGACCAGTTCCGCCTGCCGATCGCCGACGAAGACCTCGTCAACGTGCCGTACCTCAAGTTCGAAGAAGGTTCGAAGGAACTCGAGTACATGCGCCAGAAGCGCATGGACCTCGGCGGTTATCTGCCGGCGCGCCGCCAGAAGGCCGACTCGCTGCCGGTGCCGGAACTGTCGGCATTCGAGCCGCTGTTGAAGGGCACGGGCGAAGGCCGCGAGATCTCCACGACCATGGCGTTCGTGCGGATCCTGAACATCCTGCTGAAAGACAAGGCGCTCGGTAAGCGCATCGTGCCGATCGTGCCGGACGAATCGCGTACCTTCGGTATGGAAGGTTTGTTCCGTCAGATCGGTATCTGGAATCAGGAAGGCCAGAAGTACGTGCCGGAAGATTCCGACCAGCTGATGTTCTACCGCGAGTCGGAAACCGGTCAGATCCTGCAGGAAGGCATCAACGAAGCCGGTGGTATGTGTGACTGGATCGCAGCCGCGACGTCGTACTCGACGCACGGCGAGATCATGATCCCGTTCTACATCTTCTACTCGATGTTCGGCTTCCAGCGTATCGGCGACCTCGCATGGGCAGCCGGCGACATGCGTTCGCGCGGCTTCCTGCTGGGTGGTACGGCCGGCCGCACGACGCTGAACGGCGAAGGTTTGCAACACGAAGACGGCCACTCGCTGCTGTGGGCGGCTTCGGTGCCGAACTGCGTCAGCTATGACCCGACGTTCGGTTACGAACTCGCGGTCATCATGCGGGACGGTCTGCGCCGCATGGTCGCGGATCAGGAAGACGTGTACTACTACATCACGGTGATGAACGAGAACTACGAGCACCCGGCGATTCCGCAGGGCGACTCCGTGGCGGCCGACATCATCAAGGGCATGTACGCGTTCCGTAAGGCCGAAGCGGACAAGAAGGCGCCGCGCGTGCAGCTGATGGGCGCGGGCACCATCTTCAACGAAGTGATCGCCGCCGCCGACCTGCTGAAGAACGACTGGGGTGTCGCCGCCGATCTGTGGAGCGTGCCGAGCTTCACCGAACTCGCGCGCGAGGGCCACGAAGTGCAGCGCTGGAACCTGCTGCACCCCACGGAAGAAAAGAAGCTCTCGCACGTCGAGAAGCTGCTGAAAGACGCACAAGGTCCGGTCATCGCATCGACCGACTATGTGCGCGCGCTGACCGAGCAGATCCGCGCGTTCGTGCCGCAGAAGTTCGTCGTGCTGGGCACGGATGGCTATGGCCGTTCGGACACGCGCGAAAAGCTGCGCCACTTCTTCGAAGTCGACCGCTACTGGGTCACGGTTGCCGCGTTGAATGCACTCGCAGATGAAGGCACGATCGAACGCAAGGTAGTCGCCGAGGCGCTCAAGAAGTACAACCTTGATCCCGCCAAACCCAACCCGATGACCGTCTAAGGCATCATTCCCCGTGTGCCATGGCGTGCGCGCCCGCTCCTGCGTTGGCAGGGGCAGGCCGCGTGCGCGGCCCAGGAGACACTAACAATGAGTCAAGCGATCGAAGTCAAGGTGCCGGACATCGGCGATTACAAGGACATTCCTGTGATCGAGGTGCTGGTGAAGGCGGGTGACACCGTCGAAAAAGAGCAATCGCTCGTTACGCTGGAATCCGATAAGGCGACCATGGACGTGCCGAGCTCGGCCGCCGGCGTCGTCAAGGAAGTGAAGGTCAAGGTCGGCGACAACGTGTCGGAAGGTTCGCTGATCGTCGTGCTGGAAGGTGCGGAAGGCGGCGCGGCTGCGCCGGCTCCGGCGCCTGCTGCCGCACCGGCTCCGGCTCCGTCGGCGGCACCGGCTGCGGCCCCCGCGGCCGCACCCGCGCCCGCGGCGAGCGGCGGCGGTCTGCAGGAAGTCAAAGTGCCGGATATCGGCGACTACAAAGACATTCCCGTGATCGAAGTCGCGGTGAAGGTCGGCGATCGCGTCGAGAAAGAGCAGTCGCTGGTCACGCTCGAATCCGATAAGGCGACCATGGACGTGCCGAGCTCGGCCGCCGGCGTCGTCAAGGAAGTGAAGGTTAAGGTAGGCGATACCGTGTCGGAAGGCTCGGTGATCGTGGTCGTGGAAGCCGAAGGCGGCGCGGCCGCGGCTCCTGCTCCGGCTCCGGCTCCGAAGCAAGCGGTCGAAAAGCCGTCGGATGCACCGGCCACTCCGTCGCCGGCTCCGGCGGCTCCGTCGGCGCTCGCTCAGGCGCCGGTGATTCCGGCTGGCGAAGGTGGCGCGCGGCACGCGAGTCATGCGTCGCCGTCCGTGCGTAAATTCGCGCGTGAGCTCGGTGTCGATGTCACGCAGGTGCAGGGCACGGGTCCGAAGAACCGTATCACGCAAGCCGACGTGACCGCTTTCATCAAGGGCGTCATGACCGGTCAGCGTGCTGCGCCGGCTGGTGCGGCCGCACCGGCGGCCGCGGGCGGTGGCGGCGAGTTGAACCTGCTGCCGTGGCCGAAGGTCGACTTCACGAAGTTCGGTCCGGTCGATCCGAAGCCGCTCTCGCGTATCAAGAAGATTTCGGGCGCGAATCTGCATCGCAACTGGGTCATGATTCCGCACGTCACGAATAACGACGAAGCGGATATCACCGAGCTCGAAGCATTGCGCGTGCAGTTGAACAAGGAAAACGAAAAGTCGGGTGTGAAGATCACCATGCTGGCTTTCGTGATCAAGGCTGTGGTTTCGGCTTTGAAGCAGTTCCCGACGTTCAATGCCAGCCTCGATGGCGATAACCTGGTGTTCAAGCAGTACTTCCATATCGGGTTCGCGGCTGATACGCCGAATGGGCTGGTCGTTCCTGTCATTCGCGATGCGGATAAGAAGGGTTTGATCGATATCGCCAAGGAAATGGCCGAGCTGTCGAAGGCTGCGCGTGACGGCAAGCTGAAGCCGGATCAGATGCAAGGTGGGTGCTTCTCGATTTCTTCTTTGGGTGGCATTGGTGGTACGAACTTCACGCCGATTATCAATGCGCCTGAAGTGGCCATTCTTGGTCTGTCGCGTGGTGCGATGAAGCCGGTTTGGGATGGTAAGCAGTTTGTGCCGCGTTTGATCCTGCCGCTTTCTTTGTCGTATGACCATCGTGTGATTGATGGTGCCGCGGCGGCCAGGTTCAATGCGTATCTTGGGGCGCTTCTTGCCGATTTCCGGCGTGTGATTCTTTGATCGTGTAGTTGCGTGGGGCGCGGGTTTCTTTCTGCTTCTGTTATCCGCGTCTCTCTGTAGAACCTGATTGCTTGTCGGTCTATTAGCGTCGCCCCTGTGCGGGGCGGCACCTACTTTTCTTTGTCTTCCAAAGAAAAGTAGGCAAAAGAAAGGCGCGTCCTTAGGCGGACTGCAAAGGATGATTCTGTTCGCCACGCTGCCAGCTTTTGGGCTGCATTGCGTAGGTTCTTCCTTCATCACGATCAATACGAGAAGGGGACACTAATGAGTCTCGTCGAAGTAAAAGTGCCGGATATCGGTGACTTCAAAGACGTCGATGTCATCGAAGTCAATATCAAAGCGGGCGATGTCATCGAGAACGAACAGGCTCTCATGACGCTCGAGTCCGATAAGGCCTCCATTGAAGTGCCGAGCGATACCGCCGGCACAGTCAAGGAAGTTCGCGTCAAAGCCGGCGATAAAGTCTCGCAAGGCACGGTGATCGCGCTCGTCGAAACATCGGCGGATGCAGCACCCGCGAAAGACGCGCCGAAGGCTCCAGCCAAGGAGCCCGAGAAGGCGCCCGCTCAGGCGGACGCCAAACCGCAAGCCGCGCCAGCGGCGGCTCCGGCTAAGGCTGCCGCGCCTGCTCCGCAAGCGGGTAGCTTCTCCGGCAACGCGGATATCGAGTGCGACATGCTCGTGCTCGGTTCGGGCCCCGGCGGCTATTCGGCGGCGTTCCGGTCGGCCGACCTGGGTATGAAGACGGTGCTGGTCGAGCGTTATTCGACGCTTGGCGGCGTGTGTCTGAACGTCGGCTGTATTCCGTCGAAAGCGCTGTTGCACACGGCGCTCGTGATCGACGAGGCCGAAGCGCTCGGCTCGCACGGCATCACGTTCGGCAAGCCGCAAATCGATCTCGACAAGCTGCGCGACTTCAAGTCGGGCGTCGTCAAGAAGCTCACCGGCGGTCTCGCCGGCATGGCGAAAATGCGCAAGGTCGAAGTGGTCACGGGCACGGGCTCGTTCGTCGATCCGCATCATATGGAAGTGCAGGTCGAGGGCGGCAAGAAGGTCGTCAAGTTCAAGCAGGCAATCATCGCCGCGGGCTCGGAAGCGGTGAAGCTGCCGTTCATTCCGCAAGATCCGCGTGTGGTCGATTCGACCGGCGCGCTTGAACTGCGCCAGATCCCGCAGCGTATGCTGGTGATCGGTGGCGGCATTATCGGACTGGAAATGGCGACGGTGTATGCCACGCTCGGCGCGCAGATCGACGTGGTCGAAATGCTCGACGGTCTGATGGCCGGCGCGGACCGCGATCTGGTCAAGGTCTGGGAGAAGTACAACAGCAAGCGTTTCGCTAACGTCATGCTGAAGACCAAGACCACCGCAGCCGAAGCGAAAGACGACGGCATTTATGTGTCGTTCGAAGGCGAGAAGGCGCCGGCGGAAGCGCAACGTTACGACCTGGTGCTGGTTGCCGTCGGCCGTTCGCCGAACGGCAAGAAGATCGGCGCCGACAAGGCCGGCGTCGCGGTGACGGATCGCGGCTTCATCGACGTGGACAAGCAGATGCGCACGAATGTGCCGCACATCTTCGCGATCGGCGACATCGTCGGTCAGCCGATGCTCGCGCATAAGGCCGTGCATGAAGCTCACGTCGCCGCCGAAGTCGCACACGGCGAGAAGGCGTACTTCGACGCGCTGCAGATTCCGTCGGTGGCTTACACCGATCCGGAAGTGGCGTGGGCCGGCAAGACGGAAGACCAGTTGAAGGCCGAGGGCATCAAGTACGGCAAGGCGGTGTTCCCGTGGGCGGCGTCGGGCCGCGCGATCGCCAACGGCCGAGACGAAGGCTTCACGAAGCTGCTGTTCGACGAGGAAACGCATCGCGTGATCGGCGGCGGGATTGTCGGTCTAAATGCGGGCGACCTGATCAGCGAAGTGTGTCTCGCGGTCGAGATGGGTGCGGACGCAACGGATATCGGTAAGACGATTCACCCGCATCCGACGCTCGGCGAATCGATCGGCATGGCCGCCGAGTTGTACGAAGGCGTCTGTACCGACCTGCCGCCGCAGAAAAAGAAGTAACGCGATTCGGTCTGTCTGCACTCGTGCAGGCGGGCTCGATGAAGCAAAAAACGGCGCGCCCTTTGCGGGGCGCGCCGTTTTTTCTTTGGGCAGCGGAGTAGTGCGGTTGCCGTCGGGACGACGGTCTCATCAACACATGCTGAACGATTCATGCGACGGCGAGAAAGCGTCGCATAAAAAAATCCCGGCCTTTCGCCGGGCAAACGATACGCTATTCAACGTATCGGAGCGTTCGGCCAGTAACGCCGTGTGAACGGCAACGGCACTACGCTGTTGCTTGCGGTAACGCCGGCGCAGCGTTCAAGCTGTGCCGGCGTTGGGTGATGCTTGAAACTGAAACTTAGACTGCCTTCTTGGCCGAGCGCGATGCTTGTGCGGCGGCTTGCGAAGCTGCCTTCGATGCGGCCGTTGCAGCTGCATTGAAGTTGCTTTCAGCGATTTCGACAGCTTGCTTGGTGGCCTTGTGGACCGTGTCGTACGTGGTGTTGGCAGCCGTGATAGCCGACTTCAGGACGGCGACAGCGGTTTCCGAACCAGCCGGTGCATTCTTTGCGACGTTCTCGACGAGCGATTGGACCTTGCGGTTTTGCTCTTCGAATTGCGCTTCCGCGACGCGGGTGAATTCACCTTGCGTTGCCGAAACGATTTCGTACACGTGACGGCCGTACGACAGCGCCTTTTCAGCCACCGGCTGTGCAAGGCTTGCTTGCAGTGCCAGCAATTCTTGCGCGTCCTTGACCGACAGGGCGCGTTGGGCATTTTCCTGGCTTTCCGCGAGCGTCGACTTCACGACTTGCAGGTTCAGCTCAACCAGCTTTTCGACGCCTTCAAATGCTTTGGTCGTCAGGCCGAACAACGTTTCAAAGTTGGCTTTCTGGGCTGCGGCGAATTGCTCAGGGGTCAGCAGAGTCATGGTTTACGCTCCTGGAATCGCGGTCTGTCTGTGCGGACCGCATTGGGTGAATGGTGGGACACATTGGTGCATCCCGCCGGACCGCGATGAATTGTGCATCGCAGCAATGACTGCTATTTTAGGATGGCTGCAAGGAATGTCAAGTGCTTTTTGTGCGTCGCACAATATTAAGAAACTACTGATAAAACATAGCGTTATGCGATCGGCATGACATCTTCATGACGCAGGTCAACTTAAATGCCGCACCGCACTGGTGCTCAATCATGCTGTATTTATTACGAAATGGTAAGGTCTATCTGAGCGGCAGGTGCGTGCTTAACGCGGGGCGGCTAACAGCCGGCACTTGTTAAAAAAGCGCTCGATGGGCGTTCCGGTGTAAACCGAAAAGTGTCACGGAACGTTAATGCTAGATGCTGGTCGAATGCGCGTTGGCGGTCTGCAGCAGGCGTTTAACAACCTCGCTGTTCGACTCCCGCCCTGTTGGTCCGGCGGTTTTTGACCGCACGTGCTCTACCGTATTTCCCCTGATCAAGGTTGCCTCGAAATTGCCGTTATGCTGGAAGAATCACCTCGATTCCTGCATAGGGCGGCAGCGGCGAGGCGTAACGCGCCCGCGATCGTTTTTTTCGATCGATGCGCGGCACTTATTCGTGTTTTTGCGATCGGAGCTTACAAGCCGGTTTAAGGAGCGCGTATAAGTGCTTCAAATTGCTAATTTTTCGTTGTTTTACTACACTTGCGGAAACCTCTCGCCGCTCCCTACCGAACACCCATGAAAACCGACATGTTTTCGTCGCTAAAAGTGATCCACGGCGCGGCCCGCAGCACCGCGCTGTCGGTGGCCGTCTCCATGGTCATCGCAGCGGCGTTCGCCACGCCCGTGAGCGCTTTTGCCGCTACGCCCGCTGCAACTGCAAAAACTTCCAAACACGCCAAAGCGGCGAAAAAGCCGGCTGCGGAGTCTGATACCAAGACCAAGGTGTCGAGCAAGGCCTCGAAAGCGACCAAAGGCGCGGCTGCAAAGACCGTAGCCGCCGCTGACGACGACGCGCCGCGCGCGGGCGTCAAGCGCAAGCGCGTCACGTACACGTCGAACGGCCGTCATCACTCGGTGGTGCGTCGCATCGCGTATGAACCGCGTCAACCGAGCGTCGGTCAGGCTTTCGGTCTGCACGAAACGCCGGACGCTCTCATGCTGCGCTCGAGCGTCGCCTACGTGATCGATCAGAACTCGGGCGAATCGCTGTTCGACAAGAACTCGCGCGCCGTGGTGCCGATCGCGTCGATCACCAAGCTGATGACCGCGATGGTGGTGCTGGACTCGAAAGAGGCCATGACCGACCAGATCGAAGTCACGGACGAAGACCGGGATTACGAAAAGAACACCGGCTCGCGTTTGTCGGTGGGTTCGGTGCTGTCGCGTGAAGATATGCTGCACATTGCGCTGATGGCGTCGGAAAATCGCGCGGCCGCGGCGCTGTCGCGCTATTTCCCGGGCGGCCGTCCGGCATTTCTCGCGGCCATGAACGCGAAGGCCAGACAACTTGGCATGACCGACACGCACTTTGAAAACCCCACGGGTTTGACGAGCCAGAACGTGTCGAGCGCGCGCGATCTCGTGAAGATGGTCAACGCGGCGTACCAGTATCCGTTGATCCGCAAGTTCTCGACCGACCACAGCTACGAGGTGTACACCGGCAAGCGCTCGCTCGCGTACAACAGCACGAATGCGCTGGTGCGCAATCCGACGTGGGACATTGGCCTGCAAAAGACCGGCTTCATCAACGAAGCGGGTGAGTGCCTCGTGATGCAGGCGACCATTCACGGCCGCCCGATGATCATGGTGCTGCTCGATTCGTCGGGTAAGTACTCGCGATTCGCGGACGCCACACGTCTGCGCACTTGGCTGGATAATGGTGGCGGTGAGCCGCGCATTACCAGCGCGGACGCCGGCGGCCCGGGGACCTGAAGCGTTTGTTCCGTGGCCGCTTCCAACCGGCCACATGAAAACAAAAAGCCTCGCAAAATGCGAGGCTTTTTGTTTTGAGCGGAAGAAGCGAAGTGCCGGCTTACGCGTGATGGCTATGCGAATGGTCTTGCGAGGGTTGCGGCCGGTAGCCGAGCGACTCCGAGATCATCAACGCGGTCTGGCTAAGCTGTCCAATCCAGGAGTCTTGCAAGCGATCCGCCGGCGCCGACAGCGATAGACCGGCGACCAGCTTGCCGGTGTCGTCGTAAATGCCGGCGGCGATGCAGCGCACGCCTAGCTCCAGTTCTTCGTTGTCTCGCGCGCAGGCCTGCTGGCGCACATGCGACAACTCGCGCTCCAGTTTGGTCAGGTCGGTGATGCTGTTCTGCGTGTGGCCCGACAAACCGGTGCGTGTGGCGTAGGCTCGCACGCGAGTGGATTCGTCGGCGGCGAGGAACAGCTTGCCCACCGAGGTCAGATGCAACGGCGCCCGTCCGCCAATCGCCCGCACCACCTGCATGCCGGATCGCTCGGAATACGCGCGCTCGATATAGACGATCTCGTCGCCCTGACGCACCGACAGATTCACCGTCTGGCCCGTCTGACGATGCAGTTCGCGCATCGGCGTGAGCGCCGCGTCGCGCACCGACAGGCGCGCCTTCACCAGATTGCCCAGCTCGAGCAGGCGCATGCCGAGACGGTAAGTGCCGGGATCCGACCGGTCGACCAGCCGGCACATCACCATATCGTTCAGGATGCGGTGCGCGGTGGACGGATGCAGCTCCGTGCGGATGGCGAGTTCTTTCAGGCTGACCGGGTCGCTATGCGCAGCCAGTGCGTCGAGCAAGCGCATCATGCGTTCGATCACCTGGATCGAAGTTTTGGGATCCGGGTTCGTATCGCTCATGGGAGGAATCGGTTGACGCGTCAAACAGCGGAAATTGATTGTATCCCGTATCGTGAAAAGATGGAAAGCGGTTGGAACGCCTATTCCAAATCAGGCCGCTTTCGTCCTATGCCTTCCGGCCGTTGGTATTGTGCGGCAAACAGCGGATAATCAGGCACGTTTTCCCGAAGGAGGGCTCATGCGAGTCGGATTGTTCGTTACCTGCCTGATCGACCTGATGCGTCCCGAGATCGGTTTTTCCGTCATCAAATTGATTGAAGGCGCCGGATTCGAGGTGATGGTGCCGCCTGCGCAAACCTGTTGCGGGCAACCGGCGTACAACTCGGGGGAGCGGCGCATCGCGCGCGATCTGGCCGAGAAGACCCTGCGCGAGTTCGAGCAGTTCGATTACGTCGTGGTCCCGTCCGGTTCGTGCGGCGGCATGATCCGCGCGCATTACGGCGACCTCTTCGCCGACGACCCGGAACTGATGAACCGCTTCGGCCGGCTGCGCGCCAAGGTGTTCGAGCTGACCGATTTCCTTGTCAACGTGGCCAAGGTGCAATTGCAGCCGGGCGAGTTCGCGGGGCAGGTCACGTATCACGATTCCTGCTCCGGGCTGCGCGAGCTCGGCGTGAAGGCGCAGCCGCGCGCCTTGCTGGCGCAAGTCGGCGTGACGGTGAACGAGATGAAGGATTGCGAGCATTGCTGCGGCTTCGGCGGCACGTTCGCGGTCAAGTACGGAGACATCTCCACGGCGATCGTCGACGAAAAGTGCGCGAATATTCGGGCGGCCGGTACTGGCACGGTGGTGCTAGGCGACCTCGGCTGCATGCTGAATATTGAAGGCCGTCTGCGGCGTACCGGCGACGCCACCACGCGCGTGCTGCACATCGCGCAGGTGCTGGCCGGCGACGTATAACGCGGGCTGTCGTACTGCCGCCGTCTTCTTCGTCCAGATATGCGCGCTTGACCCGTATCCGCTCGCGCTTCGTCCGTATTGCCTGATTACGCCCAAGGCCGCTATGCAAGTCCAATCGATGCAATTCAAGGCACGCGCCGGTCAGAAACTCGCCGACCAGCGCCTGCAGCAGAACCTCACCAAGCTGTCGACCAAGTTCGTGTCGGCTCGCGCCACGGCCATGACCGCGATCGATTTTCCCGCCACGCGCGCCGCGCTGAAGGAGCGTCGCAATCGCGCGCTGGAAAATCTCGACGTGTGGCTGGAAACCTTCGAGCGCGAAGCGGCCCGGCGCGGCGTGACGGTGCTGTTCGCGGAGACGACCCAGGAGGCCGCGCGGCTGGTCGGCGACATTGCGCGCCGGCACGAGGTGAAGAAGGTGATCAAGACCAAGTCGATGGTCACCGAAGAAATGCGCCTGAATGAAGTGCTCGGGCAGATGGGCGTGCAATCCATCGAAACCGATCTGGGCGAGTACATCCTGCAGATCAACGACAACGAGCCACCGAGCCACATCATCGCGCCGGTCGTCCATAAAGATAAGGACGAGATCGCCGACCTGTTCGCGAAGACTCACAACCGGCCACGCCTGACCGAAATCACCGATATGACGCGCGAAGCCCGCGAGATGCTGCGTCCGCATTTCATGACCGCGGACATGGGCGTGACGGGCGGCAATTTCGTGGTGGCGGAAACGGGCTCGGTCGTGCTGGTCACGAACGAGGGCAACGAGGGCATGTGCACCGTGATGCCACGCGTGCATGTGGCGGTGACGGGCATCGAGAAAGTGCTGCCCACACTCGAAGATCTGGCCACGGCGATGCGTCTCCTGCCGCGCTCGGCGACCGGGCAGACCACCTCGAACTATTTTTCCCTGTTGACGGGGCCGCGCGGCGAGGGCGACCAGGACGGCCCCGAGCATATGTACGTGGTGCTCGTCGACGGCGGGCGCACGGGGCTGATCGGCGGCGACTTCCAGGACATGCTGAGGTGCATCCGCTGCGGCGCGTGCATGAACCATTGCCCGGTGTATCAGAAGGTGGGCGGCCATGCGTACGGCTGGGTGTATCCCGGCCCGATGGGTTCGGTATTGACGCCGAGCTATGTCGGCATCGACAAAGCGCTGGATTTGCCGCAGGCCGCGACCTTGTGCGGCGAGTGCAATAGCGTGTGCCCGGTGGGCATTCCGCTATCCGACCTGTTGCGAAAGCTGCGCGAGAAGCAGGTGGAGCGGCGTCTGCGACCGTGGAAAGAGCGCATGGCACTCGCCGTGTGGGGTTTTCTGGCGCTGCATCCGGACGCTTACGCGCTTTTCACCAAGCTGGCGGTGCGTGTGCTGGAACGCATGGGCGGGAGAAACCGGTCGATCGCCAAACTGCCGCTGGGCGGCGCGGGCTGGACCAATACGCGGGATATGCCCGCTCCGGTCGGCCGAACGTTTAGGGAGTTGTACGCGGCGCAGCGCAGCCATATTGGCTGAGCAAGCGTCGGTGGGCCGACATTGCTATCGTCTTTTTCTATTCGCTCGGCATTAAGCGACCCGGTGGTTCCGGTATCGCGCTGTCTCGTCTCGCGCCGAACCGCAATGCCGTCTGCGTGATATCGCTGAAGCGACCCTCACGTAGCGGCCACAAAAAATCAGAGCGCGGTACGCGTGCGCATCAGCGCATGCGTACCGCGCGACAACCATGCGGTTCGTCCAGATCAGTGGTCCGTCATCTGGCCCGACTGGCGACCCGGCACGCCTCGCACGGGCGCGCCGTTGTTGCCGCTGCCGTGACCGCCTCCGCCACCGGCCTGCTGCTGCGGGGGTGGTGGCGGAGGCGGGCTGCCAGCCCCCGGTCGAGGCGCATTCGATCCACTCGGTCCGCGCGGGCCACCGACAGCGCCCTGCGGCGGCGGTCCGCCGTGCGATCCGCCGTTCGGCTGACCGTGCCAGCCGCCGTTGTCGCCGTGATTGCCGTTGTTTCCATAATTGCCGTTGTTCGGCCGGCCCCGGTCGGGATAGCCGCCGTAGCCGGGTCCGGGTCCGTAATAGCGCCCCGGCCCGTTGTTGTAGTAGCCGGGGCCGTAGTAGTCGCTATAGCCCATGTATACGTTGGTTTGCGGCACGACCGGCACACCGGGGGCGTAGCCATCGTAATTGTCATAGCCGCTATAGCCGCCGCCGTAGCCATTGCTATACATGGGCGTGCCGTCCGGATAGACCGCGCAGCCGCCGAGCAGAGTGGCGACAGCGAGGCAGGCGAGTGGTGCAAAACCAAAGCGTTTCATGTGATCGACCGATGCTGGATTTTGTTTCTATAAGACCGCTATTATCGCCATCCGTCGCAGGAGCTTTGTATGTGTTTGTAAGGATTTATTTTCTGTGCCATGACCCGTGCGGAACGTCGTGCGCACCGAAACGTGAATTCACTGTTCCATCCAGAGCAACGCTCTATGTCGCGCCAGTGGGTTTTTCCCGATTGTGAATTTCTATAAGATTTCGACTGGGCATAGTGGTTAACGAACTCAACTGCCCCAATCGGAAGAATCGACATCATGAAAAAGACAATATCGGTGTACTGGCCCCTCGCCATCGTTTTGCCGCTCGCTGCGGCTGCTTATCTGCATATTTGTGGCAACGCCGCGTCGCGCGCCCCGCAAGCTCCGCTCGCGGCCGACCAGTTGACGGCCGAACTCGCGCGTGCCGTTTCGTACGGCATGATCGACGACGCCTCGACGTTGCCGGCCAAACCGATGCGCGCCGCCACGGCGATGCCGGTGGCGGAAGCGTCGTAAGCACGATATTGAGCGCGACCGGGATAGGCCGCTGTACCTACTGCCACGCTCGCGACAGCCGCGCCCCGGCTCCCGGCGAGATTTCGGCCAGCTTTGTATAATCGCGGCAACATTTATTAACAGTCTGCCTGCGCGCCTCACGCGCCCGAAAAAGCCCTCGATGAAAACCGTATCCATCTGCTTTGTCTGCCTCGGGAACATCTGTCGTTCGCCGACCGCGGAAGGTGTGATGCGTCATCTGGTCGGCGAGGCGAAGCTCGCGGAACGCATTGTGATCGACTCCGCTGGAACGGGCGACTGGCACATTGGCGAGCCGCCGGACGAGCGCGCGCAGCAGGCGGCCGGCCGGCGCGGCTATGAGCTCGCCGGCTTGCGCGGCCGTCAGATCGCCGCGGCGGATTTCGACCGCTTCGATCTGCTGATCGCCATGGACGACAAAAACATCGTCGCGTTGCGTCAGATCTGCCCGCCGCAGCAACGCGACAAGATTCGCCTGCTGATGGAATTTGTTCCCGAAGGAGACGCCCGCTGGAGCGGCGCCCGCGAAGTCGTCGATCCGTATTTCGGCGGCGCGGAAGGTTTCGAGCAAGTGCTGGATCAATGTGAAGTCGCCTGCCGCGGCCTCATCGCGGCGCTGCGTCCCCAATTGCTTTCATAGAGTTCGGCGAGAGCGCGCGCCGGGCTTATTCAGCAATTAAGCAAATGACCCAAATCGCGGTAGGGATACTTGACTAAATCGCTCATGTATTTATACTTGACAAAACTTGTCGAGAATTGCGGTTCCCACACTATATGAGACTCACCACGAAAGGCCGTTTCGCCGTCACGGCGATGATTGACTTGGCACTGCGCCAGGAGCAGGGCCCGGTGACGCTTGCGGGTATCAGCCAGCGCCAACACATCTCCCTGTCGTACCTCGAGCAGCTGTTTGGCAAGCTGCGTCGTCATGAAATCGTCGAGTCCGTGCGCGGACCGGGCGGCGGCTACAATCTGGCCCGCCGCGCTGAAGACGTGACGGTGGCCGACATCATCATCGCGGTCGACGAGCCGCTCGACGCCACCCAATGCGGCGGCAAGGGCTCGTGCGAGGGCACCAAACAGCACGACGGCCACTGCATGACGCACGAGTTGTGGTCCACGCTGAACCAGAAAATGGTTGAGTACCTCGATTCGGTGTCCCTGAAGGATCTGGTCGATCAGCAGCGCTCGCGGGAAGGCGCGCCGGCCGTGATACGCGACAGGCGCAACGAAGCGCCGGCGGTCGAACCCGTCCGCGTGGCGCCGAAAGGGCCGAATTCAGTTTTCAACATGGCCGGTTCCTAGGCGCGGTATCGAGCAGTCACCGCAGCCTGATAAGAAACCCAGAAGCCAGAGCACATGACGTCCCCGGAGCAATTGATGAATAACGACACTCTCCATCTGCCCATCTACATGGACTACAGCGCGACGACGCCGATCGATCCGCGCGTGGTGGACAAGATGATTCCGTATCTGCGCGAGCAGTTCGGCAATCCCGCATCGCGCAGCCACTCGTATGGCTGGGCGGCGGAGCGCGCAGTCGAAGAAGCGCGTGAGAATGTCGCCGCGCTGGTGAACGCCGATCCGCGCGAAATCATCTGGACCTCGGGTGCCACGGAGTCGGACAACCTGGCCATCAAGGGCGCCGCGCACTTCTACAAGAGCAAGGGCAAGCACATCATCACGGTGAAGACCGAGCACAAGGCCGTGCTGGACACCTGCCGCGAACTCGAGCGCGAAGGCTTCGAAGTCACGTATCTGGACGTCAAGGACGACGGCTTGATCGACCTTGAAAAATTCAAGGCGGCATTGCGCCCGGACACGATTCTGGTGTCGGTCATGTCGGTGAACAACGAAATCGGCGTGATCCAGGACATCGAGGCGATCGGCGAGATCACTCGTGAAAAGGGCATCATTTTCCACGTCGACGCGGCGCAAGCCACCGGCAAGATCGAAATCGACCTGCAAAAGCTGAAGGTCGACCTGATGTCGTTCTCGGCGCACAAGACCTACGGTCCGAAGGGCATCGGCGCGCTGTACGTGCGTCGCAAGCCGCGTATCCGCATCGAAGCGCAGATGCACGGCGGCGGTCACGAGCGCGGCATGCGTTCGGGGACACTGGCCACGCATCAGATCGTCGGCATGGGCGAAGCGTTCCGTCTCGCGCGCGAAGAAATGGCGACGGAAAACGAACGCATCCGCATGCTGCGCGATCGTCTGCTGCGCGGCCTGTCGCAAATGGAAGAAGTGTATGTGAACGGCGACATGGAAAAGCGTGTGCCGCACAACCTGAATATCAGCTTCAATTTCGTCGAAGGCGAATCGCTGATCATGGCGGTCAAGGATGTAGCGGTGTCGTCGGGCTCGGCCTGTACGTCGGCTTCGCTGGAACCGTCGTATGTGTTGCGCGCGCTCGGCCGTAACGACGAGCTGGCGCATAGCTCGATCCGCTTCACGGTGGGCCGCTTCACGACCGAACAGGACGTCGACTACGTGATCAACCTGCTGAAGACCAAGATTTCGAAGCTGCGCGATTTGTCGCCGCTGTGGGAAATGCATAAGGACGGGATCGATATTTCGACTATCCAGTGGGCAGCGCACTGACGCGCCGTTTGGACAACGTCGAATTTATCGAATTGCTAACTGCACGAATTGCAGGTTGAAACGAATCAAGGAGTGTCATCATGGCTTATAGCGACAAGGTTCTGGACCACTACGAAAACCCGCGCAACGTCGGTTCCTTCGCGAAAGACGACGATGCAGTCGGCACCGGCATGGTCGGCGCGCCGGCGTGCGGCGACGTGATGAAGCTGCAGATCCGCGTGGGCGCGGACGGCATCATCGAAGACGCGAAGTTCAAGACGTATGGCTGCGGTTCGGCAATTGCATCGAGCTCGCTCGTCACCGAATGGGTGAAGGGCAAGACACTCGATCAAGCCATGTCGATCAAGAACACGCAGATCGCCGAAGAACTGGCGCTTCCGCCGGTGAAGATCCACTGCTCGATCCTCGCGGAAGACGCGATCAAGGCAGCGGTCGCCGACTACAAGCAACGCCACGGTGAAGCGGTCGTCGCGGACGAAAAGCAGCACGCTTGATCAAGCGGCGGTTGCGGCGCGGTTTCAGGTAAATCGAAACGGACGACGGCGCGAATTAACGCCGGTCGTCCGGCACGAACGATATTTGACGCAGGCAGGGTAGCAGCGCGTGAGCAGGTAGAGGTATGACCGGCACGCACTGCGCAATGAGAAACGCTATGGCAATTACGTTGACCGAAAAGGCAGCACAGCACGTCCAGAAGTATCTGACCCGGCGCGGTAAAGGCGTCGGCTTGCGCGTCGGCGTGCGTACAACAGGTTGCTCCGGCTTGGCTTACAAGCTCGAGTACGTGGATGAACTCGCGCCCGAAGACGAAGTGTTCGATTGCAACGGCGTGAAGATCATTGTCGACCCGAAGAGCCTCGCTTATATCGACGGCACCGAACTCGACTTCGCACGTGAAGGGCTGAACGAAGGCTTCAAGTTCAACAACCCGAACGTGAAGGACGAATGCGGTTGCGGCGAATCGTTCCGCGTGTAAATCGGGACATTCCGCGTGCAGCGGATCAAAGGCGGCGCGGGCCGCCTTTTTAATTTGATGCGCGAATTCGCCTGTGCCGGTGCTGCATGTACCGCCGCTCATTCGTCGCAAGACCGCGCTTTTAGACTGCACTCCGGTGCGCTTTCCTGAACGGACTTCTTTTATCCGATGGCCTCGCTGAACGACAGCCACTTCGACCTGTTCGATCTGCCGGCGCAATTCGCGCTCGACGCATCCGCGCTCGATCACGCCTACCGCACGGTCCAGGCGCAAGTGCATCCGGACCGCTTCGCGGCGGCCGGCGACGCGCAAAAGCGCATTGCAATGCAATGGGCGACGCGGACCAACGAGGCGTACCAGACGCTGCGCGATCCGCTGAAGCGCGCCACGTATCTGTTGCATCTGCGTGGCCTCGACGTGGGGGCGGAGAATAATACGGCGATGGAGCCGGCGTTTCTCATGCAGCAGATGGAATGGCGCGAAGGCATCGAAGACGCGGCCGCGGCGAAGAACGTCGACGCGCTCGACGCCTTGCTCACCGAACTGCGCGACGAAGAACGCATGCGTTTCGACAAGCTCGGCGCGTTGCTCGATAGCGGCGCGAATCAGGCGGCCGGCGAGGCAGTGCGGCAGTTGATGTTCATCGAACGGGTGGCGTCGGAAATCGGCACGCAGATCGAGCGGCTCGAGAACTAGCGGGCGCGCCACGAATGCGGCGATGCCCGCCAGAAGAGCCGTAGCATTTCATCCAGCAACGCGAAAATTCAGGACGGGGCCGAGCGGCCCCGAGAAGATCCAGATGGCCCTACTGCAAATCTCCGAACCCGGCATGGCGCCGGCGCCCCACCAGCGGCGTCTGGCGGTCGGTATCGATCTCGGCACCACCAATTCTCTCGTCGCCGCCGTGCGCAGCGGCGTGCCCGACGTGCTGCCCGACGCAGACGGCCATGCGCTGCTGCCCTCGGTGGTGCGCTACCTCGAAAAAGGCGGCCGACGTATCGGCCGCACGGCCAAGGCTGAGGCGGCGAGCGATCCGCGCAACACGATCGTCTCGGTCAAGCGCTTCATGGGGCGCGGCAAGGCGGAAGTGGAGGGCGCCGAAAACGCGCCGTACGATTTCATCGACGCGCCCGGCATGGTGCAGATTCGCACCGTCGACGGCGTGAAGAGCCCGGTCGAAGTGTCGGCCGAAATTCTCGCGACGCTGCGCCAGCGCGCCGAAGACACGCTCGGCGACGAACTGGTCGGCGCGGTGATCACGGTGCCGGCTTACTTCGACGAAGCCCAGCGGCAGGCGACGAAAGACGCAGCGCGTCTGGCCGGCCTGAATGTGCTGCGTCTCCTGAACGAACCGACCGCGGCCGCGATTGCCTACGGCCTCGACAACGGTTCCGAGGGGCTGTATGCCGTGTACGACCTCGGCGGCGGCACCTTCGACCTGTCGATTCTGAAGCTCACCAAGGGCGTATTCGAAGTGCTCGCGGCCGGCGGCGATTCCGCGCTCGGCGGCGACGATTTCGATCACGCGCTGTATCGCCATGTGCTGGAGCAGGCGGGCATCGCGCCGCAAACGCTCGCGCCGGAAGATGTACGCCTGCTGTTGGACAGCGTCCGCGAGGCCAAGGAGGCCTTGTCCGACGCGCCGAGTGCGAAGCTACAGACTACGCTTTCGAACGGCGCTCAGCTCGATCTGACGATCGACGAAGCCACTTTCGAAGCCCTCACGCAGGAACTCGTGCAGCGCACGCTCGGCCCGACGAAAAAAGCGCTGCGCGACGCCAAAGTCACGACCAGGGAAATCAAGGGCGTGGTGCTGGTCGGCGGCGCGACGCGCATGCCCGTGATTCGCCGCGCGGTCGAGGCGTTTTTCGGCCAGCCGCCGCTGATCAATCTCGACCCCGATCAAGTGGTCGCGCTGGGCGCCGCGATCCAGGCCGATCTGCTCGCGGGCAACCGCGGTGCGGACGGCGACGAGTGGCTGCTGCTCGACGTGATTCCGCTTTCGCTCGGCGTCGAGACGATGGGCGGTTTGACCGAAAAGATCATCCCGCGCAATTCGACGATTCCGGTCGCGCGAGCGCAGGATTTCACGACCTTCAAGGACGGCCAGACGGCCATGGCGATCCACGTCGTGCAAGGCGAGCGCGAGCTCGTCAGCGACTGCCGCTCGCTCGCGCGCTTCGAGCTGCGCGGCATTCCGCCGATGGCCGCCGGCGCGGCACGCATTCGCGTGACCTATCAGGTGGACGCGGACGGCCTGCTGTCCGTGTTCGCACGCGAGCAGGGCTCGGGCGTGGAAGCGTCGGTGGTGGTCAAGCCGTCCTACGGTCTTGCCGATGACGACATCGCCCGCATGCTCGAAGACAGTTTCTCGACCGCTGAAGTCGACATGCGCGCGCGTGCGCTGCGCGAAGCGCAAGTCGAAGCGCGCCGTCTCCTGGAAGCCACCGACGCCGCCCTGGCCGCCGACGCCGAACTGCTCGACGACAGCGAGCGCGCCGAACTCGACAAGCTCCTCGATGCATTGCGCAACGTCGCGCAAAGCGACGACGTCGACACGATCGAAGCCGCCACCAAAACGCTCGCCGAAGGCACCGACGAATTCGCCGCCCGCCGGATGAACAAAGGCATTCGCCGCGCGCTCGCCGGTCGCAAGCTCGACGAGATCTGAGCCTGCGCTAGCGGCAGGCGGCCTTGACTTGCAGGAGGCCGCCGCAAAAAACCGAATCGCGCCGCGCGGACTTAAAAAGTCCGCGCGGCGCCAGTAAAATGGTACGGAGCCTGTTTGCGGCCGCCGTGCCGCAGACCCAAACGGAAAATGTATGCCTCAAATCGTTGTGCTGCCTCACGTCGAACTGTGCCCGGAAGGCGCGGTGATCGATGCCGTGCCCGGCAAGAGCATCTGCGACAGCCTGCTCGAACACGGCATTGAAATCGAGCACGCGTGCGAGAAGTCGTGCGCCTGCACGACCTGTCACGTGATCGTGCGTGAGGGTTTCGCCGCCTTGACGCCATCGGAGGAAGACGAGGACGATCTGTTGGACAAGGCGTGGGGGCTCGAACCGGCCTCGCGCCTGTCGTGCCAGGCCTTGGTGCCGGCTGAGCAGGATCTGGTTGTCGAAATCCCTCGCTACTCGATCAATCACGCGAAGGAAAATCACTAACAGGAGGATGCAGCCATGAAGTGGACCGATACGCAAGACATCGCGATGGCCCTGACTGACAAGCACCAGGACATCGATCCGCAACAGGTGCGCTTCACCGACTTGCACCGTTGGGTCACCGAGCTGGAAGGATTCGACGACGATCCTAACCGGTCGAACGAAAAGATCCTCGAGGCGATTCAGGCTGCATGGATTGAAGACGCGGATTACTGAGCGTCACTGAATTTTCCGGCACCGGTCAGCCATCTGGTCGCGCTTCCCGGTTGCGGCAAAAGAAAAAAGGCGATTCCAGATGGAATCGCCTTTTTTGCGTCTGGCGCAAACTCAACCTGTGCGCGGTTAGCTCGCCACGAGCGTGCCATTCTGAACCCGGACCCGCTGACCTTGCTGGAACGGCGGCGCTTCATGGTAAGTGAAGTAACGCGTTTTGCCGCTTTCCATGCGCACCCGCACCGAATACGACGTGGTGCTGCGGATATGTTTTTCGACTGAGTTCCCGGCAAGGCCGCCGCCGAGCGCACCGAGAACGGTCATCGCGGTGCGGCCATTGCCGCTGCCGAACTGATTGCCGACCACGCCGCCGGCCACTGCGCCGCCGACCGCGCCGATGCCTGTGCCATGACCTTCCTGACGTACCGCCGAGATGGCCTCGACCGTGCCGCAAGTCGAGCAGTATGCGGGTTGCGGCGGCGGTTGCTGCGCATAGTTAGGTGCCGCCTGCGCCTGTTGCTGCTGCGCGTATTGCGGCTGCTGTGCGGGGGCTTGCGCCCGGGCGGCTGCGGGTTGCGGCTGTTGCGCAGCCTGCTGCTGGGCAGCTTGTTGCTGCGCCGCCGGATTCGCGGGCGCCGCCGAATCGACTACGCCCGGTGGCGTGGTCTGGGTGGCGACCTGCGCCGTTTGCGTCTGATCGTTTTGCGCGCCGGTGCCCGACGCCTTCGAAAACAAGCCAGTGACGGCCGCCGTGGCGGCGAGGCTGGCGATGATCACCGCGCCGGCAGCGGTGGCGACGAGCGGGTGAATCCGGCGTTGTGGCGCGGGTTGCGCGGATTGCGTGGTCGGTTGCGTGTTGGGATTGTCCATTTTTGGCCTCCGTCTTCAACAGAGTCGACTTTTAGTAAGACAAAGTGTCGGATAAATCGATTCCGCGAGGGTTTCAATTTGTAACGATTTCCAGGCAATCATCGCGCCGGTGCCGCATCAAAGCCGCGTGACGCGGCGAGGCGCCGCTTCCGGCCAGCGCGAGCGCGATGAACGTCGGCAGTCGTATCATCGCACGGCCTGCAGTTTTTACCGCTGGTTACAAACCGTCGGGCGGCCGCGGGACACAGCAGGCAGCAAGAAAAACGCCCGGCATGGAGCCGGGCGTTTGCACATGCCTTGAACAACGCAAGTCTCAGTCTTCGCGGCGCAGATGCGGAAACAGAATGACGTCGCGGATGCTCGGGCTGTCCGTCAGCATCATGACCAGACGGTCGATGCCGATCCCGCAACCGCCGGCCGGCGGCATGCCGTATTCCAGCGCGCGAATGTAATCCGCGTCGTAGAACATGGCTTCTTCGTCGCCGGCCTCTTTCTGGTCGACCTGCTTCTTGAAGCGCGCGGCCTGGTCTTCCGGATCGTTCAGCTCCGAGAAGCCGTTGGCGATCTCGCGGCCCGTGATGAACAGCTCGAAACGCTCGGTGATGCCCGGCTGCGCGTCCGACGCGCGCGCGAGCGGCGACACTTCGACCGGGTAGTCGATGATGTATGTCGGCTCCCACAATTGCGACTCGGCGGTTTCCTCGAACAGCGCGAGTTGCAGCGAACCGACGCCCGCGTTCAGGAACTGCGGCTGCGATGCATCCACGCCGAACTTCTTCAGCTCGGTGCGCAGGAAGGCGCTGTCCGCCAGTTGCTCGTTCGTGTATTGCGGCGCGTACTTCTGGATCGCCTGCGTGATCGTGAGTCGATGGAACGGCTTGGCCAGATCGAGCTCGCGGCCCTGATACGTGATCGTGGCGGTGCCGAGCGAGTCGATGGCCGCCTGACGGATCAACTGCTCGACGAAATCCATCAACCACTTGTAATCCGTGTACGCCGCGTAGAACTCGATCATCGTGAATTCCGGATTGTGGCGCACGGACACGCCCTCATTGCGGAAGTTACGGTTGATCTCGAACACGCGCTCGAAGCCGCCGACCACCAGACGCTTCAGATACAGCTCCGGCGCGATACGCAGGAACATCTGCATGTCGAGCGCGTTGTGGTGCGTGGTGAACGGCTTGGCCGCCGCGCCGCCCGGAATCGGGTGCAGCATCGGCGTTTCGACTTCCATGAAATCGGCCTTCGCCATGAAGTTGCGGATCGATGAAATCGCCTTGGTGCGCGCGACGAAAGTCTTGCGCGTTTCCGGCGTGACGATCAGATCGACATAGCGCTGCCGATACTTCATTTCCTGGTCGGCGAGACCGTGGAACTTGTCCGGCAGCGGACGCAGCGACTTCGACAGCAGACGCAGTTCCGTGCAGCGCACCGAGAGTTCGCCCTTGTTGGTGCGGAACAGCACGCCGCGCGCCGCCACGATATCGCCCATGTCCCACTTCTTGAAGGCGTCGTACGTTTCCTGGCCGACGTCGGCGGGCGTGATGAAGAACTGGATCTGACCCGAACCGTCGCGCACGGTCGCAAAGCTTGCCTTGCCCATCACGCGCTTGAGCATCATGCGGCCGGCGATCGCGACTTCGAGCGGATTCGCTTCGAGCGCTTCCTTGTCGGAGTGTTCGAACTGCGATTGCAGATCTTCGGCGTGATGCGAGGGACGGAAATCGTTCGGATAGGCGACGCCTTGCTCACGCAGTTCGCGCAGCTTTTCGCGGCGCTCGGTCATGATCTTGTTGTCGTCCACCTCGGGCACGACGTTAGGCTGGGCCGCATTGGGCTGGGTCGGTTCGGTCATGGTGATCTGATATTCGGTGGCCCGCAGGGGCGTGGCGCGCATGCGGGTGGCCAGTCAGTAAAAAACCTCAGGCGGTGTAAGGAAACAGCGAGGAACAGCGAAGCAGCGATGAACCAGAGGCGAAGCCGCGGCGCGGCCTTGCACGCCGCGCCGGTTGCGCTCAGACGCCCTGTTTCAGGCTGGCGCTGATGAACGGATCGAGGTCGCCGTCGAGCACGCTCTTGGTATTGCTGATTTCGACGTTGGTGCGCAAATCCTTGATACGGCTGTTGTCCAGCACGTACGAGCGGATCTGATGACCCCAGCCCACATCGGTCTTGCCGGCTTCGAGCTTGTCCTGCTCTTCCTGACGCTTGCGGATTTCCGCTTCGTACAGGCGCGATTTCAGCATGGCCATGGCTTCGGCGCGGTTGCGGTGCTGCGAACGGTCGTTCTGGCACTGCACGACGATGCCCGACGGTATGTGCGTGATACGCACTGCGGAGTCGGTCTTGTTGATGTGCTGACCGCCCGCGCCGGACGCGCGGTACGTGTCGATACGCAGATCGGCCGGGTTGATGTCGACTTCGATCGAGTCGTCGATTTCCGGGTACACGAACACCGACGAGAACGACGTATGACGGCCGCCCGACGAATCGAACGGCGACTTGCGCACGAGGCGGTGCACGCCGGTTTCGGTGCGCAGGAAGCCGTACGCGTATTCGCCTTCGATCTTGATGGTGGCGTTCTTGATGCCGGCAACGTCGCCGTCGGTCTGTTCCAGCACTTCGGTCTTGAAGCCCTTGCGCTCGCAGTAGCGCAGATACTGGCGCAGCAGCATGGACGCCCAGTCGCACGCCTCGGTGCCGCCGGCGCCGGCCTGGATGTCCAGGAAGGCATTGTTCGGATCCGCCGGGTTTGCGAACATGCGGCGGAATTCCATGTCGGCGACCCGCTGTTCGATGCCTTGCGCGTCGGCTTCGCAGGCGAGGAGGGTTTCCTCGTCGTCTTCCTCGCGGGCCATGTCGAACAGGTCCTGCGCGTCGCGCAGGTCGTTATCGAGCGACGTGAGTTTGCCGACGGTGTCGTCGAGCAGCTTCTTTTCCCGGCCGAGAGCCTGGGCGTGCTTCGAGTCGTTCCAGACGTCCGGGTCTTCGAGTTCCCGGTTCACTTCGATTAGACGCAGTGCTTTGTCGTCGTAGTCAAAGATACCCCCGTAGCGAGTCCGCGCGATTGCGCAGGTCCGCCAGTGAGGCTTCGATCGCGTTGAGACGTTCCGCTTCCATGTCGATCTTTTATAGCTTCGTAAAAAGGGGAAATTATAGCCGATCGGCACGCCGCGCCGGAGGCTGTTGAGCGATCCGGCGCGTGTTGGCGGTTGATTTTGCGGAGATTTTCGAGGTTTTCGGTGCGGCGACGCCGGCGCGGTCCGCAGGTCGCCTGACGCGCCGGCGTCGACTCATCGGCTGCATTCGTCGCGTGAAGTCTGCGCTCCAGTTCGCGATTGCAACGCGCCCGGTTCAACCGGGCTTTTCAGTTGACCACCTTAGCTCGCCGCGTGCTCGACGATCAGTTGCACGCGCGAGACGCCGTTCCACGTGTCGCTTGCGAGGCGATAGGCGACCGTGGTGCGCGCGGGCAGGGTGTCGGTGTGATTGAACCAGATCGCGTTGAAACGCTGGCGTCCGCGCACCAGTTGCAGTTTCAGATGCTTGTCCTTCACGAGCGCCTGCGAAGCGATGTCGAACTCGCCCGAAAACACCGGCGCCGGAAAGCCCTGGCCCCACACGGCGGCGTCGAGCATTTCGACGAATTGCGGCGTGAAGTACGCGTCTTCCAGTTCGCCATCGGTTTCGACGGTGCGCGAGAGCGCGTCTTCGGAGAGCCATTCCTGGCCGACCGCTTCGAACGCCGCGGTGAAGCGCGGCACGTCGGCGGCGGCGAGCGTGAGGCCCGCAGCCATCGCGTGACCGCCGAATTTGACGATCAGGCCCGGTTCGCGCTTCGAAATCAGGTCGAGCGCGTCGCGCAGATGGAAGCCCGAGATGGAGCGGCCCGAACCTTTGACGGTCTGGCCGCTGTCGTCGGCGAGCGCAAAGGTGAATGAGGGCCGGTGGAATTTTTCCTTCAATCGCCCGGCGACGATGCCGATCACGCCCTGATGCCAGCTCGGATTGAACAGCGTGATGGTGGTCGCGCCATCGGGATTGATCGCCGAGAGATCTTCGAGCGCCTGCTGCTGCATGCCGGCTTCGATCTCGCGGCGTTCGCGGTTCATCGTGTCCAGTTGTTGCGCCAGATCCCATGCGCGGCCGATGTCGTCGGTAGTCAGGCATTCGATTCCGAGCGACATGTCCGACAGCCGTCCCGCCGCGTTCAGGCGCGGCCCGAGCGCGAAGCCGAGGTCGAAGCCCGATGCATTGCGGGCGTCGCGCGCGGCGGCGCGAAACAATGCCGCGATGCCCGGCTGCATCTTGCCTTTGCGGATGCGCTGCAAACCTTGCGCGACCAGCACGCGATTATTGCCGTCGAGCTTGACCACGTCCGCGACCGTGCCGAGCGCGACCAGATCGAGCAGGCCGTCGAGGCGCGGTTCGGGCAACGCGTCGTTGAAGGCGCCACGGCGGCGCAATTCCGCGCGCAATGCCAGCAGCACGTAAAACATCACGCCGACGCCGGCGATGCACTTGCTCGGGAACGTACAGCCCGGCTGATTCGGATTGACGATCGCGCGCGCGGCCGGCAGTTCGTCGCCGGGCAGATGGTGATCGGTAACCAGCACGTCGATGCCGAGCGCGTTGGCCGCCTCCACCCCGTCGACGCTGGCGATGCCGTTGTCCACCGTGATCAGCAGATCCGGTTTGCCCGACGTATTGCGGGCCGCCAGCGCGACGATCTCCGGCGTCAGGCCGTAGCCGTACTCGAAACGGTTCGGCACCAGATACTCGATCCGGCCGCCGAACATGCGCAGGCCCCGCACGGCGACCGCGCAGGCGGTGGCGCCGTCGCAGTCGTAGTCGGCGACCACCAGCATGCGGCGGTTCTGCTGGATCGCGTCGGCGAGCAAGGCGGCGGCGTCTTCGCAACCCTTGAGCGCGACCGGCGGCACGAGCCGCGCGAGGCCGGTTTCGATTTCGTCAGGCATGCACACGCCGCGCGATGCGTACAGGCGCGCGAGCACCGGATGCAGGCCGTGGCGCGTGAGGATTTCGGCGTCGACGGGAGAACAGGCGCGCGTAACGATTCGAGTCATTCGGAGAGGCCGTGGGTCATTCGTTGAATTATTCGTTGAGTCATTCAATCAATTATTCGATGAAGAGCGAGGCGAGCACACGCCGCCGCCAGAATTTACGCAGGTCGCCGCGCGTGACCGAGAGCGTGACCGAGCCGGTGTCGCCGCACAAGGTCAGGCCGAGTTCGGCGAGATCGCCGGATTGCAGCGCGGCGAGCGCCGGTTCGAACCAGTCGGTCTGCATGGCGGCGAACGCGTCGTTCCAGCGCGCCCAGTCCTGCTCGATGTAGGGCGCGGAGAATGGATCGAGTTCGACCAGCGTGATGCTCGCGCCCGCGTGCGTGACCCCGTTCGCACTGCCCGCGAGCGACGCCAGTGCGCCGACCGAGGCCGGCGGCGTGCCGGCCGCGACTCCGGCGGTCAGCGCAAGACCGCGCGTAGCGGCTGCATCGGAGAACACGCGTGCGAACGGACTGCGTATCGGCTGGACCGCGCCCTGCGCGTGAAACCAGATCGAGTTGACGGCCGGCAGGCCGCGCGCCTCGCGCGCTTCGTTGACCGGATGCTCGAACCACGCCATCTGCACTTCGTTCTGCAGCTTCATCCACGCGCGCGAACGTTCGCCGGAATGCGCCTCGTGTGGCAGCCAGATTTCGATGTTGCGCCCGCTCGCGCGCAACGGCGACGCGCCGGCGAGCGTGCCGAAGCCGTCGCCCGACAGATACCAGCGCGCCGGCCGCGGCGCTTCGATACGCACGCCGAGTTCCTCGATCAACGGCCGCGCGACGGCGAGCAGCGCGCCGGCTTCTTCGTCGGACAGGTCGAGCGAGGCCGGGTCGATCAGCACCAGATGATCGTGCGCGATGCGCACGTGTACCGGCTGCACGCAGGCCCATGTCGCGGTGCCGGGTTCGCCGCCGTCGGCGCGCAGCATGTAGGGCGCGAGCGGCGCTTCGTCGGCGGCTGCCGCGCCGCTGGGCAGCGCGCCGAACTGGCGCGCCACCCAGCGCTCGTGCGGCAGCGTGCGCTGAAAGTCTTCACCGACCACGCGCTCCACCAGCGTCGCGCGCGCGATCAGCCGGTCGAGGGCCGGACTGCGGATGTCGTGAAGGGCGGTGGAGGCGTCCGCTGCGGCGGGCAGCGCGAAGGGCAGGAGAAGATGGAGACGGTTGGCGAGCATGATGCTGCGCATTGTAGGGCAAAGAGTGCGAGTATTCCGACCATCAGCATCCGCTCGACGAAGCTTGGCGGCAGCGGACCTCCGGGTTCGCCGCCGGAGCAGCAGCCGCGCGCGGCGGCACCGCGCACATGACGAGGAGACCGGCATGTCGCGTGAACTCAAAACCGAGCAGGAATTGCTAGCACTGGTCGTCAAGGCGCTCGACGCAAACCCGGCCACCGCCGGCTGGATCCCGACCGGCTTTCACGAAACGGTGGACGACGAGACAGGCTGCAACTGGGACATCAGTCATCTGCACCGCGACCGCAAGGACGCCGACGTGCGTGACGCCGCCAACAGTGCCGCCGCGGGCATCATCAACGAGCTGCGCGGGCGTTACAACCTGCGCTAGATGCAAGCGCCGTCGCGCCTCGGGCCCGGCACGGCAAAGCCGGTCCGTTTCACGACGGCAGCCGCCGGGTCTGCGTGAGCGCCCGCGCGGCGGCGTTTCTGTCCAGAGCCCGGTCCACACTGCCATTGCGCGAGCGGGCCGCATTGTATGGCAAACTTCGCGCGTGATTAGTGGTGGCAGCGATGTCGGCAACGGCAGAACCATGCCTCCCAGGCGCCGCGCACCGCGGTGGCGCGCGCATTGCTACGCAACGGCGCGCCGTCCCGGAACCATCCGCGTCGCAACGACACCAATGATCACGACGCTCGGGCCGCACGAGAGGCGCATCACGCCTTCGTGCGCGGCACAAAGCCGAAAAACGCAGAAAAGGATTCGCTTGAAATTTCCCTACGAATGGCAGATTGGCTGGCGCTACACCCGCGCCGGCAAACGCACGACCGGTAACGGCTTCATCTCCTTCATCGCGCTCGTGTCGATGTCGGGCATCGCGCTCGGCGTCGCGGCGCTGATCGTCGTGTTATCCGTGATGAACGGTTTTCAGAAAGAAGTGCGCGACCGCATGCTGTCGGTGCTCGCGCACGTCGAAATCTTTTCGCCGACCGGCTCGATGCCCAACTGGGAGCTGACCGCGAAGGAAGCCCGCCAGAACAAGGAAGTGATCGGCGCGGCGCCATATGTCGAAGCGCAGGCCTTACTCACGCGCCAGGACGTGGTGAGCGGGGTGGCGCTGCGCGGCGTGGAGCCGTCGCTGGAGCCGCAGGTATCCGACATTGGTAAGGAGATGAAAGGCGGCAGTCTGAACGCGCTGGTGCCGGGAGATTTCGGCATCGTGCTGGGCGCCGACCTCGCCACCAATCTCGGTGTGACGGTCAACGACAAGATCACGCTGGTCGCGCCCGAAGGCACCATCACACCCGCCGGCATGCTGCCCCGGCTGAAACAGTTCACGGTGGTGGGCATCTTCGAGTCGGGGCACTACGAATACGACAGCACGCTCGCCCTGATCAACATCAAGGACGCGCAGGCGCTGTTCCGGCTGCCCGCGCCGACCGGCGTGCGGCTGCGCCTGACCGACATGCAGCGCGCGCCGGAAGTCGCGCATCAGCTTGCGCGCACGCTGTCCGGCGATTTATACATTCGCGACTGGACGCAGCAGAACAAGACGTGGTTCTCCGCGGTGCAGATCGAAAAACGCATGATGTTCATCATCCTCACGCTGATCATCGCGGTGGCGGCGTTCAATCTGGTCTCGTCGCTGGTGATGACCGTGACCAACAAGCAGGCCGACATCGCGATTCTGCGCACGCTCGGCGCGCAGCCCGGCTCGATCATGAAGATTTTCGTGGTGCAGGGCGTGACGATCGGCTTTATCGGCACGGCGACCGGCGTCGCGCTCGGCTGCCTGATCGCGTGGAGCATTCCGTGGCTCGTGCCCATGATCGAGCATCTGCTCGGCGTGCAGTTTCTGCCGCCGTCGGTGTATTTCATCAGCGAACTGCCGTCCGAACTGGTTCCGGCCGACGTCGCGCGAATCGGCGTGATCGCCTTCGTGATGTCCGCACTGGCCACGTTGTACCCGAGCTGGCGTGGTGCCAAAGTCCGTCCCGCGGAGGCACTGCGCTATGAATGACCGTTCCGCTAACCTATCCATGGCTTCTTCCGACACCGTACCGCATCCCTACGTGCTGGAAGCAACCGGCATTTCCAAGTCGTTCGTGCAGGGCGGTCTGAACGTGACGGTGCTCAACAACACCGAGCTGAGCGTGCGGCGCGGCGAGAAGCTGGCGATCGTCGGCGCGTCGGGGTCGGGCAAGAGCACGCTGCTGCACGTGCTCGGCGGCCTCGACGATCCGAGCGCCGGCCATGTCTCGGTGATGGGCAAGCCGTTCACCAAACTCTCCGAGCGCGAACGCAACGACTTGCGCAATCGCGCGCTGGGTTTCGTGTATCAGTTCCACCATCTGCTGCCGGAATTCACCGCGCTCGATAACGTCGCGATGCCGCTGCGGATTCGCCGCATGACGACCGAAGCGTCGCGCCGCGAGGCGCTCGCGGTACTGGAGCGCGTCGGCATGGGACATCGCGCGAAGCATCGGCCGGGCGAGCTGTCGGGCGGCGAACGCCAGCGCGTTGCGATTGCGCGCGCTCTGGTGACGAAACCCGCCTGCGTGCTGGCCGATGAACCGACTGGCAATCTCGACGGCGGCACCGCCGACACCGTCTTCAACCTGATGCTCGAACTGTCGCAAACGCTCGACACAAGCTTCGTGATCGTCACGCATGATCCCGAACTCGCGGGACGTTGCGACCGCATCATGCGGCTGCGCGACGGTGTGCTGCACGAAGAGCCGCCGGTGCCGGTTTAAATGGCCGGCCTTCGTTTGCCGATGTTGCGCCGTTAGCGAGGCATGTCATGTGGATCGATACGCACTGTCATCTCGACGCATCGGAATTCGACGCCGACCGCGCGGAAGTTGCGGCGGCGGCGCACCGCGCGGGTGTCGCGCGCATCGTGATTCCGGCGATCGGCCGGCAGAACTTCGCGGCGGTGCGAGAACTGGCACAGCGGGTCGACGGCGGCGCGTATGCGCTCGGTATCCATCCGTTGTTCACGCCGGGCGCGCAAGACAGCGATCTCGATCTGCTGCGCATGGAAATCGAGGCGAGTCTCGATGATCCGCGGTTTGTCGGCATCGGCGAGATCGGACTCGATTATTTTGTCGACGGTCTCGACGACGCGCGCCAGCAATTCTTCTACAACGGCCAACTGCAGCTCGCCCGTGAATTCGATCTGCCGGTGATTTGCCATGTGCGCAAATCGCAGGATCAGGTGATCAAGGGTCTGCGGCGGCATCAGATTCATCGCGGCATCGCGCATGCGTTCAACGGCAGTTTTCAGCAGGCTCAGGCGTATATCGATCAGGGCATGCATCTCGGCTTCGGCGGCAATCTGACTTTCGAACGCGCTCGGCAAATCCGCCGTCTCGCCGAACAGTTGCCGTTCGACGCGCTGGTCGTCGAAACCGATGCGCCGGACATCGCGCCGTCGTGGATCTACAAGCAGCGCAACACGCCGGAGCAGATTCCCGCAATCGGCGCGGGCCTCGCACAGCTACGCGGCATGGCCGCCGACGAAGCCGCCCTAGGCACAACGGCTAACGCGCTCGCCGCGCTGCCTCGGCTGGCACTTTCCTCTGCATAATTAAGCCCGATGGTCTGAGTGGTTCGCGCCGGGCGATACCCACGCCTGGCGGGCTCGCTCACGCCTGCGCGCCGGGTGTTCCATCGTCCGGCGATTGCTGGCGGAGGGCGGATGCGGGCATGGTGGTGTGGATTTGCGTTGGGCGTGATCGCGCTGCAACGGCAGGCGGCGTTGCCGGATTGGACGGTGTTGTGCGGGTTGGTGTTGCTGGCTTGCGCCGCGGTCGTGGTGGCGGTGTGGGGTTTGGGCGAGGATAGCCGGCACCCGTGTGCGGCGACCCTCGCATCGCTCCTGCAACGCATCCGCTTTGGCCGGCGCGTGCGCTCCTTCGCAGGCTGGAGCGCCGTGTGGTGCGCGGCAACGTGCGTGGGCTTCGGCTACGCAGCCATACGCGCGGACCTGCGCCTCGCGGTGAGCTTGCCGAACGAATGGGAAGGGCGCGATATCGAGGTCGTCGGCAGTATCAAAGGCTTGCCGTCACGCGATGAAAACGGCGCGCGTTTTCTATTCGACGTCGAGTCGGCTGAAGCGCCAATCGACGCTTTTCCGCGCGTGATCCAGCTCTCGTGGATCGCCGAAGATGCGCCGCCGCCTTTGCTCGAACCCGGTTCGCGCTGGCGGCTGACCGTGCGGCTCAAACGCCCGCACGGCAATGCCAATTTCGGCGTGCGCGACGCTGAAGCGACTCTGCTCGCGCGCAACGTGCGCGCCACCGGCTATGTGAGCGCCCCGGCTCATGCCGTGCGATTGCCTGGCAGGGCACGCGGCGTCGGCGTCACGGTGGACGGCTGGCGCGCCGCGTTACGCGAGCGGATCGACACGGTGCTCGCCGACGCGCCGCATCGGGGGATCGTCGTGGCGCTTGCCATCGGCGCGCAGGACGAAGTCAGCGCCGCGGACTGGCTGCTGATGCGTGGCACGGGCACGAGTCATCTGGTGGCGATTTCGGGGTTGCATATCGGCTTCGTCGCGGGCCTTGCGGGCTGGCTGGCGGGCGCGTTGTGGCGACGCTCCGGATGGATCGGCCGCAACTGGCCGTTGCGGCTGCCGGCACAAGTCGTCGCGGTGACGGGCGGCGCGCTGTTCGCCGCGCTGCATGCCGCGTTGGCTGGCTTCAATGTGCCGGCGCAGCGCGCGCTGTGGATGGCGGGAGTCGTCGCGCTCGCTTTTATCAGCGGGCGCAATGTAGCGCGCTCGGCGGTGCTCGCGTGGGCCTTGGGGCTCGTGCTGGTGATCGATCCGTGGGCGGTCGTGTCGGCGGGATTCTGGTTGTCGTTCTGCGCGGTGGGGGCGATTCTGTTCGCCATGTCGGGACGGCCGCATGTGAAGGATCACGAGCAGCATCGCGATGAAACAGCCGAGGATGGCGCGGCGGCGAGCCGCTCGTCGAGACTGGCTTCTATCTTGCGCCGCCGTTTGCGCGATGCCGGCGCGCGGCTGCGCAGTGCCGCGCAGGTGCAGTTCGCCGTGACGGTCGCGCTCGCGCCGTTGACCGTCTACTGGTTCGCGCAGATTCCGTTGATCGGGCCGCTTGCGAATGCCTTTGCGATTCCGTGGGTGAGCCTGCTGGTCACGCCCGCGGTGCTGGCGGGTGTCGCGTTGCCGGCGTCGCTCGACGCGTACGCCTGGCATGCCGCACACGCTTTGCTGGCGCTGCTGACCGTGGGCTTGCAAGCGCTTTCCGGCCCTGCCTGGACGCTCTGGCGTCTGCCGCAACCGGATCCATGGACGCTGGCCGCGGCGGCAGTGGGCGTGCTCTGGTGTCTGGCGCCGCGCGGCTGGCCGCTGCGCTGGGCCGCGCCGCTGACGTGGATGCCGCTGCTGATACCCGCGCCGTCCGGACCGCCGCACGGCAGTTTCCGTTTGACCGCGCTGGACGTCGGCCAGGGCACTTCGGTGCTGGTCGAAACGGCGCATCACACTTTGCTGTTCGATACCGGACCGGGTCCGGAATCGACTCACGCGGGCGAGCGGGTGGTCGTGCCGTTTTTACAGGCGCATGGCGTGACGGCGCTCGATACGTTGATAGTGAGCCACGCCGACTCCGATCACTCGGGCGGCGCGCCAGCCGTGCTGGACGCGATCGAGGTGCATCAAATGGTGGCGGCATTGGCACCGTCGAATGCGCTGTGGTCGAACGCGAGGCAACACGGCGCCGGGACGCTGTCGTGCGCGGCGGGTCAGCGCTGGCAGTGGGACGGCGTGGAGTTCGCGATGCTCTGGCCGGACGCCGGTCCGCTGCAAGGCAAGCCGAATGCGCATTGCTGCGTGCTGCGCGTCAGCACGTTGCCGGTTGCGGCGAGCCCGCCGTCCGGACGTATCCACACATTGCCACCGCGCATGACGGCCTTGCTGACGGCGGACATCGAGGCGCCCGTCGAACGCGTTCTGCTCGCACGCGATCGCGAGGCGTTGCGCGCGCAGGTGCTGGTCGTGCCGCATCACGGCAGCAAGACTTCGTCGACCGAGCCGTTCCTCGACTCTATCGACCCGCTCATCGCGCTATTTCAGGTAGGCTATCGCAACCGTTTTCATCATCCGAATGCGGGTGTGTTCGAGCGCTACAAGGCGCGGCGGATCGAACTCGGGCGCAGCGATACGGACGGTGCGGTGCGGGTCGAGGTGAGCCCGGGCGGCGAGACGAATCAGGCCGCCGGCAGCACCGCCACGGTCACGCTCGAGCGCTATCGCGACACGCAGCGCCGCTACTGGATGGATCGCTGACCGGTTATTGGGTGAGGCGCCGGCCGCGCAGATAGAAGAAACGCGCGCGGGGCGTGTTGACTGCACGCAGGTGCGTGCCGCGCCCCGAACGCAAGAACAGAACGGAGACAGCCGCAGTTGAAAAACATCATTCACTTCTCGCACGCGAACGGCTTTCCGGCATCGACCTACCGCACGATCTTCGCCGAGCTTGCCGACGACTACGAACTGCGCTTCATCGAACGGATTGGCCACGACGCGCGCTTTCCGGTGACGCAGGACTGGCCGCATCTGGTCGAACAGTTGCTCGACGACATCCGCAAAACGTATGAGCAGCCGGTGTGGCTGGTGGGGCATTCGCTCGGCGGCTATCTTTCGCTGATGGCCGCGCTCAAGAAGCCGCAATGGGTGCGAGGCGTGGTGATGCTCGATTCGCCGGTGATCGCCGGCTGGCGCAGCAGCATGCTGCGCGTGTCGCAATGGACTGGCCTTGACGAGCGGCTCTCGCCCGCGGCCGCGACCCGTACGCGACGCACCCAGTGGGCGAGCCGCGACGAAGCGTGGCGCCATTTCCATTCGAAGCCCGCGTTCGCGCGCTGGGACGAGCGCATGCTGTCCGACTACATCGACTTCGGCATTCCGCAGACTTCGCCCGACGGCTCGCGCTCGCTGGCCTTCGACCGTCGTACCGAATATCAGATCTACAAGACCTTGCCGCACACGCTCGGCTCGCGGCTCGCCCGGGGCGCGCCGGTGCCGGTGGGCTTCATCGCCGGCACGCGTTCGAAGGAAATCCGCCAGGCCGGTCTCGACGCCACCCGCCGCGCGACCGGCGGCCATGTGGAATGGATCGAGGGCAGTCATCTTTACCCAATGGAAAAACCCGTCGAAACCGCGCGCGCGGTGCAGAGCATGTTGCATGAACTGGAGCAGCGCGGCTGACACGAACGCACGCGCCGACGTTGGCGCGGACGGCGACGGCGGCCGCATCAGCCATGCATCGCGACGCCGGCCATGGCGCGCCGCGCCGGCACGCGCCGCAGGAAACGGTGCGTGATCCCATCACGGCAACGGCCGCCGCCACGGCGCGCGCACGTGTGGATGCCGCCAGGATTTTGCTGGGGTTGGGGCCCTGCTTTACGGTATAATCCGTTTTTCCCGCGAGCATCCAGCGATGACCAAATATGTTTTCGTCACCGGCGGCGTAGTATCTTCCCTCGGCAAGGGTATTGCCGCCGCTTCCCTCGCCGCGATCCTCGAATCGCGCGGTCTTAAAGTCACCCTCCTCAAGCTCGATCCCTACATCAATGTCGACCCCGGCACGATGAGCCCGTTTCAGCACGGCGAAGTGTTCGTGACGGAAGACGGAGCGGAGACCGACCTCGACCTCGGCCACTATGAGCGCTTCATCAGCACGAAGATGCGCAAGGCCAATAACTTCACCACGGGCCAGATTTACGAATCGGTGATCCGCAAGGAACGTCGCGGCGATTATCTCGGCAAGACGGTGCAGGTCATCCCGCACATCACGAATGAAATCCAGGCGTTCATCGAACGCGGCGCGGCTTCCGCGACGTGCGGTGAGCCGGACGTCGCCATTGTCGAAGTGGGCGGCACGGTAGGCGATATTGAATCGCTGCCGTTCCTTGAGGCCGCGCGTCAGATGAGCCTGCGCATGGGCCGCAACAGCGCGTGCTTCGTGCACCTCACGCTGGTGCCCTGGGTCGCCACGGCTGGCGAACTGAAGACCAAGCCCACGCAGCACAGCGTGCAGAAGCTGCGCGAAATCGGCATCTCGCCGCACGTGCTGCTGTGCCGTGCCGACCGCCGCATTCCGGACGACGAGCGCGCCAAGATCTCCATGTTCTCGAACGTGCCGGAAGACGCCGTGATCTCCGTGTGGGACGCGGACAGCATCTACAAGATTCCACAGATGCTGCACGATCAGGGTCTGGACGCGATCATCTGCGAAGAGCTCAAGCTCGCGCCGAAGCCCGCGGACCTGTCCATGTGGTCCGACCTCGTCGAGAAGCTGGAGCACCCGAAGCACGAAGTGACGATCGGCATGGTCGGCAAGTATGTCGATCTGACCGAGTCGTACAAGTCGCTGATCGAAGCGTTGCGCCACGCGTCGATGCATACGTCGACCAAGGTCAACATCGAATACATCGATTCGGAAGAGGTCGAGACGCAAGGCGTCGAAAGCCTCAAGCATCTGGACGCCGTGCTGGTGCCGGGCGGCTTCGGCCGTCGCGGCACCGAAGGCAAGATCGCCGCGATCCGCTATGCACGCGAAGCGAAGGTGCCGTATCTCGGCATCTGCCTCGGCATGCAACTCGCCGTGATCGAATTCGCCCGCGACGTGGTCGGTCTGAAAGACGCGAACAGCACCGAGTTCGATCAGGAAACGCCGAACCGCGTGGTCGCGTTGATCACCGAATGGTACGACCGCGAAGGCCGCGTCGAGAAGCGCACGGAAGAGTCGGATCTGGGCGGCACGATGCGCCTCGGTTCGCAACGTTGCCCGATCAAGCCCGGCACCATGGCCGAAGAGATTTATGGCAAGGACGTGAACGAACGCCATCGCCACCGTTATGAAGTCAATAACCGCTTCGTGCCCCAACTCGAAGCCGGCGGCCTTATCATCAGCGCCCGTACTCCGAGCGAAGATCTGCCGGAAATGATGGAATTGCCGCGCAGCATGCACCCGTGGTTTGTCGGCGTGCAGTTCCACCCGGAATTCACGTCCACGCCGCGTGACGGGCATCCGCTGTTCAAGTCGTTCGTCGAAGCAGCGCTTGCGCATCACGAGGCGCAAGCGCCGGTCGCAGTCGGGGAGAAAGCATGAAACTGGGCGATTTCGAAATCGGGCTCGACAAGCCGTTTTTCCTGATCGCAGGCACCTGTGTCGTCGAATCCGAACAGATGACGATCGACACAGCCGGCCGGCTGAAGGAAATCTGCGCAAAGCTGAATATTCCGTTCATCTACAAATCGTCGTACGACAAGGCCAACCGCAGCAGCGGCAAGTCGTTCCGCGGTCTGGGCATGGACGAAGGCTTGCGGATTCTGTCGGAAGTGAAGCGTCAGCTCGGTCTGCCGGTTCTGACCGATGTTCACGCCGAGCACGAGATCGAGCAGGTCGCTTCGGTGGTCGACGTGTTGCAAACGCCGGCTTTCCTGTGCCGCCAAACGGACTTTATTCACGCTTGTGCGCGTTCGGGCAAACCGGTCAACATCAAGAAAGGCCAGTTTCTCGCACCGGGCGATATGAAGAACGTGATCGACAAGGCGCGCGACGCCGCGCGTGAAGCAGGTTTGTCGGAAGACCGCTTCATGGCGTGCGAGCGCGGCGTGTCGTTCGGTTATAACAACCTCGTGTCGGACATGCGTTCGCTCGCGATCATGCGCGAAACCAACGCGCCGGTCGTGTTCGACGCCACTCACTCGGTGCAGTTGCCGGGCGGGCAGGGCACGAGCTCGGGCGGCCAGCGTGAGTTCGTGCCGGTGCTGGCGCGTGCCGCGGTGGCGGTGGGCGTGTCGGGGCTCTTCATGGAGACGCACCCGAATCCGGCTGAAGCCAAGTCGGACGGTCCGAACGCCGTGCCGCTGCATCGCATGGCCGATCTGCTCGAGACGCTGGTTACGCTCGATCAGGCCGTCAAGCGCGCGCCGTTCCTCGAAAGCAACTTCAACTGATTCAGGCGTTCACGGCGTGTCACGAACGGTACGCACAATCGTGGCACGCGGCGAATGCACGCAATGGTCGTCGAACGTATCTGCGCGCAGGTAGTTTGCCGGGGAGACCGGTGCTCTGCACGGGACCCGAAGTGAGCGATGAAGCGCTGACTCCGGATCGTCAGGCGCCAGATACAGTGTCACAGTAAAGAATTCAACGTCATTTCTTGAGGAAACCATGAGTGCTATCGTAGATATCATCGGTCGAGAGATTCTCGATTCGCGAGGCAACCCCACCGTCGAATGCGACGTGCTGCTCGAGTCGGGCACGATGGGCCGCGCCGCGGTGCCGTCGGGCGCGTCGACGGGTTCGCGTGAAGCAATCGAACTGCGCGACGGCGAAACCGGCCGGTACGGCGGCAAGGGCGTGCTGAAGGCTGTCGAGCATATCAACACCGAAATCTCCGAAGCGATCATGGGCCTCGACGCTTCCGAGCAGGCTTTCCTCGACAAGACCCTGCTGGAACTCGACGGCACGGACAACAAGTCGCGCCTTGGCGCGAACGCAATGCTGGCTGTTTCGATGGCCGTCGCGAAGGCTGCCGCTGAAGAAGCCGGCCTGCCGCTGTACCGCTACTTCGGCGGCTCGGGCGCGATGCAACTGCCGGTGCCGATGATGAACATCGTCAACGGCGGCGCGCACGCCAACAACAGCCTGGACATCCAGGAATTCATGATCGTGCCGGTTAGCCAGCCGACCTTCCGCGAAGCGCTGCGCTGCGGCGCCGAAGTGTTCCACGCGCTGAAGAAGATCCTGTCGGATCGCGGCATGAGCACGGCAGTGGGCGATGAAGGCGGCTTCGCGCCGAACTTCGGCAGCAACGACGAATGCCTGTCGACCATTCTGCAAGCCATCGAGAAAGCCGGCTACCGCGCCGGTGAAGACGTGCTGCTGGCACTCGACTGCGCGGCGAGCGAGTTCTACCACGACGGCAAGTACCAACTGGCCGGCGAAGGCCTGCAACTGTCGTCCACGGAATTCGCGGACTACCTCGCGAACCTGGCCGACAAGTTCCCGATCGTGTCGATCGAAGACGGCATGCACGAAAGCGACTGGGCCGGCTGGAAAACGCTGACCGACAAGCTCGGCAAGAAGGTGCAACTGGTGGGCGACGACCTGTTCGTCACCAACACGCGCATCCTGAAAGAAGGCATCGAGAAGGGCATCGCCAACTCGATCCTGATCAAGATCAACCAGATCGGTACGCTCACGGAAACCTTCGCGGCGATCGAAATGGCCAAGCGCGCCGGTTACACCGCAGTGATCTCGCACCGTTCGGGCGAAACCGAAGATTCGACGATTGCGGATATCGCGGTCGGCCTGAATGCCGGTCAGATCAAGACGGGTTCGCTGTCGCGTTCGGACCGCATCTCGAAGTACAACCAGTTGCTGCGTATCGAGGAAGACCTCGGCGATATCGCCAGCTACCCTGGCAAGTCGGCGTTCTACAATCTGCGCTAATGGCTGGTGTGCTGGCGCTGACCGATGAGCCGGTTATCCTTCGTTTCTGATTGACCCCGCCGCCCTGCGTATAGCGCAGGGCGGCGTGTATTTATTGTGCTTACTTCATGCGGCTTGTCACTGCTGTCCTGATCGTTCTACTGGCGCTGATCCAGTACCCGCTCTGGTGGGGGCACGGCGGTTGGTTGCGCGTGCACGAGTTGCAGCAGCAACTGGCGCAGCAGGTGCAAAAGAATGCCGATTCGAAACTGCGCAACGAACGCATTCAAGGCGAAGTGCAGGACTTGCAGAACGGCACGTCCGCCGTCGAAGAGCGGGCGCGTTATGAAATGGGCATGGTGAAGGACGGCGAGGTGTTCGTGCAGTTCGTCTCGCCGAACGCGCCGTTGCCGTCGGGGAACACGCCTTCGGTCACGACCTCCACACGGGGCGAGATGTCGGCGGCGCCGCTGCATGTGGTGCCGAATCCGGAGTCGCGCGCGAAGCCGGATCGCAAGCATGGCGGCAAGGCGGCTGCTGCCAAAGATAAGAAGCCTGCGCACTAAGCGTCGCCGTAGCGCGGCAACGGTTCAGTACGACGGATGCAATAAAGGCACGGTGAGAACCGTGCCTTTTTCTTTGACCCTCGCCGCCGCGCGCCGCGCCGCGATTTCCGCAGTGCACATCAGAGCCTGCCGGCGCTCACCAGCCCCAATACGGCCCGTAACCGACGCCGATACCCGTACCCCAGCCGTGTCCCCAACCACCGCCGTAATAGCTGCCGTACACGCTGACAGGCGGCGTGTAGTAACGCGACCAGGCTTGCGCTGCGTTGTCGGCCGCAATCGCCTGATTCTGCTCGGCCATCACCTGGCGGTCGATCGCGTCATAGCGTTGGCGTTCTTCAGGCGTCAGCGGTTGGGCGGTGGCGGCCATGCCTGACTGGTCGGCGGGCAGCCGGCTATAAATCGGCGACGGGCCCGGCGGGTCCATCATGCAGCCCGCCAGCGCGCCACTGCCGACGACGACAGCCAGCGCAACGACAGTGCGCGCACGGCACAGCAGCCGGATTAACGAAGTAGGATGGTTCATGTTCGATCTCCATCGGTCGGATGCCTAAGCAAATCATGCGCCGCGCGCACCGCCAATGATTCAACGCAATGATCAAAGATACTGCGCCGCCCGGGCCCTGAAAAGGCAGCGGGCGGCGCGGTATTTTTTGCTGCCGTGATACGGGGCGTGATACAGGCGTGATGACCGCCGTTCGGCGCGTATGCAATCCGCGCGCCGGCGAGCCGTTTAGTGCCGCTGTTCAGCCGCGGGCGTCACACCTTGTGAGAGCGCCTCGGCGACGAAAAGTTGCGCCACGTCGACCGGATCGAACTCGTAACGCTGGTTGCAGAACTCGCAATGAATCTCGACATGGCCGCGCTCTTCGAGCACGCCGTCGACTTCCTCGCGGCCCAGCATCTTCAGCATTCCGCCGACTTTTTCGCGCGAACACGTGCACTCGAAGCGCGCCGTGGCCGGTTCGAAATGCTGAACGTTTTCCTGCCAGAAGAGGCGCCGGAAGATCGTTTCCGGTTCTTCCTTCAGCAGTTCGTCTTGCGACATCGTGC
Source organism: Paraburkholderia sp. BL17N1 (assembly GCF_003634175.1). Taxonomy (NCBI): domain Bacteria; kingdom Pseudomonadati; phylum Pseudomonadota; class Betaproteobacteria; order Burkholderiales; family Burkholderiaceae; genus Paraburkholderia; species Paraburkholderia sp. BL17N1. The sequence goes on from NZ_RBIW01000001.1 coordinate 2,893,692, forward strand.
CGCCCAGCGTGCAGACGCGCTCCCACGTGTCCGCGTCCAGATCGCCCGGATGGGGCACGATGCCGCCGTCGCCCGGCAGCTTTTGCAGCAGCATGCCGACCGCGCGCTCGGTGTTCGCCGCGAGCCACAGGCGCGTGTCGAGCTGCTCCGAGTGATGCATGTAATGTTCGAGCACTTCGGCCATGGAGTTGAGCGGGCCGTCCACGCCCGACAGCGGCACGATACTTTGATACGGCTGCTGACCGGGCTGCTTGCTGGCCGGGTCGAGCGTGATCACGCAGCGGCCGTGGCCGCTTGCGTTGAGCAGGTCGACCATGCTGGCCGTCTCGCCGATCACGTTGGCCGCCTCGCCGGACAGCTTGGCGGTGGCGCGCATCGACAGGTCGGAGCCGCATTGCACCACTAGCATCTTGACCGGGCCGTCGCCGAAAATCTGCATGATGAGCGTGCCGTCGAACTTGAGATTCGCCGACAGCAGCGCGCACGCCGCCATCATTTCGCCCAGAACCGTCCGCACCGGCGCCGGATAGTCGCGGCGCGTCAGCACTTCCTGCCACGTATTGCGCAGGGAAACGATCTCGCCGCGCACTGGCGCCGCGCTGAACATGAATTTTTGCAACTGGTCGCTCACAACTTTTCCTCGGTCAAATGACGCAGCGTGATGCCGCGCCGCGCGCGCCGGCTGGTTAGCCGATGCGCACGAGCTGCGCCTTGTAGTATTCGCGGCGCTCGGCATAAACTGCCGCGCCGCGCTGCATGTTGGCGATATCCGCCTCGGTCAGTTCGCGCACCACCTTGGCGGGCGCGCCGAGAATCAGCGAATTGTCGGGAAACACCTTGCCCTCGGTGACAATGGCGCCCGCTCCGACCAGACAGTTGCGGCCGATTACCGCTCCATTCAAGACCACGGCCTGAATTCCGATCAGCGAACCTTCCTTGATCGTGCAGCCATGCAGCATGACCTGATGGCCGACTGTCACGTTCGGCTCGATCGTGAGCGGAAAACCGGGGTCCGTATGCAGCACGGCGTTTTCCTGCACGTTGCTGGCGGCGCCGATGGTGATCGGCTCGTTGTCGCCGCGAATCGTCGCGCCGAACCAGACGCTGGCGTTCTCCCCGAGTGTCACGTTGCCGATAATGCTCGCCGAATCCGCGACAAAGACGCTTTCATGGATGGTTGGGGCGGCTTCGCCAAGCTTGTAAATGGTCACGGTGTCTCCTCTTGATCGGTCGCTGCGCGCGCTGGACAGGGCGCCGGATTGCCCGGAACGGTTGGTCTCAGCGGGCTGTCCGGCCTCGCTGGCGCATCGGGCGCGTTGGATGGTCGAATCGGGTATTGTAAACGGTTGTGTGGTTGAGCCGCTTGGCCCGGCCACGAGGTGCTCGCTTCGCGGCTCGCGGCAAGGTCCGCGCGGATGCGATGCGGACAGCGTCCTGGCGCCGCTCTTGTCCGGCGATTGAGATTTACTTCACCATCCGGCCCGCGCATAGGCGGGCTATCTCGTTATAATCGAACGACCATTCGTTTTTTGGACGTGCCGTTCATGAACACTTCCCAGTCTGAATTCGTCGCCGTGCGCGGTATCCGCCTGCATGTGCGGCGTTGGGGCAATCCGGATGCGCCGATGCTCTTCATGCTGCACGGCTGGATGGACGTGGCCGCGTCGTTCCAGTTCGTCGTGGATGCGCTGGGCGGCGACTGGCAGGTGCTGGCGCCGGATATGCGCGGTTTTGGCCTGTCGGACTGGCCGGTGGCGGAGCACGGCGGCGGCAACTACTGGATTCAGGACTATCTGGCCGATCTCGACGCGTTGCTCGATCACTACGCGCCGGCCGGCGAAGTGAATCTGGTCGGCCACAGCATGGGGGCGAACATCGCCTGCGTGTATGCGGGCGTGCGGCCGGAGCGGGTGCGGCGGGTGGTCGATCTGGAAGGCTTCGGTCTTGCGCCGTCGCATTCGGCGCAAGCGCCCAGGCGCCTGCGCAACTGGCTCGACGAGTTGCGCGATCCGCCGCAACTGAAGCGCTACGCGTCGCTCGACGACGTCGCCGCGCGCCTGATCAAGACCAATCCGCGCCTCGATCCGCAGCGCGCGCAGTTTCTCGCGCAGCATTGGTCGAAGCCGGACGGCGAAGGGCGCTTCATGCTGCTCGCGGATCCCGCGCACAAGCTGCGCGGCCCGGCGCTGTACCGTCTCGACGAAGTGATGGCGACCTGGCGTAAGGTAAGCGCGAAGGTGCTGCACGTGGAAGCCGCCAATTCGCCGACCCTCGCGCAGATTGCCGGCGAGATTCCACTCGACGAATTCAAGGCACGTTTTCAGGCGTTCCCCGACTGGCGCGAGAAAATCATCGACGGAGCGGGGCACATGGTGCATCACGACCAGCCGGAGCAGGTGGCCGCGTTGATCGAGGGATTCTGCGCGTAGCGCTTTCGAGAAGTCCTCGGGTTCCGAGGCGGCCGCTTCGGGGCGTCCGTTGTGAGATAGCTCTGCGTCCGCTTACTGCGTTGCAGTAAAATGAGCGCAGAACCTTTTCAAGACGACGATGAACGCCGACCTCCACTGTCACTCCACCGTTTCCGACGGCCAGTTCGCGCCGGCCGACGTCGCGCGCCGCGCGCATGCGGGCGGCGTGACGTTGTGGGCGCTGACCGATCACGATGAGCTGGGCGGCCAGCACGAAGCGCGAAGCACCGCCGAGGCGCTTGGCATGGACTATCTGAGCGGCGTCGAGATTTCGGTCACGTGGGCGTCGCGCACGGTTCACATCGTCGGGCTGGGGATCGATCCGACCAGTTCGATCCTGATCGACGGCCTCGCGCGTACGCGCAACGGCCGCGCCGCGCGGGCGGAGGCGATCGGCGAGCAACTCGCCACGCTCGGCATTCCCGACGCCTATCAGGGCGCGCTCAAATACGTGTCCAATCCGGACATGATTTCGCGCACGCATTTCGCGCGTTTCATGGTGGAAAGCGGCTACGCCAGTTCCACGCAGGACGTGTTCAGCCGCTTTCTCGGCGACGGCAAACCGGGCTACGTGGCGCACCGCTGGGCCAAGCTGGCCGACGCGGTCGGCTGGATCCAGGCCGCCGGCGGCGAAGCGATCATTGCGCATCCGGGTCGCTACGCTTATTCGCCGGTCGAATTCGACGCATTTTTTGCCGAGTTCATCGATCTCGGCGGCAAGGCGATCGAGGTGGTGACGGGCAGCCACACGCCGGATCAGTACCGTGAATACGCCGATGTCGCGCGCCGTTTCGGTTTCGAGGCGTCGCGCGGGTCCGACTTCCACGCCCCCGGCGAAGGCCGCGTCGATCTCGGCACGCTGCCGCCGCTGCCCGCCGATCTGAAGCCCGTCTGGGAACGCTGGCTGTGAGCGCGCCGTGCCGTCGCGGCACGTCGTCGACGAAAAGCGGCCGGGCAAGGCGCATATTTTCGGCCGACGCTCAGCCGCAGCCCGCTTTGCCGACCGTCCGCTTTCCATCCGTGAGCCAACGTTAGCCGCCATGTCCCAATACTTCCGGCTTCATCCTGATAACCCGCAGCCGCGCCTCGTCAAGCAGGCCGTGCAGATCATCAACGATGGCGGCGTGGTCGCGTTGCCGACGGATTCGAGCTACGCGCTCGCTTGCCATCTGGACGACAAGGACGCGGTCGAGCGTCTGCGGCGCATTCGCGGACTCGACGAGAAGCAGTTGCTGTCGCTGCTGGTGCGCGACCTGTCGGAGCTCGCCAATTTCGCGATGGTGGACAACCGCCAATACCGGCTCATCAAATCGGTGACGCCGGGTCCGTACGTGTTCGTCCTGCAAGCGACCAAGGAAGTGCCGCGGCGCCTGTCGCATCCGTCGCGCAAGACCATCGGGCTGCGCGTGCCGGATCACGCGATCACGCTGGCGATTCTCGAAGAACTCGGCCAGCCGCTGCTCGGCTCGACGCTGATCATGCCGGGCGAAACCCAGCCGTTGAATGACCCCGAAGGAATCCGCGAGCGCCTCGAGAAGCAACTGGATCTGGTGATCGACGGCGGTCCGTGCGCGTGCGAGCCGTCCACGGTGATCGATCTGACCGGCGCGGAACCGGTGCTGGTGCGGCCGGGGCGTGGCTCGCTGGCGCCGTTCGGCCTCGAAGAAACGGCATGAGTGAAAGCGGACAGACGCACGCAATCGCGTTGTTACAATAACGAGTTATGGATTCTTCCCTGATACAAACCATTGCGGTGTACGCGCTGCCGGTGATTTTCGCCATCACGCTGCACGAAGCCGCCCATGGTTACGTCGCGCGCTGGCTCGGCGACAATACCGCTTATGTGCTCGGCCGCGTCTCCGTCAATCCGATGCGGCACATCGATCCGCTCGGCACGATCGCGATTCCCTTGCTGCTGTACTTCGCCACGAGCGGCGCGTTCATGTTCGGCTACGCCAAACCGGTGCCGGTCGCCTTCGGCAACCTGCGCAATCCGCGTTGGGGCAGCCTGTGGGTCGCAGCCGCGGGCCCGGCCTGCAACTTCGTGCAGGCGGTGATCTGGGGGCTGTTCGGCGTCGCGCTCGCGGTCATGAACGTGGACGAGCCGTTCTTCACGCGCATGGCAGGCGCGGGCGTCGGCGTGAACCTCGTGCTCGGCGTGCTCAACCTGTTTCCGCTGCCGCCGCTCGACGGCGGCCGTGTGCTGATGGCGCTGTTGCCGCCGCGGCAGTCCATCACGCTGTCGCGCCTCGAACCGTACGGGTTTTTCATCGTGATGGCGCTGGTCATGACGGGCACGCTCACGCGATACTGGCTGAACCCGCTGGTCACGATCGGCTATAGCGCGATCACCGCCATTCTGACTCCCCTTGTTTCGCTTTTCTAGATAACCATGTTCCCAGACCGTATCTTCTCCGGCATGCGGCCCACCGGGTCGTTGCACCTCGGCCACTATCACGGCGTGCTGAAAAACTGGGTGCGGCTGCAGTCCGAGTACCCGTGCTTTTTTTGTGTGGTCGACTGGCATGCGCTGACCACGCACTACGAAACGCCCGAAGTGATCGAAAAGAATGTCTGGGACGTGCTGATCGACTGGCTGGCCTCCGGCATCGATCCGGCGCAGGCCACGCTGTTCATTCAGAGCAAAGTGCCCGAGCATGCCGAACTGGCGCTGCTGCTCGGCATGAGCACGCCGCTCGGCTGGCTCGAACGCGTGCCGACCTACAAGGAACAGCAGGAGAAGCTGAAGGACAAGGATCTGTCCACTTACGGCTTCCTCGGCTATCCGGTGCTGATGGCGGCGGACATTCTGCTGTATCGCGGCTCGCTCGTGCCAGTTGGCGAAGACCAGGTGCCGCACGTTGAAATGACGCGCGAAATCGCGCGCCGTTTCAACTATCTGTACGGCCGCGAACCGGGTTTCGAAGAGAAGGCCAACGACGCCGCGAAAAAGCTCGGCGGCAAGCGCGCCAAGCTGTACCACGAGCTGCGCAACGCTTACCAGCAGGAAGGCGACGACGAAGCGCTCGAACAGGCGCGCGCCATGTTGCAGGAGTCGCAGAGCCTGTCGATGAACGACCGCGAGCGCCTGTTCGGCTACCTCGAAGGTTCGCGCAAGATCATTCTGGTCGAGCCGCAAGCGATGTTGACGGAAGCGTCGCGCATGCCGGGTCTCGATGGCCAGAAAATGTCGAAGTCGTACGGCAATACGATCGGCCTGCGTGAAGATGCGGAGACCATCACGAAAAAAGTCCGCACCATGCCGACCGATCCGGCTCGCGTGCGCCGCACCGATCCGGGCGACCCCGACAAATGCCCGGTCTGGCAGCTTCACCAGGTCTACACGGACGAAGCCACCCACGAATGGGTGCAGAAGGGTTGCCGCACGGCCGGCATTGGTTGCCTCGAGTGCAAGCAGCCGGTGATCGAAGGCATCCTGCGCGAGCAGCAGCCCATGCTCGAGCGCGCGCAGAAGTACATGGACGATCCGTCGCTGTTGCGCGCGATCGTTGCCGACGGTTGCGACAAGGCCCGCCGGTTCGCCACGGAAACGATGCGCGACGTACGCGAAGCCATGGGGCTCTCGTACAACTGACGAGCGGCGCTGATCTCATGAGTGTTTCCGCTGCTGCCGCCGTGCATGGATTGGGCGAGCCGTCGCCGTGGGTGCGCGATTGGGCGCATCTGGTCGCGAAGGGCGGCGCTGTGCTCGACGTCGCGTCCGGAGCGGGGCGGCATGCGCGTTTCTTCGCGTCGCTTGGGCGTCGGGTGACCGCCATCGACCGCGACGCGGCGGCGCTCGACGCGCTGCGCGACGAGCCGCTCATCACTCCGCTCCAGGCCGATCTCGAAGGCGCCGCGTGGCCTCTGCCGGCCGACGCAAAATTCGCCGCCGTCGTGGTGACGAATTACCTGCACCGGCCGCTCTTTCCGCAGCTTCTGGACGCGCTCGCGCCCGGCGGCGTACTGGTTTACGAGACCTTCGCGCAAGGAAACGAAAGCGTCGGCAAACCCTCTAATCCGGCGTTTCTGCTGGCGCCGGGCGAGCTCCTCGACCGCGTGCGCGGCCGGCTCCGGGTCGTCGCTTTTCAGGACGGTTTTCTCGCGCAGCCGCGCCCGGCCTACGTCCAGCGGATCTGCGCAATTCTGGAGGCGGAGCGCTCAGTCGACCCCGCGCAGGCGGCACCCCCGCCTTGTTACGAGTTGGCTGGCTAATCCGCTACAATCGCGGTTTACCTGATCAAATTCATGGCGTTTCATGACTAACGGCAACCACAGCGGCAACCAAGGCAGTAACACCGGCGTTCAGATTCGCGGCAGCATTCCTGCCATCATCACCCCGATGCTCGAAGACGGCGGCCTCGATCTGCCGGCGTTTCGCAAACTGATCGACTGGCACGTCGCGGAGGGCACGAACGCTCTCGTGGTGGTCGGCACGAGCGGCGAGTCGGCCACGCTGTCGGTCGAAGAACACGTGCTGATGGTCAAGACCGCAGTCGAGCATACAGCGGGCCGGATTCCGGTGATCGCGGGCTCGGGCGGCAACTCCACGACGGAAGCCATCGAACTTACCCGGCAGGCCAAGGAAGTCGGCGCCGACGCCACGCTTCAGGTCGTGCCGTACTACAACAAGCCGACGCAGGAAGGCATCTATCGCCACTTCGCGAAGATCGCCGAAACCGTCGATCTGCCGGTGATTCTGTATAACGTGCCGGGCCGCACCGTTGCGGACATGAGCAACGAAACCATTCTGCGTTGCGCGCAGGTGCCGGGCATCATCGGTGTGAAGGAGGCGACCGGCAATATCGATCGCGCCGCGCATCTGATCAAGTCGGCGCCGGCGCACTTCGGCATCTACAGCGGCGACGATCCCACCGCGATCGCGCTGATGCTGCTGGGCGGCCACGGTAATATTTCGGTCACCGCCAACGTCGCGCCGCGCGCGATGAGCGAGCTCTGCAAGGCCGCCCTGGCCGCGGATGCGAAGACCGCGCGTGAAATTCATCTGAAACTCCTGTCGCTGCATAAGAACCTGTTCATCGAATCGAATCCGATTCCGGCCAAATGGGCACTGCAGCAACTGGGTCGTGTGCAGGGCGGAATCCGCCTGCCGCTCACGCCGCTCGACGCGCAATACCACGAAGTGGTGCGCGCCGCACTGCGCGAAGCGGGCCTGCTGGGCTAGGCGGATAGCGTCCGCGGCACCCAGTAGCGCTAACGAAAGCCTGCCACCGGCACTCCCTTAACCGACGTCGATCCAGCCCACGTTCCCGGCACACAGAACCAAGGCACCGCGTTCCAGCATCACGAAGGACCTCATGAAACGTTCCGCACTTTCCCTCCACGCAACCCGCATGGCGGCGCTGGCGCTTGCCCTCACGACGCTCGCCGGCTGTGACACGCTGAACGACTGGTTTGCTTCCGACCGCGTCAACTACAAGGGTGCGGGCAGCGCGCCGCCGCTCGCCGTTCCAAACGATTTGAGCACCACCAAGACCGACGAGCGGTATGTCGCGCCGCCGGCCAATCTGGCATTGGGCGGCGCGCAGAAGCGCGCGGTGACGGCCGCCGGCAATACGACCGAAGGCCAGCCGAACGCGCAGGATCCGCTCGGCATGCACATCGAACGTGATGGCGATCGCCGCTGGCTGGTCGTCGACGGCCGCTCGCCGGATCAGCTCTGGCCGCAGTTGCAGGAGTTCTGGCAGGAAAACGGCTTCGCGCTGAAGACCGACGCGCCGGCCACCGGCATCATGACGACCGACTGGGCGGAAAACCGCGCCAACATTCCGGACGACTGGTTCCGCCGCACGGTGGGCAAGGTCATCGATTTCGCATATTCGTCGGGCACGCGTGACAGCTTCCGCACACTCGTGTCGCGCGCGCCGGGCGACACGACCGACATCTCCATTACGCACAGCGCCATGGAGGAAGTGTTGACGGGGCAGGACAAGACGTCGTCGCGTTGGGAAGAGCGCCCGCGCGATCCGGCGCTCGAGGCCCTGTTCCTCACCAAGCTGATGCAGAAGTTCGGCCTGACCGAAGCGCAATCGAAGCAACTGCTGACCGACGCGCGCTCAGCGGTTGCGCCGGCCACGATCGACCAGAGCGCGGGCGCATCCACGCTCGACCTGCCTGAGTCGTTCGATCGCGCGTGGCTGCGCGTGGGCCTCGCGCTCGACCGCACCAACTTTACCGTCGACAACCGCGATCGCGCGAAGGGCATCTACTACGTCCGCTATGCGGACTCGATGCAGGAACTGAAGAAGGAAGGGCTGCTCGGCAAGCTGTTCTACAGCGGCAATTCGTCGAAGAAGCCGAGCCAGGAATTCCTCGTCAACGTGCGTTCGAAGGGCGACACGGTGACGCAGGTGGCGGTGCTGACGGCGAACGGGCAGGTCGACAATTCGTCCGACGCGCAGCGCATCGTGACGCTGCTGCACGCGCAACTGAACTAAGCGGACTGTGAGGTTCGCGAGTCTCGGTAGCGGCAGTGAAGGCAATGCGTTGCTGGTGGAAGCGCAAAGCGGGGCGACCACCACACGTGTACTGCTCGATTGCGGTTTTTCGGCCAGGGAAGTCGAGCGGCGTCTAACGCGGCTCGGCGCGAGCGTCGAGGGTCTCGACGCGATACTGGTCACGCATGAACATAGCGACCACATTGGCAGCGCGCTGACGCTGGCGCGCAAGTGGTCGATTCCGTTGTACATGAGCTGGGGCACCGCCCGCGCGGTGGGCGCCGACGAGGCCGATATCGACCTGCAGGTGCTGTGGGGCGACGAAACGGTGGCGATCGGCGACCTCAGCATTCTTCCCTACACCGTTCCGCATGACGCGCGCGAGCCGCTGCAATACGTGCTGTCGAACGGCGCGAGCCGGCTCGGCGTGCTGACGGATGTCGGCACGTCCACGCCGCATATCAGCTCGGTGCTGAGTGGCTGCGACGCGCTGGTGCTCGAATGCAATCACGACGTGAGGATGCTGGCGGGCAGCCGCTATCCGCAGTCGCTGAAGGCGCGCATCGGCGGGAATCATGGGCATTTGAACAACGACGCGGCGGCTGAAATTCTCGCCTCGCTCGATCGGTCCCGATTGCGCCATCTGGTTGCCGCGCATTTGAGCCAGCAGAACAATCTGCCGGAACTGGCGCAGGCGGCGATGGCCAGTGTGCTGGGCGCGGCGCCGACGGAAGTGGTGGTGGCGTCCCAAGATGAGGGGTTTGCGTGGCTGAGCGTGTGACGCGCGTCTGACGCTGGATTTGCGCGCGGCAGACACCGCGGCGCCATGAAAAAAGCCCATAACGATTGCTCGTTATGGGCTTTGTCTTTCAGGGCGGTGGCGTTTCGAACGCCGCGCCCCGAATCAGGCTTAGTTGCGATTGCCGCCGAAGATGCCGAGCAGCGCCAGCAGATTCACGAACACGTTGTACAGATCCAGGTAGATCGCGAGGGTAGCGGTGATGTAATTCGTTTCACCGCCATTCACGACGCGCTGAACGTCGAACAGCATGTAGGCCGAGAAGATCACGATGGCCATGACCGACACCGTGAGCATCAGCGCCGGCAGATGCAGGAACACGTTCGCGACCGACGCGAGCAGCAGCACGATCACGCCCATGAACAGCCATTTGCCGAGACCCGAGAAGTCGCGCTTGCTGACCGTGGCGATGGTTGCCATGGACGCGAAGATCACACCAGTGCCACCGAAGGCGAGCATGATCAGCGACGGGCCGTTCGAAAAACCGAGCACGAAGCTCAGGATGCGCGAGAGCATCAGGCCCATGAAGAACGTGAAGCCGAGCAGCACGAACACGCCGGCCGCGCTGTCTTTGGTCTTCTGAATGGCGAACATGAAGCCGAAGGCGATCGCGAAGAACGCCAGCATGCTCATGGCGGGACTCGTGGCGGCGAACAGCGAGAAACCGGTGGTGAGGCCCACCCACGCGCCCAGCACTGTCGGAATCATGGACAGCGCGAGCAGCCAGTAGGTGTTCCGTAGCACGCGGTTACGCGTTTCGACCGTGCTGACCGCGCCATTGCGGCCAAAGCTATACGGATGTTCGTTCATGGTCTCTCCTTACCTCAGAAGCGTGATGCGTATGGTTGTGAAGCGGGTTGTAGCAAGTGGTGCGGCGCCGGTAGGATTTCCCGCCGCCAGCAGCGCTCTCATCCTTAAGATTGGCGCGCGAGCGGGGAGTTTCAATACCCTGAAAATACCGCACCGCCTACGCTACCAGTATTCGGAAACTCCTGCTTGGAGTCTTTCAACGCTGTAAGGGTTCAATCGCAATCATACACGGGAACATGCTACAATAGCGGATTCATTTGAATCTGTAACCTCTTAATTTTTTGGAGTTTTTATGGCGATCGAACGCACCCTGTCGATTATCAAGCCGGACGCAGTGGCCAAGAACGTGATCGGCCAGATCTACAGCCGTTTCGAAAACGCTGGCCTGAAGATCGTGGCTTCGCGCATGGTTCACCTGTCGCGCGCCGACGCGGAGAAGTTCTACGCTGTGCACGCTGCACGTCCGTTCTTCAAGGACCTCGTCGATTTCATGATCTCGGGCCCGGTCGTCGTGCAAGCGCTGGAAGGCGAGAACGCCATCCTGAAGCACCGTGATCTGATGGGTGCAACGGACCCGAAGAAGGCGGAAAAGGGCACGATCCGCGCCGACTTCGCCGACAGCATCGACGCGAACGCGGTGCACGGTTCGGACGCCGCTGAAACGGCTGCCGTTGAAATCGCGTTCTTCTTCCCGCAAGTGAACGTGTACTCGCGCTAAGCAGAACTCCCGTGCGCGATTCGTGCAGCCGACCGGATTTATCGCACGAATCGCCCGGCAAAGTAGTAAGGTAAAAGCAGCAGGAATGGGCGCGAACGGCATTGCGTTCATGCAGCTTGTTGCATGAACGCAGTCTCGCACTGAAATGGCAGGATTCGATATGACGAGCAGTCCCACCGTCAACCTTCTCGACCTCGACGCCCAAGGGCTTGTCGCTTACTGCGACAGCCTGGGCGAGAAGCCGTTTCGCGCCAAACAATTGCAGCGTTGGATTCACCAATACAACGCTGCCGACTTCGACGGCATGACCGATCTCGCGAAGTCCTTGCGCGAAAAGCTCAAGGGGCGCGCCACGATCTCGATGCCGGGCATCGTCAGCGACAATATTTCGACCGACGGCACACGCAAGTGGCTGATCGACGTCGGCAACAGCAACGCGGTTGAAACCGTCTACATTCCCGAAGAAACGCGCGGCACGCTGTGTGTGTCGTCGCAGGCCGGGTGCGCGGTCAACTGCCGTTTCTGTTCGACCGGCAAGCAGGGTTTCTCCCGCAATCTCACCACCGCTGAAATCATCGGCCAGTTGCGCATGGCCGAGTTCGCACTGCGCGCGTCGCGCGGCGTGGACGGCGGGCGCGCCACGGGTGGCGACGGCAAGGGCGAGCGGGTCGTCACGAACGTCGTGATGATGGGCATGGGCGAGCCGCTGCTCAATTACGACGCGGTCGTGCCGGCCATGCGCCTGATGCTCGACGACAACGCCTACGGCCTGTCGCGCCGCCGTGTCACGCTGTCCACCTCGGGCGTCGTGCCCATGATGGACCGGCTCGGTGCCGATCTGCCGGTCGCGCTCGCGGTCTCCTTGCATGCGCCTAGCGATCCGCTGCGCGACATGCTCGTGCCGCTGAACAAGAAGTACCCGCTGCGCGAACTGATGGCGGCTTGCCAGCGCTATCTGAAGGTCGCGCCGCGCGATTTCATTACGTTTGAATATTGCATGCTCGACGGCGTGAACGACAGCGAAGCGCAAGCGCGCGAATTGCTCGCGGTCACGCGCGACGTGCCGTGCAAATTCAACCTGATTCCGTTCAATCCGTTCCCCGAATCGGGCCTCATCCGCTCGAAACCGGAACAGATCAAGCGGTTTGCACAAGTATTGATGGACGCGGGCGTCGTCACTACGGTGCGCAAGACACGCGGCGATGATATCGATGCTGCCTGCGGTCAGTTGGCCGGCGCGGTGAAAGACCGCACCCGCCTCGCTGAGCGCACCGGGAAGGCAGCCAAGGTGATCGAGGTTCGCGCCGTGTAATCGCGCGGGGAAGGCAGGGCGCCCGCGTTCGGAGAAGCTCCGCGAACGCGCGACAACCTGCCGTGCCGGCGTCGATTGAAAAGAAAGTTTGCAGAAGCGATCGGAAGCGGCGCACAAGGCCGCACATTTTGTTATAAACGGTCTGCGATTCGGACGTGAGGCTTTAGCCCGTCCGGCTCGCACGAGTGAAAAAGAATCGACGCGAAAGGATTTGGGATGAGTGAGCCGCAGCACCCGCAGCCGCAGGACACAGACACGAACGAAAGCCATCCGGCGGCGATCGCACGGGCGGCGGTGCAGCCTGTTGTGCAGCCGGGCATGGATTCGTTGGCGGCGGTTGGCGCGCGCTTGACCCAATTGCGTGAATCGAAAGGCTGGACGATCGACGACGTGTCGGCGCGTTTGAAAGTGTCCGTCACCAAGTTGCGCGCGCTCGAATCGGGCGACATCAGCCACTTGCCGGATACGACCTTCGCGCTGGGCGTGGTGCGCAGCTACGCGAAAATGCTCGGTGCGGATCCCACGCCGTTCACGGCGGCACTGCGCCGCGAAAAGGGAGTGCCCGCGCCGGATCTGTCGATGCCGGCGTCGTCGGGTCGGGATTTGCCGCGGGGCAAGGTGTCGCTCTCGCTGGGCGGCAGTGGGCAAAAGAGCCGCTCGTGGCTGTGGGGCGTGGCGGCGGTGATCGTCGCGGTGATCGCGCTCGGCATGTGGCACACCAATGGCGGCGATTCGTCGGCCTGGCTGGCGCGCTTGAAAGCGAGCGCGAACGGTGCCGCTGGCGGCGCAACCGGCGCATCGGGCGCGGTGGCGCAGGGCCAATCGGCAGGTTCGGAAGCGACTGCGGAAGAGGCTGCTTCAGCGCCGGATACGCAGGCGGCAGCGGAGAATGCAGCGTCGGCTACGCCGATGCCCGCGCCGCTCGCCACGGGTGCGGCACCGTCGTCGGCGCCAGCAGTAACCGCGATGACGGCTGCGCCCAAGACGGGCTCGCAAGCGCCGGTTGTAACAACGGCGCCGGGCGCGAGCGCACCGGCGGCTACGGTGACGCCGGCTGCGGGTCAGTCGACCGTCGCGTTGAGCGTGAAGCAGGATAGCTGGTTCAGCGTGCGTGGCAAAGATGGCAAGGAAGTGTTCTCCGGCCTCGTGCACGCAGGCGATACCAAGGCAGTAACGGGCGAAGCGCCTTTCAAGGTCACGCTCGGCAACAGGGCCGGCCTCGACTCGCTGACGCTCGACGGCCAGCCGGTCGATCCCGCGAAATATGCGGCGGCCAAGGGCAACGTGGCGCGTTTCGCGCTGCCTTGACAGATACGGTATGCGCCGCGGCCAACCGGTCCGCGGCGCTTTTTCAATTCAGGCGCGACGTCTTTTGTGTGGCGCATGCGGCGTAAATGGGTTTTTCGATGCAATCCGAAGCTCAATCCCAATCCAGTAGCAAGATCGTTTCCAACGAGCCGGTGTTCGGCGGCCAGGCACCGCGGCGCAAGTCGCACGCGGTGGACGTCCGTTGGGGCGGCCAGCTCGTTACCATCGGCGGCGACGCGCCAGTGCGCATCCAGTCGATGACCAATACGGACACCGCGGACGCGATCGGCACCGCCATCCAGATCAAGGAACTGGCGCAAGCCGGCTCGGAACTGGTGCGTATCACGGTGAACACGCCGGAAGCAGCTGCGGCGGTGCCGGCCGTGCGCGAGCAGCTCGACCGCATGGGCGTGTCGGTGCCGCTGGTCGGCGACTTCCATTACAACGGCCATTTGCTGTTGCGCGATTACCCCGCGTGCGCTGAGTCGCTGTCCAAGTACCGGATCAATCCGGGCAACGTGGGTCACGGCGCGAAACGCGACACGCAGTTCGCGCAGATGATCGAAGCCGCGGCCAGGTACGATAAGCCGGTGCGTATCGGCGTCAACTGGGGCAGCCTCGATCAGGATCTGCTCGCGAAGATGATGGACGAGAACGCCGCGCGTTCCACGCCGTGGGAAGCGCAAAGCGTGATGTACGAAGCGCTCATCCAGTCGGCGATCGGCTCGGCGGAGCGGGCGGTCGAACTCGGTCTGTCGCGCAACCAGATCATTCTGTCGTGCAAGGTCAGCGGCGTGCAGGATCTGATCGCCGTGTACCGCGAACTCGCGCGCCGTTGCGACTTCGCGCTGCATCTCGGCTTGACCGAGGCGGGCATGGGTTCGAAGGGCATCGTTGCCTCGACCGCGGCGTTGTCCGTGTTGCTGCAGCAAGGTATCGGCGACACGATCCGCATCTCGCTCACGCCGGAACCGGGCGCCTCGCGCACCGGCGAAGTGATCGTCGGCCAGGAAATTTTGCAGACCATGGGTCTGCGCTCGTTCACGCCGATGGTGATCGCGTGCCCGGGTTGCGGTCGCACCACCAGCACGCTGTTCCAGGAACTGGCGTCGCAAATCCAGACCTATTTGCGTACGCAGATGCCGGTTTGGCGCGATCAGTATCCTGGCGTCGAAAAGATGCACGTCGCGGTGATGGGCTGCATCGTCAACGGTCCCGGCGAGTCGAAGCAGGCGAATATCGGCATCAGCCTGCCGGGCTCGGGCGAGAACCCGGCCGCGCCGGTGTTCATCGACGGCGAAAAGGTGAAGACGCTGCGCGGGGATAACATTGCGCAAGAATTCCAGCAAATCGTGAGTGACTACGTCGAGCGCAGCTATGGCCGCGCCACGGTAGCCAACTAAATATCGGCTCTCGAATACAGATGACTGAACAGAAGAAAAAGCTCGAAAAGCTCTCCGGCGTGAAGGGCATGAACGACATCCTTCCGCAGGAAGCCGGGCTGTGGGAATTTTTCGAAACGACCGTCAAGTCCATGCTGCGTTCGTACGGATACCAGAATATTCGTACGCCGATCATCGAGCATACGCAACTGTTCAAGCGCGGTATCGGTGAAGTGACCGACATCGTCGAGAAAGAGATGTACAGCTTTACCGACGCACTGAACGGTGAAAATCTGACCATGCGCCCGGAAAACACGGCAGCGGTGGTGCGCGCGGCGATCGAACACAACTTGCTGTACGACGGCCCGAAGCGTCTGTGGTACATCGGTCCGATGTTCCGTCACGAGCGTCCGCAGCGCGGCCGTTATCGCCAGTTCCATCAGGTCGGCGTGGAAGCGCTCGGCTTTGCCGGTCCGGATGCCGACGCTGAAATCATCATGATGTGCCAGCGTTTGTGGGACGACCTCGGGCTAATGGGCATCAAGCTCGAAATCAACTCGCTGGGCCTCGCGGATGAACGCGCGGCGCATCGTGTGGAATTGATCGCGTACCTCGAAAAGCACATGGACGTGCTCGACGAAGAAGCGAAGCGCCGTCTCTACACGAACCCGCTGCGCGTGCTGGACACGAAGAATCCGGCCATGCAGGAAGTCGCGCAGAACGCGCCCAAGCTGATCGATTTTCTCGGCGAAGAATCGCGCGCGCACTTCGAAGGTTTGCAGCGCATTCTGAAGGCGAACAACATCCCGTTCAAGATCAATCCGCGTCTCGTGCGCGGTCTCGATTACTACAATCTGACCGTGTTCGAATGGGTGACCGACAAGCTCGGCGCGCAAGGTACCGTCGCGGCGGGCGGCCGTTACGATCCGCTGATCGAGCAGCTTGGCGGCAAGCCGACGGCGGCATGCGGTTGGGCAATGGGCATTGAGCGGATCCTCGAGTTGCTGAAGGAAGAGCAACTCGTGCCGGAAGACGAAGGTTGTGACGTGTACGTGGTCCATCAGGGCGACGCGGCACGCGAGCAGGCCTTTATCATCGCCGAGCGTTTGCGCGACACCGGTCTCGACGTGATCCTGCATTGCAGCGCCGACGGTCAACCGGCCAGCTTCAAATCGCAGATGAAACGTGCCGACGCAAGCGGCGCGGCCTTCGCCGTGGTGCTCGGCGAAGACGAGATCGCCAACGGCACGGTCGGCGTCAAACCGCTGCGCGATACAAATGCTAACGGCGGTAAAAACGAGCAACAAAACGTGCCGGCCGAAGACTTGACCGAATTTCTAATCAATGCGATGGTTGCAACCGCCGAAGACGGCGACGACTGATCGCGATGTCGTCGAGCTGGTTGGTTTTCAATCGGATTCGACACGCACACGTAGCAAGAAAGAGGAAATCGCCGGGCAATGAGTTACCACGACGAACAAGAATCGATTGAAAGTCTGAAGGCATGGTGGACGCAGTGGGGCAATGCAACCACATGGATCGTACTGGTGGCACTGGTGGCCGCCGCCGGCTGGAACGGCTGGAATTTCTGGCAACGGCGCCAGGCGGCTGAAGCCGCCGTGCTGTATGACCAGGTGCAGCAAGCCGTGGTATCGGGCGACAAGGCGAAGATCACGCGCGTCGCCACCGACATGGAAGACAAGTTCAGCCGCACCGCGTATGCGCAAATGACCGCGCTGGGCGCCGCCAAGGCGCTGTACGCCGCGGGCGACGAATCCGCCGCGAAGGCGCAACTGCAATGGACCATCGATCACGCGAAAGATGACGAGTTCAAGCAGATCGCCAAGTTGCGTCTCGCTTCGTTGCTGCTCGACGACAAGGCTTACGATCAGGGCCTCGCATTGCTCGCCGAACCGCAGTCCGACGCGTTCAAAGGCATCGTGGCGAACGGCCGCGGCGATCTGCTCGCCGCCCAAGGCAAGCGTGACGATGCACGCGCAGCCTACAAGCTCGCGCTCGACTCGCTGTCGAAAAACGATAGCTCTGCACGCCAGTTGATTCAGTTCAAGCTGGACGCGCTGGGCGGCTGATCGCCGCACATGAGCGCCCCAATCAGCGCCGTGTGCAACGACCAACCGGTCTCTTTTAACTAATTTCCTGAATGCTTCGTCCACCGATGAATCTGCTGAAACGTTACGCTGTGCCCGTTGCCTGTGCGATGACCGTGCTCACCATGGCGGCTTGCTCATCCACGAAAGACGAGCGCCGCGTGCCCACGCCGCTCACCGAGTTCAAACCCGTGCTCGACGTGCAGCAGGCCTGGAAGGCGAGCGTCGGTAAGGCAGGCCGTTACCTGTTCTCGCCGGTTGCGGTGGGCAACGCGGTGTACGCGGCCGGCGCGAACGGTTCGGTGGCGAAGATCGATGCGCAGACCGGTCAGGACGTCTGGCGCGTCAAACTGCACGACGACCTGTCGGCAGGCGTCGGCAGCGACGGCACACTCACCGCGGTCGGCGGCCTGAAGGGCGACGTCTACGTGCTCGGCGCGGACGGCAAGCAACTCTGGACCGCGAAGGCGCCGGGCGAAATCATCTCGCCGCCGCTCGTCGGCAACGGCCTCGTGGTGGTGCGTACGGTCGACGGTCAGATCACCGCGTTCAACGCGCAAACCGGCGAGCAGAAGTGGAACTACCGCAATCGCGCGGTGCCGCTCAATCTACGCGTGTCGTCGGGCATGACATTCGCGGGTGACGCGGCCGTGCTGGCCGGTTTCCCCGGCGGCGCGTTCGCGGCGATCAACCTGCAAACGGGCGACAACTACTGGCAAACGCCGGTGTCCTATCCGAAGGGCGTGACGGAAGTGGAGCGCATCAACGACGTGACCGGTCCGCCCACGCTGGTCGGTTCGGAAACCTGCGCCGTGACGTTCCAGGGCCAGATTGGCTGCTTCGACGCGAACTCGGGCCGCGCCGTGTGGGAAAAGGCGTTTTCGAGCACGAGCGGTCTGGCGCAGGATGAGCGCGCCGTGGTCGCGGCGGACGACTGGTCGGTGGTGTCGGCGTTCGATACCAACAGCGGCGCGCCGCTGTGGAAGAACGACAAGCTGAAGAACCGCGACCTGAGCGTGCCGTTCATTCTGGGTCACGCCGCGGTGCTCGGCGACTATCAGGGCTACGTGCACTTCCTGTCCCGCGACGACGGCACGCTGGTCGCGCGCGTGAAGACCGACGGCAGCCCGATCACCGCAGCGCCGGTGCTCGCCGGCGAAACGCTGGTGGTGCTGACGCACGACGGCGATTTGTACGGCTACCGCCCGCGCTGATCGCGCGCAGCAATCGCTGTCTGGCGCGCAGGCCGGCTTCGCCGGCCGCGCGCGTTTTTACCGAGGTGCAGTTCGAGTTGTAGTGGCAGGGCAGAGTAAGTAAAAGAATTCCGCCGGACTGGCTGGTCCGGCAAGTCGGATCAGATATGGCGCGCGGGCCCACGTGGCCATCGGTGAGTGCTTGCGGCATCACCTTCGACGGCAGGTTCGCCAATACCGCACAGAATCGGTTTCGAACCGGCGTGCGAGCCGTCGAGCAATCAAGACTGAATCTGGCGGCCCGCTGGCGTCGCCCATACAGCCAAACCCCCGTCCGCCCGGGCGTGCATATTGACAGCACATCCGGGGCTGGCCGAATTCGTGATAATTTTCGTCAAACGCTGCCGTGTAGCGGCCGCATGGCGTCGCTACGCGGCCGGTCGATTTCGATCCCGCGTTTCACCGTGAACAACATCTGATGAAACCCGTTATTGCCCTCGTCGGGCGCCCCAATGTGGGGAAATCCACGCTGTTCAACCGGCTCACGCGCACGCGTGACGCGCTGGTTGCCGACCTGCCCGGTCTCACCCGCGATCGCCATTACGGCGAGGGGCGCGCCGGCGACCGGCCGTATCTGGTCGTCGACACCGGCGGCTTCGAGCCGGTCGCGAAAGAAGGCATCCTGCATGAAATGGCGCGTCAAACCCGCCAGGCGGTCGAGGAATCGGATATCGTCGTGTTCATCGTCGACGGTCGCAATGGCCTCGCGCCGCAGGACAAGTCGATCGCCGACTATCTGCGCAAGGTCGGCCGGCCGATTTTCCTGGTCGTCAACAAGGCGGAGGGCATGAAGTACAGCAACGTCGCCGCCGACTTCTACGAACTCGGCCTCGGCGACCCGCGCGCGATTTCCGCGGCGCATGGCGACGGCGTCACCGAAATGATCAACGAGGCGCTCGAAGTCGCCTACGCCGGCCAGCCGGAAGAAAGCGACGAAGAGAAGCAGACGCACGGCGTGAAGATCGCGATCGTCGGACGTCCGAATGTCGGCAAGTCGACGTTGATCAATGCACTGGTGGGCGAAGAGCGCGTGATCGCGTTCGACATGCCGGGCACCACGCGCGATTCGATCTATGTCGATTTCGAACGCGGCGGCAAGCCGTACACGCTGATCGACACCGCCGGTTTGCGCCGCCGCGGCAAAGTGTTCGAAGCGATCGAGAAATTCTCGGTGGTGAAGACGCTGCAGTCGATCTCCGACGCCAACGTCGTGATCCTGCTGCTCGACGCGCGCCAGGACATTTCGGAGCAGGACGCGCACATTGCCGGCTTCGTGGTGGAGCAGGGCCGTGCGCTGGTGGTGGGCGTGAACAAGTGGGACGGTCTCGATCCGCATGTGCGCGACCGCACCAAAGCGGACCTCGAGCGCAAACTGAAATTTCTCGACTTCGCCAAATTCCACTTCATTTCCGCCGCGGAAAAAACCGGGATCGGCCCGTTGATGCGCTCAGTCGACGACGCCTACGCAGCCGCCATGGCCAAGCTGCCGACGCCGAAGCTCACGCGCGCGTTGATCGATGCCGTCGAATTCCAGCAGCCGCGCCGACGCGGTCCGGTGCGCCCGAAACTGCGTTACGCGCACCAGGGCGGACAGAATCCGCCGATCATCGTGATTCACGGTAATGCGCTCGACGCGATCACCGAAACGTACAAACGCTATCTGGAAAACCGCTTCAGGGAAACTTTCAAGCTGACTGGGACTCCATTGCGCATAGAGTTCAGATCGTCGACGAACCCTTACGCGGATAAAGGCTAGACCTAGGCTGAAACCCGCGTGTGTGCTGGCTTTGGCCGCCTGGCCAAGCCTCCCGCGCAAAAATGAAAATCGGCTATAGTGTAGCGGTTGACGCTGGATCTCTTTTTCTTCCGCGTCAATTCAGTCAACCTGCAAAAAAATACGGAGTTTGCTATGAGCAACAAAGGGCAATTGTTACAAGACCCGTTTTTGAACGCACTGCGTAAAGAGCATGTGCCGGTGTCGATCTATCTGGTCAACGGCATCAAGCTTCAAGGGAACATCGAATCGTTCGACCAGTACGTCGTGTTGCTCCGGAATACGGTCACCCAGATGGTCTACAAGCACGCAATCTCGACAGTCGTGCCAGCCCGTCCGGTGAATTTCCACCCGGATTCTGAACAGTCCTAACCCCCGTCGCGGCCGGCGTAGCGTCGCCCGTTGGCGATTACTTCCGGCCGCCTCACTTTGATACCCTCCAATTTGATCAATGCAGCGCTTGTCGGCATCGACTTCGGTAAGATCGATTTCGAAGCCAGCCTGGAAGAACTCAGCCTGCTCGCGCAAAGCGCGGGCGCGAATCCCATAGTCACCCTCACCGGGCGCCGGTCCAGTCCCGATGCCAAGATGTTCGTCGGCAGCGGCAAGGCCGAAGAACTGCGTCTTGCGTGTGAGGCGAATGACATTGAACTCGTTATTTTCAATCACGCTCTGGCGCCTGCGCAGCAGCGCAATCTGGAGCAGGCGCTTAATCGGCGCGTGATCGATCGCACCAGTCTGATCCTCGACATTTTTGCGCAACGCGCCCGCAGCCATGAAGGCAAGCTGCAGGTGGAGCTCGCGCAACTGCAGTATCTGTCGACGCGGCTAATCCGCGCATGGACTCACCTGGAGCGGCAAAAAGGCGGTATCGGTTTGCGCGGCCCTGGCGAAACGCAGCTCGAAACCGACCGTCGTTTGATCGGCGAGCGCATCAAGGCGCTCAAGACGCGACTCGAAAAGCTGCGTCGTCAGCACGGCACGCAGCGCCGCGCGCGCAGCCGCAATCAGACCATGTCGGTGTCGCTGGTCGGCTACACGAACGCGGGCAAGTCCACGCTCTTCAACGCGCTCACCAAGGCTCAGGCGTACGCTGCGGACCAGTTGTTCGCGACCCTGGATACCACCTCGCGGCGCGTCTATCTCGGCGACGAAGCGGGGCAGGTGGTGGTGTCGGATACGGTCGGTTTCATCCGCGAACTGCCTCACCAGCTGGTGGCGGCGTTTCGCGCCACGCTCGAGGAAACCATTCACGCCGACCTGCTGCTGCACGTGGTCGATGCGTCGAGCGCGGTGCGGCTCGACCAGATCGATCAGGTGAACGAGGTATTGCACGCAATCGGTGCAGACACGATCCGGCAGGTGCTGGTCTTCAACAAGATCGACGCGGTGCCGGAGTTGGCGGCCCGTGGGGACGCGGTTGAAAGGGACGAGTATGGTAATATTTCGCGCGTCTTTTTGAGCGCGCGCACGGGGCAAGGGTTGGACACATTGCGCGCAGCCATCGCTGAAATCGCAACTGCCGAACCTCTTCCCGAAACGCTGGTCGATCTCTCGGAAGAGGACCGGTCGGCAGCACCACGCGACGACCGCAAGGTCCCAGAACTCGGGCACTGACCCGTTCCAATTGCACTGACCCGCTGTCTACTCTGGTGAACGAACACAGGTGAACGATTACAACGAGCGGAGTATCTGGGTGCGCATGCGCGCCATGCTGTCACTGAACGATCCGCGCTGGGGCCGGGGAGACGCCAATGGCGACCGGCAACGTCCCAACGAGCCGAAGCGTCCGCCGAACAAAGACGGCGAGGGACCGCCCGATCTCGACGAGATGTGGCGCGATTTCAACCGTCGTTTGAGCCGGGTGTTCGGCCGCAAGGGCGGCGGTGCGGGTGGCGGGCGTCCCGACAACGGTCGTAGCGCGCGGATCGGCGTGGGCATCGTGATCGGCGTGCTGCTGGCCATTTATCTCGGCAGCGGCGTGTTCGTCGTGCAGGACGGCCAGGCCGGTGTGGTGATGCAGTTCGGCAAGTATCGCTACACGGCGGGACAGGGCGTGCACTGGCGTCTGCCGTATCCGTTCGAAGCACATGAGCTCGTCAATATCGGCCAGATCCGCCAGGTGGAAGTGGGCCGCAACAACGTGGTGCGTCTCGCGAATGTGAAAGACGCGTCGATGCTCACGCACGACGCGGATATCGTCGATGTGCGCTTCGCCGTGCAATACCAGGTGAAGAAGCCGACCGATTACCTGTTTCGCAGCGTCGATCCCGATCAGGGCGTGATGCAGGCTGCCCAGGCGGCGGTGCGCAACATCGTCGGCGCGCGCAGCACCAATGACATCCTCTATCAGGATCGCGAAACAATTCGCCAGCAACTCATGGCGGCGATCCAGCAATCCCTGGATGAATATCAGTCCGGCCTCGCCGTGACCGGCGTGACGATCCAGGGCGTGCAGGTGCCAGACCGCGTGCAGGCCGCCTTCGACGACGCCGCGAAAGTCCGTCAGGAAAACGACCGCGCGAAACGCGACGCCGAAGCCTACGCCGCGGATCTTCTGCCGCGCGCGCAAGCCGACGTGGCGCGCCAGATCGACGCAGCGAAAACCTATAGCGAGAAGACCGTGGCCGAGGCACAAGGCGACGCCGAGCGCTTCAAGCAGGTCTACGCGCAGTACTCGAAAGCGCCCGCGGTGATTCGCGAGCGCATGTACCTGGACACCATGCAGCAGATCTATTCGAATACGACCAAGGTGTACGTGGACAGCAAGAGCGGCAACAACGTGCTGTATCTGCCGCTCGACAAGCTGGTCGAGCAGACTCGCCAGCGGGTCGCCGACGCTGCCGCCGCCTCAGGTGCGGCTGCAGGCGCCACCGCCGCGGCCGCGCCGCAAGCGGCGAGCAATGCCGCGTCGCCTTTGGCTACACCGTCCGCCTCCGCAACCGGCTCCGCGGCCTCGGCGCCTGCCGCCTCCGCCGCACCGGCCAGCCAGGCCGCATCCGGCAGCGACCCGCTGCGTTCACGCGACTCCTTCCGCAGCCGTATGCGCGAAGACGACGTTCAATAAGGAGCGCACATCATGAACAAGATCATTGCGCTCGTCGTGGCTGTTGTCATCGTGCTGTTCGCCGCTTCGTCGATGGTGTTCGTCGTCGATCAGCGCCACATGGCCGTGCTGTCCTCGCACGGCGACGAAGCGCCGAGCCTGCTCGGCCCCGGTCTGCATGTGAAATTGCCGCCGCCGTTGCAAGTGGTCACGCTGGTCGATAACCGCATCCAGTCGCTCGACGCGCCGGACGAAGACCGTTACGTGACGTCCGACAAAATCGATCTGCTCGCGAACCCGGTTCTCAAATATCGCGTGACCGATCCGCTCAAGCTGTTCGCCGAAACCCGCGGCGATGCGCAGAGCCTGCCGGACCGGCTCGCGCTGCTGTCGCGCGGCGCGCTCGGCGATGCGTTCGCGAAGGTCACGCTGTCCGACGCGCTCGCGCGGCAACAGGCCGTCGCCGACGAGGCGCGCGCTGCGATGGACAAGGCGGCGGCATCGCTCGGCGTGTCGGTGGTCGACGTGCAATTGACGCGCGTCGATTTTCCCGCGTCGATGGCGGACTCGGTCTACAAGCGCATGATCGCCGCGCGCCAGCAGGTCGCGGCCGACGAACGCGCGAAGGGCACGGCCGAAGCCGACAAGATCAGGCAGGACGCGATCGGCCAGCAACAGGCGATTCTCGCGGACGGTTATCGTCAGGCGCAGACCATCAAGGGCGAAGGCGATGCCAAGGCAGCGCAGATCGCCGCCGACGCTTACGGCAGTGACCCGCAGTTCTACCAGTTCTATCAAAGCATGCAGGCGTACAAGAACACCTTCAAGCCGGGCGACGTGATCGTGGTCGATCCGAGCAACGAGTTCTTCCGCTTCATGCGCAGCTCGACCGGCGGCGCCGCCCCGGACGCTCCCGCGGCCTCGCGCAAACCCTGATAACCGGAACGCCGCGGCATCCGCATCGCGGCGCTTTAACTCGCATGGATATAGCCGGCTCGTTACTGCTCGCGATCGCGTTGATGCTGATTATCGAAGGAATGTTTCCCTTCGTTTTTCCGAGCGCCTGGCGCGACACGTTCCGTAAAATAGCGGAACGGCCGCCGCATCAGATCCGGGTGGGTGGCCTGATCGTGATGGTGCTCGGACTGATCCTGCTGTTTGTCGTGACCTGAAGGCGCTTGTTTTGCCGGTGGCCTCGCGGCCCGACGGGGCGTGCGATCATCCGCGATCACCGTAATTACCCGCGGCCAGGTGCGACCGGCCGCCATTGCCCGCGGTGCTCTGAACGCCGCATCGTGCAACGCCCCGCGGCCAAAAGCCGGATGGGGTCGCTGCAGCCAATCCAGACGCCTGCGATGGCCGCCAAAATCGAGCCGCCGCCCGCCATTCACTCTCACTTACCGGCGCACCCAGCCGCCGTGTTCAACGTCGTAGGACTGTATCGATGTCGACCTGGTTACTTCCCGAAAACATTGCCGACGTGCTGCCGTCGGAAGCCCGCAAGATCGAAGAATTGCGGCGCCATTTGCTGGACCGTTTCCGTTCGTACGGCTACGAGATGGTCATGCCGCCGTTGCTCGAATACATCGAGTCGCTGCTGACCGGCGGCGGCCACGATCTGAATCTGCGGACCTTCAAACTGGTCGATCAGCTGTCCGGGCGCACGCTCGGTCTGCGCGCGGACATCACGCCGCAAGTCGCGCGCATCGACGCGCATCTGCTGAATCGCCAGGGCGTGACGCGTCTTTGTTATGCGGGCAATGTCGCGCACACGCGTCCGCGCGGCCTGCATGCCACGCGTGAGCAGATCCAGATCGGCGCGGAAATCTACGGTCACGCGGGCCTCGAAGCGGATCTGGAAATCCAGCAACTGATGCTCGACGCGCTGCGTCTGGCCGGTCTCGCGAAAGTGCGCCTCGATTTGTGCCACGCGGGCGTGCTCGCGGCGCTGATCGAAGCCGAGCCGGCCGCGGCCGAACTCGGGCAGTCGCTTTACGACGCCTTGGCGGGCAAGGACGTGCCGCGCCTCGTCGAACTGACAGCCAGCCTCACGCCGGTGATCCGCGACGCCTTGCGCGCGCTGCCCACGCTCTACGGCGACGCCTCGGTGCTCGACGAAGCCCGCGCGCGCTTGCCGAACGCGCCGGCCATCGCCCGCGCGCTCGACGACCTGGCGTTCCTCGCAAGCCAGGTGGACGGCGCCGAAGTGATGATCGATCTCGCCGATCTGCGCGGCTATGCTTACCACAGCGGCGTGATGTTCTCGGCGTATGTGGACGGCGTGCCGAATGCGGTAGCGCGCGGCGGCCGTTACGACCACGTGGGCCAGGCGTATGGCCGCGCGCGGGCGGCCACCGGCTTTTCGCTCGACCTGCGCGAAGTGGCGCGGATTTCGCCGGTCGAAGCGCGCAGCAGCGCGATTCTCGCGCCGTGGCAGCACGACGAAGCACTGCGCGTGAGCGTCGCCGCGTTGCGCGATGCCGGCGAGGTCGTTATTCAGGCGCTGCCCGGCCATGAACACGATCTGGACGAATTCGCTTTCGACCGCGTGTTGGTCGAGCGCAACGGCAACTGGGTCGTCGAAGCGCGAGCCTGAGCGTTCCGGCAGACCCGCCCGAGGGTGATCCTCAGGGCATCTCAGACGGCTTCGAACGTGCCGTTAAAACGCGGCGCGGCCATCGGCCGCGCTACTTTCGCAATACCCAACATAACGTGCATACCGTTGAGCGGAAACGGAAAAATTCGGAAGGTTCCGCGAACATAGGTAGAATACGTTTTTAACCAGCTTACGAAACAACATGTCTGCCAGCGCAGTGAATGTGAACCCCGGGCGTAACGTCGTCGTCGTGGGAACCCAGTGGGGTGATGAAGGCAAGGGCAAGATCGTCGACTGGCTGACGGACCACGCTCAAGGCGTCGTTCGCTTCCAGGGCGGTCACAATGCCGGTCACACGCTTATCATCGGCGGCAAGAAAACCATCTTGCGTCTGATTCCGTCGGGCATCATGCATCCCGGCGTCGCGTGCTACATCGGCAATGGCGTCGTGTTGTCGCCGGAAGCGCTGTTCAAGGAAATCGGCGAGCTCGAAGCCGCCGGGGTCGATGTTCAGAATCGCCTCTTTATTTCCGAAGCCACCACCCTGATCCTGCCGTATCACATCGCCATCGACCAGGGCCGCGAAAAGCGCCGTGGCGCGGCCAAGATCGGCACCACCGGCCGCGGCATCGGCCCGGCTTACGAAGACAAGGTGGCACGCCGCGGCTTGCGCGTGCAGGACCTGTTCGAGCCGGAAACCTTCGCCGAACGTCTGCGTGAAAATCTCGATTACCACAACTTCGTGTTGACGCAATACCTGGGCGTTGACGCTGTCGACTTCCAGCAAACGCTCGACACGATGCTCAGCTATGCCGATCGTCTGAAGCCCATGGTCACCGACGTGTCGCGTCGTCTCTACGACGCGAACGCGGCCGGCAGCAACCTGCTGTTCGAAGGCGCGCAAGGCACGCTGCTCGACATCGACCACGGCACGTATCCGTACGTCACATCGAGCAACTGCGTGGCGGGTGCTGCCACGGCGGGCGCGGGCGTCGGTCCGCAAAAGCTGAACTACATTCTCGGCATCACCAAGGCATATTGCACGCGCGTCGGTTCGGGCCCGTTCCCGAGCGAACTGTACGACGCGGATAACGCCGCCCGTCAGGAAGCGATCGGCCTGGAACTGGCTACCGTCGGCAAGGAATTCGGCTCGGTCACCGGCCGTCCGCGCCGCACCGGCTGGCTCGACGTCGCCGCGCTGCGCCGCTCGATCCAGATCAACGGTGTATCGGGTCTGTGCATGACCAAGCTCGACGTGCTCGACGGTCTCGACGAAGTGAAGCTGTGCGTCGGCTACACGGTCGACGGCAAGCATGTCGACCTGCTGCCGCGCGGTTCGTCGGAAGTCGCGCGTTGCGAGCCGGTGTACGAAACCTTCGCGGGCTGGAAGGAAAGCACCGTCGGCATCAAGGAATGGGACAAGCTGCCCGCGAATGCGCGCGCTTATCTGTCGCGTGTGCAGGAAGTCGCGGGCATTCCGATCGACATGGTGTCGACCGGTCCGGATCGCGACGAAACCATTCTGCTTCGTCATCCGTTCAAGGTTTAAGCCATGGTTCAAGGTGTACCCATGATTGCGATGAAAGATCCGCGCAACGACGACAAGAACCTGTGGGTCGGCTGGGACGAGTATCACCGGCTGATCGAATTGCTCGCATTGCAGGTGCATGAGTCGGGCTGGAAGTTCGACAAGATCCTGTGCCTCGCGCGCGGCGGTCTGCGCGTCGGCGATCAGCTCTCGCGCATTTACGATCTGCCGCTGGCGATTCTCGCCACGAGTTCGTATCGTGAAGCGGCCGGCACCGAGCAGGGCGAACTCGACATCGCGCAATACATCACCATGACGCGCGGCGAGCTGCACGGCAACGTGCTGCTGGTCGACGACCTGGTCGATTCGGGCGTGACGCTCGCGCGCGTTCAGCAGCATCTGAAAGAGCGTTATCCGGCGATCACCGCCGTGCGTTCGGCGGTGCTCTGGTACAAGGGCTGCTCGAAGGTGAAGCCCGACTATCACGTCCAGTATTTGCCCACCAATCCGTGGATCCATCAGCCGTTCGAGGAGTGGGACACGGTGCGCCCGCATAATCTCGGCGCGTGGATCAAACGCGGCATGCAGCAAGCGCAGGAGTCGTCGGAGAAGTGATGCGCACTTCGGCGCCGAACGTGTTGCATCTTCGTCGCGCCGTACCCTGCGCAGTTTCGCAAAACGGAGCCCAGTGGGCTCCGTTTTTTTATGTGCGGGCCGTGCGCGTGCGCTTCGCAAACGTGCATCGCCGATGCCGGCAATGCGGCTCGCGCAGCAGACGCGCCCATATCGCAGTGCTACACTGCGCGGACCATCACGTGGCGTATCCACAACAAGCCGGGCGGCGCCATGCCGGCAGTTTAGAATGGCGGTCGTTTTTCCGCTCAGGGAACGGATTTCCTCGCGTTTATGACAGATAACAATCACGTGCACAAACAGCCTCTGCCTTCCCTCGCTCTCGCTGCGATCGGAGTGGTGTTCGGCGATATCGGCACGAGCCCGTTGTACTCGCTGAAAGAAGCCTTCAGCCCCTCTCACGGCATTCCGCTGACCGATCAATCAATCCTGGGTGTGATCTCGCTGCTGTTCTGGGCGATCGTGATCGTGGTCGGCGTCAAGTACGTGTTGTTCGTGATGCGCGCGGACAATAACGGCGAGGGCGGTGTGCTCGCATTAATGGCGCTGGCACTGCGCTCGCTCGACGAGAAGTCGAAAATGGCCGGCGTGCTGGTGATGCTCGGCATTTTCGGCGCCTGCATGTTCTATGGCGACGCGGTGATCACGCCGGCCATCTCGGTGATCTCGGCAGTCGAGGGTCTGGAAGTTGCCGCGCCGCATCTGTCGCATCTGGTGCTGCCGCTCACCATGGTGATCCTCGTGCTGCTGTTCTGGATTCAGCGGCACGGCACGGCGATGGTCGGCCGCCTGTTCGGTCCGATCATGGTGGTGTGGTTTGCGGTGCTCGCGGTGCTCGGCCTGTGGCATATCCTGCAGTCGCCGAACGTGATCCGCGCACTGAACCCGTATTACGCGTACACCTTCATGGCCGCGCATGTGCTGCAGGCCTACGTGGTGCTCGGCTCGGTCGTGCTGGTGCTGACCGGTGCCGAAGCGCTGTACGCCGACATGGGCCATTTCGGTGCGAAGCCGATCCGCATGGCGTGGTATTTCCTGGTCATGCCTTCGCTGGTGCTGAACTACTTCGGTCAGGGCGCACTGCTGATGCACGATCCGAAGGCCATCGAGAATCCGTTCTTCCTGCTCGCGCCGGACTGGGCATTGCTGCCGCTCGTCGTGCTCTCGACCGTCGCGACCGTGATCGCCTCGCAGGCCGTGATTTCCGGCGCTTATTCGCTGACTAGCCAGGCAATCCAGCTCGGCTACGTGCCGCGCATGAAGATCCTGCACACGTCGGAACTGGCGATCGGCCAGATCTATGTGCCGGTGGTGAACTGGATGCTGCTGTTCATCAT
Organism: Paraburkholderia sp. BL17N1; assembly: GCF_003634175.1. NCBI lineage: Bacteria > Pseudomonadati > Pseudomonadota > Betaproteobacteria > Burkholderiales > Burkholderiaceae > Paraburkholderia > Paraburkholderia sp. BL17N1. The sequence goes on from NZ_RBIW01000001.1 coordinate 2,923,222, forward strand.
CCTGTGCATCGTGATTGCCTTCAAGAGCTCGGACAATCTCGCGGCCGCGTACGGTATCGCGGTGACGGCCACCATGGTGATCACCACGATTCTCGCGTGCGTCGTGATGGTGAACGTGTGGAACTGGAACAAGCTGCTGGTGGCGCTGATCATTGGCGTGTTCATGACGGTCGATCTAGGATTTTTCGGCGCGAATCTGTTGAAGGTGGAGGAAGGCGGGTGGTTGCCGCTTGGTATCGGCGCATTGCTGTTCTTCCTGCTGATGACCTGGTTCAAGGGCCGCATGATCGTCAAGGAACGCACGGCCGCGGACGGCATTCCGCTCATGCCGTTCCTGCAGGGCTTGCTCGCGCATCCGCCGCATCGCGTGTCGGGCACGGCGATCTATCTGACCGGCAGCGATTCGCTCGTGCCGGTGAGCCTGTTGCACAATCTGAAGCACAACAAGGTGCTGCATGAGCGCACCATTTTCCTGACCTTCGTGACGCGCGATATTCCGTACGTGAACGACTCGGAGCGCGTGACGGTCAAGGACATCGACGGTGGCCTGTATCTCGTCAAGGCGGCCTACGGCTTCAACGAAACGCCGGACGTGAAGGCGGTGCTGCTCGAAGTCGGCCGCACCCGTGACATGACCTTCGAGATGATGGACACGTCGTTCTTCCTCGCGCGCGAAACGGTGGTGCCGACGCAACTGCCGGGCATGTCGGTGTGGCGCGAACGTGTGTTCGCGTGGATGCATCAGAATGCCGCGAAGCCGACGGACTTCTTTAGTATTCCGGCTAATCGGGTGGTGGAGTTGGGGACCAAGATCGAGATCTGAAGGCCGCCGCTGATTTTCAGGCGCCTCGCGTATCGAGACGCGAAAAAAAAGCCCACGTGTGTGGGCTTTTTGCTTGCAGCTTGATCGAGCGAGTGGCTGATCGGGCACCGCGCGGTGCTCAACAAGCTCATCAAGCACAGCAAGCGCGTGAGCGAATCACGCGCCTCTAACGCGGCAAAAATTACTTCTGCTTGAGCTTGGCGAACGCAGCCGCCATCGCGCCACCCGCTTCCGGCTCACGCGAGCGCTGTTGCTGCGCGCCGCGTCCACCGCCGCCCGAACGACCCGCGCCGCCGCGATCCTGCTGGGCGCCGCCGCCGCCGCGTGCCGCCGCCACACCGACTTCATCGTCCATCCGCATCGTCAAAGCGATACGCTGGCGCTTCACGTCGACTTCAAGAACCTTCACCTTGACGATCTGGCCGGCCTTGACCACTTCATGCGGGTCCTTGATGAACTTCGTCGACATGGCCGACACGTGCACCAGACCATCCTGATGCACGCCGATATCGATAAACGCGCCGAATGCCGCCACGTTTGTCACGACACCTTCGAGCACCATGCCCGGCGTCAGATCGCTGACCTTTTCGACGCCTTCGCGGAAGGTCGCGGTCTTGAACTCGGGACGCGGATCGCGGCCCGGCTTTTCGAGTTCGAGCAGAATGTCGCGCACGGTCGGCAGACCGAAACGATCGTCGACGAATTCCGCGGGCGAGAGGCCACGCAATGCGTCGCGATTGCCCAGCACTTCACCGACGTGCTTGCTGATTTTCGCGAGCATGCGTTCAACGACCGGATACGCTTCCGGGTGAACCGACGAGCGGTCGAGCGGATTCTCTCCGTTGTTGATACGCAGAAACCCGGCGGCCTGCTCGAACGTCTTGTCGCCCAGACGCGGCACCTTGCGCAGATGCTCGCGCGATGGGAACGGACCATTTGCGTCGCGATAGTCGACGATATTGCGCGCCAGCGTGGCATTCAGACCCGAGACGCGGGCGAGCAGGGCGACCGACGCCGTATTCGCATCCACGCCGACCGCGTTCACGCAGTCCTCGACCACCGCATCGAGCGAACGGGCCAGTTCACGCTGATTCACATCGTGCTGATATTGGCCGACGCCGATCGCCTTCGGCTCGATCTTCACCAACTCGGCGAGCGGGTCTTGCAAGCGGCGCGCAATCGACACCGCGCCGCGCAGCGACACGTCCATGTCGGGGAATTCCTTCGCCGCGAGTTCTGATGCCGAGTACACCGACGCGCCCGCTTCCGACACGACGATCTTCTGCAGCTTGAATTCCGGATGACGCGCGATCAGTTCGCTCGCGAGCTTGTCCGTTTCACGCGACGCGGTGCCGTTGCCGATGCTGATCAGTTCAGCCTGCGTCTGCGCGCAGATGCGCGCGAGTTTCGCGATCGAGCCGTCCCAGTCGCGGCGCGGCTCGTGCGGATAGATCACGTCGGTGGCGAGCACCTTGCCGGTCCGATCGACCACCGCCACCTTCACGCCGGTGCGCATACCCGGATCGAGGCCGATCACAGCCTTCGGGCCGGCGGGCGCAGCCAGCAGCAAGTCCTTCAGATTGCGCGCGAACACGCGAATCGCCTCGTGCTCGGCTTCGTCGCGCAGATTGGTCAGCAGCTCGTTTTCGATATGCGGCTGCACCTTCACGCGCCAGCACCAGCGGCACACGTCGGAGAGCCACTTGTCGGCCGGACGGTTCTGATTCGCGATGCCGAAGTGGCGCGCGATCAGCGCTTCGCCCGGATGCGGCACCTGCGCGTCGAGTTCTTCGCCCAGACCCAGCTTGACCATCAGCACGCCCGCATTGCGGCCGCGGAACAGCGCCAGCGCGCGATGCGACGGCACCGTGCGGATGGTTTCCGCGTAGTCGTAGTAGTCGCGGAATTTTTCTTCTTCCGCGTGTTCCTTGCCTTCCGCCACTTTCGACGACACCACGCCCTGGTTGAACATGTAGTCGCGCAGCTTGCCGAGCAGGTCGGCCGTTTCGCCGAACTGTTCCGAGAGGATGTCGCGCGCGCCGTCGAGCGCGGCCTTGACGTCGGCGATGCCTTTCTCCGCGTCCACGTAGGCGGCGGCTTCGGTTTGCGGGTCGAGCAGGGGATTGCCCAGCAGCGCGTCGGCAAGCGGCTGCAGGCCGGCTTCGCGGGCAATCTGCGCGCGCGTGCGGCGCTTCGGCTTATATGGGAGGTACAGGTCTTCCAGCACCTGCTTGCTGTCCGCGCCTTCGATCGCGGTGCGCAGCTCGTCGGTGAGCTTGCCCTGTTCGTCGATGCTGGCAATGATCGCGGCGCGCCGGTCTTCCAGTTCGCGCAGATACAGCAGGCGTTCCTCGAGGTTGCGCAGTTGCGTGTCGTCGAGATTGTCGGTCACTTCCTTACGGTAGCGGGCGATGAACGGAACAGTCGCTCCTTCGTCGAGAAGTTGCACCGCGGCCGCGACCTGGCGCGGCTGGACGGACAGTTCGGCGGCGATGCGCTGTACGATCTTGAGTGCTACGGTTTCCGTCATAAGGTCTTGGTGTTCCTGCGGACTCAGTTCGGAGGCCGCGCGCTGACCGAACGTGGGCGGCACGCGAGGGCCGCATGAGGCACGTCGGGGCACGACGGGCGTGCGCGCTGCGACCAGGTTGCTGGAGCGGGGCATTTTGCCATAAATGCAAAAGGGCTCAACCGCAGGGTGATAGAATTTCGGGCATATTCCGTTGACCCTCTACGACGTTGCCGATCTCCTTGTCACTCAACTGCCTGGGCTCCCGCTTGGTCTCTCGCTTGTCACAACTGCCGCCGTTTTTCCCGCCGGGTCTGGCACCGGGTTTGCCACGTTCTTCGCTCTCTTCGCGCTCTTCGCTCCCATCGGCGCCGCGCTCCGCGTTCAGGTCCGCGTTCGCCTCCCGTGGGGTGTTTTTCGCGTCTTGCGCGTCGTGTGTGCTGGCCGTCGCGTTGGGCGCGCCCACGCCGGCCATGGCTCAGTCCGCGACGCCGGCGAGCAGCAGCGCCGCGCGGCCCGCAGGCGCTTTGACGCCGTCCGCCGCGTCGGGCGCGCAAGCCACGACGGTCAACGGCGCCACGAACGCCGACGGCACGGACAGCGCTGGCAACGCGGTAGCGTCGGATAGTGATTTCAACGCGCGCCAGAAAGCCCTCGATCAGCGCACCGAGGAGAACAACTACCGCTACGGCGTCGCGGAACACGACTGCTACAGCAAGTTTTTCGTCAACTATTGCCTGAACAAGGCGCGCGACAGCATGCGCTCGGTGCAGGCCGACATTCGCAAGGAACAGCTCGCGCTCGACGGCGAACAGCGCACGCAGCGCGCCCGCGTGCGTGACGAACAGGCCGCCATCAAGCGTGCGCAGGACGAAGCGAGCGCGCCGCAGCGTGCCGCCGACGACGCACGCAACGCGCAGGCGTACGAAGACAAGCAGAAACAGCATCAGATCGATCAGGCGCAGCGCGCCGCCGAGGCGCCGCAGCGTAGCGCGAATGCGCAGGCCTATCAGGACAAACTGCGTCAGCACGCGCTGGATCAGGCGCAGCGCGGCATCAGCCCGTCGCAGGCGGCAGCCAACCAGCAGGCGTACGATCAGAAGCAGGGCGACTTCCAGCGCAAGCTCGACGAGGCGCGTGCGCAAGGTGCGCAGAAGGCGCAGGAGCGCGTGCAGAAGCAGCAGAGCTTCGAGAAGAAGCAGGCGGACGCCGCGCAGCACAAGGCCGAGGTGGAGACGCGTCAGAAGCAGGCGGCCGAGAAAGCCGAGCAGAAGCGTCAGGACGCGTTGAAACAGCAGCAACAGGAAGAGCGGCAAAAGCAGCAGCAGGAGCAGCAGTAAGCGTGCTGAAGGGCCCTGAGCTGAGTGGCAGGGCCGTAGCCGCCGTAACGCGTTTTAAGCCGGACAGCAACCTCAGGCATCGGGCCGCACACGCGGCCCGCGCCGTAGACGAGAGGAGGCGAGCATGCGCGATCAACATCACGTCATCAACGCGGACACACTTCGCGACCGTATTCTGCAACTGGAATCGGAGCATAGTGGGCTCGATCGCTTGATCGACCGAATGTCGGATGAGCCCGGCATCGACGACTTCGAGTTGCAGCGCCTGAAAAAGCGCAAACTCAAAGTCAAGGACACCATCATCTTGCTGCAATTGCAGCTCGAACCGGACGCACGCGCCTGAGTTCGCGGCCTGGCAGGCGCCGGGCGCGCGCCGCGCGAGCCGGACTTTGCAGGAAACGCTTGCCTTGAATTCACCGCTTGAAACTTCATCCCGTGCCACGCCGGGCGACGACGCATCAGGAGCCGTTACACCGGCGCCGCGTCCCGCCGCGTCCGCACTGAGCGCGTCGCTGAATCCACGCCGGGTCGCCGAACTGGACGAGATCTTCGCCGCCGACGGTTTGCTGGCCCGTCAGATCGACGGCTATCGTTCGCGCGCCTCGCAGATCGAAATGTCGCGTGCCGTGGCCGCCGCCATGGAAGCATCGGGCCGCGCAATGCCCGAGCCGGCCATGTTCGAGGCGCAGAAGCGTCCGGCGCGGCGTCTGCAGGGAGCAGGTGCCGATGCCGCCGCCGAGGCCGCTGAGAACGCCGGATCGGACGGCCTTGACGGCAGCGAAAACACGCTGATCGTCGAAGCCGGGACCGGCACCGGCAAGACCTATGCGTACCTGGTGCCGGCCATGTTGTGGGGCGGCAAGGTGATCGTCTCCACCGGCACGAAGCATTTGCAGGATCAGCTCTTTCAGCGCGACATTCCGACCGTGCGCGATGCGCTCGCGGTGCCGGTATCGGTCGCCATGCTCAAGGGGCGCGCGAATTACCTGTGCCACTACTATCTGCAGCGCACCGCGGATAACGGCCGTCTGCCCTCGCGTCAGGAAACCTCGTATCTGCAGGATATCGTGCGCTTCGCCAAGATCACTCGCACTGGTGACAAGGCCGAACTGGCGAGTGTGCCGGAAACGGCTGCGGTGTGGTCAATGGTCACGTCCACGCGCGAAAACTGTCTCGGCCAGGAATGTCCGCATTACAAGGACTGCTTTGTAATGCAGGCGCGCCGCGAGGCGCAGCAGGCGGATATCGTGGTGGTGAATCACCATCTGTTTTTCGCCGACATCATGTTGCGCGATACGGGCATGGCTGAATTGCTGCCCACCGCCAACACGATCATCTTCGACGAAGCGCATCAACTGCCCGAGACGGCGACGCTGTTCTTCGGCGAGACGCTGTCGACCACGCAGTTTCTCGAGCTCGCCCGCGATTCGGTGGCCGAAGGTTTAGGCCATGCGCGTGAAACGGTCGACTGGGTCAAGCTCGGCGCCACGCTCGAGCGCGCCGCGCGCGATGTGCGGCTGGCCTTCAAGGAAGACTCGGTGCGCTTGTCGATCGGCCAGTTGCCGGACGATCATCCGTTGTTCCCCGCACTCGAAACGCTTGAAACCGAACTCGATGCATTGGCGTCGGCGCTCGCGAGTCAGGCCGAGCGAGCGGAATCGATCGGCGCGTGTCTGCGCCGCGCACGCGAGTTGCAGGGCGTGCTGGCGGGCTGGACCACGCCACCCACGCAGACCGAGCGCGAAGCCGCTGACGGCGCCTCTGCCGACGGCAAAACCGAGCGCGCCGATCCCAACGAAAAGGTGCGCTGGATCGAAGTCTTCTCGCACACCGTGCAGTTGCACGAAACGCCGTTGTCGGTCGCGCCGATCTTCGCGAAACAGCGCGCCGGTGTGCCGCGCGCGTGGATCTTCACGTCGGCTACGCTGTCGGTGCGCGGCGATTTCACGCACTACGCCGCGCAAATGGGTCTGAACGCGAAGCGTTCGATGACGCTGCCCAGTCCGTTCGACTATCCGACGCAGGGCCTGCTGTACGTGCCGCGCAATTTGCCGCAGCCGTCTTCACCCATGTTCACCGACGCCGTATTCGACGCCGCGCTGCCGGCGATTGAAGCATCGGGCGGCGGCGTCTTCATGTTGTGCACGACGCTGCGCGCGGTGGACCGCATCTCGGCGAAGCTGCGCGACACGATCGAAGCGCGCGGCTGGGACTATCCACTGCTCGTGCAGGGCGACGCGAGCCGCACCGAACTGCTGGATCGATTCCGGTCGTACGGCAACGCGATCCTGGTGGGCAGCCAGAGCTTCTGGGAAGGCGTGGATGTGCGCGGCGACGCATTGTCGCTGGTGGTGATCGACAAGCTGCCGTTTGCGCCGCCCGACGATCCGGTGTTGTCTGCACGGCTCGACGCACTGACCAAGAAAGGCTTGAGTCCATTCGCCGTGCATCAGTTGCCACAGGCGGTCATCACGCTGAAGCAGGGCGCGGGCCGTCTGATTCGCGCTGAGACCGATCGTGGCGTGCTGATGATCTGCGATACACGACTCGTCGACAAACCGTATGGGCGCCGTATCTGGCAGAGTCTGCCGCCATTTAAACGCACACGCGAGATCGAGGTGGTGCGCGAGTTTTTTGAAGAGAGCGCGACGCCGGCGCAACAGGTTGATCAGCCTGATTAAAATCAATGAACGCCGCTATAAAAAAGCGGCGCTTGAATGACAAAACGCCACGAATGTGAATCCGTGGCGTTTTGCTTTACTGCCCGGGAAACCGCGATGATTTCCCGATGCAGTTTTCGCCCAGAGGCGAACCCTATGCGACAGCTTACTGGCTTGCGCCCGAAGCCGGAGCAGCAGCCGAAGCAGCAGCGTCCGAAGCAGCAGCGCCTGCGTCCGAAGCAGCGGTCGTAGCCGAAGCAGCAGCGTCGCTCGCAGCAGCAGCAGCACCCGAAGCAGCAGCAGCCGAATCCGAAGCTGCGGCAGCCGGTGCCGAAGCAGCAGCTGCGTCGCTAGCCGGGGCAGCGGCTTGGTCGTTGCTCTTGTTGCATGCAGCCAGTGCCACAGCTGCCAACAGGGATGCTACGAGGAGGGATTTCTTCATGATCACGTCCTTTTATGGTTTAAAGGTAAGCAACAGCGCAAAATAAAACCGGTAATGTGCTCCAACACCGACCTGGGCCGCTGGTGGAGAAGCTCTTTTGACGAGCTCGAATCTTCCCTACGGCTTGGGCGGAAATTATATGCACTTTCGTACTGACAATCCATAAATCCGGGGTCAATACGTTGTCTTTCTCATACAAAATTTCACTGTACGGTATAGCAGGCAGGCAGAGTTACGCAAGCTCGCCCACTTGTATCCAGCCCGCACAATACCACTCGTGTAGCCGTGCTGTCACCGACGAATCGTGTGAGAGTGTTACAAAGCGTTTCGCACTCATACAGCGGTGATTTGCGAGGTCAAACAACCATTTTCTTGCACCATCAAATGAGGTTTCCTCTCCATTTACGAAGAAAAAACGGCGGTTGTACAACAAATTAGTCTTGCGGTCCAGCCGAATGCCTGACTTCGATGCCTGACTGATGAAACGGGCTTCATTAAGCGGCCTTTGCGGCGGATCAAAGACGACACTCGGCTTGGGTTCGCTGAGATACGTGCCAAGGAACGACGCAATATCCTGCTCATTCCATTTGATGCCAGCAAGGATTGCGCCAACCCTCTCGACCAGCGCCGCGGGGAGCTCGGCCGGACGCTCCACGGCAGGTTGCTGCGGATCGCGATAAAGCGCGCCCGGCTGACCCGCCGACTCGCCGCGTTCGGCCAGATGGTAGAGGAATTGCGCGGTCAGTTCGCTCGCCGAAGGGGCGCGAAACCCGATCGAACAGGTCATGCATTCGCCCTCGGCAATGCCGTCGTGCGCGATGTGCGGCGGCAGATACAACATGTCGCCCGGTTCGAGCAGCCACTCCTCTTCGGGCTGGAAGTTCTGTAAAACTTTCAAAGGCAAACCGGGTTGTAGCGTCAGATCTTTCTGCGCGCTAATGCGCCAACGGCGCTTGCCTTTTACTTGCAAAAGAAACACATCGTAGGAATCGAAGTGCGGCCCTACGCCGCCGCCGTCACTTGCGTAGGAAATCATCAGGTCGTCGAGACGCGCGTCCGGCACGAAGCGGAAACGGTCTAGCAGGGCGCGGGCGCGATCGTCGTGGAGATCGACGCCTTGCACAAGCAGTGTCCATGCGCGCTGCTTCACCGAAGGCAGTTCGTCAGGCGCGAACGGCCCGTGCTCGAGCTGCCATTTATTGCGGAAATGGGTGATCAGGCGTGCTTCGACTTCGTCCTGATCGGCCAGCTCGAAAAATTCGTCGCGCGACAATGGCGCCGCGACGTTCGGGATCGCCTGGCGAATCAGCAGCGGCTTTTTCTGCCAGTAGCGGCGCATGAATTGCGACGGCGTCAGGTTACCGAGCAGCGGTGTCGGTGTGTCTGGCGAAGGCGGGAGAACCGGAACAGCCGGCTTTGAAGCCGGCGACGAATTCCGTGCCGAAGCTGCGTCGGCCGGGTGGTCAGTGGGCCGCTTGGGCATCGTATAATGTGAGTTGTATTCTGGAGAATCGAATGAAAATCGCAAAGAACACCGTCGTGTCGGTCGCTTACAAGCTGTCGGATGCGCAGGGCAATCTGATTGAAGAAAGCGACGAGCCGATGGTCTATCTGCACGGCGGCTATGATGGCACGTTCCCCAAGATCGAGGAAGAGCTCGACGGCCACGAGGCCGGTTTCGAGACCCAGATCCAGCTCGAGCCGCAAGACGCGTTCGGTGAGTACGACCCTGATCTCGTGAAGATCGAGCCGCGCAATCGCTTCCCGGAACCGCTCGAAGTCGGCATGCAATTCGAAGGCACGCCGGAAGAAGGCGACGAGGACCTCGATTCGCTCGTCTACGTGGTGACCGACGTCGCCGAAGATAAAGTCGTGCTCGACGGCAACCATCCGCTCGCCGGCATGGCGCTGCGTTTCGCGCTGACGGTGAAAGACGTGCGTCCTGCTACGGAAGACGAAATCCAGCACGAACACGCGCATGGCGCCGACGGCCTCGAAGTCCTCGACGAAGACGAGGACGACGAAGAAGAAGGCAAGTCAGGGCCCACGCTGCACTGAGCTTGCAGGCATGCCGGGCACGCTTGAAGAAGCGCCCGGCGTGTGCGGTTGAGCGGCGGAGGCGGGCGGCGTCGACGTGGCCGGCCCGTAACCGCCGCCACCCTGATCCGCCGGTATGCGCGGTTGCTGATCCGGTTGCGAGTCTCCGGGCGTCGGCAGCAGTGGCGGCAATTCCGACGCGGGTCCGAGAGCCGGTACAGCCGGCATCGAAGCAGCCGGTTCATCGTGCGGCAGCACGGGTTGCGCGGTGGGCATCGGCATTTGCCTGGGCACATCGCGCACACTTACGCGGAACGGCGGTTTCCTGCCGAGATCCGCATCCACCTGAATCCACTGGTTGAGTCGATCATGCGGCGCGAGCGCGACACGCGTGAGATTCGTCACCAGCATTCCCTTGTCATTGCGTAGCGGCTGATCGATCACGAAGCCGGCGCTTGCTCGTTCGTCGTCGCAATGAATCACTAGCACTGGCCCCCGGAAAATCTGCGCGAGTTTCACGAGGCTGCGTTTCAATTCCAGAAAACCGTCGCGGCGGGTGTTGCGTGCAAAGCGCAGCCACGCGAAACGGTCGGGCCGTTCGTAACGCTCAGGGTCCGGATCGCCTTGAATGAACACGACAAGCGCCCGCGCGTCGCGGCGTTTCGCATATTCGCCGGCATGTTCCAGCCAGAATGCATTGGCGATCACGCGATCTTCGAATTCGCCATTGCGGCCGCCCGCAGTCAGATAATGATTGTTCGGACTCGGCGCATTCAGGCCGACGAACACCGTATCGCCCACTTGCCAGCGCACGTTCTCGCGATAGGGGCGAAAGCGCGAGACTTCGCTTTCACGCGTCAATGCGATCGGGTTCTGACCCATCGAGGTGGCGTCGGCAAAAAGCGTTTGGCGCAACTGGTCGAGCCGTTCGGTCGGATCAAAACCGCCGGCTTCGCCGATGCCGCAATCGGCCCAGTCGTGCTGGCCGGGAATGAAGAAAAGGGCCGGCCGTGACGTTTCGAGCAGCGCGTGGCGGCGCTCATAAAGCGCATCGCGGCATGCTTCTTTCGCGCCCTTGAGATTGCCGTCGTACACGATGAACGACACATCGCGCTCGCGGCTGATCGCTTCGATCAACCGCTGCGTGGGCGCTTCGTCGGCGACGCTTTGCATCGTGTTGGCGATGACCGCGAAGGTATAGCGCGGCGTGTCGGCGTAGGCCGCCGGTGTGAAACCCGACAACCCCGCGAACAATCCCGCAAGCGGCACGCCACCACCGGTAAGTGTGAGGGCGAGGGTCAGCGCCGCGCGAAGTTTGCGCGGACGCCGCGGGGGCCTGTGTGAGTCAATGATCCGCATCCGGCGCGGCGGCCAGTTCATGCAATTCGTACAGCAGATCGAGTGCTTCGCGGGGCCGCAGATCGTTCGGATCGATGCCGCGCAGCCGCTCGACGAGTTCCTGCATGGCGGGCGACGCCGCCGGTCCCGTCTTCGCGTCGCGCTCGTCGTCCGCGTCTTCGAGCAGCATCGGCATGGGCGCGGCGAACAGGTCGAGTTGCGGCGCGGGCTGTGCGGCCGACTGCTGTTCCAGATGCGCAAGATGCTTGCGCGCCGCGCGAATCACCGCATTCGGCACGCCGGCGAGTTGCGCGACCTGCAGGCCGTAGCTCTGATTCGCCGGACCTTCGTTGACCGCGTGCAGGAACACGATGCCGTGCCCGTGCTCGACCGCCGACAAATGCACGTTGGCGGCCTGCGGAAACTCCGCCGGCAACTGCGTCAATTCGAAGTAGTGCGTGGCGAACAGCGTATGGCAACCGTTGTGCGCGAGCAGATGCCGCGCGATGGCCCACGCCAGCGCGAGGCCGTCGAACGTGGACGTGCCGCGGCCGATCTCGTCCATCAGTACGAGACTTTGCGGCGTGGCGTCGTTCAGGATCGCGGCGGCTTCGGTCATCTCGACCATGAAGGTCGAGCGCCCGCCGGCGAGATCGTCCGCTGCGCCGATGCGCGTGAAGATGCGGTCGATCGGCCCGAAGGCGGCGCGCCGGGCGGGCACATAACTGCCCACATAGGCGAGCAGCGCGATCAGCGCGGTCTGCCGCATGAAGGTCGATTTACCGCCCATGTTCGGGCCGGTGATCAGCAGCAGTTTGCGCTCGGGCGTGAGCGAGCAGTCGTTGGCGATGAACTGCTCGACCTGCGCCTCGACCACCGGATGCCGCCCCTGTTCGATTTCGATGCCGGCGTTGGCCGAGAACGTGGGCGCGACCCAATCGAGCGCGCGGGCGCGCTCGCCGAAGGCCGCCAGCAGATCGAGTTCGGCAAGCGCCGAAGCGACCCGCTGGCAATCCGGGATGAAGGGTAGCAGCGCCTGCAGCAGCGCGTCGTAGAGCGAGCGTTCGCGGGCGAGCGCCCGTTCCTGCGCGGAGAGCGCCTTGTCCTCGAACGTTTTCAGTTCCGGCGTGATGTAGCGTTCGGCATTCTTCAGCGTCTGACGGCGGCGATAGTCGTCGGGCACCTTGTCGGTCTGGCCGCGCGTGACTTCGATGTAGAAGCCATGCACCTTGTTGTATTCGACGCGCAGATTGCCGATACCCGTGCGTGCGCGCTCGCGGGTCTCGAGGTCGATCAGGAACTGCCCGCAGTTCTCCGAAATATCGCGCAGCTCGTCCAGTTCCGCATCGTAGCCACGAGCGATCACGCCGCCGTCGCGCACCATCGCCGACGGTTCCTGCGCGACCGCGCGCCTGAGCAGTTCGACGCAGGCTTGCGGCGGTTCCAGCGAAGCGTCGATGCGCGCCAGCGAATCCGCATCCGGCGCAACGGCCGCGAGCTGCGTGCGCAACTCGGGCAACGCAATGAAGGTATCGCGCAGGCTCGACAGATCGCGAGGCCGCGCGGACAGCAGCGCGAGACGCCCGGTGATGCGCTCGATGTCCGAGATCTGCCGCAATGCGCTGCGCAACGAATCGACGCTCGCGCCCGGCGGCGCGTCGAGCAAGGCGCCGATCGCCTGCTGACGCGCCTGCGCCACCGCCGATTCGCGCGGCGGATGATGTAGCCAGTGACGCAGCAGGCGGCTGCCCATGGTCGTGCAGCAGGTGTCGAGCAGCGAACACAGCGTAGGCGATTCCGTGCCGCGCAGTGTTTCCGTGAGTTCGAGGTTGCGGCGCGTGGCGGGGTCGAGGCCGATATATTCGGACTCGTATTCGACCTTCAGGCTGCGCACGTGGCGCAACTGCTGACCTTGCGTGGCCGCGGCATAGAGCAGCAGCGCGCCGGCCGCGCCGCATGCGCAGGTCAGGGAATGCGCGCCGAAGCCGTCGAGGCCCGCCACTTCCAGCTGATCGCACAAGCGTTGCGTGCCCGAGGTAACGTCGAAGTGCCAGACCGGCACGCGGGTGAGGGCGCCCGCATTGACCGGCGGCGTCCAGCTCGCCGAGTCGGTTGGTGTGTCGGCAACCAGAATTTCCGCGGGGCGAATGCGTTCGAGCGCGGCCGCCACCTGGTCGGGTGCGACTTCGGCGAGGCGCAACGCGCCGCTCGCAAGATTCAGCCATGCAAGGCCGACGCTGGTCGCGACGCCGCGTCGGTTATGCGCGACGCACATGGCCAGCAGATAGACGTCGCTCTTATCGGACAGCAGCGCTGCATCCGTGAGCGTGCCCGGCGTGACCACGCGCACCACTTTGCGCTCGACTGGACCCTTCGATGTAGCCGGGTCGCCGATCTGCTCGCAAATCGCGACGGATTCGCCGAGCTTCACGAGCTTGGCGAGATATTGTTCGACCGCGTGATGCGGCACGCCGGCCATCTTGATCGGATTGCCCGCCGACGCGCCACGCTGCGTGAGTGTCAGATCGAGCAGACGTGCGGCTTTTTCCGCATCTTCGAAAAAGAGTTCGTAGAAGTCGCCCATCCGGTAGAACACCAGCGTGCCGGGATGATCCGCTTTAATGCGGAGATATTGCTGCATCATCGGCGTATGCTGTGCGACGTCGTTGGCCGCTGCGGTTTGAATGCCCATCCTCGGTATCTTCTTGCGTTAGCTGTTCAGGGCGTGAGTTTAACCTGACGGGACGGCGGGCGGACCCTGGCCGGATGGCCAATCTGCGCTGCAAATCCGCATTCCGGCCAAACGCCGCGGCGAGCAGCCGACGCGAGCCGCACCGCGCCGCGCCTCAGCCGCATGAAGGCTTCATTCTTCCACCATCGCCCGTATATCCACCGTGCGTTCGTTCACCGCGCTGCGCCGCCTGGCGAGCCACATCATGAAAGTGATGAACGTGCCGAACACAACGATGATCCACTGCGCCGGCATCTTCGCCGTAAGCAGCAGCGCGTAGACGCCGAGCATCAGCAGCACCGCGAGGTTCTGGTTGAAATTCTGCACGGCGATCGAATGCCCCGCGGACAGCAGCGTCGCGCCGCGATGCTGAAGGATCGCGTTCATTGGCACGATGAAAAACCCTGACAGCGCGCCGAGCAGAATCATCAGCGGATAGGCGAGCAGAATGTAAAACGGCATGACGTACGTGCCGATGCGAATGCCTGAACCCGGCGGGAACAGGTCCTTGTTGTAGAAGGCCATGGCGATCGCCACCGCGCCGGTCAGAATGCCGACCGGCAACACGCGCAGCGACTTGCGCAACGGAATCAGCGCAGCGGCCGCCGCCGCGCCGACTGCGATGCCGAGACCCGTGACGCCCTGCATGACCGCCGCCTTCGAGAGCGACAGCCCGAGATTCACGTTGGCCCATTTGAGCACCAGCAATTGCAGCGTGACCGCGCCGCCCCACATCAGAGTCGTCACCCACAGCGCGATCTGCGCGAGTTTGTCGGCCCACAGCACGTTGAAGCAATGATAGAAATCGCCGACCAGTTTCTTCGGTTCGCTCAGGCGGCTTTCATAACGCGCGCCAGTGTCGGGAATGAAGATGTTGATCGCGGCGGCGATCGCATAGGTCACCATCGTCGCGAACATGGCGAGATCGGCGGAGGAACGGATCAGCGGCAGATGCGCATGCGCGACGAATTTGTCGGCGAAGGTGCTGATCAGCGCGCCGCCCACCATCGTGCCGACGATGGTCGACAGCACGGTGGCCGATTCGAGCCACGCGTTCGCCTTGACGAGTTTTTCCGCGGGCAGCAGTTCGGTGAGGATGCCGTACTTGGCCGGCGAATACGCGGCCGCGCCGAAGCCGACCACGCCGTAGGCAATCATCGGATGAACGCCCGCGACCATCATCAGGCAGCCGCTCGCCTTCAACGCGTTGGAGATGAACATGACGTGGCGCTTTTGCATCGAGTCAGCGAAAGCGCCGACGAACGGTGCAAGCAGCACGTACGAAACAGTGAAGAAAATCTGCAGCAGCGGCGTGACCCAGGCGGCCGAGCGAATCACGGAGAGCAGCGCGATGGCCGCGATCAACAGTGCATTGTCCGCCAGCGACGAAATAAACTGCGCCGCGATGATTGTGTAGAAGCCTTTTTTCATGAAGCGGATCGGAAGCTGCGCGAGACGGCGGGCGCAAGGCAGGGCGCAGCGAAAAACGCGCGAAACGCAGCCGGCAATGACCTGCGCCGGCGCGGCATTCCGCTTTGTAGCACGAACGCCCGCTGCATGCAGGCGCGCCAACGAAAAAGCGGCCGCAGCCGCTTTTTCATGTCCCGCTTGCCGGCGCCGCCCTCGTAGGGATTACGCCGCTTGCTGGCGCGTGCGGCTGTAGCGCGACAGGATCGGGATCATCTGCGCGTAGACCTTCGCGTTGCCCGCGACGATTTCGCCGACGTGCAAGAAATCCGAATCGCCCGTGTAGTTGCCGACCAGGCCACCCGCTTCCGTGATCAGCAGGCTGCCGGCGGCGACGTCCCACGCATTCAGGCCTTGCTCGAAGAAGCCGTCCATGCGGCCGGCGGCGACGTTTGCCAGATCGAGCGCGGCGGCGCCCGGACGGCGCAGGCCGGCGCACGCTTCGGTCATTTCAGCGAACTGGCGGCCGTACGCTTCCAGGCCGTCCCTTTCGCGGAACGGGAAGCCGGTGCCGATCAGGCCATCGGCCAGACGATCGCGCTTGGCCACGCGGATGCGGCGATCGTTGAGGAACGCACCACGACCGCGCGAGGCGGTGAACAGGTCGTTGCGGGTCGGGTCGTAGACTACGGCCTGCGTCACGATGCCCTTGTGCGCGAGCGCGATCGACACGCAGTAGTACGGAAAACCGTGGATGAAATTGGTGGTGCCGTCGAGCGGATCGATGATCCACTGGTATTCGGATTCGTTATCCGACTTGCCGGATTCTTCGGCGAGGATGGCGTGATCGGGGTAGGCGGTCTTGAGCGTGTCGATGATCGCCGCTTCAGACGCTTTGTCGACCTCCGTGACGAAATCGTTGTGCTGTTTCTTGCTGACCTGGACGAGATCGAGATCGAGCGACGCGCGGGTGATGATCTGTGACGCGCGGCGCGCGGCCTTCACAGCGATATTGAGCATGGGATGCATGAGACTGGATCCTTGTACCGGGGCAGCGCGGCTGCTGGCCGGAAAATGAGCGCTAACCTGCGCTAATTGGGCGCCCTCTAAGAGGCGCGGAAACAGCACGGAACGCTCGCCCGGTACAACCGGTGCGCATTCCGCCGACGGAGACGAATTGGATAAGAACGAGGCGTTCATGCAGTGCCAGACGGCAAAGCGGACGCGAATTCCGGCATTTTACCTGAGTCCGGACGCTGCGGCAGCGTTTGCTGGGCGGAGGTCGATTTGCCCGCGTTCTGCGCGGCTCGGTCCGGCATTCGCGAGCGCTTCGCCGCAGACATCTGCATGCGCGTCTGCGTTCATACCTGTGTTCGTTTGCGACCGGCCGCGGCGTTGGCGCTACCATACGCGTCTTTAGCCAGCCGAATTCCATCGTGGACCATACCCACCATTCCTCCGATCCCGCCGTAGCCGAACTGCGCGGCGGCTTCACCTCGACGCGCTTCGTGCTGGTCGAGCCGAGCCATCCGGGCAACGTCGGCGCCGCGGCACGCGCGCTGAAAACCATGGGTTTCTCGCGGCTCGTGCTGGTGTCGCCGCGCGTGCCGCACGTGCAAAGCGATCCGGAAGCCATCGCCATGGCGAGCGGAGCCGACGACGTGCTGGCGTCCGCGCACGTCGTGCCGACCCTCGCCGACGCCCTGAGCGGCGTGCACTGGTCGATCGCGCTGACCGCGCGGCTGCGCGAATATGGGCCGCCGCAATGGACGCCGCGTGCCGCCGCCAGCATCGCGCGCGAACAGGCGATGCATGGCGAGATCGCGCTGGTGTTCGGCAACGAGCGCACGGGTTTGTCGAACGAGGACGTCGAGCGGTGCAGCGCGCTGGCGCATATTCCCGCCAATCCTGCCTATAGCTCGCTCAACCTCGCGCAGGCCGTGCAGGTATTGGCGTATGAATTGCGCACAATGTATCTGTCGGCCGACAGCGGCGCGGCCGCGCCTCAGGCGGCGGCGGAGGGCGAACCCGTCGGTGCGCGCGCCGCGAGCGACGACATCGAGAGCATGTTCACGCATCTGGAAAGCGCGCTCGTCGCGCTCGATTTTCTTGACCCGGCCAATCCGAAGAAGCTGATGTCGCGCCTGCGCCGCCTGTTTGCGCGCTCGGGTCTCGAGCGTGAAGAAGTGAATATCGTGCGCGGCATCGCCAAACACATTTTGTTGAAGAGCAAGCCCAAGGACGACGCGTCCTGAAGGCCGCGTGTCATACCCGAACTGAATGCTTTCCCGTTAGCCGGCGACGACCCCGCCGGCAGCGTGGACTTCCGGCAGGTTTTCCGCAATCCCCCTACAATCCTCAAAACGTTCTAAGCAAAGCTGCCGCCGTGCTATGCGGCGAGCCACGCCGTCGTGCGCGCCAGCTTTCGCGTGCGGCTCTTTCTCCCACAACACAGTCCCTGCCATGTTCACGAGACTTCGCGAAGACATCGCCACGATCCGCGAGCGCGATCCCGCCGCCCGCAGCGCCTGGGAAGTCCTCACGTGTTATCCCGGCCTGCACGCGCTCTTGCTGCACCGGCTTGCGCATGCGTGCTGGCGAGCCAAACGCCGCTGGCTAGCGCGTTTCGTCTCGCAGATGGCGCGCTTCATGACCGGCATCGAAATTCATCCGGGCGCGACGCTCGGGCGGCGCGTGTTCATCGATCACGGCATGGGCGTGGTGATCGGCGAGACGGCGCAGATCGGCGACGACTGCACGATCTATCAGGGCGTCACGCTCGGCGGCACGTCGCTCACGCGCGGTGCGAAGCGGCACCCAACGCTCGAGCGCGGCGTGATCGTCGGCGCGGGCGCGAAGGTGCTCGGCGGTTTCACGATCGGCGCGGACGCGAAGATCGGATCCAACGCGGTGGTGACCAAGCCCGTGCCGGCACGTGGCACGGCGGTGGGTAACCCGGCACGGATCATCGTGCCGGCGGCGGCCACTGTGGCTCCGGAAGCGGCTAATGCCGATGCCGGCGGCGCCGCGCGCGAGGGCAAACGCTCCGCCGCAAGCAGCGGCTTCTGCGCATACGGCATCACGCCGAACGCCGACGATCCGGTGTCGCTGGCGATTCATGGGCTGATCGATCACGCGGCGACGCAAGCCAAGCGCATCGACGAAATCGTCGATGCGCTGGAGCGGCTGGGTACGAGTCTCGAAGGACTGCAAGGCGCCGATGCGGCGTTGCTCGATTTGCGGCGGTTGTCGGCCGCGATTGCAGGGAAAGGGGAAGCGGTGGCGGCGGAGCGGTGAAGTTATTCGCGCGCGCCGCCGACGCCGGCGCTATTGGCCGGCTTCTAACAGCAACGCTGCATGCGGCGCAGAGCGAGAGCAGCCACAACGCCGGCACGCGTGGCGTGGAACAGCGCGGAACTACCTTGCGCACGTGACCCGTCGGCACGGGTGCAATCAACTGCCGCCACACTCAACCCAACGGCAACGCCCGAATCCCTTCAGCGTCGATACGCAAATACCCACCACGGCGCTCGCCGTGGTCGAGATCCCAATCCGGCAGGACCCAGCGCGTGCCGCCCGGCTCGCGATGCCGCGCCGGCCGGTGCGTGTGCCCGTGAATGAGGGTCGCCGTTTTCGACGACTTGAATAACGCGGCCACGGCTGCCGCCGTCACATCGTATTTCGGCGAAACCGGCCGCGCGCGGCCTTGCTCGCTTTTCGAGCGCATGTTTTCGGCGAGCTTCTGACGCCAGCGCAACGGCCACGCGAGAAACAGCATCTGCGCGAACCGGTTACGCGCAAAACGCCGGAACACTTGATAGCCACGATCGGCCGTGCATAAGCCGTCGCCATGCGCGAGCGCGATACGCGTGCCGAACGCGGTGATCACGAACGGATCGGGCAGCCAGATCGCGCCGGCTGCTTTCATGAAGCGCTTGCCCAGCAGAAAATCGCGGTTGCCATGCATGATGTAGAGCGCGATGCCGCGTTCCGACAACGTATGCAGCAGCGCCGCCATGCGCGCGACGAACGGCTCGGCGAGCATGTCGTCGCCGATCCAGTACTCGAACAGATCGCCAAGTATGAACACCGAATCGGCCTGCTCGGCCGTGAAGCGGATGAAATGCTCGAACGCGGCGACCGTATGCGGGATCGCCTCGCTCAGATGAATATCGGAGAGGAAAAAAAACGGGCGTGCGGCGTGCGGGCGTTTGCCCTCGCCAGGCACGCCCGCGGCGACGCTTCGCAGCGGCGTTTCTTGCAGCATTGAAGGTGCCTGATATCAGTTCGAACGAATCGATGCTCGCTACGACTTAGTCGACGATCACAGCCTTTTCGATCACCACGTCGTCCGCCGGCACGTCCTGATGGAAGCCCTTCGAACCCGTCTTGACCTTCTTGATCTTCTCGACGATGTCGAGGCCTTCGACCACCTTGCCGAACACGGCGTAACCCCAGCCTTGCGGCGTCGGCGACGAGTGGTTCAGGAAGTCGTTGTCGTTCACGTTGATGAAGAATTGCGCCGTGGCCGAGTGCGGGTCGTTCGTGCGCGCCATGGCGACCGAGCCGTTGACGTTCTTCAGACCGTTGTTCGCTTCATTCGGGATCGGCTCGCCCGTCGGCTTCTGCTTCATGCCGGGTTCGAAGCCGCCGCCCTGGATCATGAAGCCGTCGATCACGCGGTGGAACACCGTGTTGTCGTAGTGGCCGGCCTTCACGTAGTTGAGGAAGTTCTCAACCGACTTCGGCGCCTTTTCAGCGTCCAGTTCGAGTTTGATGACGCCGTGGTTCGTATGCAGTTCAACCATGATGGAATCCTTTGATGAACAGGGTGGATAAAAGGCGCGGCGAGTCGTCAAGAGTTGACGTTGAGCCGCGCCGGGGCGTGGATTGAGCGCTGACGCTTTTCTCGTGCGCGCGCCTGACTGCGGCGCGCGTCCTGTTGCTGCAATTACTTGCCGACGACCGTGGCCGACTCGATCACGACCGGCTTTTGCGGCACGTCGCTCATCGGGCCGCGCGAGGTGGTGGGCGTGCCTTCGATCTTCTTCACGACGTCCATGCCGCCCGTGACTTTGCCGAACACCGCATAGCCGTTGCCGTCCGGATTCGGATAGTCGAGGCCGGCATTGTCCACCGTGTTGATGAAGAATTGCGCGGTGGCCGAATTCGGGTCGCTGGTGCGCGCCATGGCGAGCGTGCCCGTCATGTTCTTCAGACCGTTACGGCTTTCGAGCGGAATTGGCGCGCGCGTCGGCTTCTCCGCGAAGCTTTGCGTATAGCCGCCGCCCTGAATCATGAAACCACGAATCACGCGATGGAAAATCGTGCCGCTGTACTGGCCGGACTTCACATAGTCGAGGAAGTTGGCGACCGTCTTGGGCGCTTTCTCAGGATACAACTCGACGCGGATGTCGCCTTCCGATGTCTTGAAGAGGACGGACGGATGCGCGGCTTGCGAACCGGACTGGGCAAATGCGGGAGCGTTTGCGATCAGGGCGGCGCTGCCGAGCGCCAACATCAACCATTTCATGAAGATCCTCAGGGTTGGAAAAAACGTATTGCGCGAAACGTGATGGCTTTACTTCGACGGCGCCATGTAGGGCGGCATGGCGAGCGAGCCGTTCGCACCGCCGTACTGGAAGCTCGGCGTTTGCGTCATGTTCGAGGTGGCGCGGGCGGTGTAGTCGTCTTCGGTGCTAACGGCCTGTTTCGCCCGGGCCGCGGTCTTGACCGGCGAGATGACTTTCTGAATGTCCGCGAGCCGCTGCGTGGTGGTGGGGCTCACCTTGCCCAGGCTCTGCGCGTGGCGATAAGCCTCATTGGCCATGCGCAGGTAAAGGTCGCCGAGATTCTCGTAGGCGAGGCCGTAGCCCGGGTTGACCTTGGTCGCCGTTTCGAGCGCGACACGCGCTTCGGCGTATTGACCATGCTTCGCGTAAAGCGCGGCGAGGTTGTTGTAGGGCTCGGGCAACTCAGGGTAGGTCTGCGTGAGTTCGGTGAACGCGACGATAGCTTCGTCGTCGCGATTCAGGTGGGCGAGCACCGTGCCGCGCTTGAACTTCGCTTGCGCGTCGCGCGGATTCGAGGCGATGCGCGCGTCGAGCTGGGTCAGCGAGGCGGCCCAGTTTTTCTGCGCGATCGATGCGTCGATTTCCGGCGTGTTGTCGCGCACGGCGGGGCCCTGCGGCAGCGTGGCGGTTTTCTGCGCAAAGGCGGCCGCGGCCGGCATGGCCGCAAGGGCAAGCGCCACGGTGACGCGCAAGGTGAGCGCCCGCGTGGCGCCACCGAAGGCTGTCGCGGCGAGGGTCGCAGCGCTGCGCGCGCGGCCGCTTGAAGGTTTCATAGGCTCAGGTCTGGATGTTATACTCCGACCCATTCTAACAAAAGGTCTGCGCGTTCCGTCGAACCGCAAACTGTCTTTTCGCCACTCGTGGTCGTCTCCGCCTTGATCGCAGCCTGACCGCCGCACCAGGTGCACCGGTTTTGCTGTATGCGACGCGCCCGCCGTCCGGTTCTTGACTGGCGGGGCACGCCGCGCATGAAACACATTGCGGATTTCTTTCGGCCCACGCACCGTTCTCTATGGAATCACTGCGCATCTACAACACGCTCGCGCGTGACAAGCAAACTTTCGTGCCGCTGCAAGAAGGCGTCGTGCGAATGTACGTCTGCGGGATGACCGTGTACGACTATTGTCACGTCGGTCATGCGCGGGTGATGGTCGTGTTCGACATCGTGCAGCGCTGGTTGCGCACGCTCGGCTACGACGTGACCTACGTGCGTAATATCACGGATATTGATGACAAGATCATCCGGCGCGCAGTGGAGAACGGCGAGACCATCAAGGCGCTGACCGATCGCTTCATCAACGCATTGCACGAAGACGCGGACGCACTCGGCATCCAGCGGCCTGACATCGAACCGCGCGCCACGGATTTCATTCCGCAGATGCTCGGCATGATCGAGCAGCTCGAAGCGAACGGCTACGCCTATCAGGCAGGCGACGGCGACGTGAACTATGCGGTGCGCAAGTTCGCGAACTACGGCAAGCTGTCGGGCAAGTCGCTCGAAGATCTGCGCGCGGGCGAACGCGTCGCGGCGAACGACGCGAAGCAGGACCCGCTCGATTTCGTCTTGTGGAAACAGGCCAAGCCGGAAGAGCCTGCGGATACAGGCTGGGATTCGAAGTATGGGCGCGGCCGTCCAGGCTGGCATATCGAATGCTCAGCAATGGGCTGCACATTGCTCGGCGAACATTTCGACATTCACGGCGGCGGGCAAGACCTGCAGTTTCCGCACCATGAAAACGAAATAGCGCAAAGTGAAGCCGCTACCGGTCAAACCTTCGTCAATTTCTGGATGCACAACGGCTACGTACAGATCGACAATGAGAAGATGTCGAAGTCGTTGAACAACTTCTTTACGATCCGCGAAGTATTGGCGCAGTACGATGCCGAGGTCGTGCGTTTCTTTATCGCACGCGCGCATTACCGCTCGCCGTTGAATTACAGCGACGTGCATATCGACGACGCCCGCAACGCTCTTGCGCGTTTGTACACCGCGCTGAAAGATGTCACGCCGGACGCCGCCGAGCTCGACTGGAATGAGGCGCATGCGCTTCGTTTCCAGGCAGCAATGAATGACGACTTCAACACACCGGTTGCAGTGTCGGTGTTGTTCGAGTTGGCAACAGAAGTGAATCGCACGCGCGACCCCGCGCTGGCCCGTCAATTGCGCTCGCTGGGCGCGGTGATCGGACTGCTTGGCCGCGAGCCGCGTGCATACCTGCAGCAGGCAGCGGGGGCTGCAGCTGAGGGCGCGCTCGAGCCCGCCGCGATCGAAGCGAAGATCGCGGCGCGCGTGGCCGCCAAACAGGCGAAGGACTATGCGGCAGCAGACCGGATCCGGGCCGAATTGCTCGAGGCCGGCGTTGCACTTGAAGACAAACCCGGCGGGTTGACCGAGTGGCGGCGCGTGTGAGCGCACCCCGACTTACCCTTTGATCGACTCGCCAGGCAGGAGGCAGGATGGCAACGGCCACGAAGACGCCGGCTAAACGAGCCGCGTCTCAAACAAACGCGGCAGCCGCGGCAAAGTCGACACGCACGTCGGCTCGCACGGGCAGCGGCGTGGTAAGGAAAGCATCGTCGAAAGCCGCCGGGGTGGTGGCCAAGACCGCAGCGGGCGCAGCGAAAAAGACCACCGTGCAGCGTGCGCTCAACGGCGCGTCGGCGCACGCTCCTGTCGCGAAGCGCGCGAAGCCGCAGCGTGCGAAGAGCAACGGCGCCTTGTCGGCGGAACTGGCCGGTGACGTGCAGGAACTCGCCCGCATCAAGGTCGAGGGGCACGAAGGCGAAGTGGTGCGCAAGACGCGCGCGTCCGCAACCGCGGGCGGCGAAGCGGCGAGCGCGAGCGAAGCCGCGGTGCCGGTGCAGATCGCTGGCCTCACGCCTGAAGTCACGCGTCCGGCCTATTGGGACAAGGCGTGTGCCGACCTCGTCAAGCGCGATCGCATTCTGAAGAAACTGATTCCGAAGTTCGGCCCAGTGCATCTGCTGAGTCGCGGCGATCCGTTCGTCACGCTCGCGCGTTCGGTGGTCGGGCAGCAGATTTCGGTCGCGTCCGCGCAGGCCGCCTGGGCGAAGGTCGAGGCCGCGTGTCCCAAGCTCGTGCCGCAGCAGTTCATCAAGCTCGGTCTGGAAAAGCTGACCACGTGCGGACTGTCCAGGCGCAAAGCCGAATACGTGCTCGATCTCGCGCAGCATTTCGTTTCGGGCGCGCTGCACGTCGGCAAATGGACGTCGATGGAAGACGAGGCCGTGATCGCCGAACTCACGCAGATTCGCGGCATCGGCCGCTGGACTGCGGAGATGTTCCTGATCTTCAACCTGTCGCGCCCCGACGTCCTGCCGCTCGACGACCTGGGCCTGATTCGTGCGATCAGCGTCAACTATTTCAGTGGCGAACCGGTCACACGCAGCGAAGCGCGCGAGGTCGCCGCCAACTGGGAGCCGTGGCGCACCGTCGCCACCTGGTATATGTGGCGTAGTCTTGACCCGTTGCCGGTCGACTACTGAAAAAAGAAGAAATGGGACTATTTCAAAAGCTATCAAAGGTTAAAGATTGATAGTTGCGAGATGGTTTTGACATCGGCCCGCGCGGTTAGAATACGCGCTGCCGGTAAGTCCAAGGATTACAAACAATGAAGACCACGTTTCTGGATTTCGAACAGCCGATCGCTGAACTCGAAGCGAAGATCGAAGAATTGCGCTTCGTGCAGGACGATTCGGCCGTCGATATTTCGGAAGAGATCGAGCGGCTGTCCAAGAAGAGTCAACAGCTCACCAAAGATCTGTACGCGAACCTCACGCCGTGGCAGGTTTCGCAAATCGCCCGTCATCCGCAACGCCCGTACACGTTCGACTACGTGAGCGAGTTGTTCACCGACTTCCACGAATTGCACGGCGACCGCAACTATGCGGACGACCTGTCGATCGTCGGCGGCCTCGCGCGTTTCAACGGCCAGGCGTGCATGGTGATCGGCCATCAGAAGGGCCGCGATACCAAGGAGCGCGCGCTGCGCAACTTCGGCATGCCGCGTCCGGAAGGCTATCGCAAGGCCGAACGTCTGATGCGTCTCGCCGAAAAATTCGGCTTGCCGATTTTCACGTTCATCGACACGCCGGGCGCGTATCCGGGCATCGGCGCGGAAGAGCGCGGGCAGTCGGAAGCGATCGGCCGCAATCTTTACGTCATGGCCGAACTGAAAACGCCGTTGATCGCGACGATCATCGGCGAAGGCGGTTCGGGCGGCGCGTTGGCCATTGCAGTCGGCGACAGCGTGCTGATGCTGCAATTCTCGACCTATTCGGTGATCTCGCCGGAAGGCTGCGCGTCGATTCTGTGGAAGAGCGCCGCGAAGGCGCCGGAAGCTGCGGAAGCGCTCGGTTTGACCGCGCATCGTCTGAAGGCGCTCGGCCTGATCGACAAGATCGTGAACGAGCCGCTGGGCGGCGCGCATCGCGATCCGAAAGGCATGGCCGCGATGCTGCGCCGTGCGCTCGCCGATTCGCTGCGCCAGTTCCAGGGCATGAGCATCAACGACCTGCGTCAACGCCGTTTCGAACGGCTGATGTCGTACGGCAAATTCAAGGAAACGACGCCGGGTGCCTAAGCCCGCGCGCGTTTTCTTTCGTCCTTCAGCGCTTCATGCGCTAGCGACGTGACCTCCACCGCCGAAACACCCGCCGACCGCCTCGTTCTCGAGGCGGTCGGCTTTTCTTTGTCTGCGCTTCCCGCTAGCGCGCGTATTGCGATTGCCTTCAGCGGCGGGGTGGATTCGAGTGTGCTGCTCGATGCCGCGGCGCGTGTCGCGGGCGCGTCGCGTTGCATCGCGCTGCATGTGCATCATGGACTGAGCGCGCATGCCGATGCATGGCTCGCGCACTGCGAGGCGTTTGCGCTGGAGCGTGGCGTCGAGTTCGCGGCAGAGCGCGTCGAGGTGTCGCGTGATGCGGGCGTAAGCG
Source organism: Paraburkholderia sp. BL17N1 (assembly GCF_003634175.1). NCBI lineage: Bacteria > Pseudomonadati > Pseudomonadota > Betaproteobacteria > Burkholderiales > Burkholderiaceae > Paraburkholderia > Paraburkholderia sp. BL17N1. The sequence continues at coordinate 2,949,038 of NZ_RBIW01000001.1, forward strand.
TCGAAGCCGCCGCACGCGATGCGCGTTATCGCGCGCTGGACGAGATGTGCGCGTCGCGCGGCGTCGCCACGCTGTGGCTCGCACAGCATGCGGACGATCAGGCTGAGACCGTGTTGTTGCAATTGCTGCGCGGCGCTGGTCTCGCCGGTCTTGCCGCGATGGCGCCCGAGTATTTGCCGGCGAATGCGTCGGCAACGCGCGTGCGGCCTTTGCTTCACCTGTTGCGCGCACAGCTCGAGCAATACGCTGGCGAGCGTGCGTTGCGTTGGATCGACGATGAATCGAATGCCGATACACGCTACGCCCGCAATGCGTTGCGCCACGAAGTGACGCCCGCGCTGGCCGTGCACTTTCCGGGCTTTCGCGACGCGCTTGCGCGCACGGCGGCGCATGCGGCGTCGGCGCAGCGTTTGCTCGATACGCTTGCGCGCATCGATATGGAAGAAGCGTCACGCGACGAAGGGCGCGCGCTATCGCACGATGCATTGCTGGCGCTTGACGACGACCGCGCGCTGAATCTTCTGCGTTACTGGATGCGCACATTGGGCTTCGTCGCCGCATCGAACGCGCGTCTTGGCGATGCGCTGCGTCAGTTGCGTGAGATCGGCGCGGCGGGCGAGGGCCATGGTCTGCGTATCGATCACGCGGGACATGCGTTGCGCAGCTATCGCGGCGTGATCTATTGGGAACCGGGAGACAGTAGCGAGCCCGCCGACGAAACCGCGCTCGTCGCGCGCGCGGTCAGCGAGCTCGCGTGGCAGGGCGAGTCGATCTGGCGATTGCCGCAATGGCGCGGCACGTTTGTATTCGCCCACGCCGCGGTTGGTGATGCCGACGCGACGATTCCCGTGAGCGTTTTGCAGCGTGCGGTGTTGAGCGCGCGTCCGCGCAGCGGCGGCGAACGCATGCGCACGAGCGACGCGCCCGGCGCACCGAGCCGCACGTTGAAGAATCTGTTCCAGGAGCGCGGCATTCCCGCATGGAAGCGCGATGTGCCGCTGCTTTACATCGGCGATGAACTGCTGTTCGTGCCCGGGCTCGGGATCAATCGCGCTACGTTGCCGCAGCCGATCGACGAGGCCGAATCGCGCGTCAGGATCGTCTGGCGCGTGGATCTGCTGATCGCCTGACCGGCCGGTCGGACACCTCGATTGTCCATGCGGCGAATCCGGAAATAGGGCGCAAATCCGCATGAAACAGGCCTTTGCAGCGCATATTCAGCGTGATCCGATGGCCTTTCCGGCTTGTCTTTTTGCGCTCGATCGGGTACGTTAACTTGTTTGCCCGACCCGATTTCGCCTTCGCTTTTGTTGAATTAGTCGGTTTGCGATCGTGATCCGTCGTTTCCGGTAAGCCATCAGCGATCATTCCCGGGCAAATCCGCGCGTGCTGCACGCGTGCTGCATTTACGCCGCCACACACTCTGCCGTCGTTCACAAGACGTTGCGCTTCTGTGCTTTTGTGCGGTCGTCTCCAGCGCGCCAGCGCGGTTTCTCCTCCAGTTCAGAACGACAATGGCACTCATCGTACACAAATACGGCGGCACCTCGATGGGCTCGGTCGAGCGCATCAAGAACGTCGCCAAGCGCGTCGCGAAATGGCACAAGGCTGGCCACAAGATGGTCGTCGTGCCGTCGGCGATGTCCGGCGAAACCAACCGCTTACTCGGTCTCGCGAAGGAAATCACGGGTCAGCCGAGCCCGCGCGAACTCGACATGATTGCCGCCACGGGCGAGCAGGTCAGCTCGGGTCTGCTCGCCATCGCGCTGCAGGAAGCCGGCGTCGACGCGGTCAGCTACGCCGGCTGGCAAGTGCCGGTCAAAACGGATAGCGCGTTCACGAAAGCGCGCATTAGCGAAATCGACGGCGAGCGCGTGCTGCGCGATCTCGACGCGGGCAAGGTGGTGGTGATCACCGGCTTCCAGGGCATCGATCCTGACGGCAACATCACCACGCTCGGCCGCGGCGGTTCGGATACGTCGGCGGTCGCGGTCGCGGCCGCGTTGAAAGCCGATGAATGCCTGATCTACACCGACGTCGACGGGGTCTACACGACCGACCCGCGCGTGGTGGAAGAGGCGCGCCGGCTCGATCGCGTGACGTTCGAAGAAATGCTGGAAATGGCAAGCCTGGGTTCGAAGGTGCTGCAGATCCGCTCGGTGGAATTCGCCGGCAAATATCAGGTGAAGACACGTGTGTTGTCGAGCCTGACCGATCCGCTGATACCGCTCGACGCTGAAATGAAGTCGGGCACCCTGATTACTTTTGAAGAAGACGAGACCATGGAAAAAGCAGTCATCTCGGGCATCGCGTTTCAGCGCGACGAAGCTCGTATCGCCGTGATGGGTGTGCCCGACAAGCCGGGCATCGCGTATCAGATTCTCGGCCCGGTGGCGGACGCGAATATCGACGTCGACATGATCATCCAGAACCAGAGCGTGGAAGGCAAAACGGCGTTCACGTTCACGGTCGGCCGTGGCGACTATCAACGCGCCATGGACATCCTCACGAACCAGGTGAAGGGTCACGTGCAGGCCGAGCAGGTGCTGGGCGATCCGAAGGTGTCGAAGGTCTCGGTGGTGGGCGTCGGCATGCGCTCGCATGTGGGTATCGCGAGCACGATGTTCCGCACGCTGTCGGAAGAGGGCATCAACATCCAGATGATCTCGACCTCCGAAATCAAGATCTCGGTGCTGATCGACGAGAAGTATATGGAGCTCGCCGTGCGCGCGCTGCATAAAGCGTTCGAGCTGGATCAGGCGTAAGTAGTTTTGAATAGGCGGGGCGTGCAAGAGCGTCCCGTTTGTTTTGCGCGGCCGCGGTGGCCCAGGTGAATAAATTGCGTCGCCAATGACGAAACTGGCACAAAAACTGTCCGCCAGACATTGACCTTCGCGGTTCGGCCCGCTATTATCTTGGCTTCGTCGCGCTGACTCCCTGCGCGACCGAAAGTTTGGGAGACGTGGCCGAGAGGTCGAAGGCACTCCCCTGCTAAGGGAGCATCTGGGCCAAAACCTGGATCGAGGGTTCGAATCCCTCCGTCTCCGCCAGAAGTGGTAGAGAGAACCCCGCAGAGTCTAGGCTCTGCGGGGTTTTTGTTTTTTTGGGGGTGTTGCAGTTCGAACGGATCAGCACGACAACGGGTCGCGTCACCCGCGTTCGCAGCGGTACGCGCAGTCCGGTTCTCCCGCAACCAACATTTAGCTCAGCTTGTAAATCGCCGCGGCCGTGTCATGCAGAAGTCTTCGTTGCTCCGAAACGCTGAATTCCGCTATCACCTCAAAGTACGCGCGATACAGTTTTTCGAAGCTGCAGGCCAGCTTGCTTATCGGCATATGACTGGCAAACATGCATCGATCGGGGCCGAAGACTTCAATGGTTTCCAGTATCCAAGGCCGGACCTGAGCGACCGTCCAATGAATGCCGAAGATGCACTCCAGCCCGAATATTTTCACTGCCACATTGGGACACGCGCTCACCGCATTCATTTCACGTTTCCACGCCGCCTGGCCTTCGCTGGTCAGGTCAAGTGGCCAGCCCATGGCGGGCAGCACGAACTGAGTGTCGGGAAACGCGGTCGCCAGCGAAGCAAGTTCGGGCAGTTGCGGCGCGAACATTTCCAGTTCGCAAATCACGCCATGTCCGCGCAGCGACGCGAGCCCGCGTCGCCATGCCTGGTCCGACATGAGGTCGGGCCTTGGCGCATAGCGAAGCAGCGGGTTCGCCGGATGCCAGCCCAGATGCTGGCGAACGCAACGGATCCGTTGCGCTGACGAATACGCGTCTAGCGTGGCCGGCAGATCAGGACTCGAAAAATCGACCAGCGCGATGATGCCGTCAGGGCGTCGTGTCGCGTCCGCCAGTTCCTGTGCCCAGCCTGCCTCGCCCACCGGATCGGTCGACATAAATTCCGCCCAGACTGTGCCGACGACATTTAACGCGGTCGTGTCGCGCGCGTAGTCGTCGGGTAAGTAGACGCGGGGGAGCGCGCCGTAATCGCCGACGAGCGCTTCGAAGCCTTCGCTGCGCGTCGCGAAGACGGGGTAATGGAAGCGTCGGGCGTCGTAGAAGTGTTGGTGACAGTCAAGGATCGGCAGCGCGGCGCAGTCCATCGTCCAGGTCTCCGTACGAGAGCCGGCACTGAAGCACAGTGCCTGTCCAGCGAGGTTAGCACGAGTCGCTTCTGCATCCCGCGAAGTCCCCCGGCGTGTTCTCGCAGCCGATTCCCATCGCGGGTTCACCGTTGCTCATTGTCCCTTCAGGTCGCCCTCAAAACGCGTGCCTCAACCCCACCATCCCGACAAACTGCGAAGGCCCCGATGACGGCGTCGTATTCTGCGAATCCCCGACCACGGCCACCGCGTCGGTGATGCTCGTGGCGCCGCCCGCCGCGATCAGCGTCTTGCCGCGCGCGAGCTGATACGCTTCCAGCGCGTACAACGTGGTGCGCGCCGAGAGGTTATAGGTCTGCTCCAGCGAAATCTGGTGATAGCGCGCCGGATCGCTCATGCCATTCGCCTTGCTCGCGCGCGTATAGCTGTAGCCGGCGCCGACGATCACCGCCGGCGTAATCCGATACGTCGAAATCACGCCGTACGTGTTGAATACCGCTTCGCTGGCAAATAGCGAACCGGAGCCCGGCGCATACTGCACGTTCGAATAGTTGACGCCGACCATCAGGTCCCGCAGGTTATAACGAGCGGCCGCGGCGAACAGTTGCGCGCTGCGTGCCGTCGCATAACCGCTATTCACCGGCGAGTTGATGGCGAAGGTGCCGAGCGCCGCGCTCGTCGCAATGTCTTTCAGCTTGACATAGCCCGCCGCGACCGCGAACGGCTTGTAGTCGTAGCGAAACGCCGCGCTGAAATTGCTGCCGTTGGCCACGCTGCCCGGCACGCCGCCCAAGCCGTATTGCGCGCTAAATTGCAGGCCGGCGATGTTCGGAGATAGATAGGTTACCGAATTATTGAAGCGCAGCGTGGTGTCGAGCGCATCGACATCGCCCGGGTGCGCGCCGGTCGCGCCGGTCAGCACGCCGGTCGGCCCGAGTGCGCCGACCATCTGGAAGTAGGGCGTGTATTGACGGCCGAGCGTGAAGGTCCCGTACCGGTCGTTGCTCAGCCCGACATAGGCCTGCCGATTGAATAGGAAACCCGCGCTGCTCTGCGCGCCCGTCAGCGAGTTGAAGCCGCTCTCCAGCCGGAAAATCGCTTTCGTGCCGCCGCCGATGTCTTCCGAACCGAGCAAGCCGAACTTGCTCGCCTGCAGGTTGCCCTGACTCATGTAGAAGTTGGCGTGACCGCGCTGATTGCTGACATAGGTGAACGCGTTATCGACGACACCGTACAACGTGACGCTGCTTTGCGCCGCCGCGTCGCTCGACAGCGCGGCGCCCGCGAACGGCAGGCACGAGAGGACGAGTGCGCGTGTACGCGCACGCTTGAATGAGTTCATCGCTTGCAGGTCTCCGGATTAGATGAGCGGCCTGAGTGCTACAGGCCGGTGATGCGGGCTTGTTTAGTGGGCCATGGAAATCGTCAGGCATCGCCAGCCGTCGGCGGTGTGATCGGCCACGAGTGCGCCGCCGATGCATTCGACCGCGCGCGCTTCGTCCTTCGGCACAAAGATCCGGACTTCGCGCTGCGGCTGCGGCATCCAGCCTTCGCGTTCGACTGAAACTCGCAAGGTGCTCGCGTCGCCGGCCAGCGTGATGTGCCAGCGGCCTTGCGCGCCTTCGCGCCAGGCTTCGCTCTCGCCGTCGTCTTCGACGCAGCCGCCGCGCGTGGTGCCAACGCCGGCTTGCGGCACGGCGATGAACGCCCGTTCGTCGGCGGGGCGGCCGAAGTGTTGTTCAGCGACGTTCAATGGAATCACGCTGCCCTCGCGCAGCAGGATCACCGGCTGCTCGAACGGCGCGGGCAGGTTCACGGTCTGGCCGCCGTCGAACGTTTCGCCGCCCCAGTACGCCACCCAGCGCGAGCCGGACGGCAGATACACGTCACGCGTCGACTGGCCCGCGTCGACCACCGGCGCGACCAGCATCGAGGAACCGAGCATCATGTCGTCGCCGTCCACGAGGCAGCGTGGGTCGCGGGGAAACTCGGCGAACATCGGGCGCAAGACGGGTTCGTAGGCGCTGTGCGATTGCCAGAGCAACTCGTACAGGTAAGGAATGAAGCGGTAGCGCAGTTTGATCAGCGCGGCAACCTGCGGCGTGACTTCGGGGTACATCCACGGTTCGTTGACGGTGCCGTCGTCGTTCCACGAATGAATGCTGAAGCGCGGCAGGAAGATGCCGAACGCGACCCAGCGCGCGAACAGTTCCGGGCCCGGCGCCGGGCCGGAGAATCCGCCGATGTCGTGGCCGCTGTTGGAGATGCCGGACATGGCGAGGCCAAGGCCCATCTTCAGATTGAAACGCAGCGTTTCCCACGACGTGTAGTTGTCGCCGGACCAGGTCTGCACATAGCGATGCATGCCGACGCCGCCCGAACGCGACACGAGAAAGGGCCGCTTCTCAGGCGCGTGCTCGCGCTGCGCGTCGTGCGACGCGCGCATCATCAATTGCGTTTGCAGCACCTTGGCCTCGCGCGCCGGATACGCCGCGCCGAAGCCGCGTGCGATCGCGTCGGGCGACCAGATCTCGAATTCGTTGTTGTCGTTCCACGTGGCCGCGATGCCGTGCTTCAGGAGACTGTCCTTGACGCGCGCCTTCCACCAGTCGATGGTGTCGGGATTGGTGAAATCCAGATACGCGCCCACTTCGTCCCAGAACTGCACCCAGGCAGGACTGCCGTCGCGCGACTCGATCAGCAGGCCGGCTCGGGCAACGTCCTCGAATGCGGGATGGTCTTGCAGCAGGCAAGGTTTGATGTTCGCGCACAGACGCACGCCGTGGTCGAGATAGCTTTGCACGAAGCCGTCGATATCTGGAAACTTCTCGTGATTCCAGTTGAACACGTAGCGCTTCGCGCCAATCGACGTATAGCCCGACGACAGATGGAACGAATCGCACAGCACGTCGTGTTCGCCGCATCGTTCGATGAATTCGCCCATGCGTTGCTGCGCGTCGGGCGCATCGGTGTAGCTCATCGTCGAGCCGGAATAGCCGAGTCCCCACTTCGGCATCCACGCCGGCCGTCCGGTCAGCCATGTAAAACGACGCACCGCGTGCAGGGGCGTGCCCGCCGACGCGATGAAGTAATAGTCGAGATCGCCATGCTCGGCGACGAAGTGGCGGTAGTGGCCGTGATAGTTGTCCAGCTCGCGGCCCATGTCGAAGCGGCAATCGGCGAGCGTGTCGTAGAAAAGTCCGAAGCCCGTCGACGTCTGCGGCTGCCAGGTCACGTAGAACGGGATGTGCTTGTAGAGCGGATCGGTGGTGCGCGCGCTGTAGCCCATTGCGTCGATATTGCGCATCTCGTAGCTTTGCTGCGCGCGATCCAGCGACCCGGCGCGCTCGCCGAGGCCGACATACATTTCATCCCGGCGCCGCTCGATGTAGTGATACACGCGCTCGTCCCACCAGCCGAAGTTATACGCCTGCGTCTTGCGATCGCTCATCACGCGCTGCCATGCGTCGTCGTGCAGGATGTCCCAGGCGCAGAAGCCGCCGTCGAGCGTGACCGTCAGGCGGATGCACGCCGTTTCGATCACCACCTGTTGCGCGTCGCTGGACACCTCGAACGGCGGCGGCGTGAAGCCGCTCAGGTCGCGCCGCTCGCGCCCTTCGAGCGCGACGTCGTCTTCGCCCGGCGCAATCGACCAGGTGCGCGGCCCATGCAGTTCGCCGTCAGGCAGCACGAGCACGCGGATGATGTCTTCTGCGAGCACGAACAGTTCGATCCGGCATTGTGCCTGCGCGGCGAGAACGATGTGATTGCCGGTCTGTGTCGACAGCGAGAAGCGCGGCGGGTGCTTCAGATTCGTCGGTGAATGCATGATGTGTCTTCGATTCGATTGAGGTCACGCAGCGGGGCTGGCGCTGCTATCGGTTTGATGCGGACGCGCGTCGCGGGTCACGCCGCGCATCAGGATGATCAGCAGCGTGGCGCCGATCAGATCGAAAGCGCCGAGTGCGCCGAAGAGCGGCGTGTAGCCGATCGAATCGGCAAGGGCGCCCACCAGCAGCGAAAAGCCGAGGCCGCCGATCCACGCGGACATGCCCGCAAAACCGGCGACAGTGCCGACTTCGCTGGGATCGAACACGTCGGCGGCGAGCGTATTCACGAGCGCCGAGATCATCTGGTGCGCGAAGCCGCCCACGCAGAAGAGCGCAATGGCCTGATACGGCGACGCGACGAGACCGATGCACGCGGGCCCGAGCATCATGAGCGCGCCGAGCACGACGCCCGCGATGCGCGACCAGATCAGCGGCACACGCAGATGCTTCATCAGGAAAGGCGACAGGTAACCGCCGAATAAGCCGCCCAGGTCGGCGGCGAGAAAGGGCAGCCACGCGAACATCGCGATCTGCTTCAGATCCATATGGCGTTGCGTGGCGAGATACAGGGGAATCCAGAAGCTGAATGTCTGCCAGGCCGGTTCGGCGAAGAAACGCGCCTGGGCGATCGCCCAGAAGCGGCGCGTGCGCAGCACTTCGCGGATGCTGCGCCGCTGCGGCGCGCCCGGCGTCTGGCCGCCGACGATCGTCTGGCGCTCCGCTTTGCTGATGCGGGCGTGCTCAGTCGGCGATCGGTACAGCAGATACCAGGCAGCGGCCCAGACGAAGCCGAGTGCGCCGGTTACGGCAAAGGCGCTTTGCCAGCCGTATCGCAACGAGAGAAACACGACAAGCGGCGGAGCGAGCAGCGAACCCAGCGAGGTGCCCGCATTGAAGTAGCCTACCGCGACGGACTTCTCGCGATTGGGAAACCATTCGGCGACCACCTTCATGCCGGCCGGAATGGCGACGGCCTCGGTCAGGCCCATGAGTCCGCGCAAAGCCGCGAGCGAAAGCCAGCCGCTCGCAAAGCCGTGCAGCACGCCTGTCAGCGACCACAGGCAGGCGAATAGCGCAAAGCCGAGCCGCAACCCGATCAGATCGATGATCAGCCCGCAGATGGGCTGCATGATCGTGTAGCCGACCTGAAAGGCGCCCACCACGTACGAGTATTGCTGCGTGCTCATGTGCAGCAACTTCATCAACTCCGGCGCCATCACGCCGAGTGCGTTGCGCGACAGGTAGTTGACGATCGTCCCGAGACATACGAGCGCGATGATCCACCAGCGCAAACCAATGATTGTTTTCAAAATCCGTCTCCGTACGCGAAGTGTTCGGTGGCTGGCCGTTGGGAAAGCGGTTATGCGCGAATTCGAACATTTATCTTCGTTTAGTGTCAGTCATCGTATCACTGATATGGTTGTCGAATACTAGGGAAAACCATGTATTCAGGTCCATATTTGCGAGGAATTGTCAATGAAACAGGCCTTTGCGCGATGCGTGACTAGCTAGATGTCGGACGACCGGCTACTTCTTGATTTTTCTGTAAATGTTCCTTCGAACATCGAATGTTCGTTTTGCGCATGGACGCAAATGGCGGGTCGCTGGGCGTGTTTGCGATGGCGACGGCGTGTCGATGCCGTCAACTTGTCTTGCCGCAGGCACCGGCTCGACCGGCGTCCCGAAACTGGCAGCACTCGAACCGCGCCAGGCGAATCCGAACGTCTCTATGTCGAGGAAGGGCAAGGCAGGAGGAAATAGTAATTCGATATCCTACGGATTTCGTCCGCACTGAAAACGAGCAAACGCCATGCGTGCCTGGCTTGCATATCGCCGCGGTCGAATCCTTCAAGGCATGAGTGCGCTGCGAGCAGAGGCGCCTCGCGTCTGGCCCGCTCTGATTGCAACGCCACCGCCTTTTCACCAAAAGCATGTCCGATGTAACGAGACGTAACCGCGCGGCGTTGCGTGCGATGTTATGCATCAGTTATTACAAAGTTGAAATACGCGGTGCGGCGCCTTGCGCTATATTTCCGCCAACAACACATTCTTCTAAAAGGGTGATCGATGAAGTCCGCTCGTCTTGTTCCACTTTTGATCGGGGTTTTCGCACTGGGTGCGTCGGGTGCCGCAATGGCCGGCGGTGTCAACATCGGGGTCAACATCGGTATTCCCGCGCCGGTCTACGTCGCGCCGGCACCGGTATACGCACCGCCGCCGCCTCCTCCTCCGCCGGTCGTTTATCAACCGGCACCCGTGTACTACGGCGGCCCGGCGGTAGTGATCGGCTGGCATGGCGACCGCTACTGGGACGGCCGCCGCTACTGGGCGCGCGATGACTGGTATCGTCATCATCCCCCGGGCCATTACAACTACGGCCGCGACCATTACGACAACCATCGCGGCTGGCACTAAGCGTTCAGGCCGCGGTTGACCGGATCGCGAGGTCAAAGAAAAACCGCCCACGTGGGCGGTTTCTTCATTGGGCTTCTGTCATAAGCTCTGCCATCAGCCCGTAAAGCGCAGCAACGAGTACGAAGCATCACGCGTTCACGCGGAACCTTCGTCGTTCATTCCGCCACGGCGGCCATGCCGCCCACCACCGCGCTAAACCCGCTATCGACGTGCACGATTTCCGCCGTCACACCGGCCGCCAGATCCGATAACAGGAACGCCGCCGTATTCCCGACCTGTTCGATCGTCACGTTGCGCTTGAGCGGCGCGTTCTGTTCGACGAACTCGAGAATCTTGCCGAAGCCCTTGATACCGCTCGCGGCCAGGGTCTTGATCGGACCCGCCGAAATACCGTTGACGCGCACGCCTTTCGCGCCGAGCGAGACCGCCAGATAACGCACGCTCGCTTCGAGCGAAGCCTTGGCGAGGCCCATGGTGTTGTAATTCGGAATCGCGCGCTCGGCGCCGAGGTAGCTGAGCGTGAGCAGCGACGCGTCCGGCGTGAACATGGATTGCGCGGCCTTGGCGAGCGCCGGAAAGCTGTACGCGGAGATGTCGTGCGCGATGCGGAAATTTTCGCGCGTCATGCCGTCGAGGAAATCGCCGGCAATCGCTTCGCGCGGTGCAAAGCCGATCGAATGGACGAGGCCGTCGAGGCCGTCCCAGCGCTGCCGGAGCGAGACGAAGAGGGCGTCGATCTGGGCGTCGTCAGCGACGTCGCAGGGGAATACGAGGTCGCTGCCGAACTCGTGGGCGAATTCGGTGATGCGGTCCTTGAAGCGCTCGCCGACATAGGTGAACGCCAACTCGGCGCCTTCACGCCTGCAGGCTTGCGCGATGCCGTAGGCAATCGAACGATTCGACAGCAAGCCGGTCAGCAGGATACGTTTGCCAGCGAGGAAGCCCATGAAATCTCCTGATCGCATCGGCGCGCCGCGCACGTCGACACCATGCGCGACGGACGTGCGGATCGCGCGGGTTTATTGGGTAGAATTCTCTCACATTGCACTTGCCCACTGACCATCAAGGCCCCCATGACAACTGGCTCGCGACGGGTTCCAACGCCTCGTGCACTTCGGTGCAGCGTGATTCACCAACCCTCGTGTGACGGCCTTGCGTTTGCGCCGCGTTCCTGGCGTTCCGTCTGCGCCGCGATGATGTGCGGCGTGCTGGCCGTGGCCGGTCTGCTGGTGGCGCCACGGGCGCACGCGGTCTACGCGATCGCGCAATACGGCGCACCGAAATATCCGGCGGATTTCAAGCACTTCGACTACGTCAATCCCGATGCGCCGAAGGGCGGCACGCTGGTGCTCGCCAATCCAAGCCGCCTCACCAGTTTCGACAAATTCAATCCGTTCACGCTGCGCGGCAATACGGCGCCCGGTATCGACCTGATGTTCGAAAGCCTCACCGTCGGCAGCAGCGATGAAGTGGCAACCGCCTACGGGCTGCTCGCCGACGACATCGACATCGCGCCGGATGGCTTGTCGGTGACGTTCCACATCAATCCGCGCGCACGCTTTTCGAACGGCGATCCGGTCACCGCCGACGACGTCAAGTTCTCACTCGACACGCTCAAAAGCCCACAGGCCGCGCCGCAATTCGCGTCGATCTTCGGCGAAATCACGCGCGCGGTGGTGGTCGATCCGCATACGATCCGCTTCGAGTTTCACCAGCGCAATCGCGAGCTGCCCTTGCTTGCGGGCGGCATACCGGTGTTCTCGCGCAAGTGGGGATTGAAGCCGGACGGCAGCCGTATTCCATTCGACCAGCTCGCGTTCGAAAAGCCGATCGGCAGCGGGCCTTATCTGATCGAGCAATACGACAACGGCCGCACGATTACCTACCGGCGCGATCCGAATTACTGGGGCGCGGCGTTGCCGGTGCGCGTCGGCATGAATAACTTCGATCGCGTCGTCTACAAGCTGTACTCGGATAACACGGCGCGGCTGGAGGCGTTCAAGGCGGGCGAGTACGACGCACTGGTCGAGTACGTCGCGCGCAACTGGGTGCGGCGTGACGTCGGCAAAAAATTCGATAGCGGCGAACTGATCAAGCAGGTGTTTCCGCAACATAACGGCACCGGTATGCAGGGCTTTATGCTGAACACGCGGCGGCCGCTGTTTCAGGACGTTCGCGTGCGCAAGGCACTCGATCTCGCGCTCGACTTTCAATGGCTCAATCGCCAGTTGTTCTTCAACCAGTACACGCGTATCGACAGTTTCTTCGCCAACACCGATCTGCAGGCGAAGGGTCTGCCTTCTCCGGGCGAGTTGGCCTTGCTCGAGCCGTGGCGCGCGAAGCTCGACCCGGCGGTGTTCGGTCCGCCGCCGAAGCAGCCGGATACCGATCCGCCCGGCTCGCTGCGTGCCAATCTGCTGGAAGCGCGCGTGCTGTTGGAGCAGGCCGGCTGGACCTATCGCGACGGCGCATTGCGCAACGCCAAGGGCGAGCCGTTCCGCTTCGAGATTCTCGACGACTCCGGCTCGTCCGCGCAGATGGAGCCGATCGTCGCCACCTTCATTCGCAATCTGCAGAAGCTGGGCATCCAGGCCACGTTTCGCGTGTCGGATTTCGCGGTCTATCAGAAGCGTCTGGACGCCTTCGATTTCGACACCACCACGATTCGCATGCCGGACGTGCAGGTGCCTGGCTCCGAGCAGATCGAACGATTCGGCAGCAAGGCCGCCGATACGCACGGGTCCGATAACATGATCGGGCTGAAGTCGCCTGTGGTGGATGCGATCCTGAGTGCGCTCGTGCATGCGCAAACGCGCGAGCAACTGGTCGACGCCACGCATGCGCTCGACCGTGTGCTGATGCATGGCTACTATGTCGTGCCGCATTGGTACAGCGCCACGCATCGGGTGGCGTTCAAGCGCGGTCTTGCGTGGCCCAAAACGCTGCCCCTGTACTATTCAGCGGAAGGCTGGATTACGTCGATGTGGTGGTTCGCGCAGCCACCATCGCAGCCGCAGCCGCCGGCGCAACCTTAAGCGCACCAACGCGTCATTCATTCGGAAACGCCGCCATGTGGAGCTACATCGTCAAACGCCTCCTGCTGATGATCCCGACCTTGCTCGGCGTGCTGACGCTGACCTTCGTCGTGATCCAGTTCGTTCCCGGCGGCCCGGTCGAGCAGATGCAGCACGAGTTGCGCAAAGGCGCGGAAAACGGCGCGCCGTTCGGTCTGCGCGCGCACAACGGCGTCGACGCGCAGCAGATCGCGCAACTCAAAGCGCTCTACGGGTTCGACAAACCGCCGCTCGAACGCTATATGCTGATGCTCAAGCGCTTCTCGACTTTCGATCTCGGCCAGAGTTATTTCCGCCATCAAAGCGTGTGGTCGCTGATCGTTTCCAAGCTGCCGGTGTCGATCAGCATCGGCTTATGGACTTTCTTTCTGACGTATCTGATATCGGTGCCGCTCGGCATTGCGAAGGCGGTGCGCAACGGCTCGCGTTTCGATGTCGCGACAAGCCTCGTGGTGCTGGTCGGCTACGCGATTCCGGGCTTCGTGCTGGGCGTATTGCTGCTCGTGCTGTTCGGCGGCGGCACGTTCCTGCAACTGTTCCCGCTGCGCAATCTCACTTCGGACAACTGGGCGCAATTGAGCGTGGCGGGCAAGATTCTCGACTATCTGTGGCATATCGCGCTGCCGATCACGGCCTCGGTGGTGGGCAGTTTCGCCGTCGTCACCATGCTGACGAAAAACGCTTTCCTCGACGAGATCCGCAAGCAATACGTGCTGACCGCGCGTGCCAAAGGTTTGTCGGAAAAGCGCGTGCTGTGGAAACACGTGTTTCGCAATGCGCTGTTGCCGCTGATCGTCGGCTTTCCGGGCGCGTTTATCGGCGCGTTCTTTACCGGCAGTCTGCTGATCGAAACGCTATTTTCGCTCGACGGCCTCGGGCTGCTGTCGTACGAATCGGTGGTGCGGCGCGACTATCCGGTCGTGCTCGGCACGTTGTATCTGTTCACGTTGATCGGACTCGCGACCAAGCTGATTTCCGATCTTTGCTATGTGTGGGTCGATCCCCGCATCCAATTCGAACAACTGGAGCGCTGATGAATCGAGCCCGTCTTTCCGCCGACGCGTCGGCGCGCTCCGAACCGGCGCGCGCGTTCGTCTCGCCTTCGCCGGCGCGCCGTGTGTGGCAGCGTTTTCGCCAGCAGCGTCTGGGCTACTGGAGCCTGATCGTGTTCGTCGTGGCGTTCGCGGCGAGCCTCGCCGGACCGCTGTGGTCGAACGACAAACCGCTCGTGGTGCGCTACGACGGCAGCCTGTATTTTCCGATGTTCAAGACTTACGCCGAGACCACCTTCGGCGGCGACTTCCCGACGCCGGCCGATTATCTCGACCCGTATATCAAGCATCGTTTCGACGCGCCGGGCAATTTCGCCGTGTATCCGCCGAATCGCTACTACTACGACACGCTGAATTACTTTTCGAAAGCGCCGAATCCGGCGCCGCCGTCGCGTGAGAACTGGCTCGGCACCGACGACCGCGGCCGCGACCTGTTTGCGCGTTTGCTGTACGGCTTCCGGGTGTCGGTGGAATTCGGGCTGGTGCTGACGTTGATCGGCACGATACTGGGTATCGCCGCGGGCGCCGTGCAGGGTTATTTCGGAGGACGTATCGATATCATCGGGCAGCGTTTGATCGAAATCTGGAGCGCGATGCCCGAGCTTTATCTGCTGATCATCTTTTCGTCGATCTTCGAACCGGGCTTCATTCTGCTGATCGTACTGCTCTCGTTGTTCGGCTGGATCGGTTTGTCCGATTACGTGCGCGCCGAATTCCTGCGCAATCGTCATCAGGACTACGTGCGGGCGGCACGCGCGATGGGGCTGTCGAACTGGCAGATCATGTGGCGGCATGTGCTGCCCAATAGCCTCACGCCGGTGATCACGTTCCTGCCGTTTCGCATGAGCGGCGCCATTCTCGCGCTGACGAGCCTCGACTTTCTCGGTCTGGGCGTGCCGTCGCCGACACCGAGCCTCGGCGAACTGCTCGCGCAAGGCAAGGCGAATCTCGACGCGTGGTGGATTTCGCTGTCCACCTTCGGCGTGCTGGTGGCGATGCTATTGCTATTGACCTTCATGGGCGACGCGCTGCGCAACGCGCTCGATACCCGTATCTCCGATGCGATGCGTGCCGGAGGCAATCAATGAGCGCGAATTTGCAAAGCAACGCGACATCGGCCACGACACCGCCGCTGCTGGAACTCGACCATTTGCACGTGCGCTTCGGCGACACCGTCGCGGTGAGCGACGTGACGCTCGCGATCCAGCGCGGCGAGCGTGTGGCATTGGTCGGTGAATCGGGCTCGGGCAAGAGCGTGACCGCGCTGTCGATCCTGCGGCTGCTGAGCGACGCGCAGGTGAGCGGCTCGATCCGTTTCGATGGCGAGGATCTGCTCGGCAAGACCGAGCGCGAGATGCGCGGCCTGCGCGGCTCGGACATCGCGATGATCTTCCAGGAGCCGATGACCGCGCTCAATCCGCTCTACACGGTCGGCGACCAGATCGCGGAAACCATCGTCGTGCATGACGGCGTGAGCGCAAACGAGGCGCGCAAGCGCGCCGTGGCGCTGCTGGGACGCACGGGTATCGCCGAGCCGGGCAAGCGCGTGAACAGCTATCCGCATCAGCTTTCAGGCGGCCAGCGCCAGCGCGCGATGATCGCGATGGCGCTGGCGTGCCGTCCGCGCCTCCTGCTCGCCGACGAGCCGACCACCGCGCTCGACGTGACGATCCGCGCGCAGATCGTCGACCTGCTGCTGGAACTGCAACGCGACGAAGCGGAGAAACGTGGCATGGCCGTGCTGCTGATCACGCACGATCTGAATCTGGTGCGCCATTTCGCGCAACGCATCGCGGTGATGGAGAAGGGCGTGCTGGTGGAGAGCGGGCCGGTCGAACAGGTGTTCGGGTCGCCGCAGCATCCGTACACGCAACGTCTGCTGGCGAGCCGCCCGGAACGCACGGTGGTGCCGGTGCTGCCGATTTCGCCGGTGCTGCTCGAAGCGCGCGGAATCTCGGTCGACTTCAAAACGAAGCTGCCGGGCTTCAGCGGCTGGTTCCGCTCGGGGCGGTTTCGCGCGGTCGCGGATGCAAACGTGTCGGTGCGCCAGGGCGAGACACTCGGGATTGTCGGGGAATCGGGTTCGGGCAAGTCGACGCTCGCGATGGCCTTGCTCGGCCTGCAACGCACCGTGCACGGCGAGATCGAGTTTCAGGGCAGGGCGCTCGACAGCTATCGTGGCGCCGAACAGACCGCCTTACGGTCGAACATGCAGGTTGTCTTCCAGGATCCGTTTAGTTCGCTTTCGCCGCGGCAGACCATCGAGCGGATCGTCGGAGAAGGGCTCGCGCTGCACCGGCCGGCCATGACGCCGCAAGCGCGCCGCGACAAGGTGACCTCGGTGCTGCGCGAGGTCGGCCTCGACCGCACGGTGCTGCAACGCTATCCGCACGAATTCTCCGGCGGGCAACGTCAGCGGATCGCGATTGCGCGCGCGCTGGTTCTCGAACCACGCATTCTGATCCTCGACGAACCGACCTCCGCGCTCGATGTCTCCATTCAACAGCAGGTGCTGAAACTGCTCGCCGGGTTGCAACGGAAGTACAACCTCGGCTTCGTTTTTATTAGCCACGACTTAGCGGTGATCGGGGCCATGGCGCATCGTGTCGCGGTCATGCAAAACGGTTCAATTGTCGAAAGCGGCGAGGTTGAGGAGATTTTTGCGACACCCTCCCACCCGTACACCCGAAAGCTGCTGAAAGCAGCGCTGGACCATTGATTTACCGCTTTTTCACCAATTGGGTGCGCCTCTCGATTGTATTTTTCTATTTGTTTTGACATGTGAATACTTACTGGCTAGTATCGACCAAACTTTTTTCCGTAGACCCCTGATTTTTAGGCAAAAAATACCGACCAATGCAGCACAGAAACCTAACCCAGGCTTGCACGCGCGTCGTCGCCGGGATGTTCATTGGCGTCTTGATGGCAGCAGCTCCCGGCGCGTTCGCCGACGAAGTAAGCAGTTTCAATCAGAATGCCTCATATTCGACCCTCAACGGGTCGAATTCTTTGTCCACCCCTACCTCGCAAGCCACCGCTCCCACTAGCGACAGCGGCGCCAAATCGTTCCTGTCCGGCATGGCCGGCAAAGCGGGCGATGTGGTTGTCGGTGCGTTGAATATGATCGGCGTGCGCTACCGTTGGGGTGGCAACACCCCGGATTCAGGGCTCGATTGCAGCGGCTTCGTGCGCTACGTGTTCCAGGACACGCTCGGTATGGCGCTGCCGCGCCGCGCCGAGGAAATGAGCCGTGTCGGTGAAAAGGTTCGCGTGAGCGACCTGAAGCCGGGGGATCTGGTGTTCTTCAACACCATGCGCCGCACGTTCTCGCACGTCGGCATCTATATCGGCGACAACAAGTTCGTGCATTCGCCCTCCACGGGCAGCACGATTCGTGTCGACGACATGGATGACGGCTACTGGGAAAAGCGCTTCACCGGCGCGCGTCGTATCGAGACCTCGTATCAGGAAGGCGAGGATCTGCGCAAGCGCGTGAACGCAACAATCGGCGGCAATCAGTAAGATCGCGCCTGCGTTTCTCGCATGAAAAAGCCTGCTTCGAACGAAGCAGGCTTTTTTGCGTTTGAGCGGCGGACGAGGCGGCGGCGGGGGCTGCGCGGGTCCGCGCGGGTTCGTTTACGCCGCGGCCCGGCTCGCCGCCGCCAGCTTGCGCTGCAATTCCGGCATCATCTTCGCCACCGCTTCCTCGCCGGCCAGAACCGCCGCGTTGCGCTGCGAGAAATCGCTGCCGCTCATGGCGGCCAGATTGGGACGGATCACGACGTCGGCGTATTTGTCGAGTTCATAAGCCTTGATCGTCTGGCCCATGATGGTGAAGGTCTGCATCAGCACGTCGAATGAACTGGCCGTCAGGCCGCTTTCCGGGCGCTGCGAGATATCCACCGCGATCACGAAATCCGCGCCCATCTTGCGCGCGAACGACGCCGGCACCGGGCTCACCAGGCCGCCGTCCACATACTCGTGGCCGCCGATCCTCACCGGCTCGAAAATCGACGGCACGCTGCACGACGCACGCACCGCGATACCCGTATTGCCCCGCTGGAACAGGATCGGCTGGCCGGTTTTCAGATCGGTGGCGACCACGCCGAGCGGCTTGGCCATCTTCTCGATCGGTCGGTTGTTGAGCGTCGTGTTCAGGTAGTTCTGCAGCGCGACGCCTTGCAGAAAGCCGCGCGTGCGAAACGGCATGGCCCAGTCGCTGATCGACGCTTCGTCCATGGTCAATGCGAGCTTGTTCAGCGCGAAACCGTTCATGCCAGACGCGTACAGCGCGCCCACCACTGATCCGGCGCTGGTGCCGGCCACCAGATCGACCTGAATATTGCGCGCCTCGAGCCCCTTGATCACGCCGATGTGCGCGAAGCCGCGCGCAGCACCGCCGCCCAGCGCGAGCGCGACGCGCAGCGGCCGCTGCGGCTTGTCGAGTGGCGGCGTCGGCGTAACGGGTGTGACGGCGACGGGCGTGCTGCCAGTTTTGCTGCCGGTCGTGGTGCAGGCGGCCAGCACCGCGGAGGCGGCGGCCAGTGAAAAGTTGCGGCGGGCGAGGCTAGGCGATGAGGGCTTCAACGAGTTCTCCAGCAACGGCGCGGGCGACGCAGTCGGCGTCGCCGGTGGCCGCGATCAGGCGGATAGTCAGACGGACGGGATCGCCGGCGGCGATTCCATGCGCCGTGGATCTATCTCCGGCCGCAGCGCGCGCACATCATAAAGCAAAGCCCCGCGCGCGCGGCGGCGCGGTAATGAAACGTTGCAGAGGAAGCCCTTGGACGCTACGCCGCGCGGCACGCACGCGCCACCTGGCCGTTCGGACGAGGGCAGGTAAGACGCCTCTCGAAGGTATAATTCGGCTCTCGCATTTAATTCCTTCGTGCCCATGCACGGCGCTGTTTTGCCGAATGGGCGCGCTCCGCTGCCGCGCTTCGCGGGCGATGTCCGCCCCGAGCGCCGGCGCCCGTCTTCCGAGTAACCGCTAATGACCACCTCTGTTCGTACCCGTTTCGCACCGAGTCCCACCGGCTTCATCCACCTCGGCAACATTCGCTCCGCGCTTTATCCGTGGGCGTTCGCGCGCAAGATGAAAGGGACCTTCGTGCTGCGGATCGAGGACACCGACGTGGAGCGCTCCACCTCCGAATCTGTCGATGCCATTCTCGAAGGCATGGCGTGGCTCGGCCTCGATTTCGACGAAGGTCCGTTCTACCAGATGCAGCGCATGGACCGTTACCGCGAAGTGCTCAAGCAGATGCAGGACGCCGGGCTGGTGTACCCGTGCTACATGTCAACGGAAGAACTCGACGCACTGCGCGAGCGTCAACGCGAAGCCGGCGAAAAGCCGCGTTATGACGGCACGTGGCGTCCGGAGCCAGGCAAGGTGTTGCCGCAGCCGCCGGCGGGCGTGCAGCCGGTGCTGCGCTTCCGTAACCCGCTCACCGGCGTGGTGGCGTGGGACGACGCCGTGAAGGGCCGCATCGAAATCTCGAACGAAGAACTCGACGATCTCGTGATCGCGCGCCCGGACGGCACGCCGACCTACAACTTCTGCGTGGTGGTGGACGATCTGGACATGCGCATCACGCACGTGATTCGCGGCGACGATCACGTCAACAACACACCCCGGCAGATCAACATTCTGCGCGCGCTCGGTGGCGAGCCGCCGGTCTACGCGCATTTGCCCACCGTGCTGAACGAGCAGGGCGAGAAGATGAGCAAGCGCCACGGCGCGATGAGCGTGGTGGGTTATCGTGACGCCGGTTTCCTGCCGGAGGCGGTGGTCAACTATCTGGCGCGCCTCGGCTGGTCGCATGGCGACGCGGAAATCTTCTCGCGCGAGCAGTTCGTCGAGTGGTTCGATCTGGAGCATCTGGGCAAGTCCCCGGCGCAGTACGACCACGACAAGCTGGCCTGGCTGAATGCGCACTACATCAAGGAAGCGGATAACGCACGTCTCGCCCAGCTGGCCAAGCCGTTCTTCACCGAACTGGGTATCGACGAGGCCGCGCTCGCGCAAGGCGCCGATCTGGTGGCCGTGGTCGGCTTGCTGAAGGACCGTGCGTCAACGGTGAAGGAAATCGCTGAGAACGCCGCGATGTTCTATCGCACGCCGGCGCTGGATGCCGAGTCCGTCGCGCAGCACGTGACCGACGCAGTGCGCCCGGCGCTCGCCGATCTGGCCGCCGCGCTCAAGACCGTGGAATGGACCAAGGAAGCGATCGCCGCCGCATTGAAGGCAACGCTTGGCGCGCACAAGCTGAAGATGCCGCAACTGGCAATGCCGGTGCGTCTGCTGGTGGCGGGCACCACCCATACGCCGTCGATCGACAGCGTGCTGATGCTGTTCGGGCGTGACGTCGTCGTGGGCCGTATCGAAAAAGCGCTGGTCTGAGCGCGTTCGCGCGTGCCTTGAGCGGGTTTGCATGCGGCTTTGGAAAAAAGTCGCATGCAATTGCTCAAAGGGTATTTACAAAGCGCAAATTGGCCTCTAGAATCTCGTTTCTGTTCTGCAAGGGGGTATAGCTCAGCTGGGAGAGCGCTTGCATGGCATGCAAGAGGTCAGCGGTTCGATCCCGCTTACCTCCACCATCAGAGCAGAGTGAAGTTGTTCGGAAGCGTGGAACCTGTAGCAAAAAAGACTTCACAAACAGCGGTAACGTAGTTAGAATATCGGTCTTTGCTGCTGGCGAAACAGAAGTTAGCGTGAGTTAGCAGCAAGATAAAGACAAATCTGAAAAGATTATGTCCCCTTCGTCTAGAGGCCTAGGACATCACCCTTTCACGGTGAGTACAGGGGTTCGAATCCCCTAGGGGACGCCAAACATCAGCGTCGCTTTAGTGTTCGATTTATTCGAGTAGTAAGCGGCACAGCTTGCAGAGAGAAGACCAACGCTCGCAAGTCATTGATAGGCAAACTGGAGCGGTAGTTCAGTTGGTTAGAATACCGGCCTGTCACGCCGGGGGTCGCGGGTTCGAGTCCCGTCCGCTCCGCCAGACAAAGCCCGTTCATACGAACTTGAACGGGCTTTTTCATTAAAGGTGTAAGCAGTACGTTGTCCCCTTCGTCTAGAGGCCTAGGACATCACCCTTTCACGGTGAGTACAGGGGTTCGAATCCCCTAGGGGACGCCAGCAAATCGGCGTCGTTCGGTTGGAAGTTTGAACGGTGCAGCGGTAATGCAGCGGTGAATGAGCCAGTCTCATCAGCTGCGGTGCAAGAAAATCTGGAGCGGTAGTTCAGTTGGTTAGAATACCGGCCTGTCACGCCGGGGGTCGCGGGTTCGAGTCCCGTCCGCTCCGCCAGATTTGAGAAAGCCCACTTCGAAAGAAGTGGGCTTTTTTTATTCCACTGTCCAGCGTGCCTGGGTATGCTCGGGACAAACAGCCATTGCCAGCGTGCGCGGCCTGTTTTACCGTTGACCCGACTCTCCCTTGTCGCCCCACCATGTTCGATCCCACCGAAGCTCCGTTACCGTTTCATCTGCGCAAAGCCAGCATGGACGATTTCGAGTTCGCCGAGGCGCTGACACGCAACAACATGGGCGGCTACTACCATCGCCATCATCTCGTCTGGCGTGGCGATCTGTTTCTCGGCAGCTGGCGCGAGTCGGAGAATTTCATTCTCGAAATGGATGGCACGCCGATCGGCGTGTTGCGCATCACGCAAGAGGGCGATTCGCTGCATATCCGCGACGTGCAGATTGCCGAAGGCCATCGCCGGCTCGGCGCCGGCACGTATCTGCTCGATGTCTCGCATCAATGGGCACGCGAGCGCGGCCTGCGCGAGTTGCAATTGCGTGTGTTCGTCGACAATCCTGCGGCCCGCCTCTATCAGCGCAAAGGCTACAAGCTGGCCGGGCCGCGTCTTGCGCAACTGGGTGCGATTCGCCATCTGGCGCGACGGGTTTGAGGCGTGGCGCGTGCCGCCGCGGTTTTACACACTCACTCAATGCTCCGCATCGCTCTCGGCATCCGCGCGATCCCGCGCCGTCTCGTCGTCCACGTCTGTCTCGCCGTGCTCGCCATGCGCCGCCCGATGTTCCGAGCCACGCTCGATAAACGCGCGCGGACTTTCTCCGAAGGCACGGCGGAACATCGCAGAGAACGCGCTCTGGCTTTGATAGCCGAGTTCCAACGCGACATGCGAAAGCGGCCGCCCCTGGCTCAATAGCGGGATCGCGCGCGCCAGAATCGCCTGCTGGCGCCACTGCGAAAAACTCACGCCCAGCTCCTGACGAAACAGCCGCGCAATGGTGCGCGTGCTCGCGCCCACGCTGGACGCCCATTGTTCGAGCGACTCGCCATGCGTCGGGTCGGCAATCACCGCTTCGCACAGCGCGCGCAGACGCTTTTCGTTAGGCATCGGCACGGAGAGCGGCAGCGGCTCCGAGCGAGTCAGTTCGTCGAGTGCGAGGGCGCCCAGCAACCGCTCGCGCGTGGCAGAGATGCCGGGCGTGTCGAGCGCGGCAATCACTTCGCGCAGCAGATCCGAGACTTCGACGACGCGTGGCGTATCGAGACCGGCCGGCACCGTGCTTTCGGTGATGTAGAGCGTGCGCAGGAACGCGTCTTCCACGGCGACCACTTCGTGCGTCACGTGCGGCGGCACCCAGATTGCCCGCGAGGGCGGCACCATCCACGTCGTGCCGGTCGTCGCGACCCGCAGCACGCCGCGCGACGCATAGGCCACCTGCGCCCACGCATGCGTGTGACGTGCGATGCGCCAGCCCGAGGGCATCTGCCGCGAACGCACACGGATCGGATGCGTTTCGTTCGGCTGGAACTCGGGCGGAATATCGGCGAAGCGTACGAGGCTCGACAGGTTTGAGTCGGCGGACGAAGTCATGGTGAAGATCGATCCCGATAACGGAACGCGGGCAGCGCGCTCTCCCGGTACGCCGAAAGCGCCGCTAGGCAAAACCCCGTGCGGGCGGACAAACCGCCGCGGGCTTCTCATTGTAGGTGTTGCAAAGGACAGGGCGTTGCATAATGTCCCGATTACGGACCCGAGGAGAACGCCATGAGCTTTGCCACCGCGGATCTGTGCGACGCGCACGAGGACCAGCTGGCGCTCGGCACGTTGCGTGTGCTCGAGCCGGTTTTCCACCTGTTCAGCCGCGCCGAGTGTTTCAGCGGTGAGGCCGTGACGCTGAAGGTATTCGAGGACAACGCGCTCGTGCGGGCCACGCTCGAAGAGAAGGGCGCGGGCCGTGTGCTGGTGATCGACGGCGGCGGCAGCCTGCGTTGCGCGCTGGTCGGCGGCAATCTCGCGCAAATCGCGGAACAGAACGGCTGGGCGGGCATCGTCCTGAACGGCTGTGTGCGCGATGCGCTCGAACTCAACGAGGTGAATGTCGGCATTGCGGCTTTGACCACTTCACCACGGCGCGGCCGGAAGCTCGGCACCGGTGAGCGCGACGTGGCGGTGCAATTGCCCGGCGCGCTCGTGCGTCCCGGCGAATGGATCTACGTGGATATCGACGGCGTGCTCGTGGCGAGCGCGGCGCTGAACTGAACCCAGCCCGGACTCGAGCTCGAACAGAGCCGGAAACAGAACTGGAAACAGAACCCTCCCAAACCTGATTCAAGGAGAGCAAACGACGATGCAGACCGTCTTTGTATACGGCACATTGCGCGCCGGTGAAGTGAACGACATCCGCCACGCCGCGGCGCGCAACGAGATCGCCGCGCCCAATCTGCTCGGCACGGCCACGGTGCGTGGCCACCTATTCGACTTCGGCTCCTATCCGGGCCTCGTGATCGACGAAGCCGGCGTCGACGTGATCGGCGACGTCTACGAGATCGAAGACGAACTGGTCGCCGTGCTCGATGAAATCGAGGCGGTCTATCCGGGCGTCGAGGATCGTTTCCTTGCGCGCGAAGTGATGGTGAAAGTCGACGGCAACGTCGTCAACTGCCGCTTTTATCCGGTTGCACCGAATGTGGTGAAGGGCTTGCCTGAAATCAAATCGGGCGACTGGATCGAGCACCGCAGCACGCGCTGACCAGGCGGCGCTACGGGCGCATAAAAAACGGCCCGGCAGGCATACGCCTGTCGGGCCGTCCGGTCGGTCAGCCTTGCGACTCAAGCCACTTCACGCCGCGTGCTAAAGACGCGTGAAGGCGGGCTTGTTACTGCGTCGTCCGTTGTTGATGCATCGGAGTGCATTTGAATGACTGCGCCCGATGCATGCGCGAGGCCTGACGCCAGCCTCAAATTTCCTCGTACAGCGGCAGCGTGAGGAAGTCGGTGAACTGTTCCGACGTCGACATTTCTTCGAAGATCTGCGCGGCGCGCTCGTACGGCCTGGTATCGCCGCCCACGGCCTGCTTTACCTTCTCGAGTTCCTGCGTCGCCAACTCGCGCACCAGTTCCGCCGTCACCTTGCGGCCGTCTTCGAGCTTGCCCTTCGGCGAGCGGATCCACTGCCACACTTGCGAGCGCGAGATTTCCGCGGTGGCGGCGTCTTCCATCAGATTGTGAATCGGCACACAGCCGTTGCCCGCGAGCCACGCGCCCAGGTAGTGAATGCCGACGTTGATATTGTTGCGCAGACCGCCTTCGGTGATCGGGGCTTCCGGACGGAAGTCCGTCAGGTCGGTGGCCGTGACGAGCACGTCGTCGCGTTGCTTGCCGATCTGGTTCGGCTTGTCGCCGAGCACCTTGACGAACTCTTCCATCGCGATCGGCACGAGGCCCGGATGCGCGACCCAGCCGCCGTCGTAACCGTCGCCGGCATCGCGCGCCTTGTCCGAACGCACGCCGCTCATCGCCTTTTCGTTCGCCGCCGGATCGCTCTTGATCGGAATCAGCGCGCTCATGCCGCCGATCGCCGGCGCATTGCGGCGATGGCAAGTCTTCAGCAGCAGCAGCGCGTAGGCGCGCATGAACGGCGACGTCATCGTGATCTGCGAGCGGTCGGCCAGACAGAAGTCACGGTCGGCCTTGAACTTCTTGATCGCCGAGAAGATGTAGTCCCAACGGCCGGCGTTCAGACCCGAGCTGTGTTCGCGCAGCTCGTACAGGATCTCGTCCATTTCGAAGGCTGCGACGATCGTTTCGATCAGCACCGTCGCGCGAATCGTGCCGCGCGGCACGCCGACGGCTTCCTGTGCGGCGACGAAAATGTCGTTCCACAGACGCGCTTCGAGGTGGCTTTCCATCTTCGGCAGATAGAAGTACGGCCCCGAGCCGCGCGCCACCAGTTCCTTCGCGTTGTGCACCATGAAGAGCGCGAAATCGAAGATGCCTCCCGACACGCGCTTGCCGTCCACCTTCACGTGCTTCTCGTCGAGATGCCAGCCGCGCGGACGCACGATCAGCGTGGCGACCTTGTCGTTCAGTGTGTACGACTTGCCGTTCTGTTCCAGCGAAATCGTGCGGCGCACCGCGTCCTTCAGATTGATATGGCCGGTGATCTGGTTATCCCAGCTCGGCGCATTCGAATCCTCGAAGTCGGTCATGTACGAATCCGCGCCCGAATTCAGCGCGTTGATGATCATCTTGCGTTCGACCGGACCGGTGATTTCCACGCGACGGCATTGCAGATCCTGCGGCAGCGGCGCGATTTTCCAGTCGCCTTCACGCACGCTTTTCGTTTCGGCGAGGAAGTCGGGGCGCTCGCCGGCGTCGAGGCGCTTCGTGCGTTCCGCGCGCGCCTGCAACAGCTGCTGGCGGCGCGGCTCGAACGTGCGATGCAGCGCGGCGACGAGTTCAAGCGCTTCGCGCGTGAGGATCGCGTCATAGCCCGGCTTGAGGTCAGCCGTGATTTCCATGCCCTGCGGCAACTGCAACGGTGAATGCGAGGACTGCGGGCTTGCCATGTTTTCTCCTTGGTCGGTCAGATTGCAACGGTGCAAATGTTGAGATGCGGTAGTTGTGCGTCGCGTTAGCCAGCAGTAACCGTCATGCGCCAGGGCTGTGGCGCGTGCGGCTGCCGCCGGCACCGCTGCTGCGGCCGGGCGACGCGGGGTTCTTCAGAAAAGCGAGCAGATCGGCCATGCCTCCGCCCGCGCCATGCGGCGTGACGCCCAGTTCTTCGGCTGGGGCGTTCTGCCGGTTGAGCCAGAAAGTGGTGAAGCCGAACCACGTCGCGCCTGCCACATCCCAGCCGTTCGACGACACGAAGACGATCTCGCGCGGCAGCGCGTCGAAGGCTTGCGTGCCGAGCGCGTAAGCCGCGGGCGAGGGTTTGTAGGCGCGCACCGCGTCGACGGAGAGAACGCGGTCGAACAGGCGCGTCATGCCGGCGCTCTTCACGGCGACGTCGAGCATTTGCGGATTGCCGTTCGAGAGAATCGCGAGGCGCGGCGGCGGGGTGGATTCACCGCCCGCGCGCGCCGCTGAGTCAGGAGAAGCTTCGCGCAACTGGCGCAGCGCGGCCACGGCATCGGGGAAAGCGGACAGGCACGCGTATTCGTCCATCAGACGCTTCTCGGCCGTGCGGCCCAACGTGAGCTGAAGTTTTTTTGCGGCAAAGCGCAACGCGTCGAGCGTGATGTCCCAGAACGGCCGGTAATGCGCGCCGGGTGCGTCCGCGGAATCGGCGAGCGTGCGCAACTGCGTGTATTCGATCTGTTTTTGCCGCCACAACTGCGAGAGCGCGTCGCCGCGGCCGGGGAACATCTGCTCTGCGGCGGCGATCACCGAATGCACGTCGAAGAGCGTGCCGTAGGCGTCGAAAATCACTGCTTTCGGGGAGAGTGTCGTTGTGGCCGACATTGCCGTGCACTCCTGTCAGAGGTCAGGACGGATTGTATTAGTGATGCCGGACGCTAAAAAAGAGGCTAAACATCACTTGATCTTTTACTTTCATCCACCTAATCTGACGCGCACCGACCACTTTCCCGCCTAGACGCGGCTCCCATCGCTCATGGACCGTTTCAAGCAGATCGAGACTTTCGTGACCGTCGCGGCGAAAGGCAGCCTGTCTGCAGCGGCTTCGGCCGAAGGCGTCGCGCCGGCCATCATCGGCCGCCGCATCGACGCGCTCGAAGAGCGCCTCGGCGTCAAATTGCTGGTGCGCACCACGCGCAAGATCACGCTGACCTTCGAAGGCTCGGCCTTTCTCGAAGACTGCCAGCGCATCATTCACGAGATGCAGAACGCCGAAGCCAGCGTGTCGGCGGGCGGCGTAAAGGCGAGCGGCCATTTGCGGCTGTCCGCGCCCGCAGGCTTCGGGCGGCGGCACGTCGCGCCGCTGGTGCCGGCCTTCACGGTCGCGCATCCGGACGTGTCGATCACGCTCGACCTGTCCGACCGCCTCGTCGATCTGGTCAACGAAGGTTTCGACTGTGCGGTGCGTCTCGGCGAGTTGCCGGATTCGTCGCTGGTGTCGCTCAAGCTCGGCGAGAACCGCCGTGTGTGCGTGGCGTCGCCAACGTATCTGAGCCGGCGCGGTGCGCCGCACAGCCTCGCCGACCTCGCGCATCACAACTGCCTCGCGCTCGGCGCGAGCGCCAACCAGCAGCGTGGCTGGATGTTCCAGCAGGGCGACAAGGTCGTGTCGATCAAGGTGTCCGGCACGATGGAATGCTCGGACGGCGCGGTGCTGCACGAATGGTGTCTCGAAGGCTACGGACTCGCCTGGCGCTCGTGGTGGGAAGTCGGCACGGACATCGCGGCCGGGCGGCTCGTCAGCGTGCTCGACGAATTCGCCGCGCCGCCCATCGGCATTCACGCGGTGTTTCCGCAGCGCCGTCACTTGCCGTTGCGCGTGCGGCTGTTTCTGGACTTTCTCAAGCATACGTACGGACACCCTGACTACTGGGGTTGAACATGCGGAAGGCCGGGTGCGCGGCGGATGTTGCTGGCGCCGCCGCGAACACGGGGTTTCCGATATGCGGGCAGACCCTCGACAGATTCATGTGCTCAATTCCGCGACCTACAATCGATTCAAGCGGCTCGTAAGCCGAGCCTCGTTGGACGCCGACGCCGCGCTCTGCGCAGTCGGCGACGGAGGGCATCATGTTCAGGCACATCCTGGTTCCAACCGACGGTTCCGACCTGTCGCGCAAGGCAATCGACGGCGCCATCGATCTTGCGCAAGCCGTCAACGCCCACGTGACCGCCTACGCGTGTCTGCCGCAATACCCGTACTCGCCGTTCTCCGACGTCGTGGTCGAACCGCCCTCGGAATTCCTGCAGCGCAGCGAGCGCGAAGCGCGCGTGCATCTGCGCGAGGTGGAAATGGCGGCGCGCCGTGTCGGCGTCACGGTCGACAGCCGGACCAGCGTGCACCCGGCGCCGTATCTCGGCATCATCGAAGCGGCGGAGCAGGGCGGCTGCGATGTGATCTTCATGGCCTCGCATGGCCGGCGCGGTTTGGGCAGCCTGCTGATCGGCAGCGAAACGCAGCGGGTGCTCACGCATACCAAGATTCCGGTGATCGTGTATCGCTGAAATCGCGGGCGAAAAAAACGCGCCGGCGGTGAGGCCGGCGCGCGCTGTGTTCGCCGCACAATCCGTTGTGCTGGCTTTCTCTCCACTGCTGCTGCGAGCTCTCCCAAGTTCCGCTGCGAGACTTCGGCCGCCGGGTGCGGTTCGACTTCCGCCCCGACGGCCTTGCTCCTCCCTGTGACGGCGGCTCTCTGACGGCGCCGCTTTTCGTCTATCTGCCTTGTTCCAGCGATCAGACCGCGTGCCTGCTTACGCGACCTTCTTGTCGAAGAACTGTTCGTCTTCCGTCGAGCCGTGCAGCGCGGTCGTCGATGCTTCGCGCTCGACCGTTTGCGTCACGGCGTCGAAGTAGCCGGTGCCGACTTCGCGTTGATGCTTGACCGCGGTGAAGCCCTTTTCGGCCGCAGCGAATTCAGCCTGCTGCATTTCGACGAAGGCCGTCATCTGGTTGCGGGCATAGCCGTGCGCGAGGTTGAACATTGAGTAGTTCAGCGCGTGGAAGCCGGCCAGCGTGATGAACTGGAACTTGTAGCCCATCGCGCCGAGTTCGCGCTGGAACTTGGCGATGGTCGCGTCGTCCAGGTTCTTCTTCCAGTTGAACGACGGCGAGCAGTTGTACGACAGCAGTTGGTCCGGGTACTCCTTGCGGATCGCGTCGGCGAATTTCTTCGCGAACTCGAGGTCCGGCTTGCCGGTTTCGCACCAGATCATGTCGGCGTACGGCGCGTAGGCGAGGCCACGCGAGATCGCCTGTTCCAGACCCGGCTTGGTTCGGTAGAAGCCTTCCACCGTGCGTTCGCCGGTCAGGAACGGCTTGTCGTTGTCGTCGATGTCCGACGTGATCAGATCGGCGGCTTCCGCATCGGTGCGCGCCAGCAGCACGGTCGGCGTGCCGGAGACGTCAGCGGCCAGACGCGCGGCCGTCAGCTTGGCGATGTTTTCACGCGTCGGCACGAGCACCTTGCCGCCCATGTGACCGCACTTCTTCACCGAAGCCAGTTGGTCTTCGAAGTGCACGCCCGCGGCGCCTGCTTCGATCATCGCCTTCATCAGTTCGAACGCGTTCAGCACGCCGCCGAAGCCGGCTTCCGCATCCGCCACGATCGGCTGGAAGTAGTCCACATAGCCTTCGTCGCCAGGATTCTTGCCTTCCGACCACTGGATCTGGTCGGCGCGCGTCAGTGTGTTGTTGATGCGCTTCACCACGAGCGGCACCGAGTTCGCCGGATACAGCGACTGGTCCGGGTACATTTCACCGGCGACGTTCGCGTCGCCCGCCACTTGCCAGCCCGACAGATAGATCGCCTTGAGGCCGGCCTTGACCTGCTGCATGGCCTGATTGCCGGTCAGCGCGCCGAGCGAGTTCACGAACGGCTCGTTGTTCACGCTCTCCCAGAGCTTTTCCGCACCGCGCTTGGCGAGCGTGTGCTCGACTTGCACCGAGCCGCGCAGGCGGATCACATCTTCCGCCGTGTAGCTGCGCTTCACGCCTTTCCAGCGCGGATCGGTTTCCCATTGCTGTTGGAGTTGCTTGACTTGTTCTTGACGGGACATGATGTGCTCCTTGGTTGCCTGTATGGATGGGTGACTCTTTTCTTCGTCGAAGCGGCCGGCCGGTTGAGGCGTTTCGTTTCGTGAAGTCTTGTATAAGAGTCTAGGCAAATCGATGATCACACAACAGCCGCCTAGACGGCCTTTTTGAATATTTATTTGTATTTAAAATCAATGAATTACGATGCACGTTTCGCATTAAGAAACGATTTTTCCCATCTTGCAATGGGCGCTCTTGTGCCGTGCAGCACGATTTTTTACGACGCAAAAAAATTTTCCACATCGTGAAATTTGGGGCGCGCCGATTGATGGGCGAAAAAAAAACCGGCGCATGAGCACCGGTTTCTTCCGACTGACGAACGGCGAGAAGCCGTCCGGGTCTTTTTTCAGGCTGACTGCTGACAGTACTGGATGAGCGCCGCAACGGGCCGAAGCCCTGATGCAGAGTACGCCCGTCTCAGTACTTAGCTGCCGCGACGCGCCGTACGCGGGCCGTCGCTGCGGCGTGCGCCGTAGCCGCCGTCGCGCGAACCGCCGTAGCCTTCACGCGAACCGCCGCCGAAGCCGCCTTCGCGCGAGCCGCCGCCAGCCGACTTGCCGGCCCAGCCGCCGCCGGTGCCGCTACCGCTACCGCTGCGCGCACCGCCGCCGTTACCGGCCGGCTTGCCCGAACCGCTGCCGAAGCGACGGCCACCGCCGTTGCCACCGCCCGGACGGCCGCGGCCGCCAAAGCCAGGACGGCCGTTACCCGACGGAGCCGACTTGCGCGGCTCGAAGCCTTCGACGACGCTGACCGGCAGCGGGGTACGCACGAAACGCTCGATGCGCTTGAGCGCGCCTTGCTCGGCGTGATGCACGAGGCTCACCGCGATGCCCGAGCGGCCAGCACGGCCGGTACGGCCGATACGGTGCACGTAGTCTTCAGCGAACTTCGGCAGGTCGTAGTTGAACACGTGCGTGATGCCCGGGATGTCGATACCACGAGCGGCGACGTCCGTCGCCACCAGTACGCGGACACGGCGCTCGCGCAGTGCCTTGATCGTGCGGTTACGCGCGCCTTGCGGCAGATCGCCGTGCAAAGCTGCCGATTCGAAACCGGCATCGGCCAGACGACCTGCAAGCTGGTCGGCGTCCATCTTGGTTGCCATGAACACGATAGCCTGGTCGAGGCCCTCGTCGCGCAGCAGATGGTCGAGCAGACGATCCTTGTGATCGCGGTCATCCACGTAATGGACGGTTTGCGCGATGTTGGTGCGCTGTTCCAGGCGCTGAACGATCTCGATACGCTCCGGATCCTTCAGCAGGCGGCCCGTCAGCGAGCTGATCTTGCCGTCGAGCGTGGCCGAGAACAACATGGTTTGACGCGAAGCCGGCGTAGCGGCGACGATCGTTTCGATGTCTTCGATGAAGCCCATGTCGAGCATGCGGTCGGCTTCGTCGAGCACGAGGATCTGCAGTTGCGACAGATCGATACGGCCGCGTTCCAGGTGGTCGATCAGACGGCCCGGCGTGGCAACCAGGATTTCCGGGTTCTTGGCCAGCAGCATCAGCTGTTGACCATAAGCGACGCCGCCCAGAATGCTGACGGTGCGCAAGCGCTTCAGGTGCTTGCCGTACGTGGCGGCGGCGGTGGTGACCTGCATGGCGAGTTCGCGGGTCGGTGTCAGAACCAGCATGGTCGGACGGGCAACCGGTTGCGGACGACGCGTGCGGGCGCCGTCAGCCGGACGCGGTTCACGCGGCTGGCTGGCTTGTGCTTTTTGCAGTTGCGAGAAACGTTCGATGGCGGGCAGCATGAACGCGGCGGTCTTGCCCGAACCGGTCGGGCTCGAGACCATCAGATCGCGGCCGGCGATGCCAGCCGGGATTGCGCGTTGCTGAACCGGAGTCGGGTTCTGATAACCAGCGGCGGTCAGCGCGGAGACGACATCCGCGGAGAGACCGAGCGACGCGAACGACGGGCCGGTCGGCGCTGCGGCTTCTGCTGCGACGGCTTCCGGAGCGGCAGCAACGGCTGCGGCTTGTGCGGGTGCTGCGTCGCGGCTTTCGAGACCGAGGGCTTGATCGGCGATGGCGTTCAACGGGCTGCTGGGGGTATTGCTCGAAGTCATGAGAATCCTTGGTAAATCCTTGGTACACACGGAATTAAAACGTCGGCGCCAATCGGCATACCCAAGTCGTCGGATTCAGCGAGCAAAGAAGCAGCGAGCAAATCGAAAAACGGGGGCAGCTCGCGGCAATGAAGGCGAGCTTTTCGTTAGAAGCTGTATCGGATGCGACATGCCAACACGGCGTGCCGCCAGCCTGGGACATGATCGCCCGGAGGGGCTAGGCAGGAGGGGACAGGTTCTAAACTGGATTGGAGCTAAACGCTACGAGGCGCTGCGCCGCAAAGGCCGCTAGAGGAAAGCCGGGCAAAGCAGTGAAGCGCAGGCAGCATTGTATAGCCTTTTGCTGCACTGCGCCACCATTAGGAATTTTCCTGGCGGAAAAGTTTGTGCCGGGGTGCTGTTCGGGCGGCTCGACAGGCGGCTGCGCCGGCCGGCTATCGTCGTGCCGGCGCGGTTCAGGGCGATTCGCCGTCGGCCGGGGGCGGATCAGGCAATCGTTCGCGTGAAGTCGCCTGGCATCGATCGGGACCAGTCAGGCCGACGCGCCGCTCTTGAGCGATTCGACGAGTTCGACGTATTGCTGCTTCGCGGCGTCTTGCGCGGTGCCTTTGAGCGCGGCCCACGCGTCGTACTTGTATTTGCCGACGATGTCGGTGAAGCCGGGTTTGTCGCCCTGAACGTCGCCGCGGGTGGCCTGCTTGTAGAGCGCGTAAAGGCGCAGCAGCGTGAGATTGCCCGGACGCTCCGGCAGTTGCTGGACGTCTTCGTGGGCTTGGGTGAACTGGGTGTCGATGTCGGTCATTGTCGTTTGCCCGCCAGGCGGGATCGGGATTGAACTCGGCTGACGATCATAACAACTGGATGCCCCGGCAGGGGCCGAGGGCTCATTCCAAACGCCGGCCGGCGATGCGGCGCAAGACGGACAGGCTCGGGCGCGAGGCGAACCCGGTTTGGCGCAAACTGGGCCGCTGCTGGGCGCAAGCCATATGCGCCTCGCGCGAGGTGGACCACTTTCGCACGATCCAAACCACTTGGCGCGACCCAAGCCAGCCTCGCGAGCGGGCAGCCACCTTCGCGCGACCCGAGCCACCTCGGCGCATGCCAAACCACATTTGCGCGCGCCGTGCCGATTACAATACGGTCCATGACTCAAACTGTGCTCCTCGCCCTCGATACCTCGACCGAATTCTGCTCGGTGGCGCTTTTGTCCGCCGCCGGCAACGCGGCCGGCGCGACGCCTGAAGAGGCCCGCGCCGAACCGCATCTGTGGGTGCGCCACGAGCAAACCGGCGCGGTTTCCAGCACGCGCCTGCTCCCCGCCATCCGCGAACTTTTCGACGAAGCCGGCCTGACACTGGCGGACTGCGACGCCATCGCCTTCGGTTCCGGTCCCGGCTCGTTCACCGGCTTGCGTACCGCCACCGGTGTCGCCCAAGGCCTCGCGTTCGGCCTGAATCTGCCGGTCGTGCCGGTCAGTACGCTGCTCGCTTGTGCCGAGAGCGCCCGCCTGCGCGATCCGTCGGCGACGCGCGTGCTCGCAGCGCTCGACGCCCGTATGGACGAAATCTATTGGGCCGACTACGCATGGGACGACGCGCAAGGTGAATGGCGCACGCTGCAGACGGCTTCGCTCGATGCGCCGGACCGGCTCGTTTTGCCCGACGTCCCCTTCACGCTGGCAGGCAATGCCGCCGCGGCGTTCGGCGCGCGGCTGCCCGCAGTCGCCGCGGCGCGCAGCGTCGACAGTGAAGCGCTGCCGCATGCCGTGCCGCTAGCGCACGCCGCGCTGCGCGCGTTGCGGGCGGGTCGCACGGTGCCCGCCGACCAGGCCGCGCCGGAATACGTGCGCGACAAGGTCGCCCAGACCACCGCCGAACGGGTCGCCGAGAAAGCCGAGAAAGCCGCCAGGGCCGAGCAGGCCGCCCGACTCGCGCACGACGCAGCGCAAGGCGAGGGCCGGCAATGAGTGGCGTGTTGCTCGCGGACCGCTACATGTCGCCGATGACTGAAGGCGATCTGGATGAAGTCGCCGCCATCGAAAAAATCGCATATGAGTTTCCCTGGAGCCGGGGCAATTTTGGCGACTCGCTGCGCAACGGCTACTTCGGCGTCTGTCTGCGCCATGTCACGGGTACCCTGATCGGCTATTGCGTGCTGATGCCGGTCGTCGACGAAATGCATCTGCTCAATCTATGCGTGACGCCCGCGGCGCAAGGCGCCGGCGCCGGGCTCGCGCTGCTGCGCGAAGCCGTGCGCATTACCCGCGCTGAAAAACTCGAGGGGCTGTTGCTGGAAGTGCGACCGTCGAATCATCGGGCGATCCGGCTTTACGAGCGCTTCGGCTTCGCTTCGATCGGCCGGCGCAAAAACTATTATCCGGCGCGGCATCGCAGCCGGGAGGACGCCATCGTGATGCGTTTCTCGTTTGCCACGGAGGGCGCAGATGGCGCTGCATGAATCGGTTCTGGAAGAGTTCGGACTCACACCGCTGTGGGTACGTCGGGGTATGGCGGCGGAGCAGGAGCCGGTCGCTGAACCGCAGGCGCAAGCCGCGGCCGTGGTCGGGCAGGGCGCGGCTGCGCCGGCCGCGCGTCGTGATGATGCGCGTGGGGCGTCGCCAGGGCTGCCGCCCGTTGCTCGTGCGCAGGAAACCTCGCAGCCCGCGATGCGCGCCGCCGACGTTCACCAAGCCAACGCCGCGCCGGCGCCAGGCGAACGCGGCGCGTCTGGACGTCCGGATCAGGCATCACCCGCGGCCGGGGCACGCGAACGGTTCGCTGAGCGCCAGCCGCCCGCTGACACGCGCTCAGGCGAGTCGTCGCGGTCCATGCAGAGCGGTGCGCAAACCGAACCTCAAAGGCTGCCTTCACAAGACCCGATGCCAGGCCGGATGCAAGCGTCGGTCGAGGCAAGCCAGCCGCAAGCACCGCAGTCGGCACGGCTCCAGCAACCCCGTAGCCCCGAGCCACCGCCGTTCGACGCGCCGCCCGACGACGATTTCGCCTGGTTCGACGATCTGCCAACCCAGGCTCCCACGGACGCACGCCACGAAGCCCCTGCGGCGCCGGCAATCCACACGCTCGACTGGGATGCGCTGAGCGAGCGCGTCGCCGCCTGCCAGCTTTGCCGTCTGTGCGAGAAGCGCACCAATACGGTATTCGGCGTCGGCGATCGCGGCGCCGACTGGATGCTGATCGGCGAAGCGCCGGGTGAGAACGAGGATCGTCTGGGCGAACCGTTCGTGGGCCAGGCCGGCAAGCTGCTCGACAACATGCTGCGTTCGCTGACGCTCGCGCGTGACACCAACGTCTATATCGCCAACGTGATCAAGTGCCGGCCGCCCGGCAACCGTAATCCCGAAGCGGACGAAGTCGCGCGTTGCGAGCCGTATCTGCAACGTCAGGTCGCGCTGGTCAAGCCGAAGCTGATCGTCGCGCTGGGCCGCTTCGCGGCGCAGAGTTTGCTGAAGACCGAGGCGAGCATTTCGTCGCTGCGCGGCCGCGTGCATGAATACGAAGGCGTGCCCGTGATCGTCACCTATCACCCGGCGTATCTGCTGCGCAGCCTGCCCGATAAGGCGAAAGCCTGGGCCGACCTGTGCCTCGCGCGCGACACGTGGCGGGCGGCCGGCGGCACGCCGTCGAACGCGTCGAAGTGAAGTCCGGCGAGGGTCCGGCGATCGGTTGCGCCGCGACGCCCGGCATCGATGACGCGAGCCGTGATGCGCTGCTCGACAGCTTGCGCGACGCCGCCGTGCGCGATCTCGCCTGGCTGCTGCTGAGCGCCGACCTGTTGCGCCCGCAACCACCGGTCGGCGCGCTGGCGAATCCCTTCGACACGCCACAGGAAGCACAGGCGACCCTCGACTGGCTGCGCGCGCTCGACGCCGCGCCTGAACCCCTGCATCACGAACTCGCGGCGACGCGCATCACGCGCCTCGGCCGCTACGCCGAACGGCTGCTCGGCTGGTTCCTGCAGCATGGGCCGGCGGCGCGGCTGGTGGCGGCGGGCGTGCCGCTACGGCGCGGGGGCGTCACGCTCGGCGAATGCGATTTCCTGGTGCGGACGCGGCGGGGCGCGCGGCTCCATTGGGAGTTGGCCGTGAAGTGCTATCTGCATGCCGGCGACGGGCGCGCGCAGTTATCCGCGCAGTTATCCGACTACGTCGGCCCGAATCTGAAAGACCGCTTCGATCTGAAACTCGCTCATGTGCTCAATCATCAATTGCCGTTGAGCGCGCGTGAGGAGTTTGCCTCGGTCGGCTACGCCGGTCCGTGGACACCGCAGATGTTCATCAAAGGCTGGCTGTTTTATCGGCATGGCGAAACGTCCGTCGACCCGGTCGAACTCGATCCGGCACATGGTCGCGGCTGGTGGGTGACGCGTAGTGATTGGCCGGCGTTCGCGGCGGCGCATGCGGAGAAATGGCGGACATTGCCGCGGTTGGAATGGCTGGCGCCGCGACGCCATGCGGCTCTTGAGGTGCGGAGTGCGGACCTCGCATTCGTCGATGCGAAAACGCTCGCCGGGCAAACGTTGCATCAGCACGGACCGGCGATGGTCGGCGCGTTCGTCGAGGACAGCGCAGGCAAACTGATCGAGCGCTCGCGCGGCTTTATCGTGCCCGACGAGTGGCCCGAGCTGGCGCGACACTACGCGCGGCAGTAGCGGCGCGTCACCACCACCGATAAAAATGATGCACCGGCCCCACGCCACCGCCGACGTCGAGCCGATCGCTCGCCTGCAGCGCGCCGGTCAAATACTGCTTGGCATCGGCGACGGCGCTCGCCAGATCGCCACGCTGCGGAATCAGCGCCGCAATCGCCGACGACAGCGTGCAGCCCGTTCCATGCGTATTCTTCACCGGCACTCGCGGGCCGCCTAAACGAAGCGTGCCGCTTTCCTGCACCAGCCAGTCCGGACTATCCGCGGCGCTCAAATGGCCGCCCTTCATCAGCACCGCGCGTGCGCCGAGCGCCCGCAGTGCTTCGCCTTGCTCGACCATGCCGGCTTCGTCGGTCGCGGCTTGCACGCCGAGCAGCGCGGCGGCTTCCGGCAGATTGGGCGTCAGCAGATCGGCGAGCGGCAGCAATTCGTCGCGCACCGCCGCGACCGCGTCCGGCAGCAGCAGCGCGTGGTTGCTCTTCGAAATCATCACCGTGTCGAGCACGATGTGCTTCGGCTTGTGGCGGCGCAATGCATCGGCGACCGCGCGCGCGATCGGCGCGTTCGCCAGCATGCCGATCTTCACGGCGTCGATGCGGATGTCGTCGAACACCGCATCGAGTTGCGCGGTAATGAAGCCGGGGTCCGGCGCGTGAATCGCGGTGACGCCGCGCGTGTTTTGCGCGGTGAGCGCGGTGATCACGCTCGCGCCGTACGCGCCGAGCGCCGAGAAAGCCTTGAGGTCGGCCTGAATGCCGGCGCCGCCGCCGGAATCGGAACCGGCGATCGTCAGCACATTGGGAATCGGTTGAGTCATGGCAAAGCGAGGAAGGAGGAAGGCGCGGGCCGCGACGTGAGCGGACGACCCGCCGCGAATCAGTGCTTGACTTCGCCGATCAGCGCGACCGAGTCGAACGCGCGCTGGTTGGCCTGGTGGCGCCGCATCACGAACCACATCATCACGCAGACGAAGGTGCCGAATAGCACGATCACCGCCGTGACCGGCACGTCGAGCCACACGAGCACGGCGTAGAGGCACAGCATGACGAGCACGGAGAGGTTTTCGTTGAAGTTCTGCACGGCGATCGAGTGACCGGCCGACAGCAGCACGTGCCCGCGATGCTGGAGCAGCGCGTTCATCGGCACGACGAAAAAGCCCGACAGGCCGCCGACGATCATCAGGAAAATATACGCGACGATCAGATAGCCCGGTAAGTGCACGCGGCCGAAATAAATGCCCCAGTGGGCGGGGAAGAGGTCGCGTGTATAGAACGCCATCAGCATCACGGCAATGCCCATCATGATGCCGACCGGCAACACCGACAGCGACTTCTTCAGCGGCACGCGCGAGGCCGCGAAGATCGCGCCGGCCGCCACGCCCACGGCCACCACTGCTTGCAGAATGGCCGCTTCGGACAGCGACATGTTCAACGACACCTCAGCCCACTTCAGCACGATGAATTGCAGCGTCGCGCCCGCGCCCCAGAACAGCGTGGTCACGGCGAGCGAAATCTGGCCGAGCTTGTCACGCCACAGCACGAGGAAACAGTCGGCGAAATCGGTGACGAGTTTGATCGGGCCGCGTTCCTGTTTCGGATAGCGCGCGCCGGTGTCGGGAATGCGCAGATTGAACAGCGCCGCGATAACGTAGATGGCCATGATGACCAGCATTGCGGCTTCGGCGGGGGTGTTGACGGACGGTATGTGGTGCCGCAGGATCGGCGCGGCGATGTGCGGGCTGATGAGCGCTCCGCCGAGCACCGTGCCGAGAATGATCGAGCCGACGGTCGTGCCTTCGATCCAGCCGTTCGCGGCGACCAGCCGGTCAGGCGGCAACAGCTCGGTGAGAATGCCGTATTTGGCGGGCGAGTAGGCCGCCGCGCCGAAGCCGACGATTCCGTACGCGAGCAGCGGATGCGCGCCCACCAGCATCGTGATGCAACCGACGACCTTGATGGTATTGGTGATGAACATCACGCGTCCTTTCGGACGGGAGTCGGCGAAGGCGCCCACGAACGCGGCGAGAACGACGTACGACAGCACAAAGAACAGCTTGAGCAGCGGCGTCATCCAGTTCGGGGCGTGAAGATCTTTCAGCAGTGCGATAGCAGCGATCAGAAGCGCATTGTCGGCCAGCGACGAAAAAAACTGCGCGGCCATGATGGTGTAAAAACCTTTTTTCATCTGATGCGATGCTGTCCTCGCTGCGGTCTGTCCGCCCCGGCCGCTGGTTGAGCGTCCGGGCTTATGCCGTTCGTCGAAATGGGTTGTGCGCACGGCTTTATATCATGAAAATAGATGCATTCGGACTAGCAGAATCCTTGATCGCACCGCCCAGCGGGCTACGGAGCGCTGAAAACGCACTGTAAGCCGCTGATTCGCAAGCGTCTTTACGAAAATATCCCATGCCGCGCCCGCTCTCAGCCACGATTCATACCTCCGCTCTCGCCAATAATCTCGCCGTTGCCCGGCGCTATGCACCGAAATCCAAAATCTGGGCCGTCGTCAAGGCCAACGCATACGGGCATGGCCTTGCGCGCGTTTTTCCGGGCCTGCGCGCAACCGACGGCTTTGGGTTGCTGGACCTCGAAGAAGCCGTGAAGTTGCGTGAATTGGGTTGGGCCGGCCCGATTCTTCTGCTCGAAGGCTTCTTTCGTCCGACCGATATCGACGTGATCGACCGCTACAGCCTGACCACCGCGCTGCATTCGGACGAACAGTTGCGCATGCTCGAAATGGCGCGCCTGTCCAAACCGGTCAATATCCAGTTGAAGATGAACACCGGCATGAATCGCCTCGGTTACACGCCGGAGAAATTCCGCGCCGCCTGGGAGCGGGCGCGCGCTGCCCAGGGCGTCGGCCAGATCACATTGATGACCCATTTCTCCGACGCCGACGGCGATCGCGGCGTGGACTATCAGGTGCAGGCGTTCGAGCGCGGCGCGCAAGGCATTGCCGGCGCGCGCAGCCTTGCCAACTCGGCGGCCACGCTGTGGCATCCTGCCACGCATTTCGACTGGGTGCGCCCGGGCATCATCATGTACGGCGCATCGCCGTCCGGCGTCACGGCGGCGATCGAAGGCACCGGCCTGCAGCCCGCCATGACGCTCGCCTCGGAACTAATCGCCGTGCAGACACTTGCCGAAGGCCATACGGTCGGCTACGGGTCGTCTTTCAAGGCGCGCGGGTCGATGCGCATCGGCGTGGTGGCGTGCGGCTACGCGGACGGCTATCCGCGCGTCGCGCCGGAAGGCACGCCGGTGATCGTCGACGGCGTGCGCACGCGGGTCGTCGGGCGCGTCTCGATGGACATGCTCACCGTCGACCTGACGCCGGTGCCGACCGCCAACGTCGGCTCGCGCGTCGAGCTGTGGGGCACCTCGCTGCCGATCGACGACGTCGCGCAGGCGTGCGGCACCATCGGCTATGAGCTGATGTGCGCGGTGGCGCCGCGCGTGCCGGTGCGGGCGGAGTAAGGCACGCAACCCGGTGCGCGCCCGGCCCCACATCAAGCGTTTCAATCCCAAAGAACAGCAACACAGGCAATAACGCGTGGCAAAACCCAAAACGTTGTACATCTGCAGTGAATGCGGCGGGCAATCGCCGAAATGGGCCGGGCAGTGCCCCTCGTGCAATGCATGGAACACGCTGGTCGAGTCGGTGGCGGAAGCGCCGTCCACGCACCGCTTCCAGTCGCTCGCGGAGAGCGCGCCCGTGCGCCGTCTCGCCGATATCGATGCATCCGACGTGCCGCGCTTTTCCACCGGCGTGAGCGAGTTCGACCGCGTGCTCGGCGGCGGGCTGGTGCCGGGCGGCGTGGTGCTGATCGGCGGCGATCCGGGCATCGGCAAATCGACGCTGCTGCTGCAATCGCTCGCTGAGATCGCCGCCGACAAACGCGCGCTCTATATCAGCGGCGAAGAGTCGGCCGCGCAGATTGCGTTGCGCGCGCAACGGCTTTCGTTGCTGGAGCCCGGTTCGAAGGCAAGCGAGCTGCAATTGCTGGCGGAAATCCAGCTCGAAAAAATTCAGGCGACGATCGCCGAGCAGCGGCCCGATGTCGCGGTGATCGACTCGATCCAGACCGTCTATTCCGACGCGCTGACATCCGCGCCGGGCTCGGTCGCCCAGGTGCGCGAGTGCGCGGCGCAACTCACGCGCATTGCCAAGCAGTCCGGCACCACCATCATCATGGTCGGCCACGTGACCAAGGAAGGCGCGCTGGCCGGGCCGCGTGTGCTCGAGCACATCGTCGACACGGTGCTGTACTTCGAAGGCGACACGCATTCCTCGTACCGTCTGGTGCGCGCGATCAAGAACCGCTTCGGCGCGGTCAACGAACTCGGCGTGTTCGCCATGACCGAGCGCGGCTTGCGCGGCGTGGCCAATCCGTCGGCGCTGTTTCTGTCGCAGCACGAACAGTCGGTGCCGGGTTCCTGCGTGCTGGTGACACAGGAGGGCACGCGCCCGCTGCTGGTCGAGGTGCAGGCTCTTGTGGACTCGGCCAACGCGCCGAACCCGCGGCGCCTCGCCGTCGGTCTGGAGCAAAACCGGCTCGCGATGCTGCTGGCGGTGCTGCACCGGCATGCCGGCATCGCGTGCTTCGATCAGGACGTGTTCCTGAACGCCGTGGGCGGCGTGAAGATCACCGAGCCCGCCGCCGACCTCGCCGTGCTGCTCGCGATTCACTCGTCCATGCGCAACAAGCCGCTGCCCAAGGGGCTGGTGGTGTTCGGGGAAGTGGGCCTCGCCGGCGAGATCCGGCCGTCGCCGCGCGGTCAGGAGCGCCTGAAGGAAGCCGCCAAGCTGGGCTTTTCGGTTGCGGTGATTCCCAAGGCCAATGCGCCGAAACAGCCGATCGAAGGCTTACAGGTCGTTGCGGTCGAACGGATCGAACAGGCTATCGACCGGGTCCGCACGCTTGAATAGACGGGGTTCGGGTGCCTGGCGGCGCCCGACGTTCCGTAATGGCCCGTAAATATCTCCATATTGGCTGTAACCTACCCGACATTCCTTTTTCCTAAGCTGCAAGGGTATGCATCCCTTCTGATGCCCGAAAAAGGATCGCGCCTTGAAACAGTCATATGAAACCGTAGCCGAACAGCCAATACAGGTGCGCGGCTGCCGCGTCTCCGCGCCTATTCGCCAGCCTTGGGGCGGCGCTTGCCGGATCGTCGAGTGGATCGACACGGCAGGGCAGATTTCCCGGCGGGTCGTGGCCGAAGACGCCACGGCCGCCGAAGTCCGCGCGACGATCAATCGTCATGTGGAAGGCCGCAAGCACGTGCTGTACGACGACGAAAAGACGCCGCGTCAGACTTTGCCGCGGCAGGCGGTAGCGCGGCGCTGAGGGCTTGCGCGGCGCGGATCTGCGGGTGCGGGGGTGGTGATCGGTTTTGTGCCCCGGTTGCCGGTCATGCCACTTGGGGCCAATGCCACGAACGGTGCGACGAAACCAACGCCGCACACAGTGCGACGATGCCAACGCGGCTAGTGAGGCTGATCAGCCTAACGGAGCGAACGCGCACCATATCAAGCGCCGTATTACCGACCAGCCTTGGCTGGCCCGCGCGCGCTACCTGATCAGCCTGTCTTCCTCGTCGGCACCGTCTGCGCTCGCCGCCTCGTAAGCCTGCGGATTGAACAGCGGATGGCGCGCGGCTTCCCCTGCCGTCAGCACCGGCGAGACGCAGCAGTCGAGCGACTCCAGTAGCAAAACCCATTCTTCCAACGGACGCTTGCCGATCACCTCGGCGAGTTCTTGCGTGAGCGCGGCGGCGTCCGGGCCACCGATCGCCTGGCCGAGACTCCAATGGCGCGTCGCCCATTCAGGCCGGTCGAGCGCCATGCAGAGCGTTTCCCAGAACTTCAGTTCCAGCGCACCGACGGCGAGCCAGCGGTTATCGAGCGTGCGGTACAGGTTGTAGCACGGCACGCCGCCGTTCAGCAGGCCGGCGCCGGCGGCAGGTGCCGCACCGTCGTTGGCGAGCGCGACCTGCGCCACCACGTTGTGCGCGTAGGTGACGTGCGTCATGGAGACATCGACGAAGCGGCCTTCGCCGCCGCGCGACACATGCCATAGCGCCGCGAGAATCTGCGTGACCGCGCTGAGGGCGCCGCCGAGCAGGTCGGCAATCTGGAAATTCGGCAGGATCGGCGCGCCGTCACGGCCCGCCAGTTGATCGAGCACGCCCGCGTAGCCGATGTAGTTCAGATCGTGGCCGGCATGATCGACGAACGGACCGCTCGCGCCGTATCCGCTGATTGCGCAGTAAACCAGCCGGGGATTGAGCGCGTGCAGTGTTTCGTAGCCGAGGCCCAGCCGCTCCATCACACCCGGCCGGAAACTCTCGATCAGGACGTCGGCTTCGGCGGCGAGCGCGCACAGCACGTTGCGTCCCGCCTCGGACTTGAGGTCAAGGCGCGTTTCGCGCTTGCCGCGATTCACCAGCCGGTAAAACGCGCCGGGCCGCCCCGCCACGCGATCGCTCGACGACTGCATCATCGTGCGAGTGGGGTCGCCCGCACCGGGCGCTTCGATCTTCAGCACGTCTGAGCCCAGTTCGGCGAGCCGCAACGCGGCAACCGGGCCCGGCAGCAGGCGCGTGAGGTCGAGCACGCGCAAGCCCTGTAACGCGGGTGGCGCGGAGGCGGCCGGCGAAGTGGCCGAACCCGCTGCCCGTGAAGTAGCCGCAGACTTGGCCGAAGCGGCAGCCGAAGATGCGGCCGAATTCGGCGCCGATGAAGTCGCCGAAGCCGCCACGGATGAAGCAGCCGAAGCCGCCGACGACGCCCCAGCCGACGCCCCAGGCGTTGAGACGGATGAATTCCCGGATGACAAAGCCAAGCTCCCGTCGATGCCGGCGCGGACCTGAAACAGCGTGCCGTCAGCCGATTTGTTCGAGTTCCTCATGAGTCTCGAGCCATTCGGCTTCGAGCGCTTCGAGGCGCGCGTTCACATCTGCCTGACGGCGGATCGCCTCCGTCAGTTTGCTTTTCTGCTCGGGCTCGTAACTTGCCGGGTCGACGACGAACGCGTCGAGCGTCGCCTTCTCCGCGTTGAGCGCGTCCATTTCCTTTTCGATCTTCGTGATCCGGCTTTGCAGCGGCTTTTTCAGATGCGCAAGCTTCTGGCGCGTTTCCGCCTCGAGGCGTCGCTGTTCCTTGCGGTTCACGCCGTCCGGGCCGCTGTCGCCGCCATTGCTGCCGCTCGCCGCTGCATTCGCCTTGAGCGCCGCGCGCTGTTCGGCTGCGTGTTGCAGCAGCCAGTCGCGGTAGTCGTCGAGGTCGCCATCGAATTCCTGCAGGCGATGTTTCGCGACCAGCATGAACTGATCCGTCGTGGCGCGCAGCAGATGCCGGTCGTGCGACACCAGAATCAGCGTGCCTTCGAACTGCGCGAGCGCCATGGTCAGCGCGTGCCGTGTTTCGAGATCCAGATGGTTGGTCGGTTCGTCGAGCAGTAGCAGGTTCGGCTTTTGCCAGATGATCAGCGCGAGCGCGAGACGGGCTTTTTCGCCGCCGGAGAAGGGCGCGATCTTCGACGTCGCCAT
Source organism: Paraburkholderia sp. BL17N1 (assembly GCF_003634175.1). Taxonomy (NCBI): domain Bacteria; kingdom Pseudomonadati; phylum Pseudomonadota; class Betaproteobacteria; order Burkholderiales; family Burkholderiaceae; genus Paraburkholderia; species Paraburkholderia sp. BL17N1. The sequence goes on from NZ_RBIW01000001.1 coordinate 2,993,810, forward strand.
CTCGCCGGAAAAATTGAAGCTGCCGAGGAAGTCGCGCAATTCCTGTTCGCGCGTGTCCGGTGCGAGACGTGCGAGGTGCTGCAACGGCGTATCGTCCGGGCGCAGCGTTTCGAGCTGATGCTGGGCGAAGTAGCCGATGCGCAGCCCCTTGCCTTCGCGCACATGGCCGCCGAGCGCCTCGAGCGTGCCGGCCAGCGTCTTGATCAGCGTGGACTTGCCTTGGCCGTTCGCGCCGAGCAACCCGATGCGCTGACCATTCTGGATCGACAGCATGACGTGATCGACGATGGGAATCTCGACCGCGGGCTCGCCTTCGCTGCGGTAGCCGCAGCGCACGTCTTCCATCACCATCATCGGGTTCGGCGCGGAATCGGGCGTGCGGAATTCGAACGTGAATGGCGAGGACGCATGCGCCGGCGCGATCAGCTCCATCTTTTCCAACGCCTTGACGCGGCTCTGCGCCTGGCGCGCCTTGGTCGCCTGCGCCTTGAAGCGGTTGATGTAGCTCTGCAAATGCTCGACCGTGCGCTGCTGCTTTTCGTACGCACTCTGCTGCAACGCGATCTGCTGCGCGCGCAGCACTTCGAATTGCGAGTAGTTGCCGCCGTAGCGCTTGATCTGCTGCTGCTCCAGATGCAGCGTGACATTGCAGACCGAATCGAGGAATTCGCGGTCGTGCGAGATCACGATCAGCGTGCCCGGATAACGGGCCAGCCAGTCTTCCAGCCAGACGATCGCGTCGAGATCCAGGTGGTTGGTCGGTTCGTCGAGCAGCAGCAGATCGGAGCGGCACATCAGCGCCTGAGCCAGATTCAGCCGCATGCGCCAGCCGCCCGAGAAACTGCTGACGGGTTCGCGAGTCTGGTCGAGCGTGAAGCCGAGGCCGAGCAGCAGGGCTTCGGCGCGCGCGGGCGCGGTGTAGCCGTCGGCGTCGGCGAACGCGGCGTGCGCTTCGCCTTCGGCCGCGCCGTCATGCGCCGCGGAGGCGGCGGCAATCGCCGCTTCGATCGCGCGCAAGGCGGCGTCGCCATCTAGCGTGTAGGCGAGGGCGGTCTTGTCCGCGGCGGGCGTTTCCTGCGCGACGTGGGCGATCTGCCAGTTCGGCGGGATCGAAAAATCGCCGCCGTCAGCGTGCAGTTCGCCGAGCAGCACGGCGAACAGCGTCGACTTGCCCGCGCCGTTTGCCCCCACCAGGCCGGCCTTCTCGCCAGGGTTGAGGGTGAACGTGGTGTTGTCGAAGAGCGGCTTGGTGCCGCGCGCGAGGCTGAACTGGTTAAAGCGGATCACGAAGAGGCCGGCTGAAGAAAACCGCTATTTTAGACTGCCGGGCCCGACACCGGGCGCTCAACCGGGATCGGCCATTCGGCCGACTGTAACGGCGAGGCTTTTGGCATAGACTGACGGCTTTCACGGGGGAGCATATGACATCGATTTATTCGTTTTCGGCACGCACGTTGGGCGGCGAGGAAGTCAGCCTTGGGCAGTATGAAGGCAAGGTTTTGCTGATCGTCAACACGGCGAGCGAATGCGGGTTCACGCCGCAGTACGCGGGCTTGCAGAACCTGTACGACACCTACGCCGCACGCGGGCTCACGGTGCTCGGGTTTCCCTGCAACCAGTTCGGCAAGCAGGAGCCGGGCGACGCCGCGCAAATCGGCAGCTTCTGCGAAAAGAATTACGGCGTCACGTTCCCGATGTTCGACAAGGTCGACGTGAACGGTGCGAACGCACATCCGCTGTTCAGTTATCTGACGGGCGAGGCGCCGGGACTGCTCGGCCTGGAAGCGATCAAGTGGAATTTCACCAAGTTCCTGATCGGCCGCGACGGCAACGTGGTGAAGCGCTATGCGCCGCTGACAAAGCCCGACGCGATCACCGAAGACATCGAAAAGCTGCTATGAGGCGGCGGCCGCTAGAGGATCGGCGAAAAGAGACGCGCCACATGCATTAACACGCGTTTCAAAGCGGTCGCCTTGCGGTATTCGTTGCGGTCGATTTCGCGCGATTCGGCGAAGTCGGCCAGCAGCATCGTTTCGACCTCTTTGGCGAAGGCGCGGTCAACGGTCAGCACCATGATCTCGAAGTTCAGCCGGAACGAGCGGTTGTCGAGATTCGCGCTGCCGATTGCCGCGGCGACGCTGTCGATCAGCACGACCTTCTGATGCAGGAAGCCCGGCTGGTAGCGAAAGATCCGGATCCCCGCGCGTAACGAGTCGTACGCATAGAGTTTCGAGGCGGCGAACACGACCAGGTGATCGCGCCGGCTCGGAATCAGAATGCGCACGTCCACGCCGCGCAGCGCCGCGAGCCGCAACGCCGCGAACACGGACTCGTCGGGGATCAGGTAGGGCGAGGTGATCCAGACCCGTTCGCGTGCCGCGTTGATCGCTTCGACGAAAAACAGCGAGCAGGTCTCCTGCTTGTCCGCGGGACCGCTTGGCACGACGAGGCAGTGCATGCCTTGCTCCGCTGCGGGGTCGGCGACAGGAAAGGGCGGCAGGTCGAACTCGGGCAACTGCTGCGTGGCCCAATGCCAGTCTTCCGTGAACACGAACTGGATGCTGGCGACGGCCGGCCCGCGCACCTCGATATGGGTATCGCGCCACGGCGAGAGTGGCGGCTTGCCGCCGAGATATTCAACCCCCACGTTATGTCCGCCGACAAACGCGCGTTCGCCATCCACCGAAACGATCTTGCGGTGATTGCGGAAGTTCAGTTGCAGACGGTTGACGAAGCGGCGATTGGTGGCGAACGGATGCGTCTCCACGCCGCCCGCGCGCAGCGCCGCCACGTAGCGGTGCGGCAGATCGAAGCTGCCGATGCTGTCGTACAGGAAGTAGACGCGCACGCCTTGTTGCGCTTTCGCGATCAGCGCGTCTTTGAGCATCTCGCCGAGCGCATCGTCGCGCACGATGAAGAACTGCACGATCACGTAGCGGCGCGCGTGCTCGATAGCGTCGAAGATCGCCTCGAAGGTCGCCGCGCCGTTCACCAGCGTGCGCACCGAGTTGCCAGGCAGAAACGGCATGCCGCCGAGACGCGTGAGCGAATGCACAAGCCGGCCGCCGAGTTCCAGCGTCGGCAGTCCCGCTGACGAAGCACGCGTGTCCCATTCCGGCGGATGCGCGCGCGTGCGCAGCAGTTCGTTTTCGACGCGGCGAGCGTCCGCGTAGCCGGCGAACTTGCTGCGGCCGAGGAACAGGTATGGCACCAGCGTCAGATAAGGCATCGCGACCAGCGACACGGCCCACGCAATCGCGCCTTGCGAAGTGCGCGTGTTGAGAATCGCGTGACATGCCGCGGCCACGCCGAGAATGTGGCAGAGGGCGACCAGCGTGCCGATGTGAAGCAGGTCGAATTGCATAGGCGGCGTTGGGTTGGCGAAGCGCTGCCTGGGCCGGCTCGATGAGCGCCGGGCAGCTGACCGCGCTCATCTTACCGAACGTGTGTGCGTTGGGGGGAATGGTCGGGCCACGGTCAGGCTTGAAGGGCGGGTGCCTGAACGCGCTGGTCGACGTGGCAAAAGATTTTTTTGCGCTTGCCCTGGCCGGCAAGCGCGCGAGTTGGGCCTTGGGAGCCTCGTCGAGTTTTCGGCTCAAAGGGAGCGCTCGTGAGGCCTGCCTCACTCGGAAGCGCGATATTCCGCGATTGGGCGCGATTGCGAACGCCCGGAAAAGCAGCTTCGCCCAGGCGCGGTGCGCACGGCACGACAACCCCGCTGCGCGCACCGCATCCCGAAGAAGCGCTAAGACCTCAAACCGGCAAATCAGCCGCCTGGATCAGAAACACGTTGTCGTCGCCGGCACTGGTCGAGAGCCAGACGAGATCGAGCCCGCCGAACGCCGCTTCAACGTGCTGCCGCTCATTGCCGATTTCGACGACCAGCACGCCTTCGTCGGTCAGCCAGTTGCGCGCCTCGGCAATGATCCGGCGCACGATGTCCATGCCGTCGACGCCACCCGCCAGCGCCATGTCCGGCTCATGCTTGTATTCGGCCGGCAGATCCTGCATCGACGCCGCGTTCACGTACGGCGGGTTGCTGATGATCACATCGTAGCGGCGCTCCGCGAGCGGCGCGTACAGATCGCCTTCGAACAGGGCGACGCGGTCGTCGAGCTTGTAGTCCGTGACGTTGCGCGCGGCGACTTCCAGCGCGGGCGCCGACAGATCCACGGCGTCGATATCCGCATTCGGGAACGCGTGGGCGGCGAGAATCGCGAGGCAGCCGGAACCCGTGCACAACTCCAGCACGGCGCTCACCTGCTCGGGATCTTCCACGTAGGGCTGCAAACCATCCTGCAGCAGTTCGCCGATGAACGAACGCGGCACGATCACACGCTCGTCCACGTGGAAGCGGAAGCCGTGCATCCAGGCTTCCTGTGTGATGTAGGCGGCCGGCACGCGTTCGGTGGCGCGGCGCTCGATCACGTTCAGCACGGCGTCGATTTCAGCCGCGGTCAAGCGCGCGTCGAGAAACGGATCCAGCAGATCGAGCGGCAGATGCAGCGTGTGCAGGACCAGATAAACGGCTTCGTCGTAGGCATTGGCCGAGCCGTGGCCGAACGACAGTTCGGCCTGGTTGAAGCGCGAGACCGCGAAACGCAGCAGGTCGCGAACGGTGGAAAACGGGAGCGTCATCGCAATAGTCCTTGGGTCAGGCGATCAGTTGTTCGAGCACGCGGCGATACACGTTCTTCAGCGGCTCGATGTGTGCGACTTCGATATGTTCGTCGATCTTGTGGATGCTGGCGTTCAGCGGGCCGAACTCGATCACCTGATTGCAGATGCGCGCAATGAAGCGGCCGTCCGAGGTGCCGCCGGTGGTCGACAGTTCCGTGCTCACGCCGGTTTCGTCCTTGATCGCCTTGGCGAGCGCGTTCGACAGATCGCCGCGCGGCGTGAGGAACGGCAGCCCGCTCACGGTCCACTGCAAATCGTAGTCGAGATCGTGCTTGTCGAGGATCGCGTGCACGCGGGCCTGCAGACCTTCCACGGTGCTCGCCGTCGAGAAGCGGAAGTTGAACATCACGTCCGCATGGCCCGGAATCACGTTGGTCGCGCCGGTGCCGCTATGAATGTTCGACACCTGCCACGTGGTGGGCGGGAAATATTCGTTGCCGTCGTCCCAGCGTTCGGCGACGAGTTCGGCCAAGGCGGGCGCGAGCAGATGCACGGGATTCTTCGCCAGATGCGGATAGGCGATATGACCTTGCACGCCCTTGACGATCAGCTTGCCCGACATCGAACCGCGCCGGCCGTTCTTCACCATGTCGCCGAACTGCGCGCTCGAAGTCGGTTCGCCGACGACGCAATAGTCCATGCGCTCGCCGCGCGCCTGCAACGCTTCGACGACCTTCACGGTGCCGTCGGTGGCGGGGCCCTCTTCGTCGCTCGTGATCAGGAAGGCGATCGAGCCGCGGTGCGCCGGATGCGCGGCGACGAACTCCTCGCTCGCGACCACGAAGCCCGCGATCGACGCTTTCATGTCCGCCGCGCCACGGCCGTACAGCTTGCCATCGCGATGCGTCGGTTCGAACGGCGCCGAGCGCCATTGTTCGAGCGGGCCGGTCGGCACCACGTCGGTATGGCCGGCGAACGCGAGCAGCTTGCCCGCGGTGCCGTCGACGCCGCGTTTGACGGCCCACAGGTTGGTCACGCCGTTCGATTCGATGGTCTCGTGCTCGAAGCCGAGTGCGGCGAGGCGCTCGATCAGGAGGCGCTGGCAATGCTGGTCGTCGGGCGTGACGGACGCGCGCGCGATCAGTTGTTCGGTAAGGGCGAGGGTGCCGGACATGGATTCGATACAGCCACTTTGAAATGAAAAAATGCCGGCTGGCGGTTGAACACCGCAGCCGGCAACAGCTTTTTGAGTCACGCGGCCGGGCCGCGTTCTACTACATGGCGCGGTGCGTTCGGCGCATGCACTGAGACTCGCGCGGACTGGCCGCGAGCCCCAGTATCCAGCACTGCACGCCAAACCAGGCGAGTCGCGCCCTGCCTGAACAAACAGCTCCGCGCTCAGGCAACAATAACTTTCTCAGGCGAACAGCGCCGTGTACTCGTCCGCGGAAAAACCGAGCGACTTGACGCGCCCGTTGACCACCAGCACAGGCCGCTTGATCACCGACGGCTTGTGGATCATCAACGCGATCGCACCCGACTGCGTGTCCGCGGCCGCTTTCATGTCGTCGGACAGCGCGCGCCACGTGGTGCCGCGCCGGTTCAGCAAGGCGTCGAGCTTCACGTCTTTCAGCCAGTCCTGCACGAGCGGTTCGGTCACGCCGTGTTTCTTGAAGTCGTGGAACTCGAACTCGACGCCATGCTCTTCCAGCCACACGCGGGCTTTCTTCACGGTGTCGCAGTTCGGGATGCCGTAGACGACGGTTTTGGTGCCGCGCGCCATCAGTCGCCTCGCAGCAGCTCGTTCAGGCCGACCTTCGCGCGCGTCCTGGCGTCGACCTTCTTGACGATCACGGCGCAGTACAGGCTGTGCGTGCCGTCTTTCGACGGCAGATTGCCCGCCACCACCACCGAGCCCGCCGGAATGCGGCCGTACGTGACTTCACCGGTTTCGCGGTCGTAAATCTTGGTGCTCTGGCCGAGGTACACGCCCATCGAGATCACCGAGTTTTCTTCGACGATCACGCCTTCCACCACTTCCGAACGCGCGCCGATAAAGCAGTTGTCTTCGATGATGACCGGGTTCGCCTGCAGCGGCTCCAGCACGCCGCCGATGCCCACGCCACCCGACAGGTGCACGTTCTTGCCGATCTGCGCACACGAACCGACGGTGGCCCACGTGTCGACCATCGAGCCTTCGTCCACGTACGCGCCGATGTTGGTGTACGACGGCATCAGCACGACGTTCTTCGCGATAAACGAGCCGCGGCGCGCGATGGCGGGTGGCACCACGCGGAAGCCGCCGGCGGCGAAGTCTTCAGCGGTGTATTTGGCGAACTTCGAGGGCACCTTGTCGTAGAACTGGCTGTAGCCGCCGGCCGGCATCGGCGCATTGTCTTCCAGGCGGAACGACAGCAGCACGGCTTTCTTCAGCCACTGATTGACGACCCAGTCGCCGTCCTTCTTTTCCGCGACGCGGAGCAGGCCCTTGTCCAGTTGCTCGATGGCGTGGGCGACGGCTTCGCGCACGTCGGCCGGAGCGGCTTTCGGCGACAGTTCGGCGCGGTTTTCCCAGGCGGTGTCAATGATCTGCTGAAGTTGTTGCGACATATGCGTGCTTTATCGAAGAGTTGAAGTCTGAAGAAGGGATGCGGTGCGCGGGGTGGCGATCGACGAAAACTCAACCCGCCAGCGCACGGCAAAAGTCGACGATCCGCTGCGCGCCCTGCGTGCATTCGTCGACGCCGGCGACGAGCGCCATGCGCACGAAATTGCGGCCGGGGTTCACGCCGTGCGCAGTGCGCGCGAGGAACGAGCCCGGCAGAACCGTCACATTATAGTCGGCGTAGAGGCGCTGGGCGAACTCGGTGTCCGTGAGGCCCGTGCGCGAGACGTCCGCCCACAGGTAGAACGCGGCGTCCGGCAGGCGCACGTCGAGCACCTCGGCGAGCATCGGCGTAACGGTGGAAAACTTTTGCACGTATTTCGCGCGGTTCTCGCGCACGTGCGTCTCGTCGTTCCAGGCCACGATGCTGGCACTCTGAAATACCGTCGACAAGGCCGCGCCGTGGTATGTCCGGTATAGCAGGAAATCCTTGAGAATCGCCGCGTCTCCCGCGACGAAGCCCGAGCGCATGCCCGGCACGTTCGAGCGCTTGGACAGGCTCGACAGCATGACGAGACGCTCATAGCCGCGGCCCAGCTTGTGTGCCGCTTCCAGGCCGCCGAGCGGCGGGTTGGCTTCGTCGAAATAGATTTCGGAGTAGCACTCGTCCGAGGCGATCACGAAGCCGTAGCGGTCCGACAGCGCGAACAGTTCGCGCCAGTCGTCGAGCGTGAGCACCGCGCCGGTCGGATTGCCGGGCGAGCAGACATAGAGCAGTTGCGTGCGTGCCCAGATGTCGGCCGGCACCGCCGAGTAGTCGCAGGCGAAGTTCCGCGCCGGGTCGCTATTCACGAAGTACGGTTGCGCGCCGGCCAGGATCGCGGCGCCTTCGTAGATTTGGTAGAACGGGTTCGGACAGAGTACGATCGCAGGCTCGCCGTCAGCATTCTTTTTCGGGTCGAGCACGGTCTGGGCGAGCGCGAACAACGCCTCGCGCGAACCCGACACCGGCAGCACCTGGGTGGCCGGATCGACCGGCGGCAGGTTGTAGCGGCGCGTGGCCCACTTCGCGATCGACTCGCGCAGTGCGGGCGATCCGATCGTGGCCGGATACGACGACAAGCCGCCGAGCGAAGCCACCACGGCGTCACGGATCAATTCGGGCGTGGGATGTTTCGGCTCGCCGATGCCGAAGCTGATATGCGCGAGGCCGGCGCTCGGCGTGACGTCCGCGAAAAGCGCGCGCAGCTTTTCGAACGGGTAGGGCTGAAGAGAGTCGAGTAGCGGATTCACTGGGCGGATCGAGCCTGATCGAAGATGAGCGAGAGACGGCTGCGGAAAAGCATGCAGCAAAAAGCGGGGCACGCGCCGGCGGCGGTAAAAACGTACAAAACACGCTGAACGGCCGGCAGCAGCGGCGGGCGAATGATTATAGCGTGGCGAGGCCGGCATGGCGGGCATACGGCGGCGTGGCGGTTTTGCGGGTAAGCATGGCACGGCGGCGTCGCGCAGGCGATCCACGGCAGCGCGGTGAAGGCAAGTGAAGCGTTGAGCAGATGAAGAACATCGCCCCGTTGAGCAACGGTGCAACCCGCCAGGTGGCGCAGGCAATGCGCTGCAGCGGGAACGACGCGAGCCGCCGACGGTTCGCGCAAGAAGAAGCAGGAGCAGCAATGTACGCAGCAGTCTTGGAGACATCCGGACACAACAGGCGCAGGAGCGCCGCGGTCCACGGCCTGAACGCCAGCGGCACCTTCGGCAGAAACGCCGCAGTTCTCGGCCCAAGCTTCATCGGCGCCCGCGCAACACGCATCGCGGTCCGCGACAGACACACCCCGATCACCTCCGCAAGGAGCCCCGCACCATGAGCAACTGGCTTCGCAACGGTTGGCCGACGCTCGCGATCATGCTGGGCGCGTCGGTGTGGGGGATGATCTGGTACCCCTTGCGCATGCTGAACGCGCTCGGCGTGACCGGCACGGCGGCGAGCGCGCTGACGAGCGGCGCCGGCTGCCTGTTCGTGCTGCTGGTGCGTTATCGCGCGCTCAAGACCGTGCGCTGGCACTGGCTGCTGCCGGCGCTCGCGCTGGCGGCGGGTATCACCAACCTCGGCTTCGTATGGGGCTCGATTCACGGCCAGGTGATGCGCGTGCTGCTGCTGTTCTATCTCACCCCCGCGTGGACCGCGCTTTTCGCGCATTTCATCCTGCATGAACGCTTGACCTGGGCCGGCGCGGCACTCGCCGCGCTGTCGCTGGCCGGCGCGATGACCATGCTGTGGTCGCCGCAACTCGGCATCCCCGTGCCCGGCAATCTCGCCGAATGGGCGGGCCTCGCGGGCGGCATGGGCTTCGCCATGAGCAACGTGCTGATTCTCAAGACGAGCCGCGTGCTGCCGGACATGAAACCGGAAATGCGCACCGCGACGATCTTCGGCGGTGCGGCGTTATTCAGCGCCTGTGCTTCCCTGTTCGAGGCCATGCCCGCGCCGCCCACCGGCGCGCATCTCGGCACGGCGGCCTGGCTGGTGCTCGGGCTCGGCTTTCTGCTGGCATCGAACAATATGCTGGTGCAGTACGGTCTCGCACGCGTGCCGGCCAACCGGGCCTCGATCATCATGCTGTTCGAGATCGTGGTCACGGCGCTGTCCGCGTGGCTCTTCGCCGGCGAGACGCCCGGCCCGCGCGAGTGGGCGGGCGGCGTGTGCATCGTGCTGGCTTCGGCGCTGTCCAGCTGGGTGCATCGGACCAAGGCCATGCCGCCCGATCCGGCCATTCAGGAGGTCAGTCTCGCTGACGAACGCGATGCCGGACCCGACGACCGTAAGGACGGCAAAAACCGCCCACGCGCGATGGTATGATTGCCCCTCATTAGCCGGCGCATGCCTCAATGCATGAAGCCGGCACCCGAGGCGCGAGGGTTCGCGGGCCGTGTCGCTCTGTCGGCGAACGGCTGGCGCGGCCCTCACGAGCCACCTATTTTTTTCCCTTTTCAAACAGCGAAATCGCCGTGCGTCTGACCTCGATCAAACTCGCTGGCTTCAAGTCATTCGTCGATCCCACGCATTTCCAGGTTCCGGGCCAGCTAGTCGGCGTGGTGGGGCCGAACGGGTGCGGCAAGTCCAACATCATCGACGCCGTGCGCTGGGTGCTCGGCGAATCGCGCGCCTCCGAGCTGCGCGGCGAGTCGATGCAGGACGTGATCTTCAATGGCTCGACCGCGCGCAAGCCGGGTAGCCGCGCCAGCGTCGAACTGGTGTTCGACAACGCCGACGGCCGTGCCGCCGGCCAGTGGGGCCAGTATGCCGAAATCGCCGTGAAGCGCGTGCTCACGCGCGACGGCACCTCGAGCTACTACATCAACAATCTGCCGGCGCGCCGCCGCGACATTCAGGACATCTTCCTCGGCACCGGCCTCGGGCCGCGCGCGTACGCGATCATCGGGCAGGGCATGATCGCGCGCCTGATCGAGGCCAAGCCGGAAGAGCTGCGCGTGTTTCTCGAAGAAGCCGCGGGCGTGTCGAAGTACAAGGAACGCCGCCGCGAAACCGAGAACCGTCTGCACGACACGCGCGAGAATCTGACGCGGGTCGAAGATATCGTGCGGGAACTCAGTTCGAATCTGGAGAAGCTCGAAGCGCAGGCCGTGGTCGCCACGCGTTATAAGGAACTGCAGACCGACGGCGAAGAGAAGCAGCGGCTTTTGTGGCTGTTGCGCAAGAACGAAGCCGGCAGCGAGCAGGAACGCCAGCAACGCGCGATCGAACAGGCCCAGATCGATCTCGAAGCGCATACCGCCAGGCTGCGCGAAGTCGAAGCGCAACTCGAAACGCTGCGCGTCGCGCATTACTCCGCCAGCGACGCGATGCAAGGCGCGCAAGGCGCGCTCTACGAGGCGAATTCGGAAGTCAGCCGGCTCGAAGCCGAGATCAAGTTCATCGTCGAATCGCGCAATCGCGTGCAGGCGCAGATCGCCGCCCTGAACGCGCAGCGTGAGCAGTGGCAATCGCAGGCGCAAAAAGCGCAAGACGATCTCGAAGACGCCGAGGAACAACTGGCCGTCGCCGAAGAAAAAGCCGCGCTCGCCGAAGACGAAGCCGCCGCCAGGCACGACGCGATGCCCGCGCTCGAAGCGCGCTGGCGCGATGCGCAAACGGAATTGAACGCCGAACGCGGCGGTATCGCGCAGACCGAACAGGCGCTCAAGCTCGAAGCCGCGCATCAGCGCAATGCCGATCAGCAATTGCAACAACTGCAGGCGCGTCATGAGCGGTTGAAGTCGGAAGCGGGCGGTCTCGACGCCCCCGACGAAGCGCAGCTCGAAGACCTGCGCATGCAGCTCGCCGAGCACGAGGAAATCCTGCACGACGCGCAAACGCGTCTGGCCGACGCGCAGGAAACGCTGCCGCGCCTCGACGGTGAACGCCGCACGGCGCAGGAACGCGTGCAGGCGGAAAGCGCCCAGATTCATCAGCTCGACGCGCGCCTGGCCGCCCTCAAGCAGTTGCAGGAAAACGTTCAGACCGAAGGCAAGATCCAGCCGTGGCTCGAAAAGCACGAGTTAGGCAGCCTGCCGCGTCTGTGGAAAAAGCTGCATGTCGAAGCCGGTTGGGAAGCCGCGCTCGAAGCCGTGCTGCGCGAGCGGCTCGCCGCGCTGGAAGTGTCGAACCTCGATTGGGTCAAGGCCTTCGCGACCGACGCGCCGCCCGCCAAGCTCGCCTTCTATGCGCCGCCCGTCGCCGGCCAGCCCGCCGCCACGCCGCCCGCTCTGCGGCCGTTGCTGTCGCTGGTGCGGATCGACGACGCGGGCATCCGCGCGGTGCTGAACGACTGGCTCGGCCTCGCGTTCGTCGCCGACGATCTGCAGCAGGCGCTCGCCATGCGCTCGCAACTGCCGGAAGGCGGTTCGTTCGTCGTCAAGGCGGGGCATGTGGTGACGCGCGTCGGCGTGCAACTGTATGCCGCCGATTCCGAGCAGGCCGGCATGCTGGCCCGTCAGCAGGAAATCGAAAATCTGGCGCGCCAGGTTCGCGCACAAGCCTTGCTCGCCGACGAAGCGAAGGCCGCCGCGATCCGCGCCGAAGCCGCTCACACGCAAGCCGCCCAGCTGTTGACCGATGTGCGTCAACAGGCCGAGCGCGCCACGCAGCGCGTGCACGCCCTGCAAATGGACGTGCTCAAACTGACCCAGGCGCACGAGCGCTACACCCAGCGCAGCACGCAGATTCGCGAGGAACTCGCGGAGATCACCGCGCAGATCGAAGAGCAGCGCGCCATGCGCGTGGAGTCGGAAGCGAACTTCGAGCGTCACGATGGCGAACTCGCCGAATTGCAGGCGCGTTTCGAAGACCATCAACTCGCTTTCGAAGCGCTCGACGAGCAACTTACCGCCGCGCGTGCTCAGGCGCGCGATCTCGACCGTGCCGCCACCGACGCGCGCTTCGCGGCGCGCAACATGGCGAACCGCATCGACGAATTGAAGCGCAGCATTCAGGTCGCGCACGAGCAGAGCGAGCGTGTGGCCGCGTCGCTGGAAGATGCGCGCGCCGAACTGGAAACCATCAACGAGCAGACCGCACACACCGGCTTGCAGGACGCGCTCGATATTCGCGCCGTCAAGGAAGAGGCGCTGCATGCCGCGCGCCTCGAACTGGACGATCTCACCGCCAAGCTGCGTGCCGCGGACGAAACGCGTCTGACTGCCGAGCGCGCGCTGCAGCCGCTGCGCGACCGCATCAACGAATTGCAGTTGAAGGAACAGGCGGCGCGCCTGAACGGCGAGCAGTTTATCGAGCAACTGGCCGCTGCCGGTGTCGACGAGGCCGAACTGCAGGCCAAGCTCACGCCGGACATGAAGCCGTCGTACCTGCAGGGCGAAGTCACGCGCATCAACAACGCCATCACCGCGTTGGGCCCGGTCAACATGGCCGCGCTCGACGAACTGAAGGCGGCGACCGAGCGCAAGTCGTTCCTCGACTCGCAATCCACCGACCTGAACAGCGCGATCGAAACGCTCGAAGACGCCATCCGCAAGATCGACGCGGAAACGCGCACGCTCCTGCAGGGCACCTTCGACCAGGTGAACCAGCATTTCGGCGAACTGTTCCCGCGTCTGTTCGGCGGTGGCCAGGCGAAGCTGATCATGACCGGCGACGAAATTCTCGACGCCGGCGTGCAGGTGATGGCGCAACCGCCGGGCAAGAAGAATTCGACCATTCATCTGCTGTCGGGCGGCGAAAAAGCGCTGACGGCGACCGCGCTGGTGTTTGCGATGTTCCAGTTGAATCCGGCGCCGTTCTGTCTGCTGGACGAAGTGGACGCGCCGCTCGACGACGCCAACACGGAACGTTTCGCGAACCTCGTGCGGGCGATGTCGGACAAGACCCAGTTCCTGTTCATCTCGCACAACAAGATCGCGATGGAAATGGCGCAGCAGTTGATCGGCGTGACCATGCAGGAGCAGGGCGTGTCGCGGATCGTTGCCGTCGACATGGAATCGGCCGCTGGTTTCGCCCAGAATATCGTTTGAGTTTGATTTGAATTGAGCCTCGCGGGTGTCCGCGTTCAGCGCAGCGGCCGGTGGTCGCGCGACACGTGGAGCGGGCGCAGAGCCGCGCAGATAAAAGAATTGCTGATGGAGCATGCATGGACGAGTTGACACTCGGTTTGATCGGCGCGGGTGCCGTGGTGGTCGGGGGCGTGGTCGTGTACAACGCATGGCAGAGCGCGAAGGTGCGCCGGAAGATGCCGCGGCCGATGCCGGCCGACACCGCCGAAAATCTCGCGCGGGACGATCAGGAGGAACAGAGCCCGTTCATCGAACCGGCCCGTCCGACCACGCGCCGTGAGCCCGTAGTGGGCGCCGAGGCGGCGGAGCCAGGCACGGCGGCGCGTGTCGAACCAACGTTCGGCGGCCAGGCAGCCGGCACGGCGCCGCTCGACACGGCCGCCGATATTCAGGCCGAGACGACCACGCCGAACGGCTATCCGGAAGCCGAGGGCGTGGCCGAAGCCGAGCGCGACGCGAGCGCCGAGACCGCGCAAGCCCGCCAGTCCGGCGAACCCGTGGAACCGATTCTGCCGGCCGCCACGACGATCTCGTCGGCGCCGCCGGCTATTGTCGATCGGCGTATCGATTGCATCGTGCCGATCCGTTTGAACGGTCCGGTCGCGGGCGACAAGGTGATTCCGCTCGCGCAGCGTCTGCGCCGCGCGGGCAGCAAGCCGGTGCATATCGAAGGCAAGCTCGAAGGCGGCGCGTGGGAACTGCTGCAAAACGGCGCGCGCTATGAAGAACTGCGCGCGGCCGCGCAATTGGCCAATCGCAGCGGCGCCCTCAACGAACTGGAGTTTTCCGAGTTCGTGACCGGCGTGCAGCAGTTTGCCGACGCGCTGGACGCGTCGCCGGAATTCCCGGACATGCTCGAAACGGTCGCGATGGCGCGCGAACTCGACGGCTTTGCCGCGCAGTGCGACGCGCAGTTGTCGATCAACGTGCTCTCCGACGGCGCGCCGTGGTCCGCCAACTACGTGCAGGCGGTCGCGTCACAAGACGGCCTGCTGCTTTCGCGCGACGGCACGCGGTTCGTCAAGCTCGACGCGCGGCAAAGCCCGGTGTTCATGCTGCAATTCGGCGACACCAACTTTTTGCGCGACGACCTCACCTACAAGGGCGGCCAGATGATCACGCTGGTGCTCGACGTGCCGGTGGCCGACGAAGACATCCTGCCGTTCCGTCTGATGTGCGACTACGCGAAATCGTTGGCCGAGCGCATCGGCGGGCGGGTGGTCGACGACGGCCGCCGTCCGTTGCCGGAAACCGCGCTGCTCGCGATCGAAAAGCAGTTGATGACCCTCTACGCGAAGCTCGAACAGGCGGGCATTCCGGCGGGTTCGCCGGCCACGCGGCGGTTGTTCAGCCAGTAAATTTTTTACGTCTTACCGCTGTCTCCGACGGCCGCACAATGTGCGGCCGTCGTCGTTTCAGGCCGCGGCTTCACGTGCGCATTTCGACCCGACGCGCAACGCGCCTAAACTGGCCATTCGGCCGATGTAAAGGGGCACGCTTCCTGCGATAATCCAATGTCTGAACTTCACTGAAGAACCTTCCGACAGCATGGCCCGAACCTCCGCCTCACATCCCGCAACCAACGCCCCGGCCGAGCGTGCCGCGTGGCTGCGCGCGGAACTCGAACGCGCCAACTACGCGTACTACGTGCTCGACCAGCCGGATTTGCCTGACGCGGAATACGACAAGCTGTTCAAGGAACTGGAGAGTATCGAGACGGAGCATCCGGACCTGATCGTGCCGGATTCGCCCACCCAGCGCGTAGGCGGCGAGGCGGCGAGCGGCTTCGAGCCGGTCGTGCACGACCAGCCCATGCTGTCGCTGAACAACGGTTTCGCCGACGAAGACATCGTCGCGTTCGACAAGCGCGTCGGCGACGCGCTCGGCAAGAACGCGAGCGAGCCGCCGGTGCCGGTCGACTACGCGGCCGAGCTGAAATTCGACGGCCTCGCCATCTCGTTGCGTTACGTCGACGGCGCTTTTGTGCAAGCCTCCACACGCGGCGACGGCACGACCGGCGAGAACGTCACTGGCAACGTTCGCACGATTCGCTCCATTCCGCTCAAGCTCAAGGGCAAGCGTGTCCCGCACGTGCTCGACGTGCGTGGCGAAGTGCTGATGTTCAAGCGCGATTTCGAGCGTCTGAACGAACGCCAGCGGGCTGCGGAACAGAAGGAATTCGCCAATCCGCGCAACGCCGCGGCGGGCAGCTTGCGGCAGCTCGACTCGAAGATCACCGCGCAACGGCCGCTGTCGTTTTTCGCTTATGGCATCGGCGTGCTCGAAGGCATGGAGATGCCGGCCACGCATAGCGAACTGCTCGACTGGTACAAGGAACTCGGCTTGCCGGTGAATAGCGAGCGAGCCGTGGTGCAGGGCGCCGAGGGCTTGCTGGGCTTTTTCCACGGCGTCGGCGAGAAACGCGAGAAGCTGCCGTACGACATCGACGGTGTGGTCTACAAGGTCAACCGGCGCGATGAACAGGACGCGCTCGGCTTCGTGTCGCGCGCGCCGCGCTTCGCGTTGGCGCACAAATTCCCCGCGCAGGAGGCGCTGACCAAACTCGTCGCGATCGACGTGCAGGTCGGCCGGACCGGCGCGATCACGCCGGTAGCGCGGCTGGAGCCGGTGTTCGTCGGCGGCGCGACGGTTACGAATGCCACGCTGCACAATGAAGACGAAGTGCGTCGCAAGGACATCCGCATCGGCGACACGGTGATCGTGCGGCGCGCCGGCGACGTGATTCCCGAAGTGGTGAGCGCGCTGCTCGACCGGCGTCCCCCCGACGCCCGCGAATTTGTTATGCCCACGCAATGTCCGGTGTGCGGTTCGAGCATCGAGCGCCTGCCGGACGAGGCTATCGCGCGTTGTACCGGCGGCCTGTTTTGCCCCGCGCAGCGCAAGCAGGCGCTCTGGCATTTCGCGCAGCGGCGCGCGCTGGATATCGACGGCCTCGGCGAAAAGATCATCGACCAACTGGTCGAACAAAACCTCGTGCGTACGCCGGCCGATCTGTTCAACATCGGTTTTGCCACGCTCGCCGAACTCGACCGCTTTGCCGAAAAGTCCGCGCAGAACCTGCTCGATTCGCTCGAAAAAGCCCGGCACACCACGTTGGCGCGCTTCATCTACGCGCTCGGCATCCGGCATGTGGGCGAATCCACGGCGAAAGATCTCGCCAAGCACTTTGGCTCACTGGATCCGATCATGGACGCCTCGGTCGAAGCCTTGCTCGAGGTCAACGACGTGGGGCCGGTGGTCGCCGAGTCGGTTCATCAGTTCTTCGCCGAGGAGCACAACCGCACGGTGGTCGAGCAGTTGCGCGCGCCGGGCAAGGTCACGTGGCCCGAAGGCCCGCCCGCGCCGAAGGCGCCTGTGGGCGTGCTGGCCGGCAAGACGGTCGTGCTGACCGGCACCTTGCCGAGCCTTGCCCGCGAAGAGGCGAAGGAAATGCTGGAAGCGGCCGGCGCAAAAGTGGCCGGCTCCGTATCGAAGAAAACGGACTATGTGGTGGCGGGCGCCGATGCGGGCAGCAAGTTGGCGAAAGCTGAGGAACTCGGCGTTCCCGTACTCGACGAAGATGGTATGCGTAAGCTCCTGGAGGGGCAGTTATGATCCGCGAAATTCTCAAGATGGGCGATCCGCGCCTTTTGCGTATTGCCGATCCGGTCGATCACTTCGACACGCCCGAGTTGCATGAGCTCGTCAAAGACATGTTCGAGACCATGCACGACGCGAACGGCGCGGGCCTTGCCGCGCCGCAGATCGGCGTGAATCTGCAGGTGGTGATCTTCGGCTTCGGGCACAACGAGCGCTATCCGGACGCGCCGCCGGTGCCGGAAACGGTGCTGATCAACCCGACCATCACGCCGGTCTCGCTGGATATGGAGGAGGGCTGGGAGGGCTGTCTGTCGGTGCCGGGGCTGCGTGGCGCGGTGAGCCGCTTTTCAATGATCAAGTATCACGGCTTCGATCAATACGGCAAGCCGATCGACCGTGTCGCCGAGGGCTTTCACGCGCGCGTGGTGCAGCACGAGTGCGACCACCTGATCGGCAAGCTGTATCCGATGCGGATCAACGACTTCGCGAAGTTCGGCTTCACGGAGGTGCTGTTTCCGGATATGGATCCGAATAGCGACGATTGAGGCGGCTTGTGCTGCTTCGGGCACTGCGGCGCTGGCGTATTCGGCTTGGCGCAGCGCAGGGATAAAAAAACCCCACGCGATTGCGTGGGGTTTTTTCTTGAGGCGTCGGTCAGGCGCGCGGCTTTAGAACGACTCGTCCGGCGACAGATAACGCCATTGGCCCGGCGGCAGCGCGCCCAGCATCACACGGCCCATGCGCACGCGCTTCAGGCCGATTACTTCGAGGCCGACCAGTTCGCACATGCGGCGAATCTGGCGCTTCTTGCCCTCGCGCAGCACGAAACGCAATTGCTCGCCGTTTTGCCAGTTCACTTGCGCGGGCTTCAGCGGCACGTCGTCGAGCGACAGGCCGTGGCATAGCAGCTCGAGACTTTCGGGCGAGAAGTGGCTTTCGACGTCGGTGGTGTGTTCGCCGAATGCCACGCGCACCAAATACTCCTTATCGATCTCGGAATGACCGCCGATCAGTTGCTTGGCGATCCGGCCGTCTTGCGTCAGCACCAGCAGGCCCGTCGAATCGATGTCCAGGCGGCCGGCCGGCGCAAGCTGGCGCAAATGCGCGACGGAGAAGCGGATGTCCGAGTGATCGCCTTCCCAGCGATTCTCCGGCGTGACCAGCGTGATGGCCGGTTGATAACCGTCTTCCGCCTGACCTGAGACCAGACCCACCGGCTTGTGAATCAGCACCGTCACCTGGCTCATCTGCGCGGCCTCGGCGGCGGGGTCGATTTCGATGCGCTGGTCCGGACGGACCTTGGTGCCGAGCGTGTCGATGCGCTCGCCGTCCACCATCACCCAGCCTTTTTCGATCCACTCGTCGGCTTCGCGGCGTGAGCACATGCCGAGTTCGGACATCAGCTTGGACAGGCGCAGCATGCCCGGCGCGTCTTCGTAGTCACGACGCGGGGTGCGCGGAGCGGCGTCGATTTCGCTGTCGCGCTCGGCTCGGGCCGCGCCACGCGGCTTGTCGGCGCGCGCGGGACGGTCGTCGCCAAACCGGCGGCCGGCGGCCGGCAGCGTCTTGTCGAAGCTGCGCACTGGGCGCTCGCCACGCTCGGTGCGTTCATTGCGCTCAGCGCTGCGCGCCGGACGGTCGCCGAATTCGCGTTTGGCCGGGGCGCGTTCGCCACGCTCGTCGCGCGGCGCGCGCGCCGGGCGGTCCGCGCGGTCGCTGAAGCCGGCTTTGACGGGCTTGGCGAAGCTGCGTTCGCCGCGTTCGGATGCACCGCGTTCGCCTTCGAAACGGCGCGGCGCGCTATCGCTGCGCGGCCCGCGCTCGCTGCCTCGGCGGTCTTGCGGAGCACCACGGTCGCTGCTGAAACGCGGGCGGTCGGATGCATCGCGTTCACGGCGTTCCGGACGCTCGCCACGCGGAGCGCCTTCCGACGTACGGCCTGCGCCCGTACGTGCTCCGCTGAACGGACGGCGTTCGCCGTCGTCGCGGCGCGGAGCGCGATCGCCGAAGCTGCGCGGCGGGCGTTCGCTGCGATCCGTGCTGCCTTCGAAGCGGCGCGGTGCGCGTTCGGCTCGATCACCGGTTTCACGACGTGGCGCGCGGTCACCGCGGTCCGCGGCGCCATCGAAACGGCGCGGGGCGCGTTCGCCGCGATCTGAACTGCCTTCAAAGCGACGCGGAGCGCGTTCGGCTCGATCGCCTGCGCCTTCAAATCGGCGCGGCGCGCGTTCCGAGCGATCGCCACCGCCCTCGAACCTGCGTGGAGCCCGCTCAGCGCGATCGCCCGCACCTTCGAAACGGCGCGGGGCGCCGCCGGTACGGTCACCACCGCCTTCAAACCGACGCGGAGCGCCTTGGCCGCGCTCGCCGTCCGCCCGGCGCGGCGCACGTTCGCCGCGATCCGCGCCGCCTTCGAAACGGCGCGGCGCGCGTTCCGCATCATCCCGACGCGGAGCACGATCGCCGCCACCTTCAAACCTTCGTGGACCCCGTTCGCCGTCAGCCCTGCGCGGCGCACGTTCGCTACGATCGCCGCCACCCTCAAACCGGCGCGGCGCACGCTCACCATCATCCCGACGCGGAGCACGATCGCCACCGCCTTCGAACCGACGCGGCGCACCACCCGCGCCCTCGCGGCGCGCCGGTCGATCCGACGCCGCGCGCGGCGCGCCACCGGCGTCCCGCTCGCGCGAAAACGACCCTTCAGCCCTGGCGGGACGCGCAGGACGCGCGCCGGCACCGGCCGGTTTGCCAGCGCCCGCCGGCCGCTTACCGCCGCCGGCCGCGCCGGCGCGTTCGTCCCGCGCCCCGCCGGGAGCCGGCGTCGCCGGCCTGGGTCCCGCCGGGCGCGTCGGCTTACGCGCCGACGTGCTGCCGGTACGGACAGGGGCGCGTTCGGACGAAGCCGGCCGCGGGTGCTTGGCTGTTAATTTGACTCGCATGAAATCTCACACTGCGATCGCGCGCAGCAGTTCGGTCTCGACCTGAATTTGCAGGCGGCTGTCCGACAGACCGTGTCCATCCAGCAGGAACACGTCTTCGACGCGTTCGCCGAGCGTATTGATCCGCGCCGAAGCGACGCCGACCCGATGCTCGGCCAGCACGCGCGCGATCGAATAAAGAAGGCCTGGCCGGTCGTTCGCCGACACGGACAGGATGTAGTATTGGCCGCGCTCGTCGGCCCGAAGATCGACGCGCGGGGTAACAGGGAAGGTCCGCGACAGCCGCGACAAACGGCCTTTCGACGGCCCGGGGAGCAGGGTGCCGTCACCGGTGAGGCGGGCGGTCAGTTCCTGTTCGACCAGATTGGCAATATCGCGATAATGCACGTCTTCTTCGGTATGCGCGACGAGGAAATTATCGAGCGCGTACCCGTGTCGAGTCGTGCTGACCCGCGCATCGAGCACCGACAGCCCGTTGCGGTCGAAATACGCGCAAATGCCGGCGAACAGATCCGGCTGGTCCTTGACGTACACCAGCACCTGAAGCGCCTCGCCGATCGGCGACGGACGGGCGCGCACTATCGGCGTGGGCGTTTCCACGTGGCGGTACAGCACACGTGTTTGCCACGCGATATCCGCCGCGTCGTGGCGCAGAAAATAGCCGATGTCGAGCTTGTCCCACAGCGCTTTCTGCGCGCCTTCCGGCACGGTTTCGAGGCGCAGCAGCGCGAGCGCTTCTTCCTGACGCGACTTCAGCTCCGAATGCGCATCCGGCCGCGCGCCGCCCAGCACGGCGAGCGTGGCGCGGTACAGGTCTTCCAGCAGCTTGCCTTTCCACGTGTTCCAGACTTTGGGGCTGGTGCCGCGAATATCTGCCACGGTCAGCAGATAGAGCGCCGTGAGGCGCCGCTCGGTGCCGACCAGTTCGGCGAACCGCTTGATGACCTCCGGGTCGCTCGTGTCCTGCTTTTGCGCGACCTGGCTCATGGTCAGATGTTGCTGAACCAGCCACACGACCAGTTCACCGTCCTCGCCCTCGATGCCGTGATTGCGGCAGAAGCGCCGCGCGTCGGCCATGCCTAGCGTGGAATGGTCGCCGCCGCGGCCTTTGGCGATGTCGTGAAACAGTGCCGCGACGTACAGCACCCACGGCCGGTCGAAGTTGGCGATCAACTGGCTGCAGAACGGATATTCGTGCGCGTGTTCGGCCACCGCGAAGCGGCGCAGATTGCGCAGCACCATCAGGATGTGCTGGTCGACGGTGTAGACGTGATACAGGTCGTGCTGCATCTGTCCGACAATGCGCCGGAAGTTCAGCAGGTAACGCCCCAGCACGCTGGTCTGGTTCATCAATCGCAGCGCGTGGGTGATGCCGGCCGGCTGCTTCAGGATGTCCATGAAGAGGCGGCCGTTTTCCGGATCGCGCCGCCAGTGCTGGTCCATCACGTCGCGGGCGTTGTAAATTGCGCGCAGCGTGCGCGCCGACAGGCCCTTCACGCCGGGCGTCTGTTCGTACAGCAGGAAGGCCTCGAGGATCGCGTTCGGCTCGCGCTGGAACACGTCGTCGCTGGCGATTTCCAGCATGCCCTGCTTTTCGACAAAGCGGTCCGACAGCACGCGCGTAATGCCGCTCGTGCTGGGGAAGAGCTGCGCTTCGATGTTCTGTATCAGGATCGTGGCGAGCTGCGTGACCGCCTTGGCGGACCAGTAATAGCGGCGCATCAGCTGTTCGCTCGCGCGCTTGGTCGCGGTCGGCTTGTAGCCGAAGCTCTCGGCCACCGCCGTTTGCAGGTCGAACACCATGATGTCCTGACGACGCCCGGCGATCACATGCAGCCGGGCGCGCAGCGCCTTCAGGAAACTCTCGTTGCGGCGAAGCTCGCGCGCCTCGCGCTCGGTGATCAGGCCGCGTGCTTCGAGTTCACGCCAACTGCTGCCGAAACCGGCCGCCTGGGTGATCCACAGAATCAGCTGCAGATCGCGCAGGCCGCCCGGGCTTTCCTTGATATTGGGTTCGAGCGAGTAGGGCGTGTCCTGGAATTTCGCGTGGCGCTGGCGCATTTCCAGCACTTTGGCCTGGAAGAAGGCTTTCGGGTCGAGCGCTTCGCGGTAACGCTTCGCGAAGTCGTCGAACAGCTCAGCGCTGCCGGTAATGCGCCGTGCCTCGAGCAGCGAGGTGCGCACCGTGACGTCGTTGGCGGCTTCTTCGAGGCATTGCGACACGCTGCGCACGCTGCTGCCGAGTTCCAGCCCTAAATCCCATGCGAGGCTGATAAAGCGTTCGATACGTGGTTCGAGATGCCCGATCGGTGCGTCGGGCAGCAGGACCAGAATGTCGATATCGGAATGCGGCGCCAATTCGCCGCGCCCGTAGCCGCCTACCGCCACTAGCGCCAGTTCGGGCGGAAGTTCGCAGGTGTTCCAGGCGGCGCGCAGGGAGTCGTCGGTGGCGCGCGCCAACGAGGCCATCAACGCGTCGACGTTGGTGGCCGTCCTGAAACGTTCCAGCAGTTGGGCTTTGGCCACTTTGTACTCCGCCTTGAGCGACGTGGCAGGGGATTGAGCGACGGCTGGAACACTACTCATTGGCAGGGAGGCGCAGAGGTGGGAAGTCGGTCAGGCCGTGGCCGCGACGACCGGCGGGCGCGCGGGCGTGCCGGCGGAGACGGTCAGCACGTCGTAGCCGGTTTCGGTGACGAGGATCGTATGTTCCCACTGCGCCGACAGGCTGCGGTCTTTGGTCTTGACGGTCCACTGGTCCGGCATGGTGCGAATGTCGCGGCGGCCGGCGTTGATCATCGGCTCGATCGTGAAGATCATGCCGGTTTGCAGTTCGAGTCCGGTGCCGGGACGGCCGTAATGCAGGATCTGCGGGTCTTCATGGAATACCGTGCCGATGCCGTGGCCGCAGTATTCGCGCACCACGCTGTAGCCATGGCTTTCCGCATGTTTCTGGATCGCGTAACCGATATCGCCGAGATGCGCGCCCGGGCGCACCTGGTCGATGCCGAGCCACATGCATTCGAAGGTGGTCTGCACGAGCCGCTTCGCCATGATCGAGCCTTCGCCGACGATGAACATGCGGCTGGTGTCGCCGAAATAGCCTTCCTTGATGACGGTGACGTCGATATTGAGAGCGTCGCCGTTCTTCAGCGTCTTGTCGCCGGGAATGCCGTGGCAGATCACGTCGTTGACGGAAATGCAGGTGGCCTTCGGGTAGGGCGGGTAGCCGGGCGGCTGATAGTTCAGCGGCGCCGGAACGGTGCCCTGTTCCTTCAGCATGTATTCGTGACACAGACGGTCGAGTTCGCCGGTCGTGATGCCGGCGGTGACGAACGGAGTAATGTAGTCGAGCACTTCGCTTGCCAGTTTGCAGGCGACGCGCATTTGCGCGATATCGTGTTCGTTTTTGAGCGTAATAGCCATGAGTCGGGCCTGAAATGCGATTTATTGCAGGATTATCGCACCATATTCCGACCGCCGCAGGCTTTTGCGGCCGGACCGGCGGCTTTCTCAGGCTCGCGTGCGGGCTTGTTCAAGGCGGCCGGCGCTCGCGCGGGTGCAACCCGCAGGCCATCAACGGGGCTACCGGGTAGGTTGAGTCGTGCAATAGTCGCGTGCTATAATCTTTGGCTAAGTCGATCTCTGTCTTGCAATATTTGTCCATGTGGGCAAAAAAGCGGCACGATTGGCTTCTCATAGCGCCGGTTGCCTGCACTATGAGGTCATGCAGAAGCGAAAGCAGAGCATAAGAAGGCAACAGGCAACGAAAAGGCAACAAAAGGCAGTACACGCAGCAGACTCGCAAGCCGGCGCACCCAGGGTGTCCGTCGCGTTCAGCCAGAGAGATGGCAGCGCGGCCGATACGGCAGCCGGCTTAAGACCCAACCCTCGCGGAGATTTTCATGGCAGTTACCATGCGTCAAATGCTGGAAGCCGGTGTCCACTTCGGTCACCAAACGCGCTTCTGGAACCCGAAGATGGCCCCCTTCATTTTCGGTCATCGCAACAAGATTCACATTATCAACCTCGAAAAGACGCTGCCGATGTACAACGACGCGCTGAAGTACGCGCGTCAACTGGCAGCCAATCGCGGCACGATCCTGTTCGTCGGAACGAAGCGTCAATCGCGCGACACGATCGCTGAAGAAGCACAGCGCGCTGGCATGCCGTTCGTCAACGCACGCTGGCTCGGCGGCATGCTGACCAACTTCAAGACGCTGAAGGTTTCGATCAAGCGCCTGAAGGACATGGAGGCAGCGCTGGAAGCCGGTGAAACCGAACGCATGAGCAAGAAGGAAGCGCTCCTGTTCGAACGCGAAATGGCCAAGCTGGTCAAGTCGATCGGCGGCGTGAAAGACATGGGCGGCATTCCGGACGCGATTTTCGTGGTCGACGTCGGCTACCACAAGATTGCCGTGACCGAAGCGAACAAGCTCGGCATTCCGGTCATCGCCGTGGTCGACACGAACCACTCGCCGGAAGGCATCGACTACGTGATCCCGGGTAACGACGACGCCTCGAAGGCTGTCGCTCTGTACACGGCTGGCGTGGCTGACGCGATCGTCGAAGGCCGTGCGAACGCGGTCAACGAAGTGGTGCAGGCTGCACGTGGTGGCGACGGCGACGAGTTCGTCGAGGTCAACTCGGAAGCGTAAAGCTGCCCCGTGTCCGGCAAAAAAGGGGGCTTTCTACAGGCCCCCTTTTTTTAAGCCGCGACATTGTAGTGGGGCGCTGCCGGCAATGTCCGAAGCAGCGCTCAACGCGTCCTCCGTAAAAAATACGGTAAACGCTGAAACGAATTCTTGCCGCCGGCATCGAAGTGCGGGCGGTGTGTGACAGACGGAACTCAAGGAGCAAATGATGGCGGCAATTACCGCAAGCATGGTTGCAGAACTGCGCGCAAAGACCGACGCGCCGATGATGGAATGCAAGAAGGCGCTGACGGAAGCCGACGGCGACATGGCGCGCGCTGAAGAGTTGCTGCGCGTGAAGCTGGGCAACAAGGCCAGCAAGGCTGCATCGCGCGTAACGGCAGAAGGCGTGGTTGCCTCGTTCATCGGCGGCAACGCGGGTTCGCTGGTCGAGCTGAACTGCGAAACCGACTTCGTTTCGAAGAACGACGACTTCCTGGGTTTCTCGAAGAAAGTCGCTGAACTGGTCGCCACGCAAAATCCGGCTGACGTCGCAGCGCTGGCGGCACTCCCGCTGGACGGCTCGACGGTCGACGCAGTGCGTCTGGCACTCGTCGGCAAGATCGGTGAAAACCTGTCGATCCGCCGTTTCGTGCGCTTCGAAACCTCGAACAAGCTGGCAGCGTACCTGCACGGCACGCGTATCGGCGTGCTGGTCGAGTACACCGGCGCGGACGAGCAGGTCGGCAAGGACGTCGCGATGCACATCGCCGCGATGAAGCCGGTTTCGCTGTCGTCGGACGACGTGCCGGCGGACCTGATCGCCAAGGAGCGCAGCATTGCTGAGCAGAAGGCTGCTGAATCGGGCAAGCCGGCTGAAATCGTCGCCAAGATGGTCGACGGCAGCGTGCAGAAGTACCTGAAGGAAGTGTCGCTGCTGAACCAGACGTTCGTTAAGAACGACAAGCAGACGATCGAACAGATGCTGAAGGCCGGCAACTCGAGCGTGCAGAAGTTCGCGCTGTTCGTGGTGGGCGAAGGCATCGAGAAGAAGCAGGACGACTTCGCAGCTGAAGTGGCCGCTCAAGTCGCTGCTGCAAAGCAACAATAAGTCTTACCTAAGCAGCAACTGTTGTATCGTCGGACCCGCGGCGGAGCAAGACTTTGCCGCGGTCGGCAGCGCCGCAAGGCTGCGCGCGGGTTGACCCTCGCCGCGCAGCCGCCGCTGGCGAACCCAGGGTTCGTCAATTTGGCGACGCTTGCCCGAATCAGCATTTCACCCCTACATTAGTCCCTTGTTGTTGCCCTGTTCTGCGCGATCTGGATACCCCTATGCCCACTGCCTATAAACGCGTCCTGCTCAAACTCTCCGGTGAAGCTCTGATGGGCGACGATGCCTTTGGCATCAATCGCGCGACCATCGAACGAATGGTAGCGGACGTGGCCGAAGTGGTCCGTCTCGGAACGCAGCTGGCCGTGGTGATCGGCGGCGGCAATATTTTCCGCGGCGTCGCGGGCGGCGCGGCGGGTATGGACCGCGCCACGGCCGACTACATGGGCATGCTGGCCACCATGATGAACGCGCTGGCGCTGCAGGATGCCATGCGCCACGCCGGCATCGAGGCGCGCGTGCAATCGGCGCTGCGCATGGACCAGGTGGTCGAGCCGTACATCCGGCCCCGCGCGATTCGCCAGCTCGAAGAAGGCAAAGTCGTGATTTTCGCGGCCGGCACCGGCAACCCGTTCTTCACGACCGACACGGCCGCCGCTCTGCGCGGCTCGGAAATCGGCGCGGAAGTCGTGCTGAAAGCAACCAAGGTAGACGGCGTGTATTCCGCCGACCCGAAGAAAGACCCGAGCGCGACGCGTTACACCACGATCAGCTTCGACGAGGCGATCGGCCGCAATCTGCAGGTGATGGACGCCACGGCATTCGCGCTGTGCCGCGACCAGAAACTGCCGATCCGGGTGTTTTCGATCGTCAAACCGGGCGCGCTCAAGCGCATCGTACAAGGCGACGACGAGGGTACCCTCGTCCACGTGTAAACTCTCGTTCACATAACGTGGGCTTTAGCGCGAGCCCGGGCCGCCGTATCTTGCGCGCGCTGGCCGGCTCGCACCGTTTTGAAGGTTCGGAGGTTTAAAAATGTCTGTGGCTGATATCAGGAAGGGCGCTGAACAAAAGATGCAGCGTTCCATCGACGCGTTCAAGAACGACCTGTCGAAGATCCGCACGGGCCGTGCGCACACGGGCCTGCTCGATCACATCCAGTGCGATTACTACGGTTCGCCGGTGCCCATTTCGCAGGTCGCGAATCTGACGCTGATCGACGCACGCACGATCGGCGTGCAGCCGTGGGAAAAGAAGATGGTGCAGGTCGTCGAAAAGGCGATCCGCGAGTCGGACCTGGGTCTGAACCCGGCCACGCAAGGCGACGTGATCCGCGTGCCGATGCCCGCGCTGACCGAAGAACGCCGCCGCGAACTGACCAAAGTGGTCAAGAGCGAAGCGGAAACGGCCAAGGTCGCGGTGCGCAACCTGCGCCGCGACGCCAACGAGCAGCTGAAAAAGCTCGTGAAAGACAAGGAAATTTCGGAAGACGACGAACGTCGTGCGGGCGACGACGTTCAGAAGCTGACGGACAAGTTCGTCGCCGAAATCGACAAGCTCGTCGTGACGAAAGAAGCCGAGATCATGACGGTCTGAGGCCGGCCGCTCAGTTGCTCACGTTCTCCACTTCTTTTATTTGCAGTCACTGTCCCGACGGCCATGACCTATACCAGCTCAACCGTGCGCGTGCCTGATGTCGCCGCGGTGCCGCGACATATCGCGATCATCATGGACGGCAACGGCCGTTGGGCCACCCAGCGGCGCTTGCCGCGCGTGGCGGGCCATACGCGCGGCGTCGACGCGGTGCGTGCGGCCGTCGAGGCGTGCGCCCGTCAGGGTGTCGAATATCTGACGCTGTTCGCTTTCAGCTCGGAAAACTGGCGCCGTCCGAACGAGGAAGTCTCGTTCCTGATGCGCCTGTTCGTGACCGCGCTGGAGCGCGAGATCGGCAAGCTGCATGCGAACGGCATCCGCTTGCGCGTGGTGGGCGACCTGGCCCGCTTCGATACGCGCATCCGCGACCTGATCAAGCGTGCGGAGACCAAGACCGCGCGCAATACCCGTCTCACACTCACGATTGCCGCGAATTACGGCGGCCGCTGGGACATCATGCAGGCCACCCGCAAGCTCGCCGAACAGTCGGCGCTGGCGGGCAAGGCGGTCGAGGTGACCGAAGATTCGTTCGCCGAACACCTCTCCATGGCTTATGCGCCGGAGCCGGATCTCTTCATCCGCACAGGCGGCGAGCGCCGCGTCAGCAACTTCCTGCTGTGGCAACTCGCCTACACCGAGTTCTACTTCACCGACACGTTCTGGCCGGATTTCGACGCCGACGCGCTCGGCCACGCCATCGCTTCGTACGCGGAGCGCGAACGCCGCTTCGGCCGCACCAGTGCTCAACTCGAGCCGCAATCGCAAAACGTCGATTCGCTTCCATGCTAAAAACCCGTGTCATCACGGCGATCATCCTGCTGGCAGTGTTCCTGCCGGTCACGTTGTTCGCGCCGGTGGGCGCGTTCGGCGCGCTGATCGCTTTTGTCGTCGTGTTCGCCGCGTGGGAGTGGGCGCGCCTGCTCAAGCTGGGCGGCGCGGGCCCGGTCATTTACGCCCTGATCGCCGCAGTGGCGCTGGTGGCAAGCACGCGCCTCGGTACCGGCATCGAACAGGCCAGGCCGCTCTTTGAAGCGGCCGCTATTTTCTGGGTGATCGCCGGCCCGTTCGTGCTGCTGCGCAAGCCCACGCTCGCGCAGGGCGCGTGGCGTCCCTTCCTGTTTCTTGCCGGCATTGTGGTATTCGTCGCGTGCTGGCATGCTCTCGTCGCCGCGCGCATGCAGGGTGTGCCATTCGTGCTGTCGCTGCTGCTATTGGTATGGCTGGCCGATATCGGCGCATACTTCTCCGGAAAAGCGTTTGGAAAACACAAGCTGGCGCCTGCCATCAGTCCGGGTAAGACCTGGGAGGGCGCGATCGGCGGTTGGCTGGTGGTGATGATCGTCGCGGCGGCGGCGGTCTTTTTGCATGCGTTCGAGCCGACCCTGTATTCTGCGCTGCTGGCGCACTGGGGCGCCGTGCGCACGCTGCTCGCGCTGACCTTGCTGGTGGCATTCAGCGTGGTGGGCGACCTGTTCGAATCGATGATGAAACGCCAGGCCGGTGTGAAAGATTCAAGCGGCCTGTTGCCGGGGCACGGTGGCGTGCTCGACCGCATCGATGCCTTGTTGCCGGTGCTGCCGCTTGCCATGCTGCTGCTCGGCTAGAGAAAGAGATATGCAAAAACGTCTGACATTGCTCGGTTCCACGGGCTCGATTGGAGACAGCACGCTCGACGTCGTCGCGCGTCATCCCGAGCGCTTTTCGGTTTATGCGCTGAGCGCGCATCGCAACGGCGACAAGCTCGTCGAGCAATGCCTGCGCTTTCAGCCCGAAGTCGCGGTGGTCGGCGACGCCGATACGGCCGCGAGCGTCGCGGCGAAACTGCGCGAAGCGGGTTGCAAGACCGAGGTCACGTATGGACCGCAAGCGCTCGTCGACGTGTCGAAGAGCGACGGCTGCGATACGGTGGTCGCGGCGATCGTCGGCGCGGCCGGCCTCGCGCCGAGTCTTGCCGCCGCGCGCGCGGGCAAACGCATCCTGCTTGCCAACAAGGAAGCGCTGGTCATGTCCGGCGCGATCTTCATGGACGCGGTGCGCGACAACGGCGCGGTGCTGCTGCCGGTCGACAGCGAACACAACGCGATTTTCCAGTGCCTGCCGCGCGAGGCCGCGCTGCACGGCGGCGTCTCCAAGATCATTCTGACCGCGTCGGGCGGGCCGTTCCGCACGCGCGAACCGGCCACCCTCGTCGACGTCACGCCGGACGAAGCCTGTAAGCATCCGAACTGGGTCATGGGCCGCAAGATTTCGGTCGACTCGGCCACCATGATGAACAAGGGCCTCGAAGTGATCGAGGCACACTGGCTGTTCGATCTGCCGGGCGAGCGCATCGAGGTGCTGATTCACCCGCAGAGCGTGATTCACTCGATGGTGTCCTACGCCGACGGCTCGGTGCTCGCCCAACTGGGCAATCCCGACATGCGCACGCCGATCGCGCATGCGCTGGCGTTTCCGGATCGCGTCGATTCGGGCGTGGCGCAACTCGATCTGCTGCAGGTCGCGTCCCTGTCGTTCGAAAAGCCGGATTACACGCGCTTTCCGTGCCTTGCTCTCGCAGTGAAGGCACTGGCCGAGGGCGGCCTGGCGAGCGCGGCGCTGAACGCCGCGAATGAAATCGCGGTTGAAGCGTTCCTCGCGCGCCAGATCGGTTTCATGGCGATTGCCCAGGTGGTCGACGCGGTGCTCAGCGCATTGCCGAACCGCAGCGCGCATGCGCTCGAAGACGTGATCGAAGCGGATGCCGCCGCGCGTCGCGCCGCTGCCGAATTCATCGCGCGTCTGCCCGACGGCGCCCGTCGCACGGAACGCGCCGTCCAGTGAGGCGCTCATGAACCTGCTGATCGAACTGCTCGCCTTCGCGGTCGCGATTGGCGTACTCGTGGTCGTCCACGAATACGGGCATTACAGCGTGGCGCGCCTGTGCGGCGTCCAGGTGCTGCGCTTTTCGATCGGCTTCGGCAAGCCGCTGTTTCAGTGGGTGAGTCCGAAGACGGGCACCGAATGGACCATTGCCGCGCTGCCGCTCGGCGGCTACGTGAAGATGCTCGACGAGCGCGAAACGGGCGCTGAGCCGATTCCCGCCGAAGCCTTGCCGCATGCGTTCAACCGGCAGTCCGTGTGGCGCCGCTTTGCGATTGTCGCGGCCGGTCCGGTCGCGAACTTCCTGCTGGCCATCGTGCTGTTCGCGCTCGTCTTCGCCACTGGCGTGACGGAGCCGGCGGCGGTGATCGCGGCGCCCGCGCCGAATACGCCCGCGGCTGTTGCCGGTTTTGACGGCGGTGAAACGATCGTTGCCGTGCGTGCCGAGAACGCTGCCGAATCCGAGCCGGTGCGTTCGTGGTCAGACCTGCGCTGGAAGCTGCTCGGCGCGGCATTCGATCACAAGCGCATCGTTCTGAGTGCAAAAGACGCACACGGCACCTCGGATTTCCAACTCGATCTGCGCGGCCTCAGCGAAAAAGATGTCGATGACGACTTCATGTCGCATCTCGGTTTCGAGCCGGGCGGTGGCAAGCTGACGGTCGCGGGTGTGCAACCGGGCAGCGCGGCGCAAAAGGCCGGCCTCGTTGCCGGCGATCGTCTGCGTGCCGTCGATGATATTCCGACCGATAACGCCACGGCCTTCATCGCTTATGTAAAATCGCACGCCGGCAAAGCGGTGACGCTGCAGGTCGAGCGAGGCGGTAAAGCGGCGGGCAAGCTCGAAGACGTGAACATCGTGCCGCAGGCGCAGCGCGATGAAACGACCGGGCAGCAGATCGGCCGCATCGGCGCGGAACTGGCCACGCAGGTGCCGTCGATCGACGTGCATTACGGTCCGGTTGAAAGCTTGCAGTTGGGTGCACGCCGCACGTGGGATCTCGCGGTTTACTCGGTGCGCATGTTCGGCAGGATGATCGTAGGCGAGGCATCGCTGAAAAATCTTTCCGGTCCGGTCACGATCGCCGATTACGCAGGAAAGAGCGCACGTCTAGGTCCTTCTGCATTCCTGTCGTTCCTGGCCCTTGTCAGTATTAGCCTTGGTGTACTGAACCTGTTACCAATTCCGGTATTGGACGGGGGTCATCTGTTATATTATTTGGTTGAAGCTGTTACCGGTAAAGTTGTCTCCGATCGCTGGCAACTCGTTTTTCAGAGGGCGGGTCTCGCCTGCATCGTCGCGTTGTCGGCGATCGCGCTGTTCAACGATCTGGCTCGTTTAATCCATTTTTAAAGTGTTCGGCGGCGTTCACGATGGCGACCGCCCGACCTGATGCAGCTATACACACTGGGGAAGCACGTTGTTTAAACCTCATCGCTTTGTTCCAAAGACGGTTATAGCCGCGGCGTTCGCCGCGCATGGGCTGGTTGCTCACGCAACGACGCCCTTCGTGGTGCAAGACATCCGGATCGAGGGATTGCAACGCGTCGAACCTGGTACTGTGTTTGCCTACCTGCCCATCAAGCAAGGCGACACCTTCAGCGACGACAAGGCATCGGAAGCCATCCGCGCTTTGTATGCCACGGGCTTCTTCAACGACGTCAAGATCGCGACCGAAGGCAACGTCGTCATCGTGCAGGTGCTGGAACGTCCGGCCATCGGCACGATCGACTTCGCCGGCATTCATGAGTTCGACAAGGAAAATCTGACCAAGGCGCTGCGCGCCGTGGGTTTGTCGCAAGGCCGTTATTACGACAAGGCGTTGGTCGACAAGGCCGAGCAGGAACTGAAGCGTCAGTATCTGACGCGCGGCTACTACGCCGCTGAAGTCACCACCACGATCACGCCGATCGACCGCAATCGCGTGTCGGTGCTGTTCTCGGTGGCCGAAGGTCCGAGCGCGAAGATCCGCCAGATCAACTTCATCGGCAACAAGGCGTTCAGCACGGGCACGTTGCGCGACGAAATGCAGTTGTCCACGCCGAACTGGTTCTCGTGGTACACGAAGAACGACCTGTACGCGAAAGACAAGCTGACCGGCGACCTCGAAAACGTTCGCTCGTATTATCTGAATCGCGGCTATCTCGAGTTCAACATCGAATCGACCCAGGTGTCGATCACGCCCGACAAGAAGGACATGTATCTGACGGTCACGCTGCACGAAGGCGAGCCGTACACGATTTCGAATATCAAGCTGGCGGGCAATCTGCTCGATCGCGAGCCGGAGCTGGCCAAGCTCATCAAGATCAAACCGGGCGACCGCTTCTCGGCTGAAAAGCTGCAGGCCACGACCAAGGCTATCGTCGACAAGCTGGGCGAATACGGCTATGCGTTCGCCACGGTCAACGCGCAGCCGCAGATCGATCAGGCCAACCACAAGGTCGACCTGACGCTGCAGGTGGATCCGAGCCGCCGCGTCTACGTGCGCCGCATCAACGTGGTCGGCAATACGCGTACGCGTGACGAAGTGGTGCGCCGCGAAATGCGCCAGCTCGAAAGCTCGTGGTTCGATTCGAACCGCCTCGCGCTGTCGAAAGACCGGATCAACCGTCTCGGCTACTTTACCGATGTCGACGTGACCACGGTGCCCGTGGAAGGCACGCCGGACCAGGTCGATGTGGACGTCAAGGTGGCCGAAAAACCGACCGGCGCGATCACGCTGGGTGCGGGCTTCTCGTCGACCGACAAGGTGGTGCTCTCGGCCGGCGTGTCGCAAGACAACGTGTTCGGCTCGGGCACGAGTCTCTCGGTGAACGTGAATACCGCCAAGACGTACCGTACGTTGACGGTCACGCAGGTCGACCCGTACTTCACGGTCGACGGCATCAAGCGTATTACCGACGTCTACTACCGTACGTACCAGCCGCTGTACTACTCCACGGATTCGAGCTTCAAGATCGTCACGATCGGTGGCGACCTGAAGTTCGGTATTCCGTTCTCGGAAGTCGACACGGTGTATTTCGGTGCCGGCCTCGAGCAGAACCAGCTGGATATCGACGCGAACACGCCGCAGAGCTACATCGACTACGTGCATGAATTCGGCCGCGTGTCGAACAACGTGCCGATCACGGTGGGCTGGTCGCGCGACGCGCGTGACAGCGCGCTGGTGCCGAGCCGCGGCTACTTCACGCAGGCGAACGCCGAATACGGCACGCCGATCGGCGGCACGCAGTACTACAAGGCCGACATCAACGCGCAGTACTATTATTCGTTCTCGCGCGGCTTCGTGCTGGGCTTCAACTTCCAGGGCGGTTACGGTAACGGCCTCGGCGGCAAGCCTTATCCGATTTTCAAGAACTACTATGCGGGCGGTATCGGTTCGGTGCGGGGCTACGAGCCGAGCTCGCTGGGTCCGCGCGACGCCAAGACGAACGACCCGATCGGCGGCTCGAAGCTGCTGGTGGGTAACATCGAATTGACGTTCCCGCTGCCGGGCACGGGCTACGACCGCACGTTGCGTGTCTTCACGTTCCTCGACGCCGGTAACGTGTGGGGTACGGAAGGCAACAGTATCGGCGCCAACGGCCTGCGTTACGGCTACGGTGTCGGTCTGGCGTGGATCTCGCCGATCGGCCCGCTCAAGCTCAGCCTGGGCTTCCCGCTTACGAAGCACACCGGCGACCAGTATCAGAAATTCCAGTTCCAGATCGGGACGGCATTCTGATCCGGCGGCCTGGAGGCAGGCGGCTGGCGGCCCGGCCAAACTACAGTATCGAGAGGATGACTTTGCTAACCGGTATGTTTTCGAAACGTGTGGCGTGCGCGCTGGCGCTGGCAATGACCTTGGGTGTCGGGGTCGCGCATGGGCAGGAGGCCAGGATCGCGGCGGTGAATTCCGACCGAATCCTGCGCGAATCCGCTGCCGCGAAGGCCGCGCAGGTCAAGCTCGAGGCCGAGTTCGCCAAGCGTGACAAGGACCTGGCCGACATGGCGCAGAAGCTGAAGTCGATGTCCGATTCGCTCGACAAGAACGGCGCGTCCATGTCGCCCGCCGACCGCGCGCAGAAGCAGCGCGACCTGTCGCAACTGGACACGGACTTCCAGCGCAAGCAACGCGAGTTTCGTGAGGATCTGAACCAGCGCCGCAACGAAGAACTGGCGGCGGTGCTCGACCGCGCCAACAAGGTGATCAAACAGATCGCCGAAGCGCAGCATTACGATCTGATCGTCCAGGAAGCGGTGTACGTGAGTCCGCGCATCGATATTACCGATCAGGTGCTGAAGGCTCTGGCGGCGTCGGGTAACTGAGCATGGCTGCCGGGCTTAACGGCCCCGGCAGCGGATCTGACAAGTCGGACCGAATACCAGGAGACAGGATAGGCATGGCATTTACGCTCGAGGACATCGTCCAGCGGTTCGGCGGTGAAGTAGTCGGAGACGGTTCGCAGCGCGTCGGCAGTCTTGCGCCGCTCGACCAGGCAGGTCCGGACCAGCTGGCGTTCCTCGCCAATCCGAAGTACCTGTCGCAGGTTGAAACGACCCGTGCGGGCGCGGTGTTGATCAACGCCGACGACCTCGCCAAGCTCGCTTCCCGCGAGAATCGTAACTTCATCGTCACGCCCAATCCGTACGCTTACTTCGCGCGCGTCGCGCAAACCTTCATCGACCTCGCTGCGCCCAAGGCGGCGCCCGGCGTGCATCCGAGCGCGACCATCGACCCGTCGGCGCAGATCGCCGCGAGCGCGGTGATCGGACCGCACGTCACGGTGGAAGCGGGTGCGGTGATCGGCAACAACGTGCGGCTCGACGCCAATGTCGTGATCGGCCGTGGCACGCGCATCGGCGCGGGCTCGCATCTTTATCCCAATGTCGCGGTGTACCACGGTTGCAAGCTCGCCGAGCGCGTGATCGTGCACGCGGGCGCGGTGATCGGCTCGGACGGTTTCGGCTTCGCTCCGGATTTCGTCGGCGAGGGTGAGGCGCGTACCGGCAGCTGGGTGAAGATTCCGCAGGTCGGCGGCGTGTCGATTGCGGCCGACGTCGAAATCGGCGCGAACACCACCATCGACCGTGGCGCCATGGCGGACACGATCATCGAAGAGTGCGTGAAGATCGACAATCTGGTGCAGATCGGCCACAACTGCAAAGTCGGCGCTTATACGGTGATTGCCGGCTGCGCGGGCATCGCGGGCAGCACGACCATTGGCCGCCATTGCATGATCGGCGGCGCGGTCGGAATTGCCGGGCATGTCACGCTGGCCGACTATGTGATCGTCACGGCCAAGTCCGGCGTCTCGAAGTCGCTGCTCAAGCCTGGTATGTACACCAGTGCCTTCCCGGCCGTGAACCATGCAGACTGGAACAAGAGCGCGGCGTTGCTGCGCAATATCGACAAACTTCGCGATCGAATCAAGGCGCTTGAAAACGCCGCGGCTGCGAAGCAGGACGGCGCAGCAAGCAATTCCGCGGGCAGCAAAGCCTGAACCTCAGGGCAACTCGCAGGGCAATTGACTCAGCAGACTCAGCATTTCGCCGGGCAACCCGCCGGCACCGCGTAAAATGGCGGGCAAGCAACAGGAAGCAAAGTCGGTTGCCGTGACCGGGTGGCGCGGCCGCCGGGTCACGGCGAGCGCCGGCAGCACGCTTTACCAATCCACCTGCACCAGCATCCGCAGTCATCACCGCGCAGTCAATGCGTGAGCAGAAACACCATGAGCACCGAAAAAATCAATCTCGACATTCATAAGATTCTCACGCTGCTGCCGCATCGTTACCCGATCCTGCTGGTCGACCGGGTGCTCGAACTCGAGCCGCACAAGTGCATCAAAGCGTTGAAGAACGTGTCGATCAACGAACCGTATTTTCAGGGCCACTTCCCGACGCGTCCGGTGATGCCGGGCGTGCTGATTCTCGAAGCACTCGCGCAAACGGCGGCTCTGCTGACGTTTTCGGAAGAGCCGAGCGACCCGTCGAACACGCTGTATCTGTTCGTCGGCATCGACAACGCGCGCTTCAAGCGCGTGGTGGAACCGGGCGATCAGCTGATCCTGAACTGCACGTTCGAGCGTCACATGCGCGGCATCTGGAAGTTCAAGGCGCGCGCCGAAGTGGATGGCGTGGTGGCGGCGGAAGCCGACCTGATGTGCGCGGTGCGGCACACGGACAAAGACGCTTAACGCACTTAGGCGCGAGGCGCTTAAGCCAGCGTCCGGGTGGTCGGCGGCGTCATGCGCGCGCTGGCCTCCCGCCAGACGCCCATCCAGACAACGCAACAGAATCAGAAGCGAGGACGCATGAGCAGGATTCATCCCACTGCGATCGTCGAACCGGGCGCACAACTCGACGAATCCGTCGAAGTCGGACCGTATGCCGTGATCGGCGCACATGTGACGATCGGCGCACGGACCATGGTCGGTTCGCACAGCGTGATCGAAGGTCACACCACCCTCGGCGAAGACAACCGGATCGGCCACTACGCATCGGTCGGCGGCCGTCCGCAGGACATGAAGTACAAGGACGAGCCGACCCGGCTCGTGGTCGGCAACCGCAACACGATCCGCGAATTCACCACGATCCACACCGGCACGATGCAGGACGCGGGCGTCACCACGCTCGGCGACGACAACTGGATCATGGCGTACGTGCACATCGGGCACGATTGCCACGTCGGCAGCAACGTCATTCTGTCGAGCAACGCGCAGATGGCCGGACATGTCACGATCGGCGACCACGCGATCGTCGGCGGCATGTCGGGCGTGCATCAGTTCGTGCGCATTGGTGCGCACTCCATGCTGGGCGGCGCTTCGGCGCTGGTGCAGGACATTCCGCCGTTCGTGATCGCCGCCGGTAACAAGGCCGAGCCGCACGGCATTAACGTCGAAGGCCTGCGCCGCCGCGGTTTCTCGCCGGACGCGATTTCGGCGCTGCGCGCGGCGTATCGCGTGCTGTACAAGAACGGTCTCTCGCTCGAAGAAGCGAAGGTGCAGTTGCGCGAACTCGCGACCGCGGGCGGCGATGGCGACGCGCCGGTGCAGACGCTGCTCGCGTTCGTCGAAGCGTCGCAACGCGGCATCATCCGCTAACCGATGGCATTGCAACCCAGTCCATTGCGCGTCGCGATGGTGGCCGGCGAGCCGTCCGGCGACCTGCTGGCGGCCTCGCTGCTCGACGGCCTCACGAGCCGTCTGCCCGCCGGCACCCAGTACTACGGGATCGGTGGCCCACGCATGATCGCCACGGGCTTCGACGCCCACTTTCCGATGGAAAAGCTCTCGGTGCGCGGCTATGTCGAGGCGCTGAAGCATATCCCCGGCATTCTCGGCATTCGCAACGAACTGAAGCGGCAGTTGCTGGCAGAGCCGCCGTCGGTGTTCGTCGGCGTGGATGCGCCCGATTTCAATTTTGGGCTCGAGCATCCGTTGCGCGAGGCCGGGATCCCAACCGTTCACTTCGTGTGCCCGTCCATCTGGGCGTGGCGCGGCGGCCGCATCAAGAAGATCGCCAAGGCGGTCGACCACATGCTGTGCGTGTTCCCGTTCGAAACGGCGCTGCTGGAAAAAGCCGGTGTCGCGGCCTCGTACGTGGGCCATCCGCTCGCTGACGAAATTCCGCTCGTGCCGGACACGCTGGGCGCACGCCGGGCACTGGGTCTTGCGGAAGACGGTCCGATCATCGCGGTGCTGCCGGGTAGCCGGCGCTCCGAGATCGATCTGATCGGCCCGACGTTCTTCGCCGCGATGGAGATGATGCAGCACCAGGAGCCGAGTCTGCGCTTCGTGATGCCGGCGGCCACGCCGGCGCTGCGCGAAATGCTGCGGCCGTTGGTCGATTCGCACCCCGGCCTCGCGCTGACGATTACCGACGGCCAGGCGCAACTCGCCATGACGGCGGCCGACGCGATCCTCGTGAAGAGCGGCACCGTGACGCTCGAAGCCGCGCTGCTGAAAAAGCCAATGGTGATCTCGTACAAGGTGCCCTGGCTGACCGGCCAGATCATGCGCCGCCAGGGCTATCTGCCGTATGTCGGGCTGCCGAACATCCTGGCGGGGCGCTTCGTGGTGCCGGAGATCCTGCAGCACTTCGCCACCCCGCAGGCGTTGGCCGAAGCCACGCTGAAACAGTTGCGCGACGAGACCAACCGGCGCACGCTGACGGAAATCTTCACGGAGATGCATCACGTGCTGAAGCAGAACACCGCGCAGCGTGCGGCGGAAGTCGTGGCGAGCGTCATCGAAAAGCGGAAGGGGCGGCCGTGACCCTGTCACGCGCGCCGCGCCGTAAAACCGTCGCCGGTGCGGCGGCGCAGCAGGTCGGCCTGAACTTCGAGACGCCGGATGACATCGTCTGCGGCGTCGACGAAGCAGGGCGCGGCCCGTTGGCCGGCCCGGTCGTGGCCGCGGCGGTGATTTTCGACCCGTCGAAGCCGATGATTCGCGGCCTCGACGACTCCAAAGTATTGACCGCGAAAAAGCGCGACGAACTGTACGACAAGATCGTCGACCGGGCGCTCGCTTACTGCATTGCGTCGGCATCCGTCGAAGAAATCGATTCGCTGAATATCCTGCATGCCACCATGCTCGCCATGAAGCGCGCCGTGGAGGGCCTGTCGGTCGTGCCGACGCTCGTCAAGATCGACGGCAATCGCTGCCCCACGCTGAGCGTGCGCAGTGAAGCGGTGATCGGCGGCGACGCGCTCGTCAAAAGCATTTCGGCGGCGTCGATTCTCGCCAAAGTTACGCGCGACCGGATGCTGCTCGAATTGCACCAGACGCATCCCGTCTACGGCTTCAACGCGCATGCCGGTTACGGCACGCCACAGCATCTCAAGGCGCTGCGCGAGCATGGGCCTTGCGAGCATCATCGGCGTTCATTCGCACCGGTGCGTGAGGCGCATCTGCGCCTGGGCACGGGCGTGCCGCTGCCGGCGGGTGAAGTGATCGTCGTGTCCGAAGTGATGTTCGACGACGACGCCTTCGGCGAACGCGGCAGCGCCGCCTGAGCTTCACACGAGCGCCTCATGAGCGCTGCGCGTGACCCGTTCTTTCCTCATTCTCACTGTCTTCTTCGCTGCCTGTGAAAGCCATCACCTCGCGGGACAATCCGCTCTACAAGCGCCTGAAGGCACTGGCCGGCTCGACGCATCAACAGCGCAAGAGCGGCCACGCGCTGCTCGAAGGGTTTCATCTCGCGAGCGCCTATCTCGACGTCGCCGGGCAACCGGAAATGTGCGTCGTCACTGAAGGCGCGCTGCGCCACGACGAAGCGCAGGCGATCGTTTCGCGCATCGAAGATCATCGTGTCATGACGCTGCCGGACGCATTGTTCGGGCAGTTGTCGAATGTCGTGCACGGTGTGGGCATTCTGCTGCTGGTTGAAAAGCTCGGCACGCCGCTACCCGACACGGTCGCGCAAACCTGCCTCGTGCTCGACGGCGTACAGGACGCGGGCAACGTCGGCTCGATTCTGCGCAGCGCGGCGGCGGCGGGCATTCAGCAGGTGTTCTGCGCGCCGGGCACGGCGTACGCGTGGTCGTCGAAAGTCTTGCGCTCGGGCATGGGCGCGCATTTCCTGCTGCAGATTCACGAGGACGTGGAAGCGCAGACGCTGATCGAGCGCCTCGCGCTGCCGATCGTGATTACAGATTCGCACGGCGCCGAGGCGATCTACGATTGCGACCTGAGCGGACCGCTCGCGTGGGTGTTCGGCAACGAAGGCGCGGGCGTCTCGCAAATCTGGCGCGACAAGGTTTCGTTGCGGGTGACGATTCCCCAGCCGGGCGGCATGGAGTCGCTGAATGTAGCGGCCGCGGCGGCTGTGTGCGTGTTCGAGCAGTGCCGCCAGCAGCGCGGCCGTAGCTAAAGCAGCAGACCTGCGCTCCCGCGTTCGTCCGCACTCGAGGCTGTTTCAGGCTGCGGGGCGCTGATCGTGCCTATGCCGTTGGTCGACGACACGCATGTTCTCGCGCGTGTCCATGTTCAAGGCCGCCGGGCTTGCGCGACCCATGTGCACAGACTCAATAAGAAGGTCTATCCAGCTTGATTTCCTGCAGGATCGTCGTCGCGATCTCTTCGATCGACTTGTGCGTCGACGACAACCACTTGATCCCTTCACGCCGCATCATCGCTTCGGCTTCGTTGATCTCATAACGGCAATTCTCCGGCGCGGCGTACTTGCTGCCGGGCCGGCGCTCGTTGCGAATCTCCGAAAGCCGCTGCGGATCGATCGACAAACCGAACATCTTCTGCCGATGCGCCAGCAACGGCGTCGGCAATTTGCCGCGTTCGAAATCTTCCGGAATCAACGGATAGTTGGCCGCCTTCACGCCATACTGCATGGCCAGATAGAGGCTTGTCGGCGTCTTGCCGCTGCGCGACACGCCGACCAGAATCACGTCGGCGTCCGCCAGATTACGGTTCGATTGACCGTCGTCGTGAGCGAGCGAGAAGTTGATCGCCTCGATCCGGTTCTTGTACTCCTCGGTGTCGGCGTTCTGGTGGCCGCGGCCCATCGCGTGGCTCGACTTCAGCTCCAGTTCCTGTTCAAGCGGCTCGACGAAAGTCTGAAACATGTCCAGCACCAGCGCATTCGAGCCTTTGACGATCTGATTCGACGCGCTGTCCACCAGCGTGGTGAAGACGATCGGACGGCGGCCGTCCTGCACGATCGCTTCGTTGATCTTTTCGAGCGTGGCGTAGGCCTTCTCGGTCGAGTCGACAAAGGGCACGCGAACCAGGCGGAATTTCTGGTCGAACTGGGAGAGGATCGAATGCGCGAAGGTTTCGGCAGTGATCCCGGTACCGTCGGAGACGATGAATACGGTGGGCGGCATCAGTGGGGCTGGGGAACGTGAGCGAAAAAAAGCGCTCGAAAGAAACATCGCTGTGCGGACGACGCTGCCCGGTGGCTAACCGGAGATTGCAGCAGCGTCCGACCAGCGCGCCGTGGGCACCGCAATTGCGCCCGGATGGCGGCGGGGCCTCGCAAAAGCCCGCTGGCCGGTCCGGGGCGCGATTCGAGGCGCAATTCTCGTCCGACTGTCACATTTCGAGAGTCGGCACGGTAGAATAGCGGCAACCTGTTGGATAAGCAATTGCGGGCGATTGGCGGCTAACTTACCGCGAACGGTCGTTCAACACCTCGCTTTTGGTCGGTATTTGTGGTCGCCAAGCGGCAGTCAACGCAAGGGATCGATCGGTAAAATCGTCCATTCGCGTGCTTCGTCGCATATCGGGCGCAAGCCGCGCTGGGGCATTTTGCAACAAGCGATTGCTTCTCCAACAGGTTGTGCAAGACGCGAGGTTACGCTCCCAATGGGCGTCTCGCGTTCGAGCCCACTTGCACAGCCGTGAATTTCTTTCACACTTAGGGGCTTGTATGACTAACGCAGTTACCGTCGCAAAGGATAAGGCGTATGTAGTTCCGTTCGAGCAGTTGCGGATGACCGACGTGGAAATCGTCGGTGGCAAGAACGCGTCGCTTGGCGAGATGATCAGTCAGCTCGCTGAAGCAGGCGTGCGCGTGCCGACCGGTTTCGCCACCACGGCGCTGGCTTTCCGCGACTTCCTGCATCACAACAATCTGACCGAACGCATCGCCAAACGTCTCGAAACGCTCGACGTCGACGACGTGAAGTCGCTCGCCGAAGCGGGCAAGGAGATCCGTCAATGGATCGTCGACGCGCCGTTCCAGCCGCAACTCGAGGCGGATATCCGCGCGGGCTTCGACACCCTGCAAAACAGCTCGCCTGAAGAGCTGTCGTTCGCCGTGCGTTCGTCGGCCACGGCGGAAGACTTGCCGGACGCTTCGTTCGCGGGTCAGCAGGAAAGCTACCTCAACGTAGTCGGCATCGAAGAGGTGCTCGACCGCATGAAGCACGTGTTCGCGTCGCTGTACAACGACCGCGCTATCTCCTATCGCGTCCACAAGGGCTTCACTCACGCCGAAGTCGCGTTGTCGGCGGGTGTGCAGCGCATGGTGCGCTCGGACGTCGGCGCAGCCGGCGTGATGTTCACGCTGGATACCGAATCGGGCTTCAAGGACGCTGTCTTCATCACGTCGAGCTATGGCCTCGGCGAAACCGTGGTGCAAGGCGCGGTGAATCCGGACGAGTTCTACGTCTACAAGACCACGCTCGCGCAAGGCAAGTATCCGATCATCCGCCGCTCGATCGGCTCGAAGCTGATCAAGATGGAATTCACCAAGGCGGGCGAAGAAGGCCGCGTGAAGACCGTCGACGTGGCGCACGAGCAGCGCAACCGCTTCTCGATCACGGACGAAGACGTGATCGAACTGGCCAAATACGCCGTCATCATCGAAAAGCACTACGAGCGTCCGATGGACATCGAATGGGGCAAGGACGGCCGCGACGGCAAGATTTTTATTCTGCAGGCGCGCCCGGAAACGGTGAAGAGCCAGGCGGCGGGCAAGGCCGAGCAGCGCTTCAAGCTGAAGGGCCAATCGAACGTGCTGGCCACCGGCCGCGCGATCGGCCAGAAGATCGGTGCGGGTCCGGTGCGCGTGATTCACGATCCGTCGGAAATGGACCGTGTGCAGCCGGGCGACGTGCTGGTCGCGGACATGACCGACCCGAACTGGGAACCGGTCATGAAACGCGCGTCGGCAATCGTCACGAACCGTGGCGGCCGTACCTGCCACGCGGCGATCATCGCCCGTGAGCTGGGCGTGCCGGCGGTGGTCGGCTGCGGCGACGCGACGGACATGCTGAAGGAAGGCGCGCTCGTCACCGTATCGTGCGCGGAAGGCGACGAAGGCAGAATCTACGACGGCCTGCTCGAAACCGAAATCACCGAAGTGCAGCGCGGCGAACTGCCGCCGATTCCGGTAAAGATCATGATGAACGTGGGCAATCCGCAGCTGGCCTTCGACTTCTCGCAACTGCCGAACGCAGGCGTGGGTCTCGCGCGTCTCGAGTTCATCATCAACAACAACATCGGCGTTCACCCGAAGGCGATTCTCGAGTACCCGAACA
Source organism: Paraburkholderia sp. BL17N1 (assembly GCF_003634175.1). Classification (NCBI taxonomy): domain Bacteria; kingdom Pseudomonadati; phylum Pseudomonadota; class Betaproteobacteria; order Burkholderiales; family Burkholderiaceae; genus Paraburkholderia; species Paraburkholderia sp. BL17N1. The sequence goes on from NZ_RBIW01000001.1 coordinate 3,037,390, forward strand.
TCGATCAGGACCTGAAGAAGGCCGTGGAAAGCGTTGCTCGCGGTCACGCCTCGCCGCGCGCGTTCTACGTCGACAAGCTGACCGAAGGTATCGCCACGATCGCGGCGGCGTTCTATCCGAAGCCCGTGATCGTGCGTCTGTCGGACTTCAAGTCGAACGAGTACAAGAAGCTGATCGGCGGTTCGCGCTACGAGCCGGACGAAGAAAACCCGATGCTCGGTTTCCGCGGCGCGTCGCGCTACATCGCGGACGACTTCGCCGAAGCGTTCCAGATGGAATGCATCGCGCTGAAGAAGGTGCGCGAGGAAATGGGCCTCGACAACGTCGAGATCATGGTGCCGTTCGTGCGTACGCTGAAGCAGGCGGAGCGCGTGGTCGGGCTGCTGGGCAAGTACGGCCTGAAGCGCGGCGAGAATGGCCTGCGCCTGATCATGATGTGCGAAGTGCCGTCGAACGCGATTCTGGCCGAAGAATTCCTGCAATTCTTCGACGGCTTCTCGATCGGTTCGAACGACCTGACGCAGCTCACGCTCGGCCTCGATCGCGACTCCGGCATGGAACTGCTGGCGGTGGATTTCGATGAACGCGATTTGGCAGTCAAGTTCCTGTTGAAGCGCGCAATCGACACGTGTCTGCGCCTGGACAAGTACGTCGGTATTTGCGGCCAGGGCCCGTCGGATCATCCGGACTTTGCGCAGTGGCTGACCGATGAAGGCATCAAGTCGATCTCGCTGAACCCCGACACGATCGTCGAGACGTGGCAGCAACTGGCCAAGTCGGCGAAGCAGTAAGGCGAACGGCATGCCGCTTCCTAAGCGGCATGCATAACGTGCGATGCGGTAGGTCAAGCGCGCGTCGAATGCACGTGAAACCGTGCTGTATCGCCCGTTGAACGCGCTCGCTTCGTGCTATAAACACCCCGGTAGATCCGGGGTGTTTTGCTTTGTGGAGGTCGACGTGGCGCCAGGTGGATTGTTCTGGTGGATCGGGGCGGGTGTGCTGGTCGTGCTGGAGTTGCTCAGCGGCACCTTCTACCTGCTGATGATCGCATTGGGCTGCGTCGCGGCCGCGATTGCGCACCTTGCAGGCGCCGCAGCCGACGTGCAGTTCGCGGTCGCGGCCGTGGTGGCGCTGGCGGCGGTGCTGCTGCTCAGGCGCTCGCGGTTCGGCCGCAGAACGCGCAAAGAGGCGTCGCGCAACCCGGACGTCAATCTCGACATCGGTCAAACGCTCACCGTGCCGGCGTGGCACGAACGGCGGGCACGCGTCGATTATCGCGGCGCGGCATGGGACGTCGAACTGGCCGCGGGCGAGCCGGAAGACGCGCCGCTCTACGAAATCACGGAGTTGCGCGGCAGTTGCCTCGTCGTCGTGGCCGCGCGTCATTCAAACACCCGGGCCACCACGGCCTGAGCACCAACGCGTCATACGCGCATCCCACACAACTATTCGAACTACGGACCGGAGGGCAGTAATGGATTCGACCATTGTCGGGGCGGTGCTTCTGATCATCGTGATCGTGCTGGCGGCGCAGACTATCAAGATCGTGCCGCAGCAGCATGCGTGGGTGCTGGAGCGGCTCGGCCGCTATCACCGTACGCTGACGCCGGGCTTGAGCTTCGCGTTTCCGTTCGTCGACCGGATCGCCTATAAGCACATCCTCAAGGAAATTCCGCTCGAAGTGCCGAGCCAGGTCTGTATCACGCGCGATAACACGCAGTTGCAGGTGGATGGCGTGCTGTACTTTCAGGTCACCGATCCCATGAAGGCGTCGTACGGGTCGAGCAACTTCGTGTTCGCGATCACGCAGCTGTCGCAAACCACGTTGCGCTCGGTGATCGGCAAGCTCGAACTCGACAAGACTTTCGAGGAACGCGACTTCATCAACCACAGCATCGTGTCGTCGCTCGATCAAGCTGCGACGAACTGGGGTGTGAAGGTGCTGCGCTACGAAATCAAGGATCTGACGCCGCCCAAGGAAATTCTCCACGCAATGCAGGCGCAAATCACCGCCGAGCGCGAGAAGCGCGCGCTGATTGCGGCATCGGAAGGGCGTAAGCAGGAGCAGATCAATATCGCGTCCGGCGGCCGCGAAGCGGCGATCCAGAAGTCCGAAGGCGAACGGCAGGCGGCGATCAATCAGGCGCAAGGTCAGGCGTCGGCGATTCTGGCCGTGGCCGAAGCCAACTCGCAGGCGATTCAGAAGATCGCGGCGGCCATTCAATCGAACGGCGGGATGGAAGCGGTGAACCTCAAGGTGGCCGAGCAATATGTGAACGCGTTCGGCAATCTGGCGAAGCAGGGCACCACGCTGATCGTGCCCGGCAATCTCGCGGACATGAGTTCGATGATCGCGTCGGCGCTGACGATTGTGAATAAAGGCAAGGGCGTGACCGAGGTGCGTTGAACTGGCCGGCTGCGCTCAACGCGCCGGCAGCGGGGAGCTGATGGGCCAGGCGCAATGTCGTGAATGTCCTGACCATGCTCGTGTGCGTCGAACGCGTGACTGCGCAGGCTGTACCGAAAGCACCGAAAGCGTTGCTCGGCGCGTTTGCCGGCTTGCAAAAAGAAATGGCCCGCGGACTGTGCGGGCCATTTGCCTTTCAGCGCTTGTGAGGCACGCTTCCTTGCCACCCGCGATCCAGTCGCAGCGAACGTTGGCAGACGAAACGCGGCAAAACAGCACGCCGCCTGCCATCAACCGTCGATCAAACCAGACCTGCCATCAGGTCGGCGAGCGCATCAACCGCGCCTTTTCACGCTCCCAATCGCGCTTCTTCTCAGTCTCGCGCTTGTCGTGCTGCTTCTTACCCTTGGCAAGACCGATCTCGCATTTGACGCGGCCGCCCTTGTAGTGAAAATTCAGCGGCACGAGCGTGTAGCCGCGCTGCTCGACCTTGCCGATCAGTTTGCTGATCTCTTCGCTGTGCAACAGCAGCTTGCGCGTGCGTACCGGATCGGGATTGATATGGGTCGAGGCTTCGGGCAGCGGGCTGATGTGCGTGCCGATCAGGAACAGTTCGTTATTCTTGATAACGACGTACCCTTCCTTGATCTGGCCGCGCCCGGCGCGCAGCGCCTTGACCTCCCATCCTTCGAGCACGAGCCCTGCTTCATAGCGTTCTTCGACCGAGTAGTCGTAGAAGGCTTTTCTGTTGTCGATAATGCTCATGAATGGAAAGTGCCCAACTCGTTTAAAATCACGATTTTAGCAAAGCGGGGCAAGGAAAGCCCGCTGCGCTCGTCCACCCTTGCCACGCGCTGTTCAATTTATGGCAGATGTCCAGAAAACCGTGTTGATCCGCCATTCGGCGGAACAGATGTTCGACCTCGTCACCGACGTCGCCGATTACCCCAACTTCCTGCCGTGGTGCGGGGGAGTCGAAATCCGCCGCCGGGACGAAACCGGCATGGAGGCGAAGATCGATATCAACTTCAAGGGCATCAAGCAGCATTTCGCCACGCGTAACAGCATGGAGCGGCCCACGCGCATCGATATGGAGTTCGCGGACGGCCCGTTTCGCAAGTTCACGGGCTTCTGGCGTTTTACGCCATTGCGCGCCGATGCCTGCAAGATCGAATTCGCGTTGCACTACGAATTCACCAATATCATTCTCGAGAAAATCATTGGCCCGGTGTTCAACCACATCGCCAACACCTTCGTCGAATCGTTCGTGAAGCGCGCCGATCAGCGCTACGGTAAGGCATGAGCGGGCGCTTGTCGATTGAAGTCTGCTACGCGTCGCCGGGCGAGCAGGCATTGATTGCCATTGAGCTGCCCGCAGGCGCCACGCTGCAGCAGGCGCTGGACGCGAGCGGCATCTTGCGGCGGTTCCCGCAGATCGATCTGGGTACGCAGAAAGTGGGCGTGTTCGGCAAGCTCAAGCCGCTCGACGCGGTGCTGGCCGACCATGACAGGGTGGAGATTTACCGGCCGCTGCTGGTCGATCCCAAGGTGTCGCGTCAGCGGCGCGTCGAGAAGACCCGCAAGGCGGGCTCGATCGAAGGGCGTCGCTGGCAGAACAAGGATTCGCGGTAAGCGGATCTCGCGTGGGCGCAGAAGGGCGAGGACGCCCTGCGCCTCAAGGCGCCGACGCCTGCGGCTTGTCCTTGATCCGGGCAACCCCGGACGTATCGTCGTCCGCATGCTGGCGCACCGACCAGCACACGCCGGCCACCAGCAGCAAAATCGCCGCCAGTTCGAGCGGGCGCGGCAATCGCTGGTCATAAATGAACGCGTAAAGCAGCGCGAAAAGCGTTTCGAACACGATCATCTGGCCTGAGAGCGTCAGCGGCAGCCGTTTCGATGCGGCATTCCACAGCCCGTTGCCGAGCCACGACGCGCCGATCGCGAGCCCCAGATTGAGCATCCAGAAGGTGTGCCAGCGCCCGTCGGCCAGTTCGCCATGCGGGCCGCCCGCCGGCAGCACGGCGATGACGAGCCACAGCGCGGCGCCGAGCGCGCCCGTCACCACGCCCCACAAGACTGACCACTCGTTGCCGCTGAAATGCGTCTGGCGCTGCAGATAGCGGGCGTTTTCGACCGCGAACCACGTCCAGCATCCCAATGCGCCGACCGCGCAGGCCAGCCCGATCAGCTTGGTGATGACGCTGACCGGCGTGCTGTCCGCTACCGTAAATACATCGATATTGATGCAGGCGATGCCCGCCATCACCATCGCGAGCGGCCAGGCGAGGCGCGCGAGCGGCACGGCGCCGTGATCGCGCCGGCCCAGCAGCGTCACCGTGACGGGCAGCACGCCGACGATCAGCGACGCCGGCGCGATGCCGATCAGGTGCACGGCCGCCGTCAGCAGCAGGTAATAGAGGAGGTTGCCGGCCAAGGCCAGCTTTACCAGCGCGCCGAGATCCTCGCGGGTCAGGCGTTTGACGAGCGAGCGCGCCATGGGCAGTGCGGCCGCCACGGAGACGATGCCGTACATCGTGTAGCGGCCCGCGCTCAGAAGCAGCGGCGAAAAGTCCGGCAGCACGCGCGGCACCAGAAAAACCATGCCCCATAAGGCCCCGGCCATTACTCCATATGCCACACCGCGCTGCATCGACTGCCCCTGCAAAAAAACTGAACTGGTCGGCAGAATAGCCGGTTGGCGGCCCGGGCGTCTTGTTCGATCCTGCAATTCGAGCCCGCCGGCACCCCGTTGCGCCCGAACGCGCAAACGAAACCCGATCGAACCCGAGGCGAACAGCCAAGCGAAATCCAGCGGCCCGATGGCATGAAAAAAAATCGCCCGAATTCGCTAAGCTGCTGTTCGTGCAGTGAAAACCAGGGAGGTATCGCGTATAATTCGCTTTTGCGCCTATAGGATTTGCCATGCGTCTGATCCAAACAGCACTCACGTTCGATGACGTGCTCCTCGTCCCGGCTTTTTCCGATGTTCTGCCGCGCGACACCAGCCTCAAGACCCGGCTGACCCGCAACATTTCCCTGAATATGCCGCTCGTGTCCGCCGCCATGGACACCGTCACCGAAGCACGCCTCGCCATTGCGATGGCGCAAATGGGTGGCGTGGGCATCATCCACAAGAATCTCACCGCGGCCGAGCAGGCGCGTGAAGTGGCCAAGGTCAAGCGTTTCGAATCGGGCGTGGTGCGCGATCCGATCACGGTGCCGCCGCAAATGAAAGTGCGCGACGTGATCGCATTGTCGCAGCAGCATGGCATTTCGGGCTTCCCGGTCGTCGAAGGCGCGCAACTCATCGGTATCGTGACGAACCGCGACCTGCGTTTCGAAGAGCGTCTGGACGAGCCGGTGCGCAACATCATGACGCCGCGCGAGCGCCTCGTCACCGTCAAGGAAGGCACGCCGCTCGCCGAAGCCAAGGCGCTGATGCACAGCCATCGCCTCGAGCGCGTGCTGGTCATCAACGACGCATTCGAACTGCGCGGCCTGATGACCGTCAAGGACATCACCAAGCAGACCGAACACCCGGACGCGTGTAAAGACGAACACGGCAAGCTGCGTGCAGGCGCGGCGGTCGGTGTGGGCGCAGATAACGAAGAGCGCGTCGAACTGCTGGTGCAGGCGGGCGTCGATGTGATCGTCGTCGATACCGCGCACGGCCACAGCCAGGGCGTGCTCGAGCGCGTCAAGTGGGTCAAGCAGAACTTTCCGCACGTCGAAGTGATCGGCGGCAACATCGCTACCGCGGCGGCCGCCAAGGCGCTCGTCGAATACGGCGCGGACGGCGTGAAGGTCGGTATCGGCCCGGGCTCGATCTGCACGACTCGGATCGTCGCCGGCGTGGGCGTGCCGCAGGTCACCGCGATCTCCAACGTGTCCGAAGCGCTGAAGGGCACGGGCGTGCCGGTCATCGCCGACGGCGGCGTGCGCTTCTCGGGCGACGTCAGCAAGGCGCTCGCCGCCGGCGCGAATGCCGTGATGATGGGCAGCATGTTCGCCGGCACTGAAGAAGCGCCGGGCGACGTGTTCCTGTATCAGGGCCGCCAGTACAAGTCTTACCGTGGCATGGGCTCGGTCGGCGCGATGAAGGACGGCGCCGCGGACCGCTACTTTCAGGACAACTCCGCGAACATCGACAAGCTGGTGCCGGAAGGTATCGAAGGCCGCGTCGCCTACAAGGGCTCGGTCAACGCGATTCTGTTCCAGCTGATCGGCGGCGTGCGCGCCAGCATGGGCTACTGCGGCTGCCGCACCATCACGGAGATGAACGACAAGGCCGAGTTCGTGCAGATCACGGGCGCGGGCCTGCGCGAGTCGCATGTGCATGACGTGCAAATCACCAAGGAAGCGCCCAACTACCACGTGGACTAAACGCCAATGAAGCCATTGCTGCGCGCTGTACTCATCCTCGATGCCTTGTTGCTGCTTGCGTTCGGCCTGCTGTTTCTGCTGACGCCGTGGACTTCGCTGTACAACGCGCTGCTTCTGGTGCAAACCCAGCCGGCTCTGGTCGGCCAGGGGTTTGGCGTGGCGCTGGTCGGGCTGGCATGGCTGGCCTTTCACGCGTCGATCGACGGCGCGCTTACCACCACCGTCGCCAAGGTGGTCGGGCACGTGAACTGGTTGACCGGCGTGCTGATGCTGATCTGGCTGCTCGGTCTGCATACGCCGGCGCTGACCGGTTTCGGGCAGATCGTCGCGGTGTTGACGGGCGTGGTGCTGCTGGTGATCGGTCTGGGCGGCGTGCGTCTGGCGGGCGCGGTGCGGCGGCGTGAAAGAGTGCGGCTGGCTGAAGCCGCCGCTGCCGAGCGCGCCGAGAAGCAGGCTGCCAAAGACGCCGCGAAAGACGCGGCCAACCGGCGCGAGCCGGGCCGCGTCACGGCGGGCTTTCCGGTCTATCACGCCGAGCCGGTCGTGGAGCCTGTCGTGCCGGTTACGCGGCCTGTCAGTGCCACGAGTCCGGTTGCAGGGGCGCCGCTTCATCCGGTCGTCGACGAAGCCGGTCTGACGCCCTCCGAACGCGCAGCGCGGGCTGAAGCCGCCGCCGCGCGCGACGAAGCGCGCAATGGCGCCGCTGACGCGCCTGGCGCGCCCCGGCCGCCGTTTCATGGGTGACGCGCTGCGCGCTACGCCATCCGCTGAAGCACCCGGATTTCGTTTGCGTGCGCCGTGGGCAAGCACCTGCGACGCGGCCCGCGCCAACCCGCTGCATCGTTACGTTTCATGCTCGATCGTTCCCACGTGGACCGCTTTGAATTCAACGCCGCGCATCGCGCGCGGCATTCCGTATCCGCTCACTTTTGACTCCGTCCGCTGCCATGCATGACAAGATCCTGATCCTCGACTTCGGTTCGCAAGTCACCCAACTGATTGCACGTCGCGTTCGCGAGGCCAACGTGTATTCGGAAATTCATCCCTACGACGTCGATGCATCGTTCATTCGCGACTTCGCGCCGAAGGGCGTGATCCTGTCCGGCGGCCCGAGCTCGGTCACCGAAACGGATACGCCGCGCGTGCCGCAAGCCGTGTTCGAACTCGGCGTGCCGGTGCTCGGAATCTGCTACGGCATGCAGGCCATGGCCGAGCAGCTGGGTGGCAAGGTCGATATCGGCCACCTGCGTGAGTTCGGTTATGCCGAAGTCCGCGCGCGCAATCACACGAGCCTGCTCGAAGGCATCAGCGACTTCACCACGCCGGAAGGTCACGGCATGCTGAAGGTGTGGATGAGCCACGGCGACAAGGTGCTGGAAATGCCGCCGGGCTTCGCGCTGATGGCGTCGACGGAATCGTGTCCGATTGCGGCCATGGCCGACGAAAAGCGCCATTTCTACGGCCTGCAGTGGCATCCGGAAGTCACGCACACCGTGCAGGGCCGCGCCATGCTCGAACGCTTCGTGCTGCAGATTTGCGGCGCGCGGCCCGACTGGGAAATGGGCAACTATATCGACGAAGCCGTCGCGAAGATTCGCGAGCAGGTCGGCAACGAGCACGTGATTCTGGGGCTCTCGGGCGGCGTGGATTCGTCGGTGGCCGCGGCGCTGTTGCATCGCGCGATCGGCGATCAGCTGACCTGTGTGTTCGTCGATCACGGCCTGTTGCGTTTGAACGAAGCCGAACAGGTGATGGCGACCTTCGCCGATCACCTGGGCGTGAAGGTGATTCATGTGGACGCCAGCGATGTGTTCCTGCGCAAGCTGGCCGGTGTGACCGATCCGGAGGCGAAGCGCAAGATCATCGGCGCGGAATTCGTCGAAGTCTTCCAGGCTGAAGCCGGACGACTGACCGATGCGAAATGGCTGGCTCAGGGCACGATCTATCCGGACGTGATCGAATCGGCCGGCAAGGGCAAGAAGGGCGCGCAGACCATCAAGAGCCACCACAACGTGGGCGGCCTGCCTGAGACGCTGAATCTGAAGCTGCTCGAACCGCTGCGCGAACTGTTCAAGGACGAAGTGCGCGAACTCGGCGTCAAGCTCGGTTTGCCGCCGGCCATGGTGTATCGCCATCCGTTCCCGGGCCCGGGCCTGGGCGTGCGGATTCTCGGCGAAGTGAAGCGCGATTTCGCGGACCTGCTGCGCCGCGCGGACGCGATTTTCATCGAGACGCTGCGTACCTTCATCGACAAGGAAACCGGCAAGTCCTGGTACGATCTGACGAGCCAGGCGTTCGCGGTGTTTCTGCCGGTGAAGAGCGTCGGCGTGATGGGCGACGGGCGTACGTACGAGTACGTCGTTGCGCTGCGTGCCGTGCAGACGCTGGACTTCATGACGGCGCATTGGGCGCATCTGCCGCATGAGCTGCTGGGGCATGTGTCGAACCGGATCATCAATGAAGTCCGCGGGATTAACCGGGTGGTGTATGACATCTCGGGGAAGCCGCCGGCGACGATTGAGTGGGAATAATTTAGACTGCTCCCAAGTCGTCCCGGGAGGTCCGGTTTTCTATGTTTTTCCGTTTAAAAACATGAGGTTATTGTCCGGTGTGGTCTACTGTGATCCGGGCGATGCCAAATGGAAATGTCGGTATCGGTGACGGTACCGACATTTCTTCCTCGGACGGCCTTGTCCGATACCGTCAAATCAGTCTGACGGTATCGGTTGACGGTATACGTTCGAGGAGTCCCTATGCTCACAGACATGCAGTTGCGAGCGCTAAAGCCGGCTCAGAAGATTTACAAGGTTGCCGATCAGCGTGGACTATATGCGGCAGTGACGCCTTCAGGCGCAGTGAGCTTCCGATACGACTACCGGGTGAACGGTCGCCGGGAAACGCTGGTTATCGGCCGGTACGATCCATCACTTTCCGCACGGAAGCCACGCAAGCCAGACGAACTCGGATTCGGAATGGCTATTAGCCTCCCGGAAGCCCGGCTTCTACGCGACCATGCGTACGGCACAATCCAACGCGGCGAAAGCCCGTCACGTGCGAAAGTCGAGAAAAGGGTCGAGGCGACCGAGGCGCTGACGTTTGGTAAGTGGGCGGAGAAATACTTTGTGGAGACCACTCTTGCCGACTCCACACGAGCAATGCGCAAATCGGTGTACGAGCGGAATCTCGCGTCGGAATTTGGCCGGCTGAAGTTGGAAGAAATCACGCCCGCACGATTGATGGCGCGCTGTGAGAAGATCAAAGAGAGGGGCGCTGCGGCCCCTGCCGTGCAGTCGCGCGACATCGTTCTGCAGGTTTACCGTTTCGTGCAGGCGCGGGGACTAAAGGTAGACAATCCTGCGGAGGCCATCCGCCCGTCTGCGATCGCCAGCTTCAAGCCGCGAGATCGGACACTGTCGCCTGCCGAAATCCATGTGTTTTTCAGCGCACTGGAACAGACGCCGACGATGCCTACGCTGCGCCTCGCTATCAGATTCATGCTGCTCACGCTGGTGCGCAAGTCCGAGTTCATTCTGGCGATGTGGGGTGAGATAGATTTCGACGCCGCAGTCTGGACAATTCCGAAGGAACGGATGAAGGCCGGTCGCCCCCATATTGTCTATCTGAGCCAACAGGCTCTGGACATTCTGGTCGCATTCAAGACGTGCTTCGGAGCGAGTTCGTACGTGCATCCCGGCCGCTATGAGACGGCCTCCCCAATAAGTATGGCGACTCTGAACCGCGTTATTGACAGCGCGGTCAAGCTGATACGCGACGGCGGGACAGATTTTGATCCTTTCACTGTTGATTTGCACTGAATCCTGACCCACGATTTGCATTGAATTCTGACCCACCCGTTGGAGCAGCTTGCGGGTTATTCGGTGGGTATCTGGGTCTTCTTTCTCTCCTTCTTTGGTTGCGTCGTGCTGTTTCTGAAACGATAGCTATCGTTGCCTGTTTCTACAATGTGGCAGTGGTGCGTGAGCCGGTCGAGCAGCGCCGTCGTCATCTTTGCGTCGCCAAACACACTGGCCCATTCGGCGAAGCTCAGATTGGTGGTGATGATGATGCTGGTTCGTTCGTAGAGCTTGCTGAGCAGGTGGAACAGCAGCGCACCGCCGGTCTGGCTGAATGGCAGATAGCCGAGTTCATCCAGCACCACGAGGTCGGCATACACAAGTCGTGTTGCGAGCTGTCCGGGCTTGCCCACGAGCTTCTCCTGCTCAAGGGCATTGACCAGTTCGATGGTGGAGAAGAAGCGCACGCGGCGGCGATGATGCTCAAGCGCCTGCACTCCGATCGCGGTTGCCAGATGGGTCTTTCCAGTGCCCGGCCCACCCACCAGAACGATGTTGTGCGCCGAGTCGATGAACTCACACTCGTACAACTGACGCACCAGCGCTTCGTTGGCGTCGCTGCAGCTGAAATCGAAGCCGCCGATGTCGCGATACGCCGGGAAGCGTGCCGCCTTCATCTGGTACGCGAGCGAGCGCACTTCGCGCTCTGCGATTTCCGCCTTGAGCAACCCGGCAAGCACCAGCGAAGCTGACTTGTAGGCCGGCGAGTCCTGCGCGGCGAGCTCGCCTAACGCCTGTGCCATACCGTGCAGCTTGAGGGACTTGAGCATCTGCATCATGACGTCAGGCTGCATGATCGTCCTCCCGATTCCTCAGGCGGTCGTAGCGGCCCACGTTGGCCTGTGGCTCAACCTTCAGTGCGAAGGCCTGTGGCGTCTGCAGCGGCGGCACAGGCGGGCTGTCGAGCAGCCGGCTCAGGATGTTCAGCACCGTCTGCTTGTTCGGTGCGCCGGCCTCAAAGGCCAGCTCGACTGCAGTGAGCACCATCTGTTCATCGTGCAGCAGGACCAGCGCCAGAATCTCGACCATCTCCCGGTCGCCGCCGGGGCGCTTCATCAGCACGCCCTGCAGCTTGCGGAAGCCAGCTGGAAACTCGGCGAAGGGTGCACCGTTGCGAAGCGCTCCCGGTTTGCGCTGCAGGACTGCCAGGTAGTGACGCCAGTCGTAAATGGTTTCGCCGTGGTCATGGCTGCGGTTGATACAGCGCTCGTGCTCGGCAATCACCTGGCCTTCGGCGACGAACACGAGTCTGGCTGCGTAGACGCGCAGACTGATGGGCCGGTTGGCGAACGACGCCGGCACGCTGTAGCGGTTGCGCTCGAAGTTCACAAGGCAGGTCGGCGAGACGCGTTTGGTGTGTTCAACGAAACCATCGAACGGCTGGCCCACCGGCATCAGATGGGGACGCTCGGCGGACCACGCATCCCAGATCGTCGTGTCCTGCTCGGGGTGCCGCGTCTGCTGCCAGAGCAGCACGCACTGATCGGCCAGCCAGTCGTTCAACGCCGCCAGCGAGCCAAACGTCGGCACCTTCTGCCAGAGCCGGTGGCGACTGTCCTGGACGTTCTTCTCGATCTGCCCCTTCTCCCAGCCGGAGGCGACGTTGCAGAACTCGGCGTCAAACAGGTAGTGGCTTACCATCGCGCTGAACCGCGCGTTGACCTCGCGGACCTTGCCGGGGCGCACCCTGTCGACGGCGGTCTTCATGTTGTCGTAGATGCCGCGGCGCGGAATGCCGCCCCACGCTACGAACGCATGATGGTGCGCGTCGAACAGCATCTCGTGGGTCTGTAGTAGATAAGCCCTCAGGAAGAAGGCACGGCTGTGGCTGAGCTTGAGTTGCGCGACCTGCAGCTTGGTACGCTCGCCGTTGATGACGGCCCAGTCCTCGCTCCAGTCGAACTGGAACGCTTCGCCAGCGGCAAACCGGAGGGGAACGAACGTCCCGCGCCCGGTCGTATTTGCCTGCTCGTGCTGCTCCTGTCGCCAGCGCCGGGCAAACGCCGCAACACGGTCATAGGAGCCAGTAAAGCCCAGCACGCAGAGGTCCGCGTGAATCTGCTTGAGGGTTCTACGCTGTTTGCGGGGCCGCGTCGCCTCGGTCTTCAACCACCCAGCAAGCTTCGCAGCAAACCCGTCGAGCTTGCTGGGGCTGTGGCGTTCGGGATAGGCGGGCAGTACGGTGCCGGCCCGTATGTAACGCCTGACCGTGTTTCTGGACACGCCCAGCCGTTTGGCAATCTCGCGCAACGAGACATGATCGCGAAAGTGCCAGCGTCGGATGATGCTCAATATAGCCACGTCGATCACTCCGTTTCCCCTGCCCGTTGCCGAGCAGGTCAGTGTTCTACGTGGGTCAATATTCGATGCAAATTACTGCGCAGGCTGGGTCAGGATTCGGTGCAAATCAACACGTCCGGAACTGACGAGCGCGAAGATCGTCGTCTCGGGCGGCCGCGGTCTGGGCAGCAGCGAGAACTACACGCAGGTGCTCGAGCCTTTGGCCGACAGGCTGAATGCGGCGCTCGGCGCATCGCGCGCCGCGGTGGACGCGGGCTTCGTGCCGAACGACTATCAGGTCGGGCAGACCGGCAAGATCGTCGCGCCGCAGCTGTACGTGGCGGTCGGCATCTCGGGTGCGATCCAGCACCTTGCCGGTATGAAGGACTCGAAGGTCATCGTCGCGATCAATAAGGACGAAGAAGCACCGATCTTCAGCGTGGCGGACTACGGCCTCGTCGGCGATCTGTTCACGGTTGTGCCAGAGCTAGTTGGGGCAATGGCATAAATGTAGGTAGTAGAAGTCGGATCGGCCGTCCGTACCGCGGTGGGCAAAGCCGGCGGCTCTCTCACGAAGCTCGCCGCGCCCGATCTGGGTGCGGTGGTCATCAAGGCGGCGCTGGAGCGCGCGGACATGAAGCCCGAGCAGGCGAGCGAAGTGATCACGGGTCAGGCGTTGACCGCTGGTTCGGGCCAGTACATCGTGCGTCAGGCTTCCGTAAGGGCAGGCCTGCGCGGCTCGGTGCCGGCCATGACATCAAGAAGGTCTGCGGCTCAGGTCTGAAGGCCGTGATGCACGCGGCGAACGCTATCATCGTATCGTCGCGGGCGACGCGGAGATCGTCGTCGCCGGCGGACTGGAAATATCGACTACGATCGCAAAATAGTCCGATCGGAACGGCAGCCCCTGCATGTCCGGCCCCTGCAAAATCACGACATATGCCGATATCTGCGGTTCCATCGGCAATGCACCGGACAATGTCGGTACTCGCCCCTCAGGAACCACGCTGATCTTCTCGTTCGATTTCAGGAACGACGCAATTTGATCGGGAGCCAACTCGGCAACGGAAGAAACGTTGACGCATACACGGACGAGCCCCCGCAAGCCCGTCGAAAACTCGCTCGGATCCGGTTGCAGGGCATCCAAGCCGTGCATCAGGTGACGCGCGTGGCGCAGGAGAATTTCGCCGGCTGGCGTCGGGATGACCCGGTGAGCCCGACGCAGCAACAACGTGGTCCCGAGCGCATGCTCCATGTCGGCAAGGCGTCTGCTTATCGCTGCGGCGGCCATCACTACCCGCGTGCTCGCCCGCGCGATGCCGCCGTCCTTTCAGGTGGCAATGAAGATCTTCGCGTTGTTGGATCGGTTGCCACATATCTTGCATCTCCTATCAGAAAACACTGAAGACGATTGATGCCGAGGTCCCGCTATACGCAAAAGCTTTGCCTGTCGGACCTCATGTTAGCAACGGCACTGTCGCGGTTCGAGTGGGATCAGCTGACGGGACCGACCGCGGACTTTGCTGCGAAGCCTCACGCAGCACCGAATGCTGGAGAGGGCGGTGTTCGCCCCGGGTTGCTACGTGAGGCTGAACTCAATTGACACGCTGCGACGGACGCCAGTGCATTTCCCCTCATTCAAGGGTGCGTCAGGGGACGTATTTCCAGGCGTGGACCGGCGCGACCCCAAACTGGCCACCAGTTAGCCGTTGGCACGCATCCTGTCTGTCGGGATACTGAATTCGATCTCGATGGCGAAATCGCCCACTCCCTTTGCGAGGACGAATCGAGGTAGGGAAGTGGCTGGGGATTGCCTGCCGCGCGCCGAAGGACGTGCGGGGAACGGCGCAAGCATCTCCAGTGTGACTATCCATGGAAAGGTCCCGGTGGCGAAGTTCTTCGCGAAAATCCTGAGTTACCCGATGCGAGACTCCGCAATATTTCGTCCGGGTCGAGCTTTTCGTGACGAAGAGGCCATCGTATTCACTCGCCGGTTTGAAAGCGATGCGTAAGTCCGTCGATTGCCTGGCGTTCGCCAGGCAGCAACACTGCGAGCAGCCTGTTTATATACGAGTCGTATCGTGTCGATAATTCGGGTTTTTCCTACGGATAGGAGCGTGATATTCAGGGGTAATCCACTTGTTATGCAAGAGGCAAAGGCATATTATGAGTCTTATCGTATCGATATTGGCGTGAGAAACTGCAGGTGGTCCGCTAGTTGAAGCCGACCGCACGCAGAACCTGACGAACGTTCGAATCCGTCCGGGCTGCGGATGGCCGGAGCGTCGTATTCGCTGGCAACGTTATGGCGTTTGGGCGTGTGAGAGCCTCGTAGGGCTCGCGCGGCGCTCAGTCTGTGTCGAAAGGCTGGTTATCTGACGAGCGGTATGTATCGATCCGATATTGTGCAATCCAAACTAAGTCGCGCACGCGGCAAATAAATCAAGGAGACAGTCATGGATCGGAGGTGCGTTGTCGGGACGGCGACCGCAGTAGCGTCGAGTTTTCTGCTTGCGGTATCGGCTCATGCGCAAGGCAGCGTCACGCTGTATGGTATTGCGGACACTGGCGTCCTCTATCTGAGCAAGACGCTGAATATGGCAACCGGGGGTGACGGCGGCAAATTTGTGGGTTTCCAGAACGGCGGGGTTGCACCAGCCATATTCGGCCTGACGGGTACGGAGGATCTCGGCGGTGGGCTCAAGGCGATATTCAAGCTCGAGAGCGGCATTGGCTTCTCCAACGGCGGATTTAACAACGGCAATGGCAACCTGTTCGGCCGCGAGGCCTACGTCGGGCTGAAGGGCAGCTTCGGCGAGGTCAAGGCAGGCCTGCAGTTTTCGCCATTTTTTCTGTCTGCCTGGGCGCTCGATCCGCGTGTCTTTTCGGAGTTCGGCAGCATCCTGGCCATTTATTCCAACAACGTCAGCGTGACGGGCTCGTTCAGCTCGAATGCGATCTCCTATACGAGCCCGGAACTGTACGGTCTCCAGGCGAGCGCGATGTACTCGTTCGGCGGCGTAGCCGGAAACTTCCAGTCGGGCCGTCAGTATTCCGCACGTCTTAAGTACGAGTTGGGCGGCTTGACGCTCGACGCTGCCTTTTTCGACAGCAACGCCGGCGGGTCGGTGGTCACCGTTCCCCCCGGCAATGTGCCATTTGTGGGACGGGTGATCGGCGCGGCCTACAAGTTCGGTCCCGTCACCGCAAAGGCTTCTTTCGAAAGTTTCAAGGTCCAGGGCGGCGCGACCAACAACGTGTACGGCGGTGGCGTCGATTACTTCGCGTTGCCTCAACTGGACCTCAATGCCGGTGTCTGGTACGTCAGCGATCGCAACGACTCATCAAGCCACTCGCTGATGGGTGCCATGGGCGCGACCTATTTCCTGTCGAAACGCACGGGCGTGTATGCGCAAGTCGGCGTGGTGAACAATCACGGGAAGGCGAACCTGGGCCTGACGCCCGGGGTCGGGACGACGTCGCTCTTTGCGCCTGCGGGAACCACCACCGGAGCCACGATCGGGATCATGCACATGTTCTGATCGCGCTCGTCAATGGCCGGTCGCGCAGTGAGCGCGGTCGGTCATTGCCAGCCACTTTACCCCAAATGTAATATGGATAACGAAGCATAATGAACATGCTTTCCTGGAGGATCGGTGCCCGGCTCGCTGCGGGGTTCGGAATTGTCCTCGTTCTGAACAGTATTGCGGTGTGCATAGGCCTGTCAGGTCTCAATGCGCAGCGGCGCAGCGCCGGATATGCCACTGGGCAGGTCTATGCGGCCCTCGCCGCTGTTCACGCGGACGCGCTGCTCGACCTCGATAGCGCGCGCCTCATCCGCAACCTGATCCTGCGCACTGACGGCCAGTCGATGGCGGGCGACCTGAAAGGACTCGAGGAGGACCGGAAGCGATCCGACGCGCATCTGGCCCAGCTCTCGACCTTGCTCGACACAGGAGAAGGCAAACAGCTTTATGAGCATGTCGTGGCCGCACGCGAGCGCTATGGCCGTTATGTTGGCACAGTGATCCAGCTTGCCATGCAAGGTCGGAAAGCCGAAGCCACCGTGGCGCTTTATGGATCGGATTCAACGTTGCAGGACACCTATCTGTTGGCGCAGCACAGGCTCGCGGCGTACGCCGAGTCACAGATGTCGGCGCCGCGCGCCAGGATAGATGCGGCCTACCGGCAAGCGCTGCTGTGGCTGGTCGTGTGTGGGCTCGGCGCGCTGCTTTTCGGTATGGGTCTGGCATGGGCTGTTACCCGTTCGATCGTGCGCCCACTGTCTGACGCGGTTCGTGTATCCGAGGCGATCGGTTCGGGCCACCTTACCAGTGCCATTGAAACGCCGCACGACGACGAGCCGGCGCAGGTCATCAAAGCGCTGGGGCGCATGAATCTGAACCTGGCGCAAATGGTGGGATCGGTGCGCGATGGCTCCGATCAGATAGCCATTGCGTCGAGAGAAATCGCGGCGGGCAATCAGGACCTGTCGGCGCGCACTGAACAGCAGGCTGCGTCGCTGGAAGAGACGGCTGCCAGCATGACGCAGCTCACGCAGACGGTGAGGCAGAACGCCGACAACGCGAGACATGCCGACCACCTTGCCTCTAACGCGAGCGATCTCGCGCACGCCGGCGACGAGGCGGTCGAGCGCATGCTTGAATCCATCGGCAGGATCAGCGCGAGCTCGGGCAGGATTTCGCAGATTACCGGCGTTATCGAGGACATTGCGTTCCAGACGAACATACTGGCGCTGAACGCAGCCGTCGAGGCGGCGCGCGCCGGCGATCAGGGACGCGGCTTTGCTGTGGTGGCCAGCGAGGTGCGCGGCCTGGCGCAACGTTCGGCGTCTGCAGCCCGCGAAATCAAGGATCTCATCGGTTCATCCGTCGCGACGGTCCGCGGCGGCGCGCAAGAGGCTGCGCAGGTAAGTCAGACGATGGCCCGCGTGAAGCAGGCTATCGGCGACGTTTCCACCATCGTTGGCGAGATCATGACGGCCTCGGATGAGCGGAGCCGCGGTATCGAAGGAATCTGTCGGGCCTTGACGAGCATGGACGAGATAACGCAACGCAATGCGTCGCTCGTTGAGCAGGGGGCTGCAGCGGCAAGCGCGCTGGAAGAGCAGGCGAGCCGGCTAAGCGCCAGCGTGGCGGTATTCAGGCTGGCCGCGCGGCCGCTGCGCGAGGGGCGGGGCCAGGTCGGGATCCGGAACGGTCCATCCACCGCACCGCTCGGGGCCTGAGCGAGGCGTCATCGGCTGAAGCCGCTCCGAGGTTCTAGCGCAGACCAAACAGCCGGGTTCTTACCGAGCGCAGATGTTCACGCATCAACTGCTCGGCCAGCGCCGGGTTGTGCGTCCGGATCGCATCGACCAGTTGCCGGTGTTCGCTATCGGTATCGTGTCGAGGTCCCGTCTGGGACGTAAATACTTCTTCCATGCGCGTGTCCAGATTAAGACGCACCTGCAACCGCATCGTGTCGTACAGCATGAGCAGCAGGGCATTATGCGTCGATTCCGCAATGATCCGATGCAGGTGCTCGTCCAGGCGCTTCCACGGTATGAATGGCGCTGTATCCGCCATGTCGGCCAGGCACTGGTCCATCGCCGCGAGGTCGGCGGCCGTGGCGTGGACTGCCGCCTGCGCGGCCAGTTGGGGTTCCAGAACGAGCCGGGCGTCCATGATGTCGTCGACGCTGATCGAGGATGACCAGGTCTCGTCGTCGGGCTTCACATGTCTGGGGCCGACGAACGTGCCCTTGCCGACGTGTCGCCAGATGAGTCCCTCGTCTTCCAGCCTTTTAAGCACCGTACGCAGCCGCCCCCGCGAGACACCGAGCGTCTCGCTAAGCTTGGGTTCTGGTGGCAGACGCAGGTCTGCGCTGCCGGCCACGTGGCCCTCGATGTACTCGCGTAGTCGCAGCACATCCTGATCGATCATGTTCGCTTGTTCGGACATATTCCTTGACCTCCAGCGCCGGGAGGCTCTCCTTCCCGATTATGGCATCCGCTTGTAAAGACGAACCGCACAGGCCGTGCGCCCACAGTCCCGTTCGTGGGAATCGGGCAGCACCGCGCCGGTCACGGTTAATTGATGCGCGATCGAACCATCAATGCGTGGTCATTATGCACGATTCCGCCATTGGATTCGACCGTTACGCCCCATCGATATGGTTTTGAAATGCATCAATAATAAAAAAGATACGCTTCAATGCTTGCATTGATGACGTCTGGCGGTTAGCATTCAGTTCAATAAGAACGGTCCCAAGGGTGGGATTGGAGACACTGCATGTTGAACATCCTGTTGCCATTGCTATGGACTTCGTTGCCGAAGGCCGCCGTCATCGAACCGGGTACGGCGTCGGCGCGCGCGCCGTGGACGTTCGAGCCGGCACATACCCACATCAGCTTTTCGGTCCGTCATCTGGGGCTTACGCGCACGCCCGGAATCTTCAGGCGTTTTGATGCGCACCTGGCGTTCGACGACCAGCGTATCGAGGCCTCGAGCGTGTCGTTTGAAATCGACGCCGCGTCGATCGGCACGGCCTTCGACATGCGCGACGAACACCTGCGCGGCGCCGACTGGCTGGATGCGCAGACACATCCGAAGATCATCTTCGGGTCCCGCGCCGTGCGGCGGGCAGAGGAGCGCCAGTATGTGATCGACGGGGATCTCACCATTCGCGGCATCACGCTGCCGGCCACCTTCGATGCGTCGCTGATCGATCGCGCAGTGAACCCCTGGACGCTGGGTCCGGTGGTCGCGTTCGAGGCGACGGCCAGCATCAGTCGCAGTGCTTACGGGATGGATGCGATCCCTCATGCACTGGCGGACAACGTCCGTCTGAAGATCGCGGCGGAAGTGACCCGCCAGGCCTGATCTGGCGTGCCTCACGGGCGCTTGTAAAAGCACGCATCAATTCCGTATCCCAACAACCATGTCCGCCTTATCGTTCTCGAGTCCTTCGCCTGCTGACCACACAGGCCGTGCGACTGGCCGAGCCCTTCAAGTCACTCCCTGTTTCCGCCCATGACCACTTCTCCGTTTGCCCCCGTGTTTGTCTCCAGCGAGGCCGCCAGCACCGTCTTTGTCTGGAAAGATGCCATCCGCGCGCTCCAGACGGCGTACGCCCGTCCCATCCCGCCCAAAAGCACTCCGCCGCGCACTGTCGCAGTCGCGGGCAAGACGTGGCTGCGTACGCTGCCGGCCGTGCCCGTGGGCAGCCGTTACTACGGCGCCAAGGTCATGGGCATGGCGATGGGTTCGAAGGCACCGGGTGTGGAATATGTGATCGTGCTGTTCGATCAGGAAACCAGCCGCATCGCGGCGTTTGTCGACGGCAATCTGGTGACAGGCTTTCGCACGGCCGCCACATCGGCAGCCGCCCTCGACCGGCTGGCACCCGCGAAAGCGGCCCGCCTGGCCGTACTGGGCAGCGGCCTCGAAGCGTCGATGCACACGCGGGCCATTGCCAGCGTGCGGGATCTGACGGAGGTCATCGTGTTCAGTCCGACGCCCGAGCGCCGGGCCGCGTTTGCGGACGCCGTGACGCGCGACCTGGGCGTTCCCGCCCGCGGTGTTGCGTCCGCGCAGGAAGCGGTGGAGGCAGCCGATCTCGTGCTTGCGGCGGCCCGCTCCCGGGATGAGCAGCCGATTCTTTTCGGCGACTGGCTCAAACCCGGTGCGACTGTCGTGTCAATCGGTTCGACGATTCCCGAGCAGCGTGAGATCGACGTCTCGGTGGTTGCCCGAAGCGACATCATCGTCTGCGACATGCTGGAGGAAGTACTGGAGGAGACGGGTGACATGCTCGCTGCTCACAGGGCTGGCGTCTCGTTCCACGACAAATCATTCAGCCTGGCCGATCTGATGACGGGTGCGCTCGACGAGCGCCTGAAGGACACCAGGGCCCGGATGTACAAGTCCGTCGGAGGAGGTCTGCAGGACATCGTGGTGGCCGAGCTGATCCTCAACAAGGCGATCGAGGCTGGTCTGGCCACGACGCTACCGATCGAATTCGAAACCAAGCGCTAATGCGCGCGACGTTGAACATCAACGCAGACTAAAGGAGCATTGCATGGCTCGCTATATCAAAAAGGAAGCCCGCGAATGGGCGCGTGAACATCTTGTTGGCGTCGCCAACGTGACCATTCCGACCATGACGTCGGACTTCAGGCGTATTAACGAAAAAGCAGTCCGCCACGACGTCGAACTGGCTATCAGGCACGGCTTCGTCGGCTCCCTCTCATGCTCGGAAGTGGCCATCACGCAGGAGCAGTATGGCGAGTTCTGCGGCATCATGGCCGACCAGGCCGCGGGCCGCCTCGTGATCGTGCATCACGCGGTGTTTAATACACTCGAGGACAACATCGAGGCGATCAGGCGGGCAGAAGCGGGCGGTGCCGACCTGGTGTTACTCGGCTATCCGCCGTACTTCTACCCGAAGTCCTACGACGAGGTGTTCGAGTACACCAGGGCGATCTGCGAGTCGACGAATCTCGGCGTGATGGTATTCCCGCTGCCGGCGTGGGGCTTCTCCCGCCTGCATCCTGCCGACATCCCGCTGCCGGTACTGCGCCGGATGGTTGATGAGATCCCCAACGTCGTCGCGATCAAGGCCGAGGGCGGTCTGCCCTACATCATGTCGGCGATCGAGGTGCACCGCGAATTCCACAAGGAAGTCGTCATCTCCTCCCCGCTGGAATACGAATACGTGCCGCTGGCGCAGGTCATGGACATCCCCTTTTGCGGCACCAACTATTCGGCCTACTACGGCCCGCTGCTGCCGCAGATCCACAAGCTGATCCGCGCAGGCGAATACGATCAGGCGACGCAGCTCTGGTACAAGATGGATCCCGCACGCAAGGCCTTCGCGAGCCTGCCCATCGCGGCCAACGGGCTGCTCAACCGCATGCTGTGGAAGTACCAGGCATGGCTGCAGGGCTATAACGGCGGTCCCATGCCGCATCCTACCCAACGTGTATACCAGCGCGACATGACTGTCCTGCGCAAAGGCCTGGAAGCAGCAGGCCTGAACCCGACCAGCGATCCCGACGAAGCCTTCTTTGTCGGCCGTAACCCGGTGTGAGGCCGACTGACATGAGTGAACTCATCACGCTTCCCCTGAAGGACCCGAGCCTGCTGCGTCAGGCGATGCTGATCGATGGCGAATGGGTACAGGCTGATAGCGGCAACACACTGGAAGTGCGCAATCCCGCCACGGGCGAACTGGTTGCGCGCGTGCCTGACGGTGGCGCGAACGAGACGCGGCGTGCGATCGCGGCGGCTGAGCGGGCGATGCGGGGCTGGCGCAAGACCTTGCCGAAGGAACGCGCCAGGGTGTTGCGCACCCTGTATGACCTGATGCTGGCACACATTGATGATCTCGCTGTCATCATGACGGCAGAGCAGGGCAAGCCGCTGATCGAATCGCGCGGCGAAATCCTGTACGCCGCAGGCTTCATCGAGTGGTTCTCGGAGGAAGCGAAACGGATCTATGGCGACATCATCCCGCAGAACGTCGACGGCCGTCGAATCCTGGTGCAGAAGGGGCCGATCGGTGTTTTTGCGGCGATCACGCCGTGGAATTTTCCGTCTGCCATGATTACCCGCAAGGCCGGCCCTGGCTGGGCCGTCGGTTGTGCCGGTGTCATCAAGCCGGCGAGCCAGACGCCGCTGTCTGCTCTCGCGCTGGCCGTCCTTGCAGAGCGCGCTGGTCTGCCGTCGGGCGTATGCAACGTCGTCACCGGCTCGGCTCGCGCGATCGGCGGCGAGCTCACCGCCAGTCCGGTGGTGCGCAAGCTGTCGTTCACGGGTTCGACCGAGGTCGGGGCGCAGCTGCTGGCGCAGTGCGCACCCACCATCAAGAAGACCAGCATGGAACTGGGTGGCAACGCGCCGCTCATCGTATTCGACGACGCCGATCTCGACGCTGCTGTAAAGGGTGCGCTCGCCGCGAAGTACCGCAATGCAGGCCAGGCATGCGTCGCGGCCAATCGCATACTGGTGCAGTCGGGCGTCTACGATGCTTTCGCAAGGAAACTGGCCGACGCATCCGCCGCGCTCAAGGTTGGCAATGGCATGGAGGCGGGCGTGGTGCAGGGGCCGCTAATCAACGAGTATGCCGTTCAGAAGGTGGAAGAGCATATCTCCGATGCGCTGTCCAGAGGTGCCCGTGTGCTCACGGGTGGCAAGCGCCACGCACTGGGAGGATTCTTCTTCGAGCCCACTGTGCTGGCCGACGTTCCCGTGGACGCCCTGATCTTCCATGAAGAGACGTTCGGTCCGATAGCGCCGCTGTTCCGGTTCGAGACGGAAGAAGAGGCGATTGCGCTCGCCAACGACACGCCGTTCGGTCTGGCATCCTACGTGTTCGCACGTGATGTGGGCCGGATCTTCCGTGTGGTCGATCAGCTTGAATTTGGCATGGTGGGCGTCAATGAGGGGTTGATCTCGACCGAGGTTGCGCCGTTCGGCGGTGTCAAGGCGTCCGGACTGGGTCGCGAGGGATCCCGGTATGGTGTCGACGACTACCTCGAGATCAAATACGTGGCGTTGGGAGGGCTCTGAGCGAAACGTCAGGCGCAACGCGGGACGCCGCGTGTGATGACCGGTCCCGAGGACCGGACCGGTCAGCCCCGCTACCCATCGGTCGGCGAGCCCGCGGCGAACAGGTGTCCTTCCAACTGGCAGGTAATTAAGGCACGATGTGTCTTATAATTCCGTGATACCGTTCGGGACACCCCTCAACACGGCTGTCCAGCATCCCAGAAGGGAAGTGGGAGCAATTGCCGGCCGACCTTCCGTTACGCCAATGAAGACAAAAGCTCAGCTTCCCGTTCCCGCCCCCGCCGCCGAGCGAGGCGTCGGCAGGCCGCGCAGTGAGGAAACCCGTACTCAGATTCTTGCTGCGACGGTTCGGCTGCTCCGCACCAGCACCATACAGTCCATCACCATCGAAGCAATTGCCCGGGAGGCGGGCGTTGGAAAGGCGACAATCTACCGCTGGTGGGATTCAAAGGCGCTCGTCGTGATCGATGCTTTCGTGGAGCATCACATAGTCAAAACCCCGATGCCGCACAACCTGCCGCCAGGTGAAGCCATTGCGGTGCATCTGATGGCGCTGGTTCGCGAATATGCGGGATGGTCTGGCCGGATCGTCGCACAGATTATTGCCGAGGGGCAGGCCGATCCGGCCGTTCTGCGCGAATTCCGCGAGCGGTTCCACTATGGGCGTCGGGCGCTTGTACGGGAAATGCTCGAGGCCTGGCGGAGCACGGCGCGCATTCCCGTCCCCCCCAACATTGAGACCCTGAGTGAACTGTTGTATGCGCCGGTCTATATGCGTCTGATGGTCGGAAACGGGCCACTCGACGATCATTTCGCGCGGGAACATATCAGCTACGTCTACAACCTGCTGGGTGTCGAGGTGCCTGACGTGCTGAAAGCCGGCGAACGGCCGAAAAAGCAGAAAGCACCCACGAGAAAGACGGCAGTTGCCGCACGTTGAGCCGTGGCGGTGCGTCCCCCCGATCGCCAGGCAGGCAGTGACGTTCCGAGAAAATAAGCGCCAGTCCGCCCGGCCATATCAGTCGGGCGGCGGCAAATCATGCGGCGGCGAGCAGCCTCGCGATCCTGCAGGTCGAAAACGAGAGATTGAGGTGGAGCGGGAGGATGAAGAACGTTGATCAGCTCCCGGTGGGTGGTCCTGGTGATGTGCTGGCTGAGAATTGGCTCATCCGTCGCTTCGTTGAAGTGGACCGGGCAATTTCTCGATCCACTGATCAACAGCTGAATTCGCTGGTTGGAATTTCGTCTACGCAGGCTAAAGCCATCGCATGTCTGGCTCATCAACCATGCCTGACGCAGGCCCAGCTCGCACATCGATTGAATTACGACGTGGGGGCAATGTCGAGGCTCATATCCCATCTTGTCGCAGCGGGGATTGCAACGAAGAGTCGGCAACCTCAAGACCGCCGGTCATGGAGCATCTCGCTGACCGGGCGGGGTGCGGACATGTTGGCGGACATTGCGGCTATCCTTAAAGCAATCGACGACAGGTCGACCGGTGCCTTGACCAACGACGAAGAATATTTTCTCGTGGCTTTGCTCAAGCGCCTGCTCGTCAACGCCGCGCCCCACATGGAGAGGGTCACAAAATCCGCCTGACGCGGGCTTCGGTGATGCATGCGCTTTCCGTCGCACTGTTCGCGTCACTGATCGTGCCGCACCGAGAACACCAGCGCGAGAGTCAGAGGATACCGAAGTCACGCTATTCGACTTTCATGATCGCGGGATCGGTCTTCAACTGAGCGATGTAGCGACCGTTGCGTTCTGGCTTGAAGTTGCTGATCAGGAGGCGCTGGCAACGTTGCGGCACGCGTTTCTGCAGGGCTACTATACCGAGCCAGAGTCGTCGCGTGCGCGAGCTAACCGCTGGTTCGAACTGGCGCGGCAGATCCGCGTGACAGAATGGCTGATTGACTCTGTGCTCTTTCGGATCGTATGTGGAAGACGCAAGGCATGGCTATGTGCGATACAACCGGCGGTCCGAAGGCGCCGGGACCCTGCTGAGCCGATAGTCGCCAGATGCAGGGCGGAGATTCGCGCTCGCATGATGCCAGTAACCGTATCGGGAATCTGAACGCTTTTGCGACGAACGTGATTGGGTAGCCTGAACAACGGACTACCCACCCTCATAAGCGGGCGGCCTGAACCTTCACCGGTTGGCCACCCTCGATAAGCGCAAAGCTGCTTCGGTAATTGCGCGAGATCCGGTTAGTGGGCTGCCTCCGCGGCGGGGGTGTGCACGGACTGGGTGCGGCGGCCCGCTTGCCAGAAACAGACAACGCTGATCGTCGCTGCGACGAGGATGGCCCAGCCGATGCTTTCGTATCCGAAATGTCGAGCCACTGCGCCGCCCAGAATGGGGCCAATTGCGGATCCCGTCATCGCCATGACGGGGGTCGCCGCCACCGCTCTTGTTGACGGATCGTTTCGCGCGAGGAAGGCAAACACGAACGTGTGAGTGAAGATTATGACCGTCGGGAAGATGACTCCCGCAACGGCGTATGGCGCAAAGTACGTCGAACGGGTCAGTGCAAAGCCTAGCGCACCCTGTAGCACCGGACCGGCAACCATGACCGCGCGGGCCGACACCTTGCGTTCGAGGAGCGCGGCCAGCAGTCCCGGCAACATATTCACCATCCCCATGACGAGCAGTACGTTCATAACCTGCCCCACGCTGAATCCGCGTGCGAGACCGATGGGTTCAAGGAAGCTGAGCATCATCGAATGACTCAGGGTGAGCAGACCTGTTCCCACCATCGCAAACCAGACGCCATGAGACAGGCGTTCCCGCTGACGTGGCACGCCGTCACGCGATGCCAATGTCGGGCGATCTGGAAAGCC
Source organism: Paraburkholderia sp. BL17N1 (assembly GCF_003634175.1). Taxonomy (NCBI): domain Bacteria; kingdom Pseudomonadati; phylum Pseudomonadota; class Betaproteobacteria; order Burkholderiales; family Burkholderiaceae; genus Paraburkholderia; species Paraburkholderia sp. BL17N1. Next base: position 3,063,732 of record NZ_RBIW01000001.1, read on the forward strand.
AAGCAGCCCAAAGAGTGCGGCAGTGAGCATAATGGCGCCAAGGACAAGAAATACAACCTGGCCACCCAGCGCGGACACCATTCGCGGCACACCTCCCAGAAATCCCAGTGACAGGATGCTGAGCGCGGTGAATCCGATGGCGATCAGGCGATGTGGATTCGGGCTTGCGCCGATGGCTGAATGCGTGAGGGAAAGGGCGCATCCGACCGCGAGTCCACCGACGATGTGCAACCCGATCAGTACGGTGTAGTCCCGTGTCAGTGCCATGCAGAAAAACGCAACCGCCGCAAGTGCGAATCCCGCAGGCGCTGCAATCGTCCCGCGGATACGGTCTATCCGCGAAGAGATGAACAGGCTGCTTACCACCGCCGCTCCGAGGAATGAAGTGGCCAGCGCACCGGCACTTTGTGGATCCAGTCCATAGTATCGGATCAGGACGATACCTACCCATACGGGGAGTGCGACGACATCAATCATGCCGGCACAGTGACCCAGCACAAGCGACGTCCGGCCTTTCGGTCCGCCAATAGATCTGTTCATCGTGTCTCCATGGGGCAACGCCCGCCATTTATATACGAAACGGTGTGTCTCGATTTGGCACATGATAGCTGCGTGTTCCGTTACGGATATTGGGTCAAACCCGTGGACCCGAAGCATGTCGCTGAACGCTGCTGAGGCGAATGCATCTTCCGCTATCGTAGCCTCCGCTACGTCTGTTTTCGTGCGAAAGCTTGTCCGCAATATCCTGAGCCGGCGATTTGCCCGGATCCGGTTCGCCCGATGCGGATCTGGATTCCAGAATGGCAGACAGTAGGTAAATTAGAATACGGAGTGTATTATAATTGAACGCTCCGTTTTGAATATGTATCGCTGAGTGGCATTGCAACGTAAAGTCGTGATGACGTTGTTCACTATCCAACTCTCCTGCCAATGAAAACAGATATTCAGGGTTCCGCCGCGCTGGTCGTCCCAAGAGGGGTCGGTCGGCCCCGCAGCGAGGGAACACGCACCCAGATTCTCGCGGCGACCGTACGCCTGCTTGAAACCCGCACGGTCCAGTCGATTTCGATCGAAGCGATCGCGAGGGAGGCTGGTGTGGGAAAGGCGACCATCTATCGCTGGTGGAACTCGAAGGCGCTCGTCGTGATAGATGCCTTCATGGAGCACCACATAGTCAAAACCCCGATGCCGCGCAATCTGCCTCCTGGGAAGGCTATCGCATCGCATCTGGTGTCGCTGATTCACGAATACGCGGGATGGTCAGGGCGGATCGTTGCGCAGATCATCGCCGAAGGTCAGGCCGATCCTGCCGTGCTCAGGAAATTCCGCGAACGGTTCCACTACGGCCGCCGGGCGCTTGTTCGGGAAATGCTGGAAGAGTGGCGCGTTGCCGAGCCCATACGTGCCCCGGAGAATGTGGAGACGTTGGCCGAGCTCCTGTACGCGCCCGTTTACATGCGGTTGCTGGCGGGCAGTGGACCGCTCGACGACCGGTTCGCGCAGGACCACATCAATTACATCTATACGCTGCTAGGTGTCGAGCCGCCGAGCATAGCGGAACTCGACGTAGTGAAGCGGAGCGCTCCCGCGGAAAAGACAGCTGCCACGCGCTGAGCGGGAGGGCACTTCCGACCGGGCCTGTGCCCGGTGCGGATTGGGTCCGTTCCGGCTAGAAATTCACCTGGTCAGCACCCTTCAGGTTCAGTATCTCCCTCGCTTCATCTGGCGAGGCGATCTCAATGCCCAGTTCGTCGAGAATCCGGTGGATCTTGCGAACCTGATCGGCGTTGCTCTGTGCGAGCTGCCCGCGTCCGATGTAAAGGCTATCCTCGAGACCGACACGGACATTACCGCCCATCAGGCTTGCCATGGTCGCCATCGGCATCTGGTGTTTGCCAGCAGCTAGTACGGACCAGTGGTAGTCATTGCCGAACAGCCGGTCGGCGGTACGCTTCTGGTGCAGCAGATCCTCGACGTGTGCGCCCATCCCGCCGCGCAGTCCGAATACCGTTTGCACGAACAGCGGAGCCTTGACAAGCCCCTTCTCCAGGAAGTACTGAAGTGTGTAGAGGTGGCTGACGTCGTAGCATTCGAATTCAAACCGCGTGCCGCCGGCCTTGCCGACGTGCTCCAGAATCCATTCGATATCGTCGTAGGTGTTGCGGAAGATCAGCCCGCGCGTGCCTTCCAGAAAGGGCTCTTCCCAGTCATATTTCCACTCACGCCTGCGCTCGGCCATCTCTGCCAGGACCAGGTTGAGGGATCCCATATTCAGCGAGCACATCTCCGGCTTGAGCGCACGTCCTGCCGCCGCGCGGTCCTCGATCGACATGTGCGGCCCGCCGCCGCCCGTCGAGATGTTGATGATTGCGTTGCTCGCCGACTTGATGGCGGTCACGAAGCGCCTGAAGATGTCGGGGTCGCCCGAGGGACGACCATCCTCGGGATGACGGGCGTGCAGATGAATGATCGCCGCACCCGCCTCGGCTGCGGCGATCGACTCGGCCGCGATTTCCTCTGGCGTGACGGGAAGGAACTGTGACATCGAGGGGGTATGGGCGCCGCCTGTTACGGCGCACGTAATGATCGCTTTGCTCACAGCGGCTCTCCTTCGGCGAGGTCAAGCAGTACGAATGCCATGCGGCACAGCTTGCCGGAGCGGTTCGCCCAGCTGTGATTGGTTGCGCGCTGGATCAGTACGTCGCCGACGCGCATGAGCGTTTCGCCTTCGTCCAGCAGCGCCCAGATTTCTCCCTCAAGGACAAAGGCATAGTCGAGCGATTGTGTCTTGTGGAACCAGAAATGCCGGGGGTTGCTCCTGTCGCGGACGCCATTCGCGTCGAGAAACTGTTTCAGCTGGGATTCATCGTAGGTTTCATCGGGCGGAAAATCGACAATGCGCAGCAGCGATCCGCCTCGCGAATGGAACTCGAACGCGTGACCGGCCGGCGCGGGTTCTGCGCCGGGCGCGCGGGCTTCACCCGTTGCCCACAGCACATGGGCGACGGGCAGGCCGGGGCGGGCCGTCCTGTTCGGTGCTGGCTGGTCAGACAGAAAATACGACTTTCCATCCGAATTGGTGTCCGTGATGATCCGTCTCACCGGCCGATAGCCATCAGGCTGCGCATGCTGCACATTGTCCGTGTCTGCCGTCGTTTCCATTTTTTCTCCATTAACGAGTCGATTCGTTTCGTATTGAATCGTTAACCACGGCGATGACCCTGTCAATAGGGACAATCATCGCGGATGCAGGCGCGTCGCACAAAATCCTGGCTTGACAAAACAGAACGATCCGTTCTGTAATTGAAAAGGGCTGACTCAGACAGGATGACACCATGGACAAACAGACGATCCGGGTGATGTGGTTCGTACCGCCACTGCTTGCGATGGTCGCTGCTCAGGAGCGGCACTCCGTGGTGACGCAGGCAATCCGCAACCGCTCGTCCGACGAGCAGTTCAGTGGGCTTGTGGGGGGTGAAGTCGATGCTGTGGTGACGTCGATGGACAACATTATTGGATGGAACCGGAGGGTGGGGCCTCAGGACTTCCGCGTTGTCGCACAGATTGAGCGGACCACCCCGTTAATACTCGTTGCGCGCGCCGGCCGGTCGCACATGAGCTCGCTTCGCGGCGCCGATATCCTCGTCGACGCACCCGATAACGGCTTTGTCACGGCGCTACGGGTAATGCTCGACGATGCGGGTATCGGCCGTGACGAATATCGTCTCGTGCCGGCGGGAGGGGTGCAGGAGCGCCTGGATGCACTGCTGGCCGGGCAGGGCGTTGCCACTCTTCTGGGACCTCCATTCGACACGATGGCTGTCAAGGCGGGTTTTGTCCGGAATGCCAGCGTCCAGGAACACTATCCCGACTTCCCTGGCCAGGGGATCGTCATGCGTAGGGGAAGCCGCGCGCGTGCGTTGGTGGGTGCCTGGCTGGAGGACCTGGAGCGGGCGCGACAGGTGGTCCAGGAGCGTCCCGCCCTGGCCCGGCAGGCGGTTCTTTCCGCTGGTCTGCCCGTTGCTGCCGCCGACGGGATGATCGCGCTGAACCCACAGTCGTTGCGGCCGACATCCGAAGGTGTGGCGCTTCTCGTTGCACATCGTCGGGTACTTGGTCTGGCAGGCGCGGACAGTGATTACCCGGCAATCGTTGACGATTCGCTGGTCCAGAAACCTATCGGAGAAAAGGCGTGAAGCCATATTCACTTGGGACATTTTCTGCGCGCGACGGTGTGCGTTTCACTGGTCTCGTCATGAACGATCGGGTCGCGTCTCTTGCGAAGCTCGCAGCGAAGCATGGCGACAGCATGCTTGCGGGCGCAACGACGGTGCTCGCGCTGCTCGAGAACTGGGGCGCGAGCCAGCAGGCGCTGGCGCGCCTCGCGGCCGAGGTTTCCCCCGAGCGGAGCGAATGGCAAGACGTGGCCGACCTCCGCACGCATCCGGCCATCGATCTGCCCCGCCAGATCTTCTGCACCGGCGCCAACTACCGCAAGCATGTGGTCGACCTCACGGTCGATTCGAAAGTCGGCCCCGAAGGGATGGATGAAGCGCAGTTGCGGCAATGGGCAGAAAACATGCTCGACGAACGAGTGGCGCACGGCGAGCCGTATGCGTTCACCAAACCGGTCTCGGCAGTCTCCGGCGCATTCGATCCGCTGGTGCTGCCCGACACGACGACTCAGCCGGACTGGGAACTCGAACTGGCCGTGGTGATCGGCCGCGGCGGTTATCGGATCTCACGCGACGACGCGCTGGATCACGTGGCGGGGTACACCATCGTCAATGACATATCCGCTCGCGACCTGATTCCACGAACGGACTACAAAATGCTCGGCACCGACTGGCTGCGCTCGAAAGGCCAGCCAGGATTTCTGCCGCTCGGTCCGTACTTTGTGCCGGGTGCGTTCGTGCCGGATCCGCATCGCTTGAAGATGCGGCTCACTGTGTCGGGCCGCGTCATGCAGGATGAAACGACGGCCGACATGCTGTTCGGCATCGAGCGGCAGATCGAATATATCTCGCGCTACACGAGGCTGTTGCCTGGCGACATCATCTGTACGGGATCGCCGGCCGGCAACGGCACGCACTACAACCGCTTTTTGCGCGAAGGCGACGTGATGGAGGCGGAGATCGAAGGTCTGGGCCGTCAACGGCAGGTTTGCACGAGGGGCGGTAATGATTGAAGGATTTTCGACGACGGGTAGTTCGATCAACGCTGACAATCCGGACCGCGCCTTTATCGAGCAGGCTCTCGCCGCCGGAAGGCGCAACGTCGCGCTCGAGATGAACCCGGCATTGATATGGCTTGGCGCTTTGTTACTGGGAGGGGAGAAAGGCGCGCTGTCGGTCGGGTTCACCGCGCCTCGAGAGTCGATTCAGGGCAATGGCGTCGTGTCTGGCGGCGCGCTCACATCGATGCTCGATCATGCGATGGCGCTTGCGTTGCTCTCCCGACTTCAGAGCGGCCGCACGTGCGCGACCATCAGTCTGACCGTCAACATGCTCGAACCGGGCCATATCGGCAAATTCACCGTCGAGGCACGTGTTAAGCGGCTAGGCGGCCGCATCGCGTTCCTCGATGCGGACCTTTACGACGGCGCCACCAGGACGCGTTGCGTGGCCAATGCGACGGCCTCGTTCGCCATCTTCGATGTGCGCGGCTAGGCACACGCTCTCGCGCCTCGCGCGGGGATGAACGAGAGGTAGGACGCGTTCAAGGTTGTGCACAGGACTTGAATAATGTCACTGGGAGATACCCCTACCTTCCGGTTCGTTGACAAAACGATACGTTCAGTTTCATTATGAGCGTCATTCTGTTCTTACAGTGGAGAAGCAAATGAAACTTGGGCGATTCGTGGTCGAAGGTCTGGACGGGCCGGTACAGCGCATCTGCGCAGTGCAGCCGGAGCAGGGCCGCGTCATCGATCTGCGCGCGGCCGAAGCGCTGCGCCTGCAGGCGCAAGGCGCAACCCGCGAGGCCGCGCTGCGTTATGCGTCGATCGTATTTCCGCAAAGCATGTCCGCCGCCATCGCCCTCGGGCAGCGTTTTCTCGACACCGCGACGGAGGCGATAGCAAAGTATGGCGACGACGCGTCCCTCGCAATCGACGGCCTGCGCTGGGGCGCCGCCTGCGATCCGTCCGTCGTGCGCGACGGGCTGACCTTTACGAAGCACATTCGCCAGTTCCATGAGCGGATGAACATCAGCCCGACGCCGGCACTGCTCGAAGTGCCCGGCTATTTCAAGGGCTCGCCGTGGACCGTGATTGGACACGAGGCGGAAGTGCCTTGGCCTGCCCGCTCCGAGCGGCTCGACTACGAGCTGGAGCTCGGCTGGGTAGTCGGCCGGCAGGCGCATAACATCACTCCCGATGTCGCCCGCTCATACCTCTTCGGCGTGACGATCTTCAACGACTTCAGCGCCCGCGATCTGCAGGGCAGTGAGTTTGCGATTGGCATGGGACCCACCAAGAGCAAGGACTTCGCGTACGGCATCGGGCCGTGGATTACCACTATCGACGAGTTTCCGCGGCTCGACAACATTCGCATGTCTGTGCGCGTTAACGGCGAGACGTGGGGCGAGGGCGACACGTCGGAAATGCTTTGGACGCCGGAAGAACTGATTGCGTACGTATCGCTAGGCGATCACGCGCAGCCCGGCGACGTGATCGGATCGGGAACGATGGGCAACGGCTCGGCGCTGGAGCTTGGGCGAAGCGTCAAGCCTGGTGACGTCATCGAGCTCGACGTATCGGGCATCGGTGTGCTGCGCAATCGCATCGCCCAGCATCCTCAAAAAACGTGGTGGCCCGAGCGGCGCGCACCTTTCATGTAAGCCGCTCGCGCGGAGCGCAGGAGTTTGCGGCGTAGGCATAGAATCGGCTGGACATGCATCGACTGGCGCAGGTTCAGCGGTTTCAGCGATGGTCAAATCGATCATATCCACCGCTGAAATAAAAAATAGGAGACAGGGAATGAAAGCCAGACGCGTGCTCATCGTGGGCACCGGAATCGGTGGCGCCACGGCGGCGATTACACTCGCCCGGCAGGGGCTCGACGTTCACTGCATCGATATCAAGCCCGAGCGGCCCGCAACAGGCGCCGGCATCTGTCTGCTTCACAACACGATGCGGGCGCTATCGACGATTGGCCTCGCCGACGCCTGTCGGGAAAGCGGCATGCCGTTCGCGGTATTCAAGGAGTTCGACGACTCGGGCCGTCTGCTGCACGCGCACCCCGCGCCTCCGAGTTGCGGCATCCGCAGGCCGGAGCTTGCCCGCATCCTCGAAACGGCCGCGCAGGAAAGTGGTGCGGTGCTTGAAAAGGGGATGACGGTGCAGGATCTGACGGACCGCGGCGAGTACGTTGACGTGCGGCTCTCCGATGGCCGCGAGGTTTCGTATGACCTCGTCGTCGCCGCGGATGGCGTCTATTCAGGCCTGCGAAAGCGCGTGTTCGGTACGGATTACGAACCGCGCTTCGCCGGCCAGAGTGTGTGGCGCTTCAATGCACCGCGTCCTGCGGAGGCGGACGGGTTCTGTCTCTATCGGGCCCCGTCCGGCAAGGTCTTGGGCATTTTTCCGACCTCGCGGGAAAGCTGCTATATGTTCTACCTGGAAAGCAGCCGGGAGCCAATGCGCATTGCCGAAGACCGCTCGCATGTGCTGATTCGCGATCGTCTAGCGGAGTTCGAGGCCCCAGTCATACGCAATGCGCTCGACCTGATCACCGAGCCCTCGCAGGTGATTTTCCGGCCTCTCGACATCACGCTGGTGCCGACCTCGTGGCACCGGGGGCGTGTCGTGCTGTTGGGCGATGCCGCGCACGCGCCGACGCCACAAATGACCTCGGGCGCCGGCATGGCGGTGGAGGATGCCATCGTGCTCGCGGAATGTTTTGCCGGCAGCGATTCCGTGAATGAGGCGCTGGCGGATTATGACACACGGCGGTTCTACAGGGTAAAAAGAATCTACGACGCCTCGCTGCAGTTATGCGTGAACGAACAGCAGGATGCGGCCGGCAGGAAGGACCGCTCGGCTGCGCTGTTGCTCGAGACTTATCAGTATTTGGGCGAACCTATCTGATTGCACGACGGCAGGAGCGTTGCCTGCATTTCGTTTCGGACTGAGCGAGACCGCTTCACCAACTGGACAACTACGATGAAAATCCTCGGACCTGACACACTGGTCTTCGGTGTCGAAGACCTCGACGGCTGCACGCAGTTTCTTGTCGATTACGGACTGACGCCGCGAGGCGACGGTCACTTCGAAGCTCTGGACGGCACGGGTGTCGTCATTCGCGCGAAGGACGACCCGCGCCTGCCGGCATGGCCATTTCCCACCGCTAACCAGTTACGCAAGACTGTTTACGGCGTAGCGGATCAAGCGGCGCTGGATGAAATCGCGAGCGAACTGCATAAGGACCGCGAGGTGAAACTGTTAGCCGACGGCTCGCTCGAATCCGTCGACGACACCGGTTTCGTGCTCGGCTTTCAGGTGACGGTACGACGCGGACCCGCGCTTCCCGCCGAGCAGATCAACGCGCCCGGGGACGCGCGGCGCGGCGTGAACGTCACCGGATCGGTCACTGGTCAGTGCGAAGCGCCGCCGCGTCCGAGGACGTTGTCGCATGTCGTCTATTTCGTTCCGGACACGGAGAAGGCCGAAGCATTCTATGTGAACCGGCTTAAATTCCGGCTGAGCGACAAGTTTATCGGCATGGGCCCGTTCCTGCGGCCCGCCGGTACGCTCGATCACCACACGCTGTTCCTTATCCAGACACCGCCTTTCATGCAAGGCTGCGAACATTTCACGTTCCACCTGGGCGGCCCGACTGAGGTATTGCGTGCGGGCAGCGCGTTTGCCGCTAAAGGCTACGAATCGTACTGGGGACCGGGCCGCCACCAGTTCGGTTCGAACTGGTTCTGGTACTTCAACTCGCCGTTTGGATGCCACGTCGAATACGATGCCGACATGGATCTGCACGACGACTCCTGGGTGCCGCGCGTTGCCCCCGCCCATGCCGATCTCGCGCAGGAGTTCCTGCTGCAATGGCGCGAGAAATGGGCGCCGGGCGGGCCGCCGCCGCCGCCGCCCTCAGGGAAACATGAGGCGTGACGTGATGTGTGCAGACGGCGTTCCGCAGTGGGTCCGCCTGTGCGAACTCAGCGCGCTCCCCACGGTGGGGGCGCGCGGTTTCGATCTTCGGGCCCAAGGGGTTGATGATATATTTGTTGTCCGCCAGTACGACCTGCTGCGTGGCTACAGAAATTCGTGCCCGCACTGGCCTGGGGCAACACTGCCGTGGTGCAAGCACGGCTACCTCGATCCTACGATGCAGTACATCGTATGCCATGGACACGGAGCCAGATTCACGCTCGATGATGGACTGTGCGTACTGGGTCCGTGCCTTGGCCAAACGCTCGAAGCCATTCCACTACGAATCGAAGAAGACGCATATCTGAGCGCGTATCTTCCGCTCGATGATCCGGCGCTTTAAACCGAATAGCAGCCCCATCCTGCTCATATGACGAACAGTTGATCCGGCTTTTCATTCCCGCGTTGCTCAACATCCGATCGCGGCGCGGCGGGAACCTGCAAAGGGTTGGCTTTCCGGAACGGTGGAATCGCAGCCGTGACATAAGGGCAAGAGGTTCTGGAAGCGCCACTATCCGTGGCGCTTTTTCGCTGACGGGCGACTCGCGGAGTCAATTCGCTGACAGGCCGAGTCCAACGTGCGGGTGAGCCGACGTGAAAATAGAACCGGCTCTGCTGTCGCGTGACAGGGAAACTGGAATGCGGCTTATCGAATGCAAAGAGCTTTTTTACTAAGGGGTCGCTTGAGAAATCGGAAAATAGTCTATGATCGCCCTCGTTTTTGCAATGTTGAAGTGGTGAGGCGGTTGGCTTGCGTAAATCTATTCGGCGTCGTTGTGGGGATCGCTCCCCGTGCCACGATGAGATTCGCGCCTGACGGTCCTAAAAAGCACGTCGGCTTCGGTAAGCCGATATTTTCCACAGGTTGTCCGTCAGGCCGGTGTGCCGTTCACGTCATCAGAGTTCAACAGTCGCAAAACCAGGTAGATAGATCCAGGTGAGGCACGATTCGAACTTAAAGCATCACGTTTCCAGCGCGCTTCCAACCGGGTTGAACAAGGCGTTCCGCGCCGATAGCGCCCACGCGATGCGCGCGAATTTGTTCGCTAATGATTACTCTTACCGGATTGTCCTGCACGATGCAGTCATCGACACATTCGGGAAGTAGTGCGACCTGCTTGCGGTCATCGCCTTCGACGAATCGCTTCATGAGTCACCCGGTCTCAGTGCGTTGACTCAGTATAGGCGATCGATGTGTTTTCACACAGGCTGGACCCCTTGCTGTCAGTCACTCGCTCATTCTTAGGGGCCGAAGACAGGCAGTAAGCGGCCGATCAAACGTCTTGTTCGGTCGTCCAGGCTTTGCTTAACAAATGTCGGCGTTCTGCTTGTTTCGGTAGCGGTGCGTCGACGGAACTGACGCACCGTTCCCGCTCAAGCTAGCGGACGACCCATTTCACACGCAGGCGGAGCGATGTCCGCCGTGCTGCAGCGTCATGATGACAACGTGGGCTCATCCAAGCCAGCCCTTGATGGTATCTGCAATGACGTTGGTCGAGATGCCATAACGATAGTGCAAAGTCGGCAGCGCCCCCGCACCAAGAAATTCATCGGGCGGGGCGATTTGACGGTACATCGGCGTGACGCCCGCCGTGAGCAGCGTAGTTGCGACCGCTTCGCCAAGGCCGCCGATCACGGAATGATTCTCGGCAATCACAACCATCCGGCCCGTCCGTCGGGCCTCGCGCAAGATCGTCTCGGTGTCGAGCGGCTTGATCGTTGGCACGTGCAACACGCCAACGCCCACGTTGTCCGCTTCCAGCAACTTCGCCACCTCCAGCGAGCGCATGGTCATGATGCCAGACGATCCAGCCAATCGCCCGGGCGGCCTGTATGACTCGCCACCGCCCCCAAGCCGTCATCCATATCCGGCAACCGCTCCGATCGTCCAGAGCAACACCCAGCAGAGTGGGCGCCGGTTGCCATCAGAATTTATGACGGATGCCAACGCGAAACGAAGCCTGCTTATCGTTTGTCGAAGGTGTCAAACCGGTGATCTGTGCCACGGCGCTCTGCCCCAACGAGTCAGTGCCACTTGCCTTCTCATAGACCGCGATGGTGTAGACGTCGGTGCGCTTCGACAGGAAGTAGTCCAAACCCGCGCTAAACAGGTTGTAGTTCGCTCCCCCTTTACCACCCGCCCCGCCGTTACGAGTGTAGTCGTAGGCGATGCCAGCAAGAAGAGACGGCGTGAACTGATACTTTGCGTTGGCCTCTGCGTTGTTGAATGCCGCCGTACCCTTGTAGTGCAGCGTGTTCGGTCCAGACGCGGAACCCATATCTTCGAACCGTGTGTTGGAATAGGCGAGGTTGACATTGAGTGAACCAAGCGTCAGACCGGCGCCGACGCCTGCGATTTCGAGCCGATTCGCAGAGGCGTATCCGGCAAAGACCGGGTTACTCTGGGGACTCGTCGCGCTTCCGAAACTACCCAGGTTGTTGGTCGTAGCCGGCCCCGCATTCGGATTGGCCCCGAAGAACGACGTGTTCGGGTTCCGAATGTTGAGGTAGCCTGCGCCGATTGAAAACGGACCATTCGCGTAAGCAGCTCCGCCTCCCCAGATCCAGTTATTCGAAAACGAGCCCGGCGTGCCACCCAACGTCATCATGGCTTCGACGGTTAGCCCGCTGTAGCTGGTGCTACGGAACTTGATCGAGTTGTTGATCCGCCGGGTGTTGAGCGCGTTGTCGAGATCACTCGGGTGCGAGGACATGTATCCGCCCCATTGCGGCGCCGCGAGAAACGGCCCGTACAGATCCACGACGGGATCATACTGACGACCTAACGTCACCGTGCCAACCGGATTGCCCAGACCGACGTAAGCCTGCCGGCCGAACATCGCGCCCCCCTGATTCAGCACGCCGTTGTTGCTATAGAAACCGCTTTCGAGCAGGAAAAGCGCCTTCAGTCCGCTGCCCAGGTCTTCAGTCCCCTTCAGCCCCCAGCGGCTGCCCTGCAAGCCGGCCGAACCGCCTTCGATCATCGCAATCTGGTGTCCGCCTTTGAGACCTGTCGCGGCCTTCGCCGTTTGGACGCTGTTCGTGTAGTTCACGCCGCTGTCAATGATGCCATAGAGCGTGACGTTACTTTGCGCATACACAATCTCGGCCGAAAAACTAAGTATGACTAACGGAATAAAAGATTTTTTCATTGGGAATTCTCCTCCAGTATTTAGTTCTTGTCTCGCTGGGAGGCGTCGGGCATTTACCTGACGCCCGGGCGCGCACTCATTGTCTAGTGGCTCTGATTGGCGACAGCTCCGGGAGCATCAACCGCGTTCTGCTCATTGATCCGAATGAGGAATGTCATCAGGAACGACAACACGAGCAATGCCGAAAGGAACAAAAGACCCGGTGTCGCACTCTGCCCAGCCCCCTTGATATAACCAATCGCAAACGGCCCCACAAAGCCACCGAGATTACCGACCGAGTTAATCACGGCAATCGATACCGCAGCGGTCGAACGTGTGAGGAACAGCGTCGGCAACGCCCAGAACGGCGACTTGAAAGCGTAAAGGCCAGCGAGACTCAGGCTGATCATCGTGATCGACACATACGGATTGGTCGTGAGCCCTGCACCAAGCAGCGCTAATGCGGCGACCGCCAGCGGAATGGCTGAATGCAGGCGCCGCTCACTGTGTCGGTCCGAACTGCGCGACCACAACACCATGACGACGGTCGCAAAGATGTAGGGAATCATTGCGATGAGCCCAACCTGGGTGTGGCTCAATGCCTTCGAAAATCCCTTGATGATCTGCGGCATCCAGTAACCCACGCCCAGACTGCCACACTGATACACGAAATAGATGAACGACAGGTACAACACCTTCGGGTTGGTCATCGCCTTGAGCGAGCCGAAGTGTTTCGCGTCCGGACGCGCTTTGCGGTCATTGGCCAGTTCGTTAAGCAGCCAGTCCCGCTCTTCGGGTGTGAGCCACTTTGCGTCGGCAGGTCGATCGGTTAGATAGAGAAAGCACATGACGCCGCCAATCAAGGCCGGAATGCCTTCAAGAACGAGCATCCACCGCCACCCGCTCCAGTTCAACCAGTCGACGGTATCCATGATCCAGGTGCTCAGCGGCGCACCGATGATGTACGACACCGGGATAGCCGCGGTAAAGAGCGCAACTGTCGTGGCGAGTTCTTTAGCACGGAACCAATAGGTAAGGTAGACGATGATGCCGGGGAAGAAGCCTGCCTCTGCCACCCCCAGCAAAAAGCGAAGGACATACAGTTGCGTGGCGTTCTGCACGAAAGCGGAGATAACCGAGACGATCCCCCACGTAACGAGGATACGTGCGATCCATACGCGCGCCCCGAACCTGTTGAGCATGACATTGCCGGGCACCTCGAACAGAAAATAGCCGATGAAAAAGATGCCCGATGCGAAGCCGAACGCCTCGCTCGTCAAGGCCAGATCCCGGTTCATCTGTAACGCGGCATAGCCAATGTTTGCGCGGTCGAGGTAGGAGATGATGTACAGGATGAAAACGAACGGAATGATGCGCCAGGCGATCTTGCGAACAAGGGCACGTTCGTCGATTGCGGTTGTAGCTTGCATGTGGATCTCCATCTACGGGCGCGCCCGCTGGATTTCTTGAAATCGAAATTGCGGGTTACGCCTGATGTTCCGAGAACACCATGCACACAGGGCTGCCTGATTCGACAGAAAAACCCGTGGGCTTCAGTTGTCCCATGGACGGATCGACTGCGAACGCAACAATGCTGTCGCTTTCCTCGTTCAGTGCGTACATGAAGCGACCGTCGGGTGTGCACGTCATGAAGCGCGGCGTGCGTCCCAGTGTCGGCACTGCGTCGACAAAGGTCAGGTGTCCGCTTGTCTGATCGATACTGAACAGTGCGATGCTGTCGTAGCCACGATTCGACGCATACGCGAAGCGGCCAGTGCGATCGACTTCAATCTCCGACGCACGGCTATTGCCCGTGAAGGTATCGGGCAACGAAGACACGATCTGCACTGGCATCAAGGCGCCGTTGGTGGCTGAATACCGGTAGGTCGTCACCGTCGAGTCAAGCTCGTTCACGACATACGCATAGGCGCCATTGGGGTGAAAAGCCAGGTGGCGCGGACCCGACGTCTCACGTGCAACGACGAAGGCCGGGGATGCGGGCGTCAAATGACCATCCCTGAAGCGGAACGTGAAGATACGGTCAAGTCCCTTGTCCGGAACGATGACAAACTGGCCGGTCGGATCGAACGGATTGAAGTGAGGTTTGGACTGCTTCTGCTCGATACGATGTGGACCGATCGGGCCTTCGAGATGAACCAGTTGAGTCAGCTCCTGCAGCGAGCCGTCCGCGGCGATCGGCAGAACGGCAACGCTCGAGCCGATGTGATTCGACACCACGATGTAACGTCCCGAAGGATCGATCGCAAGATGCACCGGATTCTTGCCCTGTGTGCTCTGCCGGTTCATAAACGTGAGCTTGCCCGACGTCTTGTCCACCTTGAACGCGCTGATGTCGCTCATGTCACCGTGAACGGTGTAAAGACGTTCGCCGTTGCCGCTCAGAGCGAGGAACGATGGATTGACCAGGTCCTTGACGAGCTGGACGAATTTGAGCGCGCCCGTTTCCGTATTGACCTGATACACGCTGATCCCGTCGCCGTGGGCGTTCCGTTCGCGGGTCGTCCGCGATCCGACGTAAGCAAACATGGGTTTCTTTCCTTTGAAATCTGAGTAAGGTGCCGCCGTTTCCCCCGCAGAAACCGACCGGGCGATAGGACCTAATGCGGCCAACGCGCCGAGCGCCGTAGCGCCTTGAACGAGACGTCGTCTGGCATGGTTCGGGCCCTCTTTACGCCGGTCGCGACTGTTTTTTTCCACGTGGTGTCTCCAGATTGTTGTATTTGGGGTTTGCACTAGATTGCATTTTTACCTGGCAAAGTGCAAAAATACAGTCATGGAAAACACTTACTCCCCCACCGAGGCCCGTCTGAACGTCGATGGCGCGTCGTATCGCTACGTCGACCTGCCCGGGATGTTCGGCGACAAGCTCCGCGAATTGCCCGTCGTGCTGCGTCTGCTGCTGGAAAATGTCATCAGGAACACCGAAGGCGAAGAACGCCAGCAGGCCGTGGAAGGCATCCTCGGGTGGGCTGTGCACGCGACCAGCGAAGCTGAGATCGCGTTCCAGCCCAACCGGGTGTTGATGCACGACACGACGAGCACACCCGCGCTGGTCGACATTGCCGGTATGAGGGACGCACTGGCGGAGGCGGGAGCAGACCCTGCAGCCCTCAATCCGGTACTGCCTGTCGATTCGTCGGTCGATCATTCGCTGGCCGTCGAATACTTTGCGCAGCCAGATGCAGCGCCTTTGAATCTGCAACTCGAACTGCGTCGCAATGCAGAGCGGTACCGGTTTTTGCGTTGGGCATCGAAAGCGCTGAAGGGTGTGCGCATCCATCCGCCGGGCACGGGGATCATGCATACGATCAATCTCGAGCAACTCGCCACCGTTGTGACAACGGTGGCGCGTGACGGAGACCAGTGGGCCGTGCCGGATACGCTGATTGGCACAGACAGCCACACGCCCATGATCAATGGCATCGGCGTTCTTGGCTGGGGTGTGGGTGGACTCGAGGCGCAAACCGTCATGTTCGGCATGCCGGTGATGCAACGCATCCCCGACGTGATCGGCGTGCGGCTAACACAGGCAATGCGGCCCGGCGTGCTGGCCACTGATCTCGCGCTGACCGTCACCCAACGCCTTCGCGCCATTGGCGTGTCGGGCGAGTTCGTCGAGTTCTTTGGACCCGGTGTCGCGACGCTCAGCGCGGGTGACAGGGCGGTGGTTGCCAACATGGCCCCGGAATACGGCGCATCGACTGGTTTCTTCCCGGTCGATCAGCACACGCTCGACTATCTGCGCACTACAAACCGTCGGGAACCCTCGATCAGGCTGGTCGAGGCGTTCACGCAACGAGCAGGTCTGTGGTTCGATCCGCAGGCCGAGCCGCGTTACACGCGCACGATCGACATTGATTTAGGCAGCATCGGCATGCATGTCGCCGGTCCACGCCGACCACAGGATCTGCTCGACTACTCGCAGACCGCAGAAGCGCTCGCGAGTCTCAACTTCCATCCCGCGCAATCACATCCGTTGATGCCCAGGCATCCAGTTGCGATTGCCGCGATCACAAGCTGCACGAACACATCCGATCCCGCGCTACTCATCGCCGCCGGTCTGCTTGCTCGCAAGGCGCGGGCATCAGGCCTGAAAGTGCCGTCGTGGATCAAGACCTCTCTTGGTCCCGGGTCGCCCGCTGCCGCCGACTACCTCGAACGGGCCAATCTGATCGACGATCTGTCAGCGGTCGGATTTGACATCGTCGGCTACGGCTGCACGACCTGCATTGGAAATTCAGGGCCGTTGACTGCCCCGGTCCGTGATGGGTTGGCGCAAAAGAGCATCTATCCTGTTGCGATGCTGTCGGGAAACCGCAACTTTCCAGGCCGCATCCATCCCGATCTCGATCTCGGCTTCATCATGTCGCCACCGCTCGTGATTGCCTTTGCACTTGCGGGTGACGCGCAAATCGACCTGAGCCGTGACCCGATCCAACGGACTGTCGACGGCAAACCCGTCTATCTAAGCGACCTCTGGCCCAGCCGCGAAGAAGTCGCCGAGCTCGTCGCCGCAGCCGCCGATCCGCGTGACTATCCGCGTGCCTTCGCGCTCGCCAGCGAAAATCCGGCCTGGCACAAGCTCGACGCACCCGATAGCGCGCAGTTCCCCTGGAATCCGGCGTCGACGGCCCTGCGCAGACCGCCTTTCGCCTCCGCGACGCAGGGCAGCCAGCTCGGAGAATACAGCGCATATCCGCTGCTTGTGCTCGGCGACGACGTAACGACCGATCACATCTCGCCTGCCAGCGCGATCCCGAAGGACAGCTATGTTGCCGATTTTCTCGTCTCGCGAGGCGACGATCGCGACGACCTTAACGTCTTTGCGTCACGTCGCGGCAACTGGGAAGTGATGGTGCGCGCGGCCTTCTACAACAGGACGCTCGTCAACCACCTGCATGCTGGCATGCCCGTCGCGCATACGCTGCACGTACCGAGCGGTGATGTGCTGCCGATTTTCGAAGTCGCCCAGCGCTACCAGCGGGATGGCGACTCTGTCGTGCTCGTCGCGGGTGAACGTTACGGCACCGGCTCGTCGCGCGACTGGGCAGCCAAGGGTCAGCGGTTGCTCGGCATCCGCGCGGTGCTGGCTGCCAGCTTCGAGCGTATTCATCGCTCGAACCTGATTGGCATGGGCATTCTGCCGCTTCGGTTCGCGTCCGGCTCGGGCCCGGATTCCCTTGATCTTGGGCCGGGTGATAAGCTCGAAGTCGACGCACCGGCCGATATGCTGTCACCCCGCTGCAGGATCCCCGTGCGTATCGTGCGAGCGAACGGAAAGGTGCAAGCCGTCGAGGCGACGGCGGCGGTTGAAACCCGGCTCGAATGTACGTTGTTGCGTTCGGGAGGCGTCATCCCGCTGATATTGCAAAGAAGTCTGGCGAAGCAGGAGGTTTGAGACATAGCCACTGCTGCGTTTGCGTTTAAAGCAGAAGGCAAAACTCACATGATTGACAGATCCATCGCGACCCAGATTGTTGAACTGATCAGGACAGAAGAACTTGACGCAGGCGCGCATCTGCCGGCGCAGATGCTCGCGGACCGCTTGCGTGTCTCCCGTTCGCCCGTCAATGAGGCGCTTGCCCTGTTACATGAAAAAGGCATCCTGACGCGCGAGAAGAATCGGGGGTTCTTCGTCGCAAAGCCTGTCATCGAACCGCTATCGGATCTCGTGGGAGAACTGGGGCTGGCCGAAACCGACCTCGTGACAAGTGCGTATTTCCAGATCGCGGATGATCGCCTGAAAGGCGAATTGCCTGACGAGTTCTCCGAACAGCTGATTCGCAACCGGTACGGATTGACCAGCGCACAGCTGACGACCGTCCTGGGACGTATTGCACAGGAGGGCTGGGCCGAGCGCAAGCCCGGTTACGGATGGCAGTTCTCATCAATGCTGACAACGCCCGACAGTCTGTTGAAGTCATACCGGCTGCGTCTTGCGCTCGAACCAGCCGCGCTGCTGGAACCTGGATACCGGCTCGAGCGCAAGGTGCTCGAACGATGTCGCGATGTGGAAAAGCATCTGCTCGCAGGCGGCATCGAAACCGACACCGCGGACCAACTGCACGAGCGGGGTGTGCGGTTTCACGAGTCGCTGGTCGAGGCTTCCGGAAACGGTTTTTTTATTGACACGATCCGGCGGGTCAACCGCGTACGCCGCCTGCTGTCGTATCGCTCCATGCAGCATCGGGAGCGCTATGTCGAACACGCGAAGCAACATCTGCATGTCCTTGATCTGCTCGAACGTGAGCGAAACGAGGAAGCGTCCGAGGCAATGCGGGAGCACCTGCTTCACACGCTCGATGCGTTGTCCCGTATCAGCGAAATTCTTGAACCTTAGACCGCGTGCTCAAAAATGCGGTCACAACGAAAGCATCCATGAACATCGATCAATCCGTTGTCGCCGCGTTCACGCCAACTGGCAAGCTCCGCGCATCTATCAATCTCGGCAATCCGATTCTTGCGAATAAAAGTCCGGAAACCGGCGAGCCCTTCGGCGTCTCGGTCGATCTTGCGCGGGCGTTCGCCGGGAGGCTCAACGTCGAACTGGAGCTGGTGGTCTTTGACGCGGCCGGGAAATCAGTTCAGGCAGTGAGTGAGGAGCGCGCTGATTTCGGCTTCTTTGCCGTCGATCCACTGCGTGGAGAGACAATTGCATTCACGGCACCCTACGTATTGATCGAAGGCTTCTATCTCGTGCGCGATGAATCACCCATCAAAACCAATCAGGATGTTGATCACAGGAAGAACCGCGTCGCGGTTGGCCAGGGAAGCGCCTATGACCTGTTCCTGACCCGTGAGCTGAAGACGGCCCAAATCGTTCGCGCGCCGACTTCACCGAGCGTCGTAGCGACTTTCCTCGAACAGAATCTGGAGCTGGCAGCGGGCGTGAAGCAGCAGCTCGAGGCTGATGCACGAACGGCCGTTGGGCTGCGATTGCTCGACGAGCGGTTCATGGTGATACAGCAGGCGATGGGTACGCCCAAGAGTCGAGGCAGTGTCGCGGCCGAGGTGCTGGGCACTTTTGTCGAGGACATGAAGGCTTCGGGATTCGTGGGTGATTCGCTGAGGCGCCATGGAATCGTTGGTGCGGCTGTGGCGCCGGAAGCATAGTCGCGGCGGTTGGGATCAGTGGCTGCTTTGCGCCTGGATGTGGTCGCACACGAGACCCCAACGAGCGACTCTACATGGCCCGACATCAGCCCTTCGCCGTCGAACTGTCGACAGACAGACGACATGCTTTCGATTCGGGCCGGTGAGATGCCACGCTTCGTTGCGAATCCCCGAAACCCTGAAAACGGCCGCGACAGCCTGAAATTTGATTCGATTGCGTCGGAACAAACGTGCTCTGTATGACGACAAGTTGCAGATCTGGTTGTGGTGCTCGCTCGCTGACAACGTAACGTGGGATCTCATTGCAGCCTCGGGGTTCGACTGGCTGGCCATCGACATGGAGCACTCTCCGAACGACCTGCCCAGCGTACTGATCCAGCTCCTGGTTACGGACGCCGATCCCTCGAAGCATTGGTGCGGCTGCCGAGTTCTGATCCTTACCTGACCAGACAGCTCCCGGATACTGGCGCGCGTTAGCTGATCTTCCCGTGCATAGAGAGCGCGGCGGAAGCTGTGGCGATTGTTGAACAGACCCGGTATCCGATGAAGGGTAAGCGCGGGGTCGCTGGCTTGCAGCGAGCCAACCGCTATGGACGCGTGCCTAACAATCATCGCAACGCCTCTGAGGACATCGCCCTGGTGATGCAGATTGAGTCGCCCGCTGGCGTGAAAGCGGCGGCCGAAATCGCATCCGTAGGCGGAGTTGACGCGACCTTCGTTGGTCCGTCGGATCTGGCAGCGACGATGGACTATCTTGGCAATGCGTCGGACCAGGCAGGGCAGGCGGCTATCTCGGAAGCACAGCGGGCGGCCCGGAGTGTCAGCATGAGCCGCCGCGAACCTCGCGCCGGCTCATGCTGACGCGCGTCGATACATTGAAAGCGAATGTTGGCAGAGGGCATTTGACATAAAAGAAATGAGCAAAATTTTGACTTGTAGCGGCAACATGAGATTGTCGTGTTCCTTGTAGGCCCAGTGTTGGACATCCAGTTCATTGCGTCGGCGACGAATACGACGCGCACGACCACTATGACGATGCGGAGACAGCGCGGACGACTCTCTGGAATTCAAGCGTTGGCCCCTTGGGCGCCCAAAACCGGCGCAAGCCTATCCTGCCATACTTTGTTTTCACGTCTTTATTTTCGCGTGGCGCACATTGCGTGAGTGCATCTCACCGTGCGGGTGCGAAAAGACGGGCTACCCGATCAAAACGGCGCACCCGAACGCGCAGAAAAACCACGCATCTCGTCCGTCAGGTCCAAGAGCCCGACGCAGAAAGAAGGAGTGAAATCTGCTGTACCTCCGCGAATAGATGGACTGTGGCTGCAATGAACCGTACCCACCAAGTGCAGGAAAGCTGCGCATCTCGCGCAGCAAGGTGAACCGGAACTGGCGAAAAGAACGACGCCGCAGTGAATCTGTTTGCTCGTCTCGCGCAGATAAACAACGCGACCGAAAGCCGTGAGACCCGTGCCTCGGCGCAATTTTCGAGAACATTAGCGGACACCCTGCACAAGAAAATGTGATGGCGACGCGCGACAGGCTGTCGAGCTTGCGCAGATTGAATGAGCCGACCATCATCAGGTCGCGCAGTAAACACTGCAGCGGCGACGTACATCACATCAGGTTTCGCAACTCCCGCCCATCACGTGGTGCATGCATATCAATGGCAAAGCGTTGCCCGGAAGAGCTTGGGACTGTTCGATCGCAAGGCCGATATGAATGTGCGATGCCTAGCAGGCTGTTGAAAAGCGCCCCGTCATGACGACCGAAGCTATGTTCAGGAGACTTGCGCGTGCAATTTCCCGCTGAATTACCGGTTTGCCGCGCTGTCCGCGCGGGGCATGCGCACGCATGCTGCCCTTCTGGCGCGCAGTCTTCGCGCCGTGGCGGCTCATCGCGTCGCTCCTTGCGGCACCACATCTGGCATTCGGGCCATGCGGGTCAGATTGCTCGCAACCATCGTCAGTTTGAAGTGCTGGTCGACGCGCCGGATGCCACGATAGACCGTCTGCCGGATCCGACCGACCGTTTTACCCCAGCCGAAATGCTCTTCGATACGTTTGCGGATGATCTGGCTGATCCTGTAGCCCGCATGCCGCGAAGTGCGACCGTCGATCGCGCTACCACCTTGGCGATCATCGTTGCGCGCGACATGCGGCGTTACATTGCGAGCCCGGCAATCGTTCACGAAGTCGCGGGTGTCATACGCCTTGTCGGCACCGACTGTCTTCGTATGAGCGCCTGGCACGCAGTCGAGCAATTGCAACGCGCTCGCCCGCTCGGCAAAACCATCCGCGTGACTGACCACGGCGCCGACCACCAGCCCCGAGCGGTTCTCCATCAGGATGTGTCCGTGGTAGCACAGGATGGCCGGGCTCTTGTGGCTCTTCTTGAACAATCGCGCCTCCGGATCAGTAGTCGACTCGTGCGTGGCATTGCTACGTCGCTCGCCTTTCCAGTCAGTGTCGGCGTTACGGCCACCGCCGGCTGGCGGACCATCGTCCGGGCCGTCCTTGCGGCGGAAGCTCTTGTGACTGGCCCACGCCTGAATCAGCGTGCCGTCCACCGAGAAATGGTCTCTCGACAGCAGGCCCCGCTTGTCCGCCAGGCTCATGACTTCAGTGAAGAACGCTTCCACGACTTCATGCTCCAGCAGCCGGTCGCGGTTCTTCGAGAACGCCGAGTGGTCCCACACGGTGTCCTCAATCGCCAGCCCGACAAACCAGCGCAACAGCAGGTTGTAGCGCATCTGCTCCATGAGCATGCGCTCGCTGCGCACCGAGTAGAACACCTGCAACAGCAGCGCCCGCATCAGCTTCTCGGGCGCAATCGAGGCACGGCCGGTGTCCGCGTAGATGACGCTGAACAGCCCGTTGAGCCGTTTCAACGCATCATTCACCAGCAACCGGATCGGTCGCAACGGGTGATCCGCCGGGACGAAGTCCTCGAGCTTGACTGTCGTGAACAGGGGTTCCTGCATCTCATCCATTCCGCGCATCGCATCCGCTGCCAAAAATCATGAACACGATATCCATAACGCCCGTCCCTCAAACCCCGTTTACACGGGATCCAAATTCAACAGCCTGCTAGGGCACTTGCCGTTGAGTTGCCTGCGTACCACGGCGCAAAAAAATTTTCTGTTCCGGCGAATTCCGGCGAATTCCGGGGCATACCGGGAAGTACCGACGTCCCGGTCGGGGCCGATGTTCGAACGTTGACGAGCGTTAGCCCATTCAGCAAGATGGCGAGAAGACAGCGCGTTGGAGTACATGATGCCCGTGGTGAAGAGCTTTACCCAGGCGCAATGGGGCGCAGCGGCCCGGCGTCTGGAGGCGCTGCCGGAAAAGCCTGCTCATGAGCATCGCGTCAACGTGCGGGATGCGGTGAAGTCAATGCGGTCACGAATCAGTGACGCGCAAAGGAAAGGATACACGCTCGACGAGATCGTCCAGCAACTCGCGCAGGAAGGTGTGGACATCAGTGCCAGCACACTAAGATATGCGATGCAGCGCGCCACAAAAGATAGCCGATCCCAACCAGTGGAGAAGAAGGCAACGACGGTATCCGCCACGGGATCGCAGCGCGTTAGGAAGCAGGATCAGGCGAGACTGCTGCACGCGGATAAAACGCGCAGCGGACATCAGCAGGATGGGGGAAGGGCAGACAGCAAGCCGGGGGCGATGGTCATGCGGGACGTGTTCTCGTTCGAAATCACGCCCGATGTCGAAAACCTGTAGAGGACCCTAAATGAATGCGACGACTTACCCCATTTTTCTGGTTGGCGGTAGCAAGGGGGGCGTGGGCAAGAGCCTTGTTTCGCTCGCGTTCACCGACTATCTTCAGCGCCAGGATATTCCCGTCACGTTGGTGGAAACCGATACGTCCAATCCGGACGTGATGAAGGCCGTTCAGGAGGAGATGCATTGCATTGCCTATGATCTCGATGAAGCCGAAGGCTGGATCGGCCTTGTCAACTTTTGCGACGAACACCGTGATGCAGCCGTCATCGTCAACACTGCGGCCCGCAACCAGCCGGGCGTTGCACAGTTCGGTGCCACACTGGCAACGACGCTCGGCGAGTTGCGACGTCAACTCGTTGTGCTCTGGGTAATCAACAGGCAGCGAGACAGCCTTGAACTGTTGCATGCATTCAGCCGTACATTTCCCGATGCGGTGACGCATGTCGTACGCAATGGTTATTTCGGTACGCCCGACAAGTTTGCGCTGTATCAGGCGTCACAGCTTCGCAAGACCGTCGAGGCACGCGGCCACTCGCTCGATTTTCCCGATCTGGCGGATCGTGTCGCGGACGAGCTGCGTATCCAGCGTATGTCGATCCGCAAGGCGGCGAGAAAAATGCACATTGGCGAGCGGGCGGAACTGCTGCGCTGGCGGGTGCTGTGCGACGTGATGTTCTCGAAGGTGCTCGGCGCTAGCGGGGCGACACCTGAGCAGACGCATGAACAGTAAGCGGTCGAAGCCGGTCGATCCGCTTGTCCGCATTTTTCGGGCGGTGTCCGGCGAGGTTCCGGATGCGGCCAGCCTTGCGCGCATGCATCAGGTGTCGAGCGTACTGGACTTGCGCGATAACGACGCGTTATGGTCGATCATCGCCGTGCTTGAGTATTACGCGCGCATGTATGAAGCGATGCCGGAACGAATCCGATGGGCGAGCGAGGGAAGTCTCGAAGCCGCGCGTCGAGAGGTTGGCGGCGCGAGTGAGGCGCTGATGCAGCAGCATCGCGAGGCGCTCGAGCGGTGCAAGGCGACCATCCAGCTGGCGGAAAACCTCATTCACGAGCATGAGGCCCGCTACCGGGCCTCCCTGGCGAACCTGAACGAAACCGCGCTGACCGTCATGATAGAGCGCATGACGATTCAGGTGGCGTGTGCGGCGGGTAACCGGCTGATTGGCGCAGCGGCACTTTCCGCACGCGAGCAGCGCGAGCTGATGAGCAACGCGATCGGCAAGTTCGGGCAGGCGGTGGATACGGCGGAGGGCCGGGTCGAGGCGATGGCGACACGCATGGAGCGGCGCTTCGCACGCTCCATGCGTCGCATGTTACTGGTCGGCGGTGTCATCTTGTGCCTGACGGTCCTAGGTGCGAGTGGGCTGGCGTACTGGGGGACCGGGTGTCATCTTGCGGGCGCGCACTGCGAGGCGGGGCGGTCCAGATAGGCAGACGGCAGGCCTTGAATGGCTTGGCCGTCTGCCTTGCCCCTTTTTGGGGTGGTGGTTATGCGATGGGGCGACCGGTCGGCGCGATGTTCACGCTGGTGGCGGTTGGAAAGGGCCACGGCGGCGGTTCGCTGCCGGTTGCAAGGGGCGCTGCTACATCGCGCGCGCTGCCGCTGACGTGCTCTGTGCTGGTGCCTGCCATCGTTTCCGGTTCGGTTTCGTCGTCCTCGTCGCTATCCTCGTCCTCGTCGCGGATAGCCCAGGCGGGTGTGACCGGGACTTCGCGATCGGTGAGGATTTCCGGGAGCCATGCTGCCTTCGCGAGCCGAAGCTCGGCGGCGGTTGCCGCATCGGCTTTCTTCATCCTGTCGAGATCGGCAGCGGCTTTCGGCGACACGGCGGCAGACACGACTTCAGCGATGCGCGCCTTGCTGACATGATCGAAATACGTGGCGCGGGTCGGCGTCCAGTACTTGGTCATGTCGAGGTTCAGCGCGCTCGCGAGTGCGTTGATCGTGTGCGGCTTTTCTTCCGTTGTGATGCCATCGAGCAGCGTGCCAGTGCAGAACGCGAGCAGGTCGAGCAGCGTCGTGCCGGGATCCTGGTCGATCAGCCACGGCAACAGGTCGGCCCGTTTTGCGGGCAATTCCGCGATCCAGCGTGCACGCTGCGTCTCGATAGCGTTCCATGCCGGACTGGCGGGCAGGTCGTCGGTGGCGCGCAGCAGGCTGTCGTGATTGTTTTCGCCGGACAGTGCCAGATAGCCGCGCGAGGAGGTGTGCCCGTATTGCTCGGGTAGCGCCGCCGGGACCAGCTGTCGCAGGAATGCCGCGAGCGCAATAGCGGGTTGCGCGACGAGTTCCGCATGGATGGCGGCGGTACGGTGTGCGGTGAGGCGCTGGCAGAGCTTAGCGCTGTGGACGGGTTTGATCTTCTGTACTTTCGCGGACAGCGTATCCGGCGCTTCGGCTTCCGGGATGCCGGTGACCGTTGCGCCCGCCGCATCGAGCGCCGCGCTGTTCTCGCGCCGCACGAGGCCGCGTTCGATGACGAGTTCGCCCTGCCGGCCGACGATCACGAATGCGCCGGCTTCGGCCATCTGCTGCGTGTCCCATACCACCGTGCGGCCTTCGAGCGCGATGATTGCGCCATTGACCCGCTCGATTTCGTCGTTGAGCCGGTCGGCTTCTTCGTAGGCGTTATCGTCGTCCTCCGACAGCGCCTCGATCTTTTCGGCCAGTTCGTCCTGCTGCGCGGTGAGTGCATCCATATCGCGCTGTTCGTCCGCGGCGTACGGACGCTGGACCGGGCGCAGCCTGCCGTAACAGTTCAGTTCCAGAAAATCACGCTCGATGCGCGTTTCCGCCCAGCCCCACCCCTCTGCGCGTACATCACTGGCAGCGGCATCGAGCTTTTCCGCGACGAGCTTCTGCAACAGGTCGGCGTCGGCAATGTATCCCGCGTGCTCGTCGTCGCTGAAAAGGTCACGGCGCACATAGCCGCCTGCTGCCTCATAGGCCGCAAGGCCGACGAAACGCACGAGGCGACTTTGGCTGGCATCGATTTCGGCGCGCGTGATGGCCTGCCGCAGGTAGTTCGGCTGGCGCTGCCACTCGTTCGCCTCGGACCAGATATGCTCCTGCGTCTCGTGGTCGTTCGCGAGGGAGAGCGCGGCCAACTGGTCGAGCGTGATCGCGTCCTCGCGCAACAGCGTCAGCAGCTTCGGGGACACGTTGGCAAGCTTCATGCGCCGTTTGACCGTGAGTGGCGAAGCGGAGAAAAGCGCGGCGATGTAATCGACGCTGCGGCCTTCCTCCGACAGCATCCTGTACGCGCGCAGCACGTCGAACGGGTCGAGCCCTTCGCGTTCGCTGTTCTCGATCAACGAAATGGCGAGGGCCTCGCCTTCGCTGACGATCCGTACCGGCACCGGGTAATCGGCAGCGATGTGTCTCTGCTCGTACAGCAGGTCGAGCGCGGCCTCGCGGCGCTGACCCGCGCAGACGCCATATTTGCGTTGCTTGATGCGCGCGCCCTTCATTTCATGAACGACGAGGTTTTGCAGCAGACCTTTCGCGCGGATGTTGGCAGCGAGGGGCGGAATGCCCGACAGGGGTTTCGTGCGGGCATTGAGCGGTGAGGGCCGCAGGCTGGAATACGGCACTGTCACGATTGGCTGCTCGTTACCGAAATTGGTTTCGAGCGGAGAGCCCGTTTCGGAGGTATTTGCCGTGGTGGTTTCGGTTTGGCTTTGCATGACTGACCCCATAAAAGTTGAGAACGAAGATTCCGGGTCCGCTACCGGATTCCATCAGGACGCAACCCGGACAGGAGTCCTGATGGAATGAGGGGAGGCGGCGTGCAGTTGTCTCTGGCGCACTTACGCTTTCATCTGGCGCATGGCGTCAGCGAGCATCCACAGTGCGCGGTTGAGCTTCACGTTCTGGTCGATGCCAGTGATCGGACGCGTGGACATCGCACGCCCGCTGCGCGAGCGACCATGCAGGCCACCCTTCGTGAGGTTTTCCTGAACGCGGTTAAAGACCGTCCAAAGGTCGGTGCGGCGATCCTCGAAACGGCGCGGCATCAGTAGCTGACTTTCGCTGACCGGGGCGGGTGCCTCGGCGTCGGTGGGGTCGTAGCGCAGGGCGAGAGCGGAGCGGGCGAACGCTTGCTGTTCATCGAGGTTCAGTTCGACGGTGCGCATACCGTCCTTCTGGTCGCTGATCAGGTCGAATCCATCGAGCACGTCGAATGCGCCGTTAATAACGTTCTGGACGATGTTGCCCTTGTGCGGCACGCGGATATCACGGACGCTGTCGCCTGCCACCATGCCGTTCTGGCAGACGAAGCGCAGCACGCCCGCGAGCATCTGGTAACTGCTGGTGCCGTCGTGCGAGTTCAGCAGCACGATTTCGTTGGCTTCGTCCCCGATGATCTGCTCGGTATGGCGAAGCCGGAGCATGTGCTTTGTGTACTCGCGCTTGCCTTCGTCACGCACGCGGGTTTGACACACCATGAACGGCTGGAACCCTTCGTTGCGAAGGCCGCGCAACACGTTGATGGTGGGAATGTAGGTGTAGCGTTCCGAACGGCTTTCGTGCTTGCCGTCCGCGAAAATCGACGGCGCTACATGGCGAATCTGGTCGTCCGACAGAGGCGAGTCGGCGCGCAGGATCGGCGAGCCGTAACGGAAAGAGGATGCGAGTTGCATGGCAGTCTCCACAGTCAAGGTTGAGGTCTGAAACCGGGCGGAGGAATGCGCCGTGCCGTTGCGGCTGGACACTTTCCGGTGGAACTCGGGGTTGGCCTTGCTGCCGCTAGGCTCCCGGGTTTCCGCCCGTGCGACTGGAGGAGCCGATAGCGGGCAGGCGTCAAGGAAAAAGGCGAGGGAGGGGTGCGGGCAACACGGTCCCTTGCCCCTTGATGCCTGCCCGCTATCGGCTACGGTCGCGGGTCAAGGGCGGTAACCAGGGGGCCGGATGCATGCCGCGTTCCGGGTGGACCGGGCAGCGGTGCCGCGGATGCGGCATCTTGCTCGAAGGCGACCGGGTCAACTGCTGCGCCAGGGATTGATGCCCGTCAGGGGCGAGACGCGGAACGGGGCTCGACGCGCAGCGCGAAAGCCCGGTCACGGCGCGTAAGCGGCGGGGGCGCCCGACATTGAGCCAGGTCGCGCCCTTCCGGTAGCCGCCGGGGTGCCTTCGCATGCCGGATGAACAAGCGCGGAGACGGTCAAACGCGAGCCCTGCATCGGCGGCGCGGAGGATGCCCGGCTCGCGGATCCGCTTTCCCGCAAACAATCGGTGTCATTGCACAAATCCAGCGCGCAATCCGGGCATGCCGATGGATCTTGCATTCGTCTTTCAGGGAGGTTTGTGCGGGTCGTGCCCGGCGCGATTTACCACCGGCGCTGTCGCCGGCTAGGCTTGCGGGTCCGCGCGGTACCTTCGCCACAGGTCGTTATTTCAACGTTGCTGTTGCGCGCACATCGGCGTCTTGATGGGATAACATGCCTATTCCTGACAGTAAAAGATTTAGAACGATGGGAAAAGGAATCAGGATGCGGTCCGCGCTGGACCGACGGGGAAAGGCGTGGACCGTTGAGGCGTTGCAGGCGCTTCATGACGGGCAGCGGGAAATACCGGATCTTGTCTGCGATCATCCGCCATGCGGATGTGCGGTGCGATTCGTGCATCGTTACCAGCAGAACCGCTCTAACCGGATCGAGCCAATCGATGTGCCCGCCTACATCGGCCTGACCAGTGATTCCGAGCATGTCGCTGGATGCCGCTATGACGCGCCGGGACGGTTGACGGCTATCGTCGCGCAATCCGATCCGGATTTTGTGAAGGCACTCGATACCGGCAAACGCGAACTGCGACTGCTCGTGCTTCACAATGGCCTGCGCGGCAAGGGGCTTTCCGGCACGACACCGGTCCGTCCCGGCACGGGTGCCGGGACGCCGGGCCGGAATGCCACCATCGATGTTGTCCAGTCAGAGAAGAAGCTCTCGGGTTACGTGCGAACGACGGCCGATCTCGTCGCCCTTCGCGCGTTATGCGAATCGGATACGTTCATGGCGTCGGAACTGATCCTGCGTTTCGGTACGCGACGCATCGCATGGAAGGACTTCTTTTTCGAGCGTGAGCGGTACGACGAAGCGTGGGAGCTGGTGAGGCAGGGCGGGACGAACGCTTTTCCGATCGCACTGGCGGCGACCGTGCGCTCGCACTACGTTCCGTCACCGGGAGACAAGTTCAAGAATGCTTTTCTGAACTGCGACGCGCTCTACCGGAAAACCGGTGCTTCAGACCGTGTCGAGACGTTCGAAGTCAGCATTGCTCATGAGGACCCGAACTGGCTTTTGAACTTTCCCGTGGGTGCCGCCATCGTCATGTTCGGCATCTGGCGGGCGCAGGATAGGGTGGAGAAGTCGGGCAAGGACCCACGCAATCCGTTCGGGGCCGTCACCTATGTGACGCACAAGTTGATGCTTGAGCCGAAATTCCGGCGCCAGGTTACAGGAGCCGAAGATTGACAGGCAAACGCCATAGCGTTCGTTCATGTCATAGGCAAACCGCGGCATGGAGCAGACCATGGCGGTTTGTCGGTGCGTGGGCGTTATTCCATAGCGTCCGGGAAGGAGCGGCGCAAGCATTGAAACGGTGTCCTCCCTGCAGTGTTGTGCGCGCGAACACGTAGCGAGATTGCAAAAAATTTTTCGGACATAGGGGTCTAATTACAATGATGAGTCGGGGATCAGAATGGCGCAGGTGGGAGCCACATATTCACGCACCCGGTACCGTCATGAACAATCAGTTCAACGGACCGACAGCATGGGAGGACTATCTCGCCGCTCTGGAAAATGCGACGCCCGCTATCGAGGCGATTGCAGTCACTGACTATTATGTTACCGATACGTATGAGGCAGTCTGCCGGCACAAGGTTGCAGGCCGCTTGCCAGGTGTGAAGCTCGTCTTTCCGAATGTCGAACTCCGGCTCGACGTTGCCACTGCCAAGGGAGGCTTCGTCAATCTTCACCTGTTTGTGAGTCCCGACGACGCGAAGCATCTGGAGGAACTTCAGCGGCTGCTGTCCCGTCTTCAGTTCAATGTGATGCAGGATCGCTTCGACTGTACGCGATCGGAGCTGATCCGCCTTGGGAAGAAGGCAGATCCGAATATCACCGATGATCGCGCAGCGCTCGCCTACGGAGCTAACCAGTTCAAGGTGAATTTCCAGCAGTTGCGCGAGGTCTTCAGCGAAAGCGGATGGGCAAAGAAGAACATCCTGATCGCCGTTGCGGGCGGAGCAAACGACGGCACGTCCGGGGTTCGTGAGGCGGCAGATCAGACGATCCGGCGCGAGATTGAAAGTTTTGCTCATGTGATCTTCGCCAGCAGCGCATCACAGCGAGAATTCTGGCTCGGCCAGCGTGGCCTCAGACCCGCAGAAATCCACGCGCTGTATGGGGGCCTTAAACCGTGCCTGCATGGAAGTGACGCGCACAAGCTCGAAGACGTCGCCACCCCATTCGGTGATCGCTTTTCCTGGGTCAAGGGCGGACTGGAGTTTGACTCGCTCCGGCAGGCATGCATCGATCCCGGCGGACGCGCCTATGTCGGCTCGGAGCCTCCGGCCACCGCGACGCCATCGCAGGTCATCGCTCAGATCGAAATACAGGACGCGCCTTGGGTCAACACGCCGGTCATTCCGCTCAATCCAGGACTTGTGGCCATCATCGGCGCGCGCGGGTCCGGGAAGACCGCGCTCGCGGACATGATTGCGGCCGGCTGCGATTCGATTTCCAGCGAAGCGTGGCATGCGAATGAATGGGCGAATCCTTCTTTTCTCGTCCGCGCTCGCGAACTGGTCGGAAACGGGAAGGTGAAGGTCAGTTGGGCGGCGGGTGAGCCAAGTGTCCGCAGACTAGATGGGACCGATGCAGATGGTCCCGCTGTGTACGAGCGGGTGCGCTATCTCTCCCAGCAATTCGTGGAAGAGCTGTGCTCGTCAAGCGGATTGACCGACGGGCTCCTGCGGGAGATTGAGCGGGTCATTTTCAACGCGCACCCCGACGAGTCCCGCGACGGGGCATTGGATTTCGAAGAGCTGCTCGAACAGCGCGCATCACGGCATCGCCTTGCGCGTGAACGTGAGGCCGAGGCCGTATCTCAGCTTTCCGATCTGATCAATAATGAGCTGGAAAAGGAGAAGCTCCTCTCCGGCTTCGAGAGTCAGGCCGCACAGAAGAAGAAGTTGGTCGATGCCTATACGGCAGACCGGGCGAAGCTCGTCTCGGCTGGCAGTGAACGGCGCGCCCAGCGCCACACGGAACTCGGGGCAGCCGCAAACGAGCTGCGATCAAAACTACGTAACCTTTCCAGCCAGCGGCAGACGTTCCTCGCCATGCAAGACGAGGTGAAGGATCTCCGCGTCAATCAGGCCCCTGACGCTTTGCGCCAGGCTCGGGTGCGGCACCTTCACAGTGGTATGTCAGACGAGCAGTGGGCCTCGTTCCTGCTCGATTACAAAGGTCCGGTGGACGACAATCTTGCCGGCTACGTGAAATGGGTCGATGAGGAGATCGCATTAGTCAAGGGAGTCGCCCCGGCACCGGGTGATCCCAACAAGCCCTTCTTCCCGGATGACGGAGATGTCGGCAAACTGTCGCTCGCGATGCTTGAGGCGGAGATGGCACGGCTTGAGAAACTGGTCAGCGCTGACAAGGAGACGCAGCGGAAATATACGGCGTTATCAGGTCGCATCGCGAAAGAGACAGCGGCCTTGCAGACGCTCAACAACAAGATCAAGGACGCACACGGCGCGAAGGATCGTGCGCGTGAACTCCAGAAGGAGCGTGAGGAGGCCTATGGCCGGGCGTTCGACGCCCTGATCGCCGAACAGACGGTGCTGGAAGAGTTATACGCACCGTTAATGGCTCGGCTGGCTGCTGCGTCCGGTACGCTGAAGAAGCTGTCGTTTTCCGTTGCGCGGGTGGCGAATGTGGAGGGGTGGGCGGCAGAGGCGGAGGACACCCTCATCGATCTCCGGATGGCAGGTGCATTTCGTGGGAAGGGCACGTTGCTCCAAAAGGCGAACGAGATACTAAAGGGAGCGTGGGAGGCGGGTGATTCCGCAGCGGTGCGCGGCGCGATGGCCGAGTTCCGCCGTCTGTATCAGAAGGATCTTCTTGAGCATTCACCGGTGGCACAAAGTGAGCAGGCGGAGTTTCGTGCCTGGTCCAGGCGCTTCGCGCAGTGGCTGTTCAGCACGGACCATGTCGAGGTGCGCTACGGAATCGACTATGACGGCGTCGATATCCGCAAGTTGTCTCCTGGCACCCGCGGAATCGTGCTGCTTCTTCTCTATCTGGCGCTTGACGACAGCGATAACCGACCGCTGGTGATTGACCAGCCCGAAGAGAATCTCGACCCAAAATCCGTTTTTGACGAACTCGTTCATCTCTTCGTCGAAGCGAAGGCGTATCGCCAGGTCATCATGGTGACGCACAATGCTAACCTCGTGATCAATACGGATGCAGATCAGATCATCATTGCAGAGTCGGGACCCCATCCGCCAGGAGCGCTTCCGCCCATTACCTACAAATCCGGCGGGCTGGAAAACGCAGAGATCCGG
This sequence comes from Paraburkholderia sp. BL17N1, assembly GCF_003634175.1. NCBI lineage: Bacteria > Pseudomonadati > Pseudomonadota > Betaproteobacteria > Burkholderiales > Burkholderiaceae > Paraburkholderia > Paraburkholderia sp. BL17N1. The sequence continues at coordinate 3,096,481 of NZ_RBIW01000001.1, forward strand.
AAAGCGGTGTGCGATATCCTGGAAGGCGGAGAGGGTGCGTTCCAGGAACGGGCCCGCCGCCTGAGAGTGCGCCTTGAACGATGAGATTTGCAGGACGCACTGACACTGGCTACCCACGTCGCCTCAGCGCTGCGAGGAGACGGTCCAGGCTTGCAGGGTCTCTGGCCGGATTTTTTTGGCGAGTGGCGGTCCGGGGCGGGTATGCGTTACGCGTGTCGTACTCCGGGAGCGCGGTTTCCATCAATAAACCTCAAGTCGCCTCGTTTTCGCCCATTGAGTCGTGAGCTTCGTTTGGTTCCGCCGAAGCCTGATCTTTAACGATGGTGAGGAATGGTGGCGCGGGGCGTCAGGGCTCCTGCTCCCGAAAGCGAACGCGGCATTCCCGCCGCAGGATTCAATGTATTCCGATAAATGCATAAACAAATTCTCATGGTGACGGGCAGTCATGATCGAACCTGTGACTACCTGATTCAGCGTTACCCGAACGTCCGATTTTTCCGGTTGAACCTTGACCGCATCTCGACCTATCAGATCGTCATCTGTGAACATGGCTTTGAGATCATCGATGACGATTCAACTATCACGACTTCAACATGCCATTCGATCCTGTACCGCAAACCGATCCCGGAGGATCTTGGCAGGATAGCCCTCATATAGTCAGCCCAGATCTGCATCACGTGGCGATCGGCGGGTTGAATAACACGCCAACGGTTGCAGGCTCCGCTCGGGCGTTCCACTTCCCGCTATCCGAGCAGCGCTCGCAGATTGTCACGAATGAGGCTGGCGATGTCGACAGCAGATAGCCGATGGCACAGCAACGCCGGAGCCTTCGGTTGCAAAAGAGGTTTCTCGCATACCTGTGTGCAGTTTTGTGCGGGTTCACACTCCCGGTCCATTTACGGCGAGCTTCCGTCTTACATGTCGCCTCAGCGTCGAGCAAGCTTGAACATTCTCTTGTCCGATGAGCTGAGAGACCCAATCGAACTGGCGCTCTTGAACCTGCATTCTTGCGAATCGAAGCGCGCGAAACATTGCTTCAGCCAATGCCTGAGTCCCCAATCGTGTTTGCACGGAACGGTAAGCAAGAATATTGACAGTCGTCACAAGGCGTAGTGACGCGAAACGTGCCGCGGCGATTCGTGTCGCTTTTTTCTCGTCGATTGCAGCGGTAAAACCGCTATTGTGAGCAAACGCTAGGGTCGCGGCTTCACCGTCGTCGAGCGAGTCTGAGACCGAACCACCAACCAGTTCACGAAAGCTTTCGGATGCCGGTCCTTCAAGTTTTTCAACGCGTAGAAAGTTATCGCATATCAGCTGCTCCAACTGTACAGCTTCCCGATAACTTTTTGGTTACGCAGATCACCAGGACTTTGCGTTTGGTGGCGCCCAAAGCGGCGATTGGTCTTGTCGCCACGCTTCTCGAGCCTAAGAACCTCAATTCGTTTCGTGGTTCGTGGGCTTCCGTTATGCGGGGTGTTTATGCAGTTCGCATGGACCTTGGGTTCCAAGAGATTCATGCGACCATTGACTGGTATCTCGACCGTATTCCTGAACAAAGTTCGCATCTATTGCAGGTCGAGGGAAGCATACTGCACTATCTGCGCACGCTTTATGGTGGTCCTACGAAGTCCAGAGCGGTCTACGTGCGGAAGGTCTTCGATTCGACTCGGTCCGAAACGGTAAAGCGCGCCTGCATCGAGTGCTGGAGACGCTGGAGCGACCGGCCCGCGATCAACGCAGTTCGCAACAACTGGTCAAGCATGACGCCGGAATGCCAGCGCTCGCTATGGCTAACCCTGGCCGCAGGATGTACCCGACGCCCGGCTCTCCGTCGATATCGGCACCCATGTGTTGCAGCGTCGCGACGTCGCGACGGATGGTACGTAGCGACACGCCCAGTTCCTGCGCAAGCGCTCTGCCCGACACCGTCCTTCGGTGTCGTCGAAGCGCCTGCATCAGATCAAAGAGTCGATGACTTCTGGCCATGCTCACTCCATCGCCACAACGCCTTTGCCGCCGAGCTTGCGGCCTCTTTCCAGCTCGGTAATCAGCTGGATGGCACCGTTCAGGGAAACGGTTTCTCCAACGGGTATCCCGAACCTGTTTTCGCGAGCGGCACTCGCCAGTTTTTCCAGGATCTCGGCTCGCGGCGAACCGATGATGGGCTTGAGCCGTCGCTCGAAAAGCGACCGGACCAGTTTGCCCGGGCTTGGATTGAGATCCAGGAACACGCCGCCCCGGCGCAGCATGGCCAGGCCGCACGATACCGTCATGGTGGCTGCGGTATCGTAAACTACATCGAAGCGTGTCGTGATTGCCGATAAATCCGTCGTCCGGTAATCGTAGACGTGCTGCACACCCATTGATGTTGCGCGCTTCATGTCTCGGGCGCTGCAGCTGCCGGAGACGACGGCACCGAAGAGTCGCGCGATCTGCACGGCTGCTTCACCGACCGCGCCGGCGCAACCATTGATAAAGACGTGCTGGCCCATTCGCAGTTTCGCCTTGTCGATCAGCCCGTTCCATGCTGTGACACCGGGGGTGCCGAGACACGCGGCGGCCTCGAAAGAAATGTTCTCGGACTTGGTCGCTAGAAAGTTTTCTTTCGTCACGACTGCTTCCCCGAGCGCGCCACTTTCCTTGAAGCGGGCGAGGCCGAATACCGAGTCGCCGGCCTTGTACTGCGTGACACCGGGACCGACGCTGATGACCGTCCCCGAAAAATCCATGCCCATCGGGCGGGGAAAAGCGTTGCCCGTAACGATCTTCATCTGTCCATGGCGCAGCTTCCAGTCGATCGGATTGATGGCGGCAAACTTCACCTGCACGGCAACTTCGCCGTTGCCCGGCGCAGGTAACTGGAAATGCTCCACGCGCATGAGCTCTGGGCCGCCATAACGGCTGTATTGAATTCGTTTCATCTGTGTTGTCGCCTCAGCTTCATGCCTTACACAGGTCGGGAACCGCGACCTTCGCAAACAGGTGGGACCGGGCCGCAACGTATGCCGGGGGTGTGTTGAGCCTTTGCTGGAACTCTGGCGTTCTGAAGGCACTGCGCCATGCGGCCACGTCGTGGAAGACGGCATAGTTGAGGTTGGTCGGGTTCTCGCCGATCGCGCGATTCAACTGCGTCGAGACGAAACCGGCCTGGCACTTCATGAACAGCGAATCGGCCGTCCACGCCGCGGGAAACGCGGCCTCGTCTCCCGGCTTCATCGTCAGGAGATTGACCATGATGGAGGCGGTGTCGATATCTGCCTGGCGGGCAACCGGATAAACGGGGTCGACCGGTTCGAAACGATGCATGGTGCAGCTCCTGTTGAGTGATCGAGGGCAGCGCGGTTTGCTGCCCGTCGTTCGCGGAGCCATTCTAAGCAAGGGGTGGTGACAGTTTCTGGCACCATTCGAACACGGATTTTGCATGATATCGTTTCGGTGGTCGCGGTTTGGGCGCGTGAATGTCTGCCGGATCATCTGCTACTGCGGCAGTCCCTCGACGATGGAGGCGTTCGTGTGACCGGAGCGTTGGCGGAACGGGCGGATCCTGGCGTATTTGGGGCGAGTTGTACCAGGCACGGGCCAGGTCGATGCTGTCGAACTCGATGATGATCAATCGATGTTTCGGCGGATTGCCCTCCAGCCGAACCACGTTGCTTGCACGCACGATGTAACGTCCGCTGTAGGCTTTGAATGTTGCATCCACCTGATCGCGGTACGGCTTGATGCCTTCCGGATCGGTGAGCTCGAAGTCAGCGATGTAGTACGCGGGTGTCTTGCCATGCCTGGGTTGCGACTCGGAAGCTGGTGTTTGAGCAAGCGCGGTTAATGCACTGGCGGCTAACGTAGCCGTCGCACCGATCGCGGCAAGCAAGATGTGCTTTCGTTTCATGCAGGGGTTCCGTCGTGAAGCAGGGTCAATCGACCGACTTCGGTTGCCGCGCTTTGGCGCTGAGCTGTACGGGCGTCGTCTCGATCAAAGCGCGCGACTGAATCATCCGCTGGGTCAGCGCGACATATTTCTTGAAGTGCGCAGATTCGATGTGCGCCCGATAGGCTTCGTCGCTCACATAGATCTCGAAGAAACGCAGATGGTTCGGTTTGTCCTTCTCGGCGACCGAATAGATGGCGAGCACGCCGGGTTCGAGCTGGACGGAGTCGTCCATCTCCTCCATGACGATCGCCTTGTAGGCTCCCAGCTGCGCTGGATCGATCACCAGTTCGGCGATGCGAACCACGGTCTTGTCCGGTTCCTGCGCGTGCAGCACGTTGGTCCCGGGGCTGCAGAGCATGGCTGCGGCAAGCAGCCATGGTCCCAACCGAATGCGATGTTCAGGCATATGACGTCTCGCTGGTCTGGTTGATGTAGGGCGATGTTTTTGGATGGCGCGATCAAGCGGGACTGTGCGATTACGCCTCGACGCGTTTCGGCAGTTCAGAGGCGAGTACGTCGATAGCCAGGCGGCAGCGCAGAGGAAGGTACTGCGCTGCCGGCCAGACGGCGTAGCCTTCGACGACGGCCGTCGGCCGATGTTGCCAGATCTCGACCAGTTCGCCACGTCGCATCCGGTCGCGAATCAGCCAGTAGGGAAGCCAGGCCAGCCCCATGCCGTCGACGGCGGCATCGGCGATTGCCTCGAGATCGTCGAAACGCAAGCGCGAAGCCGGTTGAAAATCGACAAGCGCATCGGTCGTGTCAGGAAGCTGCCACAGCAGACCGTGCTCGTTGCGCCAGTAGGGGAGCAAATCGTGTTTCGCCAGATCGGCCAGCGTGTGCAGTTCGCCTCTCGCTGCGAGATAGGTTGGCGATGCACACAATACCTTGCGCTGATTGACCAGCAGCCGGGCGCGCAGCGTGGTGCCGTTACCCGCCACGCCGTTGCGCACCGCGAGATCGAAGCCCTCGGCGATCACATCGACCTGGCGATCGCTGAAGTTCAATTCCAGTTCAAGTTTGGGATGGGCTCGCGCGTACGATCGCAGGATCGGCGCGACGCAGTAGCGACCGAACAACGTGGGCAGTGTGACGCGCAACCTCCCTACCACTTCCCGGCGGCCGTTTTCCAGCATGGTTTCCGCAGCGCGCATCTCTTCGATCGCTCGAAGACAGCGCTCGTAATATTGCTGTCCGTCTTCGGTCAGGCACTGATTCCTGGTTGTGCGCTGAAACAACTGCGCCCCAAGCCGCTCCTCGAGACGCGCGATAGCCTTGCCGACTGCCGAGCGCGTCAGCGAAAGTCGTTCACCCGCTTTCGCAAAGCCGCCTGCGTCGACGACCTCCACAAACAATTGCACGCCATCAAATCGGTCACGCACAGAATTGCTCCGCGATTGTAGAAATTGAGGAAGCACAGGTGGGAATTATTTCCGACGATGCTTCTTCAAATTCTACTTTAAAGTAATTAGCCAGCAACGAGATTTTCAGGCGTGCTTATGAAGCATTGCTTATCCAACTGACTCTCGGCAAGCGAAAACCTTCAAGGCAAGGACAAACATATGTTGATTTCAATCGTGCATGACAGTGGCTACGGCCACACCGCGCGAGTGGCGGAGGCCGTCGCGGAAGGCGTTCGGCAGATCCACGGGGCCGAGGCGAAACTGTTAGCAGTCGCTGACGGCGTCGATTGGGCAACGCTCGAAGAGAGCCACGCGATCATCTTTGGTTCGCCGACCTACAACGGCATGATCAGCGCCCGGCTCAAGCAGTTCTTCGAAGAATCGACAAAGGCTGCATGGACCGCGCTGAAATGGCGCAACAAGATTGCCGCGGGGTTCACCAACTCGGGCGCTCAGCACGGCGACAAGCTGAACTCGCTGGTATCGATGGCGTTATTTGCCGCACAGCACGGGATGATCTGGGTGGGCCTCGATTTGATGCCCGGCAACAACAGCAGCACCGCCAGCCCTGACGATCTGAACCGGCTGGGCAGCTGGCTGGGTGTCATGACCCATGCGAACGTGGATCAGGCACCCGATGTGGCGCCGCCCGCAAGCGATCTGATGACAGCTCAGTACCTCGGCCGCCGCGTCGCGACAATAGCGGGCCGCTTCCAACCCGTCTGAACCGTTTCGCATTACTTAAGGGAGATTCGACGATGAAACTGCTTTGCCTCGATGTCCCCCAGCCGGGTGCCAGCCTCGAGAAATACCAGCCGCACATGCAGGACGAAGCTCGCCATGCGTGGCAGATGTACAAAGGAGGCATCATCCGCGATATCTATTTTCGACAGGACCGTCCTGGTGTCGCGATCATCGCAGAAGCTGAGTCGGTGGAGGCTGCAAAGACGGCGCTCGCCGAGTTCCCGCTGGCCAAGGCCGGGCTGATCGGTTGGGACGTCATCCCGCTTGGCCCCTTCACGAACTGGGAAGCGCTGTTCGCTTCCGGCAATGCCTGAGAATCGAGCGCAGGCGTGTCGCCTCCGGTCGAATCATTGCGTATGACGTGACCGGATCATCCATTCATTTCGGTCGCGCGACGCGCGACGAGGGATCACACTTCATGAGTGCAACGGGCTTTGCAGCTCACTCGGCCAACGATCCGCTCCAGCATTTCGCCTTCGAGCGGCGCACTCCCCGGTCGGACGATGTCGTGATCGACATTCTTTATTGCGGCGTCTGTCATACAGATCTACACCTCGCACGCAACCACGGCGGCTTCACCGCCTATCCGATCGTGCCCGGCCACGAGGTCATCGGACGCGTGCGCCAGGTTGGCGAGAACGTGACGCGCTTCAAGGCGGGCATGATGGTGGGCGTCGGCTGCATGGTCGATTCCTGCCAGCACTGCCAACCTTGTCTGAAGGGATGGGAGCAGGACTGCGCCGAGGGCTCGACATTCACATACAACAGCGTGGATCGGCACGACGGCAGTATCACTTATGGCGGCTACTCGGACGTCATCGTCGTGCGCGACAAGTTTGTGCTGTCTGTCCCCGACGGCCTCGATCCGGCAGGCGCGGCACCACTCCTTTGCGCCGGTATCACGACATGGTCGCCGCTGCTCCATTGGAATGTCGGGGCGGGGACCAAGGTCGCGGTCATCGGGCTCGGCGGGCTGGGTCACATGGCGTTGAAACTGGCCAACGCGCTCGGCGCCGAAGTCACGCTGTTCACACGTTCGGCGGGCAAGGAACACGATGCGGGTCGTCTCGGTGCCGATCACGTCGTGCTGTCGAGCGACCCCGAACAGATGAAGGCCGTTGCCGGCCGCTTCGACGTGATCGTCGACACGGTTCCGTACGATCACGACGTCAATCCCTACATGCCGACGCTCGCATTGGAGGGCGTGCTGGTGCTCATTGGATACATGGGACCGCTCGGCACTCCGGTGAATGCCGGTTCAGTCGTGCGTGGCCGCAGGGCGATATCGGGGTCGTTTATTGGCGGCGTGCGCGAAACCCAGCAAATGCTCGATTTCTGCGGCGAGCACGGAATCGTGTCGGATGTCGAGATCATTCCTGTCGAGAAGATCGACGAAGCCTACGAGCGCATGCTGAGAAGCGATGTCAAATATCGTTTCGTCATCGACATGGCTTCGCTCAAAAACGCAAGACAGCAAGTATGAACGGCACCGGCATCAATCCCATCCTGTGCGTGGTCACCAGCCATCCTATCCGCGGCGATCCGGGCGAGCCCACCGGTTTTGCGATGATGGAGTTGACGCATCCACTGGGCGTGTTCGAAGCAGCCGGCATTCCGGTAAAAATCGCCTCGATTCGTGGTGGCCACCCGCCATTCAACTTCTTCGATCTGTCGGCTCCGGTCAATGATCGCTACTGGCAGGACAAGCGCTTTCACGACGAGCGGGTGCTCGGCGATCTCGATCTATCACGCTATTCGGCGGTTTTCTTTGCCGGCGGCCACGGTACGATGTGGGACTTCGCCGACAGCCCTGCCGTGCAGAAAGTCATTCGCGAGATATGGGAGGCCGGCGGCATCGTGTCTGCGGTCTGTTACGGACCGGCCACGCTGGTGAACGCGACGCTCTCGGACGGCAGTTACCTCTAGCAGGCTGTTGAATTTGGATCCCGTGTAAACGGGGTTTGAGGGACGGGCGTTATGGATATCGTGTTCATGATTTTTGGCAGCGGATGCGATGCGCGGAATGGATGAGATGCAGGAACCCCTGTTCACGACAGTCAAGCTCGAGGACTTCGTCCCGGCGGATCACCCGTTGCGACCGATCCGGTTGCTGGTGAATGATGCGTTGAAACGGCTCAACGGGCTGTTCAGCGTCATCTACGCGGACACCGGCCGTGCCTCGATTGCGCCCGAGAAGCTGATGCGGGCGCTGCTGTTGCAGGTGTTCTACTCGGTGCGCAGCGAGCGCATGCTCATGGAGCAGATGCGCTACAACCTGCTGTTGCGCTGGTTTGTCGGGCTGGCGATTGAGGACACCGTGTGGGACCACTCGGCGTTCTCGAAGAACCGCGACCGGCTGCTGGAGCATGAAGTCGTGGAAGCGTTCTTCACTGAAGTCATGAGCCTGGCGGACAAGCGGGGCCTGCTGTCGAGAGACCATTTCTCGGTGGACGGCACGCTGATTCAGGCGTGGGCCAGTCACAAGAGCTTCCGCCGCAAGGACGGCCCGGACGATGGTCCGCCAGCCGGCGGTGGCCGTAACGCCGACACTGACTGGAAAGGCGAGCGACGTAGCAATGCCACGCACGAGTCGACTACTGATCCGGAGGCGCGATTGTTCAAGAAGAGCCACAAGAGCCCGGCCATCCTGTGCTACCACGGACACATCCTGATGGAGAACCGCTCGGGGCTGGTGGTCGGCGCCGTGGTCAGTCACGCGGATGGTTTTGCCGAGCGGGCGAGCGCGTTGCAATTGCTCGACTGCGTGCCAGGCGCTCATACGAAGACAGTCGGTGCCGACAAGGCGTATGACACCCGCGACTTCGTGAACGATTGCCGGGCTCGCAATGTAACGCCGCATGTCGCGCGCAACGATGATCGCCAAGGTGGTAGCGCGATCGACGGTCGCACTTCGCGGCATGCGGGCTACAGGATCAGCCAGATCATCCGCAAACGTATCGAAGAGCATTTCGGCTGGGGTAAAACGGTCGGTCGGATCCGGCAGACGGTCTATCGTGGCATCCGGCGCGTCGACCAGCACTTCAAACTGACGATGGTTGCGAGCAATCTGACCCGCATGGCCCGAATGCCAGGTGTGGTGCCGCAAGGAGCGACGCGATGAGCCGCCACGGCGCGAAGACTGCGCGCCAGAAGGGCAGCATGCGTGCGCATGCCCCGCGCGGACAGCGCGGCAAACCGGTAATTCAGCGGGAAATTGCACGCGCAAGTCTCCTGAACATAGCTTCGGTCGTCATGACGGGGCGCTTTTCAACAGCCTGCTAGACGCGCTGCAACGGTTTGCGTCACACCACGCGACAAAACAGGAGATGCGGCATGATCACGCGCAAACTTGGCCAAGGGCTTGAAGTGTCGGCCTTGTCTCTCGGGGCGATGGGCTACGGCAAGGCGCGGGAATTGCCCGACCGTACGGAGATGATCGCCCTCATTCGCACGGCCGTCGAGCACGGTATGGACTTCTTCGACACCGCAGAAGTCTATGGCCCGTGGACCAATGAAGAGATGGTGGGTGAGGCGCTCGCACCCATGCGTGACAAGGTCAGGGTAGCGACCAAGTTCGGCTGGGACATCGACCAGGACACAGGCGAACACCGGGGCGGAGTCAACAGCAAGCCGGCTCAGATCCGCCGCTCCATTGAGGGTAGCTTGCGGCGTCTGCGTACTGACCATATCGACTTGTACTATCAGCACCGGGTTGACCCCGAAGTGCCAATGGAAGACGTCGCCGGCACGGTGAAAGATTTGATAACCGAGGGCAAGGTGCTGTGGTTCGGCATGTCCGAGGCGAGTGCACAATCGATTCGCCGCGCGCATGCGGTGCAACCGCTCGCGGCGCTGCAGAGCGAGTATTCATTGTGGACCCGCGAGCCCGAGGCGGAGATCATCCCAACGCTCGAAGAGCTCGGCATCGGGCTGGTGCCGTATAGCCCGCTTGGCAAGGGTTTTCTGACAGGCCGCATCGACGTCAACACAACGTTCGACAGTTCCGATATCCGTGCGCAAACGCCGCGGTTTGCCGATGAGGCCCGCGCCGCTAACCAGAAGCTGGTGGATCTTATCCGCAGAATCGGACAGAAACACGGCGCGACACCGGCCCAGATAGCGCTCTCGTGGCTGCTGGCACAAAAGCCGTGGATCGTGCCGCTGTTCGGCACGCGCAAGCTCGAACGCTTCGAGGAGAACATCGGCGCGCTAAACGTAAGGGTGGATCAGGACGACCTCGACATGATCCGGCAGGCGAACATTGTCGTCCAGGGGGCTCGCTACCCGGAGGCCATGCTGCGCTTTTCCGGGCAATAGGGCGGACGATGTGCGATGCCGGCGTGAGCTCCAGGAATGCAGCAGATCGGCCGTTTTGCATCGGCCGTGCGGTTCCAGCCCGTGGCAGACATTCGATTGCGGTAGAGGAGTGTGGCAATGAGAGTCGTGGGCATCGAAGAACATGTGCTGCCGGCCGATATCAAGGGCGCGTGGCTGACCCTTCCCGGCGCAGTATCTGCAGCGCGCGATTGAAACCGTCAGTACCGAACGCATCCTTTTCTCCATCGACCACCCTTACCAGTACCGGCCGGAAGGTGACGCAAAAGGTTTCGCGAACGGACTCGCCCTCGATAGTGCCGATAGGGCAAAGTTTGCTTATCGGACCTGGGAGCGACTGTGCCGGCAAACAGTGCTGCTTAGGCCGGAATAATTGCGGAGGACTATGGATTTGTTTCGCCATGCCGACTTCGTTACGTCCGTTCGCGGTAGCTCGAGTTCCACAATCCGTCGCTGCTTGTTTAGAGTATCGATGTGCATTTGCTCGCCCTGCTGGACAGGCTTCGATTGCTAATCGGCTCGACGGCACGCAGAAGTTCCTTGCGAATGGCCGAATCGATGCTGGATCCGCCGAACCCTTGCTCGGATAACGACCGTATAGCTTTGCCTTGCCCCCCGCCAGCAGCGGATCGGTCCGCCACGCGGCCTCAGTGCGATCGCTGCCTGTGCACCGAGCACAATACCGTGCATAAGACATTCAGTCTCGACGAATTGAATGGCGCAGACGGACTCGATAACACCAGTGGCAGGAAATCAACTTGCCTGTGCAATGATCCCGCTCCTATAGTGAAAGCCGGCGAGACAAATTCTCGCCTGGAATCCAACCACGATAGAGGGAGGCGAGAATGCGAGTCGAAGGTCGATGTCTGTGTGGAGCGATTGTTTATGAGGCAGAGGTGGAGTCTGGTACAGCTTCCATCTGCCATTGTTCGGACTGCCAACGTCAGTCGGGTTCCGTGTTCAGGATGAACATATCAGCGCCTGCAGACACATTCCGCCTGGTAAAAGGGACGCCGAAGACTTATCTGAGGATATCGGAGCGAGGAAACAGGCGCATCCACGCGTTCTGTGAAACGTGCGGTGGGCCTGTTTATTCGTCGGCAGCAGAAAACGCACAGGCTTATTCGCTGCGAGTGGGCGCGCTCGAACAGAGATATGAATTGCAGAAGCCAACACGGCAGATCTGGACGAAGAGGAAGTTCGCGTGGCTGCCTCCCATCGAAGGCACGGAGGAATTCGATGGGCAGCCGTAGAAGAGGAAATGAAGGTCGAAGAACCGCTGGCCCTCTCTACAGAGACCATGCGGTTCGATTAAAGACCCGTGTTAAGCCGGCATCATCTGCACCGGGTGAATCAAGTCGCATCGCGAGCGGTAGCGGGGTAGAGCAGAGAGAGCTCATGGACGCGCTTTCCATGTCCGAACTGGCCGCGCATCTGCTCGAAGATAGTGCGCGTCCCGTTTGCGATCATCAACGGAACACCGATTCGGCCAGCGAGTGAACACCCTTCCTGAAGATGCTGTACCGCATCGTCGACAGACAAGCTGCTCGGTTGTTCGCCGTTGATCAGTTCGCTAAAGATGTTTCGTGACCCGATACTCCAGCCCGAACTGCTATGCAGGACCTGGCTCATGTCTTTCAGTTGCAGCCCGTAATTCAGGCCAGCAGAGATGCATTCGTAGGAAATCGCGCGGGACTGCGACGCAATGATACTGGCGATGGTTTCCGGCATGCCGGCCCCGCTGGTTATGCGCCGTGCGACTGCGGACTCAGCTGCATCGCCGGCAATGATCGAGCCTGCCATTGACCCAATGATCTTCACCATATCTTCGAGGCGAGCTTGGGGGCCCTGCAGATTCCCGCCAATCTGCAGGAGACCTTGTGCAATACCGGTGATCGGCATTGGAGTGTGGTGCTTCATGCCAAGCGATAGCGCTTGATAGATGTCCTTCAGCATCAGGGACAGCGCAAAATCGGTCGATGCCTTGCCTTGAAGAAGGGCTGGCAACATACGGTCGGTGATCTGACAGCGCGCTTCACCGTCTGAAAGATGGTCCGCCATTGCCTCAAGCGTGAGTCCGGATTTTCGGCCAAATGCCAGCACCTCAAGGACGCCGAGACGGTTGCCCGCGTTCATCGCGTTGTTGACGGTTTTCATGGCTTGGCCGTCACCCACCCGCGATCCACAGCGAAAAATTTTGTCCGTGATCGCCCGAAGCGCCGGGTCTGCGCGATCCAGAACCTCGGCAGGCGCCGACACCATAAGGTTTGCATTTCCCGTCGGAACTATCTGTGGACTTGCCGATACCGCCGCGTCCATCATCAGCACGCCAGACTCAGAGAGCGCGGCCGCGATCTCGCGGGTTTCTTCGGGCACACCGCTAGTCTGATCGACCACGATTTTTCCGGGGCTTAACCCCGCTGCAAGCCCATCCGGGGCGAACACCGCGTTCTTTACATCGGCGCTGCGCGGCAGGCAGAGGAAGACCACGTCAGAGCGCTTCGCGAGCTCAGCCGCAGTGGGCGCCACGTTGGCGCCAAGGGACGCGAGTTCTCCCACCGCAGTGGCGCTGATGTCCCAAACCGTTAATTGATGGTCTTTCAGGAATCGCCGGGCAAGCTGGCCACCCAGCGCGCCGAGCCCTATATATCCGATGTTCATTGTCGCCTCACATGATGGTATCTGGTTCTTGTCGGGATGCTTCCCGCGAAGATGATCCCGTAACGCAGAAGCTCTAGCTTCTTTGAAGGGATCGTAACACGCGAATCATTTATCGGTATTGATTCCGTTAGTCGGAACCATGGTTCACTGGCCAATGTGTAAATCAAAGTTCGTCGCTGCGTGGAAGTCAGTCCATTTTTTCGTGTCCCGAAGGACGTAGTCCTTCACAGATTGGGGCGTGCTGATACCTGGCTCGTACCCGAGCTTGTGCATATAGGTGACCGTCTCGGGCATGCGGGACACAGTGTTGATCGCACTGTTCAGTTTCTGGATAACGTCCGCAGGAAGCCCCTTTGGTCCAACCAGCACGTAGTATGTGTAAGGGTCGACGTTCCCCAGGCCGGCGATCTTCGCTTCCCCTAGCGCGGGGACATTGGGCAGCGAGGCGACGCGTCTGTTACCCGTAACTGCAAGGGCGCGCACCATGCCGCTCTGAATCGACGGGAGCGCTCCCTGAATGGGTGTCATCCCGATCTGTACCGAACCGGAGAGCAGGGCCGTGATGATTTCGGCGTCAGCCTTGAACGGAATGTGCGTCATCCGTATTCCGGCGAGGCTCGACAGATACTCCATCTGTATATGGCTGGCCGAGCCGATGCCGGACGACCCGAAGTTCAGCGAGGTGGGGTGAGCCTTGCAGTATTTCACAAGTTCTGAAATGTCGGCGACGGGGAGGGACGGGCTGGCAACAATCACGCCTGGCGCCTCGCCGACCAGACCGATGAACGAAAAATCTCTAACCGGATCGTACGGAAGGTCCTTCTGCAGGCCGGGGTACTGGGACGCGGCGCTACCGGTGATCAGGAACAGCGTGTACCCGTCGGCCGGCGCGGACTTCAGATTCCGTATCGCAATCATCTGATACGCGCCAGGGCGGTTCTCGATGTAGACGTTTGCCCGCAGGACGTCGCTGAGTTTTGACGCATAGTATCGGGCGATCGTATCAGTGGCGCCTGCCGCATTGAATCCCACGAGTAGCCTCACCGGTCGGACCGGATAGCTTTCTGCGCGTGCGTGTCCCGAGATGAACGCGGCTGCGAAAATCCACATCCACATGCTCACTCCAAGCAAGGGTCCAAAAGCCCTGAATCTCCAAAGCCTGCGCATGTCTCCCTCCTCCGATCACGGTCAATTAAATTTCTCACAGTTTGCCTGTTTGATGCGGTAAAGTATTTAAAATGGTACGAGTTCCGATAGTCGAAACTAGCTTGTGTGTGGCGCGAGAGCGATCCTGATTCGCGCTGGGTTAGGTATTCGCTATGTCGCATCGACGGTTGATTGCGTCGGCTCCCGCTGCGACGACGATGACGCACCGACCCGTCGGGTGGCGCTGAATAAGGCAATGCATATGGAAATCCGGCAGCTTCGCTATTTCGTGCAGGTCGTCCAGAGCGGTAGCATGGGGCGAGCTGCCATTGAGCTCGATCTCGTTACATCTGCGCTAAGCCAGCAAGTCAGTCGTCTGGAAAGCGAGCTTTGCGTGCGACTTCTGAAACGCACCAAGAATGGAGTGCAGCCCACAAACGCGGGTCTCGCTTTCTGGCACAAAGCGCAATTGATCCTGCGCATGACCGACGACGCGGCAAGGGCGGCTCAACTGGGGCGTCTGTCCGGCGAGGCGTCGGTGGGACTCGCGCCAAGCACCTCAGGCGTGGTTGCGCTGCCCTTCCTTCGGGAGATGAGGTCCCGGTATCCAGACGTCGGGGTTCGCATCGTCGAGAGCCTGTCCGGCAACCTGGAATCGTTGCTCTCGTCGCGACAGATCGACGTAGCGATCATCTTCGGCGGATCGCGGGCCAAGCGTGTCCAGACCGTTCCACTGCTTTCCGAGCGGCTTTATGTGATTTCGGCTGACACATTGCCAGTCCCCGCCGACCCATCCGGGTATGACATCGCCGAGTTGGCGCAATTTCCGCTGATCCTCCCCAGCAGTCCTCACGGACTGCGATCGCTAGTGGATGGCGCTTTTTCGCGGGTCGGCTCCGCGATGAACGTGACTGCCGAAATAGACGGACTCGCAACGCTGATGGAGGCCGTCAGCAGTGGCATGGGCGTGACGATTCAACCAGCCGCAGCCCTGGAGCGCTGCAAGGGATCAAAGCTACACACGGTGCCGATCCTTGGGACCACACTCAGCCGGCTCAATCTTGTCGCGTCTCTGGCGGATGAGGAGTTGACACCGTCCGGTCTGGCGGCGCGTCTTGTGTTACGGGAGGTGGCGCTAAAGCAGGTCGATGATGGGCACTGGCTCGGGGTGACCGCGCTGATCTAACCAGCGCGAACGTCCATTGAGGAGTTGGCTTTCCGGTCGGCGTGGGTTGCGTGATGTGCCACGCGAGGCTGGAGTCGAATATTTCGAGAGGTTTTTCCGTGAAAGAGACCATGCGCTCGGTGCAACGCATCCTGGCAGTGTTTGAAAGTTTCAGCGTGGACCGGACGAGTCTGATGCTTCAGGAAATAGCGGACCGCATCGCACTTCCCAAGTCGACGGCGTTCCGTATCGTCCAGAGCCTGGAGAAAGCGGGATATCTGGTGCGCCTTGAAGATCAGCAGTATTGCCTGTCGTTCCAGTTCACCCGTCTGGCGGGACACGTCCGCAGCACTTTGGGGATTCGTGAGATATCTCGGCCGGTCCTCCTTCAGCTTGCCGATCGCACTCGCGAGACGGCATCGTTGCACACGCTTTCCGGTAGCTATCGGATCTGTATCGACGCGGTGGCAACTGTCGCCGCGCCGCTCAGGATGGTCGCCCAACCTGGCGAGCAGGTGCCAATGGTGGCGGGAGCTGGTTCGAAGGTCTTGATGGCGTACATGCCACCGGAGAAGCTGTCTGCGATGGTTGTCGACGTCGCGCGAGTGACAAGAAGGCCGAGGGCCGAAATTGAGAGGGAGCTGGAGAAGATCCGCACTCAGGGGTTTGCTGTGTCTCATGGGGAGCGTCTTCTCGGCATTTCAGCGATTTCTGCGCCGATTCGCGATTCGGAGGACCAGGTCAGATATTGCATTTCG
Organism: Paraburkholderia sp. BL17N1; assembly: GCF_003634175.1. Taxonomy (NCBI): domain Bacteria; kingdom Pseudomonadati; phylum Pseudomonadota; class Betaproteobacteria; order Burkholderiales; family Burkholderiaceae; genus Paraburkholderia; species Paraburkholderia sp. BL17N1. The sequence goes on from NZ_RBIW01000001.1 coordinate 3,112,624, forward strand.
GTTGGCGCTCCCACCGTTCGGATGAAGATCAACGAGGATGAAATCGTACGCAGCATTCTGGTTGCCGCAGCCGATATCTCACGCCAGTTCGGCGCCGCGACGGTGGATCTTCATGAGGCAACACAGTTTCTCGCGAAAAATACAGGAAAGATCACCCATCGCATCAGCGGCTGACTTCGCAAAAATCTTCGTTCACGTTTCATCTATCGAAACCGATGCTGTCCAGTAGAACGCGTGATAACATCGAACGCATTTGTATGCGGGCGGGAAGTTGCCCTCACGGTGGTTCGGCGTAGGTCGACACACGCTACAGGGACTTTGCTATCGGGTATCGCGCGCTCGGAACCGGATTTTTGCTGAAAGGAGACCGGCGATGTCGGAAGAAACGTTAGTTGGATATAAGGTCGTTGATGGCGTAGCGGTGATAACGCTAAGTAATCCCCCGGTGAACGCGCTCGCGCCCGGGATGCGGGAGGGCCTGATCGAATGTCTCGAGCGTGCGAATGCCGACGACTCAGTGAAAGGCGTCGTTCTGACAGGCGGCGGGAGCAATTTCGTGGCGGGGGCCGATATCCGGCAGTTCGGCAAAGAGCGCAAAGTCTCATCGTCGGTCAGCACTGCAGCGCTGGACGCCAGCCAGAAGCCGGTCGTGGCGGTGATCCGCGGCTACGCATTGGGCGCAGGTCTGGAGCATGCGCTCGCATGTCACTACCGGTTCGCCTCTCCGGACGCAAAACTGGGTTTGCCGGAGGTGAAGATCGGCGTAATCCCTGCTGGCGGAGGCACGCAACGGCTTACACGGCTTGTTGGGCCGAAAGCGGCCATCGACATCATCGTTAGTGGCCGCCACGTGTCTGCAAAAGACGCTCTGGAATTGGGTCTGATCGATCGCGTCGTCGCCGACGAACTCGTCCTCGCGCAAGCCCTGGACTTTGTAAAAAGGCTCCCTCAGGGTCTGGGCGTGCGCCGCGTTCGCGACATGCGCGAGCGGATCGAGCATGCGAAAGGCAATCCGCAAGAGTGGACACCTGCGCGAGACGAAGCCGCCAGGAAGGCGCGATCCGTCAAGGCATCACACAGCGCGTTGGCCTGTATCGAAATGGCGATGAACGGATCCTTCGAGGAAGGCATCGCGCTTGAACAGTCGCTTTTCGCAGAACTCGAAAGTTCCGATGAGGCGAAGGCGCTCCGTTATGCATTTTTTGCGGAGCGCGAAGCCGCAAAGATTCCGGGCAAGCCGGACCACTACAAGCCCGAGCCGGTTCGCAGCGCTGCCGTGATTGGAGCAGGAACGATGGGCGGAGGGATTGCCATCTGTTTCGCCGACGCCCGCATTCCAGTGAAAGTGCTGGAAGCAAGTCAGGAGGGCAGCGATCGCGGAATGCAGAAAATCAGGGACACTTATGCGACGAGAGTGAACCGAGGCAGTCTGACACAGGGCGAGATGGACGAGAGCCTCGCGTACATCCAGCCGGTGATGGACTATGAACAGATCGGTGACGCGGATGTGGTGATTGAGGCGGTTTTCGAGCGCATCGACCTCAAGAAGGAAGTCTTCGGAAAAATCGATAGCGTAATGAAGGAGGGTGCGCTCTTGCTGACCAACTCCTCGGCGATCGATATCGATACGATGGCCAACGTAACGCGCCGGCCAGCCGACGTGGCGGGCGCACACTTCTTCGCTCCGGCAAACGTCATGAAGCTGTGCGAGGTGGTGCGAGGCACTAGTAGCTCTGTCGAGACCATCCTGCGTACCGCGCGGCTCGGACGCGACCTCAACAAGGTAAGCGTCGTTGCGGGATCGTGCGACGGTTTTGCCGCAAACCGCAGCCGTGCGCCGCTGGTCACGGAGGCGATGTTGCTGCTCGAAGAAGGTGCTCGACCAGATCAGATCGATCGCGTCATGAAGGCGTTCGGGTATCCAATGGGGCCGTTCGCGGTCAGCGACCTATCAGGTCTCGATGTCAGCTACGACACCCGGAAACGGCGGGCGGCTGTCGACCCCACCTATCGCAAACTTCACGTGCCTGATCGAATGGTTGAACTTGGCCGCAAGGGTCAGAAAAACGGCACCGGCTGGTACCGATACAACCTTGGCGACCGGAAACCGATCGTGGACCCTGAGGTCGACACCATCATTGCGGGCGTGGCACGCGAACTCGGCATCGAACAGCGGGAGTTCTCGGACGACGAGATTCTTCAGCGCCTGCTCTTCGCGTCAGTCAACGAGGTCTGCAAGATTCTCGAGGATGGAAAAGCGTACCGCGCGAGCGACGTCGACGTGATGTGGCTGTACGGCTTCGGATTTCCTCGACACCGGGGCGGCCTGATGTATTGGGCGGATACCGTCGGGGCAGGCAAGGTTGGCCAGCAGGTTCAGGCATGGTACGAGCAGTTCGGCAAACGCTGGAAGCCGGGACGCCTCCTGCTCGAAGCTGCGGCTGCGGGATCTCAGCTGCGCGACCTCCGCGCGCCGGGCGTCTGATATCGCGTGGCCAATGACCTTCGGTTCATGTGACAGGGGATCGAAGGTCTCGTCGCACCAACCTTCAGCGTTGTGATGAATGCCCTATGTCTGCCGGCACCGGCAACACCGGCATCGCTCATATCTGACACTGCCGCTGCAGTCATTTCCCGATAGATGCTCGACGGCCAGGCAATCGGCTGATCCTGCCTCGTTGCGTCGGTGAGGCAGACGCGTGCCTGAAACGCCGTCCGAACCTTCGCCAAACGAAAAGTTAAGACCCCGGAGACAGCTTACGTGTCTCCGGGGTCCGGCGTGAAAGCCCGCAGGGTCAGGCGTTGTTTTCCTCGCGCGGGTACTGGAGGACCAGCGCCTCGAGTCCCTTGTCGCCGGAGCGGATCGTGAACTTTTCTTCGTTTGGCTCGACGACAACCATGGACCAGAGCGGAAGTTCTTCGTCGTTGTGCAGGAGGGTGCCGTTGCCGACGAATACGTAGTAACCGGCAGCGGCCTTTGGATCTGGGCCTTCGACGCTCTGGCCGGCACCGAGTCGAACGATCTGCGCATGCATGCCGTCCGAGTCGTCTCTCAGAAGCGTTTCCCAGACGGGCTCGGCCCGTTCCTTCAGCACCGGCTCGATGGAGAAGCGCACGCGTTCCGAGGTCAGATGACGGCGCTTACTCGGCTTGAGCTGGTCCCGATAACCTTCCTTGTTCAGATACACCGGCTGCGAGTTGCCGGTGTACATCCGCATCGCGACAAACGACAGACCCTGCGGACCTGCGACGATCGGGCCGTAAGCAGTGTGGTGATCCTTGAACTGCACGGTCAGCGGCTCGAGCGGCTGTTGCTTGTTCCCGAGCGTCCCTGAGCCGGCGATGAACATCTGGAACATCGTCACACCGTGAAAATGGGAAACAACCGACTCGTGCGGTTGCAGTTCCGACATGGTGGCCTGCGGTCCTGAGCCTGCAGCGTTCGAACTGCGAGGGCCAAAAAACACCGTTCCCCAATGCTGGTTTCCGGTGCCCGGAGAAACCACGACGTCTCTTCTGGAAAGAGCGTCGGCGCCGCTTCGTGTGTAGATCATTTAAGTCTCCTTGAATCTGCCATCGTCCGCAGATCGCTCTGCGATGCTTGTTGCGTTCGCCGGCATCTGGCAAACCACGATGGCATCGTAGCATGAGTTTTGAGGAACAGCACCGATTCCAATCAGTGAAACCAATGATTTGAATGATGACGCCTTGAATTGTGGCGTGTGCCAGCGTGTGTCGGCACGCAAGTTTCATTCATCGGAACGCATTTCATTTTTGTTGACGACGACTGCCCTAAGGTCTACAGTCGGAACCATTGGATCGCTCGCGAAGTAATGGAGCGGCCGCGGAGAAATCGCTCTGCAGACTTTTCAGGAACAACCAGCTGGAGACGGATCGGAAATGAACGATTTCAAATATCTTCTCGAACCGCGGTCGATCGCGGTGGTCGGGGTGTCGGACGAAGCGGGCCGCCCGGGTTCGCAAGCTGTTCGTGCGCTTGTCAAGAACGGTTATCAGGGGCAAATCTATCCGGTCAATCCGAAGTACGCGGAGTTCGATGGTCTCAAGTGTTACGGTGCGGTAAGCGACATCGTTGAGTCGATCGACCTGGTCGTGATCGGTGTGCCAGCCAAAGGCGTTATTCCGGTCCTGAAGGCATGTGCGGAAAAGGCGGTCCCGTATGTCGTGGTTCTAAGCGGCGGCTTTCGCGAGAGCGGCCCCGAAGGCGTCGAGCGCGAGCGTGAGATGCTGCAGGTCGCAAGAGCGGCGGGAATCCGCATCATCGGCCCGAACTGTCTGGGCTTCGCAAACATTCACTCACAGGTATTTGCAGCGTTCGGGAGCATCACACGGGAACCCAAGCTGAAGAAGGGGGGTGTTTCCCTCGTCACCCAGAGTGGTGGTTTCGGATACAGCCTCGCGCTGGCCTGTGCCGAGGCAGACATCGGATTTCGGCATGTGATCGCTACCGGTAACGAGACGGACGTAGACACCGTACAACTGATCGACGCGCTGCTCGACGATGATGAAACCCGGATCATCCTCGCGTACATCGAAGGTACGAAGGATGGCCGGTCACTACTCGATGTCGGCAGACGCGCGCTTGCGGCTGGCAAGCCGGTTCTGCTCTGGAAGGGCGGAGTCACTGAAGAGGGTGCGCGGGCAGCCGCTTCGCATACCGCGAGCATGACCGGCAGCTACGATTTCTACCGTGCGCTCTTCAAGCAGACGGGCATCGTCGAAGTCAGGGAGATCCACGAAGCGGTCGACTTCCTCAAGGCCTTCGCGGCGAAGAAATATCCAGCCAGCGGCGGGATTGCTGTCATGGGTGTTTCCGGCGGCTCGGCCATCGTTTTTGCGGATGCGGGTGAACCCGAGGGGCTCCATCTCGCGAATCTTGCGGAAGAAACGGAAAGGTTGCTCGCGGAGGTGGTGCCGAATATCGGCGCGGTGCACAACCCGATCGACCTGACTGCAGGCTATTTTTCCGCGGGCAATCGCGACAAGCTGCGCACGGCTATCGAGGTCACACTTGCCGATCCCGGAGTGGATGCCCTTTGCGTGAACCTGGCAACGACGGGGAGCGCCGGCAGTGCCGCTGCAGCCGAAGTGATCGCCGATGTGGCAAAGGGGACGGCCAAGCCTGTCTGCGTATTTTCATCGGCTCCCCGTGACCAGCTGGTCGACGCCATCAGACTACTCGATACTGCAGCAGTGCCTCTCTTCCCATCGCCGTCCCGCGCGGCAAAAGCGCTGGCGATGCTTGCCCGCTACGACGCCGCACGAAACCAGGTGGCCAGCTTCGAATCTGCAGATTCCCGCCCCGGCCAGTCATTGAAAGACGTTCTCTCGGGCTGGTCCGGCAAACTGTCCGAAGCGCAGTCCAAGGACATCCTGTCGCGCGCAGGTATTCCGGTCACGCGTGATGTACTGGTGACTGCCGCCGACAAAAGCTTGCCGGACCCGTTGTCATGGCCTGTCGTCGTGAAGATCGTATCTCCAGATATCGCTCATAAAACGGAAATTGGCGGCGTCAAGGTCGGAGTCCGTGATCCGAAGGAACTTGAGGCGGCCATCGCCGAAGTTCGCGCGAACGCGCAGTCTCACGTCCCCGACGCGCGAATCGAAGGCGTCATGGTCTCCCAGATGGTCAAGGACGGATTCGAACTGATCGCTGGTGTGGTGAACGACGAAGTGTTTGGTCCCGTCGTGGTGGTCGGAGCTGGCGGGATTTACGCCGAGCTGATGCGCGACTCGTCGTGTCGTCTCGCGCCCTTCGATGAAGCGGTCGCGCGACAGATGCTTGACGAATTGCGGTGTCGTCCGATTCTGGACGGGGCTCGAGGCAAACCGGCGCTCGACGTCGATGCCACCTCGAAAGCGCTTGCAGCACTTTCCCGATTTGCGTGGGAGCACCGCGATGGCGTATCCGAGATCGATGTCAACCCGCTTTTCGTTCTGCCGGAAGGCGTCCTGGCGGCCGACGCATTGATCGTGCCCGTGTCGTTCCCGGGTCATTGAACGGATGGCCATTGTGGAACTACCTGTTGATCTTTCCATGAATGACGAAACAGTTCGCGCTGAACGCCACACCGTCACGTTCCAGCCGCTCGATTGCGCGCTTGAGGTCCGTCGTGGAGAGAAGATCCTCGCGGCGGCGCTGGCGGCAAACTTTCCCGTTCCCTACAGCTGTCAGAGTGGTGTCTGCGGATCGTGCAGGGCCAGGGTGACGGCTGGGGCCTGCGAGCATGGCGAAGCACAGTATGCGGGCCTGTCGGCTTCGGAAGCAGCGCAGGGCTATGTCCTGATGTGTCAGGCGACGCCGGCATCGGATGTGACGGTGGAATGCCGGACCGTCCCGTCCGTCGAGGGCTATCCGGTTAAAAAGACACCGTGCCGCGTCGCTGCGCTGGAACGGCTCGCCGACGACGTCATGCGGATCCGGCTCAAGCTGCCAGCGAACGTGCAGTTCAGATTCCTTCCGGGGCAATATATCGACCTGCTGATCCCCGGTGGAATCAGGCGCAGCCTGTCGATAGCCAACTCGCCAGAGGATGAAGGCTTTATCGAATTGCATCTTCGCAATTACGGCGGACCGTTGAGTACCTTCGTATTCGGCAAGTTGAAGGAGAGCGACCTCCTTCGACTGGAGGGTCCGTTTGGCACGTTTTTCGTGCGCGACGATTCCGACAAGCCAATGATCCTACTGGCAAGTGGCACCGGATTCGCTCCGATCAAGTCCATCATCGAGCATGAACTGCGAAAGCGCACTGGCCGACAGATGACACTGTACTGGGGCGGCCGGCGGCCCCACGACCTGTACTTCGATTCACTCGCCCGATCCTGGGCAGACCACGGAATCAGCTACATCCCGGTCGTCTCCGATGCCCATACAGAAGACGAATGGAAAGGGCGTGCGGGATTCGTTCACGAAGCGGTGATGAAGGACTTCGCGGACCTCTCGTCGTTTCAGGTCTACGCGTGCGGAGCGCCAGTAGTTGTGCTCTCCGCCAGGAGAGACTTTACCGAGCGACGCGGGCTGCCTGAAGACGAGTTCTTCGCTGACATTTTCGTGTCCGGCGCAGAACCCTCGGCTTGAATACGCAAAAAAACTGAGGAGTTGGTATGTCGTTAGATGGGCTGAAAATCGGCAAGCGGGATTCGCAACTGTGGATCGAGATCGACCGCACAGAGAAGGCGAATGCCATGACGGTGGCCATGATGGAAGGGATCACGTCCGCGATTGTTCACGCCGGCGCTGACGATAGGACTCAGGCCGTGGTTCTTACGGCGAAGGGCGAGAAGCTTTTCTGTGCGGGAGTGGACGTGCGTGAGCAGTCCCCGGATGGAGATGCTGCGCGTCAGCGGGAGAGACGTTCTCACGCGCTCGCGGCGCTTCAGGATTCGGTGATCGCGACGCCGATTCCAGTCGTCGTCGCGCTGAACGGACTTGCTGTCGGTGCGGGCGCCATGCTCGCACTGATGGCTGATGGATGTGTCGCCGTCGAAGGTTCGGCGCTCTCGCTTCCAGAAATCGATATCGGGATCGCCACCTTTTCGGGCGCAAACATTCTCACGGTACTCGGTGGACGCGCTCTTGCAGCGGACCTGGTCCAGACCGGACGGCGGCTGCCGGCCCTGGACGCGCTGAATCGCGGCCTGATCAGCGCAGTGGTCGAGAGAAGTGAACTCGAACAGTCGGCCAGAAAAATCGCAGAGGCATTGGGAACCAAGAACCGCGCGGCATTCGCCGACAACAAGCGCTGGATCAATCGCGGCTTGCGCTCCGCGCTCGAGGAAGCCCGGCGGGAGCACGCGCGCCATCGGGCGGAGATGCAAGATGTCGCGAAGTAAGGGGGCGGCGACTGGCGGAACATCATCACGAATTTAGACGGAGACGGACGTGGCGGATCTTGAAATCAGCAGGGTGGGTCGTGTAGTGGTTGCTACGCTGAATCGACCGGAGAAAAAGAACGCGCTGAGCGAGGACATGCTTGAGCTGCTTCGCAACGAGCTGAAAAGCGCGAACGAAGACGACGATGTGGGAAGTTTCGTTCTTACGGGGGCAGGAGACGCGTTCTGCTCGGGCGGCGATCTTGGTCGCCGCGCGGCCGAAGGCGGGGATCCCACGCCGCTAGAGCGAAAACACAGACTCCAGCGTGTCACTCACAAGGTCGCGCTGGCGATTGAGGAGTTCGAGAAACCGTTGATCGCAGCCGTGAACGGTGCGGCCGTTGGCGCGGGCATGGACCTGTCGCTGATGTGTGACATCCGCTTCGCCGCCCAATCGGCCCGGTTCGCGGAGGCCTATATCCGTGTTGGCCTGATCCCGGGCAACGGCGGCTGCTATTTCCTGCCTAGACTGATTGGGCCCGCCAAGGCGCTGGAACTGCTATGGACCGGCGACTTCGTCAACGCCGACGAGGCGCACAGGCTCGGTATCGTCAACCGCGTGACGCCGGACGAAAGCCTCCAGGACGAGACCTTGGCATTTGCCACCCGTCTGGCGGAAGGGCCGCCTGTTCAGACGCGCGACATCAAGAAACTGATGTACCAGTCAATGCGTACGGATCTTCGCACAAGCCTCGAGACGACTTCAGCTCTCATGGCGGTGGTCCAGTCGACCGCTGACTACCGTGAAGCGATCACGGCATACAAGGAGAAGCGTAAGGGCGAATTTAAAGGGCGATGACGCTCCTTAAGTACCCCGTTCGACCGGCTCTCGCATGAGATTCGCAGCCAGGCCAGAAGCAGACTTCGACAAGATCACACCAGACCATGCAAGAGATCGTGCGCTCGTTGAGATGGAACATCGACAAGTGGTTCGGACCGGCGTGCCAGGATCGGATCGTCGTGACGAGGGCCCCCGGCGTGAGATGGGGCGTGAGGTGTGTTTGTGTTCGCGAAAAAGATCCGGATAGCGAAATCGCACTCTTCCTGTTTCGACATATGGACGGCTCATGGAGCGTTTTGCCGCCTGCCCGGCGCGGGCCGTCGTTCACTTTGCAATTGCAGCAAGCGGGCGACAGCGACTAGTCGCTCTTGTGGAATTCATGCACGAGGACAGGATTTGGGTCTTCAAAAAAATTGAACACGTGTTGTCTGAAGGCTGGTGGCGATGACTCCAATGCGCCCGTAGCATGGCCTCTCAGAATAGGACAATTATTATGGTAGACGTTCTCATAATCGGAGGAGGCAACGCCGCACTCTGCGCCGCAATAATGGCGCGAGAAGCGGGTGCCAGTGTACTTCTGCTTGAAGCGGCTCCACGGGAGTGGCGCGGCGGCAATTCGCAACATACGCGCAACCTGCGCTGCATGCATGACGCGCCACAGGACGTGCTCGTCGACGCGTATCCCGAAGAAGAATTCTGGCAGGACCTTCTCAAGGTAACGGGCGGCAACACGAACGAGGAGCTGGCTCGTATTGCAATTCGCGCATCGTCCAGTTGCCGCGACTGGATGCGAAAGCAAGGCGTGCACTTCCAGCCCCCCCTTTCCGGCGCTCTTCACGTAGCCCGTACCAACGCATTCTTCATGGGAGGGGGAAAAGCGCTGGTCAACGCCTATTACCGGAGCGCCGAGGCGATCGGTGTCACTGTCCGGTATAACGCACCCGTCGATTCGATTGAGCTCGACGGCAGCCGGTTTGTCGCCGCAAGGATCGGCAATGAGCGCATTGAAGCGAAGAGTTGTGTCCTTGCAGCGGGTGGCTTTGAATCGAATCGCGAGTGGCTGCGCGAAGCGTGGGGGCAGGTGAACGGTGTCTGGGTGGCGGACAATTTTTTGATCCGCGGCACCCGGTTCAATCAGGGCACTTTGCTCAAATTCATGATCGATGCTGGCGCGGATGCTATCGGTGACCCGTCCCAGTCGCATTGCGTGGCAATCGATGCGCGCGCGCCGCTCTATGACGGCGGAATCTGCACGCGCGTCGACTGTGTGTCGCTGGGCATAGTGCTCAACCGCGATGGCGAGCGGTTCTATGACGAAGGTGAGGATTTCTGGCCCAAGCGTTATGCGATCTGGGGCCGCCTGGTTGCGCAGCAACCTGGGCAGATAGCCTATTCGATCATCGACTCCAAAGCGATCGGTCGGTTCATGCCGCCAGTGTTCCCGGGTACCAAAGCGAATTCGCTGCGTGAGCTCGCATTGGCACTCGGCCTCGACGAGCACGAATTTCTGGAGACGATCGAGACGTACAACCGGTCATGCCAGCCCGGTACGTTCAATCATGCGGTGCTTGACGACTGCCACACCGAAGGCTTAACCCCGCCCAAGACGCACTGGGCTCAGCCATTGGACCGGTCGCCGTTCTACGCATATGCGCTGCGTCCCGGCATCACGTTCACCTATCTCGGCCTGAAGGTGAATTCGAATGCTGCCGTTCATTTCGGCGGCGAGCCATCCCGGAACCTGTTCGTTGCGGGAGAGATGATGGCCGGCAACATCCTGGGCAAGGGTTACACGGCGGGCGTGGGGATGTCGATCGGAACTGCCTTTGGCCGGATCGCCGGCACTCAGGCCGCGGCAGCGGCGCAGCACTACAGGGAAGCTATCAATCATGCAGTCGCTTGAAGCATTGACCCGCGAGGCTGCAGCGCTCGCGGCAAACGAAGTCGTCGCCCGGACCGACATGACTCAGGCTGAGAAGGAAGTCAGCCGCATCATGCAGATCTGTAACGCCTGCCGGTATTGCGAAGGGTTCTGTGCGGTATTTCCGGCAATGACGCGACGGCTCGAATTCGGCAGGGCGGACGTGCATTTCCTCGCGAACCTTTGCCACAACTGTGGCGCATGCCTGCACGCTTGCCAGTACGCACCACCGCACGAATTCGCTGTCAACGTCCCGCAGGCGATGGCGAAGGTGCGAGTGAACACCTATACGGAGTATGCGTGGCCCGCGTCGTTCGGAGCGTTGTACCGGAAAAACGGCACGACGGTCGCGCTGGCGCTGGCCGGTGGGCTTGCACTGTTTCTCGCCCTCGCCGCGATCGCAGGCAGACCGCAACCCGGCAGCGCAAACTTCTACAGCGTGTTCCCCCACAATCTTCTCGCTCTTACCTTCGGGTCCGTGTTTCTTCTCGCCATCATCTCGCTGTCGATTGGTGTGCGCAGATTCTGGAAAAACGAAAGTCCGGGTGAGCTGTCGGTCGATGCAGCGGCAGAAGCAGCGGGATCAGTGCTGACGCTCAGATACCTCGGTGGTGGACACGGCGAGGGCTGTAACAACGAGAGCGACACCTATTCGCTTTCCCGGAGACGGTTTCATCATCTGACGTTCTACGGCTTCATGCTCTGTTTTGCATCGACCTGCGTCGCTACGCTCTATCACTACGTCTTTGCTCTGGAAGCACCTTACGGCCTGACCAGTCTTCCCGTGTTTTTGGGGTCTCTCGGGGGGACGAGTCTCGTCGTGGGATGCAGTGGGCTGTTTATCCTGAATCTCAGACGCCATCCGCTACACGGCGATGCATCGCAGAAGGGGATGGACCGCGGATTCATTGCGTTGCTTTGGCTGGCCGGTATCACGGGGCTAGTACTCCTGGGTCTCCGGGAAACGGGCGCGATGCCAGTGCTGCTGGCCGTGCATCTGGGTGTGGTGATAGCGCTTTTTATTACGCTGCCCTATGGAAAGTTTGCCCACGGCATCTATCGATCCGCCGCGTTGCTGAGGTGGGCGATCGAGAAGCGAAAACCGTCTTCGTTAATGGTCGAGGAGTAATGGCACAAGGAGGAAGCTGAAGCAAAGTTCCGGCCTTCAGACCGGGCGACCGCGCGAAATGCTGCCGATGGCGGATAGTGGACATCATCAGTCTATCCAAAGAAAGTCCTCGCCATCGGTAACGCAGCGACATGTCAGGAGCAGATCATTTCCTGGCGGAGAGAACTGGGTGTTATTGACGTTCATAGGAGGAGACACCGTGAACAGAACACTGTTACATAAGGATCTGATCGGCGGCACACTGCTGATCATCGTAGGAATCGCAGTGCTAACGCATTCCGTTGCCTACCACATAGGTACGCTGGTTCAGATGGGGCCGGGTTTTTTCCCATTCTTTCTGGGCCTGATTCTCGCCCTGGTTGGTTGCGGCATTGCCGTTCAGGGCTACCTCTCGGTGCATGCTGAGGCCGTGTCCGAGAAGCCCGCTGCCAAGAAGGAGCTGCGACCGGAATGGAAGGCGTGGATTCTGATCGGCTTGGGCATGGTTGCGTTTGTCGTGCTGACGAAGTATCTCGGACTCGTCGCGGGCACATTTGCGGTGGTGTTTATATCGGCGCTCGGCGATCGGGGTAACACCCTCAAGTCAGCAGGCCTGCTGGCATTGGCGATGGTCACAATCGCCGTAGTCGTGTTCTGGTGGGCGTTGCAGATCCAGTTGCCGTTGTTCAAGTGGGGTGCCGTATGATCGCGCAAACGCTGCAGGATCTCATGTATGGGTTCAGCGTCGCAGCGATGCCGCAGAACCTGCTCTGGTCGTTTGTCGGTGTGCTGGTTGGCAATCTGATTGGCGTACTTCCTGGCATGGGAGCGCTCTCGGCAATCTCAATGCTTATGCCTCTGACGTATTCAATGCACCCTGTTCCGGCGCTTCTCATGCTTGCCGGGATCTTTTATGGGTCGCAGTATGGCGGCGCGCTGGGTGCGATCCTGCTGAACCTGCCGTCGCATCCACCGCACGCGGTGACCTGTATCGATGGGTATCCAATGACGAAACAGGGGCGTGGAGGCGCTGCGCTGGGCATTACGATGGTGTCTTCATTCTTCGCCGCATCCGTAGGCATCGTGGTGATGATTTTTCTTTCGCCCTGGCTCGTCAAGATCGCGTTCGATTTCGGTCCGACCGAGATCGTTTCGATCATGATGCTGGGCCTGATCGCTGGCGCGACCATGTCACGGGGATCAAAGCTGAAAGGAATCGCAATGACGGTCTTTGGGCTGCTCCTTGGGATCGTTGGCACCGACGTCAACAGCGGCGTAGAACGTTTCACCTTCGGCTTCGCCGAACTTTCAGACAAGGTTGAACTCGTCGCGCTGTCCATGGGGCTGTTCGGGGTTGCCGACTTTCTGATCAACGTCAACCGGATCAGTTTCGTGGGGACGCAGACCAAGGTCCGTCTTCGAGATATGCGGCCGACACGAGGCGAGCTGAAGCAGGCCTTCTGGCCGATGGTCCGGGGCACAATCGTGGGGACCCTGTTTGGTGCAATGCCGGGGACCGGCCCGACCATCACCACTTTCCTTGCGTACGCGCTCGAAAAGAAGATATCCAAGCGACCGGATCGGTTTGGCCAGGGTGCCATTGAAGGCGTGGCCAGTCCTGAAGCGTCTACTCACGCAAAGACCCAGGTTGATTTCATCCCGACCATGACGCTCGGTATTCCGGGCGATGCGGTAATGGCCCTGCTGCTAGGCGCCTTGCTGATTCAGGGATTCCAGCCGGGTCCTCAACTGATCACGCAGCATGCCGATCTCTTCTGGGGGCTGATAGCGAGTTTCTGGATCGGCAATGTGCTTCTGGTGCTACTGAACGTTCCGCTGATTGGAGTCTGGGTAAAACTCCTGCAGGTACCCTATCGCCTGATGTATCCGTCTGCGCTCTTTTTCATCGCGGTCGGCGTCTTCAGCACGAACAACAGCCTTTTCGAAGTCGGCGAGGTGCTGGTGTTTGGGATTATTGGGGCGGTCTTGCTCGCACTGGATTTCCCAGTCGCCACCATCCTCCTCGGATACGTTCTCGGCCCCATGGTCGAGGAAAATTTCCGGCGTGCACTGCTGCTGTCGCGCGGCGACCTCGCGATTTTCGCGCAACGGCCCATCAGTGCAGCGTTCATGTCGATCTGCCTGGTGCTGGTCGTCGGGCAGTGCTACTTCGCCTGGCGTGAGCACAAGCGCAAGCGCTCGAAAGGTGGGGCGCCGGAGGTGGCGGTGCCTCCGTTATCTCATGCTCCGCTGACCGAGGAATGATGCCAAAGCCCCGCAGATGCGGGGCTTTCGATTTACGCCGGCTATATTGCGTGCGGGAGGGCCTGGTACCCGGTTCCTGTATGGATGCCGATATCCCGCTTCGCCAAAGTTACAGAAGGCAGATTGCTTGACGCGACCGTGGCTGATGTACCATACGCCTGTCTTTGACCCCGTACGGAACGTTACGAAATGATGCGCTCGGTTGAACGTATTCTGGCTGTTTTCGAAAGTTTTAGCGTTGAGAGGAGCAGCCTGTCTCTTCAGGAAATCTCCGAACGCATTGACCTGCCGAAGTCCACCACTTTCCGGATCGTGCAGAGTCTGGAGCGAGCCGGCTATCTGGTTCGACTTGAAGACCAGCAGTACTGTCTGTCGTTCCGGTTCACAAGGCTTGCCGGTCTCGTGCGCGGCACCTTGGGTATTCGCGAAATCGCCCGTCCGTTCATGACGGAACTCGCGGAAACGACGAAAGAAACCGTTTCCCTCCATACGGTGAGCGGCCGCAACCGTGTATGCATCGATTCCATATCGACTGTCACAGCCCCGCTGAGAGCAGTGGTGCAGGCAGGAGAACAGATACCGCTGCAGGCGGGCTCCGGCTCCAGGGTGCTAATGGCGTATATGTCAAAGGCGGATCTGACGCCGCTGCTACCAGCCGCGACGAAAGCCACCAAGCAGAGCAGGACGGCGTTTCTCGAAGATCTCCAACGCATCCGTGAGCTTGGCTACGCTGTCTCGCACGGTGAGCGGCTGATGGGTATTTCGGCAATCTCAGCACCGATCATCGGAGTTGACGAACAGGTCCATTATTGCCTGTCCGTTGGTGCCCCCACCGTACGCATGGAGATGCATGAGAAGAATTTCATCAAGCTCGTAGTCGAAGCCGCTGTGAATATCTCGCGTCAGTTTGGGGGGCACGCAGAATAAGGGGGGACTGGGAAAGGTTCAGAACAACGATCCCAGCATCCCGCCTTCAACCGGGATCGTCGCACCGGTGATGAATCCCGCCTGTACCGACGCCAGAAAAGTCACCACACCCGCAAGTTCGCCTTGCGTGCCCATCCGGCCAAGAGGCGTCAACTTCTTGCGCGCCTCGGCCTGATCGGGAGTGTAGGCGGCGGAACCGGCGCGATGCGGGGTTTCGATCAGGGCGGGCGCGACACAGTTGACCGTGACGCCGCTTGAGCCAACCTCGTTGGCGAGATGCTTCATATAAGCGGTTACACCGGCCCGGAAGACCGTCGAGAGGCTATGGTGAGCCATGGGCGCTTTCACCGATGCCGAAGTGATCGCAATTACCCGGCCCCATCCGCGCGTGGTGATCAGCGGAATAGTCTGACTGACTACCTGCAACACACCGGCAAGCTGATTCTGATATGCCTCGTCCCAACGCGCCATATCTACCTCCTCGGTCGTCTCCCGAATAGGGTTTGGTGGGCGAGCCGTATTCAGTACGACAATGTCCAGTCCGCCAAACTCCGCTTTTACCACTTCGACGAGCGCGGCGACGTCGCTGCCTATGCGCATATCTCCAGCTTTCGTAACAGCCCTCACCCCGTGCTGCCGGGTGATCTCGTTCGCGACCGCCACCAGTTTGTCCTCGGAGCGTGCGAAAAGGACCACGTTTGCTCCCTCTGCCGCGAGCGCGTGAGCAATGTTGCGGCCCATGCCGCCGCTCGACGCGGTGACCAGAGCGGTTTTACCCTTGATGCCCAAATCCATGATGAACTACCCTTCATTTTGATGATGGAACGGTTGCCGTTGCCGTTGCTTCACGGCGCGGTGACTACGACTTCATCGCCCTCGATCTCGAATCGATGGGGCATGTCTTCCGATGCCCATTCCATATACTCGACGACTTCCTCGAACCGCGAATCGCCTGCGCGAAGCGCCTCTGGGCGATAGCGGCCATCGAATCTGACCGGAAGAAACGAGACCTTCGCGACTCCCTGCGAGGAAACGTACGCTTTTGCGAGCAGGGCAAGGGTGCAGTCCTTGCCGTATGGCATCAGGGGATAGTCCGGATCGAGGTCCATGAAGTTGCGTACCGCCCCTTGCGCCCAGGCGGGCTCGTTTGTCCAGGCGGGGGCGGCAAACGACTTGGTCATCGCGAACACACCGAGGCTGTAGAAGATGACCTTGCCCCTGTACACCTCGATGGCCTTGGGGATATGCGGGGCGTGCCCGACGACAAGATCGGCGCCGGCGTCGATCGCTGCGTGGGCGACGTCGACCTGATAGTCGGAAACGATTCTCGGTAGACGTATTGCGCCGGCGTGATACGCGAGGATCACCACATCGACCTGTTTGCGCAGAGCCGCGATGTCCTCCGTGAGCTGCGCAAGATCCTGAGGGTTTGGTGAGGTCCATACCCGAACCGGCTGGTGGGGTCCACGCGGCTCGTAAGTCGTCTTGACCCGGATGTTGACCACCCCGGGTTTTCCTTTGCCTGCGTCGGTCCCGGCGGTGGCTACCGACGTGTAGCCGAGATAGCCGACACGCACGCCAGCTTTTTCGACAATGGCTGGCTGACGGGCCTCGTCCAGATCGAGTCCCGCACCGGTAACCTGCAGGCCGTTTTCGAGGAAAAGCTGTCGTGTGTCGAGCATCGCTTGCGGGCCGGCGTCGAGACTGTGATTGTTCGCCATCGTTACCGCGTCGAACAGTCCGCCCGTAAAAAGCGTCGACATTTCGATCGGCTGACAGACCTGAGGCGCGTGGTCCGATTTCACGCCACGTGTGGAGTATGTCCGCATGCAGTTCACGAAGCGGAAATCGGCCTCCCGCAGGACGGGCGCTACCAGCTCCGTGTAGCCTTCGATGGGGAACCCTTGCTCTGGCCCATGGGTGGGGCCACAGTCGCCACCAATCAGAATCGATGCAAGCCGTGTCATTCCGCCTCCTTATGTTTTACCGGCCGTCTTACTAAACGGACCCCATTGGTAGGCTAGCGCAAGCAGCCAACCAGGGAAACCCGAAAAAAGCGCCGGTCATCGTTGTCAAAGTTTCAATCAGTGAAATTGGTATTGATTATAGGAACCCATGATAGCATCTGTCGACGCGGCGATGTATGCAAATGCAGCTTGTGCGGGTCTGTTTTGCGCGCGACCCGTTTCGTTGTGACTTACAACTCGAAGGAGACAGTGGTGGCTGATACTGATGGCTGGACCTCACGCGCCCGCCTTGCCGGCAAGGTGGCGGTTGTTGTCGGGGCAGGGCAGAGTCCGGGTGAGGGCGTGGGTAACGGACGGGCGGTCGCGATGCGTTTCGCGAGGGAAGGCGCGCGCGTGCTGGCCGTCGACAGATCGGTGGAATCAGCGGAGGAGACCGCGCGAATCATCAGGAAAGAGGGCTTCGAGGCAGATGCGATCGCCGCTGACGTCGCGCACGAGGAGCAACTCGCGAGGGCCATTCATGGCGCCAGACAGAAGTGGGGAGCGGTTGACATACTGCACAATAACGTTGGCGTCAGTCTCGGCGGCGGCGACGCCGACCTGATGGACATCACAGAAGAGCGGTTTGACAACATCTGCCGCATCAACCTGCGCGGTACCGTGTTCGCGTGCAAACATGCGGTGGCGATCATGCGCGAGCAGCGATCAGGGGTGGTTGTCAACGTCTCTTCGGCCGCTGGACCTGGAAAGTATCCCTATGTCGCTTACAAGGCGACCAAGGCAGGCGTTATCGCGTTCACGGAGCAGCTTGCGCTGCAGAACGCCTCACATGGCATCCGCGCCAACTGCATCCTGCCTGGGTTGATTGCCACCCCGATGGCGGTAGATACGCGAGCTCGCGAGTGGAATCAAAGCCGGGAACAGGTCCTGGCGGAACGGGATGCCAAGGTTCCGCTCGGCCGCCAGGGCACTGCATGGGACGTCGCGAATGCCGCCCTCTACCTCGCGTCCGACGAAGCGTCCTTCGTTACGGGCGTGTCATTGCTCGTCGACGGCGGCCGGATTCTGAACCGTATCTGAAAGCGGCCGAAGGCAGCGCGGAAGCTGCCTTCGCTTCTTCCGTCAGGGTGCCGCGACGATGCCCATCCAGTACTGCAGTTGACCGTCATGCGTGTCTACCGGGTATTGACGGACGTACTCGAGCGAGCCATCGTCACGCACCCGGAATACCGTGAGAGCCGCCGCGATTGGCTTGATTTCGCCCTCGACGTTCACCGCGAGCGGCTTGACGCTTGCCGTCACCAACAGTCTGCCGGTAGGATCACACGCAAAAGTACGAACGTGAATGCTTCGCGTGTGGGCATGCTCCACAAGCGTTGGTTCGCCCGTGGATGAGTCGATCCTGAACACGGCGACACTATTCTCTCCGCCTGCAAAAACCTTCTGGCCGTCGACTTCCTCAGTCCGGTCGGCGCGGTTTGCCACGTACACGTATCGACCCGAGGGATGGACGTGGATGGGACCACCCAGTTGCCGGGCGTCTACGCGGTTGGGCGCTTCAAGCAGGCTGCAACGATATGTCGGCTCACTCTCGATGACACTGTCCGAGATCCGGAACATGTAAAGCTGGTTGGTGCGCTCGTCCGAAACATACATCCATGGCTGCGTCGGATGAAAGTCGACGTGTCTTGGGCCGAAACCGTAGCCTCGATCCGGTGCGATCACGTCGCCCGACGAGAGGACGCCGTGCGAAAACGGGAACAGCCTCAACGCACCAGGATCCTCCGGCTTGTCCGGCCCGGCGTGGTTGCCCCGGTCAACGATCAACGCTGCCTGTGCCGACGGCAGCACGCGAACCTGATGCGGATAGGCTCCGCAGTCAAGGGCATTGTTCTGAGTGACGGGCTCGCCGATGCTGCCGTCTTTCAGCAGGGCATGAATGGTCAGACCGCTGCGCGGAAAGTTGTGCGCGCTCAGCAGGTACTTTCCCTGCGGATCTATGCAGATGTGGACAGCGCGTCGATCAAGCGGGCGTGATGGGCCGTGAATGGTCAGCGCCCCGTCGCCGCCGATCCGGTACGCACTCACGTGGTTGAAGTCCGAGGGTACGCGCGGCCCCGCGGCGCTGGTCGCCACGTAAAGATACGCGCCGCCTGGATGGGGCCAGGCATACTGGACTTTTGCAGCGGTCCGGATACTTTCCCGCCGGGTTAGCGTTGCGGAAGCGACGTCGACATCGTAGCGTGTCAGGGTGTCGTCGACGGCGCTGAAAAGCGAAATGAGGCCCATTGCTTGAGGCTCCTGATTGCGGCGTAACAGGCGGGTTCGCCGTCGTTGACACTCTTGCCCGACCGAAAGTTGCGTGTCAGACCGGCGTGAACATAGGGACGGCGATGCCGCTTTCAGATCTCCTGAAAACCACCCGAACCCGCTGGCCAATTGCAATTGCGTCATAGTCGGTGTCGACGATATTGGTGAGCATCTTCGGACCGTCGTCCAGCTTGACATAAGCGATGCAATAAGGCGCCCCAGCGCCTCGCCGCATGACGCTGTACGAGTAAATTTCGCCAGTTCCTGCGGCTTCCTTCCACGACAGATCGGTGCTCCAGCAAAAAGGGCATAGGGACCGGGGATAGTGATGAGGCCGGCTGCAGCTCGTGCAGAACTTGAGCAGCAACTGTCCTTTATCTGCAGCCTCGAAATAAGGCTCGTCACCGGGGTTCATAGCGGGATCTTTGATCACGCGTTCTGCGACGGATGAAGTCATGCGGGTTACTCCCTTTCAAGGATCACGGTTGCGCCGCCATGGCGACTTCCAATGGCGCCGCCGATGCCGGTGGCCAGAGCAAGCGTGCAGTTCGGGACCTGTACCGACGGGTGGGCTTCAGCGCGCAACTGTCTTACTGCTTCGATAATTTTCGTCATTCCGCCGCGATTCGACGGGTGGTTATTACACAGGCCGCCCCCGTCGGTGTTGAAGGGAAGCTTTCCCGTACCGGAGATCAGGTTGCCATCGGCGACGAACCTGCCACCTTCGCCTTTCGGGCAGAACCCGAGGTCCTCGAGTTGGAGAATCACCGTGATGGTGAAGCTGTCGTAGATAGACGCGTACTGGATGTCTGCCGGCGTCACTCCGGCCTCTTCAAAGGCGCGTGGCCCCGTCCATGCGGCTGTCGTGTAGGTCAGGTCAATGTCCCCACCCGTCAGGTGCTTTGCCGACTCACCGCATCCCAGCACCCGAACGCGCGGGCGTGAAAGCGACTTTGCTATCTCAGGTCGCGCAATGACGATCGCGCCGCCGCCGTCGCTGACGACGCACGAATCAAGCCGGTGAAGTGGGTCCGAGATCATAGGCGACGCCAGAACGTCCTCGACGGACACAACGGAACGCAGCATCGCATGCTCGTTGTATTGCGCGTGATGGGAAGCGGCCACCTTGACCCACGCCAGCTGTTCGTTTGTCGTCCCGAATTCGTGCATATGGCGCTTTGCCGCCATTGCATACAGGTTAAGAGGTACAGGATTGTATGGAATCTCGAACGGAGCGTCGGGAAGATTGGTGCCCCGGTTGCGCACCTGTGTTCCAGCGCTTCCTTCGGAGTTGGGCCGACCCGCAAGAGTCACGAGTGCGACATTGCACTTGCCGGCCGCGATTGCCTGTGCGGCGTGCGCCACGTGGATGAGGTATGAGCAGCCGCCCATATCGGTCGAATCGATGTGGCGCAACCTCGTCAGATTCAGATAGTCCGAGAGCGACCATGGGTTTGCGCCAGGAGCGTCGCCCGCGCAAAAAAAACCGTCGATGTCGTCGCGTGTAAGACCGGCGTCCTCGATCGCGCCCTTCGCGACTTCAGCGTGAAGCTGGGCAACCGAATGATGAGGGGCCTTGCGCAACGGGTGTTCGTAGGCACCGACGATATAAGCCTTACCTCTGATGGTCATACGTTACGTCTCCTGTCTCAGTGATGCGTTCGCCGCGTCAAGCCGCCTTGTCGTCCGGAATGCTCGGGGATTCGATGACTGTATCTTGCTGCTCTCAAGTTCCAATCAGTGGAATCTATGCTGTCAGTTAGAACCATGATACCATCGGTTCACGCTTGAAAGTTCTTCTGCGAAACGGACCAAAATCGTGGAATGACGTGCTCGCGCGTAGTGAGGGTCGCCGCGGGTCTTTGTCACCCGGATTTTTCCGGCTCCATCGGTGCGGCTGCCTGAGCCGGAGGCTGCTGATCAGGCGACACCTGGTGGCCAGGCGTCCGTATGTGGGCTGTCAGCGCTGGCGCGCTGTCATGGAGAGGATCATGATTGAACAGGTGAAAGAAGTGACTACGGAAATTGCTGCGCCCCAACCGCAGGCGGAATTCAGGATCTGGCAATGCGCATTGTGTGGCTTCATTTACGATGAGGCAGAAGGTCTGCCGTCGGAAGGCATTGCGCCGGGTACGCGTTGGGAAGATGTGCCGGCCGATTGGGTTTGCCCCGAGTGCTCGGTAGGTAAGGCCGATTTCGATATGGTGGAGGTCTAGGTCTTCAGAGAGAGACGTCTGTGTCGTTCAGTGGCTGGGCGCAACCCGCAGGCAAAACCTGTAGCGCGGTTGTTAGCCAGACCACAGGCACGAAACGCATGCAGGCAACGGTTGAATGACGGCTTTCAGGGCCCTTAGCGCCCGAAGCTGATAGTTCGCACAAAAACGACTCAGCCGCGTAGGACGGTTGAAGGAGACACCCATGAACCATTCAGTGCAGCCACTCATCGACAAGTGGGGCGAAGGCATCGCAGGCAGTTCGGTCGTAACCGACCAGCAGATTCAGCATACATATCGCAAGGTTGCGTTCAGACTCGTGCCGTTTCTTTTTCTGTGCTGGGTCGTGAATTACCTTGACCGGGTCAACCTTGGTTTCGCGAAGATGTCGCTCTCCCAGGATCTCGCACTTTCCGACGCTGCTTACGGGTTGGGGGTCGGTCTTTTTTCGATTGGCTACGTGCTTTTCGAGGTGCCCAGCAATCTGATGCTCGAGAAGATCGGGGCAAGGCTCACCATGACCCGCATCATGGTTCTCTGGGGCGCAGTGACGTGTTCGATGATGTTCATCCATAACACCACCCAGTTTTACCTTGCGCGTATTCTTCTCGGTGCTGCTGAGGCTGGTTTCTACCCAGGGCTTCTTCTTTACCTGACCTACTGGTTCCCGTCGGCCCGACGCGCGCGGATCACTTCGCGGTTCCTGCTTTCGATCGCCGTTTCAGGAATCATCGGCGGCCCCATCGCCGGATGGATCCTTCACAGCTTCAACAATGTGGCGGGACTGCGTGACTGGCAGTGGCTTTTCCTGATTGAGGGGCTGCCGGCGGTCCTGCTCGGCGTCATCGCATACTTCTATCTCGACGACAAGCCAAAGGACGCGAAGTGGCTGACCGAGACAGAAAGGCAGATCCTGATCGACAACATCCAGGCAGACAGGAATTTCAAGGGGGCGACGGGTCATCAGGGGCTGCTCGCGGTTCTTCGAGATCCAAGGGTCTACGTGGTCGTTCTCGCTTCTCTGGTTACGCCAATGCTTGGCATCGTGATGAATTACTGGATTCCCACCATCATTCATCGGGCAGGAGTGAAAGACATCCTGCATGTGGCGCTGCTTTCATCGATCCCGTCGATCTTCGGAGCAATTGGAATGATTTTGATCGCGCGGCATTCCGACAAGCACGTGGAAAGACGCTGGCACTACTTCTTCTCGATTTTGATCGGAGCAATTGGCCTCGTGCTACTGCCTCAGGTGGGCGGCAATCCCGTGCTCACGATCGGATGCCTGTCGTTGCTAGGCATCGCGTACTACGCAGGTAGCACGATGTTCTGGACGATTCCGCCCGCATATTTTTCGGCTGCGTCGGTCGCAGCTGGTATAGCGTTAATGAGCAGCCTCGGACAGGCAGGTTCGCTCCTCACGCCAACGTGGCTCGGATGGCTCATGACGAATACCCACAGCATTGCGATCGGGTTGTACACCATTGCGGCAATCGCGCTCGCTGGAGGCGTGATCATTCTGGTCGGCGTGCCGGCCGCTGCGCTACGGGAACGTCAGGACACCTCGATTTAATCATCATCCCGGTTCCGGGGCATAAATTAACCACGGTAAAAAGTGCATGGACACGGCAGAACTGAAAGCAGAATTCGATCTCAGCACGTCGATCGGGTTCATTGGGCTTGGCGCCATGGGAGCGCCAATGGCGTGCCACCTTGCCCGTCAGGGCTACAGGCTGGTCGTCAACGACTTCAACCGTTCCGCCGTCGATTCGGTCGTCGGGTACGGCGCGCGGGCGGTGGCCTCGCCTAGGGAAGTGGCAGATCAATGCAGTATTGTCCTGCTGTGTCTGCCTTCTTTGCCGGCCATCCGCGATGTCGTCTTCGGTGAAGCCGGTGTTGCCGGTGGTTCTGCGGTTCGCGTCGTGGTCGATTTTTCAACGACGGGAGCGAATTTCGCCAGTGAAGTCGCGGAAAAACTCGCGGCCCGTAATATTGCGCTGCTCGATTCGCCGATCACTGGAAACGTCACGACCGCAGGTAACGGCACATTGGGAATCATGTGCTCGGGGCCCCGCGTGGCATACGAAAAGGTCGCTGCAGTCATGGCGACGCTCGCCAGTGCCACGGTGTTCTATCTTGGTGAGGAGTCGGGCAAGGCGCAGACCCTTAAATTGCTGAACAACCTGCTGTCTGCGACGGGAATGGCGTCAACGTGCGAGGCGTTTATTCTGGGCATCAAAGGTGGGCTTGCGCCGCGACGCATGCTCGAGATTATCAATTCGGGAGACGCGAGTTCGAGTGCCTCGCGGAACAAGTTCGCGCGTTCGGTGTTGCCCCGCCGCTTCGATTTCGGCGCACGGATGGCGATCACGGCGAAGGACATCAGCTTGTCCGTTGAGGAAGCACAGAGTCGCGGCGTTCCAATGTGGGTGGCGCAGACCGTCCAGCAGATCTGGAAGTTTGCATCCACGCAGGGAGGATACGACCGCGATGGCACCTCCCTCATCACATACCTCGAACCGTGGGCCGGCATCGAGGTTTCCAGCCCGGATGAGGAGCCGTCCTGCCGGATTTCATTTGCTGAACCCGCGCATCGACCGCTGGTGCTGATCTGCGCGCTCGCGGATGTCCGCGAACTGGCCGACAGACTGGTCGCGTCAGGATACAGCAGCCAGCAGCACGATGAAGATCCACACACGATCCGTTTGGGATTGCCGTACGCCTCCCGGATCACCGTGACACTTCTTGCCGTAGCGGAGGAACAATCCGAAGAGTCGATTGCGGTCGGCATCGTAGAGGCTGCTCATGATGGTGCCGCAGTTGTAAACATGTGTGCGATGGCCATGAACAAGGCCGCCAGGATGAAGGCGCTGCTTGGTCCGGAGATCCCCTATTGCGACGCGCTGCATACCGGCACGCACCGCGAGATTACGGCAGGTGATGGTGTGGTCATCATGGGAGGGGACACGTTAGCCATTCATGCCGCGAACCACGTGATGGTGAATCTGTGCCGCGACGCCTACCAGATCGGCTCGGCGGCCGGCGCCGCACATCTGATGCTGAACATCCATGCGTCGTTGTTTGCGACGCTGCTGGCGGTCACGAGCGAAGCGTACGTTGCCGGCGCCAAGGCAGGATTGACGCCCGGGCAGATGGCAAAAATCATGGGTATCGAGACGGGGCGCAACGCGGCAAGTGCGCGAATACTGCCTGGTGAGGTGGCAACACGTCACTTCGACTACGGCTTCAGCCTGGGCGAGACATCCGCACGACTTACTGCTGCGACCGACGAGGCGCGTCGACTTGGCGTGACGACGTGGATCTTCGACAAGGTACGGGGTATCTACGGTCTCGTGCAGGCGTGCGCTTGCCCGACCGATGATGTCACGACCGTGGCCCGACAGTATGAGCGATGGGCCGGCGTTGAAGTGAGGAGTGCTGGATCGAGCGTTGTCGAGATGTATCGGTAGGACGTGCGCTACAAGGTGCACAACGGCTTCTCATCTTCAGTGAAACTGTCGTAAGGGTCGGTACAGTATGAACAGGTATGAAGTGATGCCGTCCTCCGGGACGGCAGGTGTTGCATTCAAGGGAACGACCCACCGTCAGGTCGCCGAACTGGCGAAGTGGACCGACCTGGTGCGCGAAGAGGCACTTGAACCGGATCTTCCCATCATCGATCCGCATCATCACGTGTGGGATGACGAACGCGGACGGTACATGTCCGCAGAATTGATGCACGATCTGTCGAGTGGCCATCGTATCGAAGCGACGGTATTTGTGCAGTTCAAGTCCGGATACCGGAAAGAGGGCCCGGCGTCGATGCAGCCGGTCGGCGAGGTTGAGTTCGCGCGGTCGTTCGCAGATACCTGCGCGATTCAGAAGCCTGACGGGCCGCGACTTTGCGAAGGGATCATCGCTCACGCTGACCTGACGCTCGGAGACGAAGTGCAGGCCGTGCTCGACGCGATGGCAGAGTCCGGGGGCAAAAGGCTCAAGGGTATCCGGCATGGCGCTACCTGGGACAGCGGCAGCGCCGGGTATGGGCGGACCTTCGCAAGGCCACATCTTCTCTCCGACGCAGCGTTCCGGCGCGGATTCGCAAGACTCGCCCCGATGGGACTCACGTTCGATGCGTGGCTGTTCTACCCGCAACTGCCTGACCTGGTCTCGCTTCTGCGTGACTATCCTGACACGCAGGTAGTCATAGATCATGCGGGAGGCGTCCTCGGCATCGATCCGCACACTGATCGTGCTGCAGTCTTCGAGACCTGGCGAAAGAACTTGAAGCAGGTCGCAAGTTGCCCGAACGTATCAGTCAAGATTGGTGGGCTGGGGATGCTTTACGCAGGATGGGATTTCCATCTTCGCGATACGCCGCCGTCCTCGGAAGATCTGGCAACCTGCTGGAGGCCATACGTCGAAACTTGCATAGACCTGTTTGGCCCCGAACGATGCATGTTCGAAAGCAACTTTCCGGTCGACAAGCAGACATGCGGCTACGGCGTTCTCTGGAATGCATTCAAGCGGATCACCGAGCGCTTTTCGCCGTCAGAAAAACGGGCGCTCTACAGTGACACAGCAGCGCGGGTCTACAGGCTTGAACAACCGATCGGGTAACGCAGTTGCAAGCGTCCCGTCCGCTGTACCACTGCCTGCTTCGGCCACCACAGACGTCGGTGCAGACCAGATAGAAGGACCTGCTCTGGTCCCCGTCTGTATCGGCGCGATTCCGTTGGCCGGTCGGTAATTCAGGCGAGAGCCTTCACTTCCACGATCGACCTTTCCCAACTTCCCAACGTGAAGGATCGCAATCCTACGCCAAGCTTCTAAGTTTCACTCATTGGAACTAGTTTCTTTTATGTTGACGCCGGTCCTGTGACGGTCGTACAGTTAAACGAACGGGTTCCATCTGCACCAGCGTTAGTTCGCATCTGGAAAAGCGGACCCGACAGATTCGCCAGTCAGGGTGAGCAAAAATCAACAGGAGACGGATTTGTGTCATCGCACTGAAACAGTCGCTCAGAGCTACGGCCGGTTTATCGCGAACGCGGATCTCGCAAGCTTCCCTAGCGACGTCGCCGAATACGGAAAGATGCTGATTGCTAGCACCATGGCGAGTGCAGCGCTGGGATCGACGCTGCAATCGAGCAAACTGATCAGGCAGCTCGAAGAGGAACGCGGTGGATTCCCGGTCAGTACGGTCTGGTTCGGTGGATGGGACAGGTTGCCAGCTGTAGCCGCCGCGCGCCTGAACGGCCTCATGAGCGATGCGGCCGCGTCCGATGACAGTGATCTTCGCAATATCGTTCACAGTGGCACACAAGCCTGCGCGGCGGCTATCGCCGTTGGTGAAGCTTGCAAGGCAAGTGGGACGCAGGTGCTGGAGGCGATCATCGTGGGCTACGAAGTTGCGGGAAACATAAACACCGCAATGATCGGCGGCCTGCAGCGCAAGGGTTTCCATGGTTGTGTGGTCGCGACCTTCGCTGCGGCCGCAGCGGCGGCACGTCTGCTCAAGCTACAACCTGATCAGACAGCACATGCGCTGGTTCTCGCCGCGACGTCGGTGGGTGGTCTGCATGCGGTCGCCGCGACGAGCCTCGCGCGCGAGTACCACGCGGGCAATGCTGCAATGATGGGCGTGTCGGCGGCCGAGGCGGCAAAGCACGGATACACGGCGGATCTGGCTGGGTTCGAGATGCCGAGAGGGTTCTTCGACACGCTTGGCACGGGCGGCCATGCACAAGACGTTGTGGGGCAGCTAGGCCGAAGGTGGAGTCTGCAGACGGAACTGGGCATCAAACTGGTACCCGGGGGCTCTCCATTCCATGCGGTTGCGGAAGCAGCAGCGATCGCGGCGCAAGAGGGTGATCTCGATGTGGCCGACATCAAGGAAATCGAATTCACACTCCCCGACTATCCGTTTCCTGGGCCGAAGCATCCAACCGATCTGATCGGTATTGCCCATAGTCCCTTTTACTTTGCCGCCGCAGGGGCGGCAGACCGCGGGTATGGCTGGCAGCATGCCCTTCCTGAAAAGATCGCCGATCCGCGCATCCGCTCACTCTTCGATCGTGTCACGCGGCTCGACTATGACGTTCCGAACAAGGCCGGCTTCAAGAGCGGAGCGATTGTGAGGATAACGACGATTGATGGTGCGGTTTACGAAGCTTCTGTGCTGGCACCAAAGGGCGCAGCGGTTCGCGGCATTCACTGGGCCGAACTCAGGCAGAAGTATGAGGCGCTCATGCCATACGGCGGGGTGAGCGCAAAGCATGTGGCGGCAAGCTTCAACCAGATCCAGGATATGAACGCGCTGACTTCCATCCGTGACCTGATCGACACAATAAAAGCGGATACGCCGTAGAGAGGAGACTTGCGCCGCATTGGCGCAATTGACTTAACTGTCGCGCAGTTGAGCTTTGATAGCCTGCAGCCGTGCGAAACTGAAGCGAGGAGACATAAATGAAAACGTTGAACAAGATTGCGATCGGGATGCTTGTCGCGGCGACCAGTGCTTTTTCTGGCAATGCTTCGTCGGCCGATTTCCCGTCCCGAACGATACGGATTATCGTTCCTGTTTCAGCCGGAGGTTGGGGCGACGTAACGACGCGCGTTTTTGCGCAAAAGCTTGGGGAGGTGCTCGGTCAGTCGGTACTCGTCGACAACCGGACTGGTGCGGGTGGATTGGTAGGTATTCGATACACGAAGGAGCAACCGGCGGACGGGTACACCCTGATGTCCACAGGGAGCACGATATCGATCCAGGAAGCGCTGAACAAGGAGCCGGGATTTGACGCCCTGAAAGACTTCACTCTGGTCGGGTCTTTCGCCCGTTCTCCCGCTCTTGTCGTCGCAGGTGCAAAGTCGAATTACAAGAGCTTCAGCGATCTCGTCGCAGACGCGAAAGCGCATCCAGGCCAGATCAGCTATGGTTCGGCCGGCATCGGGACAACCACGCATATCGCTGCCGCGATGATGCTCAAACAGGCCAATCTCCAGATGCAACATGTGCCCTACAAGGGCAACGGCGCGGCCATGCCTGATGTAATCGCGGGACGGGTGAGCTTCATGATCGACGCATATGGCAGTAGCGCCGCCGGTCTTCACGGAGGACTTCTCAAGGCACTCGCCGTCACCAGCGATTCGCGTCTGCCCGTGCTCGCAGATGTGCCCACCACAGCCCAGCAAGGCCTGCCGGGCTTCACCTATTACTACTGGCTCGGACTGTTCGCGCCCGCAGGCACACCTCCGGATGTCATCAAGAAGCTGAATGACGCCATGGCGAAGGTGCTCAGTGATCCGACCTTGAAGGCGAAACTGGAAGCACAGGGCACTGAGCCGTTCTACAAAACCACTGCCGATTCTGCTTCGTTCCTGAAAAAAGATCTGACCGACAACCAGAACATGATCAAGACAATGGGAATTCCGAAGCAGTAGTCGCCTAAAGGCTAGGGGCAATGATGCGATCGGTCGTGTGTGTCGGAAAGCCATCAGGTAGGTGGTTGAGTGCGTTGCAGAAGCTCGATGCCTTGACGTGGATGAGCGCGGGCGAAGAACAATGGAGCGCTGAGTTGTTGGCCCTCGATTCAGCGAGCGTCCTGATCTCCGCTGACGTAAGTCCTGAGTTCAGAAACCGGATTCTCACCGGGCGGAAGCCCGCATCGAACGTCGTAGTCGTTGTGCTGATTGACGAGTGTTCGCGCGAGGGGAGCCCCTGTCTTGAGACCATTGTGCACCTACCGGTCGTATCTGCCGCATTGTCGCTCGATGAAACGGCTGGGGGACGAGTTTTTCTGTCCGGTGACGTGATGGCGAGTGAAGTTGCTGCGCCGATCTTCGCGCAAATGTCGCTGGCGCCGGTTTATTGCGGAGCCCGCGCAGAGGACGCCCGATTGATCGCACTGATCCAGCACGCAATCTGCGCGCTCGGCCGGATGGTGGTAATTGAAGCTGCTGGCATGGGCGTGCGTGCAGGTTTACCTGTCGACCTTGCTGCCTCGGTGATTGGTCGCAGCAGCGGCCGCAGCCGGCAGACAGAGATTTTTTTTGATGGTCTGATTCATCCGGATCGAGATGACGCGTGCGAATCAGGGACCGTTGCGACGATGCTGGGGCACCTCGTCGATGTGGCAATGGCACTGGGCTTGCCGCTTCCCTTGACTTCAGCCGCTTTGGCATTGTTAAGCCTGGAACCGGTCGATGACGTCGACGACGGGCGGCCTGGCGCCGATCCATTCGCCCGTTATGAACGACTCGTTGGACTACGAAGGGATCTGGTCGTCACCAGTAACGCGGATGAACCTGCGGGAGTCGATACCTCGCCTTCACCGGTTATAGGCTATGTCGGGCTGGGTGCAATGGGCAGCGCTCTGGCAATGCAGGCCCTGCGGGTTGCCCGGGAAGTTCATGTCTACGATCCCGATCCGGCGAAGGTCGAACACCTGACGAGGCAAGGTGCACGCGCTGCTGCTGACGTCGCCTCTCTTGCTGCAGTATGTGATCTGATCTTTCTTTGCGTTCCCAGCGCGAAAGAGGTTGAACAGATCCTCTTCGGCCCCGATGGGATGTATGCGGCTCTGCATCGCGGAAAGATAGTGATCGACCAGACGACGTGTAGCCCCGCTGAAACCGTTCGCTTCGGCGAGCGACTCGCGGTTGCGGGAGTAGCGATGGTCGACGCTCCGGTGACGGGTGGGCCCGACGGAGCCCGAAACGGCGCTCTCATTACGATGTGCGGCGGACAGGATGCTGCGTTTTCCCGCGTGAGGCCGATACTTGAAGCGATGGGAGGCGAGGTTGTGTATTTCGGAGCGCCAGGTTCCGGGCAGGCAATCAAGCTTGTCAAAAATTCGCTTGGTGCGGGTAACCGGCTGATCATCTACGAGATGTTGTCGGTTGCAGCCGCTTCAGGTTTGCGGATCGACACGTTGCGCGCGGCTCTGTCGACGGGGGCGAGCGCCTCGGGCGCGCTTGACCGGATCTTGCACTCCATCATGACGGGTTCTCCTACGGCCGACGCGAGTCTGAGGACCGTAGTTAAAGATCAGCAACTGATCGGTCGCATGGGGCGTGCGACCGGGTCGCCTATACCCTTGCTTAATACGGCAAGGACGGTTCTCGAGGCGGGATCAAGAATGTTGGGACCGGCGGCGCAGATCGATGATCTCGGCCGCCTGTACGGAATTGAATCTTTTCAAGGAATCGAGAAATGATGAAGAAACTTGACCGGTTTTATATCGACGGAAAATGGACGAAGCCTGCAGGTACGGGTTTTTTCGAACTGATCAACCCCGCAACTGAAGAAGCATACGGCCACGTTACGCTCGGAAGTGCAGAGGATGTTGACATGGCAGTCGCAGCAGCCCGGCGAGCATTCTCATCCTTCTCCCGGTCGAAGAAGGAATGGCGGATGGAACTGCTTGGCAACGTCGTCGAGTCGATGCTGAAACGCGAATCAGACCTGATGGATGCGGTAACCGAAGAGATGGGGGCGCCTGGCAGTCTGAAGGGGCAGACGGGCACCGCGGTACAGGCCTTCCGTCAGGCAATTGTCACGTTACGTGACTACTCATTCGAGCACATGCTTGGCGACAACGTGGTCCGCCGCGAGCCCATCGGGGTCTGTGGTCTCATCTCCGCATGGAATTGGCCTTTGCAGCTCATGTGCCAGAAGCTGGCATCGGCATTCGCAGCTGGTTGTACGGTTGTCGCGAAGCCGAGTGAATTCACGCCGCTCAGTGCGGTCGTCCTCGCAGAGGCACTTGACTCTGCGGGTGTGCCGCCAGGCGTGTTCAATCTGGTGAATGGAGATGGTCCGACCGTTGGCGAGGCGATCTCGCGGCACCCCGGCATCGATATGGTTTCGTTCACCGGGTCCACGCGCGCTGGCGTGATGGTGGCTCAGGCTGCGGCCGGCACCGTGAAGCGGGTATGCCAGGAGTTGGGTGGAAAGTCCGCGAACATCATCCTGCCCGACGCGGATCTTGCGGCTGCTGCGCGATTCAATGTCTCTCGGGGTTTTTCGAATACGGGACAGTCGTGCCATTCACCAACGCGCATGCTTGTATCGAAAACTCAGGCAGACAAACTGATAACGTTGATCAAGGAACAAGCGCAATCGGTCAAGGTGGGCGATCCGAAGAACCCCGAAACCACCATTGGGCCTGTTGTCAATCGAGCGCAGTTCGAACGGGTTCAGCACTTCATCGAGCGCGGAATCGAAGAGGGCGCGACAGTCGTCACGGGCGGCCCGGGCCGTCCCGAAGGCATCGATAAGGGCTTTTTCATTCGACCAACGGTCTTTTCGGGCGTTAGCCGGGACATGACGATTGCGCAGGAAGAAATCTTCGGTCCCGTACTTTCCATCATCAGCTATCACGATATCGATGACGCCGTCGACATCGCCAACGGCACGCGCTACGGTCTGGGCGGGTATATCTTCTCGTCGAACCTGGAGCAGGCTCGTCGGGTCGCTGAGCGCATGCAGGCCGGCCGTATTTTTCTCAACGGTGCTCCGTCGAATAACGTTGCGCCGATGGGCGGCTATAGGCAGTCCGGTAACGGCCGGGAAATGGGCGTCTTTGGACTTGAAGAATATCTGGAGGTCAAGGCAATGATCGGCTTTGCGAACTCCGCAGGATAACGCGGCCCCGATTCCGCCGGGGAGTCGTGAAGAGGCGCCCCCCGGCGCGTCGGCAACTTGCTGTGTTGCAGGCGGTAAGCGCAAGTGGTGGCGCAAGATCCAAGGTTGACCGGCGCAAGTGCGCCGGTTTTTTTTTGCGGGTAACGAGCAGGTTGTGCCGCTCTTTCGTCCATGCGTATGCGGGGCAGGGATTGCAGTCCCGCCGGCGACGGCTATGGCCGGGCGCGGCGCGGTCCTTGTATGGGAGCGATGAGTGCCGCGACCTTACGCTGAACGCAGGACTTGGGGCGTATCGAGCCGATAGGTGCGTGCTGCAGTGCCTGAAAACAGATTCAGGCGCTCGGCAGCGGTGAGGTCGGCGGCGATCTTCTTGTAGGCGTTCCAGAGAACGCTGTAGCTGCACATCGCCTTGTCGACCGGGAAATTGCTCTCGAACATGCACCGCTCGGCACCAAACAACTCGATACAAAGCCGCATGTAAGGCTCCCATGCGTGGACCAGCTCGTCCGAAGACGGTGGCAATGGACGTTCGTGGAACCTGAAACCGGCGTAGCGCATGGCGAGCCCGCCAAGCTTCATCACGGTGTTCGGGAGGGCGGCGAGTTCCTGGACGCGTGCGCGCCACTCCTCGAAGACCTCCGCCCGCTTGTTTTTGTATGGGCCGATACCCAGTGGCCCCCCGGTGTGATTGATGATGACGATCAGATCGGGGTGGTCGCGGCAGAGGTCGGCAACATCGCCGAGTTGCGTGAAGAAAGCCCACAGATCCAGTGTCAATCCCATTTTCTGGACTCGGGCAATAGCCGCTCTTGTCGATTTTGCCCTCAGTAGACCCTCAGGGTTGCTGACAGGCAGAATCTCGCGGCTCTCGTGCCAGACGACTGTCGGCCGTATGCCCTTGAACTGACCGACGCCTGCGTCGGTATGCGCGTCGAGCACCGGCTGAACGTCGTCGCCGAGTTGCAAATCCACAGTGCCTATGATTCCGGCACACAGCTGAAGCGGCGCGTGCGCGGTGTTCGTTGCCGCTGCGAGTTCCCGGACGAATTCTGTCTCGCCCACCGGCTTGAATGGTTCGGGGCCGTGCTCGCGATACATGCTTCGCACTGCACATGTACGGTCGAAATGATGTTATGACCGGATGTGAAATCCGCGATGGCCTCGTTCGCGAGGTAGCGATCGCCAGGGTGGTCCCACAGGTGGTGGTGGGGATCCACGATCGCCAGTTCGGGATCGAGAAGGTCTTCTGACCGCAATGCCAGCCAGTCATGTCTCACAGACGGGTGTGCCTTGAGTACAGCGTCTATCGAATCGTCAGGCATGCGTGTTACCCATGACGCAAAAGGTGTAGACGGCAATTGTTTGTTACGTTACCCGGCTTGTCGAGCCGGGCAACGTATCATCGCTTGCCGCGATGTGATTGACTGGGTAAGTCAGAGCGACGTTTTAACTTGCCGGTTTCCGGGCGTCGCCGTTGCGACTTTGTCCACCAGCGAGTAATGCGGTTTGCTAGCCATGATAGCAATCAGACTGACTACGCCAATAAGCACGGTGTAGCCGAAAAACACGCGGATACCCCCGTTCTGGTAAGCAATCAACGCGGTTGCGATAATTGGCAGCGGGCCTCCGAAGATCGCGCCAGACGTTTGGTAGCCGGCCGAGATGCCTGTATAGCGCACCGATGTGGGGAACATGTCGGAAAACAATGACGCCTGTGAACTGTGACATGCGGCATGACCGATGCCAAGAACCCAGATATAACCGGCAACCATGCCCGCATACGAGCGTGCTTCCACTGCCAGGCAGAATGGGATGGCACCCGCCAGAAGCGCAACGATGCCCCATACGAATACCTTGCGGCGACCGATCGCGTCGGCCAGCATGCCGTAGATCGGGATCGTCAGCATCTCGACCGCGGCCCCCATCGAGACTGCAATAAGCATGTCGGCCTGGGCGATCTTGAGCTTCGACACCGCGTACGACACCATCGCGACGGCACAGGTGTAGAAGAACGTGTTCGGCGCTGCTTGCGCAAACAGGACGCCGAGCAGTTGACGCGGGTACTCGCGCAATACGGTCATTACCGGTAGTTTTTCGATGTTGCCAGACGCTTTTGCCTTCACAAATGCGGGAGACTCGGCCACCCGATTACGGATGTAGATGCCTACCATCAGCATGGCGGCACTCAGAATGAACGGAACGCGCCAGCCCCATGCCATCAGCGCCTGCTTGTCGAGTGTCGTCATGGCTAGAAACGTAAGATTGCCGAGCAGCAGACCAAAAAACGCCGCACTCTGCGGGACACTGCCGAACAGGCCGCGTCGTTTCTCGTCAGCATGCTCGACGACGGCTACGATCGCGCCTCCGTATTCGGCACCGGCCGACAGACCCTGTACGATCCGCAGCGGCACGAGCAGGACGGCGCCGATATATCCGGCGCTATCGTACGTCGGCAACAGTCCGATTAGCGTGGTGGCCGCGCCCATGATGACAAAGCTCCACAGGAGGGTTGTCTTGCGACCTACCTTGTCGCCCAGATGCCCGGCAATCACACCGCCGATCGGGCGGACCAGCCAGGCGGTCGCAAAGGTCATGAAGCCGAACATCGCGCCCATTGTCGGGTCGACAGCCGGGAAGAAGAGCTTGTTCAGGAACAGCGCCGAAACCGTGCCGAAGATGAAAAAGTCATACCACTCGATCGTCGACCCGATGAACGTGGATGCGATGATGAGGCGTTTCTGCCGCGTCGTTGCCGATGCTGGACTTGCCATCGTTTGTCTCCGTGATTTGATATCCGTTCTTGTGGTCGCGGTGGCTTCACATCCCTCGACCAGTTGAGCCGAATCTATTCCGATTATTTGACAGGGTCAACGTTTACAGAATTAGTTTCGAACAATGAAACTTTGGTAGAAGAAGTTTTGATTGTCATAATCGGGAGTGCGAGGGCAGTGTGAGGAAGCACGATGCGCTCATATCCGATTGCGACAATCATGAGGAACGGATTTTGAAAATTCTTGTTACTGGCGGTGCAGGCTTTCTCGGCGCATACATTTTCGACGCCCTGACGCGAGCGGGGAGCGAGGTCTATGCGTATGACCGGGCGCAGGTTGCGGCCGATCTCGCGTGGGTTGCCAAGGGTTTGCCCGATGCGCTGATTCACGGCGAAATCGCAGACTTCGCTTCGCTGTCTTCGGCGTGCAGTAGCGTCAGGCCGGACGTCATTGTGCACGCGGCGGCGCGTGTAGGGTTTGAGCCTTCGCTCGAAGACCCGAGCGGTTTCTACCAGACCAACGTGATGGGTTTCGTGAACGTCTGCGAAGTTGCGCGAGCGTTTAATGTCCGGAAAGTCGTTCTGATTTCAAGCAACACTGCATGTCATGCCGGAGTCGGGCCCGTGCAGAAAGAAACCGATCCCGCGTTTTCGATAGTGCGTGCAAATCCCTCCGCTCACTACGGCACTTCGAAGATGATTTCCGAGGCAATCGGAATGTCTTACGGCCAATTTCACGGCATCGATTTTCGGGCGCTTCGTGTTGCTGCCGTGTACGGTTTTGGCATGCGGACACCGCTCTATATCAAACCGATGATCGAGAATGCAGTAGATGGGCTCAAGACGACATTCGCGACAGGGGGACGAATGAAGCGGGATCTGACTCATGTGCTGGACGTTGGCCGGGCAGTTGCCGCAGCGGTTCACTTCGACGGCACACAGCCCGGCCAGTCGCACGTCATCAATATTGCAGCGGGGAACCTTGTGTTGCCGGCTGAGATCGCACGCATCGTGCGGGATATGGTGCCCGGCGCCGAGATCGAAATCGGGGATACCTTGACGCCGCTAGAGGAGGAAAACCTCAAGTCGCGGGTGCCACTCGACATCGGAATGGCGAAGAATCTGCTGGGCTGGGCACCACAGTTTCAGATCGAACGCGGAATCGCCGAATACCTGGAGACCTACCGGAACTACCGGGAATCCTGACGGCGTCACGAACGCGACGATGCCGGCGTGTGGTCGTCATCTGTTTGTTTGGCGAACTGTGGTTGTTTCAGCATGAGACGGCGCCGGGGCTCACCGGCGCCGCGACAGTGACGGTTAGAACTTGTGCCGAATGCCAATGCGGATCGCCAATTGGCGGTCCGAGGTCGATGGCGTCAACTGGTTGATCGAGGCCACAGCAGTTTTGCCGGTGGAGTCTGTGCCATGCGCGTGCTGGAACGTTGCGACAGTGTAAACATCGGTCCGTTTCGACAGAAAATAATCCATGCCGGCCGACCCCTGATGATATGTTGCTGAGCTTTGACCCGCGGCTCCGCTGTTGTGAGTGTAGTCGTACGCGACGCCGGCTACGAGAGCAGGAGTAAGCTGGTACTTGAAGTTCACTTCGGCGTTGTTGAAGGCCGCGGTGCCAGCGATGCCACCGGCTGGTACAGGACCGCTGGTCCTGTCGCCAAGACTCATGAACCGGGTGTTCGAGTATGTCGCCCCCACTGTGGCAGCCCCGAACGTATACGCGGCACCTGCACCGATCACCTGTAACGTATGAGCCGATGCGTATCCAGAGATGACCGGCGACGAGCCCAGGTTGGATCCCGGCACTCCGGCAGTCATGGCCGCCTGCGCACCTCCGCCGCCATAGAAGGAGGTGTTGGGATTGCGGATATTCAGGTATCCAATGCCCGCCAGAAGTGGGCCGTTCGCATAGTTGGCGCCAAGAGACCAGATCTGATTGCGGCTGACGTTGCCCGCGACACCGCCGAGCGAGTAGGTGCCTCCGAATGTGAGTCCGGCGATTGGCTGGCTCGTGTATTTGATTTCGTTGTTGACGCGGTACGTGTTGTTGAAGTTGTCGAGATCGGCCGGATGCGCGGCCATGTAGCCGCCCCATTGATCGCCGACTATAAACTGGCCGAGATTGTCGACGACCATGTCGTATTGACGGCCAAGCGTCAAAGTCCCATATCGGCTGCCCAGGCCGACATACGCCTGTCGACCGAATAGCAGGCCGCCTTGGCCCATCTTGCCATTATTAACGTCGAAGCCGCTTTCAAGTACGAAAAGGGCGCTCATTCCGCCGCCGAGGTCTTCACGGCCCTTGAGTCCCCACCGGCTCCCTTGCAGGACACCGCTCGAAAGATTGTAAAGACGCTGTCCGCCCGCGTTGCTGTTGTAGTTGATACCTTCGTCAATGACCCCGTACAGGGTCACACTGTTCTGGGCATAGACGGACAAACTGAAACTGCCAAGCGCGGCAAGCGCAAACAACTGCTTTCGCATCATCTGTCTCCAATGTCTTGTAGTAGGTGCATGGACGCGATGCCATTCCGTAATGGACATGCGCACGGTCTCACTGTCGCAAGCGTCGGTAGCCAGGACTTCCACGACCATCGCTCTATGGCCGGACAGGAGCACGCGCTTCCGAATCTATCCGCCGTGTGGAGCACCGTCAATTTAACGGAATCAGTGCCACTGAGTGGAACTTGTGTCTAATGCACAAGTGTGATCCGGAGTTGGAGGAACGACGATGCATCACGCTTCGGTGGTGGCTTCCTCCAGCCACGAGAGGGCACAACCGACCTCGCTCGCAACAAGGGTCACGCCGAGCCCTGCCATCAGCAGCGCGCGCAGTGCGTCTGCAGTCAGGCCTTGTTCCATTGCGCGACGCGCATGAATCTTGAACGGGAACTCATGCCCCAAGACGGCAAACTGCGCCGTGAGCACGGCTTCACGAAGGCCGCCGTCGACAGCGGCGGACGCCGAAACCGCGAAGCGCAACCTCTTGTAGTGCTGCATGGCTTCCGGATTCGCGTCCGCCAATCTCTGCGATGACGGGATTCTTTCTTTTTTCTTCATGAAAAAGATGCTGTGGGTAGTGTTCACCGACTTGCGGCGGCGCTACATATCACTGACCGTCTGGAGAGAATGATGTGCCGCCTCGAGCGAGGGGACGTTCGCACGACGGGTCTACTGATGCGAGGTGGCTTCTTTGGTTGGGCGAGACCGCAACCGGCCGAACGCGGTAAGCGGAGGTTATGCCTGTTTCGAAGCGGGAATCAAGTTATTGAACCAAGTTTCGACTAATGAAACTAATGCTGCGAACAGGCGACGATGCGTTCCAACTCATGAGTCGGGTAGTGCGGCAGGAGACGCTTGCACAATGCAGGCCCCTGCGGCTGTGGGATTTTTTTCGCGTCGGGCGTCGTTGTCCACATCGAACAATGTGAGGGAAAGTACTATGGAATAAGCGTGCGCCGCTGACAACAGAAGAAGATTGTTGTACATACCTGCCTGCAACAAGATCATCAATGTCCGAGGGACTTTCCAGTGATGCAAACCAATCGAACCGACATCGCCGATCTGATCTACTTTCTCGCCATTG
Organism: Paraburkholderia sp. BL17N1; assembly: GCF_003634175.1. NCBI lineage: Bacteria > Pseudomonadati > Pseudomonadota > Betaproteobacteria > Burkholderiales > Burkholderiaceae > Paraburkholderia > Paraburkholderia sp. BL17N1. Next base: position 3,151,031 of record NZ_RBIW01000001.1, read on the forward strand.
CTCGCCACAGAAGTTTCAGTCGTGCGGCGATCGAACTGGGCGTCAGTGCTTCCGCGCTCAGTCACGCGCTGAAGTCGCTCGAAAACCGGCTCGGGGTTCGTCTGCTGAACCGTACGACGAAAAGCGTGACGTTGACAGCGGCCGGAGACGCGCTCGCGACATCGATCGGACAGCCATTCGAGGCGATCGACAGCGCGATGGAGACGTTGAATCGCTTCCGCGATGCGCCGGCAGGTTGCATCCGTTTGAACGTTGCCGTCGAAGCCGCAACGCTGCTCGTCGCTCCCGTACTGCCCACGTTTGTCGAGCGGTTTCCGGGCGTTGAGCTCGACATCGTTGCAAGCAACCGAATGGTCGATGTAACGGAGGGCGGGTTCGATGCAGGCATTCGGTACGGCGGTACCGTGCCGGAACACATGATTGCGCAGCGGCTTTCCGCGGATATTCGCTGGGTCGTGGCAGGGGCGCCGAGCTATATCGATCGATTCGGCGCGCCCGGCCATCCGAACGACCTCCTGGGTCATCGCTGCGTGAGCAATCGGCTTGGCGATGACCGTGTCTATCGTTGGGAATTCGAACGGGACGATGAGAAGCTGGCCGTAGCCGTTCCATCGTCCATCATCGTCGACCATGCCGAGATGGGACTCATTGCCGTGCTGGGCGGAGCGGGGTTCATGTACTTTCCCGAACCGCTCGTCGCGCCATACGTGAACGCAGGCCGTCTGCGCATCGTCTTGCCGGACTGGGCTCCTTGCGAGCCCGGCTTTCATATCTACTATTCGAGCCGGCGTCAGGTCCCTACGGGCCTCCGTTTGTTGATGGAACTGGTGCGGGAGCTTCGACCGCTTGGCCTGTGACGATGGCAGCGGCATTCGGCGTCAGTGGGCCGTAAAACCGCCATCGACCGGCAAGCCGACGCCCACGACGAAGCTCGCACCGGGACTGCACAGCCACAGTACGGCGGCGGCCACTTCATCTGCCCGGCCAAGGCGACCGATGGACTGTTCCTTCAGTATTGCCTTCATCGCATCGGCTTGCCCCTTCAGCATGTCCTGAACCATCGGTGTATCGATGGTCCCGGGACAAACTGCGTTGAGGCGAATACCGCGGGAAGCATACTCGACGCCGGCGCTCTTCGTCATTCCCAGCACCGCATGCTTCGTGCCGTGATAGGCAGCACGTCCGGGCAGGCCAACCAGTCCACCGAGCGACGAGTTGTTGACGATCGCGCCGGATCCCTGCGCGCGCATCACGCGCAGTTCGTGCTTCATGCTTGCCCAGACGCCAAACTGGTTGACCGCCACCACGCGCTGGAAATGCTCGGCCGGCTCGTCTGCCGCATCGCTGGGCGGCACCTGAATGCCGGCGTTGTTGAACGCCATGTCGAGCCGGCCGTACTGCGTGACCGCGCGGTCGACCGCAGCGGCGACCTGGGCTTCGTCGGCAACGTCGCACGCGATGCCCGTCGCGATGCCGCCTTCGTCGACGATCTTTCGCGCTTCGCGCAACGCGAGATTTCCATCACGATCGGCGAGTAACACGGACGCCCCACATTGCGCGAATGCACGAGCTGCAGCGAGACCCATGCCCATTGCAGCCCCGGTTACGAAGGCCACGTGGCCTTTGAAGTCATAGATTGGATTCATGTTCCGTTTTCCTGATGGAAGACTGTCGAAATCGATGTACATCGCTTTCAGTCACCCGGCGGCGTAAGGGTCGGCAAATCCCCGGGCAGTGGCGGAACGATCCCGTCGACCGGATGAGGCACATAAGGCGCCTCCAGCGCGTTAATCTCATCGTCGGTCAACGAGAAGCCGAGCGCCCGGATCGCCGTTGCAAGGTGCTCCGGCTTGGTTGCTCCCACGATCGGAGCGCTCACGCCGGGTTTCGCCAGCAGCCACGCAAGCGCGACGTGCGCCCGTGGAACGCCGTGGTTTTCGGAGAGGCGGGTCACCGCGTCGATCACCTTCCGGTCCTGCGCCTCCGTATTCAGATACATCTGGAGGGCGAACGCATCGTTCTCCGTACGGTTGGTGCTTTCGCTCCAGTCGCGCGTCAACCTGCCGCGCGCCAGCGGACTCCATGGAATGACGCCGATGCCCTGATCGATGCAAAGGGGCAACATCTCGCGCTCCTCTTCGCGATAGAGCAGGTTGTACTGCGGTTGCATGGAGATAAAACGCGTCCAGCCGTTGCGCTCGGCAGCATGCTGCATCTTCGCGAAACGCCATGCTTGCATTGACGAAGCGCCCAGGTAGCGCGCCTTTCCGGATTTGACGATGTCGTGCAGCGCCTCCATGGTCTCCTCGATCGGCGTGCCGGGATCGAAGCGATGAATCTGGTATAGATCGACGTAGTCCATGCCGAGTCGCTTCAGGCTGTCGTCGATCGACTGGAATAGCGCCTTGCGCGAAAGAAAGCCAGTATTGGGCGAATTTCTCCATGGAAAGAATGCCTTCGTCGCGACCACGATTTCTTCGCGTCGCGCCATGTCGCGAAGCGCGCGCCCGGTGATTTCCTCGGAACTGCCGCCGGAATAGATGTTCGCCGTATCGAAGAAGTTGATTCCTGCCTCGAGTGCCTGGCGAAAGAACGCGCGAGACGCCTCTTCATCCAGCGACCAGGGTTGCGGTAAACGGGCGGGTTCCCCATAACTCATGCAGCCCAGACAAAGGCGTGAGACCTTGAGGCCGGTTCGGCCGAGATTGACATATTGCATGTGCTTCTCCGGATGAGCGAGTGTTGTACAACGACGATGCGGGTTCACGAAACCGTGATGTCGACCGGGACAGGAAACGGGCCAGACACACTCATCGGGCAGGTGAGGTGGCGCTCGCCTGTCATGTGAGGTGTGCATGTCGAGCGGTTTCGGCAGGCGAACGAAGTCTCATTGCGATGGGTAGCGCGCACAGGGCAAGAATCGCGCTGATCAGAAAGAGGGCGCCGAGCCCCGTTGCATCGGCGACGAGGCCGAGTAGTGGCGCAAAGATGCCGAGCGCGACATCGATGAACGCTGTGTAGACGCCCATGGCCAGCCCTCTGGCTTCTGTTGGCGCCCTTGCCACTGCCTCGATGCCGAAGCCTGGATAGACGAGCGCGTAGCCGAATCCCGCCAGCGCCGTGCCTGCAAACGCGAGCCATGCGGTCGCTGCGGCCCAGACGAGCGCCATGCCGACGCTGTATAGGGTGACGAAGATGACTGCCGTGCGCGCACCGCCAAGGCGATCGGGGAATGCACCGAAAAAGACTCGTGCAACCATCAGCGCTGCGGCAAATGCGGTAAAGGAGAGCCATGCGGGTTGCCAGCCCCGTTGAACGAATAGCAGCACGGAAAACGCGGTCATGATGCCGTAGCCGAGACCGGGGAACGCCATGCCCAGCCCTGGCAGCCAGACGGCTTTCAGTACTTCCCGGACGGTTGCTCCATTTTCGGATCGTGTTCTTGCATCCGGAACCGGACCGATCAGCAGCATCGTCGCGACCGCGCCGGCGGAAGTGGCGAGTCCGATCGAAGCAAAGCCGAAAGCATCGAACAGAAAGCTGCCGAGCGGTGCACCGACCGCCAGCGCCACGAACATCGATGTTCCGATCCACGCGATCGTTTTGCCGACGTTGCCCGGACCGCCGAGCGCGAGGCACCAACTTTGCGAGCCGGTCATGATGAAACTCTCCGCGGCGCCGAGCAGCGCGCGACCCATGAAAAGGATTGCGGCGGACAGCGACGGGTTGCCGGAGAACGTCAGCGACAACAGGTACAGCAGTCCGGCCGTCGTGGTCAACCTAAGCCCTGTGGAAACGGCGAACTTCGGTCCCCGCCGGTCTGCAATCGCGCCGGCCCACAGGCGGGAGACCAGCGACGACGCGAACTGGGCGCCGGACACCAGCCCGACGGTGAATGTGCTGAAGCCGAGATCGTGGTGGATGTGCAGCGGCAAAGCGGGCAGCGCCGCACCCGTGACCAGGAACACGGTGAAGACGCAACTCATCAGTGAAAGCAAAGAGCGGTCGGTCGCTGCCGAATGGTATTGCGGTGGTGTCACGGGCATTTCCATCGAGTGGCGAGCGCGTCGGGATCGATCGGTCAGCATCGTGCTGCACGCATCGTGCGCTCTACATGGCGTCGAATCTAGCGAATTGATCGCGATTTGTTTAGCCGGCGTTCGCTTGATGGACCAATGAGCGCCATTCACAAAGCGGCGGCGACCGCAATGGATGTTTCGTCGATTTGAGGCCGTCTATTGTTGAGCGTCATTCACAGGGCCATCAATCGAAGGGCGGCTTTCGAGCAGCATCTTTCCCCGCTAAAGTTCTCGTTGCGGCACACCATCGTGCAAGCCCGCGGGAGCAACGCTGGACGGTGTGAACGCGTTCATCGGCGAAATCCGTATGCGCCGTGCGCTTGCCGTCTGTGCGGCGGGCCGCGTACTGAATCCCAAGACAGCGCGCAGCCAGGTGATCGGCGGCATGACGATGGGAATCGGCGTGGCGCTGATGGAGAAGATGGCGGTCGCCAAGCGTTTAGACCTGTTTATCAACCGTATGACCTGGCCGGCTACGAGGTGCCGGTTCATGCCGGCATACCGCATCTCGACGTCGCATTCATCGACGAGGTCGACCCGGTAATTTCGCCGGTGAAGGCGAAGGGCGTTGGCGAACTCAGTCTCACGGGTGTCGCGCCCGCAGTTGCGAATGCCGTCTACAACGCGACCGGCGTGCGTGTGCGCCAATATCCGATCACGCTTGGGAAGTTTCTCGATCGCTTGCCGGCAACAGTTTGACGTTTCGGGCAGAGAGCAAATGCGGCTTCCTTCATTCGACATGGGTATATCGGCTATCTCGCGACGCAGACTTGCCGTTCGGCACGACGGGTCCGTTCAGAGATTTCTTCGGGCAACGGTATTAGTTCTAGCCGTCGGCTTATCGGCAGTGCCGACGCAGGCAACTTCACATGAGGAATCCAACGACATGGCAAACACGGAAACGTCTCTTCCAAATGCTGCTGAAGCGCTGACTGCCCGACAACAGGCGATCGTGCCCATCGCGGCTTTCGCTGCTGCGGCGGACATCGAAAAACTCACTGCTGCATTGAACGAAGGGCTGGACACCGGTCTGACGATCAGTGAGGTGCGAGAAATCCTCGTGCAGCTTTATGCGTACGCCGGCTTTCCGCGCAGCCTCAATGCACTCGGCGCGCTGATGAAGGTGGTGGAGACGCGCAAGCAGGCGGGGCTGCAAGACACGGAAGGTCAAGCGCCCGGTCGTCCTGTGCCGACCGGCGAAGCATTGCTCCTCGCCGGCACGGCGAACCAGACGAAGTTGTCCGGCGGGCCGGTGAAAGGCGCATTGTTCGATTTCGCACCGGCGATCGACCGATTCCTGAAGACTCATCTGTTCGGCGACATTTTCGAGCGCGACAATCTCGATTGGCAGAGCCGCGAACTGGCGACGGTAAGCATGCTCGCCGCGCTGACGGGGGGCGATTCACAGTTGCAAGCGCATATGCGAATCAGCATGAACGTTGGGCTTTCTGCTGGGCAATTGAGACAGCTCTGCGAGGTATTGGCCGATCGCGTAGACCGACAGGCCGCACGACGCGCGGAAGGAGCGTTGGAGCGACAACTTGCGGTACCGATGGGTCACTAAAGTCGCTGCGCTACATCATGCACCGGTTCGATCGGCTCGGGTCACCGTTCGTGGTGCGCGGCGCATACTCCACCAGTCCGTCTACGACGTGGCGGCAGACAACGGCTCGTGCTGCCCCTACCGGCCGCGGTTCAATGCTAAGGTAACCTTTCGTTTTGACTCCTGGACATCGGTAATAGCGATGGCACTGTCGCCGAACGCCTTCAGGCTGTCGGGAACCGCATAGCTTCCGCCGCCCCGAACAATTGCATCCCGTGTCACCTCGGTAGCGCGCAAAAACAATCGACGGAGGCAGGTTCTGGCGGATTTCCTGCGGCGAGACAATGCGTCCGACATTCCGACCGTTGATGGAAATACGAATGAGGTCAGGCTGATGGTATGCGAACAGACCCTCATGCTCATCGAGTTGACTCGGCGGTGCGTCCGCTTTCTGCCGCTGGAAGAAGTCAAGACGGCCCAACCGCAGTTTTCCCTGACGGAACGAGTCGGACGTAGTGCGCCTTTGTCGTACGACACATAAATGTTAGGGCTTTATAGAAATGTCCGGCTTTAGCCATGATCAGGGTCCGGTGGCAGGCAGCACGGTGGTCAGGGCGTGATAACCCGCGCCTTATCACGGCAAAGGCTTTGACGGGGGTGCCGCGTACGGGAGAGGGGAGGCAGACTCTGCGGCTGATCGGCCTTATGCGAAGCTTTCCATAAGGCCGATCAGCCGCCGGCCGGTTCAGTTAGGCAGCCGTGACCTGACGGTATCGCAGACAGTATCCAACCTCCGAAATCATCTCGAGATGCGTCGCTTAGACGATTTTTCTTAAGCCGGCGGCGCTGATTTTCCGATGCGGCCCACCTAAGGCCGTTGAGTGCCGGACTGGAATGCCGGTATCGCTGACGGTATCGGCTGCCGCTATGGGATCCGAGTCAAGCCCAGCGTTGGGTTTGCGACGGGTGGTTGTCAATTGAGTGGGAATAAATCAGGACCACTCTGCAGTGGTCTGCAGAGGTCCGGCGATTCCTTGGTTTCCCATACAAAAACAAGGGTTTATCGACTATTTTTATCCGCTGCCGTCCGCCGGCAGCACTGCGTCGCCGACGGCACGGGCGACGGTATAGCATCTTTCTCTGCAGACGATCAATTTTGATACCGTCACGGCGTGTGACGGTATCGAACTCGGTATCAGTTCACGGAGCATTGCATGCTGACGGACCTCGAATTGCGGGCACTCAAGCCGACCGCCGACGAACTTTCCTTTGGCACGTCGGTGCGTCTTGCGGAAGCAAGGCTGCTCCTTGAACGTGCTCGTCGGGAAGTTGAGCAGGGCGTCAGCCCGTCGAGAAGCAAGGTTGAAAAGCGTGTGGAAGCGGCCGAAGCGATGACGTTCGGGACGTGAGCGGAAAAATACTTCGCGGAAGCCACGCTCGCAGAATCGACCCGCGCGATGAGGAAGTCCGTCTACGACCGGAATCTTGCAGCGAAGTTCGGGCGGTTAAAGCTAGAGGAGATCACACCTTCAAGACTCCTCACGAGGCGTGAGAAGATCAAGGAGCGGGGTGCGGCTGCACCCGCCGTTCAGGCCGCGCCAATTGCATGGCAGGCAGCTTTTGCCCTGGATGAATGCTACCGGTAGCTCGCGGCCTCGTGGCAGGGGCCCACGCTTCATAGATCAGGAGCTTTCCCTTAATCCGCGTCCCGAGACTGTCGTGCGAAATACGCAAAAACGGAAGTTGACGACTTTACTTCGTTTTTGGTGACAGATTTACCTCGCTCTACGGTTCGAGACCTCGCAGGGGCTGTCTTCGAAGGATCAATTGCCAGCTTGAAAATCGACACGACCTCGCGCAGCGTGCCGGATTGCGCCGACATCGATTGCGCCGCGGCCGCGGCCTCCTCAACCAATGCGGCGTTTTGCTGCGTCACCTGGTCCATCTGCGCAACGGCCGTGTTGACCTGTTCGATACCCGTATGCTGTTGGAGCGAAGCTGCCGTAATCTCTTCCATCAGGTCGGCGACGGGCTTGACTGCCTGGACCACCTCATCCATGGTCATGCCTGCTTCGTTCACCAGATCTGAACCGGCCTTTACGCGGTCGACTGAGTGCGTGATGAGTCCTTTAATCTCTTTCGCGGCGCTGGCACTTCGTTGCGCAAGGGTCCGTACTTCTGCCGCGACAACGGCAAAACCGCGTCCCTGATCGCCCGCACGTGCCGCCTCGACTGCCGCGTTGAGCGCGAGAATATTGGTTTGGAAAGCGATACCTTCGATCACGGCGATGATATCGTTCACCTTGGCCGAACTTTCCGATATCGCATGCATGGTCTCGATCACCCGTCCAACAACATTGCCGCCACGTTGCGCGATATCGGACGCGTTTGCCGCGAACGTGCTGCCTTGCCGGGCACTTTCCGTGTTTTGCCTGACGGTGGAAGCCAACTGCTGCATGCTCGCTGCGGTTTCCTCAATCGACGCAGCCTGTTCTTCCGTGCGCTGGCTCAGATCCGTATTGCCTGCTGCGATCTGCGCAGCGCCCGTGGCAATGGTTTCGCTGCCAGATCGTACCTGTCCAACCAGTTCCGCGAGTCGCTCATTCATGTGTTTGAGCGCTCGCAGTAGCTGACTCGTTTCGTCCTTGCCGCGTACTTCGATTTTCGAGGTGAGGTCGCCTTGCGCCACCGTTTGCGCAATCTTCACGGACATACGGATTGGGGCCGTGATGGAGCGAGTGATGATGAACGCAACAATCAGGCTCAACGCGACGGCTGTTCCGATCAGCACGCACGTAACAAGCAACGCGCTGTGGAAGGCGGCCGCAGCCTCTGCACTGGAATCGTCCGCTCCCTGGCTATTAAGAGCAATGTCTTGCGCAATGAGGTCAGTGACTTTGGTGAACGCGCGTAAAGACTCGCGCCCAGCGAAAGACCGGGCGTCGCTGAAGTGCTCATCTCCACTGTCGGCAAGCTCGTTCAGCTGTTTGTCCAGGGAGAGATAGATGCTCCATGCTGCTTTGATCTGGTTCGACAATTGCAGTTCTTCAGCAGAGCGGACCACCGCTTCGTACTGTGGCCACACCCGCGATAACTCATTTAGCGCGGCGTCGTGTTTCGACCGCTGAACTGACGTTCCGACGAGCTGGATGCAATCAGATAACTTAAGGAAGCCTGGCGCATCTCATCAGCCAGCGCCCGTATATTGCCCAGACGCTGGACACTGGGAAGCAGACTGGTTGCAAGGTCTTGCGTACCGGCATAAATGCGGGAAGTTTGGGCGAGGCCTAGCGCGCCTGCAAGACATAGCAAAACGAGCGTCACGCCAAATCCAATTCCAAGGCGAACGCCTATCCTGAGACTGCCAATAGTTTTCACGATTTTTCCTTCGCATGTAGGTTGCAACTGTTGACTCAGCGTCGAATCAACACAGAGGACCTGTATTGATCAGGAAACCTGCTTTTCCGCGACGTGATTTCCCCTGGTGCTCTTCCCTGGCTACCACCTCAAATAGAGCGGACCGATCAGGGCACCGATACCGGCGGTTATGCTGATGCCCAGTACGTACCAGACACCCCAGAACGGTACCGACATCTCTGAACAGTAAAGCGAATATACGAGCAGACCTTGCGCGCCGGCGAGCAGTCCGCCGCCTGTACCTGCCAATATCAGGCGGGTGGGAGCGAGTCCCTTCAAGGCGTGCATCACTGCGGCAAGCGATGGCAGAGATAGCAGAACAATATTAGCTGTGGTGACTTTCCAGGTTGTGCCTAACATCAGTCGCAGGCGATAGCCTGGCGGGGTCGCGAACACCACGAACGTGGCAACGAGCAACATGACAATGAAGGGTAGTGTGACCGCTAACCATGCCAGCTTGACGGGTGCGCCGGGTCGTCCAAGACGTCCGGCGAGGTTCAAAGCAGCGATGAGCGTCGTGACCGGAAACGCGAGCCGTACCCAGAACATCGTCGTCAGTAACAATTCAGGCATGTCGCTGCGGATGCCGTAAAGTATCACCAGCAAAGCCGTGCTGCTGGACATGCCAACGCTAAGCGCGCGATTGAGCCGCTTCGAAGAAAAATTCGACTCGATCGGCATCAGATTTTTAGTTAGCCTAAGTATGAGATCTGAAGTTCTCATGTTGCCCAACGGAAAACGTCCCAACGTTTTGAAAGCGCATCCGTGATGCAATACGGGCACCGGCTGTCGGGCGAGCTCTCAGTTTCTGAATTCCCAATTTCCCGAACGACACCGCCAGCGCAAGCCGCAGCACGAACTGAGCAATCCACGGTTGAGAGAGTGTCTGGATCAGTCCCTTCGCTATGCCGATCGCGGATATGAGGACGGAGGGAAAGGGCGGCTTCACGCTTTGTGGTTCCGACATCCTGGTCAATCTCCGTGTTGAATGCCGGTAAATACGCCGGCAGAAAGCATTCCTGCCAGATTGGCCTGGATGTCGAAGGAGGGCGCCTCCTGAAAAGCCTCCGCGACCGCCTCGCCCAGCGATGCACCTTCGAAAAGATGGGTCAGGAAGGCCGCACCGCCAGCCGGCAGGCGCGATACCAGCACCTCATGCCCGGGGCGTGTCACGAGCGCATCCTCCGCTTCGCTCGAGCGGAGCGGCGTAACGGGGTCATCGGTCCGGTTCATCGCAAAGATGGCGACGGCGGGATACCGTGATCGCACCACCCGCGCGGCGGGGTGTGGGGTGAAACGGACTTCAGGGAGAGACGCCGGTTCGATCCCGGCTAACGCCTCGGCAGCGAGCACAGGCAGGTCGGCTGCGTGATAGGCATCCAGCCACGCCCGCTCGATGCGCGCGGTATCCGCAAGCCAGGGCATTTCACGCGCATATTCGTAGGATTCGATGAACGCGGGAAAGTCGCGTCCGTACTCGAACAGCAGCGGCGAAGTGGGAGGCGTCGCGCGGAGATGGAAACGGGCCATCGCCCTGAAGAAATCGACGCCAGTGATGCGCTGAATCGCAGGATAGACCGCTGCGAGCGCATCGATAAGACTGGCCGTGACGTTGTTGCGATAGACGTTGTACCGCTTGACCACACGCTTGCCCGGTGCGGCGATCACGTCTTCAGGCGCGGTGATCGATGGGTCCGTCAAACCCAGTGCAAACGCAGTCGCGTAGCCGCGACAAGGATTTTCAGGCCGCATGGCTGGCCTCGTCAGCGAGTGACACTGCGTCTTCAACCATGATGTGCCGCGCGGATAGCGCCTGTGCCCGCAATACAGGCCATGCGGGAAGGTTGCTATCCCATTCGATCAGCGTCGGCCTTGGGCCGATTCGTGCAACGATATCCCGATAGAGACGCCAGACGGGATAGGAGATGGCGCAGTCGTGGCTATCGATGAGCAGCGGTTCGTTTTCATCGTCGCGCTGCTCGCTATGTCCGGCCAGGTGTATTTCGCCCACCTGTTCAAGCGGTAATCCGTCGAGATACGCCTCGGCGGAAAAGCCGTGATTGGTCGCCGAAACAAACACGTTGTTGAGGTCCAGCAACAGGCCGCAGCCGGTACGTTGAACGACTGCGCGGATGAATTCGGTTTCGCTCAATGTCGAGGATGCGAACGCGACATAGGTCGACGGATTCTCAAGAAGGAGGGGGCGTTTGATCGCGTCCTGGACCTGGTCGATGTGTTCGCATACGTGCTCGAGCGTTGCTTGCGTGTACGGCAACGGCAGGAGGTCGTTGAAGAATGTGCCGCCGTGTGAGGACCACGCGAGGTGTTCGGACACCAGCATGGGTTCGTAGCACGTCACCAGATCGCGAAAGCGCGCAAGATGCGAGAGGTCCAGTGCTCCTGGTCCGCCGATCGACATGCACACGCCGTGCAGGGAGAGTGGATAGGCTTCGCGAATTGCCGCAAGTGCCCGGTGGGGTGGACCCCCGGCGCCCATATAGTTCTCGGCGTGAACTTCGAAGAAGCCATCCTTCAGACCGTCCGCGAGAATCGCGCTCAGGTGTTCATGTTTGAAACTGGTTCCGGCGAGCCCTTGAGCGCCACGCGTCACGCCACGGGAACAGCCGGGCTCGCAAATCGTCGTTGTCCTTGAGGTATCGTTCATGGCCGCTCCCGTTCATCAAGCTGTGGGGCGGTTCAGGACTTTAGCGGCGTGAGCGATCCATGGCCACCGCCAGGCACTTCGATACTCGTGCAGGTGCCGCCTTGGACGAACTTCCACGAGTTACCCTGGAAGTCCATGGCCGATGTCCCTTGGCACGTCGTGCCGGGACCGGCGGCGCAGTCGTTCTGCCCCTTCAGGGCGACGCCGTAGCACTTTTCCTTGTGGGCCGCAATGGCTGCGCCTTCTTCCGCTTTTGTGAGCGGTGCTGCGTGGGCGACTGATGCAAGCAGGCTCGCAACAACGCCGGCAAGCAGGGTGGAACTAACAGTGGCTTTTGCGGACATCGAATTTCTCCAGAAGTTAGAAGGTATCCGTGATGGACACGTCATCTAATTCGTGGGTCACAGATGTCTGGTTACAGGGGAGTTTTCTTTTTTTACCTTGGGTGGTCGACATCAACCATTTGATCCGGAGACACCACTGCGCAGTGTCGGAGCGTTACTCACCAGCGAAGGAATTTGGGGCCAAGCACCGCCCCGAGCGCGGCTGTGAGCAACATGCCAGCCATATACCAGATGCTCCAGAACGCCGGGCTCATCTCAGGGCAATGAAAGCAGTACGCGACTGTGGCGATCGAACTCGCGAGCAGCCCGCAGGCAGCACCGGCAAGCCGGAGACTCGTGGGTGCCAAACCTTTGACGGCCCAGAATACGGCGATGAAGCCTGGAACGGCGAGCAGAAGAATATTGAATGGACATGACCGCCACGAGTGCCCGAGTACCGCGGCCAGCCGGTCTTTTGGCGCCGCGGTGACGACGATCATTATTGCAGCGATCCAGACGACTAGCACCGGTGTTGCCATGATGGACCATCCGGCTCCAACCTTGGCGCCGGGGCGCGCCAGCCGAACGGTCGCAATCAGGGCACCCATTGCGAGGCATAGCGGTAACGCGAGCTTCTCCCAGAAGATCGGGGTTTTGACGACGACCCCCAGATCGGGGCGAATGCCAAACACAGCAGCCATTAACGCCGTTGCGCCAAAAGCGGCGACAGGCAGTGAGATGTTGAATCGACGGGCTGTGGTGCCTGTTCTTACGGGTGTTACGCCGGTCGAGAGCAACCCGACAAGATCATCTGTTCTCATGCAATTCTCCGGACGTGTGCGGCCAGAGCCTTGAGTCCCCTATGGATGCTGACCTTGACGGCCGACTCCGATAGCCCTGTCAACTGGGCGGTTTCGGCAACCGAAAGTCCCTGCAACTTGACGTGCAGGATCGAGAGCCTCTGTTTGTCAGGCAGATGACCAAGTAGTTTCCCGACATCACGACGGGCATCTGCCGGCTCGTCGTCGCATTCGGCGAAAATGTCGTCGTGCTCGTCAAGCGGTTCGTGCAACGATTCGCGTCGCGCACGTGTCCTGAAGAAATCCATCTGCTTATAACGTGCGATCGCGTGGACCCACGCGGTGAGAGGTTCGTCCGGGCGGTATGTGTGACGTGCATTGTGCACGGCAAGCAGGATTTCCTGAACGAGATCCTCGACGTCGTCATGGAGTTGTGGAATCCGCTTGCGAAGATAACCCCGCAGGTGACGCGCCAGTTCGGACAGGAACGAGCGGTATTCGGCGGCGTTACCCGCGAGGCCCGCGACAAACAATGTCTTCAGACGCTGCTCTGCGGAATACACGGTTTTGACCCCTGGCTCAAAGAGCAGAGTGATCCCGAACCGCTTCCTCAAGCACGGCTTTCATGCCGGCAAAGCGTCGGTCGAGTGCGGCAGGATCGTTGCGATTCAGGGCGATCATCTGCGCGCGCGCCTCACCGCCCCGGATGACCTCGAAGGCGTTTTCTTCAAGCCCCGAGCAGATCGCATCGGCAACGGCTATTGCCGGTTCACGTACGAAGCCTATTTCGGCCCCGGCTCGCGAACTGCGCATCATGGGTGTCTCCGTCGCCCCGGGGTACACCGTCAGAACGTGGATTCCCTCTCCTGAAAGTTCGCGTCGCAACGCCTCACCAAAGTGCGCGAGTCCTGCCTTGACTGCCGCGTAAGTTGTATAGAACGGCATGCCGATCAACGCGATTCCCGAAGCAACGTTCACGACGGCGCTGTCGCCGCTCTCACGCAGGCTCGGCAGGAGCGCCCTTGTAAGAAAAATGGGAGCAACAAGATCGACTTCGATCATCGCCCGGATTTCAGACTCAGTAGTGTTCTCGAGCCTGCCGGCCCTTACCCCGCCAGCATTGTTGACCAGTATGTCAACGCCGCCGAGCGTTTCGAGCACCTCTTCGATCGTCGCGGCACGGCCTGATTCCGTTGCAACGTCCGCCACGATGGCTTTCGCTGTAATGCCTGACACCCGCAAGCTCGCAATGGCATCATCGAGTTTGTCAGTCCGGCGACCGCTGATCGCCACGTGCGCGCCTTTCAAGCCGAGAATGTGAGCGAGCGCCAGACCAATACCACTGGAGCCACCCGTAATCAACACGCGCCTGTTCCTGATTTCCATTCCTCATGTTCCTCGTTTGACTCGAACCTTTGGCGCTTCAGATCGTTTATCGCAAGGTATAAAACTCCCTGCAATTCCGCGCGTCACGCGGCCGGGTAGTTGGACGGCAAGAGGCCGTGCCGCGCCGCCGCATCCATCTCCTGCTTGAACATATATCCGGTCCCAACCGCCCGCGCGCGAATCGCAGCCCGGCCGCCGTCAATTTCCGCAAACCAGCGCTTGAGTTTGGCGAATGGCGCCAACGGATCATCAGTGCCGGGCAGGATGAAAGCGGCGCTCGGGTTGACTTTGAGGAACGAGTCGAGGTGCCGTTCGCCCTTCTTGGTGTCAACGGGCCGCAGTTCATACTCGAGACCGGTTTCTTCAAGCATCGGGTCAAGCTTTGCAGGGTTGGGCGTAGGGCGAAAATAGAAGTCGATCATGATGTTACTGTCCGTCGTGTTCAGACCGCCTGATGCCTGCGTAATGGCTTTTCGTAGGACCCCGGGTGGTTTGCTATCGCCTCAAGGTAATTTTAGATCGATTGATTTAGAATATCGCAACGCGTGTGACGTTGCAATGCCGATCGGCAAGGCGCTACGCGATCGCAGGAGTTGACATGGCCCGACCACGGGAATTTGATGAAAACGCGGTCCTTGATGCAGCCGCCCACCAGTTTTGGATCTATGGCTATAAGGCCACTTCCGTCCGGGATCTTGCGCAGAGTATGGGAATTACGGGGGCAAGCCTGTTCAACGCGTTCGGGGACAAACGGTCGCTGTTTGAACGGGCACTCGCACATTACATCGAAAAAAGCTTCAGTGACCGGGTATCGAGATTTGAGCGAAGCCTGCCACCGTTGGATGCCATCAAGGCGTTCTTCCGGGAGATTGTCGAGCGGTCGGTCTGCGACAGGGGCCGTAAGGGATGCCTGCTGGTGAATTCAGCGCTTGAGGTTGCACCACACGACGCCGATTTCCAGGCGATGATCGCAAATGTCCTAGTCGAGGTCGAAGCGTTTTTCCGGCGTTGCGTGCGCGCTGGTCAGCAGGCTGGCGAGATTTCGACTGCACAACCTGCAGATGATCTTGCCCGGTTGCTGCTGGGAGCACATCTTGGCATGCGGGTGCTTGCCCGGGTAAGACCGGAGCGTGCGCTGCTGGAGGGCGTTGTACGACCGGTGCTGGCGCTTCTTGAGCCCAATATCAATTGACCTTCGGGTAGGCGCTCAAAGATACGGCCTGACCAGAAACCAATGTCTTCGGGCGCCGACGCAGGTTCAGAAGCGAAACGCAGAAACACACAAAGGAAATCGAAAGCCAGCCCAGCATCTGCTGCAATCGATAATTTGCTAGGGCAACGCTGATTAAGTCCACCGATCCGGTACGTCAAGCGTTATAGAGATCGGATTGAATGAGGAAGGCGAACCAGGATGAAGCAGCAGACGCTGGCGATGGCAGCCGATCAAGGTGCGGGTTTTGAGACGCACCGCAAACGCACGCGGCGCGACGAGTTTCTCGACACGATGAATGCGATCGTGCCATGGGCGCAGTTGTGCGCGGTGATCGAGCCGCACTATCCGAAACGCGGCAATGGCCGCCCGCCAATTGGTCTGGAGCGCATGTTGCGGATTCACTTCATCCAGCACTGGTTCAATCTGGCCGACTTCGCCTGCGAAGAGGCACTGTACGACAGTGCTAGCCTGCGTCGCTTTGTGGGTATTGATCTGGGCTGCGAAGCCGTGCCGGACGCGACGACGCTGCTCAAATTCCGGCGCCTGCTGGAGACCCACCAACTGGGTGAGCAGCTCTTCGCCGAAGTGGGCCGGGTACTTCAGGCCAGCGGCATGAAGCTCAGGAGCGGCACCATCGTGGACGCCACGATCATCGGTGCGCCGAGCTCGACAAAGAATGAACAGAAGGCGCGCGACCCCGAGATGCATCAGACCCGCAAGGGTAAGCAGTGGTACTTCGGCATGAAGCTGCACATTGGTGTCGATAGCCAAAGCGGGCTGGCGCACAGCGCAGTGCTCACTCCGGCCAACGTGCATGACAAGCACCCGCTGCCGCAATTGCTGCACGGCCAGGAGCAGCGCGTCTACGGCGACAGCGCCTATGCGAGCCAGAAAGACCTGATTCACGGCAAGGCGCCGAAGGCACGCGACTTCACCAATCAGCGGACGCGTCGTGCGGGCGGAGAAGTCGACGAGGTGCAGCGCGGCAGGAATCGCAACAAGTCGAAGATCCGGGCCCGGGTCGAGCATGTCTTTGCGGTCGTGAAGCGACTATGGGGATTTACGAAGGTGCGCTATCGCGGGTTGGCAAAGAACGCCAACCGGGCGTTCGTCGCGCTCGCGCTGGCCAACGTCTACCTGTCGCGCAGGCAACTGACGGCATCGGTACGCCCATAGTGGGCCAAAGGCGGGCAAAGTGCCCGCCCACAAGGCCCGCGAGGGCCGCAAAGCAACGGCGCAAGCTCGGCCTCATGACTTGACGACGTTCAAATTGCTAACGCGTCGCCAATTTCGCGGCTTGTTCAGTGTAGCCCTAGTTCGATCTGAAGTCCGCTTTGGTTACATCCGAATGGGAAATGGACCGTCGCTTCATTGGACGCGCTTGGGTCAATCGAGAACTTCGAACAGGTGCGCGACAGATTTGAGCCGCGCTGTAACCGATATCGCCGAATATCCGAACTAGGATTGAGGTATCGACTGTTCCCCTCCATTCCAACCGCCAAAGGGTCTAATCATGAACCGGATGCGATTTGTTAAACCCATCGTGGGCGCAGCGTTGCTGGCTGCGTCAGCCACTGCATTCGCGGGTGAAGTGCCATTTACTCAGGCAAGCTTCGATCAGACCGTCTCATCGGGCCGGCCGGCGGTTGTATATCTGCATGCGAGCTGGTGTCCAACATGCCGGGTTCAAAAGCCGATCGTCGACCGTCTGTCTGCCGACCCCAAGCTGAAGCAGGTGACGATTTTCATAGCCGACTACGATGCGGAAACGAAACTGAAAAGGGAACTAAAGGTAACCCAGCAGTCGACCTTCGTTGTCTTCAGGAACGGTCACGAAGTGGCACGTTCGACAGGGCAGACCCAGGAGGCCGAAATCCGGACCTTGTTTGAACAGGCTCTGTAATGCAATTCACTGCCGCAACGTACGGGTTAAGTCTCGTCGCCGGGTCGGCATCAGTGCTGTCTCCCTGTGTCCTTCCGCTACTGCCGATACTCGCGACGTCGGCGTTGGCTAAACATCGATTCGGCGTCATCGCGCTGGCAGCTGGCCTGGCCATTTCGTTTGCGGGTGTCGGCCTGTTTCTCGCCACCCTTGGAGCGTCAGCGGGACTGGACCCTGAGATTCTTCGACGCGCGGCTGCGAGCCTGATGCTGTTCTTCGGTCTTGTCATGTTATCTGGCACGCTTCAAAGGGTTTTTTCCCGGCTCAGTTCCGTCGTCGGTGCGAAGGGCCAGCAGGCGCTCGACGATGTAAAAGGAAACGGATTGCTCGGGCAGATGATGATCGGGTTGTTGCTGGGGTTCGTCTGGACCCCCTGTGTCGGGCCGACGCTGGGCGCGGCAACGTCGCTGGCGGCACAAGGTCAGGACCTCGGCCATATCGCCATCGTGATGGCGCTGTTCGGCTTGGGTGCGGCACTGCCGCTCGTTTTGCTCGGAACGATCTCGAGAGTTTCGCTCATGAAGGTGCGAGGCACGCTTGCCGCGTGGGGCAAGACGGCCCGCTGGACGCTCGGTGCCCTTTTCGTTGTCATGGGGACGATCGTCATAACTGGCGTCGACCGTCAGTTGGAAACCTTTCTCCTGTCCGTCAGTCCAGCATGGCTCACCACGCTGACAACATCGATATGAGAATGCGTCTGCGGCACCGGGGCGCAGGGAATTGCTGTAAAGAGTCAGCAACTCTGCCTTCGCATGACTCACCAGGCAAGCGCTGTCACGACAAGCTGTGTAGCTGACCCGTCACGCGCGCAATGAGCGCCAGGTCCGGCGAGGGAGCCAGGTCGGCGGCACTCGCCTTGTTGCCCGTCGGCAGCATGGCGGAGAGCACACGTTTGAACCGGTAGCCTGCTGTGCATGCCGGACAATATACTTCGGCATCCTCTGGTGTATCTGGGCTTGTCCATTTTGTTTTATGCGGCCGACGTGTCGTGCCGGTTCGACGTTGCCCTTTAAATTCGTCCAACACGTGCTTCAGGTTGCACAAACAAGGTTATTTATTTGCGATGGCGATGCGGTTTCCAACTGGCGTACTGATTTGTCGTAAGTTTGGAAGGCTTCTGAAGAAGTTGCACCAGGTCAACCGGCCGATGAATGGCTCTTCGCCGTTTGCGGGAGGGTGGCGTTGTCGAGCGCACGGAAGAGCGTCGAAGTTTGCAAGAGCTCCGGTAGCAATTGCCCTTGGGGCATGCGAGGCCCATATACGACGTCGAGCGGAATGCCGAAACGACCGAAACCCTGAATGTAGGCCAGCACGCCGGGGTTATACCGGCTCCAGTCGGCCCGCATGCGCACGATATTGTCCTGTCTGAGCCGAGTGCGCACGGCAGCCGTGTCGAGAACGGACAGTTCGTTGACCTTGCAGGTGAGACACCAGCTTGCCGTTACGTCGACGAGCACGGTCTTGCCGCTGGCGACCAGTGTCCTGATTGCAGTCGGATCGAACGCTTGCCATTCGGACGGTGGAACGCTTCGGTCTCCTGCGCCCGAAGGGGTGAGCGAGGCAATGGCAATAGCGCAGCACGCAAGGAGCGCAGTCGTTGCGCCTGACCATCGGTTGGTCCGCGGGAGGCCCAATCTGGTAACGACGGCCCGCACGGCGAGCATGGCAACCAGCACGATACTGACGAATGACGCGACTGCCGTACCCGCGATATTCCACAACGACGCGATCATCCAGAGCGAAGTCGTCAGCAGCAGTAGGCCCATGATTCTGCGCAACTGGATCATCCACTGGCCGGGGCGCGGAAGCCGCGTCGCGAGCGACGGCGCGAGCGCCAACGTCAGGAACGGGAGTGCCATTCCTACCCCAAGTGCTAGAAGCACCGCCGTAATCTCGACCGGGCTGCGTGCCAACGCAAAGCCGACCACAGTGCCGACGAGGGGAGCCGAGCACGGTGTTGCAAGAAGCGTGGAAAGCATCCCGCCGACGAATGCCTCGACAAGCGGGCCCCGATTGGTCGCATCGCTCGCACCGCCAGAAAGAAATGACGGAAGACCGATCGGGAGCCAGTCGAAAAAACTTGCCGCGAACAGGGTTGTGACGACCGCCATGCTGGCGAGGAACCATGGTTGCTGAAACTGTATGCCCCAACCCAGTGACGCCCCCGCGAGTTTGAGCACTGACAGCACGGCTGCAAGCAATCCAAACGACGCGACAATTCCCAGTGCCGTCGCGAGAGCCATCTGCCTTGCCGTTCGGCGTTCGGAGCCTGCGGCTTTCGCCACCGAGAAAACCTTGATTGAAAGAACGGGTAACACGCACGGCATGAAGTTCAGAATCAGGCCGCCAAGGAGTGCGAGGGCCAGAATGATGACGATGCCGTGATCGTCGTCTGCCGTGGAGACGACTGGTGCGGGCATGAACTCGGCTGCTCTGGATCCGTCCACCACGGTCAGGCGCAACGGGTCTTTCGCTGCACCGGCAGGTGGCAGTTCGACTTCTAGTGCGGCCCGGTGCCCGTGGTTTGAAAGGTGTACCTGCGGCGCTGCGGGGAGGCCGGCCTCGGCTCCTTCGACGAACAGGTCGGGCGACCGAAACGGAATGCCCTCGCTAAGTAGTTCGACTTTCAGGCGCCGGCCGGTGGAGGTTCGCTCCAGTGTGCTATGCACCACGCCGACTCCAGCCTCGCTGGGCGTCCGCGGCACCCTTTGCACCGCTGCCGCGATATCCGCGGCTTCGCTTGACGGTCCGTCCGTGCCCGGCGGCAAGGTGAGCGTCAGCTCCGCATGTTCGGGCACACAGACATTCGCGCAGCTCGCGTAGTCGAGCGCCAGCGCAATGCGGGTGGCCTCGTGCGGATGGTCGAGTTTAAGGCTCACCGGCAGAATGAAATCTCCCGTATAGACACTGTTTTGCAGACCTGAAATAACAAGGCGGGAGGGCGCTGGCCAGGACACGGATGCTGACGCGACATTCCTGGACCGGGACCAGTCGAAAATCGGCGCAATACCGGTGTCGCCGGGTGAGCGCCAGTAACCATGCCACCCGTCCGGATACCGGAACTCGACACCTATCTGCAAGGTATTGCCCGGTACGCCGTTGGTTGCTGTGATGAGGCGTACACGGGCGCGCTGATCGCCAGTCCAGCTCGAGGACGCCGCCCGAGCCGCAAACGATGGAGCGAGAACAAGCGTTGCGACCAGGACAAGGAAGGCGCCAATGCGAGTAAATCGGGGCATCGCCTGCTCCTCATCGAAAAGCGGGTAGGTACGTCGGGTTTTCACGAGCAGTCCATCCGGGACGCAGCGAAGCCACTTCAAGGTTCATCTGTCACGCGGGCCGCGCCGACAATACGTCCGTCTGGTGCTTCGAGCAGGATTGCGGTCTTCTCACCCGCGGGTATCTGCGGCTCGAACATCACCGGTTTGCCCGTCCATTGGCCAATCGGTTGAAACGAACGAACGATGTTCGACTCTTTCAGCGTCCGCCCGCCGTTTTCACCGCGCCCGACTGAGGTCACGTGCTGCAAGTCATAACCCACCAGAATCACCTGCGCGCTTCCGGAGCCGGCACCGACTGAAACAGTGATGACGTTGCCCTTGCGCACGGCCGATACCGGCATGGCCGTTGTATGGGCGTCTTTAGCCTTCTGCATCGCGGCCTCGCCGGTTGAGCGGTCCGAACCCACGAAGCCGATTGTTCCGTCGACGACCATCTCAGGGGTGTAGGAGCCATCGCCGAAGCGTCGAGCGTATTCAGCCTGACGTTGGGTGGCGATATCAAGGGAAAACGGGTCCTTCCACCCCAGACCGTTCCAGTAGGTGACGTGGAAAGCCAAAGGGAGAATGTCGCTTCGCTGTTGACTTAACTCCGACAGATAGGCGTCGGCTGGCGGACAGGAAGAACATCCTTCGGACGTAAACAGTTCGACAACCACGGGTCGGGGCGTTGCCGCGATGACGGGGAGGGCCACAAGCAGTGAAATGAAACCAAGCAGACGGGATAGCATGAGTCGACTCCTGGTGAGGATCATTGGTGCATGGGTCGCGGTGGAGCAGGTGATATGACAGCACGAATCGCTTCGCCCACATCTCCAGCTGTGTCGTTGAAGTGAAAGCATGAGCAGGATGCATCACCCTGTCTCTTGGCGCTCGCTGACGCTGTCCCTATGCTAGTTCGACGCGGACCTCGATCGGGTTACACCTTCCTGAAACAAACGTTCAGTCAGGTTGCCTAATTGTGGCAATGGCGGAGGTGTAGTTCTGGCCCGGCTGCCACGTGCTCAACCTCGCGAGCGTTGATCCTCTCGCCAACGCGTGCACGTCAGACTGACGCCAATGATCCGAAAGGCACTGCAAATCTGGCCCTATCGCGATTTATCTCGCGTTATCGGAAAAACGGGATGGCGGAAAAATTCAGGTGCATCTTGTGTCATCTTTCGCGCCGAGCACCGACTGAAGGGGGGAGGGTAAGTGTCCGTTTCGCCGATCGACGTACCCAATTAAGTCGAGCGGTGGGCGCACGTCGAATCGGAGAACCGTGTCATGTCATTGCAGAAACGTCTCGATGCCTTCAAGGCGATATTCGAGTCCGGGCGACCTCCTTTCAACACGCATCGTTCGGTCGTCGATACGCTCCAGCGGGCGACCGACGAGCTCATCGAGTCTGGCCTGGCAGGGCGAGCGAAAAGGGTCGGCGACGTGGCACCGCGTTTTGTCCTGAAGGACCCGGATCACCGGCCGGTCAGTGCGGGCAAGCTGATTGCCGATGGCCCGTTGGTGCTGACGTTCTATCGCGGCGTATGGAGCCCATACTGCAATCTGGATCTTCAGGCGCTGCAAGCGGCACTTCCCGATATCGTCGCGCGTGGCGCGATCCTGATGGCGATTTCGCCGCAAAACGGGGTCAATAGTCGCGTGACGATCCGTGAGAACCGTCTCAGTTTCCCGATACTCGGAGACCCACGCGGTGAGCTTTCGGCAGACTATGGGCTGCGCGTCGCGTTGCCGGACTATCTCGTCGAGTTGTACCTGACCATGTTCGGGGTCGACCTGTCGTCGTTCAACGACGACCCCTCGTGGACGCTGCCGATGCCGGCGAGGTTCGTCATCGACAGGAACGGCATCATCGCCTACGCCGAGGTGAGCCCGGACTGCACGAGACGTCCCGACCCCGCCGAGCTGCTTCCGGTTCTCGACAGACTTGCAGCTGGCGGCCGGACGTGAGACGTTCTCACCACAGATCCAGAAGAAAACTTCTGCCCGTGAACCGCGTACATGTTCTCACAAGGCTTATTTCGCGCGAACTGTAACCAGAACCCGCAATGAACCGAACTACTGAAAATGGACCGGCGCGTCCCGTCGAAGAGCGACTGAAGGCTCTGTTCATACGTGGCCTGGATGGGGACGCGGCGGCTTATCATGCATTTCTCGGCGACCTGACCGGACATCTGCGCGGGTTCCTGAGGAAGCGTCTCTTTTATCTGCAAGACGATATCGAGGACCTGGTTCAGGAGATTTTGATGGCAGTGCATAATGGGCGCCATACCTACCGTCCAGACCAGCCGTTGACGGCCTGGGTGCATGCCATCGCCCGCTACAAGCTGGCGGACTTTTTCCGCGCGCGATCGCGCCGGGAAGCTCTGCACATGCCGCTGGACGACGAGCTCGAGATATTCGCCACCTGCGATGCCGAACCGGCGGAGGCGCGGCGTGATCTGGGCAAGCTGCTCGAACAATTGCCCGATCGACAGCGCCTGCCGATTCTGCACGTAAAGCTGGAGGGGCTGTCGGTGACAGAAACCGCAAAGCTCACCGGCCTGTCGGAGTCGGCGGTCAAGGTTGGCGTGCACCGCGGTTTGAAAGCATTGGCACTGAAGTTTCAAGGCGCATCATGAAGACAGAGGATCTTGTTTCACTGCTGGCCGCGGGGGTACCCGCTGTCGATCGGAACGTGTCGGCAAAGCGATTCAGCTGGGCCATGGTGTGTGGCGGTGCCGGTTCCACGGCGCTCATGGCAATCGCTTATGGCGTTCGCCCCGATATCGACGCGGTAATAAAGACGCCGCTGTTCTGGATCAAGCTGGCGCTGCCCCTGTGCCTCACACTTGCCGCGTTACTGGTGACGGCGAGACTGTCCAGGCCAGGAATGGCGGTAGGGCGCGCGTGGGCTGCGCTTGCTGCGCCCGCGCTCGCGGTCTGGATTGCGACGCTCATCCTGTTGTGGTTAACCCCTCCCGACGCGCGCTTGCCCCTGGTAATGGGCAATACCTGGCGCGTGTGCCCGCGCAATATCGCGTTGCTTTCAGTGCCCGTGTTCATCACGGTATTCTGGGCGATGCGCGCTCTGGCGCCCACCCGTCCCAGGCTGGCCGGCGCCGCCGGCGGCCTGCTGGCAGGAGCGACTGCTGCCGTTGCTTACTGTTTCCACTGTCCCGAGATGGGCGTGCCATTCTGGGCCGTCTGGTATCTCCTCGGTATGCTGATCCCCACGCTTGCCGGCGTGGCGCTGGGGCCCCGGTTGCTGAACTGGTGAGTCGGACCGTTGGAAGGTCGAAGTGTGTTCAGTCCGCGCTGTGCAGAGGTGCGTGATGCCGGCGTGTAACTGATCCCCAACCTTATTTTTTGTGTGGTCTGTAACCCATCCGGGTAAATAGGCGAAATACCTTATGAAGTGCAGGCATAAGCCTGTGCTTGAGCCACCGGCGTCAGGCACTCCCGACTATCCGGAGCGCCAGGACGGGTTGGAATTTGGACAGGTCGACCCATCTCCTTTGGGAGAGTAATGATGAAAGTGAACAAGTTGGTGATGATCATTGCCGTGGCATCTCTCGGCATCTCGGCGCTGGCGAGCGCGCAGTCTTTGCAACCCCTTGACGCAAACTCAACGGCAGCAGGATCGAATCAAGGTCCGAAGACTCGTGAGCAGGTGCGTGAGGAACTGATCCGCGCTCGCATGAACGGTACCATTCCGCGTTTCGGCAATCCCGATCCCTATGGGCCTGGAGGCACACCGAATTTCACCCGGCACTAAACGAAGGGCAGGGAATAGCAAGGCAAAGTGATCGTCTTGGTTCAATGCGTTCGCGGTAGTAATACGGGCACGAAAGCTCCGGACGCCAGGCGCGGCGTAGTGCGAATAAATCAGATCCACCCGGAATAGATCATGTACGGTATATAGCTATCCTAAGTGTATCGGCGAAAATATGAAATTCCGGTAAGCGGACGTCAGGCAGCAGGCTCGATCCGGGCGACGCAGGCCCGATCGGGCCACTCGTCGTTTGGTGCGAATTCGCTCGGTGGGTCATGAAGAACGGATCCGGTATGACACGGCAACGGAGGCAGACATGTCCACTTATCCGAATTTGTCCGCTCCGCCCAGCTTGACCGCTTTTGTGTTCGCAGGCGGCGGCAGCCTCGGCGCGATCGAAGTTGGCATGCTGCGCGAGTTGCTCGATCATGGTGTGCTTCCGGGTTGCGTGATTGGCGCGTCCGCCGGTGCGATCAATGCGGCGTATTTTGCTGGCCAGCCCGACAGCGATGGCGTCGCCATGCTTGAATTACTGTGGTGTCGGATCAGGCGGCGGGACATCATGCCGCTCTCCATGTTTGGATTGCTCGAGATGATGCTGCGTCGCCGCTCCCACCTTGTCGACGCCACACCACTGCGCATGCTGCTGGAAAAGAACTTGTCGTTTGCCCGGGTAGAGCATGCGGCCATACCGCTTCACATCGTTGCGACGGACATGCAAAGCGGCAAAGAAATTATCCTTTCATCCGGCCCGCTGGTGGATGCCATTCTCGCGAGCGCTGCAATTCCCGGTGTGTTTCCGCCCGTGCGCATTGGCGGGTTGGATCTGGTCGATGGTGGCGTGGCCAACAATACGCCGATCTCCGTGGCGATCTCACTCGGTGCGACACGCGTCATCGTGCTTCCGGCCGGATTTGCCTGCGCGCTACACAAGCCGCCCGGTAACGCCATCGCGCAGGCTACACACGCGCTGACACTTCTCATTGCGTGTCAGCTTGTGCGCGATCTGGAATCCTACTCTTCCCGCGCGGAGATTTTTGTTGTTCCACCACTGTGTCCGCTCGATGTCTCGCCCTACGACTACACGCAGTGCGACCGCCTGATTGAGCGTGCAGCCGCGAAGACGCGTGCATGGTTGAACGAAGGCGGTCTTGAGCGCGCATTCATCCCTGGTGAGCTGCGTGACCACGCGCATGCTTGAGTAGAGCGAGCGGAATTGCTAAACATCCGTGGCATCGTTGCCGTGATTCCGTCGCCCTCTCGCGCAGTCGTGCATCGTCATGAAAGCGCCCGATCACGACCTGGGCGACCTGTCGCCAAGCAGATAGTCAATCGATATCAGACCCGGCCCCCAGGCCGCAATTGCCAGTGCCATCGCCAACCAGGTTAGATGGATGGGCCAGCCGTCCGGTACAGTCAGCTCGACGATGCACGTCATAAATATCAGGCCGGCTGCGGCGAACCGGGTTCCGAAGCCAAGCACGAGCAGCACCGGGAAGATCACCTCGCCGCAGCCCGACAGAAACGCAAAAACAGCTGGGGCAGGAAACGGATACGGACCGCCCGGCAGGTGCAACTTGAACTCGTCCGTGAACAGGTCGATCGCCGTATCGTTCAGTTGAAGGAAGCCGTGCCATTTGAGAACACCCGATTTCCAGAACGGCACAGCCAGAGCAAGCCGCAGGACGAGTTGAACGAGCCACGGCTGCGCGAACTGCTGGATCAGCCGCCTCGCCGTGCCAATCGCGGATATGACTACGTCCGGAAGCGGCAGCTTTACGTTCTGTAGGTTCGACATCTCTGTGAATCTCCATGTTGGACGACTGCAAACACGCCGGCTGGAATCATCCCTGCCCAGATTGGCGTGGAGATCGAAGGACGGGGCTTCCCGACACGCGGCCGTGCCCGCTTCGCCTGTCGATGCGCCGTCGAGAAGACTAATGAGGAAGGTCGCATCAACGGCCGGACGGCGCGATACCATCACGTCCTGCACCGGTCGCGTCACGCGTGCATCTTCCGGGTGGCCGCCATTCGACATACGGACGCCGTGAATGTAGAGCGGAAATAGTGCTCACAGATCGCGGCAAGCGTCCGATGTGACCGTCCGCCGACACTCATATGGGCTTCCGGATGAACCTCGAAGAATCCGTTGCTCAGTCCGCCCGCGAGGATCGCAGACAGGTGCTGATGCTTGAAACGGGTCCCGGCGAGTCCTTGGGCGCCAGGTGTCGCGTGAAGGGGGCGGTCTGTTTGGCTAACTGCCGTTGTCATCGTGGAATTGCCCATGGCCGCCCCGTTCCTCTTGCCGCTCGCCGAATCAGGACTTCAACGGAGTGAGCGAGCCGTGGCCGCCACCCGGCACTTGGATACTCGTGCACGTGCCGCCCTGAACGAACTTCCACGAGTTACCCTGGAAGTCCATTGCGGATGTGCCCTGACACGTCGTGCCGGGACCGGCGGCGCAGTCGTTCTGCCCCTTCAGGGCAACGCCGTAGCACTTCTCCTTGTGTGCGGCGACGGCAGCGGCTCCTTCGGCCGGCGTAAGCGGTGCTGCGTGGGCGACTGATGCAAGCAGGCTCGCGACAACGCCGGCGAGCAGGGTGGAACCGACCGTGATCTTTGTGGACATTGAATTTCTCCAGTAGTTGGGATGGAAGGTACCCGTGATGGATACGTGATCTAATTCGTGGGCTGTAGATGTCTGGTTACAGGGGAATCGCTTTTTTTGCTTTCGACCTGTTGGAGCGATGACGTCTGCCAGAAGCGCCGTGGCCAAACCGCTTGCAGTAGTTCGCTGCCGGTTGCCAGCCGGTTACAGCACACCGCCGTTTTTTATCGACGCTCGACGCGCTGAAGTGTTTCCGGTCGTCGGGGACGAACGGACCGCGTGAGTGCCCCTTGGGTTCGGGACAGATTGGACGACTTGAGTTTTGCATGATTATTTTGTATTGCTAAACGAAAAGGACGATTGCGCACATCCAATGTTTCCTCCAGCCTGGCATCTGAGCGGCGAAGAAGATTCTTCGACCGCCGTAACCGTGCGACCGCCGGAGACGAACTATCAGTCGGATGTGGACGGTATGGTTTCGGAGAGCCGTTGACATCTTGCGGGCAGCCAGACACGGGCAGGCGCTACGGCTGACTTGCCGTCCTGAGCCAATACGTTACCCCATGCATCGGCGCGGCGGTCCGCTCCCTGGCCGCAGTGGAACTCCGAACCGTTCATGGATAGTTGGACGATTTATCCCTATGCTACGAAAGACCCTTAAACGTGCCTGCGGTTTCGGCCTCGCGCTGCGCCTGCTATGCATGCCCTGGTTGCTGTTGCTTGCCCGGATCTGGTTTGGGCAGGTCGTCCTCGTGCACCAGATCATGACGATGGCAGAAGGCCCTCACGGGGGGCTGTTTTCCGGCGGCCTGCACGTCCCGTCCGGGCTCGATGCGGCGCTGCACAGTGTAGTGCCGTTGCTGCTTACCTTGGGGCTGCTGACTCGTCCTGTTGCGCTGGTGCTGCTCATCGAGACAATTGCGGACAGTCACGGCGCGCTCGCGGTGGGCGCACAGGGAGCCAAACTCGCGCTCCTTTCATGGTTCATCGTAAGCGGGGCGGGGGCCATGTCGCTGGACAATCTTCTGGGGCGCGGTTTGTCGTGGATCCCATTTCGCCCAGTAAGGCTCACGCGTGAGCTTTACGTCTGGCTCGAACGTCACCTGGGCCCGCTTCTGCAGTTTGTCATACGTGTTGGGCTTGCCGCTTCACTCGTTAACTTCGTATTGCCATTCGGTGCTTGGTGGCAGGGAGGGATGTTGGGCGCCGCTGCGACATCTCTTGTCCATCCAGCGTGGTGTGCGGCGGCGCTCGCGCTGGCGCTGGTGCTTGGCTGTGCGACGCGGTTTGCCGCGCTGTTCATAGCGGTGATGGTGCCAGTGGCTGGTATCGCCATGTCGATGGACGATCGGCTGGCAGTCCTGCTTCTGCTTGCTGTGCTCGTGGCCGCGGGCGGTGGCATGTTCTCCCTCGATTGGCTGTTTGAGCGGTGGACGGCCAATGCGTTGCAGGAAGACGATTCCGCCCCGGAGGATCTGCCACATGTCGTCGTGGTCGGGGGCGGCTTTGGCGGCGTCGCAGCCGCGCAGGGATTGCGCAATGCGCGCTGTCGGGTCACGCTGATCGACCAGCGCAACCATCATCTGTTTCAGCCGCTACTCTACCAGGTGGCCACGGCCGCGCTGTCGCCGGCGGAGATCGCCACGCCGATCCGCAGCCTGTTCCGGCGTCAGCGCAACGTTCAGGTCAGGCTAGGGCAGGTGACGGGAGTGGATGCGGTCGCTCGCGAGGTACACATCGGCGTGTTACCCATGAAATTTGACTATCTGGTGCTGGCGACGGGCGCTCGTCACAGCTATTTTGGCAAGGACAGTTGGGCGCCTTTTGCACCGGGACTCAAGAGTATCGAAGATGCGACCGCCGTGCGCAGCCGCCTCCTGCGGGCGTTCGAGGAAGCCGAAAGCGCGGCCAGCGAGACCGAGCGTGCCGCGTGGCTGACTTTCGTGATCGTCGGCGGCGGTCCCACCGGCATCGAACTGGCGGGAGCCATCGCCGAACTGGCCCGGCACGGGATGGCCGAGGAATACCGCATGATCGATCCGGCCGTCGCTCGCGTTATCCTGTTGCAGTCGGGTCCGCGCATTCTGCCCACTTTCGCCGCTACGCTATCGGGCGCAGCAGAACGCTCACTGCGAGCGCTCGGGGTCGATGTCCGGCTCGACACCCGGGTACTGGGCGTGGACAGCGAGGGTGTCGACATTGGCGGGCAGCGCATCGCCGCCCGTACCGTTCTATGGGCGGCGGGTGTTGCTGCGTCGCCCGCGGCCCAATGGTTGAACCGGACCGCTGATCAGTCGGGGCGGCTTGCCGTGGCAGCCGACCTGTCCGTGCCTGACCTGCAACGGATCTATGCGATCGGCGACACGGCATCTTCTCTGGGATGGGGCGGAGCAGTTGTTCCTGGTCTCGCGCCGGCGGCCAAACAGCAGGGCCGATATGTGGCTCGCGTGATTGCGGCCAGTGTGGCGGGGCGGCGCCCGCCGCCGCCGTTTCGCTATCGGCACTTTGGCAGCCTGGCCACGATCGGGCGTCAGGCCGCCGTTGCCGAGATCGGCAAGCTTTGTGTATGGGGGGAGCCCGCGTGGTGGTTTTGGGGCGCAACCCATATCGCCTTTCTGGTCGGCGGACGGAACCGGGCCATCGTCATTCTTGATTGGCTCTGGGCGTATCTCACCTACCGGCGCAGCACGCGGCTCATTACAGGCGATGCGCGAGACGAAATGATGAATTGATGAAGCTCAATTCCTGGTCTGACACGTCTGTCGGGCAGGCCTTACGTGTCCCTCTTGTCATGCCCTCAAGTTACCGGGTTTGACCCGAAGTTCCTGGCGCTGTCTAGTGACGGGCATTCAACGACATACACGGCAGAATAAAAAACGGTGCGGGAGGCGCTCTACATCGAACTTCGGCGATCGCTAGTTCACCCGTTTGGGGGTTGCAACAAGGCAAGCGCTGGTGCAATCACCCCTTCCAGCAGCACTCTGTCGGAACGAACACGAGCCAGGACGCGAACGCCCATCAAAACGCCAAGAAGATGCCGAGCGAGGACGTCTGCCCGCAGTGATTGCGCGATGGTTCCGTCGGACTGACCTGCCATGACGCAACCTAGAAAAAAATCCTCGATACGGACAAGAACGCCAGCGATGATTTTCTGGAATTCAGCGTCGTGTGGTGCCATCTCCATGGCCGAGTTCACGATCATGCAGCCCTTGTGCTGGCGGTCATTTAGCGAGCGGCGCACGATCTCTTCGAAAAACGCGTGGATCGCCTCAAGGGGAGGGAGCGCTTCACAGCGCTGTATGCGCCTTCCAATGCTCTCGTCCACGTAGCGATCAAGCGCTGCCTGGAAGAGCCCGCGCTTGTCTCCATACGCGTTGTAAAGGCTGGCCGCGGTGAGACCTGTCCTTTCGGTCAGGTCTTTCACCGACGTCGCCTCATACCCAAATCTCCAGAAGCACTGCATGGTCGCCTCCAGCACCGCCTCTTCATCAAATTCCCTGGGTCTCGCCATCTCTGTCACCTGTCAAGTCATCGCACAGCGCGCTTGCCAGTTTCGCTGCGATGAGTGATTATAGAATGCACGTTCTAAAACGAAAAGACGCGACGTTAATGAGGCCTTGGGCACATCAGGCTTGCAGAGTTGTCGCACGGAGGAGGAAAGAGTCATGGAACTGCAGGAGCAACTGGACAACTTCAGGGCCGAGTTTGCGCGCACTGCGCCGGCGGGGCGCGTCGCTCTTTACGAAGCCAGGATCGAGGAGCTGCGTGCCAGCTTTGCGCTTGACCACGCGGTCGGAGTCGGCGACGAAGCGCCGGACTTTTCACTGCTGGACGTACACGGCAATCCTGTCTCATTGTCCCTTCTGTTGCAGAGGGGGCCTGTCGTCGTTACGTTTTATCGCGGCGGATGGTGTCCATACTGCAATATCCAGTTGCGGGCTTATCAGGCAATCCTTCCCGAGATGGCCACGCTAGGCGCCCGGCTGGTCGCAATCTCGCCACAACTTGCGGACGGCTCGCTGACCACTGTTCAGACAAACGCTCTAACCTTCGATGTCCTGAGCGACGTTAACAATTCCGTCGCACGCCGCTTCGGGCTTGCTTACGCGTTGTCTGCGGATCTGCGTGAGGCACTTCGCTCGAGCCAGAAGGCGCTGCCTGCGATCAATGGCGACGAGAGCTGGGAACTGCCGGTTCCGGCCACGTATGTGATTGCCCCGGATGGACGCGTCGCACTCGCCAGTATCGAGGTCGATTACCGCACGCGGCTCGAACCGGATGCGATCCTCGCCGCCCTCGAAGAGCTTCAACTGGCCTGAACGATGGCAAGCGGAAAGCTACCGGTCGAGGCGGCCGTTGAGGCCGAGCGGGCGAAGCGACGCGCCTCGTGCGTGCGCATGGCGGGGTTTGCCTGGGCAGCGCTGACGGTGATGATCTTCTCGGGCTGGTTCGTCGTGACGCGGTTTGGCGTCACCCGTGAGCTTCGCATCTGGGACATCGCCGCGCTTCGCTTCGGCATCGGCGCCGTCCTTCTTGCCCCGGCCATCGTGCGCCGGGGCTCCCGCCTGTCTGCCGCCGCGTGGGGCGAAGGTCTGTTATTCGCGGTGCTCTGGGGCGTGCCTTTCGTGCTGGTCGTCGCGCTTGGACTGAAACTGACGTCGGCGGCTCAGGCCGCGTCCGTAGCACCGACGTTGATGCCAGTCTTCGCTGGTGTGTTCGCGTGGGGTTTCCTGCGTGAGCCGCAGGGACGGTTACGCTGGTTTGGCTACGGAGTAATCGCCACAGGACTCGGTTGCCTTGTGCGCGCCGGCGCAGCGGTCCACGGCGCGCCAGACGCCCTGGGTATCGTCGCGCTGGTCGTCGCTGCCGCCATGTGGGCCATCTATACACTGCTGTTTCGCCGCAGCCGGCTGACACCGATCCAGTCCGCCGCGCTGATATGTGTCTGGTCGACGGCGCTCTATCTTCCAGCCTATACATTTTTCGGTCTCAGCCGCTTCAGCCTTGCCTCCCCAGGCGAGATTGCCTTGCAGGCTCTCTATCAAGGCGTGCTGATGAGCGGGGTCGCGCTCATCAGCTATAACCGCGCCGTTTCGCTGCTCGGTCCGTCGGCTGCGACCGCCGTCATTGCGCTGCTTCCTGCTGCTGCCTCGCTCCTCGCCATACCTTTCCTCGGCGAAACGCCGTCGCCGGCCGAAGGGATGTCGATCGTCATTATCGTTCTCGGTGTGCTGCTCGCTTCCAGGCACGCGCCGGCGCGCCGTGTATCGACCAACCGTGTATGAACCCATTCTTAACCCGGAGGGCACCGCCATGATCCGTTTTTACTTCCACCCCACGCCAAACCCGGCCAAGGTCGCGCTTCTCCTTGAAGAGACGGGCCTTCCTTACGAGGCGATCCCCGTCGATACTAGCAAGGGTGAACAGCACACACCGCAGTTCCGTGCGATCAACCCCAACGGCAAGGTGCCCGCCATTGTCGACACGGAAGGGCCGGGGGGCGAGGAAGCGCGCGTCTTCGACTCCACGGCGATCCTGCTCTATCTGGCGGAGAAAACCGGCAAGCTGCTCGGTTCCCCGCAGGACAGGCCTGAGCTGCTTTCGTGGCTCCTGTTCCTCGCCTCCGGTCTCGGCCCGTTCTCGGGTCAGGCCGTGCACTTCCAGTTCGCCGCACCCGAAGGACTCGACTATGCCGTGAACCGCTATCGACGGGAGGCCGAGCGTCACTACCAGGTTCTGAACGACCATCTGGAAGGGCGGACGCATATCGTCGGCGACACCTATACGATCGCGGATATCTCGGCTTGGGGATGGCTCGATCGTGCCTCGCGCGTGCTCAAAGGGGCCGACGATCCGCTGGCGGCGTTTCCGAATCTCAAGCGCCTGTTCGAAACGGTCGATGCACGTCCCGCGGCGGCTAGTGCCAGAGCCGTCGGCAAGGACCACGAGTTCAAGAAGGTCAACGACGAGGAGACCCGACGTGCGCTCTTCCCGTCCAACTATCCCGCGGCTGCGTGAGCCGGCACTGAGACTTACGGAGAGCCCCATGGCTGATTTACTCGACTATATTCCCCCGAAGGTCTGGACCTGGAACAAACCCAGTGGCGGCACCTTTGCCAACATCAACCGGCCGGTCGCCGGGCCGACGCACGAGAAGGCGCTTCCGGTCGGGCGGCACCCGCTGCAGCTTTATTCGCTGGGCACGCCCAATGGCGTGAAGGTAACGATCCTGCTGGAGGAACTGCTCGCGGCCGGCTATTCCGGCGCCGAGTACGACGCATGGCTGATCAGGATCGGCGAGGGCGAACAGTTCGGCAGCGGCTTCGTGGACATCAATCCGAACTCGAAGATCCCCGCGCTGCTGGATCGCAGTGGGTCGAAGCCGGTCCGCGTGTTTGAATCAGGCTCGATCCTGCTCTATCTGGCCGAGAAGTTCGGGGCGTTTCTTCCGAAAGACGTCGAGACCCGTACCGAGACACTGAACTGGCTGTTCTGGCAGATGGGCAGCGCACCCTACCTGGGCGGCGGCTTCGGGCATTTCTACGCTTATGCGCCAACGAAGATCGAGTACGCGATCGACCGTTTCGCGATGGAGGTGAAGCGCCAGCTCGACGTGCTGGACCGGCGCCTCGCCGGCAACGCGTATCTTGCCGGTGACGATTACACCATTGCCGACATGGCGGTGTTTCCGTGGTATGGCGGCCTTGTCAAAGGCTGGCAATATGGGGCAGCGGAATTCCTGTCCGTGCAGGACTATACGAATGTTCAACGCTGGGCCGACATGCTCCTCGCGCGGCCAGCCGTGAGACGCGGCCGTGTGGTCAACAGGACGGGCGGCGAGCTGTCCGGACAGCTTCGCGAGCGGCACGACGCGAGCGATTTCGAGACTGCGACGCAGGACAAGGACGGATGAGTGCGGCTATATCGATTATCCGGCGTGGGCCGAGAGCTGCAAAAAATGAATAACGTCAAAATCTTCTTTACGCAGATCCTTACGGGCGCCGTCATCTTCGGCATCGTTGCCCCAGGTACGTTTGGCCGGCGCTGACTAAACTCTCTCGCAATCGCGCCCTGATCCTTCTTCTCTTTGTACAGGTCCCCCGCTATGCGGGCATGACCTTCCTGGTCTCAGAGGGTCGATCCGAAACTGCCCAGGAGAGGACTCGAATGAAGCGCATGAGTTATTGAATTTAAGCTGGTTTCAATCGGGTCAACTTGTGAGTCGCATACGTATACGCAAACGAAGCGGATCGAGTTGGCTCAGCCCGGTAGGGGTCCACTTCTATGTGCCAAAGCTGCGTTTCGACGGGGACGGTCTTCAGTCGCTTCGCCCAGATAGCCGCCATGAAATCCTCGATCGCCTCGCGGCCCGCAGCACTCGTCGTCGCCGCCTCAAGCACAAGCTCACCGCGATAACGAACGGTTAGCGTGCCGGTCTCTGGATCCAGCCGCGTCGCCAGCGCGAATGCGCGGTCGAAGGACAGTCCTTGCCCGTGGCTGACGGCCATTTCCGTCAAGGGCTCGGTAGAGACCCTTGATTGGATGGCGGTAGAGATTGATAATTTTCGCCATTATTCCCGCAGTGCTTAACATAGCGCGGGAAGGGGCCGACTCCCGCCGAGCGTCGTCGGACAGAATTCGGCCACAAACGGTCGTCGGAAATGCTGAGCAACGGACACCCCTGAGTCGGCTTTGCCTCTAGTCAAAGCCCTTCAATATTCGAATTGGTCGCGGCAAAGGTTGCGTTGTCACATGAGAATGGCGCTTGGCCGACCTTGAACGACATCGGCGAAAACGAGATCAGACTGTTCGTCGTTGCATGCAAGGGCTAACTGTCTGCGGATCTTGCCTGCGCGCATGCCGAGGCAAACCCTTACTCAGTGGATCGGTCTGCAACATCCAGGGATATCGATCCATATCGGCATCTCGTCCGGCTGGTCGTGAAGTTGCTATTGACGAGCATCGCGAACTACTCCGCGACACTATTGCCGTGGAACATGTGCGCACAGACCTCAATGTGAATTCATCCGGCACGAGCCGTGTGTTCATCAGATGGCGTTACAACTGGCTCCGCCGGGAGCAGATCGCATTGATCTGCATTATCGTGGACGGCACCCAGGCACCCGGCATGTTGTCCAGAATGCACTCGTAGTACGCCTTCTCCCGCGGCAGTAGCATTTCGCCATTCCGATACAGGGCGTAACACGAGCGCTGTATATAGTTCGATGCGACCTGACTGCGGGCGTCGCGCAAGCCAAGGAGCATGCAATCGTCATAAGTTGACGGGCCATCAGCAAACGCTGGATGCATGATTAGCAGGCCCAGCAGGCTGATTGCAGTCCGTAGGGTGCACGTCCGTGTGAAATTCTTAAGCATGGCATTCTTCCCTGGCTGTGTGAGTTTGCAAGGCGTGGACAGGAGCTCCGCGCTGGCAAATATTAATCAGAGGGCGCCACTTCAGATTCAAGTCATGTTCTATGGCGTGCGGCGATCTGTACCACACAGTGGACGTGCACGCGATCATCCGGATGGACAACAGGCGGCCTCCGGCGTCGCAACGCAGCCCGTCGATTCAGGCTCGCTTTGCTGCCGGCTGTTCGGGATACCACGACGTAAACTTCACGGCTGCATAGAGCGCCGCGACAGTCGCGACGATACCCGTCGAATGTGGCAGTGCCGGGACGTAAGCCATCACGATGTCAGCAAGCACCAAGATGCCGAACACGACGGCCCACACCGTGCTGATGACATAGTTGACGCGCACGAATTGCGGGCTTTCCCAATGCTCGCGGTCGACGGCCTCACGCGCGTACTGCAGCGTGAACGGCTGCCGCAACGCGATTGACGCCAGCACGATCAGCATCAGCCCCGCATCGACGCGCAGCCGCACCGCGGCGATTGACCATTGCACATTCTTGGTGAACGCATAGACTGCAAGTGCGCCAAACAGCAGCGTCGTGCCAATCTCCAGCAGCTTGATGCGGCGGCCCGGCGTCACCACATCGCGCACCAGAAGGGCGACTGCCAGGATCGTGCCGACTGCGAGTCCCGCCGCCGGTACACCGGCCAGATGCTCGACCACCGCGAAAGCGATAAACGGGGCAAACGGCAAAAGAAGCTTCATCTCCAACTCCAGAGTGTCCAGTCGTCTACACGCCAGCGTGAGTTATCTCGCCGCGATCTCGTTAGCATGAAAACCGCTCGGTCCACGGTGAGTAATTTCGACCGTTGCGAGCGGCTGCGCCGAGAGATGCAGCGCGTCGAACAACAACGGGATCGCCAGGCGAATACTTCCAGCGGAAAGGATGTTGATTTCGAAGGTTCCCACGGTCAATCAGTCTTCACGGCTATCGGCCTTCCAGAGCGGGATATTCCTCAACGTATTCTTCATTCCGGCACCCGTAGTACGTGACAGTGCGTTCCAACAGGTCGACCTCATAACGGACAACGCCCGCATGCCACGACGCCGCCAGAAACTCTGGAAATGAGCTCTCTCCTGCCTGATCGACCCGCAGAGCGGTCACGAGAGCCGGCTGGTCGAACGGCGGCACATCAACGGCACCCGACACAAGCGGTGCGCCCTGCACGACGACCGGCCCATCCTCTGTGAGGTACAGGCTCTCGCACGCAGGCAGGAACCACACATTACGCGTCACCCCCGCTCGCCGAAGCGTGTCAGCCAAGTAAGGAAATCCACCCACTTTCGGGCGGTTGGTCATCGCACGTTGCTGCGCAGCCTTCAGATTTTCTATCGCTTTGCTCACTGCTATTCCTCACTATGGAAATGCTGCTGCGTTTGGTGTGGAGACTGTCGTACCTCAATCCACGGGGATGTTGTGCATTTGATGAGTATCGGCCAGCTTCTTCAGTAACTTTCGAAGCGTAGCGCGTTCATTCGCACCCAGAGCGCCGAAAAAATGCTCATCGTTGCCGTCGGCGATGGTCGTTAGTTCTGGCAACGCCCGCTTGCCCTGTTGAGTCAGCGCAAGTAGTTGGACGCGGTTGTCTTCTTGACTCGCCGCCCTCGAAATCAATCCCTTGGATTGCAATTTGTCGAGCACCTTTGAGATGGCCCCGCGGGTCATGTCCATTGCGTCGGCGAGGCCAGCGGGAGTCGAAACTGCCGCCTGCGAGATTTGATTCAGTGCGACCCATTCGGCGACCGACAAGCCACGCTCCTGCAATTCGCGAGCGAACGCGCCGGATACATGATTGGAAACGAGTCTCACCCAGTAGCCCAAATGTGTTTGGAGAACGGGCGCAGGTTGTATCGAAGTCGCGCGCGGCACGGCAAATGTCCTTTCGAATAGGTTCCATGGAAACCATTATGATTTCCGTGGAAACCATTGTCAAGGAAATCCGGATTGAATGGTGAAATCGGCATTGGATGTGGTTGCCGCGAGGCGACGAACGGCTGATCACCACCTGCGAGCGGAACCCCAACATACATGATCTCGGAGTCATGAAGCGGCCCACCCGGCTGCCGTCACGGATCTCCATGTAACATGCAAGATCGAGGGGTTTGACACAAGTGCCGTCGGAAACTTAGCTCGATCCAGTCACAACTCGCAAGTACCGGCACTCGCACTGACTCGCGAACATTTGTGATTGCATGGCGTCACACCAACGCGTGGCGACGGTGAGAAAAGCCGTGACAAACCGCCTGTACGTCTGTTTTATAGATGGAAGCGGACTGATCGACGTTGGACGTGACTGACCGCAACGGGTCGACAGCCGAGGTTCGCCGCCGTTGGCGGTGCGGCTTGCGATGATCTTCCGGGTTCGGCTAGACCGCGTCGGGCCCGACAAGGGGAAGTTAAATGCCTAGATCGGCATGGCCGAAATGCTGCATGCTCGCTTTCGGCAGATTGGCGTCGCGTGTGGCGGTCTCGGGGTTGACGTCGATGGCGGCACAGCGCCGCGTCGGTAGGGCCCCGCGAAAGCGTATCCCGCCAATCTCGACTTCCCGACCGAGCCAGTTGAGCTCCGCCCAGGCGGGCACGCCGTCGAGATAGACGTTGGCGCGTGTTGCCAACACCGCCCTTGAAAACCAGCCTGACGAAAATCATGCCGAGCTTTTTCAGCATCGCTCGAATCTGTTCTTCGCTGGCGTCCGGACCCGGAATCTCGGGCGTCGGAAAGCCCACGAACTGCAGCAATCTGGCGCCGTGCAACCTACCGGTGACTAGCAGAATGACCTCAGGAAGTGAGTTGGGAAGTCGGTGCCGCCGGGACAATATCCCTCACGGGGTCTTTGTCGAACCCGTAAAACGAGCGCGGGGTTGAGCACAGGATTGCCTCGACAATCGCGGGCGCAAGAGGTAAGTCCAGCAACGCGGTAAGCGTTTGGCTGTAGTTCGTCGCATGTTCAAACTGCGTGTGTGGCCAGTCGCTACCCCACATCAGACGTTCGGCGCCAAATGCGTCTATGAGCTGGTCAGTGGCATCGCGCATGAACCTCGAGTCCTGGACCGAGCACCGATAGGCGCCCGAAATCTTGACCCACACGCGGCCAGATGGTCCAAACTCCAACAGGTCGTGAAACCCCGGGTCGCGCGTGCCGCTGTCCGGGTCAGGGCGGCCAAAATGGTCAACGACGACTGGCAAGCCCACATCCAGCAAAGTGTTGACGAGCGGCGCCAGGTCCGACGCCTCCCTGTGCAACTCAACGTGCCAGCCTAGTTTTGATAACTGCTGCCAAAGCGTTAGATATGGCGCCGAGCCCAGCTTGGGGAGCGTCTGCCCGACAAGGTTCAGACGCACGCCCGTCACACCCTGGCAGTTCAGCCGCTGCAGGTCGTCTTCTGAAATTTCGGGCGACACGACTGCCACACCGCGCAGCCGGCTAATGTCGCTGGTCAGCGCCTTTAAAAGATGGCTGTTATCGGTGCCGAGAAAGCTGGGCTGGACAAGGACGGCATTGCCAATATCGTTCTCGTCAAGAAGCTTAAGGTAGGCGTCCAGCGTTGCGTCATAGTCGGGTGCGTAGCGCCGTCCGTCCGCCAGCGGCAGAGTCCGGGCAAACACGTGCGCGTGCGTGTCAACGCGCGGCAGCCGTGGCCGCGCGATGGATGGTGCCTGGGTCATCGCTGGCTCCGGGGATGGTCAAGCGCTAATTCGGCGCCGGCGACCGGTTGTGAAGCCTGCTCGACGCCGGACGGCCGCAAGCGCTTGCCGCGCGTTTCGGGAAGCAGCAACACGGCAACCATCGCCAGCCCGTACGCAATTGCGGCATCGATGCCAATCGCTGCTCCCAGCGACATCGAATGACTCATGTACCCGACCAGCACCGGGAAACCCGCCGAGGCGATGCGACCGAAGTTGTAGCAAAAGCCGACGCCTGTCCCGCGCATGTCCGAAGGATATAACTCGTTAAAGAGTGCGCCCAGACTGGACGGTATACCGGCAGCAAAGAAGCCTAGCGGGAAGCCCAGAACAAGCATTTCCGTGTTGCTCAAGGGAAGCATCACGTAGGCGAGCACAGTGACGATGCAAGAAAATGCAAAAAATGCGATGTTGCGACGCCGTCCGATACGGTCGAGCAGGTAAGCGCTCGCCATACAGCCGCACCAGAAAGCCACGATAACAACCGCAAGATACCCGCCAGTGTTGAGGACCGACAAATGTCTTTCCTTGGAGAGGAAGGTCGGCAGCCAGGTCATGATGGCGTAGTACCCGCCGTGTGCGCCTGTGCCCAGAATCGCCCCGATAACGGTGGTCTTGATGACGCGCGGCTGGAATACTTGCGCGATTTGCCCCCACACAGAAACCGCTGGTTCAGCGCGAGACGGCTCAACGCGCACAGGTTCGCGGAGATTGCGGCGGACGTAAAGGACGAGAAGCGCCGGCAGCAGGCCAACACCGAACATGACACGCCACGCCGTGTCTGACGGCAACCACGAAAAAGCTGCGGCATACAACAGCACTGCGCCGGCCCAGCCGACAGCCCAGGCGCTCTGTACCGCGCCCATGGCCTTGCCGCGGTGTTCCGTCCGGATGGTCTCAGCCATCAACACGGCGCCTGCAGCCCACTCTCCGCCGAACCCGAACCCTTGCAGGGCCTTCAGGACCAGTAGTTGAGGAAAACTCTGGGCGAAGGCGCAGAGGAACGTGAAGCTGGCAAACCAGAGAATCGTAATTTGCAGCGTCCGGACACGACCAATCCTGTCGGACAGGGCGCCTGCCAACCAACCGCCCATCGCCGATGACACCAACGTCACGCCACTGATTGCGCCCGCCTGCGTGTGGTCGATGCCGTACGCTGCAATGATTGCGGGGATTGCCAGGGTAAACATCTGCACATCGAGAGCATCGAGGCCCCAACCCGCAAAACATCCCCAGAAGGTGCTGCGTTCGACAGGTGTGCCTTGCTTGTACCAGGTGAACATCGCCGACTCCAGATAAATTCATATATTCATGTATATGACTGTATGTTTAGTTTAAGCGCCTCGACGAAGAAGTCATTGGGGATTTACCCTTGTCCCTGCAGATGTTGTACAGTGACTACTCCTGTGAACAACTATATGAATCATGGATATGCAGTCGTTCTCGGCCAAGCCAGACGGTCGTTTGCCGCGCTACCAGCAGCTACGCGATGACCTGGTGCGCCGCATCGCGGAGGGCGAGTGGGCGCCGGAAAAGGCAATCGACACAGAGGCGGAACTCAGCCTGTTTTATAACGTGTCGACCGGCACACTTCGGAAAGCCATTGATTTGCTGGTAGCCGACGGAGTGCTCACCCGCACCCAGGGAAAGGGGACGTTTGTGCGGCGCCCGCGCTTTGATTCGTCGTTGTTCCGCTTCTTCCGATTCAAGTCAGCTGACG
Organism: Paraburkholderia sp. BL17N1; assembly: GCF_003634175.1. Classification (NCBI taxonomy): domain Bacteria; kingdom Pseudomonadati; phylum Pseudomonadota; class Betaproteobacteria; order Burkholderiales; family Burkholderiaceae; genus Paraburkholderia; species Paraburkholderia sp. BL17N1. Next base: position 3,191,861 of record NZ_RBIW01000001.1, read on the forward strand.
GGAAGCCGGTCCGACCGACGGCGAAGGTGCTCAGCCGCGACGTCGTCAAGCCAAACGAGACGGTTCGCTCGACCTTGCGGATGAAGGCGACGGAGAAGGCTGTTCATCTCTCACGGGTACGACTGATTGACGGACACCCCGTTTTGTCGGAAGAAATATGGCTACCTCGAAGCCGTTTCGAAGCGCTGGCGACGCTGCCCCTTGGTAGCTTCGAGGATTTGCTTTATCCGCTTTACGAACGGCTTTGCCGCCAAATCGTCGCATCCGCAACCGAGATCCTGAACGTCGAACAGGCGACGGACGCTGATGCAGCGCTCTTGCATATCGACGTTGGCAGCCCGGTAATCCTTGTGCACCGTGTGGCATCCGATTTCGCCGGGACGCCTATTGAATGGCGCACCACGCGTGGTGCTGCTGCCGCGTTCCAGTACCAGGTCGATATTCGCTGACAACGCGACTCCCTCGCCGCGTTCGGTGCCGTCAAAGGGACCGACAGCGCAAACTGACTCTCTGTCGCCCGGCGAGTCGCATTTTCCCGCGACTTTCAGGCTCTACACCTCGTTCGCCGAATACATCAATGGTCGCCAGCTGCGGCCGCAGCTCGCTTGCGTGCGCTCGTCCGGGTTATACCTCATTGCAGCCCGACCTCAAACATACAAACATATATATGACTATATCAATCTGCCTGTTTTCGTCAGACTGACGGTTTTCGAAACGCCAGTCGAGCGGCAGCGGGCATGGAACCGGAACGAACATGTCTACGTCCGTAACACGTGAGCAGCAGGTAATGAAGAAAATGGCATGGCGGCTGATGCCGCTGCTGATTGTCATGTTTCTCATCGCATTCATCGACCGGCAGAACGTCGGCTTCGCGAAACTGGAAATGGTTCAGGCACTCGGCATGACGGAAGCCGCGTATGGCCTTGGAGCGTCGCTGTTTTTCATTGGCTACCTCCTGTTCGAGGTGCCCAGCACACTGGCGCTTCATCGTTTCGGGGCCCGGACGTGGCTCGCTCGCATCATGATTACGTGGGGCATCGTTACAGTGCTAATGGCGTTCACACGGTCCCTGCCAGTTTTTTATTCGTTCCGGTTTGCACTTGGCGTTGCTGAAGCGGGGTTCTATCCAGGCGTCATTTACTACTTGACGCAGTGGTTTCCTCAAAGCTACCGGACACGTGTGCTTGGCCTTTTTACCCTCGGTAGTTCGCTGGCAAACATGCTTGGCGCGCTGGTCGGAGGGCTGCTCCTTTCCTTGGGCGGAACACTGGGACTGGCGGGTTGGCAATGGGTCTTCCTTGCCACCGGTCTTCCGGCAATACTGATTGCCTTCGTAGCACTTAGATATCTACCGAGCTCCGTCAAGGAAGCGAACTTCCTTTCTCAGGATGAGAAGGACATTGTGGTCGCAGCGCTTGCGCGCGAAGCGTCCGCGGAAGCAAAGGAGTCCCGGCCATGGGCGGCATTGCTTGACCCGAAGGTTCTCATGTTCGCAGCAACCTACATGCTGATGTCGACGTCGCTGTACGGTGTGACGTACTGGTTGCCTACGCTGGTCAAGAGCTGGGGCGTTTCGTCGAGCGTCAACGGCCTGCTCAACATGATTCCGTGGGCACTCGCGACAATTCTTCTCCTTTGGCTTCCCGGGAAGCTCAAACGTGAACAGGTGGTGTTAAAAGCAATGGTCGTGGTCGCAGGCATCGGCGTTGTATGTTTTGCCTCCAGCCTCGTATTGCCGACGGTCTCGTTGCGCTTCGTCGCCCTGTGTGTGGGTGGCGCCTGTATTCCTCTGCTGTACCCTTGTTTCTGGTCGCTTCCCCCGCGCTTCTTTTCCGGCGCTCGAGCCGCGGCAAGTGTCGCCGCCATCAACTGCATCGGCAATCTCGGCGGGTTTTTCGCACAGAACCTGATGCCGTACGTCGGCAAAGTTAGTCATAGCCATGTCGCACCAATGCTTGTTCCGACTGCATGCCTGTTAGCTCTCGCAATCGGGACCGCGATTGCGTGGACAGTCGGTGGGCATCGCAAGGCGGCGCTTGCGTCGTCAACGGTTCCGCTTTGACGAGAGCGCTGACACGCCTGAGCTCTTTGCACAGATGCAACGTGCACTTATTCGAGCCGCACTTTTCGACCGGTTGCAGGCTGAGTAAGGTTCAACATCGCGAACGGTTAAAGCCATCCGGGCTGGCTGGCGGCAGTTCCGTAGCAAGGCTCAAATTTGAAAGCACAGTGCGGTACCTTGGCATCGAGGTCGACGATGCGCTCGAGATGGCAGAGCAGACTGAAGTTTGAACCGAGGTACCTCCGGACGGTGGTCTGCATCGGGCGCTGTCCAGCCAACGTCTGCCGCTCACAGTGCACTCAAAGTGGTCATTCGAGCGACCGGTTCGCGCCCCAACTCGCCGGATAGCTAACTCCACTGCTCTACGTCAGTTTGATGTGCAGCGCGGCCGCCTTGTTTTTGTCCCTCGATACCCTACGGATGGTAGCCGGCGTAACAGGGCACGCTGCCGGGGTTCCGCAAATGGCCTGACGAATATTGTCAATTCAAAAACCAAGTGCAAGCACGTAGATTGCGATGCGTCAGTTGGCGGTATACTCGAAAAAGCCGTCCAAGGGATCGACTTCAGGTAGAGATGCCAGGAAGAGGTGGCCGATCATGAACTGAATTCGTCGCTGTTCGCGCTATACCGATTCGCGCAGGAAGTAGGCAAGGTGAAGGGATGCAGGAGAAGTAACGCTCTGGAAGTATTCCGGAAATCAGGCGACGGACACGGAGATCGTGTCTGACTGTTTGCCGCTGACTCGGCCACGACGATGCACATTGACGATCAGTTTCTCGAGCGCAAAATGATCGAGATCGAGCAGGCGAGGTCATGGAGTCCGCGTGTCATTTCCAAGCTCGAGACTCTGATCAGGAGCGGCGACGATCTGTCCGTTTACCGGGTCAACCCGCTGGCGTTTGCGCGTGATCGCGGCATAGGCGAGGGTGAGTGCATCGACCTCTTTCTTCATGCGGCGCGATACGGACTGTTCGGGATGAACTGGAACGTTCTTTGTCCGCAGTCAGGAATGGTCCTCAATAGCTTCGGATCGTTGCGCACGCTCAAGACCCACTATGTCTGTGGACTATGCGACGTTACGGGCGAAACCGACCTGGACGATTTCATCGAAGTCACCTTTTCTATATCTCCTGAACTCCGGAGGCTGACCTTCCACGATCCCGAGTCGCTTTCCGTGGATGATTTCCATTGGAAGCTACGATTTAACGGTGACGGTCGTTTCGCCGGCCAGCAAGTTCGGTTTCTCGACTTTTTACGGGGTCTGGTGCGCGGCCTGACGTTTCTGCCGCCAGGCTCGACGACGACTCTGCAGGCGGACCTTGGCCCCGGTGCCTTGTCGGGCGTGAATGTCGAAACACAGGCCGCTCTCGTGGTTGCGATTGCCGGCGAACCGGTCACGTCGCCGACACTGTTGCAGGTGGGATATGACGGGCAACGGTTTGCCCCGGCGCTCTCCGTTGTGCCGCCCGGCCCTGTAGTCGTTGAGGTGAGGAATACGGGAAGCAAGCGCGGGTCCCTGCTCCTGATCAATTGGCCTCCTGAGGTCGTCGCCCAAGTCATCAAGCCGCCGCTCGAATTCGAACCGTATCTCTCCGGGGGGACGCTAGTGGCGCGACAAACCTTCCGGCGCCTGTTCCGCTCGGAACGCGTCGACGAGAAGGAGGGGCTCGGGATTCGGCAAGTGACATTTGTTTTCACCGATCTCAAGGGTTCGACGGCCATGTACGAACGCCTCGGCGATCTGAATGCGTACGGGCTAGTCAGACAGCATTTCGCATTGCTCGAGGTGGTCGCACAACGGTATTCCGGCGCGATCGTAAAGACGATTGGTGATGCTGTGATGGTCGTCTTCTGTCGACCAACGGACGCTGTTTCCGCGTCGTTAAGGATTGTCGATGAAATCGGACGCTTCAATCGCGAGCGTGGAGAACCGGCGATCATTCTGAAGATCGGGGCGCATTGCGGGCCGTCGTTAGCAGTGACGCTGAACGACAATCTCGATTATTTCGGGCAGACCGTCAACGTCGCCGCGCGCGTGCAGTCTCTCGCTGAGGCCGGAGAGATTTGCATCTCGGAAGCGCTTTATAGCTCACCTGGCGTCCGTGACCTCCTTGCTGGCCGCACTGTCGTCGAATTCGAAACTCCACTTCGCGGCGTCCAAGGCAGGGCAAGCGCATATCGCATCGCGTCCGGGTGATGACGATCACCGCATTGGTCTCGCCACTGAGTTGGAAGACGGGAAGAACGTCATTGAGTCGAGCAACTGTGCGTGAAGTCACGAAATGGTCCCAAGGGATTGAATACGTGCAGAGCACAATCTGCCGGCTTGGCGCATAGCCATCGGCCGTGTGGCTGCGCACCCCATTGGAGCTCCGCGAAATCTGGGCGATTCGGACGAGACTTCAGATGTCGTCCAATGTTCGTGAGTTGGCACTGTTCAGCCTGGCGGTTGATAGCTGGCTTCACACGTGCGACCTGACGCGGCTGCGAGTGCAGGACATCTGCATAGGAGACCACGTGGTCTCGCGTGCGACGTCCTTGCAGCAGAAAACTCAACGGCGGGTGCAGTTCGAAATTACGGAGCAGACTCGGTGGAGTATCGCGGGGTGGATTTTGCGCGAGGACTGAAAAAAACCCGCCGACCATCACCTTTTCGAGCCGGTGCATGCCTTAGGGCAGCAAGATGAAAAAGCACGATCCAATGGGCATCGATCATCCCGCATCGGGCGCGATGTCGCAGTATGCGGGCGTGGGTGGCGAGGCCGCGCACGCGACGGCAGGCCTCATTTCATGCGTCGATCACCAGGCAGCGCGCAGTGCTTCATCGGCGACTGCGAGTCGCGACGCGATCGTCTTGATCAGAAAGCGATGAAACTGCTGCGCGGTGACCGGGTCATCGCGTTCGAGCGTGAGAAGCGCGGGCACCGACAGACGGTGAACGCGTGTCGGCGCTTCGGCGATCACGTCGGCGCTTCGCGCCGTTTGGGTGTACACGGCCATTTCGCCGACGATCGTGCCCGGACCGAACGAGCGCAGCCGCACCGGCCGGCCATCGAGCAGCGGCAACGAAACGGCGACGCGTCCGCGCTCGACGATATAAATCGCATCGCCCGGCTCGCCACACGAGAACAGCGGCTGCCCGGCATCGAGATCGCACGCTTCGAGACATGCACACAGCTTCTCCAGCGCGCACGGCGTGAAGTGCGGCGCGAGCGTCGCATAAAAATCGTGCTCGCCGGAGCGATCCGTGTCTGCATCGGATGCGAGCAGTTGATCTTCGATCCATTCGAGACCGGCATCGAGCGTTGGGAACTCGCGTATCCGTAAATGCAGCGTGCCTGTCTTCACGAGCAGATTGCGCGAGCGTACGGGCAACGCGGTCAGCACGAGATCCGCACCCGACGTTGCGCAGAGTTGCCGCAGTTTCACGAATGCAATCGATACCGATGCGTCCATGCCATTGGTCGACGCGAAATCGAGTACGACATAGCGCACGGGCAATGCGTCGAGTACTTCGAGGCGTTCGCGCACGCGTTGCAGGATCGAGTTGGCGGTGCCGAAGAACAGGAAGCCTTGCAGGCACACGCCGAATAGCTGCGCGCCGACTTCGCGCAGACGCGCGGCGTTTTCGATACTGCGCTCGACTGTCGAGGTACGCGTAGTAGCATCGAATTCCATTCGCACGCAACTGACGCGTCCATACAGCAGCGCGAACATCACGCACGCGGCGATCACGCCCGCAATCACACCCGCAACGACGCCATAAAACGCGACTACGGCGAGTATGCCCGGCACGAGCGCGTACTCATACCAGTTCAGCCGCGCATACGCGCCAACCAGCCATTGCAGCATCAGGCGCAATCCCATGAAGAGTTGCAGCCCGACCAGCACGGGCACGGGAAACAGCGCGACCAGATCGGGTGACGCAGCGAGCGCAACGAGGCATGCGATCGCTGCGAACACGCCCGCCATTCGGCTCGTCGCGCCGGCGCGCGCGTTGAGCATCGAGCGATTGTACGACTGATAGCCGACCATGCCGCCCAGCAATCCGCTCGCGATGTTTGCGAGTCCCGCCGCGCGCATTTCGCGGTTCAGGTCGATGTCTTCGCCCGTTACCGCGCCGATGGCCGTCGAGTTCATCAGGATCGTGATCGCCGATGCAGATGTCACGACGAGCGTCTCAGGCAGATGTGCGCCGATCGCGGCCCAGTCGATCACGCCGCGCGCGAGCGGCGCAGGGATATGGAGATCGGGGAATAATTGCAGTTTCACACGCGGCAGTAGCAGGCCCATGTTGCGCGCATCGTCGAGCGACAGTCCGGCGAGATGCAGCAGCAAATAGAACAGCGCGATTCCGCACAGGAGTACGATCGGCAGTGCGGCAATGTGCTGCCAGCCGCGCGTAAGCGCGGTTGTGAGCACGCCGATGAAGAGCGCGGGTGTCCATGCGAGCCAGTGCAGATGCGCTAGCAGCCCGAGGCTATGCCATTGAGGCGACGCGCCCGTCAGCACGCGAAACGCGCCCGCGAGCAGCAGATAACCCGTGCCGGCGAGAAACCCTCCGACCACGGGGTACGGCAGGAACTGCAATGAACGGCTGCGCTTCGACGAACCGATTGAGAACAGCACAATGCCCGTCAGCACCGAACACAGCGCGATCGAAATCAGTACGGTCAGCAGAATGGTTGGTGGCGAGCCGCCGTCGGCGCGTGCGCTGCTGGCGACGCCCGCCGCTACACCCGCGAGAAACGCCGTCGCGTTACTGTCCGGCCCGGCGATATTCAGACGCATCGAACTGGTCAGCGCGATCACGAGCGCAGTGACGATACAACTGACGAGCGCTGTAGGCACGCCGAGTTGGGCATAGCGCGCGAGGTCCGCGCTGAAGACCAGCGTGCCCAGGCTCATTGCGTAGCAGAGCATGACGAGCGTCGAGACGGCGCCCGCCGCCAGGTCGCCGAGCAGCCCGGTGACGTTCGACGCGAATTCCGACGCAGACCCGGACGCAGAACCTGTGGCACCTTCCTTCACGGCGCTCTCCCGCAACGCGCGGCGCCGAGACATGCCAGCGCGCCGCGCGACCCAGTATCCGCCGTCGTCCTTGCGCGTGTCAAACGGCCTTCATACACCCGTCGGTGCGCGCAACGCCTACACTGAAACAGGCGAGCGCCGTCGTATTTCTTAAGCGCTCAACGGGAAACAGGTTCCGGCGGTGACGCGATGGACATCGAACTGTGGCTGCGCGAACTCGGGCTCGAGCAGTACATGCAGGTATTTGCCGACAACGACATCGATGGCGCGATGCTGCGCGAGCTCAGCGATGCGGACCTGAAGGAGCTCGGCGTGCGCTCGCTAGGGCATCGCAAGCGGCTGCTGACTGCGATAGCGGAGAAACCGTCGTCCACGGTACAGGCTTCTGTCGACCAGCCTGTCGCGCGAGCGGACGAGCGCAGGCAGGTCGCAGTGCTCTTCGCCGACATCTGCGGCTATACGGATCTCAGCCGGGTGCTCGATCCGGAAGAATTGCTCGTTGTGCTCGGCGGCTACTTCGAGCAGGTGGATGACATCGTCGTTCGACATGGCGGGCACATCGACAAGCATGTCGGCGATTGCGTCATGGCGGTGTTCGGCGCGCCGCGTTCGTACGGAAACGATCGGGAGCGCGCAGCGCGGGCCGCACTCGCGATCATCGACGCGATGCCGAATCTGTCTCGAACGCTGGTGCGCCCGCTCGCCAGTCACATCGGTATTGCGGTCGGCCAGGTCGTCGCAAGCGACATGGGCAGCGCGGCGCATCGCGAGTACACCGTGACGGGCGAAACAGTCAACCTCGCGTCGCGTCTGACGGACGCGGCCGGACCGGGCGAAATCCTGGTCTCGGAAACTTTGTGGCGCCCGCTGGCTGATCGCATCGCGTGCGAAGCCCGCGGCGCACTTGCCGTGAAAGGATTCGCCGAGCCCGTTCCCGTGTGGCGTCTCACCGGCCTTCGACGTCCGTCTGCCAGTCGACCACTCTTTGGCCGTCGCGACGAACTGCGCCATTTTCGGGCGATCCTCGAATCATGCCGGGAGACGAGACGCGGCCGCGTCGTTCGTCTGCGGGGTGAGCCTGGTATCGGAAAGACGCGTCTGGTCGAAGAATTTCAGCGCGAGGCAAACGGACTAGGCTTCGTGTGTCACACGGCGTTCGTGCTCGACTTCGGTTCAAGAGCCGGTCGCGACGCGATCCGATCACTTATGCGTGGGCTCCTGGCGTTCGACGACGCGAGCCATGAGGAAGCCGCCAGGTTCGCCATGACGCGAGCCATCGCCGACGGTTTGGCTGACGCCGGCGATGCGCTTTTCCTCAACGATCTGATCGAGGTGCCGCAGCCGCCCGAACACCGGGCGGTCTACGAAGCCATGAACAACGCGATGCGCGTTCGAGGCCGGCAGGACGTGATGGCCAGGCTCGTGCAACGCGCGAGCCGCGTGCAGCCTCGATTGCTCGTCGTTGAAGACATTCATTGGGCGGACCCATCGACGCTGCAGGACCTCGTCGAACTCAGCTTGGCAGCGGCGGATTGCGCGGCCGTGCTGATCCTGACAACGCGACCGCAGGGCGATCCGCTCGACTCGTCATCGGGCGCAGCGGCAGACGCGCCGTGCTCGCTATTCGATCTGGGCCCTTTGAACGACGGCGACTCCCGCCTGATGGCCGAGTCGTTTTCCTGTGCAACCGAGGTGGTGGCGCGCTGCATCAAGCGGGCCGCGGGTAATCCGCTCTTTCTCGAACAACTGCTCAGCAGCACAGATAAAACGGCAGAAACGGGCGTGCCAGGTTCGGTGCAAAGTTTGGTGCAAGCGCGGCTGGATGGACTCGATCCCGTCGACAAGACCGTCTTGCGTGCGGCGTCGGTGTTTGGCCAATTCTTCGAGCCGCAGGCCATCAGCCACATTCTCGAACGCACTGATGTGACGTTTGAACCGATGGTGACGGCGCGCCTGCTGCGTCGACAGGGCAGCGGACTCGTCTTCCATCACGCGCTCATTCGCGACGCCATCTATGATGGGCTGCTGAAGAGCCAACGCCGCGAGTTACATCGGCGCGCCGCGCAGTGGTTTGCGCAGCGCGATACCGTACTGCGCGCTGAACATCTCGATCGGGCAGGCGACCGTGACGCGGCTCGTGCTTATTGCGACGCGGCGCGCTCGCAGGCGGCCGGCTATCGCCATGAATTTGCGCTTCAGCTTGTCGAACGCGGGCTGGCATTAGCGGATACCTGTGCCGACCGCGTCGCACTCGAATTGCTCCGCGGCAACATCCTGCATGACATCGGCGCCATGACGTCGGCACTCGGTGCGTTCGAAACGGCGCTCGCGGCGGCGACGACCGATGCAGAACGTTGTCACGCATGGATTGGACGCGCTACGGTGAAGCGGGTCATCGACGATCTCGACGGCGCGTGGACCGATCTCGACTGCGCGGCCGCAGTGGCCGCAGCCGAGCGGCTCTCGCGCGAACAGGCACGCATTCACTTTCTGCGCGGCAATCTCTGTTTTCCGCGCGGCGACAGCGACAACTGCGTGCGAGAGCATGAACGCAGCCTTGCGCTCGCGCGCGAGGCGTGCGACTACGAACAGGAGGCGGCCGCGCTCGGCGGGCTTGGCGACGGTGAGTACATGCGTGGACGGATGATCAGTGCACATGACGCATTTAGCCTTTGCATCGAGCTGTGTCAGCGCCACGGCTTCGGACGAATAGAGGTCGCCAATCTGCCAATGTGCGCGATTACCGCGTGGTTTGCCGGCAAGGCGAGCACCGCGCTCGACGCGGCCCTGGCAAGCGTGGCGGCGGCGGAAAAGGTCGGGCATCTGCGGGCACTGGCCGTCTCTCATCATGCCGCGTGGCATTGCCTGCACGATCTCGCGCAGTGGGACCGCGCGTGGGAGCATGCCGGTTCGGCGCTGAACTGTGCGCGCGAACTGAAGTCGAGGCGCTTTGAAGGCGAGGCGCTTGCGTTTCGCGCGGAACTGCATCGGGTCGCCGGGCGTCGGCGGGAGGCGCTCGACGATATCGCACAGGCGCTGGCTATCAGCCGCGAGACGGGCATGGCCTACCTCGGCGCGTCGTATCTGGGCACGCTCGCGCGCGCGACCGACGATGTCGCCATCGTCAAGCAGGCTATCGAGGAGGGCGAGGCTCTGCTTGCAGCCGGGGCGGTGAGCCACAATCACTATCTGTTTCGACGTGACGCGATCGAAGCCTGTCTCGAGCGCGGATGGTGGGACGCGGCTGCAGCACATGCTGCGGCCCTTGAGGCGTACGCCCGTCGCGAGCCGTCGCCGTTTTCCGCATTCGTCGTCGCACGGGCGCGCGCGCTACTCGCCTGCGGGCAGGGAAACCAGGTCGCGGCATTGCTCGTCGAACTTCTGCGCCTGAAAAAAGAAGCGCGAAGGCTTGGAGCGCTGCACTCTCTTCCCGCAATAGACGATGCGCTGTCGCACTGTGGGTTCAGGTGACCAGGTACATGAGGTCAATCCCGCTCGCATTGAGTCGCGGGTGTTTCCGGAGGTGCTCATTTCCCGATTGGTGGCGACAGTCGTGACCACGTTGAAGGCGCTGATTCATCGGCACAGCGGTGCGCTCGTTGCCGCGCCGACTACCTCGTTGCCCGAAGCTTCCGGCGGCGAGATGAACTGGGGCTACCGTTACTGCCGGCTGCGCGATGCGAGTTTCACGATGACCGCGTTGCTCAACGCTGGCTATCACGAAGAGGTGGGGCGGCCCGTATGTCATCTTCTGGAAACGTCGTATGCACAAAGCTGGCCGCGACAGGCATTGCCGTTACTCCTTTACGCTTATCTGCAGAGCGCGCGTGGTGATGCCGCGTGTATGAGTATCTTGCTCGGCATGACCATGTGCGCTCCGGCCTCACTGAATGACGTCCATGAATTTGTGCTCAAGCGGGATCACGATACTTCTCTAGCCTACCGAGAGGCGCTTGAGATTCTGTCGGCATCGCGTTTAAACGAGCTTTCCTCGCGTGATACCTTGCAGATCGTCGATAATCTGATGTCTGGTTCGTCGAACTGGCGTGGCTCGCTGCGGGTGGCCCGCTGGACGGCCATCCAGCAACTGCCGTTCGGGGAGACGCTGCCTATGGTGCATGTTGGCAATCCGCTGCAAAGAGGACGAACACCGAGCCCGTATCGTTACTTCTGCCAAATCAACATGACTTCTTCGCTATCTTCTCTCGTCATTTCCAATGTCCGGCTGGCCGACGGCCAGCCGGTGGTCGTGTCGATTGCCGGCGGGCGCATCGCCGCTCTCGGCCCGGACCTCGTGCCGCAACCGGGCGTCGCTGTGGAAGACGGCGGCGGCGCGTTGCTGCTGCCTGGTTTCGTCGAAGGGCACACGCATATCGACAAAACCAACTGGGGCAGGCCGTGGTATCGCAACGAGGTCGGCGCGACGTTGCTCGATCGCATCAACAACGAGCGCCGCTGGCGCAAGGAATCGGGTCACGACGCGGGCGCGCAGTCGCTCGCGCTTGCGCGTGCCTTCGTAGAGGCGGGCACCACGCGCCTGCGTACGCATGTGGACGTCGATACCGACGCGGGTTTGCGCTACCTCGAAGGCGTGCTCCAGACCCGCAAGGCGATGCGCGATCTGCTCGACATCCAGATTGTGGCGTTTCCGCAGTCCGGTCTGTTGGGCCGTCCGGGAACGGACGAACTGTTGGGCCGCGCGCTCGCCGACGGCGCGGACGTGCTCGGCGCGCTCGATCCGGCATTGATCGACGGCGATCCAGTCGCGTCGCTGAACCTGACGTTCGCGCTTGCCGAGCGCTATCACAAGCCGATCGATATCCATCTGCACGAGCCCGGCGAGGTGGGCGCATTCACCTTCAAACTGCTGCTCGATCGTGTCGAGGCGCTGGGGATGCAAGGAGAGGTTGTGGTCAGCCACGCGTTCTGTCTGGGCGCACTGCCGGAGCGCGAACGCGATGTGCTGCTCGAACGGATTGCCCAGTTGAACGTGGCGCTCCTGACCTCGGCGCCGCCGTCGCGTCCGGTTCCGCCATTGAAGATTTGCAGGGAAAAAGGCATCACTATCTTTGGCGGAAACGACGGCATTCGCGATACCTGGTCGCCGTATGGCTCGCCTGACATGCTCGAACGCGCGATGTTGATCGGCCTGCGTTACGACATGCGCCGTGACGACGAACTGGCCGTCGCTTTCGATTGCGTCAGCGCAGCGGCGGCACGCGGCTGCGGGTTCCGCGACTATGGGCTGCATGCCGGCGCAAGGGCCGACCTCGTGCTGGTCGACGCGGAAACCGTTGCGCAAGCGGTGGTCGCCCGGCCCAGGCGCAAGCTGGTGGTGGCCAACGGGCGCATCGTCGCGCGCAACGGCGAACTGGTCGGTGCGGCGTAATGTGACGGCTTCAGAAGGATCATGCTCGGCGAGGGCAATCCGGGTAGGAACAATCGGGCACGGATCGATGTACTGATCAAACACCGCTGTGTGATCACTGTCGATTCACAGCGCCGTGTGATCGAAGATGGCGCACTCGCGGTGTAGGGCGAGCGCGCCGTCGCTGTCTGCGAGACGCCCGCGCTGGCGTCGCATTACTGCGCGGATCGGGTGATCGATGCGCGCCTTGCTTCATTTGCGGGCGCGAAACGAATTCGCTCAAACCCTCACGAGCAACTTGCCGACATTACCGCCTTCGAACAGGCTATTCAGCGCAGCAGGCAGTTGTTCGAATCCATCGACGAAAGTCTCCTTGAATACGATCTCGCCGCTCTTAACCCACGGCGCCACTTGCGCGACCATTTCGTCCATACGATTGGTATAGTCTCTCGCCAGCACGCCCTGGATGGTGGCGCGTTGAAAGAGCATGTGCTGGAGAAATCGTGGGCCCACGTCCGGCGTGTCCAAGCCACCGTCGTATTGACTGATCGCTCCGCAAATCACAATGCGAGCCCGGCGCTTGATAAGCGGAATCACGGCATCCGTGATCGGGCCGCCGACGTTGTCGAAATAAACGTCCACCCCTCCTGTGGCCTCGAGCAGCGCGCTCGTCAAGCCTTCGTGCGTTTTGTGTTCCCGATAGTCGACCGCGCGATCCAGTTTCAGTTCTTCGAGCAGGAATCGGCACTTGTCTGGACCACCGGCAATGCCCACGACCTTGCAGCCCGCCTTCTTGCCGAACTGTGCAACCAGCGAGCCGACGGCCCCGGCCGCACCGGATACAACCAGCGTATCACCAGGGCGCGGCCGGCCGGCTTCCGTGAGGCCAAACCAGGCGATACGCCCCGGCATGCCCAGCACACCGAGTGCCGTGGAAACTGGCGCGCTTGCCGGATCGAGTCTGGTCAGTTCGCTGTGATGGCACCGTGCATACAACTGCCAACCCGAATAGGCCGACACCCAGTCGCCTTTGGCGAACAGCGGGCTGGCTGACTCGACCACTTCTCCCACTACGCCGGAGCGTTGCACGATGCCGAGAGGATGAGGCACGTCGTACGTGTTGCGCTCGTGCTGCTGGATGCGAATGTACGGGTCCACGCTGATATAGCGCGCGCGGACGATGACTTCGTTCTCCGCCAACGGTCCCGAGATTTCGCTTTCACGAAGCTCGTAGTGTTCCGATCCAACGCGACTCGTGGGACGTTTTACATAGAACCATTGGCGATTCGAATAGGGTGCGTTCATGGATTGGATTTCCGGTGTGACTTGCGATGCCGTGGGAACGATTCAATTGAGTTGCGCGAGGCGTTTGCAATGTTGGTATGACGGATTCAACAAGGCAAGACAGCGATCTTCGGCGGCTGGTTTCGTGCGCCAATATTTTAATTTTATGGACAGCCGCCGTCGACTCATTATTTATCCCGCCGCGAGATCCCCTTCCACGTGTTGTTCGCTGGACAGAGCGACGCCTGGGCCCAATCGCGGCATCGATTGCACGGGCGGGATGGCCGGCAGCGCGGTTTGCTCAAAACGGAAACTGCCGGCGGTTGGCTGTCCATCCGGACGGAAGGCAAGAACGATCTGTCTGGAAGTGTCTATTTTCTCATGGCGAATATCCGCTTCGTCAGGACACTCGCCCGTCAGATCCCGGAGGATCTACTGCAATACCGAAGCACATAATTTCGCCAGCCTGTCGTCGAGCGAGCGGCCTTGTACGTCGATCTGGGCGCTGTGGAACTGGCTGAGTTGGGTCGACGGCTTATCGTACTCGATCGTCGTGCCACCCTGTGCGTTTTCGTAGACCATGATACGCAACGGCGCATACAGTCCCGCCGCCATATTGACGCTGGTCATCTCTGTCGCGGTGAGAACATTGCCGGTGAAATACTCGGTGCCGTTCCTGCGCTGTCCTTTCAGCACGAGCCAATCTCCATGCAGCCCGATGTAGTGAATCACAAGACCGTCGTTGCCGGCGGCTTTCTGAAGGGCCACACGCAATTCGTCGACCTTGTCCTGCTTCAGCAGCGTGCGGATATGATCGTCGAGTCGGCCGAGGCGGCTCTCCAGATCCTGTTTGACGGAAGCGTAGGGTTTGCTGGAAGAGACGGTCACGTGATCGATAATCGTCTTTGTTTCCGATACCTCGACGGTCGCCGCCGTCGCGGACGCACAGAACATGTTCATGCTGATCGCAGCAATGGCGGCCATTGGCAATGCAACTCGTGAAGCGGCAATACGTAGGTTAATCACTGTTGTCTCCTTGTTGGACAGATAAGTAGGGCGCTCTCTCGCCTCAGTGTTCCGACGCGGCTTCCGCTCCGAGGCCGCTTAGCATTCGAAGTTGCTGCGCATCGAAGGAGGCGTCGGCGGCGTTTTGGCGTGTCGTGACCGATCCGATCCAGCCCGCGATAAAGCCCACCGGAATGCTGAACAGGCCGGGATTCGAGAGCCAGAAAGGCGGGGTGGAATCCTTGAAGATGATGCCTTTCGCTCCGATAACGGCCGGCCCCAACAGCACGAGCCCAATCGAGGAAAGGGTGCCGGCGAGCACGGCGGCCACTGCGCCTCGATCCGTGAAACGCCGCCAGTACATCGAGAAAAGAATCACGGGCAAGTTTGCGCTGGCAGCAATGGCGAACGCGAGACCGACAAGAAAAGCGACATTGAACGTCTTGACGAGCAGTGCGAGTCCCATCGCGGCGATACCAAAGACTATCGTGGCGATCTTCGCGATCACGACCTGCCGGCGCTCCTTGTCGCGAGACGCCGAGAAGAGTTGGCCGAAGATGTCGTGAGAGATGGTCGAGGCCGAGGAAATCATGATGCCGGAGACGACCGCAAGAATCGTCGCGAAGGCGATTGCCGAAACGCAGGCGAGCAGCAGTTCACCGCCGGCAGAACCCGCACCGCCGCCGAGTGCCGTGGCGAGCAGGGTGATGGCGCTGTTTCCCGAACTGTGTGTGGCGAGAATCGCCGCCGGCCCCACGATGGCGGTGGCGGAAAATCCGAGCACGATCATCATTACCGCGAAAGACGTCATGACGATCAGGCCGATTTTCGCGGACTTTCTTGCCGCGACGGCGGACGGCACCGTGTAAAACCGGGTCATGACGTGCGGCAGTCCTGCTGTGCCCAACGCCAGAGCAAGGGTGAGCGACAGCGTATCCAGCGGATCCTTGAAGTAGCCGCCCGGCACAAAGTACTGCGCCGGATGCAGCGAAGAAAGGCGTGCCTTACTGAATAGCGCACCCACGTCGAAGGAAAAGTGGGCGAGAGCGAGCAGCACAAGCACCGCGCCGGCAGTCCAGACGAGAACAGCCTTGACGATCTGCACGTAAGTCGCGGCCACCATTCCGCCGAACAGCACATACGCGATCATGAGTACGCCGATCAGCACGATCGCGGCGTTGGTGCCGATCGGCAGTAGCAGACTGGCCAGTGCGCCGCCGCCGACGAGTTGCGCGAGTAGATAGGCTAACGAAATGATCAGCGAAGAAACCGATGTGGCCGCTCGAACGCCGCAGCTGCGCAAACGCAGTGCGACCACATCGGAGAGCGTGTATTTGCCGCAGTTTCTGACCGGCTCCGCGACGATCAGCATGATCATGATCCATCCGGCAATAAAGCCGACCTGATACACGATCCCGTCGAATCCGAACAGGGAAACGAGTCCCGTCACACCGAGAAACGAACCGGCGGACATGAAGTCTCCCGCCAGCGCGAGGCCGTTCTGAAACGGCGACAGATTGCGTCCGGCCACGAAAAATCCGGAGGTTCCGCGCGATCGGCGAGCGCTCCATGCGGTCAGAATGAGGCTGAGTCCGATAAATCCCACGAAGGCGATGATTCTGAGCCCGCCATGACTGATCAGATTATTCATGTCGATCACCGTTCGATTGTGCAAACGCGCTTTTAAGCAGTTCGGCCGCTTTCGGGTCGTAGACTCGCTCGGCCCATGCGCAGTAGCCCCAGAAGGTAGCGATCGTGAGCGCAAACTGAGCGACTACCGCGAGCAGTCCGAGGTTGAGTTCACCATAGACGGATAGGGACATCGCGCCGGGAAACTCCAGCACCGCGATCAACAGGCCGAAATAGATTCCCAGTGAGGTATAAAGCAATGACCACACGAAGCGGTTCCGGAACTTTGCGAGCGCTCGCGTCTTCTCGACGAGCGATAAGCCGGATGATCCGACTTTCGTCACGTTTTGCCTCTCGAACTCCGCGTTGATTGATTCCATCGATTGCATGTCGGGTCTCCTCCGTTATGGTGTTCATGACAGACATCTGAAGAGGTGGGGTCGCTAGAGTTGTGCCGGCAAAACCTCGCCGCGACTCTCTCCAAATCCGATTCGTGCAAAGCCAGCTTTCTCACAGTAGCCGCGCAGGATAATGGCGTCGCCGTCCTCCACGTAGCTGCGCTTTTCGCCTGTATTCAGCGTGACCGGCTCGCTTGCGTTGCGTGCAAGTTCCATCAGCGCGCCCGCTTCTGATTTCTCGGGACCTGAAATGGTGCCGCTGCCAAGCAGGTCTCCAGCACGCAGATTGCAGCCACCCACGGTGTGATGCGTGACCATCTGTGCGATGCTCCAGTACTGATGCCTGAAACTCGTGAGTGAGAGTCGCGCCGCCGGGAGATTCGCGGCTTTATGGCGGGAAGTCTCCATGCAGACTTCCAGTTGGATATCGATGGCGCCCGCCGTGCTATTCCGATCGGAATCCAGATAAGGCAGCGGCTTTCCATCCGTGTGCGGGCGCGGCAGAGGTAGCCTGAACGGCGCCAGTGCCTCCATGGTCACGATCCATGGCGAGATCGTGGTGGCGAAATTCTTCGCCAGAAAGGGGCCTAATGGCTGCATCTCCCAGGCCTGAATATCGCGAGCGGACCAGTCGTTGAGCAGACACAGCCCGAATACATGACTGTCGGCTTGATCCAGGTCGATCGGTTCGCCGGCCGCATTGCCTTGTCCAATGTAGATGCCGAGTTCGAGTTCGTAATCCAGCTTGCGCGACGGCGAGAAGATCGGCGCATCTTCGCCCGGAAGCATGATTTGGCCCGCTGGGCGCCGGAAGCGCTGACCGCTGAGCCCGATGCTCGAGACGCGGCCGTGGTAGGCAATGGGTATCGATTTGAAATTGGCGCTCACACCGCTCAGACCGAGCAGCTTGCTGATGTTGGTCGCGTGATGAATCGACGTGTAGAAATCCGTATAATCGCCGATCTGCGCAGGCAGGCCGTATTCCACTTCCGATTGCGGGACCAGACACGCCTCGATGGCCGCGCGATCGTCCGAAGGGGCTCGCTCGTGAAGCGCCGCAAATAGCGCGTGTCGTACAGCGCGCCATGCGGACGGACCCAGTGAGAAGAACTCGTTGAGCACGGGCTGCGCGCACGCCCGCGCGGCCTCGCCCGCGATTCCATTCAGACTGGCACGAGCCGCCCAGGCGGCGATATCGATGACCTGATCGCCGATTGCGACCGCACCCCGGAACGCCTCACCGGAATGCTTTCTGCGGAAAACCGAAAATGGCAGATTCTGGATTGGAAAGTCACACGCCGGTGCATTGGCGGATTCGACCCAACTGCGCGCAGCGGGGTCATGCGTCTGATTCAGAGAGTATTGCATGTTCGTCCCGATTCATTCGGTTAAGGCACGAGCGGCTCGCGTAATAGCAGCGACGTTCAGTCGAACGGGCGCGCGGGGCTTTGCCTGCTAAGAAGGATTCCGCGCTCCTGCAAATCCCGAATGAATTCTGCGCTAAGTTTGCGTTCCGAGAGAACCTCGGCGTTATGCTCGCCCTGGAAAGCAGGGCTGCCCGGCTGCGGCAACTCGGACTGGCTGAAATGCCAGGGTGCGCCGGGCATGCGTGTCGTGCCGCCGGATCTGTCGTCGACATCGACTAACGCACCCCATTCCTGCACCCACTCGGAATCGGCGAACTCGTTGACGCTGCGGACCACGCCAATGGCCAATCCCGCTTCGCTGACCTGCGTCTGGATCTGATCCAGGTCATTGAACGTGAGAAGCCATGCGCGTACTTCGGCCAGCAAATCTGCGATGTTTTGCCGGCGCAACAGCGCCGTGCCGAAGCGGGGATCGCTCAGCAAATCGTTGCGGCGCATCATCGCGCAGTAACGCGAAAACATTGGCGTGTAAATCGGGCTGCCTGCAATGGTGAGTCGACGTCCATCGGGCAAATCGAAGATGTGCGAATCGGGCGCGGAGAGAATAATCGGTTCGCCCTCCGTATCGATTTCCGACAGTTGGGCACCCACGCGTTCGTTCACCGATAGCATGGTCGCCGCCATCGAGACGTCCACGTGTTGTCCCGCGCCGGTTCGCGCGCGATGCTGAAGCGCGGCCAGAATACCGATTACGCCGTGAAGGCCGGTGTACATGTCGGCGTGGCTGCATGCGTCGTTACGAACTTCGGTGAGCGCAGCGCCGAAATGGTGCTGGACGATGTCGGTCAGTCCCGACTCGGCTTGCACGGTCGGCGCGAAGGCGGGGCGGTTGCGCCATGAGGTCGATTGCCCATAGCCGCTCAAAGAAGCATAGATCACGGACGGGTTGAAAGCGCGCACCTGCTCATAGCCGAGCCCGAACCGGTCCAACGTGCCGGGGCGAAAATTCTCGACGATGATGTCCGCGTCCCGGCACATGTCGACCATGATGGAGCGAGCCTCCGGGAAGTTGAGGTCGAGGCTCACGTTGCGCTTGCCGGCGTTCTGTTGCACGTAATACAGTGACATGTCGCCGATATGCGGCATGCTCACGCGGCCGATATCGCCGGAGGGTGGTTCGATCTTGATCACGGTGGCGCCGAGATCGAGGAGCGTTTTGGTGCAATGCGGTCCGGCCAGCACTCGCGTGAAATCGATCACACGAATACCTTCGAGCGGTGCTGACATGATCAATCTCCTTTGAATTCGGCGGTGGCGGGCCCGGTCGAAAAGAACGAAGCGAAACCTCGTTCGCGATCGCCCGTCTGCCAGATCATGTTGTTGAGGTTGATCTGTTCGAGGTCGGCGCTGCGCACGCCGCCGTTTGCGGCGAGATTGGCCTGCTGTTTGATGCCGTAGAGAACCTTGGTCGGACCTGCCGCCAGTTGCCGGGCGAACGACATGGCGGCGCTCTGGAGTTCGGCTTCGGGCACGACGTGATTGATGATGCCCCAGCGCTCGAATGCTTCCGCTGCGTGCCGCCGTCCGATTAGCGCGATTTCCTTGGCGCGCACGACGCCCGCTCGCTGTACGAGTCGTTGCGTGCCACCGAGCAGGGGAATCAGACCAACGATGTTCTCGACCTGGCCGAAGTAGGCCGTGTCCGCGGCGACGATCATGTCGCATGTCAACGCCAGTTCGAGGCCGCCGCCGAGCGCGGCGCCGTGAACGGCGGCGAGTGTCGGAACCGGCGCGTTCTCCAGCACGTCGAGGAACTCGAGGAATTGATCGGCGTTGTGCTGGATCACTGTCTTGCCGTCGGTAAATGAACTCATTTCCGCACCGGCGGAGAAGTGCCGCATGTCGCTTTTGAGCACGATCGCGCGCGCCTTCAGCGACCACGCCGCGATACGCGGCGAGCAGATCCGCAATCATCGCGTCGTCGATCAGGTTGTGCGGCGGCTTGGCTAATGAAACGATTCCGACGGCGCC
The DNA here is from genome assembly GCF_003634175.1 of Paraburkholderia sp. BL17N1. NCBI lineage: Bacteria > Pseudomonadati > Pseudomonadota > Betaproteobacteria > Burkholderiales > Burkholderiaceae > Paraburkholderia > Paraburkholderia sp. BL17N1. Next base: position 3,212,037 of record NZ_RBIW01000001.1, read on the forward strand.
ATCCATTTCAATCTTTACTGTGGTCATGGTTCTCTCTGCAAGGTGATCGCAATATGGCCTGTGTGTGGGAGTGCCGGCTGACGGGTCTGTTATCGGTGTATTAAACCGATGCGGCAGCGGTGCTTATCAGCGGAGCGTGTTGCGTCGCCGCATTGACGGGACCGATTGCGCCAACCACGGTCTCAGGATGCGCGCCGATCAGGGTTGTCACTAGTGTCCGCGCGGGGTCAACTGAGGGCTTCATAGCTTGTCTCCATCTGTTTTTCGGCATGCGCCGTTGATGGTTACTATCTCAGCGAGCTCATTGAGCGGCAACGTCCAACCCTGCCAATTGCCGTGTCAAACTGTGCCAAACGCGCCCAACGAAGATCGAGAAAATGTGCGAGCATGTCCGCAATTGCAGTGAGGCATATCGTGCGACCACCGAAAATCATCACGCCATTGCATCCGGATCTCGACGCGCCAACGCAGAGTCTTCTGGGCTTGGCCGCGCTCGCCGCCGAACTGGCCGCCGAGGGCGTTTCCGTCAATAAACTGTTCGCGAACACGGGTGTCCATGCGAACCAGTTGGAGGATTCGCAGGCGAGAATCTCGCATCGTCAGCGCCTCGCCATTTATCGAAACGCTCAACGGCTAGCGACACGAGCCGATGTTGGATTGCTCGCCGGCGCACGTCAGAGGATCAGTGACTTCGGCATATATGGCTACGCCATGGTCAGCAGTACAACCTTTGGTGACGCGCTGAAATTCAGCGTCGAAAATGTCAGGATGGCCGGCGCGGTTCTGCAGATCAGCTATTCCACCAAGGGGGACACCGGCATTCTGAGCAGCCACGGACTCGCATCGCTTGGCGACATGCTGCCGTTTGTCGCCGAGTTCTGGCGCAGTTCGATGACAGTGTTATTCAGCCGCGTGCTGGAAGCGCCTTTTCCGTCGAAGCGCATGGTCATGGCGTATCCGGCGCCGCCGCATTGGCGGAATTACGAAAGGATGTTCGACTGTCCCGTGGAGTTCGGCGCCGATACGATGGAGTGGCATTTCGACGTGCATGTACTGGACCGTCCGTGTCCGAATGCGAATCCGATTACCGCGCAAATCTGCCAGCAACTGTGTGATCGCATTCTCGAAGAACGCGATGGCATTCCCGAACTTCCGCGGCAAATCCGCATGGCGTGCCTGAACGCACCAGGCGTGTTCCCATCCGCGGAGAAGATGGCCGCGCAGCTCGGCATGTCACTGCGAACCTTGCATAGACGGCTCGCCGACGATAACTACTCGTATCAAACCTTGTTGAACGATGTGCGCCGGTCGCTCGCCATTGAATTTCTCGAGAACACGCGACTTCCTATCGAACAGGTCGCCGAGCGTATTGGATTTTCGGACGCGGCGAGCTTTCGGCGGTCGTTCAGGAAGTGGACTGGAAACTCACCCAGTCTTTATCGGAAGGGAACGGGCCAGGATGGGTGACAGGCGCGGCGCGCCTGCATAGGTCCGCGACAGTGCCATGGCGAGCGCAGATGATCATTCAGTTGCAGACCTTCAACGTGTCGGTCAGAATTGACGACCGTGTTCCCAAGGGCCGATTGCAAGTCACACTCCGCCGTCGGAACCACCCCTGAATCCAAAAGAAACATGAGACGACTATTCTTCGCTTCACTCGCGGCCATCTCTTTGGCGACCTCCGTTCATGCGCAGAGCAACGCGCCCGGCCCGCTCGCCACGCCTTCGGGCGCACTGGAATTCGCTCGCGCCGAGCGCGATTTCGTGGGGATGCTCGATAAGGAAGTTTTCGATCGCTTCGGCGCCGACACACTCACGCATTTCGATGAGGTCGGTAATGCAAGCGACACCGTCACGCGCACGCTGGTGCAGACCGATTCCGGTCCCGTGCTGTACGACTTTCGCCGTCGTCCGCCGCTTGTGCAGCGCTCGGGTAAGCGCATGACGGTCAGGCGCGTGTTCTGGCAAGGCGATGAAGTCGTGATGCAGAGCTCGCAAGGCTGGTTCAGATTCAAAGGCGGTGTACTGACCAAGCTGCAATCGTCGACGACGACGTACCATTGATTTCGCGGGTGCGCTTGCGCCGACGCCGACGATAGATATCGCGGGGCAGCACGCTCCGTTATTCCTTAATCCCGTCCCGGCTCCCATGCAGCCAGTTGATGCTCGCGAAGAGCAGCACGGCGAACACGATCAGCATCGTGGCCACGGCGAGGATCGACGGATCGATCGAGTCGCGAATCCCACTCCACATCTGCCGCGGTACGGTTTTTTGATCCGGGCCGCCAATGAACAGAATAACGATGACTTCGTCGAACGAGGTCGCGAAAGCGAAGACGCTGCCGGTCGCGACCGCCGGCGTGATGAGCGGTAAGGTCACGCGCCTGAACGTGATCCAGGGCGTCGCCCCGAGTCCGGACGCGGCGCGCAACAGACTCTGATCGAATGAAAGCAGCGACGCCGTCACGGTGATCACCACGAACGGCGTGCCGAGCGCCGCATGCGCCAGCACCACGCCGGGATACGAGTTCACGAGGCCGAGCGGCGCGAAGATCAGATAGAAACCCGCGGCCACAACGACAATCGGCACGATCATCGGCGAGATGAGGATCGGCATGATCAGCGAGCGCAGCGGAAACTGCGTGCGTGAAATGCCCAGCGCGGCCAGCGTGCCGAGACACGTGGCGATCAGCGTGGACGCCGCGCCTATGCCGATGCTGTTCAAAAGCGATCGCTGCCAGTCCGCGCTCGTGAGCGCCTGCTCATACCAGCGCAGCGAAAAGCCCTGCAACGGGTAGGAGAAGTACGAACCCGAATTGAACGAGAGCGGAATGATCGCGAGAATCGGCGCAATCAGGAAGAACAGCACAAGCGCTGTATGTAGCCGCACCCAGCGCGCGGCGACGCGTTCCGTCAGCACCTTGTTGCGTTGTTCTTGCATGTCGATCTCTCGTCGTGTCAGCGTGTTTAACCGAAGCGCAAACGGTCGATGCCGACGATCCGGTTGAACAGGAAATAGAAAATCGCCGTGAAAATCACGAGATACGCCGATAGCGCACCGGCGAGGCCCCAGTTGAGTTGCGTGTTGGTCTGTATGGCAATGAGCTGGCTGATCATCTCGTCGCCGGCGCCGCCGAGCAGCGCGGGTGTGATGTAGTAGCCGAGCGCGAGCACGAACACGAGGAAGCAGCCCGCTCCCACGCCGGGTAGCGTCTGCGGAATGTAGATACGCACGAACGCGGTGAACGGGTGCGCGCCGAGCGATTGTGCGGCGCGTACGTACACGGGCGATACGCTCTTCATCACCGAATAGATCGCGAGAATCATGTACGGCAGGAGCACATGCGTCATGCCGATGAGCACGCCCGCGCGGTTGAAGATGAGCGGCAGTGGATGGGTGGTGAGGCCGAGACCCATCAGCAGGCTGTTGATGACGCCACCCGGCTGCAGCAAAACGTACCACGCGGTCGTGCGCACGAGCAGCGAGGTCCAGAACGGTACGATTACGAAGAGCATCAGGCGGTTGCTGCTTCTCGCGGGCAGATTCGCGAGCAGCCATGCGACCGGATAGCCGAGCAGGAGGCACAGCAGCGTGACCGTGGCGCTGATCGAGATCGTGCGCACGAACGCCTGCCGATAGATCGAAGCGTTATCCGGCACGAAGGCGACCGCGCCTTGCGGTGTCACATGCGCATCGACGGCCGCGAGCAGATAGTCGGGCGTCGGCGAGGAGGCGGCGCGCTTCAGCAAGCGCCAGATCTCCGGCGAATTCCAGCGTGGGTCGAGTTCGATAAGGGCCGCTTTCCATGCGGGCGGCGCGTCGGCGGGCAACTGGCGCGCGGTACGCATCAACAGGCTGCGGAACTCGGCCTGATCGAAGTTCAGCCGCCGCGCGACCGTGCCGAGCTGGCCGCTTTGCTGCGCTTCCCTGAGCCCCGCGGCGAGCAGGGTGAACATGCGCTCGTCCGGCACGCCGCGCCCGTCCCATGCATCGAGCGCGCGCGTGAGCGCGGGCATGCTGTCGGGCACTTCATGGTTCTGTACGCTGCGCGCAAGGAGCAGCGCGATCGGCGCAATGAACGTCGACAGCAGAAACACGATCAGCGGCAGCGCGAGCAACAGCGCTTGCACCGAGGCACGGCGGCGCGCCTTTTGAAACGACGCGCGGCCGTCGGCTCTCGTCGGAGAGCCCGGGGCCGGGGCGCGGGCCGAAGCGGGCGTGTGAGTAGTCAAGTCGGGCTCTCGTCGGACGGTTGTGTTACTGCGTCAGCCACACCTGGAAGCGCTTGTTGATCTGGTCCGCGTTGTCGGCCCAGAAGTTCGCGTTGATCTGCAAGGCACGCTTGAAGTTCTCGGGCGCGGTCGGCAGATCGGCGAGACGTTGCTTGTCGATCAGCGCGATCGCGTCCTTGCGCGGCGGCGCGTAGGCGATGTACTTCGACAAGTCCGCGTACGCCTTCGGCTGCGAAGCGGAGGCGATGAACTTCGCGGCGGCGTCGGCGTGCTTCGCGCCCGTCGGCACGGCCCACCAGTCGAAGTCGTAGACCTGCGCGTCCCACACGGTCTTGAACGGCTTGTTGTCCTTCTTCGCGGCGTCGGATATGCGGCCGTTGTAGGCCTGGGTCATCACGACGGCGCCGTCGGCGAGCAACTGCGGCGCCTGAGCGCCTGATTCCCACCACACGATGTTCGGCTTGATCGTGTCGAGCTTCTTGAACGCGCGATCCACGCCGGCAGGTGTCCCGAGTACTTTGTAGACATCCTTCGGATCGACGCCGTCGGCAATCAACGCCCATTCCATCGTGACCTTCGGCGATTTGCGCAGGCCGCGCTTGCCCGGGAATTTCTGCAGATCGAAGAAGTCGTTGACGGTGGTCGGCGCGGTCTTGAGCTTGCTCGCGTCGTACGCGTAGACCGTGGACCAGACCATGCTCGCGACCGCGCAGTCACTGATCGTGCCGGGAAGGAAGTCGCTGGTCTTGCCGATCGTCTTCTTGTCGAACTTCTGCAGGAGGCCTTCGTCGCAGGCGGTGATCGCGTCGTTCGTTTCGAGGTCGATCAGATCCCACGTGGTGTTCTTCGCCTGCTCCATCGCGGAGAGCTTCGCGAGGCCGCCGTCATACGATTCGGTCGAGAAGCCGATGCCGGTGGCCTGGGTGAACGGTTCGAAATAGGCCTTCTTTGCTGCCGCTTCGTATGCACCGCCGAAGGTCACGACGGAAAGCGTCTCCGCGGCCTGGGCGGTCACAGTGGTAAAAGCGGCTGCGGCGAGTACTGCGAGTGCGACGTTTTGTGTTTTGATGAGAGTGCGCATTTTAGTTGGCTCCTGCAGGTGCGGTCGTGATGATGGAGGGTGAGAGCGGGGTGGATGGGGGGGGCACGGGCGCGCTGCGCGGCAAGCTCATCACGAGAATCTTGCAGTCGTCGTGGCGCCATGCGATTTCGATCTCGCTGCCGGGCGAAGGCAGCGCATGGCGCTGCGTATTAGGTACTTTCACGACAAAGGAATCGCGCGAACCGAGCGCGAGGTGCACGCGGTGATGATCGCCGCAATACACCAGTTCCTGGACCTGTGCGCGCACCACGTTGCTGTGTTCGTCGATCTGCACGCCTTCGGCGCTGGGAATATGTGCGCGTTCAGGGCGCAGCGCGAGCATCGCTTCGTCGCCCGCGCGCAGGCCGGGTTCGCTGCGGCCGCGAATGACGCTGCCGTCCGAGAGCGCGAGCGTCGCCCAGTCCTCGCCCACACTGACGACGCGCCCAGTCAGACCATTGTTCTCGCCGACGAAGTTCGCGACGAAGGCGTTCTGCGCGTTCTCGTACAGTTCGCTCGGCGTGGCGGCCTGCTGAATCCGGCCATCGGAAAACACGGCAACGCGGTCCGACATGGTCAGCGCTTCGGCCTGATCGTGCGTCACGTAGACGATCGTGAGCGACAACTCGCGATGCAGGCGCATGATTTCGTATTGCATGGTTTCGCGCAGGCGTTTGTCGAGTGCGCCGAGCGGCTCGTCCATCAGCACGACGCTCGGCTCGAACACGAGCGCGCGCGCGAGCGCCACGCGCTGCTGCTGTCCGCCGGAGAGTTGCGCGGGACGCCGGTTCGCCAGATGCGGCAGCTCGATCATCTCCAGCGCGCGCTGCACACGCGTTTTCTGCTCGGCGCGGCTCACGCGCCGCACGGAGAGCGGAAACGCAACGTTCTCCGCAATCGTCAGATGGGGAAAGAGCGCGTAGTTCTGGAACACCATGCCGATGTCGCGCTGATGCGGCGGCTTGTCGTCGAGTCGGTGGCCGTCGAGGCGAATCTCGCCGTGCGTGGGCGATTCGAATCCCGCGAGCATCATGAGCGTGGTCGTTTTGCCCGAGCCGGACGGGCCGAGCAGCGACAGGAATTCTCCCTTGCGCACGTCGAGGTTCAAATCGTCGACGACGTATTGGGCGCCGTCGTACGATTTGCTCACGCCCGAGAACGAAATGAAGGAAGGGTTTGACATCGTGATCGCGTCCTGTCGATGGTGCGTCGTAATCAATGCGTGCCGGTCTGCGTCGCGCCGATTTTGCCGACGATATAGCGCGCGAAGTCATAGTTGGGACGCTCGAGCGGGCTCAGGTGACCGGGCTTCGCGAGGGGCGCATGCACGCCGCGAAACACGGCTTCCACGCCGCGTTTGTCTTCCGCGTTCACTTCGTCGAGCAGCTTCTTCAGCGTCGTCATATGCGCATTGGCCTCGGGATCGGCGATGAACTCCGGTGCAAGCCCGCCGCCGAAGCGGATATTCACGTGCTCCACGCCTTGCGGTTGCAGCACGAGATACCAGAAGTAACCCGGCGTGAGCGTGACGAGATGCGTCGGGTAAATGGCGAGCAGCGCCGTGGTCTTGCGCCAATGTCCCGTGAGGCGCGTGTTGTCCGGATGAGCGTTGCCGATGGGCAAGGACGCTTCCTTCGTGATCCAGTGATAGTTGAAGGCGGGATAGCCCGGCGGGCATTCCATTTCCTCGAGCCGCGAATGCGGTCCTACCGTCGCGCGATGCAACATGGGCAGGTGATAGCTTTCCATGAAGTTTTCCGCGAGGATCTTCCAGTTCGTGTTCCACACGTGCTCTTCATGGAAGGTCTCGACGTAGTCCGACATGCCGTATGCGCCGATGAGTTCGCTCAGTTCGTCGAGTTGGGCGTGAACGGGCGGCGCGTGTTCGTCGAGCGTCACGTAAATCCAGCCTTGCCATTCTTCGCAACGCACGGTGGGCAGCCGGTAGCTTTCCTTGCAGAAGCTTTCCTGCCGATCCATGAGCGGCGCGCCTTGCAGCGCGCCGTCCAGTGAATAGTTCCACGCGTGATAAGGGCAGACGATGCGGCGCACGTTGCCGCGTCCTTCGAGCAGCACAGACATGCGATGCAGGCACACGTTCGACATCGCCTTGAGTTGCATCTGTTCGTCGCGCAATACGACGACAGGTTGCGCGCCGATCCGCGCCGTCATGTAGTCTCCAGGCACCTTGAGCGCACTGGCGCGGCCGATGCATTGCCATTCCCGCTCGAATATAGCGCGCTCTTCCAGTGCGAGGAATTCGGGCAACGTATAGACGCCGGGCGGCATTGCGTGCGCGTCGCCGAATGGACGTTCACAACCCGCGCGCAGTTCGTCGACAAGTGCTTGCACTGCGATCGTCCTTGCCGGGTTGGCCATGGTGTCCCCCTTGATTCGTCACGGTGAGAGCGCGTCAACGCGAGGCTTTACGGCGTAGCGCTCAACATGGACACCAATCTAACAAGCCAAATTGCAAGCCAAAATATTGTTTTCAGATACAAAGCAAAGCTTTTGTCTATGCAGCGCGCGTGGCACTGAAGTAGAGAATCGCGCATTTCTCATCATGCGTCGAAATGCAACCGCTGGATATAGGTCTCGCAGAACGAGGCGAAGCGATGCACCACTTGGCGCGGCTTCATGGTGCGCGATTGCGCGATGCCGAGCATCGTTGCATTGACATTGTCTTTGAAACGCTTAATGACGAACTCTTCGCCGTCCACGGTGCGGTTCGATTTGAGCGGAAAGTTCAGGAGGCTATAGCCGAGACCGTTGGCCACCATGCCGCGCACGACCTCCGGCTGCGACGAACGGAATGCGGGTACGGGACGGCTGCCCACCGCATCGAAGAGCGCGGCGAAATACTCGCGGCTGTGCGGCAGGTCGAGCATCACATAAGGTTCGGGAAGGAGGTCGGCGAGCGATACCTTGCGCGCGCGTGCCAGACGATGCGTCCGCGGCAGGATCGCATAAGGCGGCAGCGAGAGCAGCGGCGTGAAGGCAATGTCTTCAGCCAGGTCGAGACTGTAGGTGAGGGCAATGTCGAGCGAGCCGTCGTGCAGGCCGCGCAAGAGACCGTCCTGATGCGCCTCCACCGTGCGAAACGAGATGCCCGCGTGCTCGTCGATGAATCGGCTGATCAGTCGTGGCATCAGCGGCGGCGCGAGCGAGACCATGCAGCCGAGCGTGATGGCGCCGGTCATGCCGCCGTCCATTTCCTTCGCGGTTGTCTGCAACTCCTCCGCAAACTTCAGGAGATTGCGCGCTTGCCCGAGCAGATCGCGTCCGGCTTGCGTGAGCGAGAGGCCGCTTGCGTGATGCCGGATGAACAGTTGCACGCCGAACGACACTTCGAGATCCGCGAGCGCTGTCGAGATCGACGGCTGGGAGATGTGCAGGCGTTTCGCGGCGGCGGTGAAAGACAGCACTTCCGCGGTAACCACGAAATAGCGCAACTGGCGCAACGAGTAACGCAACGGTTGACTCTCCATCGACGACGCTCCGTGTTTTAGGCCTGTCATGCGCGGCATTGTGAGGCGGTCAAAAAGCCTTGCATAGGCAAATCCGATGCGATGCATTTTTTAAATATATTTTTCAAATTCTGAAGGGACGCGTAGATTTTGATGAGAGACAAACGGACCGGGTAGCAACGCATAGTCGGAAGACACTGCCTGGTCCGAAACGATCGCGAGCGCTTAAAGGCCGTGACGCCGCGATCGAATCGAAATATTCCGCTTTTTTAGAAGGACTCAGCCATGACAGTGGAAGCAACGTCAATCGACACGCTCGTAGTCGGCGCCGGTCAGGCCGGCGTCGCCATCAGCGAACATCTGGGCAAGCTTGGCGTGCCGCATCTCGTGCTGGAACGCGCCCGTATCGCCGAGCGCTGGCGCACGGGACGCTGGGATTCGCTGGTTGCCAATGGCCCCGCGTGGCACGATCGTTTTCCCAATCTCGAGTTCGCGGACTTCGATCCCAACGCATTCGCTTCGAAGGAGCAGGTCGCGGATTATTTCGTCGCCTATGCGAAGAAATTCGACGCCCCGATCCGCACGGGTGTGGAAGTGAAGAAGGTCGTGCGCAATGCGGGGCGCCAAGGCTTCACCGTCGAAACCTCGGAAGGCACGATCGAGGCCAATCGTGTAGTGGTTGCAACCGGGCCTTTTCAGCGCCCCGTCATTCCGCCAATCGCGCCGCAAGATCCGGGTCTTACGCAGATTCATTCCGCCGACTATCGCAATCCCGCCCAATTGCCCGAAGGCGGCGTGCTGGTGGTCGGCGCGGGTTCGTCGGGCGTGCAGATCGCGGACGAGTTGCAACGCGCGGGCAAGCGCGCCTATCTGTCGGTCGGCGCGCACGATCGTCCGCCGCGCGCCTATCGCGGCCGCGACTTCTGCTGGTGGCTCGGCGTGCTCGGCGAATGGGATGCCGAGGTCATGAAGCCGGGCAGGGAGCACGTCACGATTGCGGTGAGCGGTGCGCGTGGCGGCCATACGGTGGACTTCCGGCGTCTCGCGAATCAGGGCATCACGCTCGTGGGTCTGACGAAATCGTTCGATGAAGGTGTGGTGACCTTCGAAGCGGATCTCGCGGAGAACATCGCGCGCGGCGACGAAAACTATCTGTCGCTGCTCGACGCCGCCGACGCCTACGCCGTGCGCAACGGCCTCGATCTTCCCGAAGAACCCGAAGCGCGCGTCATTCCCGCGGATCCGGAATGCGTGACGCACCCGCTGCACGATCTCGATCTGGCGAAAGCCGGCGTGACGTCGATTATCTGGGCGACTGGTTATGCGGTCGATTTCAGCTGGTTGAACGTCGACGCGTTCGATGAAAAGGGCAAACCGAAACATCAGCGCGGTGTATCGAAGGAGCCCGGCGTCTATTTCCTCGGTCTGCCGTGGCTATCGCGCCGCGGTTCCGCATTCATCTGGGGCGTGTGGCACGACGCGAAGCACATCGCCGATCACATCGTCACGCAGCGCAAATACGCGGCCTATTACGGCGACGCGCAACAGCAGGCACTGAGCCACGGCGAGGAAAGCGTTGAAAACCTATCCGCCGGTTCACGCGTTCACAAAGTCAGCGAGATGGGCGTGAATTGATGCGTACGCCTCTCTCATCCGCGATCCATTCCTAACATTGAGGTGCATTGATGAACCAGCCTACGCATACCCGTATCCGCATGTTCAACACGAAGGACACATATCCGAACCAGACGCTCGACAACGATCTTTGCCAGGCCGTGCGCGCCGGCAACACGGTCTATGTGCGCGGTCAGGTAGGCACGGATTTCGACGGCCGTCTGGTCGGCGTCGGCGATCCGCGCGCCCAGGCCGAGCAGGCCATGAAAAACGTCAAGCAGTTGCTGGAAGAAGCAGGCAGCGACCTGTCTCACATCGTCAAGACGACGACGTTCCTGACCGACGTCCGCTACCGCGAGCCGGTCTACCAGGAAGTCGGAAAGTGGTTGAAGGGTGTGTTTCCGATTTCGACAGGACTGGTGGTGGTCGCGTTGGGTCAGCCACAGTGGTTGATGGAGATCGACGTTGTCGCGGTGATTCCGGACGGATGGACGCCGCCGCAAGCCTAAGGAGCGGGAGATGACATTCTCAATCGTCGGACATTGCCCGCAATCCGGGCAGCTTGGCATCGCGATCAGTTCGTCCAGTATTGCGGTGGGCGCGCGCTGCCCATGGGTCCGCGCAGGCGTGGGCGCGGTGGCGACGCAGAACGTCACGCTGCCCGCGCTTGGGCCGCAGATTCTCGACCTTCTGGAGCACGAACAACTCGACCCCACCGCGGCATTGGACCGAATGCTCGGCGCGAGCGAGTGGAGCGAGTACCGCCAGGTCACCGTGATCGACGCACAGGGCCGCACGGCGTTCTTTAGCGGCAAGGAAGCGCTGGGCACGTATCACGCCGTCGCCGGCAAGCAGTGTGTGGCGGCAGGCAACATGCTCGCTAGCGTCGATGTGATCGAGGCGATGCTTCCGGCGTTCGAGCGGGCAACTGGCACGCTTGCCGATCGGCTGCTCGCGGGCATGCATGCCGCGATAGCCGCTGGCGGCGAAGCAGGACCCGTGCATTCGGCCGCGCTCAAGATCGTGGGCGACGTGAGCTGGCCGATCGTCGACTTGCGGGTCGATTGGGCGGATGACGACCCCATCGGCCAGCTCGCCGCTCTGTGGCAAGCATACCGGCCGCAGATGCAGGACTACCTGACCCGGGCGTTGAATCCGACCGCCGCGCCGAGCTACGGCGTGCCCGGCAATGAATGAGCGCTCCAGCCGCGCGCTGCTCGAACGGCTGATCGGCTTCGCCACGGTCAGCCGCGACTCCAATCTCGACATGATCGAATTCATCCGAAGTTACCTCGATGAACTCGGTGTGGAGAGCGAACTGTTTTACAACGCCGAGCGCACCAAGGCGAATCTGTTTGCGACCATCGGCCCGCGTGAGCGCGGCGGCATCGTGCTGTCCGGCCATACCGACGTGGTGCCCGTCGATGGCCAGGCATGGACCGTCGATCCATTCCGTCTCACCGAGCGCGACGGACGGTTATATGGCCGCGGCACGGCCGACATGAAGGGATATATCGCTTCGGTGCTGGCAACGGTGCCCGGCTTGCTCGAACGCGAGTTGAAGCTGCCGGTGCACCTCGCTTTTTCGTACGACGAAGAAGTCGGATGCCTCGGCGTGCGGCCGATGCTGGCGGAATTGGCGCGGCGCGCGCACAAGCCGGCGCTGTGCCTGATCGGCGAACCGACGGAACTCAAGCCGGTGCTGGGCCACAAGGGCAAGCTGGCGATGCGCTGTCAGGTGAAAGGCGCGCCTTGTCATTCGGCTTATGCGCCGTATGGCGTCAACGCCATTCAATACGCGGCGCGCATGATCGGCCGCCTGGAAGAGATCGGCGAGCAACTGGCGCAGCCCGAACATCACGACGAGCGCTTCGATCCGCCATTCTCGACTGTGCAAACCGGGCTGATCAAGGGCGGCCGTGCGCTCAACATCGTGCCGGCCGAATGCGAGTTCGACTTCGAAGTGCGCGCGCTGCCCGGCTTCGACGCCAACCGGGTGGCCGACGAGTTGCAGACCTACGCCGAGGCCGAGTTGCTACCGAAGATGCGCGCGGTCAAGCCGGACACCGAGATCCGCTTTGAACCGCTGTCTGCCTATCCGGGATTGGCCACCTCTCCCGACAGCGAAGCGGCGCGTCTTCTGGCGCTGCTCAGCGGTTCCGTCGAGTTCGGCACCGTCGCATTCGGCACCGAGGGCGGACTATTCAATCAGGCGGGCATTCCGGCCGTGGTGTGCGGACCCGGCAGCATGGACCAAGGGCATAAGCCGGACGAATTTGTCACCGTCGAGCAACTGCGTGAATGCGACGCGATGCTGGCTCGCCTGGCGGAATACGTTTCGGCCGCGTCCTGAGACGACACAACAGAAGGAGACGAACTTGAATACTTCCGAACACAATGCCCCGGCATTGATCGAAAAACACACCATTGGCTATGTGCCGCCCGAGGATCGCCATGGCAAGGTACGCGATCTGTTCACGCTATGGTTCGGCGGCAACATCGCGCCATTGCCCATCGTCACCGGTGCGCTCGGCGTGCAGATTTTCCACTTGAACTTGCTGTGGGGCATCGTGGCGATCGTCGTCGGTCAGGCGGTCGGCGGCGTGCTGATGGCGCTGCATTCGGCGCAGGGTCCGCAAATGGGCATCCCGCAGATGATCCAAAGCCGCGCGCAGTTCGGTTCATGGGGCGCGCTGCTGGTCACCGTGATCGCAGGCGTGATGTACGTGGGTTTCTTCGCGTCCAATATCGTGCTCGCCGGGAAGTCTCTTCACGGCATCGAGAAGGCTATTCCGGTTCCTGTCGGCATCGTGATCGGCGCGCTGGGTTCCGGGCTGATCGGCATCATCGGTTACCGGATCATCCATCTCCTGAACCGCATCGGAACCTGGGTGCTCGGCATCGGCATCGTGATCGGATTCGGCTATATCCTCACGCATATCGCCACGGACGACTTTCTCACGCGCGGCGGATTCAACATCGCCGGATGGCTCGCGACGGTTTCGCTGTCGGCGCTCTGGCAAATCGCTTTCGCTCCGTACGTGTCCGACTATTCGCGCTATCTGCCGGCGAATGTGCGTGTTGCATCGACGTTCTGGGCGACCTACCTCGGCTGCACGATCGGCTCGACGCTCGCGTTCGTCTTCGGCGCGGTAGCCGTGCTCGCGGTGGCGCCCGGCGCCGACGCGATGGATGCCGTCAAGCAGGCCACCGGACCGCTCGGGCTGCCGATGCTCGTCCTCTTCCTGCTGAGCGTGATCAGCCACAACGCGCTGAACCTGTACGGCGCGGTGCTTGCTGCCATCACGTCGCTGCAGACCTTCGCCTATCGCTGGATTCCCACGGCGAAAGCGCGGGCCGTGCTGTCGATTGCGATTCTTCTGGCATGCTGCTATGGCGCGATCGGCGCGTCGACGAATTTCGTCGGCAATCTGGTCGATCTCGTGCTCGCGCTGCTGGTCGTGCTGGTGCCGTGGACCGCGATCAATCTGATCGACTTCTATGTGATCCACAAGGGCAAATACGACATCCAGTCGATCTTCCAGGTGGACGGTGGCATCTACGGCCGTTTCAACGCACAGGCGTTGATTGCTTATGGGATCGGCATCGTCGTGCAGATTCCGTTCATGAACACGCCGATGTATGCGGGTCCGGTGCCGAAGTATCTCGACGGCGCGGATCTCTCATGGGTTGTTGGACTGCTCCTGACGTCGCCGCTGTATTACTGGCTCGCCTCGCGCGACTCAAGCTATCGGCGCAGACAAACGGCTGCCGGTGTTACAGCTTGCCCGGCGAGACAGTCGTGACTGTTGGCGTGCTTGCATGCGAGAGTATCGAAATCTTCCGCCAGCTCGACGATCGATCGTCCGGATCGGCTCCATCGAAGAAGGCGATGCATCGTCAGCTCGAGCTGGCTGGAGAGGTGAGTAAGATCAGGACGCCGGGATAGATCGGCATCCTGATCGATTCTTATCGGCCTTGAATCAGAAACGGGCGCAGTTAATCTTGCACGGCAGCGGTCTTGGCCTCGACGCCATCGCGGCCGAGGTCGATTACGTCGACGGAGCGACGTTTCGAACGCTTTTTCGCCAGCGCCTCGGACGAGAAGTCCGCAATCTTCGAGCCGACCTGCGCTGACGGCGCTTGCATCGTTAGACGAGGCGGATATGGCCGTCATTTCAGGCGACCGCCCCCGTCTCCGGTCAGGGTCTGCTGTCGGTGCGGTAACGGTGCCCAGGCCGGCGACGTCGCGCGCTCTGGCACTACGCCGGCGATGAGGTGAATGACGCCATTCTTCGGGCCTGATATTGCAAGCGGAATTATTCGGAAATCCTATCGCCGCGTGGTTGCAACTGCGATGTACACTTTCCTGCAGGGACATTCCACGGTTCAAGGACCGGGCAGAACATGCAGGATCGGCGATGAAAAGAATCTACGGGTACAAAGGCTTTGAGGTCACCGTGGAGCTAGAACCCGTTTGGGAGACCGCGGGCAGCGTGACGCTGCTGCCGCCGCGAGGCTTTGTGGCCGTCGTGCACGTCAGAACGATGGGCGCGGTGGGCGCCACGCGCCCCGTGATTGCGCCGATCCGCCTCGGGGCGGCCATCCAGCAGCCGTTCCCGACGCAAGCCGAGGCGCTCATGGCGGGGTATAGCGCAGGGCAGCGGGTAGTGGACGACACGTTCGCGCGCTGACCCCATTCTCCGGACGAAAAAAAGCCGCAGCGATCGCCGCGGCCCGAACACAGCCGCAACGCATGAGACGCTGGCGCCAATATCCGGTTATCTGGCCGGGACCTTCGCCGGTCTTTCGTTCTGCCGGGCCAACGAACCAGGGTCCGTCATCGTGGGATGATCGTCACGCGCATCGATCCACTCAATTGCCCATTGCCGCGCGAGCTCGATAGCCTCGTCTTCGGTTTCGAACCAGGCAAGATTGCGCTCGATGTGCATTTCAGTATCCACATCGTCGTCAGGAGAAGTTCGGATGATCCGCGCATGCGCGAAGAACTGACCCAGCGAAAAATCCGCGGTTGCGTCGATAACCCAGCCGCCGTACTCGTACTTCATGTTGCCTCCGATACCTGCTAATCGAAATTCGAACAGACAAAGCATGGATCCATCAGGCTGCCTTCGCTGAGCCTCCACCGTTGAATGGCGGACTTGGGGGCGGCCGGACAGCACGCAGCCCGTCCACTCCGCAGCGCCTTATTGTTATAGATCATTCGTGGTTGAACGGTTGTGCGGAGCGGGGGCACGCAGTGTCAGCAAACACGCAGGCGGTTCAATTGTCGTCCGATCTGCTCGGCAGATGCTCGTGCGGCACCGGTTCCGCTTCCGCGGCGTCGGGAACATCGGGCTTGGTGCGTGGTGCAGATTTGGCGGTCGCCGACCGGGTGTCCGGCGTAACGCCGCGGACTGGATGGTCCGGAATTCCTGGCCGGTGAATGCGGCGTGTGGGTGGTGTTGAAGGCATGATTTCCTCCTACGCGGACGTGACTTGCAACATCCATCATACCTCTGTCGAAGAGGCTGAACATACCGGCGGAGGCCAGTATCTGGCGAGCTTTCGTCGAATCGGAGATGACCGATTTGGTCCGTCGGCTTTTTCACCCGGCGCCGCGCGACAAATACGACCACCGTAATAAATATTTCGCAATTTTGCGATAGTCGTAGCGGGCGGGACTTAACGTATAAATATACGATTCAAATATAAACGGCCTATTGGATTCGCGGCCGATCAGTTGTGGTAAGTAAGTGAGCTATTAAAACGGCAATATGTAATACGGATAGATGAAAGCCACGCGCGTAATGCGTTTCAGAGATTTCTCAGACGAAGGAAAAACCTTCGAGTTGCGTTCTACATTAAAAGAAAACGCATCGACGCAAAAAAAGCATTTCACATATTGCGTTCAAAAATTGAGCGGTTATGATGGCGTCTCCGTGATTCGATTTCTCGCACGATTGCTTCACGGAGGGAATGGCAGGGAATTTGCCGGCAGTTATGCAGGAGACGTAATCCATACGCTTGGCGTAGAGAGACTAAATCGAGGAGACGCTATGTTGAGTCCCCATGAGTTCGCTACCTTGATGCTCATCAAGAGCGCACCGGACCAGATCGAACTGGGCCGCGCCGAACTCGACACACTGCTGGAGCGGCAGCTCATCTCGCTGGAAAATTTTGCGTCAGGAAGCCCGCGTGCTCATCTTACGAGCGACGGCGATTCTATTCTCAGGGCGGTCGCCCGGATGCGCTAAATATTCGCGGCGCTCGCCTCCCGGCGAGCACGGCGAAGACACAGTCATGAACGCAGTGTTCTGGCTGCGGGTTGGTTTGTAGTGCCTGTTGATGTAACGACCGTCGAAGTTCTGGCGACGCATTCTGCCTGACAGGCGTCCTTGCGCTTCGATTTATCCACCATCACGATCCGTCGCAACACTCCCGTCCGATCGGGGGTTTCGTGCACCGGATCGAATTTTGAGGAATTCAACCATGGCTCTATCGAGTCCCGACCAGGCCGTTGCCGTGAAGGCCAGCCTCGACGCATTTTTCGGGTTGACAGGGAAGGTCTTTGAAGGCGCGGAGAAACTGGTTGCGCTGAATCTGCAGGCCGTCAGGTCCACGCTTGCTGAGGCGCAGGAGAATATAACGAAGTCGCCCGGCACGACAGACCCGCTGCAATGGTTCGCGCTGCAATCAGGCCTCACCGGGCCTTTCGCGGAGAAATCGCTGTCATACGGCCGGCAAGTGTTCGACATCGCATCGGCCACGCAGGCTGAACTCACGCAGTTGGCACAGGCGCAGTACGAGCGGCACAACGCGCGCGTGCAGGCATTCGTCGAGGAAACGGCGAAGAATGCGCCGGCAGGTTCCGAAGCGGCGATCGCCGCGTGGAAGTCCGCGATCAGCGCCACGACCACACTGTACGAAACCCTGCAGAAAACCGGGCAACAGGCCGTGCAGGCCGCCGGGAGTAATTTCGACGCTGTCACAGCCACAGCCTCGAAGGCCGCGCGACGCGCCGAACAGGTTCCCGTAGCCGTCGGCGCGAAGGGATAAGACCAAACGCGGGCAGCGATGCCCGCGTTGCCGTTCCTGTTTTATCTGGAGGAATACTGAAGGAGCGGCGCAGGCCGGTTTCCAGTACATCAAGTTCTTGACTGAATGCAGCGTGGCTCCAGGTATTTACGAGGCCGATTTTTTGCGAGGACGATTCGATGGCAAAGCAGATCGCGGTGGTGACGGGTGGAATGGGCGGACTTGGTGAAGCAATCAGCATCAAGCTGCATGACGCCGGGTATGCGGTCGTGGTTACCTGTTCGCCGGCCAACACCGGCGCGAACGAGTGGCTCGCACGGATGGAAGCGCAGGGACGACAGTTCCGCGCATACGCGGTCGATGTCGCCGACTACGACTCGTGCAGCCGATGCGCGGCGCAAATCGGAGCTGAAGTCGGCCCGGTCGATATCCTGATCAATAACGCCGGCATCACGCGCGACGCGAGCTTCAAGAAGCTGGACAAGGTCAATTGGGACGCGGTAATCCGAACCAACCTCGATTCGGTATTCAACATGACGAAGCCGGTGTGCGACAGCATGGTCGAGCGAGGCTGGGGCCGCATCATCAACGTGTCGTCGATCATCGGCTCGAAGGGCGGCTTCGGTCAGACCAACTATGCGGCGGCCAAGGCGGGCGTGCATGGCTTCACGAAATCGCTGGCGATCGAGGTGGCGAAGAGAGGCGTGACCGTCAACACGATCTCGCCAGGTTATATCGCAACGAAGATGGTGATGGCGGTGCCCGAGGAAATCCGCGAGACGAAGATCATTCCGCAGATTCCGGTCGGCCGGCTCGGACAGCCCGACGAAGTCGCCGCATTGGTGCTCTATCTATGTTCGCGCGAAGCCGGTTTCGTGACGGGAGCCAACATTGCGATCAATGGCGGGCAGCACCTGCAATGAAGCGGATAGTCAGCAACGGAGGTTCCGATGAATGAAGCAGTGGCAATCGTCGTAGGTTCGTTCGTGATGGCGACCGCAGCCGTGTTCGTCGCCGCTCACTATCACCAGGAGCAAATGCGTCGAAAGCGGCTTAGGCAGATGGGGCACCATCACTACTGGCCGCATTGGCGCAGCGCACGGCATTGAGCCGGTTACCGCGCTCCAGGGCGCGGTGAATTGTCGATGGAAAGAGGACTTGTTGCCGCGCTCGACGGCCAACTGTTCTTCGTGATGAGCGCGATGACGATTGTCGTGACGCTTTAAGCGGACCACGAATGTTGCGCGAGCGCACGGCGCGTGACCTTGCCCCTTTATATCAAGCGTTTTTCGCACTCTTCGCCCGATGTCGGCGGGCGCTGTCATCGGCGTAGGCGGGCGTGATGAGCTGCCTGCATACCCGGTCCCGAGGCACGTCAGTTGCTGAAAAAAGATAAGCGGCTCCGCGTACATAACGGCCTTCGTTCTCAGGCCATGTCATCCGGTATTTTTCGCGCTATGGTGAAGTATGTTCAGCAGCCCCGGGACAGTGTGCCGCTGCACAATAAGGGGAGAAGCACGGTGCATGAAGATCTTGCAACGTCGCGCGAAAGGATGGTCGAGCGGCAACTGATCGCGCGCGGCATCGCGGATTCGCGCATTCTGAACGCAATGCGGCGCGTGCCGCGCGAGGTGTTTCTAAGCCCTGATTTGCGCGCGTGGGCTTATGCGGACGCAGCCCTGCCGATCGATGCCGGCCAGACCATCACGCAACCGTTCATGGTCGCGCGCATGCTGCAGGCGGCGCGTCTCGAGCCGGAAGACCGTGTGCTCGAGATCGGCACGGGTTCCGGCTACGCGGCGGCCGTGCTCGCGGAAATGGTCGCGCGCGTCGACACGATCGAGCGTCATCGGCAGCTGGCTGAGAGCGCCATGGATCGGCTCCGCGCGCTCGGTTACGGCAACGTGAACGTCTACACCGCGGACGGCACGCTCGGGTTGCCGGCGCGTGCCCCGTTCGATGCCATCGTCGCCACCGCGTCCGGTCCGGGCGTGCCACCGGCGTGGAGCGCGCAACTCGAGATCGACGGCCGGATTGTGATGCCCGTGGGCCCGGATCCGGACCATCAGCGGCTGATCCGCCTCACTCGGGTCAGCAGCACAACCTACCACGAAGAAATACTCGATCTCGTGCGTTTTGTGCCGTTGATCGGTGCCCAGGGCTGGGGCGACATGGACGGGTGGTAGGTCGATGCGGGCGCGTGAGGCATTCGTCGGACAGCGGACGCGGAAAGGATGCTGTTACCCCGATGACAATGCGCAGGGACAAAAATACGCGTCTAGCGCCCACGGGAGCGCGACCAACCGGCCCACCATCGCCGCGAGCGTGTCGGGCGACACCGCCGTGAATGTCACGGTCATTTCTTCGTAGCAGTGACGCCGATCCACACGGATGCGCACGTGGTCCGCCTGCGGTGCTTCGCAACCGAGAACCTGCCACGCGGCAACGACCCTCAGATGCCCCGCCTTTGCGCGCACGGTGAGCCGGTAACGATCTTGCTGATCCGCTGTGCTGTTTTCAGCCGCCATCTTTTTCGCGGCGGGATCATCCGGTGGCACTGCGACTTGCTCGTCAGTCGATTGCATTCTGAACTCCGAATGGCCAGTCACGCGGGCAGGAGCGGGAGCCGATCGGCCGCTCGCAGGACGTTCGCTGTATGAGTACCGTTATAGTCCGCCGGTTCACCGAACGTGAGGACTGTGCACCGGAATCGGCGACGCTCTGTGTGCGGAGACCCGCTGAATCGCTCGTCGATACTATGGTATGGCGTGCCGTTGCGATGGTGGGACTGGTCGCTCAGGAAGAGCGGCGAATGGCGATCCTTTAGCGATTTATAGAAGAAACACGCATAGGCGCCAACTTTTGCACTGCATTGCAAGTCGAGCAAAGCAACGTGAGCCTGTGGAAACCGCCCAGTTTCCAAGCCGTGCGGGTATAGCCTTTGCTCAAGCTCATAGGGCCATTCGCACTTCCCGTGCAACGTGAGATCCGCACTTGGGGACGACACTGTCCGGCCTCTGTTATCCGGCGCGCTCTGCATCTTCATGCTTCGTCCGTGCGCGTACCGATCAGCGAACGACAGTAGGGCGCCGGACTCGCCGCGACACCGGCTCGCATCGCCGCATGCACTTTTTTAGGAGAAACGCAGCATGGACAACGATCTCGAAGCCCGCATTCGTACCCGGGCATATCATCTCTGGGAAAACGATCCGTCACCGGACAACAACGCGGAAAAGCACTGGGAGGAAGCGCGCCGGCAGATCGAAGCCGAGGGTGACGATGCGCAGGACAGTCCTGAACCCAGCGCCGATCAGTCAGCCGAACGGGAGCGGGGCGGCCGCATCGCGCCGGAAGAGCAATTGCAGGACGTGTCTGGCGACGGTGTGCATGCAGGAACTCGAGAAAACCGGTAGCGTCGGCGCTGCCGTGGCGTTCGGAGCGCACGGCTCGCAGATGCTGGTCGCTACTGATCGGACTGGCCGAACTGCGTTGCGGGCGTCGGCAGGATCGCCTCACGCTGCCGCGCCTCGCGTGCGTGGATTGAGGCCGCATACTCGCCGCCTCGCATGTCCAGTTTTCAAAACGCCCGCTTTTCTAGGGCGCTTCAATGCGCCGCGTTCAAACGAGCCTTGACGTCCGCGGCGTTATCGTCTTTCGGCGTTTGAGACAACGAAGCAGTGACCTCCGCGCCGAAAAGAAAAACGATGCCGCAAAAATATAACCACATCATCAACACAGCGAGCGAACCTGCTGCACCGAATGCGCCCGCGGTTCCAGCATGCGCGAGATATAAACCAAACAGGTGTCGGCCCACGGTGAACAGCAGCGCCGCGACGGCCCCGCCGATCAACGCGGAACGGAAATTGACCCGCTTGTCGGGGAGCCACTTGATCAGAGCTCCGAGTCCGAACGTCAGTATCACGAGGCCGAAAATGGACTGCGCGACGTCGGCAACGACGCTAAGCGTCGAGCTACCGAAAACGGCGCTGCCGGCCGTCTGTATCGCGGCGTCGAGTACCAGCGAGACCACCAGCAGAAAGCTGAGTCCCATGAGCAGGCCGAGCGAGACGAGTCGCGCCCGTATGACCCACGCGAGGCCCGCAAGGCCTTTAGGCGATTTCGCCGCGAACACGACATCGAGTGCTGTATTCAGGCAGGAAAACGTCGCCGAAGCCCCGACGAGAAGCAGCACGACAGAGAACGCCGCCGCCACGCCGCTACCATTGGAACGATGCGCGTGCTCGACGACAGCCTGCATCGCACTGGCGGCGTCATTGCCAAGCAACTGCCTGATCTGACCGAAGAATTGCCCCTGCGCGATGTCGCGGCCGACGAACCAGCCTGTAATGGCGAGGACGATCACTAAAGTCGGAGCCAGCGAAAACGCGGAGTAGAAGCCGATGCTCGCGCCCATCATCGCGCAACGGTCCGACGAAAATCGCTCGACGGCGTCCCTCATGACGGCCACTGCGCCGCCTGCCCGGCTGGATCGGGAGCCTGCATCGCGTCGCTGATATTCCATACTGTTCTCCGGCCGGCTGGTTGTCTTCCGTGTTCTCGATCAGAGCAATTTCCGAGCCGCCGCGACGTCAGCGATTGTTCTTTATCGACGCCTGGCGCAGTTCGAGCCACATCGGCTGATGGTCCGAGGCCTCGCTATCCTGATCGACCTCGCAAGCTGCGATGCGCGATGTCAGATCCTCCGTTACGAAAATGAAATCGCAGGCGAAGGGCCCCTCCGGCCACTGGTCGTGATCATATAAACCCACTGTAGGGGCACGCGGCGCGCGAGGGTGCGAACTGGCCCACGCATCGATAAAACGGGGAGCGTCGGCAATCGGTTCGAGCATCCGGCAATACGCGCTGCTTTCGAACGCACTGTTAAAGTCACCACAGACAATCGCGTCCACGGGTCGCGCGGTGTCGTAAAACGGGCTGTCGATTTTCTCCGCCTTGGCGGGCGCTTGCGCGTGAGCGCACGCTTCTCTGTGCAGTTCCCGCAAACTGGCGACCTGCGCGAGCCGCTGCTTCTCCGAATAGAACTCGAGGTGCGTGGAGATCACCCGAATCGCGCCGATATCGGTTTCGATCACGGCTTCGAGCGCGACTCTCATCATCGACGGCTTGGCGGGGTCCGCAGGCCACGGCAGCGAATGACGCAGTACTTGCCTGACGGGCAGGCGCGTGACGATCGCGTTGCCAAACTGACGCCGGTGCCGGCTCGCGCCGAGCGCCGGAAGATCGGAGCCCACTGCGTCGAGCACCGTGAACTGCGGAAGCAGTGCGGCCAGCTCGACGAATTGGTCGGCGGATGGGCCGCCGGCCAAACCGCCCGACGCCGGGCCTTCATGAAAACCGCGCGTGACTTCCTGCACGCAGAGAATGTCGAAATCGCACAGCGCGCGCGCTTCGCGCACGATTCGGGCGAGGTCGACCCGGCCGTCCACGCCGCGTCCCCATTGAACATTCCAATCGACGAGTTTCATGGCGGTTTAAACTCCATTCGGCTTGCGCCGCCCGGTTGTCCGGGGCAGAGCTAGCCCACTGTGTCCGGACCGAGGTAGCCGGGCAGTCCCAGCGCCGCCTTGGTCTTTGCCAGGCCGATCGCTTCGTCCACTAGCGCGGCGAATGTCTCGTCACTGTCCGGTCTTGGCAGATTCGAGCGAAAGAAGTCGGCCCAGCGGAATTCTTCCAGCGGGACATTGGTTTTCTCATAACCGCCGGCATCGCGCACTGCCGCTGCGAGGCTGCAGTACTCGTCATCGAGCAGCGCCCAGATGTGTTCCGGCAAATCGGAAAACGGCCGACGTTTGCCTTCAGCGTCGAACGGATACGCCCACCGTTCGTTTTCCATGCTCAGCCAGAAAGACGCCTGCGAATAAGAGGAAAGATCCCTGACCAGAACGACCGGCACGGATTTGACGCCCACGTGCCAGAGCGCGGCGGCCACGTGATGATGGTCGATCGCAGACGGCGTGTTGCCGGGACCGTAGACGACGGGTATCGGTTTCTCAGCGATGGCCATTTCCAGATCGTGCCCGCTCAGCGCTTTATATTGGCTGATTTTATTGCGGACCTCCCGCGCGCCGTGTGTCAGTTGAGTGGGACGCAGGCGTTCGATTTTTAGTGTGATCATGCCGTCTCCCTTGCAAAAAGCGGTCGACCAGAGTCCGCCTGTTGAGTCCTCGCGCAAGATGCATGCCGTTGCGAATAGAAGCAGCGCGCGTGTCTGGCGGTCGTCATGACGAACCCTCACTCTCGCGCCGGGCCTGTGCCTTGCTCCACGTCAAACCGCGCGGCAACGCGTGAATGACGCGATTGTCGCTGCCCTTTAACTCGCGGACAAGCTGAGCGGCAAGCGCAAACAATCGAGGTAATGCTTGTGGTCCGTGCTGAAAGCCTGGCTTCCGCTTACGCCACCGAATGCACGGCTTCTAAGCCGAGCCGCTCAATCAACCGCTGCGCGTCGAAGGGCGCATGTGTTTTGGCATCGTTGTCGAAATAGCAGTACACGTCGCGGTGCGCCCGACGCGGAGGATGAAGATTCGGCGCGATCAACCGCGCGTCGGCGGGCTGCGAACCGCGGCGCCATGCGTCGATCCGGGCGGCCCAGTCGTCTAGCGCTTCGTCCGCGTAGGCGCCGGAATACCGCGACTCGGTGCCATGCAGTCGGATGTAAACGAAGTCAGCGGTGACATCTTCCGCCAGTGGCCACGGTTCGGTCGAATCGGAGACGACCAGCGCGGTGTCGTACTGCCTGAGCATGTCGATGAAGGCGGCATCCATAAAACTGGCGTGACGCACCTCAACGGCATGGCGCAGTTTGCGCTTGCGGTCCATCGCGACATAGGGCGTCTTGACCCGCGCATCGTGTTGCTCCGCCAAAGAGAGCGCGGCCGCGGTGTCGCGAGGCAGGAAACGTAAAAAGCGTTCCATGGCCGCCGGCTCGAAGCGGAACGAAGGCGGGAACTGCCACAGAATGGGGCCCAGCTTTTCATTCAGGGCGAGCAGGCCCTGCGCGAAAAAGTTGGCGCTGGCGACTTGCGCGCTGTCGTCGCGGAAACGCAGTAGATGCGTCAGATACCGCGCGCCTTTCACACTGAAGACGAAGTCGGCGGGCGTCTCGGCATACCAACGCCGCCAACTGTCGAGCGACTGAAGGCTGTAATGCGTACCATTGATTTCAATGCTCTGAAAAAGCGACGACGCAAACTGCAGTTCGGCGGCCTGTTTCAGCCCACGGGGGTAGAACGCATCTCTCCATCCCTTGTAGCGCCAACCCGAAATGCCGATACGTACGTCGCCGATCTGTTTCATGGGTCTATCGCGCGGTTGCATGTGTGAACCGAATGCAGACGACGCGAGCAACCGGTGTTCCCGCAGTGTCGCGGCGTCCGGGGTTCAGTTCACGGGGTACGGATCGCCTGACTGCAGGGCGCTTAACAACGGACTATCAAGGAGTAAGAAGTCGTGCCGAAAGCTTCTCCATCAACTGCGTTTGGAATTTTCGAGCGCGTGGTCGTTAGCCTCTACGACGGTGGCGTTCTGTCGCCGGCGGTGCTGGAGCGCGTCATTGGCGCGTTCGCGCAAGCGGATGTCGACTGGCATGGCAGCCCACGAGTCCGTTCCGTCGATGGCCGCTCGCTGCATGAAATTGTCGTTCAGACGATGCTTCCGGGCGGTGAGCAGAAGTCGGCGTCGACCTCGTTTATGACGGTGGTCGAACACATCGCGGAAACCGCGCTTTCGGCTGGCGCTGCGAGTGAAACTGCCAAGGAGGCCGAACCGCGGCGCGCCAAAAGCAGAAAACCAGCCGACGTGAACGAAGAATCCGCTGCGGATGAACTGCTGGCGCAATTGTCCGGCAGTGCACCCTCGGCCAAGCGGCGTCGCTCGAACAAAGCCGATACGCCGGCCGGGTCGAGCACCTTCAATCCGTTTCTGAATGCGGCGCTACCGCGTACGAAGAAGTCCTGACAACCGTCCCGCTTCACTGCGAATTGGCCCACGCAATAGCGTCCTCACCGGCGGCGATGCGCAGCGGGGCCGATGGGTCGTTCGCCGCGCGCCACACGGCTTGCGCTACGTCGAGCGAGCGAGTGATCGCCGACTCCTGCTGCCATTGGGCGAAGACGCGTTGCGCCAGATCCGAATACGCTTCCGGAACGCCGCCCTGCATGCGGGACCGCGCGTTCTCGCCGAAGCGGGTTTCCGGCGCGCGTCCCGGCAGGACGAGGCGCACGTGTACATTGAACGGCTCCAGTTCCAGCGCCACGGATTCGCTGAAGGCGTTGATCGCCGCCTTGCTGGCGGTGTACACGGACAACAGATGGAGCGGCCTCAAGGTCACACTCGAAGTGACGTTGACGACGACGCCTCCTCTGCGTTTCCGAAACTGAGGCAGGACCGCCTGGGTCATCGCTATCGTGCCGAGCGTGTTCGTTTCGAAGACTTCACGAGCGATGTCCATCGAGGTGCCTTCGAGGGCGTTCAGTACGCCAATCCCCGCGTTATTGACGAGTACGTCGAGCGGCCCGGCAGCCTTCACGGCATCACGGATGCTCACCGGATCCGTCACATCGAGGGCAAGTACGTGCAGACGTTCGGAGCGCGGCAGAACATCCTCGCGCGGCGTGCGCATGGTGGCGATGACGCGCCAGTCACGATCGAGGAAATAGAGGGCGGTGTCGAGGCCGAATCCGGACGAGCAGCCGGTGATCAGGACGGTTTTCATGGCGAGTCCAATAGAGGGTGGCGAGATCCACACAATAAGTCGCCACCACCGGACTTGCTACAATCGAGCGTCCGGTTTTCATTCGAAGGAGTCCGGTTATGGTGGACCCTCTTGCCGAGATCGTCACGCTGCTGCAGCCGCTCGCCACGTTCTCGAAGGTGGTCAGCGGCGCCGGTCGCTGGCGCGTTCGCCGCTCTGAAGCCGGGCAGCCGTTCTACTGCGTGATCCTCGCCGGTTCGTGCCGCCTCGTGACGAATGGGCACGAGCCGATCATTCTTCAGGCAGATGATTTCGTTCTGATCCCTGAGGTATGCGGCTTCACGATGTCCAGTCTCGAGCCACCCGAACAGGAGGACGCCGACACTTCGCCCGTCGCGCTGCTCGACGGCGGATTCAGGCTCGGCGTCGAGGGCGACCCGGCTGACGTGCAACTGCTTGTCGGCCACTGCGTGTTCGGTTCGCCGGACGCGGCCTTGCTGGTGTCACTTCTTCCTGATCTCGTGCATGTTCGCGGCGAGCCCAGGCTGGCCACCCTGGTGAAACTCGTGAGAGACGAATCTCGTGAACAGCGTCCCGCGCGGGAGGTCGTGCTCGCGCGGCTGCTCGAGGTTCTTTTCATCGAAGCGCTCCGGTCGACGGGAACGGCAGCGTCGCCCGGCCTTGTGCGCGGACTCGCCGACGGACGTCTTGCGCTGGCCATACGTCAGATGCACGAAAGTCCTGGCAAGTCCTGGACGGTTGCGCAACTGGCGGCAGCCGCCGCGCTGTCCCGCTCGGCATTTTTCGAACGCTTCAGCCGCGCAGTCGGCGTCGCGCCGATGGAATACCTGTTGTCCTGGCGCATGGCCTTGGCGAAGAACCTGCTGCGGCAGAATGGCAGCGGCGTCGCGAAAGTAGCGGAGCGCGTCGGCTACAGTTCGGCAAGTGCGTTCAGCGTCGCGTTCACTCGCCATGTCGGACTACCGCCGACTCAGTACGCGCACGAGCAAAGCGACACGTCACGCCTGTGATGTGTGCCGGAATGGGGCCGAGTTGCCTGCATATTTTCAGGTAGTATTTGTTCGCGGTGAACTGCAACGTCGATTAGAACAAGTCATGCATTCGGCGCGAAACGCTCTTGCCAATCAGAGTTGTGCCAGCCGGCTTTGAGTGTCTCTCGCATTGCTGCAGAGCGAGGCCGCTCCAGGAGGATCTGCCATGAATACGAAGCAGGGTAAAAAAGTGCATCTCGATGCTGCCGCATCGCATCACGAACAGGCGGCGCGCTTTCATCGCGAGGCATCGCAGTACTACGAGGCGGCCAGGAATTACGATCACGCCGCTCATCAGGCCGTATTGGCACAAGGCCATGCGCTATATGCCATCGAGGAATCCAATCTCGCCGCCAGGCATTCAGGCGCGCCATTGCCGGCAGGGTCCGTCGATAGCGGCCTGACTGCCGCGCAACATCATGCAGCGGCGTCGGAGCTTCATGGGCAGGCGGCGCAACATCTTCGGCGCGCGGCAAAGGTCTTCGATGAAGACCGCAGCGCAGTCGCCCATGAAACTCAGGTGGGATTTTCTCTGGCGTCACGGGCGCTCGCGCATGGCAACGAAGCCGCCAAACAATATGTCGCATCGCTGCGGGAAAAATAGGAAACCGGTGCATGGACGACAACGCACGTGCCTTTAACGGGCTGCGCCCGCGCTTGCAGAAGATTGCGTATCGAATGCTGGGGTCGGTTGCCGAGGCCGAAGATATCGTGCAGGACGTCTGGCTGCGCTGGCATGCAACAGCCCGTGATGCCATCGACAACGCGGAGGCATGGCTGGTCGCGGTCACGACACGAATGTCCATCGACCGTCTGCGCGCGGCGAAGATTCAACGCGAACACTACACGGGCATCTGGTTGCCCGAACCGCTGATGAGCGATTTGCCGGCAACGCCGGAGGAGGCCACGGAGCGCGCCGACGACATCTCCGTGGCTTTTCTGGTGCTGCTCGAGCGGCTGACGCCTGAAGCCCGCGCGGCGTTCCTGCTGCGCGAAATATTCGACGCCGACTATGACGAGGTCGCCCAGGCCATGGGCAAGACGGAGGCGGCGTGCCGTCAGCTGGTAAGCCGTGCGAAAGCGCAACTGCGCGACGAACGTCCACGCTACGAAGTACCGCGCGAAACGCATCTGCGCTTGCTGAGCACATTCGTGCAGGCGCTGCAGCGCGGCGACTTTCACGCGATCAACGCATTGCTGGCCGAAGACGCAAAGCTGATCGGCGACGGCGGCGGCAAAGTCCAGAGCTTCCCGAAACCAATGGTTGGCGGCCAGCGCATCGCGCAGCTGTTCTACGCGTCGTCCCGGCGTTATGGCGACGAACTCAGCGTCAAGCTCGTGGTGCTCAACGGCCAATGGGCGCTGCTGCGCTTTATCGAAGGCAAACTCGAATCGGCACAGTCGTTCGAAACCGACGGCGAACGCATCGTCCGTATTCATGTGCAGCGCAACCCTGACAAGCTCGCGCGCATCGCGGCAGCACACGCCAACGGCTGAACGCCGGTCTCTCCGCGGCTCGGGCGCCTCGACGACTCGATTGGTGCCGCGCGGACAACATGGTGAGCGCGTCCCCAGGCCTACCGTGACACGCCGCGTCCACCTACGATGACTTTGTGCGGCTCGTTGCCGCTAACGCCACCTGCAAGGCAGGGTGGCCACTCATCGTCGCCAGGAGAAATCATGACGCAGCGTATCAACTATGTGCAGCAATCGCCGGAACTGTTCAAGAAGTTTTTCGAACTCAGCAATCTGCTGAAAGACAGCACGATCGAAGAATCGATCCGTGACCTGGTGTCGATCCGGGCGTCGCAACTCAACGGCTGTGGATTCTGCCTGGACATGCACGTGAAGGAAGCGCGCATGCACGGCGAACGCGAGTTGCGCGTCCATCACCTCGCGACGTGGCGCGAGTCGACGCTTTTCGCGCCGTGCGAACGCGCCGCGCTGGCATGGACGGAAGTGTTGACCCGGCTTCCCGAGCACGGCGTGCCCGACGAGCTCTACGAACGCGTGCGTGGCCAATTTTCCGAAAAGGAACTGTCGGACCTGACGTTCGAAGTGATGGCGATCAACGGATGGAACCGTGCGAACGTCGCGTTCAAGACGGTGCCGGGTTCGTCCGACAAGGCATTCGGTCTGGACAAGGCGAACCTCGTCTGAGCAGACGGGTTTCGCTTTTGTCCAGTTCAGGCCCGCGCGGGCGGGCCGCGTTATTCATGGACACACTTATCATGCCTCGTTTGAGAAATACGGCACTGGCCGCGCTCGTCGTCGTGAGCGCGTCGTTGAGCGTGGCGCGCGCCGAGGCGCCCGCCGCAGTCGTCACGCCGTTGATGACGCAGCCTCTTGACGACTATCCGGGCAAGGAAGCCTTGATGATCGCCGTCGAGTATCCGCCGGGCGCGGCGGACCCAGTCCATCGGCATCATGCGCACGGTTTTATCTATGTGCTGGAAGGATCGATCGTGATGCAGGTCAAGGGCGGCAAGGAAGTCACGCTGACGCCCGGGCAGACCTTCTATGAAGGTCCAAACGATGTTCACACGGTCGGGCGCAACGCCAGCCAGACGAAGCCGGCCAGGTTCCTCGTGCTACTGCTGAAGGATAAAGGCGCACCGGTTCTCGTTCCGGAGAAATAGCCGCCTCTGCGCCGCATCCGGTTTCAAAAAAGGGCGGACCGTGTCACAAATGGCAGTGCTGATACGTCTAGTCGCTATGGACTTTACGAACCGCGCTTCCATGTCAGACGACCCCTCACGCCGCCGTATCGCCGGCGCCGCCGACCCGTTCGCAAGCAGTTTCGCGACCAGCTACGCCGGCGTCGTTTCCTTTCTCGCCGTTGCCAACGAAGGCAGCTTTGCCCGCGCTGGCGATCGCCTCGGCATCGGGCGTTCCTCCGTTAGCCGCAACGTGCAGAAGCTCGAGGCCCAGCTCGACGCGCGCCTCTTTCTGCGCACCACGCGCAGCACTTCGTTGACGCGCGAGGGTGAGCTGTTCTACGAGAACTGTCAGCCTGGCATCGAGCGCATCGCCCAGGCGCTGGAAGACATGCGGGAGCTGCGCAACGGGCCGCCGCGCGGCCATCTGCGCATCGTCTCTCCACCGGGCTTCGGCCGCAAGATCGTCGCGCCGTTGCTGCGGGGCTTTCATGCGCGCTATCCCGAGATCGCCCTCGAACTGCTGCTGAACGATCGACCCGCCGATTTCACGGCCGACCGTGTCGACGTATCGTTTCACGACGGGCGTCTGGCGGACAGCGGAATCGTGGCGCGCCGGCTGATTCCGATGCAGATGCTAGTCTGCGCGTCGCCCGCTTATGCGCGAAGACACGGGCTGCCACGGCATGTCGATGAACTGGCGGAGCATCGTTGCATCAACTTCCTCGCCGCGTCCGGCCGCATCAGTGAATGGGAGTTCAAGGTGGACGGTCTCCCGCAGCGCCACCAGCCCGTTGCGCAGCACACATTCAACGACCCCGACCTGATCGTGCAGTCGGTGCTGGACGGGCTGGGAATTGCGCAGTTGCCCGCCTATCAGGTGTGCGACCTGCTGGCCGACGGGCAGTTGCTCAGTTGTCTCGGGCAGCACGCGCCGGAAGATGGCGGCCATTACCTCTGCTATCTCAGCCGCAAGCAGCTTCCCGCGCGGGTCCGCGTGTTCGTCGACTACATGACCGAGCACACGCGCGCGCTCGACCTCCAGTGCGTGACGTCGATGACGACGCGGTCGTCGTTATCGACGGTCGAGTGACGGCATCTGAGCGACCTTGCGTTGATTGAGGCTTTTCATGCAACGCGGTGCGTTTAGCTGCGGCGCTGCTGCATGACGCAGTGCGTCGCTGCCATGTTTTCTGTACGCATGGCACGTGCGGGGTGTCGTGGCGTTGCGTGAGTTTTTGTTGTGAACTGATTGTCTAACAGCAGGAAGATGGCTTCGCTGCGTCATTTGTTGTTCATTGCTGCTCTTTCGTTGCGGTCGGCGTGGCCGATTCGGCCAGCTCACGTGCCCGGATGAGCGCGTTGCTGATCTCGGCCAATATTTTGTCGCGGTCCGCGTCGGTCTGCTGCCGTAACGCGAACGACGGATGATAGGTGGCGATGCCCCAGCCGCCGTCCACGTTGAATGGCGCGTCGAGATAATCTTTCAGGCTGACCTTCCCGCGCAGCAAGGCAGTCAGCGCCGTGGCGCCAAGCGCGACAATCACCGCCGGGCGCACCGCGTGCAACTCGCTCTCGAGCCAGTAAGAACACGCTTCGATCTCACGCTGTCCCGGCGTTTTGTGCAGCCTGCGCTTGCCGCGCGGTTCCCACTTGAAATGCTTCACCGCGTTGGTCAGATAGACCTGCTCGCGCGACAAGCCGGCGCGCGTGATCGCAGTCTCCAGCAATTGCCCCGCCGGCCCGACGAACGGCTGGCCACTCAGATCTTCCTGGTCGCCAGGCTGCTCGCCGATCAGCATGATGCGCGCGTCGCCTGGCCCCGAACTCCCGACAGCTTGCGTCGCATTGCGCCACAGGTCGCAACGCCGGCAGGTATCGAGCGACGAGGGCTGGACGCGAATCGGTTGCGCCATGTCCGCTTCGATCGGAATGATTTTGCCGCCCAGCGCGCCGACGCCGCTCGCCTGCGCCACACGGCGCGCGCCGCTTTTCGCTTCGCTGATCATGGCGGGGATCAGATGACCTTCGGGCAAGCCTTTCCAGAAGCGTACCGGCATGTGCTGTTCGAGCGCCGCCTCGTTCAGCCGCGCCGGATTGAACGTGCTGCGGTAGTAGGCGAGCCATAGCGCCTCGGCTTCGTCGGCGGTATCGCAACGATGGTCACGAGGCAGGGCGCGGCGCTGCTTCAGATGCAGTTGCTGACCGTCCCAGAAAGCGGCGCCGCGCGGCGTGGTGATCATCCAGGTCGCGCGCCCCATGCGTTGCGCAAAATGTTCCGCGGCCCACGCCAATACATCATGCTCGGGTTCGTGCCAGGCGATGTATTCGGGCGTCTGCACCGCCGCCGTTGACGCCGACGCCTGCTTGCGAAACCGCGCGTAGGCAATCATGTCGTGCTTGGCGCGCCGCACGCTTTTGGCCATGCGATAAAGGCGTGCGCCATCCGCGTCCGCCGGCGAGGCGGCCGCGCGGTCGCCGTGATGCCAGCGCCACAGGACCTTGTACAGAAACGCCCAACGCTGTGATTCGCGGCACAGGGCGGCGTCTTGCAATAGCGCCGCCAGCTCCTTCGAAACATGCACGGCGGTGGATCGAGCCTCGGCTTCCTCTGACGTCGTGCCATAGTCGAACAGCGCCTGCTCCTGCGCTAACTCAGGGTCCTGCTTGATGCGCCATTCGATCGCCTCCGGCGCGAGGCCTTCGGCTAAAGCGCTGAGCGATGCGGCGCGCCAGGCGACGAAATGGTCTTCGATAACGATGGAACGCATTGCGACGCTTCACAACAACGCCAGTTGCACCGGCGGCGCCAATACCCGGCGCAAGCGGGCCGACGACGTGTCATGCAGCGCCGCGCGATAGTCTTGCGTCACGACAAATGGCTTGATCTTTTCCAGCGGACAACGCAGCCGCACGAGGTCCTCGTACCGCACCCGGCGCGAACGCCGTAACTCCACCAACCGTTTTGCGTTGCGCATGCCGATGCCCGGCACGCGCGCGATCATGCGCAGCGGCGCGCGGTTCAGGTCGACCGGAAACTGCTCGCGATGCGCCAACGCCCACGCGAGCTTCGGATCGATGTCGAGCGACAGGTTGCCCGGCTGTTCGAACAATTCGTCCGCACTGAAGCCGTAGCCGCGCATCAGGAAATCCGCCTGATACAGCCGATGTTCGCGTAACAACGGCGGCGCCTGAGCCGGCAAGGCAGAGGGACTGTCGGGAATCGGGCTGAAGGCGGAGTAATAGACGCGCTTGAGCTTGTATGACCCGTAGAGCGTCGCGGCGGTCTGCAAGATCGTGCTGTCGTTCGTCTGATCCGCGCCGACGATCATCTGCGTGCTTTGGCCCGCGGGCGTGAACTTTGGCGCTCCGGCGTCGCTATGCGCTTCTTCCTGCGCAAGGCGGATCGAGCCCATGGCGAGCTTGATGGTGCGGACGTTCTTTTCCGGCGCGAGCAGCGCGAGGCTGCTGTCCGTAGGCAGTTCGATGTTCACGCTCAAACGGTCGGCATAACGCCCGGCTTGCGCAATCAACTGCGGATCGGCGTCAGGAATCGTCTTCAGATGAAGATAGCCGCGAAACTGATGATCCTCACGCAACGACTGGGCGACGCGCACGAGCTGTTCCATCGTGTAGTTCGACGACCGAATGATTCCGGAACTCAGAAACAGTCCGTCGATGTAATTGCGCCGATAAAAATCCAGCGTCAGGTCGACGACTTCCTCGGGCGTGAAGCGCGCGCGCGGCACGTTGCTCGAGCGCCGGTTGACGCAGTACTGACAGTCGTACAAACAGAAATTGGTGAGCAGGATTTTCAGCAGCGAGACGCAGCGCCCGTCTGGCGTGAAACTGTGGCAGATGCCCGCGCCGGTGCTGGCGCCGAGGCCCGCAATGCCGCGCGAGCCGCGTTTGGGCGCGCCGCTGCTTGCGCATGACGCGTCGTACTTCGCGGCGTCGGCCAATACTTCCAGCTTTTTGAGCAGTTCCACGTTGCCACCAATACTGTATGGATGTACAGTATTGTACGTGGGGAGGCGGTGAGTGCAAGCGGTTTTTTTTATGGGAAACGGCTGGGGGCGGAATTGTGCTGCTTTTGCCTGCAACGGGGAGCTATCTCATGAGTAACGACCGGGTTTGATAAAGGCGATCGCGGAACCTCGCACAGTCGAGCGGTCTGAATAGAGCAGGTACCGCGGGTGAGCCCGCACAATGAACGGAGATTCATCCACATGCCGGCTTTATCCGGTCAGGAACGCCATGCCTGAACAACTTTGGCTGCCTGGGCTCGAGGCGCCGCCAACGCCGACAGACGGCCTGTTCTTCGCCGTTTTTCCCGATACCGCTACAGCGACCAGCATCTCGAAGCTCGCGCAACAGCTTTGCGGGGAGTCGCGCGCGCGGAGCAAGCCGCTTGCGGCGGGTCGTCTGCATGTCACTTTGCATCACCTGGGAAATTTCGCCGGTGGTTTGCCCCAGAAGCGAGTCGATGCGGCGATCCAGGCGGCTGCGTCGATCAGAATGGAGCCGTTTAGCGTCGAATTCGACACGGCGGTCAGCTTTGCCTTGAAGCCAAGGCCCGGCCCGCTGGTGTTGGGCGGAGGCGAAGGCGTCGCCGGCTTGCACGTACTGCACGACGCCTTGGGTCGTGCGTTGCAGAGCGCCGGGTTGGGTGAGCACGCGGTCTCGTCCGCGGCGCAGTACACACCGCACGTCACGCTGGCGTATGGGATGCCATGGGCCGCGGCACGCCCCGTCGAGCCGGTCTGCTGGAACGTGCGCGAGTTTGCGTTGATGCACAGTTTGCTCGGGCGTACGCGGCATGTCGCATTGGCGCGCTGGACTTTGACTGGCGCCGAATCCTAGCGCGCGTTGCCCTGGGTGACGGTGGCGTATTGTAGGACGCCGAGCTAGAACCGCATGCCGGTCGCGCAACCGCCGGCGAAACCGGCACCGCTTCCGCCCGCGCCACGGCAGAACACGCCGCAACCGGAGAGCGCGAACACCATGGTGACGCCGGCCAGCGTCGCGCGCAGCCACGGTTTTCGAGTGCGCTTGCCTGGATTGATGAGATCCGCGGCCGGCTGCGGACTGATGCGGGCATGGAGAGCGATGGAGGTGTGACTGCGGCTTGAAGTGATCATTCGGGGTTTCATGGCGTGGATGACTGTGGGAGCGGTAAGGGAAGGCGTGCAGGGCGCCGTCTGTTGAAAGTGTTTTGTCAGATTTGGCCGTGGAAAATGGGGCGGCAAGTGCCGTGGTAACGAATCGCCGAGGCTAGCGCACGACCGTGTGCCCTCAAATACGCGGAATCTGAAAACGTAGGAGGTTTCGTCGGTTCGAGAAGCGGAACGATCGTGCGCGCCCTGATAGAATGCTTGGGCCGCAACGTAGTGGATTGCAGATGAAATTGCTTGATGCGTTAGTCGAACAGCGTATTGCCGCCGCCGCCGCGCGAGGCGAATTCGACGAGTTACCGGGCGCCGGCGCGCCGCTGTCGCTGGACGACGATACTTTGGTCCCCGAAGAAGTGCGCGTCGCCAACCGGATTTTGAAGAATGCAGGCTTTGTGCCGCCCGCTATTGAGCAGTTGCGCGCGTTGCGCGACCTGCAAGCGGAGTTGAATGCCGTGAGCGACCGGGCTACCCGTTGCCGTCTCCAGGCGCGCATGCTCGCGCTCGATATGGCACTTGAATCGTTGCGTGGCGGCCCGCTGGTTCTGCCGCGCGAATACTGCCGGCGTATCGCCGAGCGGCTATCCGAGCGCGCGGGCAACCTCGATACGGCAGACGCGGGTTCGCAGTGAGCGAGCCGCTTGCCCAGTCCACCGCGCCGGATTCAGACTCTGTCGAATCTCACGGAGCGCTGAATGTGCCGGGTTCCGAACGCTCGGTGAGCGATGTCGCTGAATCGGCAGCGACCGAGTCGGGCGCCGCCGTCTCGGCGGGTTCAGAGGCCGCCCTTGGCGAACCGCCCACCTGTTCCACCGTCCCCGAAGTCACGGAGCGCGATCGCCGTTTCATGGCGCTGGCGCAAGCCGCCGCTGAAAAAGCGCGCGCCGCCGGTGAAGTGCCCGTCGGCGCAGTCCTCGTGCGAGGCGATGAAGTCATTGGCACAGGTTTCAATCATCCGATTGGTGGCCACGACCCGTCGGCGCATGCGGAAATGGCCGCTTTGCGCGCCGCGGCGCAAGCCATCGAGAACTATCGTTTGCCGGGCTGCGAACTCTACGTCACGCTGGAGCCGTGCCTGATGTGCGCGGGCGCGATCATGCATGCGCGCATCGCGCGAGTCGTATTCGGGGCGCGCGATCCGAAAACGGGGGCGTGCG
Source organism: Paraburkholderia sp. BL17N1 (assembly GCF_003634175.1). Taxonomy (NCBI): domain Bacteria; kingdom Pseudomonadati; phylum Pseudomonadota; class Betaproteobacteria; order Burkholderiales; family Burkholderiaceae; genus Paraburkholderia; species Paraburkholderia sp. BL17N1. The sequence continues at coordinate 3,248,220 of NZ_RBIW01000001.1, forward strand.
GCAGCGTCGTCAATGCGTTCGCGAATCCTCAGTTGAATCATCACACCACGGTGATCGGCGGCGTGCTCGAAAATGAATGCGGGGCCGCCCTCAAGTCGTTCTTTGCCGAGCGGCGGCGCGCGAGCCGCGAAGCGCGTGCGGCGGCACGGGGCGACGCAGCTGCGGCAGCCAGCGCACCGGGCATCGCACCGGGGCCCGCCCAGTCGCTCTAAAACAACAATGTCCAGCAAGGTCCTGCCAATGACCGTCCATCGCACCATTGAACTGATCGCGCCGTCCGGATATCCGCACGACCCCGAGGTGCTGCATCGCGCGTTGGCGCGCTTCCATGCGCAGGGGCATCACGTCGAGGGCGTGGAAGCGACGAAGCGTCGCTTCCAGCGCTTTGCCGGCACCGATGGCGAGCGCGCGGCCGAGTTGAACCGCCTCGCCGATCCGTCGCGTAAGTTGCCGGACATCGTGCTGGCCGTGCGCGGCGGCTACGGCGCGGTGCGCATCCTGCACGGCCTCGACTACGAAGGCTTGCAACGGCGGCTCACCGATCAACCGATCGCACTGGTCGGACACAGTGATTTCACCGCGATCCAGCTTGCGCTGCTGGCGCGCGCCGGCGTGAAGAGCTTCGGCGGCCCGATGGTGATGAGCGACTTCGGCGCGGAGGAACTGAGCGAGTTCACCATGCAGCGCTTCTGGTCGGCGGTGACGAAGCCGACCATGACGATCTCGAACAACACGCCGCAAGCGCAGCCGGTCGACGTCTCTGGCATGTTGTGGGGCGGCAATCTGGCGGTTCTGACGTCGCTGATCGGCACGCCGTACATGCCGCCGGTGCAGGGCGGCATCCTCTTTATCGAGGACGTCAACGAGCAGCCGTTCCGGGTCGAGCGGATGATCTACCAGTTGCACCTGTCCGGCATTCTTGCGCAGCAACAGGCGCTCGTGCTGGGCGATTTCTCCGGCGCCAAGCCCTACGAATACGACAACGGCTACGATCTGCACGCAATGATCGAGCAGGTGAGGTCGGTGATCGGCATTCCGGTCGTCACCGGCCTGCAATTCGGGCATGTCCGCAACATGGTGACGCTGCCCGTGGGCGCGGACGCGCATCTCGTCGCGAATGCGCACGGGTTCAAACTGAGTTTGTCGGGCTATCCGTACCTCGCATGAGTTAGCTGGAAGGGGAAGCGGGCGATTGTCCGCTTTCTTTTTGACTCGATTAACGCAACTAACGGTCGATTTCTACGGCCTGCCACCAGCAGAACAGCTCCCGGAAGGTCCGCCGATTTTGTTGACAAAATTAGCCACCAAAGAACGATCCCAGCCAAGCCAAATTAAACCTGTACTGAGATCCCACCGGATACGCATGCCGGGCCGGCAGTCCGTCAGCTCAACCTCGCCGCCAGGATTGTCGAAATTCAAGACAAAAATTGTTGACAATTTTTATGTCCATCCTATGATGACCAACATACCGAGACGAACATCATGTCCGACACAGACTCCGCTGCTGCGAATAGTTTGAAACCCGAAGCGATCACCGAGCGCATCCGCGCCGCGATCCTCGAGCATCGGCTCGCGCCTGGCGCCAAGTTGACAGAAGCACAGTTGTGCGAAGTATTCGGTGTGAAGCGCGGTCCGATCCGGCAGGCGCTGGCGCAGTTGGCAACCGACCACCTCGTCGATCTCGAACCGAATCGCGGGGCGTTCGTGGCAAGTCCGTCGCTGCAGGAAGTGCACGAAGTGTTCGAGATGCGCCGCATCATCGAGCTGGCGGTGGTCGAAAAGATCTGCAGCGGCCACGGCATGCGCCGTTTGAAGAGCATCGGCAGCATGATCGGCCGGGAACGCAAAGCATTCGAAACACGTGATTTTCCGGCGTGGATTCGCCTGTCGGGCGAGTTTCACACCGAGTTGGCCGGACTCACCGGCAACGCTGTGCTGTGCGACTGCCTGAACGGTCTGGTGGCGCGCTCCACACTGATTTCCGCGCTGTACGAGTCGCTCGGACGCAGCCCATGCTCGTTCGAGGACCACGAAGCCATTCTCGCCGCACTCGACGCCGGCGATGCAAAAGAGGCGGCGGCCCTGATGTCGCGCCATCTGCAAAGCGTCGAGTTGAAGATGCTGGACCGTCCCGCACGTGGCGCGGCCGATCTGCATGAAGTGTTCGGCGCCCTCAACGGCGCAGCCAGAGATTCATCGAAGACCAAGTCCGCGCCAGGCTGAGGCAGGCGGCCGGCGTGCGCCCGTTCCCGGTGCGCGCCGCACTGAATTGAACTGAACGAATCAAGCGTTGCAAGGCGGCTCGGCGTGAGCGCTGCCGGCTTGTGCACGCGTGTCCGCCGTCGGGCGACGGACCTCGGGTAATAACGCATCGCCGGACTTCGCGGCTGCTGGCGGTGCGATAACCACAAGTACTTCAAGTACGGAGACATCCGCGGCACGGCCGGACAGACGCGCCAGGACCCTCGATTCGGACGGACGAGGAGGGCGCGACTGGCATGGCCGATGCAACGTCCTTCGATTCGCTATCGACGGTCCCTATTCCAAGGAGGAATCATGGCTCAGTTCAGTGCAGCGCCCGGCAATCCCGCAATTCCCACTTATGCAGGCGACGGCGCATCCAGCGAACCGTCGATGCCCGCAGGCTACAGCGACCGCCTCTACAATGAGGATCTCGCGCCGTTACGGCATCAAACCTGGGGCGCCTACAACATCTTCGCGTTCTGGATGTCGGACGTGCACAGCGTCGGCGGCTACGTGTTCGCGGGCAGTCTGTTCGCGCTCGGCCTGACGAGTTGGCAGGTGCTGATCGCGCTGCTGGTCGGCATTACGATCGTCAACCTGTTGTGCAACCTGATCGCCAAGCCGAGCCAGGCGAACGGCGTGCCGTATCCGGTGGCGTGCCGCGCCACCTTCGGCGTGCTCGGCGCGAATATTCCCGCAGTGATTCGCGGCCTGATCGCGGTCGCGTGGTACGGCATCCAGACCTATCTGGCGTCGAGCGCGCTCGTGATCGTCGTGTTGAAATTTGTTCCGCAATTGCTGCCTTATGCGGATGTTCATCATCACGGCTTCCTGGGGCTTTCGATGCTTGGCTGGACCGGCTTCATGGTGCTCTGGGTGTTGCAGGCGCTGGTGTTCTGGCACGGCATGGAGACCATCAAGAAGTTCATCGACTTCGCCGGTCCCGCGGTCTACGTGGTGATGTTCATCCTCGCGGGCTACATGGTGTATCGCGCGGGGTGGCGCAACATCGGCATCAACCTGGGCGGCGTCAAATATCACGGCATGCAGGTCGTGCCGGTGATGATCACGGCCATCTCGCTGGTGGTGTCGTATTTCTCCGGCCCAATGCTGAATTTCGGCGACTTCTCGCGCTATGGCAAGAGTTTCCGCAGCGTGCAACGCGGCAACTTCTGGGGCCTGCCGGTCAACTTCCTGGCCTTCTCGCTGGTGACGGTCATCACGACCGCGGCCACGCTCCCGGTGTTCGGCGAACTGATCACGGACCCGGTCGAAACCGTAGGCCGTATCGACTATCCGACCGCGGTGATTCTCGGCGCGCTGACCTTCACGATCGCGACCATCGGCATCAACATCGTCGCCAACTTCGTCTCGCCGGCTTTCGACTTCTCCAACGTCGCGCCGCGCCTCATTAGCTGGCGCATGGGCGGCATGCTCGCGGCGGTGGCGTCGATTTTCATTACGCCGTGGAATCTGTTCAACAACCCGGCTGTGATCCATTACACGCTCGACGTGCTAGGCAGTTTCATCGGACCGTTGTACGGTGTCCTGATCGTCGATTACTTTCTGGTGAAGCGTCAGAAGATCGTTCTCGACGATCTGTACACGGTCTCGCCGACAGGTTCGTACTGGTATCGCAACGGCGTCAACTACCGGGCGGTCGCCGCGTTGCTGCCGGCTGCCGTGATCGCGGTGGCCTGCGTGATGGTGCCCGCGCTCGACGGCATGGCGAATTTCTCGTGGTTTATCGGCGCAGGCCTCGCTGCGTTGTTCTATCGTGTTCTTGCACGCTGAATTTTGCGGAAGCACCAGGAGTCGATATGCGTATCAAACTGATCAACCCGAACACGACCCAACGCATGACGGAAGCCATGGGCCGCTGCGCGCGCGACGTCGCCGCGCCGGGCACCGAAGTCATCGCGGTGAATCCGACCATGGGGCCGCCGTCGATCGAAGGGTATTACGACGAAGCGCTCGCCACGCCGGGCTTGCTGGCCGAAGTCGCCGCCGGCGAACGTGAAGGCTGCGACGGCTACGTGATCGCCTGCTTTGGCGACCCCGGTCTGTACGCCGCGCGCGAACTGGCGCGCGGCCCGGTGATCGGCATTGCCGAGGCGGCGATGCACGCGGCCAGCGTGCTGGCGCCGGGCTTCTCGGTGGTGACCACACTGGCGCGCACGTGCGGCATGGCGTGGCACCTTGCCGAGCGTTACGGCATGAAGCGGTTTTGCCGCAACGTGCGCGCTACCGACGTCGCCGTGCTCGACCTCGACAAGCCAGGCTCGGCGGCGCGCCGCATCATCCTCGACGAATGCCGGCGTGCGCTCGCGGAAGACGGTTCGGACGCGATCGTGCTCGGCTGCGCGGGTATGGCCGAACTGTGCGCGGAAATCGAAGACGCGCTCGGCGCACCGGTGATCGAGGGCGTGACGGCAGCGGTGAAGTGGACCGAGGCGCTGGTCGCGCTGCGTCTATCCACGGCCAAACGTGGCGATTACGCGCGGCCGCTGGCCAAGCGCTACGACGGCGCGCTGGCGTCCTTCAGCCCCACCGACGCCGATCCGAATCCGCGTGCCCCGCGCGGCTCTACCGTCATTTCCGGCGCAAAATCGCCGGAAAACGGAGGAATGGCCGATTTATCGCGGGTAAACACTACAGAATCGGGCCCGCACATACATTCAGTCTGACACGCACTATCTGCCCGGGTGTATGGGCGCACCCGGGTGTTTTCGCTACACTGGTCCAACTCGGCGCGGGCTGCCTGAAAGGCTTTTTTCTGCTGCTTTCGGTACTGCTTCTGATGTTTTTCCACCGCGCCGGCGTGAGTCGTTTGCACTCAGCGCGCGAGTCCGCGCAACCTCATGTGCATGCCACGTGAGTTCCACGCGAATTTTACGTACCGTCACCACGCATTCGTCAAACCATGCCACTCGACCCGAACTACCCACGCGATCTGATCGGCTACGGCCGCCACCCGGTGCAGGCAAACTGGCCGGGTCGAGCGCGTGTCGCAGTGCAATTCGTCCTGAATTACGAAGAGGGCGGTGAAAACTGCGTGCTGCACGGCGATCCGGGCTCGGAACAGTTTCTGTCGGAAATCGTCGGCGCCGCCTCTTTTCCGGCACGTCATATGAGCATGGAGTCGATCTACGAATACGGTTCGCGCGCGGGCGTCTGGCGCATCCTGCGTGAATTCGAAAAGCGCAAGCTGCCGCTCACGGTGTTCGGCGTCGGCATGGCGGTCGAACGGCATCCGGAATTGGCGCGGGCTTTTGTCGAACTCGGGCATGAGATTGCCTGCCACGGGTATCGCTGGATCCACTATCAGGACATGGCGCCGGAGAAAGAAGCGGAACACATGCGCCTCGGCATGGAAGCGATCGAGCGCGTGACGGGCGAGCGTCCGCTCGGCTGGTACACCGGGCGCGATAGTCCCAATACGCGACGCCTCGTCGCTGAATACGGCGGTTTCCTGTACGACTCGGATTACTACGGCGACGATCTGCCGTTCTGGATGGACGTCGATGTGACCGGCGGCGCGAAAGTGCCGCAACTGATCGTGCCGTACACGCTCGACACCAACGACATGCGCTTCGCAAGTCCGCAAGGCTTCAACACCGCGGACCACTTCTTCACCTACCTGCGCGACGCCTTCGACGTGCTCTACGAAGAAGGCGACGAAGCGCCGAAGATGCTGTCCATCGGCATGCACTGCCGTCTGCTCGGACGCCCCGGGCGTTTCCGCGCGCTGCAACGTTTTCTCGACCATATCGAACAGCACGATCGCGTGTGGGTCACGCGGCGTGTCGATATCGCGCGCCACTGGCGCGAACATCATCCTTATCAACAAAACGACCGCGGGGCTGCGGCATGAAGGCGATGCAATACACTCTGGACCAACTCAACAGCATCTCGACCGACGCGTTCGTGGCAGCGCTGTCGGGCATTTTCGAGCACTCGCCGTGGGTCGCGGAAATCGCCGCGCAGCAACGGCCTTTCGCCAGCATCGACGAGGTGCATCGCAAGATGTCGAATATCGTCGAGACGGCGGGCGAAGAGAAGCAACTGGCGTTGATCAACGCCCACCCGGAGCTCGCCGGCAAGGCCGCGGTGCGCGGTGAACTGACCGCCGAATCCACGCGTGAGCAAAGCGGCGCCGGCCTCGCGCAATGCACGCAGGAAGAATTCGACAGACTGCTCGCGCTGAACGCCGCGTATCGCGAGAAATTCGGTTTTCCGTTCATCCTTGCCGTGCGCGGGTATGACCGTCACGGCATCATCTCGAACTTCGAGGCGCGCGTGAACAACAGCCGCGCCGACGAACTACGCGCGAGCCTCGATCAGATCTATCGCATCGCACGTTTCCGGCTCGACGACCTGATCGACGCGTAAGGTTTTGCCGCGCGTCGCTGGACTCGAACCGAAACGTTTTTAGAGCACTGACCAACACTAAGGAAGACAAAGATGGCACTCCCGATTCTCGACCCCAACGCACCGGAATTCACCCGCCGCTATGTGAATCTGGCGGACCCGCGCCTGGGCGCGCAGGCGCTCGAGGCCAGCGACGATTTCTTCGCACCGAAGGAACGCATGCTGAATCCGGAGCCGGCCGTCTTCATTCCGGGCAAGTACGACGACAACGGCAAGTGGATGGACGGCTGGGAAACGCGCCGCAAGCGCGCCAACGGCTATGACTGGTGCGTCGTGAAGCTGGCGCGGCCGGGCGTGATCAAGGGCCTCGATCTCGACACCAGCCACTTCACGGGCAACTTCCCGCCGGCGGCGTCGGTAGAAGCCGCGCGCGTGGTGGATGGCGCGCCTAACCAGTCGACGCAATGGACCGAAATCGTGCCGTCGACCACCTTGCAAGGCAATAGTCACCACTACCACGAAGTCAGCGACGCGAATGCGTACACGCATCTGCGCGTGAACATCTATCCGGACGGCGGCATCGCGCGTCTGCGTGTGTATGGTCAGCCGCAAGTCGATTGGGCCGGCGCGAGCCGCACTGAGCAGTTCGATCTGGCGGCGATGGAAAACGGCGCATATCTTGTGGCGGCGAACAACCAGCATTTCGGCGCAGCGTCGACGATTTTGATGCCGGGCCGTGGCGTGAACATGGGCGACGGCTGGGAAACGCGCCGCCGTCGCGAACCGGGCAACGACTGGGCGATCGTCGCACTGGCGCAGCCGGGCGTGATCAAAAAGATCGAAGTCGATACGGCGCATTTCAAGGGCAACTTTCCGGACTGCTGCTCGATTCAGGCCGCGTATGTCACGGGCGGCACCGACAGCTCGCTGATCACGCAGGCCATGTTCTGGCCGGTGCTGCTCGGCGAACAAAAGCTGAAGATGGACAACCAGCACTATTTCGAAAGCGAAATCGCGGCACTGGGTCCGGTGACGCACGTGCGCTTTAACATCATTCCGGACGGCGGCGTGTCGCGTCTGCGTTTGTGGGGCACACTCGCATCATGAAAACGCTCGCGATCGAACCGTTGACGAAGGAAGCGTTCGCCGCGTTCGGCGACGTGATCGAACTCGAAGGCGCGAAGCAGATTCCGATCAACCTCGGCACGACGATCCGCTTTCACGATCTCGCGAAAGTGGACGTCGCCGACGAGAACGGCCGCACGCTCGTCAACCTGTTTCGCGGACAGCCGCGCACGCTGCCGTTCGAAGTGAAGATGCTCGAACGGCATCCGCTTGGCAGCCAGGCATTCGTGCCGCTGAACGACAAGCCGTATCTGGTGGTCGTGGCGCCGGCGGGCGAGTTGGACGCGTCGAAGATTCGCGCGTTCGTGACGAGCGGCTGGCAGGGCGTGAACTATGCGAAGGGCGTGTGGCACCATCCGCTGATCGCGTTGGGCGACGTGAGCGACTTCATCGTTGTCGATCGTGGCGGGGACGGACTCAACCTCAATGAGCAGGATCTCGCGGAGTCGCTGTGGCTCACGGAAGATGCGTTGAGCGCGGTGGCTGTTTGAGTTTGATCGCTTTCATGTAGCACGCAGGTCGACTTAAAAGAACCCACAGCATCACACCGATGCTGTGGGTTCTTTGCTTTGGTGGCGAAACATAAAAGGAGCAGCGCGACGCCGTCGTTGCGCGTCTAGCCACGCTTGCCAAGAAGCGGCGAGCGTCCAATCACCTCGCGAGCGCGTTCCGCCGGCTCCGGCATGGAAAAACCTGCGGCTTCGATCGCCGGTTTGAGTCCTTTGAATTGCAGGCTCTTCTTCGGTGAGCGCAAGGACGCCATGCCGTCGTCCCAGGCGTGAAGCATGTGCTTCGCGACGGTGTGCCATTGCGGTTCGTTGCGCGCCGCTTCGATCAACTCCTGACCGACGGCGACGGCCGAATCGCACAACGCCTCGACCATCTGCGCGTATTGCCGCGGCGCGATGCCCATGCGCGTGTTGAAGAAGCGCTCCAGCGTTTTGCCGGCTGCCCAGGTTTTGCGGCCGTCGATCGGCAAGCCCGGAGGATTCGCCGCGAAACGCGGGTACGCCTGCGTCGTGACGATGTCGTAGACGGGCGTGAACGCGACATCGTCGACCGATGTATAGAACAACGCCACGTTCTTCGTATGGCAATCCGCGTTGCGTACGACGTAGTTCGTCAACATATGCCAGCCGAGATGTTCCAGCTGCTCGCGCATGGTGTCGCGATCGAGCAGATAGGCTCGCGCGGCGTTGAGCATTTTCTCGCTGGTCGAATTGTATTTTTCGTGCGGCGGCAAACCAAGAAGACCGCACAGGTCCTCGACGCCATAGGCCGGCTTTCCCTGTGCGTCGACGTCGAAGCGCTCGACGATCAGCGCCCGGCCATCGTCCGACATCTTCGTGCGCGCGACCGGCGCGACGCTGAGCCGCTCGAGTACGCGCATGGAATAGAACTCGTTGAAGCCGAGAAACGGCGTGCTGTCGTCCGAGCCTTTGATGATGTGGCGGCTCGTCCGGATGGTGGGTTTGCCGAGCGGCATCGACGCGAATGGCTGCGAGACATCGTCCTGTGGCGCGATGAACTTGGGCACGGCGCCCGAGATGGCCGCCCGCGCATATTCGCGCACGAGTTGCGCGAAATGTTCGGCCGTGTTGTCGCCGTGCAAAATGTCCTGCACGTCGAGCGCTCGCAGTTCCGTTCCAGGTGCGACGCCTTCCGGCGTCACGGTGACACGGCCGATCCCCATCGCGCCGACCACCGCGAGCAGCGACAGGTCGGTGCCGTCGAGCAACGGTCCGAACTGCTCGCGAATCAGATTCAGCAGATAACCCTCCGGCAGGTTTTGCCGGAAAAACGGATGCAGATCGCGCGGCCAGCGCCAGGGTTCTTCACGCACCGGCATGGTCAGGCTGACGAAATCCGCCGCGCTCGCGTCGCGGTTGTATTTGAGGACGTAGTGGTCGCGCTCGCGAAATAGCGTGGCGACGTTTTTGCCCAGTACCTGGACGTCGAGCCTCATTGGTTGGCGTCCGGATTGCGTTGTTCAGCGAGGATGTCTTCGAGCGTGCGCCCATGGCCATGCGAGACGAACTTGAGGTCGTAGCCTGCCGCTTCGAGCAGGCGCACGAGCACGGACACGCTCATGTCGTTTTTGGCGAGCGTTTCCATACGCGCGACGGTGGTGCGCGCGACGCCCGCCCGGCGCGCCAACTCCTCTTGCGACAGATGGCTTTCGTGGCGAACGGCCTTCAGCATGTCAGATACATCGGCGAGATTGGTCATTTGTAGCCCCGGGGCGTCAATTTCGACGAATTCATGCCTTATTGTAGCCCATCGAGCACAACGAGGTCTCTGGAATTTGTGCCTCATGGGCTACATTTCAACGGAATTCGTGAGAAATTGTAGCTCATAGGCTACAAGTCGGCCACGCCCCGCCTTGGAGACGCCGACACCAGTGCGGCCAAAGAAAAGCGGGCTTCCCGCTAGCGCGAAAAGCCCGCTTCATATTGCTTCATCCATCGCCACGCCGGGCAGGATGCCCGGCTCGACATCACTTCACTGCGCCACCCTGGAACCAGGCGGCGATCTTCATCCGCTCGTCGTCGGTCATGTGCGTCACGTTGCCGAGCGGCATGGCCTTCAGCGTCACGGCCTGCTGGTAGATCCGCTGCGCGTTCTGCGAGATTTCATCCGGCGTATCCAGCAGCACGCCGGCGGGGGCGCTGCCCATCATCGTGGGATGCGCGGAGTGGCAGGCCACGCAGCGCTGTTGCAGCACCGGTGCGATGTCAGCCACTTTGATCGTCGGCGCGTTGGCCGCTTGCGCTTGCGGCACCATCGGCTTCGGCATGGTCCAGAAGAGGGCGCCGAACATCAGGGCAATGCCCGCCAGCGGCAAATACCACAACACCTGGCCACGGTGACGCATCACGAAGAACTGACGGATCAGCGCGCCGGCCAGCATGATGACAAGCAGCACGGCCCAGTTGTACGGATGCGTGTAGGTCATCGCGTAGTGGTTCGACAGCATCGCGAACACCACCGGCAGCGTGAAATACGTGTTGTGCACCGAGCGTTGCTTGCCGCGCTTGCCATAAATCGGGTTCGGTGTCTCGCCTTTGAGCATGGCGTCGACCATCTTGCGCTGGCCCGGAATGATCACGAAGAACACGTTGGCCGACATGATCGTGGCCAGCATCGCGCCCATGATCAGGTAAGCCGCGCGGCCCGCAAAGATATGACACGCGAGCCACGCCGCGATCAGCACGTACACGCCGACGCAGATGCCGAGCACCTTGTCCTTGTTGCCGAGAATGCGGCACAGCGAGTCGTACACGATCCAGCCGGCGGCGAGGAAGCCGAGCGCCGAGGCGACGGCGACCACCGGGCCCATATCCAGCACGTTCTTGTCGATCAGGTAAGTGCTCGGCGAGAACAGATACAGCACGGTGAAGAGACCGAAGCCCGACAGCCACGTGGTGTACGACGGCCACTTCGACCAGTGCAGATCGTCCGGCATTTCCGGCGGCGCGACAGTGTACTTCTGCATGTTGTAGAAGCCGCCGCCGTGCACGTGCCACAGTTCGCCGAACACGCCGCGCCTGCGCTGGTTCGGGTCCGTCGGCGGTTTCAGGCTGTTGTCGAGCGCGACGAAATAAAATGATTCGCCGATCCATGCAATCGCGGCGATGACGTGAAACCAGCGAATCGCCAGATTCAACCAGTCTGTGATAAAGCCTTCCATGAAACTCCTCCACTTCTGATTCGTTGTACTCGCAGCGACGTCATGTGCCTTTTGAAACCCGGCTGACGGGTCGTTGGCAGGGCAGCACGTCGCTGCGCAGACTGCGGGGTGAAGACGCGATGCGCTCAGTTCGCACAGCGCCATTTTTTATTGGCTAGTCGGGCTGGCCGCGGTCGGTTCGAAGTGGGTCGAGTCGCGTGCGTTCGATTGCGTTTCGCGGGTGCTCGCCGGTGTGTCCCTGAGCATCTGCGCAATGCAATCGAGCGCGGTGGTTCTGCTGCGCGAACTCGACCTCGCTTCGTCCAACCTCTTTCCAACACTTCGCGGCAGATGTCTCCTTAGCTGCCGCGATAGGTGCTATACGACCACGGCGACACGAGCAGCGGCACGTGATAGTGCGCGCCGGCATCGGCCACGCCGAAGCGCAACACGACGTGATCGACGAAGCGTGGTTCCGGCACCTTCGTGCCGATCGACGCGAAGTAGTCGCCTGCGCCGAACACGAGTTCGTATTCGCCGGCGACTAGCGCATCGCCTTCGAGCAGCGGCTGGTCGCAACGGCCGTCGTCATTGGTGGTGGTGGTTTTGAGCGCGCGGCGCGTGTCGCCCGAGAGCGCGAAGAGTTCGACCGTGATGCCCGCGCCTGGACGGCCGTTGGCGGTGTCGAGCACATGGGTAGTGAGCTTTCCCATTCGCAATTTTCCTTATGTGAATGCGAGGTTTCGGCGGCAGCCCGATCCAGATACGTTTGCGGCGGATCGAGGCTCCACGTCAGTGGCTACATACCCGTCGGCGAATTGAAGCGAGCGCCGTGACAGCCATTGTAAAAAGGTTGTTCCGTCCAGCGCGCGCGAGATAGGAAAGATAATAGCTGGCGCATGACGGACAGCCTGTTGAAAGCCGCAACGACCCGATTCCTTCGACTATTACAGCGCATTTGCCTTACCGGCGGATCGTACCGGCGCCAAAAAAGGCCCACTATATCGGCAGCGTGAAGTTGGGTATCGCATTGGCGTGAGTTGTCAGCATTATTTTGGCCGTCGAAGGTTACGTCCGTGCATTGCGGCAAACACGAAGACGATTCAGCCGCGACGCACCCCGAAGACGGCGGAAAACACGCTGGGTAACCGGGCCAACGGCGTTCGACGGGACGCGGCGGCACGGTGGCGTGCCGTCACATCGCGTTCGAACGGCTTTGCACGGAAGCAATGAAGCGGAGAAACGAATGACGATGGAACAAGCGGCTAACAAGCCTAAGAAGACGATGTTGGTGAAGCACGCGGACGTGCTGGTCACGATGGACGGCGCCCGGCGCGAACTGCGCGACGGCGGCATGTTTATCGAGGACAACCGCATCGTCGCGGTTGGACCGACGGTGGAATTGCCGCAAACGGCCGACGAAGTGCTGGATATGCGCGGGCATCTGGTGATTCCGGGGCTCGTCAACACGCACCACCACATGTATCAGAGCCTGACGCGCGCGATTCCCGCCGCGCAGAACGCCGAACTGTTCGGCTGGCTGACGAGCCTCTACAAGGTGTGGGCGAACCTCACGCCGGAGATGATCGAAGTCTCGACGCTGACGGCAATGGCGGAGTTGCTGCTGTCCGGCTGCACGACGTCGAGCGACCATCTGTATATCTATCCGAACGGCAGCCGGCTCGACGACAGCATCGCCGCGGCGCACCGGATCGGCATGCGCTTTCACGCGGCGCGCGGCAGCATGAGCGTCGGGCAGAAAGACGGCGGCTTGCCGCCGGATTCAGTGGTCGAGCGTGAAGCCGACATTCTGAAGGACACCCAGCGCCTGATCGAGACGTATCACGACGAAGGACGTTACGCGATGCTGCGCGTGGTGGTCGCGCCATGCTCGCCGTTCTCGGTGAGCCGCGATCTGATGCGCGAATCCGCGGTGATGGCGCGGCAATATGGCGTGTCGATGCACACGCACCTGGCGGAGAACGTCAACGACATCGCGTACAGCCGCGAGAAGTTTGGCATGACGCCGGCGGAGTACGCGGAAGACCTCGGTTGGGTCGGCCATGATGTGTGGCATGCGCACTGCGTGCAACTCGACGACGCCGGCATCGACCTGTTCGCGCGCACCGGCACCGGAGTCGCGCATTGCCCGTGTTCGAACATGCGGCTCGCGTCGGGTATCGCGCCGGTGAAGCGCATGCGTCTGGCGGGCGTGCCGGTGGGCTTGGGCGTCGACGGATCGGCGTCGAACGACGGCGCGCAGATGATTGCCGAAGTGCGTCAGGCTTTGTTGCTGCAACGAGTCGGTTTCGGACCCGATGCGATGACCGCACGCGAGGCATTGGAGATTGCGACGCTAGGCGGCGCGAAGGTGCTCAATCGCGACGATATCGGTGCGCTGGCGCCAGGCATGGCGGCGGATTTTGTGTCATTCGATCTGCGTCAGCCGCTTTTCGCGGGCGCGTTGCACGACCCGGTCGCGGCGCTCGTGTTCTGCGCGCCGTCGCAAGTGAGCTTTAGCGTGATCGGCGGCAAGGTGGTCGTGAAGGACGGGAAGTTGATGACGCTGGAACTCGGGCCGGTCATCGAGCAGCACAACCGGTTGGCGAAGACGCTTTACGAAGCTGCGGCGTAAAAGAAGGAACGGGTTATCGGAGACGCCGATAACCCGCGCAAAGCAAAGCAAAAACTCAAGGCTTGTCGATCAACGTCTTGGTCGCCTCGGCGACCAGACTGCGCAGCCAGCGCACTTCATCGGAGTAATGCACGCGCTCGTGCCACAGCTGGTAGTACTGCATCGGCGGGAAATCGAGCGGTGCGGGCACGACCGTGAGCGGCAGGAACTTGGCGTAGTAATCGGCAAAGAGGCGCGTCGTCGTGAAGATCAGATCGGACTTGATCAGCACGTACGGCGCCAGATTGAAGTACGGCAGCGTCACGACTACATGGCGCTTGAGCCGCTCGCGCGCGAGATGCACGTCGATCGCGCCGCGCTGGCCCACTGAATAGGGAGTAGGCGCGAGATGCGGCGCATTCAGGTACTGATCGAGCGTGAGACCGCCGCGTTTGGCAAACGGATGCGTGTTGCTCATCAGGCAGACGATCTGATCGACGAACAGGTTCGACAGGTGCAACTGTTCCGGCGGCTCCGGCCAGTTTCCGACCACGATGTCGAGCTTGCCGTCTTCGAGCGCGAGTTCGTAGTCGAAGGCCGGCCCGAGCGAGTGAAACTCGAGCGTCGCGTTCGGCGCGGCCTGACGAAAGCGTTCGACCACCGTCGGCACGAACAGCACGTTCAGGTAGTCCGGACAGCCGATCCGATAGCAACGGATGGACGTGGCCGGATCGAAGTTGTGCTGCTGGAACTTGATGCGTTCGATCTCGCGCAGCGCGTTCTGCACCGGTTCGAGCAGGCGCAGGCCGTATTCCGTGGGCACCATGCCGGACTTGCCGCGCACCAGCAGCGGGTCGCCGGTGATGTCGCGCAAACGGCGCAGCGCCGCGCTGATGGCGGGTTGCGATTGATTCAGTTTGACGGCCGCGCGCGTGACGCTGCGTTCCATCAACAGGGTATGCAAGACGCGTAACAGGTACGTATCGATCGCCTCGCGTTGCTGACTCATGACTTCTCCGAAATATATGTTCTGGCTGATCGAGCGGGCGTGGGTGTATATGACTTTTAATATGAACGTAAAGCCGCGTCAAGAGTGGGATACCCGCAGAGCTCGCTGCGACGCGGGTTTGCGGGGAATTTTGGCGGCTCGACTGACTGGGTCGAATTAGGTATTGTCATCCGGTTGTGGTGACGGATCGCCTGCCGGCAAGGTGGACGGACGCGCTGTAACCGGCAGTCACTGACGTACTACGGAATCACATGAGCGACTCTTCTTATAGCGACGGCGCCGCCGCGCAGCCGGCAGACAGGCCGGAACAGGCGGCGCCCCGGTTGATGCTTCAGGGCATCACCAAACAATATCCGGCCGTGCGAGCCAACGACGACGTCACGTTGATCGTCGCGCCGGGAGAAATCCATGCGGTGCTCGGCGAGAACGGCGCCGGCAAAAGCACGCTGATGAAAATCATCTACGGCGCGGTGCGGCCCGACGCCGGCGAGATTCGCTGGGAAGGCCAGACGGTCGAGATCGCCAACCCGGCGGCGGCGCGCAAGTTGGGCATCGGCATGGTGTTCCAGCACTTTTCGCTGTTCGAGACGCTCACGGTCGGCGAAAACATCGCGCTTGCGCTCGACGAACCCTTCGATCTGAAGGCGCTTTCGAGGCGCATCCGCGAAGTCTCCGCCGACTACGGCCTCGATATCGATCCGCAGCGCCACGTGCATAGTCTGACGGTGGGCGAGCGGCAACGCGTGGAGATCGTGCGCTGTCTGCTGCAGAATCCGCGTTTGCTGATCATGGACGAGCCGACTTCGGTGCTGACGCCGCAAGCGGTCCGCAAGCTGTTCGAGACGCTGCGGCGGCTCGCTGCCGAAGGCTGCAGCATCCTCTATATCAGCCACAAGCTCGACGAAATCCAGGAGTTGTGCGATACCGCGACGGTGATGCGCGGCGGCCGCGTGACCGGCCATGTGAAGCCGAAGGGCGAAACGCATGCGTCGCTCGCGCAATTGATGGTCGGCCATTCGCTGCCCGATTACACGCGGCGCGAACACAATCCGGGCGCGGTGCTGCTCGACGTGAAGCAACTCTCGGTGGAAAGCGACGACCCGTTCGGCACTTCGCTGCGCGACGTGTCGTTCGGCGTGCATGCGGGGGAAATCTTCGGCATCGCGGGTGTCTCGGGTAACGGCCAGGCGGAACTGCTGTCGGCGCTGTCGGGCGAAAAACGCGGCGTGCGCGCCGACGCGGTCACCATTTGCGGCAAGGCGGCCGGGCGCCTCGGCGCGGGCGGCAGACGTGCGCTCGGCTTTGGCTTCGTGCCGGAAGAGCGCCTCGGACGCGGCGCGGTGCCGGCTATGACGCTGTCGGAAAATGCGCTGCTCACCGCCCATCGTCAGCAGATGGTGAACTCGGGCTGGATCAAGGCCGGCGCGATGCGCGCATTCGCGAAACGCTGCATCGAGGCCTTCGACGTGCGCTGCGGCGGCTCCGAAGCGCTCGCGCAAAGTCTGTCGGGCGGCAATCTGCAGAAATACATCATGGGCCGCGAGATTCTGCAGGCGCCGAAGGTGCTGGTGGTCGCGCAACCTACGTGGGGCGTGGACGTCGGCGCGGCGTCCTTTATTCGCCAGCAGTTGCTCGATCTGTCGGCGCGCGGCGTGGCGATTCTGGTGATCTCGGAGGAGCTGGAAGAGTTGTTCGACATCTGCGATCGCATCGCGGTGCTCGCAGGCGGCAGACTCTCGCCGGTGCGCGCCACGGGGGCGACCAACGCCGAGGAAATCGGCCGCTGGATGGCGGGCCTGTTCGGCGACCGCGAGGGCGCGGCGCCCTCGGCGGAACAGCCGGCGCATGCCTGAGCCGGCGTCTGTCTCGCGAATACGTGTGACGTCGCCCGGCATCAGAACGAGAACCATATAAATCACACACTACCCATGATTCTTCCGTATCGACTCGAAGCCCGCACGACGCCCTCGCGCACCATGCAGCTCGCCGTGCCGCTGATCGCCGCGTTGCTCACGCTCGCGATCGGCTTTCTGATCTTCAGCCTCGTCGGCCGCGATCCGTTGCAAGCCATGCACGCGTTTTTCATCGAGCCGCTGTCCAGCGTGAACGGCTGGTCCGAGCTGCTGCTGAAGGCGTCGCCGTTGTGCCTGATCGGCCTCGGTCTTGCTATCGGCTATCGCGCCAACGTATGGAACATCGGCGCGGAAGGGCAGATGCTGCTCGGCGGCATCGCCGCGAGCGGCGTCGCGATCTATTTCGACCAGGCCACCGGCTGGTGGATTCTGCCGACCATGATGATCGCCGGCGTGCTCGGCGGCATGGCGTGGGCGGCGATTCCGGCGCTGCTCAAAAGCCGCTTCAACACCAACGAGATTCTCGTCAGCCTGATGCTCACGTATGTGGCCACGCAGTTGCTGATCTACCTGGTGAGCGGCCCGTGGCGCGACCCGCAGGGTATGAACTTCCCGCTCTCGGAGATGTTCAGCGGCGACGCGCTCTATCCGACTTTCTCCGGCGACTGGCACATCAAATGGCTGCGCGGCACGCGTCTGAACGCTTCGGTGTTCGTCACGCTGATCGCGATTCCGCTCGTGTGGGTTTTCATGCGCAAGAGTTTCGCGGGCTATCGCATGAACGTCGGCGGTCTCGCGCCGCTTGCCGCGCGCTACGCCGGTTTTTCCGACAAGAAGACCATCTGGACGTCGCTTCTGATCAGCGGCGGCCTCGCGGGCCTCGCCGGCATGGGCGAGATCTCCGGCCCGATCGGTCAGTTGCAGGCCACGTGGTCACCGGGTTACGGCTTCACGGCCATCATCGTCGTGTTCGTGGGGCGGCTGCATCCGCTCGGCATCGTGCTCGCGAGCCTGCTGATGGCGCTGCTGTATCTCGGCGGCGAAGCCGTGCAAACCTCGATGCAACTGCCGCAGGCGCTTTCCGGCGTGTTCCAGGGGCTGTTGCTGTTCTGCCTGCTGGGCGCCGACCTGTTCGTGAACTACCGCGTGCGCCGCCGTACGCTGACCGCCCAGGCTCACTAACTCGCCCACTGCTCACCGTTCACTGATTTTTGCGCCGGATCCAAATGGACATTCAACAAGCCAGCTCGCTCACGTCGAGCGCCGTCACCGCCGCGATTCCGCTGATGTTCGCGGGCGCGGGCGAACTCGTCACCGAAAAATCGGGCGTTCTCAACCTTGGCGTCGAAGGCATGATGCTGATGGGCGCGGTGACCGGCTACGCGGTCACCGCCATCACCGGCAGCCCGTGGCTCGGCGTGCTTGCCGCGATCGGCGCCGGTCTCGCCATGTCGCTGCTGTTCGCGTTTCTCACGCTCACCATGCTTGCCAATCAGGTCGCCACCGGCCTCTCGCTGACGATCTTCGGCATCGGTCTGTCGGCGTATGTCGGCAAGCCGTACACATCGGCGGCGGTGCGCGCGACCATCGACACGTGGACCATTCCCGGTCTCTCCAAGATCCCGGTGCTCGGCCCCGCGTTCTTCAGCCTCACGCCGCTCGATTACCTCGCGTTCCTGATGTTCGCGGTGATCGGCTGGTTCCTGTACCGCACGCGCGCGGGACTCGTGTTGCGCTCGGTCGGCGAATCGCCGCAGGTGGCGCACTCGGTCGGCTTTCCGGTCATCGGCGTGCGCTACGGCGCTGTGGCGTTCGGCGGTGGCATGGCCGGGCTTGCGGGCGGTTACTACTCGATCGTCAATCTGCATTTGTGGCAGGAGCAGCTCACCTCGGGCCGCGGCTGGATCGCGCTCGCACTGGTTGTGTTCGCGACCTGGCGCCCAGGACGCCTGCTGATCGGCGCGCTGCTGTTCGGCGCAGTGACAGGCCTGCAGTTTTACGCGCAGGCGATCGGCGTGCCGGTGCCGACGCAATTCCTCGCGATGCTGCCATACGTCGCGACAGTCGTCGTGCTGGTGCTCATCTCGCGCAATCCGAACACGATCCGTCTGAATGCGCCGGCATCGCTCGGCAAACCGTTTTTCTCGGCGGGCTGACCGACCATCGACTCCGCTTTTCACATCATTCGATAAACATGACAGGAGAAAACATGAAGAGAAGAAATCTGCTGACCGCTTTCGCTTGGGGCGCGGCCTCGCTGGCGCTTGGTGCTGCGGTGACCGCGCCGCTCGCGCAAAGCGCGCAGGCCGCCGATGCGCCGGGCGTGGCGTTCGTCTACCTGGGCAATCCGGGCGATGCCGGCTGGACCTTCGCGCACGATCAGGGTTCGAAGGAAGCGGAAGCGAAGTTCGGCAGCAAGATCAAGATCACGCGCATCGAAAACGTGCCGGAATCGGCCGACTCCGAGCGCGTGTTCCGCGATCTGGCGAACAAGGGCAACAAGATCATCATCGGTTCGAGCTTCGGCTATCAGGACTTCGAACTGAAAGTTGCGAAGGATTTTCCGGACACCGTGTTCCTGCACGCAACCGGCTACAAGAAAGCGCCGAACTTCGGCACCTATGACGTGCGCATGTACCAGGGCGCGTATCTCGCTGGCGTCGCCGCGGGCTACGTGACGAAGACCAACACGCTCGGCTTCGTCGCATCGGTGCCGATTCCCGAAGTGATCCGCAACATCAACGCATACACGCTCGGGGCGCGCTCGGTGAATCCCAAGGTGCATACCAAGGTTATCTGGATCAACAGCTGGTTCGATCCGGGCAAGGAAAAGCAGGCGGCTGAAACGCTGATCGGCCAGGGCGCCGACGTGCTGCTGCAAAACACCGATTCAAGCGCCACGCTCGCCACGGCGTCGGCCAAGCATGTGCATGCGTTCGGCTGGGATTCGGACATGAAGAAGTTCGGTCCCGATGCGCACCTCGGTTCGGTGGTCGCGCACTGGGGCGTGTATTACAACGCGGCGATCCAGCAGGTGCTGGACGGCAAGTGGAAGAACGATCCGGTGTGGTGGGGCATTCCGCAGAAGGCCGTCAACCTGGAAGATCTGAACACGTCTGCAATTTCGGCTGACGCGCAGAAGCAAGTCGCGGCCAAGCGCGACGAATTGGCGGGCGGCAAGTGGGACGTCTTCACGGGTCCGATCAAGGATCAGTCCGGCGCGGTGAAAGTGCCGGCCGGCAAGACGCTGACCGATCCGGAACTGCAACGTCTCAACTGGTATGTGGAAGGCGTGGACGGCTCGCTGCCGAAGTAACGCCGACGCCAAATCGACCAGGCGGAGGTTTCAGCAACCGCTGTTCTAAGAGGCTGCGTCCGGTGCGGACGCAGCTTTTTTTCGTCGGAATTTTAGAGCGCTGACGGCCACGCCGTCGGCGCGTCAGTCGATGCGCAGGCCGACCTTGATGGTCACCTGCCAATAAGCCACCTTGTCGTTTTCGATCTGGCCTCGCGTTTCGGTCACTTCGAACCAGTGCAGATTGCGCAGCGTCTTCGACGCTTTCGCGATTGCCGTGCTGATGGCGTCATCGATCGATTTCGTCGACGAGCCGGTCAGTTCGATCTGTTTGTAGACGTGTTCGGACATGGACTTCCTCCTTTGATCTTCGTTGGTGTTCAAAAAGTATAGGCAACGCAAGCGCCGCGAACGGCCTCGTGTAAGCGAGTCATGTCGCACATGCCGTGCCCGGTATGCCGTGGCCGGACGCCGCCGTTATCATGTCCGCGCAACTCAATCTGACATGCGACGAGGTTCGAAAGTGGAAATTGGTTTTTGCGGTCCTGGTTTGATGGGCGCGCCGATGATCCGGCATCTGCTGCGCGCGGGACATACGGTGCATGTCTGGAATCGCACCCGGGCCAAGGCCGAAGTGTTAATGGCGGACGGCGCTCGGGTGGCCGAGACGCCGCGAGAACTTGCGACACGATGTGAAGCCGTGCTGCTGTGCGTCGCGGATGCGGCGGCGGTGGAAGAGACCGTGTTCGGCGCTTCGGGCCTTCTTGGCGCCGATGCGCCCGTATCAGGCCGGTTGCGCTGGATCGTCGATCACTCCAGCATCCCGCCGGCCGCGACGCGCGCATTCGCGCAGCGCGCGGCGGCGCTGACGGCGGTTCGCGCGGACGGAGGTGTGGACGGGGGCGCGGGGATGGGCGAGGACGCAGGTCTGGGCGACGGCGCAGGTGGAGTAAGGAGCGCAGGCGCGGACCCACGCACAGGCGCCGGCGAGAACACGGGCGACGGCGCGAACTCGAACGCGGTCGAAAGAGCGGCCGCCGGCAGCATCGGCTGGATCGACGCGCCGGTTTCAGGCGGCGTGGCCGGCGCCACCGCCGGTACGCTGGCAGTCATGGCGGGCGGCGCCGCTGCGGACGTCGAAGCCGTCAAGCCGTTGCTTAGCGCCTACGCGTCGCGTGTCACGCACATGGGCGAGGTCGGCGCGGGCCAGACCGCCAAGCTGTGCAATCAAACCATCGTCACGGCGACGCTCGCGGCGATTGCCGAAGCGGTGAGCCTCGCGCAGCGCAGCGGCCTCGACGCTTCCCGGCTGACCGAAGGTCTGGCCGGCGGCTGGGCCGATTCGGTGCTGCTGCAAACATTCGTGCCGCGCATGACGCAAACCGGCCTCGCGCCGATCGGCGCGTTCCGGACCTTTCAGAAGGACATCGACACGGTGGCGGCGACCGCCTACGAGACCGGCACGCCCATGCCGGTCTCGTCGACGGTTCAGCAATTGCTGCGGCTCGGCGCGGCGATGGGGCTGGGCGAGGCCGACCTGTCGGCGTTCATCGACGTTCTGCAGACGCCGCGAGGCATTCAAAGCCGGTAGCGCGACGGGCGTGCGGGTTGAATTCGCGATAACCTGCTAAAATATTGGGTTTTTCGCCGATATCACATTAAAGGGACGCGCCGTGCTGTCTACCGCCAATATCACCATGCAATTCGGGCCAAAGCCCCTCTTCGAGAATATCTCGGTCAAATTCGGGGGAGGGAACCGCTATGGCCTGATTGGTGCGAACGGCTGCGGCAAGTCCACTTTCATGAAGATCCTGGGCAGCGACCTGGAGCCGAGTTCGGGCAACGTCATGCTCGAACCGAACATCCGCCTCGGTAAATTGCGCCAGGATCAGTTCGCCTACGAAGACGTGCGCGTGCTCGACGTCGTGATGATGGGCCACGCCGAAATGTGGGCCGCCATGACCGAGCGCGACGCGATCTACGCGAACCCCGACGCGACGGACGACGACTACATGCACGCCGCCGAACTCGAAGCGAAGTTCGCCGAGTACGACGGCTACACCGCCGAAGCGCGCGCGGGCGAGCTGCTGCTCGGCATCGGCATCGCGATCGAGGACCACAACGGCCCGATGAGCAACGTCGCACCGGGCTGGAAACTGCGCGTGCTGCTCGCGCAGGCGCTGTTCTCGAAGCCGGACGTGCTGCTGCTCGACGAGCCGACCAACAACCTGGACATCAACTCGATCCGTTGGCTGGAAGACGTGCTCAACCAGTACAACTCGACGATGATCATCATCTCGCACGATCGGCACTTCCTGAACCAGGTCTGCACGCACATGGCCGACATGGACTACGGCACGCTGAAGGTCTATCCGGGCAACTACGACGACTACATGCTGGCAAGCACGCAGGCGCGCGAGCGTCAGCAGAACGCCAACGCGAAGGCGAAGGAACGTGTGGCCGACCTGCAGGACTTCGTGCGTCGCTTCTCGGCGAACAAGTCGAAGGCGCGCCAGGCCACCAGCCGTCTGAAGATGATCGACAAGATCAAGATCGAGGAATTCAAGCCGTCGTCGCGGCAGAACCCGTTCATCCGCTTCGAGTACGAGAAGAAGCTGCACAACATCGCGGTGGTGGCCGAGAAGATTTCGAAGAAGTACGAGCGTCAGATTTTCAACGACTTCAGCATTAGCGTGCAGCCGGGCGAGCGGATCGCGATCATCGGCGAGAACGGCGCGGGCAAGACTACGCTGCTGCGCTCGCTGCTGGGCAAGCTCACGCTCGATCACGGCACGGTGAAGTGGGCCGAGAACGCAAACGTCGGTTACATGCCGCAGGACACGTACGAAGAGTTCCCGGACGACGTCACGCTGATGGACTGGATCGACGGCTATCGCCAGGAAGGTGACGACGAGCAAATGGTGCGCGGCACGCTCGGCCGGCTGCTGTTCAATGCCGACGACATTCGCAAGTCGGTCAAGGTGCTCTCCGGCGGCGAGAAGGGCCGCATGATCTGGGGCAAGCTGATGCTGGGCCGCCACAACGTGCTGCTGATGGACGAGCCGACCAACCACATGGACATGGAATCGATCGAATCGCTGCAGATCGCGCTCGACAAGTTCGAAGGCACGCTGATTTTCGTGTCGCACGACCGCGAGTTCGTGAGCGGCCTGGCGAATCGGGTTATCGAAGTGAAGACGAATGGCACGTTGAACGACTTCGGTGGCAACTACGAAGACTTTTTGTTGAGCCAGGGCGTGCAGTAAGCAGGACTGAAGCGCTCGTTGCACCGCGAAGCCCGCTTCTCCGAAGCGGGCTTTTTTCATGGCGCGCGCGTCGCCACGTGCTTCCTGAACTCCGGACAAACCTGTTCGGCGCACACGCGCATCGAGTCGGGCGCCGAACTGGTGGCGGGCCGCACGTGGAACATGGCCCCGCCGTTCGACGGTTTCAAACAGTCGGGCTTCGGCCGCGAAAACGGGGCCTACGAACTCGAAGAGTATCTCGAACTCAAGTCCATGCAGTTCAAGGTTTGATCCGGCTGACCGATATCAAATGATCGACACAATGACTAAAGCTTTGGCTCACCCATTGACCTGAAGCAACGCAGGCTGCGCCCGACCGACGATTATCAGCGTTTCGATAATCCGCCATCGGGCCAGTCATGCTCACCTCTCATTCCCTCCCACCGCTCGTCATTCGCGGTCGCTCACTACTGCCGATCGTGCAAGGCGGCATGGGCGTCGGCATCTCGGCGCACCGGCTGGCCGGCAGCGTCGCTCGCGAAGGCGCGCTGGGCACCATCGCCAGTATCGACTTGCGGCATCATCATCGCGACCTGATCGAACGCTGCCGCGAGTCGCCCGAGCGGGCCACGCTGGAAGAAGCCAACCTTACCGCGCTGGCCCGCGAAATCCACTCCGCCAAAGTACTCAGCGAAGGCCGCGGCATGATCGCCGTCAATGTGATGAAAGCAGTCAGCGCGCAAGCCGACTACGTGCGCGTCGCATGCGAAAGCGGCGCCGATGCGATTGTCATGGGCGCCGGCCTGCCGCTCGATTTGCCCGACATGACCCAAGGCCACGACATCGCGCTGATTCCAATTCTGTCGGATAGCCGCGGTGTCGCGCTCGTGCTGAAGAAGTGGATGAAAAAAGGCCGTTTGCCCGACGCGGTGGTGATCGAACATCCGGCGCATGCGGGCGGCCATCTCGGCGTCAGCAACCTGACCGATCAACACGATGGACGCTTCGATTTCTTCCGCATCCTCGAAGAACTCGACACGGTATTCGTCTCGCTCGGTGTGAACCGGCAGGACGTGCCCTTGATCGTCGCGGGCGGCATCAATAGTCACGAGGCCGTCTGTAAGCTGCTGAGCGCGGGCGCCAGCGGCGTGCAACTCGGCACGCCGTTTGCCGTTACCGAAGAAGGCGACGCGCATCCGAATTTCAAGCGGGTACTGGCTGAAGCCACGCCGGAGGACATCGTCGAATTCGTCAGCGTAACGGGACTGCCCGCGCGCGCCGTGAAAACGCCGTGGCTGATGCGCTATCTGCGGCATGAAACGAAAATCCGCGAGAAAGTCGGCGCGCTCAAACATATCTGCCCGACCGCGCTGGAATGTCTCAGCGCGTGCGGCTGGCGCGACGGTATCGAGAAGTTCGGCCACTTCTGTATCGACACGCGGCTCGCGGCGGCATTGCGCGGCGACGTGGCGAACGGTCTGTTCTTCCGCGGCCGCGAAGCGTTGCCGTTCGGCACGGCGATCCGCAGTGTGCACGATCTGCTCGAACTGCTGTTGACGGGCGCGACGCGACCGGCTGTCGCAGGGCGCTGGGCATTCTCACTGGGTTGATACGCGTCAACCTGCCGCGCGACGAGAACTTCGACAATCCCCGCATGCAAACAAACCAAGCGGGGAAGCACATGAAGCACTCGTTCAGAAACAGGAACAGAATCCGAACCGCCGCCATCGCAGCGAGCCTGCTGTTCACGGGCGCGCTCGCGCCGCTGGCGCATGCGGCCGGCGACGACGCGATGAGCGGTATTCACGCCGGCGACGTGCTGGTGCGCTTGCGCGCCATCAGCATCATGCCGAACGTGAGCACGACGCAATCGCTGAGCGCGCTCAACGTCGGCGTCAATAACGCGACCGTGCCGGAACTGGATCTGACCTACATGATTCGCGACAACCTCGGCGTCGAGTTGATTCTCGGCACGTCGCGGCATCAAGTGACTTCGAACCTCGGCGGCCTGGGCGGAGTGAACGTATTGCCGCCCACGCTGCTGTTGCAGTATCACTTCAATCACGCGGGCCGCATTCGCCCATATGTCGGCGCGGGTCTCAACTACACACTGTTCTATAACAGCGGCCTGAGCGCGGGCGGCCAGCCGATCTCGATCAACAATCACAGCTGGGGACCGGCGTTGCAGGCCGGCGTCGACGTGCAGGTCACCAAATCCCTGTTCGTCAACGCGGATATCAAGAAGATCTGGATGCACACGGATGCTTCGCTCGGCGGGCAGCCGCTTGGCCGCTTGAGCATCGATCCGGTGGTGGTTGGTCTGGGTGTCGGGATGCGGTTCTGATTGTCACGCATCGCATGCGCGCTTGACCAACATGCGTTGCCATGTGAAAACGCCGGGTGCAATTTCGTCCCGGCGTTCTCTTTTGACATTGAATCTGAGCGGCCAGCGCCGCAAGCATCGGGCGACCGGAGCCGCCAGGCCAATCTACAGCTTGTCGTTCGCAAACCGCATGGCCGTGCCTTCCTGCTCGATGCGAACCCACACGGCGCGCTTTTCCTCGTCGCTCAGGAAAACCCAGTTGGACACTTCGACGGCAGTACGACCGCAGCCTTTGCAGATGTCGTCAAACAGCGTGGAACAGACGCCGATGCACGGGCTGTCGGGGAGATCGTGGAGATTCGAAGCCATCGGAAACCTTGGGGCGGAGAAGCGAAGTTCCGCTATGTTAACCGATGCGCGCCATGCGCCTCGCCGCGTGCCGCCGGCATGGCCGCGGTTTGCGCATTGTTGGCAGCATCTGCCGCATGTTTCGACGCCTTCGACGCGCGATATCGCCCGCTCGCATCAACGCGCGATGCTGTAGCCGATCCGCGCGATCCAGTGCTGGCGGTTGTTGTAGTCGAGCAGGTCTTCGCCGTAGCCGTTGAAATAGCCCACCCACACATAGCCGCCCCACGCGCTGCCCAATAGCTTGGCGAGCGGATAGGTGAATTGCGAATCCACGCTGCCGTACCAGTGCTTGGTGCCCTTGCGCAGCGTGGTCGCCAGTTGCCAGCCATCGGGGCTGCCGTATTTGACGAGCAGGTCGACGTAGCCGCGATAGTCGGCGATATCCGGGTTGCTGCTCGTGCCGAGGTAGTAATAGATCTTCGGCGACACGGTCAGGTGGTTGGCCGTCAGATCGCCGAATTCCCAGGTGGGCCGGATAAACGGCATGTTGATGCTGCGCGAGTCCGCGCCGGCTTTGCCGTTCGACTCATGCGCAACGCCGGCCGCGAAACCCATGCGCGTGTACAGCGGGCTCTGCCAGCCGGTGTCCGGCACGTAGTAGAACAACTGTGGCGAATAGGTCGTGTCGTGGAACGGCCGCGAATCGGCGGACAGATCCCAGATCGAGGTCTGCGTATATGCGAAGTACAGGTTGTCGAGGAAGGCTTTGGAGCGCAAATCGTCCGGGATCAGGATGCGGTATTTGAAGCTCAGTTGCAGCCGCGCGTTCGTGTCCCCATTGTGGCCGAACGCGATGTACATCGGATCGTAATAGGAAAGGTGCGAGAGCACGCCGCGTCCGGTGGTCGCGAGCGAATCGCCGGGCGGCGCAATGGCGTCGCCGGTCGGGCCGCCGACCACGGCTGCCGTCGCCGCAACTTGAGCGGGCGTGGTCGCCTGGCTTTCCGCGCGTTCGGCCTGGGCAATCGCGTCCTGCTGCGGCCCGCGATTGATCGCCACGAGCGCCGGCGACGCATCGAAGCCCACCGGGTCGATGCGGACCTCGCCGCGCGCCGACTGCGGCCAGGGCGCCGAGAAACGCACCTTGCGGAACTGGCCCGGCCGCAGATGCAGCGTGTCGGGCACGCCTGCTTCGCGTTTTAAATCGAGCGGCTGCGGCGACTGTTCGCCTGCGCTCAACGTTACGCGGATGGTCGGCGGGACGGTGACGGTCAGGGGCTTGGCGTCGTCGGCGGAGTAGAGCAGTGTGATCTGCAACGGCTCGTTGGCGGCGGCCACGCGAGCGGGTTGCAGCATCGCGACCGTCGCGCGCGCCTCGCCGCTGAGGAGGGCGCAGGCGGCGCAGACGGCGAGCGTGGCGAGCAGCGTGACGCGGGAGAAGCGCGCCGTGAGTTGACGGGACTGAGGGGAGGCGTTGCGGGCAAGGCAGTCGATTGAGGCGTCAAAACGCATGAGGCTGTCGTCCTGGAGCAAGGGCGGCGAGCGAAACGAACACGGCAGGCATCGAAAGACGACACCCGCAACGCTCACCGGATCGGTCGCGCGGAAGCGCTGAAGGGCGCAAAAATGGGCACAAAAATGGCTGCCGCAAACAACCCGGCAGCCGGGATGAAACAGGCCGCACAGCCGGCGCGCCGCGCAAGCAGACAGCGTCGCCGGTGATGGCGAGATACTCAGAGAATACTTACAAAGTCACTTGATTGGCAGGCCGGTCGAAAAACGGCCTCTCAGACACCGAACGCGAGTTGCCACAACAACGCGCCGTTGAGCATGATGATGAACGCCGCCGATAGCCACGCGAGCACGAGCGGCACGCCGCGCACGCGCCAGCCGCGCATCAGCGCGGCGTCCGACGTAAAGCGGATCAACGGCACGACCGCGAGCGGCAATTGCAGGCTCAGCACCACCTGGCTTGCCACCAGCAACTGATTGGAACCGTGCTGGCCGAACAGCGCGACCGCGAAGAGCGCCGGCCCGATCGCCAGCGCGCGGGTCAGCAGGGCGCGCTTCCAGCGCGGCAGACGGATGCGCAGAAAGCCTTCCATGACCGCCTGGCCCGCCAGCGTGCCGGTGACGGTCGCGCTCAGTCCGCAGGCGAGCAGCGCCGCCGCGAACAGAATGCCGGCCCAATGCGTGCCGACGAGCGGTGCGATCAGACGGTGGGCATCCGCGAGATCGGTCACGTCACGATGGCCGCTCACATAGAACACGGCGGCGGCCACGATCAACAGCGCCGCATTGATCACGAAAGCAAACGACAGCGAACCGAAAGTGTCCAGATTGACGACGTGCAGCGCGACCTTGATCTGCGCGTCGCTGCCGTCGGGCGCGTGATGCTTGACGAGCGCCGAGTGCAGATAGAGGTTGTGCGGCATCACCGTCGCGCCGACGATGCCCGCCGCGAGCCACACCATGCCCGCGTTGCGCAGCAGCTCGACGCTCGGCACGGTGCCGGCGAGCGCCGCATGCCAGTCCGGCCGCGCCAGCGCGAGCTGGACCACGAAGCACAGGCCGACGAAGCCGATCAGCGCCGCGATCACCGCTTCCAGTTTGCGGCCGCCTTTCCGCTGGAGCGCGAGCAGCGCAAAGGTGCAGACCGCCGACATCAGCACTCCGACCGTGAGCGACACGCCAAGTAGCAATTGCAACGCGACGGCGCTGCCGACCACCTCGGCGACGTCGCACGCGATGATCGCGACCTCGCTGGTTAGCCACAGAAAGAGGGTGCCGCGGCGGCCCGTGCGTTCGCGGCAGACTTGCGCGAGGTCGCGCCCGGTCACGACGCCCAGGCGCGACGACAGCCACTGCAGCAGCATCGCCATCAGGCTCGACAGCAGCACGATGCCGAGCAGGCGGTAGCCGTAGCCAGCGCCGGCGCCGAGAGCGGTCGCCCAGTTGCCCGGATCGATATAACCGACCGCGATCAATGCCCCCGCGCCGACGAACGAGAGCCAGTGCGGCGGACGTGCCGCCCCATCGCCCGGCAGAGGCCGGCGGCGGTTGGGGCGCAATGCGAACGGATTCGTGTTCATCGATGCCTGAGGTTTAAGACTGATTCCTCTTGCAAGCCACGTGCCCGCCGCGCGTACCGCGGGCGGCGCGTCGAGACCGGGACGCGGCAACGCGATTGGCGGCGTGCCGTCGCTCGGCCTGTGAGAGCTATTGTGCACCGTCGAACGCTTCGCGGCTTGAGTGCACTCCGACCTTGGCCGTTCGGCCTCGAAGTCACGGAATACGGCCGCGCGCCACCGCCGTTTGCCCGAACGAAGCGCGCCCTGCGCAGCGTCAACTTGACAACCAGATAACGGCGCGCCGGTACGGGTGTTTTTTTCGGGTGGACACGCGCGCATAACCCGCTAAAATTGCGGCCAATTTTCCAGCGGTGCGGCGGACGCTGTACCGTTTGCGCGACAGCCTGGCAATTTTTTTGGTCCGCGCAATAATTGATGGTACTTTTCGGGTTTTTCAGGGGAGCCGTGGGCGCAGTGCCGCGGCGCGGGTGAGGACGGCCGGCAACGGGCCGGTCAGGATCGGAGAACGGAATGAAAAGACGGGTAGTGGGGCAAGTGGCGGCGCTGGTGTTGTGCGCGGCGCCGTGGTTGACGGCCGCTGCGAAAGACACGCAGCTCAACGTGTATAACTGGTCCGATTACATCGCCAAGGACACCATTCCGAACTTCACCAAACAGACCGGCGTTCAGGTCAAATACGACAACTACGACAGCGACGACACGCTGCAAGCCAAGCTCCTCACCGGCAATTCCGGCTACGACATCGTCGTGCCGACCAGCAATTACGCCGGCAAGCAGATCGCCGCCGGCATTTTCGCGCCGCTCGACAAATCGAAGCTGCCGAACCTGAAGTACCTCGATCCCTCCCTGATGGCGCTTGTCGCCGGCGCCGATCCGGGCAACAAGTTCACGGTGCCCTGGGCCTACGGCACGACCGGACTCGGCTACAACGTCACCAAAGCGCAGCAGATTCTCGGCAAGAACGTGCCGCTCGATAGCTGGGACGTCCTCTTCAAGCCGGAAAACATTTCGAAGCTGAAGGCGTGCGGCGTGTCCGTGCTCGACGCGCCGGACCAGATGTTCGCCGCCGCGCTGCATTACATCGGCAAGGATCCGATGAGCACGAACCCGGCCGATTACCGCGCCGCGCTCGAAATGATGAAGAAGATCCGCCCGTACATCACGCAGTTCAATTCGTCGGGCTATATCAACGACCTGGTCGGCGGCGACGTGTGCTTTGCGTACGGCTGGTCGGGCGACGTCGTGATCGCCAAGCATCGCGCGGTCGAAGCGAAGAAGCCCTACAAGGTCGAGTATTACATTCCGAAGGGCGGTGCGCCGGTGTGGTTCGACGTGATGGCGATTCCGAAGGACGCGAAGAACAAGGAAGCCGCGCTCGAATGGATCAATTACATCGAAACGCCGCAGGTTCACGCCGCGATCACCAACGCCGTCTACTACCCGAGCGCCAATCTCGAAGCGCGCAAGTACGTGGACAAGGACGTGGCGAACGACCCGGCCGTGTATCCGCCGCCTGAAGTCATCAAGACCCTGTTCCTGCTGAAGCCGTTGCCGCCGGAAATCCAGCGGCTGCAAACGCGGCTGTGGACTGAATTCAAGTCCGGCCGCTGACCAGCGGCCAGAATGAACGGGTAAGCATCATCAAGAAGCCCTCGGTGTTCACCGGGGGCTTTGTTCGTCAAACGCCGGAGTCAAGCATTGTGATGAGTAGTGACCAGTCGGGCGCGCTGGCAGGGGCCGTCGCGCCGTCCCCGGGCCAGAACGCCGTTGCAGGCGACGCCACGGACAACTTCGTCCAGGTCGTCGATGTCGTGAAGAAGTTCGGCGAGACCGTGGCGGTCAAGGGCGTCAACCTCTCGGTGAAGAAGGGCGAGCTGTTCGCGCTGCTCGGCAGTTCCGGCTGCGGCAAGTCGACCTTGCTGCGCATGATGGCCGGACTCGAAAGCGTGAGCTCGGGCAAGATCCTGATCGACGGCGAAGACCTAGCGCAATTGCCGCCGTACCGCCGGCCGGTCAACATGATGTTCCAGTCGTACGCGCTGTTTCCGCACATGACTGTGGAGGGCAATGTTGCCTTCGGGCTGAAGCAGGAAGGCGTGCCGAAGGCCGAACTGAAGGACCGCGTGCAGACCGCGCTCGAACTCGTGCAGATGGGCCGCTTCGCGAAGCGCAAACCCAATCAGCTTTCCGGCGGTCAACAACAGCGCGTGGCGCTCGCGCGTTCGCTGGTCAAGCGGCCCAAGCTGCTGCTGCTCGACGAGCCGATGTCCGCGCTCGACAAGCAGATCCGCCAACGCACGCAAATCGAACTGGTCAACATTCTCGACAAGGTCGGCGTAACCTGCATGATGGTGACGCACGATCAGGAAGAGGCGATGACCATGGCGGGCCGCCTTGCCGTGATGAGCGAAGGCGAGATCGTGCAGCTCGGCACGCCGCACGAAGTGTACGAATATCCGAATAGCCGTTTTTCGGCCGAGTTCATCGGCTCGACGAATCTGTTCGAAGGCCATACGGTTGAAGACGAGCCCGATCACGTGTTCATCGAAACGCCGGATCTGTCTTGCCGTTTGTATGTGAGCCACGGCATTACCGGTCCGCTCGGCATGCCGGTGACGATTTCGGTGCGTCCCGAGCGGATTGCATTGACGCGCAAACCGCCTGAGGGCGCATACAACTGGGGCAAGGGCGTCGTCACGAATATCGCCTACATGGGCGGCTATTCGCTTTACCACGTGAAGCTCGACGCCGGCAAAACCGTGATCGCGAACGTGACGAGCCTCGCGCTGACCGAGATCGACCCGCCTACCTGGGGCGACGAAGTGTACGTGCGCTGGAGCGCATCGGCCGGCGTGGTGCTGACGTCATGAAGCGCTCGTTCAATTCCTTCGCCACGTGGCCGGTGCGGCGTTTCAACCTGACCGGGCGCACCGCGGTGGTGGCCGGTCCGTTCATCTGGCTGCTGCTGTTTTTTCTGGTGCCGTTCCTGCTGGTCGTCAAGATCAGTTTCGCCGATCTGCAGCTCGGCATTCCGCCTTACACAGAGTTGACCCAATTCGCGGACGGCGCGATTCACGTCACTCTGGATCTATCGCATTACGCGTTTCTGCTGACCGACAGCCTCTATTTCGCGACCTACGTGAATTCCGTGGTGGTCGCGGCGATCTCGACGCTGTTGTGTCTGCTGATCGGCTATCCGATGGCGTATTACATCGCGCGTTCGAATCCGGGCAGCCGCAATCTGCTGATGATGGCCGTGATGCTGCCGTTCTGGACGTCGTTTCTGATTCGCGTGTATGCGTGGATCGGGATTCTGAAGAACAACGGCTTGCTGAATAACTTTTTGATGTCGATCGGGTTGATTCACTCGCCGATCGAGTTGTATCACACGAATACCGCCGTTTATATCGGCATGGTCTATTCGTATCTGCCGTTTCTTGTGATGCCGCTGTATGCGCATCTCGTGAAGATGGACATGACGCTGCTGGAAGCCGCCTACGACCTCGGCGCGAAGCCGTGGAAGGCGTTCTGGCAGATCACGTTGCCGCTCTCGAAGAACGGCATCATCGCCGGTTGTTTGCTGGTGTTCATTCCGGCGGTGGGCGAGTACGTGATTCCCGAATTGCTGGGCGGCGCGAACACGCTAATGATCGGCCGCGTGATGTGGAATGAGTTCTTCGACAATGCCGATTGGCCGATGGCGTCTGCCGTGACGTGCGCAATGGTGTTGTTGTTATTGGTGCCGATGGCGTTTTTCCAGTACGCGCAGGCGAAGGCGATGGAGGAAAGGCGCTGATGAAACCGAACCGGATTTTGCAGTTGATTGCCTTGGGGATCGGGTTTCTGTTTCTGTACATTCCGATCGTGAGTCTGATTGTGTATTCGTTCAACGAATCGCAACTGGTCACCGTGTGGACGCGCTTTTCGACGCGCTGGTATGCGGCGTTGCTGCAGGATGACGAGTTGATCGCGGCGGCGTGGTTGTCGTTGCGGGTGGCTTTGTTGACGGCGTTTGCTTCCGTTGTCATTGGCACGTGGGCCGGTTTCGTGCTCGCACGCATGGGGCGGTTTCGCGGTTTTACGCTGTATACCGGGATGATCAATGCGCCGTTGGTGATCCCCGAGGTGATTCAGGGGATTTCGCTGCTGCTGCTGTTCATTGAAATGGCCAAGTGGTTGGGTTGGCCTGCCGGGCGCGGCATTTTCACGATCTGGATCGGGCATGTGATGCTGTGTATTTCTTATGTGGCGATCATCGTGCAGTCGCGGGTGAAGGAGTTGCATCCCTCGCTCGAAGAGGCGGCGCTGGATCTTGGGGCCACGCCGTTGCGAGTGTTTTTCTTTATTACGTTGCCGCTGATTTCTCAAGCGCTCGTTTCCGGGTGGCTGTTGTCGTTCACTTTGTCGATTGATGATCTGGTGCTGTCGGCGTTTTTGTCTGGGCCTGGGTCGACTACTTTGCCGCTCGTTGTTTTCTCGCGTGTTCGGTTGGGGTTGAATCCGGAGATGAATGCGTTGGCTACTCTCTTTATTGCTGTGGTTACTGTTGGGGTGGTGGCGGCTAATTATTTTATGCAGCGGGCGGAGAGGAGGCGGGCTGGGATGGCGGTTTGAGTTTTTGAGTTCTGTTGCGTCCAGCGCTTTCGCCTAGAACTGCGCAGTCATCTGAAACCCGACCGTCCAGCGCGCGGTCGGGAATCCTTCAGGCTTGCAGATCGGCGTCCCTGCAAACAGGTCATACGAGACGCCAACAACCTTCGCCGGCACGCCGCCGCGAATGCCAATCACTGCCCCCGCCAGTTGCGTCCCCGCCAATACCGCCGTGTTAGGCCCGAACACGCGCCCGTAGTCGATCCCCGCATACAAGGTCTGTCCCGTCTGGAAGACCTGCCATTGCAATTCGTTGCGCCAGTAGAAGCCGCGTTCGGCCGCGAGCATCGTTTCGCCGTCGAAGCCGCGCACGGTGTACCGGCTGCCGATGGTCAGGTCGTCGATATAGAAAAGCGTGTCGTTCGTGAACTGGCCGTGGAATGTGGTCACATACCTGAACGGCTGGTTCGCGATGGCGAACGGAACCGATAGATTCGCGTCGAGCACGGCCATATGGAAGCGGTACGTCGGGCCGTCGATGTAAGGATCCGGCGTCGCGCCAAGCCCGCCGATGCCCTGACGGTAGGCGAGCGTGCCGTCGAACTGCGCCGCGCCGAAGTAATGCCGGTCGGTCGCGCCGAGTTCGAGAAACGTGTTGTTGCGCGCCTGTGTCGGAATCGTTGTGTCGTCGATGAAACTGTCGCCGAAGCGCTTCGATAACTGCACGTATCCGCCAAGCACGTCGTTCTGGCCGCGCGACAGCACGCGCGCGATGCGTAGTGCGGCCGTCTGTGAATTGCCGCTCGACACGAGCGTCTGGTTCACGCCCGCGATGTTCTGGTAGTAGGTGTTGGTGTTGCCCGACAGGGTCGCCGTCCAGTAGCCGAACGGAATGGAATACGAACTATTGAACCCGTGCGAACCAAGTGACTTGTTGCCGAACGACAAATCCTGATTCGCGCCAACTGTGAACACGTCATTGAGCCCAAGCGGGTTATCAATGCCAAGGCTGACGTTGCCTTGCCACTTGCCCGTCGACGACGTGCCCGAGTTATCGACCGAAGCGACGAACGTCCAGGGCTTCGCGCGCCTCACTGTCACGACGACATCGCTTTCGCCTGGGATGTCGATCGGTTCAATCTTCATGTCCACGTCCTGACTTGCGACGCGCTTCATCTGCTCCAGACCCTGTTCCAGATCGCGCATGTTCAGCAGGTCGCCACCGCTGACGGGAAACGCGTTCTCCCACGTTCCCCACATGGAAGGATCGGCCAGCCGGACCTGTCGCACCAGACCCGGCACGAGCGCGAACGACAGGGTGCCCGTCGTCAAATCCTGCGGCGGCACGAGTACGCGCGTGGTTACATAGCCGCGACTCAGCACGGCCTGCTGCAATCCCTTGCTCAGTACGTCGACGCCTTGCTTGCCGACGCATTGCCCCTTGTAGTGGGCGAGCCATTCGCGAGCGAAGGCGAACGGGTCGAGTGGCAAAGCCGATGCGCCTTTCGTGTGCGCTGCGGCCGAGAGCGTGCCGGGCACGTCGAGCGCGAAGCGGTCGATGCGAAAGCACGGCGTTTCGGCCAGAAGGGCGGGAAAGCCTTCGACCTTCTGCAAGGTCGAGCGCACGGCTGGCGCTTCGACTGCGGCTTCGCGCTGCTGCGCGTCGCGCCGCTGCTGCTGGTTCTGTTCGGTTTCTATACCGCCGAGGCTTTGCCCCTGCACATTGGACGCGAGCGCGACCATAGCCGACAGCGGCAGCGCCGCCAGGCTCTTTCTGATTTTCATAGGAGATGCGAGATAGAGCCGGCCCCCTGTCAGGAGTCCGGCGTGCTGATTAACGTGCGTACGGGTCGTTAGAGATCTTTATCTTCTCTTCCGTGCCCAGGCCACGGTCGCGAGTACGGAAAATACAAGCCCCATCAATGTGCCGTTCACAATCACGAACTTCGTATCGCGAATATCCCAACCAAAGCCACCGCCGTAAAAAATTGCGACATAGACTTT
Organism: Paraburkholderia sp. BL17N1; assembly: GCF_003634175.1. Taxonomy (NCBI): domain Bacteria; kingdom Pseudomonadati; phylum Pseudomonadota; class Betaproteobacteria; order Burkholderiales; family Burkholderiaceae; genus Paraburkholderia; species Paraburkholderia sp. BL17N1. The sequence goes on from NZ_RBIW01000001.1 coordinate 3,284,006, forward strand.
CACGAACAACTCGACGGCCACAAAGCCTAGAAACGCAAGAAAAAAAGCTATGAAATATAGAAGTATGAGTCGAATCATGTTATTCACTTGCCAATCCGGGCTTTCGCATCGTTGATCGCTTTAGTTCCCGCTTCCGAGCCAGCCGCACCAAAAGTGCCGGAACCGATAACCGGAAGATTATTCGGAATAAACAGATTTTGACCTGACGAGCCCGCCCAAACGTCCGTACCCGACCAGTTAAAGCTATTGGTCGCAACCTTCGACAAGCCAGCAAGCGAATTCTGCACCGCAAGACCAATGCCGTAGCCAATCGCCGACGCGCCAGCATTCACCGCCGCGCCAGTGGCGACGCTGTCATGCTTCCCTGAAATCGCGTTATTGGTCACCGTATCGAGGGCCCCGGTCACAGCGTTTATTGCAACATTCCCGATGAGTTTCGTATAGGTTCCGGCGCCTGCCGCCAACGCGGCATAACCAACATCCACGAGGTTAATTGTGCCGTTCTGTATGTACTGCGATGTCGCATTTACACCACCGGTAATGGCTGCGATTCCAAGAGGCGAGGCCAATGTGCCAGACCCCAGCGCACCAGTGGAACCGAAGACAGGTGTGCCCGGTATCGACGCAATTCCAGCAGCAATCTCTGGAGCGAAACCCGCCGTCGCCAGACCAGCCGCAATCGCAAGACCGGTCTTTGGACTCGCGACCGCGCCCGGTAATGCTTTCTGTTCCGGCGACAACGAATGATCGCCATTGCCATAGAGGAACGGGCTGTTGTATTCGGCCGTAGTCGCGCGGAACATATTGCCCGCGTTCTGGCTAATGAACGCTGTCGCGTATCTGCTGCCGTCCGGCGCCGGTCCCGCGCCCGCTGCCGCGTCGACCAGCCGATATCCGCTCGCGAGCAACATCTGTTGAGCCTGGTCCGCAGTGATGGTCTGTCCGGTCTGGTCTTTGTAGAACTGCGCGAACTTGCTCGCATTGTCCTTCGCAAATTGCCGCTCGTCAGGGTGCAACTGCCGGTTAAAGCGGTCGACGTTGTAGCCCGAAACCGCTCCTGCGTTACCGCCGATTGCGCCGCCCGCACCGGTCGCGATTGCGTTCGCGACGATGTTCCCGAGTGCGGTATTCACGTCGCCGCTGCCGGTCGGATTCGCGCCCGCAATCGCGCCGCCAAGTTCGTTCAGTTTGCCCGCAGCGATAGAAGCGATAGCAGCGCCAGCCGCGCCACCCACGGCGTTGCCGCCCGCGAGACCGGTCACGATAGCCGCGCCTGCCGCCTGCATGTCCGCTCGCGCAATGCCGCCTTCCTTCCAGGCATCCATGCCGGCCTGGTCGCCATTGGCCTTCGCCTCGTCATACTTCGACTGCGCAAAGTCGCCCACACGGCGGGAGACCGCTTCGCCCGCGGCACTTGCTGCCGCCATCATGTCGGACTGCCTGTCGAGCAGGTTATTCACGTCTGGCAGTTTAGCGACCGTGCCGTTCGTATTCGTCGTATCGCGCGACAGGCTTGCAACGGCCTGCGTCTGGTGGGCCGCGTCCGTCACGCTGATCGTGCCGGCGCTGATCGCGCTGCGCGTAGCGGCGCTATCACTACCGCTGTCGTTCTGGCTCAACATCGGCGCGACGCCACCCGTATTCGTACCCGACGTACTGCCGTGCGTTGCGTAGTTCGAACCACCGTCACCCAATGTCACGCCGCCGCCGATACCGCCCGAATGCGCGTTGTAGCTGGAACTGTTCTGGATATCGCTGAACGTGAGCGTACCGGTTGAGAGGTTATTGTTCGCTGCGTCCGCCGTGCTCGCAATCGTCGCTCCCTTCAGGTCCGTATTGCCTTTCACGTTGACGTTGAACCCACCATCACCCGCCTGAATGCCAGCCTGTTCGTTCACGCCCGCATAGCTGCCGCTCGCGTTCGCGTTTGTGTGACTGAAACTCGCGCTGCCGCCGCCCTGGCTGATGCTGAAGCCGCCGCCCGTACTCTCCTGATGCGCGTCACTGTGCATCGTGTCCTGCACGCTCGCGATGGTCAGGTTGCCGCCCACGTCGGCATTGACCTGCCGGCCGCTCACGTTTGAACCAGCGATGTTCGTATCGCCACCCGAGATGATCGTCGCGGTATTCGCCGCGCTCACATGCGTGTTGTTCTGCATGGCGGCGTCGCTGTTGCCGTCGCCTTTCGCTTTCGATGCCGACGCATCCACGCCCCAGCCTTGCGTGCCATACGAGATACCGACGCTCGCGCTGCTCGATCTGTTCGTGCTACTCGTCGAGTCGGTATCGGTCGTGTTGACGAGATTCACCTGGTTTTTTGCGGCGAGAATCACGTCGTTCGCGTTCACGTTCGAGCCCGCAATCGTCACGTTACCGCTACCTGCCGTGCCGTTCCCCGTCGCCACGAATGCCGCCGTGCCACCCGCCGTCACATTCGAACCGCGGTTTGTCGTGCTGCTTTCAGAGTACGTGTTTTCGCTATGACTGCTGCCATAGCTGAGTTCAATCTTGGCGTCGGTTGGCTGACCGCTTGCCAGCTTGCCCGCAGCGGCACCGCCGGCGCCAAGGGCGTCGATCGCGCTGCTTGCCGCCGCCATGCCATGCAGGGCCGCCGCGCGGTCGTCCTGACTGTGGCTCGCCGCACGCGCCTGGTCAACCGTGTTCGATATTGCGTCGATAACCGGTGCCTTGATGGCAAGCGTAAAGCCGCTCTTGCTGACCGCCTGCCTGTCGTCGTGCTGGTACGTATCCGTCGCTGAGTCGATGATGACGTTTGCGCCCGTGCCTGTGACGTTCTTCGCTGCAATCAGGTCGCTACCGGTCACATGAAGGTCGTTCCCCGCAACGATGTTCACGCTGCCGTTGAGCGAGCCGGCCGTGCTTGCATTGTTCGTCACGATGGCATCGTTGGCGGTATTGGTCTGCGCTACGGTGCCGTAGGAGATGCCGATGCCGCCGCCCGCGTCAAAGCCCGTACTACGTTCGCTGTAGGATGACTTCGAAGTCTGCGTGTCCTGCGACGTCGTGATATTCACGTTACCAGCCGCCGCGAGGTTCACGTCGTTCGTACCTACAATCGTGCTGCCGGCGACATTGATGTCCTTGCCGCTCGCGATTGAGATGGCGTCAGCCGACACCATGCTGCCCTGTGAGAGGGTAGCGGTGGTATTACTCGAACTCGACACTTCCTTGCCGCTCACGACATTGCTGTGCTTGTGCTGCTCCTGCGAATTGTCGACGTGCGTTTCCGTCGCCGCACCGATATTGACGTTGCCCACCGCTGCAAGGGTCGCGGTTCCCTTGTCGAGCGTGATCGCGCTGCCCGTAACACTGATATCCTTGCCGGATGCCACGGTCAGCGAATTGCCCGCATTGAGCGTCGTTGCGGTAAGCGTATCGTCGGAGCGGTGCAGAGATTCCGAGTAACTGCCGTGGCTGTCGCTTCCCGAACTGTTGCTATCCGTGGTCGGCGTGGCTTTTTCAGCCTGCAAGGTCACATTGCCGTTCGCGGCGAGCGTTCCACCGCCCGCTAGATTGATGTTCGCACCGGTCGCTGTCAGATCGCCGCCGACGCCAATCACCGACATGCCACCGACCTTGATCGAACTGCCGTTCGTCTGGTTGATGTCCGTATTCGACACGCCGTTCGCGCGCTCGACGACCTTGTGTTCGCCGGTCTGCACCGAGCCGATATCGTAGTTGCCGCCTACGGCCATACCGAGATTGCCGCCGACATTCAGATTGCCCGCGTTCTGCTCGAAATTGCCGCCTGTGACGATAGCCGCGTTACCGGCGACGTTCAGGTTCGCAATGGGCCCGAGCGTGGTCGTGGTGCGTGTCGCGCCGGTCGCGCTGACCTGGTCGACAGTTTTGACCGCCGTATTCAGCAGCAGGTCGCCGCCTGCGTTCAGCGCGAGACTGCCGGCGTTCACGGTCGCTGAAGTCAGGTCGACGTTGCCCTTCGTCGTCAGCGACATCAGGCCGCCGCTTTGCAGCGTGCCGAATGCATTGCTGATCTGGTTGCCCTGGATCGACAGCGCATTGCCTGCCTGCACCGTGCCGCTATTCGTGAAGGTCTGCGCGTTCCGGATGTCGATGTCGGTTGCCGCAATCAGCGGGCCGTTCATGTTCTGCTGGCTTGCCTTCGCGAGATAGACGACTGGCACGAGTACCTGCTGCCCGTTGACGATCTCCGTCTGCATGATGACGACATTGCTGGTCAGTGCCGCCACCTGTTCCGGGGACAGACTCATGCCGAGCGGCAGATCGAGCGACTTCGACAGCGACGCGCCCGCCTCCAGCAGCGACTGATACATTCCCTGAAGATCGGTATAGGGACCGAGTACCGCCTTGCCGGTCAGCGACGTAATCTGGTTGCGTACAATCTGCTGCTCGTAGAAGCCGTCGCCAAGACGCTTCTCGGTCGTCTGCGGGTTCAGGCCAAGCTGTTGCAGGTAGTAGTCGCTCGAAAGAAACGTCTTCTGGTTGGTGAATGCCGGGTTTGTTTCGATCAGGTACGTTGCGCCCGGTGCGGTCGTGGGGTGGAACAGTCCGCCTTGGGGAACTGAGAGGTTTTGCAGCACGTTCTGCGCTGTGGCGCTCGCAATCGCCGGGTCGACCGTGCTGCTGCCGCCATTGACCGACGCCGCGCCAGACTTCCCGCCGCTCGCGTTGCCGCTGATACCGTTGATGTTCACGCCCGACATGGCCTGACCCGGTGCGAGACCGAGCGAAGGAATGCCGGCGTTGCCCGCCGTGTTGTCGATGCTGATGCCGTTGCCCGAGAGCGTGCCGCCCGCGACGAAGCTCGACTCATGGGATGGTAGTGCGTAGTTGCGGATATCGGCGGGTGCTGCCTGCGTGTAGCCGCCCGGGGTGGAGCCCGTGAACGGCGCATTGCCAAACGGCAATGTCCAGTCCGCAATGCTGTGGTCGTAGTTCGTATAGTGGTAGTAGCCTGAATACGTGACCTGCACACCCGGTGCCGCCTGGCCCTGCCAGCTATTCTGGTCGAGCGAGACGGTCGCTGCGATGCTGCCGACCGCTGCGACCGCGCTCCAGTAGTTCTGCAACAGACCGACCGACGAGGCATCGAGATTGCCCCCGGCGATGATCTGCCCTTGCGGGCTGATGCCTGCAATCAGGTTCGCGACCGCTGCACCGGTATAGGTCGTGTACTGGTAGCCGCTGTTCCACTGGCCGCCGTGCGGCGGATCCGTATTGACACCGCCGATCATGTCCGGAGTTGCGTTGGACCAGCCGACATTCTGCCCCGAGCACGCGGCCATCGTTACTGCCGTACATCCGGACAGGCTGATGCCCAGTTGCTCCAGCAGCGCCGGATCGACCGGCTGGTTGAGGCCGGTTGTCGTCATCGTCGTGCGCGTGTTCGTGACCTGAGCCGCATGCAGTTCCATGTCGCCCGCCGATTCGATCAGCGCCGACTGGTTGCGGATCAGGCCCGCGTTCGTGTAACTGCCGTCCGCATTTTTTCCGCCTGCGAGCACCACCTTGCCGAGACCGTAGATGGCCGTTGTCGCCTGGGTGTCGGTCGCCGTGGTGTCGTCGCGGTTTTCGATATCGTTCGACAGGAGTTCGAGCGTGCCGTTACTGTCCGTCGCGCCAATCAGTGCGGTCGGCCCCGTGTTCGACAGCGATTGCGTCGCGTTGAGCGCGACGCTGCCGCCGACCAGCGTTCCGGTGTTCTTTAGCGTGTTCGAGTGTGTCGCGAGGGTGCCGCCCGCCATCATCACGCCGCTGTTCTGGACATCGCCGGCATTGATGTTCAGGTTATTCGCCGCCTGAACCAGCGCGTTATTGCTGAATGTTCCCGGCAGGGTAAAGGACAGGTCGTGGCCCGCGTTGAACTGGACATCGGGTGTCGGCGCGAAGTCGCGCTGAACGCTGACCGCGACATCGTTGGCCGCGCTGTACGCGCCGCCGCCCGTGAGGGTCGCGGCAGTCACGGCGAGGTTATGTGTCGCGCCGATCTGGCCGTTTGCGTTCGTCAGCGCGCCGGTCGTCGTAATCGACACGTCGCCGTTTGAACCGGCGAAGGTGCCGATCTGGCCGCCGCTGTTGTCGACGGTGTCGCCTTGCACGGTGACGCCCGCACCGCTGATCTGGCCACCGCGCTGGCCGTTCTGCGTATTCACGAGTGACGAAGTATTGACGGCAACATTGCCGTTGCCTGTTATCACGCCGCCGCTGTTGACGGTCTGGCTGCCGCCTTGCACGGTCATGTCGCCCGAGCCGAGATTGCCGACGAGGCCGTTCGTGTTGTTGACCGACGAGGCCTGAATGCCGAGCGTGCTCACGTCGCCGGCCGCGCCTGTGCCGGACTGGATCTGTCCGTTTGTGTTCGTCAGCGCGCCGCCGCTCGCGAGTGACAGCGACGAGAGCGAACGAACGGAGCCTTGCGTATTGTTCAGGTCGCCGGCGATATTCGCTGCGATATTGCCATGCGCCGCGAGCACGCCGTTGGCGTTGTTCAGGCTTGCGGCGCGTGCTGCTATCTGTCCCGCTGCGATGATCTTGCCGCCGACGTTCGAGAAGTTGCCCGCGCCATTGCCGGGAGCAATCGTCAGCGTGCCCGTACCGGCGTCGATGATTGACCCGCCATCGTTGACCAGCGCGCCGGGGGCAAGCGTCAGATCGGTGCTGCTGGTCTGGAATGTGCCGCCGTTCGAATTATCGAACGTGCCGCCGATGGTAAAGCCCATTGACGACGTGCCATACTGCGTGATCGTGCCGCCGCGGTTCAGCAGGTCCGTCGCTTTCAGTGCGAGCTGGTTTGCCTCGATGTCGCCGCCGCTGTTGTCGAGCGTCGCTCCAGTCGTCAGCGTGAGGTCAGGCGCGACAATCGAGCCACCGCTATTCGTCAGCGTTCCCGTGCTGATTGTTTCCTTTGTGCCCGCGCCAATCGGGCCGCCGTTGTTATTGAGCGTGCCGCTCGCAATGCTTTTATCCGTGTTCGAAAGCAGCTTGCCGTTCGTGTTGTCCAGCGCGCCGCCGAACGTCGCCGTCAGGCCGTTCTGTCCAATGATCGAACCCGATGCGTTATTGAGCGCGCCGCCCTGAATCAAGCCCTGGCCGTTCGTGGCAATCCTGCCGCCTACGTTCGAGATTGCGCCCGCGCCGTTACCCGCATTGATCGACAGCTTGCCGGTCCCGGCGTGCGTGATCGTGCCACCGTCGTTATCGAGTGTGGCCGGCGCAATCGTGAGGTCCGTGCTGTTGGTCTGGAGTTTGCCGCCTGCCGAGTTGTCGAGCGTGCCGGTCACGTCGAGCGTCGTCGCGCCGGTTCCCGTCTGCGTGATGGTGCCGCCGCGGTTCAGCAGGTTCGCGGCGTGCAGCGTGAACTGGCTGGCGCTCGCAGTGCCGCTGCTGTTGTCGAACGTCGCGGCTGATAGCGCGAGCACACGCGTCGCGCCGAACTGACCGGCGTTCGTGAGCGTCGTACCGGCCGACAGCGTCATGTCCGCATTGGTCGCAAGCGTGCCGCTGTTGAACAGGGCCTGCACGGCGCGCGCAATCAGCGACTGCACCGCCGTTATCGAACCCGCGTTCGCAATCTGCGCACCTTGCAATGTGACCGCGCCATTGCCGCCGATACTGCCGCCCGCGCCGTTATTGAGCAGGCCGGTCGTCGAAATGGAAACGCCGTCTGCATTCAGCGACGCGATGGTGCCGCCAGAATTGTTGAGCGTTCCGCTCGACGAGGCGAGCGCGCCCGCGGCCTGCATCGTGCCGCCCTGGTTGTTCGTCGCGCCAGAGACGTTTTCGGTCAGTGTGCTACCCGCAACGATCTGGCCACTTCGGTTCGAGAGTGCGCCCGCCGTGATGGTCTGCGCGCCGCCTGACGACATCGCGCCGTTATCGTTCGTGAGCGTACCGCTTGCGCGCGTGTCGAGTGTGCCGCCTGCGGTCGTCGTCGCGCCCGACAGGTTCAGGTCGCCGCTGTTTGCCGCCAGCGCAAGCGCACCGTTCGCGGAATTCGTTGCGCCCGCGAGATTGGCCGACGCGCCGCTTATGCGCGCATTGCCGCCCGCCACATTTCGGCCCGTCGCCATGACTGCGCCAGACGCGTTCACATTAAGGTCGCCTGACTGCGCCAGCGAGCCGTCGCCGTTCACGCCCGCCGCGAGCGTGCCGGTCGAACTCACCGAACCCGCGCTTGCGGTCGTGTTCTGCTGCGCGGCAACCACGCCGCTGTTCGTCAGCGCGCCAGACGTGGTCAGGCTGACGTTCTGCTGCGCGTAGGTCGTGCCTGTGTTGTCGATGTCCGGTGCGTTCGCAATGATATTGCCGCTTGCGTTCGTCTGGCCTGCAAGCACCAGCCTGCCCGCCGATGTCAGCACGAGGTCGCCCGATTGCGCAGCCGCGATGCCCTTGAGCGAAACTCCTACGCCCAATTCTGTCCCGACCAGCTGGATGCGGTTCGCGTACATGCCGCCGAGATTGCTGACGTCAATCGAAACGCCAGGCGCGGGGCCGTTGCCTGCAATGGGTGTTGCATTGAGCGTGTTGTAATCGACGCTGTTTGCGCCGGTTACGACGTTCAGGTTTGTCTTCGCGTAGACCGCGGCATTGGCCTGCACGGCTCGGGACGGCAAGTCCACCTGATCGACGTTCGACGCATTCAGGCCCGCGCCGCTGATCGCGATGTTGCCGCCCGTGACATTGAAGCCTGACACGGAGCCGTCCGCGGCGTAATTCGGCGTGCCGGTTGTTAGCGTCGCGCGGCTCGTGTTGATGAATGTCCCACCGTTGACGGAAATCCCCGACGGACTTGCCAGAATCACGTTTGCGCGTTGGCCCGCGACTTCGAGCGCGCCGTTGAACTGTGACGCGCTCGCGCTATTGACCTGGTTGACGATGACCTTCGCGGCCTGTCCCGGCGCGAAATTCGGATTACCGTTAATCATGCCGCCGAGTTGCGACTGCACCATCGTCGGCGAGTTGTTCAGGATGGCGCCGCGCTGCTGTACGTCGAACTGGTTGTAGGTGTTGACCGACACGCCCGCACCAGACGGACGGTTGATATTCACCTGACCCACGCCGTTCGGCGCCTGGATGACGGAAGGGGCGTGCGCGCCGCCCGGCACGATCTGCGCGGCCGACCACGACGGCAGCGCACCGAGTAGCGCGAGGGCGGCAAACGCAATCTGCCGCAAAGTGAATAGCGCTGTATGACCCGCAGGATTGCCGTGGCTGAAAGCCTTGGTCTGCCCGTTTTCTTTTGCTGTCGTCGTGGCGGTCTCCTCGACGGCGACAAGCATGTTTCTCAGCCGGCTGAATACCAGCCGGTAGTTGTTCCTGTTCATCTGGCCCGTTCGTTATGCTAATTTGTATCGCCGGGTAAACTAGCGCCAGATGAAACGATCAGGGTCTGAGTTTTTACCTCACTTGAGCCAGATACAACGCTTCGAAGTAAATCAGACTCGTCCTATCGATCGTTGAGTGGATATGAAGTAGCGAAAAAAAGCCCGCACGATATCGTCCGCGACTCGTTGTGCGCTGCTCGAGCAAGAGCGGCACCTACATCAGACAGGGTAGCTTCGAACAGGGCGAATGGGGGCGAAAATTCCCGACCGTGGTCGACGCCAAAAATCAAAAATCAAAAACCAAAAACCAAAAACCCTCAAACCCTCAAACCCGATAGCCAACCCGAACCCCACCCCAATGCCGCCCACCGACAAAAACCGGCGCCGACGCATCCTTCATCAGCACAAACTCCCCACCCCCCATATCCCGCCGATACGTCTGCAACAAAAACCGCTTGGTATGTGAAGCCGCGGCAATCCCAGTCCGATCGTCGAACATCCGCCGATTCCGGCAATTCGCGGTATTCCAGACCACATCACCATCACGCTGCGGCATAGAAAACTTCAGATTGTGCGTCGGCAAATACCCCCGCGAATCGACCGCGGCACAAAACGCGACACGCGGATCGAGATCGAGCAAAGGCTCCTGAATAGCCGGCAAAACACGATCGGTCAACGCAGTAAACCGCGTCAAAAACTGCGGCGGATTACTCCCAAGCACCGGCACATAATGCCGGTCAAACAGATCCTCAATCGACACTTCACCACGCGCCACCGCCGTTTCGAATGCCTTGCTCACGGCGGCCGCCGCCCGCTGCACGGCATCGATAAAACGCGTATCCGCCGTTTCCACACCCGTCGCGGCGGTCAGTTCGATCAGGGTTTCAGACACGCCAAGCAAATTTCCCAGCCGGTCCTTCGCCTGCACGAAATTCTCGCTCGAATCCTCGACGCCGCTCGCCATTTCCAGCACCTGCGCCTCGAGTCCGTCGCACTGCGATTCGATCTCGCCGGTCAACACGGCGATCTGCCCGGCCTCGTCATTCAGATGCGCGATCGCATCGCCCGTTGCATGCACGACGTCGCCGATCTTGCGCGTGCCTTCGCGCACGCGGTGCGCCCGCGCGGTGTTGACGGATCCCTCGCTGATCAGCTGCTCGGTCTGTTGCGTGAGCTGCGCCAAGGTGGTCTCGATCTGCCCGGTGGCCTGCGCGGTCTTCGCCGAGAGGTTCTTCACTTCGGCCGCGACCACCGCGAAACTCTTGCCGGAGTCGCCGGCGCGCGCGGCTTCGATCGCGGCATTGAGCGCCAGCAGATGAGTCTGACGCGCGATCAGCGATATCTCCTCGGAGACTCGGCTCACATGCGCCAGCGCGCTGCGCAACGCGCCGATCTGGCTTTCGATGACGGTCACGCCTTCCACGAGTCCATGAATGTCGGCCAGCGACGCTTCGAGCGTTTGCTGCGATGCCTGCACGCCGGTCGCGGCTTCGGCGGATACGTCGCTCATTTTTCGCGCGGCAGCGGCAATGCGATGATTGCCCGCGAGCGTCTGCGCGGCCGATTCGCGCAGCGCGCGGCATACTTGCGCCTGGTGTTGCACGCGCGCGGCGACTTCCTCGACGTGGCCCGATACGTCGCAGATTTCAATGCCCAGTTTGCCGGCTTGCGCGGCAATATCGCCGACCACCGTGTGCGAACGGGCCGAACGGCGAAAGCTGAAACGCGTCATGGTGGTCTCCTTCCCATGCAATATGTTCTCCGCCGCCGCGCCCCGGCGCATTCAATCGACGCAATCACCCAACGCGTTTTCAGCGCCTCCTCGACGCGTTTACGGCAGTCTTTCATGCGACTTGATCCGGGGTATCCCGCAGTCGCTATGATGTGCGGTCCAACTGCGATCCACACGCTTATCCGTAGACCTTTCCGTTTATTACCGGTAACTCATGATCAACTCTTTCGCGCGCGTTTCGGGCTGGCAACAGCTCTATCATCTGTGGGAGCTGATCGTCATGCTCTGCAAGTTTCTCTGGGGACTGTTGCGTCTGCTGGGCGGCGGCTGAACGCGTCGCGCGAGGCGAGGGAAGGGCGCGCAAGATTCGTCGCGCCATATGCACGCGCGAGCCCGCGCGAAACATCGATTGATTGACTTGCGGGGACGAAGCAGTCGGGTCAGGCCGGTGCGCGACGTGTGCCTTCGTCAACCGGAACGCGTGCGCCACGCGTGTCGAGAAAAGCGCGCAGATCGGTCATCACACGCTCGGGCGCTTCTTCCATCGGAATATGGCCGAGCCCCGGATACATGATCGACTTCGCGCCCGGAATGCGGCTGGCGAATTCGGCGGCGTGCGCAGTCGGAATCCAGCGATCCTTCGCACCCCATAGCACGAGCGTCGGCACGTGGAGTGTCTTCAGCACGTCGGTGTCGACTTCCTTGAAGTCGAGCGTGGGCACCATTTTGCCGATCGCGGCGCGCGTGCCTTCGCCGTGAAAGAACTCGACGTAGCGCCGTAGCGTCACCGCATCGATCTTGCGCGGATCGCCATACACGTTGCGCACGGCGCTTTTGACGATGACCTCAGGCAGCCACCACGGCGAACTGACCCGCACCAGCGCGCTGTTGAACAGGCCGATGTAAATCGGCAGTTTCATCGGAAAGCCCGCCGAGTCGATCAGCACGAGCCGTTCAACCGCTTCGCGATGCCGCACCGCATAGTCCCACGCAATCAGGCCGCCGAGCGAATTGCCCATGAAGGTCGCGCGCGAGATGCCGAGCGCCTGCATGAATGTGTCGATGAAACGCCGGTAGGTCGGCAGATTCATCGTTTCGATCGCTCCGCTGTTGGAGCGCAGCGGTCCCGTCACGCCGAAGGGCGGCAGGTCGAGGCGGATCACGCGATGCTCGCGCTTGAGTTCGTCGGTGACGCGATTCCAGGTATGCAGCGAAGACGCGAAGCCATGGATCATCACGATGATGTCGCCACTGCCTTCGTCGACGTAATGCACGTCGGCACCCATGATCTTCACGAAACTGGAACCGCTTTGCGTATAGCGCCGGCGCAATTCGTCGCGCGGCACGCTGGTGATGCCGAGGCGCGCGGCGAGCGAGCGCGGCGGTAACGGGGATGTCGAGGCGGGCGTGCCGGAGTCGATGCTTGCCATGTTTGTTATCTCCCTTGTAGTTCGATTTCTGGTTCGCGTGGCTTCGAATTGGATCGCATGGGCGGTGTCGTGTTCTCCCGGGTTGTCAGCCGCCGCTCACTGCGTCACGGCGTCAGGGCGCGAAACGATAGTCGTGCGGTCGCGCGCGGCGAGTGCGTTTGCGAAAGCTGAAGCTGAAGCCCGGCCACAACGCGGTCACTTTGCCGCTGCGGGTCTGGTAGTAGCTACGACATCCGCTCGCCCATACCGAGTGCTGCATGTCTTTCTGCAAACGCGTGTTGAAATCGCGCTGCACGTCGGGCCGCAGATTCATCGTGCGTGCCTTGCGGCGACGCAGTACGCGCAGGCAATCGGCGATGTATTGCACTTGCGACTCGATCATGTAGAGCAGCGAGTTGTGGCCAAGGCCCGTATTCGGCCCGACGATCATGAAGAAGTTCGGAAAGTTCGCGACGCTCACGCCGAGGTAGGCTTCCGGGCCGTCCCGCAGCCACTGAGCGCTGAGATCCGCGCCGTCGAGACCGGTCACTTCGAACGGCGCGCCGACGTCGTTGACCTGGAAACCCGTACCGCAAATGATGGCGTCGGCGGGGCGATGCACGCCGTCTTCCGTCACGATCCCGTCGGCGACGATCTCGCGGATGCCGCTCGTCACCACATCGACGTTCGGCTGACTGAGCGCGGGATAGTAGTCGCTCGAGAGCACCACGCGCTTGCAGCCGAACCGGTAGTTCGGTGTCAGCTTGGCGCGCAGCTCCGGATCCTTGACGCGTCGTTCCAGGTAGCTCAGGCCGAATTTCATCGGCACCTTCAGCAGCTCAGGATTGACGACGAACGCGATGGCGCGCGATTCGAGCTGCCAGTAGATCGCGCTGCGCAAGAAGCGCTGCGTGAACGGCAGATGCTCGAACAGCCAGCGGGCGCGCGCGTCGACCGGTTTGTCGGGCTTGGGCATGACCCACGGCGCGGTGCGCTGGAATAGATCGAGATGCGCGACACGTGGCTGGATTTTCGGCACGAACTGCGCCGCACTCGCGCCCGTGCCGATCACCGCGACGCGCTTGCCTTCGAGCGGATACGCATGGTCCCAGCGCGCCGAATGAAACAGCTTGCCTTCGAAGCGTTCGAGCCCCGCGATTTGCGGCATGGCCGGCCGCGATAGTGGACCGCTTGCGGCGATCACCACATCGGCCTCGATGGTTTCGCGCGCGCCGTTCACGTCGATGTCGACATGCCAGACCTGGCGCGCTTCGTCGAACCGCGCCGCGGCCACGCGCGCATTGCAACGCACGTAACGCTCCACATCGTATTTGCGCGCGCAGCGTTTCAGATAGGCGAAGATTTCCGCCTGGCCGCCGAACGCGCGCGACCACGCTGGATTCGGTTCGAACGAAAACGAATAGAGATGCGAGGGCACGTCACAGGCCGCGCCGGGATAGGTGTTGTCGCGCCAGGTGCCGCCTATATCGCCGGCCGCCTCGTAGATCGTGAACGACGTGATGCCCATTCGCTGCAGACGAATCGCCATGCCGATACCGGCAAAGCCGCCCCCGACGATGACGATGCGCGGCGCGGCGGGCGGGGCGGATGAGGCAGGCGTCACGGCGGTCTCCGGCATGGGGCGAATTTCAGGCGTCTACAGATGCATGCTGCGGCATAACGCGCAGGGTAGACAACTGTGCACCTGGCGTCAAGATCGTTTAGAGTACTGCTATTAAACGCGCATGGCGCGCATCGATTGAAAACACATGACATTCGTAGCCGAAGCGGCGCCCGTCGCCGAACACGGCGCAACCGTCGGGCAGGAATTGCCGGCCGGCAAGCGCAAACTGATCGAAGCCGCGTTGCGACTGACGGCGGGCGGCCGCAGTTTCACGAGCCTGGGTTTGCGCGAACTGGCGCGCGAGGCCGGACTCAATCCCAACACCTTCTATCGTCATTTCGACACGCTCGACGAGCTGGCGCGCGAAGCTCTCGAATCGGTGAGCCGCCGGTTGCGGCCGATGCTGCGGCGTGAGCGCTGGCTTGCCGCGCACGACGAACCGCATAGCGTGCCGCGCCGCGCCTGCGTCGCGTTCTTTGCATTCGCGCTGGACAACCGCGCGGCGTTTCTGAGCGCGCTTGCCGAATATCATGGTACGTCGCCGGCATTGCGCGAAGCCGTGCGCGCGAACCTGCACGAGGTATCGGCGGAAATGGCCGACGACGTGGTTCAGCTGGAATTGATGCCGACACTTTCTCGCGAGACCATCGACGAAATCTGCACGCAGATCGTGCTGCAGCTCTTTCATCTCTCAGCCGAATATATCGACGCAGACGACGCGCGCCGCGATGCGCTGATCGCCTATGCGGAGCGCTTCATCATCCGACTGTTCGCGGGTTCGGTGGTGCTGGCGCAGCATGCATCGGCCAGTGAACGGGTGACGATGCGGACGTGAAGCCTCGGAAACTGATCGCCATAACGAAACAGGCTCCGTAAAGGAGCCTGTTTCAATGACGCGCGCTTGTGCAGCCTGATTCGATTTCAGCCGCGCGGCGAACCTCAGGTGTTGTCGTTCCAGCCGCCGGAGTCGTCGCTGCTGCCCAGATCGACACCGCCGCCGTTGTCGTTCCAGTCGTTCGAACCCTGACCGAAGTCGAGGCCGCCGCCATTGCCGCCATTGCCGCCGTCGGTGCCACGACGGCGCGCTTCGTCGTCGACGATCACGTCGCGCTCCACCACGCGCTCGCGCCCGGAATTCAGCGCTTCGCCGAGCAGCACGCCGGTCAGCAGACCGCCCATGCCGCCGCCGAAACCACCGCCGCCTTGCTGCACGATAACCGGCGGCTGTTGCTGATACGGACCTTGCTGCGGATAGGGCGCTTGCGGCGGGTTGCCGAAACGTTCGGCTTCCCGCGCATACGGCGACTGTTGCTGCGCGCTGGCGGCCGGTGCGGCATACGGATCGGGCCGGCCCTCGAGGCGAGCGCGCATGCTGCCGAGCCGTTGCTCGAGTTCGTCGAGCTGATACGGCGGCAGCGGATTCTTGCTGTTCGACAGTGTTTCGACGAGGCCGCGCAACTGGTCTTCAGTGGCTTCGACTTCCTTCTCCAGCGCCTCATGACCTTGCACGGTGGAGAGCTTCACATCGAGCTTGAGCGAGCGAACGGTGTTGAGCATCTCCGTGGCGCGCTTGAGCTGCACGCGACGCTCGTCGTCGGCACGCGTATCGCCTTGCGTGCGGGCGCGGCGCAAGGTCCAGCGCAGCACCAGCGCGATTACGCCGACGAGGACAAGAATGCCGATCCACATGCCCATGCCCGGACCATGCCGTTGCGGCGCCTGCGGCACGATCGCCGACTGTTGCTGCACGGACGGCGCCGTCTGCTGCTGCGCGAACGGGTTGGGCGCGCGGTTGGTCGTGTTGCCGCCCATGGCGCCTGCCCGTTCCGCGTCCTTGCGAATGCGTGCTTCGGTCTGCGCGAAGCGGGTCGGGTCGGTGAAGCGGATTTGCGGGTCGAGTGTCTTGGCCTGCTGCACCTGGGCGAGCGCGTCGGCGGAACGGCCTTCGCGATCGAGCACTTGGGCATACAGATAGTGCGCGCGCGCATTGTTCGGATGCGCCTGCAACACTTCGCTCAGGCCGGCGTCGGCCTGTTGCCAGTTGCCTTGCGACATGGCCGATTCGATCTGCTGAACGGTGGGCACTGCGAACGCCGCAGCCGACACGAACAGCAGTGAGGCAAACGCGGTTGCGAGAAATTTTTTCATTTACGGACCGGGCGCGTTGCGCCCGTCTCCTTCAGTCGATTCCGGCGGCTCACACGAAGGCCACCGGTATGTACTGCTGCCGACGCAATTACTGGGCCGGCGTATTGATCTGCTTCTTCAATGCTTCGAGACGATCTTCGACGGACGGGCCGCGGTTGAGATCCGCGAGCTTGTCGTCGAGCGCCTTGCCGCTCTTCACATCGGCCGAATTCAGGCGTGCGTCTGAACGGGCATTCGACAGCGCGACCTTGTCTTCGAGTTTCTGGAAATCTTCGGACAGATTCTTTCCGCCGATGCCGCCCAATGCCGTGGCCGCCACGTCTTTCGCCTGGGCGATCTGCTGCTTGGCTTGCAGAATGTTGGAGCGCGCGTTCAGGTCATTGCGACGTGTGCGCATGTCTTCGATCTGGCTCTTGAGTTGCGCCACCGACGGCTCCAGCGTAGTCAGTTCCTTCGCGAGCGCATCGCGTTCGGCTTCAGCCGTGGCTTGCGCGCCGAGGGCTTCGCGCGCGAGCGCTTCGTCGCCGGATTGCAGCGCGCGCTTCGCGCCGTCTTCGTATTTCTTCGCCTTGTCCCCGGCAACATCGCGCTTGCTTTGCTGCGTGGCCACTTGCGCCTGAATCTCGATCAGCGAGTTCTCGGCTTTGGCGATGCTCTCGTCGAGTTCGCGCACGATCTGGCGCGAGTCGCGCGACGGATCCTGCACGGAGTCGGCTGCGTCGTTCAGGAGACCTTTAAGCGTGCGGGAAATGCTGTCAAAAAGCGACATGAAAACCTCCAAAGAATGTAAACGGCGCTGAATAGTCCCGCGCGCTCAACTGCATTCAACTGCTACTTTACGCCGCTGCACGCGAAGCTGCGCGACGTTCGGACCGGAGTTCGGGGCGCGCGCGCCGATTGCAATAGCGGCAACGTAAATTGTTCGATTCGAATATCGAGTGGCAAACAGCTCGAAGGTTAAATCGCGCGATGCGTCATTCAGCCGCTCGCGGATATTACACCACGCGCTCTCTTAAAACCCCCTTAAAGGGCGCGATGACAGATTAGCCAACTTTGCGCGCAGCACGTGTCGTGGGCGTGAATAGGCGCGGTGCGAGCGGGCGGTGTTTGCGTCGATAGTCGTCGTACGCGAGCAGGGTCGACGATGGCCAATAGTCGTGCATGCAACCACACAAAATACTCAACCACCGAAGCTGCTTTCAATATGCAAACGCCGCTTCTGATCGCTCGATGAATGCCAGGCGTGCAGTGCCGAAAGCTCACGCATTTTGAATGACGCCGATGTAACGATGTGCAACGCGCCGACGCAATCAGCATGCTAGGCATCGCACAAACCCGTTACGCGAAACGGCCGCCTTTCGTGGTGGGATCGCCCAGTGGATCGTCGTCGTCGCGCGGAGTGTCGACGCGAGGGTGTTTAAGCACGCTGCGCAGTTGCGTTTCCGTATCGGTCTGCGCTGGGAGTCCTCCCGCCGATGCCGCTTCAGCTGCTGCCACGCGCGCGACGGCTTCGGCGGTTGCCGCGGCTTCCTCGTCTATGCCGGCGGCGAGCGCGGCGGCGAGGCCCGCCGGCAACAACGGCGCGGGCTCCGCCTGTCCGGATGCATAGTCCGGCAGTCCGCCCGGTGCAGGCGCGTTGGAACCCGCCGCGCCCTCCGTAGGCGCGGCGCTTGTGCTGTCGCCGTGCGTTTGCAAAACCGGCGGCAATGCGGCGCGCGCGTGCCGTGTGCCGCGCGCGACCCGTTGCAGCGCGGCGTCGAGCGCGTCCGGCGCGCGGGGCGCGCGCAGGCGGTCGACGATGCTGGCCGCTTTCACCTGTTCGCTGGTCGCGCCGAAGCTCAGGACCGCGCGCCGCATCAGTTCGCTGACGCTGATGCCCATATTTTCGGCGGTGGCGGTGATCGCGCGTTTCTGCGCGGTCGTGACGAATACGACGATGCGTTCGCTGGGCTTATTCATGGTCGGCTCGCATACTTGTTGGCATGGGCGGTTCAAAGCGGCCATTTGGCGGACGCCGCGGCGCGAGCCCGTGTTAGCGCGCGCCGAGTCCATCATATGACTAGTTGCCCCGATGCGGAACGGGCGCGACATGAAAATCCCATGGCATCAACGAGTTGTAACGTTTGCGGGCAGCTTGTCCACAGGCCTTTCAACATTTTCTGTGAATAACTCCGGCAGCGCGTGAAAGCGCTCGTGGGTTCATCCGAAACTACAGACTCCTTTCGCGCGAAGGGAATTCTTACAAAAAAACTAACTTGGACCGTGCTCGATTTCTTTTAAAATGCGCTGTTACGTTGCGCCGGACTCGACCCGGCGCGCGCCGTGCGGCCTGCCGGGGGCAAAGGGCCGTGCGGTGGTTTGCGCCTCAGGCTACGATTCTCGATCACGATTCATGTGCGCGCCATGCGCGCGTGCAGAAAGGCGTTCAGTCATGCGCCCACTATTCCAGTCATGCCAATCATCAAACGACCGCATTCATCCAATTCTCCGTCTGGTGAAGACCGGGATTCCTACCAACGCACTCCAGGACGCAACGCAGCTTCGCGCGACGCCGAGGCCGGCCGCCGTTCCCTCGGCGCGACCCTCGTCATCTGGTTCGCCAGCCTGCTCGCGACCCTCGCGGTGGTGGGCGCGCTGATCGTCGGCTATGCGCTGGTGGTGATGGGGCCGCAACTGCCGTCGCTCGACGCGCTGACCGACTATCGTCCGAAGGTGCCGTTGCGTGTCTATACGGCGGACCATGTGCTGATCGGCGAGTTCGGCGAGGAGCGGCGCTCCCTCGTGCGCTTCCAGGACATTCCCGATCAGATGAAGAAAGCGGTGCTCGCGATCGAAGACTATCGCTTCTACGAGCACGGCGGCGTCGACTTCATCGGCATTCTGCGGGCGGGTATCTCCGACCTCTCGCACGGCGGCGCCTCGCAGGGCGCGAGCACGATCACCATGCAGGTGGCGCGCAACTTCTTCCTCTCGAGCGAGAAGACCTACACGCGCAAGATTTACGAAATGCTGCTCGCGTACAAGATCGAGCGCGCGCTGACCAAGGATCAGATTCTCGAGCTGTACATGAACCAGATCTATCTGGGCGAACGCGCCTATGGTTTCGCCGCGGCCGCGCGCGTTTACTTCGGCAAGGATCTGAAAGACATCACGCTGGCGGAGTCGGCGATGCTGGCCGGCTTGCCGAAGGCGCCGTCCGCGTATAACCCGGTGGTCAATCCGAAGCGCGCGAAGATCCGTCAGGAGTACATTCTGCGGCGCATGCTCGAGCTGAAATACATCAGCCAGGATCAGTACGATCAGGCCGTGAAGGAAGAGATTCACACCAAGAATCCGGGCAACGAATATAGCGTGCACGCCGAGTACATTGCCGAAATGGTCCGGCAGATGATGTACGCGCAATACAAGGACGAAACCTATACGCGCGGCCTGAACGTCACCACCACGATCGACTCCGCCGACCAGGACGCCGCTTATCGCGCGGTGCGCAAGGGCGTGATGGATTACGAGCGGCGCCACGGCTATCGCGGGCCGGAAGGTTTCGTGCAGTTACCCGCGCCGGGCGACGACCGCGACCAGACTATCGACGACGCGCTCACCGATCACCCCGACAACGGCGAGATCATCGCCGCCGTGGTGACGGACGCGGGTCCGAAGCAGGTCAAGGCGCAACTCGTGGACGGCACGCAGGTGACGATCAGCGGCGACGGTTTGCGTTTCGCTGCCGCCGCATTGAGCGCGCGCGCCACGGCCGCCACGAAGATCAAGGCCGGCTCGATCGTGCGCCTGATCGCGGACGACAAGGGCAACTGGCAGATCACGCAACTGCCGCAAGTGGAGGGCGCGCTGGTGTCGCTCACGCCGCAGGACGGCGCGATTCGCGCACTGGTGGGCGGCTTCGACTTCAACAAGAACAAGTTCAACCACGTTACGCAGGCGTGGCGTCAGCCGGGCTCCAGCTTCAAGCCGTTCATCTATTCGGCCGCGCTCGACAAGGGTCTCGGACCGGCCACCATCATCAACGACGCGCCGTTGTACTTTCCGTCGAGCACACCGGGCGGCGACGCGTGGGAACCGAAGGACGATGACCAGCCGGACGGTCCGATGCCGTTGCGTCTCGCGTTGCAGAAGTCGAAGAACCTCGTGTCGATCCGCATTCTGTCGTACATCGGCACCAAATACGCACAAGACTTCGTCACGCAGCGCTTCGGTTTCGACGCCGACAAGACGCCGCCCTATCTACCGATGGCGCTCGGCGCGGGCCTCGTCACGCCATTGCAGTCTGCGGGTGCGTATTCGGTGTTCGCGAACGGCGGCTTCCGGATCAATCCGTATCTGATCAACGAGGTGACGGATGCGCGCGGTCAGCCGCTCTCCAAGGCGCAGCCGCTCACGGCCGGTCGCGATGCGCCGCGCACGCTGGAACCGCGCAACGCATACATCATGAACAGCCTGCTGCACTCTGTGGCAACGGCCGGCACGGGCGCGGGCACCAACGTGCTGCATCGCACGGACCTGCAGGGCAAGACGGGGACGACCAACGACGCGAAAGACGGCTGGTTTGCCGGTTATCAGCAGTCGCTCGTCGCGGTGGCGTGGATGGGTTACGACCAGCCGAAGAGTCTCGGCAGCCGCGAATTCGGCGCGCAACTGGCGTTGCCGATCTGGGTGGAGTACATGCAGCGCGCGCTGCGCGGCGTGCCGCAAAGCGAACCGGCCCAGCCTGACGGCGTGACTTCGGTCGACGGAGAACTGTTCTATACGGATATGACGCCGGGCAATGGCTTCGTCGCCAGCATCGGTCTGGACTCGGCGAATCCGACCGCCGGCGTGAGCGATGCGGTCGGTGGCGTCGGCCCGGCCGGTATGACGCCGCCAACGGTGCCGCCGCCGAGTGTCTCGTCGAACGAGAAGAAGCAGATCATGGATCTGTTCGAGTCGAACAAGCCGTGATGTTTTCCGGGGGGATTCCCTTGGGGCGCGGCGGGCGTGTGCGGACCGTTTGAATCTGGCGGCCGCGCACGCAGGCAAGTTTTTGAAAGAGCAGGAAAGCGCCGCCCGGCAATGCTTTCTTGCCGTTCGCCGGGTGGTCTGCCCGGTGGATTGTGTATCCGGCACGCGCGGTGTGTTTTAATCACGCCGGCGGTGCTTTATCAAGGGTCCTAAACGACGCCTGATCCCCTGCACGGGATCGGCTTCCGGCACCGCGGCATTTCGCCACAAGCGAGACGTCCATTCTCGAATCCGCGCCGCGCGAGACCCGTTAAGACGCGCGCGTATGTCACTTCGTCCGCTGGCAATGTTGTGGTTGCCGCGGCCGGCGTGTTTGCCATCCAGCATCCACCGGGTCCCGCCTTGTGAAAAGTCGAATCCTGATCTGTCTGATGACAGGTCTGCTGCGCGCGTTTGCTTTTTTGCCGTATAGCGTCGTCGCGCGAATCGGCACCGGTATCGGCGCCTTGCTGTACCGAATTCCCAGCACGCGCCGGCGCGTCGTGCATACCAATCTGAAGCTGTGTTTCCCGGACATGAGCGACGAGGCGCGCGAACGTCTGGCGCGCGCGCACTTTTGTCACGTGATCCGCAGCTATGTCGAACGCGGGCCGCAATGGTTCGGCAATGCGCAGGCGCTGGCGCGCCTCGTCGAAGTGGAGAGCGCGATTGATCTGTCCGACATGGAAGGGAAGCCGACGATTTTTGTCGGCTTCCATTTCGTCGGCATCGAGGCGGGCTGCATGATGTATTCGACGCGGCATCCGGTCGCTTCGCTCTACACGCCGATGTCGAACCTCCTGCTCGACGCGATGGCCAAGCGGCAGCGCGGCCGCTTCGGCACTGAGATGATTCCGCGCAGCGACAGTGTGCGACGCGCGTTGCGCGCGCTGCGCGACGGCAAGCCGGTGATGCTCGCCGCGGATATGGATTTCGGCTTGCGCGATTCGGTGTTCGTGCCGTTCTTCGGCGTGCCGGCCTGCACGCTCACATCCGTCTCGCGGATGGCGCGCGCGGCGAATGCGCGGGTGGTGCCGTTCGTGACGGAAGTGCTGCCGGATTATCGCGGCTACAAGCTGAGCATCTTCGAAGCGCTAAGCGATTTTCCGTCCGACGATGTGGCCGTCGACGCGCGGCGCATCACCGAGTTTCTCGAGACGCAGGTGAGGCGGATTCCTGACCAGTACTATTGGGTGCACAAGCGGTTCAAGAATCGGCCGGCGGGTGAGGCGAGTGTTTATTGAAGCGTGGCGGCGTTAAATGCATCTGGGGATGAATGTGGTGTGGGGTCAAGTACTTAGGTAGGATCTCCTGGTGTTATCAACAAGCTTGCGAACACAAACTGTGGATAAGCTGCAGCGCCGCCAGTCATCCCCACGGCGCCCGACGTTGCTGCATCCACCGGCACCTCAAGTAACAAAACCATTCGGGTCAAGCACTTAAGCGGGTAGCCCCGGAGTTATCAACAACGCTGTCAACACAAACTGGGGATAACGTCGAGGCCTCCCAAGGTCTTCGTTTCGTGAAAGAGCCATTGTTCAACGCCGGCTGGTTGATTCCGTACCGCACACACAAATCCCCATGCGTTCAAGCAGTTTGAACCGCCCCGGATTTGGTGGAGGCTCCAACTCTTGAGAAGATGGAGCCATGAACAAGTCGAACAAATTTTCTGTTGAAGTCCGGGAACGTGCAGTGCGCATGGTGCAAGAGCATCGGGGCGAGTATCCGTCACAGTGGGCGGCGATTGAATCCATCGCCCCCAAGATCGGCTGCACGAGCCAGACATTGCTGGGGTGGGTCAAACGAGAGGAAGTCGATAGCGGCGAGCGCGAGGGCGTGAGCACGTCGGAACGCGAACGTCTTAAGGCACTGGAGCGCGAAGTCAAGGAACTGCGCCGCGCCAACGAGATTCTGAAACTCGCGAGTGCGTTTTTCGCCCAGGCGGAGCTCGACCGCCGCCTGAAGTCCTGAAGGCCTTCATCGATCGGCATCGCGATACCTTCGGGGTCGAGCCGATCTGCAAGGTCTTGCGGATTGCCCCGTCGGGCTACCGGCGCCATGCTGCACAGCTTCGCGATCCGTCGCGCCGCTGCGCTCGCGCGATACGCGATGAACGCCTGCGGCCGGAGATCGAGCGTGTCTGGAAAGCCAACATGCGGGTCTACGGAGCGGATAAAGTCTGGAAGCAGATGAACCGGGAGCGTATCGCGGTGGCTCGCTGCACGGTCGAACGGCTGATGAAACAACTGGGTTTGCGCGGCGTGATGCGAGGCAAGCGTGTTCGCACGACTGTTCCTGATGCCATAGCCCCGCGCCCGCTGGATCGGGTCAATCGCCAGTTCAAGGCGGCACGGCCGAACCAGCTCTGGGTTTCTGATTTCACCTATGTCTCGACGTGGCAGGGCTGGCTCTACGTGGCCTTCGTGATCGACGTGTTCGCCCGACGGATTGTCGGTTGGCGCGTCAGTTCGTCGATGACTACAGACTTCGTCCTGGATGCACTTGAACAGGCACTCTATGCGCGGCGGCCAGGCGGCGATGGAACGTTGATACATCACTCCGACAGAGGCTCGCAATACGTTAGCATTCGCTATAGCGAGCGACTGGCCGAAGCGGGCATCGAGCCCTCGGTTGGTAGCCGTGGCGACAGTTATGACAACGCACTGGCCGAGACAATCAACGGCTTGTACAAGGCGGAACTGATTCATCGCCGCACCTGGAAAACACGGGAGTCCGTCGAGTTGGCAACGCTGGAATGGGTGGCCTGGTTCAATCATCATCGACTGATGGAACCCCTCGGCTATATCCCGCCTGCCGAAGCTGAGGCAAACTACTATCAGCGACTTGAAACACCGGTCGCCGAACCCGCATTAACTTAAACCAACCAGCCTCCACGATTCCCGGGGCGGTTCAATCTGTAGCTGACGCTCTGGAAAATGGTCAACGACTCTGCGCCGACGCCATCAAGCGGGTGATTTTGAGCGGCGGCTATCCGGAATGGGGCGCGCTTGTGGTTGGAGCCGATTACGTTGTCGAGTCTGAGGTGAGTGACAGTTCAGCGTGATCGCGCCGCTGTGGCGGAGCCGTGTACAAAAGGCGGCAGCGTATTCGCTCCCGACGCGAAAGTCATCCGAGGAACCCAGCGAACGCGAAAGGGTCAGTTGATCTAGCGATCGCAGCCACCCAAATCGAAGCCGCCGACCGCATACGCAAGGTGGCTTTTTTGCGCCCGTTTGCGCGCTCAAATTTCGGAACGGCTCTTCGAAGAGCCGCATAAAACCGTGGGATGGATAGGCACTCTATTCCGAAGGCCGTCCAGGCGCGCCCGCTCAATCGAAAATACCATTCGAAATCCGGCAAACGCTGTTTGATGACGGCCATGCTGCCACAGCCGCAGCGTGGAGAAACACGCTGACACTGCAGCACTTCAGTTTAAACCGCCGACATTACAAATAAATTTCCGAAAATAAATCCAGCTTATTCCGAAAAAAATATTCGGATCGGTTACCATCCGCCGTCTCAAAATGCCACTCCCTAACCAATGTCAGCGGTTTAATCTGTATGAATTTTGATCTGTCGTCATATTTCAGACATATAACTTTCGTTATCCTTTCCTTTTCGCTGATTCAATCGACCGCTGGCCGTGAAAATAATTCTGACGCAATCCTTTCGGTGGATATTATAAATCCTCCGCAGAAAATCGCGTTTTGTCATGCGTCGACGATTGCCTTTTCAAAAGGGCATTTGGTGGCGGCGTGGTTGGCTGGCAGCAAAGAGGCCGCTAATGACGTTGGTGTTTGGGTAGCGCAATACTCCGGAAAACAATGGGGCGCGCCAGTCCGGGTCGCAGACGGACGTTCGCCTGACGGTGAGGCTCTAACGGTAATTAATCCCATTCTTTTTTCTCCCAGGCACGGTCCATTGATGCTGTTTTATAGTCGCGGGAAATTGCCGGCGGATTGGC
Organism: Paraburkholderia sp. BL17N1; assembly: GCF_003634175.1. Taxonomy (NCBI): domain Bacteria; kingdom Pseudomonadati; phylum Pseudomonadota; class Betaproteobacteria; order Burkholderiales; family Burkholderiaceae; genus Paraburkholderia; species Paraburkholderia sp. BL17N1. Next base: position 3,309,201 of record NZ_RBIW01000001.1, read on the forward strand.
ATCCTTTCCGGATGACCTCGCTTGATGGGGGAAACTCATGGTCGAAGCCGGCTGCTCTTGGCCCTGGTATATCCGGGCCGGCAAAAGATAAACCCGTCGAGTTATCAAATGGAATTGTAATAGCCGGGAGTAGTACCGAACATGACGGATGGAAAGTTCATTTCGAACGGTCCACGGATGGGGCAGCTACTTGGGAAGTCGAATATCCGGCGGCGGGCCCGCGTGCAATTCAGGCAATCCAGCCAACAATTCTCGACCATCGTCACGGCCAGCTGCAGGCGCTAGTCCGGACAAAAAACGGCTTTGTATTCAGTACCAAATCGAGTGATTGGGGAAAGACGTGGACTGCTCTCTCGCCGGTGGATATTCCCAACTCAAATTCGGGCTTGGACGCCGTGACCCTGATCGACGGGCGTGACCTGATCGTCGCCAATCCGCTACCTTACGTCGAAGGTCGTTGGGACCGCCACAGACTGACGGTCGTCATTTCATCTGATCACCAGACTTATCACGAAGTTCTGGATCTTGAGAACGAGGCAAATCAGGAATTTTCTTATCCGGCGGTTATCCAGTCGCCGGACGGTCTGGTTCACGTCACGTACACGTGGAAAAAGATTCATATAAAACATGTCGTGATTGATCCAAGCCGAATCCATTAATCCGATCAAACTTCGCTTCTGCGTCTGAGGCGCTGTGAGAAATCACAGCGCCATTTTGTTTTTGGTTTGCGAGTTCAACGCCCATGTCCCCCATGGCCGCCACCGCCGCTGCTCCATGAACTTCCCCCGCCGCTGGCGCTGCTGCCGCCGTGAGATCCGCCATATCCGCCGCCGTGCCAACCGCCGCCGCCGTGCCATCCATTCCCGCCGTGCCACCCATGGCCGCCATGCCAATAGCCGCCGTGATAGCAGCAGGATCCACCCCAGCCGCCATATATGCCGACGCTGCCATAAACCGGCGCATACGGTGGCCCGTACGCATAGCCGTAGTCAGGGTAATAAGGTTGTGCATAGCCGTAGTCGTATCCCGGCGCGACTGCGCATCCGGTCAAACCGGCTGTCACCGCCAACAGTGCCATTGATGCAATGAGCCTGCTCACGATTTTCTCCTTCATATGTGATTGAGAAGAAACGCGTGCTCAAGAGTTCAGCGGCATTTGTGTCCGCAAATTACCGTTTGCGCGTGCTATGGCGTGCCGATCCGGCATGCATGGCGATCGAAGACCGTAGCAGTGAGGCGCGGTGCGAAGCTTTCTAGACCTTCCGTGCGTGCGACGCTGTAACAGTTAGTTAAATTTTCGAAACGAAACTGTAGGGCGCGACTGTTAAGTTTGCTTCAGACAATTACCTTCGACTCCCGACCGCGCCGCTTGCCGGGCTGGATGAAAAGATCGCACTCGCCACTGTCAGGATCGCTCGATGCGAAGCCTGCAAGAATCCAGCCATCAATGAAGCAAGATCCACAGCCGGCTGCCGCATCGGAATTGCGCGCCGAAGGCGACGCCTGCGCCGGGCGCGGCGAACTCGACGCCGCGCTCCAACATTACGAAACCGCCCGCGCGCTCGATCCCACCGACGCCCTCGTCCAACAGCGCCTCGCGGCCACGCTCGCCGCGCTGAACCGTTTTCCCGAAGCCGTGGTCCGCTATCACGAAGCGATCGCGCTCGATCCGCGCGACACGGATTCGCACCACGGCCTCGGCTGGACGCTCGAGCAGATGCATCGGCTCGAACAGGCGGTGGACGCCTATCGCGAGGCGACGCGTGTGAATCCGCAGGCCGACGGCTCGCACAACAACTTGGGCAACTGCCTGCAGGCACTCGGCCGCTTCGACGACGCGCACGAAGCGTATCGCCGCGCTATCGAAGCCGCGCCGCAAGTGCCGCTGTACTACCGCAACTTCGTGCAATCCAGGCGCCTTGCCGCCGACGATCCGGTGTTCCTCGCGATGGAGCGTCTCGTCGGCAACGCCGCTTCGTTCACGCCGGCCGATCAGGCGGAGCTTCACTTCGCGTACGGCCAGGCGCTGTCCGATGTGGGCCGCAACGACGCGTCGTTCGAGCACTTCCTGAAGGGTAATGCGCTGCACCGCGCCGGCGTGCGTTACAACGAAGCGGAAACGCTAGGCCTGTTCGCCCATTTGCCCGAACTGATGACTTCCGATCTGCTGGCGGCAAAGCGCGGTCTCGGCGATGCATCGCAAACGCCGGTCTTTATCGTGGGCATGCCGCGCTCGGGCTCGACCCTGATCGAGCAGATTCTCGCGAGCCATCCTCAGGTGTTCGGCGCGGGCGAGCGCACGGAATTCGGCGAGGCGCTGGTGAGCTGCATTCGCCGCGATCCGGGCGATCCGTTGCGGATCGATATCGAAGCATTGGAAAACGTCGGCGCCGCGCCATTGCGCGCGCTCGGCACGGACTATTTGCGTCGCATGCGCAACGCGCTGCCGGAACTTCAGAGCCTGACTGCAAACGACGAACGCAATCCGGCTGCGAACTACACGCACTTCGCGGACAAGTATCCGTTCAACTTCATCAACCTCGGCCTGATCCATCTCGCGTTGCCGAACGCCCGCTTCATTCACAGCCGCCGCGCGCCGTTGCCAACCTGTCTGTCGATTTTCTCGAGGATCTTTCACGACGTGCCGTTCAGCTATGATCTCGGCGAACTGGGCCGCTACTATCGCGCGTACGACGCGTTAATGGCGCACTGGCAACGCGTGCTCCCCGAAGGTGTGATGATCGAAGTCAAGTATGAGGAACTGGTTGACGATTTCGAAGCCAATGTGCGCCGCCTGCTCGCGCATTGCGGGCTCGACTGGGACGAACGCTGTCTGTCGTTTTATCAGACCGCGCGCCAGGTGAATACGGCCAATTCCGCCCAGGTGCGGCGTCCGCTGTACAAGACCTCGCTGCAACGCTGGCAGCCGCGTCACGCGTTGCTGCAACCGTTGTTCGACGGCCTTGGCCCGGTGTTGGCGCCGGCGCATCGCCAGGAGGCCAGCGAGGCCAGCGAGGCCAGCGAGGTCGGCGAGGTCGTGATAAGCGGCACGGAGCATCGCACATGAGCGCATCGCGTGGCGCCGTGATCTGGATGACGGGACTTTCCGGCGCGGGTAAATCGACGCTCGCCAACGCCTTGCATGACCGCATGAAGGAAGCGGGGCACGCCGCGATCGTGCTCGATGGCGACGTGCTGCGGCGCGGACTGAACGCCGACCTCGGCTACGCGCCCGAGGACCGTACCGAGAACTTGCGGCGGGTCGCCCATGTCGCGGCGCTGTTCATGCAGCAGGGCTTCGTTGTGATTGCCGCGGTGATTTCGCCTGAGCATCGGCATCGGCGCTCGGCGCGTGAAATCGTCGGCGACGGTTTCGTGGAAGTGTTCGTGAATGCTCCGCTGAACGTCTGCGAAGCGCGCGATGCCAAAGGGCTTTACGCTCGCGCACGGCGTGGCGAGATCCCGCATTTCACAGGCATTTCCGGACCTTTCGAAGCACCGCTCGCGTCGGATGTCGTGATCGACAGCGACCGGATGCCGATCGGCGAGTCTGTCGATCGCCTGCTTGCGCATCTGGTCGCGACGGGGCGTCTGAGCGGTTAGCGGGCGTCGTCCTGAAGCGTCGCGCGCCACGCGCAGCGCGTGACCGTACACGCAGATTTTTCACCCCGCGCGCGGCGTTTCCCTATACCGTTTCGATTTCTCGTAGACCGAAAGCAGAAAGGGTGAAGCGTCGATGCCGACATTGTCGATACGAAAAATCAGGCTGAACGTCGAAACACTGGTGCTGGCAGCGGACCTGGCGGGCACGGTGGTGTTCGCGGTCGAGGGTGCGCTCAGCGCAATCCGCGGCGGTCTCGACCTGTTGGGCGTGATGGTGATTTCGTTTGTCGCGGCGCTCGGCGGCGGCGTGATCCGCGATCTGCTGATCGGCGATTCACCGCCGAACGCGATCCGTGACTGGCGCTATCCGGCGCTGACCTTTGTCACCGGGTTGCTGACCTTTATGTTCCATTCGACGGCGCAGCAGTTTCCCGTTGCGCTCGTCACCATGCTCGACGCGGCCGGCCTCGCGCTCTTTGCCGTGGCGGGTGTAGAAAAAGCGCTGCTGTTCGGGATCCGGCCGTTTGTCGCCATGTTGATGGGCACACTCACCGGTGTGGGCGGCGGCGTGATACGCGACGTGCTGCTGACACGCGTGCCGCTCGTGCTGCATGCCGACATCTATGCAACGGCCGCGTTCGCGGGGGCGTTCATCGTGGTGGTGGCGCGCCGTGCCGGTTTGCCGCCGGGCCCGGCGGCGCTGGCTGGCGGCGCGGCGTGCTTCGTCTTGCGGATGCTCGCCGTGACCCATGGCTGGCATCTGCCGAAGGTGTCGCCGGTTTGAGCGATGAGGGTCGTCGTATGCACGCGCCTTGGCACGGCGCGCTTCGAAGCCGCTTCGCGTTACCGCAACCACCCGGCCGAATGATGCAACGCCGGGTACACGCCGATAATGAACGCCGCATAAATCGCTGCCATGGTCACGCCGGCAGCGGTGCCCCAGATGTCGCGCGAGGCGGGCCCCTGGCGGAAATGCAAAGGCAGTCCGACGACGAGATAGCCGATCAGGAAGAAGATGATCACCGCCCTCACAGGCGAGAGATCGTGGCCGATAAATTCGAGCAGTGCGGACAAGCTGAATTCAGACATGGACGGACAGGCAAAATGACATGCGGACGACGGCGCGAATGATGGAGTTCGCGCGAAGACCTACGTGGATTAAAGTCCATTCGGCGGCCAAGGTACAAGCAAAAGACTGTATAAATTTGTGCAGGCCGGCATTGCTTGCACGATGCCTACAGGGCGACTTTCATCCACGCTTCAGGGCGCTTCCCATCGCTTTCACCGCGAAGCGATCAACGCTTGCGCAAAGGCTCGAGCAGCGACTTCAAACCGTTGTGATCGATCTCATGCATTAACGCCAGCAGCCGGCCGATTTCGCCGGGCGGAAAGCCCTGGCTGGCAAACCAGTTTAGGTAATGACCGGGCAGATCCGCAATCACGCGGCCTTTATATTTCCCGTAAGGCATGACGCGCGTGACCAGCAGTTCGAGTTGTTCGGGATTCATGGCAGGCAGGTCGGCGCAGGGAAGCCGCAGCGAAAGATTGTGCGCGAAAAAATGGGTGACGCGCGCTGGAGCGGCATTTTAGCGCGCCAGGCAGAGCTCGGGCGGACATGGTAACGTCAGCGCTTTTCGTCAACCAATCAACAGGACAAGTTCGATGGAATACCGCAGACTCGGCGACTCCGACGTGCAGGTTAGCCTGATCGGTCTCGGCACCATGACGTGGGGCGAGCAGAACACGGAACAGGAAGCGCACGCGCAGCTCGATTACGCACTCGATCACGGCATCAATCTGATCGACACCGCTGAAATGTACCCGGTGCCGCCGCGTGCCGAAACGCAAGGTTCGACGGAGCGCTATATCGGCACATGGCTCGCGCAGCATCGCAGCGCGCGCGACAAAATCGTGCTTGCCACCAAGATCGCCGGCCCGGCGCGTCAACCGCACAACCCGACCCATATTCGTGGCAAAGGCAACCAGTTCGACCGCAAGAATCTGACCGAAGCGCTCGACGATAGCCTGAAGCGCCTGCAAACGGACTACGTCGATCTGTACCAGCTGCACTGGCCGGATCGCAGCACGATGACCTTCGGCCGCCCGGCGTATCCGTGGGTCGACGACGCCTATACGGTGCCCATCGAAGAAACGCTGTCGGTGCTCGCTGAATTCGTCAAGGCGGGGAAGGTGCGTCATATCGGCGTGTCGAACGAAACGCCGTGGGGCGTCGCGCAGTTTCTGCGCGCGGCCGAAAAGCTCGGCTTACCGCGCATCGTCAGCATTCAGAATCCGTACAGCCTCGTGAATCGCACTTACGAAGCGGGCCTGTCCGAATACGCGCATCGTGACAACATCGGCTTGCTGGCTTATTCGCCGCTGGCCTTCGGCTGGCTGACGGGCAAGTATGAAGGCGGCGCGCGTCCGGCCGGCGCGCGCATTACGCTGTTCGAGCGTTTTCAACGCTACAGCAAACCGCAAGCGGTGCAGGCGATCACGCGTTACGTGGAGTTGGCGAAGCGTTACGGTTTGTCGCCCGCGCAATTCGCGCTCGCGTTCGTCAATAGCCGGCCGTTCGTGACCAGCAATCTGATCGGCGCGACTTCGCTCGATCAGTTGAAGGAAAACATCGCCAGCGTCGAGGTGAAACTTTCGCCGGAAGTGCTCGCGGAAATCGATGCGCTGCACGAGTTGCAGCCGAATCCGGCGCCCTGATGCGGGGCCGTTGAATGCGAGCTGCGAGTGCGGCTCGCATCATGCGGACGTTTGATTTGCCCCGGCTGCATGGCCGGGGCGCTCGCAAGGGATTCGCGCGTCGCTTCGGCGACGCTGCCGCGTAGGCAGACGTGCTTGGCTGGTACTCCGCTTCCCGCGTATTTAGTGATGGCGAGCGCCTTTGCCATGGCGCTGCGGGCGAGGCGGCATTCGCGCGTCCGTTAGTGGATTCTCAACTTCCCGCGCACCGCATAAAGCGCGAGCAAACTCGCCAACGCACAGAACATCAGATAGAAGCCAGGCGCGAGCTTATTACCGCTTGCATCGATCAGCCACGTGATCACGAACGGCGCAAAACCGCCGAACACCGTCACGCCGATGTTGTAGCTCACCGCCAAACCGGTCGCGCGCGTCTGCGTCGGGAAAATCTCCGACATCAATGCGGGCAGCGCACCGAAATACGTCGCCTTCAATACGCCGATCCAGATCAGCGCGAGCAGCATCGTCACGAACGAGGGATGCGCGTTCATATACACAAAAGCCGGATATACCGTCACCAGCATCAGCGCGGCGGCCGTCGCCATGATGCGGATGCGTCCGAGGCTGTCGGACAGATGACCCGCGAACGGCGTCAGCACCGTGAGCACCACGCCGGTGGCGAGTGTCGCCGCGAAGCCGGTCGAGGCAGGCAAGTGCAGTTGCTTGATCGCGTAGGTCGGCATGTACAGGATCATATAGTTGGCCGCCGTCGAAATGATCAGCGAGCCGACCGCCAGCAGCATGCGCACCTTCTGCGTGCCGAACAGATCGCGTAGCGGCGTGCGGGCTTTGGGCTCGGCACTGAACTCGGCGCCTTCATCCACGTAACGGCGGATATAGAAACCCACCGGACCGATCGCGAGGCCGAACAGAAACGGCACGCGCCATCCCCATGATTCGAGTTGCGCGCTCGTGAGCTGGCTCGTCAGCAGCGCGCCGAAACCGGAAGCGAGCAGCGTCGCCATGCCTTGGCTCGCGAATTGCCAGCTACCCATGAAGCCTCGGCGCTCGGGCGCATGTTCGACCAGAAACGCGGTGGACGCACCGAACTCTCCGCCCGCCGAAAAACCTTGCACGAGCCGCGACAGCATGATGCCGGCCGGCGCCCACAGGCCGATCGCCGCATATGGCGGCATCACGGCGATCATCAGGGTGCCGATCATCATCAGCGCGATCGAGAGAAGAAGCGACGCCTTGCGTCCGGCGCGGTCAGCGAGCGAACCAAGCACGAGTCCGCCGAGCGGCCGGATCATGTACGAGATGCCGAAGGTGCCGAGCGTGAGCATCAGCGAAATGGCTTCGGTGCGCGCAGGAAAGAATAGCTTCGCGATGGTCACCGCGAAGAATCCGTAGACGACGAGGTCGAACCATTCGAGCGCGTTGCCGATCGACGCCGCGAGAATGATGCGATGGACCTTCGCGGCGGATGGCCGCGCGGCAGTGGCTTGCAGGGTGGACGTGCTCATCGTGGACGTGCCTCGTGACGGATGCGGATAACGGCGTGATGCGCCCGATTCGTGCGGGCGTTGCTCAGATAGCGGGGTTGTTTGTCGCGCGCGGCGAGTTCTCGCCGAGATCCCAGAAGAGGCCCGCCATGATCTGCAGACCTTCGCGCACGACCGGTCCAAGCAGATGTTCGTTCGGCGCGTGCTGCGAACAGGCCGGGTACGAGTGCGGCACCCAGATGGTCGGCAGGCCGAGCGTGTCGGCGAACACTTCGTTGGGCAGCGTGCCGCCCAGATTCGGCAGCACGGCGGTCTTCTTGCCGGTGGTCTGTTCGAGCGAGGCAATCGCCCACGTGACCCACGGATCGTCCGGGTTCAGACGCGTGGCGGGGGCGCCGCGCTCGACATCGATTTGTACCTGCGAGAAGCCGTGCGCATCCAGATGCGTGCGCAGATGCCGTTCGAGGTTGTCCCAATCGGTGCCGACCACGAAGCGCAGCTGGCAATGCGCGAACGCCGACGACGGAATCGCATTGACCGGGTTCTCCGGGTTGCCGGCCTTGAACGCGAGTATTTCGAAGCTGTTCCAGCCGAACACGCGCTCGGGTGCGGTAAGGCCGGGCTCGCCCCAGTTGTCGTCGACATCTGGATCGCCCGGGCCGCCGCCTACCGTGATATCGGCGAGCGCGCGGCGCACCGCCTCGGGAATCGGCGGCGGACGCAAACCGTCGACGGCGATCACACCGCGAGCGTCGACGAGGCTCGCCAACGCATTCGCCAGTACCGTCGCCGGATTGCGCAGCAGGCCACCCCAGTTGCCCGAATGATGCGCGCCGTCGCGCAGATTCAACGACAGCCTGAAATTCACCGAGCCGCGCGAGCCGAGGAACACGGTAGGGCGGCGCGCGGCGAGACGTGGACCGTCGGAGGCGATCAGCACGTCGGCGGCCAGTTCTTCACGGTGCGCGTGGCAGATCGCGTCGAGTCCGGGCGAGCCGGTTTCCTCGCCCATCTCGATCAGCAGCTTCGCGTTAAAGCCGAGCTTGCCGTCGCGCGCGGCCAGCACACTCGCCAACGCGGCGAGGTTGATGCTGTGCTGACCTTTGTTGTCGGCCGTGCCGCGGCCGAACCAGCGTTCGCCTTCGACGGTCACGGCCCACGGCGTCAGCGGCGCGCGCCACTGGCTGTCGTAGCCGCGCACCACGTCGCCGTGGCCGTAGATCAGCACGGTGGGCAGATGGTCGCCCTCATGGCGCTGCGCGATCAGGAAAGGCCCGAAGCCATCCACCGGATTGGTGACGATGCGCGTGCTGAAACCGAGGCTTTTCGCTTCCGGCGTGATCTCGTCGGTCAGATACGACAGCAGCGTGGCGGCGCGATCGTCCTCCTGACTTTCGGTGCGAAAACCGACGCGCCGGTTGAGGGTTTCCAGAAAGGCGCCGGATTCGAAATGATGGGTGGCGTGCTCGATGGCCTGGGTGCGGCTCATGCGTGTCTCCAATGCGGGCGAATGTGGGGGCGGGCGGCGCGTGGTCGTCTGTCTGATGACGCTTGGACGCGGCCTGCATCTTCGAACCGATTCTAGGAGGCCGTTTTTTTTGTCACAATGATCGTCTTTCGAAGCTTGCGTTGCCTAAAAGGCAAAGCTCACCGCGCGTACAGAAGGCGCTTGCAGATATCTGCGCGCCGGCGCCGACCGTTGAATGGGACATCACACATGGCACTTTCGCTGCATGGCATCGCGCTGCGCTATTTCGTCGAAGTCGCGCGCACCGGCTCGCTCAGCGACGCGTCCGCGCGGCTGCATGTCGCCGTCTCGGCGATCAGCCGGCAGGTGGCGCGGCTCGAAAGCGATCTCGGCGTCGCGCTATTCGAGCGGCGTCCGCGCGGCATGGCGCTCTCCGAAGCCGGCGAGCGCCTGCTGGCCTACGCGCAGCGCAGCCTGCTGGAGGCGGAGCATGTGATGAAGGAGATCGGCGGCCTCGAGACCTTGCATGGCAGCATGATCAAGGTGACGAGTTCCGAAGGTTTTGCCGCCGACTTCCTGCCCACCGCGATGGCGAGCTTCCGCGTCCAGTATCCGGGCATCGACTTCACGCTCTCGGTCATGTCGCCGGGCGAGGCGACCCGTCAGGTGCGCGACGGCGACGCCGACCTCGCGTTGACCTTCAGCCTCGCGCCGGAGAAGGGCGTGAAAGTCGAGCACACGGAGCGCGCGCCGGTGCTGGCGCTGCTGCGCGCCGATCATCCGCTGGCCGCGCGCGCGAAGGTGTCGCTCGCCGACTTGCAGCGCTATCCGCTCGTGCTGCCCGAGCCGGGCACGACGATTCGTCAGTTGATCGACATTACCTGCGCGCTCGAAGGCGTCCTGCTTGAACCCGAGCTGACCTGCAACAACAGCGGCGCCATGTATCGCTACGCGCAGAAGTCCGGCGCGATCATGTTCACGGGTCTGCTGTCCGTGCGTGACCGTTACGCCGGCGATGGTTTCGTCGTGATGCCGCTGACGCATCCGCAGATGCGCCAGCGCAGCATCCAGGTGCAGACCATGGCGGGGCGTGAACTGCCGCAGTCGGTGAGGGCGTTCCGGGATCATCTGATCGCGGAAATCGCGGGTGCGAAGCCGGTGGATGCGACGGCCTCGAAGGCCGCGCGAAAGCGCGGCAGAGCCAAGGGCTGACGGCCGCGGCGGCTGGAGACTCCACGCGGCATCAAGCCGGCGAGACTGCGATGACGACGGCCCGCGCACGACGAACCAGGCTGGCGGCATGCGTGCGATAGCGATCGATTCGCGACCGATTGAAAGGCAAATGTCCCAGCCGGATCGCGAATCACGACCTAAACTGTGGTGGACGGGGTGGGCTGAAAGCGCCGCAGTGCATGGCCGGCAATGCTGCAGTGCATGGCGATGGTAGGATTCAGCCCGAAAAATGGAGAGCGGCGCGCGCGCGAATTTGCGCGCCGTCCACAACAGAGCGATAGGACCCAGGACATCGAATGGCGCAACAAAAAACAAACCCAAAACTTGAGCAGGCGCTGACGCGCGGGGATCTGGCCATCCGTCAGGCGAATTCGGCGCGGGCCACGGCATTGCTGCGCGCATTGGGCAAGATGATCGTGGACGCGTCGGCCACTATCGGCGTGGAAGCCTTCACCCTGATTCCCGACGGCGACAAGATCTACGATCCGGCCGATGGGCTGTGGCCGCAGGAGCTGCAGGTCTCACTCGATGGCCCCGTCGAAGAGGCCGATCCGGATGAAGTACGCACGGTCCGCCTGATCGCCGACGACCCAGGCACGGTGTTCCGGGTCGAGTGGCAGCGCGCCGATGGCAAGATCGGGCGTCAGGACGGCGGTCCGTTCGCCACGGTGGCGTTTATCTCCGACGTGGACATTCCGTGGACGGATGACGAGGACTGAGCGGGCCTGACTCGCACCATGTGCTGATGTTTCGTCGGGCGCGGCGATCAGCGCCTGGCGTTCGTTATGGTTGACGGCCGGAAACCTACTTCATCATCCGGCGGCGAAACAGAATCGCCGACACGATAAACCCGCCGAGCGCATACGCGGCCAGCACGGCGATATGCAACAGCGCATTATCGACGGGGCGGCCCAGCATCGCCGGCCGCATCAGGTCGACCGCATGCGCCAGCGGCAACATCTGGGTCGCGCCCCGCGCAACGGCAGGCAGTTGCGAGACCGGAAAGAACACGCCGGATAGCAGCAGCATCGGCGTCAGCACCAGCGTCTGGTAAAACATGAAGAAGTCGTACGAAGGCGCGAGCGCCGTCACGACCATCGCAATGCTCGCGAACGCAAGCCCGGTCAGCACGATGACCGGCAAGGCCAGCAGCATCGACGGGAAATTCGCGTAGCCCAATGCGCCTGCCACCAGCATGATCGCCGCGCCCGAGAGCACCGATTTACTGGCTGCCCAGATCACCTCGCCGAGCACGATGTCGCCGAGCGTGAGCGGCGTATGCATGATCGCTTCCCAGGTGCGCTGCACATGCATGCGCGAGAAGCCCGAATACATCGACTCGAAACTCGCCGACATCATCACGCTCGAGGCCACCGTGCCCGCCGCGAGAAACGCTATATACGACACGCCGTCGACATGGCCGACCATCAGCCCCAGCCCGAAGCCGAGGCCGAACAGATAGATCATCGGGTCGGCCAGGTTGCCGAACATCGAGGCGATCGCGAGTTTCTTCCACACCAGATAGTTGCGGCGCCAGACGGCGGTCCAGTTGCTGGCGTTCGCGGGGAAGGCGGCGAAGGCTTCCTGATTCGATGGCGTGTCGCCGGCGGTTTCGTAGGTGCGTGCGTCCATTGCGTGTCTCGTGCGTACCCCTGCATGTTCTTTCAGGGCGTCGTTATAGTTGTACCGCGTTGCGTGCGATGCCGGTCTCGACCGATGCGCTTCAATCCTGCATCTCGCGGCCCGTGAGCCGCAGGAACACATCTTCCAGATTCGCCGGTCGATGCAGATAGCGCAGATCCGCGCGCTGCTTGAGCCGCGCATGCACCGGCTGCGCGTCGTTGACATAGCAGAACAGCGTCTCGCCGCTGATCTCGGTGCGCTCGACGAGCGGCGCCAGTTCATCGCGCAACGCGACCGGATCGGGTCCGAAAATCTCGATCACATCGCAACCGATCTCGGAAGCGATCAACGCGCTCGGCGCGCCTTCGGCGATCTTGCGTCCTTCCTCGATCACGCACAGCCGGTGGCAAAGGCGTTCGGCTTCTTCCATGAAGTGCGTGGTCAGCAGAATGGTCTTGCCGCGCGCGAGCAGCGAGCGCAGCCGCTCCCAGATCAGATGCCGCGCCTGCGGATCGAGGCCGGTGGTCGGTTCGTCCATGATCAGCACATCGGGATCGTTGACGAGCGCGCGCGCCAGCGTGAGGCGCCGCTTCATGCCGCCGGACAACTCGCTCACGCGCGCGTCCGCCTTGCTTTCGAGCCGCGCGAATTCGAGCAGGGAAGGCACCATCGCACGGCATTGCGCGGCGCTTAAACCGAAGTAGCGGCCGAACACCAGCAGGTTCTCACGCACAGTGAAGTCGGGATCGAGATTGTCGAACTGCGGCACCACGCCGACGCGCGCCCGCGCCACGCGCGCGCGTCCGGGGATCGGCTCGCCGCACAGACGGATCGTGCCCGCGTCCGGCGCGGCAATGCCGAGCAGCATGCGCAACGTGGTGGTCTTGCCCGCTCCGTTCGGGCCCAGCAGGCCGAAGCATTCGCCGGCGTTCACATGAAACGACAGTCCATCGACGACCGTTTTTTCGCCGTAGCTTTTCTTGACCTGATGAAATTCGATGGCGGCGTCAGGCATGGATCGAACGAGTCTCCAAGGAGGGCGTGAATGATGTGAGTAGCTGGGGAGGCGGCCTATTCTAGGGCATCGGCGCGACGCTGTTGGTTCGCCCCGACAATGCGAAGCCGGTTTCTTGCACTGCGGCATCGGCGCGCGGAGACCCTCCGAGCGGCTCGCGCACCTGTTTAGGGCGTGGTTAGAGGGCGGTCAGCGCACAGTTAGCGTTTTCCATCCCTTGCAACCTGAATTGCGGCGCACCATGATTAATTGAGAATCGCGCGTCCCGCGCGAAGGGAGAAAAATCATGGCGAGCTACCAGAAAATCCTGCTGTGCTACGACGGCTCGCGCGAAGGCCGCAAAGCACTCCGTTGCGGCGCCGACCTGGCGTTGGATCTGAAAGCGGAAACGCATTTGCTGTCCGTCGTCGACATGCGCTCGAGTATTGCGCAAAGCGCGGGCCTGCTGACCGACGTGGCCTGCGGCAGTTTCGAAAAGACCGCACGCGACATCCTGCAGGAAGGCGTTGATTGGCTCACCGAGCGAGGTGTGACCGCACAAGGGCATTTTGCATTCGGCCATCCGATCGATGAGATCGCCAACCTCGCCAATGAACTGCATGTCGACCTGGTGGTGGTCGGCCACCGTTGCCGCACGGGTTTGTCGCGATGGTGGATGGGCGCGGGCAATACGCCGTTGCTCGACCGTGTCTCGTGCAGCATTCTGGTGGCGTGTTCTTCGGCGCAGGAGCAGCAGCAAGCGGCGGCTTGAGGCGCGTGTCGCCATTGTGGACGGTTGGCTGGCGGCCGGGTACTCCGGCCTCACTACCCGGTGGCCTCGACGCCATAACGAAGTCGCTGAACGACTCGCCGCGACTCGCCGCGACTTGCCGAATAATTGGCGCGATCACGGGATCCGCGCCATACAAAGCCGACGTGCCGCGATCACTCGTTCAGATTGACCGCGGCCAGCTTCCACGTGAATATCCCTTCGCGCCGAAAGATCGCCGAGTAACGCGCGTCGCCGGCGCCATGCTGGTACGTGACGACGAACTCGTTGAGCCCACGATAGCCCGCGGTGGTTTGCGGCGGCTGCGGGGGCGTGGCGTTGGCATTCCCATTCGCCGCGTTGCCGGCAGGAGGCGCTGCCGGCGCCGGTGCGCTCGCGGCGGCGTCGGACGGATTGTTCGCGGCCGGTGGCGCGGGCGGCCGCTCACCCGGATCGCCGCGCGGCGGCATGCCGTTCAGCAAGGCCGCGACACCGTCCGGTGTGGCATAGGCATCCACGAGCGGCCCAATCAATGCGACGCCGATCATCGCGCCAATGGCGGCCAACGGATTGCCGTTGCTGTGCGCGCCAAGCCGGCGTGTCAGCAGGCCGGCGACCTGGTCCTTCAGGCTCTCACGCAACGCGGGGAAGTCGACGTACTGATTGACCGTTTGCGCATCGCGCGCATCGGCCGCGCGTTTGAGATTGTTCAGCGCGATGTACGGTGACGCATAAGCAAACCCCAGTGCGGCGATCACCACGATCACGATTAGCGTGACGATCAGCGGCTTTGTGGCGCCGCCTCTGCTGCCGCGTTGGGTATGTTTCGGAACTGCCATCGAGTGGGACTCTCTATCAGGTGTGATCTAACGTGGACCACGGCCACGCGAAAACGATCCCACGCAATGCAATCTCTCGCCGCCCGCTCAAGACAGGGTCATCACGACTCGAACACCGCGCCGTGGACGTTGGCTTCGTCGGCGATGCAGCGGTCGATCATGCGGCATACCGCGTCCATCGTGCCGACCATGATGAGACGCGACGGCCCGTGATAGACCCGCACCGGCGCGCGACGCGCTGGCTCGGCCGTATTCAGGCCGGAATTCAACGACACGCGGGCAAACGCCGGCAACGACGACGGCAAGCTGGACGTAGCCTCGGGCGAGTCGAACAGCGACGGAGTGCTGCGCGTGGCCGCCTCGATCAATGAGCAGGGCACCAGCTTGCGAAGGTGACGCAGACGACCGAACTGGCGAAAGGGCAGCAGGCGGGCAAGACGTTCCATGAGACTCTCCAGACGATGCAACGTTGATGCAGTGTCGATGCGACATTGACGCGGCTTTTTATTCTGTTGAACGCGCAAAAGGGTTAGAACCGGGGTTAGAACCGGGTTAGAACTCGCCGGGGCGAATCAGCCCCACGGCGATACCCTCCAGCGCGAACTCCGCACTGCCGGTTTCAACGAAGATGTTTTCGTAATCGGGGTTCTCGGCGATCAGTTCGAGCCCATTCGGCCGGCGCTTCAGGCGCTTGACCGTGACGTCGTCGCCCAGCCGGGCAATGATGATCTGGCCGTCTTTCGCTTCGCTGCGCTTTTGCACCGCGAGCAGGTCGCCGTCGAAGATGCCCGCGTCGCGCATGGACAGCCCGCGCACCTTCAGCAGGTAATCGGGCTTGCTCGAGAACAGCGCCGGGTCGCACGCGTAGTGCTGCGAGATATGTTCCTGCGCGAGGATCGGGCTGCCGGCGGCAACGCGCCCGATCAGCGGCAGCGACAGTTGCATGATGCTGGCGTGCGGCAGCGTGAACTGGTGCGGCGAGTCTTCCGGACCGGCCAGCAGGCGAATGCCGCGCGATGCGCCGGCCGCGAGTTCGATCACGCCCTTGCGGGCGAGTGCGCGCAGATGTTCTTCTGCCGAATTGGCCGAGCTGAAACCCAACTCGGCGGCGATCTCCGCGCGGGTGGGCGGAAAGCCGGTGCGTTCGATAGCCCTGCGGATCAGATCGAAAACCTGCTGCTGTCGTGCGGTGAGTTTGGTCATGGCGCCACTGTATGTATGAACAGGTGACTGTATTTTTATACAGTATTCGGCGCAATTCAAGCTTTACTTTAAGTTCGGGGCGAAGGGCGGCGTTCCAGCGCCGTCAAACGATGCTTTAACAGCCGTTTTCGTTCAGCAACGCCTTATCCAGCTGTCGTTACCACTTTTGAGTATTAAAAAATGAAGAAACATTATTTTTAATGATGAAAGCCCTTCGATAGACTGGGCCTCCAGTTGACGTTCATGTGCACGTGACCGCGACACAAGAAAAGACATCACACGCTGTTTCAGCGGACAACGCGGAGAAAGTTGACATGAAATACCAAGGTACGGGGCTGGCAGGCAGGACGAAGAAACTGATCGCGGCGCTAGCATTGGGCGCGGCGGGCGCGCTCGGCGTGATGGCGCAGGCGCACGCCGCCGACACGACGCTGCTGAACGTCTCCTACGACCCGACGCGCGAGCTGTATCAGGACGTCAACCAGGCGTTCGGCAAGGAGTGGAAAGCGAAGACGGGCGAGACGATCACCTTCAAGCAGTCGCACGGCGGCTCGGGCGCCCAGGCGCGCTCGGTGCTCGACGGTCTGCAGGCCGACGTGGTGACGCTGGCGCTCGCCTACGACATCGACGCACTGGCGAGCAAGGGTTTGCTGGACAAGGGCTGGCAGAAGCGCTTGCCCGATAACGCCTCGCCGTACACGTCGACGATCGTGTTTCTGGTGCGCAAGGGCAACCCGAAGCACATCAAGGACTGGGACGATCTGATCAAGCCGGGTGTGTCGATCGTGACGCCGAATCCGAAGACCTCGGGCGGCGCGCGTTGGAACTACCTCGCGGCGTGGGCGTATGCGGAGCATCAACCGGGCGGCAATGATCAGAAGGCGAAGGAATTCGTCGGCAAGCTGTACAAGAATGCCGGCGTGCTGGATTCGGGCGCGCGTGGCGCGACCACCAGCTTCGTGCAACGCGGTATCGGCGACGTGCTGATCGCGTGGGAAAACGAAGCGTTTCTGTCGCTGAAGGAATTCGGTCCGGAGAAGTTCGAGATCGTGGTGCCGTCGGTGAGCATTCTGGCCGAGCCGCCGGTCGCGGTGGTGGACAAGGTGGTCGACAAGCACGGCACGCGCAAGGTCGCCGAAGCTTACCTGAACTTCCTGTATAGCGAGCAAGGCCAGGAGATCGCGGCGAAGAACTTCTACCGTCCGCGTTCGAACAAGGTGCCGGCCGAGCTGACCGCCAAGTTTCCGAAGCTGAAGCTGTACACGGTGGACGATTCGTTCGGCGGCTGGACCAACGCGCAGAAGACGCACTTTGCCGATGGCGGCGTGTTCGATTCGATCTATCAGCCGCAGTAACAAGCCCGCTGCCGGAGTCGGCAAAGGCATAGGCAAAGGCATAGACATAGGCAGGACGACGCGGCGACGCGTCACTCCCGAGCGCGCCCCATGGGGCGCGCTTTTGGCCGCCAGGGCCCGGCGGCCGGCAATACGAGCATCAACCTGAACGAGTAACGAGCATGACGACGTTGACCTTCCGAAAACCGAGCGCGTTGCCCGGTTTTGGCCTGACACTCGGCATCACGGTGGCTTATCTGAGCCTCGTGGTGCTGATTCCGCTTGCGGCGACCTTTCTCAAGACCGCCACGCTCGACTGGAGCCAGTTCGTGCGTGCGGTGAGTTCGCCGCGCGTGCTCGCGTCGTATCGGCTCACCTTCTTTTCCGCGCTCGGCGGCGCGCTGATCAATGCGGTGTTCGGCTTTCTGGTGGCGTGGGTGCTGGTGCGCTACACGTTTCCGTTCAAGCGCATTGTCGATGCCGTGGTCGATCTGCCGTTCGCGCTGCCCACGTCGGTCGCGGGTATTTCGCTCGCGGCCGTGTACGCGGGCAACGGCTGGATCGGGCAGTTCCTCGAACCGCTCGGCCTGAAAATCGCGTTTACACCGGCGGGCGTGCTGGTGGCGCTGACCTTCATCGGTTTGCCGTTCGTGGTGCGCACGGTGCAGCCGGTGCTCGAAGAGTTCGAGCGCGAACAGGAAGAAGCGGCGGCGTGCCTGGGCGCATCGCGCTGGCTGACGTTTCGCCGCGTTGTGTTGCCGGCGGTGTTTCCGGCGCTGTTGACAGGCTTCGCGCTTGCATTCGCGCGCGCGCTCGGCGAATACGGCTCGGTGATTTTCATTGCCGGCAACGTGCCGATGAAGTCGGAGATCACGTCGCTGCTCATCATCACCAAGCTCGAGCAATACGATTATGCGGGTGCGACTGCGATCGCAGTCGTGATGCTGGTCGTGTCGTTCCTGATGCTGCTCTTTATCAATACCTTGCAGTGGTATCTGCAGCGCCGCACGAGTCGTGGGGGCGCGGGCCCGGCGCCTGCTGCCGCGAGTGTCGCGGCGATCGGTGTCGGCGGAGGTGCGCAATGAGCCGCGATTCCGTGAAGAACGCAGGCGGGGCAGCGGCCGTGGCCGTGGCACCGCGTGCGCCGCTGAACGTCGCGCGCCGGCCCGATCCGGTCACCGAACCGCCTGTCGTACGCTGGATTCTGACTGGCGTCGCGCTGCTGTTTCTTGCGCTGTTTCTCGTCGTACCGCTCGCCGCCGTGTTCTATCAGGCGTTGAACAAAGGGCTCGGTTTCTATCTGGAATCGCTCGCCGATCCGGACGCGCTCGCGGCGATCAAGCTCACGGTGATCACCGCCGCGATCGCGGTGCCGCTGAACCTCGTGTTCGGCCTCGTGGCTTCGTGGTGTATCGCCAAGTTCGAGTTCCGCGGCAAGGCGCTGCTGACCACGCTGATCGATCTGCCGTTCTCGGTGTCGCCGGTGATCTCGGGCTTGATCTATGTGTTGATGTTCGGCGCGCAGGGCTGGTTCGGCCCGTGGCTGCAGGACCACAACGTGCAGATCATTTTCGCGGTGCCGGGCATCGTGATGGCAACGATCTTCGTCACGTTCCCGTTCGTCGCGCGTGAGTTGATTCCGTTGATGCAGGCGCAAGGGAACGACGAAGAAGAAGCCGCGCACGTGCTCGGCGCGTCGGGCTGGCAGATCTTCCGCCGCGTCACGCTGCCCAACGTCAAATGGGGCCTGCTGTACGGCGTGATTCTGTGCAACGCGCGGGCCATGGGCGAGTTCGGCGCGGTGTCGGTCGTGTCGGGCCATATTCGCGGCCAGACCGACACGATGCCCCTGCACGTCGAAATTCTCTACAACGAATACAACTTCTCGGCGGCGTTCGCCGTGGCGTCGGTGCTGGCTCTGCTCGCACTCGTGACGCTCGGCCTGAAGCTGCTCGCCGAGCGCCATATGTCGGCGGAACTGTCGGCCGCGCGCGACGTGCCCGCTTACGCGGGTCCCGTTACGCCTGCGGCCAATGCAACAAGCGCAACACCCGCAACACCCGCAACAAGCGCATCACACACAACGCAAACAACGCATGCACCGCAGCAACACCCGCTCAAGCAAGGAGAGCTGTAATGGGTATCACCGTTCGTAACCTGCAGAAGCGCTTCGGCGATTTCGTCGCGCTCGATAACGTCTCGCTCGACTTTCCGCCGGGCGAACTGGTTGCGCTGCTCGGGCCGTCGGGTTGTGGCAAGACGACCTTGCTGCGCGTGATCGCCGGACTCGAATACGCCGACGGCGGCCAGGTCGTGCTGCAAGGCCAGGACGTGGCGACGGTCGGCGCGCGCGAGCGGGAAGTGGGCTTCGTGTTCCAGCATTACGCGCTGTTCCGCCATATGACGGTGTTCGAGAACGTGGCCTTCGGCTTGCGCGTGAAGCCGCGCAAGGAGCGCCCCTCGGAAGCCGTGATCCGCGAGAAGGTGCATGAACTGCTCAAGCTCGTGCAGCTCGACTGGCTCGCGCAACGCTATCCGTCGGAACTGTCGGGCGGCCAGCGGCAACGTATCGCGCTCGCGCGCGCGTTGGCCGTCGAACCGAAAGTGCTGCTGCTCGACGAACCGTTCGGCGCGCTGGATGCGAAGGTGCGCAAGGAACTGCGCAGCTGGCTGCGTCGTCTGCACGACGATCTGCATATCTCGACGATTTTCGTCACGCACGATCAGGAAGAAGCGCTCGAAGTCGCCGACCGTATCGTCGTGCTGAATCGCGGGCATGTGGAGCAGGTGGGCAGTCCGCAGGACGTGTATGACCATCCGCAAACCTCGTTCGTCTACGAGTTTCTCGGCGCGGCGAACCGCCTGCACGGCAACGTCGATGCAAGCGGTTTCGTGGTGGACGGCGCGGCGCTGCCGGTTTCCATCAAGGCCGATTTCAGCGGCCCCGCGTTCGCCTATGTGCGTCCGCATGACCTGCAGTTGTATCCGCAGGCGTCGGGGCATCGCGAAGGCATCGTCGTCGACGTGCGGCGCGTGGTGACACTCGGCGGCTCGGTGCGGGTCGAACTCGCGGGCCGCGAGGGCAACCTGCTCGAGGCCGAACTCGATCGCGAAGCGTGGCGCGATCTGCAGCTCTCGATCGGCGACGGCGTGACCGCGGTGCCGCGCGCGTTGCGTGTGTTTCCAGCGCAGTGAGCGCGGCGCAGTCAGGCGCGCAGCGACAGCAACACGACCCGGCGTTTCAAACGAACTCAAATAACTCAACTCTGGCCGAACCGGAGACATCAAGATGAATTTCCAGCAATTGCGCTTTGTGCGCGAAGCCGTGCGTCAGAACATGAATCTGACCGAGGTGGCGAACGTGCTGTACACGTCGCAGTCGGGCGTATCGAAACAGATCAAGGATCTGGAGGACGAACTCGGCGTCGACATTTTCATTCGACGCGGCAAGCGCCTCACGGGCCTCACCGAGCCGGGCAGGGCCGTACATCAACTGATCGAGCGGATGCTGCTCGACGCCGAGAATCTGCGCCGCGTCGCCCGCCAGTACGCTGACCAGGACAGCGGGCACCTGGTCGTGGCGACCACCCACACGCAGGCGCGCTATGCGTTGCCGAAGGTGATCCGTCAATTCACCGAGGTGTTCCCGAAAGTGCATCTGGCGCTGCGTCAGGGCAGCCCGCAACAGATCGCGCAGATGATCATCAACGGCGAAGCGGACATCGGCATCTCCACCGAAGCGCTCGACCGTTTCCCGGATATCGTCACGTTCCCGTGCTATTCATGGCATCACGTCGTGGTCGTGCCGAAGGATCATCCGCTGGTGGGCCGTCCGAATCTGACGCTCGACGAAATCGCCGAATTCCCGATCGTCACTTACGATCAGGACTTCACGGGCCGCTCGCATATCGACCAGGCCTTCGCGAAAGCGGGCGCGTTGCCCGACGTCGTGCTGACCGCGATCGACGCCGACGTGATCAAAACCTACGTCGAGCTCGGCATGGGCATCGGCGTGGTCGCGGCAATGGCCTACGATCCGAAGCGCGATACGGAACTGGTCGCGCTCGACACGCAGCATCTGTTCGAGGCGAGCACGACGCGGGTCGGTTTGCGCAAGGGCGCGTTCCTGCGCGCGTACGCGTACCGGTTGATCGAGATGTTCGCGCCGCAATTGAACGAAGCGGATATCGCCGCGCAATTGCGCGAAGCGGTTTGATAGATGCGCCGGATCGTCGCGGTCCGGCGCAACGCCGAACGCTGCCGCACCATCGCGGCGGCCGGTTAGTGCGAACTTCATGCGGGCTGCGGCTGGCCCCGGTGCAGACGCCACGCAAACGTGTGGCGCCAAAGCGCCGGCCCCGTCCAACCCCGAATCGAACGGACATCCGTTTTTTCACGCATGGCGGCGCGCGGCGCATCGCTTACAATCGCCGCCATGAATACTTCGACCTCTTCTTCCGCTATACCTTCAAACGAAGGCGCCACGCCACTGCTGCCGCGCATCGTCGTGCTCGCGACCGGCGGCACGATTGCCGGCGCGGCCGCGAGCGCCACCAACACCTCGGGTTATCAAGCCGGCGTGATCGGCGTCGAGCAATTGCTGGCCGTGGTGCCGGCCTTGTCGACGGTGGCGCGCATGGAGAGCGAGCAGATTGCCAGCGTCGACAGCAAGGACATGGCGATGCCGCTGTGGACCACGCTCGCGCAACGCATCAACACGCTGCTCGCCGACGACCAGATCGACGGCGTGGTGGTCACGCACGGCACCGATACGCTCGAAGAAACCGCCTACCTGCTGCATCTCACCGTCAAGTCGGACAAGCCGGTCGTGCTGACGGCGGCCATGCGCCCAGCCTCGGCGCTGTCCGCCGATGGCCCGCTGAATCTGCTGAACGCCGTGACGGTCGCGGCGCAGGCGAGTTCGCGCGGGCAGGGCGTGCTGGTGGCCTTCAACAACAAGATCCATAGCGCGCGTGACGTGGTCAAGACGAGCACCTATGCGGTCGACGCGTTTCACTCGCCGGAAATCGGCGCGCTCGGCTGGGTGCAGGACGGCCGTGTCGAGTTCCAGCGCGGCGTGGTGCGTCCGCATACGCTCGCAACCGAGTTCGTGATCGGCGCGACGTGGCCGCATGTGGAAATCGTCGTGAGCTACGCGGGCGTGTCGCGCATTGCCGTCGATGCGTTGGTTGCCGCCGGTGTGCGCGGCATCGTCGTGGCGGGCACGGGCAATGGCTCGATTCACGCCTCGGTGCAGCAGGCGCTCGCCGATGCGGCCTCGCAAGGCGTCGCGGTGGTGCGAGCGTCGCGCGTGGGATCGGGGCACGTGATGCGCAACGGCGCGGCTGCCGACGACGCACTCGGTTTCGTCAGCGCGGGTTCGCTGAATCCGTACAAGGCGCGCGTGCTGCTGATGCTGGCATTGGCCGCGGGCGCCACGGGGCCGGTGGCGTTGCAGAAGACTTTCGATACGTACTGAGCGATGCAGCGCTGAGCGATGCAGCGCTGAGCAATTCAGCGCATGACGCCCAAATGACAACGCGGCGCCCAGGTCATCGACCGGAGCGCCGCGTTGTCGTTTCAGCTTGCGGTTTATCGCTAGCGCCGAAAAGGCGACGCCTGCACGCTGTTAGTTCGCCAGATCTGGCGGCAACTTCCCGCCGTTTGCTGCCAGCGCCACCATCACCTGTTTATGCAGCCAGATGTTCATGCTTGCCGAATCGTTCGTGTCGCCGATGTACTTCAGCTCCCTGGCGAGTTCCTTGCGATGATCGAGGCTGCTGTCGACGCCGAGCGCCTTCAGCGTGTCGACGATCGACGTGCGCCAGTTCAACGTTTGACCGCTCTCGCTCACGAACTGGTCCATGACGACAGCGACGTCGACGTCGGCCAGCGGCGCGGGCGCCGGGGTTGCCGACGGTGCAGCAGCTTGCGCCGCGGCCGGATCCGGTGTCGGCTCGACAGCGGGCGCAGGCTGGTCCGGTTTCGCTTTGCCAAAGAGCTTATGTACGATGTCACCAAAGATGCTCATTCTGAATCCTTTGCAGAGGGGTTACTGGCGCAAGCACATTCCGCTCACGGGTTGAACACTGGTTGGGAATCGGGCGAATGAAACAGCGGGCACGCGTTGCCATGACCGGCAAGCCGCACTTGAACGCCGACACGCCCGCAACCAGACTCAACGAGTGTAGGAGAAAAGCGCGGACCGATGTGTCAAAAAAGGTCGAGCAAAGGGGACGGAGTTGCAAGCAAATGCAAGCAGACTTGCGAGCATGCGTACGAGGGGAGCGGCAAAGTGACATGCCGGTGAGCGGCGTGCGTGACGCACCCGCTGCGAGAGTTTGGCCGAAAAAGCATAAACATCGCTAAACATTGAAATCCGACAGCCGGACACCCGACGACGACGTCTGACCGACCAAGGCTTCCCCGGCGCCGCCGGGTGCCGCTGCGGACCCCACTTGCCGCTCTCAGCCCAGAGCGGCACGATTTGCCCGTTCCGTCATGCATGTCGCACGACGAACCGGGCGCCCCACTTGCGACTGCCATGACGTTGAACATGCAACGATCACCGCAATCCGTATTGCTGCCTTATGCCGCCTTGGCTTCGCTGCCCGGCGCTTGCGCGACTTCGAAATTCGCCATGATTTCCAGTGCGCGGACCATTGCCGAGTGATCCCATGCCTTGCCGCCGTTCGCCGCGCACACGCTGAACAGTTGCTGCGCACTTGCCGTATGCGGCAGGGCGATGCCGAGCTTGCGCGCGCCGTCGAGTGCGAGGTTCAGATCCTTCTGGTGCAATTCGATGCGGAAGCCTGGATCGAACTTGCGCCTGGTCATGCGCTCGCCGTGCACTTCGAGAATCCGCGACGAAGCGAAGCCGCCCATCAAAGCCTTGCGCACACGTTCCGGATCGGCGCCCGAGCGCGAGGCGAACAGCAGCGCTTCGGCCACGGCTTCGATATTCAGCGCGACGATGATCTGGTTCGCGACCTTGCAGGTCTGGCCCGCGCCGTTGTCGCCGATCAGCGAGATGTTCTTGCCCATCAGTTCGAACAGCGGCCTGGCCGTGGCGAAGGCCTTTTCCGGGCCGCCCACCATGATTGTCAGCGACGCTTCACGCGCGCCAACTTCGCCGCCTGAAACCGGCGCATCCAGGTAGTCGACGCCGAGCGCATTGATCTTCTTCGCGAACGCCTGCGTGTCGAGCGGCGAGATCGAGCTCATGTCGATCACGAGCTTGCCTTGCGAAAGGCCGGCGGCGACGCCGTCGTCGGCGAACAGCACGTTGGCGACATCAGGCGTGTCCGGCACCATGATGATGACGATGTCGGCGGCCTGCGCGACAGCGGTCGAATCGGCGACGACGCTCGTCGTTTTGCTCAGATCTTCCGGCACCGGGTACGCGCCATTCACGAACAGCGAGTGACCGCCCTTGATGAGGTTGCGCGCCATGTGCGCGCCCATGATGCCGAGGCCGATAAAACCGATCTTTGCCATGTGTCTAAATCTCCAGTGTTGTTTGAGGTCCCTCGTGGGACTTCCTTCGGGGCGTCGAGCGCCTGATCCCGCCTGGCAATCAGGCGATGCGACGCTCAGGCGGCGGCGTGCGCCGCGCCGCGGGTTTGCCCGGCCACGCTCTGCACCCAGCCGAGGCCGGCGGTGGTCGTCGTGCGTGGTTTGTATTCGCAGCCGACGTAGCCGTCGTAGCCGAGCGAGTCGAGCAGATCGAACAGGAACGGGTAGTTGATTTCGCCGGTGCCCGGTTCGTTGCGGCCCGGGTTGTCGGCGAGCTGGATGTGCGCGATCTGCGGCAGGTTCTTTTTGATGGTCGCCGCGAGTTCCCCTTCCATCCGTTGCATGTGATAGATGTCGTACTGCAGGAACAGATTGTCCGAACCGACTGCGCGGATCACGTCGAGGCCTTCGGCCGAACGGTTCAATGCGAAACCCGGAATGTCATAGGAATTGCACGGCTCGACCAGCAGCTTGATGCCGGCTTTCTTCAGTTCGCCCGCGGCGAAGCGCAGGTTGTCGACGATGGTCGAGTGCGCCTTGTCCGCATCCACGCCGGCCGTCGGAATGCCGACGAGGCAGTTCAGTTGCGGCACCTTCAGTGCTTTCGCATATTCGATCGCGCGGCCGACGCCTTCCTGGAATTCGCTCACGCGATCCGGCAGGCACGCAATGCCGCGTTCGCCGGCTTCCCAGTTGCCCGCGGGCAGGTTGTGCAGCACCAGCTTCAGGCGGTTCTGCTGCAGACGCTCGCTCAATTCAGCGATTTGAAACGGATACGGAAACAGAAATTCGACGGCGTGAAAGCCCGCGTCCGCAGCGGCCGCAAAGCGGTCGAGAAACGGGACTTCGTTGAACAGCATGGTGAGATTCGCTGCAAATTTCGGCATGGTGCGTCTGTCTCTCTGGTCGGTCAGTGGAATAACTTCGTGAGGCGGTTCGGAGTTGCTGAACCGCGCTCACGTGATGCTCATCGTTTCGATGCGTCAGCGCACTCAGTCGAGCATGCTGATCGCGGTCGGTGCGTCTTCGCGCTTCGTGGCCAGTTCTTCGAACTCGTTGATCGCGTCGATTTCGGTGCCCATCGAGATGTTGGTCACACGTTCGAGAATCACTTCGACGATCACCGGCACGTTGAACTCGGAGAGCATCGATTGCGCCTTCAGCAGCGCGGGCTTCAGTTCTTCCGGCTTGAACACGCGGATCGCCTTGCAACCCAGACCTTCGGCGACCGCGACGTGATCCACGCCGTAGCCGTTCATCTCCGGCGCGTTGATGTTCTCGAAGCCGAGTTGCACGCAGAAGTCCATATCGAACGCGCGCTGTGCCTGGCGGATCAGGCCGAGGTATGAGTTGTTCACCACCACGTGAACATACGGCAGTTTGAATTGCGCGCCGGCAGCCAGCTCTTCGATCATGAACTGGAAGTCGTAGTCGCCCGAGAGCGCCACGATCGGACGTTGCGGATCAGCCGCACGCACGCCGAGCGCTGCCGGAATCGTCCAGCCGAGCGGACCCGCCTGGCCGCAGTTGATCCAGTTGCGCGCCTTGTAGACATGCAGGAACTGCGCGCCGGCGATCTGCGAGAGACCGATCGTGCTCACGTAGCACGTGTCGCGGCCGAACACCTGGTTCATCTCTTCGTAGACGCGCTGCGGCTTCATCGGCACGTTGTCGAAGTGCGTCTTGCGATGCATCGTGCGCTTGCGTTCCTGGCAGTCGGCGACCCACGCGCTACGGTCCTTCAGCTTGCCCGCGGCCTTCCATTCCTTTGCCACTTCGACGAACAGTTCGAGCGCGGCCTTCGCGTCCGACACGATGCCCAGATCCGGGCCGAACACGCGGCCGATCTGCGTCGGTTCGATGTCGACGTGCACGAACTTGCGGCCCTTTGTATAGACCTCGACGCTGCCCGTATGACGGTTCGCCCAGCGGTTGCCGATGCCGAGCACGAAGTCGGAGGCGAGCATCGTCGCGTTGCCGTAGCGGTGCGAGGTTTGCAGGCCGACCATGCCGGCCATCAGCGGATGGTCGTCAGGAATCGCGCCCCACGACATCAGCGTCGGGATCACCGGCACGCCGATGGTTTCAGCGAACGCGACGAGCAGATCTTCCGCGGCCGCGTTCAGCACGCCGCCACCCGAGACGATCAGCGGCTTGTCCGAGTTGTTCAGCAAGGTGAGCGCAGCTTCGATCTGCTTGCGCGTCGCTTTCGGCTTGTAGACCGGCAGCGGTTCGTACGTGTCGATGTCGAATTCGATTTCGGCGAGTTGCACGTCGATCGGCAGGTCGACCAGCACCGGACCCGGACGGCCCGAGCGCATCAGGTGGAAAGCCTGCTGGAACACGCGCGGCACCAGCGCCGGTTCACGCACGGTGACGGCCCATTTGGTGACGGGCTTGGCGATCGATTCGATATCGACGGCCTGGAAATCTTCCTTGTACAGACGCGCGCGCGGCGCCTGGCCCGTGATAGCCAGAATAGGAATGGAGTCGGCCTGAGCCGAGTACAAACCGGTGATCATGTCGGTGCCGGCCGGGCCGGACGTGCCGATACACACGCCGATGTTGCCCGGTTGAGCGCGCGTATAGCCTTCGGCCATATGCGACGCGCCTTCGACGTGGCGGGCCAGCACGTGGCTGATGTTGCCTGCCTTGCGCATGGCCGAGTAGAACGGGTTGATCGCTGCGCCCGGAACGCCGAATGCGGTGTCGATGCCTTCTTTTTCGAGCACCAGCACGGCTGCGTCGACGGCTCTCATCTTGGCCATGAATGTCTCCTGAATGTCTTGGGGATGGGCGAATTAAAAGTGTTGAGTGCACTTTAGGCCTCACCTAAAGGTTTGATAAGATCAGTCCGGGTCGCTTATTTCGAAACAAAAAGTATGGAATGGCCCGCGGACTGGCATCGGGACTGGCAGCAGGGAGACAAAGATGGATCGCTTCAAACAGATCGAAACCTTCGTGCGTGTCGCGGATGCCGGCAGCCTGGCGGCGGCCGCGCTGGAGGAGGGCGTGTCGCCGGTGATTCTCGGCCGCCGCATCGACGCGCTGGAAAAGCGCCTCGGCGTCAAACTCATGTACCGATCGACGCGGCGGCTGGTGGTCAGCGAAGACGGCGCCGCGTTTCTTGAGCGCTGCCGGGGTCTCCTCACCGAATGGGATCAGGCGGAAAACGAACTCAGCGCCGGGCGGCGCGCCGTGAACGGCCATCTGATCGTGTCGGCGCCGGCGGCGTTCGGGCGCAAGCACGTCGCGCCGCTCGCGCCGGTGTTTCTCGCCGACAAGCCGGAATTGCAGGTGTCGTTCAATCTGACCGACCGGGTGGTGGATCTGGTACGCGAGGGTTACGACCTGTCGATCCGGATCGGCGGCGCGGTCGATCCGAACTTCGTCGCGGTCAAGCTGGCGTCGAACCGGCGCGTGGTGTGCGGCACGCCGGAGTATTTTCGCCAGCACGGCCGGCCGAAAACGCTCGAAGACCTGCCGCAGCACAACTGTCTCGCGTTCAATCTGCAAGGCGGACAGAACCGCGGCTGGTATTTCCGCCGCAACGGCAAGCTGGCGACGGTGCGGGTGGGCGGCACGCTCGACTGCAACGACGGTGAATTGCTGCATCGCTGGGTGTCGGAAGGTCTCGGCCTCGGCTGGCGCTCCACGTGGGAGATCCAGCAGCAGCTGGCGCGCGGCGAGCTGGAAACCGTGCTCGACGAGTTCGCGCTGCCCGACTACGACATTCTCGCCGTCTACCCGCAGCAGCGGTACGTGCCGGCGAAGGTGCGGTACTTCATCGATTATCTGAAAGAGGTCTACGCCAGCGAGGATTACTGGAACCGCCCGGCTTACTAAGCCCTGCCGCATCCGGGCGCGCTGGCGGTTCGGCCGGATTTTTTGCGGATTCCGGGCGGCGCCGGGAATAAACTCGGCAAATGGCCGGTTATCCGTTGCAGAGAGTGTCCCGACGAGCTACATCGCATAGCCGCAATGCCCTGGAGGGCCGAGGTGGTCCAGACCGATTCAGAACCTGTCCGCGCGCACGGCGAGTCCGAAGCAGCGAGGAGCCGGCGCTTTCAGCAGATGGCGCTGCCGCACCTCGATGCCGCGTACAACCTTGCACGCTGGTTGTGCGGTAATGCGAGCGATGCCGACGACGTCGTGCAGGAAGCGTTCATGCGCGCATTCCGCTTCTTCGACACGTTTCGCGGCGACTCGGCGCGGCCCTGGCTGCTGGCGATCGTGCGACGCACCTGGTACACGGAATGGCGACGACGTTCGTCGTCGCATGAGACGGTGGAGTTCGACGACACCATGGACGACGCCTCGTTCGAAGGCTGGAGCGTCGGCGGCGCCGATCCGCAGGCGCTCCTGATCCGCGACGAAGACACGAAGCGCGTGCACGAGGCGCTTGCGCAGTTGCCTGTTGAATATCGGGAAGTACTGATGCTGCGGGAGCTGGAGGAAATGGGTTACAAGGAGATCGCCGCGGTGGCCGACGTGCCGATCGGCACGGTGATGTCCCGGCTCGCGCGGGGGCGTCGCAAGCTTGCCGCGCTGCTCATGGAGAAACAGGGGGGCGGAAGCGCTTCGCACCGGTCGTCGGCGTGCGCGGCGGCCGGCCCGGGCAGATCGGCTACGGCGAGCGTGACCCCATTGCGGGCGTCCGCCAATGGCCGGCCGCTCAACACACCCGGCGGCGGTGCCGCCGGCAACGCTCAGGAGACGCCAGATGGACTGTAACGAAGCGCGGCCGCTCCTCGACGCGAACGCCGATCACGAATTGCCCGCGCCGGACGCCCGGCGCGTCCAGCAGCACATCGAGAGTTGCGACGCCTGCCGGCGCGAAAGCGAGAACCTGCGAGCCTTGAGTGGCGCGGTGCGCGCGCTCCCTTACCATCGTGCGCCGCAGTCGCTGCGCGAGCGGATCATCGCCGGATTGCCGTCCGTCGACGAGCCGGTTGCGGCGGCCGAGGCGCCGGTTGCCAACGTCAAGGCGCCGCCGCGCGCGCAGGCGCGGCGCGGCTGGCTCGAGCGTTTGCTGGCTGGTATGCGTGCGCCGCAGGGTGGCTTGGGCTGGCCGACGGGCGCTGGCACGGGCGGCGTCGGCGGTGGCGCGGTGGGCTCAGGCGGCGTGTTCGGGCGCGGCTGGCTGACGGTGCTGGTGCTCGCGCTGTGCGCGGCGGCGGCTGGCGTGGCGCTGAACCTGCGTCGGCCGGCGGACTTCGGGCCATTTACCGACGAGTTGATAGAAAGTCACGTACGCGCGCAGGTCTCGGGACGTGACATCGACGTGATTTCGACGGACCGGCATACGGTCAAGCCGTGGTTCAATGGCCGGCTCGACTATTCGCCGCCGGTCGAGGATCTCGCGGCGAACGGCTTTGCGCTGGAGGGCGGCCGCCTCGATTACCTCGCGCATCAGCGGGTGGCCGTGCTGGTGTACCGCTACCAGAAGCATGTGATCGACGTGTACGTCTTTCCGCAGACCGCCTCCAGCGGCACGGCGCCGGCGACGCTCGGCCGCGAAGGCTACTCGATTGCGCACTGGAATGCGGAAGGCATGACCTGGTGGGCGATCTCGGACGCCGCGCCGGACGCGCTGAAGGGACTCGAAGTGGCGCTGAAGGCGCGTCTGCAAAGCGGCAGCGAGCGCACGGAAACTGGCTCGTAGACTGCGACCGGCGCGCGGGGCGGCCCTGGCGGGCCGCAGGCCGCCGGGGCTTGCGGGTGCGGCCGCTCCACAGGTTTCGTCGCGCGTTTCAGGCCGCCAGGCGCAAGAAACTGTCTCCACGTCGCGGCGCCGGCGCCTAAACCTTTGAAAACACACCCGATTCGCGCCTCGCAATAACGGGATATCTTGCAACCCGGCCCCAATCGGGTTACACTCTTTGGCTTCTCACTTGCCACACCGGTTCGACGCCCGGGTGGCTTTAATCCATAAGTCAGCACAAGGAGTGAATATGCGTCATTACGAAATCGTATTTATCGTGCACCCGGATCAGAGCGAGCAAGTGCCCGCCATGATCGAGCGTTACAAGTCCACGATCACCTCGCACGGTGGCCAGATCCACCGTATCGAAGACTGGGGCCGTCGCCAACTGGCCTACATGATCGAGAAACTCGCGAAGGCTCACTACGTCTGCATGAATATCGAATGCGACCAAACCACGCTCGACGAGCTGGAACACGCATTCAAGTTCAACGACGCTGTTCTGCGTCACCTGATCGTCAAGATGAAGAAGGCCGAGACCGGCCCGTCGCCGATGATGAAGGAAGTGCAGCGCGAAGAAGCCAAGAAGTCGGCTGCTACGCAACCGTCCGAAGCGCAGGCTTAAGACACACTATTTAAGCTACCAGATCCAAGCGTCGTTCTCGTCGAAGGCTACATGAATCGGCTGCAACTGACGGCCAGCGTCGTTGAACGCGAACCGGTGCGATATACCCCCGCCGGCGTTCCGATTGCAGGTTGCACGTTGCACCACCGCACGGAAGTCGTCGAAGCCGGCATTACCCGGCAAGTCGAACTGACCATGCAGGCAGTAGCCGCAGGCGAGGCGAGCGGTAAGCTGGAAAGCTGTCAGATGGGCGTGGAAACGCTCTTCACAGGCTTTCTGGCAAAAAAGCACCGCAACGCAAGAACTCTGGTATTTCACATCACAGCATTGCAGGACATTGGAAAGGACTGAACATGCCCCGCCCGACTGGTAAGAAATTCGACAAGCGTCGTCAGCAACAAAATCCGCTCTTCAAGCGCAAGAAGTTCTGCCGTTTCACGGCCGCTGGCGTCGATCACATCGACTACAAAGACCTCGAAACGCTGAAGGACTTCATCGGCGAAAACGGCAAGATCACGCCGGCGCGTCTCACGGGTACGAAGTCGCACTATCAACGCCAGCTGGATACGGCAATCAAGCGCGCACGTTTCCTCGCGCTGGTGCCGTACACCGACCAGCACAAGGCCTAACCCGACGACGCGATAAGGAGTCTCCGAATGCAAATTATTCTTCTGGAAAAAGTCGTCAATCTGGGCAACCTGGGCGATATCGTGAAGGTCAAGGACGGTTACGCACGTAACTTCCTGATCCCGAACAAGCAAGCTCGCCGTGCAACGAAAGAAGCTTTGGCTGAATTCGAAGTGCGTCGCGCAGAACTGGAAAAAGTCGCCGCTGAAAAGCTGGCTGCAGCTACCGCTCAAGGCGAAAAGCTGGGTGGCTCGACCGTTCAGATCAATCAGAAGGCTGGCGTCGACGGCCGTCTGTTCGGTTCGGTGACGAACGCGGACATCGCTGAAGCCCTGGTCAAGCAAGGCTTCGCAGTGGAAAAGGCGCAAGTGCGCCTGCCGGAAGGCCCGCTGAAGCTGGTTGGCGAGCACGCAGTTCAAATCTCGCTGCACACCGACGTCCTGGTCGATGTGACGGTGGCTGTGATCGGCGAACACGTCTAAGCATCAGGTAGTATTTGCCAGGACGTTGCTGGCGAAGGGCAGGGGCCGGGTAACCGGCCCCTGCCTTTTTTGTGCCTGTTTTTTGTTTTTCCCGCTCGCCGCGGCCGCTCGATTACCCGATAATTCCTCTCCATGAACGCACCGTCCAAAGATCCCCAACTCGAGTCGCTGAAAGTCCCGCCGCATTCGATCGAGGCCGAGCAATCGGTGCTGGGCGGCCTGCTGCTCGACAATGCCGCGTGGGACCGCATCGCCGATTTCCTGTCGCAGAGCGATTTTTACCGCTACGACCACCGCATCATCTTCGAGCACATCGGCAAGTTGATCGCGGCCACGCGCCCGGCCGACGTGATCACCGTCTACGAGGCGCTCGGCACCTCGGGCAAGGCGGAAGAGGTCGGCGGTCTGGCCTATCTGAACGCGCTCGCGCAGAACACGCCGAGCGCGGCCAACATCCGCCGCTACGCGGAAATCGTACGCGATCGCGCGGTGTTGCGCCGGCTAGTCTCGGTCGCCGATGAAATCTCGGCCGACGCCTTCAATCCGCAGGGCAAGGAAGTCCGGCAGTTGCTGGATGAGGCCGAATCGAAGGTTTTTTCGATCGCCGAGGACGGCGCGCGCGGCACGCAGGGTTTCCTCGAAATTGGACCGCTGCTCACGCAAGTTGTCGAGCGGATCGACACGCTTTATCACACCGCCAATCCGAGCGACGTGACCGGCACGCCGACCGGCTTCGTCGATCTGGACCGCATGACTTCGGGCATGCACGGCGGCGAGCTGATCATCGTCGCGGGTCGTCCGTCGATGGGTAAAACGGCATTTTCGATGAATATCGGCGAATATGTGGCGGTCGAGTACGGCTTGCCGGTCGCGGTGTTCTCGATGGAAATGCCGGGTTCGCAGCTCACCATGCGTATGCTCGGCTCGGTCGGACGGCTGGATCAGCACCGTATGCGAACCGGGCGCCTCACCGACGAGGATTGGCCGAAGCTTACGCACGCTGTGCAGAAAATGAGCGAAGCGCAGATTTTCATCGACGAAACGGGCGGTCTGAACCCGATGGAATTGCGCTCGCGCGCGCGCCGATTGTCGCGCCAGTGCGGCAAGCTGGGGCTGATTATCATCGACTATTTGCAGCTCATGAGCGGGTCGTCGTCAGGTGAAAACCGCGCGACCGAAATCTCGGAAATCTCGCGTTCGCTGAAGAGTCTCGCCAAGGAGCTCGACGTACCGGTGATCGCCTTGTCGCAGCTCAACCGCGGCCTTGAACAGCGCCCGAACAAGCGGCCAATCATGTCCGACTTGCGCGAATCCGGCGCTATCGAACAGGATGCCGACGTGATCCTGTTCATTTACCGCGACGAAGTGTATAACCCGGACAGCCCGGACAAGGGCACGGCCGAAATTATCATCGGCAAACAGCGGAACGGTCCGATCGGCCCTGTTCGGCTCACGTTCCATGGTCAATTCACGAAGTTCGACAATTTTGCGGGCGCGCAAAATTTCTACAGCGACTAGAAACGCAATTCGCGCAGAAGTGAAGCCATAAGTGCAGCGTCGTTGTAACGGCGCTTTCACAAGTGCGGCCAGGGTCTCGCAACGGTACAATGTGGCGGTTTTATGTCAGCCATAATGTGACCAATTTTCGGGATCCCAATGTTCGGTCGATTCATGCCCACCGAGGGCAAGTTCTTTGAAATTTTCAATGCGCACGCAACGTGCATCGTCTCGGCAAGCCGCGAACTCGAGCTGCTGATCGACAACCTGCAGGACGCCGAGACTCATAAGCAAAACGTGCAGAAAGCCGAGAAGGCCGCTGACAAGCTCACGCACGAAACCATCGACCTGCTGCACAAGACGTTCATCACGCCGCTCGACCGTGACGAGATCCACAAGCTGATCACCACGATGGACGACATCCTCGACCTGATGGAAGACGTCGCCACCGCCATTTCGCTGTACGACGTTCAAGCCGTGACTTCCGAGGCGAGCCAGTTGGCGCACATCTGCACCGCCACCTCCGAGCGCGTGCAGTTTGCCGTCAGCCTGCTGTCCGACATGAAGCAGGCCAGCCAGATCCTGAAGGCCTGCGAGGACATCGACCGTCTGGAATCGGAAGCCGACCGCGTGCTGCGCTCGGCCATGTCGAAGCTGTTCCGCGAAGAAGACAACGTCAAGACCCTGATCAAGCTCAAAGCGATTTACGAATTGCTCGAAACGATCACGGACAAGTGTGAGGATGTAGCGAACATCATCGAAGGCATCGTGCTGGAAAACGCATAATGCAATCGATACAACTCGCAATCTGGGTCGTCGTCGGCCTGGTCGCCGTCGCGCTGGTTTTCGACTTCATGAACGGCTTTCACGACGCGGCGAATTCGATCGCCACGGTCGTCTCGACTGGCGTGCTGAAGCCGCAGCAGGCCGTGGCTTTCGCGGCGGCCTTCAACGTCATCGCGTATTTCGTGTTCCACCTGAAAGTGGCCGCGACCGTCGGCAAGGGCACGATCGACCCGAACATCGTCGATCATTACGTGATATTCGGCGCGCTGGTCGGCGCGATCGGCTGGAACATCATCACCTGGCATTACGGCATTCCATCGAGTTCCTCGCACGCGCTGATCGGCGGCCTGGTGGGCGCCGCGCTCGCCAAGTCGGGCTGGGGCTCGCTCAACTTCGACGGCCTGATGAAGACGGTGGCCTTCATCTTCATTTCGCCGCTGCTCGGCTTCGTGCTCGGCTCGTTCTTCATGCTGGCGGTGTCGTGGATCTACTTCCGCACGCCGCCGAGCAAGGTCGACCGGCGTTTCCGGCGCCTGCAACTGGTGTCGGCGGGTTTGTACAGCCTCGGGCACGGCGGCAACGACGCGCAGAAAACCATCGGCATTATCTGGATGCTGCTGATCGCGACCGGCTATGCGTCGTCGTTCGCGGATGCGCCGCCGCTGTGGGTGATCGGCGGCTGCTATCTTTCCATGGGCATCGGCACGCTGTTCGGCGGCTGGCGCATTGTCCGCACGATGGGGCAGAAGATCACCAAGCTCAAGCCCGTGGGCGGCTTTTGCGCGGAGTCGGGCGGCGCGATCACGCTGTTCACTGCATCGTGGCTCGGCATTCCCGTGTCCACCACGCATACGATTACCGGCGCGATCGTCGGGGTCGGCGCGACGCAGAAGCTGAGCGCGGTGCGTTGGGGCGTGGCCGGCAATATCGTGTGGGCGTGGATTCTGACGATCCCGGCTTCCGCGGCGCTCTCCGGCGCCGCCTGGTGGCTCGGCCACCGTTTCCTGTAAAACCGCGCGGCGGCGCTGCCCGCCGCGCTATCAAACTGTCCGGATTCGTAGCGCGCCGTCTAGATGAGCGGCGTGCTGGCACCGTCCATCGGGACGATTGCGCCGGTCACATAGCTCGCGCGGCGGCTCGCCAGAAATAGCGCGACGTCGGCGATTTCCTCCGGTTTGGCATAGCGGCCGAGCGGCACTTTGGCCTGCCCGCGCGTGAGCGCTTCCGCGCTCTCGATGCCTTGCTGCGTCGCTTCCAGCTTGACGGCTTCGTCGACACGCTCGGTCAGCGTCGCGCCGGGGTTGATCGCGTTGATGCGGATGCCGTAGCGCGCGTAATAGTGAGCGAGGCCGACGGTGGCGAGCATCAGCGCGGCGTTCGCGGCGCCGCCGGCAATATGGATATCGCTCGCGATCTTGCCGCCCATGCCGATAATGTTGACGATCGTGCCGGGCTCACCGCCGTTGCCGGACCTGGCGCGCTCGGCCATGCGGCGCAGTACTTCCTGCTGGGGATAGATGTAGGGGAAGTATTTCGCTTCCATGGTGGCGCGGAACGCGTCGGCGTCGAGCGTTTCCGGATCATAGCGGCGCGCGGCGCCGGCGCTGTTGATCAGTACGTCGATCGGGCCGACTGCGGTGCTGACTTCCTCGACGATATCGGCGGCGCTGTGCGGTTCGTGCAGGTCGGCGCGGGTCCGGTGCACGTGCAGGCCTTCCTGCTTCAACTGCTCGTAAGCGCGCGCGAGGTTGGCGGGATCGCGCGAGACGATCGCGACTTTGGCGCCCTCGAGCGCGAACGCGCGGGCGCACGCGAACCCGATTCCCTTGCTGCCGCCTGTGATCAACACCACCTTGTCTTTGAGCCCGAGATCCATCGTCATCACCCGCTGTCGGAAGAATACCGATGACGATAGCAGATCAGCGGGGGCGGTGTCGTGTGTGGGGTGGTGGTGAGGGGGAGGATCGTGAACGACTGAGCGTCACCTGTTGTTCGTGCGCCGACGGCCGGTTGTATAACGAAATATCTAAGCCAGGCGGCGCGATTTGGGCATGGCTCCAAGCGCCAAGTGCGAGTTGTCGGGCGCCGCGTGACGCTGAACGGCCGAGCGCGCTGCTGTGAGGTCCGCGCACCCTGGCTTGCCGCAGCCTACATCGCGTCGTATCGACACGAAAGCGGCTCGATCCACGCCTGTTTGCGCCAAACCCACATCACGGCGTCAGAAATTGCCGTTGGCAAAGCGCGCGATCGGGTCGTCGTTGGTTTGCGTGGGCGCGGGCATGCCGCGCGCGCCCGTCGAAGCCCGCATGATCTGCACGCCGCCGTTGTCGTCGGCTTGCTGCGCCTGGCGAGCCTGGCGCGCGGCGACGGACGCGGGCGGCGGCGGCTCGAACGCGTCGGCGGCGGCGTCGATTGGATCGGGCGCACGGGAGGTCGCCATTTGCGGTGCCGTGCGTGAAGCGGCCGCCTGTTGTTGAGCAGGCGCGCCGGCGATGCCGTCATAGGCGCTGGCTTGAGCGGCTGGAACCGGCGTCGGCGACACCGCGCCTGCCGCACGCGCCTGCATCTGCGCCGCGCTCAGTCCCGGCGGTGGCGGTTCGAACGGATCGGCTTGCGGCGCGGCCGCGGTCGTTGCCGATTGCGTCTCGGAGGGAGACGGCACGCGCGACGTTGCCGCGACGCGGGCTGTCTGCTGCGACGGCGATTGGGGTTGCAGCGCGCTAGCGGCATAAACCGGCGGCGCCTGTGAAGCAGTCTTCGCCGACGTCGGCGCCACGGTCGCCGCCTTACCTGCATACGCCGGCACACCCGCAGCCGCCGCATAAGCTGGCGCCGTCTGCGCCACGCGCTCAGGCTGCGGCGCCGCCGCCTGATAACTCGGCGTATCGAATGGCGCCGGTGTCGCTGCCGGCGCGGCCACGCGGCGGATCCCGTCGAAACGCTTGGCCCAATACGGATTGGTCAGATAGTCGAGCCGCACCGTGCCGCCGGTCGACGGCGCGTTGACGAAGCGCAGCTTGCCCACATAGATGCCAACGTGCGAATGCGCGCGCCCCGTCGTATTGAAGAAAATCAGATCGCCCGGCGCGATCTCGTCCGGTTCGATCGATTCGCCGCGCCCGCTCATATCCGCCGTCGTGCGCGGCAGATTAACGGATGCTGCGCGCGACACCACATAGCGAACCAATCCGCTGCAATCGAAGCCGCTATCCGGCGTATTCCCGCCCCAACGGTATGGAATGCCGACGAGACTCATCGCCTGAATCGAGATTTCCTCGCGGCCGATGCTGTGATCGACGAAGTTCGGAAAGCCGGGCGGCGGAGCATGATAAGCGCCGTTCGCCACCACGACCGAACTGCCCGCGCGCGACGACGTTTTCTGCGGCGCGCCGGCACAGGCGGCGAGCAGCAGAACAGTCAGCAGCGAAAAGGCGAGTCGGCGCATGAAGACGAGGAGAGCGGTAAACGCCCGTTTAACGGCGAACGATGTCGGGATGGTAGCCCTTGGAACCTCGCTCCGGCAAGAATTCTTGACAAATTACTTGAAGTTCGTGCGCTAAGTGTTGCCCGGCGAGAACGTACAGTCAAGAAAAAAGCCGCGTCCGGATTACTCCCGACGCGGCTTCTAGATAACGCTAACTAATTGAAACTTAGAGAATTTCCGACGCGTAATCCGCAAGGCGCGAACGCTCGCCGCGCGCCAGTGTCACATGCCCGCTGTGCGCCCAGCCCTTGAAGCGATCGACCACGTACGTCAAACCCGAACTGCCTTCCGTCAGATAAGGCGTATCGATCTGCGCGATGTTGCCGAGACAAATGATCTTCGTGCCCGGACCCGCGCGCGTGACCAGCGTCTTCATCTGCTTCGGCGTCAGGTTTTGCGCCTCGTCGATGATCAGGTACTTGTCCACGAACGTGCGGCCACGCATGAAGTTCATGCTCTTGACCTTCAGGCGTGAGCGGATCAGTTCCTGCGTCGCGGCGCGGCCCCATTCGCCGGCTGCGTCGTCGGTTTTCTGCAGGACTTCGAGGTTGTCGTCGAATGCACCCATCCACGGTTGCATTTTTTCCTCTTCCGTACCCGGCAGGAAGCCGATGTCTTCGCCGACCGGCACCGTCGCGCGCGTCACGATGATCTCGTTGTAGCGCTTGTCGTCCAGCACCTGCGCGAGACCGGCGGCGAGCGCGACCAGCGTCTTGCCGGTGCCGGCCTGACCCAGCAGCGTGACGAAGTCGATCTCCGGATTCATCAACAGGTTCAGCGCGAAGTTCTGCTCGCGATTGCGCGCCGTGATGCCCCAAACGTTGTTCTTGTGGTGCCCGTAGTCGCGCAAGGTTTGCAGCAGCGCTGTCTTGCCGTTCAGTTCGCGCACCAGCGCGTGAAACGCCGGCTCGCCGTTCTGCGGCTCCAGATAGACGAACTCGTTGACCAGCATCGAGGCGCACAGCGGACCCGTGACACGGTAGTACGTCGTACCGGTCTTGGTGTCCTGCCAGCTTTCCATGCCCTTCGCGTGCTTGGTCCAGAAATCCTGCGGCAGCGCGCGGATGCCGGAATACAGCAGATCGCTGTCTTCGAGCACCTGGTCGTTGAAGTAGTCTTCAGCGGGCAGGCCGAGCGCATGCGCCTTGATGCGCATGTTGATGTCTTTCGACACCAGCACGACCTGGCGATCCGCCCGGTCGCGCTGCAGCGCGCGCACCACGCCGAGGATCTGGTTGTCGGCCTTGCCTTCCGGCAGACCTTCCACCGGCTCGATGGCGTTGAGCTTGGTCTGGAAGTACAGACGCCCGGAAGCCTCGCGGCTGCCCAGACGCGCGAGCGAAATGCCGTCGGATATATTGCCGGCGTTCGCCACCAGCGCGTCGAGCGTGCGGCTCACCTGGCGAGCGTTGCGCGCGACTTCCGACATGCCTTTCTTGTGGTTGTCGAGTTCCTCCAACGTCATCATCGGCAGATAGACGTCGTGTTCCTCGAAGCGGAACAGGCAGCTCGGATCATGCATCAGCACGTTCGTGTCGAGCACGAAGAGCTTCTGCATTTCAACCGGCTCGGTGCCCGCACCGCGTTTCTTGGTGGTGCCGCGCGTAGCCGGCGCGGCAGCCGTGGGCGTGCTCGCTTCAGCCTGCTTCGCGCTCGGCGCGCGGGCCACGACCGGCTGCGCGGCCGGCTCGGCTTGCGGACGACTGGCCGGAACCGGTTGCAGCAGTGCGGCGGTCTGCTTCGTTTTGCGACCACGCGCCGGAGCAGCCTGTTCAGCGGATGCGGACGCAACAGCGGCCGCCGACGATGCCGGCACCGGCCGCAAAGTGGTCGCGGCATTGGCGGCGTGTGCCATCGGCGTGGCGACGTTCGCGCGGCCGTAGTCGGCCGACTCTGCGGATTCCCCAACGACCGCCTGTTTCTTCGCGACCGAGCGCGCCGGGCTGGCGGCTTTGGCCTTGTATTCGTCAGGCGGCAGGAGATTGCCGAGCTTGCTGGGGGGGGTAGGCAAAGGCATGGTTTCCCTCGAATTAATCGGGTCACATATCGTGCGCCGCCTGTCGCATTCTGCCGGTGCCAGTGGGTGCGCACGCAGATTGCGCCCGGAGGCGCGCATTCGGTCTAGAGATGCCGGTTCGCCTGGTCTTCGATCGGCTCCTTAACGGATGCGCGTGGCCGAGTGAACGAACGGCTCCGCGCAATTAAAAAAGCCGCCGCCCCGGCGTACGGGGCAAGCGGCTCGCCTACAGTGCTCGCGTTGCACTTCGCGACTCCGACGGAACCCAGCAAACGGGAAGCGGCCGTCAAGTCTGGCGCAGCGGCAAAAATTTGGGGTGTACAGGCACTCATTGCAACCCAATATAACGCGCCTCAAAGCGCTTGTACAGCCTCCAGAATATCGTCGACGTGGCCCGGCACTTTCACGCCGCGCCACTCCTGGCGCAGCACGCCTTCAGCGTCGATGAGGAACGTGGAGCGTTCAATTCCCCGTACCTCTTTGCCATACATTTTCTTCATTTTGATGACGTTGAAGAGCGCGCACAGCGTTTCTTCAGGGTCCGAGATCAGCGGGAAGGGCAATTCGAGCTTTGCCTTGAAGTTGTCATGCGAGCGCAGGCTGTCGCGCGACACGCCGAGGATTTCCGCGCCGGCCTTCTTGAACTTCGGATACAGATCGCGGAACTGCAGACCTTCGGTCGTGCAGCCCGGCGTGTTGTCCTTCGGATAAAAATACAGCACCACCTTCTTGCCCCGCAGCTTGGACAGCGTGATCTCGCCGCCGGTAGCGGGGGCGGTGAAGTCGGGGATGGGTTGGTCGACTGCAATGGGCACGAGGTTCTCCGGTTGTGATGGCCTGCGCCGGATGACTGCGGCGGCGTCGGCCTGGCATCGAGACTTTGGGGGAGGGGCGGCCGGCGCGCGGCATGCTCTCGCGCGGCGGCGGGTCTGTCAGGGCCGGCTGCGGATCGGCCAGTCAGGGCTGGACAATCAACTCGCCGGAGCGCCCTGGAATTTCGCCCCATGTAACAGGGTACGATGGCAGCGTACTGCGGTCTAGCGTCGCGTAGTAATCACCCATCGTCGCGAAGGTATGGCCCTGCGCGCGCCAGCCTTCCAGAAGCTGCTCGAAGATCGGCGCGAGCTTTTGCCCTTCGAGTTCCGCGTGCAGCGTGAACACCTGGTCGTGCGGATTGTTTTCCGTGTGCTTCAACATCCACGCCGCGACGTTGTGCGTTTCGACACCGTCCACACCGAGCACTTCGTCGAGCGTGGGCAGCGTGGTGGGCATCTGCACGTGCGAGAGCGTGCGCCCGCCGACCACCGGCAGATACGGCGAGTGGCCGCGTCCGTCGGACGCGTAGCGCATGCCCCAGGCGTCGATCTGTTCGAACGCATGGCCGTTCATTTGCCAGCCTGCCGCGCCATGCGTGACCGGCGGCGCGCCGAACACCTCGACGAAACGGTCATGGCTTTGCTGCATTTGCGCCGTAGTCCATGCGCGGTCTTTCGAGCGCACGTTGTCCTGCCAATACACGTGGTCCCACGTATGAATGCCGCATTCGAAGCCGGCTTCATGGATCGCGCGCATTTCCGCCGACGCCTTGGCGCCGATGTCCGGGCCGGGCAGCAGCACGCCGTACATCAGCTGCTTGATGCCGTAGTGTTCGACCACCGAAGTGCGCGACACCTTCTTCAGAAAGCCCGGTCGCAATACGCGGCGCATTGCCCAACCGGTGTGGTCGGGCCCGAGGCTGAAGAGGAAAGTGGCGCGCGCCTTGAAGCGGTCGAAAATGCGCGCGAGGTTCGGCACGCCTTCGCGGGTGCCGCGCAGCGTGTCGACGTCGATCTTCAGGACGATGCGAGCCAAGGATCAGCCCTTATTGCTGTTCGACGAGCGCGCGCGCTTCGCCGACGTGGCCGCGATACGCTTCGAAAATCTTGCGCAGCGCTTCGTCGAAGGTCGACTTCGGCGCCCAGTCGAGTTCCTGCATGGTGTTGTCGATCTTCGGTACGCGGTTCTGCACGTCCTGGTAGCCCGCGCCGTAGTACGCGCCCGACGAGGTCTCGACCAGTTGCACCTGCTTGGCCGTGTCCGCGTATTCCGGGAATTCCGCGGCGAGCGTCAGCATCTTGTGCGCGAGTTCACGCACCGAGAAATTGTTGGTCGGGTTGCCGATGTTGTAGATCTTGCCCGTGGCGACACCGTCTTTATTCTCGATGATCTTCATCAGCGCGCCGATGCCGTCGTCGATATCCGTGAACGCACGTTTTTGCGCGCCGCCGTCCACCAGGCTGATGTTCTCGCCGCGCACGATATGGCCGAGGAACTGCGTGACCACGCGCGAACTGCCTTCCTTCGGCGTGTAGATCGAATCGAGGCCCGGGCCGATCCAGTTGAACGGACGGAACAGCGTGAAGTTCAGGCCTTCCATGCCGTAACCCCAGATCACACGGTCCATCAACTGCTTGGAGCAGGCGTAGATCCAG
This sequence comes from Paraburkholderia sp. BL17N1, assembly GCF_003634175.1. Taxonomy (NCBI): domain Bacteria; kingdom Pseudomonadati; phylum Pseudomonadota; class Betaproteobacteria; order Burkholderiales; family Burkholderiaceae; genus Paraburkholderia; species Paraburkholderia sp. BL17N1. The sequence continues at coordinate 3,351,674 of NZ_RBIW01000001.1, forward strand.
CGCGGCTTGTTGATCGGTCCGTACGACAGTTGCGATTCTTCCGGGTCGAACTGCTCGTCCGTGCACATGCCGTAGACCTCGGACGTGGACGGAAACACGAGGTGCTTGCCGTACTTGACGGCCGAACGCACGATCGGCAGGTTCGCCTCGAAATCCAGTTCGAACACGCGCAACGGCTGCTTCACGTACGTGGCGGGCGTGGCGATCGCGACCAGCGGCAGGATCACATCGCACTTCTTGACGTGATATTCGACCCACTCCTTATTGATCGTGATGTCGCCTTCAAAGAAGTGCATCCGTTCATGATTGATGAGGTCGCCCAGACGTTCGGTCTGCATGTCCATCCCGAACACTTCCCAATCGGTCGTTTCGAGAATGCGCTTGGACAGGTGATGGCCAATGAAGCCGTTCACACCCAGGATCAGGACTTTTTTCATTGATGGCGGGGAGTTTGGATGAGCTGGGCAAATTCGGCCGGAGTGACGACAGTCTCGCTGCCGTCGTGCTGGTGCCGCAATTCGTGGATGGCGATCGCGCGGCCGTCGCCGCATATCGCGAAAACGGCATTATCGCTTACGTGCAGGCCCGGGGGCAAATCCGAGCGAAGCGCGCCGGGCGCGGAGAGGCGCGCGCGCGCGACGATGAAACGCCGCCCGCCGAGGTCCGTGAAAGCGCCCGGGTAGGGCGGTGCGACCGCGCGGATCAGGTTGTAGACCTGCTGCGCCGTTTGCGTCCAGTCGATGCGGCCGTCTTCCGGCTTGCGGCCGCCGTAGTAGCTGCCGTGCGCGAGGTCGTTCGGCAGACGCGGCGCCTCGCCCGCCAGCAGGGACGGCAGCACGCGCCACAGCGTTTGTTCGGCGGCCACGGTGACTTTGTCGAACACTTGCGCGGCGGTGTCGTCGGGCAGGATCGGCACCGGCGTTTGCGCGAGGATCGCGCCCGCGTCCGGCTTGGCGGCCATTTCGTGCAGCGTCGCGCCGGTTTCCGTTTCGCCGTGAATCACCGCCCAATTGGTCGGCACGCGGCCGCGGTATTTCGGCAGCAGCGAGCCATGCATGTTGTAAGCGCCCCGTGCGGCGAGCGCCAGTACGTCGACCGGCAGCATGTGGCGGTAGTAGAACGAGAAGATGAAGTCCGGGCGCGCGGCGCTTACCGCGGCGCGCAGCTCGGCACTCTTCGGATCGTTCGGCGTGACGACCGGAATGCCGTGCTCGGCCGCGACCGAGGCGACGCTGCCGAACCAGATGTTTTCGCTCGGGCTGTCTTCGTGCGTGACGACGAGCGCCACGTCCACGCCGCGCGCGAGCAGCACCTGCAGACAGCGCACGCCGACGTTGTGATAGGCGAATACGACGGCGCGTGGCTTCATGGAGTCGGGCCCTGATCGAGGAGCGGCGCGGCCTGCACGGCCTGCACGACGGTCTGGCGCGGCGCTTCGGTCACGGTCGTGCCGTCGCGCTGTTCGAGAATGGTCTGCACGAGATAGCGCGGACGCGCGCGCACCTGCTGATAGATCCGGCCAATATATTCGCCGAGCAGGCCGAGCGCGAAGATGATCACGCCGAGCAGGAAGAAGGTGATAGCGAACAGCGTGAACACACCTTGCACTTCCGCGCCGATAATGAAGCGCCGAATCAGCAGCAGCACGAACAGCGCCGCGGAGCCGAGCGACAGAATCACGCCGATGAACGACAGCCATTGCAGCGGCACGACCGAAAAGCCGGTCACGAGGTCGAAGTTCAGGCGGATCAGCGAGTACAGCGAGTACTTCGATTCGCCGGCAAAACGCTCTTCGTGCGCGACCTCGATTTCGACCGGATTCTGCGCGAAGGTGTAGGCGAGCGCCGGAATGAACGTGTTGATTTCGCCGCAGCGATTGATCGTGTCGACAATGTGCCGGCTGTACGCGCGCAGCATGCAGCCCTGATCCGTCATCTTGATGCGGGTGATGCGCTCACGCAGCCGGTTCATCACGCGCGAGGCCTTGCGGCGCCACAGGCTGTCCTGGCGCTGCAGGCGAATCGTGCCGACGTAGTCGTAGCCTTCGCGCATCTTGTTGACCAGCTTGCCGATTTCTTCCGGCGGATTCTGCAGGTCGGCGTCGAGCGTGATGACGATCTCGCCGCGCGATTGCTCGAAGCCCGCCAGAATCGCCATGTGCTGGCCGTAGTTGCCGTTCAGCAGGATCACGCGGGTCGTGTCGGGGCGCGCGCGGAACTGTTCGGCGAGCAGGGCGGCGGATTTGTCGCGGCTGCCGTCGTTGATGAAGATCACTTCATAACCGGCGCCGAGCGCGTCGAGCGCCGGATACAGGCGCGCGAACAGCGCGGCCAGACCGGCTTCCTCGTTGTACACCGGGATGATGACCGACACTTCCGGCGTATCCGACGCTGCAGCGCGATGTTCCGAATAAATCATTTCCGCTTATTTTCCGTATTGTTCGCAAATTTCATTGACCGCGCGGCACACGCGCTCCACGTCGCCTTCGTTCATCAACGTGAAGAGCGGTAGCGTGACGTTGGTCGCGCCGAACTTCTCCGCATGCGGGAACATGCCTTCCTTGAAGCCACGCGCGCGATACAGCGAGAACAGGTGGATCGCCGGGTAGTGCACGCCCGAACCGATGCCACGTTCTTTCAACTCACCCATGAAGCCGGCGCGGTCGATCGACAGTCTGTCGAGCGGCAGCGTGATCTGGAACATGTGCCAGTTGCTGTTTTTATAGTCAGCAAACGGCAGGCCGACTCCCAGTTTGAGCGCCGCGCCGCCTTCGAGACCCGCGAAATACGCGCGCACGAGCTTCCTGCGTTGCGCGAGGAAGCGCTCCAGATGCGGCAGCTGGCCGAGGCCGACGCGCGCGGCGACGTCTGTCAGGTTGTACTTGCCGCCCAGCACGTCGCAGTCCATGCCGTCGAAGCCGGTGCGCGTGATGCCTTGCAGCCGGTACTTCTGGGCGAGGATCGCTTCTTCCTCGCTGTTCAGCACCAGCGCGCCGCCCTCGATCGACGTGAGGTTCTTGTTCGCATGAAAGCTGAACGAAACCATGTCGCCCAGCTTGCCGATGCGCTCGCCGTTCCATGTCGAGCCGAACGCTTGGGCGGCGTCTTCGATCACGCGCAGTTTGTGCGCGCGGGCGATTGCGTAAAGACGGTCCATGTCGACCGGCAGGCCCGACAGGTACACCGGAATCAGCGCCTTGGTGCGCGGTGTGATGGCTTTTTCCAGCAGGTCGAGGTCGATGTTGCGCGTGACCGGGTCGATGTCGGCGAACACCGGCGTCGCGCCGACTTCATAAATCACGTTGCTCGTCGACACCCACGAGGCGGGTGTGGTGATGACTTCGTCGCCTTCGCCCACGCCGGCGATACGCAGGCCGATTTCCAGCGTTGCCGTGCCGGAATTGAAGGTGCGCACCGGACGTCCGCCGCAGAACTCGGAAAGCGCCGCTTCGAACTTCTGGTTCTGGGGACCGGTGGTGATCCAGCCGGAGCGCAGCACGTCGGCGACGCCCTGGATCGTTTCCTCATCGATCTCGGGTTTGACAAAGGGCAAAAACGGGACTGTTGACTGGGTCATGAATGCTTCGCTCGATTGAAAGAGGCGCAAACCGCAGGGCGCGCAGGACACCACACACTACGCGCAAAACCCGGGGCCGCGGCAAAAAAGGGCGCAACCGCGCAGCATACCGTGGTCAACCTTACGGATTCCTTAATCGGTGGGGCTGTCCGCTTACGGTATCTTTTGCCGTCTAGACCTTCCCGGTCTGCGCCTGCGATAAACAGTAATAAATTGTGTCCTGCACACCTTGCCCCGGACAGTGGCGCCTAGCTGCGCGCCAGCACCACCACGCCGACCAGGATGATGCCGATGCCGATCAGCTTCTGTACCGACAGCACTTCGCCGAACAGGTACCACGCCGCGAACGCATTGACGATGTAGCCGAGCGACAGCATCGGATAGGCGATCGACACGTCCACCCGCGACAGCCCGATGACCCACACTGCCACGCTGATCACATAACAGGCCAGGCCGCCGATGATCGGCGGCTGCGTTGCCAGGCGAAAGGCGATGGGCAGGATGTTCGCACGGGTGAATTCGAAGTGTCCAACGGCATTCGTGCCGGCTTTGAGCAGCAACTGCGCACCGGCGTTCAACGTGACGCCTGCAAGAATGCAAAAGAGGGAAATCGGGTTCATCGAACGGTTAGATCCTGATATGGGGTCATTGTTGTGCTTTTTCTACCGGCGTCGACGCAGGCGCTTCGGCGTCGGCCGCGCCGGCCGCCGTGGGCATGGCCGTCGGCTTTTCCACCACCACGCGGCGCGAGTCGCGCGCGATCACCCGCATCGGCAGGCCTTCCTTGAGGAGACGGTCGTAGGTGCCCGGCGGGATCAGGGCAAGCGCATAGCGGTCGGACTTCCAGCGCTCGACCCAGGCATCGATGGAGGGAATCCATTTCTGCGGCTCGACGGACACGCCGAACGCGAGTTCGTCAGGGTGCTCGACCATGATCATGGTGTGGTCGACATAGAACGGCATGGTGTGGTCGAGTACGCCGACCGAGTAGAAGGGCGTATCCGCCGGCAGCTTCGCGATCTCGGTCTTGATCGCCGGCGCGAGCGGCGCGCCGGAGCTCAGGCGCCCGAACACGTCGTGACCCGTGCCGGCGATGGTGCCGAGCAGCAGCCACGCCGCGCCGAAGGTGGCGACGGCGCCGAGGCTGCCGGCCCGGCCGCGGCGGTTCAGCCACAACGCGGCCAGCGTCATCACGAAGGCGACGGCCAGCGCCGCCAGCACCCACGTGCGGTACTCGGCGTACAGCTCGGCCGGATTGCGGGCGCTGCCAAAGCGCGCCATGAACAGCGCGGCGAATGCGGCGACTACGAGAAAAAGTGCATAACCGGCGAGGTGGCGGCGCAACTGCTCGCGCGTGACGAGCGGCAGATACATGCCGATCAGGAGCGCGATCGGCGGGGCGATCGGCAGCGTGTAGGACAGCAGCTTCGAGTGCGACGCGCTGAAGAACAGGAAGATGAAGACGGTCCACGTCAGCATCAGCGTGACCGGTGCGAAGCCGTTCGGCTGGCGCGGCAGGCGCCACGCATGGCGCACGCTCTGCAGCGTGACCGAAAGCCACGGCAGAAAGCCCACGATCAGCACCGGCACGAAGTAGTAGAACGGCCCCGGACGGTTCTGCTCAGGCGTCAGATAGCGCTTGAACTGCTGAACGATGAAGAAGAAGTTCAGGAACTCCGGATTGCGCTGCTGCACGAGCACGAACCACGGCGTGACGATCGCGAAGAACACGATCAGGCCGCCGATCAGATGCAGGCGCTTCCATACGGCCCAGTCGCGCGCGATCACCGTGTACAGCACGAGCACCGCGCCCGGCAGGATCACGCCGACAAGGCCTTTGGACAGCACGGCCAGCGCCATCGAACCCCAGCACACCCACATCCAGCCGCGCACGCTGCCGGTCGGCAGGTTGGGGCGCTGCGCGAGCAGCAGCGCGCACAGCGTCAGCTCCATCCAGAACGACAGGCCCATGTCGAGCGTGTTGAAGTGGCCCATCAGGTTCCAGTACGGCGACGTTGCCAGCACGATCGCCGCGAACACGCCAGTCGCCGCGTTGAACACGCGCGCGCCGGTAAAGCCGACCAGCAGCACGCCGGCAAAGCCCGTCAGTGCCGTATAGAGCCGCGCCTGCCATTCGCCGACGCCGAACCACGCGAACGTGAGCGCGTTCGCCCAGGTTTGCAGCGGCGGTTTCTCGAAATATTTGTAGCCGTTGTAGCGCGGCGTGATCCAGTCGCCGGTGACGAACATTTCGCGCGCCATTTCGGCGTAGCGGCCTTCGTCGCTAGGCAGCAGATGGCGCCAGCCGAGCGGCACGAACCAGATCACGGCAAGGGCCAGCACCAGCAGCAGAATCGTAGTGCGGTTGAGCGGTAGCCTCGTCGGCGTATCGTTCATGGATTTCAACCTTTGTGGCGACGCCGCGCAGGCGGCGAAGCGGTGTTGTTTGGAAATGGCGACCGGTCGGGCGCGGCTGTTAGCGGAGCGGCCGGCGCTTTGCCAGACGGCCACTGCCGGGGCGTGCGAGCATGAGACTGTCCGCGCCGCGTTCTGGTTGCCTTGGCACGCGCCGTCAGCTTCGACGGCGGCGCGGCGGCACCTCCCGTCGACAGATCCTTCTCGGCTCGGGCGGGCGTGCCAAGGCTGCCGTTCCAGCAATCAATGGCGCGCAGTGTACGTGATCGGCCGTGACTCGGCCAGGGCGCGCAGTTCGGCCCGGCGGCGCCGATGCTTCCGATACGGACGCGCAGCGGCCTCGTATGCGCATCGCAAACACGCGCACGAGGCCGGCGCCGCTTGGGCTCTAGGCCTCGATCAGCAGCGCGGCCGCGACCTTGCGGCCCTCGGCCATCAGAATGTTGTAGGTGCGGCAGGCGGCTTTGAAGTCCATCGTCTCCACGCCGATGCGCTTCGCGGTGAGCGCGGCGGTCAGGCGCGGATGCGGAAAGCGCAGCCGTTCGCCGCTTCCGAACACGACCACTTCGGGCGCGGAGTCGACCAGCATGGCGAAGTGCTCTGCGCTCAGCTGCTCGAAAGAGGAGACGGGCCAAGCAATGACCGGCGCGTCCGGCAGCACGAGAATGCTGCCCGAGTGGCGCACCAGATTGATTTCGACATAGTCGGCGCCGTAGCCGGTCACGGTGTTGAGGGCGCCGCTCGAATCCTGATGTAGTTTCAAATTGGTTTTCCGAAGTCGTCGTGAGACATCATGCGTGTGGCCGGCCTGACCGATGCAGCGGAGCCAGGCGATTCGACGCGAGTGCGACACGCGCATGGTGTACTAGCGGGACAGAAGCGGCCGAAAAGCTCGCCGTTGCGGTTGGTGCATTGCGGAAGTCGGCCAAAATCCGCTAAATTATAACTTTTTAGCCGCCTTGCGGCGCCCCTCGCTCATGTGCCGCCACAAGCCGCGCGGAGTCCACGGGTGCGGCCCACCGGCTACCCGCCTGGTTTTGCCCGCTTTCGGCCGCTTTCGTCTGCAATTGTCTGTGTGGTTCTTCTCGCCGCCGCTCCGGTGCCATTGAGCGCCGGTGCGCCTGAGGAACGCACGCCTGTTCGCCCCCGCCATCAACCAGGATGAAGTGCCCGCCGTGAAACCGATTCTCAAATCCAACAAGTTGTTGAATGTCTGCTACGACATTCGCGGGCCCGTCCTCGAACACGCGAAGCGGCTCGAAGAAGAGGGCCACCGTATCATCAAGCTGAACATCGGCAATCTCGCGCCGTTCGGCTTCGACGCGCCGGACGAAATCATTCAGGACATGATCCTGAACCTGCCGGGCTCGTCGGGTTACTCCGATTCCAAGGGTGTGTTCGCCGCGCGCAAGGCGATCATGCATTACACGCAGCAAAAGGGCGTGCACGGCGTCGAACTGGACGACATCTACATCGGCAACGGCGCCTCCGAGCTGATCGTGATGGCGCTGCAAGGTCTGCTCAACGACGGCGACGAAGTGCTGCTGCCCGCGCCCGATTACCCGCTGTGGACCGCCGGCGTGAGCCTGTCGGGCGGCACGCCGGTGCACTATATCTGCGACGAGTCGAATAGCTGGATGCCCGACCTCGACGACATTCGCGCGAAAATCACCCCGAACACGCGCGCGCTCGTGGTCATCAACCCGAACAACCCGACCGGTGCGCTGTATTCGGACGAACTGCTGCTCGGCCTGATCGAGATTGCCCGCCAGCACGGCCTCGTGATCTTCGCCGACGAGGTCTACGACAAGATCGTCTACGACGGCAAGAAGCACACGTCGATGGCGGCGCTCTCCGAAGACGTGCTCACGGTCACCTTCAACAGCTTGTCGAAAAGCTACCGCTCGTGCGGTTACCGCGCCGGCTGGATGTTCATCTCCGGCCTGACCGCCGGCGAGAATCGCCGTCACGCCAAAGACTACTTCGAAGGGCTCGGCATTCTGGCGTCCATGCGCCTGTGCCCGAACGTGCCCGGCCAGTACGCGATCCAGACCGCGCTCGGCGGCTATCAGAGCATCAACGACCTGATCGTGCCGAGCGGGCGCCTGTACAAACAGCGTGAACTCGCGTATGACATGTTGACGGCGATCCCCGGCGTGAGCTGCGTGAAGCCCGAAGCGGCGCTGTACATGTTCCCGCGTCTGGACCCGAAGATTTATCCGATCCAGGACGACCAGCAGTTCATCCTCGACCTTCTGCTGGAAGAGCGTGTGCTGCTCGTGCAGGGCACCGGCTTCAACTGGCCGACGCCGGATCACTTCCGCGTCGTGTTCCTGCCGAACGTGGACGATCTCGCGGATTCGATCAACCGCATTGCGCGCTTCCTCGACGGTTACCGCAAGCGTCACTCTGCCTAGCGCACAATAGAGCATACGACGCGGCTCCCACCGCGTCGCGCCGTCCGCCGGGCGCCACCCGTTTCCCTTTTAATCATCTACTCGAAAACACACGCTGCATGGAACCGATCAAAGTTGGACTGCTGGGCTTCGGCACGGTAGGCAGCGGCACCTTCACGGTACTGCGCCGCAATCAGGAAGAAATCAAACGCCGCGCGGGCCGCGGCATCGAGATTGCGCGCATTGCCGTACGCAATCCCGCCAAGGCGACCGCGGCGCTCGGCAGCGAAGCCAGCACCGTGGCGCTGACCGATGACTTCAACGCGGTGGTCGACGACCCGTCGATCGATATCGTGGCCGAAATGATCGGTGGCACAGGCGTGGCGCGCGAGCTCGTTCTGCGCGCGATCAAGAACCGCAAGCACGTGGTCACGGCCAACAAGGCGCTGCTCGCGGTGCACGGCACGGAGATTTTCGAAGCGGCGCGCGCCAACGGCGTGATGGTGTCGTTCGAGGCGGCGGTGGCGGGCGGCATTCCGATCATCAAGGCGCTGCGCGAAGGGCTGACGGCCAATCGCATCCAGTACATCGCGGGCATCATCAACGGCACCACGAACTACATCCTTTCGGAGATGCGCGACCGTGGGCTCGATTTCGCGACCGCGCTGAAAGCCGCACAAGAACTGGGTTACGCCGAAGCCGACCCGACCTTCGACATCGAAGGCGTGGACGCCGCGCACAAGGCGACCATCATGAGCGCGATCGCGTTCGGCGTGCCGGTGCAGTTCGACAAGGCTTACGTCGAAGGCATCAGCAAGCTGGCGGCGATCGACATCAAATACGCCGAGGAACTCGGCTACCGTATCAAGCTGCTCGGCATCACGCGTCGTACAGATAAAGGCATCGAATTGCGCGTGCATCCCACGCTGATTCCGGAAAAGCGCCTGCTGGCGAACGTGGAAGGCGCGATGAACGCGGTCGTCGTGCACGGCGACGCGGTCGGCACCACGCTTTACTACGGCAAGGGCGCGGGCGCCGAGCCCACCGCTTCCGCCGTAGTGGCCGATCTGGTCGACGTGACGCGTCTGCACACGGCCGACCCGGAGCATCGCGTGCCGCATCTGGCGTTCCAGCCGGACAGCCTGTCGAGCACCCCCATCCTGCCGATCGACGAAGTCACGAGCGGCTACTACCTGCGTTTGCGAGTGGCGGACGTAACCGGCGTGCTGGCCGACATCACGCGCATTCTGGCCGACACCGGCATTTCGATCGACGCGCTGCTGCAGAAGGAATCGGAGCAGGTCGACGCGAACGGCAAGGGCGAAACCGACATCATCCTGATTACGCACGAAACGGTCGAGAAGAACGTCAACGCCGCGATCAAAACGATCGAAGCGCTGAAGACCGTTGTCTCGCAAGTCACGAAGCTGCGCATGGAAGCGCTGAACTAGGCCGAACTATGAACTACCTCTCCACGCGCGGCGCCGGAGCCGGCGAGCGCCATACCTTTTCCGACATCTTGCTGGGCGGTCTCGCGAAAGACGGCGGCCTCTACCTGCCCGCCGACTATCCGCGCGTCACGGCTGACGAACTGACGCGCTGGCGCACGCTGCCGTATGCGGACCTCGCCTTCGAGATCCTGTCGAAATTCAGCGACGACATCCCCGCCGAAGACCTGCGCGCGCTCACGCGCAAGACCTACACGGCGGCCACGTACTGCAATGTGCGCGACGACGAAAGCGCCACGCAGATCACGCCGTTGAAGACGCTCGGCGTTGAAAACGGCGCGCCGTTGTCGCTGCTGGAACTGTCGAACGGTCCGACGCTCGCGTTCAAGGACATGGCGATGCAGCTGATCGGCAACCTGTTCGAATACGCGCTCGCCAAAAACGGCGAAACGCTGAACATTCTCGGCGCGACTTCGGGCGACACCGGCAGCGCCGCGGAATACGCCATGCGCGGCAAGAAGGGCATCAGCGTGTTCATGCTGTCGCCGCACAAGAAAATGAGCGCGTTCCAGACCGCGCAGATGTACAGCCTGCAGGATCCGAACATTTTCAACATCGCCGTTGAAGGTGTATTCGACGACGCGCAGGATATCGTCAAGGCCGTCTCGAACGATCACGCGTTCAAGGCCAAGTACAAGATCGGCACGGTCAACTCGATCAACTGGGCGCGTGTCGTGGCGCAGGTCGTGTACTACTTCAAGGGCTACTTCGCGGCCACGAAGTCGAACGACGAACGCGTGTCGTTCACGGTGCCGTCGGGCAACTTCGGCAACGTGTGCGCGGGTCACATCGCGCGCATGATGGGCCTGCCGATCGAGAAACTCGTCGTCGCGACGAACGAAAACGACGTGCTCGACGAGTTCTTCCGCACCGGCATTTACCGCGTGCGCAAGGCGGCCGAGACGTATCACACCAGCAGCCCGAGCATGGATATTTCGAAGGCGTCGAACTTCGAGCGTTTCGTGTTCGATCTGCTCGGCCGCGATCCGGCACGCGTGCTGCAACTGTTCCGCGACGTCGAAGAGAAGGGCGGCTTCGACCTTGCGGCAAGCGGCGATTTCGCGCGCGTGCGGGAGTTCGGTTTTGTGTCCGGCAGCAGCAGCCATGACAGCCGCGTGGACACGATCCGCGACGTGTTCGAGCGGTACGACACGATGATCGACACGCACACGGCCGACGGCCTGAAGGTGGCGCGCGAACATCTGCAGCCGGGCATTCCGATGATCGTGCTGGAGACGGCGCAACCCATCAAGTTCGGCGAGACGATCCGCGAAGCGCTGCTGCGCGAGCCGGAGCGGCCGGCGGCGTTCGCGGGCCTCGAGTCGTTGCCGCAGCGTTTCGAAGTGCTGCCGGCGGACGCGCAGCGCGTGAAGGACTTCGTGGCGGCGAACGCGGGCGCTCATTAAGTCGGCGTCGTGTTCGACAGGAAGCGTGAGCGCGTCGTCCACGGCTCATGCGGACTGTCCGGCACGCGCCACGCGCCACGCGCTCGACGCTAAACGACGCTTGCCGCGAACCCTCGTGGCAAGCACTCAAACTCCAAAAAATCCTCCCATAGCGCCGGGCTGCCCAGGCTATCGGCTTCGACCGCTACAATATTCTTTTAGTCAGCGGCCCCGAGATCAGAGATGTCCACACCCACGCCCCGCGCGCCGATGCTTGCCACCGCCGAAGCCCTGGCGACTCTCCTCAGCGCAGCGAGCCCGATTGCCGGCACCGAGTCGATCCCCACGCTGGAAGCGTTGAACCGCGTGCTCGCGGCCGACGTCACGTCGCCGCTCGACGTCCCGCCCATGAACACCAGTTCGATGGACGGCTACGCAATCCGCACGGCGGATCTGACGGCGCAGGGCAACAGCCGTTTGCCGGTCTCGCAGCGGATCCCCGCCGGTCACGCACCGGAGCCGCTGAAGCCCGGCACGGCCGCGCGCATCTTCACCGGCGCCACGGTGCCGCCCGGCGCCGACGCGATCGTGATGCAGGAGCAAACCGAAGCCGCCGGCGCGGACGTCACCATCCTGCACAGTCCGCAACCGGGCGAATGGATCACGGCGCAGGGCGCGGATATCCGCAGCGGCTCGGTGATTCTTCCGGCGGGCATGCGGCTCACGCCGCAGGCGCTGGGACTGGCCGCCTCGGTCGGCTGCGCCGAACTCACGGTGCGGCGGCGCGTCAAGGTTGCCGTGTTCTTCACGGGCGACGAACTGACCATGCCTGGCGAGCCGCTGAAGCCGGGCGCGATCTACAACTCGAACCGTTTCACATTGCGCGGCCTGCTGGAGAAGCTCGGCTGTGAAGTCACGGACTACGGCATCGTGGCGGACAAGCTCGACGCAACGCGCGCGACACTGCGCGAAGCCGCCGAGGCGCACGACCTGATCCTGACCTGCGGCGGCGTGTCGGTGGGCGAGGAGGATCACGTGAAGCCGGCGGTGGAAGCGGAAGGGCGGCTCGCGATGTGGCAGATCGCGATGAAGCCGGGCAAGCCGCTCGCGTTCGGCGCGGTGCGTCGTGCGGCGCAGCGTGGCGAGGCTGCGTCGGAGTCCTCGGTTTCGGCTGAAACCTTCTTTATCGGTTTGCCGGGCAATCCCGTGTCCAGCTTCGCCACCTTCCTGCTGTTCGTGCGGCCGTTCATTCTGAGCCTGGCCGGCGTGCAGACGGTCGCGCCGCGCGCGCTGTCGCTGCGGGCGGATTTCACGCAGGGCAAGGCCGACCGCCGCAACGAATTCCTGCGCGCGCGCATCAACCCGGCCGGCGGCCTCGACCTGTTTCCGAACCAGAGTTCGGCCGTGCTGACGTCGACAGTGTGGGGCGATGGCCTGATCGACAATCCGCCGAATCACGCGATCAGCGCCGGCGAGACCGTGCGCTTCATTCCTTTTTCCGAATTGCTGAACTGAGCGAGGCCGGCCACCGCCGGCGGCATCCCGATGAAGATTCAACTCCGATATTTTGCGAGCGTGCGTGAAGCGCTCGACCTGGCCGACGAAACCGTCGATCTGCCCGACGGCATCGCGACCGTCGGCGATGTGCGCGCGTGGCTGCGCGTGCGCGGCGGCATCTGGGCCGACACGCTGGCGGAAGGCCGCGCGCTGCGCATGGCTTGCAACCACGTGATGACCGGCGCCGGGACGCGCGTTACCGAAGGCTGCGAAGTTGCGTTTTTTCCGCCTGTCACCGGCGGCTGAACCAAAAAACGCCACAACGCCACAACGCCACAACGCCGCTTAACCGCATAGGAGCCTTAGATGCCCGTTCGCGTCCAGACGGAAGACTTCGACCTCACCGCCGAGGTCGCCGCATTGCGCGCGCGCAATCCGAAGATCGGCGCGGTGGCCTGCTTCATCGGCACCGTGCGCGATCTGAACGACGGCAACACCGTCGAAACGATGGAGCTCGAACACTATCCCGGCATGACGGAGAAGTCGCTGGAAGCGATCGTCGTGAGCGCGCGCGAGCGCTGGCCGGGCATCGAGGTGTCGATCGTGCATCGGGTCGGCAAGCTGTCCCCGCTCGACCAGATCGTGCTGGTGGCGACCACGGCGATGCATCGGGGGGAAGCCTTCGCATCGTGCGAATTCGTGATGGATTATCTGAAGACCCAGGCGCCGTTCTGGAAAAAAGAGAAGACCGAAGCCGGCGAGCGCTGGGTCGATGCCCGTGTTACCGACGACGCGGCGCTCGCGCGCTGGGGCATCGAATCGGACAATCGAACGGCGGAATAGGGCGCGGGTTTAAGCATGGGCGCTGGCGAGTCAGAAAGCGTCCCGGCGCATCTCACGCCGATCTGAAGCGCTCCTAAGTCTGGGACGACGCTCGCCACGCTTACTCCGTGCCGCCGTACCGTTTCAAAGTGGCTTATCAACCTGAACCGGGCTGGCTCATTCGTCCCGCGTCCGGCCGACGATCCGCGTCGGAAACGGCTCGCCGGGCGGCCGCGCCGCGTGGCCATGGTCACCGTCGCGCGGATGCCGTTTCGGCGCGATGCGGTCCAGCAGCGCCTGTTGTTCCTCCGGAATCTTGTAGTCCCAGCCGAAACGGCTCAGTTGCAGACTCTGCGCGATACGCAGCGCCGGTTCCATGAAGCGCACCGCCGCAGCCGGCTGATAACGCGATTCGACCGTATCCAGAAACAGATACAGCCAGCGGCTGAAGTGCTGCGGCTCGACTCCCTCTAGCGGCTGGTGCGCCTGCTGCACGTTGCCGCGATATTGCTTCGCGCCCAGCACGAGGCTGCCCCAGAAGGTGCACATCTTGGGCAGATGGTCGTCCCAGCGGCCCGCCAGCTTCGCGTCGAATACCGGGCCGAGCAGCGTGTCGGCTCGCACGCGGTCGTAGAAGCCGTAGACGAGATCGCGGATATTCGCCTCGGTGGGCTCGGCGGCGCGCTCGACCACTGGCGCGGCAGGGAAAGACGGGTTCATGCAGATTCCAAAAAATGCAGCGATTCACTGCATATCGCCACATGGCGCCACACAGCGTCGGAAATAGCCTCAAATGGAGCCCGAACGTGCGGAAGTAGGATGCGAATACCCCGCTTTTCGTAAGAATGCCCCAGGCAGGAAACGTTACCATTAATGCCGATTCACGCACTCCGCCTGTCTGCGCAGAACTGGAAAATATGCGTGGCGCCTGCATCTTAGGGCGAAGCGACGGCCCACGGCAACCCTTGCATCGACGCGGTTATCCCCCGGATCGCGGCTTGCGCTCATTGCACTACCTGCACCCATGAGACTGACCGACTATACGGATTACTCACTACGTGTCCTGCTGTACCTCGCCGTTCGTGGCGAAGGGTTGTCGACGATCCAGGACATTTCCGACGCGTACGGCATTTCCAAGAACCATTTGATGAAGGTCGTGCAGCAGCTCGGCGAACTCGGCTGGGTCGAGACCGTGCGCGGCCGCAACGGCGGCCTGCGGCTCGCGGAGCAGACGAATGCGCTGACGGTCGGCGAAATCGTGCGCGCGACGGAGAGCGACTTTGCGCTGGTCGGTTGCTTTCCGGACCAGCGCGGCGAGAGCCGGGGCTGCGTCATTACGGCGCAATGCCGTTTGCGCGGCGCGCTCGAGGCGGCGCGCAATGCCTTCCTCGCCGAGCTCGATCGCCATACCATTGGCGAGATGGCACAGCCGCACGGCCCGCTGGCCGCGCTGCTCGGCTTGAGCAACGTGATTCCGATCACGCCGGTCTCGCCGGCCAACGGCGACGCGGCGTCGGCGGCCTGAATGCGCCAGGCATTTCTCTCGCGTCAAATGTTAAATAGTTGTCGCTTGGGGCAAAAAAACGCTTGAAACCTGGATAAAACGCCTCATTTTGGTGGTAATCGAAAATTGGAGGTCTCTTGATGAGAATCGACAAGCTCACCACTAAATTCCAGGAAGCCCTGGCGGATGCCCAGAGTCTGGCCGTCGGCCACGACAATCAATACATCGAACCGGTTCACGTCCTGTCGGCTCTCGTCGCCCAGCAGGATGGTTCGGCGCGCTCACTGCTCTCGCGTGCCGGCGTGCACGTGCAGGCGCTGCAAACGGCGCTCGGCGACGCCATGACGCGTCTGCCGCAAGTGCAGGGCACGGACGGCAATGTGCAGATCGGCCGCGAGCTGACTGGTCTGCTGAATCAAGCCGACAAGGAAGCCCAGAAGCTCAACGACACGTTCATCGCGAGCGAGATGTTCCTGCTCGCGGTTGCGGACGATAAAGGCGAGGCCGGGCGTCTCGCGCGTCAGCACGGCTTGTCGCGCAAGTCGCTGGAAAGCGCGATCGTCGCGGTGCGCGGCGGCTCGCAGGTGCATAGCCAGGACGCCGAAAGCCAGCGTGAAGCGCTGAAGAAATACACCATCGATCTCACCGAGCGCGCGCGGGCCGGCAAGCTCGATCCGGTGATCGGCCGTGACGACGAGATCCGTCGTTCGATCCAGATCCTGCAACGGCGCACCAAAAACAACCCGGTGCTGATCGGCGAACCGGGCGTGGGTAAGACCGCGATCGTCGAAGGTCTGGCGCAGCGTATCGTCAACGGCGAAGTGCCGGAAACGCTCAAGGGCAAGCGCGTGCTGTCGCTCGATATGGCGGCCCTGCTGGCCGGCGCCAAGTATCGCGGCGAGTTCGAAGAACGCCTGAAAGCCGTGCTGAGCGACATCGCGAAAGACGAAGGGCAGACCATCGTCTTCATCGACGAAATTCACACCATGGTCGGCGCGGGCAAGGCTGAAGGCGCGATGGACGCGGGCAATATGCTCAAGCCGGCGCTCTCGCGCGGCGAACTGCATTGCGTCGGCGCGACCACGCTGGACGAATATCGCAAGTACATCGAAAAGGATGCCGCGCTCGAGCGCCGTTTCCAGAAGGTGCTGGTCGACGAACCGTCGGTCGAAGCGACCATCGCGATCCTGCGCGGTCTGCAGGAAAAGTATGAGCTGCATCATGGCGTCGATATCACCGACCCCGCTATCGTGGCCGCGGCGGAACTGTCGCATCGCTACATCACGGACCGTTTCCTGCCGGACAAGGCGATCGACCTGATCGACGAAGCCGCTTCGAAGATCAAGATGGAAATCGACTCGAAGCCGGAAGAGATGGATCGGCTCGACCGTCGGTTGATCCAGTTGAAGATCGAGCGCGAAGCCGTCAAGAAGGAAAAAGACGAAGCGTCGCAAAAGCGTCTGCAACTGATCGAGGAAGAAATCGAGCGGCTGAATCGCGAATATTCGGACCTCGAAGAAATCTGGACCGCGGAAAAAGCTGCGGTGCAGGGCAGCGCGCAATTGAAGGAAGAGATCGAAAAGACGCGTGCGGAAATCACACGCCTGCAACGCGAAGGCAAGCTTGAAAAGGTCGCCGAGCTGCAGTACGGCAAGCTGCCGGGGCTCGAAGCGCAGTTGAAGGAAGTGACCAAGGCCGAGGCGAGCGAGCAGAACAATCCGACCCGTCCGAGGCTCTTGCGCACGCAGGTCGGGGCGGAGGAAATCGCTGAAGTCGTGTCGCGTTCCACCGGCATTCCGGTGTCGCGCATGATGCAAGGCGAGCGCGAAAAGCTGCTGCAGATCGAAGAGAAACTGCATGCGCGCGTGGTCGGTCAGGACGAGGCGATCAGCGCGGTTGCCGATGCGATCCGCCGTTCGCGTGCGGGTCTGTCGGATCCGAACCGGCCGTATGGTTCGTTCCTGTTCCTCGGTCCGACCGGGGTGGGCAAGACGGAGTTGTGCAAAGCCCTGGCGTCGTTCCTGTTCGATTCGGAAGATCATCTGATCCGTATCGACATGAGCGAGTTCATGGAGAAGCACAGCGTCGCGCGTCTGATCGGTGCGCCGCCGGGATACGTGGGCTATGAAGAAGGCGGTTATCTGACCGAAGCCGTGCGCCGCAAGCCGTATAGCGTGATCCTGCTCGACGAAATCGAGAAGGCGCACCCGGACGTGTTCAACGTGCTGCTGCAAGTGCTCGACGACGGCCGCATGACCGACGGACAGGGCCGCACCGTGGACTTCAAGAACACGGTGATCGTGATGACGTCGAACCTCGGTTCGCAAGTGATCCAGTCGATGGTCGGCGAGCCGCAGGACGCGGTGAAGGACGCGGTCTGGGAAGAAGTGAAGCTGCACTTCAGGCCCGAGTTCCTGAACCGGATCGACGACGTCGTCGTTTTCCATGCGCTCGACCGCTCGAATATCCAGTCGATCGCGCGGATCCAGTTGCAGCGTCTGCACGAGCGGCTGGCCAAACTCGATATGCAACTGGTGGTGTCGGATTCGGCGCTCGAGCATGTCGGCAAGGTCGGCTACGATCCGCTGTTCGGCGCGCGGCCGTTGAAGCGCGCGATCCAGCAGGAGATCGAGAACCCGGTCGCCAAGCTGATTCTGGCCGGCAAGTTCGGTCCGAAGGACGTGATTCCGGTCGAACTGGAAGAAGGCAAGCTGGTCTTCGAACGCGTCGTGCATTAAGCCAAACGCGTTCTTCGAAGAAAAGGAGCGGCGGCGGTCGAGCCGCTCCTGACGATGTTAAAAAACGGCAACGAAGGTGACTTCGTTGCCGTTTTTTTTGCCCGCTGATTGCGCTGCAAGCGGGCATGTGGGCAGCCAAGGCCGCCCGTGTCGTTACGCGTTGCCTTTGCCGAACAACGCCGACAAGCCGCCCAGCGCGCCGAGCACGGTCGTGGCGTTCAGCTTGCCCTCAGCCGGCACTTCGCCTTCCGGCGTGGCCGCATTGACGACATGCGGCAGAATCTGCGACAGCAGTCCGGTGACCTGATCCGGTTGCACGCCGGCCTTCGCCGCGAGGTTGGTGACGGTTTCCGAGCCGAGCACGCTGTGCAGCGCGTCGGGCGCGATCGGCTGGTTTTCGCCATTGCTGACCCACGACGTCACGACGTCGCCGAGGCCTTTTTCCTTGAAGCGGTCGATCAGGCCGTTCAGGCCGCCCGGCTGGCTGTTGACGAATTCGAGCGCAGCCGCGATCAGGGCTTGCTGGCCACCACCGCCTTCGGGGGATTTGCCAACCAGGGAACCGAGTGTGTCGAGTAGGCTCATGACAGTCTCTCTTGAATGCCGACACGTGCTCGACGGGTCAGCGGGTGAAAACGCCGCGCGGTTGCGCGGCGCTGTGGGAGGAAGGCGGGCGGCGGCGAGACGGCGCCGACGGTGCATGGTGTGGCCGCCACGCGCATAACCCTTGGGCCGTTGCACTGCCGCTGCCTGATCCTGTTTCGTACTCCGTGTGATTCTGTCCGGTCCTCTTTCCGTGCTGTCAGGCACCGCCCGAGGCCGCCGCAGCCGATGCGGCCTTGCTCTTCTTAGCTTTCTTCTTCGAAGCCTTGCTGTCGGAGGCACTGGCCGGCGCCGCCGCGGCCGTGGCGGCCGGCGCGGATGCCGCCGCCGCGTCGGACGCGGCAGTCTTGCTCTTCTTCTTCGACTTCGATGCCTTCGCGCCGGAAGCCTCCGCGGGCGCGGGCGGCGTCGTGGTCGCAGCCGTGGCTGGCGCCGCGGTCGTGGCCGCAGGCGCGGCGGCCGGCGCTGCCTTCGTCGTGGCCGTGCTGCCCGGTTTCGCGGCGGGCTTGGCGCCGCTCGGCGGTGTGGACGAACCGTTGATCGTCAGGCCTGCCGCTTCGAGATTGGTCACCGATTTCGTGCCGATGCCCTTGACGCGCGTGGCGAGATCGTCGGCGTCCTTGAACGGGCCATTCTTCGTGCGTTCGTCAATGATCGCTTTCGCATGCACCGGGCCGATACCCTTGACCGATTCGAGCGCCGCCTGATCGGCGGAATTTACTTCGACGGCCGCCGCAAATCCGGCCGACAGCGACAAAGCCAAAGCAACGCAAAGCATTAAAAGCTTCTTCAGCATGGCAAGCACTCCATTGTGGGCAAAAAAGTTAGCCGCGAAGGGACGACCCGTACAAAGCTCGGACGACAGCAGCCTGTCAGCTTTCGCTGCGCTTAAGCATAGAACAAATTGCGCGCCCTTATTTGCGAACGCGGACGATTTATACCGATCGATTCACGACAAGTAAATCAGTGTGAACAAGATTTAAACCTTTTGCCTTGTTATTAGGCTGTTGTGAGCTTATCGATCAAAACCTCACGCCGTAAAAAATGACAGCGGAGACAAATGACAGCATGACGCACTTGACTTAGAGTGCACTCGAAGTCCTAACCTGAGTTCCGTCATGTCGAATATCTCGAAAGCACTCACCATCGGGCAGGTCGCTGAAACGATCGGCGTTTCGACGCATACGTTGCGCTATTACGAGCAGGCCGGGCTGATTCGCGCCGTCGGCCGCACGCAGGCGGGGCATCGGCTGTATTCGCCGGCCGATCTGGACTGGCTGCGGTTCCTGATGCGCCTGAAGGCGACCGGCATGCCGATCGCCGGCATGCAGGCGTTCGCCGCCTTGCGCGCACAAGGGCAGCCTACGGTGGGCGCGCGCCGCGATCTGCTGGTGGCGCATCGGGATGCAGTTTTGGCGCGGATCGCCGAGTTGCAGAGCAACCTCGGCGCGATCGTCGACAAGATCGCGTACTACGAAGCGGCTGGGCGCGCAGCCGCCGCGGAGCATTCGGCACGACAAACCGACGAAACCCAGGCGCACTCACATTCGGAAGAGGACTCACCATGGACCACGCACACAACGACCGCTACACCCGAGGCTGGGACAAACTGAAGCAGATTGACGGCTCGGCCGGCGAACAGGTCATCGCCGCGCTGGCGCCGATCGCGCCGGATTTCGGCCGTCTGCTGATCGAATTTGGCTTCGGCGACATTTACAGCCGGCCGCAACTCGATCTGCGCACGCGTGAGATTGCCACGATCGCATCGCTTGCCACGCTCGGCTGCGCGCAGCCGCAATTGAAGGTGCATATCGAGGCGGCGTTGAACGTCGGCTGCACGCGCGAGGAGATCGTCGAGGTGTTCATGCAGATGGCGCTTTACGCGGGCTTTCCGGCGGCGCTGAATGCGTTGTTTGCCGCGCGCGAGATTTTCGAGCGCCGTGACCAGGCGGTGAGCGACGGGCAAGCGGCGAGCGCGGCGCAGGTGCTGGAGGAGCAAGCGCACGCGGGTTGATATCCTCGGGCAACGGCGACAGCAAGGTAGGCCGAGCGGCTGCATCGCGCGGCCGCTTTTTATTGTGGTTCTAACGCAACTAACGGTCCGTTATTGACAGTCCCCACGACAACGGGGCTGTGGACTGAGACCAAACTGCAGTTCACCAGCGGGAAACCCGCGCATTTCACCGCTGTACAGTAGCCCCGTCAAGCCGCCGAATCGACCCGAAGCGCCGCCTCGGCATGCAAATAGCGCTTGCTCACCACCCGCCAGTACATCAGCAAGCCGATGCCCGCAATCGCGAGACTCGCGGTATTCGCTACCCAGAAGCCGCGCGCGCCGGTCAGCCATTCCGGCGTGCCGCCGGTCACGTTGAAGCCGAGCACATAGCCGCCACCGAGCCCCACACCCCACAGCGCCACCGCGTAGATCACGGTCGGCACGACCGCCACCTTGTAGGCGCGCAGCACGAACGCGGTAGTGATCTGCAACGCATCGAACAGGTGATAGCACACGACGATCAGCACCAGCGGCGACGCCGCCGCGACGACCTGCGCATTCGGCGTATAGCCTTCGATGATGTACGGCCGCAGCACCAGCACGACCGCGCCGTAACAGCAGGCGATCGCCATCGCCATCATGATGCCGTGACGCGACAGCGTGCGCGCCGCTGCCGGACGATGCGCGCCGAGCGCCTGCGCGACCAGCGTCGACGAAGCGATGCCGATCGACAATGGCGTCATGTACAGCACCGCACCGATATTGCCGGCGATCTGATGGCCGGCGAGCGTCGTCGTACCGAAGCGCGCAATGAAGAGCGCCATGAACGTGTAGGAGGTGACTTCGATCAGATACGACAGGCCCATCGGAATGCCCAGCCGCAGTTGCGCCGCCTGGCGCCGCCAGACTGGCCAGCAGAACTGCGCGAAGATCGCGAACGGTTTGAACACGTCGACGCGCGTCAGCAGCAACATGCCGAGCGCGGCCAGCCCCCAGTTGATCGTCGTGCTGGCAAGCGCGCAACCCGGCCCGCCGAGCGCCGGCACGCCGAACCCGCCGAAGATGAACCACGTGTTGAGCGGCACCTTGAGCAGCAGCGCGCCGATCTGCAGGATCATCACGAGCCGTGGTTTGCCCACCGCATTGGTGATCGAACTGTAGACGCGAAAAGCGAGCCCGGCCGGCAAGCCGAAGGCCAGGATCCGCAGGTACGCGACAGTGCGGTCGTGCAGCGCCTCGGGCACGCGCGCGATCTGCAACACCGGGCCCGGGAAAAACAGAATCAGAAAGCCGATCACCGTCAGCGCGAGTGCGAGCCACAAGGCCTGGCGAACCTCCTCGCCGATCTCGATGTAGCGGCGCGCGCCGTAGAGTTGCGCGGTAATCGGTTGCAGCGCGGTCAGAATGCCGGTGAGGCCGATATACACGGAGATATAAACCGACGAGCCCAGGCCGAGCGCCGCCAGATCGACAGCCGAGTAGCGGCCGACCATCGCCGTGTCGATCACGCCGAACGCGATGATCGCCAGTTGCCCGATCAGCACCGGCCACGCGAGTCCGGCGATTTTCCGTACGTCGGCGAACATGCTCAGTCGGACTTCTTGCGCCAGTTGCGGCGCTTGACGACCGGCGGCTTCGGACGGTCGATGCGCACGTACAGGCGGAAGCGTTCGTCGCGGTCGGCCACGCGGCGGCCTTCCCACACCAGCTTCCAGACGAAGTCGGACATCGCGCTCGGCTCGCCGTAGTCCTGCGTATCCTGACGCAGGATCACGTCGCAGTCCTGGTCGAAGGAGAAGTGCATGTCGCCGAAATACGCGAAGGTCGCGATCTGCGCATTGCCGAGGCGCACCGGCGAAATGCAGGTGTAGTCGTCCGGCAGATGGGCGGCGATCTGTTCGGCGACGTCCTTATAGGTCCGGCTGTAGTTGACCACCGGCAGCCACAGCGTCATGAGCAACACCCACATCAGGGTGGTGCCGGCGCTCGAGAGCACCACGCTGCGCCACAGGACTTTCGGATGGCGCGCGAGCCGCCACTGCACCAGCACGAACCAGCAGACCGTCACGGCGACCGCGCACGCGAACGACAGGATCTTGAACTGCGGCGCGAAACCCGGCGCGAGACGCGCGAGATTGCGCGCGAGCGGATGCGGAAAGCCGGTCAGCCCCGCGATATAAACCAGCCAGACGAAGCTGCCGAGAATCGTGAAGCTCAGGAGCGCGAACCAGTCGATCGCGTTGATCGCACCGCGCTTGAGCGTGGGCAGCGCGAACGCGGCCAGTACCGCGAGCGGCGGCAGCAGCAGCATGTAAAGCCGGTTCGATTGATGGCTCTGCAGCACGACCAGCACGAACAGAGGTCCGATCACCGAAAGCGGAATGGCCACATGCGGCGCGCGCCGCAATCCCGACCAGCTGAACCACGCCCAGAGCGCCAACGGCCACGCGGGCCAGGTGAAAAGCGGCAGGTTTTTCAGCGCGTAGCCGGCCACCGAGCCGGGCGGCCCAGCGAACGAGCTCAAGCTGACGTGCACCCATTGATTGAGATACCAGACGGCGTCGTCGGGGAAGGCGGCGAGCGCGGCGATCGGCCACGCCACGGACAGCACGAGCGCCACGGGCAGACCCGCCAGCAGCAGCCAGCGCGAGCGCGTTTCGCGCACGATCAGGGTCATCGCCAACGTGCCGAGCAGCAGCGCGCCGACCAGCACCGGACTGCTGGCCAGCGTGACGAGGGCGATCGCGAGCCCCCAGATCAGCGCGCCCTGAATCGGCTTGTCGATCATGCGCACGAGCCCGTACACGAGCATCGCGATGCCGAAGAACTGCGCGAGTTGCGGCGTGGTTTCGTGGCCGCGCTCGGCAAGGCCGAAGCACGCGAGCAGGATCAGCAGCGCACCGTCGGCGAGCGTGCGGCCGTAATCGCGCGGTTCCGGCTCGCCGCCGAACGCGTATTTGAACGGCTGGACTTCGGCGCGCCGGCCGAGCAGATAAGCGGCGTACCAGACGAACGCGCAGCCCGCGCAGAACATCAGGCCCGTGAAGACGCGCGAGGCATTGCTCGCATCGACCCACGGCGCGAGCAGGCGGATCGCGCTGGCGCCGAACCAGTAGCCGAGCGGGCCGTCTTCAGTGAGGTATTTGCCGACCAGATTCGGCAGCAGCCAGTCGTGCGCGCCGCCGTTGGCCATGGTCCACATGACGCCGAAGCCGGCTGCATCCTCGTTCTTCCACGGATCGCGGCCGAATAGTCCGAACGATGCGTAGACGATACAGATGGTCAGCAGCAGCCAGCGCGGCAAGGCACTGGTCGCTGAGGCAGTGAGGCGAACGGCAGGTCTCATGCGGTGTGTGGATATCGGATAAGCGGTGCAGCCGGGACCGGACGGCATGTCCGGCTCGAATGGCCAGTTTGGAGCATCCGGCATTGTAGTCGTGCCGTGCGATGCGCGTCACGGCCGGTAACGGCTCGCAACGTGGTTGGGAAAGCTGTAACACGGTTTGGGTGGCGCGCCGTGCTCGTAGCTTTTCGCCGCCGCATTGGCGATGGATGATCAGCCGGGCGACAAAAAAGGGCAGCTCGCGCTGCCCTTTTTGCTCCTGCTTCGCTGCCGGCCAGAGCCGGCGACGAGCCAGGTCTTACTTCGCTGCGACCTTGCCGGTAGCGCGCGAGCCGAACTTGTTGCGGAACTTCTCGACGCGGCCTGCCGTGTCCATGATCTTTTGCTGGCCGGTGTAGAACGGATGCGATTCCGACGACACTTCGATCTTGGCGAGCGGGTAGGTCTTGCCTTCGAATTCGGCGGTTTCACGCGTCTGGATGGTCGAGCGCGTCACAAACTTGAAGTCGTTCGACACGTCGATGAACAGAACTTCGCGGTAATCCGGGTGAATGCCTTCTTTCATGGTCTTTCCTTTAATCTGGCGGTAGCCAACCCGCGTGCGGCCGTATCTGAACGAACCGCATCTAGGCGCGAGCCACTTGCCTATGGTCGAAAAACGGCGATTATGCCAGAAAATCAGTCGCTTGACGACTTTTGCCGCGGCTTTTTGCTAGCGGCACGCGCCGTTTTCACGGCTGTCCGGCTCGCTTGGCGACCGGCTTGCAGACCGGGCGGCAACCCTTGCCCGGCGGGCGTTGCGCATCAGACGGGCGTGAACGTTAAGCCGACTCGCGCGGGATCCTGCCGGTAATAGCGCGCAAGCAGCCGATACAACTCCGGATACTCGGCTTCGAACGCCTGCGGCTGAACGAACAGCGCCTCGCTGCAAACGGCAAAAAATTCCGACGGATGATCCGCCGCGTACGGATCGATCAGCGAGTCGCGCTCGAAGCGCGCCCAGCGGCGCTCCGGCACCGCGTCGACTTTCGCGCAGAAGTGGTCGTAAGCGTGGTCGAACACGTCGGCCCAAGCCTGCGAATCGAGCGGCGCGTGCCAGCGGCGCATGAGCGGCGGGTGGCCGTCCGCTTCGCCGTTCAGCATGTCGATCTTGTGCGCGAATTCGTGAATCACGACGTTGTAGGCGTCGGTGCCGTCCGTCATTTGCGCGTCTTCCCACGACAGCACCACGGGGCCGCCTTCCCATGCTTCGCCGCTCGCGTCCTGTTCGACTTCGTGCACCACGCCGTCCTGGTCCTCGACCGTCTTGCGGATCACGAATTCGCCCGGATAGACGATCACGCCGACCCAGCCGCGGTACAGATCGAGGCTCAGGTTCAACACCGGCAGACATGCCTGGGCGGCGATCGCCACGGTCATCGCGTCGGTCAGTTCCAGTTCGTGCGCGGTCGAAAATTCCTTTTGCGCGAGGAACAGGCTCGTCATTTCGCGCAAACGCACGAGGTCCGGCGCGGCGAGGTGCGCGAGGAACGGCAGGCCGTCGAGCGTGGCTTGCCAGAGCGGATCGCCGACCGCGTAGTCGCGCAGCGCGCGCTCGCGCCGGCGTGTGCCGAACCATTGAGTCAGTTTCGAGAGCATGGCCTGAAGCAACCCTAGTCGATCTGTTTTTGCCACGCGGCAAACAGGCCGCCGCATATCGCCACGCCGATCAGGAAATAGAAGCCGTCCAGCGAGGTCAGAAAGCTGGCTTGTTGCGCAACGGTGCGGCTGAGTTCCACGAGCGCCAGCGAGTGCGCCTCGGAGGGCGAGCGGCCGGCGGCGGCAAAGCCTTTCGTCAGCGTAGCGAGCGAGTTCTGGAACACAGGATTGTACGGATTCACGAACTCCGCGAGGCGAGTTTCGTGCAGCGCCTGGCGATGTTGCTCGACGATGATCACGGAGGCCGTTGCAAACGACATGGTCAGTTGCCGCACGATGTTTTTCAGCCGGTAGCCGTGGCTGAATTCTTCAATGGCGAAAATTTTGAATGTCAGATTGGCGACCGGCAGCACGATGAACAGCAGCAGCAAACCGCGCGACAGCAGCGGCAGCATCAACGCCGCTTCGCCGGCGCCCGGCGACATGCGCGTCATCAATGCCGCGGCGAACGCGGCGACCGCGAAGCCGGACACGATGATCCATTTCTTGCGCGGCAGCAGCTTCGCGTAACGCAAATAGACGAACAGGGCGCTCGCCGAAATCAGCGACGTCGTGCCGACCAGTTGCCCGGTGTTTTCGACCGGATAGCCAAGCCCGCTCTCGAGAAAGCGCGAGATCAGATAGCTGAATACCGTCGAGATGTAGTAATAAAACATGTAGAGCACGAGGCCGACCTGGAAGACCTTCTCGCGCAGCGCATGCAGGCGCACGAGCGGCGCGGGATGATGCCACTGGTGATAGGCGAACCAGCCCAGCGCGACAATCCCGGCGACGCTCAGCAGAATCAATCCGGGCGACGCGCTGAACAACTGGAAGCGCACCTGCTGCATCACGATCTGCAGCGCGCCTTGGGCTAACGCGAAGATCACGTACGGCCAGAAATGCGCCGAGCCGCGTTCCTCCGGCAGGCGGTTGCCGGAGTCGGGCAGCGCGAGCAAGGCCAGCACGGCGAACAGCACGCCCACAGGCGCCGTGCACACGAACAGCGCGCGCCAGTCGAAATGCCCGACCAGCTGGCCGCCGATCAGCGGCGCCAGCGCACTGCTCAGGACGATCAGTATGAGAAACGCGCGGGTGGCCGCCGGCCGCCGCTGCGGCTTGAAACTCATCTGGATCAGGATGCGGCAGGTGCCCATCATCGGGCCGATGAAGTAGCCTTGAAAGCCGCGCGCGAACGCCAGTTCGATCGACGATTCACACAGCGTCGCGGCCACCGCGCCGGCGGCATAAAGCAGCATGCAGCCGGCCACGTAGCGCCGGTAGCCGAAGCGTTCGACCCACCATTGCTGTTGCAGGATGCCCAGCACCGCCGCGACCGCATAGGCGCTCGACGCCCACACCAGTTCATCGGGCGACGCATTGATGCCGCCGGCGATATAGCTGGTGAAAAACGAGAAGATCGAATTGTCGAAATAGTCGAGGCCGGTAACGACGGCCAGCACCCAGGGGAAGAAATCGCCGCGCAGTTTTTCGACGCTGAACAACGACACGCGGGGCGATGTGGTGGTCATGTGGATTCGTCCGGCGTGGACTCGCCCGGCGTGGGGTTGTCCGGTTCTTTGGCCCGTTTCGAAGGTGTCGCGTTGCCTGCCTTGGCGCGCGCGTTGCGGCGCTGTTCGAGCAATGCCTCCGCATTCTCGCCGGCAAGGCGCCGCTTCAGGTAGTCGAGGTCGGGGCTCAGCTCGGCGCGCAGCTTCTGCGCTTCCTTCAGTTCGCGGCGCACGCTTTCGATGCGCGCGTCGAGCGCCGCGACCTGCTGCTCGATGGCGTCGTGAATCTGCTGCAGCGATTCGGTGGAATAGCGGTGGCCGCCGTCGACGGATTCGAGCGGACGCTTGAGCATTTCGGTGACGCTATGCAGCGAGAAGCCGAGCGAGCGCAAACGCAGAATGCGACCGAAGCGCTTCAGATCGTCCTCGTCGTAAAGCCGGTAGCGGCCTTCGCTGCGCGTGGGCGACACGAGGCCGCGTTCCTCGTAGTACTTCAGCGTGCGCGGGGTGACGCCGAGACGTTCGGCGGCGTCGCGCACCGTCAGCAGAGCGGGTGAGTCCTTGGACATAGGCGTGTGGCAGACATGACAGACCGGCTGTATTGTACTTCAACGTGTACGTTCACGTATAGGTTGCCGCGCCAAGCGACACGTGAGTTGGAAACCGGAGGTGGCCTGTGCGCCGTGCGCGGGCGGCAAATCAAAAGGCGAAAAAAAGCCGCTCGTTTGCGACGAGCGGCTTTTTCATGCGATGCGTAAACTGCGATTGGGACGGCCAGATCAGCCCAATTCCTTAGCTGCCGCCACCACGACGCATCATGTCGAAGAACTCCGAATTGCTCTTCGTCTGGCGGATCTTGTCGAGCAGGAATTCCATCGACTCGACTTCGTCCATGTCGTGAATGAACTTGCGCAGCACCCAGATCTTTTGCAGCACTTCGGGCTTGATCAGCAGTTCTTCGCGGCGCGTGCCGGACTTGTTCAGGTTGATCGACGGGTAGACGCGTTTTTCAGCAAGACGGCGCTCCAGGTGCACTTCCATGTTGCCGGTGCCCTTGAATTCTTCATAGATCACGTCGTCCATGCGGCTGCCGGTTTCGATCAGCGCCGTGCCGATGATGGTCAGCGAGCCGCCTTCCTCGATATTGCGCGCCGCGCCGAAGAAACGCTTCGGACGTTGCAGCGCGTTGGCGTCGACACCACCCGTCAGCACCTTGCCCGAGGCCGGCACGACCGTGTTGTACGCACGCGCGAGACGCGTGATCGAGTCGAGCAGAATCACCACGTCGTTCTTCATTTCGACGAGGCGCTTGGCTTTTTCGATCACCATTTCGGCGACTTGAACGTGACGCGCGGCCGGTTCGTCGAACGTGGAGGCGATCACTTCGCCCGCCACCGAGCGCTGCATTTCGGTCACTTCTTCCGGGCGTTCGTCGATCAGCAGCACGAACAGCACGACATCCGGATGGTTCTGCTTGATCGCGTGGGCGATGTGCTGAAGCATCACGGTCTTACCCGACTTCGGCGATGCGACCAGCAGGCCGCGCTGGCCTTTGCCGATCGGCGCGATCATGTCGATGATGCGGCCCGTGACGTTTTCCTCGCCACGCATTTCACGTTCGAGCAGCAGCACCTTGTTCGGGTGCAGCGGCGTCAGGTTTTCGAACATGATCTTGTGCTTCGAGGCCTCCGGCGGCTGGCCGTTGACCTTGTCCACCTTCACCAGCGCGAAATAGCGTTCGCCGTCTTTCGGCGTACGCACTTCGCCTTCGATCGTGTCGCCCGTATGCAGGTTGAAGCGGCGGATTTGCGACGGGCTGATATAAATATCGTCCGTGCTGGCCAGGTACGAGGTTTCCGGCGAACGCAGGAAGCCGAAGCCGTCCGGCAGCACTTCGAGCGTGCCGTCGCCGAAGATCGTGTCGCCCGTTTTGGCTCGTTTTTTTAGAATGGCGAACATCAATTCCTGCTTGCGCAGGCGGTTCGCACTTTCGATCTCGAGGCCATTGGCCATCTCGATCAATTCGGACACGTGCAGAGTCTTAAGCTCGGATAAATGCATACGGAGAACCCGCAGGAGAAGGTGCGACGAAATGAAATCTGGGAGGAGAGTGAGCGGAACCGCTCAAGGACTTACACGTCTTTTCGACGTTTTGCGGATTCTAGCATAGCACACGCCAGTTTCCGCCGGTGCGACGGCATGGCATCTTTCTTGTTAAGCGTGTTGTCGCCCGACAACACGCTTAACACAACGCGCCCGCGGCTTTCAGAGAGGCCTCGCAGCGCGTTGCTCTGATCGCTTTACAGGTTGCCGTCGAGGAACGCGGTGAGTTGCGACTTCGACAGTGCGCCGACTTTCTGCGCGGCCACAGCGCCGTTCTTGAACAGGATCAGCGTGGGGATACCGCGCACGCCGAACTTGACCGGCGTCGATTGATGCTCGTCGACGTTGATCTTGGCGATTTGCAGGCGATCGGCGTAATCCTTCGCGACTTCGTCGAGGATCGGCGCGATCATTTTGCACGGACCGCACCATTCAGCCCAGAAATCGAGCAGCACGGGTTTATCGGATTTCACGACGTCCTGTTCGAACGATGCGTCGCTAATATGCTTGATTTGTTCGCTCATTGTATGAATACCTCTATCGGTTCGAGGCCCGCCTGAATTGCTCGCCACGATACGTCAAAACCTAAGGAAACTTCCGTTCGCTTTGCCGCAACCGGAACTTTGCCGACACACACCGGAAAAGGTGTGAACCTGTTTCGGAGTATGCGGAAGGCTCGCGTTTGCGGGTCATCCGTACGGCAGTTTAGCTTAATTCGCTATGCGTTGCCGGGGCCGATAGTACTCATCAGGGCAGTGGGGCCAATGGCTGCCGACGAAGTGCCACCGTGATTCATCAAACCATGACGCAACCTATCTGGTGGCTTGCCGGCCAAACTCAAGTGGCTTTCGCCGGCCTCGCTGCGAGATCGGCTATATGGTGCGCAAGTAGCGATTCGGCGCGCCGTTGACGATTTGCTCGTATTAACAGTCGCACGACGGGCCAAGCGATGATAGAATGTTTCGTGACGGGCCTCCTCGCATGGAGGGATGGTCAACCTGGTCAGGTCGGGAACGAAGCAGCCACAGCCGTTTTCCACCAGTGCCGAGGGTCGGGCTCGTCACCTTCCTTTTTTTGTTGTTCTTGTTTTTCTCCGCGGGTTCTTCCGCAAACGCATCCCATCTTCTGTTTACCCTGAGCGCAGCGGCATGCAGCCACGCCTCCTGATGCTTCTCGCGCGCTTCATCTATTTTTTCCTATCGGTCCGTTAGCCACTTCCAATGAAGTGACAGCATGCGTTCGCGAGCGGTCGCGAATCGGTTTTGCACGCCATCGTTACTGATACAATTTCCCGATGACCTATCAAGTTCTCGCACGCAAATGGCGGCCGAAGGATTTCGCTTCGCTCGTCGGACAGGAGCACGTGGTGCGCGCGCTCACGCACGCGCTCGACGGCGGCCGTCTGCACCATGCCTATCTGTTTACCGGCACGCGCGGCGTCGGCAAAACCACGCTGTCGCGCATCTTCGCCAAGGCGCTGAACTGCGAAACCGGCGTGACCTCCACGCCGTGCGGCGTGTGCCGCGCGTGCCGCGAGATCGACGAAGGGCGCTTCGTCGATTATGTGGAAATGGACGCGGCGAGTAATCGCGGCGTGGACGAAATGGCGGCACTGCTGGAGCGCGCCGTCTACGCGCCAGTGGATGCGCGCTTCAAGGTCTATATGATCGACGAAGTGCACATGCTGACCAACCACGCCTTCAACGCCATGCTGAAGACGCTGGAAGAACCGCCTTCGCATGTCAAGTTCATTCTCGCCACGACGGATCCGCAAAAGATTCCGGTCACGGTGCTGTCGCGCTGTCTGCAGTTCAATCTGAAGCAGATGCCCGCTGGCCACATCGTCTCGCATCTCGAACATATTCTCGGCGAAGAGAAGGTGCCGTACGACGCCCAGGCGCTGCGCCTGCTCGCACGCGCGGCCGACGGCTCGATGCGCGACGCGCTTTCGCTGACCGATCAGGCGATCGCCTATTCGGCCAATCAGGTCAATGAAGAAGCCGTGCGCGGCATGCTCGGCGCGCTCGACCAGAGCTATCTGATTCGTCTGCTCGACGCGCTCGCGGACGGCGACGGCGCCGCGGTGCTATCGGTCGCCGACGAGATGGCGTTGCGCAGCCTGTCGTTTTCCACGGCGCTGCAGGATCTGGCGAGTTTGCTGCATCGGATCGCGTGGGCGCAGTTCGCGCCGTCGTCGGTACTGGACGAGTGGCCTGAGGCGGCCGACTTGCGCCGCTTCGCTGAAGCCTTGAGCGCCGAGCAGGTGCAACTGTTCTATCAGATCGCGACGATCGGCCGGAGCGAACTGGGTCTCGCGCCGGACGAATACGCCGGCTTCACCATGACGCTGCTGCGCATGCTCGCCTTCGAACCGGCACCCACAGGCGGTGGCGGTGGCGCCGTGGGTTCGGCGCGCGCGTCTGGCCAGGCGGGAGCGAGTGGGGCAAAACGTGCCGGTGCGCCAGCTGTGGCCGCGCAGCAGGGTGTGTCGGGAGCGCCCGCGAGCGCGACTGCAAGCGCTGCGTTGACGAATTCGCGTGGTGCGAGCGTGAACGCCGCTGCGCCGGTTCGTGAAACGCAGCCGGGTCATGCCGTGGCATTGGAGAAGGGCGTTGCGGTTCAGCCGGTACGGCAAGCCCGTAGCCCAATTGAAGTGCCGCCTGCTGATAACAGCGTTCAAGCTACGTCGCCGGATTCTGGTCGAGGCGAGGCAGCAGAGCAATCACCTGGCGCGGAACCGGCGGTCGCCGGCGAGTCGGTGCCGGTTGTTCACAACGTGAATTCGGCGCAGTCGCAGCCGGTGGACGATGCCCCCGCGGCATCCGCGTCGCCGGTCTCGTCTGCGGCCCCGGCGGCCGCCGCCTTGGCACCGTGGGATGACGCGCCTACCGACTCGGCGGCGAACGAAGCTTCCGTAACCGCCGGCCCCGATGGCGCGGCCGCCGCCGAAGTTCCCTCTGTGGCATCCCTCGCCGACTCTGCGCCCGCGACTTCACTAAGCGCACCCGCGGCTGCGGCGCTCGCTCGCACCGAGCAGGCCGCCGCCGCGGCCCCGTCGGAAGAGCCGTCGCCCGCGGCCGATAGCGCACCGCGTCGCGCAGGCGGCGCGAGCGCGGCGCTCGACGTCCTGCGCAGTGCCGGTTTGAAAGTGTCCTCGGACCGTGGCCGCGCGAGCGCAGCAGCGGCCGCAAAATCTGCCGTTCCCGCTACGCCGAAGCCGGCCGCGCCGCGCGTCGTCGTTCCCGTGCCGACGCCGGGCGCACCGCGCCGCGCACCGCAGGAGGCAGCACCGGCGGCTCGCGCGTCCGCCTCTTCAGCGCCCGCGCAGCGCAATGGCGCCGAGCAGAACGGCGCGTCGGTGCCGCCGTGGGACGACATGCCGCCCGACGAATACATGCCGCTCACCGCCGCGGACGAAGGTTATTACGGCCTGCCCGACGATGGCTACATGCCCGTGTTCGACAGCGGCCCGGATGATGTCCGCGTGAATACCTCCGCAGCGTCCACGCCGGCGCCGGTGGTCGATCAACGTCCGCTGCCGCCCGCGGTGCCGCTCGATCCGCTCGGTTTCAAGGGCGACTGGCCGGCGCTGGCCGTCGACTTGCCGCTCAAGGGCATTTCCTATCAGCTGGCGTTCAACAGCGAACTGATGGCGCTCGAGGGCAACACGCTCAAATTGAGCGTGCCGGTGCCGCAGTACGCGGAAGCCTCGCAGGTCGCTAAACTGAGAGCCGCGCTCGCCGACAGGCTCGGCCAGGCTGTCGACGTGCTCGTCGAAGTCGGGCCGGCGCGCCGCACGGCCGCCGCGCACGACGCCGCCTTGCGCGCGCAGCGCCAACAGGAAGCAGAGCGCGAGATCGGCGCCGATCCGTTCGTGCAGTCGCTGATCCGCGAGTTCGGCGCGAGCATCGTGCCGGGCTCGATCCGCCCGATTACTCCGGACGCCGGCGCGAACGGCGCGCCGTCGGTCCACTGATTCGCAGCGCAACAGGTTTTAGCGCGCCCGATTTCCGAATTTCACGCTATCAAGAAGGAGCATGTCCATGATGAAAGGCCAACTCGCCGGGCTGATGAAGCAAGCTCAGCAGATGCAGGAAAACATGAAGAAGATGCAGGAGCAACTCGCGCTGATCGAAGTCGAGGGGCAGTCGGGCGCCGGTCTCGTGAAGGTGACGATGACCTGCAAGAACGACGTGCGCCGCGTATCGATCGACCCGAGCCTGCTCGCCGACGACAAGGACATGCTGGAAGACCTGGTCGCCGCCGCGTTCAACGACGCCGTGCGCAAGGCCGAAGCCACCGCGCAGGAAAAGATGGGCGGCATGACTTCGGGTCTGCCGTTGCCGCCGGGCTTCAAACTGCCGTTCTGAGCGCGACGACCGTAAGGCGGCGGGTCAGGCGTCGCGGCAGTTGTCGCCGCGGCGTGAACGGAACGCGTGAGTGGCGCGCACTGCATATGCCGCCGGTGCTGCACTCACTGCGCTTGTGCCGGCTTGACTCGACCGGCGTTCGTTCGGCTGAGGCGTGCAACGCGCGCCCTCGGGCTGGCCCTCGCCGCAATGATGGAAACCGATCGTATCAACCGCATCGCCACCCGGATTGCCGGGCACTACCCACTTCGACGCCGATCCGCATGAAACAACCTTCCGCCTTGTCGGCGCTCGTCGAAGCGCTGCGCGCGCTGCCCGGCGTCGGGCCGAAGTCCGCGCAACGCATGGCTTACCACCTGATGCAGCACGATCGCGACGGCGCCGAAAAACTCGGCCGCTCGTTGCTGTTCGCCACGGAGCATCTGAAGCACTGCGAGAAGTGCAACACCTTCACCGAGGCGCAGATCTGCGAAGTCTGCCTCGATGAGGAGCGCGATGCCACTTTGCTGTGCGTCGTCGAAACGCCTGCCGATCAGATCATGCTCGAGCAGACCATGACCTATCGCGGCCTCTATTTCGTGCTGATGGGACGTCTGAGTCCGCTCGACGGCATTGGGCCGAAGGAGATTCATTTCGACCGGCTGGTCAAACGCGCATCGGATGGCGTGGTCAAGGAAGTCGTGCTCGCCACCAATTTCACCAACGAAGGCGAGGCGACCGCGCATTACCTCGGGCAGACGCTCAAGGCGCGCGGTTTGGCCGTGACGCGCCTCGCGCGCGGTGTGCCGGTGGGCGGCGAACTCGAATACGTGGACGCCGGCACGATCGCCCGCGCCATGCTCGACCGTCGCTCGATGTAGCGCAAGGCGCTCGCCGTATGGCGACGCGCGTTAGCGCGGAACAGCTTTGCATGGGGCGGGAGTAAGCGCTAAAGCGCTAACTCCCGCCGACAAAGGAGACACATGAGCGCTACCTCTGAATCCGGCGCGAGCGCCGCGCCACAAAACAAAACCGGCCCGCTCACCGGCGTCAAAGTGCTGGAACTCGGCACACTGATCGCCGGCCCGTTCGCCGCGCGCTTTCTCGGCGAGTTCGGCGCCGACGTCATCAAGATCGAAGATCCCAAGGGCGGCGACCCGCTGCGCAAATGGCGCAAGCTCTATCCGGAAGTCGGCGGCACGTCGCTGTGGTGGGCCGTGCAGGCACGCAACAAGAAATCCGTCACGATCAATCTGAAGGCCGAAGAGGGCAAGGAGATCGTGCGGCGCCTCGCGAAAGAAGCGGATATCGTCGTCGAAAATTTCCGGCCCGGTTTGCTGGAGAAACTCGGGCTCGGCTATGACGTGCTGTCGGCGGAAAATCCCGGTCTCGTCATGGTGCGGCTGTCCGGTTACGGGCAAACCGGTCCGTATCGCGACCGGCCCGGCTTCGGCGCGATCGCCGAATCGATGGGCGGCTTGCGTCATATCACCGGCTACCCGGACCTGCCGCCGCCGCGCATCGGTATTTCGATCGGCGATTCGATCGCCGCGCTGCACGGCGTGATCGGCGCGCTGATGGCGCTGCATCACAAACAGGTGAACGGCGGCAAAGGGCAGGTCGTCGACGTCGCGCTGTACGAGGCCGTCTTCAACATGATGGAAAGCGTGGTGCCCGAATACGGCGTGTATGGCATGGTGCGCGAGCGCACCGGCGCGTCGCTGCCGGGTATCGTGCCGTCCAATACGTATCCGTGCCGCGACGGCAGCATCGTGATCGGCGGCAATAGCGATCCGATCTTCAAGCGCCTGATGATCGCGATCGAGCGCGAGGATCTCGCGAACGATCCGGCGCTCGCGCATAACGACGGCCGCGTGCCGCGCACCCAGGAAATCGACGGCGCGATCGCCGCCTGGCTCGCCACGCGCACCATCGACGAAGCGCTCGCCGTGCTGAATGCCGCCGACGTGCCGGTGGGCCGCATCTACAGTGTGGCGGACATGTTCACCGATCCGCAGTTCATGGCGCGCCAGATGATCCAGCGTTTCAAATGGCAGGACGGTAAGGAGATCACGCTGCCGTCGGTCACACCGAAGCTCTCGGCCACGCCGGGCGAAACACGCTGGCTCGGCCCGGAACTGGGTGAACATACCGATGAAGTCCTGCAATCGCTAGGTTATGATGCAGACCACATTGCAAGGTTGCACGCGCAACAGATCGTTTGAGCAGCACACGCGGCGCCCGCGAGCGCCGCGCTAAAAAGATAAACCGGACCACGAAAGTTTGGAGACTCGAGCCCATGCAACGGAGAAGTTTTCTCGCCGGCACCGCCGCACTCGCGGGCGCCACGCTCGCCGCCACGCCGCTCGCCTTCGCGCAGGGCAAACCTGAAACCAGCAAGGTGGCGATCGCCGTCGGCGGCAAGAACCTGTTCTACTACTTGCCGCTCACCATCGCCGAGCGCCGCAATTACTTCAAGGACGAAGGGCTCGACGTCGAAATCTCCGACTTCGCCGGCGGCTCGCAGGCATTGAAGGCGGCCGTCGGGGGCAGCGCGGACGTGGTGTCCGGCGCGTTCGAGCATACCTTGCTGCTGCAGGCGCAAAAGCAGATGTTCCGCGAATTCGTGCTGCAAGGGCGCGCGCCGCAGATCGTGCTCGCGGTTTCGAAGAAGACCATGCCGAACTACAAGTCGATTGCCGATCTGAAGGGCAAGAAAATCGGCGTGACCGCGCCGGGCTCGTCGACCTCGATCATGGCGAGCTTCGTGCTGGCGAAAGCGGGGCTGAGCGCGAAAGACGTCGCGTTTATCGGCGTCGGCGCGGGCGCCGGCGCGATCGCCGCGTTGCAGTCGGGGCAGATCGACGCAATCGCCAATCTCGACCCCGTCATGACCAAGCTCGAGCGCACCGGCGAGATTCGCGTGGTGTCGGACACGCGTACGCTCGCCGACACGCGCAGCGTCTTCGGTGGCGATATGCCGGCGGGGTGTCTCTACGCCTCGCAAAGCTTCATCACGAAGAATCCCAACACCACGCAGGCGCTGACCAACGCGATGGTGCGCGCGCTCAAGTGGCTGCAAACGGCGACCGGCAGCGAACTGATCAACACGGTGCCGGAAGGCTACCTGCTCGGCGACCGCGCGGTGTATCTGGACGCGTGGCAGCACGTGAAGGAAGCGATGTCGCCCGACGGCCTGATGCCGGCGGACGGTCCCGCGACGTCGCTGAAGACCTTGCAGGCATTCGACCCGAACGTGCAGGGCAAGCCGATCGACCTGTCGAAGACGTGGACCAACGACTTCGTCAAGAAAGCGCTGACAACCGTCAAGGCTTGAGTCGAGCGCGGGCATCCGGACTGCGAGGCGACGCAGCGCGCGTCGCAACCCCATCCCGGTGCCGCGTACGATGACGTGACCTGATCACATACCAATCCGATCTTTCGAAGCGAGCTGAACGATGACCGTTGCCGCACTGGCGCTCGAGAACATCACCTGCACGTTCGCTGCGCGCGACAATCGCGCGCAGCGTTACACGGCGGTGAAGGACACCACGCTGCGCATCGCGCCGGGCGAGTTCGTCTCGGTGGTCGGGCCGACCGGTTGCGGCAAATCCACACTGCTGAATGTTGGCGCGGGTTTGCTAGGACCTTCGTCGGGCACGGTCAGCGTGTTCGGTGAGCCGCTCAAGGGCATTAACCGGCGCGCCGGCTATATGTTCCAGGCCGACGCGCTGATGCCGTGGCGCTCGGCCATCGACAACGTCATGGCCGGCCTCGCGTTCCACGGCGTACCGCCGGCCGAAGCTCGCGTCAAAGCCGACGAGTGGTTAAAGCGCGTGGGCCTCGGCGGCTTTGGCGATCGCTATCCGCATCAGCTATCGGGCGGCATGCGCAAGCGAGTCGCGATGGCGCAAACGCTGATTCTCGATCCGGACATCATTCTGATGGACGAGCCGTTTTCCGCACTCGATATCCAGACACGTCAGTTGATGGAAAACGAATTGCTCGACCTGTGGGCCGCAAAACGCAAAGCGGTGCTGTTCATCACGCACGACCTCGACGAAGCGATCGCGATGTCCGACCGCGTGGTGGTGCTTTCGGCCGGGCCGGGCACGCACCCGATCGGCGAATTCACGATCGACCTTCCGCGTCCGCGCGACGTCGCTGAAATCCGTTCGCATCCGCGTTTCGTCGAGTTGCATGCGCAGATATGGAGCGTGCTGCGCGACGAAGTACTCAAAGGCTATCAGCAGCAACTCACCGCCGTATAAACGCAAGCGCGTCACGTATTGGCGTTAATCAATCGTCCAAGGCAAACCGAGTCATGTGGAAGACGTTGCGCCCGAACCGGGCGAATCTGGTGATCTGGCAATGGCTGCTGCTCGTGCTGTGCTTCGTGTTCTGGTACGTGCTGACCAGCCCGACGCTGCTGCCGCCTTTCTATTTCGACGACCCGAACAAGGCCGCGTTCTTCTTTGGCGAGCCGCAGAAAGTGCTGCAACGGATCTGGGAGTGGTTCGTGGGCGGCGAGATCTATCTGCATCTGTGGATCACGCTGGTCGAGACCGTGCTCGCGTTCGCGCTCGGCACGGCGCTCGGGCTCGGCGTGGGCTTGTGGCTCGCGCTCTCACCGCTGGCGAGCGCGCTGTTCGATCCGTACATCAAAGCCGCCAACTCGATGCCGCGCGTGATTCTCGCGCCGATCTTCGGCGTGTGGTTCGGGCTCGGGATTTGGTCGAAGGTGGCGCTCGGCGTCACGCTGGTGTTCTTTATCGTGTTCTTCAACGTCTATCAGGGCGTGAAGGAAGTCAGTCCGGTCGTGCTCGCCAACGCGCGCATGCTCGGCGCGAACGGCAAGCATCTGCTGCGCTTCGTCTACTTGCCTAGCGCGATGAGCTGGGTGTTTTCGAGCTTGCATACGTCGGTGGGACTGGCGTTTGTCGGCTCGGTGGTGGGGGAATACCTGGGCTCGGCGCGCGGCGTCGGCTACCTGATTCTGCAGGCCGAAGGCACCTTCGATATCAATACCGTGTTTGCCGGGATTCTGGTGTTGACCGCGTTCGCGCTGATTCTGGATGCGATCGTGGGCATCGGCGAGCGGCGCTTGATGAAGTGGCAGCCCAAGACCGGCGACACGGAAAAGCTGTAGGGCAGAGCGGCGCGCGTTCGATACGCGCGAAGCGCAATGCTCAATACGCAACGCACGAGGCTTAGCAAAAAGAAACGACGCGCGAGTTGGAAAACCGTGCGTCGTTTCTTTTGGTTGCCACCAGACCGAATCGGTCACACGAGGATTAAGGCGTCACCACCACCTTCCCGATCACGCGACGCTCGGCCATATCCCGTAACGCACGCCCCGTATCATCGAGCGAATAGCGCGCCGACACATACGGCTTAAGCTTGCCTTCACCGATCCACCGTGTCATCTGCTGAAACGCCGCGTGATTGTGCTGCGGCTCGCGCTTTGCAAAGTCGCCCCAGAACACGCCGACCAGACTCGCGCCTTTGAGCAGCGTCAGGTTGAGCGGCAGCTTCGGAATCTCGCCGTTGGCGAAGCCGACCACCAGATAACGCCCGCGCCAGCCGATGCTGCGAAATGCCGGCTCCGCATACACGCCGCCCACCGGATCGTAGATCACGTCTGGGCCTTTGCCGCCGGTGAGCGCCTTGACGCGCTCGCGTATATCTTCGGTGCTGTAGTTGATGGTGGCATCCGCGCCGTGCTTGACGCAGGTCGCGAGTTTCTCGTCGCTCGACGCCGCCGCGATCACGCGCGCGCCGAGCGCCTTGCCGATTTCGACCGCTGCCAGCCCGACGCCGCCGGCCGCGCCGAGCACCAGCATCGTCTCGCCCGCCTGCAATGCGCCGCGATCGACCACGGCGTGATGCGACGTGCCGTACGCCAGCGTGAACGCCGCCGCCAACTCGAAGTCCACATGGTCCGCCAACGGTACGCACGCCGCGGCCGGCGCGAGCGCCTGCTCCGCGAAACCGCCCTGACCCGTGAAGGCGACCACGCGCGAGCCGGGCTTGAACTGCGTGACGTCGGCGCCGACCGCGCGCACCACGCCCGCGACTTCCGAACCGGGCGTGAAGGGCAGGGGCGGTTTGAACTGGTATTTGTTCTCGATGATCAGCACGTCGGGAAAGTTGACGGCCGCGGCTTTCACGTCGATCACGACATGGCCTGGCGGCGCTTCGAGGTCCGGCAGGCTTTCGACGACCAGGCTCTCCGGCGGCCCATATTGTTTGCAGCGAATCGCGCGCATCGTGTCTCCGTTTCGATCAGGGGTTCGCAAGTATTCTGAGTGTAAAACAATCAGCACGACCGTGCGTTTTTATTGCCTTGCGTGCGCTCGGCGAGTGCTCGATGCATGTCCGGCCGCCGACTCGCGCCAGCCTTTCACGATCCCGACGCGTGCGCATTGCATACGTCGCGCGCACGGCCCGCCGTGTCGTTCGCGCGTCTTCTTTCCTCGGTTACAATCGCCGCATGCGAATCCTACTCAGCAACGACGACGGTTATCTGGCGCCCGGCCTTGCTGCGCTTTACGAAGCGCTCAAGCCGATCGCGGACGTCACCGTGATGGCACCCGAGCAGAATTGCAGCGGCGCGTCGAATTCCCTGACGCTGTCGCGGCCGCTCTCGGTATTGCGCTCGGCCAACGGTTTCTATTACGTGAACGGCACGCCCACCGACTCGGTGCACATCGCGTTGACCGGCATGCTCGACCACACGCCGGACCTCGTGGTCTCGGGCATCAACAACGGTCAGAACATGGGCGAAGACACGCTCTATTCGGGCACTGTCGCGGCCGCCACCGAGGGCATCATGTTCGGCGTGCCCGCCATTGCGTTCTCGCTGGTCGACAAGGACTGGGTGCATCTCGACGACGCCGTGCGTGTCGCCGCTGAAATCGTCGCGCACTATCTGCAGCAGCCGTTGCCTGGGCATCCGCTCCTGAACGTCAACATTCCGAATCTGCCGTATGAACAACTCGGCGACTGGCGGATCACGCGTCTCGGCAAACGGCATCCGTCGCAGCCGGTGATTCGCCAGACCAACCCGCGTGGCGAGCCGATCTACTGGATCGGCCCGGCGGGCAGCGCGCGCGACGCGAGCGAAGGCACCGACTTTCACGCCGTCGCCAACGGCCACGTGTCGATCACGCCGTTGCAGCTCGACCTGACCCACACGCAAATGCTGCCCGCAGCGCGCGACTGGGCGCGCGCCGGCGGCGGCGCTTCATGACCAGCGAGCGCGCCAAGCGCTTTCCGCTCGGCCTCGAGGATCTGGTGCGCGAACCGCGCCGGCCCGAAGGACGCCCAGGCGAAATCCGCGCGGCGGCGCTCGCCGCGAGCGCGGCACTGAACGCGCGCCAGCAGCCCGCGAAGAATGCGCCGCCCGGTTCCGCGGGTAAATCCCAATCCAGGCAGGCAAGGGCGCAGCCCGCGGTGCAGCTAAAACCGCAAGCCAAGCCTTCGGCGGCGACGC
The DNA here is from genome assembly GCF_003634175.1 of Paraburkholderia sp. BL17N1. Classification (NCBI taxonomy): domain Bacteria; kingdom Pseudomonadati; phylum Pseudomonadota; class Betaproteobacteria; order Burkholderiales; family Burkholderiaceae; genus Paraburkholderia; species Paraburkholderia sp. BL17N1. The sequence goes on from NZ_RBIW01000001.1 coordinate 3,392,592, forward strand.
CGCCGAAGCCGGTGGCCGCGCCGTCCGTTAAAACGCCGGCCAAGCCGGTCGTTCAAAGTTCGACGACACGCACCGCGCCGCAGTTGGCGGCATCGGCCAAACCCGCGGCCCGATCCAACGAGCGCAGCGCCGCGCCGAATGTCGCTTTGAACGGCGCGATGGCACTTACGTCGGAACGGGTTCGCGAACGCATGGTCGAACGCCTGCGTGCGAACGGCGTGACCGATCAGCGCGTGTTGAACGCGATGTCGGTGGTGCCGCGCCACATGTTCGTCGACCCGGGTCTCGCGGTTCAGGCCTACGAAGATGCGGCGTTGCCGATCGGCCATCACCAGACGATCTCCAAGCCGTCGGTGGTCGCGCGGATGATCGAGCTGGCCGCCGCCGGCCGCGCGCTGAACAACGTGCTCGAAATCGGCACCGGCTGCGGTTACCAGGCGGCCGTGCTGAGCCAGGTCGCGCGCGAGGTTTATTCGATCGAGCGCATCAAGCCTTTGTCCGAACGCGCGAAGACGAACTTGCGTCCGCTGCGCATCCCGAACATTCGCCTGCATTACGGCGACGGGCGGTTGGGACTGCCGGCGGCGGCGCCGTTCGACGCGATCGTGATCGCCGCAGCGGGGCTGGACGTACCGCAAGCATTACTTGAACAACTCGCGATCGGCGGCCGTCTGGTCGCGCCGGTCGGCTCGCAGGACGGCCAGAACCAGGTGCTGACTCTGGTCGAGCGCCTCGGACCCGCGCAGTGGCGCGAGTCGCGGCTTGATCGCGTTTTCTTTGTACCCTTAAAATCCGGAGTGATTTGACACCGATGAGTATGTTGCGCGCGATGCAAAGAACCACACTGAATGTCCCCATGACCGTAACCCAGCGTAGCGTGTGCGTGCTCGCCTTGTCCCTGTTGATGACGGCTTGCGCGTCCCGGCTCGATCAGGCGCCGGTCGTCGACCGCTCCGGCGGCGGCGTGCTCGGCACGCAAGCCGCGCAGCCGGCCGTGCCGCTCGGACCGCCGCCGCCTGGCTACTATCGCGTGAAGCCGGGCGACACGCTGTACCGGATCGCGTTGGAGAACGGCCAGAACTACCGCGACATTTCGGCGTGGAACAATCTGACCAACCCGAATCAGATCGAAGTCGATCAGTTGCTGCGCGTCGTGCCGCCGGGTGCGAACACCGCGGCGCTGACGCCGGGCGTGTCGACGGCGCCGATCGGCAGCGGTGGTGCGGTGCAAAGCGCACCGCTCGGCAGCACGCCGCCAGCGGCGGGCGGGACTGCTGGCGCGGCCGGTGTGGCGGCGCCGCCCATCTACGGTTCTACGACGAACAACGCGTCGCTGACGCCGCCCACCACGCCTGGCGCGGCCAGCGATTCGAACGCCGGCGCGTCCGGCAACGTGACGTTCGCGTGGCCGGTGCGCGGACCGCTGCTCGGCACGTTCAACGACTCGACCAACAAGGGCGTCAATATCGGCGGCGCTGCCGGCGATCCGGTGAAGGCGTCGGCGGACGGCCGCGTGGTTTATGCCGGAAATGGGCTGCGTGGTTACGGCAATCTCATTATCATCAAGCATGATGCAACTTATCTCACGGCGTATGCACATAACCGCTCTTTGATGGTAAAAGAGGGGGACGCGGTGACGAAGGGGCAGAAGATCGCCGAGATGGGCAATAGCGATTCCGACCGTGTGATGTTGCATTTCGAAGTTCGCCGGCAGGGTAAACCTGTCGACCCACTGAAGTATTTGCCGCCGCAATAAGCGATACGACCATGCCGAAATCGAAGCGCCGCCCGCCGCAAGCCGAGTCTGAGACGATCAGCCACGCTATGTCCGCTTCGGTGGAGGAAAGCGGCGCTTCGGAAGTGGAAGAAGAAGTCGCAGAAGAACGCGATCTCGACGAACGCCAGGGCGGCGCGGACGAAGCCGGCGAGACCCGTGAAGGCGCGAGCGAAGCCGCGCCGGACGCGGACGATTTCCGCGCGCTGCTGCAAGCCGAGCTGACGGCCGACACGATTCAGCACTACCTGAACCGTATCAGCGTCAAGCCGCTTCTCACCGTCGAGGAAGAGCAGAAGTATTCGCGTCTTGCCAAGGCGGGCGAATTCGAAGCGCGGCAAGTCATGATCGAGCGCAATCTGCGGCTCGTCGTCAGCATCGCGAAGGGCTATCTGAATCGCGGCGTGCCGCTGCTCGATCTGATCGAGGAAGGCAATCTCGGCCTGATGCACGCCATCGAAAAGTTCGATCCGACGCGCGGCTTCCGGTTTTCCACTTACGCCACGTGGTGGATTCGCCAGAGTATCGAGCGCGCCATCATGAATCAGGCGCGCACGGTCCGTTTGCCGGTGCACGTGATTCGCGAGCTCAACCAGGTGTTGCGCGCCAAGCGCCATCTGGAAAAAAATTCGATGAATTCGGGCGAGGCCGCCGAGCGCCGCGACGCCAGCATCGACGACATCGCCTATCTGACTGGCAAGACCACCGACGAAGTCACCGACATCCTCGCGCTGAACGAACATACCGCGTCGCTCGACGCGCCGCTCGATCTCGATCCGGCGAGCAGCCTGCTCGATCTGCTGTCCGACGACCAGAGCCAGTCGCCGGATGCCGAAGTGCAGCACCGCGAGCTGGAAACGCTTACACGCGCGTGGCTGGCTCGCCTGTCGGACAAGCATCGTCATGTGATCGAGCGCCGCTTCGGCCTGAATCACATCGAACCCGCCACGCTCGAAGAGCTGGCCGACGAAATGGGCCTCACGCGCGAGCGTGTGCGCCAGATCCAACAGGAAGCGCTCGTGCGGTTGAAGCGCTTCTTCGCCTCCAACGGTGTTCGCAAGGACGCCGTTCTATAACCTGATGACACCGATTCTTGTTTTCGACATCGAGACGATTCCCGATGTCGCCGGCATTCGCCGCCTCGAAGATTTGCCCGCCGACCTGAGCGACGCCGAAGTCGCCGAGCATGCGTTCGCCGCGCGCCGGGAAAAAACCGGTAGCGATTTCCTGCCGCATCATCTGCAGCGGATCGCGGCGATTTCCTGCGTGTTCCGCGACAACAATGGTTTCCGGGTGCGTTCGCTCGGCACGCTGGAAGACGGCGAGGCGGCGCTGGTGCAGTCGTTTTATCGCGTGATCGAGAAGTACACGCCGCAGCTCGTGTCGTGGAACGGCGGCGGCTTCGACCTGCCGGTGCTGAACTACCGCGCGCTCGTCAACGGCATTCCCGCCTGCAAGTTCTGGGATCTCGGCGAGGACGACCGCGAGTTCAAGTGGAACAACTACATTAGCCGCTACCATGCGCGTCACACGGATCTGATGGACGTGCTCGCCATGTACCAGGCGCGCGCCAACGCGCCGCTCGACGCGCTCGCCAAGATGTGCGGCTTCCCAGGCAAAATGGGCATGGACGGCAGTCAGGTGTGGCACGCGTACCAGCAAGGGCGCATCGGGGAAATCCGCAATTACTGCGAGACGGACGTCGTCAATACCTACTTGCTCTATTGCCGCTTCCAACTGATTCGCGGCGCGTTTTCGCCCGCGGAGTATGCTGACGAGATCAACCTGGTGAAGAACGCGCTGGCGCTGGAAACGGCGCCGCAATGGGCCGAGTATCTGGCGGCGTTTGACCAGTAAGCCGCTTGCGGTCGGGGCGTGACGTGACTGCCCTGCGGCGGATTGCAGGGCCGCGGGTCCTTTCGTTCAGGGATGCAAGTCGCTCGTCGTCTGCGAACTCGTGTTGCGCTCGGCCTCGACCCGCCTGGGGCCGTTCCCGCCGCGCCGAATGAAGGGCAGGCGCGGCGCTTCGTCTACAATCTCGCCTTTCCCCAAGTTTGTCAGGAAGTCGCAGGTGTCCCGAACTGCCCCCCATCGCCGCGCGCCGAAGCGCTCCAAGACGCCCCCGCCCGCGCCGGCACATGTCGTCACCGGCAACGAGCCGGTCATCGAAATCGTTTCGCTCGATATGGAAGCGCGCGGCGTCGGCCGCACCGAAACCGAAGACGGCACGTCCGGCAAGGTCATCTTTGTCGAAGGCGCGTTGCCCGGCGAGCGCGTCAGTTATTCGACGCATCGTAGCAAGCCCAAATTCGAGCAGGCCGAAGTAGTGCAAGTGTTCCGCGAAAGCGTGATGCGCACCAAGCCGAAATGCACTTACTTCGATATCTGCGGCGGCTGTTCGATGCAGCATCTCGACATTCGCGCGCAGGTGGCCGTCAAGCAGCGCGTGCTCGAAGACAACCTGCAGCATCTGGCGAAGCTGCGCCCGGAAACGGTGTTCCGGCCGATTCATGGGCCGTCCTGGGGTTATCGCTACCGTGCGCGTCTGGCCGTGCGTTTCCTGCCGGAAAAGGGCGGCATGCGGATCGGCTTCCATGAGAAGAAGAGCAGCTACATCGCCGACATGAAGACGTGCGAAGTGCTTCCGCCGCACGTGTCGGCCATGCTCATGCCATTGCGTTTCATGGTGCGCAAGCTGTCGATCTACGACCGCATGCCGCAGCTCGAACTGGCGGTCGGTTCATCCGTCACGGCGCTGGTGGTGCGCAACCTCGAACCCATCACCGCTGCGGACGAGCAGGTGCTGCGTGATTTCGCCGACCAGCACAAGGTGCAGTTCTGGTTGCAGCCGGGCGGCCCGGACACGGTCACGCCGTTTTATCCGCTCGACGTACAGCTCGACTACACGCTGCCGGAATACGACATCCGCATGCCGTTCAAGCCGACCGATTTCACCCAGGTGAATCACGCCATCAACCGCGTGCTGGTGAGCCGCGCGCTGCGCTTGCTGGCGCCGGCGCGCACGGACCGGGTGCTCGATCTGTTCTGCGGGATCGGTAACTTTACGCTGCCGCTCGCGCGGATTTCAAGGGAGGTCGTGGGCATCGAAGGCAGCGAGGTGTTGACCTCGCGCGCGCTGGCCAATGCCGGGTTGAACGGCGTGGCGGGGCATACGTCGTTCGCCTGCCGCAATCTGTTCGAAGTCACCGCCGACGACATGCGCGCGCTCGGCCACTTCGACAAGTTCCTGATCGATCCGCCGCGCGAAGGCGCGCTGGCCGTCGCCAAGGCGCTGGTGGAGATCGCGCAGAGCGGCGCTGGACCGCTGCCCAAGCGCATTGTCTACGTCTCGTGCGCGCCGGCGACCCTCGCGCGCGATGCAGGCCTGCTCGTGCATGAGGCGGGCTATCGGCTGGTGGGGGCGGGCGTGGTCAATATGTTCCCGCACACGTCGCATGTGGAGTCGATTGCGTTGTTCGAGCGGGATTGAGCGGCGCTGGCCGCGCGGCGCCTCGGCAATCTCAGGCAGCGCAACGCACAAACAAAAACGCCACGACTTCCGTCGTGGCGTTTTTTTCCCTGCTGATTCTCAATACGCGGTGAAGCTTAGAACTGCCACCACGACCTTTCCGTACCCGGCCGTGCATGACCCGTGATGTACGGGCTGTCGGGGAAGGTGCCGGCCAGCACGCGCTTCGTGTCGTCGGCCAGTTGCGGCTGGTTCAGCTTCTGATACGACAGCATCATGATGTGCAGCGCGTCTTCGATAGCCGGTGCGTTCTTGTATTGCGTGAGCGCCAGTTGCGCGCGGTTGATCGCGGCGACATAAGCGCCACGGCGGTAGTAATAGTCCGCTGCGTGAACTTCGTGCGACGCCAGCGCGTTCACGATATAGCGCATGCGTTGCGCGGCGTCCGGCGCATACTTGCTGTTCGGGTACTTGTCCACCACGACCTTGAACGCGTCGTACGACTCACGCAGCGACTTCGGATCGCGTTCGCTCATGTCCTGGCCGGAGAAGCGGCCGAACAGACCGAGGTCGTCGTTGAAGTGGATCATGCCCTTCAGGTAGTACGCGTAAGCGATGTCCGGGTGATCCGGGTGCAGCTGGATGAAGCGGTCGATAGCCTGGTCGGCGGCGGCGTTTTCGTTGTCTTTCCAGTTGCAGTACGCAACGTTGATCTGCGCCTGTTGCGCGAAGTGGCCGAACGGATCGCGCCCCTCGAGCATTTCGAAGTACTTGGCGCACTTGCCGTAATCACCACCGGTCAAGGCGTCGTTCGCCTCCGTATATAATTTGTTGTTGTTCCACGTTGCCGTTTCGTCGGTCTTCTCCGGCAGGCCGTGGCAAGCCGCAACAACGGCGACGGCTGCGGCGCACGCAATGTATCCGGCCACTTTCCGGGCCGCCTTCTTGATGGCCGCCAAATTGATCGCCGCTTTAGTAATGGTGTTCAAGGCTCGCATTTTCCAGTCTAGCTTTACGTCCAGGTGACCCAGACTCAATGACCCGCTCAAATACTCCAGGCGCCGCAACCGGCGCCGGGAATAGCAACAAAGATTATAGCGTAAGCGCTGACCCCTCCGACGCGTTGGGCGTCGATTCCCTCGACGACGATCTCGGCAGCGACGCGCTCAGTGCCGCCGCTCTGCCCAGCCATGTGCCGACCGTGGCGAGCCGCGTGGCGGACGAAACGCCGCGCAGCGTCGCCGTGCCCGACGAGTTGGCTGGCGAGCGCCTCGACAAGGTGCTCGCGCGGGTTTTTCCCGAATTCTCGCGCAATCGCCTGCAAAGCTGGATCGAGGCCGAGCGCGTGCGGATCGACGGCAAGCCCGCGAAAATCCGCCAGCCCGTTCCGCTCGGCGCGACCATCGAACTCGTGCCGGATCTGCTGCCCGAGCAACTGGCGTTCACGCCGGAGCCCGTGCCGCTCGAAATCGTCTATGAAGACGACACGCTGGTGGTCATCAACAAGCCGGCCGGCATGGTCGTGCATCCGGCGGCCGGCAACTGGAGCGGCACGGTGCTCAACGGCCTGCTGTACCGCTACGGCGACGCCGCCGCGGGCCTGCCGCGCGCGGGCATCGTGCACCGGCTCGACAAGGAAACCTCGGGGCTGATGGTGGTGGCGCGCACGCTCGAGGCGCAGACCGACCTCGTGCGCCAGTTGCAGGCGCGCTCGGTGAAGCGCCGCTATCTCGCGCTGGTGTGGGGCAACATGCCCGAAGAAGGCACGATCGACGCGCCGATCGGCCGCGATCCGCGCGAACGCACGCGCATGGCCGTGGTCACGAGCGCCTCAGGCAAGCCCGCGCGCACGCATTTTCGGCGCGTGGACTCGGCGATCTGGCAGCGTCAGCCGGTCACCGCGATTCATTGCGATCTGGAAACCGGGCGCACCCATCAGATTCGTGTGCATTGCGCGCATATCGGTCATCCGCTGCTCGGCGATCCGGTGTACGGGCGGGCCCGCGGCAAGCGCTCGGTCACACCGTTGCCCGATGGTTTCGCGCGCCAGGCGCTGCATGCATGGCGCCTCGGTTTGATTCATCCGCAGACCGGCCGCACGATGCAGTGGCGTGCGGATGCGCCGGCCGACATGGAGGCGCTGTCGGCCGCGCTCGGCCTCGGCCGCGACGACGCGGGCGAGTTCGACGAGACGTACTACGAGGAAGACGACTACGACGCGTCGCTCGACGAGGACGCCGGTGAGGACGCCGATGAAGGCGGCGCCCTGGATCACGGCGACATCGACGAACACGACGAACACGACGAGGACGATCACGCATGACTGCGCCCGAGCTGAGCTTTGCCGATGTCGTGCAACCCGCATGGAATGTCTCGCCGCGCGTGCGCGCGCTCGTCACGACCCGCGACGGCGGCGTGAGCGAAGCGCCGTTCGGCCGCTGGCGGAACGGCGCGGACTTGCCCGGCGGCCTGAATCTGGGCATGAAGTCCGGCGACGATCCGGCAGCGGTCGCCACGAATCGTGAACGCCTGTTGAAGCTGGCCGGCGTGAGCGAGGCCGCGTGGCTCGAACAGATTCACGGCGCCGGCATTGTGCGGGCGGAAGACGTGCTCGCGCAAACGCATGCGAACGGCACGCCGATGCGCGCCGACGCCAGCGTCACCGATCGTCCCGGCACCGTGTGCGTCGTGATGGTGGCCGATTGCATGCCGGTGCTGTTCTGCGACGAAGCCGGTCGCGCGGTCGGCGCCGCGCACGCCGGGTGGCGTGGACTGGCGGCGGGCATCGTCGAACAGACGGCAGAGCGCGTCGCCGAACTTGCCGGAGTCGAGGCGGGCGCATTGCACGCTTATCTCGGCCCGTCCATCGGTCCTGACGCCTTCGAAGTCGGCGCAGATGTGCGTGACGCCTTCATGAACGGCGTGGACGCCGTACAACGCGAGGCGACGGCAAACGCCTTCGTCGAGCACCCGCGCAATCCCGGGAAATATCTGGCCGATCTTCCGGCGCTGGCGCGTTTGCGTCTGCAGCGGCTCGGCGTGAAGCGCATTGTTGGCGGCGATCTCTGCACGGTCACTCAGCGTGAGGGTTTCTATTCCTATCGCCGCGATCGCGAGACCGGCCGCATGGCCGCGTTGATCTGGCTGGATGCTCAGGCGCAGTCGATCGCGGATTAACCTGCGACAGGCGTCGCGCGCGGTTTTCTCGCGATCGCCAACACACCTATGCCCGCATGCATGACATCGACATGGCGCGATGTCATGCATGCGGGCATGCTTGTCTGAGCATTGCCACGTTCCGCACGACCCTTGCCCGCGAGCACTCGTATGAGGGTTTATTCGGAGAAGCCCGAGCGTTTTTGCTGCACTGCCGGAATTCCGCGCGCTGGCGTGAATCTGCCGCCAAAACTGTCCGCGCGCGAACGGATAAATGCACATAAGCCTATGCAATTTGGGAGCTTTTTCCGTTCTCGTGTGCGTCGAATTACGCATGTTCCAAAAGCGCGATCTTCTACACAGGGAAAACGATAATTAAAAAACTATCGCACTGCGGCAAAATCGGGAACAAGCATTGACATGCCTTGCGATGGGGAGCAAGAATGTTCCTCACGGCTCCTCGTACAAGGGACAGGGCGTGACGAGGTCGCGAGCTCTTGCTCACGTGCGCACGAACCTGCCTCTCAACCCGTCCGCAAGGACTTACCGGTCAAAAGCAGGTATGGCAGCTTCACATTCCTCAGCTTCCCCCAGCACGGACTCCTCCACGGAGCACACGCAGCAGGCCGGTACGAGCGGTGCAACACCGGCCGCAGGCATGCAGCAGTTTATCGACGCCTGGATGAACGCATGGCGTTCGCCCGGCGGCAGCAACATGCCTTTCGCCATGCCGCAGATGCCGCTGCCAATGCCTCAAATGGGCTTGCCGCAGGGTTTCCCTCAGATGCCATCGTTTCCCGGCATGCCGGACTTCAGCAAGCTGGCGGCAGGATCGATGCCCGGCATGCCGTCCTTCGCCGGCCTGAATATCCCGACCGCAGCCATTCCTTCCGAGCGTCTGCAGAAGTTGCAGGCTGATTATTCGCGCGAGGCAATGGAGCTGATCCAGCAAGCCACTACGTCAGCCACTCAGGCGCCCCAGCTCAAGGACCGCCGCTTCAGTTCCGACGCCTGGAGTTCGGCGCCGGCCTATGCGTTCACCGCGGCGTGGTATCTGTTGAACGCGCGCTATCTGCAGGAAATGGTCGACGCGCTCGACACCGAGCCCAAGGTGCGCGAGCGCATTCGTTTCGCCGTCCAGCAATGGACCGCGGCCGCCTCGCCGAGCAACTTCTTCGCCTTGAATCCGGAAGCGCAAAAGACTTTGCTGGACAGCAAGGGCGAGAGCCTGCGCCAGGGCGTGATGAACCTGCTCGGCGACCTGCAGCGCGGCAAGATCTCGCAGACCGACGAATCGGGTTTCGTGGTCGGTGAAAATCTCGCGAACACCGAAGGCTCGGTCGTGTTCGAAAACGATCTGATGCAGCTGATCCAGTACAAGCCGCGCACGGCGACCGTGCGTGAGCGGCCGTTGCTCATCGTGCCGCCTTGCATCAACAAGTTCTATATTCTCGATTTGCAACCCGAGAACTCGCTGGTCGCTCACGGGCTCGATTCGGGACACCAGGTGTTCCTGATTTCGTGGCGCAACGCCGATCAATCTATCGCGCATAAAACGTGGGACGACTACATCAGCGAGGGCGTGCTTACCGCCGTCGACACGGTCAGCAAGATCAGTGGCCGCGAGCAGATCAACACGCTCGGGTTCTGCGTCGGCGGCACGATGCTCGCCACGGCGCTGGCAGTGGCCGCCGCGCGTGGCGAACATCCGGCGGCGTCCATGACGCTGCTCACCGCCATGCTCGATTTCTCGGACACGGGCGTGCTCGACGTGTTCGTCGACGAACAGCATGTGCAGATGCGCGAGCAGACCATTGGCGGCAAGAACGGTACGCCGCCGGGGCTGATGCGCGGCCTCGAGTTCGCCAACACCTTCTCGTTCCTGCGCCCGAACGATCTGGTGTGGAACTACGTCGTCGACAATTACCTTAAGGGCCGCACGCCGGTGCCGTTCGATCTGCTGTACTGGAACAGCGACTCGACCAGCCTGCCGGGCCCGATGTATGTCTGGTATCTGCGCAATACGTATCTCGAGAATCGTCTGCGCGAGCCGGGTGCGTTGACCACTTGCGGCCAGCCGGTCGATCTGTCGAAGATCGACGTGCCCACCTTCATCTACGGTTCACGCGAAGACCATATCGTGCCGTGGCAATCGGCGTACGCGTCGGTGCCGCTCCTTAGCGGGCCGTTGAAGTTCGTGCTCGGCGCGTCGGGTCACATCGCGGGTGTGATCAATCCGCCCGCGAAGAAAAAACGCAACTTCTGGATGCTGGAAGGCGACGTCAAGACGCTGCCGGAGAACCCGGAAGAATGGCTTGATCAGGCTACCGAAGTCCCCGGCAGCTGGTGGCCTGAATGGACCACGTGGCTCGACCAGTACGGCGGCAAGAAGGTGAAGCCGCGCGCCACGGCCGGCTCGGCTGAGTTCCCGGTGATCGAAGCGGCGCCCGGGCGTTACGTGCGGCAGCGGGAGTAGGTTAGAACGCGCTTCATGGCGCGGTTGTTTGCGATGTGAGTGAGCGTCTGATTGAGTTGGCGCGTGACTAAGAGCAACGAGATTTTTAACTTGACGGGCAGCGGCGCATGCGGCCGACCGCCCGGAGGAAATGGAAATGACTGATGTTGTGATCGTATCGGCCGCTCGTACGGCAGTGGGCAAATTCGGCGGGTCGCTGGCGAAAATCGCCGCACCCGAACTCGGCGCCACGGTAATTCGCGCCGTCCTCGAGCGGGCCGGTTTGAAACCGGAGCAGGTTAGCGAAGTGATCATGGGTCAGGTGCTCACGGCCGGCTCGGGCCAGAATCCGGCGCGTCAGGCTGTGATCAAGGCCGGTTTGCCTACGGCTGTGCCCGGCATGACGATCAACGTGGTGTGCGGCTCGGGCCTGAAGGCGGTGATGCTCGCGGCGAACGCCATCATCGCGGGTGACGCGGATATCGTGGTGGCCGGCGGTCAGGAAAACATGAGCGCGGCGCCGCATGTGCTGCCGGGTTCGCGCGACGGTTTCCGCATGGGCGACGCGAAGCTGGTCGACTCGATGATCGTCGACGGCCTGTGGGACGTCTACAACCAGTACCACATGGGCGTGACGGCGGAAAACGTCGCCAAGGAATACGGTATCACGCGCGAACAGCAGGACGCGTTCGCGGCACTGTCGCAGAACAAGGCGGAAGCCGCGCAGAAGGCGGGCCGTTTCGACGACGAAATCGTGCCGGTCGAAATTCCGCAACGCAAGGGCGAGCCGCTGCGTTTTGCCACCGACGAGTTCGTGCGCCATGGCGTGACGGCTGAGTCGCTGGCGGGCCTGAAGCCGGCGTTCTCGAAGGAAGGCTCGGTCACGGCGGCGAACGCGTCGGGTCTGAACGACGGCGCGGCGGCGGTGCTGGTGATGTCGGCGAAGAAGGCTGAAGCGCTCGGCCTCAAGCCGCTCGCGCGCATCAAGGCATACGCCACCTCGGGTCTTGATCCGAAGGTGATGGGCATGGGTCCGGTGCCGGCCTCGCGCCGCTGTCTGGAACGCGCGGGCTGGACGCCGGCCGATCTGGACCTGATGGAAATCAACGAAGCGTTTGCCGCGCAGGCGTGCGCCGTGAATCAGCAAATGGGCTGGGATACGTCGAAGATCAACGTGAACGGTGGCGCGATCGCGATCGGCCATCCGATCGGCGCGTCCGGTTGCCGGGTTCTCGTCACGCTGCTGCACGAAATGCAGAAGCGCGACGCGAAGAAGGGTCTCGCGTCGCTGTGTATCGGCGGCGGCATGGGTGTGGCGCTGGCGCTCGAGCGCGCCTGAGCAGGGGCGCGTGGCGGGCGCCGCGGGCGCCGGTCATGCGCCGGATGAAACGTTGCCGCGCGCTGTGGCGCGCGGTCAGCGGAGGCCTCGTCAGCCGGTCGCCCGGCGGCAGTGGAGATGAAATACAGGCGAGGGAAGAGGCAGCCAGTCGGCGCCTCGAAAACGATAACGGAGTGTAGTTTATGACACAGCGAATTGCGTACGTAACGGGCGGGATGGGTGGCATCGGCACGAGCATTTGCCAGCGGCTGCACAAAGAGGGCTATAAGGTCGTCGCGGGCTGCGGCCCGAACTCGCCGCGCCGCGTCAAGTGGCTCGAAGAGCAAAAGGCCTTGGGCTTCGATTTCGTCGCGTCCGAAGGTAATGTCGGCGATTGGGAGTCGACCAAGTCCGCGTTCGACAAGGTCAAGGCCGAAGTCGGCGAGATCGATATTCTGGTGAACAACGCCGGCATTACGCGCGACGTCGTGTTCCGCAAGATGACGCACGAAGATTGGACGGCGGTGATCGACACCAACCTGACCAGCCTCTTCAACGTCACCAAGCAGGTGATCGACGGGATGGTCGAGCGTGGCTTTGGCCGCATCATCAACATTTCGTCGGTGAACGGCCAGAAGGGCCAGTTCGGCCAGACCAACTACTCGACCGCGAAGGCCGGCATTCACGGCTTCACGATGTCGCTGGCGCAGGAAGTGGCCACCAAGGGCGTGACGGTCAACACTGTGTCGCCGGGCTACATCGGCACCGATATGGTCAAGTCGATCCGCCCCGACGTGCTGGAAAAGATCGTCGCGACGATCCCGGTGCGCCGTCTCGGCCAGCCGGACGAAATCGGCTCGATCGTGGCATGGCTGGCATCGGAAGAATCGGGTTTCTCCACGGGCGCTGATTTTTCGCTGAACGGCGGTTTGCATATGGGCTGAGTCACCGGCGCGCCGCTCACAAGGCAGCGCGCTTCGGCTCAGATGGTTCGGCGGCGTCTCGACTGCGCAAAGGCCCGATTGCGCAGTCGCTGACGCCGTTTCCACGCTCAACTTGCGCTCAAGGGCGTTACATGACCACTACTACAAAGAAAACAGCCGAACGACTGATCAAGAAATATCCGAATCGTCGGCTCTACGATACCGAGACAAGCACGTACATCACGCTGACGGACGTCAAACAGCTCGTGCTGGATCAGGAGGATTTCAAGGTCATCGATGCCAAGAGCAACGAGGATCTGACGCGCGCCATCCTGTTGCAGATCATTCTCGAAGAAGAGAGCGGCGGCTTGCCGATGTTCTCCTCGTCGATGCTGTCGCAGATCATCCGCTTCTACGGTCATGCGATGCAGGGCATGATGGGCACGTATCTGGAAAAGAATATCCAGGCCTTCATCGACATTCAGGCGAAGCTCGCCGACCAGTCGAAGAATCTGTACGAAGGCAAGGCGATGAACCCCGAAGTCTGGTCGCAATTCATGAACATGCAGGCGCCGATGATGCAGGGCATGATGACCAGCTATATCGAGCAGTCGAAAAACATGTTCGTGCAGATGCAGGAGCAGATGCAGAACCAGGCGAAATCGATGTTCGCCACATTTCCGTTTACGCCGGGGGGCGCGGTCAGTGCCGGCAATCCCGGAAGTGCTCCGGCCAATCCGCAGGGTAGCCCGGAAGTTGATCCGGAGGCGGAGAAGAAGTAGGGGCGCAGATACCGGTTGCGGCGCGGGTTGCTCTGGGGTGTGACGGAACGCGCTGTCGCGTGGTCGCAGGGCCGAGATAGCTGCAGGTTGCGCGCCAGACGTATTTTCCGTGGATGGTTTTGCAACCGCAACCGTATGCGCGGCAGTCTTCGGCCGCGCCGCCTGTCATTGTGGGTGCCGTCGCTGCTACGCGTTGTGCCGCCCATCAGACCCTCGTGCACGTTCATCGCCAAGCCGGCGCCTTCAGGTTCGAAGGGGCGCTTTCGCGAGATCGGCTAGCCGTCGGATACTCCTACGGGTCCAATCCAGCCTCCGCGCCTCTGCGGGACAGCCCATGCACGAACGATGTTGCCCGGGACCGCGCGTGGTCGTCAGATCAGTCATCGAGGCTGGGTTACGGTTGGTTGATCCGAGCCCGGTTTTTTGGCTCGATCCGACACCGTCCTTTACAATGCCCGCTTGGTCCTCCCCGTGACCTTTGCCGGCTTCTGTCACGTCGCTGGCGACGAACCTGCTTTTTTGACGTGCTCTTTGGTGTTTTTCTCGCATATGACCGACCTCGAACTGGAGATACCCGACTGTCCTTTATGTGGAAGCTCGCAGCGAAAGCGGATGTATGCCGAGCAGAGAGGCGGTCCATTTGAGGTTTGCAGCTGTACACAGTGCAGCATGGCCTATCTGGCGCCACGAGCGTCCGAACGACAGATGCTCTCGCTTTATCAGAACGACGACTATTTCGGCGGGGGCGAGGGCGATGGGTACGAAAGTTACTCTGACCAGGAAGAGCCGCTACGCCGAACATTCCGGCGCTTATTGACGCATCTGGAGAAGCAGAAGAAAACTGGCGGTTCGCTGCTCGAAATCGGCTGCGGCTTCGGCTATTTGCTCGCTGAGGCTCGCCCGTTCTTTAGTCACACGGTCGGGACAGACTATTCCGCGAATGCGGTCCAGCATTCGAGACAATTCGCCGATCAGGTCTGCCACGGTGGCGTCGACGCGGTTCCCGGCGATGAGCGGTTCGACTGTGTGATCGCTACACATGTCATCGAGCACGTGTATCGTCCAAAGGAATTCATCGAGGCACTGGTCGAGAAACTTCAACCAGGTGGCAGCCTGCTGATCGCGGCGCCCGATTTTGGGAGCTTCTGGAGAAAAATCATGGGAAACCGGTGGCCGTCATTCAAGTTTCCCGAACACGTCCTTTACTTTGACGTCCGCACCCTGAGCCGCTTGATGAAGGAGTGCGGTCTTTCCGGTGTCGAGGTCGTACCCTATCCGCACGCATTTCCATTGCCGCTGATTGCTTCTAAATTTGGTGTCAAAATCTCTGGAGCGCTGGGCCAATACAACATGTGGCTTCCGGCCACGACAGTTGCGTGCATTGGTCAAAACAATGCGTAAGGGTGACGATCAATCGCTGCTTTCGCTTGTGATCCCTCTGTATAGGGAAGCGAGCCACTTCGCCAGCTCAGTCAGAGAAATCATTTCGATCCTTGACGGGATTCCGATCCGTTACGAGCTTGTGCTGATCGACGACGGCTCTCCAGACAACACCTGGGAAGTGATCCAGCAGCAATGCGCGCAGTTTCCGCAAATCAAGGCTGCTCGCCTGAGCCGAAATTTTGGCAAAGAAGCGGCGTTGGCAGCGGGGCTCGAACATGTCAGCGGCGACGCCGTCGTTGTCATGGATGGCGATCTCCAGCATCCGCCGCAACTCATTCCGGAGATGGTCGCGCAATGGCGCGAGGGTGCCGAAGTCGTGGATGCCGTGAAGCGCGCACGCGCGACAGAGAGTGTTTCTGCGCGCTTCAGCAGCAGGATGTTTTACGCCATGTTTTCCAGGATGACGGGCTTCGATTTACGCGGCGCATCCGACTATAAGTTGATGGATCGACGGGTTGTCGATGCCTGGCGTGCGATGGGCGAGCGCAATCTGTTCTTCCGGGGCATGAATGCGTGGCTCGGCTTCCGACGCGTTCAGATCCAGTACGACGTGGATGAGCGGGCGGGCGGCGAGAGTGGCTGGTCGAAACTGCAACTCGTTCGTCTGGCGATGACAGCGTTTGCATCGTTTTCCTCCGCGCCGCTTTACCTGTTGATCGGTGCTGGCTTCGCCTTCGCGATCCTGGCGGTCATACTCGGGGCCCAGACGCTGTTTCACAAGCTGAGCGGCAATGCGGTGGATGGTTTTGCGACGGTCATTTTGTTGCTGCTAATCCTCGGCTGCGTATCGATGCTCGGTATGGGCCTGATCGGCATTTATGTGGCGCGCATTTACGAGGAGGTCAAGCAGAGACCGCGGTACGTGATTGCAGAGTGGAAGATGTGAATGATCACGAGGCAGTTTGTTCGATATATCGTGGCTGGTGGACTGGGGACACTCGCACACCTCGCGGTCCTCGCCGCCTGCGTCGAACTGCTCGGCTGGAAGCCGGTTGCGGGAGCCGTCGCTGGTTTTTGCGCGGCGCTACTGATCTCGTACGGCCTGAATTACCAGTGGGCGTTTCAGTCGAGGCGCTCGCGCATGGCCGGCTTCTGGCGATACGTCGTCGTCTCGCTCGGGGGGCTGTGCCTGAATACAGGCATGGTGTTCGTTCTGGTCACCTATGCTCACTGCAATTACTTCAGCGCGCAGCTTTACGTTATCGCGATCGTTCCTGTGTGTAATTTCCTGATCAACCGCTATTGGACTTTTGATGCGGCCCGACAGACGAGTGACGAACCGTCGGCCTGACAGAAGTGTCCCCGCGATTCGGTCGCGAGACGGCGCCCTGACTGGATTTCACGTACACACAAAATAAAGGAGCTTTGTTGAAGATTGATCCAAAAACTGCACATGCCTCCGTGCAATTCGAGTCGGCTCCTAGCGGGACAGGTGTGAGCGTTTCCAACGTGGCGATCTGGCGTCTGTTGGCATTGCTGACGATATCGACGGTGGCTGCATTTTATCTGCGGGCCGATATTCATGCAGTTATGCAGCGCGACGGCGCGCATTTCGTCTTCATGGCGAATAATATTGCGCACGGCGAACCGCCTTATTGGGCTTCGTTCGAGACCAAGAACCCGCTGGTGGAAATATATTGGAGTCCGTTTATCCGACTCTTTTCCGGTGCGTTCGGAATTGTCGAATCGGCCCGAATTGCCGAAGCGTTCTGGATGGCTGCCACGGCGCTTCTGATTTTTTTCGTCGTGTCCGTGCCATCGCGTGGAGCGCCGTCGCGGCAGCGGGACGTGTTGCCGATCGCAAGCGCGGTTTTACCCGCGATCGTGGTATCGCTCCTTTACGTGGTCCTTGCGCTGGATGTCCGCGTAACGGACAACGGTTTAAATATCGCGCTCTACCAGTCTTTGCCCGAGCTTGCGCTTCTCGCATTGCTGTTGCGCGTGCCTGGGAGACGGTGGTTTGCGCATGGCTTTTTGATCGGCGTCTTTGTCTTCCTTGGCTGGTTTGTCAAACAGACATCGCTTCTACCTGACGCACTTATCGTCGTTTCATGGCTGATGATCATGCGCAACCGGCTCGGATACTCATGGCTGATCGGCGGCTGCCTCGGCGCGTCGATCTGTTTGGGCGGTTTCGCGCTGCATCTGATTTTGACGGACACGTTGCAGAACTACTTGTTGGGCACCGTGAGATTTCGCGCAGGTCTTTCCCCTGTTCTGATGGACCAGTTTGTCGCGAATGCAAAAACGTCCTATCTGGTACCGCTGTGGTCGCTCGATCTGGTGCAGTTTCTTTCCGTGCATCGAGTCTGGACAGCCATCGCGATGGTCATTCTGACGCCATTGGCGGCCGTTCGTCTCTACAACACGCGATCGGAAGGCTGGACAAAGCGCCGGCTCGCCTTGGTACTTGCGATTGCGTGGATGATCGGCGCGTGGCTGCAGGCCGTTGTTGCGCTCACTTTCTTTGCGCACTATTTTCTCGCCTCGCTCGCACCTGTTGCCGTGGTGATGGGACTCCTGCTGTCGATGTCGAGCAGGCGAGTCGTTTTTACGTCGTCGGGCATTGTGCTCGTGCTCGTTGCGGGACTGATCTACAGTTACGTCGGGATGAAGCAGGTCAACGACTTGCAGAGCGCCACGGCGCCCATCAACCGTTCAACGGCTGAGGTCATGCGCTTCATTAAACCCGGCGACAAGGTTTTCAACTGGAGCGCTTTGCCTCACGTGCTGGTGGCGCAGGGCGCACCGAGTGCTTATTCGATGAATATGTGCTGGCCGTACATTCTGGCGTCGCTACCGGAAGCGACCAGAACGCAAATGCTCAAGGAGGCGCTGCGGGTGCCGCCTGATGTGGTCGTGTCGATGGACGAGCAGTCACCGCCGGATCAGGGTTTGCGCAATTATCCGATGACCGAGGCCCGGCTGAAGCAGCTTACCGGGCAGGACTATCTGCTCGTTCATACAACGGCGCCGATCGCCGGCCGATATGGCAGTCCCGTGAGCGTGTTCCGACGCAGGTAAATGGGCGGGTAGCGGCCGGCCCTGGCGTCTTGATTCGTTCCTTGTCGGGCTCGATGCATCCCGGGGGAGGCCTCTAGTTCGGCCGAGGTATTCGATGAATGGCAATTGGCGGGTAAAATGGCGTTCTAGTTTCGAATTGCCGAACGCGGTCCCGTCCATCGATTCATCCGAAGTCACTCACCCAAAGCTGCTTACCAAGGCTGCGCGCATCCGACGATCTATTTCATGGTTCATCACTGCCTACCTTGCCGTCGGCAATCGCGCCATTTCCCGGCGCCCATTTCCGCATGAGCCGCCTCTATCTCGCCCCCATGGAAGGTCTCGCGGACTA
Organism: Paraburkholderia sp. BL17N1; assembly: GCF_003634175.1. Lineage (NCBI taxonomy): Bacteria > Pseudomonadati > Pseudomonadota > Betaproteobacteria > Burkholderiales > Burkholderiaceae > Paraburkholderia > Paraburkholderia sp. BL17N1. The sequence continues at coordinate 3,411,267 of NZ_RBIW01000001.1, forward strand.
CGTCTTGCGTGACGTGCTGACCGGCATCGGCGGATTCGACGGATGCGTCTCCGAGTTCATTCGCGTGACGGGCTCGGTGCTTCCCACCCGCGTCTACGAGCGGGAAGCGCCCGAGGTGCTCGACGGAGCCCGCACGCCCAACGGCACGCCGATGGTCATCCAGCTGCTCGGCAGCGACCCCGAATGGATGGCCCTGAACGCGGCCCACGCGGCCACCTTGTCGCCGCATGGCATCGATCTGAACTTCGGATGTCCCGCCAAGGTCGTGAATCAGCACGGCGGCGGAGCCATGCTGCTGGCCGACCCTGAACAGTTGAACCGGATCGTGTCGGCGGTACGCGCCGCGGTGCCGGCCGGCATCGCGGTGACGGCAAAAATGCGGCTCGGCGTGTCCGACACATCGCTTGCAATCGACTGCGCCACGGCGCTCGCGGAAGGCGGCGCGGCCTCGCTCGTCGTGCATGCCAGAACGCGGGATCACGGCTACCGGCCGCCCGCCCACTGGGAGTGGATCGCGCGCATCGACGCCGCCGTGGACGTGCCGGTGATCGCGAACGGAGAAGTCTGGACGGTGGCCGACTGGGAGCGCTGCCGCGCGATCAGCGGTTGTGCGGATGTGATGATCGGACGCGGCGCCGTCTCGGACCCTTTCCTGGCGCTGAGAATCCGCGGACTGATGGAGCGCTCGCCATCCGACGGGGACTGGCAGGACGTGCTGAGTCACATCGCCGGTTATCTGCGGAAATTGCAGGCCCGTGTCGCTTCCCGGCACGAGCATGGGCGCGTCAAAAAGTGGCTCAGTTATTTGCAACGGACCTGGCCGCAGGCCGCCGAGCTGCATGCGGCGATCCGCCGGGTGCAGGATTCGCACGAAATTCTGGAAGTGATCGAGCGTGCTTTGGGCGTCGGCCAATTAACGGCGACACATCAATCCGGGCACCTTTCACAGCGCGATCCGGCGGACCTCGCGGTCGTTTGAGGGCGAAAATTCAAAGACTTACGAGCGGCAGCCTTGGCGAACCGCTACAATTCAAGGTTTAACGTCTTCAAGCGGTCCCCCATGTCTGCCACACCCACGATTGTCCCGACTGCCACGCCCAAGGTCGGATTCGTTAGCCTTGGCTGCCCGAAAGCCCTGGTCGATTCCGAGCAGATCATCACTCAACTGCGCGCCGAAGGTTACGAAATTTCCGGCACATACGACGGCGCGGACCTCGTGGTCGTCAACACCTGCGGCTTCATCGACGAAGCGGTGCAGGAAAGTCTCGACGCGATCGGCGAGGCGCTCAACGAAAATGGCAAGGTGATCGTGACCGGCTGTCTCGGCGCGAAGAAAAGCGCGAGCGGCTCGGGGCTGATCGAAGAAGTGCATCCGAAGGTGCTGGCCGTGACCGGCCCGCACGCGCTCGGCGAAGTGATGCAGCACGTGCACACCCATCTGCCGAAGCCGCACGATCCGTTCGTTGACCTGGTGCCGGCCGCCGGCGTAAAACTCACGCCGCGCCATTACGCGTACCTGAAGATTTCCGAAGGCTGCAATCACCGCTGCACGTTCTGCATCATCCCGTCCATGCGCGGCGACCTCGTGTCGCGTCCCGTCGCCGACGTGATGCTAGAAGCGGAAAATCTGTTCAAGTCGGGCGTGAAGGAACTGCTGGTGATTTCGCAGGATACGAGCGCGTACGGCGTGGACGTCAAATACCGCACGGGTTTCTGGAACGGCAAGCCGATCAAGACGCGCATGACCGACCTGGTCGGCGCGCTCGGCGAACTAGCCGCGCAATACGGCGCGTGGGTGCGTTTGCACTACGTGTATCCGTACCCGAGCGTCGACGAAGTGATTCCGATGATGGCCGAAGGTCCGTACAAGGGCCACGTGCTGCCGTATCTCGACGTGCCGTTCCAGCACGCGCATCCGGAAGTGTTAAAGCGCATGAAGCGTCCGGCCAACGCCGAGAAAGTGATGGAGCGCGTGAAGAAATGGCGCGAAATGTGCCCGGATCTGACCATCCGCAGCACGTTCATCGCCGGCTTCCCCGGTGAGACCGAAGAGCAGTTCCAGACGTTGCTCGACTTTATCCGCGAGGCGGAACTGGATCGCGTCGGCTGCTTCGCCTATTCGCCGGTCGAAGGCGCGACGGCCAACGAACTCGACGGCGCGTTGCCTGACGAAGTGCGCGAAGAGCGCCGCGCGCGTTTCATGGAAGTCGCCGAGGAAGTATCGGCCAAGCGTATCGCGAAGAAGGTCGGCAAGACGCTGAAGGTGCTGGTCGACGAAATCAACGCCGACGGCGGCATCGGCCGCACCGCGGCTGACGCGCCGGAGATCGACGGCGTCGTGTATATCGCGCCGGCTGCGAAGGCGTCGAAGCGCTACAAGGTCGGCGATTTCGTGTCGGTGAAGATCACCGGCGCTGACGGTCACGACCTGTGGGGCGAGGTTTAATCGATGACGCCCAGCACGACCGCAATGCCGCAGTCCGGGCGTCCCGAAATCCTCGCGCCTGGCGAGGCGATGATCGAATTCAACCAGTCGGCCAAAGACCAGCCGAACTATCTGCAAGGCTTCGGCGGCGATACGTCGAACTTCTGTATCGCGGCTGCACGGCAAGGCGCGCGGACCGGTTTCGTGTCGGCTGTCGGCGCGGATCATTTCGGGCGTTTGTGGTCGATCTGTGGGAACGTGAGCAGGTGGACACGTCGCTGGTGCGCGTCGATCCGCAGGCGTCCACGGGGGTGTATTTCGTGTCGCACGGCCCGAACGGCCACGCGTTCGACTATCTGCGCGCCGGCTCGGCCGCAAGCCGCTACGCGCCGCACGATCTGCCGCTCGACGCGATCGCCTCAGCCAGGGTGATTCATCTGTCGGGCATCAGTCTCGCGATCAGTCTTAGCGCGTGCGACGCAGCGTTGGAAGCGATCGCGCATGCGCGCGCCAACGGCGTGCGCGTAAGCTTCGACACCAATTTGCGTCTGAAGCTGTGGCCGCTCGCGCGGGCGCGCGCCGTGATGCTCGAAGCGATCCGTCAGACCGACATCTGCCTGCCGAGCTGGGACGACGTCACCGACCTCATGGGCCTGACCGGCCGTGACGAGATCGTCGATTTCCTGCTGTCGCACGGCCCGAGCGTGGTTGCGCTGAAGCTCGGCAAAGAGGGCTCGTATATCGCGACGCCGAACGAGCGGCGCGTCGTGCCGGGCCACGTCGTCAATGCCGTCGACGCAACCGGCGCGGGCGACTGCTTCGGCGGCGCGTTCATCGCGCGTATAGTCGCGGGCGACGATCCGTTTGCCGCGGCGCGTTACGCGAACGTGGCCGCTGCGCTGTCCACGCAAGGCTACGGCGCCGTCGCGCCGATTCCTTCGCGCGCGACGGTCGAACAACTTCTGGCGGGCTGAATACGCGCGCTACAGAGCGCCACCCGCCGAGGCAAGATCATCTTGAGAGACTAAAGAGGAGCGAGCGATGCAACGGGACGTAGTGGTGGTAAGCGGTGTGCGTACGGCAATCGGCGGTTTCGGCGGCAGCCTGAAGGATTTTTCGCCGACCGATCTCGGCGCACGCGTGGTGCGCGAAGTGCTGGCCCGCGCCAACGTGTCGGGCGACGAAGTCGGCCACGTGGTGTTCGGCAATGTCGTGCACACCGAACCGAAAGACATGTACCTGGCGCGTGTGGCCGCAATCAATGGCGGCGTTGCGCAACATGCGCCGGCGTTGACGGTGAACCGTCTGTGCGGCTCCGGCCTGCAGGCTATCGTGTCGGCCGCGCAAAGCGTGCTGCTCGGCGACGCCGACATCGCGATCGGCGGCGGGGCGGAAAACATGAGCCGCGCGCCTTACTCCATGCCGGCCGCGCGCTTCGGTCAGCGCATGGGCGACGCGCGCCTCGTCGATATGATGGTCGGCGCGCTGAACGACCCGTTCCAGTCGATCCATATGGGCGTGACCGCCGAGAACGTCGCGCGTAAATACGACATCTCGCGCGAAGCGCAGGACGCGCTCGCCCTCGAATCGCATCGCCGCGCGGCCAACGCGATCACGAGCGGCTACTTCAAACAACAGATTCTGCCGATCACGATTCCGTCGAAGAAAGGCGACGTCGTGTTCGACACGGACGAACACGCGCGCATGAACGCGTCGGCGGAAGATTTTTCCAGGCTGAAGCCGGTGTTCGCGAAAGAAAACGGCACGGTGACGGCGGGCAATGCGTCCGGCATCAACGACGCCGCCGCGGCGGTCGTGCTGATGGAGCGCAGCCTCGCCGAACAGCGCGGCATCAAGCCGCTGGCGCGGCTGGTGTCATACGCGCATGCCGGCGTCGATCCGGCGTATATGGGCATCGGCCCGGTGCCGGCCACGCGCCGCGCGCTCGAGCGCGCCGGGCTGACGGTCGCCGACCTCGACGTGATCGAGGCCAATGAAGCGTTTGCCGCTCAGGCCTGCGCGGTCAGCAAGGAACTGGGCTTCGATCCGGCCAAGGTCAATCCGAACGGCTCGGGCATTTCGCTCGGCCATCCGATCGGTGCGACCGGTGCTCTTATCACCGTCAAGGCGCTTTACGAGCTGCAGCGGATCGGCGGGCGTTATGCGCTGGTCACGATGTGCATCGGCGGCGGGCAAGGCATCGCGGCGATCTTCGAACGGATCTGAAGCGCGGCACGTCGGCCGTAAGTAGTATCGAGCAAAGGAAAGGAAGGATGCGGGAATTGAAAGCGATGAAGGGTGCGGTGCGCCGGCGCGGTTGGTGGATGACGAGCGCTGCCGTATTGCTGTATGCCGGTGCGGCGACGATGCTGCCCGCGCAGGTGTGGGCGGAGAGCGACGCGGTGAAGGCGTTGGCGGCACCTCCGCCGATCCAGTTGCCACTCAAGCCGAGCCCCGAATTCGCGAAGTTCCCGCGCTACGCCGGCATGCTGGGCTCACACCAGATCGTGCTGAAGCTCGGTCCGAAAAGCGACGACCCGTCCGGCGTGCACGGCGAGTATCAGTTCACGGACACCGGCGCGGTGATCCTGATCGCGGGCGACCGGGATGGCGATACGCTCGAAGTCGAGGAATCGAACGACGGCACGCATATCACCGGCAACTGGGTCGGCAAGTTCGCGGCGGACGGCTCGGTGGCAGGCGAGCGCATGAACGTCGACGATTCCGACCCGCAGCCGTTCGACCTGAAGCCGCTGGCGGCAGGGCAGTCAGTCCCGCCTCCGGGCGCACCGGCGACCGCGGCCGCGACGAACGAGGCTACGGCGCAGCCTTCCGCTGGCGCCGCCACGGTGCCCGCTTCGAGCGCCGCTGCTGCCGGCGGCCACGCCGTGGGCGGCGTCAGCAACCTGCGAACCGGCGAGTGAACCCACAGCCGCGTGGCGCCCGACCGCTCGCGCGCTGTGTCGCGAGCGAAATCCCGCAGGCTCGTCTACTCTTGCGTGGGCGGCGCGCGCCCTGACACCGCGCGCCCTCCGTTTCCGTCTGCTTCTCACCAGAATTCACCATGACCCAATCCAAACTCCAACGCGAACTGCAAACCCGCATCGTACGTGCCGAGGACCAGCTCACGCCGGGCTTCGAATCGTTCTCGATGCCGGTCACGCGGGCGTCGACGGTCGTGTTCCCCGATCTCGCGACCATGCGCGCACTTGACTGGAAAAACGATGCGCAATGGCGCTACGGGCTGCATGCCACGCCGACTTCGCTCGCGCTCGCGCAGCGCCTCGCCACCATCGAGGGCGGCAATCATGCGTTGCTGCAGCCGTCGGGGCTGTCGTCGATCTCGAACGTGTACTTCGGCCTCGTCAAGGCCGGCGACGATGTGCTGATTCCCGATAACGTCTATTCGCCGAATCGCGATCACGGCGACTGGCTGGCGCGCGATTTCGGCATCACCGTGCGCTACTACGATCCGATGATCGGCGCGGGAATCGCCGCGCTGATCCAACCGAATACGCGCCTGATCTGGCTCGAAGCACCCGGCTCGGTGACCATGGAAGTAGCCGACGTGCCCGCCATCACCGCGGCGGCGCACGCGCGCAACGTCGTCACTGCGATCGACAACACGTGGTCGGCGGGGCTCGGTTTCCGGCCGTTCGATCACGGCGTCGACATCTCGGTGCAGGCGCTCACCAAGTATCAATCGGGCGGCGGCGACGTGCTGATGGGCGCGACGATCACCGTCGATCGCGAACTGCATCTGAAGCTGAAGGCGGCGCGCATGCGCATGGGCATTGGCGTCTCGTCGGACGACTGCTCGCTGATTCTGCGCAGCCTGCCGACCATGCAACTGCGCTTCGAGCAGCATGACCGCTCGGCGCTCGGCCTGGCCAAATGGCTGAAGACGCGGCCGGAAATTGCCGCGGTGTTGCACCCGGCGCTCTCCGACTGTCCGGGGCATGAGTTTTACAAGCGCGACTTCACGGGCGCGGGCGGCCTTTTCTCCGTTGTGTTCGACGGCCGCTACAGCGCGGCGCAAATTGATACGTTTTGCGAGTCGCTCGAACTGTTCTCGCTCGGCTGGAGTTGGGGTGGCGCACACAGTCTCGCGATGCCATACGACGTCGCGTCGATGCGTACGGCAGGGCAGTGGCCGCACAGCGGGACCTTGGTGCGCTTCTATATCGGCCTCGAAGCCGAGGCGGATTTGCGTGCGGATATGGAGCAGTCTCTGGCCGCGCTGGGTTAAACGCCCAACGACGTTTTTCGGCAGGAAGAGCGGGCCCATCGGGACATGTTCCCGGTGGGCTTTTTTCTTGTCAAGATAGCCAGTAAGCCTAACCATTCGGCCGAATGTTCGGCATGCGGTCTCGACGCTACGATGGTGCGCATCCCAACTTACGGTTGCCGCACTATGGTGAGCTTCGATGAATCTTTTCTTCTGGGTGTTGCTGAATCTCGGCGTGCCGATCATCGGCCCGATCTCTACGCTAGTGCTCGTCGCGCCCGCGCACGGCTGGCACGTCGCAAAGGCGTTGATTGCCGGCTCGGTGAAAGACGGCCAACTGTTCTGGTGTGCGATCGGCTTGTGCGCGTCGGCGTTATATGAAGTGGTGACGGCGCTGGCGCGCGGCAGTGCGGAGGCGCCGGTTCTGGCGTACTACGCAGCCGGATTGTGCGTGGCGGCATTTACCTGTTCCAGCCTCGTGATGTCGGGTCTGGTCAACACGCATTACGAACGGACCAGGACTAAGGCGTCGCCGCGAAACAAACCATTTGCTGATGGAGCTTTCTCGCGCATGGAGATAGCTATGTCAATCCTCTTCGCTTGCGGCGCTGCCTTTATATTGGCATTCCTACATGTGCACCTGAGATAGATTTTTTAGATAGTGCAGCATTTATACTTGTCTTCTCAAAGGAGGCATTCGTGAAAAAAATGACAATGTGGCTGACAGTAGAGGAAAACTACGCGCGCTTTCTGAAGTGGTGTGGGATCATCGGTGTCGTCGATTTCGCCAGCATGCTGGCGTTAATCGCAGTGGACGTTCTGAAAAAATGACATCATTGCCGGCGCTGGCCGACAGTGCATCGGCCAGCGCATCCAACCGGCGTCAGAACAGCCGCAGCAACCCATCCAATCCGACAAAGTTGAACGCCACGCTAGCCGCTTCACGCACCACCGGCTTCGCACGGAACGCAACGGAGAGCCCGGCTTCGGCCATCATTTTCAGATCGTTGGAGCCATCGCCCATGGCAATGGCGCGGCTCGTTTCAATGCCCAGTTGCACGCATGTTTCGCGCAGCGTGCGTGCTTTGACATCGGCATTGACAATCTCGCCGACCACCTTGCCGGTCAGTTTGCCATCCACGATTTCAAGCGTGTTGGCGCGAGTGAAATCAAGGCCCAGACGTGCCTTCAGTTTCTCGGTGAAGAAGTTGAATCCGCCCGACACCAGCAGCGTTTTCAACCCGGCCGCCTTCGCGCCAGCCAGCATGCGCTCGGCTCCCGGCGAGAGTTGCAGCCGCTCTTCGTACACACGTTCCAGTGCGCTTGCGTCAAGGCCTTCGAGCAGCGCCACGCGGCGCGTCAGGCTTTCGTTGAAGTCCTTGATTTCGCCGCGCATCGAGGCTTCGGTGATCGCGGCGACTTCCGCTTTCAGTCCGCAGAAGTCCGCAATCTCATCGATACATTCGATCGTGATCAGTGTCGAATCCATGTCCATCGCCACTAGCCCGAAGTCGCGCAACTGGCGGCCAGCTTCGACAAACGCGTAGTCCAGTTGATGGGTGCCGCAATAGACGTCGAGGTCGGCGCGCTGGGCGATGTCGGCGTCCGCAATGCGAATCGCGTTCGCGTCGACGACGCTGGCGTGCGAACCGCGCGCCAGCGCGACGAGTGCTTTGTGATGGTCGGCGGAAAGGGGCGCGGGGCTTTGAATGACGAGGTTCATGGACGACGACGCAGTAACGCGGAAAAGGACGGCGCGCGGTGCGCGCGGAAAATCCCGCTATTGTAACGGTTCGCCGGTTGGCGTTGCCGCTGGCGATCCGCCCGGAGAGCGGGACAGCCGCGCGCCTTTGGCAATCCGCGGGGAACGCCGCGCCGCCTCTCGCATCGCACCACGCCTTCGGCAATCGGTAGCGGAGCGCCAGGCCTCGCAGTGCACGGCACTTTTGGCATCCGCAGGAAACGCCACGCCACGCTTCATCTCGCAGCACACCGTGCAATCCTGCGGCGCCCAGTTCATACTGGCGCATCGAACGACGCCCCGCAGCCGCTGCGCGCACCGACCGTCGCATCCGCCTCTTCGCGGCGTGCAACGTCCGCCACTTGAACGCACCGGCATCCATGACGAGGCGCACCACTACGGAGACACGCATGCCCCCGGCGACCGCCAGCGACGCATCCACTCTTGCGCGCGACTTCGACTTGCGCCACCTCGATCCCGCTTTTCACGCCGATCCCTATCCGGTCTATCACGCATTGCGCACTCACGAACCGGTCAAGCGCATGCCGGACGGCTCGCTATTTCTGACGCGGTTTCGCGACGTGCAGGCCGTGTATCGCGACGCGAAAACCTTCAGCTCCGACAAGACCGTCGAATTCAAGCCGAAGTACGGCGACTCGCCGCTCTATGCGCATCACACCACGAGTCTGGTCTTCAACGACCCGCCGCGCCACACGCGCGTGCGCAAGCTGATCGCCGGAGCGCTGACGGCGCGCGCCATCGCGGCGATGGAACCCGGGCTGGTACGCCTCGTAGACGGCTTGCTCGATGCCGCCGCCGCACGCGGCCGGATCGATCTCATCGGCGAGTTCGCGTCGGCGATTCCGGTCGAGATCATCGGCAATCTGCTGGATGTGCCGCACGCGGAGCGCGAGCCGTTGCGTGACTGGTCGCTCGCAATTCTCGGCGCGCTCGAGCCGTCGCTGACCGAAGCGCAGTTCGAACGCGGCAATCGCGCGGTGGACGAATTCGTCGGCTATCTGCGCGATCTGGTCGCGCGGCGCCGGCGCGCGCCGGGCGACCCGCAGCATGACGTGCTGACGCGTCTGATTCAGGGCGAGGAGGGCGGCGAGCAGTTATCGGAAGCGGAGTTGCTGCAGAACTGTATTTTCATTCTGAACGCCGGCCATGAGACAACCACCAATCTGATCGGCAACGGCCTCGTCACGTTGACGCAGTGGCCCGAGCAGCGCGCGGCGCTGCTGCACGAGCCGTCGCTGATCGAATCCGCGGTGGAGGAGTGTCTGCGCTTCGAGAGTTCGAATCAGCTCGGCAACCGCATGGCGACCGTCGACACGGAGATCGGCGGCATCGCGGTGGCGCGCGGCACGCCGGTCACGCTGTGCATCGGCGCGGCCAATCGCGACCCGGAGCAGTTCACGGATCCGGACCGCTTCGACATTCGCCGCGATCCGAACCGGCATCTGGCATTCGGCTTCGGCATCCATCAGTGCGCCGGCTTGTCGCTCGCGCGGCTCGAGGCGCGCATCGCGATCGGCCGCTTCGTGCGGCGTTTTCCCGACTATCGCCTCGATGGCGAGCCGACGCGCGGCGGACGCGTCCGCTTTCGCGGCTTCGCCGAAGTGCCGCTGGAACTTGTACCGGCCGCCAGCCGCACGGCGTAGCTTTTGCCGTGCTGACGCAAGACTTACAGCCTGTGCCGGCGCCCGCCGTACCGCGCCGCGCGCCGGCGCTGCCCGCAAAGCCGTGGCACGCTTGCTGCTTCGTGTCAGGTCTTAGGCCCAGGGGAACGCACGATGGCACACATGATCTGGAAAGGCGCAATCAGCTTCGGCCTCGTTCACGTGCCGGTGCAGTTATATCCGGCGACGCAGTCCGAGAAAGTCGGCTTCAATCTGCTGGATAAGCGCACGATCGATCCGATCGGCTACAAGCAGATCAACAAGCGCACCGGCAAGGATGTGACGCGCGATAACATCGTGCGCGGCTTCGAGTACGAGAAGGACAAGTACGTCGTGCTTTCCGACGACGAGATCCGCTCGGCGAACCCCGAGTCGACGCAAACGGTCGATATTCTGGCGTTCGTCGACGCCCCGGATATCTCCTTTCTTTACCTCGACACACCTTATTTCCTCACGCCCGACCGCAAGGGCGAAAAGGTCTACGCGCTGCTGCGCGAAGCCATGAAGGCGTCCGGCAAGATCGGCGTGGCGAGCGTGGTGCTGCACAACAAGCAGCATCTGGCGGCGCTGATCCCAGTGGGTCCGGTGCTGGCGCTGAACACGCTGCGCTGGGCCGCGGAGGTGCGCGATTTCGACGAATTCAAGCTGCCGGCCGATGGTGTGAAGGCGGCGGGCGTATCCGCGCGCGAACTCGACATGGCGAAGAAGCTGATCGACGACATGAGCGACAAGTGGGATCCGTCGCAGTATCACGACACCTTCCGCGACGACATCATGGCGCTGGTCGATCGCAAGATTCGCGCGGGCAAGACCGAGGAAATCACCGAAGTCGAAGCGCCGCACGAGTCGCGTCAATCCGCCGACATCCTCGATCTATCGGATCTGCTCAAGCGCAGCTTGGGGCGCGGCAAGAGCAAGCCGGCGGCGGGCGGCCGCAAGCGCGCCGCGGACGACGACGGCGATGAGGCCGATGCGGATGCGGATACCGAGGCCGAGACGCCGGCCCGCAAGAAACCGCGCACGACTCGCTCGGCGAGTAAAACAACAACGCGCGCCGGTGGCACCAGCGGCCGCGCGGGCACTAAAACCTCGTCGACGCCGGCGGCCCGCAAACGTCGCGCGGCGGCCTGATCGTCGGCATCGCGCCTGAGCCACCCACGACGACGTCATCGCCATGAACGACAGACTCGATCTCTATAACCGCAAGCGCCGCTTCGACGACACGCCGGAGCCGGCGGGCACGCGCGCAAAGCGCAAGCGAGTCGGCCGGGAAGCCACCGGCCAGGCAGCCGGCGAGGCGCTCTCATACGTGATTCAGGAGCACGACGCACGGCGCTTGCACTACGACTTCCGGCTCGAACTGAACGGCACGCTCCTGTCGTGGGCGGTGCCGAAAGGGCCGAGCCTCGATCCGTCGGTGAAAAGGCTGGCAGTGCATGTGGAGGATCATCCGGTCGAATACGGTTCATTCGAAGGCGAAATCCCGCCGGGCAACTACGGTGCTGGCAGCGTGATCGTGTGGGATCGCGGCACGTGGGAACCGGTCGGCGGCGCGGCGGAAGCGGCGCGTTCCTACGCGGCCGGCAAACTCAAATTCCATTTGCACGGCGAGAAACTGCGAGGCGGCTGGACCCTGGTGCGCAGCCATATGCGCGGTAGTGGCGACAAGGAGCAATGGCTGCTGATCAAGGAACGCGACGACGAAGCGCGCGATGAGAGCGACTACGACATTCTGAAGAAGCGTCCGGGCAGCGTGCTCAGCGGCAGCGCTCCGTCGGGCAAAGGCGGAAAGCAAACGACGAAAACAGCGGCAACCAGGGGCACACGCAAAACTGCGGCAGCCACTGCGGCCGTTTCTGATACGACGTCGTCCGCGAAACGAACCGGCAAGACTGGCGCGAAAGCCACTTCATCCAACGCCGATCCCCGGCGACCGGACATCGTGGCGACGCGCAACGCACAGTCGCTGCGCGAACTTGCCGCCGCGCCCTCGATCGAGGGCGCCGTGAAAGCCCGCTTGCCCGCGACCTTCAAGCCGCAACTGGCGACGCTAGTCGACGCTGCGCCGCCCGGCGACGAATGGTCGTATGAAATCAAGTTCGACGGCTACCGCGTGCTGGCCCGAATCGATCGCGACGCGAAGGCGGGCGGCATCAAGGTGTTCACGCGCGCCGGCAACGACTGGACCGCGAAGTTCAGCAAACAGGTCAAGGCGTTCGAACAACTCGGCATCGAAAGCGCGTGGCTCGACGGCGAAGCCGTGGTGCTGGACCAGAACGGTGTGCCGAATTTTCAGGCGCTGCAGAACGCGTTCGATGCGAACCGTCCACAAGACATCATCGTCTACCTGTTCGATATACCGTTTCTGAACGGCTACGACTTGCGCGGCGTGCCGCTCGAACAGCGTCGCGCGATTCTGCGCGCCTTGCTGGAAGACGTCGATGACAGCGTGCTGCGCTTCTCGAACAATTTCGACTTCAGCGCGGAAGACCTGCTCAGAAGCGCGTGTGATATGGCGCTGGAGGGCATCATCGGCAAGCGGCGCGACAGCGGCTATCTGTCGGGACGTTCGTCGACGTGGATCAAGTTGAAATGCCGCCGGCGTCAGGAGTTCGTGATTGGCGGCTATTCGGAACCGTCCGGCAGCCGCGCGGCGTTCGGCGCGCTGCTGCTCGGCGTCTACGACAGCAAAGGCAAATTGAATTACGCGGGGCGTGTGGGCACCGGCTTCGACGCGACGCTGCTGCGCTCGGTCAAGAAAGAACTCGACGCGCACGCGACCCAGCGCATGCCGTTTGCGGCCGCGCCGCGCGAGCGCAGCCGCACGCCCGTGCATTGGGTCGAACCGGTGCTCGTAGCCGAATGCAATTTCGCGGAATGGACGAGTGACGGCATCGTGCGTCAGGCGTCGTTCGTGAGTCTGCGCAACGACAAGCCGGCGCGCCAGATCGTCAAGGAAACACCTCGCCAGGGAGCCGACGTGCAACAGCAAACCGATTCCATCTCCGACGACGCGCCGAAGAAACGTGCGGCGCGGGAAACTTCCGCCAGCACGGTGGCCGCTTCCGGTGAAGAGAAGACCGGCTCGGCGAAATCGAAGGCCAATGCGAAAACGGCGGACGCGAATGAGGCCAGCGTAAAAAACCGCGACGCAGAGAAAGCCGGCGCAAAGGTCAGTGCCGCAAAAACCGCCGCAACGAAATCCGCTGCAACGAAATCCCCTGCAACCAAAACCGCGGCCACCAAAACCAAAGCCACCAAACCCGCACCCGCAAAAACAAACACCGCTGCGCCGCCCGCCGAAGTCGCCGGCGTCCGCATCTCACATCCCGACCGCGTCATCGACAAAAGCAGCGGCGCGCGCAAGATCGATCTCGTGCAGTACTACGAGTCGGTCGCCGAATGGATGCTGCCGCATCTGAAAGACCGTCCGGTGTCGCTGGTGCGTGCGCCCGAGGACATCGGCGGCGAGCTGTTTTTTCAGAAGCACAGCCAGAAGCTGTCGATTCCGAATGTCACGCAGCATCCGGGCCTCGATCCTGGGCATCCGCCGCTGATCACCGTCGATATCATCAAAGCGCTGGTCGGCGCCGCGCAAATGGGCACCGTCGAATTTCACACGTGGAACGCCGTCGTGTCGAATATCGAAAAGCCCGACCGCGTGGTGTTCGACCTCGACCCCGATGCATCCCTGGGTTGGGAACGCATGATCGAAGCCGCGCAACTCACGCGTTCGCTGCTCGAGGAACTCGGTCTCAAGTCGTTCTGCAAGACGAGCGGCGGCAAGGGCTTGCATGTGGTCGTGCCGCTCGCGAAACAGGCCGGCTGGGACGAGGTGAAAGACTTCTCGCAAGCCGTCGCCCAGCACATGGCGGCAACGCTGCCCAAGTACTTCAGCGCGAAGATGGGCGCGCAGAACCGCAAGCAGAAAATCTTCGTCGACTATCTGCGCAACAACCGCGGTTCCAGCACGGTCGCCGCATTCTCGGCGCGGGCGCGTCCGGGCCTCGGTGTATCGGTGCCGCTCGCGTGGGACGAGGTCGCCGGCAGCACGGGCGGCGATCAATGGACCATCGAGAATCTGCACGAACGCCTCGCCGACCTCAAAAGCGACCCGTGGGCGGACTATGCGAAGACGCGTCAGCGCATCACCGCAGCCATGAAAAAACGTCTGGTCGATGCGCAATAAACTCGGCCGGACCCGATTCAGAACGACAAGGAGCAAGACTATGAAGACTTCACCGCAATCGTCCGACGGCGACAAGCAGGCGGACCCGCATGCAAAAAAGCAGCCCCAATCGATGCAGGAAGCCGCCGCGCCTCTGCCTCATGAAGCCGATCAGAATCCGGAGTCGCAGCACGAGGACGGCCCGCGCCAAGTCGGCAAGCAGGCGCATCGCGACCTCGAACGCGGTCTGAAAGATACCGACCGCCGCGGCGGCGGCGAGTATCAGCAGAAGACGCAGAACGATGAGCACACGGACGTCAACTCCGATGACAAAGGAACCGGCGGCGCACGCGGCAACAAGCACTGACCATGCGTCGATTCGAGCGCCGTCGCCGGCGCTTCGGTCTCAAACCGGCTCTCTGTCCCAGTAAGGCGGATCACCGAAATGGGCCGCCACAAATTCGATGAAGGCGAGCGTCTTCGGCGGCACGAACGAACGGCTCGGGTACACGCCCCAGATTGCCACGCTGTCGGCGAGCGGATAGCTGTCCAGTACGCTGACCAGTTCGCCGCTGCGCAAATACGGCGCGACGTCCCACGTCGATTTGAGCGAGATGCCGAATCCAGCGAGCAGGGCGTCGCGGATCACTTCGCCGTTGTCCGTGACGAGGCGCCCGCTCACGCGCACCGTGAGCGGGCCGGCCGGCGTCACGAAGGACCAGTCGCGTTGGTCCGACAGAATCATGCACTCGTGCTCCGCGAGGTCCGAAGGATGATGCGGCGTACCGCGCGCGGCAAGGTAAGCGGGCGCGGCGCACAGCACCCGCCGGTTCACCGCGAGGCGCCGCGCCACCAGCGACGAATCCTTCAGCGCGCCGACGCGGATCGCCACGTCGATACCCGCATCGACGAGATCGACCAGTTGATCGGTGAGCCGCAAATCGACGCTCACGCCGGGATAGCGGCGCAGAAATTCGCTGACTACCGGCGACACGTGCTGCCGTCCGAACGAAGACGGCATCGAGACGCGCAGACGGCCCTGCGGCTCGGCCTGCGCCCGGCCCACCGAGGCGCGCGCGGCGGCGGCCGCGTCGAGCAGGGCTTCGGCGCGCGTCATGAAGACTTCACCGTCCTGCGTGAGGCTGATGCGGCGAGTGGTCCGGTGCAGCAAACGCGCGCCGAGCAGCTTTTCGAGCTGCGCGATGCGGGAACTGGCCACCGCCGCGGACAAACCGAATTCGCGTCCGGCCGCCGACACGTTGGCCAGCAACGCGGCGCGCACGAACAGGGCGACGTCGAGCAGATCGAGCCGCTCCCGGTCGCCCGGCGGCGTGCGCTCGGACGAAACCTGAACAGGAGACGAGTTCATTCTTCTGAAATTCCAAAAAATGTTTCAGTCATTATGACGGTTTTAAAAGAATAAGGGCCGCCGTAGGATGACGCCAATGGAATCGCCGACGCGCAACCGGCACCACCGGGCTTTCGCAAAGATGGCGATCCTTTCACTCTGATTTGAACCCACAGGAGCATGTATGAAAGCCGTCGGTCTCTATCGCTATTTGCCGATCGATCAAGCGGAAGCCCTGGTCGATGTCGAGATCCCGAAACCCGGAGCCGCCGGTCGCGATCTGCTGGTCAAGGTCGAGGCGATTTCCGTCAATCCGGTGGACGCCAAAGTGCGTGCACCGAAAGACAAGCTCGAAGAGACGCCGCGCATCCTCGGCTGGGATGCCGCCGGCACCGTGGCCGCGGTCGGCCCGGACGTTACGCTGTTCAAGGTCGGCGATCCGGTGTTCTACGCGGGCAGCATTACGCGGCCGGGCGCCAACAGCGAGTTCCATCTGGTCGATGAACGGATCGTCGGGCGCAAGCCGGCGTCGCTCGATTTCACTCACGCGGCCGCGTTGCCTCTGACCGCGATCACCGCCTGGGAAGCGTTGTTCGACCGCCTGGGCGTGTCGCCGCAAGGCGCGGACGAAGGCCGCACCGTGCTGATTTTCGGCGGCGCGGGCGGGGTCGGCTCGGTCGGCATCCAACTGGCGAAGCAACTCGCGAAGCTGAAGGTGATCGCAACCGCGTCGCGGCCCGAATCGGCGAAATGGGCCACGGAACTGGGCGCGGATCACATCGTCGATCATTTCGGCGACGTGCCCGCGCAATTGAAAAAGCTCGGCATCGACCAGGTCGATTACGTGTTGATGTTCAACGACACCGACAAGAATTTCCCGGCCGCGGCGGAAGTCGTCAAGCCGCAAGGCAGCATCTGCACGATCGTGGAAAACGGCCAGCCCGTGCCGGTCGAACTGCTGAAGGCGAAGAGCGCCGCCTTTCACTGGGAGTTCATGTTCACGCGCTCCATGTTCGGCACGCCGGACATGATCGAGCAGCACAAGCTGTTGACGGAAGTCGCGCGTCTCGTCGATGCGGGCACGCTGCGCACGACCGTCGGCCAGAGCCTCGGCACGATCAACGCCGCGAATCTGCGTCGCGCGCATCAACTGCTCGAAGAAGGGCGCGCGATCGGCAAACTGGTGCTGACCGGTTTCGAGGCGTAAATAGCGTTTTACCTGAAGCGGGTTGCAACGGAAAACGGCCGGCGTCGCAGCAATGCGCGCCGGCCGTGTTCATTTGATGCACATCAAACTGTGCTATCCGGTGCGTCGATCTGCAGCAGCAGTGCGGCGTGACCTGCGCTTTCGTGCGCCAAAGCCGCGATACGCGCAGAAAACGCGTCGCCGCAAGCGGGTTAACACCCGATTCGCAGGCAGCGCGCGCAGCGCCGCTTGGCGTTAGACTGGCAGGGCAGCATGCTAAAACAGTTGCGTGTCTCGCGGCCCGGCATCATCGAGCCAGGCGGTGCGCGAGCAGTAGCGCTGAAGCGGGCGCGCAGCGGCACAACAACGAGGTGACAGTATGAGCTTCAGACTCTCCGCCGTTTCAGTTGTCGCTTCTCTCGCATGCGCGCTCGCGCCTGGCATGTTTGTGCCGGTGGCTCGCGCGGCCACGCCGATCACGGTCACGTCCCAGTCCGCCCTCGACGGTCCCATCCGCTACACGGTACGCGTCACGTCGAAACAGTTCGGCAATTCGCAGGAAACCCGCACGATCCGCTCCGGCGAATCGGACGACTTCACATGGAAGACGGTGCCGCCTGGCGGACCGGTTCCCGCGACGGATGCGTGCCCGAACTATGCGTCGCTACCGACCGACACCAATGGCGCGATGATCCGGCAGACACAGATCCGTTTCGCGCCGGTGGTCGCCGGCGACGGCACGGCGACCGTACAACTGAGCTTCCAGGCGCAGACGCCGAAGGGCGTGAAAACCGTCACGAGCGGCGGCAAAACGCTCAAGTGTCCGAACGACGTAAGCGTCAGCCAGATCGTGCGCTTCACGATGCCGGTGAACGGCAGCACGAAAACGCTCACGCTCAGCGACGGCACGGAAGTCGCGATCAGCGCGAAGCGTTGAGTCCGGCGCGTGACGGCAGCACAGCGGTGGGCCGGAACGCGGCTTACCGCCGCGCCGCGGTCCGCTCCACGAGCCGCGCCGACAGAAACCGGTGCTCGGCGGAAAAGAGCCGCCGGTAGGTGAGCAGCACCGCGCCCACGGTCCCCAGCGTTGACGACGCGGCGATCAGGAACATGATCACGATCTGATAGCGCACCGCCTGCAACGGCGATTGCCCGGCCAGCACCTGGCCGGTCATCATGCCGGGCAGGCTCACCACGCCGACCACGGCCATCTGATTGAGCGTCGGCATCATGCCCGCCCGCACCGCCTGGCGCGCAGGCGCCTGTGCCGCTTCCCAACGCGTCGCGCCGAGCGCGAGCGCCATGTCGACGCGATCGCGTCGCGCGGTCAATTCCTCTGTCATGCGTTCGATGCCGAGCGACACGCCGGTCAGCGTATTGCCGAGGATCATGCCGAGAATCGGAATCGCATATTGCGGCTCGTACCACGGGTGAATGCGAATCACGACGAACAGCCCGACTGCGGCCACCAGCCACGAGCTGACCCAGATCGACAGCACGCTGTCCGCGCGTTGTCCGCGATACGTGCGGTTGCCGCGCTGCGCGCCCGCGAAGCCGGCGATCAGCGTCATCACGATCATCAGCGGCAACACCACGTACCAGCGGTCGTACTGGAAGACCCAGCCGAGCACGTAGCCGATCGCCAGCAACTGCACGACGGTGCGAACGGCGGCCCAGGCGAGCTTGCGTTCGAGATCGAGCTTGAGCGCCACCGAGACGGCACCGTTCACGACGATCAGCAACGCGGCGATCGCGACATCCCACAGACTCAGGTTTTGCAGTGTCATTGGCCGGACTCTTGGTGGTACTGATGCGCGGGCGGCATCTCGGGCCGTGCGTCGGTCCGCGCGGTTTCGTCGAGCACGCCGGCGCGCATGGTCAGATGCCGCGCGCTCATGCGCGTGGCTTGCGCCGGATCGTGGGACACCCAGATCGACGCATGACGAGCGGGATCGGCGTCGAACCATGCGTGAACCAGTCCTTCGATCGCATGCGACGACTCCGGGTCGAGCGAGGCAGTCGGCTCGTCGAGTAACAGAACCTCGGGCGCGAGTTGCAGCACGCGAATCAGCGCGGCGATCTGCGCCTCGCCTCCGGACAACTCGCTTGCGCGCTTGTCGAGAAAGTCGTCGCCGCGGCCGGCCTGAGCGGCGAGGCTCGCCGCGCGTGCGCGATCGAAGCGCACGTCGCGATACGTGAGCAACTCGAACGGGTAGCGTAGATTGTCTTCGACGCTGCCGTCGAGCAGCGCGGGCCGCTGCCGGATATACGCGACGTTGCGCCGGTAGCGCGGAATGGCGGCGCGTTCCACCGGCGCGCCATGCCACATCACGCGTCCCGCATCGAGCGGATCGAGCAGCGCGAGGGCGCGCAGGAACACGCTCTTGCCCGAGCCGGACGGTCCGGTGATCGCGACACGGTCGCCGCCCTGTAAAGCGAAGGTGGTCGCCTGCAGCAAGGTCTGGCCGCGCACGGCATCGCGTCGGACGATGCCTTCGGCGAGGACTAATGGAACATCGGTCATGTGTGAATCTGTAATGGGGGATGCGTAAGGTCGAGGCTCGCTGCAACGTGTGTGTGGGTGCAACTGCGCTCGACATGATAAAGCGTTGATAAAGCGCTAATAAAGCGCCGGCGGTCGATGATCGGGCACGCAACGTGCTGCTCGTTGCTCAACGTAAAAGAATTAGCGGAGCCTCTCAATGGCAGTGTCGAGCACGACAGGACGGCGAATCGGAAAAATCATCGCGTGGCTGTTCGCGATTATCGTCATTCTGATTGTCGCGCTGACTATTTTCATTCTGACCTTCGACTGGAACCGGGCACGGCCTTATATCAACGACAAGGTCACGCAAGCGATCGGCAGGCCGTTCGCCATCAACGGCGATCTGAAGGTCGGCTGGCGGCATCCGGTCGGCGAAACCGGCTGGCGCGGCTGGGTGCCGTGGCCGCGTTTCTCGGCGGCCAATATCACCGTGGGCAATCCGGACTGGACGAAGCAGCCGCAGTTCGCCACGCTCGACGAGATCGACTTCCAGGTCAAGGTGCTGCCGCTGCTCGCGCACGATATCGTCATTCCCACCATCAACCTCGTGAATCCTTCGGTCGACCTCGAGCGGGTGCTCGACGGCCGCAACAACTGGACCTTCAAGCTGGCGGCGTCGAGCGCGCCTTCGGAATGGAAGCTCGAGCTGCACGATATCGCCTTTGCCAAGGGCAATGTCGCGCTGTCCGATCAGCAGAAAAAGGTCGATCTGCAGATGGCGATCGACACGCTCGGCCAGCCGATTCCGATCGGCGAAGCCATGAAGCAGCAGGAAGCGGCGTCGCGCAGTTCGTCGGCGCAAACCATTGGCAAGTCGGGTGCGAACAAGCTGACTCAGCAGGCGAATGCGCAAGCGGCGTCGGAAGCCGCGGCGGCGTCCGCGGCGGCTGCCTCCGGCGCGTCGTCGACGGATATCAGCGCGTCGGGTACCACGGCGGCCACGGGCGCCTCGGGCGGCCTGGTCGCGGGCGGCTCGAAAGGCGCGAGCGAGGCAGTCGTTGCAGGCGCGAGCGGCGCAGTCGTGGCGTCCGCGCCGGCCTCGGCTTCGGGCGCGAGCGAGGCGCAGACGCAAGCCGGTGCGAAGCAGGAAATCCCGCCGTACGCCATCGGCTGGACCGTCAAAGGGACCTACAACAAAACGCCGGTGTCGGGCAGCGGCAAGGTCGGCGGTGTGCTCGCGCTGCAGGACGCGAACCGGCCGTTCCCGGTGCAAGCCGATGTCAAGGCGGGCGATCTGCATGTCGGCCTGGTCGGCACGATCACCGATCCGGCGCATCTTGCCGCGGTAGATCTGCGCCTCTGGCTGCAAGGCAACAGCATGGCGCGTCTCTATTCGCTGACTGGCGTGACGCTGCCCGACACACCGCCCTATGCAACCGAAGGGCGGCTCGTCGGTCAGTTCAAGTCCACGGGGAACGTCTTCAAGTATGAAAATTTTACAGGACGGGTCGGCGGCAGCGATATCAACGGCTCGCTGACCTATATGGCGCGTGAACCGCGTCCGCTGCTGCAGGGCGAACTCGTGTCGCATCTGCTGCAATTCTCCGATCTGGCGCCGGTGATCGGCGCGGATTCGAACGCCAGCAAGGCCAAGCGCGGCGACGCGGCGGCGCAGCCGTCCAACAAGGCGCTGCCGGTCGAAGAATTCCGCACCGACCGCTGGAAGGCGATCGACGCCGACGTGAAGTTCACCGGCCGGCGCATCGTCAAGGACGTGAATCTGCCGATCACGGATCTGTACACGCACGTGGTGATGACCGACGGCGTACTTTCGCTCGAACCGTTGAAGTTTGGCGTGGCCGGTGGCACGCTCGCTTCGGACATTCATCTGGACGGCAGCGCGACGCCGCTCAAGGGCCGCTTCGCAACCTCGGCGCGGCATCTGAAGCTCAAGCAGTTGTTCCCGAACTTCAAGACGATGCAGAACGCCCTTGGCGAAATCAACGGCGACGCCGCGTTGAGCGCCACGGGCAATTCGCCGGCGGCGCTCGCGGCAACGTCGAACGGCGAAGTCAAGGCGCTGGTGACGGACGGCACGGTGAGCCGTCTGCTGATGGAAGCGGCCGGGCTGAACGTGGCGAACGTCGTGTATGAAAAGCTGTTCGGCAATCGCGACGTGAAAATCAACTGCGCGGCCGCCGACTTTGTCGCGACCAACGGCGTGCTGGAATCGCGTGTGTTCGCGCTCGATACGGATGACGCCGTGATCGACATCGACGGCAACGTGAATCTGCGTGACGAGTCGATGGACCTCGGCGTGCATCCGCATACCAAGGGTTTCCGTGTTTTCTCGCTACGCTCGCCGCTCTACGTGAAAGGCACCTTCAAGGATCCGCACGTGGGCGTGAACGCGGCCGCACTGGCCTTGCGCGGCGGCGCGGCGGTCGGCCTCGGCCTGATCAATCCGTTCGCCGCGCTGATTCCGTTGCTCGCGCCGAGCAACAACAAGCCGTTACCGTGCACGCAAATGCTCGCGCAGATTCGTCAGGCCCCGACGGCGCCGCCGCCGGGCGTAAAGCAGCAGCCCAAGCCGGCGATTTCTCTGGATGGCGCGCCGGTCAACAAATCATCGGATGGCGCTTCGTCGCCGGCTATGACGGACAAGAAGAAGCCGGCGGTGATGTCGCCCGCCAGCGCGGCTACATACAAGGGAAGCTGATGCCTTTCATCCTGCCTTCGGATTGGCTGAGCTGGAGTTTTGGCGGCGGCCTGTCGTTGATCCTCTTGTGGCTGATCAGTGTACCGCCCGGGCGCGACGACTTTGACGATTTCGACGACGTCACGAGCAAACGAGACAAGGCGCACGTTGCGCGCGCGCGCAGGCGGATCACCTGAGAGACAAGTCGAATCAAGGAAAGGTGATGACGCAACACCGCGTGACCACCTGTGTGAACAGACGATGTTGCGAGCGTGAAGCGCAGCCGTAAAGCTAAAGGTCTACCTGAGGTCTACCTGAGCGGTTTACCTGAGCGAGCGCGGCGCGGCGTCTCCAGCAGCATCCTGACGACGCACCCCGCGACGTGCACCGCCGACGCGAGTCGCGCCGAATTCCGTCAGGATCCTGGCACGAGCGCGGCTGGCAAACACCAGAAAGCCGAAGCCGTCGGCCTCATACCAGTAGCCGCCGTTCTCGAGACCGTCGAGCGGCTGCTCCAGCGCATTCGTAATGGACTCGATGCAACGGCGCCGTAACTCTGCGGGTGCCGGATAGGGCGGTTGTGCGCCACGCACACTGCACAGGAGTACATCGAGTCCCGGCAGCACGTGCGCATAAAGGACCGGCTCGTCTTGCGCGCGAGCGCGTGCAATCTTGGTGTCGAGCTGACCGAACGGCTTGAAATGCCGTAGTACCGCGAGGAACGACTCATCGCCGTCCACCTTCGCGCGTCTACGCTTTTTCGGGAAGGACATAAAAATTCGCCTGAAAAAGAATTGCAAGAAACGCAGCGTCCTCATGCGACCACTCCCGGCTTCGCGCGCCGCACGTCGATCTTTTATAGCATACGACAAGGTCGGATTCACGGTGATTCGACGACAACGCCGCCGCACCGCCTCCCGCACGAATCATGCCGAACCGCCTCGCCGCGCGCTTTCGCTTCCCAGTCCACCTGTTTCCATCATAGACGCACGTGGCGTCGAAAAATCATCTCATACCAATAAAAAAGTCATTTTTGTGTGGGGCGGCGCATCTTGCCGGTACGTTGAAATATCTCGAATTCACGTCGATAATGGCCCGTCCGGCTGCCCTACACCGAGCTCGCCGATATCACACCGCAATGTCCCGCCGGCGCGGCGCTGCGTGGCCGGTCACGCGCACCGCCGCGGCTTGATCGACCGCTTGAGCGACCCTTTGCGACCCTTCGGGCGAACATGAAACTATTCACCAAGGGTCTGCTGCTGATTGCCGTGCCGAGCGCGGTCGAGCTGGCGCTTCTTGGGGTCGTCTTCGATACTCAGGAGCAGACAGCGCAGGCCGCGCAGTGGGTCACCAACAGCAAGCAGATTCTCTATCAGTCATCGGCCATCGTCGATCCGCTGCTGCGTCAGGCGGCGCGGGTTCGCACGGGCATGGTGATCGGCGACGCGTCGCTGATCGACCGCCATACCGTGTGGGTCGATCTGGGCGACCGGCTGTCGAATCTCGAGGTGCTGGTCGCCGGCACGCCTCAACAGGTCGAGCGCGTGCACAAAATGCAGCGGGCAATCGACGCGTATCGCACACAAACCGTCGCGATCTCGCAGGTGCTGCGCGAAGGGCGTCGTCCGACGTCGTTTGCGGCGCTGGAGACTGGCGCGTTGCCACAGCAGATCGCCGTGTTTCGCGATGAACTCGCGGCGTTCGGCGACGAGGCGTCGCGGCTCGACGCTGAACGCTCGGTCGCGCTCGCGCGGCGCCGTGACCGTCAGCAATACGCGCTGATCGGCGCCGTGCTGGGCTCGATGCTGATCTGGGCCGCCACCGCGGTGGCCTTTGCGCGCAGCATCGGCCGGCGACTGGAAGTGCTGACCGAGAACGCCGAGCGTTTGGGCAGCGGGCGCACGCTGGCGCCGGCGCTGTCGGGTAAGGACGAAATTGCCGCGCTCGACACCGTGCTGCATCAGACGGGCGCGCGCCTGCGTGCGGCGGAAGCCGAGCAGGCCATGCTCAAGACGCGGCTCGAAGCGCGCGCGCGGGAACTGGCGGGCGTCAACGAGGAACTGCGTCAGGAGACGCAAGATAATGAAATGTTCATCTACAGCGTGTCGCACGATCTGCGCTCGCCGTTGGTGAATCTGCAAGGCTTCTCGAAGGAACTGCAGGTCTCGTGCGACGAACTGGACAGCATCGTCGAGGCGGCAAAATTGCCGCCAGCCGAACATCGACGCATGGCGCATATTCTCGATGGCGAGATGCGCGAGTCCTTGCAATATTTGCGCACGGCAGTGACGCGGGCCGCGTCGATCATCGACGCACTGCTGCGTATTTCACGCGCGGGCCGGCTCGAATACCAGTGGCAGCGTGTGAGCGTCGGGCGCGTGGTGGGCCGGGTGGTCGACGCGCTCCAGGGTGCGATCGGGCAGCATGGCGCGGTGGTGACCGTGCGCGATCTGCCGCCCGCATGGGGCGACCCCGGCGCGATCGAGCAGATTTTCAGCAATCTGATCGGCAACGCGCTGAATTATCTCGACCCGGCGCGCAACGGGCGCATCGAAGTCGGCGCGCTGGAACCCGAACCGGTCGAGCCGGCCGAGGCGGGCGAGCCGCGCGCGATCCGCATGCGCACGTATTATGTGCGCGACAACGGCCTCGGCATTCCGGCCGCGTATATGTCGAAAGTGTTCCGGGCGTTTCAGCGCCTGCACGGCGACGCCGCGAACGGCGACGGCATCGGTCTCGCGGTCGTGCGTCGCACGGTGGAACGGCATGGAGGCCGGGTGTGGGTCGAGTCGGCGGAGGGCGCGGGGTCGACGTTTTTCGTGGTGTTGCCGGAACAGCCCGCGCGTCTTTGAACTTGAGCAGGCAAAGAGGGCGGCGGCGCGGATAATCACAAGCGGCGGGCATCAACCCATCGTTGAGCACGGAGAGCATATGAATCACGGGGAAACGGTCAGCATCGTACTGATCGAAGACGACGACGGCCACGCCACGCTGGTCGAGCGCAATCTGCGCCGTGCCGGCATTTCGAACGGTTTCGTGCGCTTTCGCGACGGCCAGCAGGCGCTCGATTATTTCTTCGGGCCGGCGCCGTCAACGGCCGACGCCGCAAGTTCCCCGGCCGATCCCGCTAACAGCGCTGTACCCGCGCGTGAAGATTTGATGAATTTCGTCGTGCTGCTCGATCTGAAAATGCCGCGGGTGGACGGCTTCGAAGTCTTGCGGCGTCTGAAAGAATCGCCGCAGACGGCCGCCGTGCCGGTGATCGTCCTGACCACGACAGACGACCCGCGCGAAATCGCGCGTTGCTACGAACTCGGCTGCAATGTCTACATCACCAAGCCGGTCGAATACGATGCGTTTATCGAAGCCGTGCGCCGCCTCGGTTTTTTCCTGCAGGTGGTCAAGCTGCCTTCAGGGTATCGTCTCGCGGCGCCGTGATGGAAGGTTCGCATGAAGCCGACCGAAAGACGCTCGTGACAAGATAGACCACTTGTTGACCCTAGCCAGAGAAGACTCCGCATGACCGAAGAAGTGTCCACGCCGCCCGCCGCCTACGTGCTGGTCGTCGATGACGACGAAGGCATCCTGCGGCTCGCGCGCAAGTCGCTCGAGCGCGCCGGCTGCCGGGTCGCGATCTGCGCCGGCGTCGAAGCGGCCCGTGAACGGCTCGCGGCAGGCGGCCTCGACTTGCTGGTGCTCGACTACCAGCTGAGCGGGCCGGAGACCGGGCTGGACTTCTTTCGCCGTCTGCGCGCGGAAGGCGTGCGGATTCCCGCCATCCTCGTGACCGGCTTTACCGACGAATCGCGTGTCATCGAAGCGCTGCGTGCGGGCGTGTCCGACGTCGTGCCGAAATCCGGCGATTATCTCGATTACCTGCCCGAAGCCGTCGAACGGGTGCTCTCGCAAGTGCGCCTGCAGCGCGCCTCGGACGAAGCCTTGCTGCTGCGCGATCGCGAGCAGCATTACCGCACCTTGTCGGAGGCGTTGCCGCACCTTGTCATGACCTGCAACGCCACGGGCGACTGCGATTTTCTGTCCAAGCAGTGGTACGACTACACGGGCGTCGCTGAAAGCTGTTCGTACGGTCTCGCCTGGCTCGACGCCGTGCATCCGGACGACCGCGAAGAGATTCGCCGAAGCTGGCTCAAAACGGTGTCGGGCAACGCCGGCGACTACCGGCACGAGTTGCGGATTCGCCGTAACGACGGCGAATATCGTTGGTTCGACTTGCGCGTGGTGGCGATGCGCGACGCCGAGGGCAACGTCAGCAAATGGTTCGGCAGTTGCACGGACATTCATTCCCAGCGCGAGGCGGCCGAGGAGCGCGAACGGCTGCTGGCCTCGGAGCAGGCCGCCCGCCAGACCGCCGAAGAAGCCAATCGCGCCAAAGACCGCTTTCTGGCCATGCTGTCGCACGAATTGCGCACGCCGCTCACGCCGGTGCTGGCCGGCGCCAGCGTGCTGGAAATGATTCCGGGTCTGCCGGATCAGGCGCGAGCGAGCGTGCGCATGATCCGTCGCAACGTCGAACTCGAAGCGCGGCTGATCGACGACCTGCTCGATCTCACGCGCGTGGCGAACGGCAAGCTGCGGCTGTCGCTGGAAACCGTCGACGTGCACGACGTGATAGACAGCGTGCTCGAACTGTTTCGCAGCGAGATTCAGGTCAAGCAGCAGGACGTGCACGTCCATAAAGACGCGCAGCATCATTACGTGCTGGCCGATCGCGCGCGGCTGCAGCAGATGCTATGGAACCTGATTCGCAACGCCGCCAAGTTCACGCCGGACGGCGGCCATATTTACGTGCGCACGCGCGACGAACGCATGCACGTGCAGATCTCGGTCGAAGATACGGGGATCGGCATCGAGCCGGGCCAGATCGGCAAACTCTTCAACGCGTTCGAGCAAGGCAACCAGAACATGACACAGCAGTTCGGCGGCCTCGGCCTCGGTCTCGCGATCACGAAGGCGTTGACCGACGTGCACGGCGGCACGGTGACCGCGCAAAGCCCGGGCGCGCACTGCGGCGCGACCTTCGCGATTACCTTGCCGACGGCCGCGGCGCCACAGGGGACTTCGCCGGTCGTGGTGCCCGACGAAGTGCATTCGGGCGGTCTGCTGAACATCCTGCTGATCGAAGACCATGTGGACACCGCGGAAGTCATGGAGCAACTGATTCGCAGCCTCGGCCATGAAGTCACGACCGTGGGCCGGGTCGACGACGCGTTGGCCGCCACGCAATCGCAGGCCTTCGATCTGATCGTCAGCGACGTAGGATTGCCCGACGGTACCGGTCTCGACTTCATCAAAGCGTTCCGCGAGCACTCGGACGCGCCCGCGGTCGCATTGACCGGCTTCGGCACCGACGAAGACGTGCGTCGCTGCCTGAGCGCCGGTTTCACCTCGCATTTGACCAAGCCGGTCAATTTCAGTCAGCTCGAAACGATGATCGAGGTCGCGGTGACTCAGAAGGAGCAGCGGGACGCGTGAGCGTCGAGGCCGCCGGCATTGGCGCGGAGAAGGCAAAAGGCCTGTTGCGATCGGGATCGCAACAGGCCTTTTGCTTATGACTGACTCCGGCTGACGCGCCGGACTATTTAACGCGGTGAGTTCTTCAACGAATCGCGGATTTCACGCAGCAGCAGCACGTCTTCCGGCGTCGGCGGCGGTTCCGCCGGCGCGGCTTCGGCCGGCTTACGCAAATTGTTGATGAACTTGACCATCAGGAAAATGATGAACGCGAGAATCACGAAGTTGATCAGCACGGTGATGAACGAGCCATAACCGAATACGGCAACGCCCGCCGTTTGCAAGTCTTTATACGACTCGGGGCTGCCCTTGAAGGTGGGCGGAATGGGACCGAGGCGAACGAACTTATTGGAGAAATCGAGGCCGCCGGTGGCGAGCCCGACAACCGGCATGATCAGGTCTTTAACAATTGAATTGACGATGGTGGAGAACGCGCCGCCGATGATCACACCGACTGCCAGATCCATCACGTTGCCCTTGAGGGCAAATTCCTTGAATTCCTTGACCATGCTCATAGAGGTTCCTCCCAGAAGTCGATATTCGAATGATACCAACCTGAGAAGGATAGGCTAGTCTTTTGGCCAGGACGGCAAGGATTGTTTCTTATTGCGGAAACAGTGACTCGCTATGCCGTGCGCGTTCTATATGCGCGGCAAATGTGACTGGGTCTGTATTAGTGCCGCACAACAGTACGCCCACGCGTTTGCCTTGCAGCTGTTCGCGCAACGGGCCGAGCAAACCGGCGGTCGCCGCGGCGCAGGCCGGCTCGACGGCGAGCTTCAGTTGTCCGAACAAGGTCAGCATGGCCGCACGCAATTGGTCATCCGATACCGTGACGAGCTGATCGATATGCCGCCGGCACAATTCGTAGCTGTATTCCTCGGTGTGCGGCGACATGAGCGAGTCGGCAATGCCGTGCATCTGGCGCATCTTGACTGTGTGATTGGCGGCGAAACTCTTGCCCATGACATCCGCGCCTTCGGGTTCCACGCCATACACATGCACGTTCGGATTCGCCAGGCGCATGGCGGTTGCCACACCCGCCGCGAGGCCGCCGCCGCCGATCGGCACGATGACCGCTTCGAGATCCGGTGTTTGCGTGGCCCACTCGTAGCCGAGCGTGGCCGAACCCAGCACCGTGCGATAGCCGTTGAACGGATGCACGAAATAGCGGCCTTCTTCGGCCTCGATCCGGCGCACCAGTTCAAATGCCTCGGCAATGTCCTGCGCGAACACGATTTCGGCGCGGTATTGCCGGCACAGCGCCACGCGCGCCGGATTGGCCGCGTGAAACAGCACGACCTTGGCGCTGATGCCGAGGCGCATGGCCGCATACGCGACCGCCACCGCATGATTGCCGCCCGACACGCACGTGACGCCTGCGCTGCGCTGTGCTTCGTCGAGTGCGAGCAGGTTGGTGAACGCACCACGCGCCTTGAAGCTACCGCCCGCCTGCAACAACTCGAACTTGAAATTCACCACCGTGCCTTCGAGCGACGGAAAGTCCGCCCGGTCGAACACCGGCGTTCGCGCCACCCACGGCGTCAACGCAAAGTGCTGTGCGGCGATGTCGTCGAGCGTGGGGATCGGCTCGCCGTCGATCGTGTGGTCGGTGTGTTGCGGCGTGGCGGTGGACATGGCGTGGGCGTGCGTGGCTCGGTATGGGTAAGACTCTTTCTACGTGCGTCGGTTTCAGTGCGCGTGCGCGTCGACCGACATGCTGTGAATGAATTTGTGCAGGAAACGCTCGCACGCCACCAACTGATCCAGCGCGACGAATTCGTTGGGCTTGTGCGCCTGCTCGATGTTGCCGGGTCCGCAAACAATGCTTGGAATGCCCGCCAGCGAGAACAGGCCGGCTTCCGTGCCGTAGGCCACCTTGCGTTTGTCCTGATCGGCGGTCAACGCGCGCACCAGTTGCGTGATGGCGGCTTGTTCAGACGAATCGAGACCCGGCGCCGCGGCGATCTTCGTGATCTCGATTGCCGCCGATGGATGCTCGCGCAACATTTTCGGCAGCAGCGTTTCGCGTGCGTATTGATCGATGCGCGCGAAGATCGGCTCGGGATCGAGCGTGGGCAGGTTGCGGAATTCGAACTGGAACTTGCATTCGGCCGGCACGGTATTGATCGCGTTGCCGCCGACGATCGTGCTGGTTTGCGCGGTGGTGAAGGGCACGTCGTACAGTTCGTCGAACGGACCTTGCTCGCGGAATTGATCGGCCATATCGCGGATATAGCAGATCAGCCGCGCGGCGTATTCGATCGCGTTCAAACCCTTTGGCGTCAGCGACGAATGCGCCGCCTGGCCGCGCACGCAGCACTGGTAGGCATTGATGCCTTTGTGCGCCACGATCGGCCGCATGCTGGTCGGCTCGCCGACGATGCAGCCGTCCGGCTTCACGCCGCGTTTCATCAGGTCGGCGATCAGGAGCGGCGCGCCGGCGCAGCCCACTTCCTCGTCGAAGGAGAGCGCAAGGTGAATCGGCTTGGCGAGTTTGGTGCGCTGCATTTCCGGCACAAGCGTCAGCGCCGCGCCAATGAAACCTTTCATGTCGCAGGTGCCGCGGCCGTACAGCTTGTCGCCGCGAATTTCCGGTTTGAACGGATCGCTGTCCCATTGCTGGCCGTCAACGGGCACCACGTCGGTATGGCCCGACAGCACCACGCCGCCGTTCGTTTCGCCGTTGTGCGCGGGAATCGTCGCGAACAGATTGGCCCATTTGCCGCTTGCGTCGTGCGTGAGCGTGGCCTCGACGCCAACCGCACGCAATTCGTCGCGCACCGTTTCGATCAGACCGAGATTCGGATTGCGGCTGACCGTGTCCATCGACACGAGGCGGGTGACCCACGGGAGCGAAACGGGCGTAGACGGGGTGGACTGCGGCGTGGACTGCGCTGTTTCAGCGACATGAGACATGACAAGACTCCGGCATTTGAGTCTTTCGATCATACCCAAAAAAAAGACGCCCGTATGCTGCGGTGCGTGTTTGCGCACCGCAGCATGAATGGGAAAAACGCTAGACGTACCCCGGTTTTCGACGCTGCGCTAGCGCTAGCGCTGCCGCTAGCGCTGCCGCTGCCACATATCGCACGAACTCATCGCGCGGCTGCGCTCGCCGCGGTGCCGCGGCTCGGCGTGCCCAGCGCGCGCAAGGTTTCCTTGACCGTGGCGACACGCACCGCCAGATCGGGGCTGCGCGTTTCGATACGCAGCTTGTCCTGACCCGCGAGCTTGATGTGCTTGTGTTTCTGCACCATCTCGATGATCCGCATCGCGTCGATCGGCGGGTTGGGGATGAACTGCAAGCCGATCACCGCTTCGCCGGCATCGATCTTCGAAATGCCGAGCGGTTTGGCCGCCAGCCGCAGACGATGCGTCTCCACCAGCGCATGCGCTTGCGGCGGCAGCTTGCCGAAGCGGTCGATCAGTTCTTCCTGAATGCTGTCGATCGAATCGTTGTGCTCGCAATTAGCCAGCCGCTTGTAGAGCGACAGACGCTCCTGCACATCGCCGCAATAGTCGGCGGGGAGAATCGCCGGCGCATGCAGGTTGATCTCGGTGGTCGCGGCGAGCGGCGCGGTGAGGTCCGGCTCCTTGCCTTCCTTCAATGCCTTCACCGCGTCGTTCAGCATGTCGGTGTAGAGCTGGAAGCCGATCTCGTGAATCTCGCCGGATTGTTTATCGCCGAGCACTTCGCCCGTGCCGCGAATCTCGAGGTCGTGCATAGCCAGATAGAAGCCCGAACCGAGTTCCTCCATCTGCTGGATCGCCTCCAGCCGGCGTTGCGCCTGTTTGGTCAGCCCTTGCGGATCGTGAACGAGCAGATACGAATACGCCTGGTGATGCGAACGGCCCACCCGGCCACGCAACTGGTGCAATTGCGCGAGACCGAACTTGTCCGCGCGATGAATCAGGATGGTATTGGCGCTCGGCACGTCGATGCCGGTTTCGATAATCGTCGTGCACAACAACACGTTGGCGCGCTGCGCGACGAAGTCGCGCATCACGCGTTCGAGTTCGCGTTCGTGCATCTGGCCGTGCGCGACCGCGATGCGCGCTTCAGGCACCAACGCTTCGAGCATCTGCCGGCGATTCTCGATCGTCTCGACTTCGTTGTGCAGGAAGTAGACCTGGCCGCCGCGCTTCAACTCGCGCAGCATGGCTTCGCGAATCACGCTGTCTTCCTCGCGACGCACGAAGGTTTTGATCGCGAGGCGCTTCTGCGGCGCGGTGGCGATCACGGAGAAATCGCGCAGGCCTTCGAGCGCCATGCCGAGCGTACGCGGAATCGGCGTGGCGGTGAGCGTGAGCACGTCCACTTCGGCACGCAAGGCCTTCAAGGCCTCTTTCTGACGCACGCCAAAACGGTGTTCCTCGTCGATGACCACCAGTCCCAGCCGCTTGAATTGCACGTCGGACGAGAGCAACTTGTGCGTGCCGATCACGATATCGACCGTGCCTTCGTTGATCTGCTGGATTGCCGCGCTGACTTCCTTGGTGGATTTGAAGCGCGACAGTTCGGCGATCCGCACCGGCCAGTCGGAGAAGCGGTCGCTGAAAGTCTGCGTGTGCTGCTCGGCGAGCAGCGTAGTGGGCGAGAGCAGCGCGACCTGTTTGCCGCCCATCACCGCGATGAACGCCGCGCGCAATGCCACTTCGGTCTTGCCGAAGCCGACATCGCCGCACACGAGGCGATCCATCGGCTTGCCGCTCGTCATGTCGCCGATCACGGCAGCGATCGCCGCGGCCTGGTCCGGCGTTTCCTCGAAGCCGAAGCTCTCCGCGAACTTCACATAGTCTTTCGGTTCGAGCGCGAACGCGTGGCCTTCACGTGCTGCGCGGCGTGCGTAGAGATTCAGCAGTTCGGCCGCGGTATCGCGGATCTGTTGCGCGGCCTTGCGCTTGGCCTTTTCCCACTGGCCGGAGCCGAGCGAATGCAGCGGCGCGCTTTCCGGATCGGCGCCGCTGTAGCGCGAGATCACGTGTAGCTGGGCGACAGGAACGTACAACTTGCTATCGCCCGCGTATTCGAGGTGCAGGAACTCGGTCTCGCCCTCGCCGAGATCCATGGTGACGAGCCCCATATAGCGGCCGATGCCGTGCTGCGAATGCACGACCGGATCGCCCACCTTGAGTTCGGACAGATCGCGCACCATCGAATCGACGTTGCTCGCCTGTTCCTGACGGCGGCGCCCCGCGCGCCGCGCGAGCGGACCATACAGCTCGGTCTCCGTGATGATCGCGATGCCGTCGACCGGCACCGCAAAGCCGTTGGCGAGCGGCGCAACGCCCAACGAAAAGCGCTCGTCGCTCGTCAGCCAGTCCTGGAAGCTGTCGCTCGATACCGGCCGCAGATGATTGTCGGCGAGCAATTGCAGCAGCGTTTCGCGCCGGCCCGCCGATTCGGTGGCGAACAGTACGCGATTCGGCGTGGTGTCGAGATAGGCGCGCAAGGCCGAAACCGGATCTTCCGCATGACGGTCGATCGCGAGATTCGGCAATGGCGTCGACCAGCCGCCGCCGGCGTTCGCAGGCAATGAGAGCCGCGCGAACGGCTTGGCCAGCGTGAAGAAATCCTCGTCCGACAGGAACAGACGCTGCGGTTCCAGAATTGGCCGGTCGCGGTCGTGCGAGAGGAAGTTGTAGCGCTGCTTCGTGTCGTTGGTAAAGCGCCGGATCGCCGCTTCGAGATCGCCGACGAACGCCAGTTGCGCGCCTTCGGGCAGGTAATGGAACAGCGTGGCCGTGTCTTCGAAGAACAGCGGCAGGTAGTATTCGATCCCCGCCGACGGCACGCCGTTGCCGATGTCCTTGTAGATCGACGCGCGGCTCGGGTCGCCCTCGAAGGTCTCGCGCCAGCGGCTGCGGAAGGCGGTGCGGGCGGCTTCATCGAACGGAAACTCGCGGCCGGGCAGCAGGCGAACGTCTTTCACCGGGTAGAGGCTGCGCTGCGTATCCGGGTCGAACGCGCGGATCGAGTCGACCTGATCGTCGAACAGGTCGATCCGGTAGGGCAAGGGCGAGCCCATCGGATAGAGATCGAGCAGCGAGCCGCGCACACAGTATTCGCCCGGACGCACCACCTGGCTCACGTGTTCGTAGCCGGCCAGCGTCAACTGCGCCTTGAGTTTGGCTTCGTCGAGCCGCTGACCTTGCGAGAAGGAGAACGTGTAAGCCGCCAGGAACGAGGCGGGCGGCATCCGGTACAACGCCGTCGTGGCGGGCACCAGCAGGATGTCGCAGCGGCCTTCGCCGAGATCGTGCAGCGTGGCGAGACGCTCCGAGACCAGATCCTGATGCGGCGAAAAGGTGTCGTAAGGGAGCGTTTCCCAGTCCGGCAGCAGACGCACGCGCGCCTCGGGCGCGAAAAAGCCGATTTCCTGCGCGAGACGCTGCGCATCGACGGCGCTTTCGCACACCACCGCGAGCAGCGGCACCTTCTCGCGATAGGCGAGATGGTAGCGGGCGATCAGCAGCGCGTCGGACGAGCCGTGCGTGCCGTCGAAGGCGAAACGCTGGCCGGCCTTGACGAGCGCGACGGGCGGGGAGTACTGCGATGATGCGGCGATGTCTGGCATAGAAGAGAAAAAGCGGCCTCAGGCTCACACGTGACCGGCAAGTTTACGCGCGTCGGGGCGTGGATGCGAAGGACCTATTATAAAATCCATCCTTTACTTTGACTTCGCGGCATCCGCACTCGTGACTTCCCGTCTATTTGCCCTGATTCCGTGCGCTGGCACCGGCAGCCGTTCCGGTGCCGCGATGCCCAAACAATATCGCACTGTTGCCGGCCGCGACATGTTGCATTACTCGCTGGCGGCATTCGACGCCTGCAGCGAGTTTGCGCAAACCCTCGTCGTGATCGCTCCGGACGACGCTCATTTCGACGGCCGCCGCTTCGGCGGCTTGCGTTTCGCGGTGCGCCGCAGCGGCGGGGCCTCGCGCCAGGCGTCGGTGCTCAACGGTCTGCATGCGCTCGTCGAGTTCGGCGCGCGTGACGACGACTGGGTGCTGGTGCACGACGCGGCCCGCCCCGGCATCACGCCCGCGCTGATCCGCACGTTGGTCGGCGCGCTGAAGGACGACCCCGTGGGCGGCATCATGGCCTTGCCCGTGGCGGACACGCTGAAGCGGATCGACGCGACGTCTTCGGACGGCCGGATCGCCCGCACCGAGGCGCGCGACGGCTTGTGGCAGGCGCAGACGCCGCAGATGTTCCGCATCGGTATGCTGCGCGAGGCGATCCTGCGCGCGCAGGCCGACGGTCACGACCTGACCGACGAAGCGAGCGCGATCGAATGGCTGGGCCACGCGCCGAAGCTGGTGCAGGGCAGCTTGCGCAACTTCAAGGTGACGTATCCGGAAGACTTCGATCTGGCCGAGGCGATTCTGAGCCGGCCGGCGGCTGCGTCCTGACTGGACGATTTCAATTTTAACTAGCGGGCTTGAGGACTTGACGCATATGGATTTCAGAATTGGGCAAGGGTATGACGTGCATGCGCTGGTGCCGGGACGCCCGTTGATTATCGGCGGCGTGACGATTCCTTATGAGCGCGGTCTGCTCGGCCATTCGGATGCGGACGTGCTGCTGCACGCCATTACCGATGCCATTTTCGGCGCCGCCGCGATGGGCGATATCGGCCGGCATTTTTCCGACACCGACGCGAAGTTTGCCGGCGCGGACAGCCGCGTGCTGCTGCGTGAATGTTTCGCGCGCGTGAAAGCGGCGGGATTTTCCATCGCCAACGTGGATAGCAGCGTGGTTGCGCAGGCGCCGAAACTGGCGCCGCATATCGAAGGCATGCGCGCCAATATCGCCGCCGATCTCGGTCTGCCGCTCGAGCGCGTCAACGTCAAAGCCAAGACCAACGAAAAGCTCGGCTATCTCGGCCGAGGCGAGGGCATTGAAGCTCAGGCCGCAGTTCTGTTGATCAAGAACTGAGCCTGGTTTTACAGGGCGCGCGCAGCAACGGCAGTCCGGTCGCGCCGCGCGCATTCAAAAGCGCGGCGGCCTTTTCACCGGCACGACTCAGAGCGTGGCGCCGCCGATTGGGCGGTTGCAAGCGCACAGCTCGTCCGTTTGCAGGCCGTCCAGAATCCGCAGCACTTCTTCCGGATTGCGGCCCACGTTCAGGTTGTTCACCGACACATGCTGGATCGTGTTGTCCGGATCGATGATGAAGGTGGCGCGCAGCGCGACACCCGCTTCCTGGTCACGCACGCCAAGCTGATCGATCAACTCGCCCTTCACGTCGCCGAAGGAATAGTGGTTCAGCCTGTTCAGGTCCTTGTTCTCGCGGCGCCATGCCAGCTTCACGAATTCGTTGTCGACGCTGCCGCCCATCAACACTGCGTCACGTTCCTCGAAATCCCTGACCAGCTTGCCGAACTCGACGATCTCCGTCGGACACACGCACGAGAAATCCTTCGGGTAGAAGTAGATGATCTTCCATTTGCCCGGAAACGACTGCTCCGTGATCTCTTCGAATGCCGAAATGCCGTTCTCTTCATGAAGGTTGAAGCCCGGCTTCGCCGCCGTGACGGTGAATGCTTCAACTTTATCGCCGACCGTTTTCATGCGAGTGCTCCTTCGTGCGTCGAAAAACAGCATGTCTGAAGCGACTAACTCGTCGCAACGAACGCGTTACACGTTATCTGCATTTGCCTCTGTCGGGCGATGCCCGTTCCGTTAGGCGCCCTTGGCCAGCGGAAATTCGATGGTGACTTCGAGACCCGGTCCAGGCGTGCGATTGCGCAAGCGCAGCGCGCCGCGATAACGGCCCACGAGGCGTTGAACGATGGCCATGCCAAGGCCCGTGCCGTTCGCCTGAGTGCGCGCCGAATTCACACGGTAGAACGGCCGTGTGACGAGCGATAACTGGTCTTCCGGAATGCCGGGCCCTTCGTCGACCACCGAGAGCTCGACCCGCGAGTGCGACACACGCGTTTCCAGAATCACGTGCGGAATGCCGTCGCCGTCGCTCAAGCCATATTTGCGCGCGTTTTCGAGCAGATTGCCGACCACCCGGCGCATGTCGGTTTCGTCGGCCTCGATCACCGCCGACGGCGCGAGCCGCGTGATCAGGCGCATGCTGTCTTCGCTCTGCATGCGCGCGGCCAACTCGCCCGCGATCACGGACAGGTCGACAGGCTCCGGCACTCGCTGCACCGGGCGCGCGTAATCGAGGAACCGGCCGATGATCATGTCCATCTGCTCGATGTCGTCGACCATCGCGTCTTTGGTGGCCTGGTCCGACGGGCTCATCTCGGTTTCGAGCCGCAGACGCGCGAGCGGGGTGCGCAAGTCGTGCGAGATGCCGGCAAGCATCAGCGCGCGGTCGGCCTCGAGCTGTTCGAGGTCCTGCACCATCTGGTTGAAACTGCGATTGGTTTCCGCGGCCACGCCCATGCCGCGCTCGGGCAGCGGTTCGGGCGACTGCCCGGAGCCGACCTTGCGCGCGGCCATGGCGAGGCGCGCGAACGGACGGTTCACCAGACTCGTGATGAAGGCCGCGCCGAACAGCGACAGCGCCAGCGCGAACACGCCCCAGCCGGCCCATTGCAAACCGGTGGCGTTGTCGAGCTGATCGCGGTCGAGCGCGACCCAGTAGTCGTCGTCGTCGATCTTGAAGCTGATCCACACGCCGGGGATGTCGTTCACGCTCTGGGCAATCACGGTGTCGTCGCCGAGCCGGCCGCGAATGTCGTGTTCGATCAGCCGGTTCAGCGACTCGTCGGGCTGGAGCTTGTACTTGTCGGTGGTTTCGCGCGGGTACACGCGCACCCCTTCATTGCTTTCCAGATCCTGCAGCAGGGCG
Organism: Paraburkholderia sp. BL17N1; assembly: GCF_003634175.1. Taxonomy (NCBI): domain Bacteria; kingdom Pseudomonadati; phylum Pseudomonadota; class Betaproteobacteria; order Burkholderiales; family Burkholderiaceae; genus Paraburkholderia; species Paraburkholderia sp. BL17N1. Next base: position 3,448,581 of record NZ_RBIW01000001.1, read on the forward strand.
CGCCGCAGATCGGGATCGGAATAGAGGAGCGCGGTGCGCGTGAGCTTGACGATAGCGACGAGCTGCAGCGCCACGCGCTGCGCGCGTGGCTCGCGTTCGATCACCCGGAAGCTCTGGAACCACGCGGCGAGACTGACTGCGATCAACAGCGCGATCAACAGAAAGGTCCGCCAGAAAAGGCCGCCGAACGCGAGCGTCAGGAGGCGCCGGTCGATCCGCATGGGCCCTTCTTATCTGAAATCAAAAACTGGAGGTGAGAACAAACTCAGGCTGCACCGTCGGGGATGAACACGTAGCCCAGACCCCAGACGGTCTGGATGAAACGCGGGCTACCCGGATCGGGTTCGATCAGCTTGCGCAGACGCGAAATCTGCACGTCCAGACTGCGGTCGAACACTTCGTACTCACGGCCGCGTGCGAGCTCCATCAGCTTTTCACGCGACAGCGGCTGGCGCGGATGACGCGCGAACACCTTGAGCACCGAGAACTCGCCCGTGGTCAGCGGAATTTCCTGGCCGGCCTTGGTGAGCGTGCGGGTGGCGAGATTCAGCGCGAACTCGCCGAACTCGAATACCTCGGTGGTTTCGGACGGCGCGCCCGGCAACTCCGACGGCGACTGGCGGCGCAGCACCGCGTGGATGCGCGCAACCAGCTCGCGCGGGTTGAACGGCTTGGGCAGATAGTCGTCGGCGCCCATTTCCAGGCCGACGATCCGGTCGACGTCTTCACCCTTGGCCGTCAGCATGATGATCGGCGTACGGTCGTTGCTGCCACGCAGGCGGCGGCAGATCGACAGGCCGTCTTCGCCCGGCAGCATGAGATCGAGCACCAGCAGATCGAAGCGCTCACGCACCCAGAGCTTGTTCATGGACGGCGCGTTCTCGGCGACATAGACGTTGAAGCCCTGTTCACCAAGGTAGCGGCGCAGCAGATCGCGCAGGCGTGGATCGTCATCGACGACGAGGATTTTCGAAGGGTTTTTGGTTTCCATGGTCGGCATCTTAGCGCGATTAGAAAGGGGTGCGCGTTTGCATCATTTAACGGGTTACAGTCAGTTACAAAATTTACCCGCACTGTGGCACGACGTAAAGCGGGGGCAGGTAGACTCCTTTACTGAATGCGGCTGTTCGGTGGATACTTCACACGACTAAAACTCTCGCACCCGGCTCGTTACCGGGTTTGTGTATACGCATTTGAGGTAGCCGGTTGCCGCGCCACGAAGGGAACAACATGAAGGGAGGGGTTTGGCCGAATGTGCGCCTAAGCGTGATTGCACTGGCGGTAGCCGGTACGCTGGCAGGCTCACTAGGACCAACGCTCGCCCATGCCCAGCCTTCCGCCGACAGAGCCATGAGCCAGCGCGCGCCCAGGCAGGGCAAGGCCAACCGCCACGACCCGAGCACCGACCATCCCGCATCAGACGTCATGTTGCGCACCGCAGTTCCCCCCGATCTCGATCAACGTCGTCGCGACGGTCATATGACGCCCGACGAACGGCGCCTGTTACGGCAGCACATCGAAGATGCTGTCCGCGAACTCTACAAACGGTAGCTATTATCGTGCCAGCCCTCGGCACGCGGTTCACGTTTCTTCCCTGCGTGAAAGAATTCGTTGCACTTTCCCTGTCCACTTCCCCGTTCAATCTGCCGGTGAGTCGTCAGAACGAAGCGCGCGATGTATGCAGTGCGCACGCAACGCCTCTCCATGACATCGCGGCAACCTCGATGACCGATGATGAAATTGCACGCGCGTGGTAGTTGTGGCCGCAAGTTTGTAGCGTCGGCGATTGCCCTGGCGGTGGTGGCACTGGGCGGGCCGGCGGCCGCGGTGCAGCCTGGCGCGACTCGTCTTCCACACATCAGGCACGCTCTGCCAGGCGCCGACGAGCAGGCCACTTCGCAGCATGAACAAAGCATCCTCGATGCCGACGACGCGCGCTTCTTCCTGACGCGCGTCGGCTTCGCGCCGGACAGCGCCGAACTCGCGCAATACGTTGGACTCACGCGAGCGCAGGCCGTCGATAAAGTACTCGCGATCGCGCGGACCGAGGCGGTCACGCCGCTAGCCGACTGGGTTCTCGAACCGGTTCCGACTCGCGAGACGAAGAAGGCGTGGACCGACGATCAACGTCGCGAGGAGCAGCGACTGCGCGCGCAGCGTTACGAATTATTACGCTCATGGTGGGTGCGCGAGATGTTGACCACGCCGTCGCCGCTCACCGAGCGCATGACGCTGTTCTGGCATAACCACTTCACCTCGGGTCAGGACAAGGTGCCCTATCCGCAGCAGATGGCGCAGCAGAACATGCTATTGCGGCGCGACGCGCTCGGCAACTTCGGCGAGTTATTGCACGACGTCGCGAAGGATCCGGCGATGCTGCAATACCTCGACGGCGCAAGCAATCGCAAGGGCAAGCCCAACGAAAATTTCGCCCGTGAAGTGATGGAGCTGTTCACGCTGGGCGAAGGACACTACACGCAGCGTGACGTGTCGGAGGCCGCGCGCGCCTATACGGGCTGGAGTCTCGATCCGGACACGCAGGCCTACGTGTGGCGCGCCAACCAGCACGACGACGGCGAGAAGACCGTGCTCGGCGAGACAGGGCCATTCGACGGCGATCAGGTGCTCGATATCCTGCTCGCGCGGCCGGAAACGGCCACCTTCGTGACCGCCAAACTGTGGCGCGAATTTGTCTCGGACACGCCGGACCCGTCGCGCGTCGAACCGATCGCGGCGCGGTTCCGCGCGAGCCACTACGATATCAAGGTCGCGCTGCGCGGAGTCTTTCTGAGCGAGGCGTTCTGGGACGACGGCGATCGCGGTGTCCTCGTGAAGTCGCCGGCGGAGTTCGTGGTCGGCACGCTGCGCGCGTTCGACATCGGCTACGACAACACGGCGCCGTTCGCCTCGCAAATCCGCACGCTCGGCGAGAACCTGTTCTATCCGCCGAACGTCAAAGGATGGCCGGGCGGCACGACATGGATCAACAGTTCCACGCTGCTTGCCCGCAAGCAATTCGTCGAGCAACTGTTCCGCGCGACCGAGGCCGCCGGCCCGCGGCGTATGACCAATCCCACGGCCACGGGGATCGCCGCGAGCGGCACGATGCCCGAGATGGAGCCGGCTCCCGCGCTGCAGCGCGCGATGGCGCGCGCCGCTCAAAGCGGCAAAGGTGGCGTACGCTTCGACATCGGGACATGGCTCGCGCACTACAGCACCGCGCCGACGGCCAGGCCGGGGTTGTCGACCGAGTTGCAGTGGCAGCATGCGGTCCTGCCGCTCACGCCGGTCGATGCGATCGAAACCGGTTCGACGGCGAGTGCGTATCTGGAGGCATTGCTGATGGACCCGGCGTATCAATTGAAGTGAGCCGCTGAAATAAGCACGCGCAAGGCAGCTAAAAGGAATGTGTCTGTCGACGGCGCTACGGCTCGCGCCGCGGCAATCGAACGAGGTGCAGGATGAAACGACGCAGCTTTCTCTCGATGAGCGCGGCCGCGAGCGCGACCCTCTGGCTGCCCCGCGCATTCGGCGCGCCGATGGCGGCGCCGGGCGCGTCTTCCGCACGCGGCTACGACAACCTGCTGATTCTCGTCGAACTGAAGGGCGGCAACGACGGTTTGAATACGGTGATTCCCTTTGCCGATCCCACGTACTACCAGTTGCGCAAGAACATCGGCATCAAACGCGAGCAGGTCATTCAACTCGACGAGCGCACCGCGCTGCATCCGTCCTTGCAAGCGTTGATGCCGCTATGGCGTGACCAGCAACTGGCGATCGTGCAGGGCGTGAGCTATGCGCAACCGAACCTGTCACACTTCCGCTCGATCGAAATCTGGGACACGGCGTCGCGTTCCGACCAGTATCTGCGCGAGGGGTGGCTGACGCGCGCATTTGCGCAGACGCCGGTGCCCGCCGGTTTTGCCGCCGACGGCGTGGTGATCGGCAGCGCCGAGATGGGGCCGCTCGCGAACGGCGCGCGCGCTATCGCGCTGGTCAATCCGGCGCAGTTCGTGAAGGCCTCGCGGCTTGCCACAGCGGTATCGCTGCACGAGCGCAATCCCGAACTGGCGCATATTCTCGACGTCGAAAACGATATCGTGAAAGCCGCCGACCGGCTACGCCCCGCGCAAGGGCAGGCGCCGTTGAAGACCGTGTTTCCCGGCGGCGCGTTCGGCAGTTCGATCAGAACGGCGATGCAGGTGCTGACAGCCGGCGAAGTTCCAAAAGACGTTGCTCCACGCAGCGCCCAGCAGGAATCGCCGCAGCGAGGCCAAGGCGTGGCGGTGATCCGTCTCACGCTGAACGGTTTCGACACGCACCAGAACCAGCCGGGTCAACAGGCGGCGCTGCTCAAGCAGCTCGCGGAAGGGTTGATGTCGATGAAGTCGGCGCTTGTCGAGCTTGGCCGTTGGGACGATACGTTGGTGATGACCTATGCCGAGTTCGGCCGGCGTCCGCGTGAGAATCAGAGCAACGGCACCGATCACGGCACCGTGGCGCCGCATTTCGTCGTGGGCGGACGCGTGCGCGGCGGCCTATACGGCGTGCCCCCGGTGCTCGCGCGACTCGACGGCAATGGCAACTTGCCGGTCGGCGTCGATTTCCGGCAGCTTTACGCCACCGTGCTCGGGCCTTGGTGGGGACTCGACGCGTCGACGATCCTGCAGCAGCGGTTCGAACCGCTGCCGTTGTTACGCGCATGACGACGTGCTGAACGCGACTCGCGTGAAGCCGGCGCGCCAGTAGCTCCGTTTACTTCGCGCGCCATGCGATCCAAAGCTTGCGAATCGGCGTCAACGCGATGCGCTGATGCAGAACGTGATAGCCGTCGCGTTCGATTTCATCCAGCAGAGCCAACGCCAAGGCAACCTGCGCGACGAGCGTGCGCTGCGAGCGGCGCTCGACGGCGGGCACGGCGCGGAGCGCGGTCTGCAACGCGTCGCGAGCGCGCTTCGTCTCGAAGCGCATCAACTCGGTGAACGCGTCGCTATATTTTCGATTGATCAGATCCGCAGCGGTCACATTGAAGCGCTGCATTTCGTCGATGGGAATGTAGATGCGGCCATGGCGCGCGTCATTGCCCGTTTCGACAACGAACTGCGCGAGCAGCAGCGCCTCGCCGAGCGCCGCGGACCAGTTCGACGCCTGCGCGGCATCTTTCGCCGTGGCGCGCGCGACCAGCGACGCGAACGTGCCGCCAACGCCTTGCACATAGCGCAGCAGATTCGGATAGTCGAGGTAGCGCGCCTGGTCGAGATCCATCTCGAAGCCGGCAAGCAAGGCTTGCAGCATCGGGTATTCGGCCTTCACGTCGGGCAGGTAGGCGGCCAGCGCCTTGGACACCGGATGCGACGGCGAGCCCGACGCCAGCGCGGCGAGTTCGTTCTGCCACCACGCGAGTTTCGTGCGGCCGATGGCCGGATCGCTGGTCTCCTTGACCGTTTCCTCGAACTCGCGGCGCAGTGCGAACAGCGCGGTCAACAGCGGCTGGCTGGCTGCGGGCGCCTGCCGAAGTGCATAGTAAGTACTCGATCCGGGCGGCGCCGCTTTCTGCTGGCAATATTCGTCGAAATTCACGGGATTGGTTTTGGGGAAGGGCAGGCGAAGAGGGCGCACGCTGGGCGTGCGTCAAGCCAAAAATTGTAGCATCGGCGCCGTCCGGACAGATGCCGGGCAAATGCAGACAAGCGCGAATCAATCGGTTAGAATCTCGCGCTTACGCTTTCGGGCGCGTGTTTTCGACGCGGCTGACAGCACGCGGAACAACAGGCAGGCGCAGTGTGTCATGCCCGCCTGCGCGGGCGGTGGCGGGGTTAAAGTTGTTGGAACCCGCGTAGAATAAAAGGCTGTTGCTGGAATTGCGGCGAGTTGTTTCGCTTGCGAGACCGCAGTGGTCCTGCCTGCAGTAAAAATTCGCGTGAGTGGCGAAATTGGTAGACGCACCAGGTTTAGGTCCTGACGCCAGAAATGGTGTGCCGGTTCGAGTCCGGCCTCACGCACCAGGAAATAAGGCCACGTTCCGTAAGGGAACGTGGCCTTTTCTACATCCGCGGCGCGCCCACATGCGCTGCCACAACACCTCCGCTTTCCGCAAGCGCTGCGCCATCACCTCGTTCTTCCTACCGCTACAGGCGGTCGCCGCTTCGCCCGGACAGTGGGACGTCACGCACGATCGGCGCCTCGAGCAGGCAACCGAACTCGCGGGCAAAGTCGACAGAGACCCGTGCGTGGACCGCGCCCTGCTTATCGAAGAACCGCTGCGTCCCTTCAAGCGTGAACACCCCTTCATGCCAGATGCCCGGATGAATGTAGAGCCCTTGCTTGCCGTCGAAGCGAAAGCACACGAACTTCTCCGGCGCGATGTCGTCGCCGGGCAATGCCAGGGGAACGTAGAACGGGCGATGGTCCAGCGGAAAGAACAGTTGGCCGCCATCCGGATGGTAGTTCGCGTGCCACAGCAACATGCGTTCCGGTGCGTGGGCGCTGTCGTCGCGCGCGGCTTCAGGCTCGGTTGCGTAGGCAAGAACGTAGTGGCCGCCCACAGCCTCGTTGCGGCCGTAGAGAATGTCGCCGCGCCATTCGCTTACGAACGTGCCTTCGGTGGTGCCGGCCTCATCGCCGGTTCCGGGGTCGATGGGCCGCGAGCCCACCGACGGCCACTGCACGATCTCGATCGGACACTCGCTCGGGTCCGCTACGAGCCGGCCAAATCCATCGAGCGTTGCCGGCGTGGCGTCGACCACGGGCATCGATACGCGCCGGAGGCCGGCCGGAAGGGCGGGGTTGAGGTAGTCGATCTTTTGGGACATCGGCACAGTTTGAACGGGTCGAAAATCTTGATTGTAGACGCTCGTACATGGCGTTTGGCCGGGCTTTATGCCCATGCAGGCGGCCCGGCGGTCCGCTCATGCATAGCGTGCGAGGAACATGTCAGCGGCCGATTCCGCGACCCGCTTTTGCTCCAGTTCGCCGAGCGGCGCCTGGCCCATCGTCACCTGCGGCCAGAAGGCGAAAGCCTTCACCAGCGCCTGCATCTGCAGCGCCGCGAAGAGCGGATCGTCGGTCTTGAGGCGGCCGTCGGCGGCGGCAGCGCGGATCCACACGGTCAGGTCTTCCTCGCGTTCACCGAGTCGGGCGACCATGTCTCGCGCTCGTTCCGGCGAATGGATGCCGGCCGCGATCGCCACACGTGCCAGCGACAGGAAGGACTCGTCGTTCAGCAGCCGCAGCTTGCGGCCCAACAGGTCGAGCAACTGTGTGCGCAATGGCTGGTCGGCGCGGTAGGCGGGTGCATCGCCACTCTGGCTCGCGTCCCATAGCTGATGGAGAATCGCCGCAAAAAGCGCTTCCTTGCTCGGGAAATGGTTGTAGACCGTACGTTTCGAGACATTCGCGCGGGCGGCGATACGGTCCATGCTGGTCGCGTCGTAACCGGCCGCGAGGAATTCCTCGATCGCGGCGCCGACGATGGCGACACGCTTGCGGTCAGTCAGGCGTTGGTGAGTGGTACTTGGATCCATCGAGAGATTTTACACCGGGCAGTTTACTTTTCTCGAAAACAAACTACACTGCCGAGTGTACATTTTTCTTTGGACGGCCTACCTCATGACGTCGCTTCCCGCTCTTGTGAGCCGCGTGCTCGGCTTTACCGCCGCGCGTCGCGGCCGCGCGTTGTCCAGCACCTCGCCGCAGCACGACGGCGAACGCTTTCGCAACGTCAAGCCGCGTCCCACTGAAGGCCTGCGCAAGACGCTCGGCATTGTGTGGAACGTGTTGCTCAACAAGCCGAGCGGCACCGTGCCGGCCGAGGCGTTGCCCGTCGACGCGCTGACGCGCGCGCAGCTCGATGCGGCGCCCGACCGCAGCCTCTACCGGCTCGGCCATTCGACGATGCTGCTGAAGCTGCGCGGCCAGTTCTGGCTGACCGATCCGGTGTTCGCCGAACGTGCCTCGCCGTTCCGGCATCTCGGCCCGAAGCGCTTCCATGCGCCGCCGATCGCGCTCGCCGATTTGCCGCCGTTGCGCGGCGTGATCCTGTCGCACGATCACTACGATCACCTGGATCGCGAAACCGTGCTCGCGCTCGCGGAGACCACCGGCGTGTTTCTGACGCCGCTCGGCGTCGGCGACCGGCTGATCGAATGGGGCATCGACGCGTCGAAGGTGCGGCAGTTCGATTGGTGGCAGGGCACCGAGGTCGACGGTGTGCAGTTCAGCGCTGCGCCCGCGCAGCACTTTTCCGGCCGCAGCCTGTTCGACGGCAACAGTACGTTGTGGGCATCGTGGGTGATCGTCGACGATGATCTGCGCGTGTTCTTCAGCGGCGATACGGGCTACTTCGATGGTTTCAGGACGATCGGCGAGCGGCTTGGGCCGTTCGACGTCACGCTGGTCGAGACGGGCGCTTACGATGCGCAGTGGCCGTACGTTCACATGCAGCCCGAAGAAACCGTGCAGACGCACATCGATCTGCGCGGCCGTTGGCTCGTGCCGATTCACAACGGCACCTTCGACCTCGCCATGCACCGCTGGCAGGAGCCGTTCGAAAGGGTGATGGCACTGGCCCTTGCGCGCGGTGTCGCGTTGTCGACGCCACGCATGGGCGAACGGCTGGATCTGAGCGCGCCGCATCGCGGCGAACGCTGGTGGCGCCACGTCGGCGAGACCGTCGCTGCGCCAAAGTCCGCGTGGCGACTGTGTAGCGCGCGCAATGCCGGTGACACGGAGTCTTCATGAGCTGTTGCGGGCTTCCGCTTGCGTTCAGAACGGCACCTGCCGACGGCATACGTCGAGAACCAATTGCCGAAACCAGCGATGAACCGGATCATTCTCTAAACGGGGATGCCACATCTGGGAAATCGTAAAGCGATCTGTGGTTACGGGAAGCTCAAAAGAGTGGACGGATTCGCTCTGCTGGGCGTTCACGAAAGATGCGGGCAGGAGCGCGACCAGATCGGATGCTCGCGCCACCGCCAACGCGGCCGGAAAACTCGGCACGACCGCCATAGTCGTTCGCTCCAATCCCAGCAAGGCAATCGCGGCGTCAAGCGAATCAATTATCTGGCGACCGTGCGGCGCGACCACGTGGCCAAATGCTGCGTATTGTTCGGTAGTCACGTCCTGTTTCATGTCAAGGGGATGCCCCTTTCTGACCACAGCCACGTAGCGGTCTCGAAACAGCGCCCGCACGCGAATTTCAGGTCCCATTTCTTCCAGCACGCCGATCTCGAGATCGGCCGAACCATTTCGCAGAAACTCCGCGCTCTTTTCCGATTTGGAGGAAAAGTGCAGACGCACGAGCGGCGCAATCGCGCTCACTTCAGCAATCAATGCTGCGCCGAAGGCTTCCACGAAAGCTTCATTGGCACGAATCCTCAGGGTTCTGCGCAGCGTTGAAAAATCTGCTGCCGTCGACGACGGACAAAGCAACGAACGCGCCTCGAGAACGATGTTTTGTGTTTGCTCCCGAATCGCTTCGGCATGCGGAGTCAGCACCATAGTGCGCCCCGCCCGCACCAGCAATGGATCGCCGGTCGCGGTGCGAAGGCGGGTCAGCGTGCGGCTCATCGCGGACGCGCTGAGATGCAACGATCGAGCGGCACGTGTGACGTTTTTCTCGGTCAGCAACGCATCGAGCGCGAAGAGTAGATTGAGGTCCGGTTCTGGCATCGCTTGATCGTGGTAAGCAAGGTGAGGTAGGGCGTTCGATGCATATATTAAGTGCATTCAGTGCGGCTTCCGCCATGCCCGATGAACCACTACATTGGTTTGCGTGATCGACCCGACAGGATCGCTCTCGTTACTCAGGTTCGAGAGCAGCTTTGTTTATCGAGGATGCCAATGCAAGACACACCTTCGCAGAAAACCGTTCTCCTTATCGGCGCCTCGCGCGGCCTTGGCCTGGCGATGGCCGAGGAGTTTTTGAAGCGCGGCTACCGAGTCATCGCTACCGGGCGAGCTGCCTCTACAGAAAAGCTTCAGCATCTTGCCAACGCTTGCGCTGGTGCGCTCGAAGTGGAGACTGTGGATATCACGATTCCCGGGCAGATCGCAGCGCTGCGCGCCCGCCTTGAAGGTCGGCGTGTCGATGTGCTTTTCGTGAACGCGGGCGTGAAGAACGACGATCGTGAAACGCTGGCGGACGTCTCGACCGAGGAATTTGTGCGCGTGATGGTCACGAACTCGCTGAGTCCGATGAGGGTCATCGATGCGTTTCAGGACCTGGTCCCGCCGGATGGAACGATCGGTGTCATGTCGTCGGGGCAGGGCAGTATCACCAATGCCACCAACGCGAACTATGAAGTCTACCGAGGGAGCAAGGCCGCATTGAACATGTTCATGCGTACCTTCGCGGCGCGTAGCGCGAGTTATCCGCGCAGCCTTCTGCTCATGGCGCCCGGATGGGTGCAGACAGATATGGGTGGCCCTACGGCGCGCTTGACCATCGAGGAAAGCATTCCGAACCTCGTCAATACCATCGAGGCTTACGAAGGGCGCGCGGGTTTGCATTACCTCGACTATCTCGGACGCGCCGTGCCCTGGTGACGGGCCGCTCGCCAACCTGATGGATCCGGCGGCGAGGCATCGGCACGCCGTGATCAGCACGGCGCGGTTGCGCTAACTGCGTTACTCAACCCAGCGCCACGACCGCGATCTCCACCAGCAGCTCGGGCGCGGCAAGCTTCGCTTGCACCGTCGCGCGTGCGGGTGCGTGACCTTGCGGAACCCACGCGTCCCACACCTCGTTCATGCCGGCGAAATCGCGGCCAATGTCCGCGAGCCAGACTTGTGCGGAAACGAGGCGCGTCTTGTCGATGCCCGCCTTCTCCAGATAGCCGTCGATCTTTTCCAGCACCTTCGCGGTCTGAAGTTTGACGTCCGGGGTGTGATCGGCGGAAGTCTGGCCGCCGACGAACACGAGGCCGCCTGCTTTGACGACGCGGCTCATACGTTGGTTGGTGTCGATACGAACGATATCGGTCATGACAATCTCTCCATTTGAAAAGGCGAACGAGGCCGCCGCGCGCTTCGACTGAAGGGCTCGACGGAAAAAAACAGGTCAATGCGCAACGAGATGCGAAGCGCCAGGGCGGGAAGCCGCGGTCGTGCGGCCAAAACGATCGATGGCAAACGCATCGAGCGAAAGCGAGGGTTTGCCGTCCAGCATCAGTTCGGACATGAGTTGGCCGCAACCCGGCCCGAGTTGGAAGCCGCTGCCGCAATAGCCGAACGAGTAATACAGATTCGACGCCTTGCGGCTCGCGGAAATGACCGGCAGTTCATCTTCCGTAAAAGCTTCGACGCCGGCCCACGCGCGGTTCACGCCGAGATGGCGCAGGTGAGGAAACAGATCCGTCACGGTTCGCGCGCTGCGCACGAGGCGGGCAAAATCGACTTCGCCGTGACGATTCGCCAGATCCGCGATGCCAATCAGTTTGCCGCCGATCACCACCGTGCCGTTGTCGAACTGCTTGAAGGACAATGGCCGGCCTGTTGCGCCGAGCGTCGCGCGGCAGAAGGGCGCCACACGCTGCGTGACCATCAGCATCAAACCTTCGGGATGCACCGGCACGCTCTCGTCGACCTGCTTCGCCAACTCGCCGGACCATGCGCCCGCGGTGACGAGCAACTGGTTCGCGCTGAACGTGCCGTGCGGCGTGACGGCGAACCACCTTGTGCCGCGCTGCTCGATGCGCCGCACCGGCGTGCCTTCCAGAAAACGTGCGCCGAGCCGCTGCGCGGCGAGCCGGAATGCCGTGGTGGTGCGATAAGGCAGCGCGTAGCCGTCGCGCTCGACCCAGATGCCGCCGGTGACATGCCGCGCGAGCGCCGGTTCGAGTTCGAGCACGGTGTCGCGATCGATCACCTTCTCGTGCGTGAATCCATGCGATTCGAGCTGCGCGACGCGCTGGCGGCAAGCGTCGAGTTCGTCATCCGTTTCGGCGATCTTCAACTGGCCGGATGCCACGAAGCCGCTGTTCTCGCCGAGCAGATCGCTCATGCCGTGCCAGATTTCCCGCGACATCAGCGCGAGCGGAATCTCGGGCAACGGTCGGCCCAGCGTGCGCACGCCGCCCGCGTTCACGCCCGACGCATGACGCGCCACGTAGTCGGTTTCGAGCACGATTACCTTCGCACCGCGCCGCGCCAGATGGAACGCGCTGCTCGTGCCGTGCAGGCCGCCACCGACCACGAGGACATCGGCTTCCTGGATGTCGGTCGTGTCACTCACCGGCGAGTTCTCCAAGCGTGAGCGGCTTGATCGGTGGACGGATGCGGTAATAGCCGACTTCGGCGGGCGAGACGCGGCGCGCATCGGCGATCACTTCAGTCACCGTGAGACCGCACATGCGTCCCTGACACGGACCCATGCCGCAGCGTCCGAACGACTTCGCCTGATTCGGACCGACGCAGCCGAGTTCGACGAACTTGCGCAACTCGCCCGCGGTGACTTCCTCGCAACGGCAGACGATGGTCTCGTCGCGCGGAATGCGGTTGACGTCGCGCGGACGATACAGGCTGTCGAGAAACGGCCGGATGCGCATGACGCCCGCGAGCGCGCGGCGATGTGCGACGGCTTCGGCATCGCGTACCTCGGCCGTCAGCGCGCCGAGCTGCGCGGCCGCCGCGAGACCCGCGAGCGCACCCTGCAAGGCCGCCGCCTGCGCGCCGCCGATGCCCGCGCCATCGCCCGCGACAAAGATGCCGGGCACGTCCAGTTCACCCCACGCGTCGACTTTCGGGGTGAAACACAGTTGTGCGTCGTCCCAGCGGTGCGTGGCGCGCAGCGCCTGCGTGAATTGCGTGTTCGGCACGACGCCCTGATGCAGCAGGATCACATCGGCTTCGATACGATGCGCGGTGCCTTGCGTCGTGAAGTGCAGCGCGGCGGCACGCTCGACATGATCCGTACCGATGCGCGCTTCCACGCGCAGATTGTCGGCGGCCTCGAAGATCGGCACGTTCGCTTCGCGCAGCGTGCGAATCAGTTGCAAGCCTTTGCTCAGGAACGGCCACGCGCGCAGCGCCGCCAACGCATGCCGCTTCGCGCGCCAGCGGTCTTCATGGCGCGTGGTATCGACCAGCGCGCGGATCGGCACGCCGGCGCGCACGTATTGCCAGCCGAGCAGATACAGCAGCGGCCCGCAGCCCGCGAGCACCGGCGGCGCGGCAGGTACTTCGCCCGCGCTCTTCAACAGGATCTGCGCCGCGCCCGCCGTCAGCACGCCAGGCAGCGTCCAGCCGGGAATCGGAAAGGGCCGCTCCAGCGCGCCGCTGGCGAGAATCACGCGTTGCGCGTCGAAGCTGCCGATCTTGCCGTCCCGCAGATAATTGACGCCGCGCTCGCGCGTGACTTGCCATACCGTCGCCTGGGTCAGGTGCCGCGCGCCCGAAGCGGCGAATGCTTCGGCAATGGCGGCGCCCGCCGCGTAGTCCGGCCCGAGAATCTCCTTGCGGCGTGCGTCGGCTCGGCCGATGGCGCGATAGATCTGGCCGCCCACGGCGTCCTGTTCGTCGATCAGCACCGTTGAGAGGCCGGCGCGGGCCGCGCGCGTCGCCGCGCTCATGCCGGCGGGACCGGCGCCGATCACGACGATGTCGACGGCTTCGGAAGCGAAATCAGCGCTCATGGGCATTCTCCAGCGATGCGTCGGTCGGGGCAGTCGCGCCCAACGGCGGCAGATCGCGTGCGCCTTCCTGCGAGCGGATGCGCATGCCGGCTTTGACTTCGACCATGCAGGCCTGACGGCTCGGCATGCCGTCGATCTCGACGAGGCAGTCGAAGCACGCGCCCATCATGCAGAAGGGCGCGCGCGCTGCGCCAGAGACGGGCGTCGCGCGAAAGCGCGATACGCCCGCCGCAAGCAGGGCCGCCGCGACCGAGCGGCCGCCCGGCACGGACAGCGGCCGGTCGTTGAACCAGATGGCGACGTGCGTGGCGGCCGAGCCTTGCGCGCCCGGCAACGGCTTGAAAAGCGTGTGAGTGGATTGGGTAGTCATGTCGGATTCAATGAGCGGGAGTCAGTTCACCGGCGTGCTCGAAGCGGCGCGCGGAAAAATGGGGCAGTTCGTCGGGCATCGGCGCGCCCATGATCCACGGCGCGACGCGCAGCGCATGCGCGGCCGCCAGCGTCACGCCGCTATGGCAGGTCACGACGAACGCGCCGGGGTGCGCCGCGGAGCGGTCGTAGATCGGGAAGCCGTCGGGGCTGTAGACGCGCAACGCGGCCCACATGCGCACGAGCCGTACGTGCTGCAACATCGGGAAGGCGCGCACGCCACGCCGGGCGATGTCGGTCAGCACGTGCGTGGTGGTGAAATCGTTGAAGCCGACTTCTTCCATGGAATCGCCGAACTGCACGCTGCCCTCGTCGGTCTGGCGAACGTTGAGCGTCGGATAGTCGAGAAAGCGAGCGACGCGTTCGCTCACCAGCACTTGCCCGCGATTGGGCGCGACCGGAGCGTCGAGTCCGACGAACGGCGCGAGCGCGCGATTGCCGAGTCCCGCGGCGAGCACCACGCGCGACGCGCGATACGTCCCGCGTCTGCCGTGCACGACGAAGCCCTGCGCTTGCGGCTCGATGCGCTCCGCGCGTTCGCCCGACACGAGCCGCACGCCCCGCGCCTGCATGGCGGTATGCAGCCCGCGCAGCAGCTTGAGCGGATTGACGTGACCGTCCATCGGCGAATAGCTCGCGCCGATCACCGCCGGGCCGATGTGCGGAATGCGCGCGCGGACTTCGGCGGCATCGAGCATCTGATACGGGTAATCGCCCAGTTCGGCTTGCAGCGTCGAGAGGCGTTTGTCGCGTTCGGCGAGTTCGTTGTCGTTGAAGCAGAAGTGAAAGCCGCCCGGCTGGCGCAACGCCACGTCCACGCCGGTTTCGTCCAGCAGCGCCTGCGCGAGTCCCGGCCAGCGCGTGGCCGAACTGCGCGACCAGCGTGCATAAGGCGACAGGCCGTAGCCCTTGCCCTGAATCCAGACGAGGCCGAAATTGCCGCGCGACGCGCGCAAACCGCCGTCGTCCTCGTCGAGCACGGTCACGCGCGCGCCTTCGCGGGCGAGTCCGTAGGCCACGGCCGAACCGACCAGGCCGCCGCCGAGCACCAGCACGTCGGGGCTGGCGGTGTTAGTCAATGTCATCGGGTTTCTCCGATCAGAATGCGATCCAGTCCGACCATGCGGTCGAGCAGGATCATCAGAAGGACCGTGCCGACGATCAGCACCGCCGACACCGAAGCGACCAGCGGATCGATCGTCTGCGCGATCTGGTTGTACATGGCCACGGGCAGTGTGGTCGTGCCCGGCGTTGCGACGAAGATGGTCATGGTCAGTTCGTCGAAACTCTGGATGAACGAGAGCACCCAGCCGCCCGCCACGCCGGTGCGGATCATCGGCAGGACGACGCGGCGAAACGCGGTGAAGCGGCTCGCGCCACAGGAGAGCGCGGCGCGCTCGGCATCGCGATCGAGCCCGACGGCCGACGACAGCGCAAGCCGCAACGCATACGGCAGCACGATGATCACGTGCGCGCAGACCAGCGACCAGAACGAGCCCGACAGATGCAGCAGCGACAGAAAGCGCAGGAACGCGATGCCGAGCACGACAGCGGGAATCATCATCGGTGAGAGGAAGAAGCTGGTGAGCGCGGCGCGGCCCGGGAAGCGATAGCGCGCGATCGCCAGCGCGGCGGGCACCGCGAGCAGCACGCCGATGCTCGCCGCCGCGAACGCGAGCCGCACCGACAGCCAGAACGCCGCGACGATGTCGCCGTTTTCGATGATCGCGCGGAACCAGCGCAGCGACGCGCCATCGAAAGGCATCGAGATGAAGCCCTTGTCGGTGAAGGCCACCATCACCACCACCACGAGCGGCGCGAGGATGAAGGTCAGAAAGAATGCGTTGTAGACGAGCCCGAGAATGCCGTTCTGTTTCATGATCGCTCTCCCTCGCTCAATCGAAGATGTGCTGGAAGCGGCGCTCGGCGAGGCGGCTGCAGCCCATCACGATCGCCACGTTGGCGATCAGCAGCAGCACGGCGATGCTCGCGCCGAGCGGCCAGTTGAGCGTGCCGAGGAACTCGTCGTAAGCGGCGGTGGCGACCACCTTGAGGCGCCGGCCGCCGATCAGCGCCGGCGTGGCGAACGCCGATGCCGACAAGGCGAATACGATGATCGAGCCCGACAGCACGCCCGGCATGATCTGCGGCAGCACTACGCGGCGAAACACCGCGAACGGCGAGCCGCCGAGCGAGCGGCCGGCCCATTCCACTTGCGGGTCGAGTTTCTGCATGGTCGCCCACACCGACATCACCATGAAGGGCACCAGCACATGCGTGAGCGCGATGATCATGCCCGTCATGGTGAAGACGAGACGGATGGGTTCGTCCGTCACATGCAGCGCCTGGAGCAAGTTGTTCAGCACGCCGTTGTTGCCGAGCAGGATCTGCCAGCCGAGCGTGCGCACCACCACGGAGATGAGCAGCGGACCGAGCACGACTAGCAGACACAGCGACTGCCATGGCCGCTTCATGCGCGCGAGCACGATGGTCTCCGGCACGCCGAGCACGATGGACAGCAGCGTGACGGCGAAGGCGAGGCCGGCGGTGCGCAGAAAGATCGTGCCGTAGTACGGATCGCTAACCACTTCCCAATAGTTCGCGAACGTATAGGCGGCCGTGACGCCGGCCGTATCGCTGAACACGCGGAACGACAGCATCAGCGTGAGCAGCAGCGGCACCAGCAACAGGCCGACGAACAGCAGCAGCGCGGGCCCCGACAGCAGCCACGGCGCGGCGCCGGGGCGGGCGTCGTCAAGCGTGGCCATGAGCGCTCTCCGGAGTGTCTTGCGTGAGCACGCGCAGGTCGTCGTCGGTCCATGCGAGGCCGACTTCGTGGCCTTCCTCGGGCGGCGGCGCGCCATGGTTCGGCTGCGCGACGCGCAGCTTGCCGAGTTCGGTGTCCACTTCGAGCAGCCACTGATTGCCGACGAACACGCGCGTCGCGATGCGGCCGCGCAGGCGGGCCTCGCCATTGGCCAGATGAACCTTTTCCGGGCGGATATAAACGTTCACCGTGCCGTCGACATGACGGCCTTCGTGCGGCACATGCAGCGTCGTGCCGGCCACGGCGACTTCCGCGCAGCGCGGATTGCGGCGCAGCACCTCGCCCGAAAGCGCATTGGTGCGGCCGAGGAACGTCGAAGCAAACGGCGTGGCGGGGCGCTCGTACGCGTCATACGGCGTGCTCAGTTGCGCAATCGCGCCGCGATGCATCACCGCGATGCGGTCGCTCATGGTCATCGCTTCGACCTGATCGTGCGTGACGAGAATCGTCGTGATGCCGAGGCGCTTCTGGATCGCGCGCAGTTCGATGTGCATCTCTTCGCGCAGCTTGGCGTCGAGATTGGACATCGGCTCGTCGAGCAGCAGCAGTTCCGGCTGCATGGCGATGGCGCGCGCAATCGCCACACGCTGACGCTGGCCACCCGACAGTTCCTTCGGATAGCGGTGGCCGAGGCCTTTCAGGCGCACGAGGGAAAGCGCTTCGGCGACGCGCTCGTCGCGCTCCTTGCGTTTGACCTTGCGCATCTCCAGCCCGAAGCCGACGTTGCCCGCCACCGTCATGTGCGGAAACAGCGCATAGCTCTGGAACACCACGCCGATGCCGCGCTTCTCGGGACGTTCGCTGGTGATGTCGCGGCCATCGAGCAGAATGCGGCCGGTGGTCGGCGTGACGAAGCCCGCGACCATTTGCAGCGTGGTGGTCTTGCCGCAGCCGGAGGGTCCGAGCAGCGACAGCAATTCGCCGCGTTCGACCGCGAGATCGAGTTGATCGACCGCCGTAAAATCGCCGTAGCGTTTCGAGATGCCTTGCAGAGTCAGGAAGGCCATGCGCCTCGCTCCTTCATCAGATCGCGCGTCGCGCGAGGAACCCGCTGGTGCCGCGCCTGGGTCCGCGTTTGGTGCCTCACTGGGTGCCGCATTTCAGCGTTCGACCGAACGGTTCCAGCGCTCGGTCCATTCGGTCCGGTGCTGGTTGATCGTGGTCCAGTCCATCGCGGTCAGCTTCGAGATCTGCTCGGGACCGTAGGGCACGCGCGCGGCGATCTCAGGCGTGAGCTTGACGGTCTTGTTGACCGGACCCAGACCGATGCCTTGGGCCTGCAAGACCTGCACTTCCGGGCTCAACAGGTATTGCACGAACTGCTGCGACAACTGCGGCTGCGCGTTCTCCGCAATCGCGCAGGCCGCCACCTCCAACGCGACCGCGCCTTCCTTCGGGTAAATGAACTTGAGCGGGAAGCCGGTGTTCTGCAAGGCGACCGCGCGGCCGCTGCCGTACGGCGCGAGGATCACGTCGCCGGACTGCATCTGGCCGTCCATCTCGCCGGGCGTCGGCGCCCAGGACAGCACGTTCGGCGCGACCTGTTTGGTCATCGCGGCGAAGCCGGGGTCGATGTTCTTTTCGCCACCGCCGGAAAGACGCGCGAGCATCACGAGCGTATGCAGGCCGTAGGTATTGGTGATCGGCGGCACGCCGAGTTTGCCCTTGATGCGGCTGTCGGTGAGCGCCTTCCACGAGTCGGGCGGCGGCAGGCCGGCCTTCTTGAAGGCCTCCTCGTTATAGCCGATGCCGGTCGCCACCATGCCGACGCCGATCGCGCTCGGCCCGATCCTCGCGAGCGGGTAGACGTCCTTCATCACGGGCGCGTCGTCGAGCTTCGCGCACAGGTTGAGCTGCATCGCCTGGTACATGGGGCCGTCGTCCATTACCGCGACGTTGATCTGCTGATGGCCTTTCTGCGCCTGCAGCTTGGCAAGCGTGTCGCTCGAATTGCCGGCGACGTAGACGATCTTGACGTTATGCGCCTTCTCGAACGGCGGGATGATTTTCTGCCGGTAGAGCTGCTCGTTCGAGCCGCCGACGTTGGCGACATAGAGCGTGGTGTCGGCCTGCGCGAGGAGCGGAGCGGCGAGGGCGGAAGCGGCGAGAAGCGCCGCGAAGGTGGGGCGGGACGAGGCGGACAGGCGGCGATGCAACGCTCTTTTCATGACGACGATCTCCAGTTCCGGTGTGGGGACGCGGGCTTCGCTGCCCGTCGTTGGAATGCAGTGTCGCGCCGGCTATTCATGCCGTCCAATACGAATAAAATACCTATCTATGCATGGATGATATGGATTGAAGGGTGCCGTCTAAGGGAGAATACGGATGAATCTCAAGCACATCGAGGCGTTCCGCGCGGTGATGGTGTCGGGGTCGATGACCGCCGCGGCCAAGGCGCTCTTCACGTCGCAGCCGAACGTGAGCCGTCTGATCGCGCAACTCGAGCGCGACACGGGGCTGCAACTCTTTCAGCGCAGCGGCGTGCGGCTGATTCCCACGAGCGAGGGCGAAGCGTTCTTTCGCGAAGTGGAGCGCGCGTTTGTGGGTTTGCAGGGTCTGGCGAATGCCGCGGCGCAGATTCGCAATCTCGGCAGCGGCCGTCTGCGCATCGCGGCGATGCCGTCCGCAGGCATGACGCTGGTGCCGCACGCCATCAAGCGTTTTGTCGCGCGGTTTCCCGATGTCACCGTGTCGCTGCACGTGAATACGTCGGGCACGGTCAATCATTGGACGGCCTCGCAGTTCTGCGATCTGGGTGTGGCGGTGTATGTCAGCGAGGCATCCGATTGCGAGGTCGAACAGCTATCGGACGTGGCTGCCGTTTGCGTGATGCCGGCGGCGCATCGGCTGGCGGCGAAGCGCAGTATCAAGCCGGAGGATCTGGAAGGCGAGCCGTTCATTTCGCTGTGTCACGGCGACGGCACGCGCACCTTGATGGACGAAGTGTTCCAGCGCGCGGGCGTGCAGCGCGTCATGTCGATCGAGGCGCAATACGCGGCGATGTGCTGCGAGATGGTCCGCCACGGCATGGGCGTGACCCTCGCGCATCCCATCGTCGCGCGCGACTTCGCCGGGCCGGAAATCGTGATTCGCCCATTCCTGCCGGCCACGCGCTTTCAGACCTATCTGCTGTTTCCTCCGCACAGGCCGCGGGAGCGGCTGGCGTCGGCGTTTGTCGAGGTCTTGCGGGAACTGCATGAGGAACTGCTCGCCGAGGTCGTGCCGCCGGCGCGGAGTCGGGCAGGACGCGGGCGCGCGGGGTCGCGGGCCGAGGCGGGAGGGGACAGGCTTTGAAGATGCCCGGTGCGCCTTGTCTCGCCTGCCGGTATATCCTGCTGGTACTCTTTCCGATCCTCTGACCGTTTTCTGAAACCGGGTAATCGCGATACATGACCGAGCAACCGCCCACCATTGAAATTGAAAGCGCGCCGAATCCTACGTTCGCCGTGATCCTGATGCACGGTCTCGGCGCCGATGCCAACGACTTCGTGCCGCTCGTGCGCGAACTGCGTCTTGGCAATGCGCCTGCCGTGCGCTTCGTGTTTCCGAACGCGCCGGAGATTGCCGTCACCGCGAATAACGGCTACGTAATGCGCGCGTGGTATGACATCCGCTCGTTTCAGAACATCAATGAGCAGATTGACGAAGCGGGTATCGAATCGTCTTGCGCAACCGTGCGGCAATTGATCGACGCGCAGAACCGGCGCGGAATTCCCACTTCGAACATCTTTCTCGCGGGTTTTTCGCAAGGCGGGGCGATGACCTATTCGGCGGGGCTGACGCATCCTGAGACGCTTGCCGGTTTGATCGTGTTGTCGGGTTATGTGCCGTCGCCGAGCTTTATCGACAGCCGTTTTAGCGCGGCGAACCGTGGTACGCCTATCTTTGCCGCGCATGGCATGTACGACGACGTGTTGCCGATCCCGTTAGGGGAGGCCGCGCGCGACTTTGCGACCACGCGAGGCTGCCAGGTGGACTGGAGCGTGTATCCGATGCCGCATTCGGTGTGCGCGGAGGAGATATCGGCGCTGCGCGCCTGGCTCCGCGCGCTGCTCGCGGCGTCTTCCTGAAACAGCCTCGCCGCGCTCAGGCGTCCGGCGTTTGCGCAGGCGCTTGCGCGCCGGGCAGGTCCGCTTGCGCGGCGCCTTCGAGAAACCGGCGGGTCGACTCGAACGCCTGCAGCATCGGCTCGGGCCACGGCGTTTGCAGCATGACCGCCTGATGGTTTTCGAACGCCGACGACAACAGCTTCGCCAGCTCAGGCGAACGCAGATGGCGCAGCAGCACGCTGACCGCAATCGCCGTGGCCTGGCTCGCGCCGGCCGTCTGAAGTTCCGAAGCGGTGAGGGCCGCGACCTGTTTGTTGATGTCCACTGCAACTTCCTTGGATGAAATGTGGGAGAGGGATGGCCCGACGGCCGGTGGCGAATTTTGACATGGTTGGCCGCTTTCCGTGAGCGGACGCCGATACGCGGCTGTGTGCGGTCGGAAAAATCATCAAGCATTTTTGCATATGCGCCATTCACTTTATTGTTGGCTCGAAAGCGCGATTTGCATGGTATTCTGCGCGCCGATTTTCGCCGTATCGTTTGCGAAATACTCGCGGAATAATCGGCGCATCATTAAATAAATCTCGCTACAGAACACAATAAAAAAGAGGGCTGCGATGAGCGTGATATTGACTGTGCTCGGCGCGGTGGTCGGCATGCTGGCCGCCTTGTCGAACGATTTCTCGATCAGCCTCGGCGCATTGTTGGGTGCGGTGGCTGGTTTTGCGTTTTCGCGTCTGCGGCAAAAGAAGTCCGCGGATGCCGTGACGCCGTCCGCGGCCAAACCGGCCGCCACTGACAGCTGGAATCCTCCGGGCGAACTGGCGGCGCGCGTCGAGCGGCTCGAGCGGGAGATCGTCGCGTTGCGCGGCGAGATTCGTCAGTTGCGTGCGGGCGGCGTCGAGGGCGCGACGGATGCTGATGCGCAGGTCGCCGACGCGGCAACGTTCGAGCGGTCGCCGTCGGATGCCGCGTCGAGTCCTTATGCGATCCCGCCTGCCAATGAGCGGACGGCAAATCCGCCGCCCGAGGTGTCCGCGTCGCAGCCTCCCGTTCCGCCTTCACCACCCGCGCCTCCTCGCGGCCCTGGTCTCACCGAGCGCGTCTTCAAAGCCGGCCGCGACTGGCTTCTAGGTGGCAACACGGTCGTGCGGGTCGGCATCATCGTGCTGTTTTTCGGCATCGCCTTCCTGCTCAAATACGCCGCCGATAACAGCCTGCTGCCGATCGAATTCCGCCTCGCCGGTGTGGCGCTCGCCGCGACCGCCTTGATCGTGCTCGGCTGGCGCATCGGCGAGCGACGCGGCGCGTATGGGCTGGTGCTGCAAGGCGGCGGCGTCGGCGCGCTGTATCTGACCGTCTTCGCGGCCACGCGGCTGTATCACTTGCTGCCGGCGGGCGCGGCCTTTCCGCTGATGGTCGCGATCTGCGCGCTCAGTGCATTCCTGGCGGTCCGCCAGAACGCTTCGTCGCTGGCCTTCATGGGCAGCGCGGGCGGTTTTCTCGCGCCGATATTGCTGTCGACGGGCGGCGGCAGTCACGTCATGCTGTTCGGCTACTACGCGCTGCTCAATGCCGGCATCTTCGCGATCGCCTGGTTCAAGGCGTGGCGCCCGCTGAATCTGCTCGGCTTCGTGTTCACGTTTTCGATCGGCGCCGCGTGGGGCGCGATAGCTTACCGCCCCGCGTTGCTCGCCAGCACCGAGCCGTTCCTGATTCTGTTTTTCCTGATGTACGTCGGCATCGCGCTGCTCTACGCGGTACGGCGCGAAATCGCCCTCAAGCATTACGTCGACGGCACGCTGGTGTTCGGCACGCCGCTGGTGGCGATCGGCCTGCAAGCCGCGTTGATGAGGAACACCGGGTTCGGGCTGGCATGGAGCGCGGTGGCGCTCGCCGCGTTCTACCTCGCGGTCGCGGGCTGGCTCTCGCGGCGCCGGGAACGCCTCGGCATGATGTTCGAGGCCATGCTCGCGCTGGCGGTGATCTTTGCCACGCTCGCCGTGCCGCTCGCGTTCACCGGACCGACAACGAGCGCGACCTGGGCCATCGAAGGGGCCGCGATCAGCTGGCTCGCCGTGCGTCAGCGGCGCGTGAGCGCGTTCGGTTTCGGCCTGCTGCTGCAACTGGCCGCGGCGGGCGCCTACGCGGTCGGCACGATCGCGCAGACTCACGACGCGAGCGTCTTGCCGGTTCTGAACGGTGCCTACGTCGCGTCCGTGCTGATCGCGCTCGCGGGCATTTTCACGGGATGGCGTTTGCACGGCCGCAGCGAAGCAGGCGAGTGGCACGTGTGGATGCCGCGGATCGGCCTCGTTGCCAGCGTGTGGGGTTTGTCGTGGTGGACCTTCGGCGGCCTGCACGAAATCCATGCGTACGTGAACGCTCGTCCCGGCTTAGAACACAGCCGTTACGAGACGGCCGCCGTCGCGCTCTTCGCCGTGCTGACAGCGTGGTTCGCTCACGGCGCGCGCCGCGCGCTGCGCTGGCCGCTCGCCGAATGGCCGGCGCTGGCGTTCGTGCCGGTTCTCGCGCTCCTCACGGTCGAGCTCTTTACGTTAGGTATGGCGCCGTTGAGCGGCTACGGCTGGCTGGTTGGCGCGCTCGCCACACTTTCGGCGTACGGATTGCTGCGGCGCCAGCAGCGCGACGTCAGCGATATCGTGCTCGCGCCGCTGCATACGCTGATGTTCTGGACGGCCGGCGCGCTTGCCGCGCTCGAAGGCTATTGGGCTTTGCGGGCTTACGTGCCCGAAGGCGCATGGAGCTGGAGCGCGTGGGCGTATGGCTTGGGTGTGCCGCTGCTGTTGCTGGCGGGCGCCGGGCACCGTCTGCGCTGGCCGGTCGCGCGCTTCATGCGGGCGTATCAGGTGTGGGCCGCCGCGCCGCTCGCCGTGCTGCTGTGGGCATGGAGTATCGCGAGTGTGACGAGCGACGGTAGCGCCGCGCCGCTCGTGTGGCTGCCGATCCTCAATCCGCTCGACGTCGCCCAGATTCTCGCGTTCGTCGCCGGCGCTGTGTGGCTGCGCAGACTGCGTGCGTTGGGCGTGCAATGGCATCCGCGAGCGTTCGACTATCTGGTGCTCGCCACGCTGTTCCTGTGGTTCAATGCGCTGCTGTTGCGCACGCTGCATCATCGTTTTCACACGGCGTACGATGTCGGCGCGGTGCTCGCCTCGTTCAGTCTGCAGCAGGTGTTTCTGGTCGGCTGGAGCGCGTTTGCATTCGCCGGGTTGTGGCTCGCGCGCCGCGACAGTATCGTGCGGCTGTGCGCGATTGCGTCGACGCCGCTCGTGCTGGTGATGTGGATATGGACGTTCTTCGCGAACCTGACGCAGGACGGCGGCGCGTGGGCGCGTCTGCCGTTGCTCAATCCGCTCGATCTGGTGCAGGCGATGGTGTTCGCGCTGGCGGCGTTCTGGCTCATGCGGATTCATCGGCTCGGCGTGCCGATCGGCGAATATCGCGTGCCGTTGCAAGTAGCGGCCGGCGCGACCGGATTCGTCTGGCTGAACGCGATGCTGCTGCGTACGCTGCATCATTGGACCGGCGTGCCGTACGAGTTCGAGACGATGTCACATTCGATGCTCGTACAGGCTTCAATATCGGTATTCTGGACGGTGTGCGCGCTTGCCATGATGATCTGGGCGACACGCCGGGCGAGCCGGATGTTCTGGTTCATCGGCGGCGCGCTGCTGGCGGCGACCGTGGTCAAGCTGTTCCTGTTCGATCTGTCTCACGTGACCGGGATCGAGCGAATCGTTTCGTTTATCGGCATCGGTTTGATGTTGTTGCTGATCGGCTACTTCTCACCGTTACCGCCTAAGGCTCTGGTCGTGGAATCCAAGCAATGAAGCGTGCCTTTACATTCACCGGCTGGTGTTTCGCGATCGCGGCGATCTGGGCGCCCGCGCCCGCCATCGCCGCCGACGACTTCGCGCAGCATTTCGCGCTGCAATTCGAAGAAGGCGCCGCGTACTACAGCGTGACGCTGCCGGCGGCCGTTTACGCGGCGAGCCAGCGTCACGATCTCGGCGACGTGCGTGTCTTCAACGGCACGGGCGAGCCCGTGCCGTATTCGCTCGATGCGCCGCGCGAGCCGCCGCGCACGCCGCCCACGCTGCGTCCGGTGCGCTGGTTTCCGTTGCCGCCCGTGGCCGCCAGCAGTTCCGCCGCACCGCTCGGCGTGACGATCGCCGCCGACGGTTCGCTGCGCGCGACCTCGGCGCCACCGTCCCGCGCGCAACACGACACGGACCTGATCGACCTCGGACACGCGTCGCATGCAAGCCGGGTGACCGCGTTGCTCGTGCATCTGCGCGACGACAATTACCAGGGGCGCGTCACGGTCGAATCGAGCGACGATTTGCGTCACTGGCAACCCGCGGGCGATGCGCAACTGCTGAAGGTCAGCTACAACGGCAGCACGCTGAGTCAGGACCGGATCGAACTGGACGGCAATCGCGCGCGCTACCTGCGTTTGCGCTGGCTCGACGGCACGCCGTATGTCGAGTCGCTGGACATGGAGATTCAGCCGCTTGCCGCCGACGCCGCGCAGCGCGCGGAGCGGGCATGGCGCGAAGGCATCGTCGCCCACGCGGGACCGAAACCCGGCGAGTATTTTTTCAGTACCGGCGGCCCGTATCCCGTCGACCGGTTACGGCTGAACCTGCCTCAGCCGAATACCGTTGCGCCTGCGCTCGTCTATTCGCGCACGGGCCTCGATACGCCATGGCGCGAAGTGGCGGGCGCGACATTGTTCCGCTTGCACAACGGCGACGTGGAGCAAAGCAATCCTTCGCTCGAACTGACGCCCGACACGGATCGCCAGTGGCGTGTAGTGGTCGACCCGCGCAACGGCGGACTCGGCAGCGGCACACTGACCGTCGCCGCGGGCTGGCGCCCGGCGGTCCTGACGTTCGTTGCGCGTGGGACCGCGCCGTTCACCCTGGCGGTGGGTAGCGCGACGACGGTGTCGTCGGCGGCGAGCCGGGATGATCTCTTGATGGGCGCCTCAACGGTCCCCGCGACGGCGCGCCTGGGTGAGGCGCTGTCACCCGAGCAGGCCGCGAGGGCGCAGTCCGCGAGGGATCCGGATGCGATGCGCCGCTATTTGCTGTGGGCGGCATTGCTGCTGGCCGTGGGTGCGCTTGCAGCGATCGCGTGGCGGCTCGCACGTAGTGCTCGTGTGCCGGCGGGCGGTGCGCCGGGTGCTGGGCCCGGCGCGTCTGCGGGAGCGGGCGTTGCGGGTGCGGCGACGGAATCCGGCCGCGCGGGCGCGGCGGCTAGTGTGTCCAACCCGGCGTCCAACCCCGCATCCACCGCGGGCGCGGCAGCTAGTGCGTCCAACCCGGCGCCCATCCCGGGCGACGCCGACGGGCAGGGCGAAGGCAAGCGCTGAATTCAGCGCCGCCTACGGCGCGCAGATCATTCCTCGCGCGCCGTCATCGTGCCGATGATCTTGTCGAGCGCGTGACCGAAGTCGAGTTTTTCCTGCTCGTCGAGACAGTCGAACATGTCGCCGTTCCATTTGCGCGCGATCGGCATGACCTTTCGATACAGCGCGCGGCCTTCGGGCGTCAGCGACACCAGCACGACGCGGCCGTCCTCGGCGCTTGCCTCGCGTTTCACGAGTCCTTGCCTGATCAACGCTTCGGCGGCGCGGCTTGCCTGGCTCTTGTCGAGATTGGCATGCCTTGCCAGTTCCATGATCGAGAACGGCCCGAATGATCCCACCGACGCAATCACGCGCGCTTCAGGCAAGGTCACGCCGAGCTTGGTCTGATAGCGTTCGCTGATGCCGCGTTCGGCGAGTTTGTTGAGGACATGCAGACGGTACGTCAGGAACTGTTCGAGCCCAGCTTTGGCGTCCTTCATGGTCTTCCCGTAGTGTGTGAGCGGTCGCGGCGCTGTGATTGTTGCCGCAACCGCCTTGCCGGTCAACGCATGCCGTATTTCAGGCGCGTCAACTGTTCGGCTTCGTCCGCCAACAGCCGCGCCGCGTCGCGAATCGCGACTTC
Organism: Paraburkholderia sp. BL17N1; assembly: GCF_003634175.1. Lineage (NCBI taxonomy): Bacteria > Pseudomonadati > Pseudomonadota > Betaproteobacteria > Burkholderiales > Burkholderiaceae > Paraburkholderia > Paraburkholderia sp. BL17N1. The sequence continues at coordinate 3,475,540 of NZ_RBIW01000001.1, forward strand.
GAGGGTGATCGGGCCGGGCGCCGGCGAGAAGCAGCCGCTGAAATATTCGGCGAGGCGCGGCAAGGCGGCTGAGTCGACCCCGCCGGACAGGAGCGTGGCCGGCACGCCTGCTGCCTGGGCATGACGGCAGGCGATGAAGGGCGCCTTGCCGTGGAGCGTTTGCACGTCCGAACGGCCTTCACCCGTGATGAGCCAATCGGCGCCTTCGAGCGCGGCGTCCAGACCGATTTGCCGTGCGACGGTTTCCGCACCCGGTTCGAACTGCGCGCCGAGCATATGCAACGCGAAGCCGAGGCCGCCGGCCGCGCCCGCGCCGGGCAGTTCGCGCGCCGTGCGGCCGAGCGCCGGTTCGAGCAGATCGGCGAAGCGGGCGAGCGCGGCGTCGATCGTGGCAACCTGCTCCGGCTTCACACCCTTTTGCGGACCGAATACCGCCGTTGCGCCGTGTTCGCCGGTAAGCGGATTGTCCACGTCCGACATGCCGACGAACTGCGTGTTCGCGAGACGCGCGTCGAGCTGCGACACGTCCACTCGCGCGAGGCGCGCGAGTTGTTCGGGCGTGGCGTCGAGCTCGTTGTCCTGTGCGTCGAACAGCTTGAGGCCGAGGCCGGCCAGCAGGCCCGCGCCGCCGTCGTTCGTGCTGCTGCCGCCGAGCGCGACGAAAAAGCGCCGCACGCCGGCGTCCATCAGCGCGCCGATTGCCTCGCCCATGCCGCGTGTGCTGCGCGCCTCCACCGGCACGCCCATTCCCACCGGATCCGTAATGCCGACGACCTCCGCCGTTTCGATGATCGCGCTGCCGTCGGCGAGCAGGCCAGTGAGCGCTTCGCGCACCGGACCGGCGGCGCCGCGCACGCCGAGCGTGCGGCGTTCGCCGCCGCTCGTGAGCATGGCGTCGAGTGTGCCTTCGCCGCCGTCGGCCATCGGGCAGATGCGCACCTCCGCGGCGGGACAGGCGCGCTTGATGCCCGCTGCGATGGCCTGCGCGACCTGTTCCGCGCTGAGCGAGCCTTTGAAGGAATCGGGAGCAATGACGACGACGGGCGAGGACGGCGAATTCGGCATGGTGTCTCTGATTGGTTGGAATCGTTGCGAGGGCGGGTGAAACGGAGAGATGAAGGCGCAGCCCCAAGCGCGTCCATTAGCTTATCAGCATGGGCGCGCCGACTGAATATGTCGAATGGCATAGCCGGCATTGACGGCGGCTGGGCGCCTGCGCGGCGAGGGCTGCTGCTTTTGCCGGCAGCTGGTGATTGAAGCGAGGTCGGCGGGAGTTCGTGCAGACAAGCTAAAGCAAAGTCGCTAGGAAAACTTCGTCCGGACAGGCGCAGCGCAACAGCGGGGCGGCACCCCGGCCGCACTGGAACAGTGCGCAAACGGGTGCGAAACAGCATGGAAAGCGGCCGGAATCCGGCCAAAACCTCGACAAAAATGCGCGCATTCATCGAATCCCGGCTAGGCGCGCAAATAGTTTGCTAAAATATTCGGCTCTTTGGACCCAACCGTGCTGCCGGCGGCCTGCAAGCCCGCGGCGCAGGCGCGCAATCGAAGCGAAGCGACCTAAACGCGACCAAAAAACGCGACGTCGCACGAGATCGACAAGCGGCACGGAGAAGATAACTGATTCGCTCGAATAATTTTAGGACGATTGAAGCCATGGCTAACGTTGTTGAAAACCTCGGCAAGCTCGAACGCCGCGTCACGATTTCCCTGCCGAAGGACGCCGTGCAGAAGGAAGTGGACTCGCGTATCCGTCAACTCGCGAAGAACGTGCGCATGCCGGGTTTCCGCCCGGGCAAGGTGCCGCTCAAGATGGTGACGCAACAGTATTCGGGCCAGGTGGAAGCCGAAGTGCTGAGCGACAAGGTCGGCAAGGAATTCTTCGACATCAGCCGCACCGAAAACCTGCGCGTCGCCGGTCAGCCGAGCTTCGCGCCGAAGTCCGACGCCACCGAAGGCGACTACGCGTTCGACGCGACGTTCGAGGTGTATCCGGAAGTGAAGCTGGGCGACGTGGCCACGGCTGAAATCGAGCGCACCACGACCACCATCAGCGAAGCGGAAATCGACCGCACGCTGGACATCCTGCGCAAGCAGCGCGTGCACTTCCACGCTCGTGGCGAAGCCGGCGAGCACGGTGACGGCGGCGGCGACACGGCAGCGAAAGAAGGCGACCGCGTAACGGTCGACTTCATCGGCAAGATCGAGGGTGAAGTGTTCCAGGGCGGCAGCGCCGACGACTTCGCGTTCGTGCTGGGCGAAGGCCGCATGCTGCCGGAATTCGAAAAGGCCGCCACGGGCCTGAAGGTCGGCGAATCGAAGGAATTCGATCTGGCGTTCCCTGAGGACTATCACGGCAAGGAAGTCGCCGGCAAGACAGCGCAATTCACGATCACGATGAAGAAGATCGAGTGGCCGCATCTGCCGGAAATCGACGCTGAATTCGCGAAGTCGCTCGGCATCGAAGACGGCGATCTGACCAAGATGCGCGCTGAGATCAAAGACAATCTCGAACGCGAAGCAAAGCGCCGCACGCAGGCCATCGTCAAGAACCAGGTGATGGACGCGTTGCTGAAGATTTCCGAACTGGACGTGCCGAACGCGCTGATCGAACAGGATCAGGAACGCCTCGTCGCAATGGCGCGTCAGGATCTGGAGCAACGCGGCGTACCGAACGCCAAAGATGCGCCGATCCCGGCTGCGATGTTCAAGGAACAGGCCGAGCGCCGCGTCAAGCTGGGCCTCGTGCTGGCCGAACTGGTCAAGGCCAACGACCTGCAGGCCAAGCCGGAGCAGATTCGTGCCGAAGTGGACGAGTTCGCCAAAAGCTACGAAGACCCGAAGGAAGTCGTCCGCTGGTATTATTCCAACCAGCAACGTCTTGCCGAAATGGAAGCGTACGTCGTTGAAGCCAACGTCGTCGATTTCGTTCTCAGCAAGGCCAAGGTGACGGACAAGGAAGTGAGCTTCGAAGAACTGGCAAGCGCAACGGCGCAAGCGTAAGCGTCGCTGCAACGGCGTGCCGGCTGTCGGAGCGACGGCCCGCACGCCGTTTTTTTGTGCTGTAGTTGTGTATTGCGTTTTTGTTTAGTGTTGCACGGCGCGCATGCACTGATCGCACTTGAATACGGGGTTGTCGGCCGCACCTGTCCAGCATCTAATATTTAGAATATTTCAGACAAGGATCTACTGCATGACCTTTCGCGCTCAAATGCTGGACACGTTGACCTCCCAGTCGTCGCGGGATCTCGAAGCGCAGGCGCTCGGACTGGTGCCGATCGTCGTGGAAACGAGCGGCCGGGGCGAGCGTTCATACGACATCTATTCTCGTCTGCTGAAGGAACGGATCGTGTTCCTGGTCGGTGAAGTGAATGACCAGACGGCCAATCTCGTCGTCGCGCAGATGCTGTTCCTCGAAAGCGAGAACCCCGACAAGGACATCAGCTTCTATATCAACAGCCCGGGCGGTTCGGTTTCGGCGGGCATGGCGATTTATGACACGATGCAGTTCATCAAGCCGGATGTGTCTACGCTGTGCATGGGTCTTGCGGCCAGCATGGGCGCGTTCCTGCTGGCAGCGGGGGCCAAAGGCAAGCGTTTTGCTCTGCCGAATTCGCGCGTGATGATTCACCAGCCGCTCGGCGGCGCGCGCGGCCAGGCGTCGGACATCGAAATTCAGGCGCGCGAAATCCTGTATTTGAAGGAGCGGCTGAATCATCTGCTCGCGCATCACACCGGCCAGCCGGTCGAGCGTATTGCACGCGACACCGACCGCGACAACTTCATGTCCGGCGACGATGCGCAAGCTTACGGCCTCGTCGACCAGGTAGCGCACAAGCGTCCTTGAAATGGTGCGTTTTTGCCCCGGAATGGGGCAAAAACGCAGCCGGATCGGTTGTGAAATAATCAAACTTCGTCCGAGTGCCTGCGGCAAACGCCGTCACCTTGGCTCAAGCCCGGCCCCGCGCAAACTGCGAGGCCAGGGCAAACGGCGTATCATGTAATCGAGTGTCCGGAGGCTCACACATCTATGGCGGACAAGAAAGGTTCTAACAGCGAAAAGCTGTTGTATTGCTCGTTTTGCGGCAAGAGTCAGCATGAAGTCAAAAAACTGATTGCCGGCCCGTCGGTGTTCATTTGCGATGAATGTATCGACCTGTGCAACGAAATCATCCGTGATGAGGCTGCAGGCGCGGGCATCGAGGCGGGCTTGTCGAAGTCCGATCTGCCGAGTCCGCAGGAAATCCGTGAAATCCTCGACCAGTACGTGATCGGTCAGGAACGCGCGAAGAAAATTCTCGCGGTCGCGGTGTACAACCATTACAAGCGCCTCAAGCATCTCGACAAGAAAGATGAGATCGAGCTGTCCAAGAGCAACATCCTGCTGATCGGTCCGACCGGTTCCGGTAAGACGCTGCTCGCGCAAACGCTCGCGCGCCTTCTGAACGTCCCGTTCGTGATTGCCGATGCAACCACGCTGACAGAAGCCGGCTACGTCGGCGAAGACGTCGAAAACATCATTCAGAAGCTGCTGCAAAACTGCAATTACGAAGTGGACAAGGCCCAGCGCGGCATCGTCTACATCGACGAAATCGACAAGATCAGCCGCAAGTCCGACAACCCGTCGATCACCCGCGATGTCTCGGGCGAAGGCGTGCAGCAGGCTTTGTTGAAGCTGGTCGAGGGCACGATGGCGTCGGTGCCCCCGCAGGGCGGCCGTAAGCACCCGAATCAGGACTTCATCCAGGTCGACACGACCAACATTCTGTTCATCTGCGGCGGCGCGTTCGACGGCCTCGAAAAGGTCATCGTCGATCGTACCGAGAAGACCGGCATTGGCTTTGGCGCGAGCGTGAAGAGCAAGCAGGACCGCGACGCCGGCGAAGTGCTGCGCGAAGTGGAACCGGAAGATCTGATCAAGTTCGGTCTTATTCCCGAACTGATCGGCCGTCTGCCGGTGGTGGCCACGCTCGGCAAGCTCGACGAAGTCGCGTTGATGAAAATTCTCGTCGAACCGAAGAATGCGCTGGTGAAGCAGTACCACAAGCTGTTCAACATGGAACGCGTCGAGCTCGAAATTCGTCCGGCCGCGCTGCAAGCTGTCGCACGTAAGGCAATTCGTCGCAAGACCGGCGCGCGTGGTTTGCGCTCCATCCTGGAACAGGCGTTGCTTGATGTGATGTACGACCTGCCGCAAATGAAAGGCGTTAGCAAGGTCATCATCGACGACAACGTGATTGACGGCGACGGCAAACCGCTACTGATCTACGAAGACGCGCCCAAAGTGGCGGGTTCGAACTGATCGGCTTTCGGGTTCTGCAAAAAAAGCCGTTCATGGCAACGTGAACGGCTTTTTTCGTTTATCGTGTGGTCAGGCTGGTTGTTTTCACTATGGAGTCACTGAACCTTCGGAGTCACTGAACTTTTCCCACACGCGGAGGCTTGCAATCTTTTCTGCTGGCCTCACCTATCGAACGAACTGATTCCACTCATGGGGAAATGAAATGTCAGGAACCCAACTCCTTCCGCCGGAACGCATTACGCTCCCGCTGCTCCCGCTGCGTGACGTAGTCGTCTTCCCGCACATGGTGATTCCGCTCTTCGTAGGCCGCCCGAAGTCGATCAAGGCTCTCGAAGCAGCGATGGAAGGCGGCAAGCACATCATGCTCGTCGCCCAGAAAACGGCTGCGAAAGATGAGCCGACCGAAAAGGACATGTACGAAGTGGGGTGTGTCGCCAACATCCTGCAAATGCTGAAGCTGCCCGATGGCACCGTGAAGGTGCTCGTCGAAGGCTTGCAGCGAGCGAAAACGCTTTCCATCGAAGAACAGGAAACGCAGTTCTCGTGCGAAGTCATGCCGCTCGAACCCGACCATGCCGACAGCGCTGAAACTGAAGCGCTGCGCCGCGCGATCGTGTCGCAGTTCGATCAGTATGTGAAGCTGAACAAGAAGATTCCGCCGGAGATTCTGACGTCGCTGTCGGGTATCGACGAAGCGGGTCGTCTGGCCGACACGATCGCGGCGCATCTGCCGCTCAAGCTCGACCAGAAGCAGCACATCCTCGAAATGTTCCCGGTGATCGAGCGACTCGAGCATCTGCTCGCGCAACTCGAAGCCGAAATCGACATCCTGCAGGTGGAGAAGCGCATCCGTGGGCGTGTGAAACGCCAGATGGAAAAGAGCCAGCGCGAGTACTACCTGAACGAACAGGTCAAGGCGATCCAGAAGGAACTCGGCGAAGGCGAAGAAGGTGCGGACCTCGAAGAACTCGAGAAGCGCATCACCGCTGCCCGCATGCCGAAGGAAGCCAAGAAGAAAGCCGACGCCGAGCTGAAGAAGCTCAAGCTGATGTCGCCGATGTCGGCCGAAGCGACCGTCGTGCGCAACTACATCGACACGCTGATCGGCTTGCCGTGGCGCAAGAAGAGCAAGGTCAACAACGACCTCTCCAATGCGGAACGCGTGCTCGACGAAGACCACTTCGGTCTCGAGAAAGTGAAGGAACGTATTCTCGAGTATCTCGCGGTCCAGCAACGTGTCGACAAGGTCAAAGCGCCGATCCTGTGCCTTGTTGGGCCTCCGGGTGTCGGTAAGACGTCGCTGGGTCAGTCGATCGCTCGCGCCACGAACCGCAGGTTTGTGCGTATGGCACTCGGCGGAGTGCGCGACGAAGCCGAGATTCGCGGTCACCGTCGTACGTATATCGGTTCGATGCCCGGCAAGATTCTGCAAAGCCTGACCAAGGTCGGCGTGCGCAATCCGCTCTTCCTGCTCGACGAAGTCGACAAGATGGGCCAGGATTTCCGCGGCGATCCGTCGTCGGCTCTGCTCGAAGTGCTCGATCCGGAACAGAACCATACGTTCGCCGATCACTACGTCGAAGTCGACTTCGATCTGTCGGACGTGATGTTCGTGGCGACGTCGAACTCGCTGAACATTCCGCCGCCGCTGCTCGACCGGATGGAAGTGATCCGTCTGTCGGGCTATACGGAAGACGAGAAGGTCAGCATCGCGCAACGTTATCTTTTGCCCAAGCAAAAGAAGAACAACGGCCTCAAGGATGGCGAGGTCGATGTGACGGAAACCGCGATCCGCGACATCATTCGTTACTACACGCGTGAAGCGGGCGTGCGTTCGCTCGAGCGTGAAATTTCGAAGATCTGCCGTAAGGTCGTGAAGATGCTTCTGCTGAAGAAGGCGGAAGGCGCGGTGAAGGTCGACGGCAGCAATCTCGATACGTTCCTCGGCGTGCGCAAGTACGACTTTGGTCTGGCCGCGAAGGAAAATCAGGTTGGCCAGGTCACGGGTCTTGCGTGGACGGAAGTGGGCGGCGATCTGCTGACCATCGAAGCCGCGGTAATGCCGGGCAAGGGCAACGTGATCCGTACAGGTTCGCTCGGCGACGTGATGAAGGAATCGGTCGAGGCAGCACGCTCGGTGGTTCGTTCGCGTTCGCGCCGTCTCGGCATCAAGGACGAAGCGTTCGAGAAGCAGGACATTCACATTCACGTGCCGGAAGGCGCGACACCGAAAGACGGTCCGTCTGCCGGTATCGCGATGACGACCGCGTTGGTGTCGGTGTTGACCGGAATTCCGGTGCGCGCCGATGTCGCAATGACGGGCGAAATCACGTTGCGTGGCGAAGTTCTGCCGATCGGCGGCTTGAAGGAGAAACTGCTGGCGGCGCATCGCGGCGGTATCAAGCTGGTGCTGATTCCGGAAGAAAACGTCAAGGACTTGACGGAGATTCCGGACAACGTGAAGAACGCGATCGAGATCGTGCCGGTCCGCTGGATCGACAAGGTGCTCGAACTGGCGCTCGAACGCGTGCCGACGGCGTTGCCGGAAGAAGAGCCGAAGCCTGCTGCGCCGGTCGCGGCAGAACCGGGCAAAGACGCCGCAGCAACGGAAGTCGTAAAGCACTAAGACAGTCGGTAGCGAAGCTGTTTGCTTGAAGAAAACCCGCGGTCACGGCCGCGGGTTTTTTATTGGCCGCGCGACTTTCGTCAAGCATCAGTGCAGCGCGTTTTCCCACCTATTGAGCAAAGCCGCAGTGCGCCCGCCGACTGGTTGTGCGTGCATCCATTCGCCGCAACATTTTGTTATAGGAAGCCTCCTCGAAATCCTCGCAAATCAGGCTCAACCCCGCTTGACACAGGGGTTTCGGCCCATTCTAATGATTGCGCCCGGCGTTGCCCGCCGGCCGCGTGATGCCAGGCGTTAATAAAGCGCCGTCACGATTGCCATAAACATTCTCGGGGGTTGGGATGAACAAGACGGAATTGATCGATCACGTTGCGCAGCAAGCCGACATTTCGAAGGCAGCGGCAGGCCGTGCACTCGACGCAGTGATCGATGGTGTCAAAGGTACGTTGAAGAAGGGCGGTTCGGTGACGTTGGTCGGTTTTGGCACGTTCGCGGTCGGCAAGCGCTCCGCGCGCACCGGGCGCAATCCGCGCACTGGCGCCGCCATCAAAATCAAGGCGGCGAAGGTCCCCAAATTTAGGCCTGGCAAAGCTCTGAAGGATGCGCTAAACTGATGGGCTTGCTGCTTGAGGGACGTCGATAGACGAAGATCGGGCAGCAGGTGGAAGCAGGAAAGCAGCACTGAATCATGAAACGGGTGCTTAGCTCAGTTGGTAGAGCGGCGCCCTTACAAGGCGTAGGTCGGGAGTTCGAGCCTCTCAGCACCCACCAGTTTCAGATTCGGTTAAGTGTTCCAGCGCAACATAAGGAGTGGTAGTTCAGTCGGTTAGAATACCGGCCTGTCACGCCGGGGGTCGCGGGTTCGAGTCCCGTCCACTCCGCCAGTATCCTCGAAAGGCGAACTCCGGTTCGCCTTTTTTATTGCCCGCTGTTGTAAGATCGGGCGTTCTGTTTTTGGCACTCCTCACGCATGCTCGATTTTTTCCGCAATCACAAACGCCTGATGATGTTCATGCTCATCCTCGTCATTGTGCCGGGGTTGGGTTTTGTGGGTATTCAGGGCTTTCGCGGCTTCTTTGACGAAAGTGCAAACGTCGCGAGCGTCAACGGTCACAAGATCACGCGCGCTGAATACGACAACGCGATGCGTCAGCAACTCGACCGCGCCCGTCAGATGCTCGGCGCGCAGTTCGATATGAAGTCGTTCGACACGCCGGAACGCCGCGCGCAGATGCTCGATGGTCTGATCGAGCAACGCGTGCTGGCCGATGAAACACAGCGCCTGCATCTCACCGCGTCCGACGACGCCGTGCGCCGCGTGTTGATGAACGATCCGGTGATCTCGTCGCTGAAGAATCCTGACGGCACGATCGACGTCGATCGCTACAAGCAGTTGCTCGCCATGCAGGGCATGACGCCCGACCAGTACGACGAGCGCGTGCGCTACAGCATCGCCACGCAGCAGTTGCCGGCCAGCATTCAAGGCAGCGCGTTCACGTCGAAAACGCTCGCACAGCATCTGACCGAACTTGCGGAGCAACAGCGCGAAGTGCAGGGCATTGCGTTCCATCCGCGCGACTACGCCGCGAAGGTGCAGCCTACCGACGTGCAACTGCAAGCGTATTACGACGCGCATCGCAATGAATTCGCCACGCCGGCCACGGCCACGATTCAGTATCTCGTCATGTCGCCGGCAACGCTCGCCGCTTCCGCGCAGCCGAGCGACGCCGATCTGAAGAAGTACTACGACGACAACATCGCGCACTACCGTACCGACGGTCAGGTGCGTGCGAGCCACATCGTGATCGCGGCGCCGAAAGACGCGAGCGCGGCCGACAAAGCCAAGGCGAAACAGAAGGCCGAAGAGTTGCTCGCACAGATCAAGGCGCATCCGGATCAGTTCGCGCAGATCGCGCAGCAGAACTCACAGGACCCGGGTTCGGCGTCGAAGGGCGGCGATCTGGGCTACTTCGGCCGCGGCATGATCGCGGGCGGCCAGGCGTTTGACGACGCCGTGTTCGCGCTGAAGAAAGACGAAGTCAGCGGCATCGTGCAGACCGACTTCGGCTATCACATCGTCAAGGTGACGGACGTGAAACCGGCGGTCACGAAGCCGTTCGACGAAGTGAAGGATCAGATCTCGAAAGACCTGAAGACGCAGTTGGCCAGCAAGGCATTCACCGACGATTCGGAAGGCTTCACGTCGATCGTCTATGAAAAGGCGAAGAGCCTGCAACCGGCCGCCGACAAGTACAAGCTGCAAGTGCAGACTGCCACGGTCACGCCGCAGCCGGATCCGAAGCTCGCGCCTGACAGCCCGCTGAACAATGCGAAGTTCCTCGCCGCGGTGTTCGCTAATGACGCCACGACGGCACGCAACAACACGCAGGCCATCGACGTCGGCGGCAACACGTTGATCGCGGCGCGCGTGACCGACTATAAGGCCGCGGCAGTGCCGGCGCTCGACGCCGTCAAGGACGCGGTGCGTCAGAAAGTGATCGCGGTTCAGTCGGATGAAGCGGCTCACAAGGACGGCGTGGCCAAACTGGCCGAGTTCGAAAAGTCGAAGGCAACGACGGGCTTCTCGTCGCCGTTGAAGGTGTCGCGCAACGACGCGCAAGGCGTGCCGCCGGCCGCATTGAGTGCAATCTACAAGGCGGACGCGCAAAAATTGCCGGCTTACGTCGGTGTGGATCTCGGCGACGACGGTTATGCGATCTATCGCGTGAACGCGGTGGTAGCGGGTAACACGGTCGATCCGCAACGTCTGGCTGCAGCGCAGCAACAGATCGCACAGGTCGATGCGCAGTCCGAAGCAGAGGCCTATGTCGAAGCAGTGCGCGCGCGTTCGAAGGTGAAGTTCTACGGTTCTCTCGACAGCAGCAATGCCCAGGCGAGCGGCGAGTAAGACCGCCCGAACGCAAAAAAGCCCCGCGGAATGCGGGGCTTTTTCATTTGACGAGTGCAAGCTCGTCAAACGGTCAGCTGCGACACGCTGTGAGCGTTACAGGCAGCCGCTGATCGCGCTTGTGGCGTTGCTGCCGCCAGCGCCACCGGCGCGGAAGCCGACCCAGGTGCCCTTGCCCGAGTACGACGGACGTACGACAGCGGCGGCGCCGTTGGGCGGCTGCTGACCCGGAACATATACATCCATGGCTTGATCGTTAGCCAAAGTGTCTTGCGAGACGACCTGTTGCTGCGAGCTGTCGGCCCACTTCTGCGCGATGCAGGTAGCGACAGCCTTCGGCGGTTGCTGGCTTTCGCCTACGGACTGAACGCCAGCGGGCGGTTGAGCGGCGCAGGCAGAAATTGCCACGGTCAAAGCGATTAACGGTAAATATTTCACGTTATCTCCTCAAAAGTCGCTCAAAATCGAGCCGGTTACGCGGGATTACGAAAGTGTCAGAGAGAACTTACCGATCCGCGTTCCCACAGTTCTGGAAACAAGTTGTTAGCAGATTTTTCAGTGCGGCGAACTTGTGCGAAGGAGTGGCTTGACTGCGGGCCACACGTTGTTAAGTAGCACTGGCTGTGCCTGCTGGGTGGGATGAATCTGATCGGCCTGGAACATATCGGGTTTGTCGGCGATGCCGGCGAGCAGAAACGGCACGAGCGGCACACGCAGTTGCTTCGACAGTTCGCCGTACAAGCCATGGAACTTTTGCGTGTAGTCGGGGCCGTAATTAGGCGGCACGTACATGCCCACCAGCACGACCTTCGCGTGACCTTGCTGAGCCTGCTCGATGATCGTGCGCAGGTTGTCTTCGGTGGTGGAGAGCGGCACGCCGCGCAACGCGTCGTTGGCGCCGAGTTCGACGATCACGATGCTCGGCTTCAGGCGTTGCATGAGCGCCGGCAAGCGGGCTCGTCCGCCGCTCGTGGTGTCGCCGCTAATGCTCGCGTTGGCGACGCTATAATCGATTCGCTCGTCGGCGAGGCGCTGGCGCATCAACGCAACCCAGCCCGTGTCGCGGGGCAGGCCGTATTCGGCGGAGATGCTGTCGCCGAGCACGACGATCACCGGCTTGGCCGGTTCGGGCGCGTTGGCAGCCCGCGCCGTGAAGCTCACGGAAAGAAACAGGGTGGCGGCCACAGCGGCGCAGCCGCATGCCGTTGTCAACGCCGTGGCGCGAGACGTCATGGCACGCACTTTCAACCTACGCTTCACCATGCTAAACAAAACTGATCCAGTCATTGAAGTGCGGGGTTTGTGCAAGAAGGTTAACGATGCAACAGGCGAACTGACGATTCTCGACGACATCGATCTTGCTATCGATGCCGGCAGCAGTGTGGCAATCGTCGGTGCATCCGGGTCGGGCAAGTCTACGCTGCTCGGCTTGCTCGCAGGATTGGACAGCGCGAGTTCGGGCTCGGTTCGGTTGCTCGGCCGCGAACTCGGCGAACTGAATGAAGACGAGCGCGCCGCGTTGCGCAGCGGCTCCGTCGGCTTCGTGTTCCAGTCGTTTCAACTGATGCCACATTTGACCGCGCTCGAGAACGTTACGTTGCCGCTGGAGTTGCTAGGCGGCATCGGCACGCGCGAGGCCGCAACGCGTGCGCGCGGCTTGCTTGAGCAGGTGGGTCTTGGCAAGCGCACCAGTCACTATCCGAAGCTGCTGTCGGGCGGCGAGCAGCAGCGCGTCGCGCTCGCACGCGCGTTCGTCACACACCCGGCGATCCTGTTCGCGGACGAACCGACCGGCAGTCTCGACGCCGCCACCGGTCACGCGGTGATCGATCTGATGTTCGAGATGAACCGCGCGAACGGCGCGACGTTGATTCTCGTCACGCATGACATCGAACTGGCGCGCCGCTGCGATACGACAGTGACGATCGAGGCGGGACGTCTCGCCTGAGCGAGCGTCGAGCGTCGAACGTCGCGACAAAAGCAAAGCGGGCCGCAAGGGCCCGCTTTTTCATGGTGGCTTCCGGTATCGGGCAACCACGCCATTCAAATCAAGCAGCGCGAACCACCGCGCCGCTCACCATCACTTCTTCAACGCCGCCCGCGCCCGCGCGATCAACGCCGACGTCGAAGAATCATGCTTCTTCACATCGGCACTCGGCGCCGTCAGATCGGCTTCGACCACCTTGCCGAGAATCTTGCCCAACTCCACGCCCCACTGATCGAAGGAGTTGATGTTCCATACCGTCCCCTGTACGAGCACCTTGTGCTCGTACAACGCGATCAATGCGCCGAGCGAACGTGCGGTGAGCGCCTCGACGAGCAGCGTGGTGGTCGGACGGTTGCCCGGAAACACCAGGTGCGGTGCCAGTTCAGGCTTGTCCGCGCCGGCCACTTTCTTCGCTTCTTCGAGCGTGCGGCCGACCATCAGCGCTTCGCTCTGCGCAAGGCAATTGGCGAGCAGCTTCGGATGATGGCTGACGAGCGGATGCTCCGGCGTCAACACCGCGATAAAGTCGATCGGCACGATCGTCGGGCCCTGGTGCAGCATCTGGAAGAACGCGTGCTGACCGTTCGTGCCCGGTTCGCCCCACGTCACCGCGGCGGTCGGGTAGTCGACCATCGCGCCATCCAGACGCGCCGACTTGCCGTTGCTCTCCATTTCGAGCTGTTGCAGATACGAAGGCAGGAAATGCAGCGCCTGCGAATACGGCGCGACCAGGTAGCTTTGCGAGCCGAAGAAGTTGCGATACCAGATGCCGATCATGCCGAGCAACACCGGCAGATTCTTCTCGAGCGGCGCGTCGCGGAAATGCTGGTCCATCTCGTTGGCACCGGCGAGCAGTTCGTCGAACTGCTGCGGTCCGATCGCGATCATGATCGACAGACCGACGGCCGACCATAGCGAATAGCGTCCGCCGACCCAGTCCCACATTTCGAAGACGTTCTCTTTCGCGATGCCGAACTTGACCACTTCCGCGGGATTCGCCGACACGCCGACAAAGTGCTTCGCCAGCGCGCTTTCCGGGCAGCCTTTCTCAATGAACCAGTCGCGCAGCGAGCGCGCATTGGTCATGGTTTCGAGCGTGGTGAAAGTCTTGGAGACGATGATCGCAAGCGTCTCTTCGGGATCGATCTGCTGCATGACGTTGTACAGATCGGCGCCGTCCACATTGGACACGAAGTGCGTGGTGATCTCCGGCGTGGCCAGATGATGCAGCGCATGCACGACCATCTTCGGCCCGAGATCCGAGCCGCCGATGCCGATGTTCACGACATAGCGGATCCGCTTGCCGGTATAGCCTTTCCACTCGCCGCTGCGCACCTGGTTGGCGAACGCGGCCATTTTGGCGCGCTCGGCCTGCACTTGCGCGTAGAACGGCGCTTTCGGGTCGGTGGCACGTAAAGCCGTGTGCAGCACGGCGCGGCCTTCCGTCGGGTTGACGATGTCGCCCGCGAACATGGCGTCGCGGCGCTTCTCGACGCCGGCTTCGCGCGCGACTTGCACGAGCAGTTTCAGCGTTTCTTCGGTGATGCGGTTCTTCGAGAAATCGGCCGCGAGACCGCCGCCCGCGAACGCAAAGCGCTCGGCACGGGTAGGGGCGGGATCGTTCTCGGGGGCGAACCAGTCGCGCATGTGCGCATCGCGAATCTTGTCGTAATGCGTTTGCAGCGAGGACCAGGAGGGGAGCGAGTTCTGGGTCATAGCGTCCGTCTAACCAAGTGGCACGAAGAAAGGCGCGCGCGTGAAGCGCTGCCGAGGATGATGCAACGATGCTGTTAGAGCGATGCCGCGCGGCCCGGTTCGCCATGGGTGGCGGTGAAAATTCGCCGTCACCCGCAGTGGCTCCGACGCGCGGCGCAGTCAGTCAGTATAACGGCGTTGCGTGACGGACGGCAGCGGTTTGGGCCGTCCATCCATAGGTTGGGACGGACAGCTTCAGCACTCCGTTGCCGAATAAAACAAGCGGTTGAGCAAGGTCCGCACCATCGGCGCGAGTTCGCCCGCGGTCAGGCCGGCGGGACCGTGGCCTTGCGCGCTCAGGGTCTCGGCGGCAAGGCCGTGCAGATAGACGCCCGCAAGTGCGGCTTCGTAGCGCGGCAGATGCTGCGCGAGCAGCGCGCCGATGATGCCGCCGAGCACGTCGCCGGTGCCGCCCGTCGCGAGCGCGGCGTTGCCGGTCGGATTGATCGCGAGGCGCCCGTCGGCGGCCGCGATGACGGTGCCCGTGCCTTTGAGCACGACCACGGCCGCGTAGCGCGCGGCGAGCGAGCGCGCCGCGGCGAGGCGGTCGCGCTGCACGCCCGGCGCGTCGGTGCCGAGCAGGCGCGCGGCTTCGAGCGGGTGCGGCGTGAGGATGCACGGATCGCCTTGCACGCCGCGCGCGGTGACATCGGCGGCAAGCGCGGCGTCTTTCGAGATCAGGTTCAGCGCGTCCGCGTCGAACAGCTTGGGGACGTCGAGTTGCAGCACGTCGTGCATCACGCGCGTGGCGCGTTCGCGATGCCCCATGCCGCAGCCGACGGCGAGCGCGTCCATCTGGTCGAGCGGCAGATCGTCGACGGCATGCAGCATGAGTTCAGGGTGCGGCGGATCGTAGGGCGGGGCGCCTTCGCCTAGCAGCGCGACGTGCACCTTGCCCGCGCCGGTGAACAGCGCCGCGCGAGAGGCGAGGATCGGCGCGCCGCACATGCCGGTGTCGCCGCCGACCACGGCGAGGCTGCCGAAGCTGCCCTTGTTGGTCGCGAAATCGCGCGGCGGCAGGAAGGCGGCGAAGAGTTCGGGGGCATTCAGTTGCACGGCCGTGCGGCCGCTCGTGTCGACGCCGATCGGCGCGACCGTGACGGCGCCGGCGAGATCGCGCCCTTGCGCGGTGAAGAGCCCGGGTTTGGCGCCGATGAAGGTGATCGTGTGGGTGGCATGGACGGCGGCGCCGGCGCCATTGCCCACAACGGTGCCGGTGTCGCTGTCGAGGCCGCTCGGCACGTCGAGCGCCAGCACGCCGCCTTTGCGCGGCCGTGCTTTGGCGCGTTGCGAAAGCTGCCGGGCGACGGCCGCGAACACGCCTTCGAGCGGACGCGTCAGGCCGATGCCGAACATGCCGTCCACCAGCCAGCGGTAGCCGTCCAGCGTGGCGGGCGGCGCGCTGGTGATCGCGACGCCGGTCGCGCGGGCCATGTCGAGCGCCCAGCGCGCGTCGTCCGGTTTCACTTCGACCGGCATGCACAGCTCGACGGCGATGCCGGCCTGGTGGAGTTCCGTCGCGAGAACCAGCGCGTCGCCGCCGTTGTTGCCCGGCCCTGCGATGAGCCACACCTTCTGCCTGGATTTCTCGATCGACGTATCGCGGGTGATCTGCTCGCGCAGGAAGCTCGCGGCGGATTTCCCGGCGCGCGACATCAGCGTGTGTTTCGGCAAGGCGGCCGCCGCCTGGGATTCGGCGATCCGCAGGTCGGTGAGCGTAAGCAAAGGCAGCGCCCGGTTGTGCGGGCTGACGAGTGTCGGCGGCGTCTGGTCGGCTTCTGTCATGGCGAGGCTTGGCGGTTCGCCCGGCGGCAGGCGAAAAAGCTGGGGGAATCGCTATGGTAGTGCCGATGAGCGCCCGGCGGGCGCCTCTTGCGGCCCGTTCGTGCGCGGGCCGGCGAGATTTACCTGAACCGATCCGCGCGCAGCGCGGCCAGTGTGTCCGGGGGGACGTCCGGCGTGCCGCCCGAAATCAGGTCGGCCACCAGCTTACCCGACCCGCAGGCGAGCCCCCAACCGGCCGGGCCGTGGCCCACATTGACGAAAAGACGCGGATGCAGTGCGTTGCCGATCACCGGCAAGCCGTCCGGCGACAGCAGTTTGACGCCTTCCCACGGCAAGGCCACCGAGATTCGCGCGGCGCCCGGAATCCAGTCGTGCGTCGCCTGGCCGAGCAGGGCGAGGGCTTCCTTCGTCACCGCTTCGCCCAAGGGCTTGTCGATCTGGCCGGCGCTTTGCAAGACCGCGCCGCCCGCAATCCGCAGCCGATGGTTCATGCGGCTGATCGCGATCCGCTTCACCGCGTCCACGATGGCGACGTGCGGTGCGCATTCCTCATGCGCGATCGGTGCGACCAGCGTGTGCAGACGCAGCGGATGCAGCGGCAAGCGCAGGCCGAGTCGCTCGAGCAGCGGCAGACTGCCGTGGCCGGCGGCCACGACCACCGCGTCGGCGTGGATCACATCGACTTCGCGCGAACGGGAGGTCGCGCCCGGCTGCGGCGCCAGTTCCACCGAGGCGCGCTGGCCGTCCAGACGGATCGACGAGACTTCGCAGCCCAGCATGAATTGCACGCCGCCCTGCGTATCCAGCGTCTGCTTGATGAGCTTGGTGAAGAGCGGCGCATTGGCCGTGCGCTCCTGGTCGAACAGCACGCCGCCCGCGAATTCCGGCTCGGTGCGCACGGAGTGCTCGAACGCGGCGCATTGTTCAGGTGTCAGCTCGTGGTGCGGCACTTCGAAAAGCTGGAGCAGGCCGCGCGCGGGCCGCAGCTGTTCCCATTCCTGTTCGGCGCGCACCAGATAGAGCAGGCCGCTGGTCTGTTCGAACTCGAGGCCGAAGCGCGCCTCCATGTCCGCCATGGTGTCGCGCGACAGCTCGATCAGCGGCCGCAGCAATCCGTATTGATGGCCGAATGCGTTGGGTTCCTGCAGCTCGACGAGCTGCTTGACGAACTGGCGCGCCGAGCCGGTGAAGCCGGCTTTGTTGACGACGCCGTTTTTGGCGTTCTGGCGGCTAGCCATGAAAGTCGGGCCGAACCAGACGTCGAGCGGAGTCGGCAGGACGGTGCCGCCGTGGCCATAGGTTGCGCCTTGCGCAACCGTGGCGTGGCGCTCGACGACGCATACCCGATGGCCGGCCGCGCGCAATTGATAAGCGGTGGCGACGCCCGCAATTCCGCCGCCGATGACGATGACATCCATGTTCTGATTCGATTTGCCGACGGGACGCCGAAGCGGCGCTTGCCCGTTGAGCGTGACATGCGGCGCGCCGTGCCGCCTGCGTGGCCGCTCGCGCCGATCTGGTGAAAGGGCGAATGATAGCAGTCAAACCGCTGGCGCGGCCACGCGGGCACAACGCCGGAGCGCCGGCGTAATTGGCGCGGTGGGCGCACCGGAGGCCGGCCCAAACCCGCTCGGAAGCCGCCCGGAACCCACGCGGAGCTTGCGCCAGGCCCCCGCGAAACTATCTCGAAACCTGCCCGAAGCCACACCGCCAGGCCCGCTGGAAGCCTCTTCCCGGGGTATAATCCCGGACTTCCTTTGCGCCTCACGTCGCCTTCACGCGCGACTCATCGGCGCGACTCACGGCATCACTCATCGGCATCATTAGCGACGCAACGTCAAGTCCATGGCCCACTTCTCGTGTTTCCCCGGCGCTTCGGCCCTTTCCGATTTCCGTCAAACCCGCCTGCTCGACACGCTCACGCGCATCGATCCGAACATCACCGGCGTGCGCGGGCAATATCTGCACTTTGTCAACGCGCAGACGCCGCTCTCCGCTGAAGACAACGCGAAGATCGAAGCGCTGATGCACTACGGCGATCCACTCGAAGAAACCAGAGAGCGCGGCACGGCCGAGACTTTTCTCGTGGTGCCGCGTTTCGGCACGGTGTCGCCGTGGGCCAGCAAGGCAACGGATATCGCGCATCTGTGCGGCCTCACGCAGGTGCGCCGCATCGAGCGCGGCGTCGAGTACACGGTCACGCTGAAAAGCGGCCTGCTGGGCGGTAGGAAGGCGCTCTCCGACGAAGCTCGTGCGGCCGTCGCGGCAGCCTTGCACGACCGCATGACCGAGAGCGTGGCGCCGTCGCGTGACCACGCGCTGCATCTGTTCGACGAACTGCCGGCCAAGCCGCTGCAAACCGTCGATGTATTGAGCAACGGCCGCGGCGCGCTGGAAACGGCGAACACGGAACTGGGCCTCGCGCTCGCCGACGACGAAATCGACTATCTCGTCGACGCCTTCACGAAGCTCGGCCGCAACCCGACCGACGTCGAACTGATGATGTTCGCGCAGGCCAACAGCGAACACTGCCGCCACAAGATTTTCAACGCGGACTGGACCATCGACGGCGAAAAGCAGGATATCTCGCTGTTCAACATGATCCGCAATACCGAGAAGCTGAATCCGCAAGGCACGATCGTCGCGTATTCGGATAACTCGGCGATCATGGCGGGCGGCATGGCCGAGCGCTGGTTCCCGCGCACGCCGGCCGAGCTGGGCGCGAGTGAGCTGCCGGAGCACTACCGCCGCAGCAATGAACTCACGCACACCTTGATGAAGGTGGAAACGCACAATCACCCGACCGCGATCTCGCCGTTCCCGGGCGCCGCGACCGGCGCCGGCGGCGAAATCCGCGACGAAGGCGCGACCGGCCGTGGCGCGCGTCCCAAAGCCGGTCTGGCGGGCTTCACGGTGTCGAATCTGGAATTGCCGGACGGCGTCGAGACGTGGGAAAACGCGCGCGACGCCGCGCAGCCGCTCGCACACCGCAATCCGGACGACAAGCACGAAGCGTACGGCCGCCCCGACCGCATCGCCTCGCCGCTGCAGATCATGATCGACGGCCCGCTCGGCGGCGCCGCGTTCAATAACGAATTTGGCCGGCCGAATCTGGGCGGCTATTTCCGCGCTTACGAGCAGAACGTCGCGGGGCTGGTGCGCGGCTATCACAAGCCGATCATGATCGCCGGCGGCATCGGCAATATCTCGGACCAGCACACGCATAAGCACGATCTGCCGGAAGGCTCGCTGCTGATCCAGATCGGCGGCCCGGGCATGCGCATCGGCATGGGCGGCGGCGCCGCAAGCTCGATGGCGACCGGCACCAACACCGCTGAACTCGACTTCGACTCGGTGCAGCGCGGCAACCCGGAAATCGAGCGCCGTGCGCAGGAAGTCATCAACGCGTGCTGGCAGCTTGGCGAAAAGAACCCGATTCTGAGCATTCACGACGTGGGCGCGGGCGGTCTCTCGAACGCTTTCCCGGAAGTCGTCGACGGCGCCGGCAAGGGCGCGCTTTTCGATCTGCGCAAGATCCAGCTGGAAGAGAGCGGCTTGTCGCCGCGTGAAATCTGGTCGAACGAAGCGCAAGAACGGTACGTGCTGGCCATTGCGCCGGCCGATCTGCCGGCCTTCGCCGCCATGTGCGAGCGCGAGCGTTGCCCGTTCGCCGTGATCGGCACGGCCACCGCCGAGCGCCAGCTCAAGCTGATCGACTCCGAACTGAACGACGACAACGCGCACCAGCCTGTCGACATGCCGATGGAAGTGCTGCTCGGCAAGGCGCCGCGCATGCATCGCGACGTCAAACGCGTCGAGCGCAAGCTCGAACCAGTGGATGTGACCGGCATCGCGCTGTCGGATGTTGCGACTAGCGTGCTGCGTCATCCCACGGTGGCGAGCAAGTCGTTCCTGATCACGATCGGCGACCGTTCGGTGGGCGGCACGACCGCGCGCGACCAGATGGTCGGCCCGTGGCAAGTGCCGGTGGCCGACGTCGCGATCACCACGATGGACTACGCGGGTTTCACCGGCGAAGCCATGACGATGGCCGAGCGCACGCCTTTGGCTGTCATCAATGCGCCGGCTTCGGGCCGCATGGCGGTCGGCGAGGCCGTGACCAACATCGCGGCGGCGCCAATCGCGTCGCTCGACAAGCTCAAGCTGTCGGCGAACTGGATGGCCGCGTGCGGCGCACCGGGCGAAGACGCCGCGCTCTACGACACGGTCAAGGCGATTGGCATGGAGTTGTGCCCGGCGCTCGGCATCAGCATTCCGGTCGGCAAGGATTCGCTGTCCATGCGCACCAAGTGGGAAGACCGCGGCGTGGCGAAGGAAGTGGTCGCGCCGGTCTCGCTGATCATCTCGGCGTTCGCGCCGGTTCAGGACGTGCGCCGCCACCTCACGCCGCAATTGCGCCGCACCGGCGAGGTGGGCGAGTCCGTGCTGATCGCAATCGACCTCGGCCGCGGCAAGCATCGTCTCGGCGGCAGTATTTTGGCGCAGGTCACGCAGCAGGTCGGCGACACGGTGCCGGACGTGGACGATCCGGAAGACCTCAAACGTTTCTTCGCCGCGATCCAGGCGCTGAACCAGGACGGCAAGCTGCTCGCGTATCACGACCGCTCGGACGGCGGCCTGTGGGCGACGGTGTGCGAAATGGCATTCGCGGGCCACGTGGGCGTGTCGCTGAATGTCGACATGCTGGTGCTCGATCCGAACCACGAATCGGATTACGGCGACGCCAAAGACTGGGCCAAGCAGACCAGCGGCCGTCGTGAAGACCGTACGATCCGCGCGCTCTTCAGCGAAGAGCTTGGCGCCGTCGTCCAGGTGCGCGCATCCGAGCGCGACGCGGTGCTCGCAGCGTTGCGCGAACACGGGCTGTCGGCGTGCTCGCATGTGATCGGCAAGATCAACGAGCGCGACACGATCGAAATCTATCGCGACGCCAGGAAGATTTACGAAGCATCGCGCACCGAATTGCATCGTACATGGAGCGAAGTGAGCTGGCGTATCGCACGTTTGCGCGACAACCCCGCGTGCGCCGACGCCGAATACGACGCGCTCTCCGACGCGGCCGATCCGGGCATTTCACCGATCCTGACGTTCGATCCGGCAGAAGACGTCGCCGCGCCGTTCATCGGCAGGAGCGCGCGTCCGCGCGTGGCGATCCTGCGCGAGCAGGGCGTCAACTCGCACCTCGAAACGGCCTATGCTTTCGACCGCGCCGGCTTCGACGCGCACGACGTGCACATGAGCGATCTGCTGGCCGGCCGCGCCAATCTGGCGGACTTCGCCGGCGCGGTGGCGTGCGGCGGCTTCTCGTACGGCGACACGCTGGGCGCCGGTGAGGGCTGGGCGAAGGCGATCCGCTTCAACGCGCAACTGGCCGACATGTTCGCCGCGTTCTTCGGCCGCGAAGACACGTTCGCGCTCGGCATCTGCAACGGCTGCCAGATGATGAGCAGCCTCGCTTCGATGATTCCGGGCGCCGAAGCCTGGCCGAAGTTCACCCGCAACAAGTCGGAGAAATTCGAAGCGCGCTTCTCGCTGGTCGAGGTGCAGGCTTCTCCGTCGCTCTTCTTCAACGGCATGGAAGGCTCGCGCATTCCGGTCGCGATCGCCCACGGCGAGGGCTACGCGGATTTCTCGCAGCAGGGCGATGCGTCGAAGGTCGCGGTGGCGATGCGCTATGTCGATCACCGTGGTCAGGCGACCGAGCAGTATCCGTTCAACCCGAACGGATCGCCGAACGGCATCACGTCGGTGACGACGCCGGACGGCCGCTTCACGGTGCTGATGCCGCACACCGAGCGCGTGCATCGCGCGGTGCAGATGAGCTGGCACCCGGAAGGCTGGGGCGAAGGCGCCACGGACGCCAGCCCGTGGCTGCGCGTGTTCCAGAACGCGCGCCGCTGGTTGGGATGATGACGTGAGACGGCTGCCGCGCAGTGCTACGCGGCAGCTTGCTCGCGCCGCGGCCGCGCGGTTGTGCGAGGTGAAAGGACGGCGGATGGCGACGCGCGTCCGTCGGCCTGCACGGCGGCTCCCAGACTGACAATATTTAGTTCGTATCCGCTCGGGTACGGCCACGCTCATATTCCCGCATTTGTCCATCTTTCGTACCCGATCGGGTACGGAGCGTCCCTATTGCCGCCTCGGCGTGCCGACTCGTATCCGCTCGGGTACGAAACCGGCTCCGTACGGCAGTCTCGTGGCATAATGTTCCCGAGCGGGTACGAACGTACACGAGGGCGAGTGATGGAGTCCACGGTTTTCATCGGCAACATGACGGAGTTAGGCGATCTCGTGCGGGCGTCCAGGCTCGCGCAGGGCTTGACGCGCGACGACGTCGCCACCGCGAGCGGCCTGTCTCCCAAGTTCATCACGCACATCGAGGCAGGTAAGCCCACGGCGCAGATCGGCAAGGTGCTGCATCTCCTCAGCGAACTGGGCATCACCCTGCGCGCCGAGGTTTCCGTGGATATTCCCGCAGACGTCTCCAGCAAGGCGTCCCATCGTCGCCGGAGTTCCCATGGCGGCTAGAACGCTGGTCGCGTATGCGAATGGCCGGCGCGTGGGCGTCGTGAGCGATGACAGCGGTGTCTGGTCATTTGCCTACGACCAAGGCTGGCTGGGCCGTGAGGACGTGTTTGCGCTTTCACCCGCTTTCCCACTGGTAGCCGAGCCTTTCGTCGACGGGTCGAGCCAGCGGCCGGTGCAATGGTTCTTCGACAACCTGCTGCCCGAGGAGGAAATGCGCAGTGCGCTCGCGCGGGAGGCCAAGGTCGATGCGAGCGACGCGTGGGGCCTGCTTGCCTATTACGGCCGGGAATCCGCCGGCGCCTTGACGTTGCTCACAGAGGGCGAACAGGAGTCGCCTGGCGGACTGCAGCCGTTGTCGCAAGCGAATCTGGAGGCACGCATTCAGGCGATGCCACAGCACGCGCTCACCGCCACGGCGCCCAAACGCATGTCCGCGGCGGGCGCCCAACAGAAGCTGCTGCTGACCTTGCGAGGCAACGCGCCGCACTACGAACTGCTGGAACCCGTGGGCAGCGAGCCGTCCATGCATCTGCTCAAGCCCGACATGCGCAGCACGGGCTATCCGCATTCGGCGATCAACGAGTTTTTCTGCATGCAGCTGGCGCGCGCAATGGGCGTGCGTGTTCCGCCTACGCATTTTTTACGTGTGCCTTCGGCCTGTTACCTGATCGATCGTTTCGACCGTGACACGAGCAGTGAGCCGGCTCGGCGGCTGCATACCGTCGACGCCATGCAGTTGTTGAACTACGACCGCAGCTTCAAGTATCAGAATGCGACCGCACAGGTGCTCAGGGATGCCATCGAGAAAACGAGCACGCGGGCAGTGGCGCGTCTCGATGTATTCCGCTGGGCGATCTTCAATGTGCTCATCGGCAATGCCGACTCACACCTGAAAAACCTCTCGTTCTTCGTTA
Organism: Paraburkholderia sp. BL17N1; assembly: GCF_003634175.1. Lineage (NCBI taxonomy): Bacteria > Pseudomonadati > Pseudomonadota > Betaproteobacteria > Burkholderiales > Burkholderiaceae > Paraburkholderia > Paraburkholderia sp. BL17N1. Next base: position 3,499,366 of record NZ_RBIW01000001.1, read on the forward strand.
CCGCTCGCGGTTACAGGCTGGCGCCGTTCTACGATCTGGTGAGCACGGTCGTCTATCACACGCCGACCTATCAGCCGCAGCAGCGGGACCGTTGGCCGCACTGCGACCTGACCATGCCGGTCGGAGACGCCACTCAATTCGCGCAGATCAACAGAAAGAACATGCTCGCATTCGGCGACGCGCTTCGTCTTTCGCCGAAGGGTTCGGAAAGATTGCTGGATGAGATGCTGGCCACGCTCGACGCCCGCGTGGCGGACACCCGCCGCAGCGTCGACGAAATCGCGCAGCCGAATGCCGGCGAGGTCCGCCTGCTCGATTCGATCGTGGCGATGCCGCTTGCGGAAATGAGCCGCGCCTTGCGCAAGTGATTGCGAGCAATCCCAATGAAAAAGGCGCTGTTCAGTCATTGACTGAACAGCGCCTCGAGCACAATCGAACTCAGCTTACTGAATCTTCGCGTTCTTACGCAAACCTTCCTCGAACGCTTGCAGCTTTTCCTGCTGGATCTGCTGCACGATCTGCGGGCGCACTTGCTCCAGCGGCGGCGGCGTGATGTTGCGCACGTCGTCGACACGGATGATGTGCCAGCCGAATTGCGTATGCACCGGCGTGTCGGTCATCTGGCCTTTCTGCAGATGCGTGGCCGCGTCCGCGAATTCAGGCACGTAGGCCTTCGGGTCCGACCAGTCCAGATCGCCGCCGTTCTTGCCCGATCCCGGGTCCTTCGAGAATTGCTTGGCCAGATCCTCGAAGCTTGCGCCGGCCTTGATCTTCGCGATCAGGTCCTTGGCCTGCTGCTCGTTGTCCACGAGGATGTGGTGCAGGTGATATTCCTTGCCGCCCGCGTCCTTGATCAGCGCGTTGTAACGCGCGGTGACTTCGGCGTCGCTCGGCGTGTTGTTCTTCACGAAGTCTTCGATCAGCGCGCGCAGCACCACGGTTTGCTGTGCGACGGCGATTTGCGCCTTGACGTCCGGACGATTCGGCAAACCGCGGCGCAGCGCTTCCTGCATGAGGATCTCGCGGTTCACCAGTTCTTCGCGCACGGCCGTTTGCAGTTGCGGCGTATTTTGCTGGCCTTGATGAACCAGCTGGTCGATCAGCGCATCGGCGCGCGCTTTCGGAATCGGCGTGCCGTTCACGACGGCGATGTTCTGTGCGAATGCAGGTGCGGCTGCACATGCAGCCAGCAATACCCAAAGGCGGGTTTTCTTCAAGGTCATCGAAAATTTTCCTAGCGGGGCAACAAAGCGAATTCTTCGGGCGTATACGCCGTGATGGCAAGGGCATGGATGCCGCGCTGCATGGCATCGGCCAGCGCATCATACACCATGCGATGCCGCGCCACGCGGGCCTTGCCGGCGAATGCGGCAGCCACGATCGTGACACTGAAATGACCACCGGCGGAGGCGCCGGCATGACCGGCGTGCTGCGCGCTGTCGTCGGTGATCTGGAGCGAAGCGACCGGCGCCAGTGCGGCGGCGAGGCGTGCCTCGATCAGTGCGGCGCGCTCGGCGGTGGTGGCGTGCATGAATACATCGGCGTCGCTCGTCATGTCATTCTTCCTTCATATACTTCGACAACCACAAACTCTGCCCGACGATGAACACCACCAGGCAGCCGGTGGCGCCGAACAGCTTGAAATTGACCCACTGGTCGGTGGTGTAGTTGTACGCGACGAACAGGTTCACCAGTCCGAGCAGCACGAAAAAGATCGCCCAGACGACACTCAGCTTGCCCCAGATCGCGTGCGGCAGCGTGATCTGCTTGCCCATCATCGCTTCGATCAGGTTCTTGTTGAAGGCCAGTTGCGAGACGATCAGCGCCACTGAAAACGCCCAGTACAGCACGGTCGGCTTCCATTTGATGAAGGTGTCGTTGTGCAGCACGAGCGTCGCGCCGCCGAACACGGTAACGACGCCGAGGCTCACCCACAGCATCGGATCGACCTTGCGGTGGCGGAAGGCCACCCACGCGATCTGCACCAGCGTGGCGACGATCGCCACTGCCGTCGCCGTGAAAATGCCCCAGATCTTGAAGGCGACGAAGAACAGGATGATCGGGAACAGATCGAACAGGAATTTCATTATCTGGTCGGGAGGTCGGAAATTGAGCGGAGAGTGAGCCGGAGAATAAGGGCGCAGTGCGAAGCGTCGGGGCGACCGCTTCGCAAGCTGGATGAAGGGTGTCGCAGCCGGCGCGCGCCTGATGGCGCGGACGCCGGCCGGCAACGCGCCGGACTCCGCGCTGCGTTACTTGGGCTCGAATTGTAACGCAGCTGAATTGATGCAGTACCGCAGACCGGTCGGCGCGGGTCCGTCTTCAAAGACGTGGCCCAAATGCGCGCCGCAGTTCTTGCATTCCACCTCGATGCGCAGCATGCCGTGCGAGCGGTCGGTTTTCTCCTTGATCACTTCGCCGTCGATTGGCTTGAAGTAGCTCGGCCAGCCGCAACCGGCATCGAACTTGGTGTCCGATTCGAACAGCGGCGTGCCGCAACAGACGCAGTCATAGATGCCGCGGTCCCAGTGGTCGTGGTAGCGGCCGGTGAACGGACGCTCGGTGGCGGCGTGGCGCGTCACCTGATATTCGATGTCGGAAAGCTGCTTGCGCCACTCGGCGTCGTCTTTCTGCACGGCGGGGGCGTCGGTCTTGAGTTCGTCGGGTTTGTTCATGGTCGGTTCCTGTCTCGGGCTTGTTTTGAGGGGCAGCTAGATGGTGAGCAGATTCGGCTCAATACATCACTACGCACAAACAGAAGTCGTTTAACGCGTCACGACGAGCAGCTCACTTCCAGCGAGCTCGCCCAGTCCGGCGGCAGCCCCGCATACGCTTCGTGCTCGGGCTGTTCGTCGAACGGACGGCGCAGCACGGCCGCCAGTCGTTCCACTTCGGAAAAATCCTTCTCTTTCGCGTGGCGGATCGCCGTTTCCGCCAGATGGTTGCGAAGTACGAATTTGGGGTTCACACGGTTCATTGCAATGGCGCGCGCGGCGTCGTCGCGTGTTTCTTCGGACAGCCGGGCGCGATAGTCGTTCGCCCAGGCGTCGAACGCGGCGCGGTCGAGAAAAAGATCGCGCACCGCTGTGTCGCCGCTCGCGTCGTGCTTCGACACGCGCGCCAGATTGCGGAAGGTCAGCGTGAAATCCGCACGATTGGCGTGCATCACTTCGAACAGGCGATTCACCAGCGTATCGTCGCCGGGGCGTTCGGTTTCGAGGCCGAGCTTGGCGCGCATGCGCCGCTCCAGCGCTGGGGCAAAGCGATCCTTGAAGCCGCCGAGCACGCGTTGCGCGTCTTCGATCGCCTTGTCCGCGCGCACGCTTTCCTCGTGCTGTTCGCCCAGCAGCGGCAGCAGCCCTTGCGCGAGGCAGAAGAGGTTCCAGTAGGCGATCTGCGGCTGCATCTTGTACGCGTATCGGCCTTGCGAATCGGAATGATTGCAGATATAGCCGGCGTCGAAGCCGTCCATGAAACCGAATGGACCATAGTCGATGGTGAGACCGAGGATCGACATGTTGTCGGTGTTCATCACGCCGTGGCAGAAGCCGACCGCCTGCCACTCGACCATCAGGTCGGCGGTCGAGATGACCGCTTCATCGAGCAGCGCGAGATACGGATCGTCCGCTTCGCGGCAATGCGGATAGAAACGCTCGATCACATGATCGGCGAGCGCGCGCAGCGCGTCGGTGCGATCGTTCGAATAGAAGTGCTCGAAGTGGCCGAAGCGCACGAAGCTCGGCGCCACGCGCGTGACCACGGCGGCCGTTTCGACGGTCTCGCGCCGCACCGGCTGATCGGAGCCGATCACGCACAGCGCGCGCGTGGTCGGAATGCCGAGGTGATGCATCGCCTCCGAGCACAGATACTCGCGGATCGACGAGCGCAATACCGCGCGGCCATCGCCCATGCGCGAATAGGGCGTGCGCCCCGCGCCTTTGAGCTGCAATTCGAAGCGCTGGCCGTTATGTTCGACTTCGCCGAGACCCAACGCGCGGCCGTCGCCGAGCTGGCCGGCCCACACGCCGAACTGGTGCCCGGAATAGACCGAGGCATAAGGCAGCGCCGCGGCCGGCCACTCGCGCGTCAGGTTGCCGGAGAACAGTTCGGCAAAGCCCGGATCATTCTCGACGCCCGGCTCTAAACCGAGCAGCGCGGCGGTTTCGGTGGAGAACCCGACGAGGTACGGCGCATTGAGCGGCGCCGCCGGCAAACGCGTCAAAAACACGCTGCCGAGCCGCGCGAACGCGCTTTCGTGCAATGTGGTGAGCGCATCGGAAAGGGCCGTCAAAGGCCCGGATAACCCTGCAATGCTTGGGGAAAACGACATGTTGAGCGCCTCTGGATTAACCGATATTGTAAGTCCGCGCCCGCGGAGCTGCTGGCCGGCCGTACAGCTATCCCGTACCGATCCTGTCCAGATCGATCGCCGGCCTTGCGCTTTTCGCCGAAGGCGCGACGAGGCGCGCCCCCCCGAGCTGCAAACCAATTGAAACGATCGAGCCGAGGAGACCACTCTTTATGACGACGCCGCTGCTTGGCCAGATGATGGACGTGCCGCTCACCGTGCCTTCGTTGCTCGCACACGCCGCGCGGCATTTCGGCAGCACCGAAATCGTGTCGCGGCGTATCGAAGGCGACCTGCATCGCTATACCTATCGTGATTGCGAGAAGCGCGCGAAGCAGCTTGCGCAAGCGTTGATCGCGCTCGGCGTCGAACCCGGTGAACGGGTCGCGACGCTTGCGTGGAACGGCTACCGCCATCTGGAAGCGTATTACGGCACGACCGGTTTCGGCGCCGTGTGCCATACGATCAATCCGCGCCTCTTTCCCGATCAGATCGCCTACATCGTCAATCACGCCGACGACGCCTACGTGCTGTTCGACACCACCTTCGCGCCGCTCGTCGACGTGCTGGCGCCGCAATGCCCGAAGGTGCGCGGCTGGATCGCGCTCGCCGACGAAGCGCATCTGCCCGCCATGCAGACACCCGCGCTCAGCTACGAAACGCTTGTCACCGCGCAGGACGGCAATTACGAATGGCCACCGCTCGACGAGCGGCAAGCCTCGTACCTGTGCTACACATCCGGCACGACCGGGAATCCGAAGGGCGCACTGTATTCGCATCGTTCGACGGTGCTGCATGCGTTTGGCGCGTCATTGCCGGACGCCATGAGCCTCTCCGCGCGCGACTGCGTGCTGCCCGTCGTGCCGATGTTTCATGTGAACGCATGGGGCATTCCGCACGCGGCGCCGCTGACCGGCGCGAAGCTCGTGTTCCCCGGCAAGGACCTGGACGGCAAGTCGCTGTACGAATTGATGGAGAGCGAACGCGTCACGTATTCGGCCGGCGTGCCGACCGTGTGGCTTGGACTGCTCAACTATTTGCGCGAGACGAAGGTGCGGTTTTCGTCCCTCAATCGCACGGTGATCGGCGGTTCGGCCTGTCCGCCGGCCATGCTGCGCACCTTCGAGGACGACTACGGCGTGCAGGTAATCCATGCGTGGGGCATGACCGAAATGTCGCCGCTCGGCACGCTGTCCAAACTGACGTGGGAACAAAGTCAGCGTCCGCTCGAAGAACAGCGCACATTGCTTGAGAAGCAGGGGCACGTGCTCTATGGCGTCGATATGAAAATCGTCGGCGACGATGGCCGCGAACTGCCTTGGGACGGCGTCGCGTTCGGCGATCTGCACGTGCGCGGACCGTGGGTGATCGACCGCTATTTCCGCAAAGACGACTCGCCGCTCGTGGACGGCTGGTTTCCCACCGGCGACGTCGCCACCATCGACCGCGACAGTTTTCTGCATATCACCGACCGCTCGAAAGACGTAATCAAGTCCGGTGGCGAATGGATCAGTTCGATCGACATCGAGAACGTGGCGATCGCGCATCCCGCCGTGGCCGAAGCGGCGTGCATTGCGTGCGCGCATCCGAAATGGACTGAGCGGCCGCTGCTGGTAGTCGTCAAGCGCCCCGGCTTCGAGGTCACACGTGAAGAGTTGCTGGCCTTCTACGACGGCAAGGTCGCCAAATGGTGGATTCCCGACGACGTCGCGTTTGTCGACGAATTGCCGCACACGGCGACCGGCAAGCTGCAGAAGCTCAAGCTGCGCGACATTTTCCGCAATCACGTGCTGCCTTCGGCGCTCGAAGACGAAAAGGACTGTCCATTGACGCCGCTTGCCAGGGGAAACCCCGCCTAAAAATAAAAAGACGCGAATTGAACGAGCGTGCTTTTTTGTGTATTCTGCCTGCTGACCCCGGAAAAAACAGACAATCGGTCGGATCGTTGATCCGACTCGATGAACCGGATGGGCGGCATCTGTTGCCGCCCTCACGCATGGATCGCATGGAGGCAGGCAGATGGCAGTGGACTACACAACTCATGACGGCGTGGCCGTCATCACGCTGAACAATCCTCCCGTGAATGGCCTCGGCCTGTCGACGCGAGCGGGTATCGTCGAGGGCATCGAGCGCGCGCAGAACGATCCGGCCATCAAGGCCATCGTGCTGACCGGCGCGGGCAAGGCCTTCTCGGGCGGCGCCGACATCACCGAATTCAATACACCGAAAGCGACCCAGGAGCCGACGCTCGCCACGGTCATCAAGACCGTGGAAGGCAGCGCGAAGCCGGTGGTGGCGGCAATTCACAGCGTCGCGATGGGCGGCGGTCTGGAGTTGGCGCTCGGCGCGCATTACCGCATCGCCGCGCCTGGCGCGCAGATCGCGCTGCCGGAAGTGAAACTCGGCATTTTGCCGGGCGCGGGCGGCACGCAGCGTCTGCCGCGCGCCATTGGTCTCGAAGCGGCGCTCAATATGATCGTCTCCGGTGCGCCCGTCATGTCGGAGAAGCTCGCCGATTCCGGTTTGTTCGATGAACTCGCGCAGGGCGATCTTGCCGAAGCGGCGCTCGCGTTCGCCCGCAAGGTCGGCGCGAAAGAAGGCCCGCATCCGAAAGTGCGCGACCGCAAGATCGAGCATCCGAACGCTGCCGGTTTCATCCAGTTCGCGCGCAATACCGTCGCCACGATGGCGAAGAATTTCCCCGCGCCGCTGAAATGCATCGATGCCGTGGAAGCGGGCGTGCAGAAGGGTTTCGACAAGGGCCTCGCGTTCGAACGCGAATGCTTCATGGCGCTCGTGCAGACGCCGGAAAGCCACGCGCTGCGTCACGCGTTCTTCGGCGAACGCGCGGCGAGCAAGATTCCCGATGTGCCGTCGGACACACCGGTGCGCGACATCAGCCAGGTGGCCGTAATCGGCGCGGGCACGATGGGCGGCGGCATCGCGATGAACTTCATCAACGCGGGCATTCCGGTCACGCTGCTGGAAACGAAACAGGAAGCACTCGACCGCGGCCTCGCCACGATTCGCAAGAACTACGAAGCGACCGTCAAGAAGGGCAAGCTCAAGCCTGAAGCGCTCGAACAGCGCATGGCGCTGATCACGCCCACGCTTTCCTACGACGACCTCAAGAACGCCGATCTGATCGTCGAGGCGGTGTTCGAAGAACTCGGCGTGAAAGAACAGGTGTTCAAGCGTCTCGACGAAGTGGCAAAGCAAGGCGCGATTCTCGCCTCCAATACGTCGACGCTCGACGTCGACAAGATCGCCGCTTTCACGAAGCGTCCACAGGACGTGGTCGGCATGCACTTCTTCAGCCCGGCCAATGTCATGAAGCTGCTCGAAGTGGTGCGCGGCAAGCAGACGGCCAAAGACGTGCTCGCCACCGTCATGAAGCTCGCCAAGAAGATCAAAAAGACCGCCGTGGTCTCGGGCGTGTGCGACGGTTTCATCGGCAACCGGATGATCGAGCAGTACATCCGCCAGGCGCTCTTCATGCTCGAAGAAGGCGCGCTGCCCGCGCAGGTCGACAAAGCGATCGAGAAGTTCGGCTTCGCGATGGGTCCGTTCCGCATGAGCGATCTGGCCGGCAATGACATCGGCTGGGCGATCCGTAAGCGCCGTTATCAGGAACAGCCTGACCTGCATTACTCGAAGATCGCCGATCGTCTCTGCGAGACGGGGCGCTTCGGCCAGAAGACCGGCGGCGGCTGGTACGACTACAAGGCGGGCGACCGCAGCGCGTATCCGTCGAAGGTGGTCGACGACATGATCGTCGCGTTCTCGAAGGAAGCCGACGTGGAGCGTCGCAAGATCAGCGACGAGGAAATCGTCGAACGCCTCGTATTCGCGCTCGTGAACGAAGGCGCGAAGATTCTCGAAGAAGGCATTGCGTCGAAGGCGTCGGACATCGACATGGTCTATCTGACCGGCTACGGCTTCCCGCTTTATCGCGGCGGCCCCATGCTGTACGCGGATACGGTCGGCCTCTACAACGTCGAGCGCGCGATTCGCCGCTATGCGGCGCGGCCGAATGGCGATGCGTGGCAACTGGCGCCGAGCATCGCGGAACTGGCGGCCAAGGGCCGCGGGTTCAACGGCTGAGCTACAGCGCGACTGAATTGACTGAGGTGGCGCTGTGCGGCGAATCGCTCGCGCGCCATCATCGATATCTGGAAGTAGGAGACATGCATGACTGACGCCGTAATCGTATCGACCGCCCGTACGGGGCTCGCCAAATCATGGCGCGGTGGTTTCAACATGACGCACGGCGCGACGCTCGGCGGCCACGTCACGCAGGCCACCGTCGAGCGTGCGAAGCTCGATCCGGCACGGGTCGAAGACGTGATCATGGGCTGCGCCAATCCGGAAGGCGCGACCGGCATGAACATCGCGCGGCAGATCGCGTTGCGCGCCGGTTTGCCGGTCAGCGTGCCGGGCATGACGGTGAACCGTTTCTGTTCGTCGGGATTGCAAACTATCGCGCTGGCTGCGCAACGTGTGATCGCCGGTGAAGGCGACGTGTTCGTGGCCGGTGGCGTGGAATCCATCTCGTGCGTGCAGAACGAGATGAACCAGCACATGCTGACCGAAGGCTGGCTCAGCCAGAACAAGCCGGAAATCTACTGGTCGATGCTGCAGACCGCGGAGAACGTCGCGAAACGTTATTCGATCTCGAAGGAGCGCCAGGACGAATACGGCGCGCGTTCGCAGCAGCGGGCAGCGGCCGCGCTCGAAGCCGGCAAGTTCAAGGACGAGATCGTGCCGTTGACGGTGCTCGCCGGCGTCGCCGACAAAGCGAGCGGGCGTCTCTTCACGAAGGAAGTGACCGTTAGCGGCGACGAAGGCATTCGCGCCGACACCACACTCGAAGGCGTATCGAAGATTCGTACCGCGCTGCCGGGCGGTGTCATCACCGCGGGCAACGCGAGCCAGTTCTCGGATGGCGCGTCGGCTTGCGTGGTGATGAACGCGAAGGTGGCGGAGCGCGAAGGGCTGCAGCCGCTCGGTATTTTCCGCGGCTTCGCGGTGGCCGGTTGCGAGCCGGACGAGATGGGTATTGGCCCGGTGTTCGCGGTGCCAAAGCTGCTCAAGCAGGCGGGTCTGAAGGTCGAGGACATCGACCTGTGGGAACTGAACGAAGCGTTCGCGGTGCAGGTGCTGTACTGCGCCGACAAGCTCGGCATTCCGCAAGACCGTCTGAACGTGAACGGCGGCGCGATCGCGGTCGGCCATCCGTATGGCGTGTCGGGCGCGCGGCTGACCGGCCATGCGCTGATCGAAGGCAAGCGGCGCGGCGCGAAGCTGGTTGTCGTGACCATGTGCATCGGCGGCGGGCAGGGCGCAGCGGGTTTGTTCGAAGTGGTGTGATGCGGCTCGAACGGTAGTGGACGGCGGGTGCCGTGTGGTTCGGCGCGACAGCGCGTGAACCATGCGGCACCCGTTTTCTATTCGCGCGTGGCGCTGGCTGGCCCGATGATCCGCTTCAAGGCAAAGCCATGCCGGCCGACGGCAGGCTCAAGCTGCCCTGATCGATGAATCGCGTCGTGCCCGTCAGCCCGCCCGCGAGCTTGCCGCGCAGAATGTACGGAATCTGTCCCGACTCGGTGGCGCCCACGAAGGCGAAGGCCTGGCGAACCGCGGCGAAAGCGGGCACGGTCAACGGCACATTGACGACCGTTTCGCCGTAGCGCGGTACGGTGCCGACCTGATCGCTCACACCGCTCGCGAACGGCTTGCCGTTCAGTTCGAGATCGAGCGACACGCCGTTGAAGCTGACCGCGGAATCGTTGGGATTCTGCACGCGCAGTTTGACGTTGAAACGCATCTCGAAGCCCTGGCTGTCGATCGGTTCGATGCCGGCCACATTCACGCGCACCGGGTCGCCGCCGAACAGGCCGGCGCAACCGTTGAGCGTTAGTGCGATGAGGGCGAGAAACGTAGCCAGACGAACGGAACGGCCGGGCAGCAGCGCACGAAAGAAGGACATGACCTGCACCTCGAAAGAAGCGGCTTCGGTCATGCATTGTACCGGGCCGTGCCGTGCGCCAGACGGCATTTCAGACCGCGCGCCGCAGCCGTGTTTTGACGAGACGGGCCAGTTGCCGCAGAGCTTCACGAATCGGACCTCGACCGTTCTTCTGCGCGCGCCACGGCTGCACGACGAACGCGGCAGCGTTTGCATGCGCGGCGCTGATCGACACGACGCCGCGTTGCGGCGTCACGAAGCACTCGCCTTCGTGCAATGTGATCGACGTGACCGGCACGGCGTCGCCCAGCCATGCGAGCGAGCGATCGCGATAATCAAGTTGCAGATCGCCTTCCACGGCCACGATTGAGGTCCGCACGCGCAAATCGTGCACGGCCAACTGACCGGCGAAGAGGCGAGCAGGCGCGCCGCGTGCCGGACCAAAACGCGATTGACAGAATGACATGGCGGTTTCCCTTAAAGCGTTTCCATGCCATACAGCTTATTGAGTCCGTTCACGTGACAACAGCCGCAGCCACCGGCAATCTGAACCGGTACAGCAACGCGTTTCAATGCGCTGTGTCGGTCGGAATCGAACGAATGTGTATCTGTCGCGCCGCGCGAAATGTCCGCACCATCCGCACATGACGCAATCCATTCTGACGCGGCAGGCAGCGCCTGCGGACCGGCTGCCGGACAGCACGCCTCTCTACCGGCAATTGGCTGATCAATACCGCCGCGCGATCGGCGGCGGCGTGCTGCGTCCAGGTGACCGCATGCCGTCGATACGTGCCTTCATGCAGCGCCACGGCGTCAGTCTCGCGACGGCAACAGAGAGCTACCGCGTGCTGGAACGCGACGCGCTGATCGATGCCCGGCCGCGCGCCGGTTACTTCGTGCGTGTGCCACCCACCGCGGCGTTGCCGGTCGCGTCCGAACCCGACCTGGCGACGCCGCCCGGCGCCGCGCAGTTCGTCGGAATTCACTCGGTGATTTCCTCGGTCGTGTCGACATTCCAGCGCTATCCGAACGCGCTGAATCTCGGCGGCGCGACGGCATCACCCGACTTGTATCCCACGGACGCGTTGCAGAAAGCCGCGCTGCGCGCGTTGCGCAAGCGGCCCACCTTGCTGACCGCCGCCGGGCACGATCAGGGCGATCCGGCCTTGCGCGCGATCATTGCGCGCCGCGCGCTCGACGCCGGCATTCAAATCGGCGCCGACGACATCATCATGACCCACGGCGGCATCGAAGCCGTGAACCTCGCGCTGCGGGCGGTGACGCAACCGGGCGACACCGTTGTGGTCGAGTCACCGTGCTTTTTCGGGCTGCTGCAGGCGCTCGAAAGCCTCGGCTTGCGAGCGCTCGAAATCCCGGCCAGTCCAACCACCGGACTCGCCATAGAAGCGCTGGCGTTCGCGCTGCACACGCATCCCGACATCAAGGCCGTGGTCGTGGTGCCGAACCTGCAAAACCCGCTCGGCAGCGTGATGCCCGACACGCACAAGGCGCGGCTCGTCGAACTGTGCGCGCAAGCCGGCATTCCGTTGATCGAAGACGATCCGTATCGCGAACTGGCCGACGCAGCGCAGCCGCCCAGATCGCTGAAGGCGTGGGACACCGACGGCACCGTGATTCACTGCACGTCGTTCAACAAGGTGCTGGCGCCCGGCATGCGGCTCGGCTGGGTCAACGGCGGCCGCTGGCATCCGCGCATCGGCATGTTGAAGTTCGCGCAGTCGCGGCACAACGAACAACTGTCGCAAGTCGTGCTCGCCGAATTTCTGCAAACGAACGCCTATGAGCGGCATTTGCGGCGTTTGCGCGACCGCTTGCGGCTTCAGCGCGAACGGATGGCCGCGGCGATCGCCTCCTCGTTTCCCGACGGCACGCGTTTCACGCCGCCGCGCGGCGGGATGTTTTTCTGGATCGAATTGCCGCATGCCATATCGTCGACGGTCTTCTTCGAGGCCGCACTGAACGACGGCATTCGCGTCATGCCGGGGACCGTGTTTTCGAATGGCGGGCGCTTCGATCATTTCATCCGGCTCAGTTCGCCGAGCACGGATCTCGATCTGGCCGACGAAGCCGTGCGCAGGTTAGGGCGGCTGGCCGCGCGAATGGCGGCTCACCCGGATTGATGCAGTGCAGCGCCGATTACAAGTGCTTGAAGAAGCACGTTACTTTGATCATCATTGATGGGTCGTCTGGCGCAGCGGCTTGTGGCAACGCGTCGCGGAAGACTGGCAAGGCACTCTGACTGGCATCTTCGTATCATTAGCAATCCGGTCATGTGCTGATTGCTGACCGGCAGCTTCTGGCAGATCGTTTCTTGAAGGCAATGCCGATCTGCCCCGCGTTACCACTCGAAGATCACCACGGAGACGATATGCCATTCATTTGTGAAAATGTCGAGTGCCGAGCTGTACTTGCCCGCAAACAGGTCAAACCGAATCGGGACCACAATTCGTTTTACTTCTATTGCCCCGACTGCAACACGCGAAACGAGCTGATCGACGTTGGCGCTGCCGGCGGTCCGTTGGAACTGATTCAACCCGTGCGGCAAGGACTCCCGCACAAGGTGGTCGCCACCGCCCGGCCTCTCGAGGACGGAAGATATGCGGCGCAGTTGAGTATTCAGAAAGCGCTTGGCATCAAGGGTCCGTTTGCCGCCGAAGAGCGCTGGGATCAGCTTGGCATTTTCCCCGATCCACAAGACGCCGTCAGCTATGCGAAGACCACCGCGGCGGATTGGCTGGGCGCTGACTTTAGCCACTAGAAAACACCAAACGGTTCGGCGTCGCGCCCGCGCGCCGATCCTGAAGGTCTGTTCGTGAACGTCTCGTAGGCTTCTTCTAATTCGCCGCCTACGCAACCTTTACCCGATCGGAGTCAGCGGCCGGCTCCGATCGGGCAGCAGTCCAGCCGGTCGTTTCGACAACACCGGCATGACCTGGCGCAGAGCGCGATGCTCGCGAGTGAGCCGTCATCCGCATCGTCAAGAGCCCGTTTCTGCCCGCCCAAACCTGCCGATAAAACTCCACCAAACGCGTAAGTTTGATAGGCTTGCTGTTTGCCTTGGCCAATGGGCGAGCTCGAGCAAACCGCTGGAGATTCCTCACGCGCCCCGTGGCAATTTCACGAACGTACCGACCACTCAATCTGCAAACAGCCATGACCGATTCGCCCTCATCTAACGCGAGTGCCGCGTCCATGCCCGAGAGTCCGTTCGTCGACCGGCTCGGCGCGCAGCTTCTGTCGGCCGCGGACGGCATCAGCGAAGTCGTGCTGCCGCTGCGGCACGATCATATGAACACATGGGACGTCGCCCACGGCGGCGTCACGATGACGCTCGCCGACATCGCGCTTGCCATGGCCGCGCGCAGTCTGGCCGGCGACGGCGTCGGCGTCGTCACGGTCGAGATGAAGGTCAACTTCATGCAGCCGGGCCGCGGCGAATTGCGCGCGAGCGCTCGCGCGCTGCACCGTTCCACCACCATGGCCTACTGCGAAGGCGAGATCCGCGACAGCGAAGGCCACTTCGTCGCCAAGGCGCTCGGCACCTTCAAATACATGCGGCGCCTCGCCGTCGGGCGTGACATCACGCAACAACGCTTACGCAGCGACCCGTCGGCGAAACCGGGTCCTAGCGACGGCTGAGCGCAAAGCTTGCGGACCGCGTGCGCATCTGAACGAGACGCGCGCGCCGTTTCTCCCTTCGCAAACTCTGTTCAAATCATTCGCCGACTCATCGGCAACCCATGGAGACGATCGTCATGCCCCAGATCAACCGTCAACTCGTGCTGGCGTCGCGCCCGCAAGGCGCCGTGACGCCCGATAATTTCCGCCTCGTCGAAGCACCGCTCGCTCCGCTAGCCGACGGCGAATTGCGCGTGCGCAATCACTACCTGTCGCTCGACCCGTACATGCGCGGCCGTATGAACGACAGCAAGTCCTACGCGCCGCCGCAACCGCTGAACGAAGTGATGATCGGCGGCACGGTGGGTGAAGTGGTGGAGTCGAAGAATCCGAAGTTCGCGGTCGGCGACAAGGTCGTCGCGATGTTCGGCTGGCAGGAATACGGCACCTCGAACGGGACCGGCGTGCAGAAAGTCAACGACACGCATGTGCCCTTGTCGGCCTATCTCGGTCCGGTCGGCATGCCGGGTGTCACCGCGTGGTACGGGCTGAACCGCATCATCGCGCCGAAGGCGGGCGAGACAGTGGTGGTCAGCGCGGCGAGCGGCGCGGTGGGCAGCGTGGTCGGTCAACTGGCGAAGCTGGCCGGCGCGCACGCGGTCGGCATTGCCGGCGGCGCGGACAAGTGTCGCTATGTGACCGAGACGCTCGGCTTCGACGCCTGCGTCGATTACAAGGCCGGCAATCTTTATCAGGACCTCAAGGCCGTCACGCCGAACGGCGTGGATGGTTACTTCGAGAACGTTGGCGGCGCCGTGCTCGACGCAACGCTCGCGCGCATGAATGCGTTCGGCCGGATCGCGCTGTGCGGGTTTATCGCGGGCTACGATGGCGAGCCAGTGCCGCTCAAGCATCCGTCGCTGATCCTCACGCAGCGTCTGCGCGTGCAAGGCTTCATTGTCAGTGAGCATATGGACGTGTGGCCGGAAGCGCTCAAGCAACTCGGCACACTGGTCGCGCAAAAGAAGCTGCAGTATCGCGAAACCATCGCGCAAGGACTCGAAGCCGCGCCCGAGGCGTTCATCGGTTTGCTCAAAGGGAAGAACTTCGGCAAGCAACTCGTCAAGCTGATCTGATCGCGCCGGCGCTCAAGCGCATCACACAACACGCGGAGCAAACCAGGAGAGTCAAACGATGTTCGAATTCGCAGGCAAGGTGGCGGTGATCACCGGTGCGGCGAGCGGTTTCGGCCGCGCGTTCGCGCAGAAGGGCGCGTCGCTCGGCATGAAACTCGTGCTCGCGGACGTCAATCCGGACGCGCTGGCGCAAACCGTCGAAGCTTTGCGTGCCGACGGCGCCGAGGCGATCGGCGTGCCGACGGATGTCGCCAGCGCGGCGCAGGTCGAAGCGCTCGCGCAAGCGGCGCTCGACGCCTACGGCCGCGTGCATCTGCTGTTCAACAATGCGGGCGTGGGCTCAGGCGGCTTCCTGTGGGAAAGCTCGGCGAACGACTGGTCGTGGGTGTTCGGCGTGAACGTGATGGGCGTCGCGCACGGCGTGCGGGTTTTCACGCCGATCATGCTGGCGCAGAACGAGCCCGCGCATATCGTCAACACCGCGTCCGTCGCGGGACTGCTGTCGCCGCCCGCGATGGGCATCTACAACGCGTCGAAGCATGCCGTGGTGTCGCTCACCGAAACGCTGTATCACGACCTGCGGTTGGCGCAAGCCAACCAGGCGGAGGCGGGCGGCCTGGTCGGCTGTTCGCTGCTGTGTCCGGCCTTCGTGCCGACCGGCATCGCCGATGCGGAACGCGCGCGCCCTGCGGACCTGCGCAACGACAGCGGACCGACGCGCTCGCAGATCGCCGCGGGCAAGCAACTGCAGCGTGCCGTGCAATCGGGCAAGCTGAGTGCCGGCGATGTCGCCGACCTCACCTTCGAAGCGATCGCCGCGCGGCGTTTCTATATCGTCACGCATCCGGCCATCATGGCGACGGTGAAGCTGCGCCACGAGGATATCGAGCAGTTGCGCAATCCCATCGATCCCATGTCGCTCAAGCCGGAAGTGAAGAACGCCGGTTAGGCGCGACTGTGATCGCATCGCCGGCGCGCTATCGCGCCGGTCTCTTTCAAATCTTCGGCGCACACGCGCCAACAGACGCACCATGCCGCTGAATCCGAAGATCGAGCAGGTGCTCGATATGATCGCGCGGGCCAAACGCCCGAAGCTTCACGAAATGACCGCGCAAGACGCGCGGGCCTCATACGAAAAAAGCGCACCGATTCTGGAGATCGCCAGCGCGCCGATGTTCGCGCTCGAAGATCTGCGGATCCCGACACGCGATGGCGCGACGATTCGCGTGCGTCTTTATCAAGCGGTCGAGCCGAGCTGGGCCGAACCCGCGCCTGCGTTGGTGTACTACCACGGCGGCGGCTTCACGGTGGGCAGCGTCGATACGCACGATGCGCTGTGCCGGATGTTCGCGCGCGACGGTCAGTGCACGGTGTTGTCGGTGGATTACCGGCTCGCGCCGGAGCACAAGTTCCCCACGGCCATCGACGATGCGTTCGACGCGTTGCGCTGGCTGCATGCGCACGCCGCGGAATACGGCGTGGACACAGCCCGGCTCGCGGTGGGCGGCGATAGCGCGGGTGGCACATTGGCCACGGTTTGCGCGGTCCTCGCGCGCGACGCCGACATCGAACTCGCCCTGCAACTTCTGATCTACCCAGGCACGACCGGCTATCAGCAAACCGATTCGCACTCGCGTCTCGCCGACGGTTTTCTATTGTCGGGCGACACGATTCAATGGTTCTTCGAGCAATACGTGCGCGATACGAGCGACCGCGACGACTGGCGTTTCGCGCCGCTCGACGGCCAGCGTGGCGCGCCCGATTTCAGCGGCGTTGCGCCGGCGTGGATCGCTACCGCACAATACGATCCCTTGAGCGACGAAGGCGATGCCTACGCGGAGAAATTGCGTGCCGCGGGCAATGCGGCCACGCTCAAGCGCTATCCGGGCATGATCCACGAGTTCTTCAAGATGGGTGGCTACGTACCCGAGGTCGCAGAAGCGCACGCGGATGCCGCCGCGGCATTGCGCGCGGCGTTCGGCATCGAGTGAGGGTGGTTTGTCAGGCGTTAGCAGCGCACGGTTGGTGGTCAGCGCTAATGTCGAACGACGAGCGACGAAGGGCGAACTGTAAGCGACAAGCGGCGAACCGCCGCCATGCCGCCCAACAAGGATCATTCCATCTCGCGTTCGATATTAAAAGCGAAGCTGCGCTCGAAGTCGCCGGGCCGCACGATGCGGTGCGAGCCGTTGTCGTCGCTGCGCTCGGCGACGGCCACGCTGATCACCTGGCCATGCGCGGCCACGCGCAACGCCGTCGTGCCGCGCGTGCCGTACTCCGGCGTTTCGATAAACGCCGCCGACAATGCCCGTTCCCGTTCGAGCGGAATGCCGGTGGACGGCAACTCGTCGTCGCGTGCGAGGCGCGGATCGCGCATCAGATCGATCAGGCGTTCGAGTGGCGGCATCGCGTCGCGCGCGAGCAGCGTGGCCAGTTCGGCGCGCTTTTTCACCAGCTTCGGCCACGCGGTATCGAGCACCGCGTTGGAAATGCCATGCGTGCCCGGTGCGAGCAGCGTGGGCGCGAGGCCGCCCCGGTTGCAATACCAGGCGAGTTCACGCCGCGTCCAGTCGCCCACCAGCAGATTGAACCCGTTGTAGATGTCGCCGGTTTGCGCGACGTGTTGCAGGTACGCCAGCGGCGTGGCGTGCGGGTTCCCCGTCGCATCGCGCGTGGCGGCTTTCAGCCAGTCGCTGACGAGCGTGCCGCGGGTCGGCGCGTCGGCGCGCATTTCATGCGGCGCGCGGTAATTGGTCAGCGCGGCGAAGCGGCCGTCGCCCGACATGCCGAGCCACGTGCCGCCGCCCTGAAGATCGCGGCCGGCCAGCACACCCGGCGCGTCCTGCCACCAGCTGATCGGCTCGGCGGTGCGGCGAAAGAATTCGTCGCGATTCGCGGCGAGCGTGAAGAGCGGGCCGTCGACCGCGTCGGGTCGCCAGTCGAAGACGATCAGGCACATCGGGGGGCATCTCCCGGTGGGGCATTGCAGGTGAAGAGGCCAGTAAAAAGCGGCGCCTGATTGCGCCGCTTCGTACCGTGAGAGAGCTTTAAACTTCGGTCGGCAACCCGTACGGCAACGGCAGAAACCGCAGCGCCGGGCCGTCCGCCGCGCCCAGATGCACCGAGCCGTTTTCCAGCGCGGCGAGCTTGATCTCGACCAGCACATCGACGCCGCCGTCCGGCGCCCACGCCGCGTTCACGACCATGCCGCACGGCTGGCCCGGGTCGTCCGAATGAAACAGTTCCGCGCCGGCGCGCACCGTGTCGAGTTCGCCTGGCACGTTAGCGAGCGAGGTGCGCCGCTTGATCGTGCCGCGATACTGGCTGCGCGCCACGACTTCCTGACCGGGATAGCAGCCTTTGCGGAAATTCACCGCGCCGAGCACGTCGAAATTGACCATCTGCGGCACGAATTGCTCGACCACCGGCTGCGTGATGCGCGGCTCGCCCGCGCGAATGTCGAGCCAGTCCCACACGGCGGGCGAGACGCGTTTGAGTTTTTCGTCGAGCAAGGGCAGCAGCGACTCGACCTGTGCCTTCGGGCCGATCCACAGAAAACGCAGATGTTCGAGCGCATCCGGCACGCGAATCAGCGAGCCCGCCGCGCCGTCCACTTTCACATGCACGCCGTCCGGCAGCGCGTCGAACACGCCCGAGAGCGCCTTGCGCACGTCGCCGGCAAGACCGATCACGGCCAGCTCGCCGCTCGCATCCACAAGCTTGGCCTTGGCGCGCAGCACGAACATGGAGAGCCGCTTCTGCACGGCAGCCTGCACGTCTTTCGACGCCAGCAGGCGGATCGTATCGCCGCTGCGCCACGTCAGGAACGATGCGAGCAGACGCCCCTTGGCCGAGCAGTAGCCGGCGAGGCGCGCGTTGGCGGCATCGAGATGCTGGGTGTCGTTGGTCAACTGGCCATGCAGGAAGCTCGCCGCGTCGTCGCCGGTGGCGTCGATCACGCCGAACTGCGTGAGCGGCATGTACGCGCCGTGGTGGATGACCGCGTCGAATTCATCGGCAGAAGGGCGCGGCAGCGTGGGCAGAACGAAGGGCGTGGCGGCAGCGGCCGTGACGGCGTTGCCAGAGGGCGTGCCTGAAGCGGTAGCGAGCGGTATGTTCATGGATTCCGAGAACAGTCAATTCTGACTTTAGCTAAGGCAAACAAGTATTATATGCAGTCCAATCCTGCCACGTTCCGCATGACCCTTTTCAGAAAATGTTTCGTCGCCGGCGCAATCGTCGTTGTGCTGGCCGCAGCCGCCCTTGCCGGTGGGTATCACTGGGCCAACAGCCCGCTCGATCTGAACCCCGCGCAACTCGATGTCACCGTCAAGCCGCATAGCAGCTTGCGCAGCGTTACGCTGCAGCTCAATCGCGGCGGCGTGCCGGTCGAGCCCGAACTGTTCGTCATCATGACGCGGCTGCTGGGATTGCAAAGTGAGCTGAAATCGGGCAACTACGAATTCAAGACGGGCGTGACGCCGTACGAGGTGCTGCAGAAAATCGCTCGCGGCGACGTCAACGAATACGTGGCGACCATCATCGAAGGCTGGACCTTCAAGCGCATGCGCGCCGAGCTGGACGCCAATCCGGCGCTCAAGCACGACACGATCGGCATGAGCGACACGGATCTGATGAACGCGATCAACGCGCCGGAGGCGTCGATCGGCAATGGCGAAGGGCTGTTTTTCCCGGATACGTATCTGTTCGACAAGAACACCAGCGATCTCGACGTATACCGCCGCGCCTATCGCCTGATGCGTCTGCGTCTGGATGAGGCATGGACCACGCGCGCGCCGAACCTGCCGTACAAGACGCCGTACGACGCGCTGACCATGGCGTCGATCATCGAAAAGGAAACCGGCAAGAAATCCGACCGGCCGATGGTCGCCGCGGTCTTCGCGAACCGTCTGCGCGTGGGCATGCCGCTGCAAACCGACCCGACCGTGATTTACGGCATGGGCGACAGCTACGCCGGCCATATCAGGAAAAAAGACCTGCAGACCGACACTCCCTACAATACCTATACCCGGATGGGCCTGCCGCCGACGCCCATTTCGCTGCCCGGCGTGGCGTCGCTGCAAGCGGCGTTGAATCCGGCGCAAACCACCGCGCTCTATTTCGTGTCGCGCGGCGACGGCAGCAGTATCTTTTCCGACACCCTCGGCGATCACAACAAGGCCGTGGACAAATACATTCGAGGGCAATGATGGCGCGGGGCAAATTCATTACGTTTGAGGGCATTGACGGGGCGGGCAAGACCACCCATCTCGGCTGGTTTCGGGAGCGCCTCGAACAGAAGGTCGCAAGCGCCGGCCGCTCGGTCGTGATGACGCGCGAACCGGGCGGCACGCCGCTCGGCGAGCAGATCCGCGAGATCGTGCTGCATCAGAAGATGGACCTCGAAACCGAGGCGCTGCTGATGTTCGCGCTGCGCCGCCAGCATCTGGCCGAGGTAATCGAGCCCGCGCTCGCGCGCGGCGACTGGGTGCTGTCGGACCGTTTCACCGACGCGACTTTCGCCTATCAGGGCGGCGGCCGTGGTCTGCCGCGCGACAAGCTGGAAACGCTGGAGCGGTGGGTGCAGGGCGGTTTTCAACCGGATCTGACGGTGCTGTTCGACCTTGCGCCCGAGGTTGCCAACGAACGGCGCAGCGCCGTGCGCGATCCGGATCGCTTCGAGAGCGAGTCGGTCGCCTTTTTCAACCGCACGCGCGCCGAATATCTGCGCCGCGCCGAAGAAGCGCCATATCGGTTCGTTATCATTGACTCCGCGCAGAGCATTGTGCAGATTCAGAGAAAGCTTGATGAGTTGATTGCAGTGCTTTGATTTAAAAAGAATATAGCCTTGCCTTATAACACTGTGCAGAGTTCGCGTTGCACCTCAAAAAAACTCTGCAATAGCTTGATTTAAAAAAGAGAAACGATGATTTATCCGTGGCAAGCCGATGACTGGAACCGCCTGCAGCAGCTGCGCGGCCACTGGCCGCACGCCCTGTTGCTGCATGGACAGGCCGGCATCGGCAAGCTGCGCTTTGCGCAGCATCTTGCGCAAGGTCTGCTGTGCGAGGCGCAACAGCCGAACGGCGAGCCGTGCGGCGCATGCGTGGCCTGCAACTGGTTCGCGCAGGGCAATCATCCGGACTACCGGATCGTCGTGCCCGAGGCGCTCGCCGCCGAAGCCGGCCTGAACAACGCCGCAGTCGAAAAAGCCGACAAGGCCGACGCCGACGAAGGCAAGAAGACCCGCGCGCCCAGCAAGGAAATCAAGATCGAGCAGGTTCGCGGCCTGCTCGACTTCGTCGGCGTGGGTTCGCATCGCGGCGGCGCGCGTGTGGTCGTGCTGTATCCGGCGGAAGGGCTGAACATCGCCGCGGCCAACGCGCTCCTGAAGACACTCGAAGAACCGCCGGCGGGCGTCGTGTTCCTGATGGTGTCGGCGCGCATCGACCGCCTGCTGCCCACTATCATCAGCCGCTGCCGCCAGTGGCCGATGACCGTGCCCGCGCCCGACGTGGCGACGAAATGGCTCGCCGCGCAAGGCGTGGCCGAAGCGCCCGCGCTGCTCGCCGAAGCCGGCGGCGCGCCACTCACCGCGCTCGCGCTCGCCAGCGACGAAAACCGCACGCTGCGCGACTGGACGCTCAGGCAACTCGCCGCCGGCCCCGATTGCGATGCCTTCGCGTGCGGCGAGGCGTTGCAGAAGCTGCCCGTGCCGCTGGTGCTAGGCTGGCTGCAACGCTGGATGTACGATCTGCTGGCGCAGCGCACGGCGGGTGCGCCACGTTATTTTCCCCAGGCGTCGGCGGCGCTAACGCGTTGCGCGTCGCAGGCCGACGCCAGCGCGTTCGCGCGCTTCATGCGCATCGTGACGCGCCAGCGCGCCGTCGAGAACCATCCGCTGAATGCGCGGCTGGTGTTCGAGGAACTGTTTATCGGTTATCGCGAGTTGTTCGCCTAAGACCTGTCCGCGAGGTGCGCCGGTAGCGGCGGGCGCGCTTTGCAGCGCTTTACCGCACCAGGCCGACGACGCCGGTCCAACTTTCTTCCCGTATTGGCCTTCCCTCCAAGTTCAACGCACCATGAGCCTTTCCTACCGCGATGCCACGCTCGACGATCTGCCCGCGATCGTCGCCATCTACAACTCGACTGTGCCGTCGCGGCAGGTTACGGCGGATCTCGAACCCGTCAGCGTCGAAAGCCGGTTGGGCTGGTTTCACGCGCACGGTCCGCAAAAGCGGCCACTGTGGGTAGTGGACGACGCGCAACAACCGGGCCGCGTGATCGCGTGGCTGAGCTTTTCGGATTTCTACGGCCGTCCCGCTTATCAACGCACCGCCGAAGTCAGCATCTATCTCGACGAAAGCGCGCGTGGCCGCGGCCTTGGCAAGCAATTGCTCGCGGCTTCGCTGGCGGCGGCGCCGGCGCTCGGCATCGACTCCGTGCTCGGCTTTATCTTCGGCCACAATGAGGCGAGCCTGCGCCTGTTCCGCAGCTTCGGTTTCGACACGTGGGGCTCGTTGCCGCGCGTGGCCGTGCTGGACGGCGTGGAGCGCGATCTGGTGATTCTCGGCAAACGCCTGGACTCCGCCGCAGCCGCCGCCTGATTTACTTCGAGCACTTCTTAAGCAGGACATCACCATGTTTGTCGACTCGCACTGCCATATCAACTTCGAAGGACTCGCCGACCGCCTGCCGCAGGTGCTCGAAAATATGCGCAGCCATTCGGTCACGCATGCGCTGTGCGTTTCCGTCGATCTGGAAACGCTGCCGTCGGTGCTGGATATCGCCAACCGGTACGAGAACGTGTACGCGTCGGTCGGCGTGCATCCGGATCACGAGGACATGCGCGAGCCGAGCCTTGCCGAACTGGTCGAACTGGCCGCGCATCCGAAGGTGGTCGCGATCGGCGAGACGGGGCTCGACTATTACCGGCTGGAAGGCCGCTCGATCGCCGACATGGAATGGCAGCGCGAGCGCTTTCGCACGCATATCCGCGCGGCGCATGCTACGGGCAAGCCGCTGATCATCCATACGCGCTCGTCGTCGGAAGACACGCTGCGCATCATGGCCGAGGAGCGCGCGGGCGAGCCGGGCGGCGTGATGCATTGCTTTACGGAACCGTGGGCCGTCGCCGAACAGGCGCTGGCGCAGAATTTTTACATCTCGCTGTCGGGCATCGTCACGTTCAAGAGCGCGACCGACGTGCAGGACGTCGCGCGACGCGTGCCGCTGGAGCGTTTGCTGATCGAAACCGACTCGCCGTACCTCGCGCCGGTGCCGTATCGCGGCAAGCCAAATGAACCTGCGTACGTGAGTTATGTCGGACGGTTCATCGCGCAGCAACGCGAGACGCCGGAAACGGCGCTGGCCGCCGCGACCACGCAGAACTTCTTTCGCCTTTTCAAGATCCCCGCGCCGGCTGGCGCGTGAGATGTAAAGTCGATCATTGTCAAAAGGATAGGGACGTTTCCTAAAGTTAAATATGAGAGAAATTTCGATGTCGATTGCAGAGAATCAGGACGTTTCAGCGGCGCATGGGGCGCTGGCATCCGCACGGCGTGGCGCCTCGCGCGTCGCGTTCGCGGCCGCGCTGGCCTGTGCCGCGCTGACTTCGTTGGTGGTGTCGCCGGCTCAGGCTGCGCCGATCGATTCGCTGATCAAGTCGGTCAAGTTCGACGACGTCGACGGCGTCAACAAGCTGCTCGCCAAGGGCATGGACCCGAACAGCGTGGATAACCAGGGCATGCCGCTGCTGGTGCTGGCCGCGCGCGAGAAATCGGACAAGGTCGGCGCCGCGCTGGTTGCCAATCCGAAAACGAACATCGAGATTCAGGACAAAGCCGGCGAGAACGCGATGATGATGGCTGCGCTGAACGGCGACCTCGACTTCGTCAACCTGCTGATCGCAAAAGACGCCGAGGTGAACAAGAAGGGCTGGGCGCCGCTGCACTACGCGGCGGCGAACGGGCACGACGATATCGTCAAGGTGCTGCTCGACCATTCGGCCTACGTCGACGCCGGCTCGCCGAACGGCACGACGCCGCTGATGATGGCCGCGCGCGGCGGCCACGTGTCGACGGTGAAGTTGCTGCTCGACAACGGCGCGGATCTGACGGTGAAGAACCAGATCGGCCTGACGGCGCTCGATTTTGCCAAGACGTACAAGGAGCCGGACGTGGTCGAAGGGCTGACCGCGCGCCTGCAGCAGATGCAACAGAAGTGATGAGCGCGGCGGTGCGGGTCGGCGGTTGACGGGCAGAGAGGGTGTGCCGGCCGCTTCAACGCCTGGCACGGGCCAGTTGGGTCCACCGGCGGCTCGGGCGCCGCTGGGAGAGCAGCACCCCTACAACCGCCAAAGCGCAAAAATACCGGCGCAGCGGCCGCCGCCATGCATTGCAGTAAAAAGTGCCTGAAGATAGCGCGGCCGCACACGCTTGCGCTTCGCAAAACAGTGCAGAATGACGACTTTGGCGCGCCGCCTGGGCGTGCCGTTCGGACGCGGCGAAAGACCGCCTGATAAACGACCCTGGAAAGGAACACCATGCTGCGGGCTTTGATTTTCGCCAGCGCGCTCGCCGTACCGCTATCGGCAGCCGCGTTTACGGGAGGCGACCTCAACAAGCTGTGCACCAAGACGGATGTGGCATCGCGTAGCGCGTGCGCCGCTTATATCGAAGGCGCCGCTGACGGCATCTTCAATACCATCGACGCGATCGGCGGCACGACGGGTCCGCGTGTCGGCCAGTACTTCTGCTTGCCGCAGGACGCGCGCTCGGCGCAGTTGACCGACGCGGTGCGCAAGTATATTGCCGAGAATCCGAACGTCGCGGGCTACAACGCCAGCACGGCGATCTCGCTGGGACTCGGCAAGGCGTTTCCCTGCAAGAGCGGTAGTTGATTGTGAACTGAATCACGGCTGACATGCCTCGCGCGCCCCGTGGCGGGCGCGTCGGGCGTTCAGCCTGCGGGCGTGTTTCCGGTTTCAGCGGCCGGAATTCCGCTTGGGGCTTCTTCGAAGGCCGCTTGAAAACGGTCTGAACCGTGGCCGTCGGTTTGCAGAAACGGCGGGTTTCCGGCACCTTTCCGCGCTCGCGCAGACGAACGACCTAAGATGTCTACAGGCAGTCCGCGACGGCGCGCAGTCGGTCGCCTCGCGCCTGCTTCAACGCCGGACGCTTCGCCGACGGCGCCGTCGGCCTTCTTGCTCGTCACGCAACACCGAAGCCGTGTTCGAGGCTCGCGGGTCATGCGCCCGTTCCGCGCGGGTTCTGTTCCCCACCCAAGCCAGGAGGAAAATCCCTTTCATGCCAACTCTCGACGACCTCAGCCGCATGGCCGAAGCGCCGCTGCATACGTGGGTCGGCGCGTTGCTCGTCTCCGTCATCGCGATGGTGCTGGCCGTGGGCATCCATCGGATCGGCGCGCGCATCGTGACGCGGCTCGCGCGGCCTTATCCGCTGACGAGCGTCGTGCTGCGCTACATCGACAAGCCTTCGCTGTTCGTGCTCGTGATCCTCGCGCTGGAGGCCGTATGGTGGGAAGCGCCTGACACGCTGACCTTCATCACGCCGCTGCGCGACGCCGTCGCGATTACGCTGATCGGCGGAATGACGTGGCTGTCCGTGCGCTCGGCGGCGGCGATCGGCGAGGCGATCATTCAGGCCCATCCCCTCGACACCGCCGACAACCTGCAGGCTCGCCGTATTCATACGCAGGCGCGCGTGCTGGCCCGTTCGGTGATGTTCGTGATCGTGATCATCGGCGTGGGCGGCGCGTTGATGACGTTTCCGAGCGTCCGGCAGATCGGCGCGAGCCTGCTGGCGTCCGCGGGCGTGGCCGGCTTGGTCGCCGGTATTGCGGCGCGGCCGGTGCTCGGCAATCTGATCGCCGGCTTGCAGATCGCGCTATCCCAGCCTATCCGTCTCGACGACGTCGTCGTGATCCAGGGCGAGTGGGGGCGTATCGAGGAAATCACCGGCACGTATGTGTCGGTGCGTCTGTGGGATCAGCGGCGGCTGATCGTGCCGCTGCAGTGGTTTATCGAAAACCCGTTTTCCAACTGGACCCGCAGCAGTTCGCAGATCATCGGCACGGTGTTTCTGTACGTCGATTACCGCATGCCGCTAGCGCCGTTGCGCGAGGAACTCGCGCGCATCGTCGAGGACGCGCCCGAGTGGGACCGCCGCGTGCAGGTGTTGCAGGTCACGGACGGCACCGAGCGCTCCATGCAATTGCGCGCGCTCGTCAGTTCGCTCGACTCCGGCCTGAACTGGGATTTGCGCTGCCGGGTGCGCGAAGGTCTGCTCGACTTCATTCAACAGCACTATCCGCAGTACCTGCCGCGGGCGCGCGCGGAAGTGTCGGCGGAACTCGAAACCGGCAAGGGCGCACCACTCGACTGGGTGCCGCGCGGCACGCAAACGCCGGCCGGCAGCACCGCCGCGCATACCGAGGCCGATCCGGTGGCAAGCCGCGCGGGACGGCCGTCGGCGGTCGGCGCGCCGGGGCCGGTGAAGGAAAAAGTTTGACGGCGAGAAGCGGCAAATCTTGAGGTCGCGGTGCCGATAGATGCAACTGATCGGGCACCAAAACAGTCGAACCGTCCACTCACTCACGAATCCGGCGCGGCGCCGCGTGCTTCATGTGTTTGGGTTCTCGACGCGCAACCGGGCGCGAGACACTTCGAGCACCTGCGAAGGCACGGAGCGCGCCGCGCGAACCAAGGAGGACATGCAATATGGGCCGACTCATCGTCGTGTCGAATCGCGTCGCAACGCCGACGGAAACCAGGGGCTCGGCCGGCGGCCTCGCCGTCGGCGTATTCGGCGCGCTGAAGGATGCCGGAGGCGTGTGGTTCGGCTGGAGCGGCGACGTGGTCAGCGAGACCGTCGCCAACGCGGGCCCCACGCTGGAGCAGGACGGCGCGGTGACCTTCGCGACCGTCGGTCTGACGCGCAAGGACTACGACCAGTACTATCGCGGCTTCTCGAACGCAACGCTGTGGCCGGTATTCCACTACCGCAACGACCTCGCGCGCTACGAGCGCGAAGAGTACGCGGGCTACCGGCGCGTCAACGCGTGGCTCGCGCACAAGCTGATCAAGCTGCTTGAACCCGACGACGTGATCTGGATTCACGACTACCATCTGATCCCGTTCGCCGAGGCGCTGCGCAACGAGGGCGTCACGAATCGCATCGGCTTCTTCCTGCACATTCCGTTTCCCGCGCCGCAGATCCTGCTCAACATTCCGCCGCATGAAGAGCTGGTGAAGTCGCTGTCGTGCTATGACCTGCTGGGCTTTCAGACCGCGACCGACGAACTCGCCTTCAAGGACTACGTCACGCGCCACGCGCGCGGCACCGTGGGCGCGGACGGCGTGGTCGAAGCATTCGGCCGCAAGCTGCGCACGGGCGTGTACCGGATCGGCGTGTTCCCGGACGAAATCGCCGAGCAGGCGAAGCGCTACGAAAGCCGTCAGCACGTGCTCGACCTGAAGCAGAGCCTGGAAGGGCGCAAGCTGATCATGAGCGTCGACCGGCTCGATTACTCGAAGGGTCTCGTCGAGCGCTTCCGCGCGTTCGAGCATCTGCTGGAGCGCTCGCCGGAATGGCGTGGCAACGTCACGCTGGTGCAGATCGCGCCGCCGACCCGCTCGGACGTCGCCACCTATCAGAAGATTCGCCAGGATCTGGAGTACGAGGCAGGGCGCATCAATGGCCGCTACTCGGGGCTCGACTACACGCCGATCCGCTATTTGAACCAGCAGTACGACCGCTGGAAGCTGATGTCGCTGTTCCGCGAATCGCAGATCGGTTTCGTCACGCCGCTGCACGACGGCATGAATCTGGTGGCGAAGGAATACGTCGCCGCGCAGAATCCCGACGACCCCGGCGTGCTGGTGCTGTCGATTTTCGCGGGCGCCGCGGCGGAGCTGACCGGCGCGCTGCTGGTCAATCCGCATGATGCGATCGGCATGTGCGAAGCGCTGCAGCGCGCGTTGCAGATGCCGCTCGACGCGCGTCAGCGGCGTCACGAGATCAACATGGAGGCGCTGCGCAAGAACGATCTCGGCGTGTGGCGCGACACCTTCCTGCGCGATCTGCGCAGCGTGCCGGCGCGGAAGCCGGGCAACGGCGGCGGCCATAAGTAATGGGGCGTGTCGACCAGTGTTTGTCCGGCTTCGGGAACGGCGGCGTGAGCGCGTGTTCAGGTGCGGCAGGACTGAGGGACGCGCGCGCCTGCGCGACTGAATGTCGGGCCGGCGCATGCTGACCACTCTGGCAATTGCGGGCTATCGCTCGTTGCGCGAGTTGATCGTGCCGCTCGGCAGGCTGAACGTGATCACAGGTGCAAACGGCAGCGGCAAGTCGAGCGTGTATCGCTCGCTGCGGCTGCTGTCCGAAGCGGCGCGCGGCGGGTTGATTACTTCGCTCGCGCGCGAGGGCGGTTTGCCGTCGACGCTATGGGCCGGTCCTGAGCGCTTTTCGCGGGCCGTGCTGGCGGGCGAGTTCGCGGTTGAACCGCTGCGCCGCAAGGAGCCGGTCAGTCTGCGGCTCGGGTTTTCCGGCGCTCAATTCGGCTATGCGATCGATCTCGGTCTGCCGCTCGTCAATCGCGCCACGCGCTTTCCGCTCGATCCCACCATCAAACGCGAATGCATCTGGAGCGGGCCCGTGCTGCGGCCGTCGGCCCTGCTGGTCGATCGCCAAGGCCCGGCGCTGCGCACACGCGACGAGCAGGGCGACTGGCAGACCATTCCACAACCGGTCGCCAGCTTCGACAGCATGATGACGGAGTTCTCCGACCCGCGCACCGCGCCGGAGATGATCACGGTGCGTGAACAGATCCGCTCGTGGCGCTTCTACGACCACTTCCGCACCGACGCCGATGCGCCCGCGCGTCTGCCGCAGATCGGCACGCACACGCCCGTGCTCGCGAACGACGGCGCGGATCTCGCCGCTGCCTTGCAGACCATCCGCGAGATCGGCGACCCGGTCGCGCTGGACGCCGCCATCGACGACGCCTTCCCCGGTTCGCGCCTCGAGGTTGCGACCCAGGACGGCCGCTTCGAAGTGACGATGCAACAGCACGGCCTGCTGCGGCCGCTGAAAGGCGCGGAGTTGTCCGACGGCACCTTGCGTTATCTGCTGCTGGTCGCGGCCTTGCTGACGCCGCGTCCGCCCGAATTGCTGGTGCTGAACGAACCGGAGACGAGCCTGCATCCGGACCTGCTGCCGGCGCTCGCGCGCCTGATCGCGCGAGCTGCCGCGCATTCGCAGGTGCTGGTGGTGTCGCACGCCGCGCGTTTGATCGCAGCGCTCGAACGCGAAGAGACGAGTCAGTCGATCGTGCTGGAGAAGCAGTTCGGCGCAACTCGCATTACCGATGCAGACGATCGCGATCTGCCGGCTTGGAAATGGCCCGCGCGCTAAGCACGAGACGCCGTGTGCGCGCCGAGCCGGATGTAAGCTGAATGTAACAGCGCCGAGGAAATGCAAGACAAGGGGCTTTTTGTTGTGCCGTAGTGAATAATGCTTCGATGCCGGTGGTGCACGCGGCCGGCTCGGGCCGTTGCATTGATCGGAGGTATCGGCGCTGTCATACTCAGCGCCGCTGGCGCGCACCGCCTCGAGGCGCAAGCCGTCAGCTTACGGAGACAATATATGAAGATTGCGCAGATCGCCCCTTTGACCGAATCGGTGCCGCCGAAGCTATATGGCGGCACGGAGCGCGTCGTGTCGTACATCACCGAAGCGCTGGTCGATCTTGGACATGACGTGACGTTGTTCGCGAGCGGCGACTCCGTTACGAGTGCGAAGCTCGAAGCCGTCTGGCCGCGCGCGCTGCGCCTCGATCCCGGCATTCGCGACCGCGTGGCGCCCCATATGCTGTTGATGGAACTGGTGCGCCGCCAGGCCGAGGATTTCGACGTTCTGCATTTTCACCTCGACTACTACTCGTTCTCGGTCTTCAAGCGCCAGGACACGCCGTTTGTCACCACCATGCACGGCCGCCTCGATTTGCCCGAGCAGCAGCCGGTGTTCGACACGTTCAACACCGCGCCGGTGATCTCGATTTCGAATTCGCAGCGGCATCCGCTACCGCAGGCCAAGTGGCTGACCACCGTCTATCACGGCTTGCCTGAGCAACTCTACACGCCGCAGCCAGTCGAGCAGAAGTACCTCGCGTTTCTCGGCCGGATCTCGCCGGAAAAACGTGTCGATACCGCGATCCGGATTGCGGGCCGTTGCGGCCTGCCGATTCGCATCGCCGCGAAAGTGGATGCCGCCGATCGCGAATACTTCGAGCGCGACATCCGGCCGTTGCTGGACTTGCCCCACGTGGAGTTTATCGGCGAGATCGCGGATCACCAGAAGGCCGAATTCCTGTCCGGCGCGCACGCGCTGCTATTTCCGATCGACTGGCCGGAGCCGTTCGGCCTCGTGATGATCGAAGCAATGGCATGCGGCACGCCGGTGATTGCGTTCAATCGCGGCTCGGTCCCGGAAGTGCTGGAAGACGGCTTGACGGGTTATATCGTCGAAGACGAAATCGGCGCAGTGGCGGCGGTCAATCGTCTGCACAAGATGCCGCGCGCGGGCGTGCGGCAGCGCTTCGAAGAGCGCTTCACCTCGCGCCGCATGGCGCAAGAATATGTGGATGCTTACCAGATGGTGATTCGTGCGCAGAAGCGTTCGCGCTTTAAGGTGATCGATACGTCGGGAAGCTGAACGGAAGCGATCCGGCTCGCCCGGCAGGGTGAAAAAAGAGCGGCGATGCGGGATGCGCATCGCCGTTTTTCGTTGGCGCACGACTTAAGACGATCGGGGCGTTGCAACAGGCGCCGGCGGTCATCATGGACGCGGCCCGCGTGCAGTCCACAAAAGCTCGCCGGCGCGGCGCATGCCACGTTGCTGAGGTTGCAAAGGCAGGCTGCGCAGGATTGCGTCTGATACGGCCACCGCTGCTCACGGAACCCGGCGGATCAGACGCACACCCCGCAGACTGGCCAACGGCTCGCGCGTCGGTTAGATCTTCAGACGCGAAACCTTGGTGCCTTGCAGCGATACATCGGCCATCAGACCGGCGTTGGTCAGCACGATCACTTCGACCGGCGCGGTGGCCGTGGTGGTGTCGATCGCGCCGTTGGCGCCCATCTTGATCAGCGCGACGGACGCGTCGCCGCCCGCCGACCAGCCATCGGCATTGCGGAATTTGTCCAGCGCATCCTGCGTCATGAACAGGAAGATGATCGCCTTCGACTGCGCGCCTGCCTGCAGGCCGAACGAACCGGAAATCGTGCTGTAGTAACCGACCGTGCCGCCGCCTACGCGCAGCGAACCTTCGCCATACTGTCCGCCGACCACGAAGCCCACCTGCAACACCGAAGGGAACACCAGAACGCCACGCGCCTTCGAGACCAGTTCGTGCGAACCCTTCACGGTCGTGTAGAGCCGCGACATGGTGCCGTCGACGCTAGCGTCGATCGACTGGCGTTTGGCTGAGTCGGTGGCGGGGGTATCGGGATTGCCTTTATTGGTCGTACAACCAGCGAGTGCAAGGCCTCCGAAAGCGAGCGCAGCGGTAGTCTTCAGCATGAAGTTTCGTCTTTGCATCGTTTTTCTCCGTCATGGTTCCGGGGCGCAACCTTATCTGTTTAGCCAGGTTGCTTTTGAGTTATATCACACGCAAGCCCAAAAGGCGCACTTCCTCGTCAGGCCAAAAGCCTTGTGCAGCGGGGCTTTCGGGCAAATCGTAAGACACCATGCCGTAATTTTGACCGGCGGCGCAGGGCGCATTGAAGCTGCGCATAGCGCGCGTTGAACGGGTTCGCGTGAATCGCGCCGGGTTTCGCTAAAGCCAATAGGAGCGGAACGGCCACCGCTTCGACCATTCGTTTTTACCGATTTTGCGCCGTGCGAACCGGCTTTGAAACGGAATTGAAAGTGTTGTCGTGACGCCGCACATCGCCCTGCATTCGGCCTACCGATCGCGGCGCGCTCAACCGTGGTTCGCCGGACTCTTGACCGCCGGCGGACGCCGCAGCGCGCGGCGCACCATGCCGATCAGCACGCCAAGCAGAAACAGCGTCACGGCCGGCACGATCCAGTAGCCGACGAAGGCGTGCCAGAGATAGGCCATCAGCGTGGAGCGGCGCACACTGTATTCATTGCGGGCGTCCTGCTGACGCGGCGCGTTGGCGGCCAGCACATCGGCCGGACAGCCCGCCGCTTGCGCTTCGTCGGGCTTGCCGTGGCAGCGCGCGGGGGCGCCGGCGGCACGCTGCGCTTCGGTGAAAGTCCAGCTGGTCAGCGCACGGTCGAGGTCGACGGCGTTGTACGCCATTTCCTCCCGGATCTCGCTCACCGCCACGATCGCCACGGGCACCGCCCAGAATATGATGACGACCAGCCACCGCCTCAACCAGCGGTTTTTATGCTTCGATACCATCCTTGCCTCCGATGGATGCTCTGCAGCACCAACGACAAGATGGCGGCCCGTCTAATGTTGTATGGGGGTGGGCCGTCTCCGCAGCCATCATAGAAGAAAAATGGCGGGTTCGGGCGGGTGGACTGCGCGGGAAGGGGCGGGACGCGCTAAGCGAGCGCTGGACAACAGCATCGCTGTGTTCGAGCGGAGTACGCTCAGGCGCCGCGCTTGACGCGCGACGCCGGTTCGCCATGTTTAATTAGCCGGTGCCGACGACAGGCAGGTCTTCATGAACGCCTTGCGGTCGTCGCCCTTTTTGCCGGTGGCTTGCGTGTTGCACGCCTTCATTTTGTCCTGCTGGCTCATTGGGGCAGCGGCGGCCGGTTTCGCGGACAGGCAGGTTTTCATGAACGCCTTGCGGTCGTCGCCCTTCTTGTCGCCGGCCTGCTTGTTACAGTCGGCCATTTTGGTTTGCTGGCTATTATCTGCGAACACCGGCGAAGAAACGAGGACGGCACCCAGCACCAGCGTTGCGATAGCGGATTGGATTTTCATGTGACACTCCATCGGTGGTGAAAACGTTTTTGGTCGTTCATGCGCGCGGGCGTCAACGGTATCCAGGACCCTCGGCACGTTCATTATGGCAAATGCTGTCTGCGAGAACGGCTGGAAACGCAATCCGGTTGACAGTGCCCGACACTCGTTTTCCCTTACGTGACGGGGACTGGCGGCGGATTGGCGGATAAAAACGCGAATGGCGCCACATGGAATTATGTTATGCATTCCAGATTAAAT
Source organism: Paraburkholderia sp. BL17N1 (assembly GCF_003634175.1). Lineage (NCBI taxonomy): Bacteria > Pseudomonadati > Pseudomonadota > Betaproteobacteria > Burkholderiales > Burkholderiaceae > Paraburkholderia > Paraburkholderia sp. BL17N1. Next base: position 3,532,685 of record NZ_RBIW01000001.1, read on the forward strand.
GCGTAAAGTGAATTCAAGCGAATTAGCACTAAACAATTCCGTGAGATCGATGAAAAAATTCGAGCATGCTTTGCGCATTGCTGCACATGCAATTGAATTGTAATTCGGCAAAAAAATCCACTGCCCAACATATGGGTAATATCGACCAGAAGGCATGCCGTCGATTGCGCGACTGGTCCGCTCTCACACCGGCCAAGGAGGCTCGTTATGCACTATCTGTTGACGTACGACCTGGTGTCCGACTACCTCGAACGGCGGCCAGCGTACCGCGATGCGCATCTGAAGCTGGCGTGGGCGGCCGTCGAGCGCGGCGAGTTGTTGCTGGCCGGCGCGCTGGCCGAACCCACGGATACTGCTGTCCTGCTCTTTCAAGGTGACTCTACCGCTGCCGCCGAAGCCTTTGTCAAGGCCGATCCGTATGTACTCGCCGGTCTCGTGACGCGCTGGCGCGTGCGTGAATGGACGACGGTGGTGGGCGAGGGCGCGGCAAAACCCGTGCGCTGAACGCACGGCCGTCCGGTTGTATCGGCGAAGTGGCGAGCGACCAAACACGTCGCTTGCCTGGCGCTCCTGTGTCCCTCACACCACGCGATTTCCTTGCCGTTGATGCACTGCACATAGATTGATCGATGCTGCTTGCGGCGCATCAATCGATCGGCTCAAGCCGAGCCAAAATGCATTGAAATCTCGTCACGGACGAACCGCGGATTCATAAACGTTATTCGTCGCCATGCCTGCGTGTTGTGCGCTGCAATAGCGTCACTTTTCTACTGGAAGCGACGGGACTTTTGTGACGGAATTGCGAGGAAAGACGCAGCAAAAAGGACAAGATTGTTTCTATCCGTAACACTTGTCTCATTCATATTCACGCAAACCCTGGTGATGGTATGCTTCGTGCACAAATTCTCCCATGCACGAGTGAGACCACGTTTTGTGCTTCGCAATAGGGACAAGCCGCACTAAGTCGGGGCGGTTATGACCAGCCAACAAAACGTACAAAACATATTTGTGCAACCGAGGCCTGCACACGGGTCGTGAAAGTTGAATCCGTGGCAGTCCAAAGCCGCGGCCTGGCCAGGCTGCGTGGAGAAAACCCAATGTTTTTCGATGAGCTAAGCAATGACGAATGGGCGCTGCTGGCAGCGCTTGTTTCAGATGAGCCGGCCGTCCGTCTAAACCGACGCGGCCGGCCCCGCGCCGAACCGCGCATCGTGGCGAATGCCGTCCTGTGGATTCTGACAACCGGTGAACCCTGGTCGAAACTGCCCGGGCGCTATCCGTCGGGTCCGACTTGCCGGCGCCGTTTTGAAGAGTGGCAATTGAACGGCACGCTTCTCGAGATGGTTCGGCTGTTATCGCAAACCGGGCGCACCTTTGCGTACGTCCCCCAACCGGCGCCGCCCGTCGCGGCCAAACCCGCGGCACCGGTAGCGGAATCGCCCAGCCTGCGCGACGAGCATCTGCGTGGCGTGTCCTGGAGAAGCCCCGAGTCATGGCAGGCGCCCGGTGGCGTGTCGAGCAGCCTGGGCAACTGGCGTTCGGCCGATCCGATTGCCGACATGACGCGGCAGCTGTCCGGCGTCACGCATGCGCCGCCGGTATCTCGTCCGCCAGCCGCACCCGTCGCAGCACCCGCACGGCACGTTGTGCGGACGGGCTTGCCGCGTCCGGACGAGGCGCGCGCGGTCGGTGCGGCCATGCATGGTCTGAATTCGGCCATCGTGTCGGCGCGCGGCACATCCGCGCCTGACGATCGGCGCAACCCGCTGTCGATGAGCCTCGCGCCACGCGGCACGGAAATCGCCGATCGGAGCGGCTACGTGATTTACATCGCGGCCGAGCCGGTGCCGAACGCCATGTATCGGGCGTGGGCGGAAATCATGAAGGACGGCAAACGCGTCGAGCGTTCCGGCCTCGTCGGCCCGCGCTTTGAGCAAAGTGAAGCGGCGGAGCAATACGCGCTCGACTGGGCGCGGCAATGGATCGACCGCGAATGCCTCACGTTGGCGGCTGCGCAGCAATCCGCCGCCGGGGTTCAGGCAGCGGCTCATGTTCCGGCGAATCCGGCGCCCGTCGCGGCGCGTCCGTTGCCAGCCTTGCGCCATGTGCCCGAGCCGGTCGCGGCCAATCACGGCGCGCCGTTGCATGGACCGCTCAACGCGTTCCGCGGTCCGTTGCGCCGCTATCCGGGCGAACCGGCCGCTGCCACCGCAGCGACCGAGAGCAGTGCGTCCGATCGCTACCCGTCGTACACAGAACTCATCTCCCACGCGGGGTGAGCGCGGCGGCTAGCACAGCAGTTCCCCGCGGCCGGTAGGAGCAACCGCCGCAGGTTCCCGCTTCATTCGTTGTGACATTCGCTGTGATTCACTGGTGTTGTAAGAAGGACGCCGTTCGCCGACGCCCCTCATTCACTCGCGTTACTGGCGTCCGTAGGTATCGTCGAAGCGCACGATATCGTCTTCGCCGAGATACGAGCCGGACTGGACCTCGATCATTTCGAGCGGCATCTTGCCCGGATTCTCGAGGCGGTGGGTGACACCCAGCGGAATATAGGCCGATTCGTTTTCAGAGACGATAAAGCGCTCTTCACCGCGTGTGACGAGCGCCGTACCGCGCACGACGATCCAATGTTCGGCGCGGTGATGATGCATTTGCAGCGAGAGCCGCGCACCCGGTTTCACCACGATCCGTTTGACCTGGAAGCGCTCGCCCGTGTCGACGGAATCGTAGTTGCCCCACGGGCGATGCACCTTGCGATGGTTGGCCGCTTCCAGCCCGCCGTCGTTGCGAATCCGGCCCACGATCTTCTTGACGTCCTGCACGCGCGACTTGTCGGCGACCAGAATGGCGTCGGCCGTTTCCACCACCACGAGATCCTGGGTGCCCACACAGGCAATCAGGCGTCCTTCCGAATGCGCGAAGGTCGAAGCCGCGCCTTCGAACATCACGCGTCCTCGCCCCACGTTCTGATCGGCGTCCTTGTCCGAGATATCCCAGATCGCGTCCCACGAACCCACGTCGGACCAGCCTGCCTGCAACGGCACGACCACGCCCGAGGCCGCGCCTTGATCGTTGCCGAGCTGCTCCATCACCGCATAGTCGATCGAATTCGACGGCGAAGCGCTGAACGCGTCGCGCTGCAGACGGAAGAAGTCGCCGTCCGCCTTGCCGCCCGCAAACGCAGCATTGCAGGCTTCGTAAATGGCCGGCTGGAAATGGCGGATCGCCTTCAGCCACGTGGACGCGCGCATGATGAAGATGCCGCTATTCCACCAGTACTCCTTCGATTCGATATAGCGCTGCGCCAGTTCCAGATGCGGCTTCTCGACAAAGCGATCGAGCTTGTGCGCGCCGACCTTGCCGGTCACTTCCGCGCCGGCCTCTTGCGTGTGATTAGTCGTGCCAAGCGCCGCGCCGATGCGGATGTAGCCATAGCCCGTTTCCGCGCGCGTCGGCACGATACCCATCGTGACGATATGGCCGGCCGCTGCATGCTGCACGCCGGCGGCCACGGCCGCATGAAATCCGTCGATGTCGGTGACCGCATGATCGGCGGGCATCACGACCATGATGCCGTCTTCGTCCTGCGCGGCGACCGAGAGGGCGGCCACCGTGAGCGCCGGCGCGGTATCGCGGCCGACGGGTTCGAGAATCAGCCGGGTTGGCTTGCCGCTCGTGCGCAACTGCTCGGCGGTGGTGAAGCGCTGTTCTTCGTTGGCTACCACGACGAGTTGCTCGGTGAGCGGATAGCCTGCCTCGAGTCCTTCGAGACGGCGCGTGGTGGACTGCAGCAGCGAATCGTCGCCGAGCAGCCCGATCAACTGTTTCGGGTGCTGTTCGCGCGACATCGGCCACAACCGCGTGCCGGAGCCGCCCGCCAGAATCACGGGATGAACCTTGAGCTTGACGTTCAGGGACTTGACTTGCGTGGACCGGGTGTCGGCGGGCGTTGCCGTAACCGGAGCTGTCATGATGGACTCCTCGAGGCTGGGTGAATGCGTCAAGTTTTATCACGAACTTTGGAATCAATAAAAGCGCGTTAAATAGAAACTATATAAAACGCCTAATTCGTTTCTCCATTTCGTGAAGAAAAAATGTCCGGATAATTTTTAAAAAAGAAAAATTACCCGAAAAAAATAGCGGACCATTTTTTTACCGCGGTCCATGCGTCAGAATGATGGCGGAGGAAGATGCACAAGCTTCGCAGGAAAGCGCGCTCAAAGTGCAAGATCGGCTTAGGTAAAGGCTCGCAGGACGCCTGTGAAAGGGCGGATTCGGTAATAATTGCCGAACAAAATTCAGAAAAAATGCCGAAACATTGACCGATACAATTTGAGATATTTTGCGCTCTTGCAGTGGGAATTTTAATATCGCTTTATCTATACCTGAACAAGGGTATTCACTCATTCCGACACAGGTTTCCCATTCGGCTGCTCAGGCAGTTTTTTCGGACGGGAAACAGAAGGGCAATTAGCACCGGTTCAAACAGTTACGCGTCGCGCATGGATTTGCATGACGCGGTTACCGGCGTTGTGCGGCCCGTTGCCGGACTGCATTTCAACCAACCAGCGGATGGCACTTGACTGACGAACTGAGGGGCAGCGCATGCTGAGCGTTCTATCGAGAATCATCGACATCGCCATGGTCGCGCTCGGCGCCGCCATCGCGGCGGCCGTGCACAGCGGGAAAGTCGTGTGGCTGGACGATATGCAAAGCGTCTCGCTCGCGTTCGACTGCCTGTTGGTGGTGGTGTTTTTCCCGGCGCTCGGGATCTATCAATCGTGGCGCGGCAAGCCGCTCTACGACCTGCTGTGCCGCGTAGGGGGTGGCTGGCTGCTGGTGGAAGTCACCGGCGTGCTGATCAGTTTCAGCCTGCACCGTTCGGACAGCCTGTCGCGACTGTGGCTCGTCTATTGGGCCATGGCCACGATCGTGCTGCTGATCGTCACCAAGGTGATCGTCTATTCGATTCTGCGCGGACTGCGCCGCGAAGGCTTCAATCAGCGCGCGGTGGCGATCGTCGGCGGCGCGCCGTACGGGCGCTTTCTGATCCAGCAGATGCGCAGCCGTCCGGACGCGGGTTTCTCGCCGGTCGTGGTGTTCGATGAAGACAGCACGATCAATCACTATGAAGACCCGGATGCGGGCGAGGCGATCGAAGGCGTGCCGGTCGAGCGCGACTATCAGCGCATGCTGCAGCTCGTGCGCCAGCGCGCGATTCGCGAACTGTGGCTGGCGCTGCCGATTTCGAAGGAGAAAGCGATCCATCGCTTCGTGATGGATCTGCGCAACGACTTCGTGAACATCCGCTTTATTCCGGACGTGCGCAGCCTGACGCTCTTCAATCAGCCGATGGTCGATCTGCTTGGCGTGCCGGCGATCAACCTGGCCGCCTCGCCGATCACCGATCTGCGCGTGCTGCCCAAGCGCGTTTTCGATCGTCTGTTCGCGCTGGCCGCATTGACCGCGCTCGCGCCGGTCATGCTGGTGATCGCCGCCGCGGTGAAGATCAGCTCGCCGGGCCCCGTGTTCTTCCGGCAGAAGCGCAAGGGCATCGACGGCAATCAGTTCGAGATCTACAAGTTCCGCTCGATGAAGGTGCACAAGGAAGAGCACGGCAGGATCACCCAGGCCACGCGGCGCGATCCGCGCATCACGGCGGTCGGCGCGTTCCTGCGGCGTACCAGTCTCGACGAGTTGCCGCAGTTCATCAATGTGCTGCGCGGCGAGATGTCGGTGGTGGGTCCGCGTCCGCATGCGCTCGAGCATGACGACATCTACAAGGATCTGGTGAAGGGCTACATGCACCGCTACCGGATCAAGCCGGGCATTACCGGATGGGCGCAGATCAACGGCTATCGCGGCGAAACCGACCGCATCGAAAAGATGATGGGCCGCGTCAAGCTCGATCTGTACTACATGCAGCACTGGACCTTCTGGCTCGACATCAAGATCGTCGTGCTGACGCTGTGGAAGGGTTTCGTGGGCAGCAACGCTTACTAAGCCCGTTCCTCAATCAACTCCATTTTGCGAGGTGTAACACATGAACCTGACGATCATCGGTAGTGGCTACGTAGGCCTCGTGACGGGCGCATGTCTGGCCGACATTGGCCACGATGTGTTCTGTCTCGACGTCGATCAGCGCAAGATCGACGTGCTCAACAACGGCGGCGTGCCGATCCATGAACCGGGTCTGCAGGAAATCATCGCGCGCAATCGCAAGGCCGGCCGCCTGAAGTTCTCGACCGACGTCGAAGCCGCCGTCGCGCACGGCGATATCCAGTTCATCGCGGTCGGCACGCCGTCCGACGAAGACGGCTCCGCCGACCTGCAATACGTGCTCGCCGCCGCGCGCAACATCGGCCGCCATATGACGGGCTTCAAGGTGATCGTCGACAAATCGACGGTGCCGGTCGGCACCGCCTCGCGCGTGCGCGAAGTGATCGCCGCCGAACTCGCGGAACGCAACGCGGCGCACATGTTCTCCGTGGTGTCGAATCCCGAGTTCCTGAAAGAAGGCGCGGCGGTGGAAGACTTCACGCGGCCCGATCGCATCGTGCTCGGTTGCGACGAAGACGTGCCCGGCGAAAAAGCGCGCGACCTGATGAAACGCCTCTACGCGCCGTTCAACCGCAATCGCGAACGCACGCTGTACATGGACGTGCGCTCGGCCGAATTCACCAAATACGCGGCCAATGCCATGCTCGCCACCCGTATCTCATACATGAACGAACTCGCGAATCTGGCCGACCGCGTCGGTGCGGATATCGAGGCCGTGCGCCGCGGCATCGGCTCCGATCCGCGCATCGGCTACGACTTCCTGTATGCCGGTTGCGGCTATGGCGGTTCGTGCTTCCCGAAAGATGTGCAGGCGTTGATCCGCACGGCCGCGGATTTCAAGGCGAATCTGCGCATTCTCGAAGCGGTCGAAGCCGTCAACGATACGCAGAAGAAGGTGCTCGCGCACAAGATCGTCTCGCGTCTGGGCGAAGACCTGTCGGATCGCACGTTCGGCGTGTGGGGCCTTGCATTCAAGCCGAACACCGACGACATGCGCGAAGCGCCGAGCCGTCCGCTGATCGCCGAACTGCTGCGCCGCGGCGCGCGCGTGAAAGCGTACGACCCGGTCGCGGTCGACGAATCGAAGCGCGTGTTCGCGCTGGATCTGAAGGACGTGCCGCAACAGCACGCGCGCCTCGAATTCGTGAAGGAAGAGATGGACGCGGCCGCCGGCGCTGACGCGCTGGTGATCCTCACCGAGTGGAAGGTGTTCAAGAGCCCGGACTTCGATTCGCTCAAGCGCATCCTCAAGACGCCGCTGATTTTCGACGGCCGCAACCTGTATGAACCGGAGGCGCTGCTCGAACTCGGTATCGAGTATCACGCGATCGGCCGGCAGCACGCGCTGCGCATCGCGCCGGCGAGGCTCGGCGCGAGCGGCTTGCCGCAAGCGCAAACGGCGGACACGGCCGAAGCCGGCCGCTGATCCGTCGCCCACGCACCGACAAGCGTTCATCACGGAGCCCGCCATGTTCGCCAACGTACTGATCGTCTGCCATGCAAACGTGTGCCGTTCGCCCGCCGCCGAAATGCTGTTCAAGGCCCGGCAACGCGCGGCGCCGCGTTCGCAGGCGGCGCCGATCGCGTTTCATTCGGCGGGCTTGCGGGCGATGAACGGCCACGCCATGGACCCGGTCATGCAACGCCTGCTCGCCGAGCAGGGCGTGGCCTCCGGCATTCACTACTCGCGGCGGCTCGACCGGCAACTCGTGCGCAACGCCGATCTGGTGCTGGTCACCGAGCGCGCGCAGGTGAGCGACGTCGAAGCGCTCGATCCGGCTTCGCGCGGCAAGGTGTATCCGCTCGGCAAGTGGGAAGCGGATTCCGACGTCGCCGATCCGCACGGCGGTGCGGAAACCGCTTATAGGGAGAGTCTCGTGCTCATCGAACATCTGGTCATGGGATGGCTGAAGAAAATATGCTGATGAAAAAACCCGCTGCACACTCGTTCGCGAACGGCAAGTCCACGAAGTTCAAGTCGAATCTTGCCGCCACGCTTTTGCTGACGTCCTTTCTGTCAGCCTGCGCCACCGCACCTGGCAATTACCTCGATACGTCCCGTCTGAAAGACGACGGCCAGCACGACAGCCAGGCCGCCGAGACCTATCCGGTTCATGTGATCGATGCCGCCGTCGTGACCGCCCAGGCCCAAGCCGCCGCCGCGAAGACCCAGGTGCTGCCGCCTTCGAACCTGAGCGACCCGTCACAGTACGTGTACCGTCTCGCGCCGCAGGACATTCTCGGCATCACCGTGTGGGACCACCCTGAATTGACCACGCCGCAGGGCAGTACCTTGTCCGCCGGCGGCAACACCACGCAGTCGATCGGCGGCGCCTTGCAGCAGCCGTACACGGCCGCGCTGCCGGGCCAGGCCGATCCCTACGGCCAGACCATCGCGGCCGACGGCACGATCTTTTTCCCGTTCGTCGGCCGCATCCGGGCCGCCGGCAAAACCGTCGGCGAGGTGCGCGACCAGTTGAGCACCGGGCTCGTGCGCTATATCCGCAATCCGCAGGTCGACGTGCGCGTGCTGTCGTATCGCGGCCAGAAAGTGCAGGTGACCGGCGAAGTGAAGACGCCGGGCCCGCTCGCGATGAGCGACGTGCCGCTCACGCTGGTCGACGCGATCACACGCTCGGGCGGCACGAACGCGGACGCCGACATTCAGCGCGTGCGCCTCACGCGCAACAACAAGCTCTACATACTCGACGCCGACCGCATGCTCGATCGCGGCGACACCACGCAGAACGTGATGCTGCAGAACGGCGACGTGATCAACATACCGGACCGCACCGACAGCCGCGTGTTCGTGATGGGTGAAGTGAAGACGCCGATCCAGCTGCCGATCATCAAAGGCCGCATGACGATCGCCGACGCGCTCACGCAAGGCGGCGGCATTCTCGATACCGACGCCAATCCGCGCCAGATCTTCGTGATGCGCGGCATGAAGGATCACCCGACCACGCCGGACGTGTATCGCCTCGACATGACGCAGCCGGACGCCATCATGCTGTCCTCGCAATTCCAGCTGCAGCCGCTGGATGTCGTGTATGTGGGCACCGCGGCATCGACCACCTTCAACCGCGTGTTGCAGCAGGTGTTGCCGAGCGTGCAGACGTTGTTCTACCTGAAACAGCTGACACGATAAAAAAGTTCAAGCCGTCGTCTCAGGCCCGCGCCGCGCCGTCCGTGAAGGACGCGGCGCGGGACCGAAGCAAACGTAGCTGCAACCGATACGGGAAGCGAATTGTGAGCAACCAAATCTCTCCACACATGGCCGGTCCGATCAAGACCGAAGAAGAGGACGTCGTCCTCGGACAACTGGTGCAGGTGATCCTCGACGACATCTGGTGGCTCATCGCCATTGCGGCCGTGATCGTCGGGATTGCCGGCGCTTACTGCTTCCTCGCCAAGCCGATCTATTCCGCCGACGCACACGTGCGGGTCGAGCAATCCGACAACACGTCGCAGGCGCTCACGCAAACGCAGACCGGCGCGGCGATCACCACCGGTTCGACCTCGCTGCCGACCGACGCCGAGATCGAAATCATCAAGAGCCGCGGCGTGGTCGGTCCCGTCGTGCAACAACTGAAGCTGAACTTCAGCGTCACGCCGAAGACGTTCCCACTGCTCGGCAGCATCGCCGCGCGCATGGCCACGCCCGGTCAGCCGGCGCGTCCGTGGCTGGGGCTGTCGTCGTACGCATGGGGCGGTGAAGAAGCCGACGTCGATTCGATCGACGTGATCCCCGCGCTGGAAGGTCAGAAGCTGACCATGAAGGCGGTCGACGACCAGCACTACGAACTGTATGCGGCGAACGGCTCGCTGCTGCTGCGCGGCCAGGTCGGCCAGCAGGCGCAGGGCGGCGGCGTGACCATCATGGTCAACAAACTGGTGGCGCGCCCGGGCGAGGAATTCACGGTGATGCGCGCCAACGACCTCGACGCGATCTCCGCGTTCCAGTCGGCCATCACGGTGCAGGAGCAGGGCAAGCAGACCGGCGTGATCCAGATCTCGCTGGAAGACAAGAGCCCCGAACACGCGGCACTCGTTGCCAACGCGCTGGCGGAGTCGTATGTGCGCCAGCACGTGCTGAGCAAGCAGGCCGACGCCAGCAGGATGCTCGACTTCCTGAAGAGCGAAGAGCCGCGCCTGAAGGCCGATCTGGAGCGCGCGGAGGCGGCCCTGACCGCGTATCAGCGCCAGTCCGGCTCGATCAACGCGAGCGACGAAGCCAAGGTGTACCTCGAAGGCAGCGTGCAGTACGAGCAGCAGATCGCCGGTTTGCGTTTGCAGATGGCGCAGCTCACCGAGCGTTACGGCGACGACCATCCGATGCTGGTGGCCGCGCGTGCGCAGATGGCCGAATTGCAGGCGCAGCGCACCAAATACGCCGACCGCTTCCGCGATCTGCCGGCCACCGAAGTGAAGGCCGTGCAGTTGCAGCGCGACGCGAAGGTGGCGGAAGACATCTACGTGCTGCTGCTCAACCGTGTGCAGGAACTGTCCGTGCAGAAGGCCGGCACCGGCGGCAACGTGCATATCGTCGACGCGGCATTGCGCCCGGGCGTGCCGGTCAAGCCGAAGAAGGCGCTGATCCTGTCGGCGGCGGTGATTCTCGGGCTGATCGCGGGCACCGGCTTCGTGTTCCTGCGCCGCAATATGTTCAAGGGCATCGACGACCCGGATCACATCGAACGCGCGTTTCATCTGCCGGTGTTCGGCCTCGTGCCGCTCTCCGCCGAACAGGGCGTGCTCGAAGCCAGCTTCCAGCGCGGCGGCGAACGTCTGCGCTCGGTGCTGGCGAATGCGCGGCCGAAGGACGTCACGGTCGAAAGCCTGCGCAGTCTGCGCACCTCCATGCAGTTCACGATGATGGACGCGAAGAACCGCATCGTCATGCTGACGGGTCCAATGGCCGGTGTCGGCAAGAGCTTCCTGACGGTCAACCTCGCGGTGCTGCTGGCGAATTCGGGCAAGCGCGTGCTGATGATCGACGGCGACATGCGCCGCGGCGTGCTCGAACGCTATCTGGGCGGTGTGCCGGATAACGGCCTGTCCGAATTGCTGAGCGGCCAGATCTCGCTGGAAGAAGCGATCCGCAGCTCGCAGGTCGACGGCCTGAGCTTCATCTCGTGCGGCCGCCGTCCGCCGAATCCGTCGGAACTGCTGATGTCGCCGCGTCTGCCGCAGTACCTCGAAGGACTCGCCAAGCGCTACGACGTGATCATGATCGACACGCCGCCGGTGCTGGCCGTGACCGATGCGTCGATCATCGGCGCGTATGCCGGCTCGACTTTCTTCGTGATGCGCTCGGGCGTGCACAGCGAAGGCGAGATCAGCGATGCGTTGAAGCGTCTGCGCGCGGCCGGCGTGCACGTGCAGGGCGGCATTTTCAACGGTATGCCGGCGCGCTCGCGCGGCGGCTACGACCGTGGCTACGCGGCGGTGCAGGAATACCTGAGCACCTGAGGCGGGGGGGGCGCGGATGCATGGCGAACCTCGCGCAACGACGACAACAAAGGACATCACGATGAAAGTGACGGTACTGGTTCCGACTTACCGCCGCCCGGCCGATCTGGCGCGCTGCCTCGCAGCGCTGCAACGGCAGTCGCGGCGGCCCGACGAAGTGGTGGTGGTGGCGCGCGCCGACGACGAAGCGAGCCACGCGTGCCTGCGCGATCCGTCTGTAGCGGGCGCGTTGCCGCTCGCGCTGGCGATTGTCGAAGTGCCCGGCCAGGTGGCGGCCCTGAATCGCGGCCTCGACGCGGCCCGCGGCGACGTGATCGCGATCACCGACGACGACGCGGCACCGCACGCCGACTGGGTCGAGCGGATCGCCGCCGCGTTCGAGGGCGACGCGCGTCTCGGCGCACTCGGCGGACGCGACTGGGTGCATGAAAAAGGCCGCGTGCTGGACGGCGAGCGGCCGCTGGTCGGCAAGGTCACGGCGCACGGCAAGATCATCGGCAATCATCATCTGGGTGTGGGCGGCGCGCGCGAAGTCGATATTCTGAAGGGCGCCAACATGAGCTACCGCCGCGACGCGGTGCGCACCATCCGCTTCGACGCGCGCCTGCGCGGCGCGGGCGCCCAGGTCCACAACGACATGGCCTTCAGCCTCGCCGTGAAGAACGCCGGCTGGAAGCTGATGTACGACCCGCGCGTGGCGGTCGATCATTTCCCCGCCGAGCGTTTCGACGACGACCGGCGTGACGCGCAAACCATGGCCGCCTTGCGCAATGCCGCGTTCAATTTCCATCTGATCCTGCGCGACCAGTTGCCGCCGCTGCGCCGCGAAACCGCGTGGTGGTGGTGGACGCTGGTCGGCACGCGGGTTTATCCGGGCCTCACGCACGCGGCGCTCGCGCTGCTCTCGAAGCAGGCCGGTCTGAAGCTGACGCGCTGGCGCGCCGTGCGCAGCGGCGCGCACGAGGCGCGTCGCGCGCTGTCACGCGCAGCGTGATCGCCACACCGCGCACCGCGTCCCGCACGTTCGCGCATCGGCGCACGGCCCGCATGAGGGCCGCCGATGCCCCTTTCCACCGGCAGAGCGGAGTGCCTGCATGAGTACGAAAGTTCACGTTCATCTGTTTTACGGCGCCGACCCGCGCTTTTATCGACCGGGTGACAACATCGGTTGCCTGTACGGCTATCACCACGCGGAATCCGACGCGTTCAAGCTCACCTATTCGCAGGATGCCCGTGAAGGCAAGCCGGTGCGTCTGCTGCGCCGCGCGCTGAAGGCGGCGCTCGGGTTCGACTTCATCCATACGTGGCGCAACCGCGCCGAGATGCTGCGCTCGGACGTGATCTGGACGCATACGGAACAGGAATGGCTATCTGCGGCCCTCATGCTGCTTCTGAGCGGCCGCAAGGCCGGCGCCGATGCCTCGCCCTTGCTGCTCGCGCAAAGCGTGTGGCTGCTCGATAAATGGCCTTCCTACGGCATTCTGCGCAGATGGCTGTATCGCAAGCTGATGGCGCGCGCCGATCAACTCACCACGCTCGCCAGCGAAAACGCCGAGCTATGCCAGCGCTATTTCGCTCGCGACGCCAAGCCGCTGCTTTATGGCCTGAACACGCAGGACTTTCCGGTCAGGCCGCCGGCCGAATGGACGCCGCACGCGCCGATCCGCATCGCCGCGATCGGCAACGACCGCGACCGTGATTGGGAGACGCTCATCAAGGCGTTCGGCAACGACGCGCGCTACACGGTGAAGCTCGCGACACGTCGGCGGATTCCCGCATCGCTGCGCGCGCCGAATGTCGAGATCGCGCTGTTCTCGGGGATCAGGAAGCAACATGAACTGTACGACTGGGCCGATGTGATCGTGGTGCCCTTGCGGCCGAATTCGCACGCCTCGGGCATCACCGTAATGCTGGAAGCGGCGGCGGTCGGCAAGCCGATGGTGGTCACGAATGTCGGCGCGTTGCAGGATTATTTTCCGGCCGGCGAGGCGTTTTATATCCCGCCGTTCAACCCGCAGGCGTTGCGCGAAGCGGTCGATCAGCTCGCCGCCGCGCCGCTGGACGCTTTGCGTCAGGCACAAGCGGCCGCGGCCGGCCTGCTGTCGCGCGATCTGACCACGCAGCACTACGCCATGCAGCACGTGCGGATCACGCAGGAGATGCTGCGCGCGCGGGCCGCGGCGCGCACGCGCACGGCGGCCGGCATGGCGACGGCGGCGGGCGTGTCCGAGTCCGAGCGGCGGCCGGCGCGCCAGTCGCGCGGAGGTCTCTGAACGATGTCGACGCTGACGCGAAGCGCCGCTAGCGCGAACGGCAATGGACGTGCATCGTCCACCGGCCGCAAGGAATGGCTGCCGGAGGCTTTGCTATGGTTCGTCACGACGCTGCTGATCGGCGCGCATCAGGGCACGGTGCTCACGCTCGCGTTTCCGGTGCTCGCGATCCTGACGGGCCTGTGGCTCTACTTCAAGAGTCCGGCGCGCTATATCGGCTTCATGTGGTGGCTGTGGTTCCTGAGCCCGGAAGTGCGGCGTCTGGCCGACTGGTCCAAAGGGTCGTTTACACCGACGAGCCTGATCCAGGTCGCGCCGCTTGCGGTGACGATGATCAGCGGCCTGTCGCTGCTGCGCTACTACAAACTGCTGGGGCAACGGCGCGGTCTGCCGGTGCTGCTGGTCCTGCTCGGCCTTATCTACGCCTTCCTGGTCGGCGTGATGTCGAGCGGGCCGCTCGCGGCCACCTACGACCTCGCGAACTGGCTGTATCCGATCCTGATCGGCTTTCACATCATGGCGCACACGCGCCAGTATCCGAAGTACCGCGACACCATCGTCAATACGTTCATCTGGGGCATGCTGGTGATGGGCGGCTACGGCCTCGTGCAGTTCTTCATCATGCCGCAGTGGGACGCGCTGTGGATGCTCGGCTCGCAGATGAATTCGCAAGGCGACCCCGTGCCGATGGGCGTGCGCGTGTTCAGTACGATGAACTCGTCGGGACCGTTCGCGTTCGCGATGATGGGCGCGATGGTATTCGTCATGGCGGCCACGCACCGGGTGCGCTGGATCGCCGCGGCGCTCGGCTTCTTCGCGTTCGCGCTGAGCCTCGTGCGCTCGACGTGGGGCGGCTGGGTCATCGCGCTTCTGATCCAGCTTGTCAAATCGAACAACAAGGTGCGCTTGCGCATTGTCGCCAGCGCGGTGCTGCTGGCCGGGCTGTGTGTGCCGCTGCTGGCGGTCGGTCCGGTGGCCGAGCGGATGCAGGCGCGCCTCACGACCATCGTCAACCTGAACGACGACCAGAGCTACGCCGCGCGTAACGAGTTCTATGCGACCTTTGCCAAAACAGCCTTCACCGATGTGTCGGGCGAAGGCATGGGCGCCACCGGCACCTCCACCAAGCTCTCGAACGATGGCGGCCAGCTCGGCCAGTACGGCAACTTCGACAGCGGCGTGATGAACATTCCGTTCGTGCTCGGCTGGCCCGGCACGCTGCTTTACATGTCCGGAATCATCTGGCTGGTGACGCGCGCGGTGCTCGCGTCGTTCAGGATGCGCAACGACAAGTTCGTGTCCGCCTGCATGAGCCTGAGCCTCGCAACCTTCGCGATGCTGGTGTTCACCAATTCGCTGGTCGGCACGGGCGGCTTGCTGCTTTTCATGAGTGTTTTTTCGATTCTCTCCGCGGTGCATTACGAAAAGATCAACCGCGCACGTATGTCAAACCACACGCTATTTTTCCACGGAGGCACGGATTGAGAGTCGCCATTGTCACGCACGTCGTGCGCCATAACGACGGCCAGGGGCGCGTCAACCACGAGATCGCGCGCGCGGCGCTCGACGAGAACATCGGCGTCACGCTGGTCGCCTCGCACGTCGCGCCGGATCTGCTTGCGCATCCGAACGTCCGCTGGGCGCCGATCAGGATCGGCCGCTGGTGGCCGACCAATCTGCTGCGCCAGCAGGTGTTCGCGTTCAAGAGCGCAATGTGGCTGCGCGCGCATCGCCGCGAATACGACGTGCTGCACGTGAACGGGTTCATCACGTGGATGCCCGCCGACGTCAACACCTCGCACTTCGTGCATAGCGGCTGGTTCGGCAGCAAGTACTACCCGTTCGGACTCACCAAGGGAGTGTGGTCCGCCTATCAGTCGGTCTATACGCGCTGCAATGCGCTGCTCGAACGCTGGGCTTACCGGCGCTCGAAGGTGATCACGGCGGTGTCGCAAAAGGTCGCCGACGAAATCCGCGCGATCGGGCTCACGCCGGATAACCGCGTCGACGTGATCTACAACGGCGTGGATACGCAAGGCTTCGCCGCGGCCACGGGCGATCGCGAGAAATTCAGTTTACCGAAGGACGCGTTCCTGCTGCTGTTCGTCGGCGACCTGCGCACGCCGCGCAAGAACCTCGGCACCGTGCTCGCCGCGCTCAAGTATCTGCCCGAGCACGTGCAGATCGCGGTGGCGGGTTTCCTGCCGGGCAGTCCGTATCCGGAAGAGGCGAAGGCGCTCGGCATTGCGCATCGCGTGCATTTTCTCGGGCTCGTGAAAGAGATGCCGGTGCTGATGCATTCCGTCGACGCCTTCGTGTTCCCGTCGCGTTATGAAGCGATGAGCCTGTCGCTGCTCGAAGCGATGGCGGCGGGTTTGCCGGTGGTCACGGCGCGCACCGCGGGCGGCGCCGAGATCATTACGCCGGAATGCGGCATCGTGCTCGACGATCCGGACGATCCCAAGGCGCTGGCCCGCGCGGTTGCACGCCTCGCCGATAACCACGTCGAGCGCCGCGCCATGGGCGTCGCCGCCAACGAACTCGCGACCGGTTTCGGCTGGGCGCGCATGGCCGCGCAATACATCGCGCTGTATCGCCAGTTGGCGGGGCAGCAGAAAAATCGCCGGCAAAGCGAGGCGGAAGCGGCCGCGGTCGGCAGCACTGACGCGCTGACGCGCTGACGCTGAACACGCTGGCCGGCCGCAAAAGCGCGGAATGACCTCGCGCGGTGCTTCAGAACCGCTCGATGTCTTCAACGCTTCACCATCACAACTCTCAAAACGCACAGGGGTCACAACCATGACGACGAGCTCTATCAAATCGCTGCAGATCGGGATGCACTGGTTCCCCGAGCGCGCGGGCGGTCTCGACCGCATGTACTACTCGCTAATCGGTGCACTGCCGGGCGCGGGCGTGGCGGTGCGCGGCGTGGTGGCCGGCTCGCCGAAAGTAGCCGCCGACACCGGCGGCGCGATCAATGGCTTCGGCTCAGCCGCGCAATCGCTGCCATTGCGGCTGATGGCGGCACGCCGCGCGCTGCGCCACGAAATCAGCACGTCGCGTCCCGATGTGATTTCGTCGCACTTCGCGCTCTACACCTTTCCGGGTCTCGACGTGACGCGCGGCATTCCGCAGGTTTCGCATTTTCAGGGGCCGTGGGCCGACGAAAGTCACGTGGAAGGCGCCGATTCGCTCGGCCAGCGCGCCAAGCGCTATCTGGAGCAATCGGTCTATGCGCGCTCGTCGCGGCTGATCGTGTTGTCCGAGGCGTTCGGCAAGATTCTGACTTCGCGCTATCGCATCTCGCCAGACCGCGTGCGCGTGGTGCCCGGTTGCGTCGATGTCGAGCAGTTCAATCTGCCGATCTCGCCCGCCGAGGCGCGTCTGAAGCTGCAATTGCCGCAGGACCGGCCGATCGTGCTGGCGGTCCGCCGCCTGGTGCGCCGCATGGGCCTCGAAGATCTGATCGACGCGGTGAAACTGCTCAAGCGCACGGCGCCGGATGTGTTGCTTCTGATCGCGGGCAAGGGGCGGCTCGAAGGCGAGTTGCAGGCGCGTATCACCGAGGCGGGTCTGGAGGACAACGTGAAGCTGCTGGGTTTCGTGCCCGATCAGCATCTGGCGGCGTTGTATCGCGCGGCGAATATCAGCATCGTGCCGACGGTCGCGCTGGAAGGCTTCGGTTTGATCACGGTCGAATCGCTGGCTTCGGGTACGCCGGTTCTGGTGACGCCGGTGGGTGGCTTGCCGGAAGCGGTGGCCGGCTTGTCGCCGAACCTGGTGCTGCCGGAGACGGGCGCGAAGGCCATCGCGGACGGACTCGCCGGTGCGCTCAACGGCACGCTGAAATTGCCGGATGCCGATGCATGCCGCCGTTATGCGCGTGAGAACTTCGATAACCCGGTGATCGCGAAGCGGGTGGCGTCCGTGTATGGGGAGGCGATTGCGGCGGGTGGGGTGCACTAACGCCGAGGAAGGACGCACAACAAAAACGCGGGGCCTGGTTTAAAGATCAGGCCCCGCGTTTTTTTCGCTGAGATTCAGGAGCGCGGTTTAACGCGCGGCCGTTTCGGTGGCCGCACGCGCTCATCGCGACTCAAAACGTCTCGTGATGCTCGTTCCGTCCCAGATCCGCATGAACCATCATGTGGCACAACTGCTCCAGCGTGGTTGCCGGCTTCCAGCCGAGTTTTTCGTGGGCCTTGTCGGCGCAGCCGATCAGCAGGTCCACTTCGGCCGGGCGATAGAACTTCGGATTCACGCGCACCAGGGTCTTGCCGGTGGCGACATCGATACCTGACTCGCGCTCTTCCTTACCCGACCATTCGAGTTGATAGCCCGCTGCCGCAAACGCCATGCGCACGAAATCGCGGACCGTTTCAGTTCGGCCGGTGGCGAGCACGAAGGTGTCCGGCTCGTCGGCTTGCAGCATGCGCCACATGCCTTCCACGTATTCGAGCGCGAAGCCCCAATCGCGCTTGGCGCTCAGGTTGCCGAGTTCGAGCATGTCCTGCTTGCCGAGCTTGATCTTGGCAACGGTGTCGGTGATCTTGCGGGTGACGAATTCGCGGCCACGCAGCGGCGATTCGTGATTGAACAGAATCCCGCTGCTTGCAAAGAGGCCGTACGACTCACGATAGTTGATGGTCGACCAATGCGCGAACAGCTTGGCGACGCCATACGGACTGCGCGGATAGAAGGGCGTGTCCTCGCGTTGCGGAACCGCTTGCACGAGGCCGAACATTTCCGACGTCGACGCCTGGTAGAAACGGGTCTTCGGATTCAGAATGCGGATGCCTTCGAGCAGATTCAACGCGCCGATGCCGGTCACTTCGGCGGTCGTCACCGGCTGGTCGAACGAAACGCCCACGAAGCTTTGCGCGGCGAGGTTGTACAGCTCGTCGGCCTGCGCGCCTTCGAGCAGGCGCAGCGTCGAACCGAGGTCGGTCAGATCGTGTTCGACCAGACGCAGATTCGGATGATCGAGCACGCCGAGCTCACGCATGCGCCAGAAATTCACGGAGCTCGTGCGCCGGTAAGTGCCGGTCACGATGTAGCCCTTGTCGAGCAGCAGTTTGGTCAGATAGGCGCCGTCCTGTCCGGATACGCCGGTGATGATCGCTTTGCGTGGTTGGCTCATAGCTTGCCTTCGTGATTGTTAAAAGAAAAGGAAAAAGCGCTTCAGGGCGTGCCTTCCAACAGTCGCCGCACCAGGGGTTCGACGACCTGAAAATCCTGTTCGGCCTTTAGCTGATACAAAGCCGGCGTGGGATGCGCACCGTCGGACATCAGCGTCTTCCAGTCCGGCAGATTGCTGATGTACGCGAACTGGTCGACGAGCGGCACCTGCTGTTCGGCGGCCACGCGGCGCGTCACCGCGACCATCGTGGCGAGCCGCGCGTTGAGGCGGTTGTCGGGCATCGGGTTGGCCGTCTGCAGAACCGGCTGCTTGCCTAGCGCGCGAGCGGTTTTCACGAGCGTCGTTTCGGCCGTGTAGAACTGCTCGGGCGTCTGGTTCTGCATCACTTCGTTGATGCCGTAGTTGATCAGCACGATCTGCGCGGACGAAGCGGCGAGCCGTTCCTGCCACGGCAGACCCGCCGCCGGTCCGGCGCGGCGATTGCCGGTGCCGTCGCGCAGTTGCGTCGCCATCGTGTTGCCCACGCCGTAGTTCGTCACGCGCACCCGTTCGCCGTGGCGCGCCTGTAATTCGTCCTGCAGATACACCACCGCGTTTTGCGCTTGCGGGCCGCAATGGCCTTCGCTGCAGGTAATGCCGAGCGTCGTCGAATCGCCGTAGGCCTCGATCAACACTTGCGATCGTCGGCCCGGCGCCGCGCCGAACGCGGCGCAGGCGAAGAGCGACGCAGCGGCGCATACGCTTGCAGCGAGCCATGCCCGGCGCTTCATGCGCTTCGTGCACTTCATGCGCGGCTTTGCGGTGCTTGCGGCGCCGTGCTGACGCCACCGCCGTTGGCGGCCTGGGCCGGCGCATGCGCTGCTGCCTTGCCCGCTGAGCCGAAAATCAGGCGCTTCTCGAACGCGAACCACGTGACGCTGGCATAGACGAGCGTGATCGCGAGCGCGAGCGCGGCGGTCACGAAGCGGTTCAGATGCAGCGGCCACAGCGCATACAACACGCTCAGGTGAATCAGATAAATCGTGTAGCTGATGGTGCCGATGTAGACCAGCACGGGATTGCACAACAGCCGTTTGACGATGCCCTTGCTCTGCAGGGCGATGACCACGACTGAAGTGCAAAGCACCAACGAAACGCTGTAGAGCCCGGCGTTCGAAAGCGGTGTATTGGCCGCGCGAAAGCGCGGAAAGTGCAGATGCAGCCACGCGAGTATCGCCAGCGCCGCGAATAAGCCCAGCACCGCAACGCCTTTGTAAGGCTCGAGCGCATTGCGGTCACGCCGCACGGCGACAGCCAGTAGCGCACCGGCCGCAAGCAGGTCCATGCGGAACGGCGTCAAGTAATAGATCGGCCAGAACGAGTCGAACCAGGGCGTGGCCACCGCGCGCAGCACCGGCACCAGCAGGATCAACGCGGCCGCGACGTAGCCGAGCACGCGCTCGGGCACCAGCAGGATCACGAACGGCCAGACAATGTAGAACTGCTCTTCGACGGCGAGCGACCACAGCACGTTCAGGCTGTCGTGACCGCTCTGATTGAGCGCGTCGCCGATATTGGTCGCGAAGAACGCGTACCACTGCCAGTGTTCCGCCCAGCCGAGGCCGAACAGAATCGACGACACCACCATCAGCAGCACATAAGGCGGCAGGATGCGGCGCGCGCGGCGTGCGTAGAAATAGCCGAAATACGACTGCTGGCGCGCTTTGCGTTCGAGCAGGATGCCGGTAATCAGAAAACCGCTCAGAACAAAAAACAGATCGACACCCATCCACAGCGGCGCTTTCAACGCGTGCTGCGCGAACACCGCGAGCACGGCGATGGCGCGCAAGCCGTCGAGCTGCACGATGCGGCGGGAGTGGGAAGGCGCTAAGGGCAGTGCGCTGGCAGTCATGAACCGTCCATGGTGTGAAGCAGATGGGCCGGGCGAAGGATCGCGCGAGGGTTTCGTGGAGCAGGCGCGCTCGCTTCGCATCGCAACGGAAGTGCAATCGATTCTAGGGAAAATAAAATCGTGAAAAAACGGGAATGAATTGGATAAATGAATCAGATTGCAACAGGGTGTTTCGTTAGCCATTCGCAATGAATTTTTATGCTTGTGTCGAATGCATGACGCTATATGTAATAAGTGCGGATTGCTTTGCTGCGCATCGGTAAGGATGGATGCCGGCGAGTGCGCGGGGATGCGCTGCCATAGCGGATTTCGTTTTAATCAATTTTTAATTGGTTTCTTTCGCAACGCTTAAAGCATCGAATATTTTTGAATTATTTTCGATTTTCGTTGCGGCGTTTTTTCCGCGTAATGTGAGCTGTGCGGATTGAGTGGCCAGGGACGGCGCGTGGGCTTCACACTCAGATTGCTGTCGAGGCGCCCGGACTTGCGGCGTTCGTCCCGTCGATGCTGTACCCAGGTCCTGTTCCCGCGCGAATCTGTCATACGTCCTTGCATGGCTTCTAGCGGTCCGCGTCACGATGATCGACCGCGCTTCGTAGCGTCATTCACTGAGTTGTGTTTCCGCGCGAGCCTTATTTGCCCGCGCGCGGCGCCGATTGGAGGAAATACCTTTGCCCCGTTTCACGTTCAAAAGCCGGCTCGCTGTTTTTGCATGCACCGCCGGACTGGCTGCGGGAGCGGCCAGTTTCACGGCGCATGCGGAATCCGCGTTGAACGCGAAAACATCGTGGATCGGCAATACCTTCGGTTTCGGCGACGGCAGCTGGGCGCAGATCAACATCACCGCGATTGCGGTGGCGCCCGACGGCAAGGTCTATACGAACGCGCCGTGGGACGAGAGCGGCGCTGAGGCGAGCGTCTATCAGAACGGCAAGATGCTCGGCTTCGCGGGCGGCACGCATGGCTGGGGCAACGGCGGCGGCAACGCGGTCGCCGTGAATCGCAAGTACGCGTTCGTCGCGATCGCGGTCGGCAACGAGAAAGGACGGCTGGTCGAGCAGGGCGTATGGCCGGAGAAGGGCAAGCAGTGGTACGGCATTTCGCGCCGGCAGATCGCCGATCCGAAGCGGGCCGCGCCGTTCCAGCCCGCCGCGAAAAGTGCCGACCCGCATGCGCAACTGGCGGCCGGCTTCCTGATGATGAACGAAGTGCCGACCGGCACGAGCGCCGAGATCGGTGGCCTCGCGGCGAACGACACTACGCTGTACGCGGCGAACACGGCGCGCGATCGCATCGAGGTGTACGACGCGGAATCGATGCAGCAGAAAACTACCTGGAGCGTGCGTGAACCAGGGCGGATTGCGCTGGCGGCGGACGGCACGCTGTGGGTGTTGAGCGGCACGCGCAACGATCGCGAACCGCATGTCGAGCACTACACGGCGGCGGGCAAACGCGTCGACGAAAACTTTACGCTGCCAGCCGGAACGATCGCAGTGGATATCGCGGTCGACGCACAAGGACGCGTGCTGATTGCGGATAACGGTCCACGTCAGCAGGTGCTGTATTTCAGCAAGAACAACGGTCGTTATAGCGAATCGGGCGCGCTCGGCGAGCGCGGCGGCATTTTCAGCGGCGTCGCCGGCAAACCGGGCCCGCAGCGTTTCAACGGCCTCACTGGCGTGGGCGTGGATGCGCGCGGCAACGTGTACGTGTCGACCAACGGCATCGGTCCGCGTTACGAGCCGATCGGCGCAGGCCTCGGCGCGACGCTCGAAAGCTACGCGCCGGATGGCAAGCAGAACTGGCAGGTGCAGGGCCTGTTGTTCGTCGACGGCGCGTGGATCGATCCGTCGCGCCCGGACAGCGTCTATACCGGCAACAAGCGCTTCGAACTCGATCTGTCGAAGCCTGCCGGACAGGACTGGAAATATGCAGGTTTCCTGTCGAACCGCTTCAAGTACCCGGACGATCCGGTGTTCCACACCGATCAGTATCCGGGCCTGCCGATCGCCCGCAAACTGAAGGGCCACACGTTCCTGTATCTCACGGACATGTACGCGGACCATCTGAAGATCTATCGCTTCGACCCGCAACACGATGGCGAAACGGCGATTCCTTCCGGCTTCATCGCAGGACGCGAGCGTGCGGTGGCCAAGGTGCCGAATGCGCCGCCGGGCGGCGACTGGATCTGGCGCGATGCGAACGGCGACGGCAAGTTCAACACCGACGAATTCACGCTCAACACCAGCGGCACGAAGCTCGCGGGCGGTTGGGGCTGGTGGGTCGATACCGCCGGCGACATCTGGCGCACACGCGACACCAAAGGCATCTATCGCTTCCGTTTCGGCGGGCTGGATGCGAAGGGTAATCCGGTCTACGCATATTCGAACATGACGCAGTACCCGGTGCCGCAACCGTTCACGGAACTGCATCGCGCGATCTACGAGCCGGACAGCGACACGATGTACGTGACCGGCTATACACCCGACACGCCGGTCGATCGCGGCTTCTGGAAAGAAGTGGGCCGCGTGCTGGTGCGCTACGACAAATGGTCGAGCGGCAATCCCGTGCAGCGCTATGCGATCACGCTGCCGTGGCAGACGCAGAGCAAACCCATCGCCACCATCATCGGGCTGACGGTCGAAGGGCAATACATTTTCGGCGTCGAGCCGGTCGGCGCGGTCCACGTGTGGGACAAGGACAGCGGCAAGGAGATCGGCGTGATCCGGCCGGGCCCGGAGGTGGGCCGCGCGTCGGGCTGGGTCGATGTGCCGAACGGTATCAGCGCCGCCAAACGCGCGAACGGCGAGTACCTCGTGTTCGTCGAGGAAGACGCGCGCGGCAAAGTGATGATGTACCGCTGGAAGCCTTGATGAACAAGGCATGAGCGCTTCAGCGCATGACAAGGCAACCCGCAGGCAAACGTAGTCAAACCCAAGGCATCCGATGGACAAAGGCATTCTCAAGAACGTAGCGATCAATTTCTTCGGGCTGGTGCTGCCCACTTTCGTCTCGCTCGTGACCGTGCCGTCGTATATCAAGCTGCTCGGCGTCGAGCGCTACGGCGTGATCAGCCTCGTGTGGACGCTGATCGGCTACTTCGGCATTCTCGATCTCGGCATGAGCATGGCCGCGCAGAACCACATCTCGAAGGCGCGCGCGTCCGGCGACAAGGAGGAGAGCGCGCGCGTGTTCTGGAGCGCGACGTGGCTCAATCTCGCGACCGGCGTGATCGGCGGATTGATCATCTATTTCGGCGCGTTTCTCTACACCGCGTATTTCACCAAGGTGTCGCCTGAGTTGCAGCACGAGGTGTATATGGCGCTGCCGTGGCTCGCGGTGGCGATTCCAATCGCCAACGTGTCGTGGGTGTTCGCGGGCGCGATCAACGGCGCGGAACGCTTTGGCGTCTACAACACCAATCAGACCATCGGCACGTTTCTGTTCCAGTTGCTGCCGCTCGGCGCCGCGCTGTGGATGGGCGCGACCTTGCAGAACGTGCTGGCCGCCGCGGTGTTCGCGCGGATCGTCGCCGCGCTTCTGCTCGGCCGCTCGGCGCTGAAAGTGCTGGAAATCCGCCGCGTTCTGCCGCCGCAATTCGGCGTGGCAAAGGGGCTGTTCAATTTCGGCGGCTGGATGCTGATCGCTAGCGTCACCACCATGATCGCCGACTCGCTCGACCGCGTGATGCTCGGCACGAGTCTCGGCGCGCGTTTCGTCACGTATTACACGGTGCCGCAGAACCTCGTGACGCGCCTGAACATTGTGCCGACGGCGCTGGTGCGCACGTTGTTTCCGCGGCTCTCCGCAGTGGGACGCGCCGACGCCGACACCATCACCCAGCAGTCGCTCGAATTTCTCAATGGCGTGTTCACGCCGGTCGCGCTGGTCGCGATGCTGGTGCTCGAACCGTTCCTGCATCTGTGGGTGGGCAATGAGATCGCCACCGTGGCAGCACCCGTGGGCCGCATCATGATCGTCGCCGTGTGGCTCGTCGGCCAGGCGAACGTCACGCGGATTCTGATCCAGTCACAGGTCAATCCGGCCACGGCCGCGCGCGTCGGTTTGTTCGAATTGCCCCTGTTTGCAGGGGCATTGTGGTTCGGCATCACGCATTTCGGCCTGACCGGCGCGGCGGTGGCCGTGGCCGGCCGCGCGCTGTTCGACTACGCGGTGCTGCTGCGGCTGTCCGCGATCCGCGCGAAGCAGATCGCGCTCGACATGCTCGCTCACCTTGCTTTCCTGCTGGCCAGCCTGTGGCTCGCCAGCATCCTGCCGGGTCTCGCCATGGCGATTGTCGCCGGGGTATTGATGGTAGGCGCGAATGTTGCCTGGTCGATCACGATGACACCCGCCTTGCGCGATCTTGCGCGTTCACTGCTGTTGCGACTGAATCCGAGGAAAAGCGCATGAACCACGAAGTCCTTGAAGAAGCCGTGCTGCAACCCGCGACGCGCAGCGCACTGGCCGAACTCACTACCGTTCCCGGCGTTCAGACGCCGCCGCGCCGCGCCGCGATGCGCGCGGATAAAACGGTGCGCGTTGCGATCGTGCACGACTGGCTCGTCACCTATGCGGGGGCGGAGAAGGTGCTCGAACAGATCGTCGCGTGCTTTCCTGATGCGGATCTGTTCAGCCTCGTCGATTTTCTCGACGACCGCAGCTTCCTGCGCGGCAAGTCCGTCACGACCTCGTTCATCCAGAAGCTGCCGCTCGCGCGCACCAAGTACCGCTCGTATCTGCCGCTCATGCCGCTCGCGATCGAACAGCTCGACGTGTCCGCGTACGACGTGGTGATTTCAAGCAGCCACGCAGTCGCCAAGGGCATTCTGACCGGCCCCGACCAGGTGCATATCAGCTACGTGCATTCGCCGATCCGCTATGCGTGGGATTTGCAGCATCAGTATCTCAAGCAGTCGAAGCTGACCAACGGCCCGAAGTCGGCCATGGCGCGGCTGATTCTGCATTACATGCGCAACTGGGATATCCGCACTTCGAATGCGGTGGATGGCTTCGTCGCCAATTCCGAGTTCATCGCGCGGCGCATCAAGAAGGTCTACCAACGCGACGCGCAGGTGATCTTCCCGCCGGTCGATGTCGAAGCTTTCGCACTGTGCACCGACAAGGACGATTTTTATCTGACCGCCTCGCGCATGGTGCCGTACAAGAAGATCGATCTGATTGTCGAGGCATTCGCGCGCATGCCGGAGCGCAAGCTCGTCGTGATCGGCGACGGTCCCGACATGCAGAAGATCCGTGCGAAGGCGGGGCCGAACGTCGAGATCATGGGCTATCAGCCGTTCAAGGTGCTCAAGGAAAAGATGAGCCGGGCCAAGGCCTTCGTGTTCGCCGCGGAAGAGGACTTCGGTATTTCGGTGGTGGAAGCGCAGGCCTGCGGCACGCCGGTGATCGCCTACGGCAAGGGCGGCGCGCTCGAAACCGTGCGGGATCTGTCCGAGCCGCGGCCCACCGGCATGTTCTTCGACGAACAGAACGTCGAGTCGATCATCGCCGCGGTCGAGCGTTTCGATGGCCACGTGAAGCGTTTCTCGCCGCTGGACTGTCGCGCGAACGCCGAGCAGTTCTCCGCCGCGCATTTCCGCGAGCGCTTCTTCGCGCATGTGCGGACGGCGGTGCCGGCGCTGCGCACGGCGACGCTGCCGCTGTACGCGCCGTATAAGGCGCCAACCGTCGCTGGCGGTCCGCGCATTCTGGCCGTCGATCAAAGCGGCGTGCTCGGCGGCGCCGAACTGTCGCTGCTGGAAATCGTCAAGGCGTTGCGCTCGCGCATCGAAGTCGTGCTGTTCGACGATGGTCCGTTCCGCACCGCGCTCGCCGAAGCCGGCGTGGCCGTCGACGTGCTGGATGCAGGCGCGCTGCGCCATGTTCGCAAGCAGGGCGGCTCGATGCCGAAGGGCCAGGCGCTCAAGGGTTTGATATCGCTCGTGCGCGCCACGGCCAAACGCGCGGGCAACGCGGACGTGATCTATGCGAACACCCAGCGCGCCATGGTGATTGGCGCGCTCGCCGGCAAGCTGGCGCGGCGTCCCGTGGTCTGGCATCTGCGCGATATCGTGAGCCCCGAGCATTTCGGCGGCAAGCAACTGGCCATCATCAAATGGTGCGCGCGTCTTGGCCTCACGCATGTGATCGCCAATTCGGCCGCGTCGGCGCGCGCGTTCGCCGAGCTCACGCAGTTCGACGAAAAGCGCATCGACGTGGTATTCAACGGCATTTCCGCCGCGCCGTTCGACGCCTTGCGCACGGTGCCGCAAGCAGCGCTGCGCAAACGCCTCGGCTTGCCGGAAGACGCGTTTCTGGTCGGCTCGTTCAGCCGCCTCGCGCGCTGGAAAGGGCAGCATGTGCTGCTCGAAGCGATGGTGCTCAATCCGCAGATGCATGCGGTGCTGGTGGGCGCGCCGCTTTTCGGCGAGGACCAGTACGAGGTCGAACTGCATGCGTTCGTCGCCGCGCACAACCTCGGCGGGCGGGTGCATTTTCTCGGCTTCCAGCACGATATCGCGGCCTGCATGTGCGCGGTCGATGCGGTCGTCCATACGTCGATCACGGCGGAGCCGTTCGGCCGCGTGATCGTCGAAGGCATGCTGGCGCAGCGGCCGGTGGTGGCGGCGCGCGCGGGCGGCGTGCTGGAGATCATCGACGACTACGAGAACGGCGTGCTGTGCACGCCGGCCGACGCGCATGGCCTCGCCGACGCGCTCGCCGAATTGCGCTCGAACGACCAATTGCGCAACCGGCTGGTCAGAAACGGGTATCAGACGGCGCTGAGCCGGTTCGGCACCGCCACCTATGTCGAGGGTGTCGAGCGGATTCTGAAGCGTGTGACGGGGCCGGAAACGGCTTAGGAAGGTTTCTACGCGGGGGTAGGCAGGGACTCGGCCGGTTCCTGCCGTTGGCGCAGCGGAGCGAAAGTCTCGCGACATTCGCTCCGTTTTTTTTCGCGCGCTTTTGCTGCGTGGGTTCAGGCCTGTTTCAATGCCGCCTTCGGCTTGAAGCTGGCCGACCACTTCATCGCCGGCAACTCGACCAGCCGGTAGAACACATAAGCCACCGGCACGGCCACCAGCATGTAGCCGAACGACGGCCAGATCGACATTTGCAGCGACGAGCGGAACAGCAGCGACGACAGCAGCACGAAGATCGGCAGATGGATCAGATAAAGCGAGAAGCTGAAATCGCCGAAGCGCGACAAAAGACGCGTGCCGAAGGCCGGGCCGCGCTCCCGATTGCCGCGCTCCAGCGCCTTGTACAGGTAGAACGCGAAGCCGACCGCCCAGAGTTGGAACGCGCCGTACTGGCCGAAATGAAACGCGGCGCAGCCGAGCGCGACGAAGCCCGCGGCGAGCGCGTAGAGCCACACCGAGGAGCGGGCCTGCGGTGCCCGATGCGCACGGGCGTCGGCGATCCACGCGCCGAGCGTCCACGAAAACCAGTACGACGTGAAGAACTGGATGTCGTGGCGTTCGAGCACATAGGCGGACACCACGTTGACGAGCGCGACGATCGCCAGCACGGAGGTCATGCCGATACGCCGGCGCAGCGCGAACATCAGCGGATAGATCGCGTAGAACTGCACTTCGAGCGAGAGCGTCCAGAGCGCGCCGTTCGATCCGAACGTCTTGCCGGCCACGCCTTGCAGCGAAAACAGATTGACAAGGAAGGCCTGCAGGCCGATCTCGCGGATCTTGTGGCTGACGGGCGGCAGTTGCAGGCTGAACCAGTCGAGCGCGAAGGTCAGCACCAGCGCCGCGAGCAGCACGGGATAAATGCGCGCAACGCGGCGCACCCAGAAATTGCCCGTATCGAGCCGGTAAGCCGGATTGCCGGCCAACCGCAGCGCGCCGCCCCGATGAATGCAATAACCGCTGATCACGAAGAAAATCGGCACGCCGGCGGAGCCCCATGCAATCGGGAACGTCAGGTACGCGGCAATCGCATTCAGGCTGAATGCATGGCCCACGCTCTGATGAAACGCCTGAATGCCGACCCATTCCACCTGACGGCAATGAAAATACGCCACCAGCAGCGCGGCGAAGCCCCGCATGGCGTCGATGACATGCTCCTTGCCGGCGCTGTCGGCGCGCGCCTCGTTCTGGGCGCGAGGCGCGGCAGTCTTGCGAGGCGGGGAGAGGGGCAGGGATGAGCCGGCGGCATCCAGTGCTGAGTCGCTCATACGCGGTCCTTATTCTGACGGAGGGGAAATGCGGATTCGCAGATTCGCGCGGGCGCCGTACGCGCCCGCGGTGCATGACATGCTAGTGCACGACGCAGGTAAAAAATCGATAAAAAATTGCGTATTGAATTGAATTAAACGGCGATTGTGTGACTAATTGTAATTGAGCATAAGCAGATGCAGCCGCGAATTATTTGCCGCTTTTGTTGTGCTAATTTAAGCCACGGATTCTCTTGACCCGAGGTGAAGTCATGAACCTGCATTTACTCGCCGGCATTGCCGTGCTGCTGATCCTTGTCGCCGCCTCCGCCTATCGGGAGGCGCTGCGCAATGAGCCCATTCGCCGTTTTCGCATGACCCCCGGCAAGCTGCCGCAGCTGGACGAGAACGACTAACGCGGCCTGGAAGAGGCGCGAGGCGCACCCGCGGTCGAATCCACGGGCGCGCCTCGCGCAGCTGAAGGCCAGTTGTCAGGATATGTAAAATTTTCGGAATTAGCGGAAAATAAATCGATTTCGTCGCGTAATTGTTGCCCGCTGTCTGTGACGATGCGGCATATCGAAAAAGAATGGCTTTATTTATTCCGATTGCGGAAATTTCACATACGTACTGGCGTAATTTTTTGCTAGTCTTTCCGGCGACATCGATTGGCCGCCAGGCCCGCGACACACTAATTTCTAACCGATGTGGGAATGCCTACCATGCTGAAAGTCACCAAAGCCGTGTTTCCCGTAGCGGGCCTCGGGACACGATTCCTGCCGGCTACCAAGGCAAGTCCTAAGGAAATGCTGCCGATCGTGGATAAACCGCTGATTCAATACGCGGTGGAAGAAGCGATTGCCGCCGGCATCACCGAGATGATCTTCGTGACGGGGCGCAGCAAGCGCGCCATTGAAGATCACTTCGACAAGTCCTACGAGATCGAAGCCGAACTCGAGGCACGTAACAAACAGAAGCTGCTCGATCTGGTGCGCAGCATCAAGCCGGCCAACGTCGACTGTTTCTACGTGCGCCAGGCCGAAGCGCTCGGTCTCGGCCACGCGGTGCTGTGCGCCGAGAAGCTGGTGGGCGACAGCCCGTTCGCCGTGATTCTGGCCGACGACCTGCTGCACAGCTCGAAGCCGGTCATGAGCCAGCTCGTGGATACGTTCAACCACTATCACAGCTCGGTGATCGGCGTCGAAACCATCGCGCGCGAAGACAGCCGGTCGTATGGCGTGGTGGACGGCCGCGAGTGGGAAGACAACGTGATCAAGCTGTCTGGCATCGTCGAGAAGCCGGCGCCGGACAAGGCGCCGTCGAATTTGGGCGTGGTGGGGCGCTATGTGCTGATGCCCACCATCTTTAAGCATATCCGCGCGTTGAAGCCGGGCGCAGGTGGCGAGCTGCAATTGACCGACGCGGTGCAGTCGCTGCTGACAGAAGAGCAGGTGCTCGCGTATCGCTATTTCGGCACGCGTTTCGATTGCGGCAGCAAGCTCGGCTATCTGAAGGCAACGGTGGAATTCGCGCTGCGTCATCCGGAAGTGAAGGCGGAATTCGAGGCTTATTTGCAGGCGTATATGCAGGGCAATATGCAGGAAGGCGTGCCGGCGCAGATTGTCGCGGAAGCGGCTTGATCTGCATTGAAAGCCGGTGCGGTTAGCGTTGTCGGGTTGATGCGGGCGAACGATTGACCGACATGCCAACGCCGCTGTTCGTGATTCTGCTCGTGCTCTTTGTCGGCTCGGCGGGGCTTATCGTTATCAATCTCACCGGGGACCCCGGCGTCGACTATTGGGACCTGGATGGGGAGAAAAAATCCTCTCCGTCCAAACTCGATGCCCTGCGAAATCGCATCGTGTTCTACACATCAGGTGCCGTGCTCGTTGGCACTTTCGTCGTTTATCTGATGCTGCGCCACTAAGCCGCAAACAATGACCGTCGGAACCCGATCGTAGCCCCGGTATTGCACCGGGGCAGTTACCGCGAACGACAACAAAAAACGGGCGTCGTAAACCACGGCGCCCGTCTTTCTTTCAGCCGGCCCACGCATCACACGCAGCCCGGCCAACCGGCTGTCAAACTTCCTTCTTCACTTCCAGCCGGAACTTATGCAGCAACGGTTCCGTGTAGCCGCTCGGCTGCTGGCGTCCTTCGAACACCAGCGCCTGCGCGGCCTTGAAAGCGATCGTATCGAAGCCCGGCGCCATCGGCTTGTAGAGCGGGTCGCCCGCATTCTGCTCGTCCACCACCTTCGCCATGCGCTTGAACGTCTCTTCGACGAGCTCGCGCTTCACCACGCCGTGATACAGCCAGTTGGCAATGTGCTGGCTCGAAATACGCAGCGTGGCACGATCTTCCATCAGGCCGACGTCATGAATGTCAGGCACCTTCGAGCAACCCACGCCCTGATCGATCCAGCGCACCACGTAGCCGAGAATGCCTTGGGCGTTGTTGTCGATCTCGCTGCGGATCTCGTCGTCGCTCCACTTCGTTTCCGCGACGACCGGAATCGTCAGCAGGCCGTCGAGCAGTTCGTCGCGCACCTGCGCGTAATCCGTGCGCTCCAGTTCCCGCTGAACCGCCTGCACGTCGATCTGGTGGTAGTGCAACGCATGCAGCGTGGCGGCGGTCGGCGAGGGCACCCACGCGGTGTTCGCCCCGGCCTTCGGATGCGCGATCTTCTGTTCGAGCATGGCGTGCATCAGATCAGGCATCGCCCACATGCCCTTGCCGATCTGCGAGCGGCCACGCAGGCCTGCGCTCAAACCGACCAGCACGTTGCTGCGTTCATAAGCGGCAATCCAGGCGCTCGACTTCATGTCGCCCTTGCGCATCATCGGACCGGCTTCCATGGCCGAGTGCATTTCGTCGCCGGTGCGGTCGAGGAAACCCGTGTTGATGAACGCGACCCGCTCAGACGCTTCGGCGATACAGGCGAGCAGATTCACGCTGGTGCGGCGCTCCTCGTCCATGATGCCCATCTTGATCGTGTTGCGCGGCAGCTTCAGCAGGTCTTCCACGCGCGCGAACAGCTCGCTCGCGAAGTCGACTTCGGCCGGGCCGTGCATCTTCGGCTTGACGATATAGATCGAACCGGTGCGCGAATTCAACTGGTGCTTGCGGTCATGCAACGCGCACAGCGTGGTGATGACGGCGTCGAGAATGCCTTCCGGAATCTCGTGGCCGTCTTTGGTCAGCACGGCGGGATTGGTCATCAAGTGACCGACGTTGCGGATGAACAGCAGCGAGCGGCCATGCAGCACCACCGGCGCCGTGCCGTTCGCGGCGGTGTACACGCGGTCGGCGTTCAGCCGGCGCGTGAAGGTCTTGCCGTTCTTCGTGACCTCTTCGGTCAGGTCGCCGGTCATCAGGCCGAGCCAGTTGCGATAAAGCAGGACCTTGTCTTCTGCATCCACGGCAGCGACCGAGTCTTCACAGTCGATGATCGTGCTCACCGCCGCTTCGACCACCACGTCCTTCACGTGCGCGGAATCGGTCCTGCCGATCGAATCGCTCGCGTCGATCTGGATTTCGAAGTGCAGGCCGTTGTGCTTGAGCAGCACGGCGGACGGCGCGCTTGGCTCGCCCTGATAGCCGATGAATTGCGCCGGCGTCTTCAACTCGCTCGTGCCGTTCTTCAGCGTGACGACCAGCTTGCCGGCTTCGACGCTATAGCGCGTGGCGTCCGTGTGGGAACCATTCGCGAGCGGCGCGGCCTGGTCGAGGAACTTGCGGGCATAGGCGATCACCGCGGCGCCGCGCACCGGATTGAAGGCTTTCTGCTTTTCGGCACCGCCGGTCTCGGGAATCGCGTCGGTGCCGTAGAGCGCGTCGTACAGGCTGCCCCAGCGCGCGTTCGCCGCGTTCAGCGCATAGCGCTGATTCGACAGCGGCACCACGAGTTGCGGGCCGGCCTGTTCGGCGATTTCGGTGTCGACGTTGTCCGTCGTGGCTTTGACGCCGGCAGGCACCGGCACGATATAGCCGATGCCTTCGAGAAACGCACGGTACGCCCGCAGATCGCGCACCGGACCCGGATTGGCGCGATGCCAGTTGTCCAGCTCGGTTTGCAGGCGGTCGCGCTCGGCGAGCAGCGCGCGGTTTTTGGGCGCCAGCTCGTGCACGAGGGCGTCGAAACCTGACCAGAATGCGGCGCTGTCGAGTCCGGTGCCGGGCAGGGCTTCGGTTTCGACGAACTGGTCGAGGTTGGCGGCGACTTGCAGTCCGCCGCGCGTGTTCATCTGAGTCATCGACTGCTCCATCTATCTGAATGGGGCCGATGAGGGGGCATCGGCCCGCGTTGTGCAACGGTTAGTTTCTTTGATTCATGGCGGCCGTTCTGGTCGGCTTGCGAACGGAACCGCACTGAAAACTCAGGCCGCGATAGCGGCAATACCCGCCTTGGCGATCTGCGCGTCCTGATCCGACTTGACGCCCGACACGCCGACCGCGCCGACCACGTGGCCGTCGACGATCACCGGCACGCCGCCTTCCAGCGTGCCTTGCAACGGCGCGCTGAGGAACGCGGTGCGACCGTTGTTGATCATGTCTTCATATACCTTGGTTTCGCGGCGGCCGATCGCCGAAGTGCGGGCCTTTTCGGTCGCGATATACGAACTGGCCGGCGCGCTGCCGTCCAGACGCAGCATGCCGAGTTGATGGCCGCCGTCGTCGACCACCACGATGGCGACAGCCCACTGGTGTTTCTCGGCTTCGGCGCGGGCGGCTTCGAGAATGCGGGTCGTTTCGGCGACGGTCAACATGGGTTTGCTCAGCATAGTGAATTTCCTGGTTCGTGTAGGGTAAGGATCGGCTCGGCCCCGCCGCCACTCGCGCTTTGCACGATGGCTTCGGCCTCGATGGGCGGCCGCCGCGCGCGGGAATTGCACCGTGCACGCGCGCAGCTGCCGCGTTGATATTCGGTGACCACGCGGGTTGCACGCAGCCTTCCAGTATCCGCATTGTGCGCGAATGCCGCAGCGCCGGCCTGGTCCTTGCCCAAGCGCTTTGCTTGGGGATTTTACGTCCAAGCGCCGCCGGAAGGAACGGCTGCATCGCGCGCCCGGGTCTTCAGCGGTTCGTTTGGCCGCTATTCCGGCTGGAACGAAGCGAGCGGCGGGCTTTACAATCAGGCATCGAACACAAGAATTCACACTCTCCACGTGCGTCCCACGCCATGCCGACCATCAGCGAACTATTCGTCTATCCGATCAAATCCTGTGCGGGCATTGCCCTGAATGAGGCGCGACTGCTCGCCACCGGCCTCGAATACGACCGCTGCTGGATGGTCACTGACCCGGCCGGCGCCATGCTCACGCAGCGCGCGTATCCGCGCATGGCGTTGATCAAGGTCGAACTCGGCGCCGAGGATCTCGTGATCCGCGCGCCCGGCATGAGCGAGTTGCGCACGCCGCTGGAAAGCGCACGGCTCGAGGCGCCGCCCGCGGTGCAGACCAGGGTCTGGCGCGACGCGGCCTATGGACTCGACACCGGCGACGCATGCGCCGCGTGGTTCTCGACATTTCTCGGCGTGCCCGCGCGGCTCTTGCGCTTTAATCCCGAACGCGAACGCGTTGTCGATCCGGACTACACGGAGAGCGTGGGCGGCGCCACCACCCATTTCGCCGATGGTTTTCCGCTGCTGGTGATCGGCCAGGCGTCGCTGGACGATCTGAACACGCGCCTGAACGGCAAGGGCGCGCCGTCGATTCCGATCGACCGCTTCCGTCCCAACGTGGTGCTGACGGGGCTCGACGCGTATGAGGAAGACTATGTGGAGACGCTGAGCGTGGCTGGCGAAGCAGGCGGGGGCGCGCAACTGCAGCTGGTCAAGCCGTGCACGCGCTGTCCGATGCCGACCATCGACCAGGCGAAAGGCGCACCCGATCCGGACTGGCCGAACGAGCCGACCGACACGATGAGCGTCTATCGCGCGAATCCGCAGCGAAACGGGGCGATCACGTTCGGCAACAATGCGCTTGTCGCGAGTGGCGCCGGAACGTGGCTGCGAGTCGGGCAGGCAGTGGAAGCGGAATTGGGCTTCGGCGATTGAGTTCAGGGCTAATGCCGGACGCCCACGGTCAACGCCGCGAGAATCACCGGCATCGGCACTGGCTTGACGAAATGATGATCGAAGCCCGCGCGCAGCGATTCGCTCACTTCCTCGACACGTTCGAGCCCGGTGACCGCGACCAGCGTCGGCGCCGGAGTATCGCCTACGTAGCGGATTCGCCGCGCCACCGCGCGTCCGTCCAGACGCGGCATTTCGACGTCCAGCAGCGCGGCCTGCGGATGCCATGCGCAGTATTGAGCCAGCGCGTCGAGGCCGTTGCGCGCCGTTCGGATCTCGAAGCCATGCGCGCTGAAGTAGTGTACGTAAGCGGCCAGCAGGTTCGCGTCGTCGTCGGCGATCAGAAGGCGTGCGGCTGGGTGATGGGCCATCTGATTTCCCTCAGGTTGTGGTCCTGTCAGGTGAGCAATTTGAAGTCCCGACAGAATCGACGCTCCATCAAGTGATTTTCAGGCCGAATCGGCAAGGATAGGCAGCACCGCTTCTCACGAATAAAATACCGCTCGGCAACGATGCAGACGCCTGCATCGCGCGGGATATCGAGGCGGTCCAGCATCTCCACGCGATGCCTTCCACCCCGCCCATGATCCGCAAGAACAGAGCATCGGCTTTGCCGCCGTGGCCCGCGTCACGGCGCAAATCTACAAGCTGGGCAGTTATATCTCCGTACCGATCATTTTTCCCGACGGCAGTTATTTCGGTAATCTCTGCGCGATTGAGCCGAATCCCGTCCGAGGTGTCGAACTCGCGCCTGAGAGTAGCGAGCGGACTTGATGGGTCGAGAAACGCGCGAACTGCTCACGCGGCCTGCGCGATTGCCTCGCGCGCGCTCGGCATGTCGCTTTGCATCGCGTTCGGTTCGCCGCCGCGTGCGTTATCTCCCGCCCACACGCGCTCGACGCTCTCGCCGATCGCGCTGCCCACCAGAATCACCGCCGGGCTGCCGAAGCCCGCGTTCGTCGCATCCGCGGCGAGCCGATCGAGGCGGCTCATCAGACGCCGTTCGTTGCTGCCACCGGCCCATTGCACCACGGCAGCGGGCGTATCGGCCGGCAGACTCGCGAGCAACGCGGCCGCGATACTGTCGATGCGCCGCATCCCCATGTAGATCGCCAGCGTGGTGCGTGTCGCGGCCAACGCGGCCCAGTCCGGCTCGCCGTGATCTTCGGTATGTGCGGTCACGAAACTGACGCCGTGGCAATGGCGGCGATGCGTGAGCGAAATGCCGAGACCCGCGGCGGCGGCGAACCCCGATGAGATGCCGTTGACGATCTCCACCGGAATACCGGCGCCGCGCAAGACCGCGAGTTCTTCGCCGGCGCGTCCGAACAGCAGCGCTTCGCCGCCTTTCACCCGCACCACGTGCAAGCCCTTGAGCGCATAGCGGCGCATCAACCGTTCGATGAACGCTTGCGGCGTCGAGCGGCAGCCACCGCGTTTGCCGACGCGAATCACGCGCGCTTGCGGCGCTAGGGTCACGATCTCGGGATTCGCGAGGTCGTCGAGCAGCACGACGTCGGCGACGGCCAGCGCTCTCGCGGCCTTGAGCGTAAGCAGATCGAGGTCGCCGGGGCCGGCGCTCAATAAGGTGACCTTGCCGGCGTTCGTGTTCATCGCGGTATCTATCACGGTGTCCTTCGCTTCTGTGTCGGCCGGCGATCAGTGTCGCGCCGGCGCCCAATAAAAAAAACGGCGTCCGCTCGTGATGATCACGAGGGGACGCCGTTGTCCGTTTACTGCGTGGTGTGCTGCTCTGCCGTTTCGCTTCCAGCACGGTGAAACACAGCGTTGTGTTTCGCCCGCATCGGTATGTGCTGCACGTCGTGGCTGCCGCATTGCCGCCATGAACTCGCCACTGCTTATGCAAGGACTACGCCATCCGTCGGCCACGCGCGCTGTACGCCTTGCCACGCCTCGCAAATAACGCCGCCGACGCGCACGCCCCGCACCGTTCGCAAGCGTGCACCTCGCACGCGCAGGGTGCTGCGTCGCACCATCCATGTGCCACGCTGCATCAAAACGCGTCGCGCGCCCGCTTTGCCGCACACGCATGCGATTCGCCGCAAACGCCCGCGCCACGGCCTCCTTCCGGGCATTTAGTGCAACTGGCATAGGCTTTGCGTTAAGGCTTGCCATCGGATCAACGTGGATCCGGCGCGAGTGCAACACAAAGTACTCGCTGCAGGACAGGTCAGGACAACGGCGTCCCCCGAATTCAGTCATCGACTGGGTTCGCGGGACGCCGTTTTTATTTCCAGAATCGTTTTCGCCACCTGCCATACGGCGTCGCTCGCAACCAGCACATTGAGGAAACCGCGCTCATGAAAATCATCGTTATCGGTCACGGGATGGTCGGTCACAAACTGGTCGAGTGCCTCGCCCAGGACGCCGCGCACGGCCTCGACATCACCGTGCTGTGCGAGGAATCGCGCCCGGCCTACGATCGCGTGCACCTGTCCGAGTTTTTTGCGGGCAAGACGGCGGACGATCTGTCGCTCGTCGAACCGGGTTTCTTCGAACGCCAGAACGTGCTGCTGAAGCTGAACGCAAAGGCCGTGGCGATCGATCGCGATGCGCGCACCGTGACGGTATCGACGGGCGAAACGCTGCCTTATGACAAGCTGGTTTTCGCCACCGGCTCCTATCCGTTCGTGCCGCCCGTGCAGGGCCGCGAGCGTGCCGATTGCTTCGTGTACCGAACCATCGACGATCTCGAGGCGATGCGTGAATGCGGCGCGCGTTCGAAGACGGGCACGGTGGTCGGCGGCGGGCTGCTCGGGCTCGAATGCGCGAAGGCGCTGCGCGACATGGGCCTGCAAACGCACGTGGTCGAATTCGCGCCGCGTCTGATGGCCGTGCAGGTGGACGACGGCGGCGGCCGCGTGCTGCGCAGCAAGATCGAAGAACTGGGCGTGACGGTGCATACGCAGAAGAACACCACGGCGATCGTCGATGGCGAGCAGGGCACGCACCGCATGCAATTCGCCGACGGCAGCCACCTCGACACCGACATGATCGTGTTCTCCGCGGGCATTCGTCCGCGTGACGACCTGGCGCGCGCCAGCGGCCTGACGCTCGGCCCGCGCGGCGGCATCGTGATCGACAACGCATGCCGCACGAGCGATCCGCACATCTATGCGATCGGCGAATGCGCGCTGTGGAACGGCCAGTTGTTCGGCCTCGTGGCGCCGGGCTACGACATGGCTCGCGCAGTGGCGAAACAACTGCTCGGCGACACGGCGGAATTCGCCGGCGCCGACATGAGCACCAAGCTCAAGCTGATGGGCGTGGACGTGGCGAGCATCGGCGACGCGCACGGCAACACGCCGGGCAGCCGCGCGTATCAGTTCAGCGACGAGCGCAAGCAGGTCTACAAGAAGCTGGTGGTGTCCGAGTGCGGCAAATATCTGCTGGGCGGCGTGATGGTGGGCGACGCCGGCGAATACGGCACGCTGCTGCAAATGATGTTGAACCGCATCGAATTGCCCGCGTCGCCTGAATTCCTGATTCTGCCGGCGGCCGACGGCAATGCGAAACCCGCGCTCGGCGTCGATTCGTTGCCGGCTTCCGCGCAAATCTGCTCGTGCAACAACGTCTCGAAGGGCGAGTTGTGCGCCGCCGTTTGTGCCGGCGCGACCGATATCGGCGCTTTGAAATGCGCGACGACCGCCGGCACCTCGTGCGGCGGCTGCGTGCCGCTCGTCACCCAGGTGATGAAGGCCGAGATGAAGAAGCAGGGCCTCGCGGTCAATAACCATGTCTGCGAACACTTCGCGTATTCGCGCCAGGAGTTGTATCACATCGTGCGTGTGGAAGGCGTGCGCAGCTTCGGCGAACTGCTCGCGAAGCACGGCCACGGCCTCGGCTGCGATATCTGCAAACCGGTGGTGGCGAGCGTGCTCGCGTCGTGCTGGAACGAGTTCGTGCTGAAGAAGGAGCACGCTTCGCTGCAAGACACCAACGACTACTACCTTGCCAACATTCAGCGTGATGGCACCTACTCGGTCGTGCCGCGCATGGCGGGTGGCGAAGTCACCCCCGATGGTTTGATCGCGGTCGGCCAGGTAGCGAAGAAGTACGGCCTCTATACGAAGATCACCGGCGGTCAGCGGGTCGATCTGTTCGGCGCGCGCGTCGAGCAACTGCCGTTCATCTGGGAAGAACTGATCGCCGCCGGTTTCGAATCCGGCCACGCGTACGGCAAGTCGCTGCGTACCGTGAAGTCGTGTGTCGGTTCGACGTGGTGCCGCTACGGCGTCGGCGATTCGGTGGGTCTCGCGGTGGAGATCGAGAACCGCTACAAGGGCCTGCGCACCCCACACAAGATCAAGTTCGGCGTGTCGGGCTGCACGCGTGAATGCGCGGAAGCGCAGGGCAAGGACGTCGGCATCATCGCGACCGAAAAGGGCTGGAATCTCTATGTGTGCGGCAACGGCGGCATGAAACCGCGCCACGCCGAACTGCTCGCGTCGGACCTCGATAAGGAAACGCTGGTGCGCTACATCGACCGTTTCCTGATGTTCTACGTGCGCACCGCCGACCGTCTGCAACGCACCAGCGTGTGGCGCGAGAGCCTCGAAGGCGGCCTCGATTACCTGATCGACGTGGTCGTCAACGATCGTCTCGGGGTGGCCGGCGAACTCGAGTCGGAAATGCAGCACGTGGTCGACACCTACGAGTGCGAATGGAAGAAGGCCGTCACCGATCCCGAAACGCGCAAGCGCTTCCGTCATTTCGTCAACAGCGCCGAGTCGGACAGCCATGTCGCGTTCGTCGAGGAGCGCGGCCAGATCCGGCCGGCGACACCCGCCGAGCGGCGTTCGAAGCTCGCCGCGATTCCCGTTGTCGTCGAAACCGTTTGATTGAACCGCACTTTCACCGAGGACTTCCGTCATGAACAACGATCGCCTGCCACGCTCCTGGACGCCGGTTTGCCCGCTCGACGACATCGTGCCCAACACGGGTGTTTGCGCGCTCGTCAACGGCGAACAGGTCGCGGTTTTTCACGTGAACAACGGTGACGCGGACCCGATCGTGTACGCGATCGAAAACTTCGATCCGGGCTCGCAGGCGGCGGTGCTCTCGCGCGGATTGATCGGCAGCCTCGGCGAACGCATCGTCGTGGCCTCGCCGATCTACAAACATCACTTCGATCTGCGGACCGGCGAGTGCCTCGAAACACCGGCGCATTCCGTCGGCGCGTTTGCCGCGCGCGTGGAAAACGGCCAGGTGTGGGTCGCGGTTTGAATCGCTGAATTCTTTTTTAACGACGTCGCCCGCTCATGTCCTCTACAAACGTAAAAACCGTGTGCCCCTACTGTGGCGTTGGCTGCGGCATGGTGCTGCACGTCGAGGACGGCCAGGTCGTAAAAATCTCCGGCGACAAGGAGCATCCGGCCAACTTCGGACGGTTGTGCACGAAGGGGCAATCGGCGCATGTGGCGTTGCGCAAGTCGGGGCGTCTCGAAGGCGCGTTCGTGCGTCACGCGCGTGGCCAGGACCCGGCGCCGCTGCCGATGGCACAGGCGATCAGCGCCACCGCAGCGCGTTTGCGCGGCCTGCTCGATGAACATGGGCCGGACGCGCTGTCGTTCTACGTATCCGGGCAGATGTCGATCGAGGCGCAGTACCTCGTCAACAAACTCGCCAAGGGTTTTGTCGGCACCAACAACATCGAATCGAATTCGCGCCTGTGCATGGCGAGCGCGGGCAGCGGCTACAAACTGTCGCTCGGCGCGGACGGTCCGCCGGGATCGTACGAGGACATCGATCACGCCGACCTGTTCTTCGTGATCGGCGCGAATATGGCCGACTGTCACCCGATTCTGTTCCTGCGCATGATGGATCGCGTGAAGGCCGGCGCCAAACTGATCGTTGTCGATCCGCGCCGCAACACCACGGCGGAGAAAGCCGATCTCTTCATGCAGATCAAGCCGGGCACCGATCTCGCGTTGCTCAATGGCCTGCTGCATCTGTTGCACGAAAACGGCCAGACGGATGCCGCATTCATCGCCGAGGCTACCGAAGGCTGGGATGCAATGCCCGCGTTTCTCGCCGATTACACGCCGGAGAACGTCGCGCAAATCACCGGCCTCGCCGTCGAGGATATCCGCGAGGCCGCGCGGATGATCGGCACGGCGAAAGAGTGGATCAGTTGCTGGACCATGGGCCTGAATCAGAGCACGCACGGCACCTGGCACACCAACGCGATCTGCAACCTGCATCTGGCGACGGGCAAGATTTGCCGGCGCGGCAGCGGCCCGTTTTCGCTGACGGGCCAGCCCAATGCGATGGGCGGCCGCGAGATGGGTTACATGGGGCCGGGCCTGCCGGGTCAGCGCTCGGTGCTGGTCGAAGAAGACCGCGCGTTTATCGAAGACCTGTGGCGCATTCCGAAGGGCTCGCTCAAGCCGCAGGTCGGCAACGGCACGATCGATATGTTCGCGCGCATGGCGGCGGGCGAGATCAAGGCGTGCTGGATCATCTGCACGAATCCGGTGGCGAGCGTGGCGAATCGTCAGAACGTGATCGACGGATTGAGCGCGGCGCAACTCGTGATCGCGCAGGACGCGTTCCTCGATACCGAAACCAACCGATATGCCGACGTGCTGTTGCCCGGCGCGCTGTGGGCCGAAGCCGAAGGCGTGATGATCAACTCCGAGCGCAATCTGACGCTGATGCAAAAGGGCATCGAGCCGCCGGGCGCGGCGCTGCCGGACTGGCAGATCATCGCGCGCGTCGCGTGTGAAATGGGTTTCGCCGATGCCTTCACATACGCGAGCGCGGAGGAAGTCTTCGCGGAAATCACCCGCGCGTCGAATCCGAAAACCGGGTACGACCTGCGCGGCGCGAGCTATCGCCGCCTGAAGGAAACGCCGTTGCAATGGCCGCTTGCATCGGATGATTCCGGCGACCGCAACCCGGTTCGCTACCTCAACGACGGCGTGAGTCAACCGCTCAAGGAACGGCTCGACAGCAGCCGTGCGCGGCTCGTATTTCCGACAGCGAGCGGCAAGGCGATGTTCTTCGCACGCGCCTACGCGGCGCCCGCTGAACTGCCGGATCGTGAGTTTCCGATCGTATTGAACACAGGCCGCTTGCAGCATCAATGGCACACCATGACCAAGACCGGCAAGGTCGCGATGCTCAACAGGCTGAACCCAGGCCCGTTTGTCGAGATTCATCCCGAAGATGCCGCCACGCTCGGCATCAAGGCAAAAGACCCGGTGGAGATTCGTTCGCGCCGTGGTCGCGCGGTGTTGCCGGCTGTCGTGACCGAGCGCGTGAGCGCGGGCCAGTGCTTTGCGCCGATGCATTGGAACGACGTGTTCGGCGACGACCTGTGCGTCAACGCCGTGACGAGCGACGCCATCGACCCGGTCTCGCAGCAGCCCGAACTCAAGTTCTGCGCTGTGACGCTGAGCCCGGTGGCGGTCGAGCGCGTCGAGCCGTTCCTGAATGACGACGATGTATCGCTGGCGGATGCATCCGTTGCAGTCGCTGCGAGCGCTGCGCTGGCCGACACCGTATCGGCTAGCGCCGAGGACCTGGATATGCCCCGTATCGAAGCACTCACCAGCCTGTTGCAGTTGCCGCCGACTCCCGCGCCTTCGTTCACCGATCAGGAGCGCACGTATCTCGCCGGCTTCGTGAGTGGACTGCGCTCGGCGGAAGCGCAAGGTATCGACCGCGTTCCGGTTCTGCCGGCTAGCGCGCCGTTCGATACGGCGAGCCGTCTTTACGTCGACGGTCTGCTGGCCGGTCTTTATAGCCGCAGTGCGACCGCTCTGGGCGATGCGTTGACAACGCCG
The DNA here is from genome assembly GCF_003634175.1 of Paraburkholderia sp. BL17N1. NCBI lineage: Bacteria > Pseudomonadati > Pseudomonadota > Betaproteobacteria > Burkholderiales > Burkholderiaceae > Paraburkholderia > Paraburkholderia sp. BL17N1. Next base: position 3,575,584 of record NZ_RBIW01000001.1, read on the forward strand.
CACGCCGCGGCGAATACAGAAACATTGCACGCGTCGTCCGGCGTGCGCATCGTGCGTGCGCGGCCGAAGGTCACGCTGCTGTGGGCCTCGCAAACCGGCAACACCGAGTCGCTGACCGAAGCCTACGCAACGCGGTTGATGGAGTCGGGCTTCGAAATCCGCACGTCGTGCATGGCGGACTATCAGGCATCGACGCTCGCCAAAGCCCAATACGTGCTGCTGATGACGAGCACCTTCGGCGACGGCGATCCACCCGACAACGCACAAAGCTTGTGGACGCAATTGAGCGGCGAGGGCGCGCCGCGCCTCGACGGCGTCCGCTTCGCGGTGCTTGCGCTCGGCGATCGCAACTACGACCAGTTCTGCGGCCACGGCCGGCGTCTCGATGAGCGGCTCGCTGCACAAGGCGCGCTGCGCCTGATGGAGCGCGTCGATTGCGATAGCGAGTATCAGGAAAGCGCGGACGCGTGGCTCGAACGCATCATCGTGCGTATCAAGGAAGAGGATGCCGCACTGTATGCCGTGCCGCCGGGCGGCATGATCAACTCGGTCGTGCCGGGCACGGTGGCGACCAAAACGCGGCCGGCCGCATCGCGGCTCGTCAGCAATCTGCGTCTGAACAAGCAGGGCGCGGCGAAAGATACGCGCTACTTTTCGCTGCGTACCGGCGACTCGGGACTCGAATACGAAGCAGGCGATGCGCTCGGCGTCTGGCCGAGCAACTGCCCGGAACTCGTCGACGAATTGATCGCACTGAGCGGCGTGAGCGCGGACGCCGCGGTGAACGTGGCTGGCGTGGGCGAAATGCGCCTTGCCGATGCGCTCGGCAAGCACTACGAGATCGCGCGGCCGAGTCCCGATCTGCTCGCGTTCGTCGCCGCGCGCAGCAACAACGGTGCGCTGCGCGATCTGCTGTCGCCCGAGCGCAAGGCCGACCTCAAGCAGTGGTTGTGGGGCCAGCAGATCGCCGACGTGCTGCACGAATTTCCCCTGAGCCTCACGGCCTCCGAATTGACCGGCATGCTCAAGCGGCTGCAGCCGCGTCTCTATTCGATTGCGTCGAGCCCGAAAGCCCATCTGGGCGAAGTTCATCTGACCGTTGCCGCGGTGCGCTACAGCAATGGCCGGCGTCATCGCAAAGGCGTGTCGTCGACGTTTCTCGCCGACCGCGCGGGCGATGTCAACGTGCCAGTATTCGTGCAGAAGTCCGCGCACTTTCGTCCTCCTCATGGTTCCGATACGCCGATGATCATGGTCGGTCCCGGCACCGGCGTTGCACCGTTTCGCGGCTTTCTGCACGAGCGGCGTGCGCGCGGCGATACGGGACGCAACTGGCTCTTCTTCGGCGAGCAGCACGCGGCCTCCGATTTCTACTATCGCGACGAACTCGAATCGATGCGCGATACCGGTGTGCTGACCCGCCTCGACGTCGCGTTCTCGCGCGACCAGGCAGACAAGGTCTATGTGCAGGACCGCATGCGCGAACAGGGTGCGCAATTGTGGTCGTGGCTCGAAGACGGTGCGCATTTCTACGTATGCGGCGACGCCAACCGGATGGCTAAAGATGTCGACGCGGCGCTCAAGGAAGTGGTGGCCTGTCACGGCGGCATGAGCGATGAAAAAGCTCTCGAATACGTGAACCGCCTCGCGCAGGAAAAGCGCTACGCACGCGACGTTTATTGATAGTCATGCGGTTGTCAGCGCAACGAGCGCGCTCGCGTTTCAAGGTTTCAACGAGTACGCAGTACAGCTTCAAAAGAAGGAACCGCATGGCATGGAGGTTGCATGTTTATGCCGGTTATCAACATGGTGATCATTCCGGTGCGTGGCGCGTAGCGCAATCTGCTGGATAGTCGAAAAATCAGTTTTGTGAGGATATCTGATGAAAAACGTGATGAGCTCCCTAAAGAGTGGGGACTGGCGCGCGCTGGTGGCGTGTTTCCTCTATTTCGACACGGGCTTTACCGTGTGGGTCCTGTATGGACCGCTCGCACCGTTCATCAGCAAGAGCATCGCGATGACGCCCGCGCAACAGGGGTTGCTGGTCGCGGTGCCGGTGCTGTCGGCCGCGATTCTGCGCGTGACGCTCGGTAACCTGTATCAATCCGCGCATGGCAAGCGCATCGCGCTGATGGGCGTGCTGTTGTCGGCGGTGCCGACCATCGTGTTGCCGTTAATGCCGTCCGTACCGTCGTACACGATGCTGCTGGTGCTCGGCGTGTTTCTCGGCGTGGGCGGTGCGAGTTTCGCGGTGGCGCTGCCGATGGCGGGCAGCAACTATCCGCCGAAGGTGCAGGGCCTCGTGCTGGGCCTCGCCGCAGCCGGCAATATCGGCGCGGTGCTCGACGGCTTTCTGTTCCCGCAACTGGCGACGCACTACGGCTGGCAGGTGGCCGCCGGCGGCGCTCTGCCGTTGCTCTCGATCGCCGCGATCACGCTGTATTTCTGGGCTAACGACTCCGGCGTGAAAACGGGCAGCGCGCTACGCGCATTCGGCAGCTTCGCGGTGACGCTGATCGGCTTGATCGTGCTGGTGCTGCTGGTCGAAGCGGGCATGTTCGGCTCGGGCAAAACAGGTGTGCTGCTGTTGCCGGTGATCGGCGCTCTGCTGGCGATTGCGGTGCTGCCCAAGCGCTATCGCGCAGTGCTGGCCGAACGTGACACATGGGCGATCATGCTGGTGTACAGCATTACGTTCGGCGGATTCGTCGGCATGTCCTCGTATGTCACGCTGCTGCTGACCAACCTTTATCAGCTCTCGAAGATCGACGCCGGCCTCTTCATGGCGCTGCTCGCCGCGACTGGCGCGATGGTGCGTCCGCTCGGCGGTCTGATCGCCGACAAGGTGTCCGGCGTGCGCGCGCTGACCGTCCTGCTCGCGATCATCTCGCTGTGCGACTTCGTGTTCGCCGCGGTTATGCCGACCATGGCCGGTGGCATCGCGCTGCTGCTGTGCCTGTACGTGGCCTTCGGTCTCGGCAACGGCGCGACCTTCCAGCTGGTGCCGCATCGCTGGGCCGGCCGCACGGGTCTGATGTCGGGCATCGTCGGCGCCGCGGGCGGCATCGGCGGATTCTATCTGCCTGTCGTGATGGGTATCGCGAAGGAAAGCACGGGCAGCTATCAGATGGGCTTCGCGACGTTCGGCGCGCTCGCGGCCTGCGCGTTCGTCGCAATCGTCGCGCTGCGCCGTCCGTGGATGGCGTGGTCGATGCACACCGGTGTGATGCACGCGCACGCAACGGAGTGATGCAGTAACGCAGTAACGCGCGCGATCCGGCTGCCACGCTGACGTGGCGGTGCGGATCGTGCGCCGCGGCCGATCAAAAATCAGTGGTGAGCGCGTTCGTGAAGAAAACCTCGGCGGGATGAGCCACGCAGTGCCGCGTTATTGTCGTATGCTTGGCGTTTTCCAAAACGTCGGGCAAATGTAATGTACAACTGGTGGCACGCGGTGTGGGCAGCCGCCCGGGCAGAGTTCTCCGATCTCGGCAGCGCGGCCGACGTCACTCAGGTCCTGATGCGCCTCGGGCTGGCCTTGATACTCGGCGGCATACTGGGTTTCGAGCGTGAGATGTCACGGCGCGACGCCGGCATGCGCACGCACATGATGGTGTCGGTCGGCGCGGCCTTGTTCGTGGTCGTGCCGCTGCAGGCCGGTTTTTCGCAGGACAACATGAGCCGGGTCTTGCAGGGACTCGTGTCCGGGGTCGGTTTTCTGGGCGCGGGCGCCATCATCAAGCTCAGCGCCGAGCGCGAGGTGCGCGGTCTGACGACGGCGGCAAGCTTGTGGCTCAGCGCGGGCGTCGGCGTGGCGGCGGGGCTCGGGCGCGAGGCCACGGCGATTCTCAGCGTGGCGATCGCGCTGGCCATTCTGTCGAGCGCGCGGCTCTTCAAGAGCGGGGAACAGGAAGAAAAATAAAGGCGCGGTGGGCGCATGAGCCTACGAAAGACCGCTATGCAAAAATGCAGTCAAATACTTGCATGTTGGCTGCGCGGCTTCTAATATGCAGCTCGCGACTATGTTGCATGAGACCAGAGTAACGAGCTTTGCATGGGACCAGAGTAACGCGCTAAAGCGCGAACTCTGGTCGACAGGAGGCTGCATATGAACACATCCACCGATCGCATCGAAAAACAGATTCTGCTGAAGGCGCCGCGCTCGCGAGTCTGGCGTGCATTGTCCAATGCCGAGGAATTCGGTAACTGGTTCGGCGTGAATCTCACCGGCAAAGAGTTCGTGGCCGGCCAGTCCGTGCAGGGCAACATTACCTATCCGGGCTACGAGTATCTGGTCATGGACGTGCATGTTGAACGCGTCGAACCGGAGCATCACCTGTCATGGCGCTGGCATCCGGCCGCGGTCGATGTCAAGGTGGACTATTCGCCGGAGCCGACCACGCTGGTGGTCTTCGAGCTGACCGAGGTCGAGTCGGGCACCCTGTTGCGCGTGGTCGAGTCGGGCTTCGATCAACTTCCCCCCGGCCGCCGCGAAGAAGCGTTCCGCATGAATAGCGGCGGTTGGGAAGAACAGATGACCAACATCGAACAGCATGTCGCCAAGGGTTAAGAAGGCGTCTGGCGGAACGGCTCTGAAGGTGGCGGCGCTGCGCAGTTCCGCGGCCATTTTCGCGGCGCTCGGCGACGAGACACGCCTGTGTCTGGTCGCGGTATTGTGCGCGGGCAGCGCGATGTCGATCGCGCAACTCACTGCGGGAACGGACATCACGCGGCAGTCCGTCACGCAGCATTTGCAGGTGCTCGCCAACGCGGGGCTCGTGCGCGATGTGAAGGTGGGCCGTGAACGCTTGTGGGAATTCGAGCCCACCCAACTCGACGCAGCGCGCCGCGCGCTCGACGCGATCTCGCGGCAGTGGGATCACGCGTTGTCGAGGTTGAAGGCGGCGGTGGAGGACTGAAAAACCGTCGCTTAAAACTTATGCCGCAGCGCCAGCCGAACGGCGACCTGGGTGCCCGTCGACGACGGTGCCTGCACACCGGGAATGAACGCGTTGTCGAGAATCGAGTGAGTCGAATCGCCCGCGACCTTTTGATACTCGCCCTGCACATACACATCGGTGCGCTTCGACAGGTTGTAATCCGCCATCAGGCCGACCGAGTGAATCTTCGGCTTCACGCTGCCTGACGACGCATCGTAGTTTTCCATCGTGTACACGTACTGCGCGCCGACGAAGAACGCCGGCGTGAACTGGTATTTGCCGTTCACTTCGAAGTTCTGATACTTCAGCGTATTCAACGTGACGCCCGTCGCGGCCAGCGGAATGCCGATATAGCCGTTGCCCGTCGGGTTCTTGTAGTTCGAGTTGGTGTAGGCAAAACCGGCCGTCGCCGAGCCGAACGTGTAGTTGATGCCGCCGCCGAACACCCGCATGCGTCCGGCGATAAAGCTGGCGTCGTTTGCGGTAATCGCGCCGGTCGAGCCCACGCCGGGATTGTCCGCCTGCATATAGGCCGCCGCGACCAGCAGCCCGCCGTTCGCATATTGACCGCCGAAGCTATACGCGCGGTTGTTCGCGAAGTGGGTGTCGTTACTGAAGGCGTACGCGCCGCCGAACTGAAAGCCCGCCATCTCCGGGCTCGCGTATTTCACACTGTTGCCAAGGCGGAACGAGTTGTCGGTGTTGTCGTTGTCGTACGGATGCGCGAACAGGTAGCCGGCCCAGTTGCCGTTGGCCGTGGTCTGCGCGAGGTAATCGACCACGGAATCGTACTGGCGCCCGAGCGTGACCGTGCCGAAGCGACCATCGCTCAGCCCCACATACGCCTGCCGCCCGAACATGCGGCCGCCCTGGCCGAGCCGTCCCGAACTCACGTCGAAGCCGTTTTCAAGTTGAAACACGGCCTTCAGGCCGCCGCCCAGATCCTCCGAACCCTTCATGCCCCAGCGGCTGCCTTGCGCATAGCCGCTCGCCATTTCCCACACCGCGCCGTGCCCCGCGTTGTTGGTGTAGTCGATGCCTTCGTCGAGCACGCCGTACAGCGTGACGCTGCTTTGAGCGAAGGCCGGCGACGCCGCCAGCGAGGCGAGTGCGGCGAATGCGGCGGTCGCAATGCGGTTCTTTTTCATCATGAGCTCCATACCTTGGTAGTGAGCGGACCGAATTCCCCGGACGAACCCGCAGGCGTTCGACGACCGCTGCTTTTTGGCAAAGCCCGGATTCTGCTATTCGGGATGGGAATCGCGAATGAGGCACATCCCTGGATAAACGTGATTTTTTTGAATGTTTGTCCCGCGAATTATTCGCTTGTGGCGGGGCGGTGACCCAGAGAAAAATTCCGTTCATGCACCTTTGGCATGAAGGCCATAGCCGAGGGCAATGCGTTTTTCGCACCATGCTTTTCAGGAGACGACCATGCGACTCGATCGGAATTTTGCTAACGGCCAGTTCATCGAACCCGCGACCGACACCGCTAGCCGCGAGATCATCGCCGTTTGCAATCCGGCCACCGAGGCCGTGATCGCCCATGTCACCGGCGCCACCCAGGCCGAAGTCATCGCCGCGGTCGATGCCGCCGCGATTGCGCAAAAGGGCTGGCGCAAGCTGCCGGCGGCCGAGCGCGCCATCTATCTGCACAAACTCGCCGACGCGCTGACCGAATGCGCGCCCGCCATTGGCGCGGCGCTCGCGCTGGAGTCCGGCAAGAGCGTGGCCGACGCCACCAACGAAGCGATCTACGCCGGCCAGATCACCCGCTACCACGCAGAGTGGGCGCGCCGCATCGAAGGCGAAGTGATTCCAAGCGATACGCCCGACGAAAACCTCGTGCTGCATCGCGAGCCGATCGGTGTGGTCGCGTGTCTGATCCCGTTCAACTATCCGGTCTATACGTTCATGCGCAAAGTGGCGCCGGCGCTGATCGCCGGCAACACGGTCGTCGTGCGTCCGAGCAACAACACGCCGACATCCGCATTCGAAATCGCCAGGGCGGTGGAGAAGGCCGGCTTGCCGGCGGGCGTCGTCAACATTCTCGCGATGAACCACGCCACCGCCGAGGCGCTTTGCACGCATCCCAAGGTCGGCATGATCACGCTGACGGGCAGCGTCGGCGCGGGCCGCAAGGTGCTCGACTATTGCAAGGCGAACATCGCCAAGCCGTCGCTCGAACTGGGCGGCAAGACGCCCGCGATCATCGAGGCCGATGCCGATCTCGAGAAAGCCGCGCGCGATCTGGTCGCGTCCAAGACCACGCATTGCGGTCAGTTGTGCACGGCGATCGAACGCGTCTACGTGCAGGAAAGCGTGCATGACCGCTTTGTCGCGCTGCTTAAAAAGCACATGAGCGCGGTGGAAAGCGGCGATCGCAGCGAACAGCCGTCGTTGATGGGTCCGCTCGTCAACGAGGCGTCGCGCCAATCGATTCACGCGATGGTGGAACGTGCGGTCGCAGCGGGCGCCACGCTCGAAACCGGCGGCAAGCTACCCATACCAGGTCAAGGCAAAGGCTTCTTCTATCCGGCCACGTTGCTAACGAACTGCCGTCAGGACATGGAAATCATCCAGGAAGAGACCTTCGGTCCGATCATGCCGGTCGTCAAATATCGCACGCTCGACGAAGCGCTGGAGATGGCCAACGATCATCAATTCGGCCTCTCGTCGGTGCTGTATACGGAGAACTATCGCGGCGCGATGAAGGTCGCCAACGGCATCGAAGCCGGTGAACTGTACGTGAACCGTACGCCCGCCGATCCGTATCAGGGCTTCCACGCCGGCTGGAAACGTTCGGGCCTCGGCGGCGACGACGGCAAGCACGGCATGCTCGAATTCACCCAGACCCGGCTCGTGGTCATGAAGTACTGAAGCTGAACTGGCACGCGCCGCACCTTGAAGCTTCGGTGCGTGTCTGCCTTGCAACCTGAAAAGCGCAGCGATTCTGCTGCCAGTCCATAACAAAACATATTGGAGACCGGGCGGCCCGATGGGCCGGCGCTGTGTCTCTGAGGAGCGCTCACGTGTCATCCCAACCTGTTCGAACCGATGCTTCGCTCGCCCTGCGCGACGAAGAGGCCGCCCTGCAAAACAGCAAAACGCAGCGTTATATCCAGCTCATCCTGCTGGTGATCGCCGCCGGCGCGATCTATCCGATTCTGTATCTGCGGCAGGTGTATCAGCCGACGATGCTCGAAGTGTTCCACATCACCGACAGCCAGCTCGGCTATTTGTATTCGTCGCTGGGCACGATCTTTCTGTTGAGTTATCTGCCGAGCGGCTGGCTCGCGGACCGTATCGCGCCGCGTTTGCTGATCTGTTTTTCTCTGATCGCCACCGGCGTGCTCGGGCTGTGGTATTCGACCGCGCCTTCTTTCCCGATGCTGATGATGATCTTCGGCGGCTGGGGTTTGTCGACCGGTTTGACGTTCTGGGCCGCCGTCATCAAACGCGTGACGATGATTGCCGGCGCGCATGAGCAGGGCCGTTTCTTCGGCTTGCTCGACGGCGGACGCGGCCTGATCGAAGCCATGCTCGCGACCATCGCGATCACGCTGTTCGCATGGATCACGCAGACCAGGGGCGAACCGGTCGCGGCCGGATTCAAGCTGGTGGTGTACATGTACGCGTTTCTTTGCATTGCGCTTGGCGTCGTGCTCGCACTCGTCAAGGATTCGCAGGGCAAAGCAGATGCCGCCGCCAATCGCGCCGCGCGTCAACGCAACAACGTTCTGGTCGATCTGAAGACGCTCGCAAAGATTCCCGAACTGTGGCTGGTCGCGGCGATCGTGTTCTGCGGTTACCAGGTGTTCTGGGCAACCTACAGTTTCTCCGCCTATCTGCATGAAGGCGAAATCGGCCTCACGGTTGTGATGGCGGGCACGATCACCACGCTCAAGCTGTGGATGCGGCCGATCGGCGGCATCGGCGGCGGCTTTCTCGGCGATCGCTATTCGAAGGTGTCGGTGCTCGTGATCGCGCTCTTTCTCGCCGCGCTGTCGCTGTTGGGCCTGATGGCGGCGCCGCGTATTTCGAGCCACGTGTTGCTGGTGTTCCTCGTGCTGTTCATCGGCATTCTGACTTACGCGATTCGCGGCCTGTACTGGTCGCTGCTGGATCGCTGCAATATTCCGGTTGCCACGATGGGTCTCGCGATCGGCCTGATCTCCGTGCTCGGTTATTCGCCGGACGTGTTCCTGCCGCTCATCAACGGCTATCTGACGCAGACGTTCCCTGGCGTCTTCGGCTACCAGCTCTACTTCGGCTATGTAGCCGCCATGGCGGCGCTCGGCGGCTTTGCCGGGCTCGCGCTGAGAAGCATGCTCAATAGAAAAGAGGTTGCGTAAATGAAAGTCGTCTCGCTCGAAACGCATATCGTCGCCGTACCGCCGCCGCATGTGGGCGGCATGTACTGGATCTTCGTCAAGCTCAAGACCGATTGCGGGATTGAAGGTGTCGGCGAAATCTATTCGGCGACCTTCCATCCGAAAGCGATGACCCACATCATCGACGATGTATTCGGCCGCTATCTGCTTGACAAGGACCCGCATCATATCGAGCGGCTCTGGCGCGAAGCGTATTCGAGCGGTTTCACACAACGCCCCGATCTGACCATGATGGGCGTGGTGAGCGGCCTCGAAATGGCGTGCTGGGACATTATCGGCAAGGCGGCTAACAAGCCGGTGTATGAGTTGCTGGGCGGCATGGTGAATCAGCGCCTGCGTTCGTACACGTATCTGTATCCGAAGAACAGCCGCGGCGAATACGACTACGACGATCCCGATCTGGCCGCCGAATGCGCGCTCGAAAACGTCAAGCGCGGCTTCACGGCGGTGAAGTTCGATCCGGCCGGACCGTACACGGCGTACTCGGGCCATCAACTGTCGATGGAAGTGCTGGACCGTTGCGAAACCTTCTGCCGGCGCGTGCGCGAAGCAGTCGGCAGCAAGGCGGATCTGCTGTTCGGCACGCATGGGCAGATGGTGCCGTCGTCGGCGATCCGGCTTGCGAAACGCCTCGAAAAGTACGACCCGCTGTGGTTCGAAGAGCCGGTTCCACCGGGGCAGGAAGGCGCGATGGCGCAGGTCGCGCGGCACACCAGCATTCCGATTGCCGCGGGTGAACGCCTCACCACCAAGTACGAATTCTTCAAGCTGCTGGAAGCGGGCGCCGCGTCGATTCTGCAACTGAACGTGGCGCGTGTCGGCGGCTTGCTCGAAGCGAAGAAAGTCGCGACGCTGGCCGAGGTGTACTACGCGCAGATCGCGCCGCATCTGTACAACGGGCCGATCGGCGCGGCGGCCAGCATTCAGCTCGCGACGTGCACGCCGAACTTCCTGATTCAGGAAAGTATCGGTACGTGGGACGGTTTTCATGCGGCCGTGTTGAAGAAGCCGATTCAATGGGAAGACGGCTACATTATTCCGTCGCAGGAACCGGGCCTGGGCGTCGAGCTGAATATGGAAGTCGTCAGGCAGCACACGCCGTACACCGGGGAGCGTTTGCATCTGCAAATGGCGGCGCAACCGGCCGATGTGAAGGATCTCGCGCCGGCCAAGGGTTGAGTGCGCCTTGCATCTGACGGGTTTCACCACTACGTTTCAATGGATTGAGCGCCGTCTGGCGATATAGAGCATGAACTACGATTACATTATCGTCGGCGCGGGTTCGGCGGGCTGCATTCTCGCCAATCGTCTGTCGGCGTCGGGTCAATATTCGGTGCTGCTGCTCGAAGCGGGCGGCAAGGATAGCTCGTTCTGGTTCAAGATTCCGGTGGGTTTCACCAAGACGTACTACAACGAAACCTACAACTGGATGTACTACAGCGAGCCGGAAAAAGAACTCGACAACCGGCCGATCTATTGTCCGCGCGGCAAGGTGCAGGGTGGTTCCGGCTCGATCAACGCCATGATCTACGTGCGCGGCCAGCCGCACGATTTCGACGACTGGGCCGCCGCCGGCAACCCGGGCTGGGCGTTCCGCGACGTGCTGCCGTACTTCCGCAAGCTCGAATCGCATCCGCTGGGCAACACGGACTATCATGGCGCCGATGGCCCGATCCGTATTTCGCCGATGAAAGACGCGGTGCATCCGATCTGCCACGTGTTCCTCAAAGGCTGCGATCAAGCCGGCTATCAGCGCAGCGACGACTTCAATGGCGCGCAATTCGAAGGCGCCGGCATTTACGACGTGAATACGCGCAACGGGCAGCGCTCGTCGAGCAGCTTCGAGTATCTGCACCCGGTGCTGTCGCGCAAGAATCTCACGGTCGAACGAGACGTGCTGGCAAGCCGCGTTCTATTCGACGGCAACCAACGCGCGATCGGCGTGAGCGTCACGCAGAATGGCACCACACGTCAATTCATGGCGACGCGCGAAGTGATTCTGTCGGCGGGCGCGGTCGATTCGCCGAAGCTGCTGCAACTCTCCGGCGTGGGCGACAGCGCATTGCTGGCGAAGCATCGCATTGCGATGGTGAAAGAACTGCCTGCGGTGGGCCAGAATCTGCAGGACCATTTGTGCGTGAGCTTCTACTATCGCGCGAACATAAAAACGCTGAACGACGAAATGCGGCCGCTGCTCGGCAAGCTCAAGCTCGGTCTGCAATATCTGCTGACGCGCAAGGGACCGCTCGCGATGAGCGTGAACCAGTCGGGCGGCTTCTTCAAGGGCAACGATCGGCAAGCGCAGCCGAATCTGCAGTTGTACTTCAATCCGCTGTCCTACCGCATCCCGAAGAGCAACAAGGCGAGTCTCGAACCTGAACCGTACTCGGGCTTTCTGCTGGCGTTCAATCCGTGCCGGCCGACCAGTCGCGGTTCGATCGAGATCGCGTCGAATCGCGCCGAAGACGCCGCGAAGATTCGCATCAACGCGCTGACCACGGAGAAGGACATCGACGAAGTGATCCAGGGTTGCGAACTGGTGCGCAAGGTGATGGCGTCGCCGGCGTTGAAGGCGATCACGGTCGAGGAAATCTCGCCGGGGCCGCAGGTGAATACGCGTGAGGGCTTTCTGCAGTACTTCCGTGAGCAATCGGGCTCGATCTATCACCTGTGCGGTTCGTGCGCGATGGGCGACGATCCGCGCAGCTCGGTGGTGGATGCGCGGTTGCGGGTGCACGGTATCGCCGGTTTGCGCGTGGTCGATGCGTCGATCTTTCCAAACATCACGTCGGGCAATATCAATGCGCCGACCATGATGGTGGCGGAGAAGGGCGCCGACATGATTCTCGAGGACGCCGCGAGCGAAGTTGCGTATCGGCCTGTGGCGGCGGAGATGGCTGCGGCTTGATGCGGTAGCGCAGGTGTTAACCGGCGTCGCTCAAAGGCGCCGATTCGGACGCATCGAGCGCCCGTCCGCTCAACCAGATTTCCTGCTGCAGCCAGTCGCGAAACAGCACAACGTGCGGCAGTTCGTCCTGTTCGGCGCGCGTGACGAACCAGTACGATTGATGCCCGTTCACGTGCACGTTCAACACCTGCACGAGTTGGCCCTCGGCCAGTTCGCGCGCGATCATGTGACGATCGGCGATGGTCACGCCGAGCCCGTCGATTGCCGCGCGAATCGCGTGATCGAGCAGATCGAATTCATAACCGCCGCGCGTATCCACGTTTTCAATGCCCGCCGCCTTCAGCCAATGCTGCCAGGTGAGGTAGCGCTGATCGGCGCTCGCGAGCACATGCAACAGCGTGAACTGATTCAGATCGATTGCCGCGCCGCCCGCCTGGCGCGCGAGCAAGGCGGGCGAGCACACCGCGATATGGCGCTCGCTCATCAACAGACGGTTTTCGACACCTTCCCATTCGCCATTGCCGAAACGGATCGCGCAATCGAGCACGCCGGATTCCGCGAGGTCGTCGTCGACGCGCGTCGACAGACTCAGTTCGAGTTGCGGATGCGCGTCACGCAGGCGGCCGAGGCGCGGCATGAGCCAGCGGCTGGTGAAGGTGGGCGGCGCATTGATGCGCAGGCGATTGCGATGGGTCTTTTCCTGCAGGCCGCGTACCGTGAGTTCGATACGATCGAACGACTGCTGCAGCGCTTGCAGAAGAACGCGGCCGGCAGCCGACAGTTCCAGATGGTGATGGTGACGCTGCAGCAGCGTCTCGCCCAATTGCGCCTCGAGTTGCCGGACCTGGCGGCTGACCGCGCTTTGCGTGACGTTGAGCAGTTCCGCGGCGCGGGTGAAACTGCCCGTGCGGCCGGCGACTTCGAAGGCTTTTAGCGCGTTCAGCGCGGGCATTTTGCGTTTCAAGATGTTCGACCGGGAGGTAAGGCGCGGCGGCGCAATGTCCCGGTATTTTACTGGTTTGCCTGCGCGGCGCGGCGCCCGTGATGCGCCGTGCAGGCGTTGCAGCGTCAATAAGCAATACAGACCGACTTGCTCTCCGTATAGGAATCGATGATCGATTTGCCGTGTTCGCGGCCGATGCCCGACGCCTTGAATCCGCCGAACGGCATGGCCGGATCGACCATATTGTGCGTGTTGACCCACACCGTTCCGGCCTCGATGCCGTCCACGAGTCGCAGAGCCTTGTCGAGCTGATTGGTCCAGACGCTCGCGCCGAGACCGTACTCGGAGGCGTTCGCCTGAGCCAGCACTTCATCCAGGTCGTCATACGGCATGGCGACCAGCACCGGGCCGAACACCTCTTCCCTGACGACGGAAAGCGGCTTGCAGGCGCGATTGGCGATCACGGTCGGACGCACGAAGTAGCCCTCGCGCTCCACGCGCGCATCACGCGACACGATCTCGCCGCCTTCGTCCTTGCCTTGCGCGATCATGCCGGCCACTTTGTCGCGATGCCGCGCGGAGACCATCGGGCCCATTTGTGTCGCCGCGTCGAAACCGGATCCGAGCGTGATGCCGTCGGCGACGGCGGCAATGCCTTGCACGACTTCGTCGTAAATGGAGCGCGCGACATACAGGCGCGAGCCCGCCGTGCAAACCTGGCCGTGATTGAAGAAGATCGCGCCGGCCGCGCCTTCGATCGCCTTGCGCGGATCGCAGTCGTCGAGCACGATCACCGGGCTCTTGCCGCCCAGTTCGAGCGACGCGCGCTTCAGATCGTCCGCGCACTGACGGCCGATGATGCGCCCGACCTCGGTCGATCCGGTGAATGTGACCTTGTTCACCAGCGGGTGCCGCACGAGCGCCGCGCCTGCTGTTTCGCCGCGGCCGGTCACCACGTTGAACACGCCGGCAGGGAAGCCCGCTTCGTGCGCGAGTTCGGCGAGACGGATGGCCGTCAGCGGAGTTTCTTCAGCGGGTTTCAGCACGACGGTGCAGCCGCAGGCCAGCGCCGGGGCAATTTTCCATACCGCCATCAGCAGCGGAAAATTCCACGGGACGATCGCGGCCACCACGCCCGCCGGCACGCGTCTGGTGGAGGCGTTGTAGCGTGTGCCCGGCGGGAACGGAATCGACAGATCGAACGTGCTGCCTTCGATCTTGGTCGCCCAGCCTGCCATATAGCGCAGCCATTGGACGCTGCCCGCCACTTCCAGCATCTTCGAGAAACCGATCACCTTGCCCTGATTCAGCGTTTCCAGCGTCGCGAGTTCGTCGCTATGCCGCTCGACGAGGTCGGCGAGTTTCAGCAGCAGGCCCTCGCGGGCGGCCGGCGGCATTCTGCGCCACGCATCGGATTCGAAAGCCGCCTTCGAGGTTCTGACGGCGTGATCGATATCGGCTTCCGACGCGTCGGGAATCTGCGCGATTTCTTCCGCGGTGGCCGGGTTGAAGACCGGAAAGGTTTGGCCCGCGGCGCTGCCGGTTTGTTCGCCGTTGATGAACATGGTGCGCGGCAATGTGGCCGCCAGCTTGTGTTCGGTCATGGTGGTTTGTCTCCGTTGGGGTTGAGTGGCCGTGGCGCTAACCGGAAGGGTTTGTCTGACGGCGGAATGGGTTGAGGCGCGGGCGGACGTGCCGCTTGGCGCGCCAACGCGTTGCTAACGACGTGGCGCAGATCACGTTTGCCGTCGCGCTCAATGCGTACAGCAAGACGAATCCTTCGCCGAAAAAGTAGGACGTGGTCGACAACGCAGCGCCCAGCAGCATGCCGATGTGATGTGCGACGCCCGGGCAACTCGCGCTCAATACGCTGGTCGCGTCGGTCGAGACGCCGCGCAAGTTGGCGAGCGCGGGAATCGTCACGCAGTCGAGAATCAGAAAGACCGTGGCCGCAAGTGGGGCGAGTGCGGGATTGTCGTTCGTCGCGAGCGTGCCGAGCAGCGTGGCGCGAGCGATGTACAACGCCACCAACAGGCGATTGCCGCGCAAGCGGTCGGCGATCAACGCCAGCACGCAGACGGCCGCAAGCGAAAGCGAGATTCGCCAGAATGGTTGTGCGCCGCTGACACCGCAGACGGCAAAAAGCTGGAAGCGTGCGAGGCTGCCGCTCGATAGTCCCGCGAGCAAGGCGAGAAGAGCCGTCGCGCTTGAAGGAGTCGCCCCCCTGAGCGAATCGGAATCTTGCTGAGTGCCGCGCTCCACGTTATGACGCCTTTCGGCGTTAGCGCGCAGCCGATTGAGCAACATGACGATGCCTGTCGCGATCATCAGCACAGCAATCGCAGTGCCGTGCGCCGAATCACTCAAATACGCCGGCACACTATTCATTGCGCTGACCGTCACGATAAGCGTCGCGGCGCTCGCCAGCAGCGTGGTTCGGCCCGATGAGCGCGACATCAGCAGTGGGACGCTCATCATGGCTGTCAGCATCAGCGCGCTCATCCATAGCTCGGTGGCATGCCGGCCGAGGCCGGCCTGCATCAACAGCGCAGCGCCGCCGCCCGCGAGGCACACGCAGGCCGTACTTGCGCACAACGTGCTCGCGCGAGCGGCGTGACGTGCGCGAAGCATGCCCGGATCAGTGCTTGCAGCAGCCATGATCCGTGGACTTGCCGTCTTCGACGCTGTTCAGATCACGCTCGGCCGGCAAGTCCATCGTCGGATTGGCCGAGAAGAAGTTGTTCGGCTTGAGCATGAAGCCGGCGTATTCCACCGGCATCACCGGGAAGTCCTCGGGCTTGCATACATGCGTGTGGCCGAAGCTATGCCACAGCACGACATCTTCATTCTCGATGGTGCGGTTCGCCTCGATATAACGCGGCAGGCCGTCGCCGCCCGAATGCTGATTCGGATAATCGCCACTCGCATAGCGCTGCGCCGGATCGAACGGCGTGACCCACACGTGGCGCGTGGCAAAACCGCCGCGCTGACGCACCTTCGAACGTTCGTCGGCCAGCATCAGCGGCGAGTCGTTCACGACCAGCTTATAGCCCGGATTCGCGCCGACGGCATTCTTCACATTCGGGTTGCTGACCTTCCAGTAGCGACCGGTGCTGCCGTTCGCGTTGCGGGCGGCCTCGCTTTCGGTCTTCAACACGCGCCTGGTCGTATCGAACACATTGCCGTACGGATTGTTCTCGCCCATTGGACGCGGCACGAATTCGTGTTCGGTCACCGTGTTGCGCTCGCCGTCCACCATCATGTGCATGCGGGCGTTGAAGAAGTGCTGATGCGTGGGCCCGCCGAGATTCTCCGTGATCATGCCGCCCCACGGGTAGGTGTCGCCATCGGCCACGGCCGACGTTTGCACAATGCCGGTCAATTTGCATTCGAGCTGAATCGTGCCGTCCTGGTACAGATACCAGTAGAAGCCGTAGTCGTAGTTGCCGACCGTGGCGAAGAAGGAAATCACGAGACGTCGCGAGCGGCGCATTTCGAATACGCCGGTGCGGAATTCATAGTGCTTCCACAGCGTGCCGTAGTCTTCTTCGTGCATGCAGACGGCGTTCTTCATCACGAACGCGTTGCCGAAATCGTCCGCGGACGGAATGTCGAAATAGCGGATCGTGCCGAGGCAATCGCAACCGAGTTCGAGCTGGTTCGCCAGTTTGCCCAGACCGTATTCACCCGCGTCGAACGCGCTTTTCCAGTAGTGGTTGGTGGTCGGGTCGGAGTAGGGCACGCACATTTCCGTGACGCTCGCACGGTAGATGATCGGCCGCGTGCTCTTGCCGTCGTCCCACGACAGTTGGTGCAGCACCAGCCCTTCGCGCGGCGTGAAGCCGACGCGGAAGTTCCAGTTCTGCCAGTTCACATGCCAGCCGTCGATCGTGAAGCTCGGGCCGTCGGGCTGATTGATCGACAACGGTTTGAGCGTGCTGCGCGGTTCGCCGAGACTCGGTGTGTCGTAATTGTGTTTGGCACGCGGAATCGGAATGATGCGGCCGTCGTCGACCAGTTCGATCACTTTCTTTTCCAGCAGATCGACCACGGCCATCACGCCTTCAATTGGATGCGCGTAGCCGTTATCGGTCAGTGTCTCGCGGTAATAGCTCACGCAACGCACGAGACGCCGGCCGTTTTCGTTCTCGCGATCGAAGCATCCTGCCGAGAAAGGATCGACCTGGACGCGTTCCAGATCCTTTTCGCTGAGGCCGCGCTTCATCACGGCCACGCGCCATGCTTCATCGCTTTTGACGATC
The DNA here is from genome assembly GCF_003634175.1 of Paraburkholderia sp. BL17N1. Taxonomy (NCBI): domain Bacteria; kingdom Pseudomonadati; phylum Pseudomonadota; class Betaproteobacteria; order Burkholderiales; family Burkholderiaceae; genus Paraburkholderia; species Paraburkholderia sp. BL17N1. The sequence goes on from NZ_RBIW01000001.1 coordinate 3,593,031, forward strand.
TGTTCCGCGTTCATGAAGTCGTCGATCATGATGGGCGACTGGCCGTACGGCGCCTTGCCGAACGGCATCACACGGCGCGCGGCGATTTTCTTTTCTCTCAGGTCCACCTCGAATTCGATCGTCGCGCCATTCGACCGATCGATCGCGAGTACGAAGGCCGTGCGCGAAAAATAGTTGCCGGTTTTGAATGCCACCACTTCGGCTTTCGGCGGCTCGCGCAGTTCGACCATGGGAAAACGTGCGTGCGAGTCGAGTTTCTCGGCGGCTTTCACGAGATCGCACGCGAGCTGCATTTCTGCGCCGCTCAGCGGATCGAGCGGATGAACGGGGACGTGAGCGGCTTTCGTGGCATTCGTGTTCATAAGATTCCCGTAAGGAGTTGCTGGACCGGACAGCGTGCTCGCGAGGCGAATGAGGCGCGGCGAACGCTGAGTCGATGGCAAATCGTAGGAACCCAATAATATTTTCGCGCTTGCGCATTGCGCCAAATGAACGATAAAGTGCGCCAGGAGAATGGCTCGAGCAATCGTCAGCGAAGACTGGAGAGGACGCTCAGCATGAAGAAAGTCACGCTCAACGGCAGTTTCCCGATGGTCCGCGCCGCGGTCATGGGACCGGTTGTGCGCGCGCTCGATGCATCGGGCGCGCAATGCGACACGCTGCTGGAGGAGTTCGGCATGAGCCGCAAGCTTCTGTCGAATCCGTATGAAATCCTGCCGCTCACGCGCTACGTAGCGGCGTTCGAACGTGCCGCGGAGGTCCTTGGCGAGTCCGCGCTCGGACTGCGTTTAGGCAGTGAATTGCAAGTGACGGAACTCGGGCCAGCAGGTCTGGTGTTTCTCTCATCGCCCACTTTGAACGCCGCCATGCGCAAGTTCGTGCTCGCGCTCGCGTCGTGGCAAAACACCACGACCTGCGAATTGCTGCGCGACGACGAATGGCCGATCTGGACCTACCAGATTGCCAGTCCGCAAATCTGGCCGCGCCGCCAGGATGCGGAATACAGCCTCTCGACCATGTGCCATATGGTGCGCCTCGTGCGCGGCGCGGCGTGGAATCCGGTTGAAGTGCATTTCGAACATGCCGCGCCCGCCGATCTCAAACCGTATGCGCGCATCTTCCGTGTGCCGGTGCGCTTTCAGCAGCCTTTCAATGGCTTGATTCTGCGGCCGCAGGATCTCGACGCTTCGCTCAAAAGTGCCGACACGCAAATGGCGCGCATGATGGAGCGCCACGCTACCGATCTGATCGCACGGGATGCGATGCCGCACAGCATTGCCGAGCAGGTTCGCGATCTGGTGACGCGGCGGCTCGCGCACGAAAAGCTGATCGTCGCCGATATTGCGAAGGATCTCGGTCTCTCGCATCGCTCGTTGCAGCGGCACCTCGCGCAAGAGGGCACTTCCGTGCGGCAGATCGTGCGAGAGGAACGGCAACGCAGCGTCGAAGGCCTGCTCGAACGGGAAGAACTCACGAATGCCGCGATCGCACGCGCTGTCGGTTATGCGGACGCCACGGTCTTATGGCGCGCCACGCGTAGCTGGAAGAAAAACAGCGCGTGACGTGGCCGTATTTTCTTTCAACCTGAAAGTAATGCGCGAGAATAGTTCAGGTTCCTAAATATCCGCCGAAATATTCGCCGAAAACGACCGTATTCGGGCTTCCCCGCATTGGCGCAAATTATCGAAAATTTGGCGCGGTTGGCGAAGTCGCTTTATTTTTTAGCTACCTACCATGCGCTCACACCGAAGTATCGGAGATCGGTCAAGCGAGCGTCTGGATCAGCAGTGCAGGGTTCAGGCGAGTCCCAGACTAGCCAACACAACAGAGGCAGCGATGAGTGAACCCTATTCTCCGACCCGAGCGGTCGACGCGGAGAACCCCGTGGAACTGAAAGGCAATACGCTGGGCTTATGGCAGATCGTGTTCCTGGTGATTTCGGCGGCCGCGCCGCTGACCGGCATGCTCGGCGCGGTGCCGCCCGCGATCAGTCTGGGCAACGGCGCGGGCATTCCGGGCGCGTTCGTGATTGCCGGCGCCGTGCTGCTGATTTTCAGCGTGGGCTTTGCGTCGATGAGCCGGCACGTGGTGCGCGCCGGTGCGTTCTACGCGTACATCACCGCCGGCCTCGGGCGGCCGTTGGGTATGGCCGGCGCGCTCGTCGCGCTGATGTCGTACACGTTCATCCAGATCGCGCTATACGGACTGTTTGGTTTCTTCTGCACGGTGATCCTCTCGCCGCTCTTGCCCACCGCGTTGCCCTGGTACGGGTATTCGCTGATCTGCGTGGCCGTGGTGCAATTCACTGGCATTCGCGGTATCGACCTGAATAGCCGCCTGCTCGGCGTGTTGATGTGCCTCGAACTGGGCATTCTGCTGGTGCTCGCCATCGCGATCGTCGTGCATGGCGGCGGACCCAACGGGCTCACGCTTGCACCGTTCACGCCGCAGCATGTGTTCAGCGGCCACCTCGGCATTGCGGTGATGTTCGCCTTCGCGTCGTTCATCGGCTTCGAAGCGACCGCGATATACGGCAAGGAATGTCGCGATCCCAAGGTGACCGTGCCGCGCGCCACGTATGTGTCCGTGATGCTGATTCTCGTGTTCTTCGCTTTCGTGACGTGGACGATTGTTTGCGCGTACGGCCTCGCCGATGTGGTCACGGTGGCGACCAGACAGCCTGGCGATTTCTGGTTCATCCAGTCCGGCAAATATCTGGGCAATGCAGTGACGACGGTCATGAGCTTCCTGCTGCTCAGCAGTATTTTCGCGAGCCTGTTGTCGTTTCATAACACGCTGGTGCGTTATATCCATGCGCTGAGTCTCGAAGGCATCCTGCCGCAAGTCCTCAACCGTGTGCATGAAAAATATCGTTCGCCGTATGTAGCGAGCTATCTGCAGACGGTCTCTGTCTGCGTGCTGCTCGGCCTCTTTATCGCGGCAGGCAGCGACGTGTTCAACATCGTGTTCAGTTGGAGTTCGGCGCTCGGCACGATCGGCATTGTGATGTTGCAGGCGGTGACGAGTTTTTCGGTGATCGCGTTCTTCCGCAAAACGCGCAAGGACACGCGCGTATGGCACGCGTTCGTTGCACCGCTGGTGGGTGGCTTTGGCCTGTTGTATATCGGTGTGATTCTGGTGCGCAATCTCGACGCGCTCAGCGGCTCAGATAGTCCGATCGTCAAATCGTTTCCGTGGATCGTGTTCACGGTGGCGCTGGTCGGCGTGCTGATCGGTCTCATTCTGCGCAAGAAGCGCCCGGATATCTACGCACGCTTCGGCCAGTAAAAGCAAACCGCGCGCACCGCGCGAATCGCGCCAACCCGGCGCGACAACCACCTACCTCACTTCTCGACAAGACAATCATGGCAGACACTTTCGTCAAGCGCTCGGCGCTTGCGCTGGCCGCGTTCGGCCTTTCGATGGGCGCACACGCGCAATCTTCGGTGACGCTTTACGGCACGGTCGACGCCGGCCTCATCTACACGAGCAATCAGCAGACGACGCTCGCCAACGGCAGCACCAACGGACACGCGAACTATCAACTCGGCGGCGGCAATCTGGTGCCGTCGCGTTGGGGCTTGATGGGCACGGAAGATATCGGCGCGGGCACCACGGTCAACTTTGCGTTGGAGAACAGTTTTCTGATCGGCAGCGGCGCGCTACTGCAATCGAATACGCTGTTCAATCGCAATGCGTGGGTCGGTGTGAACAACGCGACGTATGGCGCGCTGACCTTCGGCCGTCAATACGATCCGTTCTCGGATTACATGGGTGCGTATGCATCGAGTAATAACTGGGCGACGCTGTACGGCTCGCATTTCGGCGACGTCGATAACCTGAACGAGGCGTTCAACTTCAACAATTCGATCAAGTACATCAGTCCGAGCTTCGGCGGATTCACGCTGGGGGGATTGTTCAGCCTCGGCGGCGTAGCGGGGAATTTTTCGCAGAACAAGGGCTGGGCGCTGGCGGCGAATTACGCGCAGGGGCCGCTGTCGCTGAGCGCGGGGTATCTGGAGTTGAATCAGCCGTTGCAGGCGGCGCTGGGTGGCACGAGTGGCTATATCGGCGACTTCAGTTGTGCGAACGCGGACGCGTCGTATTGTCTGTTGCAGGATGCGAGCAAGGTGCGGATTTTCGGGGCAGGGGGCTCATATTCGTTCGGCAAGGCGAACGTGGCGGTGACCTATACGCATACGCGGCTGTCGCAGAGCCAGTACTTTGCGAGCGCGGCGCGACCGGCCGGCGCCGATGTTTCATTCGATATCGCCGAGTTGAACACCACCTATGCGCTTGCGCCGGATTTGCAGCTTGGGCTCGCCTATATCTTCAACGACGTCAAACCGAGTGGCAGTGGCTCGACCCGTGTGCATCAGATCAACCTCGGCGCGGTGTATAGCTTGTCCAAACGGACTGCTGTTTATGCCGTGGCCATTGGGCAGAAATCTTCCGGTGCCGGATTAGGGGTTGATCCGGTGACCGGGGCGAGCGAGAACCTGGCGCAGATTCCGAACGTGGTGAATTCGGATACGGACCGGCAGGTTTCGGTGGTGTTGGGCTTGCGGCATAACTTTTGACATCACGCTTTGAACGTCGCCTGCTCGAGAATCATGTTGTAGAGCGCTTGCGCGGCAGGTGACAACTGCGCGGTCTTGCGCGCCACGAGCACGAGTGTGCGCGACACGGTGGGCTGTGTGAGTTCGACAACGCGCACCGTCGGATACGCGCCTTTCTGCAACGCAAGCGCCGGCACCACGGCCGCGCCCACACCCTGCGCGACCAGTCCGACAGCCGTCGAGCTGCGCTGCACTTCGTAGAACGAGCGCAGCGCCAGGTGGCTCGGCGCCAGCGCGACGTCCAACAACGCACGGTTGCCGCTCACCTCGCCGGCAAAGATCAGCGGATACGATTGCAACTGCTGCCAGGCGATGCGGCGCCGCTTTGCCAATGGATGATCCTCGTGGCAAATCAAAACGTAGCGGTCCTTCGTGAGCGGCACGCTCGCCAGATCGGGATGATGCTCGCCCGCGATATTGATGCCAAATTCGACTTCGCGGCGCAGCACGGCCGCTTCCACCGCGGACGACGCATGATCGAGAATCCGGATGCGGTTATGCGGATAACGCGCCGAATACGCCTGCAAAATACGCGGCAGATACTGCACGCCAACCGTCGGCACGCAGGCTATGGACACATCGCCGCGGCGCGCCACGCCCGTCTCGCGGATTTCGACCAGCGCATCGGCGAGTTCACCGAGCAAGCGGCGTGCTTGCGGCAGAAAACCGCGCCCGATTTCGATGAGCGCCATGGAGCGCGTGGTCCGCTCGATCAGCGTGACGCCGAGATAGGTTTCGAGCTTGCGCAGACGCTGCGTGATGGCGGTTTGCGTGACGTGCAGCGAATCGGCGGCGCTCTGGAAGCTGCCGCGATCCGCGATGGCGACGAACGCCTGGACGCCGAGCGTGTCGATTTTCATCAGTAAAATTGAGGAATCGGAGTGATAAATTCATTTTACTCCGCACGTCGCGCCGCCGAGAATGGGCGGATTGGATCGGTTGGAATGCCGCGCGGTTCAGATCGACGGTCACCGATCTGGCCACCCTGAACACAAGGAGTCCCAGATGACGTCGAAGAAGGATTGGCACGCGAAGCAGTACGTGATGTTCGAAAACGAGCGCACGCGTCCGGTCAGGGATCTGCTGGCGGCCGTGCCGACGGCGGATGTGAAGACTGCGGTGGACATCGGCTGCGGACCCGGCAACTCGACCGAGACACTCGCGGCGCGCGTGCCGGGAGCGGCGGTCAGCGGTATGGACAGTTCGCCCGACATGATCGCGGCGGCCCGCCAGCGACTGCCGCAATTCCGCTTCGATGTGAGCGACATTGCCACGTGGGACGCGCCCGGACCCTACGACCTGATCCTCGCCAATGCGGTGCTGCAGTGGGTGCCCGACCATGAGCGGCTGTTTCCGTCGCTGGTCGGCAAGCTCTCGCCGGGCGGCAGTCTCGCCGTGCAGATGCCGGACAATCTCGACGAACCGGCGCACCGCCTGCTGCGCGAGATTGCCGCCGATGGTCCGTGGGCGCACAAGCTCAAAGGTGTCGAGCGCACCATGCGCTACGGCGCACAGTGGTATTACGCGTTGCTCGAACCGCTGTGCGCGCGGGTCGACGTGTGGCGCACCGTCTATCACCACCCGCTCGCGGGTGGCGCGGACGCCGTGGTCGAATGGTTCAAGGGCAGCGCGCTGCGGCCGTTTCTCGCCGAACTCGACGACGCGGAGCAAGCCGCTTTCCTCGGGCGTTACCGCGAGGCGATTGCCGCGGCTTATCCGGCGCTCGCCGACGGCACGGTGCTGCTGCCGTTTCCGCGCCTGTTCATCGTCGCTACGCGCTAGCGGCGCGGGCTCGCGAGCGAGGCGTGGTGCGGCCCGCGGGCCGGCTGCCGTGCCGATGTGGCGCCGCCGCGCCAGGGTACTCAGGAATTGCCGCGCTTGAATTCTGCGTGATATTGTTCTATCGAAGCGGAGGCCGGCGACACGCCGTCCTCACCGGAACGCAATCCACCGCAGCGAGCGTCGCCATGAGTGATGTACGCCATCATCTGAGTCCACGGGACCGTCTGGAGCTGTTGTGCTGGCTCACATGCGGCAGTCTTGGCGCTTATTACCTGAATGAGGACTGGCCCGACGCGGCGTTCCACGTGCAAGCCGCGCACAAGTGGCTCGACCGCCGGGCGCGGGAGGCCGACTGGCTGACGATCGCCAAGCTGACCGCTACCGCGGTGGAGATCGCCCGGCGCCACGCGCGGTTTGTCGAGGCGGACTGGGCGAGAGATGCGGTCGAGGAGATTCTCGATACGGATGAACTCGATCCTCAGGCCCGGCTCGTTCGGCAAGTCATTGCCGATTGTCAGAATGCTTTGTCGGATAAAAGGTTGGCGGATTAAGGTTCAATCACGCCCCCCACCGGCTGAGCAGTTCGGGGTGATGCGTTCGCCACCACCTCGCCGCCGGCCCCACCATATTGCGCTCGATTCCCCGCCGCATGCCGGCCGTCCTGCCATTGAGCGTTGACGACCGACGGCCGAGTGCCCCACCCAGCGCGCTTTTTTGCCGACGAACGTAGTTCCGTTTTAGGGCACGCGCTCGCCTCGCAATTCGCAAGCTCAATTGAGTTATCGCGTCAGGCGAAGTCAGTCGAGCGCGACAACGCCTCCCACGTTTCGATTTCCTCGTTCAGTGCCGCCAGCTTCGTCTTCACCAGGTCGAACGCATCGTTGCCGAGCAGCAGATGCACGGGCGGATTCTCTGCCGCGACGATTTCCAGCAGCGCCTGCGCCGCCTTGCGCGGATCGCCCGCCTGCTTGCCGCTCTTTGCCTCGCGTGCTTCGCGAATCGGGTCGAACAGGGCGTCATAGTCGGCGATGCTGCGGCCCGCGCGGATCATCGAGCGGCCGGCCCAATCCGTGCGGAACGAGCCGGGCGCGACGGCCGTAACCCTGATGCCGAAGCCCGCCACTTCTTTGGCGAGCGTGTCGGTGATGCCTTCGAGCGCGAACTTGCTGCCGCAGTAGTACGCAATGCCGGGCATCGTGATGAAGCCGCCCATCGACGTGATGTTGACGATGTGGCCCGAGCGCCGCTCACGCATGGCGGGCAGCACGGCCTTGATCATCGCTACCGCGCCGAACACGTTGACGTCGAATTGACGGCGCAGATCGTCGAGCGGCGACTCTTCCAGCGTGCCCTCGTGTCCGTAGCCGGCGTTGTTGACGAGGACGTCGATCGGGCCGACGCTGTGGGTGATCGCGGCGATGGCGGGCGTGATCGCCTCGAAATCCGTGACGTCGAGCACGACCGCGTGCGCCCGTTCGGCCGCCAACGCCGTGAACGCATCGCGCGCGGCCTCATTGCGTACCGTGCCGACGACGGTATGGCCCGCGTCGAGCGCCGCCTGCGCGAAGGCGCGGCCGAAGCCGGAACTGACGCCGGTGATCAGAAACGTTTTGCTCATGGTGATCCACTCCTTGATTTTGTCCGTCATCACATGGCGCTTTCGGGCGAAAACGCGGGGCATCGACGGAAAAGGCCCAGAACTGAATGGTAGGAGCGGCAGGGCCGGGCGCGAATGCCGGGTCGTCTGCGTTGATTGCCTAATCCTATGAACGGATGGATTTTTCGACGCTGCGGTGGCAGAGTGCAATCTGCTTAACCATATCGACGGGGCCCGCAATGAAGCACAAGCATCAGGATCCGGGCGCGCGGCAACGCATGGTGGCCTTGCTCGAAAATCTCGCGCCGCTGGAAGGCTACAACCTTACCGTGCTGCCCGACGTGCGCTTTCTGCGGTCGAACCGGCCGCTGAGCCGCACCCCGGTGCTGTACGACCCGGGCGTCGTGATCGTCTGCCAGGGGCGCAAGCGGGGCTTTCTCGGCGAGACGGTCTACGTGTACGACGCACAGCACTATCTGGCCGTCTCCGTGCCGGTGCCGTTCTCGATGGAAACCGAAGCGAGCGAGGCGAAGCCCTTGCTCGCCATCTATTTCCGCCTCGACTTCAAAGTCGCCGCGGACCTGATGCTGCAGCTGGACGAGCGGGACGCGGGCGTGCCGGCCGAACCGCGCGGCATGATGTCGACGCCGCTCGATGCGAAGCTGAGCGCTTCGGTATTGCGTTTTCTTGAGGCGATGAGCGTGCCGCTGGAGGCGCAACTACTCGGACCAGCGCTGGTGCGCGAAATCTACTTTCACGTGCTGAGCGGCGAGCAGGGCGGATCGATGCGCGCCGCACTGACCGCGCAAGGCCAGTTCGCGCGAATCGCCAGAGTGATTCGCAAGATTCACGCGTGCTATCGCGAACCTCTCGACATCGGGCAGCTCGCGCTGGAAGCGAACATGAGCGTGCCGAGCTTCCACTCGCACTTCAAGGCGGTGACGCGCACGTCGCCGATGCAATATCTGAAGTCGACGCGGCTTCATCAGGCGCGCCTGCTGATGGTGAGAAACGAGGTGACGGCGGCGCACGCGTGCGTGCAGGTGGGCTATGAAAGCGCCTCGCAATTCAGCCGCGAATTCAAGCGCCTGTTCGGCCGCAGTCCGGTCGAAGAGGCTGAACGGATGCGCAAATCCTTCGCCGTGCCGCCGCCGGCGCCGGGTACCGTCTTCGTCGCCTCGCACTGAGCGGAGCTGGCCCGGCGCGCGTGGCGCAAACTGTGTCTGTCCGTTGCATCGAGCCGTCGATACGCTTTGACCCATGCTACAGATACTAGGCAAGACCTCATCCATCAACGTCCGCAAAGTCTTGTGGACCTGCGCCGAACTCGCGCTTCCATTCGAACAGCAAGACTGGGGCTCCGGATTTCGCGCGACCAACGTACCGGAATTTCTCGCGCTGAACCCTAACGCCATGGTGCCCGTCATTAAGGACGGCGAGTTCGTGCTGTGGGAGTCGAATTCGATCATCCGCTATCTGGCCGGCCGCTATCGAGGCGAGTGGTTATATCCGCTCGATCCATGCGAGCGCGCCCGCTGCGATCAATGGATCGACTGGCAGGCGAGCGAATTGAACCGTTCCTGGAGCTACGCCTTTCTGGCGCTGGTCCGGCATTCTCTGGCCCACCAGGATCCGCGGCAGATCGAGCTCTCTTGCGCGAATTGGGCGAGGCACATGGCCATGATCGAAGGACAGTTGCGGAAAACCGGCGCGTTCATCGCCGGGGACGCGTTTTCGCTTGCGGACATTCCGCTCGCGCTGTCGATCAACCGCTGGCTGGAAACACCGCTGCAGCACAGCGATTTGCCGGCGGTTGACGCGTATATGGCGCGTCTCGCCACGCGCGAAGGCTACCGGATGTATTGTCGCAACGGTACGCCGTAACGCCTGCACGAATTCCCGCGCCTTACAACAATCCGTGCGCAATGCTTACGGATTCCTGAGCATGCACGCGCTGCTGCGCGGCGCGCCCCGACTCGCCTACAATGGCCACTTTTGCGACACCGATTGAAGGTTCCATGATGCGGGTATCGAAAGTTGCGCTGGCGTTGCTGGCCGCGTGTTTCACTCTGAATGCGAGCGCCGAGATGACGGCCGCGCAGTACAAACAATGGGCGCATGCCGATAACAACTCGATCTACGCCGCGTACATTACCGGCACGATCAACGCGTTCGGCTGGGCCAACGGCGAACTGGTATCGAAGAAGAAGCCGCCGCTCTTCTGTCCGCCGCAAAATCTCGCCATCGGCAACCAGAACGTCTATCCGTTGCTTGACACGTTCTTCACCAACCACCCGGGCCTCTCGGACGATTTCCCGGTCGGCCTCGCGATTCTCCGTTCGCTTCAGGCGGCGTTTCCCTGCTGAGGCACATTCTGAGGAGCGTCGCTTGCCGGTGGACGGCAGCAACGCGGTTTAACGGGCGCAAGCCCGAAGCGGGGCCGCCCAAGGCCCCGCGCTTCATCAAACCTGCACGAGCTTCGGAATCTGCACGTCCGGATTGACGTCCGCTTCGTAATCCACGCCTGCGATCTCGAAGCCGAACAGACGCAGGAAATCCGTCTTGTAGCCGCTGAAGTCGGTGAGTTCGTAGATATTGTCGTTGGTCACCTGGGTCCACAGTTCCTGCACGCGGTTCTGCACCTCGGGGTCGAGCTCCTTGTAGTCCGCGCGCAGACGGCCTTCTTCGTCGATGTGCGGCGCCGCGCCGTACAGGCTGTCCTTGTACAGGCCGTAGACCTGCTCGATGCAGCCTTCGTGCGTGCCTTTCTCCTTCATGACCTTGAAGAGCAGCGACAGATACAGCGGCATCATCGGGATTGCGGAACTTGCTTGCGTGACGACCGCCTTCAGCACGGAGACGCGCGCATCGCCGCCCTTGGGCGCCAGCTTTTCGCGAATGCCCAGCACTTTCTGGTCGAGGTCCTTCTTGGCCGCGCCGATCGAGCCGTTCCAGTAAATGTCGTGTGTGATCTTCTCGCCGAGGTAGGTGAACGCGGTGGTCTTCGCGCCGTCCGCGAGCACGCCGGCTTCGAGCAGGGCGTCGATCCACATCTGCCAGTCTTCGCCACCCATCACCGCGACGGTGTCGTCGATTTCCTTCTGGCTGGCGGGTTCGAGCACGGTTTCCTTGATGACTTCCTTGTCCGTGTCGATGCCGCGCAGATTTACCGCCTTGCCGACCGGCTTGAGCGTCGAGCTGAACACTTCGCCGCTCTTCGGATGCGTGCGCTTGGGCGCGGCGAGGCTGTAGACGACCAGGTCGACCTGACCCAGATCGCGCTTGATGACTTCGATGGTGCGCGCTTTGACTTCATCGGAGAAGGCGTCGCCGTTGATGCTGGTCGCGTACAGGCCTTTTTCCGTGGCGAATTTCTCGAAGGCGGCGCTGTTGTACCAGCCGGCCGTGCCAGCCTTGGTTTCGCTGCCGGCGCGCTCGAAGAACACGCCGAGCGTGGCGGCGTCCGAGCCGAACGCCGCGCTGATGCGGGCGGCGAGGCCGTAGCCCGTGGATGCGCCGATCACCAGCACTTTCTTCGGGCCGTTGGCGATGGGGCCGCGTGCCTTGACGTAGTCGATCTGTTCGCGGACGTTGGCTTCGCAGCCGGTCGGATGGGTGGAAACACAGATGAAGCCACGCACGCGCGGTTTGATGATCATGAAGCACCTCTTGTCGGAATTGGCGACATTATAGTGGGCCGCGTAGTGGGCCGCGATGGTTGCGGGCGCGCCGCGGCGCTTTGGCTTCTGACCGCGCTCCGGCCGCGCGCCGTGGGCAAAAAATCGGCCGCTGCCGCGCAACTTGGTAGGATTGCGCCTTTCCCGTCCGACGATTGGCTAGTGTGAAGCGCCTCATCCCCTCATTTCTGGCGGCCCTCGATAAAGGGCTGACCCTCGCCAACCCGCTCGTCGCCCAGGCTCTGTGGCACCTGCGCCACCCGACGCGCCGTGGCGTGCTGAAGGCTTGCGCGGCGCTTCCGCTGTTGCTGGTGCTGTACGTGCTGATCCTGATTCCGTTCACACCGGGCATCGGCGACATCCGCAAGGCCAAGATCGAGCAGCCGGCGCAGATCCTCTCGGCGGACGGCAAGCTGCTGGCCGAATTCAAGCCGTCCAACCGCGAGTGGGTCAAGCTCAAGGACATCTCGCCGAACGTGGTGAATGCGCTGATCGCCACCGAAGATCATCGCTTCTACGAGCATTGGGGCCTCGATTGGCGGCGCACGGCCTCGGCCGCGCTGCATACGTTTTCCGGCGACCGGCAGGGCGGCTCGACCATCACGCAACAACTCGCCCGCAATCTCTATCCTGATGAAATCGGCCGCGCGCCGACGCTCACGCGCAAGCTGAAGGAAGCGATCACGGCCTTCAAGATCGAGGCGCTCTACAGCAAGGACGAGATTCTCGAGACCTACCTGAACACGGTGCCGTTCCTCTACAACGCCTATGGCATCGAGATGGCGGCGCGCACCTATTTCGACAAATCGGCTTCCGACCTGAACGTGCTGGAAAGCGCGACGCTCACCGGCATGCTCAAGGGCAACAGCTACTACAACCCGGTGCTGAACCCCGAGCGTGCACTGCAGCGGCGCAATACGGTGCTTGGCCAGATGGTCAAGTACGGCAAACTGACGCCGGCCGCCTACGCGACGTTGAGCCGCCGGTCGCTGCGCATCGATTTCGAGCGCCAGACCGAGCCGCCCGGCCCCGCGCCGCATTTCGCGCAGCAACTGCGCAAGTGGCTGGCGTCGTGGGCGGACCGGAACGACTACAACATGTATGCCGACGGGCTGGTGGTGCGCACCACCATCGATTCGCGTCTGCAGACCATGGCGACTCAGGCCGTGACCTTGCAGGGCAACCAGTTGCAGGGCATCGCCAATGCGGCGTGGGGCAGCCGCGCGGGCTGTTCGAACGGCCGCGATCTGCTGCAGACCTTCCTGCGCGAAACGCCCGACTACCGCGCCGCCAAAGACGCCGGCCTGACCGATGACGACGCGCTCAAGCGCGTCTCGTCCGACCGGGATCTCGTGAAGTCGGTGTGCGAGTCCAAAACGCGGGTGCAGGCGGATTTTCTCGCCATGGACCCGCGCAACGGCCAAATCCGCGCGTGGGTGGGCAGCCGCGACTTCAGCCAGGACCCGTTCGACCATGTCCAGCAGGCGCGGCGCCAGCCGGGCTCGACCTTCAAGCCGTTCGTCTACGCGGCGGCTTTCGAGTCGGGCGCGAAACCCGCCGACACTTTCATCGATAAGCCCGTGGAAATTCCGCTGGCAGGCGGCGAAATCTGGCGTCCGAGCGACGAGGACGAGCCGAGCGAGCGCAAGATCAGCCTGCGCGACGGGCTCGCGTATTCGCGCAACCGCATTACCGCGCAACTGATGGAGACGGTCGGGCCGGACAAGGTTGCCAGATTGGCCCGCGCGATGGGCGTGCGCGACAGCGAACTGGATCCGGTACCGTCGCTCGCGCTCGGCACGAGCCCTGTCACGCTGAAGGAAATGGTGTCGGCCTACGGCACGATCGCCAACCTCGGTGCCTACGTGGAGCCGGTTATGGTGACACGCATCGAGAACCGCAAAGGCGAGGTGCTGGCCGAGTTCGCGCCGGTGTCGCCGAAACAGGAACTGCCCGCCGACACCGACCGTGTGCTGATCGACGTCATGCGCGACGTGGTGAACCGTGGCACGGGTTCGAGCATTCGCAGCCGCTTCGGCGTGCGCGGCGACGTCGCGGGCAAGACGGGCACCACGCAGGGTAATGCGGACGGCTGGTTCATCCTGATTCATCCGCAGCTCGTGGCGGGGGCGTGGGTCGGTTTCAACGACAGCCGCGTGACCCTGCGCAGCGACTACTGGGGCCAGGGAGCGCACAGCGCGCTGCCGATCGTCGGCGATTTCTTCCAGCGCGCGCAGCGTTCGCGGCTGGTCGATAGCCGAGTCAAATTCGCCACCGACCAGCAGCCGGGTTGGTTCGCCGAACGCTCGGGGAGGTTGCGCGAGTGGTTCCAGACTCTGCTCGCAGGGTCGCCGGGCAAGCCGGAGGCGCCGGTTGTGCAGCGCGGGACGACGCGCCGGCCGCCGGCTGCCGCGCCGGGACAACCGGCCGTCGCGCCGTCGGCGTCGGCGGCTTTGGCCGAGCCGCGGGGATTGCCGCAGCCGCCGCTGCTGCCGTCACCGGGTTCGGCGCCGGCGGCTGCGAGCGGGGCGGTCGACGGTGAAGCGCGCGGTGGCGGCGAACCGGCACTGGCGCCGACGCCCACCCCCGACGACGTGGTGCCGCCGGACGCCGGCAGCCCGGCTAACGCGTTGCCGGAGACGTCGGCGGGCGGGCGCGGGTCGCCGTGAACTGAGCGGGGTAGTCCGCGCTGCGCGGTTGAGCCGGGTCGGCGCTTTTCTCGGGAGCGGCTCAATTCGCAGCGCTCTCCGCAGGTACGGCCGCGCTCGCATGGTTTCTTTTCAAAGCACGGCTCTGCTCGTGGGGCGCTTTCCACAAATGCGTCTGAGCCACGCATTACTTTTCAGCGGCGCGGCGACCTGACGCGACTCGCTTCCGCCGCGGCGGCCAGCGCCGCTACGACCTGGCCGCCGCCTCGGTCGCCCCCATCGGCTCCGGATCCGAAAACCCCGCCGCCGCTTCGAGCGAAGCATCGTGATGCAGCAACAGCACGGCCGCGACGCCGACTAGCCCCGCGCCCGACAGGCACAGCAAACCGGCGCCGAAGCCGCCGGTGCTGTCCTTGATCCAGCCCATCGCATACGGTCCGAAGAAACCCGCCAGATTGCCGAGCGAATTGACCGCCGCGATGCCGCCCGCTGCCGCCGCACCCGACAGGAACGAGGCCGGCAAGGTCCAGATCACCGGCAGGCAACCGAAGATGCCGAACCCGGCAATCGACAGCGCGATCATCTTCTGCACCGGATTGTCGAGCCCGGCGGCGGCCGCGATGCCGCCCGCCGCCACCAGCAGCGCAATCGCCACGTGCCGTTTGCGTTCGAGCTTGCGGTCCGAGTGGCGTCCCCAGAACACCATGCTGATCACGCCGACGATATACGGCAGCGACGTCACGAAGCCCGTCTGCAGATTGGTGAGCCCGAACGATTTGACGATCTGCGGCAGGAAGAAGCTCAGTCCGTAGTTGGTTGCGTTCGCACCGAAATAGATCAGGGCGACCGCGAGCACGCGCGGGTTGAAGAGCGCCTCTTTGACGCTGAACTTATGCACCGCTTCGCGATGCGCGCGCTCCTGCGTCTGGCGCGCGACCAGCCAGCGGCGTTCGTCGGCGGCGAGCCAGGCGGCGTCGGCGGGCTTGTCGGTGAGGTAGGAGAGTACGACGAACGCGAGCACCAGCGCGGGCGCCGCCTCGATCAGATAGACCCACTGCCAGCCGGCCAGTCCGGCGAAGCCGTCCATCGACAGCAAGGCGCCGGAAATCGGGCCGCCGATCACCGTGGACAGCGGAATCGCCGCCATGAAATAGCCGACTACGCGACCGCGATACGCGGCGGGAAACCACAGCGTGAGCAGGAAGATGATGCCCGGGAAGAAACCCGCCTCCGCCACGCCGAGCAGAATCCGCAGGCCGTAAAACACGTGCGCGGGGGAGAGGCCCGTGAAACGCGCAATATCTGGGATATACGCCATTGCGCCCGCGAGAATGCCCCACGTGAACATGATCCGCGCGATCCAGCGGCGCGCGCCGAATTTCTCCAGCAGCAGATTAGATGGGACTTCGAAGAAAAAATACGCGATGAAGAAAATCCCGGCGCCGAAACCGAAAGCACTCGCGGACAGGCCGAGCGCCTTGTTCATCTGCAGTGCAGCAAAGCCGACGTTGACGCGGTCGAGATAGGCAATGAAATAACACAGGATAAGGAACGGCACGAGCCGAACCGTTACGCGTTTCATGGTGCGTGCTTCGAGCTCCATCGATGTCTCCTCCGGTTCAACGGCCGGCTGGTTTAAATGATGTCGTTACAGACTAGACGCTGAAAACCGATTCCGGAAGATTTTTGCACAGTGCGCAATGCGGCGTGCTCAGGTCCACGGAACGTGAACCTTGTCGAGATTGCGGTCGAGCTGGTACGCCGCGCTGATCAGCGCGAGATGCGTGAGCGCCTGCGGAAAATTGCCAAGCGCCTCGCCGCTGGTGGCCACTTCCTCGGAAAACAGGCCGACGTGATTCGCGTACGCGAGCATCTTCTCGAACACGAGGCGGCCTTCGTCGACGCGTCCAGCCCGTGCCAATGCTTCCGCATACCAGAACGAACACGCGCTGAAGCCGCCTTCGACGCCGGGCAGACCGTCGAGCGTCGTGCCGCGCGTGTAGCGGAAGATCAGCGGATCCACTTTCAGTTCGCTGCCGATCGCGTCGAGCGTGCCGAGCCAGCGCGGATCAGTCGGGCCGATGAAGCGCACGAGCGGCATCATCAACGCGGACGCATCGAGCCGTTGCGAATCCGGCGTCTGCACGAACGCGTTCAGTTCCTCGTTCCAGAAGTGCTCGTGAATGTCGGCGTGGATCGCGTCGCGCGTGTCGAACCAGCGTTTGAGCGGCGCAGGCAAGGAACGCTTTTCCGCCAGACGCAGCGCGCGGTCCACCGTGACCCAGCACATCAGCCGCGAATGGAGCAGGGGCCGCAGGCCGTTGCGAAACTCCCAGATGCCGTGGTCCGGTTCGCGCCAGTGTTCGACCACATAGTCGACCGTGCGCGTGACGTCGCGCCAGCCGTCGTGCGAGATCGCGGCGCCGTACTTGTTGTACAGATAGATCGCGTCGAGCAGCGCGCCGTATACGTCGAGCTGGATCTGATCGCGCGCGGCGTTGCCGACGAGCGGCACGCCCGCTATACCATTGCCGTTCGACAGCGCCGCGATTTCGGTTTCTTCCGGCGGCTCCTTGCCGTCGACGGTGTACATGACGTTCAGCGAGCCGTCCGAGTCGCATTGCCGGCTGCGTCCCGCGATCCATGTCATGAAATGCCGCGCTTCGCCGGTATAGCCGAGCCGCAGCAGCGAGTACACGGAGAACGCGGCGTCGCGAATCCATGTGAAACGGTAGTCCCAGCGGCGCGAACCGTCGAGCGCTTCGGGGAGCCCGAAGGTCGGCGCGGCGACGATCGCACCATGCTCGCTGGAACTGAGCAGCTTCAAGGTCAGCGCCGAGCGCATCACAACTTCACGGTAGCGGCCGCGATAGGTGGACTGCGCCGACCAGCTTCGCCAGTAGCGGACCGTATCGGTCAGCGCCGTTTCGCAATCGAACGACTTTTCGCGCAAGCCTTCGGCGTCGCCGAAAGCGAAGCCGGCCGTTTGGCCATGACTCAGCTCGAACTCCGCGTGCGCGGCGCCGTGATCGAGCTCGAGCGGCACGGTGCTGTTCAGGCGCAGTTGCATGCCGCTTTCAATGCCGGCATGGGCGGCGGCGTGGAATTCGACGCCGCCGTTTTTATCGATGCGAGCCGTGTGCGCGCCGCGTGCATAGTTGAAGCGCGGCTCGCAACGCATCCTGAACGCCATGCGCCCGTGCACGACCCGCACGACGCGGATCACGCAGTTGGGTAGCGGCGCGTCAGCAGCGGCGCCGCCGCCGTCCTCGGGCACCGGCATGAAGTCCATCAGTTCGCAGACGCCCGTGGGCGTCATGAAACGGGTCAGCAGGACATTGGTGTCGGGCAGATACATCTGCTTGACGTTGGCGCCTTCGCACGCGGGTTCGATCGAGAAAGCGCCGCCCCGCGACGGCTCGAGCAGGCCGGCAAAAATCGCCGGCGAGTCTATACGCGGAAAGCACATGAAGTCGATCGAACCGCGCAGCGAGACCAGCGCCGTGGTCTTCATGTTGCCGATCACGCCGCGCGCATCGGTCGGCAGGGCGGGTCTCGGTGGAACAGGTCGTTGATCGGGCATGTCTGCACACTCTGTGAAACGAGCCGAGATGCGCTCATACGAAACCCGCCAGCAACGTCCGTGCCGCGCCGTTCGCGCGGGCCGGGCGGGGATTGTTCGGACGCGCGCAACAGTGTTTTCGGGTGGTGAGGCTGATCTCTTACGCGTGATTGCGGATAATTTCACGATTGGTCAATCCGCAAAAATTGTGCAGGTGATACATGTTCAACACTGTCTCAGGCCGCATACCCGAAAGGGGCGAGGCATCCGGGGCGCTCGCGGCGCGAAACGCATTGTCGGGGCGGGCCCGTGCCTTCCTCGCGGCGGTGGCCGCGTGCGCGAGTCTCGTGGGCTGCGCCAGTTCCAGCGACGTGGTCGCCACCGGCAAAGCCAATACTTATACGGTCGCCGCCAGCGCGACAGGCGGACGCCTCGCGTGGGCCCGCGCGCATGAGCACGCGATGAGCGAGGCGCGCGATTACTGCGAGCGTCGCGGCATGCAGGCCAGCGTGGTGACGGAAACCGTCAGCGGCGTGCAAGGGTTGACGGAGCATGGGTCGTCGATGAGTTTCGAATGTCATCCGAAGTTTTAGGCGCGGCGGGGGCGCTGCGAAGTCGGCAAGCAACTCGGGCGTAAGAACTTCCGCGCTCCTCCGCTTGCCGGTGAGGCGTTGACGTCAATGCAGTTTCACTTCTTGTCAAACGTAACCAGTTTCTTGTCTTTCGTATCGGCCACGAAAATCGCCAGCAGCCTGGCGGGTTCGGTATCGCTCGCGTTTTCGCTCACGGTGTGATGCACCCCGGGCTTCTCGGTCCAGTGCTCACCCACATGGTAGACGCGTTCTTCGCCGTCGTTCACGCGGCTGCGGATCGCTCCCGACAGCACGTAGCCGACCACGAAAGCCTGGCCGTGCCGATGCGGCGTCGACTTGCCGCCGGGCGCATAGTCGACGACGAGCGCCGTCATCGTCCTGCCCGGCACGTTGGCGATCGCCTCGGTGAACGCGGGCGTGATCGTCTCGTGCGGCGCGCTCGCGTCAGCGGCGAATGCGGGCTGGGCAGCGCCGAAAAAGGAGAGGCCGGCAAGCATGGCCGCCGCGCTCAGTGTGCGAATCTTCATGCTGTGACTCCTGACAAAGCGTGAATGGTTTCATTGCTCGAATCCGCTGACGACGCCCAGTTCGACGCCACCGCGTCCAGTTCGGCGCGTGCGCGCTGAAGCGCTTCGGCGCGCGCGTCGGGAACGGCAAACTGCAGCGGCTGGGCATCGACGAAGGTCGGATCGGCGACGCCGAGAAAGCCAAACGCGGCTCTCAGCGAAGGCGTGAGCGCATCCATGCCTTCATAAGGCGAACCCGCGCGCAAATCCGCGCCGCGGCTCGTGATGAAGAGCACTTTCTGACGTGAAAGCTGGCCGACCACGCGGCCGTCGTCCGCATTCACATAGGTCAGGCCCGTCCGCGTAATGCTGTCGATAAACGCCTTGAACGCGGAGGGCATCGACCAGTTGTACATGGGCATGGCGAAGACGAACGCATCGGCGTCGAGTAGCCGCTGGCACAGCGCATCCGAACCGGCCAGCGCCGCCTTCATGGCTGGCGTGCGATCCGGCGCGGCCGTGTACGTGGCGATGGCGAAAGCCTCGTTGACGTGCGGCGGGGTGTCGATCGTGACATCCAGATAATCGACTTCGACCTGCGCGCCTTCTTCGCGCAGGCGCTCCAGAAAATAGCGGCTCAATGCGCGCGAGTTGGATCGCTCGCGCTTGGCGCTGGCATCGACGTGCATGATCTTCATGATTTCCGTCCTTCCGTGAGTGACTGGGTGGTTTAGCGTGAGAGCAGATTAAATGCTCGAATGGCTTTGCGAAATGACCGATTTTCGGTAATTCAAGGTGACCACTTTGCGCACCTGCGGTAGCCAGCACGCAGCGGACCAGGGCATATAAATGAAACAGTCATGTGCCGGAAGCGATCCTTGCGGATATCTGACTTTGCAGATAAAGTTAAACGCACTGAACGAGGGGGCACGCATGAAGTACTACACGCCGGACAATTTCAGCCTGACGCTGAGCGTGGGTTTCTTGATCAACAAAGCACGCAACCTGTTGATCAACGAAATGGACGCCGCGCTGAAGGATCTGGACATCACCAGTCAGCAGATGGGCATTCTGCTGTCCATGCGCCGGGGTTTCGCCACCACGCCGTTCGAATTGTCGCGCTTGCTTGGCATCGACACCGGTTTGATGACGCGCATGCTCGACAAGCTGGAAATCAAGGGCTTGCTGGAACGCTCGCGCAGCATCGAAGACCGCCGCGTCGTCAACCTGAAACTGACGGAAGAGGGCGAAGCTGTCGCCGCGCGGCTTCCGGAGATCGCGCCGGTGGTGCTGAACCGTCGTCTGAAGAAGTTTACGAAAGCCGAGTTCGAGGAATTGCGCCGTTTGCTGAACAAGTTTCTCGCGGAGTAGGCGAGGCCAGCCAGACATACTGCGAACGCTCGCGGCAATTTTTTCAACCTTTTATCTGACACGTCAGACAATGAAACCACAGTTAATTCCACGGATAGCCGGCTCGCGGATCGCGAAGGCCGGTGTGACGGTGATCTTCGCGGCCGTACTGTCCGCCTGCGCGAATTACGCCGGTATCTCGAGCGACAAGCAGATGGCGCAAGCGCAGACCTACGCGACCCAACAAAGCATTCCGCAGGACAACGGTCATTGGCCGGCCGCCGATTGGGCCGACCAGTTCGGCGACGCGCAACTGAAGGCCTTGCTCGCTGAAGCACTGAAGGGCAATCCGTCGGTCGAGCAGGCGCGCGCCCGCGTCGCGGCGGCCGCCGCGTACAGCGATACGGCGAAGGCGAGTACCCTGCCGAAAGTCGGCGCGGACTATTCGCTGACGCGTCAGCAGTATTCGGGCACGGCGCTCGTGCCGCCGCCGTACGGCGGTTCGTGGCAAACGGAGAACAAGGGCTTGCTGTCCGCGTCCTACGATCTCGATCTGTGGGGCAAGAATCGCGAAGCGCTGAAAGCGTCGCTGTCGCAACTGCAGGCGACCCAGGCGGACGAGGAAGTCGTCAAGCTGTCCCTCACGTCGGCCGTGGCGCGCGACTACAACCAGCTTGCGCGGCTCTATGCGTTGCGTGACATCGCTCAGGAAGAAATCACGCAGCGCGAACAGATCGACCGCATTACCGCCGGACGCATCGCAACGGGCCTCGACACGCAAGTGGAGCGCAAGACGGCGCAGGCGAACCTCGCCACCAGCCGCGCGACACTCGCGTCCATCGACGGCAGCATCGTCACCACGCGCTATCAGTTGGCCGCCTTGCTCGGCGCCGGACCGGACCGCGGTCTCGCCATCGCGCGGCCGACACTCGGCGTGGGCGACGAAGTGCGCCTGCCCGACAACCTGCCGGCGGATCTGGTGAGCCGCCGCCCCGACCTGGTCGCGGCGAAATGGCGCGTCGACGCGCTCACGCACGACGTCAAGGAAGCCAAGGCCGAGTTCTATCCCGACATCAACCTGAGCGCCGCGATCGGTCTCGACGCGTTCGGTTTCGGCCGTTTCCTGACGGCGGCGAGCCGCACGGCGTCGGTCGGCCCCGCGATCCATTTGCCGATTTTCGACGGCGGTCAGTTGCGCGCGCAATTGAAAGGGCGTTACGCCGATTTCGACTACGCCGTTGCCACCTATAACCAGACGCTGGTCACGGCCTTGTCCGAAGTCGCGACGCAACTCGCGCAAATCCGTTCGACGGACGAGCAGCTCGCCGACGCGCAAGCCGCCCAGCAAGCCGCCCGCGACGCCGATCAGTTGGCGCTCGTGCAATACAAGGCCGGCCTCACGAATCAGCTGACGGTGCTCAACGCCGACACCACGGCGCTCGCCGCCGACCAGCAGGTCGCAAATCTGAAGATGAACCGGCGCGATCAGCAGATCGCGCTGGCCGCGGCGCTTGGCGGCGGTTATGTCGATAACGCCGCTTCGGTCGCCAGCAGCGACGGCGCCGTTCCCGCCGCCTCGGCCAATCCCGTCGTCGCCGCCGCGCGTTAAAGCGCCATCGCGACACCTTGCCAAACTGTCAGGACCCACATCATGAGCGACACGATCAACACCAGCCGCAAGACGGCGGACGCGGACCAACCCCTGCAAACGCAGCCCCCCACGAGGCGCAAACTGCTGCTGTCCCTGCTGGCCGCCACCGTCGTGCTGGCCGGCGCGGGCTACGGCGCGTACTACTACACGAGCGGGCGCTACTACCAGTCCACCGACGACGCCTACGTGAGCGGCAACCTCGTGCAACTGACGCCGCAAGTGAGCGGCACAGTGGTCGCGGTCAACGCCGACGACACGCAGATCGTCAAGCAGGGCGCGCCGATCGTCACGCTGGATAGCGCCGACGCGAAGGTCGCGCTGTCGAACGCGGAAGCGACGCTCGGCCAGACCGTGCGGCAGGTCAGCGGCCTGTACGTGAACAACGATTTCTACGCGGCGACTGTCGCGCAACGTCAATCGGATCTGGCCCGCGCCATCGACGACCTGAAGCGTCGTCAGGCGGTGGCCGAGACGGGCGCGGTGTCCGGCGAGGACATCGCGCATGCCCGCGACGCCGTCAGTTCCGCGCAGGCCGCGCTCGACGCCGCGCGTCAGCAGGCCGAGGCCAATCATGCGCTGACCGACCGCACGTCGATCGAACAACACCCGAACGTGCAGGCCGCGGCCTCGAAAGTGCGTGATGCCTATCTGAGCTACGCGCGCAACACCTTGCCCGCGCCCGTGACCGGCTATGTCGCGCGCCGTTCGGTGCAGGTCGGCCAGCGCGTTGCGCCGGGCACGCCGTTGATGGCGATCGTGCCGCTCGACGGCGTATGGGTCGACGCGAACTTCAAGGAAAGCCAGTTGAGGCGCATGCGCATCGGCCAGCCCGTCACGCTCACCGCTGACGTGTACGGCTCCAGCGTCAAGTATCACGGCCGGGTTGAAGGCTTCTCGGCGGGCACGGGCTCAGCGTTCGCCGTACTGCCCGCGCAGAACGCCACCGGCAACTGGATCAAGGTCGTGCAGCGTCTGCCGGCGCGGATCCTGCTCGATCAGAATGAACTGAATGCGCACCCGCTGCGCATTGGGCTGTCGATGCAGGTCGAGGTCGACACGCACGAGGAAACCGGCGCTCAACTCGGCGCGGCGGTCAACACCTCGTATCACACCGACGTATTCGCGCGGTACGGCGACGAAGCCGACGCGGAGATCGCCCGGATCATCGAGCAGAACATGCCGGCGAAGCACGCGGTGGCCGCGAGCCCCACGCAGAAAAACACCGCGCGCAAGGCCGGTTGACCCACGACCGCCGAGCGCCGTTTTTTTTGCGCATTTAACTGATAAGTCAGATAGTTTGACCTTCCTCGACAGGTGATGAAATGAATGGATCGACGCAGCCCGCCGCGCTGCCGCCGCTGACCGGCGGCAAGCTGGTGCTGGCGACGCTTGCCGTGGCGCTCGCCACGTTTATGAACGTGCTGGACTCATCGATCGCGAACGTCGCGATTCCGACGATCGCCGGCAATCTCGGCGTGTCGGTGGACGAGGGCACCTGGGTGATCA
Source organism: Paraburkholderia sp. BL17N1 (assembly GCF_003634175.1). NCBI lineage: Bacteria > Pseudomonadati > Pseudomonadota > Betaproteobacteria > Burkholderiales > Burkholderiaceae > Paraburkholderia > Paraburkholderia sp. BL17N1. The sequence continues at coordinate 3,616,522 of NZ_RBIW01000001.1, forward strand.
CGCTGTTCGCCGCCGCCAACGCCATCGCGATTCCGTTGACCGGCTGGCTCGTCCAGCGCGTCGGGCAGATCAAGCTGTTCGTCTGGGCGATTCTGTTGTTCGTGCTGTCGTCCTGGCTGTGCGGAATCGCGCCGAATCTGCCGGTGCTGCTCGCGGCGCGGATTCTGCAGGGCGCGGTGGCGGGTCCGTTGATCCCGCTGTCGCAAGCCATTCTGCTCGGCTCGTATCCGAAAGAGAAATCCGCGACCGCGCTCGCCTTGTGGGCGATGACCGCGACCGTCGGCCCGATTGCGGGTCCGGCGCTCGGCGGCTGGATTACCGACAGCTACTCATGGTCATGGATCTTCTACATCAACATTCCGGTGGGCCTGTTCGCGGCCGGCGTGACGTGGGCGATCTACCGCACCCGCGAAACCCCGACGAAGCGCTTGCCGATCGACAAGGTCGGCCTGCTCTCGCTGATCGCATGGGTCGGCTCGCTGCAGATCATGCTCGACAAGGGCAAGGACCTCGACTGGTTCAACTCGCCGGTGATCGTGACCCTGACCGTGTTCGCGGCGATCAGCTTCGCATTCTTCGTGATCTGGGAGCTGACCGAAAAGAATCCGATCGTCGATTTGCGCTTGTTCGGCAAACGCAATTTTCTCGGCGGTACGATCGCGATTTCGGTGGCGTACGCGGTGTTTTTCTCCAACCTCGTGCTGTTGCCGCAGTGGATGCAGGGGTATCTGAACTACCGTTCCGTCGACGCCGGTCTAGCGACCGCGCCGCTTGGCATCTTCGCCGTCATTCTCGCGCCGGTCATGGCGAAGATCATGCCGAAGTCCGATGCGCGAGTGCTGGCTACGCTGGCTTTCGTCGGCTTTGCCGGCGTGTTCTTCATGCGCTCGAACTACACCACCGGCGTGGACACGTGGACGCTGGTCCTGCCGACGCTGTTGCAAGGCATCCCGACGGCGCTCTTCTTCGTGCCGCTGACCGCGATCATTCTGTCCGGCCTCGCGCCCGACCGGATTCCGGCCGCGGCGGGTCTGTCGAACTTTGCGCGGGTGTTCGCCGGCGCGGTCGGCACGTCGCTGGCCTCGACGGGATGGAACGACCGGACGATCCTGCATCACGCGCAACTGGCCGAGCAGACGAGCGTGAATAATCCGACTTACACAGCTGCGCTGGATGCACTGCAAAGTACTTTGGGCGGCGGTCAGGCCCAGGCGATGGCGTTCTTCGAACGCTCGATGAACACCCAGGCGGCCATGCTGGGACTGAACGATATTTTCTGGCTGTCGGCGGTGATCTTCGTATTGATCATCCCGTTGATCTGGGTGACGAAACCGGATCGCTCCAGTTCCGCCGCGGCGGCGGGAGCGGGCGGTCATTGAAGGCGGCACAGGCGGCGGGCGGCATGGTTTCCCGTATTTACTAAGGCCTGTTCGCCGCCTACGATAGATTCAGGTTTCGGGGTGGCGCGCAACCCGTTGGTATAAAAAATACCGCGCGCTTCGAGGTCTTACGTCGCTCCTGTGCGTCTTACGGCACTAACGTCTTGCGGGAGAGCGCCATGATTCGCGCCGAACGTCGGATTGTATTCGCGGCCATTGCGGTGTTCGTCGCGCTCGGTGGCATGGCGATGGTCATTCACGGCGTGCTGTTCGACACGCGCAATGCCATGTTATACGGCGGAATCTTGCTGGTGCTCGGCGTCGCCGTGCTGGCGCTGATGCTGACGCCGCGACCGACGGATAGCTCCTGAAGTCACGCTGCCGCCAGCAAACAGAAATACTGCGAAGCCAACAAAAGCGGCGCGCCACCGGTTTTTTTCCGGTTGGCGCGCCTTGAGTTTTGCATCGGTCGGTCGGCGACCCGCCGACCGTTTTGCGCAGATCGTTATTCCGCCGCGGCCCCGTGATGGCATGCCGCGTGATGGACGTGACCCGCCTGGCTGTCATCCCATGCCGAACCGAGAATGATCTTGCAGAAGTTCAGCCGCTTGTAGCTGGGATCTTTCATCTCCAGCACATCGGCTTTGACGTTGCCGAAGGTGGTTTCGGGCTTGCTGATCGTGCCTTGCGCGAACGCGTCGATGATCAGGTTCTTGAAGTCCCGCTCGCGCGGATGCGCGGCCACCACGCTGACGCGTTGCGCGTCGTCGAACTCGTGGTAGCGCATGCCGAGCACGTCCATTTCGACGCCCGCGGTCACCAGCGAAACCACCGGCTTCAGATGCTCCGGAACGCCCGGCGTGGTGTGAAGCGCGATCGACAGCCAGACCTGCTCGATGTCGTACTCGTTGACGCCATGACTCTTGAGAAAGTCGCGCGCCGCATTGGCGCCGTCGACTTCGAAGCGATCTGTCTTGCTGGCGTAGCCCGGCGTGAGGCCCATGTCATGAAACATCGCGCCGATATACAGCAACTCGGGGTCATACGCGAGCTTGCGGCGCGCACCGGTCAGCGCGCCCCACAGGAACACGCGGCGCGAGTGATTGAACAGCAGATCGTTCTCGGTGTCTCGGACCAGATCGGTTGCGGCTCTTGCGAGACGGCTGTCTGGAATGTGAATGCCGGCAATGGTCGTACTCATCGAATTTCTCCTGGACAAAGATAGTGCCTCGTGAGGCGATGGGCTTCGTGTCGTTCGGACAATGTCCATGCAGCGGTCTGAATTGGTCGCTGTGAGCACCGTCCGGGGATGTCCAAGTATCTGTCGGAGTCGTATCGAGGGGAGTGGGAATCGACCGGCAAAGCGTGCCAGTGATACGTTGTTTGCTGCCAACCGCGCCTCGCCGAGGCATGGGCGGCGGGCGTGGCGCGCGCTGAACGCGTTAAGCGTTATCCGCGATAACCGGCAAGCAGACGGCGAGGGTGCCGTTCGACCCGCCTGCGCAGCACCCAAGCCATGCCCGAGGTCACGCGACATCGTGACGATGGCTTGGCGTTGCGGTTCAAGCGCTGTGCGTCGCGTTCACGGCACCACTGACGAGGACAGGCGTCACCGGTCTTCCGTGCTTGATCTGCGAACCGCTGCGGTTTCCGTGAACTTCACATTGCGACGCACGTCGCGTCTCCTGGCCGATGAAGCGCGGCGAGGAGAGGGCGAGAGCGTAGCAGCAGGGCGCCCGCTTTCCACCAACTGACGGGACAGCGTTTCAAGTTTTTTGCGAAGGAACTCGCCGGCGGCTATCTGTTGGTCGAGCGCGATTTCGCGCGACGCCAGCTCTCGTTCGACGCTCGCGTAACGCGTCATCGACGTCGTCAACTGTGTTTTCGCCTCGGCAAGTGCATCGCGCAGCTGATCGCGCTCGGCCTGATGGTTGGTCTGAGCCTCGGCCATCCGATTGATCGCCGCCTGCAACTCCTGGCGCGTCTGGCGCGCCGCCGTCCGCTCGCTGTCGATCTCCAGCAGCGCCCGCTTTTCAGTCGCGGCGAGGCGCTGTTCGCTCTGATTGTGCATGACACGCAGCTTGCCCAATTCCTCGGCGAATTCACGTCGGGCGTCCGACAGCGCCGTGGACGCCGCCGCGCTTTCATTTCTGGACTGCGCAAGCTGATCTGCCAGCATGGTTTTGGCGGTTTCCAGTTCGACCAGACGCGCGAGCAGTTTCGTATTCTCCCTGCGGACGTCAGCCGCGTCGCGAGACGCCTGTTCACTGGCGGCGATCGCGGTGTCGCGTTCCGCAGCGGTTTGTCGTGCATGGTCCACTGCCGCGGCAATTTCGCGCTGGGCGTCCTGCTTGAAAACTTCCAGCGCGGCGTTGGCCGCGTCGCCGGCTAGCCGCCAAAGGGTCGCCGCCAGTTCGCCGGCGGCGCTTGCGACTTCCGGTGGCAAATCCGGTTGCCCGACGTCGACCCGCGTCTTGTCCCTGACTTCCGCCCAGAAATCCCGCAACGCCTTCGCCGGCGCGCTCATGCTGCCTTTGCGAACGAATTGATAGAGCTTGTTCGCTGTCGGCGTTTCGCCGTAACGGAAGAACATCAGCGCGCAAACCTCGCGATAGAGCTCCTGTGTATCCGAGATGCGTTCACGGAGGGCTTCAATGTCGGCTTCGAGAGGCATGGGGATCCTTTGGCGGCTGATATTTCTTGATGCGTTGATAATACAACGTATAACGTTGAATAACCAATTTGTCACTATCCACTACACGACATTAGTACTATAATGTCGTGCAACCTGTAGCAGACGTTTTTTGTGTCCGACTTTGTCTCTGGAGCCTCTAAAACCGTGCCTGATGCCCAACTCGTCACCGTTCAGCCGGTCGAATCGCTCGTCGTTCCCGAAATTCTCGACGGTCGCGACGGCACAAACCGTGGCGTGGCCGGTGGCTCGCAGCTGTCCGCCACCAACGATCTCGACGCCGTCCGCGCCTGGCTGTCGAACTACGCCGACACCAAAACAACGTTCGATAACTACCGCAAGGAAGCTGAGCGGCTGTTGCTGTGGGCCGTCGTGCAACTCGGCAAGCCGCTGTCGTCGCTGACGCACGAGGATCTGCTGCTGTTCAAGGGGTTTCTCGTCGATCCGCAGCCGGCGGCTCGCTGGGTGTCGAGCACGGGCGGCAAGTTTCCCCGCGGCGACGAGCGCTGGCGTCCGTTCAACGGACCGTTGTCGCCGGCAAGCCAGCGTCAGGCGTTGATCATCCTGAATGCGATGTTCACGTGGCTGGTCAACGCAGGTTATCTGCGCGGCAATCCCATGGCGCTGCTTCGACAGCGCGCCAAACGCTCGGCGCCGCGCGTAACGCGCTATCTATCGACGTCGCTGTGGGATGAAGTGAAGGTGTTTGTCGAGCAATTGCCGCGCGAGACGGCTGACGACCGGGCCTATTACGCCCGCAGCCGCTGGCTGACGACACTTTTCTATCTGCAGGGCATGCGCATATCTGAAGTCGCCGGCGGGAAAATGGGGGATTTTTCCCGTCGACTAGGCGCCGACGGCAAGGATCAGTGGTGGCTCGAAACGCTCGGCAAAGGGAACAAGGAGCGCATTGTCCCCGCTTCGCCCGAACTGATTCAGGAAATGCGGCTTTACCGAACTGAAAATGGCTTGGCGCCGCTGCCCACTCGCAGCGAAGAAACGCCCTTGGTGATTCCATTCAGAGGCCGCAACCGATGCTTGTCCCGTTCCGCCATTCACGACGCGATCAAGAGCATTTTTGGCAATGCGGCCAGCTGGCTGCGTTCGAAAGGCGCCGACTTTTCCGATCGGGCGGATGAACTGGAGCGAGCCTCGGCGCACTGGCTGCGACATACCGCCGGTTCGCATCAGGCGGATGGCGGGGTGGATCTGCGCACGATCCGTGACAACCTGGGCCACGTGTCGCTCAACACGACCAGCCTCTACCTTCATACCGAAGACGATACGCGCCATCGTGAGACGGTGGATCGCCACCGCATGAACTGGGACGAATCCAAGCCTGAGGGCAAGTGACGCCGATCCGGACGACAAGCGCTGTGATCGACAGACACGCCCGCGCCTGCCGATCCGTTCCGGCTCCGGCCGCCCGACATCGAGCGCCAGAGCCGTTCCTCATCAAAAGCGCTTGAGTTGCGAGAGATCCCGCACCGCGCCACGGTCGGCCGAGGTCGCCAGCGCGGCGTAAGCCTGCAACGCTTGCGACACCACGCGTTCACGATTTGCCGGCTGCCAAGCCTTATCGCCGCGTGCCTCCATGGCTTCGCGACGGCGCGCCAGTTCCGCATCCGACACCACCAGGTGCATCTTGCGGTTGGGAATGTCGATCTCGATCACATCGCCCTCTTCCACCAGGCCGATCGTGCCGCCTTCGGCCGCTTCCGGCGACGCATGCCCGATCACCAGCCCCGACGAACCACCGGAGAAGCGACCGTCGGTAAACAGCGCGCAGCTCTTGCCCAATCCCTTGGACTTCAGATACGACGTGGGGTAAAGCATTTCCTGCATGCCGGGGCCGCCCTTGGGGCCTTCGTAGCGGATCACGACCACGTCGCCCGCCACCACCTTGTCGCCCAGAATGGCTTCGACGGCGTCGTCCTGACTCTCGAAGACGCGCGCGCACCCGGAGAAAATCCACTGCGATTCGTCGACGCCGGCGGTCTTGACGATACAGCCCTTCTCCGCGAGGTTGCCGTACAGCACGGCGAGGCCGCCGTCTTTCGAGTACGCGCTCTGCTTGCTGCGGATGCAGCCCGTATTGCGGTCGGTATCCAGCGCGGCATACGTGGCTTCCTGGCTGAACGCAACCGTCGTCGGAATACCGCCCGGCGCCGCGCGGAAGAACTTCTGCGCTTCCTCGCCCGCGCCACCGGCGACGTCCCAGTTGGCGATGGCGTTGCCCAGCGTGCCGCTGTGCACGTTGCCGCACGACAGATCGAGCAGTTCCGCGCGGGCCAGTTCGCCGAGAATGCCGGGAATGCCGCCGGCACGATGCACGTCTTCGATATGGAACTTGTCGGTGGCAGGCGCCACTTTGCACAGGCACGGCACCTTACGCGAGATGCGATCGATGTCGGACATCGTGAAATCGACGCCACCTTCCTGCGCGGCGGCCAGCAGATGCAGCACGGTATTGGTCGAACCGCCCATGGCGACGTCGAGCGCCATGGCGTTCTCGAAGGCCTGCTTGCTGGCGATGCTGCGCGGCAGGACCGAGGCGTCGTCTTCCTGATAATAGCGGCGGCACAGGTCGACCACGAGCCGGCCGGCCTGCTCGAACAGACCCTTGCGCCACGCGTGCGTGGCGACGATCGTGCCGTTGCCGGGCAGCGCCAGACCGATCGCTTCGGTCAGGCAGTTCATCGAGTTCGCGGTGAACATGCCCGAGCACGAACCGCACGTCGGGCAGGCGCTGCGCTCGATTTCCGCCACTTCGGCGTCGCTCACGCGGGAGTCGCCTGCCTTGATCATCGCGTCGATCAGGTCGATCTTGGCGATCACCTGGCCGTCCGTCGGCGATTTGACCTTGCCCGCTTCCATCGGACCGCCGGAGACGAACACGACGGGGATGTTCAGGCGCATGGCGGCCATCAGCATGCCCGGGGTAATCTTGTCGCAATTGGAAATGCAGACCATGGCGTCGGCGCAGTGCGCGTTGACCATGTACTCCACCGAGTCGGCGATCAGTTCGCGCGAAGGCAGCGAGTACAGCATGCCGCCGTGACCCATGGCGATGCCGTCGTCGACGGCGATGGTGTTGAATTCCTTGGCGACGCCGCCGGCCGCTTCGATTTCCTTCGCGACCAATGCACCCAGGTCGCGCAGATGCACGTGGCCCGGCACGAACTGCGTAAACGAGTTCACCACAGCGATAATCGGCTTGCCGAAATCACCGTCCTTCATTCCGGTGGCACGCCACAGGGCGCGCGCGCCGGCCATGTTGCGGCCATGGGTCGAAGTTTTCGATCGATAGTCAGGCATCTGTGTCCTCAGTACTGGGGTCGTCAAATTGGAATTGTGCCCAGACTTGCCGCTGCGCCGTTCGCGGGCAGCGACGCCACCGCGTTTGCGCGCAGGCGGCCGCCGGCGTTGACGCGTGCGCGTGGCTGGGAAGGTACGAATAGTGCGAGAGGATGGGTAAGACGTCCAATATATTTTTCCGGCGCAATTAGGTCGGAAAAGATATTACTGGAAGATAGGTCGGGATCAGGACGCGGCGGTCTTGTGAACGCTTCCGGCAACGCTAGCGTCAGCGGAAACCGTATTCGGGGTTACGTCGGTCGAAATCCGCTTCGCTCCAGTGGCGCGGCACGACGTTTTCGAAGCGGATCAACTCCAGCAGGCCGCCCTGCCCGTCCCACGCAGCTTCGCCGCAGGGCCACGTGTGCTGGAGATCGAATAGCAGCCGCACCCGTGGTGCGTAATGCGCGGGCGGTCCCGACGGAGCCGTCCATGTCCACGCCAGCAACCGCGTGCCGTGCGCGTTCATGAGTTCGATGCGGCTCGGCTTTTCGCTGAGCCCCTCTTCACGAAAACTGCGCGCATCGTGCTCGACGGTGCGGGCGATGAACTGCAAGCCCAGATCCCGCACGCTATGGCGGGACTGCGCGTGCGCGAATGGACCGTCGACGGCGACTTTGCCCGACACGATATGCAGCCGGCCGCCGAGATGGCCGACGATGCTGTCGGGGTCCGTGGTTTCGTCGTAGACGATCTCCTGTCCCGCGTGGGCGCCGCCGGGCAGCCATTTTGCGTAGACTTTTCGCGGGCTGTCCTGATATCGGATCACCATGTGATCGGGTTGCTCCGGCCATCTTCCTGAGACGCGCTCCTGCCGGAACATGCTGTATTCGTAGGCGTCGTCGGGAATCATGGTCTTCGCGTACTCGACGAAGGCGTCCGGCTTCATCGCGTCCATCAAGGCAAGGATCTGATCGTCGGTCAAACTCAGTATCGAGTGGTTTTCGATCCGCGTGCGCAACGACGCCGCCTGTTCGCGAGCCGGAAGACAGCGGAACTCGTCGATGTCCGCATCCAAGGTATGCGACGCGCCGGCATCCGCACATCCCGCCAATGTGGCGGACGAAGCCGGCGCCGCCGGGCTGGCCGGTTGCGCAAACGCGCCCGTCGAGACAGCCAGGCAGGTCGATGCGAGTACGTACAGCAACAGCCGCGCGATTGCGGGGCATCTTGCAGCAGGCAGAATGCGCCCGCCTACCGGATGATCGGAAATGCCAGATCCGCAAAACGTCATGGTTCGATCCGTGCTGATTGACCGGCGTTTGAAGGGTTGCCCGAGCATGTTGCATGCGTCGATCGCCACCGGCCGCCCCGCCCTGATGCCGGACTCGAATGACCCGGCGTCGATAACCTGAATAAACGGCTCGCGGCGCCGCGCTATTCCAATCGTGTGACCTAAAGGGTTGCGCGAAAGATGGAATAGGTGGCGGCGTCGGATCGTTTAGACAGCATGTCCGAATCAACGGCAGACATCAATGAACATTCGACAGCAGCAATTCGTTCGGCCTATCGGCGCAGCGCTGCTGACGGCATCCGTCGCGTGGCTCGCGGGCTGCGGAGGCGGAGGTGGTGGAAGCGGCACCTCGATGGTTTCGATCGGCGGCACGGCGGCAACGGGCAAGGCGCTGGCGAACGCGACGATCAAGATCGACTGCGCGCGAGGCTCGATGTCGGTTGCGGCGGATGCGAACGGCAACTTTCACGCGACGCTCGGCGCCGTGATGCCATGCATGATCGCCGCGACTTCAGGCGTGACGATGCTGCATTCCGTTGCGTTCGCCGGCGGCACGTACAACGTCACGCCGGAGACGGATCTGCTGGTGTCGTATCTGGCGGCGCAACTCGGCACGAATGAAAGCGGGCTGACAGCCGGTTTCCCGGTGAACTCACAGTTCCAACAGGTGCTGGCGAATCAGACCGACGTCCTGACTGCGCAGGCCGCGGTCGTCCAGAGTCTCCAGCAGACGTACGGTGTGACGCTATCCGCGCCCAGTTTCCTGACCACCGCCTTCACTGCCGGTCAACCCGGCGAGGACAGCGATCTCGAAGCACTCCTCGCGCGCGGCGTCATCGACGCGAATGGCGAACCGGACACCGCCGCCGTCGCATTGATGACGTCCGCGGGGGCGGCACATCCGTTAATGACAGCACCGAATAGCGGCACGGGCGGAGCCGGAGTCGGCGGCCTCGGAAGCATGGGCGGCATGATGTGAGATGCCGCTCGGCCGGGTAGTCATGCTCAAGTCTCCGTTTAGCGCGCTGGCCTGACGCGAATTCAGACTTTACGAGTCCGCCGATCTCGACGAAGCGCGCAAGCGCATCTCCCGTGTGATTTTCATGCAGGAATTCGGAAAGTTGACGATTTGCCTTACTCGACCGAGACACTGTAGAATCGCCCCTCTCATTGGGGAGTAGCCGCCTCGACCGCAATGCTCGAGGGTGCCCGTCAACATACTTGGTGGTCGACAGACCGCCATGGCGCGCACAGCACTATGCCTGGCAAGACCGGTGACTCGCATTCCGACCTGACCGGGTCGCCGGAATGCGTGTCATCGCGTACTGACTGCGCGGCCCGGCCCACAACCTATGCAATCGTTCCTCGTTTCGACCAGCGTGGTCGGTCTAGCCGAAATCGGCGACAAGACGCAACTGTTGTCTCTGGTGCTGGCCGCCAGATATCGCAAGCCCATTCCGATCATTCTCGGCGTCTTTGTCGCAACCCTCATCAATCATGCCGCGTCCGGCGCATTGGGCGCATGGCTTGCCAGTGTTCTGAGTCCCTCGATCCTGAACTGGGCAGTCGTCGCATCGTTTGCCGTCATGGCCGTCTGGATTCTGATTCCCGACAAACTCGACGGTGCCGAGGCGGTGTCGACCACGCATCCGATGGGCGTGTTCAGCACCACGGCGCTAACGTTCTTTCTCGCTGAAATGGGTGACAAGACGCAGGTTGTCACGATCGCTCTGGCCGCTCGATTTCACGAATTCTTCGGGGTGGTCGCCGGCACCACGCTGGGCATGATGCTGGCCAACGTGCCTGTCATCTACCTGGGCCACAAGTTTGCTGACCGCCTGCCGACCAAAGCGGTCCACATTCTGGCGGCCATCATCTTCGTTGTCCTGGGCGGCTTTGCTCTCAGGACGGCGCTGTATCCGCATGAGCACCCGCTGTTCTAGTTCGAAGGTTGGTTGATACGCGTGCGGCGCGCGTGCGGCAAAGCGCGAAGGAGGCATCGCCGAAGTATCTCGGCGTGGCGTTTGCCTTCGAAAAAAGCGGCGCCGCACCTTTCCGCTTTCGAACTTGTTAAAGGCAAGCGTGCCTGTATCGGGCGATGGGTAGACAGTCAGTGCGCGGGTCGCACTCAGCGGCCCTTGTTCTGAGCATCGCCAGCGGATTGGGTCGACAAACGCAGGTAAGCTGCCGCAAGTCTTCGGATTTCTTCCTCGGACGCGTCCTCGATACCGATCAGATTGTTGTTCGCTGCCCGATGCGAGGAAAGCAGTTCATTCAGCTTCAGATGCAATGCGATGCTGTCCTTGTTCTGACTCTGCTGAATCAGAAACACCATCAGAAAGGTGATGATGGTGGTGCCGGTGTTGATGACCAGTTGCCATCCATCCGAGTAGTGGAAGATGGGCCCGGTCACGACCCAGGCGACGACAGTCAGCACGGCAAGGCAGAACGCCGCGGGTGAGCCGGCCCATCGCGTGACGAGGCTTGCAAAGCGGTCGAACACGCGCGTCAAAGGGTGACGGCTCGCATAGGCGGGGCTCGACGTGTCTGGAACGGTGTCGAGTTCGTCAGTGGACGAAGGCGCGCCAGGTTGTGTAGTCATGAGCGGCTCCAGAAGGTTGGCGTGTCTTCTCTCTTCGCAAACTTCATGCCGCTTTTGGTTGAATCGTTTTGCGACGATAGAGACGCCCGCTGGCATCAATCGGTCGATTTCATCTGCATCCGTGCGGATTGCGAATCGGCAACCGACCTTGTAGTTCTTACCCGGCGACAGCAACTCGCAAATGCCCATAACGGCGGGATTACCTGACGGCTGATCAAAGCGAGCACATAGAGTCGGACCTGCCGACGACCGTAGCGTCCACGCCGCAAAACCATCACTCTGCCCTTATCGACCTCGTGCGAGCGTCATGCTCTGCCTTCGCGATATTCGGCACGCACCCCGGCGGGCAGCCATGGCTCTTTGTGGCAACACCAAAGCTCGTAGCTCGGCTCATACAGGCCCACACGGTCAAAGGCTCCAAGCGGAAGATCCAGCTCGTCGCTGTCGTTGCTTTCCATGAAAGCGACTGACCCGCATGTCGGGCAAAAATGCCTTCGCGCCCCGGGCGAACTTTGCCACGCCTGCGTAGGACCAGACAACTCCACAGCGCTTCGGTCAAACATGGCATAACCGCCAAACACGTTGCCATGTATTCGCCGACATGTCATGCAGTGACATATCGACACTCGCCGGGGGCGCGCGGTGACGCGAAACCGCACCGCGCCGCATGCACATCCGCCGGTTTGTTCGACTGATTCACTCTGCGTCATGACTACGCCCTCCTTCGGAGTCCGAGTGCCGCGCGCCATCCCTTACTTGTCGCTCTTCTCTTCTTTGGAATCTTCGCGCCCGATGCGCGCACCTGGTTCGGACGTGCGGCTGAACGTTTTTTAATCGAGCAAACGGTATGCCGGTCGCCGCTAGACCCGCCGCCTGGCAACCGCCTGCTAGACGCGCTCCAACGTTAGCGGATCGCGTTGGCCGTGGAAATACTTCCTGAGTGCTTCAGCAAAAGGTTCTTTGTCGAGCGCGGCACGGTCGAACAGCGTCATCGACGAGTGAAACTTCAGGTAATCCGGATACCCGAAAATGTCCTCTATCGAGCGGTCTTCGACAAGGTTGACGTACTGCGTCGTTTGCCTGAGGCGTTCACCCAGTACTGGATGGCGCAAGTAAGCATCGGCCTCGGCCAACGACGAAATCGCGAACCTTTGCGCCGTCGCACTCGTTCCAAGCCCCTGGATCTGCGGAAATACAAACCACATCCAATGGCTTCGCTTGCGCCCGTCGCGCAGTTCGGCACAGACCTGTGCATAGAGCGGATCCTGTGCGTCGATAAAGCGCTGAAGCTTGAAAGGGTCGTCCATTTCGCTCTCCTTTCACACTGAGTAGAACCCACGTTTCAATGTCGACGTCGTCAGGCTGCTACCCGATTGAAACGCCCGCCACCGCCGCGCGTGGTGGCCGCATTCACTAGCCACAAACATCGAAGTCAAATACTTCTTCGCGATCCTGTCGTCCGTGCCGTCCGCGCGCGTGTCGGCGATCGCCTTGTCGATTTTATCCTTCGGACCGGTGTCCCCGTCGCGCAAACCGATTTCGGCGCCCCTGATCGCTCACGTCGACACCGAAGCGCACGGTCAGCGGAGCGCGTGCAGTTCGGACGGCTCGAAATAGAAATTCGTGTTGCCCGCAAGGCGCGCGACCATGAAGTCGATAAATGTCCTCACTCGCAACGGTTGTTCGGTCCGATGGCGATAGTAGATATAGACCGCCTCGCGCTGCGTGACGTGTTGGACCAGCAACGGAACCAGTTGGCCGCTTCTGATCGACGTGGTGGCCGAAAAGCTGCCGAGCTGACCAATGGCGGCTCCAGCGATCACGGCAGCCGTTTCGGCGTCGGTGTCGTTGACGCACAAAGTCGTTGCCATGTCGCGATAAACGATTTCATCCCCGATCAGGAATTCCCACGGCGCCTGCTTGCCTGTATTCGCGCGCCGGTATCCCGTGCAGCGGTGACCGTCGAGTTCGTCGATCGTGCGCGGCGCGCCATGACGCTCGATATAAGCGGGTGATGCGCAGACGATCAACTGGATCGGCAGAAGCCGGCGCGCGATGCTGCCTCCGGATGGCGGAGACCCGCCACGAAAGCCCACATCGGCACGTTCGCCGATGAGGTCGGTGAAGCGGTCGTCGAATTGCACATCGAGCTGGACGTTCGGATGCAGTTCGGCGAATTCCAGAAAGTAAGGCCACAGCACTACGTGCCCCATTGCCCTTGGCGCGCTCACGCGCAGCGGCCCCGCAATCTCGGCTTTCGAGCGGCGCGCGTCATCGAGTGCGGACGACAGGACCGCCAGCGCGGGCGTCACCGTGTCGAACAGGCCTTGCCCCTCCTCGGTGAGACTCAGCTTGCGCGTGGTCCGATGAAAGAGCCGCACGCCGAGCTCCTTCTCCAGTTGCATCACAGCGTGACTCGCGGCCTGCGGGGAGATGCCCTGGTCCACGGCCGCCTTGCGCAGGCTGCCGAGCGTCGCCGCCCGGGTGAATATGGTGATCGCGCGAACTTCGTTCACTGGAGACCCCATTCGCAATTAAAAGTTGATTATCAGTCTAGCAATCTACACCTAGTTCGTGCGAATCGATGCTCCTATGATCCGTTCACACCCACCCCGAACGCAGGAGAAACATCATGGTCGAGCTTACGAAAAACAGCTTCAAGCGTGTCTGGTTCATCACGGGCGCGTCGCGTGGCTTGGGCGCGCTGATCGCCGAAGCGGCACTGGCTGACGGCAATGCGGTGGTTGCCGCCGGCCGCAATGTCGCGGCGATCGTCGAGCGTCTCGGCGGCTCGCCGGCGCTGCTGCCCGTGGCGCTGGACGTCACGGACCAGGCGCAGGCGAAAGCCGCGGTTCAAACCGCGCTCGACACATTCGGCCGCATCGACGTTCTGATCAACAACGCGGGATTCGGCCTGCTCGGCGCGATCGAGGAGTCCACCGATGCGGACGTGCGCCGCATGTACGACACCAACGTGTTCGGGCTGTTGAACGTCACGCGTGCCGTGCTGCCGGTGATGCGCTCGCAGCGCGCCGGCCACGTCATCAATATGTCGTCGGTCGGCGGCTATCGGTCCGCCGCGGGATTCGGTGCGTACTGTTCGACGAAGTTCGCGGTCGAAGGCCTGACCGAAGCGCTGTACGCCGAATTGAAACCGCTCGGCATTCACGCGACAGTCGTCGAACCGGGTTACTTCCGGACTGACTTTCTCGATGCGTCATCGCTCGTCGTCGCGCGCGAGGTCATTGCGGACTACGACGCGACATCGGGCCATGTGCGCCGCCTCGCGGCCGACATGAATCACAACCAGCCGGGCAATCCCGCGAAGCTCGCCGCGGCGATGCTCGAACTGGTCGATGCGCAAACGCCGCCACTGCGTCTGCCGCTCGGCACGGACACACTGAAGGCCATCGCTGAGAAGAATGCTTATGTCGAGCAGGAAACCGAAGCCTGGAAGGCGCTGGCGGCATCGACTGATTTCAGCGCTTGATGCCTGAAGATCAGCTCGATCACAGCAGCGGCAGCGTCAGCCGGATGTGCTCCGCGAATGCCGTGACTAGATGGGCCGGACGCTTGCGCTCGAACTTCAGCGTAATGCCTACAGTGGGCAACGGCGGCAGCGCGGGGTCGCCATTGAGTATGGAGAGATCCGGAGCGACGGCAGTCTGCGTGATGACGGCGACGGCCTGCCCGGAGCGCACCAGCGCCGTGAGCCCGGCAAGACTGCTGCTCGCATACGCGATGCGGTACGCCCGGCCCGCGCGTTGCAGCGCTTCGCAGGCCGCCACATGGTCGAGCGTGTCCGGATCGGAAAGCGCCAGCGGCAACGGGTCGAAGCCCGCGCAATCCAGTCCCGGATAGCCGACCCAGACGAGCGGCACACGGCGAATGATGTCGTCGCTCTGGGCGCCTTCAGGCAACGAGATCATGGCAAGGTCCAGCGCACGCATCTGCAGTTGCTCGAGCAAGCGCGGCGTCGGTGCGCAAATCACCTCGACCAGTGCATGCGGATGCCGGCTCGAAAACTGACGCAGCAAATGCGGCAGGAAAACGGCGGCGTAGTCGTCCGGGCAACCGAAGCGGATCGTGCCCGACAGCCCCTTGCCGGACAGATCGGCCATCGCCTCGTCATGCAGCCGCAGAATGCGTTGGGCGTGGATCAGCAGGCGTTCGCCGGGATTCGTCAGCACGACGCCACGACCCGTGCGCTGGAACAACGGCTGATCGACGATTTCTTCGAGGCGCTTCATCTGCTGACTCAGCGCCGACTGGGTCCGGCCGATCCGGTTCGCCGCGCGACTGAGCGACCGAACTTCGGCGACGACGGTAAAAGACCGCAGCAGATCGATTTCGAGTGAAAGGCTCAAGGTATTAGACCCGCTTCTATCTTCGATAAGAACTATTCGATTCTATGAGACCAGAGCGCCATCTAGACTGCAAGTTATTCCGGCTAGCCCGTCAAGGAGAAGCAAGTGTCGCGAAACAATGATGCAGATTTCTGGCGCAACGCCAAACAGCACCTGATCCGCTATGGCGGCACCTTCGAGCCGATGATCATCGAGCGCGCCCAGGGCAGTTTCGTCTACGACGCGGACGGCCGCGCGATTCTGGATTTCACCTCCGGCCAGATGAGCGCGGTGTTGGGGCACAGCCATCCGGAAATCGTCTCGGTCATCAACGAATACGCGGGCAAGCTCGACCATCTCTTCAGTGGCATGCTGTCGCGACCGGTGGTGGACCTCGCGACTCGCCTCGCCGACATGACCCCTGACGGACTCGACCGCGCGCTGTTGCTCAGTACGGGCGCGGAATCGAACGAGGCTGCCATTCGCATGGCGAAGCTGGTCACGGGCAAATATGAAATCGTCGGGTTCGCGCAGTCATGGCACGGCATGACGGGAGCAGCGGCATCCGCCACGTATAGCGCCGGTCGCAAGGGCGTCGGTCCGGCCGCTGTCGGCTCCTTCGCGATCCCCGCACCGTTCCTGTACCGGCCACGTTTCGAGCGCCATGGCGATTACGATTACCTGGCGGAACTGGACTATGCGTTCGATCTGATCGATCGTCAGTCCAGTGGCAATCTGGCTGCCTTCATCGCCGAGCCGATCCTCAGTTCCGGCGGGATCATCGAACTGCCGGAAGGCTACATGGCTGCGCTCAAGCGCAAGTGTGAAGAGCGCGGCATGCTGCTGATCCTCGATGAAGCGCAAACGGGCGTCGGCCGCACGGGCACGATGTTCGCCTGTCAGCGCGATGGCGTCACGCCTGACATTCTCACGCTATCGAAGACACTGGGCGCCGGTCTGCCGCTCGCGGCCGTCGTGACATCCGCGCAGATCGAGGAGCGCGCCCACGAATTGGGTTACCTGTTCTATACGACCCACGTATCCGATCCTCTTCCTGCGGCCGTCGGTTTGCGGGTGCTGGAGGTGGTCGAGCGCGAGGGGCTGGTTGCGCGTGCGAATCTGATGGGCGCGCGACTCAAACGCGGCCTGCTGGATCTGATGGAACGCTTCGACTGCATCGGCGACATTCGCGGCCGGGGACTGCTGCTGGGAATGGAAATCGTCAAGGACCGCCGCACGAAGGAGCCGGCCGATGGGCTGGGCGCGAAGATCACGCGTGAGTGCATGAACCTGGGGCTTAGCATGAACATCGTGCAGTTGCCCGGCATGGGCGGCGTGTTCCGGATCGCCCCGCCGTTGACCGTTCACGAGGATGAGATCGACCTCGGCCTGGACCTGCTCGGGCGGGCGATCGAGCGTTCGGTATAGTCCAGCGTCTTCTGGATCCGGTCGGATCCGGGCTCGAGGTCGCGGGCACTTCGCAGTGGCTGTGGTCAGCTAGACCGCCGCTTCCCGATAGTTGCTGAACTTCGACATCTGCCCGATCCCTGGATTGAAGCAGCCGCAATTCACTCGCACCCTTCCGAGCCGACGCTCACACGCATCCGCCAATCTGGCTATCGCGGCGGATGCGCACCCTCCGGCGCCGGCTGCCGCACGACGAGAACCGGGATCGAACTGTGCGTCAGGACCTTCTGGGTTTCGCTGCCGAGCAAAAACGCCCTCATCCCGCTTCGACCGTGCGACGCCATGACAATGAGATCGCAGTTCTGTTGCGTTGCGACGCTGATAATCGCTTCGTAGGGATGGGCGCGACCTTCAGAAACCGTATTACACACCACGCCGACCTGCGCGGCCGCTTTTTTCACAACGCTGAGATAATCCTCCGCGCGCTGTCGCGCGGTCTGAATGATGCGATCCTCGTTGTCGGCAATCATCTCCGTGCCATACGCGAGGACATGAAACTCCGGAATGACGTGGAGGCCCGTGACCGTGGCTCCGTTTTCCGCGGCGAGCGTTACCGTCATCTGAATGGCGGCCTCGGAAAGCGGCGAGCCGTCGGTCGGCACCAGCAGATGCTTGAACATATGTTTCTCCCCCGCGACCCGGTCCAGCTCGCGTCGAAATCCTGCCCGGCGCCTCTGCCACCTGAACCCGGCGAACCTGAATCAGAGGCGCCTTCTTAAGTATAGTCACCTCGCTCGCAGGCACTGCGTATCGCCCAAAATGAATCTGGCCGTCACGTCATGAAGGTTCAATGCTCAGTCCGAACATCGGAATCCATGTGACTTCCCGCCCGCCTCGTTAGCGGTCTTCCGTCAGCCCTTTCAGATGGGCTTCGCCGGCATCCTGCGCGGCAGCGCGCATGGCGAACGTGTCGTCGGACACCATCGACCGTTTGACCTTTTGCGCTGCGAAGTCGACGAGCGTAATCACCCAGACAAACTCGCCGCCCTGCTCGGCTGTTTGAACGAACGCGCGCACGTCTTCGCTGTCGTTTGCTTTTGTGCTCATTGTGATCTCCTGAGAAAGGGTCGCGGAAAGAGAACGGCTCACGGGTCGTATGACTGACTGTCTTACGGAAGCTTGCCGATAATCGCGCTGCATTCGTCCTTCGTGAAAGCGCGCAGTGTTTGTGTGCGGACATTGCCTGCCGATCCCAGCGCGTAGCCGAATGCCGCGAAGCTTTGCTCATCCGGTGCGTCGATGACCGTGACGATGTCGTATTTGCCCACCGTCCAGTAGATCTCCTTCATTTCACAGCCGAAGGTCCTGGCCAACTCCGCCGCCTGACCGGCACGCTGCGGACTGTTTTTGATGTTGCGTATGCCCTGATCGGTGAATTGCGCAAGAACCACATAGGTCGCCATGACGATTCTCCTTACCAATATCTCAATGCCTCGAATTACGTTGTCTACGCGCAAGCTCGACCGCGAACGCGGCTGCGATCGTGTTGCCCGAAGGCGTTCTGCGCGTAACCTGATTCTATGCAATGGAATCGCACGCCACTGTCTGTTTGACTCGAAAGGCGCGTGGCGCGGCAGACTCGTCCGTTCTCGCCTCGGCTATGAGCCGTCCATTCAGCGCAAGGAATGACCGGCCTGCGCGTCGACTGGCGCTCCGCCGCGCTGAGCGTCCTGCATACCTGCGCCCGGCTTCACCGTACCGTCGGCCTGCGGAACTTCCACCGGCTTGACCTCGACGGGGACGACGCCGTCTTTTTTCAGCCCTAGCTTATCCGCGGTCTTGGGTGAGAGGTCGACGATCCGATCCCCGACATAGGGGCCGCGGTCCCGAATCTCGACCACCTCGCTATTGCCGTTTTTCAGATTCGTAACCCGCGCCTTGGTGCCGAGCGGTAGCGTCTTGCTCGCGGCGGCATTGGATTGCGGATTCATCGGCGTACCGTCGGCCATTTGTTTTTTGTAAAACTCCCGGCCGTAGTACGAGGCTTCGCCCTTGCGCGACTTGCCGGAGCGATCGAGATGGCGTGGCGCTGTCGACGAGCTTGCCGGGCGGGTATCGGTGGATGCCGGCGGTTGCGCCGGTTGCGCCGTGCAGAGGAAGCACCACAAAACCACAAACAGAAGCGTCTGAAGCGTGAATCGTCGAGGGCGCGGCAAACGAACGTGAACGTCATCGCCGGGGGGCCGGCGCGCGGTTGTATGAAGTTTGTTTTCCAATTTCCACTCCTTTCCGGCTTGTCGATGTAGCGGGAAAATTGTCCAACGAGCGATACGTAAATTGCCGGTGTATCCGGGCTGCCACATGCAAGCGTCTCGCGCCAGGTCGCGGGCGTGCGCATATTCCGGTCCGAAGTTAGTACGTCAACTGCACGGACCCTGTCGCGACTCCAGGCGCGACCGCGCCGCCTTCGGCACACAATTGCGTCCAACGGAAACCTGCGACAATCGTCGTCCACGCAAAAACATCTGTTGATTGCCCTACTTCCCGCGGATGCCTTATGCCTGTTTCGCAAGCAATTTCGCCGCCACGTCTATCACCCGACAATCTGAACGAGTTGATCACCCTGCTCGACATTGAGGTACTCGGGCTCTCGGAGTGCGTCGTTAGCCAGGGCTTCATGCTGGAACTGGATGGCCACGACGCGCCCGGCATCCACTACATCCTGTCGGGCGAAGGGCGGCTGCACATCGCCGACGCCGGAACCGTGCCGCTCATACCTCATACGCTGCTGATCGTGCCGCCGGGTCACTCACTGAAGCTCGAGGTACCGACAAAACAGGCGGGTATCGCACCGACCGTCGTGCCGGGGCGCGAGTACAAACAGGTCGTCGATTCGATCAGCCGTTTCCGCGCCGGCAATGTCGAACCGATGACCGTCATGATCTGCGGCTATTTCAAGGCGTCCTTCGGCGCGTCGATCAATCTGTTCGCGACCCTCTCGACGCCGATCGTGGAGCAGTTCGAAGCGTCCGACCGGCTCGACGTCTATCTGCGCACGGCGTTCGACGAACTCGTCGCGCAGGAGATCGGCGCCGGCGCGATGTCGGGCGCGCTGCTCAAGCAGGTAATCGTCGCGCTCGTGCGTCGGTCGCTGAAATCCAGTGCGCTCTGGATGGAGCGATTCGCGCTGCTCGGCGATCCGCAAATCGCCCGGGCCTTCGCCGACATGGTGGCCCGCCCGGGCGCGCCGCACACCGTCGCCAGTCTCGCCGAAGCGGCGATTCTCAGCCGCTCGGCGTTCATGGCGCGCTTTTCCGCGGCGCTAGGCCAATCGCCGATGCAGGTGCTGCGCGACATCCGCATGCGCCAGGCGGCCGCGCAGTTGCGTGCCGGCGACCTGTCGCTGGATCAGGTGGCGCGCCATGCGGGTTATGCGAGCCGCGGCGCGTTCGCGCGCGCGTTTCGCGAGGTGTTCGATACCGGCCCCACGGAATACCGCGACGGAGCCGCCAACGGCTGATCGCCGGGACTTGCCGCAGCGTCTGCGGACCTTGCGCACCAGACTCGCACGCTCTTGCGCCGTGACCGGCGCCTTGCACCGGCATATCGGCGCCGATACAAGGCGCCGGTTTCGTCATCAAAGCTATCCACGCCGGCACCTGCATTCACGGACTTTTGCGTCTGTTCTCAGGATTTTTCGTTCGAGCTGCACGCCTAGAATTTTCATCAATGCAGCCGGGAACGCACACCGATATTCCGATGCAGACGCACCTTCGTCCCGATTAGCAGAAACAGGAGCACGACCATGACCCGTATCGCCCTCCCCGCCACCGACGCTCTTCCGGCCGCTTCGCAACCGGTCATCGAAGCAATGACGAAGCAACTGAAGATGACGCCCAACCTCTTTCGCATCATGGCGCTGAGTCCCAATGCGCTAAACGGTTGGGCTAACCTGCAAGGCGCGCTTGCGAAGACGCTCGATGCGAAACTGCGCGACGGCATTGCCCTCGCCGTGTCCCAGGTCAACGGCTGCCAGTACTGTCTGTCGGCGCATAGCTACGTTGCGAGCAACATGGCTCATATCGGCGACGACGAGATTCGCCTGAATCGGCTCGGCAAATCGAATACGCCGAAAACCGCCGCGGCTGTCGCGTTCGCGAAGACGCTGATGGAAACACGCGGCAAGGTCACCGAAGACGATCTGCACGCCATGCGTGAAGCCGGCTTCAGCGATGCGAACGTTGTCGAAATCATCGCGCTCGCCGCGCAATTCATGCTGACGAACTTCGTCAACAACGTCTTCGATACCGAGGTCGATTTTCCGGTCGTCGAAACCGAAGTCGCGTAACGACAGCGCGCTGCCACGTCCTCAGACAAGGAGATCGATCATGTCCCGCGTCCATGCAACGACGGCTGAAAAACGCGCGGCGTTTCGCGCGTTGCACCAGGACGGATGCTTCGTGTTGCCAAATCCGTGGGACGTCGGCAGCGCGCGTTATCTGGCGTCGGTAGGCTTCAAGGCGATTGCCACGACCAGTTCAGGCTTCGCATGGTCGGCTGGCCGGCCGGACAACGGCGTATCGCGCACCGCGATTCTCGCGCACCTTCGCGAGATGGTCGGGGCGACAGATCTGCCGGTCAACGCCGACTTCGAAAACGGCTTCGGCGACAATCCCGCCGAGGTGGCCCATAGCGTGCGGATGGCGGTCGATACCGGCATCGCCGGACTGTCGATCGAAGACTCGACAGGCGATCCGAAGTCGCCGCTGTTTCCGCTCGAAGTCGCGGTGGAACGCCTCGCTGCGGCAAGACGCGCGATCGACGAAACAGGCGGTGATACGCTGCTCGTCGGACGTGCTGAGAATTTCTTTGTCGGCCTGCCCGATCTCGAAGACGTGGTGGCGCGCTTGCGAGCCTATGCGCAAGCCGGCGCCGACTGTCTGTACGCGCCGGGTATCCAGACACGCGAGCAGATCGAAGCGGTGCTCGCCGCGGTCAGCCCGAAACCCGTCAACCTGTTGATCGGCGGACCCTCGGCGTCAACGCTCGATGAACTGGCGAGGCTCGGCGTGCGCCGCGTGAGCGTGGGCGGCGCATTGGCGCGCGCGGCATGGGGCGGGCTGGTGACCAGCGTTCAATCGCTGGCGGACGGGCGCTTCGATCGCTTGCCGAAGGAGCCGTCAGGCGCGTGGTTGAACAGTATGTTTCAGGACGCTGTTTAGCGTCTCTTCATCGAATCACCCTTTCTGCATGGAGTGAACCATGAGCCGTGAAATCATTCGTGTCGAACCGCTTTCGAGTTGGCTCGAACGCTGGAACGCACCGACTTCCGCCGTCACCCGGCACGGCGATACCCTCTACGTTTCCGGTTTTCCACCGTTCGATCCTCACACCGGCGAAGTGATGGACGCGCCGATCGAACTGCAGACCGAACGCGTATTGGAACAACTGAAACTCTGCGTGGAGACGGCGGGTTCATCGCTCGATCAGGTGCTCAAATGCAACGTGTATTGCACGTCGGTTGAGGCGTTTCCGGCCGTCAATGCGATCTATGCGCGGTTCTTCGGCGCGAACCCGCCCGCGAGGATTTTCGTCAATGTGCCGGCGTGGCCCGGGCGCTTCGACATCGAGATCGATTGTGTCGCGGCAATCGATAGCAACCGCACCTCAGTGTCCGGATGATGCCCGTCGCAGGCTCGCTAGTCGCCGTTCGCCGGCACAAGACGTGGAATGCATGAGGGGCAAAAAGCCGGCGCTTCTTCGCGCCGGCCTCAACCTTGCCGCTATCAGCCGATCTGCTGGATACCGGCCAGCCGCCACGCCTGATCACCTTGCGGCTGCTTGACCAGGTTCCAGATTTCCTGGAACGGCTGCGCGGTCTGTGCATCGTCTTCCCGGATCTGACCGTAAAAGCGCACGCTGACCAGCGTTCCATCCGGATTGCTTTCAGTGCTGAGCACCTCGGCTTCGAGTTGCGGCACTTCCGTACGGCTCGGCTCGCGGCCGCGCGCTTCCAGATCCTGCTTGAGACGCGCGAACATCTCCGGCGTCGTCAACTCGAACAGATCGCCCTGCTCGTTCCGGTCCCATGCACCTTGGAGCCGCATGAACATCGTCTTCGCCGAGCCGAGAAACGCCGCCTGATCCGGACCGGGCGAAAGCTCGGGCGCCTGCACGGTATCCGCTGCACCCGCCGCACCCATCGCGGCACGCGGCCAGCCCCGGAAATTCGTTTCAGGCCGCGCTTGACCCATCTGATTCAGAATTGGCGAGCCGCCAGTTTGCTGCCGGCTCGCGGCGCCGTGTCCATAAGCGAGATCCGGACGCCGCCGATTGGCGATAAAGCGGAACAGCATGACGCCCGCGAGAATCACCGCGCCGATCAGCAATGCATTGGACATCAATTGCGCGAGTCCCTCGCCAAGGCCAAACGATGACAGCAACGCCGCGATGCCGAGTCCGGCCGCGAGCCCGGCGAGCGGGCCCATCCAGCGATTACCCGCCGCGGCCGCCGGGGCCTGGGCGCTCTGCTGTGCCGGTTGAGCTTGCTGGCTGCGTTGTGCCGGCCCGGACGGCGACGCCGATTGCGATTGACGGCCGATGCTTTGGCTGCCGCCCACGCGCTTCGCTTCGGCATCGTTCGAAGCCATGGCACCGAGAGCAAGGAGCCCTGCGAGACCGAGCGCCGCCGTCCCGCGCGTCACTGCGCCGGCCGCACGTCGAAGGTGGTTGATGATCTGCGTGTACATATAAAGCCTCTTTGATTAGTCAGGGGACTGCGCGCTTCGCGCGCTCTTTTCCGTCGCGCCGAATGCATTACGAACAGTAATATTTTTTCAGGTGGCAAAACCGGCCGGCGAGTGCGTTTGTAAGCCGCGATGGCCGACCTGAACGCTGTTGCCATGAATGTAGTGCTCCAACTGCCGGATCGTGTCCTCCTGCTCCGCAATCAGGTTCTTGATCAGGTCGCCGATCGACACCATGCCGATCACCTGCCCTTGCGTAATGACAGGCAAGTAGCGGATCCGGTATTCCGTCATGAGGGCCATGCATTCCTCGGTGGTCTGCTCCGGGCCGACATAGCGCACGGTCGTCGACATGATGTCGCGCACCGGCGTATTCCTTGACGAACGGTGCATCAGCGCGATCTTGCGCGCGTAATCGCGCTCCGTGACGATGCCGGCCACGCGCCCGTTGTCGACGACGATGAGCGCGCCCACCCGGCGGTGAGCCATGATCGCGACCGCGTCGAAGACCGAAGCGGACGCCTGGGTCGACCAGACTGTCTGGGACGTTTTTGAACGCAGAAACTGTGCAACCGATGCCATCTGCCACCTCCGTCAACTATCGTGAGCCGCCCCGCATGAACCCTTGGGCGAGACCTCAATCTACCTGAACGTGAGATAACGTAAAATGCGTATTTTTTATAGAGATACTTCGAGAAAATCGTAGTGTTGTGTAATCTGTGGAGCAACTGTGAACTTCAAGCATCTGCATTACTTCTGGGTTGCGGCGCATGCGGGCGGCATCGTTCGAGCGGGCGAGCAGTTGCACATCTCGCCGCAAACGCTGAGCGGCCAGATCAAACTGCTCGAAGAAGCGCTGGATAAGAAGCTGTTCAGGAAAAGCGGCCGCACGCTCGAATTGACCGACGCGGGCCGCCTGGCGCTCGATTACGCCGACGAAATATTCTCGCTGGGCTCGGAGCTCGAAAGCGCCGTGCGGCGCGAGAACGAAGCGGGCCCGCAAACGCGGTTTCGCGTGGGCATTGCGGATTCGGTGCCGAAGGCGATCGCGTACCGGCTGCTGGAACCCGCGCTGAGCGCGTCCGTATCGCTGCGCATGATTTGCCACGAGGGCAAGCAGCATGCGCTGCTCGCGCAACTGGCCCTGCACCGCCTCGACCTGATTATCGCGGATGCCCCGATCCCCGCTGACGTCAATATCAAGGCGTTCAATCACCGCCTCGGCCGTTCCACGCTCAGTTGCTTCGGCACGAAGGCGCTGATTGCGAGCGGCAAGAAACGCTTCCCGCTGTCGCTTGGCCAGTTGCCGGTGCTGCTGCCCGGCACGGAATCGGCGGTGCGCCGCAAGCTCGATCACTGGCTGGCGTCTCATGCCATTTCGCCGCGCATCGTCGGCGAGTTCGACGACGGGGCGATGACCATAGCGTTTGCCCGCGAGGGCCGCGGCTTGCTGTTCGCGCCCACCGTGCTCGAAAGTCAGCTACAGGCCGAGCACAAACTCACGACGGTCGGGCAGATCAATTCCATCGTCGAGGAATTCTTTGCGATCTCGATCGAGCGCCGGATTAGCCATCCGGCAGTCGCGATGATTCTGGACGCGGCACGCAGCGAGCTGTTCAACGTCTAGCGGAGCATGCTTGCGGAGATGCCATTACAATCCAGCACTTCGACCCGACAAGCTTGATTCGCGCCATGAAATATCTCCTCGCATCGACCCTCGCGGCGCTCGTCGCGGCCGCAAGCACGGCTGCAACCGCGCAGACATCCGGGGGCAGCGACACACCCAGACTGCAGTGTGCGATCGGGTATGTCACCGGCATTGGCGGGTCGGCGCAGAGCTTTCGCGACTATCTGGCGACACCGGACAGAGACCGCTATCGCTTCCTCGCGGACAACCCGATTCAATGCAAGGTTTCCGACGAGGGTCGTGCGTCCGGCTGTACCGGCCTCACGAGCCTGCGGCACGAAAAGGTCAGCGTGTACGACGATATCGACAATGAGACGATGTCTGTCGTCGCGCGGGTGGAACTCGAACACGGCACGTATCCGGTGATCATCTCCGTGCGAAGACAGGACGTGAAGTGCGAGGAGTGAATGCGCTCACGCCCCGATCGCAGTGAATCAGTTTCGATGCTGCGCGAGAACTGAAATTCGGGCAAGCCCTGTTTCGAGCACGTCGCGGTTGTTGGCGTACCCGAGGCGCACATAGCATAGCCTTCCATCAGGATCTGCGCGGCGCGGCAGCGTGAGCGGCACACTCACTTTGATTCAAGAAGCATGACGGGGAAGCCGTTATCCGGGTAACGCATCGGCAACCGCCAGGCGCGTTTTTGCCGTCCCCAAGATACCCATTCGTGCCTTGCCCTTATACGCCATCTACTCCGCCTCCCGCCGAACGCGCGGCAGCGCCGCAAGCTTTCATTTCCCTCCACCCGGACAGCGCTGCACGGCGCGCAACACAATGCGATCAAATCCGCCAATGCGCCGTTGCGACGATTAATTTGGCAAAGGGCAAGATCGGCGACAAGCCGTCATACTCTGTCTCTTCTTGCAGCGGATGGTCCCGACAACGCATCCGGAAGACTTCACCGGCAACGCGCTCGAAGCATGACCGTCCGCTCCGTCGTCTCGACGGCAATTTCCGCGTAGCGCCAGACGCGGTTCACGTGGAGCGTCCTTTGCAATGAGTTACACCCCTGTCGTTCCGTTCGCCCACGACAAGGCTGATTCGGGCGCCTTCGTGGGCGGCGCCCCGGCGTTTCGCCAACTGGTCCGGATGATCGATCGGGTTGCCCCGACCGATCACCCTTTGCTCATTTTCGGCCCGACGGGTTCGGGTAAGGAACTGGTCGCGCGCCGGGTGCATGCGCACAGCCAGCGCCAGGATCAACCGTTCGTCGACGTCAACTGCGGCGCGATTCCCGAGAACCTCGTCGAAGCCGAACTGTTCGGGCATGTGAAAGGCGCGTTCACCGGCGCGGCCGAAAACCGCCCGGGACTTTTTCAGCAGGTCGGCAAGGGCACGCTGCTGCTCGATGAAATCGGCGAACTGCCGCTCGCGCTGCAACCGAAACTGTTACGCGTGCTTGAAACGCGGACCTTCCGTCCGATCGGCTCATCCACCAGTCTGAATTTTGCGGGGCGCGTCGTCGCCGCGACCCATCGCGACCTGCGCGAACTCGCGCGCGAAGGGCTATTTCGCGAAGACCTGTTCTACCGGCTCGCGGTGTTCGTGCTCGCGGTCCCCGGACTCGAGCAGCGCATCGAGGACATCCCCGCGCTGGTCACTCACTTCGCAGCGCAGCACACGCGCCGTCTCGAGTTCTCGCCGGCTGCCGTCCGGCGGCTCTGCCAGCATTCGTGGCCGGGCCATATCCGGCAATTGCGCAACCTGATCAGCCAGTTGAGCGTGCTCGCCGAAAACACGCTGATCGATGTCGACTCGCTCGAGCCGTTTCTCGCCAATGAAACCAGCGGGCCGGTCTCGCGCGCGAGTCTCGCCGACATGCTGTTGCAGCTCGACGGCCGCGACAAGCTCGCCGCCGCCGAAGACCTTCTGATCGACCGCGCGCTCGAGCGGACCAGCGGCAACAAGAGCGCGGCCGCCACCCTGCTCGGCGTCGGGCGCAAGACCATCGAGCGGCGTTTGAAGTCGCGCGAGGAACACCACAGGGAAGCGCGCAAGTGTCTCGAACACGCGAGCGCGCTGATCGAGGAGTCGAAGTTCGCGGAAGCGATCCCACTGCTGCGCCGTTGCCTCGACCTGCTGCAGACGCCTCACGAACAGGAGGCCGTGCGCCGTTTGCAGTTCGACGCCTACCGCTTGCTCGGCATGAGCTTGCGCAGCGTGCACGGCTGGCTCTATGCGGAGGCCACCGCCTGCTACGCCGCCGCGCTGACGATCGGCGAAGGCGTCTGCGAACCCGCCGAAATCGCCGCGATCCAGTTCGGCATCTGGACCACCCAGCTGACGACGCTCCAACTCAAGCAGGCGCGCGGCACCGCGCAGAACATGCTGGAGCGCGCACAGAACGGCGGCGACCGGGTTTCGCTCGACGAAGCCCACGTCGCGATGACCAACACCCTCTTCTGGCTCGGCGACAGCGAGGAAGCGCTGGCCTGTCTCGCGCGCGGCAACCTGCTCGGCGTGGGACGCAACGACACCCGTACCGGCTCGCAAGGGATCGATCTCGCCAGCCTCGCGTTGACTTTCGAAGGACTGGCCGCGTATCAGATCGGCGCATTCGGCCAGGCGCGGCGGGCCATGGAGATGTTGATCCTGCGCGCGTCCGAACCGGGCGCGCACGCGCTCGCGCATGCCGTCAACCTGCAGGGCGCCGCGTGGCTCGCCTGCCTGTTCGACGACGTGGACCGGCTCGGGCATCTCGCGAGCGAACTCGAATCGGTGTCGATCGCGAACGGCTTTGCGTTTTATCGCGGCGTCGGCCAGGTGCTGCGCGCCTGCCACCTCAGTGCGCTCGGCCATTCCGACGAAGCGGAGACCGTGATGCTCGACGGCTACGACAACCACGTCGTGTGCAACGGCGGTGCGCTGTTCTATTCCTTCAAGACGTGGCAGCACGGTGAGCTGCTGCTGCGCGCCGGCCGCGCGAAGACCTGCGAGGCGATTCTCGCCACCGCGATCGACGAGACTCTCGCCCGCCAGGAGCGCGTCTATCTGGGCGAACTGCTGGTCACCCGGGCGCGCGCGCAGTGGGCTCTCGGTGACGTGAACGCCGCCGAACTCGGCCTGCGCACTGCGCTGTCCACCGCGCTCGCGTTCGGTTCGGTGCCGGCGCGCGTGGACGCCGCGCGCTATCTCGCCGATCTGCTGCGCTCCACCGGCCGCAGCGCCGAAGCCATCGACACGCTCGAGCGCGGCTTGCGCTCGCTGACCACGGATCCGACCACTCGCGTCACCAACGCTGCGACTCTGCTTGCCGAACTTCAACTGGACGCTTCTCTCAACCTCGACAGTAAAGGAATCGCAAATGGCATATGAATTACGCCGGGAAGATCTGGAACCGCTGCTATTGGGAGCAGCGTTCTTCGGCAGCGGCGGCGGCGGCACGATCGAATCCGCGCGGCATCTCGCCGAGCACTTCGTGACCGGCGACTATTACCCCACCGACACGGTCAAGGTCGTGTCGGTCGACGAGGCCACCGAGGGTGCGGCCGTCATGGTCGCATACCTCGGCGCGCCTGAAGCGATCAACTCCGCGACGTATCCGCTCGGCCCCGTGACGGCCGTGCAGAACGTCCAGGCCCGGCTCGCCTCGCAATCGACCAAGCTCGCCTACGTCATGCCGCCGGAAAGCGGCGCGCTGGGCTTCACCGTGGCGGCGCTGGTGGCGGCGAAACTCGGCCTCGCGGTGATCGACGCCGACGGCGCCGGCCGCGCCGTGCCCTCGCTGCCGATGCTCACCTTCGCGGCCGCCGAGATCGATCCGCGACCGGCGTTTCTCGTGAGCCAGGGCGGCCTGTGCGTCGAACTCGACGTGACGCCGCGCAACAGCAATCAGGGCGGCCCGACGCATCAGCGCGACGTCTCGGCGATCGTCGAGCAGATGATGCGCCCGGTCGTCGCCGACCCCGAGTTCGGCCAGTTCGGCGGTCTCGCGATGTGGGTGATGAAGCCGGCCGAGATCCGCCGCGCCACGCCGATCCATGGCACCTTGACGCGCGCGCTGGAACTCGGACGCGCGTTGCAGGCCGGCCGCATCGGCAGCGCCCAGCAGATGACCGGCTATCTCGCCGAGCATTGCGGGCTCGCCGCGCGCGCCATCTCCGAGCCCGGCGAACTCGTTTCGGCCGAGGTGGATACGAGCGGCGGCTTCGACGTCGGCAAGGTGCACATTCAGGCCGGCCAGCGGACCTATACGGTGCTGTATCAGAACGAGTCGCTGCTCGCGTGGGATAGCGCCAATCCGCAGCCGATCGTGTTGTCGCCGGACAGCGTCGCGTATTTTGTCGGCGGCGAAGGTCAGGCGATCTTCAGCAACGGCGATCTGCTTCAGCAAGACGGTTCGTTGAACCCCGCGATCGGCAAGCGCCCGGTGACGCTGATCGCCTGGCGTGCCGAAGCCGAGTTGCGCAAGCCCGGCCTGATCCTCGACAGCTTCATGCAGTTGCTGAACACGCTCGGCTATCTCGGGCCGTACGTGCCGCTTGAAACGCTCCACACCGCACGCAAGGGGGACGCATCTTGAGCGCGCCTTCGAACTCACCTATCCGCATCTGCGTGCTCGTGCCCGTCGCCACGTCGGCGTACAACGACCGCATCATGAAGGCTATCGCGCCGGTCTTGCCGCCGGACGTGCAGGTCGAGATCCGCAATATCGCCACCGGGCATCCCGATATCGAGAACCGTACGAACTGGCTGCAGAACGGCATGCCGGTGGTCGAACTCGCGCAGGCGATCGCCAACGACGGCTTCGACGGCATCTGGCTGACCGACTTCGACATGTGCGGCGTCGAGGCCGCGCGCGAAGTGATCGATATTCCGATCATCGGCGGCTTTCCAGCTGCGGCCTTCACCGCGCTCGCGCTCAGCCAGCGCTTCTCGATCATCACGATCCTGCAAAGCACGCTGGCGATGCAGCGCGGTCATCCGCAGACCTACGGCATCCAGGACAACTTCGCGTCGATCCGTGCGATCGATTGCCCGGTCTCGCAGCTCGACAACATCGACGTGGTGGTCGTTCGCACCTTCGAGGCGGCGCTGAAGGCGATCAAGGACGACGGCGCACAAGCCATTCTGCTCGGCTGCACAGGTTTCGTGGACGTCGCGAGCCGCGTGTCCACGCTGCTTACCGAGGCGCTCGGCGCGTATGTGCCGGTGATCGATCCGAATCAGGCCGGCTTCAGCTTCCTCGTGTCGCTGGTGCGCATGAAGGTACGTCCCAGCCGGTTGACTTACAGCAAGGTCAGTCTGCAGTCGTAAGCCGCGCGCTTTTATCGTTGTGCCCATCCGAAGCGGCGTGCTTGCCGCTCCGGATTCTCCCGCATTCCCCTCCCTGCCTCCTCGCTCCCATCGCTTTCGCCCCCGCCTGGACGAAAGCGCCCGCGCGTCATGCCCGATACGGTCAAATGGACGATATCGTCCAATCTTGAGGTCGTTCATGGACGAGACTGACCACTTGCGCGTTTGAAACTTGCAGGCACTGCCGCCTGGCGCCGGATAGACGCCTGGCACGGTCATTGCTTAAATGGTGGGACGACGAGCCGCCTGAAAATGCAACCTAGACGGGCGGCTTGCGGAACATGCAGCAAATCCGTCAGACAAGTCGGGGGACCCTGAGAGACCAACCAGATCACGCGCTGCAAAGCGTTCGACACACCGACATCCGGTGACATGCGGATTGCCGCTGAATCACCGACGTAGCCGAACCTTGGCCCCTCAGTTTTTACCAAGGCCGTTCGGTTAGTGATCCGAACCATAGTCGCCGCGCTGATCGAGTCCAACGACGCCGTGTCGTTGGCAACAGACCGAGAGAGGGCTGTGCTGTTGTTGTAGCTGTGAATGTCGTGTGTCGACGCATCGCGACCGAATGCTTCCATAGAGAGGATCGTTGCGATGCGTCACCGCGAAATGGCGGACTCCGTCTGGCTATGCACCGGGCGAGACGCCACGGGGCGCGGCCGTCGTTGCCTTCCCTTGCGGGGACAAGCAGCGACGGCTTGCTCTTCTTATTGGGCCGCGTCACACACGGCGCATTCGCCCATCCAGAATCTGCTTTTTGCAACCCTACGCGCCGTCAGATTGTTAGCGACGGCGTGAGCGGACCACACTAGCCATTCACGGGGATTCAAACAATGCACCACCACATTTTCGAACGCGAGCTGGTTCATCTGGAACGCGTCATTGCCAGCGGGTCACGAGAACCGTTCCCGCCCACCTACTGGCGCGATCGCGTCGAACATCTGAAAAACTGTCCGCACGCGCCGCTGTTCAGCTATCGCGTGGCCCGCCTGACCCGTCTCGTCGCCGCACTGAACGGTTAAGCGCCGCCTTCGATGCCTGGCGGCGGACCTACTCTGTCCGCCGCCTAACCCCTCCTTCCCTTCATCGTCGATGCCGCCCGCTTTGTCCGCCCCAGCGATGGGGCCGGACAGCACGCGCTATGGCACCGAAAGCACGCCGTATTTCATAGGCGTGTACTATCGCCGGCATTGCCTTAATCTCATTCTATTGGTGGTGAGTCTCACCTATATTTTGAGCAGCAGCAGCAGGCACGGCGACGCGAACTATCCTCGTCCAAAGCATGCGATGACATGCGCAACGGATGGAGACCCTATGCGTCATGTAATCGCAGCGGTACACCCAGTACACTCACGAGAGCCCACCGGGTAATGCTCCGGCTGCTTGTCGGCGCGAGATCGTGCAATGCGCCATAGGAGACAGACGCCGCGACAGAACAAACGGTGGGTACGTCCTCACAAGGAGATAGCGCATGTCAAGCGAAGCAAAGTGCCCGTTCAACCATGCCGCCGGCGGCGGCACGACGAACCGTGACTGGTGGCCCAAACAACTGCGGCTGGACCTGCTGAGCCAGCACTCCAGCAAGTCGGACCCGCTGGACGAAAGCTTCAATTACGCCGAGGCTTTCAAAAGCCTCGATCTGGCCGCGGTAAAGAAGGACCTCGCCGCGCTAATGACCGATTCGCAGGACTGGTGGCCGGCCGACTTCGGCCACTACGGCCCGCTCTTCATCCGCATGGCCTGGCACAGTGCCGGCACGTACCGCATCGGCGACGGCCGCGGTGGCGCCGGGCGCGGCCAGCAGCGTTTCGCGCCGCTCAACAGCTGGCCGGACAACGTCAGCCTCGACAAGGCGCGCCGCCTGCTCTGGCCGATCAAGCAGAAGTACGGTCAGAAGATTTCCTGGGCCGATCTGCTGATCCTGACCGGCAATGTCGCGCTTGAAACCATGGGCTTCAAGACCTTCGGCTTCGGCGGCGGTCGCCCGGACACGTGGGAGCCGGATCAGGACGTCTACTGGGGCAACGAAAAGACCTGGCTGGGCGGCGACGTCCGTTATGGCAAGGGAGCCGCGGGCAATGAAGACGACGGTGGCGTGATCGTCGCCGACGTCGAAAAGCACGGCGAAGAAGTCAGCCGCGACGACAACGGACGCATCCTGGAATGTCCGCTGGGCGCTGTGCAGATGGGTCTGATCTACGTCAACCCGGAAGGCCCGGACGGCAATCCGGACCCGCTTGCCGCCGCATATGACATCCGCGAAACCTTTGCTCGCATGGCCATGAACGACGAGGAAACCGTCGCGCTGATCGCCGGCGGCCACACTTTCGGCAAGACGCACGGCGCCGGTCCGGCCGATAACGTCGGTCCCGAACCCGAGAGCGCGGAACTCGAGGAACAGGGGCTAGGCTGGAAGAACAGTTATGGCTCCGGCAAGGGCGCCGACACGATCACCAGCGGCCTTGAAGTCACCTGGACCACCACGCCGACGAAGTGGAGCAACAACTTCTTCGAGAACCTGTTCAAGTACGAGTGGGAGCTGACCAAGAGCCCGGCCGGCGCCAACCAGTGGGTTGCCAAGGGTGCCGACGAGACAATCCCGCATGCTCACGATCCCTCGAAGAAGCAGCGGCCGACGATGCTCACCACCGACCTCGCGCTGCGCCTCGACCCGGCCTACGAGAAGATTTCGCGGCGCTTCCTGGAAAATCCTGACCAGCTCGCCGATGCCTTCGCCCGCGCATGGTTCAAACTGACGCACCGCGACATGGGACCGCGCGCCCGCTATCTCGGACCGGAAGTGCCCGCGGAAGAACTGATCTGGCAGGATCCGATTCCGGCAGTGGACCATCCGCTGGTCGACGAACAGGACATCGCCTCGCTCAAGCAGAAGATTCTCGCGTCGGGGCTGCCGGTGTCGCAACTGGTGTCGACGGCGTGGGCGTCGGCGTCCACCTTCCGCGGCTCGGACAAGCGCGGCGGCGCGAATGGTGCGCGTATTCGCCTCGCCCCGCAGAAAGACTGGGCCGTCAACCAGCCCGAGCAGTTGGCCAAGGTACTGAAGACGCTCGAAGGCATCCAGAGCGAATTCAACGGCGCGCAGTCCGGCGGCAAGAAGGTGTCGCTCGCCGATCTGATCGTGCTGGCCGGCAATGCCGGCATCGAGCAGGCGGCAAAGAACGCCGGCCATCCGGTGACGGTGCCGTTTGCGCCGGGCCGCATGGACGCCTCGCAAGACCAGACCGACGTGGAATCCGTCGGCGCGCTCGAACCCGTCGCCGATGGTTTCCGCAATTATGTGAAGGAGAATATCAAGGTCCCGGCCGAGGCATTGCTGATCGATAAAGCGCAATTGTTGACGCTGACCGCGCCGGAAATGACGGTGCTGATCGGCGGCTTGCGCGCGCTGAACGTCGGGACCGGCCAGAATCCGCAAGGCACCTTCACCGACAAGCCGGAAACGCTGACCAACGACTTCTTCCGCAACCTGCTCGACATGGGCACGGAATGGAAACCGGTCTCGCCGGCGCGTACCGTCTTCGAGGGACGCGACGCCAAAACCGGCGCGGTGAAGTGGACCGGTAGCCGCGTCGATCTGGTGTTCGGTTCGCATGCCCAGTTGCGGGCGCTGTCCGAGGTCTACGCCAGTGAAGACGGCAAGGAGAAGTTCGTCCGAGACTTTGTCGCCGCATGGGTCAAGGTGATGAACCTCGACCGCTTCGACCTCGCCTGAACGGGCGGCGCGCTTCCGTCAGGGTTGCTACCCTGACGGAACGCGGCCCCATCGGGTGAAAATAAACTGCCAGGTTACGGTGCGAGTTCCGATGTATGTATCGGAGGCGCACCGTTTGTTTTTTGCGCGGCAATGCTGGAGTGTGCGAGAGTGGCGGACGGGCGAAGCCCTGTTTCAAGGTCGCGAGCCCATGCACCGCGCCGTCGACCATGACGGCGCCGCGGTCAACCACTTGAGGAGCCGTGTCAATGGGAAGCATCAGCGCCGTCGCGGCAGCGGCAATCGCCTTTCTGGGCAGTCACTTTCTCCTGTCTCATCCGTTGCGCAGGCCGTTGGTCGGCGCGATCGGCGAAACGCCGTTCCTGGGTGTCTATTCGCTGGTCGCGTTCGTGACGCTCGGCTGGCTGATCGTGGCTTACGTCAAGGCACCTCTCTCCGCGCCGCTATGGCCGGTAGGAGACGGGCTCTGGGCGATTGCGACCGTGGTCATGCTGATCGCGTCGATCCTGCTGATGGGTTCCCTGATACGCAACCCGGCGCTGCCCACCGGCGGCCGGCCCGGTCCGTTTCCCGACGTGGCGCGCGGCGTGTTCGCGGTAACGCGCCACCCGATGATGTGGTCGATCGCGCTGTGGGGGCTGTGCCATATCGCCGTGTTTCCGGTGGCCAAGAACGTCATCCTTGCAGCGGCCATGGTGGTTCTCGCGCTGGTCGGCGCTGCGCTGCAGGACCGGAAGAAGGAGCGGCTCCAACCGGAACTCTGGCGCGCATGGGAATCGCAGACCAGCTACCTGCCGTTCGCGGCGGTCGCCGCCGGCCGCGCGCGGCTGGGCGGGTTCGGCATGCATGCGCTGCTGGGCGGCCTGGTCGTCTGGCTTACGGCGACCTGGGCTCATATCCCGCTCACCGGCTGGGCCGCGGGCATCTGGCGCTGGCTGTAGACGCAGTTTCGGCAGTGGCGCAGCTAACGCCGCGCTTCATGCCATTGCATGTCGACTCGATGCGAGCGGCTCTCTGCTCGTCGACCTGAAGTCGGCTGCCTGAAGTGCAACGGTATTGGAACCGCAGACCGAACGCTTCTCGCTGGCCCGGGCCAGGATGCGCGTCAGATGCGAATAGAAATGCTGCAGTTGTTTCGCGTCCGAAGCGTGGGGTTCGAGGTCGAACACATTTTCGAGCGCGCGGCGCGATACATGGAAACGTTGAAGTCCGTGGACGATGCGAATCTGAAAGACAACGCCGTCACTATTGTGCGGCACTGCTGCCCAAATGAGCGAATCGCTACTCATGGAGCCCCCGTAGATCATGTCGGATCAATAATTCGTCAATTCATGTTCGCATATCTCGGCGCGCGGCGAATCTTTTCAAAATTATGACGCTTCGCGATTCGACGTTTTTACCACGGTCGGCATATTGCAGTGCAGCAAATACCTGTAGACTGAGGGTGGGGCAACTGCAATCGTGCACCCATGGTCGCAATATGACGGGAGAATGCGCCATGACGACTTCTCAGTCTTCACACACTCCAACCGTCCCCGTGTTGCATGTCTTCGAGCAAGCCGGAGGCTGGCATTGGGGCATCACGGTTCCGCGCGCGAAGGGAAGCGGATTCAAACTGATCGCCTTCAGCGAAACAACCTTCGCGGTCGAGGACGCCGCTCGCACGGACGGGAGCCAGGCGTTGGAAAGCCTCGCGGACAGCAGCGCGCGCGACCGGATCACTACCGACATCGCGTGATGTTCATTGGCCTTCGATCGAAGGCGCCACAATATTGTCACACTTTAAAACGACGATCGATGATCGCGCCGTCCATGGCCGGACGGGCGGCATGGCGCGCAGATTTTGTCGCCGTCCCGACGATAGTGCCTGCTGTGTGGCCCGCATCGCCCGACCCAGGCATGCGACATGCTCGACGCAACGCGGCACAAAAACATGAGAGACACTGTGAAGCAACGAGCGACTGTTGTCTGCCAGCTTGGCAGGCGAATCCTCCTGGTCAGCCGGGAAGGCACGCGTTGGTCGCTGCCCGGCGGCAGGCCCGAGACAGGGGAAGATCTGCGTGAAACCGCAATGCGCGAATTGATGGAGGAAACGCGCCTTCTTGCGAGGGACATGCGGTATCTGTTCGGCTTCACCGGCATTCACACGTGCCACCACGTATTCGTCGCGACGCTTGCCGATGGCGACCAGCCCGTGCCCAGCAACGAAATTACGCGTTGTACCTGGGCGAAGGTCGCGGAGGTGGGCGCGCTGCCGGTCAGTACTTCGACGAAGGGAATCGTCGAAGTACTGACCATGGCGTCCAACGGTGCATCGAGACTGCCCGGCGACTATAGCCACGCAGCCGATCTCGCCGTCCACTTCTCTCGCTGATCGAACCGCCAGCGCGCAGCATATAGCGACTCGCAGGGCCGGCGCTTGCAACGAGCCGGCGCTCGCCAATGCCTACGACTTCGCCGGGCGCCCGGTCTTGACCTGCTCCACTGCGGACACGGCCGCGAGAAGACGCTTCAATGCCGCGGATTCGAGCAGAACCAGTCCGGCACGCAGGATTTCGCCCTTCTTCACGGACACGCCGGCTGCCAGGCATTTCTGTTTCAATGCAGCAATCTTGTCGTAGTCCGATTTCGGCATGGTGAAGCTGTCGCGCACGACTTTCTCTTTTTTCGCGCGCTTTTCTTTGACCGCCACGGCTGCTTTGACAGTCGCCGCTGCGTCGGCGGCAACCTTCTTTTCCTTCGACACTTTCTTCGCGCTCGCGCTCGCGCTCTTCTTTTTCACCGCGACGGTCGCAGTGGGTTCGGCAACCTTGCCCTCAGTTTCGGGCGTGGTTTCGGGGGCGGTGTCGGCACCCTTCGGGAAGTGAAAAGTCTTCTTCGTTGCTTTCTTCAGGCTC
Source organism: Paraburkholderia sp. BL17N1 (assembly GCF_003634175.1). Taxonomy (NCBI): domain Bacteria; kingdom Pseudomonadati; phylum Pseudomonadota; class Betaproteobacteria; order Burkholderiales; family Burkholderiaceae; genus Paraburkholderia; species Paraburkholderia sp. BL17N1. The sequence continues at coordinate 3,653,897 of NZ_RBIW01000001.1, forward strand.
GGTGCGCTCATAAAAATATCCCTATAAAAATTAACGGTATAAACAGTATATACGGTTATTGGCGGAGAAAGTTTCACGCGCGGAACATGGCCCGATTACGCGCTCACCCAGCGCAGCAACCATGATCTTCGATTCGTTGCGCTGCAGCGTAGCGACCCGGATTCGCCACGCGTGCGCGACGTGAATTTCGCCGGCCTCGGCTTAGTGCGTGTCGTCACCCAGCCGCCACGATTCGATGGAATAATGACGTTTCGTGCTCGCCTGGATGACTCGTAGAATTGCAGCCGGATGTGCTGCAACCCGACCTCATTCAGGGGGGCGCGCTTCGACTGCAACCAGAGTCTCTTTCAAGCTTCCGGCGCTTTGCCGGTGCGATCGCCGCCTTCTTCACACCCGTGCGCGGGCGCGGTTTCCGTTCTGACTGGGTCGTCGGCGTGAAGCAATGCGGGCGTAAGAAAGCTGCCCATGACGGCGGACAGAATAATGAAAATCGAAGCCGCGTCGACCAGCAGCCCGAAGCGGATAAAAATCAGAAAGCAGCACAACACGTTCAGCAGGTGCAGCAGTAAGCCCAGCACGGTGGATCCCTTCGGGACGGTCCGCATGAACACCGCGAAGCGCGACTGGCGCCGCGGCACATACCAGATGATCAGCAGCCCGAACGTCATGATGAAGGCGCTTTCCGCCCATTTCAGCCAGGTGGGCCGGCGCAGGAACCGTCCCTCGACAATCGTCTCGATCACTTGCGCCTGAATCTCGATACCCGGCACCAGTTCCCGCAGTGCGGTCGTGCGCATGTCGGTCAAGCCGGCACCTGTCAGGCCGACGAGCACCAGCTTGTTGCGGATCCGGTCGGGGTCGACCTTCCCTTGCAGGACGTCGCGTGCCGACACATAGCGGCCGAGCGTCGAGCGAATGGATGCGAAATGCAGCCAGATGTCGCCGCCGGGCTGCGTGGGCACCTGCACGTCAGCGACGCCCACCGCCTGCACGCCCGACGAGTCGGCAAAGACGTCGATCGCGGATGATCCGGTGGCGAGACGCAGCATTTCCATCGGCAGGCTGGGGACGAGCTTGTCCCTCAAGCCCATGACGAGCGGAATATGCCGCACCACGCCCTGCTCGAGCGCCACGCTCAACATCGCCTGTCCGTGAGCCGCCGCCTGCAATTCCGGCAGGCTGGCGAGTACATAGTCGTAGCGTTGCACCGAGTCGAGCGGGTCGGCGCCGTGCACGAGGATCGGCGCGCTGCGCATGTCGGTGCGGGCCGCAAACCCGGCATGATCGAGCGGCGCGGCGCCCAGTATGGTCGGCGCCGCGCGCAACGAGCGCGCGAGAATGGCTTCGTGGCTCGGCAGCGCCCGCAAGCCTGCGGCCAGCGCCGCTGCCGATTTGGGCAGATCGGCGGCCACCTTGTCGGGCGAGGTCTGATCCGGCTCGGGCATGTAAATGTCGAGGCCGATTGCCAGCGGTTTCAGTGCGTCGATCTCATCGACCAGCGTTGCGAGTCGGTCTCTCGGCCACGGCCATTGACCGACGCTCGCCAGTGTCTCCTCGTCGATCTCCACGATAGTCACGGGCTGCGCAGTCGGAACGCGCGGGTAGTGACGCTGATACTGGTCGAACAGAATTTGCCGGGCTGTTTTGAAAGAGTCGGGCAGCGTCTCGTCGATCGTGTCGACGAAAGCCGGGCGCGGTATGTCGCTCGGCCATTCGCTGGTGAGATTGAGCAGGCTCAGGCCGAACAACAATGCCAGTGCCACCGGGCGCCCCTGGGCCGACCTCAGCAGATGCCTGGTCCGCGCAACCCATGGGGCGAAGTAGCGTTTCATCGACGGCACGACCATTGAACACGCGGTCTGGCGCGAGTCATTGGATGGTGATGACCGCGCGCCGGTTCATGCGATGGGGCACCCCATCCGCCGTGGGGACCAGCGGCTCGCGCTTGCCACGGGCTGCGGTCTCGATCCGTTGGGCGGGAATGCCTTGCTTGATCAGGAACGCGGCAACCGTCTGCGCCCGCTGCATGGACAGTCTGTCATTGAATTCCTGCGACCCGGCCAGGTCGGTATGACCGACCACCACGAGTTGAGGCGCGGGCCAGGTCGCGAGGACCGTCTTCAGTTTCTGCACGGTGGCGACCGACTCCGGGGCCAATTCGGTGGCGGAGTCGAACAGAAAATAGATCGTGAATGTCATGGGCCGCGGCGGCCGGGCTGCGAGCAGTTCGCCGTAGCGCGCCTGCACGCTGGACTGGCTATCCACCGTTGTCTCGATGCTGCCGCCCTTCGTGACGTCGACGCCGGCGTAAGCCTTGTCGATGGTCTGTTCGCCGGTGGCGCTGTGAACCACCACCGCGCCGACCTTGCCGTCGGGATCCGGCAATAGAATAATTTTGTCCGGAGTACTACACGCGGCCAGCGAAGCGAGCATGACGCATGCCGCTGCCCACGCCAGCCCGTAACGTCGAATCGCGGCCTTCAACGCGCGCCCTCCCCTTTACCGCCGACTTCGATGATGAACTCGGTGCCGCGCACGCCGAGCGTGGTAGTCGGCGTGCTGAACCGGACGGCATCCGGATTCGATTTCGCCAGCTTGCCGGAAATCACGGCGAGGGAACCGCGTTTAACGGAAGCGTCGAGCACGCCGCCATGGGTCGTGGTATTGAAGGCGAATTGATTGAGGTCGAGAATGGTATCGGCGCCGGCCGAGAGCTGGGTCGTGTCGCGCAGTGTGATGCCGACGGAGGATTGCGGACCGGTCACGATCCGATCCTTGCCATACACCTCGCTGCCGATCGCCGCGCCCGAACTTGCGCCGGACCGCTCGATCTGCACCGTGCCCTTGACCGTCTTGACGACGCCGGCGGCATCGTCGGCCAGGGCGTCCGGGATAGACAGGCATCCGCAGATAAGGAACAACGCGTAGTGAGTGGCCTGGAGACGCATCGATGGCACCTGATGGCGTAAACGTGCATTGCGCGCGACAGCGCGACTCCCTGATGTCGGCGGAGACTTCTCTGCGCCATCGATCAGACTAGCGCCGGGTCCGGGCCCGCTCTGTGCGCTTCCGCGCATATCGTCGCGGGACAGGCGCTGGCAGCGAGTTTGCGTCCGCATGCTCCTCGCTTTAGGGTTAACCCATTCAGCCCTGCGCAGCAAACTGCATACAGTTCTGGCATACGAGCCTGCTTCAGACGCGGGGGTAGTGCCGCCCGGGGACTTCCGGCGGCGTTTCCTCAGTTCCACGAACTCAAAGGAGATGACAAATGGAAATCCGCGACCCTTCGCCCGGCCTCTACAACGAAGATCTCGCCCCTTCAAGGGTGCGCAACTGGGGTGCCTTCAGCATTTTCAACGTCTGGACCTCGGACGTGCACAGCCTCTGGGGCTACTACCTCGCCGCCAGCCTGTTCCTGCTGTGCGGCACGTTCACGAACTTCGTGCTGGCGATCGGGATCGGCTCGCTGGTGATCTACGCGTTGATGAACCTGATCGGCTACGCGGGCGAGAAGACGGGCGTGCCTTATCCGGTACTGGCGCGTGCTTCTTTCGGCGTGTGGGGCGCCAATCTCGCGGCGCTGGTGCGCGCCGTGGTGGCCTGCTTCTGGTACGGCGCGCAGACGGCCGCGGCGGCGGGCGCGCTGGTCGCGCTGCTCATCCGCAACGACAGCCTGATGGCGTTCTACAAGGGCACGCACTCCCTCGGCCACTCGGCGCTGGAGGTGATCTGCTACGTGGTCATCTGGGCGCTGCAACTGCTCATCATCCAGAAGGGCATGGAGACGGTACGCAAGTTCCAGGACTGGGCCGGCCCGGCTGTGTGGGTCGCGATGCTGATTCTGGCGATCGGGCTGTGCGTGAAGGCCGGCGGCTTCTCGTTCTCGCACGGCATTCCGATGGACGTGCTGCTCGATAAAACCAGAGACGCCGGTGTCAGCGGCGATCCCGGCTCGTTCTGGGCGCTGATGGCGGTGGGCGCGACCTGGATCACCTACTTCGCGGCGCTGTACCTGAACTTCTGCGACTTCTCGCGCTACGCGAAGAATCGCGACGCCGTGAAGAAAGGCAATCTGTGGGGCCTGCCGGTCAATCTGATCGCGTTCTCGCTGGTCGCCGGCATCACCACCATCGCCGCCTTCAAGGTGTATGGCGAGGTGCTGCTGCACCCCGAGCAGATCTCCGCCAAATTCGATAGCTGGGTACTGGCGTTCATCGCCGCGCTGACCTTCGCGGTCGCCACGCTGGGCATCAACGTGGTCGCCAATTTCGTCTCGGCCGCGTTCGACATCTCCAACGTGTTCCCCAGGCAGATCAGTTTCAAAAAAGGCGGCTACATTGCCGCGGCCATCGCGCTGGTGCTCTACCCGTTCGCGCCGTGGGAAGGCAACGCCGCACACTTCGTCAACGCGATCGGCGCGACGATGGGCCCTTTGCTGGGCATCATTCTCGTCGACTACTATCTGGTGGCCAAGGGCAACATCAACGTGGCGGCGCTTTATCAGGAGCACGGCGAGTACCGTTACGAAGGCGGCTGGAACGTCAACGCGTTGATCGCGGCGGCGATCGGCAGCGTGTTTTCGACCTTTCTACCGAACTTCACCACGCTGCTGCCGGTCTGGTGGAATACCTACGGCTGGTTCTTCGGCGTGCTGATCGGCGGCGGCACGTATCTGATCATGGCAACGCTGCGGCCGCGCACGGCGGTCGCGCCGACCCGCGCTTGAGGGTGGCTCACAGGGCTGGACGCGGTGCCGCGCGTTCAGCCCTTTGTGATTCGAGCATTCGCGCGCGCCCCTTCGCGCAGGTGGACTGGTCGTCGCGATAACCGCGCCTGCTTTCTCTCACGGATTGATCTGCCCTGCTGCAATGTCTTCGAGCGATCTTCCACGCGTCGGCACGCCCATGAGCAACACAGCCAGCGCGCCGATCAGCAGCACCAGCGTCGTCGCCCCGAACACGCCGGCAAAACCCAGCCGCGGATAGACGTACCCGACGAGGATAGGCGCGGCGATCGCACCCAGCCGGCCAATCGACGAAGCGAGCCCGGTGCCTGTCGCGCGCACGTCGGTGGGAAACACTTCCGGGGTATAGGCATAAACGCCGGCATAGGTGCCGTTCATGAAGAACGAAAGCAGGATGCCCGACACCATGATGCCTGTATCCGTACCCGTCAACGCGAGCCCGAGCGCCGAGATGCCGCCCAAGATCATGTACGACGCAATCGTCGCCTGCCGGCCGATCTTCTCGTTGAGCCACGCGCCCGAAAAGTATCCGGGAATCTGCGCAATGTAAATCACGAGCGAATACGAGAAGCTCCGCGTGATCGTCATTCCGTTCTGAACGAGCAAACCGGGAATCCACGTGAAAAACGCGTAGTAGCTGAACGTGATGGATAGCCACATCAGCCAGGTCATGGCCGTGATGCGCGCGAGCTTCGCTGCCCATAACGCCTTGACGTTGGCGATGACCGAGGCTCGTCCGGCGGCGAGCGGAACGGCCTCCTCGCGCACGGCAGGCAGTGGCTCCAACCGCACGCCGGCCTTCGTCACCTCCGCTTCCATGCGCGACACGATCGCATCGGCTTCCGCGTGCCGGTCGCGTGCCTCGAGCCAGCGCGGCGACTCGGGTAACGCGCGGCGCCACCAGAGCAGCATCACGATGGGCAGCGCCGTGATGACCATGACCGCGCGCCATGCATTGGGTGCGAGCGGGATCACCAGATAGCCGAGCAGTGCAGCCGCCACGAAGCCAAACGAGAAAAATCCCGCGAGGCTGCCGGTGAAACTGCCGCGATACCGTCGCGCCACGAACTCCGAGAGGAACGGCGCGACAATCGCGCTTTCCGCTCCCGTCCCCAGCCCGGCGACAATGCGCGTCGCCAGAAAAAAGCCCCAGTCGTTTGCGAGCGCGCTGGCAAGCGAGGCGACACAGTAGATCACGAGCGCATACATCATGACCTTGCGTCGGCCGATGATGTCGCCGAGCATGCCCGCGAGCATCGCGCCGAAGAAATAGCCCATGAACGTACCGCTTCCCAGCACCCCGGTCTGCACGCTAGTCAAGCCCCATTGTGTGCGCAGCACCGGAAGCAGGAACGCGAGCACGGCGGCATCCATCGCGTCGAAGGTGTAGCCGAGGCCGCCCATCAGCAACAAACGGCGGTGAAAACCTGAAAACGGCAATCGCTCGATACGGGCGGCAATCATCGACATGGGGCAAGCTCCGATCAGGACACGGGGGCGGCGCGCACGCGCGCGGGTACGGTCAAGCGCTTTCGAGTTCGTTGACGAAGATCCGGCCGTCCTTCATGACGAGCGGAATATGCTCGCCCTGACCTAACAGGCAATTGACGGACTTCAAAGGATTGCCGTCGACCACCAGCAGATCGGCATGCGCGCCCGGCATGATTTTGCCGAGCTTGTCCTGCATGCCGAGCACTTCCGCGCCGACGAGCGTCGCGCTCGCGATCACTTCGGCCGGCGACATGACGTCGGCCAGAATCCGGAACTCATCGCTTTGCAGCCGTTGCGCCTCGCCGAGCAGGTCCGTGCCGAAGCCCAGTTTCACGCCGGCGCGCTTCATGATTTCGATCGAATGCAGACCCGCGCCATGCACGTCCGCGACCTTCGCGATGCTGGCCGGAGGCAGTCCGTACTTCTCGCCTTCGCTGGCGAGCGCGTCGTAAGTGACGAGAGTGGGCACGACATACGCGCCGTGCTCTGCGACGAGGCGTGCGGTCTCTTCGTCGATCAGATTGCCGTGTTCGATCGTGCGCACGCCGCACCGCACAGCGCGCGCGATCGCCGCGGGCGTATAGGCATGCGCGAGCACGTACGTGCCACGCCCCTGTGCTTCGGCGACGATGGCGCGGATCTCGTCTTCCGAGTAACCGAATGCGCCGACGGGATCGGTGGGTGAAGCCACCCCGCCCGACGCCATGATCTTGATCTGGTCCGCGCCCATCTGCAGCTCCTCGCGCACGGCGCGGCGCACTTCATCGACGCCGTCCGCCACGCGGCCGAGCGCGCCCACTCGCACGCAGCATCCGCAGGGGGCATCGGGCGGCATGTAGTCGGAGCGGGCGCGCGGATCGGCGTGACCGCCCGTCTGGCTCAACGCGCGGCCGGAGACGAAAAGGCGCGGACCTTCGATGAGCCCCGACTCGACCGCCTGCTTGAATGGATACCCCGCTCCGCCCGCGTCGCGCACGGTGGTGAAACCGCGCCGCAGCATCGCGCGCATGATCGGCACGGCGCGCAGCGTGACGAGCACATTGGGGAGCGTCGCCACGCGCGGCAAGTTGAATTCGATCGCAACGACATGCACATGCAGATCGATCAGACCCGGCATGATCGTTTTGCCTTTGACGTCGATCACATGCGCGCTGCTGCTTTTGATCGGCTTGTCGGAGACTTCGCGCACGAAGCCATCCTCGATGAGAATTTCAAAGCCTTCCAGCAGATCAGGACGGGTGGGATCGAGAAGCGCGCCGTTACGTAGGACGAAGGTGGTCAACTGATGTCTCCTTCAGGTTTCGATCGCGGCGCCCGGCATACGGGCCTCGCTTCGAGTAGAGAGGCTGGTGTATGGAAGCGCTGCCAGGCTATTCGTCAGGACAGATGTCGCACGCATTAAGTATGCGCTGACGAACCCATGACGCAAAGCGGATCGAAAAAAGCTTTTCCCACATGTTGATCTTTCGCTGGCCTGAGCATTAAGATGGGCACCTCGGCGCGCGACATGCCGTGCAGATGCACGATGACATCGCGCAGCCGACACCTCGAATTGATCCTGCTCGCAACACGAGGTCAATGGATCAGGTTCCCAGCCAGGCAGCAAGCTCAGCCAGGAGACAACGATGCTCAGTCCACACGAATTTGCGACCCTTATGTTGCTCAAGGATGCACCGGATCTGCTGAGTCTGGACGGTGCCGATCTGGAAGCGCTTCTGGAGCGCCAACTCGTCACGCTGGAAGACCTCGCTTCCGGGCAGCAACGCCCGCTCATTACCGCTGACGGACAGATATTTCTGAAGGCCGCCGCTCGTATCCCGAACGACGAATGACACGTATCGCTTGATCAGTTTCACAGTCAAGGAGTGTTGCATGGCCGAATCAGCGGCGGGAATCGTCGTGGGTCTATGCGGGTTGGGCGTCGCCATGCTGCTGGTCGCCGGACATTATTGGCGCGAGATGAGCAGGCGCCGCCAACTCAGGCGGATGGACCATCGCGACTGCTGGGAAGTGATGCGGCACAGGCGCTGAAGGCGCGCTAGCCGCTCGTGATGGGGCTGGCCGATGCGCTGCCAGCCGTATATGCGTTGCGCTGCGGGCTCATGCGGTTCGGCCAGCGAAAACGTACACACGCCCGCTCAAACCTCGCCGACCACCGCTGCGTTGAGCGCCAGCGAGAGCGCGCCAACCAGAACAAGACTCAACGCCCACACCGCATCCAGATTGAACCAGCTCCGCGATACGAACTTCAACCCGAGGTAACGATAGACCAGCCAGGCCAGAAAACCACCGGCAACCATCATCGCGCAGGCATGCACCCCCGAGACGAGCAGCGCCATGCCGAGATTCGCTTCGATCAGGGTTTGCGCGGCCCGATGCCCTCGATCCACGTCATAAGCGCTACACAGCCCGAGGTAGATCGGTACGAGCATCAGTCCGGCGCCGTGCGCAATGGCAACGGCGAATGACCACAGCGTGAGCCGTGACGGCGGAATTCGCACGAGGACACGCGGATGGCGCCGCCGGATCAGCAGAAACACGCCGAAGCCGATCACGAGCAGACTGGCGCCGACCTGTATCGCGCGTTGCCAGGCGAGCAGGACGGTCAGCATGGCGAACGGCAGCATCACCAGTAACACGGCCAGCACGTGCCCGACCGCGAGATAGACGAGCGCGCTGAACAACGCCCGCGCACGCCGCTCCATCAGTCCGCTCGACACGGCGAGTGGCCATCCCATTGCCGGGTTGATCCCGTGATAGAGACCGCTCGCCAGAATGGCCAGCCACAGGCCGGTCTGCGACCAGCCTCCCCCGATCAAATGCCCACCGACGGGTAACAGAACGAATCGGTCGAACAGTCTCCACCTTCGAGCCGGATCTGATGAGCGCGGTAGCCCTCCGGAAACGTCACCCAATAGTCGTCGGCCAACGCGAGGCCGCCGCCGGGTTCGGCCCGCGCCATGACCTGCGCCGCCGGCACGCCGTCCGGGTAGAACTGGTTGTCCCACGTCGAATAGAGCGAGTTGGTCCAGTAGACACGCTTGCCGTCGCGGCTGATCTCCACCATCTGCGGACCGCCCGCGAAGCTCTTGCCGTTCGTATGAGGCGTGCGCCGTGCGATCCCGCCGATATGAACTGATCCGGTAAGCTTCGGCTTGCGGGGTTCCGTCACGTCGTACTGGCGCATCTCGCCGGTGCCCCAGCAGGCGACGTAGAGGAATTTGTCGTCGATGGAAAGGTCGATGTCCGTCACGAGCGGCGGCACCGCACCGAAACCCTGCAGCAACGGCGGCAACTGTTCGGTGGCGGCGGGCTCGGGCGGAATGGTGGCGGTCTTCTCGATGTGAAACTCGCCCCCTTCGCGCCACCAGGTCCAGATCGAGCCTTCCAGATTCGTCGTATCGACCACCACGCCGATAAAACCGCACTCGCGGCTCGGATCGTGCGCGGGCCGCACTTCGAGCGCCATCTGATGGTTCGCGCCGAGATCGAGCGTCTGCACGTTGCGCCGGCCCCGCAGATCCCAGAAGTGGATCCGGTGCCCGTATTGGTTCGACAGCAGATCTTCGGGGACGATGCCGTTCTCGAACTGCGGCGGCAATGCCCATTCGCTCGACACCATATAGTCGCGCGGCAGGTTCCACCAGAAATCGTAGTGCTTCTCCTGCGACCCGCGATCGATCTCCCAGCGGCCCAGCACCTCGAACGTTTCGCAATCCATGATAAAGATACCCGGCGGCCCGTCGGTGCCATCTTCCCCTGCGCCGCCTAGCGTGCTGACGTAAATCCCTTCGGGCCCGCAGTGAACGGTATGCGGACGCGAGTAGCCGGTTTTGCGGAAAATCTCCTCGGGCTCGATGATCTTGTGAATCTTCGCCTGGGTCGGATGCGGATGGGTATCGACGATGTAGATGCGCGAAGAACGCATACCCGGAATGATCAGATAGCGCCGTTCGAGGAACGCGTGGCCGGTCAGCGGCGAAAGCGACGACGAGCAGGCATTCCAGCCGAAATGATGGAACTCGTCCCCCTTATACGGCACCGGCACGGTGTGAACCACCTGGCTGTAGGTGGGCGAGCCGGGCTTCACGTCGATCACGGCGAGCGCGTCGGGCTGCGAGAAGTCGAGGCTAAGAAGCACCGTGTACGCGTATTCTTCCGCGGGCGCATCCATGGCGAGTTTCGGTGACGCATGAAAGGTGGGATCTGGGCGCATACCCATGGCGAGCTCTCCTTGTCTAACCGGTTCGGGGCTAGGGCGTTCGTGTATTCACCGTCACCGACGGCGCGCGCGCCTTGTTACGAAACATCGTGCTCAATGAGATGCACGGCCCGTTGGCGGGAGACCGTGCGCAGCTTTAGATTGGTAGTCCACGGCGGCAGCGGGAGCAAGCGGGAGTTTTCGTCAACTTGCTTTGTGCGGCGCAGCGTGCGAGCAACGCAAGCGCCCTGCCGCACTATCGTACTCGCCAACGCGATGCGCCGCCGCTCGTCCCGTACGGCGTGCGCGCATGGCGCGCTGAAGCGCCCTCAGTGCTGCACGCCCCAGCGCCGCACGGTTACGCGTTCGAGCGTATCGAACACCAGGTGTTCGATCAGCAAGCCGATCACGATCACCGCGGCGAGGCCGGCGAAAACGCGGTCCGTATACAGCTCGTTGCGATTCTGGAAGATGTACCAGCCGAGGCCGCCGCTGCCTGAACTCGCGCCGAACACGAGTTCGGCGGCAATCAGGGTGCGCCAGGCAAACGCCCAACCCACCCGCAAGCCCGCCAGAATCGCCGGCAACGCCGCCGGCACCAGGATCAGCAGCACGTGACGCAGGCCGGTGAGCCCATAGTTGCGCCCCGTCATGCGCAGCGTCGCCGGCACCGACTGAAAACCGGAGTAGGTGTTCAGTGCGAGCGGCCAGAGTACCGAATGAACCAGCACGAACAACAGGCTGCCGGTGCCGAGGCCGAACCACAGCAACGCGAGCGGCAACAGCGCGATGGACGGCAGCGGGTTGAACATCGCCGTCAGCATCGACAGGACATCGCGGCCCAGGCGCGTCGACACCGCGAGCGACGTCAGCAAGAAGGCGAGCGCCGCGCCGAGCAGATAGCCGCGCAGCAGCACGGACATCGACACGGCGGTTTTTTGCAGCAATTCGCCGGACCACACGCCTTGTACGAACGCACTGAACGTCGCGCCGAACGTGGGCAGCAGCAGATCGTTGTCGATCGCGCGCGCGGCGATTTCCCAGATACCGATCAACACCAGCGCAATCAGCGTCTTGCGCAACCAGCTCTGCGCAAAGATGCGCTTGCCGAGCGGCAGTGGCGCTTCGAGCACGAGTTCGCCGAGCGGTTCGAGCGGACGCTCGTACTCGTCGCGAACCGGCGGCAGCAAAGTGGCGGGATAACTCATTGCCCGGCCTCCGTCTCGTCGAACAACAGGTGATGAATACGCGCGACGCTGCGCTGAAAATCGCTGCGTCCGAAACTGTCCTGCGAATATTGATGACTGTTGAGTTCCGCGCGCACACGCCCCGGATGCGGCGACAGCAACAGGATGCGATTACCGACCACCAGTGCCTCCTCGATCGAATGCGTGACGAACAGCAGGGTGAAGTTCACTTCGTCCCACAGACGCAGCAGTTCTTCCTGCATCTTGCGGCGAGTCAGCGCGTCGAGCGCGGCGAAGGGTTCGTCCATCAGCAGCACGCGCGGTTGCATCGCCAGCGCGCGGGCAATCGCGACGCGCTGCTTCATGCCGCCCGACAACGTATGCGGATAAGCACTGGCAAACGACGCCAGTCCGACCTTCTCCAGATAGTGCAGCGCCCGCTCGTTGGCCTCGGCGCGCGAGAGCTTCTTCGCGACACGCAGCGGAAAGGCGACGTTCTGCAGCACGGTCTTCCACGGCGGCAACTGGTCGAACTCCTGGAACACGACAATGCGATCGGCGCCGGGACCGCGCACGATCTGGCCGTCGAGCGAGATGCTGCCGGACGTCGGTTCGATAAAGCCGGCCACCGCCTTGAGCAAAGTCGACTTGCCGCACCCGGACGGTCCCAGCAGCACGAAACGGTCGCCGCCGTAGACGTCGAAACTCACGTCGTGGGTCGCGCGCACGATCCGCTCACGCGTGCGGTATTCGAGGTTGACGTTTTCGACCGCGAGCAGTTTCTCGCTGGTCGCCGGCGCGGCTGCTTCAGCCTGCTTCGGAAACAGCACGGTAGGATTGGCCACCATCAGATCGCTCCCTGTAAGCCGACCACTCGGGCCGTTAAAAATCCGGCGATGCTCGCGTATGCCTTCATGATCAGCTTCCGGTGGCGGTCGCCGGGTCGTCGAAGAAATAATCCTTCCAGGACTTCGGTTCGTTCCTGATCACGCCGACGCGATGCATGAACTGCGCGAGCCCGAACGTGTTCTGCGGCGCGACCTTGAACTGCACCTGCGGATCCTTGATGACCTTCAGCAGCAGATTGCGGTCGATCTTCGACTGATTCGTGCGGATGTAGATATCGGCCGCGGCATCGGGATTCGCCGTGATAAAGCGCGCTGCGTCGGCCAGTGCGTCGACGAATGCGCGATACGTTTTCGGATTGTTGTCGCGGAATTTTTCCGTTGCGTACAGGACGGTCGCGGAACTCGGGCCGCCCAGCACGTCATAGGAATTCAGCACGATGTGCGCCTTCGGATTGCCCGCCAGTTCCTGCTCCTGGAACGGCGGATTGCCGAAGTGGCCGGTAATTTCCGTGCCGCCCGCGATGATCGCTGCGGCCGCGTCCGGATGCGGCAAAGCCTGCGTGAACTTGTCGAGGCGGCTGTAATCCTTGTCGCCCCAACGCTTCGCCGCCGCGTATTGCAGCACGCGCGATTGCACCGACACGTTGACGGCCGGCACTGCTATGCGGTCTTTCTCGGTGAAGTCGGCAATCGTCTTGACGTCGGAATTGTTGCTGATCAGGTAATACGGCAGATTGCCGAGCGACGCCACACCCTTCACGTTCTGCTTGCCATGCGTGCGATCCCAGATGGTCAGCAAGGGGCCGACGCCCGCGCCGGCGATATCCACCGCGCCGGAAAGCAGCGCGTCGTTGACGGCGGCGCCGCCCGAGAGCTTCACCCAGTCGACCTTGATATCCAGCCCCTGCTTGCGCCCTTCCTTCTCGACGAACTGCTGATCGCGCGCCACGTTCAGCAGCAGATAGACGATGCCGAACTGTTCGGCCACGCGGATCTGCCCTTCGGCATGCGCGGGCACGGCTGCGCCGAGGCCGGCCACCGCCGTCGACAAAGTCAGCAACGTCGCGGTTAAACGGTGAGCGAAAGACGACCGCGCAGCGGTCGGGCGAAACATGGCGAGCATCGGAACTCCGGTCAGCGTGTGATGGTAATAAGCGGGCTACGTTGCCGTTAAAACGGCACGTCGCCTTCAATCGTCGTGCGATACAGTTTGCGGCGCAGATGATCCGGCGTGCCGGCCGCGAGATGCATCAACGAGCGGTTGTCCCAGAACACCATGTCGTGTTCGGCCCATTGATGCCGGTACAAATGTTCCGGCCGCACGCTATGCGCGAAGAGTTCATCGAGTAATTGCTTGCTCTCGTCTTCGGGCAAACCGATCACGCGGGTCGTGAAATGCTCGCTGACAAAGAGCGCCTTGCGCCCGGTCTCCGGATGCGTGCGCACGATCGGATGCACCACCGGCTTGACCTGCGCAATCTGCTCGGCGGAGAGATTCGGGCGCCACGGGCTGCGTTTTTGCAGTTCGGCGTACTTCGCGAGATACGTGTGTTCCGCCGAACGTCCTTCTACGGCGGCACGCAAATGCGCGGGCAGCGTGTCGTACGCCAGATGCATGTTGGCGAACAGCGTGTCGCCGCCTTCCGACGGCAATTCCTGCGCGTGCAGCAGCGAGCCGAGGCTCGGCTTCTCCTTGTACGACAGGTCGGAATGCCAGTAGTGACCGGCGTCGCCGAGACCAATCGGCTGGCCGTTCTCGACGATGTTGGAAACGATCAGCACTTCCGGATAGCCCTTCAACTGGAACTGATGCAGCACATGAATCTGCAACGGACCGAAGCGGCGGCTGAAGGCGATCTGCTGATCCGGCGTGATGCGCTGATCGCGAAACACCAGCACGTGATGATCCAGATGCGCGCGGTGAATGCGGCGGAAATCGTCGTCGCTTAGTGGCTGGCTGAGATCGAGGCCGAGCACTTCAGCGCCGACGGGGCCGCCGAACGCGCGAATTTCGATGGGCTGGGTCTGATGAGCGTGGCCAGTCTCACTGGCGGCGGTGGATGCAGAGGCAGTCGTCACAGGAAACTCTTGGTCGAATCTGTTCGGAAACGCCGGCAAGGGCGCAGTCAGACGAATTTACCGGCACGCGCGCGCCTCGACAACGAAGCAAATCCGATACCGATATCTGCTGCAGTGATAAACCCGATGCTTTAACGCGCTGCGGGCACCCGGCCGGCTCCAGATGGGTTCCCGCGAGGCCCCGTCAAAGCCGCCCAGGACGCGGATCGGCGACGAAACCGTCGCGATTGGGCATGACCACGCGCGGCAGCGACGCCGCGTCGAGCCGCGTATTCGCCGGCACGATGCCGTTCTGGTTGAGCAGGAACGCGCTGAGCGCGTACACCTCGTCAGCGGAAAGCGATTGGGGCGCGGTGTAGGGCATGGCGCGGCGGATGTAGTCGAACAGCGTGGTCGCATACGGCCAGTAGCTGCCCACGGTGCGTTTCGGCTTTGCGCTCGTCAACGTGCCCTGCCCGCCTATCAGCTGATCGCCGAGGCCGCCCTGGCCCTGCGCGCCGTGGCACGCCGCGCATTTCGCGGCGAAGATGCGCGCGCCCGTGGCGACGTCGCCGCTGCCCGCCGGCAGGCCGCGGCCGTCCGGCGCGATGTCGATGTTCCACGCCGCGAGGTCTTGCGCCGTGAGCGGCGTGCCGATGTCGTGGTTCGCCGGAGCGTTGCGCGCTGACGGCGCCACCGATGAACACGACGTCAGCGCCGTCAGCGACAGCAACGCGGCCAGCGCCACGCGAGCGGGCTTGCACCTCAAACGTGCCTCACGCATTACGCACCTCGCCGTTTGCCTCGACGCGCCATTGCTGGATCGCGTTGTAGTGATATTGCGAGTTGAGACCGCGCGCGGCGACGAGCTCAGCGCGTGTCGGCTGCACGTAGCCGGTCGAATCGGTGGCGCGCGAAAGAATTGCCGCCGCGCCGCCGTCCCAACGCCAGTCCGCTTCGAAGCGCGTCAACGCGCGATCATGAAGCGCGCCGACCAGCCGCGCGGCGCGCCACGTCGTGCCGCCATCGGTCGAGACTTCGACCTTGCGGACCGTGCCGCGTCCTGACCACGCGAGGCCGGTGATCGGGTAATAGCCGTGCGTGGTGAGACGGTGCCCCGGCGACGGCCGCGTGATCACCGACTTCGCGTCCATCTCGAACGCGAACTGTCGCGCGGTGCCGTTCGCAAGCAGGCTGGTGTACTTCGAGGTTTCCTCGCGCGTCTGCAACGGCGCGTCGACCACCTTCAGCCGGCGCAGCCACTTGACGTTGGTATTACCCTCGAAGCCGGGCACGATCAGCCGTAACGGATAGCCGTTCTCCGGGCGCAAGCGTTCGCCGTTTTGCCCGTAGACCACGAGCGCGCGCTCGAGTATCCGTTCGAGCGGCAAACTGCGCGTCATGGCAGCGGCGTCGGCGCCCTCCGCCAGCAACCAGCCGCCCGCTGTTCCGCTTTCGGAGACCGATACGCCGCCCACTTCTTCGAGCAGGGTGGAAAGACGCACGCCGGTCCATTCGCAGCACGACAGCAGTCCATGCGTGAGTTGCACCGGCATGCCGCTCGGCCCGTTCCATTCATTGCCGGTATTGCCGGAACATTCGAGAAAATGAATGCGCGATTCGGATGGCAGGCGCAGCAGATCGTCCATCGTAAAGAGTTTCGGCGTCCGTACGAGTCCGTGAATCGCCAGCCGGTGCTGATCGGGGTCGATGTCGGGCACGCCGCCGTGATGACGTTCGTAGACGAGACCATTGGGCGTGAGCGTGCCGTGCAATTCGGCGAGCGGCGTCATCGACGAAGCCGCGCCGGGCAGCGGCCACGCGCGTGCGCTGCGGCGTACGACATCCGCTTCGTGCGTCGACGGCACACCGTATGGATGCTCCAGGATGGGCGCGCCGGGCACGCGGCTCGATGGCGCGACCTCCAGCGGCTTGAGCAATTCGCTCGCTGCCGCGGCGTGGGAGGCGACGAGGCTGCCGAGCGCCAGACGGCCCAGCACACGACGGCGAGCACGCGACGGCGGCGTCGAATTTGGTTGGGCGATACGCGAGGACATTAACGCGTTCCCGCCAATGCAGGCTCGACGTCGTAATCCTCGCTGTCGATGTCATAGCCCGACGGCTCCCACCGGATCACCAGCAACGTGAGCAGCGAACTCAGCGGCGCGATTGCGATGAGCCAGAACACCTTCGTGCCGAGCGCGGCGGCGAGCACCGGAAAGAGAAACAGCGAGACCGTCGATGCGGAACGCACCAGCGTCTGATTGAAACCCACCCCGATGCCGCGCAACGACGTGGGATAGCTCAGCGACGCATACGTCATCGAATGGGAGCCGGGTCCGAAACCTTGCCCGAACAGATAGCCGCCGAGCAGCAGGATCGCCACTACGACAAGCGCGCCGCTACCGGGTTTGCCGATCAGCGCGAGGCCGATTAGCGAGGCGAACTGCAGCGTGTGTCCGAGCACCGTCATCTTCCATGCGCCGACCGTCGGCGCGGTGCGCACACCGATCAGCCCGCCGACGAACGCAAATGCCAGGTTCAGGGCCAGCGCGGCGATGATCGTGGTGAGCGGTCCTTGATGAAAGAAGCTGGTAATGATCACCGGCAAGCCGAAGATGATCGCGTTATAGCCGAACGAAGAAGCGCTGCCGATCACCGCGGCGAGAATCGTGCGGCGGCGATACGTTGCGTTGAAGAGCACGCCATAGTTGCGCCATGAAGCGGCGCGCGGCGCTTTGACCGGCGCGTCGTTTTTCTCGACCACGACGTCCACGCCATACGTGCGTTTCAGGATGCGCGCGGCTTCATCGAGATTGCCCTGATTCGCGGCCCATACCGGCGATTCGCTGATATAGCGGCTGCGCACCAGAATGATCGCGATGGCGGGCACGGCACCGAACGCGAGCGTCAGACGCCACAGCCAGCCAAGCTGATGCTCCGGCAGAATCGCATAGAGCCCGAGAATCAGCAGATAGCAGGTACTCGTGGCGGCATACCAGGCGGGGCACCACGCAGCGACGCTGGCCGCTTTGTTGCCCTTGCCCGCTACACGCGAGAACTCGGCGAGAAACGCCATTGCCACCGGCAGATCGAGACCGACGCCGAAACCCATCAGAAAGCGCGCGCCGCCGAGCACCCACGCATTCGGCGCGAGGCCCGCCGCGATTGCCGCGACCACGAAGAACAGCATGTCAGCCATAAAGACACGATAACGGCCGATGCGATCGGTCAGGTAGCCGCCGAACAGCGCGCCAAGAATCGCCCCAAACGTAATGGCCGATGAAACGAAGCCCACCTGTACTGGCGACAGCGCAAACTGGCGCGCGATGTCCTTGATGCCGTAAGCAAGCGAGGTCAGATCGTAAGCATCCAGAAAGACGCCACCGAGCGCGATTGCAATCACGATGCGCGCATTGCTGCCCTTCGCGGCGCCGGCATTGACGATGCGTGAAACGTCTTGCGCGCTGCGGATGATTGCGGGCCGCGCCGCGCTGTCAGCGGGCGTTTGGGTGTCGACGCTGGTCGACGGAAAGGCAACAGTGGACATGATCCGGACTTCGCATGAATGGCTGAAGCGTTGCATGGTAGCCATTCGCTACACGCCGGCAAAACGACGAATTCAACTATGCAAATCGGGATTTCCGCGCTTGCCTGGTGGCGTGGCATCCATTCGCGCTATCGGCAGCACGGTTCGCACTTCCGCAGATTTTCTTATCTGCAATGATTGGTTGGATTCGAGCGCACGCGAATCTAACGTGTAGTTCCTACGGCCGGCGACCCGGCGGCCGGCGCGCCGGTTAACCGCCAGCCCGAGCTTTCACACCCGTTCCCCCACTCATCGATTGGTATCTGCGCATGCGCTATTTCCGTCTGCTGAAGTCTTTCGTCGCCGTGGCGACCCTCTCGCTTGCCGCGGTTCACGCCCATGCCGACAAGCCCGCGGTGATCCGCATCGGCGTCGCGCAGCAAGGCACGGGAGATCCGCCCACTTTCGGCGGCTCGCCGGCGGCGACCGTGCAATTGCAGCAGTCGCTCGAAAAGGAATTCGCCGCCGACGGCATCAAGGTCGAGTGGCTGTTTTTCAAAGGCGCCGGCCCGGCGGTCAACGAAGCAATCGCCGACAAATCGCTCGACTTCGCCTTTCAGGGCGATCTGCCCGCGGTGCTCGCCCGCGCCAACGGCCTGAAAACACACTTGCTACTTGCTTCGGGCGTGCGCACCGGCATCAAGGTGGCGGTACCGACCGATTCGGATGTGCATTCGATCAAGGACCTGAAAGGCCGGCGCGTGTCGATCTTTCGCGGCACCAATCTGCAACTCGTCGCCGACAACGCGCTCGCCGCCAATCAGTTGAACGAACGCGATCTGCGCGTGATCAATCTCGATACAGCGAGTTCGCTCGCAGCGCTGGCCTCCAAGGGCATCGACGCGTCGGTCAACGATTACCACGTGTACAAACTGCGTGATCAAGGCCTCGCGAAAGTGGTCTACGAATCGCAGAACGACGGTCCGCAGTTCACGCGGCAGGCGCATCTGCTGGTGGTCGACGACTTCGATCATGCGCATCCGGATATCGTGCAGCGCGTCGTCAACGTGTTCGTGCAAGGCGCCCAATGGTCCTCCGACGAAGCCAACCGCGATGCGCTCTTCAAGCTGTGGGCAAAGAGCGGCGTGCCCTATTCGTCGTGGCAGGCCGAGTTCGCCAATCAGAAGCTGAAGGACCGCAACTCGCCGTTGATCGATCCGTTCATCGTGGGGCGCTACAAAGCGGTTGCGACGGATGCGCTGAACCTCAAACTGATCCGCCAGCCGGTCGAGGTCGATGGCTGGTTCGAAACGAAATATCTCGACAACGCGCTGCGCACGCAGAAACTCGACCACTACTGGACGCGTTACGACGCCGCCGGCAAACCGCTCAGCTAACTACCGGAGCGATCACGATGAGCGAAACCGCAATCCACGTCGAGCGCGAACGGCTCGCGCCGCCCGGTACGCCGCAAACGTCGCACGTTCCGCTGTTTCGTGAGCCGCGCCTGCGCGCACTCGCGTGGCGCCTCGCTCCGTGGGCGTTGCCCGCGCTGCTGTTCGCACTATGGGCCGTGGGTTGTGAGCGCGGCTGGATCGCGCCGCAGATTCTGCCGCCGCCTGAGCGCGTGTTCGAGACACTGGTCGAGTTGGCGAGGAGCGGCGACCTCGCGCGCAATACGCTGGTCAGCCTGCAACGCGTGCTGCTCGGTTTCGGCGCGGGCACGCTGCTCGGCTTTGCGCTCGGGGCGGCGCTGGGGTTGTCACGCACGCTCGAAGCTTATGTGCTGCCGAGCTTCAATGCGCTGGTGCAGATTCCAGTGCTTGGGTGGCTGCCGTTTTTGCTGTTGCTCGTGGGCGTGGGCGAGCCGCTCAAATACATTCTGATCGCGCACGCGGCGCTCGTGCCGGTCACGTTGAGCACGCTGCAAGGATTCCGCCAGACACCCGCCGCGTTGAATGAAGTGGCGCGCGTGTTCGAGTACAGCGGCCGGCAACGGATCGTCTATCTCGTGCTGCCTGCCGCGGTGCCGACGCTCGCCACGGGCGTGCGGCTCGCGTTCACCAAGGCCTGGCTCGCGCTGGTGGTCGTCGAACTGGTGGCGTCGTCCGAAGGGCTCGGCTATCTGATCGTCTACGGGCGGCAACTCTTTCAACTCGATCTGGTGATGGCGTCGGTGGTCGTGGTCGGCGCAATCGGTTATGCGGTGAATCGTGCGCTCGATGCGCTCGAAGCGCGCCTGCGCCGCAGACAGCCATCGGCATTTCGCGAGTGATCGCATGAACGACACCCACATGGCGCCACACGCGAGGCCACTACGATGAAGCTCTTCAAGCGTTCCAATCAGCCCGAACAGTCCGCCGGCGCAGCCTGCGATTGCAGCGCGCCTGCTTCCTTCCGGCGCGCGGCCCAGCCGCGCCGCCCGTTACTGACACGCGTCGACTGGCGCGGCGCCGTCTTGCCCGTCGTCGCGATCGCGATCTGGTGGGCCGTCTCAGCAGCGCACGTGAGCAAAAGCGGATTGCTCGTCAGCCCGGCGCAGGTTCTCGCCACCGCATGGCAGCAGATCGAGAGCGGCGCGCTGTTGAAAGCGCTCTCGGCGTCGCTCGCGCGCGAGGCGAGCGGCTTTGTGATCGGTACGCTGGGCGGCCTGCTGCTCGGCAGCGTGCTCGGTTTCTCGCGGCTCGCCACACGCATGATCGGACCGAGCTTCGACACCTTCAAGCAGATCTCGCTGTTTGCGTGGATCCCGTTGATTTCCGTGTGGTTCGGTCTGGGCGACGTCGCGAAAGTCGTGTTCCTCTCGCTCGCCGCGCTTCTGCCGGTCACCGCGCACACTTGCGACGGCATCCACGCTGTGCCGCGCGCCTATATCGAAGTCGCTCGCGCCTTTCGTTACTCGCGATGGCAGCTCATTCGCGCCGTGATTCTGCCGGCCGCGCTGCCGTCGATTTTCACCGGCATCTATCTCGCCTTGATCTATTCGTGGCTCGCCACGCTCGGCGCCGAATATCTGTTGGTGGCCGGCAGCGGCATCGGCAATACGCTGATCGACGGCAGCGAGCAGTTCCGCATGGATCTGGTGCTGTTCGGCGTGATCGTGATCGGCGCGACGGGCTGGGCGTTGAACGCGCTGGCGCGCGCCGTGGAGCGGGCGATCTTTGCGCGCCGGTTCCACCCGGCCACGCGCTGAACCTGTAGACGAACATCCACTCTCCGGACCGCTCATGACTTCTTCCACGCTTTCCGACAGCATCGACATTCTTCACGTCAGCAAGCATTACGCGCAGCAAGGCGGCACGCCGCTCGCGGTGCTCGACGACATCAGCCTGCGCGTGCGCGCCGGCGAGTTCGTCAGCGTGCTCGGTTCGAGCGGTTGCGGAAAATCCACGCTGCTGCGATTGATCGCGGGACTCGACACCGACTATAGCGGCGACATCGTCGTTGCTGGCGACAAAGTGCGCGATACGTCGCTCGAACGCGGCATCGTGTTCCAGGATCACCGGCTGTTTCCGTGGCTCACGGCGTCGCAAAACATTCTCGCCGCGCTGCGTAACGCGCCGCTTTCCGCGCGCGACAAACGCGAAGCCGTGGCCGAACATATCGACATGGTCGGGCTCAAGGGCTTTGAAAATTCATACCCGCATCAATTGTCCGGCGGCATGGCGCAGCGCGTGGCGATTGCGCGCGGTCTCGTGAATCGTCCGCGCGTGCTGCTGCTCGACGAACCGTTCGGCGCGCTCGACGCGCTCACGCGCGGCCGTTTGCAGAACGAGTTGCAGCGCATCTGGGAACACGAACGCATCACGATGATCCTCGTCACGCACGATGTGGACGAAGCGCTTTACCTCGGCGACCGCGTCGTCACGATGGCGCCGCGGCCGGGCCGCATCAAGCGGATCGTCGATGTGGCATTGCCGCGCCCCCGCGAGCGCAACGATCCCCGCTTCATCCGTTTGCGCGACGAGGTGCTGGCCGATTTCGCCGAGCACGACGGCACGCGACGCGAACCACGCAATGAGCGCGCTGGCCACGATGACGACGAGCCGCACGACGGCACGCGCATTCCGGCAGCGAGTCCGCCGATCACGGAATGGCGGCTCGCATGGTGAGGCACGCGCTCTCCCCCACACACAACGAATCTTCATGGAGCAGACGATGAGCGGTGAAACACAGCCGAAGCGGCAGATCAGACTGGGCGCCTTCCTGATGGAGACGGGCCATCACATCGCCGCATGGCGGCATCCCGATGCTCATGCGAGTGGTGGGCTCGACTTCGCGCACTACGCGGAACTCGCGCAGATCGCCGAGCGCGCCAAATTCGACGCGATTTTTTTCGCCGACAGCGTGAGCGTGCGCGACACCAATCTGCCTTCGTTGTCCCGCACCGCGCGCGCCGATCATTTCGAGCCGTTGACCTTGCTGTCGGCGCTCTCGGTCGTGACGAAACACGTCGGCCTGATCGCGACGGTCTCCACCACGTTCAACGAACCCTATAACCTCGCGCGCAAATTCGCCTCGCTCGATCATCTGAGCGGCGGCCGTTCGGGCTGGAATCTCGTCACGTCGAGCACGGAATCCGAGGCGCTCAATTTCAGTTTCGAGCGCCATCCGGATCACGCGGTTCGTTACGAACGCGCGCGCGAGTTCTACGACGTGGTGGCGGGCCTGTGGGACAGCTGGGAAGACGATGCGTTTCTGCGCGACAAGGAGAGCGGCGTCTACTTCGACCCGGACAAACTGCACGTGCTCGGCCATGCGGGCAAGCACTTCAAGGTGCGGGGGCCGCTGAACGTCGCGCGTTCGCCGCAGGGCTGGCCAGTCGTCGTGCAGGCCGGCGCGTCCGAGGCGGGGCGCGAGCTCGCCGCGCAAACTGCCGAGGTGATCTTCGTCGCGCATCAAACGCTCGAGGAAGCGCAGTCGTTCTATCGCGACGTCAAAGGGCGTCTCGCGAAATATGGGCGTGCGCCGGATCATCTGAAGATCATGCCGGGCATTTTCCCGATTGTCGGCCGCACGCAGGAGGAGGCAGAGGAGAAATTCGCCGCGCTGCAGGACCTGATTCATCCGACCGTCGGTCTCTCGCTGCTGTCGAATATGTCGGGCGGTGTCGATCTCTCGCAGTATCCCGTCGACGGCCCGTTGCCCGAATTGCCGGAAACGAACGGCGGCAAGAGCCGTCAGCGGCTGCTATTCGACCTTGCGCGGCGCGAGAACCTGACCATTCGCGATCTGTATCTGCGCATCGCCGGCGCGCGTGGGCATCAGCAAGTGGTCGGCACGCCAAAGAGCATTGCGGATCAGTTGCAGCAATGGTTCGAAGAAGAAGGTGCCGATGGTTTCAACATCATGTCGCCATGGTTGCCAGGCGGCTTGACGGAATTCGCCGAACTGGTCGTGCCTGAGTTGCAGCGGCGCGGACTGTTCCGCACGGAATACGAGGGCAGCACGCTGCGCGAAAACCTGGGGTTGCCGCGCCCTGTGAATCGTCATGTGTCAACGAAGCAGCAAGTAGCCGCCATAGCGAGCTGATCGAGCGACGGCATATGTTTTCTTCACAAAGACAGCAGGACATCAGGACGTCAGGAGCCTTTCATGAATGCAGCCGCAGTGCAGGACATCGAGTCGATTCAGGTCACGCCGCTTGCCGCGCATATCGGCGCGGAAATTCATGGTGTCGATCTCACGCAGAAACTGGACGCGCGCCAGATCGCGGAGATTCGCGCGGCGCTGTTGAAGTGGCGCGTCGTTTTCTTTCGTGAGCAGTTCCTCACGCATGAGCAGCACGTCGCGTTCTCGGCGCAGTTCGGCGAACCGACCTTGGGGCATCCGGTGTTCGGTCACGTGGACGGTCATCCGGAGGTCTACTCGATTTCGAAGTACCGCAAAGCGACGCGTTTCGAGGGGCAAACGCTGCAACGACCCTGGACCGGCTGGCACACGGACGTGACGGCCGCGCTCAATCCGCCGTGGGCGTCGATCCTGCGCGGCGTGACGATTCCGCCTTACGGCGGCGACACGCAGTGGACCAACCTGGTGGCGGCCTATCAAAAGCTTTCCGCACCGCTGCGTGCGTTCGTCGACGGTCTGCGTGGGCTGCACCGTTTCACGCCGCCGGCCGGCCAGAGTGGCACGGAGGCGTTCAACCAGGCGGTCGAGCAGCGCACGCTCGTCACCGAACATCCGCTGGTCAGGGTTCACCCGGAAACGGGCGAGCGGGCGCTCTATGTGAGCCCGAGTTTTCTGAAGTCGATCGTCGGCGTGAGCCCGCGCGAAAGCCAGGTGTTGCTCGAACTGCTGTGGGAACATGTGACGCGGCCGGAGTTCACCGTGCGCTTCAAATGGGAGGCCGGCAGCGTCGCGTTCTGGGACAACCGGGCGACGGCACATCTCGCGCCCACGGATATTTTCGACCTCGAGTTCGACCGGCAACTGTATCGCACGACGCTCGTCGGCGACGTGCCGGTTGGCCCGGACGGCGCGCAATCGGTGGCGATCGAAGGCTCACCGGTCAGTGCCGCCGCAGCGGTCGCGCTCAACTGAGACCGTGCTTGTGTCGAGGCGGCCGCACGGTCCGTGCGCCGCGCTCGACGTGCCCCACGCTTGCGGCTATCTTACGGATACGCACGATCGAAGGGCACAACCATGGCGACGTTCCGCGGTCTCGTTGCAGTCTTGCTGATCACGCTGGTGTCCGCCTGCGCGAGCTTGCCGCCGCAAACAGGCCGTACCACGACGCACGCACTGACCGACACGGACAGCACGCGTCTCGCCACCGCCTTCATCCCGCAGGAGCGCGAGCATCCCGACGACAGCGCGTTCCATCTGCTGCCCAATGGCGTCGACGCCCTGCTCGCCCGCGTCGTGCTGGCTGAGACAGCCGAGCGCACGCTCGACCTGCAGTACTACATCTGGCACGACGATCTGACCGGCCGCCACCTCGCCAACGCGGTGCTCAAGGCCGCCGATCGCGGGGTCAGGGTTCGCGTTCTGCTGGACGATCTGGGCACGGGCGCCGACGACAAAGTGCTGCTCGCCATCAGTTCTCACCCGAACATCGAAGTACGGCTCTTCAATCCGATCGCCAGCCGCAGCTTCAAGAAGCTGGGTACCGTGCTCGAATTCAGCCGGGTCAATCGGCGCATGCACAACAAAGCGCTGATCGCGGACAACCAGGCCGCGATTCTCGGCGGCCGCAATATCGGCGATGAATACTTCGGCGCGTCCAGCGAGGTCGACTTCGGCGACCTCGACGTGCTGACCTTCGGGCCCGTGGTCCATAAGGTCTCGAATGCCTTCGACGAATTCTGGAACTCGGATGCCGCGTACCCGATCGCCAGCCTGACCGGACATGCCGCCGAGCCGGACGCGCTGCCGACCTATCGCGCGAAGCTCACTGCGTTCGTCGCCGCCGAGCACGATTCGGCCTACGTCACGCAGGTGAGAGCACGCCTGCGCGACACGCTGCAGGCGCGCGACACCGACTTCTCCTGGGGCAAGGCGACGCTTCTCTACGACGATCCCGCCAAGATCACCCGTTCGCCGGACGACCCGCAGGGACATCTGCTATCGCAACTCAATGCATTGAGTATCGAGCCCGCGAAGGAAGTGCTGATCATCTCGCCGTACTTCGTCCCCGGAAAAAAGGGCGTGGCATGGATGCGCGCGCAGACGCGGCGCGGCGTGCGCGTCACGGTGCTGACGAATTCGCTCGCCGCCACCGACGTCGCCGCGGTTCACGCCGGATATCAGCGCTATCGAAAGGATCTGCTCGACGCCGGGGTGCATCTCTATGAATTGAAGCCTGCGCCGGACGAGGACGCCGGCGAGAAGAAGAAATCGATTCTGGGTTCGTCGAAAGCCTCGCTGCATGCGAAGACCTATGTGTTCGACAGGACCAGCATCTTCATCGGCTCGATGAATCTCGACCCTCGGTCAATCACGCTCAATACGGAAATCGGCGTGTACTGCGAAAGCGCCCCACTCGCCGCGCAAGTCGCGGACGGCGTCGAGCCGAAGCTGGATCAGCTCGCATGGCGGCTCGAAACGCGCACGAATGCGAACGGCACGAGCCGGATCGTCTGGATCGACACCGCGCCGGACGGCAAGGTCAGCGAACTCGACGAGCCCGGTGTGTCGCGCATGAAGCGCGTCGGCATCTGGTTTCTGGGTTTGTTGCCGATCGAGTCGCAACTGTGAAGAAGCGGCCCGGCATGGGGCGTCATAGCAGCAGCGGGCCCAGGGAAAGAATCCTGCGGCGCAGAGCAAGACTCCAGCGCGTTACCGTTTGATCTTCAGATACGCGCGGCTGATCGCGGGCCGCGTATGCACCCACAACCGCGAGGCCAGCCACGAAGCCGGCCTGTCGCGCACTTCGAGGCGCGTGATGGAGCGCGCCGCGCCATCGTCGCGTCCCGAATAGTTCGAACCCGCCTCGCATGTGTAAAAGTGCCGGAAGCCGGCCGCAGCCGCGATGCGCCGATAGTCCTCGTCGTGGTATCCCTGCGGCCAGCACAGATGATCCGACACGGCGCCCAGTTTTTGCTCGAGCGTAGCGCGCGCGCTGGCGAGATCGCGCGTCAGCCCGGCGCACTTTTCCTCCGCATTGGCGGACACCCGATCCCACCGCACGTGGCTATGTGTATGACTGTGAAATTCGAACGTGCCGGCTTCACGCATCGCATCGATCTCCGACCAGCGAAGAATCGCGTGATCGGGTTCACCGTTCTCGATCGCCACCTCGCCCTCGCGATGATTGAGCAAGGCCGGCAGCGCGCCGCCCGATCGCGCGTGCGCACGCACCGGGCCTTCGCCGATCCAGCTCGTCACCAGAAAGCACAACGCGGTCAGTCCGTGAGCCTGGAGAACTGGATGCGCGTGCACCCAGTTGTCGAGATAGCCGTCGTCGAAGGTCAGCACGACGGCCTTCCTCGGCAAGGGCTCGCCCGCCAGATAAGCCGACAGTTGCGCGCTGCCGATGGTCGTATAGCCCGCGCCGGCCAGATACGCCATTTGCGCGGCAAAGTGTTCCGGCGAGACGGTGATCATGCCTGGCGACGTGCTGATGTGGTGATACATCAGCACGGGCACCGCGCGCGCGAACTTCGTCATGCCGCCGCCCGCCCTTCACCGTAGTAAGCGCGCCCGGCATAGATGCCGCGCATGTAGCAATCGATGGTCTCGTTCGCCATGGCGTCCACTGTGAAGCGGCTGTCGGTCTTCAGACGCGCGGCGAGTCCCAGGCGCGCGCGCAGCGGCGCATCGTCGATCAGACGCGCGAGCGCGCCGCGCAGCGAATCGACGTCATGCGCCGGCACGAGCAGGCCATTCACGCCGTCGTCGATCAACTCGGGCACGCCGTCCACGCGCGTGCCGATCACCGGCAAACCCACCGCCATCGCTTCGATAAACGATTGGCCGAGCGCTTCCTGATGCGTCGGCAAAACGAATAGATCGCAGCCGCGCAGCACGTTGGTCACGTCGGTGCGAAAGCCGAGCAAGTGAATGCGATGCGCGAGGCCCATGCCGTCGACAATCGCCTTGATTTTCTCGAACCACACGCCGTCCCCCGCCATCACGACATGCAGATTGGGGCGCTCGGCCAGCATCGGCGCGACGGCTGCGATCAGATCCTCGTGGCCTTTCTTCTCGCGCACGATCGCCACCATGCCGGCGACTACCGCGTCGGCGTCCAGTCCGAGTTCATCGCGCAAGGTGGAGGAGCCTGCCGTTTCCGGCTTCAGGATGCCGTCGTAGATCGTCTCCACGCGGTCTTCCTGCACGCCCGCGGAGATCAGATAGTTACGCACGTGATGACTGACCGCCACTACGCGATGGGGAATCCAGTTGTACGTGGCAAGCGACGTGATTGGCAGCGCCAGATGCCGCGTGCGCACGATGAACGGCGTCCCCGCGAGCCGCCCGGCCATGCCGGCGACGAGGCTGTCATGGCCGCTGTGCGTATTCAGCACATCAAAGCGGCGACGCGCGAGCAGCGCGCGGATCGTGAGCATGGAACGCAAATCGGCGCCGGCCCGCATACGCGCGTGATGCACGGCAAAGCCATCGGCACGCGCGCGCATGCCAAGACGCGCGTCTTCCGGACACACCAACTCGACGTGATGACCCAACGCCCGCAACGCGATCATCTCCTTGAGCGTGCGAACTTCCTGCCCTCCCCACCCCCGCGACGACTCGCTGTGGAGAACACTTAATGCTTTCATGCGCTGCTGGCCTTCCGGACCCTTCCTGCGAACGACGAGCCGGTTTGTAATCGTTGGTAATATTTACCCCGGACTGCTGCGAACCTGGGGGAAACGCTGTGTTTATGGGAGGAAGCGAATTAGAAGTTGCGCCGACCCGGTACGGGTGACGTCCGTGGTAAACGGACTGGCATGACTTCTCGTTGACACGTAACTTTCAAGTTGTGGCTGGAGTATTTCGGTAGCGTCCGCTTTTGTAAATAGCCAAACATACCGATGGGGACGGTTTGAATCGGCGCAAACGTTGTCGCGGAACGAGTGTTGGTTTTTTGTGCAGTCCGCGGGCGGAACGCCGCGGTCTGCAACGCGATTTAAATGGCGGGTTTCATCACAGGAATGTTCAAGGGGACCGCGCAGGCGGTTTCCCTCGCTCGCTCATGCCGTCTTCAGGTTCGCTTCGAGGAACGGCGTGATATGCCCCATCGCGCGGGACACGTAGTCCTCTTTCTCTCCGACGGGCGCGACGTAATGCAACGCGCTCGCCACTGCATCGATACCCTCCAGCCGGGCAATGACCCAGGCAGCGAGATAAACCGCGGCCAGACACCCTCCGGCCGTCGCGATGTTTCCGCTGACGAAAAGGGGCTGATTCAACACGGCGATTCCGGCTTCCTGAACCCACGGCTTGGTCGTGAGATCGGTGCATGCCGACACGCCGTCGAGCAGCCCCAGCTTCGCAAGAACCAGCGTACCGGAACATTGCGCGCCCAGCAGCTGTCTGGATGGATCGAGTTGCAACTGCGCCATTAGCGCAGTATCGGCAACGACTTCGCGCGTGCGCACGCCGCTGCCCACGATCACCGCATCGGCATTGCAAGCCTCTTGCAGCGTAGCCTGCGCTTCGATGACCAGGCCATTCATCGACTTGACTCGCGCGGTGGGACAGGCGATCGACACCCGCCAGCCCGGTTTCTTGACGCGATTGAGCACGTTGAGTGCGATAAGCGAGTCGAGTTCGTTGAAGCCTTCAAAGGTAAGAATGGCAATGTGCATGATGTCGTCCGTGAGCCGAGGGGCGCGTACTGTTCGTCGCCGTTTCATGAGGCTACGCCAATGAAAGCCGGCCAGTCCCACGACGGCGCAAACAGAGTTGCGATGTGCCATCCTATGGCCGAGAATCAATACAATCAAATAATTGTCATGGATACATTAGCGCATGCCGACGCCCCGCTACAAATTGCTGGTCGACAGAATGGCGAGCGACATTCGCAGCGGACGCCTCGCGCCCGGCACGCGCCTGCCGACTCACCGCCAGCTCGCCTCGCGAGAGGGACTCGCGCTCGTCACCGCGTCGCGGGTTTACGCCGAGCTGGACGCGATGGGATTGGTCAGCGGCGAAACCGGCCGTGGCACTTTCGTACGCGAAATAGCCTTGCCTGCGCGCCTGGGCATCGACCAGCATGCCGGCGACGCGGGGCTGGCGGACCTCAATTTCAACAATCCGTCGCTTCCCGGCCAGGCCGAACTGCTCAGAAGCGCGTTGCGCCAGCTCGCGTCCTCCGGCGACCTGGATGCGCTACTCCGTTATCAGCCACATGGAGGCCGGACGCATGAACGCGAGATTGTCGCGCGTCACCTGTTGTGCCGGGGACTCGCCGTCGAAGGCGCTCAGGTCGTGATCGTAAACGGCGCGCAGCATGGTTTGACCGCAGCCGCTCTGGCGCTCCTGAAGCCCGGCGACGTGGTCGCGGTCGACGCATTGACCTACCCGGGGTTCAAGGTCCTCGCCGAAACGATGCGGCTCGAACTGGCGCCGATTCCGGTTTCGGAGTTGGGCCCCGACCTGAACGCGCTCGAACGCTTGTGTCGAAGCAGAAAAGTGCGCGCCATCTACACGATGCCGACACTCCATAACCCGCTAGGCTGGGTCATGAATGCGCAGCGTCGGCACGAACTGGTGTCGATTGCCCGCCAGCACGGGCTGCTCATTATCGAGGACGCCGCGTATGCCTTCCTCGCGGACAACCCGCCGCCCCCGTTGGCGGCGCTCGCCCCTGAAACGACGGTGTACGTCTCGGGTCTGTCGAAAAGCATCGCGACCGGCCTGCGCGTCGGATTTGTCGCCGCGCCCGATCGCTGGGTCGCACCTATCGAACGTGCTATTCGGGCCACCACCTGGAACACGGCCGCCGTGATGACCGCCATTGCCTGCGGCTGGCTGGACGACGGCACGGTCACACGTCTGGAGTCAGAGAAGCGTCGCGATGCGGCGGTCCGCCAAACGATGGCCGCCGAAGTTCTCGCCGGACTGCGGCGTGTTTGCCATCCCGCGTCCTACTTCGTCTGGCTTCCTCTCGCGGAAGAGGTCCGCGCCGACGTGGTGGCGATGGCGCTTGTGCGCGACGGAATCTCTGTCTCGACGGCGGAGCCTTTCTCGACTTCGGAGCATGTACCCCACGCGATTCGCGTGGCGCTGGGCTCGGTTGATTTGCCCGTACTCCGCGAGTCGCTGGAAAAGATTAAAAGCGTGATTGCCTCTTACACGTATTGACGCGGCGACTGGCCACCGTCGTGCTTTCGACCCGGTGGCATACCCGCGAGCCCACGCCGTCGCTTCAATACAACGGCGATGCGTGGCGGATTGGGCAGGAACAATAGCAACGCACCTTTTGCAGTAAGGGTTCGTCAAAATTATTTCGGATTTATGACGAATTGGCTCGACGAAACGCACCGGTCAATCGAGCTTTGAAATGACATCATGCAGTTTCCTGCCTTTCATCCTCGTGCCCTGCTTTCTGTCTCGCCCCCCGCCCATTGGAGTGAAGTCATGAAACGAATCCCTGTCGCCCTCGCCGTATCCGCTGCATTCGCTGCTTCGGCTGCCCATGCACAGAGTTCGGTCACCCTGTACGGCCTCATCGACGCTGGTCTGATGTATACGAACAACGTCAAGACCTCCGCCACTGCGCACGGCAGCCTTGTTCAGGCAACCAGCGGCAACATTAATGGCAGTCGCTTCGGCATGCGGGGCGCCGAGGACCTCGGCGGCGGCCTGAAGGCCATTTTCGTGCTGGAAAACGGCTTCAACGTTCAAAACGGCAAGCTTGGCCAGAATGGCCGGATGTTTGGCCGACAGGCGTTTGTGGGCCTGAGCAGCGAGTTCGGTACGGTGACGCTGGGCCGTCAATATGACTCGCTGGTGGACTTCGTTGCACCGCTGTCGGGCACGGCCGGCACGTTCGGCGACACAGGCTTCGCGCACCCGTTCGACAACGACAACCTGAACCACACGCTACGGATGAGCAACGCGGTCAAGTACACGAGCAGCAACTATGCAGGCCTGAAGTTCGGCGGCCTTTATGCCTTCTCGAACAGTACCGACTTCACGCTGAACCGTGCATACAGTGCGGGGGCGAGCTTCGATTACGGCCCGTTCAAAATGGCTGCCGGCTACCTGCAAATCAACGGCAATGGCGCCGTACCCCAGGCGAACGCCAGCGGTGCGGTTGACCTCGGCGAAGCGGCGTCGACAACGGGTGGTTTCAGGTTCGGGGCAGACGTCCAGCGCACGTTCGGCGCGGGTCTGAGCTACACCTTCGGACCGGCAGTCGTCGGATTCGTGTATACAAACAGCCATTATCAGGGCACCCAGTCCTTCAACCTCAACAACGGTTCGCAGCACTTCGACAACTACGAGTTGAACGCCAAGTACACGCTTACACCAGCGGTCACGCTAGGCATCACTGACACGTATACCGATGCTCATCTGTCGGGCGCGTTCAATGCCACGGGAACGAAGTACGGTTCAGATCCGAAGTGGAACCAGGTCAATCTGCAGGCTGTCTACGCGCTTTCCAAACGCACAGATGTCTACGCCGAAGGCATGTATCAGCATGCGATCGGCCAGAACGTTGTGGCCTTCATCAATACGGCCGGTGGTGCGTCGTCGACGGCGAACCAGGTGGTCGGTACGGTGGGCATGCGCACGCGCTTCTAGTGTTCCGATCCGCTGATTCGCTAACAAAGTCCATGAAGCTTTTCGAGGATTGAATTGGCGGTAATCTCGCGCCGGTCGCCGGAGTCGTGCCGTTGCTCCATGGGAGGCCTTTGACCAGAAGTTTCTTGTGCAACGCACCGTCCACTGATTTAGGCAATTCATGCGTTCACTCATGTGAGCCGAAACGCGGCTTACCAATACCATCAAGAATGATGCGTTTATTGCCGCAAAAAAACTTGCATTTCTCTCCGGAAAAACTACCTTAACGAAAAGCTTCTGGGCTGGCACCGGAGAGCCACATGCCGGCAACACGTATGATGATTGCGCGTCGTGCGGGCGTTAGCGTCGCCACCGTCGATCGTGTGTTGCGCGACGACCAGGCTGTGCGTCCGGAAACGGCGGAGCGCGTCCATCTCGCGCTGGCAGCCCTGCGCGACGAACGCGCAAGCCGCGGCCGCCCTGCGAAGATCAATACGTATCGCGTGGCCTTCGTACTCCCTCAGGTCAACTCGCGTTTTCTCGACCACGTCGAGCGCAATATCGCGCTGTCCGCCAGCTTCTTTCGCGAGCACCGCATCATTCCGTCGTTCTACCGCTGCGATTTCACGACGCATCGCGACACCATTGCTTTCGCCGAGCAGGTGATCGACTACGACGCACTCGTGCTTGTGCCGCTCGACTACCCAGCGGTCGAACGCCTCGTTGAGGATATGAGCGATGCGGGCGTGCCCGTTGTCACGGTGTTCTCCGATCTGCCCGCCAGTCGCCGCGTTGCGTATGTCGGCGTTGATAACCGGATTGCCGGACGCACCGCGGGACTTCTGATGGGCCGCTTTCTCGGCGCGCGGCTCGGCACGGTGGCGATTCTATCGGCCTCGTCGCGCCTGCACGATCAACTGGAACGGCGCACCGGCTTATCGCAGGTGCTGGAAGAGGACTTTCGCAATCTGCGCTGGATTGCCGAACCGGACTTCGCCGAAGATGACGACGGCGCAGGTCTTGCCGTGCAGGGGCTCCTCGCGCGTTACCCGGATCTGGTCGGGGTTTATGTGACGGGCGGCGGCATCTCAGGCATCGCAACGGCGTTGCAGGAATCCGGCGACAAGGCACGTCTGGTACTGATCGGGCATGAATGCACCGCGGAGACTCGCGCGCAACTCTCCGAGCGCGCGATCGACGTGATCCTCGATCAGGATGTGCGCGGCATCGTTCATTGGGCAGGCCTCGCCGCCATCAATTTTTTTAACGACGTGCGTGGCGCGCTCGCCATCCCAACGCCGGAAACCCGGATTTATCTTCGTGAGAATGCGCATGCCTGAAGCTCGCGACACACGGATTCGCGTCTGAATCCGCTGGAGCCGAAACACAGCACCCGGCGCATGGGCGCTGTTCCACAGCAGGTTGGAGACCCGAGAAAGACAAGGAGAAGACAAATGTTACGTCTTACGTCAGCAAGGGTAATGGCGGCGGCCACAGTATCGTTGGGACTCGGCATGGCAACGGGCGCGCAAGCACAGGACAAGCAGTTGACCTTATGTTGGGCGGCATGGGACCCAGCCAACGCACTCGTCGAACTGTCGAAGGATTTCACCAGCAAGACCGGCATCAAGATGAAGTTCGAGTTCGTGCCATGGACAAGTTACGCCGATCGCTTTATCAACGAACTTAATTCGCATGGCAAACTATGTGATCTGATCATTGGGGACAGCCAGTGGATTGGCGGCGCGGCGGTCAACGGGCACTACGTCAAGCTCAACGATTTTTTCGCGAAGAACAAGATATCAATGAACGACTTCGTACCGGCGACGGTTGTCGGTTATGCGGAGTGGCCAAAGAATACGCCGAACTACTGGGCGTTGCCGGCCATGGCCGATGCGGTCGGCTGGACCTATCGGAAGGACTGGTTTGCGCGCCCTGAGTTGCGCGCCGAGTTCAAGCAGAAATATAAACGCGAACTCGAACCGCCAACCACGCTGGACGAACTCAAGCAAACCGCGGAGTTCTTCCAGGGCCGCAAGATCGACGGCAAGACTGTATATGGTGCCTACATCTTTACGGAGCGCGGTTCCGAAGGCATCACGATGGGGGTGACCAACGCGCTTTATAACTTCGGCTTCGAATATGAAGACCCCAAGAAACCCTATCACCTGGATGGCTTCGTCAACTCGCCGGGCGCGGTCAAAGGGCTGGAGTATTACAAGGCGCTCTACAAGTGCTGCACGGCGCCCGGCATGACCAACGCGTATATGCAGGAAGGACTCGACGCCTTCAAGTCTGGTCAGGTGGCGATGCAGATGAACTGGTTTGCATTCTTTCCAGGACTCTACAAAGACCCGAACGTGGGCGGCGACAAGATCGGCTTCTTCGTGAATCCGCGTGAGATCAAGCAGTTCACGCAGCTCGGCGGACAGGGCATCTCGGTCGTGTCGTACTCGGACCACAAGGAAGACGCACTTGAATACATCAAGTGGTTCGCGCAACCCGATGTACAGAAGAAGTGGTGGCAGTTAGGCGGCTATTCGGCGGCGAAGTCGGTGGTGGATGCGCCCGACTTTCCGAAGAGTGCACCTTTTGCGCCGGCATTCCTCAAGTCCATGTCGATCGTGAAAGACTTCTGGGCTGAACCCGCGTATGCGGAACTGCTGCTCGACATGCAGAAGCGCGTGCATGACTATGTGGTGGCCGACAAGGGCACGGCCAAAGAGGCGCTCGATCTGCTGGTCAAAGACTGGAACAAGGTCTTCAAGGCCGAAGGCAAGAATTAGCGTGTGTCCGGGACTGGACCGGCGCCCCCTGCACGGCTGCCGCCGGTTCACTTAAAGGAGCGAGGCATGTTGGCCAACAAGCCTTTTTCGTCAGCGGGACTGGAGTCGCGGGCGTCGGCGCGGGCGCGCACACGTCTGGCCGGGTTATCGGACAGGACCATTGCGTGGCTGTTCATTCTCCCGACAATCCTGCTGCTGCTCGCGATCAACATCTTTCCGTTGATCTGGGCGTTACGTCTGTCGTTCACGAACTTCAAGTCGAATATGCCGAGCGTGCCGGCGCGCTTTGTCGGTATCGACAACTACGTCGACATTCTCACCGACGAAGACATCTGGTACGCGATGCAGGTGACGGCGCGTTTCGTATTCTGGTCGGTCGGGCTCGAGGTTCTACTGGGTTTCGGCCTCGCGTTGCTGATCAACCGGCAGTTTCGCGGTCATAGCTTCTGGACCACGCTGATCCTGCTGCCGATGATGCTGTCGCCGGCCGTCGTGGGCAACTTCTGGACCTTTCTGCTGCAACCGCAAACGGGCCTCTTCAACGATATCGTCGGCTTCTTCACCGGCATTGCGCCCGGTTCGTTCCAGATGATCGGCGATGTGTCACTCGCGCCCTGGACCATCGTGATGGTCGATACCTGGATGTGGACCCCTTATGTGATGCTCATCTGCCTCGCCGGCCTGCGGTCGATTCCCGACTACATCTACGAAGCGGCCGAAGTGGATCGCGCCACACCGTGGCGGCAGTTCTGGTCGATCACCTTGCCGATGACCTTGCCGTTCCTGATGCTCGCCGTGCTGTTTCGCGGCATCGAGAACTTCAAGATGTTCGACATGGTGAATCTGCTGACTTCGGGCGGCCCGGGTTCGGTTACCGAAACCGTGTCGATCACTTTAAAGCGTGCCGCGTTCGAGAAATGGCAGACGGGCTATTCCTCGGCCCTGGCGATCATTCTGTTCGTGACGGTGTTCGGTGCGGCGAACATCTACGTCAAGGCGTTGAACCGGGTGAAACAGCGATGAGACCGACTGCTACCCAACACTCGGTGGTGGCTTCGTCGCCGCGCGGCAAGCGCTTCGCGGCGGCGATTGTCATCACTTACGCGCTGCTTGCAACCTTGCCGATGGTGTGGATCTTCCTGACGAGCTTCAAGACGCAGGAAGACGCGATTGCCTATCCGCCTGTCGTGCTGTTTCAGCCGTCGATGGAAGGCTATGTGAACCTGTTCACGATCCGTTCGCGGCAGACACCCGAGTTCATCGCCAGTCTGCCGCCCGCGCGCACCTGGTATGAGCGTGATGTGCGCAAGCGCGGCATGGTCATCGCGGGACCGTCGAAAGTCCTGCCGCGCTTCGTGAATTCGCTCGTGATTGGTTTCGGTTCGACCTTTCTCGCCGTGTTTCTCGGCACGCTGGCGGCGTATGCGTTCTCGCGCTTCAAGGTGCCGCTCGCCGACGACCTGCTGTTCTTCATCCTGTCGACCCGCATGATGCCGCCGATCGCGGTCGCCATTCCGATCTACCTGATGTACCGGGCACTGGGCTTGAGCGACAGCTATGTCGGCATGATCGTGCTGTATACGGCGGTGAATGTGTCGCTGGCGGTATGGCTGCTGAAGGGGTTCATGGACGAGATTCCACGCGAATACGAAGAGGCGGCGCTCGTCGACGGGTACACGCGCCTGCAGGCTTTCGTCAAAGTGGTGCTGCCGCAGGCGATTACCGGTATCGCCGCGACCGCGATTTTCTGCCTGATCTTCGCGTGGAACGAGTATGCATTCGCGTCACTGCTTACAAGCGGCGACGCGCAAACCATGCCGCCGTTCATTCCGTTCATCATCGGCGAAGGCGGCCAGGACTGGCCGGCCGTCGCGGCGGCGACGACGCTTTTCGTGCTGCCTATCCTTATCTTCACTGTGGTACTGCGCAAGCATTTATTGCGCGGCATCACCTTCGGCGCGGTGCGTAAATGAAACGTGACTCCGTTTTTCCGCAAAGACACTCGCTGCGTCGCGGCTACGGCGAAGCAGCGTCGACTGCGCTGATTGGTTTCGGCATGGTGATGCTAGTGCAGCCGTTTTCACTGACGGCGTTCACATGGTCGTTTCCGGTCATCCTGGTAGGTGCGCTCGCATTTGTCGTGACCAGCCATTTCCCGGACTGACGCCATGTCCACGATCGTTCTTGCCAACCTTCACAAGCGCTTCGACGACTTCGTCGCGGTACGCGACACCAGTCTGACGATCGGCGCCGGGCGCTTTGTCGTGTTGCTCGGTCCATCGGGTTGCGGCAAGACCACCACGCTGCGGATGATTGCCGGTCTGGAGTTGCCGACCTCCGGCCGGATTTTAATAGACGGCGAGGACGTGACGGCGTTGCGCGCGCGTCAGCGGGATATCGCGTTCGTCTTCCAGATGTTCGCGCTATATCCACATATGACGGTGCGCAATAACATCGCCTTCCCGCTGAAAAACGAGCATGCGTCGCGCAAGGAAATCGCGGCACGAGTGGATGCGGCCGCGCACATGCTGCGTATCGAGAACATTCTCGATCGCAAAACCGGCGGGCTGTCAGGCGGCGATCGGCAACGCGTGGCGCTGGGGCGCGCGATCGTGCGTCAGCCGAAGGCGTTTCTCATGGACGAACCGCTCGGCACGCTCGATGCGGATTTCCGCGAACTGATGTGTCTCGAGTTGCGCAAGCTGCACAACGCGCTGGCCGCCACGACGGTCTACGTTACGCACGATCAGAGCGAAGCGATGGCAATGGCTGACGACATCGTCGTGATGAACAAGGGTGAGTTGCTGCAGGCCGGTCCGCCACACGAGATCTATCACTTTCCGGCGACGGTGTTCGTCGGCAACTTCATCGGCAGTCCGCCGATGAATTTCCTGCCAGTCGATGGCGGCGTGGACGCGGGCCACGAAGAAGTCCGCTTGCACGGCGCGCGGGTCCCGGTACCCCACTGCGAAGCCGCCGCTGAACGCGTGCTGCTAGGCATCCGTCCCGAGCATGTGGCGATCGATCAACACGGCCCGCTGCGCGGCAAGGTGATTGCCGATGAATACCTCGGTTCGCATCAGGTGCTGGTGGTCGAGACCGCGTTGGGCGTGGTGAGGGTACGGGTGGGAAAAGACGACGGCCTGCCTGCCGGATCACCGGTCGGTTTGTCGTTTCGCAAGGAGCGCACGCTGCTGTACGACGCGCAGAGCGGCCGGCTGTTGCCAGGTGCCGCTCACACGATTCCTGCACACGGAGAAGCTCATGGCTGAAATCCAGTTGCGCAATGTGTCGAAACGATTTGGCGATATCGTCGCGGTCGACGATCTGTCGATCGATGTGATGGACTGCGAGTTCGTGGTGCTGCTCGGGCCGAGCGGCGCAGGCAAGACCACGACGCTGCGTCTGATCGCCGGGCTGGAGCAGCCGGATGCGGGCGACGTGCTGATCGACGGAGCGATCGCGACCGGCGTGCATCCGTCCGAGCGCGACGTGGCGTTTATCTTCCAGCAATATTCGCTGTACCCGCATCTGACCGTGTTCGGCAACCTGGCGTTTCCATTGCGCTCGCCAAGAAGGCGCAGTAGCGAGGCGGACGTGCGTGCGCGCGTTCACGCGGTCGCGGAGATGCTGCACATGGAATCAAAGCTCGACAACATGGCGACGCATCTGTCCGGCGGCGAAATGCAGAGGGTGGCGATCGGGCGCGCGCTCGTGCGGCAACCCAAGGTGTTTCTGATGGACGAGCCGCTGTCGTCGCTCGATGCGAAGCTGCGTGAAGAGTTGCGCATCGAACTCAAGCGCCTGCATCGTACGATCGGCGCGACGATCATCTACGTCACGCACGATCAGGTCGAAGCGACCACGCTCGCGGATCGAATCGGCATTCTCGACCATGGGCGTCTCGTGCAGATCGGCACGCCGCGCGAGGTGTATGGAAATCCGGTGTCGCTGAGCGCCGCGCAGCGGCTCGGCTCTCCGCCCATCAACCTGCTGCCGCCCACGCTGTTCGATTCGGCTCACATGCCGGCGGGAACGGCGACTGTCGCCATCCGTCCCGAGGATATCGTGCTGCATGACGCTGACGTGGGCGATGCGCGTGGCGCACAGGACGCACTGAATCTGACGGTGCTCGAATATTCGCCGCTGCGCCATCTGCTGATTCTCGATCGAGCGGGAACCGCCGTCGTGGCAACGACCATTGCGGAGCGCAATTTTTCGCCGGGGCAATCGGTCGGTGTGTCGCTGCCGGCGCGCAGCCTTTTATATTTCCGTGCCGATGGCAGGAGGATTCCGACATGAACGGCAAAACGGTCATGGCGTGCATCGACTCTGCCTATGCGGCGTTGAAGGAGCATACCGACGAGATCGCGTCACTCGACCAGCAGATCGGCGATGGCGATCACATCTTCAATCTGCTGCGCGGCATGGACGCCCTGCTTGCGGTGCGCGCGGAGATCGCGGCCGAAGCTTTCGGCCCCGCGC
Organism: Paraburkholderia sp. BL17N1; assembly: GCF_003634175.1. NCBI lineage: Bacteria > Pseudomonadati > Pseudomonadota > Betaproteobacteria > Burkholderiales > Burkholderiaceae > Paraburkholderia > Paraburkholderia sp. BL17N1. The sequence continues at coordinate 3,693,404 of NZ_RBIW01000001.1, forward strand.
TGGATATCGCGGCGTCCAAGGTGCTGTCGACGGTGGGCGGATCGTCCGGGCCTTTATTCTTCTCGTTGCTGAACGGCATGGCGAAAGCGTCCGCGATCAATGCAATGGATGTGGCCGGCTTCGCCCACATCTTCGCGGCGGGTGTCGAGGCCGTCGGGCAACGCGGCAAGACCGGCCTCGGCAGCAAGACCATGATGGACGTGTTGATTCCGGTTGCGAAGCGCTTCGAGGAACTGGCCGCCGAAAGCGCCGCGGCGCGCGTGGTGCTCGACACGCTGCCGCAAATCGCCGAGGAAAACATGCTGGCGACCCGCGACATGCTGGCGACCAAGGGACGGGCGTCGTTTCTCGGCGAGCGTTCGCGCGGTCATATCGATCCCGGCGCGCGCTCCAGCCAGATCATGATTGCTTCGGTATGCGCGCGGCTTGCGCAAGACAACGGATAAAGGAGCGGGAGATCATGAAGAAATTCATCAATCACGTGGACGACTTTCTCGCCGAGAGTCTGGCGGGATTCGCCGCGGCCCATGCCGACCTGATCGTGCTCAATCGGGAACCGGTGTTCGTGCGGCGCAAGCACCTGAAGCCTGGCAAGGTTGCGCTGATATCGGGCGGCGGCTCGGGGCACGAACCGCTCCATTCAGGGTTTGTCGGCTATGGCATGCTGGACGCCGCGTGCCCGGGCCAGATCTTCACGTCGCCGACGCCGGACCAGATGATGGCCGCCGCGAAGGCCGTCGATACCGGTGCGGGCGTGCTCTTCATCGTGAAGAACTACTCGGGCGATCTGATGAACTTCGAAATGGCGTCGGAGATGTCCGAGGCGCCCAATGCGATGGTCCTCATCAACGATGACGTCGCGGTGGAAAACTCCAGCTATACGACCGGACGGCGCGGCGTTGCGGGCGCGGTGATCGTCGAGAAGCTGGTGGGCAGCCTGGCTGAAAGCGGGGCGAATCTCGATGAATGCAAGATGTTTGGCGACCGGGTCAACAAGCACACGGCTTCAATGGGTGTTGCTTTCTCCAGTTGCACGGTGCCGGCAGCCGGCACGCGAACCTTCAAGATCGGCGACGATGAGATCGAAGTCGGCGTCGGCATTCATGGCGAGCCGGGCAGGCGGCGCGCGAAATTCGCGTCGGCCGATACGATTGCGGGGGAGTTGCTAACGGCTATCGTCGACGACCTCAAGCCACCTGCGGGGGCCGGCTTGCTGGTGCTCGTGAACGGCCTTGGCGGTACGCCGCTTGGCGAGCTTTATCTGCTCTTCAACTCGACGCGCGTCTGGCTTGAAAAGCGCGATCTGAAAATTGCGCGCGTGCAAGTGGGCGCGCTGACCACTTCACTCGAGATGGCAGGCGCTTCGATCACACTTTGCATGCTCGACGAAGAGATGACGAAGCATTGGGACAGCGCGGTGCACACGCCGGCGCTAAGGTGGGGTGTATAGCACCAGGGCAACGTCATTCTGTGCGCGGCACTTTGCCCTGGCTTGCCTGGCGGGCTTTCACATGATCGATGAAGGCGCGCAGCTTCGGCATGACTTGCCGGCGGCTTGGGTAGTACAGAAATACACCCGGTATCACCGGCGCTAACGGCTTCAGGACTTCTATGAGTTTTCCGGTCCGCAGTCCTTCGGCGACCATCGGCTCAGGTAACTGGGCAAGGCCCATACCTTCCATTGCCGCACCCAGCATGGTGGGAAAATCATGGGCGATGAAAGGACCGCTTACGGCGATCTCGATCGTATTGCCGCCGTTGTCGAATGACCATAGCGCGAGCGCGCCGCTGGATTTGCGCCATCGCAAGCACGCGTGTTGCCGCAGATCGTCTGTACGCTCCGGCTGGCTGCGCCCTGCGAAGTAGGCCGGCGTGCCGACGACGACGAAACGAAGCGGTGGCGTCAACGGCACCGCGACCATGTCGGCGTCGACGAACTGACCCAGCCGGATACCGGCGTCGAACCCTTCAGTCGCAAGGTCGATCAGCTGGTTGCTGGCGGCGATCTCCACTTCGACCTCGGGATAAGCCTGGTGGAACGATGCAATCAGGGGATCCAGCAGGAGTGGCACCACCGCGCGCGGCACTGAAAGACGCAACAATCCGCTGGGCCTCTGGCCGAGACCGCGCGCAACGTCGCTGGCAGCGACGAGTTCCTCGAAGGCAGGCTTCGCGCGCGAAAGAAACTGTTCGCCGGCTTCGGTCAGACCCACGCTACGCGTGGTGCGTATGAAGAGCGTTGCGCCAATGCGCTCTTCCAGCACACGCACCGCCTGGCTGATCGCCGACGGCGTCACGCCGAGTTCCGCAGCTGCCCTGCGAAAACTGCGATGCCGGGCAACGCACAGGAACGCCTCCACGCCATCGAGCGCGCCCTGCCTCACTGTGAAGATCTGCTTCATAACCCGTCAACATTGTGATGAATAGTCGCTCGCGAGAGACGATGGTACACCTATGCCTGTGGACGAGGAGTCGCGCCGATGTCGGCGCGCAAGCCCTGAACCATCCGCCAGAACCGTGGAGGAACCTTGCAATGAACGATGCGCTTGACGACGTGCGCGATCACTATCGTGCGACCGGACTGACCGAGCGGCTGAAGAGCGCGCTCACGGTTTTCGGACCGGAGAACGAGCCGCTCACACCCCAGCAACTGGGCGCCCTCGACCAGTTTCACACCCGTGGGCTTGCTGCCACGGCCGAGCTTGCCGGATTGGCCGGAATCACCGCTGACATGCAGGTGCTGGACGTCGGTTCCGGTGTTGGCGGCCCGGCCCGTTTTCTGGCAGCAACCTATGGCTGCCGGGTGACGGGTATCGACCTCAGCGAGCCGTTCGTGGATGCCGCGCGCTATCTCACCCAGCGCACGGGGCAGAGCGAACAGGTGTCGTTCCGTGCCGCCAGCGCGCTGGAAATTCCGTTCGCCGACGACCATTTCGACGCCGTATTTCTGCAGCACGTGGCAATGAACATCGCCGAGCGCACTCGGCTTTACCGGGAGATCCAACGCGTGCTGAAGCCGGGCGGCAGGTTTGCGACGTTCGACGTCGTCGCAAACGGCGGCGAACCGCACTATCCCGTTCCCTGGGCGCGGACGCCGACAGCCAGCTTTCTGCTCACGGCCGATGCGACGCACGCGGCGATCGAACAGGCAGGTTTCCGCACGCTGGTATCGCAAGACGACACCGAGAGCGCAAAGGCCTGGTTTGCGCAGATGCGTGTGTCAGGACCGCCGCCCTCGCCTAATCTCGGCGTGGTGATGGGCCCGGACTTCGCCCAGCTCACGACCAACCTGGGCCGAAATCTCCTGGAAGACAGACTCGGCATCTTGACAGCGGTGTTCGAGAACGCGTCCCCGAAGGCTGGGAATCACCGGGAGAACCGCTGATGACCGCCGTCCCCATCGCGGTTGAAGTTGGCGATCTTCATCATGGCCTTTAATGCGCCAGACAACATCTGTCAGGAGGCAACATGTCACCGGAACTTGTCTTTCAATTGCAGCTCGCGCTGGGATATGTCGCGTGGCTGCTTGTCTTCCGTGCATACGTCTGGCCGAGGCTAAGGCCGATGGACCCATTTGAAGCGCAACGCGCCATCGCCATGTTGCACAGCTTCCGTTTCTTCGGGCTGGTCTTTATTCTGCCGGGTGTGGTTAGTCCCGATCTGCCTGCCGGCTTCGCAGCGTTCGCCGCATACGGTGACTTCGCAACCGGCGTTCTGGCGATGCTGGCACTACTCACAGCACGGGTACGCCCACTGTTCTGGTTGTTCGTCGTAGCCTTCAATCTTGTGGGGGCGACCGACCTCATCGTCGACTACTATCACGCTATCCAGTCCGATCTTCCCGCGCGCGCGGGGGAGTTGGGCGCTACGTACGCGATTCCGATCATCTACGTGCCGGCACTGATGATTACGCATGTTGCTGCCTTCTTTTTGCTGCTGCGCCGTGAGTCCACCAGGCGGCGTCACGCGATCTGCTGAACCCAGCGACTCCGCCAGGCCGGCGCCTCGAACGGATACGAAAAATACTGGGTCTCGTGAATGACCTTGTCGTCACAGAACTCCATGATGCTTACCGTGTAAGCCGCCCGCCCCTGGTAATTGATGGTGTACTCCGTGACCCAGAGATTGCCTTCACCCTGGATTCGCCTGACATTGAAGCCGGATGGCTTCTCCGGATGATGACTCCGCAGCGCCTGCAAATTGCTTCGCCCCATGATCCGTTCCCCTGATTGGGGATAGTCGCAGATGGCATCATCATCGTAAATGGCGTGTTCCGCGTCGAGATCGCCGACCGCCGACGCTTGCCAGTGCGCGTTCAGTGCTTCACGTATCCTGTCTTCCTGCATGGCGTGCCTCCAATACCGTTCAGGTCTATCTATTGCGGACGCCGCGGAATAAACCCGGGGCTGCCTGTCTTGACGACTTCGTTGTACCTCTGCCTCGTCTCGATCCGGTTGATCTCGTCGAATGCCTCTGCAGGAAGCGCGGAGACATCGAAATTCTCGCGCGCGCGGAGCGCCGTCCTGGGTGTGGTAAGCAACGCTCCGCCACGCTGTATCGCCCACGCAAGCAGTACCTGGGCCGATGTCTTTCCAGTTCGTTCGGCAATCCGCACGATGACCGGATCTTCGAGCGGCCCCGGCCTGATTCCGTGACCCAGTGGCGCAAAGGCCAGAAACACGATTCCTTTCTCCTTGCAGAACTCCAGGAGCTCCGTTTCCGGAAGATACGGATGTGCTTCGACCTGCACCACCGCCGGCTTGATTCGCGCCGATTCATAGAGAGGCCGCAATTCGTCCAGGCCAATATCGGACAATCCGATAGCCCGGCATCTTCCACCGTCGACGAGATCCTCCATCGCCTTCCACGTGTCTTGCAAAGTCACCCCCTTATCGTAGATGACGTCGCCGTTTTCGTCGCGCGGATCCTGCTCGTCGCCCGCCTGAAACGCGAACGGTGTATGGATCAGATAGAGATCGAGATAGTCGAGTCCGAGTCTTTCAAGGCTTGCATCGAACGCCGGTTCGACGCGTTCGGGCCGATGATTCGAATTCCATAGTTTCGTCGTCACAAAGATGTCTTCGCGCGCGATCCCTCCCGCAGCAAGCCCTGTCCGCAGAGCTTCGCCCACTTCGCGCTCGTTTCGATATCGCTCGGCACAATCGAAGTGCCGATAGCCGGCTTCCAGCGCGGCTGCGGTAGCACTGATCGTCGTAGCTGCATCGGGAATCAGGGTGCCGAATCCGAGCGCGGGCATGCGGCCGCCTCCGTGATTAAGCGCTAGCGTTCTGCTCCGGAAATCGGAAGACTCACTCATGGCGACACCTCTGCACTATTGCATGCTCTGTGATAAGGACCGACGTCAGGGCCCGCAATCGCGGCGCCGGGTCCATGAACGCAACAACGTCAACGTACCCGTGTCGGATCACCGCTTGATCCTGATTCCCGGCCGGCGAATTCGTGAACTGCTTACACCGGGTTCTTGACTCAGCCGGTTGTGAAGTGCCGCTTCAGCGACAGGGCGCGACGTTGTGGCTTTGGCAGAGAAGTTGGCGTCGCTCGGCAACACAAGGGAGCACAACGGTGGCGCTAACACCCTTCTCTCTTTCAGGCCGTAATGGTGTTGAATGTGCTGAAGGTGAAGCGATCGAATCGAGTGGCGAGGATCCGCAACTCAGTCGCGGTAGTCAGCGTCAACCAAATGTCATACAGGGCCGCGTCGTGATCAAGTGTAGCAAAGGAATCACCGGGCGACAGCGTTGGATTCCAGCAGAGTACGGCTTGCACCCTGCGTCATTACCCGCCATGCAACAACACGTAGGTACTGTTCACTGCTGGTCAACTGTTGCGTGATCAAAGTCTGCAAGGCACGCGCGTGCCGCGAGGCCACTCCACCGTGCGAATGATGGGACTGCGGAAAAGCTCTGACGAAGGGCGGTGGTTTGAACGCCGCCACGAAGTCACCGGCAATCGGGTAGGCGAGAAAAGGTATTCGCTTGAATGCCGTCGCTCTGCGATCATTAGGATGCCGATGTAGTCTCCGGAAAACCCATGGAGCGCTGGGCGCCGCCATCATAAGTCGCTGCACCTTTTACTGAGTTCTGTTCTGTAGCCGAATGGAAAAAGATCATTTCCAGGCGAGTGTGTTGTCCTTGTCACTGTGGTGACATTGGCTGGATTTGAGAGTGGAATGGACCGATGTGCGGACTTTTTTGACCTCCGGAGAGCAGACCTGTCTCCTGGAATGAAATGAACTCGTAGCGTGGCAATAAGACGTGAGCGGACCGGCTGGAACTAGCGCAGAAAAAACGATAAGGTTAGCGAATCGAACCTCTTTGCGGAGCATCCGGGATCTTTTCAGGCGTCGGGCGTGGCAGAGAGATATCCGACGTAATACCCCATTAAATACGGGTGGCCGGACTCTTATGAATAGCGCCAACTCACCGCTGACTGGAACGGGAGAGCCGAAAATTTCTCCATCGGCGCCTGCCTCCGTACCCGCCACATGGACGCCGGCACAGCAAACGCCCACAGAAGCGCAGTTGCCCCTACGCCTCGCCATCGGCCTGCTCGGCATGTTGCTGGCCTCTCTGCTGGCGATATTGAACGAACAGGTCACCGCAGTTGCGCTCGCGGATATTCGCGGCGCGTTCTCGATCGGACGGGACGACGGAACCTGGCTGACCACCCTGTTCGAAGCGACCAACGTCGCCACCATGGTATTCGCGCCATGGTTCGGCGTGACGTTCACGCTCAAGCGCTTCACGATCGGCGCCGTGCTCGCCGTGATGATCCTTGGATTGCTCTGCCCGTTTGCACCGAACCTGCTGACGCTCTATGTATTGCGCGCGCTGCAGGGCGTCGCCGGTGGCTGTCTGCCGCCGATGCTGATCATCGTCGCGCTGCGTTATCTGCCGCCGAAGGTCAAGTTATACGGCCTCGCGGGCTATGCGCTGACCGCGACCTTCGGACCGGCGCTCGGCACGCCTCTCGCCGCGTTGTGGACGGAATATGTCGGCTGGCAAATGGTCTTCTGGCAGATCGTGCCGCTGGGACTCGTCAGCTGCGTGGCAATCCATCAGGGACTGCCGACGGATCCCGCCAGATTCGAACGGCTGCGTTCATTCAACTGGACCGGCTTCCTGCTCGGATATCCCGCCATCGCCATGCTCGTGATCGGCCTGCTGCAGGGTGATCGCCTCGACTGGCTGCACTCCACCTTCATCTCCACCATGTTTTGCGGCGGGACGCTGTTGTTCGCGGCGTTTCTGGTCAACGAGTGGTTTCATCCTGTGCCGTTTTTCAAGCTTCAGCTGCTTGCCCGCAGGAACTTCGCGCATGGGCTGCTGACCCTGGTGGGTGCGGTGATCCTGCTGGTGAGCGTTGCCGCCATACCCAGTCAGTATCTCGCGCAGATTCACGGTTACAGGCCGCTGCAAACCACGCCGCTGTTTTTGCTGGTGGCCCTTCCCCTTCTGATTGCGCTGCCCGCGACCGCCGCGCTGCTCAATCTCCAGCAGGTCGACCACCGCTGGGTCATGGCCACTGGACTTTGCCTGATGGCCATCTCGTGCTTTCTGGGGAGCTTCGTCACCTCCGACTGGATTCGCAATAATTTCTACTGGCTTCAGTCGTTACAGATCCTCGCGCAACCGATGGTCATCATGGGAATCCTGATGGGCGTCACGACCGGCTTGCCGCCAACGGAGGGCCCGTTTGCCTCGGCCATGTTCAACACGCTCAAGACGTTTACCGGCGCCGCGGCAACCGGCCTCATTGAAGGTCTCGGCACGGCGCGCGAGCATTTTCATTCGGGCATGCTGGTCGACCACCTGGGCAATAACGCGCTGGTCACGAGCCAGAGCCTCGATGCCACTCACGGTCTCGGCGAACTCGCACACCGGATCCACGAGCAGGCCGTCGTGCTCACATCGGCGGATCTCTATCGCGTGATGGCGGGCATCGCCGTCGCCTTTCTTTTCGTTATCCCGGTGTTGCCCGTGCGGGTCTATCCGCCCTGGAGCACAACGCAGCCCTCCTCCCGTTAAGCGACGCTATCCATGTCATCCGCTACCCGATTTTCTCCCGGAACGATTCGTCTTGCCGCGTTCGCGGTCATACTCGGCGCTGCCGTGCTGGCCTGTATAGCGCTGTTTTCCAGTTCATCTACCGAGACCACGAACGATGCCTACGTGACGGCCGATTTCACGCTGGTTGCACCGCGTGTCGCGGGTCAGGTTTTGGAGGTGCTCGTCGAAGACAACCAGCAGGTCAAGGCCGGGCAATTGCTGGTTCGCATCGACGATCGCGACTTTCGCGCCGCATTGATGAGTGCCGAGGCGGACGTGGTGGCCGCCAAAGCATCGGTGGCGAACTATGAAGCCGAAATCGCACGGCAGCCCGCGCTCGTCGATCAGGCGCGTGCCACGCTGCGCGCGGATGACGCGACGCTCGAATTCGCGCGCGCCAACGCCGCGCGTTATCGCAATCTTTCGGAGACCGGTGCGGGAACGACACAGGAGCAGCAGCATGCCGCGAGCGCGCTGGCCGAGGAACTCGCACAGCAGGCGCGCAACCGCGCCGCACTCGTGGCGACCGGGCAGAACCTCGACGTTCTGAAGACACAGCGCGACAAGGCGGCGGGTGCGTTGGCGCATGCCGAAGCCATGCTTGAACAGGCGAAACTCAACCTGTCGTACACGGAGATTCATGCGCCCATCGACGGCAAGGTCGGTCGGCGTTCGGCACGCGTCGGCGCATTCGTGACGACCGGTGCGCCGCTGCTTGCGATCGTCCCGCTGTCGGACGCCTATATCGTCGCCAACTACCAGGAGAACCAGCTCGCCCGGATGCGCCCCGGCGACAGCGTGCGTATCAAGGTCGACAGCATGCCTGATGTGACGATCCGCGGACACGTCGATAGTCTTGCGCCTGCTACAGGTGTGAGCTTCGCGCCTATCGCACCCGACAACGCAACGGGCAACTTCACCAAGATCGTGCAGCGCGTGCCAGTCAGGATCACCATCGATCACGGACAGCAGGCCGCGTCCGCATTGAGCGTCGGGTTGTCGGTAGAAACGGAGGTCGCCGTCGGCAGGCATGCCGATACACGCATCGCGGGAGCGGACGCGAAATGAACACGAGCGACTTCTCCCTGCGCACGCCGGCGCTCGCGTTGCTGCTGTGCTCCCTGCTCACGGGCTGCCTGGTCGGTCCGAACTTCGAAGCTCCGCAGACGGCCACGCCCGATGTGTTCAACCGCACCCGGAGCGCGCAGGCCGCGAGCAAGGCCGTCGAATCCGGATTCACGCCGCAATGGTGGACGCTGTTCAACGATCCGATACTGGACTCGCTCGAACAGCAGCTGACCGACGCAAACCTGGATGTCGCGGCGGCCTCGGCGCGTCTGCGGCAAAGCCGGGCGCAACAGCGCATTGCCGGCGCCGACGAATATCCGACGCTGACCGGCGCCGCCTCCTACAACCGCGAGCGCGGCAGTCCGAACGGCATCCTGTCGCTGCTTGGCGTCACGCCGACGGCAAGTCAGACGCAGTCGGCCTCGGGCAGCGCGCCGCTCGGTGTCGCGCCGCTGCCGGGCGCCAAGGGCTCGCCCGCTTACGATCTGTACCAGTTCGGCTTCGACGCGTCATGGGAGCTCGACTTCTGGGGCCGCGTGCGACGCGGTGTCGAGGCCGCCTCGGCGCTCTCCGATGCCTCGTACGAAGACCGTAACGCGATCCTGCTGTCCGCCCGCGCCGAACTCGCGCGCGACTACATCCAGTTGCGCGACACGCAGGCGCTGCTGCAGATCGCGAAACAGAACCTCGACATCGCCCACGACGCCACGAAGCTCACGCAGAACCGCGTGCATGAAGGCGTCACGACGGACCTGGACGTGGCCAACGCGATGGCCCAGGCGGAGTCGATCGAAAGCCTGATCCCGACGCTCGAAGCGCGCAGCACGACCACCATCAACGCGATAGGCGTGCTGCTGGCGAAGGAACCGGGCGCGTTGCAACCGGTGCTCGCCGAGCCGCGCGATGTGCCGGCACTGCCCGATCAGGTGCCGATCGGCGTTCCGTCGGAACTGGTGCAGCGCCGGCCCGACATCCGTAAAGCCGAGGCCCAGCTGCATGCGGCCACCGCGACGATCGGCATGGCGAAGGCCGACTTCTATCCGCGCATCTCGCTGAACGGCAGCGCCGGATTCCAGAGTCTGCAACTGTCGAATCTCGCCGACTGGGCGTCCGGCCAGTTTGTCGTGGGGCCGTCGATCACGCTGCCGATCTTCGAAGGCGGACGTCTCAAGGGCACGCTTCATCTGCGCGAGGCACAGCAGCAGGAGGCGGCGATCGTCTACCAGCACACCGTGCTTCAGGCATGGCGTGAGGTGGACGACGCGCTGGTCGTCTATGACGCCGAACAGCGGCGGCGCGACCGGTTGAAAACGGTTGTGGGTCTGAACCAGCGTGCGCTGTCGATTGCGCAGCAACGGTACAAGGCAGGTGCGGTCGATTTCCTCGACGTGCTGAATGTGCAGAGACAACTGCTTGAAGCGCAGAGCAATCTTGAGCAAAGCAGGGCTGAAGCCGACGCGAACCTCATCACGCTGTGCAAGGTGCTGGGTGGTGGATGGGAATCGACGTATGCCGGGCAGGACAGTGCTCGTTGACTGCACCTGTCGCGATCGCAATGAGCGCGTAGTCCCGTTCGCGCCGATCCACCGATACCCTCGCGCGGCGCCTGAACGCCATACCCAAAGAATGCCCGCACCAGGCGACTAGCCGCGCCGGCCACCGTTTTTTCGCCAAATCCGACATTTGCATTAACATCGTGACACTGAACGTATGCAACTCGACGCGTCGCGACCGGACGTGCTGGTTCGATATTCCACTGTGAAAGAGAGGGAGACGATCGTGGCTGATGAGAAGATGCTGGCGCAAGTTTGTGAGAAGCAGGGATTTTTTGCCGCCCTGGACCAGAGCGGCGGTTCGACCCCTGGCGCACTGCGGCTCTATGGCATTCCGGAGAGCGCCTACAACGGTGACGCCGAAATGTTCAAACTGATACACGAGATGCGCGTGCGTATCATCACGGCGCCCGCCTTTACGGGGGACAAAATCATCGGCGCCATCCTGTTCGAGGCGACCATGGACGGACAGGCTCAGGGCAAACCCGTTCCACGCTTTCTGTGGGAAGAGCGCGGCGTCGTGCCCTTCCTGAAGATCGACAAGGGCCTGCAAGCCGAAGCGGACGGTGTCCAGTTGATGAAGCCGATTCCTGGCCTCGACGATCTGCTCGCCCGGGCCGTGAAGCTCGGCATCTGCGGCACCAAGATGCGATCGGTCATCAATCTGAACTCGCAAAGCGGGATCGCCGCGATCGTCAAGCAACAGTTCGAACTGGCGGCGCAGATCGATGCGCACGGCCTCCTGCCGATCCTCGAACCCGAGATTTCGATCAAGAGTCCGGACAAGCCCGGCGCGGAAGCCACCCTCCGCGCGGAACTGACCAAGGGTCTCGACGCGTTGCCGGATAACCGCCGCGTGATGCTCAAGCTGACCATACCCGATGCGGCCGACTTCTATCGTCCGCTGATCGAGCACCCGCGAGTCGCACGAGTGGTGGCGCTGTCCGGCGGCTACACGCGCGCCGACGCGTGCAAACGGCTCGCTTCGAATCACGGCATGATCGCCAGCTTTTCGAGGGCATTGATCAATGAGCTCAAGGAATCGATGAGCGACAGCGAGTTCGACGCGGCGCTCGAAAAGGCCGTCGACGAAATCTATCAGGCCTCGGTCGTCAAGGTTTAAGCGACTTTCGGGAGACGGTGCCCGGCGGATCGAGGCCCGAGTCCGTTGAAGGTGAACAGCGAGTTTTGTCCGGCCTCATGGCCGGACAAAACTCGCGGCTTGGTCCGCCGCGAATTCTTCCTCGCTCGTTCGCGCAGAGAGCGGCATGGCCCGGCGCATCTCATCGTCTCGCGGGACCGTTTTCGAAGCGCGCTGCACTTACACAGCTGACGATGGCGGCCCACTCATGTGCCGTCGGCTCGAATGTGGCGGTATTCGCCCGTCACTCAATGCCGCCACGACCCATGCGCCATCTCCACATCCCGCTGTGCCGCGGCTAATCCTTCCAGCATGCCGGCTCGATCGAGCGCAATGCAATACACCGGCTTCGCGCGCTCGAAGCGCCAACTGTCCGCCAGCGCGCCGGCATCGACGGGATCGAAACCGAACTGATCCAGCAGTTCGCTTACGACGCGTTTGGCCGATTCGTCGTCACCGGCGAACGGCAGCGCGCGACGCTTCGCCGTATGCGGCGCCGAGCCGTCGGTTTCGAGATCCCTCGCCAGAATCGCGTTGAAGGCTTTCACCACGCGAGCGCCCGGCAACGCGACCGCGAGCAACTGGCTGGTGGTCGTGGCGTGGCTGGCGAGCGCCTCGATCTCGCCGTCGCGCTCGGGATAGTGATTGCAAGTGTCGATCACGATCTTGCCGTCGAACGCCGCCGCCGGCAACGCGTCGATGCTGCTGAACGGCACGGCGACCACGACCACTTCGCCGAACCTCGCTGCCTCGTGCGCGGTGCCCACCGCGCAACCGAGCGCCGCAGCGGTGCTGATCAAGGTCCGCGGATCGCGGGAATTGCTGATCATGACTTCGTGACCATTTTGCTTCGCCAACGTCGCCATCGCGCGGCCGATAAATCCGGCGCCGAGAATGCCTATCTTCATGTTTCACACTCCATGCATGTCCGAGGATCGCTCCGACGAGCCACGCTCGCCGGTGAGAACCACTATGATTCAAAACTTGAATGGGATAAACACGCGAAATTCGACGACTGTCGAAAGCAGGAATGGGGAAACCATGGATCGACTGACCAGCATGGCGATCTTCGTCAAGACGGCCGACAGCGGCTCGTTCGCCGCGGCGGCGCTCGCCTTCGGCATTTCGTCGCAGATGGCCGGCAAGCACGTGAGCACGCTCGAAGAGCGCGTCGGCGCCCGCTTGCTGAACCGCACCACGCGCCGCCAGAGCCTCACCGAAATCGGCCAGATCTTCTACGAGCGCTGCAAGGCGCTGCTCGCCGACGCGGCGGCGGCGGAGTCGGTCGCTCAGGAACTGTCGGCCTCGCCGCGCGGACGCCTGCGCATTACCGCGCCCGTCACGTTCGGCGCCTGCTGCCTAGCGCCACTTATCACGCGCTATCTGAAAGCGCATCCCGAGGTGCGCGTCGAGTTGACATTGACGGACCGCTTCGTCGATCTGATCGACGAGGGTTACGAGGCCGCGATCCGCCTTGGCGCGCTGTCGGATTCGTCGCTGATCGCGCGGCCGTTGATGCCGTACCGGCTGGTCGCGTGCGCATCGCCCGGCTATCTGGCGGAACGCGGCGAACCGCGCACGCCGCAGGAACTGACGGCCCACGAGTGTCTGAGCTTCGCCTACACGAGCATGCCGGCCGATACCGAATGGCGTTTCGCCGATGCACAAGGCGAACAGGCGGTGCCGATTGCCGGCCGCTTCGAGGCCAACGACGTGAAGGCGCTGCTGGCCGCCGCGCTCAACGGCGGCGGCGTGATGCTCGCTCCCGAAGTGGCCGTGAAAGACGAACTCGCGGCGGGCCGCCTCGTGCGCCTGCTGACCGGCTACGAAGCGACCGCGCGACCGATGCATCTGGTATTCCCCGCCAGCCGCGTCACGCCGAAACTGCGCGCGTTCATCGACCAGGTCGTGGCCGAATTCGGCCCGCACAAGGCGTGAACCATGCGTGAACCCTACGTGGACTTCGCGCGAACGAGCCGCACGGAAAGGCTCATCACACGCCCGTGACAAGCCGCCAATCTCGCCGCATTGCCCGCTAGAATGGCCGCCTTTGCCCGCTTCGGGCTCGCCGCAAGGCAAAATACGGGTTTTGCGCGCGCCGACCGCGCCGCGCGGCCCGGTAAATCAGACGCCGGCGGCACGACTGCCGACGGCCTTCGCAATCTCGCACGACGATCGCCCGCTCAAGCCCAACCGGACTTCAGCGGCCGGCCGCGTGCGGCGCAGTCAGGACAGCTCGTCCTTTAACAGAGCACCTCAGGAGCATTTATGACCGATTCGAACCCATCCTTCCTCGGCAGGATTTCCCTGGCCGTGGGCACGTTCTTCCGCATCCTCGGCGATGGCGAATTCGCCGCCGGAGTGCTGCGTCTGCGTGACGGTGGCGTTGCCGCCAGCGCCGCGCCTGCCCCGGCTCCCACGCCGGCGCCAGCACCCGCGCCGCAACCCGCGCCCATGCTGAAGGAAGCAAGCCCCGACGCCGCCTTGCAACTGCTCGGCCTGCTGCAACGCGACGCGCGCTTCATCGATTTCGTCGAGGAAGACATCAAGAACTATAGCGACGCCGATATCGGCGCGGCCGCGCGCCTCGTGCACGACGGTTGCCGCGCGACGCTGCGCGAGCACTTCACGATCCGCCCGGTGCGCGACGAAGCCGAAGGCAGCCGCGTCACGCTGGCCGAAGGTTTCGACGCGGCTTCGATTCGCCTGACCGGCAATGTCGTCGGCAAGGCGCCGTTCAACGGCAGCATCAGCCATCGCGGCTGGCGCGTCGACGAAGTGCGTCTGCCGAAGCTCACGGACAGCCACAACGCGAAAGTGATCGCACCGGCCGAGGTGGAGCTATGAGCGACGCACGCCAGTCACGCTACGCCATCGGCATCGATCTGGGCACCACGCACTGCGCGCTGTCCTATGTGGACACCAGCGCCAGCGACGGCGAAAAGACCTCGCAAGGCGTGCTGCCGATCGCGCAGCTCACGGGCCCCGGCGCAATCGACAACCTCGATCTGCTGCCCTCGTTCCTCTATCTGCCGCACCCGGACGAACTCGCCTCGGGCGACCTCTATCTGCCGTGGACCGGCCAGCGCGAATTCGCGGTCGGCGAATTCGCCCGCAGCCGCGGCGCGGCCACGCCGATCCGGCTCGTGTCGAGCGCGAAGAGCTGGTTGTGTCATCCGGGCGTGGACCGGCGCGCGGCGATTTTGCCCAACGACGCGCCACCCGAAGTCGCGCGCGTCTCGCCGCTCGAAAGCTCGGTGCGTTATCTGACGCACTTGCGCGAAGCCTGGGACCACGCGCATCCCGACGCGCCGTTCAGCGAGCAGGACATCACAGTGACGATCCCCGCATCGTTCGATCCGGCCGCGCGCGAACTGACCGCCGAAGCCGCCGAGGCCGCGGGCTTCGGCCGCATGACGCTGCTCGAAGAACCGCAGGCCGCGCTGTATAGCTGGATCCAGAAGAGCGGCGGCGACTGGCGCAAGCAGGTGAAGATCGGCGACATCATCCTCGTGGTCGATGTGGGCGGCGGCACGACCGACCTCTCGCTGATCGCCGTGATCGAGCGCGAAGGCAATCTCGAACTGCATCGCGTGGCGGTCGGCGAACACATTCTGCTCGGCGGCGACAACATGGACCTCGCGCTCGCGCACGTGGTCGCGCGCAAGCTGGCCGCGGCAGGCACCCAGGCCGACGCGTGGCAACTGCGTGCCCTCACCTACGCGTGCCGCTCGGCCAAGGAAACGCTGCTCAGCGATCCGGCCACCGATACCGTGCCGCTCGTCGTGCCGAGCCGCGGCTCGAAGCTGATCGGCGGCTCGATCCGCACCGAACTCACGCACGCCGAATTGACCCAGACGATTCTCGAAGGCTTCTTCCCGCAGGTGGACAGCGCCGCGCGTCCGGTGAGCCGCGCGCGTGCCGGTCTGACGCAGCTCGGTCTGCCGTATGCGCAAGACGCCGGCATCACGCGCCATCTCGCGGCGTTCCTCGGCCGCCAGGTGGGCGCGCTCGCTGAACTGGCGGGAACGAGCGGCATCGCGGCTGCGGAGAACGCGAGCTTCCTGCATCCCACGGCGGTGCTGTTCAACGGCGGCGTGTTCAAGTCGCCACTGCTGGTCGAACGCATCATGGGCACGCTGAACAACTGGCTCGCCGCCGAAGGCGCGGCGCCGGCACGGCTGCTCGAAGGCGCCGATCTCGATCTCGCCGTCGCGCGCGGCGCGGCCTATTACGGCTACGTGCGACGCGGCCGCGGCGTGCGGATTCGCGGCGGCACGGCGCGCGCGTACTACATCGCGATCGAATCGGCGATGCCCGCCGTGCCCGGCCTCGAACCGCCAATCCAGGCGTTGTGCGTGGCGCCCTTCGGCATGGAGGAAGGCACCGAGGCCGAACTGCCCGCGCAGGAATTCGGCCTCGTGGTCGGCGAGCCGGTGCACTTCCGCTTCTTCGGGTCGTCGGTGCGTCGCCAGGATCAGGTCGGCACGCTGCTCGACTTCTGGGGTCCGGAGGAATTGCAGGAACTCGAAGAGATTCAGGCGACACTGCCCGCCTCCGGCCGCAACGCCGGTGAAGTCGTGCCGGTGAAGCTGCGCGCGCGCGTCACCGAAGCGGGCACGCTCGAACTCGAAGCCGTGCCGCGTGGCACCGACGAGCGCTGGAAAGTCGAGTTCGATGTGCGCGGCAACGCGAATGCGTGAATGAAATGAAGCGGTATAGCGTCGGTATCGATCTCGGCACCAGCAACACGGTGCTCGCCTATGCGGAGGCGGGATCGCCGGGTGGGTCGCCGCTTATCCGCGTCTTCGAGATCGAGCAGCTGGTGAGCCCCGGCGAAGTGGCGGCGCGGCCGCTTCTGCCCTCGGTGCGCTATCAGGCGGCGCAAGGCGAACTGAACCCCGGCGATCTGCAATTGCCGTGGTCCGGTGCGGATCAGAGCGGCGCGCACAAAGATCCACAGCAGGACACGCAGCCGGTCGTGATCGGCCGGCTCGCGCGCGTGCTGGGCGCTCAGGTGCCCGGCCGGCTGGTGTCGAGCGCGAAGAGCTGGCTCTCGCATGCGTCGGTGGATCGCACCGCGCCGATCCTGCCGTGGGGCGCCGCCGACGACGTCCGCAAAGTCTCGCCGGTCGAAGCCAGCGCGAGCTATCTGGCGCACGTGCGCGCGGCCTGGAACCAGCGTTTTCCAGACGCGCCGCTCGAACGCCAGGATGTAGTGCTGACCGTGCCGGCGTCGTTCGACGAAGGCGCGCGAGCGCTGACCGTGGAAGCCGCCCGCATGGCCGGCTTGCCTGCTTTGAGGCTGCTGGAGGAGCCGCAAGCAGCCTTTTACGACTGGCTGTTTCATCACCGCGAGCAACTGGCAAGCGAACTCGCGGACACCCGTCTCGTGCTCATCTGCGACGTGGGCGGCGGCACCACCGACCTCACGCTGATCGAAGTCGGCCTGCGCGACGGCGAGCCGCAACTCACGCGCATCGGCGTGGGCAATCATCTGATGCTCGGCGGCGACAACATGGACCTGGCGCTCGCGCATCTGGTGGAAGCGCGGCTGCCGGGCGGCTCGAACCAGCCGGGCGAGCGCGCGCGTTTGTCGGCGGCTAGCCTGTCGCAACTGGTCGAGCGTTGCCGCAACGCCAAGGAACAGCTGCTCGGCGCGCAGGCGCCCGACTCCACGTCGATCACATTGCTGGGCGCGGGCTCGAAGCTGATCGGCGGCGCGCGCACGGCGCAAGTCACGCGCGACGAGGTCGAACGGATCATCGTCGACGGGTTCTTTCCGGCGGTGGCGTCGCATGAACGGCCTGGGCGGCCGCGTGGCGCGATCGTCGAATTCGGCCTGCCCTATGCGACCGATCCCGCCGTCACGCGTCATATCGCGGCGTTTCTGAGCCGCTTCGCGGCGCAGTCGCGCAAGGCGCTGGGCATCGTCGAGTCCGCCGGCTCACCGGACGAAGCATTGTTGCCAGTGCCCGACACGTTGCTGCTGAACGGCGGCGTGTTCCGCGCCGAGGCGCTTACGCAGCGTCTGGCCGACACCTTGGGCACGTGGCGCGGCGCAGCGCTCAATGTCCTGCACAACGACAATCCGGACGTGGCCGTGGCGCGCGGCGCGGTCGCCTATTCGCTCGCGCGCTCGGGCAACGCGCCGAAAATCGGCGGCGGCTCGCCGCGCAGCTACTTCCTCGTGCTCGACGAAACCGGCGACGGCAAAACCAATGCCGAGCCTGTGCAACGCGGCATTTGCCTGCTGCCGCGCGGCACGGAAGAAGGCCACGAGATTCTGATCGCGGATCGCACCTTCGCGCTACGTCTCGGGCATCCGGTGCGGTTTCACCTTGTTTCGTCGAGCGCGGATACGGTGTATCGGCCCGGCGAATTGATCGATCTGGCCGGCGGCGATTTTGTCCGCCTGCCGCCGCTCGCGACCATCGTGCAGCCGCGCGGCGCGAAGAGCGCGCGCGAGACCGCGGTGCGGATCGCGACGTCGCTCACCGAAGTGGGCACGCTCGACGTCCATTGCATTGAACTCGACAATCCCGCGCAACGATGGCTGCTCGAATTCCAGTTGCGCCGTGAAGACGCGCAAGCAAACCTGGCGGACGATACCGCGCCGGCTCGCCATCCGGCGCTCGACCAGGCGATCGACCACATCGACCGCTGCTTCGGCTCGCGCGCGCAGAAAGTCGATCCCAAAGAAGTCAAACGCCTGCGCTCGCAACTCGAACAACTGCTGGGCCCGCGCGAAAGCTGGAACAGCGCATTGCTACGCGAACTGTTCGGCGCGCTGTGGGAACGCGCGCGCCGCCGGCGCCGCTCGGCGGATCACGAGCGCCTCTGGCTGAATCTGGCCGGCTATTGCGTGCGGCCCGGCTTCGGCTATCCACTCGACGAATGGCGCGTCGAACAACTCTGGTCGCTGTTCGACGACGGCATCCAGTACGTCAACGAAAGCCAGGTCTGGTCGGAATGGTGGACGCTCTGGCGGCGCGCCGCCGGCGGCCTCGACGAAAGCGCGCAACTGCGCGTGCTCGACGCCATGGCCTATCTGCAAGGCGCAGCGCTTGCGCGCCACAAGCTGCCGTTCGACGTGGCGAAAACCGGCTTTACCGACATGGTTCGGCTGAGCGCATCGCTCGAACGCATTCCGGTGGAGCGCAAGATCGAGCTCGGCGAATCGGTGCTGACGCGTCTGAAGAAGCCTGCTGAAAATCATCAAAGCTGGTGGGCGGTCGGCCGTATCGGTGCGCGGCGGCCGTTCTACGGCAGTGCGCACAGCGTCGTGCCGCCGCAGACTGCCGGCGCATGGCTCAACGCGATCCTCGCGCTCGACTGGAAGAAGGTCGATCCCGCCGCGTTCGCCGCCGTGCAGATCGCCCGCCTGACCGGCGACCGCTCGCGCGACCTGCCCGAAGACCTGCGTCTTGCGGTAGTGCGCCGCCTCGAAGCGGCCAACGCGCCGCGCGCGTGGATCACCATGGTGAGCGAGAGCGTCGAACTCGATGACGCCGACGAAGGCCGCGTGTTCGGCGAGTCGCTGCCGGCGGGACTGAAGCTGATCGCGGGCGGAGGCTCGCGCGACTAGTGCAGCTCGAAATTAAGCACCGCCTCAGCCGCGAGCGCGTCCTTGCGATTCTTGAGGCTCTCGGCCAGCAGATCACGGAAGATGAGCGCGGTGTCGGCGCCGTGCTGCTCGCGAAATCCGTTCAGCACTTCAGCAATGGCGGTTCGTTGCGTAATGGGCGTCAACGTGCTGGCAATATACGAACTGCCGCGCGCCAACTCCATCATGTAGGTGGATCTGCACAGCGCCTTGTCTGCCTCTCGAGCGGATTTTCGTCCGTTACGCATCGTTGTCTTTCTCAGTTGTTTTTTTCGTTGCGCGTGCAACCAGCGGCTCCTTCCGCTGGCGAGGCGAAGCGCTCTCATGCTCCGCTCTGACGCAACCATCTCCTTCTATCTGAACAGTTCAAGCTTAAGAGAACCTTATGCGTAGCGGATAAAAGCTCACGCGGACGCACGCCTGAGAAACGCAATCCATTCGCTCGATGACAATCGGAATGTTTTGCTGCATGCGTCGTGGCCTTTGGCGCTTCACATGCAAAAAAGGCCGGAAAAACCGGCCTTTTCACATCAGGATCCGACGATTGCCTGGTAGTGCTACACCTGCGCCATGCCGCCGTCGACAGCCATTTCGATCCCCGTGATGTAGCTCGCGTCGTCGGAAGCCAGGAAGGAGACGGCCTTGGCGATCTCGTCCGGTTCGCCCACGCGGCCAAGCGGCGTCGTTTCGCTGGCCTGCTGGGTGAAAGCGGCGATCTGCTCGTCGGTCATGCCCAGTTCGGACTTGTACGCCGGCGTCACCACCACGCCGGGCGATACCACGTTGACGCGAATCCCGCGGCCTTTGAGATCGGTCGCCCATGTACGCGCGAACGAGCGCAGCGCGGCCTTGGTCGCCGCATACACGCCGAAGGCCGGCATGCCCTTGTTCCCGGCGATCGAACCGGTAATGACGATCGCGCTGCCGGGACGCATCAACGGCAAGGCTTTCTGCACCGTGAACAGCGTGCCTTTGACGTTGATGCCGAAGTACTTGTCGAACTGGGCCTCGGTGATCGCGCCGAGCGGCGAGAACTCGCCGCCGCCCGCATTCGCGAACAGAATGTCGAGCCGGTCATGGGCGGCCTGCACCGTGCTGAACATCCGGTCGAGGTCGTCGGCTGAAGAAACGTCCGCGCGAATCGCAACGGCGCCGTGGCCGATGCGCGCCACGGCGTCGTCGAGTTCGGCCTGACGCCGGCCGGTGATATAAACCGTCGCGCCTTCCTGAGCGAAACGCGTGGCGGCGGCGAAGCCGATGCCGCTGCTGCCGCCGGTCACCAGCACGATCTTGCCGGCGTGTTTGCGGGGATTGACGTTATTGAGTGTGGACGTGTTCATCATCTGCTCCTGGGTTTGTGAGGTCGGTTGACCATGACGACGAGCTTATGCCATGCACGAATAGAGATAAATAGGTATTCTGTGACTTCTTTATCCACGTGCATGGATAATCATCGGGAAATGGAGTCGATATGGATCATTTGCAGGCCATCCGCATCTTTGCGCGGGTGGTGGAGACCGGCGGCTTCGGCCGGGCGGCGCAGTCGCTGCAGATGCCGAACGCAACGGTCAGCAAGTGGGTGAAGTCGCTGGAAGATCATCTGGGCGTGAAACTGCTCGAACGCAGCACGCGCAGCGTCAGCGTCACGACGGACGGCGCGGCGTATTACGAGCGTACGCGGCATTTGCTCAGTGAACTCGACGATATCGAGGCGACCTTGGGCCGCGACCACGCGAATCCGCGCGGCGTGCTGCGGGTCGACAGCGGCGGCTCGACCGCGAGCGGCATTCTGATTCCCGCGCTGCCCGAATTTTGCGCGCGCTACCCGGACATTCAGGTGCGCCTGAGCGTGACGGACCGGACCGCCGATCTGATCGCGGAGAACATCGACTGCGCGATTCGCAGCACGGGGGACGATCCCAATCTGGTCACGCACGCCATCGGCACGCTGCGCTGGACCACGTGTGCGAGCCCGGCGTATCTGGCCGAACATGGCACGCCTGTGCATCCGCGCCAGATCGTTGATGATCGGCACGCGGTGGTCGGCTATTTTTCAGCGAGCAGCGGACTCGCGCAGCCCTTGCATTTCCTCAAGGACGGCGAGCGCATCGTGCTCGACAAGGTTCGCAATACGGTGATGGTGAGCGAAAGCAATGCTCATCTGGCCACGGCGCTGGCGGGACTCGGCATCGTTCATACGCTGGATTTCATGGTGGGGCCGGCCGTGCAGCGCGGCGAGCTCGTGCCGATTCTGACGGACTGGCGGCCGGAGCCGCTGCAGGTTTATCTCGTCTATCCGCCGAGCCGCCGTTACAGCGCCAAACTCCGCGTGTTCGCCGACTGGGTGAGCCGGCTCTACGCGGAGCGTGAGACTGCCTGAACGCATAGGCGTGTTACGCCATCGTCACCCGGTTTCGACCGCCATGTTTCGATCGATACAGCGCGCGATCCGCGCTCGCGAAACCGTCGCGATGCGCCGGCCGTGAAGCCTCGCTGATGCGCGTCAACGACGCGCCCACGCTCACCGTCACCCTGCCGAGCGGCGACGCGCGATGCTCGATCGCCAGATCCTCCACGCCCTGGCGCAGCGTGGCGAGCGTGTCTTCGAGCGCCGCGCGCTCGGCGTGCAGCACCAGCAGGCCGAACTCCTCGCCGCCCATGCGCCCCACAATGATGCGTTCGCCATCGGCCGCGGCCTGCATCACCGAGGCCACTTTGCGCAGGCATTGATCGCCCGCCTGGTGGCCGTAGGTGTCGTTGTATTGCTTGAACCAGTCCACGTCGACCACGACCGAACCCATCACGTCGCCGTCCCGTGCCTCCTTCCAGCGGCGCGTGATGCTCTCCAGCAGGAAACGACGGTTGTACAACTGCGTGAGCGGATCGATCGCGGTGGCCGTGCGCATCTTCAGATCGTTCTCGATCATCGCGCGCAGGTGGTAGAACACGCCGCGCTGCCCGGCGTCGAGGCGGCCGGGCGCAGGGTCCATCGCGCACAAGGCGCCGACGATCTCGCCATTGGGCGCGCGCAGCGCGATCGCCGCGTAGAAGCGCACGAACGGATGCCGCTGCACCAGCATGCATTCGCCGAAACGGGCGTCGTCGTGCGCATCCTCGATGACGAACAACTCTTCGTCGCGCACCGCATAGTCGGCGAGCGAGCGGGCTCGCGTGACGAGCGGCATCGCCATGCCGACCTCGGCGCGGTAATGCTGGTATTCCTCGTCGAGCAGTGTAATCGCGGTGATCGCCGCGCCGGTCACGCTCTTGAGAATTTCCGCCGCGTGGGTGAAGCATTCGCGCATCACCTGATCGTCGTGCAACAGCCATTCAATGACCGACGACTCCACCTCGGGTTCACCGGCGCAGGACGAATCGAACTGCATGCGGCTGGACAGACGGTCGTTACTGAAGGCGAGTTGCACGGCTGGGTTCCAGAATCTGATTAGCTCGTGTCAACGGCACAATCGCGCGAAACTTGAGCAGCCGGGAAGCTTGTCGGCGCGCAAAGCCAGGCACGGCGGCGCGGATCGACGCATGGCGACAGGACGTACAATTCACCCGCCGGTCTCACACCGCCTGCGTCTGCTCAAGAAACGGGCAGTGCGTCCTTTTCAACAGACATTTGCACCCGCTCTCGCCGCGCGTATTTCGCATTCACATGATCAATCTCTTTCAGGCCATGCAGGCGTTCGTCAAGGTCGCCGACGCGGGCAGCTTCGCGCAGGCCGCCGAGCAACTCGGCGTCTCGACCTCGGTGGTCACGCGCCACGTGTCGAGCCTTGAAAAGCACCTCGGCATTCGCCTGTTCCAGCGCACCACGCGTAAGGTCGTGCTGACCGAAACCGGCGCCGAGTACGCCGACGGCTGCCGCCTCCTGATAACCGAACTCGAAGAAGTCGAATCGCGCGCAACCACCGCGTCGAAGGAAGTCGCCGGCGATCTGCGCATCGTCGCGCTGGGCAGCTTTTCGTTATTTCGCCTTACGCCGCTGTTCGCCGAGTATCAGGCAAAGTTTCCGCGTGTGAATCTGCGCGTCACGTTGACGGAGAAACGGGTCGATCTGCTCGAAGGCGGCTTCGATGTGGGGATCGTGACCGAGCATATGATCCGCTCGGAGTCGCTGGTGGTGCGCCGGCTGATCAACTCGCACGCGGTGCCGGTGGCGTCGGCGGCTTACCTCGCGCAGGCCGGTCATCCGAAAACGCCCGCCGATCTTACGCGGCACCGCGTAATCACCGCACCGCTCGACACCAGCCCGCAGACCTGGGTGTTCGACAACGGCGAAGGCGGCGAAGACAGCATCGCGCTCGATGCGTCGTTCACCGTCAACAGCATGATCATGCAGAAACAGGCGGCGCTCGGCGCGATGGGCATCGCGCTACTGCCGCTCGAAATGGTCGATGACGAATTGCGCGCGGGCACGCTGGTGCGGATACTTGAAGATCACGCCGTGCTCAACGGCGACGTGGCGGTGTCGCTCGTGTATCCGAGCCGGGAGTTCGTACCGCGCAAGATCCGCGAGTTTATCGATCTGGCGGTGGGGTTCTTCGAGTGATTGTGCCGGAGTAGAGAGGCTTTTCGCGCCTTCACCTCATCAAGGCCGCTCGCCTCGCGCCAAACGCGCTTCGATGTCATACACCACCGGCATCAGATCCGCGACGCTGTCGATCACATAGTGCGCGCCCGCCGCCTGCAGCTTCTCGATTGCCGCCTTGCGACGCCATGCGAACTCATCGGGCGCCAGCGCCTTGACGTCGTCTTCGGCCATGCCGAACGCGTTGCCGCTCACCGCGACGCCGACCGCCCACGTGCCACCGTTGATGCCCTCTTCGATGCCGACTTCGGTGTCGTCCACCTTGATCGCATCCTTCGCGCGCCACACGCCCAGTTCCGGCAACGTCTTGTAGATCATGTACGGCGACGGGCGGCCTTCCGGCGTATCGCCGGTGCACACGATGCTGTCCGGCGAGAACCCCTGCGCGGCCGCGCCCGGCACGATTTCGGCCATGATCTCGCGCGTATAACCGGTAGTCGTGCCGATCCGGATGTCGTCGCTGCGCAGCGCGCTCGCCACCTCGGCCACGCCCGGTATCACCGAGCTGTAGCTCGCCGCCACGGCGATGTTCTTCGGCACGAACACGTCGTACACGGCGTCGATATCCGCTTCGCCCGGCGCGTGGCCGTACTTGTCGGCCCAAGCCTGCGCGACACGCGGCAACGCCATCAGCGCCGCGATATGCGGACGCTTGGCCATGCCCATTGGACCGCGCGCTTCATCGATCGTGATCGGCACGCCGAACTGTTCGAAGGTCTCGACGAAGGCGTCCATCGGCGCCAGTGAACCGTAATCGACCACTGTGCCGGCCCAATCGAAAATCACTGCTTTTACGTGTTTCATTTACTTCGACCCCATGGAATTCCGAAAGCTCGCGCGGTATGCCCGAACTGTGTGCTTCAGGCCGCGTCGGCCAATCTCTTGCGCTCTTCGAGCGCAGCCGCCGGCGGAGCGGCCTGTTCGACGCCCATCGATTCGAGCGCGTTGCCGCACGCCGCCACGACGCGGCGCATCACGTGCTCGTCCACCTGACCGATGCAGCCGATCCGGAAGCTGTCCGCCACCGTCAATTTGCCCGGATAGATGATGAAACCCTGCTGCTTCATCAATTCGTAGAAGCGCTCGAATTTGAATGACGCATGCGCCGGCGAGAAAAACGTCACGATGATCGGCGAGCGCCAGCGCGCATTCAGCAGCGGCTCGAAGCCAAGGTCGTGCATGCCGGCCACCAGCACGTCGCGGTTGTTCGCGTAGCGCGTGAGACGTCCGGGCTGGCCGCCTTCCATCTTATGCAACCGCAGTGCCTCGATAAACGCGGCCACGGTGTGCGTGGGCGGCGTGAAACGCCACTGGCCGGTGCGGTTCATCACGTCCCATTGATCATGGACGTCGAGCGCGAGCGAGTGACTGCGTCCCTTCGCTTCCTGCAACGCACCCTTGCGGGCGATCACGAATCCGAAACCCGGCACCCCCTCGATACATTTATTCGCCGACGACACGAAGGCCTCGCAGGCAATCTCGCGCACGTCGAGCGGCACCGCGCCGAAGGCGCTCATCGAATCGATCAGCAGCTTGCGGCCCTTCTTCGCGGTGGCGGCGGCGATTTCCGCGAGCGGGTTCAGAATCCCCGAACTGGTTTCGCAATGCACGGCGACCACGTGCGTGATGCGTGGCTCGGCGTCCAGCATGCGCTCCACTTCCGCGCCGCGCGGCGGCAGGTAGTCGCCTTTGTCGAGCAGCGTAAAGGCGCGGCCGAGATAACCGAGCGTGGTCGCGATGCGCTTGCCGTACGCGCCGTTGGCCAGCACGAGCGCGTGGCCGTCGCGCGGAATCAGACTGCCGAGCATCGCTTCGACGCAATAGCTGCCGCTGCCTTGCAGCGGGACGCAGTCGTATTCTCCTGCCGTGTCGCCGGCAATCTCCAGCAGGCTGCTGCGCAGCAGCGCCGTCATGGCCCGGAAATCGCCGTCCCACGAACCCCAGTCGCGTAGCATCGCTTCCTTGGTCGAGAACGCCGTGGTGAGCGGACCGGGCGTCAACAGATACGGCTCGCCTTTGCCCGGCGCCGCGCACGTTACGGCGGAAGGTTCTGCGGCGTTCACGGCTGGGGAACGGTCGATCACGCTGTTCATGTTCGGAATCTCCGATATCGCTGGTTCGGTATGCACACAGTACAGAAACGCGCTGCATCGGTAAAATCGATATAATCGATGCTTGTATCGCAATAACTTATAGCTTAGCGAGGCACACGTGCAATACGCGCAATTGCGGGCATTTCATGCGGTCGCGGAACATGGCGGGTTCTCCAAAGCGGCGCAGGCGCTCTCGCTCACGCAGCCGGCCGTGTCGGATCACGTGCGGCGGCTTGAGCAGGAGTACGGCGTCAAACTGTTTGAACGCGGGCCGCGCGGCGTCGAGACCACCGAACTCGGCCTGCGCCTCTTCAGCGTGACGCGGCAGATGCTCAGTTGCGAGCGTGACGCGCGGCAATTGCTCGAATCGGCGGGCGGGCTGGAATCCGGTTCGCTGTCGCTGGCCGCGGACGCGCCCGACCTCGCGGTCGCGCTGATCAGCGCGTTTCACAAGCTGCATCCGGGCATCGTCGTGACGCTGTCTATCGCGAACGCCGCGGATTGCATGCAGCGCGTGCTCTCCAGCGCCGTCGACGCGGCCATTACCGCCGCGCCGCAAGTGCACAGCCGGCTGGAGGCGCGCGTATTGCGGCGCGATCCGCTGGTCGCGATGGTGCCGGCGAGCTATCCGGTGGCGAAGAAACGCAAGCTGAGCTACGCCGAACTGGTGCGGCAGCCGATGATTTTCCGCGAGTCGCAATCCGTCACACAGCAGTTGCTGGAGATCGAACTGGTGCGCGAATCGCTGCAAGTGGAACCGGTGATGTACGTGGACGGCCGCGAGGCGCTCGAAGAAGCAGTCGCGCAAGGCATGGGGGTTGGGGTCATCGCGCGCGCCGAATTCAACGAATCGCGGCGGATCAGGATGATTCCGCTGCAGGACTGCCGGGTGCAGATGACCGAATCGCTGACGCGGCTCGCCGAGCGGCCGGGGTCGAATCTGCTGGACGCGTTATTCGCGGTGGAGTTGGGAAAGCCCGCTGCGGCATTACACGACGAGCCAGTTCACGCCGCTCCGGCTGAATGAAACGACAAGCCGCCCGGCAGGCGCTGCCTGCGGGCGGCTTTTCTTCCTCGTGCTGCGATATGGCGTGGCGCTATGCGGCCACGCTTTATCCGTTCACGTCGAACTGCTTAACGCGAGCCACCGCTGGCAATCAGGCTTTCACCAGTCAGCCAGCGGGCGTCGTCGGAAGCGAGGAAGGCGACCACATCGGCGATATCGTCAGGCTGGCCGATACGGCCGAGCGGCGTCGTGCTGACGGCCCACGTTTCGAAGTCGGAGCCAAGGATGCCGCCGGTGTGCGTGCCTTCGGTGGCGACCATGCCCGGGTTCACCGAATTGACGCGAATCTTGCGCGGGCCGAGCTCACGTGCAAGCACGCCGGTGATACCGTCGACTGCACCCTTGGTAGCGGTATAGACCGCGCTGCCCGGCGGCGTGATGCGGCTCACCACCGAACTGATATTGACGATGCTCGCGCCTTCGCCGAGGTGCTTGACCGCTGCCTGCGTGGTCAACAGCAGACCCAGCACGTTCACGTTGAAGTGCTTATGGAAATGCTCTTCGGTGATCTCTTCGATCGGCGCGAATTCATACACGCCCGAGTTGTTGACGAGAATGTCGAGACGGCCATACGTTTCCACCGCCGTATCGATGATGCCTTGCGCGTCCGCCGCTTTCGACACATCGCCCGCGACGGCCACGGCCTTGCCGCCGGCAGCGGTGATCGCCTCGACCACGCTTTCCGCGCCGGCCTTGCTCGACGCGTAGTTCACCACCACTGAAGCGCCTTGCGCGGCCAAAGCCTTGGCAATTGCCGCGCCGATACCTTTCGATGCACCGGTTACGACTGCAACCTTACCTGTGAGTTTGCTCATGATCGATTCCTGTAGATGGGATTGGCGCCGACGCTATCGCGAAGATTCGCGGGTTGCGGTGGAAAATGCACTGGCGCTGACACTGGTAACAATGTAGGCACGTCGGCCGCGCGGATAAAGCGGCTGAAGGCGAATAGATACGTCGGTTGAGACGAACAATCGGAAGACAGGTGACGCGGATGGCCCGAAGGCTCGATGTGACCGGCGGTGCAACCCGCCAGTGCGAATGGGAAAGCACGAGTAAGCACGCACATAAGAGCGAACAGCACTTCCCCCTGTCAGTGTAGGCGGTTCGAAGCCTCGGCGTTTCTATAAAACAGCCTTGCCCCGCCGGCCGCCTGTATCAGCCGCACGCTCCTCCACCGCGAGCGCGATGAACGCGCGCGTTGCCGCGTTCCGGTACGCGCCTTTGCGCAATAGCAGCGCAGCCGTGCGCTGCGGCAGGGCCGGCTCCAACTGCACGAGAAACAGTTCGCTCTGCTCGCGCGCGATCGCGGCCGGCAGCAGCGTGGCGAGCGCACTGCGGCGCACGATCTGGACGATCGCGCCAATCGAATTCACCTCCATCGCGATGCGCGGCGACACGCCATGCAGCTTGCAATAACGATCGATGTACTGACGCGTTGCGAACTCTTCGTTAAGCAGAACGAGCGCTTCGTTCTGGAACTGGCTCAGCTTTAACGCGGAACGACGCTTCGCGTACGGATGCGCCTTGCCGACCACCATCGCCAGCGCCTCGACGAATAGGGTTTGCGTCTCGATGTCCGGCGTGTTCGTGTCGTCGAATGCGATGCCGACGTCGAGCGCGTCTTCGCTCAGCAACGCTTCCATCCGGTCCTGCGGCATTTCGAGGATGTTCAGCGTGATGTTCGGATAGCGGCGGTTGTACTTCTCCAGAAGCGGGCCGATCAGGTAGGCCGTGAAGGTCGGTGTCATCGCAAGACGCAGCGAGCCGCGGCTCAACTCCTCCACGTCGTGTATCGCCCGCTTGCCCGCCTCGAGGTCTTGCAGCGCGCGCTGAGCGTAATGCACATAGGCGGTGCCGGCATCGGTCAGCTGGATCGTGCGGCCGGACCGGTCGAGCAACTGCACTCGCAAGGTGTCTTCCAGCTGCTTGATCTGTTGCGACAGCGTCGGCTGCGATACGTGCAGCGCCTCGGCCGCGCGCGTGAAATTGCGGTGCTCGGCGACTGCAAGAAAGTAACGGATGTGCCTGAGTAGCATGGCGTCCTCTCGAACTATTGGTGTTTCCTATCGAGAGAATAATAAACCGGTCTTGGACGCTATAGCTCGATCGGCGCATTGTTCATCCATCGATTCCCCACGAACAACCTGATGGAGCGAAACATGCAAGACATCATCGACGGCTTCCTGAAGTTTCAGCGCGACGCCTTCCCGCAGCGCTCCGAGCTTTTCAGGAAACTGGCCACGACCCAGAACCCGCGCACGTTGTTCATTTCGTGCTCAGACAGCCGGCTCGTGCCGGAACTCGTCACGCAGCGCGAACCGGGCGATCTGTTCGTGATCCGCAACGCGGGCAACATCGTGCCTTCGTACGGTCCGGAGCCGGGCGGCGTGACCGCCACGGTCGAGTACGCAGTCGCCGCGCTCGGCGTCACCGATGTGGTGATCTGCGGTCATTCCGACTGCGGCGCGATGACGGCCATCGCGACCTGCAAATGCATGGACCATATGCCCGCCGTGCGCAACTGGCTGCACTACGCGGACTCCGCGAAAGTCGTCAACGAGGCGCGCGAGCACAAGAGCGAACGCGACCGGGTCGACTCGATGGTCCGCGAAAACGTGATCGCGCAACTCGCTAATATCAAGACTCATCCTTCCGTGCGGCTCGCCCTCGAACAGGGACATCTCGCGCTGCACGGCTGGGTGTACGACATCGAAACCGGCTCGATCGATGCGCTCGACGGCTCGACGAATCGCTTCGTTTCTCTTGCGGAACATCCGCATACGTGTGCCACCCCGGCTCGACTCGACGTCGCGGCCTGACCGCACTTATTTTATTTACTTACTCTGAGGAAATTCATCATGACGCAGTCCCAATACAGCCAGGCCCCGCGTGAAGCACTGACCGACGCAATCATCGACGCGAAGGTTCGCAAGAATCTCACGTTCGAGCAGATCAACGAAGGCACCGGCCTGAGTCTTGCATTCGTCACCGCCGCCTTGCTCGGCCAGCATCCGCTGCCCGCAGACGCCGCGAAGGTCGTGGCCGACAAACTCGAACTCGGCGAAGATGCGGTGCGCCTGCTGCAAACCATCCCGTTACGCGGCAGCATTCCGGGCGGCGTGCCGACCGATCCGACCATCTACCGCTTCTACGAAATGGTGCAGATCTACGGTTCGACGCTAAAGGCACTGGTGCACGAGCAGTTCGGCGACGGCATTATCAGCGCGATCAACTTCAAGCTCGACATCAAGAAGGTCGACGATCCGGAAGGCGGTCAGCGTGCCGTGATCACACTCGACGGAAAGTATCTGCCGACCAAACCTTTCTGAGCCGACAGCGGAGTCGTTCTATCAGCAACGGCTCCGTCAAAAAACTGTGACGCAGCGTGCCACGCAATGAATTCAGCACTTACGCAGCAACATGATTTGCGCGGCCACGCTGGCCAGCACCGCCAGCGCGCCGAGTGTATCCAGAATAACGTGCCACACGATATCGCTCCTTCCTTACTCGTTTCACCATTGCCTGATTAAACGAATGCTCGTGCCATTAATTGAATACCCAGTCCGAGCAGACAGATAAAGAACCAGCGTCTGAACGTGCCCGCGCCGATGCGTCCGCGCACGCGCTGTCCGATCCACATGCCGAACAGCGCCGGCACCACGGCAAATAGCGACTCGCCCAGATCGCCGGCGGCAAACGCGTGCTCCCTGGTGAGGCCGATCGCCAGCGCGATGGTCGACACCGTGAACGACAAGCCGAGCGCCTGCACCAGATCCTCTTTCTTCAACGCCAGCCCTTGCAGATACGGTACTGCCGGCACGACGAACACACCAGTGCCGCCGGTGACGAGGCCTGTCACCGCGCCGATCGCCGGCGACAACCAGCGCTCGTACCGCGCCGGCACGGAAAAGCGCCACGCCAGCAAACCGGCCGCGGCGTACAACGTCAACGCGGCACCGAGTCCGACCACGGTCCATTCGCCGCCCCCGCCCGCGATGAACGACGCGGCCGCGATCGTGCCGGCGACGATGCCGAGCAGCATCGGCCACAAGCGTTTGAGCAGCGCCCGCACGCTCGGCCCCGCGAACAGTTGCCAGACGTTCGTCACGAACGACGGCAACAGCAGCATCGCGGCGGCCTGGGCCGGCAGCATCAGCGTGCCGAGCACGCCCATGGCGACGGTCGGCAGTCCCATGCCGGTCACTCCCTTGACGAAGCCGGCGACCACGAAAGTCGCGGCGACCACGCCCGCACGCATCGCAAACGAAGAGATCATTGGAAGCTTGTTATTGAAGTGATGCCGGCAATTTTCAATCGCCGCAAGGCCGGCCACAATGCGTAAGATACTTAGCGTGACTTAGGCTGGGGCTAAGGCTGTGACCCGGGCTGAATCCCACCGCTTCCCCATAACGATCCGTCTTCCATGCGCTTCGACCTCATCGACCTCCGCCTGTTTCTGCTCATCCTCGAAACCGGCAGCATCACCCACGGCGCCGCGCGCGCGAACATGTCGCTGCCATCGGCGAGCGCGCGGCTGCGCGGCATGGAAGACGCGCTCGGCATGCCGCTGCTCGAACGCGGCCGCCGCGGTGTCGAATCCACACCGACCGGGGACACGCTCGCGCATCACGCGCGGCTCGTGCTCGGGCAGATCGAACGCATGCAGGGTGAACTGGGCGAGCATCAGGAAGGCCGCAAAGCGTGCATCAGGCTGTGGACCAACACGGCGGCCATCACCGAGTTCCTGCCCTCTGCGATCGGTCTGTTTCTGCGCGATCATCCCAACGTGCAGATCGATCTGAAGGAGCGTCAAAGCAGCGAAACGGTCAAGGCGGTGCTGACCGGCGCGGCTGAAATCGGCATCATTTCCGATGCGGTCGATCACGGCGCGCTGCAGACCTTCCCCTTCGCCATCGACAAACTCGTGCTGATCGCGAGCCGCGACGATCCGCTTGCCCCACTGCGCCGCACGACGCTGGCGGAAGTGGCGGAGCGGGAATTCATCGGACTGAGCGCGGACAGCGCATTGCAGGCCTACCTCGGCGAGCGCGCGCTGCTGGCCGGTCAGCCGCTCAGCTTCCGCACCCACGTGCGGACCTTCGACGCCATCTGCTGCATGGTCGAACAAGGCGCCGGCCTCGGTATCGTGCCGGCTACCGCGGCGAAGCGCTATCGCGGCACGCCCGGCATCCGCACGATCGAGCTGACCGATAGCTGGGCCGCGCGCCAGTTGCTGATCTGCATGCGCGATCTGAACGCAATGGCGCGGCCGGAAAAGGCGCTGGTGCGGCATCTGGCCGGAATCTGAATGTTCCGTCTGGAATGCGCGCGCCGCGCTATTATCAGTCCGGCTTATCCAACTAACTATTTTTAATCGATTTGCCTGATTTAGCGTGGTTTCTTATCCTTGACGCACAACCGCGTGCACTTCGATGCATGCGCCGTCCGCCACTTTTTTGCCGGCAAGATCATGGAAAGAACCACCTTCAACGTGCGTGTCGATAGCGTCCACGACGAAGCGCATGGCGTGCGCTCGTTCAGCGTGTCGCGACTGGACGGGCAACTGTTCGATCACTACGAACCCGGCGCGCACATCGACGTGACCGGACCATCGGGCGTCACGCGGCAATATTCATTGTGCGGCGACCCGGACCAGCGGGACGCGCATCTGTTCGCCGTGAAGCGCGAAGACGCGTCACGTGGCGGTTCGCGTTCGCTGCATGACGATGTCGCGGTCGGCAGCGAATTGACCATCGGCGCGCCGCGCAATCTTTTCCAGCTCGCGCCGGGCGCCGAAGAACATGTGCTGATCGCCGCAGGGATCGGTGTGACACCGCTGCTGAGCATGGCGTATCGCCTGCTCAAACAGCAACAGCGCTTCGTGCTGCACTATTTCGCGCGCAGCGCGGAACACGCCGCGTTTTTGCCGCTGCTCTCACGCGCGCCGTTCAGTGAGTATGTGAAGCTGCACTTCGGCGTCGCTCGCGAGCAACTCGATGCGGTGCTCGGCGATTGTCTCGCGAATGCGCGCGAAGGCACGCACGTTTATACCTGCGGGCCGGCACCTTTCATGGAGCGCGTGGTGGTGATCGGCGAATCGCGCCTTGCCTCTGAAGCGATCCATCTCGAGCGCTTCGCTGCTGAGCCGCCGTCGACTACGAGCGCCGAATCGGCCGCGCTCGATACCTTCGACGTGCGGATCGCGAGCAGCGGCGCGACCGTTCGGGTGGACAAGGACACGACCATCGTCGCGGCGCTGGCGTCGATCGGCATCGAGGTGGATACGTCGTGCGGCGAAGGGGTGTGCGGCACGTGCATGGTCGATGTGGTCAGCGGCACGCCCGAGCATCGCGACCATTGCCTGAGCAAAGCGGAGCGCGCGAGCGGCAAGGTGATCTGCTGCTGCATTTCACGCGCTACGTCGCCGGTGCTGGTGCTGGATCTCTAAAGCATCAACAAGGTGCTGCGTTGACAGCACCTTTCTCAAACGCCTTCTATTACCGGTCGTCGTCGCGAATCGACGACGCATGCCGGCACAGCGCGCGCACTTCGACATCCATATACGGAAACAGCGGCAACTGGCTCAGCACGTCGTGCAGATGCGCGGGGCTCTGCACGTCGAACACGCTGATATTCGCGTAGCGGCCGGCAATGCGCCACAGGTGCCGCCACACGCCCTCCTGTTGCAGCCTTTGCGACATCGCTTTCTCATCGGCCTTCAGGCGCGCGGCGCGTTCGGCATCCATATCGGCCGGAAGGTGGACGGTCATCTCAACGTGAAACAGCATGCTTGCTCTCCTCTCTGATCGGTAACTTAAAAGCCCCGGCAGCCCGGCCAATCGCGCCGCGCAACCAGGGCCGACAGATTCGTGCGATACGTGCGGGCCTTTTCTCTCAAACGCCCATCTTCAGCCCTGCGAAAGCGACATCAGGCTTCAGCGCGCAGACGCTCCACTTCAGCGTCCGGCAGGTTGTCGCGCTCCTTGAACAGAGTAAAGTCGAAATCGATCAACGCGAAATTGCCGTCCACGCCATACGGTTTGCCTTCGGCGCCCTCAGCCTGCTTGACCGCCGGTACGAGACCGTCGCGCGTGGCGAAGGCGAAGTCGTCCCACAGATACGGATCGCCGTCGATGTTGATCTGCGTGGTCAGCTTGCGGAACCCCGGCGCGGACACGAAGAAGTGAATATGCGCCGGACGATGCCCATGCCGGCCCAACTGATCGAGCAGCAGTTGGGTCTGCCCTTGCGGCGGCACGCTATAGCCGACCGGCACGACGCTGCGGAAGCTGTATTTGCCTTCGGCGTCGGTACGGATCGAACGGCGCAGATTAAAGGCCGGTTGCGATTTGTCGAAGTAAGAGTAGTTCCCCAGATGGTTCGCGTGCCACACTTCGACGAGCGCATGAGCGAGCGGCTTGCCGTCTTCGCCGAGCACGCGGCCGCGCATGATCAGCGTCTGGCCCGGATCGGTGCCGTCATCCAGTCGCGCATGCCCGTCGGAGACCGGCGCACCGGCCACGTACAACGGGCCTTCGATCGTGCGCGGCGTGCCGCCTTCGATGCCGGCCTTCGCTTCCGCTTCATCCAGACGCAGATCGAGAAAATGCTCGAAACCCAGACCCGCGGCCAGCAAACCGAGTTCACCGCTCTTGCCGGCGTCGCCGAGATAATTCAGCGCGGTCCAGAATTCGGCGGGCTGCACGTCGAGATCTTCGATCGTATAGAACAGATCCTGCACGATCCGGTTGACGATCTGCCTGGTGCGCGGGTTGCCTTCGCTGGTGGCGCTGTCGTTGATCTTATTGAGCAGCGCGTCGATAGCTTGCTTGTTCATGGGGTATCTCCTTCGATTGATGTTCTGGATGGCTAACGGATGAGCCTTCAGTGCTTCAATGCTTCAGTTCATGCTGACGCTGGCGCCTTTGCGCGTATCGCGCCGCAGGCGGTCGATCTTGTCCCAGTCGAGCGTGATGCCAAGACCCGGACCTTGCGGCAGATGCAGCGCGAAATTCTCGTAGCACAGCGGTTCGGTGAGAATCTCCTCGGTCAGCAGCAAGGGGCCGAACAGTTCCGTGCCCCACTTCAACTCGCCAAAGGTGCTGAAGAGTTGCGCGGAAGCGATCGTGCCCACCGCGCCTTCGAGCATCGTGCCGCCGTACAGATCGATGTTCGCGGCCGACGCTATGGCCGCCACGTCCGCGGCGCCCACCAGGCCGCCTGATTGCGCGATCTTCACGGCGAACACATCGGCGGCGCGCGCGCTGGCCACCGCAAATGCATCGGCCGGACCGTGCAGCGCTTCGTCGGCCATGACCGGCACGAGAGCGAGATCGGTCAGACGCTTGAGGCCCGCGCGATTCTCCGCCGCGATGGGTTGCTCGATCAGCGTCACGCCCGCATCGGCAAAACGCCGCGCGGCCCAGATCGCGTCGGATTCGCTCCACGCCTGGTTCACGTCGACGCGCACTTCGCCGCGTCCTTGCACCGCTTTCTGGATCGCGACGACATGCGCCACGTCCTCGGCCACGGCGCGCGTGCCAATCTTCAGCTTGAACACGCGATGGCGCTTCGTCTCGTACACCTGTTCGGCTTCGTCGATATCGCGTTGCGTGTCGCCGCTCGCGAGCGTCCACGCCACGTCCACGGAATCGCGCACACGGCCGCCGAACAGTTCCGACAGCGGCATGCCGAGGCGCTGTGCCTGCGCATCGAACAACGCCGTTTCCAGCGCGGACTTCGCAAAGCGGTTGCCCTGGAACAGCTCGCGCAGTTTCGCCATCGCGGCGCCTGGACGCGTCGCGTCCATGCCTTTGAGCAATGGCGCGAAATAGGTGTCGATATTGACCTTGATACTTTCCGGGCTTTCCTCGCCATACGCGAGGCCGCCGATCGTGGTGCCCTCGCCCACGCCGACCAACCCGTCGGCGCAACGGATGCGCACCAGCACCAGCGTCTGGCAGTTCATCGTTGCGACCGAGAGACGGTGCGGACGGATCGTCGGTACGTCGACGAGAATCGTCTCCACGCTCTCGATCTTCACGGGTGTTGCTATCATTCGTTGCCCTCCTGAACTGCTGAACCGGGAGCCCCAATAGTAGAAACAACCCGCGAAGCAGTCCAACACCGATTCCGACTACTTCCATACCGTAGGGGTATGCATGGAACTTCGCCAACTCCGCTATTTCATCGCGGTCGCCGAAGAAATGAACATCACGCGGGCCGCCCAACGCCTGCATATGACCCAGCCGCCGCTCAGCCGCCAGATCCAGCAGATCGAGGAAAGCGTCGGCCTGGCGCTGTTCGAGCGCGGCTCGCGGCCGCTGCGGCTGACCGAAGCCGGGCGGATTTTCTATACCCAGGCCAGGCGGCTCGTCGACGAAGCGGACGAACTCGCGCCGCTCACGCGCCGTCTTGCGCAGCTGGCTGAGCGCGTGGTGATCGGCTTCGTGCCGTCGACTCTGTATGGCGCGCTACCGGCCGTGATCCGCGCCTTTCGCGAGGCCGCGCCGCATATCGAGCTGTCGCTGATCGAAATGTTCACCATCGAACAACTCGGGGCGCTCAAGGGCGGGCGCATCGACGTGGGCTTCGGCCGCCTGCGTTTCGACGACGCGCAACTCGCGCGCGAGGTTCTTTTAGAAGAAAGAATGATTGCCGCATTGCCGCAAGACCATCCGCTCGCCCGACAAAAGAAGCCGCTCACGCTGGCAGCGTTAGCGCAGGAAACCTTGATCGTCTACCCGAGCACGCCGCGGCCGAGCTACGCCGATCAGCAGCTATCGGCCTTGCACGATCATGCGTTGGAGCCGAAGGCGATTCATGAAGTACGCGAATTGCAGACCGCGTTGGGCCTGGTGGCGGCGCAAGTGGGCGTGTGTCTCGTGCCGGAAAGCGTGGAGGGTTTGCGCGCGCACGGTGTGGTGTACCGGCCCATTCCGGCGGCCAACGTCGCTTCGCCGATCATCATGAGCCGCCGTTTGCAGGACGAATCGCCGACCACCACGTTGCTGTGTTCGATCGCGCGAGACCTGTTCAAAAAGGCCTGAAGTGCTGAGAGCCTGGCCTTGTCACTTCTCGTCGAAGCGCCTCACGATATCCGCCATCAGATTGCGCAGCCACACGTTGCCCTCGTCCTGATCGAAATGCTCGTGCCAATGCATCGTGACCGCCGCGATCGGCAAGGTCACGGGCAAATCATAGATCTGAAAACCGCCGTCGCGATTGAAAATGTGCGCGAGGCGGCGCGGCAGCGTAGCGAACAGATCGGTCACGGCCAATACACTCGGCAACGCCACGAAATGCGGTAGTTCCAGCGCGATATGACGCCCGACGCCTTGCGTGCGGAATTCATCGTCGAGCGAGTGGTGGCTGTGCTCAACCGACGTGATCTGCACGTGCGACGCATCCAGAAACGCCTTCAAACTCAGTTCTTTCGTGCGCGGCAAGCCGCGCCGCTTCCTCGTCATACACACGTACGTCTCTTCGAACAGCGCCTGATGCCGCGTGCGCGCGGTCAGCGTGGGCAGATTGCCGATGGCGAAATCGAGCCGGCTCGCGCGCAGTGCATCTTCCATTTCCTCGACCGGCAGCGGCTCGATACGCAGCCTCACACGCGGCGCCTGCCGGTGCAACGCCTCGCAGATCGGCGGCAGATAGGCCAACTCGCCCGCGTCCGACAGTGACAGCCGGAACGTGCGCGTGCTCACCGCCGGGTCGAAATGCTCCGCGTAACGCAGCGCTTCGCGCACGGTGTCGAGCGCGCGCGACACGATGGTCGACAGTTCCAGCGCGATCGGTGTGGGCTGCATGCCGGCGCGCGTGCGGATGAAGAGCGGATCGTCGAACAGTGTGCGCAAACGCCCCAGCGAATAGCTGATGGCCGGCTGCGACAGCGCCAGCCGCTCGCCCGCGCGAGTCAGGCTGCGCTCTTCGACGATCGCCTGAAAAACGCGCAGCAAATTGAGGTCGACGTGATCCAGCGAGTTCATCAAGATATCCATGTGGTTGATTTTATATTTCATTTTAGATCAATTTGACGCATATCAAGCAGTCGACGAAACTTGCCTTCATCGACCACCCCACCTACACGAGCCATGAGCGAATCCTCATATCAGACCGTCGATACGAGCGCGTTGTATCAGCGCGCGCAGCCCGACCGCGTGGCCCCTTCGCTGTACTACGACCCGGCTGTCTTCGAAGCGGAACTCGAGCGCATTTTCTACAAGACGTGGATCTGGGTCGCGCACGAAAGCGAACTGCCGAATCCGGGCGACTTCCGCACCACCACGATCGGCCGCCAGCCGGTGATCGTGGTGCGCGACAAGAGCGGCGCGGTCAACGTCTTGCAGAACCGTTGCCGTCATCGCGGCGCGACCGTCTGCGAACAGCACAAGGGCAACGCGAAAGGCTTCACGTGCCCGTATCACAGCTGGACCTACGGCCTCGACGGCGCCTTGCGCGCGCTGCCGTACGGCGACGGTTACGAAGGCGTGATCGACAAGACCGAACTGCCGCTCGCCAGTCTGCGCGTGGGCATCTATCAAGGCCTGATCTTCGCGAGCTTCAATCAGGAGATCGAGCCGCTGGAAGATTTCCTCGGCGGCGCCAGGCCGTGGATCGATCTGTTCATGAAGCAAGGCGCCGGCTATCCGATCAAGGCCAACGGCGAACACCGCTTCCGCTTCAACGGCAACTGGAAGATCCAGCTCGAGAACACCACCGACCTGTATCACTTCCCCGTGGTCCACAAATCGTGGATGAAATCGATCGACGACGAAACCGCCGCCGCGATCACCAGCTTCATGACGAGCGACCAGGCCTTTTGCCGCTCGCTCGGCAACGGTCACAGCCTCGCCGTGCTGGTGCCGGAAATCGTCGATCTCGACAAGGACGACGGTGCGCCGATTCCCGAGCGCTTCGAAGAACTCGCCGCCTCGCTCGCGAAGGACCACACGCCGGAGGAAGTGCGCCGCATCGTGCGCTCGCTGATGGGCGTCGGCTTCAACCTGAATCTGTTTCCGAACCTCGCGCTGTCGATGGCGTTTTTCCGCGTACTGCGGCCCATTTCCGCGAACGAGACCGAGATCCGTCACGTCGCGCTCGCCATGGACGGCGGCCCCGAAGAGGCGAACCGCGTGCGCCTGCGCATTCACGAACACTTCCAGGGCCCGTTCGGTTTCGGCAGCCCGGACGACGCCGAAGCATGGGAGCGCGTGCAGCGCGGCTCGCACGCCGGCCCCGATCTGCCGATTCTCGTCAACCGAGGCCTGAATCGCGAGAGCACCGCGCCGAACGGCGAAAAAACCGCGCACGCCACCGACGAAACCGGCATGCGCGAAGCGTACGCGCAATGGCGCACGATGATGGAGCAGGCATGATGGACGACAGGAACACGCTGTTTTCGCAGAAGACTTTTGCCGGTGCAATCGAGCTCATCTGGCGTGAAGCCGAACTGCTGGACCGCAAGGACTATCGCGAGTGGCTCACGCTGTGGGACCCGGCCGGCTTCTACGTGGTGCCGATCGAGCACGACACCACCGACTTCGCCGCCACGCTGAACTACGCGTACGACGATCAGGACATGCGCGAAAAGCGCGTGCAACGCATGATGTCCGGCTATTCGGCATCGGCCACCGACGCCGCCCGCACCGTTCGTACCGTGTCGCGCTTCACGCTCACGAGCGACGCCAGCGATGAAGTCACGGTGAATTCGGCGCAAGTGATCGTCGCTTATAAACGCGGCAAGTCGACGCTGTTCGCTGCGGACCTCACGCATCGCATCAGTTTCGCAAGCGGCGAGCCGCGCATCGTGGAGAAGGTGATCCGCCTGATCGATTCGACCGAAGCGTTGAGCGCGATCGGCTTCCTGCTCTGATCTTCTGGTCTTCAAGAACCGCGAGCGCAGCCATGCCTACACTAGAAGTTTATTTGCCGGACGGTCACTGGCCCGCGCGCAAGGCGCAATTGATCGCGGGCCTTACTCAGGCCACCGTGAAAGCAATCGGCGCGCCCGCCGAATCGGTGCGGATTCTGCTGAGTGAACTGCCGTCGCACGATTTCGGTTCGGGCGGCGTGAGCAACGCGAATGGTCGGGCGCCGCTGCTGACCATCGTGGCGATCCTGATCGCGGGCCGCACGCCCGCGCAGAAGGAAGCCCTGATCTCCGCGCTCAGCCGGACCGGCGCGGACGTGCTCGACACGCCGCTCGACGCCGCCCGCGTGATGATCAAGGACATTCCGAATACCGATTTCGGCATTGGCGGGCAGACCGCGAAATCACTGGGGCGCTAGCGCCTTTCCTTTTAGTCAACGCGAACCAATGGGCACGCAGATGCAAAACGACACGTTTTCTCCCACGGCCGGATCGCCACCTTTATCCGCCGCGCCGGCCACTTCGCAAACCTTGCGGCGGATCATCGTCGCCTCCGTGCTCGGCAATGCGCTCGAGTGGTACGACTTTTTTCTGTACGGCACGGCCGCCGCGCTGATCTTCGGACCTTTGTTCTTCCCGCTGCACGGCGATCCGCTGCTCGGCACGCTGGCCGCTTTCGCGGGCTTCGCGATCGGTTTCCTCGCGCGGCCGCTGGGCGGTATCGTGTTCGGCCATATCGGCGACCGGCATGGCCGCAAGCGCGCGCTCGTCATCACGCTGATGATGATGGGCGTGGCCACCTTCGGCATCGGCCTGTTGCCCACCTTCTCGCAAGTCGGCTTTCTTGCGCCCGCCGCGCTCGTATGTTTGCGAGTCGTACAGGGCATTGCGTCAGGCGGCGAATGGGGCGGCGGCGTGCTGCTGATCAGCGAGAGTGCGCCGGCCAATCGTCGCGGCTACTATGCGGCGTTCAGCCAGTTGGGTGTGGCGGGTGGCTTCGTGTTGTCGGCGGCTGCGTTTTATCTGGTGCAGCGCTTGCCGGTGGAAAGCTTCATGTCGTGGGGCTGGCGTGTGCCGTTTCTGGCCAGCGTGCTGATCTTCGGCGTCGGCGTGTA
Source organism: Paraburkholderia sp. BL17N1 (assembly GCF_003634175.1). NCBI lineage: Bacteria > Pseudomonadati > Pseudomonadota > Betaproteobacteria > Burkholderiales > Burkholderiaceae > Paraburkholderia > Paraburkholderia sp. BL17N1. The sequence goes on from NZ_RBIW01000001.1 coordinate 3,734,589, forward strand.
CATTCGCCGGCGCTTGCCGGAGAGCCGCGACTTCACCGCCGCCAAACCGAAGCACATGCCTGTGCTGACGGTGCTGCGCAATCATCCGAAGCAGGTCTTGCAAGCGATGGGGCTGCGCGTCGCCGAAAACGGCGGAACGTATATCTTTCTGTCGTTCGTGCTGGTGTACGGCAAGACGATCGGCGTGCCGGTTTCGGTGATGCTCGGCGGCGTGATGGCCGCCATGCTGCTCGAACTCGTGACGATCGTGTTGTGGGGACGTCTATCGGATGTAATCGGACGGCGGCCCGTGTATATGATCGGCGCGCTCGGGCTGGTGGTGATCGCGTTTCCCGCCTTCTGGCTGATCGACACGCATCAACCGATGCTGGTGTTCCTCTCGCTGGTGCTCGGCCTGCCCTTCTGCCACGCGGCCATGATCGGCACACAACCCGCGTTGATGGGCGAACTGTTCCCTACCGAAGTGCGCTACTCGGGCATGGCGCTCGGCCACGAAATCGCTTCGGTGTTTTCGGGCGGACTCGCGCCGCTCGTCGCTACCGCGCTGTACGCACAAGTGCGCGCACCGTGGCCGGTCGCGCTGATGCTGATCGGCTTCGGCGTGATTACCGCGCTCACGCTCGTGACGATTCCGCGCAACACCAGCACCACGCATGATTGATCTGTTGCAATCAGCCGGCCGGCGCGGCGGCGAGCGGCAGCGAGAAGCTGCATTCGAGCCCGCCATGCCGCGCCGGCTTTGCCCAGATCTCGCCGCCGTGTCGCGTGACGATGTTCTTGCACAGCGAAAGTCCGATGCCGTTGCCGCCCGCTTTCGACGAAGAGAAGCCGTCGAACAGACGGCCGTGAGCATCGGCGGGAACGCCTGGGCCGTTGTCGATGACCTGGGCAATCGCGTATTTGCCGCGCAGGTGCGTGACGAGGCGAAGCTCACGGCTCTCCGGGGTTACGCTTTTGTTTGTCCCTTCTCCCAGCGCTTCGATCGCGTTGAAGGCCAGATTCAACACCACCTGGCCGATCAATACACGCTCAACGTACACGGGCAGCGGCTGCGTCGCCTGCTCGATCGTGAGCGTCACGCCCGCCTCGCGCGCGCGCAACTCGATAAAGTACGCAACGTCCGCGAGCACCTCGCGCAGATCCGCATGCGTCTCGCTCGGCTCGCGCTTGACAATGTAATCGCGCACACTCTTGATGATCAATGCAGCATGCTCAGCCTGACGATCGGCGCTGCGCAAACCCCATACGGCGTCGTCGATCGAAGCGGGTTGCGCGAGCCGCCGGATCGAGCCTTCGATGAAGTTGCGCACGGCGGCAAGCGGCTGGCTCAATTCATGAGCGATGGCGGTCGCCATTTCCCCCATCGCGTTGTAACGTCCCGCATATTCGAGCAAACGCGCTTCGTCGCGTCGCGCGTCTTCGACGGCGACCTCGTCCGTCACATCGCGAAAGTGCAGCAGCCTTCCATTCAGGTCGTTTTCGATCTCGATACGGCGGCACGTAATACGCAGCCAGCGCGGCGTGCCGTCGCGCCGCGTGATGCGATAACGCTGCGGCGCCGACGGCTGAATCCGCGGCGCGTTCGCGAGCTGTTCCAGCAGACGCTCGCGGTCCGGCTCGCTGCAATAGTCGAGCACGGCGCCCATCGGCGCGCCCTCTTCCAGGCCGAGCACGCGCCGGCCGGATTCGCTGACGAATTCCACTTCGCCCGCGGGCGTCAGCACCGCGACGCCTTCGCCGAGATCCTGCATGAATTCGCGCAGCCGCGATTCGTAACGGCGCAGCGTTTGCTTGAGCGTGTCTTCGACGCTGATGTCGCGGAACTGCACCATCACCACCGCGCGCTCGCGCAGCGGCACGTAAGTGGCGATCGCCTCGGACAACATGTCGGCGCCGGTGCGCGAGCGGTAACACCACTCGTAGACCTGCGGGCCTTCGGTGATCGAACGGTCCATCGCGCCGACGCCGATCTCGCGGCGGTATTTCGGCACCGGCCGCGTCATGTCCTTCGCCTTGAGCGGCAGCAATTCGGCGAGCGTAAAGCCGAGCGCCTCGCAGGCCGCGCGATTGGCCCACACGATCGCCTTGGTGTCGGCGTCGTGCAGCAGCACGCACAGCGTGAGCGCGTCGAGCAGGCGGTGGAAGTCTTCTTCGGCGGGGAAATTCATCGGGGAGTACGGCACGCAGGTTCGCTTACGTATGGACGGAAACATAACACCAGTGCGCGTGTTGCGCCTCTGAAGATTTCTTTAGACGACCCCGGAGCATTACCTAAAACTGCGCGCCGCGTCCCAATTGAAGCGTTCTTTTTGCATTTCTAGACTGGTCTGAATCTGCGCGGCTCGTCGTTTCGGGCCCAACGTCATGCGTTTCAGTCAATAACGAATCAAGGAGAAGCCCCACCATGTCCGCCACCGCCACCGCCGCCGTTGCTGTTGAACAGTCGAACACGTCGAACACGTCGAACACGTCGAACACGTTAAATACCGCCCGCCTGCCGCTCGACGAAGTGATCGCCGAGATCGCCGCGCGCCGCGACGAATTCGACCGCCTTTCGCATGTGCCGCGTGACGTGATCGCGAAGCTCAAGCGTGCGGGTGTGTATCGCGCGGCCACGCCGAGGCGGTTCGGCGGCGACGCGCTGGCGCCTGCCCTGTTTCTCGACATGATCGAGCGCATCGCGATCGCGGACGGTTCGGCGGCGTGGGTCGCGAGCTTCGGCTCGGCCAACGTCTATCTGGCGGCGCTGCCGTTGCATACGCAAGCGAAAATCTATGCCGACGGCCCCGACCAGGTGTTCGCGGGCGGCCTCTTCCCGGTGCAGCCTGCGCAGCCCGCTGAAGGCGGCTGGCGTGTGAACGGCACGTGGAAATTCGCGAGCGGCTGCAAAGGCGCGGACTGGCTCGGCGTGGGCATCGGTGTCGGTGCTCCAGGTGCGGGCGGCAAACCGCGCACGGCCGTGTTCCGTCCGCATCAGGTGGAGATCGTCGAGAACTGGGAGGTGGTCGGCATGCAGGGCACCGGCAGTCACGATCTGCGCGTCTCCGACCAGTTCGTCGCGGACGACTGGACCTTCGTGCGTGGCGGCGAACCGTGCGTGGACGAGCCGTTGTATCGCTATCCAACCATCGCCTACGCCGCGCAGGTGCTCGCCGTCGTCAACCTAGGCCTCGCCCGCGCCGCGCTCGACGTCGCCAACCACATGGCCGGCGGCCGCAAGACGACCACAGGCGCGCCGCAACTCGCCGACCGCGCGTACTACCGCATCGAACTCGCCAAAGCCGAGGCGCAATTGCGCTCGGCGCGCGCATTCTTCTACGACACCACTCACCAGGTCTGGCAATCGATCCTCGCCGGCGATCCCGTCACGGCGGATCAAGTGAGCCTGCTGCGTCTTTCGGCGACGCAGATCGCCCGCGAAGGCGCCGACGTCGTGCAGCGCGCTTACCGGCTCGGCGGCACGATGGCGATTTATCGCTCGCATCCGTTGCAACGCCTGATGCGCGATTCTATGGTCGTGACGCAGCACGCGTTTCTCGGCGAAGGCAACTATGACGGCGCCGGCGCGGTGTTCGTCGGCGTGCCGCCGATTCCGGGCTACCTGTAAGCCATTTTCTGATCGATCACTATTCGCACAACCCGGATTGAAAGGAGCAACATCTCATGTCCGATACCTCAACTCTGCCACTGCGTGTTCTGTTCTGCTGCGGCGTCACGCAGAATTTCTTCGACCTGCCGCGCGAACAGATCGGCGAAGTCTGGCAGGCTTACGGCAAGATGCTGGCCGCGATCGAGTCGATGGAAGGCGTCAAGGTGCTCGGCATCATGGACGACGACCGTCTCACCGTGGGCCACGCCGACAACTCGCCGTGGACCTTCTACATCATGGCCGACGTGCGCGATTTCGACACGACTGTCGCCGTGTGCAATCTGTATCGCACCACGCCGGTGGGCGAATACAATCTGTGGCGCTACGGCAAGATCGAAGCGCGTGTCGGACGCGCGCTGCAAGTGCCGCCGCAACACGCCAATGCCGCTTGAGCGTAACGGAGCGCACTGCAATGAACGCGAACCAGGATACGCTTGCCAAGTTGACCGAACGGCTTGCCGCGCTCGAAGCCGAATCGGCCGTGCGCCGCACCATGGCGCGCTATATGGCGTTATGCGACGTGCCGTCCGGCGTGCTCGAAGGCGAAACGCTCGCTGCTCTCTTCCGCGCCGACGCGATCTGGGAAGGCATCGGCCCACAGTACGCGAGCAAGTTTGGCCGCCTGATAGGCCACGCTGAGATTCTCGCGATGCTCACACGCTACCTGCCGCCCTCACCGCATTTCTCTGTGAACGTGCACTTCCTCACGTCGGAAAGCATCGACGTTCAGGCGGCGAGCGCGAAAGGCCGCTGGATCATGCTGCAGGCCTCGGGCTATGTCGATGCGCCGGCCGAACTGATCTCGGCGCGCCTCGAAGTGGATTTCGCGCCTGCCGATAACGGCCGTAACTGGCTCATCACGCACTTTCGCACGGAGCGCCTGTTCGACGCGCCGTGGCAAGTCAATGCAAGGAAACCGCACCCATGAACGAGTTTATCCAGACGCTGTCGTTAGGCGGCACCGGTCCGAGCATCGCGATCAAGGACACGATCGATATCGCCGGTTACGCCACCACCGCCGCGAGCCGCGCGCTCGCCGATACGCCGCCCGCGCAAGGGCATGCGGAAGTCGTCGAACGTTTGCTTTCGGCCGGCTGGCACATTGTCGGCAAGGCGAACATGCATGAGCTGGCGTTCGGCATGACCGGTATCAACGACTACACGGGCACGCCGCAGAATCCGCAGGACGCTGCGCGTATTCCGGGCGGATCGTCGAGCGGATCGGCGGCGGCAGTCGGTCTGAAACACGCCGACGCCGCGCTCGGCACCGATACCGGCGGCTCGATTCGCGGACCCGCCGCCTGCTGCGGCGTGATCGGATTGAAGCCCACCTTCGGGCGCGTGTCGCGGCTCGGCGTGGCGCCGCGAGAATCCACGCTCGATTGTGTCGGGCCGTTTGCTCGCGACATGCGCACGCTCGTTGCCGCGATGCAGGCCATCACCGCTAACTTCGATACGAATGCCGCGCACGCATGGCAAGGCACGTGCAAGGTCGGCATCGTGCAGGCGGACGCCACGGCCGAAATCCTCGACGCCGTGACGCGCGCGGCCGACAAGGCGGATTGTGTCGCGAACAACCCGCCGCTCGCCGGTCTCGCCGCCGCCTTCGACGCGGGCGTCGCCGTGATCAACGTCGAGACCTCGCGCGCGTTCGGCCATCTGGTGGCAAGCGGCAAACTCGGCGCGGATCTCGACGCGCGCCTGCGCGCCGCGGCCAACACCACCGCCGCGCAACTCGACGCGGCGGAACAGGTGCGCCGCCACTTCACCGCAGCGGTCGACCACGCGCTCGACAATGTCGACGTGCTGATTCTGCCCACGCTTCCCGCGCTGCCGATCACACTTGAGCAGGCGCGCAGCGGCACGTCGGTGATCGCCATGTCGTCGCTGATCCGGCCGTTCAATCTGAGCGGTCATCCCGCGCTGAGTTTGCCGTTGCCGATCCCCGGCTCGTCGCTCAAGGCAGGTTTGCAGATCGTCGGACGCAAGGGCCAGGATGAGCAGGTGTGTGCGATCGCGGCGCGTTTCGAAGCCGCCCTCGCCGCTTGATTCGCTTGGGCGATGCCTCGGGCCGCGCGAACGGCGGCCGTTATTTCGAAGTGGAGTGGATGCAATGCAGAAGAGAGTCGTTCTTGTCACCGGCGCCGCACGCGGTCTGGGAGCCGCGATCGCCACGCGCTTTCATGCGGCGGGTTACGCGGTCGCCATCGGCGATATCGCGTTCGATGCCGCAGATGCGCTCGCACGCGATCTCAGCGCCGACGGTTCCACTGCGTTTGCGCTGAATCTCAACGTCACCGCGAAAGCCGCCTTCACTACGGCGCGCGACACGATCCTGCAGCGCTGGGGGCGTATCGACGCGTTGGTGAATAACGCGGGTGCCTCCAAAGTCGTCTCCGTGATGGATATAACGGCCGAGCAATTCGATCAGGTCATCAACGTCAACTTGCGCAGCGTGCTGTTCGGCTGCCAGGTGTTCGGCCAGCACTTCGCCGACGTGGGCGCGGGCCGTATCGTCAATATCGCGTCGCTTGCGGGACAGAATGGCGGCTCCGCAACCGGCGCGCATTATGCGGCCGCGAAAGGCGGTGTGATTACGCTCACCAAGGTCTTCGCGCGCGATCTCGGCGCGGCGGGCGTGACCGTCAACGCCATTTCGCCCGGACCGATGGATCTGCCGATCGTGCATGAAAGCGTGGCGCCCGACAAACTGAAGGCGGTGATCGCGAACATTCCAGCGGGACGTCTGGGCTCCGCGGATTATGTCGCCGATGTCGCCGTGATGCTGGCTGCGGAACATGCCTACTTCGCGAACGGCGCGTGCTGGGATGTGAACGGCGGACTCTTCATGCGCTGATGCTGATGTTGATGTTGATGCAGTTGCGGTTGCGCGCGAACGCCACCGCGGCATGCATCAACGCGGAATCGCACCCACGTTCGCATCCTGATCCCACACCGCCATCACTTCGCGCACCAGCATCGCGATCGACGCCGCGCCAAGCTTGTCCTTGATGCTCGCGCGATGCACGTCGACGGTCTTGACGCTGATCGACAGATCGCTGGCGATGCGCTTGCTACCTTTGCCGTCGATCACGCCGCGCAGGACTTCTTTTTCACGCGCGGTCAGCGACTCGATCCGCTTGCGCAACTCGCGCTGCTTCTGGCCGGCCGCATGACGATGCGCCGCGAGCTTCAGTGCGCTTTGCACGCGGTCGAGCATCTGCTGCGAGTTATACGGTTTCTCGACGAAATCGATCGCGCCGTTTTGCAGCGCGCGCACCGACATCGGAATATCGCCGTGGCCACTCACGAAAATAATCGGCAACGTGACGCCCTGGCGATTCAATTCCGCTTGCACGTCGAAGCCGCTTTGCTCCGGCATACGCACGTCGAGCACGAGACAGGCGGGCACGTTCGCATCGAATGCGCCGAGAAACTCGCTCGCATTCGCGAAACCGGCGGCCTTCACGCCAACCGATTCGAGCAGCCACGCGAGCGACGTGCGCATGCCGCTGTCGTCATCGACGATGTAGACGATCGGTGCGAGGGGCGTGGCGGATGGCGAGGACTGGGACATGGTGGTCGTTGTAGATGCGATTCGAAGCGTAATACCCGGTCCATCATAACCAGCGGTAAAAGCGTTGCAAAGCGATAGTTACCCTGAAAGACTCATTAATCGTGGTACATGCGTCCAGCGCTCAACCACCCATTGGGGAAAGCTTTAGATGCACTGGGAAACACGCCTGCCCGCCTGCCGCTCGTGCGGATTTTTTTCTGCATGGCGATTGAGTACGCTTGAATCCAATCACTCGACACCTGCCCGAGGAATCCAAACGATGACGCCGACCCAACACGCGATGCCCGACGCCGACGCTCTTATCGACGTCAAACAGCAATTCCGTCAAGCCATGGCGCACCTCAGTGCCGCCGTGAACGTCATCACGACAGCCGGCCCGCACGGACGTTGCGGCGTGACCGCGAGCGCCGTGTGCTCCGTCACGGATACGCCCCCCACACTGCTCGTCTGCCTGAACCGGTCGAGCGCGATGCATGCGACCTTCCAGAGCAACCGGCAGGTCTGCGTCAACGTGCTGCCCGGCGAGCACGAAGTGCTCGCACGCCACTTCGCGGGCATGACCCAGGTGCCGATGGAAGAACGCTTCGGCTGGCCGATCTGGGATGAAGGCTCGCACGGCGTGCCGGTCCTGCGCGACGCACTGGCGAGTCTGCAAGGCGAGATCGTCGACCTGAAGGAAGTCGGCTCGCACTCGGTGATGTTCGTGAAGACCACACGCATCAGCGTGCGCAGCGATGGCGACGGGTTGATCTACTTCGATCGCAACTTCCATCGCATCAAACGCGTGGCATCGCATTGATCACGCACAGTGGCGGCGTGTGTGGCAGTCAGAGCGCATCAGCGCGAACGGTATCGAACTGGAAAACCGGTGCCGACGCGACGGCTTCGACGAAACAGTCGATCAGATAATCGCAGGCCGACCGATTTGCCCGTAGGTCGGCATGAAACAGGCGGTTGCCGCGATCAACGGGCCATCTGCTTCGGCGGATGATAAGCAGGCGGTGGTGCGGATTGGCATGCGCCATAACTTCTGACTCTGGCTCACAGAAGCGGTGGCTCACCGTGTATATGCGGTGGCCTCGCTCCTCACTCTACGCGTGAATCGAGGTTGCTCTCGTCCGCAACCACCCATACCACCCATCCATCCCCTCCCCGCTCTGCGCCGACACCTGAAGAATCTCCATTTGCGGATTGACACGCTTCGCATACGCGACACAGCGCTCTACATCGAAGCGCAAATGCGGCAGCAAGTCGATCTTGTTCAGCAACAGCAGCGAACACGCCCGGAACATATGCGGATACTTGATCGGCTTATCCTCGCCTTCAGTCACCGAAAGAATCAAAACCTTGGCCGCTTCACCGAGATCGAATAACGCCGGGCACACCAGATTGCCGACGTTTTCGATCATCACCACCGAATGCAACGGCGGGTCGAGTTGTGTCAGCGCCCTCGACGCCATCTCCGCGTCGAGATGGCACCCAGTGCCGGTGTTGATCTGCACCACTCGCGCGCCGGTTGCGCGAATCCGCTCGGCGTCATTGAGCGTAGCCTGATCGCCTTCGATCACCGTCAGCGGGAACGCGTTACCCAGATCGCGGATCGTCCGTTCGAGTAAGGTCGTCTTGCCGGCGCCCGGCGAACTCATCAGGTTCAGCGCGAGTATCGAACGGCCGGCGAGCCAGCCGCGATTGCGTTCGGCCAGTAGCTGGTTTTTTGCCAGGATGTCGCGTTCGAGGTCGATCGAGGTGCTGTGTTCGTGTTCATGTTCGTGATGATGGTGTGGGACATCTCCATGCTCATGCTCGTGATCATCGCGTTGGCTGTGTGAGTGTGAATGCGAATGGCCACCGACACCCGCATGCGGATGCTGGCCGACTCGCCGATAAGCGTTTGCAGCTGAACCCGCGCTGCTGCTTTCCGGCCGCGCCTGTGCACCACCCTCCACCGTCTCATCCAGATCGGTCACTGCCGCGCTCTGCGTATTCGAACATCCGCATGTCGTACACATCACACCACCTCCATCCGCCGGATCTTCAACTGCTGACCGGAAATCAGTTCGAGACGCTCGCTCCCGCAGGCGCACTGCCCGTACGGCACGTCGAGCGCGACCGTCGCACCGCACGTGAGACAGCGCGCCTCGCCCGGCATCACGACGATCTCGAGCGCCGCGCCTTCCACCGACGTATCCTTCGCGCACACGTCGAAGCAGAACCGGATCGCCTCCGGCATCACCGCCGACAGTTGCCCGATCTCCAGCGTCACGCGCCGCACGCGCGCGCCGTGTGCCTGTTCCGCGCAAATCTCGACGACGCTGTTCGCAATGCTCAACTCGTGCACGCCGCGCTCCCTTTGACCGCTCAGCAGATGCGCGGCAGTTGCTCGCCCACCAGCATATCGACGATGCGTTGTCCGCCGAACACCGTCTGCATGACGACAAGTCCGCTCGCCTCCGCCTCGCTGCGTTCGACCGTGCCGATCACCGCCGCCTCGCGTCCCTGCGGATGCGCGCGCATGGCAGCCAGCACGCGTTCGGCGGCATCGGCCGGCACGACGGCCACCACCTTGCCTTCATTGGCGAGATACAGCGGGTCCAGGCCGAGAATCTCGCACGCGCCCTTCACCTGTTCACGCAAGGGCAGCGCGGCTTCATCGAGCCGTATCGTCACGTTCGAACTTTGCGCGAATTCATTGAGCACGGTCGCGACGCCGCCGCGCGTCGCATCGCGCAGACAGTGGATCTGCGGGCACGCGTCGAGCATCGCCGCGATCAGGCCGTTGAGCGGACAGCAGTCGCTTCCCATGTCGGCTTCGAGGGCAAGCTGCTGACGCGCCACCAGAATCGCCGCGCCGTGATCGCCGAGATACCCGTTGACGATCACCACGTCGCCGGGACGCGCGTGGCGCGCCGAGATCGCGACATCGCGGCGCACCACACCAATTCCCGCGGTGTTGATGAACAGTTTGTCGGCGCAACCGCGCTCCACCACTTTCGTGTCGCCCGTGACGATCGCGACGCCGGCTTCGAGCGCGACACGCTGCATGCTCGCCGCCACGCGGCGCAGAAGATCGACGGAGAATCCCTCTTCGATCACCACCGCGCACGACAAATATAAAGGCGTCGCGCCGCACACCGCCAGGTCGTTCACCGTACCGGACACCGCCAGCGTGCCGATGTCGCCGCCCGGAAAGAACAGCGGATCGACCACATAGCTATCGGTCGTAAAGGCAAGCCGGTCGCCGTGCGCGGCGAGATCGGCAAGCGCGAAGACGGCCTGATCTTCCAGCGCCGCGAGCGTGGGATTGTCGAACGCCGACACGAACACGTCTTCGATCAGATCGCGCATTGCGCGGCCACCGCCACCGTGCGCGAGATTGACGGATGCGTCCCGCACGCGGCGTGGCGCGCTGGATTTGATCGAGGTGGCAGCGCGGTCATTCATGGGCCGCCTCGCACGGTGGAGGCGGCGAGCATCGCCGCAGCCGCATCGGCCACGCCGCCCGCGCCGAGACACGGCGCTACCTGAGTCGCCAACTCAGCCGCCGCTTGCCGCGCCGCGCGCCGTTCATCGATCCGCGACGTATCGATGCGCCCATAGTTGTAATACGCCGCGCACGCCCCTTCGCTCGAGACCATCAGCGCGCCGAGCGGCGACTCGGGCGTACACGCTGTGCCGAACACCTTGCATTGATGCGGCTTGATCACGCCCTTGAGCACCTCGCCACATTGACAGGCTTTCGGATCGGCGATCTTCAGATTCGGCACCGCGAACTTGCGCTCGGCGTCGAATGCCGCGAATGTCTCGCGCATCCGCACGCCGGAATGATCGATCGAGCCGAGTCCACGCCATTCGAAAAACTCACGCGTCTCAAACACCCGCGCCACCGCCGACAGCGCCTGCGCGTTGCCATCCTCCGGCACGATGCGTCCATACTGGTTCTCGACCTCGCAGCGGCCGTCCGCGATCTGCCTGAGCACCATCCACATCGACTGCAGCACGTCGAGCGGCTCGAAGCCGGCCACCGTGATCGGCTTGCGATAGTGCCGCGCGATGAAGTCGTACGGGCGCGTGCCGATCACCATGCTGACATGTCCGGGGCCGAGAAAGCCGTCGAGGTGCAAGTCCGGCGAATCGAGAATCGCCTTGATGGTCGGAATGATGGTGATGTGATTGCAGAACAGCGAGAAATTCGCGACCTTTTGCGCACGCGCCCGCAAGACGGTCATCGCGGTGCTCGGCATGGTCGTCTCGAAGCCAAGGCCGAAGAAGATCACCTCGCGGTGCGGATTGAGTTGCGCGATCTTCAATGCGTCGAGCGGCGAATAGACCATGCGCACGTCGGCACCGTCGGCTTTCGCCTTGAGCAGGCTTTTCTTCGAACCGGGCACGCGCATCGCGTCGCCGAATGTCGTGAAAATCACTTCCGGACGCTCCGCCAGCGCGACACAATCGTCGACACGACCCATCGGCAGCACGCACACGGGACAGCCGGGACCGTGAACGAACTCTACGGTGTCGGGCAGCAGTTGCTGGATGCCGTAGCGGAAAATCGTGTGAGTGTGGCCGCCGCACACTTCCATGATTTGCAGCGGCCTTTGCTTCGCGCGCTCGATGCGCGACACCAGCGCGCGGATCTCTTTCGCGAGCGTTTTCGCCTTGTCCGGGTCGCGAAACTCATCGACGTATTTCATGGCGTGCCTCCCGCAGCAACCGCGGCCGAAGCGCCGAGACCGCCGCGATCGTCGGCGAGCAGCGTATGCACGAGATCCCACAGAATGTGATAAATCGCGACATGCGTCTCCTGCACGCGATGAATGCTGTCGCTTCTCACCACGAGGCAATGATCGAGAGCGGCGCTCGTGGCCATGCGTCCGCCGTCGTGACCGGAGAGCCCGATGGTCAGCAGTTCCATCTCTTTCGCCTTCGCGAATGCCGCCAGCAGGTTCTCCGAATTGCCGCTCGTCGACACGCCGATCAGCGCATCGCCGCGCCGTGCCTGTGCCACCAGTTGCCGGACGAAAATATGATTGAAGCCGATGTCGTTGCCGACCGCCGTCAACATGGCCATGTCGGCGACGAGATTGACGGCGGTGAGCGCGGGGCGTCCTGTCGTGACCGGATGAAGAAACTCGACCGCGATATGCGCCGCGTCGCAACTCGAACCGCCATTGCCCATCGCGAAGAGCCGTCCGCCACGGCGATACACATCGGCAATCGCGTGAGCCACGCGCACGACCTCGGGCGCGCTTTCCTCGAAGAAACGCGTTTTCGCGTCCACGCTGTCCTGCGCCTTGCGACGCACCGATTCGAGCAGGGCGGCGTCGAGCCGCTCCGCGTCCTGATGCGCGCCATGCAGGAACGGATACAGCGCTTGCAGCGATTCGTGTTCGGGCATGACCGGTCTCCGTGTGCGGGTGCCGGCGCGCTCACGGCGCGCCGCGCAACTCATCCATCTCGCCCTGCGCGACGCCCAGTTCATGCAGCAGCGCAAGCGTGCGCGCCGCCTCCCGCTCGTCGACGCGGCTCATTGCAAAGCCGACATGCACCAGCACCCATTCGCCGACGCACGCGCTAGCCGGCCGGTCTTCGTCGATCACGAAGGCGATGTTGATCACGCGCCGCACACCGCCGACATTGACGAGCGCGAGATCGTTCGCCGCATCCGTCACTTCGACGATCTGCCCTGGAATGCCCAGACACATGTCGCTCTCCCCTCTACCCCGTGCAAACTATCAACCCTCGTCGCGCGGCCGTGCCGCCGCGATCACCGCCTGCCCGAGCGACAATCCGCCGTCGTTGGCCGGCACCTGGCGATGCGTCAGCACGCGAAAACCCCCTTCGTTGAGGCGCGTGGCGACCTGTTCGAACAGGATGCGGTTCTGGAACACGCCGCCCGAGAGCGCGACGCTGCGCGTGTCGGCCGGGCCCGTCAGCAGATCGGCAAGACACTCCACCATGCGCACGATCGCGATCGCCATGCCCTTGTGAAAACGCGCCGCGATCACCGGCACGGGCGTGCAGCGCAGCAGATCGTCGAGCAAGGCTTCCCACATTGGCCGGGGTTCGATGCAGCGCAACCCACCTGGCATGGTGTTGGTCAGCTCGAACGGATACGCATGCGCGTCGCTGTCGTTGCGCAGTGTGTGCTGATCGACCAGCGCCTCCAGTTCGATCGCGGCCTGACCTTCGTAAAGCACGCGCTCACGGCACACGCCGAGCGTGGCGGCCACCGCGTCGAACAAACGGCCCGCCGAACTCGCGAGCGGGCTGTTCACGCGCTGCGCGATCATCGAATCGAGCGCCGCGCGCGGGCGGCTGCTCAGGAATTGCTGCATCTCCAGACCGCTGTAGTGCCGCGTGAATCCGTACCAGTCGAAAGCCGCCCGCAGATGCGCGTAGGCATTGCGCCACGGCTCGTCGATGGCGCGCGTGCCGCCCGGCATCGCCACCGGTTTGAAGCGGCCGAGCCGCGTATAGCCGCGATAGTCGGCCAGCATGAATTCGCCGCCCCACAGCGTGCCGTCGTCGCCGTAACCGAGACCGTCGAGCGCGACGCCCAGCATCGGCGACGCATCGAAGGGCACGCCGTTTTCGGCCATGCACGCGGCGAGATGGGCGTGATGATGCTGCACTTCGACCACTGGAATCTGCGAGGCTTGCGCGAGCTCGTAGCCGATCTTGCGCGACAGATACTCAGGATGCAGGTCGAGCGCGATTGCCTGCGGCTCATGCTCGAACAGACGCAGATACTGCGCCACCGCGCGGCGATAGTCCGCATACGTCAGCGCGTCTTCCAGATCGCCGATGTGATGCGAGACGATCGCCTGCGCATCTCGCGCAAGGCAGAAGGTGTTCTTGAGTTCGCCGCCCGTCGCCAGCACGGCCGGCGTATCGGCGAAACCTTTAGGCAACAGCAGCGGCGCCGGCGCATAGCCGCGCGCGCGCCGCACGATCCGCGCCGTTCCCCGCACCACGCGCGCGACCGAATCGTCGACCCGGCGCGAAATGTCGCGGTCGTGCATCAGGAAGACATCGGCGATACGGCCGAGACGCGCGCGGGCGTCCGCATTATCGATGCACGGCGGCTCGTCGCTGGTGTTGCCGCTCGTCACGACCAGCGCGGAATCGATCGACTCCATCAGCAGCCGATGCAGCGGCGTGGTCGGCAGCATGAAGCCCAATGTGCCGACGCCCGGTGCAACACTCGGCGCGACGCATTCGGCGCCATCGGCTGACAGAATCACGATAGGTCCGCCGGCGCTCGCGAGCAGCGCGCATTCGGCTTGATTCGGTGTGCAATACCGGTGCACGGCTTGCAGATCGCGCGCCATCAGCGCAAATGGTTTGCGCTCGCGCCGTTTCAGCCGCCGCAGACGCGCGACCGCGGTTTCATCGTTCGCGCGGCAGGCCAGTTGAAAACCGCCTAAGCCCTTGATCGCGACGATCGCGCCATGCCGCAGCAACTGGCTTGCCGCGCGGCACGGATCGTCGCCGCGCACGCGCGCGCCATCGCGGCTCTCCAGCCAGACACGCGGGCCGCATGCGGGGCACGCGACCGGTTGCGCGTGAAAGCGCCGGTTGGCGGGATCGTCGTATTCCGCACGGCACGCGTCGCACATGACGAACGCCGCCATGGTCGTATTGGCGCGATCGTAGGGAATGGCCTGCACGATCGACAGCCGGGGGCCGCAGTGCGTGCAGTTCGTAAAGGGGTAGCGATAGCGGCGGTTCGCCGGGTCGGCGGTATCCGCCGCGCAGTCGGCGCAGATGACCGCGTCGGGCGTGACGCCGGTTTGCACCGGGCCGCGCACGCTCGGCACGATACGAAAGTCGCTTGCTCCGGCCGCCTCGTTCAACTCATGCCGCTCGATCGCGTCGATCCGCGCGAGCGGCGGACACTCGGCGCTCAGGCTGTCGATGAAACGCTGCAGCATCCACGCGTCGCCCCATGCGTGAATCAGCACGCCGTCGCTGTCGTTGCACACGTCGCCCACCACGCCGCAGGCATGCGCCAGCCGCCACACGGTCGGCCGGAAGCCGACGCCCTGCACCAGCCCGCGCACGCGGATCTCTTCACCCACCGGTCCCGCGACCGCCGGATTCTGCGTCGAACCCGGCCCGGCGGGCCGTGCATGCGTGCTCATCGCCATCTCCCTGACCGTCGCCGCCTACATGTTGCGAATTCGGATATAGCGCTTGATGTCCTTCATATTTGCCAGCACGCCCACCACCAATGCCGGCAATAAGAGGTACTTGAAAAAACCTTTCATGATGTCTCCCGCTTCAGTTATTCCACGCCGTATGCATGACGTGCCCGCACACCCCGCATATCAGGCCACGCGCGCGGCGCGCTGCGCGAGCCTCGCCGTCACGAGCCGCACCACCGTGTCAGCGGCCAGCTCCACCGCAGCCGCCACGGGGCGGCTCAAACTCATTCGCCCTTCTTCGCCTTGTTCGCAACCGAAATCCTGCGGCTCGCAGCCGAGCACGACAATGTCCTCGCAGCAGCCGCCGAGCATGCGCACGGTATGCAATACCTTGGCGGGGTCCATCTCATGCGGCGACGTCAGGATCGGCAGCGCGTACGGATCTTCGCTCGCTGTACTGTCCGACTCGTCGATGGACGGCTCGATCACGTACAGCGTGCCCGGCGCGCCGCCGCGCTGCGTGGCGTCGATCAGGATCGCGCTGTCCACGCCGTCGAGCAGCGCGTAACACAGATCGACGCCGCGAATGCCGAAGTCCGCGACGTCCACGTCCGCCGCGAATCCCGGCAAGTCGCCCGCGGCCAACTGTTGCTGCAAACGGCGCACCACTTCGACGCCGAAGCCGTCGTCGCCGAGAAACACGTTGCCGATGCCGGCCACCAGAATCGCGCTCATACCTGCCCCCGCCGTGCGCCGGCGGCCTGGCCGAGCGGCTCGATTTCGTCCGGCCCGAAGAAGAACCGGTGGCCCGGCATGCGCTGCACGCCGAAGTCCTTGCCCGGATCGTCGTCGATGGTCACGGCAACGTGCACGTGGTCGTCGAAATCGCGCTCGATCGATTCGATCGTCGCGACCATGCCGCTCAGCGCGATATCGAAGATGTCCGCGCGGCCGCGCGGGCGCAGACGCACCTGATCGCCGATGCGAATCTCCACGCCCGCGACCCGCACGCAGGCAAGATGCGGTCGCGCATCGAGTTCGGCCCACGGCGAAGCCGGCACGGCGCTCCGTGCCGGAGAAACCGGCGCGTCCACGCTCGCCGCATCGAGCGCGCGCACCTGCCGCAAGGTGCCGTGCAGCTTCTGCATCTGCTCGGCGCCCAGACCTTCGGTGCGCGCGAGCAAGGCGCGAGCGCGCTCGTCGGTGGCGACCATTTCGCGCTTTTCATCGTCGGTCATGGTGAGAATGCGCAGCGTGAGAATCTCGTCGATCTCCGTAGCGTCGAACAGATCGCCTGCGCTTTCGGGCGCGATCTGCGGGAAATCGTAGAGGATGATCGGCGAGGCGAGCATCGTGTCGGGCCGCTTTTCATCGCCGACCAGCACCGGCCACACGCCGATATTGCGGCACGCGGCCGAGGCCGCCGCGAGGTCGTCGGGCGGATCGATCGACGAGATCCATGTGCCGCGCTCGATGTTCAGCACGGTATGGCACGAGACCAGTGCATACAGCGACGCGGCATCGCGCGTGAGGTTGCGCGCCTGCTCGAGCGGCGTTTCATTGACGATGCGCACCTTCAGCCGATAGACGCCCGCCGCCACGCTCGCCGCACTGATTTCGACGCGGCCTTGCAGCGCCGCACGCGTGCGGCGCAACGCGCCACGCAGCGTGCCATGCCAGTCCGCCAGCGGTTCGAGTTCATGGCCGGCATCGAATGAAAAGGGAATCTCACGTGGGGCGTTCAGCAACTCGCCGAGCACCAGCACGGGCAGCGCGAGATGCCGTTCCGCCGCTTCCTGCCACGGCGTGTAGCGCTGTTCGTCGATATCGAGCCGGGATACCGTGCGCCATGCCGGCTCGCCCGACTCCGGCCGCACCGCGGCGCTCTCCGAGACGTCCAGCACCGTCCGCTCGATCACCTGCAAAAAGCCGGGCCGCACGGCCGCGCGCGTGTGCTCGCCGCCGCGCAGCAGACACTCGCTTTGCGTCACCCACGGATCGCTGCCGGATGCCTCCGCATAGGCGCGCGGATAAACGCCGCCGAAGGTCCAGCGTTGCCGGTTCTTCACCGAAGTCGGCCGGTACGGATACAGCATGTAGCCTTCGTACAGCACCGCCTGCACCACGCTCTCGACCGCGTTCACGATATGTCCTCCTCGAGCTTGTCGAGCAGACTCGTCACCGCCTGCTCCCAACTCGTCAGACCGCCACGGGTTTTAAAACGGGAGAGGCGATCGAACACGTCACGATGCAGGCATAGCCACGCGCCGTTCGGGTAATAGCGAGCCATCATGTCGCGCCATAACGCCACCGGAAGACGGTACGCTGCCTCCTTGTGCCATGGAATCGGCGCGGCCTGCAATGCGCCGTCGGGCTCGCGATAGAACACGGTGCCGCTGAACTGCAGCATCAGCGGAATCTCGCCCTCTTCCAGACCGTGAAAGTATTTGGTGGCGGCGACATTGAAGTCGTAGCTGCACGGTACGGTCAGATCGAGCGTGCATTCGCCGGTGAACGGTGGCGCGACCGCCGACGCATGCGTCCACAGCATCGTGCGCAACGTATCGCCCCAACGCGGCGGAATACCGAACAGGTCTTCGAGCCCGTACTGCTCGGAGGGTGCGTAGCGACGTTTCGCGGCCTCGATCTGGATCTGGCATTGCAGCATGATGCTGGCGATCTCGAGCTGCGCCGACGGGTCAGCCGCCGTATCGACGATATGCAGCTTGAACATCAGCAGCGGCGCCGCCGCAAACGGCACCACTTCCGCCGACTCGACGGTGAATGCGAGATCAGGCATGAAGCAAGCCCTCCGGTACGCGGCCATGAGTCTTCAACGCGGCAAAGAAACGATGGATCGCATTCCAGGCCTGCCGGCCGCCCGAGACGCCGCGCCATCGCGCGCGAATCACGCCGGTCAGCGCATAACATTGGTCGATCGGCACACGGTAATACTCGCGCGCGCCTTCGCTGCGGTTCACGAGCAGCGCTTCGACGTCGGGCTCCAGTTGCGCGAGCCACGGGTTGTCGGCAACGAGTTCGGTCCACGCCTGCAGATCCAGCAGCGACTGCGTGCCGCCCGCCGGTCCGGGATACAGCGCGACGATATGTTGCGCCGAACTGTCGTAAAAGAAGAAAGCCATGTCGATGGGAATCGCCAGCGCGTCCCACTGCGCGTCGCTCATGCGAAAGCCGTCGAGATAACGCGCGTCGCGCGGCACCGGACGATAACGCGCGTTCTGCTGATTGCCGAACAACAATGCGCAGGCACGGCAGCAGCAATGCAGTTGCCGTTTGGCGATCTCGAACAGATGAGGATGGTCGGCCAGCAGCAGCGCGCCGCACAACTCGCAGTGCGTGTCGTCGGCTTTGCGCACGAAATGGCGCACGGCCGCGACCCAGCCGCGCGTCGTGGCGACGGCGGACGTCATTGCGCGCCGGCCTCGGTCCGGCCGGCTACCCTGGTTTGCGTCTCAGTGCGCGTATTAGGCATGAAGCGCAGTTCATGCACGTTGACGTCCTGCAAACCCGCAATGTCGACACGCGTCGCCTCCGGCGCGGCTTCGAAAATCGCAAGCTCGATTTCCTGCCGCAATTCGCCGATCGAATTGTGCTTGCCTTGCAGACGCCCGGCCACTTTCACGCGTACCGCTTCTTCGGCGGCGTCGAGCAATTCGATCTGGATGCCCTGCACGCCGAGCAACGGCCGCATCTTCTCCACCGCTCGCGACACGCGCGTCGGCAGGTCTTGCGGATGCAAACCGTGCAACAGCAGCAGCGCCGATACGCCGGCGTCGCGTTCGAATGCTTCGAGCATGGCGTCGTCCATCGCCCCGACGGACGAAACGATTTCCAGCAGACGCGCGAGCCCGTTCGCATGCAGATCGAGCACCACCTGCAGCAGTTCCTGAGCGCTCTCGCGCGCCGCCGGATCGTCGAGCGTCTCCAGCGCCGCAATCAGTTCCTCGATGCGGCGTTGCTGGGCGGCGACCGGGCTTTGGTCGCTCGTCCGGGTGCTCACGTATGCGCTCCCTGCATCACACCGAAGGTCGGCGAGTGCGAGGTGTCGATGGTCTTGCCGTTGCCCACGTACATATGCACGCCGCACGGCAGGCATGGATCGAAGCTGCGCACCGCGCGCATGATGTCGATGCCCTTGAACTTGTCGGGGCCGTTCTCTTCGAAGATCGGCGTGTTCTGCACGGCGTCTTCATAAGGTCCGGGCGTGCCGTAGATATCGCGCGGATTGGCGTTCCATGGCGTGGGCGGATACGGATGGTAGTTGGCGATCTTGCCCTCGCGGATCACCAGGTGATGCGAGAGCACGCCGCGCACCGCCTCATGGAAGCCGCAGCCGAGCCCTTCTTCCGGCACCGTGAAGTCGCTGAACGTGCGGGTGCGGCCCGCGTGCAATTCGGCGAGCGCCTGCTCGGCGAAATACAGCGCCGCGGCTGCCGAATAAGCCTGAAAATACGTCCGAGCGCGATCGCGTTCGAGCGCATTGCTCCACTTCGGAATCTTCCATTCGAATTCGACCTCGGGCTTGAGCGCGGTCTTCGGCAAATAGATCTTCACGCTGTGACCGGTCGCCTTGATATAGCCGATATCCACCAGTCCCGCCAACGCCGTGGACCACAGTCGCGCAATCGGACCGCCACCGGTATCGAGCGCGAGGTGGTCGCCCGTGCGCTTGTCGAGCCAGCGCGGCGACATTACCCACGTATAGTTGCCGTCGAATTTGCGCTTCTGCGGATGCGGCAGCGTGGTCTGATTCCACGGATGCTTGCGGTCCACCGGATTGCCGAGCGGGTCGTTCTTCACGAAGGTTTCTTCGTGATCCCAGTCGTCGTAATAGGAACTGCCGAGCAGAATGCGAATGTTCAGGTTGATGTCGACGAGATCGGTCGTGACCAGTTCTCCGTCCACCACCACGCCCGGCGTGACGAACATGCCGCGACCCCATTGCGTCATGGTGTTGTAGTTGTAGTCGCACACGTTCGGGTCCTGGAACGAGCCCCAGCAGCCCAGCAGAACACGGCGCCGGCCCACTTCTTCATAACCGGGCAATGCCTCGTAGAAGAAGTCGAACAGATCGTCGTGCAGCGGCACGACCTTCTTCATGAACTCCACGTATTTCATCAGGCGCGTGATGTAGTCGGTGAAGAGCTGAATGGTCGGCACGGTGCCCACACCGCCGGGATATAGCGTCGACGGATGCACGTGGCGCCCTTCCATCAGGCAGAACATTTCGCGCGTGTAGCGGCTCACCATCAGCGTCTCGCGGTAGAACTCGCCGGTAAACGGATTGAGCGCGGTCATGATCTCCGCGATGGTTTTATAGCCGTGCTTGTCCGCATGCGCAGCGGGTGTTTTTTGCGCCTTGGCCCACACGCCCGGATTCGTTTCCTTGACCATCGTCTCGCAGAAGTCCACGCCCACCAGGTTGTCCTGGAAGATGTTGTGGTCGAACATGTATTCGGCCGCTTCGCCGAGGTTGACGATCCACTCGGCGATCATCGGCGGCTTCACGCCGTAGGCCATGTTCTGCGCGTAGACCGAGCAGGTCGCGTGATTGTCGCCGCAAATGCCGCAGATCCGGCTCGTAATGAAATGCGCGTCGCGCGGGTCCTTGCCCTTCATGAAAATGCTATAGCCGCGAAAGATCGACGACGTGCTGTAGCATTCCGCCACCCGACGGTTCGCAAAATCGATCTTGGTGTAAATCCCCAGACTGCCGACGATCCGCGTAATCGGATCCCAGTTCATTTCGACCAGCTTGCCCGGCGCTGCCTGGGTGGTGCTGGTCGCTTCAGGTGCGGTGCTGACGGCCATGACCTTCTCCTGCTGACTATGCTGACGACACTGACTGCGCGAAATCCGCCTGCTCAGCGACGGTAACCGGTGGTGAGTTCCGAACGGTTGTGACGCCATTTCGGCTCATCGTTGAGCGTGTTTCTGGTCAGTTTGCGCAAGCTGCGGATCAGCGGGCCATAGCTCCTGATCAGATTCGACGACAGCACCGCGCCGGGCGGCTCGTCCATGAACGGCATGAACTTGTCAGGAAAGCCCGGCATCGTGCAGCCGATGCAGATGCCGCCCACGTTCGGACAGCCGCCTATGCCCGCCATCCAGCCGCGTTTGGGCACGTTGCATTGCACGACCGGTCCCCAGCAACCGAGCTTGACGATGCAATTCGGGCTGCCGTATTCGGTCGCGAAGATCGCCTGCTCGTACGAACCGGCCCGGTCGCACCCGTCGTGCACGGTGCGCGTGAACAACCACTTCGGCCGCAATGCGTCGTCGAGTGGAATCATGGGTGCGAGGCCCGCGAGCTGATACAGCAGATACAGCAGCGTCTCCATGAAGTTATCCGGCTGCACCGGACAGCCCGGCACGTTGACGATCGGCAGGCCTGCTTTCGACTTCCAGTCCCAGCCGAGATAATCGGCGAGGCCCATACAGCCGGTGGGGTTGCCTTGCATCGCGTGAATGCCGCCATACGTCGCGCAGGTTCCCGCGCCGACCACCGCCAGCGCGCGCGGCGCGAGCCGGTCGAGCCATTGCGGAATCGTGATCGGGTCGCCCGTGTCAGGGTCGGTGCCCAGGGCGGCCCAATAGCCCTCGCGATTGATACGCTCATTGGGAATCGAGCCTTCCATCACCAGCACGAAGTTATCCAGTTCGCCACGCGCCGCCTGATGAAACGGCTTGAGAAACTCGTCGCCGTTTTCGTACGCCAGTACGGGATTGTGGAGATGGACCTTCGGCAAGCCGGGAATCGCGCCGAGAATCACGTCCTCGATACTCGGTTGGGTGGCCGCGGTGATGGATACCGAATCGCCGTCGCAGCCGAGGCCCGCGGTAATCCAGATGATGTGCACTTCCTTGAGGGCCGGCGCGTGCTGAGTCTTGCGCCCATAGGGGACGTTGTCTGCTTCCGCCATGATGTGTCTCCACTACGTTCACGTTCTTTTTGGACAAGCAAAGATACGTGGCGAGCGCCGCACGGCAGTCACGTGTCCAGCAATCGATCAGGGGTCATTTCCGCGTGGGGAGCGGTTAAAAAGATCGGATTTGCTGCATGTTTTCGTTTGAATGGTGCTCATCGCAATGAGCCCGAAAAACTTGTTCGAGTATAGTTCAGCGATACGAAATACCCCAATTTTCATAGCTTTTCGTGAAACTTCGCGTGCCGCGATAACCGCATCCGTGCGCCTGTGCAATTCTCTGACGATAGCCCTTAAGGGTTCGGGCCACGCTTATTTTTCATGCGCGGTCATCAGGAACGGACTTCCATTTCGCCGATTCGCTGCCACTTATAAACCGCGGCGGACAATAACCAGGCGGCCGCGAAGACGCAAACGATCGCATAGCCGAGCATGCCGACGTGATCGTTAAGAAGCGCCACCGTCTGCCAGAATCCGCCATTTAAATGCAGCTTGTCGGCCGCGAGCCCAAGTCCTTCGATGCTGCCGACCAGCAGTGCCACCAGCACCGAAATCGTCGTGATGGTGAGGTTGTAGTAGAGCTTGCGGACCGGCTTCACGAAGGCCCAGCCGTAGGCGCCCAGCATGAGGATGCTGTCGGTGGTATCGATCAGCGTCATGCCCGCCGTAAACAGCATCGGGAACACGAGGATCGACCAGATCGACATGCCTTGCGCGGCGCCCGCCGCGGAAATGCCGAGCAAGCCGACTTCGGTCGCGGTATCGAAACCAAGGCCGAACAGAAAGCCGAGCGGGTACATATGCCAGCTTCGTGTGATCAGGCGAAACAGCGGACGGAAGAAGCGCGCGAGAAAGCCGCGATTGGCGAGCAGCATGTCGAGATC
Source organism: Paraburkholderia sp. BL17N1 (assembly GCF_003634175.1). Taxonomy (NCBI): domain Bacteria; kingdom Pseudomonadati; phylum Pseudomonadota; class Betaproteobacteria; order Burkholderiales; family Burkholderiaceae; genus Paraburkholderia; species Paraburkholderia sp. BL17N1. Next base: position 3,757,793 of record NZ_RBIW01000001.1, read on the forward strand.
TTCGTCGACATACGGCTCGCCGCGGCGCACGCGCCGAAACGCGCGCAGCACGGAACGCAGCACGATGAGGTTCAGCAGCGCGATGGCAAACAGGAAAAACGTCGACACGAGCGTGCCGATCATCGCGCCCGTTTCCCTGAATCCGCCCAGCCGGGTTTGCAGGGCCATCGCGGTGACGGCGATGCCGAGCGTCGCCAGTACGACGATGGTGGAATGGCCGAGCGAGAACATCAGCCCTGCGCTCAGCGGACGCTGGCCGGACTGCATGAGCTTGCGCGTGACGTTGTCGATGGCGGCGATGTGGTCCGCGTCCACGGCGTGCCGCAAGCCGAGCGAATAAGCCAGCAGGCAGGAACCCATCAGCAGCGGATAGCCGCGAAACGCCGCGAGGGCCGCAAGCCATGCGGCGAGATTGAAGGTCAATAGCGACGCGTAGAGCCAGGCGATCCGCCGGCGCTGGTGGCCCGGCGCCGCTGTCGGAAACGCCTTCACGGACTCCGTCATGTGTTCTTCTCCTCAGAGCGAAGGCGAAGACGGCTGCTTTGCACAGCCTGGCGCTCAAAGCGTCTTTTCGATAATAGACCTTTTCAGACGCTGCGCCATCGCCCGATGGATGACGCAGCGCATCACCGCTTCAGCTACTTCACATTGAACGCATAGTCGCCGTGGGTGCGATGTCCGTCCGACGCCACGGCCACCCAGTGCACCGTGTAGTGACCGGCCGCGAGCGCCGGCAACGGCACGGTGATCAAGGCCCGCTGATGCTCATCGACCGTGGCCTTCTCCGTGTTGACCTGCTTGCCGCTCGCGTCGGTCACCGTCAGCGAACTGAACGCGGCTTCGAGCGGGCCGTCGAACATCACGCGCACCTGCGCGGGTGACGTCACCGTTGCGCCCGCGCCCGGCTCCTGCTTCTGCGGAAAGACATGCGCGAAAGCCGCGCTTGCCAATGCAAGTCCGGCGAACAACGACGCCAGTTTCGCCACGGTACGTGTGCCACGCAAACGTGGATGTTTCATCGTGTCATTCATCGTTACTCTCCTGCGTCACTGAAACAGCGGTTTGCCGATCGTGGTCGGCGCGACATCGTCGAAGAAGATATGCGCCTGCACCAGAATGCCCACATGCGAGCCGCTTGCGCGATTGATCGGGATTTGCGCCTCCACGCCGAACTGTCCATAACGGTTGATCCAGATGAAGCCCGGATTGACCGTGCCGGTCGTCTGCCCCTGGCTGCGCGACAATGGAATTTCCACCAGCGGAATCAGATTGGCGAACGGTTGCGGCAGGCCAACATCGCGCACGTGCTGCTGCAAATACGGCAAGCTGTACTGCACGGTGAACCCGTAGTTGAACGCGTTCGGCTGTCCCGCGCCGGTGGTCAGCGCCGGCCCCGCTTCGCCCGTGATCGCGATCGGCCGCAGATACGCGAGCGACTCGGGCAGATCGCCCATGCCCTTGCCGACGTAGACGGTGGGCGAGATGGTCGAGAAGTTATCCGCGATCGCGCGGCTGCCCGTGCCGCCGAGTTCGGCATCCACGCCGATCGAGGTCATGAACTCGTGCGCGTCGTTGACGTACAGCAGGTACTTCAAGCCGACGCCGAAGTTGTCGAAACCGCTCGCCCGCGGGTTGTTCTGCATCGCATACGTGCCGTCGACGGACACCGCGAGCCGCGACGTGATCAGCTTGTCGTACTCGAAGTCGAAGGTATTGATGCTCTGGTCGCCGTTCTCGCCAGGCACGCGTTGATGGCCGAACTGGAGGTTGGCTTCGTCGCCGACGCCGGGGTCGTCGACGGCCAGCGTCGCTGGGAAAACGCGGTTGCCCGCAATGGCGTGGGCGCCGGCGAGCGTTGGCGCGCACAGCAAGGCGCCGGCAATGGCGGCAATAGTGACGAGCAGCGCCGCCGAGCGCAGCGGCTGCGCGCGGGGCGTTGAGTGGATAAGCATGATTCATCCTGTTTCATGGGTCGTGACAATGCCGGCGCGCACAGTCGACAGGGACGTGCGGCGGCAGCCGCGATGCAGTCGATGCATCGCGCCGTGGTGACTCGAATCAGGATGCGAACGGAGGGGCGCGGGGTTGAGCGAACGTAAGCGGCTCGACGCGGCGCACGCTTTCGAAGCGGGTCGCGACGGTGTGCTGCAGAGCGCGGACGGCAACGACGAACAGTGCCTCGACGCTCGGCACGGCCGGCATGTGGGCGAGCAGGCTGCAATAACCGCAGGCGTCGCCGTCGGACATGGCGGTGTGGCCGGTGTGGCCGGTGTGGTCGGTGTGGCCGGTGTCTTTGCCGGCGGCCTGATCGGACATGCCTGACACGACCGACGACGCGTCCGGCATGTCCTTTCGCATGGCGTCCATCGACCCCATGGACGCCATCGACGGCATATCGCAATGCTCGTCCGACATGGCGCCTTCATCGGCGCGAGCGGCGAGTGTGTGCGAGATCGTCGGCGCGAGCGTGGCCATCAGGATCGCGAACAATCCCAGCCAACTGCCGATCTTCCGATAGAAACGACTCACGATGCGCCTGGCAACACAATGGGGAAGCTGTCGCGGATTATGCCACGGTCAATAGAGCAAACTGCCGACGGTAAAGCCGCCGCGGACAGTGGACAATGCGATCATCCCGGCTCCCGGCATGGAGTGTCCATGAAAGCGCAGCGCCCGCGTCCCCCGCAGTTTCCCGGCGAAGAACCGCATGCCGAGTGGCGCGACCATACCCTGCTCTATGCCGTCGTGGCGGCGGCCATCATTTTGACAGTGACGCTGGTCGTCTGGCTGATCGATCCGGCGCCGCCCAAGACGATCACCTTGAGCGCCGGCCCGCGCGACAGCTCGTTTTTCATCGCCGCCGAGCAGTACCGGAAAATTCTCGCCCGCAACGGCATCAAGCTGAACGTGCTGGAGTCCGATGGCTCCGTGCAGAATCTGCAACGGCTGCTGGACCCGAAGCAGCACGTCGACGTCGCGCTCGTGCAAGGCGGCGTGGCCGACGGGCTCGACACCTCGTCGCTCATGTCGCTCGGCAGCGTTTTCTATATCCCGGTGGTGGTGTTCTATCGCGGCACGGGCTTGAGCCAGCTTTCTGAACTGGAAGGCAAGCGCATCGCGGTGGGTCGCGAAGGCAGCGGCACGCGCCTGCTTGCGCTGAAACTGCTGGAAGCGAACGGCATCGAGCCGGGCGGCGACACCACGCTGGTGCCGAGCGACGGCCTGCAGGCCGCCACCCAACTGGTGGCCGGCAATGTCGACGCGGCGATCCTGAACGGCGATTCGGCCACGCGCGGCCTGATGCTGCGCCTGCTCAAGGTGCCCGGCGTGTCGGTGATGAACTTCGACGAAGCGGGCGCCTATACGCGTCTTTTTCCCTATCTGGACCAGATCGACCTGCCCGCCGGCGTGCTGGATCTGAAGCGCCGGATTCCGCCGGAAACGGTGCATCTGATCAGCCCGACCGGCGAACTTGTGGCGCGCACCACGCTGCATCCGGCCATTTCCGATCTGCTGATCGAAGCGGCGCAGGAAGTGCACGGCATGCCGGGGCTGTTGCAGCGGGCGGGAGAATTTCCGAGTCCGGTCGCGCGTGAATATCAGATCAGCGAGGACGCGCAGCGCTACTACAAGACCGGCAAGAGCTTTCTGTACCGCACGCTGCCGTTCTGGCTGGCGAGCATCGGCGACCGTACGCTGGTTCTGCTGCTGCCGATGGCCGTGCTGCTGTTCCCGGCCATGCGTCTGATTCCGGCGCTGTATCGCTGGCGGGTGCGCTCGCGCATCTATCGCTACTATGGTTCGCTGATTGCGATCGAACGCGGCGCGCTCATCGGTTCGACCGACGAGGAGCGCAAGCGGCTCTTCGCGGAACTGGATCAGATCGAGGATTCGTTGAATCGGCTGCGCATGCCGCTCGCTTACGCCGACGCGTTCTATGTACTGCGCGAACACGTCGGCTTCGTGCGCAGCCGGCTGGCGGCTGCGTCGCGGCAAGGCAGCCACCCTTAGGCGGGGTGGCGGGTTTTACGCTTCGCGGGTGGCCGGCGAGTCGGCCGGTTCGGCGGCCGCTTCGTGGGCGACCGGCGTAGCCGTCGAATCGGCCTGCGGCGTGCCTGCTTCGGCGGCTTGCGAGTCCGCAGCGGCTTCGGCCGGCGCAATGGTTGTGTCGGCTGGCGCATTCGGCGTTTCGGCAGCGGCTTGAGCGCCCGCTTCCGTGCCTGCCTCGCCGGCCGCGTTTGCGTTCGCCGCGCCGGCTGCCGCCTTCGCCGCACCCCTGGCCGCGCGATGCGCCTGCAGACGCTGCGCACCGGCGGCTTCCTGCGCCGTGACCTTGCCCGCCTCGGCGCCCGTCAGATCGACGCGCGCCGCGCCTTCCACGAGACATTTCCAATAGCGGCTGCCACGGCACCAGGTCTTGATGGCGTCGCGCAATTCGGCTTCGCTCAGCGACAGTTCCTTGGCATGCACCACGAGGTCTTCGAAAATACCGACCTTGAGCGGCAGCTTGGGCGCCGGATTCTTGGGGAACGCAATGGGGAAGCGTTTCTGCAGCCGCCCGATCGATTTCACCACCGGGTCCACCGGCTTCGCCTCCACCGCCGGTTTGGCGTCGGACGCGGCTGCGGGCGCGGCACGGCGCGGCGGCGCCGGCTTGCGGGCAGGCCTCGCGCCCGGCTTGGCGGCGTCTTTGGCGGCGGGCTTGGAAGCGGGCTTGGAAGCGTCCTTGGCCGGCTTGGATGCGTCCTTCGAAGCAGGCCTGGCGCCGGACTTCGCGGCAGGCGCAGCCTCGCGGCGAGCCGCGGCCAATTGCTTCTTCAGTTCAGCGAGTTGTTCGAAACCCATAGCGCACAGTCGATCGAGAAAGACGAGATTGTAGCAGTGTAAGGAAACAGGTTCGTGACGACGCGCACGCCGCGCCGCGCGGGCTTCCCCGCGGGCTTGCAAGCAGGCGCGGCGCGGCACGGTTAAACTCGGAGCTTCCGGTCCTTCCCGCCCCGTTTCCTCGCGTTTTTACATCGGTTTCCGACCCGCTCCCGCGTTTCATGGACCTCAAGCAAATCCAGTATTTCATCACGCTGTTCGAAGACGGCTCCGTCACGCGCGCGGCGAAGCGGCTCAATATCGTCCAGCCCGCGCTCAGCATGCAGATTTCGAAGCTCGAAACCGAATTGCGCCAGAAACTCTTCGAACGCGGCCCGCACGGCATGACGCCGACCGACGCGGCGCGCCAGATGTACCGCCTGTACACACCAATCATGCGGGACATCGAGCGGGCGCGCGACCAGTTGAGCCGCCAGGACGCAATCGTGACGGGGCGAGTGTCGCTCGGCATGGTGTCGTCCGAGGCGGAAAGCGTGCTGCCGGAGTCGCTCGCCAGGTTCAACGCGATGTTCCCGCAAGTGGAAGTGTCGGTCGCCGACGGGTTCAGCGCGCAGTTGATCGACGCGGTCGAAGCGGGCCGGCTGGATGCAGCCATCATCAACAAGCCGCGCGGGCGTCTCACGCTCGACGTGGTGCCGCTGGTCGACGAGGAAATGGTGCTGGTGACGAGCGCCGCGCTCGGCCCCGAGTTGCCGCCGGACGTCGATCTCGCGCAACTGGCCGGCATCGAGCTGGTGCTGCCGACCCGCCGCAACGGCCTGCGCGGCGTACTGGACGCGGCGCTGCTGGCCGAAGACGTGGTCATCAAGCCGAAGTTCGAGATCGACCTGCTGAACACCATCGTGCAGTTCGTCGAACAGAGCAGCGTCGCGACAATCCTGCCGCGCGTGGTGGTTCAGCGCAAGGTCGACGAGGGGGTGCTGTGCGCGCGCACCATCACGTCGCCGCCAATCGTGCGGCACATCATCCGCGTGAGCCATCCGAAGCGGCCGATCGGGCCCGCGGCGCACGCGCTGATCGAGATCATCGGCGAAGAGATCCGGCGCGTGACGACGGGCGCACCCGTCGACCCGTCTCCGAGCTAAACCGGTTCGCGCGCCGCGGCCTGTTCGAGCCGCCCGCGCGTTTCCGGCACGACGAACGCGCCGATCAGGAAAATCACGCTGATCGCGCCGACGAAGATCGCCAGCGTCATCGGCAACTCGCTCGCGTCTTTCGCCACCAGCGAGACGGCGGTCGGCATCATGCCGCCAATGGCAAAGCCGATGTTCCATGAGAGCCCGGTGCCGGTCGCGCGAATCGCGGTCGGGAACCGTTCGTTCAGGAAGATCAGGATCGGCGCATAGCCCGCGCTGCCGAGCGCGCTGAGAATCACCGCGTACACGCCGATCATGGTGACGCTTTGCGCCGTGGGCAGCAGCAGGAACAGTGCGGGCAACGCGAAGAGCCGGATCAGGCCGAGCCAGATGAAAGTGGACTTGCGGCCAATGAAAGTGCTCAGATGCCCCGCCGCCACCGACGCGATCACCACCGCCACGCTGCAGATCAGCAGGATCGCCGCCGCGGCGCCGTTCGGCGCGTGGCTGACCACCTTGAGGAAGGTGGGCAGATAGCCCGAGGTCAGGTAATAGCCGCTGCCGCCGCCGATAGTCAGCAACAGGTTGACGAACAGAATCGACCGATAGTCGCGGGAAAACAGCGTGCGCACGGGCGAGCGCGCGATTTCGACCGGCGTGTCGTGCTTCTGTGCCGCGGCCTTGGCGGCCTTTTCGGCGGCGAGCTTTTTCCACAGCGGCGACTCTTCGAGACTGCTGAAGACGAACAGTCCGAGCACCGAACTGATGATGCCGGTGAAAAACATGCAGCGCCAGCCCCACACCTCGAACGCCGCGCCGGGGAATAGCGCCGACATCGCCAGATACGTGAGCGAGGCGAGCAACGCGCCGAGCCCCGCTCCGCCGCCGCCGATCAGCCCCGACACCGCGCCGCGATATTTCGGCGCGACCGATTCGGTGCCGATGGTATGCGTCGATGCCACCACGCCGCCCACGAACACGCCCTGCACGAGGCGCAGCATGAGGAACAGGATCGGCGCGACGAGACCCACCTGCGCGACGGTCGGCAGCAGGCCGAACGCGGCCGTGGAAAGCCCCACGCCGACCACCGCGATGATCATCGCGCCCTTGCGTCCGTGGCGGTCCGCGTAGGAGCCGAACCATGCCGAACCCAGCGGGCGCATCAGCAATGTCACGGCAAACGACGCATACACCGCAGCGAGCGAGAGCATCGCATGCTCGGACGGAAAGAACAGCCGCCCGACCACCGGCGCGACGAATAGCAATACGAACAGATCGAACAGATCCAGTGCCCAGCCGAGGCACGAGGCCATTACCGCACCCATCACTTGCCGCTGGTCTACCGCGGGCAAGGCGGCGCCATTTTGCGCTGCTACAGACATCGTCATCTCCTTGACTATCAGCGGGGCCGTCTCTCGATCGTCCCCGTTTGTAGGCACGTTCTCTTGCGCGTGCTCTTGGTGGTGTTAAGAAACCTTATGGCGAGGCCGCGGTGAGCGGCGCCGTCTTCGATCCAGCATTGGCCTCGCGCCGCGCGAGCATCGCGTCGGCAATCTTTTCGGCCATCATGATGGTCGGGATATTCGTATTCGCCGCGGGCAGGCGCGGCATCAGCGAGGCGTCGACGACCCGCAGGCCGTGCGCGCCGTGCACACGGCCGGAAGTGTCGGTTACCGCCGTGGCGTCGTGCGCGTCGCCCATCCGGCAAGTACCGCTCGCGTGCCAGACGCCGAACACATTCGCGCGGACAAAGTCTTCGAGCGCGCCCGGCTCGGCCAGCAGCGCGGACATGCGCTGGCCTCGCGTGAAGAAACGCTCGATCAGCAGACGCCGCAACGGCGCGGGCGTATCGAGCAGCATGCCGAGCAGCGAGGTTAGCGCCGCATTGCCCTTGCCGACGCGGCTCAGCGCTTTCACACGCGGTGAAAACGCGGCCGGGAAAAAGTCGCGCGGGTTGTCGCCGAGACCCGACGCCTCGACGATCTTCGCGAGTATCCGCACGCCGTGGACGAGGCGCGCGAGATCGCGCGGATCATCGAGCAGATTCAGATCGACGCGCGGCGCCACCGCTGGATCGGCGGACACGAGTTGCACGCGGCCGCGCGAATAAGGCCGGTTGCACCAGAGGAAAAACAAGCCGAGCCGGTTGCCGAGCGCATGCCAGGCGGCGCGCGTCGCACTCGACAGATACAGATCGGACTCGTCGCAGCCCGCTATGCCCGAGGTAAAACGCGCGGCCGTCATGCTCGCGCGGCGGCGCGAGAGCGGCATGCGAAAACGCCGCTCGAGAAAATGACAGAACGTGAGCGACGGATGATCCTGGAGATTGCGTCCCACGCCCGGCAGATCGACTCTGCACTCGATGCCGAGCGCGTCCAGTTCCGCCTTCGCGCCGATGCCGGCGCGCATCAGCAACGCGGGGGATTGCAACGCGCCCGCGCTCACTATGACTTCGTTGGCGTCGAAACGGATGCGCGCGCCGCTGCGCTCTACCGCGACCACGCCGCGCGCCACACGCCCTTCCATGAGGATCGACTCGACGCGCAAGTCCGCATAGATGCGCAGATTGCGGCGCTGACGCGTCGCTTCGTCCAGATAGGCCGTTGCGGTCGATACGCGCCGGTCGTCGAGATTCGAAAACGCGCCGGGAAAATAACCGTCGCCGAACTCGGCGTTCTGATCCTGCAAGGCCGCGAAACCATTTTTCCGCATGCCGTCGGCGAAGGCATCGCAGAACGCCGGCCAGTACGCCGGCAGAATGCGGCGGATCGGCACCGGACCATCTCTGCCGTGCAACTCACCGGCCGGAAAATCTACATCGCGTTCGAGTTTGCGGAAATACGGCAGTACGTCCTGCCATGCCCAGCCACTCGCACCGTTGGCGGCCCAGTCGTCGTAGTCGCGCGGCAGGCCGCGATTGGCCGACTGCACGTTGATGCTCGACCCGCCGCCCATCACCCGGCCCTGCTCGTAGACCCGAGGCGCGGCGGTGCGTGTGGCGCTTGCCTTCAGTTCCGGCCAGATGTATTTATCGCCGCAGAAAACCGGCATCGGATAGCTGTCGAGAATCGCCGCAGGCACCTTGCCGGGCGGCGTATCCGCGCCGGCTTCGATCAGCGCGACGCGCAGCGACGCGACTGCCGACAGACGATGCGCGAGCACGCACCCTGCCGATCCGCCGCCGACGATCACGTAATCGAAGCGTTCCATCCACCTGTCTCCTTTGTCGACCGGAGTTAGCGCTTTAGCGCTTATTCCGGTCCCATGCAAAGCTGTCGACCGGAGTTAGCGCTTCAGCGCTTACTCCGGTCCCATGCAAAGCATCTTCCGATTTCCCTTTGCCCAGCGTTCGCCTTAACTGCCGCGAAACACCGGCTTGCGCTTACCGTGAAACGCCTCGACGCCTTCGCGGAAATCGTCCGAGGCGCGCAACCGGCTATAGCAGTGACCTTCGAGTTCGATCGCGATCGACAGCGGTGCGTCCTCGGTATCGTTGAGCAGCTTCTTCGCGGTCCGTTGCGCGAGCGGTGAGAACGCGCGCAGTTCATCCACCAGCGCGTCGGTCGTCGCCTCGAGTTCCGAGTCGGCCACGCATTCGACTGCGATGCCCCACTCGTAAGCCTGCTTGCCCGGAATGCGGCGCGAGCGCATCACGATGTCCTTGGTGCGGCCGATGCCGACCATCTGCTGCAACCGCGCCGAGCCGCCCGAGCCCGGAATCTGCCCGAGTTTCTGTTCCGGCAGCGCGTAGAAACTGGTGTCGGTGGCAATGCGGAAATCGCACGCGAGCGACAGTTCGAAACCCACGCCGAAACAGAAGCCGCGATTGGCCGCGATCACCGGCTTCGAACAACGCGCCGGCGCCGCGATATTCCACGCGAGCTTCGACACGGTTTCCGGCGATGCTTCCAGAAAGCCCTTGATGTCACCGCCACTCGAAAAGTGTTCTCCTTTGGCGCGCACCACGATCACGCGCACACGCGGGTCGTCGTCGAGCGCCTCGAAGGCGGCGCGCAACTGATCGCGCGCATGCATCGAAATCACGTTGAACGGCGGCCGGTGCAGGACAATGTCGGCACGCTCGCGCGCTGCGTCGATCTCGATGGAAAAGCCGTCGAGATCCTGCAGCAGGCTCTGGCCGCGGTGAGTCAATTCGGTCATGGGTTCACTCCTTGGTAGTTTGCGTGTGAGATGCAATAGCTTCGCCGCGGGTGTCGGGCTCGTACTCGCCCGCGGACAGCTTGCGGCGCAGAATCTTGCCGACCGGCGACTTCGGTATGTCGTCCACGAATACGTATTCGCGCGGACGCTTGAAGTTGACGAGGTCGGAGGTGCGGCAGTGCGCGTCGAGCGCGTCGGCGTCGACGTACTCGCGGCGTTTCACGAAGGCGACCACACGCTGTCCCCAGCGTTCGTCTTTCACGCCGGCCACCGCGACCTCGTCGACCGCGGGATGCAGCGACAGCACCGACTCGATATCGACCGGCGAGATGTTCTCGCCACCGCTGATGATCATGTCGTCGACGCGGCCGGAGACGTACAGGTCGCCGTCGGCGTCGAAGAAACCCGTGTCGCCCGTGAAGTACCAGCCCTCACGCAACGATTTGGCGTTCGCATCGGGACGATTCCAGTAGCCTTCGAAGGCTTCGTCGCCGAGCAGGTCGGCGATGATCTGGCCTTCCTCGCCCGCTTGCGCCAGGTCTTCGGGCGTGAGGGCGTCGAGCCTGACGACGCGCAAGCGCGTGTTGATGCCCGCGCGCCCCGCACTGCCTGGCTTGCGCGTGGCGTCCTGATCGATGCTGAAGGTGTAGACCTCGGACGAGCCGTAGTGATTGACGAACAGGTCCGGTTCGAACGCCGCTGAGAGGCGCTTGAGCAGACCGTCGTTCATCGGCGCGCCGGCGAAACCGAGCTTGCTCACTGTCGATGTATCCGTCGACGCGAAAGCCGGATCGGCCAGCAGATCGTGGTACAGCGTCGGCACCAGATAGAGGCAGGTGAGCTTGTGTTGCACGATCGCAGCGAGCGCGAAGCGCGCATTCCAGCGGCGCACACAGACGAACAGGCCATCCACCAGCGCCATCGAGAGCAGCGAGCGCACGCCCATGGTGTGATAAAGCGGCATCACGCCGAGCGTGCGTTCGCCGTGGCCGTACTGGTTCTGCGCGACATGCGCGAGCGCCGCGGCGCGTTCATGGCGATGACGGCGCGGCACGCCTTTGGCCTTGCCGGTGGTGCCCGAGGTGTAGAGGATCAGCGAGTAGTCGTTGGCATCCGCGCGCGCTTGCGCGTCGTTCGACGTGTCCGGCGCGGCCTGCGCCAGCAGTGTGTCGAAGCTCGCGGTGCAGCCTTGCACGTCGTCGAGACCGATACGCGGCAAGCGCTGCGCGGCGGGACTTTGCGCCACGGCATCGGCGCAGACCGGTTCGTACACGATGGCCTTCACACCGGCATCGGTTACGCAGTATTCGAGTTCATCGGGTTTCGCGCGCCAGTTCAGCGGCACGATCACCACGCCCGCGAACTGGCAGGCCCAATGCAGGGTCGCCATTTCCCAGCGGTTTTGCAGTACCACCAGCAAGCGGTCGCCATGCCCGAGACCCAGACCGCGCAGACCTTCGGCCACCTTCACGATGAGGGGATGCCACTGCGCGTACGTCAGCGCCAGTTCACCGTCGACGAGAGCGAGCGCATTGGGGCTGCGTTCCACGCTCTGCAAAAAAGTTCGGCCGAGGTCAAGCATGAGCGGCCTCCACGGTTTCACTAGCCGCCTTGCCTTGCCGGCGCCGTGCCGCCACGTCGAGCACCGCGGCGACGATCGGCGTATAGCCCGTACAGCGGCACAGATGGCCCGAGAGCATGTCGCGCACCTGGGCTTCGCTCGGATCGGGCACGCGCTGCAGATAGTCCGCGCACGACATCAGTATCCCGGCCGTACAGAAACCGCACTGCAACGCGTGATGACGCTGGAACGCCTGCTGCAGATCGCCGAGCTTCAGGTCGGGCGCGAGTCCCTCCACCGTGTCGATGCGGCGGCCATCGGCCTGCACCGCCAGCATCAGGCACGAGCGTCCCGCCACGCCGTCCACGTGCACCGTGCACGCGCCGCACACGCCATGCTCGCAGCCGACGTGCGTGCCGGTCGCGCCCAGTTCATGACGGATGAAATCCGACAGCAGTTCGCGCGGCTCGCAATAGCCGCTGCGTTCACGGCCGTTGAGCGTCAGCGTGACGCATTGCCGTTCGCCCTGCCGCACTATGTGCACGACGTTGCCGTTCGATGTGTTGCTCACTTCGCCTCCTCGATCACGCGCCATCCCAGTTGCCGGACCAGATGCCGGCGATACGCCGCGCTGATATGCGCGTCGTCCTGTGCGCCTAGTTTCCAGCTCAAATCGTTCAGTGCGCTGCGCAGATCCTCGTCACGCAGACGCGGCCATTGCTCGACCACCGGCCGGTCCGCGACGCCACCCACCGCGAGGCGGATCGAATCGCTCGTCACGACAGCCGCGCACGCGGCCATCGCGAAGTCGCCGTGGCGCGCGGAGAACTCCGTGAAGCCATAGCGCTCGCCCGGCCGCTTCAACGGGAAGCGCACGGCTTCGACCAGTTCGTCCGGCTCGCGCGCAGTCATCAACATGCCTTGGAAAAACTCGCCGGCAGGCACCACGCGGTGTTTCTTTTTCGAGCGCAGCATCACGTCGCCGCCGAGCGCGGCGAGCACCAGCGGCAATTCCGCGCTCGGGTCGGCATGCGCTATCGAGCCGCACACCGTGCCGCGATTGCGGATCTGAAAGTGCGAGATATGCGGGAACGCCATCGCCAGTAACGGCACTTCGTCGCGCAGCGATTCGCGCCACTCGACGCTGCCTTGCGTCGCCGCCGCGCCCACCGCCAGCAAGCCGGCCTTGTGATCGACACGCACCGAGTTCAGCTCGTCGGTGCGCGAGATATCGATCAACATGCGCGGCTGCGCGAGGCGCATGTTCAGAACCGCCATCAGCGACTGGCCGCCGGCCAGCACGCGGGCGTCCTCGCCGTGTTGCGCGAGGGCGTCGAGCGCATGCTGCGTCGTCATGGCCCGCAGATAATCGAACGGCGCGGGCTTCATGGCTGTCTCCTGAAACGGCCCAGCAGGCGCGAAAGCCATGAGCCGCCGGTGTGAACTGGTTTGCCCGCCGCCTGACGGCCGAGCGATTCGAACAGTTGGCGCAACACGACCTTGGCCGCGCCTTCGAGCATGCGTCCGCCCACTGCCGCGACCTTGCCCGATACCTGCGCTTCGTAGTCGTAGGAAAGACGCGTGCCGTTTTCGATCGGCGTCAGTTCGACGAGGCCGCTGCCACGCGCGCTGCCGAGCGACGATATGCCCGCGCCCGCCAGACGCAGCCGACGCGGCGCGTCGATTTCGGACAAGCCGATCTTCGCTTCGAAACGCGCCTTGATCATGCCGACGCCAACCGTCACGTCGGCGCGATACTGGTTCGTGCCTTCGGCTTCGAGCGCGTGGCAGCCGGGTATCACTTTCGCGAGCGCGTTCGGATCGAGCAGCACGGCAAAAATCGCTTCCGGCGACGCCGGCAAATCGACGCTGCCCTGCGCGGTGAGCGCCTTGCCGCCACCCGGCGTCGCCGGTTTGGCGGCGGGCGCTTCACGCAACTCGGGTCGCGACGGCTCCGGATCGTCGATGCCGATCAGCGCCATGACCTTCGAAGGCGTCAGCGGCAAACGGATATCGTCGACGCCGAGCGCGTCCGCCACCGCATTCGCGATGCACGGCGGCGTACTCATGTTGTTGCCCTCGCCGAGTCCTTTCGCGCCGAGCGGCGTGAACGGCGACGGTGTTTCCAGATGCACGATCACCGGATCGGGCACTTCGCAGGTGGTCGGCATCAGATAGTCGGCGAGCGTGCCGGACTGGAAGCTGCCGTCCGCGCCGTAGCGGAATTCCTCCATCAACGCAGCGCCGAGTCCTTGCGCGAACGCGCCGCGAATCTGGCCGTCGGCGAGCGCAGGGTTCAGCAGCGTGCCGGCGTCGTGCGCGGTGACGTAGCGGTCGATCCGCACGCGGCCGGTGGCGTGATCCACTTCGACGCCGCACATGTCGAAAGCAAAACCGTAGGCGGCCGATGTGTTGACGCGATCGTTCTCATCCGGCGCGGCCATGTTCGGCGGATTCCAGAACACCGTCTCGCGCAAGCCGGGCTCTTCGCCTTCGGGCAACAGCGCGGGCGCCCAATGCGGCGCATTGGCGGCGACGCGGCCGAACGGCTGCGCGCGATCCTCGGCACCCTTTGCAAAAATCCTGCCTTCTTCGAAACGGATATCGTCCGGCGCGCAGCCCATCTGCTTCGACACGATGCGCGCGATCTTGTCGCGCACGCGCACGGCCGCGAGATGCACCGTGCCCGCCACCGCGCCGGCGAAGCGGCTGGAATAATTACCCGCCGCCACCGACCACGCGTCCTTGTGCGTATCGAATTCGACATTGACAATGACGTCATCCGGCGACACGCCGAGCACGTCCGCGACCACTTGCGCGCACACCGTCATATGCCCCTGGCCCGCGGGCGTCGATGCAATCGTGACCACCACGCCGCCGAGCAGATCGACGCTCACGGTCGCGCTCGCGATCGCGCCGCTCTTCGGCCCGGCTTTCTTGCGCGCCTCGGCGGGCATCACGGTCGTGATGTAGCCCATGTTCGACACCGACGGCTCGACGATCGCCGCGAAGCCGATCCCGTACAGCCGCCCTTCCTTGCGTGCCGCCGTGCGACGTGCAAGCAGCTCGTCATACCCGCCTTCGCTCAGCGCGCGGCGCAGCGCTTCCGGATAGTTGCCCGAGTCGAGCAGCGCACCCGCCGCGGCGCGATACGGGAACGCATCGGCGGCGACGAAATTGCGGCGGTACACGTCGAGCACATCGAGGTTCAGTTCGAGCGCGATGCGCTGCATCAGCCGTTCGAGCGCGAAGTACACCTGCGGACCGCCGAAGCCACGCACCAGACCCGTCGGTGTCTTGTTGGTCAGCACGACGCGGTTGCGCACGAGCAGATTGTCGATTGCGTACGCGCCAGTCAGGCAGCCGTGCATGCGATAGAACGTGGCCGGTTCCGGCGCGCGCAGATAGCCGCCGCAATCTTCGAGTTGATCGTAGGAGAGCGCCGTGATGCGGCCGTCGCTTTCCACGGCGGCTTCGAGCGTCGAGAGGCGCGCGGTCGCGGAGGTCGCCGCACTCAGATGCTCGAGCCGGTCCTCGACCCATTTCACCGGCGCGCCCGCCTTGCGCGAAGCGAGGCACATCAGCACCACGTACGGAAACACCGCCTGCTTCACGCCGAAGCTGCCGCCCGAATCGCGCGGCGCCTTGTGACGCAAACGGTTGGCGGGCACGTTCAGCGCCATCGCCATCACCGCGTGCAGCGAGAACGGCCCCATGAAATTGGACGTGACGTCGTAGCCTTCGTCGCCGGCCAGGTATTCGGCGATCACCACACCGCATTCGATCGGCGCACAGGTATTGCGCGGATAATGCGCCACCAGTTTCACGCGATGCGGCGCCTTGTCGAACGCGGCTTCCGGCTCGCCGTAGCGGAAATGCCGGTCGCTGATCACGTTGCTGCCCACTTTCTCGTGCAACACCGGCGATGCATCGCTCGCCGCCTGCTCGATCGAGGTGACCGGGTCGAGCGTGGCGTATTCGACCTTGAGCAGATCGAGCCCGTCTTCGGCGATGGCGCGCGATTGCGCGAGCACCACCGCCACCGGTTCGCCGACATAGCGCACGCGGTCCATTGCCAGCGCCCACTGTTCCATCGGCGATTTCACGCCGACCACGAAAGGCCGCGACCAGGCGCGCAGGTCGTCGCGTGTCAGGATCGCGTGCACTCCAGGCAGCTTCGACGCGGCATCGGTGTCGATCGACACCAACTCTGCATGCGCGTGCGGCGAGCGCAGGATCGCGGCGTGCAACGTGCCCGGACGAATGCCGATGTCGTCGCCGTAACGGCCGCGACCCGTGAGAATCGCGGGATCTTCCAGACGCTCCATCGGGCGGCCGAGATGACGTCGCGGGCGTTTATCCAGTTCTGGTTCGCATTCACGCGTCGCGGTGTCGCCTGCGTGAAGCAAGTCGCGCTGATTCATTCGTCCACTCCCGAGCGGCGCTCCGTGAATTCGTCGGCGAGCCCGCTCCAGCGCTGCGCAATCTCGCGATGCTCGATACCGAACAGATCGAGAATGCGCCCCACCGTGTGATCGACCACGTCCTCGATAGACTTGGGATGCGCGTAGAAAGCGGGCACCGGCGGCATCACGATCCCACCCATCTCCGTCACGGAAGTCATGTTGCGCAGATGCGCGAGATTGAGCGGCGTTTCGCGCGCGACCAGCACGAGCCGGCGACGCTCCTTGAGCATCACATCGGCGGCGCGCGTGAGCAGGTTGTCGGCGAAACCGTTGGCCACGCCCGCGAGCGTCTTCATCGAGCAAGGCGCTATCACCATGCCTGCCGTGATGAACGAACCGCTTGCCACCGCCGCGCCGATGTCGCGCACGTTGTAGACCACGTCGGCGAGACTGTCCAGATCGCCGCGCGTCATGCCGAGTTCCTGCGCCGCCGTGACCGCGCCGGAGGCCGACACGATCAGGTGCGTTTCGTGCGTGCCGAGGCGGCGCAGCGCCGCAAGCAGACGCACGCCGATCGACGCGCCGCTCGCGCCGGAAATGCCGACGACGATGCGCTGCGGCTTATGTGCGAGCTCAGTCATGCGCGCCATCCAGATAGCTGTCGAACGCGGCGTTGTCGGCGGCGACGAGTTCGTCCAGATTTACCGTGTCCTGGCCCGGAATGCGCACCCGCGTGAACACGTGCGACGCATACACCACCGGCCGCGTGGCGTCGAGTCCCATCTTCGCGCTCACGCCTTGCAGATGCGGCGGCGCGTCTTCCGGCTGACCGACGGTGGTGGACGGATCGAGCGGCGAACCTTGCGCGCCTTCGATCACGACCAGATCGCGATCAGCCTGGAAGCGCGTGGCGATGGCCCATTCGATTTCGGCCGGATCGTGCACGTCCACATCGGTGTCGACCACGACCACCTGCTTGATGTCGTAGTGCGCGCCGAACGCGCACAGAATCACGTTCTTCGCTTCGCCTTCGCGCTTCTTATCGAACTGCACCCACAGGTGATAGCGGCACACGCCGCCCACGGAGAGATGCACGTCCTTCACGTTAGGATGACTACGTTGCAGATGGGCGAGCAGCGTCGCCTCGCGCGGAATCGCGCCGAGCAGCAGATGCTCCATTTCCGCCGGCACGATCGTATGAAAGATCGGCTTCTCGCGATGCGTGAGCGCGGTGACTTCGATCACTTCACGCGCTTCCTGTGCGCTGTAGTACTTCGGGAATTCGCCGAACGGACCTTCCAGTTCGCGCACGTTGGGCAGAATGCGCCCTTCGATCACGATCTCGGCGAAGGCCGGTACATTGACGCCGTTGCTCACGCATTTGACGACCGGCAGCGGCGCGCCGTGCAGCGCGCCGGCGATTTCCAGTTCGTCTGAATCGATTGGGGAAATGGCTTGCGAGGCGAGCATCGTCAGCGGATCGACGCCGATCGCGATGGCGACGTCGAGCGCATCGCCGGCCTCTTCCGCGGCTTTCTGGAATGCGTACAAGTGGCGCGGCAGCAGCAGGATCGCCATGCGATCAGGCCCATGCACCTGAATGCGGTTGATCGACACGTTCTGCACGCCGGTGCGCGGATTGCGCGCGATCACGAGACCCGCGGTGATATATGGCCCGTTGTCGTGCTCGCTGTGCGTGGGAATCGGCAGCAGCTTGTGAAGGTCGATGCCGCCGGTATGCACGACCTGCTGGCAGGCCGCTTCGGCGCGTGAAATTTCCTTCGAGGGAATCGGCTGATCGGCCGCGTCGCGAAAGCGCTTCAGCAGATCGGCCTCGGCCACACCCATCGCTTCGGCGATCCAGGCGCGGCGCGACATGAAACCGCTGACCACCGGCACGTCGTGACCGCCCGGTTTCGTGAAGAACGCGGCTTGCGTGGCGTCGAGGCGCTTGGCAATCGCGGCAAGTTCGTGTTCGAGCGCCACCGGCCTGTCGATCGTGGCCAGCCGGCCCGTGCGCGCCAGATGCGCCAGCCAGTCGCGCAGCGTAAGCACGCCGGACGGGCGGCCCCACGTCAGTTGGAAAGTACCGTGCGATGCGGCTTCGCGAGTATTCATCTACGTCTCCATCCGTGCCCCGGCTTCATGTCCGAACCGGACTGCCAGTTGATGATGGAAGCGTAACGAGATCGGCGTATAACTTCTAATATTGATTATTGATGCGTTGAATCATTCCCGATGATATGCGCGTTAGCACCAATGACAGCCAATTGTAGGCAGGATATCAATAGACACCGCGCGGCTCGCGGCGCATTCTGCGGAGCTGGAGCCAGGGTTCAGGAGCATCCATGGAGCGCGGTTCCTGTCTTTATCTGATACGGCGCGTCTTTCTCATTACGTTTGCTGATGTTTTATTCATACCAACATGGACCTCAGGCAAATCCAGTATTTCATCGCGCTCTTCGAGGACGGTTCGGTCACGCGGGCGGCGAAACGCCTGAACATCGTGCAGCCCGCGCTCAGCATGCAGATCGCCAAACTCGAGGACGAACTGCACCAGCAGCTCTTCGAGCGCAACGCGCACGGCATGGCGCCGACCGCTGCCGGCCGGCTCATGTACCGGCTGTTTCTGCCGATCATGCGCGATCTCGCGCACGCGCGTCAGCAACTCGTGCAGCGCGACGAGGTGGTGACCGGCCACGTGTCGATCGGGCTGATCGCGTCGGTCACGGAAAGCGTGCTGGCCGATGCATTGTCGCGTTTTCACGCGCGTTATCCGCATGTCGAAGTAACCGTGGCGGACGGCTACAGCGCGACCTTCATAGACTGGGTAACGGGCGGCCAGCTCGACGCGGCCTTGATCAACAAACCGCGCGCGCGCTTCTCACTCGACGCGCAGCCCTTGCTCGACGAGGAAATGGTGCTGGTGACGAGCGCCGAGCACGGCCCCGAGTTGCCGCACGCCATTGAACTCGCGCAACTGCCGGAACTGGAACTGGTGCTGCCGACCAAGCGTCACGGCTTGCGTGGCGTGCTCGATACGGCGGCACAGCATGAAGACGTGCTGCTCGCGCCGCGCTTCGAAATCGACGTGTTGAGCACGATCGTGAAGCTGGTGGAGAGCACCCACTTCGCGACCATCCTGCCGCGGATCGCCGTGCAGCGCGCGGTGCGCCGGGGCAGCCTGCGCGCCTATCCGATTCTCGCGCCGCGCATCGTGCGGCATATCGTGTGCGTGAGCCATCCACGACGCCCGTTGAGCGCCGCGGCGGATGCGCTGGTGTCGATCATCGCTGACGAGTTGCGCCAGGTGTCGAACGCGCCGGAACTGGACGCGACGCTGAGCACCGAGTCCGGCGATGCGTCGAACGATCCGCCTCCGGCGCTTTCGTCCAGCAACGAACGCGGCGCTTGAACGTGGCGGTGTGACTCGAACACTGTCAGATTCTAAGGGCCACTGGCGCGCCGACCTCATGCGCCTTCAGACCGGACACGGACACCCGCAAGCCGGGCCGGCCTTCGTTGTTGCGCAGCGACAGATCCAACTGATGCCGCGCGGCAATGCGCGACACGATTGCGAGCCCAAGGCCGCTGCCTTCGCCTTGCGCCCCTTCGCCGCGATAGAAACGGTCGAAGACCCGTTCGCGTTCGGCCTCCGGAATCCCCGAGCCGGTATCGGCAACTTCGAAGCCAACGCGCCTGCCGTCACGCTTGAGGATCACGTCGACGCGTCCGCCGCGCGGCGTATGCCGGATCGCGTTGTTGATCAGATTGCCCAGCAGCACGCTCATGCCGTGCGGCTCGGCCAGCACGGTATAAGCATCCCCCTCCGTGCGCGCGCCTTCGCACTCCAGGCCGATGTCGATCTCCCTGGTTTCCGCCAGCAGCGAAAAATCGCCCACCGCCTGCTCGCCGATGCGCCGCAGGCTGACCGGCAGCATCGCCGTGACCGGATGCGCGTCTTCACGCGCGAGCGCCAGCAGTTGCTGCACCAGGTGAATGATGCGGTTGACGCGCCCCTCGACGCGTTCGAGCGTTTGGCCTTCGCCCTTTAACGAACCATCGCGCGACGCGGCCTGCAATTGCAGCTTCAATGCGGCGAGCGGCGAGCGCAACTCGTGCGCGGCGTCGGCGATGAAGGTGCGTTGCGCTTGCGACGCCGTGTGCAGCCGCTGCAGCAGATCGTTGAGCGCTTCGACCAGCGGCCTGATCTCGACCGGCATGCTGCTGTCCAGGCGCAGCGGTTCCAGCGAATCGATCGTACGGGTGGACAATGCGCGCGACAGCCCGCCAATCGGCGCCAGCCCGCGCGCCACCACCAGCAGTACCAGCACGATCGTCACCGGCACCAGCACGCCGAGCGGCCAGAGCGTATGCAGCGCGAGGCGCATCGCGAGGTCCTCGCGCACGGAGATGGGCTGCGCCACCTGAATATAGCGTTCCCCCTGCTGCACGGCGAACGTGCGCCAGTGATACTCGCCGCGCTCCACCGTGTCGTAGCCCGGCGGCTGGCGCGCGAACACCGGCGCCTGCAGCGAGTGATAGATCAGCTTGCCCGCGCCGTCCCAGATTTCGATGACGACCCGGTCGTCGGACAGACCACCAAGGTCGGGGTCGCGATGTTCGCGGTCGCCCGTGCCGGCGAGATTCAACGGCAGCGACAGCGCGATCGTGCGCAACTCATAGTCGAACAGTTCGCTCGCTTCCTCACGCGCCGTATGAAAGATGCCGTAGCCGGCCGCGCCCGAGGCGGCCGCCAGACCGAAGATCAGCCAGCCCAGCAGCCAGCGGCGAATCGACGTCATCAGCACCTCTTCAGACGGTAGCCCACGCCGCGCACGGTCACCACCTGGTCCGCGCCGATCTTGCGCCGCAAACTGTGCACGTGCACTTCGATGGTATTGCTGCCCACTTCCTCGCCCCAGCCGTACAGTTTTTCTTCGAGCTCGGTCTTGGTGAACACGCGCGTCGGCTCTTCGATCAGCGCTTGCAGCAATGCGAATTCGCGCGGTACGAGCGGTACTGGCTCGCCGGACTTGCTGACCTCGTGCGCCGCGGGGTCGAGCGTTATCTCGCCGTGCGCGTAGACTGGCTGCTTCTGGCCGGTGCGCCGCCTGAGCAGTGCGCGCACGCGCGCGGCCAGTTCGTCGAGATCGAATGGCTTGATCAGATAGTCGTCGGCGCCGGCGTCGAGGCCGCGAATCCGTTCGTCGACGGCGTCGCGTGCCGTCAGGATGATGACCGGTGCGGCGCCGCCGTTCTTGCGATAAGCGTTGAGGACGTCGATGCCGTCCTTCTTCGGCAGGCCGAGATCGAGCAGCACGAGGTCATACACGCCGTTGCCGAGCGACAGCTCCGCCGCGCGGCCGTCTTCGGCCCAGTCGATCGCGTATCCGGAGCGGCGCATCGCGCCCAGAACCGTTTCCGCAATCATGTCGTCGTCTTCGACCAGTAGCAGACGCATGGCCTCTCCTCTCCCTTATTGGCTCCGGCATTGTCCCGCCCGGTAGCTTAACGCTTCCTTATGGCTTGCTTATGTTTTGCTGAAGGGACACTGAAGGGACGCTGAAGGGCCGCTTAAATCGGCGTTAAGCATGTCTTAAGCAGTCCATCAGCAAAATCGCTTCTTTTCCGTGGCCTTCCCGCGCGGATGCCCCGTTTCTTTGTTCAGGAGCCGCATTTTGCCCGTTCTCAATGCCGCGTCCGCGGCTATATCGGCGGCCGTGTCTGTGTTCGCCGCTGCCGGGCCCGTGGCCGGACACACACCGCGACGCTACGAACGGTTGCGCGCGCTGGTGCCACTCTGCGCGCTGCTGATGGGCGGCTGCACGTGGTATCACCGCGAGCCGCTCGCGCCGCAGGATACGTCCACCTCCGCCCATTCGCTCGAACGCATCCGCATCGATCCGGCGAGCATGCCTCTACCGGAGCTGGCCGCGCATCGTTTCGATCCGTCCGACGGACTCGATATCGACGAGGTCGCGATGCTCGCGGTCGCCAACAACCCAGACCTGAGGCTGGCCCGCGACGACCTCGGCATTGCCCGCGCTCAGGCCTATTCAGCGGGCCTGCTGCCGGACCCGCAACTGAGCATAGCGAGCGATTATCCCGGCCAGATCGGCACCGTGCGCGCGTTCAACTACGGCTTGAGCATGGACGTGATGGCGATCGTGCTGCGCAGCGCCAACAAACAATCCGCCGACGCCACGGTGGCGAAAACCGACCTCGGTCTGCTGTGGCAGGAATGGCAGATCGTCGCGCAAGCGCGGCAGTTGTTCATCAAGACGCGTTTTCAGCAGGACACGCTGCCCCTCTTGCAGCGCCAGCGTGACCTCACGCGCACGCGCTATGAACGCATGGCCGAAGCGCGCCGCGACGGCAACCTCACTGACGACACGTTGACGGCCGCGCTCCTCGCCTATGGCGACGCCCGCAAGCAATACACCGATGCCGAGCGCGCAGCCGAGCAGACGCACCATGATCTGAACGCGCTGCTCGGCATCTCGCCGGAGGTGCAACTGCAACTCACAGGCGGCGAAAACATCGAGCCGCTCTCCGACGCGACGCTCGATGCCGCGCTCGCCCGGCTGCCTCGGCGCCGCCCGGATCTGATCGCGCTGCAAGCAGGCTACGAGGCGCAGGAACAGAAATATCGCGCCGCGATCCTCAGCCAGTTCCCGAGTCTGTCGGTGGGCTTCGTGCGGGCGCGCGATACGTCGAACATCTACACGAGCGGCTTCCAGATCAACCTCAGCCTGCCGATCTTCAACCGCAATCAAGGCAACGTCGCAATCGAGCAGGCCAGCCGCCAGCGTTTGCGCGACGAATATCAAACACGGCTGAACAGCGCTTACGGCGACGTCGCGCATCTGCGTGCGGACAACGCGGTCCTCACGCGGCAATTGCAGCAAACCGAAGCCGCGCTGCCCGAGGTCGACCTCGCCGCCCAGCACGCGGCCGCGGCCTACGCGGATCACAACCTCGCGCTCGGCGCCTACACCGACGCGCAAAGCGCCGCGCTCACCAAACAGATCGACGTCGCGACCTTGCGCGAGTCGCTCGCCGAACAACGCGTGGGCTTGCAGGCGCTGCTCGGCAGCGCGATTCCCGACGCTTACTCCACCGCTCTCACCTTGACCGACACTCATGCGAAATAGCCTGACTTCAGCGCTGCGGCCGCGCATTGCCGCCGGTGCGATTTCGATCGCTTGCGCCACGCTGCTGTGCGCGGGCGTTCATACGGCCCGCGCGGCAAGCGCCGGCGACACCGCCGAGCAACCCGTGGTCGCCGTGCAAACCGTGCGCGTGCAGCGCGCCGAGATCGCGCAGCCGGTGCGCGCGTATGGCGTCGTCGCGGCGTCCGCGTCGAACCTCACCACTGTCAATCTGCCGTACACCGCGCGCATCGTGCAGATGCGCGTGCAATCCGGGCAAACGGTGACGCGTGGCGCGCCGCTCTTCCTCGTGCAGGCCGACCCGGCCGCCGTGCTTGCCGCAACCCAGGCGAAAAGCGCCGTGACGCTCGCGCAAGGCGAGCTGGCGCGCACGCAATCGCTGTACGACAAAGGACTCGCCACGCAGTCGCAACTCGCCAGCGCCCGCAAGGCCGCCGACGACGCGCAGCAGGCGCTCGCCGCGCAGAACCAGACCGGCGTGGCAAGCGGCAACAAAATCATCACCGCGCCGAACGACGGCGTCGTGCTGCAGGTTTCGGCCGCTCAAGGCGATCAGGTGCAAGCCGGCACGGCGATCCTGCAACTCGCGGGCGGCAGCGGCAAGGACGCGCGCGCCAACGTGATGCTCGGCGTCGAGCCCGCCGATGCCGCCGCGATCCACGCCGGCGACCTCGTCGCGCTGCACGGTCTGTCCACGTCGCTCGCGAAGACTTCGGCGAACGGCCACGTGGCACTGGTCGGCGCCTCGATCGATCAGCAGAGCCAGCTCGTCGATGTCGGCGCGAACGTGCCGCTCGGTCAGACGGCCTTCATTCCCGGCACGCGCGTGAGCGCGGACATCGAGACCCGCAGCGGCACGCACTGGATCGTGCCGCGTGCCGCTGTGCTGAAAGACGGCCAAGGCGCGTACGTGTTCCAGATCACGCCGCAGAACAAGGCGCGCCGCGTGGCGGTGACCACCCAGGTCGAGAACGGCGACCGTTACGGCGTGGATGGCCCGCTCGACGCCGCGCAAGGCCTCGTGGTCAGCGGCAACTATGAGTTGAAGGACGGCATGGCGGTGCGAACCAGCGCAGGCGCGCCGCGATGAATTTCGGTCAATGGATGCAGAAGCACCGCCGCTCGCTGCTGTTCGTGATCGCGTTGCTGGCGATAGCGGGCGCGCTGACCGCGTTCCGCCTGCCGATCTCGCTGTTTCCGAACGTCGCGTTTCCGCGCGCGGTCGTTTCGCTCGACGCGGGCGACCGCCCCGCCGAACAGATGGCCACGCTCGTCACGATGCCGGTCGAAGAAGCGCTGCGGCGCGTGCCGAACGTGCGCGACGTCGAATCGAAAACAAGCCGCGGCGCGGCCGAAATCTCGATCAATTTCGACTGGGGCACCGACATGGCGCAAGCCACCTTGCAGGCACAGTCGGCCATCAGCGAGATTCTCGCAACGCTGCCGCAAGGGACCTCGATGCAGGTGCGGCGCATGGACCCGACCGTGTTTCCGGTGCTGGCGTATAGCCTCACTTCGCAGCAGCAGTCGCTCTCCGCGCTGCACGACCTCGCGCAGTTCCAGATGCGGCCGTTGCTGTCTTCGGTGGAAGGCGTGGCGCGGGTCGACGTGACAGGCGGCGCGCAGGACGAGTTCGAAGTCGCGATCGATCCCGCGCGGCTCGCCGCGTACAAGCTCTCGCTCTCCGATGTGTCGAAGGCGATCGGCGCGAGCAATGTGCTGATGGCGAACGGCCGCATCGAGGATCACTACAAGCTCTACCTCGTGATTGCCAACACCACCATTACGCGGCTCGACGAATTGCGCAACGTCGTGGTGTCGGCCAGCGGCGCGACGCAGATCCGCCTCGGCGACGTCGCGATCGTACGCCAGGGCGTGGTGCCGCAATGGATGCGCGTCACCGCCGACGGCCAGGACGCGGTGCTCGTCAACGTGTACCAGCAGCCGGGCGCGAACAGCGTGGCGATGGCCAGGGCGATCCGCGCGAAACTCGCCGACTTCCAGCATCAGATGCCGGCCGGCGTGCATCTGTCGAACTGGTACGACCAGAGCGAACTGGTGATCGCCTCGGCCACCAGCGTGCGCGACGCGATCATGATCGGCGTGGTGCTGGCGGCGCTGACGTTGTTCGCGTTCCTACGCAACTGGAAGATCACCGCGATCGCCGTCGCGCTGGTGCCGGTCGTGATGGCCGCGACCATCCTGTTGCTCGACGTGTTCGGCACGGGCTTCAACATCATGACGCTCGGCGGCATGGCCGCCGCCGTCGGCCTCGTCATCGACGACGCGATCGTGATGATCGAGCACATCGTGCGGCGCATGCGCGAAGGTGGCGCACGCGCTTTTCATGGCCGCGTGATGGCGGCGGCGCTCGAATTCACGCGGCCGCTGGCGGGCTCTTCGGCGGCGACGCTGATCATTTTCGTGCCGTTGGCGTTTCTATCCGGCGTGACGGGTGCGTTCTTCAAGGCGCTCTCCGTCACCATGGCGAGCGCGCTGTTCATTTCCTTTCTCGTCACGTGGCTCGCGGTGCCGATTCTGTGCGACCGCTGGCTGAAACCGAAAGACGCCGAGGAACACCAGGAAACCCGCTTCGCCTCGTGGATGAACCGGCGCTACGCGTTTCTGGTGGAGCGCGTCACCGCGCGGCCACTGCTCGTGCTGCTCGGCCTGCTGCCGCTGATCGCGGTGGCCGCATTCGCGTTCACGCGCGTGGGCAGCGGTTTCATGCCGAGCATGGACGAAGGCGGGTTCGTGCTCGATTACCACACCGAACCGGGCACGTCGGTAAGCGAGACTGATCGCTTGATGAAGCAGATCGAAGGCATTATTCGCGCGAACCCGAATGTCGCGACCTATTCGCGCCGTACCGGCGCCGGTCTCGGCGGCGATCTGAACGAGCCGAACAAGGGTGACTTCTTCGTGCGGCTGAAGTCCGGCAATCGCGAGCCGATCGCCACCGTCATGGAGGAAATCCGCTCGAAGGTCGAGACTCAGGTGCCCGGCGTGAGTGTCGAACTCGCGCAGTTGATGGAGGATCTGATCGGCGACCTGACGGCGGTGCCGCAACCGGTCCAGATCAAGATCTATTCCGACGACCCGAACACGCTCGAGACGACCGCGCGCAAGGTGGCGGCGCAGATCGGCAAAATTCAGGGCGTGGTGGACGTGAACGACGGCATCAATCCGGCCGGCGACGCGCTCGAACTGCACATCCGCCCGGAAGCAGCGGCGGCCGAGGGCATGGACCCGCAATCGATCGCGCAGGCCGTGTCCGATATGGTGGAAGGCAATGTGGCCACGCAATTCCAGAGCGGCCCGAAAACGGTCGGCGTGCGCGTACGCGTGGCCGGCGCGATGAAGCTCACGGATACGCAACTGGGACAGTTGCAGATTCGCGCGCCCGACGGCCATCTGTTCGCGCTCGATCGCGTCGCCGATCAGGTGATGGTGACCGGCCAGCCCGAGATCAGCCGCGACAATCTGAAACGGATGGTGGCGGTGACCGCGCGCATCGACGGCCGCGATCTGGGCTCGACGATCGCCGACGTGCAGAAGACGCTCAGCGATAAAAGCCTGTTGCCCACCGGCGTGTACTACGAGTTGGGCGGCCTGTATCAGCAGCAGCAGATTGCGTTCAAAGGACTGTTGAGCGTATTCGGCGCGGCGATCGCGCTCGTGTTCGGCTTGCTGCTGTTTCTCTACGAGCGCTTTCGCGTCGCGCTGGCGGTCATGGCAATGCCGTTGCTGGCGGCGGGCGCGGTGTTTATCGGCTTATGGGTGACCGGGATCGAATTGAACATCTCCGCGATGATGGGGATGACAATGATCATCGGCATCGTGACCGAGGTGGCGATTTTTTATGTGTCGGAGTTGCAGGGACTCGTGCGCGACGACGAGATGCCATTCGAGGACGCGTTGCTGAGCGCCGGGCGCAATCGTCTGCGTCCCATCGCTATGACGACGATCGCCGCGATTCTGGCGCTGCTGCCGCTGGCTTTTGCACTTGGGCAAGGTTCGGCGATGCAGCAGCCGCTGGCGATTGCGATTATTTCCGGGTTGATTGTGCAGTTGCCGCTGGTGTTGCTGTTGCTGCCGGTGCTGTTGAAGTTGTTGATGAAGAAGGAGGCGATTTAAGCCGGCGATCGGCGGCCTACGCCGCATTTCGCTTCTGTGCGCCCGCGGCTCGCGGCGGGCGCACAGCCAGATCAGTCGGCGAACTGGACCGAACCTACACCTTCAGCACATCCCCAAACCCGCCAACCCGCACCCCCGCCGCCCG
The DNA here is from genome assembly GCF_003634175.1 of Paraburkholderia sp. BL17N1. Taxonomy (NCBI): domain Bacteria; kingdom Pseudomonadati; phylum Pseudomonadota; class Betaproteobacteria; order Burkholderiales; family Burkholderiaceae; genus Paraburkholderia; species Paraburkholderia sp. BL17N1. Next base: position 3,785,338 of record NZ_RBIW01000001.1, read on the forward strand.
GATCGCCATCGCAACTTTCGGCGACAACAACGCGCGCAGTTCATCCTCGTGCCGGTACATCTTCATTCCGTCGCTCAATGCCCGCTCCCCCGCCACCGCGGGATGGCAGTAAATCTCCCCTACCCCATGCGGCAGATCGGCGAGCGCCGCCAGCCACGCTGCCTCATCCATCCGGCCGCTGTCCGCGATCCCCACCACATAATCGTTATGCGCAATGCCGGCGCGATCCAGACGCGCCTTGACTTGCGCGATCCACGGCCGCAACCATAGCGGCGCGTTCGCTTCGAACGGCAAGCGCATCGCCTTCATCCCATACTCCCGGCCGATCTCCAGAATCAGTCCGAGCACCGTCGGATGCAAATGAAAATGCTTGTGCGTGTTGACATGATCGAGCGTCAGCCCGGTCTGCGCGAAGGCATCGAACTGCGCGCGAATTTCCCGCGCAAGCTGCTTGCGCACGTGCGGTAAAAAGAAGAACCGCACGCCGTCGCGCACCATGTTGTCGCCGAAGCGGCCATGCTCGTCGAGCAAGGCCGCAATCGCCGCGCGCGGCGCGAGCGCGTCGCCGTCGGCCAGCACCAGATGCAGGCCGACACGCAAGCGCGGCAACGCGCGGGCGCGCGCCACCGCGTCGCTCGCGGCCGGCGCGCCGATCATCAGGCTGGCGGCGCTCAGCACGCCGTCGCGATGCGCTCGCTCCACTGCCAGATTCACTCGCGCGTGCAGGCCGAAATCGTCGGCGGTCACGATCAATGCGCGTGGCTTAGCCGCCATCCGACGCCTCCATCACGTCCATCACGTTCAACGCGCCGTTGCGCGCGGCCTTCGACGTCGCAGCCTCGATGGGCACGCGCGCACCGCGCCACATCACATGCGAGCCGAACACGGCGGCGCACCACTGCAACGCCAGCAACGTATCACGCAGCGGCACGAGCGGCAAATCGCGCCAGAAGGTGCGCTCACGACGCGCCGAGCGCAGATGCATCAACAGACGCGCGGCGAGACCCGCAGCCGCCCCGGCCCCGCTGGTGAACGCGGCGCACGCGTGCACCGGATCCGGCGAAGCGGCCGCAAGGCCGGCACTCAGCCAGGCGCCGACCAATAGCCAGGGCGTGGGAAAGGTGATGAAGAGGAACGCGAAACCCGGCGCATTCACCGAGCGAATCGTGCGCAGCCAGCGCGTTTCGCGCTGCCACAGGGCGGAAAACGTCGGCTCGATCACGTCGGTGGCCACCATCACGCGCGAGAGCAAGGTTTGCAGGCCAAGCGCGCGCACGTGTTCGGCCAGCCAGTAGTCGTCCGCGAGACAGTTTTTCAGCGCCTCGAAACCGCCGATGCGTTCAAGCGTCGCGCGCCGCAACGCAAGCGTCGCACCGAAGCCGAAGCGACGCGAGCCGGCCGCGTGCGCGACCCGCACCGACGGCGCGAACCATTCGTTGATGAAGAGCGCGCCCACGCGCGGCCAGAAGCCGCCGATGCCGCGCGCCACGTAGAGGCACGTGACCACGCCCACGCGCGGATCCGCGAGCGGCGCGGCCACGCTGTCGAGATAATCGGCTTCGACGGCGATGTCGCTGTCGGCGATCACGATGACCTCATGGCGTGCCCGCGCGGCCATGTTGATCAGATTGCTGACCTTGAGGTTGCTGCCGTGCACGCGCGCGTCGATCGCGAGTTCGATATCGTGCGACGGATAGGCGGCCTGCAGACGGCGCACGACGGCAATCGCGGAATCGTCCGGCGAGGACACGCCGAGCACGAGCTGGAAACGCGCATGACGCTGCTCGCAAAAGGTCCGCAGATTGTCGTACAGACGCGGCTCCGCGCCGCACAGTGGCTTGAGCACGCTGACGCCGACCTGCGCGAAGCGCTGCTGCGGTTGCGAAACGTGCGAGGAAGAATGAGCGGTGCGACCCGCCGCACCGCGGCGCGAACTGAAGAACGGCATCGCGACCGCCGCCAGCAGCGCGTACAGGGACGCGCTCAAGCAGACGGCCAGCAGAACCCATTGACATGCCGTCACTGCGTGCGGCGCCATCGTCCGCTTCCGTCAGTGCTCGGCCAGCACGAACGCCCTGCCGGTCAGGCGCAGATGAAGAATCACGAGCCAGCGGCGCGGACAATTCGCGGCGATCGCGACCGGCCGCGAAGGTCGGCTCACGCCCGTGGCGAAACGCCCCTGCAACGCGAGTTCGAAGGCGGCATGCGCGAACTGGCGTGTCACGATCACGCCGCTGAAAATCACGGCAATGGCGAGCAGGCGGAACGACATGGAGTTGAAGGCGCTCTGCGAAACCGGCAGCACCAGCAGCGCGATGCAGGCGAGCACTTCGGCGCCCATGGCGGTGAGCGAGGCCACCATCAGGTGGGCGCGCAGCATGTCGACGGTGGCTGGCTTCATGGCTGGGTCTCGTGACCTGTTGAGGGGCGATAGTAGCGATCCAAGCTGAAGGAAACCTTAAGCAAGTAAGCGTATAAAGCGAGTAATGACAACATGGTTAAACTTCGGATTACAGTTGCAGGCTTGCTGAAATATCGCGGTTGCCGTGCAAAGAAACATCGAATGGAAAAAACGGACACATGCGCGTACTCCTCGTAGAAGACGACGATCTGATCGGCTGCGGCATCGAAGCGGGACTGCGTCAGGCCGGCTTCACGGTCGACTGGGCACGCGACGGCCACAAGGCCGGTCTCGCGCTCGACACCACCGCCTACGCCCTCGTGCTGCTCGACCTCGGCCTGCCCCGCGTGTCGGGTATGGAACTGCTGAAACGGCTGCGCGATTCGGGCAAGGATGTGCCGGTGCTGGTGCTGACCGCGCGGGGCACGGTGGTCGACCGTGTCGGCGGCCTCGAAGCGGGCGCCGACGACTATCTGGGCAAGCCCTTCGATCTGACCGAACTGGTCGCCCGTTGCCGGGCCTTGTTGCGCCGCGCGCAGGGTCGCAGCGTCGAGCAAATCCGCTATCAGCATTTGACGGTCAACCCGGCTGCGCAAACTGTCGAAGTAGGCACGACGCGCGTGCCGCTCACCTCGCGCGAATGGGCGATCCTGATGCAGTTGCTGACCAACCAGGGGATTCCCCAGTCGCGCTCGCGTCTCGAAGAAAGCCTGTACGGCTGGCAGGAAGAAATCGAGAGCAACGCGATCGAGGTGCACGTGTCCAATCTGCGCAAAAAACTCGGCGCCAAGCTGATCAAGACGGTGCGCAATATCGGCTACGTCGTGGAGAAAGAATGATGGGCGCGTCGATACGCCGGCGTCTCGTGCTGCTGGTTCTCACCAGCATCGCGCTGGTCTGGGGCGTGGCGCTGGTGTCGAGTTATCGTCAGGCCACCCGCGAGGTCGCCGAATGGGAAGAGGCGCGTCTCGCGGAACTCGCGCAGATTCTCGCCCTGCTCGATCAGCGCAATCTCACCACGCTCGCCAATGCGCGCATCGACGTGCGCGAGGAAGAAAAAGGCGGCGAGCCGGGCGCCAACGACCGCGACGACGACGACGCGCTGCCGCGCGACGCGCTCTTCCAGGTGCGCGGCGCGAACGGCGAGGTGCTGGCGGGCAGCCCGCAATTGCGCGAGCTCAATGCCTGGGATCTGCCGGTGCCGGCGGTGAGCGGCACGCAGGACATTACGCTCGGCGGCCAGATGTATCACTCGTTCACCTTGCGCGACACCGCGCTCGGCCATACGGTGCGCGTGTTCGAACCGGCCAATACGCGCAGCGATCTGGTGAGCGGCGTTGCGAGCCGCATTGCCCGCCCTACGCTGGTCGCGCTGCCGGTGCTGGCGGTTATGGTGTGGTTCAGCATCGGCTGGAGTCTGGCGCCGCTCAGGCTGCTCTCGCGGGCCATCCGTTCGCGCGACGTCAACCGGCTGGAGCCGGTCGACATCGGCCGCGCGCCGACCGAGGTGCGCCCGCTCGTCGATGCGATCAATCTGCTGTTGTCGCGTCTGCTGCATTCGCTGGAGCGCGAACGCGCGTTTACCGCCGACGCCGCGCACGAACTGAAAACGCCGCTGGCCGCGATCAAGGTGCAGGCGCAAGTCGCGCTGGCGGAAACGGACATGGCGCGGCAGCGGCTGGCCATGGAACGCGTGGTGCAAGGCGTCGATCGCAGCGCGCGGCTCGCGGAGCAGTTGCTGCTGCTCGCGCGTCTGGACGTGCATGAAAAAATTTCGACCGCGCCGCTCAAACCGGCAACGGTGGCAAAAGACGCGCTGCTCGCCAACGAGCGCAACGCGCAACAGAAAGACATTCACGTGACGCTGCTCGGCGACCTGCGCGCCGAGATCGATGCGGAGCCTGTGCTGATCGGCATCCTGCTCGACAATCTGCTCGATAACGCGATCAAGTACGGGCACGCCGGCGGCAGCATCGAAGTGGCGGTGCAGCACGCGCAAGACCGCGTGCAGGTGACCGTGCGCGACGACGGCCCCGGAGTCGAGGCGGGCGACCTCGACCGTCTGACGAATCGCTTTTTTCGCGCGACGGGCAATCAGGCCACCGGCAGCGGACTGGGTCTTTCGATCGTCGCACGCATCGCGGAGCATTTTGGCGCGAGCCTGCGTCTGGGCAAAGGCATCGGCGAGCGCGGGCTCGCCGTCGAGGTGTCGTTTCCGGCTTATGCGCAGGCGAGTTGAGGAGAATGCAGACGCGGTCTCGCATCCACGCGCCCGGCTTGCGAGGGTGTGCTTGCTTGCGGTCATGCGCCCCGCGCGCCGCGAACTGCGGCGCCCTCGTGCGGGCGCTGCTACGCCGCGCGACGTGCGCCTGCGACGTGCGCCTGCGACGTGCGCCTTTAAGGCGCGCGCTCGAACGCGCGCTCCGGTGCCCGGTTCGACGACTCCGCGAACTGCCACGCAATCAGGCCGGGCACGAACATCACCAGATCGCGAATCCGGCGCGCGCCGGCCAGCGCAAGACAGGTGGATGGATCGAGGCCGAGCGCGCCGCCGATCAGGATGAAGCCGCCCTCCTGCACGCCGAGGCCGCCCGGCACGAAGAACGCCGCGCTGCTGATCGCCTGGATCAGCGATTCGATCACCACCGCTTCCACGAGCGTAACCTGCACGCCGAGAAAGTGCAGCGCCAGCCAGATTTCCAGCGACGTGAGGAAGCACTGCAGCGGTTGCCAGAAGAACAGATAGCGCAGCACCGCGCCACGCCGGCGCCAGATCAGCCTGATGGCCTGATCGATCTGCGCCGACTGCCCGACCCGCGCGGCGAGCTTGCCGCTCGTCAGATGATTGAGCGCGCGCGTGATGCGCTCGAACGGGCTCGCGTGCTGCACCAGCGCGAACAGCACCAGCAGCGGCGTGAGCACCACCACGCCCCACGCCAGCTGTCCGGCGAGCCGCAGCGTGTCGGAATGCGCATGGGCGAACAGAAAGCCGATGCCGACCATCGTGAACAGCAGCTGGCTGATCACCGTAAGCTGCATATCGACGACGATGCTGCCCACCGCCGTGGACGGCCGCACGCCCCAACGTCTGAGCATGCGAAACGACACCACCTCGCCGCCAATGCGCGCCACCGGCAGCATGCTATTCACCGATTCGCGCACCCACACGAGGTGCAGCATATTGATGAGACCCGGACGATTCGCGCCGCGAATCAGCGAACGCCAGTCGCAGGCATTGGCCAGCATGGGCAGCACGTGCGCGAGCGCGGCCAGCAGCAGTCCCGCGCCGGCCGCGCGCAGCGCGCCGAGCACGGCGCCGGGGTTGTCGTGCCAGACGAGCCAGAGTGACGCCAGCAAGCCGGCTAACGCGGCGATACGGCCGAGATGTTTCATCACGCGCGCACCTCGTGCGCGCGCTTCAGGCGCGTTGCCCTGCTTTTAGCCACTGCTTTAAAAACCTTCTGCATCATTGCCGATCCGTACCGCCGTTCATTCGTCCTGGGCCGCCGACAACAGGCCGTCGCCGTCCACCTTGAAGCTGATGCCTCGCCAGATCACGCGCGAAGACCAGAAGCTCGCGACGAAAATCGCAAACGATACGATATCCCAGAACGGCAGCAGCCACAGGTCGCGATACGCCTGCTTCAACGCGCGATCCGACAGCAGTTTCAAGGCCAGCCGCGCGCCCATGGCGGCGAGCGCGAGCGGCCACGCCCACCACGCGCCGGCCGAACATAGCACCGCGAGCAACGCGAACGCGAACGGATGAACCAGTGCGGAGCCGAGATGGCCGAGCGGATCGATGCGGCGAATGGTGCGGCTCCAGCGCAGTTCATGCGCGATCAGTTGCGCCGCGCTCGATTCGACGCACGCATGCGAGATCGTAAACGGCGGAATCACCACCTTCTCGCCGAGCAGTCGCACCGCCTCGCCGATCGCATGATCCTCGGCCAGATGCCGCACGAACGGCGTAAAGCCACCGATTTTTTCGAGCGTATCGCGGCGCATCACGATGGTCTGCCCGAAGCACGGGCGCGCAAGCCCGAGCGCGAGACCGGTCACGACACCCGGCAGGAACTGATAGTTGGTTGCCTTGGCCGACAGGCGCGGCCAGAAGCCGGGATCGGGCTGTCCGCGATACGCGCAGGTGACGAGACCTACGCCCGGCATCTCCAGCTCGCCGATCACATTGCGCAGATAGTCCGGACCAACGCTGACGTCGCTGTCGGCGAACACGAGCACGTCATGCCGCGCTTGCGGCAGCATGTTGAGGATGTTGCTGATCTTGCGGTTCGGGCCGTACAGGCGCGCGTCGGCCACGACGGTGATGTCCGCGTCGGGATAGAGGCGGCGCAGGTCGTCGACGGTTTGCAGCGCGGGGTCGGCGGAGTCGTGAACGCCGAACAGGAATTGCACGGGTCCGGGATAATCCTGGCGGCAGAAGCTCGACAGATTGGCGAGCAACGCCCACTCGTTGCCGTGCAGCGGCTTGACGATCGTGACCGGCGGAAAGGCAGTCGGCTCGGATACCGCTCGCGCGAAGAACCGTCCGATCAACGCGCCGGCGAGCACGGTGTAGCCGACGCCGAAAACCGCGCACGCCGCGCACGCATAGGCCAGCGTGACGGCGAGCAGGTGCGCGGCGCTCACGCCTCGTGGGCGCGCAGGAAACGGAAGAATTCGACGCCCTCGCGCAGGCGCCGTTTCATCATGTCCCAGCTCGTCAGCATCTCACGCAGGATTTCCCAGATCTTCGACGGGCGGAAATAGAAACGCTTATAGAAGTTTTCGAGCTGATGGTAGATCTCCTCGCGCGACAGATGCGGATAGCCGATCGCCGCGAGCTGCACGCCCTCCTTGCTCACGAGATTGATCACCTTGTTCTCTTCGAGCCAGCCGTTTTCGACCGCCTGGTTGTAGAGCGTCGTGCCCGGATACGGCGCGGCGAGCGACACCTGGATCGTGTGCGGATTGATTTCCTTGGCGTACTTGATCGTCTTCTGGATGGTGTCCTGCGTTTCGCCCGGCAAGCCGAGAATGAAGGTGCCGTGAATCTTGATGCCGAGCTTGCGGCAATCGTCACTGAAGCGGCGCGCGATATCGGTGCGCAAGCCCTTCTTGATGTTCAGCAGGATCTGGTCGTCGCCGGATTCGTAGCCGACCAGCAGCAGGCGCAGGCCATTTTCCTTCATGATCTTGAGCGTCGCGTAGGGCACGTTCGCCTTGGCATTGCACGACCACGTCACGCCGAGCTTGCCGAGGCCGCGAGCGATTTCCTCGACGCGCGGCTTGAAGTCGGTGAAGGTGTCGTCGTCGAACATGATCTCCTTGACTTCAGGCATGTTGTCGCGAATCCACTTCACTTCTTCCAGCACGTTCTCGACCGAACGCGTGCGGTAGCGATGCCCGCCCACGGTTTGCGGCCATAGACAGAAGGTGCATTTCGAACGGCAGCCGCGGCCCGTGTAGATCGATACGTACGGATGCTTCAGATAGCCGATGAAATAGTTTTCGATCTTCAGATCGCGCTTGTACACGGGCGCCACGAACGGCAGCTCGTCCATCTCTTCGAGAATCGGGCGCGCTTCGTTGTGCTCGATCGAGCCGTCGCGGTTGCGGTAGCTCAGGCCTTTGATCTGCGCGAGCGGTTTGCCCTCGGCGACTTCCTGGCAGGTGAAGTCGAATTCCTCGCGGCATACGAAATCGATCGCTTCGCTCGCGGTCAGCGAATTGTGCGGATCGACCGCCACCTTGGCGCCGACCATGCCGATCAGCAGCGACGGCTTGCGCTTTTTCAGGTCTTCGGCGAATAGCGCGTCGGTGGGAAAGGACGGCGTGCTGGTGTGGATCACCACCAGATCGTAGTGCTGCGCGATGTCGAGCGTGGCCTCGACCGACACGCCGTCGGCGGGCGCGTCGAGCACGCGGCTATCGGGCACGAGTGCCGCGGGCTGCGCGAGCCACGTCGGATACCAGAACGAGCGGACTTCACGCTTGGCCTGATAGCGCGAACCCGCGCCACCATCGAAGCCGTCATACGACGGCGCCTGCAAGAACAGGGTTTTCATGGATGCTCCAGCAAGCCTTGAGTTGGCGCTTTCAGTTCTCTGTCGACAAACTATCGGAACTATTGCCCGCCGGGAGGCGGGAGTCGCGCAAATACTACGGAGCAAAGCTGAAGGAAACCTTAAGGAAAATATGGCCGCTGACGATGCCGGCGGCGCTGTTTCATGTGCTTCGAAACAGGCGTCGGATTAGATGTGCTAGAGAGGATCGTGCGGGCGATCCCGCTCGCCGCGCTTCATGTCACGCGTGTGAACGAGGCGCTTTTTTATGTGTGGGTGACGCGCCATGATGGCCGGCGCGCACGCATTGCGCGTGTGCACCGGCCATGACCTCAGACCGGCTTGATATCCGCCGCCTGCTTGCCTTTCGGCCCCTGCTTGATTTCAAAGCTGACCTTCTGGTTTTCCTGCAAGGACTTGAAACCTTCGGAACGAATCTCCGAGAAGTGCGCGAACAGATCTTCGCCGCCGTCGTCGGGGGTGATAAAACCAAAACCTTTCGCGTCGTTAAACCATTTCACTGTACCGGTTGGCATGTCGATTCCTCTGTGCATCTGGGTTGATTGGGCTGCTTTCGCCGAGCTTCGCCCGCCGCCGCGGGTGCGCCGGATTCTGCCTCCGCCGCTCGACTCTACGCTTCTTTGCGCGGCGTTGCTTTGCCCGTTTTTTCGACGCCGCGACAACGCCGTCGCAAGACGCGTGCCGCGCGCCATAGCCGGCGGCCCGCCGGTGCGATTCGATGCAATCAGATAAACTGTCTGGTTATCGGCAGTCCATCCAGGGCCCGCGCAGGTCCAGCCCAATATTTCACGACCGCGCGGCCTTGTCGTTTTCCCCTACATAGGAACTTCAGCATGGCAACCTCGAACTACACCGATACCCGACTTCTGATCAACGGCGAGTGGTGCGATGCCGCCAGCGGCAAAACCCTCGACGTCATCAATCCTGCTACCGGCAAAGCGATCGGCAAAGTGGCGCATGCCGGCATCGCCGATCTGGACCGCGCGCTGGCCGCCGCGCAACGCGGCTTCGAAGCCTGGCGCAAGGTGCCGGCCAACGAGCGCGCCACGACCATGCGCAAAGCCGCCGCGCTGGTGCGCGAGCGGGCCTCGGACATCGGCCGCCTGATGACACTCGAGCAAGGCAAGCCATTTGCCGAAGCACGCGTCGAAGTGCTGGCGGCCGCGGACATCATCGAATGGTTCGCCGACGAAGGCCGCCGTGTCTACGGCCGCATCGTGCCGTCGCGCAACCTCGCGGCGCAGCAACTGGTGCTGAAGGAACCGATCGGCCCGGTCGCCGCCTTCACGCCGTGGAATTTTCCGGTCAACCAGGTCGTGCGCAAGCTGAGTGCGGCGCTCGCATGCGGCTGCTCGTTCCTCGTCAAGGCGCCGGAAGAAACCCCGGCGTCGCCGGCGGCACTGCTGCAGGCTTTCGTCGAAGCCGGCGTGCCGGCGGGCACGGTCGGTCTGGTGTTCGGCGATCCCGCTGAAATTTCGGGCTACCTGATCCCGCATCCGGTGATCCGCAAAGTGACGTTCACTGGCTCGACGCCGGTCGGCAAGCAACTGGCGGCACTGGCCGGCGCGCATATGAAGCGCGCCACCATGGAACTCGGCGGTCATGCGCCGGTGATCGTGGCCGAAGACGCCGACGTGGCGCTCGCCGTGAAGGCCGCGGGCGGCGCGAAGTTCCGCAATGCCGGCCAGGTCTGCATCTCGCCGACGCGCTTCCTGGTGCACAACAGCATTCGCGAAGAGTTCGCCGCGGCGCTGGTGAAGCATGCTGAAGGCCTCAAGCTGGGCGACGGCCTCGCCGAAGGCACCACACTCGGCCCGCTCGCCAACGCCCGTCGTCTGACGGCAATGAGCAAGGTGCTCGACGACGCGCGCAAGACGGGCGCCAAGGTCGAGACGGGCGGCGAACGCGTGGGTTCGGAAGGTAACTTCTTTGCGCCGACCGTGCTGACCAACGTGTCGCTCGAATCGGACGTGTTCAATAACGAGCCGTTCGGCCCGATCGCCGCGATCCGCGGCTTCGACAAGCTCGAGGAAGCAATCGCCGAAGCCAACCGTCTGCCGTACGGTCTGGCCGGTTACGCGTTCACGAAGTCGTTCACCAACGTGCATCTGCTGTCGCAACAACTGGAAGTCGGCATGCTGTGGATCAACCAGCCGGCCACGCCGTCGCCGGAAATGCCGTTCGGCGGCGTGAAGGATTCGGGCTACGGTTCGGAAGGCGGTCCGGAAGCAATGGAAGGCTATCTGGTCACCAAGGCGGTATCGGTGATGTCGGTTTAAGGCGGAACCGGGCGGCGTTATCGCCGCCTGTTTTCACACCACCGTACTGGGTCCGCGAGTCGTTGCTCGCGGACTTTTTTATTGTCATGAACGATACGACTTCAGGACTCATGCAACCCACGTTGACTGGCAAGACCGTGGAGCTGCGGCCGCTTCAGCGGGAACATGCGCGAAGCAAACCTGGCGCGATAACAAAGCCACCGGCGCACGGCCCGCTTACGCTTCTCGATTAGAGCGAAAGCGAGCCGCCTTTGCTGCGCTACACATGGACGTCCCGTTCATTCAGGGGCGGCGCGTTGCCTGCCGCTGCCCTTGCGAACTCCTCGTGTAACGCGTCGCGCGCATGATGCCGGCGTACCCACATCGCCGTGAGGATCGGCACCAGAATCGCAGTCACCAGACAGGCCGTCGCGACCATCGCCGTCGCGGCCGGCACCAGCGGCTTGAAGCTCGGAATCATCTCGCCGATGATCGCCGGATTCGCCACTGCGGCCCCTGCCGTCGACGAAGCCGCCAGTCCCGCCGCGCCATTGCCGCCCGCGATCCAGCGGTCCGCGAGAATCAGCGGTATGCCCGTCACGACGATCACGCCGAGACCCAGCACGATGCCCGGCAAGCCGCTCTTCACGATCACGCTGAGGTCGATGCCGTTACCGAGCGCAAAGCCGAAGAACGGAATCAGCGGATGCACGCAACGGCCGAAGAACTCGCGCAGCTCGCCATCCAGGTTACCCAGCGTGAAGCCGACCAGAAACGGCAATACCGCGCCGACGAACAGGCGCGGCTCGAAGAACGCCACACCGGTCGCGCCGAGAATGATCATGCTGACGAGCGGGCCGGATTCGATCGACATCAGCACGAACGCGCCCGCCTCTTCCTTGGTGCCGTACTGCTGCATCACGGCCGCGTAGAGACCGCCGTTGGTCATGTCCATCGACGTCGTGATCGCCAGCACCGAGAGGCCGGCGAAGAGTCCGGCTTTGACGCCGTCGATTGGAATGAAGTGCGAGGCGATGATGGTCGCGATCCACGCCACGAGCATTTTCGTCACCAGCAGCGTGCCCGACTTGCGCAGCACCGTGCCGGTCGCCCGCAGGTCGATGGTCGCGCCCATGCAGAAGAACCACACCGCCAGAATGGGCACGGTGCCGGAGATCAAGCCATTGGTGAACGAGCCGAAGTATTTGCCCGCGCCCGGCGCAAATGTGTGGGCGCAAGCGCCGAGCAGCAACGGCACCAACATCAGGCCGCCAGGAATGCGGTCGATGGCCTTCTTGAGCTTCATGCCTCCTCCATGGACTTCGCGTCCAGTTATCGGGTAATTCACCCTGGGTAATGTCCCGCTCTCGCGCCGGGCTGCTCCCTTTCGGCGCAATATAGCACCGTGATAGGAACGCTGTTCCGTTTCATTGATAAATCTAGCTCATCGTTTACCCGAGCGTTCTCCCAAAGCCTTGTCAGTCATGATGCGGCATCGCAATATTTTCGGACCGCTGTTCCGAAACTGTATTTCTGCGCTACAGTCGAGCCCACAACCCCAGCGGAGACGGAACAATGGAAGTGAGACAGGCCATCAACAGCGAATACGCGAAGACGCTGGATACCGAGGGGCTGCGCAAGGCATTTCTGGTCGATCAGGTGTTTGAGCGCGATGCGCTGAAGCTGACCTATAGCCATATCGACCGGATCATCGTCGGCGGCGCGATGCCGGTGGCGCGCGCGGTCGAGGTGCCCGGTTCCGTCGGCAAGGCTATAGGCGTGAGCTATCTGCTGGAGCGGCGCGAACTCGGCGCGATCAATATCGGCGGCGACGGCTGGGTCGACGTGGACGGCACGCGCCACGCGGTACGCAATGAAGAGGCGATCTACATCGGCCAAGGCACGCAGTCCATCGCCTTCGGCAGCGACGACGCCGCGCGCCCCGCGAAGTTTTATCTGAACTGCGCGCCCGCTCACACGTCGTATCCGACCCGCACCATCTCGCTCGCGCAAGCCTCGCCGCAAACGCTCGGCGACCCCGCCACGAGCAACCGCCGCACCATCTACAAGTTCATCGTTCCCGAAGTGCTGCCCACCTGCCAGCTTTCCATGGGCATGACGAAACTCGAACCGGGCAGCCTGTGGAATACCATGCCGTGCCATACGCACGAACGCCGCATGGAGGTGTATTTCTACTTCAACGTCGCCGACGACGCCGCCGTTTTTCACATGATGGGCGAGCCGAACGAGACGCGGCATATTCTCGTGCACAACGAACAGGCGGTGATCTCGCCGAGCTGGTCGATTCACTCCGGCGTCGGCACGCGGGCGTACACGTTCATCTGGGGCATGGTCGGCGAAAACCAGGTGTTCAGCGATATGGATCACATCGCGGTGCGGGATTTGCGTTGATGGACCGCCCTTTTCACAACAGCAACCACGACCGCGCGACATGGCATCGAACATCGTGAATCCCTTTGATATCACCGGCCGCGTCGCCATTGTCACCGGCAGCAATACGGGGCTCGGCGCCGGCATGGCGGTCGCGCTTGCCGCGGCCGGTTGCGACATCGTCGGCGTGAGCCGCGCCGACGCCGGCGACACCGCCGCGCGCGTGGAAGCCTGCGGACGACGCTTCGCGGACGTGCGCGCCGATCTCGGCTCGATCGCGCCGGTCGAGGACATCGTGCGCGCCGCTGTGGAAGCGTTCGGCCGCATCGACGTGCTGGTGAACAACGCGGGCATCATCCGCCGCGAGGACGCGCTCGATTTCACCGAAGCCGACTGGGACGCCGTGGTGGACGTCAATCTGAAGAGCCTGTTCTTTCTCTCGCAAGCTGCCGCGCGGCAATTCGTGAAGCAGCAAAGCGGCGGCAAGATCATCAACGTCGCGTCGATGCTGTCGTTTCAGGGCGGCATCCGCGTCGCGTCATACACGGCGTCGAAAAGCGGCGTGCTCGGTCTCACGCGGCTGCTCGCGAACGAATGGGCGGCGCAAGGCATCAACGTCAATGCGATCGCGCCGGGCTACATGGCGACCGCGAACACGGCCGCGCTGCGCAACGACGCACAGCGCAACGACGAGATTCTGAGCCGCATCCCGGCCGCCCGCTGGGGCACGCCGGACGATCTCGCGGGGCCGGTGGTATTCCTCGCGTCGGCGGCTTCGGACTACGTGCATGGGCATACACTGGCAGTAGACGGCGGCTGGCTCGCTCGCTGACCCGGCAGCGGGCGCAGGACGCGGTATGCTCCCGACGCCTCACGGGCGCACGCGCCGGGAAATACCAGCGACTTGCGGGAACGGCACTGGAACGGATAGACAGGGAAGACGGAAATGGCATCAGCAGGCAAACAGCGCAAGGACGACGGCGCCCCACAAGCGCAAGACGCGGAGAATGCCGACTGCGGCGACAAGGGCGAATCGGCCTCGTCCATCGGCCGCGTCTTCGCGATTCTCGGCGCGATTGGCGACAGCGGACAGATCGGCATCAGCGAACTGTCGCAGCGGCTCGGCATGTCGAAGACCACCGTGCATCGCGTAATCCAGACGCTAAAAGCGCTCGGCTACGTCACGCAGGAAGTGGAAACGGAGCGCTACCGGCTGACCATCCGCCTGTTCGAACTCGGCGCGAAGGCGCTGGAAAGTGTCGATCTGGTGCGCGAGGCGGACGTGGAAATGCGCCGCATCGGTGAAGCGACGCGCGAGGCGGTGCATCTCGGCGCGTTCGACGAAGACGCCATCATCTACATTCACAAGATCGACGCCGACTACGGGCTACGCATGCAGTCGCGCATCGGCCGGCGCAATCCGTTGCACAGCACGGCGATCGGCAAGGTGCTGCTGGCGTGGATGGATCCGGCCGATGCGCGCGAAGTGCTCTCGCACGTCGAATTCCGCAAGTCGACGCAGAAGACGCTCTCTTCCGCCGAGGCCGTGCTGAACATTCTGCCGCACGTGCGCGAGCAAGGCTACGGCGAGGACAACGAGGAACAGGAAGAAGGTCTGCGGTGCCTCGCGGTGCCGGTGTTCGACCGCTTCGGCCGCGTGATCGCCGGCCTGTCGATTTCGTTTCCGACCATGCGCTGCGGCGCCGACACGAAGTCGCACTATGTCGCGCTGCTCAGGAAGGCGGGCCTCGCGATCTCGGCGCGGCTCGGTTATCGGCAAGCGGCCGCGCCGCAACAGATCGCCGCCGAGCCGGGCTGAACGTTAGATCGACGGGCCGTCAGGCCGCCTTGGCCGTCGGATTCGGCTGCACGCTGCGCGTGAAACTGCGGCGGCCGTCCACACTCACAGGCACATCGCCCTTCAGCGTCACGCGGCGCACCACGCGGTGCGCGTCGCCGTAGTCGTTGACCGCGTAGTGCTGGGTCGCGCGGTTGTCCCAGATCGCGACGTCGCCGGCCTGCCAGCGCCAGCGCACGATGTTCTCGAGACGCGTCACGTAACCTTGCAGCAGTTCCAGCAGATGCGCCGACGCGCTCGGCGCGAGACCCACGAAACTCTTCACGAAGTGCCCGAGAATCAGCGTCTTTTCGCCGGATTCCGGATGCACGCGCACGACCGGATGCTCGGTCTCGTAACGCGTCGAGACGAACGCCTCGCGGTGACGTCTGATCGCCTCGGCATCGCGGCCACGCTCGCCGACGCTGGTGTGATTCGCGTAGTCGTAATCGTTGCTGTGCACGGCCCAGAGCTGATCGGCGAGCGCTTTGAGCGGCGGCGGCAGATCGTCGTAAGCCGTGGCCGTGTTGGCCCACACCGTGTCGCCACCCACCTCCGGAATCGTCACGCCACGCAGGATCGACGCCTGCGGATAAGCGTCGACGAACGTCACGTCCGTGTGCCATGAATTGGCGCGGCCGCCGCGATGCGAGTCGAGTTCGAGCAGATAGTCCGTGCCGTCCACCACCGGCACCGTGGGATGCGAAACCGGCTCGCCGAGCAGCCTGGCGAAGGCTTCCTGATCGGCGTCCTGCAAATGCGTCTGGCCGCGGAAAAATATCACCTTGTGACGTACCAGCGCCGCGCGAATCGCTTCGACGGTGGCCGCTTCGAGTTGGCTCGACAGCCGTACGCCGCGGATTTCCGCGCCGATGCGGCCAGTGACGGGATGAATGTCCAGTGCGTTGGACGTCGCGAGACTCAGATTCGACATGCTATGCCACTCCCGGTGTGAGGACGGATTGAGGACGATTGAGGACGAGAAAGCTCAGCGCTGACCGCAAGATTGCGATCGAACTGAAGTGGCTGACGGTCAGCCGATCCAGCGATCTAACCAGTCCCGGCGACGCGCGTAAAACACTTGTTTTTCATGTCCTTATCACAGGCGACGGAATGAGGATCGCGCGTAGACGCGATGGCGCCGATATCGTCACGATGCTGTCGCTCATGTTTGCTATCGAGGCTCGGGTATCGCGCCAACGCACAGGCGCGCACTGCCGGCTCGATAAATCGGCCGGGAACGCGGATCTGCACAGTGAGTCTGCAACCGAATGTATCCGCATGGCATAGCCGCTACGACATGCGCCGCGGCATACCCAATGGCCGTCGATACACGCGCGATTCGACGCACCGCAAACGCGAGACGCCCGGCCACGCCGACCTTTCCACAATGCGTTCAATGGCTTGCGCGTCAGACTGCGCGCTGAGCCGCCTCTGCTCAATGCGTCTCGACGCACGCTATTCACGCGACGCATGGATTGCCCGCATACATCGCAATCGACACGTCCTGTTACACACAAACACACCGGTAATGCCGCGGCTCAGTAGAGTTCGGGTCACAAGGAAACGGGAGCAATGTCATGAAAAGAATTTTCGCGCTGGTCATTCTGGCCGTCACACTCGGCAGTGCATTGGGCGGCTGCATCGTGGTCCCGGAAGGCGGCTACCACAACCACTATCACGATCGTTATTGAGCACGACACGCGCAAGACTTTCCACTCATCATCGTAGAAGCCGGAACTAAAATATGAAGCAATCACAAAACCGCTGGCTGTCCATGGCGATCGTCGCGGGTCTCGGAATCGGCGCTTCGTCGGTCGCGCTGGCCCACGTCGATGTGGGCGTGAACATCGGCGTTCCAGGCGTCGTTTATGCGCCCGAACCCGTGTATGCCCCGCCACCGCCGGTCTACGCTCCGGCTCCGCCGGTGGTCGTGGTGAGTCCGGGCTGGTACGGCGAACGGTATTACGACGGTCACCGCTACTGGGAACGGCGCGAATGGGAAGAGCGTCATCACGGCGGACGCGATTGGTATGAAGCGCGTGGTCCGCACGGCGACTGGCGCGGTCACGACAACGGCTGGCATGGTCATGGCGACGATCACGGCCATGGCGATGATCACGATCACGGCCATGGCCACGGCGATCATTGATGCAAAAGCCGCGGCCGCGTCGACGACGCGGCCGTGCCGCGCACGCATTCGCGCCACACGTTCTGCAGGAGCGACGACTTGCTACGCAGCGATCCACGACGAGTCACCGCGCGCATCGACGACACGCTGATCTGCGCCGAATACAGCGAACAGACCGGCCAATTGTGTTTGCGTCAGAACGGCACACTCTTGCGCGAATGGTTTCCACCTCACTCGTGGATCGCAATTGCGTCAGTGGCGGGCGCGCGGCATTGGGGCACGCGGCCTAGCGATGATGATTTGCTGGCGCTGCTGCACAACGAGATGACTCTGTTGCGCGCGCCATAAAAGAAGAGATTCAGTTTCGCGCGCGGTGATGGGCTCGCCGCGCGCTTCGTGAAATGCTTAACGCGCGTTGTGAATCGGCGGCGAGTAGGAGCTAACCGTCGTATCGCTGCCTTGACCTGCCTGCCACGTGCCTGCGCTGGCTGAACCATATCCGCTGTTGCCGGCCTGAGCCGGGTCTTGATGACCCGAGGCTTGCGTCTGCGCGCCTTGCGATACAGGTTCATTGGACGACTGAGCGAACGAAGCTATCGGCGCGGCAAGAACAACGGCGATCGCAACGGCTTGAATGAGCGACTTCATGAAACCACCTCCAGAGATTGTCTTTCTACGCGCTGCGGCAAGGGCTGTCGTTGCAGCGGTAGATTGAGTGTAGGCGGCCAGCGCGGCGGGATAAATCCGCCAATCCTGAATTCACTGTTGCTGCTGCCACTACAATGAAAAACGGCTGTCCAGCGAGTGGTTTTCAAATTCATTTGCTCGGAATTCGCCGTTTGTCGTGCAGCAGCGGAGAGACTGTTCTGCATCGCCCGCATAGTTGCGTTTTGCGGCGCGACGTTGGAGCGTCCATGCACGGATCCTGTTGCCAAACCAGTGTCCACGCACACCATTACGTCAGAGTGGGGATTTCACGGCGTTTGTAGCGTGCCGTCTTTCAGGCGCGTTTGCGTCCACGTCGTTACGCTATTTTCGCAGGGATATTTCGCGGCCTCCGCTTCATCGATATCGACACCGAGACCCGGCTTGTCGTTGGCGTAGACGTGACCCTGCCTGAACTGGGCCAGGCCGGGGAACACATCGAGCAGCGCTGCTCTCGGACCCTTCAGGTCCTGGATCACGAAATTCGGCGGCTCGATGCCCGACCATTCCTGGACGCCGAAATTGCGCGCGGCCAGATCGATATGAATATTCGCCGCATGCGCCAACGGCGACATGTCGCCGGGGCCGTGCCATGCCGTTCGAACGCCGAATTGCTCGGCAAAGATCTGCAGCTTGCGTCCCGCGGTAATCCCGCCGATCTGGCTGAGATGCACGCGGATAAAGTCGATCAGACGCTCGGTAATCAGGAAGCGCCATTCGTACGGGTTGTTGAATAGCTCGCCCTGCGCCAGCGGCGTGGTCGTTTTGGCGCGCAACTGACGCATCCATTCACCCTCCTCCAGCGCGATCGCGTCTTCGAGAAAGAACAGTTCGTACCGCTCCAGTTCGCACGCAAAGCGGATCGCTTCGACCGGCTTCAAACGTTCATGCACGTCGTGACACAGCGCGACGTCGAAACCGATCTTGCTGCGAATGCCGTCAAACAGTTTGAGCGTGTCGCGCATGTATTTACGGCTGTCGAGATAGACGCCGTCCGCCGCGCCTTGCGGCGCGCTCGCCGGCGCCCTGCCGAAACCGGCTCCGCCATAGCCGCCGCTCTGACAGCGAATGTGCGTGATGCCCTGCTCGCGATACTTCTGAACGTTCTCGCACAATTCGTTCAGATCGCGGCCGTCCGCATGGCGATAGATCGGCACGCCTTCACGGCACTTGCCGCCGAACAACTGGTAGAGCGGCATGTTCGCCAGTTTGCCCTTGATGTCCCACAGCGCCATGTCGACACCGGAGATCGCATTGTTCTCGATCGGTCCGTTGCGCCAGTACGCGTTCTGATGCATCAGTTGCCAGAGTTCCTCGATCGCGTCCGCATCGCGCCCGATCAGCAGCGGTCGCAGATATTCCTCGATCAGACACTGCACCGCCACATGCCGGTAAGCGAAAGTCGCGCATCCAAGGCCATACAGACCGGGCTGGTTCGTCTCCACCTTGACGACGATCAGGTTGATGCCTTCCGGCGCGGTCAGGATGACTTTTACGTCGGTAACCAGGGTTGCCATGCTCTATCTGCCAGGTTTCAGCCAATCAGTTCGATCGACTAGTGTTGCGTGCGCTGCAGCGGCAGCGCGGCTTCGCGCTTCGCATGTTCGTCGGAATTCGCCGGCACGGTCATCATCAGGATCACAGACGACAGCAGGCCGCCCGCCATGAAAATAAAGGAAGCCGCCGGGCTGCCGGTCGCGACGTTCAGATACCCCACCACCCACGAACCGGCGAACGCACCGAGCGCGCCGCACGCGTTGATCAGACCGATCGCGTCGGCCGGGCGGTCCTTTACCGTGAACCACCACACGACCGCCCAGATGAGCGCCGGCACACCTTCGATAACAAACATTTCACGCCA
This sequence comes from Paraburkholderia sp. BL17N1, assembly GCF_003634175.1. NCBI lineage: Bacteria > Pseudomonadati > Pseudomonadota > Betaproteobacteria > Burkholderiales > Burkholderiaceae > Paraburkholderia > Paraburkholderia sp. BL17N1. The sequence goes on from NZ_RBIW01000001.1 coordinate 3,805,008, forward strand.
GCCGAAGCTGCGCACCAGATAGCCCGACACCACCGACATCCACAACACCGTCACCGGATTGCCGAGAATCAGGAAAGTATTGGCACGCGAGCGTTCACTCCTGGTGAACCAGCGGCTGATGTACATCAGCATCGACGGCATGACGGCCGCCTCCACCACGCCGAGCACGAAGCGCAGCACCATCAGCATCGGGATGTTGCTGACCATGCCGGTGGCCGCCGCGCACAGCCCCCAGAGAATCAGGCTGAAAAAGATCAGCTTCTTCACGCTATTGCGCTGCGCGTAGATCGCGCCGGGCACCTGAAACAGGCAGTAACCGAGAAAGAACAACGAACCGATCAGCGACGACGTGCCGTGCGTGATGCCGAGATCGCGATCGATGCCCGCCGCGGCGGCGAAGCCGTAGTTCGCGCGATCGAGATAGGCAAGGCTATAGGTGATGAAGATGATGGGCATCAGATACCACCATCTTTGGGGCGCTACGGCTTTGACGCTTTCCATGATGTCTCCGGATCGGTACGGCATATTTACTATCTGGCGAACGCGGTGTTTTTGTTGTGCTCTGCCCGCGCGAATCTGTCGTTACAGCACGGCCAGCCAGCCGCCGTCCACGTATATGATCTGGCCGTTCACATAGCTTGATGCCGGCGACGCCAGGTACACCGCCGTGCCGACCAGTTCTTCAGGCTTGCCCCAGCGTTGCGAAGGATTGCTGTTCTTGACCCACGCATCGAACGCGGCGTTTTCGATCAGCGGCTTATTCATGTCGGTCAGGATGTAGCCCGGACCGATCGCATTGGCCTGAATGTTCGCGCCCCCCCACTCGGCGCTCATGGCGCGGGTCAGCATCTTGATGCCGCCTTTCGCCGCCGTATAGGCGCCGACCGTCGCGCGCCCGGCCTCGCTCGTCAGCGAACCGATGTTGATGATCTTGCCGCCCGTGCCGCGCGCGATCATGCGGCGCGCGGCCTGCTTCGCGACAATGAATGCGCTCGTGAGGTTGGTGTCGATCACACGCTGCCAGTCGCGCAGTTCCAGATCGACGAGCGGTTTGCGAAACTGGATGCCGGCGTTGTTGATCACGATGTCGACCTGCACGCCTTCCTTGTCCCATTGCGCGAAGGCATCGGCGACGGCGGCTTCGTCGGTCACGTCGAACGCGCGGCCTTGAGCGTTCAAGCCTTTCGCGCGGAGCCGCTCGACGGCTTCAGCCACGGTATCGGCGCGCGTGCCGTTCAGGACCACGCCGGCGCCGGCGTCAGCGAGGCCTTCTGCCAACGCGAAGCCGATGCCGCGCGCCGAGCCGGTAATGAGCGCCGTGCGCCCGCTCAAATCGAATAGCTGTGTCATGCACGTGTCCTCTCGATGTTCGATAACAAGGCGCGAGTGCGCCCCTCGCGTGCCGTCATGACAGTCGCGATAAATGGGTTGGGGATGCAGCGGCGCCGCTGCTGGACGGCCCGCCTAAGAGGCCGCCTCGCATGGCCGTGTTGCGTGGCTAAGGCGACTCGTCAAACCGGCTTCTCGTTAGCGCTGCGATCGAGCGCGGCGCGGTCCTCGAAGTCCTGCTCGGCGCGATGGATCAGCGTCAGCACGGCTTGCTCCGCCGCCACGGGGTCGCCCTGCTCGATCGCGACGCACAGCGCCTCGTGCATGGGCAGCGAACGGGCGGGCCCACCCTCGATCTCCGAGCTGAGTTCGAAGCTGGTGCGCAGGATCGCCGACAGCGCGTTCTGCATCTGCTGGACAAACTGGTTGTGGCAGGCCGTGAGAATGGCGCCGTGAAACGCCAGGTCGGCGGGAACGTATTCGCCATGCCCGGCGACCGCGCGCTCCATCAACTTGAACGCGCGCCGAACCGCGACGCGGTCTTCCGCGCTCGCGCGTTTCGCGGCGAGCCGCGCCGCGTTCGGCTCGATGATCAGGCGCAACTCCATCAGATCTTCGACGAGGCCCGGCTCGACTGCGCCCGCCCGAGCCCGCCACGTGATCACGTCCGGGTCGAACAACTGCCATTGCGAACGCGGCAGCACGACCGTCCCATAGCGGCGGCGCACCTGAAGCATGCCCTTGGCGGACAGCGACTTCATCGTCTCGCGGATAGTGATGCGGCTTACCTGCATCTGCTCGGCAAGCACGGGCTCGGCGGGAAGAATGTCGCCGGGCATGAACTTGCCTGAACAGATCTGCTCGCCCATCTGGTTCAGGACCTGCCTGTGCAAGGTTGCCACGATATACTCTCTAAGTCATACGTATGATGTAGAAAGATAGGCGCGAGAGCATGGCCTGGCAATGCGGGTTGACCCGGAGTCAGCGGGGAATGGAAGGAGATGAATCAGGGAGGCGGCCGGGTTGGGATTCCGGCGGCAATGATTAGATTTTTTGGCGATCAACGTGGAGGTGGGATGAGTGTGGCCACAGAAGCCTGCACGTGCGCCCGCCTTAAACGGAATTTAATGCCGATGACTGGCGCCGAACCACGCGTCACCATTAGCCGCCCAGATAGCCGCTTAAGAAGCGACCGCCGCGGAAAACGCCGGCCTCGCCTTGATCGCTCGAAGCCATCGATCCAGCGAAGGCAACGGCTGCTGCGCCCCCAGGGTGTCCGGAAACCGTTCAGTCAGTTGCACCCAGCGATGCGCCGCGAGACCGACGCCGATATCGGCCACGGTAAAGCGATCCTGCGCGAGATAGTCGTGCCTTCCGAGGATCGCGTCGACGATGCCCAGAAGCCGCGTTGCTTCGCGATACGAACGCTTGATGGCGTCGTAGTCGCGTTGCGCCTCCGGCACGCGCGTCAGTCCCAGGAACGTGATGCGCAACGTCGCCCACAGCGTGCCGAGCTGCCAGTCCATCCAGCGCTCGACGTCGGCACGGGCAGCCGGTTCGGAAGGCAAGAGCGTCTGCGCGTCATATTTCGCGGCCAGATAACGGACAATCGTATTCGACTCCCACAACACGCTCTCTCCGTCGACGAGCGTCGGCACCAGGCCATTCGGATTGAGCGCACGATATTGCGGCGTGTCGATCACACCGTACTCCAGTCCCGCGTCGATCCGCGAAAACTCCCGGCCTTCTTCGAAACCCAGTTCAGCGAGACACCACAGCACTTTCTGCACGTTGATCGAATTGCGTCTGCCGTAGACCTGCATTGCCATACCTCGTTAGCTAGAGAACGTGGCGGATTATCACATTCACAACCCGCGGCGTTCGCTATCCAATCAATTCCCGATGCAACGCCACAAATTCCTGAGCGAGCTTGTGACGGGGATCGAAGTGAATCATCGGCTTCGCGTACTGGTGCGACTCGCGAATCTTCACGGACGTCGACAGCCGCGACTCCAACACAGGCAAGCCTTCGCTGATCAGTTCCTCGACCAGTTGAAGCGGCAGAGTCGCGCGCGGCTGAAACTGGTTGATCACGATTCCCTCGACTTCGAGCCCTGCGTTGTGATCCTGCTGAATCTCCTTGACGTTGTCGAGCAGCGTGTAAAGCGCGCGACGGGAGAAGTCGTCGCAATCGAACGGAATCAGGCAGCGTTCCACTGCGATCAGTGCGGAGCGCGTATAGAAATTCAGCGCCGGCGGCGTGTCGATGTAGATCGCGTCGTACTCGTCCAGTTCGTTCAGCGCGTCACGCAGCTTGTAGATCTTGTAGCGCGACTCGAGCTTGCCGTGCAGCGTGTCGAGGTCGGGATGCGAAGGCATCACATCGAGATTCTCGAAAGGCGTGGGGTGAATGAACGTCGAGACAGGCGTCGGCCTGAAACTGAAACTCAAGGCCGTTTCGAAGAAGTCCGCGACGTTGGGCTTGAGATCGCTGGCCTGCTTGCCAAGAAGATACTGACTCGAGTTGCCTTGCGGGTCCAGATCGATGACCAGCGTGCGCAAGTTCTCGCTGGCGTTGATAGCCGCCAGGTTGCATACGATGGTCGATTTGCCCACACCGCCCTTCTGGTTGAATATCACACGCCGCATCGACCTCTGCCCCTATTTTGAGAACGCACCGAAGGCACAGCTTACCCTGGCAAAATGACAGCGCGAGGTGCGTCCCTATGAATAGTTTTCGAAGATCTTCACCTGCGTCGAATCCGGCCAGGTCAATTCCCCCAAGCGTGACGTATCGCGAGATTAGCGCGCCCGTCGGCCGGCTGGTCTTACAGCGAGAAGCCGGCGCGATGTTCAGCCCGCGCAAATGACGGGCGCGCCACTCCGCACATGACTCAATGCGCGCCCTGCCCGCTCACGCCTGCGCGCCCGCGATGCCGACGTAGTTTTCAGCCATCGCCGTGGCCGCCGCGCGCGACGTCGTCACGTATTCGAGTTCGGCCACCTGAAGCTGCTGCTCGAAAGGCGACGCGCCTTCGATACGGTGCATCATGCTGGTCATCCAGTACGAGAAATGCTCGGCGCGCCAGATGCGTTTGAGCGCAGTCGCGCTGTAACCGTCGAGCAGATCCGTGCGATTCTCCACGTAAAACGCGTTCAGCGCCTCGGTCAGCACGCGCACATCGGCCACCGCCAGATTCATTCCCTTCGCGCCGGTGGGCGGCACGATATGCGCCGCGTCGCCCGCGAGAAACAGCCGGCCATGTTGCATCGTGTTCGATACGAAACTGCGCATGCCGACAATGTTCTTCTGAAAGATCTTGCCGTCGATAATCTTCTGGCCGTCGTGCGAGTCGACTCGTGCATGGAGTTCCGCCCAGATGCGGTCGTCGGACCAGTTCTCGACGGAATCCTTCGGATCGCACTGGAAATACATGCGCTGCACGTTCGGCGAGCGCGTGCTGATCAGCGCGAAACCGCGCTCGTGGCGCGCGTAGATCAATTCGTCCGACGACGGCGGCCCTTCGCACAGGATACCGAACCAACCGAACGGGTACACACGTTCGAAATCCTTGCGCAACGCCTGCGGAACCGCTGCGCGCGACACGCCTTGCGAACCGTCGCAGCCGATCACGAAATCGCACTGCAGTTCATAAGCTTCGCCGTCCTGACGATAACGGATCGATGGCTTATCGGTATCGATGCCGTTAATCGACGTCTCCGAGACGCCGAAGCGCAGCTTGCCGTCGTCGGACACACGCGCCGCGACGAGATCCTTGATTACTTCGTGCTGTGCGTAGACCGTAATCGAATGCCCCGTGAGTCCGGTCAGATCGATGCGGCGCCGCTTGCCTTCGAAAGCGAGTTCAAAGCCGTGATGCAGTGCGCCTTCCGCTTTCATCCGTGCGCCGACACCGGCTTCGGTCAGCAGATCCATCGTGCCTTGTTCGAGCACGCCGGCGCGGATGGTGGATTCGATCTGATCGCGACTGCGCGACTCCAGCACGACGGAGTCGATGCCGCGCAGATGGAGAAGATGGGAAAGCAGCAGGCCCGCAGGCCCGGCACCGATGATGCCAACTTGGGTACGCATGAGTCGTCTCCTGAATGCGACATTAGATTTGCACCCAGTTTGACGATCACGCACGGTATCGCGCAACGCGATATGGCGGATAGACTGTATTTAATTTAGAGATAGAAGCTTTGATCAGCCGCATGCCGCCGGTAGGCGGAATTGAGCCTTAACGCCGTCCAGACGAGGCTTGTGGCCCATTCGCTCGACGGCTCACCTTTCGCGCAGCGTTTCGCCAGATCAAGGTAAACCCCGAGCCAAATTACGATGCCAGAAACAGTCGGTAGACCGGATTGCGCGTCTCTTCCCAGTTCGGATAACCAAGCGTGGCGAGGAACTGGTTGAACACCGCGTTCTCGCTTTCGGGCACCTGAATGCCGACCAGAATCGAGCTGTAGTCCGCGCCCTGGTTACGGTAGTGGAACAGGCTGATATTCCAGTTCGGCGCCATCGACGAAAGGAATTTCATCAGCGCACCCGGCCGCTCGGGAAACTCGAAACGGAACAGACGTTCGTCGTGCGCCAGAGGCGATCGGCCGCCGACCATGTAGCGGATGTGCTGCTTGGAGAGTTCGTCGAACGTCAGATCGACGGTGGCGAAGCCGTGCGCCTCAAACGCGCCCGCGATCTGCGCCGACTCGCTGCGATTCCTGATCTGCACGCCCACGAAGATATGGGCGGAGTTCGCATCCGCAATCCGGTAATTGAATTCGGTGACGCTGCGCGTGCCGACCAGTTCGCAGAAGCGGCGGAAACTGCCGCGCTCTTCGGGGATTGTCACGGCGAACACTGCTTCACGCGCTTCGCCGACTTCGGCGCGTTCGGCCACGAAGCGCATGCGGTCGAAGTTCATGTTCGCCCCCGACGTGATTGCGATCAGCGTCTGGTTCTCGATGCCTTCGCGCTCCGCATACTGCTTCGCGCCGGCCACGGCCAACGAGCCCGCGGGTTCGAGCACGCTGCGGGTGTCCTGGAAGACGTCCTTGATCGCGGCGCATAGCGCGTCGGTATTCACGAGCAGCACGTCGTCGAGATATTCGCTGCACAGGCGGAAGGTTTCTTCGCCGACCAGTTTGACCGCCGTGCCGTCCGAGAACAGACCGACTTCGTTCAGCGTGACACGCTCACCGGCCTTCAGAGACGCGGCCATCGCGCACGAATCATCGGTCTGCACACCGATCACCTTGATCTCCGGGCGCACGGATTTCACGTACGCCGCGACGCCCGCCGCCAGTCCACCGCCGCCGATCGGCACGAAGATCGCGTGAATCGGCCCCTGGTGCTGGCTGAGAATCTCCATTGCGACGGTGCCTTGCCCGGCGATCACATACGGGTCGTCGAACGGATGCACAAAGGTCAGGCCGCGCTCTTCCTGCAGCTTGACTGCGTGCTCATACGCGTCGCTATACGACTCGCCGAACTGCACCACTTCGACGGTGGGGCCGCCGTGCGCGCGTACCGCATCGACCTTGACCTGCGGCGTGGTCACCGGCACCACAATGATCGCCTTCACGCCCATGCGCGCCGCCGACAGCGCCACGCCCTGCGCATGATTACCCGCCGACGCCGTAATCACCCCACGTTCCAACGCTTCAGCAGGAATATGCGCCATCTTGTTGTACGCGCCGCGCACCTTGAACGAGAACACCGGCTGGTTGTCCTCGCGCTTCAGATAGACCGGATTGCGCAGACGCGCCGACAGATTCGGCGCGCGTTCGAGTTCGGTCTCGCGGGCCACGTCGTACACGCGCGCGGTCAGGGTTTTTTTCAGGTAGTCGTGACGAAGCGCGACGCTATCAGCGGTAACGGCCACCTGTTTGAATTGGTGTAACGACAAGGCAAGCTCCTGTGCGGCAAGGACGAATCATCGGAGAGTTCACCAGGAGGCAGGCTGCAAGCGGACATAAAAAAACCCGCCTCGTGGGGCGGGTTATGTGTCACTGCTATCAGACGCGCGCTAACCCACCATTCGATGAATGATGCTAATAATCAGCGCAATACGGATGTCGAGGCAGTTCATGCGTTGCATCTTCGTTGACTTGAGGCGCTTTGTCAATCCTGCTGATTGCCATGCGCGATGCGACGATCAATGCACGCCGCTCTGCTTCCTGAAGGCGCCGAGAATGCGCTTTTCAAGCGAGTTGTAATCGCCGCCAAAGTGGTGATCGCCCGAAGTGCGGATCACCTCGATGCCGCTTTTGGTCAGCGTCGGACACAAGGTGTCCTTCTCGTTCTCGCCGTAGAAGCACTGCACGATGGCGGGCGGCACGCGCGTCAATTCCGGCTGGACCTTCAACGCCTTGTCGCTGGCCGGCATGCCGAGCCAGCCGCCCACGCGAATCTGAAAATCGGCATCGGGCGCGAAGCCGAGCAGCGCGATCAGCGCTACCTTCGCGCGCAACGCTTCCGGCAGACGGTTATAGGCGAACGGCATCACATCCGCGCCGAACGAATAGCCGACGAGCGCGATATGCTGCGCGTTCCAGCGCGCGCCGTAGGTTTGCATCACGCGCGCGAGGTCGCGGCTGGTTTGCGCGGGCGGCTTCTCGCTCCAGAAATAGCGAAGGCTGTCCCAACCGATCACGGAGACGCCGTCTTTCTGCAACGCCTGCGCGATCGTCTTGTCGAGATCGCGCCAGCCGCCGTCACCGGAAATCACGATGGCCATCAGGCCGTTCGGATGCGCCGCCGGCAGTTCGATGAGCGGCAGATCGGAGACGTCGTCGTCGCTCGTCGACACGGCCTGCAAATGCGGCGTGAGCAACGCGACGAGGCGCGCGCGATCGGCGTTACCCGTGGCCGCCTTTTCGACGAAACCCGGCACCTTGTCGCGGATAATCGTCGGGTCCGGCGGGCATGGCTGAAAGCGTGCATCGAGCGTGTGTTCGGCGTCCACCGCGACCGCGCCGGCAATCGTATTCGACGGCGCCTGTTCGAGCACGTGCATGGCGAGCGTCGCGCCCTGGCCCGTACCCGCGACGATCGGCGCGAAATAATGGCTCGATCGCGATTGACGTTCGAGCTGATGGCTCAACGCTTCCGCATCGCCCACCAGTTGATGGCAGGCCTCTTTCTTCGCGACCAGATTGGCGGCGTAGCGAGCCGTGTCGACACCGACGGTCAACGCACCGGCCCTGGCGAGCGCGTCGGCGCTCTGCTGGTCCGCCGCGCTCCAGCCGCTCGCCTGCGAGTACAGCACCACGAAGCCGCGCAACGGACCAGTTGGCTGAGTGACCGTGACGTCGCCATAGCGGCCGCCGGGCACCGTGGTGGTCGTGGTAGTCGTGGTGGTTGCCGCGTGCGCGAGTGCGCCGCCGGTCACGAGGCTCGTTGCGAGAACGAGCTTGAACAACGAATGCAATGTCATGAACGCCGGCCTCCTGCCAGCAATGACAGGTCCGCGAGCGTGAAGAACACGCCGACCGAACCCGACGCCGCGAGATAGCGCGGCTCCCAATGCGGCTGGAACTTGCTCTTGAAAGCACGCAGTCCGCGGAAGTTATAGAAACGGCCGCCGAAGCGCCATACGATGCCGGCGAACCGATGCCAGCGCGACGCGAGCGGCGTGGGTTGCATGCCGGAGAGCGGCGCGATGCCGAGACTGAGCGAGCGGAAACCCGCCTGTTTCAGATGCAGCGCCAGCTGCGTGAACAGATATTCCATGGCATACGGCGACGCGCTTTCCACATGACGCATCACGCCGACGGTCGCTTCGGTGTTCAGGTCGGTCGTCATGAAGGTGACGAACGCAGCCGGCTCGCCGTTCTGGCGCACCAGCATCACCGATTGCGCGGCGAGATATTCGTCCGTAAAGGCCGCCACTGAAAAACTCTTTTCGCGCGCGTCGCGACTGTCGAGCCAGCCGTCGGAAATCTCGCGCAGCGTCTCGAGCGATGCGGGCACGTTCGCCTGATCGATCACTTCGACGGTGAAGCCATCGCGCTCGCCACGCTTCAACGCATAGCGAAGGTGCGCGCGATGCGAGCCCTTCAGGTCGAAATCGTCCAGCACGACGTGCGCTTCCTCGCCGAGCTTCATCAGCGTGAGACCGGCGTCGAGGTAAAGCGGCAAGGCGTTGGCGCGCACCTGATAGAACGCCGCGCGCCCGCCGTGCGCGTGGGCGAGCGCGACGAACTTGCTGATCAGGCCGGCCCACTCTTCGCGCGGACCCACCGGATCGTGCAAAGCGGCCCACGTGCGGCCGTATTTCGCGTACATCAGGAAAGCCTCGCGCGACTCGGAGAACAGGAAGCTCTTGTCGCCCATCAGCGCGAGACCGGCGTCGCTGCGTTCCTGCGCGCGCACGATGCGCGCCGCGTCGTGCAGATCTGCCGGCGCCGGTTTGACGAAGCGCCCCGGCGCGGGACGCAGCAGCTGCCAGAACGAGAATGTCGCGGCGAACACACTTGCGGCGAGCGTCGCGCGCAGCGCACGCGGCGCGCGTTCGTCGAAAGCGAATTGCCACCACAGGTCGCGGGTATACGGCACGTCGCGGAAAGCAAACAGCATGACCCACGTGGCCAGCATCAGCACCATCGCGACGGACACCAGCCAGCCCGCCGTAAAGCGCTCGGCGAACAGCGACGAATGACGGTTGAAACGCCGGCGCGTGGACAGCAGCAACACGACGAGCATGCCGAGCACCCCGGCTTCCACGAACGCCAGACCCTTGGTCAGCGACAACGCGAGACTCAGCACCGCGAGCAGCAGCGTCATCCACCATGCGGCGTCCAGCCGGCGCATCAAACCACGCGCGACGAACAGCAGCAGCACACCGAGCACGCTGCAAAGCATCTGCGAACTTTCGAGCACCCACAGCGGCAGCACGTCGCGCAGTATGTAAATGCGTTGCCAGAACGCGGGCGTCGCGCTGGAAATGACCAGCATGCCGCCGACCACGAAGGTGACGAGACTCAGAAACAGCGGCGCGAGCCTGGACGCCGCAGCGGCATATTGCAGCGGCAAACGGCTTTTCAGCGCGCGCCCTTCGAAACCGGCGAGCAGCGCGGCCGAAACGATCAAAGGGACACCGAAGTAAATCGCGCGATACGCGAGCAAGGCGGCAACCATCTGATGCGTTTGCACGCTGCCGTTCAGCGTGAACACCATCGCCGCTTCGAACACGCCGACGCCGCCGGGCGTGTGGCCGATCATGCCGAGCAGCATGGCCGCGGCGTAGACCGTGATGAAGGTCACGAAGCTCACATCCGCATGCGGCAGCAGCGCCCACAAGGCGAGGCCGGCGGCCACCACGTCGAGCACTGCGAGCGCCACTTGCGCGAGCAGGTCGCGGCGCGCGGGGATATCGAACGAGAGCCACTGCCACCGCGTGCGAACCGGGCGCGTGTCGCGGCGACACGCGGCGGCGGCCGATGCGAGCACGGCGAGCAGCGCCATGCCGATCCAACGCAGCGTGACGGGTTCGAGATGCAGCATCGGTGCGAGCGTGCCGGCCACGCCGACCATGCCGAGCGCCGTCATCAACACCAGTGCGAGCGCGAGCGACACGCTCGTGAACACGGTCATGCGGCCGATCTGCGCGGGCGTGACGCTCGCCACGCCGTAGACGCGCGCGCGCACGGCGCCGCCCGTCAGCGCGCCGAAACCGGTGGCGTTGCCGAGCGCCGAGCCCGCCGTTGCGCCGATCCACAGCGCCACACGCGGCACGAGCGCACCCAGATAGCGCAAACCGACGGCATCGCGGCCGACCAGCGCCACATAGCTGAGCGCGGTGGCGCCGAGCGCGGCGCTCCATTCGCCGGCCGTCAGCCGACGCAACTCATGCATCACCGAGCGATAGTCGACTGCTTGCGAGAGATGTTGCAAGACGACCAGCAGCAACGCGCCAATCACGAGTGCGAGCAGGGGCGAGAGAAGTCCCCGGTTGCCAAGCGTTTTCGATGCACGGTCGAACATCGCGCCTAGCCGGTCGAATTTATAGTTATATCGATGGAACATGGTCAATGCTGGGCCTTGCGTGGAACTGTTGCGACGACGGATCGTCTGCCGCGGCATCGCCGGTTATTGGCGATTACAAATGGATAACGGCATTGGGGTAAAAAGGTTGACAGCGTCAGCCGGATTGCGGGGTTTAACCTTAGCCGGCCTTCGGAGCTGAAAGCGCCGCGCGGCGCGCTGCGGCGATATGCGCGAATAAAACGGTCGATATTGCCGATTGGGCTGTGACGGGACGCGCCCGGTAGCTGACAGGGGGCTGAAGTTTAAACGCTATTTACGCGCCGCGAATGAAGATTCGACATGGCGCCGAGCGTGCGCGCACGCTGTATCGCTCGAACCATGGAAGCGCAGCATCAAGATTTTCTCTTCGCGTGCCGTAATCGAGAGCAATAGCTCAGTGAAACGCGGCGCATTTGCCGGGTGAAATTCGGTACTTGAAGGAGAAAGAAGATGGCGGAACAGGATTGGATGATGGCAGGCGTGTATCTGGTCGGATTGGTGTCCATGGCGCTGTTGATGAGCGCGCTCGCGACGCGAGCGACCATGGAACGCAAGACCGTAGCGAAGGTGTCGCGCCGCGCCCGCGACTGACTCAGGCCACGATGTAAGGCCCAGATACCGTACGAGATCAAACACGACCGGCGTGACGAAAGCCCCGCACACAGCGCGCGATATGCGCGTGCCGCCGCTGCAACGATTTTCGAATAATGGGGAATCGGTTCGCTCAGCGCTCGCTGTGCATGCCGCCGGGCAGCGGTGACATCGCAGCGCTCGCGGGCATAAATGACGCAGAAATAATGCAAAGCCGTGGCGACGTGCGCATGACAGACGGGGCGCATGTCAGCGCCCTGCTCTATCACTCAGCGCATGCGGCGCGCGGCCTTTGTCTTACTCCGGACGGCGATGCGCCTCGGCGATTACGGCGCAGTTTTGCAGATGCAGGTTCAGGGCATGCAGGGCCAAGGCGCGCAGCTTGCCGAAGAAAGTGCTGTTGGCGGCGACGGTAGCGCGGACGGCGGAAGCGTTGGAAGCGGTGTTCATGGCGGACTCCTGTATAGGGTTTATACCTAGGCAATAACCCGATTATAACCGCCTCCTGCCGCACTGCAACAAATATCAATAAAACGACCGACTGTTGCATGACGGTCACATGGCCGGTCGCCCGACTTAAAAAGGGTGGCATCGGCCGCCGCGCTATTAACAAACCGCACCGTACAGGTGCAATAATGACCCCTTTGCCCGCGACCGTTCGCCGCAGCCCGCCTTCATGACCGCCGTCCAGAAAGCCCTGATTGCGCCCCTTATCGTCGCGTGCGCGATGTTCATGGAAAGCGTCGATGCGAACGTGATCGTGACCGCGCTACCCGCCATGGCGCGCGACTTCGGGCGCGATCCGGTCACGCTGAAAATCGCGGTGACGAGCTACGTGCTGGGACTGGGCGTGTTTATCCCCGTGTGCGGCTGGCTCGCCGACCGGTTCGGCGCACGCACGATCTTCCGCACGGCGATCGGTATCTTCGTGACGGGTTCGCTGCTGTGCGCCGCGTCGAATTCTCTCGCCACCTTCACGCTCGCGCGCTTCGTGCAAGGCGTGGGCGGCGCGATGATGGTGCCGGTCGGGCGGATCATTATCTTTCGCGTGGTGCACAAGGCCGACTTCATCCGCGCGATGAACTATCTGAGCGTTCCCGCGATGCTCGGCCCGGCCGCGGGACCGCTGCTCGGCGGCTTCATCACCACCTATCTGCACTGGCGCCTGATTTTCTTCATCAACGTGCCGATCGGCATCCTCGGCATCTATCTGACCAACAAGCACATCGCCAACACGCGCGAACCGGACCCGGGCCCGCTCGACTGGATCGGTTTTTTTCTGTCGGCGGCGGGTGCGGTGCTGCTTCTGCTCGGGCTGTCGCTGGTCGGCGGCGAACTGATTTCCAACGGCGACGCGTTCGGCATGTGCGCGTGCGGCGCGGTTCTGCTCGCGGCCTATGTCGCCTACGCGCAGCGCGTCCCGTTGCCGCTGCTGGACCTGCGCTTTTTCAAGGTGCCCACGTTCCAGGCGAGTGTGCTGGGCGGTTCGTTGTTCCGGATCGGCCTCGGCGCGCTGCCGTTCCTGTTGCCGCTGATGCTGCAGGAAGGCCACGGCATGAGCGCGTTCGAATCCGGCCTGATCACCTGCGCGTCCGCGTTCGGCGGCATGTTCATGCGCACCGTCGCCTCGAGCGTGCTGCATCGTTTCGGTTTCCGTTCGGTGCTGGTGGTGAACGCCGCGTTGTCGGGACTCTCGATCGCTGCGTGCGGACTGTTTTTCCCTGGTACGCCGACCTGGATCATCTGGGTGATCGTGCTGCTCGGCGGCTTCTTTCCGGCGCTGCAATTCACGAGTCTGAACTCGCTCACTTACGCGGAAATCGCGAGCCGCGACGTGGGCCGCGCCACGAGTCTCGGCAGCGTCGTGCAGCAGATGTCGCTTGGCCTCGGCGTGACGATCGGCGGCATCGTGCTGCAGATCTCACGCGTGCTGCATGGGCATCCTGGCATCACATGGTCGGATTTCTGGCCGGCATTTCTGGTGGTTGGACTATGCTCGTTCGCGTCGATTCCGGTCACGCTGCGCATGCCGCGTGGAGCCGGCGAAGAAATCGCGCGCGGTGGCCGGGGCTGACCGGTTCGAGTCACGCCTTCTTGCGGATCACGCTCACTTCGCCATTGCGTTCGAGAATCGCCGCGGCCACGTTTTCCATCGAACGTGAACCGGTTTTCTGCCGCACGCTTTCCTGAATGTCGGTTCGGCTGATCAATGCCGCGTCCATCTCGCGCGCGTTGAATTCGCCGTTGCTGAACACCTCGCGTTCGACGCCGCCCACCAGCCGCTCCAGCGCGCGCGAGCGCATGCATACCCACGCCAGCGCCCGGTGGCAGACGACGATCGCGAACGACGCCACGACCGTGGCAATAAACGGCGACGCACCGACGATGGCCCGGCTCAACGTCGCGCCAAGCAGGATCACCACCACCGAGTCGAATGGCGAGCGTTGTCCGAACGAGCGCCGGCCCGAGATGCGGATCAGCACCAGCGCGATCAGAAACACGACAATCGAGCGCATGGCCATCTGCAGCGGGTCGATCATCCTGCCTTGACCGAACAGCAGCAAAAACGCCTCCATCCTGTCGCCCTCCTGTTGTAGCAGGCGGCGCCTTTATCCGGCGGCCGCCCACGCCGCAAGCGTATCGCCGAAGCCGCCGCGAGCGCGAGCCGCTGCGCGCGCGCTCGTAATCACGCGCGGCGCCGCGCTCCACGCAATGCGCGCGCCAATCGCGATCAGCCGGTCGACCAGCGCGACATCTTCGCTGCACTTGAGCGGCGGAAAGCCACCCGCGCGCCGATAGGCGTCGGCCGACACGCCGAGGTTCGCACCGTGAATGTGACGATGACCGTCGGCATCCACGTAAGTCTTGCGGAAGTATTCGCGCACGCTGTGCGGATGCGCGGTCCAGTCGTCGACGGCAATCGAGCCGCACACCGCGTCAGCCTCCAGCGACAGCTGCGCCACCAGCCAGCCTGACGAGACGCGGCTGTCGGCGTCGGTGAACGCGAGCCAGCGCGCGCCGTCCGCCAGCAGGAAGTCCGCGCCCGCCGCGCGCGCAATGCCGACATTGCGCGCTTTCAGCGTCAGCGTCTCGACGCCGTAGGCCCGTGCGATCGCCCCGCTGAAGTCGTCGCATGCGTCGAGCACGACCACGATGCGCACCGTTTCGCCCGCCAGATCTTCATGGCGGGAGGCCGCGATCAAGGCAGCGAGGCACGGCGCCAGCAACGCCTCTTCGTTATGCGCCGGGACGATCACGCCGATCATAAGAGCCCCTCGCGTTGCGCGACCGAGCGTGCGTCGCGCGACCAGACGTCGATCAGCAGATCGGCTTCATCGTGATGTGCGAGACGCGTGAGTCCGCAGCGTGTGTCGAACAGCGCATGCGCGGCATCGGCGGATTCCAGCGCTTCGGCGAAGGGCCGGCGCCAGTGACAGGCGAGCAGCGTGCCGTCCGTGGTCAGCGAGGCGGCGATGCGAGCAGCCAGCGTTTCCAGCTCCGCGGAATCGAGGTAATAGGCGAATTCGCTGATCACGATCAGATCGAACGGCCCGGCCTCGGTCGGCCACTCGCGCGGCACCGTGCGCTGTTCGATGCGGACGTGCGGCGCGTCGGCAACGCGCTCGCGTGCAAGCTGCACCGCGCGCTCATGCAGATCCGCCGCGAGCAGCATGTCGCAACGCTTCGCCAGCTCGACGGTCAGTTCGCCGTTGGCGCAGCCGGGTTCGAACGCACTCCGGTAGCGCGGGCGCGGCAGCAACGCGAGCGTCAACGACCGCTTGCGGCTCTCGTACCAGCCTTCGCGCAACTTCCACGGATCGTCGCTGTGTCGATAGAGTTCGTCGAAGTAGGTAGCCGGTGAGCTCATGTCAGCGGCCCTCCGTGTATGACGTCAGAGCATCCACGGGGCACCTCCGGCATCAGGACCGTCACGACCGTCGGCGGGTTCCGCTGCGGCGATCAGCTCACCGAGCGCAGCGAGATCGCGCTCCGCGTGGCTCTGCCGCAGGAACACCGGCAGATCCGCCAGCGCACGTGCGAAGCGCGCGTCGCGGCACAACGGGCCGGCGCCAAGCGCACGCGTAGCGTGATTCATCACGGCCGTCGAGGCCTCTTCCACCACCAGGCGCGCGCGCAGGGTCTCGCGCTGCGAGTCGGCTAGCGGATTCGCGTCGATGTGCGCGGCGGTCTCGCGCAATACCGCGGCCGCGCCGGCCAATGCCACCTCGACCGCGCCGAGGTGGGCAAGCCAATGCGGATCCGCGCGCCGTGTGCACGCGGCGCGCAGCATGCGCGCGATCTGCGCGGCGGCCCCATACCAGCACGCGGCGATGCCGGCGCCGCCGTGCCAGAAGCCGGGGCGCCGTACATAGGCATGCGCGCCGCCCACGAGTGTCGCCGATGCCTGGTCGAAGCTCACGTCCGCGCTTGCGGTGGCCTGCATGCCGACCGCCTGCCACTTCGACGTGTCGATCGAGATGGACGGCTGATTCATTGCGACGGCCGCCAGCACCGGCTCATCGTCCAACCATGCGGTAACGAGCGCATACGTGACCACACCCGCGCCCGAGCACCACGCTTTCGTGCCGGTGAGGCGAAGGTTTTCGCCATCGCTTCGGATTCCTACCTTGAGCGCTTGCACGCGCGCATCGGGCGGCTCGGCGGCCCAGACGCCCCAGCGGCTTCCCGCGGGCGGCGTGGCGCCTCGCAGCTCGGCGAGAATCGCGAGCGCATCGGTGTGTCCTTCAAACAGCTTGACGAGCCCGAGATCGCACGCGGCCACTGCAGCCAGGGTACGCCAGCGCACCAGCGTTTCGCCGTGCCCAGGCAAGGGCATGTCAGGCGCACGGTCGTAGCCGCGCTCGACCAGCGCGCGCAACACATCGCCGAGCGCGACGGGGTCGCCGGAATCGAAACGCGTATCACGCAGAAAATTGTCGGGCGACGCGGCAGGTTTCGCGTCCTTGGGCGTTCCGCCCGCCCCGACATGGCAATCGCGAGATGCGATCATGCCGGCGTTTTGCGGCGGCCGCGCGTTGGCGCCGGCCGTACGGCCACGCGTATCGAGCATCGTGCCTCCCTGAAGCTGTTCATCGACTGCCGGCGGACTCTCAAGGGCCGCCGCGCACAGAAGACCCACAGCAAGTGGCGTGCCTCGAACATCGGAAGTCGAACGCCGGACGCCCGAACGCGCAACACCTTTCTTCAGGAATCGGGAATGCCCAGGCGCGCAAGTCGTCACACCGCTCTGGTATGAGGGAAGCGCGCCCTGCCTGAACGGCTAGTCGGGACCGCGTTCGCTGCGCCGCGCTTCCACGTCGGCCAGCAGGGCATCGAACAGTTCGAGTCCGACCGGCTTCACGAGATGCGCATGGAAACCGGCTTCGCGGGTACGCTCGCGATCGCTCGCGTGGCCAAAGCCAGTCATGGCGGCGTACCGCGTGTTGGCAAGCGCGGGCATGACGCGCAGCGCCGCAATCGTCTCGTAGCCGTCCATCTTCGGCATCGCGATGTCGATCACCGCGAGATGAGGCGCGAAACGCGGCGCGATCAGCACCGCCTGCTCGCCCTCGTAGGCGATGCGCACCTCGTGGCCTTTGAGTTCGAGCAGCATGGCGAGACTGTCGGCCGAATCGCGATTGTCATCGACCAGCAGAATGCGCAGCGGCGCGACTTCGGTGTTCGCCGCGTTCGCTTCATCGCCCGTTGCTTCGGGTAGCGCGGCAGCCAGCGGCAGACTCAGCGTGAAGGTGCTGCCGCAGCCCGGCCCTTCGCTGCTCGCGATAATGCTGCCACCGTGCATCTCGACGAGCGACTTGCACAACGTGAGGCCGATGCCGAGACCGCCCTCGCCCGTATTCTGCCCGTCCTTTTCCTGAGCAAACAGTTCGAAGATCTTGTCGAGTGAGCGCACAGGAATGCCGCAACCCGCATCGCGCACTTCGAGCACGGCCATCTGGTAGTCGACTCGCGCCGCGACATCAATGGCACTGCCGACCGGCGAGAATTTTGCCGAGTTGTGCAAGAGGTTCTGCAACACCTGCACGAGGCGCGTCATGTCGCCGCGCACGAACACCGGCTCGTCGGGCCTATGCTGGACGACCCGCTGCTCGTGCGCATCCGTGAACGGCCGGGCCGCCTCGATCGCGCGCGCCATGACCTCGGCCAGATCGACACGGCCGAAGCGCAACTCGACCTTGTTCGACATGATCCGGCCAACGTCGAGCAGATCGTCGACGAGCCGCGTGAGGTGCGTGACCTGCCGGTCGATCAGGTCGCGCGAACGTGCCACTGTGGGGCTCACACCGGTTTCGAGTTGCATCACGCCGATCGCGTTGCGTACCGGCGCGAGCGGATTGCGCAACTCATGGGCGAGGGTCGCGAGAAACTGGCGCATGCGCTCGCCCGAACGTTCCAGTTCTTCGCGCTGACGCCGCTCGGTCAGATCGCGCGTGACCTTGGCGAAGCCGCGCAGCCGGTTCGATTCGTCATGCACCGCCGTGATGACGACGTTGGCCCAGAACGTCGTGCCGTCCTTGCGCACGCGCCAGCCTTCGTCCTCGACGTGGCCGAGCTGCCGGGCAATCGCCAGTTCGCGCGCGGGCTTGCCGGCCGCCGCTTCCTCAGGTAGGTAGAAGGTGGAGAAATGCCGGCCGACGATTTCCTCGCGCGTATAGCCTTTGATGCGCGCGGCGCCCGAATTCCAGCTCACCACGTAGCCTTGCGGGTCGAGCATGAAGATCGCGTAATCCTTCACGCAGTCGACCAGCAAACGGAAACGCTCCTCGCTTTGCCGCAGCGCCTCCACGTACTCGCGTTGCGCGCTCAAATCGCGCGTGATCTTGGCAAAGCCGGTGAGTATGCCCGCGTCGTTGCGCATCGACGTGATCACGACATTCGACCAGAAGGTCGTGCCGTCCTTGCGCTTGCGCCAGCCTTCGTCTTCGAAACGGCCGGTCAGCGACGCCTGTTGCAGTTCGTAGGCGGGCCAGCCGCGCGCCACGGCTTCCTCGGTATAGAAGCGCGAAAAGTGCTCGCCGATGATCTCCTGCTCTGAGTAACCCGTCAGTTTGTGGCCCCCCGCATTGCAACTCATGATCAGCCCGGTCGGGTCGAGCAGGAAGATCGCATAGTCTTCGATTGCCTGCAGCAGCGCCCAGTAGTCGACCTCGACAGCCGCGCCCGGGCGGACCGCGGCCGGGACTGTGACGGGCTGGCCGTTTTCGCTGGCGGAAGGGACATCAAGCGGTTTCATTGTGGTCGGAAATAAGGGCTACGGCCAAAAGCATACACCGCCAATCATCGCCCGCTTGGCCTATGGTTTCACCTGAGGTCCGCGCGAACGGCCCGGCGCCAGAGTCCGCGTCGAGAAAAGCGCTGGCGGGATCGCCGGGCCCCGCAATTGCTACTCCGTGATCGCACCATCATCAAACAACAGGAGTCGCAATTGAAACAGGCATTCATTACCCTCGCTCTCAGTGCCGCGCTGGCACTCACCTGCACTGCCGTGCAAGCCGAAGGCTGTACGAAAGGCGCGGTAGTGGGCGGCGTGGCCGGCCACGTCGCGGGTGACCATGGCGTAGCGGGCGCGGCGGCCGGCTGCGCGATCGGCCATCACGAGGCCAAGAAGAAGGACAAGGAAGCCAGCGCGGCCGCGGCCGCGAGTCAACCCGCCGGGAAATAAGCGGCGTGTGGAAAAGAGCCGGTAGTGGCCTGCGGTTACTGCCGGCTGGATCAATCAGAAAACCGCTATCTCGGCGAAATGGTCACCCGGCGGCACTGACCTTTTCCGCCAGCTTCGCGTCGTAGCTCGAATGCACGTGCACACGCTTTTTGTCCGGGTAAGCGTACGAGTACGCTCGGCGCAGCGCCAGCGATGCCTCATGAAAGCCCGACAGAATCAGCTTCTGCTTGTTCGGATAATTGGCGATGTCGCCCACCGCGAAGATGCCGGGCCGCGAACTCTCATAGTTCGACGTATCGACATCGACGCGCCCCGCGTGAATCGATAGCCCCCACTGCGCGATCGGCCCGAGATCGGCAACGAGTCCATAGAGCGCGACGAGATGCTCGGCCGCGAGTTGCGTCTCTCCGTCGATATGTCGCAACGTGATCGACTTCAATGCATCGCCTTCGACGTCGAGTCCCGCAATCGCGCCGACGATAAAGTCCATCTCGCCCGCCTCGACCGCGCGCCGCATCGACGCGACGCTCGAATCAGCCGCGCTGAAACCGCTGCGCCGATGCACGAGCGTCACCCGGCGCGCGACCTTGCGCAGCGCCAGCGCCCAGTCGAGCGCGGAATCGCCGCCGCCCGCCACGACCACGACCTTGTCGGCGAAGTCCGCGAGACGCGGCACGCTGTAGTGAACATGACGCGACTCCAGCGGTACGGCTTCGGCCAAGGCCAGCTTTTGCGGCACGAACGCGCCGTTGCCGGCGGCCAGCAGGATCGCCGCGACATCGAACACGAGGCCGCGCCCGGTACGTACCGTCCAGCGTCCGTCGCTGCCCTGCTCGACCGACTCGACCCGTTGTTCGAGGTGGATAGGCGGATCGAACGGCTTGCATTGCGCCAGCAGTCGCTCGACCAGTTCGCGCGCGGTGCACGACGCAATGGCGGGAATGTCGTAGATCGGCTTGTCCGGATAGAGCTCGATGCATTGGCCGCCGATCTTGTCGAGCCCGTCGACGATCTGGCAGGACAGGCCGATCACGCCCGCCTCGAAAGCGGCGAAAAGCCCCACCGGGCCGGCGCCGACGATCAGGACGTCGGTACGGATCGGCGGCGGTTGCTGGTCTGCGGCGGAAGTCATGCGCGATCTCTTCGGATGGGTAGATGGGTGAATGACCCACCATACCGAATCGGCCGATGCGCGGCAACGATGCCATTACGGTCGGTAAGGACGCTCGGCGGGCCGCGTGCGCGCCCGCTCACCGCGTCAAAGTGGTTACCTGAAAATAACCATAATCGGTCATTTCCCGAAGCCAGTCATGCGCCTAATCTTCCCCCATCGCATCACGGAATGCGTCCAACCCAACTCAGGAGTGAATCATGGAACAACGTCTCGACTTCTACAAAGCCAACCCCGCCGCGATCAAGGCCATGATCGGCGTTGAAGAACGCATCGGCAAATCGGCGCTCGAAAAATCGCTGACGGAACTGGTTCGTCTGCGCGCCTCGCAGATCAACGGCTGCGCATACTGCGTCGACATGCACACTGCCGACGCCCGCAAGGGCGGCGAAACCGACCGCCGTCTGGCGACCGTGGTGGTCTGGCGCGAAACGCCGTTCTTCACGGACCGGGAACGCGCCGCGCTCGAATGGACGGAAGCGCTGACGCTGGTATCGCAAGAGCACGTGCCCGACGCCGTTTGGGAAGCGGTGCGCCCGCACTTCAGCGACGAAGAACTGGTCGATTTGACGCTGCTGGTTTCCGCGATCAACGCATGGAACCGCTTCGCGATTTCGTTCCGCAAGCTGCCCGCCTAAGCGGCACGCGCTCACAAACAATTCAGTTCAGTCCGCTTCGGTTGGAAAGCGGCGGCACGCACCACGCGGATTCGCTATGCCGGTGCGCGATCCTTCGCCGTCATGTCAATGCATGGCGTCGATCCTTGCGTCGCACGCCTCGCCGCTATTCCCCGATCCACGATCCGCGCAAATCGCTGTCGTGCAGCAATTGCAGCAGCGTGCCCGCCGGCCGGCTAAGCCGCTTCGCCGCCAGCGCGATGAATTCCACCGATGGCAGCGTCGGCAGACTCGCCGTGTTCAGGGGCGCCGCAAGGCCGCGTGCCGCCAGATACTGCGGACGAACCGTAATGCCGAGGCCGCCGCGCGCGGCCGCGATGCAACCGGCGTGGCTGCTGCTCGTGCACACCAACTGCCAACTGAATCCCGCCTCGGCGAGCGCGTCGAGCACGACGGCGCGTGTCACGCTCGGTTCGGCGACCAGAATCAGCGGCAAGGGCTGACTCAAGTCGACCAGCGTACCGGCGCGCGCCAGCCACTCCAGCCGCCCGGTGAAGAGCGGCACGCCGCGCCTGTCGCCGAGACGGCGCTTGCCGACCAGCAGATCGATCGCCCCCGCATCGAGCAGTTCATACAGCTTGCCGGTCATGCCGATGGTGATTTCCAGTTCGACATCCGGATGCGCGTCGCGAAACGCGGCGAGTACGGTGGGCAGCGGACCGAGCGCGACGTCGTCCGAGGAACCGAGCCGCACGCGGCCTTTCAGACGCGGCGCGCGAAACTGCGATTCGGCCCGCGCGAGCGCCTGCAGAATCACGCTGGCGTGCGCGAGCATGGCTTCACCGTCGGGCGTCATCGCGAGCGAATGGGTGTCGCGCACGAACAGGCGCCGGCCCACGCTCTGCTCGAGCCGCCGGATGTGTTCGCTGACGCTCGATTGCGTCAAGTCGAGTCGCCGCCCCGCCTCGGTGAAGCTGTGGCAGGCCGCGACGGTCGAAAAAGTTTTGAGCCAGATGGGATTGAGCATGGGGCATTGTCGCGCCGCTCATTGGTAAAGTCGATAACAGTCAATACTCTTAGCGGGGTTCCCGATTGACGAGGATGTCAATATGATGACTGGGTCGCCCCCACTGAATGCCCGGCGTCGAGACGGCCGCTCATGCTGCCGCCTCGCTGCGCCGTTGAAAGATGACCAAGGATTCTTCCCGGACCGCTTTGCTCTGGATCGTCGCCGCCGGCTTTTTCATGCAGTCGCTCGACACGACGATCGTCAACACCGCATTGCCGTCGATTGCCAACAGCCTGCACGTCGCGCCGCTCGCGATGCAGCCGATCGTGGTCGCCTACACCCTGACCATGGCGATGCTCACGCCCGCCTCGGGCTGGCTCGCCGACCGCTTCGGCACGCGGCGGGTCTACTTCGCCGCTATTCTCGTTTTCGTGCTCGGCTCGATCTGCTGCGCGAGCGCGCACACGCTCGGTCAACTGGTGATGGCGCGCGTGCTGCAAGGCGTGGGCGGCTCGATGCTGCTGCCGATCGGGCGGCTCGCCGTCCTGCGCAGCGTCACGGGCGACCAGTATGTCGCGGCGCTCGCGTTCATTTCGGTGGCCGGGCAACTGGGGCCGATCGCCGGGCCGACGCTCGGCGGCTGGTTCGTTCAGGCGATCACGTGGCACTGGATTTTCCTCATCAACGTGCCGATCGGCGCCGTGGGTCTATATGCGGTGCAGCGCTTCTTGCCGTTGCACGGCGAAGCAAAGGCGCCGCCGTTCGACTTCGTCGGCTGCGGGTTGCTCTCGTTGTGCATGATCGCGTTCTCGCTCGCCGTGGACTCGCCGATGCCAACGCATCGCGCGGCATGGTCGGTGGCGCTATTCGCCCTTGCCGTCGCCAGCGCGCTCGCCTACATTCCGCATGCGAGACGCCGCGTCAATCCGCTCTTCAAACTGTCGCTCTTTCGCGAGCCGAATTTCAGCGTGGGCCTGATCGGCAACCTGGTGTGCCGCATCGGTTCGAGTGCCGTGCCCTTTCTCGTGCCCTTGCTGTTGCAATTGCAACTGGGCTACTCGCCGCTGCATTCCGGTCTGATGATGCTGCCCGCGGCGCTCGCCGGCACCGTCGCCAAACGCTGGATCGCGCCGCTCGTGCACCGCTATGGCTACGATGCCTTCCTGCTGGTCAACACGATCATCGTCGGTTCGTCGATCGTTGCGTTCGCACTGATTACGCGCGGCACGCCGCTCGTGGTCGAGATCGCGATCCTGGCGGTGTTCGGCGCGGCCAACTCCATGCAATTCGCAGCGATGAACAGCGTCACGCTCAAAGGCCTCTCGCATGAAGACGCCGGCAGCGGCAACAGCCTCTTTTCGATGGTGCAGATGCTGGCTATCGGGCTGGGCGTGTCGATCGGCGGCGGGTTGGTGAATCTCTTCTCGGCGCAAGTCGGATCGGCCGCGCTCGGTTTTCGGCTCGCCTTCCTGTGCGTCGGTGTGATCACGCTGGTGTCGGCGTGGGTGTTTCGTCACCTCGACGAAGCGCCTGCCTCGCGCCCGGTGGGCCGGCAAGCGACGCAGGGCGCGGGCCGCTGATTCGGCGCTTGCGTCAGTCCGGCAAGCGGATGCCGGAAAACCCCGCACACGCCTCGATCAAACGCTCCTGAACGGCAACGTCGTGAACCGCCGGATGTGTCTCGCAGCGCTTCATGTGATAGAAGTACGCGCCGCTGACGGTGGCCTCCGGCTCGTCGCTGACGGCAAGCCATACCTGGGTTTTCGGCGCGGCCTGCAAATCGTCCGGCGCGCCCGGACCGCCCATTTTCGTCGCCACCCAACCCGGCTCCAGCGCATTCGACATCACCTGCGGCCAGCGCCGCGCCATCGCGAACGCCAGCAACGCGTCGTGCAGTTTCGAGTCCGAGTACGCCGCTGTGCCCCGCCAGGGACGCCGCTCCCAGGCTAGATCGTCGAGGCTCGCGTCGCCGCTGCGATGCAGCCCGGAGCTCAGATAAACGAGCCGCCGCGGCTTCTGGATCAAGGCGGTGAGAATGTAAGGCGCCAGCGTATTCACCGCGAAGACATGCGGCAAGCCGTCGACAGTGGCAATCCGGCGCGGTTCCTGATAGCCGACCGCCGCGTTATGGATCACCGCATCGAAACGGCCTAGCCGGTTGACTTGCCCGGCGAGCGCGATCGTGGCCGCGATGCCCGACAGGTCGCCGATCAGCGCTGCTTCCGCTTGCGGTACGGCTTGCAGTGCCTGGTCCGCGCGCGCGGCAGTGCGCGCATGCAACACCACCTGGTGGCCGGCCTCGACGAGCAGACGCGCGGCCATTTGACCGAGACCATCGGCGGAACCGGTAATAAAAATGCGCGACATGGCGTGTTCTCCGTTGTTCAGTCCAACTGAATCCGAATATGCCTGATGCATGACGAGAATCGCATGACTCGGTGCTTCGGGCGAACATCAACAGACTAACTCCCGCCGCTCAATTGACGCGATAGCCTGACTGTCATTCCACTCATGACATGACATCATTCGTCCGCCTTACCAGGCGGCGTTTGCCCGAGCCGGCATGTGAATTCAAACGGACTTTCGCGTTAGCATGTCACGCATTAGTAAATAACAAAGGACTATCACATGCCATTTGACGAGCGCATGCTGAACGGCATGGGCGTCTTGACGGCGATTGTCGATTCCGGGAGTTTTGCGGCGGCTGGCGTTGCGCTCGACATGTCGCAATCCGGGGTGAGCCGTTCGGTCGCGCGGCTCGAAGCGCGTCTGGGCATCCGGCTTTTCGACCGCACCACGCGTTCGGTCACGCTGACCGACGAAGGGCGGCGCTTCTACGAGCAGATCGTGCCGTTGCTGGGCGGCCTCGAAGAAGCGGCGGCTTCCGCCGCGCAGGGCGCGACCGCCGTGCGCGGACGTTTGCGTGTGAACATGGACCCGTTCTTTTCGCGCCTCGTGCTCGGGCCACGGTTGGGCGGCTTCATCGACAGGCATCCCGATCTGCAGCTCGAACTGATCACCCGCGACCAGATGGGCGATCTGGTCGGCGACGGATTCGATCTCGCGATCCGTTTCGGCGATCCGCCGGTGTCGACGCTGATCGCGCGCAAACTGCTGGAGACGCGGATCCTCACCGTGGCCGCGCCGGCGTATCTGAAGAAGCACGGGCACCCGGCGAATCCGGCCGAACTCGAAAGCGGCAAGCATGTCTGCATCAAGTTCCGCGATCCGCTCACGGGCTACCCGTTCAGTTGGGAATTTCATCGCGGCCGCAAGAAAATCGTGATCACGCCGCAGGGCCGTTTGACCGTGAACGACGTGGGCACCCTGCATAGCGCTTGCACGACCGGCCAGGGCGTCGCGCAAATTCTCTCGCTCGGCGCCGAGTCGTTGATGGCGAGCGGAAAACTCGTCGAGCTATTTCCCGATTGGGGCGACGAGGTTTATCCGCTGTATGCGCTCTATCCTTCGCGGCATCATCCGCCGGCCAAGGTCCGGGCGTTTTACGATTTCGTCGTCTCGCTGACCGGCGGCGCCCCACGCGAAACAGCGGCTTGAGCCCGCGTTCGGTCGCGCCCCGCGCGTCGGCACGACGTGCTGCGCCGCGTCAGGAGATCGTGTAACGGTTCTGCGGGCCGCCGAGGTACAGGCCGCGCGCGAGCGTGAGGATCTGCTCGCGATGCTGGTCGAACGCGGCGAGCACCGCCGGTTCGTCTGAGCCCACGCTCGGGCTCAGATTGGAAATCACCGAACGGTTGACGGCGAAGGCGATTTCGCGCGCGTTGTCGTAGCCCCAGAAATTCACGCAGTGATGCGAGGCGTCGTAGCTGCGGCTGGGATTCGGGAAGTTGAGGGACATGTCGTACTCCCGCACTATAGGATTCTCGTTCCACGTTGCGCTGAATGGGGGCACGGGTCAAGGGCTTGTTTGTAATTCCGCGCAGCGATGGCCAGACCCGACCGCAACGCCAGGCACGCGCCCAGGTCTGCCGCTTGCTGCAATGCTCATGTCATCCACCCAGGAGAGGATCATGAGCGAAACCAAACAAAGCGCCAAAGACAAACCGGCCGACGTCGAGCATCCGCAACCCGCCGCGCACAGCGACAACGAAAAGAGCAAGCTGCCCGAACGCGACGACGCAAGCCGCGATCAAGCGCCGTCGGACCGGCCCGGCAAAAAGCCGGGCGAGGGCGAGCCGCCGGTTGGCTGAAATGGTTAGCATCAATCCAGGAGCGGCTTTGCTATATTTAAACAGCGATGCCGCATAAATTTTTCCCTTCTGACGGCTTTCATAAGCCAAACATTTCTTCCTGTTTTTTACCGATTATTTTTCCCGCGTGATGGACTATTTTTCTGCTTGCAGCGACGTGTGCGCCAGGCGGACCCGCTGCCGCCCCTCATCAGATAACAAAGGCGACGCTAATGTCCATCTCCCCGACTCTCTCCCACCGCCCTAAAGTCTCGATCTGTCTGCCGACCTGCAATCGTCCTGAGCTGATCGCGACGTGCATCGATTCGTGCCTTGTGCAGAGTTACGACAATCTGGAGATCGTGATCGGCGATGACTCGAAAGACGCGCGCACTGAGCGGTTGATCGCAGCGCGCTATGCGCGCGAACCGCGCCTGCGCTACGTGAAAAATCAGCCGCCGCTCGGCCAGGCGGGCAATGTCGCGAGCCTGTTCGAGCGCGCACGCGGCGACAAAATCCTGCTGATCCACGACGACGACCTGCTCACCACGGACGGCGTCGACAAGCTCGTGTCGCTATGGACGCTTCACCCGCTGCTCGAGGTGGCATTCGGCGATCAGTATGAAGCCGATCACGGCGGCGCCATCGACTTCCAGGCGAGCGCGGACCTGAACGCCGCATTTCGGCGTACGAAGGACGCCGAGGGCCTGCAGTCCCTGCCGGGCCGAACCGGTCTGGTCCAGATGTTTCCGAATAACGGCTGGATGGCCAACGCCGAACTGGTGAAGCGGATCGGCTACCCGGAAAAGTACGGCGTGTGCTGCGACTTCGTGTTCGGCACCGAACTCTGTCTCGCCGCGCGCGAGGTGTTCTATCTGCACGACTATGTTTCGGTGTATCGAAAGACGGCAAGCTCGATCTCGCATAGCACGCGCGGCACAGCGGTCGCGGCGACGGTCAGCGCGTATGCGTACGTCAAGGCGTTGCGGCTGCCGGCGCAACTGGAGCCGTCGCGCAAGCTGGCATTGCGCCGGCTCGCGCCGATCGTGGTGTCTATCCACGCCAGGAATCGTCAGGTGCTCGCAGGGTTCAATGTCGCCTTCACGCATCTGTTCGCGTACAACTACGGCTTGAGCGCACGGTTTTACTATCATCTTCTGATGCTTGCGCGTGGCGCGCTCAGCGCGCCTCAGCAGGCCGTCGCGACGGCCGCGAGCGCCGCGGTGGCGGCCGCACCCATTGTGGCCGCGGATCCGGCCGCCGTGGTGAAGGAACTCGTCTCCGAACTGGTCAGCGATCGTTCGGAACCGGTCTGACGGCACGCCACCGGCGCGGAACGCCTGCATGCCCCGCGCAATAAGCGTGTTTTGTGCTAAGCATCCAATGCTAAGCAATCGCGGATTTGTTGCTTGGTCCGGTGTGGCGCACTGATTACGATGAGAGCGAACCTACACCAGTCTCGAGGTAACTCGCATGTCCGACAGTGCCTGTTTCAAGCCGCGTGTGATCGAACCTGTCGTCGTCAACCAGCCTGAAGGATTGGGCCTCGCAGTGGAGTTATGGCTCGCGCAACCCGTCGACGGAATTGCGGGGCGGGCGCTGCAGATTCATCTACGCAGCGACGCAAAAATGGCGCAGGCCGAGACGCTGCGCGATCTGCTGCATGCGTTGGGCACGGAGATCGTCGTGGCGTGAGCCTGCGATCTGCTTTCGATGAGCAGTCGGATTGCTCCGACTGCTCACGCGCATAAAAAACGGCGGCCAGGGTTAACCGCTGACCGCCGTTCTCACGCATCGCCCGAACATACTTTTCGCGCGAGCGGACCGCGTTTCAAAGATTCAGGGCTCGAGACGCAGATACCCTTCTTTCGACGGATCGCGCATGCGCAGCGAAACGAGACCGGCGACCGCGCACAACGCGGTCACGTACCAGTAGAACATCGACTCGTTGCCGACCGACTTCAGCCACAGTGCCACATACTCCGCCGAGCCGCCGAAGATCGCGTTCGCCACTGCATACGAAAGCCCCACGCCGAGCGCCCGCACTTCCGGCGGGAACATTTCCGCCTTGATCAGACCGCTGATCGACGTGTAGAAACTGACGATCGCGAGTGCCACCACGACCAGACCGAAGGCCGCATACGGGCTCGTCACGTCTTTCAGCGCGTGCAACAGCGGCACGGTGCCGATGGTCGCGAAGAAGCCGAAGAACAGCATGGAACGACGGCGGCCGATGCGGTCCGACAACGCGCCGAACGCCGGCTGCATCACCATGTAGACAAAGAGCGCCGCGGTCATCACGTTGCTGGCCGTCTTCGCATGCATGCCCGCCGTGTTGACCAGGTACTTCTGCATGTAGGTGGTAAACGTGTAGAAAATCAGCGAGCCGCCGGCCGTGAAACCGAGCACCGTCATGAACGCGCCCTTGTGCAGCCACAGGCCGCGCAGCGTGCCGGCTTCCTTGCGTTGGCGCGTTTCGGCGGTGGTGGTTTCGTCGAGCGATTTACGCAGATACAGCGCGACCAGTGCCGCGACCGCGCCGATTGCGAATGGCACGCGCCAGCCCCACGCCTTCAGCTCTTCGGTGGAAAGGGTCTGTTGCAGCACCACCAGCACCAGCAGCGCGCACAATTGCCCGCCGATCAGCGTGACGTACTGGAACGACGCGAAGAAACCGCGCCGGCCCTTGAGCGCGACTTCACTCATGTAGGTCGCGCTGGTGCCGTACTCACCGCCCACCGACAAGCCCTGGAACAGCCGCGCGACCAGCAGCAGCGCCGGCGCCAGCGCACCGATCTGCGCGTAGGTGGGCAGCACAGCGATCACGAGCGAGCCGCCGCACATCATGAATACCGACACCATCATCGCGGTGCGGCGGCCGTGCTTGTCGGCAAGGCGACCGAAGAACCAGCCGCCGATCGGACGCATCAGGAAGCCGGCGGCGAACACGCCCGCCGTGTTGAGCAACTGCGTGGTGGTGTTGCCGCTCGGGAAGAACGCCGGTGCGAAGTACAGCGCGCAGAACGAATACACGTAAAAGTCGAACCACTCGACGAGATTGCCTGATGAAGCGCCAACGATCGCGAAGATGCGGCGCCGGGTGTCGTGAGCCGAGGCCACGGTTTGGTCGGTTAGGTCGGTCATGCTGGTCTCTTTCCTTATCTTTGAACGGAGGTAGCGGTCTTGGCGCCGCCTTCATCACGCGCGGCGAAGTGCCCTGCCGGCACGTCGTCGCACGCGTGCGCGAATTTTACAGAACCGCAAGGCAAAGATGGGAGTTTGTTAGGGCCCCGCGAATGCGCGCCATCCGTCTTGTTGCGGCGCGGCAGTGTTGAGAATCGGCCTGATCGCGGTCGGGCAGCCAAGAAAAAAGCCAGCTCGAAAGCTGGCTTCTCTGGGTCACAACACATCAATCACGCTGCGTTGCACTGCGGCAGCCGGTCACACTCTCACCGCCGGCGGCACATAACGACACTCGTAACGCTTGCGAACCGTGCCATTCTCATCGACGCTTTCCAGATACACGTCGAATTGCCACAGCCGCGCCATGTGCTTGAGCACTTCGTCGCTATCGCCGGAAAGATGCCGGTTGTCGCTCATGAAGTGCCGCAGCGTCAAACTCCGGTCGCCGCGCGTGTTCACCGCCCACACCTGAATATTCGGCTCGCGGTGATGCATGTCGTACTGCCGCGACAGCGCCTGACGCACGTACTGATAGCCGCTGTCGTCGTGAATGGCCGAGACTTCGAGCGCATCGCGCATGTCGTCGTCGAGCACGGAGAAGAGGCGCATTTCGCGGATCAGATGCGGCGACAGATACTGCGCGACGAAACTCTCGTCCTTGAAGTTGCGCATCGCGTAGTGCATGGCCGGGAGCCACGGACTGCCCGCCAGTTCCGGGAACCACTTGCGGTCTTCTTCCGTGGGCGATTCGCAGATGCGGCGAATGTCGCTCATCATCGAAAAACCGAGCGCGTACGGATTGATACCGCTGTAGTACGGTTTCGTGACCGGCGGCTGGTAGACCACGTTGCTGTGCGAATGGAGAAACTCCATCATGAAGCCGTCTTCCAGCTTGCCCTGGTTGTACATGGTGTTGAGCAAGGTGTAGTGCCAGAAAGTCGCCCAGCCCTCGTTCATCACCTGGGTCTGCCGTTGCGGATAGAAATACTGGCCGACCTTGCGCACGATGCGGATCACTTCCCGCTCCCACGGCTCCAGCAGCGGCGCGTTTTTCTCCGCGAAATACAGCAGGTTTTCCTGCGGCTCCGGTGGATAGCGTTCCTCGACTTCCTCCGGCAGCGGCGTATGCCGGGTCGGCAAGGTGCGCCACAGTTCATTCACCTGCGACTGCAGATAGGCTTCGCGTTCGCGGCGCGCCGCAAACTCCTTTTGCAGCGACAGCTTCTGCGGACGTTTGTAACGGTCCACGCCATAGTTCATCAACGCGTGGCAGGAATCGAGCAGCTCCTCGACCCGGTCGAGCCCGAAACGCTCCTCGCACTCCGCGATGTAATTCTTCGCGTACACAAGGTAGTCGATGATCGCGTGCGCATCCGTCCACAGCCTGAACAGATAGTTGCCCTTGAAGAACGAGTTGTGCCCATAGGCCGCATGGGCGATGACGAGCGCCTGCATCGTCATCGTGTTCTCTTCCATCAGATACGCGATGCAGGGGTTCGAATTGATGACGATCTCGTACGCCAGCCCCATCTGCCCGCGACGGTAGCTTTTTTCGGTGGAGAGAAAGTGTTTGCCGAACGACCAGTGGCGGTAGTTCACCGGCATACCGACGGACGCGTACGCATCCATCATCTGTTCGGCGCTGATGAGTTCGAGCTGGATCGGATACACGTCGAGTTCATATTGCTCTGCAACACGGGCAATATGCGAGTCGTACTCTTCGATCAATTCGAAGGTCCAGTCGGACGGGCACGGCAGAGGCCGTCTATCGGCTACGTTCATACGGACTTCCCTTTGCCCCTGAGTGGGCGTTCCGGTGTGTCCCCGTGCTGCAGCGGTGTCGACTGCTCCGGCTGCGGCGGTTCCGGTATCGTCCGCCCTCGCCTCGGCATGCCCCGACTGTTGCTGCTGCGGCACGCCTTTTCCGTGCTCCGGCGCGCCGTTCGCCGGCTCGCCGCGCACTTCGTTGTGCAGGGGCCTGTTCGTCATGAATTAGCCGCCTGCTTTTCGAACAACTCGCGAAACACCGGATAAATGTCAGCCGCGGTCTCGACTTTCTTCATCGCCATGTGCGGCTGGCTCAATGCCAGCTGCGCATATTCCAGCCACAGATTCTGCTCTTCCGGCGTCACCTGAATATACGCAAAATAGCGCACCTTCTCCAGGATGTCATCCGAGAGTATCTTGCGGCACTTCGGCGAGTCGTCGGTCCAGTTGTCGCCGTCCGACGCCTGAGCGCCGTAAATATTCCATTCAGTCGGCGAATAACGCTCGTCCATTACCTTCTGCATCAGTTCCAGCGCGCTCGACACCACCGTGCCGCCGCTTTCGGTCGAATGGAAGAACGTGTCTTCGTCGACCTCTTCGGCGCGCGTGTGGTGGCGAATGAACACCACTTCGATCTTTTCGTAGTTACGCTTGAGGAACAGATACAGCAGGATGAAGAAGCGCTTGGCGAGGTCCTTGCGCTGCTCGTCCATGGAACCGGACACATCCATCAGACAGAACATCACGGCCTGGCTGGACGGCGTGGGCTGCTTCACGCGGTTCACGTAGCGCAGATCGAACGGATCGATGAACGGAATCCGCCAGATACGACCGCGCAAATGGTGAATCTCTTCTTCGAGCAGTTTGATGTCCTCGCGCCGGTCGTCGGGATCGGCTTTCATGACCTCCAGTTGCCGCTCCATCTCGTGCAACTGGTTGACGAGCGGCGCCCCGAGCGCGATGCGGCGGCCGAGCGCGCTGCGCAGCGAACGGACCACGTCGATGTTGTTCGGCGTGCCTTCGGCAGCCCAGCCCGCGCGGATGCTTTTCCACGTCGGCACGGCAAGCAGATGGGTTTTGACGAGACGCGGCAGTTCGAGATCGTCGAAGAAATACTGCATGAACTCTTCACGGCTCAACTCGAACACGAAGTCGTCCTGACCCTCGCCTTCATTGCTGGCCTGATTGCCCCCGCCTCCGCCGCCACCCCCTTGCGGGCGCTGGATCTTGTCGCCGCGGATGTAGTCGGAATTGCCCGGATGCACCATTTCCCGCTTGCCGCCTGGGCCATGCCGGAACGACGGCTCCGCAATGTCCTTGCGCGGGATGGTGATGCTCTGGGTGTTCTGAATGTCCTTGATGCTGCGGTCGCGCACGGCTTCCGAAACGGCGCGACGAATATAGTTCTTAACGCGACGCAAAAAACGTTCGCGATTCGCAATGCTTTTGTTCTTGCCTGCTAACCTGCGGTCGATGATTTGATGAAGCACGCCCGGTCTCCCGCTGTAATATCGCGTTTGCGAGACGTAGCTGCCCAAGGCAACGTTATGTCCATGCAGCTTGCGCCTCGCAGGGTGCCCACGCGGTCGGACCGCGCGGGCGGCACGCAATGCGCATCATGACGACTTGCGCACGCGCAGATACCAGTCACACAGCAAGCGCACCTGCTTCGGCGTATAGCCCTTCGTCACCATGCGATTGACGAAGTCTTCGTGCTTGCGTTGTTCTTCCGCCGAGCCCTTGGCGTTGAACGAAATCACCGGCAGCAGTTCCTCGGTGTTCGAGAACATTTTCTTTTCGATCACCACGCGCAGCTTCTCGTAGCTGACCCATGCCGGATTCTTCCCGCCATTGGCAGCACGCGCACGCAGCACGAAGTTCACGATCTCGTTGCGGAAGTCCTTCGGGTTGCTGATGCCCGCCGGTTTTTCGATCTTCTCCAGTTCGGCGTTCAGCGCCGCGCGGTCGAAACTCTCGCCGGTGTCGTGGTCGCGGAACTCCTGATCCTGAATCCAGAAGTCCGCGTACGTCACATAGCGATCGAAGATGTTCTGGCCGTACTCGGAATACGACTCCAGATAAGCGGTCTGAATTTCCTTGCCGATGAACTCCGCGTAGCGCGAGGCGAGCACGTCTTTGATGAACGACAGGTACTTCTGTTCCGTTTCCGGCGGGAACTGCTCGCGTTCGATCTGCTGTTCGAGCACGTACATCAGATGCACCGGATTGGCCGCGACCTCGGTCGAGTCGAAGTTGAACACGCGCGAAAGAATCTTGAACGCGAAGCGGGTCGACACGCCGGTCATCCCTTCATCCACGCCCGCGAAATCACGGTACTCCTGATAAGACTTGGCCTTCGGATCGGTGTCCTTCAGGTTCTCGCCGTCGTACACCTGCATCTTCGAGAAGAGGCTCGAATTCTCAGGCTCCTGCAAGCGCGTGAGCACGGACATCTGCGCCATCATCTTCAAGGTGCCCGGCGCGCACACCGCATTGGCCAGCGACGAATTGCGCAGCAGCTTCTCGTAGATCTTGATCTCTTCACCATAGCGCAGGCAGTACGGCACCTTCACCACGAAGATCCGGTCGAGCAGTGCTTCGTTGTTGCGGTTGTTGCGGAACGCCTTCCATTCGGACTCGTTCGAGTGAGCCAGAATCACGCCGTCGAACGGAATCGCACCGAAGCCTTCCGTGCCCTTGAAGTTGCCTTCCTGGGTTGCCGTGAGCAACGGGTGCAACACCTTGATCGGCGCCTTGAACATTTCGACGAACTCGAGCAGCCCCTGATTGGCGAGACACAAGCCGCCGGAGTAGCTGTATG
This sequence comes from Paraburkholderia sp. BL17N1, assembly GCF_003634175.1. Lineage (NCBI taxonomy): Bacteria > Pseudomonadati > Pseudomonadota > Betaproteobacteria > Burkholderiales > Burkholderiaceae > Paraburkholderia > Paraburkholderia sp. BL17N1. The sequence goes on from NZ_RBIW01000001.1 coordinate 3,839,400, forward strand.
CGTCCGCGTCATCTTGTGCGTACTGTTCGAGCTTGCGGATGTCGACCTTACCGACCAGCGACGAAATGTCCTGATTGTTTTCGTCACCCGGCTCGGTTTTGGCTATACCGATCTGGCGAAGGATCGACGGGTAGCGGCGCACCACGCGGAACTTGCGGATGTCGCCGTTGAATTCGTGCAGGCGCTTGACCGCCCACGGGCTCAGAATGCTTTTCAGGTAGCGGCGTGGAATACCGTATTGTTCTTCGAGAATCGGGCCATCTTCCTCATAGTCGAACAGACCGAGAGGCGACTCGTTCACGGGCGAGCCCTTGATCGAGTAGAACGGCACGCGTTCCATGAGCTGCTTGAGACGTTCCGCGATCGACGATTTGCCGCCGCCGACCGGGCCCAACAGATACAGGATCTGCTTCTTTTCTTCGAGCCCCTGGGCCGAATGGCGGAAGTAGGCGACCACCTGCTCGATCACCTCTTCCATTCCGTAGAACTCACGGAATGCGGGGTATACCTTGATGACCTTGTTCGCGAAGATGCGCGACATGCGCGGATCGTTACGAGTGTCGATCTGTTCCGGCTCCCCGATCGCCGTTAACATGCGTTCGCCAGCCGTGGCGTACGCGGCGGGATTGTCTTTGCAGAGCGCGAGATACTCCTCGAGCGAGAGCTCATCTTCTCGCGTTTTCTCGAAGCGGGTCGCGAAACTGCTGTAGATATCCATGCTACCTCCTCGCCGAAGTCTAGACCGATGTCGTGCGCGGCGCGCTATTCGGAAACGACATCGCTCGAATTCATCCTAAACCCTTTTAAATTTTTTTTCACGAACTACGTTGCGAAAATCGCGCCGTATTCGTCTCCCAACACTCGTCACTTGGAAACAAAGTTTCGACCACCTACAATCTTGCGCTCATATCGCAGCGATTGCGGTCACTCGTCGCTGCCCTTCTACCGCTGCCTTGCCGCCTTATCAGCAGCCTGCTGCAATGCTGTTCGAAGTGTCCCGCAATATTCTCTTGCACCAGCCGTTACGTTCATCGAACGATCCCACCGCAATATGAGACGGCATGTCTGCACACGCACACTTTGTTGCTAAAAGCGCGGACGTCTGCCCGCTTTCTATGTCCGGGTACTTTTTCTTCAACGCGCGACACGAGCGTTCGGTCGACACCGACACCAGACTGTTACATGTTCATGCGCGCTTCGTGCGCGCCTCGTAGGCCGTCTCAAGCTTAAGCAAAGTCCGTGCGGTTTCATGCGCTTCGTCAACTGATGAACGGTTTTGTTCCGCGTCATTTACACAGCTCTTCATGAATCGCCCCGTGCGACATGCGCGCATTAACCGCGTCGAGAGCATGGTTAGCCGCATGTATAACTGGATGACGACATCAGCCCGCATCGCTTCAATAGGTGTATACGGCGAGACCGCCCTCACAGATGCGAAGAATGTAAAACGGCCACCCTCAGGCAGCCGTTTGAACGAAGCTTCGTAATGCACTGTTACAAGCGTGCGATACCTCAGGTCAGTTCAATCTCCACTTCCCCGAGGCCGTCGATGCGGCCGCGCACGACGCCCGCTTTGTCCAGCCTGTGGGCACCGACATACGAACCGGTAGTGATGGTCCACTCGGGCTCGATCGTAATGCCCATGGCGGCGCAATGGTTGACGAACCACACCAGCAGTTCGCGCGGGTCGCCGGCCGGATTGCCGGTGGCTTCGGGTAGCAGCGAAGCGCCCTCGAAGCTCAGCTCCAGTTCCGGCGAGACGAAGTCGAAGCCGCGCGCGAGACCCGCATACGCGACCGGATGGCCCGTGATCAACGCACCGTTGTTCTGGGCGTCGGCCAGTTGAGCGAGCGGCGCGACATTCGGCCACTCAGTGAAGCGGCTGTCCACGATCTCGATGGCCGGCAAAACGACGCCGACCTTCGAGAGCACCTCGTCGCGCGCATAGGCGCGGCCGCGCGGTTCGATCGCCTCCACGAAACGGAAGGCGATCTCCAGCTCGACCAGCACTCTGAAGAAGCCGTCATGCGCGACGCGCGCCGGCGATCGCAGCACCAGCGAAGCCGGAATCGGCGCGCCTGCGGCGGCCGCGCCCGGCGCTTTGGCGCCGATCTTCCAGGCGCCGGTCGAGTCGCCGAGACCTGCGATAACCGCCTGCTGGATCGCGTATGCGGTTGCCGCGTCGGGCGGCAGGCTGTCGGGTGCGGGCGCATCGATCGGGCGATGCTGCCGGCGTGCTTCGACGAGGCGGTTCGCGAAGTCGTATGGCGTCATGTCGGTCCTTTGGGGCTGGCGCATTGAGCGATTGGGAGTGGCGTGCTGGTGGGTGGTGGCCGTGCGTCGGGCCATGCGTTTGGGTGGTGCATTGCGGTAGTCGCGGGCGGCGGAACCACGCGCGTGGGCTAACGGGCGGTCGGCTCTTGCCGCACAATGCCGGGCCGCATTGCCCAGGCACGGTTACTTCGGTGCGTCCGTCAATGTACCGGATCATGACGCCCGCCAGGGGGTCGGCCGACGCCGCAAACGTTACTTAATGCGCACGCCATAAAAAAAGACCGCGAATGCCTGCGCAATCGCGGTCTTTCGAAGCCAGTCGGCGTTTTCTTTCCACAGCGCCGACCCATCTAATGGGATTGGCCGCAGCACCGGGAATGAATGTTGCGACTGACTTCCGCTTAGAACGTTTCCCAGTCCTGATCGCTCCCTGCACCGGCGGATGCCGGGGCTTTAGCAGGCGCGCGTGCCGGTGCGGCAGCGGCCTGTGCCGTCGCGGCCGACGCCTTCGTCGCAACAGCGGCGTGCGGCGCGGGTTGCTCGGCGCGAGTATGCGAGACCTTGCGCGCGACGACTGAGCGCAGCGGCGTGGCGACGCGCTTCGGTGGCGTACCGACGGGCGCCTTGTAGCCGCTTTCTTCGAGGTGGAACACGGCCACCGCGCTACGCAGCTTGCCGGCCTGATCTTCGAGCGACGACGCTGCGGCCGCGGCTTCTTCCACCAAGGCGGCGTTCTGCTGCGTGACTTCGTCCATCTGCGTGACGGCGCGCGCCACCTGATCGATGCCGCTGCTCTGCTCTTCCGATGCCGCGGCGATTTCGCCCATGATGTCGGTCACGCGCTGCACCGCGCCGATGATCTCGGTCATGGTGCGGCCGGCTTCGTCGACCAGCGCCGAGCCCGACTGCACGCGCTCCACCGAGGTGTCGATCAGTTCCTTGATTTCCTTCGCCGCCGCCGACGAGCGCTGCGCGAGGCTGCGCACTTCACCGGCCACGACCGCGAAGCCGCGCCCTTCCTCGCCGGCCCGCGCCGCTTCCACGGCCGCGTTCAAGGCGAGGATGTTGGTCTGGAACGCAATGCCTTCGATGATCGAAATAATGTCGGCGATTTTGGCCGAGCTTTGATTGATGTCGCCCATCGTGCCGACCACCTGGCCGACCACCGCGCTGCCCTTGTTGGCGATCTCCGACGCATTGGCCGCCAGCGAACTCGCCTGGCGGGCGTTGTCGGCGTTCTGCTTGACCGTGCCGGTCAGCTCTTCCATGCTCGACGCGGTTTCCTGCAGCGCCGACGCCTGCTCTTCGGTACGCGAGGACAGGTCGATGTTGCCGGCCGCGATCTGGCGCGTGGCCGTCGCAATCGATTCACTGCCGCTGCGCACGGTACGCACCGTTTCGGTGAGGCTGCGCTGCATTTTGGCGATGCCTTCGAGCAACTGCCCCATTTCGTCGCGCGAGGTCACGACGACCGGGCGGCGCAGATCGCCGGCAGCAATCGCGTCGAAATGACCGAGGGCGGCATCGAGCGGCCGGGCGATCGCGCGGCTGAGCGTCAGGTACGAAATCACCGCCGCCAGCACGCCGATCAGCAACGCACTCGCGCTGACCATGCGGAACACCTCGAAGCTGCCTTGCGCCGTGTCGTAGCCCTCTTTCGCCGACGTGAACTGGTATTTGCGCAGCGCGTCGTCGGAATTGGCGAGATCGTTGTAGGCGGCTTGCAGACGCTTGGCGCCGTCGACCAGCTTCGGCGAGTCGTTCGCGGCGACGATCGTCGCGAAGGCGTCCATCTGCTGATGCAGCGCTTCACGTTTGGAGACGACGTCTTGCGCGAGGCGGTCTTCATCCGCATCGCGCGGCAGGTCCATGTACTTCTTCCACCACGTATCGGACGTGGCGCGCATGGTGCGCGCGCGCTCGAGCGTCGGCGGCGCTTCCGGTGTGCCGATCATGAACGCCGCGCGGTCGAGCGCGAGCCGTTCGCGCGCCGCAAAGAGCTCGGCGTTGCCGATATTGACCGCGCTCGGCATGGCGTTGGTGAACGTGTCCTTATAGGCGTCATTCGAACGGCTCATGCCGACCAGACCGAATACGCCGATGGCGACGAGCAGCGCGGCGAGAAAAGCCATCGTGAGGCCTATCCGCGCCTTGATCGTAATGCCCTTGTTCAACATGCTTGTTTCCTGTGCTTGACAAAATGAGAGGCTGCGTCCGCAGCGCCGTTTGGGGTGTGGCGTCTGCGTAGTGGCGCTCTTTCGATGCTGCGCTCTAATAAGCCTGTTTACGGCAAGGTGACCGCGTACTTGAAGGATTTATATGGTAGGAGGAAAGACGCCGTAAGCAACGGAATAAATTACAAGGGGCTGACAGCCTGCGGGTTGGCAGGCAGCCGATGTGGAACCGGTGCGGCGGTGGCTGAGGGCCGGCAGAGCGAGGCGGCGCGCCGTTGCGGCGGCTGGCGGTGTGACGACGGCGTCGCCACGAAGGTCCTGGATTGCGACGACGTCAGCGAGCGCAGCAAGGTTGGAATGACCGCCTGCCTGTTCCTGGTGCGGCAAGGCAAGCGTAGAAATACTGTTTAGCGCCGGGACATACGGGCGTTTCCAGCGCCGCACCCACAGCGTCTGCGCGATCGGCGAACTGTTCAGCAGCCCGCTGCGGGTGACGGCGGGTGAAACTCGAAGGCTACGTGTTGCGGAACGAATCGCCTCGCGCGAGCAACCGCTCCGCTAACCACCAATGCGCATTTGAAATCCGCGCAACCGTATGCTCACGCCGCCAGATCGCGCCTGGCCGCGCCCGCCCATGTCGCGGTGGATTCGCGCACGATCAGCCGCGGCGACACTACGCGCCGGCGGCCCGGCGCGCGTGGCGTGCCCGACGAGGTCCCGGCGATCCGTTCGATCAGCGTCTGCGCGGCCATATCGCCGAGCGCGCGGACCGATTGCCCGACCGTCGAGAGCGCCGGATAGGTGAAACGCCCCAGTTCGATATCGTCGAAACCGATGATCGAGCAATCGCGCGGCACGCTGATATTGCGTTCCGCGGCGGCGCGCAGCGCGCCGATGCCCATCATGTCGTTGCCGGCGAAAATCGCCGTTGGCCTGAGCGTGTCGAACAGTTGCGCGGCCGCACGGTGGCCGCCGGTGCCCGAGAAATCGCTTTCCACGATCGCGTCGGGCGGAATCTCGATGCCGCGCTCCGTCATCGCGCGGATAAAGCCGTGCACGCGCATCGCGCTGACCGCCGTCTGAACCGGCCCGGTGATGCAGCCGATCCGTACATGCCCCAGTTCGAGCAGATGCCGGGTCGCCAGATAGCCGCCCTTCTCGTGATCGATCTGCACCAGATCCGCGTTCAGCCCTTCGATGTTGCGGTCCAGAATGACCAGCGGCTCGTGCGAGTCGGCGAGCGTCTGCGCGAGCACGGCGTCGTCGCCGGCGGACGCGACGATCAGGCCGTCGATGCGCTTTTCCTGCAGCACGCGCAGATAGTTACGCTGCTTGGCCGGATCGTCGTCGGAATTGCAGAAGAACACGCAGTAGCCGTTGCGCGAACAACCGTCCTCGATGCCGCGCGCCAGTTCCGCGAAATACGGGTTCGTCGCATTCGGCACGACCAGCCCGATGGTCGCCGTCGCCCGCGCCTTCAGCGAGCGGGCCACCGCCGACGGAACATAGTGGAGTTGACGGATCGCGTGCTCGACCTTCGCGCGCACTTCCGCCGACACCGGCCGCGAATTGTTCACCACGTGCGATACCGTCGTGAACGACACGCCTGCCGCCGCCGCTACATCCTTGATCGTCGCCATAACCTGTTGCTCTCCCGCCTGTTTTACCGCCGGCCGCGCCACCTGGCGACCCGCCGGACTCTTCATCGAAGATCGACTCAATCCGTGAATTCTTACGCTTTACCGCTTATGACGCTGTGACTGCCCAGGTTGCGTTACTCTGCCGGCTTGCGTCGACCTTCACCGCTCAGGCCCGCTTGCGGCGGCTGCGATACGTATCCAGCACAACCGCCACCACGATCACCGCGCCGGTGATCATCCGCTTGGTCGGCTCGTTCGCGCCGATCTGCGCGAGGCCGGCCGCCAGCACGGAAATGATCAACACGCCGAAAAAAGTGCTGATCACCGAGCCGCGTCCGCCCATCAGGCTCGTGCCGCCGATCACCACGGCCGCGATCACCTGCAGTTCCACGCCCTGGCCCGCGTTCGGATCGGCCGCTTCCAGACGCGAAATCTGGAACAGCGCGGCCAGCCCCGAGAGCGCGCCCATCAGCGCGAACACGATGACCTTGTAGGGCCGCGGATTGACGCCCGCGAGCCGCACCGCTTCCTCGTTGGTGCCGATGCCGACCAGATAGCGGCCGAATACCGTGCGCGTGAGCACCAGCTGCGCGATGACCATCACCGCCACCGCGATCAGGAACGCCGGCGAGATGCCGAGCGCGATCGGGTTCGACAGGAAGTCGAACGCGTCGCCGATATAGGCGGTGCGCGAATTCGTCATCTGATACGCCATGCCGCGCGCCGCTTCCAGCACGCCGAGCGAGACGATGAACGACGGAATCCGCCAGCCCACCGTCACCGCGCCGGTAATGGTGCCGGTCAGCGCCGCCGCAGCGACGCCGAGCAGCGCCGACGGCAACGCCCCCCAGCCCCACTTCAGCGCGGCCACGCTCACCACCGACGCACCGAGCGCCAGCACCGATCCCACCGACAGATCGATGCCGGCGATGATCAGCACGAAGGTCATGCCGACCGACATCACCACCAGATCCGGAATCTGGTTGGCGATCGTGCTGAACGTGTCGTAGGTCAGAAAGTGGGAACTCAGCAGCGAGAACAGCACGATCATCCCGAGCAACGCGCCGGCGAGCCCCAGGTAATTCGAAAAGCCCAGCCGCGTGCCGGCCGGCTTGCCGCTCGCAAGCGGCGCCGACGGATCGGGCGGCGGTGTCACGGTGCCCGTGCCGCTCGCCGTACCCGGCTTGTCGCCCGATGCTTCCCGCAACGGTTGATCGTTCATCACACACTCCCTGCTTCGCTGGTGTCGGGGGCGGCGTGCAGCAACGCTTCGCGGCTGCGGTAGCCGGCGAAAGCCGCGGCCAGCAACGCGTCCTGCGACCAGTTATCGCGCTCGAACACACCCGTCATGCTACCCGCGGACATCACGCCGATCCGGTCGCAGATCAGCATGAGCTCGCGCAGGTCGCTCGACACCACGACGAGCGCGCGCCCTTCACGGGCCAGCGCACCCATCAGGCCATAAATATCGAACTTTGCGCCGACGTCGATGCCGCGCGTCGGTTCGTCGAATAACAGCACGCGGCAGTCGCGCGCCAGCCAGCGGCCGATCACGACCTTCTGCTGGTTGCCGCCCGACAGCTCGCCGACAATCTGCCCCGGCCCGGAAGTGCGGATCCGCATCGCCGCGATCTGCGTCTGCGCCAGCGCGTTCTCCCGCTTCGCATCGACGATGCCGTGCCGCGCCACGCTGCCGATATTGCCGAGCGACACGTTGGCCGCGATCGGCTGCGGCAGCAGCAGGCCTTCTCCTTTGCGGTCCTCGGTGATCAGCGCGATGCCCGCGCGCACCGCGTCCGACGGCGAAGCAATCTGCACCGGCGTGGGCGGCGCGCCCGGCGTTGCGGCCAGCGAGACGGTACCGCTATCCTTCGGATCCGCGCCGTAGATCAGCCGCATCAACTCCGTGCGGCCCGCGCCGATCAGGCCGCTGATGCCGAAAATCTCGCCCGCGCGCACTTCGAACGACACCTCGCGGACTACCTTGCCGCGCGTCAGCCGGTCCACTTTCAACAGCGGCGTGCTGATGTTGCGCACGCCCAGTTCGATCCGCTCGCCGAGTTCGCGGCCGACCATCCATGTGACGATTTCGTCGCTAGTCAGGTTGGCCATCGCGTCGACGTGCACCAGCCGCCCGTCGCGCAAAATGGCGATCTGCTCGGCCACCCGCGCGAGTTCCTCCAGCCGGTGCGAGATGTAGATCAGCGCCACGCCGCGCGCCTTGAGCCGGTCGATCTGCTCGAACAGCAGATCGACTTCGCGCGCGGTCAGCATCGCGGTCGGCTCGTCGAGGATCAGCACGCGGCAATCGTCGATCAGATTGCGTGCGATCTCCACCATCTGCTGGTGGCCGATGCCGAGCTCGCCGACCAGCGTGTCCGGATCGATCGCGTCGAGCCCGACCTGCGCCATGGCGTGACGCGCGTCCTCGCGCAGCTTGCGCCGGTCGATCCAGCCGAAACTGAACGCGCCGGCGCGCGGCAAGCGGTTCAGGAACAGGTTTTCGGCCACCGACAAGGTGGGCAGCAGATTCAGTTCCTGCATCACCATGCGCACGCCGAGCGCCTCGGCCTGGGTACGGCTCGCCGGTGCATACGGCACGCCGCCGAGCTGCATCGTGCCGGCGGTCGGATCGACCAGCCCGCCGATGATCTTGGACAGCGTACTCTTGCCCGCGCCGTTCTCGCCCGTCAGCGCCAATACCTCGCCGGCGCGCAGCGACAGCGAAACGTCGGCGAGCACCGGTTCGGCGTAGGTCTTGCCGATGCCGCTGACAGACAGGACGGCAGGCACGGCGTCGTGATCGGTTGAATCCATCGCAATCCTGGTTCCCGGGCGACAGCCGCGGCCTCATCCGATTCGACCGGGTGAAGTAGTAGCCCTTGCGCCCCATGTCATGCCGGCCCAATGCGCGGAATGCGCCGGCGCTAACAGCCACGCACCCTCCCGTCGCGCGGCACCGTCATGACGCTTACCTCTGGAATTAACGGCGGCGCGGCAGGTTTCTTGAGCGTTTATTGAATAGACGCGGGTTTGGCGGGCGCAGGTAGAGCATGAAGCATGAAACGGCGCCGGCGCGAACCCGCGTACCCGACTTACCCCGGGACTGACCGGGCAATGCTTACTTCGTGACCAGATCGCACGGCGTTTCCACCACGCCGGACAGATCCGCCTGCTTCTTGTGCTCGCTGAGCGCCTTCAACGCGGTGTCGATACCGAACACGGCCTGCTTGGCCGCGTACTGATCCGCGGTGGCGAGCACGCGGCCATCCTTGAGCATCGGTTTGATCGCATTGATGTTGTCGTAGCCGACCACCAGCACCTTGCCTTGCTTGCCCGCCGCGCGCACCGCCGAGACCGCGCCGATCGCCATGTTGTCGTTGCCGGCAAGCAGCGCCTTCAGGTTCGGGTATTCGTTGAGCATGGCCGACGCGACCGCGTTGCCCTTGTCGATTTCCCATTCACCCGACTGCACCGAGACGACCTTGGCGCCGACCGTCTGCATCGCGTCCTTGAAACCTGCGGTGCGCTGCTGTGCGTTGGTGGTGGTCGACACGCCTTCGATAATGCCGACCTCGTCGCCCGACTTCAGCTTCTTCGCCAAATAGTCGCCGACCTTCTGCGCCCCCTTGCGGTTGTCCGGGCCGACGAACGGCACGTTCAGGTTTTTCGACTTGAGCACGTCCGGGTCGAGCCGGTTGTCGATGTTCACGACGATGATGCCCGCGTCCACCGCTTTCTTGACGACCGGCACCAGCGCCTTCGAATCGGCCGGCGCCAGCACGATGGCGTCGACCTTAGACACGATCATCTGCTCGACGATGCGAATCTGGTTCGCCGTATCGGTCTCGTCCTTGATGCCGTTGGTGATCAGGTCGAACTGCGACGGATTGTGCTTCTGATAGTCCTTCGCGCCGGTCTCCATCGTGAGGAAGAACTCGTTGGCGAGCGACTTCATCACGAGCGCGACCTTCGGTTTATGAGCGGGCGCGCTTTGCGCGTACGCGGAGGAAAACGGCAATGCGGCGGTGGCGGTGGCGAGGACGGCGGCCGTCAGGATGCGGCGGCGAATGCGTTGGCTCATGCATATCTCCAGGGTCTGGCAGGCTCGCGGCGGAGCCTTATTTTTAATTAGTGCGCAAACGTTTGCGAAGCCCATTCTCAGCGCAGTCTATTCTGATTGTCAACGATGCGCGGTGTTGCAGTGCATCGGCACGCGGGACGCACGGCGGTGCACTACATACGGTCGAATCGAAGCGGCGCGCCGCGTCAGCGCGCCGGCAGACGGCGTGTGGCAAAGGGTTCCTCACTTGGTCCGGGCGTGTCGGATTGACCGCCGGTTGCAAGATCGCAAGCCGGCGGGCCGCCTATGCTGGACTTTTATTGCGCGCGGTGCAAGCACGGAGCGGCGCGGACGAACGCCGCACCGCCTCACAATCAGAGCCAGCCGGCCTTGCGGAAGCGCCAATACAGCACGAGGTCGACGCTCAGCATGACCAGAAGACAGACCGGATAGCCGTACTGGTAATGCAACTCGGGAATGCTCTGGAAGTTCATCCCGTAGATGCCGGCGATCATGGTCGGCACCGCGAACAGCGCCGCGAACGAGCCGAGCCGTTTGGTCACCTCGCTCTCCGCCAGCGAGATCATGCCGAGATTGACCTGCACGGCGGTGACGACCATTTCGCGGCGGCCGTCGATGATTCTGACGATCCGGTCGAGATGGTCATAGACATCGCGGAAGTAAGCCTGCATGCCTTCGCAAATGCTCGGAATGCGGCCGCCCGTCAGTTTGCTGAGGGCTTCCTGCAACGGCGCGATATGGTGCTGCAGGATCACGAGGCGGCGCTTGAGCGAGTACAGATCCTGGATGATCGCGCGCGAAGCCGCCGAATTGTTGCGGTCGAAAATGCGGTCTTCGAGCGCTTCGATCTCGGTGTTCATGGTCTCGACAATCGGGAAATAGCGATCGACGATATCGTCGGCGAGCGCATACAGCACGAACGCCGAGCCTTCCTTGAGCAGTTGCGGCTCGCGCTCGCAGCGGGCACGCACGTTCTGGAAGCCGGCGCGGGTGCCGCGCCGCACGGAGAGCACGTAATTGGCGCCCACGAACACGTCGACTTCGCCGATCAGCAGTTCGCCCTCTTCATCCATTTCCACCGTGTGCATCACGGCGAACAGCGACTCGCCGTACTCCTCGATCTTGGGACGCTGGTGGCCGTTCTGCGCATCTTCGATCGCGAGCTCGTGCAGGCCGAACTCGTGTTTCATCACGGCCAGCTCGCCCGGCCCCGGGTCTTTCAGCGCCACCCAGACGAAACACTCGGGCCGGGCCACGTAGTCGCTGATGCTATCGATGTCGATGTCTGCCAGCTTCCGGCCGTCCTGATACGCGGCGCAATTGATCAGCATGTTGAGTTACCTTGAAAAACGGAACAGACCGGCCGCACGCTTACGATACGTAAGCCTGGCGGCGCTCTGCATGAACGAATTTGCTTTAGCCGCCATGTTAAGGGCTACGCGTGAAGGCCATGTATCGAATTGTTAAGCCTCGCGGCCGACGATGCGCGCGGCCGGCACCGGCTTGAACGGAACCGGCTCTGCGGGTGTCGAGGCGCGGCCGGCGCGCACGCGAGACTAAGCGCGCCCAGCCGCGCCAATGCGACCAGTGCGGCCTGCCGGTGGTGGCCGGGACGCGTCGGCATGCTGGTCTCCCGTGTTGTTAATTATGGTCCCGCTCGTGTGCGTATTCTTTCTGATCGGTATGCGGGACAATGCCTGGCCGTCCTGATTGCTGACCGCTGCTGCCCAACCTTTGCCATGCATCATAGCAACGGCCACCCGTTCCGCCAGCCTGGCCGAACGGCCAACCCCGCGACCTCTTGCACGGCGCCGCGTTCTTCTTCATGATCGCTGCAAAGGGCGGTTCCGTGTACTACCGCATGCGAGGTCCGCGTTGCGGATTTACCCTCGGTTCCAGCGCATACCTTCGCCCGCCGTCAGCTCGCCATCGCTCTAGTGACAACGCGCAACGCTTCAGGTCCGGCCTCGTCCGACATAAGATCAAGGAGACTGCAATGTGGTATTTCACCTGGATTCTCGGCATCGGCGTGGCGTTGGGCTTCGGCATCATCAACGTGATGTGGCTGGAGGCCGGCGACAAGTTCACGCGTGACCCGCAGCGCGCCGGCGCCGTACCTGCCTCGCCCGAGGACCGCCCTTCGTGACTCATCTGGTTTTCTTCTGCGGTCACGCGGGCACCGGCAAGACCACGCTCGCGAAAAAACTCGTCGGCCCGCTGATGAAAGCGTGCGCCACGCCCTTCTGCCTGCTCGATAAAGACACGCTCTACGGCGGCTACAGCGCGGCCGCCATGGCCATGCTGACCGGCGATTCGAACGACCGCGACAGCCCGCTGTTCCTTGAGCATCTGCGCGATCCCGAGTATCGCGGCCTGCTCGATACCGCCCGCGACAATCTCGAACTCGGCATTAGCGCGATCGTGGTCGGGCCGCTCTCGCGCGAAGTACGCGAGCGGCGCCTGTTCGATCGCGCGTGGCTGGGGGTGGACGCGGACGTGGCGCTACGGGTCGTGTGGGTCCATACGTCGGAAGAGACGGCGCATCGGCGCATCGTGGAGCGCGCCAATCCGGACGATGCCTACAAGCTCGCGCACTGGGACGAATATCGGCAACGCCGCTTTGAACCCGGCGTCGATATCCGCGACGGCCTGTTGATGTTCGACAATACCGCGCCAACGTCGGCGGATTATGAAGCCCTGCTCGCGCGCATCGTCGGCGAGCCGCGGGCGGCGACGCTCATGCCGCCGATGCCTGTGTAGCGTAACGTCGGCATCAATAAAAACGCCCCGAAAAACGGGGCGCTTCCTCGGCTCTCTGCGAAGCCGTCTTTGCTGCTCGCGGCAGACATTTCATGCGTGTCGCCGCGTTGTCGCACGGCCCTCGGCGCCGATCCTTCAGACCGTAGCCATGGTCTCCAGCGCCTGCCCCTCGTACAACTGGCCGAAGCGGTTCGCGAGGAAGTCGCGCAGCGACACCTGCTCCTGGCGCACGAAGCCCTTTTGCGGCAGCTTCTGTTCGCGGAACAGATCGAGCACCGCGCACATCGCGCCGGCCGTGCTGATCTGGATCGCGCTCATCGGCACGCCGCACACGGTCTTCGCGAAGATCTTGCGGGTGAAGACTTCCTGCACCAGTTGACCGTCGCGCATGCCGCTCACCGTGATAAACACCAGCACCACGTCTTGCGCGGTGGAAGGCACCGAACGGCGCATGATGGTCTTGAGCGTGTCGCGGTCGCTGGCAAGGCGCAGGTCTTCGAGCAGGAACTGCATCAGGTTGCGGTGGCCCGGATAGCGTACCGACTTGTAGTCGAGCGACTCGACCCGGCCCGACAGCGTCTCGCACAGCGTGCCGAGACCGCCGGAGGTGTTGAAGGCTTCGTATTCGGTGCCGTCGAGCGAGAAATGTTCGAGGCCTTCGAGCGGCTGCACCCACTGCGTACGGCTATCGCGAATCGCTTCGCACGGCTGGCAGTACTCGTTGATCAGACCGTCGACGCTCCACGTCAGGTTGTACTTCAGCGCGTTGGTCGGGAATTCCGGCAGCGCGCCCACCCGCATCTTGACGTCGCGGATTTCCGTGAAGCGGTTCGCGAGTTCGTGCGCGGCAATGCCGATGAAGCCCGGCGCGAGCCCGCACTGCGGCATGAAAGCGTGATCGGCGTCGTCGGCGATCGCGCGGATCGCATGGGTGGCGCGCACGTCTTCCGTGAGATCGAAGTAATGCACGCCCGCGCCCTTGGCCGCCGAGGCCACGTTCACCGCGAGGTAGTACGGCAGCGCGTTGACGAGCGCGTCGAAGCCTTGCACGGCAGCGCGCAGCGCGGCGGCATCGGCGGAATCCACTCGGTGAGTCGGAATGCCCTGGGCGGCGAGTTTGTCGAGCGCGTGCTGGTCGCGGTCGAATGCGACGACGTCGTAGTCGCCGGTTTCGCGCAACATGTGGGCGATGGTGTGACCGATCAAACCTGCGCCAACGATGGCTACTTTCATGCGCTTCTCCTGATTATTGTGTGCTGTCTCCAGCTTTGGGAAGTGCGCTGCGCTTGTGGCGCGGCGCCCGGCGGGCTGTACCCTTCAGCAACAGTTTAGGGAGAAGCAAAAACAGTTCATACGCGCAAAATGCTGCGGTATGACCATGAAGTTCGACGTTATGACGAACCAATCAGTCGATATGTCGGAAAGGTGTTAATACGGTGTAAAAGTGAGGCGGCGCTCACACCATGCCGCGATCGATCTTGCGCGCCAGAATGATCGAAGTCGTGGTCCGCTCCACGCCTTCCAGTGCGCCGATCTGATCGAGCAGATCGTTCAGGCGATCAGGCGAATCGGCACGCAGCCACGCAACGTAATCGAACTCGCCGCTCACGGCGCATAGCAACTGCACCTCGGGCATCTTGCCGAGACGTTTCTGCACGGCAGGCCCATGCTTCGGCGCAAGGATGATGCCGACATAAGCCACGATGCTCGAATCGAGCACATCCTGGCCGAGCCGCACGCTGTACCCGGCGATCACGTTGCTGCGCTCGAGCCGCGCGATGCGCGCGATCACCGTGGTGCGCGCCACGCCCAGTTGGCGAGCGAGGTTGGCGACGCTCTCGCGCGCGTTCGCCTGCAGCAGCGCAACGAGGTTGCGATCGAGATCATCGAGTTGGTCGAGGCGCGGAGGTCTCATGGAGGGAAAAGGAAGTGGCTCAGGTGAGGCGGATTATCGCGCGTCTTCATCGGCAAATGGAGAAGTCGCCGGGGCTATCGCCATGAACACCTCGTGTGAATCACACGAGGTGTCACGAAACGTGCGCCGCCTGGCTCATACGCCGAACCGTTCGATCACGAAATCGATAAAGCTGCTGAGCTTGGGCGTGGCGCGGCGATCGCGCGGGTACAGCAGATGGACCGGCGCGCCATCGGGCAAATAATCTTCCAGCACCGACACCAGTTCGCCACTGGCAATTTCTCTCGCCAGCAGCGCCTCCGGCTGCAACACCAGGCCGAAGCCGTGCAGCGCGGCGACCTTGAGCGCCTGGCCGTTGTTCGCGCGAAACCGACCGGCACGTAGCTGGCATTCCTCCGCGTGGTCGCCGCCGAGACGCCACAAACCTTCGCGGCCCCAATGCAGAAACCCCAGGCATTCGTGATGCAACAGATCTTCTGGCGTGCTCGGCGTGCCGGCGCGCGCCAGGTACGCGGGCGACGCGCACGCGCGCATCCGGTAGGGCTTCAACGGCCGCGCCACGAGACTCGAATCCGGCAACCGGCCGATGCGCACCGACGCGTCGAAGCCCTCTTCCACCAGATCGATCAAGCGGTTCGACAGATCGAGTTCGAGCGTGATGTCCGGCCATGCGGTGAGGTACTCGGTCATCGCCGGGGCGAAGACTTCCACGCCGTAAGTGAGCGGCACCGTCACCTTGAGCACGCCGCGCGGTGCGGCGGCCATTGCCTCGGCGAGCGACTCGGCTTCTTTCACGTCGGCGAGAATGCGTCGGCATTGCTCGTAATACTGCCGGCCGATCTCCGTCAGACTTTGCCGCCGTGTGGTGCGCGTCAGCAGCCGCGTGGCGAGCCGCGTTTCGAGCGAACGGATATGCTTGCCCACCATCGCCGACGAAATGTCGAAGCGCTCGGCGGCCGCCGTCAGGCTGCCCGCCTCGACCACGGCGACGAAGATTTCCATGCTGACGAATTTGTCCACCCGCTATTTCCTGTTCGTTTCGGTTGTAAGCGTTTGTCGCATAAGAGCCGCATTGTAGGGATATCGTGATACTAATAGCGGCGACGGCAAAGTGGGCAGCCGGCCGCCCTGCGTCGTCTTGACTCGTGCATGACCGACGCACCACGGGCCGCTCGCTCGCGAGCCTTGTCCCAATTCGAATAGACATCAGGAGTTTCGATGAAAAAAGCACTGGTAATGCTGGCCACCGCAGTCGCCATGAGCGGCGCGTTCGCACAAACCTCCGCACCGGCGTCGGCGTCGGCACCGGGGAGCGCCGCTTCCGCACCCGCCGGCAAGGCCGGTCATGAGCGCAACGTCGAAGACCGCATCGCCTACCTGCACTCGCAACTGAAGATCACCTCGGCGCAGGAATCGCAGTGGAACGCGTTCGCCGACGTGATGCGCGGCAACGGCCAGACGATGGGTCAGTTGTTCCAGCAACGCCGGGCCGCCACCAACCTGTCGGCGCTCGACGACATGAAGCAATACGCGACGATCGCGCAAGCGCACGCGGACGGCATGAAGAAGCTCGTCGATGCGTTCGACCCGCTGTACAACAGCTTTTCGCCGGAACAGAAAAAGCTGGCTGACGTGACCTTCCATCAGCCGGGTGGCGTGGGAGGCCATGGTCATCGTGGCAAGGGTAAAGGCGGCAAGGCCGCTGCCGCGCCGGCAAGCGACGCCACGGTAAAGCCGTAAGTGTAAAGAAACCGCTTGCGCGCAGTGTCGCTTGTGCACGCTGCGCGCGGCGGATATTTTTTGGCGTGCGCGGCGGCGAGGGTTCGCCCTTACACTTGCCGCACGTCGAACTGTCCTGCGGTCCACACGCCGGTCCGGCTCTTCCCGCCTTCGCGATTCCGCGCGACAAACAGACGATCCGCGCCGCCATCCATCGCAAAAGAAACCGGTCGCCAGATGCATCTGGCATGATGCGAGTCGTACGCGCCCCGAAGACTTCAAGTCTGGCGCCGCTGCCAAACTCTCCATACCTGCCCGCTTCATGACCGAACTGAAAAATCTCGACCTGAGTCAAGACGCCGACGCCTGCCGCGTCGTCAAAGACGAAACGGTCAGCGTTGAATTCGCCGCCGCCGAAGGCGAACTGATGAGCCTCGAAGGCCCCAACCGCTATGTCCGCGGCGACGCGCTGATCACCGGTTCGACGGGCGACCGCTGGGTCGTTTCGCGCGCACGCTTCGACGCCAAATACGTTCCCGCCGACGCAGCCGTCTCGCACGGCGAAGCCGGCGCGTACCGCAACCGCCCCGCCGTCGTGCTGGCCAAACAGATGCATGAAGCGTTCACGCTCGCACGCTCGGCAAACGGCGGCGACGTGCTGCGTGGCGTCGCCGGCGACTGGGTCATGCAATACGCGCCAGGCGACTACGGCGTGGTGCAGGCCGCCCGCTTCGCGAAGGTCTACCGGCTCGTCGATTGAGCCGGCTCCGCATGTACATCAAGCGAACTCGTCACCCAGATCCACGGTGACGTCGCGCGGCACCGCTTCACCATTCGCATACTGTTCTTCGAGCGAGCCGATGCTTGCTTCGACATACGCGCGCAGCACCGCGAAACTGCGGCCGCGCAGCCGCGCCGGCATTGCGCGATAACGCGCCAACGCGGCCGGTGCGATCACCACTGTCATCACTATACGGCGCGCGGTAGAGCCGAAACGCATCGCCACCCAGTGAATCGCCAAGGTCGGCGTGCCGTCTTCGGCGGCGCGCTGCATGAACTGCGTCTGCTCGGGAAACAGATCGCTGATCACGCGCGCCAGTTCCTCGAACTCGGGATTGGCGCAGTCGTATTGGTAAGCTTCTTCCATTGAAGTGTGCCGAATAGGTGGCCTCGAAAAGAGGCCGATTGTAGAGAACGGTTGACGGCTCAAGACGGAGCGCGTTTGATGCGCGCCATCGAGCAACCGTCGCGCGCCCATTGCGCAGCTATCGCGTGGTCGTCACGCGGTCGTCGAACGTGTAGTACGAAACGCGCATCAAGCGGCCACGACAGGACGGCTGTACGCCCGGAACAACAACGCCGCCACGATCACCGCGCCCACGGCATACACGGCGTCCACCGCCGCCAGCGGCACGAGCTGCGCCTGGAACAACGCGGCGGGCACGTCCACCAGCGCATGCAATACGATCGCGAGCGGCAGGATGCCGCGCCAGCCGGCCCGCAAGCCGCGCCACATCAGCACCGACAAGCCGATCTGGAACACCAGCGCGGCCACCCGTTCGAGCGCGAAAATGCCGGCCGTCTGCGGCGTCAGGCTGGCGAGAATCAGGTGGATGCGCATCAGCGAATCGGTCGGCAGATTGCTCAGATAGCTGTCGAGCTGGCCGCGGTTTTCGAACACCGCGAACAGGATCCATTGAATCTGCACCAGCACCCCGACGAGCCAGGCTTCCGCGCCGCCATGTCCGAGGCCGTAGGTCAGCGCGGTGCCGTCGTTCGTGCCTGCCGCGAGCGACGTGGAGCCAGCCTTCGCCGCCGCCCGTTTGAGCAGCAGCCGCATGCCGATGAACCGCCCCGCTTCTTCGCAAATACCCGCGGCCAGCGCGCCGTACACCACGAAGGCGAGCGGATTCGACAGGAAGTTCGCGGTCGCTTCGTTCCGATGCAGCACGTAGTCGTTCAGTGCGCGCTCGATCACCATGGCGAACAGCGCGAACACGGCGATGCCGGTGATGGCGTCACGCGGCTTGAGCGCGAGCGGCCGGCGCAGACGGCGGTAGATCAGGAAGGGTAAAGCGGCGACGAGCAGCGTCGCGAGGGCGAGGCTCGAGAGGGTAAGCGGTGCAACAACCATGAGTTTCCTTGCGATGTCCGGCGCGCACCCGCTGCGCGCCGCAGCCCGAATGATCGCAGATCGGCGGGAATTCAGCGCAAAGTGGAGGCGCGGACGATCAGTTCGCCCGGCAGAAGACAGTCGCGCGCGGCGGTCTGAACGCCTTCGATGCGTTCGTGCAGGAACTCGACAGCGCGGTAGCCGATCTCGTAGGTCGGCTGGCGGATCGTGGTGACGCCGGTCAGTTCGGCCCAGTCGGGGTCGTCGATGGAGAGCAGCGCGACGCGGGCTTGCCAGTCGGCGCCGTAGTGCGCTTTCAGATGCAAGGCGAGGCATAGCGCGACGGGCGCGTTCGCCGCGAACAGGGCGATGCGCGGCACGATACGCGCCGCGTTGCCCGTGGCGCCGGCGGCGCCGAGCGCGTGGGCGGCTGCGTCGATCGCGCGGTCCAGTTCGGCGAGGCCGCGCGCCACTTCGTCCGCGTCCGCGAGGTTCAACGCCAGCGTGTGACCGCGCGCGGCGCGCTTGCCTCGTTGCTCGCCTTGAGCACTCATCGCCTCACGAAACGCCGCTTCACGCAGTTGCCGCGAACTGACCTGCTCGAACGGCTGAACCACGAACCAGATATCGTCGAAGCCGTTGTCCAGCAGATGCCGCGTACCGAGTTCAGCCGCCGCGCGGTTGTCGAGACCGACCATATCCGTGACGAGCCCATCCACCGAACGATCGACCAGCACCGCCGGAATTCCGCCGCCGCCCACCGGCCGCAACGTTTCCTCGCGCACGCCGAGCGCGTTGACGATCACGCCTTCCACCCGGTACGTGGTGAGCAGTTGTAGATAGCGCCGCTCCATCTCGACTTCGTTCGCCGCGTGACAGATCAGCGGCATCAACCCGAGCGCGTGGCATGCCGCTTCCACGCCTTGCAGCACTTCGACCGTGTAGGGGTTCGTGAGGTCGGCGAGCAACATGCCGATCAGGCGGTTGCGGCCACGCTTGAGGCCACGCGCCATCTGGTTCGGCTGATAGTCGAGGCGCGCGATCGTGGCCTCGATGCGCGCGCGCAGTTCCGGCGACAGCACGCTCATCTCGCCGTTCAGATAGCGCGAGATGCTGGTCTTGCCGGTGCCGGCTTCGCGCGCGACGTCGGTGATCGTCGCGCGGCGCGGCGTGGCCTGCGGCGTCGTGCTCATCGGCTGCTCATCGAGCGGAATCGGCTCATTTCGAAAGAACGTCGCGGTTGACGATATTGTTGGTCAGCGTGCCGTCGAGCGCGGCGACCAGGTTTTCCGCCGCATTACGCGCCATGGCGTGACGGGTTTCGTGAGTCGCCGAACCGATATGCGGCAGCGCGACCACGTTCGCCAGCTTCAACAGCGGCGAGTCGGCCGGCAGCGGTTCGGTCTCGAACACGTCGAGACCCGCGCCGTGAATCGTGCCGTTTTGCAACGCCTCGATCAGCGCCTTTTCGTCGACGGTCGCGCCGCGCGAGGCATTGATCAGGATCGCGCTTTTCTTCATCGACTTCAACTCGGCCGCGCCGATCAGATGCTTCGTTTCCGGCGTCAAAGGCACTTGCAGGCAAACGAAGTCGGACACGGCAAGCAGTTCCGTCAACTCGACGCGCCGCGCGCCATACGCCGCTTCCGCCTGCGGGTTCGCGCTGCGGTTGGTGTACAGCACCTTCATGTTGAAACCTAGTGCCGCGCGCCGCGCCACCGCGCCGCCGATCCGCCCGAGCCCGACAATGCCGAGCGTCTTGCCCTGCACGTCGACGCCGAACAAAGCCGGGCCGATGCTGTGCTGCCAATGCCCTGCCTTCACCCATTCGGCGAGTTCGACCACGCGCCGCGCCGAGGCGAGAATCAGCGAAAACACCGTGTCCGCGGTGGACTCGGTCAGCACGTCGGGCGTGTGCGCGAGCACGATGCCGCGGCGCGTGAGATCGGCCACGTCGAACTGGTCGAAGCCCACCGAGATGGTCGAGAGCGCCTTGAGCCGCGTCGCGCCTTCGAGCATCGCCGGCGTGATCTTCACGCTCGAACCGATGCCGCCGTCCGCGTCGTTCAGCGCGGCCACGAAGGTGTCGTGCTGCGCGGCGTCGACCTGCACGACTTGCGCATGCTGCTGCAGATACGCGAGCACATCTTCGGGCAGCGACTTCCAGGCGACGATCTTCTTCATCAGCTTATTTTCCTTGCGACGGTATGACGAACGGCGGCCGCGTTGCCGGTTTCCTGCTGCTGCGGTTTGACGATCAGCGTCAGAATCACGGCGGCAACGAGCGCCACGCTCATGAATGCATACGACGCGGCGGGCGAACCGGTCGCGCCGTTCAGATAGCCGACCACATACGAACCGACGAACGAACCGAGCGCGCCCATGCTGTTGATCAGCGCCATCGCGCCGCCCGCGACGTTCTTCGGCAGCAGTTCCGGCACGATCGCGAAGAACGGGCCATACGGCGCGTACATCGCGGCGCCGGCGATCACCAGCAACGCATACGAGAGCCAGAAATGCGTGGAACCGAGCGCATACGAAGCCGCGAACGCGACCGCGCCGATCAGCAGGAACGGCCACACGAATACCTTGCGGCGGTTGAGTTTATCCGATGCCCACGAAGCTGCAAGCATCGCGATGGTCGCGGCAAGATAAGGCAGCGCCGAGAGCCAGCCGGTTTCGACCATGCCGAGCGTCGAACCGTTCTTCAGGATCGACGGCAGCCACAGCACGAAACCATACACGCCGATGCTCCAGCAGAAATATTGCGCGCACAGCTTGATCACCGCGGGCGTTTTGAATGCGTCGCTATAGTTGCGCACCGGCTTGATCGCGGCCTGCTCGGCGCGCAGTGTTTCGGCGAGGTCGTCCTTCTGCTGCTGCGTGAGCCATGACACCTGTTGCGGCTTGTCCTTCACGATGAACCACCAGCATACGGCCCAAAGAATTGCGGGCGCGCCTTCGGCGACGAACATGTGACGCCAGCCGAACGAATGCACCAGATAGCCGGATACCACCGACATCCACAGCACCGTCACCGGATTGCCGAGAATCAGGAAAGTGTTGGCACGCGAGCGCTC
Source organism: Paraburkholderia sp. BL17N1 (assembly GCF_003634175.1). NCBI lineage: Bacteria > Pseudomonadati > Pseudomonadota > Betaproteobacteria > Burkholderiales > Burkholderiaceae > Paraburkholderia > Paraburkholderia sp. BL17N1. Next base: position 3,861,159 of record NZ_RBIW01000001.1, read on the forward strand.
GCTTTTGGTGAACCAGTTGCTGATGAAAATCAGCATGGCCGGCATCACCGCGGCTTCGACCACGCCGAGCACGAAGCGGATCACCATCAACGACGGAATGTTGCTGACCATGCCGGTGAGCGACGCGCACCCGCCCCACAGAATCAGGCTCCAGAACACGAGCTTCTTGACGCTGCGGCGTTCCGCATAGATCGCGCCGGGAATCTGGAAGAAGAAATAACCGAGGAAGAACAGCGCGCCGATCAGCGACGACAGTCCCTTGCTAATGCCGAGATCCTGGTTGATGCCGGCGGCCGACGCGAAACCGTAGTTCGCGCGATCCAGATAAGCGAGGCTGTAGGTGATGAATACGATCGGCATGATCGTCCACCAACGGCGAATCGCAAGCGATGAAGTCATGGGGTGTCTCCTTGGACGGCTTCCCGAAACAATGATGGACGGTCACGGGGCGCCCTGTTCGAGCGCTCTTGCTGTTATCGAGGCGGCTTGGTTCAACGCCGCTTGCGGTCTTGCGAGCTGCGCGGTCCCTCGGTTGTCAGGCCGCAGCGGGCACGGAAGCTGTGTCGGCCGCTTCCAGCGCATCGAGTTCGGCCCGGCTCGGCAGCCCTTCGGAATCGCCGATCACCTGAATCGCCAGCGCGCCGATGCGGTTGCCGCGCGCCACCGCTTGTGGCAAAGACTTGCCTTCGAGCAAAGCGCTGACCACGCCGACGGCGAAACCATCGCCCGCGCCGACCGTGTCCACGACTTTCGCAACCGGCTGACCGGCGATCACGGCGGCATCATCGCGGGTGCGGAAGTACGCGCCCTGTGCGCCCAACTTGATGATCACGCCGCGCGCCCCGTGATCCAGATAGAACTTCGCGATGTCCTCGGGCTGCGTGTAGCCGGTCAGAATCTCGCCCTCGCCGATGCCGGGCAGCACCCAGTCGGCCAGCGCGGCAAGCGCGTTCAGGCCTTCGACCATCGCGGCGCGCGACGGCCACAGCGTCGGGCGCAGGTTCGGGTCGAACGAAATCGTCTTGCCGGCGGCACGCATCTCGCGCGCCAGATGGAACGCGAGTTCGCGCGAGCTTGCCGAAATCGCGGGCGCCACGCCGGTCAGATGCAGGTGGCGCGCTTGCAGGACGTAGTCGGCCGCGTAGTCGGCCAGCGACAGATGACTCGCCGCCGAACCTTTGCGGAAATACTCGACCGCCGGGTCGGTGCCATCGTCGTTTTTCGACTTCAGCTGGAAGCCGGTCGGATAGCGCTCGTCGGTCGTGACGCAGCCCTGGTCGATGCCCTCTTTCGTCAGCGTGTCGCGCACGTACTGGCCGAACGAATCGTTGCCGACGCGGCTCATCCAGCCCACCTTGAAGCCGAGGCGCGACAAACCGATCGCCACGTTCAGATCGGCGCCGGCGACGCGCTTCGTGAACTGGCCGACTCCCGCGAGCGGGCCGGTTTCGGCGGCCACGAACATGGCCATCGCTTCGCCGTAGGTGATGACATCGAGTGCTGCGGTTGGCTTGGTCATGCTTCGCTCCTGCGTGATCCTTTTTGCTGCGTGTTTCGCGTGTTTCGCGTGTTTGCGTGTTTGCGTGGGTGTTTATCGCTCACGGTTTGCAGCGTCGGATTTGCTGCGTGCCGTTTGGGCGTACCGCTTTGCGCACACCGCTTGCTGCTTTCCTCTGCCACGACCCATTTGCCGCGTGCCTTTTGCCGCGTGCTTTTCCCGGTGTCGCTGCTTCTCTCAGGTTCCACATGCCGCTCACGCGGCGGCCAGCCATGCGACGTAATGCGCCGCGTCTGCTTCGGTACGGCTCGTATCGAACGGAAACTCGATGCCGCGCGGCACATGACGCGGCAGCTTGTCGAGCACGGCGGCGAACTGGGCGTCGTCCGCGGCCGGGGCCGCGGGGAAGCGTCGTGCGCCCTCACCCACCGTCGTCTTGCCATGGATGTAGTCCACATGCGCCGCCAGCGGCGCGGCGGCGTCGAGCGGCATCACCTCGCGCCAGGCCCAGTTGCCGATGTCGAAAGTCATGCCGAGCACGTCGGCGTGGCCTTCGCGCGCCAGCGCGGCGAACAGGCCGGTGAATTGCGCGAGCGAACCGCCCTCGGCCAACTGCCCGTTTTCGACGACGAGGCGCAACTCCGCGCAGCGCATGTGATCGGCGATCACCGCAGCATTGGCGTCGGTGGCGAACCCGCCGAGTTGCAACTTCACGAAGCGCGCGCCGAGCGCGCGCGCTTCTTCCGTCGAGAGGCGCAATGCTTCGGCGTCGAGCTTGCCCTGCGCCGTGTACAGCGAAGCCGGCGTGGAGTACACGCACCACAGGCCCAACTCGGCGATCTGCTCGCCGAGCGCGCGCAGCTTGTGCGGCGCGGCGTCTGTTTCGTCAGCGAACAGTTCGCGGCGCACTTCGAAACCCGCCGCGCCGGCCTGTTTGCTCGCTTGCGCCCACTTCAGATGACCGTCCGTACGGACCGCGTCCATTCCGAACGCGCTTGCGACGATCACCACGTCCACTGCATCAGCCATGTCGAATTTACTCAAATCTGTCTCGCGATCGGCATTTGGAACCGGTTCCAAACACACTTCGAAAAAAAGCGCCGAGGCGCTTCCGATGCCCGAATAGTGCGCCGAAGGCGCCGTCATACACCATAGTGGAAATCCCCAGGCGCGGGTTGGCATGGTATGAGATCGACGTGCCGGCAGCCGCGCCAAAGACTCAACGCTGTTCCGCTAGACACAGCGCGAGAAACTGCTCCACCACCCGCGACGGCGCGCTCGCATGCGGCACCAGAATCGACAGGCGCCGCGTGAGCGGCTCCGGACTGAGCGACAGCAGACACAGCGCGTGGTCTTCGTGCCGCATCGACATGGCCGACACGAAACCAATGCCCATGCCTGCGCGCACCGCTTCCTTCACGCCTTCGACACCGGCGATCTCCAACGCGACGCGCATGGGCACACCGGCCCGCGCGAACGCGCGCTCGACGATCTGCCGCACGCCCGAGCCCGCCTCGCGCAACACCAGCGGATAGTTGCCGAAAGCCGCCAGCCCGGCCGGGCCGCCTCTGCCCGACTGCGCCGACTCCGCCAACTGCGCCAACTGCGCCAACGGATGGGCGCGCGGCATGATCGCGACGATCTCGTCTTCGCGCCACGAGTGCACCGCGGTGTCCGGCGGCAGATCCACGCCGACCGGCCCCTCGATCATCGCGATGTCCACCGAATCGAGCGCAGCGACGATCTCCGTGGTATTGCCGTCCGCCGTATGCAGCGTGACGTCCGGATAGCGGCGATGGAAGTCGGCGATCAGATACGGCAGCAGGTAGCTGGCTGGCGTGGTGCTCGCACCGATCCGCAAGGTGCCCTGCTCGAGGCCGCGCAAGGCATCACGGTACGCATGCGCCTGCCGCCAGGTGTCGCGCAGCCGCGTGGCGTAGCTGGCGAGCTGTTCGCCCGCGGGCGTGAGACGCACGCCGCGGCCGTCGCGCTGATACAGCGGCTCGCCGAATTCGTCCTGCAACTGCCGCAACTGGCCGGACACGGCGGGCTGCGACAAATGCAGCGCCACAGCCGCCCGGCTAATGTTGCGATGCTCAGCGACGGCAGCGAAAGTTATAAGTTGATCGGGGGTCATGGAGGGCGAAGTATCGGCTGAGGCGATACCTTACATTCTAAATCATGATTTTTCATATCGATATATCTAATTTAGGATTAGCCCCATCGAATCTTCGTCAGTCACAGAAAAGGGCTGCTTCATGTCCACCGCTCATCTCACCGCCTCCAGCGCGACGCCCGCCGGGTTTTCCACCCGCGGTCAGCTCAACGGCATTCTGTTCGTCGCGCTTTTCGCCGCGGCCGTCACGCGCATCGCCGCGATTCCCGCTATTGCCGGCTTGGGCTTGAGTCCGCTGATTGTCGGCATCGTGGCCGGCGCCATTTACGGCAACGCCTTGCGCGATGGCATGCCCGCCAGTTGGGCGGCCGGCGTCAATTTCTCGGCGCGCAAGTTGTTGCGGATCGCGGTGGCCTTCTTCGGGCTGCGCGTGAGCCTCCAGGAAATCGCTCAGGTCGGCGTGCCCGGCCTCGCGGAATCTGTTCTGATCGTGGTCAGCACGCTCGTGATCGGCACGTGGGCCGGCATGAAAATCATGAAGCTCGACCGCGACACGGCCTTGCTGACCGCCGCGGGCAGCGCGATCTGCGGCGCCGCCGCCGTGCTCGCCTTCGAATCGACGCTGCAATCGAAGCCGCATAAAAGCGCGATGGCGGTAGGCAGCGTGGTGCTGTTCGGCACGCTCTCGATGTTCCTCTACCCGATTCTGTTCAAGGCAGGCTGGCTGCATCTGGACACGGTCGGCGCGGGCCTGTTTTTCGGCGGTACGATCCATGAAGTGGCGCAGGTGGTCGGCGCGGCCAGCAACGTGAGCCCGGAAGCGGCGCACATTGCCACCATCGTGAAGATGACCCGCGTGATGTTGCTGGTGCCGGTGCTGCTGGTGGTCGGCATGTGGGTGAACCGCTCGGCGCGGCGCGATTCGGCCGCGGCCGGCGCGCAGGACGGCACCCACGGCAACGCGCCGCGCAAGCTGGCGATTCCCTGGTTCGCGCTCGGCTTTCTCGCCTTCGTCGTGATCAACTCGCTGCATGTGCTGCCGGAAGCCGCGACCAGCACACTCAACACGCTGGACACCTTCGCGCTGACCATGGCCATGACCGCGCTCGGCATCGAAACGCGAATTGCGCAGATCCGTCAGGCCGGGCCCCGCGCGCTGACCACCGGCTTGATCCTGTATGTGTGGCTGATTGCCGGCGGACTCGGAATTACATGGACTGTCCAGCACCTGTTCGGCTAAGCCGCCCTCGCCTTCGAACCCACCCCGCCGCGTGCGGGGTTTTGCGCATTCTGGAGACCCAATCTGTCCGCTCACGCGGCATACTGGCTGCCAACGTTGTCAGCTCATGCAGCATGCCAAGGTGGGCCGCTTCCGCGCTTCGCTTCGCGCCCCGTCTTCGCGTCAGTGTCAATGCAACCGGAATGAGGATCGATCGATGAGCCTGGAACTTTACTATTGGGACGGCCTGCAAGGCCGCGGAGAATTCGTGCGGCTCGCGCTGGAAGAAGCCGGCGCCGACTACGTGGAAGTGGCGCGCGGCGAACCGTCTGACGGTCTCGGCACCAAGGCGATGATGTCGGTGATGAAGAGCAAGGACGAGCCTTATCCGCCGTTCGCGCCGCCGTTTCTGAAAGACGGCGACCTGGTGATCGCGCAGACGGCCAACATCCTGTTCTATCTCGGCCCGCGGCTGAACCTCGCGCCCTCGGTGGAGAGCTTGCGCTATGTGGCCAACGGCCTGCAACTGACCATCGCGGACATGGTCACCGAGGCGCACGACACGCATCACCCGCTCGCCAGCGCGCTGTACTACGAAGACCAGAAAGACGCCGCCAAGGCGCGCGCGCATGACTTCATCGACAACCGTATTCCGAAGTTCATGTCGTACTTCGAGCGCGTGCTCAAACAGAATCCGGCCGGCGATCAGTTCATGGTGGGCGACGCGCTCACTTACGTCGACCTGTCGATGTTCCAGTTGATCGACGGCCTGCTGTACGCGTTTCCCCGCGCGCTCAAGCGATTCGGCGAGCACTACCCGCGGCTCGCCGCCTTGCACGACGCGGTGATCGGGCGGCCGAACATCGCCGCCTATCTGCAGTCCGAGCGGCGCATCGAACACAATGAGGCCTGCATCTTCCGGCACTACCCGGAACTCGACAAGGCGGCGACTTGAGCCGCGCCTTATTCACTCATTCGCTCAACGTTGCGCGCCCGCCGTCCAAAGCGGGCGCGATGCTGTTACCGTGCGCGCTGTCCAACCCACTTTCACGCCCTGTACCGTCGACGTGCTTTCATTCCTGCTGAAGCTGCGCACCCGCGCCCAAGATCTGTTCCGCCTTTCCGACGCTCACACCATGCTGATCTGGTCGGTCGTGGTCGGCGTGGCGGGCGCCTTCGCGACCATCGGCTTTCGCGAGGGCATCGCGCTGCTGCAATTCGCGATAGTCGGCAAGTCCGGCAGTTTCGTCGAAATGGCGCGCGGCTTGCCGTGGACCGTGCGGATCTGGCTGCCCGCGGCAGGCGGCCTGATCGCCGGCTTCTTTCTGTTGATCGCGCGGCGTTACGAGGACAAATGCAATCACATCGATTACATGGAGGCGGTCGCGATCGGCGACGGCGTGGTGCCGGTCAAACTGAGCTTGTGGCGCAGCGTGTCGTCGCTGTTCACGATTTCGAGCGGCGGGTCGATCGGCCGCGAAGGTCCGATGGTGCAACTGGCGGCGCTCGCCGGTTCGCTGATCGGACGCTGGGTGCATTTCGATCCGCCGCGGCTGCGCCTGCTGGTGGCCTGCGGCGCGGCGGCCGGGATCACCTCCGCGTACAGCGCGCCGATCGCGGGCGCATTTTTCGTCACCGAGATCGTGCTCGGCTCGATCGCGATGGAAAGCTTCGGGCCCGTGGTGGTGTCGGCGGTGGTCGCCAACATCACGATGCGTGAATTCGCCGGCTACAAGCCGCCGTACGAAATGCCGGTGTTTCCGCCGGTGGCCGGCCTTGAGGTGCTGCTGTTCGTCGCGCTCGGCGCGCTGTGCGGCGCGGCCGCGCCGCAGTTTCTGCGGCTCCTCGACCTGTCGAAGCAAAGCTTTCGCAAACTGCCGGTGCCGCTGCCCGTGAGGCTCGCGCTCGGCGGCCTGGTGGTCGGCATTCTGTCGGTCTGGACGCCCGAGGTGTGGGGCAACGGCTACAGCGTCGTCAACGCGATCCTGCATTCGCCGTGGACGTGGACCGCGCTCGTCCTCGTGCTGGTGTTCAAGGTCGTCGCCACGGCGGCTACGGCGGGTTCGGGCGCGGTCGGCGGGGTGTTCACGCCGACGCTGTTCGTCGGCGCGGTAGTCGGCTCGCTGTTCGGCCAGGGCATGCACGCGCTGTGGCCGCACGGCACGTCGGCGCCGTTCGCGTACGCGATGGTCGGCATGGGCGCGTTTCTGGCGGGCGCGACCCAGGCGCCGCTGATGGCGATCCTGATGATCTTCGAGATGACGCTCAGCTATCAGGTCGTGCTGCCGCTGATGCTCTCGTGCGTGGTCGCCTATTTCGTGTCGCGCGCGATCGGCAAGAACTCCATGTACGAAATCACGCTGCGCCGCAATCACGAGGAACAGGAGCGCTCGCGACTGCGCGCCACGCAGATGCGCGAGCTGATCCGCCCCGCCGAAACCGTCGTGCCGCCCAACGCCACCGTGCACGACATGACACGCGTATTCCTCGAATATCCAGTGAAGTATCTCTACGTGGCGAACGAGTCCGGCGCGTTTCTAGGCGTGGTCGCTCTGAAGGACATCACCTCCGATCTGCTCGACGGCAGCGACACGTCCGCGAAGACCGCGGCGAACTATTTGCAGCCGCATTTCGACGTGCTGACGCCGGACATGCCGCTCGGCGTAGCGTTGCAGCACTTCCTCGCGTTTCAGGGTGAACGCCTGCCGGTGATCGAAAGCGCCGCGCATCCCACGCTCGCCGGCGTGGTCTACAAAAGCTCGCTGCTCGACGCGTATTTCCGCATGAATCCGACGCGTTAGACACCGCGCGCGATCCGCCTGAAGGCCGCGCTCGCGGTCTCTTTGGGGCCCGTGCAAAGCGCGGCAAATTCTCTACAATGGACAGACCGCTGCGGCGAACGCCGGCAGCGCGCGTTACGCCAGAACGGGCGAGCCGAGACGCCCGTCCTTCGATCGGAGCGAAGATGAGCGAACCGTCCCTCGATGCCGTGCGCCGCGACCAGGCGGGCTGGATTTTCCTGCATATCGAAGGCGAGCCGTACGATCGCGGCGAGCAGCACGGCCAGTTGCTCGCCAGCGAAATCCGCAACGCGATCCACACCGCCCGCTATCTCGCGAAATGGGACACCGGCGAAGATTTCGACACCTTCGTCAACGCCGCGGTCTCCCAGTTCGCCAACAAACTCGACACCGAATTCGCCGACGAAATCCAGGGCATCGCCGACGGCGCGAAGCTGCCGTTCGCCGAAGTGCTGGCATGGAACGGCTACATGGATCTGCTGCAAAGCTGGTGGCCGACCCACGCTTCGCAGAAGCAGCCGAACCTTGGCGTGAAGCCCTGGCGCGGACGGCGCGGGCACCACTGCAGCGCATTCATTGCCACCGGCCGGGCAACGCGCGACGGCCGCATCGTGATGGCACACAACTCGTGGGACCGCTATGCCGCCGGCGACGCGTTCAACGTGATCTTCGACATCGTGCCCGACGAGGGCAACCGCATCCTGATGCAAGGGCTGCCCGGCTGCATTTCGAGTCTGACGGATTTCTGGGTCACCGCTGCGGGGCTGATGGTGACGGAAACCACCATCTCCAACTTCGCCGGCTACAACGCGGCGGGCGCGCCCGAGTTCTATCGCTCGCGGCGCGCGTCGCAGTACGCGAACAGCATCGGCGAATGGTGCGAAATGTTCGCGATCGCCAATAACGGCGGCTATGCGAACAGCTGGCTGCTGGGCGACGCCAAGACCGGCGAGATCGCGCGCTACGAACTGGGCCTGCACTTCTCCGGTTTCGAGAGCACCAAGGACGGTTTCTACAGCGGCTACAACACCGCGACCGACCTGAAGATCCGCAACCAGGAATGCGTCGGCGAAGGCGAAGACTATACGGACGTGCGCAAGAACGGCGCACGGCGCCTGCGCTTCATGCAGCTCGAGGAAATGCATCGCGGCAAGATCGATGTGGAACTGGCCAAGGAGATGATCGCCGATCATCACGACGTCTATCTCGACCGCAACGACAACCCATGCTCGCGCACCATCTGCGGGCATCTGGAACTGGACGACGCGCGCTTCGGCGGCACCGATCACGGGCCGTTCAATCCATGGGGCGCCAACGACGGCAAAGTGGTCGACAGTGAAATGGCGCGCGAGATGGCGTTCAGCGCGCGCTGGGGCCACCCGTGCGGGCGGCCGTTCGACGCGCAGGCGTTCATGAAGCGGCATCCGCAGTGGAACTGGCTCAACGGCTACATGCGCGACCGACCTTCGTGGCCGTGGACGCGCTTCGACGTGCTGCGCTAGAGCCTCGTCCATGGCGCCTGCCGCATCGCAACATTCGCGCCGCACGGCCGTTCGCGAGGGCGCTGCTGCGTTCTTGCCGCGTTTCTGCCATCATCTGAAATCACAATACCGTTTTGCCGCAAACGTGCGCGCGGTGCAGAATTTGCGCGCGTAAGATGGAAAGATGCGCGGTAGCCGCCGACCGTACACCTCGGCCACGCCGCGCAGAGCATGCGCCGTCCTTTCGACGCGGGGACGGCACAGCGCTTGCGGCACAGCATTTGCTCCACTGTCAGCGCCGCATGAGCTTAGGAGGTCGGGATGAAAACCTCGACGCTGTTGACCATGGTGACGCTGTCAGCCTCGTGTTTCGCCGCGCCGGTTCACACCGCACCGGACAGCACGAACGCCAATAGTCTTGCCGAACGCGCCAACGCAGCACCCGTCGCCCCGGCGGCGCCGGATGTTGCCGCCACGGACAATAATCGTCCGCAACAGTGGCAACATATCGCGCTGCCCAAGTCACGGCATCTCGATCGAAGCTTCACGGGACAGAACGAGCATTTGCAGACCTGACGCCAGCATGGACGGAAGCGCGCGCCGGGTGCATGCGTGAGACGTCGCGACCCGTCAGCGGTGACGACGGCGTGCGTGGCCGGGCACTTTTTCTCATGCGGCATACTGCAATTAGCGCGGCCTCTGGCGTTTCGTTCAGCGGCAACACTCACGTCCTCGTCACGTCCAACCGTATCAACAGGAGCGTTTGCATGACCGCATCGGCTATTCCCGGCGAATCGATTGACCTGCAGATCACCGATCTTCTGAGCGAAGTCCAATTTCCCACGTACAAGGACGCGCTGGTCGACGCCGCGCGCGAAGCTGGTGCGAGCAACGAAGTGCTGTCGATGCTCGACGGCCTGCCGGAACAGGATTATGCTGACGTGGCCTCCGTGACGCGCTACATCAGCGGCAATTACGGCCCGGGGCTCGGCGGATGAGCGAGGAACCGGCTTCATCGCCGGCGCGTTCCCTGCCGCTTTCGTCTACGCGCAACGGCCGCGGTTCCGACTGGATTTATCGCTCGCCGCAAACGGCCGGCGCGAGCGGCATCGAGCGGATCGAGGCGTTCTTTCACCAGGCCGGCTACGCAATGCATCGCCACGATACGTATGCGATCGGCCGCACGCTGTCCGGCGTGCAGAGCTTTCGCTATCGCGGCAGCACCCGCAACAGCTTGCCGGGCGGCACGATGGTGCTGCATCCCGACGAACCGCACGACGGCCAGGCCGGCACCGGCGACGGCTTCCACTACCGCATGATCTATGTCGATCCGGCGCTGTTCCAGCAGGCGCTCGGCGGCAAGCCGCTGCCGTTCCTGGAAGGCGGGCTGTCGAACGATCCGCGCCTGTTCGCCGCCACCGAAAGCCTGCTGCGCGCGATGGACAGCGCCATCGATCCGCTCGAACAGGACAGCGCGCTCTACGATCTTGCGGTCGCACTCGACACGGTGGCAGGCGCGCCGGATACACCGCGTCCGGTCGATTACCGCGCGGCAACGCTTGCGCGCGACTACCTGCTGGCCTCGCTCGATCACGCCGTCACGCTCGACGAACTCGCGGCTGCGGCGGGCCGCGACCGCTGGAGTTTGTCGCGGGACTTTCGCGCACTGTTCGGCACCAGTCCGCACCGCTATCTGACCATGCGGCGACTCGATCTCGTGCGGCAACGGGTGCTCGCGGGCATGTCGCTCGCCGACGCCTCGGCGGCAAGCGGCTTCGCCGATCAGAGTCACATGACGCGGCACTTCAAGCACACTTGGGGCGTCGCACCGGCGCAATGGCTGAAGATGCTCGGATCGTCGGGAGCCGGAGCGCGCTGAGCGAAGGTGTTCTCGACGCACAGCCCGTGCGCACAAACGTTCAAGACCCGGCCACCTGCGGCGCCGTACGCTCCTGCCTGACATAACCGCTCAGGAGAAGCACTGCATGTCCGACGCACAGGTCACTCAACGGCCGTATCAGGCCATCAATTTCGCGGAAAAATTGCGGCTCTTCAACGACCAGTGGCAAGCACGCGTGGTCGCCGAAATGAACGACTATCAGTTCAAGCTGGTAAAAATCGAAGGGGATTTCATCTGGCACGAGCACGCCGACACCGACGAGACGTTCATCGTGCTCGAAGGGCAATTGCGCATCGACATGCGCGATGGTTCCGTGCTGATTTCGGCGGGGGAAATGTTCGTGGTGCCGAAGGGCATCGAGCACAAGCCGTACGCCGAGCACGAAGTGAAGCTGCTGCTGATCGAGCCGCGCGGCGTGAAGAATACCGGCGAGGAAGTCAGCGAACGGACGGCGGCAAACGACGTGTGGATTTGAAGCGTTAGCGCGGTTTCAGGGCGGCGCTGCGAAGCGAGACGCAGCACACAGCGCCGACAGGCATGCCGGCTAGCCCGCCATCCCAACTGACGCCGTGCGTCAAAAGCCGACGCCTGCCGCGCCCGGCGTCAAAACGTCGTCAAAACGGCGATGAAGCCGCGATTCGCGAGCGCGCAGTCTTGTGCAAAGGGCGCGCTGCGTCGGCAGTCAATTCCGGCACCGACAGGTCGTCGATATCCGCTGCAACGTCCGTCACCCCGTTCGCGGAACGCACTGGCGTCACAGCACGCGGATCACGTGTCTGCTGCCCCGGCTGCTGGAAATACTCGACGAGGTGATCGATGAAGGTGCGCACCTTCGCCGGCAAATGCAGCCGGCTCGGATAGGCGATCGAGACTTCGATCTGCGGCAAACGGTATTCGCGTAGCAGCGGCAGCAGCCGTCCGGACGCGAGGTCGCGGCCAATCAGATAGCTCGGCAGGATCGCCACGCCCATGCCCAGCAGCGCGAACTGCCTGAGCATCTCCGTATTGTTCGCGACGATCGCATTCGGCGGGCGCAGGCGGACTTCGCCATCCGGTCCGGTGAACACACGCTCCTCGCCGCCCTGCTCGGACGGCCGGCTCAGACAAGGATGCGAGAGCAGATGCTCGGGCCGCGTCGGCGTGCCGTGCTGCGCCAGATAAGCGGGCGTCGCGCACACCGTCAGATAGCCGGTCGTGAGCCGTCGCGTGACGATGCTCGCGCTGCGCATGTGCCGCGCCACGAAAATGCCGACGTCGAAGCCCTCTTCCACCAGATCGACATGCCGATCCGCGAGCGTGACGTCGGGAACGACATCCGGATAACGCGCGGCATAAGACTGCACCACGGGGGCGAGGCTGTGCAGCCCGAACACCACCGGCGCGACGATGCGCAAGGTGCCGACCGGCTCGTGATTGCGCGCCACCACCATCTGCTCCACGCCTTCCAGGTCGTCGAGAATGTGACGCACGCGCTCCAGATAGGTCGTGCCGGACTCGGTCAGCGACAGCCGGCGCGTGGTGCGATTGAGCAGGCGCGTGCCGAGACGCGCTTCCAGATCGGCGACGTGGCGCGTGACGACCGCCGTGGAAAGATCCAGCGCGCCGGCCGCGCCGACGAAACTGCCGAGGTCGGCCACTTTGACGAATACGCGCATCGACTGCAATTGGTTCATGGGACGACTCCTGCCTCGGTAAAGCCGGGCCGGCGCACGCCTCGCGCCTGTGTCGACCCGCGCGGCAAGGCGCGCGCGGGCTTGCCCAACGTTCCGATTGTATCGACCCGATCATGTCCCAACCCTGACCTGAACATGACAATCCGGACAGGTTTCCGAGACGCTTGCGTCACGCCTGCAGGCTCATAACGCGCTTTGATTGAGAGCTTTATTGCGGACTTCGACTAGGTATAAACCCTAGTATTCTGGTACCATAGCGTCCGAATGGAAATCAATTGCAATCAAGCCGCCATGACACACCGTTTTCAGCTTCTCGAAAAAATCGCGTTCTCGCTGGTCTGCTGGTCCGCCGCGGCCTGCTCGGCTTTCATCGCTTATGAGCGTTGCCCGGACATCAAGGTGGTGCTGCACGTAGGCGAAGAAGTGCTGCGCTACAGCGGTCAGTATTCGTATGTATGCGCCACGCCGGTGGCGGACACCTGCGCGCAATTGCCGACCAACTGATCGCGCGCTTCAACGCGCTTACGCGTCGCGCCCGAACACCACGCGCGCGAAAAATCCCGCCAGCACCGCTTCAACTCTCTCCGCCGGCACGTTCTGCGGGTCGACCGTGTAGAAGAACTGCAAGCCGTCGCACAAGCTCATCAAGCCGATCGCCAGCGTCTCCGGCGGCATCAGCATTGGCGTGCCGACCCGCGCCGAAAACTCGCGAATATACGCGCCCAGTTGCTCGAGCTTGTCGTGCATGAACGCGTTAAAGCGAATCCGGAACCGGCCGTCGCGCACCGCGAGCAGCTTCGCCTCCGCCCACAGCAGGAAACACTTGTTCTCGCGATGCAGGTTGCTGTAGTAGCGCAGCACGCGCTCTTCCATTTCCTCACGCGATGCCGCGTTCGCGAAGATGGCCTGCAGCCCTGCCTGCATGACCTCGTGATCGCGCCGCAATAGTTCGAGAAACAACTCGCTCTTGCTGCCGAAGTTCGAATAGAACGCGCCACGCGTATAGCCCGCCGCCGCCGCGATGTCTTCGACACTCGCCGCGACAAACCCTTTCTTCATAAAAATTGCTTGCGCAGCGTCGAGCAGACGCTCGCGCGTCTGGTCCTTGCTCTGCTCGCGTGTCAGTCGTTGCCGTTTCATGGGCGCAAGTCTAGCACCGAAAAGAATTCGAATTCACCCCAACATTCAAATACACGTGTGTATTAGAATGCATCTCGTCATTCCGAATCAGTCGCGTATGCCAATTGCATGAACGGCCGGCGCGTCTTCGTTGGCGGGCCGCTGCGGCTTGCCCTGTTCGTTCGCTGTCTCCAGTTGGGGTAATTGTGAAGCGTCCCGGTCTTCACGCATCGTCCGCGATGCGTCCGCAGTCCCATCGGCATCGTCAGCGAGCGCGCCTGCGGCGCGCCGCATTCGTGCTGGTTCTGGCCGGCGCCGTCACGCTGGCCGCGTGTTCGAAGCAGCAAGCCGCGGCGCCCGAGCCGCGTCCGGTGGTGGCCGTCGCCGTGCATGCGGACGGCAGCGCCACGCAGGCGGCATCCTTGCCCGGCGAGGTGCAGGCGCGCTATTCGACGCCGCTGTCGTTTCGCGTCGGCGGCAAGATCGTCGAGCGGCGCGTGCGTCTCGGCGATGTGGTGAAGAACGGGCAGATCGTCGCCCGCCTCGATCCGGCCGATCAGCAGAAGAACGCCGCGAGCGCGCAGGCGCAACTCGCCGCCGCGCAGCACGCTCTCGTGTATGCGAAGCAGCAACTCGATCGCGATCAGGCGCAGGCCAAGGAAAACCTGATCGCGCCCGCGCAGCTCGAACAGACCACCAATGCATACGCATCCGCGCTCGCGCAGCGCGATCAGGCCGCGCAGCAGGCGGCGTTGTCGAAAGACCAGTTGCAATACACCACGCTCGCCGCCGATCACGCCGGCGTGATTACCGCCGAACAGGCCGACACGGGCCAGAACATCTCCGCGGGTCAGGCCGTCTACAACCTCGCGTGGAGCGGCGACATCGACGTGGTGTGCGACGTGCCGGAAAGCGCGCTCGCCGCGCTCTCGGTCGGGCAAACCGCCAACGTCACGCTGGCCGCGCTGCCGGGGCGCAAATTCACCGCGCGCGTGCGCGAACTGTCGCCCGCCGCGGACCCGCAAAGCCGCACCTATCGCGCCAAACTCACGCTCGACAATCCCGGTCCGGACGTGCGTCTCGGCATGACCGCGGATATCGAACTCGCCACACAAGCTAACGACTCGGCCAATCAGCACGGCTCGTTCACCGTGCCCGCCACGGCCTTGTTCCATGACGGCACGCAGCCCGCCGTGTGGATCGTGCGCGCCGTGGATAACGCGCTGGAACTGCGCCGCGTGACGGTTACGCGTTACAACGAACGCACCGTCGTGATCGGCCAAGGTCTCAAGGACGGCGAACGCGTCGTGCTGCAAGGCGTGCATACGGTGACCGCCGGCGAAAAAGTCCGGGCGATCGCGCCGCTGCATCCCGAGGACTTCGCTTCATGAGCACCACGCATGAAGAAGGACGCTTCAACCTGTCCGCCTGGGCGCTGCGCCATCAGGCGCTGGTGGTTTTCCTGATCGCGCTCGCGACCGCTTTCGGCATCCTCGCTTATACGCGGCTCGCGCAGTCCGAAGATCCGCCTTTCACCTTCCGCGTGATGGTGATCCGCACCTTCTGGCCCGGCGCCACCGCGCGCCAAATGCAGGAACAGGTCACGGACCGCATCGGCCGCAAATTGCAGGAGACGCCCGCCATCGATTTCGTGCGCAGCTACTCGCGCCCCGGCGAATCGCTGATGTTTTTCTCGATGAAGGACTCGGCACCGGTCAAGGACGTGCCTGAGACCTGGTATCAGGTGCGCAAGAAAGTCGGCGATATTGCGGCGACGCTGCCGCAAGGCATTCAAGGCCCGTTTTTCAACGACGAATTCGGCGACGTCTACACCAACATCTACACTCTGGAAGGCGACGGCTTCTCTGCCGCGCAACTGCACGACTACGCGGACCAGTTGCGCACAGTGCTGCTGCGCGTGCCGGGCGTCGGCAAAGTGGATTATTTCGGCGATCCGGACCAGCACATCTACATCGAGATCGCCAACACGCAACTCACGCGTCTCGGCATCTCGCCGCAGCAACTCGGCCAGGCGATCAACTCGCAGAACAGCGTCTCGCAAGCCGGCACGCTGACCACCGCCGACGACCGCGTATTCGTGCGCCCCACCGGTCAGTTCAAAGACGTCAACGCGCTCGCCGACACGCTGATCCGCATCAACAACCGCTCGTTCCGTCTCGGCGATATCGCCACGATCAAGCGCGGCTACGACGACCCCGTCGCCACGCAAATGCGCGCCGGCGGCAAGGCCGTGCTCGGCATCGGCGTGACGATGCAGCCGGGTGGCGACGTGATCCGCCTCGGCAAGGCGCTCGATCAGCAGATGGCGCAGTTGCGAAAAGCGCTGCCCGCCGGCTTGCAACTGGTCGAAGTGTCGAGCATGCCGGACGCGGTCGCGCATTCGGTCGACGACTTTCTCGAAGCCGTCGCCGAAGCGGTGGCGATCGTACTGGTGGTGAGTCTGGTTTCGCTAGGTGTGCGCACCGGCATGGTGGTCGTGATCTCGATCCCGGTCGTGCTCGCCGTCACCGCGTTGTGCATGTATCTGTTCGATATCGGTCTGCACAAGGTGTCGCTCGGCACGCTGGTGCTCGCGCTCGGACTGCTCGTCGACGACGCGATCATCGCAGTCGAGATGATGTCGGTGAAACTGGAGCAAGGCTGGAACCGCGCGCGCGCGGCAGCGTATGCGTACACCAGCACCGCGTTTCCGATGCTGACCGGCACGCTCGTCACGGTCTCCGGTTTTCTGCCGATCGCGCTGGCCAAGTCGAGCACCGGTGAATACACGCGCTCGATTTTCGAAGTATCGGCGATCGCGCTGATCGCCTCGTGGCTCGCCGCGGTGGTGCTGATTCCGCTGCTCGGCTATCATCTGCTGCCCGAGCGCAAACGCGAGGCGCACGAAGCGCATTTGCCCGACGATCACGAGCACGATATTTACGACACGCGTTTCTACCGGCGGCTGCGCGGCTGGATCGGCTGGTGCATCGAGCGGCGCTTCGTCGTGCTGGCCATCACCGTCGCGCTGTTCGTGCTGGCCATGGCGGGTTTCACGCTCGTGCCGCAACAGTTTTTCCCGAGTTCGGACCGTCCCGAGTTGCTGGTGGACGTGCGCCTGCCCGAAGGCGCGTCGTTCGAAGCCACGCTACGCCAGGCCCAGCGGCTCGAAAAAGCGCTGGTGGGCCGCCCGGAAATCGATCATACGGTCGACTTCGTCGGCACCGGCGCGCCGCGTTTCTATCTGCCGCTCGATCAGCAATTGCCACAGCCCAATTTCGCGCAGTTCGTGATCACGGCGAAGTCGGTGAAGGATCGCGAGAAACTCGCGCAATGGCTCGAACCGGAATTGCGCAACAACTTTCCGGCGATTCGCACGCGCCTGTCGCGCCTCGAAAATGGACCGCCCGTCGGCTATCCGGTGCAGTTCCGCGTGAGCGGCGACGACATCGCCACCGTGCGCTCGATCGCCGAGCGCGTCGCCGCGACCATGCGCGCGGATCGCGGCACCAGCAACGTCCAGTTCGATTGGGACGAACCCGCTGAACGCTCGGTGCGCTTAGAAGTCGATCAGAAAAAAGCGCGCGAACTCGGCGTCAGTTCCGACGACATTTCGAGCTTCCTCGCGATGACGCTCTCCGGCTACACGGTCACGCAGTATCGCGAACGCGACAAGCTGATCAGCGTCGATCTGCGTGCGCCGAAGGCGGAGCGCGTGGACCCCGCTCAACTCGTCACGCTGGCTATTCCCACGCCTAATGGCCCCGTGCCGCTCGGCACGCTCGGCCATTTGCGCAACGACCTGGAATACGGCGTGATCTGGGAACGCGACCGTCAGCCGACCCTCACCGTTCAGTCCGACGTCGCGCCCGGCGCGCAAGGCATCGACGTCACGCATGCGGTGGACAAAGCGCTGGGCCCGATTCGCGCGACACTGCCGGTCGGCTACCGGATCGAAATCGGCGGCTCGGTTGAGGAAAGCGGCAAAGGTCAGACCTCGATCAATGCGCAGATGCCGATCATGATCATCGCCGTCCTGACGCTCCTGATGATCCAGTTGCAAAGTTTTGCGCGCGTGCTGATGGTCGTGCTGACCGCGCCGCTCGGCTTGATCGGCGTGGTGCTCACGCTGCTGCTGTTCGGCCAGCCGTTCGGTTTTGTCGCAATGCTCGGCGTGATCGCGATGTTCGGCATCATCATGCGCAACTCGGTGATTCTGGTCGATCAGATCGAACAGGACATTGCGTCGGGACATAAGCGTTTCGACGCGATTGTCGGCGCGACCGTGCGGCGCTTCCGGCCGATCACGCTGACTGCCGCGGCCGCCGTGCTTGCGCTGATTCCGCTGCTGCGCTCGAACTTCTTCGGACCGATGGCCACCGCGCTGATGGGCGGGATTACGAGCGCCACGATCCTCACGCTGTTCTATCTGCCCGCGCTTTACGCCGTGTCGTTCCGCGTGCGTGCCGATGAACGCGAGCCGCAGACGCCGTCCGCGTCCGGCACGACGCATACGGGGAATTGAGCATGATTACTTTCGCACTTTCCCGATCCGCGCGTATCTCGGCGCTCACCGGCATGGCATGCGCACTCGCCGCCTGTTCGTTCGGGCCGAGCGGCGAACCGCCCGCCATGCCGCAGCCGGCGCACTACGGCGCCGAAGCGCAGCCGACGCAAACCGTGCCCGCGCAAGGCATCACGCAGGAGTTCGTCGTCGGCGCGAAGCCGGTGCCCGAATGGTGGAAGCTGTACCGATCCGACGCGCTGAACGCGCTGGTCGATGAAGGCCTGCGCAACAGTCCGACGCTCGCCGCGACCGACAAGAGCCTCGCCGCCGCGCGCGAGCAATTGCGCGCGCAGATCGGCAGTTCGATGCTGCCGACCATCGACGCCGGCGGCCAGGTCACGCGTAATCGCGCGCTGGCGATCCCCGAGATCGGACCGAACACGTTTCTGTACAACATCTTCGTCGGTCAATTGCAGGCGCACTATACGTTCGACCTGTTCGGTGCGGCGCGCCTCGCCGACGCGGCGCTCGCCGCGCGCGTCAACGTGCAGGCGTATCAGTTCGACGCCGCGCGGCGGGCGCTGGCCGCCAACATCGTGAGCGCGGCCATCACCAGTGCCGCGCTGCGCGCGCAGATCGAGACGACGGAAAGGCTTGTGACGATCGCCAACGATCAGGCGCGCGACACGCAGCGGCGTTATGCATTGGGGGCCGTCTCGCACGCCGATCAGTTGAGCGCGCAACAAAGCGCCGCGAGTCTGTCCGCGAGTTTGCCGGGCCTGAAGCAGCAGTGGCTCACAACGCGCCACGCGTTGGCGGTGCTGCTCGGCCGCACACCGGATGCCGCACCGGACGATCTCGAACTCGCGCGGTTGCATGTGCCTGAGCAGGTGCCCGTGGTGGTGCCGTCGGAACTGCTGCGCTCGCGTCCCGACATCCAGGCCGCCGACGCCGCCTTGAAAGCCGCGGCGGCCGATGTCGGCGTGGCCACCGCGCAGATGTTCCCGAGCCTGTCGCTGAGCGCGTCGATGGGACAAGGCGGCTTTAGCTGGCCGGTCGCGCTTTCCGGCGCGGGGGCGATCTGGAGCATCGGTGCGTCGCTGTCGCAGCCGCTGTTCCACGGCGGCGCCCTGTTCGCGCAACGGCGCGCGGCGGTCGATACCTACGATGCCACGGTCTCGCAGTACAAACAGACGGTGTTGGCCGCGTTCCAGAATGTCGCCGATACGCTCGCCGCGCTGGAGCACGATTCGCAGGCGTTGGACGCGGCGAATGTTGCCGCGCGCTCCGCGCAAGGCATCTTCGACGAGACTTCCGGGCGCTATCGGCTGGGTGCGTTGCCTATTGCGTCGGCGCGTTCAAGCGAGCAGCAGTTCCGCAACGCGCAACTCGATGAGATCCGCTATACGAGCGCGCGTTTGACGGATACAGCGGCGTTGTTTCAGGCGATGGGGAATCCGCCGGAGGGATCGGCGGCATCTTCCGCAAATGCAGCGAGCGCGGCTTCGGCTTCGGCGTCGGCTTCGGCCGCTCCGGCAGCGAATCCGGATGTTGTCGAATAGCTAAACCTGGGATTCCGTACTGATCGCTGCAAACTTATCCCCACTTTTTGTTGAAGAGCCTGTTGAAAACTATCTGACAAGCAGGCTAACTGAACCGCCCCGGGAATCGTGGAGGCTGGTTGGTTTAAGTTAATGCGGGTTCGGCGACCGGTGTTTCAAGTCGCTGATAGTAGTTTGCCTCAGCTTCGGCAGGCGGGATATAGCCGAGGGGTTGGACCTATCCGTAATTTCGTGGGCGGGGCATATCATGAGGGATCAAGGTCATGGATATGCCGATGAAAAAGAAACGCACCGTCGCGTCTCAGGCAGCGGCCCGCGGGCCGCTGCCTGAACTGCCTGAAGCGCTGCTGGATGAACTGGTGAAGGGTCCGATGACGCCCGCCGAGGTTCAGGACCTGATGCTGGCGTTCAACAAGGCGCTCATCGAGCGCGCGATGGGCGCCGAAATGAACATGCATCTGGGCTACCGGCCCGGCCAGCCCAAGCCTGCGGAGCAGACCAATGAACGCAACGGCGCCAGCGGCAAGACAGTCATCACCGAGCGTGGCCCGGTGCGGGTCGATCTGCCGCGCGACCGTGAAGGCAGCTTCGAGCCGATCCTGATTCCCAAACACGAGCGCCGTTTCACGGGCTTCGACGAACGCATCATTGCCATGTACGCACGCGGCATGAGCGTGCGCGAGATCCAGGCGTTTCTGGCCGAAAGCTATGGCACCGAGGTCTCGCCCGACTTCATCAGTTCGGTCACCGATGAGGTGATGGCCGAAACGCTTGCCTGGCAAAGCCGTCCACTTGAGCCGATGTACCCGGTGGTGTTCTTCGACGCGCTGCGCGTGAAGATCCGTGGTGACGGTGTGGTGAGCAATAAGGCGGTGTATCTGGCGCTGGGCATTCAGGCCGACGGCCAGCGCGACGTGCTCGGCCTGTGGATCGAGCAGACCGAAGGTGCGAAGTTCTGGCTGAAGGTGTTCAATGAACTGAAGACCCGGGGCTGCCAGGACATCCTGATCGCGGTGGTCGACGGCCTGAAGGGGCTGGCCGAGGCGATCGGCACGGCGTACCCGCGCACGGCCGTGCAGACCTGCATCGTGCACCTGATCCGCAACAGCCTGGAATACGCCAGTTACAAGGACCGCAAAGGCGTCGCCGCAGCGCTGCGTCCGGTCTATGCCGCCGCGAACGAACAGGCCGCGCAGCAGGCCCTGGAGGCCTTTGCCGAAGGGCCATGGGGCGCGAAGTATCCGACCATCGTGCAGTCGTGGCGACGGGCGTGGGAGAACGTCACACCGTTCTTCGTGTTTCCGCCCGACATACGCCGTGTCGTCTACACCACGAATGCCATTGAGAGCCTGAACATGCAACTACGCAAGATCATCAAGACCCGCGGCCACTTCCCCAACGACGAGGCCGCCATCAAGCTATTGTGGCTGGCATTGCGCAACGTGCTGGCGAAGTCTGTACGGGCGGCATTCGACTGGTCCTCCGCCATGAACCAGTTCGCTATTCTGTTTGGAGAGCGTTTTACCAACGCACGCGGGTAACTCCGCTAACCGCCTCGCACACAAAAATGCGGACAGGCTCGAGGGGTTCCATCAGTCGATGATGATTGAACCAGGCCACCCATTCCAGCGTTGCCAACTCGACGGACTCCCGTGTTTTCCAGGTGCGGCGATGAATCAGTTCCGCCTTGTACAAGCCGTTGATTGTCTCGGCCAGTGCGTTGTCATAACTGTCGCCACGGCTACCAACCGAGGGCTCGATGCCCGCTTCGGCCAGTCGCTCGCTATAGCGAATGCTAACGTATTGCGAGCCTCTGTCGGAGTGATGTATCAACGTTCCATCGCCGCCTGGCCGCCGCGCATAGAGTGCCTGTTCAAGTGCATCCAGGACGAAGTCTGTAGTCATCGACGAACTGACGCGCCAACCGACAATCCGTCGGGCGAACACGTCGATCACGAAGGCCACGTAGAGCCAGCCCTGCCACGTCGAGACATAGGTGAAATCAGAAACCCAGAGCTGGTTCGGCCGTGCCGCCTTGAACTGGCGATTGACCCGATCCAGCGGGCGCGGGGCTATGGCATCAGGAACAGTCGTGCGAACACGCTTGCCTCGCATCACGCCGCGCAAACCCAGTTGTTTCATCAGCCGTTCGACCGTGCAGCGAGCCACCGCGATACGCTCCCGGTTCATCTGCTTCCAGACTTTATCCGCTCCGTAGACCCGCATGTTGGCTTTCCAGACACGCTCGATCTCCGGCCGCAGGCGTTCATCGCGTATCGCGCGAGCGCAGCGGCGCGACGGATCGCGAAGCTGTGCAGCATGGCGCCGGTAGCCCGACGGGGCAATCCGCAAGACCTTGCAGATCGGCTCGACCCCGAAGGTATCGCGATGCCGATCGATGAAGGCCTTCAGGACTTCAGGCGGCGGTCGAGCTCCGCCTGGGCGAAAAACGCACTCGCGAGTTTCAGAATCTCGTTGGCGCGGCGCAGTTCCTTGACTTCGCGCTCCAGTGCCTTAAGACGTTCGCGTTCCGACGTGCTCACGCCCTCGCGCTCGCCGCTATCGACTTCCTCTCGTTTGACCCACCCCAGCAATGTCTGGCTCGTGCAGCCGATCTTGGGGGCGATGGATTCAATCGCCGCCCACTGTGACGGATACTCGCCCCGATGCTCTTGCACCATGCGCACTGCACGTTCCCGGACTTCAACAGAAAATTTGTTCGACTTGTTCATGGCTCCATCTTCTCAAGAGTTGGAGCCTCCACCAAATCCGGGGCGGTTCAATCAGCCTGCAGGCAGGCATGCTGCAACCAGTGATTCCGAAGGGGTACAACGATCCTGGCGATGCCGGAAAGTCCACTGCAATCTTTATCGGTCAGATGATCAAAGAACTGGCCAGCCAACTCGAAAACCTGTAATGAAAAAGCCCGCGCGGCGCGAACCGTGCGGGCTTTCTTGGCGTGCCACTATCAGTGGCGGAATTTAGGTGCTCCGCTATGAGGAATGCATCATCGGTTTCCCGAACTGTTCCTCCCAACGTGCGAAACGATAGCGAAGCTCGGGAATTTTACACCGCTTAGTGAGCGCCGACGAAAACAAAAAGCCCACGCGGCGCAAACCGTATGGGCTTTTCTTTGGACGAGCGAACTCACCACGGACAGAACAGTAGCAAAACCTTTCAGGGTTTACAAGCCCCTTTTACGACACACCCAGTTCTAGACTCTTCCCCAATGCCGACAGCGCATCGGCAATAGTGTCGATCTTCGTCGTGTGTTTCAGATCGACGATTCGATTTACATCCTGTGGGCGCGTGCCAAGTCTCCTCGCTAACTCTGACGGCGTGACGCCCTGCGCGATCATCTCGTTGAGCAACAGGATTTTCGCCGACACGCTCGCCGGCAACGCGATCAACTCTTCGCCCTTCTTCGCCTTCGACGGCGCCGGAACCGGGCGCTTGTCTTCGAAGTAAAAATCCATTGCGGTGAGCAGCGCGTCAGCAGCCATAGAGCGAGCCTCTTCGAGGGTATCGTCTTGGGTGATTGCCTCGGGTACATCCCGAAACGTAACGACAAAACCGCCGCCTTCGTCCGGATCAAACAATGCTGGATAACGCAACATTTCGCACTCCATTGCCTTGAGAAACGGTGCGAGGGAAGCTCCTTTCGGGGCGGCTCTCATTTCAGACCAAGTTGTTTCAGAATCGCCCGTCTGGTTCCTTCTTTCAGTTCCGCTGACGGGTGCCTCGGAAGGGTGGTTTGTTTGCCGTTCGGGTAGACCTTCGTGTGATTCGAACCTTCTTTGAACGTCGCGCCATGCTCGGCTACTACGTGACGCAGCACAAAGCCACCCGCGGCGCGCTGCCGGATCTGCATGCAAATCCGGCGACCACCGCACGCGTTTACGACCGATCCAGGATCATGAAGCGCCGAGCGCTATGACTGGATGGATGCACAGGACTATGTGCTTTGACGTATGACCGACGGGTGCCGCTCGATTCCCAAAACGGGAATTTTCGCGGGAATCACAAACAAAAACGGCACTGTGTTTTTACACAGTGCCGCCTTATAAACGCTTGAACTACTTGGGAATTCTTTGGGGTGGCTGATGGGGCTCGAACCCACGACAACAGGAATCACAATCCTGGACTCTACCAACTGAGCTACAGCCACCACTGACATCTGCTTGACTTGCCGTAAAACCTGGCTCGTCGATGAAGAAACGAGATTATACGAACAAGAATCTCGTTTGCCTAGTCCTTTATTCAAAAATTTCGATCGGCTCGCGCAGATGCTGTCTTGCCTCATCGAAGATGGTCAGATCGCGCGCGGCGAGACGCTTGCTATCCGACAACACGCGACGCCAGCCACGCGCGCCCGCTTCCCCACGATAGAGCCCGAGCGCATGGCGGGTGATGGCGCCGAGATACGTGCCGCGCGCCATCTCAGCGGCGCAATACTCGATCAACTTCGCCTCGACCTGCTCGCGCGTGAGCGGCGTTTGCGTCGCCCCATAGAAGCGCGCATCGACATCGGCCAGCACATACGGATTGTGATAAGCCTCGCGCCCGAGCATCACACCGTCGACGTGTTGAAGATGCGTCTCGACTTCGTCGAGCGTCTTGATGCCGCCGTTGATGATGATCTCCAGATGCGGAAAATCGCGCTTCAACTGATACGCGTACTCGTATTTGAGCGGCGGAATCTCGCGATTTTCCTTCGGGCTCAAGCCCTTGAGAATCGCGTTGCGAGCGTGCACGATGAACACGTTGCAACCGGCGTCCGCAATCGTACCGACGAAATCGCGCACGAATCCATACTCTTCCACGGCATCCACGCCGATGCGGTGCTTCACGGTGACCGGCACCGACACTGCATCGCGCATGGCCTTCACGCAATCGGCAACGAGCTGCGGCTCGTTCATCAGGCACGCACCGAATGCGCCGCGCTGCACGCGTTCGGACGGGCAACCGCAGTTCAGATTGATTTCGTCGTAGCCCCATTGCTCGCCCAGCTTCGCCGAACGCGCGAGGTCGCCGGGTTCGCTGCCGCCAAGTTGCAGAGCGACCGGCGCTTCTTCGGGCGTGAAGGCGAGATGGCGCGGCACATCGCCGTGCAAGAGCGCGCCGGTCGTCACCATTTCCGTGTAAAGCCACATATGGCGAGAGATCACGCGATGCAGGGAACGGCAATGACGATCGGTCCAGTCCATCATGGGTGCCACAGATACGCGGCGCGGACTGGGAGTGTGCGGTGAAGACATGGGGCGGCCAGACGGCTTGATTCAAAACACCGATTTTACCGCAAGGCGCAAATCCGCCGGCCGGGGCACGATACTCGTCGCCCGCGCTTCAGTTGTTGAACACCAAACCGCCGAGCTTCAGCGAGTCGCCCCCGAGACGTTCGTTCCGCCCTCATCCGTTTTAGCCTTCAGCAAGCCGGTATTGAGCATGGCGGAAAGCACGTCCTCGATACGCGCGTCTTCGAGCAGGCGTCGGCCGGCGCGCAGGCGTCGCGCGTTGGTCAAATCGATGGCGCGCTGCAGATCGGAAGTCTCGGCAGCGATATACACAGCCATCCCATAGCCGTATCGATCGGCAAGCCTGGAGTCGAAGAAGTATTTCATGCTCCCGTTTTCGGCAGCCGCGCCGAAAACTTTACAGCGGATTCACGAGAGCACCTGAAACGGTTGCCTCTCGCAAGACGGTCAGGCCATCAATGCTGCCCGGCGTTCAATAGCAGCCATACCTGCTGTCGAGGCTCACCGGCAACGACGCGCGCGAACGCCGCTCGACAACGCACGCACGTGTAATGCTCCTCCGCGCGCCCGCCTTTCACCGCCCCACGACTGTTCAACGTCAGGTTGTCATGCGGGAGATGCGCGGAAGGCAAGCCATAGAGCTCGAAGCAGTCCGCACACGGCTGAATCCACAGGTCCATCGAGGTGTTCTCCAAGGCGACGAATCCAAACGAAATTTGATTCGCGCCATGCTATCCATGGCGATTAACCCACACCGCTACCCGGGTCTTTGACGTCCCAAACCGCTTGGCCCGTGGGGTCGAACCACTGCGGACGCTTGCTCCGCCTGCTTCCAGCCGATTATTTCAAATCCAAGAACAGTACATTCAGATTATCGATACAAATTTTCGATAGTAGGGGTATACACTGCCTTCCATCGACGTTGCAGACACACCTCACTGCCCCCTGCGACGCCTTCCTGAATTGAAGTCGAAACGTTATCGGAGTCACACCATGAAGACCAAGCTCATCGCCGCCCTGCTGGTTGCTGTTTCTGCCTCGATCGCCGCTCCCGCTTTTGCTAGCGGCTACGGCCCGGCGCCGTCGTATCGTCCGTCGGTCGGCGCACCGGCTTCGCAACAAGGCCAGAACGCACAAACCGTGGCAGCTGAACGTGCCAACGCTGAATCGAATGCCTACGGCGGCGTGAACAACGTGTCGTCGCAATCGGGTGCCAAAGAGCCGGTTTCGGGCCCGCAATCGGTTTTCTTCGGCCACTAAGCAGTTGCCGTTGAACCGGCTGCCTCACGAGGGCAACCGGTAAACTGGGCGCCGCGCATGCAGTATGGATGCCGGCGCCCAGTTGCGTTTACATCATTGCACCCGCATCGGGACAGCCGGCTCGATCGGACGCGTGCGCACTTTCACCCAAGTGCGGAAGGCACGTGCGGCGCGGCGCCAAAGCGGCCCGTGTCGATCACTTCGCGCGCCGCACGGAAGCCCGCCTCGGCCGCGGCATGCTCGGTGCACCATAAGGTGTCGATATGCACGAGCCGCCAGTCGACCACCACCGCCTCACCCCGCAACACCCGAAAATGCGCTTTGACGCCCGTCAGCACCTGTTCGACAGCGACTTCGATGTCGTAGTCCTGATAGCGCGCCTGGTAGTCCCCCATGTCGAGACCCTTCGGCTCCATCTTCGCCTCCATAGTGACGCCGCTAATGCTGCGGCCAGACTTGTCCGGCGAGCACGCTGGACGGCTCGCGGATCGAGCCGGCCCGAACGTCAGGCCGCCTCTCGCGCTGGCAATTAATCGCAATCGCCCGAAAGATATTGCCGACCGTTGCAGGTGATTTCGACGTCTCCGCCGCTCGCCTCGGCGACGAGGCCGCCGGCCAGCAATTCGGCTGTCACGGACTGCGCCAGCTTCGGCGCGTCCTGTCCGACACCGACGTCGTTCAGACGCCGCAAGGCTTCCACCGCTTCGGGACTCAATGACTTTGACATGGCCGTCTCCGTCTGCATGCTCAATTCATCCTAGCAAGTTTCGGGGACGTATGCAGGGGCGCGTCGCGGCACGCGAAATGCGTGGCAAACATGATTCCACTGGCGCGCGGCGGCGCCGAAACCGTAAGGCGATATCGCCCGGGAGGACGGATATGAAGCGAAGCAGATGGGCGGTATTGGCAATGGGCGTCGCGCTGGCGACAGACCTCGGCATAAGCGGCACCATGGCGGCATTCGCACAGACGCCGAAACCGGCACAAACGCAGCAAAGACCGGCGCAGACAGCGCCGCAAAACGACAACTCGTCGATGGCCAAGCCGCCCGAGGCCGCTTCCGGCTCAGGCGGCTCAAGCAATCCCGACAACATGCCGATCAAGCGCCCGAGCAAGCCGACCAACGACAAAATGACGCACGAGCCGCCCGCCAGCGGCGCGAACGCGAAATAGCGCGAGCCTGAATTGCGCAAACCTCAGAGGCGCGCGATCGACACCTCCGTCGACTTCACCAGCGCGATTACCTCCGAGCCAACCGCAAGTTCGAGTTCGTCGATGGAGCGCGTGGTGATCACCGAGGTGACGATACCGAATGGCGTATCCACATCGACTTCGGACACGACCGGTCCACGGATGATTTCCTTGACCTTGCCTTTGAACTGATTGCGTACGTTGATTGCGGAAATGCCCATATCGATTGACTCCAGAAAAGCGATTTAGAAACAGTCAGTCAAGCAATGTCAGACGGCCCAACGGACCTCTGTCGGCCGCCTGAGACGGCCTTCGTCAGGTGCGTCGTACGCGTGATGGGACAGCGCGTCGTCATTCGGCGCCGTCTTCAGTACGCGTTGCAACACATGTTCTTCGAGCGCGGCGAAACCGGCCGACGCGCGCGCCCGCGGACGCGTGAGCGGCACCGGCTGATCGAGCGCGACGCGCCCTTCTTCGATCAGCAAAATCCGGTCGCCGAGCGCCACGGCTTCGTGCACGTCGTGCGTGACCAGCAGCGCGGTGAATTGATGCTCGCGCCACAGGCGCTCGATCAGTGCGTGCATTTCGATGCGCGTCAACGCATCGAGCGCGCCGAGCGGTTCATCGAGCAACAACAATTGCGGCCGATGCACGAGCGCCCGCGCCAGCGCCACCCGCTGACGCTGACCACCGGAAAGCTGCGCGGGCCAATCGTTGGCGCGCTCCAGCAAGCCGACTTCGGCGAGCACGGCACGCGCGTCCTCACGCGCGCCGCGGCCGAGGCCGAGCATCACGTTTTGCAGCACGCTCTTCCAGGGCAGCAAGCGCGCGCCCTGGAACATGATGCGAGTGTCGATTGGCCCGCCGTCTTCGGTGCGCTTTTCGAGCACACCGGAGCTGGTCTTTTCCAGTCCGGCGACGAGGCGCAGCAAGGTTGATTTCCCGCAGCCGCTGCGGCCGACGATCGCCACGAAACTGCCGCGCTCGATCGACAGATTGAAGTCGGACAGTACCTGGCGCTCGCCGTAGCTTTTGCCCACGCCGCGCAACTCCACCGAATAATCCGCGGCACGGCGTGCGCCGTTGCGTGACAGCGCGCCGGCCGATAGTCCCGCATCGACACGCGGCCGATGATGATGCACCGCATCGGCATATTCGAGAGCAGCCGCTTCGTGCGCGTCATGATCGACGTTACGAGCGTGCGCCAACTCGGCTTCGAGATCGCTGCCGGCAATCCCGCCGAACGACGCGGACAAGATCGTGGCGCTCATGATTTCGCTCCTCGTTGATAAGCCGGATGCCAGCGCAGCGAGAAGCGTTCGAGGCTTTTCGCCAGCACGTCGGCGAGTTTGCCGAGCGCCGCGTAGAGCAGAATGCCGACCACCACCACATCGGTTTGCAGGAATTCGCGGGCGTTCATGGTCATGTAGCCGATACCCGATTGCGCGGAAATGGTCTCGGCGACGATCAGCGTGACCCACATCAGCCCGAACGCGAAACGCACGCCGACGAGAATCGACGGCAACGCGCCCGGCAGCACCACGTGCCGGTACAGCGCGAAACCCTTCACGCCATAACTGCGCGCCATCTCGATCAGATTGGCGTCCACCGAGCGGATGCCGTGAAAGGTGTTCACGTAGATCGGGAAAAACACGCCTAGCGCGACGAGAAACACCTTCGCTTCCTCCTCGATGCCGAACCACAGAATCACGAGCGGAATCATCGCCAGCGCCGGGATGTTGCGGATCATCTGCACGGTCGAGTCGAGCGCGATCTCGGCGGGCTTGAACAAGCCGGTCGCGAGTCCGAGCACGAGGCCGATGCCGCCGCCGATCGCAAAACCCGACACCGCGCGCCACGTGCTGACCTTCACATCCGCCCACATTTCGCCGGACTGGATCAGCGACCACGCGGCATTGACGACCGCGAGCGGTTCGGGGAGCACGCGCGTCGACAGCACGCCGCTTCTCGCGGCGAATTCCCACGCAAGCAGAATCGCGAGCGGCGCGAGCCACGGCGCAAGATGCGCGCCGATCCGGCGCAACGTGTGCAAAGCCGCGCCGGCCTCGGCGCCTTTGTGCCGCCCGGCGCTCACAGTGGATTCAGCCATGTTTCCCGTTCCTCATTGCTTATCGATGACCGAGCGTGCCCGGTGCGGCACGTGCACCAGATTCGAGATTCAGCTCGAACTGGCCGCCTTCGGCAGATAGTTGTTGCCGACGATCTCGCCGAACGGACCCGACAGCGGTCCATTCGACACCTTGTTGCGACGATTCGGCAGCAACGGAAACACGAGTTCGGCAAAGCGGTACGACTCTTCCAGATGCGGATAGCCCGACAGAATGAAGGTGTCGATGCCGAGTTCGGCGTACTCCTTCATGCGCGCCGCCACCTGCTCCGGATTGCCGACAAGCGCCGTGCCCGCGCCGCCGCGCACGAGGCCCACGCCCGCCCACAGATTCGGATAGACCTCGAGCTCGGCGCGGCCGCCACGCTTGCCGCCGTGCAGCGCGGCCATGCGGCGCTGGCCTTCGGAGTCCATCTTCGAGAACGAGGCCTGGGCACGCGAGATGGTTTCATCGTCGAGCTTGCTGATCAGCTTGTCGGCGGCGGCCCACGCTTCTTCTTCGGTCTCGCGCACGATCACGTGCAGACGAATCCCGAACTTGATCTGGCGGCCATGCGCCGCGGCGCGCGCGCGAATGTCGGCGATCTTCTTCGCCACGGCTTCGGGCGGCTCGCCCCACGTCAGGTAGGTATCGATATGCGCGCCCGCCATCTCGTGCGCGGCCGGCGACGAACCGCCGAACCACAGCGGCGGATGCGGGTTCTGCACGGGCGGATACAACGCCTTGCCGCCCTTCGAGCTCAGATGCTTGCCCTCGAAATCGATCGCGTCGTTGGTATGCGCGGCGCTCAGCAGCTTGCGCCAGATGTGCAGGAATTCGTCGGTGATTTCATAGCGCGTGTCGTGGTCGACGAACACGCCGTCGCCTTCCAGCTCCGCCGCATCGCCGCCGGTCACGACATTGATCAGCAGACGCCCGTTCGACAGCCGGTCGAAGGTCGCCGCCATGCGCGCGGCCAGACCCGGCGACGAGATGCCCGGGCGGATCGCCACCAGAAACTTCAGGCGTTTGGTCGCGGCGATCAGGCTCGACGCGACGACCCATGCGTCCTCGCACGAGCGGCCCGTCGGCAGCAGCACGCCCTCGTAGCCGAGCGTATCGGCGGCGACGGCGATCTGCTGGAAATAGTCGTAATCGGCTGCGCGTGCGCCTTGGGACGTACCGAGATAGCGGCTGTCGCCGTGAGTCGGAATGAACCAGAACACATTCATTTGCTGCTCCTGCATGGACGAAACTGGATTAATGAAGACGATGCGTCGAGTTCGCGCACGCGCCGGCCGCGCGCATCCCTCCGGCACACAGCCGGACGGTGTAGCGCGAAGAGACAGAAAAATGCGGTGTCGTTGCGCGCTAGCGGCGACAACGGACCGGCCGGCGCGCGTGCGCCAGGCGGCGGATGAAGATCGGCATCAGGCAGGACATCGCGACGGCTTCCCTCGACCAAACGTGCGCGTCATGCGCTCGATTAAACGGCGACAGCGGCAAGCGCCGTCTGCATGGAGAAACAGTCTATGGATCGGGCTGCGGCTTTTGAACGATTTTTTTTAGCTTAGGTTTTCCACTTTCGTGATTAGCCCGACGCTAAAGCATACGGATGTTGCGCGGTGTGTACGCTGGTAAAGGGGTACGTCTAGATATAATGGCGCACGTTTTCCGAATAATCCGGTACAGGCCATGCGAACCACGCCGCCTGTATCCTGGCGGTGCAATGCATGCAAAAACTCATCCTGCCGTTCGTCGCCGGTTTTCTGGCTTCCCTGTTCTTCCACGAATCGACGCTGGCGCTGCTGCACGCAGCCGGGATGATCGAGCCGACCGGCTTTTCGACTGCGCCGTTTTTACCGCTCGGCTTGCCTGAGTTCATCGCCAACGCGGTCTGGAGCGCGTTCTGGGCCGTGCTGATGGCGTGGCTGTTGCGCGTCGCGCCGCATCGGCGTGCGCCGTGGGTGCCGGCTTTCGTGTTCGGCGGCATTGCGTTGACGGCGGCGAGCGTGTTCGTGATCGACCCGCTGCGCGGCATCTGGCCGAGCGGCAACATGCTGCCGCGCCTCTCGGTGGGATTCGCTGCGAATGCGATGTGGGGCTGGGGCGCGCTGGTGTTCATGCGCGCCTTCATGGCGAGCGAAGACGAGGAATAAACGGCTTGGGCGGTATGGCCACTGGCCGTTGGCAAACGGCGCTATGACGCGCGTTACGCGCGTCATAGCTTCCCGCGTGGCTCCAATTCTTCGGCTTTAACCGCGCAAATCCCGCAGCGGATGTTCGTTCGCCGGCCACGGGCTCTCGAACATCTTCTCGACGTCGGCGGCAATCACGTCCTCGATGCGCGCGAAGCGCCAGCGCGGGGCGTTGTCTTTGTCGATGATGCGCGCGCGAATGCCTTCGATCGTGTCGCCGTGCAGAAAGCTCGAGCGCGTCAGATCGAGGTCGCCACGCAGCACGTCAGCCATTGAACCCTCGGCGCGCGTCACCACTTCCAGCGACACCGCCATCGACAGCGGCGAGCGTTCGCGCAAGACCGCAATCATCTGTTCGGCCCAATCGGCGGCTTCGCGCTCGCTTTGGAGCGAAGCAAGAATTTGCGCGACGTCGGGCAAGGCGAAGTGACGATCGATCAACGCCCGCCCATTCGCCAGCGACGACGCCTCCGGCCGCGGCACGACCTGATGCGCGAGCGCGGCGCGTTCGATGCACGCCACCACGTCCGCGCCGCGCTCGAAGCGCTCGCTGTGCAAGGTGTCGACCAGCGCGGGCAAGGCCGCGTCGTCGATATAGGTGTCGGCGAGACCCGCGTAAAGCGCGTCGGCCGCGCCGATCGTTTCGCCGGTCACTGCCAGATAGCGGCCAATCGCGCCAGGCGTGCGGGCCAGAAACCAACCCGCGCCGACGTCCGGAAACAGGCCGATGCGAGTTTCCGGCATCGCCATCTTCGTCGAATTCGTGACGACTCGCAGACCGCCGGTGCGATGCGCGCCCTGCGAAATGCCCATGCCGCCGCCCATCACGACGCCGTTCATCAACGCGATATACGGTTTCGGAAAGATGAAGATGGCGTGATTGAGCCGGTATTCCTCGATGAAAAACGTGTCGCGCACATCCTGTTCGCCGCGCTGCGCCGACTCATACAGAAAGCGGATGTCGCCGCCCGCGCAGAACGCGCGCGGGTGCCGGCTGCGCACCACGACGGCGAGCACGTCCGGATCTTCGCGCCACTGATCGAGCGCCGCGTGCATCGCGCGAATCATGCCGGTCGACAGCGCATTGAGCGCCTTCGGCCTGTCCAGTTCGATGAAACCGATACGGTTGGCTACGAAAGTCGCGACTTCGTCGCTGACGGCGGGCGAGGCGGAAATGGACATGGCGAGCTAAGCGCAACCGCGCAAATTAAGGTGGAATTGAACGTTATCACGCACTTGTGCTTTTGCGCCTCGCGGCCGGTGCGGTGGCACCGCTCGCTGCGGCTTTGGCCGGTTTTCTAGCTGAAGGCTGCGCGGCGGGATCGTTGTCCGGTTGCGCCGGCGACCCGGTACGCGTTTCAGGGGATTTTTTCTTGCGCGTACCGGCGTCGGCCGCGGCGCCCGGCGCCTGCATTGCGTGCGACGCGCCCAACCAGGCGTCGAGCGCGATGCCCACCACCGTGTCGAGCGGCGCGGTCGGGAACACGGGACACGTCAGATTCAGTGCGACGATGCCGTGCAAATTCGCCCAGAACGCCTCGGCCCACACCGCCACGTCCATCGACGCCGACAGACACCCCGCCGCTTTGAGTTCGTCGAGCGCGGAAATCATGATGTGCAACGCGGCCTCGCCGGGATCGTCCCCGGTAGCGGCCGTTTCGCCGATCGCTTCGTCAGCCGCCGTGGCTTCCGGATCCGAGCTCAGCACGGCACCACCCGACGCCGCGCCGGCATTGACCGGATCCGCCGCCGCCTTACCCTTCGCCACGCCGCCCAGCGCCGCGCCGGTGTAGCTCGGATCTTCCATGAAGATCAGCCGGTACGTTTCCGGATGCGCGACACCGAACGCGACGTAGGCCCGGCCGAGCGCCTTGAGCCGCTCGGCCGGATCCGCGATGCCCGCGAGCGGCACGAATGTCTGCAGCAGTTGTGCGTAGCCTTCCGCGCACAACGCTTGCGCGATCTCGTCGCGGCTTGCGAAATGCAGGTACAGCGTGGCGGGTGAATATTCGATGGCGTCGGCGATTTTGCGCATGGACAGCGCGGCAAAACCTTCGCGCATCACGATGCGCCGCGCGGCATCGAGGATGCGTTCGCGCAGTGCCTGTTTCTGGCGGTTCTTTCGTTCAGCGATTCCCATGACGAACATTTTCGGGTTGACAAACTGAAAAGTCAAATTAAACTGAACGCTGTTCACTGAACAGTGTTCATTAAATTATATATCATCAATCACAATCCATGCGGACGCGATGCGGCGCCGCTTCAAGGAGTCGTCATGCAAGTCACGGGCAAGGTGGGTTTATTTGGCGCCGCGGGCGCGGCCGGTCAGATCATCGCGGCGGCGCTCAGCGCGGCGGGCCGCGATTACCGGGTGGTCGGCCGCTCGCGCGCGCCGCTCGAGGCCGCTTTCGGCCACGATCCGCACGCGGAGATCGTCACGTGGAATCCGGACGACCCCGCTTCGATCCGCGCGGCGTCGCAGGATCTGCAGACGGTGATCTATCTGGTCGGCGTGCCCTACGATCAGTTCGCCGCGCATCCGCCGCTCATGGAGAGAACGCTGGCGGGCGTGACGGCGGCGGGCGTCGAGCGCTTCATTCTGATCGGCACGGTGTATCCGTACGGCCGCGCGCGCGGCAATCCGATCCGCGAAAATCATCCGCGCGAGCCGCACACGTTCAAGGGCCAAATGCGGCTCGCGCAGGAAAATCTGGTACTGGCGGCCCATGGACGCGATGGTCTGCCGACGCTCGTGCTGCGCCTGCCCGACTTCTACGGCCCGAAGATCGAGCGCAGTCTGCTGAACGGCGTGTTCGAAGCCGCGGCGACCGGCAAGCGCGCGCAGGTGATCGGCCCGGTGGATGTGCCGCATGAATTCATCTATCTGCCGGATATCGGGCCGGTGGTCGAAAAGCTCACGCGCACGCCCGAGGCGTATGGGCGCTGGTGGCACCTCGCCGGCGCGGGCACCATCACGCAGCGCGAAGTGGCGCGCCAGGCTTATGCGCTAGCCGGCCGCCAACCGAAGCTGATGGTCGCCGGCAAGACCCTGCTGCGCGTGTTCGGTCTGTTCAGCCCGTTGATGCGGGAACTGGTGGAAATGAATTACCTGATGACCGAACCGCTCGTGCTCGACGACTCGGCGTTGACCGAACTGATCGGCCCGATCGTCAGAACGTCTTACGAAGAAGGCATTCGCCATGCATTCGATGCCGCGCGCGAGGCGGCATCGGCAAATGCGGGAGCAAACGGAAGCGCCGCGAGCGCGGCTTGAACGAAAGCGCGAAGGTCGTCGGGATTGCGCGCGTGGCGTTTGCGAGTTGTGCGGCGAGTTGCGCGATGTTGTGCAGCCTCCGGCGCATCGGGTCGGCGCATGCGAACTCGCCATGGCTCGCACGGCCCGCTCTGTGGCGGATTGCTCACCGCCGTAGCGCGTCTGACCCGCCAATCCGCTGCCGTTGCGACGGAGTCCGCATGGCCGCATGCTCACTCGGGCAGCACGACTACCCCGCCACGTTGCCTGGCGGAAAGTGGCCACTCTTCAGCAACACAGGCGTGCCGTTGCTGATCTGCAAGTGCTCGCGCGCGACCGCTTCGATGCGCGGACGTCCGGCGTCGAAAGCGCGCATCCAGCCTTCCAGGTCCTCGGAGTAGGCGCCGAAATGATCTTCGAGCGCTTCGACCGAGATCGCGCACGGCACCGGTTCGCCGTCCACCAGCGCGGGAAAGACAACGGTCAGATTCGAGTCGCGGTAGGCAGGCGCGTCCGCGGGAAACCGAATTTCCATGGCTGCCTCATCAGAAAGATCCGACGGGAAACCGGCGCAGGCGAAAACCGGCCGGCCCCGGAGAACGTCGTTATGGTACTCGCGCGGCCGGACCGAGGTCCACCCTGCCGCAGCGCTTTCATCGGCGGTTTTGCCGACAGGGCCGGCGACGCTTTTCTTCACCTTGCGCACCGCCATCAAGCGCTTCCCAACAGGCGGTCGATGTAATCGCGCGCCGCCTGCTCGACGAAGACGAGCGCCTCCTCTTCGCTGGCGAAGCGCTGGCCGTCGCCGAGTTCGAGCAAGGTTTCCATGCGGTGAGGATCGTCCGGACCGTGTTCAGCCAGACTCACCGAGCCGACGTAAGTCCCGCTCGCGTTGCCTGCGGTCGCAGCCGGTGCGTCGGCCGCCGGCACGAGGCGCGCGGTGGCGCTGATGTAGTAACCGCGGTAAGGGCCGCTGACCCGTTCAGCCATATTCGTTCTCCTCGTTGCAATTCATGGGTGGGCGCCGCGTCGAACCGCGTTCGATACGCCTGCCCGTGCGTCGACCTGCATATCGCCGGCTGCGCCCGTGCGTGCGAGAGCAGCACGCGCGCCGGCGCACGGCCAACCAGTAAGTAAGGCGCGTCGCGAGCCGATTAGTTCTGCAGCGCGACCCGGCGATGCAGCCGATCGCACTTGTTTGGCCCGCTCCGGTCGAACAGGATCATCGGCACGGTCCGTGCTGCCACGACGACGCCTTTTCGAGTTCAGTGAGCGCAATATGGGAAAATATTTTCTGCAAAGCCACGAATTGCCCGAAACGGATGCGGCGAACACTTGGTTTGCGTACGCCGAAAGCCACGGCATCGACATTCCAAAAGCCATCAGTATCTGGGAAGACGCGGCCACCAAAGAAGGCGAGCAAAGCCGCCAGATGGTCAGCGCGGCGGGCATTACGATCGAAGCACCCTGAGCTTCTGCCGAGCGTCGGCAAGTGCTCCCGATCCACGTGGCGACCCGAATATCAATCTGAAAGGAAACATCACGATGCATTTCATGACGCAACTGCGCCGCGCCGGCCGCTTCAACCGCCTTCGAAGCGGCGCAGCGCCGGCTTTCGTTCGCCGCAGCACGCTCGCGGCCGCCCTTCCCGCCGCCGTGCTGCTCGGCGCGGCGAGCCTTGCCGGCTGCGCATCGTCGAACACCACGTCGCTGATCAACCTGCCGAATGGCCAGACCGGCTTCGCCGTGAATTGCAGCGGCGCCGACGCCTCTTCCAGCTGGGCTTCGTGCTATGTGCAGGCCGGCAAGGCCTGCGGCGCGACGGGTTACGACATCGTCTCCAAAGACAATGACGAAGGCGGCACGGCGGGCGGCAGCGTCACGAACGTCGTGTCGGCCAACGTGAAAAATCGCTCGATGATCGTGCGCTGCAAATAAGCGCCTGCGGCGCCGGTGCCGATGCAACGGCTCAGTGCGCCTGCATCTTCGAAAACATGTTCAGCACCGCAACACCGGCAATGATCAGCCCGAGGCCGATGACGGCTGGCACGTCGGGCACCTGCCGGTACAGCAGCACCGCGACCAGCGTGATCAGCACGATGCCCGCGCCGGACCACACCGCATAGACGATGCCGACCGGAATGCTCTTCAGCGTGAGCGACAGACAATAGAACGCCACGCCATAGCCGAGTACGACCACTGCTGAAGGCAGGAACCGCGAGAAGCCCTCCGACGCCCGCATCGCGGAGGTCGCGATCACTTCGGCCACGATGGCAATGCCGAGCAAGGCATAAGGAGGCAGCCGCATCGGCTCAGGCCTTTGCTAGCGCGAGCTTGCTGTAGTCGTGGCCGAGATGCGCGCACAGCGCTTCCACCACCAGTTCGTGATCGGCGCGCTGCGGCAAACCCGACACCGTGATCGAACCGATCACGCCCGCGTGCGCCACCGTCAACGGAAACGCGCCGCCATGCGACGCATATTCCGCGGCAGCCAAAGCGTGCTTGTCCGCGAGCGTGCCGCCGGCCTGCTGCAACTTCAGGCCGATCGCGTACGAACTGCGGCGAAAATGCGCGACCGTGTTGCTCTTGCGGCGCACCCAATCGATATTGTCCGGCGTCGCGCCGTCGAGCAAGCTGAAGAACAGCGGCTGACCGAACGTGCGCACGTCGATCGCGACGGGGATACCCCGCGCCTTGGCGACCTCGTGCAGATAGGCGCCGACTTGCCACGCGCGGTCGGCGTCGAATTGTGGGAACACCAGCGTGTGTTCCTGAGCGACAATCACCTGCAGATCGTGAGCGATATCCATGGAGTTCAGAGCGTGGTAAGAGGTGGAGCGCGCGCCGCCGTGCGGGCAGGGCGGCGTCGCGAGAGGAATCTGAATTCTAGCGCAGCGCCTCACGCGCGCCTTCCGGCATGCGACGCAAGCCATGCGCGCAGCGACTTCGGCACTCATGCGCAGACGCATGTCTCGCGGATTGAAGCCGGTTCTTAAATAGGTATTGCAACCCTACTGGCTTTGTTCTATAATCTTTTCTTCGACGGACGCGGGGTGGAGCAGTCTGGCAGCTCGTCGGGCTCATAACCCGAAGGTCGTAGGTTCAAATCCTACCCCCGCAACCAAGTTCATCAAGTTGGTTGGAGACGTCGAAACAACATTCAAGGCTTGCCAAATCGGCAGGCCTTTTTTGTTTTCCCCGAACGGTTTGACAAGTCTTACATCGCCTAGCGCACCACCGCGCGTCGTACTGCTTTTCTTTCAGCATCCATCCCAGCATCGGCTTGCGACACGGATCACCCGCTCGCGACACCATGCGAGCCCACGGATCGACCCTCACGCGCGAAATGCTCGGGATTCCGAACCAAACGGTTGGGTCGTGCGCGATTTGCGCGCTCGTTCCTCCGCACCGGCCTCGTCGCCCACCCAATCCCGCTCGCCGTGATTTTGCGACCTGAGAAAAACTTCGCCCCGGTGATAAACTCCTGTCACCCTTTCTCGTCCCCTTCCTATGAAATTCTGTTCTGTCTGCGGCCAGGGTGTCAGCCTGAGCATTCCGCCCGGCGACAACCGCGAGCGCTTCGTATGCGGCAGTTGCGGCACGGTGCATTATCAGAATCCGCGCAACGTGGTCGGCACCGTTCCGGTGTGGGACGACAAGGTGCTGCTGTGCCGCCGCGCGATCGAGCCGCGCTA
Source organism: Paraburkholderia sp. BL17N1 (assembly GCF_003634175.1). Classification (NCBI taxonomy): domain Bacteria; kingdom Pseudomonadati; phylum Pseudomonadota; class Betaproteobacteria; order Burkholderiales; family Burkholderiaceae; genus Paraburkholderia; species Paraburkholderia sp. BL17N1. The sequence continues at coordinate 3,899,995 of NZ_RBIW01000001.1, forward strand.
CGGCTACTGGACGCTGCCCGCGGGCTTCATGGAAATGGGTGAAACGACCGCCGAAGCGGCATCGCGCGAAACGCTGGAAGAAGCCGGCGCGCGCGTCGAAGTGCAAAACCTCTTCTCGCTGCTGAACGTGCCCCATGTGCATCAGGTTCATCTGTTCTACATGGCGCGCCTGCTCGATCTCGACATTGCCGCCGGCGAAGAAAGCCTCGAAGTGAAACTCTTCGAAGAACATGAAATCCCCTGGGACGAGATTGCCTTTCCCACCGTCGGCCAGACCCTGCGTTTCTTTTTCGCCGACCGCGCCGCCGGCAGCTTCGGCCTGCACACGGGCGACATCTTCCGCTCGCTGCGCGAAGGTTGAGCGGCGCGCATGGTTCCCTGGCTCGGCCCTGACGACCCGTTTCCGCCCGTCGAACGCGCGCTCGGCGCGACCAGCGGCGCGCCGGGCCTGCTCGCCGCCAGCGGCGACCTGCTGCCGTCACGGCTGATCGACGCCTATCGGCGCGGCATCTTCCCCTGGTATTCGGACGGCCAGCCGGTGTTGTGGTGGAGTCCCGACCCGCGCATGATCCTGCGCCCCGCCGAATTCAAGGTCGCGCCGTCGCTGCGCAAAACGCTCCGGCGCGTGCTGCGCGAAGACGCGTGGGAAATCCGCGTCGACCATGATTTCGCCGCCGTGATGCGCGCCTGCGCGCAGGCGCCGCGACGCGGACAGCGCGGAACCTGGATCACCGCGGATGTGGTCGAAGCGTACTCGTCGCTGCATCGTGTGGGCGATGCGCACAGCATCGAAACCTGGTTCGAAGGCAAGCGCGTGGGAGGTTTGTACGGCGTGTCGTTCGGCAAAATGTTCTTCGGCGAATCCATGTTCGCGGAGGTCACGGATGCGTCGAAAATGGCGCTGGCCGCACTTGTCGGACACTTGCGCCGTCACGAAATAGAAATGATAGACTGCCAGCAGAACACGTCGCATCTGGCGTCGCTAGGCGGTCGCGAGATAGCGCGCAAGGCGTTCATCGCGCATGTTCGCGCGTCGGTCGCGGCGCCGCCGATTCCCTGGCGCTTCGACAAGGAGGTCCTGTCGGACCTCCTTGCGAAGTCTATCATTCCTACTCCGTGACGGCGCAAGTGTCCGATAAGCGCGGCCAGCGCCAAAATCACTGCGCTTTTCCCGGCTGTCACCGTTTCTGTTACCTGAACACCGCTCCAAGCTGTTACCAGCGGGGTTTTGGCGGTGGTTACCCGGCTTCACACCGTGAGCCCAAGCTATCCCTGCAGCCGGGGACCGGAACAAATGCTCCGTCGTTATAGGTGCGCCGATTCCGGTCAGGTCACGTCCACGTTTGCGCTCTTATGCCGACGCCTCCACCACCAACCTGCGATTGGCACAAAAATAGTGGCCCACAGCCATTGCCAGTTCTCTTTGGCAAAGTCCACGAATCGCTGACTAGGCGTAACTGTTACGTTAATGGTCTTGCTAAACGTCCTGATGGTCCGTGGGGTGAGCACACCGTCCAGGATAATGTTTGCGTCCAAGTCCAGATAGAGATTGTGTTCACCTGAGGTCTTTGGCTTGACGGTCCAAATCCACGAGGTTGGCTCTGCGCCGCTGACAGCCTGTGTCTCGGGTGTATTGGCGGTGATATCGAAATCGGGACTGGACAGGTGCGCGGTCATATGATCCGAAACCTTGATTCGGTCGCTTTCCACTTTGCCCGGGGCGGTAATTGACTTGGCGAGCTCGGCAGGAGATTGGTGTAGATCGAGGCGCAACTCGATTTTGGCGCTATCGTCGATGTTTATTGGACTGGGTGAATTGAATGCGATGTTGCCTAGCCGCATCTTCGAAAGCGCTTCGTCAACCGCCGGAAATATAGACGGTGGAGCTCCACTTCCCCCTTGCACATCTGTCGCCGGAGGTGCCGGCGGCACCGCTGCTGGTGCCACTGGTGCTCCCGCATTTGACGCTGGTGCTGGCGCTGCCGCCAAAGCTCCTGCATCTGATGCCGCCGCTCCTGCATCTGATGCTGACGCTGTTGCTGACGCCGCCGCGTCTGACGCTGCTGCTGCATCTGAAGCAGCAGCCTCTGCATCTGACGCTGCCGCTGCCGGAGCTGATTGCGGCACTCCCCCATTGCGACTCGAATGGATTGAGGCGAGCATTGCGATTGCCACGAACAGAGTCAAAACACCCGCCACAAGCCCCACTGTCAGATCTCTCCGCGTCATGACTGCTCCTCACGTCGGGTCGACTCGCTAGTTTTTGCGCTTCGTCGGTCTTCTGCATTCGGGGCGAGAACGCCCTCCCTCATAATCCAGGCTGGACGCACAAATATCTGCCACCTACGAAAACGAATATCCGCGCTTCGCTTTGAAAGTCGCCGTATCGAACCGCACTGCCGGCGCACCCGAGAAAACTTTCGAGAAGTGTGAGTATTGTTTCGTCTTTGGTCGGACATGCGTGCAGGAAGCGAAATGCCGCTGCGTGGGGTATTCCTACAGAATTATGATGAGGCTCCGATGACTCGTGATGGAAGCCCACCCATGTGCTGCTCGGCTCAAATCGAAGCGGACTGAGGTCCGGTTACGGCGTGTGTGAAGCGCTGGATCGACGAGAATTACGGACACCGACAACCGCAGATAGAAATGAGCGAGAAAACGGCAGAGCTTAATCTTGCAGGGCTGATCAAAGGCAAGTTGGCAGCGGCCGCTCCTTTCAGTGCTCGTGGCTGTTACGGCCTATTGCATGCTGGGCGAAGCGAAAAAAGACTCGCGCCCGAATCGCGGCAATTCCTAGCGTGACGGTTCGCCCGAGCGCGTCTGGCCGCGCTAAGTGCAGAACATTCGCAAAAGTTGGCGCGCCGGCCCGAAATCCATCGCTCGAACGGCTGATTAGGGAATTTGAATGACCGAGACCGCGAAGATCGAGCTGGATCTGTCTCAGGCCCCCTCTTCACCACCTGCTCGTCGTGGTAGACAACTGCAACCGGGCTGACCCGAACAACACGACCCACGGCCACCTGACCGTCCCCCAACTGCCCGCGATGCTGGCCGAGGATGCTGGCATGACGAACAGCCGACCGGTATCATGGGAAGGCTCGAACATGCAGCAGGTGCTCGGCAGTGATGGATACCGATAAACCAGAGAGGCACGTATGACCTTGCGCACCACACGGCATTTCGCCTGCGCGAATGGGCACACCGGGGTTGAAACGACCTCCGAGAATGACTCGCCATACTCTGCGCACTATGAAAGCGTGCGCGTGAACGGACTAGGCGACGCCGGCACAGACCCGCGCGGCTATGCCCGTTATGTGTGCGCCGAGTGCCTGGCTCCGATGCTGGAGAAAGCATAAGAGCGGAGCAGCGCAAAGCGACTCAGTTTGTCCTCGACAGCCTTATGTGCGCTACCACGCATAAGGCTCGTGGTGCATTTGTTTGATCGACTGGCCTCGATCATTCTTTCATGTGATTTACTCGATATTTTCAATGGATGACCTCGGAGAGGGGAACATGAGTGTCATTCCAGCAGCGGCCATTACAGCTCAAAACTCATCATCGTGGTAGACGGAGCCAGTGGCTATATATCAAAGCTCCCTGACTCCGATCCCGACCATCTCAAGCAGCTTCCACAGTTGCTGACCGAGGGTTGGCGGGTGAAAAACGTAACGGGCAGCGGTTCTTCAACCCGTCCGGTAGTCAGTGGATGGTTCTATTGGAGAAGCAACCGAAGAAAAGCACGGTCGTTCAAATGCTGATCATTTGATTTGTCGAATTGGCTGCGCAGCAAGAAGCCCGCACGCGGCGGGCTTCTTTATTTGAGCAGTGGTCGGACCATGGCAACCGGGCTCAGACCGTCAGCGACGATATCACCATCAGCACGACGCCGATCAGGGCGCCGACTGCCGCGATCAACGCGACGAGGCGCGTGCCATCGTGACGGACCTCGAGAACTTCTTTCAGCATGTGGACCCCCTTTAACAATGCGTCGTGGTGCGCTTATGAATACTGACCACGAGCCACAGACAAAGTGCCGCAAGAATCACGGAAACAGAAAACACTCTGAAGTTTAGCACCTTCCTGAAGAAGTTCTTCACAGGCTGCCCGGCCACAGGGGTGAAGGCTTTGGCCGGGAACATGCCCCCGCCTACGCCCACGACGCTGCCGAGCAATCCGAACAGGACGATCGCGCCAAAGTCCCAACCCATCCAGTCCTGCCAACCATGTGGTTTGCGGGCCGCGGTGAGTAGTTCGAAAAATGCGGCGGCCATCCAGCCCACGATCACATAGCCCAGCTGGCCGTCGCGATACGCGCTGAACAGTCCGATCTTCGGTGCGGGCACGGCGAAGAGCCACGCGAAGAATCGCACCACCAGCAAGGCGAGCGGAATGAAGAAAACCGCCACCAGAACGTTGGTTACTCCCCACCCGATCCACTCGATGTCCATCAGCGCTCCAGAGCCAAGTTGAGGTCGCGCACGAAGCTCACCACTTCCACCTGCGTGTCGATCCAGATCATGCGATCGTAAAGCGCCTGCAGGTCGGCGAAGCTGCGACCCAAAGTGACTTCGCTTACGCTATCTTCGAGCCCGAACAATGGAGCAGCTTGCCCATTTTCGTGATACTCCCAGAACACGTAGTCCAGACGCAGGTAGCGCGGCTGGGCACGGATGATGTCCTTTGCGAAGTCGCCCGCGGGCATGCGCAGCGCTTCTTTCCACCCGAGGATCATCGTGTGGTCGAGCGTGCCGTGCGTGTCGAGGGTGTAAAGCACCGCTTGCTTGCGGGTGGTCGGGAGCGGCGCGAGCAGCGCGCGCAGGTCTCCGAGCGTGAATGTCTTGTAGGCCATGTGCCTTCTCCGTGATCCGCATATGATACGGCCCCAGTAAACCCATGTCTATCGCCTGACCTTCCGGATCACCCATAGCAATAACGACAGAACTGCGGGAACCACTAGCGCAATTGTCATTAGGTTGCGCTGCCATCGTTCGACCTTGAAGTGCTCCAAAAGATCGGACAGCGCAAATAACAACGCTAGGCCCCCGCCCATCAACTCTACGAAGCCGACCCAAAATGTTATTGGGTGGAATAAACCCGAGTCTTCTCTTTGCATCAGGACGCCAAGAAAGCCAGTCCCGGCAAAAAACGCGAGCGACCACGCAAAATGATCGACACATGCCGCAAGGTTTAAGTCGAATTGCTCGCTACCGACCGACAGCAGGGCCAAGATGCCAGCGAAGTTAACCGCTGCAAGGCCAAAACCAAACTGCTCAAAAAGTCGGGCGTCTGCGTGAAATTCGGCATCTTGGGTCACGGCGCTTCTCCATGGAAGCCATCGACGAAGACATTCTACGCAACGCAAAAGCCCCGCTCAGCAGCCGGGCTTTCGTTTGCTACCGCGCGACGGTCACGCGCTGGTTTGTGCTTCGCGCGCAGTTCGGCGTTGTTCGCATCGATCATCTGGCAGCCGCCCATGCCGTTGAAGGTGATTTGCGAGCGCCACACGAGCGGCGGCGCTGTCCGGATGTTCTGTAGCGTCATCTGTTCCATGTCAGGCAGCCTCGGCGACTGCCGGCACGCCTCCGCACATTGCATTGCGGAATTGCTCGAAGACGTTTTCAAGGCTATCGGCTTCGAGCCTGTCCCGAGATCCCCCGCCCGACCATGCGCGGCAGGAACAACAAGTGAAAAATTGTGGACTCGGACAGCTACCTCACCGTGTTGGTCCGCACCGCGACGATGTTGCCCATGAACTCAGCGGCGTTCGCATCAGCCCAATCGCACCGGTCCTCAATCTTGACAGTTACATCGAGACGCAGGAGGCACCGGTGCTATCGCAAACAAGAGAACCAGCATGGATCCCGTCGTTCGTCCCTAGGCGATCGCGCAAAGCATCGCGCGCAGACTCCTGCGAAAAGTCATCAATTAAAGCGCCTCAAGGATCGCTGAATTGTTTCCCGGCAATCCAAACGACTGCTCAAACTTGTGCGCCACGCGGCACGATATTGGTTACCGGTGTCGGTGTCGCAGAGAAAGCATTGGCGAGGTTCGCTGTCCGCGAGTTCGGCGCGATTAAAGCCAGAGTTACAACATCCGCGCAAAACAAATCCGGGCCTAACAAAAAGAAAATCCGGTCTTTACAAAAATTAGTAACCCGTGACTTCCTTGAAATGTCCACGCATCACATGCGACAATTTCTATTCAGAACAAATACGACGAGGAAGACGCGCGATGTGCATCAAGGAATGGCAAAAGGCTAGAGCGGAAAGGCTCGCAAAGGAGACGCCGCGCGAACGGTTCACGCGTCGATACATCAACACAGTCTGGTTTATCAGCGCATCAATCCCCATCCTCTATGCAATCTGGAGTAACCACAGCTCTCGCCATTAGCAATGGCGACGCTGCCTGAGCAGCTCTAACTAGTAAGCGCAGAGTTATTTTTTCTGTTCGCTCAGACCACGTCGTCAATAGCATTTGAACAACGGGGGGCGCGAGGCAACGAGATCAATTGCTTTCCCAATCCCCAAGATAGAGAGTCAAAAGACAATTGGCATGATAGGTAGATCAACTCGCTTATCGGCTTAGCGCCTCAGACACGTGTGAGGCTCCTAGCGCATCACATTCCCTCGTCGACTCTTCTCCCGCGGTGTTCGGCAACACCCATCGGCATAGAACCGGGGGGCGCCGCAGTGGCTTCACACAGCATAGCCTCCCAAACGGAAGAAATTCGTCCGGAGGCGGGCCCTCCTCCGGACGAAGAAACGCTTCAGAAAAGCTAACATTTAGCCGAGCCGAAGCCTGTTTCTCTCCGGGATCTTTTCCCGAGCCGGAGGTCTTCTTCGAAGCACAGCTTGTTGACTAAAAAATGTGCAGATTTTGTAATCTTTACCACTTGTCACTTTTTGGGGTTTCCTCTTTATCTACACCTTCTTTTCAAAACCCTTTAAAAACTACATTCCAAGAACTAATGGAAAGCCATAAAGTGACAAGTAAGTTTTTGAAAGCCTAGCATCATCAATGGTCCTATAAGTCGGACCGAATACGCCGTTACCGGCATGGGTGTCGAACGAACCGATGGATTTAGATTGGTCGGTGCAAAAGGGCTACGGATCCGACACAAGCAACTGATCACCGAGGCGTGACGCTCGGTGTCGACGCCATGTCAGCGAAGCGTTTTAACAGCCCTATGAGCCTTCCGTTCACCCGGCCATCAAGACACTTGTGCCGCCCCGCCCTCGCGGACCGCTCAAGTGCCTCTTGGAGCTTTTGGGAGTCGCCGCGCGTCAAGCATCGAACGGATCAAGCGTGGTCGCGACATCGCGGTAATTAAACCCTGCGATCTCAAGCGACCCGTCTGCGGTCCCTTTCTCGGTCACTAGCAACTACTGCTTCGAAGGTCAGCGCCGCCGGGGCGACGCCTCAGATAGCCGGCGACAGCAGACACACGCTTCGTTCACGAAAGAAGTTTCGACGCCACAGCGAAAAGTCCAAGAAATACCTCGGTAGCCAAACCATGGTTGCCAATTCCTGATCCGAAATTATCCGACCCGGTGGTCCAGAGATCACGTTCAAGCAACCGGTCTAGGTCCCTCCCTCTGCAGTTCTGCGGCGGCCGATAGTATTCTCGTCGCTCGCCGCCGCGGTGACTACGACAAATGACCTTATCTGGACGTCCTGTGCATTTGAGCAAGTGAGGCAAAGCAAATGTTGCTCGGCCTCGCAGGAGACTTTCCAAGCTTCCTAGAATTAGATTCTCCGCTGTGATTGTTTGATATTTTTTGCACTGAGCGTTATTAAAAGCAGCACTTTTCCAACTTCAATGTTATACCGCGTAACACGTTCGATTAACCGGTAATGCCTATGCGTCTTATGAAGCGCACATCTCTACCACCGCCCGATTCGCACATTTATAGTCCTGAACCCTTGCAAATAAGTCACCGCCTACTTAAAATCCCATCAGCGCTGTTTCACGCACTAGCGGGAGGTGGGAGGATAACCACCGCGGCCCGTTAGGAAACAGAGAGTGCAGGCGGGGCGAGCCCCAAGCGATTGAGCAACCTGCCGCGATGTCGCAAGTGGGAACTCGATGGCGACTAGGGTGGGGGCGTATCCTTGCAGAACCCAAGAGTGGACACGATGCCTTCGTGTTTAAGTCTGCGGATGGTTGAACAAAGACGGGAAAGGCTTTTTCTCCGGCACCCATGTAGACGGTGGCCTCTATGAGGCTTAAGGATACTGGACGATCAACTCGCCCGAACCTTGCTGACACCAGCCGGGTTTGGGAGAGCTTTGACTTGTTCCGGTGTGTCTCAAAAGCAAACAAAAGAATAGTAGAAGCTTATCTACTAAAGCGTGATCGTCGCGCGCGAGCAGCAATCCCCTCCCGTCTTCCTGCCCGCTCGATGCCGATGGCACTTCTCAGACTTCGAACGTCGATCATCGGAACTGACGGGGCTGCCGAATGAGCTCACTGGTCTTTTTGGCAGAGGTATCAATGCGATCAATCTGTGCATTGATCTCGACGAAATCGCTACGAAATGTCTCGTGCATTTCCCTGACGAGCTGCTGGATCTCTTTCAACTCCTCAAGGACCGTCTCGATTGTTTCATCCATCTTCACTTCCCTCGGTCGGGGAACCCTGCGGTTATGAACGGCTAGCGGGGATGCTCGCTCTCTAGCTCACAAATGGTCGATCGAACTCAACGTCGTTACGGTCGGGCCGTTGAGGTCGTATGCACGGCCGCGGCGTATGCTCTGAGCCCTCTGCATGAACTCTCCCGAGCCTATTGAGCAAATCGCTGGCGACGGCCTCGAAAGACTTCTACGACTCAATCCAATAGAGGAAAGCAGCGCCGATGCCGACTCGGATCGAAATGTTGCTTTCTGAACTTCAAAGAGTTCTTCGACGAGAACCTCGGCTCGCGCCGGTAGCATGCCTGCGATGGTCAAGCGCTTGAACAGCGTGAGCGGGCCTGTCATTTGGCACCCTCGTCAAAGTTTTGAACGGCTAGCCGTTCCCTGAATCGCAATTTCGCGCTGAACCTTGCTATGCCACGCCCCCATCCTGCGCCAAGGTAGGAGCCATGGAGGAACCGGCATGGAATGAAGTATCGTCAAGCATCGGGGGCACGGGCTGCATTACTTCAAGCGCCTCTGGTCACAATACCACCGTATATGAAGTTCCGGTTTCCAGCTAAGGTAAGGTCCCACCCTCGTGCGGGAGCGTTTTGCTCCACAGCGGTCACCTCTTCCCAGGCCACTTCGCCCTCCGCGATAGCCGAAAAGAAGCCGTCACTGAAGCCCTTCAGCTGCGCATAGCGACGCTGCGAAACCCGAGACGGGGTCTGCTTACGCCAACTCGTCAAGCCTTGACGAAGCTCTTCAGGTAAGTCTCGAGCGACCTTGAAGTTATGGCAACTGCGCTTGTTCTTCAAAACCGGTGTGTAGACGAGATGCTTTATAAAGTCGTCGTGCGAGATAGGCAGATAGCTGTTGCAATTGCCGCGAGAAGCTAACGCAGCCTCTCGAGCCGCCTGCACTACTCGCTCCTTGGAGATCGCGCCAATCCTGCTTGCGAATGCCTCGAGTGCATCTGGGTCCGAGGCGATGAAGCGCCAGCTTTCAAACGGTAGGCCACTCCGACGACCCACCGCGTTATGCACCTTATGCCGAATCTGTCCTCGAATGCCGAACTTGTGAAGAAGCATTCCGATTTGGCTCAACATCCGTTCGTTCGCGAGACCAATCTCAAGAGCCCAAGTGTCCTTGGAGCGACGACAGATGCAACCATCGCATGCAACGAACAGGTTTAGAAAGCGTGCAAGCTGCTGCTCCTGCAGATCGAACAGTTCGTCAGGAATGAACTTGGTTTTGCTGCGCAACCCCCACACACCATGTCTCTCCAGCATCCGACGCATGCCGTTCTTTGAGCCCGCCTGTGGCCCGCCCGTCCGATCGCCATTCGTCAATTGCCAGTTGAGCCCGTCATTCGCAGTAGGAACCAGTCCATAGTGGGCTGCGGCATCAACCATAACCTGAACGATTTCGGGAGTCTGGTTCGAAATTCGGTAGTTGTGCCCTTCTGCAAGCCACAAGGCAAGAAGGTCAACCTCATATTCAGGGAGTAGACGTCTCCCGAAGGTCAGCCTCTTAGGAACTGCGACCAAGTCGCCTCGCTTTATTCCTTTCGTATCTGTCCACACACCATTCGCCAAGACCTGACGTTCTGACGAGCAACATACAGAACGGTAAGCGGTTTTGACATTGATACTCTCCGATACACCTCTGTCAAAAACACCAACAACCTTGCTCGATCCGAGAACATACGAGGCTTCGTTCAGCGTCAGAATCGAATCACCACGTCCTAGCTGCTGAAAACTTCGTTCGTTCCCGAATGCCATACTTATCGTAGCGTCAGTTTCTCGGAACCGATCGTGTGCGGCTAGCAAAGAGTTCCATCCCACCTCCTCCGAGAACAAATCCATCTGCCTCGAGCTACACAGCGATTGGAGGTAGGCGGAGAATCCCATATGGCTCCTCGAATGGTTATGTTCCGTGCGCTTCGTCGCCTACATGAAAGCTCAGCTGGAGCAACGCCAAACCGATCAACCCAAGAAAAGATCGCCACTCTAAGAGAAGCTCTGGATCTTCGAGTTGCGCTTCTGCGCATGGACGAAGGGGCTGCTGCCAACTAAACCGCAGGTGGCTCTCGACGTTCATCTGTGACATCCTTGGCGCTCGTTTTCCTCAGTCGATCCTCTGTGGGCCTTTCGCCTTTCTTCGATGTGCGCACGCATTTCTGCGACGACTTCATGGTGCGGACTCAGCTTCGCGGCATCAGCTTCGGCATGCCCAGCGCGATTTCGTGACGGAACCACGCATCTTAGCCACGGCCTGGTCTATGGAATCTTGCTCGGTGTAAACCGCCGCTGATGAAATACTCGTCGTCAGCCTCCCTCTAGTCGCAGTCGGTCCACCCGACTCTGCTCGGATGCGTGGTGGCAGACAACCATCCTTGACGCCACCAACGCCACCGCGCGCTCGAACGGCTTTTATCGTGTGGGTTCTTTTCGATCGGTGCGCCGGCCGTCCGGTGAAACCAGCCGTCTGCGAAGGCGTCACGCCTGATGACCGACCGCCGAGGTTTGCGGTGCTTGCGCCTTTTCGCCATGCGCGCACGCACGTCGGCCACTACAACCTCGTGTGGAATACTCGGGCCGGGATCATCGAGTGCCCGCTGGACGTGCTCCCTCGCCCACTCGTCGTATTCATCTTCCGTCATGAAATTGAACGCGGGAAACATCGGATGTGCTCGGTTCGTTAGCGGATTCGACATAGCGAAGGTTTCCAAAGCAGGCTGCTGACCGGTGAATAACTGCAACTGTCCGAACACCTCACTGGTAACCGTTCTCTTACGGATTTTTTCCCTGAGCCAAGCGCTCTCGTATCAGTTCGTTCGTCCGTTGTAGCAACACCTCCATTCGGTCAATCGTCGCAAGCATGCCGCAGGCTTCTTCATGAAGCCCGTCGTGCAACTCGTCGACACGCCGCTCTAACTCCGCCAGCTTGGCTAAGATCAGATCGCGCTCCTCGGGCTCGTTCACTTTATCCTCCGGTTCACAACTGCCTCCCCTTCGCCCCGGCATAGATTTCCCGGTCCGATGGGGCGTCGTGTTCTTATTTCTCACCCACCGTCACCTGACGTGTTACAGAAGAAAATCGAAGGTCGTCGCGGGCAAGCTTCCGCAGCAAGTGATCATTGCTTCACGCGAGCGTTCTTAGTGCTCAATTCTCGTCAGATTCACCTCCACTGGCAAGCAAGTCACCAGTTAATTACCTTAGTTATCCGATTCATTGCAATGATGAAACCGGATCTGAGGCAATTCGCTGACGGGGTCAAAATGCGTCTTATTGGCGCCGGGTTCTCGGCGTTCACCGCGAATAGCGCGCATTCATCGAGTTTTTGTATGCGCAGTGGCGATGTCACGATACAACCTGAACAACATCTTGGCTACGAGCAGGATCGCCGCTCTGCCAATACTCCCCAGGCCAACCAGATGGCGCGCTGCGCGGCCCAGCAGAACGCGGGGCCACCCACCACCTACCCGCCGACTCGAGTATCGCCTCCGAGCGCCTTAGAGCGGTTCTGGCGCCGCCACAACGGGATGCCTATGACAAAAAAACAAGATTTCGGGCGCACAGACCTGCATGGTCCTTGTTTCTGCTCACAGAGGACAGCGTTCGCTAATAACTACCTTCCTACCATCTCTCGATACCTCCTCCAAGAGCACCTCAGACCTAGGCCCCCGCTCGACCTCTCTACGGACTCGTTCGCCAGGGTAAGCGCGATGTTGCACGCTGAAAATCAAGGACCTACGTGACAGTCGCGCCACGGGCGCCCGGGCGGCTGCGTCAAAGTTCGTGCGACTGGCCTATTTTCGCGCCAAAGTTGTAGCATTTTGCCTGATGCGATTGGCCGCGGACGACCCTGAGCCGCCCCTCGACCCGGCGAAGATTCAGTGGTTGGTTCTTCAAGTTCGAGCGTCGTCAGTCAATGACTTCGACAGCGCCCCTGCTTCAAAAAGAGGCCACGCCTCCTGCATGTTGTTTGGCGTGACACATATGACGCCGACATTGTGCTTTCAAGTTGCTTCGCGATCTGCACTCCCCACCGCTTTCCCTTCTCGATGTCACTTTCAGATTCCCACACGTCGACCTGGCGAAGCGTCATTTGCAGAAAGTGCTTCAGCTCAATGGCGATCGATTTCGCGGGCTCTTTGGACCAACAAATATCTTCATGGATACATCCGAACAATTCCGCGGGCGATGTCGAGATTATATGAGCCACATACAGTCGCTCTTAGCGATGATGCCGCTAAACACCAGACGTCGGTGGTCTTAGGACGGCGCGCATAGTGTGTGGGGCCTCGCGCCTAATTTTTTGCCACCTGAAATCCGATCCTTATACAGCAAGGCGCCGGTGGATTTGGGCAGGTGCTCGCGCGCATACTCCATCCCTGCATAGAAGGGACTCACTGCGCACCGGTCTTCTGGGCGAGTTTCAGCAGCGCCTGCTGCTGTTCCGGGGTGAGGGTGGCGAGCTGCTCACGCAATGCTCGGTTCGTCTCCAGTCGGATGCGCTTCTCACTTTTCACGAGCGCATTGCCGCGCGCAATGATCTCCTGGGCTTCTTCATCGGTCACGCCTAGGATCAGCGACTCGATGATGGCGTTCTGCGAAAGGCGACTCAGCTCTGAGAGTTCTGCGATGCGTGCGCGGGCCGGCCCGCCGAGTGCGATGCCGGTTCGTGTGCGTTCAGTCATTTTGTTATGCGCCCAAAAAGTTATGTCATATTGTTGATCATAGGGTCGCGTGGCGATGTCGATCGCTGTTGGTTGCTCCCGGAGGGCGCTATGGAACCGCAGCCGCAGAAGATCATCCCATTCTTGAAACGGATCGGGGCCAATCCTGAACGAATTTCTGCCGTTTTCGGGGCGGCCATCGCATTCTTTGCGTTGATCCACACGCTTCTACAGATGCTTAACGCACCGCCGGGTGGTTCGACGGCGCCCGCTGCGCCTGCCGGGCAACCTACAGACTGGAAGACCCTCGCGGCATGGTTCGGCGGGTTTGTCGCGCTCCTCGGATACGTGACGACAACCTACTTCGCCCAACAGAAGAACCGACGAGAGACAGCCCGGCAGGCGCACGAACTGGAAAAAATCCAGCTGGAAAACCAGAAACTGCGTGCGGAGATTGAATCGATTAAACGGGAAAACGGGCGCCGTCGAGTCAAGCGGCCTTCCTGAAAACGGAGTAGTCGAAGTCGCTCGCGACGTGCGCGCAGCATGTTGGTCGCTTATTTGTTACGCGCCCAAAAAGTTATGTCATATTGTTAATTATAGGGTCGTCGATGTCGACGTTCCCGGTAAGCGATCCTTTAACGGCCACCGATGAAGGAAGGCGTCATGCCAGAAGATGACGACAAGCCAATTCCGAAATTTTGGCAGTGGCTTGTCGACCAGATAAGAGGCGTCACTAAAGTCCTGGTCGTTCTCGCACTGGCAGTTTCCGCTGGCCTTGCGTTATATCAAAAGATTGCAGGCAACACGGAGGCAAAAGATGCAAACAACCCGGCTGTGGCTGACCCGTGTAAAGATCCCGACCCGCCGATCTATTGCCGTGGTAACTAGAAGATCGCTTTTTGCGATGACGATCGCCACTATGGGCAACGTGGCGATCGCTGAATGCGCGACCGCGCTCTTGGGCACCGATAAAGAATCAGAATTGCACAAAAAATTCGACTGTCTGGTCAACGAAACCGACCAGCAAAATAACGCGCTTGCAGATGCCAACCAGCAGATCGCTGATTTGAAAAATGCAAACAGTCAGCAAAAGCGCGTGCTTGCAGATGCCAAGCAGCAGATTGCAGACTTGCAATCCAAATTGAACGAACCTCCGATGTTGTCAATGGGCGCGGTGCCCACTTGGTTTAAAGACCTCAAGTCATGCGCAACTGTGGCCGTGAAAGTCCTTACCTCGATGGGCGTGGTCATAGTGGATGCAGACGAGCAATTCATCGATGGTTACGATAATTCGTTCGCGGTATCAGCTGTCTGCGCTCCCATATCGGAGAAGGTTGTTGAGCCATTCGTGATTGTGGCATCGTCAGCCAAGTTTTCAAAAGAACGAGAAAGGCTAATAGGCGAATTTCACGACCCTTCTAAATGGGAGCACTGACGAGGTGCTGCGGGCGTATGAGGCGCCCTTCCTGAAAACCCATCGCCAACCGTTACGCGGCCTTCCTGAAAACGGAGTAGTCGAAGTCGGCGACGATGCGCTCGGCAAAGCCCAGCGTCGCCTGAATGATCTGCATGCGCTCGTTCTCGTGGTCGCGCACCGTCTGGTTGCTGCACTCGATGAAGGCCACGACGAAGGCGATGTTCGGGCCGGTTCTCATCAAAATCGAGTTTGAGGTTCTCTTTTTAGACCAGCGGCACAAAGCTTCGTGCTCAAGTGTCTGGCGTTACAAAGTCGCGACCGGTTCGGATATGCGGTCGCGCCCATCCAAATTTTCGGGTGTAAAGAAGAGCGTATCCCTTTGTTTTCGCTACCGCGACAGACGCATCCAGCCATGGGGCACCAATCACTCAGTTTCGAATCAATTTCGCCCCCTCTCCGTGCCGTGGTATCGAGTGCGATAGCGGCACTAATTTACCTGAAAAGAATGGTGTTATTTCAGCGTCTAGCGGCCATTCAGATGAGGCACCTGTAAGTTACTGATTAGAAAAAGAGAATGTTGCATTTCAAGAATGCCAAGTTTCGCGTTGTATTCGGAGTTATTTCATAGGATGGAACGAGTGAGTCAAGCACGCTAGAAGCCTAGCCAAGCCCACCACATTTCGCCCGGCAGGCAAAACCCAAAGCTCGAACAAGACGAATGCCGACCGATCTGACCAGCGCGAGGTGGTCGTCGGAGACGCGGTGTGCAGAACCAGCGGGCGAGATCGCAATAGCCTCCTTCCCAGGCCAAGCGGCGTGCGGGATGATGCATCACGATCAACTGACAGAGCGTGGCACGCATGACCGAATACTGGCGAGACATACCCGATTACAAAGGACTCTACCAAGCGAGCGATCTGGGCAGGATCAGATCGCTAGATCGCATACGCCTGGATCGCGGGCAGGTTCGCGGAAAGGTATTGAAGCTCGTGCCTGCGAATGATGGCTATCTAGTCGTGGAGCTATCCCGGGACGGACAGGGTAAGCGGCGCTATGTTCACCAACTCGTGATGGAGGCATTCGTCGGCCCGTGTCCAGAAGCAATGCAGGTCTGCCATACGCATGATCCCGATCCGACAAACAACCGGCTGGGGAATCTCAGGTATGACACGCCGAAGGGCAATACGGCAGATAAGTATGTGCACGGAACACTGACGCAACCAGTAAAGAAGACGATATTCGTTGCAGCTGTGCCGACGATGGCCAGAACGGGGCGACTCACGAAAGAGCAGATGGAGGAGATTCGCAAAAGGAGAGCGGCAGGGGAAGCAGGAATGTCACTCGCACGAGAGTTCGGAGTGTCGCAGCCGAGAATCCGCCAGATCGTGCTTCACAGGTGATATGCGCAGAGAGGGGCACCCGGAGGGACGTGTCAGAAATCTTGTGTGCTGAGGCCGGTTAGAAATCTCAGTTGATGGCGCTGGTGAACCGCTCGCCGAACAGAATGGCGAACTGATTGACTGCTTGCCGCCAGGTGATAGGTGGCATCTTCCAGTCCTTTTCGATGTTGCGCAAGGCCAGGTATAGCAATTTGCTGGCGGCTTCGTCGCTTGGGAAGTGACCGCGGTTCTTGACGATCTTGCGAAGCTGCATGTGCATGCTTTCGATCGCATTTGTCGTGTATATGATTCTGCGTACTTCCGGCGGATAGGCGAAGAACGGAATGACCTGTTCCCATTGGCGCTGCCACATCGCGGCGACCGTTGGGAATTTCTTGCCCCATTCGCTTTGCGAGAAGGCTTGCAGCGCCGCCTCAGCGGCTTCGGCGGTGGCGGCCTGATAGATCGGCTTGAGCGCCGCAGCCAACGGCTTACGGTCCTTCCAGCTCGCCAGATTCAGCGAATTACGGATCAGATGCACGATGCAGGTCTGGATCTGCGCGGCCGGAAACACCGCCTCGATGGCCTCCGGGAACCCACGCAGGCCGTCGACCACCGCAATCAGGATGTCGTGCAAACCGCGATTCTTCAACTCGTTGAAAACCTTCAGCCAGAACTTGGCGCCTTCGGTTTGCTCGATCCACAAACCCAGCACTTCCTTGCGCCCGTCGGCCCGAATGCCCAGCGCGAGGTACACCGCCTTGTTCCTGACCGTGCCTTCGTCGCGGATCTTCAGTCGAAGTGCGTCGAAATACACGATCGGATACATCGCCTCGAGCGGGCGTTGCTGCCACTGTTCGACTTCGGCCAGCACCTCGTCGGTGACGGTCGAAATCAGATCGGGCGACACCTGTAGGCCATATAGCTCCAGCAAATGGCCCTGAATCTCGCGCACGCTCATGCCGCGCGCGTACATGCTGATGACGTGATCGTCAAAGCCCGGCAGCCGGCGCTGATACTTGCCCACCAACTGCGGCTCGAATGTCGCCTGCCGGTCACGCGGAATGTCCAGATTCAGTTCGCCATTGGGCGTGATGACCGTCTTGGGGCTGGTGCCGTTGCGGTGGTTGCCGGACTTGCCTTGCCCGGTCTCGGCTTCCAGATGGTGGCTCAACTCGGCCGCGAGCATGCGCTCGGCCAGCCGTTTCTTGAGCTGGCCGGCCAGACCTGATTCGCCCAGGACCGACTCAGCATCCTTGCCCTGCACCTGGGCAAGCAATTGGTCGATCAACTCGTCGGGAAACAGCTTCGGTGCCTTCGGGTTCCTGTTCTTCTTTGTCACGGTTGCTTCGGTCATAGGACGTTATTTCCGTTATCGTCTCATGACCTCGGCACACAGAAAATCTGACAGGCTCACCCGGAGTAAAGCACGTCTAAGAAAACCATGCTTTCGGGCCGCATCGCTGTCTTTCAATCGATGCTCCAGGAAATTTTCTTAGACGTGCCGCCAAGCCAGCAAGGCCAAGGCCCAGAATCCGTTCAAATCCTTGGCGAAATTGCCATGGCTTCACGCCGGGTAGACAAGCCATGGCTTTGTATAAGTATCGGCAGGTCCATGGCACGCCACGGCGGTCCCTCTGTGCAAAGTAGCCTTTTCGAACCTTATATCAGACGGGCCGCGGCGTCGCGATGGAAAGTAGACCTCAACAGATCCGCACCGGTGCCAAGCCTGTGTCGTGAGAATGAAGTCTCCCAACCACGATGCAGCACACCACACACCATGAAGACGACTGCAGCCCAGCTCCAAGCCCGTTTCCCCGAAACCTACCTCGAAGACAACCACGACTTCATGCGCGGTGACGGTGGTTATGCCATTCGCTGCTCGGGTCACTACACGCTTGCCGTGCTCGAATACAGGCTGTGTAGGCTCAAAGAAGCTAACAAGTTCTCAGTCTGAACCAGCGTGCGACCGAGAAAGACAGGCATGTAGACCCAGACGGCATCTTCCCGCTCAATCGCCAAGACGTCCTAGAGCAGGCAACGCTGCTCCGCATCGCAGTCGTGCGAGCGCCCTTCACGCCTTCGCTCTCCATCAGGGAACGGTCGCAGGTCACTCCGTCGAATATGGGCAGCTAACAGACCTTCGCGCGCTCGACGTAGTCGGTTGCCACGGCAACCATCTTGCTAGCTATCATTGACGTTCCTCAACCTTTCGCGCCAGCCAGAAAGGCTTTTGTCGCATGAACCCCTACGACGCTTTTTCCGACCCAGAACGCGCTGGACCGACTCGCGTGGTAAGCCACACGTCCGACGCTGAGGCCCGCCTCATTTTGACGCAGTGCTTGCCACGCCATTGGCCGCTTCGCGCCCTCTCGGAGTGGGACTACGGCATTGATTTTTGCTGGAATTCACGGACGCCCAGCATCGTCTGAGCAGCGAAAGCGCGCTGCTTCAATTGAAGGGGAAAACCGACCCGGTTTGGACGACCAGCGGCGACGTGGCTGTCTCGGGTGTAAAGATATCGACGTCGAATTATTGGTTTCGCCAGCAACTGCCGGTTTTTCTCGTCGTGGCCGACAACCGCCTGGGACAAGCCTTCTTTCTGCCGGTGAAAACGTTCATCCGGCGAAACTTTGAGGCGTTTTCCGCGCAGGGTCCTTTCTCTTACCGAGTGTCGCGCGCGTGTCCGCTTTCCGCGCATCAGCCCGATAATTTTCTGCGCGATCTTAACGCCGAAAAGCAGCTTTCTGAGATCGACCGCGTGACGGCTCAGTTTCCGTCGTTTCAGCGCGATTTTTTCGAATTCTTTTTGAATAACCGGGGCCGCGATTTTCACATGAAAGTCGATGAGCTGAACCGCCGAAAACGACTCGCGGAACTCGCGACGGTGTTCGCTCGTTGTTGCGCGGCGTTTGATGTGCCGTTCCCGTTCGATCAAAGCGACGCGCTGTGCTTGTCCCAATGGAGCCAACCTGATGGCTATCCGATGATGGAACACGACATGACGCAAATGCTTGATCCAATGGACGCGGCAAATTCTGCTTTGGTGTCGGCCATCAAGGAGCGAATCAGCGGGGCTGAAAGAAGATACTGCGAAATCACCGCGCCGTCCCTGGCGTAGGCGATCGCAGAACTGCCCACCGAACCAGTGAGCAAGCGCAGACGTCGCGCGCTGGGGCTTAACTGGTGATTCGAAAGGGTGCGAGTTCGAGATGCGTCACTAGTCGGGACTCAACTACCCGTATCAGCGCCCCCGCTGTGCCGCTTCGGCGCAGCTCGTCGGACGACCGCCCCTCATCCGGGCGCCCCTCGGTGGCCTGACCGAGCGACGGCGTGCAATTTAGGGCGTCACCATAGCCAGCATCGCCACCCTCCGCGTAGAATCGACGCAGATTCCCCAGACCAATGCCCCTCGGCTCATGCGAACACCCGGAACCGCCCGCGCAACATCCTACGCGACCGACCCAACGAAAACGGTCGGGCCCGACGCCTTGGCCTGTTTGGATGCAGCCGGGCTTGTGGCGCCGGGGGCCGGTCGTCGCCGCGCCGATGAGGTGGCAGGGAACCGGATGTCGCAGGATTTGCGGTCGTGACCGCTCAGAGGCCACCGCGTCCGCATTCTCCTCTCGTGGGTGACCCGGCTCGGCAAGCGATCGCCTCCCTGCGTGGCTACGATTACCAGATCTGGCGCTCAGTTGAAGCCTGGATGCGGCTTGCCGAGGGACAAACTTTGTATCTGGAATGCGCCGAAGACTTCGACCTTGTCGACGACCGCGGCGCTGAGACTACGCAGGTCAAAAACTCGGCGAAGGACATCTCGTTAGGCTCTTCGGATGTCCGAGAGGCCATCGAGAATTTCTGGCTTTTGCGCGAACGCAATCCGGATCGATCGGCGCTCTCGATGAGGTTCTTGACGCGAGGCGGAATCCGCTTCGAAAAGTCGAAGCCATTCGGCAAAGAAAAAGGCATAGAGGTTTGGAGGCGAGCCGCCGCTGGCGACGACGCCGCGGCGCTGGCCGTGGGCCGCTTTTTCAAAGCACCCTTCAAGACGCACGCGCTCAACAAATTTCTCGCGACGGCGAACGCCGCCGACCTTCGCGACCAACTGTTGGCCCACATCGAATGGGTCACCTACGAGCCCGACACCGACGCTGTTCGGTTGAGCGTCGAGCGGCTCGCGGTTCAGTTAGGGGCCACCCGAAACATCACCGCCATGGCGTCGTTGGCGGCGGTTGATGGCCTACTGGCTCGCTGCCGCGAAACGGCTGCGCAGTCGAGTCCGCACCTGCGCAGCCTCACGATCGAAGACAAGCTCATGGCCTTCGAGGCAAAGACCAGCCTTAGCGTCCCGATGACCCACGTGGCGTTGGCGCAGTTGGGCAATGCGCTGTATTCGCCAAGCGATGGGACGATCGCAGGCGGCGCCATGACGTTTGAGCCCGCGAATCTAGGAATCGGGCCGCCGCCGCTGCCGGCGTCAATCCTGCCCAGGGCCCCGCTCGTCAAAGCCATTGCGCAGTCGCCGCGTGCTGTGTTGATCGCAGGGTCCGAAGGTCGCGGCAAAACCACCCTCGCCAACCTCGCCTCCCGGGTGCTGGGCAGCGCCGATTTCTGGTTGGATTTGTCATCGCTCGATCGCGCCTCTTTGTCGGCGACGTTGGAACGGCTGCTGGTTCAGATTCGGGGCCAGGCCACGCGCCAAATCATCGTTCTCGACGATGTCCCGGTTGCGAACGCCATGGAACAAGGCTTCTGGACGCGCCTGAGCGCCATCATCGGCGAATGTTCGGCCCGCGGCCATGCGCTGCTGCTCACGGCCCAGGGTGTCCATCCCGAGGCCGTTGATCCACGGGTGCGAACGGCAGAGATCGCTTTGTATGACGTGCCCGATTTGTCGCGAGAGGAAATCGAAGAATTTGTTGCATCCCTCGGATGCCCTGAACCGTTGCGCAGCGGTTGGGCCGCGACGATTTTGGCTCAAACCGGGGGTGGCCACCCAAAACTCGTTCACCTGCGCGGGCTTGAACTTCGCGACGAAGGGTGGCCGCCACCCACTGCGGCGACGTTGACCATGCCACCACGAAGCATCGAAGAGGCGAAACGATACGCTCGGCAAGAGGCTTCGAGGACGTTGCCCGACGCAGACCGGGAATTGCTCTACGCTCTGAGCCTCGCCCTCGCCCCTCTTGATCGCGAGGCGGTGCTCGCCATCGGCTATGAGCTCGCGAATCTATCGGCGCCCGGCGACGCCTTGGATCGACTCGTTGGCCGCTGGATCGAACTGCAAGGCTCAGACGGCTATCGGGTAACGGCGCTTTTGACGGGGCAAGCGGCTTCCGCTTGGCCCCAAGCAAAGATCGAACAAGCTCATGCCTGCCTGTTCGACACGATTATCCGCAGACGCACGATCAGCGTGGACCAGGCTTTCCCGATGCTCATGCACGCATTCCAGAGCGCCGACGACCGCCGCTTCGCCCACTGCCTGACCGGGCTGGCCGGCGAAGACGGCAAAGCGCGCGACATCGTCTACGAACGAATCGCGCCCATCATGTTCCTTGCGCGGGGCAACGCCACTGTCGCGTTTTCGCGTTTCAGCGGGCGAAGCCTTGTCCTTTTGAAATTGCTGCAATTCCGCGTCGCGCAACAGCAGGATCTCAGCCAGGTGGCCGAGATCGCCCGCGAGTGGAACGACGAAATCGCCCGCTTGCCCGACGATCAAATGCGCAATGGCAGTCGTCTGTTAAGGGCGTTCTCGGTCGCCTCCGCGACCGAGGGCTTTTTCCCGGCGTCGATGCTGATTCAGGCACTCGAAGAGCTGGTTCGCCTCGAACACCTAATCCCCAAGTCGGCCCGAAACCAAGGGCTCCCCGCCGATCTTTCCGTGGACGGCGCCGGCGACATGATCACCGCCCTCTTCATGTTTATGCAGGCGCGTTGCGACAGCGTGGACTGCCAGAATGAGCTTCTGAGCGCGTTGGAAGGCGCCGATCCAACCGCGCGAAGTCGCATGTTGAAGGCGTTCGATATTCCATTCGTCCGGCAGAACCATCTTTTCGTGGATCGGCCGTGGCTCGCCGAGTCGAAACGCGAAACACCGCGTTGGGATTTCGCCGTGGCGACGTTGCGGAGAATGATCGAGCTCGCCACCGCATCGAACTGCGCTGGGCTTGGAGCCCCCGCAGCCCGCGTCCTCGCGCTCATTTACGATGAGCACCTGGCCAAACACGACGAAGCCATCGCCTGCCTTCGCGACGCCGCCGCTCGATTCGGCGAGTCGCCCCTGCTGATCGCACAGGAGGGGAACGTGCTCTTTCAGCGCAAGCGCTATAAAGACGCGCTGAAACTCTGGAAAAAGTCGCTGTGGCGACCAGGCGCCCCCATCGAGAATGGCGTTCGCGATCCCTATTCGCTGCGCAAGGCTGGCATAGCGGCCGGCCTCATCGGCGATTATGAGAGCGCTTCCGCTTGGTTTGAGGAGGCCGGCGACCTGGCCGGCGAAATGAAAATGCGAGCCACAGCCGGCGGCGCCTGGTTCGACGCGGCCTACTGCGCGTTCAAAAATGGCGCCTGGCCCAGGACCGTCGCGCTCGCGTATGCCGGGCTCGACGCCCTTCGGAACGATTTCGACCCAAGCGACGAATTCGCGCTGTTTGCCGCCAAGAAATTGGGCGGCCACATTTTGTTCTGGACGCTTGCGCAGCTGCGAACGAGCTTTGTCGAGGATCCGGTGCAGCCCGTGCTCGGGCAGTGCAGCAATCCGGATCGAGACAAGGGCATCGCGGAGATGCCCAGCAACTCGTTCGACCTGTCCGGCGCAATGTTGGCCGAAATCGCCTCCTTGCTCGGCGTTTCCAGCGCCGAAACGATCGCCTTGCGCACCCACCTCAAACAGACCAAGATCCCCGCCGCGAGTTTTCAATACTGGTCATTCAGGTGCAACGAAGCGATCGAGAGTGGCAAGCTCGAAGAGCTCGCCGAAACGCTGATGGGTTTGAATCGCGCGCATTGGGCATCGCTCGCCCAAAGGCAAAACGGCGCCAGTCCTCTCGCGCCCTACACCGGGTCCATTGAGGAGCTTGACCGGACCGCTACGCTGAGCGCCGAGGCCGTTTTTGTGGCTGCGCTGTGGCTGCGTGACCTTGATCGAGGCTCGCCTCAATCGCTGGCCGAGCGCTGGACCGAGGAGTTCTCCCGAAGCCCGGACGGCCGGCATTTGCAAGCGGAGGCGGAGCGTGCCCTCCGCGCTTTCTCGATCGACGGGCAAAGCGCAAGAGAGGTTTTCTTTGACGGCTACGCGGAATTCCTAGCAAGGCTTGGCGCCGTATGCCGCTTGCTGGTGAGGTCGAGTCGGGAGCCCGCTTTGACAGCTCGCTGCCAGAGCGTCGCGTTGCTATGGCTGCTCAAATCCGCGGGACGGTTGACGTTCGACGGGATGCTCGCGCCGATCGCTCGACACTTCGACGCCATGTGGCGCCAGCATCTATCCACGCCTGCGCTCCTGATCGCGCCGCGGATCTCCCTGCCTCGCCTCCAAGACGCGATTGACAGCACGACGAACGCGCCAGAGCAGCTGATCAACCTGTTCGATGCCTCGGAGGTCGCCACCCGCGTGGGCATCGACAAAAGTCTTCGGGATGAACTGCGCAAAGCGGTGACCACCCACGCGGCGCGTATTCCTTGGTAAGCACCGCGGCGCACGAGTGCGCGAGCGGCGTCGGCATGCTCATCGGAATCTTTAAAGCGGTTCGTAGAGCGTGTCGTCGTTCGCAAGCCTTCGGCTTATCGCTTGCAACACACCTTGAACCAAGGCTTCAAATATCGGGCTTGAATAACCGTCCGCCCACCGCTCCGAACGCAACAGCGTGTGCACGTAGTGACGCAGCTCAAAAAATAGCCACGAACCCACCGCATCTTCAACACGCACGCCGCGCTCGACGGTTGGGCCGCCGGGCGCGAAGTCTGTGCACACAAACCCGCACGCGTAGGAACCCTCAACGAACAGTCGGTATTCGAGCAAGGCTGTGAACTCCTCGTGTCTTTCCACGGGCAAACGTTCGTGGCCCTGCACGCCAAAATGTTCCAGCGCCGCTGTTTCGAGCGTGTCGATTAAAAGCACAAGCATCCTCGCCTGAAACTCGTTGACCGCAGCCCGTTTGCTCGCCGGCTTCCTGCGGATCTTCTGCGCGGAAAGAGATCTTGCGTTTGCGGGCGTCTCTTCAATTGACTCGAACGATGCTTCGCGATCGTTTCTCATGTGGTGCCTTGTGTGTTTTCAAGCATCAAGTTAATGCCGCGTCGCGCGCAACGCCTGCGGTTGTGGGGACTAACGCCGATGGACCCGTCATTTGACCGCAACCATGGGCATCCTGTCGACCTGTTACCTCCGACGATCGCGCGCTTTCGGTTTGGGCGCCTGTGGTGGATCGACAGGCGCGGGCGTCGCAGCAGGCTTCTCACGCTCTTTGCGCCACGACAACAGTTGCCAGAGCCAGCCACCGCCCAACACTGCGGAAGCGATCGCGCCGAATTTGCTCAACAGATCGTAGACGCCGGCCGAGACGCCTATCGTCGTTTCAAATCGCAAGGGAAACGTGATTTGGCCGGATCCAAGATCGACTTCAACGTCGCCCGAGCGGTAAGTTTCGTTGGCTCGACTCAGGGTGACCGGCACGCGCTCGCGAACGCGTCCTCGTCGACCTTTATGGCGTCCGGATAATCGATCTTGATCGCTTGCGGCGTTGGCGCGCCGGGTTGTCCGCCCGTGAACGCAAGCTCGAACGTCAGTCGCCCCGAAAACATCGAGTCATCGGACGCAGGAATAAAAATCGCCCTCACGGTGAAGGCGAGCCATGCGGCAACCAGCACGAAGAAAGCGGGCACTATCGGCCAGGCCCAGCGAGCCGCGTGTGAACGAACGCTCGACAGCCCCTTATAGACGAGCCACCCCGCGCCAGCGGCGCAAATCAGCACAACCGCAAGGGTTACAAACGCATTCATCGCGCAGCCCCAATGTGTCGTCCAGCCCGTGACATTCGAGGGGCGCTTGGCTCCCGAAAGTCGCCAGAGTATGTGTTCGCAGGGTAGGAGCTATTTTTCCTTAGCCTGGGACCGGCGCCGGCAACACCAGCACGGCTTGAGAGGCGGTCTGCATCACCCGCGCCGACAAGTCAGCCCCCGAAACATCTTCGTAACGGGCGGGGATGCGCTCTTTGAGCCGAAACAGCCGCTGGTGTGCCGAGCGGGTGAGCTGGCCGTAGGTGACGGCCTGCACACGACCGCGTAAAACGCCCTCCTCTTTGAGCTCTTTCTCGCGCGTCGTCTTCGCCGCGATCTCGTGCCCCACCACGAAGGCCCTGAACATTGGTGTTCCATCGAGCGCGCCGCTGCCAAGGAAATCCTGCACATAGCCGTCGGCCTGATTCATCTCCTCGCGGCCGATCGCGGATTTGCCCTTCTTGAGTTCGATGATCAGCACGTTCTGGATACGCGTGAGCGTCGGATCAGCCGGGTCGAATCCTTCGGTGCCGACGATCGAACACGTCGCATTAGCCAGAACCACGATGTCTGGTCGCTGTTTGTGGTTGATGAAGGCCTCGGTGGACAACCGCTTTTTGAAGATCTTCTCGGCGGCTGTTCGCAAGCTGACGTTGGATGAATATTCGCTGCTGTCAAACTCCGGCCCGAAAAGCCAGCGAGCCTGGGTGACCAGGGGATGCAGAGTGTGAAGTTCATCGGTCGCCTCGTCTCCGCAGAGCTTCTCAACGGCTGCGAGAACCGCCAGACGATGATCGATCTCATCGAGCACCGACAAGGCGTCGCGGACGGTCCACTGACTTAGCAGCCGGTCGAGTCCATCGATGTCGGACTCGTCAAGCTTGGTGAGTTTTTCAAGAAGAGCTGCGCCACCGCGTGCCTTTTCCAAGTTAATCAGAGCCTGAACCGCAGCAGAGAGCACATCCGGGGAGACCGTGGGCGTCGCCTTCACCAGATCCCGCGCGAAGCTTGCGACCTCGGCGCGACCGAGCTGCGATAGCTCTTTAAACTCCTCGCGATTTCGGATCAGGGCCTCCTCGGAACTCTCCTCAACAAGAGTGGCGGACAACGAGGCAAAACATTTCTGCGCGTATTGCCGAACCGCCTCGAAGAGCGCGTCCACCTTGGGTCCATTCTTGAACCGAGACCAGTCAGGCTCGACCTCCAACATCCAGCCGTCACTGGTTTTGACAACAATTGAATAGCGCTTTGCGAATCGGGCACGACCGTCAATAACGGCCTCGGACCCGACGACCCATCCGGGTGTGCCGACCAGCCGACCATTGACCCAGAAGGCAATCCCTTGATAGATGGTCGATTGAGCAGTCCGAGTCGAGTCAACGACGAAGGCTTCCGCCGGCGGACACCCTTCGATTGAAAGGTCCATTCGCTCGATGAGCCCCGTTTGGTCTGCCAGTTCAACGGACTGTCCGTTGACCCGCACAACGAACTGTGGATCATGTAGGAAGCGAGCTGACAGGATTTCACGGATCCGGTCCGGGTCGGGCAGATGCTGTTCGACCATCACCGAGAGCTTTGTGCCGTGGCCCGATCGCAGGAAGGCGCCCTCCTTCTCGATCTTAAAGGGCGTCTCCTGACTCTGCGTGCCGATCTCAAAGCTCGCGCCCTTGTCTTCGCGCCAAGTCTCTATCGAATATTGGCCCGCGAAGCACAGCAAGCCATGGCGACCAATCCCATTGCGCCCATAGGCCCGTCGACGCCATCCCTTCCGCTCCGGAGGGAACTCCACGTTTGAGCTTTGGTGCTTGGTCCGGTCATAACCGAGTTTCATCCACCGGGCCTTGAACTGCGCAGCCGTCATGCCGTGGCCATCGTCTTGCACCGTCAAGACGAGGTTATGCGTGGGCGGAATAATGAGATCGACTAGCGATGCTCCCGCATCCCAAGCGTTAGCCACCAGCTCGGTGAGAGCAGTCTCCGGGTCATGGGCGATGCGACCCAGTGTGCGGACAAGATAGTTTTCTTCGAAGAGCGACCCCATCGAGTCGTCCACTTTCAGTTTTGGCCTTGCCATCACGCACCCCGAATTTGCATGTTGCTCTTGTGTCTGGTTTCAGCGACTGAACCATTCCACCTCTCGCGAATGCGTGATTATCGCGCAAATTCAAGCGACCTCCGCCCCCGCCGGCCCTTTCGTCAACTGCGCCCACGGTCGGACCGTTCGCCGTGCGCTACGACTCCTCCGGCGGCCACTCCCATCGATCAAGTCGTCGCGCCTGCACCGGACAAATCGGGCGGTCGTCGGAATACAGTGAGCCGGCGGGGTCTTCGCGCTCGATCAGCGAGACGCTGCGCGAAGCGATCGCCGTCGTGCCGAACGTCTCGCTCTTCGAATATCGGTTCAGGTTCGACCTCAACGCGATCGGCGCCGCCGAGGCGGCCCGCTCTTCTTTGGGCGGCTCGACGCGATAGTGTGGACGCCGTTGAAAGACGCGCTCGCGCCGCAACATGAGCTCACCGCCTTCGATGGAGACCCACAAAAACATGAGCCTGCCCCTCGTCGATCCCTTTGCTACCGAGCCCTATCAGATTTGGTCCATCCGACAGAAACCCAGGAAGAGATCATGGCCGATTACCAAAAGACCGGCCGAATGAGCACGTTTGGGAGAGACCAACTGCTCGAAGAGGTGCGCACACCGCTTAAAGCGGCGCGCTACATGGCGAAGGTGGGCGCCGACAATGGACTGGGCAAATTCATCAATGACGCCCTGTCGGACAACCACGCGCACAAGGCCTGGCGAGACACCATGCCCTCTCGCACGCCGGCGGCCATCGCGAAATACCAAAAGGAGTTCCCTGCTTACGACCCGGCCGCCGTCGACGCCGAAATCGCCGCCTGCGGCGTGCACCTGCCGGTGGGCCAGATTCTCTACCATGGCGGCCTGTGGATGGGTGGCGCGAGCGGCAGCTTCACGACCACCTGGCCGCTGTCGACGACGCTGTGTCCGCAATTGCGTTGAGGGAGGCGGAGCATCGAGGCAAGGCCTAAAACGCCGGCCAAATCCATCTGTTGGTGCTGCGCGTCGTGAACCCGTCGGCCAAAGCGTTCGTGTTTCGCAGAAATGGCACCAGCCTCGGGCACGAAAACGAGGTCTTGTTCGCTTCGGGGCTGCGGCTTCAACTTCACTCGAACGATCTTATTCGCCCCGACTACCCGGCGATCAATTTCGGCTATCCGGACAAGCGGATCCCGGCCTACGTTTTCGAAGTCGATCTCTCGTAGGCCACCGAGAGTCTAGGGAACTGTCGGGGGACCGCGACGCGCCGCAGGCGCTTGGTCTGCACGCGCCGCAGTCGGGGCCGCGCATCGCTCGGGGGATCGACGCGATAGCCGGAGTGTCGCAGAACCCGCTCGCACAAGGCGAGAAAGCCATCCACCGTCAGGTCGTTCTTGGCGTCGTTGGTGCGCCACGCGCAGATCTTGAACGAGGCCGCGGCGGCCGACGCCTCGACGTGGTCGACGGTCGGCAGGAGCGCGAAGCCGGCTTTGTAATGGTGGCGCCCCTCCTGCGACTCCGCATTGGCGTAAGTCGAGATCAGATGCCAGTCGAGGTGCTCGCCGGTGTAGTGATCGAGACCTTCGCTCGCCACGACAGCCTCGTGAATCGCGTCGCGATATTGCGCGCCGGTCGCGGTCATGCCTCGTGCGCGATCGCGCACGACATGGGCCTGCGCTTTGCGCAAGAGCCAGCGCAAATAGACCTCTTCCGAGACCACTCCTCCAAGAAACGACGGCAACCGTCGCTTACGCTCTCCCATCGTCTCTACCCCCGCTTGAACCGAACGCCAGCCGCTGGCTGAGATGTTGTGATTTGCAGGGTGGCCGCGCCATCGAGCACCGGCCGCCCTATTGAACAGGGCTCACTCTACGCCCAGCGCCTTGAAGACGGCGTCGACGGGGTCTGAGTAAAAACTGGTCTGAAACTTGGCGAACAGCTCCCCCGGAACCGTCGGAATGTCCGTCACGCTCGACATGGGCAGCAGGATTCGTTTGGCGCCCGCGTCAAACGCCACTTGCAGGCTCTCGGCGAGGTTGCGCGCCTGGGCGATTGTGCCGCCGAGCGTCATGTCGCCCATCACCGCGAGCTGGGTTTGCACCGGCTTGCTCAGCGCCGCCGAACAGAAAGCGATGAAGCTTGCGAGGGTTACGGCATCCGGCGCCCCGGCGTTTTGCAGCTCAACCAGATGCAGATGGAAATCGCGTTCAGTGGGGTGGATGGAGGCGCTCACCCGCGAGGCATTAGCCCGAAAGTAGTCGAAGGCCACCCGAACGTGCTCGCGAGACAGCGACCCGGAAACGGACAACCTGCCGCCACCCGCCATGGCTTGGACTTCCATGCGGTAGACCCCGGGCATTTCGGCTGTTGCCATTGCGATCGTGTGCAGCACGCCCGGTTGCAGGCGCCCCTCCGGGATCAGCCCGCCGCCCGTCTGCTCCGGGACCGACACGAAGCGCTCTTGCAGGTCTTCGAGGTCGATGTAGGAGAAATGGACGTCATAGAACTCCATGCCGCCAATCTTCTTGAGCTGCTCCTTGACCCGCCGGCGGACCTCCAACGCGTATTCAAGACACCGGCGGACGGTGTCCTTCGTATATTCGCCGTCCGGGAAAATAAGTTTGAGAAGGCCAGAGACCGTGCGGCGCACGGCGATAGTATCCCGTTGGTTCAAGTTGTTGCCCAGCTTGAACCACTTGTCGATCGCGTCCGCGAAGCTCCGCTTGCGCATCTCGCGCACCCATTCGGCGAGGTAGTCGACGATCAGGCCATACTGGTTCGTGAAAAACTCCGGACGCATCTTGGGAATCTCCCAACCCGGCACGTAAGCGTGGAAGCGATCGAAAAACGCGGAGTCAATCATCGCGTCCGGGAAGGGAGCCAGCAGATGGCTCGTTTTCACGAGCGACTCGACGCTTTGGTTGATGTTGCCGACAAAGACCATCGAGGCGCTGGCATTGATGGACTCACGGCCCCGGCTGAACGAGCCGGAGGCCATGTAATCTTTCATGATCTGCACGCCGTCTTGGTCCTTGAAGCTGATGCCGGCCACTTCGTCGAACGCCACGACGTCCCACAAGCCAACCAAGCCGACTTTGCGCGCGCTCATGTTGTAAAAGAGGTTGGCGACGGTCGACTGCCCCCCGGAAACCAAGATCGAATTTGGGCTGATTTCCTTGTAGATGTGGCTCTTCCCCGTGCCGCGGGGCCCCAACTCGCACAGGTTGTAGTTGTTTTCGATAAGCGGGATCATGCGAGCGAGCAAATGCCACTTGGCTCGCTCTTTGAAGCACGTCGGCTCCATACCGGTCGAGCGCAGCAACGCATCAATCCACTGCGATTCGGTGAAGCCTTTGCGCGCCGAAAACAGTTCTTCCATGTCCAGGCTGGGCATCTGGATGGGCTTCAAATCGGCGACCGCGAAGGGCGAGCTCTTTTGGTTCTCTTCGAAGAAGTAGCGCAGCGTGACAATGCACCAAATGCCGCCGACCAACAGCTTCTCAAACTCGCGCACGTAATGGTCCGGCACCTCGGCGTTCTTGATGCCGAGATTGGAGAGCAGCGCTTCATAGGCGTCGCGGCTCTCGTTGAGCTTGACCGTGACCTTGTCGATCACCTTGAAGGAGCCGAGTTCGCGGATCTTGCTCTTGACCTTCTCGGCTTCGTCCGGGCGCACGTAGTTTTCCGCGAGGATGCGCTTGACGCTGTCCAAGCCCGCGCGAATGGTCTCCGGGTCGTCCGAGGCACAATACATGCCCAAGAGGTATTCGAGCACGTAGACCGGAACGTTGGCCCCTTCTTTGATGAGTTTGGTTAGGTCCTTGCGCACCACGCGTCCGGCAAACCGCTCGTTGAGCAGGCTGTCGAGCGTCCGCTCGGCGCTCGCGTCCGCCGCCGCGGGCGCAGCCGCGCTCGGCGTCGGGGCCGCCGGGTCGGAAAAGGGCGCGGAAATCGGTTCTGCCATGGCGGCCTCTAAATCTAAAAATCGTTGCTAAAGGCGAGATCAATGCGCAGCGGGGAGCGCCACGCCTCGGCCTTCGTTTTCGCGTCGCGCGCGACGAGAAAGTAGTCTTTCGTCCGATCGTGGGAGCCGGCTTGAATCGTGAGCATCACCGAGCGCTTGCGCTCGTCGAGCAATCCCGACGCGCTGTCAAACGTGATCGTCTGCTCGTCGCTCACGGGGGTGTCGCCGTCCCGAATGGAGAATATTAGCGTGACCGGCAGCACGCGCTCCGAGATCGCTTCATTTTGAATGAATTCGAAGCGTTGTTTGTTCGTCACCACACGGTTGCTCGACCCCAAGGGGCTCACCTCCACGGGCTTGGTGCGGACCTTCTCCGACTCGCTTTCCTTGACCACAATGACGGGCACGGCGATCTCCTGCGGCATCGCGCTGCCATGGACAAAGCGCGCCCCGCCGGAAAAGTGGAAGCGCCCCGCCGCTTTCGGCGCCCAAAAGTCGATGCTGCCCTCGCCAGCATCGGTGCCGGCCGTCCGCTCCGTGGAGCCGCACCAAGCCTTGGAAGTTGTCCCCATGCCGCGGCCGAGGATGTAGCGCTTTTTGGATTTGATGGCGCCCTCGGGCTCCTCGCCGAGGACCGAGCGGTCGGCCTCTTCGAGCGCGGACTCCTGATACAAGAAGCCATGGTCGGCGGTCACGAGCACCGTCGAGCCGTTGAGGCTGTTGACGACGAAGTTGACCGTCTCGGCCAATTCCTTGATGGTCTGCGCCGTCGCCTCGAAGGCCTTCGTTTCCGTGACCCGCTTGTCGGCGATGGCGTCAATGCGGTCGTGGTAGATGTAGACTAGGCGGTGCGGCTTGACGAATTCGCGCCCGCGCTCCTTGCCCTTCTCCATCAAGTCGTCGCGCCGGATCGCCACGCCGTCGTGCAGAGCAAGGATCGCCGAGCGCTGATCGAGCGTGGCCGAGGGTTTTCCGTCGACCATCACATCCAGGGTGGCGTTGACTTTGTAGGCCAAGCGATCGTGGGGCAAGAGACTCGCCATCCCGAGCGTGGTGTAGCTGGGCAACACCCCCAGCATCGCCTCCAAGCGCGCCTTGACGCGATTGCGCGAGTTGAGCTCGCGGGCGAGCTCCTCGGCCGCCTCGTAGCGGAACGCGTCGGAAATGATCACGAAAACGCGTTTGGCGCCGTTTTCAAACTCGGCCTGGACCACGCGCGGGTAAAACGCCTGCTGGTTGGCCACGCCCGGCAGCGCCCACGCGCTCAGGAGTCCCGTGTCGCCTTCGAGCACGGCGCTCCACGCGGACGCCAGTTGCCCAATGAACCATCCCGAATAAGCGTCCTCCATCCGATCGCGCAGCTCGTGCAGCAGCGCCCAACCCATCGGCTCCACCGACTCCGCGGCATGCATGAACCACCGATACAGTTGGTCGAATCGGAAAAGGTCTGAGCGATAGGCGGCAAAGGCTGTCGGCGCATCCGCAAAGCTGAATCCGCTCGCGTGCGCCGCTTGCAGCTCGAAGAAGCTGGCGGCCGCCTCCAACGCGTCGTAGCTCGCCGCGAGCGCGCGCGTCGAATCGTTTGCGCCCGCCAAGAGCGGGTTGGCCCAGTGGCCGTCGCGCCGGCGCGCGATGAGCGCGCGCACCGAATCCATGTTGGCGCCGCCGCCGGCGATGATGCGGCCTTTGAGATCGGCGATCACCCTCTTCTCGATCCCCTCGAAGGTCATGGCGTCGATGAGGTCTTCGGCGCTCATCGGGCGAATGAGATCGGCCACGCGCAAGTCGTCCGCGACGAGCGCGGACAGCGTGTCGTAGGTGCCGTAATTGGCCATGTCGGATCGCCACCGGCTCGCGAACACGGACGCATGTGCGGCTCGGGCGCGCTCGCGAATCAGAAGGTGCGCCATTGGCGCAGGCGCCGCACGCACGCCGTTGCAAAAGTCGGTGGCGAAAATCGCATAAAGCAGCCCCCGAAGGCAGCGCGCCTCGGGCTCCGCCTCGCGATAGCCCATTTCGCCTTCGACCAACGTCCAGAAGGCGTCGTCGAGGTCGTTGGTGGCGATGTCCGCCAACGCCTTGGGCGAGGTGCCCAAATCGTCCGCTTCCGCCGCAAGCCCCGCAAAGACCTTGAGCAAGATCGCAGAGGCGTCGGGTGTCTCGGCGCGCACGACGACGGCCAGCATTTTGCGGTCGAGATCTTCGGCCGTGTCCTGCGGATCTGTCCAGCGCTTCAAACGCTCGAGCCGTTCCCGAGCGCGCAAGAATTTGGCGCGATGTTTGAGATGCGCGCGCAGCGACTGCGTGGCCAGCCCCAACTCGTCAAGCTGAATCGAGGCGCTGTCCGCGCTGAACGCCTTGCCGCGCAACCGAGCGTCGAGAAGCCAGTCGGCGGTGGGCTCGGGCTCCGCAAAGGGCGCGTAAAGCAACCACCGAATGTCCTTCTCTCGCTCGATCCAGATTTTCACCTGCAAGGCCGGGACTTGGTCGAGCCGCACAACCCGAACGCCGTCCAGCTCCGCGCCGTCGAGCTGCGAGGCGAATTCGCCGTCGGCGTCGTTCCAGAAGACCAGCGAGTGCCCTTCGGCCAGCAGGCGCGAGAGCGCCGGAAAAAAAGTGTGCCGCCCGCTAGTCATCGCTACTGCCCGCCACTGACTTAACTTCAGCCACCAAGTCTGCAAGCTTTACGTAGTTCGCCGCCACCCCTTCGTCAAGGCCTACGGATATACGCCTGTCCGCATAGTGGCGAAGTCGCTCGCCATACGAAAACAGCTCAGCTTGCTTAGCGTGCAGTCGGTCAATCTGCTTCTGGATCTTTGCGCGACCAGAGGCCGACGCCGCACGCGCGAAGTCCTTTTCCAGCATTTCAAGCCGCGAGGTGAGTTTGCCCGTCAATGGAAGCACATATTTCGAACGGAGACGCGCCAATGTTCCCTCGTTATAGCGATGGAGATACACCAAGGCTTGGAAAGCCCGATGTGGACCGCTCGAAAAGAGCCAATAAATTGGGCGATTCTTGTATGTTTGCAAATGATCGCCGAAAAATTGTTCGACCAGATACCTCCGAATCGCTTCATCCGGCGTTTCATCTCCGATGCGACCAAGCCCCTCGGCAAGCCATGCCATGTTTTCTTCCAGTGCCTCTGGGCCCCACACAGCAGAAAGAAATTCACTGACCCGATTCACTCCATCGTCTTCGAACCACGAATCGTCGACCAAAGGAACGATTCCGTCCTTGTCTGCCGGAAAAGTCTGATAGCGACTAGGATTAAATTCCAAGTTGCCGGCATGCGCATAAACTAGGCCGGGTTCGTCCAAACTATAGCGGCCCAGTGTGCAGCCCATCGCATATGAAATCAATCGCTGGCAATCCGTCGTCCGATCGGCACGCGCGAGCGTGATCTGCTCGTCAGGCACGTTGGCGAACAGCTCTGCTCCAAGGCCATACGCTGCGATTAACGCTTGGTCATTTTCGGTTTCTAACTTCTTAACGGTCTTGCGGTTCTCATCAACCTGGACTGCCCACTTAGACCATGATGCGGCCAAGGTATCACCGTCGGCACAGCGTCGCGCCCAAGGCAATGAATCGAAATTCCAAGACGTTTCAAAGGAGTCCCAATCCCGCCTACTGATTTCAACAATCCGTGTGGCGTTGTCAGCAACCGTCCGGTTTGACCTAGCATCGGCGGATACAGGTATCGCGCGAATCGCTCCGACATTGAAGTCGAGAGTGGCAGCAAAAACGTCCAATATCGCCCGCGCGACAGCCGAATTCAGCAAGGCCAACACGAAAGGCCGGTCTTGTTGGCTCGGGAACGCGCACGCTCCTTTTGCGCTAAATGTGTGTCCCGCAGGACTTAAACGCGCGCCAAAAAGTGAAGAGGACAGTGCCGACCACGTGATCGCCTCTCGAAAATAGAGATGTCTCGAAGGCAGGCAATTTCCCTGCTTCGACAGTTCTTCATAAGCGCTCTCGTCGAACCGAACGACGTAATCGTTGTTGCCAAACCATTTACGATAAGGACCGCCCTTATTGTAGGGAACGTATTTTTTTCCAGCTGAAAAAACATCTTCCTTGCATGTCGCGCCGAGCGCAACGTCTGCAAACCGCACTTCGTGCCAATACCGCAGATACTTCGCGTTGTCCCCGGTTTGAAACCCCTGACGGACCGGCGCAACGTCTTCAACCCTGGCTTGACCATTGAAACATTGCATAAACTGCTCAGAGACCCAATACGCTACAGGACCACCTGGAAGTCGCTGAAATTCGTCCTGTTGGACATCGTGAACGAGCTCTGTGTTGCGTTCCCTGAACACCGTCTCCTTATTGGCGGACTGCGCTGCAGAGTTGAGATCGATGTAACGCCCTACAAAGCCGGGAATACGTTTCGCCCTAGCGATGAACGCGCAGGCCCTAGCGATCTTTGAGTTGATCTCGGGGAAACTGTTGTATCCAATATGAATCAAGCTGGCTATCGACCGCTCAACGAACAACGTTTCTCGCATAGCTCGATACGATGGCAGGAACATCCAGCTCTGCATCGTCACCATGCCGTTAAACCCGGATGCCTTACACCACCCAAAACCACGCTCCATGAACATAGCGCATAGGTCGGCCTTGCTGTCGGGATAGTTTTTCTCCGCAAAACGCTTTAACGCCGGATTCATGCCCTTCTTTGCACCCATATACGGCGGATTCGTAACCACTGCATCGTAGGTCGTCGAGACGAATTGCGCAGGCAACAAAAACGAATCAAATATTTCCGCCGCATAGGATTTGGCCAAAGCGTTCCCTTGCTCCTGCACATCTCGAAGCAAGTCGCGCAACGGTCCAAGCTTCGCATGAATCGAGCTCGGCACATTCAGCAACGAGCCAAACGTTTTGGCGTTCGCAAAAGCCCGAATCAGCTCTTGCAGGTCCATTTCAGACAGACCGCTCGAGTGTTCTGTCGCACGTAAGTCATCGCCGAAGAGCTGGCCATTCGTGTTGGCACCACCAGTCTCAATCGCAGTGGCAGACTGGTAAACAGTCTTTGCCAACGCCACCTCGTCAAGGCCTTGGCTATCTTGGAGTGCCAGGACGTTCAACTTCACTGTGTCGTCAAACAGACGACGATCATCTGCACGAGCCTTCATCACCAATGCGAATCCAGCGAGTTGAGCGGCCCGATCGTCGATGTCCAGACCGTATAGGTTTTTTTCCAGAATTAGCCGTGGGATGTCCCGCAAGCGATAGCCTCGCTCCAGATACATTGCTTTAAGGAGGTCGTAGGCTTCGACGAGTATGTGCCCTGATCCGCATGCGGGATCAAACACGGTAATCGTCTCTGGATTCAGAGTGCCCCCGTCTACGGCGATACGGACTTGGGCGAGTTCATCTAGTTGCGTTGCGGCTTCAACGGGTTGTTCGGCTGATTCTACGTAGTATGCCAAGTCGCGCTTGAGCACTGAGGTCGGGTTTGCGTCTAACCACAACCGCCCCACGCTGTTCTGGACCAGATACTTCACAATCCAGCTCGGGGTGAAAAGCTGAGTGGCGGCAGGAATGTCCTCGCTGCTGACCACTTTGCCCATTACTTGGCCTTTCCTTTCGCTGATATAGAACTGATATAGCCAACCGATGGCCTCGATTTGCTCCCAATCAGCCTCCGGGACTTCGGCGACGAGCTTGGCCATTATTGAATCGGTTCGAAGCAGATTGTCGGGCAGCAGCAGTTCCGTCTCGTCGTCGATGTGTTCAAATAGAAACGGCATCGAGCGGGATAGGTCATTGCATTGCGCAACAATCAAAAGCTTATAGAGTTCGTTATCCTGATTTCCGGCGAGTTGCATTTCACGAATACGAGTTCGGTCAAGCCCCGGCAAATCGACTTCGGCAGCGTGTAGCAAGATCTCAGGTAACCCACCCTCGCAGCTCGACAGCACACGCCACCCGTGACCGAGATAATCGTGCAGCTCCATGAATCGCAACGCTGCGAAACGGTTAAACCAAGTGTAAGTCACCTCCTCGACAGCTTGATCGAATCCTTGTCGCTGGATGCGTTGGATGAGTTTGGCACGCTGTGCGTTGACGCTAACGGGCCACTCACGGCCCTCGATCAATACGACGTCACCTCGAACATCCGCCGACGCGATGCTCTTGGCCGAAATTCCCAATGAATTCGCGCGGGCCACTACGGCAGAGATAAAGTCGCGTCGCGCTTGCGGCGCGTAGGCTTTGAAATTGGATTTGTTCATGACTTGAGCCACAACGACAAAAGTTATTGCAAACGAGCTCGATGGCCCGATTCGATGGCCGAGAGCAGCTCGCTTCGAAGTTTCGCGAGATAGTTTTCGACGTCTTGCGGAGTATCCAGATATGTCTTCGCACTCAGGTCGCTGGCTCGAATGACCTTGACGGGGCGCGCAGCCGACTCCGAAGAGCCGCTAGCCGGCGCGTCAGTCGCTGTTTTGCTCGACGCCGCATAGGCGGCTTGCGCTACCGCAGAGCGAGCGCGCCCGGTTCGGGCTATCTGATCCATTGCAACATCGAGCAGGTCACCTGCGCGCCCCTGAAGGAAAAGAATACGCGGAATGCTTACCAACGATGCCAATTGCGCCTTCAAGTCTTGGAGCGGCTTCAGCGCTCGGTTGCGAAGGTCGGCGTCTGCATGGGCATCATCAAGCGCGCGAGCCGCCTCGTCGATCTTCGCGTCGAGCGATCGGAGCGCTCCTTGTCGCCGTTCCGCCGCCAGCGAATCGTTGACCCGTTCAACGATTGCAACCAACTGTTCGATGCGGTTGACCTGACCGTAGGGTGCGGGGTTTGTCTTGATGCCTTCCAATTCCGTCATTGCGGCTTCCGCGCCCGGGTCGTTGAGCAACGATTCGCGGTTGTCGGCAAAACTGTTCAGCGCGTCAAGCAATCGAGCCCATACCGGGGCCTGATTTTGGTAGAAACTCAACACATCGTGAATATCATCAGCCTGATCGCGCCACTCACGCCGATTGGTCGCCAACGCGTCCAGGAACTCGAAGGTGTCCCGCCGCGCCAGTTGTCGATCGATGGCTCCCAACGCCTCGGCGATCTCCGAGGCTCCAGGATAGTCCTTGTGCTCCGCCTTCCCGCGAGCCCGTTCGAGATCGGTTTTCAAGCGCCCCAGATTGCCGCGGAATTCTGCCATGAGCCCGTCCTCGTCGTCCGGCGGCATGCTCGAGAACATATCCCGGTAGAGTTCGCGCACCTTCGTGCGCGTTTGCGCATCGGACGTCTTCCGCTTCAAAATCGACACACTCTTGAAGCGAGCCGCTTTGGTCAGTGGTTCAATCGCGAGCTGAGGCTCCAGATCTGCTCCATCCATGACGAGCTTGATTTCCCCCGACATGAAGAGACGAGCGACCAAAAGCACGGATTCCCACTCCGGCCTCCACCCCCACGGCACCCCAGCGAAGCGTTCAGTCACGTCCGAAAGCAGCACTCGGTTATTCTGGGCCGCCACGTCGAGGAATTGACGCATTTCCCCCAATGCTAGCGCGTTGCCATCCTCTCCGTCGAGTGCGATGGATTGTTGCCCGATCGTGTTCGCGGACAGCACGGCTCGAATCTCGGTGATCGGATCGGCCTGACGGACTTTCAGGTAGCCGAGCTTGGAATACGTATTGGAGACAAGATAGTTGAGCATGTCGTCGAGCAAGCCGACTGGCGACTGGGGCTTGCACGTGAGTCGCTGACCTATGGCATAGAAGTCGCCCGCGCTCATCATTTCCGACAGCTGGGTCAAGATCCGGGCACGTCGATCTCGATTTTCATCCTTCCGATCGTAGAGAATCCGTTTGAGCGAAGGCGTCGCGGTGTCCAC
Organism: Paraburkholderia sp. BL17N1; assembly: GCF_003634175.1. Classification (NCBI taxonomy): domain Bacteria; kingdom Pseudomonadati; phylum Pseudomonadota; class Betaproteobacteria; order Burkholderiales; family Burkholderiaceae; genus Paraburkholderia; species Paraburkholderia sp. BL17N1. The sequence goes on from NZ_RBIW01000001.1 coordinate 3,938,948, forward strand.
CTTGGGAGCGATATATTTTTCGATTTGCAGATACGTTTTGAGCTCAACATAGACGCGTGCATCGTTGGCCATTTTCAACAGCGCCCGGCCGGACCCCTCGCCGCTTCGACCGATACACCTGGCGTCGTGCATCATTTCGTATTCGGCGCCAACCGGCGAGATCACTTCGAAGGTCAACGCTTGATTCGCCTGCCTGAACGGCACACCATCGAGCATACGGTTGAATTCGTAGTCGCTCTTGGTGTCACGGTGCCTCACCTTTGTCTGCCCCGAAAGAATCTCGTCGAAAATCAATTCAGCCACAAGGCGCGAAATCTCCGCTTCTGAAATGTTGACGGACTTGACCTCCTGCGAGACGTCCCGCTCCTCATTGGTCAGGAAGAACCACAAGTCGCCGTTTCGGCTCACCAGGTTCTGCCGTTCCAAACGAAGAAGAGCCGCTTCGATCTCACGCCTCAAGGCAACCTTGTCCGCATCGACCTTATAAAGGCACAACGTCGCAAGGTTGTCGACGGTGGCCTTGACGGCATCCGCGTAGCGAATGAGGAACAGAGCTCGAAGCAGTTGCAGGTCCCATGGTTCGAGCGCGGGGTTCGCGGCCGCTTGATCGATGGCACGCTTCACCGTCGAATCGAGGAAACTTTCGATCGCCGGGTAAAAATCGTAGAGCGGCACTAGCGCATCAAGGCCTCTCTCGCCATTGTGGACCGCAGCCGTCTGGAAGGCGTCGAGCATGGAGCGCTCGCCGCGCGCGAGATGCCGCCCCGTTGCCCCGACCTTGCGAATCGACTCAAACACTTTCTGGAGCAACTGAAACTGGTATGGCGCGAAGGGATAGTGGGCGACAAAGTCCGCTGCGTCTCGATAGCGCCGGAACGCCACCGCGTGGTCCACGAACGACAACTGATTGTTGATGATGTCGCCTTTGGACACCCAAAGAGCTTCGAGTTCGTCGCATGCGGCGGGCGTCTTTTCGAGCAGGCGATGCGAAATCACTTCATCGGTGTTCGAACTCGAGAGCGACAGTCGCGTGTGAAAGCGCCCCGTGATCTTCGAAAAGTCGTTGGTCCGCGCCTGATTGACCTCGCCGAGCGTCGCGTCGATGTCCTCTTGGCTGGTAACGATCACCCACGCACGGCCCTTGCACTGGGTCCCTAGCGCTTCGGTGATCGTCTGCAAGTTGAGCATCAATTGGATGTTTTTCCCAATGAACTGCCCCACCTCGTCAACCAAAAACACGAGTCGATGTCGCGGCCCTTTGGCATCGAGGTATTTGCGCACGAGCGCTGCGAAGCCCTCGATGTTGATCTTGTAGGCCTCGCGCGCGTTGTCGAACCATTTGGCCGCCGAGTCCAGCGACATGTCCAAGGCCTCACTCAGTCCCGCGATGACGTCGTCGCGCAGGAAATCGACCGCGTCGCGCTCGCGCTCCCACTCGTTGCCGTTTGCCGCCTGGAAAGCTCGCCTGAACGTGTCGTAGGCACCCTTTGAAATGAGATAACGCTCCATGTCCGCCACATGCGGTGCGTCCCCCGACAACCCCTGCATCTCGTTGAAGACGCGCAAGAACACCTGCAGGATCGCGTCGCGCTCGCCCTTCGAATCCGCCTTCGCGTCGATGTTGAACAAAATTACGTCGGTGTTGCCCGTGACAGCGCGGCGAATGTCGCCGAGGAGCAACGGGTCCTTGACCTTCGAGTTGAAGAACTCCACCGCCTGCCGCTTGGCCCCGTCGCCTGGATGGGATGCTTCGAGATTCGACAAGAGGTAGGACAAGATCTTGATGAAGTGCGACTTGCCCGAGCCGAAAAAGCCGGACACCCAGACGCCCATGCGCGCGGCGATGGTCGGATCGTTCGGGTGGTCGACGGTGGCGAGGTAGGCATCGAAAAAGCGCCGCAAATATTCGGTCACTTCCTTGGTCGCGACGTATTCGTCCAGCTCTTGCCACACGCTCTCTTCATCGCGCTGGTCGGCTTTGACGACCCCGTTGATCGGACGGTCGATGGGCTTAACAAAAAGCTCTCTGATTCTCATTGGACTCTCGTGGCATTAAGGCACCAGGCTGAACGCCCGGTAATAGTTGTCGTCGACCAGCGCGTTGAACAGCCGCAGCGACTGCCCGTCGTATCGCCCCGGGTAGAGCATCAGCAAGGGCGTGTCCTGCATGTGCGGGTGCAAGGCCGAGAGGAGCGTGTGGGTGCGCAGCAGCGGATAAACGGCGCCCACGCCCTTCACGATCAGCAGGTCGAGCTCGTCGACGCGCGTCTTCTCGACGATGCGCGCGGCCAACCGATCCTCTTTGAGGACCGAGCGCAAGGAGACCAGCAGCGCCTCGTCGCCTTTGGTCCGCTGCATCTCCAACGCCTTGGCCAAGAGGCCGCGGTCTTCGAGCAAGCCGATCACGCACTCGAAGAGATCCACCGTCGCAAAGCGAAGCTCGGGTTTCTGTTTGCGCACGCCCGGTTCGATCACGTCCGCGAGCCAACCGCGCACCTTCATTTCCTGCTCGGGCGGGTAGTCGAAAATCCAGAAACCGATTTCGCCGCCGGCCCCTTTGTTGTCGAGCACGTCCGAAGAGAGCAGCCGCGGCAGGACCTGATTCAATCGATCGTCAAAAGAGCCCTTCATGCCCGGGCCTCCAATCGCGCCAGCGTTTCAGGATCGCCCAGCCGCCTGAGAAAGGCCTCGGCCTGGGGGTGCACCAAGGGCGGCGTGAGCGCCTTGTGGCGGGTCGAATCAAGGTATTTGGCCTCATAGAGAATGCGAACAATCACCTGAAAGAGTTTCTCGCGGGTCGAGGCCGCCCAGTGCGCGACGCTTTCGTCGCGGTGCGCGCACTCCGCCAGAAAACCGTTCCATTGGCGATCGCTCAGGGTCTTTTCCAGCCGGCGCAGGTCTGCGGCGTAGACATCGCGCATGAAGTCGCTCAGTAGACGGCTGTGCCGAGCGGCGGCGGCCAGCAGAACTTGCCGGCAGAGCTCGGCGTCCCCGTGCGCCACCAGGCGCAGGCCCTCTTCGTCAAGGGTGTCGAGGCGATTGCGAATCAAGCGCGCCTGCCGCTTCGCCGTGGCGGGCTTTTTCTGCAATAAATTCTCATCGTTCAGCGCCGCTTCCCATTGCTCGGCGCTCGGCTGCAAAAGCAAAAGCGCCGCGATCCGTCGGCTTTCGGGGATCATCAGCGACCCGGCGGAGATTTCGGCGTTATACAGGCCCACCGATGGCCTCCTCGGCATTGTCCCCAGAGGCCGCGGGGCGCTCCGGCCCGTCCGCCGGCTCTCCAACTGCCCGCTCGCTCCCGTTTTGATCACGCGTTTTCATCCATTTTCTGCGCTGGTCCAGGGGTTCGCCACGCGCGCTGCACCGACGGCGCTGCGCGCGCGACTCAAAGGTCGCAATTATCGCGCACTTTTTGCCCCTGCCGGCTCGGCAACGGCGCTTCTTGACCCCTCGACAGGGACGAAATGCGCCACGCCCCTTCGCGCGGCGCGGGCTGCCGCCTTCCGCGCCTAGGGAAAGGCTCTGAGGGCTCAACCGCGTCGCTCGGGCCCTCGCGGTCGTGGAGCGCCCTGCCCGCGGTCCTTGCCGTTGAGCGATGAGCGCAGAAAAAACGGCCGGCAAGTTGCCCGCCGGCCACAAACACACGCCGAAGATTGGGGTCTTCAGCCGCACGGGCGCCGTCAGCGCCCGATCTTTTTCTCCGCGCCTCGCCGGGCGTCAGATCGCGCCCCGGATGGGGGTTGCGGAGATTCCATTCGGCCGTTCGCCGCCGGGGCCGCCAAAGCGTCCGACGACGGTGGAGGCGCTCAGTTTTGGACGCAGTAGTCGTCGTCGCTGTGATAGCCGGAAGGCCAAGGACCATGCTTGGGGATCACGATTTTCGGGTTTGCGCTGTTGGCGAGGCAGTAGTTGCCGTCGCTGTGCCACCCGGATGGGCAAGACCCGTTCTTCGGAATGGCCGGCTTCGCGTTGGCGTTGGGGACGCACATGTTGCCGTCGGAGTGGTAGCCCGACGGGCACTGGCCGTTCTTCGGAATCGGCATGGCTTGCATGGTCATTGATCTTCTTCCTTGCTTATGGGTCGTCCAACGACGCATCGGCGCCGTGCTGACTCACGATTGAGAATCCGCGGCCCGCTCGAGCCAACCGGGCCCCTGCCCGCTCGGCGTTGCGCGTGGTCTGCGCGCCGTCAGAGTGACGACGCCAGGGACGCATACCGTCGGCGCCCCGCCCGCGCCATTGGGCCGTGCAGCGCGTGCGACACCCCATGTCGCGCGCCCGTGGCAAACTCTGCTCCAAGGTTGGGTCGCGCCAGCGATGGCGCGCTCTATCCAAAACGCATCAGGCGCCCGTGCGCAGATTAGAGAAGAAAAAGCAGATGACCAAATGCAAGACCGAGGGCTCGCTCGCCATCGAGGGCGACGATGTTGGCGAGGGGCAAAGCGCCTTCGCAAAAATTGCGGCGGAGGTCATGGCGTCCAGGACGCCGGCCGATGGGGAGTCCGACGGGACTCCCGCTTGTTGCGTTGCGCGGTGCCCCGACCAGTGGGTTGGCGCCGTCCGGTTCGAGGCCGGGCGGTTCCATTGCGGGCCGATGGGCGCCGCGTCGCCGGATGGGTTTGCCTGGCGCCGCGCAACCGACGAGCTGAGCCCCGAAGGCCCGCGCCGGCTTTTGATGATTCTCGAGAGTCCGCACATTGATGAGTTTGGCGGCGACCATCAGCCGATCGGCCCCGCTGCTGGAGCAACCGGAAGGAACATTCGCGCGCTGCTCTACGACGTCAATGTGCGCGGATTGCAAGAGCTCGGCCTGTCGCCGAACGGCGAGGAGCTCGATCTTGTTTTAATCAACGCCATTCAGCGCCAAACATCGCTGGGCCATCCGCCCCGCCGCTTTCGCGATTCGGTTTTTCGCCGCGCATGGGGCTGCCCGAGCATCGGCCGCGCCGATTTCCAAGGGCGGATCGCCGCGCTCTGGCGCGCGGACGCGAAGGACATCGTGATGAATTGCTGCACCGGCGCGGAGGCGTCCAAGACCTCCTTGAAGCGGCTGGTCTACGACGCGCTTCGCGACCTCTCCGACCGCAATGCCGCGCTGCCACCCGTCGTTATCGCGTGCGCGCATCCCTGCTCGTGGCAAAGAAACAAGCGGAATCGAGAGGCCCGAGTCATTGGGCACCCCGCGCGCTTGGCCTCCTTGGGCGGAGGGCTCCATGTCTGACGCGCTGTTGAGGCAATGGAACATCCTCAGGATGATTCCGCGCGGCAACAAGATCACGGCGACCGAGATCCACGCCAAGCTGCGCGCCGCAGGATTCGACGTCTCCAAGCGAACCGTGGAGCGCGATCTGTCCGCGCTGTCCGTGGCGTTCGCCATTGAGTCCGATGAGCGCAACACGCCCTACGGCTGGAGGTGGAAAGGCGACATGCCGCCGCTGGACTTCCGCGGATTGACCACGCCCGAAGCGCTCGCATTCCGTCTGCTCGACGAGCATTCTCGCCATCTGCTGCCGTCGGGATATCGGCAAGAGCTCGAGCCGTATTTCAAGGCCGCCCGGCAACGCCTCGAATCCGAGGCGGGCGAAAAAGGCGCCGCCGCGTGGACACGCGCCGTGCGCATCGTAGAGCCGAACCAACCGCTGTTGCCCCCGCCCATCGACGAAACCGTGCGCGCCGCGGTGAGCGACGCGTTGCTGCTCAGCCGCCACTTGGAAGTCGTCTACCAGGCGATCGACCGGCAGCCCTCCGCGGCGAAGGCTGTCAGCCCTCTGGGCCTTGTCGGAGTCCGCGGCATCCTTTATTTGGTTGTTGTGTTCGACGGCTTTGAAGACGTCCGGACGCTCGCCCTGCACCGGATCCGAAAAGCCGAGCTTTTGCCAGAGCCGGCAGTGAAGCCTGAAGGCTTCGACCTGGACGGCGTGATCGCCGACGGGCTGTTTGGCTTCGGCGAGCTCGGGCATCGCATCCAGATTCGCCTGCTGTTTCGCGATCACGCGGGGAACCATCTGCTCGAAAGCCCTCTGTCCGAGGATCAGATCGCAACAAGCCTTGGCCCCGGAGAGGTGTCGATCGAAGCCTCGGTGCCCCTGACGCGCCGTCTGAGGTGGTGGCTTTCCAATTTCGGCCCCGACGTTGAAGTCCTTGGGCCGCCCGAGCTGCGCGACGAGATGGCGCAGCGGCTCAAGAGGGCGGCCGAGCGATACGAAGGGGAGAAGCGATGAGCCGCTCGCCCCACCCATGCGGGCGAACGCCGTGGCCGCGAGCGCGGCTCCCGCGGACGCGAGCCGATTGGCGTTGGCCGACGCGAGCGAGCGCTCCTTCGTCGTCCGGCTTCGGGACGGACTGGGCTTGTCGCCACGCGTGAAAAGCCAGCTGCCGAGTTTCGATGGGCGCGTCGCATGGCAAATTGCCAACGGCGCAGACGGCGCGGACGCCGCGCCCTGCGCCGAGCCCGATTTATGGATCACGCTGACTCGGGACGTGGCCGGCTTGGGCGGCCCGCGGACGGCGCGCCCGAACGTCTCCGTCCTCGTCGGCGCGCGCATTCCGATCGGATTGCGCGACTGCGGCCCGATCGTCGCTTGCCCAGAGGCCGAGATTGAGGAGGTCGTGCTCGCCCTGGCCCAATCGATCTTTTGGGTCGCGCTCGCGGACCAGGTCGTCAGCTACGATTGGAGCAAGATCGAGAGCCTTCTGCGCTCCGATTGCATCTTGACCGTGTCCGCGCTGCCCGCCGGCAACGCCGAGGCGTTCGCCGCCGCGGCGATCAACGCGGTGGCCCACTTTCACGGCCGCAGCCGGGTCGAGCCGGATGGATTGTTGCTGGGCATCGCGAGCCCGGGCGTGCTGCCCTTGACGCAACGACGCGATTTCACGCGCCCTCTGCTGGCGTTGGCCGGCCACAACTGCCAATTTCTTGCAGGGGTCCACACCCAACGCGTCTCGCAGCGGGAAGCCTCGCTTCTGCTGGCTTATCCGATTCCAGGAATGCCGAGCGACTCGGTCCGCCCACTGCGCGCGAGGAGGGAATGAACGCGCCCGCCGACCTCGCGCCCCGAGCCGCATGCCCTTGCTCGCTGGCGTGCGCCTCGTGCTTTAACATTCGACAACACTTGCCCTTGGGACCCATCGCATGTCGCTGCTTTCCTTCCTGCTCGCCGGCTCTGAAAACGAAGAGGTCCACGCCACGCGCTCCCTCACCTACTTGCTGGGCCGCAACGGGGCGTTTCGCGCGGCCCTGCTGTCCGCTTGGGCGCGCGACACGCACTCGCCAGAGGCCGCCACGGAGTCGCTGACTTTCAAGGCCGAGGTTCAGGCCGACCAGGGGCGATGCGACATTGCGGGTGTCGATTCGACGGGGCGTCTGCGCGTGTTGGTCGAAGGCAAGTTTTGGGCATCCTTGACGGACCATCAACCGGGCGGCTACCTGAACGCGTTCCGCGCCTTGCCCAGCGAGGAAGACCTCCATGGCGGCCAGGGCGGCTTGTTGGTCTTTGTGGCGCCGTTTGCGAGGTTCGAGACCCTGTGGCCGGAGCTCCTGCGCCGCGTCGAAGCGAGCGGGTATGCGTTGGAAGGCGCGCCGAGCCAGCTGCCGCAGATGCGGAGCGCCCGGCTCCGACGAACCGGGGCCGGGCACGCAAGCGAGGGCGCGGACGGGCGCTCTGCTCTTGCCGCGCGCCCTGTTTTGGCGTTGACGTCTTGGGGGGCGGTGCTCAACACGCTCGAAGACGAAGGCATCAAATCCGAAGATCGCGATTTTGTCTCCGATGTCCGTCAGTTGGCTGCGCTGTGCCAACGCATGGACACTACGGCGTTCTTGCCGCTCAAAGCCTCGGAATTGACGAGCGCCATTGGGCGCCGAGCGTTCCAATTTCAAAATCTTTTCGCGGACTTGCGTGAACGCCTGCTGAACACGGGCGTCGCGACGAAATACGTCGGATCGAACCGCTCGGCCGAATGGTTGCCGCTTTTGTTGAATGGCGAGCGCGCGTATCTGCGGTTCTGGCTGGAGGGCTGGGCAGAACATCGCGAAACACCGCTTTGGCTCGCGTTTCCCAAGACCGGCGAACTGCCACTGCTGGCCGCAGATCAAATCGATCGGCTACAAGCGCTGGAACGAGAGCGGCCGCCGCGACTCATTGACGACGCGGAATATCGAATGGTGCCGCTGTATCCGAAATTGCACGCCGAGCGGTTGGATGTGCTGGACGATTTGATCGCGCAAGTCCGCGCGGTGGCTCAGCTGATTGCCCGAACTTCGGCGCCCGCGCCATCGGATCGGCAACTGGCGCGACCGACCTGAGCGTCCTCGCCCGCGAGCCAGCCGTGATCCGATGCAACAGACAGCGCGGCCGCCGCGAAACCGGACGAACCCGTCACGCCCTGTCGGCGCTTGCGCCGCGCAAGCCCAAGTAGCGATCGAGCAGCGCTTGCAAGTTCGCGGCCCCCACCGGGTTTGCGCTGTGCACCCAGAAACGGAATGTCGGCGGGATAAAGGCCCCCTTCGCGTCCAAGTCCAAATCGATCAACCGCTTGGCCACGGCCATCGCCGTGTCCTCCCCGCCCAGATCATGGTCGAACGAAATCTCTTCGGGGCAGCCGTCTTGAAGCAAGAGAGCAATGGCTTCCGCCGAGCTGCGAGCAATCGTCCATGTGGGGTCGACGGAATCGCGCAAGTCGTCAATGAAAAGCCGATAGCCCATGGGAGACTCATCGATGAAGCGGTGCAAATTGAAAACGTCAGGCGCTGGGTCCTGTATCGCTAGACCTGCGCGAGCCATTTGGGCGGGGTTGCGAGACCCCACGATTATACAAACGCGGCCAAAAAGCCAGGCGGGACAACGCCCAAAATCGACGCGCTCGAGCCTTGGCTCGGTCCCCGATCGCGCTGATACACTAACCTTCGCAAGCCGTAGCCGACGTCCGATGCGGCGCCAACCCGTCAGTCAAAATTTTTCTATATCCATTGCCATGCGCTACACGCAACTGAAAACAAAAGTCGGCGCCGAATTGCGGACTGCCGAAGCCGCCGATCCGACGCTCATCGAGTCGTTGCCGGAAGGGACAAGGGAGACGGTGCGGGAGAAACTCACGACGATTCGCGAGCAGCAGCGAGCGAATCTTGACGACGCGCCTCAGCCAACCATTTTCGCGGCCGCGTCGCTGGGCGACCCGCGGTTGCTGGCCGAGCTGGTTCGCCATTTCGATCCTCGCCTTGCCGACTGCGACGGCTGGACACCGCTGATGGCAGCGGCCATGGCGACCCGGTTTGCGCGCGAGGATGACGCCCACGAGGCATCCTCGTCCGTTCAGTGCCTGAAATTGTTGTTGCCTCTGTCTGATCCGCAGGCGCGGTCTTCCTCTGGGATGACCGCGCTGATGTTGGCCGGGTCCGCGCAGGCCGTGAACATCCTGTTGCCCGTCAGCGACCCGAAAGCGGTTGACGATCGCCGGCGAACCGCCTTGATGCACGTGGCATTAAGAAATTGGCCCAGTGCCGCCGTGGCGCTGGTTGGCGTCAGCAACGTCAATGCCGAGAGCGAAGACGGCGCCACCGCATTGGACTATGCCTTGGGCGTTGCCGACGATCGCGTAAAGGTGCAGATCGTCCAGTTGCTGGCGCCACTGACGACAGTGGGCATCGACAAGTCGCTTGAGCTTGCACTGGCCGCGGCGATGTCAAAACGCGCAGATGATGCGGCGGGCCGCAACGCATGGCGCTCGATCATCGACGAACTCGCTTCGCGAGCCAGTCGCGCGGCCGCAAAAGCGGCTCTCGACCAGTTTCGCGTGATCGACTTCCCGAGAGCTTCGGCAGTTCTGGCGAACCGGCCGCGCGACTGAGGGGCTTGCCCCCACATGGGCGCGCCAAACGGCGGCAAAAGATTTCGGCGCGGCCAGCGCCGCAACGACGGCCAGGAAGATCCAACACCAACGCAATGAAAAAATCGAGACGCCGATGAAGCTCGCGCAATACACGATCAACAAATTGGCCGATCTCGTTTGTGGCGGAGGCAACGGATGGCCATATCGGCGCGGCACCGATCTGGTTGAGTTTTTCAATGGTTACGGGTTCCGAGACGTCTACGAGTCAGGTTTTCCCAGCCGCGCCGTGTTTGCGAAGGAGCGTCTCACGGAACTCGCGCCCAAGCCCGCGATGGCGCAATTGATCTGCGATCTAATCGACCCAAGGCTCTGGTATGACTTGCAGCAAGCTATCGTCGTCAGCAACGAGGACTGCGCCGCGAAGCTCAACGAACTGCTTGCCTTTGACAACTACGAGGTCGTCAAAGAAGGCTCTCGCTACAAGCTGCGCGATCTGACGGGAGCTTTGATCGCGCCGGAGGCGATCCCCGAGACGCTGCCCGAAGCGTCGGCCGCGTCGATCGAAACGCAGATTAAAAAGTGCCGCACAAAAATCGAGGTCGGCGATTACGACGGAGCCATCACGAACGCACGGGCGCTAATCGAACATTTGTTGCTCGCAATTGAGACGGAGCTTTCCGTCGATCCGCCACCGGTGTTCGATGGCGATTTGGGGCGACTCTTCAACCGCGTTCGCGTCCTGCTGAATCTGGACACCAGCCGCAAAGACATATCCGACACACTGCGCCAGGTTCTCACGGGGCTTACGTCGATCGTGCAGGGATTGAGCGCGATGCGCAACAAAATGTCTGACAGCCACGGAACCACATACAAGCCCGCTCGGCACCACGCGAAGCTCGCGGTCAATTGCGCAATGACACTTGCCGACTTTCTCTTCGAGACGAAGGCTTATCAAGAAGAGAAAGGGTTGCTTGGTAAGCAGAGGAAGGCCACAGAAAAGCACTGAGGCTCTCCCCCGCCCCGCCCTGTCGCGGCGCCACTTTGGAACGGGGATGACCGCTGCAACAACCTTGACACGGGGACCGCAGTCTGCCGGGCTTGTTCGAAAACGTCTCGCAGCCGGCGCGAGCAACTCACGAATCTAGGCGCGATTTATCGAGCCCGAAGGAGGACCCTAAAAATGATCACGATCAACGGTGAAAAAGAACTTGTCCGCGTCGACGACTGGGCTGACATTGAAAGCCGCCCAGATTATGACCGCAATCTCGACCCGTCAGCTGACGAGCTTCAGGCAATCATCGGCAACTATGTCTTTGCCGACAAGATCCGCTGCGGTCTCTCCAACTGCCATACGCCGCATGGGCGGGGCTACCTTGTCGCGACCAAGGACGGCCGGCTCACGAACATCGGCAAAGACTGCGGGCGCATTTATTTCGGCGTCGACTTCGAGACGATGTCTCGTCAGTTCGACCGCGACATTACCGCGAAGGAAAACCGCGAGCGGCTTTGGAGCTTCTCGTTTCGCATTGACAACGTGCTGGCGGAAATCCAGCAGATCCGTGGGGGAGAGAACGGCGCGAGGGGGGGCTGACTGGGTTCACAAGCGCTCGCGCGCACTAGTTCAATTGAATCGGGGCGTCCCGGAGCTTATCGTGCGTCGAGTGTCGGAGATGCTCAGAACCGGATCGGACGCACTGGCAACGCAACGGGAAGCGACAAAAGAGGAAGCCGAGCGCGCCGACGCCTTGGCGGGCCGCCGGCTGCCTCGCCCACACTATGTGGAAGAGATCGTCGGCCGCGTGTTGGGACTCGAAGCGTTGCACCCGCAGAACGATCTGCGCGAAATTTTGATTGTCGACCTGGAAACGCGAATCAAGGAGTTTTCTGCCCTGCACATTGATGCCTTGACGCATGTCGAATTGAGCCGATGGACCAAGTGGACGGGCGCCGTTGATCTGCAACTCGAACGAGCCGCCGCTGCGGTCGACTTGGGTTGCCGTCTGCTGGCCGCAGCCAACCTGATGCCCTTCGAGTCGATCCTGGCCGACGCCCAAGACGTATCGATTTTTCGCGCCTATTTGCGCTGCCTGTCTGAAGCGTAGTGCGGCCAACCTCGAGGTCGAACCACCGCTCGCCTCGGCGCCGCCCATGCGTTGTTCAACCCTAGCGCTTTCTTGATCGAAAGCGCTCGTGCCTATGCCCATGAACGAATTTGAAGCGAACCTTGCGCCGGGGCCCACAGTGAAACTGGAGGGTCGGGTTGAAACTGCGGTCTTTGGCCATCGCGCGATGGTCGCGTTCAGCCTCATTCACGCTCCGGTGTTCGGTTGTCCGCCGCGATGGCATCCAAAGTTGTCACAAGGCTCGCCAACAAGTCCTCGTGATGGCGCCGGAGATGCCCGCGGATGTTCTCGTTCCTCAGCAGCCGATTCATGAATCCCTTGGCGACGACGAGCGAAAGCATCGTGTCGCCGATTCCATCCTCGACCGCCTGACAATCTTGGTGCAGGCGCTCCATTTCGGCCTCCATGCGGGCGATGTCTTCTGGCGAAATATCGGTTTTCTTCTTGGGCTGCGCCTTAACAGTCAGCGCTTCGGGCCGGGTCGTGATCAAGAGCATTTCCGCGTAGGCCGCGGTGAATCTATTGGCCGCAACCATCATCTCCGCGGCCTCAATTTGCCGCATTGGCTTCATCTTCTTCAGGGCCGCAAACACCTTCGGAATTGCCTGCTTGTCCTTGAGAAGGGATACCGCTTCGGGCGCGACTCCGTCCAAGAGATGAATTCTTTCGCGAATCCTTCGCACATCCATTTTCAAGACCGTCGCGATGCGCTCTTCGGACGCCCCCTGCGCCAAGCTAGCTCGAATCATTCGATGCTCTTGGACTACGGTGATTCGGTTGATGTGACGGTTGAAGGAGAACCCTTCGTCGTCTAGCGAAATCATGCACGGGGCCGTTTCTCGCCCCAACTCTTTGAGCGCCTCGAGCCGCAAGCGTCCGTCCAACAGGTCATATTCTCCCAGCCGCCCGTCCGCTGGGTAAACGGCCAACGGCTCTATGACGCCAAGCTCTCGGATCGAGCTGACGATGGTGCGAAACTTCGGGGTCGCCAAGACTTGCGGCAGCAGCGGCGCGCTAGGGCGTATCCGTTCCAATGGAACCTCGATGATCCGCAAATCGAACGCGTGCTTGACGCTCATGGCAAAAGCTCCGGTGGGATGCGGCTGGCCACCGCCTCGGGAATGTCTTTGATTCCCTCTGCACGAAGCAGCGTCCGAAAATGCTCATCAGACAAGAACCGCCGAAACGCGGACGTGATCAGAAGAAGACGTTGCTCTTGAAGCGTGGCGTTCTGAATGACAAATTTTTGCCTGCGCACCTCGGTCCGGTAGGTGCGAAGCAGCTTTTGCGGGGTCGGCTTCTCTCTCGGCGCTGGCTTCTTTGAATGAAACGTTTTCCCGGCTGCCTCGCGCTTGCTAAGGAGCTTGCGCAATCTCATCAACTCCTCGCCCTTGAGCGTGCCGTCCTCGTATGCCGCAACCATTGCCTCCTGCATCTCCCCCGTCGAGGATCGAGCGATGTCCAATGCAAGCCGCATCGGCACCATGCGCTTCTCAACGGCCCTTACAAGACGCTGCTCTCCGTTTTCCAGCAGATTCAATATGCCGTTGATGTAGCCCGGATCTAGGTTTGTCTTCGTCGAGATCTGCTCGGTCGTGTATCCACGCGCCTTCAGTATCTGGATACCGCTGAGCAACTCTTCGGTGGTGTGCCGTCGCCGAGCGATATTTTCAGTCAGAGTGATCAGGTAGCGCTCTACTTGATCCGCCTCTACGACACAGCATGGAATGACCGTTTCGCCCAGCGCCTTTAACGCTTCCAGGCGCCCTTGGCCACAAAGCACCTCATGCCACTCCTCGCCCGACTCGGCGTGCCCGCCATACGCGACCGTGATGGGCCGTTTAAGCCCGATCGTGGCGATGTTCTCGACCAGTTGCGCGAAAAACAGGCTGTTGCGGGTCCGCGGGTTCAGGACTCGGAGCTGCGAAGCGGGAATCAGCGTGATCATTTCCGCTCGGGGCAATGTCGCCAAGAATCCTTTGAACTTGTCATCCATAAGACACCCCTCGAAGAGGAACCCTGCGGCTAAGGTGGACCAGCATGGACAAATCGTCAAAGCGATACGCGTCGAATCCGTGTCCGTTGTAGTCGCCTAGACGCAACTGATCTGCATAGACGTCAACCGCCGGAAGCAGGTAGTAGTCGCGAATGGACTGCGCGTCCGGCTCCATCCGGACGGCCACGGTGATGTCGGGTTTCATGGCGTTGTCAAAACGAACGAGCCAGCGGTTGCTGCCCGCCTCAGTCGCTCGGCACCGGCACAGCGCGAGAGACACCCGGAATTCGCTGTTCACGGAAATCAACTCCGTTCCCGGGTCGGTTTCGACCGTTGCCCCAGCCGCCACCATCGCGCCTTTCGCCTGCGCGACAATTTCCGGGTGCAGCGCCCGCAAGCGCCGGTTGATTTCTATGTAGCGGTAGTCCCGATCAGGGGTGTATCCGATCAGGCCATAGCTTCGCAGCAGGCTGCCGAACCGGCTGCGGTAAGCGCTGCTGGACGGACAGCAGGCCACCTCATCGATCAAAATTCCTGAGAGATACCCATTGCGGAGCAACACCTTGCGCAGCAGATCGAGCATGTCGCCGTCGCTCAAGCGATACGAGCGGCCGAGGATGATCTGACGCGCCGCCTCGAACATCATCTTGTCGACCAGCGGCTCGAACGCGTCATCCGCGCGAGCCCAAGACGCTGGAGGATTGTTCACGCGCTTCTGTTTCAGCTTGAACGACGTCCGGTTCCAGACGTTGTGGCCAATGTATTTTTCGTTGATCAGAATCTGGTGGACGGTTCCGCGCGACCATCGCGAGCCCAAATCCGTCCTCTGCCCCGCGGCGTTGAGCGAAGCGGCGATCTCAGCCTCGGTTCGCCCTTCCTCGACAAATGCGCGGTAAATGTCCCTCACCACCGCGATTGCCTCGACCGGCCCCGGAGCCAGAATCACTCGGTCCGTTTGAATGGATTTGTGCTCGCCGCGATCAAGCTCAGCTTTAACGCCGCCAGCTTGGTCGATCAGCACTCGGCGCAGCCCGTAACCCGCGGGACCGCCCTGGCGATATCCGCTCTTGATCAATCGAAGCTGGCCGGCGTGGACTTTGAGGCTGAGCTCCCGGCTGTATTCGCCAGCCATGGTCCTTTTTACGCTCTTGATGATGCTTGAAACCGGGCTGCCGTCATTTTCGAACTGCTCGGCGCAGTAGAGGACGCGAACGCCGGCCTGTTTGCAGCGAATTTCGTAGCTCGCGCTTTCGTCGGGGTCTTGGAAACGCCCCCAGCGGCTGACGTCGTAGACCAGAATCACTGAAAAATCGACACCGGCCTCAACGTCTCGAATGAGCGCTTGCAAGGAATTACGCCCTTCGAGCCGGAGCCCGCTCTTTCCTTCGTCCGCATAGGTCCGAACGATTTCAAGGTTTCGCGACTCGGCAAACGCCTGAATCACGTCCTTCTGATTTTCGGTCGAATATTGTTGATGCTCCGTCGACATTCGCACGTAGGCTGCGGCGCGGCCCCGCGATCCATCTGTCCCGGCGGACGAATCTTTGTGCGTTGATCGGCTCACCATGCCTCCCATGGTAAGGCGATCGACCAACGCCGCAGGAATGCGGCGCTCCACGCCTCGCCTCGGCGCTCGCCTTCACGAAATATACTTTTGGAGCCGCGAAAAATGTTACCGAAAACAGGCAACAAATTGCCGGGGAATCAAACGCTGCCCGTCGGGAGCGAATACCCTCTCGCCATCGCCTTCGCGCTCAAAGAGGACGTGGGCGACACTCGTCAAGCGATCAAAACGCTGACGCGCTGGACAGGGGCGAGCGAGCGCACGGTCCAAAACTGGCTTTCTGCTGTTCGAGGTCCCAGCGGCGCGCACCTGGTTGCCTTGGCGAAGCACTCCACGGCCGTTCATTTCGCTTACCTCGCTCTTTGCGGGCGCTCGGACGCGCAGTCGCGTGATGTCGGGGCGTCGGTGGCCCTGCTTCACGAAGCGATCGCGTTGTTGGTGGGCTCGCACTAGCCCGCACGGACATACGAAAACCCAAGCCGCGCGTCCATTAGAGGAACCGAAATCATGCAAGGGGTCTGGATAAGGATCAACGAGCTCCAAGGCTTCAACCCTTCTTTCTGGGCCCCTGACATGAGCATCATTGCCTGGCAAAGGACATCAACTCCGCTGCCGCTTCGACCTTTTTGCTTTGGGTTCTTCCTCTTGTGTGAACAAACCATCACCCCTGTTGAGCACGCGAAAACCCGATGGGTTCAGCAAGGTTGCGCTACGCGGCTTGATGAGCACATCACCCGAGCACCGAACTTCCGTATCCGATCCGTGGGCAGAGATTGCGCGCTTATAATCTCTCGGGCCCAAGTCGATTTCCACCATCTTCTCGCTGTTCTCCACGACAGCGGCGACGAGAATCGTCCCATGCTTCTCGCCATGCGCCCGGTCGAGGCGCTTGATGTAGCCTTGAATCGTCTTGTTTTTCGCGATGTAGGTGCGCCTGTAATACACGGAAGCCTTCTCCAAGCGCTCCACTTTTTCCTTTGCGAACGAAAATTTGACTGGCTGTGGTCTGTCCTTTCCGGGGCGCAACGGGGTGATCGAAATCTCGACCGCCCTGCTCTTGTCACGGCCACTTATGCCCACCAACGCGTCGCACATGTTCGCGCTGGCGCCCGCCGCTACGGCTTCATCAAGCGCTTTGTGTTCGTCCTTCTTTTTGCTTTTCAGACTGACCGCATGGCTGAGCGCCTTTAATCCTGACGACAGGTTTGAGATGACGTTGTTCGTCATCGGCACGTCCTGCAACGTCGGTTGATCGACCGGCGGCTCGGGCATCAGGGCAAATAGATTTACGACGTAACTGCCCCTGGTGGTTTGGCCCAACCTAAGAGTTTCGAGAAACGCGTTGGTCACGGCCGTTGGCCGCTGATGGTATTGCCTCTTTGTCAGATAGGACATGGCCGCCGCGGTCAGCAACTCGAGAGCCTTCTCGTTTAGCGCTACGCCATCGATAGCCGGGATAGTGCCACCTTCGACATCTGCGTGGACCACGCGAATGCTAATCACATCGCCGAAGCGGTCGCTTGCGGCAATTACGACATCCTCTGTCGATCGATCTTCGAACTCGGCTATCGCCATCACGGCATCCGCTAGCCGGGGCCGAAAATCTTCGGCTTGTTCTGATGTGGGAAGCAACACCTGCGCATCGCTCCGATCCGCGCGGTGCCATATCGACGCGAACGGCCCAAGCGCGCCGTCGTCAGTCCAGCCGGACTCAATAAGATAAGACTGCAACTCGGTCCATCTCAGATTGCCGATCTGTTTGATCACGTCATCGCGGGTCATGCGTGTTCCCCCTGGCTGGCCAACGTGATGAGGTGCAACAACGCGTCGGTGTCCAAACGCTGCGTCAGCGGAATATCGATGGTCACCTTCGATTTGTTTTTGATCGCCGGGTCATTCTTGATCGACGCCCAATAGCAGGTGTTGTGGAGACTCATATGTTGAGGGTGATGCCGGATCCAATCGCCGGTGTCGTCGGGCACGAGAAGCACGACCAAGTAGCGAGGAACGATGAGTCGATCGTTTTTCAGGTCGTCGTAGTTCTTCCGGGGAAGCGGAAACTTGATAACGCCGTCCTTCACCATTTTTTGCGAAGTGGCTTTCAACTGCAAGCTGATCTTAGGAAACCGGTTCTTGGTTGCCGTCGGGAATTTGCCGTCAACATCGAGGTCGATGCTTTGGTCGTCGACCTTCATATTCCCGGTGTTCAAACCAGCCTGGCTCGCCATGGCGTGGACGTAAGCCACGTTGAACTGCTCTTTTTGATTGGAAATGAACATGCAACACTCGCTCCCGCGTCGACCGGCCGTTCTCAATCCGGACCCATTTTGGTTTTTTGAATTGTAACGAAGAACGCAAAGTGCGGCTTCGACGCGCTCATTACCGGCCCGGCTGGGAAAGCAGGTCCCGCAAGCGGGATCGAGCGTCAAGTAAAGCATGGTCCCAGAAGAGCTCGGGAAGTTAGTCACCCACGAAGAGATCCGGGCCCACTGCTGCAATGTTTGTCTTGCAAGCATCTGTCACATCCGCTAGCGTGCACAGACTGCGCTGGCGGCCTCCGGCGCCCGCACATCGGAGTAGCGACCAACGCAGTTACCCCAAGCGATCAGGGCCTGCTTCCGCTCCTCCAGATACTCGGCATAGTTGTAGACCGCCATGACACCTTTCATTTTGTGGTTGAGGATTTTCTCCACAATGTGGGCATGCACCGATATGTCAGCCATTCTGGTAGCAGCCGTCCGTCGCAAGTCGTGCGGCGTGAAGGGCTTCATGGCACCAAACTCCCCATCTTCGAACATCCGGAGCAGCGCCATGGACAGCGTCTGCGTCCCTGTTGGTTTTCCCTTCCTCCTTGCACTCGGAAAAACGTAGCGGCTTCCGGTCGACCGCCCTTGCGCGAACTCAAGAATTTCGACAGCTTGCTCGGATAGGTGAACGACATGGTTACGCTCGGATTTGACCAACTCTGCGGGTAGCTGCCAGATCCGCTTTTCGAGGTCTACATGGCCCCACATCATCCCCGCGACCTCGCCCGGACGCTGTGCGGTCAGGAGGATCAGGTGCAGGATGCGTTTTGTGCGCCAGCTCATAAACCCAGAATGGATGTTGATCGCCGTCCAGAAGACCTTGATCTCATCCGTGCCGAGCACTCGATTCTTCGGCTTTTCTCTCCCGCCGGCGCCTTTCCTCGTCATCGTGACGGGGGATTCATCGATCTCGCCTTGCTGGGCAGCATAGTCAAAGATGGTCTTCATCAGGGAAAGGACTCTGTTCGCCTTTACCCTTGCACCGCGGTCCACGACCCTGTTGATGACTTGGGAGACATGCTTCTTCGTGATGTCCTTGACCAGCATTGAGCCGATTACTGGCAGGATGTCTTTCTCGACCATCCGGAGTTGCGTGTCGAGGCGCTTGTAGTTCGGCTTGGCATACCGCTCGGTCCAGTTAGCGATAAGCGTCCTGACAGTCGGGCTGTCGGGCTCGGCTGGTTTGGTGATCTGAGCCTGCTCGATAGGGTCAACCCCGAGGAAAATCTGCCGTCGGACTTCGTTCGCTTGCTCGCGTGCTTCCGCAACCGATAGAATCGGAAAGGGACCGAGCGCGAGAAGCCGGCGCTTCGTGCCCCATGTATAGCGAAAGCAGAACGTTTTTGTCCCGTTTGGCATCACGCGAAGAAACAAACCGTCGCCGTCCGCAATATACTTGTCACGTGGGCTTGGTTTGGCTCGTTCAATGAGGCGGTTGTTTAGCTTCGACACAATTGTTTCCCGGGCGGATTTTCGTGTTACCGCTTTTGTTACCGTTTGGGCGGCTTTTTTGCCAAAACAGCCAAACTAGGCAGTTGATTTATAACGATTTTTAATCGCTGGCGTTGATAGACTGCCAGCAGAACACGTCGCATCTGGCGTCGCTAGGCGGTCGCGAGATAGCGCGCAAGGCGTTCATCGCGCATGTTCGCGCGTCGGTCGCGGCGCCGCCGATTCCCTGGCGCTTCGACAAGACCGCGCTGCTCGAGGTCGTCGCGCCGGCGTCGTAGGAAGAATCAGGCCGAATCCGGATCCCTCGCCCACCGAACCGCGGGTCGTGAGCCGCAGGTCGTCGACCGCAGGGCACCGGGTTTGCATTACCAGAGACGCTTCGAGAGCTGCCAACGTGACTCATCCCAACGAGCTGCCTCTTTCCCCGCTTTCGGCGCTGCAATTTTATGCAACAGCGCCCTATCCCTGCAGTTACCTGGACGGCCGCATCGCGCGCTCGCAAGTCGCCACTCCCAGTCACCTGATCAACTCCGACGTCTACACCGACCTCGTCAAGGCGGGCTTCCGGCGCTCCGGCGTGTTCACGTACCGGCCGTATTGCGACGGCTGCCGCGCTTGCGTGCCGGTGCGCGTGCCGGTGGACCAGTTCGAGCCGAACCGCACGCAGCGCCGCGTCTGGAAGAAGCACGGCGGACTGGTCGCCACCGTCGCGCCGCTCCATTACGACGAAGAGCACTACGCGCTCTACATGCGCTATCAGTCGGCGCGGCATGCGGGCGGCGGCATGGATCGCGACAGCCGCGACCAATACGAACAGTTCCTGCTGCAGAGCCGGATCAACTCGCGGCTGGTCGAATTCCGCGAGCCGCTGCCGGACCGGCCGGATGCGCCGGGCATTCTGCGCATGATCAGCATGATCGATATCCTCGGGGACGGACTCTCTTCGGTCTACACGTTTTTTGAACCGGGGCTGCCGAACACGAGTTTCGGCACCTACAACATCTATTGGCAGATCGAGCAGGCGCGCAGTCTCAAGCTGCCCTACGTGTATCTCGGCTACTGGATTCGCGAGAGTCCGAAGATGGCGTACAAGGCGAATTTCCGTCCGCTCGAAGGTTTGATCGACGGCGCCTGGCGCGTGCTCGATCCCACCGGCGTGGATCTGCCGCCGGTCGATCTCGCGATACACGGCAAGCGCCCGCCGCTCAAGCCGTAGCCTGGACACGGCAAGCGGCCGATCCGCTCAGGCCGCCGCTTAATCCCGCCAGTCAGTCTCATAAAAAGCGCAAAGCCGGTAAAATGGCGGGTTCCCATTTTCCGGCCGCCCGGCTTCGTCCCGTGTTCAGTTCCCTCTACCCGCTTGTACGCGCCCAACTCTTTCGCATGGACGCGGAAGACGCTCACCATCTCACCTTGCGCATGCTCGGCGCGGCCGGCCGCACCGGTCTCGCCGGCGCCCTCGCGCCGCGCGTGCCGGATGCGCCGCGCACCGTGATGGGGTTGACGTTCCGCAATCCGGTGGGACTTGCCGCGGGCCTCGACAAGGACGGCGCCTGCATCGACGGCCTCGCCGCGCTCGGCTTCGGCTTCATCGAAGTGGGCACGGTGACGCCGCGCGCGCAACCGGGTAATCCGCGCCCGCGCATGTTCCGTCTGCCGCAGGCGAATGCCGTGATCAACCGGATGGGCTTCAACAACGCGGGCGTCGACCAGTTCGTGAAGAACGTGCAGGCGGCGCGCTATCGCGGCATTCTCGGCCTGAACATCGGCAAGAACGCCGACACGCCCATCGAACGCGCCGCCGAAGACTACCTGTACTGTCTTGAACGCGTGTATCCGTTCGCCAGCTACGTGACGGTGAACATCTCATCGCCGAACACGAAGAATCTTCGCCAGCTGCAAGGCGCGGGCGAACTCGACGCGCTGCTCGCGGCACTCAAGGAGAAGCAGCAGCGCCTCGCCGACATGCACGGCAAGCTCGTGCCGCTCGCGCTGAAAATCGCGCCGGACCTCGACGACGAACAGATCAAGTCGATCGCCGACACGCTGTTGCGCCACCAGTTCGAAGGCGTGATCGCCACCAACACCACGCTCTCGCGCACGGCCGTCGCCGGCATGCAATACGGCGACGAATCCGGCGGCCTGTCGGGCAAGCCGGTGTTCGACGCGTCGAACGAAGTGATCCGCAAGCTGCGCGCGGAAGTCGGCGAAGCGGTGCCGATCATCGGCGTCGGCGGGATTTTTTCCGGCGACGACGCGCGCGCCAAGCTCGCGGCCGGCGCGTCGCTGGTGCAGCTCTATACCGGGTTTATCTACCGCGGACCGGCGCTTGTGGCGGAATGCGCGCAAGCGCTGCGTTGAATCCAGTTCCGCTGAACGCCGCGCCGGTGCCCGCCGTACGGCGCCGCGCGGCGCGGCACCTACGTGTGCTCCGTCCTACGTGCGTGCCCGCGCCCCTCGCCCCTCGCCCCTCGCCCCTCGCCCCTCGCCCCTCGCCCGGAATATAGACATAAACAAACGATATTTAGATTTCGATAGTCTGCTTTGCTATGCTTTCGTCTGCTAAAACGCCGGACGAACAAAAAAGGAACTCGATGAAATTTGGCTTGTTTAAAAAGATTCTCGTCGCCGGTCTGATCGGCGCGTCGTTCACCGCGGTCGCCGCCCATGCCGACGACCTGCTCGATCAGGTCAAGCAGCGCGGCACACTGCGCATCGGTCTGGAAGGCACCTTCCCGCCGTTCAATTCGAAAGCGCCGTCGGGCGAACTGGTCGGCTACGACGTCGACATCGCGAAGGCTGTCGCCGCCAAGCTCGGCGTGAAGCCGGAATTTGTGACGACGGAATGGAGTGGCATCATCGCCGGTCTGCAGGCGAACAAGTTCGACGTGATCGTCAACCAGGTCGGCATCACCGACGCACGCAAGCAGGCGCTCGACTTCTCGCCGGCCTACACGTATTCGGCCGCGCAACTGATCCAGCGCAAGGACGACACGCGCCAGTTCAAGTCGCTCGACGACCTGAAGGGCAAGAAGCTCGGTGTCGGTCTGGGCACGAACTACATGGACATGGCGAAGTCGGTGCCGGGCATCGACGTGAAGACGTACCCGGGCGCGCCCGAGTACCTGCGCGATCTGGCCGCCGGGCGTCTGGACGCAGCGCTCAACGACCGCCTGATGCTCGCTTACCTGATGAAGAACTCGCAACTGCCGCTGCGCACGGGCGCGAATGTCGGCGCGGGCAATCCTTCCGGCATTCCTTTCAAAAAGGGCAACCCGAAGTTCGCCAAGGCGATCGACGACGCAATGACCCAGCTCGAAGCTGACGGCACGTTTGCGAAGATCTCGGACAAGTGGTTCGGCATCGACGTCAGCAAGCCGATCAAGTAAAGCGCGCTGACTGAAAGGAAGGGCGGCATCGTCGACGATGTCGCCCTTCGCGCTTCTACAGCAACGTTTATGATGTGCGCTTTTTGCGCGCCTAATCCGCCCACCGCTCAGCTCATGTCCACCACTTCCCTGCTCGTTGAATCGCTGCCTATGCTCGCGCAGGGCGCCGTCCTGACGGTCAAGTTCGCGGTTCTGTCGATGATCTTCGGCCTGATCGCCGGCGCCGTGCTGGCGTTGATGGGTGTCAGCCACAACCGCATGCTGAACTGGATCGCGCGCATTTACGTGAGCGTGATGCGCGGCACGCCGCTGCTGGTGCAGATCTTCGTGATCTATTACGGCTTGCCGAGTTTCGGTATATCGCTCGATCCGACGCCGGCCGGCGTGATCGCGTTGTCGGCCAACGTGGCGGCGTATCTGTCGGAGAGCATGCGCGGCGCGATCCTGGGGATTCAGAACGGTCAATGGCTCGCCGCCTACAGTCTCGGACTCTCGCGACGCCAGACACTGCGCTACGTGATCGCGCCGCAAGCGTTGCGCATTGCCGTGCCGAGTCTGTCGAACAGTCTCATCAGCCTGATCAAGGACACCTCGCTGGTGTCGGTGATTACCGTCAAGGAACTGCTGCGCAGCGCGCAGGAGATCATCGCGTCGACCTATCAGCCGCTGCCGTTGTATCTTGCCGCGGCCGCCGTTTATTGGGTGTTGTGTCAGGTGCTCGAGAGCGTGCAACGCTGGTACGAACGGCGCCTTGCGCTGCCGTCGCGCCACTGAGCACCCGGCGCTTTTGATTTAGCGGCTAGCGACAGAAGACGTCGGATCCAGCGGCGCGCCGAAGCGTTCGAAGCGCGGCGTGTAGTAGTGGTCCGGGTCGAGCGAAAACGCGACGCGGCGCGTACGGCCCATCAATTCCTTGCGCGGAAAGAAGCCGAAGTAACGCGAATCGGCGCTGTCGTCGCGATTGTCGCCGAGCATCAGATACTCGCCGGGTGGCACGATCACGGGCCCGAACGAATCGCGCGGGCTCGGCGCCTGCGGCGCGAGCCGCACGGAATGCGTGACGCCGTCGAAGCGTTCGGTTAGATAATCGCCGGGCGACGCCGCGTCGCCAGGCAGCGGCTTGAGCTTGAGCGGCTGGTAATCGGCGCGCACGCCGTTCACGTACAGCACGTTCTCGCGCATCGCCACGCTGTCGCCGGGCAAGCCGATCAGACGCTTGACGATCAGCTCACGCGCCGCCGATGAATCGATCGTCACGATATCGCCACGCTGCGGATCGTGCAGATGCGCGATCGCGATATGCGTGAGCGGCACGCGCAAATCGTAGGCCATCTTGTCGACGAAGATCCGGTCGCCCTCGCGGATCGTCGGCAGCATCGAGCCACTCGGCACGACGTTCCAGTCGGCAACGGCGCTGCGAAACAAGACCATCAGGAAGAGAAACGCGACAACGCTCTTGTTGTCGCGCCACAGTTTTCCGAGCATGCGCATGGCAGGCGGCTCCATTGGAAGGAATTCGAAAGCGGCGGACACGTGGAGCGTTTTTTTCTCCGCATGCCCGCGCGAATCCTACCACCGCTGCCGCGCGCAATGCGGCAACGCCGGCGACGCTACTCTCCGGCGAACTTCAGGCCGAGCGCCGCGCGTGCCGCGTCGGCCATCGCGATCATCTGCAGCGACTTGTCATGCGGCATCACCGGACTTTCCATCTGCCCCGCCCGGATCAGTTCGCAGAAGTGCGCGGTCTCGTAGTTCAGGCCGCCGCCTTCGAACGGCTCGTCGAGTTCGACCACGCGTCCGTCGGTATAACGGATCGTCGCGCGCGACGGATTCCACCACGGTTCGTGAATCGTAACGTGGCCCCCTTTGGCCATCAGCAGCGCGTCGCCCTTGCCGTGCAGATCGAGCCCGCAAAACAACTGGGCGATGCCGCCCTCGTGCTGACTGTTCAGGCTCGCGAACGTATCGACGCCCGTTGCGCCGAGCCGCCCCAGCGTCTGCACCTCGAGCGGCGCGCCCAGCCAGTCGACGGCGAGAAACATCTCGTAGATGCCGATGTCGAGCAGCGCGCCGCCCGCGTGCTCGAACGACAGCGACGGGTGATCGTCCGGCACGCCTGGCACCGAGCAGCCGGCCCGCACCAGACCGACCGCGCCGATCGGTTCGGCATCTAGATGCGCGCGCAACTTTCGGTAGAGCGGGTAAAAGGGCGGCTTCATGGCTTCCATGAATAGCCGTTGCGCGGCGCGCGCGGCATCGAGCACGCGTTCGAGCTGCGGCTGATTGATGGTGGCGGGTTTTTCGCACAGCACGTGCAGGCCGGCCTGCAGCGCGGCGATCGCGTAGTCGGCGTGACTGTCCTGAACGGTGGCGATATAGAGCGCGTGGATACCGCTCGCGAGCAGCGCGTCGAAACTCGCGCACACCTCGCCGCCGAATTCCCCGGCGAAGGCCATGGCCGGTTCCGCGCGGCGTGACCACAGCGCGGTCAGTTGCGCGTGCGGCACATGAGCGAGGCCTTGTGCGAAGCGACGGGCAATCCGGCCCGTCCCGACGATTCCCCAGCGGATCGTGCCGTCCGAGGGGATTTCCTGCGTTGCGATTGTCATCGTTCCTTCGAGTCCATGCAGATCAGAACAGGCGCTATTGTCGCGCATGCCGCACGCTATCGCGTGGGCGTGAACGCGCGCCTCTCGTATCGCACAGTCTCACAAGGAAAATTAAAGACCCAGCGTGCCGCTGCAGCGGCGACGCTCAACTGCGTGCCGGCGGTTCCGGGGGAAACTGGCCGCTGATTTCTTCGGTGGTGTAGTCGATCATTGCAAGCGAGGCGAGTTCCGCTTCCTTTGGATCGCGCCGTTCGATCGCTTCGACTACACGCTGATGGGTTTTCACCGCTTTTTCCCATAGGCCGTCCCCGTCCCTTTCGGTCACGATGGGATTGACAGTAGATAGCGCGCCGCGAATGATCGCCGCCATTTGCTTGAAGAACTGATTGCCGCTCGCCACCACGATGCGGGTGTGGAACAGTTCGTCCGCTTCCTGATAGCCCGGCTCGCCCGGCCGGATCGCGCGGAATGCTTCGAACGCCTCGCGGATCGCGGCAATATCCGCCGCGCTGCCGCGCGCGGCCGCCTGCGCCGAGGCGCGCGGTTCGATCAGGATACGAAACTCGATCACGTCGCGCAAAAACAGCGGATCGGGTTTCGCACGAAAACGCCAGTTCACGACGTCTTCGTCGATCATGCGCCAATCGCTCATCGAGCGGATGCGCGTGCCGATTTTCGGCCGCACGTCCAGCATGTCGCGCGCGAGCAGCATCGACAGCGCCTCGCGCATGACGGTGCGGCTGACGTCGAACTCCTTCGACAGCACATCCTGCGGTGGCAGTATGGCGCCGTATTTCTCTTCGACGATGCCCGTGACCAGTCCGTCCATGACTTTGCTCACGAGCGATCGATCTTTGTTTGCCTGTTCCATGAAACTCTCCCCGAAGCGGTGTTTGCCCCCGCGTAGCCTGTTGATCGTGCGGCCCTTATGTCTCGTTTTTTGACGTCACTTAGTTCTTCTACGATACGTTGCTAGCTTCGAAACGCTTGCGCCAGTCGGGAAACGTCCTAACAGGGTTATCCCTCTGAAGAATTGTTTCTTTCTTGTAACGCCGCATATTTCCATGGGCCATAAGCTTGCGTCTCAAGCGTGCCTGCATTGCACTGTTTGCATAGTGCGAAGACGCACGTTGCGAGACGATTTGTCTGATCCACCACGCGTCGGCGGAAAGGAACTGGCGGGAAATGACGGCCGACGCGCGCATCAGGAGGCGCTCGCGGCGAGCGGCGGCGAGTCCTGCGTGGACACCGCCGTCGATCGCCGCATCGACTCCGGCGCCGCCACCGATCCGTAACGCCCGCCGAAAAAGATCAGCGGCGCGTGTTCATCCAGCGAGAACACCAGCACCTCGCCGACGAACAGCGTATGGTCGCCGCAAGGGTGCCGGTCCACCACGCGCGCGGCGAAACGCGCCGCCGCGTGTTCGAGCAGCACCACGTCCGGGAGCCCCTCGACCGCCGCGAAGCGCGGCGCGAGCCGGCTC
This sequence comes from Paraburkholderia sp. BL17N1, assembly GCF_003634175.1. Lineage (NCBI taxonomy): Bacteria > Pseudomonadati > Pseudomonadota > Betaproteobacteria > Burkholderiales > Burkholderiaceae > Paraburkholderia > Paraburkholderia sp. BL17N1. Next base: position 3,965,696 of record NZ_RBIW01000001.1, read on the forward strand.
TGCGGCTCGCCGGCAAAGTGGCGGCTATGCGGCTCCTGCGCCTCGGACAACACGCTCACGCCGAACAGCGCGCTGTCCATCAGACGCTCGTGCATGCGGGCCCGGTGCCCGACCGAGACGACGATCAGCGGCGGCTTGAGCGAACCCGACATGAAGGCGTTGGCGGTCATCGCATGCAGATCGTCGCCGCTGCCGGTCGAAATCACCACGACGCCGGTCGCGAAGCGTCCCAACGCGTGACGAAAACGCCGCTCGTCGAAACACGCCTGCACGAGGTGCGGCGTCTCAGCGTGATGCAGCTTTGCGTGCATGAGCGCTCTCCAGATTGCGACCGAACGGGTCTTCGACACGCACGATGTCGCCTTCACCCGGGTAGCCGCCTGATTGGACCTCGATCATTTCTCGCGGCGTCATGGCCAGCTTTTCGAGCCGATGCGCGATGCCGGGAGGAACATATGCCGACGGGTTTTTCTGCGCGAGCATGAAGCATTCCTCGCCGCGCGTGACCCGCATCACGGAATCCCGCGCGCTCTTTTCGGCGTGTCCCGCGACGAACGGCACGGCGACGCCTGCGAGCCGCGCGTCGGTGCCGATTCGCTCCATTACCGCACAGTCGATCGAAGCGGACGGACACAGGGCCCACGCATCGCGAGACAGATGCAGCGTGCCGTCGCCGTCCACCGTGGCATGCTCGAACGCGGCCGCGCAGGCCTCGGCGATCGCCGGCTGACAGAGCGCGATGGCCGCGAGCCACACCGACGCGCGCGCCACGACCATGCCGCTGTTCCACCAGTAATTGCCGGAGGCGGCATAGCGCTCGGCCAGTTCGGGATCGGGCTTTTCGGCCAGCCGTTCGATGGCGCGCGCACCCCGCTTGCCGAGCGCCATTCCCGTACGGATATAGCTGTAGCCGGTTTCCGCGCGCTTGGGCGGCACGCCGAGCGTGACGATCGCGCCACGCGTCGCGTGCTCGAACGCCTCGGCGAGCGCCGCCCCGAACGCAACCTGATCGGCAATCAGGTAATCAGCAGGCAGCGCGACGATGAGCGGATCGTCGCCCTCCACCGCCGCCGCGCACGCGGCGAGCGCTGCAACGGTGAGCGCGGGCGCGGTATCGCGCGACATCGGTTCGAGCGCCATGCGCACCGGCCGGCCCGAGCGTGCGAGCCGCTCCCCGGATTCGCGCGTTTGCTGATGCAGGTCCTCGCAGCAGATCACCAGCGGCGCCGCAAAGGATCGCGCGATGGATGACGGTGTAGTGTGTTGCGCGACGGCGAACGACGCGTCGAGACGGCTCAGCGTGGTTTCGAGCCGCGACGCGTCGCCCGTGAGGTCGACCGAGCGTTTAGGATCGCGTTCGCGCGATAACGGCGACGATCGTGTGCCCGAGCCCTGTGCGAGAATCACCGGCTGCACGGATAAACGCGTGGCCGTTTCGTCGACGCCCCCGACCGACGCAAGCGGATTGCCTGGTTCTACGATGCGATTCATGTGCGGGTCCCCTATCCGGTCCAACTGGCCCGGTTCATTGTTCTATGTTGTCGTGCGTACTGCGTACTCCGACTACCGCCGTGCTTTCGTCCCGTGCTCGTCGTCAGTCGAAGCGGCAAGCGGCGAGCGGCTTGTGCGCGATGAAGTGAAACCACCACGCATCGCTCTCTTCCACTTCGTCGGGAATGCGATCGCCCGCGCTACTACCGAACACGGCGTCGATCTGCAAGCCGACCTGCGCCAGTTGCCGGCGCTGCTCCCGCAGCGTCGTATAGACGATCACAATGCCGAAGTTGTGAGCTGCGGCGGTCTTCACCGCGTAGCCGCCGTAGTCATGATTCAGCTTCACGTTGCGCAGATAGTTCAGCGTGCCGAGCTGGAAGCGCCGCATGGAGCGCAGCGTGCGCCAGCCGAGTCTCAGCGGATTGAACGAAAATTGCGGCAGCAGTTGCCAGATATTCTCGCGATAGCCGGGGCCGCCGCGGTTGTGCGACGAAAACAGCACATACCCGCCGGGCCGCACCACGCGATACATCTCTTCGAGAATCTTCACGCGATCGTCGTAGTCGACGCAGTCGATACCATTCCAGCTGAACTCGGCGAGCGCGTAATGATCCGAAGGCAGCTCGGACATGTCGCGCGCGTCCATATGCCGAAGGTCGCGTTCGGGATAGCGCGCCTTCGCGAGATCGAGCAGTTTCTGGGTGTAGTCGACGCCGATATAGTCGGCGGAGATGGCCGTCATCAGCGGAATCGTGCGGCCGGCGCCGATCCCGATATCGAGTAAGGGCTGGCCCGCGCAACGCGGTGCGAGCCAATTGAATGCGGCCTGCTCGCCGGGGTCGGAGTAGGTTTTACCGAAAGTCATCACGCGTTCGGCATCAGACGAATTCCATGCGACTCGGTTGACACGATCCAATTTGGATTGACTGTTCACAAACGCTCCCCTTAGGCGTATGTGCGCTGGGACAATCCTTGCGCATGCATTACGCTTCCCCGAATAAACGAAACCTGCGCGAACGCTTTCAAGCCATTACAACAAACGCTGCATGATCGATATGTACGTCCCGCCACATTGTCTCGGACTCCGACGCAACAGCGAATGCACGCCGTACAGGTCGGCGCTGCCGGGCGTGAGGAGCATCCACCCGGTCACAGCATTTCGAACGTATTGACAAGCACCGCGCTGTCGCGCTCACGGCGCCGTCCGCCGAAAAGCGGCTGACTGCCGCGCACCTGACGTGTAAGGCCGATGAAGGGCACGCCATGTTCGAGATATGGCCCTTCTGTCTTGCGAAAACCGAATTGCTCGTAGAAACCTCGCAGACCGAGCGGCGCGCTGACACGCACGGCATGCCCCGGCCAACGGTCGACAATCGCCTGCAGCACGCGTTCGAGCAATAGTTCGGCGGTGCCGTCGCCGCGCCGCAGCGGGCTCGTCAGTACCTTGTCGATGGTGATCTCCGGATCTTCCGCGTCGCCGGGTTGCAGGCGCGCGTAGGCCAGAATCGGCATGGGCCGCGACATGTCCTCCACCGCGAACACATGCACCGCGTTTTCGTCCCGGCCATCGGCGTCGAGACAAACGTGCGACTGTTCGACCACGAACACCGCGCTGCGCGCACGCAAGACCAGATACAACTCGCGCGCCGAAAGCTGATCGAATTCCAGCGTTTTCCAGTTCATCGCCTTCCCCAGCAGTCAATAAGTTCAACGACGCCGAGCACCGCGCGCCGGCTTTGACGGCCTCGCTGCATGGGCTGGCCCGTTGTGATGGCTACACGGTACGTCCGTGAATCGCGCGTTTCCGTGCGCCATCGCACTGACGCTGGGCTTTGACAATTCTTAAATACGGACGTCGGGGCACGGCATCACGGCACGCCGCCAGTAACCGCACGCGGTCAATCTGAACGCGCCGCGCCCGGCACAAGGACCACGCTGGCATGCGTTGTGACAATGGACACAAAAACGATCACGTGCGATCGATGTCCGCACCATCCGAGAACGTTGAACAACTAGGGGACCACATCATGAAGAACGCCTTGCGCCGCATCCTTTCAGAATCCGCTCGCCTGGACGTCCCGGCGCAAACGCTGGCCGACGACGCCGACCTCTACGCCGCAGGCCTCTCCTCACTCGCGACCGTGCATCTGATGCTGGCAATCGAGGACGAATTCGGCATTGAGATTCCGGACCGTCTGTTGACGCGGCGCCTGTTCTCCAGCATCGATTCGATGGCCGCGGCAATCACCGAGCTGCAACAGGCGAAGGCGGCAGCATGAACGCCCCGCTGCTGGATGCGGCGGCAGAGCCCGCCTCTAGGCACGCGCACAATGCGGCCGAAGGCGCCGACACGTCGCTCGGCTTGACCGCTGTCGAAACCGAGCCCGGCTGGCGCGCGGCCGCGCAACGCTGTGCGGCGGTGGCCGCGCAGTTCGCGGACTCCGTGGACCGCGAGGCGCGCTTTCCGAGCGAAGCATTCGAGGCGCTCAAGCGCGAGTGCCTGCTCTCAGTGTTGGTGCCGGCCGAGTTCGGCGGCGCCGGCCTGTCGCTCGCCGACGTCGGCGCGATTTGCGAAACGCTCGCGCAAGGCTGCGCCTCCACCGCGATGGTGTATGCAATGCACCAGATCCAGGTGGCGTGTATCGAGGCGCATGGCAGCGATGCGGTATGGCATCGACAGTTGCTCGTGCAACTGGTCAAGCAGCAGTGGCTGCTGGCATCGGCGACTTCCGAGGAAACCATCGGCGGCAATATGCGCACCAGCGCGTGCTCGGTCGAACTCGACGGTGCGCGCTTTCGCATCGAAAAGCTCGCACCGACGATTTCGTATGGCGCGCACGCCGACGGCATTCTCGTCACCGCCCGCCGCACCGCTGAATCGGCGGCCGCCGACCAGTTGCTGATCGTCGCGTTGCGCGCCGATACGCAACTGGAAAAGCGCGGCGGCTGGGATTCGATGGGAATGCGCGGCACCTGCAGCGAGGGCTTCCGGCTCGTCGCCACGGGTCTGGCCGAACAGATCCTGCCAACGCCATTCGCCGAGATCGCCGATCAAACCATGCTGCCGGTCTCGCACACGCTGTGGGCCTCGGTCTGGACCGGCGTGGCCGCCGACGCGGTGAATCGCGCGAAAGCGTTCTTCCGTGCCCAGGCGCGTGCGAAGCCAGGCGTGGTTCCGCCGGCCGGTTTGCGCCTCGCTGAAGCGGTCGGTCTGCTGCAGATGATGCAGGCGCGCCTCGCGGTCGCGCTGGAGGCCGCGCGCACCGCTCATCACGCACGTAACGGCGGCTCGCAAGCCGATGCGCCGCTCGCGGCCATGCTCGGTTTCGCCTCCGACATGAACACGCTGAAGACGAGCATCTCCACCACCGCGCTGCAGGTCGTGCACGAAGTGCTGATGATCTGCGGCATGGCGGGCTACAAGAACGGCACGCCGTACAGCGTCGGGCGCCATTTGCGCGACCTGCATTCGGCGCCGCTGATGATCAATAACGACCGCATCGCGCAGAACACCGCGAGCCTGTTGCTCGCGCAACGACCTGCCGCCCCGGGGAGAGCCTGATATGAACACGATGACCGATACCGCCGCCCTTGCCGCGGCTACTCAGGCAGCCGAAGCGCCGAGCTTTCGCGATGAACTGCTGGCCGCGGGCCTGTTGATCGACACCGGCGAAAACGGCCTGTATGGCCGCAGCCAGATTTTCGAAGACGTGGTGGACCGGCTGAACGTGGCGATCACGCATCTGGGCGCGGACCAGCAGCCCGAACTACTGCGCTTTCCGCCCGCCATGCGCCGCACCGACTTCGAAGACAGCGAGTATCTGAAGAGCTTCCCAAATCTGGCCGGCACCATCCACTCGTTCTGCGGCAACGACATGGGCCACCAGCGCCTGTTGCGCGCGCTCGACGACGCCATGACCGAACGCGATGACGACCGCGCCGACGACTGGATGGCGCAGCAGAAACCGACCCGTGTGGTGCTCACGCCGGCCGCCTGCTACCCGATCTATCCGGTGATGGCGCGGCGCGGTCCGTTGCCCGCCAACGGCCGAACCATCGATGTGCTGTCGTATTGCTTCCGTCACGAACCGTCGCTCGATCCGGGCCGCATGCAGATGTTCCGCCAGCGCGAATACGTGCGCCTTGGCAACGCGGAACAGGTTATGGCGTTCCGGCAGATGTGGATCGATCGCGGCTCGCTGCTCATCAATCTGTTGCAATTGCCGGTCGAAGTCGATCTCGCCAACGACCCGTTCTTCGGCCGCGGCGGCAAGATCGTCGCCGATAGCCAGCGCGCCCAGGCGCTCAAGTTCGAACTGCTGATCCCGGTCGCCGATCCGCTCGGCAAGACCGCCTGCCTGTCCTTCAACTATCACATGGAACACTTCGGCGCGATCTGGAAGATCCAGTGCGAAGACAGCACGATCGCGCATACGGGCTGCGTCGGTTTCGGCATGGAACGGATCACGCTCGCGCTATTCCGTCATCATGGGCTCGACGTGAACGCGTGGCCGGACGACGTGCGCGCGCTGCTGTGGGGCGATACCGAAGCGCGCGTGGCGCATGGCATGGAGACCATGCAAACGGTGTCCGCCGAAAGGAAGCAAGGTTCCGGAGAGCGCGTATGAATCCGTCTCTGACACCGGTGCCAAACGGCGCGAATGGCGCGTTTCCGCTGAACCGCCACGTCGATCAGCCCGTCACGGGGGGCGCGGTTTCCGCTCCCGCGACGCGTTTGCGCGAGCATGCGCCGCATGCGCTGCATCAGGGCGAGCGCGTATGGCAGGAGACCAACTGCTACGTCGATCTGTGGATCGAACTGCTGCACGGCTTCGGACTCGAGCCGCGCGCGGCGTTCGGCTTTACCGTCACGCAGGATTTCGAAGGCGACCAGTTCACGTTCTTCAAGTTTCCGCTCGAAGACCTCGAACGGCTCTACGGTACCCAGGTTCAGGAACTGGCCATCTACGATTCGCTCGAAGCACGCGTGCTCGCGCAGACCTTGCGCGGCCATACCGTGCTGGTGGAAGTGGACGGCTACTACCTGCCGAATACTCGCGCCACGTCGTACCGGCGCGAGCATCCGAAGACCACGGTGGGCATCGACTTCATCGATCCGGACGCGCGCCGTCTCGGCTACTTCCATAACACGGGCTATCACCTGCTCGACGGCGAAGACTACGACGGCGTGTTCCGCAAGCTGCCGCAATTCCAGCAGCAGGCCGATCTGCTGTTTCCGTATGTGGAGTTCGCCAAGCAGTCGCGGCCTGCACTGGAAGGCACAGCGCTCGCCGAAGCGTCGGCAGAATTGCTGCGCGCGCACTTGCACCGCCGGCCGCTCAGCAATCCGATTGCGCAGTGGCGTGTCGCCTTTCCCGAGCATCTCGAGACGTTGCTCGAACGTGGCGAAAAGTTCTTCCACCCGTACTCGTTCAACCTGATGCGGCAGCTCGGCGCGAACTTCGAGTTTCTCTCGAAGTATCTGAGGTGGCTCTCCGCGCAAGGCTTCGAGGTGCCGGCGTCGATTCCCGCAGCGGCGCAGAGCATCGCGTCGGAGTCGATGGTGATGCAGTTCCGGCTCGTGCGGGCGATTACCCGCGGGCGCCGCGATCTGTGCGAAGACTGCTTTGACGTGATCGAAAGCGCTTACGAAAAGACGCTGCCGCCGCTCGCCGCGCTCGTGCTCTAACAGGCCTTGCGCGGCCTCGCGGACTTCTCGGGGACTTGCCGTGGATGTACTGACGATGGACCTGGTGCCTGATGAAGGCGGCGCAAGCGATCTGCTCGCGCCCGCGCCCGACGAGGCCGCGCAAACCGGTGCCGATGGCGCATTGCCAGCCGTATCGCACACGCTCTGGCCGTTGCGCCTCGACACCGGCTGGCAGTGCGTCAGCACGCCCGCAGGCGCGTGCGCGTCGCCCGCCGATTTGCCCGCGCACGGCTGGCTCGCCGCGCAAGTGCCCGGCACCGTCGCGAGCGCGCGTCGTGCCGCAGGTCTGCTGGACATCGCGCATCCACCACCGCTCGCCTTCGACGACCACTGGTATCGCGTGAGGCTCGAAGGCACCGGCCGCCGTCGTTTGCGTCTGCATGGCCTCGCCAGCATCGCCGAAGTCTGGCTCGACGGTGCGAAGCGTCTCGATTCCGATTCGATGTTCGTCGCGCACGATCTGGACATCGAACTAAACGGCAGCGCGACGCTCGCGCTGTGCTTCCGCTCGCTCACGCCGGCGTTGACGGCCAAACGTTCGCGCGCGCGCTGGCGGCCACGGCTCGTGTCGCCGCCCACCTTGCGCAACGTGCGCACCACGCTGCTCGGTCACATGCCCGGCTGGTGTCCTTCGGTGCAGCCGGTCGGCCCATGGCGTCCTGTCGAACTGCTGAGCGACGCGCCCCACGCTTTCGATACCGTCGACGTGTCGAGCCGGCTTGATACCGAGGACGCCCTTGCTTCTGGCGTTGCTTCTGGCCTTGCTTCTGGCGTTGTTACGCTCACGCTACGTTTCGTTCATCCGCACGATGACACGGCCTGCCGCGCTTCGCTTAAATGCGGCGACGCTGTTTCGTCTTTGCAATGGAGTGATGCATATACACTGACCGGCAGCGTACGCGTGCCGGGCGCTGAGCGCTGGTGGCCGCATACGCACGGCGAGCCCACTTTATATCCATTGACGTTGCAGCTCGATGACGGGCACGCGACATCTCACGGATTGGGTTCGGTCGGTTTCCGCACGATTGAAGTGGACCACGGCGCGGACGGCATGGGCTTCACCTTGCGCGTTAATGGCTTGCCGGTGTTCTGCCGAGGCGCATGCTGGACCAGCGCGGACCTCGTCACGCTCGCTGGCAGCGAGGCGCAACTGCGCCACGCGTTCACGCTGGCCCGCGATGCGGGCATGAACATGCTGCGCGTGGGCGGTACGATGGTCTACGAGTCCGACGCGTTTTACGCGCTCGCCGACGAATACGGCATACTCATCTGGCAAGACTTCGCACTGGCGAATTTCGACTATCCGAACGATGCCGCATTCAGCGCGTCGATCGAGCGCGAAGCCACGCAATTCTTAACGCGCACACGGCGCTTCGCTTCGCTCGCGGTGCTGTGCGGCGGCAGCGAGGTCGATCAGCAGGCGGCCATGTTCGGCCTGCCGCCTTCGATGCGCGCGCAACCACTCTTTACTGAACAACTGCCGGCCATCGCCGCGCGCGAACGGTCCGACGTGCCGTATGTCGCCAACTCGCCTTCGGGGGGCGTGTGGCCGTTTTCAACTAATGAGGGCGTCACTCACTACTACGGCGTGGGCGCCTATCAGCGTCCGCTCGACGACGTGCGCCGCTCGCAGGTGCGCTTCGCCGCCGAATGCCTCGCCTTCGCCAACGTGCCCGACGACGCCACGCTGCATGGCGCGCTCGGCACGATTCATCTGCACGATCCGCGCTGGAAAGCCGCGGTGCCGCGCGACCCAGGCGCCGGCTGGGATTTCGACGACGTGCGCGACCATTATCTGCAGACGTTATACGGTGTCGAACCGGCACGCTTGCGCTACGAAGACCCTGAGCGTTATCTGGACTTGTCGCGCGCGGTGGTCGCTGAATTGATGGGCGACGTGTTCGCCGAATGGCGCCGCGCCGGTTCAACCTGCGGCGGCGCGCTGGTCTGGCAGCTTCAGGACTTGCGTCCCGGAGCGGGCTGGGGCTTGATCGACGCCACTGGACGGCCTAAAAGCGCCCTGCACGGGCTCGCGCAAGCGCTGCAACCCATTCAGGCCAGCATCACCGACGAAGGCCTCAACGGCCTCGATATCCATTTGCTGAACGAACGTGCGCAGCCGCTGCGCGCGCAACTGGAACTCGTTTGCCTGCGTGACGGCAGCGTCAAGGTCGCCTCCGCCAGCCGTGAAGTCGAACTGGCGCCGCACAGCGTGCAACGTCTCAATGCGGCGGCATGCCTCGGCCAGTTTTTCGATTTCACCCATGCGTACCGCTTCGGGCCGCGTGCGCACGACGTGACGATCGCCACGCTGCGCGAACAGACGAGCGGCCGGATCGTTGCGGAAGCGTTTCATCTGCCCGAGCGGCGCGTGAGCGAGCGCCACGATCTGGGCATGACGGTGACCCTCGAGCGCAACGGCGACAGCTGGCAACTCGTGATCGAAGCGAAGCGTTTTGTGCGCTTCGTTCATATCGTTGACACACACTACAGGGCCGCGCGCGACTGGTTTCATCTGCCGCCGAACCGGCCATGCATCGTGCCGCTCATCCCGTTCACTCCGCAGGAGAGATTCGTTGCATCGGCATCGAATGGCGCGGTTAAAGCTGATGCAACATACGCGTCGCCCGCAGGAGAAGTCCGCGCGGTCAATGCGATATCCGCCATCTTCTACGGCTGAACGTCTCCCTGATCTAATTACTCCTTCGCGAGGCGCATAAAACCTCGCGTAGCGCGCCCGCACCTGTCTGATCTGCAGAATCACTGTTGGTTTTTCTCAGACTTTTGACTCGCCAAAATCATCATCCGTGCGGCACCGTACCAAGCCTGTTGAACACATCTGAATCAATTCCGGCACATCCCGGACGCCGCGTGAGAACGTACACCGACGGGCCGATTCAGCGCTGAGACAGGAGCCGTCCAGCCCCTCACAAAACCCGCCAACCCAATTCCATCAAGGACTTGCGGAAAACAGGCAGCGCCTGCGGAGCGCTCGCTGGCGGCGAGGACGTTGTGCAGATATGAAACAAAAAGCTCCGTTTGCCTTCGCGCGGCGCTAAGCCTTAGTGCGTTACCCCGCACCAGTCCTCGGTTTGCCTCCCGCTGGCACGCTCCTCGCTAATAGAAGAGCGCAACACCGCGTCACCGCAGAGAGATTCACAACAACGGCGGCGGCACGACAAAGGCCAATACGGGGCCGATCCTGTTCATCCCGCGCTGCTAGCCAGGCAGCACGCTGTTCATAAGGGATGCGGGCATCGGATCAAAAACAGAAAGTCACGCGGAGCGCGACTTTCACGCGAGGACCGATCATGTTGACACTTCAATCCGATTTGCACGGTAACCATTTGCTCGGCGCATTGCCGTCCCATGAATGGCAGGCGCTGGCTCCCCATCTCGAACTGGTTCATCTGCGCACCGAGCAATTGCTGTGCGACTCCGGTCAGCGGATTCATCACGTGTACTTCCCGACCACGGCCATCATCTCGATGCTCTCGACGATGGAAGACGGCAGCTCGGTCGAAATCGCCGCGGTCGGCCGCGAAGGCATGACCGGCGTGCCGGTGCTCACGGGCGGCGAGACCATGCCGAACCGCGTGCAGGTGCAATGCGCCGGCTTCGCTTACCGCATGAGCGCACAGGCACTCAAGCAGCAATTCGCCCGCTCTGACTTCCTGCGCCGCCTGATGCTGCTGTACATGCACGCCCTGCTCACGCAAGTCGCGCAGACGGCTGCCTGCAACCGCCATCACGCGCTCAACAAGCAACTGTGCCGGTGGCTGCTGATCGAAGTGGACCGCGTGGCATCGAATGATCTGACCGTGACCCAGCAGCTGATCGCCGACATGCTGGGCGTGCGCCGCGAAGGCATTACCGAAGCGGCCGGCAAGTTGCACGACGAAGGCCTGATCCATCACAGCCGCGGCCACATCAAGGTGCTCGACCGTAAAGGACTCGAAGCACGCGCGTGCGAATGCTACGGCCTCGTCAAGCGCGAATTCGACCGCCTTCTGCCGCGTCTGCGTCAGGCTGAGACCGTCGAGTAAAGTTCTGGTTCGTCTGACTAATGTATAGAGTCAAATATGTTCAGGAATACTGCGCGATTCCTCGACGTACTCTTCGTGATTGCGGGAGGGCTGCTCGCTCACAGGATGCGGTTCTCGACGCCGATCCCGCTGTCGGACACCGAACGGCTTCTGATTGCCTTTAACTGCGTCCTCCTGCTGTTGCTGTTCCCCGGCTTCGGGGTGTATGAAACCTGGCGCGGCAAACCGCTGCCCTCGATGCTGGCGAGAGTGGCGGCCGCGTGGATGGTGGTGGTCTTCACCGCCCTCGTGCTGGCGTTCACGCTGCATCGCATGGATGCGGTGTCGCGCTTGTGGTTCGGTTACTCGACGCTGATTTCCGGCGCACTGATTATCGCTACAAAGTGCCTCGTGCATGCGGTGCTGCGCATGGTGCGGCGTCGCGGGATGAATTCCCGCACCGTCGCGATCGTCGGCGCACCGGGTTTCGCGCGCACACTGCTCGCCCATCTCGAACATGCGCCGCAAGCCGGCTTCAAACCGGTCTGCATGCTCGATACGAGCTGCCACACCGGTTTGGAAACGGTTCAGACGTACGGCGCGCGTCTGAACCGCCTGCCGGTCCTGACCGATCTGAACGCCTTCGCCGCCAAGGTGCGTGAAGATCACGTGAACGAAGTGTGGCTTGCGTTGCCGCTGTCAGAAGAACATACGATTTACCGGTTCACGCGCATGTTCCGGCATGACTTCGTGAATCTGCGCTTCATTCCTGATGTACGCAGCCTCTCGCTTTTCAATCACGCGCTGGTCGACGTCGTCGGTTTACCGACGCTTAATCTCAGCGCGACGCCGTTCTCATCGCCGCAGATGTGGCCCAAGCTGATCTTTGACCGCGTGTTCGCGGCGGCCGCGCTGCTCGCGCTCGCACCGCTCTTCGTGATACTTGCGATCGGCATCAAGCTCGGCTCGCCGGGACCGGTGTTCTTTCGTCAGACGCGCAAGGGCGTGGACGGCCAGCCGTTCGCGATCTACAAGTTCCGCTCGATGACCGTGCATCATGAAGCGCAGGGCCAGCTCACCCAGGCATCGCGCAACGACGCGCGCGTCACGAAGCTCGGCGGCTTCATGCGCCGCACCAGTCTGGACGAACTGCCGCAGTTTCTCAATGTGCTGCTCGGGCAGATGTCCGTGGTCGGCCCGCGTCCGCATGCAGTGGAACACGACGACCTCTACAAGGATCAGGTGTACGGCTACATGCACCGCTACCGGATCAAGCCAGGTATCACCGGCTGGGCGCAGGTCAACGGCTATCGCGGCGCCACCACCAAGGTGGAAAAGATGGAAGCGCGCGTCAAGTTCGATCTCTTCTACATTCACAACTGGTCGTTCTGGTTCGACATGAAGATCGTGTTCATCACGATCTTCAAGGGCTTTGTCGGCCGTAACGCTTTCTGATTGCCCCAATCCGTCTCGACCTGCAACACGCGGCCTGAAGCTGATTTCTCGCGGCAAAAAGCAGCGACATCAATACGGCAAGCACCGAAGACGACGGCCTGAAACATGCCGCCAGCTCGGTGTCGGATGGACGAGGTAAGCAACGGGAAGCTTGCCGGCCAGCACCGCGTACCGCACGGCGCCGGGCCGGCGCTGCGCGCCTTTTACAGAAACGCGCTGACGTCGGTATGAAAACGCACGGCCAGCGCCTTGGCCACCTTCTTGCTGATGGCGCGGCGGCCCGCGAGAATATCGCTCACCACCGTGGGTGACGCGATACCTATCAGGTCCTTCTGCTTCAGTCCGTGCGTTTCCAGCAGATGCCGCAATACCTCGCGTGGCTCCGCTTTTGGAATCGTCACGTTATGCGCTTCCCAGCTTTCGATCAGGTCGGTCACGATCGCGAACAGATCCGAGAGCGGATCCTCTTCGTTGCCGTTCAGATGATCAGCGAGCGAGTTGGCGAGCCGCACCATGGTCTGGTAATCCTGCTCGTTGCGAATGGGCGTGATCGGCAACTGCGTTTGCAGCGCGGCCCACGTTTGAGCGATGTCGGGAAAAGCTCCCGGAAGGCGATCGGCATTCATGAGTTTAGATTCTTCCTCGTCCAAAGGTCGTATTCCGCGTGCGTCAGTACATGACGAACGAATAACGACTGCCTGTTGTAGTGAATCGCCGCAACGATCCGGAACCGGTTGCCGCCCACGTCGAAAACCGTGTATTGAGGCGGTACGTAGTCCACTCCGGCGAACGTCTGCTTCAGGTCGTTATAGCCATACGCGAGGCACGCCTGCGCCAGTGAGTACCACGTCAATAGCGCACTGCGCGCCCCCGGATGTCTCTTTATGAAGTCCAGCAACGCTTTCTTTGAAATGACCCGCATCGGATTTCCTCGCACGTGTTCGCGCGCTGAATGTGCGCGCTCTACGTGCAAGGCTAAACGGGACGGATCGACACCGATAGCCGGCCGGATGGCATAGTCCGAACGGCTATTTTGCTGCTTACCGCAGTACGACGAAAGCATTTTATTCGCATTTTGCTAACTTCGCAATATGTGAATAATGAGACACCCGCTTGCTGCCTAGCGTCGTCCCGTCAACATGCAAAGACCCCTGACGTGGTCACCTTCGACCATGTCAGCGGCCCCCACTGCTGTTCTGCGCCGGCTCGCCGCTGCGATCGTCCGCGTGACCTCGGCCATGAACGCGCGCCGGAATGCCGCCGGCGAAAAGCGTTCAGCGTTCGCGCGACATGCCGCCGGCGTGATCTGGTCGCGCTGCCGCTCGAAACGATCGATCGCGTCGAGCATCGACACCACCGTCTGGCGCTCGAAATACACGCCGGTTGGATGCGCCTCGCCGATCGGCACCACGGTTTCGAGCGCGCCGCCCTTGCCGAATGCGATGACCGGCGTGCCGCATGCCTGCGCTTCGAGCGCGACGATGCCGAAGTCTTCCTCGGCGGCGCACACGAAAGCTCGCGCGCGTTGCAGATGGTCCTTCAGCACCTCGAAGGGCTGATCGCCGAGGATCGTCACATTGGGGCCGGCCTTGGCACGAATCGACGCCATCTCAGGACCGTCGCCGATCACGACCAGCCGACGGTGGGGTGTGGCATTGAAAGTTTCGACGATCAGATCGATGCGCTTGTACGGCACCATCCGCGAAGCAGTCAGATAGAAATCTTCCTTGCGCGCGCACAGCTCGAATTGGTGCACGTCGACGGGCGGCGCAATCACGGCCGCATCAAGACGGCAGGTTTTCATCAGACGACGTGCAACGAAATGCGAGTCCGCGATCAAACGGTCGATGCCGTTCGCCCGTTGCGATTCCCGGCCGCGCAGATAGTGAAGTAAGATGCGCGCCGCCCACGACTTCGGCCCATGCATTAGATGCGCTTCGCGTAGGGACTGATGTTGCAGATCCCACGCGAAGCGCATCGACGAATGCACAAAACTGACAAGCCTCTGATCCGGTCTGACCGCCACGCTCCTGGCGAGCGCAGGAGAACTCGTAATAATCAGATCGTAGACGGACAGATCGAGGCGTTCGACGGCGTGCGTCATTAAGGGCAAATAAGCTCGATAGTGGCGTCGCGCGAACGGCAGTCGTTGAATGAATGAAGTCGTCACCGGCTTGCCGCGTAGCGGCTTACGGTCTGCGAGGAAGTCGACGAGACTGAATAGATCGGCGTCGGGAAAGCATTCGATGATCTGCTCGAGCGCCCTCTCCGCGCCGCCCGGCGCGACCAGCCAGTCGTGCACGATCGCCACTTTCATGATCCCCTCGTTTTTTAATTGACGCCTTTTGTGCCTAGCAACGAGTGTATGTGGCGCGACGTTTGCTGTGCGTGCGCGTGCCCACATTCGACGCGCGACAGCTCGCGAATAATAGGCATCGCCGTTCGCCTATTGCGAATCTGCGGATCCCATGACTTCGCCTTCCAATGCGCCCGGCGATCGATGCTTCGGCACTCGTTCATTCCCTACAAACTGGGGGATGTCATGACGTCGGCACAACGTCTTGTGGGGCAAGCGCTGGGCGATGCGCGAATGGAATTTTCAGTGAGGTGATATAGACAGCGGATGCGGCGGGCAGTCAGCAGCCGCATACGCTAGTGATGTAGATGCGAGTCATGCATTCAGGCGCGAGCCGGTCGATCCAGGCCCGCGCGCGATGTTCGGTCAGCGTTGTTCAGCCCTTGCTGTACTCGATCGTCTCGACGCCGGTGTCCGTGCCGAGCAGGCACAGATTGGCGCCACGTCCGGCGAACAGACCCACGGTGACCACGCCCGGCCATGCGTTGACATGCATTTCCAGCGTGCGCGGATCGCTGATACGCAAACCCTTGACGTCGATGATTTCGTTGCCGTTGTCGGTGATGAACGGCACGCCTTCCTTCGTGACGCGCACCACGGGCACGCCGCCGAGCGCCGTGACGCGGCGGCCGATCGCCGTACGGGCCATCGGCACCACTTCGATCGGCAGCGGGAAATTGCCGAGCGTCTCCACCAGCTTGCTGGCGTCGGCGATGCACACGAACACGTCCGACACCGACGCGACGATTTTCTCGCGCGTCAGCGCGCCGCCGCCGCCCTTAATCATCGCGCCGCTGTGGTCGATCTCGTCGGCGCCGTCCACGTACACCGGCAGCGAATCGATTTCGTTGAGGTCGAACACCTTGATGCCGTGCGCTTGCAGGCGCGCGGTGGTGGCGAGCGAACTCGACACCGCGCCGCGATAGCGCGCCTTGTTGGCGGCCAGCGCGTCGATGAAACAGTTCGCGGTGGAGCCAGTGCCGACGCCGATCACCGCGCCTTCGGGCACGGTGGCGGTCACGTAGTCGGCGGCGGCCTGGCCGACCAGTTGCTTGAGTTCGTCTTGAGTCATGGAAAGGCAGGCGAGCAGTAAAAAGCGCTAGTTTACCGGAGCGGCAGACTAGCGCGGGTGGTGTCGGGATTACTTCTTCACCGCCCGTTGACGCACCGCTTCGAACAGACACACGCCGCTCGCCACGGACACGTTCAGGCTTTCCACCGTGCCCGCCATCGGAATCTGCATGACCACATCGCAGGTGTCGCGCGTGAGGCGGCGCATGCCCTCGCCTTCGGCGCCCATCACCAGTGCGACCGGACCGTCCAGCTCCGTGTCGTAGAGGCTCTTGGTGGCCTCGCCGGCCGTGCCGACGACCCACACCCCGGCGTCCTTCAACTCGCGCAGCGCGCGCGCCAGATTCGTCACGGTGATGTACGGCACGGTGTCGGCCGCGCCGCTCGCCACCTTCGCGGCCGTCGCGTTCAAGCCCACCGCGCGGTCGCGTGGCGCGATCACCGCGTGCGCACCGGCGGCGTCGGCGACGCGCAAGCAGGCGCCGAGATTGTGCGGATCGGTCACGCCGTCGAGCACCAGAATCAGCGGCGAACCGTTGATGCCGTCGAGCAGTTCGGCCAGGTTCTGCGCGAGCGGCATGTCGCCCGCGCGCGCCACCACGCCCTGGTGACGCTCGGTATGCGCGAGGCCCCAGAGACGCGTTTCGTCGGCGGCGATCAGACGTACGCCGGCTTCTTTCGCCGCGTGCAGAAATTCGGTCATGCGACGGTCTTTGCGCGTCGCATCGTAATAGACCTCTTCGACCGTCGACGCGTCATGCCGCATACGTGCGGTCACTGCGTGGAAACCGTATAAAACCTTGAGACGTGCCATGACTGATGCAACCTTTGATTGAGCGCGCGTTCGACGCGCGCTACTGTGATGAATACGAGCCTGCGTGCTTCTATTCAGGTGCCGCGGCTGCTGTGTTCGAATGCCTGACGGCGATGAAACGCAGACCGCGCGCAACCGGCACGTTGCTATGTGCCCGATGCGCGCGGTTTGAGCAAGCAGGCCGCTTCAGCGCTTCTTGCGCGCCTGCGGCTTCTGTGCCGATTTGGTCGCGGCGCCGTGCTTCTTCGCCGCGCCGCGCGCCGCGCGTGCTTCCTTGACCGCCGCGGTTTGCGCGGGCGCGGCCTTCTTGCGGCGCGCGCCCGGCGATGCCGCGCCACCTTCCACCGGCGGCAACGCGCGCACACGCGCGCCACCGTTTTCACCGGACGATTTGTCGGCCGACGGCCCACGCACCAGAGGCGGCTTGATCGGCGTGTCGCGCACGAGCCGGAAGTCGATCTTGCGTGCATCCAGATCGACGCGGCTCACCTGCACCCGCACGCGGTCCGACAGGCGATAACGAATCCCGGTGCGCTCGCCGCGCAACTCGTTCTTGATCTCGTCGTACTGGAAGTAGTCCGAGCCGAGTTCGGTGACGTGCACGAGGCCTTCGATAAAGAGCGAATCGAGCTGCACGAAGATGCCGAACGATGTCACGCCGTTCACCATGCCGCCGTACTCTTCGCCGAGCTTGTCGCGCATGAAGTAGCACTTCAGCCAGGCTTCGACGTCGCGCGAGGCTTCGTCGGCGCGGCGTTCATTGGCCGAGCAATGCAGGCCGAGCTCTTCCCAGATGGCCACGTTGTTGCCGCGCACGCGGCCGCGTTTTTCGTCGTCGGCTTGCTGCATGGCGCGAGCGCGCGGCGAGAGCGCCGTGTTCAACTCGACGCCTTGCGGCGGCTCGGGCTGATACTTGCGGCCCTGCAGGATCGCGTAGATCGCGCGGTGCGTGAGCAGATCGGGATAACGGCGAATCGGGCTCGTGAAGTGCGCGTACGCCTCGTACGCGAGACCGAAGTGGCCGATGTTGTCCGGGCTATAAACCGCCTGCTGCATGGAGCGCAGCAGCATGGTTTGCAGCATCTGCGCGTCGGGCCGTTCGCGGATCTGCGCCATCAATGCGGCGTAGTCGCTCGCGTGCGGTTTGTCGCCGCCGGCGAGCGTGAGGCCCATGCCGCGCAGGAACGTGCGCAGATTTTCGAGCTTTTCCGCAGTCGGTCCGGCGTGCACGCGGAACAGCCCCGGATGCTTGTTGCGCTTGAGGAAGTCGGCCGCGCAGACGTTCGCGGCCAGCATGCATTCCTCGATCAGCTTGTGCGCGTCGTTGCGGGTGCGCGGAATGATCTGTTCGATCTTGCCCTGCGCATTGCAGACGATATACGTCTCGGTCGTATCGAAGTCGATCGCACCGCGTTTCTGGCGCGCTGCGAACAGCGATTTATAGACGCCGTACAGATTCTGCAGTTGCGGCAGCAAGGCGGCGCGGCGCGTGGCCTCCGGACCCTTGGTGTTCTTCAGGACCGCGGCGACTTCCGTGTAGGTCAGACGCGCGGCCGAGTGCATCACGCCGGGATAGAACTGATAGGCCTTCACTTCGCCGCGCGCGGTGATGATCATGTCGCACACCAGCACGCAACGGTCGACGTGCGGGTTCAGCGAGCACAAGCCGTTCGACAGTTTCTCCGGCAGCATGGGAATCACGCGGCGCGGGAAATACACCGAGGTGCTGCGTTCGATCGCGTCGGCGTCGAGCCCGCTCTTCGGGTGCACGTAGTGCGAGACGTCCGCGATCGCGACGATCAGGCGGAAGCCTTCGCCACGGCCGACCTGAACCGGCTCGCAGTACACGGCGTCGTCGAAGTCGCGGGCGTCTTCGCCGTCGATCGTGACGAGCGGCACGTCGCGCAGATCGATGCGATGACGCGCGTCGACCGGACGCACTTCGTCGGGCAGGCGCGCGGCTTCGTCGAGCGCGGCCTGGCTGAACTCGTGCGGCACGCCGTACTTGCGCACCGCGATTTCGATTTCCATGCCGGGGTCGTCGATATCGCCGAGCACTTCCACCACGCGGCCAAGCGGCTGCGAATGCCGGCTCGGGAAATCGGTCAGTTCGACCACCACCACCTGGCCGACCTTGGCCTTCTTGGTGTTCTGCTGGATCAGAATGTCATGGCCGATGCGCTTGTCTTCGGGCGCGACGATCAGCGCGCCGTTCTCGTTGAGCAGGCGGCCGATCACGCGCTTGTTGGCGCGATCCGTGACCTCGACGATATGCCCTTCCGGACGGCCGCGCCGGTCATAGCCGACAATGCGCGCGAGCACGCGGTCGTTGTGCATGACCTTCTGCATTTCGGCGGTGGGCAGGAACAGGTCGTCCTGGCCGTCGTCGCGAATCAGAAAGCCGTAGCCGTCGCGATGGCCTTGCACACGGCCCGCGACGAAGTTCGACGGATGAGTCAGCTGATAGAGATTGCGCTGATCGAGCCGGATCTGGCCGTCGCGCTCCATCGCGCCGAGGCGCTTGAAAAATCCTTCGCGCTCCTGGCGCTTGATCGACAGGGCTTCGGCGATGTCGTTCGCGGCAAGCGGCGCTTCACTCGTGCGCAGGACGCCGAGGATTTCCTCGCGGCTTGGAATCGGGTACGGAAATTTGCTCAAGGGCTTGTCGATGATTTTTTCTCGTTGCATGGACGTCGATCGCGATGTGGCTCGGCTTGGGAAGCGATTACAGTGCGCTCCGGTTGCGCTTCAGCTGCGCTTGAATTGCACCTGCAAATGCACAGAAAAAAACTGCTCGGGTCCGGCTCGTTCAAGGCTGAGTCCGACGGGCGTGTGCACCGTGCCAACGAACTACTGCGAGGCATTCTAACACCCGTCTTGCGCGCCAAGCGGCCCTGTCAATAGATGCCGGGCGGTTGTCCGCGGACGTGCGCACGCTCGCCACGACGATGTTTAAGCGAGTTTTGAGAAACGCTTGACAGTCTCTAATCTGTCGCTATAATGGCGTTCTTTGCTGTTCATCATCTGCCCAGGTGGCGAAATTGGTAGACGCACTAGGTTCAGGTCCTAGCGGTGGCAACACTGTGGAGGTTCGAGTCCTCTCTTGGGCACCAGATTCAAAAGTAAAGCCGCTTACGAGCGGCTTTACTTTTTGTGTGAAGCCTGGTGATACGCCGCTGTTTAACAGCGCGGATTGTTGGGTGGATTGAGTGGTTGGCAGGACGGTTGTCGAGTGGTGAAGAATCGCTTTACTGCAAGCGATATCCGGGCGGTTGATTGAAGCGGAGTTAGTTTGCAGGTGGGGATTGACACGCTAAATCACCACGCTAAAATAGCGGTCTAGCTTGAAGACGTGCCCAGGTGGCGGAATTGGTAGACGCACTAGGTTCAGGTCCTAGCGGTGGCAACACCGTGGAGGTTCGAGTCCTCTCCTGGGCACCATTAGCAGTTGCGGCGCAAGCCGAAGCAGTTCGAGAAACCCCGTAAGATCAACGTCTTACGGGGTTTTTTGTTTCTGCAGATTCCTTGAGCTCCGCTGACATCGACGATTTTCGCGCGGCCGAATGCGCCCTTCATCGCATGGCCCAACGCTGGCTCGACTTCAAACGCGACGAATGGGCAGAGGAAACCTTTCGCTTGCAAGAAGTGGGTAATCCTGAGCCTTTAAGGGACGGTTCATATCGTTCCAGAAACGATGCAGCGCGCGACTGTGCGCGTGGGAATCGACGGCCGCCTGGTACCGGTTCAGCGGTCCCGGCAAGCTGTCGTTCTTGCGCTTGGTCCGCGTCCGAGCCGCAGTCCAGCGGGTACCGCGCGGGACGACCGAAGTCGCCTGCTCTGTCTATCCACGCATTCAAGGCCGGAATGGTCTGCCGCCACTCTCCTTTGCGCGCGGCCGCCGCGAAGTTTCGCCAAGCGAGCGCGTCGCTTGCCAACCAGCGCTGCCACGCGCGAGTTAGCGCACGCTCGACACGCTGAACGTTCGAGATGCGCGCGCCATGATGCGCGGCGCGGGATCGGCCGGCGCGGATGCAGCCGCGAATAAAGCAACCAGCATTGCAACGCCGGATAGAAATCGCTTCACGGCGCGCGACCCGACTTCCCTAAGCATTCCTGTTGAAAGCGTTGTTGCAGAAACACGGCGGCCGACGTGTTCCAGTTACGCAGCCATGCATCCTCGCCCGGTTGTGGCGCCGCTTCAATCACCTCGGTTGTGCAACAGCCCTTCTCCTTGTCGACCTGCACCCGGTCGGACGCATGGTTCGATGCAGTCGATCGAACTGGATGGGCCGCGGATCGCGCCGCGCATCGAATATGCGGCGTGGGTGCGGCGAAACAGTTTCGCGGATACGTTCACGCATCTGCTAGCGCTGCGCGGCGCGCTGCAAAGTTTCTATGCTGCAGGTCTCGACGCATATCGCGGCGAGCGTGAGGCGTGGTCTAGCGAGATTCGCGATGCGTTGCAGGCGCAGCCGGACAACCCCTACTCCGCCGATTCGTCGGCGACGACCTGTAGCACCGGGGCCGCGTCGCGGACGGTGATCGGCGACGCGTCCGGAGAAACCGGCCGCGTCGCCGATCAACCGGGCTGAGCGAGACGCCGGCATCACGCGTCAACAAAAACGCATGTTCGGCTGGATCGAATGACGCTAGTCCGTTTTAATGTCCGGTCACACGCACGCGCGTTTTTTGAGGACGTTATGACCCAACGCATAACTAACTTACGCAACTTATGCGAAAGATTCAATCCATGCACCGCGACTGCAGCGATCCCGATGGATCTTGCGCGCAAGGCAAGGAGCTTCTGAGAAGCGCCAACCGTCGAAAAAACCCAGCAAGCATCGCGCCGTTAATCCATGAACGAAAGAAATTCAACTAGAATTTATTTGAGCAAAAGTTTGCACATGTTCGCGGAAAAGGTTTATTAGTAGTCGCCATTGCGTAAGATGCACGGTATCTCGCACGCACGCATCACGCTCTCTGCGCGGGGCGCAGTTTAGTGTCGTCGCGAACGTGCCACGAATGCATGGCGCGGACGATCAGACACACGCTGCCAGGCACACAATTCGGAGTCCATTTGAAGTCCGATTTTCGCGGGTCCTTGCATCACCGGTTGCCGCACGGGTGATCGGCCCCGTCTCAAGCGACCGGCCGCTTCGCGGCACGGTCACGGCGTCGACGTCTCATACAGCGCAGCATTGCGCCGCAAACAACTTCCAACAAGGGAGACCTGATCGTGAAACGCTCCAGGGCATACCAGAGAAGATCGCGAAAAATTCTTCTGGCCGCATTGACCGCACTGGCCGGCTCGCCGCTTTTGCCCGAGGTGGCGGCGCCGGTCGCTCATGCACAAACTGCCGCGCAGACGCCGGCGAAGATCTCGAATCAACAACTGGACTCGCTGACCGCGCCGATCGCGCTCTACCCCGACGCCCTCCTCGCGCAAGTGCTGATGGCTTCCACCTTTCCGCAGGAGGTGCCGTCGGCGGCGGCGTGGTCGAAAGCCAATCCGAAACTCCAGGGCGACGACGCCGTGAAGGCGGTCGCGTCGGAGCCGTGGGACCCGAGCGTGCAATCGCTGGTGGCGTTTCCGCAGGTGCTCGCCACCATGGCGTCCAAACCCGACTGGGTCACGCAACTCGGCAACGCCTTCCTCGCGCAGCCGGACGACGTGATGGACTCCGTGCAACGGCTGCGCAAGCAGGCGCAGAAGGCCGGCAACCTGCAGACCAACCCGCAGCAGAAAGTGGTGGTCGAGCAGAGCACGATCCAGATCGTGCCGGTCAACCCGCAGGTCGTCTATGTGCCGACGTACAACCCCACGGTCGTCTACGGCGCGTGGCCCTATCCGGCCTACCCGCCCGTATACGTGCCGCCCCCACCCGGCTATGCCGTGGCCAGCGGTCTTGCCGCGGGCCTCGCGTTCGGCGTCGGCGTCGCGATCACCAGTTCGCTGTGGAGCAACGTCAACTGGAACAATCACAGCGTCAACATCAACGTGAATCAATACAACAACATCAATGTGAACCGGCGGCTCGACGTGAATAGCAGCACGACCAACTGGAACCGGAATTCGACCTTCAACCGCAATACCTCGGCCAACGTGGGCAGCGCGCAACGCGATGCATATCGCGGGCGCGATACGTCGGCAACGGCAACGTCGCGCGCGCAGGCACAGCAGACCTTGCAGAACCGCACTGGCCAGAATCTGGGCGGCACCGCCAGCCAGCGCGTGGAGGGCATCCACCAGGGCGGCAACTCGACCGCCAGCCTGCGCGACAGCGCGCAGCACGTGAACCGCGACAACGCCTTGCGCGGCGCGGGCAATGGCGGCGACGCGCAGCGGGACATGCAGCGCGGCCAAGCCAGCCGGCAAGCGCAGGCGAACAACCGCGGCGGCGGCCTCGGCGCGAATGGCGGCGCTCAGCAACGTGGTGGCAATCTGGGCGCGGGCGGCGCGGGCGAGCGCGGCGGCGGTTTCGGCGCGGGCGGCGGCGGCCAACGCACCGGCGGTGGGCTGGGCGCAGGCGGCGGTCAGCGTCACTTCGGCCGGCAACGTTGAAACCGATCTCACAGGAGCCGCTCATGATCCGCATCCGCATGTTCCATACCGCCGGCGCACCTCATGCCGGCGCCCCCGCGCTAACCCGGCGCCTCGTCGCTGCCGCGCTCGCGCTTGCCATGCTTGTGTTCGGCGCGTCCGCGGCGCATGCGCAAGCTGTCTACCCCACGCCCGAAGCCGCGGCCAACGCGTTTGTCGACGCGCTCGCCAGCAACGATCACGGCGCGATGCAGCACGTGCTCGGCAACGACTTCACCCGCTTTATCCCAACCAAAGACGTCGGCGAAGAGGACATCTACGACTTTCTCGGCGCGTGGTCGGCAGGACACCAGATCGTCGACGATCCCGCGCCGGCCGGCGGTCACGCGAGCAAGCATCTGACGGTCGGCACCAGTGGCTGGTCGCTGCCGATTCCGCTCGTGCAGACTTCCAAAGGCTGGCGCTTCGATCCCGTAGCCGGCCGCGACGAGATCGCGACGCGCCGCATCGGCCGCAACGAGCGCGCGGCGATGCAGACGTCGCTCGCCTATCTCGACGCGCAACGCGCCTATCAAGGCTTGACGCAGCATTACGCGCAGCGCATTCTCAGCACGCCGGGAAAGCGCGACGGCTTGTACTGGCCGAGCGCGCCGGGTGAAGCGGAGAGCCCGCTTGGCCCGCTCGCCGCGACGATGCCGCACACCGAGTCTGTCTCGAAAGACGGTTATCATGGCTATCACTTCCGCATCCTGACCGCGCAAGGACCGCATGCCAAAGGCGGTAGTCAGGACTACGTCGAGAACGGCACGCTGACGAAAGGCTATGGCCTCGTCGCGTGGCCCGCCGACTATGGCAAGACGGGCGTGATGAGCTTTATCGTCAATCAGGATGGGCAGATCTACCAGAAGAACCTCGGCCCGCAGTCGGCGCGCGCCGCTGCCGCGCTCAAATCGTTTGATCCGGACTCGTCGTGGGAGGCCGTGCAGCCCTGAGCGCGGCATCGGTGCCACCCGCAGGCGGCACCAGGTGCGCGGCGCCGGGGACCAGGCCAGGCATGACGAGGCGGTTCGGTCCATGGCCGCCCCGCGTCCGCTCGCCGACCCGCGCGGCAAGCCGCAGCCATGCTTCGGAACCTCGCCATGAGTAGCCAACAAGGACCCGCCCTGCCGCCCGAGCTGCCCGATCCCGACATCACGCCACGGCGCAGCTGGCTGCCCTCGCTCGTCTGGGTCGTGCCGCTGATCGCGGCGCTGATCGGTCTCGCGCTCGTCATCAAGGCGGTCACGGAGCGCGGTCCGGCGATCACGATCGTCTTCGACAACGCCGAAGGCATCGAACCCGGCAAGACCCAGGTCAAGTACAAGGACGTCGAAATCGGTTCGGTGAAGTCGATCACGCTGTCGCCAGATCGGACCCACGTGCAGATCGCCGTGCAACTCACCAAGCAGGCGGAGCGCTTCGCGGTCAAGGACACCCGCTTCTGGGTGGTTCGCCCCCGCGTGGGCGCCGCCGGCGTATCGGGCATCGGCACGCTGCTCTCGGGCGCGTATATCGGCGTGGACGTCGGCCGCTCCACGCAGACGCAAACCGAGTTCGTCGGACTGGAGGCGCCGCCGCCCATCACCGCAAACCAGAAAGGCCATCGCTTCACGCTGCATGGCGATTCGCTCGGCTCGATCGACATCGGCTCACCGATTTTCTACCGGCGCGTGCAGGTGGGCCAGGTCTACGGTATTTCGCTCGACAAGGACGGCACGGGCGTGACGATGCAGGTGTTCGTCGCCGCGCCGTACGATCAGTACGTCGGCACCAATTCGCGCTGGTGGCATGCGAGCGGCGTCAATGTGCGGCTCGATTCGGACGGCTTCGTCGTCAACGCGCAGTCGCTCGCGGCGATTCTGGTCGGCGGCCTCGCATTCCAGACGCCGCCAGGCCAGCCGATGGGTACACTCGCCGCGGAGAAAACCGGCTTCCGGCTTGCCGCCGACGAAGTGGATGCCATGCGCGCGCCGGACGGCGCGCCGGTACGTGCCGTGATGATCTTCAATCAGTCGCTGCGTGGGCTGTCGGTTGGCGCGACGGTCGACTTCCGGGGCATCGTGCTCGGCCAGGTGACGGACATCGGCGTCGAATACGATCCGGACGCGCGCAGCTTTGTCATGCCGGTAACGCTGGATCTGTACCCCGACCGGCTGCGCCGGCGCTCCCGTGGCGCGACGATGCCCGAGGCGGGTAGCGCGGCCAGCCACGAACTATTGCGCCGGCTCGTCGAGCGCGGCTTGCGTGGGCAATTGCGCACCGGCAACCTGCTGACGGGCCAGTTGTATATCGCGCTCGACATTTTCCCCAACGCCGCGCCCGTCAAGTTCGACACCAATAGCGAGCCGATCCAGTTGCCGACCATTCCGAACACGCTCGACGCGTTGCAGACGCAGGTGGCCGACATTGCGAAGAAGCTCAATCGGATTCCGTTCGATCAGATCGGCTCGAATCTGAACACGTCGCTGAAAAACGCCGACGCGCTGTTCAACCGGCTGAACAACGAGGTCCTGCCGCAGGCGCGCGACACACTCGCCGCCGCGCGGCAAACCTTCGGCTCCGCCGAGGCGACTTTGCAGCAGGACTCGCCCATGCAGTCGGATGTGCATCAGGCGCTGCAGGAGTTGACCCGCACGCTGCAATCGCTGAACGCGCTGGCCGACTATCTGGAGCGCCATCCGGAGTCGCTGGTGCGCGGCAAACCAGGAGAGAAGCCATGAATTCCTCGCGGCCCTCCTCTGCCTGGCTTGCGTGACAACGACGGTGTGCGTCTCGCATGGCTAGAACATATCCGCGGCCGCCTGACGCTCCGTGCCCTTCCCTTTGGCTTCAGGCTCCGCCCGGGACGGAATGAACGGCCCGGTGACCATGTTCGCGTAGCTTTGCCCCGGCCCCACCATCGGAAACACATCGGCGTTCTCGTCGACCATCACTTCGAGGAAGGCTGGTCCGTCGAATTCCACAAAGGCCTTGAGCTGCTCCTCGAGTTCGCTCATGGTTGCAACGCGACGCGCAAACTCAAATCCGTCGGCCCGTGCCGCCATGACAAAATCCTTGCGATGCAGCGACTTGTCGCTCACGCACAGGCGTCCGTCGTAAAAGAGACGCTGCCATTGCCGGATCATCCCGTCACCGAGATTGTTGAGCAACAGGACTTTGACCGGCACGCCATAAGTGGTGGCCGTTTCCAGGTCGCCAATATTCATGCGGATGCTGCCGTCACCGTCGATATCGATGACAAGCGCATCCGGCCGCGCCAATTGAGCGCCGATAGCCGCAGGCAGTCCGAAACCCATGGTCCCCATGCTGCCTGAAGTCAGGAAACTGCGCGGTTCCACAAAGTCGAAAAATTGCGCCGCCCACATTTGATGCTGGCCGACGCCCGTGGTAACGATCGCTCGGCCGCCGGTCAGGTCACTCAGCTTTTCGACGACGAATTGCGGCTGAATTGCCGGACTATTGCGGTCGTAGTTCATCCCGTAGACTCGCTTCAATTCCTCGATACGATCGAGCCATTCCATCGTCCGCGGCGCCGCCGGGCCATGCTTCATCAATGACAGCAAGGTATCCTTAGCGTCGCCGACGTGCGTCCACTGCGCGCGTTTCACCTTGTTGATTTCCGCCTCGTCGATGTCGATGTGCGCGACATACCGCGCTCTGGGCGCAAAGGCATCAGGCCGGCCACCGGCCACCCGGTCGTCGAAGCGGGCGCCCACCGCGATCAGGAAGTCACAGTCTTCCACCGCGTAGTTCGCACACGCGGCGCCGTGCATGCCCAGCATGCCGAGCCCCAGTTCGTGTTTTACGGATATGGCGCCAAGACCCATCAACGTGGTCACCACGGGGATGCCGAAACGCTCGGCAAACTGACGCAGTTCAGCCGTCGCGCCGGCCGTGATAATGCCGCCGCCGGCATACAGCAGCGGCCGCCTGCTTTGCGCCAGCAGATCGAAGAAGCGGGTGCGCTTGTCCTCGTCGAGGCGAGCGCCATTCGCCACCATTCGAAGACGGTCGGAATAGCCTCTGAATTCCAGCGTACCTTGCCCGCGGTAAGCGCCCGTCCAGTTCTGGATGTCCTTCGGCACATCCACGACGACCGGACCTGGACGGCCAGTGCGCGCGACTTCGAACGCAGTCCGCAGCGTCTGTTCGAGCTTCTCCGGGTCGGTCACCAGAAACACCTGTTTCGCGCACGCCGACATGATGTTGAAGACAGGCGCTTCCTGAAATGCATCCGTGCCGATCATGGCCCGAGGCACCTGTCCGCATAAGAGGACGATGGGGATCGAATCGCCGTTGCAGTCGGCGATCGGCGTCACCGCGTTCGTCGCGCCGGGGCCTGACGTCACCATGAATACGCCGACCTTTCCACTCGCGCGCGCGTAGCCGGCGGCCATGAAGCCGGCGGCCTGTTCATTGGCGGGCACGACGAGTTTGATCTGACGCTCGGGCGTTTGCGCGTGCATTTCGTTGAAGCGAAACACGGCGTCGTACGTCGGCAAAATTGCGCCGCCGCTATAGCCGAATACGGTATCGACGCCCTGCTCGCTGAGTACGCGCAGGATGATGTCGGCACCCGACATCGATTCGCCGGCAGCCGGCGGTTTCAGAAGAGCGTCTAAAGCAACGTTCGGGTTTTGGGTCATGGCTGACTCGCATGGAAACGGGCGCTGAAAATATCAGCGGCCAAATTAAGGACGATTTCCCTTCCAACTCGAGAACAGCGTATGTTCCTTACCAGCTTATGGGCGATTGTTTCGACGGGTTCTCCGTACAAAGCGCAACCCATCTAGCACTTTTATGAGGTGCGTCTGGAAGTATCGTGAGAAACGGCATTATCCATTCTGACAACGATCGAGGCTGCGCACACGCATAAACGAGCTTGGTTCCGGGCCAGGATAGGCCGGATTTGGGCCATTGCGGCGATGCACCGGCATCACCGCAATACGTATGCGCCGTCAGCCCGCGAATGCACTCGAAATCAGCGCTGCCTGCCTCGCCGCGTGGACCGCGTGATAACCGGGCGCAGTCGACGCGGAAGCCGCCGGCCCCGCATACAGCAGTTGCGCGGCCGAAGGCAGGATCTCACGCAACTGCGGTTCGACGAAGCTCCACGCGCCCTGGTTGCGCGACTCCTCCTGACACCAGACCACCGTCTTCAGATTCGGATAACGCGCGAACTCCGCGGCGAGTTGCCGGGACGGAAACGGATAGAGTTGTTCGACGCGGATGAGCGGCGTATCGCCAGCACCAGACGAGCGGCGATGTTCCAGCAGATCGAAATAGACCTTGCCTGAAGACACGATCACGCGCTCCACACTCGACGCCCGCGACGCCTCGGCTTGCGTATCCGCCAGGATCTCGCGGAACGCACCCGTGGCCAGATCGTCGAGTGTGCTGACGGCTTCCGGATGACGCAAGAGCGACTTGGGCGTCATCACGACGAGCGGCCGGCGATCGAAGACAGCCGCCTGCATTCTCAGCAAGTGGAACAGTTGCGCGGGCGTGGTCGGCTGGACGACCCGCATGTTGTCCTGCGCGCAAAGTTGCAGATATCGCTCGAGCCTCGCCGACGCGTGTTCCGGTCCCTGCCCGTCCTGTCCGTGTGGCAGGAACAGCGTCAACCCGCTGAGTTGCCCCCACTTTGCGGCGCCCGCCGCGATGAACTGATCGATCACGACCTGCGCACCATTCGCGAAGTCCCCGAACTGCGCTTCCCATACGACGAGCGCATTGCGGTTCACCGTCGAATAGCCATACTCGAAAGCCAGCACGGCCGCCTCCGACAAAATGGAGTTCGTCACGGTAAACCGGCCTTGCTCCTCGCCGATATGCTCCAGCGGAATGTAGACGCCCTCCGAGCGGCACGTGCGCGTCTGATTGTGCAGAACGGCGTGTCGGTGATTGAAGGTGCCTCGCGCGCTATCCTGCCCGCTCAGGCGGACATCGATCCCGGCGTCCAGCAATGAGGCGAATGCCAGGTGCTCGCCCATGCCCCAATCCAGCGGCTTTTTGCCGGCGGCCATCTCGCGGCGTGCGGCGATCATCTTGCCGACCAGCGGATGCAATTCATAGCCGTCCGGAACGGTCGAGACCTGCTGCGCCAGCGCACGCACCTGGTCAGCCAACGGCGGGCCATACTGCACCGGGCCGGCATAGTCTTCGAGAAACGTCGGCCATGCGGGTATGTCGTCCGCCTGAACGGCCACCTCGACCGCGTTGCTCTCTCTCGCCTGTTCGAGACTTTCGCGCTGCGCGTCGAAGTAGTCCTTGACCTGGTCCGGCGTCACCACGCCTTCCTTGATCAACCGTTGGGCATACACGGTCCTCACGCCCGGATGGCTGGCAATTGCACGGTACATGAGAGGCTGCGTGATGGCGGGCGTGTCCTGTTCCTGATGTCCGTACTTGCGAAAGCAGACGAGATCGATCACCACGCTGCGCCTGAAGGCCGTGCGATAGTCGAGCGCGAGGCGCACCGCCATGGCCACCGCTTCCGGGTCGTCCGCGTTGACATGCAGAACCGGCGCCTCGATCATCTTCGCGATGTCGGTGGTGTAGAACGACGAGCGCGTATCGCGCGGATCCGAGGTCGTAAAGCCGATCTGGTTGTTGACGACCACGTGGACGGTTCCGCCCGTGCCGTGTCCGCGTGTGTAAGTCAGGCTCAACGTCTCCATCACGACGCCCTGCCCGGACATCGCCGCGTCGCCGTGAATTTCGACGGGCAGCACACCGCTGCTGTCGCCTTCATCCGAAGCGTCTACCTTCGCGCGAGCCATGCCTTGCACGACCGGGTTGACGATTTCCAGATGCGAGGGATTGAACGCAAGCACGACGTCGACGGGTCCGTCGTCCGTCTGCGTGACACTACTGTAGCCTTTGTGATACTTGACGTCGCCGGCCGGCAAAGGGTCGCCGCTCCTGCCCTCGAACTCGTCGAAGAGCGCGCGCAAAGGCTTGCCGACAATGTTCACCAGCACGTTCAAACGCCCACGGTGCGCCATGCCCATCACCACCGTGTTGACCTTCTTCGATGCGCCATAGCGGACAAGTTCATCCAGCAACACGATCAACGATTCACCGCCTTCCAGCGAGAAGCGCTTTTGCCCGACATAGCGCGTGTGCAAGTACTTCTCCAGTCCTTCAGCAGCCGTCAGACGTTCGAGAAAGCGGTTTTTCTCCGCTACCGAAAACGAAGGTTTTGCGCGGGTCGACTCGAGTTGCATCTGCCACCAACGGCGTTCGCCCGCATCCGTCAAATGCATGAACTCGGCGCCGAGTGTGCCCGTATAGGTCTGTTCGAGTGCCGTGACGATGTCTTGCAACGTGGCGTCTTCGTCGAATAGAAACGTGTCGGCGGTGCTGAATCGCGTGGACATATCGGCTGCCGACAAACCGTAGAACGCCGGCGTCAGTTCGACTGAAGCCCGTGGCGGCGTCCACAGCAGCGGGTCCAGTTTCGCCTTGCGGGTGCCGACCAAGCGGAACGCGGCAATCAGCGACTGCACGGCCACCTGTTTTCTGGCGTTCGCCAGGCCGTCGTCGAGCCTGATCTCCGTGGCGCGCGAGCGCTTGCCCAGATCGACGAAGTTCGAAACCACGGGCGCGTGCGGCTCGTCGTCGCGGTCGCTG
This sequence comes from Paraburkholderia sp. BL17N1, assembly GCF_003634175.1. Taxonomy (NCBI): domain Bacteria; kingdom Pseudomonadati; phylum Pseudomonadota; class Betaproteobacteria; order Burkholderiales; family Burkholderiaceae; genus Paraburkholderia; species Paraburkholderia sp. BL17N1. The sequence goes on from NZ_RBIW01000001.1 coordinate 3,996,836, forward strand.
CCGTCGATGGCGGGTGTTTCGCGCAACGCATCGAAATACGCGCGCCACTCGTGCGCGACCGATGCCGGGTCGGCCAGGTAGAGTTCATATTGCTCCTCGACGTAGGGCGCATTGCCCCCGAACAGAAAAGAGCTTTGAATTTTTTCCGTCAGCATGATGAATCTGTCCTCCATTCGCGTCAGGTCCGAACTTCGACCGTGACATGTGTGAGGCGGCTGTCGCCCCATCGTGGCCAGTCCGGCGCGCAACCAGGGGCTAGGGACGGACGTGCATTTCGCCGGCGACAGATTCTCTGGTGCGCCAGGGCTTCACGTTCCCAGCCGCATTGATGAGAACAAGCATAGGTAGTCGGCGCAGCGACTGTGTGCATGGTTAGCGCCGTCGCTGGCCAATAAAGATGAGGTTTGGGCCACGTAGCCGGTGGCGCCATGCGCGACGGCGAACGAACGTGTCTGCGCGCTGCCTGGCAATATTGCGCGGTCTATATACCCTCACCTGGTGTAACAAGTGAATTTCGGGCCAGCGCATTTATCCCGTGGCGCTTCGCTCTTATAGTAGGCGCAGCGAAGAGACACCTGTGTCGCGAACCGGCGGGCAAGCCGCTCACCGGACGCGCGCATGAACGCCAGCAACGAGGAACGAGGGTCACGCCATGAAAGTCGCCATTGTTATATTCGATGATGTGCAGGCACTGGATGTCGCTGGCCCGCTGGACGTATTCGCGGAAGCAAACACGTTTTTGCCCGAGCACCAGCAATACGAGGTCGTTCTCATGGCAAACGAGGCCGGCACTGTGGCCTGCTCGAACGGGATGCAACTCACGGTTCCCCACGCCTATGCGGACTTCGACACGCCATTCGACTTGCTGCTGGTGGCGGGCGGACCGCGCTTGCCCGATGTAGAGCCACGGCCCGAATTCCTGAAGTGGCTGAAAGATCAGGCAGGCGGCGCAAGCCGGTTCGGTTCCGTTTGCAACGGAGCATTCGTGCTCGCGCGCGCCGGGCTGCTCGACGGCAAGGAAGTGACCACGCACTGGGCCGATGCAAGCCGGCTCGCCGACGAGTTTCCGCAGGCGTCCGTGCAGCCCGACCGGATCTTCATCCGCGATGGACGCCTGTTCACCTCAGCCGGCGTGACGGCGGGCATCGACCTGTGTCTTGCGCTCGTGGCCGAAGACTGGGGGCACGAATTGGCGGTGCGGGTTGCGAAACGTCTGGTGGTCTACATCCAGCGGGAAGGTGGACAGTCCCAGTACAGTCCTTACGTGGGAGTGCGCAAGGACCAGGATCCGATAGTCGGCAAGGTGCTGCGCTACGTGACCGAGCACATAACCGACGCATTGTCGATCGAACAGCTTGCCAGTGCTGTGTCGGTCAGCCGCCGTACCTTTTCGCGCCTGTTCGCGAAGTATGCGAAGGTGACGCCGTCGGCGTTTGTCGAACAGGTTCGCGTCGACACCGCGAGGAAACTGCTCGAAGAGACCGATGCTCCTCTGAAGACCGTGGCGTTTAATTGTGGTTTTCACAGCGCCACGCATATGCGAGCCACTTTCTTCCGACGCCTCAACGTCACGCCCAGACAGTATCGTCAACGATTCCGTGGTACGGTGGCCAGGCAGCCGCGGGTAGCGAGCGACGTGAAAGAGCAGATCGAAACAGCGGAACTGGAAATGGTCGACTAGATCGCGCATCTACGCAGGTTTGTTGCCGCCCAATGCCTCGAATGTACTTTATGCAATGAATCGACTTGCACCCTCCGTGACTCGCGCCGATTCACCTCAATCTCTTCCTGATCTCCTTGCGCCGGGTTTATCCGTTGTATTTTGCGGTATCAATCCCGGCGTGCAAGCGGCGTCGACCGGCCGCCATTTTGCCGGCCGAGGCAACCGGTTCTGGCGGACCATTCATCTTGCGGGTTTCACTCCCGAGCAGATCGGGCCCGACGACGACTACACGCTTCTCCAGTACGGTTGTGGTCTCACCACGGTAGTCTCGCGTCCGACCGCGCGAGCGGACCAGCTGTCCTCATGGGAATTCAAGGCGGCCGCGACGGAGTTCGAGCGGAAGATTGAAGGCTACGCGCCGCAATGCGTGGCCTTCCTCGGCAAGATGGCGCTCAGCGCAATGTCGGGCAGCCGCGACATCGAGTGGGGACGGCAGCAAATTCCATTCGGCGGCGCCCGCGCGTGGGTGCTGCCCAATCCCAGCGGCCTGAACCGGACATTCAGCCTTGATGCGCTGGTGACTGCCTACCGCGAACTTCGTCTTGCCGTCGCGCCGGCGGGCTCGGTCAGGTCGGCTTGAACGACTCGCAGTATCGGCGAGCCCGCATAAAAATATTCGCGCCCCCGGCTCACCCTGTTACACCGAACGCAAAATTCCGGCAGTCTCATTCAGAGCCGTCGCGGTCTCCATGTGTTGTTGAAGATGCACGTTTCTGCGCAGGGTCTCGGTCACGAACTCCACGAAGGCCCGAATCTTACCGCTCGCGCCGCGCCGCTCCACATGCAGCAAGTTGACAGGTGTCGACTCGGGTTCGAATGCCGTCAAGACCGGCAGCAACGTTCCATTGAGTACCTCGGGGGCCGCCTGATAGGAAAACAGTTGCGTTATTCCCACCCGATCGACGGCGGCCATCACGGCCGCGGGCGCCAGATTGACGGTCATTCGCGGCTGAACCCGGACCGACAGCCGCGAGCCGTTTTCGTAAAACGTCCATTCCAGCGGATTCGTCACGCCCGTCAGGGACACGCAGTGGTGATCCGCAAGCTCCCTCGGATGAACCGGTTCGCCATGCGCTGCGAGATAAGCCGGAGCGGCATAGGTTCGACGTCGTACAAAACCCAGCGGAATGGCATAGATCGACGAATCGCCCAGGTGGCCGATGCGGATGGCGACATCCACGCCCTCCTCGAGAAGCCGCGTGGTGCGATCGACATACACCGCGTTGATGCTCACGTCCGGATAACGCTGGGCGTACGCATCGATTAACGGAGCGATAAAGCGCTGACCGAACAGCACCGGCGCCGAAATAGTCAGTGTGCCCACCGGGTTGTCCTGACAGGCCGCGACATCGGCTTCGGCGTCCGTGACCGCATCCAACACCTTGCGGCAGGCATCGAGGTACGACATACCCGCCTCGGTCGGCCTGACTGAACGGGTTGTTCGCGCAAGCAGTTGCGCACCCAAGCGGGCTTCGAGCGACGTAAGCGCCCGCGACACCGCGGGGGCGGACATGCCAAGTTTGTCCGCCGCGCTGGTAAAACTGCCTCCGTCGACGATGGCTACGAATACCTCCATCTCACGCAATCTGTCCATCCTGATTCCAACTTCAATGTATTTGCAGCTTGCCGCTAGACCTGCGCCCTTGTTATGGGGACGTCGCGTCATCGGACGCCAGGGAGATGCCGCGATATTAAGCGCCACGCCTTGCATGGAGACGCGCTCTTTGTGTGGTTGGCACGAAGAAGACCACAAATGGCCCAATTTCGAACTCTTTAAACCAGCAAACGAAAACGGCCTTTGCGATATTCCTTCCCGCTGGCATTAGCTTTGTTGAGCAAACGGAAAGTGACTGTTTCCGGATCGGCGCGGCGCGTGGTTATCCATGACAGCCTGGCAGAATTCGCACATGGAATGGCCCAATATGCGGCCTGCTGGCGCTTCAAGAAACCCTCTGCTTCTCCGACAATCAGCTCACCCATCGCGCGACAGTCACATGGTGATGAATCGACTGCATCGCTGCGATTCCATGTCCTGCCACACGGCCAGGCGTCCTCAATCAGACCAAGGAATCCATGTTTTCTGCAATGCTCGAAGTCAATCCGTTATCCGAACAATTCGACGCCTATCTCGGCATGGCCAGGATGCTGCGCCCGGAACTCGATGCGATCGATGGTTTCGTCGACAACACCCGCTACGCGAGCCTGACACGCCAGGGATGGCTGCTCTCGCTATCGAGCTGGCGCGATGAGAAGTCGCTGGTTCGCTGGCGAGTGACGACGAACCATCACAAGGTGCAGCAGGCGGCGCGCGACCGCGTGTTTGCCGACTATCGGCTGCGCATTGGCCAGACCGTCGCGGATACGTGCGTGCCGGCCGGGCAGACATTGGTCGAGCAACGCCTCGATGCAACCGAAACGGGACTTGGCAAGGCGGTCACGCTACTCGATGCGCAACACGCGCCGGACTGGGTCAAGCAGGCGGGTGCGGAGGCGGTTGCCCAGGCGCTCGGACTCGATACGAAGGCGCCCGGCCTTGTCGCCTGGGATGCATTCGACGCGCTGATAACGCCGGGCGACGTCATTGCGGTAGCGACGTGGGACGACCTTGCGGCCGCTGAAGCCTTCGAGCGCAATACGACGCTGCCGAAGTCCGTGCGCTTGCGGCACATTCGCGTTGTCCGGGAGTACGGAATGTTCGATCGCCGCGAGGCGCCTCAATACTTCGCAGAGGTGCAGCCCAAGGCATGAGCCGGACGTAATGCAATACCGGCATCCCATCACGAGGCAACGGCTCGCGCTGCCCCAGGTTGATGAAATCTGTTCTGTCTAAAGAGCAGATTCGTCAACTCGGGGTGAGTGTGTTGCCCTTGTCATTTCAGCGACGCTGACATTGGCCAGATTTGCACATCAAATGGCCTGATACGCGACCTGTATCGGCTGTTAGAAAACCGGGCCTCCTCCTAGAATTCATAAACCCAATGCGCGGCAGCAATGCTTGCGAGCGCCGGGGGCGACACGGAGATTTCCTCACGACATGCCGCATTGAACACTGGTAGCCGGTCCCTTATGAACATCGCCAACCCACCGATAACTGGAACAGGAGAAACGAAGCTCACGCCATCGTCGACGTCGGCCTCGGCAACTCCAGTACAGCAAGCGCCGACCCAGGCGACACTGCCCCCACGCCTCGCGATCGGCCTGCTCGGCATGTTGCTGGCCTCTCTGCTGGCGATACTGAACGAACAGGTCACCGCAGTTGCGCTCGCGGATATTCGCGGCGCGTTCTCGATCGGACGGGACGACGGAACCTGGCTGACCACCCTGTTCGAAGCGACCAACGTCGCCACCATGGTATTCGCGCCATGGTTCGGCGTGACGTTCACGCTCAAGCGCTTCACGATCGGCGCCGTGCTCGCCGTGATGATCCTTGGATTGCTCTGCCCGTTTGCACCGAACCTGCTGACGCTCTATGTATTGCGCGCGCTGCAGGGCGTCGCCGGTGGCTGTCTGCCGCCGATGCTGATCATCGTCGCGCTGCGTTATCTGCCGCCGAAGGTCAAGTTATACGGGCTCGCGGGCTATGCGCTGACCGCGACCTTCGGACCGGCGCTCGGCACGCCGCTCGCCGCGTTGTGGACAGAATATGTCGGCTGGCAAATGGCCTTCTGGCAGATCGTGCCGCTGGGACTCGTCAGCTGCGTGGCAATCCATCAGGGACTGCCGGCGGATCCCGCCAGACTCGAACGGCTGCGTTCGTTCAACTGGACCGGCTTCCTGCTCGGGTATCCCGCCATCGCCATGCTCGTGATCGGCCTGCTGCAGGGTGATCGCCTCGACTGGCTGAACTCCACCTTTATCTCCACCATGTTTTGCGGCGGGACGCTGTTGCTCGCGGCGTTTCTCGTCAACGAGTGGTTTCATCCTGTGCCGTTTTTCAAGCTCCAGTTGCTTGCGCGCAGGAACTTCGCGCATGGGCTGCTGACCCTGGTGGGTGCGGTGATCCTGCTGGTGAGCGTTGCCGCCATACCCAGTCAGTATCTCGCGCAGATTCACGGTTACAGGCCGCTGCAAACCACGCCGCTGTTTTTGCTGGTGGCCATTCCCCTTCTGATTGCGCTGCCCGCGACCGCCGCGCTGCTCAATCTCCAGCAGGTCGACCACCGCTGGGTCATGGCCGCCGGACTTTGCCTGATGGCCGTCTCGTGCTTTCTGGGGAGCTTCGTCACCTCCGACTGGATTCGCAATAATTTCTACTGGCTTCAGTCGTTACAGATCCTCGCGCAACCGATGGTCATCATGGGAATCCTGATGGGCGTCACGACCGGCTTGCCGCCAACGGAGGGCCCGTTTGCCTCGGCCATGTTCAACACGCTCAAGACGTTTACCGGCGCCGCGGCAACCGGCCTCATTGAAGGTCTCGGCACGGCGCGCGAGCATTTTCATTCGGGCATGCTGGTCGACCACCTGGGCAATAACGCGCTGGTCACGAGCCAGAGCCTCGATGCCACTCACGGTCTCGGCGAACTCGCACACCGGATCCACGAGCAGGCCGTCGTGCTCACATCGGCGGATCTCTATCGCGTGATGGCGGGCATCGCCGTCGCCTTTCTTTTCGTTATCCCGGTGTTGCCCGTGCGGGTCTATCCGCCCTGGAGCACGACGCAGCCCTCCTCCCGTTAAGCGACGCTATCCATGTCATCCGCTACCCGACTTTCTCCCGGAACGATTCGTCTTGCCGCGTTCGCGGTCATACTCGGCGCTGCCGTGCTGGCCTGTATAGCGCTGTTTTCCAGTTCATCCAGCGAGACCACGAACGATGCCTACGTGACGGCCGATTTCACGCTGGTTGCACCGCGTGTCGCGGGTCAGGTTTCGGAGGTGCTCGTCGAAGACAACCAGCAGGTCAAGGCCGGGCAATTGCTGGTTCGCATCGACGATCGCGACTTTCGCGCCGCATTGATGAGCGCCGAGGCAGACGTGGTGGCGGCCAAAGCAGCGGTGGCGAACTACGAGGCCGAAATCGCGCGGCAGCCGGCGCTCGTCGATCAGGCGCGTGCCACGCTGCGCGCAGACGATGCTACGCTCGAATTCGCGCGCGCCAACGCCGCGCGTTATCGCAATCTTTCGGAGACCGGTGCGGGAACGACACAGGAGCAGCAGCATGCCGCGAGCGCGCTGGCCGAGGAACTCGCGCAGCAGGCGCGCAACCGCGCCGCACTTGTGGCGACCGGCCAGAACCTCGACGTTCTGAAGACACAGCGCGACAAGGCGGCGGGCGCGTTGGCGCATGCCGAAGCCATGCTCGAACAGGCGAAACTCAACCTGTCGTACACGGAGATTCATGCGCCCATCGACGGCAAGGTCGGACGGCGTTCGGCACGCGTCGGCGCATTCGTGACGACCGGTGCGCCGCTGCTTGCGATCGTCCCGCTGTCGGACGCCTATATCGTCGCCAACTACCAGGAGAACCAGCTCGCCCGGATGCGACCCGGTGACAGCGTGCGTATCAAGGTCGACAGCATGCCCGATGTGACGATCCGCGGACACGTCGATAGTCTTGCGCCTGCTACGGGTGTGAGCTTCGCGCCTATCGCACCCGACAACGCAACGGGCAACTTCACCAAGATCGTGCAGCGCGTGCCGGTCAGGATCACCATCGATCACGGACAGCAGGCCGCGTCCGCATTGAGCGTCGGGTTGTCGGTCGAAACGGAGGTCGCCGTCGGCAAGCATGCCGATGCACGGATCGCGCGGGTCGCGGGAGCGGACGCGAAATGAACGCGAGCGACTTCTCCCTGCGCACGCCGGCGCTCGCGTTGCTGCTGTGCTCCCTGCTCACGGGCTGCCTGGTCGGTCCGAACTTCGAAGCTCCGCAGACGGCCACGCCCGATGTGTTCAGCCGCACCCGGAGCGCGCAGGCCGCGAGCAGGGCTGTCGAATCCGGATTCACGCCGCAATGGTGGACGCTGTTCAACGATCCGGTACTGGACTCGCTCGAACAGCAGCTGACCGACGCAAACCTGGATGTCGCGGCGGCCTCGGCGCGTCTGCGGCAAAGCCGGGCGCAGCAGCGCATTGCCGGTGCCGACCAATATCCGACGCTGACCGGCGCCGCCTCCTACAACCGCGAGCGCGGCAGTCCGAACGGCATCCTGTCGCTGCTTGGCGTCACGCCGACGGCAAGTCAGACGCAGTCGGCCTCGGGCAGCGCGCCGCTCGGTGTCGCGCCGCTGCCGGGCGCCAAGGGCTCGCCCGCTTACGATCTGTACCAGTTCGGCTTCGACGCGTCATGGGAGCTCGACTTCTGGGGCCGCGTGCGACGCGGTGTCGAGGCCGCCTCGGCGCTCTCCGATGCCTCGTACGAGGACCGTAACGCGATCCTGCTGTCCGCCCGCGCCGAACTCGCGCGCGACTACATCCAGTTGCGCGACACGCAGGCGCTGCTGCAGATCGCCAAACAGAACCTCGACATCGCCCACGACGCCACGAAGCTCACGCAGAACCGCGTGCATGAAGGCGTCACGACGGACCTGGACGTGGCCAACGCGATGGCCCAGGCGGAGTCGATCGAAAGCCTGATCCCGACACTCGAAGCGCGCAGCACGACCACCATCAACGCGATAGGCGTGCTGCTGGCGAAGGAACCGGGCGCGTTGCAAGCGGTGCTCGCCGAGCCGCGCGATGTGCCGGCACTGCCCGATCAGGTGCCGATCGGCGTTCCGTCGGAACTGGTGCAGCGCCGGCCCGACATCCGCAAAGCCGAGGCCCAGCTGCATGCGGCCACCGCGACGATCGGCATGGCGAAGGCCGACTTCTATCCGCGCATCTCGCTGAACGGCAGCGCCGGATTCCAGAGCCTGCAACTGTCGAATCTCGCCGACTGGGCGTCGGGCCAGTTTGTCGTGGGACCCTCGATCACGCTGCCGATCTTCGAAGGCGGACGTCTCAAGGGCACGCTTCATCTGCGCGAGGCACAGCAGCAGGAGGCAGCGATCGTCTACCAGCATATCGTGCTTCAGGCATGGCGTGAGGTGGACGACGCGCTGGTCGTCTATGACGCCGAACAGCGGCGGCGCGACCGGTTGAAAACGGTTGTCGGTCTGAACCAGCGTGCGCTGTCGATTGCGCAGCAACGGTACAAGGCGGGTGCGGTCGATTTCCTCGAGGTGCTGAACGTGCAGAGACAACTGCTTGAAGCGCAGAGCAATCTGGAGCAAAGCAGGGCTGAAGCCGACGCGAACCTCATCACGCTGTGCAAGGTGCTGGGTGGCGGATGGGAATCGACGTATGCCGGGCAGGACAGTGCTCGTTGAAACCGTGCCCTGCCGCGTACAACAAGATGTGTCTATGAAGCCCATGTTCCCGTCGCCGGCCTCCGCAAACAGGAGGCCGGCGAACATGCATCTTTACGACCCCGCCAACCGTTGCAGCATCACCTATATTCCTGTTTTCAGCGCAGCGACCGGAAACTCACGCGAACCTCTTCCGAGAAAACTTGCGGCTGCTCCCAGGCCGCAAAATGTCCGCCTTTGGGAAGGCGATTATAGTGAATCAGCTTCGGATACGCGTTCGCTGTCCAGCTCTGCGGGGCAGCGTAGATTTCATCCGGAAAGACGCTGACGGCAACCGGGATGGCAACGTGTTTGGGAGCGAAGAAGTTGAGCTTGTTTTCCCAATACAACCGGCCTGACGAGATTGCCGTGTTCGTGAGCCAATAGAGCGTCACGTTGTCGAGCACGTCGTCTCGCGTGAGCCCTTCGGGCTGGCCGTCGAACACGCGCGCGATCAAAGCCTGGCTGGCCGAATCGTGGTCGAGCATCCACGCGGCGAGACCGACCGGCGAATCCTCGATGCCGTACAGCGTCTGCGGGCGGTTCGCCATCTCCAATGCGTACCCCAAGCCGTGTTTGTAGAAATAGTCGAGCTGATCGAACGCGTGCTTTTCATCGGGCGAGAGACCTGCTGGCGCCGGCTCTCCGAGCTTGAGTGCCTGTGCGACGTTGTCCGGCACCGTTGCCGGCATATTGGTGTGAATGCCGAGCAGTTCCGGCGGTGCCAGCAGAGCCATCTGCTCCGTGACAGCATTGCCCCAATCGCCACCTTGCGCCACATATCGCGTGTAGCCGAGCCGTTTCATCAGTACGACCCAGGCGCGTGCGATCCGAACAGGATCCCAGCCGGTCGCCGTCGGTTTGCCCGAGAACCCGTAACCGGGGAGCGACGGAATCACCACATCGAATGCGTCCGACGCCGCTCCGCCATGGGCGGCCGGATTGGTCAGCGGACCGATGATCTTCAACTGCTCGATGATCGAACCGGGCCACCCGTGCGTGACGATAATCGGCAACGCATTGGCATCCTTCGAACGAACGTGGATGAAATGAATGTCGACCCCATCGATTTCGGTGACGAACTGCGGCAGCGCGTTCAGCCTCGCTTCGACTTTGCGCCAGTCATAGTCGGTTGCCCAATACCGCGCGAGCTTCTGCATGGTCGCGAGCTGCACGCCTTGTGACGCATCACTCACCGTCTCGCGGTCGGGCCACCTGGTTGCCTTGATGCGCCGCTTCAATTCGATGAGTTGCGATTCCGGCGCGTGCACACGAAGTGGACGAATGGCGGCCTTGTCACCCCCACTCGACTTCGTGACTTCCGTGATTGGTTGACTCGTCTGCGCGAACGCGAGTCGACTTAACGAGCCCGCAACAGCGGCCGCCGCGGCCACGCCGATAAACCGGCGGCGCGACGGGGTCTGGGGAAGAATAGTGTCTGCCATACAAGCTCCTGTTGGCAAAGAGTCCAATGAGGCGAAGCGATGAGTACGGCAGCAACGCAATATTTTGGGCAAGCACCTTCACGATTGTCCAATTGAGCCGCCTGTAGAGGCAGCCGGTTGGCAAGCCTCGCATCGTTATCGCTTCGACCAACCGCAAACCGTAGTTCGCGGTAGTTGTTCCGATTGTGTGGAAGCACGCCCGCCGGGTAAACGATCAGGTTAGAACAACAGTTGTGTCGGCCGCGAACAAATCCAGTATTCCTTCGCATCGCTCAATATCTCGCCCTGATTCTTGATTGACTGTGCAGTCATGCTCATTGGTATCTGCAGAACGGCTGCCTACACTAATTCGTGTGGACCGGATGCCTCGTGCATTCTCTCTTCCGCGACTTTCCTCAGCCTTAAAAGGAAGCAACATGAAACAGACCCAATCGACAATAGCGCAGAGCGACCAGGCAAGCACCGCTGCGAATCGAAATGCGCAACCGGAAGCCGGCACGGAGCACGAGTTCAGGATCAAGCGCGTGACGCCGGCATACTGGCGCGTCACCATCGACCACCCTCCTTTCAATATCTTTGGTCCGGAATCCATACCGCAGTTGAATAGCGTGATCACACAGATAGAGAACGATCCCGAACTGAAGGTCGTGGTGTTCGATAGCGCAGTACCTGGTTTCTTCCTGACTCACTACGACTTCGTACCGCCTCTCGAAGTCACGACGCGCATGCCGCCCGGTCCCACAGGCATGCCCCCGCTACCCGATATGCTCACACGTCTGAGCCACTCTTCCGTGGTGTCGATCGTGTCTATCCGGGGCAGGGCTACGGGCGTTGGCAGTGAATTGTCCCTTGCGTCCGACATGCGCTTCGCGAGCCGTGAGAAAGCCGTGCTCTCGCAATTCGAAGTGGGCGCCGGATTCGTTCCCGGCGGCGGACCGATGTCCCGCCTTCCCCGTCTGATGGGGCGAGGCCGCGCACTGGAAATACTGCTGAGCGGTAACGACATCAACGGCGAACTTGCGGAACGCTACGGCTATGTCAACCGCTCCCTTCCGGATGCCGAACTGGATGAGTTCGTCGATACGCTGGCTCGCCGCATCGCATCCTTCGACAAGCAAACCATCGGGGAGATCAAGCACTTCGTGAACATTGCCACTCTCCCTCCCGATAGCGAGGTTGGGCCACAGTGGGACGCGTTCATTACCTCCGTACAACGTCCTGCTGCACAGCGGGATATCAGCAAGCTGATGGAACTCGGACTGCAGAAGAATCCTGACGTGGAGATTCATCTCGACCGGTACACCGGCCAGGTCAATCAACCGGACAGATAATTCCACGCGCCTCGTCGCTGGTGGTGCCATCAGCCGCCTGGTTCTATTTCGGCGGCTGCGTGCTTACGTCGATCCAGTCAGCGCAGAAGAACCTTCATTCCAACGCTGCCCGGCTCACCGGCCTACCGATTCGAACGGTGATGGCCGCGCATGCCGAGCCTCAGCCGGCCGCCGGCTGTAATCTTCCCGGTAGTCATTCAACGGCAAAACAGTCGCTGCATCCTTGACGTCGTATCGAGCCGATGACCTGAAGAACTGGGTGCAATAATCGACGAATGTCCTGAGCCGCGCCGGAAGCAGTTCCCTGTGCGAGTAGAACAGACAGATTTCAACCTTGCTGTCGAATGTCGTGCACAGCGGCAAGATATGCGTAAGCCGCTCGGCTTCGATATCCTCACGCACCATCGTTTCAGGCAATGCGGCAATGCCTGTCCCCATGAGGGCCGCTGCCCTGAGCAAGATTTCGTTCCCGTCCATCGACGACATGGGAGACACGCTCACCCGTGTGTCGTTCTCGAGCAGTTCCACTACGTCCACGCCCTTCTTCCGTGAATCCATGTCCAGCAGGAGAAAATGGCGGCTCAACTCGGCGGCCACTTTGGGAGTTCCATATTGCTCGAGATAGGCAGGCGCTGCGACGAAGATGCGCAGCGACTTCGATAACGTACGGCGAATCACGGCAGACTGCTCGACAAGATGCGGCGGAAGGATCGCCATATCGAACCGACCGTCGTACAGGTTGGCGGCCCCCTCCTGAACGGAGACGATCAGATTCACATTGGGGGCAATGGCGTGATAGCCCCGCACCAGGCGCGAAAACGTTTCGCTCATCAGCATCGGATGCACGATCAGTCGCAGCTTTCCGCTATCGACTTCACGCGAGCGTGTAATGCGACGGTTCGCTTCGTCGAGTTCTTCGAGCAAGCGGCAGCAACTCTGATAGTAGGGTTGCGCCGCTTCAGTCAAGGAAACGGACCTTGTCGTCCTGAGCAAGACCCTCGTCTGAATGCACCCCTCGAGCTTGGCGATCGCTTTCGAGACCGACCCCGTGGTAACGTTCAGCGACTCCGCAGCCTTGCTGAAGCTTTGATACCGCGCGGCCGCGACGAATGCACGCAACATGTAAAGCTGGTCCATCTCGCACCTCACTAGTCAATGTAGAGATGTAGAGCAGAGAATCCAGATGCCGCGAATCGTCACCGGGGAGACAATTCAAACAGCCGGAGAACGAATGAAGCGTAAGCGCGAACGCTGCGGGACACCATCGTTCGATATGGTGTAACGCATCGTGCACTCGCGTGCCCGCCTAATACGTTCGGATGCGCGCACCTATCCGGCCTGAATGCTCGTCCGGCAACTTATGCGCGGTCTCAGGACGCGGCGATCGCAACGCTTCATGTGATGACGAGATGTCGTGATGCTTCGGGAGGGCGAAAATACAGGGGCGAAATCGACTGGCAAATGAAAGAATCTAGATCGGGCTTATCTGCAACGGCTCTAGCGCATTGAGGGCCGATTCGAGGATCATCGCGCGGGCGTTGACCGGCGAAGGTTTCGAGCGCTGCGGATGGAATATGCGGTCCCCGCGCCTGATCCGTTGCCCGCTCAACACACATGTCCCTGACACCTTGGCGTTCGCGACCCGCCAAACCTGTGCGCCGTAAAAGCAACTCGTGGAATCGCGCCACGCAATGGTCACGGTGAGCGAGGTAGTTCGCTCGATCAGACTTACCTTCAGATGAGGTAAGTGACTCGTATCTGGCGTCGTCTCTAAACCACAGGATGTCGCGCGTTCCGGCACGGACTGCGTACCAGCGTCCACATTGGCGCGTCGAAATCCGGACGACAACAGTCGTATCGTTTGACTCCACGGGTCGATTCGACTAACCAGCATGGCCGCGCTCCTTATGAATCGAAACGTAATGTTTCACTTTCGTTGAATAGGACGCCACCGCCGGCAGCAACACGGTAAGCGCCCGCACAGACGGTCGGTGACTCAAACGCCCAAGGACGGCTACCGCTTGTCCATCTTTCAATCCATGCGTCTGCGTGTTTGCTCTGAAGCCATGATACGGCTATTGAAGCCTGGACAGAACGCGCGTTCAGGAAAAGGGCTTTTTCTTTTTCCTCGGCAATGTTTCCGGCATTGGCCCGATTCTTTCCCTGCCTTCGTTGTTGCGCAGGGATGGCGCGCGGTCTGCCCGTGTCGATATCCGCGAGACCGGATTTCGCTCCCATCGGATATACGGCCGTATGAGTTCCCCACGCTTTTTCAGAGGCAACTCCACCCTTTCGCACAATGGTTTTCACCTGCAAGGCCGTGTACCTTAATTTCATGGCAAGACGGCTGTCTCGCGCGCCGTCACCTGGAGGGCGAGTCGTGAATGCAAGAGAAACAGCAGATTCAGGGATCGGCTTGCACGGCGATGCACTCCAGTCGACAGCGCTGCAAATACATAGCGACAGCGCCACAGTGAATGCGCTCTCCGAGCGGGTATTCAAAATACTCGTGCTTGTTGTATGTGGATGGTCCCTCATTGAAGCGCCGCTGGAGTTAAACGGTGCCGACGCTCACACCGGGCTGCTTGCCCTGCTCCTGTCGAAGCTCCTCGTGGTCGGCACTGGTCTCGCTGCCGTTGCCAAAGCACGCTTCGCTCGCGGAACGTTTGTGTTTCTCTGCGGTGCGAGCGTGTTGGCCATCGCACCCGCACTACCGATGGAATTCCACCATTCCTTCGCGATAGCAATCTTTTCTTCGATCGAATGCTTCAGCAAGGCCGCGTGCGTATTGGCATTCGCCGTCGCATCGTCGCGAGACAGACTTTCACGCGAGCGATAGCGTCCACGACAGGAATGCGGTTGCGGCGTCGACGCACTTGATTGAGGAGGTGAATATGTCCCGCGTATTGCACAACTGGATTTTTGTCGGCACTCACGCCTACGACGAGTACACCTTCGTGCCGTGGCTCAACAAGAACGTGTACCGGCGGACAGTGGATCTGAGCCGCGTCTGCCTGCAGTGATTCAATCCGCCAATCCGGGGTGTTTCTTTCACGAGCATCACTCGATTCGTCAGAAGAAACAGCGTCGTTGCGGATAACCGCTCGCGCTTCCCGGCAACGAAATAACAGAGACGGAATGAATCCAGAGAAGACCATGCGCAACAGGTAGCGATAAGCGTGTGCATTGCTTACTATACGAAAAGTATCGGCGTCAGCGTAGCGTAACGAACTTTTCGAAGATCGAGCGATGAAACATGACAACGTTGGGGCGGGAAGAGAATCATTGCCGGACTCGCTTGTTTATGTGGTCGACGACGACGAGTCCATTCGCGGCGCCCTAACCTCCCTGCTCATGTCGGTTGGCATTCACGTGAGAGCATTCGAATCGGCCGACGATTTTCTCGCCGCGGACATGCCGGACGTGCCGAGTTGTCTCATTCTCGATGTGCGTCTGCGCGGCACGAGCGGCCTGACGTTGCAGCAGGATCCCTTCAAGGAAAGTATTCGCTTTCCTGTCATATTTCTGACCGGGCATGGCGACATCGAGATGTCCGTCAAGGCAATGAAAGCAGGCGCTTTCGATTTCATGACCAAGCCATTCAGGGATCAGGATCTGATCGACACGATTGCCGCGGCGCTCAAAAGGGATGGCGAATTGAAACGCCAGGAGAGGATCGTGGCGGGCATCCGTCAAACCTATGACTCGCTGACAGCGCGCGAGCGGGAAGTCATCAGGTTGGTCGCCGACGGACTGTTGAACAAGCAGATTGCCGACCTCCTGTGCCTGAGCGAAGTGACGGTCAAGATCCATCGCGCGCAAGCGATGCATAAGCTGCAGGCGCGCTCAGTGCCAGATGTCGTCAGGAAGTTGCAACAGGTTCTGCCGTTGCACTGAGGCGTCGGCAAGATGCAGATTCACCGCGCGCTTTCCGCGCCAGGTCGAGCCGCATCTAATACGAACTGTCACTAAAATCATTCCAAGGTCTTATTGTCGCCGGTTCCGTGGGCCTGTAATTTGCCTAGAGAATTCAGCCTTTCTGAATCCTTTCGACGCCCTGCGGACTCGAGATGAGAACAAAGCGCTCTCCTGCAGTTATTGGGGTAGTGGACGACGACGAATTCGTCCGGATGGCGACGTCCAGTCTGCTCCGTTCGGCAAACTGGAAGGTGATGGTTTATGAGTCCGCCAGCCATCTTCTAGGTGATACGCGCCGCGCGGCACTGAAACTTGTTGTCGCGGATATTCACATGCCTGGCATGGACGGCTTTGCGCTGCTTGAATCGATCAAGCTATGGAAGCGGCCTGTTCCTGTTATTTTCATTACCGCCTACGCGACGCAAGCGCTTCTCGAACGAGCTGAAGCTAGCGGAGCCTCCGGCTTCTTCTCGAAGCCAGTGGATGATGCGCGGCTACTCGCGCTGATCGGCGAGATATTGCAGAAGTGAGTCGGCTGAAAATCAGTCGGTTCTTCAGCGTGCGCGTCGCGGCGGCGGTCGCGTCCCGCGCTAGGCATTGCCCGGATGCGCTACGTTGCCTTGCGCGGGCAACGTGAACTGAAACGTGGCACCTCCCGCTGCGTTCGATGTTACCCATAGCCGTCCACCGTGACTTTCCACGATCGAGCGGCAGATCGGCAGTCCCATCCCCAGCCCGTTGGGTTTGGTCGTAAAGAATGCTTCGAAAACGCCTTCCAGATGCTCGGCGTCGAGACCCGGTCCGGAGTCCTCCACGCTAATGCAGAGTTCGTCAACACCGGACCTGCCGGATCGGATCAGAAGCACTCGCTCGCGGATATCCGTGGCGCTCATCGCTTCAAGGGCGTTGATCATCAGGTTCAGCATGACTTGCTGCAACTGCACCCGGTCGCCCTGAATTTGCGGCAACCCATCCGCCAGTTGCGCGGTCAGCTCGACACCATGCTTGGCAGCTTCGCTGCGCATGAACGCGATCAACTCGAGAATGGTTTCGTTGATGTTGAGGCCGTCTTTTCGCCGCGGCTCCTTTTTAAAAAAAGCGCGCGTGCGGTCGACGATGTTATTGGCGCGGCCGCCATCCGCGACGATCCGGTTGAGCGCCTCACGCACTTCGTCCAGATTCGGCGGGCGCGCCGCCAGCCAGCGCAAGGCCGCGCTGGCGTAGGCGACGGTGGCGGTAATGGGTTGCTTCACCTCGTGGGCAATCGACGCCGATAACTGGCCCATCGTCGCCACGCGATTGGAATGCGCCAGCTCCATCTGGAGTCCGACATATCGTCGTTCGCTGTCGCGCACGTCCTGTTGCGCCCGCTTCTGGTCGGTCAGGTCGAGTATGAAAGCGACGCCCTGCCCCTCGCGGTCGCCGAACGCTGCCGCGCCGACCAGCACGGGCACGCGGCTGCCATCCTTGCGGATGTATTCTTTCTCGAACGGCTTGGCGCTTCCCGTGGTCGTCAATTCCGCCCTCACCCGTTCATCGAGCTCACGCCACTCAGGCGGAGTCAGATCGGGCCAGCGGATACGCGCTGAGACAAGATCGTCCCGGCTGTAATCCACGATGCGCAGAAAAGCGTCGTTGGCTTCGACAACATTGCCTTCGAAATCCCAGATGTGGATCCCGATGATGTTGGAATCCACCAGCCGCCGAACCTTTGCCTCGCGCTCCTGAAGATCGGCATAAAGACGCGTGTTCTCGAGCGAAATGGCCGCCTGTGACGCCAGCAAATCGAGCAGCGAGGAGCGGCGTGCCGTAAAAACGTGCGACGTGGCCGTGTTCTCCAGATACAGCAGGCCGCTGAGTGTGCCCTGTCTGACCAGCGGCAGGCAGAACAGGGAGCGCGTCGCGCCACTTGCCAGGTAGCTGTCCTGCGAGAACATATTGGGTGTCAAGGCATCGTCGATGATGACGCTCTTTTGCGTGTGCATCACGTAACGCAGAATGGCGGCGGGAACGGCGCAATGGGCAAGCGGCGGCCGCTTCAATGCGATCCCATGCCCATCGATGCGCGCCTCCGCCTCGATCAGGTAGCCGTCCGGCTGCTGCGGCACGACTAGCAGGCCCCGGTCGGCGCCTGAGGTCTGCAGCGCGATCGTCATCAGGCGCTCGATCAGGCCATCCAGTTCGATCTCGCTGGAAAGGGCTTGCGACGCCTTGAGCAGCGTCGCGGCGTCGAACTGCCGCCAGTCGAAGCTGAGCGTCGACGTCGCCGTGCTCCCGTCCTGATTGGCAAGGCGGGGAAACTCCGCGTCGAGTTGCGCGGCTTTGCCCTCCGCGCCCCAAAAGGCAAAGCAATGACGCGCGTTGCGCAAATACGCAGCGGCATTCGTCCTGAGACCGCTGCCTAGATAAAAGCGACCGGCGAGTTCGTTGGCGATGCCTTCGTGGTGCGGAAAGCCGTTCTCGTGAGCCGAGTGGACAGCTTGTTCATAAAGGCGCATGGCGTCGAGATCGCGGCCCTCCACACGCGCGAGCTCCGCGCAAACGAGCGCGTAGCGGTTCTGATAGTTCTCCGGGCAGTGCTCAGCCCATCTTTCGAGCTTCCTCAGTTTTGCTGCAAGAACGTGCTTGTAGACTTGCTGCTGCTCCGGGGATGCCTGCGGAAATAGCGCCGTCAGAATGAGCGCATGGAAGAAGTGAAAGGTCGGCTCGATCGCCAATGCCATGACGGAACTGAGGACCGCCTCCGCCCGGCCGGCCGCCTCCAATGCCTCGGCGTACCGGCCATCGAGAAAAGCGAGCATGACCTTGATGATGCGATACACGCCGATCGCGCAGCCGAAATTCGATTTGATGATAGCCTCGAAGCAGGCTGCTTCGTCGAACGTCTCGTCGTTCAGGTTCAACGGTTCGGTCGTCTTGCCGCGAAGACTGGTGACGAATTGCCGCTCGACCCGGATCAACTCATACACCGCGTCGTTGTGACTCTCGCGCGCGAGCGCCGCGTACTTTTCCGCGAGCGTCTGCACATCTTCGAGAGCAGCTCCTTTTTCGATCGTCTGCCAAACCGCGTTGAAGGCGACGTTGCCTGCAAAAACCAGATCGCCCGCTTCCAGGCACGCAGCGGTGGCCCGTTCGAGAACCGGCAGATTAGCTGCAATGTGGCAGCGCCAGAAATTGACATGGGCGCCGTACAGATGCAGCAGCTTGCCTTTCAGGCGCCGATTGCCAAACTTCTCGTTGAGCTTGAGCGACATCTCTGAAAATTGCACCGCGGTGGGGATATCGCCGATCAGGGACACCAGCATCAACGCGTAATTGCCGTAAGCAAAACTGGAGTTCTCGGTATTGCCGTGCTGCAAGGAAAGGTTGACCGCCTTGAGGGTAATGAGCGGATAGAACGCGGGACGCGCGGCGAAAGCGCAGTTCATCGCCTGAAGGAGAAGGTTGACGATCGCACGGATTGAAGGATCCGTCGCCACCGGCACCTCAACCAGTTCGCCGATGGCGCGCCCGGCCTGATTGACGTGAACGTCCCGCAATGCATGGTCGAGTGCTGCCTGGATGTCCTGATCGGTCTCAGGAAACAGAATGCCGAAATCGCGCAGCGCAACCAGCGCGACCATGAAGCTCTCGTCATATCTCCCGGCGAGCTGATACAACTCGATCCGCAGGCTGAAGACCTTCGCACGATCGAGATTCGAGCGCGCTCTCGCGAGCATCATGTCGGCCAGCGCGTCGGCTTTCGCAAAATCGCCGACCAGATATTCGCACTCCGAAAACGCGAGATAGAGATCGAACGTGCTGTCGTAGCGCTGCGTCCATGCATCGGGCGACAGCAGCGCCACGCCCTGCGCCAGATAGCTGCGCGCCGCCGCGTAGGCGGTCGAATTCATCGCGCGCCGCCCCGCGATGAGATTCAACGCAACGGCCTGTTCGCGCTCCGGCTCCGTCACGATCAGCGCAGCGCCGCGATTGAGATGGTTGACGATGTCGAAGATGGCATCTTCCAGCGCTTCTGCCGGGGTGCGCGACACCAGCGCCCGGCCGATCCGCAGATGGGCGGCGGCACGCTCGTCGGCGGGGATTAGCGCATAAGCGGCCTCCTGCACGCGGTCGTGTGCGAATGCATAGGCGTTGCCCACGCGAAAAACGAGCCCCATTCGCACGGCTTCCCACAGGTTCGCGTGCATCGTCTCTTCGGAACCGCCCTGAACCCACGTCAGTGCGATCACTTCGGCAATGTTGCCGAGGCACGCCAGTTGCCCCAATGCGTCGCGCGTGGGCGCAGGCAAGCGGCTCAGCTTCGTCGCCATCAGATCGGCGACGTTCTCGGTAAAGCCCTTCGCGCGGATGCGCGGCAGATCCCAGCGCCACGCCGCGGCGCGCTGATCGAAGGTGAGCAGGTCTTCATCGGCGAGTGCGGTCAGAAACTGGATGGCGAAGAATGGATTGCCGCCCGTCTTCTCGTGCACCAGTTGCGCAAGCGGGCCGGCGGTCGCGCTGTCGCAATGAAGCGAATCAGCGACGAGTTGCGTGACGTTCTCCGCTGTAAGCGGCGCGAGTTCTATCTGCCGCACCTTCCCTTCGGCGTGGCTGATCGACTCGAGCGTGCGCGCAAACGGGTGCGATGCGTCCACCTCGTTGTCGCGGTACGCGCCGACCAGCAGAACGTGCTTCACGTCCGGATGCGTGACCAGATGCGCGAGCAGATCGAGCGTCGCCGTATCGACCCATTGCAGATCGTCGATAAACAGCGCGAGCGGATGCTCAGGCCGCGCGAAGACGCCGAGAAAACGCCGAAATACGATCTGGAAGCGGTTTTGCGCATCCTGCGGCGGCAGCACGGGCGCCGGCGGCTGCTCGCCGATAATCAGCGCAAGCTCCGGAATCAGATTCACCATCAACTGAGCGTTGGCCCCGAGCGCCTCCATCAGCGCGTGCCGCCACGGCTCGACCTCCGCGTCGCTCTGGCTCAGCAGGTTGCGTACGAGCGTCTGGAAGGCTTGAGCAAATGGCACATAAGGGATGTCGCGTTTGTACTGGTCGAACTTGCCGGACGCGAACAGGCCGCGCGGCGGCACCAGCACCCTGTGCAACTCATTGACGACCGACGACTTGCCGATGCCCGGATAGCCCGAGATCAGCACCAGTTCGACCGCCCCGCTGCCCACGACACGATCGAACGCGGTCACGAGCGCTTCGATCTGTGCCTCGCGTCCGTACAGTTTTTCGGGCACCAGCAAGCGGTCGGACGCGTCGTGCGCACCGAGCGGGAACGCTTCGATGCGATGGTGCGCCTCCCATGCCACGAGGCACGACCGCAGGTCGGCTTCGACACCCGCCGCGGTCTGGTAACGATCCTCGGCGGCTTTGGCGAGGAGCTTCAGCACGATCCCTTCGACCGGCTTCGGCAGAGCGTCGACGCGCTCGCCTGGCGGTGTCGGCCTGCGCGCGATGTGGCAATGAATCCACTCCATCGCGTCCGATGCGGTGAACGGCAGCGCGCCGGTGAGCATCTCGTACAAGGTGACGCCGAGCGAGTAGAGATCGCTGCGCGTGTCGATCGAGCGGTTCATGCGGCCGGTCTGTTCCGGCGCCATGTACGCGAAGGTCCCGGCCACAATCTCCGGCGGCGCGGGCGGCTGATGTTCGTGCGGCAGTTGCGAGGCGATGCCGAAGCCGGTGAGCCGTACGTTGCCGTTCCCGTCGACGAGCACATTCGCCGGCTTGATGTCTTTGTGAACGAGCCCGCATCGGTGAACGTGGCCGATGACCCGCGCCAGATTGACGGCGATGCGCAACCAGCGCGTGAGCTCCAGCGGACGGCCCAGCAAGCGATACAGAGGCTCGCCGCCGTCGTCGTCGAGAACCAGCATGGGCGGCTCTCTGCGGCGGTACAGCGCGAGCGGCCGGGCCGCCCAGCTGGCATCGAGCAGCGGCGCTAATCCGTATTCGTGCTCGAGCCGGGTGATGCTCTGCGAGGCCGGGCGCGTGACGACCAGCGCAAGCACCGAGACGGCATGGCGGGGTCTCCTGGCGCGATAGAGAGAGAAGTCGCCGTCGTCGTGCAGCGGCTCCAACTCGTATCCGGTGAGATCCACGGCGGACTCCACTGTCGAGCGGCGCGAGTGCTTCGGCACTGGCGCCGGTCCCACGCAGAACGCGGTCGACCGGAGCTTGGCGCATGGCGTTCACTCCGATCCCACGCAAGGAGGTTGCTGTAAGGCTGCGAATTCCATTTAGAAATTATTGTCCGCGCTTCGCGCCTTCCCGGCTATTGCGTGCGCCGCCGTCCCAGTTATTGAACAGCAGCCGGCGCGAAGCAAAAACCCGGATCGCAAGAAAAACGGCATGCGCGGCGCGCTTCCCGCGCGCGCGGCATGCCGTTGCATGAGGCAGATGCCTTCGGGCGCGCCGCACTGCATCAACTGCGGCGGCGCGTACCCCTTACTGCTGTGGCAGCGCGTAGGCAATCACATAGTCGCCGAGCTTCGTGCCGAACGAGCCATGCCCGCCCGCCGCGATCACGACGTACTGGCGGCCGTTGATCGAATAACTCATCGGCGTGGCCTGGCCGCCCGCGGGCAGGCGGGCCTCCCAGACCTGCTTGCCGTTGTTGACGTCGAACCCGCGGATGTAGTTGTCCGCCGTCGCGCCGATAAACGCGACGCCGCCCGCGGTAACTATCGGACCGCCCAGCATCGGCATGCCCATTTTGAACGGCAGCGGAATCGGCGAACTGTCGCGCACCGTGCCGATACGCTTCTTCCACACGATCTCATTGGTCTTCAGATCGATCGCGGAGATGTAGCCCCACGCCGGCTGCTTGCACGGCAAACCGAACGGCGAGAGGAACGGGTTGATCACCACGCCGTACGGCACGCCGTATTGCGGCTGAATGCCTGACTCCGTGCCGCTGCCCTTGGCGCCGGGCACCGGCTCCAACGGATTGCCGGGTCCGCGCGGAATCAGACGCGAGACGAACGGCAACGCGATCGGGTTCGCGACGGCGATCTGGCGGTCGGTGTCGACGGCAATGCCGCCCCACTCGAACATGCCGAGGTTGCCCGGGAACACGAGCGTGCCCTGCAGCGACGGCGGCGTGAACGTGCCTTCATACCGCAGCTTGTGGAACATCACACGGCACACGAGCTGGTCGTACATCGTCGCGCCCCACATGTCGGCGTCGGTCAGCTTCTTCGACGGGCGATAGGTGAGCTGCGAGAACGGCTGCGTCGGCGATACGTGGTCGCCGGGGGCGGCGCCTTGCGGCACGGGCGTTTCGGGCGCCGGCACGACGGGCACACCGGTGCGGCGGTCGAGCACGAACAGGTTGCCGGTCTTGGCCGGCGCGTAGACGACCGGCACGGGCTGGCCATCCTTGCCGCTGATGTCGGCGAGCGTGGGCTGCGACGGCTGATCCATGTCCCACAGATCGTGGTGCGCGGTCTGGTAGAACCAGGCGAGCTTGCCGGTCGAGGCGTTCAGTGCGAGCAGGCCGCTGGCGTAACGCTCCTGCTCCGGCGTGCGGGTGCCGCCCCAGATGTCCGGCGTCGTGACGCCCATCGGCAGATAGACGATGTCGAGTTTCGCGTCGTAAGCGGCGGGCGCCCACGAGTTGGGCGAGTTCCACGTGTAATGCTCGCCCGCGCCCGGAATATGATTCGGGTCCTTCGCGCCCGGATCGAATGCCCAGAGCAGTTCGCCCGTGCGCACGTCGAAGCCGCGAATGACACCCGACGGCTCGCGGTTCGAGAAGTTGTCCTCGACCGAGCCTGCCACGATGATCACCTTGCTGGTGATGATCGACGGCGAGGTGGGCTCGTACATGCCCGCCGTCGTGACCGGCTGGGCGTGTTGGAGGTCGAGGTCGCCGTGGTTCGCGAAGCCGTCGCAACGTTGGCCTGTGAGCGCGTCGAGCGCGTAGAGGTGGCCGTCGTTGACCGGCAGGTAGATGCGGCGTGTACAGGCTGCGGTGGTATCGCTCGCCGGCGCGGCGGCGGTTGTGGCGGCATCGCTTGCAGGCGCGGCAGTGGTTGCGGTGGCATCGCTCGCCGGTGCCGCTGCTGCTGCGCTGGCATCGCTCGCGGGCGTCGCTGCGGGCGCGGCCGCCGCTCCACTGGCCGACAAATCGACATACGACACGCCGCGGCAAGTCACATGCTGGAACGACGGATCGGACTTCAGCCTCGGATCGAACTTCCATTTGAGCGTGCCCGTCTTCGCGTCGAGCGCGAACAGAATCTGATGGGGCGAACATAGGTAAAGCAGATCGCCGATCTTGATCGGCGTGACTTCGTCGGTGATCTCGACAGGATCGTTGGGCCCCTTCATGTCACCCGTGCGGAAGGTCCAGGCCACCTGGAGATCCTTCACATTCTCAGGGGTAATCTGCTGCAAAGGCGAGTAGCGCGTGCCTTCCTGGGTGCGCCCATAGGCGGGCCAGTCGGCGGCGTCGATCGCGCTGCCGGCGCCCGCGCCGCTCGCGGGCGCGGAAGCACTCAAGGTGCCGTTGACCTGTTGCGGATCGTTGAAGTTCGCGTACACCAGCACGCCCGCCCATGCCACGAGCGCGACGACGAGTGACACCACACCCAGCTTGCGCTCGCCGACGAGCCGCCAACTCACGAACAGCAGCAACCACACGCCGACGATGACGAGCACGCCGGAGCGCGGCGCGAGTGCCCAGAAGTCGGGACCGGACTCCATCAATGCCCAGATCGCCGTGCCGATCAGCACCAGCGCATACAGCACGAGCGCGGCGGGACTGCGCCGCCACAGCAGCCAGGCCACGCCCAGCAGCACAATGCCCGTGATGAGATAGTAAGCGGAGCCGCCGACCGCAAGAAGCCACGCGCCACCTATCAACAAATAAAGCGCGGTGAGCACGGTAAAGAGCAAGGTGATGACGCCGATGACGCCCCGGGAATTCGACTGACTGGTCATGATGATCGCAACCCTCTTGAGTGGATACCGCCTGCCGTCGGTACCGACGCCGAATTCACGCGCCGGAGCACGGGAAAAAGCATATCAGAAGGTGCGCATTAATCTGCTGTAACTGTGCGTTCGCGATTAGCCGACGCGCGGGCTTGTCGCTCGGGACGAAGCACGCCAAGTCGCGAGCTTCGAGAACGTCCCGCTCCTGCCGTCGTTCTCGTTGGCCTATTTCAAATCGAGGTGCACGGCGGCTTTCCTTTCGCTCTCCTTTCGTTTTTCGCCGTCCGCGTCACGATCAACCGACCATGCCTTATCGCGCGCTGCTTGCATCACTCCAGCCAAACCCGAAGCTCGACTGCAACGCGGGCGCCCACTTCGCGCACGTACGAAAACCCAACAGCGCGCCGCCCACGGCAAACAACACGGGAATCAGAAAGTCCTGGCTCACGCGGGTGAATTCGAACATGAGCACCACGGCCGTGATCGGCATCTGCATCGAGGCAGCGAGAAACGCCGTTGCGCCGACCACCGCGAATGCGCCCAGCGACGCCCCCGGCCACACGAGGCTCCACAAGCCGCCAAGCACGATCGCCAGCAACGCGCCATTAGCGAGCCCCGGCGTGAGCAGCCCGCCTTCGGCGCCCGCGCGCAAACTGCTCGCTGAAATCACCACTTTCAACACCAGCAGCATCGCGGCGAGACGGATGGTCAGGCCTCCGTCGAATGCCAGCCCCGCAGGTCCCTTGCCGTTGCCGAGCAACTGCGGGAAATGCATCGCGAGGACCCCGATCATCGCGAAGTTCAGCAGCGACAACACCGGCAAGCGCCAGTTCTTCGGCGCCGCCGCGCGCGAGCGCTTCATCAGTTCCGCGAAGCTCCACGCCGCCACGCCGAAAATCGGACCGCACACCACGGACCAGACCACAAGCGTGGGGCTCAACGTCATCGACGGGACGAGGTATTGATGCTCGTTGCCCAATCCCAGTTGCGCAACCAGCGCGGCCACCGACGAGGTCACGACGGCCGGCACCAAGGCGGGCCAGCCGAACGTGCCCAGCAGCACTTCGAGCACGAACACCGCGCCGCCGAGCGGCACGTTGTAGACAGCGGCCAAACCGGCGCCCGCGCCGCATGCCACCATGATCCGGCTCTGCGCGACGGACAGACCCGCCCGGCGCGACAGCCAGCCGGCCAATGCCGAGCCGATTTCGCGCGGCGCGACTTCGCGGCCGAGCGGCGAGCCGAGCGCCACGGTGACGATCTGCAGCACCGCGTGAATCGTCGTGCTCATGACGGGCATTTGCGGATCGTCGGACTTGACGGCCTGGCGAATGCTCACGAGCGGCCGGCCGAACCGATACAGGGCCCACCAGCCGATTCCCGCAACCAGGCCGCAGATGGTCAGCACGAGCAGGCGGCGCTCGGGCGCGGCAGCGCTGACGCCCTGCAGAAAACTCTCGGCGCTGATCACGTGCGTCACACTGTAGCCGTAGGCAAGATGCTGGATGCCGTGCAGCAGCAGCGCGAGCAGCATGCCGCCGAGGCCGGCACCGAGGCCCGTAAGCAGCGTGACAGCGGCGACCACGGCAAATGGACTCCGCTCGCGGCGTACAGGCTCGGAAGTGATTGGTTTGACTGACATGATGCGTCGACAAAAGCGGAATGAGTAGGATGGCGACGATCTTATTCCGCGGCGCAACATGAATCAAATTGATTTTTCGGCTTGACTGATGCGTGTGTCGCATATATCGAACAGACAGCCTTTCCGGGCACTGGCAAAGCTTGCATTTCAACCTGCGTGGCCTCGTTCGATCCGATAGGCACAGATCCGTCCGCGTAAAGTGACCGGATTAGCGCGAAATCAAACTCTAAATGGATTACAAATAACAAACGAAATTGCACGCCCGCTAATACGATAATTACATTTACCCGACACGACGCACACGCCGCTATTCTGCGTGAACTCCGCCCCAGGGATTAATACGGATAAACGCGCCTTCATCCATGCAAGCGTTTAACAGTCGGCGTACACTCGCTCGGAGCCTACGCCCGGGGGCGTGCGGGGCTGCGGAGCCACCGGTCGTTGAATACGGGTGAATGGAGAACCAGGAGAACAATCAATGAGTTGGACACGGGAACAGAGAAACGTCACGATCGCTGCCTATCTGGGTTGGACACTCGACGCATTCGATTTCTTTCTAATGGTGTTCGTATTGAAAGATATTGCGGCGGAGTTCAATACAAAAATCCCCGAAGTCGCCTTCGGCATTATGTTGACCCTTGTGATGCGTCCGCTCGGCGCACTGATTTTCGGCTGGCTCGCCGACAAGTACGGCCGCCGTCCCACGCTGATGGTCAACATCGCGTGCTTCTCATTGCTGGAATTGCTGTCCGGCTTTTCGCCGAATCTCGCCACGCTGCTCGTGCTGCGCGCGCTGTTCGGTATCGCGATGGGCGGCGAATGGGGCGTCGGCGGCGCACTGACCATGGAAACCGTGCCGCCGAAATCGCGCGGCATCGTCTCGGGTCTGCTGCAAGCCGGCTATCCGAGCGGCTATCTGCTCGCTTCGGTCGTGTTCGGTGTGTTCTATCAGTACATCGGCTGGCGCGGCATGTTCTTCGTCGGCGTGTTGCCTGCCTTGCTCGTGCTGTACGTGCGCGCGCACGTGCCGGAGTCGCCCGCCTTCAAGACACTCGAAAAGAAAACGCGTCCGGGTCTCGTCGCCACGCTCAGGCAGAACGTCAAGCTGTCGCTATACGCGATCATTCTGATGACCGCGTTCAACTTCTTCTCGCACGGCTCGCAGGATCTGTATCCGACCTTCCTGCGCGTACAGCATCAGTTCGACGCGCACACCGTCTCGTGGATCACGATCACGCTGAACATCGGCGCGATTTGCGGCGGGCTGTTCTTCGGCGCCTTGTCGGAGAAGATCGGCCGCAAGCGCGCGATCTTCATTGCGGCGTTGATCGCGTTGCCGGTGCTGCCGCTGTGGGCTTTCTCGACCACGCCGGTGCTGCTTGCGGTGGGCGCCTTCCTGATGCAGATCTCCGTGCAGGGCGCGTGGGGTGTGATTCCAGTACACCTGAACGAAATCTCGCCCGATGAAATTCGCGCGACCTTCCCCGGCCTCGTGTACCAGCTCGGCAATCTGATCGCGTCGGTGAACGGTCCGTTGCAGGCGAGCGCCGCCGAAGCGCACGGCAACAACTACGCGCTCATCATGGCCGTCGTGATCGGCATCGTGGCAGTGGTGATCGCCGTTCTGATTCCGTTCAGCCGCGAGCGCCGCGGCATCGATATGACGCAGTCGGCGAAGCAGGTCGCGGCGCAGCTTTAAGCGTTCGAACCAAACAGCTATTTTGCCGGCGCGTTATCGGGCACAATAGACAGCAAAGGCGGCTCGAACCGCCGCGACGCAGAGTACGCGTCAGCCAGCCAACGCAGGGCCAAACAGGGTAGCAAGCAATACGAGGCCGTTCCGATTTCCATCGGAACGGCCTTTTTTATTTCCGCGCGGTTTGACGTGCCGCGCGCAATGGAAAGAAGGACCTTCGTCAGGTCTTCTAGAGGAGTTAGTCGACTGTGACCCCTTGATCGCACGCATCGTTTCTTCTTATCCTGAAAAAAACGGCCGTTTCAAATCAATATTTGAATCGCTTGTTTGCGGGCCGGACGCCCGGCAACTGGGAGACGCAACATGGCAGTTCGCACAACAGGCCGGCATGCCGGCGATACGAAGTCCCGCATCCTCGACGCCGCCGAAACACTCTTCATCGACTGCGGTTATGAGGCCATGTCGTTGCGCCAGATTACTTCGCGTGCCGAAGTGAATCTCGCGGCAGTGAACTATCACTTCGGCAGCAAGGAATCGCTGATTCACTCGATGCTGTCGCGCCGCCTCGACCATCTCAACCAGGAGCGGCTCAAGCTGCTCGACCGCTTTGACACCCGGCTCGGCGAGCGCCTGACCTGCGAGCATGTGCTCGGCGCGATGTTCATTCCGGCGCTGCGCCTGTCGCGCGATCCGCGAGTAGGCGGCAAGGCGTTTCTGCGTTTGCTCGGCCGCGCTTATACCGATCCGTCGTCGTTCATTCGAGATTTTCTCAACGGACACTACGCTTCTGTGGCGGTGCGTTTTTTCGATGCCTTTCAGCGCGCGCTGCCGCATCTGCCGCGCGAGGAACTGGGCTGGCGTCTGCACTTCGCGATCGGCGCGCTGTCGGGCGTGCTGGCCGGCACCGACACGGACAGCCTGCTTTCCGAGTTCTCGCAAGGCAAGTCGATGAACGACCTGCAACTCATCGCCCGCCTCGCTTCGCTGATGGTGGCCGCGCTCAAGGCACCGTTGCCTGACGGCACGCAACTGGCCGCGTTTGCCGCAGTCCTCGGCGACGCGAGCGAAGGCGGCTCGGAGTGCGCCGGCATCGGCGGAGCCGAAGCTGCGAGCACGGCACGCACAGAGGGTGGATCGGAGCCGACATCGCCGGCCGTATCGGACGGCGAGCATCGCGGCGGCGACATGGAAGCAGGTTCGCGCCAGCACGCATTGCACGGCGCGGCTTGACGATCTGACGCTGCGGGCAACGCGCCGTCGTCAGCCGTTGCCCGCATGCGGCGCCTGCGCGAGCAGGCGAGCGAATCAGTACCGCGCCATCCGGACATGCCACAAGATGGTTAGCATGCCGCAGTATCGAACCCGTATCCAGCCGGCAATCCCTACGCCGCCGGTCAGCGCGAAACAGGCAACAAGTACTCAGTCAACACTCAGCAGAAAGGCAGCCGAACACGATGAACGCCGCATACCTGAGCAGCACGTCTAAGTTCCGCACCTAAGCAACGCCGCGCTGTCGAACTGCACACACGCCGCGCAAATGCAGTACGCGCGACGAGGCAACGCGAGCGTGAAGCAGAAAATCAATAGAACGCGAACCATCCGCGCTGCGTGGATGCGTCCGCACGCACCATCGAAAGAGGAGGAAACGTCATGCCGTGGTTCATCCTGGTGTTAGTGATTGCCGCCTTCGCGCTCGTTTACGTTCAAGCGCGCGCGGCATGGTGGCTTGCCTTCATGATCGTCTGGGTGGCGGCCGCGCATGTCAGCGGCGTGGCGGGTCCGGTGGCCACCACGCTGCTCGCCATCGTCTTCGTCCTCCCCGCCCTCGTGCTCGCGCTCAAACCGCTGCGGCGCACATGGTTCGCCAAGCCCGTGCTCGACATTTTCCGCAACATCCTGCCGGAGATGTCGCCGACCGAGCGCGATGCGATCGAAGCCGGCACGGTCTGGTGGGACGCCGAACTGTTCTCGGGACGTCCGCACTGGGACAAGCTGCTCGGCTACGGCCCGGCCACGCTGACGGCGGAAGAACAGTCGTTCCTCGACGTCGAATGCGAAAAGCTGTGCGACCTCGCGAACGACTGGGAAACCACCATGGTCTGGCAGGACCTCTCGCCGCAAACCTGGCAGTACATCAAGGAGCACGGCTTTCTCGGCATGATCATTCCGAAGCAGTACGGCGGCAAACAGTTCTCCGCCTACGCGCATTCGCAGGTCATCATGAAGCTCGCCACGCGCTGCTCGGCCGCCGCCGTTTCGGTGATGGTGCCGAACTCGCTCGGCCCCGCCGAACTGCTGATGCACTACGGCACCGAAGAGCAGAAAAACCACTACCTGCCGCGCCTCGCACGCGGCGAGGAAATACCGTGCTTCGCATTGACCAGCCCGTATGCGGGTTCCGATGCAGCGGCGATTCCTGACGTCGGCATCGTGTGCAAGGGTCGGTTCGAAGGCCGCGAGACGCTGGGCTTTCGCGTCACCTGGGACAAGCGCTACATCACGCTCGGCCCGATTGCTACCGTGCTCGGCCTCGCGTTTCGCGCACTGGATCCCGAGCATCTGCTCGGCAATGACGACGAACCCGGCATCACCTGCGCACTGATTCCGACCGACCATGCGGGCGTGACCATCGGCCGCCGTCACTGGCCGTTGAACGCGGTATTTCAGAACGGTCCGAACTCGGGCAAGGACGTGTTCATTCCGCTCGACTGGGTGATCGGCGGCCGCG
This sequence comes from Paraburkholderia sp. BL17N1, assembly GCF_003634175.1. Taxonomy (NCBI): domain Bacteria; kingdom Pseudomonadati; phylum Pseudomonadota; class Betaproteobacteria; order Burkholderiales; family Burkholderiaceae; genus Paraburkholderia; species Paraburkholderia sp. BL17N1. Next base: position 4,027,587 of record NZ_RBIW01000001.1, read on the forward strand.
CCCAGGTCGGCAACGGCTGGCGCATGCTGATGGAATGCCTCGCGGCGGGCCGGGCGATTTCGCTGCCCTCGTCGAACGTGGGGATGGCGAAGATCGCCGTACGCGGCACCGGCGCCTACGCCGCGGTTCGCCGCCAGTTCCGCACCGCCGTCGGCAAGTTCGAAGGCGTGCAGGAAGCGCTCGGCCGCATGGGCGGCAACCTGTACGTGATGGACGCCGCGCGCCGCCTGTCGGCGCACGCGGTGGACCTCGGCGAAAAGCCTTCGGTAATCTCGGCGATCGCCAAATATCACATCACCGAGCGCGCTCGCATGGTCATCAACGACGGCATGGATATCGCCGCCGGCAAGGGCATCTGCATGGGGCCGTCGAACTTTCTCGCGCGCGCCTATCAGCAGGTGCCGATCGCGATCACCGTGGAAGGCGCGAACATTCTCACGCGTTGCCTGATCATCTTCGGGCAAGGGGCGATTCGGTGTCATCCGTATGTGCTGAAGGAAATGGCCGCCACACGCGAAACGGATCGCGCCAAGGCGCTGCGCGATTTCGACGAGGCGTTCTTCGGCCACGTCAGCTTCACCCTATCCAACGTGGTGCGCAGTCTCGTCTATGGCGTGACGGGTGGCGCGTTCATCGCCAAACCGCGCACGGCGCATGCGCCATTGCATGCGTACTATCGCGCGGCCACGCGGCTGTCCACCGCGTTCGCGCTGCTCGCCGATGTCTCCATGTTCGTGCTCGGCGGCGATCTGAAACGCCGCGAGCGCATCTCCGCGCGTCTGGGCGACGTGCTGTCGCAGCTCTACCTGATCTCCGCCACGCTCAAGCGTTTCGAAGACGAAGGCCGTCAGGAAGAAGACCTGCCGCTGGTGCGCTGGGGTGTCGAGGACTCGCTGTACAAGGCGCAACACGCGCTCGACGGCGTGCTCGCCAACTATCCGAACCGGCTCGCCGCCGGCCTCGTGCGCGTGCTCGCGTTTCCGTTCGGACTGCCGCACCGCGAGCCGTCCGATCAGCTCGGCAGCGAGATCGCCGCATTGATGCAAACGCCAGGCGCCGCGCGCGAACGTCTGGTATCCGATTCGTACGTGCCGCATCCGGATGTCGACGCGCTCGGCTACGGCGAGCTGGTGTTCGAGCTGAATCCGCGCTTCACGCAGATCGAGCAGAAGCTGCGCGACGCAGTCAAGCAAGGCCTGCTTGACCCGATGCCGCAAAGCCTGCCGCAACTAGCCGACTGGACCGACACCGCACAGAAAAAAGGCCTGCTCGACGCCGACGACCGGCGCGTGCTCGACGACTACGCACGTTACGGCGCACAAGTCGTGAAGGTGGACGATTTCCCCGCCGACTTCGACATGCTTGCCAACCTGCAAAAGCGCAAGGAGGCGCTGGAAAAGGCGCTGGAGCTCGCGGCCTGAGTTCGGCGCCGGCTTAAAAAAACATGCGGGGAAGGCGCGCCGCGAGCGTCGAACTCGGTGCACACTGACACACGTTCGACGTCCCTCAGAGAGACTTCCTGCGGGGCGTCTCTCAAGGGCACTTCCTTCGGGCGTGGCCAGCGGAGCGACTAATAATATGAACGACTCTTATCTGAACTTCGTCAACTCGCCGTTCGGCGCGCGCCTCGCGCGCTCGGTCGGCCTGCCGAAGCCCGAGGTGCTGCGCCGCTATCGCGCGGATCAGCCCGAGTTCGGCGGACTGGTCGCGCTCGGCGCGGGCCGCGAACCGCATCTGCTCGACGCGCTCGCGAGCCTCGTGGCGAGCATCGGCGTAACGAGCGTCGCGCATGAAAGCGCCGGCTTGTGGGTGCCGCTCGCCAACCGCCACGGCCTCATGACGGGCCGCTTCGAAGCGGCCGACGCCGGTTCGCAAGGCAAACTCGCGGCCCTGCTGTTCGACGCGAGCGGCATCGAAGACAGCACCCAGCTCGAACCCTTGCACGGCTTCTTTCACGACACGCTGCGCTCGCTCGGCAAGTGCGGCCGCATCATCGTGCTGGGACGGCCGCCGGAGAGCTGCGCGACGCCGCGTCAATGGACCGCGCAACGGGCGCTCGAAGGCTTCACGCGTTCGCTCGGCAAGGAAGCGCGGCGCGGCATCACCGCGAATCTCGTGTACGTGGAGCGAGGCGCGGAAAATCGGGTGGAAGCGACGTTGCGGTTCTTTCTGTCGCCGCGCTCGGCCTATGTGTCGGGCCAGGTCGTACGCGTCGCCGCCGGCGCGGGCGGCGAGACGGCACCCGCCTTCGATTGGCAGCAACCGCTCGCGGGCCGGCGCGCCGTCGTGACCGGCGCGGCACGCGGCATCGGCGCCTCGATTGCGAGCGTGCTGGCCGCCGAAGGCGCGCACGTGATCGGCATCGACATCCCGACGGCACGCGACGCGCTCGACGCGACCATGCGCCAGTTGAACGGCACCGCCCTCGCCTTCGATATCGCCGCACCCGAAGCGCCCGCGCAGATCGCGGCCGCGCTCGACGAACAGGGCGTGGATATCGTCGTGCATAACGCCGGCATCACAAAGGACAAAACAATCGCGAAGATGACCGCAGCCGCGTGGCAAAGCGTGATCGACATCAACCTGTCCGCGCAGGAACGGATCGACGACGCCCTGCTCGCCGCCGGCATTCTGCGCGACGGCGGCCGGATCATCGCCGTGTCGTCGATCAGCGGCATTGCCGGCAATCTCGGCCAGACCAACTACGCCGCCTCGAAGGCCGGCGTGATCGGCCGCGTGCAGAGCATGGCGCCGCATCTGCGTGCGCGCGGCATCACGATCAACGCGGTCGCGCCCGGCTTCATCGAAACGCAGATGACCGCGAAGATTCCGCTGACCATCCGCGAAGCCGGACGCCGCATGAATTCGATGAGCCAGGGCGGCCAGCCGGTCGACGTCGCGCAGACCATCGCGTGGCTCGCGCATCCGGGATCGGCCGCCGTGAGCGGCCAGATCGTGCGCGTGTGCGGACAAAGCCTGATCGGAGCGTGACCATGGCTGAGCCCGGCGATCCGTTCGAAGGCAGTCCTCTATCGAACCCGGCGCGGCCGGATGCGGTGCGGCCCAAGACCGTCGTGATCGAGACCTTGCCCGCGCCCGCCAAGCTCTATGCGCGCGCGTTGTCCGGCCTCGTCAAACGCGGGCGCGAGACGCATCTGCCGCCGCTGCGGCTGGTGCGCCCCGCCGTCGCCCTCGACCCCGGGCCGATCTGGCGTTATGCGCGCGTGTGCGGCTTTATTCCCGAGCACGGCGTGCCGCTCACGTATCCGCATCTGCTCGCCTTTCCCTTGCATCTGCTGATGCTGACCGACCCGGCGTTTCCATGGCCGGCGCTCGGGCTCGTGCATCTGGCCAACCATGTGCGTCTGCGCCGGCCGCTCGCCTACAAGGAGATGCTGCGCGTCGAGGTGGAGTTCGGCGCGCTGCTGCGCCACGACAAAGGCCAGGCGTTCGTGCTGCATACGCGCATGTACCGGCGCGGCGAAGCGGTCTGGGACGGCGATAGCGTCTATCTGAAACGCGGCGTGCCGGCGAGCGGCAGCGTGCTCGATCCGCTCGAACCCGGCGCCGTTGCGTTGCAACGCATCGCACGCTGGCAACTCGCGTCGCAGCTGGGCCGCGACTACGCGAGCGTGTCCGGCGACTACAACCCGATCCATCTGAGCGCGCTGTCCGCGAAGGCCTTCGGCTTTCCGCGCGCGATCGCCCATGGCATGTGGACGCTGGCGCGCGCCGCCTCCGCGTTGCAACCGCCGAAGCCGCTTGCGGAAGCCACCCTCAGCGCCGAATTCAAACTGCCGATGCTGCTGCCCGGCGAGGCGTCGCTGTGGAGCGCGTCGCCTTCGCTGATCGAACGCGACATCGAGGTGCGCGATATCGCGGGGCAGAAACCGCATTTGCGCGGCCGCATGCAATGGAGGTTGCAATGAGGTGCGCGCGTCGTGCGTCGAGTCGTGGAATCGTGTAGTCGTGGAATCGTGGAATTGCGGGCGGCTGAATCGTTGTTGAATCAGGACCGTCGCGACCGGCCGTCAGACCATTCGCATTATTCAATACTCAGGGAACGACCCGAAGGAGCCGAGCATGTCCAACCCGCTGCCAGCCGTACGCCGAGTCGCCATCGTCGGGGGCAACCGGATTCCGTTTGCCCGCTCGAACACCGCCTACGCGACCGCGTCGAATCAGGACATGCTGACCTTCACGCTGCAAGGGCTGATCGACCGCTATAACCTGCACGGCGAACGTCTGGGCGAAGTCGCCGCGGGCGCGGTCATCAAGCATTCGCGCGACTTCAATCTGACGCGCGAATCCGTGCTGTCCACCACGCTTGCCAAAGAAACGCCCGCTTACGATGTGCAACAGGCCTGCGGCACCGGACTCGAGGCGGCCATTCTCGTCGCTAACAAGATCGCCTTGGGGCAGATCGAAGCGGGCATCGCGGGCGGTGTCGATACGACCTCCGATGCGCCGATCGGCGTCAACGAGCGGATGCGCAAGATCCTGCTCGAAGCCAATCGCGGCAGGAGCACCGGGCAACGCGTCAGCGCGCTGAGCAAGCTGCGGCCCGGCATGTTTTTCAAGCCGCTTCTGCCGCGCAACGGCGAACCGCGCACGGGCCTTTCGATGGGCGAGCATTGCGAACTGATGGCCAAGCGCTGGAACATCTCGCGCGAGGCCCAGGACGTGCTCGCCTACGACAGCCACCGCAAGCTCACGGAGGCGTACGCGCGCGGCTTCGTCAACGATCTGATGACGCCGTACCGCGGTCTCGCGCGCGACAACAATCTGCGCTCCGACCTCACGCTCGAAAAACTCGCGAGCCTGAAACCGGTATTCGATCGCGACGCCGGCACGCTGACCGCGGGCAATTCGACGCCGCTCACCGACGGCGCTTCCGCCGTGCTGCTCGCGAGTGAAGAATGGGCCGCGCGTCATGGACTGCCGGTGCTCGCGTACCTGAGTTGGTCCGAAACCGCCGCCGTCGACTTCTTCGACAAGAAAGAAGGCCTGCTGATGGCGCCCGCCTACGCCGTGCCGCGCATGCTGGCGCGCGCCGGGCTCACGTTGCAGGACTTCGATCTGTACGAAATCCACGAAGCCTTTGCCGCCCAGGTGTTGTGCACGCTCGCGGCATGGCAGGATGACGAGTATTGCCGCACGCAGCTCGGCTTGCCGGGCCCGCTCGGCGCGATCGATCGGGCAAAATTGAATGTGAACGGCAGCTCACTGGCCACCGGCCATCCGTTCGCGGCGACGGGTGGACGCATCGTCGCCGGCCTCGCGAAAATGCTCGCGCAACTCGACAAACCGGCCGGCACCGCGCGTGGGCTGATTTCGATCTGCGCGGCGGGCGGCCAGGGGGTGGTCGCGATTCTGGAACGCTGAGCACGAGATGCGTTTCAGTGTTTGCTTCGCCGCATGTTTTTGCTTCACACGCTGCCACACTCGCGTTGATTGCTTTAATGACCGGCCACCGGGCCGGCACACAAAGAGATGAAGCCACAGCTTCAGGAGACGACCATGACCCAGCCCACTCAAACCACGCTTGCGCCCGGCGGCGAATCGGCGGCGCCGAACGCAGCGGAGCCTGCGCCTGCTTTCGCGCAGGCGCAGGCCCACGCGCCGCACCACGCGCCCAATACCGACGGCATCTGGTACGCGTCCTATCCGGCGGATGTGCCGCGTGAAATCGACGTGTCGAAATACGAGTCGGTCGTACAGTTCTTCGACGAATGCATCGCGCAGTTCCGCGAGCGTGTCGCGTATGTGAGCGTGGGCGCGAGCATGACCTACGGTGAACTCGGCCGCAAGGCCACCGCGTTCGCCGCGTATCTGCAGAGTATCGGTGTGAAGCCGGGCGAACGCGTCGCGATCATGTTGCCGAATACGTTCCAGTATCCGGTCTCGCTGTTCGGCGTGCTGAAGGCCGGCGGCGTGGTGGTCAACGTGAATCCGCTCTATACGGTGCGCGAACTCGCGCATCAGTTGAAGGACAGCGGCGCGCAAACCATCATCGTGTTCGAGAACTTCGCGAAGACGGTCGAAGACGCGCTGCCCGGCACCAAAGTGCAGAACGTGATCGTGACGGGACTCGGCGATCTGCTCGCCGACGGTTTGAATCTGAAGGGACGTCTGCTCAATTTCATGCTGCGGCACGTGAAGAAGATGGTGCCCGCGTACAACCTGCCCAAAGCGGTGCCGCTGCTCGACGCGCTTTCTACCGGCTACTCGCGGCCATTGACGCCCGTGCGCCCCACCCACGAAGACATCGCGTTCCTGCAGTACACAGGCGGCACGACCGGCGTCGCCAAGGGCGCGATGCTCACGCACAGGAACATCATTGCGAATCTGCTGCAGGCCAAGGCATGGTCCGAAGGCCAACTGACCGGCGAGGTCGAAACAGTGCTCACGCCGCTGCCGCTGTACCACATCTATTCGTTGACGGTGAACGCGCTGATCTTCATGGGATTGGGCGGGCGCAACATTCTGATCGCCAATCCGCGCGACATGAAGCGCGTGATGATGATCATCCGTCACGAGAAATTCACCGGCATGACCGCCGTGAACACGCTCTATAACGCGTTCCTCGACAACGAGGAATTCTGCAAGCGTGACTTCTCCGATCTCAAGCTGGCGATGGCGGGCGGCATGGCCACGCAGAAGTCGGTGGCCGAGCGCTTCAAGGCGGTGACCGGCAAGCCGATCATCGAAGGCTATGGGCTCACGGAATGCTCGCCGATCGTGTCGATGAATCCGGTCGACCTCTCCAATATGCGTGACTTCGAAGGCTCGATCGGTTTGCCCGCGCCATCCACGCAGGTCCGTTTCAGGAAGGACGACGGCCATTGGGCGAACATCGGCGAGGCGGGCGAACTGTGCGTGAAGGGACCGCAGGTGATGAAAGGCTACTGGAATCGTCCGGAAGAAACCGCCAAGGTGATCGACGACGACGGCTGGCTCGCCACCGGCGACATCGGCGTCATGGATTCGCGCGGCTTTATCCGGCTGATCGACCGCAAGAAGGACATGATTCTGGTGTCGGGCTTCAACGTCTATCCGAATGAGGTGGAAGACGTGATCGCGGCGCTTCCGGACGTGCGCGAAGTCGCCGCAATCGGCGTGCCCGACGCCGCGCAGGGCGAACGGGTGAAGGTATTCATCGTCAAGCGCAATCCCTCCCTGACGGCGGAACAGGTGATCGCCCACTGCCGCAAGAACCTGACCGGCTACAAGGTGCCGAAGCTTGTCGAGTTCCGCGACGAGCTGCCGCAAACCAATGTCGGCAAGATTCTGCGCCGCGCCCTGCGCGACGAGGAACTCGCGAAGCAAAAGCCTGCCTGACAGGGACGGCGCCTCGCGTCACCTTTCGGAGAGATTCATGAAGCACCGCCTGTCCGCACGATCACGCCGCACGCCCGTCTTCATGCGCCTCGCCGGTTTGTCGCTGTCGTCGCTGTCGTCGCTGTCGTCGCTTTCGTCGCTTTCGTCGCTTTCGTCGCTTTCGTCGCTTTCGTCGCTTTCGTCGCTTTCGTCGCCGCGGACAGCTGGTTTGCGTGCGGACTTATTCGCACGGTTGCGTGCGTCGTTGCAAAGCGTGCGGTCGCGCAAGCTCCTGATCGCGGCGCTCGTAACGGGAGTGGCCGCACTTGCCACGCCGGTGGCGTTCGCGCAAAACGACGACACACCGCCCGCGCTCGACAGCGCCAGTGCCGTCAAGGCGCCGTCCACCCCCTCCTCGCAGGTCGGCAAGCTCACGCTGGATCAACAGGTCAAGTGGCTGCGCGCCGCGCAACAAAGCGGCGCGATGGAAAAGCTCAGTGACGCGCAACTGGTCGCGCTGTTCCAGTCGCTCGACCCACTCGCGTTGCCGCGCTATATCAAGGAAGGGCCGAACGGCTACCCGTCGTACGAGTTCACCATGGCGCGTTCGGAACGCATTCACGGCCAATGGCCCGACAAGCCCGATCACATGCTGGTGCGCGTCGCGCACGACCCGTTGCGCATCTACGCGAAGTGGCTGCCCGACGGCGCGCACGCCGGCCAGGAAATCATCTACGACGAATCCAAACGGACCGATGAAATGTACGGGCATCTGGGCGGCATCATGAACGTGATGCCGGTGTGGACCTCGCTGACCGGCGCCCTCGCCCGCGCGCAATCGAACCATCAGGTGCGCGATCTCGGCACGGAATACATCGCGAACCAGTACCTCAGCGAAGGCAAGAAATACATCGAGGCCGGTTTGCCGCGTTCGACCCAGGTGGAAGTCAAAACGGTCGACGGCGTGCGCGTGGTGGCCTTCACCTTCGAAACGCCGACTGGCCAGCCGCAGTTCTACGCGAAGAAAGAAACGCTCGGCCTCGACCTGCGGCATCCATATTTCCGCACCGTCGAGTCTTATGACAACGACGGCAAGATGTTCGAGAAGATCTTGTTCGAAACCATCACGCCGAAAACATTCGACGACTCGACCTTCGATCCGAAGAACAAGGCGTACAGCTTCTAGCTCTCGTGCAATACGCGCGGCGCGAAGGCGAAGGCAAATGCGACGTGACCATGCTGCCTGTCCGAGCCGGCGTTTTGCTCGTGACTGTGTTCGTGTTCGATCACCTGTCCCGCGCTTTTAGCGAGTTGGTTCAGCACGAAGTAATCGGAAGCGCGCGTGAGGCCAATTAGCGAAGCCGACAGGAACGTGGGCGTAGGTGTGGGTGTACGTGTCGGCGTTGCGCAAAGCAGCGGTGCGAGTGTCGTGTACCAGAGCGCGCCGATATCGTCGCCGGTTTCGAAAACCGGCAACTGCCGGCGTGTTGCATAGCCGGCGAACGCGGCGCCGTACGCCAGCGTGGAGTCGACCACCGCCACCGTATTGCTACGCGCCGCCGCATGCGCGAGCCACGGCCACGCGCTGCCTGCCGCGGTCGAGAGGCAAGCGCCGGTCATCATGAAAGTGCGCCGGTCCATGCATTGCTCCTGTCGTCATGCCCCGTTTGCGGCCGCGCCCTCAGGTATAGCCGCGCCGATCGCGCCACGCCGCCGGCCAGATGCCCTGCTTGCCGGGCGCGAGAATGCCGTTCGGATCGAGCGCGTCCTTGATCGTTTCCGAGAACCGCAGCAACGCGCCGTCGTTGAAGCTGTACTGGGCCGCGGCAAAATCCATATACGCGAGATGCGCGCGGTATTCGCCGTAGCCCGCCGCGCGCGCGTCGCTCATCAGCGAGCGCAAGAGCGCGCCGGCCTGCTCGACCTGGTTCGCGTCGTCGCGGTCGAAGATCGCCGCGAAAATGTGATGCAGATGGCGCACGCCCGCCGTAAAACCGCCGTAGTAATCGAAGCCGTATTCCGCGGCGCGCGCCTTGACCATCGTGTATTGACGCAACGCGTCGCGCCCGGTCGCGGGACACACCGGCGCGAAGTCCACATGCGCGCCCGCGCCACCGCGCCAGTCGAGCATGCGAAACGCGCTCATCGCCGGAATGCCGGCGAGGTTGCGATCGCCGCCGGCCGTGGGCTGCGCATCGCCCGCGTAGCGCGCCGCCAGAAAGCGCGCCTGCGGTATGCGCGCAAACGCGCGCTGCACGATCGCATGGCGCGCGTCGATCGATTCAGGCGTACCGTAAAGCGCGTAATGCAGATTCCAGCGGCCCACATTCAGCTTATCGAGCATCGCGTCCACCGCGCTCCCGGGCATCGCGCCCGGTCCGTCGTACCACTGCGCGCGTGCCGACACGCCCGCCGCGCGGCGCAAACCGCCTTCGATCACCGCGTGATTGCGGATCGTTTCATCGAGCCGCAGCGGCCGCAAGATCTCCACGATCGCTTCGAGATCCGCTTCATGCTGAAACTGGATTTCGCCGAGCAGATAAGCGGGCGGCGCGGGCATCAGCCAGACGCCCAGCTTGGTGACGATGCCGTAATTCGACTGCATGAACATCGCGTCGAACGACGGCCCGTAGCCCGGCTGGTACAACTGCCACGCGGTGCCGATTTCGATGCCGCCCATGCCCGTGCGCAATACATCGCCGTTGGCGAGCACCACTTCCATGCCGCACTGCGACGCCGCGTGATCGCCGTACGCGGTATAGCCAAAGCCGCGTTCGAGCGTATTGCCGACCACGCTGCCCCAACCGGCCGCGGGCGGATCGACCCACAGCTTGTAGCCCTTGTCGCGCAGATGCGCGTACAGATCGAAATAGCTGACGCCCGGCTCGACGAGCGCGTACGCCATGGCCTCGTTCACTTCGATGATGCGGTTCATCCTGTGCAGATCGAGCACGACCGAACCGGCGAGACGCGGCGCGGCGCCGCCATACGCGAAGTTGCGTCCGGTCGAAACGGTCCACAGCGGAATCCGAAACTGATTGGCAATGCGCAGCACCACGCGGATTTCATCGACGGAGCCGGGCAAGACGGCGGCACTTGCCGAAAACGCTTCGCGCTCGCCGGGCGCGAACGGATCGAGATACGCGGCGAGGCCGTCCGTCGAGGTCACCACCTGCGGCTCGCCGACAATCGAACGCCAACCGGCGAGCGCGCGGTCGAACTGCGCGGCGGACACCTTTGGCGGCAAGTTGCGAATCAAAGCGTCTCCCTGGCCGCCACGCGAATCCGCGGCGGTGAGTCAGCGGCACGAGTCATTGGCACGAGTCAGCGGCGCATTCCTCCGCCGCCGTGCGACATGCCGCCCCATGGGTGCATGGGCGCCGCACCGTGCCAACCGCCGCGTCCGCCCGCGCCGAACGATCCGTGCACGCCATGCACATAGCGCACATGATCCATATGATGGAAATGATGAAAGCGGTCGACGAACACGAACGACACGCCGACCCCGAACACCACCGACGGCCCCCAATACCATGGATCGTAGTAGTAGACCGGGCCATCCGCCAAGGCCTGCGCGGCGGCATCGTCCTCGACGATCTGCCATGTGCCGTCCGGTTGCAGGCATGCGCGGCCGGTGATCTGCTGCATGACGCCGTCGATTTCCGCCTGCCCCGCCACGAACCGGCACACGGACGCATCCGCTTGCGCCTCGACCGGCGCCGCGCACGCGGCGCACAGGCATACACAGGCTACGCCGCAATACAGCCCGCTGCCGAATTGATGAAATGTGAGCATGATTTTGCTGCCTTTATGCTGTCCGACGCGCACCGGCGTTGCGACCGCAAGAAACGTGTCGGCACTGTGAAGACGCCGTCGTTGCCTCGCTGAAGACCTTGCCATGTACCTGTGTACGCACGCGGGAACGGCACGATCCAGCAACAAGTAAACGCGGCGCCGCGCGACGCTATTCCGTGCGCGCGGCGCAAGCGCACGCCGTTTCTGTTACCGGGTATTGCACGGCCCCTGCCGACCGACACGACAGTCGCGCGGAGCGGACTCGCACACGCCCTACTGCCACGACTCCGGTTTGCCGCCGAGCGCGCTGCACACGTCGATGGCGATCGTGCGCAGCTTGCCTTCCGCGATCGGCCCGGAGAGCGCGTAGCCCATGCCGTCGCTGACCCAGTAGAAGGTGCGGCGGTTGCCGTCGCGAAACAGGCGGAACGCGGTTTCGTCGCGAGAGATGCCGGTGACGTAGAGCGTGAGCCGCGCGCCGCTGGTGTTCTCGTACATGAACTGCGCCGCCGGACCCGCTTCGCCCGGCAACAGCCGGCCGCCCACCAGCGAGTAGCCGTATTCCTGCAAGGACGGCACCGAGAGCGGCCGGTTCAGCCGTTTGGAGAGCCAGTTGATCAGATGCTCTTCTTCGTTCGCGGCGACTTCCACCGGATGCCGCCGCTCCGGCGTGTACACCGCATAAGCGATGTCCGCGCGCTCGGCGAAGCTCGGCGGGCTGCCGCCGAGACCGCCCCACGCGCCGCCGGTCAGACGCGGCGCGAGCGGCCCGAGGGCGAGCGCGAGCCCGGCGCCGGCCGCGAGCCAGCAGGCCGCGACGCCCGCGCGTTGCCACCAGGCGGTCCTGCGCCGCAACACGATGAAGGCCGGTTCATCGGCCGCCTCGCGTTCATGACGCTCGTTGCGCTCATCGCGCTCGCTGCGCTGCGGCGCGCCGCACAGCACACGCAGCGCGGCTTTCTGCGCGCGCCACGCAGCCACGCGCGCGGCGGCCTGCGGATGCTGCGCCAGCTGGGCCTCGATCGCGGCACGCTCCGCGCCTGGCAATTCACCGTCGACATACGCCGACAGCGCTCGCAGATCGAGCCCTTCGGGCAAGCTGGAATCGTAGTCGTCGCTGTTCATCACGGGTTTCTCACTACTTTCAACGGTGGACTTTTACGCGCCGGCCCCTGCGCCGGTCCCTCCGTCAGCAACGCGCGCATGTGTTCGCGCGCGCGGGAGAGCCGCGACATTACCGTGCCGATCGGCACGCCGAGCGCGCGCGACGCTTCCTGGTAAGACAGCTCCTCCACGCAGACCAGCAACAGCACTTCGCGCTGTTCGACGGGCAGACAGTACAACGCGCGCTGCAGATCGCGCAGCACAAGGCCGTCGACCTCGCCTTGCGGCGCTTCGAGATTGCGCCAGGGCGCGCTCTCTTCGTCGACGGCAATCTCGCGGCGGCCGCGCAATTGATCGATGTAGAGATGCCGCAGGATCGTCAGGAGCCATGCGCGCAAATTGCTGTCCGGCCGGAACGCCGCCCAACGGGCGAGCGCGCGCTCCGCCGTATCCTGTACGAGGTCGTCGGCCCATGCGCGGTCGCCCGTCAGTGCGCGCGCGTAGCGGCGCAGCTGCGGGAGCCACGAAATCACTTCGGCTTCGAAATTCACCCGGCGAGCGGCGCTCAGTAGCCGCCGCTGCCGCCGCCGCTCGAACTCGAGGCGCCGCTATCGGTCGCGGACGTGCACGCGCTCGTCGCGAGGGTTCCCCCCGCCAGTGCCAGCAGAACGAAAACAGCGGAAAGGATGCGCGATACTTTCATGGTGAGTCTCCTGTCGGCCAGAGCTGGCGCTTTCGCGCCTGACTCGGCTCTCATGCGAGAAGCTTGCGGATGAGCGCCCGAACATCCGGTGCGGCCGGCACAAGCCGATCGGCGACGCGCACGATGCAGCGTCGCCATGCCTGATATAACGCGGTCGGGCGGCGCTTTATTCCATTCGATACACCGCGCGCGCCATCTTTTTTCGCCATCTTTTTCCGCCATCCGCGCCGCGCAGGGCCGCGTGTGGCGGAAGAACGCGGCATTCGTCCGCAGATTCGTAACTCAACGTTACAGTCAATAGTTATCAGATGCTTATGCGCCCACAAGCCGTTATAGTGGACGCAGTTCGCCCGCCGACGCGTTCCGCCCCCACACAGGGTAGAATCGCGGCGAACAACCGTCTTTCTAACCTGAATTGTCCATGGCTTCCGCAGAATCGCATCCGCAAAACGACTTCATGAACGCTGCGCGCAAAGAACGAAAGCGCGTCGAGATTTACCTTGTCAACGGCATCCGCCTGACCGGGTGCATCGAGTCGTTCGATCAGTATCTGGTGATGCTGCGCACGCCTGTCGGCCTGCAAGGCATCTACAAGCGCGCGATCTCGACGATCCAGCTCGACACCGGCACGCGTCCGGCTCCGCGGGCGGGGCGTCCCGCGCACGGCGAGCACACCACGCGTGGCCCGCACGGCTCGCGTGAACCGCGCGATCATCGTGAGCCGCGCGAACCGCGTGAACCGCGCGAGTCGTATGGTGCGCCGTCTTCGGACCGGCCTGCGTCGGATCGAAGCAGCGGCACGTCGGACGGCCCCGTGGTCGTTACGCGCCGCCGGCGTCTGTTCGGCACGGGCGGCGACGGTGGCAACCACGGTGGCGGTAACCACGGTGGCGGCAATCATGGCGGTAATGGCGGCAGCGAGTAAGCCGCCGCGGCGGCGCTCGGCTACTCCGGCGAATGGCCGAGCCGCTGCAATATCTTCTCCAGACGCATCACCTGCAGGTCTGTCAGTTCAAATCCGCATTTGACCGCCAGCACGCGGCGGCGCCAATACACGGCGTCCAGCCAGCGCTGCGCCGGTTGCTTCGTTGCCCAATCCAGGTGTTCCAGCTCAGCTTCCACGACGTGCGACGCGTTGAGGCGCTGCGACGCGCACGCGGTTTTTTTCCGGTTCATGTTATTCGCTGCCTTGTTGTTCACGGGTTCTGGCTGCGCCCCTCCCGAGCGCGATATCGCCGGTTCGCGGCATGCGTCGCGGTCTACCGGCCCACGCAGCCGGTGCCTGCTTTTCTTTTGCGCGCCGCACTGTGTCGACACACGGAAAACGAGCTGATGCGCAATGGTTTTTAAGTTTCGGCTGATAAACCCGCACCGGTTCGCGCATCGTTCGGCTCGCGGGTTTGCACCGGGCACTTACGGCGCACGGTCCTGGACCGTTCGGCCGATGTTCGCCGAGGCCTGCTTTGCGCTATGCTGACTTGCTGACTCTCTTCTCACGGAGCACGTCATGACCAGCAAGAAGCAACACGAATCCCCTCCCGTGGCAACGCAAGCGCCCGCCGAATCCGACGACAACCGTCTTGACGAGGCGCTCGAGGAAAGCTTCCCCGCCAGCGATCCGATCGCCGTCGACGTGGGAGACCCGCATCACGCGTCGGATAAGGAGGGGGCTTCGGAGGGAAAGAAGCGGCATTAGAGCTGGCCCCGTTATCGGCTGGCGGAGCACAGGGAAAACGAAGCAGCAGCCAAAGCGTGGCCGCCGCTATCGCCATCGCGCAGGCGGTGCATTAAGCGCTGCCGCTAGTGCGCGTGCAAAATAATTGGGAAGAAGCCCGGCGAGCCACTCGCGCGCCGCGCGTGAAGTAAACGTGGGTGGCTATTACTACTGCAGGAATTGGAAAATCCGGCGAGTGCGTGAACCGGCAACGGCGTTCGCGTGGGCCTCGCGAACTACGCGCATTGCACGAAGGTCGTTGAACAACGAGCCATCGTTGCGGTGAAGCCGAGCGAAACGGTCGACACCGCGCCGCCCTGCCCACCGGATGCCCTTTAGACCGTCACGCTCAGCGTGAGGGCAACCCGCTTTCCAACTGGCGTTGCAGATCGCGCACCTGGCGCTGCGCGGCGCGCAGCTGATCCTGCGCGGAAGCCTTCTGCTGAGCCAGCGACGTCGCTTCGGCGCGAGTTTGCTGCTGCTGGGTCGCCACGATGCTCTGCTGCTGACGCGCGACATCGAGGTCCGCCTGCAAGCGGTTCGCATTGTCCTGCTGCAACGCGATCATCCGTTCCGTGAACGCTTTTTGCGCTTCGAGTTGCGTGCGGCGAATCTCGACGTCCGACAGTTGCACCGTTTGACGCACGAAATCCTTGTAGATCATGTCCGCACGTGTCGCGTCCTGCGTCTTGATGACACGCCAGAAATTTTTCTGCTGGAACAGCGCCACGTAGTACGTCATTTCCTTGCCGTAAAACAGCAAGCTCGCGCCGTAACTGCCGTTATACGTGGTGCGCAATTCGCTTAGATCCGACCCGTGGATCATCTGCTGCAATTCCGCCACGTTGCCTGCTGCGGACTGCTTCGCTTCGTCCGACGTGAGTGCGGAAGTCTGCGCCTGTCCCGCCGGCGAGGTAGCCGGCAACGCGGCTGTCGTGCCTGGCTGGGAAACGACACCGCCGATGGCGCCGGTGCCCGCGCCGCTGTTCTGCAGAGCTTGCGCATTGACGCCTTGCGCCGTGCCCATCGCGATCAATGCGGCAAGCGCAATCTGTCGCAGTTTCGACTTTCGGTCCATGTAATTTATGCTCGAACAGTTTTTTGTTTTAGTACAACCATCCCATTATTACTCACTTTCCCGCGTTTCGGGCTCCTCGTCGAAAATTTGATACTTGCGCATTTTCTCCCATAACACCTTGCGGCTAATGCCGAGATAGAGCGCCGTATCCTGGCGGCGCCAACCGTTTGCGTCGAGCGCGGCGAGCACGCGATTCCGCTCGGCCATGTCCCATTTGCTGCGGTCCACCAGCACCTCGGCGACGCTCTCCGCCGGCACCGGCTGAGTGGTGCGCGCGAGCGCGAGAAGCCGTTGCAGGCGCGCCGCATCCCACGCGCCGATTTGCCGCACGGTCACGCCGATGCGTTCGGCCAGATTGCGCAGCTCACGCACATTGCCCGGGAAATACGTGTCGGCGACAGCGTCGGCGAGCCAGTACGGCAGATCGGGCAACGCGGCGAGACGCTCCGCGCCGACGATCTGCGCGATGAACGCCTTGAAGATCGCAATCTTGTCGACGGCGCCCCGCTCCTCCAGCGACGGAATCTTCAATTCGATCACGGCGAGCCGGTAGTAAAGGTCGGCGCGAAACGTGCCGTCCTTCACCAGTTGCGGCAGCAGTTTGTTGGTCGCCGCCACCAGCCGGAAATCGAGCTTGACCGGCGTCGCCGAACCGATGCGCGTGACCGCGCTGTCTTCCAGCACGCGCAACAGCTTGACCTGCTGATAGAGCGGCAGATCGCCGATTTCGTCGAGGAACAGCGTACCGCCGTCCGCCTGCTCGAAGTAGCCTTTGTGCGCAACCACCGCGCCGGTGAACGAGCCTTTCGAGTGACCGAAGAACAGCGATTCGAACAGGCCGTCGGGAATCGCGCCGCAGTTCACCGCGACGAACGGACCTTGTCCGTAGCGGCTATGTTTTTCGTGCAGCAGTTGCGCGATGCGCTCCTTGCCGACGCCGGTTTCGCCGTGCACCAGCACACTTGTGTCGCAATCGGCGAAGGTGTCGACTTCGTGCAACAACGCCTGCATGCACTCCGAGTTCGCGATCATCGCATCGGACTCGTGCGTCTTGGCGCTGTGCGCGCGCATTTGCAGCACGAGCTTCATGACCATGCCGCGCAGTTCGGCGCAGGTGAAGTCGAGCGGTAGAATATGCGAGTACTCGGACGGATAGGCGGCCGGATCGTGCTCGCGCGGCGCGGCGCCGACCCAGACCACCGGAATGCCGTGCGCGGCCTGCCAGTCGCGCAGGATCAGCGCGCCGCTGTCGATCACCGACACGCTGATGATCGCAAGCGACGGCCGCAGCGCGGTCCGCTCGGGCGAGATCGCGACGTCGTCCGCACGGATCACTTCGACATCGAAGCTCGCCATGCAGCGCGCGACCCGGTCGACGATGTCGGCCTTGCCCTCCCAGACGTAGATATCGAGTTCCTCGATTTTGGTGGTGGTTCTCATCTTGGATTGGCTAGTTGACCAGTTGCGAAACGCCGCACGTCAGCGACATGTTGTGGACCGTGGCGGTGCCGACCTGAACGCCGAGCAGTGACAGTGTGGGGATGATCAGGACATTCAGCAGGTCGAACACCGGCTGCAGCAACCCCGACAGAGCGGTGCCGACTGCGCTAAGAATCGGCTGCAGAAGCGCGCCCAGGTCGGTGGAACCCAGTAGCTTGATGGACAGCGCTCCGGGCGCGCCCAGGTTCGCCAGCAGTCCAGTCGTCAACGTGGACAGGTCGCTGCCGACGGCATTCGAGTTCGTGCTTTGGGTGACGTCGAAGCTACCCGACGAACCGTCAAAAACCAGTGACGCCTGTCCGGGCATAGCTTGCCCCTTGATGCCGGCTAATTGCACTTCCGCGACCTGTCCCAGAAGCGCCAGGGAAATAGATGCCACCTTCATGGGAGCCGGATTCGCGGCCAGGCTGCAGTTCGAGTCCGCTCCGAGACAAAGCAAAGCGATACCCGGCGTAACCTGCATCGTGGCGCGGGTCGCTGCTTTGGAGCTTTCACAGTCGACCGCGCTCAACGTCGCAGTGGCCGGTGCGATCGCGAGAGTCAATACGATGGGCGTACTGAGCGCCGAGATCGTCGCAATGCCGAGGTTCAGCGGCTGCGGCAGCAATGGCGGCAGTGTCACATTGAGCAGGATCGACGCTGCTCGTGCGCCGGTGCGCGGCTGGCCACTGGCGTCCGTGCCGCCCTCTCCCACTGCGAGCACCGGCGGATTGACGACCTGTAGCGACAGGGCCGCCACACCGGGTAACGCTGCCGCGACGTTGATCGCCGGAGGCTGCGTGGTGGTGCCGTCCGGATTGACATGCGGGCTCTGCGCGATCTGCGCGGCCACCAGCAATGCATCAAGGGCATTGATGCTAGCGCTCGCCGCGGACTCCGGATTGGCCAGTCCAAGAGCAAGCAGCCCCGGCGCGGACGAAACGCCGTTGCCCAACGCGATGTTCTGGCCGCCGGGAACGGCGAGCGCCAGCGTATTCAAAATGCCGGCGCTGACTGTGTTGCCGCCCGCAGTCAAGGCGGTGGCCATCGCGACCATCAGGTCATGAACGCTCACCGAGGTGCCGAGCAACTGCTTCATCGTCGCCGCACCCAGCGCCACACGCAGATCGTCGAGTTTGATGTGCGCGCTCGCGAGGCTCTGCACATCGCCCACGCTCAGCGACACGTTCGCATTCAGCAAGCCGCCGAGAATCGCATCCAACAGCGCCGACTGCTGCGTATTGATCGACGCAATGCCGGTGCCCAGCGAGAACGCGTCGATGTTGGAAGCGAACGCGGTGGCCGTCGCCGAGACATTACGGCTTGGTCCGAGGAAGAAATACGGCACGACCTGGGTCGTCGTCACCTGCACGGCATTCAGCGGATCGCCGCTAGTGCCGAAATAGGTGCTCTTGCTGGTATCCCAGCGGCCGCAGGTCGTGTTGATCGTCGTGGTGGTGCCGGCCGTGAAACCGTTGGCCGCCGCGTTCTGCTGCGCGGCCGTGGTGGCCGTCGCGCAGCCGCCCGTGGAGCCGATCATCTGGACCGCCGCCAGCGCCGCCAGATCGGCCGTGCGCTGCAACTGCCGGCGCGCGAAAAACACGTTGCCGACGTCGAGCGCGCCGAGCGCCGCGATCGCCACGCTCAGCCAGATCACCGCGACCACCGCGACCGAGCCATGCTGACGGCGCGCGCCCGCGCGCCGCATCCACAGAGGATGCGCGTGGCGCGCGGCACGGGTCATGGCGCAAGGCAATTGGCGCATGTCAGTTCGATCCGCCGCTGCTTCCGCCGAGACCGCTGTTGACAGCCATCGCACCATTGCCGCCGCTGCCCGCGTTCAGCGCGGAGCCGTACAGATCGGGAATCTTGCTCTTGAACGATTCCATGTAGCGGCGGTAGGCCAGCCCGGCTTCGGCGCCGAGCATCGGGAGCGCCGGCGCGGCTTCCTTGTTGCTGCTTTGCAGATCGCGCCATGCGCGGGTCGCGTGACCCACTTCGCTTGCTTGCACTGCCGGCGGCGCGCTCTGATCGGCCGGGGTCATTTCGCTCGTCTGCGCCATGGCCGAGACGGACGCGCCCAGCAGCGCACCGGCCGCCGCAGCTGTTGCCAACCACCGGCACGGCATCGACGCGCTCCAGCCCCGCTTCGTTGTTGTGTTTCTCATTGCTGCTCCCTGATTCCCTGATTCCCTGATGCATCACCACGAGGTCGCCGCGCGCTCATTGCGCGAAGCGCTGCAACAGACGCGGCGCGGGCTCGATGCCCTGCGCGCTCGCGACCGTGCGCGCGCCCGCGCCGAGCGCGCCCGCGCCGAGCGCGCCCGCGTCTTGTTGCGGCAGCGCGCCGCGTGTTTGTGCGCGCGCCGCCGCGGCCACCTTCGCCGCATCGCTGCGGATCGCGGCGCGCACGTCTGGTGCGAGCTTCTGCTGGTTCATGACCGCCAGCGCCTGCGCCTGGTTGCCATTGGCAAGCAGATAAAGCGCGACGTTGCTGACGATCTTCGGATTGGTCTGGTCGAGTTCCGCCGCCTTCATAAGCGGGACGCGCGCGCCGTCCACATCGCCGTCGCGCAATCGGGCATAGCCGAGGTCCGAGAGCGTCGTGGCATCGGTCGGCGCGAGCTGGGCGGCCTGCTGCAATTCCTGCGCGGCGCGCCCGAAGTCGCCGGCCGCGCCCGCGATCAGGCCGAGGCCGCGGTAGCCGCGCGTGGCGAGCGGCGTCTTCAGAAGTTGTCCGTATGCATTCGCGGCGGCGGCCGGCTGATCGGTCATGCGCAGCGCGTCGGCGCGCAGCAGAATCGAGTCGGGGCTTGCGCCGTACTGCTTGTCGTACGCGTCGATATGCGCGAGCGACGCGAAGTACAGCCCTTGCGATTGCATCTGATCGATCAGGCCGAGGTACATGCCCGGCGTGTCCGGCGCGGGATCCTTGCTGGCCTGCTGCGCCATCACGGCGCGTTCGGCCTGCGGCCCGACGCCATAGCCCATGACGTCTTTGGACGCGCACGCGCCGAGCAGTGACAACGCGGCCAGCGCCGCCACGCAGCGCGTGCCCGGTTTGACGGAATCGAATGAGAGACTGTGAGTCATGGCAAATCCTTAGTGCTTCACCTTGCCCAGCGAATGCTGGACAGCCAGCACGCCGGGACCAGCCGTGACGATCATCAGCGCGGGCAGCAGCGTGACGATCATCACGCCCGTCATCTTCACGGCGAGCCGGCCGATGCGTTCGCGCAGCATCGCGCGGCGCGCCTCGCGCAGGCGGTCGCCGAACTGCTTGAGCGGTTCCTGCACGGCGCCGCCGTGCCGGTCGACCTGCACCAGCAAACGCACCACGGCGCGCAGATCTTCGTTGTCGTAACTCGACGCGAGCCGGTTCAGCGACTGCTCACGCGTGCGGCCGGCAGCGAACTGACGCTGCGCGATTTCGAGTTCGCCGGCGAGCACCGGCAGCATGCCGCGAAAATCGTTGACCACCACCTGCAAGCTCTGATCTAGCGACAGACCCACGCCTTGCAGAAGACGCAGCAAGTCGACCAGCAAAGGCAATTCGTCGACCACCGCGCGACGGCGCTTGCCGGCACGCCGCTGCAACACGAACTTCGGCAACATGAAGCCCGCCATCACGGCGATGATCACCAGCGCCACATAACGGGACCCGTCCAGATGGGCGCTCGCCAGCGTGCCGGCGAGCACCGGCAGCACCAGAGCGCCGAGCAGCCGCGCTAGCAGAAACAGGCCGCGCGTGCGCGTATCCACGAAGCCGCATTGCTCCAGCAGCCGGCGGTCTTCTTCAGCGACGACCTGGCGGCCGAAAGGCGTGTCGAGCCAGCGAATCCCGGTATGCACGAAGCGTTCGAGCAGGCCCTTGGAACCCGCCGGCGGCGCGCTGCGCACGGCAGCGTTTGCGCCACCCTTCGCGCCACCCTGCACGCCCTCTGCCCCACGCGCCGCGGCGGCCGCGAGCGCCGCGCTTTGCAACGCGCGCTCGTCGAGTGCGTTGCGCAACGTGCATTCGCTGCGCCGTGCTGCCGCCACTCGCGCCAGCACCAGGCCGGCGATCAGCAGCAAAGCGAGCGCGGCCAGAGCCAGTGCAAGCGCGGCGAGTTGTTGGGTCTGCATCGTCAATTCCTCAGATTCGCGAGGCGGTACAGCAGATACGCCCCGACCACCTGCAGCACGAACGCCAGATAGACGAGCTGTCGCCCCATCGGGTCGAACCACATCGAAGCGAAATACTTAGGATTGGAGAGAATCAGAAAACCGCCGATGCCGATCGGCAACATGGCCAGCACCCACGACGACAGCCGCGTTTCCGACGACATCGCAACCAGCTCGCGCTCGGCGTGCTCGAGATCGCGCATGAACGAGGCCATCCGCTCGAGCATCACGTCGGCGCGGCCGCCGTATTTGACCGACAGACGCAGCACGGCGCCGACCAGTTCGAGCTCGCGCACGCCGTAGATCATGGCCACCTGCGAGAGCGCGCGATCGATTTCGACGCCGGTGCGCAGCATCCGCGACACGTAGTCGAGGCATTCGCGCAGCGGCGCCTCGGTGGTTTGCAGCGCGGCCTGGAAGGCGGCCGGCACACTGTTGCCGAGCGTAATCAGCCGCACGATGCCGTCGAGAAAGAGGGGCAACTGCCGCACGATCTGCTGGCGGCGTTTGTTCACTCGCATCGTCAGCAGAAAATAGAAGAACATCACGCAGGCGAGCAACGCGACGCAGGCCGCGAGCGCGCCGCCCATCATGGCGGCCCAGCCGCACAGCAGCACCACGATCGTGCCGGCGATCGCGGCGGGCCCTTTCGCATTGACAATACCGGCGCGCGCCATCGCGTGCTGCACCATAAAGCGCACGCGTGCCTGGCAGTAGCGCCAGCGCGCGAGCCAGCCCGCATCGGCCGGCGGTGCCTGCGGCGCGATCACGGCGTGCTGCGCCACGACGCGCGCGGGGGCGCTGCGCGTAGTGCTTGCCGCGCCGCCGCCCATGCCGCCCATGCCGCCCACGGCCGCGCCGGCCGGCATCGCCATGCGGCTGTCGATATAACGTTCCGCGCTCGCCTGGCCTTTGCGTTGCGCGCCGCGCTGCCAGAGCAGCAAGGCAAGCGCCGCGCACAGTAGCGCGAGCGCCGCGAAGACCAGAACCGCGCTAGACATTGAAGCCTCCGCCGAACCCACCGCCGCCACCAAAGCCGCCACTGCCGCCGCCACCGAAACCGCCGCCGCCCGATCCGCCGAAGCCCGCATTGCCGAACGCGTGACTTGCCTCGCCGCCGCCCAGCGCCTGACGGAAACGCGCCAGCTTCGGCGAGTGCGGGTGAATGCCGAGCGACACCCAGTTGTCGAGTTCGTCGCCTTCGGCCGTCAGGATCGGCTCATAGCGATACAGCTCCTGAGTCGCGATGATGTTGTCGGACAGCCCCGTCACTTCCGTGATCGAAAGAATCCGCCGACGTCCGTTGGAAAGCCGCCCGATCTGCACGATGAAGTCGATCGCGTTGGCGATCTGGCGGCGCAGACTCGACTCGGTACCCTGGAAGCCCGCGAAACCGGCCAGCATTTCAAGCCGGTACAGACATTCGCGCGGCGAGCTGGCGTGCACGGTACCCATCGAGCCGTCGTGGCCGGTGTTCATCGCCTGCAGCATTTCGAGCACTTCGCCGCCGCGCACTTCACCGACGATGATGCGGTCCGGCCGCATCCGCAACGTATTGCGCAGCAGGTCGCGAATCGTCACGATGCCCGAGCCGTCGAAACCGCCCGGCCGGCTTTCGAGCCGCACCACATGCGGATGGTTGAGCGACAGTTCGGCGGTGTCCTCAATCGTCACGACGCGTTCCGGCTCGGGAATGTGAAAGGCCAGCGCGTTGAGCAGCGAGGTCTTGCCCGAACTCGTGCCGCCCGACACCAGCACGTTGCAGCGCGCCGCCACCGCCGCTTCGAGCAGCGCGCCGATTTCCGGGCTATAGGTGCCGTTGCCGAGCAGATCGTCGGGCCGCATCGGGTCCTTGCGGAACTTGCGGATCGAGACGATCGGCCCGTCGATCGAGAGCGGTTCGATCACCACGTTCACGCGGCCGCCGTTCGGCAAACGCGCATCGACCATGGGATTCGATTCGTCCAGACGCCGGCCGATCGGCGCGAGAATGCGCCGCACGATCCGCAGCAGATGCGCGTTGTCCGCGAAGCGCACCTGGATGCGCGTGAGAATGCCGTGGCGCGACACGTACACGTCGTTGTAGCCGTTGATCAGAATGTCTTCGACGGCCGGATCGGCGAGCAGATCCTCGATCGGACCGAAGCCCGCGAGCTCCTTGGTCAACGCCTCGGCAATCAGGCGCACCTCGCTTTCGTTGATCGGTATCCGGCGCAGCCTGACGAAACTGTCCATCTCCAGATCGACGAACTGGTTGATCGCGTTACGCGACCAGCGGCCGAACTCGGAACCGAGTTCTTCGATACGCGTGAGCAGATGTTCGTGCGCCGCGTTCTTGATGTCCTGGAACTGCTGGCTATGCGCGAACGAAGCCGCGTCGTCGGCAAATTCGATCTCTTTTGCCATCGTCTATGACCGCTTTTGAGTAGTTGGAATGAAGCGCCTGAGCGCGCCGAGTGCCGATTTGCCACGTGCCTGCGCCGCCGCGCGCTCGCCGCCGCCGAGCCGCTCGATCAACGGCTCGAGCGCGCGCACATACGGATCGCGCGCGGCGGCATCGACCAGCAGATGTCCCTGATTGACCGCCTGCCCGAGCGCGATGCGCCGCTCCGGCAAGGTGGTAAGCAGCGCAATATCCAGACGCTGCGCGATCTGCGCGGCGGCAAGGCCGAGATCGGCGTCGAACTTGTTGACGATCAGACGCACGCTCGCGGTATCCACGCCCTCTTCGCGCAACGCGTCGAGCACGCCGACGGCCGACACGATCGAGGCCACGCCCTGGTCGCACAGCAGCCAGGTTTCATCGGCGGCCTGCACGACATGGGCGATGAACTCGCTATTGGTGAAGCCGCCGAGGTCGACGATCTGCTGGTCGAAGAACGCGCGCAGACGGTTCAGCAAACCGATCGACGACGAATACGAGACCTCGCGCATATCGGCGAGATTCGGCGGCAACGTGGTGAGCGCGAGGCCGCTCGTGTGATGCGACAGCGCTGTATGGACGAAGGTCTGATCGAAGCGGCGCAGATTGCGCACGGCTTCGACAAAGTTGAATTCGCTGCGCGTGTTCAGCAGCAGCGAGCCGTCGGCGGCCGGCAGGCCGAGATCGAGCAAGGCGGCTTGCCGGCCCTGCGCGATGTCGCGCCGCTGCAGCAGCACCGCGAGATTCGCGGCCAGCGTGCTCACGCCCATGCCGATGCGTGCGCCCAGCAGCGCGGTGACATGGCCATGGCGGCTGACCGGCTCGACGAGATTGTCGAGCACCTGGCGCGTGATGCGCAACGCGTCTCCGGCCGGCGCCGACAGATCGATGAAATCGCGCACGCCGGCGCGCAACGCCGCCAACGCGCTTTCGGGTTCGGCGAGCGAGCCCAGTGCGACGATCTGCATGCCCGGATAAGCGGTGCGCACCGCGCTCGCGGCAGCACTCGCCGCCGCGGCGCGGCCGCTGGAAAAATCGACGAATACCAGCGACGGATTGAGCGTCGCGATGCGCTGCATCAGCATCGACGGATCGAGCGTGGCCGCTTCGACCACGCCGGCGCCTGCCAGCGTATCGGCGAGCCAATGCACGTGTTCGTCGGCCAGCGACGCAAACACGAAATAATCGGTGACCGCCCTTTCAGTCAATGAATGCGTTCTCGCGTTCATGTTGCACGTCCTTATGCCGCATAGGCGGCAAAGCCCCCACGCCGTACTGCTTGCCGGTGGGTGCACGCAGTTCGCGCGCGCGCCGGCTCACACCTGTAGTCAGCCAACGCGCCGCGACGGCGCCTGCCGGCTTCACCTGGAAAATCCCGGCGACGAATCGCGCGCCACCACGCCGCCGATCAGCGAACGCCACACCGGCCCGTTGCGCTGCTCGGACTGCTCGCCCGGCGTCGACGGCAAGGTCGCGCCCCTGGCGAGCGGCGAGACCAGATGCGGCGTCACGATGATCACCAGTTCCTTCTCGTTCTGCTGATAGTTCAGCTGCTTGAAGAACGTGCCGATCACCGGCAAATCGCCGAGCAACGGCACCTTCGAGACATTCGACGCCGTCTCGCGATCGATCAGCCCGCCGATCACGAAGCTCTCGCCATCGCCGAGTTCGACGGTGGTATCGGCACGCCGCGTGGTGAACGCGGGCACCGACACGCCGCTGATCGTCACGGCGTTGGCGAAGTCCAACTGGCTCGCCTCCGGCGCGACTTTGAGCGCGATGCGCTGCGGGCTCAGCACGGTCGGCGTGAGCGTAAGCCCTACCCCATAAGGTTTGAATTCGATCGACGTCGATCCGAGCGCCTGCGGCACCGGAATCGGCACCTCGCCGCCGGCGAGGAAGCTCGCGCTCTGGCCGGACAAGGCCACGAGCGTCGGCTCGGCCAGCACCCGCGCGAGGTTGTTGCTTTCCAGCAGGCTCAGATTGGCGAACAGGCCGTGCGTGGCGGAGTTGAAGATCAGGTTGAACGCCGACGAGATCGGCGTCACAGCCGTCATACTCGGCGCCTGTCCCGCCGTCGCCGAGACCGAGCTCAATGCCGACGGCGCGAACGAGCCGAACGTGAAGCCGTTGTTCTGCTTGAAGAAGTTGAAGCCCACTTCCTTGAGCACCGAACGGCTGAACTCGACGACCCGCACATCCACCTGCACGACCGCGCGGCTTGCGACCGTCGACGTATCGAATACCGCACCGTCCTTGCCGAGCGAGCCCTCCGCCGCGACCACGGCGCGCTGGTGCGCCTCCATCGTCGCCGACGTGCCGGACACGATCGCCGTGCCGCCGAGCACCTTGACGGCCGGCGTATCGGCGCCGAGCAGCGACGCAGCCGCCGGCGTGGTCACGTTGACGGTGTATTGCAGCGGCGCGTCACGATCGCGCGCCCACAGCATCAGGTTGGTGGTGCCCGCGGCCTTGCCGACCAGCAGCACGCCGCCGCGCTTGTCGCCCTTGATGATCAGCACGTCGGCCACCGACGGATCGCCGATCGCAATCCGCTGCAACGTGTGGCCGACTGCGAGTTGCCGCTGCGCGCCCACCGTCAGGTCGATGCTTTGCGCCGGCGCGGCGAACGCAGCCTGAGCCGGCTGCCCCGCTGGCGCCGCTTGGCCCCGCTGCGCCGGACCGGCTGCATCGGTCGCCGCCGATACGGCCAGCAAAGCCAGGCCGAGGCACGCCGCCTTCCTGAAAACAAAAATCCGTTCTGTCATGTAGTTATTGGACGCGACTGGCCGTCCGCTCCTGAAACCACTGCTTACCAGGCGACCGTTTCGGCGCGCCCACCCCGTATCACTTCGATACCGCTTTTTGTACTGTTTGTAGTGCCAGCCACGCGCGTCGGCGGCAGCGGTACATGCGGCAGTGCCGGTTTCGCGGCGGCGCCCGAGCCGCTCGCATTGGCGGTGCCCGACAACGTGTCGAGCGCTACGCCGGCTGCGGCGCGCGTCGAATCCCGCAGCGGCTCGGACGCGCCCGCATGCGCCGCCGTCTTCAGCACGCCCGGATAGGCCGGCAGCATGGTTTGATCGATTACTTCGGGATCCTTGGGATTGCGCAATGCGAAGATCAGACGGCCGGCGCTCTCGGCGAGCGTCAAACGGTCGATATCGGCGACCGGCACCGCCAGCACCGCAGTGCGGACCATGCCGTTCGGATCACCCGCGCTGTCGCCGCTCGCGGTCGCATTGCCGAACGCGAGCACGCGCACCTTCGACATCAGCAAACGCGCCTGGGTCCGATCGATTTCACCGCCGTTACCCAGGCTGCCATCGCGCTTGAGCGTGAAAAACACGTCGACGAAATTGCCCGGCCGCAACCGGTTGCCGACCGCGTTGCCTTCGTCTACCCGGACAGCAAGCGCGCGCTCGCCCGGTTCGACGCGCTCGGCGAGTCCCGAGGACAACTGGCTTTCCAGCACCGGCGATTCCGCGCCGATCTCCGCGTTCGGCACGCGGCCGGCCAGTTGCGTCGGGTCCGTGAAGGCGCCGTTCGGATTGATCGGCAGCGACTGCACGCGCAGATCGTCGACGGTGATGGCTTTGCCTGCCGGCAACGTGTGAGTCGCCACCACCACAGGGAAGCTTGCTTGCGCGGCGGGCGTGACCGCCGCCGGCGCCGGGCGGCGCGACAGCGACCACGCGAACAGGCCGAGCACGAGCGCGACCGCGATCAGGACGCCCGCAAGAATTTTGGTCAGATTCGGCATGAAGATTGACTGCTTCGGTTAAACAAGGCCATGCCGTGCGCGCGTTCGATCACACGTGGACGGACCAGGAGGTCGAAGGGGCTGGGTGCCGGCGCGTGCGTCACTGTATGTTCTCCGGATTGAGCTGGACCGTGGCGCTGCTCGTGAGCGTGTTCGGCAGCGCGAATCCCAGCAATGGCAAGCTCGGTACCAGCGGATTGGTTTGGTAGTCGTAGCTCACCAGGACATTCACGCATTGCATCGCGTTGTTCGGCCCGCATGCGTTGGAAGACGGCGTGCATTGCATCGACTGGACGAGTGTCGCGGCTACCAGCTTCGCCGCCGCGCAGGCCGCGTTGCCGCGATTGGTCAACGCGCTTTGCATCGAGGTGTTGCTCTGCCAGTTCAGCGCGGCGCGTGCGCCCTCTTCCGCGGCCATTGTCAGATTCTGCTGTGCGACGAGAATCAGACTGAACGTGACGATCGCGTACAGGATCGTGAAGAACAGCGGGAACACCAGCGCGAATTCGACGGCCGTGGCGCCGCGTTGCGCGCGCGCACGGCGCACGTCGATGCGCCGATGCGGCGAGCACGCGCGTGGTGTCATGACGGTTTTCATCGAACGCTTCCGGCCATGCCGTGCAGAACGAGCCAGCCGCTCGCGGCCACGGTGAGACACGCAGCGTAAGGCGTGGCCGCTTTGCCGGCGAGTTCGAACGTGGCGCCGGATCGACGGGCCAGGCCGGCGAGCCGCGTGCGGGTGGTAATCAGAAGCCACGCTGCGTGCAGACCGGCCGCGAGACTCGCGGCCATCCATAGACCGGGCAGCGCGTGCATGCCGCACCATGCGCCGAGAACGGCGAAGACTTTGACATCCGCGGCACCCATCACGCCGAGCGCGAAAAACGGCAGCAATACAGCAAGACCGATTACTGCGCCAATGCCTGCCTGAGTCAACGAAATGCCGAAAGGCCCGCATTGAAAAAACGCGCAGCAAAATGCCGCCGCCAGGCCGGCGACAACTACTGAATTGGATATACGCCGCCAACGGCAATCGCTAATTGCGACAGCCACTGCCCACGCGATAAATAACAAAATGCCCACGGAAACATTCATCTCGAACTCGACAGGCGAAGCTGCGCCATGTGGATTGCAATGCAATCCACATTAACGATTCAGCGATGCGTTATTACGCCCACGAAGCGGGCGGACGTCGAAACGCCGGCTGCTTCGCGCAGCGCTTACGGTTTGCCTTTACGGTCCGGTCTTCGTGGTGGACGGCGAGATTTTATCCGCGACTTGCTGCAAAACATTGGAGACGTTCGTGCCGACATTCGTCACCGCGGTAGCGATCACGAGCACGACGAGGCCTGCGATAAGGCCATATTCGATAGCCGTTACGCCTTTGTTATCGGCCAGAAAGCGTTGTGCGAATTTTTTCATTTGAACCCTCGAACTTCATTTATTTCGTTCGTATACGTTCTGCAATTCTCGACCATGTGCCTTGGATGCGCGGACCGTTGAGCTCTCATTCCCAGTCTCGTTTATTGCATCGCAGTGCCATGCCCTGCAGCCGCCCTTCATTAAAACACTGACGCATGAGTTGTCTGTTCGATAACCCACCTCCGTCATCAATCTTCAATGCTTTCGGGTTTTATAGCCGAACAATCATTTTTAAGCAATTGTCCGCTGCGCCGAATCTCATCCCGTAGGCATTTTTACCACTCACTCTAGTTAACGGCAGTTCGTGCGTTGCAGCACATAGGAATAACCATGAGTTAGATTCGCTCCACTAATTATTCGTTTGAACAGAACGTTTCAAGCGCACCCACCAGTTTCGGCCGCCCGCGTTACGCCGTACATCGTAACGGCGCGCGGGGCTCGTTACGTTACGCCGGCCGTGCGAACGCGCCGCGCAGTGCCTTATGTGAGCGCAATCTCGTTTAGCGCACGCTCCGTCAGTTCCTCGCAAAGCCTTATCGCATATAGCGTCGCGGCTCGCGCCGAAAAAGTCCTCGCATTGTTCAGCCGAAATGGCACGGCTCGTGCAGAGACAGGCACGCAGCAACATCCAATAACACATGCGATGCGAGGGCGACATGAACATTCAAACGACCAACACGACAGTACGGGCAACCCTGATTGCAGCCGGCGTGGCTGCGATGCTTTCTCTTGGTGCTTGCGGAGGCTCCGGCAGCCTGAGTTCCGGCACCGGCAGCAGCGGCAGCGGCTCCGCCGGCGGCACACTTTCCACGACCGGCAGCGGCTCGACTGGTGCGGGCGGCTCGGGCTCGGGTGCGGGCGCAGGTGCGAACACGACCACGGGCAGCAACGGTTCGGGAACGGGCACGGGAACGGGTACAGGCACAGGAACCGGTACGGGCACGACCCCCGTCGCCAACGCGCTCGGCACGGTAGTCGGCAACACCGGCGGTGTAGTGAGCGACGCCGGCTCGGCGGTCACCGGCATCGGTACCGTGATCGGTTCGCAGACGTTGCCCGGCGTCAGCTCGCAAACCACCCAGTCCGCCGGCGGCATCGTGCAACAAGTCGGCTCGGCCGTTTCGACGCTCGGCAACGGCGTGTCGCAAGGGCTCGGTCAACTCGGCACCGGCGGCAACGCGGTCGGCACGACAGTCTCGAGCGTGGGCGGTGTGCTGAATCATGTCGGCGGCGCAGTGACCGACACGGGCAACCTCGTGACGAGTCTCGGCAGCGGTCCGCTCGCTCCGCTGTCGGCGATCACCACGCCGCTCGGCGGCGTCGTCAACACGCTCGGCGGCGCGGTCGCCAACGGCGGCAGCACGCTCACCACCGCCCTCTCGACGGGTCCGGTCCAGCAAGTCACGCAAACCCTCAGCACGGCTATCACGCCGATCACGTCGATGGTCGCCGCGACCACGCAAACGGTCGGCAATACCACGGGTCTTGGCGCGCCGCTCAACGGCCTGCTCTCGACGGTCGGCAGCGGACTCGGCAAGGCCGGCGCCCTGTTGACGGCGACCGGCGGCAACCCGGTCACGGCCGCACTCGGCCATACGGTCACCGACACCGGCACGACGGTCGCTTCGGTGGGCGGCTTGCTCACGGGCGGCAGCGGCGGCAATCCGCTCGCGCCGCTCGCCAGCGCGCTCGGTGGATTGACCGGCGGCACCGGCAGCGGCCCGCTTGCACCGCTCACCAGCGCACTCGGTGGATTGACCGGCGGCACCGGCAGCGGCCCGCTCGCGCCGCTCACCAGCGCGCTCGGTGGATTGACCGGCGCCGTCGGCGGCGCATCAAGCGGCGGCAGCCCGCTCGCTCCCGTCACCGGCTTGCTCTCTACCGTGACAGGCAGCCTCTCCGGCGCGGCCGGCGGCAGCAGCGGCCCGCTCGCACCGGTCACCGGCTTGCTGTCGGGTGTCACCGGCACACTCGGCGGCGTCACCAGCACGGCGAGCGCCGCGCCGACCACCACGACCGCCGCCGCGTCCACCAACTCAGGCGCGGGCCTGTCGCTGTCGACCAGCACGGGCAAAGGCACGTCGAACAATCCGCTCGCTCCAGTGACGTCGCTCGTCGGCGGCCTGCTCGGCGGGTTGGGCAAGAAGTAAGCAGGCCTCTCAGGAACAGCGAAAAACCGTGAGCGAGACCCGGCCGGAGCGCGGCCCGCCAGCTGCGTCCCGGCGCTTCCCGAAAGCTGGCTGAACTGGGCCGCGCCGCTCAGACATCCGTTGCAACGGCGCACTGACACCAACGCACACGACATCCAGAAGACACAGAGGAGCACACATGTCCACTCAACGGTTTTTCTCTCTCCCTGCGACGTGCGCGACGGTGTCGTCGTTGCGCGCGCCATTGATTGCCGTGGCGGCCGCCGGCTTGCTCGCGGCGTGCGGTGGCAGCACCGTCAGCGCGCCGCCCGCCACCTCAAGCACCGGCAGCGGCTCGGGTTCGACCGATACCGGCAGCGGCACCACCGCGAAGACCGGCACGACCGGCGTCGCCACCGCAGCCGCCCAGACCACCAGCGACCTGGGCACGGCGATCGCCTCGCAGACCATTCCTGGCCTCAGCCCGCAAGTCACGCAAGGGCTCGGCAACGCAGTGTCGAGCACGAGCGGCACGCTGAACTCGCTGGCGGATGCTGTCAGCAACGGCGTCGGCCAGACCGGCACGACGGCCAATCCGGTCGGCACCACGGTCGCCGGACTCGGCTCGGTGGTCGGTTCGACGAGCGGCGTCGTGCAAGGGCTGAGCACGGTCGTCGGCGGCCTCGGCAGCGGCAAGCTCGCGCCGCTGGCGCCGCTCACGACACCGTTGGCCAGCACGCTCTCCACCGCTGCCGGCGCACTCAACGCCGGTGGCGCGACGCTCGGCAGCGCGCTCGGCTCGGTGCCCGTGCAGCAGATCACTCAGCCGATCAGCACCGCCATCACGCCGATCGTGACGACGGCAGGACTCGTCACGCAAGCAGTCGGTACGCAGACCGGCCTCGGTGCGCCGCTCGGCGGCGTGCTCGCGAAAGTGGGCGGCGCATTGAGTTCCGCGGGCTCGCAAGTGGGCGGCGCCACGAAGAATCCGGTCGGCGGCGATCTCGGCACGCTGGCCGGCTCGTTCGGCAACACCGTCACCAACGCAGGCGGCCTGGTCAATCCGAATGGCCCGAATGGCGCGCTACCGATTCCCGGACTGCTGACGAGCCTCGTCGGCGCCACGAGCGTGAGCGTCGCCAATGGGCCGCCCGCCAGCAGCAATCCGTTCGGCCCGCTGCAAAGTTCGCTGGCGAGTCTTGGGCTCGGCAGCGATCCGCTCGGCTCGCTGTCGACGCTGCTCGGCGGCACGCCGCTGGCCGGACTGACCTCGGCGCTCGGCGGCACGCCGCTGGGTTCGCTGACTTCCTCGGGCTTGAGCGGTTCGCCGTTGAGTTCGTTGAGTTCGGCATTCGCTGGCTCGGGTAACGCATCGAATCCGTTGTCGACGTTGACGGGCGCGCTCTCCGGCGTCACGAACGGCGGCTCGGGTTCGGGCGGCAGCGGCCAGGCGCTCGCGCCAGTGACCGCGCTGGTCGGCCAGTTGACCGGCACGCTCAGCTCGGCCGCAGGTTCGACGAGCGGCTCGGGCACGGCGACGAGCGGCCTGACGACCCTGCTAGGCGGTCTGACGCCAGCGAACCATAAGTAGTTAGCCTAACTATTCATTCGCTGCGGCGTGCATCAGCCATCCGGTGAGAACTCCCGTGCGGCTGTTCATTGAATGATGCAAGCCGCAGCGAGTGACGCAATGCGCACTAACAGTCCGACTCGTCACGTGCTTCGCGCGGTTGCCCAGAGCGCTCAAGCCCCACTTGGTACGTGACGTAATACACGTAAGCCGCACTATACGTCGAGCCGCACATAAGGGCTCGCGACCCGCCCGGCCAGGCGGTGCGTCCGCTACACACAAGAACGATATACGAGGAACATCCGATGAAACTCGGGTATAGCAGCCTAGGGACCGTGGTACTCGCAGCATTTGCGGCGGGCACTCTGCCAATGCAAGCGCATGCGCAGTCCCGCCCTGGCGGCTCGGCGGTCGGCGGCAATCCGCTGGACTCGCTGCCGCAGATCAAGGCGCCCGACAAAGGCCCGAACGTGACCGTGCAGGTCGCGCCGCAAGCCCCTCAACTCGAAGAATTGCTTGCGCGTCATATCACGCCTTCGCGCGTGCAGGTGGAGGGCGTGAAGTCCATTCCCTTCGACGATGTCGCGCAGCGCTTCACGCCGCTCGTCGGCAAGAACACGACGATCGGCGATCTGATCCAGGTCGCCAACGGCGTCACGAAGCTCTATCAGGACCGCGGTTTCGCACTCTCGTTCGCCTTCATTCCGGCGCAGACATTCGCAGACGGTGTGGTGCGCGTGACGGTGGTGGAAGGCTACGTGTCCGCGGTCAAGGTGACGGGCAAGGCCGGCGCCGTGGAAGACAAGATCCGCACGGTCGCCGATCACATCACCGCCGACCGGCCGTTGCGGCGCGCTACGTTCGAGCGCTACATCAACGTGCTCGGCCTGCTACCAGGCGTAAAGGTCGCGGCCAACGTGCCGCCGCCGCAGAACACCGACGGCGCCACCACGCTTGAACTGAACGTGGAGCGCAAACCGTTCGACGTCAGCACCGGGATCGACTTCAATCACCCCGGCGTGCAGGGGCTTCTGAGCGCCACTGAAAACGGGTTGACCTCGTTCGGCGAACAGTTGAGCGTGTCGGCCTTGCTGCCGAAGGGGCGCGATAACGTCACCTATCTCGCCGCGCATGGCGCGGTGCCGATCGGCAGTAACGGGCTGATCGCGAAGATCGACGCCTCGCACTATCGCGGCAATCCGACCGACAATCCCGGCCTGCCCTCTTCCATCGAACGCACGGTCATCAATGACAAGATCGGCGGTTCGCTGGCGTATCCGATCCTGTTGAGCAACACGCAAAGCGTGATCGGCACGGCGTCGGTCTATGCGTCGCACGACGAGGATCGCTACCACAACCACGACACCGGCGCCCAGATCGGCTTCCGCTCGCAAGTGCGAGTCATGCAGTTGCAGGCCGATTACACCAGCGTGCAGACGAGCCAGGTGCGCCGCGCGAGCGTCAACGTGGCGAAAGCGTTCGACATTCTGGGCGCGTCCAAGTCCGGCGACTCGAATGTGCCGGGCTCGCCCGTCACCAATCCGGCGTCGATCAACTTCGTGCGCACCGGCGCGAGCTTCTCGCAAACCAACGAGTGGCCGTTGAAGATCGGCACGGCCGTCTCGCTGACAGGCCAATACAGCGGCGTATCGCTGCCGACCTCCGAGCAGATTTCGTTTGGCGCGCAGCGTTTCGCGCAGGGCTATCAGCCGGGCGAGGCATCAGGCGATTCGGGCTGGGGCGCGATACTGGAAGTCAACCGTGCGTTCACGCCGGGCCTCACCTATCTGCGCACGCTCACACCTTACGTTTCGTTCGATATGGCGCGCGTCTATCTGCATGCGGGCACGCCCTCGCCTTCGAAGCTTTCGTCGATCGCGTTCGGCTTCCGCATCTCGGATGCGAAGTACTACAGCCTGGATCTCTCGGTGGCCAAAGCAATCGGCGACGCGCCGGTGGAAAGCGCATCGCGTAGTCCGCGCATCAACGCGACGTTCTCGTATCAGCTGAATTGATCGGTGGAAGTGCCGCGTCCTGATTAGAGTATCCACTATCAAACGACGCGCGCACTTTCACGTATTCTGCGCTGACGACGTGTCACCGGCGGCGGGCAAACAGCAATCCACAGGCCGCGGGCGGCACACGAGGGCAGCAGAAGTCGAACCTGAGGGGCCATGCAAGGCATCACGGCGGCCGTGATCTGAAGACCGCCCGAGATGCCAATAACGCCGCGCGACCATGATCGCGCCGTCTTTAATCAAGGAGGAAGACAATGATGCAATTCACCCACCGCGCGCGCGCAGTCGCGCTTCGCACAGCCCGACATGCGGCGCTCGCCGGAGTCCTGCTCGCCAGCGCCGTGACGGCCATGGCGCAAGCCGACAGTCCGGTCGGCACCTGGCAAACCATCGACGATCATACGGGCCAGCCCAAAGCGCTCGTGCAGATCTCGCAGGACGGCAGCGGCGCGCTCAGCGGCAAGGTCATCAAGGGTCTCGGCGCGAACGACCAGCCGGATCGCCGCTGCACGGCCTGTACCGACGCGCGCAAGGATCAGCCGATTCTCGGCATGACGATCCTCAGCGATTTGAAGAAGGATGGCGACGCCTGGGATCACGGGCAGATTCTCGACCCGGAAAATGGCAAGCTCTACAAGTGCAAGATGCACCTGGAAGACGGTGGGAACAAACTGGTCGTGCGAGGGTATATCGGCGTGTCGCTGCTGGGCCGCTCGCAGACGTGGATTCGTCAGCAATGATGCGCGGGTAGCTCGGGGCTCGTTACAGAGCCCGCATGGAACGAAAAAAAACGGCCGACGATCGCAATCGTTCGGCCATTTCTTTTATTGGAAGACGCTGCGTTGTGTGGGTCATGCAGCGTGTTTGAAGGGCGAATGGAACGGGAACGGCGAGGACGGCAGTGGCTGGCTGGTGGGCGGGCTGTACACCGCTGGTGCGACAACCGGAGCCTTTTCAGCTTCGCCGCTCTTCGGTTTCTCGTTCACGTGCGTACGCATGCGCGCTTCCATCAGGCCGCAAAGCTCTTCGCTCGCCGCGCCGAACAGTTGCTCCATGACGCGGTTGAGCACACCGGATTCGTACCACGCCTTGAAGCGGCGATGGCAGGTCTGGTAGGACGGGTACTTGCGCGGCATGGCGGACCAGGTGGCGCCGCTGTACATGACCCACAGCACGCCGTTGAGCACCGAGCGCGTATTGGCGAGCGGCCGGCCACGCAGTTCGGAGCGCGGACGCAATTCGGGAAGCAACGGTGCGACACGTTGCCATTCTTCGTCGTTGATATCACGGTAAGGATTCATGGTTTCTCCTTTGTCAAAACCTTGACAAAAGATATCCAGTCGTCCGCGCACGGAATATAAGACCAATCCGAATCTTGAAATTACGCCGGACGACGCCGCGCTGTCGGTGAACGGCGCGTGATCTATCGCAAAAGCGCCGCCGGCCACGGCATGCGGCGCCTCAGGTCAGCGACGTATCGACGATCCGCCGTGGCGTGTCGAGATATTCCTTCGATTGCATTTCGACGATGCGCGACACCGTGCGCGTGAACTCGTTAGCCATCGGACCATCCGTATACAGTTGATCGGGCGGCACCGCGGCGGACATCAGCAGCTTCACCTTGTGATCGTAGAACACGTCGATCAGCCACGTGAAGCGGCGTGCTTCCGAGGCCATGCGCGCGGACATCTGCGGCACGCCGGAGAGGACCACAGCGTGAAAGCGGCTCGCCAGTTCCAGATAGTCGTTCTGCGAGCGAGGTCCGCCGCACAAGGTCGCGAAGTCGAACCACACCACGCCGTCAGCGCGGCGCAGCGCCTTCAACTCGCGCTTTTCGATGTGCAGGATCGGGCTTTCGTCGGGCACCGCGGCGAGACGCGCGAACGCGTCGCGCAAGGCTTTGTCGGCGGCGGCGCCGAGCGGCGTGTGATACACCTCGACCTGCGCCAACGTGCGTTGCCGGTAGTCGATGCCCGCATCGACGTTGATCACGTCGAGCTTCTGCTTGATGAGTTCGATCGCCGGCAACATGCGGTCGCGATGCAGTCCGTCCGGATACAGCGTGTCCGGATCGTAGTTCGAGGTCATCACGAACTGCACGCCGTTTTCGAACAGCTTGTCGAGCAGGCGGTACAGGATCATCGCGTCGGCAATATCCGACACGTGGAATTCGTCGAAACAGATCAGCCGGTAGCGTTTGGCAATGCGGCGCGCGAGTTCGTCGAGCGGATCGGCCTGGCCTTTCAGATCTTCCAGTTCGCGATGCACTTCGCGCATGAATTCGTGGAAATGCAGACGCGTTTTGCGCTGCACCGGCACGATCATGTAGAAGCTGTCCATCAGAAAGCTCTTGCCGCGCCCTACGCCGCCCCACATGTACACGCCGCGCGGCAGGTCCGGGTGGATGATCAGCTTCTTGAACGCGTTCGAGCGGCGCGACTTGTATTCGACCCACTCTTCATAGCACCGCTGCAGACGGTCGACCGCCGCGCGCTGCGCCGGATCCGATTGGTAGCCGCGCGTCTGCAGTTCTTTTTCGTAGTATTCGGTGACGTTCATCGTGTTGCTGCAAATAGAAAGGCGGGAGGGAGTGAACCCGCCCGCCTTCGTGGTAATGCCGGAGTACTGTCAGTCAGGCGTGCGCGGAATTACATGTTCAGCGCGCGCTTGTCCACGGCGAGTGCCGCTTCGCGCATGACTTCCGACAGCGACGGGTGCGGATGGCAAATACGGCCGATGTCTTCCGACGCCGCCTTGAATTCCATCGCCACCACGGCTTCCGCGATCAGGTCCGATGCGTCCGCGGCGATGATGTGCACGCCGAGAATTTCGTCGGTCTTCGCGTCGGCGATCATCTTGACGAAGCCTTCCGCCTTGTTGATGCCGAGCGCGCGGCCGTTCGCCATCATCGGGAACTGGCCCGTCTTGATCTCGCGGCCTTCGGCCTTGAGCTGCTGTTCCGTCTTGCCGACCCACGCGATTTCCGGTTCGGTGTAGATCACCCACGGAACGCAGTTGTAGTCGATATGCGGCTTCTGACCGTCGATGATTTCAGCGACCAGCACGCCTTCGTCTTCCGCCTTGTGCGCGAGCATCGGCCCACGCACCACGTCGCCGATCGCGTACACATTGGGCACCGAGGTCGCGCAGTGGTCGTCGACGTCGATGAAGCCGCGCTCGTTGGCCTTCAGGCCGATCGCTTCGAGACCGAGGTTGTCCGTGTTCGGCACGCGGCCGATCGACACGATCAGGCGGTCGGCTTCGAGCTTTTGCGCGTTGCCGTCCTTGTCCGTGTAGTTGATCGTCACGCTGTTATCGGTCGTGGTCACTTCGCCGACCTTCACACCGACGTGGATGTCCAGACCCTGCTTCTTGAACTGCTTGGCCGCTTCTTTCGCGAGCGCCTGGTCAGCCGCGCCGAGGAATTCCGGCAGCGCTTCGAGCACGGTCACGTCCGCGCCCAGACGGCGCCACACCGAGCCCAGTTCCAGACCAATCACGCCCGCGCCGATCACGGCGAGTTTCTTCGGCGTGGAGTCGAAGCTCAGCGCGCCTTCGTTGTCGGCGACGATCTTGTTGTCGACCGGAATATTCGGCAGATGGCGTGCCTTCGAACCCGTGGCGATGATCACGTTCTTAGCCGTGACCACTTCGGTTTCGCCTTCGCCGCTCACTTCGATCTGCACGCCGGCGTCCGTCTTGCCGGTGAACTTGCCGTGACCCTTGAGCCACGTGATCTTGTTCTTGCGGAACAGGAATTCGATACCCTTCGTCATTTTCTCGACGATGCCTTCTTTACGGGCCATCATCTTCGAGATATCGACCTGCACGTTCTCCACGGAAATGCCGTGGTCAGAGAGGTGATGCGACGCGTTTTCAAATTCTTCCGACGACGCGAGCAGCGCCTTCGACGGAATGCAACCCACGTTCAGGCACGTGCCGCCGAGCTTCAGCGTGCCGGCCGGGTTCTTCCATTTTTCGATACATGCGACGGTCTTGCCGAGCTGCGCTGCGCGGATGGCGGCGATGTAACCGCCAGGGCCTGCGCCAATCACGACGACGTCAAATTCTTTGGACATGACAATCCTTTTGATGGCGGAACGGCGCGCGGCCACGCTTCGTGGCGCGCGGCGTTCCTGTACTGCGGAATGCGAAAGACGTGATGCTTATAGGGCGTCGGTTTGCGCTAAGGCAAGCCGACGCCAGCCGAGCCGCGCTTACAGGTCGAGCAGCAGGCGCGCCGGGTCTTCCAGCGCATCCTTCATGGCGACCAGCGACAGCACCGCTTCGCGACCGTCGATGATGCGGTGGTCGTACGACAGCGCCAGGTAGTTCATCGGGCGGATCACGATCTGGCCGTTCTCGACCACAGCGCGTTCCTTGGTGGCGTGCACGCCCAGAATCGCGGATTGCGGCGGGTTGATGATCGGGGTCGACAGCATCGAACCGAACACACCGCCATTCGAGATGGAGAACGTACCGCCGGTCATTTCTTCGATCGACAGCTTGCCGTCTTTGGCCTTCTGGCCGAATTCAGCAATCTTCTTCTCGATTTCGGCGAGGCTCAGCTGGTCCGCGTTGCGCAGGATCGGCACCACCAGACCGCGCGGCGAACCGACTGCGATACCGATGTCGAAGTAGCCGTGATAGACGATGTCGTTACCGTCGATCGACGCGTTCACCAGCGGGAATTTCTTCAGCGCATGAACCGCGGCTTTCACGAAGAACGACATGAAGCCGAGCTTCACGCCGTGTTCCTTTTCGAAGCGGTCTTTGTACTTGTTGCGCAGGTCCATCACCGGCGCCATGTTCACTTCGTTGAACGTGGTCAGGATGGCGTTGGTTTGCTGCGACTCGAGCAGACGCTCGGCGATACGCGCGCGCAGACGCGACATCGGCACGCGTTGTTCCGGACGGTCCTTCAGCCATTGGTCAGCCGAAGCCGGCGCCTTGACGTCCGGCAGCGACGGCTTCGCAGCCTTCGGTGCGGCGGCCGGAGCCGGTGCCGGTGCGGCCTTGGCAGCAGGAGCGCCCGCGGTCAGCACGTCACCCTTGGTGATGCGGCCGTCGCGGCCCGTGCCGGACACATCGCCCGCGCCCAGGCCCTTTTCGGCCATCAGCTTGCCGGCAGCCGGCGAAGCAGCGGTGTTCGCACCCGTTGCAGATGCAGCTTGCGCCGCCGGAGCCGGTGCAGCGGCGGGTGCCGGTGCGGCTTCCGGAGCGGGCTTCACTTCGGCTTCGACAGCGGCGGCGCCTGCCTTGCCTTCGGTGTCGATCTTGGCGATGACCTGATCCGCCGTGACGGTGTCGCCGTCGTTCGCGATAACTTGCGCGAGCACGCCGGCCGAGGGTGCCGGCACTTCGAGCACGACCTTGTCGGTCTCGATTTCGATGAGAATTTCGTCTTGAGCAACCGCTTCGCCCGGCTTCTTCTTCCACTGGAGCATCGTGGCTTCCGAGACCGACTCGGAAAGCTGGGGAACCTTGACTTCAACAATAGCCATTATGAATATCCTGAATACGTATCGGGTGACGGCGCGCGATCCATGGACCCGTCACCGCCTGCGAACCTTGACTGCCGCGCTGATCTTTCAGATGCGGCACGGGAAAGCGCCCTGCGCTTTCCCGGTTCAGCTCTTGTGATTATTTAGCGATCGACGCGCTCTTGAGGCGGCCGAAAGCGCCTTCGACCAGCGCCTTCTGCTGCTCGTAGTGCTTCGCGTAGTAGCCGACTGCCGGCGAGGCCGAAGCCGGACGTCCGCTGTATGCCAGCTTCTGCCCTTCCTTCATGCCGTCCTTCAGGTGGTGTTCGATGTAGAACCACGGGCCCTGATTCTGCGGCTCGTCCTGCACCCAGACCACTTCGGTCGCGTTGTCGTACTTCTTCATTTCCGCTTCGAACTGCTTGTGCGCGAACGGATAGAGCTGTTCGATACGGATGATCGCGACGTCGTTCGACTTCGATTCGCGGCGATGCGCCAGCAGGTCGTAATACACGCGGCCCGAGCAGGCGATCACGCGCTTGACCTTCTTCGCGTCGATGGCTTCGTCGACTTCGCCGAGGATCGGCTGGAACGCGCCCTTGGCCAGTTCCGACAGATCGGAGACGGCTTCCTTGTGACGCAGCAGCGACTTCGGCGTGGCGACGATCAGCGGCTTGCGGAACAGGCGGATCATCTGACGGCGCAACAGGTGGAAAATCTGCGCCGGCGTGGTCGGTTGAACGACCTGCATGTTGTGGTCTGCGCACAATTGCAGGAAACGTTCGATACGTGCCGACGAGTGCTCCGGACCCTGACCTTCGTAGCCGTGCGGCAGCAGCATGGTGAGACCCGAAACACGGCCCCACTTCACTTCGCCCGACGAGATGAACTGGTCGATCACAACTTGCGCGCCGTTCACGAAGTCGCCGAACTGCGCTTCCCACGCGACGAACGTATTCGGTTCAGCGGTCGAGTAACCGTATTCGAAGCCCAGCACCGCTTCTTCCGACAGCACCGAGTCGATCACCGTGAACTTCGCCTGACCTTCGGCGATGTTCTGCAGCGGCACATACGTGCCGTCGTTCCAGCGTTCGCGGTTCTGATCGTGCAGCACCGCGTGACGGTGCGTGAACGTGCCGCGGCCCGAATCCTGACCCGTCAGGCGCACTGCATAACCCGACGCAACCAGCGACGCGAAAGCCAGGTGTTCGCCCATGCCCCAGTCGAGCTTCGCTTCGCCACGGCCCATCGCGCGGCGGTCGTTGAGAACGCGCTCGACCAGCGGGTGAACCTTGAAGTTTTCCGGCACCGTGGTGACGCGCTCGGCCAGACGCTTCAGTTCCGCGAGCGGCACCGCAGTGTCCGCAGCGTCGGTCCACTTGCGGTTCAGGAACGGCACCCAGTCCACCGCGTACTTGCTCTTGTAGTTCGAGAGCACCGGGTCGACCGTGTGGTGGCCTTCGTCCATGGCCTTGCGGTAGGCCTTGACGAACTCCTCGCCTTCCTCCGCGGTGATCACGCCTTGCTGCACCAGCTTTTCAGCGTAGAGTGCGCGCGTGCCCGGGTGCTTGGCGATCGTCTTGTACATCAGCGGCTGCGTGACTGCCGGCGTGTCCTGCTCGTTGTGGCCCAGCTTGCGGAAGCAGACGATGTCGACGACGACGTCCTTGTGGAACTGCATCCGGAAGTCGATCGCCAGTTGCGTAGCCAGCACGACCGCTTCGGGATCGTCGCCGTTCACGTGCAGCACCGGCGCTTCGATCATCTTGACGACGTCCGAGCAATACAACGTGGAGCGCGAGTCGCGCGGGTCCGACGTCGTGAAGCCG
This sequence comes from Paraburkholderia sp. BL17N1, assembly GCF_003634175.1. NCBI lineage: Bacteria > Pseudomonadati > Pseudomonadota > Betaproteobacteria > Burkholderiales > Burkholderiaceae > Paraburkholderia > Paraburkholderia sp. BL17N1. The sequence goes on from NZ_RBIW01000001.1 coordinate 4,069,580, forward strand.
ATCTGGTTGTTGATGACGATATGCAGCGTGCCGTGCGTGCCGTAACCGCGCGTTTGCGCGAGGTTCAGCGTTTCCATCACCACGCCCTGGCCCGCGAAAGCCGCGTCGCCGTGGATCTGCACCGGCAGCACTTGCAGGCCGCTGTCGTCGCCGCGACGGTCCATACGGGCTTTCGCCGAACCTTCGACCACCGGGTTGACGATTTCGAGGTGCGACGGATTGAATGCGAGCGACAGGTGAACCGGGCCGCCTTCGGTCGAGACGTCCGACGAGAAACCCTTGTGGTACTTCACATCGCCGGCCGGCAGGTCGTCGTGGTGCTTGCCTTCGAATTCGGCGAACAGGTCAGCCGGCATCTTGCCGAGCGTATTGACCAGCACGTTCAAACGGCCACGGTGAGCCATGCCGATGACGATTTCCTGAACGCCGTTGGCGCCGCCGTGACGCACCACTTCGTCCATCGACGCGATGAAGCTTTCGCCGCCTTCGAGCGAGAAGCGTTTCTGGCCGACGTACTTGGTGTGCAGGAAGCGCTCGAGGCCTTCAGCGGCCGTCAGGCGATTCAGAATGTGCTTTTTCTTTTCGTTCGAGAAGTTCGGCGTGGAGCGAATCGACTCGAGCTTCTCTTTCCACCAGCGCTTTTGTTCCGGATCGCTGATGTACATGTACTCGGCGCCGATCGTGCCGCAGTACGTGTCGCGCAATGCCTTGACGATCTCGCGCAGCGACGCTTTCTCGAATCCGAAATACAGATTCGTGGCGCTGAACTCCTGGTCCATGTCGGCTTCGGTGAAGTCGTAGAACGCGGGTTCGAGTTCGGGAATAGCGGGACGTTCGCGGCGCTTCAGGGGATCGAGATTGGCCCATTGCGAGCCGAGGAAGCGATATGCGCCGATGAGGGACTGCACATAGACCTGCTTGCGAGCGGTAGCGAGATCTTCGCCGCCGGCTGCCGTGCGCGGGATGAAGGCATTAGCCTTGGCCCGTTGTGCAAACGATTCGACGATCGGGCCATGGGCCACGTCGTTGGCATTGCTGCCATCCGATGCAGGAACGTTCTGCAACGCGTCGAAATAGCTGCGCCAGTTCTCGGGCACTGACGCCGGATTATCGAGATACGCTTCGTACATTTCTTCTACGTACGGAGCATTGCCGCCGAACAGATAAGAGTTCGACTGGAATTGCTTCATCATTTTTACGCTCACCTTTCTTCGAGTTTCTCGAGAAATAGCGGGTTACAGAACCTTCCGCGACACGGCCTGACCGTTTAGCGGATTGCGCGAATCAAGTCTTGCTTGGAAGGACCTAAAACTTTGCACCCGGGGAGCATATCACAGAACGGATAGTGCAGATAGCAGACGGATTGCCGCTGAAGCCCGTCGCGACGGGCTTTCGGGCCACTTTCGGGAGTCGCAACAGTCTTCTGCGGAAATCGGGGACAAACGGTCAAAGCGGCGCCAGGCGCGGCATATCGGCGGCGACTGGAAGGCCGGAAACGACAAAAGCCACCCGAAGGTGGCTTTTGCCTGACTGCTAGCGTGCGCTGCACCGGCCGAAGCCGATGTCCGCCTGCTTAGTCCACCGCGCCCTTGCGGCTCGCGCTGCGACGCTCGTGTTCCTTGAGGTAGCGCTTGCGCAGACGGATGGACTGCGGCGTGACTTCGACGAGTTCGTCGTCGTCGATGAATTCGACCGCGTATTCCAGCGACATCTGGATCGGCGGCACGAGGCGCACTGCCTCGTCCGTACCCGACGAACGGACGTTGGTCAGCTGCTTGCCCTTGATCGGGTTCACGACCAGGTCGTTGTCACGGCTGTGAATGCCGATGATCATGCCTTCGTACAACGGCTCGCCCGGCGACACGAACATACGGCCGCGATCCTGCAGCTTCCACAGTGCGTACGCGACTGCCGCGCCGTCGTCCTGCGAAATCAGCACGCCATTGCGACGCTCGCCGACCGCGCCTTCCTTGACCGGCTGATACGAGTCGAACGTGTGGCTCATCAGGCCCGTGCCGCGCGTGAGCGTGAGGAATTCCGACTGGAAGCCGATCAGGCCACGCGCCGAAATACGGTACTCGAGACGCGTACGGCCACGACCGTCAGACGCCATGTCGAGCATTTCGCCCTTGCGGCGGCCCAACTCTTCCATCACGCCGCCCTGGTGGCCGTCTTCCATGTCGACCGTCAGGTTTTCGTACGGCTCGTGCTTCACGCCGTCGACTTCCGTCATCACCACGCGCGGACGCGACACGGCCAGCTCGTAGCCTTCGCGGCGCATGTTTTCCACCAGAATGGTCAGGTGCAGTTCACCGCGGCCTGCCACTTCGAACGTGGTTTCGTCGCCGGTTTCCTTCACGCGCAGCGCGACGTTGTGATTCAGTTCCTTCATCAGGCGGTCACGGATCTGACGGCTCGTGACGAACTTGCCTTCGCGGCCGGCCAGCGGCGACGAATTGACGAGGAAGTTCATGGTCAGCGTCGGTTCGTCGACAGTGATCATGGGCAGCGCTTCCGGCTGTTCCGGTGCGCAGATAGTCACGCCGATGCCGATTTCTTCGATACCGTTGATCAGCACGATGTCGCCGGCTTCAGCCGAGTCGACCTGCACGCGCTCGAGACCCTTGAACGACAGCACCTGGTTGATCTTGCGATTCAGAATCGCGCCGTCAGGACCCGAACGCACGGCGACCGACATGCCCGGCTTGATCGTGCCGCGCGTGATGCGGCCCACGCCGATACGGCCGACATACGACGAGTAGTCCAGCGACGTGATCTGCAGTTGCAGCGGAGCCGTCGGATCGGCCGGGCGAACCGGCACGTGTTGCAGCACGGCTTCGAACAGCGGGCGCATGTCGCCTTCACGCACGTCCGGGGTCAAGCCCGCGTAGCCGTTCAAGCCCGATGCGTAGACGATCGGGAAGTCGAGTTGTTCGTCGGTGGCGCCGAGTTTGTCGAACAGGTCGAACGTCTGGTTGATCACCCAGTCGATACGCGCGCCCGGACGGTCCACCTTGTTGATCACGACGATCGGCTTCAAACCGAGCGCCAGCGCCTTCTTGGTCACGAAGCGCGTTTGCGGCATCGGGCCTTCGACGGCGTCGACCAGCAGCAGCACCGAGTCGACCATCGACAGCACGCGCTCCACTTCGCCGCCGAAGTCGGCGTGGCCCGGCGTGTCGACGATGTTGATGTGCGTGCCTTCGTACTCGACCGCGCAGTTCTTCGAAAGGATCGTGATGCCACGTTCTTTTTCGATGTCGTTCGAGTCCATCACGCGCTCAGCGATCTGCTGGTTGTCACGGAACGTGGCGGTCTGGCGGAGGAGCTGGTCGACGAGCGTGGTCTTGCCGTGGTCGACGTGAGCAATGATGGCGATGTTGCGTAGGGCGCGAGTCATAGGAACCTGGAGACAGTTGAGTGCGCCAGCAGCAGCATTGTGTGAACGAAACCAACAAAGCCCAAAGCGCACTTTTGGGAACCCAATATTGTAGCACGTGCAAATGAAGCTTTCTGGTATTCCCTGATAGGGCCGGGGTCGGCTGCGCAGCGGCCGTCAGAAACGAAACGTAAGCAGGCGGGCGAAATCCTACGCAAAATCACGCGGATTATGACTTGAGCGGAGAAAGTTCCTTGCCTAAGCTGTAATAACACTTGCCGCGTCAACCAACCGGCCCCTATAATCCTGCCTAGTCAACCATTGCATTCGCACGAGAATCATGACGGAGCCGTCCGCTACACCCCCGCCGGAGATCAGCGAATACCAGCTAGGCGAAAGCGTCGGCTATCTGATCTCGCGAGTGAAATCGACCCTGTCGAACCTGGTCACCCAGCGCAGCATGGCCGAGTTGGGCATTACGAGCCAGCAGGGCAGCATCCTCTTTATGGTGGCGAGCGGCAAATGCCTGCTGGCGGCCGAACTGGCCCGCGAATACGGCATCGACGCGAGCGCAGTCACGCGGTTGATCGACCGCTTGGAGAAACGCGGTCTGCTGACGCGGGTTCGTAGCAACGAAGACCGACGAGTCGTGCGCCTCGCGCTGACGCCGGAAGGTCACGCCATCGCCGCCAAAATGCCGGCTATTTTCACCGGCGTGCTGGACAGTCTGCTAGGCGGCTTCACCCCGGAAGAAGTGGGTTTTCTGAAGAGCATGCTGCGTCGCGTGCTCGTCAACTCCGGCGATCAAACGGGACTAACCCGTGATGCAGCAAGCAATTTTGACAGCAAATCGTAAGAAATTGCTTGCAGTGTCCACCATTACATTCCACTCAAAGAGTCGAGCGATGAAATCCCTTTCCCTGTCCGCGCCCGCGCTTTCGAGCCGGGCCGCCGTCGCCGCAGTGGTGACGGCGCTCGCCCTCACGGGGTGCGCGAACTACTTCGGCATGAAAAGCGACAAGCAGATCTCGTCGCCCGCTCAGTACGAGTCCGCCCAGAGCCTCGCTGGTCAGGGCGGCCAGTGGCCGTCGCTCGACTGGGCCAACCAGTTCGGCGACCCGCAACTGCCTAAGCTGATCGCCGAAGCGCTGGAAGGCAGCCCGTCGATCGCGCAGGCGCAAGCGCGTCTTGCCAAGGCCTCGTCGTATATCGAGAGCTCGCGCGCGGCGCTGTACCCGAAGGTGAACGGCAGCTATTCGTGGACCCGCGAACTGTTCTCGGCCAACGCGCTCTACCCGCCTCCGTACGGCGGCACGTGGTATAGCGAGAACAACGTGCTGGCCAGTGCGTCGTGGGATCTGGATCTGTGGGGCAAGAATCGTGAGCGGCTGGGTCAGGCCGTGTCGCAGGAAAAGGCCGCCGAGGCCGACATGCAGCAGGCGCGCGTGACGCTCGCGGCGTCGGTGGCCAGCACGTATAACCAGCTCGCGCAGCTGTACGCGTTCCGCGACATCGCCGCGCGCGAAATCGCCAACCGCCAGGATATCGGGCGCATCACGAACGGCCGCGTGACGGCCGGCCTCGACACCAATGTCGAACGGCAAACCGCGAACGGCAACATTGCGACCAGCCAGTCCAATTTGACCGACCTCGACGGTCAGATCACGGTCGTGCGTTATCAGTTGGGCGCACTGCTCGGCAAGGGTCCGGATCGCGGCCTGCAGATCGCGCAGCCCGCGCTGACCAACGGCAACGTCGTGGCGCTGCCGAACAACCTCCCTGCTGATCTCGTCGCGCGCCGCGCGGATATCGTCGCCGCGCGCTGGCAAGTCGAAGCCGCGATGCACGACGTGAAGGAAGCCAAAGCCGAATTCTTCCCCGACGTGAACCTCGCGGCCGGCTTCGGCTTCGACGCGTTCGGCTGGGGCCGCTTCCTTAAATCCAGCAGCCGTCAGATGCAATTCGGCCCGGCCATTCACCTGCCGATCTTCGACGCCGGCGCGCTGCGCTCGCAGCTGAAGGGCCGCTTCGCCGACTTCGACCTGGACGTGGCGAACTACAACCAGACGCTGATCAGCGCCCTCTCCGACGTCGCGACGCAAGTGTCGTCGATCCGTTCGATCGACCAGCAGCAAGGCGACGCACAACGCGCGCTCGACGCATCGACCAAGGCATATGAGCTGGCTGTGATCCGCTACAAGGCCGGTTTGTCGCCGCAGTTGCAGGTGCTGACCGCCGACCAGAACCGCCTTGCCGCCGACCAGACGGTGACCGGCCTCAAGATGCGCCGCCGCGACATGCAGATTGGGCTCATCAAGGCGCTCGGCGGCGGCTTCGACGCGACGCAGACCGGCCTCGTGGTGCCGACCGATGCTCCGGCATCGGCCTCCGCTGCGACCACCGCTGCGAACTGAGCGCGCGAACCACGGCCCGATCGAACACACGCATAAACATCCGAATAAACGACGACGTCTGAAAGAACCCGGAGCACATTAATGAGCACCACCCAACAGCCCGCGGCTACGACTCAGCCGACCCAGCCGACTCAGTCGGCCCCGCAGCCGACGCAACCGCCGGCACAACCGCCGGCGAACAACGGCAAACGCAAACTCATGATGACGCTGCTCGTCATCGTGATCCTGATCGCCGCGATCGCCTACGGCTTTTACTACTTCCTCGTCGCGCGCTTCCATGAAGACACCGACGACGCGTACGTGAACGGCAACGTCGTGCAGATCACGCCGCAAGTTACCGGCACGGTCGTCGCCGTGAACGCGGACGACACGCAAACGGTGAAGGCGGGCGACCCGCTCGTCGTGCTCGATCCGGCCGACGCCCGCGTCGCGCTCGATCAGGCCGAAGCGAACCTCGCGCAGACGGTGCGCCAGGTGCGCGGCCTGTTCGCCGACGACAATCAATACCAGGCACAAGTAGCCGAGCGCCAGGCCGACCTGTCGCGCGCCCAGGACGACCTGAAGCGCCGTATGACGGTCGCGCAAACCGGTGCCGTGTCGCAGGAAGAAATCTCGCATGCCCGCGACGCCGTGAAGAGTGCGCAAGCCGCCGTCGATGCCGCCCAGCAGCAGTTGAACTCGAACCGCGCGCTGACCGCCAACACCACGATCGCGAATCACCCGAACGTGCAGGCCGCCGCCGCGAAGGTCCGCGACGCGTACCTGAACAACGCGCGTAACAACCTGCCGGCGCCGGTCACCGGCTACGTGGCGAAGCGCTCGGTGCAGGTCGGCCAGCGCGTCTCACCGGGCACCCCGTTGATGGCGATCGTGCCGCTCGGCGGCGTGTGGGTCGACGCGAACTTCAAGGAAGTGCAACTCAAGCACATGCGCATCGGCCAGCCGGTCGAACTGACGGCCGACGTGTACGGTTCGTCGGTGGTGTACCACGGCAAGGTGGTCGGCTTCTCAGCGGGCACGGGTTCGGCGTTCTCGCTGTTGCCCGCGCAGAACGCGACCGGCAACTGGATCAAGGTGGTGCAGCGTCTGCCGGTGCGGATCGCGCTCGATCCGAAGGAACTGGAACAGCATCCGCTGCGGATCGGCCTGTCCATGCAAGCCGACGTCAGCATCAAGGACGACAACGGCGGCCAGCTCGGCCAGGCGCCGAACACGGTCTATCAGACCAACGTGTTCGAGAAGTACGGCGACCAGGCTGACGCGGAAATCGCCCGCATCATTTCGCAAAACGCAGGTCCGAACGGCGGCTCGCAAAAGTCGACCCAGGCCGACGGCGCGAAGCCTGTCGCAGCGAAAGTGATGTAAGGCACGCGACGATTCACACAAGGCTTCTTTAATGGCTCAGGCTCAGGCGCAAGTCCCTCATCCGCCGCTCGAGGGCGCGCAACTGGTGATCGGCACCATCGCGGTGTCGCTCGCCGTTTTTATGAACGTGCTCGACACGTCGATCGCCAATGTGTCGATTCCCTCGATTTCGGGCGACCTCGGCGTGTCGTCGGATCAGGGCACGTGGGTGATCACCTCGTTCGCGGTCGCCAACGCGATCTCCGTGCCGCTCACCGGCTGGCTGACCGAACGCGTCGGCCAGGTGCGGCTGTTCATGGCATCGATCATCCTGTTCGTGATCTCGTCGTGGATGTGCGGCCTCGCGCCGACCCTGCCCTTTCTGCTCGCTTCACGCGTGTTGCAAGGGGCGGTGGCCGGTCCGATGATTCCGTTGTCGCAAACGCTGCTGCTCGCAAGCTATCCACGCGCCAAGGCGCCCATGGCGTTATCCATGTGGGCGATGACCACGCTGATCGCGCCGGTGGCCGGCCCGATTCTCGGCGGGTGGATCTCGGACAACATTTCGTGGCCGTGGATTTTCTACGTCAACATTCCGGTCGGCGCGATTGCCGCCGTGGCCACGTGGACGATCTTCCGCAATCGCGATTCGGTCATCAGAAAAGCGCCGATCGACGGCGTCGGTCTCGGCCTGCTGATCGTCTGGGTCGGCTCTCTGCAGGTCATGCTCGACAAGGGCAAGGATCTGGACTGGTTTTCGTCGACGACCGTCGTCGTCCTGGCGCTGGTGGCGGTGATCGCGCTCGCATTCTTTATCGTGTGGGAGTTGACGGCCGAGCACCCGGTGGTGGACCTGTCGCTGTTCAGCCGGCGCAATTTCACGGGCGGCACCGTCGCGTTGTCGATCGGCTACGGGCTTTACTTCGGCAATCTGGTGCTGCTGCCGTTGTGGCTGCAAACCGACATCGGCTACACCGCGACCGAAGCCGGTTTGGTGATGGCGCCGGTCGGCCTGTTCGCCGTGCTGCTGTCGCCGATCACCGGCAAGATATTGCCGCGCACCGATCCGCGCTATATCGCGACCCTGTCGTTCCTCGTGTTCGCACTATGTTTCTGGATGCGCTCGCGTTATACGACCGGCGTCGATACGTTTTCGCTGCTGGTGCCTACCTTGATTCAAGGGATCGGCATGGCCGGGTTCTTCATCCCACTGGTGTCGATCACCCTGTCGGGACTGCCGGGCAACCGGATTCCGGCGGCGTCGGGCCTGTCGAATTTCGTGCGGATCATGTGCGGCGGCATCGGCACATCGATTTTCCAGACGGCGTGGGATCACCGCACGATCATGCATCACGCGCAACTGGCCGAACAGGCTAACGCGTACAACCCGGTGTTCGACCAGTCGATCCGGCAGATGGGCGCGGCGGGCTTCAGTCAACCGCAGGCATACGGACTGTTCAACACGATGGCGACGCAGCAGGCCGCACAACTCGGTGTGAACGACCTGTTCTTCGTGTCCGCCGGCATCTTTATCGCGCTGATCGCGTTGATCTGGATCACCAGACCTGAACGTGCTGGCGGCGACGCGGGCGCGGCGGCCGCGGCGGCGCACTGAGCTGTTGGCGCAAGTCCGTATCCGGCAGAACGATATAAAAAAGGCGGGACCGTTTCTTCTGAGCGGTCCCGCCTTTTTCTTTGCAGCGCGTTTATCGCGCGCTTGCCACCTGCACGGTTTTCAGCTTGCCGTCGTGACGACCAGCCGCTCGGGTGCCAGCACACCCTCGCCTTGTCTGGCGACGCCAAGCAGACGCCCTTGCGCCGCGTACACCCGGACGCGCGGCGCATTCACCGCATCGCCCGTGATGGTCAGTTCGGATAGTTTCAACCGCTGGCCGTGCAGGAAACGGCGCGTCTCGTCTTCGTTCAAGTGCACCAGCGGGAATGTCGACAGCAACGCATCGACAGGTTGCAGCCATGCATCGCGTTCGCTTTCGGCTGCGTCGGACAACGCGTCGAGCGTCACCGAATTGTCGAGCGTCAGTGCGCCGACACCGGTGCGCCGCAGCGCCACCAGATGCGCGCCACAGCCCAACGCTTCGCCGATATCCTCGGCCAATGTGCGCACATACGTGCCCTTGCTGCACGTCACGCGAAACGTCACGTCCGGCAGCGCGCAGGCGAGCATCTCGAGCGCGAGGATCGTCACCTGACGCCCTTCCCGCTCGACCGTCTGGCCCGCGCGCGCATATTCGTATAACGGCTTGCCGTCGCGTTTGAGCGCCGAATACATCGGCGGGACTTGCGTGATTTCGCCGACGAACTTCGGTAGAACCGCCTGAACCGCCGCTTCGTCGCACGTGACTTCACGCGTGTCGATCGCTTCGCCTTCGGCGTCGCCGGTGGTCGTGCGGATACCGAGGCGCATGGTCGCCTCATAGGTCTTGTCGGCTTCGAGCAGGTCTTGCGAAAACTTGGTGGCTTCGCCGAAACAGAGCGGCAGCAAGCCTGTGGCCAAGGGATCGAGCGTGCCGGTGTGGCCCGCCTTTTTCGCCAGATAGAGACGCTTCGCGCGAATCAGCGCGTCGTTGCTCGACAGGCCGAGCGGCTTGTCGAGCAGCAGCACGCCGTCGAGCGCGCGACGCGGCACGCGGGGGCGTTGAGGTGCGGTCATGTCAGAAAGACGAAAGTCTTCGAAGGGTGCGGAAAACAGCACTGAGCGCGTGGCGGCTCAGGCATGGCAACGAGCGCCGCGGCAAACAGCGCGCTCAGTCTTCTTTCGCGCGATTGGCGTTGGCTTCGTCGATCAAACGCGACATCTCGACGGCGCGCTCGATCGTTTTGTCGTAATGGAAATGCAGCGTCGGCACGGTGTGGATATGCAGGCGCTTGAACAGCTGATTGTGCAGATGGCCGGCCGCGTGCGTGAGCGCCTCGAGCGTCTGCTGCGGATCGCCGGTGAGCGTCGTGAAATAGATCTTGGCGTGCGCGTAGTCCGGCGTCAGTTCGACGCTTTGAATCGTGACGATGCCGATGCGCGGATCTTTGACCTCGCGAAGCAGCTCGGACAGATCGCGCTGGATCTGATCGGCGATCTGCACGTTGCGATTGGGTGAAGAACGTTTTTTAGGCATGGTGTGATGTGATCCGTTCTGACGGATGCAAAAAAGTGGCTCGCGCCGCTGCGGTTCGGGCTTTATCCTCGCGGCAGTCAAACGGCCCGGGATGACCGGAAAAAACTCGCACGCAGGCGCTCTGCGCGACGGACACGAACAAAACGTGTGGCCCCAAAAACAACGGGCGGAGCGGGCGTTAAAGCCCGCTCCGCCCCTAGAGCCGTGCCGCGTGAATTACAGCGTACGCGCGACTTCGGTGATCTCGAAGACTTCGAACTGATCGCCTTCGACGATGTCGTTGAAGTTCTTGATCGACATACCGCACTCGAAGCCCTGACGAACTTCCTTCACGTCGTCCTTGAAGCGCTTGAGCGAATCGAGCTCGCCCGTGAAGATGACGACGTTGTTGCGCAGCACGCGCACCGACGACGAGCGCTTGACGAAACCGTCCGTGACCATACAGCCGGCCACCGCGCCGATCTTCGGTACCTTGAAGACCTGACGCACTTCGACCGTACCCGTGACGATCTCGCGCTTTTCCGGTGCCAGCATGCCCGACATCGCGGCCTTCACCTCATCCACTGCGTCATAGATGATGTTGTAGTAGCGAATATCGACGCCGTTGGCTTCCGCCAGCTTGCGCGCCTGCGCGTCCGCACGGGTGTTGAAGCCGATAATGACCGCCTTCGAGGCCGTTGCCAGGTTGACGTCGGACTCGCTGATGCCACCCACCGCGCCGTGCACGATCTGCACGCGCACTTCGTCGGTGGAAAGCTTGAGCAGCGACTGCACCAACGCTTCCTGCGAACCTTGCACGTCGGCCTTGACGATGAGCGGCATGTACGCCACTTCGCCTTCGCCCATCTGCTCCAGCATGTTCTCGAGCTTCGCGGCCTGTTGCTTGGCCAGCTTGACGTCGCGGAACTTGCCTTGACGGAACAGTGCGACTTCACGCGCCTTGCGGTCGTCCGGCATGACGATGACTTCTTCGCCTGCCTGCGGGACTTCCGACAGACCCTGAATTTCGACCGGGATCGACGGGCCCGCCGACTTGGTCGGCTTGCCGGTTTCGTCGAGCATGGCTCGCACGCGACCGTAGGCGCTACCTGCCAGCACCACGTCGCCGCGGTTCAGCGTACCCGACTGGACCAGGATCGTTGCAACCGGACCCTTACCCTTGTCGAGCTTCGCTTCGATAACGAGACCCTTGGCCGGCGCGTCGACCGGTGCCTTCAATTCCAGCACTTCGGCTTGCAGCAGCACGTTTTCGAGCAGATCGTCGATGCCCGCGCCGGTCTTGGCCGACACCGGCACGAACGGCGATTCGCCGCCGTACTCTTCCGGCACGACGCCTTCCGCGACGAGTTCCTGCTTCACGCGTTCCAGATTGGCATCCGGTTTGTCGATCTTGTTGATCGCGACGACGAGCGGCACGCCGCCTGCCTTCGCGTGAGCGATTGCTTCCTTCGTTTGCGGCATCACGCCGTCGTCGGCTGCAACCACCAGAATCACGATGTCCGTTGCCTTCGCACCACGGGCACGCATGGCCGTAAAGGCCTCGTGACCCGGCGTGTCGAGGAACGTGATGACGCCGCGCGGCGTTTCGACGTGGTAAGCGCCGATGTGCTGCGTAATCCCGCCCGCTTCGCCCGCCGCAACCTTGGCGCGGCGGATGTAGTCGAGCAGCGACGTCTTGCCGTGGTCGACGTGACCCATGACCGTGACGACCGGCGGACGCGGCAACGATTCCGCATCGGAAATCTCGCCTTCGACCAGCATGGCTTCCGGATCGTCCAGCTTGGCCGCAACCGCGTGGTGACCCAGTTCCTCGACGATGATCATCGCCGTTTCCTGGTCCAGCATCTGGTTGATCGTGACCATCTGGCCGAGCTTCATCATCGACTTGATGACTTCCGACGCCTTCACCGCCATCTTGTGCGCCAGATCGGCGACCGTGATAGTTTCCGGCACGTGCACTTCACGCACGATCGGTTCGGTCGGCGCCTGGAACGTGGTGTTCTGATCCTGATGCTTGCCGCGACCCTTCGGGCCACCGCGCCAGCCGCGATCGACACCGCCGCTCGTATCGCCACGCGTCTTGATGCCGCGGCGCTTCGCGGCGTCGTCCTGCCAGCCGCCCTTGCCGCCGCCCGGCTTCTTCTTGTCGCCGGCGGAAGGCGTGGTCGTGGCTGCCGGAGCCGCAGCTGCCGGCTTCTTGGCTGCCGGACGCGCCGGTGCTTCACCAGCCGGACGCGCCGGCTTGTGAAGCGTGCCCTTCGCTTCCGCGGCCTTGGCCGGCTCAGCGGGCTTCGGCGCCGGTTCCGGCGCCTTGACCTGCGCCTTGCGCGGCGTGTTCATCATTTCGCGAATCGCGCGCGCTTCGGCTTCAGCCGCGGCACGGCGCTTGGCAATCTGTTCCTGCTCGGCACGCGCTTTTTCAGCAGCCTGACGCGCTGCGTCTTCTGCTTTCTTTGCGGCTTCGCGTTGCGCGGCGCGCTCTGCTGCGGCGCGCTCGTCGTCCTGCTCGCTTTGCTTGGCGACCGCCGGCTCCGCTGCCTTGGCGGCGACCGGTTCAGCTTTCGCGGCCGCAGGTTGCACAGCTTGTGCCGGCTTGGTAGCCTGCGCCTGCTCGCGAGCTGCCGCCTCGGCCGCAGCACGCTTCTTCGCGGCTTCTTCTTCGGCGCGGCGACGCTCGGCTTCAGCAGCCGCTTCGCGCGCCTGACGTTCCGCTTCTTCGCGCTCGAGTTGTTCCTGACGCGCCTTCAGCTCCTGAGCCTGCTTTTCGAGCAGCTCGGCTTCGTGACGAGCTTCCTCTTCACGACGCTGGAGTTCCAGATCGTCGATGTCGGCCTCAGCCACATGATTCGATGCATCTCCGTTTTCAGCGGAGGTTTCGTCGCGGCGGACGAAAGTGCGCTTCTTACGCACCTCGACCTGAATGGTGCGAGCTTTGCCCGTCGCATCGGATTGCTTGATTTCCGACGTATGCCGTTTCGTCAGCGTGATCTTGCGCTTGTCAGCATCAGTCGAGCCGTGAGACTTGCGCAAGTGGTCGAGCAGACGCGCCTTGTCCGTTTCGGACAAGCTATCGTCTTCGCTCGCTTTTGTGACGCCCGCCGCCTGCAGCTGCTCAAGCAGCACGCCTGCAGGCATTTTCAGTTCCGCGGCAAATTGGGCTACGTTGTTACTCGCCATTCATTCCTCTTAATGCAAGGACCGATTCCTTGCGGTTAGCATCGGGTCATGCGGCCTGACGGCCGCTTCAATTTAGTGCGCCATGGTCATTTCTCACTGGAACCAGTGTTCACGTGCTTTCATGATCAACGCCTTAGCGGCATCCTCTTCCATTCCGGTCATCTCGACCAGTTCATCCACAGCCAGCTCGGCGAGTTCGTCGCGCGTCTGGATCTGATGTTCGGCCAGCTTGGCGAGCAGGTCGGCGTCCATGCCGTCCAGGCTCTTCAGGTCGAGCGCTACATTTTCGACCTTTTCTTCATTCGCGATTGCCTGCGTCAACAGCGCGTCGCGCGAGCGATTACGCAGTTCGTGGACGGTGTCTTCGTCGAACGCTTCGATTTCGAGCATTTCGTTGAGTGGCACATAGGCAATCTCTTCGAGGCTCGTAAAGCCTTCGTCGATCAGGATGTCAGCGACTTCTTCGTCGACATCGAGACGCGCCATGAACAGGTCACGCAAAACGCCGCGTTCCTGATTCTGCTTTTGCGCAGATTCGTCCGGCGTCATGATGTTGATCTGCCAGCCGGTGAGTTCGCTGGCAAGACGCACGTTCTGGCCGCTGCGGCCGATCGCGACCGCCAGTTCGTTTTCGTCTACGACGACGTCCATCGAATGTTTTTCTTCATCGACGACGATCGACTGGACGGCTGCCGGCGCGAGCGCGCCGATCACAAACTGTGCGGGATCCTCCGACCATAGCACGATGTCGACGTTTTCGCCACCGAGCTCGTTACGCACCGCCTGCACGCGCGAACCACGAATGCCGACGCAGGTGCCGATCGGATCGATGCGCTTGTCGTACGCGACCACACCGATCTTTGCGCGCACGCCCGGATCGCGCGCGGCCGCCTTGATTTCCAGCAGGCCTTGTTCGATTTCCGGCACTTCCATCTCGAACAGCTTCATCAGGAACTCGGGCGCCGTACGCGACAGTTCGATCTGCGGACCGCGCGCGGTGCGATCGACCTTCGCGATATAGGCGCGCACGCGGTCGCCCACGCGCAGGTTTTCCTTCGGAATCAGCTGGTCGCGGCGCAGAAGCGCTTCGACACGGCCGGTTTCGACGATGAAGTTGCCCTTGTCGAGACGCTTCACCGAGCCGGTCATGATGTGCTCGCCGCGCTCGAGGAAATCGTTCAGGATCTGTTCGCGTTCGGCGTCGCGCACCTTCTGCAGGATCACCTGCTTGGCGGCCTGCGCGCCGATACGGCCGAATTCGATCGACGGCACCGGTTCCTCGATGAACTCGTCGAGTTGAATCTCGGGCTTCTGTTCACGTGCCTCGAACAGCAGGATTTCCTGATCCGGCTCCTGCAAACCGGCTTCGTCCGGCACCACTTTCCAGCGTCGAAACGTTTCGTGTTCGCCGCTTTCACGATCGATCTGGACGCGAATATCCGCGTCTTCTTCGAAGAGTTTCTTGGAGGCCGAAGCGAGGGCCGCCTCGAGCGCGGCAAATACCACGTCTTTGTCGACGTTCTTCTCGCGTGCCAGCGCATCCACCAGCATCAACACTTCGCGACTCATTGTTTGCGGCTCCTAAAGTCAAACTTCGGAACGAGGCGTGCCTTATCGATATCCGCGAGCGTGAAATCGAGCATCGCGGCGCCTTCCTTCCCTTCAAATTCCAGACCGATCGTCTCGTCTTGCGGAGCATGCAGGATGCCCCGGTACGATTTCCGTCCGTCCAATGGCTTTTTCAATGTGATTACCACTTCGCTGCCTGCGAAGCGTTCAAAATCCGCCAGTTTTTTCAGCGGGCGGTCGAGCCCCGGCGACGATACTTCGAGCCGCTCGTAATCGATATTTTCGACCGTCAAAACGTGCTGGAGCTGACGCGTGACTTTCTCGCAGTCTTCGATCGCGATGCCGGCCGGCTGGTCGATATAGATACACAACATGCCGCGCCCGGTGCGCTCGAGATCGACGAGCTCGTAGCCGAGTCCCACGACCGTGGTTTCAATCAGTTCCGTCAGTTGCACAGTGCCCTCTTAGATGTTCGCGCAGCGAGCCTGCCGCTTGTTTTGCAAACAACCAATGCGGGCCGCGCGCCAAGCCGGCGCACGTTCGTGCTACCCGAGATGCCGAACCACTGAGAACTGCGCGGCAAAAAAAAATGGGCTAAACGCCCATCATCTTATTGCCGGTGGTCGCACCTGAGCCGCACATAAAAAGCCGCACGCCCAGCGACTCCGCGATTGTAGCCATTTTTCGGGACAAACGCAAACCGCAGAACGCCGCCCAACGCGCTTTTCCGCTTGATTTCATGGGAATCTTTCAACGATATGACGGCGCTTCAGGCCTTTTGCAAGGCGGCTGACGCCGCCCTGAACCCGCGCCCGACAAGCGGGGCAGATGAAATCCGCCCCCACTTCCCGTTACGCCGCGGTTTTATGCGTCACATGAAATGTGAGCGGCGCCGGGCTAATGCTTTTCGTCGATCGACTCTGCCGGTCGCCAGCGAAAGATCCTTTGAAGAGATCCGCGGCTGACCGCCATGCATGACCGGCGTGGTGCTTAACGACCGCGCGAACGGCCGCGAGGAGCGCCGCCGCCACGATTGGCGCCGCCGGCGTTGCCGCCGCCCGCACGGTTGCCGGCGCCGCCGCGATTGCCGCCCGGCCCGCGATTGCCACCGCCGCTACCCGGATTGGGACCGCCGCTGCCGCCGGCGCGCTTGCCGCCGCCAGCCGCACGGTTGCCACTGCCGGATGGTGCGCGATTGCCATCGACTTCACGGCCGCCACGCGGGCCGCCCGCGCCGCCGCCCATCGGGCCACTGAACCCACCGGCGCCACGTGCGCCGCCGCGATTGCCGTAACCACCCCCGAAACCTGAGCCCGCACCGCCGCCGAAGCCACCGCCCGCCGCACCTCGCCGTCCCTGGCCCTGGCCACGCGGCTGTTGCTGGTCAAAGCGGCCATGCGACATCAGCACGGGTTCGCGGCCGATGAAGCCCATCGACGTCTGCATCGGATCCGGCTGCTTGCGCTCCGGCGCTTCCCGGCGACCGCCCTTGTCTTCCGCCGGAGCCTTCAGGCCGACCGACGCCATCAGCGCGCGCACCTGGTTGTCCTCGAGCTCTTCCCAGCGGCCGCGCTTGAGACCCTTGGGCAGCGAGATCGGGCCGTGACGGGTACGAATCAGGCGGCTGACCATCAGGCCGGCCGCTTCGAACATACGACGCACTTCGCGGTTACGCCCTTCGGCGAGCGCGACGTGATACCAGTGATTCGTGCCTTCGCCGCCGCCGTCGCGGATACGCAGGAAGTTCGCGGGGCCGTCTTCCAGCTCGACGCCGTTCAGCAGCTTCTGACGCATGCCTTCGGCCAGTTCGCCGACCACGCGCACCGCATATTCACGCTCGACGCTATAACGCGGGTGCATGAAACGGTTCGCCAGATCGCCCGACGTGGTCAGCATCAGCAGACCTTCGGTGTTGAAGTCGAGACGGCCGACCGCGAGCCACTTTGCGGTTTTCATCGGCGGCAGATTGTCGAACACCGACGCACGACCTTCCGGATCCGCGTGGCTGACGATTTCGCCGGTCGGCTTGTGATACAGCAGCACGCGCGGCGGCTTGTTGGCCAGCTTGCGCTTGACCGGCTTGCCGTTGATGCGAACCTGGTCGGTCGGCATGATGCGCTGGCCGATGTGAGCCGGCTCGCCGTTGACCGACACGCGGCCGGCAACGATCAGTTCTTCCATGTCGCGGCGCGAACCCATGCCGGCTTCGGCCAGCACCTTGTGCAGCTTCGGCGCGTCGTCGTCAGCGGCGAGCACGCGCTTGGGCGCGGCCGGTTTGCCACGGCGCAGCATCGGTGCGCGCACGCCGCCGGTGGTGCTGTTGTCCGCGTCGAACGCGGGCGATGTGACGTACGAGAACAGATCGTCCTGACCCGCGACTGCCGCGGCCGCCGGCGCTTCACCGCCGCGGCGGCTGTTCTGGCGCTGGCCGCCCTCGCGCGGCTGACGCTCGCGTTGACCTTCACGTTGACCTTCGCGCGGCGCGCCGTCACGCGGTGCGCCCTCGCGCTTCGCGCCGCCCGCATTGCGGCGCGGCCCTTGACCCTTGGCGCCCGCGTCCTTGCGCGGCATACGCACTTGCGCGACGACTTCGCCGTCCGGCGGCGCCTCGGTGACGACCGGCGCCCCTTGCGCGGGCGCGCCTTCGGCGCCCTTCGTCTTCGCGCCGGCGCGGCGCCGGGCGATCAGGCTGCGCGGGCCGCGACGCAGGCCGCGGCGCGGACGGTCTTCGCCGTCTGCTTCCGTGGTCTGCGCCGGGCGCTCGCCCTCGCCTGCCGACGCTTGCTTGGTGCGCGTTTCGTCAGCGCGCGCCGACGGCACGGCGCGCTCGGATTCGGACGAATCGGTGTCGTGGGTATGTGTCAAAACAACCTCAAAATGTCAGGTCGCGCACGCCCGTTGCGGGCGTGGCAAAAAATTTCGGTTACGTCAGGCGCTGCGCGACTCGGGTTCGTCGTCGGTCAGAATGCCTGCGTCCTGCGCCGCATCGCGACGATCCAGAGGATCGCCGTGCGCCGCCTTGGTCGGGTTCGGCTCGGCGGCGTGCTCCGTATTGCGGAGTACGCCCGAGTCGTGCGCGGGTATTGCCGGATCGGCCTGGGAGACCGGATCGTGATTCTCTGCGGACTCGGCGACGCCGGTCTGCGGTGCAACGTTCGCCGGGTGCGCAGCCTCAGCCTGCTCCTGCGCGGCAGCGGCGTCCGTATGCGCTCCGGATGATGCCGATGCGTTTTGCGCGGCGACTTCCACCGCCGCGTCGGCCGCCTGCGCCGATTCCACCGGCTCAGCGTGCTGCGTCTGGTGCTCTTCAGCAAGTTCGTCAGCGATTTCTGTTCCTGACGCCTCGTTCAGCTCTCCAAGCGGGCTGTCAGCGGCAAGAGCAACTTCGTCGGATTGCGGCGCTTCGCTCGTGGCTTGCGGAATATTCTCCGGCTCGTCATCGGCAGTTGCGCTCACAAACTCATCCGCAACAGCGCCTGCTTCAACTACCACACCGGAATCCACCTGCTCTTCTTCCGGAGCCGAAACCTGTGCGACATCGGCATCGGCGAACTCAATTGCGTGCTGGCCGAGCAGATCCGCGTTCAACTGCGCCGACGGATCGGCGAGCGGCGGCAATTCGTCCAACGCCGTCAGCCCGAGGTCGTCGAGGAATTGCCGCGTGGTCGCGTACAGTGCCGGGCGACCCGGCACGTCACGATGACCGATCACTTCGATCCAGCCGCGGTCTTCGAGTTGCTTGACGACCTGCGTATTCACCGTGACGCCGCGAATCTCTTCAATGTCGCCACGCGTCACCGGTTGCCGGTATGCAATGATCGCGAGCGTTTCGAGTACCGCGCGCGAATATTTCGGCGGTTTCTCAGGATGCAAACGATCCAGATACGAGCGCATCGCGGGCTTGCTTTGAAATCGCCAGCCCGACGCCAGCCCGACCAACTCCACACCGCGCCCAGACCAGTCCTGCTTGAGGTCTTCGAGCAACGTCCGAACGGTGTCTGCCGACACGCCGTCGGCAAAGAGCTTGCGCAACTCGCCGAGCTTTAACGGCTCCTGCGCGCAGATCAAGGCAGTCTCGAGGACGATCTTCGCCTCTTGGGTATTCATGCAGCTAGGTCAGACCCTGTGGTCAAAGAACCGGATCAAACAGACGATGTGGAACTGAAGACGCGCTCGCCCGATTCTGATCGGTCATATTGATGGGAGCACGCACCGGGGGGAGGCGAAACAGACAATCGAACCAAACCCAGCCGGACGGAGCAGCGATATTCCTGAAGGGAACCGCGTGACTGAGCGCCATATTACGCAAAAACAATCAGTGCGTAAAGACGAAATCCCCCGCGCATTTTCCAACCCCGGCTTCACGGACGTGGTTTAGCAAAAAAGTGGGCATAATTTGATAAAAACCCGCTTTTTTCTGCTGATCTTCGCCTGGTTGGCTCTATAGGTTCAGGCAGCCACCTTTTCCGCCACGTGTTCATTGTGCCGTTGCATGTTCCCTCAAGAACCGTTTCAGGCGCTCGACGCCCGCGTCCAGCCGCGCCGTGTCGCAGGCGTAGCACCAGCGCACGAAGCCCTCGCCTTGCGGACCGAACGCGCTGCCCGGCGCCACGCCCAGCCCGACGTCACGCACCATCGCCTTGCAAAGCTCCAGACTGCGCGAGGCGCCCGGCATCGAGAAAAACAGATACATCGCGCCGGGCGGCGCCTTGACGTCGACGCCGGGCACCGAGGCGAGCGCGCTCACCAGATGGTCGCGTGACGCCTTCAGGTCGCGCACCAGTTCCTGCGTAAAGCGCTCGCCCTGCTCGATAGCCGCAATGCCCGCCTGCTGCACGAAGGCCGGCGCGCACGAAGTGTTGTACTCGACGAGCTTGCCCAGATCGTCCATCAACGCGGCCGGCGCGACGATCCAGCCGAGCCGCCAGCCTGTCATCAACCATGCCTTCGAAAACGAATTGACGCAGATCACGCGTTCGTCTCGGGTGGCCAGATCGAGGAATGACGGCGCCGTGCGCGAGGGCGCCCCGGCCGCGCCGGGCTCGGCGTCCGCATAGTAAAGGCGTTCGTAGACTTCGTCCGCGACGATCCAGATGCCGTGGCGCCGGCAATGCGCCAGCACGGCACGCTGCTCGTCGCGGCTCATCACCCAGCCCGTCGGATTGTTCGGCGAGTTGATCAGCAGCATTTTCGTGTCCGGGGTCAGCGCCGCCAGCAGTTGCCCGAGGTCGAGTTGCCAGCCGCGCTCGCCGTACCCCAGCGCGACTGTTTCGACATGCGCGCCGAGAATCTTCGGAATCTCGACCAGATTCGGCCAGAGCGGCGTGACCGCGACGACGCGGTCGCCCGCGCCCACCACGAGTTGCGCCGCGAGCATCAGCGCATTCACGCCCGCGCTCGTCACCGCGACGTGCTGCGCCAACGTCGCGCCGTGCAGGTCGCTGACATAGCCCGCCAGCGCGGCGCGCAGCGGCGCGATGCCGAGGTTGTGCGTGTAGAACGTCGCACCGGCCGCGAGCGACGCGCTAGCAGCGTCGCGGATGAAGGCGGGCGTGACGCGGTCGGATTCGCCGAACCAGAACGGCAGCACGTCGGCGACGCCGAAACCGGCGTTGGCGACTTCGCGGATCTGCGAAGGACGCAGTGCGCGCACGGCATCGCGCGCGTTCGGGATGGATGGCACAGGCAGGTCCGATTCGCTCATCGAGGCTTCCAGACGGGTGAAGGGTATGGGTTGAACTTCAGCAGAGGAGTTAGTTTAGCTTGGTGCGTCTTTTCGGGACCGCGAAACCGCCGGATGAGAATGCGTGGCGGACGATTGGTCGCGGATGGGGCGCGGCCAGGCGCCATGCCTCGAGAGCCGCGCCGATCGCCCCGTCGCACCGCCCGAGCCCAGGGTATCGCACTCGTCGCGCCGCCGCGCCTTCTGCCCACGGGAACATTGCACTCCCTAGGCGGCCGCGCATTCGCCATTCCCTGGAACATCGCGCACCTTCGACAACCACGAACTAGTTCAAGTCCTCCGCCCTCCCCGGCAATTGGCGAATCAGTCCCCACACCGCCTCCGCCGCCGGCGACAGGGAGCGGTCGCGCCGCCGCACCAGCTCGACCGTACGCTCCGCGCGCGGCTCGAGCGGCCGGGCTACCAGCGCCGCGCCCGCAGGTAGCGGCAAGGCCAGCCAGGGCAGCACGCTCACGCCGACACCCGCCTCGACCAGCCCAAAAACGGTCGCGGAGTGCCCCAGCTCCTGCACCACCGTGGCGCTCACGCCGTATTCCTGCATCGCGGCGTCGATGATCGGCCGGCTGCCCGATGCGTAATCGAGCATTACGAGCTGCTGGCCGTCCAGGTCAGTCCACGCCACCTGCTCCTGCGCCGCTAATGGATGATCGTCGCGCGAGACGACGCAGAACGAATCCGTCATCAGCGATTCGCTTAGCAGGTCGTCGGCGGAAAACGGGCCGATGATCACGCCGAAGTCCACCTCGCCCGACTTGACCTTGCGCACCACGTCGCTCTGCACGTCGTCGCGCAAGCCGAGCGCGATATAGGGGAATTGCTGTCCGCACGAGGCCACCACGCGCGGCATGAGCCGGCATGCCACTGTCGGGCTGGCGGCCACCACCACGCGTCCGCGGCGCTGTTCACCGATTTCGCGGATCTCGCGCAGCGCGTCGTCAAGGTCGGTCAGCAGACGCGACACGCTCGACACCAGGTTGCCGCCGACATCCGTGAGTTGCACCTCCCGGGTGGTGCGGTCGATCAGCTTGAGGCCGATCTCGCTCTCCAGTTCCCGCACGCAGCGGCTGACTGCTGACTGCGTCAGGCCGATTTCATCGCCGGCGCGGCTGAAGCTCTGCAAACGGGCGACCTCGATGAAAACCCTTAGCTGGCGCAGCGTGACATTCATTTACCGACCTCATCAATTGCATCATTTGATGCGCATTGTAAGGCTAAAGACAGCACCTCACCTCCTTTTCGCAGTTTCGCTGCAATGCAGCAATAAGGCGCAAACGCACGCTGGTCGGGCCTGATTGCACAAGATTGGTGATTGTCCCGATTTGCGAGATGGGTTTTTTGGATTCTTATACGGCCCTAGCTAGCGCCCGCGCTGGCCCGCTGTCACAGGGCTTTCAGGCGGTTGGACTCAACTTGGCACACTTCCTGCATTTAGATGCACACAAGGGTCGGCGCCATGATTCTGACTGCATAGCAGACCGTGGCAAGCCCGACCCTCCTTGGCACTCGCCTATCGAGTGCATGGAGAGTGCGCGGCGCGGGGCAGCGCACCGGAGTTAGCTTCGCTGAGGTGAAACATGATGCTGTTCGACGATTTGAGAGACAACGAGTGGGCGCTGGTCGAGGCGTTGTTCTGTGCGGAGCCCGCACGGAGCGAACGGCGCGGTCGGCCACGCGTGGAAGCGCGCGCGGTTGTCAACGCCGTGCTGTGGGTGCTATCGACAGGCGAAGGCTGGTCCAAACTGCCGGGCCGCTATCCGTCGCCGCCGACTTGCCGCCGCCGTTTCGACGAGTGGCAAGCCGATGGTACGCTCGCCGAAATAGTTAAGCGACTCGGCACGAGCGGCCGTGAAATTTCGCTGCGCGGCCGGATTGGCGCGACCGCCGCGAAACCGCCGGCACCGCCGAGCCGTGACCGTCTGCGCGGCGCATTCTGGACCAATCCGGAATCGTGGCGCGCGCCGGTCAAGATGGCCTGACGCATACTGTTTTCCCCCGGGCGCCTGCTGGCGCCCGGCATGTATCGAACCCAGGTCGACGCGTCTTCATGCACGCCCTGCCTGATATGGGCACCGCTGCCGGCGCGCCCACCACAGTCGTCCCTTCCCGCCACACCCAGCCTGCGCGCTGCTTCAGAGGTCTGAAGCGGCGCCATCGTTGCGGGTGAAACATCCATTTACTATTACTTACAGCGTGCTTTCGCGACTGGGCATACCTTATATGTATGCAAACAGGCCTTGTTGATCGGCTTGACGGGAGCTCAGCATGAAACCAATGTCACTGCTTCTGTGCGGCATTGTCGTTTCATCAATGGCCGCACCGGTGCTCGCTCAAGAGCGCCAACAGGCCTGGAACTGGAGGCCGGATCGTCCGGCTACCATCGAAGCCTGGCAGCAAAGCGATACACGCGCTCGCGACTTCACACCGCCGGCGCCGCGTGGGGATTTGCGCGGCGATATCGCCAGCAATGTGCGTACGCGGCCGGAGCCGCCTCGGCCGGATGCGACACGCCGGCGTTAGGCGGGGCCGGACATGAGTAGCGGCCATGCGCCGTGCCGGCGAAGTTCCGCAGCGCATATTAAGTAATTGGGGGAACCACCGCGCGTCGTGCCGGTCTGATTTAACGCCATTAGCACAGCGTGGCAGTAGTAATTCCGGTACGCCCGTATCCTCGCGATACGGGCTTTTTTTTGCGCTGTCCTTAAGCAAATCGCACCGCCTGCGGGCGCGTAAGACACACGACGTAACGCAAGCGCAATGAAGCGAAGACCGAGCAATGGGGACGCCGCCAGCCGCTCGAAGCGGCCGGGAAACAACGCCTGCCGCCCGCCGGGCCTAAGGCCGGACTTCGAGCGCGGCGGTAGGCCGCGTGTCGGCGGTGGCGACGACGTAGTCGTTCATGCGCTGCGCTGTCCAGCTGAGCAGACGTTCGTCATGGGCGAGCCGTGCAAACTCGGCTCTTCCG
The DNA here is from genome assembly GCF_003634175.1 of Paraburkholderia sp. BL17N1. NCBI lineage: Bacteria > Pseudomonadati > Pseudomonadota > Betaproteobacteria > Burkholderiales > Burkholderiaceae > Paraburkholderia > Paraburkholderia sp. BL17N1. The sequence goes on from NZ_RBIW01000001.1 coordinate 4,093,299, forward strand.
CGCTCCGTGAGCACGGCGATATCGACAGGTGCGTGAAAGCCCGGAGCCGGCGCGACAGTGCGCTGCCGAACGGTGTCCATCAAGCCTAGTGCGCGAAGATATTGGAAAACACCCGGCCTTCTAGCCCATGGGACCTGGCGATATTGCGCCCGCCGCAGCGCTTCAAGTACCGCTTCGTTGGAATACGTGGTCATCTCACTTCTTTCTTAAAGTGCAGCTATGACACATTTATGCCCAACACGTCACCGCGCCACCAGTGACGCGCGTAGCACCCGCCCTTGGCTGGAAGCTGACTGCAACGTGTGCAGTCGAATTCCGCCAGGTGCTGCCTGGTCTCGTTTTCGGAACCCCCGTCTGAACGGCATGTTAGCGTTCTGTCCACGAGCCGGCGATGCAACCGCTGCGGCGCGATAGCAAGCCCGTGGATTTGTCCCGAAAGACATACGTTACCCCATTTAAATTGATTCTATTCACTTTATTAGCGCTTTTTTTTGCAGCAATCGTGCTATGGAAAGGCGCCCGCCGCCCTCTCGCCATCTGCATGGTCGCCTTCTTCTGGCTGCTCGCCGCAGGCTGGCTCACCGCACCCTTGCTACGGTTGGCGCAGCCGCACTGGCGGACGGAGACGCCGGCCACGTTCGCGCCGCGCACCGCGATCATCATGCTGGGCGGCGGCACGATCTACGGCGACGACCACGTCCTCATGCCTCCACGCGACGTGCTGGCGCGCATTGCGGCGAGCGCCGAGTACTACGCCGCCTGCAAACGCGCGGCCGATACGTGCCATGTGATCGTGAGCGGCGGCAATCCGCAGCGGCATCGCGCGACCGAAGCCGACACGTATCTGCCTTACCTGCTGCGTCGGCAAGTGCCACGCGCCGACATCGTGCTGGAAAACAGCAGCCGCACGACCTACGAGAATGCACGCAACGTCTCCAGCATTCTGCAGGGCTCGCGTTACGATTCGCTGATCCTTATCACCTCGGCCTATCAGATGCCGCGCGCTCTGCTCGACTTCCACCGCTTCGGCCTCGCGCCGCAGCCGATGATCTCGAACGCGATCGGCGCACGTCTTGGTGTACTCCCGCGATATGACAATCTGGCGAGCGCGGAGATCGCGTTGCACGAATTGATTGGCATCGCGCAATTTCACGTCTATCGCGCGATTGGCTGGTTCTGAAATTCGAGTCGCATGACAAAACGATTATTTAGAGATGCCAACCATGTGCTTGAGTGGTGATACGTCGTCATGACCTCTCGCGTCAGTCAACACGCATCGCAATTGGCACCCGAACGTAACCAGATGTAACGAATTGTCATTGGAGTTACAAAACCCTCTGTTGGAGCGGATATTGCTGGCTAGAATGCATTGTCTTTCCGTTTGGACAGGCAAGTACTCAGGTCACAACCACTCTGCGGAGGTAGCAATGAAGAAAGTGTCCCTGGCGATCCTGGTTTCCCTCAGTGCCGTAGCGGGCGCGGCCTATGCGCAGGACAACGGCGTCATGATGAGCACCGATCCGGCCAAGGCCGCCGACGTCGAGCAGCGTGCGCAAGATTTGCAAAACCGCCAGCAAGCAATGGACAGCGCACCGGCCATGCCGATGAAGCACCACAAGGGAAGCATGCATCACAAGAAAGCGCCCAAGGCCGACGCCGGATCGTAAGCATAGCCACCCAACTCACCCGCGGCCACGCCGCGAGCGAGCAAAAGCCGAAGCGGGCGCCGCCAGCTTCGGCTTTTTGTTGTTTAATGGGTCGGCGAAAGACTCGCCAGAAGCGGAGCAGCGCGGCGCGCCGAGCCGGCCCGCGCCGGCGGCTCAAGCCGTGCGGCGCCCGGTTGGCGGTGTGCTAAAGTCGCGCACCGACCGGCGCCTGGCCGGAATCCCCTAACCCGTGCGCACCTTGGTGCGGAGGACAGCATGAGCAACATTCAGCTTGATATCGAATGGACTGAAGCAGCATCTCGCAAAATCGAAAAACTGATGCCGCGCGGCGGTCAGGAAGCGTTTCTGGCGCTGCCGCCCGTCGAATGCCTGCCGATGGAAGGCGACGTGCTGTTTCTCGGCCCGGACGGCAAGCAGCAGCCGTTCATCGTCGCGGAACGCCAGTATCACCATGACGGCGACGCAGACTGGACCATCATCCTGATTCTCGACGTTCCGCAAGCCACGCATTAACGGCACAAACAGCACAAACGGCGAGCGCCGCACCGGGCCGCTCGTGCCCGGCAGCGCGCTCGTCGTTGTGCAATTCGCCTGAAGGTTCAGGCGATTTTCGACACGACGCGAATCTCCGCGTGTTCCACCCAGTCTGCCACCGCTTTCCTGTACGCCTCGATGTGTGCCGATTTCGCATGCACCGCGAGTGCTTCCTGGCTTTCCCAACGCTCGACAAACACGAACCGGCGTGGCTCCTGCAAGTCGCGGTGCAGATCGTACTGAAGCGCTCCCTGCTCGTTGCGCGTCGGCCCGACCAGCCCTTCGAGCGCCTGCCGCAGTTGCTCTTCATAGCCCGGCTTCGCCACCGAGATTGCGACCACCGCGATTTCCGACATGCCTGACCTCCCTTTTCACGAAAAGCAGCAGCATACCGGGCGCTCGTCAAAGCTGCAGGCGGCCTGCGCGCAAATGAGCGGCGCGCGTGTTCAGGTATCGTCTGCACCGACTCATCACCGGTTCAACATCCTTCCGTCCGAGTACCGTCCTTGCCTGGAGTTTGGCGGGTGTCCGCTTGCCGCCCTGTTACGCTCGGTTTCATACAGGCGATTGATTACGCGAGGCGCAACCGGGTTCGCGCGGCGAACGCGCGCAAAACTCACGCCGGACGGCCGGTCGGCGTGGAGACCGGCATCACCGCGGATATGACCCTGCGTCTGTGATTACCCGCACATTCACGCGAATTGCAAACTGATAGACTGGTTTTGACTAATTCGCCGGAGTCCAGCATGGCTGGCATCGCTCTCCGCGTTCCCGGGCTGTATCCGAGCTGCCCTGCGCACGCGTGGGCCGTGCATCCGTTGCGCGTCGCATTGCCTGGCGCGTCCCGTCACCCGTTTGCCGCGATGTCGCCATGTCCGCTCTCTTACCCGCCTTTATGCCATCCGTCAGCGAATTGACCCTGAGCGGCCTGCTCCCGCATCTGGTCCGGGACGAGTCCGGCTGGACCGCGACGTGGCGCGCGCTGACTCTGCATAGCGTGTTCCAGCCGGTGCTGTCAGTCACGCACCAGCGTGTGGTCGGCTACGAGGGCTTGCTGCGTGCGTTCGATCCGGTCGGTCTGCCGGTCTCCCCCGACGTGCTGTTTTCCGGCACCCGCTCGGCCGCGGACGCCCGCGAACTCGACCGCATCGCGCGCTGCCTGCATGTGGCGAATTTCATGGAACAAGGCATCAGCACCGGCTGGCTGTTTTTAAACACGCGCCCGCAGGTGTTTGAAACCGGCTGGCCGCAACGCGCGTTCATCGACGAACTGTCGTCGCATTTCGGTCTGCCGCAGGAACGCATTGTGATCGAAGTGCTCGAGCAGCCCGCCGACGACGAATCCGCTGTCGCCAGCATGCTCGCCGCGTCGCAGCCGCGCGATTTCCTGATCGCGATCGACGACTTCGGCACCGGCTTCTCGAATTTCGACCGCGTGTGGCGCTTCCGCCCGGACATTGTCAAACTCGACCGTTCACTGGTCGCGCGAGCCGGCAGGCGCGAAGGCGACGACTCGATGATCGGCCATCTGGTCTCGATGCTGCATCAGTCCGGCACGCTGGTGCTGGCCGAAGGTGTCGAAACCGATGAAGAGCTGATGATCCTGATGGAGGCCGATGTCGATTTCGTGCAGGGTTTCTGGCTCGGCCAGCCGAAGAGTTCCGTGAAGGCGGCCTGCGCCAAGGTGCCGGAGGTGATCGAATCGATGTGGAGCAAGTTCGCGGAGTACGAACGCGAGCATGCCGGCCACCAGCGGCTCGGTTTTGAAGGGTTCGCAGAAGCGGTGCTGAGCGCCGCCGAGACCTACAAGGCCACCGGCGATCTGCGCCAGGCAGCGCAAAAGGTCTGGCATCTGCGCGAGGCACGCCGCGTATTCATCACCAACGGGCTGGGTGAGCAAACCCTGCCTTCGGTGACGGCCGCCTCGGTGCCACCGCCTCCGCTACGGCTCGCGCCGCTCTACACCGATACGCGCAGCAACTGGTCGCGGCGCGCCTACTTCAAGCACGCGCTCGCCGCGCCGGGGCGCGTCGCGATGATGGGTCCGCATTATTCGCTCGCCGACGGTCAGGACTGCTACACCGCGGCCCTCGCCTTCGAGCATGACGGCCCGCATGTGTTGTGCGTCGATTTCGTGCCGACCGCCACGACCGCCGTGGCACGCCCTTCCGGACCCGGTCCTTCGGGACGCGGCAGCAAGCGCTAGTCGTCGACGCGGCCGCGGCCGGATTTGATCTCGCTGCGTTTGGCTTTGCCGTCGAGGCGCCGCAGGTTCGACGCGCGCGTCGGCCGGGTTGCGACGCGCGGTTTGCGCGTCACGCTGACGCTTTCAATCAGTTCATCGAGCCGCGCCAGCGCCGCCGCCCGGTTCATCTCCTGCGTCCGATGCTCCTGCGCCTTGATGATCACCACGCCGTCGCGCGTAAGCCGGTGATCGGACAGCGCGAGCAGGCGCATTTTCAACACTTCCGGCAACGACGATGCCTGCACATCGAAGCGCAGGTGAATGGCGCTCGACACCTTGTTGACGTTCTGACCACCCGCTCCTTGCGCGCGCACCGCAGTCAGTTCGATTTCGTTCGGCGGGATCGGATAGCGGGATGTCATGACACGAGCTTGAATCGGAAAACATGAGTGTACACAGCGCGCGACCGATCACCGACTACGGACTATCGAGCGCGGCTGCCGATGCGAAAAACTATTTGCGTCGACGCGGGCAGTTCATCGATACTGCGTTTTTCGCTTACAGCGTAAATTCACATGAAGCTCCGCCCAGGGTTTGTGCTGGAACTGGCTGTCAACTTTCTGTTGCCGTGGCTCGCCTACCGGCTTGCGCTGCCGCATCTGGGCGAGACCGGCGCGTTGATTGCGTCAGCGGTGCCGCCGATCGTGTGGAGCCTGATCGAACTCGCGCGATTTCGGCGCGTGGACGCGCTCAGCGTGATCGTGTTGGCCGGCATCGTACTCTCGGTCGCGGCCATGGCGCTCGGTGGCAGTCCGCGCATGCTGCTGTTGCGCGAGTCGATGGTATCCGGCGCGATCGGCGTAGTGTTTCTGCTCTCGTTGCCGATGCGCCGCCCGCTGATCTTTTATCTCGCGCGCGCCACCGTCGCGCGCGAAATGGAAGGCGGCGCCGAGCGCTTCGAGGCCCTGTGGCAGGAGCGGCCGGCTCTCGTCAGCGCGATGCGCTTGATGACGCTGGTGTGGGGCGTCGGCCTGACCGGCGAGACGGCGTTGCGTGCGTGGATGGCGCTCACGTGGCCGATCGAGCGCTTCCTGGTCGTATCGCCGTTTATCGGCTACGGCATTTATGGCGGCCTCGCGTTGTGGACGTTCTGGTATCGGAAGACCATGCCTGGCCGGGTCGAGGCGCGTGTGCAGTCGGGTGGCGCGGCTGGTTGAACGGGTTCGGCGCGCAATGGGCGCTTGGGCCGGGGCGCAAATCTACCTTCCTCCTTCCTACCGTTCTGCCGTTCTGCCGTTCTGCCGTTCTGCCGTTCTGCCGTTCTGCCGTTCTGCCGTTCTGCAGCCTAACCCGCGCGACCAGCTTACGAAGCAGCCTCCGCTGTCCGAATCCGCTATTCAGCCCCACGCCACACCTCCGCGATCCGCGCCGCCAACCCCGAGTCGCGCTGTGTCGGCGTCGCAATCGCCTGCGCCAGCACGGCGCGCGCGCCGATCACTTCGACCCGTTCACGCGCGCGCGTGATCGCCGTGTACACCAGTTCGCGCGACAACACCCGGCTAAATACCGACGGCAGCATCAGCACCGCGTGCTCGAACTCAGACCCCTGCGATTTGTGAACCGTGAGCGCGAACGCTGTGTCGTGCGGCGGCAGCGCCGCCGGCGATACCGCTCGCAAGCCGCCGTCGCCGGTCCGGAAATACACGCGCAGCGCGCCGTTCGCGCCCGGCAGCGCAATACCGATGTCGCCGTTGAAGAGACCGAGCGCGTAATCGTTGCGCGTCACCATGACGGGACGGCCGGCGAACCACTGCGCGCCCACTGCCAGCGTCACGCCCGCCGCGCGCCGCACCTGCGCCGCCATCGCCGCATTCACCTGATCGACGCCGCGCGGTCCGGAACGGGTCGCGCACAAAATGCGAAAGCGGTTCAACGCGTCGAACAGTCGCAATGGGTCGGGCGTTTCGGCTGCCAGCGCTGTGGCAAGCGCGTCGGCGTACGGCGCGAAACCTGTGGCGAGCCGTGCGACGGTGCGCTCGGCAAGCGTCGCGTGCGTATCTTCGTGAAGCGCCGCAGCGCACGTTTCTGTCGGATCTGTGCGCAGAACTTCGAGCGCGGCACTCGCCGAGCCATTGCGAATCGCGAGCGACAGACGGCCGATGGGCGATTCCAGGCCGAACCGATAGTTGCGCTCGAGCCAGACGACACAATCGGAGAGAGGGTTCCGCACTGGCGATGCGGCGGCCATGTGCGAAGGTGGTGGCGCGGCGCTGTCGAAAAGGTCGCCAACAGGTAGTTCGTCGAAAGCACCAAGCGAATTCGTGTGTGCAAACAGATCGCCGTCGGGCGCATCAGGCTGCGCGAAAAAATCCGCGGGCTCCTCGCCGAAGCCTCGCGATGCGCCGGGCAATGCCTGAGCGAGCTGCGTTTCGTCGATGCCGAGCGCATCGGCGATGCGCCGCAAACCACTTTGCGTAAAAGCCGGGCGCGCGCTGAGTTCGGCGAACACCGCGCCGGCTTCGACGGCGGCGAGCTGGTCCTTGTCGCCGAGCATCACGAGACGAGTCTGCGGGGCGATGGCGTCGAGCAGATGCGCGGCCATGGCGACGTCGATCATCGACGCCTCGTCGATCACGACGACGTCGTAAGGCAGCGGATTGTCCCGATGATGCCGGAAACGTCCTCCCGGCCCGGAGCCGAGCAAACGGTGCAACGTGTAGGACGTCTGCGGCAAACGCGCGGCGAGTTCAGGCGGCAAATCGCCGGCGCGCGCGAGCAAGGCCTCCTGCATGCGCTGTGCGGCTTTGCCGGTGGGGGCCGCTAGTGCGACGCGCAGATCCGCGCGTGTATCGAGCAGGCAGGCGAGCACGCCGACCACGGTCGTGGTCTTGCCGGTGCCCGGCCCACCGCTGACGATGGTGAGTTGCCCGGACAGCGCCATGACCGCCGCGACGCGTTGCCAGTCGACCTGGTCGTCCTTCGGCGGACCGAAGTAGCGCAGGAGACGCTGGTGGAGTGTCCCGGCATCGGCCAATCGCCCGACACGCTCTCCCGCCCGCGCATGCGCCACCAACGCGCGCGCAAGCCGCCGCTCGTAGTCGTAGTAGCGAGCCAGATACAGCCGCCCTTGCCCATCGACCACCAGCGGCCGCAACGCCGCCGAGCTTTGCGAACCATCGCTCGCCATGCCGCTGGCGAACAGCGCGGCGCGCACTTCCGCGCTCGACGCCTCGAAGCGTCGCGCCAGCACCGCGAGCGGCACGCATACATGGCCTTCGGCTGTCGCGCGGCTCGCGGCAAACGCGCTCCGCGCCGCCCACTTGACCGCCTCGGCCGACGCGCCGCCACGCCGCACCAGCGCACCGATGCGGCGCGCGAAACCTTCGGCGAGCGCAATACTGAAATCCGCCCGCGCGGGCAGACTCACGCCGATGTCGTCGAGCTCGGGCGGCGCCGATGCGCTCTGTTCGAACGTGCTCATTGAGCACCTCCGATCATGGCCGCATCGAGCAGCGCGACCAGCTCGAATGCGGGACGCCGCATATGCACGCCTGCTGGACCATCGGCGTCGCGCCAATGCGGGCGCACGCCGCGCACGAACAGATACAGATAGCCGCCGATATGCGTGTCGTACGAATAATCGCGCACCCGCGTTCTCAGATAACGATGCAGCGCAACCGTGTAAAGCAGCGCCTGCAGGTGATACGCGTGGCTCGCCATGGCCGCTTCGAGCGGAGCCGCGGCGTAGTCGGCAGCGGTGTCGCCCAGATGGTTCGACTTCCAGTCGACGATCCAGAAACGCCCGTCGTACTCGACGATCATGTCGATAAATCCTTTGACAAACCCACGCAACACGCCGGGTTCCAGCGCGACGTCGGGATAGCCATGTTCGATCAACAACTCGCGCAACGCGGGGAAGTCCAGCGACGGCGCGGCGAACAGAAACTCGAGCTCGTTCAGGCGCCGGCGCGGGTTCAGCTTGGCGAGCGTCATGCCGGGCTGTAGCTCGGTGGTGACCACGTCCCTGAGCAGGTTGTGCATCATCGCCGGCAGGCGTGCGGCGAGTTCGGGCACAGCCGGCGCCGGACGCTCGCGCAACGCGCCGCGAATGGCATCGGTCCACGTATGCGGCTCGGTGAAATCAGCGAGTTCGAACATGCGGTGCAGACAGTCGCCCGCAGCGGCGCCGCGCGGAAACGCGAGGATGTCGTCCTCGGCGTAAGCCGTAGCCTGAGGCGTGGGCGTGGGCGCGACAACGAGCGCATCGGCGATCTCGTCGTGATCGGGACGCACCTCTTCCACCGGCGCGTGCGTCTCTTCGCTCTTACTGCCGGCGGCGATCAGCCCGCTAAAACTCGCCATGCGCCACTGATCGCGCAACGGCCTGCGATTGGCTCGCGCCTGCATGCGCGCGCTGCGGTCCTGGAGGCTTTCGAGCGGCACGCGGCGCGCCGGCCTCGGCAGTGCAGCGAGCGCGATCGGGCCGCCCGCCAGCGCCTGCCAGCGCGCCGACAATGCGGCTTCGTCGGGCGGCTCGGCGAGCCAGTCGCCGAACTCATGACCCTCGCCGGCCACGAGCCAGTTCAACACGCTGCGGCGCGACTCCTTGGTGGAGCGCGAGGACTGGTACGTACCGGCCACCAGATAGCAGCGGTACACCGCGCGCGTCAACGCCACGTAAGCGAGCCGCGCCCGTTCCGCCGCCTGTTCGCGCACCGCGTAGCGCGACGCGTGCTCCGCTTCTTCGTCGTCGCAACCGTAGTGCAGCACCGCGTCGCCCATGTCGTCGTGATACTCGCGCGCATCCGGCAAACCGGACGACGGCGGCTCGCGCAAGCCGCCGTCGTTCAGGAACGGGCAGAACACCACCGCGTATTCGAGCCCTTTCGATTTATGGACCGTGACGATCTGCACGAGGTTGCGATCGGACTCAAGCCGCAACTGCGCGTCTTCGCCGCCGCCCTGCGTGCGTTGCGCGGCGAGCCAGCGCAAGGTCGGCGCGATGCCGGGCTGCGTTGCGGCGCGCGCCTGAACGAGTTCGGCCAGATGGTTCACGTTCGTCAGACGGCGTTCGCCATCCGCCGCGGCAACCAGCCGTTGCGCGACGCGCAGCTCACGCATCAGCGTGCGCCACATCACCGCGAAACCGCGCTCATGCCACAGCGTGCGATAGCGCAAGAAACGCTCGACCCAGCCCATCGCGTCGGCGGCGTGCGCGGGATCGTCGGCGACCGATGGCGCGTCGGCGACCTGCTCGAGTCGCCACAACGCGGCGGCGTCGAGACCCAGCCAGTCGGTGGCCAGAGCGGCGCGCAGACGGCGCAGATCGCCGGGCGTATCGACGGCGGCCAGCACGCGCTCGATCTGCTCGGCGTCGAGCGTCGCGAACACGGACGCCTGCGCCAACTCCACGCTGCCGACACCCCAGGCGGCCAGTACGCGTTTGATCAAACTGCCCTGCTTATGCGTTTGCACCAGCACCGCGATGTTGCCAGGCGCGAGCGGCTCATCGCCGATCGTCACCGCGCCTTCGCGCGCGCCGCGCAGCAGACGCACGATCTCGGCGGCACACGCTTCGCTCGCTTCGCGCTGGGCCTCGCGTTTGGTCAACGCGGCGTCGCCTTGCGGCAAGGTCCAGATACGGAAGTCGCCGGCGCTCGCGTCCGGATCGGAGAACGGCGGCCTGCGCCGATCGCCCGCGCGCACCGGCTGATAGTCGAGACCTTCCAGCACGAACGCTTGCTGGTTGGCTTCGAAGAGCCGGTTGCACGCCTCGACGATAGGCGCGGTCGAGCGCTGATTGACGGCCAGCGTATAGCACGCGGAAGCCGCCTCGCGCGCCGCAAGATAGGTATGCAGATCCGCCGCGCGAAAACTATAGATCGCCTGCTTCGGATCGCCGACCAGAAACAGCGGGCCGGCCGGCGCGAAGATGCGGCTGAAGATCGCGAACTGCAGCGGATCGGTGTCCTGGAACTCGTCGATCAGCGCGGCGGGATAACGCGTGCGCAACGCATCGGCAAGCCATGGATGCGCCGCGAGCGCGCGATACAGGTTGGACAGCAGATCGTCGAACGACACCACGCGGCGGGTGCGTTTGCGCGCTACTAGTTCGGCGGGCGCGTAGTCGAGCCAGGTCTGCACAAGCGAGAGCCAGCGCGCGCGTTGCGCGGCTTCGGCTGCGACCACGGCTGCCGCCAGCGCTTCGGCATGCTCGAAGAATGCATGTTCGGGCGGCTCGAACTTGACCTTGGTGGCCTTCTTCAACGCCGAAGCCGTGAGCTTCAACGCGGCCTTCGGCGGCGGCGCATGACAATCGCCCTGCGCGAAGTACTCGGTCCATGCGGCGATCGCGGCGCTCACATGGTCGGGCTTGTGCGACGTCTTGCTGAGACGGTCTTGCGCCTCGGCCAACAAACGGACGATCGCATCGCGCTCCGCGTGCCAGAGATCGCAGGCGGCGTCGAAACCGGCTTGCGGATCGGCGCCCGTGCCGCTTGCGTCCAGCTTGCCCCAGCGCAACTGCGCCAGCGGCTTTTTCAGCCGACGCGCGAGTTGCTCGTCGAGTGAAGCGGGACCGGCACGTTTGGCCACCAGCCACGCGGCGAACGCAGGATGCGCATGCGCCACCGGTTCCACCTGCTCACGCCAGAAGTCAGCCGCCATTTCGAAGCGCAAGGCTGCGTCGTCGGCTTCCATTTCGAAGGCGAACGGCATGGCCGCGGCGAACGGCGCTTCCTGCAACGCGCGCTGACAAAACGCGTGGATGGTGTGGATCGCCGCCTGGTCGAAAGTGCGCAGCGCGCGTCGCACCACTTTCAACGCGTCTTCGCGCGCGATGCCCCGCTCCGGCGCCAGCGTCGTTTCAAAGAGACGGCTGATGAATGGATCGCCGCCGTCGTCGTCCAGGTCGATGGCGCGGTCCAATTCCGCGAGACGCCCGCGTATGCGTTCGTGCAATTCCGCGGTCGCCGCCTTCGTGAACGTGACGACGAGAATCTGATCCGCGTTCAGGTTCTTTTCGAGCAGCAGCCGTACGTACAGCGCGCAAATATTCCAGGTCTTGCCGGTGCCCGCCGACGCCTCGATCTGATTCACGCCGTCGAGCGAACAGGCGAAGACATCGAGTTCTTCGGCGACCAGCGCGTGATGCTTCGTGGCGCCGCTCATGATGCGCTCCGCAGATGTTGCAGGAGCGGCTTGAACACGATCGCGGCGAGGCTGCCGAACGGTTCGTCGAGCATGAGCGGCGTGCCGCGCAATGCAATGCGCAAGGCGGGGTCGTCGGACTCGCCGCGCACGCGGTCGTTGATCCACACGCCCTGCGCCGCGGAATCGCTTTCGCTGACCTTGGCCCATGCGCTCTTCGGGAAGAAGCGCAGTGGCAGCATGCGGCCGGCCTTGAACAACGCGGCAAGCGGCGCCAGTTCGTTGAGCGGTGCGGCGACCGGCGCGAGCTCGAAGCTCTCGCCGCTGCCATGCCAAACGGTGCGGCGCGGACCATTTGGCTGCGCGGCGCAATAGACCAGATGCGCGAGCCATGCCGAGAGATAGTCGCGGGCGGTAGGTTTGGCGTAGCGGAAAATCACTTGTCCTGTTTCGGTGAGCAGGTTCAGACTGCCGTGCAGTTCCAGCGGCGTTTCGGCGGCTTGACGAAGCTGCGCGTCATGCGGGCCGAAGAGCGCACCAGCCATCCCGGCGCTGTCGGGCCAACGCGGCACGATGTCGAGCACGAATGGCAATCGCTCGACGCCCGAAGCCACCTCGCGGCGCACGCTGTCGGCGAGTTGACGCAACGCGCCGAGTTCGCGCGCTCTCCACACCGCGCCGGTCGCACCGCCCGGCAATTCCGGGCTAGCTGCCGCCACGCGGCGCACGCGTTCGAACACGACGTCGTCGTCCGTATCGACGTCGAGGAGCACGGGCAACAGACGGTCCGCCAATGCATCGCGCCCCGCGTAATCCAGATCGAACGGCTCGGTATCGAGCAGTTCGCCTTGTGCTTCCGACAGCACGATACCCAGACGGTCGCGCAACAGCGCGCGCGCAGGATGCCGCCAGAAACGCACGAATTCGTCGAAGGCAATCGGTGCGGGTTCTTCGGGAGGCAACGGCCGATCGAAGAACGGCGCAGCAGCCGGATGTGTAGGCGCGGCCAGTAACGTGGCCAGCTCGGCGCGGTCCGCGTCGTAGCTAAACAACCCGGATTGCGACGAGAAATAGTCCGACGCGAACGCCTGCAACGGATGATCGACGATAAACGCATGCCGCGCGCTCTCGACTTCTGCGGGACTCGCGCCCTCGCCCGCCAACACCTGCGCGAGATGGTCGAGCAATTCGTCGACCAGCGCGGCCGGCGGCAACGGCGCGTTGTCGCGAATACTGCGGCCCGTATAAGCGATGAAGAGACGATCTCGCGCCGCGAGCAGAAGATCGAGGAACAGATTGCGCTCATCGTCACGCCGTTGACGGTCGCCGGCTTTGCCGAAGGCGGCCATCAGATCGAACTCGTCGGCGCGCGCAAGACTCGGCAACACGCCGTCGTCCATGCCGAGCAGGCAGACGACGCGATACGGCAAGCCGCGCAAACTCGTCAGCGATGAAAACGTCACGCTGCCCCAAGGCACGCCGCCGCGCGCAGGGTCGTCGAGTGCCTCGGTGAGTGCGCCGCGCACTACTGCGGCGGGCATGGCGACTTCCTGCGCGCCGGCCTGCATCGCGTCGCCCATCTTGTCGATCGCGTCGCGCACGGCGGCGAGCGAATCGGCGAACTCGACGCCGCCGTCGAAACATTGCGCCAGCGTTTCGAGCAGCAGTTGCGTCCATTCAGAGGGCGTGCGCTCGATCGCGCAATTCGCCGCGAAGCTGTCGATGTCGTCGACGAAACGCGACAGGCGGCCGAGCAATTCCGCTTCCGAACCGTCGGCGCCTTCGACTGGCAGCCAGGCATCGACCGGTTCGCCGCCATCCGGCATTGCGTAGCCGAGATAGAGACGCGTGAGCGCATCCGCGAACGTATGACGGGCGATCGGCACGTGCTCGCCGGACGGCTCGACCGGCGCGAGCCCGCGACGCGCTCCTGCCGCCGCCAGCCATTCCTGCGCGGCTTCGAGCGAGCTGGCGTCGATTCCGTAACGCACGGCAATCGCGTCGACGCGCAGCCATTCGATCAGATCCGGCGCCCCCACGCTGCGCTCGGGCAAGGCCAGCCAATCAAGCAGCAACCGTGCAACCGGATTGGCCTGCGACGGTGGCAAGCCGGTAATCCGATACGGAATGCGGCGCGTGTCGCCGGGCGGCGAGGTGCCGAACACGGCGTCGATCAAAGGACCGGCTGCCGCGAGGTCGGACACGGCGACCAGCACGTCGGACGGCTGGAGGTCGTCGAACTCGTCGAACCAGCCGAGCAGACGATCGTGCAGCACTTCGAGTTGGCGCGACAGGCTGTGGCAGACGTGGACTTCGATGCCGCTCTCGATCGGCAATTCGTCAGCCTCAGTCTCGTCCTGCAGATTGAGAATGCCGTTCTGCACGGCGGCAAGCCAACTCGGCTCCGGGTTCTCAGCGAAATCGCCGGCCTCGCCAGAAGCAGCGCTCTCGGTCAACTCGTGCAGCATGTGCAACTGCGCCTGGGTCTGGCGGCCCCACTCGGCAAGCAGTGGATGGCCGACTTCTTGATAGTCGAGCTGGCCGGCGGCGTCGAGCGCCTCGACGCGCCCCGCGCTGACGACGTCGAACCAGAACTCGCGGCACGGATTCATTACGTACAGCCGCACGTCGATCCAACGCGAGAGCGCGCGCAGCAACGCCACATGCAACGGCGGCATGGTCGGCAGCGCGAATACGCTGACCGCCTCGGGCCACTGCGCATTTGAGATCGCCTCGAGGTCGAGCGTGCCGATTTCGTCGAGAAAACGATAAGCGGGCGGCAACGCAGCCGCGGGCGTTTGCGCGTCGCCTGAGAGTTCCGTCAGCACAGCGCGCCACAGTGCCGCTTGCCAACGCTCGTCCTCGCGCGCCGCTTCACTCGCGCCGACAAGGCGCGGACCGGTGTCGTCAGCCGCGCCGCTTGCGAAGATCGAGCCGCCCTTCTGCCATTGCAGCAGCCATTCCGGGCGATAGGTCAGATAGTGGTCGAGCACGGTCGCCACCCGGCGCGCGAGTTCATAGCGCATCGACGCGTCCGCTGCATCGAGATACGTGCGTAGACGCGGCGACGCATTCCACGGTAGCGCTTCGTCAGCCTCGCCCAACAGCCGGTAGCAACGCCACACGAGCCGGTCCGGCGCGAACGGCGAATGCTTCGGCACCTCGATCACGCCGCCGATCTGCGCCCATAGCCATTGCGCGAGATAACCAAAGTTGACATTCGCGCAGATGCCCTGGCGCGCGGCGATATCCAGTTCGAGCCGGCGCCGCACCGCCGCGCTCGGGACGATCACGGGCTGCGCGGTCCACGGATCGGACGGCGCTTGTGCCAGGTCGTCGAGCAGCGCGCCGACAAGGGTTTCGTAGCGATTCGAGTAGAAGAGCTGGAGCATGGATCCTGGGGCTTGCGGGCGGCATGGGCGGAACGCCCCAAGCCGCGACAGACATTGAAGCGACAGCATAACAAACGCATCCCCAGGGCAGAACCTGGCCGAACGGACGAGGTCAGATCAGCCATAAAATCAGTTAGACTCGACGGCAGTTCGGGGCTGCCCCGGGTCTGCCCGGGTCTGCTCCATCAACCGCGGTTTTCTCAGTGAATGGAATCCAGGCAGTCGATGCGTTATTCGGTTGAAATAAAAAAATTCCTCTACAGCCAGTACTTTTATGGCGGCCTGCGCATCGCAGTCGGCGTGTCGTTACCGGCGGTTCTGTGTCTGATCGTGTTTCACAATCGCGAGCTTGGCTTCACGATCGCGACCGGCGCGCTCGGCGCGTGCGTGGTGGATATGCCGGGGCCGCTCAAGTACAAGCACAACGAGATGCTGGCGTGCACGGTGATCGGCTTCCTGTCCGCGCTGGCCACCGGGCTCGCCACCGTGAACGCGGTAGCGCTGTGGTGCACGGTCGTGCCGCTCACCTTCCTGCTGTCCCTGATCGTCGTGTACGGCAACCGCTGGCCGCAGATCAGCTTCGCCACGCTGTTCATGATGATCATGACGCTGGAAGAGCACTTCACGCCAATGCAGGCGCTCGTCAACGCTTCGTGGATTCTGGTGGGCGGCCTCTGGTACACCTACTGGTCGACCTTCGTGAGCCGCTGGATGATGCATCGCATCGAACAGCAGGCGCTGGCCGAAAGCGTGTTCGCGTGCGCCGACTATCTTCTGGCGCGCGCCGAGTTCTACGACCTCGATAACGATCTCGACGAGTGCTATCGCAACCTCGTCGACAAGCAGATCACCGCGGTGGAACGCCAGGACGCCGCGCGCGACATCGTGCTGCGCAATCTGCCCAGATTCAAGAGCGGCAAGCTCGAACCACGCCGCACCATGCTGTTCAATCTGTTCATCAACACGGTCGATCTTCACGAGCTGTTCGTCGGCGCCCATACCGATTACCCGCTGGTGCGCACCACCTTCGGCGGCTCGGATCTGCTGGTGTTCTACCGCGATCTGATTCGCAAGGCGGCTGCCGATCTGGAAGAGATCGGCCTCGCGGTGCTGCAGAACCAGGCGCCGCGTGGGCGCGTGAACGTGAAGGCGGAATTGCGCGCCATCGAGTTCGAAATCGAGCTGATGCGCAAGCAGGATCTGCCGGCAAAAAACCACGAGGCTTATTCGGCGATCTCGTCGACTTTCCGGCGCGTCTGGAGCGCCACGCGTCTGATCGACAAGATGCGCAAAAGTCTCTCCAGCGAGCCCAGCACGAGCGAGACCGAACTGCGGCTCGATCAGGCGCTCACGCGTTTCGTATCGAGCCGGCGCGTGCCGTTCGGGCAGATCTTCTCGAATCTGACCATGGCCTCGCCGAGCTTCCGCCACGCGTTGCGCGTGACGATTGCCGTCGCCGTGGGCTTCTGGCTCGGGCGGCTGCTGCCGCTCACCAATGCCTACTGGATCGTGATGACTACCGTCATCATTCTGAAGCCCGGCTATTCGCTCACCAAACAGCGCAACGGACAGCGGATTGTCGGCACGCTGATCGGCTGCGCGGCGAGTATCGCGCTAATGATCTTCGTCAAGGAACCGCACATCCTGCTGGTCGTGATGTTCGCGTCGATGGTGATGAGCTACAGCCTGCTGCTGTTCAATTACACGGCGAGCGTGGTGTTCACCTCGTCATATGTGCTGCTCATGTTCCATCTGCTCGCGCCGGGCAGCATGCGCATCATCGGCGAGCGCGCGATCGACACCGTGGTGGGCTGCGCGATCGCGATCGCGGCGAGCCATCTGTTCCCGTACTGGGAATATCGCTTGATGGGCAAGCTGGTCAACAACATGATCAACGCGACGCGGCAGTATCTGGAAGCGAGCTGGTGGTGGAGCGGCAAGCCGGCCGCCGCAGTGGTCGCCACCGTGACCGAAGCCGGGGCGCGTGCGCCGGCAGCGGCGATGGCCGATCCGGCGATCGACTTCGGCAAGCCGGCGTTGGCGGCGGCTGGTGGCGGGACACGCGGCGGCAGCAGCGTTGCAAACGGTCACGCCAGCGCTGGTGCGGGCGGCAGCGCGAACGCTGGCGCAAACGGTGTCGCTAACGGTGTCGCTAATGCGGCGGCGACAGCGTCCATTGGTGCAACGGCGAAACCAATTCCCGACGCCGGCGCCAGTGCAGGCACGACCACGGTCAGCAACCCGACCGCGAAACCCGTCTCCGGCGCCTCCGCTGCCGCCGCTGCGGCGGCGACTGCGCTCGATCGCGACTACCGCTACCGGCTCGCCCGCAAGAACGTTCACGTGGCGTTCGCCAATCTGGGCCAGGCATTTCAGCGCATGATGCTCGAACCGAAGTCCGCGCAGAAGTTCGTGCCGGAGTTGAACGGCCTGCTGGTGCGCAGCCACGTGCTCGCCTCGCAGATCACCGCGGCCGCGCCACTGCTTCGCACTTCGGCGCAACAGCAGGTCGACGGCGTCTCGCTGCAACCGCTGCAGCGCGCGCTGAGCGTCGTGCGCGACAATCTCACCGAGGCTGAAACCGGCACCGCGCCGGCCGCCGATCAAAGCGAGCAGATCAAACTGCTGGGCCGCGAACTCGATGCGATGGTGGTCGAAACGGAGAAATCGCCGGACTATTCGGCGGATGCCGTGCATGACATGAAATTGCTTGCGCATCAGTGCAAGCAGATGCTGTCGGCGGCGGCGCAGATTCGCAAGGATGCGAGCGTGATTCGTCTGCCGGACGAGTGAAAAATGGCGTCGACGTGCGCGTGGCCCTATTGAGCAACGCCGCTTGCCGGCTTGGCGGCAGTCGCCGCTGCGGCCGCACCCGATGAAATCGACGGCGCCTCTGCATTCTGGCGGTCGAAGTCGTGCTTTTCCTTGATGGCGTTATAGAAGAGCGTGGCGATCACTAGCAACACCGCGACCACGATGAACGCAGCAATGCCAAAGGTCGGGTTCTTCTTGCGCGGCGGTTTGTTCATGAGGCGGGCTCGGTTCGCGAAGCAGTCGCGGATGGTGTCTGGGAAGGCGGCATTCTACGCCCACTGAGCTTGCACACAGCTTGCAGCGGACGGGCTCAATGGCATGACATGTGAGCTTGCCGGAAAGCCTCGACTGTCGCCGCGTGCTCATACGATTCGCTGTCTGAAAAGCAGCAAACGGCGCACCCGCTGCCCCATCTACCTCACCACGGCCGGTCTCACCGGCAACGCCGTCGAATACTTGATCTGCTCCATCGCAAAACTCGAACTCACGTCGTAGAGTGGCACTGCGGCGATCAGTTGCTTGTACACACGGTCATAGTCGTCGATATCGGACACCACCACGCGCAGCAGGTAATCGGTTTCGCCGCTCATCCGGTACACCTCCACCACTTCCGGAATCTCCTGCACCGCATGCGTGAAGGTTCGCGCCCACTCCTCCGTGTGCTGATTGGTGCGCACCGCGACGAACACCGTCGTGCCCACGCCGAGTTTGCGCGCGTCGCACAGCGCGACCTGCGCGCGGATCACGCCCGCCTCTTTCAGACGCTGCAGCCGCTTCCAGCACGGCGTTTGCGACAGATTCACGCGTTGCGCCAGTTCGGCGATCGGCATGGTCGCGTCCGCTTGCAGCAACTCCAGCAGCTTCCGGTCGATGATATCCATTCCCGTCATGACATCCCCATAGGAAATTATTCTACTTTTCAGATTCCAGAGGGAATTATATGGAAACTCTTTCTCCAGGCAAACCGGTATAAATATCCCTATCCGAAAACAACCGATGAGCAGCCCAGCCGCTGCCTGATCATCATGAGTCAAGACCTCCGCTTCGCATCCCTCGAATGCCTCCCAGCCCAACGCGTGCTACCCGCCAACGCGGCTCAGGCGGCCTCGTGCGACCAGGTGGACATGTTGTTGCGCGCCGTGCGCAACGCGCCGCTCACGCGCCTCTGCGACACCCTGGACGCGATATTCGACGCCTGTGTTCATTTGCCCGAACCTTCAGATTCGACCTTTTTCGCGCGCGGCATGCGCGTGGCGCTCGCCGAGGCGGCGGCAAACCCGGAATTGCTCACGGCGGCACAACGCGAAGGCGCGGTCGAGAAATACCGGCGTCATCTGCTGGCTGCCGATCCACACGGCCGTTACGCGATCGCCGCGCTGGTGTGGCTGCCGCAACAGGCGAGCCCGGTGCATGCGCACCACACGTGGTGCGGCTACGCCGTGGTGGACGGCACGCTTAGCGAAACAGTATTCGAATGGAACGGCGCGCAGCATTGCGCGAGCGCCACGCGCACACAAGCGCGCAAGGCGGGCGCGGTCTCGTTCGTGCGCGGTGGGCGTGGCGGGATTCATCAGCTGGGTAATCGCAGCGAAGCGCCGGCCGTTTCGCTGCATATTTACGGCGTCGCGGGCGCGCAGATCGCGACACACGTCAATGACATCGTGCGTACGGCGGATGTGTCGGCGCTAGCCTGAAACGACACGCGGCACGGACGCCCCCGACCCTTGTGACACGCAAAACGGGCACGCGCGCCGTGCCCGCTGAAACTCACGTCCAGCGTGAACCGCGCGGCCTCGTCGCAATCCGGACATCCAGAAGTAGCGTGTGACCTCGGTACGCTCGCATGGACACGACGCGGGCACGAAAGACCAACTTCCCGCTCCCGGCAGCTATCAACTCTTCCCACCCGCCTCGCCTGCCGTCGGAATCTGTGGCGGAATCGGCGCGGTTTGCCCGGTCGGCGGCGGCGCCGGCCGCGGTTCGTGCGACACATCGCGCGCCACAGCGAGCGGCGCATGCACCGCCCGCGCCGCCGACGCCGCGCCAGCCTGCGCATGCTCATGCTCATGCGAATGCGGCGTGAATCCCGACACTTCGTCGTCCTGCAAAGGCTGCCCTTCGCTATCTTTCGACGACGTGTACACACGCATCTGCGGCACCGGAATCTCGATGCCCGCTTCGTCCATCTTGCGCTTCAGACGCAGATTGAAGGCGCGCGCCACGCTCCACTGCTGCAACGGCCGCGTCTTGATCTGCCCTTTCACGACCATCCAGTTCGGATCGAATCGGTCCAGCCCCCACACCTCGATCGGCCCCAGCATCTCGCGCCGGTAGCGGAAGTCGGCCATCAGATCCGCGCCGACTTCGCGAATCAGCTGCGTGATCTGATCGACGTCGGTGGTGAACGACATGCGCACTTCGAACACGGCATACGCGAAGTCGCGCGAGAGGTTCTTGACGATCTTGATCTGCGAGAACGGGATCGCGTGAATGGCGCCCTGACCGTCCCGCAACCGCACGGTACGGATCGACAGGTGCTCGACCGTGCCCGCATGGCCGCCGTCCACGTCGATCCAGTCGCCCACCGAAATCGTATCCTCGATGATGATGAACAGCCCCGTGATCAGGTCGGTCACGAGCGACTGTGCGCCGAAGCCGATCGCGAGGCCGATCACGCCGGCGCCCGCCAGCAGCGGCGTGACATTGATGCCGAGATTCGCCGCCGTCACGATGCCGGCGATCGTCATGATCGAGACCAGCAGCACGTTGCGCACCAGCGGCAGCATCGTGCGGGCGCGCATGCTCGGCGCACGCGCCTTGTTGCGCGGCCCGGCGGGATTGAGCGCTTCCGTGATCGCCGTGTCGACCAGAATCCACAACAGCCAGGCAATGAACACGGTGGCGACGATCGCCGTCACCGCATGCGCGATCCCGCGCGCGGCAACGTTTTCCTCCACCACCGCGGCGAGCGACACGCCCCACAAACGCGCGGCGAGCTCGAAGAAGAACAGCCAGATGAAGAGCGTCAGCAGCGTGCCGAAGAAGCGCAGCAAGCGTGTCAGATAGGGCGAGCGGCGACGCGCGCGCGCACTGCGCGGGCGCGTCAGACGCAGCACGATGGCCGACAGGAAAAACGCCAGCACCAGCAGGGCCGCGGTTACCACCGAAATCTGCAGCACGTTCTCGCTGGAGCCCGACCCGCCGAGCGTCGCGACCACTGAAGCGGTGGCCAGCACCAGCACGGGCACGTGCCAGAGCGCGGCGAGCACCTCGAAGGCGTCGGTCGCGGCCTTGTGATTGGTGCGCTGCTCGTAAGGCCGGTTGCGGATCAGATGCGCGACCGGCCGGCGAAACGCGAGCGCGAAATAGCCGGTCAGCACAGCGGCCGTCATGTTGGCCGCCGTCGAAATCAAGGCGGCGAGGTTCGAGCCGAGTTGATGCGCGACGTCGTAATTGACGGCGGCGTCGCCTAGCGCGCCGCACACGCCGACCACGAACAGCACGCGCCGCGCATGATCGATCAGCAGGCGCACGGCGATCCGCCGGTGCCCCGAGCCGAACAGCGAAAACATGATCAGACAGATCGCCGAAAACACCGCGCCCGCGACAATCGCATACGCGACCACCATGCCGAGCGTACGGCCGAGCGCGTCGGGCATGGCGCGCACGAACAGCAGCGCGGCCACGAAGGCGATGATCCAGGGGCCGACGCGGCGCAGCGCGAAGATCAGCAGTTCGCGCGTGGTGGGATTCGGCTGCAATCCCATGACAATGCCGAAGCGCCGGTACAGGCGATGCTGCACATAGATCAGCGCGCCGGCGCAGGCGCCCCAGCCGGCCAGCATCGCCGCCATCGAAAACAGAATCCGGCCGAAGCTCTCGTGCCCCTGCCCGGAGACGATCGTGTAGAGCTCATTGCCCGCCGCGTTGAAGCGGCCGCCCCAATAGCGGACCGGCGTACGGCCTTGATGCACGTCCGATTCGAACGACGCGATGCCCGACGCGATCGCGCCGAGCAGGCCGGCGCTCGGCTGCGCAGGCGCGGGCGGCGCGACGTTTTGCGAGACGTCGCGCAATTTTTTGAGCTGGGCGACGAGCGCGGTGCGCTGGCGGTCGTTGTCGAGCGTGGAGATTACGCTGTCGAGCGAGCGCGCCAATTCCGCCTGGCTGGCCGGCGACGGCGCGGACGCCTCCTCCGCGGCCGATGCGCCTGAAGCGGAGGACGCGGGGGTCGCCGAGACCGTCGCGCTGTTGATCAGGCTCTGCAAGGCCGGGATGACGGGCGTGCCGGTGGCCGCGCCCGCGGCAAACGCGTTCGCGGGCAACCAGCCGACGGCACTCAGGATCAGCGCGACAAAAACTGCGGCCGCCCATGCGCTGAACCGTGCGGCGAGTGGCGGGCGGGCGCCACGGCGGGCCTCCCATGCGCTACGGTCAGAAGAAAAATGAAAGGCGGCGTGGGTCGCCGGCTGCCCGCCGTTGGACGGCGCAGCCTCGAACTCACGCCGCGACGGGCATGACTGCATGGCAATCCGTAAGAAAACGGGAGACGCCAGTGTATCCGCACTTTTATCGGGAGCGACCGAACTTGCGTAACCGAATGTTAGGACGCTTGCGCGGGCTCAAGCGTTGTGAGGACCGCGCGCGAGTCCTGACGTCGCGTTGACGTCGGCAGTTCCCGCGCACGGCCCGTTCAGCCTCGTTTCCGGCTCAATAAGCGACCGTTGCGACCTGACGGATGAAACGGCCCTGCTCCAGTTCATCGACGAAAGCAACGGCGTAGTCTTCCGCGGAAATGCGGCTATTGCCCTCGGCGTCGGCCAGCAACGCGTTTGCGCCCGTACGGAATTTGCCGGTGCGCTCGCCCGGCGCGATGATCGCGGCTGGAGCAAAGAAGGTCCAGTCGAGGTCGGTCGCGCTGCGGTAGTCGTCGAGCACCTTCCGATGCTCGAGCGCGATGGCCTTGTAGGCGTCAGGAAAGCCTTCCGAATCGACCAGTTGCTTGCCCGGCGCCACTTCGAGCGAACCCGCGCCGCCCACCACGACGAGGCGCTTCAGGCCCGCCGCGCGCACGCCTTCGATAAGCGCGCGAGTCGCTTTGCCGAGCGCCGCGAGATCGTCTTGCGGCGGCGCATAGGCGCTCGCCACCACGTCGTGGCCGCGCACCGCCGCGCCGACGCTCGCGGCATCGAGCAGATCCGCTTGCGCTGCTTTCAGATTTGCCACGTTGGTCGGCACGCGCGCCGGATTGCGCGCCAGGGCCGTCACCTGATGTCCGCGGCGGGCCGCTTCGGCGGCGATCCGCGAACCAATCATGCCGGTGGCGCCGAACAATGCGATCTTCAACTGTTTGCTCATTTTCACTGCTCCTATCGTTAGCATATATGTAACTGTATCGATTACATATAACGCGGAAAAAAGAGGGGCTTGAGCCCCCGTTCGTTGAGAGGCGCATGTTGCGATTGACCGCCACGCGCCCTTCCGTACTGCTTTTTTGCTACGTCACCCGTGCGAGCGCTTCTTGCGTTCGCGCTGCTTTTCGGCACGCACCACGTCGGCTGTGGCGTCGGCCAGCGTGCGCGCGCCGAGCGAGGCTTCCATGGCTTGCTGCGCTTCGTCGATAATGCCGCGCAGTACGCCCTGGATGTTGCGCCCGACCATGCACGCCGGATTCGGCTCCTCGCGATGCAACGCGAACAATTGCGCGTCGTCTACCGCACGATACACCTCGAGCAGCGTGATCTGCTCAGGCGCCCGGGCCAGCAGCGCGCCGCCGCCCGCGCCGAGCTGCGAGGTGGTGAGGCCCGCTTCCGCCAGCATGCTCAGAAGCCGCCTGATCAGCGCGGGATTCGTATTCACGCTCCCCGCGATCATGTCCGACGACAACGGCGCGCCCTCCTGCAACGACAGCAGCGCGAGCACATGCACCGCGAATGCAAACCGGCTACTCGTGTTCACAACAAACCCGCCCGGCGACGACAATGTGTAACCATAGTAATTACATTTAATCCGACTGTCAAACGATATGGCGATCCAGCCGGCATGTCACTTGTCCATCTGCTTTTGCGCATCGCCCGAATCGCCCGATGACGACGAAGCCGCCGCATTCGTCGACGACGCCGAGCTTTGCGCCGACCATTCCTGGAGCTTGCGCCCCGCCGATTCGAGCCCCTGCCCGGTCAGCGAGGCCGCCTTGCCGAGTTGCGCATTGGTGGCGCTCGCCGCGCTTTGCAGGTTCGCTTGCGCCGTCGAAGCCAACGCGTTGGGGTCGATCTTGATCGTGGGCGCCGAGGCCGAGTCGAGGTTCTGCTGCGCGGCGGACTTGGTCGCGTCGACCTGCTGGCCGACGTAGCTGGCCGCCTGATCGAGCTTCTGGCCGGCGACCTGGGCCGCGTCGTTGAGCTTGCCGGCAACCTGGCCGGCGGACGCGTCGTCCTTCTGACAGGCAGCGAGGCCGCCGAACACGACGGCAACGAACGCGGCACGGCGCAGCAAGGTTGAACGGATGGATAAAATCATGATTGTGTGTGAGCCGCGTCGAGCGGCTTCCGCATGCGAAAACGCGCCAATGATACGCCGTTGCGCTGCACGCGCGCCTTAACGAGCGCCTGCAAGGCGGTTCGCTCGAAGCAGCGCCGCGCGCCAGGCCTTCCGCCGGCGCGGAGTTCCGCGGCCCGGACGCACGCGTCCGGTCGCGTCCATCGCATGATCCGTCGCGGTTCTGTCAAACGTAGTGGAGTAGACTGCCTGAGCTTATGTGCGTCGACGAGTGAGCGTCACAGCTCGTTCGCTGTGTTCCGTTGATCAATTGGAGGCATACGATGGCGGCAAAGAAGATTCTGTTTCTAACCGGCGACTTCGCCGAGGATTACGAAACGATGGTGCCGTTCCAGGCGCTGCAGGCAGTCGGCCATGTAGTCGACGCGGTCTGCCCGAACAAGAAGGCGGGCGACCGGATCAAGACCGCGATTCACGATTTCGAAGGCGATCAGACCTACACTGAAAAGCCCGGCCATCAATTCACACTCAACGCCACCTTCGACGATGCCGACCCGCGCCAATACGACGCGCTCGCGATCGCCGGCGGCCGCGCGCCCGAGTATCTGCGGCTCAATCACAAGGTGATCGAGCTCGTGCGGCAATTCGCTGAAGCCGGCAAGCCGATCGCGGCCGTTTGCCACGCCGCGCAACTGCTGGCCGCCGCCGACGTGATCCGCGGCAAACGCATTTCCGCCTACCCGGCCTGCGCGCCCGAAGTAAAGCTGGCGGGCGGTGAATACGCCGACATTCCCGTCGACGCCGCGATCACCGACGCCAATTTCGTCACCGCACCGGCGTGGCCCGCGCATCCCGAATGGCTGCGCCAATTCCTCGTGCTGCTCGGCACGCGCATCGAACTCTGATCTGTCTGCCTGATCCATCGGCGCGCGCGTTGTCCTTGCGGCAACGCGCGCACGCCAAAACTTCCCGTAATTGAGACTCGTCCGATAGTTCGTAACGCAAGGCTTTTCTATAGTCGCCGGCTGACTTGGGAGAGCTTTTTCAATGGAACTGACCGACTGGATCGTCATTCTCGCCGTCGTGTTGATGGCAATTGCGTTTTTTTACGGACGCACGCCGGCCAACTGGTCGCGCGAAAACCGCGCGCGCCGTCTGGCGGGCACGCGCATGCTGGTTCAGGCCGCGTGTTCGGTATGGGCTGCGCTGTTGCTCGCCGCGCGCGGCCTCTTCGCCCTGGACGGGTTGCCGGGTCTGCATCCGGCGCCGCTGGAAGCCCTGACAGGCGTTACGATCCTGATAGCGTGCGGCTGCTACTGGTCGATTCGCGGTAGAAAAATGCTCAAGCCACGCCGTCTCTTTACCGCGTAACGGCTACGGCGTACTGATGCCGGGCCGCGCGTCCGCCGCGTGTGCGGCGCCGCCATCACTTCCACTCCTTCGATCGCGATCTTCCATGCCCGGACGGGCCTCGCGAATAGCTTGAGCACTCGTCACCACCGGTGGCGCCGACGTGCCGACCGCCTGCTGCGCGATCCGCGCCTCGGCTTCAGGCAGCGACAGATAGAACGTCGTGCCCACGCCTTCTTTCGACTCCGCCCACACACGTCCGCCGTGCCGCTCCACCACGCGGCGCACGAGCGCGAGGCCGATGCCCTCGCCCGCCGCCACATTGCCATGCAAGCGCTGAAACGCGTTGAATAGCCGCGGCAAGGCGACCGCCGGAATCCCCAGGCCGTTGTCCCGCACGTAAAAGATCCGCAGCGAGTGCACACCCGGCGGCGCGGGCGTCGTACCGATCTCGATCCGGCCTTCCCGCGAAGGGTCGAGATAATTCACCGCGTTGCCGATCAGATTCGCGAACACCTGTTCCAGCGCAGTGGGATCGCCCCACACGGCGGGCAGTTCGCCCACGCTGACCGGAGCGCGGCGCGCGCGGATCGAGGCTTGCATCGCGTCGATGACGCGCGGCACGATATCGCGCACCTCGACCTTCTGCTGCCGATACTCGACCCGGCCGACGCGCGACAGCCGCAACAACGCGTCGATGATGTGCGAAGCGCGCAGCACCGCCGTCTGCAGATAGTGCAACGCTTCGCCGATGTCCTCGTCGACCACCCGTTCGATGCGCTGCCGCGTCTCGGCCGCGAGCGACGACTCGCGCACCGCGACGCGCAGTTCGTCGCACGAACGAATCAGCTCCTTCGAGAAGCCTTGCAGATTCACCAGCGGCGCACGCAGGTCGTGCGACACGCTGTAGATGAACATTTCGTTTTCCTGGGTCTGCTGACGCAAGGTCTCGTTGATCCGCGCCAGTTCGCCAGTGCGGCGCGCAAGATCGGCCCGGAAGCGCGCCTCTATGCGCTCGGCTTCGAGCAGGCGCCGGCTGGTCTCGTGCAAGGTCAGATCGAGGCGCGCGATCTCGTCGCGGCCGGGGCCGATCGGCGCCAGCGGTTCATTGCCCGCGAGGCGCCCGGCGTTGTCGGCGAGGACCGCAAGCCGGCCGCGCACGCCGCGCGTGAACAACCAGACGGCCAGCGCGACGAACAGCAGGGAGCCCAACACGGCCGCGACCACCAGGGTCTGCTGCCACTCGCGGGCGGCGTCGGCGGCATTCGAACGCAATGTGTCGAGACGCCGCTCTTCCGTCTGGAACGCCGCGATTTGCTGACGAAAGCGGTCGAGCACATCGGACGGCGCAAGGTCGCGGAAGCGCGCGAGCACGTCGCGCCGCCGGCCCGAATGCAGCAGGTCCTGGATGCGATCCGACCATTGCCGGTAAGCCTGCACCGACTGGCGCACCTGAACCACGCGCTCGACTTGCGCCGGATTGTCGGCGACCAGTTCGGCCAATTGATCGATACGCCGGTCGACGTCCATCCACACCGACACGGGCGTGGAAAAGCGGGCGTCGTTGGCAAGCACCGCTCCGCGCAGCGCAACCGACTCGCCCAGTACCGGCTCGAGAATCGCGGTGGTCTGGCGCAGCACGTCCTGGCTATGGATAGCCCAGCGCTCCGCCTGTGTCGCATCCGCTTGCGCCTTGACCAGTCCGGACAATAGCGACAACTCGAAGAGGGCCGGAATCGCGATCAGCAACAGGCCTTTAGTGGTCAGTCTCATGCGTGCGCATTCGGGGTCGGTAGCCCGACAGATCATGCTCGGGGACGGGACATTATGTCGGCGTTGTGCAGGAAAACAAAGCGCGCCCGCCATCGGCCAGGTTTGCGCCGCCAGCGTGCACCACAGTCGTACGCAAAACGTCACCGTTCTGAACTAAACGTAAATCAAATCGAATAATTCGCCCCGATTTGGTTCGCATCTTTCGCGGCGGAGAGCATATGCACATAAATTGTGCGTTTTGTGTGAGTCGAGGTGCGACCGCGACGGTGTGCGTGTTGCTCAGAATGCACGCGTAATCCCTTCACCGGTGCCGATTTGCACCTTCCCGACGCGGCTCGCGCACAAATTTGGCCCACTTCTTGCATTCACTGCCCGCTTTTTTGGCATACGCGGGACATATCGATGGAAAGTCTGAAAACCGGCACCGACACCCTCTTTCTTTTGCTCGGTGCCGCGATGGTGCTCGCCATGCACGCGGGGTTCGCGTTTCTCGAGCTTGGGACGGTGCGCAAAAAGAATCAGGTCAACGCGTTGGTCAAGATTCTGGTGGACTTTTCGGTCTCGACGATCGCGTATTTCTTTATCGGCTACACCATCGCGTACGGCGTGCAGTTCTTCGGCAGCGCCGAGTCGCTGGCCGCGCACAACGGCTATGCACTGGTGCGCTTCTTCTTTCTGCTGACCTTCGCCGCCGCGATTCCGGCGATCGTGTCCGGCGGCATCGCCGAACGTTCGAAGTTCAACCCGCAACTGTTCGCGACGTTCGTGCTGGTCGGCTTCATCTATCCGTTCTTCGAAGGAATAGCGTGGAACAACCGCTTCGGCGTCCAGGACTGGCTTGCCCACGTGTTCGGGGTGCCGTTCCACGACTTCGCCGGCTCGGTCGTCGTGCATGCGTTCGGCGGCTGGGTCGCGTTGCCGGCCGTGCTGCTGCTCGGCGCCCGTCACGGCCGCTATCACCGCGACGGTGGGATCGCCGCGCATCCGCCTTCGAATATTCCGTTCCTCGCACTCGGCGCCTGGGTGCTGGCGGTCGGCTGGTTCGGCTTTAACGTGATGAGCGCGCAGACCATCGACAAGATCAGCGGCCTCGTCGCCGTCAATTCGCTGATGGCGATGGTCGGCGGCACGCTTACCGCGTGGCTCGCGGGCCGCAACGACCCCGGCTTCACGTACAACGGGCCGCTCGCCGGACTGGTGGCGGTCTGTGCGGGCTCCGACGTGATGCATCCGCTCGGCGCGCTGGTGACAGGCGGCATCGCCGGGGTGCTGTTCGTTTATATGTTTACCTGCGTGCAGAACCGCTGGCGCATCGACGACGTGCTCGGGGTGTGGCCGTTGCACGGCTTGTGCGGCGCGTGGGGCGGCATCGCCGCAGGCATTTTCGGCCTGCGCGCGCTCGGCGGCCTGGGCGGCGTTTCGTTCGGCGCGCAACTGGTGGGCACGCTCGGCGGAATCGTGGTCGCGACGCTCGGCGGCACGCTCGTGTACGGCGCGATCCGGTTGACGGTGGGGCTAAGGCTCGATCAGGAAGACGAATACAACGGCGCCGATCTGTCGATCCATAAGATTTCCGCGACCTCGGAGTGAAATGCGACCGGGAGCGCCGGTCGGCGCTTTCGTCTCGCGTACGCGTCGCGCCGGTGGCTTTTCAGCTCCGGCGCACGGATCGCGCCGGCGCCGAATCAGCGGCATTCCATCGGGTCACTCGCCAGCAATCCGTTGCGAGCGCTCCGACCTGTCCCCGCTTGCGCGCGCCGCTGTTAGACTTCCGCGCTGGAGATGGCATTCTCCCTTAACCGCCCTCGTGGCTGATGATGCCTGCTTCGTCCGGATGAACGCGGAGTCGGCGTCGTGCTCCTCGCTCTGCCCGGTTTGTCGACACTCCGGTTTTGCCAGGCCTCCTCTCATGTATTGGTCCATACTCGCTGTCGGCATCGGCGGCGCGCTCGGTTCGTTATTCCGCTGGTTTCTGGGCATTCGCCTGAACGGCGTCTTCAGCGACTTGCCGCTCGGCACTTTCGCCGCCAACGTCATTGCCGGATATGTGATCGGCCTCGCGGTCGCAGGCTTCGCGCGGGCGCCGCAGATCGCGCCCGAATGGCGGCTCTTCGTCATCACCGGCTTGATGGGCGGTCTGTCGACTTTCTCGACTTTTTCAGCGGAAGTGGTGCAGCGCCTGCAAGACGGCCGGCTCGGCTGGGCGGCGGGCGAGATCGTGATTCACGTGGCCGCGTCGCTTCTGATGACCATGCTTGGCGTTGCGACGGTGTCGCTGCTGTCTCGCTGAAGTCGCACTCTTCTCGATTCGCTCATCCGCACGTCTTCGACGCTCGCCAGTCCGGCGGCGTGCAGGTCCGCGCCACGCCGCGTCCGATTGAACAGCTTGACGCCCAGCGCCTTTTCCCTGCGCGTGAGCGCCTGACTCAGCGCGGGTTGCGCGATGTTCAACCGGTCAGCGACGCGCGCACGGCCGAATCCGAAGACCCGGCCGCTATTGGCACCGTACTGCGAGTGGGCTGGCGACAAATCGACGCTCATAGCGACGCCGGTTTCGGTCCATCAAAATTTGAGTGGAAGCGCTCCTTGCCGACGGTTGAGACCGTCTGCGAGCTTGCGCCTTGAGCTCTTTAGCGAACCCTCGATTTTCCACCACTCTTCGCCCGGCGCCTGAAGAGCACAGCGAATCCAAGCGCGACAAGCAAGGCCACTATCAGACCGGCGCTCATGCCCGTCGTGCCGCGCCTTTCATCCGGACTGGAAGCAGCGGAAGCGGCAGCAGGCGAAGAGCTCGGCGTTTCAACCGGCTTCGGGAGCGCCACACCGGCGGCACTTCCCTGGCGCACGAGAGAGGCCTCCGACGTCGGGGACGCCTGAGATGCGACCGCAGGAACGGTATCCCCAATCGGACCAACAGGAGCACTTTCAGTGGATGAAGCCATGGCCGGAGCCTGTGCGGCGTTAGAACTCGCTTCGGCCGATCTGGCCAGCGCCTTCCACCTGGCGAATACCGTATCAATGCAATGAACGTCGCTGCATGCGTTGCGCGATTGCCGCCACTGAGCGACCTGTTCGCGCGAAAGCTTGCCGCTGCTCAACAGAGCCTGTTGTTGCGCGGAGATATCGTCGTATTCGTTGTTCAGGATGGCGTGGTCGCATATGACGCGTTCAGCCGGTTGTCGCGTGGTTGCACATTGAATATCGCTTGCCCATGCTCCGGTTGGACCCAAAGCCGCCATTGACAGCAGCATTGGCAGAAATCGCTTTAAATGCACCGGCCCTCCTCGAATGTCGTTGCCTTGTTAAAAGTGCGGTCGCTCGCGAGCGAAATTCCCTATGCCTGCGGCAGGGTCACGAGACCGTTCACAGTGCCGCCGCATGAGGTGGCACTCGAAGCAGCTTACCGAATCTGGCTCGCAGTCGCTGATTTCATGTCAGGGTTAAAAGAGACCTCGCCTGCTCGAGGAGAGCTTGCGACGCGGCGAACTCATTGCGCCCTGCCATCGTCAGCGCCGCTTTGCCTGTGCGAACGAACAGATCGTCGTCAGATGTTACGACGGCACTCGCCTCGGGACCGGGACGGTCGTACCGGCGAAAGAATTCGAGCATTTGCGACGCATCCAATCGCGAATCCTTAGGACCCGCCCTGGCTAGAATCTCGGCGGCTGCTGCTAGCTGTCGAGTGGCCTGGAGGAATTCAGTACGGTCCATGAAACATGCCCCATGAGTCACCGTGGTCGATTAGTCACCGTGGTCGATTGTTCGAAGAGTTTAGCGCAAGACTTTCCAACGCTGCCGACAACGGCGGCCAGACGACGCGACTGAGTTCTAACGTACATCACCTCTGAACTGACGATTGCCGCCCTGTCCAGGGCATGCGGTTCGCGTAAGTGTTGGCCTCGACGGCGGCGGACAAGCTGAAATGTTCGCCTAAACCCAACATCGGATCACGCCTTCGCCCGGCTAAATCGGCATCAACAAGGCTTGCAGCCCCGACTCGAATGGCTCTGCGGAAACGACCTCTCCGTCGGCACGATCGTTGCAAATATGGCTGCCTCAACGGAGGTTGCCATCATGTGCGTCTTGCAGGGTTTCGTTAATGCCATTCCGCTGCGTGCGTCTTCACTTGTCGCCGCCGCTGCCATCTCTGTCGTGGTGGTCTGCGGCGCCGGCATCGCAGCATTTGTCGGGTTGCTGCCCGAGTCGGATGACGTGGCGGTCGCAGTGACGGCGACGCCGTTAATCGACATGCAAGTCGACGCTTATGTGAAGCGTGTCGCAAGTGCGTATTGAACCGCCAGCCGTAAAGCAAGCGCGAACGCCGCAGCCTTGCGCTGCTCGTTTACGTGTGAGCTACCGCGACGCCGATCCCAATCAGCTATCAGGAGCGCAGTACGCCTTTCAAGCGCCCCAGTTCAGCGGGTCTCGTGTATGACCGGTACAACTCGCCAACCGTGCCGAATGCCAGGGCCGGTTTGAGAGTGGCACCGGGAAGTGCGTGAGTAATCCAATCAAAGGCATTCATTTCACGTTGAGCGGCATGCACCGCCGCGGTAAGCACAGTGAGGGCTCGTTCTGCGGAGTGCCCACCCAGGTCGACGAAGCAGCTCTCAAATGGATGCTTCGTTATGCTCTCGACGTGTAACGCTGACTTTCGAACGTCCAAATCAACCTCCTTCGTGGATTGCCCATCCTGTATAGCAACCGAATATGACAATACATCGCGTTGTCCCGCCAACGATTCGACTCGACTCGCGCGAGCATGACGGTCGCGCTGCGGCGCGGTAACCGCCCAGGACAATTGGCACGCAGCAACGCAGTGTGAACAGGCGCACACCCTTTTTCGAATCCAGTCGCGAGTATTCCTCGTATATGCAATCAGATCCGCGCGATGACGCGTGGCGCCTCTGGAGGTATACACCATGAAATACGGGACTATGTTCGTCGCTATCGCGCTGTTGCGCCGTCTGCCGATGCCGAAGTAACAGGACAGGCAATCGACCTCAGGCGTTCGAATTCGGCGTAGCGCTGTCATTTTCGGTGCTGGGCCACGACTCACCTGCATGCCTCGCATCGGGACGCAGCCAATGTCTGCCCTGATGCGGGGGGAAGCTGCTTGCGAATCGCCGCTGCGCAACCGGTCAGCTTTTAGCGGCATACGAGACTTTGGCGCGGCTGACGCACGCGTCTGCATCAAAGGAGAAACACCATGGAAAAGTTGGCGGCGAAACTTCTGTTCGCGCGTGTCGCTGTCGTGTCGCTTTGCGCGTGCGCCGCGACGCTTGCGCAGGCTGGCGGGAATGGCAATGGCGGGTCTGGCGGCGGCGGTGCTCACGGTGCCGCGACCGCAGGCATGACGTACCACAGCGAGCCCGTCTCGAGCCCCTGGAACCGGGTTCCTGGCGACCTGAGCAAGAGCGCGGACACGGCGCATCAGGACATGCCCGGCATGACTCCCAACTACAACACTGTGCCGGATAAAACAGTGCAATGAATGCCTGAAAGCTTGCCGGCGCGAGACGGTTCATCGTCTGCGCGCCCGGCAAAATGTTCGCAATGACGCGCTGCCTCAGGTGGGAATGCCGCTGCCCGCGGCCGGTTTTGCATATCGACATTCGCATCGCGGCCACGCCAGAAAAACGTTACTTAGGGCCAGCCGGAAGACGTAATAGCCGATGGCGCTCGTCGCCTCTTCATTTCGCCAATTGCACTGGCAAGCGCATGAAGTTTTCGATGAGCCGCAGCAAGTCCGCCTCATCCGGCCGCGTACCCCATCGGCTGTATCCCGCAACCGACGCAATGGCGAACCAGGAATGCGGCGGAAACCATTCTGCTCGCACTGTCACGCCGCCGATGATTCGCAGTCGTCCTGTATCGCTGAGGAACTCAGCGTGAATCTCCTCATCGCCGACGGTTTTGCTGGCGACGACTGGCGTGGACCGAAGCATGAAGCCCTCCTGCGATTTCTGGCAGCTAAAAGCGGACGCTGTTGAACTGGCTCTCCCGAAGAAAACGAACCTAGCCGGGACGTTTGCATCCACCCGCCGAGTCAGCGACGAAGACCGAGGTTTTCCTGATGACGCTGCGCATTTGATACGCAAGTTGCATGCCGGACTGAGCAAACGCCCGATAGTCGAGCTTTTGCCCGGCGCGCATTTACGGGCCGCCTGGTTGGAGGGGGATTGCGTTTGTCGGATGCACGGAAGTGAACTGCGAGGCACCTGTTCTGTGCTGAACAGCGCGCTGCGGAAAGGTAACGCGATGTCCTCGCGCATCCCGCGGCCGACTCCCACAAGGTTCGAAAAGAGACCGCGCGACACGTGTACTCTTACGACTGAGCGAAATCGCCGTGGCACTGGAACAGCTGTGCCTCGACTCGGCCGCCGACGATAGCGCCCGAAGTCGTCGATGCCTATTCTGAAATGGTGAACGGTCTGGTCGCCCGATATTGCTCGGACGTGATGCGTTACACGACCAGCAGCTTCTTTCGCATGGAACTGAGGGACGCGCTGCAGCGGCACAGTGTCGCTACGTATATTTACGAGAGCCCCGAGGAGGCTTCGTCTCACGAGGCACGCTAAACGATGCACCCGCGAACAACGCGAGGTGCGTGCCGCCGCCAGCCCTGCTGATTGCGCGAGCCCGTTGACCGGTAAGCGTGACGAATCAACCCGTGTCGCCGCCCGCTACTGGCAACACCGTGCCGGTGATATAACCCGCCTCGTCTGAGGCGAGGAACAGGATCGGCGCGGCCTGTTCGTCGATGCTGCCGTAGCGCTTCAGGAAAGTCGATTCAGTGACCTGCTTCACCGCTTCGCCCATCCAGATTTTTTCCTGCTCGCTGTCGCCGACAGCATTGCGCGGGACACGTCGCGGCGGCGCATCGGTCCCGCCCGGCGCAGTAGCGACTACGCGGATGTTGTGCTCCGCGTATTCCATCGCCAGCGACTGCGTGATCGCGTTGACGCCACCCTTAGCCGCCGAATACGGCACGCGGCGAATCCCGCGCGTGGCGTTCGACGACACGTTCACGATGGTCCCGCCTCCGCGCTTGAGCAGGTACGGCAAGACTGCATGGCATGCGTACAGCGTCGGCATAAGCGAGCGGCGGATTTCCGCATCGATCTGCGCAGGCTCGAACTCGGCGAAGGGCCGCATGCGAATCGCGCCCCCCACGCCGTTAATCAGAATGTCGATGCCGCCGAACGCGCGCGCGGCGAAGGCCATCGCCGACGCGGCGCCTTCGTACGCCTCGAGATCGGCGACAAACCCGGCTGTTTCCGCGCCATGCGCTTCGGCGGCGATTTCCGCCACGAACCCGGCGCGATCCACGAACAGCACCTTGCCGCCTTCGGCTGCTGCGCGAAGCGCCACCGCGCGACCGATGCCCTGCGCGGCGCCGGTGACCACCACGACCTTGCCGGCGAATCGTTGCGTGTTCATGCGGTCCTCGGGGCGGCGTTAGGCGTGAACTTCTCGTAGTGGAAGCTGTTGGGCTTCACACCGTTGTCGTCGAAATGCTTGCGCACTGCGTCGACCATCGGCGGGGGTCCGCACAGGTACACGTCCACGTCGCCGTCATTGACGGCCTCCGCCGGCATATGCTGCGTCACCCAACCTTTGCGAGGATGGGTCGACTCCGTGTCGGCGACGACCGTGCTGTAGGTGAAGTTCGGCAACTTCGCCACGTAGGTTTCGATTGCATCGACCTGCACGAGGTCGAGGTCTCGCGTTACGCCGTAAATCAGATGGACTTTCTGCTGCGAATTCGCGCGAACCAGCACTTCAAGCATCGAAAGGAACGGTGCCAGGCCCGTGCCGCCGGCGAGGAACAGCAAGGGTCTCTCGACAGCGCGCAGATAGAAGCTGCCCAGCGGCCCGG
Organism: Paraburkholderia sp. BL17N1; assembly: GCF_003634175.1. Classification (NCBI taxonomy): domain Bacteria; kingdom Pseudomonadati; phylum Pseudomonadota; class Betaproteobacteria; order Burkholderiales; family Burkholderiaceae; genus Paraburkholderia; species Paraburkholderia sp. BL17N1. Next base: position 4,128,543 of record NZ_RBIW01000001.1, read on the forward strand.
TCAGCTCCACTTTGTTGCCTGCCTGCGCGGATTCGAGCCACGTGCTCATCACGCCACCGGAAATTTTCTTGATCAGAAAACTGATTTTCGATTCGCCCGGTGCCGACGAAAAAGAATATGAACGGTGCTGACCGCTGCCAGGCACGTCGATGTTGACATACTGGCCCGGCAGAAACACCGGGGCGGTTGCATCCACATCCAGTTCAAGCACGATGGCCGCATCGTTGTGCGCTTCGACCTTGGATACGGTCGCGGCGAACTTGCTCTGCTCAGTCTTGCATGCGGTGGATGATGCCGGCACCGCAATGACGCAATCGCTTTGCGGCACCATCTGGCAGGTGAGTACGAGACCACCTTCCTTTTCATCCTCGCTCAGCGCGTCTTCAATGTAGTCGTCGCCCAGGTCGTAGCTTCCACTCTCCGCGCGGCACTTGCAGGTGCCGCACACGCCGTCGGAGCAATCCATCGGCAGATTGATTTTTGCGCGAAAGGCGGCGTCGAGCACCTTCTCGCCCGCCTTGCATGTCACGAAGCGGGTCACGCCGTCTTCAAAATTCAGTGCAATGTTGTAGCTGGACATCTTGCCTCCTGTACTTCTCTGTTCCGCGGTGTTTGCGCTCAAACGTGATAGACGTCGAGTACCTGGCGGATGTAGTCGTCCTTCAATACGATGCGCTTGTAGCAGATCAACAGTTCATTGTTGACCTTGCGCAGAGTGACGAACATCGTGCCGAAAAACTGGTCGGTGGCTTTATAACGGTGGCTGAGCGTGTTGAAGTTGTAGCGCACGTCCACTTCGTTCTCGCGCTCGGCCAGCACTTCCACATTGGTGACGTTGTGACTGGTTCGCGGTTCTGGCATCGAGGCACTGCTGCGCTCGGTCTTGATGCGGAACACGCGGTCTTCCAGGCCGCCACGGTCCGGGTAATACATCAGCGAAATCTGACTCTCGTGGTCGTCGGTGAGTTGGTCATCGTCGTCCCACGCGGGCATCCAGTAGGTAACGTCCTCGGTATAGCAGGCAAGCCAGTCATCCCATTGACGGTCGTCGAGCAGGCGCGCTTCGCGGAACAGCGCGGCGCAAATTTTCTGGTGATCGAAGCTCATGCCAAAGCCTCCCCTCGTTCCTTCCTGAGTGCGTCGCGCATCACATGGACCCAGTACTCGTGCTGACACACAAACAGGCCTTCGTCTTCGCTTCGCTCGCCTGAAATGCGTGGTTTCAGACCCATATTTTTTGCATTTGTGTCGGCCCCTTCGACCCACAGCGGCGCACCGCGCGACAGGTCGTTCCACATTGCAGCGGTGCCGGCATAACCCGCCTGGCAGGCACGGAATTCTTCGAGGTCATCCGCGGTGCCCATGCCCGAGACGTTGAAGAAGTCTTCGTATTGGCGAATGCGGGTAGCCCGGTCGGATGCGCTCTCGCCCTTCGGTGCGAAACAGAAGATGCTGACTTCGGTCTTGTCCACGCTGATCGGACGTACGACGCGAATCTGCGTGCTGAACTGGTCCATCAGGAACACGTTCGGATACAGACAAAGATTGCGCGTCTGGTTGACGATGAAGTCCGCCTTCACCTCGCCCACGCGTGCCTTGATTTCGTCGCGGTATTGATAGACGGGCCGCACTTCCGGGTTCATCGTCCTGGTCCACAGCAGGATGTGGCCATGCTCGAACCCGTACACGCCCGCTACCGACTTGCTCCAGCTGTTTGCATCCACGGCCTTGGTGCCCTCGACCTTGCGCCGGTCCATCGTGGCGGCGTAATTCCAGTGCACAGTGCTGACGTGGTAGCCGTCGCAGCCGTTCTCCATCTGCATCTTCCAGTTGCCGTCGTAGATATACGAGGAATTGCCGCGCAACACTTCCAGCCCGTCCGAAGCCTGGTCGACGATCTGATCGATGATGACCCGTGTCTCGCCGAGGTAATCCTCGAGCGGAATCGCGTCCGCGTTGAGCGTGCCGAACAGGAAGCCGCGATAGCTCTGGAAACGTGCGACTTTTTTCAGATCATGCGAACCGTTGGTGTTGAATTGCACCGGATATTCGGTGGTCTTTACGTCTTTCACTTTCAGCAGCTTGCCGGTGTTGGCGAAGCTCCAGCCGTGGAAAGGACACGTGAAAGTGCCTTTGTTGCCGTGCTTTTTACGGCACAGCATCGCACCCTTGTGCGCGCAGGCATTGATGACCGCGTGCAATTCGCCGCTTTTGTCGCGGTTTACCACAACAGGCTGACGGCCAATCCAGGCGGTGTAGTAGTCGTTGTTATTGGGAATCTGGCTTTCATGCGCGAGATAGACCCAGTTGCTCTCGAAAATGTGCTTCATTTCGAGCTCGAACAATTCAGCGTTCGTGAAGATGTCGCGGCGGCAACGGAATACGCCGTTTTGTTTGTCGTCCTGAACCGCGGTGTGCAGCAGTTCATCGAGTTGCGAGGCTTTGTCGAAAGTTGCGGACATGAGTGCTCTCCTACGCGTGCTCCAACTCATGGAGCACGCGCATCAGTGTCGAAAGATTCTTGCGAAGGATTGAGCGGCAGCAGTGGTACGACGCAGCGGCCGCGTTCAGCGCTCAGGCGCTAGCAGACGCCCGCAGACGATGCACGAGCTGGTTATCCTTGCCCTGAATCAGCGGAGTCAACTCGATGTCGAACTGGATTTCCTTATACGCATCGGTCTTCATTCCCAGCGCAGTGCCGCCGGTCTTTTCAACCACGTGGGGAATCAGATCTTCGCGAGTGGCGTAAGCGAAGTCGTCCCAGATCAACGGATCACCCTCGATGTTGATTTGCGTCGTCAGCTTGCGGGAGTTGTCGGAGGTGACGAAGAAATGCACATGCGCGGGGCGGTTGCCATGGCGGCCGAGCACGTCCAGCAGTTGCTGGGTCGCGCCATGCGGCGGACAGCCATAGCCGACCGGCATGAGCGTACGGAACTCGTACTTGCCGTCGGAGCCGGTGCCGACCGCGCCGCGCAGATTGAAGTCGCTCTGCGCGCCGGTCGGGTCGAAGTGCGAATAGAAGCCTTTCGAGTTCGCGTGCCAGCATTCGACCAACGCGCCCGCTACGGGCTCGCCATCCGGGCCGGTTACCGTGCCGCGGATAACCAGTGGGCCGGCGTCATCGTCCGGATCGATGTCGATTTTCGCCACGCCATCGCGCACCGGCGCGCCGGCCACATACAGCGGACCTTCGATGGTACGCGGCGTGCCGCCGGTAATTTCAGCCGCCTTATCCTCCGCGTCCATGCGGATGTCGAGGTATTTCTCCAGACCGAGGCCGGCAGCCAGCAGCGCGGCTTCGCCGTCCTGGCCGAGCTTGTTGAAGTAGTGGACGCCGGCCCAGATTTCGTCGGGCGTCATGTCGAGGTCGTCGATGGCCTTGAACAGGTCGCCGAGCAGTCGATTGACTATCTGCTTTGCGCGAGCACCGCCGTCCTGGCTACCCACGTTGGTAGCGGCCTTCAGCAGGTCTTGCACCTCCTTCGTATCGAACACTTTGACGCTCATGTCTTCTCCTGAATCTCTATTTTCTGATCGGGTAAACCCTCGGTTTAGCGCCCTCCAGAATATGCCTGAGAGGTATAATGAGTGCTGAAACAGAGTGTGAATGCAGAATAATTGACCCGGGAAGGCGCCGTCCAACACTGATTTGGTATCGGTCTATATCTGTGAGGTATTGACATGGAACTGCGGCATCTTCGCTATTTCGTCGCCGTAGCCGAGGAACGCAATTTCACGCGCGCGGCACAGCGGCTCAACATGGCGCAACCGCCTTTGAGCCGGCAGATCCAGCAGCTCGAAGAGCTGCTCGAGGTGCAGCTATTCCAGCGTGATTCGCGTCCGTTGAAGCTCACCGAGACGGGTAAGTTCTTCTATGCTCACGCCGTGCAGTTACTGGCCCAGACGTCCGAACTCGAATCCATGACGCGGCGCGTGGGTAACATCGAGCGCAGCCTCTCTGTCGGTTTCGTGGGCTCGACGTTGTATGGAATGCTGCCCAAAATCATCCGGCGCTTTCGCGACGAAAACACTACCGTCGAACTCAGCCTTCACGAGATGTCGACAATGGACCAGATCCGAGCGCTAAAAGACGGTCAGATCGATGTCGGGTTCGGTCGTATTCGGCACGAGGACGCCAACATCCGCCGGGTGATTCTTCGCGAGGAGAAGATGATCGTTGCATTCCCGGAGGGCCATCCACTCTCACTAGCGAAACCCGTCCTTGGTCTCAGCGACCTGGTCAACGAAACGCTGATTATTTTCCCTAAGGCGCCGCGCCCTAGTTATGCAGACCAGGTGCTGTCGGCATTCGAAGACCGCGGTCTCAAGCCGCGCCGGATCTACGAAGTGCGGGAGTTGCAGATTGCGCTAGGCCTCGTAGCAGCGGGGGAAGGCATTTCTGTCGTTCCGAGTAGCGTGTACGGCCTGAAGCGAGACGATGTGAGCTACAAGGAACTGGACGACCCTACTCTGGTATCGCCAATCATCATGAGCATGCGTGCGCTCGACGAGTCGCGCGACATTCGGGAAATGCTTGAACTCATCTATCGGCTGTACGAGGAGGAGAAGATAAGCTTTGCACCCCGTAACGATTCGGGGCGGTGATGTTCGCCGTGCCCCGGGGTTTGGCGCCGGACGTCGACGGTGTTGGACAGGCCGTTTATTGGGCACGCGATACTTCAGCAACCCCTTTACTCCAATATGCGCGCGTTGCGACGAAATGCCTGCGGCGGTTGGTCGACTGTGCCTGTAGCGCAGCTTCCTGAAGTGGATACCTATTTTCCGTGTGCGACGAAGGGACTCACGAATCGTTGCGCAGAGAGTGCAGTTGCCGAACCTTGTCGAAAAGCCACTGGAAAACCGAATGGTCTGTCTCCTGCTCTGCAGGAATCGGCGTCATCAGCTTGCTGATTGCATTCTGACGATAGGCCAGCAGTTCACACATCTGCTTCGCCACTTGCGGATGCTCCTTCAGGAACGAAGTCATATCCTCCTTGCTTACCTGATATAGCAGGCAAGGGGTAATTGTCGCAATGGAAACGTGCATGGGAAGTCCGGCGAGCAGCCCCGTTTCGCCAAATGTTTCATCCGGTCCGATACGGGCAATTTCACGGGCGCCAGACGACTCAGTATAGGTAACGGCAAGTACGCCGGAGTGGACAATTGACAGACTATCCGGGACCGTTTCAGACGCCAGAACCTGTTGATTAGCCTGGTATTCGTGCCTGGAAAGTCGCGCTGCAAGCCGTGTGACTTCATCGCTTGTCAGGCTTTCGAATAGATTCACTCGTTTTAGAAGTGCTTCCTTGGCGTCATGCGCGGTTGCGGTTGGCGCGGGCATCCCTAGTGCACGCAGTGCCACACCTGATGCCGCGAGATGCCGATAACAGAGATCGAAAAGCTCGTTGGATGCAGATAGTTTTTTGGACATATCGTCGACAAAGCCAACCACCTCGTATTGCACCGAGTTCAATGTGGTGCGTTTCATGCGAGCGGAGGGAGCGGGAACGTCAAGGATGGCGTTGCACCCGGTCAGGGCGCGGCTTAAGGCGTCGAGCACGGTCTTCGGCCGTGCCTCCGGCTCAATCTCCAGGACCAGCGAGAGGCCGTGAACATTCGTCGGCCTGCTGTTGTTGGATATTTTTGCCTTTGCGGCGACGGCATTGGGAACAATAAGAGTGTTGCCCTGACCGGTCAGCAGATGCGTGGCGCGCCAGTTCATCTCGACGACCTTGCCTTCGACATCGTCAATCTCCACCCAGTCGCCGACAGAATACGGCTCCGTGGTATTGAGTACGATTCCCGCAAAGACGTCGCTGAGTGTGCTCTGGATTGCGAGGCCAAGCACAATGGCGAGGGCACCCGACGTAGCAACGAGTCCGCGCACCGGCAGTTCGAGGACAAACCCAAGAGCGGCCACGACCGCGGCGAGGAATACCACCGCGCCGAACACGTCCGAGAATAGCCGCTGCCGTCGCCAGGCGCTTGGTAGTAGCAGCGTATCGAGCGAAAGCGTAAGCAGACGCGCTGCCATCAGCCACCAGATTATTTCAAGCACCTGCCCGACCCAGTGCAATTCGACGGCGTCCGCGTAGGGCGCCTGGGTGAATGGGCTCAGGCCGGACGCGAAAAGTACCCAGCTCAACACCGAAAAAAGCGTAAGCCGTATCAGGAGCCGAGCGAATTCATGCGCGGGGAGTCGGAAACGCCACACGATGATGTCGAGAGCGACGATACCGAATCCCAGAATCAGTGGATATTTCACAGACGTTCCTCAGCAGGCGACCTTGGGAGGATATCTCATCGTCTACGACTCACAACCGCTGCAGGTTCAACTTGCTAGTGATGATCTGCGGCTAATCTACGGAAAAAACCCTGCCGCCGATATGCAGTTGATTCGCACCCGAAACGGTCCATTCGAGCTTGTCGTTTGCGAGCGAAGTTGCAATCGTGCCAATCTGTTTCAGGGCTTTCGGTCGGACCCGCAGGGGCGCCTGGAAAATCCGCACTGGCCGTGTGTCGCATCATTGCTACGCTTGTGGATTTATCGAGCGACCGCTCCAGATATTCGGCGAGTGCTCTCAGTAATTCCGGGGCGTGCTCCGGGTCGTCGGCGAATCCACTGTCAACCGGCACTTTGACCTCCCCTTTGCATGGGGCAAGTGACCACGCGTTTGCATTGTCACACTTGCCATCATGACACAGCGGGTGGGTCAGAGTCCGAGAACTCCCGCCCTGACTGCGCCGTGTGTCTCTCGGGCTGATTGCGTTTATCACCGTTGCTCGGCGGTGTGACAATACTGGGATTGACACAGTCCACTACTAATCCGAGGACACGTGCAGACAGATTCCCCCCAGCGTGCCAGTACGCTCAGCGAGATCCCCCGCGGCATCTGGATGCTGGGCTTCGTGAGCCTGTTCATGGACATCTCGTCCGAAATCATCCATAGCCTTCTGCCGATGTTCCTCGTGACAAGTCTCGGTGCGAGCGCCACGATGGTCGGCCTGATTGAAGGCGCGGCGGAGGCGGCTTCGCCCATCGTCAAGGTGTTTTCGGGCGCGCTGAGCGACTACCTTGGTAACCGGAAGTGGCTCGCGGTCATCGGATACGGCATGGGGGCGTTGAGCAAGCCACTGTTTGCACTGGCGCCCACCGCAGGCATCGTATTGACGGCACGTGTGGTCGACCGGGTAGGAAAAGGCATTCGGGGTGCACCGCGCGACGCGCTCGTGGCTGACATCACTCCCGCCCATCTGCGTGGCGCGGCCTATGGCCTGCGGCAATCGCTCGACACAATCGGCGCCTTTGTTGGACCGTTGCTCGCGGTCGCCCTGATGCTGCTGTGGGCGGACAACTTCCGTCGGGTATTTTGGGTCGCAGTCGGGCCGGGACTTGTCGCCGTTGCGTTACTCGTTTTCGGTATCAGGGAACCTGCACGGCAGCCGGGAGCAAAGCGCGTCAACCCGATTGAGCTCGACAGCCTGAAGAAACTGAGCGGGCCTTATTGGTGGGTCGTCGGCGTCGGTGCAGTCTTCACGCTCGCACGCTTCAGCGAAGCCTTCCTGGTGTTGCGTGCGATGCAGGGTGGTATCCCGATAGCCCTCGTGCCTCTCGTCATGGTGGCAATGAATGTCGTGTACTCGCTGTCGGCGTACCCATTCGGAAAACTGGCTGACTCGATGAGTCACACCGGGCTGTTGGCCGCCGGCATTCTGGTGCTCGTCGCATCTGACATCGTGCTGGCTCATGGCAACTCATGGCCAGTTGTGATAATCGGGGTAGCCCTCTGGGGGCTGCATATGGGGTTGACTCAAGGTCTGCTGGCGACCATGGTCGCGCAATCGGCACCGCCCGAGCTGAAGGGCACTGCATTCGGCTTCTTCAACCTGATGAGCGGGCTGGCGATGCTTGTCGCCAGTGTCGTTGCCGGTCAACTCTGGGACCGCTTCGGAGCGAGTACGACGTTCTATGCCGGGGCGGGTTTCTGTATCGCAACGCTGTTCGCGCTGGCGACCCGGCCATTGACACGCGACAGCAGGACATGACCTGGCGGCTACTTGACGAGCCGCGAGTGACAAATCAGTCGTCGTCTTCATGGCGATGGTGTTCCCATCCACGGTGCCGGCCGTGGTCATGCCACCGGCGCTCGTCGCCGTAGTCGCCTTCATAGCGATATCCGTAGCCATAGACCGGGGCCGGCGCGTAGACCACTGGCGGCGGCGCCTCGTACACGACCGGGGGTGGCGCGACATACATGGGACCAGGAACGCCCAGATAAACGCCGATGTCCGCGTGAGCGAAAGCCGCGCTGGACGCACAGGCAGCGGGAATTCCCACCGCGAGAAAAAGGGTAGCGCGCTTCATGAAGTTCTCCAGTCCTGCCCGGTTCTGGCGGATGCCAGACAACGACGAACGAGGCGGATTGTAGGGGGGCCAATCCGTAGCAGGTGCAGCCGGATTGTCAATTCTGTAACAGGCGGTAATCGGGAAATCTCGCCGGTTTTCGAGGTTGATTACGACACGCTCAGGGAGTCGCGCGAGACATGAACACGCTCACGGACCTAGACCGGCGGCGGCGCTGTGTAGTTGAAGTCACCAGCGCCCACTGGAAGGATGCGTGGTAGAGAATTGGAAGAGATTCCGGAAGCAAACTTTTTTGTGCGCTCATACGCACAAAAAAAAAGGCGTCACGTTGCCGTGACGCCTTAAAAAGTTCTAGCCATTCCGAGGGCCGTGCTAGAACCTGAGAGACGGTATTCGAAAGTTGGGCCTGCGATGCGGCGCCTGTACAGAGCGCCGTAGATCGTTACGGTGGACTATGAGAAGACACTCGGCACAGACACTGTGCGGGCCACGGCAGGTTCAGAACTTCAAAACGCGGAACCTGAAACCGTCTTTCGAAATGAGATTCCATTTTTTATGGTTATGCTGACTAAGTCAAGCAAAATCTAAAGACGGTTCGTTCGTGGCGGAAAAATATTCCGATACAATGAATCTTCCGATGAAAAATCACTTCGATGCCCCATGTTGGGGCCGCCGCCGGCGCTTTGAGAGAGGGCTCCAGCTTGGGCCGCGAAGAAAGAAATTGAAATAAAGTTCCAAAAAAACATATGAACCGACCCACGCGCTCCCAAGCTGCCGCGGACCCGACCAGAGACAAAGACGGCTCCGGCGACGAAGTCACCGCCCTCGCGCGCGGCCTGACCGTGCTGCGCTCGGTCGCCGCCGCGGACGCGCCGCTCAGCAACCGCGAACTGACCGAGTTGACCGGCATTCCCAAGCCCACCGTGTCGCGCATCACCGCGACGCTGGTCAGCGCGGGCTTTCTGTTCCGGCTGCCCGACAGCGAGCGTTTCGTGCTGACCTCGTCGGTGCTCGAGCTGAGCAACGGCTTCCTGCGCAACTTCGATATCCGCGCTCGCGCGCGGCCGTTCCTGATCGAGCTGGCCGAACGCACGGCGTTGTCCGTTCATCTGGCCGTGCGCGACCGCCTCGACATGGTGGTGATCGACGCGATCCGGCCGCGTTCGGCAGTGCTGGTGTCACGCCTTGAGATTGGCTCGCGCATGAATCTGAGCCGCACCGCCGTCGGCCGCGCCTATCTGGCCGCGCTCGAAGCACCGGAGCGGGAAAAATTGCTGATCGGCTTGCAGGCGGCTGAAGGCGACGACTGGGGCCACCTCAGCAGCCGGCTCGACAGCGCATTGCAGGAAACCATCGAGCGCGGCTTCGCGATTGCAACGGGCGAATGGCACGACGGACTCAACGCGATCGCACTCGGTTTCACAGGACCATCGGGCGAGCGCTATGCGGTCAATTGCGGCGGTTCAGCCGATCAATGCCCACGCGACTGGTTGATCTCGCGTGCCGCCCCGGCGCTGCTCGAGTGCGTCGCGAGAATCGTGCTGGAGATCGGCGGCACGCCGGGGCGCCGCCTGGATACCTGAAGCGGCCGCAGGGCTCGCCGGCGAGCGGCGGAGGCTTTTGCAGGCAATCCTGTAACCTTCGTAATCAACAGAAAAATACGCGGGTGGACTGTTACAGAGCCCGCGACGTAGGATCATGCCTTCCTGTCGCGGGACGCGCGCCCGGCTTGCGGTTTTCTCCTTCGATAACGTTCCGGCCGCCTGTTTCGATGCCGCATTGCGCTAACATCGCTGTCCCGCGCCTCGGGTAGGATCGCGCGGAACGAGCGCGGTGCACCCGTTGTCGAAACCGCCTGTCATGCCATTCGCGTGCCGCTCCGCCGAACTGTCGAAACGGCGCGAGCGCGCACGCGGCTCACATCCAAGCCAGTCACCTGACCGAACCGATGGACGAACAACAACAGCATTCGGAAACCACACGCCCTGTTCCTCCGGCTTCCCAACCGTCCTCCCGCAGCGGCCCCACCGGCACACCGAACCCGCCGCCAGGCATGGTGAAGCGGCACCGCGGCCGCAATATCGCGCTGATCATCGCCGCACTGGTCATCCTCGGGGTGGTGCTGTGGCGCTGGCACCCGTGGGGCAGTCCCGGCGGCGCAGCGAGCACGGGCGATGCGAGCGGCGCCCGCGCCGGCCGCGCTGGACGCGGTGCAGCGATGGGCAATATGCCGCAGCCCGTTCACGTGGCGGCCGCGACGCAGGGCGAAATGCCGGTGGTGCTGACCGCACTCGGCACGGTCACGCCGCTGGCCAACGTCACCGTGCTGCCGCAATTGAGCGGCGTGTTGCAGGACGTGTATTTCAAGGAAGGCCAGATGGTCAGGAAGGGCGACGTGCTGGCCCAGATCGACCCCCGCCCCTACCAGATCTCGCTCGACAACGCGCAAGGCACGCTCGCCCGCGACGAGGCCCTGCTGCAAACCGCCCGCCTCGACCTGAAGCGTTATCAGACGCTGCTCTCGCAAGACTCCATCGCCAGCCAGCAGGTGGATACGCAGGCCTCGCTGGTGCGTCAATACGAAGGCACGGTGAAGTCCGACAAAGCCAATGTTGACACCTACAAGCTCGACCTCGTCTACGCGCGCATCACCGCTCCGGTGTCGGGACGGGTCGGTCTGCGTCAGGTCGATCCGGGCAATTACGTCACGCCGAGCCTGACCAACGGCATCGTCGTGATTACGCAGTTACAGCCGATCAGCGTGATCTTCACGACCTCTGAAGACAACCTTCAGCAGATCATCCAGCAGACCCAGTCGGGCGCGAAGCTCTCGGTCACCGCGTATGACCGCAGCAACACCACCTCGCTCGAAGGCGGCATGCTCGAAACGCTGGACAACCAGATCGACACCACCACCGGCACGGTCAAGCTGCGCGCGATCTTCCAGAACAGCAAGAACCTGCTGTTCCCGAATCAGTTCGTAAATGCGCGCCTGCTGGTCGATACGATCAAGGACGCGGTGATCGTGCCGACGCCGGCCGTGCTCAATGGTTCGATGGGCCCGTTCGTGTACGTCGTGAAGGCCGATAACACCGTGACGGTGCGCCCGGTCAAGCTCGGCCCCGTGGATGGCGAGCGCACCAGCATCAAGTCCGGCCTGGCCGTCGGCGAGCGCGTCGTGATCGACGGTTCGGACCGTCTGAAGGAAGGCGCGAAAATTACGATTCCGGCCGACAAGCCTCGTGGTGCCTCAGGTGCCTCGGGCGCCCGTGGCGCGGCCGCTGCGTCGGGCGCATCCGGCGCCCACGCGCATCATGGCAAGCACGCGGCGCAAGCCTCGCAATAAAGGCACGGCACTTACCGCATGAATCCATCTCGCGCCTTTATCCTGCGTCCCGTCGGCACCGCGCTGCTGATGGCGGCGATCATGCTGGTCGGTCTCGTCGCGCTGCGCTTCTTGCCGCTCTCGGCGCTGCCCCAGGTCGACTATCCGACCATCCAGGTGCAGACCTTCTATCCGGGCGCGAGCCCGGACGTGATGACATCGTCGGTCACCGCGCCGCTCGAGCGTCAGTTCGGGCAGATGCCGTCGCTCAATCAGATGTCGTCGCAAAGCTCGGCCGGCTCGTCGATCATCACGCTGCAGTTCAGCCTCGACCTGCCGCTCGATATCGCCGAGCAGGAAGTTCAGGCCGCCATTAACGCGGCCGGCAATCTGCTGCCGTCGGACCTGCCCGCGCCGCCGATCTACGCCAAGGTCAATCCGGCCGACGCGCCGATCATCACGCTCGCGATCACCTCGAAGACGCTGCCGCTCACGCAGGTGCAGGATCTGGCCGACACGCGGCTCGCGCAGAAAATCTCGCAGGTGGCGGGCGTGGGTCTGGTGAGCCTGTCGGGCGGCCAGCGCCCGGCCGTGCGGATTCAGGCGAACCCGCGCGCGCTCGCTGCGTACGGTCTGAACCTGGACGACCTCCGCACCACGATTTCGAATTTGAACGTCAACACGCCGAAGGGTAACTTCGACGGTCCCACGCGCAACTACACGATCAACGCGAACGACCAGTTGACCGACGCCGACGCCTACAAGAGCGCCGTGATCGCGTACAAGAACGGCCGCGCGGTGATGCTGACCGACGTCGCCAACATCGTGCAGGGTGCGGAGAACACCAAGCTCGGCGCGTGGGTCGACGGCACGCCCGCGATCATTCTGAACGTGCAGCGCCAGCCGGGCGCGAACGTGATCCAGGTGGTGGACAGTATCAAGAAGCTGCTGCCGCAGTTGCAACAGGCACTGCCCGCCGCGCTCGACGTGGAAGTCGTCACCGACCGCACCACCACGATCCGCGCGTCCGTGCGCGACGTGCAGTTCGAACTGGCCATGTCGGTCGTGCTGGTCGTGCTGGTCATGTATCTGTTCCTCGCCAACGTCTACGCGACCATCATTCCGAGCCTCTCGGTGCCGCTCTCGCTGATCGGCACGCTCGCCGTGATGTACCTGTGCGGCTTCTCGCTCGACAACTTATCGTTGATGGCGCTGACCATCGCGACCGGCTTCGTGGTGGACGACGCGATCGTGATGATCGAGAACATCGCGCGTTACGTGGAAGAAGGCGAAGCCCCGCTCGAAGCCGCGATGAAGGGCTCGAAACAGATCGGCTTCACGATCATTTCGCTGACGGTCTCGCTGATCGCCGTGCTGATTCCGCTGCTCTTCATGGGCGACGTGGTCGGCCGGCTGTTCCACGAATTCGCCATTACGCTCGCCGTGACGATCGTGATTTCGGCGGTCGTGTCGCTCACGCTCGTGCCGATGATGTGCGCCAAACTCCTGCGTCACTCGCCGCCGCACGAGAGCCATCGTTTCGAAGCCAAGGCGCACCGCGCGATCGACTGGGTGATCGCGCGTTACGCGGTCGCGCTCACGTGGGTGCTGAACCGGCAACGCTCCACGCTGGTCGTTGCGGTGCTCACGCTGGTGCTGACCGGCGTGCTGTACGTGTTCATTCCGAAGGGCTTCTTTCCTGTGCAGGACACCGGCGTGATCCAGGCGATCACGCAGGCGCCGCAGTCGGTGTCGTATGCGTCGATGGCCGAGCGTCAGCAGGAACTTGCCGCGCAGATCCTCAAGAATCCGGATGTGGAAAGCCTGACCTCGTTCATCGGCGTGGACGGCAGCAATATCACGCTGAACAGCGGCCGCATGCTGATCAACCTGAAGCCGCGCGACGACCGCAGCAACACCGCAAGCGAAGTGATCCGCCAGTTGCAACGCGACGTCGCGCACATTCCCGGCGCGTCGCTCTACATGCAGCCGGTGCAGGATCTGACGATCGACTCGACCGTCAGCCCGACGCAGTACCAGTTCATGCTGACCGATGCGAACATCGGCGAATTCACTACATGGGTTCCCAAGCTGGTCGAACGGCTGAAGCAATCGCCCGAACTCGCCGACGTCGCCACCGACTTGCAGGACAACGGCCAGTCGGTCTACATCGAAATCGACCGCGCGACCGCGTCGCGTTACGGCATCACGCCGGCCACCGTGGACAGCGCGCTGTACGACGCGTTCGGCCAACGCATCATCTCCACCATCTTCACGCAGTCGAATCAGTACCGCGTGATTCTGGAAGCGCAACCGGCGATGCAGCATTACACCGAATCGCTGAAGTCGATCTATCTGCCCTCTTCCACCTCCACGGGCGGGCAGGTGCCGCTGTCGTCGATCGCGCGCTTCATCGAAAAGCCCGCGCCGCTGCTCGTCACGCATCTGAGCCAGTTCCCGGCCACCACCGTGTCGTTCAACCTCGCGCCGGGTTCGTCGCTCGGCGCGGCGGTCAAGGCGATCGATCAGGCGGAGAAGGATATCGGCTTGCCCGCGTCGTTCCAGACGCGCTACCAGGGCGCGGCGCTGGCGTTCCAGGCGTCGCTGTCGAACGAGCTGTTCCTGATTCTCGCGGCGATCGTCACGATGTATATCGTGCTGGGCGTGCTGTATGAGAGCTTCATCCATCCGATCACGATTCTCTCGACGCTGCCTTCGGCCGGCGTCGGCGCGCTGCTGGCGCTGCTGATCACCGGGCATGATCTCGACATCATCGGCATCATCGGGATCGTGCTGCTGATCGGTATCGTGAAGAAGAACGCGATCATGATGATCGACTTCGCGCTCTACGCCGAGCGCGAGGAAGGCAAACCGCCGCGCGAAGCGATCTACCAGGCGTGCCTGCTGCGCTTCCGGCCAATTCTGATGACCACGCTCGCCGCCCTGCTCGGCGCGCTGCCGCTGATGCTCGGCACCGGCGCAGGCTCGGAACTGCGCCGTCCGCTCGGTATCGCGATTGCCGGTGGCCTGATCGTCAGCCAGTTGCTGACGCTGTTCACCACGCCGGTGATCTACCTCGCATTCGACTCGCTCGGGCGCCGCGCGCGTGAGCGCTTCAATCGCGGCGGGCCGTCCAAAGGCGCCACGCCGCCCGTCAGCGATGCAGGGAACTGAGCGATGAATCTGTCGCGTCCGTTTATCTCCCGCCCGGTCGCCACCACGCTGCTGGCGATCGGCATCGCGCTGGCCGGCATTTTCGCGTTCACCAAGCTGCCGGTCGCGCCGCTGCCGCAGGTCGATTTCCCGACCATTTCGGTGCAGGCCTCACTGCCTGGCGCGAGTCCGGATACCGTGGCGACCAGTGTCGCCAGTCCGCTCGAACGGCATCTCGGTTCGATCGCCGACGTCACCGAAATGACCTCGTCGAGTTCGGTCGGCTCGACGCGCATCACCATGCAGTTCGGCCTGAATCGCGACATCGACGGCGCCGCGCGCGACGTGCAGGCCGCCATCAACGCGGCGCGCGCCGACTTGCCGGCGAGCTTGCGTAGCAACCCGACTTACCACAAGGTCAATCCCGCCGACGCGCCGATCCTGATTCTCGCGCTCACGTCGAAAACGCTCACGGCCGGCCAGTTGTACGACTCCGCGGCCACGGTGCTGCAACAGTCGCTGTCGCAGGTGGACGGCGTCGGCGAAGTGGATGTGAGCGGCTCGGCCAACCCGGCCGTGCGGGTCGAGCTGGAGCCGAATGCGCTCTCGCACTATGGCATCGGTCTCGAAGACGTGCGCGCGGCGCTCGCCGCGGCCAACGCGAACAGCCCGAAAGGCTCGATCGAATTCGGCCCGAACCGCGTGCAAATCTATACCAACGACCAGGCCAGCAAGGCGTCGCAATACAGGGACCTGGTCATCGCCTATCGCAACGGCTCGGCGGTGAAGCTCTCCGACGTGGCCGAGGTGGTCGATTCGGTCGAAGATCTGCGCAACCTAGGCCTCTTCAACGGCAAGCGTTCAGTGCTGGTGATCCTGTACCGCCAGCCGGGCGCGAACATCATCGACACCATCGACCGTGTCACGGCAATGCTGCCGCAACTGCACGCGTCGCTACCTGCGGACGTGGACATCGCGCCGGCCGCCGACCGCTCCACCACGATCCGCGCCTCGCTGAAAGACACCGAGCTCACGCTGGTGGTCGCGGTCGCGCTGGTGGTGATGGTGGTGTTCCTGTTCCTGCGCAACTGGCGCGCCACGCTGATCCCCAGCGTGGCCGTGCCGATCTCCATCATCGGCACGTTCGGCGCGATGTACATGCTCGGGTTCTCGATCGACAATCTCTCGCTGATGGCCTTGACCATTGCGACCGGCTTCGTGGTCGACGACGCGATCGTGGTGCTGGAGAACATCTCGCGGCATATCGAGAATGGCGTGCCGCGCATGAAAGCGGCTTTCCTCGGCGCACGTGAAGTCGGCTTCACCGTGCTGTCGATCAGCATTTCGCTAGTCGCCGTGTTCCTGCCGATTCTGCTGATGGGCGGGATTGTCGGCCGCCTGTTCCGCGAATTCGCGCTTACGCTCTCGCTCGCGATAGGCGTATCGCTGATCGTCTCCCTCACGCTCACGCCGATGATGTGCTCGCGCCTTCTGCGCGAGCCGCACGAGCAGAAGGAAGAAGGACGTTTCGGCCGCTGGCTGGAACGCGGCTTCGCGTCGATGCAGCGCGGCTATGAGCGCACGCTGGGCTGGGCGCTGCTGCATCCACGCCTGATCGTGACGATCCTGCTGCTCACCATCGGCCTGAACGTGTGGCTGTACATCATCGTGCCGAAGGGTTTCTTTCCGCAGCAGGACACGGGCCGGTTGATCGGCGGCATTCAGGCCGATCAGTCCACCTCGTTCCAGTCCATGAAAGGCAAGTTCGCGCAGATGATGGAGATCGTCGGCAAGAATCCGGCGGTGGAAAGCGTGGCCGGCTTTACCGGCGGACGCCAGACCAATTCCGGCTTCATGTTCGTGACGCTGAAATCGAAGTCCGAGCGCAAGGCCTCTGCCGATCAGGTGATCCAGCAACTGCGCGCGCCGCTCGGCGACGTGGCCGGCGCGCGGACTTTCCTGCAGGCGGTGCAGGACATTCGCGTCGGCGGACGGCAATCGAACGCGCAGTACCAGTTCACGCTGCTGGCCGATTCGACGCCCGACCTGTACCTGTGGGGCCCGAAGCTCACCGAGGCGCTGCAGGCGCGCCCCGAACTCGCGGACGTGAATTCCGACCAGCAGCAAGGCGGCCTCGAAGCGATGGTGACGATCGACCGCGCCACCGCGGCGCGCCTCGGCATCAAGCCCGCGCAGATCGACAACACCTTGTACGACGCGTTCGGCCAGCGCCAGGTGTCGACCATCTACAACCCGTTGAATCAGTATCACGTTGTGATGGAAGTCGCGCCGAAGTACTGGCAGAGTCCGGATATGCTGAAGCAGATTTACATCAGCACGTCGGGCGGCAGCGCGAGCGGCGCGCAGACCACCAACGCTCCGGCAGGCACGGTGACGAAGGAGACCGGCGCCGCGACAACCACGTCCACGAGCGCGACGACGGGCGGCACGGCGGGCACGACCGCTTCGAGCGCGGCGAGCATTGCCGCCGACTCCGCGCGCAATCAGGCGATCAATTCGATTGCGGCGAGCGGCAAGTCGAGCGCGTCGTCGGGCGCGGCGGTATCGACGGCGAAGGAAACGATGGTGCCGCTGTCGGCGATCGCGAGCTTCGGGCCGGGTAGCACGCCGCTTTCCGTGAACCACCAGAGCCAGTTCGTGGCCTCGACGATTTCGTTCAATTTACCGCCGGGCGTTTCGCTGTCGACGGCAACGCAGGCGATTTACGACACGATGGCGCAGATCGGCATGCCGGGGACTATCCACGGCAGTTTCCAGGGGACCGCGCAGGCGTTCCAGCAGTCGATGTCCGATCAGCCGATTCTGATTCTGGCCGCGCTGGCCGCGGTGTATATCGTGCTGGGGATGCTGTATGAGAGCTATATCCATCCGCTGACGATTCTGTCGACGCTGCCTTCGGCGGGCGTGGGCGCGTTGCTGGCATTGCTGTTGTTCAAGACGGAGTTCAGCATCATTGCGTTGATCGGGGTGATTCTGCTGATCGGGATCGTGAAGAAGAACGCGATCATGATGGTGGACTTTGCTATTGAAGCGTCACGGCATGGACTGTCCTCGCGGGATGCGATTTACCAGGCCTGTTTGCTGCGGTTCCGGCCGATCATGATGACGACGTTTGCTGCTTTGTTGGGGGCTTTGCCGCTGGCGTTCGGGCGCGGGGAAGGGGCTGAGCTTCGGGCGCCGCTGGGGATTGCTATTGTGGGTGGGTTGATTGTTAGTCAGATGCTCACGCTTTATACGACGCCGGTTGTGTATCTTTATATGGATCGGATTCGGGTCAGGTGGGAGGGCCGGAAGGGTCGGCGGGCTGGGGCGGCTGCTAGTTGATGGTTGTTGTGGTGCGCGGTTTTTTTTTTGTTGTTGGCCTTTTCTTGATTTGTTTGTGGTCTATTAGCGTTGCCCCTGTGCGGGGCGGCACTTACTTCTCTTTGCCGGCCGCAAAGAGAAGTAAGCAAGAGAAAGCGGCTCACACCGCTAGTTCTTAAGCGGGTCCCCCGCACAGCCACGGTAGTGGTGCATCTGGAATCAGTGCTCTCGCACATTCGGCGTGAGTGACACAGCAGTCATTTTTCCGGGACCTATCCGTAATTTCGTGGGCGGGGCATATCATGAGGGATCAAGGTCATGGATATGCCGATGAAAAAGAAACGCACCGTCGCGTCTCAGGCAGCGGCCCGCGGGCCGCTGCCTGAACTGCCTGAAGCGCTGCTGGATGAACTGGTGAAGGGTCCGATGACGCCCGCCGAGGTTCAGGACCTGATGCTGGCGTTCAACAAGGCGCTCATCGAGCGCGCGATGGGCGCCGAAATGAACATGCATCTGGGCTACCGGCCCGGCCAGCCCAAGCCTGCGGAGCAGACCAATGAACGCAACGGCGCCAGCGGCAAGACAGTCATCACCGAGCGTGGCCCGGTGCGGGTCGATCTGCCGCGCGACCGTGAAGGCAGCTTCGAGCCGATCCTGATTCCCAAACACGAGCGCCGTTTCACGGGCTTCGACGAACGCATCATTGCCATGTACGCACGCGGCATGAGCGTGCGCGAGATCCAGGCGTTTCTGGCCGAAAGCTATGGCACCGAGGTCTCGCCCGACTTCATCAGTTCGGTCACCGATGAGGTGATGGCCGAAACGCTTGCCTGGCAAAGCCGTCCACTTGAGCCGATGTACCCGGTGGTGTTCTTCGACGCGCTGCGCGTGAAGATCCGTGGTGACGGTGTGGTGAGCAATAAGGCGGTGTATCTGGCGCTGGGCATTCAGGCCGACGGCCAGCGCGACGTGCTCGGCCTGTGGATCGAGCAGACCGAAGGTGCGAAGTTCTGGCTGAAGGTGTTCAATGAACTGAAGACCCGGGGCTGCCAGGACATCCTGATCGCGGTGGTCGACGGCCTGAAGGGGCTGGCCGAGGCGATCGGCACGGCGTACCCGCGCACGGCCGTGCAGACCTGCATCGTGCACCTGATCCGCAACAGCCTGGAATACGCCAGTTACAAGGACCGCAAAGGCGTCGCCGCAGCGCTGCGTCCGGTCTATGCCGCCGCGAACGAACAGGCCGCGCAGCAGGCCCTGGAGGCCTTTGCCGAAGGGCCATGGGGCGCGAAGTATCCGACCATCGTGCAGTCGTGGCGACGGGCGTGGGAGAACGTCACACCGTTCTTCGTGTTTCCGCCCGACATACGCCGTGTCGTCTACACCACGAATGCCATTGAGAGCCTGAACATGCAACTACGCAAGATCATCAAGACCCGCGGCCACTTCCCCAACGACGAGGCCGCCATCAAGCTATTGTGGCTGGCATTGCGCAACGTGCTGGCGAAGTCTGTACGGGCGGCATTCGACTGGTCCTCCGCCATGAACCAGTTCGCTATTCTGTTTGGAGAGCGTTTTACCAACGCACGCGGGTAACTCCGCTAACCGCCTCGCACACAAAAATGCGGACAGGCTCTTTTTCCGGCGGCGCTGCGCGCGCCGAAGCGCCGTTCATAACGCCTCCCGTACGTTCAAATCGCCAGTACCCCCGACACTTTTACTGCCGCTGCTGACGCGCTGCGCTCATCAAAACCTTAGGTTTCCCAGGCATACCCGTCCGCGACGCACGCAGTGCGAAGCGGGAGCTGATGAGCCCTTGGTCACTGGCGCGGAGTGTGCGAAAACACTGATTCCAGATGCACCACTACCGCAACTGCGCGAGGGACCCGCTTAAGAACTAGCGGTGTGAGCCGCTTTCTCTTGCTTACTTCTCTTTGCGGCGGCAATGCAATTATCGCCGTACAACCCTTATGGGTAGGCGCTTCTAGCGATTAATGCAATTCGTTACCCTCAATCCTACCCCCAATACAATTTATGACAGATCGACGCAGAAACCCGGCCACCAGCGGTCTCCAAGCGCTCTAAGGCCAGCAATGATCGACATGGAGCACTTGCATCGTACTCGTACCTTAAACGTTCGAGTCTGCGCGCCGTCGCTCACGTGGTGAACCCGATCCGGGCCGTGAGTCGATCTGGATCTGTAACTCGCTGCATCACTGGAGCACAGGCGAGAGCGTGCGCCGTACAGGATCGACCGTCTCCGATAACCGGGACAGCCCGGTCATACCGTCTGGGCGTGGTGGTGGCCGCTATGACCTCGCTGCAAAGTCGGATTGATCCGATATCTTGACTCCTGGCCGGTGCTGCGTAACGGGGGCGCGTGCAAGCGTCTATCCGACTCCCCTCGGGGATTCATTGCACGCGCCTCTGTTTGGCCCGCCTTCTGGCGGGCTTTTTTTTGCTTCGGCTTCGACCACCCGACAATCGCCCCGTCCTTTCATGGTTCGATTTCTCACCACACGCAAATGCCCATGTCGTGGAAGCGACCTGAGCACGTGAGTTCAGGTGATGCTCGATATAAGGCTGCAACCGCATGTCGCATGGTGGCCCTGCCGGGCAACTGGTACGCCGTGGTCGGTGATCTTTTCATCGCCTTCGATGATGACATTCGGCTCGACGTCGGGATGTTGAGGACAGGTCACATGATCGCCCTTGCGGGCGACGCGGCGTCCGCCGTATCGCATCGTGTCGGAGGCGGTGACGACTTCGCCGCCGTGGTCAGTGGTGTCATTGAGTCGGATAAGGTCGATCATAAATTCAATCCTTCAAGTTGTTCTCTATCTCGGACCAACGATAGGCGTGTCACGCGGTCATGCCCGAACCTCTTCACCGGCAATCGCGGCAGACCGATCATTCTAAGGCGGCACTAAGTAACCTTGACGAATGCCTTTGGCGTCACCGCCGCATTTCTAGCGACGTGCAAGCACGTAACGGCATTTGTTCTACTTTTCCATTACGCGCCCTGACACAGACATTTTTTTTGGGGGTGGCGTGAGTCGTTGGTCCGGCACATCGGAGATTCATTTTTACAGTTCCGCTACGCTCTAAACACACACCTCCCGTCCGCATCAAGATTAGTTCTCGCTCAACATATAGCTTGTGATTCTTGAACGCATAGATGCGCTCCCAGGTCCCATAGGCATCAGCGCCGATAACCCGAAACTGACCGGTACCTAAGGCATCGGCCGCAACGGGTAACTGCCCAGAAAAGTCAACGCCGTCTCGGTCCGCGTAAAAAACCAGCATCTGTGCATCAAGTCCTAACCTTCCAGGGTTAGCCATGATGATTTGAGCACCCGACTTCTCCGGTTGAACCGTCCATGTGACTTGTGCGCAATCATCTGTTTCGTCTAGTCGCTGTGGCGCGACTAGTCGCAGATCACCTGAATGCCCATCAGCAGCAGATACTGTGATGAATTGGCTGCCAAGACTCCCCCTGCAAGAAAAAACGAACTTCGCGTTCTGGACTGCAACTGTTGTTGAGCTTCCAGAAACGTCTTGCGCAAAAGCCTGCAACAAAGGAGCACAGACAAATAAAATTCCAATCCATTTCTTTTTCAAATCAGTATCCCCTTGATTCTTGACGTTTCTGAACGACGCTGATCGAAGTGAGCTTCCGCTGGAAAGTCGGTAGGTAAACTTGCATGGTCCCCACGCACTTTATTCGTCATCTCGATCACATTGTCGCTATCCGCAATGGGTAAAAGTCTATTCTTTGCCCAGAAAAAACCAGCCGTGTCGATGGAAGTAATCGGATCGTCCGCTACAACCTCTGGGTTCGTGATAACCGGCGGTCTCAGCGACGCAGTAAGTTGGGCAACCAAATTCGCGTTTTGAATTGGTAGCAAGTTTGCGTGTACGCTGGCGGAGTATGGCGGGGCAAATCCCCACCATCGGGCATCATGCCACCATGTTTGCGCCACGCTTTGCTCACGCAGCCATCCCCGGTATTGGAAATACGCACCATAATTCGCTCGCCCTGTAAGCTGTTTCAATCCTCGACCTCTGAATTTCCCCCCGTCGTTCCATTCGACATTCCCCAGCCAGCCAGCGTAATTCTTCGCGCGTTCATACCGTCTGAAATAGGCGAAAGGATCACCGTTATATAACTCGCTCATATAGTGAAGTTGGGCAGACTCGACTGATGATTGCCCAAGAAAATGTGCCTGGCGCAGTGCGCCGCTAATACGATACTTGCTAAGTGTCCTGTTGATTCCGACAAGATATTTGTCAATCGCGGAAACATTGGCGGTTGGATAAATTCGTCGGAATTCGGCTGCGCTGAACCAGCCGCAAGCTCTGAAGTGCCGGATAAACGCCGTTGGCGGCAAATGCCACACCTCATCGGCATGTGGAAAATCCGGATCGCTGACGTCCTCCCAGAACGCCAGATCGCGCGCGTGATCCACCAGCTTGCTAAAAGCTGCGTCCGATAACGGACTGGTCAATGCCTCATGCGGACTCCTGAGCCAGTTGTATCGCGCCTCTAGTCCATCGCGACTCCACTCGGATGGAAACTTACACACCGCTCGCGCCGTGCGCTGCAGGATCGCTTCCATGCCCAGAGCGCTGACAGCATCGGCGTGGCTGATATGTCCGGAATGATTGACGTCCAGCCACCCCTTTACAGTCGGTGAATCGCACAGGCTGTCGGGTGTCGGATCATCGTTGATGAAGCTCCAGCCGGCCCACTCCGGAAAATCGGCGTCGCTATAGGCGCGCACGCCTGCCTTGGACAGGTTGATCCATCCATCACCGTCTGGCGTCTTCACTTTCCGCCAGTGATTGAAGCGGGCGCCTGCAGGAAGCTGATCGTTGATGCAGCGTCCGAAACGGATCATCTCGAAGATGGCACTCGGAGAGGCCACAGCCATGCCTGGAGCAATTGCCGCCAGAGAATCGTCTGTAAAGCGTCCGTGAAGGGCATTAGCACGCCGATACAGGCCGTACTCTGCCTCTCTTTCCACGGGCATTGCGCCGAAAACGGACCAGCCCAAATCCGCATTCTGCCGGTAGGTCGTCAACGTGCAGTCTTTCTCGTAATGCATGCGGACGACAAGATCGCAACCGGTTCCCGCCGGCGCGAGAGACGGCTGGGGGTGCAACGTCGCGACAGGCGGCGCGCTGTCGTCATCACGGAAAGGGTGTGGTTCGTTGGCAAAGAGCTTCGCACCACGAGGAATGAAGAACCAGCTGTCGCCATAGACCGCATCGGTACGAGCCGGGGTGCTGCCTAGCGCCCCGGGGGCGCGCCCGATGAACTTCCTCAGGTTCGCCTCGTTGCAGACGATCTCGAAGTGGATCTGCGGAAACTGCCCGTAAATCTGGCCCGGTGTGCCCAGGATATCCTTGCGATAAACCTTCTTGCCCACGGACAGCGACGACAGCGCGGCCTGGAGGTGCATGTACACCGAGTAATAGGTGACCTTCGCGTTGTCGCCTTCGCCAATTTCCGTATCGTGCCGGACGACGACACAGCCGTCGTCCGTACGCACGTTGCGGTACTGAAGCGTCGGCTTATGGGTCGTATCCGTCTGGCGCACGTACACGATTGTGCCGTCCGCGATGGCGCGCACGGAAGTGACCTGATTGCCGTCCAGCGGGGCTTTCAGATGCGCACCGCCATGCCAGCCAAGATTGAAGCTGACCGGATAGGCGCCGTTGCCCGGCGCACATTCGAGCATGTTGGCGGCACACACATCACCGTCGGGTACGACCGTGTTGCCCGCATCCGCTGTGGGCATTGCGTCATTCTGCTGCGGGTGGGCTGCTGAAAGAAAGGGCGGGCTGATAATCATAGGTCTGTCAGGAGGAAGAGTTACAGCGAATGGATGTAGTCATCAGTGGGCGTACCCGATCCGAACGGAGGGAAGCTCGGTATGCGAGCGTCTGCGTCCTGCACATCCCAAAGTCCCTTCTCCAGAATCACCCCTGGCGAGCCGTTGATAATCCCGCTGCCGTTGATCTGGATATACGACCCACCCGCGCCGATCCAGACTTCCTTCGACGCGTTGATGACGACCTTGCCGTCCGAGCTGCTGACCGTGATGTCCTTCAGGGCCGCGAGCGCCATCTGGTCGCTCTGCGCCTGGATATCGACCTTGCCTTTCGCGGCGATCAGTTTCATCCCGAGTTGGTACGCGAACATCGAGATCGCGCCGCGCACCGACGCGAACAGTGAGCGCCCCGACGACACGCTCACATCGCGACCTGCTGTCACCGCATGATCCTGTCCGCTCGCGATGTGCGTTCCCTGCGCAGCGGTCATCCCGATGCCCGCCGCGCTCGCAACGACAAGATCGGGCCGCGTCATCTCGGGGAACGGATTTTCACGCCAGTGGGCGGTGTCGCCCCGGATCGCGTCGTTCTGCGCCTTGATGGCTTTCGCGGCGTCGTGCTGGCTCGCGTCGGACGACTGCGCGTTGTGCTGCTGCGCGAGCTGCGCCATGTCCTCGTGTTGCGCGCGCGCCTGCGTCAGGCGCTGCACCGTCTCGCCCATGTCCTTCGCCGGCGACTGCGCACCGCTGCGCGTCTCGGTGGTCACCAGCATGCCCCGGTTTGCGCGGACCACGCCCCATGAATCGGTGGCGAGTTCCCAGCCGATGCCGCGCGCCTGTTTGCGTCCCTCGCCGGGCACGATGCGCGTGTTGTAACCCACCACCAGCCGCGAGTTCGCCTGATCGCTCGTCACCTGCGCCTGTAACCGGTCCGGCGTGTCGTCCGCAACGAACTGGTTCGACCCGCTCCCTTCCAGATTGCGACTGAGCAGGCCTGACAGGGCATGGTTGTCCTGTAACGGCCACGGCGGCATGTTGTCCGCGTTGTAGGCCTGCCCGATGACGAACGGCCGGTCCGGGTCGCCGTCGATGAAATCCACGATCACTTCCGTGCCGATGCGAGGCAGGCTGATGGCCCCGTGACCATTGCCCGCCCACGGCGACATGACCCGCGCCCAGCACGACGAGTTCTCGTCCCGGTTCGGCGAACGGTCCCAGCGGAATTTAAGCGTCACGCGGCCATACGGCTCGGTGGACACGACGTTTCTATCGAAGCCCGTCACCACGGCGCTCTGCGGTCCGGTCGTGCGCGGCTTCGGGACCGTGCGCGCCGGACGGAATACATTGGTCGCCGGTTGCACGGTGAAGTCGGTGTCGAACCGGTAGACGCCCGGACCGGTCGATTCCATCGTCTCTTCGGCATCGAGCTTCGCGCGGATCACCATGTATTCCTGGTTCGCCTTGCGATACGGATGGTTCTCCAGATGGAAGGTCGTCCCGCATACGACATTGCGCAGCGCGCCACGGCCTTCGGCGCGCTCGCCGCGCGCGAACAGTTCCTCGATGCGGATCTGTGCGGACTTCTCACCTTCGGCCGGGTCGGTATAGTCGCCGGGCCACTCGTAGCGCGCCAGATCATTGTGGACCGTCTTCTGCGGCTGGACCTTGCGCACGCCAAGATTGGCTTCGGGCTGCTTGAAGTCATAGTCGCCGGTGGTCCAGACGCCCGACTGCAACGTCTGGGCGATATCGAACGCGTCGATATACTCCGCGTCGATCCTGTGGCCCGGCGGGTAGTACGCGAGCGTGTGATACGCCTCGCTCTGCACCGGCTTGTGCGCGCCTACATGGTCCACGAACACCATCCGGTGATAGCCCTTCGAGTGCTCGAAAAACCAGTAGATGCCGTTCTCAGCCATCAGCCGCTGCACGAAACTGAAATCCGTTTCGCCATACTGGACCTGGTAGTCCAGTCGCGGGTATATCCGGCTGGTGCGCCAGGCGCAGGAAAACGGATAGATCCGCAGCACTTCGCGAATGATGTCGATAACATTCTTACGCTGAAATATCCGGTAGTCCGAGCGCTGCCCGGCAAGCCAGAGGCCGGGTTGCAGCGTGAGCCGGTAATGGCTCTGCCGGTCCTGCTGTTCGACAAAGCGCGCGCTGGTCACGATGCCGCTGATCTCACGCATGCCGCAGCCGATGTTCGACATCCACGAAGGGCCGGAAACCCCGCTCATTCCTTCAAGCTGGATAGCCACGGTCAGCGGCCTGCCGATCATCGCACGCAGGTCGAGGTTCGCCGCGTCGTCGCCGAACATGTCGAGGTCTTGCGGCGTCACCATGTCCAGCGTGTAGGTGTAGATTTCCGACAGGGCTTCCTCGCCACGGATTGATCTGAGCACCAGTGCGGGCTCGCCCGACGGCGATTCCGGCAGCGCCGCGCCGCTCACGGTGATGGTGCGGCGGGTCGAAAAATCCAGCATGAGTATCCTTCCTCCAGAATGAATGGATGCGGCTCACGGCCACTCAGGCCATTCAGGCCGCGCTGCGGGTGCCCATGCGTGGCGGCCAGAGCGCGACGGGGCCGCGCTGTACCGAGCGCATCGAGGTCTCCACGAAGGTATGCATCGGGACGTGGCGCGCCAGGTAGTGTTCAAGGATCACGCCGAGCAGATACGGGCTTTCACCTGCAAGCGCTCCTTCATCGACGGTGAGCGTGCAGCCGGTGCCGCAGCCGAAAACGAGATCGCCGGTACCGGGCAGGCGGCGCGTCACCGTCTGCATCTGCACGCCTGTGATTGCCTGCACCTGCTTCACGAAGCCGGGGTTGTCGCCGGTCCGGTAGAGCAGGAGCAGTTCGCGCAGTCCCGCGCCGCCTGTGTCCTCCAGCGGCAGATGATTGAAATTGAGCTGGCGCACCAGCCGCCAGGCGGTGGTGCCCTGTGCAAGCGGCCGCTTTGGCGTGCCCGGCGCGCGTATCAGTCCGACGCTGGCAAGCGGTGCATTGACGACCGTGCTGAGATCGTCCACCCCGTTGACGGCCAGCAGGTTCGGCAGATCGCGATTCGTCACCCATACCTGCGCGGTGATGAACCGGATATTGTCATGAGCGGGCGTGCCGTTTGCATCGACCAGCGACACCAGTATGTCGCCTGGCGCGTAGGTGGCGCGTGTCTGGTAGCGACGCGCCAGGTCGGTGCCCCGGGCGGGCTCGCGACGGGTGACGAAATAGCGGCCGGTGCTGTTCTCGTCGCGCGCCAGTGTCGGATACCGCGGCTGGAACTCAAGACTGGCGGATTCCCTGGTTTCGAATCCCGAGAGTGCCCCGACTGAAAACACTTCGTAGTCGGCGGGCGCGAGTGGATCGACATGCAGGGATGCTGTCGTGCTGTTCTCAGGCAGTTCGAGCCGGTCTATCGTGACAGGAAACAGGTTGATGACAGGGGTGCAGAACAGCGCAAAATGCGAGGCATCGACCCGGTTGACCAGTTCGCCTGCCGGGCGGTCGAGCAGCACGACGATCTCAACCTCCTGAGCTTCGATCCGGCGCAGGCCCGCCTCGAGTCCGGTGAGCGTGAAGAACAGGAAGCGCTCGGGACAGGTGGCATATTCTTGCAGCAGGTTGTGGCCGTGAAACTTCGGCCAGACAAGCGGCAGCATTGCCTGATCCGTGCCGAAGCCTTCATGCATCACGGCCTGGTTTCGCACCACGTGCAGCGGCTCCTGGGCAGTGGCAAAACTCCCCGGCGCGGCGAGTACCGATGCGGCCGCCCCGGTATGCAGGAGTTCGAACAGCTGGGAGGCAAGCCGCACGTCGCCCGCCAGATAGACCGGCAGGCGATCCAGACCGCGCAGCTGTCCGATGGTGGCGCTGCCGGTGGCTCGCAGCCGCAGGCGTAACGCGGAGCATACGTTCCGGTCCGGGCGCACGTAACGGTCAAGCGCGGAGATATCGGGCGGAATGCCGGTGAGCCGGGCGCTGACGATTTCCAGCGGATAGAGCGTGACGTCCTGGGTGCTGCGGAACTGGCAGATGCAGCCGCCGCCCTCCGGCACGGGGGAGGCGAACGGACTGCCGCGTGGCACATGGAACCCCTGTGCAAGTTTGCTCCTGGCGTGATCCGGGTATAGCCGCGCCACCGCCATCGATGGCGTCGGCGCGAGGTAATTCGGATAGAGGCATTGCAGCAGGGGGCGCGTGAAGTCGGGGAATGCGGCGTCCAGTTTCATGCGCATGCGGGCGGACATGAAAGCGAATGCCTGGACGAGCCGCTCGACATACCTATCGCCGATTTCACCCGCCTGCATGCCCAGACGCCTGGCGATTTTTACATGCGCCTGTGCGAATTCGGCGGCAAGTTCGCGCAGGTACAGCAACTCCTCGTTGTAGTACGTCAGCAGATCACCCGCGCCGGTTTCCGGGCGTTGATGGTACGGTACGGATCGCCTCGCCAACTGCTCCACGTACTGTTCCGGTTCGAAGCGCATGCCGGTAATCGGCGCATCCGTGGGCGCCTGTCCAAGCCAGCTGGACCAGCCGAGTTGTTCCGTTCCACCCAGCACCGCAGGTGGTGCGCCCTGTGGCTTGATGCGCAGTTCCAGTTCCCACCGGTAACCGCGCCCGACAAATTCCCTCACGCATTCGACGAGCTTCGGCAGGTCCACGCCCTGCGCCGTGAAACGCAGATACACCGCCAGGTCGAGCGGCCCCAGGACAATGCGGAACCGGTGCTGGCGGTCCGGCACCTGCTCACCGAGCATCGCGCCCATCGCAAGCGTCGAAGACTCCACGGGCTTGCCGAGATAACTGTGGCTGGCCGGCGCCATTTCCAGCCAGTGAAAGACGTATTCCTCGATTGCGACCGGTACGCCGAAGTACTGCTCAAGCGTCGCGCGCAGGCCGTCGGGATTACGCGCTTCGCGCACCAGATGCGCAGAGGCGGCGAGGCGCGCATGGCCAGGAAACGGCCGGCCGGCGATTTCGGCGGGATCGTGGCCGGCGAGGCTCGCGACAAAAAAGGAGAATGTTTCGTCATCCTTCCGGTCAAGGCCCGCTGCGGCCTGTGCGGAGACCCACGCCCGGTACAGCAGAGTCAGGTAGCGGTGGTGAAAGATGTCGAGGAAGTTGACGAGCGTCGCATCCCGCCGGTTCTGCTCACGCTCGCGTGCAATCTCGGTGATGTGAATCGGCAGTGGCCCGTTCGGCCCGAACATGCCCAGACTGAGAAGCCGTATCTTCAGACGCCCGTTGACCTCACGCACGTCGGCAATCTCGCGCGGCGCGAATGCGAGGCTCGGTGCCTGGCCGAGGCGGAACGGCTCCGCCTGCGGACGCCGCGCGGTTCCGACCGGGTCAATGTGGGGATCGGCGCCGATACGGCGCAGCAGGGAAATAAACCCGTAGCGCCAGGGTTCGGCCATCAGACGTTCAACGCTCTCCGGTGAAAGCGCCACGCCGGGCATGGGCGGATCGAAGCGGGCGCGCTCCATCAGGTCGCGTCCCCTGCACACTGGTGCATCATTGCGGAGGCGCGCGCACGCAGGCAGGCGGGCCTCTGATCGTGAGGAGAGAGCAGATGTGGGTTCATGCCCTGATTATTCAGGGCGTCTGATTCCGATGTCTATGGGACGCTCTCAGACGAATACTCTTTCTGTCCCGGTTTGACTCGGAAAAGTTGCCAGGAAGCGTCCGAACGATTTCAGGACGGCAGCACAGTTCCAGACTATGCAGATGTGCGCACAGCTTGCGAGAGTGGCATTCCCGTCGCGCGACAGGGACATCGCGCCAGGTGCGGATGCAGATTGAGTTCAAGTCTCGCGTGAGCCGCGTCCAATGCGCCGGTTAGCCGCAGCCTCGCTTAGATATCGGAAGTGGAAGCAATCGGGCCGCTCGAAGAGGCGCAGGCGTGTCGATCTCGGCGCGGTGTGGCTACGCGCCTGGTGCATTACGCCTGACACGTCCGGCGCGCGGCGGGGGCCGTAGCCGGCGCACAGCGAGCGCGGGAACGAGACCCGGTATGGAATCGTCCAGCGCCGCAGCAATCCGGTCCATGACACCCCGTTCGCACCAGACCAGGAATTGGCCGTGACATACATTCGCCGGTGGGTATTCGAACGGAATGGACGACCACGCCCCGCCGGTACACAGCACGAACAGAATCGCGCTGAGTACCTCGCGCCGGCTGTAGCGGGCATAGCTTGTGTCGCCAATGATCGGCGCGACGAGCTTCCACTGCCGGTCGGTCAACTCGGGGCATTCGTGCAGCGCAATCCGCTGCTCTATCCTGGCTCGCACGACCGATGGTTTAACGCCCATTTCGGCGGCCGCTCCTCTAACGCACATTTCGGCACTCGCATGAATCCCACGCAGGGTTTCAGTGGAGCGCTCCAGTTCGACCAGCGCGGTTTCTGCGACGTGTTTTAGCAGATCATCCATTGGTCGGTATCTCGCGCTAGCGCGGCAGCGGTCAACTTCGCGTAGCTTCGCTACCAGGCGTATGCACTCGCGCAACTGTCTTTCGGAATGTTCAAGCGTTGTGTCCAGCAGGATTTCAAGTGGACTTGTGTCGTTCGACTTCAGGGGGGAAACGGAGGAATGCTCGGCCATGATTCAATCCGGAATAGACGATCAAAGCCCGCGCAAAGTACGGAGGGTGAGCGGGCACATGGCGAGTTTGAGAGACCGGGCGATGAACCAAACCGGCGAGCCTTGCGGCTCCCTCGCCATGGCCCGCCCATTGAAACTGCGTGCATGGCAGAGCACTACCCACTTTCGCGGGTAGTGCGGTTCATCGCTACGGGCTCTCACACCCGCGCCGTTCTGTCTAACGGCACGAACAATCTAACCCATCTTTTTTTTGGGACGGTCAACCAGATGGGCTAAAGGCCGAAATTATAACCCCGCCGGCCGGCTCGCTGGACCTGCACGTCTTTCGGCTTCATCGCCTGGCGCCGCTCAAGGTTTGCATCGGCGACAAATGCATCCTGAACTTCGCCGCCGCGCGCCGCGCTGGAAACGATGCAAAGTCGGACGCAAAGTATCGCGCAAAGTGCAAAGACGATTTGGAAGTCATACCTGGGGGAAAGACGCGGTGCACAATTGTCCCCGGTTTTGGACCACCGGGAAAGTACCTGCAAGCATGGGCCGGCCACCGGCCAATCACTACGCTAGACGGGAGCTGTTTTATGAGAGTTTTCTGACCGTGTCAGACCACCGAAGATAAAACAGCAGGTACGGATCGCGGACGTCCAAAGTTTCCCGGTGCGAGTCCCATTCGATGATTTGCTTCGGCTGCCCATCGTTCGCAAGTTGTGCAATGTGCAGGCATGCGCCGGAAGTGCTCGACCCCGATGGTGTCTCTTGACCCGCTTCGACTACGCCTCGGATGCGGGCGAGCAGATCTGCATAAAGGAATCGCAATTGCGGAGGGTCGCTTGCGATCGCGCGAAGAACGCACGCATAGACGTCACCAACGTCACCGTCTGCCAAGCGGAACGACTTACGGTCAGTACCGCGTGTCTTCGGGCCTTCACTACATCGCTCGATAGTGCTTGAAAAATCGGCGCTAGATGTCCTATTGCAAATGCGTCGAACGAGTTCACCGCCGAACTCAACGTGCAGTTTCGTGTCGAGCTTTTGCCTCGCACCTAATTCAAAGCTTGCGTTAAGACAGATCGACTGCATTAGTTGGGGAGAGCCAGCAGCTTCTCCGGCGAAGGCGCGTAACAAATCCCTTTCAACCTCAATATTCAGCTCGACAAAACCCTGCTCGCCAATCTTCATGAGCGCATCCGTATCCCAGTAATCAAAGTCGATCGCGAAGATTCGCCCTTGCAAGTCTTGGTTTGCACGAAGCAAGTCTTCCGAGTGATATGGAACGGAAGCACAGACGATCTGGACGCCCGAAGCTATCGCGTCCTTGATCTGAGCAGCGACAGCAGGTTGCACATCGCGTGGAATGTAATGGAAGTCGTCAATAAAGATGACGAAGCCAGACCCAGCAAACTCCTTGACGAGCAGTTGAAGAAGATCCACCGGGTTAGATGCCGCCTCTACAGCCTTGCTGCCGATGCTGCCAGAAATGGACCCAGAAAGTTCCTTTTTCGCGATTACGATGCCGACTTCACCCTTTGCAGATACTGAGCCTCCCACCAAGGAGTTGGTCTCTGATGAGACCGACGTTGGGATAGTCGTGCCAACTGCGTGGAAGGCTTTCGTCCATAGGTGCTGCGGGGATTCCACGCCAGCGCCGGTGACCGCAATGATATTGCCGGCCCCGACAAGGCTTTTCACAAAAACTGTTTTCCCCGATTTCGATGGCCCAGAGATCGTTACTAGCAGTTGCTGATCTAGTGCGTCTTGTAGGTCTTGCTTTCGCCTTTCGATCTGGTCTCGGACCAACGTGACGGTTGGCAGCTTCCCGGGCGTGAAAATATCAACTGCTCTCATGGTTTCCCCTGTTCATCCACTGACACCCAACGTAAATCGGGCCTACTCAGCGCGTGTCGGTCATGTTAAGGAAGGTCTGCAGAAGTCCTGGCATTGTGTTGCTGCTGAGCTATCCTGGAAACAGAGCTAATTGGGTGAGGAGCAGTGTGATGACGCAACTTGGTCTTGGTCTGGATCTGTCAACGAAGCGCACGCGCAAGCGGGAATTTCTCGATGAGATGCGACGCGTTGTGCCTTGGTTGAAGCTGATTGCGCTGATCGAGCCGCACTATCCCACGGGCAAAACCGGTCGGCCGCCGTTCCCGATTGCGACGATGCTGCAGATTCATTTCATGCAGCAATGGTTCGGTTTGTCAGACCCTGCTATGGAAGAGGCACTGTATGACGTGCCGCTGTATCGCGAGTTCGCGGGTCTCGACGGCGGGATGGTTCGCTTGCCGGATGAAAGCACGATTCTTCGGTTCCGCCATCTGCTGGAAACGCACGGACTGGCGGTGCAAATGCTGGCGCTGGTCAATGAAATCCTGATGGAGAAAGGCCTGATGCTCAAGGCTGGTTCGGCAGTCGACGCCACCCTGATTGCCGCGCCCAGTTCGACAAAGAATGGCTCCGGCACGCGCGATCCTGAAATGCAATCGACGCAGAAAGGTGGTAACTGGTACTTCGGGATGAAAATGCATATCGGCGTGGACGCCGACTCGGGCCTGGTCCATACGGTCATTGGAACGGCGGCCAATGTTCACGACATCACGGTAGCCCAGGCGTTGCTGCATGGTGAAGAAACGGATGTGTACGCGGACGCCGGATATCTGGGTATCGAAAAGCGATGTGAGGCTGACGCGGTTCGTTGGCATGTTGCAATGCGACCGGCAAAGCGAAGGAAACTGGATCTGAGTGATTCGCTGGACGCGATATACGATCAGATCGAACGCCTGAAGGCGGGTATCCGGGCCAAGGTCGAACACCCGTTTCGCATCCTCAAACGGCAGTTCGGTTACATGAAGACCCGCTATCGTGGTTTGATGAAGAACACCGCCCAGATCACCACGCTGTTTGCTTTGGGCAATCTATGGATGGCACGTAGAGCTTTGCGCAAAGCTTGAAACACCGGGCCAATGAAGGCCATATATCTGGTTGGAGCGCTCCGGTGCGCGGAAAAAACTCCGGCAATCAACTCACCGACAAAAATCTGAACGCCGAGGCCGCGCAGGATGTGAAAGATAACGCTTCAAAAAGCGGGTTGTGCAGACCTTCCTTAACCCATTTTTTCGGGCGCTCGATTGCTGCGAAAATTACGCACCTCGTAAATCAGTCAAGACCGCCTGATCCCTCTCCAGTTGCTCTGCAGAACGTTCCTACCGGACCTGAAACGGCCGTCGAGTTAGTGTCAACCGAGTGGCTGTTGAGGGTCGATTATCGACGGCCATTTGATCAAGTCACTGAACATAGCTCGGCCGCACCAACCAAGGGCGGGACGGGCGACTATTACCCATGCGCTTGACGACATTATCGCGCCGATGTGACAGCTCTCGCGAGTTGCGCACCAAAGACGTGATCGAAGTTTGTTGACACGACCGCCTGCGCTCGATCACCGCATGCAGGATGCTCTCCGGAAATTTCCAATCGCCGCTCGCGAACGTTTTTAGCGCGCGAAGATAGTCATACCGCCCGCACACGCAGCGTCGACATGCCGCTCAGATGCGCCAATACGTTGGGGCGTCAAGTAGCCGCCGTGGACGCAGAGCGGCGCGCATTGTTACCACAGCGCTGCCTTCAGTTCTGCGCAATACGCAAGCTGTCCCCACGACCGCCTGCGTTCGGACGGTGGGCGCGCGGGTGCGACTTTGCGCACTGTTCCCAGTGACGGCTTTTCCAGTTCCTGTCGCAAAGCCAGAAGCGCTTCATCCGGCGGCATCACGGCGTCCGCCAGTCCGGCACGGACGCTGGCCGCGCCAAGGTACGTCCCGCCATCCATGTTACGTACCTGCGCGTTAGACAGGCCGCGATTGCGCGCCACTGTCGCCGTAAGCATCTTGCCCACGGCGTCGATATCCGCCTTGATGCGCCGGTACGCCTCACGTGCGAGCGGCCGGTACTCGCTACCGTCAGCCTTGCGCTCGCCGGAAGTGATCAGCGTGACCGCGATACCTGCATCGGTGAGCGCCTTCGAGAAGTCCACATGCGCGAAGAGCACGCCGACGCCACCAGTGCCGCCCGTACGCGGTACCGTGACCTGTTCACATGCGGAGGCGATGCAATATGCAGCGCTAAGGGCGCACTCGTTACAGACCGCGAGTAGCGGCTTGCGCCGACGCGCCGCGTAGATCGCATTGGCGAGGTCCAGCAGGCCCGCTATCTCACCGCCGGGACTGTCGATATCGAGCACAATGGCCCGCACGGCAGGATCGACAAGTGCGAAACTCAGGCTCGCGCGGATACCGTCGTAGCCCGTCACAATGTCGGCGCCGGCTATCAGGCACGGCGCCGGTGTGCCGGTCCTGCTCAGCAGCGTCCCCTGCACCTGAATGACCGCAATGCCCGTGACCATCGCATACGGCGGTCGAGGTCCGACTTGCGCAACGTCCGCGTCGACCCTGCTACCGATAACCGCGACGCGGGGTGTCACACGGGCGGTCGCCGCGATGGCTGCGAACCTGCCTGGCTCGATAGCGAGCGGCGTGTTGAGCAGGCGCATTGCGAGGTGCTGATAGCCAGGGGCATGGATGCCTCAGCGAATGACGGTTTCGCCAGTGGGCCGGCCGCGTGGACCGCTTTCGGTGATCACCTCAGACTTGACCCGATAAGGCCGCGGGCGCTTGTCCAGATGAACATAGCGTACATGCGAGCGTGTAGCCCGCAGCGCTTTCGCGACGGGTTCCATCGCCGCATGCACCGCAGCCTTCGCCGCCTCGGTCTGTACGGTTGTCACCAGCAGCAGGTTTGGCGCGTCGTCGCTACCGCCGCAGTGCGGAAAATAACGCATCAAGCTTCGGCGCGGATCCGACAGGTGGGCGCTTATCATGAAATCCTGCACGGAGCGGATCGGCACAATACCCGTTAGCGCAACAATTTTCGCGTAGACGGCTCGCACTGGCACAAGGCTTACATCGAGTTCAGCTGCGAGCGCATCCAGCACTCTCCCAGCGATATCGGCGGCATCGGTGCTCACAATTCGGATTTCGACGGAGATCTCTTCATCGATCACCGCCGCCTGTTCTTCCAGGGCGTTGAGCCGCGCCCGCAACCGGCGTTCAAGCAGTTCCGCTTCAACTTCCTGTTTCGCGAGCGCAGCCAACGCTGCTTCATGCCTTTCGAAGTCAATGGGCGCCGGTTCCGCCTCGGCGCCGGCCAGTTCAATCTCTGCGCCCGTCGCCTTGGCCTGGAGGGCGGCCACCGTATCGTGCGCGTGCGTGATCTCGGCCGGCAGCGACTCGATCCGCGCGACCAGTCGCCGCTTTTTTTCAAGTAGGGCGTCAAGTCGCTGGAATGACTCGCAAGGAACGACTATTTTCGCGAGGGCGTTCGTGTCCGCACTCGTATTCGGGGTGTCAGTCATGACGATTGCTCCTTTTTTAGCACTTCAAGTTGTCGGCGATCGGCGCAGGCAGTGCCATGGTTTGCCAGTCGCCTGCCGGCTATAGTTCTCCTGATGTAGCGGGAAAAACGTCCTCACACAGGTTCTATTCAAAGACCGGATGGAAAATAGAATGTCAAGGCGACGACGGCCTGCCTAGCGCCCGTATCCAGTCACCCATGATTTGCTGCATCGACTCCGACTCGACGCGCTCGATTTCGACCATGTGATTCCACGCGTCGATATCAAGATGCTGGACAATCGAGTTCCGGACGCGCCTGCGCAGATCGTTCGAATTCATCGCGTCAACTTCCCAGCACTTCTCACCGTACTTGCGGATAAACCATCGATAGCGCGCATCGCTTTTTTTGGTCTCAGCCAGAAAGTACGGCAGCGCGTCCGAAGAGACGTCGACATGCGTGAGCGCGATACGGCATAACTGGAACCTGCCTGGATCGGCGCCGTAGCGCTCCAGCCGGTCTGGCAGGTCTTCCTCGCTCATGAACATTCCACTCGGGTCCCAGTCGCCGACATAGAGCAGCACGGTCGGCTTCTCACGGTGGTTGATGGATCCGGCCATGTCGTTCGTCGCGGTTGCGCTGGCAAAGCCATGCATCACCCGGAACGGCACACCAAATTCTTCAAGTACCGCCGCCAGTACGCCGCGTACCGTACCCTTCTCACTGACCAGTTCGACGTTATATGGCTGGTCCTGCCAGTAGTCCTTGCGATACTGACCGACCAGCGATTGAATGAAGTGCGCGCCGTCGCTCCATTGCGCGACCTGTTCGACCTCACGCGTTTCGTCAACAATCCAGCTCCATTCAATCTGGCCGTGCTCGCGCGCCCACGTGAGCAGGCGCGACACGTTGCCGGTTTCATTCCTGCCCATGTTTTCGATAAGCCCGCGTGTGAAAAGTTGGTAACAGACGCTGCGCACCGTCGTTGGCTTGATTTCTTCGAGCACGCGGACCGCCGCGTCGACAAGTTTGACTGACTGGATGTGCAGGCCGCGTCCCATGATTTCGCCTCCTTGTGTCCAGTTGGTTGACGAAGTTAATAAGGTAAATAGGTTAAGTAGCTCAACAACTCATACGGTCTGGTAAGCATTGCTAACCTGTTTAACCGAAGTAACCTACTTAAAAAAATAAACACTATTGATCTACTTAACCTTCTTTCTACTGCTGCTACGCCACTACCGCTAGGCGGCGGTATCGACGATCTGCCGCCCCATTACCGTAAGCGTCAGCATGCCTCCCGGTCTGCGAACCAGGCCAGCCTCCAGCAGACGTGGCACCATCTTCGACACAGCCGCGTAGCTGACTCCGAGCGCCTGCGCTACCTGGTTCTGCAATCCGGCGCCGTTCGCGATCGCCCGCAGATAAGCCAGTTGCTCGTCCGTGACCATCGCGTCGGCATCACATATGAAGCGGAATTGCAGATCTTCGCCGAGACGCAGCATGAACCGGCTGTCCGCTATGTCGCGACCGGTCATGTGAAGCACGCGCCGGTCGTCCGCTTCCTTGCGAAGTACGAACAGCGCATCGGCACCGCCGGCTACCGCAGTGCTGCCGCCGATCTGCGAATACACGTCGCCGAGATCGCTCTTGGTGGTGTGACCGACGCAGACAATCGACATTGCCCGTTCGTTCGCTTCGTGGGCGAGCCACGCCAGTTCTTCGCCCTCCTGTTCGTACTGGTCCTGCCTCTTGTCGAGCGGCGGGCGGAATT
Source organism: Paraburkholderia sp. BL17N1 (assembly GCF_003634175.1). Lineage (NCBI taxonomy): Bacteria > Pseudomonadati > Pseudomonadota > Betaproteobacteria > Burkholderiales > Burkholderiaceae > Paraburkholderia > Paraburkholderia sp. BL17N1. The sequence continues at coordinate 4,166,307 of NZ_RBIW01000001.1, forward strand.
TAGGCCAGGTATCAGTGACGAGCATTTTCACCGGCATCCGGTCGAGCGCAGCCGTTAGCGCGTTGCGGTTGCCGCGTCGCCACTCGAAAGTCCACGCGAGATTCGGCACGTGCGCTGTGTCAATGCCTGCCTGCTGAAGCCGGTCATGCACACGCCAGCGCGCGTTTTCCACATCGATATACCAGCACCGGCCCGCATCCACATCCCGGCCCCACAACGGCTGGCCACTCGCCACCGCGACAGTCATTTGCAACGCGAGCAGTGACTTGCCTTGTTTTGGCCGTCCAGCGAGATAGGTGAGCCCAGTGGGCAGCAGGCCATCGATCACGAATTTCGGCCGCGTGGGCGGCGCCGCAAGCAGTGTGTCTGTCATCACGATTTCCGGCTCCCATATCTCGATGGTCTTGCCGCTGGCATCTGGCATCTGCCCGTTCGCTTTCGCGATTGCCTTCGCTGCACGCCGCTGGGCAACCTCACGCTGTTCGCGCCGGTTGCCGTTACACTCGATCTGGGTCGCGTACCACGCTGCATCAACCGAACCCGGTACGTCGCGTTCAGCATTCATAGTTCACCCCGCGCAGCACGACGCTCGACGGCCTCTCGCAAACAGACGCGGGCATGTTCCTCAATCCAGTCGCGGTGCTCGATCCAGTTGGCTTCGCTCATACAGGCGCGGCAGCTTTGGAGTTCACGTCCAATCAACTCTTCGAAGTACTTCCGCAGCGATTGCGTCGTCCAGATGCGCGGCTTGTCCGGACCATGCGTGACGCCTGTTGTGTTCGACCTCCCGTCCGACGTTACTTGAGAGCCCGCTACCTGGCGGACGCTTCCGTCCCTGGCGTTCATGCCGCGCCGCCGGCGGACGGACGGGTCGCTTTCATGGTGTGCTCCCGCCTGAGCCGGTCGCCAGGACCTGCCGGATCTCGCCGACTTTCCATCGCGTCGAGCTTCCAAACTTGTGGGGCTGCGGCAACAGGCCGAGTTCGACGCGCCGCCAGACGGTTGAGACTGATACACCAAACAACGCGGCGACCACCCTGACACCGACAAGGCCGGCGCCAGGCATCTCGTCAAAGCAGGTGAGAGCAGGCGGGAGAGTTTGTGGCTTCATGATGTACGCGCTCCGTATGGTCTGGCGCGATACAGGAAACCCTAGGTCCAGTCGCGCCGCGCTAACGTGAAATAGCACAAGGCGATATGAATATAGACTCGCAAAGATGGCCGTTCTGCCAGTTGGCAAATGTTGTTGCCAACTGGCATGTCACTCAACGTTCAAGCAGCGATAGGCCCGCGCTTATGCTGTTACGAACGCTCGTCGAACTCATTCCGCGTGTGTTCGCATCGGGAAGTGCTTCCATGATTTTTGCAACGGCGTCACCGATCTGCTTTGCGTTCGGTTTCCCGCCACGCCTGTAAATACCGGCCTTTTCCGAAAGCAATAGCGCCAGCACACCAATCTGCTTGAGCAGCGTCTCACGCTCCCGAGCCCCGATCGTCACTGACGTGGCCGGCATTGGCGGCGATGCCACTAGCGCAAACAGATCCGCAGATGCAATCTGCAAATCGGCGCTCGGTGCGGGTAACTCAATGTCCGCGATGAAGTTGCTTACATCGAATGACGCTGGGTCGCTGTTAGGGAGGCGCCGCACCAGCTTGAGGATCGTCTCTCCGTCGTCATCGTAGACGAGATGGCCATAGAGCAAATGGATCGAGCCGTGCTGGGCATCGGCACCGGGCCCGGACACCAGATCGCTCCGATCAACGTTAGCGAATCGGTGCCGCCCGGTCAGCACACTCACGGTTTCGTCGCCATCGAACCAGACCTCGCTGCCGCGTTTGAGCAACGCAAGCTGGTCCGGCGAAGGTTTTTCGATTAACGGGAAGAATGGATTTTGCGATGGATCGGTGAAATAGATGCATCCCGGATTTATCCGCACGGCATAGCGACCGCGTGCGTCAATCCACGCAGTCAGCTCGCCCGCGTTGATACGGTCAAGCACGTCGCGCTCGGTAATGGGCTCCTCGCACATGCGCTGAAGGAGTGCTGCGGCTTCCGCCACCGTATACCACTTCTTGAAGGAACTCATCGTCTGGCCCGCGCAGCTGCCCTGTTAGGGGCGCCATCGAGGCGGACAGGGCAACTCCGCCACGGCGCTTAAGAACGACAGCGTAGCAGGGTTGCCGCGAACCTGGGTGCCACCGCGCGCGACGGCTTGCGCCGCACAACGACAGCCGCTCAAGTCCCCATTCAGGCCGCCTGTTCCAGCGGCAGCACCGTTGCGGGCTGTGCGAAGGGTGCGTCCAGGAATTCGGCCCACTGCTGCATCAGTGGTATCCGCGCCTCAAAATGGCGCGTGCGTTCGTAAGCCTTCTGCACGTCACCGCGCGAGTCGTGAGCCAACACGGATTCAGCCACCCGCTCTGACGCGCCCGCGCTTTCGGTCAGCCAGGTCCGTAACGAGCTTCTCGCACCATGAACCGTCAGTTCCTCGCGCGCATATCCAAGGTCCCGCAGCAGGTCGCGCAACACGGTGCCTGTAATCTCCTTGCCCTTGACACTATCGAAGAGCCTGTCGTCGGGCCTGTGCGAACCCGGCAGCCGGCGCAGCAGGTCACAGGCGGCGTCGCTCAATGGCACCGAGTGGGCGCGCCCGGCCTTCATCCTGGTCTCAGGGATGTTCCACACCTTCGCGGCGAGATCGACCTCACGCCAGGTTGCGCCAGTCGCCTCGGCGCTGCGCGCGCCGGTCAGCACAATGAACGCCATCGCCTTTGCTACCGGGCCGCTATTCGAACGCAGTTTCTTCATGAAGGCGGGCATCGCCTGCCACGGCAGCGCAGCCCGGTGTCCCGCTTTTGCCAGCACTTTCGGCAGCAGGTTTTGCAGGTGATTATCCCAGCGAGCAGGGTTCTCCCCCGCGCGATGACCACCCGAGGTGGCCCACGCGAGGATCGCTTCGAGGCGGGTTCGCAACTGCACGGCTGTCGGATTTCTGGTGAGCCAGATCGGTTCAAGCACGCGAAGGATATCGCCTGTCTCGATCTCCGAAACATCGAGACGGCCTATCGGCTGATCGGCGTACAGCCGGATCGTACTGCGCCACTGCTCCGCGTTCGTCGGGCTCCAGCCGGCTTCGCGCAGTTCGATATATTTCGCCGCCGCCTCCCTGAAGGAAAGACGGCGCTCCTGCGCGCGCTGCGCCGTTTTGCGGGCGTGCTGCTTCTGGCCCAATGGATCGATACCTGCCGCCTTCAGACGGCGCGCCTCGGCCGCCTTTTCGCGAGCCTCGCTCAGCGAGACGGTGGGATACCCACCCAGGCCCATCTCGCAGGATCGCCCGCGCAACTGGTATCGATAAATCCATGACCGGCTGCCGCCACGCGCGACTTGCAGGTGCAAGCCGGCGCCGTCGGGGTGATAGCCCGGCTTGGTGATGGTCCTGACGGCGACGGCTGTGAGGCGGTGGATGCTGCGCATCTTGTTCGTTCCGGAATCAAAATCTGCGCAACTTTACCCCCAAATTTACCCCCATGCAAACGTGCGATGAGTTGAAACGACATGGGTCAGATTGATACGAAAATCTGGACATAAATCTTGTTAAATCAATGCTTTATGTGTCTCGTGTCGCCTCATTTGAGAGCGGGCCGTATCACGCTTGTATTTGCGGCGGCAAAGAGAAGTAAGTGCTGCCCCGCACAGCAATGCTCTCAACTTAAGCTCCGCTGCATCAAGCAAGTTTGTACGCGAGATGGAAGTGGGGCTTGGCTTTTCTGGGTGGTCTTGGATAGGAGCGTGAGGGCTGTATCCGGCATCGGGTCTGTTGGATCATTTCCAGCACACCGGCGAGGCCGTCTAGGCAGCGCTGGATGCGCAGAAGACACGCGCCGAGGATGGGCTTGAGTGCGCCCAGTGCATACACACGGTTAGGACGGCTGGCATGTCTGTCGTCGTGCGGCGCATCGAGATCGCTGAGCAGGGTGAACAGGTTGTCGGCGAGGATTTTTGCGCCGAAGTCCTGCTGTAACGCCAGGTAATCGAGGCCTGTGACGGCTTCCAGCCGCAGCCGGTGCTTGAGTCGTTTGAACGCTTCCTCGACCCGCCAGCGCTGGTGATAGAGCGCGCCGAACGATGCCGCCGGATAACGCCCGCCATCGAGCAGCGAGGTCATCAGCACCCGCACGCGACCGCCCGGCGTGACGTCGCGGATCAGGCGAACAGTGGTGGGCGTACGCGCCAGTTCATAGTCGCGGGCATCCAGTTCGCCGGGCGCGTCCAGTGTCACCACACGCTCGGCTTTACCGCTGCGGGCAAAGGCGCTGACGCATTTCCAGTTACGCGCATCGACGCGCATGCAGAACGGGATTTCGCGCTGTGCGAGTGCGGCCACCATCGCGTTGCCGATATAGCCGCGATCGAGCAGCAGCAGGTCGGTATGCGGTTGCAGCACATCGAGGGCTTCGAACAGCATCTGCCGCTCGCCGCCGTCGGCGGGATGAAGTGCAGCGTGCAGGGTCAGTTCGGAACCCGGCAGGAATAGCGCAAACGCGTAGTGATCGGCGCGCAGTTCATGGCCGCGACGCGTGCCCACACGCAGGCGGCTGCCATCAGCGGCGACCAGCCTCAGGCCGTGCCAGCGCATCGAATCGATATGGGGTTGGGCCAGCGAGATCAGGCGGGCGCGGGCCAGCTCGAACAGTTCGGCAGACACGCCCCGTCGCGCCTTGCTGAAGGCCTGTGCGCTGACAGCGCGGGTGCGCCCGCCGCGGCTTCCCAGTGCGCCGAATAGCGCGTCAAGTTCGGCCTGCACACTGGCGCACATGCCCGACATCATCAGCGCGGCCATGCGCGGCAAGGTCAGTGTGCGATTGCGGGTAAAGGCGGTGGGAGAACGACGCACGCGATCGGCGAGCGCCGGATCGAACAGGAATTCGGAGAACTCAGCCAGAAGCCTTGAGGACGCTGGTATTTGAGTTCATATCGTTGATTTATCAGTGAGTTATGCGATGAAGTTTACAGGGCTAACGCCCTGTATACAAGCCCTTCGAGGCTTAAGTTGAGAGCATTGCCCCGCACAGGGGCAACGCTAATAGACCACAAACAAATCAAGAAAAGGCCAACTCCAAAGACCAAAAACCAAAACCCTAAAGCCTCTGCCCCACAGCAAGCTCAAAAACCCTCGCCCATTGCCGAGCCTGCCTCTCATCCCGCATGGGCAAAACCCAAACCTGATGCTTAGGATCCTTGACTTTCAAGACAACCTGCCACTGCGCGCCAGGCCGCTGCACCTCCGCCCCTAGCAGGTCGGCAAAAATATAGGCCCCCTGCTCCTGGCCCAACCGGATCTCACAAAGCCGCTTATCGGCAGCGAGCCGCACGCCCCCCCAACTCCCCTTGAGTTCATGAGTCCAATCTCCGTCACGGACGTTGGAAGCCACTTCCTTGCGACGCCGCAACCAATAAGCGAAAGCGGCAATCAGCAACAAACCCACCAGCACAGCAACGCCAACAGCAACACCCAACCCAAAATCCGCCTGCAAGGCATCAAACGCCCGCACCGCCCCATACCCCAGCGCGATCAGCGCAATCAACGCAACGAGAATCGGCATCGCAAGCTCACAAGAAAAAACGCAGCCTAGCACGAGCGGTGCTCGCCGCTCGCCGCAGGAACACCGCAAAAAACCATTGCGAAAATTGCGCGGACGCGCCGCTTGACCTCAAGGCTGCTTATGCGCCGCCGCCCAATCCTTCACGGCCTTCAGCGTATTCTCGACGTGCTTCTCCGGCGAGAGGCTCGTGTACTCGTAAATGATCTTGCCATCCGGCGCGATCACATACGACACGCGATTCGCCATCGACGCATGCATCGGCATGCCAGCGTCGTATTGGCCGATCACCTTCGAATCGGCATCGGCTGCCACCGGGAATTTGCTGCGGCACTCGCTTACCGAAAACTTCGTCAGTGTGTCGATGTCGTCGTGCGACACGCCGATCACCGTCGCGCCATACTTCTTGTATTCGTCGACCGCTTCGGCGAACTCGTGGGCTTCGATCGTGCAGCCCGTGGTGAAGGCCGCCGGATAGAAATACACCACCACCGGTCCCTTCTTCAACTCGTCGGCAAGCAAATAGGTGTAAGTCTTGCCGCCCAACGAAGCCTGCGTGGTGAACGACGGCGCCACGTCGCCCGGCTTGAGAGTCGCCGAGGCGGTTAGCGAATGCATGGCGAATCCCACCGACACGGCGGCGGCCAGTGCCGCCGATATGAATTTCTTCTTCATCTGCTTTTCTCCAGGCGTGGATGCACGCGGTTCGTCCAAAGAACCCAGGGCCGCCGCGTTCATGAGAACGCCGGCCAACTCCGCTATTGGACCACGTACTCACAAGGTACGTAAGAACCGGCCTGAAGGATGCAGAAGTCGCTGACATGAACGCGCCACGGCATGCACACTGAAAGCCCGCGACGGCGCCGCCCCGCCCGTCAGACGACCGCTTCCTCGATATGCGCGCCGAACCAGGCCGCGGCCGACAGGTTCAGCTCGGCCAGCACGTCGGGCGTAAAGGCCACGAAGCCGGCCGGCGCATCGGGGCCCAGTGCGATCGATGCCGCGTCGACGCCCTCGCCCGCCGCCTCGGCCAGCCGCAGCAAGGTGCCGAGTTCGCCGCGCCTCGACACGATCGCCTCGCGAATCTGCGGCGCGAGGCTGAGCTTCTCCAGCACCGCACCCGGCGTGCTGCCCAGCACCACATGGATCAGCGAAAAGATTCCGGTCATGAAGGCGGCATCGGCGAATTCGTCGTCGGCGGGACGCAGCCACGCCGCGGCCAGTTCCATGAAACGCGAGCGCGTGCCCGCCAGTTGCACCAGAGGATCGGCGCGCCACGGCAGCTCGCCGCTGTCGGCGTACAACAGCAGTTGCGCCCAGCGCGCGATCTGCCGTGTGCCGGTGGCAATGATCGCCTCGCGCAACGACGCGATATTGCGTCCCAGCCCGAATGCACCCGAATTGACGAGGCGCAGCAACTGCACCACCACGCTCGGGTTCAGCTTGAGTTCCGCTTCGAGTTCGACGATACCGGCATCGCGCGACAGCAACGCCAGCAGGCGCATCAGGCCCGGCCGCAGCGAACGGTTGCGCGGCGCGGCCAGCACCTGCGGCCGCGCAAAGAAGTAGCCCTGAAACAGATCGAAGCCGAGGTCCCGCGCGAGCGCGAAATCCTCGCGCGTCTCGACCTTCTCCGCGATCAGCGTCTTGCCCTGCCCGCGCACCAGCGACGCCAGCTTCGGCAGCACGGCGCGGTCGGTCTGCAGAAAGTCGATCTTGACGATGTCGGCATGCGGCAGCGCGCCGCTCAGCTCGTCGGACAGTTCGCTCACGTCGTCGAGCGCCACCTGAAAGCCGGCGCGGCGCAACTCGCCCAGACGGCGGACCAGTTGCGCGTCGAATTTCACGGTCTCGAGGATTTCGAGCACGAAGCGCTCGGGCGGCATCAGATGGACGATGTCGTTGAACAGCAGCGCGCGGTCGATATTGACGAAACCGCGATGCGGGCCCAACACCGTCGGCACGCCGATCCCGCCGATCGCCCGCGCCACCACCTGCGCGGTCGCCTGGGCGTCGTCGGTGACTTCGGCGTAGTTATGCGCGCCGGCTCGAAACAACAATTCATAAGCATTCAGCGCGCCGTCGCGATCGAGGATCGGTTGACGGCCCAGATACACGAATTGCGTGGCGGGCCACGGTTCAGCGCCGTCGGCAGCTGCGTCGAGCACCTCGTTATGCCGGGCAGTGGCCTTGGCTTGATGGCGTTCAGACATGGAGCATCGGGGGAAGTCTTCGGTAAGCTACGCAGCAGCGACGTCTCAGCCGGTACTGCACAACAGGTTTGTCCTATTAACGGACGTCGCACAGCCGCACTTTAACTGAATCGTTCCCGCGCCGCCGCCAGGCCGTGCAAGCGTTTCCTTACCGGATGTTTTTTGCGCCGGGCGCTAAAGATTTCGCCGCAAAGGTCGTTATCTCGCTCTGATGGGGCGGCGTGATACCTCCCGACCGCCCCGATTGGCGGGCAGGTGAGCCGCCCGCCTGCAGACGAATACAGGTTGCCAGCGATAAACATGGAAGCGAACAGGATCACCGCGCCCCGCCGGGGCTCCTTGCGCACGGTCATGGACCGGCTTCGTGCGTTCGGCCGGCGCGTGGACGGCAAACCGCAGGCGGCCGCAAGCCGCGCTGCGCAACTGGAACAGGTGGTCGGCGCCGTCGACCTGCTGGCGCACGTCGACGACGAACTGCGCTTCATCTATGTGTCCGAAGCCAGCCTGCGCTTCATCGGCTATCACCGCGAGTATCTCGAGACCATCACGCTGCACGACCTCGTGGCGCCGGCCGACGTGCCGCGCCTCGACACGCTGCTGACGCGCGCCGCCGTCTCGGGCAACGTCGAGAAGGCCACGCTGAGCCTCATCAAGTCGCTGACTTATCCGATCACGGTCGAGCTGCGCGTGGTGCGCAGCAGCCACGACGGCACCGCGGGTTATGCGATCGCCGGCTTCGACGTGTCCGCCTGGCGCGCCACCGAAGAACGTCTGACCCAGGCGCTGCATCTGGACCGCCTGACCAATCTGGCCAACCAGTCGGCGCTGATTCCGGCGCTCCTCGACGCCCAGCAGCAAGCCGACGCGCACGGCACGCCGGCGGCGCTGCTGCTGCTCGACCTCGACGACTATCAGCGCGTGAACCGCGCGCTCGGCTACGATGCCGGCGACGAAATGCTGCGCGACACCTCGCGCCGCATCCTGAACATGACGAGCCCGAGCGAGACCGTGGCGCGCGTGGCCAGCGACGAGTTCGCGATTCTCGTGAAGCCCGCCGCCAGCCGCACCGACGCGGCGGCCGCCGCCGAAACGCTGGCGCGGCGCCTGTTGACCGCGATCCAGCAGCCGTATGTGTTCAACGGCCAGCAGGTGCATCTGTCGGCGAGCATCGGCATCGCGCTCTATCCGGACGTGCGCCACGCCAACGACACCGCCGCCCACGACACCCATCTGCTGCGCTGGGCCGACCACGCCCTCCTGCAGGCCAAGGCGGCCGGCGGCAACACGCTCGCCTTCTACGTCCCCGACGACAACCCCGCCGACGCCGAACGCCTGAAGCTGGAGGCCGACCTTTACGACGGCGTGCGCAACGGCGAGTTCTCGCTACACTTCCAGCCGATCACGAGCAGCCGCACGCACGGCGTGGTCGGCGTGGAAGCGCTGATCCGCTGGCTGCATCCGGTGCATGGGCTGGTGCCGCCGTCCATGTTCATCCCACTTGCTGAGTCGATCGGCCTGATCAACTTCCTCGGCAACTGGGTGTTGAAGGTGGCCTGCATGCAGTTGATCCAGTGGGATGCGAAGGGCATCTCCCTGCAATACGTGGCCGTGAACGTGTCGCCGCAGCAGTTTCGCGATCCGCGCTTCAAGGACTCGGTGCGCGAGGCGATCGAGTTGACCGGCATCGATCCGCGCCGGCTCGTGTTCGAGATCACCGAAAGCCTGCTGATGCACGACCCCGCGCATGCGAAGGGTCTGCTCGAAGAACTGACCGCCATGGGCATTCGCTTCGCGGTCGACGACTTCGGCACCGGCTATTCGAGCCTGGCTTACCTGCAACGCTTCCCGCTGGCCAAGCTCAAGATCGACAGGAGTTTTGTCGAGAATCTGCTAACCTCCCGGAACGATCAGGCAATCGTTAGCGCCGTCGTGGGCCTCGCTCAGACACTGGATCTCGAGCTGGTGGCCGAGGGCGTCGAAACGGAAGCGCAGCGCGCCCTGCTCACCGAGATGGGATGCGACCACATTCAGGGGTGGCTCGTCTGCAAGGCGCTGCCCTCCGACGAACTCGCGCAGCGTTTCGAAGCGCGCACGCTTCATTTGCATAGCGCCTAGCCATGCAGGCGAAGCGCTCATGTCGTGAATCATGCAGCGGAACAAGCCGGTCTCTGGCCGGCGTGGCACTCATTGGAACATGTATGGCTTTGGCGGGACTCACATGGTAAAGGCGGCGGTGCTCGACCGGCTCTGGACACGAATGAGCGAGCGCGGCGATTTCCCCATGCTGTCGCAGTCGCTGCGCTCCACCATGGCGGCGATGAACAATGACGACCTCGACTTCACCGGCCTCGTGCAGGTGGTGTTGTCGGACTTCGCCCTCACGCAAAAAGTGCTGCGGCTCGCCAACTCCGCGATGTACATGGCGTTTGGCGGCAACATCACGACTGTGTCGCGCGCGCTGATGGTGCTCGGCATGGACGCGGTCGGCCATCTCGTGGTCGGCCTGAAGATCGTCGATCACTTTCATCACAGCGCGCCGCGCCGCATCGACGCGAAACTCGAACTGAACCGCACGCTGCTCTCGGGCTGCGTCGCGCGCAAGCTGACCGAGCGCGGCGATCTGCGCGCCGGCGAAGAAGCCGTGGTCTGCACGCTGATGCGGCAGATCGGCAAACTGCTGGTGGTGTTCTATCTCGACGCCGAATGGGACCAGATTCGCCGCCATATCGACGACGGCGCGCTCGAAGCCGATGCCTGCGTGCTGGTGCTCGGCGTCACGTTCGACGAAATCGGCGCCGAAGCCGCTGTGCGCTGGCGGCTGCCCGACATGATCCGCTCCGGCATGGGCGAGTTCGACCCGCAAGACGTCACACAGCCGCGCCAGGTGCAATGGCTGCGCGCCATCACCAATTACTCGACGGCGGTCGCCGACGTGCTCACCCAGCAGAACATGCCGGACTGGGAGCGCGAGGAACGCATCGCCGAACTGGCCCAGGAATATTGCGGCGCGCTGAACACTGATCCCGAAGTGCTGCTCGAAATGAGCGTGGCGCTCGCCCGCGAAGAAGGCGGCGACGGCGTGATGCGCGAAATCGTCGAGTTGCGCGCGAATGCGGATGCGATCGCGCGCGAGGCGCTCAATCCCGAGGCGCGTATCGCGGTGGGCGTCGAAGATCTGCGCGGGCTGCCGGCCGGCAGTCCGCTCGCGCCGGCGCTGGCGATGGCAGCGGAAACGCTGCTGGCCGGCCTCGGCTTTGCGCGCACCGTGGTGTTCGTCAAGCACAGCAACGGCACCTTCAAGGCGCGCCTCGGTCTCGGCCCGAAGATCGACGCCGCGTTGCCAAAACTAACGTTCAATACCGCCTTCGAGCCCGACGTGTTTCATCTGGCGATCGCGAACTCGGTGGGCATATTCATCGAAAACGCACGCGATCCAAAGATGGTCGCGCGGCTGCCCGAATGGTTCCGCCGCTCCTTCGACGACGCCCGGGCCTTCGTGCTGCTGCCAGTTGTCGATGAAAGCGACACCACGGTGGCGCTGCTCTATGGCGACTGGTCGCATAGTCAGGAGCCACGGCGCATCTCACAGAAAGAGATGAGCGTGTTGAATGAACTCGCCAAGGAGTTAGGCCGTTTTTTCGGCCTGGGGCAGATGCGGGAAATGGAGATGATGTGAAGACCTGGCGTGATCGTTGATCACGACGCTTCACTCTCACCTGTTCTGTGTTTGCCCGACGCCAAGTTGAAATTGAGCCAGTCCCGCCGGGACCGCCGCGCCTGACATGCAGCGGTCTCCGGCTGAATCGCTGAACTCAATCCTCGATTCTTTCCAGACCTTGCGCGCTGCGGTCCGCGACACCGGCCCACGCGCCGGCCACCAGACCCAGTTCCGCCACCTCTTCCACCGTCAACGGCTGCAAGCGTTCACACAGCGCGCCGATCTCATCCCACGCGCCGCATTCGAGCGCTTCGACCGCGCTCAGCAGCAACCCCAGCACGCCCTGCCGATGCAGAATGCCCGCCTGGATCGGACGCGACAACGTCAACACGTTCAAGGTGCTTTCGAGCGAGCCGCCGAACACCGCGTCGACAAATGAAAATACGCCGGTCAGGAACGCCGCGTCGGCTTCGTCGCGGCCGGCTTCGGGCAGACGCTCGATCGCCAGTTCCATGAAGCGCGCGCGGGTCGCGGCGAGTTGCAGCAAGGGGTCGTCCTCGAGCGCGACCTTGCGGCCGTCGGCGTAGAGCAGCAGTTGGGTCCAGCGCGCGATGCGGTTGGTGCCGGTCGCGTTGATCGCTTCGCGCAGTGTCGTGACCTTGTGGCCGACCGCCAGCCCGCTCGAATTGGCGAGCTTCATCAGGTGCATCACCAGCACGGGGTTCAGCTTGAGTTCGGCTTCGAGCTGCGCGACGGTCGGATCGCCCGAGAGCAGTTGCAGCAGGTTCAGCAGCGCATGGCGCGGCGCGCTGACACGGCGCGTCGCCGAGTTCTGCGCGCGCGCGAAGAAGTAGCCCTGAAAGCGGTCGAAGCCGAGTCCATGCGCCGTTTCGAAATCGGCCTGCGCGTCGATGCCCGAGGCGACCAGCAGCTTGCCCGCCGACTTGAGCACGCTCGCCAGTTTCGGCAGCAGCGCGCGCGGCGCGTGCATGAAATCGATCTTGACGACTTCGGCGTAAGGCAGCAGTCTGGCGAAGCCTTCGTTGGGCTGGGTCACCTCGTCGAGCACGAAGCGATAGCGCCGCCCATGCAAATGGACGATACGCGCCACCAGCGCCTCGTCGATCTCGATGGTGGGCACCAGTTCGAGCATGAAGCGCTCGGCGGGCAAGCTCAGAATCGCGTCGTCGAAAAGCATCTCGCGGCTGACGTCGACATATGCAGGATGTCCGGTCAGCGCACCGCGCACATTGCCCTGAAGCAGGCCGTGAAGGATGGCTTGCGCCACACGTTGCGCCGGATCGGGCGCGCGGTGCGATGATGCGCCGGCATCGCTGCTCTCATGCCCCGCGGCATGTGCGGTGTCCGCCGTCTGCGCGGACCATTCCGGTGCGCGCACCTTGATCTCGTAGCCGCACAGCATGCCGTCCCGATTGAGAATAGGCTGCCGCGCGAAACTGGCATTCAATTGCGCATTGTCCGTTGCACCCGCGTGGCCCGGATTCTCGACTGCGATGGTGGTCATTGCACTCCCCCGCTAAGCGCCGCCCCGGCGCTGACTGCTGTATTTTGATTTTCGCCGTACCGCTAGCGCGCGTCTCAAGCCATCAAGGCTGTAGCGCCCGCGATGGGCTCGGCAATTTTAGCGCAGGCCGCCATGCGTGGACACGTCCGTGAAGCAATATCTGGAAATAATTGGAGATCAGTCTGAAAGCGAGGCGACGCAAAATCGCCGATACTCTTGTGCAGTGCAGAAGCGTTCCACCCGCGTTTAACCACCAAGGAAAAACATGGACGTCAAAAGCGTGCTGTCAAATGCCTTCGCCATGCCGATCACGAGCCCGGCATTCCCCATGGGTCCGTACCGGTTCATCAACCGCGAATTTTTGATCATCACCTACCGCACCGATCCGGACAAACTGCGCGCCGTGGTGCCCGAGCCGCTCGAGATCGGCGAGCCGCTGGTGCACTACGAGTTCATCCGCATGCCGGATTCGACGGGCTTCGGCGATTACACGGAAAGCGGCCAGGTGATCCCCGTGTCGTACAAGGGCGTGGCGGGCGGCTACACGCTGGCCATGTATCTGGACGACCATCCGCCCATCGCCGGCGGCCGAGAACTGTGGGGCTTTCCGAAGAAGCTCGCGAACCCGGTGCTCGCCGTGCATACCGACACGCTTGTCGGCACGCTCGACTACGGCCCGGTGCGCATCGCCACCGGCACCATGGGCTACAAGCATCGGCAACTCGATCTGGCGCAGCAAAAAAAGCGCCTCGAAACGCCGAACTTCTTGCTCAAGGTGATTCCGCATGTGGACGGCACGCCGCGTATCTGCGAACTGGTGCGCTACTACCTGCAGGACATCGATCTGAAAGGCGCATGGACCGGTCCGGCCGCACTCGAACTGGCGCCGCACGCGCTCGCGCCGGTCGCGGAATTGCCGGTGCTGGAGATCGTCGAAGCACGCCATCTGCTTGCCGATCTCACGCTCGGTCTCGGCGAAGTCGTGTTCGACTATCTCGATCAGCCGGAAGCAAACGTGCGTTGATCGATTAGCGGTCGCCTTTCGCAACGCCTCGAATGCAGACGGCCGCGATTAGCGGCCGTCTGCGTCAGCTACAACGAATCACTTAAGACGCGCGTCACTTCAACACCACCTTCACATCGAAGTACTTCGCTGCGAAACGGTCGATCGTGCCGTCCGCCTTCAGTTCCTTGAGCGCCTGGTTCAGCGCGTCCTTCAGAGCCTTATCGCCCTTGCGGATGCCGAAGCCGACGCCCGCGCCGAGCAGCTTCTCATCGGTGACGGCCGGACCGGCGAACTCGAAGCCCGCGCCTTGCGGCTTCTTCAGGAAGCCTTTCGACGCGGCTTCCGCGTCCTGGAACGCGGCGTCGAGACGCCCCGACGCGAGGTCGGCGTAAATCTGATCCTGCGTCTGATAGGGCACGACGTCGACGCCGGCCGGCGCCCAACGCGCCTTCGCGTAGGTTTCCTGAATCGTGCCTTGCAGCACGCCGACATGCTTACCCTTGAGCGACGCCGGCGTCGGCAGCAGACCGCTGCCCTTCTTTGCAATCATCTGATTCGGGATCGTATAGATCGGATCCGTGAAGTCGATCGCCTGGCGGCGCTGATCCGTGATCGTCATGTCCGAGTTGATGGCGTTGAACTTGCGCGCCTGCAAGGCCGGGATCAGACCGTCGAACGAGTTCTCCACCCACACGCATTTGGCCTTCAGCTTCGCGCACACGGCATTGCCGACGTCGATGTCGAAACCCTGCAGCTCGCCCGACGGCGACTTCGATTCGAACGGCGCATACGACGCCTCGACGCCGAAATGCACTTCCTTGATATCGGCCGCCGCTGCGGTGCCGGCCGTGACCGAAGCCGCTGCGAACAGCGCGAGCGCAGCCATGTTTCGCCAATTCATCTTCATTACGGGTGTTCCTCTACGGTATTGAATAAGACAGAGCCGACTCCGGGCAAGCATGATTGCCGGGCCAAAATTGCGCTTCAAACTCGTGCGGCCGCTGTGGTGCAGCGCAACAGCCGCGAGGCCGCGATTGTACAGGCTGCGTTTGCCGCGCCTGCGGGCGCGCCGTGTGACGCGTCGCTGCGCACGCGCCTTGGGCTCACGCGTAAAGGTGTAAATAGCTGTCGCGTTCAGGCAAAGCCGAACGTGTTAGAGCGCACCGTCGCCGGCTGCGAAAGCGCCGCTGAGTTGTTGCGACAGGTGCGTATAGACGGCGGCCACATGCGGCAAATGACGCGACTCCGGATGCGCAAGCACCCACACCTGCGACTCGGCTTCGTCGAGCGGCGGTGTCAATTGCACGAGATCGTCGCGGCCGCGCGCGAGAAAGGTCGGCAAGATGCCGACGCCAAAACCGCGCACCACGAGTTCGAACACCGCCATCACGCTGTTGGTCTTGTAGCGCGGCTCGACTGTCGGGCAATGACGCTTGCGCCAGAGCACGGAAGGATGGTCGCCGAGCGAGGCGTCCGGGGCCGCCCAGTCGCAGCGCGCCAGCGCATCGCCATCACTCGCCTGGATGCCGCTGCTCCTGGCCGCGAACACCGCGATACGCAGCGGGCCCACGTGCTTGCCGACCAGATGATCCGGCGCGCGGCGCGTGGCGCGCACGGCGATATCGGCGTCGCGTTTGGTGAGACTCGCGAGACTGTTGGTCGCGGTCAGCTCGAACGACAACGCCGGATGCAGCGCCACGAAATCATGCAGCGCGGGCAACAGCAGGCCGTATAGCACGGTATCGGTGGTCGTCACGTGGACGCTGCCGGACACGCGATCGCTGCTCGCCTGCACCGTCGAGCGCGCCGCCGCGAGTTCGCTTTCAATGCGCTCGGCGTGACGCGCCAGTTGCGCGCCGAGCGGCGTGGCGCGATAGCCGCTGCGTGAGCGCTCGAACAAACGCTGCCCCAGCCCGCGTTCGATCCGCTGCACCGAGCGAAAGATGGTCGAGGCGTCGATACCCAAACGCTGCGCGGCTTCCGCGAGCGTGCCGGCGCGCACGAGCGCGAGAATGGTCTGCGTATCCGCCGAGGTCAGTTCGTATTGCGTTTTTGCACGCATGGTTTGGCAAGCCGCCTGTTTATCCGGAATGCGATCCGGGCTACTTTTACCACATGGACTTGTCGGCCGACGAGCTTTGCCACCGGCACCTGCCGGGACTTTATCCTCATCTATAGCGGTGAAACCATGAAACTCTATTACTCGCCGGGCGCCTGTTCGTTGGCGGTTCACATTGCATTGCGCGAAGCGGATCTCGACTTCGAAGGCATCAAGGTCAATCTGCAAACGCACAAGCTCGCCAACGGCGACGACTATTACGCGATCTCGCCGCGTGGCTATGTGCCGCTGCTCGAATTCGCCGACGGCTCGCGCCACACCGAAGGCGCCGCGCTGCTGCAATACGTCGCCGATCTTGCGCCCGAGGCGGATCTGCTGCCGCCCGCGGGATCGCCGCAACGGCTCGAAGCGCTCGGCTGGCTCACGTATATCAGCACGGAATTGCACAAGACGTTCAGCCCGTGGCTCTGGCATCAGGAGACGGCCGAGTCGACGAAGGCTGAATGCCGCGCGAAACTCGCCACGCGTTTTAGCGAACTCGACAAGGTGCTCGCGCCACGCGACTATCTGACGGGACGGTTTTCAGTCGCCGATGCGTATGCGTTCACCGTGCTGAGCTGGGCGCGCATGCTGTCGATCGATCTTGGCGCTTATCCGAAGCTGGAGGCGTATCTGGAGCGCGTTGCGGCACGGCCGAAGGTGCGGCAAGCGATGGTGGCGGAAGGTTTGATCCGCGCGAACGCGGCTTAAACGGCCGCGCCCGTGAGAAACGTTGCGCGCCCTGGCGCGCAACGTTAGTGGCTTGCGTAGTCGTGGACTACACGAGTTTCGATAACGTGTCGTGCGTCGTCTCGACAACCATCAAGCCGGCGCGCAAACCGGGCTTGACCGTCGCGTTCGGAAACACGAGCCGTTCCTCTTCGTGCCGCACGACATAGCGGTACTCGCCATCGCGCGCGAGAACGGTGCCTTTCGCGAACGGCGTGAAATTCGCGACATCGGCGGCGACCAGCAATTCGAACGCATCGCTTTGCTTGGTGATCTGATCGATCACCGTGAATGCGCGCGGCAGATCCGCACGAACCTCGCCGCGCATGCCCGCCAGCAGATGACGCACCGCGTGATCGGCGCCGGCGAAACGCGTCA
The DNA here is from genome assembly GCF_003634175.1 of Paraburkholderia sp. BL17N1. Lineage (NCBI taxonomy): Bacteria > Pseudomonadati > Pseudomonadota > Betaproteobacteria > Burkholderiales > Burkholderiaceae > Paraburkholderia > Paraburkholderia sp. BL17N1. Next base: position 4,183,518 of record NZ_RBIW01000001.1, read on the forward strand.
GATCGTTCTGACCGAACGGACGCACCTTGCCGAGTTCCAGCGTGCACGCTTCGGCGCCGCACGCCTGCGCGGTGAAATGCGAATACGTATTGCCCTTGGTGGTATGCAACAGCACCGCACTGATACGCGCCTCGCCGAGCCATTCAAACATCGCGCGCGAAAACGGCTTGCCGGTATGCGGCAGCAACGCGAACCGCTCGAAAGCGGATGCGCGGATCGCCGTATGCATGTCGATATGCCAGCGCGCGCCCGGCTCGCTCGATGCTGCCGCGAAGAATTGCGTCGCCGCCTGTTCGAGCGCGGCGGCACGCGGTGCTTCATAACTCTGCGGCACTTGCAGATGACGCCCGCTGAAGAGCCGGTTCAGATCGTCGTCGCGATAGCGGCACGCGTCGCGCATGGCGTCGACGTTGCCGAGAACCACCAGCAGGCGGCAAGTCAGCGCGGCCGTGCCTTGCGCGATGTCACGCACCAGAAAACCCAGCAGTTCGATCGGCGCGGTCTCGTCGCCGTGCACGCCGGCGGAGACGAGCACGCTGCGCACGCCCTCTTCCTGCGCCGCCGGCTCCATCAGCAGCACGCCGTCGTCCAGCCACGACCAGCGCACGCCGCCGGCACACGTGCCCTGTTTTTCATTCGCAGCCGGTCGTGTGCCCGCCAGCGTATAAGCCAGAAAATCGTCGAGCATCGGAACCGGCATATCGCGCTCAGCGCTGGAAGTCATACAGCGAGCCCAAACCGAGAATCTGCGTCAGTTCGTCGAGCGCGGTGCGCGATTCGGCGAGCAATTGCGGATCGGTCAGATCGGCCGGCGCGAGGCGGTCACGATAATGTTTTTCGATCCACGTATCGAGTCGGCCGAACAAGGTGTCGTTGATCCACACGCCCTGCGTCACCGCCGCGCGTTCCGCGTCGTCGAGGACGACACGCAGACGCAGACACGCCGGGCCGCCGCCGTTCTTCATGCTTTCGCGCAGATCGAACACCAGCACGTCGTCGATCGGGCCCGCATGCGATGCCAGATCGTCGAGATATGCCGCTACGCGCGGGTTTTCGCGGCATTCCTGCGGCACCACCAGTACCTGCTTGCCGTCCGGACGCGTCAGCAACTGGCTGTTGAACAGATACGAGGTGACGGCGTCGGCCACGCTCACCTGCGCGTCCGGCACTTCGATCACATTGAAGTCCGCCTTCAGGCCGGTGAGCTTCGAACGCAGTTCGTCGTACACCGCGTTCTGTTCGACGAACGCCAACTGATGACAGAACAGCGTATTGCGATTGCCGACCGCGATCACGTCGTTATGGAACACGCCCGCGTCGATCACGTCCGGGTTCTGCTGCGCGTACACCGTAGCCGCTTCGGCAAGGCCATGACGATGCGCGACCGCGCGGCTCGCCTCGAAGGTTTGACGCGCCGGGAAGCGCTTCGGCTCCGGCCCGCGCCGATACTCGCTGCGGCCATACACGAAGAATTCGACGCCTCGCGCCGCATAGTCCGCGCAGAAGCGCGTGTGATTCGCCGCGCCTTCGTCGCCGAGCGCGGGCGTGCCGGGCAGCGCCTCGTGCACCACGAAACGGTCGGCGTCACTGAAAATCGCGCGCAATGTGCGGCGCGTCGACTCGTGTTCGATCGCGCGATGCAGCTTGCTGCACAGATTGGCGGGCGTGAAATGCACGCGGCCGTCGTGAGTGTCGGCGGACGGACTCACGGTCGCCGCATTCGCGGTCCACATCGCCGAAGCCGAGCTTGCGGCGGCCAGCAGTTCGGGCGCGTCTCTCGCCACGCGCGCGATCACGGTGGCGTCGTCGCCGGAGAAACCGAGTTCGCGCAACAGACGCATCGACGGACGCTCCTGCGGCGGCAACACGCCCTGATGAAAGCCGAGATCGGCCAATTGCTTCATCTTGCGCAGGCCCTGGCGAGCGGCCGCCTTCGGATTCGCAATCGACTTATCGTTGTTCTGCGACGCGACGTTGCCGAACGAGAGCCCCGCGTAGTTGTGGGTCGGGCCGACCAGGCCGTCGAAATTGGCTTCAGTGGCTTGCATCGTCGATCCTTAGAATTGAAGGCCCGGCGAGACGCTCGCGGGCATTTGCAGTTGCGCGCTTTCGACGGATGCCATCGGGAACGCGCAGTAGTCGGCTGCGTAGTACGCGCTCGGCCGGTGATTGCCCGAGCGGCCCGGCCCGCCGAACGGCGCGCCCGACGAGGCGCCGTTGGTCGGCCGGTTCCAGTTGACAATGCCCGCGCGGATGGTGCGCTGGAAATGCGTCCAGAGCGCTTCGTCGTCGGCGAGCAAGCCGGCGGAGAGACCGAACTCGGTGTCGTTGGCCTGCTCCAACGCTTCGTTGAAGCTGCCGTAGCGGATGATTTGTGCCAAAGGACCGAAGTGTTCTTCGTCGGGCAGATTCTTCACGCTCGTGACGTCGAGAATCGCGGGCGTGACGAAGCCGAGCTTCGGGTCGCGCTGTTCCATCTTCAGTAAAGCGCTTGCGCCGTCAGCCAGCAAACGTTCCTGCGCGGCAACGAGCCGCGACGCGGCGCGGGCCGAGATCACCGCGCCCATGAACGGTTGCGGATCGGCGTTGTATTCGCCGACCGTGATGCGCGACGTGACTTCGGTCAAGCGTTCCATGAAGCGATCGCCGCCCGCATCGTTCGGCACAAAAATACGGCGCGCGCAGGTGCAGCGTTGACCCGCCGACAGAAACGCCGACTGAATCGTGTGATGCACGGCGGCGTCCACATCGGCCACGGGTCCGATCACGAGCGGATTGTTGCCGCCCATTTCGAGCGCCAGCACGATTTCCGGGCGGCCGCCGAACTGCTTGTGCAGCAATGTTCCGGTATCCGAACTACCCGTGAAGAACAGACCGTCGATCTGCCGATGATTCGCCAACACAATGCCGGTGTCCTTCTCGCCTTGCACGAGATTCAGCACGCCCGCGGGCAAGCCGGCGTCGCGCCAGATCTGCACGGTGAGCGCGGCCACGCCGGGCGCGAGTTCCGACGGCTTGAAGACGACCGCATTGCCCGCAATCAGTGCTGGCACGATATGCCCGTTCGGCAAGTGGCCCGGAAAGTTGTACGGCCCGAATACGGCCACCACGCCATGCGGACGATGCCGAAGCACGGCTGTGCCGTCCGCCATCGCCGAACGCTTTTCGCCGGTGCGCTCGTTATAAGCCTGAATCGAGATCTCGACCTTGGCCGCCATCGAAGCCGCTTCAGTGCGCGCTTCCCACAACGGCTTGCCGGTTTCGCGGCCGATCGCTTCAGCCAGCGCTTCCTTGCGTTCGGTCACGAGCGCGGCGAAGCGGCGCACCACGCCGCAACGCTCGTCGAGGCTCGACGCCGACCACGCGGCGAAGGCGCGGCGCGCGCTGCGCACCGCATGGTCGACGTCGTCCGCCGAGGCGCTGTTGCCTTCCCACACCGTCGCGCCCGTGCCCGGGTTGCGCGACGCGAATGCGGGTCCTGTGCCGGCGGCCCATTCGCCGTCGATGAAAAGCTCGCTCATGATCATCCCTGTTTGTGTTTCTGCGGCAGCACGCGCACGAGGTCGCCTGCCTTGACGTCGAGTGCCGCGGCTTCAATCGCGCTCAGACGGAATACGCCGTCCTGCGGCACGCCCGCCACCACGCCGACGCGAAAATCGCCCAACGAGGTATTCGACACCATCGATTTCGGTCCATCCTGCGGCGCGCCCGCGGTGCTCGACGCGGCGATCTCGACCGGCACCACCACGCTCTCGCGCACGGTGCGCAAGTCGGCGATATGGCATTCGAGCACCGGACCCGCGTCGAAGATATCGACGTGATTCTCGTAGCGCAGCCCTTCCGATTCGAGCATGCGGCGCGCCGGAATCGTGTCGTTATGCGTAAGGCCGACGCACTCCTGCGCCTCTTCCGGCAACAGCTCGACATACACCGGGTAGCGCGGCATCAACTCGGCGAGGAACGCCTTGCGGCCATGCGAACTCAGATAGTCCGCCGCATTGAAATCGATCTGGTAGAAATGCGAGCCGACCGCGCGCCAGAACGGCGAGGTGCCTTCGGTGTCGAAATGGCCGCGCAATTCCGCGCACAGACGCTGCGGAAAACGCTCGCGAAACTGCGCGAGAAACATGAAGCGCGAGCGCGACAGCAAGCCGCCCACGCCGCTCGTGCGATAACGCGGGCTGAGGAACAGCGAGCACACTTCGGCATAACCGGTCAGGTCGTGCGAGATGTTCAGCGCGCGCATGCGCGTCCAGATGCCGAGGTCCTGGCTCGCGTGCACCACGGTGCTCACGCGGTAGTTGTAGAACGGCTGTTGCAGGCCGACTGCGGTTTCGATGCCGCACACACCGGCGATGTCGCCCGTGTTGGTGTCTTCCATCACGAAGAAGTAGCCGGCTTCATGCGGCTCGGCCTTGTCTTCCATCGTGCGGCGCGCGCGTTCCACGCGTGCCGCGAGTGCGTCGCGGTCCGGCTTGAAGGTGGTGAGACCGGGGCCAGTTTCCTGTGCGAGCCGCATGAGCGCGTCCACATCGCCTCGTTGCACAACGCGAACGACGATCATCGTGCCTCTCCCGATTGTTCATCCTGATGCGACTGGTGCAGCGGCACGCAGCGCACCGTGTCGCCTTCTTCGACGCCGAGCGCCGCTCGCGACGCGTGCGACAACGACGCGCCGGCTTCTTTACCCGCCGTCAATTCGCCGAGCACACAGCGGAACTCGCCATCGGCGCCGTTATATGCGACCAGATACGTCGAACCGTCGGCGGGGGCATCGTTCTCGTGCACCACACGCGTTTCGTTGCGCGTGACGCAGGCGCTGCGATCCACCTGCGCGGTCAACACCGGACCCGCGTCGAAAATGTCGATATAGCGATCCGTCTCGAAGCCTTCTTCAAGGTGAATGTCATACGCGAGCAAGGCCTTCGAATCCGGCTCGCCGAGCACGCGCTGCGCCGCCTCGGGCAGCAACGGCACATAGATGGGATACGTGGGCATCACCTCGGCGATGAACGTGCGGCTGCGGCCACCCGATTCGATCTCGATGTCCGCGAAGTTGCGGCCGAAGAACTTGCGCCCCACCGCTTCCCAGAACGGCGACACGCCGTTTTCGTCGGTCACGCCGAGCAGCAGCGAAAACACCTCGGGCGTGAAGCGCTTGCGATTGGCGGCGATGTACATCATTCGCGCACGCGACATGAGATGCGCGGCGGCATCGCCACGCAGCGACGGATCGATGTAATAGCCCGCAAGGCGGCTCTTGCCGGTCAACTCATGCGACATGGTCAGCGCGTGAATCTTGCGGTTCACGTGCAGTTCGCGCGACGCATGAATCAGCGCGTCGTTGCGAAACGCGTAGAACGGGTCCGAATAACCGGCCGCGGCAACAATGCTCGCCGTGCCCATCAGCCTGCCGCTCTGCGCATCTTCGAGCACGAACAGATAGAACTCTTCGCCCGGAAAATCGACTTCCGCGCGAAACGAGTCTTCCGATAACGCGACGCGCGCCTCGAGCGCACGCCGGTCGTGCGGCAGGGAATGCAGCACCGGTTGCGCGGTGCGCGCCATATGTTCGAGCGCGTCGAGATCGGCGAGGCGGCCTGGGCGTACGAAGAGCATCATCGTTCCTGTTGAATGTGACGCATGATCAATGCCGTGGATCAGTTCGACGTGGCTTCGGCCTTCGCGCCGACAATGCTTTCGATGGCCTTGGCGAGTCGTTCGAAGCCTTCGTTCATGTCGTCGGGCGGCATGATCAGCGACGGCACGAAACGCAGCACGTCAGGACCGGCCATCAGCATGATCACGCCGTGCTGGCCTGCGGCCGTGACGAAATCTTTCGCGCGGCCCTTGAATGCATCGGTCAATTCCGCACCGATCAGAAGACCCCGGCCACGCACTTCCGTGAACAGGCCGAAGCGTTCGTTGAGCTTCGCGAGGTGGCCTTTCAACGCTTCACTGCGCGAGCGCACGCCTTCCAGCAGCTTCGGGTCGCTGACCAACTCGACCACCTTTTCAGCGATCGCCGCGCCCAACGGATTGCCGCCGTACGTCGTGCCATGCACGCCGACCTTGAAATACGCGGCCAGTTCGTTGGTGGTCAGCATCGCGCCGATCGGAAAACCGTTGCCGAGCGCTTTGGCGGTGGTGAGAATGTCCGGCGTCACGCCGGTTTCTTCGTACGCGTAGAAATAGCCGCTGCGGCCCACACCCGTTTGTACCTCGTCAAAAATCAGCAGTGCGCCGTGCTGATCGCAGGCTTCGCGCAGTGCTTTCAGGAACGCCGGATCCGCCGGGATCACGCCGCCTTCGCCCTGAATCGGCTCGACGATCACCGCGCAAGTTTGCGCGCCGATGGCTTTCTTTGCCGCTTCGATGTCGTTGTACGGCAAGTGGGTGATGCCGGCCGGCACCGGGCCGAAGCCTTCCGAATACTTCGGCTGGCCGCCGACGCTGACCGTGAAGAACGTACGGCCATGGAACGACTGCGTGAACGAGATGATTTCGTATTTATCCGCGCCGTGGCGGTCGAACGCGACGCGGCGTGCCAGTTTCAGCGCGGCCTCGTTCGCTTCCGCGCCCGAGTTGGCGAAGAATGCGCGCTCGGCGAACGTCAGGTCTTCGAGGCGTCTGGCGAGGCGCAGCACCGGTTCGTTGGTGTAACCATTGCCGATGTGCCACAGCTTGCCGCCCTGCTCGTGCAGCACGTTCAGCAGTTCGGGATGCGCATGGCCGAGAGCGGTGACGGCGATGCCGCCGGCGAAGTCGATATAGTCGCGGCCTTGCGTATCCCAGACGCGTGAGCCGAGACCGCGATCCGGCACGAAGGCGGCGGGCGAAAACACCGGCACCATGACTTCGTCGAAGGTCTGGCGTGTCACTGTCAGGTCGTTCATGGCAAATCCTCGTTACAGGTGAGAGGTAATACAGGTAGTGTAGGAAACCGCACGCGATACGTCTTGCGCATACGCGACGCTTTCTATGAGGTTCCACGCGAATCGGCCGGGCTTGAGCCCTGGCCACGCGCTCGTTCGGATCAATCCGCCTGATCCGGCCGCTCGATCAGCGCACCCGGCCGCGGCTCGCTGGCCGCCGCACCGCTTGCGCCCGTCTGCTTGTCGATCCAGTTACGACGATCCTCTCGCGGTGTGACACCAAAGCGTTCGCGGTACGCATTCGAAAAGTGCGCCGCCGACGAAAACCCGCAAGCGAGACTGATCTGCACCACCGACTTACTGGTGCGCTGCAATTGCGTGCGCGCTTTCGAAAGCCGCAGTCCCAGATAGTATTTGGACGGCATCGAGCCGAGATACTGGCGAAACAGGCGTTCCAACTGCCGCCGCGACACGCCGACCAGACCGGCGATCTCGTCGGTGGTGAGCGGGTCTTCGATATTCGCTTCCATCAGCAGCAGCGCGTCGTTCAGGCGCGGATGACGCTCGCCCGGCGCGGTCACGAACGGAATGCGCTGACGCTCCTCGCCCGCGCGCAATACGCCGACGCCGAGCGTGTCGGCAATCCGGTCCGCGAGTTCGGGGCCGTGCTCGCGGCCGATCATCGCCAGCATGAAGTCGACGGTCGCCTGGCCGCCCGCGCAAGTGGCGCGATCGCGGTCGATTTCGAAGATCTGCTGCGTGACGATGGAACGCTCGAACTGCTCCGAGAACTGCTGATAGGTTTCCCAGTTGACGCTCACGCGATAGCCGGACAACTGCCCTGCCATGGCGAGCCACCAGACGCCGTGATGAATGCCGGTGACGAGCGGCGTGCGCTGGCCGACGCGCGAAAGGCTGGCGAGAAAGAGGCGATAGTCGGCAAATTGCTGAAAGCGCTCGCTGACGATGATCAGCCAGTCGCACGCAATCGCGTCGCCGAAGGCGGCGTCCGCCGGCCACTGGGCGCCGCCCGCGAGCGGCACCGCGCGGCCGTCCCACGAGCACACCTGCAGGCGGTACAGCGCGCGGCCGTCGATTTCATTGGCGAGATTGAGCGCGTCGACAATCGGCCCGACGCCCGACATCGACACGGGCGGCAAGGCGACAATGGCGACCTGCGTGGTGCGAGCCGGGCTGGACGTGCGAGGCATCGAGTGAATCCGCGCGACCCGCGCGTTACTTCAGGCTGCCGGACAGGAACTGCTTGAGCCGCTCGCTGCGCGGCGCGCTGAGCACTTCGGCGGGCAAGCCCTCTTCTTCGGTACGTCCTTGATGCAGGAACATCACATGGTTCGACACGTTGCGCGCGAAACCCATTTCGTGCGTGACGACGATCATGGTGCGGCCTTCTTCGGCGAGCTTTTGCATGACCTTCAGCACTTCACCGACCAGTTCGGGATCGAGCGCGGAAGTCGGCTCGTCGAACAGCATCACGTCGGGGTCCATGGCCAGCGCGCGGGCAATCGCCACACGCTGCTGCTGCCCGCCCGACAGATGCGACGGATACTGCTTTTCGAGGCGCGGCGCGAGACCGACCTTCTCGAGATATTCACGCGCGCGGTCTTCGGCTTCCTTGCGCTTCAGACCCAGCACATGAATCGGCGCTTCGACGATGTTCTCGAGCACATTCATGTGCGCCCACAAGTTGAAGTGCTGGAACACCATGGCGAGCTTCGTGCGGATGCGCTGCAACTGCTTGTGATCGGCGACTTCGAGATTGCCGGCGCGATCGGTTTTCGTCTTCACCATCTCGCCGTCGACGACGATCTGCCCGGCGTTCGGCCGCTCGAGGAAATTGATGCAGCGCAAGAAGGTGCTCTTACCCGACCCGCTCGCGCCGATGATGCTGATCACGTCGCCCTTGTTCGCATTGAGCGACACGCCCTTGAGCACTTCGTTGTCGCCGTAGCGCTTGTGGATGTCCTGTACGGCGAGCTTGCAAGCTTCGGTTTGAGTCGTGTGGAGCAAGATGCTCTCCCTTTGAAAATACGGATCAATCTTCGTGACGGCGCACATTGCGCGCGCCATCGTGTGCAAACACGGCGCGTTTCAATGCGTGCGCACCGCCAGGTAACCCAGCCAATGACGCTCGGCGCGGCGGAACAAAGCCACCAGCGCGAACGACACCACGAGGTAAATCAGCGCCGCGAGACCGAACGCATCGAACGACTGGTAAGTGGCCGAGTTCGCGTCGCGCGCCACCTTCAGGATGTCCGGCACCGTGGCCGTAAAAGCGACGGTGGTGGCGTGCAGCATCAGGATCACTTCGTTACTGTACAACGGCAAGGCCCGGCGCAGCGCGGACGGTATCACAATGCGCCGGTACATCGTGAACCAGCTCATGCCGTAGGCGCGCGCCGCTTCCACTTCGCCGTGCGAGGTCGAGCGGATCGCGCCGGCGAAAATTTCCGTGGTGTACGCGCAGGTGTTTAGTGCGAAGGCAAGAATCGCGCAATGAAAACCGCTGCGGAAAAACGCATCCAGCACCTGATGCGAGCGCACGAATTCAAGGCTGTACATGCCGGTGTAGATCAGCAGCAGTTGCACGTACAACGGCGTGCCGCGAAACACGTACGTGTAGAGACGCACCGGCGTAGAGAGCCAGCGCTTCTTCGACACGCGCGCCACCGCCAGCGGAATCGCCAGCACGAAGCCGATGCCGATCGACGCCACCAGCAGCCACAGCGTGACGGCGAGCCCGGACATGCGCTGGCCGTCCCAGTACAGGAACGCGCGCCAGAATTGATTGAGGATGTCGATCATGGTCTTAGAGCTCCGCGTGCCGCACGCCGATCGAATAGCGCTTTTCCAGCCAGATCAGCACGAGATTGGACGCGGTGGTGATCGCCAGATAGATCAACGCGGCGACCAGGATGAAGAAGAACATGTTGAAGGTGCTTTTGCCGGCGTCTTGCGCGGCTTTGACCACGTCCGCGAGACCGATGATCGACACCAGCGCCGTCGCCTTCACCAGCACCTGCCAGTTGTTGCCGATGCCCGGCAGCGCGAACCGCATCATCTGCGGGAACAGGATGCGCGTGAACACGCGCGCGCCGCTCATGCCGTAGGCGCTGCCCGCTTCGAGTTGGCCGCGCGGCACCGCCAGAAACGCACCGCGGAAGGTTTCGGTGAAGTACGCACCGTAGATGAAGCCGAGCGTCAGCACGCCGGCCACAAACGGATCGATATCGAACTGCGGCAGATTCAGCGCGTCGGTGAGATTGTTGACCGCGATCTGGATGCTGTAGAACAGCAGCAGCATCAGCACGAGGTCGGGCACCGAGCGGATCAGTGTCGTGTAGCCGGTCGCGATTGCCCGCAGCGGGCGGTTGAACGAGAGTTTCGCCGCCGCGCCCGCGAGGCCGAGCAGCACGGCGGCCGCCAGCGACAGGACGGACAGCTCGATCGTCTGGATCGTGCCGGCCAGCAACACCGGACCAAAGCCGTATAGGAACACGCGTGTCTCCATCCAGGTTGTTTGAGGATGTCTCGGACGGCGTCGGCTTGTATCTGCCCCACTCGTCCAGCATGGCGCGCAGTCTCGCAAGCGAAAATTATTTTCTCAAAGGCGGGCGGAAGCTTTGTTGCGATGCAGCAAGACGTGCTGAGGCGCGCGGCGCGGCTTGCAGGGCTTGGTTTTGCAGGGAATTGGCGTTGGTAAAGCGGGACGCGCGCGGCGAGCGCCGCCGCGAATTAGCAAGTTTCGGGTCGCTTTTTCGATAGATCACGGGCGGTCGGCGCGAGGCGATAAGCCGCTCGGAAATGGCTTCGGCGACTCGTATATGAATCACGAAGGGCCTTCGTGGTTCATATACGAGTCATTCGTTGTTTTTCGCTTTGAACTGACCCATAATGGTTCACAAACGAGTCACGAAGGCCCTTTGTGACTCATATATGAACCATACCGCTCTTATGCCTAACTCGGTGACACGTCCCGCCTCGCGCTACAGTCTGGAAGCTGCCTTGCTGCTCGGGCAATTGATTCGCCGCGCGCGCCTCGAACGAAAAATCCCCCTGGTCCAGTTAGCCGAGCGCACAGGATTGTCCCGTAGCCTCATACAGCGGATCGAGAAAGGCGATCCATCCTGCTCGATCGGTGCGGTATTCGAAGCAGCCGCCGTGGTCGGCGTACGTCTTTTCGATGCCGACCGCACGAGTCTGGCAAATGCTATTCAGGCCAACGCAGACATGTTGACGCTGCTGCCACGCGCCGCGCGCGCACCTCGCATCGAAACAAAAGATGATTTCTGAAGCCTCGTATAAGGAAGCCTTTGTCTGGTTCTGGCTCCCGGGCGCAGCCGAACCCGTGGTCGCTGGGCGACTGGCCGTTGTCGGCGACCGGATTCTCTTCAACTACGGCCAAAGTTACCTCGGACGCGACGACGCCATCCCGCTCTATGCGCCCGAGTTGCCGCTGCAACGCGGGACGATCCCTCTGTCCGACGGTTTATCGATTCCGGGAAGCATCCGCGACGGAGCCCCGGACGCGTGGGGCCGGCGGGTCATCATCAGTCGCAAGCTTGGCGTGCGGGGTTCCCAGATCGGCACCACCGACCTCGACGAGTTGACGTATCTGCTCGAGTCGGGCTCGGATCGAATCGGGGCCCTGGACTTCCAGTTGTCGCCAACCGAGTACGTACCTCGGGAAACGGCCACTGCATCCTTCAGCGATCTATTGAACGCAGTTGCAAGTGTCGAACGAGGCGTGCCGCTGAGTCCCGATCTCGAGCGCGCCCTGTTTCACGGAAGTTCGATCGGCGGCGCGCGTCCCAAAGCGCTGATCACCACGCACAACCGGAAATTCATCGCGAAGTTTTCTTCCCAAAGCGACGTCTACAGCGTCGTGAAAGCCGAATACGTTGCCATGCGCCTTGCGTCCGAAGTCGGCATTCATGCCGCGCCGGTCACGCTCAAGCACGTCGGCGGCAAGGATGTATTGCTCGTGGAACGGTTCGACCGCGTGCGCGCAGCAGACGGCTGGCAACGCCGCGCGATGGTGTCGGCGCTGACGCTATTCGGGCTCGACGAAATGATGGCGCGCTATGCAAGTTATGAGGACTTCGCCACGCTGATCCGCCATCGCTTCAGCGCCCCGAAAGCGACGCTCAAAGAACTGTTCGCGCGCATGCTCTTCAACGTGCTGTGCGGCAATACCGACGACCATGCGCGCAACCACGCAGCCTACTGGAATGGAAAGGAGTTGGCGCTCACGCCGGCGTACGACATCTGTCCACAGGCGCGAGCCGGCAACGAAGCCACCCAGGCCATGCTGATCGTCGGCAATGAGCGCTTCAGCAGGATTGAAACCTGCCTGAAGGCGGCGCCGCTATTTCTGCTCTCGAACGACGAAGCCGCTGCGCTGGCCGAGCATCAGATCGAGGTGATCTGCGATCGGTGGAACCCGGTTTGCACCGAGGCTCAACTGAGCGAAGTGGATCGTAACCTGATGTGGCGGCGCCAGTTCCTCAATCCATTCGTATTTGAAAATGCGCCGCCGACGCTCGCGGCCTTGCTCCGTTAGACTCGGTCACGGCGCCGCATCTTCCTAATCGATCCCCAGCCTCGCGCGGATCGCCGGCAGCATATATTCGACTGCGGCGCGCCCTTCCTCGATGGCCGGCGCCGCGCGGTGAAAGTCGAAAATCCCCATGCCGCCCAGGCGCGGCTGAATCAGGATATCCGCCGGCTCGCCCGCGAGGCGGCTACGCGTAATCCGCACCTGCATGATGTCGATGCTCTGCGCGATCGAACTCAGCATGGACGGCACGCGGGCGCTCGGCGCGGGCGGCACGCGCACGTCGTCGGTGGTGCGTGCGTCGGCGGGCGCGAGCCACTTTGGCCAGGGTTTGCCGTTGCGGCGCAGCGCGAGCGGTGGCGGCGCTGTCGGATCGATGGCGGGCGTATCGACCACCGCGCCGCCGAAATCGCGGCCATTCAGAATGTCGTTGTTCAGATCGACGGCGATCACGCAGTCCGCGCGCATGCCCCGCGCCACGGAAACCGGCACCGGATTGCTCAGGCCGCCGTCCACCAGCCAGACACCGTTGTGCCACACCGGCGTGAAAATGCCGGGAATCGCAATCGAGGCGCGCACCGCGTCGACCACGCTGCCGTCCTGCAACCAGCTCTCGCGGCCCGAATCGAGTTCGGTGGCGACGGCCGCGAACGGCATGTTCAGTTGCGCGATCGAGCGGCCATTGAATTTGTCGGCGAAGAGCTGGATCACTTTGCGGCCGCCGAGCAGGCCGCCCGAGAGCCGCAGATCGAGCAGGCGCACCACCGTCTGCCACGTGAGCCGCGAGACCCACTCCTCGAGCCAGTCGAGGTCGCCGTTCGCGTATACCGCGCCCACCAGCGCGCCGATCGACGTGCCGCAGATCACATCGGGCTTGATGCCCGCATCGTGCAGCGCGCGAATCGCGCCGATATGCGCCCAGCCGCGCGCGGCGCCGCCCCCTAACACCAGCCCGATCCGGCTGTATCGACGTCGACGAATCATCTTCTTCCCCGCTTGTGTCTTCTCACTTCTATCGTCCCCGGATCACGTCCGAGCGCGATGTCGTGTACACCTTCTGATACTGGTCGAAATGCACGTTGAAGATACCCTCTTCGGTCACGCCGCCTTCGCGCCACTTCCAGCTCCACACGGTTTCCGGTTTGAGCGGAAACACCGCGACCTGACCGGGCTTTCCGAGCAGCCGGCGCACTTCGTCCTCGCTCATGCCCATGCGGATCTTCGCGAAATTGGCCGCCGTGAGCACCTGGGTGATCGCGTGCAATTTGCCGTCACGATCGATGTCGACCATGTACGTATTCAGGCCTTGCGGGCCGCGCGGATATTCGAAGCGTTTGGAACCGTCGGTGAACGTGCGCTCCGTTTCCGGCTTGCCCATCTGGTCGCGGATTTGCGCTTCGGTCGTGACGCCCGGCGTCATGTCCTTGAGCAGCAACGCATCCGGTTTGACGGCGTTGAAGAATTCCTTGAGTTTTTGCACGGCGCGGTCGCTCGATTGGTCGTCGCAACCGGTCAACGCGACGCACGCGGCCAGCATGGCGACAGTCAGCAGTTTGAGGCTCACAGCGAGTTTTTCCTGTACGGACGCGGGCCGCAAAGGCGCGCATCCCGTTGTGTAGTGTCTGCTACAGGATAACCGCGCACGAGGAAAACCGCGAGCGGGCGCGGCACGGCGGTGTGGGCCGTCGTACACGATGGCGGAGGGAGGCGGCGGCGATGGCGGGAGTTCACGCGGCGAAGCACGTTAAAAACCGTCGCCACAAGCAAAAAGGCGACGCTGTGCAAAGCGTCGCCGGGTCGGTCGATACGGTCAACCGGAAAATGGAAGCGCCCGTTTCGGCCGCCTGACAACGAAGCACCGCGGACGACGCGCAGCGGTCTGGTTCCGGACGAAGCGGCGAGCAACCTTGGCTGCTCACCTTGCGCCATCGCCGGAATGGCAAACCGCTGCTTGATTGGCCGTCCTGGTCCCTCGATAAGCCTTCCAAGTGTGACTAATCTAATCGCATTGGCGGTTTTAGACGAGAGCGCGTTTACACCGAATCGGCAGATGATTTGCGTTGGACCGCGAGGTTCTCAGCGCTTTTCGACGGTGCGTTTCAAGGGCGCGAAATCGACGTAAAGGCAGTGCGTCCGACCGCCTGCAGCAGCGAGTCATTCTGCGATGTGTGATTCCGCCGCGCACGGCAAGGCCGACGCTGCGAGCGCCGCAATGCCGGGCGTTGCAAACAACGCGCGCTTCAGAACAGATCGGATTGCGAAACAAAAACGGGAGGTGGTCATGGGCAGCGCGTACGTCGTGGCAACGAGTGGATTTGCCATCGACGATAAGGCAGGCCTTTGTATAAGACAAACGCGTTATTCTGCCAAGCAAATATGCGAGATTTTCTCGCGCGGCGCGACGCGCTCACGCGCGGCGGTTCAAGCAAGCAAGCGCGCCGCGCGCGGCTGATGCGCTCAGATCACGCAAAACCCATGCGTGCCATCGCGTCCGAGTTGCGCGACGAGACCGTACTCCCATTCCAGATACGCGTTCATCGCTTCGCGCGCGTTGTCGGTGCCCTCATAAGGCCGCCGGTAACGATCGATGCGCGCCGATGCCATGCGTGTCTCGCCGCTCTCGACCGGCAAGCCCGCTTCGATCCACGCCGCCGTGCCGCCGCTCAGCACCTGCACCGGTTTGCCGGTCAATGCCGCAACGTCGGGCGCGGCGAAGCGCGCGAGCCGGCTGCTGCCGCAGGTGACCACATAACGCTGCGCATCCGGCAGCTTGTGCAGCGCCTTCTCGAGTTCGCTGCGAATCACGAACCACGCACCGGGAATATGACGCTTCACATAGCTCGCGCTGCTGGTGAAATCGAGCACGGCGGTGCCGCGCGATTGCAGCAGCGTCACCAAGCCGGCCGGCGTGAGCTCATCGGCGTCGGGCGGCGTCGGAGCATGGCGGACCGCGGGCGCCGATCCCTTCTCGCCGAAGTCCGCGGCCATCAAACCATCGACGACATATACCTCGACGTTCATCTGCGCGAGCCACGACGCGGTCATGTTCGCGCGCACGCCGTCATTGTCCGCGAGGATCACGCGCGCGCCGCGCACTGGCGCGAACATGTCGGTTTCCTGCACGAGCTGGCCGCCCGGCGCGCTGCGAAACCCCGGCACGTGGCCCGCTTCGTATTCTTCCGGCGTACGCACGTCGAAGCGATATACGGTGCGTACCGCTTCGCCGGCCCAGCGGCGTGCTTCGTCGCGTGACGTGCGGCCCACCCTCGCGCGATCCGCCACCGCGCGTGCGGAATCGGCAGCCGCCAGACGCAGCTGATCGTCGGCAATCGGTTCGAAGCGGCGCGAACTGCCGTGCGCCAGCGCCTGGCCGGCCAGCGTCCAGCCGATCGTGCCGTTGCGCAGCGCCGCGACCGGATTCGGCACGCCCGCGTTGATCAACGACTGCGCCCCGACGATGCTGCGCGTGCGCCCTGCGCAATTGACGATGATCCGCGTCGCCGGATTCGGCGCAAGCTGACGCGCGCGCAGCACCAGCTCCGCGCCGGGCACGCTGATGCTGCCGGGAATATTCATGGTTTGATATTCGTCGAAGGGGCGTGCGTCGAGCACCACCACGTCCGCTTCCTGATCGAGCAGCGCCTGCACCTGCGGCGCCGTGAGCGACGGCGTATGCCGCACGCTTTCCACCAGTTCGCCGAACGCCTTGCTCGGCACGTTGACGTCCTGGAACAGCTCGCCGCCGGCCTCGCGCCAACCTTGCAAACCACCTTCGAGCAAGGCAACGTCGGTATAGCCCAACTGGTCCAGACGGCGCGCGGCACGTTCTGCGAGTCCTTCGCCAGAGTCGAATACGACGATCGGCACGGCCTGGCGCGGCAAGCGCACGGGCGCGTCGAGTTCGAGCCGCGACAGTGGCAGATTGGCGGCAAACAGCGGATGACTGCGCGCGTGCGGATCTTCCTCGCGCACGTCCACGAGCGCGATTTCCTCGCGATCGAGCAGTGTGCGGCGCACGTCTTCGAATGATCGGGTACGAAATGCGTGAACGAAACTCATGAGATGAAGGACTCCTTTGCCACATTCCAGATGTTCGGCGACACGTCGTTCGCGTAGCCGGAGATAAGCAGCTTGCGGGCGCACCGCCCGGATAGACGGACCGCGTGTCACCGCACCGATATTTGTACCGTACACGTGAATGCTGATCGACGTACGGTCACTAAACGCGTCGCTCACATGATGAATATCGCCGATGCGCGGCGACATCGCATCCACGGCGCCGCCGTCGAACTGCCTGGCCGCGCTGTTTTTTTTAGCGTGCCGTCTTCGACGGTACGGTGATGCCGTGCAATTTCCGCGCCACGCGGCGCGTGGATCGAGCCCCAGACGGTGTGATCGCGACGAGCGCCGCAATCCGGCCGGCTAACGCGCGCAGGCGGTCCGGCCATCAGGGCTTGGGTCGTCGGTAGTTGAGAAGACAGGTTTGGATGACGCTGATTGACGGCGCTTACGCACCACGAGCGAGTCCGGCGTTGAAGGTGTCGGTCAACAACAGTGCGACACATCGGCACGCCCTTCGATCACGGCGCCACGTGCGAAGATATCGGCCACCTGCTGCTCGCTCGCGCTGCGATGCGGGTTTGCATGTAACGCCTAAGCGGTTCCCGTTTGGCGTTTCGCCCTCGTCACGCCTGCGCGAGCAAACCCCCTTTCATGAACGTGGACATCGCGACCCTGTCAGCAGAAAAGCGCAAGCTTTGCGAGAATGCCCCATCGCGCGACAGCGCCGGAAACAACAAGTGAACAGACAATGATCCCCTTCTCGGTCCTCGACCTTTCGCCGGTCACCGCGGGCGCCACGCCGGCCGACGCGTTCAGGAATACGCTCGACCTTGCCCAGCACGCGGAAAACTGGAACTATCGCCGCTTCTGGCTCGCGGAACATCACAACATGACGGGCATTGCCAGCGCCGCGACTGCGGTGGTGATCGGCTATGTCGCGGGCGGTACGAAAACGATCCGCGTCGGCTCGGGCGGCATCATGCTGCCGAACCATGCGCCGCTCGTCATCGCCGAACAGTTCGGCACGCTGGCATCGCTTTATCCCGACCGTATCGACCTGGGCCTCGGCCGCGCGCCCGGCACCGATCAGAGCACCGCGCGCGCCTTGCGCCGCGACTTGCAAAACAGCGCGGACTCGTTCCCTGACGACGTCGTCGAATTGCAGCGTTATTTCGCCGACCCCGTGCCGGGGCAGCGCATTCGCGCCGTGCCGGGCGCGGGCCTGAACGTGCCGCTGTGGCTGCTCGGTTCGTCGCTCTTCAGCGCGCAACTCGCGGCGGCGCTCGGTCTGCCGTTCGCCTTCGCCTCGCATTTCGCGCCGGATTACATGCTCACGGCGTTGCAGGTGTATCGCTCGCAATTCCGTCCTTCTGCTACGCTCGATAAACCGCATGCGATGGTCGGCGTGAATCTGTTCGCCGCGGATACGAATGAAGAAGCGCAGCGTCTCTTCACCTCACTGCAGCAGCAGTTCATCAATCTGCGACGTGGCACGCCGGGTCAGTTGCAACCGCCGGTCGAACGGCTCGAGGCGTCGGAGATGGAATTGAATGGCGTGGCGCACTCGCTCGCCTGCACGGCGCTGGGCGATCGCGATACGGTGCGCGAAGGCTTGAAGTCGATCATCGAGCAAACCGGTGCGGATGAGTTGATGCTCACCGCGCAGATCTACGATCACAAGGCGCGGCTGCGCTCATTCGAGATCGGCGCCCAAGTGCGTGAGGAATTGGCGGCCGGCAAATAAGACCGGTAACTCCGTCCACGAATGCAAAAAAGGGCAGCCGGTGGCCGCCCTTTTTTGTCGATCGGCGCCACTCGGCCGGCCATCCATTCAACGGTTCGCCGGCACCGCCGCGAGACCGTCCAGCAGTGCTTGATGAAACGCCTGCGGATCCTGCATCTGCGGTGCATGCCCCAGTCCGGCGAATTCGACGAGCGTCGCGTGCGGAATTGCCTTGGCGGCGGCCTTGCCGAGTTCCGGGTAATGGCCGATTTTCGCGCGTACGTCGGGAGACGCGGCGTCCTTGCCGATCGCCGTGGTGTCCTTCTGGCCGATCAGCAACAGCGTCGGCATGCTCAACTGTCCCAGCTCATACACCACCGGCTGCGTATAGATCATGTCGTACAGCAACGCCGAATTCCACGCGACGATTTGCTTGCCCGGACCGCGATACATGCCGGCCAGCATCTGCACCCACGGTTCGTAGTTGGCGCGCCACTGCCCCACGTAATAGGTGGACTGTTCGTAGCGGCGAATGCTTTCGGCGGTCGTCTTCAACTCGCGCTCGTACCACTGATCTACTGACAACGAGGGCACACCCTTCGCCTTCCAGTCTTCCAGACCGATCGGATTGACCAGCACCAGTTGCTGCGTCTCGCGCGGATACATCAGCGCGTAGCGGATCGCCAGCATGCCGCCGGTGGAATGCCCGATCACCGTCGCGTCGGTCACGCCGAGCGATTCCAGCAACGCATGCGTATTGCGCGCGAGCTGTTGAAAACTGTACTGATAGTGCTCAGGCTTGCTCGACTTGCAAAAGCCGATCTGGTCCGGCGCGATCACGCGATAGCCGGCGTCGCTCAGCCGATGAATGGTCGCGTCCCACGTCGCCGCGCAGAAGTTCTTGCCGTGCAGCAGCACCGCTGTGCGGCCGTTCGCCTTGGCCGGCTTGATATCCATGTACGCCATATGCAGGGCCACCCCTTGCGAGGTGAAGTCGTACTGGTTGACCGGGGCCGGATAGTTGAAGCCCTGCAACTCAGGTCCGTACGCCGGGCCGGTATCGCCCGCGATGCTCGCGGCGGCGGAAGCGGCGGGGCTGCCCGGACTCCGCGCGTCGACGCCCGCGGACGCGGCGGCACTCGCAGGCGTGGCGGCGGAAGCCGCAAAAACGGCGGGCGCGGAAGCGGCGGCTAGTGCACAAACGCTCAACGTGGCAAGCAAGGACAGGCGGCGAAAACTCATCGAAGTTATTTCTGAAGGGAAAAGCACAGGAGGCATGCGGGGCAAACGCACGGCGCGACCATCGCCGAAACCCCGGCCGGGAGCGCACGATTCTACGACGCGCCGCCCGACTCTGCTGCCGCCGGCGCCGGCTGACAGCGGCGCGGCGCTCGTGGCACGCATATTGCGGCTCGGCACCGCACGCTTTATATGTGTCGTGGCGCACGGATCGCCGCGATGCAACAGGTGATCGTGCGCAAGATGGGCGCTCGCGCGGCATCGGCACAATTCAGACTACTCGTCCGCGGCAAATCAGTGCTAGAACTAGCAGACGGGCCCGCGAAGACGGAGCCGGCGCGCAGCACGATTCATCAGTGGAGAACAAGCGACCCACGCATCCGGGGCATACTAATCAGGAGACAGACATGCACACTCCGGCACGGCTGAACGATCTGCAACGCACCACCCTCGCCATCGTCCTTGCGGGCGGACGGGGCACGCGGCTCGGGCCGCTTACCAACAAACGCGTCAAGCCGGCGGTGCACTTCGGCGGCAAATACCGGATCATCGATTTCGCGCTCTCCAACTGTCTGAACTCCGGCATCCGTCGCATCGCGGTCGTCACGCAATACAAGGCGCACTCGCTGTTACGCCATCTGCAGCGCGGCTGGAGTTTCCTGCGCGGCGAGATGGGCGAATTCATCGACTTGTGGCCCGCCCAGCAGCGTGTGGAAGGCGCGCACTGGTATCGCGGCACCGCGGACGCGGTGTTCCAGAACCTCGACATCATCCGTTCGATCCGGCCGAAATACGTGGTGGTGCTGGCGGGCGACCATATCTACAAGATGGACTACACGCGCATGATCGCCGACCACGAGGAGAGCGGCGCGGATTGCACGGTCGGCTGTATCGAGGTGCCGCGCATGGAGGCGGTGGCCTTCGGCGTGATGCACGTGGATGAAAACCGCCGCGTGACCGACTTCCTGGAGAAGCCCGCCGACCCGCCTTGCATTCCCGGCCGCCCGGATACGGCACTGGCCAGCATGGGCATCTACGTGTTCAGCGCGGATTACCTGTATTCGTTGCTCGAAGAGAACATCTCCACCATCGACACCGATCACGACTTCGGCAAGGACATCCTGCCGCGTGTGGTCACGCAAGGCATGGCGATCGCGCATCCGTTCAGCATGTCGTGCGTGTCGTCGGATCCCAACGTGGAGCCGTACTGGCGCGACGTCGGCACGATCGACGCTTACTGGGCCGCCAATCTCGACCTCGCCTCCACCATCCCGACGCTCGATCTCTACGACCGCAACTGGCCGATCTGGACGTACCAGGAACAGTTGCCGCCCGCCAAGTTCGTGCGCGACATGAAGGGGCTGCAAGGCTCGGGCAATAATCTGATCGTGTGCGGCGGCTGCGTGATCTCGGGCTCGCAGATTTCGCGCTCGGTGCTCTCGTCGAATGTGAAAGTGAGTTCGTTCTGTAACATCAATGAGGCAGTCTTGTTGCCGCAGGTCACCGTCGGCGCGAGCTGCCGGCTGCAGAAAGTGGTGATAGACCGCGGCTGCGCGATACCGGAGGGCACGGTGATCGGCGAAGATCCGGTGAGCGACGCCGAGCGCTTCTACCGTACCGAGGACGGCGTCGTGCTGGTCACGCCGGAGGCGCTGAAGCAGAAGATCTAGCCAGGGCCGGCTGCCGCCGGCTCAGCCGCGCCCAACCCGAACCAACAGGACAGAGACTGAGCCTATGACGATTCGCGCCCTGCACGTCGCAAGCGAGCTGTATCCCCTCCTCAAAACGGGCGGTCTCGCCGACGTCGCGGGCGCGTTGCCGCCTGCGCTGATCGAGCGCGGCGCCGATGTGCGGGTCCTGTTGCCAGGCTTTCCGGCGGTAGTCGCCGGCTTGACCGACCTGACGCCGGTCGCGCAACTGGGCCGCCGCTTCGACGCGCCGGGCGTCACGCTCGAACGGGGCACGCTGGCGTCGAACGGCCTGGTCGTCTATGTGATCCGCGCGGCCACGCTGTACGACCGGCGCGGCAATCCGTATCTGAATGACGAGCACGTGCCCTACGGCGACAACGCGCAACGCTTTGCGCTGCTCGGCTGGGTCGCCGCCCAACTCGCGCAGCAACTGGACCCGGCGTGGTCGCCGCAGATCGTTCACGCGCACGACTGGCACGCGGGGCTCGCGCCGGCCTATCTGAAGGCGGCCGAACGCCAGCATGGCAGGCCCTTCGCCCGCAGCGTCTTCACGGTGCACAACCTCGCGTATCAAGGCGTATTTCCCGCGCACCAGTTCGGTCAGCTCGGCCTGCCGGACGATTTTTTCAGCGTGCATGGCGTCGAGTTCTACGGGCAAATGTCGTTTCTCAAGGCGGGCCTCTACTACAGCGACCGCATCACCACGGTCAGCCCGACCTATGCACGGGAAATCCAGACGCTCGCCCAGGGTGGCGGCCTCGACGGTTTGCTGCGCCACCGCGCGCACGATCTGAGCGGCATTCTGAACGGCGTCGACTACACGGTCTGGTGTCCCGGCACCGATACGCTGCTCGAGAACCACTACAGCGCGACGCGGCTCGCCGGCAAGCTTGCGTGCAAGGACGCGCTGCAAAAACGCTTCGGCCTCGCGCAGAAAAGCGACGCGCTGCTGTTCGGCGTGGTGAGCCGGCTGACCGAGCAGAAAGGCCTCGACCTGCTGCTCGAAGCCGTGCCGGAAATCATCAAACACGGCGGGCAGCTGGTCGTGTTCGGCACCGGCGACCCGGCGCTGGAGAACGGTTTGAAACGCGTCGCGCAGTCGCACCCTGAGTCTGTGGCGGTGGAGCTGGGATTCGATGAAACGCTCGCGCATACGATCGTCGCGGGCAGCGACGTGATAGCGGTGCCCTCGCGCTTCGAGCCGTGCGGCCTCACGCAACTGTATGCGCTGGCGTATGGATCGCTGCCGCTCGTGCATTGCGTGGGCGGTCTCGCGGACACGGTGGTGGACGCGTCGCTCGAAAATCTCGCCGACGACCTCGCCACCGGTTTCGTGTTCGAACGATTCGAACCGAAGGGGATCGGCGCAGCCATCCGCCGCGCCTTCGCCCTCTATGGGCGCCGTACCGAATGGAAGGCGGCCCAGCGGCGCGCGATGCGCCAGGACTTCGGCTGGGGCGCCTCGGCGGAGCGTTATCTGGCGTTGTACCGCGATCTCGCATGAGTTGGAAAAGCCGTTGAGCAAGCAGCCCCGCAGCATTTCGCGGGCCGGGGCTGACTTCGCAGCCATCCTCCGCCGCGTGCGCGTGTGATGGTTCGGCGCAACAACTCGGGGACGGATCGACTCGCGCGCGGCAAAGTCATGTATTGTTTCCTGACAATGCAGCGCGTGTGGGTTTCCTGCACCATCTGAAGCATTCCTGCCGCACGAGGCGTCCGGTGCTTGCCGGATCGCCGCCGCGGTGCACCCTTCCCGTTTTCATTGATCGCGCAGACCCGTTGCGCGGGCCATACCATGACCAAAAGCGTTCTGAGCATCCAGTCACATGTCGTCTTCGGTCACGCCGGCAACAGCGCGGCGGTGTTTCCGATGCGTCGGCTCGGCGTCAACGTCTGGCCGCTCAATACCGTGCAGTTCTCGAACCACACGCAATACGGCCATTGGACCGGCAGCGCGATCGACGGCTTGCAAATGGAAGATCTGGTCGACGGCATCGGCGCGATCGGCATGCTGCCGCGTTGCGACGCCGTGCTATCCGGCTATCTGGGCACGCCCGAACAGGCGCAGTCGGTGCTGGAGATCGTCAAGGCCGTGAAGGCCGTCAATCCGCGCGCCTGGTACTTCTGCGACCCGGTGATGGGTGCGGCGAGCGGCTGCAAGGTGGAACCGGGCATCCAGGAGTTTCTCGTGCGCACCATGCCCGAGATGGCCGACGCCATGGCGCCGAACCACACAGAATTGCAGCGCCTCGTGGGGCGCGAGATCGATACGCTGGAAGAAGCCGTGACGGCATGCCGCGAGCTTATCGCACGCGGGCCGAAGCTCGTGCTGGTCAAGCATCTGCTCGATCGAAACAGTCCCGCCGACCGCTTCAACATGCTGGTCGTCACCGAGCGCGAATCGTGGATGGCGCAACGCCCGCTCTATCCGTTCGCGCGGCAACCGGTGGGCGTGGGCGATCTGACGAGCGCGGTGTTCGTCGCGCGTACGCTGCTCGGCGACTCGATTCGCGCGGCCTTCGAGCACACGCTCGCCGCCGTGAACGCGGTGGTCAAGACGACCTGGCAGGCTGGGCGCTATGAGCTCGAACTGGTGGCCGCACAGAATGAAATCGCGCAGCCGCGCGAGTGGTTCGATGCGTGGGTGGCGGATACGGCGTAGGTGGCGGGCGCGCAAGAGGTTTCAGGCCATCCTCAGAGCTAGCAAAGCGCAGATTCGAGCAGCCCACGCAAACCGTCTCTTGTGCGCGTCGTGGCAATCAATTCGCGCCGCGTCTCTCGACTGTCAGCCGGCCGTCCTATAATGCGTGCCGCGTGGACAAGGCACAAGCCCGCCCGCAGCGCATTTCTCAGGCATCCGGCATTCAGTTTTCAGCAGACGAGGCATCGATGGACGGTTATATCCGCAGCGAGCGGGAAGAATTTTTTGAGCAGTTGTGCATCAGCGTCGACGCCGACGAGGCGCACGAACAGGAAGCGATCGAGTTCTTCGAGAGCCAGTTCGACCAGGCCGACTTCGATCCCGCGCAGTGGCTCGACATCGCTTTGTACTATTCGCCGGCGGTGGCGCGCGGCATCGTCGATATGGTGACGCCGGACGACAAGGCGCGCAGCAATATCGCCGAAGTGATCGCCGACAACCTCGACATCTCGTACGGCGAAGACGAATGCCAGCAGTTCGCCGAGACCATCGAATTCGCGCTGAACAACGGCGTGCCGGTGGATATCGACCTTGTGCTCGACGGCTGCCAGCGCGCCCTCGACGATCTCGACACATGGGCCGACGAAGACACCAAGGCGCCGCTTCTGCGTCTGCGCGAGGAGTTGTTGCGCCAGCAAGGCGAGCGTTGAACGGCTGGTTTCGAAGCCGTTACGAGTTTCCACACTGACAGGCGGCAGCGACCTTGCTCCGCCACAGCGCGGCGGCCACGCTGCCCGCGCATTGTTCATATGCAGCAATCCGCACCCGCGCGCCCGCGCCGGGACGCCGCCAGCCAACGCGCTGCGCGGGTTATGCCGAAATGCTCATTCAAAGCGCCTCGAACTGCCAAGACGGTGGCAAATTGGCTTTCTATATTCGCGCCAGATTGATCGCCGCTTGAACGCAAATGCGCGCAAGTGCGCGCATTCCCGCATTGTTCAAAGCGACCGATCATTCGTAGTCTCTCGATGCGCGCCATGCGAAGTCCATGCGCGCGCGTCGATCCAGCGTTACCGCCTTGCCGCTTTCACTACCTGAAACTGTCGATGGAAGGAGAGACCATGAGTCTTCGCTACACGCTGAAACCGCTTGCCCTGTTCGTTGGCGCTATCTTCGCCATCGCGCCGCCGGCCAGCTTCGCCGACGACCTGCCGGTGAAGATCGGCTTCGCCGCCCCGCTGACCGGCGCCAACGCCGGCTACGGCAAGGACCTCGAAAACGGTGTCCGGCTCGCAATCGAGGAAGCCAACGCGCAAAAGATCAAGATCGGCGACAAGGTGGCGCAATTCCAGATCGTCTCCGAAGACGACCAGGCCGACCCGCGCATCGGCGTGCAAGCCGCGCAGAAACTGGTCGACGCGGGCGTGTCGGCCGTGGTGGGCCACTTCAACTCGGGCACGACGATTCCCGCTTCGCAGGTCTACGAGCAAGCCGGCATTCCGGTGATCGACCCGGCCGCCACCAATCCGATCATCACCGGACGCGGCTTCGCGAACACCTTCATGGTGATTTCCACCGACGCGCAGAACGCCGGCAACGCAGGCGTCTATGCCGTGGAAGTGACCAAGGCCAAGCGCATCGCGATCATCGACGACCGCACCGCGTTCGGCCAGGGCGAGGCCGACGAGTTCGAGAAAGCCGTCAAAGCGCACGGCGGCAATCTCGTGGCGCGTGAGTACACCGACAACAAAGCGGTCGACTTCAGCACGCAGATCACCAAGATCAAATCGACCAATGCCGACCTGATCTTCTTCGGCGGCCTGGACACGCAGGCCGCGGGCTTCGCCAAGCGCATGAAGCAGCTGGGCATGAACGCGCAACTGGTGGGCGGCGGCGGTGTGATGGATCAGGACTTCATCAAGCTCGCGGGCGATTCCGCCGAAGGCGTGATGGCCTGGGAATATGGACGGCCCCTCGCACAGTTGCCGGGCGGTAAGGATTTCTCCGCGAAGTTCAAGAAGCGTTTCGGCGTGGATATCCTGTCCTATGCGCCGTTCGGCTATGACGGCGCGTGGGCCGCGATCAAGGCGATGCAGAAGGCCAAGTCCAGCTCGCCGAACGACTACCGGCCCGCGCTCAAGGCCATCGATTTCGAAGGCGTAACCGGCAGGATTTCCTTCGACAACACCGGCGCGTTGAAGAGCGGCGCATCGACGCTTTATCAGGTCAAGAATGGAGCGTGGGTGCCCATCGTGACCAAGAGCGGAAGTTAAGCCAGGTTACGATTCCGGCACGGTTTGCTCGTTTGCGCCGTGCCGGTGGAATCACTGTGGCTTCCTGGAATTGGCGACCTTGACCACCAGTTCGGCATCCAGGTCTCTCTGGATTCGGACGAGATCGTCGTGCATCCCGGCGAATTCACTCGCTGAACACATCTGATGATCAAAGGCGGCGCGCAGGTGCCGCCTGACCTGCAAGACCCGCGCGGCCGGATCGTAGACGTAGCTGGATGAAAAGATCAGAAAGCGGTCTTGCACCGCCGTGTCGGACGGCAAATCCGTCACTCGTACGAAGCGCGGCAGCGTCATTTCCAGGGTCTCGTCGAACCCTCCGCCGATGCACGTCCAGGGCTGAGTCCTCGCAGGCTCCGCGAGCCACGCCTGCACCTGCGAGCCCATGCCGCCGGAGAAACTCGTCAACGCGGGTACGGCCGTGGTGCCGTCGGTCCAGACGAAGTGTTCCACCTTCCCCTGCATCGACGTGGCGAATGGTCCGGTCGTGGCGCCGAGATCCGCCGTGCGCAATTGCGTCGTGCCGTGCAAACCCGTCTGCAATAGACGGTTCGCGGCGATCTGCTGCGTGCGTTGCCGCGTCGAGCGCCGAAAAGTATTGCGCTCGATCTCGGCGGTAAAACCCGCGTCCTCGACCCGGTAAGCGTAATTCGCCGCGCCGCTTTCATCGATCTCGATCTGCACGCGCGCGCTGCGTTCGCGCGACTGCGTGGCCGGCGTGCGCGACAGCACGCCCTCGCCGACCAGCAATACCGGCCGGTCCATCACGCCCGGAGGCAGATAGCCGAACGCCGTGCCGCCCGCCGTCGTGTCCGCATACAACGACAACTCAGGAATCCAGACGATCGCATGGTTGATCGCGCTCGATCCGTAGCCGGGCACGTCCGGCAAACTGTAGTACGGCCCGAGGTTGAGCAGCACCGCCTCGCTACGGATGCCGACCGCGGCCAGCAACGCACCGTAGAGCGCGACGTGGTCCTTGCAGTCGCCATAGCGGTTGCGCAGGATGTCGGTCGCCTTGTGCGGGATCGCCGCCGTTTCGCCAAGAAACAACGCGACGTAGCGGATATTCAGACGCATCCAGTCGTAGAGCCGTTGCGCCTTCACGCGCGGATCGTCGGTGCCGGCGCTCAGCGCTTGCGCGAGGCGGACAATCGCCGGATCGCCAGTCGTCGCGTCGGTGGCCGGGCCGCGATAGCGCGCGGCAAAATTCGCGAAGTCCGGCACTGTCGATACCATCAGGCGATCGCCCCAGTTCGCGTAGCCAACCGCGCCCGCTTCGAGCGGCGCATACGGTCCGTGCTGGTAGTCGAACTCGTAGCGGGTACGGCCGTTTGCCGTGACCGGCGGCACGGCGACGTAGCCGCGCGCGTCGGCGTAAAGCGGCACGTCGGCAGGCAGATCGAAAATCAGGCGCTGCAGTTCGACCGGGTCGCGCGTCGGCTCGACGAGGTACGCGAAGGTGCCCGCCTGCAAGGGCTTCGTGCGCGTCTTGCGAAACGCCAGATGCACGCGCGAGCCCGGCTCCACGCCTGGGAAGATCACCGTGCGCAACACGCCGTCCTCGAAACTCGGCGCGCCTGCCGAGCGCGGCTCCTGCACGTCGCGGATCGCCTCGGGACCGACCGGATGCGCCACGCCGTTCACGTCGATCGTTTCGGCGGCCAGCAACTGCACCTGCTCGATGTCCTTGTTGAACCACACGTAGCGTTGCGCGATATCGTCGACGCCGCTCGTCGTATTGGCGCGCAGAACGGTGTCGTCATGCTCCTCGACGGAGCCGTCTTTCTGGATCGTGAAGAGATGGACGTCGCGCTCGATCGTGGAAGGCGCGCGATCGTCGCCGGATGCGGTCGACGCGCTGTCGTCGGCGAACGCGCTGAACGCGACGCACACGCCCAGCGCCGACCCGCAGGCCAGCCTGAGAACAAACGCCATGCACCGCGTCATGTGCGCCGCGCCCTGCCCCGCGCGCCATCCTGTCGACTGCGGGCAAGCGCCCGCTGCAGCGTGACGGCAATTTTCCCCAAGATGCACCTCGGCTGAGTCCGTATCGTGGTTTTAGCACATGATGGCCTGCGCGATCCGGCCTCGCTGCGCAGACGCCGATCGATGCGACGGCACGCCGATTCGATGAACCTCTACCGGCATCACTTGGGATTCGTTCCGTCGGACCGGCATGGCGCTCGCGCAGGACGGCGTGATATGGACACTCGAGGCCGAGTTTCACGCCCGGCGCAGGAGTGCCTATCAGCCGGCGTAAGCGAGTACTAGCTCGCGGCGCGCCGCCTCACTCCATCTCGCCGAGTTGCCCAAGCAATGCCTGCAATCGCTCGACGTGCCTGAGCAGCAGATGCCGATGCTTTTCGATCTGCTCCAGCCGTCCCGCGAGATCGGCCTGGATCGGGTCGTCGAGATCGGCGGCGGCGATCACGTCCTCCACCTTGGCGCGCATCGTTGCCAGTTCGACCGGCGCGTGCGTCAGATGCCTCTCGAAACGCCGCACGTCCTGAATCGCCAGATCGCGGACCTTGCGAAAATACGCCTGACGTCGATGCGCTTCCGCGTCGAGGATTTCTTCCTCGACGCGCCTGGCCGGCCCCGGCTGGCCAAAAATCGGTTCGGGCGGCCGCAGCACCGACTTCTTTCGCACCGGATGCGCCGTGCCCCGAAACCGCGCGAGCGGCTGTTCATTGTCGATCGCTTCACGCGCCTTGAGCGGGACGTCCTGCTCGGTATGCGGCACGTTCATCCAGCCGCCCGGCAGTCCCGTAACCGCTTCGATGCCGCGCACGAATTCCTCGCTGAATTCGCGCTGGCCCGACAACATCAGTTTCAGATAGCTCGCGGAGAAGGTCATCATGCGCGCGAGTCGTGTCGCCGCGCCGACTTCGCGAGTCAACAGCACCAGGTTTGCTCGCCAGACCGGGAGCAGCAATTCGTCGGAATCTTCCATCGCTGGGTCTTCCATCTTTTGCCCGCTGTAGAGATCGCACGCTTGCGCGCGTTATAGTTTTGAAAGGGTAGACGCTTCACCGCATGGCGCGCAATCCCGGAATGCCGTTGCGTGAGCGCCGATCTGTCGTAAATACACGCCACTGCGCGATTGCGCGGCGTTGGCCGTCATCCATTGCCGGTGGCGGCTCGCAACGATCGTCGTGCTGAATTGACACCTGCATCTGCTCAGCGTTCCTCCGCTCCACGCGCGCGATGTGGCATGCTTGCGGGCGGTCGCGGCACGCCCCGTGCTTAACCGTTTGTACCCCAACACCGATTTAAGGATTCTGTAATGAAGAAGATCGTCCTCGCCATCGCCGCAGCCGTCGCAGCCCTGAGCGCCATCGCTCCCGCACAAGCTTATGAGCATCATCATCATCCTGAGTGCCACAAGGTGCGCGTTCATCATCACTGGGAAAAACGCTGCCATTAATGGCGGTGCCACGCTCTGACCGGCACGGCACATCGTAAAGCCCCGCTCAATGCGGGGCTTTTTTTCGCCATCCAGTCGATGCGGAGCAGGCAGATCTCTTCAACGCGCTCTATACGTTCTGCGCGAAAACGGCAGCATGCAATCACGGACACATGCTGTTACACCTTTGCGGTGTCAGCCGACGCGCTTCACCAAGCCGCGCAGCTTGCGTGGCGACCGTGAAGCGCGTGGAAAAGAAGAGAAAACGAGCGGCGTGTCACGCCGTCCTGACGCGTTCCAATGCTTTCACGACGAGCGCTTCCAGCAGAGGTTCCACTCTCGCGGCCAGCGATTCGTCATACGCATACGGCAAATGCTCTTCCATATACGTGATCTGCGAAAGTTCGAGCTGCAGTGCATGCACGCCTTGCGACGGCCGGCCATACTCGCGCGTGATATAGCCGCCCTTGAAGCGCCCGTTGGCGACGGCCGTATAGCCGCCGTCGTATCGCTCGACAGTAGCGGCCATCTCCTCGGCCAGTCCCGTCACCGCGCTCGCGCCGTTCGAGGTGCCGAAATTGAAATCGGGCAGACGTCCCTCGAAAAAACGCGGCACGTGCGAGCGGATCGAATGCGCTTCCCACAGCAGCACCTTGCCGTGTTTCGCTTTCAGCGCTGCGAGTTCGCCTTGTAACGCCTCATGGTAAGGCTTCCAGTAAGCCTCGCGACGGCGCGCGACTTCGGCCTCGCCCGGCAGACGGCCGTCCAGATACAACGGTTCCTTGTCGAACGTATCGACGGGTAGCAGACCGGTGGTGTCCTGGCCCGGGTACAGATTCGCGCCGTCGGGCGGACGGTTCAGGTCGATCACATAACGCGCGTAGGTAGGCGCGAGAATCGACGCGCCCATGCGTTTTGCGAACGCGTAGAGACGGTCCAGATGCCAGTCGCAATCGTCGGTGCGCTGCGCGGCGGGCGTCATCGTTGCGGCGATGTCGGCCGGAATTTGCGTACCCAGATGCGGAATCGAAATAAGCAGTGGCAGGCTTCCCTGATGCAGCGAGAAAACCGGCGGAGTGTTCGAAGCAGTCATGTCAGTCCGGAATCGATAGTTCGAAGGATCGGTTCAGCGAGTCAATGCGCGCAACGTTGGCACGCCATTCATTTGAGCAGGTCCGCCAGCGCCACGCGATACCGTGCGTATGCGCCCTCTTCATCGCGATGCCTGCGATTGTCGACGACCTTGTCGCCGCCCGCGTAGACGTCGCGAATCGGCGTTTCACCATGCTCGCAGAATACAACGCCCGACAGCCAGGCGTTCGGCGCATGCTCGGCGATGCTTGAATGATCCGCGTCGAGCACCAGCCAATCGGCGCGGCGGCCCGCCTGCAGCGCGCCGACCGCGCGACCCGTTGCGTGGGCGCCGCCTTCGAGCGAGGCGTCGAACAGACGATCGGCGACATGCGTGGCCTGCGCCGACGCCAGCACGTTGCGTTGCCGGCGCGTGAGACGCTGGCCATATTCGAGCAAGCGCAGTTCCGCGCGCCAATCGACGCCGATATGACTATCCGAGCCCACGCCGATGCGCCCGTGCGCATCGAGATATTCCTGCGCCGGAAAAATGCCGTCGCCGAGATTGGCTTCGGTGGTCAGGCACAAACCGGCGACCGCGCCGCTCTTCGCGAGCCCCAAGGTCTCGTTCGCATCGACATGCGTGGCGTGCACAAGGCACCAGCGGCTGTCGACATCGAAACGATCGAGCAGCCATTGCACCGGACGCGCGCCTTCGGTTTCGAGGCAGGCATCGACTTCGCCGGTCTGCTCGGCGATATGGATATGAACGGGCGCCGTGCCCTCGATACCACCGAGCAGCGTATGCAACGACTCAGCGGAGACGGCGCGCAGCGAATGCGGCGCCACGCCATAACCCAACGCGCCGCTTTCAGGCCGCGCAGTACGCAACGTGCCGAGCAGATCGAGCAGACTCTCCGGCGTATTGGTGAAGCGCTGCTGATCTTCACGCGGCGCGCGCGAACCAAAGCCGCTGTACTGATACAGCACCGGCAGCATGGTCATGCCGATGCCACTCGCCGACGCCGCATCCACTACGCGTTGCGCGAGTTCCGCCTGATTCGCATAGCGGCTGCCTTGCGGCGTGTGATGCACGTAATGGAATTCGCACACCGACGTATAGCCCGCTTTCAGCAGTTCGATGTACAGCCATTGCGCGACGCTCGCCAGGCCTTCCGGTGTGATGCGCGCGGCGAAGCGATACATCAGATCGCGCCAGCTCCAGAAGTTATCCGTGGCGCCCGCGCCGGATGCGCGATATTCGGTGAGACCGGCCATCGCGCGCTGAAACGCGTGCGAATGAAGGTTCGGCATGCCAGGCAGTACCGGACCCGCGGCCTTCTGCACACCGGCGGGCGGCGTCGGCGTATCGGGCGTGACGGCGGTGAGCGTGCCGGTTGCGTCCCACTCCAGCAGCACGTTGCGGCGCCAGCCATCCGGCAGGTATGCGTACTCGGCGAACAGCGATTGATTCGTTTGCTTGTGCAGTTCAGTCATTTCAGGCCCTGGCTCAATTCACGCCGCGTATAAACGGTCTCGCCCGCGCGCACGACTCGCGCGCATAGCGGACGTCCAATCCAGTAAGCCAGCTCGGCCAGCGAGTCGACCGACCACACCGCGAAATCGGCCGCGCGTCCCGCTTCCAGCAAGCCGTGGCGATCCGCCTTGCCGAGCGCGCGCGCCGCGTGCGACGTCACGCCTTGCAGCACTTCCGGCACTGTCATGCGGAACAGCGTAGTGGCCATATTCATCATCAGCAGCAGCGACGTGGCGGGCGATGTGCCGGGGTTGCTGTCGGTCGAAATCGCGATCGGCACCTGATAGCGCCGCAGCAATTCCAAAGGCGGCAACTGCGTCTCGCGGATGAAGTAGTACGCGCCCGGCAGCAACACGGCCACCGTGCCCGCTTCCTTCATCGCGGCGACGCCGGCTTCGTCGAGAAATTCGAGGTGGTCGGCGGACAGCGCATGATGGCGCGCCGCGAGTGCCGTGCCGCCGCCGTTCGACAATTGCTCGGCATGCATTTTCACCGGCAGCCTGTAACGTTCCGCTGCCTCAAAGACGCGCTCGCTCTGTTCCAGCGAAAAACCGATTCGCTCGCAGAACACGTCGACGGCGTCGACGAGGCCTTCATCGGCGAGCGTGGGCAGCATGGTGTTGCAGACTTCATCGATGTACGCGTCGGCGCGGCCGGCGAACTCGGGCGGCAGCGCGTGCGCGCCGAGAAACGTCGTGTAGACGGTCACGGGATAACGTTCGCCCAATTGCCGCGCGACGCGCAACATCTTGCGCTCGCTGACGAGGTCGAGGCCGTAGCCGGATTTGATCTCGACCGTGGTCACGCCTTCCGCGAGCAACGGTTCGAGGCGCGCGGCCGACTGGCGGAACAGCGTGGCTTCGTCCGCGGCACGCGTGGCGCGCACCGTGGAGACGATGCCGCCGCCCTGCCGCGCGATCTCTTCGTAGCTGACGCCCGCGAGGCGTTGCGCGAATTCGTCCGCGCGCTGCCCGCCGTACACGAGATGCGTATGGCAATCGACGAGACCCGGCGTCACCCACGCGCCATGCAGATCTTCGTGCGACCACGCGGCGTAGTCGGCGGGTAATGACGAAGCCGCACCGAGCCACACGATCGTGCCGTTCTCAACGGCGATCGCGGCATCGGGCAGCGTGTGTTGGGGATCGCCCTGCGGGCAAAGTTTCAGGTGATGCCAGACGGTTTGCTTCATCGCGTGCTCTTTGCAGCTTGTTGCGTGTCTGTGGTGATTCGCGTGCGCGGGCCGTGGCTGCCATGACATAAGCGGCGGCGAGCACGCACGCGAATCGTCGTCATCGTTGCGTGTAGCGGATGCTGATTGCGAGCAACGCGCCCTTGCCTTCAACCGCACATGACAGCGCGCTCGGCGTGTAGATGCGCAGCGTGTCGCCAGTTGCGAGCGGCAGCGGTTGAGCGTCGCCTGCTGTGACCGAGACTGAACCTTCCGCGCAATACAGCAGGACCGCGTCGGCGGAAAGCGTGCGTTGCGTTGCGCCGCGCCACACTTCTACCTCACCCTGCGCCGCGTCACGCCGCACCATCAGGTTGAAGTCGCGGGTCGCGCCGTCGACCAGACGCGCGTCGATTTGCGCCTCGCCGGCGAAGCGAGCCATGTCGAGCGTTTGCGTCAACGCGTGCGTTTTCACACCTTGCATGCCCTGCGCGCCGCCCGCTTCATCGAGCAACATGCCCGCGCCGGACAACAGCACAAGCGTGCGATCGATGCCGGCAAAGCGCGAGAACGGCCCGGCTTGCGCCACATCGGCCACGCTCACCCGCCACACGAAGGCATCGAGCCCCGCGCTTTCGGGAAACGCCGCCACTTCGCGCGTGACACCGCCGCCGTTCTTCCACGGCGCCGCCACGAGGTCGGCGCCGCGAATCAGCGTGAGGCTTGAGCCGTTGCCGACAGATGCGCTGTGAGGCATGCCTTGAAAAGCCACGCTCAACGGCCCAGCATCGGCAGATTCAGCCCTGCCTCGCGCGCCGTTTCCTGCGCGAGTTCATAGCCCGCATCCGCGTGACGCATCACGCCCGTCGCCGGATCGTTGAACAGTACGCGACCGAGGCGCTCCTTCGCTGCATCCGTGCCGTCAGCGACGATCACGACGCCCGAGTGCTGACTGAAGCCCATGCCCACACCGCCGCCGTGATGCAGCGACACCCACGAAGCGCCGCCTGCCGTATTCAGCAGTGCGTTGAGCAGCGGCCAGTCGCTGACCGCGTCCGAGCCGTCCTTCATCGATTCGGTTTCGCGATTCGGACTCGCCACCGAACCGGTGTCAAGGTGATCGCGGCCGATCACGATCGGCGCCTTCAGTTCGCCGTTCTTCACCATTTCGTTGAACGCCTGGCCCAGACGATAGCGGTCCTTCACGCCGACCCAGCAGATCCGCGCCGGCAAGCCCTGGAACGCGATCCGTTCGCGCGCCATGTCGAGCCAGTTGTGCAGATGCGGATCGTCGGGGATCAGTTCCTTGACCTTCGCATCGGTCTTGTAGATGTCTTCCGGATCGCCCGACAGCGCGACCCAGCGGAACGGGCCCTTGCCTTCGCAGAACAGCGGCCGGATATACGCCGGCACGAAACCCGGGAAATCGAACGCGTTTTCCACGCCCATTTCCAGCGCCATCTGACGGATGTTGTTGCCGTAGTCGAGCGTGGCGGCGCCGCGTTCCTGCAGCGTCAACATGGCTTGCACCTGCTTGGCCATCGACTGCTTGGCCGGCAATACGATGCTGTCCGGCACGGTCTTCTGACGCTCGCGCCAGTCTTCGACATTCCAGCCTTGCGGCAGATAACCGTGAATCGGATCGTGCGCGCTGGTCTGGTCGGTCACGCAATCCGGCGTGATGCCACGGGTCACGCATTCAGCGAACACATCGGCTGCGTTGCCGAGCAGGCCGATCGACACCGGCTTGCCTGCTTTCTTCGCTTCCTCGAGCATGGCGAGCGCCTCGTCGAGGGTGGCTGCTTTCTTGTCCACGTAACGCGTCTTCAGACGGAAGTCGATGCGCGTCTCGTCGCATTCCACCGCGATCATCGAGAAGCCGGCCATGGTCGCCGCCAGCGGTTGCGCGCCGCCCATGCCGCCCAGGCCGCCCGTCAGAATCCAGCGGCCCG
The DNA here is from genome assembly GCF_003634175.1 of Paraburkholderia sp. BL17N1. Taxonomy (NCBI): domain Bacteria; kingdom Pseudomonadati; phylum Pseudomonadota; class Betaproteobacteria; order Burkholderiales; family Burkholderiaceae; genus Paraburkholderia; species Paraburkholderia sp. BL17N1. The sequence goes on from NZ_RBIW01000001.1 coordinate 4,218,755, forward strand.
AAGGATCGCCGTTGAAATGCTGGTTCGCCACCGAGAAGAACGTCTCGTAGGTGCCCTGCACGATCCCCTGGCTGCCGATATAGATCCAGCTGCCCGCCGTCATCTGGCCGTACATCATCAGGCCCTTGCGATCGAGTTCGTGGAAGTGTTCCCACGTCGCCCAATGCGGCACCAGATTCGAATTCGCCAGCAGCACGCGCGGCGCGTCGGCATGCGTGCGGAACACGCCGACCGGCTTGCCCGATTGGATCAGCAGCGTTTCGTTTTCTTCGAGATCCCTCAGCGACTTGAGAATCTGATCGAAGCAATCCCAGTTGCGCGCGGCACGTCCAATACCGCCGTACACGACCAGCGCATGCGGATGCTCGGCGACTTCCGGATCCAGATTGTTCTGGATCATCCGGTACGCGGCTTCCGCAATCCAGGTCTTGCAGGTCTTCTCCGCGCCGCGCGGTGCGCGGATCGTGCGGGTGGGATCGAGACGCGGGTCGATGTGTTTCGGGTTGTTCATGATGGCCCTCGGAATGCTTGAAGATGGTCGAAAAAGATTCAGGTACGGCAAAAACGGCGATATCAGAAATGTCCGGTGAAGCGATAACGGCTGCCGGGGTGCCAGAGATTCGCGATCGAAGCGACCTGGCTTTGCGACCACGTGCGCCGATGCAGCACGAGGCACGGTTCGAGTTCGTCCATGGTCAGCAACTCGCGCGTGTCGCCATCGGCGGCCAATGCCTCGATGCGGTACTCGACCCGCTGCAACGGCGCGACGCGCACGAGATACTGATTCGGCGTGGTGTTCGTGAAGTCCTGCAAAGCGTACTCGGGAGCGACCGTGGGATTGACCCAGCGCTCTTCGAGTTGCACCGGCTCGTCGTTTTCGAAATGCAGCACGCGCGAATGAAACACCGGACTGCCCGCGCTCACCTGCATTTCCTCGGCGAGCGCTTCGTCGGCGATACTCGCGCCGATGTGCAGCACGTTGGCCTGATAGCGATGACCGCGCGCGACGATTTCGTCGGAAATGCTGCGGATCGCCACCAGCGTCGATTCGTACTTGGGACGGGCCACGAAAGTGCCCGAACCTTGCACGCGCGTAAGCACCTGCTCCGAGGTCAGCTCGCGCAACGCGCGGTTGACCGTCATGCGCGCCACGTTGAATTCGCGCGCGAGCTCGTTTTCGGAGGGCACCTGGTCGCCTTCACCCCATTCACCCGCATGAATGCGCGCGAGGATGAAGTCCTTGATGCCCTGATAGGCCGGTGCGTTCATTGGCTTGCTGTGCCTCGCTGGCTGCTTACTGTTCGGACGCGAAGGAGAGCGGGCTCAGCTTCGCGATCGTGCCGTCCTGCACGAGACGCGTGACCGCCGCGATGTCCGGTGCGAAGTAGTGGTCGAGTTCGTAATGCGCGACATCCTTGCGCACTGCGTCCATCACTTTCTGCAGGTTCGGGCTGGTCTTGTGCGGCGCGCGCAGATCGACGCCTTGCGCGGCGGCGAGCAGTTCGATCGACAGAATGTTCGCGGTGTTTTCAGCAATGTCGCCGAGCTTGCGCGCAGCGAACGTGGCCATCGACACGTGGTCTTCCTGGTTCGCCGACGTAGGCAGCGAGTCGACCGATGCCGGATGTGCCAGCGTCTTGTTCTCCGAAGCGAGCGCGGCCGCCGTGACGTGAGCGATCATGAAGCCCGAATTCACACCGCCATCGCGCACGAGGAACGGCGGCAGACCTGACAGCGTCGCGTCGATCAGCAGCGCGATGCGGCGTTCGGCCAGTGCGCCGATTTCGGCGGCGGCGAGCGCGAGATTGTCGGCGGCGAACGCGACCGGCTCTGCGTGGAAGTTACCGCCCGACAGCACTTCACCGGTGTCGGGGAAAATCAGCGGATTGTCGGAGACGGCGTTCGCTTCCAGCAGCAGCACGTTGGCGGCGTGGCGCATCTGATCCAGACACGCACCCATCACTTGCGGCTGGCAGCGCAGGCTGTACGGATCCTGCACCTTGTCGCAATCGGCGTGCGAGACGTTGATGCCCGAGCCTTGCAGCAGCGAACGGTAGGCTCCGGCCGCATCGATCTGGCCTTGGTGGCCGCGCAGTTCGTGAATGCGTGCGTCGAACGGCTTGACCGAACCCATCGCCGCGTCCACCGACAACGCGCCCGACACCAGCGCGGTGCGGTACAGGTCTTCGATCGCAAACATGTTGTAGAGCGCGAGCGCGGTCGAAGCTTGCGTGCCGTTCAGCAGCGCCAGACCTTCCTTGGCTTGCAGCGTGAGCGGCTTGAGGCCGACGAGCGCGAGGCCTTCGGTGGCCGGCATGCGCTCGCCTTTCGCGAACACTTCGCCGACGCCGAGCAGCGTGGCCGACATATGCGCGAGCGGCGCGAGGTCGCCCGACGCGCCGACCGAACCCTTCACCGGAATGACCGGCAGCACGTCGGCGTTGTACAGCGTGATCAGCGCTTCCATCACTTCCCGGCGGATGCCCGAGTGACCGCGGCCGAGGCTCGACAGCTTCAGCGCGATCAGCAGACGCACAACCGGACGCGACATCGGCTCGCCCACGCCGACCGCATGCGAGAGCACCAGATTCCGCTGCAGCAGTTCGAGTTGATCGTGCGGGATGTGCGTGCTGGCGAGGCGCCCAAAGCCCGTGTTGATGCCGTAGGCCGGCTCGCCCTTCGCGGCGATATCGGCCACGGCTTTCGCGCACGCGTCGATCGCGGCGTGGCTAGCGGGATCGAGCTGCAACGCGACATGTTCGCGAGCGATCTGGCGCAGTTGCGGGAGGGTCAGGTAGCCGGGCTTCAGAGTCATCATGGTTGTCGTCCTGTCTATACAATTTGAGAGAAGTCTAGCGGCGTCGGCTTGTATATACAACTTGTTTTTTGAGGATTTCGCCTAGGGGTTTCCATTAGGGCGAAACGCAAGCTTGGCGTGGATCTTGCCCCTGCCGTAATTTCCCGCCGCCGCGCATTGCGGATGGCGCTCCCACCGCCCGCGCGTTTCTGCTTGTATATACACGTTCAAAATGGCAGGCGCGAGGCGGACAAAAAGATCTCGCCCAGAAACCGCGCGTTTCGGGGCCTATAAAAGCGTTGTAGAAGCGACGACTGGAGACGACGCAAAAAGCCCGCGCGCTCAGGCGAGCCGCAGGCTTTTGCTGATCGGACTAGTGATGAAACAGCATCGCTAAAGCTTCACGCGCGCCGCGATGAAATCCAGAAAGCACTGCACGCGCCCCGCCAACGACGCGCTCTGGTAATACACCGCGCTCACCCGTTGCCGCTCGTCCGCCAGCACGTTGCCGAGGATCGGCACGAGACGTTTTTCGCGCACGTCGGCCGCACTCATGAAATCGGCGAGACAGGCGATGCCCCAGCCCGATAGCGCCAGTTGCCGCAATGTCTCGCCGCTCGAAGCGGTGATCGCCGGCTCGATCTTTAGCGAATCGGCACCGCTCTTGCGCCCCTCCCGCAACGGCCAGCGATTCAGATGCTCCGGCGCCGTAAAGCCGATCAGCCGATGTTCGCGCAGCGCTTCCACCGATTTCGGTTCGCCGTATTCCGCCAGATACGCCGGACTCGCGAGCACACGCAGCTTGCTGGTGCCGAGGGCGCGCGCGTGCAAGGTCGAATCCTGCAATTCGCCGATGCGGATCGCGATGTCCACCTTCTGCTCCAGCAAGTCCACGATCCGTTCATTACTGGTCAATTCCAGTCTGATCTCCGGATAAAGCGCCGAAAACGCCGTCATATGCGGCGCCACGCAATGCAGCATGAAGGGCGACGCGGCATCGACACGCAGGCGCCCCGAGGGCCGTGCGCGTCCGCGCGTGACGGACTCCTCGGCCTCTTCCATCGCGTCGAGAATCGCTCGCGCGCGCTGCAGGAAGGTCTCGCCCTCCTCGGTGAGTTGCAGACGTCGCGTCGTGCGCCGCACCAGCGCGGTGTCGAGTTTCTTTTCGAGGCGCGTGAGCGCGCGGCTCACGCCGGAGACGGTTTGATTCAATTTCTCCGCAGCCGCGGTGATCGAGCCGCTGTCGATCACCGTGACGAACACCAGCAACTCGTCCGTCGAAGTTTTCATTGTTGATTTGAAATCAAGATTGATTTGAGACTAACACGGTTTTTGCGAGAATCAAGTCGGCGGATACTGCGTGCATGTCATCGTGTTTCTCATCAAGGAGAACGTCTTGAAGATTTTCATCACAGGTGCAAGCGGTTTTATCGGTGGTTCGATTGCAGCGCATCTGGCGCGCGCCGGCCATTCCGTGCACGGTTTGATCCGCAACCCCGAACATAGCGCCGAGCTGCAACGCCTCGGCATCGAACCCGTGATCGGCACGCTCGACGACCGCGCGTTGCTGATCGCCGAAGCGCAAGCCGCCGACGCCGTCATCAACGCCGCGAGCAGCGATCATGAAGGCGCGGTGAAGGCGCTGATCGACGGACTCGCCGGCTCCGGCAAAACGTTTCTGCATACGAGCGGTTCGAGCATCGTCGGCGATGCGTCGGGCGGCGAGGCGGGTCAGGCGCGCATCTATCACGAAGACGCGCTGCCCGAGCCGACTCCCGACAAAGTGGCGCGCGTCGCGATCGACCTGCTGGTGCTCAATTCGGCCAAGCTGAATATCCGCTCGGCCGTGTTGTGCAACACGCTGATCTACGGCCACGGCGCGGTGCCGGGCAGCGCGAGCGTGCAACTGCCGCGCCTCGTGCGTCAGGCGCGGAAAAGCGGCGTGGTGCGTCATGTGGGCAGCGGCGGCAATATCTGGTCGAACGTGTTTATCGACGATGTCGCCGAACTGTATCGCCTCGCGTTGGACAAAACGCCGGCGGGTACCTTCTACTTCGTCGAAAGCGGCGAGGCGTCGTTCCGCGACATGAGCGCTGCGATTGCGCGCGCGATGAAGCTCGGCGAGCCGCAAGACTGGCCGCTCGAAGACGCGCAAAAGGAATGGGGCTACGAAATGGCCTCGTACGGCCTCGGCTCGAATAGCCGCGTGCGCGGTGAACGCGCCCGCAAGCTACTCGGGTGGGAACCGAAGCGCACGTCGGTGATCGACTGGATCGAACACGACATGATGGCCAGGGCGTAATTAGTGTAAGCGTTGTCGTTGCGAATCCGTAAGCTCCACTCGATAGAATCGCGCTCACCTGATGGTGCGATTCGACAATCCGAGCCGCACATGAGCCCGGATTTGATCGATGACTTTGGCGCTGAATTTCGATTGGCTAACTAATCTGCTGGCGATTCTCTTCGTCGTGGCGTGTCTCTACGATGCACGCTACGACGAATACGGCACACTGACGTTGTCAGCGGCCGCGATGGGACTCGTCGTGATGGCGATCGAACTGTTTTTCAGGCCCGCCTTCGACATGTCGCTTTGAAACTGGACGCTAGCCGTTCCATCAAGGCACGACAAATGTTCGCGCTGTTTTACGAAGCGGGACGCCAGGGTGTTTGACGGCCCCCTCTAACCGCGCAGATCGAGGCTGGCGTTGCCCCGCAATCAAGAACCACATGCGGCGCAGCCGCCTTGCGGCTTCTCTTCATAGCGGTCGTGATGTCTGACCCAATCGGTCAGACTGTGATCTTCATTGCGGCCCTTCGGCGTGACATCCAGATGCGCGTACGTGTTGATGAAGCGTTCGTCGCCGCGTCCGTAGACGGAATACGTGTGATATACGTCGCCCTTTCCGTCTTTGTAGAACACGCTATGGCCGTGTTGCTCGTCGATGCCGACGTCCTGCTCGGTGAAGTTGTAGAACGCATTCTTGCTCTCCAACTGTTCGGGCGTGAACGACACGTGATAGTCGAAATTGAAATCGCTGCCGGCCGATGACACCCACGGGAAGGTCCAGCCCATGCGTTTTTTGAAACCCTCGATCTTCGCGAGCGGCGCATGCGACACCGTCACGTACGATACATCGTGATGCTCCAGATGCGTGACGATCCCCGTCATGTGATCCGACAGGAACGAGCAGCCGACGCAGCCCTCTTCCCAGTCCGCGCCAAACATGAAGTGATAAATGATCAACTGGCTGCGTCCATCGAACAGATCGGCTAGCGTCTTGCGGCCCTGCGGCGTATCGAACGTATACGTCTTGTCGACCTTGACCCAAGGCAGCGCGCGGCGTTTGCGCGCGAGTTCGTCGCCCGCGCGCATGTGCGCTTTCTCTTCGGCTAACAATGCCTTGCTGGCGCTCAGCCATTCCTCTCTCGATCCCGTACGGTGTTGCGGTTCCATATGCGTCTCCTTTGCTGCATCGAGCAGACTAACGACAACAAACGAACTCACGCCACGTAGCGTTCCAGCGAATCGATCCCATCGGCCCAGCCGCGGCGATGATCGTCGCACTGCGCGTCGTCGGCGAGACGTTCGTGCGTGAGCGTGAGCCATGTGGCGTCGCCGTCCGGTTCCAGCAGCAGCGTGACCTGCGATTCATGCTCCGGGTTGTAGCGCCACACCCATGTGAAAACGAGTTTGCGGTCTTGCACCACCTCCAGATACACACCGCCGACCTCGACCTCGTTACCGTCCGGCTTGCGATAGACGATCGCGTAACGTCCGTCGACGCGCACATCCATTTCCACGCGCACCACGTCCGCTCCGCCCGGATGCATCCACGTCATGAATTGCGCCGGTTCCGTCCAGGCGCGGAAGACTTTGGCGGGCGCGGCGTTGAGCCGCCGCTGGAGGGTGAGGCTGGGCTGGGTGGACATGGAGCTTGTTCCTCTTCGACGAAAGCGGCAAGACGATCGAGTGATTCGGACCAGAAGCGTTGATAGCGGCCAAGCCATTCCATGGCTTCTTCCATGGGCCCGGCAGACAGACGGCACGCCACTGTGCGGCCGGTTTTGCTGCGCGTGATGAGACCCGCCTCGCTCAATACGTCGAGGTGTTTCATCACAGCGGGCAAGGACATCGCAAACGGCTCGGCGAGTTCGCTAACCGACAGATCTTTCGACGACAGACGCGCGAGCAACGCACGCCGTGTCGGGTCGGACAGCGCGGCAAAGGTGCGATCCAGTAGCGCTTCGTTAAACTTAACCATGAGGTTAAGTATAGAAACGAAGCAACCAAAGTCAAGGACAGGTGCGCGTTTTCCGTAAAACCCGCGAAACGTAAAGTGGGAAGTAAGGCTAAAAGATACGCGGCGTGCCGCAGATCAAGTCTGCAACGCGCCGCGTCAAAGGTGGAGAACAAACGACTACAGGCTCAAGCAAAGCAGCCAGAAACGCACCGCCCTGCTCTCGCTTTCCAGCACAGATTCAACGGTCCGATACGGCAACCCGGCGAGACCCAGGCGGCGCCCGAGTTCACGACACAACGATCAGATCGCCCAGCCGCCGAGATAGAAACCGACCAGCACGATCGCGATGACAACCGTGCCCACGTTCAGCTTGCGATATTCGCCGCTGACCACGCGGCCGATCACCAGCGTCGCGAAGCCGAGCATGATGCCCGTCACGATGTTGGCGGTCAGCACGATGAACACCGCGCACATCAGGCCCGACATGGCGTCGACCATGTCGTCCATATGCAGCTTGCTGACGTTCGAAAGCATCAGCAGACCCACGTACATCAGCGCGGGCGCCGTTGCATACGAAGGCACGAGGGCGGCGAGCGGCGAGAAGAACATCACCACGAGGAACAGCAGACCGACCACCGCCGCGGCCATGCCGGTCTTCGCGCCTGCCGCCACGCCGACCGTCGATTCGATATACGCGGCAGCCGGCGCGCCGCCGAGCAGGCCCGAGAAAATCGAGCTCAGCGAGTCGGCCGTCAAGGCGCGGCCACCGTTGATGATGCGGCCGTTTTCATCGAGTTGCCCCGCTTGTCCCGCAACGGCGCGGATCGTGCCCGTAGCGTCGAACACCGCGGTCATCACGAGGGCCAGCACGCTAGGCAGCACGGCCATGGACAACGCGCCCTTGATGTCCATCGCACCGATCAGCGAAGCGTGACCCGGCGCGCTCAGCGACGGCACCGCGAACACGCCGTGAAACGACATGGCGGGATCGATCGCAAACGCGATCGCCGAAATCGCCACGATCACGATCAGGATCGAGCCCGGCACGCGGCGACGCACCAGACCGAAGATGGCCGCGAGACCCGCCACCGACATGATGGCCGGCAGCGCCGTGATATTGCCGAGCGCAACCGGCAAACCCGCACCCGGATTCTTCACCACGAGGCCCACGTCGTTGGCGGCGATCAGCAACAGAAACAAGCCGATGCCGATCCCCGTGCCGTGCGCGATGCCCGTCGGCAGATTGCGCAGAATCCACGAACGCACACCCGTCACCGAAATCGCGGTGAACACCACGCCCATCAGAAACACCGCGCCGAGCGCGACGTTCGGATGCAGACCCTTGCCGAGCACGAGGCCGAACGCGGTGAACGCGGTCAGCGAAATCGCACAGCCGATCGCGATCGGCAGGCGCGCCCATACGCCCATCAGCAGCGAGCCGAACGCCGTGGTCAGACACACGGCGACGAACACCGCGCTGGTGTCGAAGCCCGCTTTGCCGAACATGCCCGGCACGACGAACACGGAATAGACCATCGCGAGGAAGGTCGTGATACCCGCGACGATTTCCTGGCGCTGCGAACTGCCGCGTGAAGAGATTTCAAAGTAGCGGTCGAGAAAGCCCTTTCCGTCGAATGATTCGGCGCCGACGTCAGAAATCGGTTGGGCGTGGGGTTCCATCATGATGAGTGCCTCCTTTATCAGCGTGCTGAAGCGGTCGCGGTGCGGCCGCCATCAGGGTCGTCTCGTTGCGTTGGTTTAATGTGGGTGAGTCTTTCTGCTGTCTCGAAATGTAGGGCAACACAAATATATCTCCCATCGCATGGATGGCATGCCTGACATGTCGCGATGCTTATATCCTTTAGCGGACGCCAAAGCAGCTTCGCGGCCCGCTCGTTTACACCTACGGTGGGTCACATAGATCTGAAAGGCTTTTGAGGGTTTTCACGCCTGAAAACGGAGTTCGACGAGCCGGTCAATCGGCCAGCCGCAGCACAAACCGTGCTTGGGGCAACCTGTCAGATCGCCTGCAAACCGGGGCCGCCCGACGCCGCGGGTTACACTCTGGCCCGTACCTGTCTAACTGCGGCGGCCCACTGCGCCCGACCGCACCGGCCCATGGAGTCTTTCTTGATGAGCGGCGGTTTTTCGCGTCCTGCCTGGCGTCTCTTGCTTCTCGCTGTGTTCGCGCTGTTCGCGCTGTCCGGTTGCAGCCTGCTGTGGGGCCCGCAGCAGGCGCCGATTGTCGAAGCCACGGTGATGCCCGTCGAGCCCGCCAGCGCGCCCGTGGCCGCCTCCGCGCCCGAGCCTGTCGAGACCGAGGCGGCCGAACCCGAGCAATCGAAAAGGCCGAAGAAGCCGGTCGTCAAGCCGCACAAAGTCGAGCCCCCGCCGCCTGTTGTCACGACGCCTCCGCCGCCTCCACCGCCGCCCCCGCCGCTGATCGTGCTGCGCACCATCGAGCGCAATGAGGCGCACGCGCTGCTCGATAGCGAAGTGCGAAAGCCAGATGGCAAGGTGGTCGGGCGCGCGGTCGATCTGATCGCGGACGCCGGCGGCAAGCCGCGCGAGATGGTCGTGAACCTGCAAGGCTTCCTGGGTGTCGGCGACCGCAAGGTGACCTTTCCGTGGAACGCATTCCGCTTCACGCCAGCGGCGAAAACCGCTCCCATTACGCTCAATGCCGCCGCGGTTCCGGCGAACGCGGCCAAGGCGGCCGCGGCTGCCGTGCAATTGCCGCTGATCGACGCCACGGTCGAGCGCTCGAACGGCGCCAAGGTCGGCCGCGTGATCGACGTGCTGATCGACGCCAACGCGCAACCGCAGGCGGTCGTGCTCGACGTCAACGGCATGGTCAGCACCGAACGGCGCACGATTGCCGCCAACTGGTCGGCGCTGCGTTTCGTCACGAAGGACAAGGAATTGCATCCGCTCATCGATCTGAGTGATGCGCAGATCAACGCGACACCGCCTTACGCGAGCGACAAACCGATACGCGCGGTGTCGCCGGCGCCACCACCGTCGCCCGCTCCTGCTTCCGTGCCCGCCGCTGCGGTGGCGCCGGCCGCCGCGGCTACGTCCACGGCGGTGTCCAACGCACGGGCGGCCCGATGACAGGCCGCACTCTGGTAACGGCGCGCAGCTTGCGCGCGCTCGATTGGCTGAATTTTTTCGTCGCCAACGTGCAAACGGGATTTGGACCGTTCATCGCCTCCTATCTCGCCTCGCATAAATGGACGCAGGGCGAGATCGGCATGGCGCTCTCCGTAGGCACCATCAGCGCGATGGTGAGCCAGGTGCCCGGCGGCGCCGCTGTCGATGCCTTGCGCAACAAGAAAGGCGCCGCGGCCTGGGCGATCGTCGCGATCATCCTGAGCGCGGTGCTGCTCGCCGTCAGTCCGACGGTGCTGCCGGTGATCGCCGCCGAAGTCTTTCACGGCTTCGCGAGTTGCATGCTGACGCCGGCGCTCGCCGCGATCTCGTTCGCGCTGGTGGGACGGGCGAATCTCGGCGACCGGCTGGGGCGCAACGCGCGCTGGGCGTCGATCGGCAGCGCGGTCGCGGCCGGGCTGATGGGCGTCTTCGGCGAATACTATTCGCCGCGCGCGGTGTTCTGGCTGACCGCCGCGCTCGCCGTGCCCGCGCTGTTCGCGCTGACGATGATCCAGCGCACCGACACCGTCGAGCTTCCCAAGGCCGGACCGACGCCGCAGCAGATCGAGCGGCGCGAGAGTCTGCGCGAGTTGCTGCGCGACAAGCGGATGCTGTTGTTCGCGGCGTGCATCGTGCTGTTTCATTTGTCGAATGCGGCGATGCTGAATCTCGCGGCCGGCGAAGTGACGGCCGGCATGGGTGATAACGTGCAACTCGTGATCGCGGCGTGCATCATCGTGCCGCAGGCGATCGTGGCGATGATGTCGCCGTGGGTCGGACGTTCGGCCGAGCGTTGGGGGCGTCGGCCGATTCTGCTGCTCGGGTTTTCGGCGTTGCCGATACGGGCGTTGTTGTTTGCCGGGATCAGCAGCCCTTATTTGCTGGTGCCGGTGCAGATGCTCGACGGGTTGAGCGCCGCGGTGTTCGGCGTGATGCTGCCGTTGATTGCCGCCGATGTGGCTGGCGGTAAGGGGCGTTATAACCTCTGTATCGGGTTGTTTGGGCTGGCGGCTGGGATTGGGGCTACGTTGAGTACTACCGCTGCGGGTTTCATCGCCGATCGTTTTGGCAATGCTGTCAGCTTTTTTGGGTTGGCTGCGGCTGGCGCGTTGGCTGTTTTGCTGGTGTGGGCGGCGATGCCCGAAACCCGCGATGCGGCGGCTGAGGATGAAGCGCCGGTGGCGGATGGGGGGAAGTCGGCGGTGCGGTGATTGGGGTTAAGTTTTGCCGGCGTGGCGAGTTGCGGTGTGAACGTAGTCTCGGGCCGGCGAAGCACTGAGCGACCGCCGTAATGGCGGTCACGCGCGAACTGGAATACCCGGCAAGAGCCGCGCATTACGTGCAAATTTGAGACAAGTCTGATCGTACCGCCGTCCCGGATATGCGATCGTTATCGCATCCTGAATCGATGCGAGAAAGACATGAAACGATTTGCTGTGCTGACGATGGTTGCGGCGTGCCTCGCCGGGCTGGGCGGCTGTGTCACGCCAACGCACACCTATGACGAAATCCATTCACGCGGCTGGACGCGGGAGAGCATCGATCAGCGTTTCCCGGCCGGGACATCACAAAAGCACGTGTTCGAAAAGCTTGGCGGTCCATTTGCGACCAAGTCTGCGGGCAACCTTTCCCGGTGGGATTACGTTGGCGGCGCATCCGGCCAGCTTCATGTCGCGTTCCTGTTCCGGGACGGACTGCTTTTCGAAAAGCGGTTCGAGAACTTCTGATGTGATGCGATCCGTCAGGAAGCGTTATTTTCTGTTTCCTGGCAACCGGCAATTGTCGTATATGGTGAAAAATCGCGGCCCTCTACGAGGATTGCTTCATCAGAAGTCACTTGTAGAATGAACTGATCGGCCTGTCACCAGGCAGGCCCTTATCCGCCTTGCACACAAAAATTCAGACACTCACGGTGCGCCCGGTGGACCGACCGGGTTCCTGCCGGGCGTCGCGCCTCCGCAAGCAGAGGCAACAAAGCCCCTACCCAATATCCTGCCCCGCGGTCTCCCGCATAAACGGCAACGGCAACAAAGAAACCACCCCACACCCAATCAGATACCAAGCCGGCGCGAGGTTGCTGCCGGAAACCTGGATCAACCACGTAGCGAAAAACTGTGCAAACCCGCCAAAGATAGATACCCCGAGACAATAAACAATCGACATCCCGGTAGCACGAATCTCGCGAGGAAACATCTCCGGCAACATAACGATATTAGGCACAGCAGTAAAAGCAACAAGCACGGCCAATCCGGCGACCACGGACAACAGAACCGGCACCGTAGGCGAAGCATTGATCATCATGAACGCCGGATACACCGCCACAATCAGCAACACGCGCGAAATCCACAAGACACGCTTGCGCCCAACGCGATCGGACAACGCGCCGGCGAACGGCGAACAGATCACCGTCACCACGGCAGCGGTCCACGCAGCCCAGAGCGCCGACGACATCGGCAAATGCAAAATCCTGATCGCGTAGGTCGACAGATAAAACAGCACGATGTAGTTAGCCGCGGTCCCACCGATCGTCGTCAACACACCCGTCGTGATCACGCGCGAATGGTCGCGAAACAACTTGCGCACCGGCTGCGAGGCAGGCTGTGAACCTGGCTGCGAACCCGCCGCGCCATCTTCCACACCAGGCAGCGTCTCATTCAAATGCCGCCGAATATAGATCCCAATCGGCCCCATCGCCATGCCGATCACGAACGGCACGCGCCACCCCCAACTCTCCAGCGCCGCGGTCGAGAGCGCCGCCGCCAACGCGACACCCAACAACGACCCGCACACCGTGTTCAACCCTTGGCTCACGAACTGCCAACTGCCGTAGAACCCACGCGTCTTATTGCTTCCATACTCCAGCAACAACGACGTCGACGCGCCGACCTCACCACCCAAAGCAAACCCCTGAATCAACCGCGCGAGAATCACGAGCAATGGCGCGGCAACCCCGATCGCCGCATACGTCGGCGCAAACGCGATGATCGCGGAGCCCAGCGTCATCAGCCACAGCGTGAGACTCATCGCGGCCTTGCGGCCCGCGCGGTCCGCATACGCGCCAAGCACGATGCCGCCCACCGGCCGCATGATGAAACCGACGCCGAACGTGCCGACCGCCAGCATCAGTTGCGCGAGTTGCCCTTCCACCGGGAAATACAGTTTGCCGATGATCGTCGCGAAGAAGCTGTAAATCGTGAAGTCGAAAAACTCGAGGCCGTTGCCGAGCGTGATCGCGGCAATCGCCTTGGCGTGGCTCGTACGTTCGACAGGCTGCGCGGCCGGCGTGCTCTGCATGCTCAACGCGTCGGTGCCGGCGGATTGCGGTGCGGCGGAATAGTCCATCTGTGTCTCCGTGATGTCTTCCTGCTGATGCGCGGCGGTTTTGCCCGCTTATGCAAACGCTGCGGCCTCAGGCCAGAAACGTCTGCGCGAGCCTCACCCAGTAGGCGGCGCCGGTGGCGAGGCAAGCGTCGTTGAAATCGTAGCCAGGGTTGTGGACCATGCAGCCGCCCTCGCCGTCGCCATTGCCGATGATCAGGTAGCTGCCGGCGCAACGCTCGAGCAGGAACGCAAAGTCTTCGCTGCCGGTGAGCGGTTGCATGTCGGCAATCAGGCCGTCGTCGCCGAGCCAGTCGAGCGCGACTTGCCGCGCGAGCCCGGTCATGGCCATATCGTTGACGAGCACTGGATAGCGACGCTGATAGTCCACGTGCGCCTGCGCGCCGAACACGGCCGCCTGAGCGCAAGCCACCGCCGTGATGCGTTCCTGCAGATAATCGCGAACCTCGGGTTTCAATGCGCGCACGGAAAGGCGCATCTCGGCGGTTTCTGGAATCACGTTCGGCGCTTCGCCCGCGTGAATCGCGCCGACGGTGATGATCGCCATGTCGAGCGGCGCGATATTGCGCGACACGATGGACTGCAAGGCCAGCACGATCTGCGCGCACACCACCACCGGATCGACGGCCTTATGCGGCACCGCGCCATGACCGCCACGCCCGGTCACCTTGATGATCACCGTATCCGACGAAGCCATGAACGAGCCCGGCAGGAAACCGAACTTGCCGGTCGGATAGCCCGGCATGTTGTGCATCGCGAACACCGCGTCGCACGGAAACTTGTCGAACAGGCCGTCCTCGAGCATTTTCTTCGCGCCGGCCAAGCCCTCTTCGGCAGGCTGAAAAATCAGATTCAACGTACCGTTGAAGCACTTTTCCTGCGCCAGGTGTTTGGCGGCGGCAAGCAGCATGGCCGTGTGGCCGTCGTGTCCGCATGCGTGCATCTTGCCGGGCAGCTTGCTCGCGTACGGCAGACCGGTGGTTTCGTGAATCGGCAATGCGTCCATGTCGGCGCGCAGCCCTAGCTTGCGTGCGCCATTGCCGACTTTCAACTGACCGACAACGCCTGTCTGACCCAGCCCGCGATGCACGGTGTAGCCCCACTCCTGCAGACGTTCGGCGACCAGGTCGCCGGTGGCGAACTCTTCGTAAGCCAGCTCGGGATGCGCGTGGATCTGGCGGCGCAGCGCGATCATTTCGTCTTCGAGTTCGGCGATGCCCGCCGGAATGGCCATGGTGTTCACGTCGTGTCTCCGTCATTGAAAGCGTGAACCCAGCATAACGATGCCGAAATTCCGGTGGCAGGCGTAGAATCGTTGCGGCAGCAACTCGTGGTTGCCACCCCACCGCCCGCCTTGTCAGATGAAACTTCATCAACTCAGCACCTTAGCGGCCATTGCCGATACTGGAAGTATCCGGGCCGCGGCCCGTTCGCTCGACCTGTCGCCGGCCGCTGTGACCAAGGCGATGCGCGAACTGGAAGCCGATCTGCAAGCGCCGCTGGTGGTACGCAGCGCGAGCGGCGTCGCGTTCACCGAGTTCGGTCGCGCGCTGGTCGTGCATGCGCGCCTGGTGTTGGGGCAACTGCAGCGGGCGCAAGCGGAGATCGAAGCACTTCGCGGCGCAGCGGCCGGCAAACTGTCGATCGGCGTCACGCCATGGGTCGCGTTGACGTTTCTGCCGCCCACAGTGCAGCGCTTCCGGCAGCGCATGCCGGAAGTGCAACTGGAGTTCTTCGAAGGTTTGCTGGCGGTCGTTCAGCCGCGTTTGCGCGACGGCAGCCTGGACTTTTCAATCGGCCGCCCGCCACCGGCGTCGCCGCAATCGGAGTTTCACAACGTACCGCTGTTTTCCACGCATTCGGCCGTGGTCGCGCGGCGCGATCATCCCAAGGCCGGCTGCCGCACGCTGCTCGAACTCGAAGACGCGGAGTGGATATTGAACTGGGACCCGGCGAGTCGCGAGTCGATCTCGGACAATGTGTTCCGCAAGCGCGGCATGCAGGTGCCGCATACCATTCTGCTCGCGCATTCGCTGGCGGTCGTACTCGGTTTGCTTGCGCACACGGACATGCTCAGCATTTTTCCGTGGCCGCTCGTCGAAGTGACGCTCGCGAAGGAGCAGTTGTGGGCGCTGCCGCTGCGCGAGACGGTCGATGAAACCATCGTCAGCATCACCTCACGCCGCGGCGCGCCGACGAGTCCGGCGGCCGCGTGCTTTCTCGAATGCCTGCGTGAAGTGATCGACGAAGGGGCGCGCTCGCAAGAGCCCGAGCAGCGCCGGCTGTTTCATTCGATCGAGTTGCTGCTTTAGTGATTTCGCCGCGCGGTAGAGATTCAAGCCTCGTAACCGACCACGCCCTTGATCTCCAGAAAGTCCTCCAGACCGAACTCACCGTACTCGCGGCCATTGCCCGATTGCTTGAAGCCGCCGAACGGCGCCTCGGGGTTGTAGTCCGCGTAGTTCAGATAGATCGTGCCAGTGCGCAGGCGCTTCGCCACCGCACGCGCGTGCTCGATCGAGCCAGATTGAATGTAGCCCGCGAGACCGTAGAGGCTGTCGTTGGCCATGGCGATGGCTTCGTCTTCGGAGTCGTAGGCAAGAATCGACAGGACCGGCCCGAAGATTTCCTCGCGCGCGATCGTCATATCGGGTGTGACCTTGCCGAATACCGTCGGACGCACGAAGTAGCCGTCCTTCAATCCTTCGGGGCGGCCCGCGCCGCCGGCCACCAGCGCCGCGCCCTCTTCGATGCCGACGCCGATCAGCCGCTGGATCTTGTCGAACTGCTGTTCGCTGATCACGGGGCCGAGGTCCGTGCCCTTCGCATCCGCGGGACCGACGGTCAGCGCTTGCGCGGCTTCTTTCGCATAGGCGAGTGCTTCGGCTTCGCGCGCACGCGGCACGAACATCCGCGTGGGCGCATCGCACGACTGGCCGCTGTTGTCGAAACACGCGCGCGTGCCGCGCATCACGGCTTCTTTCAGATCGGCGTCTTCGAGAATCAGGTTGGCCGATTTGCCGCCCAGTTCCTGATGCACGCGCTTGACCGTATCCGCCGCGGCCTTCGCGACTTGCACGCCCGCGCGCGTGGAACCGGTGAACGACATCATGTCGATATCCGGATGCGACGACATCGCTTCGCCCACGGTGCGGCCTTCGCCGTTCACGAGGTTGAACACGCCGGCCGGCACGCCCGCTTCGTCGAGAATCTCGGCGAAGATAATGGCCGACAGCGGCGCCAGTTCCGAAGGCTTGAGCACCATCGTGCAGCCGGCCGCGAGCGCGGGCGCGACCTTGGTGGTGATCTGCAAGGCCGGCCAGTTCCACGGCGTAATCAGCCCGCACACGCCGACCGCTTCCTTGCGGATCAGAATGCCGCTCTTCACGTACTCGAACTCGAAGGTATCGAGCGTGCGGATCATGGTTTCCAGATGCGCGACGCCGGTCCAGGCTTGCGCGTCGTTCGCGTACTGCAGCGGTGCGCCCATCTCGCGGCTGAGTGCATGCACCATGTCGTCATAGCGCTTGCGATAGACGTCGAGGAGCGCTTGCAGCAAGTCGATGCGTTGCGCGATCGTCGTCTCGCTGTAGGCGGGAAACGCGCGCTTCGCCGCCGCGACGGCGCGATCGACATCCGCCGCGCTGCCGAGCGAAATCTGCGCGAACGCGGCGGCGGTGGACGGATCGATCACGTCGAGCGTGCTGGCTTTGGTCTGCCCAATGGGATCGACCCATTGACCGTCGATGTAAAACTGCTTGGCGTGTTGCATGGGGCTTGTCCTCTACATGAAAGTTTCAGGTCAGACGCGGAGCAAATCGCACCCGCGGCGGCATCGCCTGCTATACATCGACGCCGCTCAATCTGAATGTCTTCAAATCGAAATTCATCGCTACGCAGCTTTGGCTCAGACTCCGGCTTCGAATCCATTTTTCGCCTCGTCTCAACGAGTGCGACTTCGATCCAATCAACCAGGAGAGACACATGAGCAACATTACTTTCACCCGCATCGACGCTAAAGGCCCTGGCGCTTCCGGTCTGAACCCGGCGCTGCACGATCCGGCCGACGTCATTCTCGACGGCGCCAAGGCACCGCACGCCCTCAACGCTTACTCCGACGCCACCAACATGTTGTCCGCCGGCGTATGGCAATGCGATGCGGGCACGCTGAAGCTGGCCGACCTGCCCATTCACGAAGTGTGCGTGCTGATCGAAGGCGAAGTCGTGATCACCAGCGACGACGGCCGCAGCGAACGCTATGCCGCCGGCGACGCCTTCATCCTGCACAAAGGCTTCTCGGGCACGTGGCATATGCCGGTGGCGACCAAGAAGTACAGCATCGTGTACTGCGGTTGATTCGACTACTGCATTGCATTGCCGCTTCATCGAAAACCGCATTCTTCAAGATGCGGTTTTTTTATGCCTCAGAAAAGAACCGCGTCCACGCGCATTGCGCGGACGCCTTCGCATTACATCGGAAAACCGAGCGCCTTGATCGAATTGATCCACAGACGACGCCAGCCGCCGCGATCATCCGCGCCGTCGAAGGCGTTGAAGGTGATCTTCGCGGCGATCCAGCGCACGGGTTCCGGCGGAATGTACGACGGTCCCTTGCGTGAAATATCGAGCGAAGTAATCACCGTCTCGCGATTCCACAGCATATCGAGGCCCATCTTCGCACCGAAGCGGCTGCCCGCCACGCCAAAGCCCGTATAACCGGCGACGAACACGCTCTTGCCGCCGTGATAGCGCCGCGCGAACACTGCGCCGCGCGAGCAGTAATCGATCGGGCCGCCCCACGCATGCGTGAAGCGCACGTCGTCGAGCTGCGGGAAGGTGCGATAGAACGCTTCGGCCAGCTTGTAATAGGTGCTTTCGTCGCGATCTTCCGCGGGGTTCGGATTGCCGCCGAAGTGATAGCTCACCCGTCCGCCGAAGATGATGCGATTGTCTTTCGTGAGTCGGAAATAATTGAGCTGCGTACGTGTGTCGTAAATCCCCTGGCGGTTCTTCCAGCCGATGCGCGCCATCTGTTCTTCGCTCAACGGCGCCGTCGCGATGATGTGATCGCGCACCTGCATCACGCGGCGCTTGATGTCGGTCACGCCGACGTCCGCGGTGCCCGTGCCGAGCAGCACGCGCGGCGTTTCGATGCGGCCCGCCTGCGTGTGCACGATCATCTTCGCGCCGCAATCTTCGAGACGCGTGATCGGCGAATGTTCATGCAGACGCACGCCGAGCTTCAGTGCGGTGGCCTTCAAACCCCATGCGAGCTTCGCCGGATGAATCGTGCCGCTGCGATTACGCGACCACATCGCCCCGGCAAATAGCGGCGAATCGAGTTGCTCTCGTGCGCCTTTGCTGTCGAGTAAAACCACGTCGTGTCCATGGGCGACATGCAGCTCGTAATCGCCCTTCAGATGACCAAGGTGGCCCGGATCGACCGCGACCGTCATCTCGCCGTTCCATTCGACGTCCGCCTCGATACCGTAGCGCGTCAACGATTCCTTGAAGCCGTCGAGATTCTCTTGCCCGAGCTTTTCGAGTACGTCGAGGTCTTGCGGAAAGACGCGCGTCGCATTCGGCAGGCCGTGCATCACCGAAGTCGAGATGATGCCGCCCGGACGCCCCGAGGCGCCATAGGCCACCTTGCCCGCCTCGACCAGCACGACGTCGAGTGACGGGTCGGCTTCTTTCGCCTGAATCGCGGCCCACAGACCGGTGAAGCCACCGCCCACCACAACCAGATCGGCGGTGGTCGGACCGATCAATTCCCGTTCGACAGCCGGCGCGCGCGGATTGTCCAGCCAGAACGGAAACAGTTTTACCCCTTCAAACGCGCGCTTTACTGACTCGCTCATCCTGTTTGCCTACTCAAATTAAATACCATTGCTTGTACTACGCAGCCACGCACATTGGCGTGCGCTTCAACCCGCGTCCTGTGTATCCAGTTCTGCCTCACGCTCGCGTTCCGCACGCGCCCGCGACCGCGCGACTACCTTAAGCTTAGTCGCAGGCACCACGGGATGCACGGTCACATTGTGCTGCGAACCACCACGCAGCCAGCGTCGGCCTTGCGGTCCATACACGCCGTCCGGTTCCGGAAAGCACTGCAACAAAGCGATATACAGTGCGGCCGCGAGCGTCAGCGAAACCGGCATGCTGATGTCGAGACCGCCGGCGAGCTTGCCCAACGGACCAACGAACTGATCCGGCAGATTGACGAAGCACAGGCTGATCGCCGCGCTCGGAATCCACGCGCCCATCGCGCGCCAGTTCCAGCCGTGCGTGAACCAGTAGTGACCGCCGCGGCCGCCGCGATTGAACACCTGCAAGTCGTCGGATAGATAGAAACCGCGCCGCGTGACGAAGCCGATGATCATGATCACCATCCACGGGCAGCTGCACACATTGATCAGCACCGAGAACGTCGACACGCTTTCGACCAGATTGAAGGCGAAGCGGCCGGCGAAAATGAAGCCGATCGCGAGGCTGCCAATCAGCAACGTGGCGCGCACGCGGTTCAGGAATTTCGGAAACATGCTCGACATATCGAGGCCGGTGCCATACAGCGCGGTCGTGCCCGTCGACATGCCGCCGATGATTGCGATCAGGCACACCGGCAGGAAGAACCAGTTCGGCGAGATGGCCAGCAAACCGCCCACGTAGTTATTCGACGCGATGAAATCCGGCGCCTTGCTGGCGATGATCGTCGCCGTGGCAAGACCGAAGAAGAACGGCACGAAGGTGGCCAGTTGCGCCAGCATCACCGCGAGGATCGTGCGCTTTCTCGGCGTGTTCTCCGGAATATAGCGGGCCCAATCGCCGAGCGTGCAGGCGAACGATACGGGATTGCTCATCGCGACCAGCACGGCGCTCACGAAGGCAGGCCAGAAACCCACCGAGCCGAGCGCGACCTTGCCGGCGTATGCGCCATCGAACGACTTGGTGAAGGCGAACAGACCGACCACGAAGAGAATGCTCGCCGCCCACACCGCGATCTTGTTGACCCACAGCATGAAGCGGAAGCCATACACGCATACGGTCAGCACCAGCACCGCGAACAGGCCGTACGCAAAGCTCAGCGTCATCCAGTTGACCGGCAAGCCGAGCAGATGATTCGCGCCGCCCACGAGCGCATCGCCCGAACTCCACACCGCCAGCGAGAAAAACGCCACTGCTGTCAGTACCGCCAGAAACGAGCCGACGATCCGCCCGTGAATGCCGAAATGCGCGCCCGACGAGACCGGGTCGCTCGTGCCGTTGCGCGGACCGAACAGGCTCATCGGCGCGAGAATGCATGAGCCGATCAGCACGCCGAGCACAATCGACCAGACCCCCGCCTTGAACGACAAACCGAGCAGCACCGGAAAGCTGCCGAGCACGGAAGTGGAAAAGGTGTTGCACCCGCCGAACAGTAAGCGGAACAGATCGATCGGCCGCGCATAACGCGAGCGATCCGGAATGCGTTCGAAACCGAACGTTTCGACTTGAGTGATGCTGTTGCTGCTCATTGTCTCCGACTCCTGTAACGGCCAGGTCAATCACAATGGCTCGCCACGGGGATGCGGCGTCCACTTTTCTCAGATGTCTGGACGCCACTGTAAAGACAATCGGCGCGGGCAAAAATATCGTCTGCCCAACCTTTACTTCGATCTCCGGCGATGTAAGTCGCAAGTCCCGTCCGGTAAGGCTCCGTGGGCAACGGAAAGGCCGTACAGGGACTTCCCGCAGCGCTGGCGAAGCGCAAACGTCGAAGCGAATCGCGAGAAGCCCCACGCTTTTTTGGCGGCTCTACGCCGCGTCCGCACCGCCCGCCTGGCGCGCCTGGCGGCGTTTTTTGGCGGCGGCCACAGCAGGCAGCGGCACCGGCACCGCGCCCGACATGCCATGCTCGATCAGAAAATCGCGGAACAGCCCAGCCACATGCGGCAGACGTTTGTCCGAGACGTGCATCACATACCAGTCGCGTTCGATCGGGTTGGCGGACATGGGCAACAGCGCGAGCAAGCCCGCCTGAAACTCCAGCGAACAGGCGTGCAGCGACAGGAATGCGATACCGAGTCCCGCTTCGACCAGCTGCTTGATCGCCTCATTGCTCGATAGTTCAGAGCCGATATGAAGCTTGAGGCCCGCAAGGCGAAACAGATTCTCGACGGTCGAACGCGTGCCCGAACCGCGTTCCCGCACGAACAGATTCGCGCTTTGCAGATCGTCGAGCGACAACCGTTTTTTCTTCATCAACGCATGCGCGGGCGAGGCGACGAATGCCATTGGATGTTTGGCGAACGCGGTCGCAGCCGTGCGCAATTCGCGCGGCGCGCTACCCATCACCGCGAGATCGATTTCATGCGTCGCCAGCATACGGATGATGTCGGCACGATTGCCGACCTTGAACTGCACCTTCACTTGCGGACGCGATTCGGTGAATCGCACCAGAAACGGCGGGATCAGATACTCGGCGGTGGTAATCGCGCCAATGCGCAGCGTGCCGCCCTGCTCGCCGTGCAACGCGGCCAGATCGTCGGCCGCGCCGTTCCACAGGTCGAGAATCTCCAGCGCATAGCGGGCGAGGATCTCACCGGCCGCGGTCAGTTGCACCCCGCGGCCCACACGCTGCAGGAGCGGTGCGCCCGCCGCCTCTTCCAGCAGCCGCACCTGTAGCGAAACAGCCGGTTGCGTGAGCCGCAATTCCTCGGCCGCGCGCGACACGCTGCCGAGCTTCGCAATCGTATGCAAGGTCTTCAACTGACGAAACGTCGCGGCTTTTAACATAAGTGAAAACCTATATGTTTTGTATAAACATTAAATTGTGCTGCGGTTTCCGCCGATTCTATACTGGCCTCACAGATGAGCCGGGAAATGTATGGAATCGCACGCAACGCGGCGCCAGCACCGGCCCGGCACGAACAACCTCAGGAGGATAGCGATCATGGCCGCAATCGATCAGCCGGTAGGCACGACAACGCAACAGGCGCAACGGGCGCACCACGCGCAGTCCGCGCAACGCATGGACAAGACGGCGGCGCATCGCGTCGTGATCGTCGGCGGTGGCGTGGGTGGGCTCGGTCTGGCCACGCGTCTGTCCGAATCGCTCGGGCGTGCGGGTCTCGCGCAAATCGTGCTGGTCGACCGCTGGCCCACGCATTTCTGGAAGCCCCTGCTGCACGAAGCCGCTTCAGGCCAACTCGATCCCGCGACCCATCAACTGCAATACGCAGTGCAGGCGCAACGCCATGGCTTCGAATTCGAACAGGGCGAACTCACCGCGCTCGATCGCGCGGAGCGGCATATCACGCTGAGTGCGTTGCATGACGCCGACGGCCGCGAAATTCTGCCGTCGCGACAGATCGCTTTCGATACGCTGGTGCTGGCCATGGGCAGCGTGACGCAATATTTCGGCGTGCCAGGTGCCGCCGAACATGCGTTGCCCCTCGAATCGGTCGCGCATGCGGAAGCATTCCGCCGCAAGCTGCTCGATGCCTGTCTGCGTGCGAATCACGCACGCCGGGCGCGGACCGCGCAGGCGGACACGCCGGTGTCGATCAACATCATCGGTGCGGGCGCAACCGGTGTCGAACTCGCCGCCGCGGTGCGCGACACGGTACGTCTGCTGAATCGCTACACGCCGTTCTCGCTCGATCCGGTACGTGACTTCCGCATCCGTTTGATCGAAAGCAGCGGGCGCGTGCTGCCCGCTTTGTCCGAAACGATTTCAGCGCGCGCGCAGCGCATGCTCGCCAGCCTCGGCGTGGACGTGCTGAGCGCAACACGCGTCACCGAAGTGCGCGCCGACGCCGTGCTGACCGACGGCGGCGCTCCGCTCGCGAGCGACATCGCGATCTGGACGGCGGGCATCTCGGGACCGCCTGTATTGCGCACGCTGGACGGCATCGCGGTGAATCGCAACGCGCAGATTCAAGTGAATCGCACCTTGCAGTGCACGAACGACGCAAACGTATTCGGCCTCGGCGACTGCGCGGCCTGTCCCGCCGACGACGCCGGCGCGTTCCTCGCGCCGCGCGCGCAGGTCGCGCATCAGCAGGCGCTGTTTCTTGCGCGTGTGTTGAAGTGCCGGATTGCGGGCGAAGCGCTGCCCGAGTTCGTGTACCGCGACGCCGGCACGCTGGTCGGCTTCGGGCGTGAGGGCACCATAGGCAGCCTCAGCAGCAGCTTGCTGACGCAGCCGGTGTTCGTCGACGGATGGCTGGCCACCGCGGTCTACAAGCTCATCTATCGGCGGCACGTGATGACACTGACCGGCTTCGCGCGCATGGCGCTCGATTCGGCGAGCCACTGGTTGCGCAGACGCGTGCACCCGGTGATTCGTCTGCACTAGATAACACTTCGCTGCTCATGGGCCGACCGATGCGATCGGTTCGGCAAGTGAGCGGCCTGTTCCCTGCTTCAATCCACCGCATCTGAAACGCGTCCGCCGTGGAACGCGCGCACCACGGCCCGCTCGCGCTTCACGTCTTCGGCGCCGTATCGGCGACGCCTGCCAACTCCCTCGCATTCCGCACAATCCAATCTCCGTTTCCGTTCGATCCAGTCCTCATGCCAGGTCGGAGCGACTCGCTGAACGCGATCGCGCCATGACGATCCTGTCATGCGTGCCACGCACCGCAACAAAAGATGCACACGACATATATGACGGAATTGTCATGTTTATCTCATGCTGGCAGCGATCAGGTATCCGTACGATAGGTTCGTCCCGTCCTCAAAGTGAACCGTATGCGCCACTTTCAACGAATGCGAAGCCTGACGACGCGCATCACGCACTTCGGCGCAAACGTCCCGGAGCGCTGGGAGCGACTGCGTATCGATCATCCGGTCTCGCTCGGGGCCGCGCTGCTCGTCATTGCACTCAGTTCGCTGGCGTTCTGGTGGAATCAACCTGACGGGCTGTTCGACGGCGGCGACCCCGCCTGTCCTTCGGCATATGGACCGCCGGCTGGTCCGCAGGAGCCGTTCATCGAGCGAGGCCTGCTTTCGCTCGAGGTATTTTCCACGATGACCCGCACCATGCCGCGGCCCTCCGGTCCGCCCGCCGCAGCGCATCACGAACTCGATGCACCCAATGCGTCCGCGTCATGCGCGCCCACTCGCGCCGGCCGCTGACCAGCAGCACTGAAAGAAAATCATGCGCATCCTGATCGTCGAGGACGAAATCAAAACCGGCACGTATCTTCGGAAAGGCTTGACCGAAGCGGGCTTTATCGTCGATTGGGTGGAAGACGGCGTGACCGGCCAGCACCGGGCGTTGACGGAGGACTACGATCTGATCGTGCTCGACGTCATGCTGCCCGGCCAGGACGGCTGGACGTTGCTGAAAAACCTGCGCCGCACCCATTCGACTTCGGTCCTGCTGCTCACCGCGCGCGACGAAGTGGACGACAAGGTGCGCGGCCTCAACATGGGCGGCGACGACTATCTCGTCAAGCCGTTCGACTTCGCCGAACTGCTGGCCCGTGTCCGCTCCATTCTGCGACGTGGCCAAACCCGCGACGCTGCCTCGCTGCAAGTATCCAACCTGGTGCTCGACCTGACGCGCCGCAAGGCCACACGCCACGGCGACATGATTCTGCTCACGGCCAAGGAATTCGCATTGCTATGGCTGCTGATGCGCCGTCAGGGCGAAATCCTGCCGCGTTCGACGATCGCTTCCCAGGTGTGGGACATGAACTTCGACAGCGACACCAATGTCGTCGACGCCGCGATCCGCCGCCTGCGCGCAAAGGTCGACGACAACTATGAACCCAAGCTGATCCACACCGTGCGAGGCATGGGCTACGTATTGGAAGAGCGCGGCCCGGCGCAGCCATGATTCGACGTCTACTCGCGGCGCTGCTCGTGCCGCGGACTTTGCGTGCGAGGCTGTCGATCCTGTTCGCGCTTTCGACCTCGGTGCTACTCATATTCAATGGCGTATTGCTGTATCACGGCCTGAAAACGCGTATCGAAGCGGCGTCGGCTCGCGAGATGACCACGACCCTCGCCGCGCTGCAATTGCGTCTCCACACCATGCCCAGCATCCAGGCGGTCAGCGCGGATCGCGAGACGTGGCACAACCAGTTATACGGTCATCAGAACCTCGATATCGCGCTATTCGACGCGCACAGCGCACCGCTCATCCGCACCAACGGCTACTTGCCGAATGCGCAGACGATGACCGTCAGCACCGACCTCGCGCCGGTGCGCGTGTCGATCGCAAACCTGCCGCTGCGCTTTCTGGTGGCGATGGCGCCGCTCGGCGATGGCGCCGGCACGCAGGTGCGAGTGGTCGTCCAATACGACGCGAGCGGCGAACGCGCGCTGTTGCGCGCCTATGCGCTCAACGTTCTGGTCGTCATCGTGACGGGCACGCTGGTGAATGCGCTGCTTGCATGGTCGATCGCGCGTTTCGGACTGCGGCCGCTAGCCCGTTTGACGGCGCGCGCCGAGCAGATCTCCAGCCGCCATCTTGCGGAGCCCTTGCCCGAACACGAGATGCCCGGCGAACTGAAGGAACTGAGCCGGGCGTTCAACCGGATGCTCGCGCGCCTGCATGAGTCGTTCACGCGTCTCACGCAATTTTCCTCCGACCTTGCGCACGACATGCGCACTCCGCTCACCAATCTACTGGCTGAAGCGCAAGTGGCACTCTCTCAACCCCGTTCCGCCGACGAATATCGCAGCGTGATCGAATCGAGCGTGGACGAATGCCAGCGCCTCGCGCGCCTGATCGACAGCATGCTGTTTCTCGCGCGCGCGGACAGCGTTCGCCACCGCTTGACGCTGCAGTGTGTCGACGCAGGCGCCGAAGCGCTGCGCATTGCCGGCTATTACGAAGTCATGGCCGCCGACGCCGGCGTCGAGATCGTCGTCTCGGGCAACGCGCGCTTCGAAGGCGATGTGCTGATGGTGCAGCGGGCGCTCAGCAACCTGATTTCAAACGCGTTGACCCACGCGCCGCGCGGCAGCATTGTCGACGTGCGATGCGCGGAACGCCGGCGCCATGCGCACATATCGGTGTCGGACACCGGCGCCGGCATTGCGACGCCGCATCTGGAGCGCATCTTCGACCGTTTCTACCGGGTCGATCCATCGCGGCATAACTCGGCGAGCGGCACCGGCCTCGGACTCGCCATCGTCAAGTCGATCATGGACGAACATGACGGCGAATGCAGCGTGGAAAGCGTACCGCACTTGCGCACCACCTTCAGCCTGCGCTTTCCGAAGCATCCGCCGATCAGCTAGGCGAAGCACGCGCCCGCACGATGACAAAACTATCATGCGGTGATCACTACGGTCTCATCCCGCGTGCCGCACAATGTCCGTGCCTGTTCGATATTGCTCAGTCATCCCAATCAACCTGCAGAGGGGTCGATGAAACATTGTGCAAGCGCACTCCCCAACGCGAATATTGCATCAACGGAAGCCCGTTCATGACATCTCCGAAACACATGCTCGTCGAAAACCTCGCCTGGTCCGACGAAATCATTACCCGCGATCCCGCTTATTTCCGGCGCCTCGCCGGCAATCAGCAACCGAATGTGCTGTGGATCGGCTGCTCCGACAGCCGCGTGCCGGAAGCCATTACACGGGCGAAGCCCGGCGAGATTTTCGTACATCGCAACATCGCGAATCTCGTCGCCGATAACGACGAGAGCCTGTCGAGCGTGCTCGAATACGCGGTCACCGTGCTGCAGGTGGAACATGTGATTGTCTGCGGGCATCACTGCTGTGGCGGCGTGCAGGCGGCATTGCGACCGCCCGCGCCCGAGTTGCCGAACGTCAATCGCCGCATAGGAGGAATTCGCCGGTTGTGCGCGCTGCACACCGCCGAATTGCGCGAGCTGCCGAGCTTCGAGGCGCGCGCGGATCGACTCGCCGAGCTCAACGTGCTGGCGCAAGTGCAGGCGCTGCAAGCCATGTCGCTGATTCAGCGCGCACCGCGCCCGGTGCGGATTCACGGCTGGATCTTCTCCATGCACGAAGGACGTTTGAAGACATTGACGGACACGCCCTGGCCCGCGAACTACGACACGAATGCCGAGGCCGCAGCGGGCTGATTGCTTCTGCGCCAACCGGTCGGCGTCCCTGCAGGTCAGTCCAGAAACTCGGTCGCCCGCTTGCGCAGCATCGCGCCGAAGTCGTCGAGCCAGCCGATCGACAAACGCCAGCTCTGCCAGTAGAGATCGACGTCGATATGCTTGCCCGGCGCGATCTCCACCAGTTCGCCGCTAGTCAGATGCGAGGCGATCATGCGCTCCGGGCACATGCCCCAGCCGAGGCCCGTGACACAGGCACGCAAGAAACCGGCGACGTGCGGAATCCAGTGCAACGGCGGATCGACTTCCGCGCGCGTGATGCGGCGCATGAAGCGCTTTTGCAACTGGTCCTTCGGATTGAAATCGACACAGGGCGTGCGCCGCAAGCTCTCGCGCGTCACGCCGTCGGCAAAGTGACGCGCGAGAAAGTCCGGTGAACAGACCGCCAGATAACGCATCCGGCCGAGACGCGTGGAGCGGCAACCCTGCACCGGCTCGGCTTGCGTGGTGACCGCGCCCTGCACGCTGCCGTCGCGAATCCGCTGCGCGGTGTGGTCCTGATCGTCGATCACCAGATCGAGCAGCATCTCCCGCTCGACGCAGAATGGCGCGACCGCGTCGATGAACCAGGTGCCCACGCTGTCGTCGTTGACGGCGATGCGCAGCGCCGGCCATGGTTCGACCAGCGCGCCGGGCAGCGCCGGCAGCCGGCCGGTCAGTTCCGCTTCGAGCAATTGCACGCGTTCGGTGTGGCGGCACAGCAGCGCGCCCGAGGTGGTCGCGACGCAGGGCTGGCCGCGCTTCACCAGCACGCTGCCCACGCGCTCCTCCAACAGTTTGACCCGCTGCGATACCGCGGACGGCGTCACATTCAGTTCGCCGGCGGCACGGTCGAACGAGCCGTGGCGCACCACGGCGGCCAGCGCATCGAGCAACGCATAGTCGAGCATTAGCGTTCCTTAATCGGCATTAAGTGAATTAGCTTCTCTTATGATCGGCAAACCCGCAGACTAGCTTCGTTCCCGGCTCCCGTCTACTGGATCGATTATGAACTGGCTGTCTTTTTCCCACGGCGCCGCCTTGTGCGCATCCCTGATCGTGACCATCGGCGCGCAGAACGCCTTCGTGCTGCGTCAGGGCATCATGCGCTCGCATGTCGGCAAAATCGTCGTGCTGTGCGCCTTGTCGGACTTCATCCTGATCGGCGCGGGCGTGGGCGGCGCATCGGTGCTGGTCGA
This sequence comes from Paraburkholderia sp. BL17N1, assembly GCF_003634175.1. Taxonomy (NCBI): domain Bacteria; kingdom Pseudomonadati; phylum Pseudomonadota; class Betaproteobacteria; order Burkholderiales; family Burkholderiaceae; genus Paraburkholderia; species Paraburkholderia sp. BL17N1. The sequence goes on from NZ_RBIW01000001.1 coordinate 4,247,556, forward strand.
GCGCTATCCCCTGTTCGTCCACGCGATGCTGTACGTCGGGCTCGCCTATCTGGCGTGGTTCGGGATCAATGCATTGCGACGCGCGGTGCGGCCGGAGCATGCGGTGCTGGATGGCGAGAACGTCAGCGCGGCGCCCGTGCAGCGCGCCGTGCCGATCATTCTGATGACGCTCGCGTTCACGTGGCTCAATCCACACGTGTACCTCGACACGTTCCTGCTGATCGGCACGGCCGGCGCACGCGAACCCGAAGGCGCGCGGGTCGCCTTTGCGCTAGGGGCGATGGCCGTCAGCGGAATCTGGTTTATCGGTCTGGGTTACGGTGCGCGCGCTCTCGCGCCGCTCTTCAAGCGGGCGACGGCATGGCGCGTGCTGGATGGCGCGATCGGCAGCATGGTGCTCCTGCTCGCGGTGACACAGTTGCGGTAAGCGGCGTGAGCGCGGTCGTCGTTGCACGATGTCGGTGAGCACACAGCACGCCCCGCAGTACGGAGCGCCCTGCGCCACGGCGAACCGTCTATAGCGTTCCCGCCTGGATGCAGCCGAGCGCGGACACCTTCAACGCAGCAGCGGCGCGCGTTGAACATTCGAGATTACGAAAAACGCTTTCCGCATGCGTGCGATGAACGCCTTATCACGGCCGGTGGTCGCGCTCGACGAGTCAGAAGTCCGCGCGTCGGATTCGCGCCGCTCACCCGTGACCGTCGATCCACGCACGCGCCCATTCGAGACCCGCGCGTTGCGCTTCGTCTTCGGTATCGAAGTAGGCGAGAATGCCCGACGCTTCGACCAGCTTGCCGGCGAGCGTAATGGTTCCGCTAGCGCCGTACCGCTCGGGCTGCAAAATGTCCTCCTGCTGCAAGATGGCGTGACCCCAGACGGTGTAGCCGTGATAAGTCTGGGACTCCATTAACGTGTCACCCCAGGCGTGACACCTCCAGAGCTGACTCGCAGCACATTGCCCTCGGGCGTGATCTGCCGCGGAATCTCGGACATGTCCGGTGCGTGTGCAGGCACGCTTTCGCGCCGATCCGATTTCGCGACGAGTCTCCCAACCGGCGCCGGCGCGGTGCGCGTGCGAGCTTTCATTGCGTGGGGAACGATGTGCCGACTCGCGACAGGCCGACGGGCAACGACTGCGCAATGCGGCTTGCCAACTCGCGCTTCCGGTGGGTTCCAGACCTCGACATAGTGCTCGCCGGCCATTGCCGTTGAAGCCGCCGCGCACAGCATGATGCCCAAGCCCAAAAATCGAAACATGTTCTCTCCCTATGCTCCGCCGCACGCGCCGCCGCCGTTGCAGCAGCGCGACGAGATTTCATGCAGGGTACTGTACATTCATACAGGTTTTTGCGCAATCCAATGATCGTCGCGGAGCAGTTTGCGCTCCGGGCATGACGCCCATGCGTACTGAGGATGAGAACCTAGCCGCCGCCTGGATTGCGAGCGACTAGCAAACTGTGAGTGGGCTTTGGCAGGTAGAGAAGCCGTCTTGATTCAATCCGCTTGTCACGGCCGTGCGTTGCCGGTTCCGGCCGCACCCACGCCGACGGTCGCGAGTCCGCCATCGGTAACGTAAGGCACGAAGCCGGCCTCTGTGATCCGTGCGGCGGTGGCGGCCGCGCATGCGCCGTCGGCGGGCGGGCAATAGTCGATGGACAGCACCGGCAGCCTGTATTGGTCGCGGATCGTTGCCGCCTGCGTCAGCAGCCAGTCGCGATCGGCTTGCGGCACTTCCGTGTAACGCTGCTTGCCGGCATCCCAACCCCGGTACAGCGATTCGAACGCCACGATGCAGGCGAGATCATGGACCTGCGGCAAGATCTCGAAGCCGCGATTGAAAATCAGCTTCGCGCCGGGATAACGCTTCTTGATCGCGCGGACGACCCGCACCAGCCCCGCCTCCTGAGCGGCGCGCGTGGCATCGGTTTTGGCGATCAGGTGGTAGGAGTCGAGTGTGTCGAGGAAGAAGCCGCGATAGCCCTGTTTCCACAATGGCGCGATCACCTTGTCGACGAAAAACGCCGGCCATTGCGCGGCCGTCTGATCGATCACATGGGAGGCCCATGCCTCGTTGACGCCCGGCAGCCACTGCCGCGGCATGGCGCGGTAATACGCGCGATGCGGGTTCACCTCGCCGACGCTCACATATGCGAACCACGCCGGATGCGCACTCGCGTGAGCGCGCGGATCGAAGTGCGCGTCGGGGTCGACCACCACGATATCGAATGCGGCCAGTTCCTCGACGGGCGGATTCGTGCCGTAGTACAGCGCTACCGACGGTCCCGCTGGCGCGTGCGCCGCGCTCTGCGCGTGCGCCACCGAAGCCAGCGCGCCGAGCGCGGCCATGCGCGCGAACCGGCTGACATGACGCAGCAGCGCACGCAGGCTGAAACGTCGGTCGTGATCGTGCTCTGACAAATCCGGCTCCCCTGTCATGTTATTCAGGCAACGCCGTCGACGGCAAGAATACCTGTTCCGCGAACATGCCGCCGATCAGCCTCGGAAACGATATATCGCCCCTTCAACCCCGCAACATATACGTTTCGTATTCCAATGACATGAATTTGCGGTCCAGTACCTTCACGGCTGCCACCACCACGACCAGCAACGCCAGCGCAAATCCATAGCCGTAGAAATCCGGCCCGAGCCTGAGCGTGATACCGGTGAAGAGTCCATTCAGCACGACGAATGCGCCCGTGAGCCGCAGCACCATACGCCGTCCGTCGAGATAGAAGAACACGTTGAGCAGACCGAGCAGCAACACCTGCAGACTCGCCGACACCACGTCGACGACAAGCAGCGGCATATACAGCGGCGAAATGCCGAGCGAGCCGAGCACGCGCTCACCGAAAGCGATGATCAGCAGCAGCACGACTGTCTGCACCTTGATGATTTCATACAGGCCGGCCCGCACGCTGCCCACCATCATGTCGCGCATTTCGTTGATATGGCGCAGCGTCGCGCCGCTGCGCACGGCGTCGTAAAAGGCGTCGTAGTACTCGACGAAATCCGCCTCGATGCGCACGAGGAACGTCGCCATGCCGGGCATCACGCACACGTAGGCGATAAAAATCGGAATGTCGTAAATCACGGACGCGTTCAGCGGTCCGATCACGTGCGCGCCCGTGCCCGGCGCGTACCAGAACATGAACTTGTCGAGCCACACGCCGATATTGAATAGCAGACCGACCAGCGCGAGGCTCGGATAGGCGAAGCGCCGCTCGAACATTTCGAACGAAACGAAACGCTCGCTGCGGTAGTTACGATAAATCAGACCGGACAGACCGGCGAGCAGCACGATGTGCCCCGCCACGAAGCCGCCGAGCAGGCCGACCAGTCCATAGCCGTTCAACGCGAGCGCGAGGCACACCACGCATGCATAGCCGATCGCGAACACCATCAGTATCTGCCGGTACTGCTTCACGCTCGACAGGAAGATCACAGCGATCCAGATATTGCTGACCACCACGAAGCCCGTAATCATCAGCAAACGGTAGATCAGCGGCTCCTCGCGAAAGCTCACCAGCATCGCGACCAGCGCGACCACGCTCGCCAGTACCGACGACACCAGCACCACGCCGTTATAGTTCGACAGCACGAGGTCGTCGCGCTTTTCGAACAACCGGTCGGAGATGAAGCGCGTGAACGACAGTTGCAGCGGCCCGGTCAGAATCAGGCTGAGCGCGATCAGATACGTGACCGACACCTGAAACTGCACGATCGCGAAACTCGGAATCACCGAGGTCAGACTGATCAGCCCGATGATCAGGATGCCGAAGATCGACAGGATCAACGGTCCCGAACTGATCAGGCCCGCGTAGGCGTAAGCGCGCGCCACGCCCACCAGCGTGTCGCGGCGCATGATCTTGCGTAATTCGAAGCCGATACCCGCCATCAGCGTGTCTCCTGCGATTGAACGGGCTGCGCCGAACTCGCGTGCGGCTCCGCCTTTGATTGGGTGCGGTGATGCATCGGGCAGCGCGCCGCATCGGCGGCCGTATAGTTGCGCTCGCGATCCGGCATGGCGGCGAGACGCTCATACAGCGTGCGATAGCTGTCGATCATCTGCTTCCTGGTGTAATAGCGGCGCACGCGTGCGAGGCCGGCCTGTTGCGCGGCCTGCCAGCGGGTTTCGTCGGCGAGCAGCGCCAGCACCGCTTGCGCGAAGGCAGCCGGATCGGCGAGTTGAACCACCATGCCCGCCGAGCCGAGCGCACGATCTTGGTCGTCCGCGCCTTCGATCAGTTGACGGCACGAGCCAACGTCCGTCGTGATGGCCGGCACGCCGGCCGCGAAACCTTCCAGCACCACCAGCGGCAGCGCCTCGCTGATCGAGGTCAGCGCGATCACGTCGATCTGCGGCATCATGTCGTCGATGCGCTGGAAGCCGAGGAATTTCACATTGCGGCTCAAGCCGAGACTCTCCACGAGCGCGCGGCATTCGAGCGCGTAAGCGGGATCCTCCTCTTCCGGCCCGATGATCCAGCCTTCGAGATCCGGCATGGTGCGCGACGCAATGAAGATCGCGCGAATGAAGGTCTTGATGTCCTTGATCGGCACCACGCGGCCGATCAACGCGACCACGCGGTGCGAGCGCGGCTTGCGTTCGGCTATCAGCGGCACGAGCGCGTCGACGTCGATGCCGTTCGGAATGCATTGCGTGCGCTCGGCGCGCGCGCCGTCCGTGATCTGGCGCTGGCGGTTCGCCTCGTACAGCGCGACGATATCGTCAGCGGCGTCGTACGCGAGCTTGCCGATCGCTTCGAAGAAACGCACCCACAGTTCGCGGAAATAGCTGACGCGAGAAATATCGCGTTCGAACACGCCGCGGTTGTCGCGAATCCACTGGCTCTGCAACAGGTCGATCTTGCGCTCTTTCGTGTAAATGCCGTGCTCGGAGATCAGCAGCGGACGGCCCGTGCGGTAATGCATCAATGCGCCGAGAAAGCCGCCGTATCCCGTCGATACCGTGTGATAGACCTTCGCCGGCAACAGCTTCTCGGCGACGCGTGCGAGTTGCCACAGCGGCTTGTGCATGATGCGCACGGTCCAGAAGTAATCGGTGAACGACGGATCGGTACAGTACTTCTGATACTGATCGACGATCGTGTCCCAGGCCGCGCGGCTGGACAGGAACTGCTCTTCGTTCAACGCGCCATTCGCCCCGAGCATCGGAATCATGCTCGCCATCAGAGCGCCGACATCCAGCCCGCCGCGCGGATCGCGCAAGGCGTCGTGCAATCTCTGCGAGCGCGCGAACGCCGCGGTGTCGCCGGCGACGGCACGCGGCTGAAAATCCGCCACGACCTGCTCGTACAGGAAGTGCGTTTCGATATGCACCACGTTGTCCGGCAGCGCATACGCGGCGCCGTTGTAGTCCTGTTCCCGGCTACCGATGAACACAATCGCGAAGCGGGTCTCCGGGTAGGAGCGGATCATTTCATTGACCCAGCTCGACACGCCGCCACGCACGAACGGGAACGTGCCTTCGAGCAGAAGGCAGACATCGGCATCGGCGGCACGGCGGATCGGGAGTTCTTTCATCATGACCAGTACTTCACAACCGGTTTGAGTGTGGGCAACGCGGCCGCATTGCCCAGCGATGCGAGAAGCTGCTTGACGCGAGCGTAGTCGCCGCGCAGGAAGTCGGCTTCCGCGAGCCACGGCACCAGCCGTTCGCGCGGGAAACCGAGTGCGAGCGCCTGGCCAATGTATTCATGCGCGGCATTGGGCAAGCCGTTCGCCAGCGCGAGACGGCCGCGAATCAGCCACAGCGCGGCGTCGCCCGGATCGGTTTCGAGCGCCGCCTGGGCGTAGCGGTCGGCCTGTTGCAGCGTATGGCGGTAAACCGCGCCTTGCACCAGGTTCTGGTACACAAGTTCGAAGTACAGCTCGGCGAGCAGGCGGTTCAGTGCGTGGCGCTCAACGTCGTTGTCCGTCGCTTCCAGCGCCTTGCTGGTGCGGAAGATCTTCTGCATGATCTCGTTTTCGGCGTGGTCCAGCGTGCCGTAAGCGATCAGCCGAATGTCTTCGAGCGGATCGGCAAGCAACTCGCGCAGCAACGTGCCCGTGGTGCGGGTCGGCATGCTCTGGATCGCCACCAGCGCGGACAGCCGGTCGGTGGGCGATACCTGAGTGTTGGCGAGGCGCGCCTGCAGACGCGCGCCGCCGCCGTGCGATACGCGCGACACCAGGTAAGTGACGAATTCCGGGCGCGGCACATCGGCGAGTTGATCGCTCTCCTTGCTGCCCGGAAAGAGCGCCGCCCACACGCAACTGATCAGCACCACGAGGCCGCCGAACAGCGGCACGACGGTGCAGGCGAGCCACAGGAACAGCAACGTAATGCCGCGCGGCTCGCGATAGTTCAACGGTAGCCACGAGCGGAACGCGACCGCCTCCGCGAGTCCCGCCAACGCCTGCAACGCGAAAAAGCGCAGCAGCGGATCGATCGCGCCGGCCGGTTGCAGCAGGCTCGCGATCGCCAGATATTGCACGATCACGGCCACCACGGCCGCGAGCGCGCCGACGATGAGAGAAAGGGTCTTAGACATCGAGGCCGCTTCGTTTGAGAAGACGCATCAGGGCCGCGCCCGGCTCGTCGCCCTCGAGGTGGAGCGTATGAACGCCGACGCGCGCACGTTCCAGGTCGGTGTTGAACTGGGCCGTCAGGCTGGCTTCGATTCGCGCGAGATAACCGTCGATGCCGGTCGTATCGGTGGCCGGCATCAGATTCACCAGCACCGACTGCTTCGCGGTCTGCACCGGCCACATCACGTCGAGTGAACGGCGGCGGCGCATGACGTGCTCGAACAGCGAGTCGCCCTCTTCATCGCGCGGAAACGCGAGCGCGACGAGCGACGACGCCACGCCCGCCTTCTGTTGAAGACGCGTGAGGCGGCTCAGGTCGAGCGCGAATTCGTACGGGCAGTTCGGCACACGGTCGAGAATGCGCTGTACGAATGCGGAATGCTCGACACCGTCCGCGTAATAGCCGAGCAACACCAGCAGCAACTGCAGGTTGTCGAAGTTGAGCGACAGGAACGGCATGCGCTTGACGACGAGCAGCGCGCGCAGTTCACCGTCCGCCGATACGAGCGGCGCGCACACCAGGTACTGGCTGACCGGCACGACGGTGTCTTCGTTCTTCAGATGCGCGACGCTCAGCGTATTCAGCGCATGGGTGACGAGTTCGTCATGCACGGCGAGTTCGAACGGATCGCCGATCCGCGCGATGGCCTGCGCGCCGAGCTTGCCGTGATGCACCGGATACAACGCGGCGACTTCGATCTGGCAGGCTTGCGCGACAAATTCGAGCAGACCGCTCGCGCCGCCGAGCGGATCGCCGCCCTGCGGATCGCCGCCCGGCGGATCGTTTTCCTTGCCCGCGGCCGGCACGGCGAGTGCAGTATCGGTAGCGACCGACAGACGGCGCAACTCGGTAATCGAATCGCGCAACGTGGTCGGACGCGACAGCAAATCCTTTTCGAGCCGCTCGTGCGAGAGCCGCATCAGATAGTGACTGTTGGTCAACGCGACGAGACGGTCGTTCAGGTAATCGTTCAGCGAGGACGCGCGCTCGGCGCGGCTGCCCCACGTATCGCCGAAGTGCCCCGCGAGAATCGTCTGGATCAAACCGCCCGCGAAATACAGCGTGGGGAACGGGCCGCCGTGCGGATAAAAGAGCGCCCACGCGCCGAGCATCAACGCTCCGCTCAGCAGGCCGAGCAGGCTGCCGTAGCGCAAGGCCACGAGCAGCGATGCCAGCCATAGCCACGGAAACCCATTGTGCAGCAGCAACGGGTCTTCAGGATGAAGCCAGCGGGCCACGGCCGATACGGCCAGCGCGAGCACGACAGTCTCCACGATCGCGAACGGCCGCGCCACCGCGGGCGCCAGAAAGCGGCGCACGCGTCCAAGATTGCCGAACGGATGCGCATGGCGCGGCTTCGAGGCGCCTGGGTTGTTTTCCACGGCTGCGGTATTCACGGCCATTTCCTTTTCACATGTCGGGTTGCGGCCGGCGGCCCGCACTTCGGGCGCAAACCGCAACCTTGGGGATATGCTTGGTGATGCTTTTACTGACGCGCTTGCAATGGCGACAGAACCTTGGCGATCAGCGAGGTCGCCACGCTCGACAGACCCGAACGGCTCCAGCCCGTACGCGTGCCCGTCGCGCTCCACACCACGGCGCCGTTCGACACGTCGATCAGTTCGAACGTGACGCCGACCACCGGCTCGCCGTCCACGCCTGTTTTGTAGCGCCATTCCTCGACCGCGCCCGACAGCACATAGCGGGCGTTCTGCGAACGCGCCCATTCGAGCGCCTTGTCGCTGTCGGCGCGCTGCGTCGTGTCGAACAGCGAGTTGCGGTTCGAATCGGCCGGCGCGATGCGCACATCGGCGATCCCGCCCGCGCGCAGCGTGTTGGCCGCGATCGACGCGGCGCTGTGACCGGCATCCGGCGTTTCAGTGTAGTTGGCGATCGACACCACCGCCACCTTGTCGCCGCGCGCGAGCGCGGGGCCCGAGGTCTGGCGCACCGTGCCGCAGGCGCTCGCCATCAGGGCCAGCGCGGCTGCCGCGACACACCAGGCGCTCGTACGAGCCAATCGTTTAATGCCGTACATGAAGAATTCTCCTTGGGATAACTATGCGAAATCCGGTTCAATAAAACCAGCTATAGCGCGCGCCGATCTGGGTCACCGGCGTGCCGAGACGCGAGACGCGCTGATGCGAGAAAAAGAGTGCCGCGTGATCGCCGCCGAACACGGTGCCCGCGAGGCCCAGACTGATCGATGGCCCCCAACCCTGGAACGAGTCGTGCAGCACGCCGACGTCGAGAAACGGCCGCCATGCGCGCGTGTACTGGTCGATCAGATCGTTACCGAAACCGAAGAACGCCCCGTATTGCGAGTACGTCTGCGGGACGAAGGTCGATGCATCGACCGGCCCGGCGCTCGCCGGAATCAGCCGCGAAATCAGACCGTCGGCGGAGCCGCTCGCACCGTAGTCGCCATGCGTACCGATCAGACGTACCGTAAAGTCCGGATAGTTCGTGCGGATCCGATAACCGATCTCACCCGTCGAGAGCACGCCGCTGCCGAGGTAGTTGCGCGCCTGGCTATAGAAACGATCGGCTTCGACCGTGCCCGTCGCATACAGATGCTGCGTCGCGCGATACGTGATCGTGCCGACCACGTTGTCCTTCATGCCGCCGACCAGCAGTGCCTGCGATTCGCGTGCCGTCTGATTGCGGCCCGCTTTCAGCGCGATCGACAGCGGCGAGTTCCTGCCCCACTCCGCGCCCACCGACACGCTATAAAAACTGTCGAGTGCTTCGCGGCGGCCGGCGGTCACCATGAAGGCGGTGTCGTACGTTTGACGGCGCGCGTAAAACTCCACCGAACGATCCACCGACGGCACGTTGGTCAGTTGCGACTCATCCGTCGAGTGCTGAAAGCGTTCGACACCGTTCACGCCGACCATGTAGAGGTCGGCGACCTTGATGCTGCCCGCCAACGTCTGCTCGATATAGTCGAGCGGATGTTCGACGAAGCTCGTCACGGTCGCGTCGAGCGATTGCGGCCAGGTCAGCGCGGTTTGCTGCAGGCGGCTGTGCAACTCCGGATCGTAGGGCGCGCCTTCCAGGCCCTGAAACGCGAGGTTTTCCGCCGCGCCCGGACGATCCACCGCGATCGAAGCATCGATGCGGTTGTAGAGCGGCAAGCGCGCACCTTGCTGGTCGAGCAGACGCCCCATCGCGGGCTTGTCGTTTTCAGCGAGTGCGATCGCGATCAACTGTTCCGAAGGCTGCATCAGCACGTCGGCGTACTGGCGAGCCAGCCAGCGCTTCGCCAGCGGACTCGCTTCATGCGACATCGCCCAGGCGAGCGCCACGTCGCGCGCCACCGACGAAGTCAATTGCGCCTGATCCGGCGACTTCGCCGCCGCTTGCGTCTTCACGGGCTGCGCGGGCGGCAGGCCGGCCGCGTCGCCGAGCAACGTGCGGCGGGCCTCGGTGTTGTCGTTGCGGCCCGCGTCGCTCGCGAGCAGATCGATCAGGAAAGCCTTCGACACGTCCGCGTTTTCGAAGATCGACGCGAGCGTGACGCGGCGGCCGAGCATCTGCTCACGCACTTCGCCGCCCTGCGAGGCGCGCGTGCGCAGCACGATCTGGCCTTGCGCGCTGTTGGCGCGAACCTCGGCCTCTTCCTGCTGCATCTGACGCCAGACATTGCGGCGGATCGACCAGGCGAGATCGCTGCGCCCCGCCATTTCCTGCGCTTCGGCGTAGGCGAGTTGCCACAACGGATCGCGCGACATCGAGGCCGACTGCAGGCGCAGATACTTGAGCGCCGCTTCCGGCCGGTTCAAACGCATCTGCGCGGCGGCGAGCGGCCCCCACAAAACGGGCGCCTGGGCGGGCGCATCGCGCCATTCGACGACCGCCTCGCGCAATTGCGCTTCGCTGCCGTAGTCCACCAGCGTCCAGAGCAGTGCGGCGCGCAAGTCGAGCGTCGCGCCGGGCAGCGACACAGCGTGCTGCAAATCGTGCAGCGCGTCGAACGGACGATCGATCTGGCGATAGTATTCGGCCCGCACGCGCAGGAATGCCGGGTCGGCTTCGCCAGCCGTCAATTGTTCGGGTGTCAGGCTCTTTAGCAAAGCGTCGACGCGGTCGTATTGCCCGGCATCGGTGTAATAGTGAATCGCGCTCTGCAGCGCGCGCTGCGAGTGATCGCGACGGAACTGCAGCTCGGACGTACGCGCCGCGTCGACCGGATAGGCGTCGTAGAAGTACGTCATCGCGCTCAGGTCCTCAGGCGCCGCCTGGCCGCTTGCCAGCAAATGCTTGTAGGCGTCGTTCGCGATGTCGTCACGCTGCAGCAGGCGCGCGAGCTGCGCGGCGTTGCGCCAGAACAGCACGTCGTCGTCTCTTGCGCCGCGGCGCGCGGCGAGCAGCGTGTCGAGCGCACCCTTGTAGTCGCCGTGACGATACAGAAGGCTCGCCGTGCGCAGTGCGTATTGCGTGTTCGACGGATAAAGCTGGTTCAGCTTGCGGTAGTGAGCCAGCGCTTCGTCGTCGTGACCCGAGCGCTCGGCGAGCTGACCCAGACGCGCGTCGATCGCTTGCGCCGGCGAATTGCGTTGGCGGCCGCGCAGGAATGCCAGCGCGTCGTCAGGACGGCCGAGGCGTTCGTAAGCTGCGACTACGGAGTCGAGCAGCTTCAGGTCGCCGGGCGAAGCATTCGATGCCTGGATCAACGCGGCCAGATAGGCGTTGTCGTCGTTGAGCATCGGCGCGAGGCGCATCACGTTTTTCCAGCCTTCGGGGTCGTGCGTGGCTTGAGCGTAAGCGAGCCACATCTGCAAGGCGAGCGGCGACGCGTGATTCCATTCGGCGACCTGAGCGAGGCGCCTGGTCCAGACCGGCGAACCCGGGTTCTTGCTGACCTGCTCCGCCGCCACGCGCTGAGCGTTGGGCAGATCGCTCGATTCGAGGAACGACTGATAGAGGAGGCCCGGCACGTCGTTGGAAGCGGCGGAGTTCGACGCGGCAGCCGGCGCAGCCGCAGCGCCTGATGCCGTTGCGGCGGACGCCGCAGCAGCGGGTTTCGCCGACGCCGGTGCAGCGATGGACGCAGCGACGCGCACGACATGCACCTCGCGCGAACCATGGGTACTCGCGCGCATGGCAAAACCGGCCCGAACTTGCGGACCATCCATATAGGCGTACTGCCCCTGCGCGCCCTCTTCACTTGCACGCTCGCGGATAAGGTCGACGAGCCGCAGCGCGCCGTCCTCTTCAGGCTGAGCCTGCGCGTAGCCGGCCAGCGCCTTCGCGTAACGGTCCACGAGATCCGGACGATGCGCCGCGCGCGCCAGATTCAACAGCACCACGAGCGTGTCGCGATCGTGCCTGAATTCGGCACCGTGTTGATCGGCGGCAGCGAGCGCGTCATCGAGCAGACTGCCCGACTGCAAGGCCTTGATGCCTTCGATAAAGCACTGACGTCTCGCATCGAACGTCGCCGCGCTGGCTTGCAAACGGAACCAGCCGTTCGCCGCGCCGCGATAGTCGCCGCCATACATGGCGAAGCGCACGACTTCGCGGTTCCAGCGCGTTTGCTGCGCCGGATCCTGTGCAGCGAGGCGAGCGTAGAGCTGCCCGGCAAGCTGTTGCGCATTCACCGAAGCGGCCGCTTCAGCCAGCATCTGCAAATCGGCATTCGACCACGTCAGCGCAGCCGCATTCGTGAGCTGCGTGCGCAAACGGCCGAGCGCGGCCTCGCGGCCCGGATCGTTGGCGGGCAGCGCGAACGTCTCGCGCGTGTCGACGGTCAGACGAAGCAACTGCGCCGCGCGGCGCAGGTGATCGTCCGGAATCGCCTCCATGCGGGCAGCGATACGGCGCGCGTCCTCGTTGCGGCCCAGACGCACGTACTGCGTGCCGAGCACCGAGAGGATTTCCGGGTTGCCAGGCTGCACGCGCAGCCATGCTTCCAGATACGCGATGCTGAGATCGCTCGGCGCGTCGGTCGACGTCATCCGGCTGCGCAGACCGCCGCGCGGATGCACGAGATAGAGCGTGATCAACACGACGCCCGCGAGCAGCAGGACGAGCCACGTGGGCGCGATGCGAGGGCGATTATCGACCACAAGCGACCTCGATCGACTGGTAGTTCAATTTGGATCCGAGGTCAGCCCGCGTATCGAAACGCAGGAATTCGCCTTCACGACGCGTGGCGACAGCCTGCCTGTCGACGCTGACCTTGCACTGCTGCGCGTTGGCCAGCTTGACGAACGGCTGGTAGTGACCGGCGAACTCGAAACGCATGCCCTGTGCCGTGCGCTGGAAATTGCGTACGAAACCGTCGGCTTCACCGATATACGGCGCCGCGTTCGCGACAGCGCCGATCGCAAAGCGGGCGCTGCCGCCGTCGATATGGACATAGGTGCCGTCGGGGCCCGTTGCAAAACCAGTCACGCCCGATGCGTCGGCCAGCACCGGTTTCGTCGCTTGCGGCCAGTGCAATTCGCGCACCTCGCCATTACCGCGCACGAGCCACTCGCCGGCTTGCGGACCCACTTCTCTCGCCACCGCGAATGTGTGCCAGTCGAGCACCTTGCGGATGTACTCGCTCACGTAGACCGGCATGACCGGCTGCTTGAGCACCGTCGAAAAAATCTGGTCGAGCGCGCGCAGCGAGGCCACTTTCGTGCCGCTATACATGTGGTAGTAGATGTCGATTGGCTTGAAGCGCAGCGGCTTGTCGGTCATCGAGAAAGTTTCGAGCACGCGCGTGAAGCCATAGAACGGCCCCTGCCAGTCGTTCGTATAAACGTTCTCGTCCTGATTCGGCGCATACACCTGATAAGCGCCCGGCCCCTTGTCCACGCCGATCGGCGCGATATTGGTCCAGCTATTGGCTGATCGGGTGATGACCGTGTCGCCGCCGTTGAAGTTGTAGACCCCGGCTTCGTACACCTTGCGCACGACGAAACCCGGCGGGCGGCAGTCGCCCGACCATTGCAGCAGCACGGTCTTCTTTCCGGGCGGCGCGAGGCGCGTGTTGATGTAGTCGATCGAACCGGTGATCTCGCGGTCGATATTGAAGTGATACCCCGGAATGTTCAGCGAGAACGCCGCGTCGCCGCCTCCGCGATCCACCTGTGCGCCGGTCTTGCTGTCCACCTGCTCCCACTGGAACGGATGCGAGTACGTGTGCGTGCCGATCTCGACGTTCGGCAGCGCGAACATCTTGCGCGCGATCTCTTCGAGACGCGGCGAGATATCCGGATGCAGCCCTTTGGGACCCACTTCGCCTTCGATCACCGAGAGCGTCATCGGCACCTGATAGCGAGTGAAGATCTGCTGGTATAGCGCTTCGCCGGAATAGTCGGGTCCGGGGAATTCGGCACGCGAGGCGAAACCGTCGCCGTCCACGTGGGACATGAGCAGACGCCGGCCGTTTTCAGTCGTGACGCTCGGCGACGGCATGTCCTGCAAATGCAGTGCGGCTTTCATGAACGCCATGGGCTGGATCGCCCAGCGTTCCTGCTCTATGCTGTCGAGCGAGGCCACCGTGTACGGACTGAGCGCGTAGCCGCCCCACGGTGTGAGCGCGACCTGATCGACCAGCACGCCGTTGGCCGAAACACGCAGCAACGACTGGCTGTGCGAGCCCACGCGCACGCCTTGCAGATCGCGCGGTTCGGGCTTCGGGCTGATTTCGAAGCCGACCATCGGGTCGCTCCTGACCACCGTGACCGGTGCGGCCAGCGTGCCGCCCACGGCTTGCAGATCGAGCGCCGCGCCTGCCGAACCGGCCGCGTCGAAACCGAACGCGCCGAGGAAGGCGACAGGCACGTGATCCGCCATGCGAGCCGCGACCCAACGCTGCCACGCCTCGGGATCCGGCACCGCGCCGCGCTGGATCCACGCGACGACACCGGCGTAACGGTCCGGCGTAATGGCGTCGGGCAGACGCGACGAGAAGTCGGCGTACTCGACGTCGTAACCCATATAGTTGAGCGGCGTGGCCAGATCGCGCACGCCGGCGCTCAGGTCGAGCGGATCTTTGGTATCGCGGTCCTGCACGACGAGAATCTTGCGCGGCAGGACCTCGATCTTGCCGATGCCGACCACGTCGCGTGCCGTGCTCGTCACATAAGGCAGCATGCCGGCCGACACGACGCGCGCGGCGGTCTCGCGGGCGCATTCGCGGTCGTTGCGCGCGCAATATTCGACGGACACCACCGGCACACCGCTTTGTTGCGTGAACGCGCGTGCATCCGCGATGCGTTGTGCGCGCAACGCTTCGGGGACTTCCAGAAGCTGGCCGCTATCGTTGATACCGCGCACCAGCGAATCGCCGACTACCGCGTAAAGCGACTTCGCCACCGGCAGCGCGTTGCGCATGACATCGGCGCCACCCGCTACGAGGCGCGCGTCCGGATGAGCTTGATGAATGCGGCTGGCTGCGGCCACAGCGAGGGGCGTGTCGAGCAGGAAGCCACGATAGCCGCGCTGCCACAACGGCTCGATCTGGCTGGTGAAAAACGCCTCGACTGAACCCGCGGACTCGGCGCCACTGGTGCGCGCGATCCACGTGGTGTGCGCCAGCAGATGAGCCGCCGGTTCGAAACCCGTGGCGGGGTCGATCACGACGGCGTCGAATGCTTGCAATTCGCCGACAGGCGGATTGGCTGCATAGAAGAAAGCGAGGTTCGGTTGAGACGCGGCGGAGTGAGCCGCCGCAGCGGACTGCAACGGTGCAGCTTCAGCCTGCGTCGCTGCTTGAGTCACTGCGTGTGCCGCAAGCGGTGCAATACCGGCCGCGCCAAGCACTACCGCAATCAAGGTTCGCGTAAGAAATCTTTCGCCCGCACGTTCCACAACCCCGCAAGAGTCCCCGCCGGCGCATGCCCGGGTCCGCTTCTTCATCGCCAAAATCTTTTCCCCGTTCAGTCTGAACGCGAGCGGCGTTCTCCCTATGGGGAGAAAGTTTCCGCTTGCGGATTTTCTAGCCGGCCCGTCGGCATTATTTACATCGCGCAAAAGCAGCGTTGCGGCGGATGCGATACCGACTTTTTGTTTGTTTACTGGTAAGGCGGTGGAAGATATCACATGACATGGGGTGTCTCAAGCTCGCTTATGCCATCGCGTGAATCCAGATAGTTAAATAAAGGCAAATGCATCCGCTTGAATTCAAAGGCAAACGATTGCGCGGCTCTAAAAGCCGGACAGTAAAGGCGGCACTGCCTGAAACTAATTCGTCAAGCGAATCGACGGTGTGTTGGAAAATCACCTCAGACAGTCCCGATCACGCTCGCGGCGCTTAATTCTTCTGATCATTAAATCAGATGTGCCCCAGTACTTCGTCGAAATCGCCAAATCTTTTTAAGACATGTCTAACACGCGCATTTGACTGCTCGCCGTCTCGGCTCGGGCACCGCACCCAGCAATAAGTACCGAAACGCATAGACAGGAATTAATTTTCCGATATCCTTCACGGGCATTCGATTCAAACGCTGCGAATAAATAAATCGGCACCCTAAAGAAAATTCAGGAGATGCCGTAAGCGCAGTTTGGGCAAACCCGGAGCGATCCGGCGACGCAAAACTACAGGGACTCCCTCACGGGAGTTTGCCAGTTGCCCGCCGTATCCACGGCGGGCCAATCGACAGCGGTGACCACACCGCGTCAGGAGGCTACATGCTGGACAATCGGGGAATCGGTGCAGTTGCGTTTGTGGCTTCGGAATCGGCGGAAGCAATCCGTCTTTTGGGCCGCACAAGTAGAAGTCTGAAACGGGCCGGACTGATCGCGGGCCTGCTAGTTGTGGGATGCCTGAACGGCACAGCCTTCGCGGCCACCACGACGACCACGACAACCACTAGTCTCGTCGTACCTTCCTACTTCAATGCCACCAGCAGCGTCGCGAACTGGAACAGTCTCGTGACCTCGGCGCGCAAGGTGCCGACCACGGCCATCCTGAATCCCAACAGCGGCCCTGGCGCCAAGGAAGATCCCAACTACGCGGCGGCCGCCGCCAGGCTTCGCGCCGCCGGCGGCAAGGTGCTGGGCTATATCTCCACCTCGTACGGCAAGCGCTCGCTTTCCGCGGTCGTGACCGACATCAACGCCTACGTGGCGATGTATAAGGTGGACGGCTTCTTCATCGACGAGATGACGTCCGACAGCCAGATGTCGCACATCCAGTTCTATCAGTCGATCTACAACTACATCAAAGGCTTGAACGCCACCTACTCGGTGACAGCCAATCCGGGCACCAACATTCCCGAGCTTTACGCGAGCTTGCCGACGGCCGACCAGTTCGTCGTATTCGAAAGTACCGCGAAGAGCTACGCGAAATATCAGCCGATGAGCT
The DNA here is from genome assembly GCF_003634175.1 of Paraburkholderia sp. BL17N1. NCBI lineage: Bacteria > Pseudomonadati > Pseudomonadota > Betaproteobacteria > Burkholderiales > Burkholderiaceae > Paraburkholderia > Paraburkholderia sp. BL17N1. The sequence goes on from NZ_RBIW01000001.1 coordinate 4,264,455, forward strand.
GGCAGGCCGCCTATCCGAAGAGCCGCTTCGTGCACATGGTGTACGGCGCGACCGCTGCCCAGTTGCCGGGTGTCGTGCAATACGCGAAGACGCATGGCGCGGGCGGCGTGTATGTCACGTCGCTCTCCGGCGGCAATCCGTATAAGGCATTACCGCCCTACTGGAACGATGAAGTCACAGGCGCCGCCGCGCGTTGATGAGCTGACTTATATCGACGTCGACATGACGTCTGCAGCGGCCGGCGTGGCCGGCCGCTGCAGTTCGTGCACGACGCAGCCGCCGCGTCGTGATCGCGATCGTGACCAGAACACACCCTCCCTTTCGACAACCGCAGAACGTACTCGCGGTATAGCGGATCGCTTTCCACCTGATCGGGTTAGCTCGGCCGCCGCGACAGATCGGTCTTGACGCCGTGCATCACGCGACCGGGCAGAAACGCGACGCTGCCGCCACCATGCGCACGGTCTCCCTCTGGTGCGTTCGGTCTGGGCACACCTATTGCTCTATTCCGCTCGCCGGCAAATAACCCGTCAAAGCACGCAGTGCCCACAACGAGTCGCCGTTTTCCATTTAATCCAGCAATCCATCGGTGGGAGGCCCCATGCTTCGATACGCTGCAATCTTCTTCATCATCGCGATCATCGCCGCGGTATTCGGCTTTGGCGGCATTGCCGCAGGCGCGACTGAAATCGCCAAGGTCCTGTTCTTCATCTTCGTGGTGATCTTCCTCGTTACCTTGCTGATGGGCGTGATGCGACGCTGATGGACGCGTCGACTGTCTAGGTTGAGTCACACTTGCCCCGGCGCGCAAACCGGCACTCCGTTGCAATACTTGCCGTACCGTATTGCAATTGTTGCTGACCGCGCCGGGGTTCTCACTTCAGGCTAGCCCTGCATTCAAACGTTTTCACCCAGCATTGCACTGCACCACTTCCTCGTTTTCTTTATCGCTTCGTTGGACCTTCCTTGTCTTCACGCCGCGCGCGCAATCGGCGCACGCGCACTCAACCGATGCGACCAGTTAGCGAGCGTACGCGTCGCCACCGACGGCTTGCTCAGGATCGCACTGTCGTAATTCTTGCCATCGAAGCGTACGAAATCGACGATGCGAAACCCCTGCCCACGATAAAACGCAATCAGATGCGCGGCCGCTTGTGGCGTATCGAGTGCAAGCTCCGCATAACCGCGCGCCGCGGCCCAATGATCGGCGAAGGCAATCAGCAACGTACCGATACCGCGCGCCTGCCACGCGGGCTCGACCGCGAACTGGCGCAAGCTCGCGATACCGTCGCGCCGGTATAGCTCGCACGCCGATCCACGCTCTGTCGCGTAGAGGGTCATCGTGCCGACAATGCGCCCGTCGCACACCGCCACGTAGCAATCACCGCGCGTTGCGCGCATGCGTGTCGTCTCGACGGTCTGATCCGCGCACGTGCAATTGAGGCCCATCGCGCCGAGTTGCGTAAAGGCCCGATGCAACAGCGCCGTCAATGCCACGAACGAATCGCGAGCCGGATCGAAGCGGCGCAACTCGACACGACCCACGCCGTGACACACGTAGTCGATACGAACGGATTGTTGCTTCGCTGCACGTCGCTTCACGTTGAGCACCTCGCGGTATCAAGATGCCCGAAGTGTAGATTTCGCGTGGGTGCGTCTCAAGAAAAAATGTCGTAAAAACTCACATGAAAGCCGCTGCGGACGTATTAGCCAAAAGCCGGCGCAAGCTGCGGTTCGCCTTCGCGCAGACCGAGATGCAATTCCTCGCAGAGGAACGTTTGCAAGGTTTGCACGGCGGCCGCCTGCGCGCCGGCAACCTCGCGCATGAAGAGCCCGAAGTCCGCGGTGGGCGCGTCGGGCAAACCATCGGCCTGGCCGAGCACGCGCATCGACTCCGAGCGAATGTTGCCGTCGAGCAGCACGGACACACCGAGCCCCGCTTCAACCGCGGATTGCACGGCTGGCAGACTCGTGCTCGTGCACACGATGCGCCATGCGATCCCCGCGCGCCGCAACGCCGTCAACACCTGCTGCTGCCACAGGCACGCGTCGCCGAACGCCACCACCGGCAACGCCGCCTGCGCGTCGCGGTTGAAGCCGCGCGCGCCGACCCAGAAGAGCGGCTGCTTCCACGTGAGATGCGGCGCCGCGTCGACCAGCGCGGGATCGCCGACCACTACATCGAGGCTGCCATCCGCGAGCCGGTTCGACAGCGCCGCACTGCTGTCAACGACGATCTCCAACGCCACTTGCGGATAAGCAATCGAAAAGCGCCGCAACGCCCGCGGCAATCGGCCGACGGCAATGTCCTCCAGCATGCCGAGCCGCACGGTGCCGGACACCTGCCCCGCGCTCAACGCGCGGCGCGCATCGGCGCCCGCGCCGAGTATCGTGTGGGCATAGGGCAACAGCAGATGGCCCGCTTCGGTGAGTTGCACGCCACGCGGCGAGCGGTCGAGCAAGCGCTGCCCGAGTTCATCTTCGAGCCGGCGCAGTTGCATGCTCACCGCGGCCTGGGTGCGCGCGAGGCGCGTCGCCGCCACGCCCACCGCGCCCGTCTCCGCCACGGTGACAAAGGCGCGCAGCAGGCTGCTGTCGAGATCTCGGGTCATAAAGGTTCTTGAAGTCAGCATAAGAAATATCAACTTATCTTAATACCGCGAGCACCGATAAGATAGCAATGACGAACCCCGACCGAATGCCAACTCGCCGACACCCATGCAGGACACCACTCTCCAACCCGCGTTGAATCCCGCGCAAACCAGCGCGAAACCCGCTCGCAGCGCGGCCGGTGCGGCCCTGCTGTGCGTGCTGTCGATGTCGTGCGTGCAGTTCGGCGCCGCACTTTCCGCACCGACGATGGCCACGTACGGTTCACTCAGCACCACCTGGCTGCGCCTGTGCTGGGCTGCATTGGTACTCGCCTTGCTGGTGCGTCCGCGCCTTCTGAGTTACTCGCGCGCTCACTGGACTGCCGCGGGTGTGCTCGGCGCCGCGATGGCGGGCATGACACTGTGCTTTTTCGCGGCGCTTCAGCGCATTCCGTTGGGACTCGCCGTCGCGATCGACTTTCTCGGACCGCTCGCCGTCGCGACTTTCGCGGTGCGTCGCGCCCGCGCATTGCTCTGGCCCGTGCTGGCGATCGCCGGCGTGATCCTGCTCTCGCGCGATCGGGCCGGCTGGATCGGTGAACCGCTCGGCGTGCTGCTCGCCTGCGGCGCGGCGCTCGGATGGGGCACCTATATCGTGTTGATGAAGAAGACCGGCACCCTGTTCGCGGGACTCGAAGGACTGTCCGTGTCGCTGATCGCTGCGGCGCTCGTGGCCACGCCATTCGGATTGGCGCAAAGCGGTCTGCATGTGGCGGCGGCCCAGGTCATGGCGACAGCGGGCCTCGCGCTGCTGGTCCCCCTTCTGCCGTACGCGCTGGAAATGGTGGCGTTGCGGCACATGCCGGCCGCTTCATTCGGCATCCTGATGAGCGTCGAACCGGCGATCGGCGCATTGGCCGGCTTCGTCGTACTGCATCAGCCGATGGGGATTCTGCAGATCATGGGCACGCTGCTGGTGGTGACCGCAAGCGTCGGCGCCGTGATGGTGGCGCGCTGAAAATCCGCGGCACGGTCGTGTGCGCACCTCGGCGCACACCTCGGCGCGCGCAAGACCGTGCGCCTGGCTCAGGCGATGTTTTCCGCTTCGTAAAGACGCCGGCCCGCGGCATCCTTCGCGCCAAGGGTCGGCTCGAAATCGATCGGCCACTCGATGCCGATGTCGGGATCGCGCCACAGAATGCAGCGCTCCAGTTCGGGAAACCAGTATTCCGTGGTCTTCCACAAACACTCGGCGGTATTGGACAGCACCACGAAACCGTGCGCGAAGCCAGGAGGCACCCAGATTTGCCGGTAATTGGACGCGCTCAGATATTCCCCGCACCACTTGCCGAAGTTCGGCGAATTGAGCCGCACGTCGACGGCGACGGCGAACACTTCGCCCACCACGACCCGCATGAGCCGGCCCTGAGGGCGTTGCACCTGGTAGTGCAAGCCCCGCAACACGCCGCGCACCGCGCGCGAATGCCGGTCCTGCACCCATTGAAAAGCTTGCGAGACGTCGTCGCTAAACTCGTCCGAGCTAAAGCTCTCGAAGCAGAAGCCGAACTCGTCGCAAAACACCTCGGGCTCGATGAGTTTCACCTCCGGCAATGCCGTCGCGATCACCTTGTTGCCCATTGCCGCTGTGCTCGTAAGAAGCCTGACCGGCGAAAACGCTGCCGCCACGACGGAGAACGCGTCCAAGTGTCGTAAGGCGCCCCGCCGCCGGCTCGGGCGCCTGCATGATGTTACGCCTCGCTCGCCACGCGGCTGCGCGCGCGATATTCGGTTGGAGACAGCGCCATGCGCTTGCGGAAAATCTTCGCGAGACGATCGCCGTTGCCCGTACCGCTGCGCCGCGCGATCTTGTCGACAGGCAGTTCAGTCTCGGTGAGGAAGTTGCAGGCAATGCGCAGGCGAACCTGCAACAGATAGTCCGACGGCGTGACCTGCATTTCATGCTTGAAACGCCGCAGGAAATTGCGCTCGCTCATCGCCGCGACCTGCGCGGCGTCGGCCACTGAAACCGGACGGTCGCAGTTGGCCTCCATCCAGCGGGCCGCCGCGCGGATCTTCTCGGCCACGCTGAGCGTGCCGCCCTCCGCCGGTAGCGGCACCCAGGTGGCAGCCATGCCGGGCATCACGCGGTCGGCGACGCTGCGGGCAAGCTCCGCACCGAGATCGCGTTTGATAAACATGAGCGCGCTGCGGGCACAGTCGTTACGGTCATTGGACGCGTTGAGCGCGGACTCGCCCGTGACACTGCCGAGATAGCGGTTCACTTGCGGTCCGTCGCTATCCGTCGGGCCAGCCGCTTCCAGCACGAGCCGTCCTTCACCGATCGTTTCGATCGCACGCGTGCGCGATTGCACCGCGCGCAGCCAGCCGAGCACCCGCTCGTCGCGCGCGGCCACATGCGCGCCGTAGCCGCCTGCGATGAACAGCACGTCGAAACCGCTGGCGAAGCGCGCGTCGATACGGTCCGTCCAGATGCGCGCGGAAGAAGAACTGGCGACGCTGCCGCCGTCCATGGAAAGGAATTGCACTTCGTAAGGCTGCTCCTCACCGGCGCGCGAACCCGAGAGTTCGTTCGCCGTCTGGAACATCTCCACCACCGTGCCTGGGCCGAGCAGCCAGAAGCCGTCAAACAGCAACACGCCGATGCGCCGCGTCGCACTACGCACGTTCAGCGTCGGCGTATGTAACCAGGTGATCCTCGCAGTATCAAGGTGCATGTGCGGCATGATATTTCCCCAAACTGTCGTACATTGTGGACCCCGATCGCCGTTAGCCGCCGTTATGACGGAATGATTATTGCCAGCGGAAATCGCAGCTGGCCGCTTAACGGATTAAGCGTGATGGTAGCGGAATGGCTCGCTATAGTAAATTTGAAAAACAAATTACTGTCGAGAAATAGAACGTATGAAGAAAACCGTTATCTCGCGTTTGATATGACAACGGCGTGATGAGTCCGCGCCTCAGCCGGGCACACCCGGCGATCTCGGCAGCTTGCCGCCAAACCACCGCCAGCAAGGCTTTCCAGGCACTGACGGAGCGCGTGCCGGGGCCCCGCAACGCATCCTGATTATGACCTGCGTATGGCAAAGCGGTATCCAAAAGTGTTTCAAACTTGAAATGCAAACCTCGCAAATAATGAGCATTCAATAGCCGATTTATTCGCAAATCGGGAATTTGTTGACCACCGGGTGCAAGCGGCCTGTATTTAACCAATCGATATCTATTAATCGTTTCCAAACGCATTTTTCGAACGTCCAAAAATGTTTCTATATTGAAACATTGGCGGTTTTATACGTATGAACAATTCGTGCTTGCAGTGCACAATAACTATAAACATCGGAGGATTGAAGGCTTGCCGCGCCCGAAGAATCGGGCGCGTTTGAAGTTGCGCAGCCGCCGCGTGACGGCGCCGGCCAGCGCACCACGCCGGTCACGACGCAGCTATCGAACGCTCAGGCCGTCGGCGACTCGTCGAGCGACTCGCGTTCGATCGCGGTCGCGACACGGCGGCCCTGCCGCTCGGCGCGCCTGCGATGCAATGCCGCCAGCCGCCGCCGTCCGTGCGTGAGCGAAGCGACCGCATGGAACGCAACCGGCGCGAACACCAGCCCGAACAGCGTGGCAGCCAGCACCCCGCCGAAGACGCCCGTGCCGATCGAGCGGCGGCTTTCGGCACCCGCGCCGCTCGACACCACGAGCGGCACGACGCCCAGCAGAAACGCCGCCGAGGTCATCACGATCGGCCGGAACCGGGCGCCCGCGGCCTCGGTCACCGCACGCGTCAACGGCATGCCGCCCTGGTACAGATCGCGGGCGAATTGCACGATCAGAATCGCGTTCTTCGCCGCGAGGCCGATCACCGTGATCATGCCGACCTTGAAGTACACATCGTTAGGCATGCCACGCAACAGCACCGCCGCAACCGCGCCGATCACGCCGAGCGGCACGACCATGAGCACGGCGAGCGGAATCGTCCAGCTTTCGTAGAGCGCGGCCAGCGCCATGAACACCGCCAGCAATGACAGGCCGATCAACAGCGGCGTGAGTCTCGCGGCTGCGGTTTCCTCGCGTGCCGCATCGACCCAGTCATAGCTCACGCCGACCGGCAACGAAGCGGCCAGCCGCTCAAGCTCCGCCATGGCCGCGCCGGAGCTGTAACCGGGCGCCGCGTGGCCGCTCACATCGAGCGACGGGTAGCCGTTGTAGCGCGTCAGCATCACCGGGCCGATCGTCCACTGACGCGTTGCGATAGCCGAGAGCGGCACCATGCCGCCCGTCGAGTTGGGCACGGAGAGCGCGAGCAAATCGTCTTCGGTCATGCGCGCGGCGGCGTCGGCGGCGATCATGACGCGGCGCATGCGGCCGCCGGCCGGGAAATCGTCGATATAGGTCGAGCCGAAGGTGCTGCCCAGCACGTCCGCGATGCGGTCGAACGACACTCCGAGCGCGTAGGCCTTCGCACGATCGACGATAAGCTCGACGCGCGGCGCGTCAGGCAGATCTTCCGAATGCACCGAGGCCAGCACCGGACTCGCCTTGGCCTGCGTGAACAGTTGCTCGCGCGCGGCCTTCAGCGCGTCGAGCCCCACGCCGCCGCGATCCTCGAGGCGGAACACGAAACCGTCGGAATGCCCGAGTCCTGGCACCGAAGGCGGCAATTGAGCCTCGACGCTACCGTCCAGAATCTGGTCGAACTTTGCGTTGAGCCGGTCGCGCAGGGCCAGCGCATCGATATCGCGCTTGCCCCAGTCCTTGAGTTCGACGAATCCCATCGCCACGTTCTGACCACTGCCCGAAAAGCTCCAGCCGATCACACTCGTGACGTTCGCGATTGCGCGCTCGGCATGGAGAATGTTTTCCGCGCGCTGCACCACGGCCAGCGTGCGCGCCTGGGTAGCGCCGGCGGGCAATTGAATCATGACCTGCAACTGGCCTTCGTCCTCGCTTGGCAGGAAACCGCCGGGCATCTGCCAGTAGAGCACGCCGCACACTCCGACCAGCACCGTGTAGATGGCCAGCATGGGGCCGATACGACGCAACGTGCGCGCGGTCAACCCGCGATAACCGCGCGCGGCGCGATCGAAGCCGGACGTGAAGCGGCTTGCCGCGCGCGCCGCGAAACCGCGAATGCCGCGGCGCGCATCGCGTTGACGCACAGATTGCGTGTGCGCCTTCAGCAGATTCGCGCACAACGCGGGCGTCAGCGACAAGGCCATGAACGACGACACCAGCATCGACGCGATCATCGCCACCGCGAATTGCCGGTAGATTCCGCCAACGCCGCCGGGAAAGAACGCCATCGGCACGAACACCGCCGTCAACACCGCCGTCACGCCGACAATCGCGCCGCCGATCTGCGACATGGCTTTGCGCGTGGCCTCGCGTGGCGGCAAGCCCTCTTCTTCCATCACGCGATGCACGCTCTCCACCACCACGATCGCGTCGTCGACCAGAATGCCGATGGCGAGCACGAGGCCGAACATCGTGAACACGTTGATCGACAGACCGCACGCATACATGGCGAGAAACGCGCCCATCAGCGTGACCGGAATCACGACGGTCGGCACCAACGTATAGCGCAGATCGCGCAGGAACAGCCACATCACGAAGAACACCAGCACGACCGCTTCCGCGAGCGTGACGAGCACCTCGTGAATGGCGATCTTCACGAAGTGCGCGTTGTCGAACGGGATTTCGATGGCGACGCCCGAAGGCAGGCCTTTCGCCAGTTCGGCAAGCCGCGCTCGAATCGCGTTCGACGTTTCGAGCGCGTTGCCGCGCGGCCCGAGTTGAATCCCGACCGTTGCCGCAGCCTTGCCATTCAGGCGCGAATAGTACGAGTAGTTGTCACGCCCGAGTTCGACGCGCGCGACATCGCGCAGGCGCACAGCCGAGCCGTCCGGCCGCGCCTTCAGCACGATCTGGCCGAATTCGGCCGGCGAGATCAACTGGCCTTTCACGCTCACCGAGGCGGTCAATTGCTGGCCCGGCACGAACGGCGCGTCGCCGAGCGTGCCCGCCGTCACGGTCGCGTTCTGTGCGGCGATGGCGGCGTTGACTTCGGCGGCGCCGAGGCCGTATTCGCGCAGCTTCATCGGATCGAGCCAGATGCGCAGCGCTTCGTCGGCGTCCCAGAGTTGGGCTGAGCCCACGCCGGGCGCGCGCTTCAACTCGCGCAACACGTAGCGGCTCAGATAGTCGCTCAATTGCACGGAGTCGCGCGTGCCGTCGGTGGAACTCAGCGCGACCAGCATCAGGAACGTGTTGGCCGCCTTGAACACGCTGATGCCCTGCTGCACCACCTGCTGCGGCAGACGCGGCTCGACCTGCTTGAGCCGGTTCTGGATGTCGACCAGCGCGAGATCCGGATTGGTGCCAGGCGCGAAGGTCGCGTCGATTTCGAGTTCGCCCAGGTTGTCGCTGGTCGTTTGGTAGTACAGCATATTGTCGGCGCCATCGAGACTCTCCTCGATGATGCTGCCGACACTCTCGTCCACGACTTCAGTCGACGCCCCCGGATACATGGCGGATATCACGATGCGCGGCGGCGCAAGGCGCGGATACTGCGCCACCGGCAGTTGCGGGATAGCTAGCGCGCCCGCCACGACAATGGCGAGCGCGACGATCCATGCGAAGACCGGGCGGTCGATGAAGAAAAATGGCACTCAATGAATCCGTTCAGATTGTCTGGAGGCGCGGTGCGTCGACGACGCGGGCCATATGCAGCGCGTCCGCCAGCACACCGTCACGCATGGCGAAACCGCGCGAGCGGCCTTCTTCGACAAAGCCGAACTTGCGATACAGCGCGATGGCCGGCGCATTGTCGGCAAACACCGTGAGATCGATGCGGCGCAAACCGAGCGACGCGTCCGCGCAGTCGATCAAGCCTTGCAAAAGCGCGGTGCCGACACCGCGGCCATGATATGCGTCGTGCACGGCGAGGCCTAAATGCGCGCAGTGCGCGCGGCTCGACCGGTGGACCTCCAGGCCCGCGTGGCCGACCACGCGTCCGTCGATAACCGCGCACACGTTCACGCCGCCTTTGAGGCTCCGCTCGTGCCACGCCGCGAGTTGTTCAGGACTGCGATAGCCGACCGACAGCGTGCCGCGCCGCACGCCAGGCAAGCTCATGATTTCGGCGAACGCATCCATGTCCGACGATTCGAACGCGCGCACCATAATACATTTGTAATGTTCGGCGTCGTCCGGCAACCTTGTTTCGTTCATGGTTTTATTCCGCTGCGAGATGGGCGACAGATGGCGGCGACATCCACGGCGCCGGTTCGCGCAGCCGCGCCATGAAGTAACAGTCGATCAGCACGCCGCGACGCAATATGGCACCACGCTGATGCGCTTCGATCTCGAAGCCGAACTTGCGGTATAGCGCGAGTGCCGCGTGGTTATCCGTGTAGACATGCAACTCGACACGGCGCAGACCGAGCCAGTTGTCGGCCAGATCGAGCAGCTCCGCCATCAGCGCATGACCGATGCCGCGCCGCTGCCATGCGTCGTGCACGCCAATGCCGAGCGAGGCGGCATGCGCGCGGCGTCCCTTGAAAGGACTGAGGCTGGCCTGACCGACCAGCGTGTCGCCGACCGTCGCCGCGATCGCGATGCCAGGGGCCTCGAATTTTTCCAGGTGCTCGCGTGTGCTGGCAACGGTCCGAAACGGCACCTGCGGATTGCCGTTCATCGCCACGGGCAATTGCAGCATGGCGTGAAATTGTTCCGCGTCGGCCACGCGCCGTGCGCGCAGCGTCAGGCCCTCCGGCAAGCTCTCAGGTTTTGATTTTGTTTTTTCGTGTTGATCCATAGGCTTATAACGTCAATTCGAATGACCTCACCAGAATGCCCGGCAATTGCATGCCGCCCGTGGCGCGCTCGCCCCATGTCGAATCGCTCAATAGCAGTTCCGCTTGCGCGCCGAGTTGTTCGAGTTCGCTGCCGAGCAAACGGTACAGGCTGTCGTCGAAACGCATGGCTTCCAGCGGTGCGACGATTTCTCCGTTCTCGACCCAGAACGTCGCGAAGCGCGTCATGCCGGTGAGGCGGCAATTCATGCGGTCCGAGAAGTTCACGTACCAGAGGTTGCCGATGTAGAGACCCGTGTCGACCTTTGCGAGCACCTCTTCTTCCAGCAGGTCGCCCGCTAGCATCGAGAGCGCGGCCGGTGATTCGCTGGCCAACGCGCCGTTCGGCGTCAAACCGTATTCGCGTGCGCTGCGTGCGTTGGTCAGGCGTTCGGCGCTGCGACCGGCCTCGATCAACGGAACGCTGTCACGCAGGTAACCGTCGTCATTGAATCCTGGCGTGATGCCGAGACCGAGATCTTCGCTGATCGTCACGCGCGGGTCGACTACGACTTCTCCCACATGCAGCTTGTACAACTCGCTGCGCGAGCTCGCCTGTGCGCGAGCGGAGAAGCCGCTCCATGCGGTGACGCCGAGCAGCTCCGCGAGCGCGGCGGGCGCCAGATAGGAACGGTAACGTCCCGGCGCCAACGTGCGCGGCGTGCGCGCCAGAACGGCAAGACGTGTCGCGGCCTGTTCCACTTTGCCCGCGAACACGGCATCGCTCCAGTCGTCGCCGGCGTAGGTGGTTTTGATCGCGCGGCCGCTCGGGTCGTACAGCGACCAGCTGAAATTGAAGTTGTCCACTTCATACCAGCCGCGGCTGCCGTTCGTCGATGCGAAACCGCGCACGATGGTGCCGCCCGCATAGAAGCCCACGAAGTCGAGCCCTCGCGCGCATTCCGCGACGATGTGCGCGAGCCCGTCGGTGTTCGGCAGCTTGCCGGAGCGCTGCGTGGTGCGCTGCCATTTCGACGTGTCGAACAGTAGATGCGGATCGTCCGCCGCACCGCGCAGACCTTCGCGCAAGGTGGCGAGGGCGGCGCTCACTTCGTCGAGATCCTGCTGCAGATCGCCGCATACGGTCAGCGTGGAATAGGCCTGACGCGCGCCGTCGATCAGACGCAAGGTCAGCTTGCCTTGCGACACGCTGCCGGTCTGCCGCACCTTGCCCGAATTGAAACGGATGAAGTCGGACTGCTCGCCGGCAAATGAACTGAGCGTGGTTTCGCCGCCTTGCTGCAGACGCTCGATCGCATCGGCGAGCAAAGTGAAATGCCGCTCCCAATCCACCGACGTGGCAGCGCGCGAAGAGATGAACTGACTCATCATGCGCCTCCGAACACGTCGATGTTGCTGAACACGCAAGCCGGCGACGCATGGCCGACGCGAATGATCTGCGCCGGCTCGCCCTTGCCGCACATGGACGTGCCATACACTTCGCGCGTGCTCGCGTTGCCCACTGCGCTGAGGCTGCGCCAGAAATTCGCGGAAATACCGCGGTAATTCGGCTGTTTGACGACCTGCGTGAGCTTGCCGTTCTCGATCAACTGGCCGAACTCGCAGCCGAACTGGAATTTGTTGCGATGGTCGTCGATCGACCAGGACGTGTTGGTGCGCATCAGAATGCCGTGTTCGATATTGCCGATCATCGCCTCGAGCGAACTCTCGCCCGGTTCGATATTCAGATTCGCCATGCGGTCGATGGGTGGCCGGTTCCAGTTCGAAGCACGCGAGTTCGCGACGCCCGGCATGCGTGCGCGCTGTTGCGACAACGCGCCGCCGAGCGGACGTTCCAGCACGCCGTTGCGAATCAGATATTGCTTGTGCGCTTCGGTGCCGTCGTCGTCGAATGCGTAGGCTGCGGCTTCTTCGCGCAGCGACGGATCGAAGGTGACGTTCAGCAGTTCCGAGCCATAGCGATACGAACCGAACATGTCCTGCTTGACGAAGCTCCAGCCCGCGAAGTTGCGTTCATCGCCGAGAATGCGATCCAGTTCGAGCGGATGGCCGATCGATTCGTGAATCTGCAGCATCATCTGGTCGGGCATCAGCAACAGATCGCGCTTGCCCGATGGGCAATTCGGCGCGGCCAGCAATTGCAGCGCTTCGTTTGCGACGCGCGCGCCCGAGCCTTCGAAGCCGAAACGCGTCAGCACTTCCATGCCGCCCTGTCCGAGCGTGCCGTAGTTGCCGCCCAGCGTGCGCACTTGCGTATCGCCGTTCGCGTGCGCGGCGACGCTCAATTGCGGCATGACGAAACGGAACTGCTGGTCGATGCGAACACCGTCGCCGGTGATGTAGAGTTGATCGGTGTGCGTGATCTGCACTGCCGCCACGCGTTCGACGATTTTTGCATCGAGGTTCGCGCCCGCGCATTCCGCGCCGAGAAGCTCGAGCCATTCGGCACGGTTCGGCAACGCGCGTTGCGCATTCGGCGACACGTACTGGCCGCTCGCCGCGGGTCGCGCGACTTCCCGATGGTCGATCAGCGACAAGGCCGCGCTCGCCTCAGCGCGTGCGGTGGCTAAATCGAGCGCGGCCTGCAAACCCGCTGCCGAAAGATTCGCAGTCGCGGCATAACCCGCCCCCGCGCCCGCCCACGCGATCAGCATCGCACCGCGATCGCGCACGGTGCGCAGCGGTTGCGCGATGTCGTTGCGAATCTCGTGGTCGTCGATCTGTTCGTCCACAATGCGCAGCGACCAGAACGCCGCGCGGCTTTTCAGCGTTTGGGCGGCCTGCGCCCAACGTTCGTCAATCATTGGCAGGTCCCGTATGAGTCGCGGCCGTGCCGGGCTCCGGCACATTGAGCGACGAGGCGAGCAGCGACTGGGTATAAGGATGCGACGGCGCATGCAACACATCGAGTGTGTCGCCCGCCTCCACAATGCGTCCGGACTTCATCACGATCACGCGATGCGCCATGGCTCGCATCACCGCCAGATCGTGCGTAATGAACAGATAGCTTAGCTTGTACTTTTTCTGCAGATTTGTCAGCAGATTCAGCACCTGTTTCTGGATCGACACGTCGAGCGCGCTGGTCGGCTCATCGAGCACGATCAATTCCGGTTGGACGGCCAGTGCGCGCGCAATCGCAATACGTTGACGCTGGCCGCCGGAGAATTCGTGCGGATAGCGCAGCATCGCGTCGGCTGGCATGCCGACTTCTTCGAGCAGGCTGCCGACGCGCGCGCGCCGCGCCTTCGCATCCACTTCCGGCTTATGCACGGCCAAGCCCTCGCCGATGATCTGCTCCACCGTCATGCGTGGCGACAGCGAGCCGAACGGGTCCTGAAACACGACTTGCATGCGCGAATACAGCGCGCGGCGCGAGCTCGCCGTCTTGAGCGTGGACAGCGGCAAACCGTCGATATGAATATGGCCGGCGGCCGGCTGTTGCAGACCGAGGACGGTCGCGGCCAAGGTCGATTTCCCCGAACCCGATTCACCGACAATGCCGAGCGTTTCGCCGCGCCGCACGCTCAGGTCGACATCGTGCACCGCACGGAACGTGGAGCGCCCGAACATGGACCGCCAGCCTTTCGCCGACGTGCGGTAATCGACGGCCAGTCCTTGCACTTCGAGCAGCCGGCGCGCGCCCGCCTCGACCGGTTCGACCGCGCGTTGCGGATCGCTGTCGAGCAGCCGCCGCGTATACGGATGCTGCGGGCTCGCGAATAGCGCGTCGGTCGTATTGGTTTCGACCAGCACGCCCTTTTCCATCACCGCGACGCGCTGCGCAAAACGTTTCACCAGATTCAGGTCGTGCGTAATCAACAGCACGGCCATGCCGCGTTCGGCCGCCTCCTGTTCCTGCAACGAAATCAGCAAATCGACAATCTGCTGACGCACCGTGACGTCGAGCGCGGTGGTCGGTTCGTCGGCGAGCAGCAAACGCGGACGGCACGCGAGCGCCATGGCGATCATCGCGCGCTGCCGCTGGCCGCCGGACAACTGATGCGGAAAGCTGTCGATGCGCCGCTCCGGTTCGGGAATGCCCGTGCGTCTGAGCAACTCGATGCCGCGCTCGCGCGCCGCATTCGGCCTCAAACCTTCATGCAGACGCAGGCTCTCGGCGATCTGCTTGCCGATCGTGAAGAGCGGATTGAGCGCCGTCATCGGTTCCTGAAAGACCATTGCGACGTCGGCGCCGCGCAGACCGCGCATCTGTTGTTCGGTTTTTTGCAGCAGGTCCTCGCCGTCGAGCAACATGCGGCCGCTCAATTCGGCATGCTCGACGAGCCGCAGAATGGACAGCGCGGTGACGCTCTTGCCCGAGCCCGATTCGCCGACCAGCGCCACGCGCTCGCCGCGTGCGATTGAGAGGCTGAGTTCATGCACCGCGACCTTGTCGCCGAAACGCACGGAGAAGCGATCGATTTCCAGCAACGGCCGAGCGATCGGCGCCTGAGTGGCGGTCATCGCGGACCTCCGCCGAAAGCCGAACCGCGCGAACGCGTGTCGAGCGCATTGCGCAATGCGTCGCCCATGAAGGTCAGCAACAGCAACGTGATCACCAGCGCGGCAAACGCCGACATCGAGATCCACCACGCGTCGAGATTGTTCTTGCCTTCCTGTAGCAGTTCACCAAGGCTAGGTGTCGGCGGCGGCACGCCGAGGCCAAGAAAGTCCAGGCTGGTCAGCGAGAGAATCGCGGCGCTCATGCGGAACGGCAGGAAGGTAATCACCGGTGTCAAACTATTCGGCAGAACATGACGCCACATGATCTGCCAGTTGGTGAGACCCATGGTACGTGCCGCCTTCACGTAATCGAGCGAACGGTTGCGCAGGAATTCGGCGCGCACGTAATCGGACAGGACGAGCCAACCGAACATCGACAGCAAAATGAAGAGCAGCCACAACGTGGGCTCGAAGATCGACGCGAAGATGATCAACAGGTACAGGTCCGGCATCGAACTCCAGATTTCGATCAGGCGCTGACCGATCAGATCGGTGCGTCCGCCGTAAAAGCCCTGCACCGCGCCAGTCAGCACGCCGACCACCACCCCGGACACCGTGAGCGCCAGCGCCATCAGCACCGACAAGCGGAAGCCGTACAGCAGCCGCGCCAGCACGTCGCGCCCGAACTGATCCGTGCCGAGCCAGTTGCTCGCGGTGGGCGGCGCCGGATACGGATGCGCGGCGAAATAGTCGATCGTGTCGTAGTGGAAATGATTTGGCGGATAGATCGCAAAGTTGCCATTCGATTCGAGTCGCGAGCGGATATACGGATCGAGGTAATTGGCACGCGCCGGAAAGTCGCCGCCAAACAGCGTCTCCGGGTAGTCCTTCACGATCGGGAAGTAGTAGTGCCCGTCGTAACGGACGAGCAACGGGCGGTCGTTGGACAACACCTCGCCGAGCAGGCTGATGGCGAACAGCGACACGAAAATCACGAGGCTCCAGTAACCGAGACGCTGCCGCCTGAAGCGCAGCCACGTACGCCGCCACGGAGACGGCGACGCCGCGTGCGCCGCGCCGGCCGCGTCAGCGGTCCAGGCGGTTGAATTGGATGCGGGGGTCGACGAGGACATAGCAGACGTCAGCAATGAGTTTGGTTACGAGGGCAATCAGCGTGAACAGAAACAGCGAACCGAGCACGACCGGATAGTCACGGCGAATCACGGAGTCGTACGACAGTTGGCCCATGCCGTCGAGCGAAAACAGCGTTTCGATCAGCAGATTGCCGTTCAGAAACGCGCCGACGAAGGCCGCCGGCAAACCGGTGAGCAGCGGAATCGCCGCATTGCGCAGCACGTGTTTCCACAGCACATCGCGCTCCGGTGCGCCCTTGGCGCGCGCGGTCAGCACGTATTGCCGGCCGATTTCCTCCAGAAACGTGTTCTTGGTCAGAATGGTGACGATCGCGAAGTTCCCGACGACCGAAGCCGTGACCGGCAACACGATGTGCCACAGATAGTCGAGCACCTTGCCGAATGCGCTGAGATCGTTGAAGTTATCCGAGGTAAGGCCGCGCATCGGAAACACCTGCCAGAACGTACCGCCGCCGAATAACATCAATAACAGCACGCCGAGCACGAAACCGGGAATCGCATAGCCGGCGAGCACCAGCACGCTCGTGACGGTATCGAAGCGCGAGCCGTTGCGCACCGCTTTCGCGATCCCCAACGGCACCGATATCAGATAGGTGAGCAGCACCGTCCATAAGCCAAGTGTGATCGACACGGGCAGCTTCGATTTGATCACGTCCCACACGCTGTCGTGCTGATAGTAGGACTGGCCGAGATCGAACGTTGCGTAGTGCTTGAGCATCAGCAGATAGCGTTCGAGCGGCGGCTTGTCGAAACCGAACTGTTTCTTGATCTGTTCGATCTGCTGCGGATCGACGCCCTGGCTGCCGTGATAACCGCCGCCGCCCGCCCCCGCCTCTCCGCCACGGCCAGCGCCGTGGCGGAGTTGCGTCATCACCTGTTCGACCGGCCCACCCGGCACGAACTGCGTGACGACAAAGGTCAGCGTGACCACGCCGAGCAGGGTCGGCACCATCAACAACAAGCGTCTGAGAATGTAGGCAAGCATGCTGTGCCTCAGTGAGCCGTAGCGGCCGTAGCCGCGGTGGAAGATGCGGTCTGGGCGGCCGGCGTTTTCCTGTACCAGTAGTCGATCACCCAGTCTTCGTATACATACGTCGTCGGCACTTTGTCCGGATGACCGAGCGTCGACTTGTAGCCGATCCGCGCTCCCGGCGCGTAATACTCCGGCACGATGTAGAACGAATAGATCAGCACGCGGTCCAGTGCACGGGTTGCCGCTTCGAGGTCGTCGAGATTGTTGGCGGAGAGCGCCGAGTGAATCAGCGAGTCGACCGCTTTGGAGCGGATGCCCGGATAGTTTTCCGAGCCGACTTCCGACGCCGCCGCGCTGCCGAAACGGCGCGTCAATTCCGCGCCGGGAATCGTCACCGGCGGATAGATGAACGTGGTCATGTCGTAGTCGAAGTTATCCAGCCTCTTCTGGTACAGCGCGCTGTCGATCTCGCGCATATGCGCCTGAATGCCGAGCATGCCGAGCGCCTGCATATACGGCAGGATCAGGCGATCCATACCGGGCTGATCGTCCATGATCTCGATCGTCATCGGCGTGCCGTTGGCGTCGCGCAAGGCGCCGTCGCGATAGTGCCAGCCCGCTTGCGCCAACAGATCGCGCGCCACGCGCAAGTTGCCGCGCAAGGAATCTGGCGCGATCGTCGTGGGTTGCTTGAGCATGGGGCCGAATACTTCCGGCGGCACGTCGGCCCTCAACGGCTCAAGCAAGGCCAGTTCCTTCGGACCGGGCATGCCGGTCGCACCGAACGGACTCGCCGCAAAATAGCTGCTGGTGCGCCGGTATTGACCGTAGAACATCATGCGGTTCATCCAGTCGTAGTCGAATGCCATTGTCAGCGCGTGACGCACGCGCGGGTCCTGAAACATCGGCTTGCGCAGGTTTATCAGCAAGCCCTGCATTTGCGCGGGGCCGTCGGCGAATTCGCCTTTCTTCAGTAGTCCGTTGTCGAAGTTCTTGCCGACGTATTTTCGCGCCCATTGCGTTGCGCTGTATTCGACAAGCACGTCGGTGTCGCCGGCCTTGAACGCTTCCAGTTGCGTGTAATGGTCGCGATACAGTTTGAAGGTGATGCTCGCGAAGCGGAACATGCCGCGCCGCGACGGCAGATTCGCGGCCCAGTAATCGGGGTTGCGTCGATAGGTAATCTGCTTGTCGTTCTTGCGCGACTCGATCAGATACGGGCCGCTCGCGATCGGCGGCTCGTTCGCGATCTGGTCGAACGGCAGACGTGTGCCGTCCGCGCGCATGCCCCACTTCGGCGAGAAGATCGGTAAATCGCCGGCGATCAGCGCTGCGTCGCGTTCGGCGTGCTTGAATTCGAAGCGGATCGTGTTTTTGTCGATCACGGTCGCGCTCTTGATGACCGAGAACTGCGCATTGAAGAGCGGCGAGGCCTTTGGACTCGTCAATGTGTCGAACGAGTATTTGACGTCGGCCGCGGTGATCGGATCGCCGTTCGAAAAGCGCGCGGCGGGATTGATGTGGAAAGTGGCCGAACCGAGGTCCGGCGCGACCTCGACATCGTCGGCGATCAGCGGGTACTCGGAAGCGAGTTCGTCCCAACTGCGCTGCATCAGCGTATCGAACATCAGATGCTGAATGTCCGGCGCGGGCGCACCGCGCACGAGAAACGGATTCAGCGAATCGTAGCTCTGCAGTTCGTCGAAGTTCTGGAAGCTGAGCTTGCCGTCGCTCGGCGCCGTGGGATCCGCGTAATCGAAGTGCGTGAAGCCGGCGGGATATTTGGGCTCGTCGTACTGCGCAATCGAGGGCCGCGCCTGCGCGCAGACCGCGCCCAATGCCAGACACGCCCCTGCGCACAGCGCGATTCGCGCGGCAGTGCCAGGCAGGCGCATCGCGGCCGCTGCAGTTCGCACGGCGCGCGACCAGTGAAACTTCACAAGTCTCATCTTCGGAATGCGTAAGAACGCGCGCCGGCTTCAGGCCGGCGCGCGGTAAATCGAATCGGCAAGAGTGCCGGCTTTGACGCCTTCGCCCTTGTAGCTTTGCCCCGCTAGCGCTGCTCTGCGCGCTAACTCGTTGCCGCTCGCCGTGGTTCTGAACGAGCATTGTGCACGCGGGCATGCCTCGGTACATCGCTAACCAATTTGCGCCGCTCCGGCACCAACAATGGAAGCCGGAGCGGCCAACCGCCTGGACAGACAGCGGGTGCATCACAAACATCGAGGACTTCAGAAGCGGTACGACGCGCCGACCTGGAAGAAGCGGCCGATGTTAGTGTAAAGCGACTGGTCGTAGCCCGTGATGTCCGGGGTGGCCTGCCACTCGACGTCGAACGGCGGCTTGCGATCGAAGATGTTGTTGATGCCGCCGTAGATCGTCCAGTTCTTGAAGCCGCGATACGTGGCCATCAGGTTGAACTGGCTATACGACGCCACCGACAGCGTGCCGCCGTCGCCGAACTCGGACGCCACCGCGTTGGTGTACGGGCCGGTGTACTGCCACGTCAGCGTGGTGGTCAGCTTGCGGTAATCCCAGGAGAGGCTGGTATTACCCTTCCAGCGCGGATTGGACGCACCGAACGGTTGCAACAGCGCGAGGTTGTTGCCGGCGAAGTCCTGCGTCGGCGCGCCCGGGCTGTTCAGCTTGAAGTGCCACACATAGGCCCAGTCGCCTGCCAGCGTGAACGTGCCGTACTTCGTGCCCACCGACTTGCGGAAGTTCATGTCGAAGCCGTCGGTGTCGAGCGAACCGAGGTTGACGAACTGTTCCTTGATGTACGCTACCGTGCCGTCCGGATTGCGGATCACGTTCGACGGGTTGTTCGCATCCATCACCGCGTTCGGATCGTCCGTGCCGATCACACCGTCAATGTGGATCTTGTAGAACGCCGCACCGATATCCGTCGACGAGTCCGGCGAAAGCTGGAAGCCGATGTTGTAGTTCTTGGTGCGCTCAGGCTGCAGCGCCGGATTGCCGTTGACCTGTTCCGTCGTGAAGTGCTTGGTCGGCGTGCCGCTCGGGTCGTTCGGGTCCACCAGGTTCTGGTGAGCCAGATAGGTTGCCTGCGAGTTTTCGACCAGCGTCGGCGCGCGGAAGCCGCGGCTATACGATGCGAAAGCCGTGAGTGCCCGCACCGGCTGGAAGCGCAACGCGAAGCTCGGCGAGAACGCACCGCCGAAATCGCTGTAGTGGTCGTAGCGGCCCGCCTGCGTGAACGTCAGGTTGTGGATGATCGGAATATCCACCTGATAGTACACGGCGGCCACATTGCGCTCACCGTCGACCGTTTGCACGTTGGCCGGCGCCGTAATGCCGAGCGCGCTATACGTACGCGAGTTGATGATGTTGCTTTCGTGACGGAATTCCGTACCGAAACCGACACCAACCGGACCGCCCGGCAGAGTGAACAGGTTGGTCGTCGAGGTCTTCGCCGTGACGCTGTCGAGCTTCGAGATCGCCTGCTCATAGTCGTTCTGGAAGACGCCGTTCAAACCGTTCGGCGTGGCCGACGGGTTCGAAAAGTTGAATACGCCGTTCTGCAGAATGTTCTCGAGGCCTGCGACATTCAGCACATTGCCGTAGGTCGTGTCGACCGTGCTCTGCGAATGGCCGTAATCCGCGGACCAATCCCAATCGCCGAATTTCGGGGTGGTGAACGAGCCCTTCACGCCGGTCGATGCACGCCAGAACGTCGACACCGTATCCGCCGAGACAGTATTCGGGAACGTATAGTTGATCAGCGTGGGCACGCCGAACGGGTTGTACGGGTTGGTGCCCGAGACCGTGCGCGAGATCGGCAACGCGGAACCGGTGGCCGGGTTGAACGCGTTGGTCTGGCTGCTCAGCACGGCCGGACCTTCGTTCTGCACGGTTTCGTTGCGGCTCACCCACAAATCGGCGTAAGCCTGCATGTCGTCATTGATCTTGAACGTGCCGCGCACTTTCGCGTTCAGGCGCGTGATCGCCGGCACGAGCGAGGTGGTGCTGGCCGGATTCGATTTACACGTGGATGCGCCGTTCGCCGACACGCTGCCCGGAGGACAGGGATTGAGCGCCATGTTGGTGCCGTCGGCCGTGGTCCAGTACGACTGCTGGTTCGGACCGAGCGGGCCCGCGAGACCACCCGGGAACTGGCTGAAGTCTTGACCCGCGGTCATGTCGCGATCGCCGAGCGACGAGCCGGTGTCGCGGTAGTAGCTCGCGGCGGCTGTCACGTTGAAGCGGTCGCCATTCAGGTCGCCGATACCGCCGAGCACGCTGAAGTTGCCCTGCGCGTCGCCCGGATGCTGCGCCTTGCCGAGCTGGCCATCGATCTGCAAGCCCTGGAAGTCTTTCTTGGTGATGATGTTGACCACGCCCGCAATGGCGTCCGAACCATACACCGAGACCGCACCGGTCTTCACGATGTCGATGTGGTCGATCATGTTGAGCGGGATCGAATTTACGTCGAAGAACGTGTCGGTGAAGTTCACCGCCTTGCCGTAATTCGCCACCCGTTGCCCGTCCACCAGCACCAGGGTGTACTTCTCGCTCAGACCGCGCAATGCAATACCGCCGCCGCCTTGCGCGGAGCTATTCATTGTCGTTTGACCCCAGCTGCTCCCCGAATTCGCGGACGTGCCGCGCAGGAAATCGGCCACGGTCGTGTAGCCGCTTTGCTGGATATCCTTGGTCGTGATGGTCTGAACTTCCGTGTTGCCGACCTTGTCCGCCGTGCGGATCAGCGACCCGGTCACCTCGAATTTCTTGAGTTGCTGGACGCCTTTGCCCGCCGGCGTCGCGGTGGTGTTGTCCGCAGACGGTGTGGCGGCCGTGCCCGTTGCCGGGGTGCTTTCCGTCGTCGTCGCGCCTGCCGCGGTGCCGGTGGTCGCCGGCTGGCTTTGCGCAAACGCCGGTACGGCGATTGCGGCCGACAACGCCAGTTCAGCCCAGACTATTCTTCTAATGGCCAGCGCCAATGCCCTTTGTTTCATTTTTCCCCTTCTCGCTCGTCAGTAAGGCCACAGCAGTATGTGAAGAGTGGTCTCGTGAACCGCTCTACTCGATATACGGCGATCTTGCGCCGCGTTCCGTTAAAGCAACTTCAAATAAGTCAGCGTCGGACTACTAATTTATTGCAATCGGAATGCGCAGCGCTTTCCAATCGATTACATATCTACTGCCGCGCGAGTGGGTTCCGCCATGCGTCGGTCCGGCTTCCCAAATCGCGGGCACACACTTAAGTAATGCTTACAAATATCGAGTGACTGCTTTTTTCTAAAGCACGGCCTGCGACACTAAAACAATCTCGGCGTCCCGACCCACACGACCACCGCTTCTTCACGCGCGGTATTGGACCAGGAGTGCGGCACGGTTGACTCGTAATGCGCGGTGTCGCCTGCCTGCAATACGAACGTTGTGCCTTCCAGCGTGAGCGAGATCTGGCCGCTCATCACATACAAAAATTCTTCGCCGGCATGCGTGGTGACTTCCGACGGGTTCTGCCCCACCGGCATCCTGACGAGGATCACTTCCAGCTTGCCGCCGACCGACAGGTTCGTCAGCCTTCCAAACAGATTGGCGGTTCCGTCAAATCCGAAGTACTTCAGCTCGCTTCCTCTACGCACCGACTTGTCTTCGGTCGGCGTGTCGACGAAGTACTGCACCGTGACACCCAAAGCTCGCGCAATACCGACTAGCGAGGTAATCGAAGGTGTTGCATGACCCCGCTCCACCTGCGATAAAAAGGGCTTGGAAATACCCGCGGTCGTTGCCACTTCATCCAGCGTGCGACTGAGCCGTTGGCGCAGCGCGCGGATTTTGCTTCCTATAGAGATTGCAACATGTGCCTTGTTATTGAGTGGCAAGACCATAGCAAGACAGAATCCCGTAGTCAAAAATAGTTTGATATATACAAATTATGTTTCGTCGAGCGCAACGTTCTCCCTAAAACGTCCCTGATAGCCCTGCTGACAGTCCGCCATGGATAACCGCATCAATCTGTTATCCAGAAGACTTTGCCCGCTCCCAACAATCCTTTTGATAGTTGCGGCTGCAACCACACATCGACATCGAAGACGAGCCCACGTTAATTGGAACGCGCGCACTCCCTCGCGTCCGCCGCGAGGGGACGCGCCTCAACTGAGAAAACCTGAAGGGAGCGGGGGTGCTCTTATTTCGACGCCACCAGAACCCACAAACGCGCGAGGTCGGCTGAACCATCGGTGCCTTTCACCGCACGGAAGGTTTGCACCGCGCGAGCCTTGTCGCCCGCGATGTAGTACGCCTCGCCGAGATGCAGCTGCGCCTGGTCCGGATGGTCGAGTCCACCCTTGGCGATCGCGGCATCCATCGCCGCCAGCCCCTGCTTCGCCTGCCCCGCGAAAACCTGGTTGAAACCCACGTCGACGGGGGCAACGGGATTTGCCGGATCGGCGGGCGCTTGCGCGCGTTTGGCCGCGAGTGCCTGCAGACGTTTTTCGCGGTCCGCTTGCGCGTCACGTCCCAGAACACCCGACGCAAAGCCCTGATCGATGATCTGCTTGCCTTCCGCGGTGGTGCCCGCCACGATCGCCAGCTGGGTCATTTCCATATAGTCGTCGGCGGTCGAGAGCGATCCGGTAGCGCGGCGCAGGCGATACGTGTCGATATCGAGCTTCGACGAATAGCCCGGCTTATTGCGAATCGCCGAGAACAGATCCTCCCAGTAAGACTGCTTCGGATGATAGGCAACCAGCTTCTCGAGCGTGCTGCGGTACGTGGCATCGTCCTTCACGCGTTGCGCACACGTGCCGAGCAATTGCAGTTGCGATTCGTCAGGCGCGTGACCCGCACGCACCTGTGCATCGATGCCGGGCTTGAGCAGGCTCACCACGCTCGCGCAATCGTTCGACAGGTAGTAAGACTGAACCAGCAGCGTGCGCATGTCCGGATCGCTGCCGCCGGTCTTCAGATAGCGCTGCGCGACTTTCGCCGCCTGCGCATAGTTCTTCTGCTGGAAGTAGATGCCCGCCAATGCCGCCGTCGTGCGCTGTTCGTCAGCGCCGCTCAGCTTGCCGGAACCCAGCAACGTTTCGTAGGCCTGAGCAGCCACGCCGGTTTCGCCCGCCGCCGCCGCGGCCGCGCCACGCATCTGCTCGATCATGGTGCTTTCGTACGGCGTCTTGCCGGGCACGGCCGCCGCCTGATCGATCTTTGTCAGCGCGTCCTTGTACTTGTGCGCGCGATACAGATCCTGCGCGGCATTCAGCGGCTTCGCCACGTCCGGCCGCAAGGTGTCGGCGGCATGAGCGGCGAGCGGCAGCACGAGAGCGGCCGCGATGACGGCGCGCTTGAAGCGGTGGTGAATCGTTTGCATTGCCCTTCCCTATTGCATGTACTGCTCATTGCCGATCAGGCCGATCTTGGTCGCGCCCAGCCGTTGCGCGGACGCCATGACTTCCGCGACATCTTTGTACGGCACCAGCTTGTTCGGCCGCAGATGGATCTCGGCTTGAACCGGTTCGGCGGCCACTTGCGCGAGCCTGGATTCGAGCGCCGCGCGATTCGGCACCGGCTGGCCGTTCCATGTCGTGGTGCCGTCGAAGTCGATATCGATCTGCACCACTTCAGGCTGCGTGATCGGCGGCGGTGGATTGCCGACCGGCAGGTTCATCTTGATGGCGTGCGTCTGAATCGGGATCGTGATGATCAGCATGATCAGCAACACCAGCATCACGTCGATTAGCGGCGTGGTGTTGATGTCGACCATCACATCCGGTTCGCTGCCGCCGCCCGACGATACGTTCATTCCCATTTTTGGCTCCTGTCGGGCTCAAAATCAGCCGCCGCGTGCGGGCGGCTCAGTGATAAACGAAACCTTGGCGATACCGGCACGCTCGCACTCGGTGATGACCCGGCCGATAAACTCATAACGCGCGCTCTGGTCGCCGCGAACGTGCACTTCCGGTTGCGGTGTCATGACCGACACGGTCTTCAAACGCGCCAGCAGCGTCGGAGCATCGACCTGCTTCTCGTTCCAGAAGAAGTCGCCGTCACGATTCACCGCGATGACGATACTCTTCGGCGTGGTCTGCAGCGGCTGAATCGTCTCTTTCGGCAATTGCACCGGCACCGTATGCGTCACGACCGGAATCGTGATCAGAAAGATGATCAGCAGAACCAGCATCACGTCGACGAGCGGCGTGGTGTTGATACTGGAGATGACCTCGTCGTTGTCGTCCTGCCCAACGCTCATTGCCATGACGGACTCCGCTTATTGAACCAGCGACGCTTCGCGAGCCGTAGCACGCGCCGGGCGACGGCTGCCGGCCAGCAACACGGTATGCAGTTGCGCGCCGAATGCACGGACACGCTCCATCACCGATTTGTTGCGACGAACCAGGAAGTTGTAGCCGAGCACCGCGGGCACTGCCACCGCAAGACCGATCGCCGTCATGATCAGCGCCTCGCCCACCGGACCCGCGACCTTGTCGATCGACGCCTGACCTGCAATGCCGATGGCCGTCAGCGCGTGATAGATCCCCCACACCGTACCGAACAGGCCGACGAACGGCGCCGTCGAACCCACCGTGCCGAGAAACGCCAAGCCGTCTTGCAGCCGGTTCGACACATTGGTGATCGCACGCTCGACCGAGGTATCGATCCACGTGTTGCGGTCCACGGCCTCAAGCAATGCTTCTTCGTGATGCTCGCCCGCTTCGATAGCCGTTTCGGCGATGAAGCGGAACGGCGATGTTTCGTCGAGCAGCTTCGCGCCTTCCACCAGCGACGGTGCGGTCCACAACTGTTCGTCCGCGCTCTTCGCGCGACGGTTCGCGCGGAACTGTTCGACGAACTTGGTGATCATGATGTACCAGCTGCCCATCGACATGAGCACCAGCAGAATCAGCACGAAGCGAGCGACGAAGTCGCCGTTATTCCAGAGGGCGCTGAGCCCGTAAGGGTTGCTGACCGTTTCAGATGTAGCCGGTGCCGGCGGCGGCACTGCTTCGTCAGCGGCCGCGCTGGCGGTTTGCGGCGCGGCGGTGGCCGGTGCCGCGGCAGCCGACGCCGTGGCGTCGCTGGCCTGCGCGTGGGCCATCTGCGGTGCAACGAAATCCACCGTGGTCACGGCGATCAACATGCTTGCCGCCAGTGCGGCGAGAGTACGCTTCTTCATGCCTGCTCCAAGTTCATTAGTACAACTTCTAAACTAAGACTGATAAATCGCTACCGGTACCGAACAGCCTGTGAATTCAGTTCAGGTTAAACGAGAACGGAACTTGCACACGGACAGCCTGGCCTTGGGAAACGCACGTGAACTGCTTGACTGCGTTGAATGCGGCACGATCCAGTGAGGAGTCGTCCGAGGATTTGGCAACGCGTTCATTCGTAATATGGCCCTGCGGGTCGACGACGAATTCAACAACAACATCACCCGTCACGTTGTTTTCCTGCGCTTCCTTCGGGTAGCGGATCGACGAACGGATCTGATCCGAGTTCGGACACACCACGCCGACTTCGGTGCTCACAGGCTTCGTCGGCGCGGGCGGCGCCGGCGGTGCGGGTGGCGCCACGGCGGGCGCCGAGACGACCGGTGCGGCCTGATGCGTAATAGTCGGTTGCTGCGGCGGCGTCTGCACCTGCACTTCCGGCGGCGGCACGAACGGCGGCGGCGGCGGCGCGAACTTCGGCGGCGGCAATTGCACCGTGGGCAACGGCGGCGGAGGCGGCGGCTTCACCGGTTCGATGATTTTCGTTTCGATCGGATGCTGAATGACCTGCACGACCTTGGTGGCGAGGCCGTTGATCAGCGCATAAATCAGCACGATGTGCAAAAGCAGAACAACTGCGATGCCGCCAAAGCGGCGTACTGGGTTTTGCTGCTTGCGCCCAAACTCGCGCGGGCGCCCCGGCCTCTCCATACGGGCCGCTGCTGCCGGAAAATGCCCTTCGACTTTCGTACCCACCTTTACTCCTCCGGCGTGAACCGTCCATTTCTGTAACTGCAGTGCGCTTACCTGCCACAAACAGCATTCACTTCAACCATCTGGCAACCAGTGGCCTTTGATTCGGAGTCCAAAACGGACGTGACACTACCCGGCTCCGATCCGACGACACGGACGCCTCTCTGGAAGACGGTGGCCGTGCGTCATGTGAGCCGAACAACCGATCTAAGTAGAACTACTAATAGATTAAATTTGAGCCGTTCGCTTCTGCCTTGCATGAACGCTGGAGAGAACCTGATCTCTATAACTCGTAGCGCCTGGAACTTTTTGCGCAAACGTCACACGCGTTTCATGGGAGGCAACAATAGCAGGACAAAAAATGTACGGTCAAACTTTTTTTGATGGCGGCATACTTAGTTTAGAGAGGTAACTCTAACTCATGCCAAATTCGCGCCGCTTTAAAAGAATAAGCGTTTGTGGAGCAGATAAGCATTCGGATGTTTCTGCCCGACAATTGGGAATTTACTGCACTTCCGGCGTGCATCGATGCACGAAAAACTACCCGACGAACGTCTAAACCGGAATGCGGAGGTCCCACTGGGCAGGCGTTTAGACGCCTTCGCAGCGTGATGTACGTGGATGGTGGGCAGGACGTTGTCGTGGTAATCGGGCGCCGGGCTATGACCGCCGCCGACGGCGAGACGATAGCAGAAGGAAAGAAGCCTTTAAAAATATTTTTAGCGGTATTTACGACACTCTTTATACGCATCCCAATTACACGTTGAATTGAATTACAAAACAATTCCAATAAATTACATTACGCCAACAAAGCGGGCAATGCCGGACACGAGTGACGTCCGCGCGACGTGAACGTGACAAGCAGAGCAGTTCCGCGCGGACCGAATGGCCTCGCCAGAGCGACATGAATCACGCGTCGGCAAACTCCCGCGGGTTCAACAAACAAATAAACGAGCAGGGAGAAGCGGCGCGCCCTCGATCGCGCCGCTCTGCTGCATTAGCCGTTCGTGCCCTCTCCCGCCGCGACAGTGTTGTTGTCACGCGATCGCGCGAGAACCGGCCGCAACGCGGCGCCCGTGTGACTCGCCGCAATGCGCGACAAGCCTTCGGGATCGGTAGCAGCGACGATCGAGCCGCCGCCTACGCCGCCTTCCGGACCGAGGTCGATGATCCAGTCCGCCTCGGCGATCACATCCAGATCGTGCTCGATGACGACAACGCTATGGCCGCCGTCCGCGAGACGATGCAGCACACGAATCAGCTTGGCGACGTCGGCCATATGCAGACCCACGGTCGGTTCGTCCAGCACATACAAGGTATGCGGCGGCTTCTGCCCGCGCCGCGTGATGTCGTCGCGCACCTTGCTCAATTCGGTGACGAGCTTGATGCGTTGCGCCTCGCCGCCGGACAACGTGGGCGACGGTTGACCCAGCGTGAGATAGCCGAGCCCGACGTCTTTCATCAACTGCAATGGATGAGCAATGTTCGTGATGGGCGCAAAGAATTCGACGGCTTCGTCGATTTCCATGGTCAGTACGTCGCCGATATTCTTGCCGCGCCACGTGACCGCGAGTGTCTCCGGATTGAAGCGCTGCCCGTGACACACATCGCAAGGCACTTTCACGTCGGGCAGGAAGCTCATGCCGATGGTGCGCACGCCCTGCCCCTCGCAAGCCGGGCAACGGCCTTCGCCGGTATTGAACGAGAAACGCGAGGCCGTGTAGCCACGCGCGCGCGCTTCGAGCGTGCCGGCGAACAGCTTGCGGATCGCGTCCCACACGCCGATGTAGGTGGCCGGACACGAACGCGGCGTCTTGCCGATCGGCGTTTGATCGACCTCGAGTACACGGTCGATGGTTTCCCAGCCGGTGATCGAATCGCATCCCTGCCATGCATGCGTCACGTTCAAGGGCGCGCGCGGCGCCGTGCGTGCCAGCACGCTGGAACGGCGGTTCGCCGCGGGCTTTTCCTCGGCCGCCGCGCGCGCGCGCCGCGTGGCCGGCGATGACAACACCGAGCGTCCCACGGCGTCCAGCAGATTGGTCATCAGCACGTCGCGTGCGAGCGTGGACTTGCCGGAACCGCTGACGCCAGTGACCGCGACGAGTCGCGACAAAGGAATGCCGACCGTAACGTTGCGCAAGTTATGCAGCTTGCCGCCATGCACGGTCAGCCAGTTCTCCGGCACCGCAGCCGCGCGCTTGCCCGGCGCGACCACTTCGCGACGCGGCTGCAACGGGTGCACGATGGGCTGCGCGAGAAACTGTCCGGTCAGCGAATCGGGCTGCGCCGACAGATCCGCCACACTGCCCTGCGCGACCAGCGTGCCGCCGCGTTTGCCAGCGCCCGGCCCGATGTCGATGATGTGATCGGCACGGCGGATCGTATCCTCGTCGTGCTCGACGACCACCAGCGTATTGCCCTTGTCACCGAGCTTGCGTAACGCGTTCAGCAGAATCTGGTTGTCACGCGGATGCAGACCGATGGTCGGTTCGTCTAGCACATAGCAGACGCCTTGCAGGTTGCTGCCGAGTTGCGCGGCAAGCCGGATGCGCTGCGCTTCGCCGCCCGACAGGCTCGGCGCCGCACGATCGAGACTCAGATAGCCGAGCCCCACTTCTTCGAGAAACTGCAGACGGCTGCCAATTTCGCTCACCACGTCACGCGCGATTTCCGCGTCGCGACCGGTCATCTCCAGCGTGTCGATCCAGGCGCGCGTGTCGGACACGGTCCATTGCGCGACATCGACAATCGCCTGCGCGCCGAACGTGACCGCGCGCGCGGTGGGGTTCAAACGCGTACCGGCGCAATCCGGACACGGTTCGTCGACAAGCCCTTCGGGCTCCTGCTCTTCCGACGGCAGGCTTTGTTCGCGGCCACGATTGTCGTCGACGACGATCGTATCGTCGTACACCGCGCGTTGTTCGCGCGTGAGGGCCAGGCCCGTGCCGACGCAGGTGGTACACCAGCCATGCTTGCTGTTGTACGAGAACATGCGCGGGTCGAGTTCGGGATAGCTGGTGCCGCACATCGGACACGCGCGCTTGGTGGACAGCACCTTCACCGCGCCGAGTTTCGCCGTGGCGCGGCCACCGCTGATCGCGTCGTGCAAACCGTCCAAAGGCGCCAGCAGATGCATCACGCCCTTGCCGACTTCCAACGTCTGGTCGAGTGCCCGACGCAGTTCGGTTTCATTGTCCGGCGACACGACGAGGTCGGCCACCGGCAACTCGATCGTATGTTCGCGGAAACGGTCGAGCTTCGGCCACGGGTCCACCGGCACGAATTCGCCATCCACACGCAGATGAGTATTGCCGCGCGCTTTCGCCCACTTCGCCAGATCCGTGTAGACGCCCTTGCGATTTACGACCAGCGGCGCAAGGAAACCGACATGCTGCCCCTTGTGATCGCGCAGCAACTGCGCGGCGATCGATTCGACGCTCTGCGACGTGACCGGCGTGCCGTCGTGAATGCAATGCTGCAGACCGAGCTTCACATACAGCAGACGCAGGAAGTGCCACACCTCGGACGTGGTCGCCACCGTACTCTTGCGGCCGCCGCGCGAGAGCCGCTGTTCGATCGCGACGGTCGGCGGTATGCCGTACACCGCGTCGACTTCGGGACGTCCCGCCGGCTGCACGATTGAACGCGCGTAGGCGTTCAGCGATTCGAGGTAACGGCGCTGCCCTTCGTGGAACAGAATGTCGAAGGCGAGCGTGGACTTGCCCGAGCCGGACACGCCGGTAATCACGTTGAATTTGCCGTGCGGAATGTCCACGTCCAGCGATTTCAGGTTGTGCTCGCGCGCGTTGACGATGCGCACCACGTCCTCGCCTTCGATCGCCCGGCGTGCGCGCGCGGCGCTCAGCGCTTTTTGCAGCGGAATGCCTTGCGACGCCGGTTCGGCCGCCGCGCCCATGGCGCGGTCGTATTGCAGCAGCGCTTCGCCGGTATGCGACTCCGGACATGTTTTGACGTCTTCCGGCGTGCCGGCGCACAGCACGCGCCCGCCGCCGTCGCCGCCTTCGGGACCGAGGTCGATCAACCAGTCGGCCGCGCGGATCACGTCGAGATTGTGTTCGATCACGATCAGCGAATGACCGCTCGCGAGCAGCTTGCCGAACGCCTGCATCAGCTTGGCAATGTCGTCGAAATGGAGGCCCGTGGTCGGTTCGTCGAACATGAACAGACGCTTCGCCACCGCTTGCTTCGCACTGCGCGCGGTCCGCGCCTGCGCCGATTCCGCGAGAAAACCGGCGAGCTTGAGCCGCTGCGCTTCGCCGCCTGACAGCGTGGGCACCGGCTGGCCGAGCTTCACATATTCGAGGCCCACGTCGACGATCGGCTGCAGCACGCGCAATACTTCGGCATCTTTAGCAAAGTACGCGGTGGCTTCGCTCACCGTCAACTCCAGCACGTCGGCAATGCTCAGCGCGCGCGCCGGTTCGCCACGTTCGATCTTCACTTCGAGCAATTCAGCGCGATAACGCCGCCCGTCGCAATCGGGGCAGCGCAGGTACACGTCGCTCAAAAACTGCATTTCGATATGTTCGAAACCCGAGCCGCCGCAGGTCGGGCAGCGGCCTTCGCCCGAATTGAAACTGAACATGCCAGGGCCGTAGCCGCGCTGCTGTGCGAGCGGTGCCTTGGCGAACAGTTTGCGGATTTCGTCGAACGCGCCGACGTAACTCGCCGGATTCGAGCGCGCCGTCTTGCCGATCGGTGACTGGTCGACGAACACGACGTCGGTGACCTGATCGGCGCCGCTCAGGCTTCTGAAAGCGCCGGGCGATTCCGTGGCGAGTCCGAAGTGCCGCGCCATGGCCGGATACAGCACGTCTTGCAGCAGCGTGGATTTACCGGAACCCGACACCCCCGTCACGCAGACGAGCCGCTCCAATGGAATCTCCACCGTGACATCGCGCAAATTATGTTCGGTCGCGCCTTCGAGCACGATACGCGGCGTGGTGGCATCCACCGGCCGCTGCGACCAGTGCGCCGCGTCGGCCACATGCCGCCGGCCGCCGAGGTACTCGCCAGTGAGCGTGCCTGACGAACGGATCGCCTCGGGCACGCCGTCGTAAATGATCGAGCCGCCGCGCTCGCCCGGCCCCGGCCCCATGTCGATCAGCCGATCCGCCGCGAGCATCACGGAGGGATCGTGCTCGACCACCACCAGCGTATTGCCCGCATCGCGCAACCGGTGCATGGCTTCGACGATGCGGTTCAGATCGCGCGGATGCAAGCCGATACTCGGTTCGTCGAGCACGAAAAGCGTCTTGGTGAGCGAGGTGCCGAGCGCCGTGGTCAGGTTGATCCGCTGCACCTCGCCGCCCGACAAGGTGCGGCTTTGCCGGTCGAGCGTCAGATAACCAAGGCCCACGTCGCACAGATATTTGAGGCGCGTGCGCACTTCTGCGAGCAGCAGTTTGAGTGCGTCGTCGAGCAAGGCGCTCGGCAAGCTGATTTCGTCGAAGAAGCGCCGGATGCGCTCGATCGGCATCAGCATCAGATCGTGCACGGTCAGACCGGGCAACGCTTCGAGTTGCCCGCGCGTCCAGTCGACGCCGCGCGGCAGGAAACGCTTGCCGGGCGGCAGCACCTCGTCCGCGTTCGCCTTGCTGCCGAGGCGCCACAACAGCGATTCCGTTTTCAGGCGTGCGCCGCCGCAGGTTTCGCACGGCGTATAGCTGCGGTACTTGGACAGCAGCACGCGAATATGCATCTTGTACGCTTTCGATTCGAGATACTCGAAAAAGCGTTTGACGCCGTACCAGTGGCTTTGCCACTTGCCGTTCCAGTCCGGCGAACCGTTGATGACCCAGTCGCGCTCGGCGTCCGTCAACTCGCCCCACGGCGTGCCGCGACGGATATCGGCTTTCGCCGCGTAGCGCATCAGATCGTCCTGGCACTCCTTCCACGCGGGTGTTTGCATGGGCTTGATCGCGCCGTCGCGCAGCGTCTTGCGCGCGTCCGGAATCACCAGCCCGAGGTCGACGCCGATCACGCGCCCGAAGCCGCGGCAGACTTCACACGCGCCGTACGCCGAGTTGAACGAGAACAGCGCGGGCTGCGGGTCGGCGTAGCGCAGATCGCTTTCCGGACTGTGCAAGCCGGTGGAGAAACGCCAGATTTTCGGTTCGGTTTCCTGACTTTCCGGCCCTTCCGGCGAGGCCGGCAGCACATAAATATTGACGCGCCCGCCGCCGCGCTTGAGCGAGGCCTCGATTGCCTCGACCACCCGCTGCTTGTCCACCGAACGAAGCCGGAAGCGGTCGGCCACCACGTCGAGCAGCTTGCGTTTGCCGGTAGGCGAATCGACTTCGCGCTGCGCCTGCACGCGCGTGTAGCCGCTGGCCGAGAGCCATTGCTCGACTTCCTGCTCCGACGCGGATTCCGGCAACTCGACCGGGAATGTGACGACGAGTCTCGGTTCGCTCTCCGCCGTGCGTTCGAGCAACTCCGCGTAGATCGTTTCCGGCGTGTCGTGACGCACCTGATGAGCCGTCTTGCGGTCGAACAGTTCGGCGGCACGCGCGTACAGCAGCTTCAGGTGATCGTTGAGCTCCGTCATGGTGCCGACGGTGGAACGCGAACTGCGCACCGGATTGGTCTGGTCGATCGCGATGGCCGGCGGCACGCCGTCGACACGGTCGACTTGCGGCCGGTCCATACGGTCGAGAAACTGCCGGGCGTAAGCGCTGAATGTTTCGACGTAACGCCGCTGCCCTTCCGCATACAGCGTGTCGAACACGAGGCTCGACTTGCCGGAACCGGACGGGCCGGTGACGACCGTCATTTCGCCGGTTCGTACGTCGAGGTCGACGTTCTTGAGGTTGTGCTGGCGTGCGCCGCGAATCCTGATAGTGCCGTTTGTGCCGTGTTTGCCGTTAGATGCCAATTTTTCCGACCGTCTGAATGAGTGGACCACCTCTCACGGACGCCTCGCGACCGCGCAAGTTCGGTGCGGCTGGCCGGCGGAGACGCACGCCGAAGCCCTGCTCGCAACGGGATACTATACTGTATATTTATACAGTTTTCCACGACGCGGCAAAGCGGTGCCTGGGAGGCGCGTCAGGCGGTGGCCGGCGGCGAAAAACGCGCGCCGCTGAGCACGGCAGCAAGCGTTGTGCCGATCGGGATGAGAAGGGTTTAAAGCCGTTCGAAGCGGCGCGGGAATGAGAGCCGCTGTCGCGCTAGGCTTTTGCAAGCCGGCGAGAGGTCGGCACGAGCGCGTCGCGGTTGACGCCAAACGCTTTCCGCGCTGATCGGCCCACTGACGGCATCGCAGCCGGCGGCGTCGCATCCAGCGCACCGCTTTCCCCAAGCGCATACGCCACGCACCGCCGGGCCAGCACCTCGGTCGGATCGACCAGCCTGACGACCAAGCCACCCGCGCACGCCAGCGTCGCATCGCGCAGCAACAGCGGCAACTCGGTACAGCCCAGCACGATCACCTGCACGCCTTGCGCAACCAGATCGTCGACGGCAGCGGCGAGATCGTCGCGACACTCGCCCGACGTGAAGCCCGCCTTCGCGCCTTTCGGCCCATAGACGGCACTCATCAGCCGCGCCTGCGCCGCCTCGCCAGGCGCAACCTGCACGAGCCCCCGCGCTTCAAGCGACCGTTCATAGACGCGGCTCGCGAGCGTCCCTGAAGTGGCGAGCACGCCGATTTCACGCAGCCCCGGAAAGTTCTCGTGCAGATAATCCACGGTACAGGTCAGCATATTCACAATCGGAATGCTGAGCGACGGCTGGATCCGCTCGACGAACGCATGCGCCGTATTGCACGGAATCGCGATGAGATCCGCGCCGCCGTTCTCGAGCGTCTTGCAGGCGGCATACAGTGCGAGCGTCGGATCGTCGCCGTTACCGAGCAGCGCGGCGGTGCGATCCGGAATCTGCGGATTCTGCTCGACCATGATCTTGATGTGGTCCTGATCGCACGCGGCGGGCGTATTGCGCACCAGCTTGCCCAGAAAGTCGACCGTCGCCGCCGGCCCGACGCCGCCCAGCACGCCCACCTTGAAGCGCCGCTCGTGCTGCGAAAACTGAGCTGCCGCGACGTAGCGCGCGTAGACCAGATTGGCGTCGACGAGCGGCACGTCGAGCCGGCCGAGCGCGCGCGCGACCAGCGCGATTTCAGCGAGACCCGGCAGAATGATTTCCGCGCCCTGTGCGATGAGGTCCGCGCACGCCGCGCGCAGCAACTCGACCGGGCGTCCATGGAGACGGCCGTTGCGGATGCCTTCATCGCTATAGACGGCGCTCGTCACGCAATCGACGCCCGCTTCGTTGCGCGGATGCAGGACGTCGAACCGCGTGGCGTCGAAATAACGCTCGAAAAGACCGTTATCGCGGATGGCGTCTGAAGTCAGCACGCCGATCCGCCGCACCGACGGAAACGCCTGGCGCACGTGCGCCGACAGCGCCGTCATGATGTTGGCGACCGGCACGGCGACGTTCGCCGAGAGTTCTTCGATGAAGGTATGGCTCAGGAAACATGGCAGCACGATTGCCTCGACGCCGCGCTTTTCAAACGCGCGCATGGTGTCGAACACGTGAATCTTGAACTGGGCGTTCGCCTCGCTCTGCGAGGCCGGCCCTTGCCAGGACCGCTGCTCGAGAATCAGATCGTAGGACCGCGCCGCGCCTGGCCGGTCCCAGGCAGCGGTCAAGCGGCACAGAACATCGGCGCTGGCGAGCTGCGCCGCGCCCGTCACTACGCCCAGCGAACGATAGCGATTCATGATGACTTCCCCCCGACATTTTTTTTGCCGCCCGCCCTGATGGTAGGCGGCTTTTGCGCGGTTGAGGATGACATTATGTGGGCCAATTATGACGTGGGGTTAACCACGACCGACGAATTACCTCGTGTTCCCCGCACGGCCCGTCCGCCGACCGGCTAGACCGCTTCGACGACGCCGTGCGCCGCGCCGCGCTTGCGACGCTCCAGCGTGCCGATACACACCAGCGATACCCCGGCCAGAACACTATAGAACACGGCCAACGGCCACCATGCACCCGGATAACGATGCGCGAGCAACGTTCCGATCAGCGGCGTCAGACCGCCGGCCAGCGCGGCGCACACCTGATACGACAGCGAAATCGCCGAATACCTCACGCGCACGGGAAACGCGGTCGACATGAAGCCGGCCATCACCGCGTAGGAGCTCGACATGCACATCACCGCCAGTGCAATGCCGATCACGATCGCCACCGGCCGCCCGGTCGAAACGAGCGCGAACATCGGATAAGGCGACAGCATCGCCAGCGCGGCCGCGCCCTTCAGAAACCGCCCTGTGCCGATACGTTGTGCAAACCACCCCGAGCCCAGTTGCGTGAACAACTGGATGAACGCCACCACGAACAGACAATCGAGAATCAACGAACGGTCGAGGCCGAGCGTTTGCGTCGTGTAATTGAGCATGAACGTGTTGACGAACCAGGCGCCGGCCACGCCGATCACGTTCGCGCCGAGACACAGCAACAGCGTGCGCCACGCGTCGCGCACGACTTCGGCGACGGGCAGCGCGGCCACGCGACGTTGCGCCTTGAGCGCCTTGAATTCCGGCGATTCATCGACACCCGCGCGGATCAGCAGTCCGACCACCAGCAGCACAGCACTGGCAAGAAACGGCAGGCGCCATCCCCAGCCGAGAAACGCGTCCTTGTCCATCGAGGCCACCGCGCGGAACGCGAGCAGCGACAGGATCAGGCCCGCCGGACTGCCGAGTTGCGCAAATGACGCGAAGAACGTACGCCGTCCTTGTGGTGCATGTTCGCTCGCCATCAGCACCGCGCCGCCCCACTCGCCGCCGATCGCAATGCCCTGCGCGACCCGCAACAGCACGAGCAGGACCGGCGCCCACACGCCGGCGCTCGCATAGGTCGGCAGGAAGCCGATGCCGACGGTGCCGATGCCCATGATCGCCAGCGTCGCGACAAGCGCTTTCTTGCGGCCGATGCGGTCGCCCAGGTGGCCGAATACCAGCCCGCCGAACGGTCGCGCGAAGAAGCCGACCGCGAAGGTGCCGAACGAAGCGAGTGTAGCGAAAAACGGATCGCCGCCGGGAAAGAACAGCTTGCCGAATATCAGCGCGGACGCCGTGGCGTAGATATAAAAGTCGTACCACTCGATCGTGGTGCCGACAAACGCGGCGGCTGCGGCGCGTGTCGGTTGCCGGCCGGCGGCGTGGTCGTCCTGCTCGCGATTCATGTCTCTGTCTCCAAGGTCTTTTTTCTGGATGTGGCGCGGCTTTTGCGTGCCGTCGCCGGGAACTGCGCGGTCTAAGCTTTGAGCACGCCTGCTTCCAGCAAACGCTGCTGGGTCGCGGCGTCGATGCCCAATTTACCGAGCACGTCGCGCGTATCGGCGCCGAGCGACGGCGGCGCGCTGCGATAGGTGGCGGGCGTCCGCGACAACTTGATCGGCGATGCGGTGCCGCGATACTCGCCCATCTCGACCACCAGTCCGCGATGCAAGGTATGCGGATGGCGCGCCACGACATCGACGGTTTGCACCGGACCGCATGGCACGCCCGCATTGATCAGCGCATGCGCGAGCGGCTCGCACTCGTGCGCGGCGAGCAGGCTTTCGAGCGCGGCCCTCAGCGGCTCGCGATGCGCGCAGCGGCTGCGGTTGTCGACGTAACGCGGGTCGTCGGCGAGTTCGGGCGCGCCGAGATGCGCGCACAGTTTCGCGAACTGCCGGTCGTTGCCGACCGCGAGAAAGATCGGTGCGGTCGCGGTGCGATAGCTGTCGTACGGCGTGATGTTGGGATGCGCGTTGCCGCTGCGCTGCGGCGTGCGGCCCGAGCCGAAATAGTTCGGCAGATGCGGATGCAGCAGCGAGACGCCGCAGTCATACAAGGCGATATCGATCGACTGGCCACGGCCGCTCTTCGCGCGTTCGGCGAGTGCGAGCAGAATGCCGGCGAGCGCGTTCAGTCCGGTGACCATGTCGACGATCGGCAAGCCGACGCGCGTGGCAGGACCGTCGCGCTCGCCGTTCACGCTCATCAGGCCGGTCATCGCCTGAATCGCGGCGTCGTAACCGGGCAAGCCGCCGAGCGGACCATCGGGACCGAACCCCGACACGGCGCAGTGAATCAGCTTCGGGAAACGTTCGCTCAGATCGCGCTCGTAGTCCATGCCCCAGCGCGCGAGCGTGCCGGGTTTGAAGTTTTCGACCAGCACGTCGGCGTCTTCGAGCAGCTTCCACAGGATCGCGCGGCCTTCTTCACGCGAGAGATCGACGGCGATGCCCTGCTTGTTGCGATTCACGCCCGCGAAGTACCACGCGGTGTCGCCGTAGAACGGCGGCCCCCAGCCGCGCGTTTCGTCGCCGTCCGGCGGTTCGAGTTTGATGACCTGGGCGCCGTGATCTGCGAGCGCCTGTGTGCAGTACGGGCCGCCGAGCACGCGGCTCAAATCGACGACTTTGAGGCCTTGCAATGCGCCTTGCGTGCCGGTGTTGGCGAGCGGTGCGGTCATTGCTCGCTCCCTTGCGGCAACAGTTTCAGTGCCTGTTCGAGCGTGACGCTGCGGCCGTTGACCAACGTGTCGATCACTTCGCTTTCATCCGTCTCCGAATGCAAGGCCAGCGGATCGAATGGCAGCAGTTTGTGCCGCACCACCAGATGCGCGAGTGCGAGACGCCGATAATCCGGCGCGAGACGCACGCCTTCACACGCCATCAACACGGCGGCGCTCGCGTGATACAACGCGGTGCCCGCCTGCCGAACCCACTCGTCGCGGCCCGAATCCGCGACGCTCGCCAGCGCATCGCACGCCCGCGCGAGTGTCGTGCGCAGCAACGCGAGGCTGGCCGGCGGCAATCCTGCCGCGCCGAGCAGATCCTGCAGATAGGTGCGCAACGGTGCCAGCGCGCCGTCGCGTTTCGCGGCTCGCGCGATGTCGAGCGCGACAATGTTGCTGGTGCCTTCCCAGATCGAGCCGAGATGCGCGTCGCGCACGAGCCGCGCGTCGCTCCATTCTTCGATATAGCCGGTGCCGCCGCGCACTTCCATCGCATCGCCGGTCACGCGGCGCGCGTCGCGGCAGGCGCGGAACTTGATGAGCGGTGTGAGAATGCGCACGCATTTCGCCGCTTGCCGGTCGCCGGCATCGGCCTGCTCCAGCAGCAGCGCAATGCGCATGAACATCGAGCGCGCCTGTTCGGCGGGCAGCATCATCTTGAGCAACTGACGCTGCATCAACGGCATATCGATCAGCTTGCGGCCGAACGCTTCGCGATTACGCGCAATGTGCAGCGCCTCGGTCAGCGCGCGGCGCATCAAACCCGCGGCGCGCACGCCGTTCGACAGACGCGACATGTTGATCATGTCGGCCATCTGATGAAAACCGCGCCCCACTTCGCCGATCAGATACGCGAGCGCGCCTTCCAGCACGATCTCGCCGCTCGCGATCGAACGGCTACCGAGCTTGTCCTTCAGGCGCACGATCCGATAGCGGTTGCGCGAGCCGTCCGGGAGCGTCTTCGGCAGCAGGAACAGTCCGAGTCCGTTGATGCCGGCGGGCGCCGTGTCGGGACGCGCGAGCACCATCGCGAGATCGGCGTCGGCGTTCGAGCAGAACCATTTGTCGCCGTACAGACGCCACGTTTCGTCACCGTTCGCATCGGTTTCGCGCGACGCACGCGTGGCAATGCGCGCGACGTCCGAGCCCGCCGCCTGTTCCGTCATGAACATCGCGCCTTGAAACAACGTGTCGAAATCGCGTGAGGCGAGCATCGGCAGAAAGCGTGCGACGAGTTCCGGCGCGCCGAATTTGCGCAGCGTGCGCGTGAGCGAATCGGTCATGCTCACGGGACAGCACAGGCCGAATTCCGCCTGCACGAACAGGAAGGTCAGCGCGTATTTCACGAGCGGCGGCGGCGATTTCTTGCCGTCGCGCGTCTCGTGGCTCATTGCGGCAAGCCCCAACTCCGCGTAAGCCACCCGCTCCAGCGCGACGTAATCGGGATGCTTGTCGATACTTTGCAGCGCTTCGCCGCGCCGTGTGCGATGGTGCAATTGCGGTGGATTCTTGTCAGCGGAAAGCGCCCATACGTCGAGTTCTTCGGAAGCACGCTGACCCAGCGACACGAGTTGGCTTTCGAGTTCCCGAAACAGCGTGTCGCCGAGATGCAGCTTCAGAAGGCGCGCGAAGTCGGGATCACTGGTGAAGAAATTGATGCCCCGGCTATCGGGAATGTTGGACGAGCCGTGTGCCGGCTGCGCGGTGATTTCGCTCATGCGTGTCTCCTTACCCTGCTATGCACGTTAGTGCTTGTGAGAGGAGCATATGAGCGGCGTCGATAATCGTCTAATACAACTTATATCCGGTACGATAGACGCAGCTTATCGATCAACAAGCAGGAGACAGCCGTGGACCTGAAGCAATTGCGCTATTTCGTGGCCGTCGCCGAAGAACTGCATTTCGGCCGCGCGGCCAGGCGGCTGTTCATTTCGCAGCCGGCGCTCAGCTTCGACATTCGCAAGTTCGAGGCGCAACTCGGCGTGCAGTTGCTCGCGCGCACCAACAAAACGGTGTCGCTGACCAATGCCGGCCAGGTGCTGCTCGGCGAAGCGCGCCGCCTGTTATTGCAGGCGAACGAGGCGGAACGCATGACGGTTCGCTCGGCCCATGGCCTTGCCGGCCGCCTGCGAATCGGCTTCGTGAATTCGATGCTGTATCGCGGCATGCCGCAGGCGGTGAAGCGTTTCGAGGCGGATTACCCCGGCGTCGAAATCGTCCTGAAGGAGATGAACACCAGCGAACAGGTGCACGCGATCCAGCGCATGCAGATCGACATGGGCTGCGCGCATTGGGGCAATTTCCCGGCCGACGTCATTTCCACGCCGATCTTTTCCGAGCCGTTCCTGTGCTGTCTGCCCGCCGCTCATCCGCTGGCGCGCAAACGCAAGGTCGATCTGCGCGCGTTGGCGCAGGAGCCCTTCATTCTGTTTCCGCGCACCGTGTCGCCGCATTATCACGATCTGATCATCGCGCAGTGCGTGGGAGCGGGCTTCAGTCCGTTGATTCGCCACGAGGCGCGCTTGTGGCAGACCGTCGTGACGATGGTCGGCTTCGGCATGGGCGTGGCGCTGGTGCCGTACACGTTGCGTCAGATGCACGATCCGCGTGTCGGCTTCTTGCCGCTAATGAGCGAAACGCTGATGTCGCAAGTGCTGCTGTTGCGCAGGAGCGGCGACGCGGAACCTGTGGCGGACCGCTTCGTCGAGTATCTCAGGGACGCCAGCGGCAAGCCGCCGGGCAGCGCTCATTCGTCCGCTTCGCTGCGGCCTTCGTAAGCCGTCAGCAGCTTGTGGGCGACCATGTCCACGGCCGGTTTGACGAGGCCGTTCTTGTCGGTCCAGACTTTCGGCGTCAAGGTGCCGCTCAGCGCGACGCTGTCCGCGTCGCTCAACGCGAGCAGCGCGGTTTGCACGTCGTCGTCGAAAGCGATTACGTTGACGAAAATCGTGTCGCCGTCGTTGGTGGCCGCGCGCACCTTGCAGGTCACGAAACGCCTACCGTTCTGCCCCGTGCGAATCTGCGCCTCGCCGTACAGCCGCCCGCCCACCAGTCCATCGATCATCGCCCTGCTCCTCTTGTTGCGTACCGTGCGGAAAGCAGAATCGCCCAGCACGGCGCGTATGATCCCACGAGACGCGGCTAATGGCTGCATAAAAAACGCCGCTCAGGCGCGAACCAACGGCGTGGGCGTCACGCGCCGATCGACATATCGACGCCGCGCACAAGGCGCTTCGCCAGCCGCGGTTGCCGCAACTGTTCGAGCCACCACTGCAACCCGCGCCCTTCATGATCGCCGCGCCACGCAACGTACAGCACGTTCGGTTCGCGCGGATCGGCCGTGGCCTTTTCGATCAGCTCGCCCTGCTTCAATAGCGACGCGACGCGCTGACGCGGCAACCAGCCCACGCCGAGGCCGTCGCGCTGCGCCAGGATTTTTGCGCGCATCGACGGCACGGCCAGCGACGCCTGTCCGCCGATCAAACCATAAGCACGCCCCGCCGTCGCACGCGATGAATCCGCCACCACCACCGCGCGATGTTCGAGGATTCGCTCACGGCCGAGCGGTCCCTCGACGGCCGCTAACGGATGCCGCGGCGACACCGCGAACACCCATTCCATCACGCCGAGTTCGAACCAGCGCAGGCCGGGAATCGCCGGCGGCTCATTGGTCGCGCCCACGATCAGATCCGCGCGGCCGTCGCGCAGCGCCTCCCAGGTGCCGCTCAAGACTTCGTGCGTAAAGCGCAGCTTGACGCCGGAGTCGAGCGCATCGAATGTGCGCACCACCGGCATCAGCAGTTCGAATTCGATGATCTCGTCCGTGACGATCCAGAGACGGTCTTCCCAGCCGCTCGCAATCTGCTTCACGCGCTGCGTCATGCGCGACATGTCGAGCATCAATCGCGCGGCTTCATCCGCGAGAAGCTGGCCGGCGGGCGTAAGTTGCAAGCGGTAGCGGCGCCGGTCGAACAGCAGCGCGTCGAAGCGCGTCTCCAGTTGCCGGGCGGCGTGCGAGACCGTGGACGGCGCCTTGCCGAGGCGCGCCGCCGCGCGCGACAGGCTGCCGGTCTCGCGAATCGCGTCGAGCAAAGCCAGTTCATCTTCCGACAACATGTTCCATTCCTTCGAACGAGTTCGACGAAACGATGGTACGGCAAAGCGTCGACGCCAGTCCACAATGGTGATATGACGGCAGCGTCGGTGGCGAGCACAGTTCGCGTAAGCTTTCGGAAAAGCCGCACGAGCCGCCGACGCGTCACCGCAAACGCCGCCGGCGCCGCGTCTGGAACATTCATTGCGCACGGCCGTAGCACGCCGACGCGCACGCACAAGGAGCAGCGACATGGGACTTTTAGTGGACGGGAAATGGCAGGACCGCTGGTACGACACCCACTCGACCGGAGGCCGTTTCGTGCGCAAGGACGCGGCGTTCCGCAACTGGGTCACCGCCGACGGCTCGCCAGGTCCGAGCGGCAGCGGCGGCTTCGAAGCGCAAGCGGGACGCTACCACCTGTACGTGAGCCTCGCCTGCCCGTGGGCGCATCGCACCTTGATCATGCGGGCGCTCAAGGGCCTCGAAGCAATGATCGATGTCTCGGTCGTGCACTGGCTGATGTTGGAGAACGGCTGGACCTTCGCGGACGGCCCCGGCGTCGTGCCCGACAGCGTCAATCACGCAAAGCTGCTCCACCAGGTCTATACCGCCGCCGATCCTCACTACAGCGGCCGCGTCACGGTGCCGATCCTGTGGGACAAGCAGCGGGCCACGATCGTCAGCAACGAATCGTCGGAAATCATTCGCATGCTGAATTCGGCGTTCGACGGCATCGGCGCGAAACCCGGCGATTTTTATCCGGCGCCGTTGCGTCCGCAAATCGACGCGATCAATGCGCGCGTTTACGACACGCTGAACAATGGCGTCTACAAGGCCGGCTTTTCCACCACGCAGCAAGCCTACGAAGAAGCCGTTACACCGCTGTTCGAAACGCTCGACTGGCTCGAAGCGCAACTCGCGACACAGCGCTATCTGACCGGCGCGCAACTCACCGAAGCCGATATCCGGCTGTTCACAACGCTGATCCGCTTCGACGCCGTGTATGTCGGCCACTTCAAGTGCAATCTGCGCCGCATCGCCGATTACCCGAATCTGTCCGCCTATACGCGCGACATCTACCAGTTGCCCGGCATTGCGAAGACCGTCGATTTCGCGCATATCAAACAGCATTACTACGAGAGCCATCGCGGCATCAACCCGACCGGCATCGTGCCGCTCGGCCCGGTTCAGGATTTCTCCGCGCCGCACGGCCGCCTAAGCGAGCGCGTTCACAGCGCGCCGCCCGACGTCGCCGCAGCCGCTTCGAAAATATCGCGCAGCCACTGCGCGAACACCCTCACCCGCGACGACAACTGACGGTTCTGCGGATACAGCACGGACACCGGCATGGGCGGCGGC
Organism: Paraburkholderia sp. BL17N1; assembly: GCF_003634175.1. Classification (NCBI taxonomy): domain Bacteria; kingdom Pseudomonadati; phylum Pseudomonadota; class Betaproteobacteria; order Burkholderiales; family Burkholderiaceae; genus Paraburkholderia; species Paraburkholderia sp. BL17N1. The sequence goes on from NZ_RBIW01000001.1 coordinate 4,308,373, forward strand.
GGAAAGTCCGCAAGGATGATTTTCAGCCGCCCCGTCGCCAGTTCGGCCGCCACCCGGTATTGCGGCACCTGCACGATGCCGAGCCCGGCGAGCGCCGAGCCGGTGTAGAGATCGGTGCCGCTCACCGATACCGCCGACGGCAGGACCATCGCCACCTCGCGGCCCGCCACGCTGAATTCGAGCGGCACGGCCTTGCCGGTCGCACTCGACACGTAGTTGACCGCCCGATGCGTGGACAGCGCCGACGGCTCGGCCGGCTCGCCAAACGCGGCGAGATACGCCGGACTCGCGACCGTCACTTGCGCCAGTTGCGCGACGCGGCGCCCCACCATCGACGAATCCTGCAGATTGCCCGCGCGCAACACGCAGTCCACGCCTTCCCGCACCAGATCGACGAGTCGGTCGTCTTCGCCGATGGTCAGTTCGATGCCCGGAAAGCGCGCGAGAAACGCCGGCAGCGCGGGCACCACGAAATGCCGCGCCAGCGTGCCCTGCAAATTCACCCGCAACAGACCCTTCGGCGCGAGGTTCGAAAACGAGCCCTCGGCCTCCTCCATGTCGGCGATCAGACGCACACAGCGGCGGTAATACGCCTCGCCGTCGTGCGTGAGACGCACGGTGCGCGTGGTGCGTTCAAGCAGCCGCGCGCCGAGCCGCTGCTCCATGCGCTTCATCAGGTTGGTGACGGTGGCGCGCGGGATCTGCAGATCGTCCGAGGCGCGCGTGAAGCTTTGCCGCTCGGCGATCCGGATGAAAACCCGCATTTCCTCGAAACGATCCATGGTCGGTGCCTGTTGTTGCCTGTGTGTGGCGCCGGTAGGGAGGTCGGCACGGGCTATTGTTAAAGCAAATGGAATGGTAATACCAAGTCTACCCCGATTATCTAGGTGTCGAAAACGTCCATGATTTATCTCACCCACTCATCGGACTCAAGGAAGCGAATCGTGAACATGCTCAACAACGCTCGGGTCGCAATCGTCACCGGCGCATCGCGCGGCATCGGCGCAGCGGTTGCTCAACGTCTGGCCAAGGACGGTTTCGCCGTTGCGGTCAATTACGCATCCAGCTCGGCCGAAGCCGATCAGCTCGTCGCCGAACTTACGGCGGCCGGCGCCAAAGCCATCGCGGTGAAAGCCGACGTATCGAACGCCGACGAGGTGCGCCGGCTGTTCGAACTCACTGAACAGCGGCTCGGCAAGGTGGACGTGCTGGTCAACAACGCGGGCGTGCTCAAGACCGTGCCGCTCGCCGACACCAGCGACGCGCTCTTCGACCAGACCTTCGACATCAACGTACGCGGCACCTTCAACACCTTGCGCGAAGCTGCGGCGCGCCTGAACGACGGCGGCCGCATCGTCAATTTTTCGAGCACCACGCTGGCGCTCAACATGCCGGGCTATGCGATCTACAACGCGACGAAAGCAGCGGTCGAGGCGTTCACGCATGTGTTCGCCAAGGAGCTGCGCGGCCGCGGCATCACCGTCAATGCCGTGGCGCCGGGTCCGATCGCGACGTCACTGTTTCTCGACGGCAAGACCGAAGAACAGATTCAGACTTTCGCGAAGATGCCGCCGCTGCAACGCCTCGGCCAGCCGGACGACATCGCGTCGGTGGTGGCGTTCCTCGCGGGTCCGGACGCGGGCTGGGTCAACGGCCAGATTCTGCGCGCCAACGGCGGCATTGCCTGACGCGCTCGATAAGTTTTTTGTCTGGGCGGGCTCCGACGAGCCGCCCCACTCTCGTCGATCGGAGAAGAAAAATGCAGAAGCAGATCATCTTCGCGGCGGGCGCCGCTACGGGTATCGGCAAACTCAGCGCACAGTCTCTCGCCGAAGCCGGACACATCGGCTACGCGACGATGCGCGAGTTCGCGAAAGCGCAGGGCGTTCCGTCGCATCCGCTCGAACTCGACATGTTCAGCCAGCGTGCCTTCGGGCGAAGGCCCGCTTACACCGCCTTCGGATTGCGCTCCACGAATCCTTCCTGATGCCAGTACGGATACGCGGGACGCACGGCGCTCGCCTCGTCGAGCTTCGCCACCTGCTCGGGCGTCAGATTCCAGCCCACCGCGCCGAGGTTCTGCCGCAACTGTTCCTCGTTGCGCGCGCCGATCAGCACCGTCGACACTGTCGGCCGCTGCAGCAGCCAGTTCAGCGCAATCTGCGGCACGGTCTTGCCGGTTTCCGCCGCGATCTCATCGATTGCATCGAGCACGCGGAACAGATATTCGTCCGGCACCGGCGGCCCCATGCCGGCAGTTTTATGCAGGCGGCTCGAATCGGGCAGCGGCTGGCCGCGCTTGATCTTGCCGGTGAGACGCCCCCAACCGAGCGGACTCCACACCACCGCTCCCACGCCCTGATCGATGCCGAGCGGCATCAACTCCCACTCGTAATCGCGGCCGACCAGCGAGTAGTAGGTCTGATTCGCGACATAGCGCGGATAGCCGTAGCGGTCCGCCACGTCCTGCGATTTCATCAGATGCCAGCCGGAAAAATTCGACACGCCGGTGTAGCGGATCTTGCCCGCGCGCACCAGATCGTCGAATGTGGACATGACTTCGGCGATCGGCGTTCTGGCGTCGAAGCCGTGCAACTGGAACAGATCGATGTAATCTGTCTGCAGGCGCTTGAGCGCCGAGTCCACGGCCCGGATCAGATGGAAACGCGACGAGCCGACGCTGTTCGGGCCGTCGTCGAAACGGAAGGTCGCCTTGGTCGAAATGATCGCCTTGTCGCGCTTACCTTTGAGCGCCTCGCCGAGCACTGACTCGGACGCGCCGGTCGAATAGATGTCCGCGGTGTCGAACATGGTGACGCCAGCATCGAAGCAGATGTCGAGCAGACGCCGCGCTTCGGCGACGTCGGTCGCGCCCCACGCCTGGAAGAACTCGCCCTTGCCGCCGAACGTGCCCGTGCCGAAACTCAGTACCGGCACCTTGAAACCGGACGCACCCAGATGTCTGTATTCCATTGATGACTCCCCATGGCTTAGCCGTCGATAAGCGGACGTTCAGTCTACGCGCGTCAGAGCAATTGCGTCGGCCAGCGAGCAGGGATCGTGGCGGGTGCGAGCGGGGTCCTTATCGTGAATGCGCCGCGCCCGCTGCCCATGCGTTCAGCGCATCACGCGCGGCTTGCACCACGCTGTCCCAATCGCCGAGCGCCGGTTGTCTGAACAGGCGGGCGCGCGGATACCAGGGCGTATCCGTGCGCTCCAGCATCCACCGCCAGCAGGTGTCGAAGCGGTTCAGAATCCAGACCGGTTTGTCGAGTGCGCCAGCCAGATGCGCGGTGGACGTGTCCACGGAAATCACCAGGTCGAGGTTCGCCACCAATGCCGCGGTGTCCGCCAAGTCGTCGAGTTCTTCTGTGTAGTCGATCACATGTTCGCCCCGCGCGGCGCTGTCGAGTTGCCGCGCCGCCGGTCCTTTTTGCAGGCTGAAGAACTGCACGTTCGGCACGTCGAGAAGCGGCGTGAGTTGCGCGAAAGCGATCGAACGGCGCGCATCGTTCTTGCGCAGTTCCGCGACATGCGGACGGTTTCCGCCGGCCCACACGAGTCCGACTTTGAGGCGCGCGTCTGCTTGCGCGTGAAGGCGGTCGCGCCATCGGCGAACCGCTTCGGCGTCAGCGAAAAGATAGGGCGTTGCCGATGGAATGCTGTCGAGGCCGGTCTTGAATGCGAGCGGCAAACTCAGCAGCGGGCAGTGACAATCGAACGACGGCAGTGTTTGGCCGGCTTCGACCAACTGGTCCACGCCGTCGAGCGTCGCCATGAGACGCATCAACTCGCGCGGCACTTCGAGCACGACCTTCGCGCCGAGTTTCGACACCTGCGCGGCATAGCGGCAGAACTGCAGCGTGTCGCCGAGACCCTGCTCCGCGTGCAACAGAATCGTCTTGCCGTCGATCGAAAAATCGCCCAGCCACAGCGGCTGCGCAAAACTGCGCCGGCTTGCCTTGATGCGGCTGCGCTCCCAGCGCCATTCATATTTTTGCCAGCCGGCTTCGAACTGTCCCATTTGCAGCAGACACAGTGCTTCGTTCCAATGCGTTTCCGCAGCATCCGGATTCACGGTCAGTGCGCGTTCGTAACTCACGAGCGCGAGCGCGTGCTGGTTGAGATCGATCTGCGTGAGGCCGAGGTTGTTCCAGGCATCGGCGAATGCCGGCGCCAACTCGAGCGCGCGACGGTAGCAGCGTTCCGCTTCCGCCGGCTGATTCAGGTCGCTGAACGCATTGCCGCGATTGCTCCACGCGTCGGGATAATTCGGTTGCAGCGCGAGCGCGTGATCGCAGCTTGCGAGCGCATCGGCGGGACGGCCCAGATCGCGCAGCACGCACGCGCGATTGTTCCAGGCCTGCGCGAAATCCGACGTCAGTGCAATCGCGCGATCGAAGCTGCCGAGCGCATCGAGCGGACGATTCAGACCGGCTTGCGCGTTGCCGCGGTTATTCAGGGCGTCGGGGAATTGCGGCTGTAAAGCCAATGCGCGATCGGCGCTCGCGAGAGCTTCGTCGAAACGCTGCAAGGCGTTCAACGCATAGGCGAGATTCGAATGAAGCGGCGCCTGTTTCGCATTGATGGCAAGCGCTTTTCTGAGCAACTCGACGCCCTCTTGCAGGCGGCCCGCTTGCAGCGCCAACGCGCCGAGCAATTGCAACGCGTCGAAATGACGGGGCTTGAGTTCGAGAATCTCGCGATAGAGTTCTTCGGCCTCGGCGAATGCGCCGTTCTGTTGAAGCGCGACGGCTTGCCGAAGCATATGGTCCAGCTGTTGCGGCAGATTGGCGGGCTTGCTCATGCGGAGAGCTTCGATCGAATGCGCGTGAAAATCGTGAGAGCTTTCGGGTTGCGGGCGCCGTGCAAGACCAGGCGCGCAGCGGACTCGAAAGAGCGAAGCCGATTATCGCCGAAAACCACGCATCCAGACGGCCGCGCGTCACGCCGCAACGTGACGCGCGTTCAACCGCTTACTGCGCGGTCGGCAGGTGCTTACGCTTGGCGAGATCCTGCGCCATGGCGTAGTGTTCCTGGATCGTCGGCAATGCCTTCTTCGCCGCATCCTTCAACTGCTCGTCGCGGCCCGAGGCGATTTCCGCCTGGAATGCCGACAGCGCTTTCTGTTCGCCGGCGAGCGCGACCTGTTCGATATACGCTTTGTCGAAATCGGCGCCACGCAGATTGTTGATGCTCGCGAGCACGGCCGCGTCGGGATCGTTCTTCGGCACGTCGACGCCGCGTGGGCTCGCCGCGCGCAGTGCGTCGGAGATTTTCGCGTTGTCAGTGGAGACGCGCTCCGCGAAGGCCTTGACGTCGCGGTCGGTAGAGCGCGAGGTCGCAATGCGCGCGGCGTCGCGTTGCGTCGCGATGGCCTTGGTGCCGTCCGCGATGAACGTCTGGTCGGCGGCATGCAGACGGCCGGCGTCTGCCGCGGCCGCTGCCGGTGCCGCCGGCGTTGTTTGAGCGTTGGCCGCGCCGGCGACGACGAGCAGTCCAGCCATGCAGGCGCTGGTGATAGTGGCGAGAGGCAAGCGGATCATACGTTCTCCTTGGGGTGGAAGCGAAACGACGGCGATGCGTGTGCGCCTCAGGCGTCGGGCCGACTACGTGCTTTCCTTGCAGTCGGCTTGCGGGCCGCTGACGGCACCACGCTTTAATCGCTGTGAATTCTATGAGGCGCGCCGTGCGGCATGTGATACGACGCTGTCGCTTCTGTAACGGCAGGTAACCTTCATATCAATGCCTTGACAGGCCTGTATTGCGGCCAATGTGTTCGTGTCGCCTCGTCCTCGATATCGGTTGCGTGTTAACCAGAGGATGTAAGGAAAACCGTGCGGAATCGCTGAACTTTCCGTGCGCCGCGCCGATAACAGAAAGGTAGGGCGCGCGCCAGCATCGAACGACACGGTTGGATGGCGCATCACACGCACCGCAATCCTGGAGAGATTCGATGGCAGTAGAAAACCGCGCGAACGATGAACGCAGCAATCTGACGAGTTCCAACAAGTTCGAGTTATTGCTGTACCGCCTGGGCTCGGTGCCCGGCAGCGACGCGCACGAGCTTTATGGCATCAACGTCTTCAAGGTGCGGGAAATCTCGACGATGCCGACGGTTACGCCGATCGCCGGTTCGTCGCCGTTCGTGATGGGCGCGGTGGATATTCGCGGCCAGATCATTCCCGTAATCGACTTGCCGCGGCTGATGGGGTGTGAGCCCACGCGCGGGCTGAATATTTTGCTGGTGACGGAGTTTGCGCGGTCGACCCAGGCGTTTGCGGTTGAAGAGGTCGACGATATCGTGCGGCTGGAGTGGAATCAGGTGTTGTCCGCCGAAGGTGCGGCTGGGGGCAACCTGGTTACCAGCATTGCGCGGATCGATGGGAATACCGGGGATTCACGCTTGGCGCAAGTGATCGATGTCGAGCAGGTTTTGCGGGATGTGTTTCCGTCACAGCATCCTAGTGTGGATCCGACTTCAGTTGGAGATGCGTTGGGGATTCCGCAGGGGGCGAAGATTCTTGCGGCGGATGATTCCGGGTTTGCCCGGAAGCTTATTGAGCAGGCTTTGAGTGCTATTGGCGCGGATTATGTGATGACCAAGACCGGGGAAGAGGCTTGGCATACCTTGCAGCAGGTTGCGCGTGAGGCGCAGGCTAATGGGACTCGTGTCAAGGATAGCATTGCGCTTGTTTTGACGGATCTTGAGATGCCTGAGATGGATGGGTTTATGCTCACGCGGCAGATCAAGGCTGATGAGCGGATGAGGGATATTCCAGTCATTATTCATTCTTCTCTTACTGGTGCTGCGAATGAGGCGCATGTGAAGAATGCTGGGGCTAACGGGTATGTGGCGAAGTTTGCTGCGGCGGAGTTGGCGGACGCTATTCGGAATGCGGTTGGGGTTGTGGGTTGTGGGGTTGCTGCTTGAGTGGGGTTTTTTGTCTGTTTTCCTAAGTTTTGTTGGCCTTTCCTTGAGTTCTTTGTCATCTATTGGCGTTGCCCCTGTGCGGGGCGGCACCTACTTTCTTTGCATGCCGCAAAGAAAGTAGGCAAAGAAAGCGGCTTTACACCGCCAGCCCATAAGCGGGTCCCCCGCGCAGCCGCGGTAGTGGTGCATCTGGAATCTGTGCTCTCGCGCATTCCGCCTCAGTGACAAGTGCGTCATTCTTCCGGCGGCGCTGCGCGCGCCGTTGCGGTCGTTCAGCGAGCGGCGGCGTTCGGTGCGCGGGTGAGTGCGATCGTGTATGTTATTCGGCTCGTTTGGATGCCCATTGTGTTCAACATCTTCGGGGCGTGGAACGCCGCGAGTTTCGTTCGTTGCTCCAGCGTTCCGATGTCTAACAACGCGAGTACTTCCGCGACTAGCGCGTACAGTATGCCGACGTTGCCGTCCTCGATTTTTATCGCGAGGCCCAGCGCGCCTTGCGCGCCCGCGTTCTTTGTCTGCTCCGATGTACGGACGCCTATCGCGTAGCTGCCGTCCGCGCCAACCTTGCCGACCAGCGCGCCGTCGAAAGCCCGCATCAACTGCGTGCAGAAACGGCCCTCGCCCGCTACCCACTCGGGATACGTTGTCATCGCGCGGTAGATTCGGGCGAGCGCCGTCGTGCGCGCTGTGACGGACTGTGCGTTCGACGATACGTCGTCTTGTGCGGCGGCCAGTTTCCCGAACAGGCGTGCAAGGCGATCGAGCGGAAAAGCCGGTGTCGGTAGATTGCAGCCGTCTGTCGCCCATTGCAGCGCTTCGTCGGGTAAATCGCAGACGTCCGCGACCGTGTGTTTTACTCGCACCTGCATCGGGTGATCGGGTCGTTCGTACCCCTCCATCGATGCGCCGATCGATTGCGCGCCGGCCAGCATGCCCGCGTGTTTGCCGGAGCAGTTGCTGCATACGCCGCCCGGCTTGAAGTCGCGTTTGAGCCAGTCGATGTAGACGGCGTCGGATAACGGCGGATGGCCGCCGCAGCGCAAATCGGCTTCGCTCGCCTGCGCCTTGGCCAGCATCTGGCGCGTGCGTTCAATATGGCGCGCTTCGCTACTGTGCGAGGCGCACATCAGCGCAAGGTCGGCTTCGTCGAAACCGAAACGCTCCAGTGCGCCGGTCTCCAACACCGCCAACGCTTGCGCAGGCTTCGCCGCGGAACGCGCCAGCGTCACGCGTGACGGATCGCCGAACGACGCCAATACGCGGCCGCTCGCATCGACCACCGCGACGTGCGCCACATGCGTGTTCTCAATCGAAGCGCCACGGTAGACCGTCGCCGCAATCGGCCCGGTTTCGCGCGTGCTCATGCTGGTTCTCCTCGTCATCGATCGAATCACTGGGACTGCATTGAATCATGAATTACGCGGGCGATTCCACTTTCGTCGCGCGCACGGTGGTTCTCATGCGGTATCGAGCGTGTCGTGAAGATGCTCGACGAGGTAGTCGATCAATGCCCTCACCTTCGGCGGCAGAAAACGATTCGGTGGATACAGCAGCCACACCGAACCGACGTAGGCGCGCGCTTCGAGATTCCAGTCGGGCAGCACCTGCACGAGTTCGCCGCTCTGCAGCGATTCAACGGCTGCAAATTCCGGTACACACGCTATGCCGAAGTCCTGCAGCGCGGCTTCGAGTCGCGCGCCGGCATGATTGGCAATGTAGCGACCCTTCACGTCGACGCTCTGTGTCTCCGTGCCGCGACGAAAGCGCCAGCGGTTGTCGTCGGCGGTCTCGCCGAGGTAAATGCAGGCGTGCTTCTGCAGATCGCGTGGCTGCGCCGGTGTGCCGCGCTCACGCAAATACGCCGGCGTCGCCACCAGCAGCCAGCGCACCGCGCCCAACCGGCGCCCCGCGAGTCCCTGCGGCGGATGCTCGGTCAGGCGGATCACCAGATCGACATCGTCGGCGAGCGGGTCGACGTCGTGATCGGTGAACAGGAGTTGCAGATCCACTTCGTCGTAAGCGCGCAAGAAGCCGGCAATCAGCGGGTGGACCACCGACCTCGCGAACTGGGTCGGCGCGCTCACGCTCACCTTGCCTTGCGGCCTGCCCGCCAATTGCCCGGCGGCGTCGACCGCGCCCGACGCGGCGCTCACCATGTCGCGACAGAATCGCGCCACCTGAGCGCCCGATTCCGTCACCCGCACCGTGCGCGTGGAGCGCTCCAGCAACCGGCTCGCCAGCGCGTCTTCGAGCCGCTTGATCTGACGGCTGACCGTGGACGGCGTGCTGCCGAGTTGCCGCGCCGCCACCGAGAAGTTGCCGGCGTCGACGACGCGCGCAAAAACCGCCATGTCCGGCAGCAAGGCGAAAAGCTCGCTTGGGGTCATCGTTCCGGGTCCGTGAGTGTGGTCATTCATTGATGCGTTTTCGACACAAATGCTGTGCGCCGAGACCCGATTATCACGCTTGGCGCAAAGTTCGACAATACGACCTTATTAGCTCGAGGTCGTCCATGTCGAAACAAGAACGCCTGCTCATGTTGTCCGATCTGATGCTGCTTGCCGTCGCCGTCGTGTGGGGCACCAGCTACGGTGTCGTCAAAAGCGCGCTGGTGTTTTATCCGGTGCTCGGTTTGCTCGCGCTGCGCTTCGGTATCACATTCGTGATCCTCTCGCCTGCCCTGCGCCACCTGCGCGCGGCCGACGCCCGCACGCTGCGCGGCGTGCTGGTCGCCGGCGCGCTGCTGCTCGGGATTTTTTTGTGCGAAACCTTCGGGATCCTGATGACGCGTGCGGCCAACGCCGCGTTTCTGATCAGCTTGTGCGTGGTGTTGACGCCGCTCGTCGAATGGTTGCTGCTCAAGCGCAAGCCGAGCCGCATCGAATGGCTGGCGGTGGGGCTTTCGCTGCTGGGCGCGTGGCTGCTCGCCGGCGACGGTGAACTGAGCCTCAATCCCGGCGACGCGCTGATTCTGCTTGCCGCGCTGTTGCGCGCGTTAACGGTGTGTGTAACCAAACGCGTGATGCGCGATTCGGCGCTGCCGGCGCTGTCGGTGACAGCGGTTCAGTCTGGCGTGGTGGCATTCGGCAGCGCCGCGGCCGCCTGGCTGTTCGCGCCGCAGCAGTGGCAGCCTGTGCCCTCGATTGCGGATCATGCGGCGTTCTGGGGCTATGTCGGCTATCTGGTGATCGCGTGCACGCTGTTCGCGTTCTTCGCGCAGAACTTCGCGATCAAGCGCAGCAGTCCGACGCGCGTCTCGCTGCTGATGGGCAGCGAACCGGCGTTCGGGGCATTGTTTGCCTGCATCTGGTTGGGCGAGCGAATTTCGGTGACGGCGTGGGTCGGCGGGGCATTGATCGTCGCGGCATCGATTCTGGCGACGGTGCGATGGACCGCGCTGCGCGTGAGCGCCGCGCAGGCCTGAAGCAGGGTGCTGCGTCGGTCAACGGCTCGGCGCCAGATCCTCTTCGCGCTCCAGCGAGCGCGTGCGTCTGAGTTCCGGGAAGAAGCGCATCCAGAGCAAGGCGACCGCGATGGTTGCCACGCCGCCCACCAGCACGGCCGGTTGCGCGCCCCACCACCCCGCCGTCACACCGGATTCAAACTCGCCCAATTGATTCGACGTCCCGATGAAAAGCGAGTTGACCGCGCTGACGCGTCCGAGCATTTCTTCTGGTGTGCGCAGTTGCACGAGCGACAGACGCACGACCACGCTGATGGTGTCGGAGGCGCCGAGCACCATCAGCGCGACGAGCGACGCGAGAAATTGATGCGACAGACCGAATACGACCGTGGCCGCGCCGAACGCGATCACGCCGCCGAACATCGCCGCGCCCGGCCGGTTGCGCAGCGGAAAATGCGCAAGCCAGATAGTGCCCGCGAGTGCGCCGATGGCGGTGCCCGAACGCAGCAGGCCGAGTCCGAGCGGCCCCGTGTGCAGGATATCGCGCGCGAAGATCGGCAACAGCGCGGTCGCACCGCCGAACAGCACGGCGAACAGATCGAGCGACAACGCGCCGAGAATCACCGGTTCGCGGCGAATGAAGGCAATGCCCGAGAACACCGATTCAAGCGTGACGGGTGCGCGGTTTGCCGGCTTCGCCTGTAGCGAGATGCCCGACACGGCTGCGGCCGCAGCCGCGAATGACAGCGTGCAGGCGAGATAGGCCGCGCCGGGGCCGATGCCGTAGAGCAGACCACCCAACGCCGGGCCCGCGATCTGCGCAGTCTGATTCGCCGAAGTGGCCCATGCCGTCGCTTTGGGCAACTGCCCGCGCGGCACGACGCCCGGCAATAGCGAAGCGACCGCGGGCGATTCGAAGGCGCGCGCCGCGCCGACGCATGCGGCCAGCACATAAATCATGGGTGCGCTGATCCAGCCGCCGAAGGTGCCGACAGCGAATAAAAACGCAGCGACGCTTTCGAGGCTTTGGCAGATGGCCGCGATACGGCGGCGGTCGTAACGGTCGGCGACCTGGCCGACGACGAGCGTCAGCACGAACATCGGCAGAAATTGCGCGAGGCCGACGAGGCCGAGTGCGAAGGCGCTATGCGTGAGCGCGTAAATGTGCCAGCCCATTGCCACCGCGAGCATCTGGAACGACAGCGACGAGAGGATGCGAGTGCACCAGAAACGTTGAAAGGCGGGGTGTTTCGGCAAACTAACGGATGAAGAGCCGGGCGGTTCGGCGGGCGCTGGAGGCATGGTGTTCGTGCTGTTGACTGGGCGGGCTTGGACGGCCGCCAGTTTAGAGCAAGATGATTTGTTTTGGTTTACGGCCTCGCGCGGCGCGCGTCGCCGGCAGTGACAAAACGGCTCGGCGCCTTCAGGCGAGAACCGGCGGACGCGCCCGGGTGAATCGGGATTCGACGAGCAGATACGAGAGGCCGCCGAGCGCCGCCGTCACCACGACGCCGGCCGCTACCGCGACCAGATACGCAAGCCGGATGTCCGCGAAATTGCGTTGCGCCAGCAGCGCAATGGCGGGATAAAAAGGCACGTGCCAGATGTACAGGCTATAGCTCGCGCGCCCTATTGAGGCAAGCGGCTTGAATTCCAGCGCACGCACGATCGGCGAACGCGGAGAGGAATGGATGACCCGGTAAATCATCAATGCGACTGACACGGCTAGCAGCGTATATCCGAACGTCTGAAGCCACGCCAGGGTTTTGAACGGGACATTTGAACATGCCAACGCAATCCAGATCGCCATGAACATCGCCGCACCGAGTACGCCTGCCGCTGCGGACTGCCTGGAACGAAGGTGGGAAGGCACGAGCGCCAGCAGGCAGCCTACTGCAATCGAGTCGATCCGGCAAAGCGTGAAAGTATAGATGCCGTTGTCGGAAATTCCGGCAAAATGGCACGCCACTCTGAACGATATCGCCACCAGCAGGAGCGCCAAGGCCGGGCGAAAGTACGAATGAAAACGGGCGACGAGAATCGGGAAGACAATATAGAAATGCCATTCCACGGCCAGCGTCCAGAAATGCGCCATGGTGAAATGTTGATCGGCCAGCGCGACCCGATCGCCGAACAGCGACTGCAGACTGGCCGTGAATGTCCATAGCAGGTACTCGTTTTTCAACACCTTGCTATGCGGGTCGATCAGCAGCGCGACAAGCGTGAATATCAGCAAGCTCGCGACGTAGGCCGGCAGCAACCGGATGGCCCGGCGTTGGATGAATTTTGCGTAGGACGCGACTGAATTGACGGGCCGCTTTAGTAGCGTCGTGGTGATGAGAAAGCCCGAGATCACGAAAAACACGTCCACGCCTATCCAGCCGGTCGACGCGATACGCACGATGCCGGACCATGCGCCACCCGACTCCGAGAGGCTGCTGGAAAAATAGCTCGTGTAGTGGAATAGAACGACCAGCATCATCGAAATGGCTCGGAGTCCATCGAGGCCGGTCACGTAGCGCAAAGAGCTTGCGTCTCGGATGCTATGTGTCTCCATCCGCGCATTCTACAGATTACAGAATGTTTGCGGCGGCGAGATGCCAGAAAGGCTGGCGAGAAAACAAAAAGCCGTTGAATCCTTGGGGATTCAACGGCTTATCATTCGTTCCTGGCGGAGAGACGGGGATTCGAACCCCGGATAGGTTATTAACCGGTCCGCCAATTCGCCGCCGCGCCTTGCCAGATAAGCCTATCAGCCAATCAACGTGGGTTACTCAAAAATTAAAATCATCGCGTAACCCGTTGATTTGTTTACGACCCACCCCCTCGAATAACCCACTTTTAGCCTACCTGAGCGGTTTCACCATCTCGGGCTTGCGCCTGTAGATGCGCTCAGTGATCCGGCTGTCGGCATGCGTCATCAAAGCCTGTGCATGGGCGAGAGTCTCCGCATCACTTGCGCACTTAGCCCGGAGGTCATGCTCGGTGAATCGCTCCGTGACCTTCGTTTCCTTTAGGACGCGCGCCATGAATCCGCGCCATAGAGACTCCCAACCTCCCGCTCTGCCAGTCGTCTCGTCTATATAGCATTCCCCGCTCCGATTGCAGAACAGGTAAGGGCCGATCATCACTGGACGCACGGCTTTCGCCATCGCGACCGCCTCTCGTAGTTCGTCCGACCACTGGATGATCACTCGCTTGCCGGTCGACTTCAGGGTCTTGTTCGGCGCCAGGTGAATGCCGTCGTCCTGCATGTCCGCCATCCTCAGACGCAGCAGATCGCCGCGGCGCATCCCAGTGAGCAGCTTCACCCGGATGTACGACTGGACGGCTAACACACTGCCCTTCTTGCGCTTACTGTCGATCGACAGGCACTCGACGATTTCCCAGTCCTCCACGTAGCGGGTCCGCGGCGCGTCCGACTCGATTCGCAATTGCCATGCGAAAGGGTGTGTCTTGATATAGCCCCACTTCACGGCCATCGTGAAGGCGTGCGACAGGATCTCGATCTCACGCTTCGCCGCTGTCTTTGCCGGGCGCCAGTCCAAATACTGATAAATGTGCGTTGGTTCGACGGCATCCAAGGGTGCCGTGCCGAACTTCGCACGGATGTTTTTCAGCCCGGCCATATTCTGCGTTTGCGTTGATGGCGCCTTGGCCGGGATCACTTCCAGCGCATAACGGTCCAGCAGATCGCCGACAGTGCGAACGTTGTCGGTTCGCCCGATGCGCTCCGCCCAGATTTTATAGGCCTCGGGGAGAGTCTTACCCAGTCGGAACTTTCTCTTCCCGTCCCAAGCGGGCTCCTGCCCGGAGGGGACGAGATAGTAATAGGCTCCGTGGTGATGCTTCCACCGTTTCGGCAGGCCGTCATTCTCTTTGTTTCGAGCGCGTGGCATGGTCAGTGAAAGGCGGGTTGCCAAGTTTTCATTTTAGGCTTGCTCGTCTTTTCGCCGAAAAGACGTTCCACATGCGCGCGGAGAACGGCGATCGAGCCGTCCGGGCGAACCTTATGTTCGACACCCATACCACGGAGCGCCCGGATCCGTGCGGCGCTCTGGCGCTTGGCGGTCAACTCTGTCAATTCTTCGTCGGTCAGGAACATCGAGTCCATTCCAGCTCCCACATACAGCGGGTGATTTCCAAATTTGTTGCGCGGCATTCATTTGTTAAATCTGAAACAGCTGCGGCCGGGTGCTGGCCGCGATGTACAACGGGTGCTTCGGGCTGCCGTCCTTGTTCAGGCCAAGGTGATAAAGCTTGTTGCGCATGCCCACGAGTCGGATGATGTGCATGACTTCTGCGGCGCGCGGCGCAGCCGCAGGGTGCGCGCCCCACGCGCAGATCACCGTGTGGGCCCTCTCGATGACGTCGAGAATGGCGCCTTCGGCGGGTCCGCTGCCGCGCTTCGGCCCGACCGGCTCTGGATGGGTCAGGAGTTCGTCCGGATCCGTCGCGCGAAGCGGGAACAGGTTGGCCACTTCGAGCCGCCCGTACTTGCCAGCGATTGCGCGCGACATGCAACGCGTGATGGTCGGGTCGTCGGTCAGGTGATCGGCCGTCGATGGGTTGAGCATCAGGAACGCGAGCGTCGGCTTACTACGATCCCACTCGCGCCAAAGCCGATACCGGTACGTGCCGCAATCGCTGATGTGCGCGCCGCGCTCGCCGGCGAGATCATGGTCTGTCAGATATTGCATACTGTGGCCTTCGCGACAGGGGCTATCGAAATGTCAGACTGGGACTTCAACTCACCCAAAGGAATCCGCGCATATGCAGAGCTCAACGGTGTTGAGGCTCTTCGAGAAATGGTAAGCGGCACGCGGCTTCGAGCCGACCGCAGGGTTTTAGCGATACAAGTTCTCGGGTACATCGATAAAGAGATCGCTGACGCCAAAGCTGAAGAGGCCAGACAGCATGAAGTTGCGCTGGCGCGCAGGTCGGTACAGGCTGCGGAATCGCAAGCAGCCGATGCAGCGAGAGCAGCAACGGCGGCAGAGGCCCAAGCAGAGCATGCTCGGCGTGCGATCATAATTTCCGTGCTCTCTTTGGTCGTTTCGGCCATTGCCATACTCGTGTCTGTTGCGGCGCTCGTTTGGGGCAAGTAAACGTCCGTCACGGCAACCTCCGAAATTTCACCACCCACACCCACGGGTTCGCATCCCAGCCATAGCCACGCGCGGCGTTGAGGCTGTCCCACAGGCATTGAAACGACTCGCGTGCGGTTTCAGTGCCTTCGCCGTTGTCGTATTCCCACGAGCCTGCGTGAACGCCTTCGGCCTCGGCGTCTGCCTCGCTGATGTCCTGCAACCGCTCGACGCGCACGCCGGTGACTTCGAGCGTGATGCGGGACGCCCAGCGCGGCATGTGGATCGACGGATGCCAACGAAACGGCACGTGCTCGTCGCTCTCGGGGCTGTAGATCCCGCGCACGCCGTCGCGTACTTCGATTTCGTGCGTCCGGTCGTCGTCCGCTGCGTACCAAACGCGGTCGTATGGGTAATGGGCGGCGAAGTCGTTACTCCATGTCTCGCGCACCCACAAACGGTCGCCAGGCTGGCCGTGCGGGCATGCCAAACAGTCGCCAGTCCGCGTATGCCAGATGGCGCCCTGTTCAGGAATCGTCTCGCCCGCCGCCGTAACACCGCCGTTCGGGCCACCGATAACCGTCGGCTCCCAGACGCCAAGCGGGTTGTTATGCGGCAACTTCACAATGCGTCGCGTCTGCGTTTTCGGGCTCTCGCCGCGCAGCGTCGCGCGCACCATTTCGCCGTTCATCAGGATCGGTCGCTCCTTCGTCCCTGTAGCCATCTGCATCACCACTCCCCTCCCAGTCCGTTCAACTTCATCAGCACATACGGTGCGTTGGCTTCGCTCCCAGTCCGATACACGCCGCGCGCGATCGCGCCGATCAGCCATAGCAGGTACAGGCGCTGATTGACGCGATAGAACGCTTCGAGTTGA
This sequence comes from Paraburkholderia sp. BL17N1, assembly GCF_003634175.1. Taxonomy (NCBI): domain Bacteria; kingdom Pseudomonadati; phylum Pseudomonadota; class Betaproteobacteria; order Burkholderiales; family Burkholderiaceae; genus Paraburkholderia; species Paraburkholderia sp. BL17N1. The sequence goes on from NZ_RBIW01000001.1 coordinate 4,324,674, forward strand.
GGCTTGTCGCTCGGCACCGGCCCGACCGAAGCGCACTGCGGGCGCAATTTCTCCGGCAGCGCGGCGATCGCGGCCGCGTGCTCCGCGCGGACTTCGGCGAACGGATCGGCTGCTGGCGCCGGTGCCTCTGCGATGGGATCGCCGAATAGGTCGAACTGGCTCACTCGGCACCTCGCGGAAATTCGTCGTGTGTGCGGCCATCGAGGTGGCGGCCGGCTGTCTTCTTGCCGACGCGGTACACCGTCGGCTCGTCGTCGTAGTGCATGCCGACCGCGGCGCTCGGTGTCAACGTGCTGAATGACCACTCGTCAGCGAACCAGTCGGCAACGCGCTCCGTGCGCTTCATCGGGCCACCGCAGTTCTCTCCCGGCGCCCATTCGCCCCATTGTTTGAAGAGAAAGGGCACGCCAGCGGCTTCGCACTGGTCACGAAGGTCACGAGCCCAATCCGGATGCATGGGGCGTGCGTTCGCGCCGCTTTCGCCCCCGCAGATCACCCACTCGGGCATCAGTTCCAGCGGGATCTCTCCCAGGTCACCGAGCATCGGCTCGACGCTCCAGAATCGCACGCGAGCCGGCACGGCGAGAAGCTTTCCTGCATCGCGCAACATCTCGTCGCGGTCGACGATCGTCGCGCCGATCGAGACATTCTCCGGGAGCCGCGGCTTTTCGAGACAATCGAGGTCGAACTGATACTGGGCCGTCTCGCTGACCATAGACATGACATTGCCGATCCGCTTCGTGAGCAACAGCCAGTCGAGGTTCGGCGTCGCGTCGATCAGGTCGAACAGATCGGCGCGCCACCGTGGATCAATCGCGTTGTCGAACACGTCCGCGAGCGAAGCGCAGAAGACGCGTTGCCGGCGGCCGTGCTCCGCGAAGAAATCGGCGTGGTTCGCGTTCCACTGAAGCGGCTTGCGCCAGTTGGCTTTCGACGTGCGGCGACGCGACGCGCCGGGCCCCCAGTTGATCGCGACGCCTCCGCCATAGCGTGCGTTGCGCGTCTCCGCATAGCAGTGATCGCAACCCGGGCCGACCTTCTGGCAACCCTCCCACGGGTTGAAGGTGTGATCGGTCCATTCGATTTTGCTGTTCTCGCTCATCGACGTTCCCCGAGCAACACCTCAAAACAAGCATCCAGCGACAGCCCGAGCGCCAACACGAGGGCGATCGTTACGATAAGGTCCAACGGAGTCATGCTTGGCCTCCGGTTTCAACTAGGCCAAGCGACTGAGAATAGGCGAGATAGTGCTCGACCTTCGCCAGTTTCGTCGCAATCGCCACGTGATCCGGCGAGCCGATGTCGAACCAGAACTCGCCGTTCGATACTTCGCCGAGGCGATGCACCATTGCCAGCAGATCGTTCAGTTCGCCGTACACACGCTCGGCGTTTGTCTCGGCGCGCCCCGGCTGAATCTCGCTCAGGCCGAAGTGGGCCGTCTTGAGCGCGATCTGCGCGATTTCCGAGGCTTCCTCTGCGATCTTGACGAGGAAGTATTGGTTGAGCGTCATCATGATTTACCTCTCAGAACAGTTCGGTTTGCGCAGGCTCTTTGCTGATCGCCGCCGCTTGAAGTCGTCGTTTAGCTACCCAGTGCAAAAGCGTCGCGTGCCATCCGGAGTGCTGCGGGTACCGACGCACGGCCATCGCCTGAGCGAGGTACGTGCGCGCCATCCGGATATGCCAGTCGCGGTCTGTCACGCTGCCGCGCCAGCCATCTGCTTTTCGTGTGCAAAGTTCGCGACGATCAGCGCCGTAGCAACATCCGGACAGACACTGTTGCCGATCATTCGAACCTGCGCGCTCTTCGACAGCGGCTTCCCATTCACCACGGGATCCAGCACGTAGCTGTCGGGAAAGCCTTGGGCACGTGCGAGCTCGCGCGGCGACAGCATGCGCATGCCAATGTCGACGATCGCGTACGTCTCTCCCCGAATGGTCACGAGGCCGAGCGCTTCCGGGCCGTGATACTTCTTGAGCAGCGCGCGCACTTCGCCAACATGGCCGCCGCCGGCGGTGAGCGTCGGCATCGGCTCGCGATCGTCCTGGCCGAACTGGTTGTTGCGCAGCTTCAGCAGATGCGAAGTGACAATGGTCGTGTCGGCTTTGCTGGTGACGGTTGCCATCGGCTCGCTCGCATCACGCGGCCGGGACTGGCCAGCGCGGCCGCCGCAGCCGACCAACTGCGCGGTGACAACTGAATGGTGATCCGAAGTCGTCACGGTGCCTGTCGGGACGTCCACGCCAGTACCGACTACGCCGCCGTAGTGCTTCGCGAGGAAAGCGGACACGACTGCATGCTTGACGCCGCCGGCGACGGCGGTGCCGAGCGGCTTGTCGAGACCGGGAACGCGCGGCTCCTGGCCTGCGCGCTCGCCATAGCCCGTTTGGATCAGCGTCGCCGATACAAGCGCCTGCTCGCCGCGGTGGGCGCCGGTGACCGTCGCGAGCGGCCCGGTGATGTCGGCTGTGCGGTCGGCGCCGTGGTGCGTGACGTGCATGAGCGTCGGTGCGACAACGGCGAATCGGTTAGCCGTCGTCGTGGTGCCGAGCGGCGCATCAATCGGCGCTCCGCGAAAGCGATCATCGGCGGTGTAATAGGAAACGATGAACGGATCCGCGCTGTTCACCACGAACTTCATGATGCCCTTGGCGATTCGCCGCAGCGTCGCGTCCTTCAGCGGCCGCGCCCGCTCGAATATCGACGGGCACGGTACCGACCAGTCGATGCACTCGGCGGCCGTGCGCCACGGCAGCAACTTGCCGGTGCGCACTGCGGCGCTCTTCGGATCGCCATGCGTCGGCGTTGGCCATACGATCGGCAGGTGATCTCGCCGCGCGACGAGGAACAGGCGCTTGCGGATGGTCGGCGCGCCGAAGTCGCACGCGCGCAGTTCCTTCCAGTCGACCGTGTAACCCTGCGCGCGTAGCGCATTGATGAACGACCGAAATGTGCGGCCGCGCTGTTTCAGGTCTGGCTTTCCGTCAGCCGCCAGCGGGCCCCAGGTCTGAAATTCTTCGACGTTCTCCAGCATGATCACGCGCGGCTTACCCTTGGCCGCCCAGCGCAGCGCGATCCACGCGAGGCCGCGAATCTTCTTCGATACCGGTTTGCCACCTTTGGCTTTGCTGAAGTGCTTGCAATCCGGCGACAACCAAACCAGCGCGAGCGGCTGATTTCCAGTGATCTCGGACGGATCGACGTCGAACACGCTCTCGCAATAGTGCGTCGTGTGCGGGTGATTGGCCGTGTGCATAGCGATCGCTTCCGGGTCGTGATTGATCGCCACATCGACCGGTCGGCCGAACGCACGCTCGAGGCCGGTGCTTGCTCCGCCGCCGCCGGCGAAGTTGTCGATGATCAACTCACTGCCGAGGTCCAGCGGAAGGGAAATCGGATCGCGTTTCATTTTTGTCCTGTTGAAAAAGCGGGGCCGGGACCGCACCCCTTCCAAACACACGCCGTGCCCTTCGGGTTAAGCACAGCGCCGTACTTACTGCGATCGCCACTCGCTGCCGCGCACCATGCGACCCACTGGTGCCAGCACGAGTACTTCCGATTCCTTTTCGTTGCGCACCAGAGATGCGGCGCGCCGTTGCGCGCGAGGGAGGTCGGCGTGCCGTTTCGGCTTCGCATAGCGGCCGACCGTCACGTAGACCTTCGGCAACTGAACATCCGCCACGCCCGTCAGGTCGTCGATCGACTGCTCAAGCGCGGCAACGTTCTCTTTCAACTTGGCGATGACGGTCTTCTGCGCTTCGACCTCGGCACGCGCCGCGTCGCGCTCGACGGTTGCTTCATCGCGTGCGGTAACGAGCGCCTTGGCGTTGTCGATCGCGTCGATGAGCTTGAACTGCGAGTCCGGAGAAACACCCAGCACGACCAGCAGGTCCGACACTCTTAGCTCACGCATGTCGTCTGCCTCGGGCTTGGCTGCTTTCGGCGTGGCCGCGTTCGCAGCCGTCACGACCGCCTCGATCAGGGACTTCGGGCGAGCATCGGTATCGGACTGCTGGACGGAAGGCGCCGAATCCTTGCGTGTGAGCCAGTACGCGTACTCGCCCTTTTTCATTTCACGCTCGAGCACACCGTCCTTGACCATCCTGTTCAGTTCACGCGACACGTCGAGTTGATCAAGGCCGACCCGGCTCGCAATCGTCTTGGCGGTCGATTCCATTACGGTGCCCAAATACTTTTCGATCTCTATGCTCATGATTGACCTCGGGCGCGGAGCATGGCGTCGGCTAGTCGATAAGACGCATCCGCGATTGCGTCAGCCCATTCCTGAGGGGAATCTTTCCCGCACGGGTGATTCGCGTCCGTGGCATACGTTGCCATCCAGCCTGTCAGCGCCTTCGCCGCGAAGTAGTCGCGCAGAGTCATGCCAGCAGTTGCGCGCGCCTGCGCTTCGATGTACAGGCGGTCACGCTCGGCCGAGTCGGTCACCCCTTGAATCGCCGCGGTCGCAACCGAATGCACCATCGCGTGATTTGAGATCGGAAACGCCGGACCACCGTGTTTGATCGCTTCCATCAGACTGCCTCCACGTACCCGTACACCACCAGATCAGGCGCCCTGCCCTCGTTGTAGACAGCATCGGCGATGCGATTCAGGTCCGTGCCGACGGGCACGTTGCCCTTCGCCACTTGGTTCACGGTGCGCCGCGCAATCTCGAGAGCGCGGTCGCGCGTCAGGTCGATCCAGACACGCTGGCCCGGCGCCGGCACATGTTTCGGCGCGTACTGGTCGAGATTCCAGTTGACGTGCCTGAGCTTCGGCTCCTTGCACGACGGGCACTGAAAGCCGAACGGCGTGACGCCGTCGCGACTGTTCCAGATGCGCTCGCGATGACCGCATTCGCACGCGTACCACATGAGACAAAAGGCTTCGGTATGAAGATGGCCGTTCGGCGTCAGCGGCCGCGTAGACATAGCGGCAGCGCTCGGCGTGAACGGTTGCTTCGTCGCCGCGCGCATCTCGGCGCGGCGCTGCTCGCGCGAGCTCGGCATCGACACCGCGTAGGGTTTGCGTTGCATCAAGAAATCTCCTCTGCATTTGCTAACGTGGCGCGCCCTTGACCGCGCGCCACGCGACGACTGTTATGCGGCAACCGCGAGATGCTTTTTGATGCCGTAGTAGACCGCTTTGCATGCGGCCAGATCGACCGCGGCGTTATGCGCGCCCTCGAGCTTCGTGCCGGTGAAAAACTCGTATGCTTCGGCCAGATTCGGCGACTTCGCGTGCTTGCGGCCAGCAGCGAGCATCTTTTCGGTGGGCGGCAGGTTGATGATCTTCGTGGACTTGCCCTGGGTGCAGAAGGCCGGCGCGGACTTCCACTCGTCGTGGAACGGATCGTCGTGATCCAGCTCGCGGAAGTACTCGATGCGCACCATCCGCGCGTCGAAAGATTCGTTATGGCCGACGCGCAGCGCTGCACGACGCCACAGGCTGGTGAACTGTGCCAATGCCTCGGACAGCGGGATGCCTTCCGCAAGCGCGCGCTCCGTTGTGATTCCGGTCAGCGCCGCGATTTCCTCGGGAATCGCCCAGCCGTCCGGGCTGATCAGCACGTCCATGGAGGCCAGCACATTGCCGTTGGCCTCGTCGCACAACTCGGCGGCCAGTTGGGTGATGTGCGGCTGGCTCGGGTCTTCGGACGGCATGCTCCAGTTCGGAAGACCGTTGGTTTCGGTGTCGTAGAAAAGCGCTGTATTCACGTTCGATCCTTTTCGTTATGGCGGGTCGTTGCGCGGGCTTATTCGGGTTTCTGCTCTTCGTGCCACCGCTTCCAGCCTTTAACCCATGCAATGCACAGGGCGCCGGCCATGACAGGGCAATCGCCCTGCGGTTTGCCTTCACTGGCAGCGATGTAGCCTGCTTCTTCGGCTGCGTCGAGCTCTTCCTGCAGCGGCTGGTGCTCGATCGCCTTCAACTCAGCATCGACAACATCGTCAGCGTTGAGACCAGTCGGTCCGTTCATGCCGTCGCCGTCTTCGGAGGTGTATTCGCCGCCGAGGTCAAGGCCGCGTTGATCGCCCTCTCCCTTCACGTCGTCCATGCCGGTCGTGTGGTCGCCGGCGCTGGCCACGACGACCAGCACGGCTTTGCTCTGGGCGTCGTACAGCTCGTGCAGAGACGGTGCGTTGGCACCAAACTTGATGACGGCCTTCACGCCATCCTTGATGGTGATCTGGTCGAGATCACCCGCGACAACCGTTCGACCGGCGCTAGCCAACGTGTGAACGGCCATCGCGATGTTTGCCTGCACGCGGGCGCGGAGGCGGTCGATGATGTCGTTCTGCTTGGCCTCGGACAGCTTCGTCCACACCTCCGGCAGCAGCTTCAATTCGAGAACGAGCGCCTGCAGGATGTCTCGGCCGACGGTGTCGGCTGTCATGGCGCGGAAGTCTTTCGGTGCGTTCATCGCGAGTCCTATGGTGATGGGGGGTTGGTTGGTGGTGGCGTCAGGCGGCTTGGGCGACCGAGGTCGTCGCGATCAATTCGCCCCGCTCGATCCAGTGCGCGCGAGTCGTGGCCGGCAGACCCTCAGGCACCTTCTTCAGCGTGCCGAACACCAGGGCGGTGGTGATCTCGCCTTCCTTGGCCATGTCGTCCAGCAGCGCGAGCAGATCGCCACGGCCCGGGATGTCGAGCACATCAAACCGGTCGAACGACACAAGCCGGCTTTCCGACAGCACCGCGATCGTCAGCGCGACGAGCGCATCGACGCGGTATTTCTCAGATTCACTGAGCAGCGAGTACAGCCGGCCGCCGGCGCGGATCGCCATGTCGGCGCCGATCTCCGGTACCGCCCAATCGGCGAACGCAGCCAGCGAAGCGAGTTGGTGGTTGATGGGCGCGAGCACCTTGGCCAGCATGTCGCCCGGGATGCCGTCCGGTGACAGCGCAACGGCGATGGCCAGCCACTGCGCGATATCGGCGTGGTGCCGGGCAGCGTCTTTTGTCTTCGAGGCGGCGGTCTCTGCGGCGCGCTTCGCGTTGTTGAGCTTGTCCAACTCAGCGCGCAGGTTTGCGCGTTGGTCGGTCGCGGCTGTCACGCTGCGGCGCGCGGCGGTCACATGCTCTTCGGTGACCGTCTCCACGTCGGCTTTCAACTTCAACGACTCGGACGCTGCACGCGCGGCGGCGAGATCCCGCTCGTCGTTCTCGACCGAGCGCTTCATCAGATCGCGCGCTCGAATCAGTTCCGGCAGCTTGGCACGCGCGTCCGCGTCGCCATCCGCACCCGGCTCCCCGTACTGTTCGACATAAGCTGCGTAGGCGCTTTCGACGACATCGAGCCGATAGTCAGACCACGGCTTGATCGTGCCAGTAGCTCGTTGCACCAAACTTTGCGCGTCGTCGATGATCACCGTGAATTCGCGCACTGCTGCGGCGAGTTCGTGCACGAGGCCTTCACGCGGCGCGTCGCCGGCGCGCTGTTGCGCTTCCAGCAGCGCTGCTTCGACCTGGGCGAAGTGCTGCTTGTCGGTGGCTAACTTCGCCTCGATGCGCGTGACGCTCTCGGCCAGCTCCGCGTTGCGCTCTGCGCTCGCGGTGGCCGCCTTGTATGCGTCGTGCTTCACCTGCAGCGCTCCGACGTCTTTGTTCGCCGCCGCGAGCCGGCCCTCGACCGCGACCAGTTGTTCCGTCACGTCGTCGTGCCGCTTGACGTCGAAGAGCGGCACCTCCGCTTCCCATCCTTCGCCCTTGTCGGAACCCCACTGCTCGCCGGTCACCGTCTTCCAGGCACCTTTCGCCTCGCGCGCTTCGTCTTCGGCAAACTTCACTGCGGCCGGAAAGCCCGAGCGCAGCATCGGCAGGACCTTCTCAACCTTCGCTGCGTCGCACTCGCGCTCGAGCAGCGAAGCCTTCACGGTTTCGGGCGTAGCCCGCAGGCCAGTCAGGTCGAACAGGAACGTACGGCGATCGTCGGCCTTCATGCTGGCGAACGTGGACGGCTCCAGGACGTATGGCAACGCGCCGGTGTACACCTTCAGGCCGACGTGCTTTCCATCCGGCAGTGTCAGGCTCGCGGATCCGGCATCGGTGTCGACGGACACCACCGCCTTCTTCGAGCCCTCCGTCACCATGGACGGATAGTCTTTCTTCAACGCGACGCGCGAGATATCGCCGGTCAGCGCCGCGCTGATCGCTTCGCGCAGGCTGCTCTTGCCGGCGCCATTCGGCCCGGCAAAGATTGTTACGGGTGTGTCGAGGTCGAGGTCTACGGCGCGTGCGCCGATAAAGTGCTTTGCGGTGATGTGCTGGATCTGCATTTTCTTTCTCTCGGATATTGGGCGGGGCACGCCGACGGCGGAAGGCGTAGATCAACGCTCGCGAGCTACATACGCCGAGCGCCGATCGGCAACCCCATTGACGGTTACTCGACGCTCGGCGCGGCGCCGCGCGTGCGGCGGCCAGCCCGGTCGAACTTCTTGCGCAGTTCGGAAGCGATCGCGCTCAGCCGCTCTTCGGCATCCGGGTCCGGCACATCGGCGATGAGCGCGATCGCGGTGGTCAACTCGTCGCTGTTGTTCGCGGCGTTCAGGCGCGCGGCGATCTGCGATTCGGAGAGCGGGCCACTCGACTCGGCACTTGCTGCCGCCGGAGCCGCACTGGACGGAGCGCCTGCGTCGGTTGCCTGCTGCTGGGTAGGTTGCTGCTCAGCCTCACCAGTCTGTGTCGCTTGCGCGGGCCCCTGACTGCCCACGTCGGTCGCTTGAACGTCGGTAGCGTCCGATTCCGCGCGGCGCGCGGCCGGCGACATCGAAGCGGCGCGCAGCGACTCGACATCCACCGCCAACTTGCCATCCGCCTGCGGCTCCAGATCGATGATGTCCTGCGCTTCTTCGGCTGTTTGCAGGCCCATCAGAAGTTCCGGCGCGTACAACTTGCCGAAGAAAGCGGCGGAGCGATAGCGAAGCATTACTTCGGGCATCGTCATCCACTTGCTGCCGTTCTTTGTGAGCCAGCCTTCGTCGATCGCCATCTGGATGCTGATCGTTGGCGATTCGAGCCGCGCGCCGGTCTCTTTCTCGATCGCCCAGGCCACACACGTCTGATGGCGAACCTTGACCTTCTTCTCGACCTGGACTTTCTTCGCGCGGCCGCCATTCGGCTGGTCCTGCCACTCGGTGGCGGTGTATGTGACCTCTTCCAGATCACCGGCCTTGCTGAGATCGAAACGCAGCGGCGAGTACTTGCCGCACGAGTTGATCGCCGCGATGATGAATTGCGACGACCACGACGGCCGGCCTTCGACGATGTACAGGTTTTGCATCACCATCAGCGGGTCAGCGCCCATGCGTTGCGCCATGTTGAGTGCGACAACGCAGTTCGACAGCCCGCTCGGGTTGTCTTCGTAACCGGTCACCTTCCCGTATTCCTTGATCTCGGTGCGCGCGCGGTAAGCGACGGGCACGAGCGTGGAATGGGTCAGCATCTTTGCCGCTCGCTGCATGAGCTCAAACGACTGACTGTTGGCGAAACCCATCTGCACAGCCGGCAGGTTGGCGTCGCGGTTCGGTTGTTGCGCAACGTCCTGCAACGTGCGCGGTTGTGCTGGGGCGTTCATCGGAAGCGTCCTTTTTATTCGTGATAGATGCAGGTGTTCCAGCGCGCGCAATAGGTCTTGCTGCACAGGTACGACTGCGGATTGGGTGGGAAGAGACCGGCGCGGAACATGTCGGCGGCGAGTTGAATCAGGCCCGGCGCTTCGTCGGTGCCGACCAGTACGCGCCGCGCGTCAAACACCGGACTGACGGCGATCGGCGTCTTCGACGTTGTGCCGAGGCCGATGATCTGGGCGCCCGCCGTGCGCTGCTGCGTCGTGTGCTCGTACATCAGCTGGTACGTGCCGGTTTGCGCCGAGCGCGACTTGATGTTGGCCTCGCCGTTCGTCACGACACGCGCGCCGGTTTTCACGTCCGGGATAATCGTGCCGTCGTGAGTCTCCGCGACGCGGGCCCGGTCCATCGTTCCGGTCAACGTGATCGACACACCACCACCGCAATCGATCACCAGCGGTTCAAGCGACATTTCCACCGCGACATAATCGAACTGCGGCGCGATCTCGGTGCAGTACTTCGTCGTGAGCACCAGTCCGATCCGCTCGGCTTCCGTGAACTTGATGTTGTCGTTCGAGAAGTCGACGTCGTACTCCGGGTGATGCAGCGTGTCGATGAAAACGCCGGCGGCGTCGTCGGGCCGAATCTCACTTTGGTTGAGACGTGCGCTGTCGAAGGCGGCGGTGCCGGCGTGAACGCTGGTACCGAGCAGCGCGCGCAGGCCCGCAGGCTTGCGGATGCCGAGCAGATGCTCACCCTCCCAGGAATAGGCGCAATCGAAAAACTTGCCGAACGACGACGCGCGGATACGAAGGTCGCTCATACCGCACCCTTCGATGCCCACATCTGCAGGCGCAGCGCGGCGGTGTCTGCACGATCCCATTCGCTCGTGATCCACATGATCCCGACGACGACCGCAACTGCGATCGCAAAAGAGATGTGCGGGTGCTTCGCGTAGAAGCGGTCCATTGCGCGGATCACGCCAACCCCCGAACGTTCGTGTGCGTGAAGACACGCGCCACCGACGGCGGAACGTAGCCGGTGGCGATCGGCGTGCGCGGTTGGACGCCGCGGCGAACCAGTTCAGCCTTCGCAGCCGCCTGACGGCGCTTGGTGCGCTCGCAAAGCATTTCGTACTTCAGATCGAGAACGCGGTCTTTCAGCATGTCTGCCTCGCAGAGATAAGCAACAGAACGATCGTCACGACGCCCATCGCGGCCAGACCAGCGATGAGGCCATAACCCATGTCGAGCGCACGGCGATCAGCCTCGGTCAACTGCCGAACCGGAACGCGCTGGATGCCGATTGCGCGGCGCACGAACCGGCCGACGAGACGATGGAAGAAGTAGCGATTCACGCCGCACCTTTCAAAAATGCCCACGCGCAGCACGCGAGGAATAACCAGATGGAAGCGGGAACGGCGAGGCCGCTCATTGCGTGTCACCCAACCGAACGTGGTTGATGCCCGGGGCGTACATTTCGTCGCCGAGGCGAACCGAGCGCGGTACCGCGTCCACCCGGTCCCAGTAGTCGCGATCCCATTCGGCCGCGCGCTCTTCTTCCGTAAGCGGCGGTTCCGCATCGCCCATCGCCTCGTCCAGTCCACGATCCACCTGGCGCTCAAGTTGGCGATAGATTTCTTGGTTAAAGAACTTGCCCATTTCACGCTCCATCTGAACCAGAGTTCTTGCGCTTCGCAGAATTGGTGGCTCTGTTCGATGCGCCGATCTTTTCGCGGTGTTCAGGCGTCAGCACTTTGCCCTTGTTGATCTCGGCCAGCTTGGCCCGATGCTCTGCCGATTTCGGCTTTCCTTTCATGGATGCCGACAACATCGCTCGATACTCGGGCTGTGCAGATCTGGCTCTAGCCGCCGCCGCGATCTTTTCGCGCGTTTCGGGACTCATTGGCCCACGCACCTTTCCAATTTTTGCTGCGGCGCACTTCGCCTTGGTTTCCGCCGTCCGCGCAATCCCCTTGCAACTTCCGGCTGTCGGAGACGCGTTATAGGGCGGACGAAAAACGTCCAGTGCGCGTTGCTCGTAGAACAGAAGATCCTTCAGGTCACAAAGGAACAGGATTTCAAACTTGAGAGATTCCAGACCGCTCGCATTGAAGGCTGCTTGGAGTTGCTTCGACCGGTGGTCGCCCTTGCGTAAGTAGGTCTTGTGTCCGTTCCAGCGAGCAAGAATGTTCTGGCTGCTTCCGATATAGAAACCGCCGTCCGATCCCGTGATCCTGTAGACGCCGCTTACTGCCTTCGTTAGACCGCGACGAGCCATCCCAAGTACTCCTATTCGAGAGGGCCAGTCCACATCAGCCCGGTAACTTCATCAACGTGATAAGACAGCCCTCAAGCGTGGATGCGTGGCGCTCGCATAAGGCAGCGTTTGGCCGCGCAACGTGTCAGTCGTGGTGCGATCGCGCCCACCGATCGCCGCCATGCATCCACACTTCAGGGCGCCTACTATTCCGAAACCTCAACCACTGACCGGATTCCGCAGCGCGCAAGCGTGGGCGAAACCCAGGTACCGAACGCATCCTTCATTGCCCAAGGAATGCCGGCGCAATCCACAAGCGAATCGCCCATCAAGACCACGGGGACCGGCGCGCGGAATGCCGTGTAGTCGCCGTTCGGGTAGTGCTGTCCAAGAACTTGCATTTGGTCCCTCACAGCAGGCAGACACGGTTCAGATCAACCGTGCGCCGATAAACATTGCGATTCAGCCACGGTACGAACGTGTACTCGTCGTACGCGTTGCAGCCGATCACGATGAAGTTGTGAAGCGTGGTGGCCATGGCTGGCTCCGCTGCCCGAGCGATGCTCAGGCAAAGATGATTTCGTTGATCTCGGCGATGGCCCGGGCGCTATCCGCCGCACGCTTCACGCACGCCGCAGCGATCTTGTCGGCATGCACCCACGCATCAGCGATCAGCTCACGCGCTTCGGTCGGCGAAATCTTTTCGACGCCGTTGTGAGGCACAAATTTGTAGAGCTGCGTGCCGGCCTTGTTGACCAGGATGTAGGCATCCGGAGCGAAGTCCCCCGGCGTGGCGATCGCTGCCTTTACGGTCAGCGACAGGAAACCGACCTTGACGGTCGAACCCACTTCCCACGACTGCTTGCTGTTCTTGATCATGTCCGGCTCCCGAGGTGTTTTGTGTGCTGCGTTGGATTGAATTAAACACCATGTTTATACACATGTCAAACGCCGCGTTTAATTTTTCCCGGGAAATTTGTAACAACGCACACGCTGCGGAGGAGGTGCGCGGGTTCGCCGCTGTTCATGGGCGAGAATCGCTATGGAGGCTCGAGGATGGGTCTGCCCCGAGACACTTGGCGCAACGGGTGGAGATACGAAAAAGCCCCGCACTTGGCGGGGCTTATCGGGCACAGCGACGACAATTTTTGAGGCGGCTAATTGCTCTTCGTAGCATCTGAAACAAGTTGCATGAGCGGTAGACCGGGCATTGAATATTCTTTTCCGCCCTCAGATCGATAGACGTCCATCTCAGCGTGCCCGCCGGCCGCGTTGAACTTTTTGCCGTTGGCTCCGGTATAAGTCATGGCAACCTCAGCTCCGCATCGGATGCTGTCGGCGTTCCGGTCCACTGCGGCCACATAGAAATTCGATGTAGTTACGTCCAAGGAATTGTCGATCCGCTTTTTTACTGCGTCGTCGACCGTCTCACCGCCTCCACGAATAATGTCTGCGATCTTCCCTTCTATGTCGCGCCTTGCCAGTTTCAAAAACTCCGACTTCGTATCTTGAGACCAGCATTCGGCCATCACCGCTTCATCCGGTTTTTGCTGGCATCCCAGTAATGCGAACGCACTCAGACACATAGCCACCACCACTTTCATGGCTTCCCCTTTGTTTTGCTGAGTATTGATTTTTTAACGGAACACGCCAGAGAAGATGACGACGCCTCGGACGGTTGTCCCTTCCTCCCATCGCTCAATCCGCTTCCCGTTGAGCGCGAGCAAATACATTCCTTCGCCGTCTTCCTTCAACCGTCGGAACAGCATTTTGCCATTGGGCAGAATGGCGATTATGTCCCTGTCCGGGACGGCTTTCACCTCCGGATCGACGAAGAGGATTTCCCCTTCCCGATAGCCAATGGCAGTTCCATCGTCCATCGTTTCCGTATTGTTTGCGATGCAAAAAGTGGCTGGACTATGCGGCGCTGGGCACGGCATCCAGCGTTGTACATCAACGTCGTTGAAGGAGTTCATCAGGGGGTCCCAGGTTCGGGCCTGGTCCCAGCTGATAAGAGGAACTTCCCCTCGGATCGCCAGGCCGGGCTCTGCGTGTGAGGCACCCATCGTATTCCCGTGCTCGACCGTCGATTTAACAATTACCCCGCTTTTGGTTGCGCTGATCGATGCATCATGCGTGACACTTTTGTGGCTGGTCGCCGCAAACATTTCCCCCGTCCCGTCTTCGATCCACGTCGCGCTGATTCCCAGCAGCTTTTGCGCGGCCAAACGTCCTGGCTTCGAAACCCCGATTTCTCCGCGGTAGGACCAGTTATTGATTGTCTGCTCGCTCACATTGAGCGCTCGCGCAAGATCGGCCGGCCCTTCGATCTCTCGACGGACGATCTTTGCCGCCCTGAACAGACGCTTTGCCGTCTCGTGCATCACTTTTTCCATGGCGAGATTGTGGCCTGAGTAAACGTCTTGTTGATACACATGGTGTTTGCAATTTGTTTAAACATGGTGTTTAATTGACGTCATGAGCAAACACCCTGATCTCCATCCCGACAGCGCGATCATCGACGCACATGGCGGACCCGCGAAGCTCGCTGAGAAGTTGGGCTACGACAAATCCGGTGGCGTGCAACGTATCCAGAACTGGAGAACGCGGGGTATCCCCGACAAAGTCAAGGTCAAATTTCCCGAGTTGTTTTTGACGGAACTGATCGACCGCATCAAGGCGAGCGACGACGTCCAGAACCCTGTTGGCGGCGTAGACGACAAGACCGATTGACATCGGGCGCACGTACTGACGCGGACCGGCGTTAGTACTGCGAAGGGCACGACCGGTGTTTTTAGGTTGCATTTCAAATTTCCAGTGGCGTCAGATATGGCGCCATTTTTAACCGGGCGCATTGATAACCGGTGAATTGGGGCGATAACAGATGAAATCAGCGGCTATCAAAGACAAGGGCAACCAGATGCAACTCGACTTTGAACCTGGGCTCATCGACCGCTACGGCAGCCTTAAAGACTGCGTGGCGACTGGCGTGTACCAGCGCGGCCTCAAGCGTATCGCCATCGATCTCGATCAAGCCCCCAGCAATCTGAGCGTGCAGCTTTCGGAAGACGGTTCCCGGCATTTCTCAATCGATTCATTCGAAAAGTACCTCGAGAAGACCGGCGACATGTCGCCCATCTATTACCTCGTTGAGAAATTCCTCAGCGACAAGGCCAACAAAAAGGCGGCTGCTGTCGAGCAGATTCAGGCACTCGGACCGCATCTGATCGAGTTGCTGCGGCAAGCCGGAATTTCGGCATGAACACGCCCGACTACGCCGGCTTCCTCCGGCAGAAGATCAAGATGGCGAACTTCGCGGGGTTCCGCGTAGAGCTGTCTGCTCTGCACGAATGCCTGTTCGACCATCAGCGCGACATCGTTCGTTGGGCCGTGCTCGGCGGCAACCGTGCGATCTTCGCCAAGTTCGGTCTCGGCAAGTCGGTGATGCAGTGTGAGTGGCTTCGCCAGATCATCGCGGCGGCCGGCGGGATCGGATTGATCGTCTGTCCGCTCGGCGTGCGCCAAGAATTGATCCGCGACGCGCTGATGCTGGGCATCGACCTGCGTTTCATCCGGAGCGCCTCCGAAATCTCCGAGGGCCACGCGTTCTACCTCACGAACTACGAAACGATCCGCGACGGCAAGCTGGATCCGGCTCTGTTCACAGCAGTCAGCCTGGACGAAGCGAGCGTGCTGCGCAGTTTCGGCAGCAAGACCTACCAGGAATTCTTGCCGCTGTTCGAAGCCGTGAAATTCAAACTGGTCAACACCGCGACGCCCAGCCCAAACCGTTTCAAGGAACTCATTCATTACGCCGGGTTTCTCGGCGTAATGGACACCGGGCAGGCTCTCACCCGCTTTTTCCAGCGCGACAGCGAGAAAGCCGGGAACCTGACGCTGTACCCGCACAAGGAACAGGAGTTCTGGCTGTGGGTGTCCAGTTGGGCCGTGTTCATTCAGTTTCCGAGCGACCTCGGATACAGCGACGAAGGCTACGACCTTCCGGAGCTCGACGTCCGTTATCACGAGGTGCCAACGGACTATGCGAAGGCCGGAGCGGATCGCGATGGCCAGACGTTGATGTTTCAGGATCCCGCTCTCGGGCTCAGCGCCGCCGCAGCAGAGAAACGTGAAAGTCTTCCCGCACGCGTCGCGAAGGTTGCCGAAATTGTCGCGGCAGATCCGGACGATCACTTCGTCATCTGGCACGACCTCGAATCCGAGCGGCACGCCATTCAGGCCGCCATCCCTGATGTCGTCAGCGTCTGGGGCACGCAGGACCTGGACGAGCGCGAGCAGCGCATTGTGGACTTTGGTAACGGGAAGTACCGACGCCTGTCGACAAAGCCGGTGATCGCCGGCAGCGGCTGCAATTTTCAGCGCCACTGCCATCGCGCCATCTTTGGCGGCATCGGCTTCAAGTTCAACGATTTCATCCAGGCAGTTCACCGCATTCAGAGATTCCAGCAGAAGTACCGCGTGCGCATCGACGTCGTCTACAGCGAGGCCGAGCGCGAAGTACTTCGCACGCTCCAGCAAAAGTGGGTGCAGCACGACGAGATGGTGCAAAAAATGACCGAAATCATTCGCAAGTACGGCCTGAACCAGTTGGCCATGCAGGATACACTCGCGCGCTCGATAGGTGTCGAGCGCATCGAGGTCGCCGGTGACCGCTTCGTCGTCGCGAATAACGACTGCGTTGAAGAAGCGAAGCTGCAGCCAGAGAACCACGTCGACCTGATCGTCACGTCGATCCCATTTGCGAACCATTACGAATATTCGCCGAGCTACAACGACTTCGGCCATACCGACGATAACGACCACTTCTGGTCGCAGATGGATTACCTCACGCCAGAACTGCTTCGCATCCTGAAGCCTGGCCGCATCTACGCGTGCCACGTCAAGGACCGGATCCTGTTCGGTAACGTGACCGGCGCCGGTGCGCCCACCGTCAGCCCGTTCCATTGCGAAGCCATCATGCACGGCCGTAAACACGGGTTCGACTACATGGGTCTAGTCACGGTCGTCACGGACGTGGTCCGTGAGAACAACCAGACGTATCGCCTCGGCTGGTCCGAGCAATGCAAGGATGGCACGAAGATGGGCGTTGGGTCGCCGGAATATATCGTGCTGTTTCGCAAGCCGCAGACAGACCGCTCGAAGGGCTACGCTGACGTGCCGGTCAAGAAATCCAAAGAGCAATACACCCGCGCGCATTGGCAGGTTGATGCACACGCCTTGTGGCGCAGTAGCGGCAACCGGCAGATCACTGCCGAGGAGCTCTCGGCGCTCGGTCCGGACAAGCTCGCGAGCCTCTTTACGCAATACAGCCTGCAGAACGTCTACGACTACGAATTCCACGTCAGGATCGGCGAGGAACTCGAGGCGCGCGGCGCGCTGCCGTCGACCTTTATGAGCCTTGCTCCGGGATCGCACCATCCGGACGTTTGGCACGACGTCACGCGCATGCTGACGCTCAATGGCGACCAGGCGAAGCGCGCCGTCGAGAAGCACGTCTGTCCGCTGCAGTTCGACATCGTTGATCGCCTGATCGACCGCTACAGCAATCCGGACGAACTCGTGTACGACCCGTTCTGCGGCCTCGGCACCGTGCCCTATCGCGCGATTCTGAAAGGGCGCCGCGGGGGCGGCTCGGAACTCAATTCGACCTACTTCATGGACCAGGTGCACTACCTGAAGTCGGCGGAGCGCGAGTTCTCAATGCCGTCCCTGTTCGACACATTGGAAGCCGCAGCATGAGAGCGCACTCCGACCTCGTCAAATCCCGGGTGTGGAGGGACTCATGATCCACTACCACGGCACCCCTATCACCCCCGCCACCGCCGCTGCGCGAGCCGTAGCCAGTGGTCACGCATTCGTTTCATTTCAGCATCCGGAGCAACTCGGCTTGGTCATTGACGTAGCGCAGTCGTTCGCCGTTGACAACGGCGCGTTTTCAGCGTGGCGAAGCGGTGCGCCGGTCACCGACTGGAGCCGCTACTACGCTTGGGTTTCGGAGCTCCATCGCTATCCGTCATTCGACTTCGCAGTTATCCCTGACGTCATCGACGGCGACGAAGCGGCTAACGATGCGCTGCTCGCCGAATGGCCGTGGCGTGAGCGAGCCGCTTGGGTCGGCGCTCCTGTCTGGCATTTGCATGAGAGTCTGGATCGTCTTGAGCGTTTGGCACTCGCGTGGCCACGCGTCTGCCTCGGCAGTTCTGGTGAGTTTGCAACCGTCGGCACGCCGATCTGGTACACGCGCATGGCCGAAGCGATGGACGTCGTGTGCGATCGAGACGGCAGGCCGGTTTGCAAGTTGCATGGCCTTCGCATGCTAAATCCGGATGTCTTCACACGCTTCCCCTTCGCCAGCGCCGACAGCACCAATATCGCCCGGAATATTGGCATGGACGGTGCGTGGCGCGGCCCGTACACCCCTCCCACCAAAGAATCGCGCGCGCAGGTAATGCGCGACCGTATCGAGGCCAATCAGTCACAGACGTTTTGGGTGCGTGAGCACGCTCCTATCCAGACAGACTTATTGCTGGAATCCGCATGATCGAACTGCCGTCACCACTCACCCCCATCGACTGCAACCTGCAGGACTTCGCGTTCATGCCGGTCGACGTGAAGCGGATGCTCAGTTCCGAGACGTGGATTCTCGGTACCGGCGACGAGCGCGCGGCCGCCATCACGTTATGGCTTGAAAGTTGGCACCAGGTGCCGGCGGCGAGTTTGCCAGATAACGACCGCATGCTCGAGCACCTGTCGAAGGCCAAAGCGTGGAAGCGCGTTAAGGAGCACGCGCTTCGCGGATGGGAGAAATGCACGGATGGGCGACTCTATCATCGCGTCGTCGCGGAAAAAGTGCTTGAGGCATGGATAGAGAAGCTGCTCAACAGCCTTTCCGGATCCGCTGGCAACGCAAAACGCTGGGGCATCGACATCGACACGGTCGCACTCGAAGGCCGCGTTATCGAGGCCGCCCAACTTCTCACCGCGATCGCCCCGCAATCCAAAACATTGCGAAAGAAGCAGGTTCTTTCCATCGTGGCGGGATCGCCCCCCGATCCAAAAAAGATCGCCCCCCGATCACCGGATTCGTCGCCCCCCGATTCGCCCCCCGACTCGGCAGAGGATCGCAATAGACAGGGACAGGGACAGGGACATACACCTCCTATCGGAGGTGACGCTGTCGCGTCGCAGCCCACCGAGTTGCCGCCCGGCCTCACCGCCGAAGAAGCGGTTTTCCAGATCGCCGTTCCGTGGCTGGTCGAACGAGGCGTGCCGGACCGAAACGCGCGATCGCTGATGGGCGCCGCCCGCAAGCAGCTTGGCGACGACTCGGCGTGGGAGCTCGCGCGGCAGTTCATGCGCGACAAGCCGGTTGAGCCTGCGGCGTGGATTTCCGCAGCCATCAACGCACGCATGAAGCCCGGTGGTGCTGGCCGCCCCAACCGGCAGGAAGACCTCGAAGCACGCAACCGCACCGTTGCTGCGCGTCTCGCCCAGGAGGGAACGTGATCACAACCGACAAGGCAAAGTTTTTCGACCTGATGGCCGACGTCCTAGCCTTCTACGGCAAGGATTTCTCCGATTTTGCAGGCCGTGTGTGGTGGGAAGCGCTTCGGGCGTACGACCTGCCGGCGGTGCAGGACGCGTTCAATCGCCATTGCGTGAACCCGGATAGCGGCCAGTTCGCGCCGAAACCCGCTGACGTCGTGAAAATGCTGTCCGGCTCGACACAGGACGCGGCACTGGTCGCATGGTCGAAGGTCGACCGCGCGGTGCGGGAAGTCGGCACGTACCGTAGCGTGGTCTTCGACGATCCGGTGATTCACCGCGTGGTGACGGACATGGGTGGCTGGGTGCTTATCGGCGGTAAGGACGATGAAGCGTGGCCGTTCGTTCGCAATGAGTTCGTCAATCGCTACCGCGGGTTCCGCATGCGCAGCGAGACGCCGGAGTACCTGCCCGTGTTGATCGGCATCGCCGAAGCGTCGAATAACGAGGCACGCCTGAACAGCCAGCCGCCGGTGCTGATCGGCGAAGCGCGCGCAGCTTATGCGGTGATGACCGGCGGCGGCAATAAGCCTCTGATCGAAATCACGCAGATCCGTCAGCAACCTGCCCTGTTATCCAACGCACGAGGTGCCGCTTGAACCAGATCATTTTCTCGGTGCCAGGCACGCCGGTCGCGAAGGGCCGCGCCAAGTTCGCGCGCCGTGGCAATTTCGTGACCGCCTACACGCCGAAGGAAACCGTCCAGTACGAAAACCTCGTGCGGCTCGCTGCTCAGGAAGCGATGGCCGGTGCGGATCCGTTCGACCGGCCCATCGCGCTCACGGTCGCAATCTACCTGCCGATCCCGCAGAGTTGGTCGAAGAAGAAACAGGAGAAGGCGCGTACTGGCGCGGTCGGCGCGACGAAAAAACCGGATGCCGACAACGTGCTAAAGGCCTTGAAAGACGGCATGAACGGCGTGGTCTACGTGGACGATGCACGCATCACCGATGTCGTGCTGCAGAAGCGCTACGCGTTGTCGCCGCGAGTCGACGTGATCGCGCGAGCGCTTGATCTGGAGGTTGCGTGATGGGTGCGAGAACCACCTACGAATTGTGGACAAACGCCGAGGAGGCGACCTTGCGCAAGATGTACGAGGCTGGCGTCGAGGTGCGCGACATTGCGGCGTCCATCTCACGGCACAACGAAGACGGTGTCCGAAGCCGCGCGTATCACCTTGGCCTCAAGCGCCCTGCCGATTACGTTCAGCCCCACTACAGCGAGAACTGGGAGCGCATTGAGAAAGCATTGCGCGCGGCTGACGCCGGCATGACGGCCGACGAGATTACTGCCGCAACAGGAATCCACACCTCGGCTGTGTACAAGTTGCTCAACCACAGGCGCGGTCGGATCGCCTACGTGTGTGACTGGCGACCAGCGGCCAGGAAGCCGGCCGCCGTTTGGGCTCTCGGCGCACTACCTGACGCCACTCCACCGCTGACCCACCGTCAGAAGCGAAAGTTGGTCAATCCATTTGCCATCGCCGCCGGTTTGGTTCAGCCGCCCGTCGGTTGTACTGGCCGCGTCTACTGCCAGACGATGAACGCGCACGACGATGAACTGGAGGCAGCATGAATTCAAACGATCCAATCATCCGTGACCAGGCCAAAGTCATCCGCGAGCAGGCTGAAAGCAAGCCGGCGCCGCGTCAAGAGACACCGCGTGAAGCTCGTTGGCGTGTAGAGCGCGAACGCGCCGAGGCGGACTCGAAGCGCAACCCGCACAAGGGCTATTGATCCATGAGCGAAATCACGCTCGTCAAGCGGACCGACCTGCAGCTCAGCGACGAGCAGCGCGCCACGCTGCGCCTTGCGCTGTTCGAAATGATCGATGGTCTCGCTGAGACAGATCAGAAGTCGTGGCGCCGATTCTGGAACTGGATCACGCGCGCCGGCGTCGGCGAAATGTTCAGCATCGAAACATGGACGGCGCGGCACGGTGGCTTCCACCGACGCCACATGGTGCTGGAGACGTCCGTCTTCAAATGCCAGGAGCGGATCCGATCGTTCGAACAGTTCCGCACGTGGCTGAAGATCGGCGCGGGCTTCGTCGACTGGATGGCCGGGCCGCGCGGCGGCGTCGTGCCGGTGCCGCGCTCGATCAGCTACAGGAAGTGCGACGAAGACACGATGCGCCAATTTCACGATGATGCAATCGCGTTCCTGCGCAGCGAGCACGCGACCCGCTACCTCTGGCCGCACCTCGACGCCGCCGGCGGCGAACGAATGATCGAGGCGATCTTTGCGGAGTTCGGGGAATGACCGCGCGCATCGTGTTCCCGAAAACCCTCACCTATCGCAACCAGAAGATCCGCGACTCGGCGCGCGACGAGGAATGTCTCGTTCGGCTGCCCGGCGCATGCCTCTGCGATCCGGCCGCGACTATCTGGAGTCACTACCGCGGCGTCGCGGGCGGCAAGGCCGGCGCACTCAAAGCCGACGATCTGTGTGGCGCGTATGCGTGCACGGCGTGCGATGCGGTGTACGACGGCCAGCGGCCGCCGCCGCGCGGCATGACCTACGCGGAAGTCGTCGTCGCGTGGTTTGAAGGCCACATCCGTTCAATCGTCAGGCTGCATGCCAAAGGAGTCATATGACCGAACAATACAACGAGGCCGACTGCATTACAGCCGGTGAACTCCGCGCTGCCGGTCTGATCATCGACGAGAAAATCCCTGATATCGGCTGGGTGCCTCGCTGGTCATACGACGTCAAGTTTTGCGACGCAAAGGCAGGTCCAGACGGAACCATGACTGTGCAAGCCGACATCGGTTTCCGGGAACCGTTCCGGTGGTTTGAATTTACCGTTCAGATTGACCCTACGCCCCGGACCTGCCTTAGCTGTGGTGCGACGACCGATCCCTACGGCAACCTTCCCTGCGGACACTGACATGAAACTCTGCAAGGACTGTCTGCATTGTGAGCATTCCAACGGCACAGGCTCATTGGACTGGTGTCGCGCCCCGCAGAACAGAAGCCGTTTCGATCCTGTAACGGGCATGCGTGTTCGCGACGTTACTGCGTGCGAAGACCAGCGTGCCGTCATAGTGATCTTTGATGTTCTGAACAACCGATGCGGCAAGCGGGCGCGCTGGTTCGTCCAGAACGCAGCGCCAACCCATGGCGCGCCTCGCACACAGGGGGGCGGCACGTCAGTGTCGCCGCCGGCTACTTACATTTCGACGAACGTACTGAGTGTGAATCACGAGCCGACGCTGTTCGACGTGGGTCAGGCAGCAGAGCGCGGCGTCGATTACCGCTTCCTTGGCATGACCGGCGAGGAAGACGCTTGAGCAAGAACTGGCCGCTCGCGGACGATCCTTGCATCGTGCTCCAGCGCAAGCAGCGCGACTGCTGCCACGGCTGCAGGTTCAACCAGCAGGACCGCACACCAGGATTCGAGAAGTTCACCTGCAAGAAAGGGATGCGCAAAGCGGCGCGCGACCTGTACGAGACGGACCGGTGCCCAAAGTACTCAGTAAAGGAAGTTGCCACGAAGGTGGCCAAAAAGCGCAAAGCGCCCGCACGCTAAAGAGAGAAACCACATGGACGCCATTTTCCGCGACACCCGTCAGGCACTGCACGTGTCTTTTCTCATTCTGTCGACCGATCCGCGCGCGAAGAACGTGTTCCGGACGGCGCTTATCCGCATCATGGAGATTCAACCGACGCTCACGCGCCGGCAGCGCGAGTGGCTCGACCAGCTCATCGGCGATGTATCCGATTCGACGGTCAACTTCGGCGGTCTTAGTGGCGACGACGTGCGCGCGCAGTGCGCCGAGGTGGTAAGCGCGGTCCATTCGAAGTTGGCCAGTATCGAACGCTGGACCGTGCTGGCGCGTTTCGGCCAGATGGGTGACGAGCGGCTGCCGGACGGCGTGAAGCGCTACTTTTTCCTGCAGGAGCGCGCCGAAGCGATCCAGAACCTGTCCGCGTGGCTCGCACCGTCATTCGATGGCGTGTCGACGATGGCGCTCGACTGCATCCTCGCGCGCCTGTTCGCGAACCACGCCAAGGTCGACATCAGCTTCCGCGATCTGGCCAAGTCGTTCGGTGCCAGTCACATGACGTATAAGCGGGCATACGACAAAATCAATCTGCGGATGCGGGAGTTGGAGAAGCGGGCCATCGACCAACTGACGCCCTACTTCGAAAACACCGGTTTGATCGAGCCCACGGACAAACCTGCGACAATCGAAGCTTGACCATCAATCGGGGGTAAGCGTGGGATCAATCAGCGAAGTGATCGAACAGTTGGAGGGGGCCGCAGACGGTGCGTCTGGCGACGTGGCGCACGTGCCCGTAGACCTCTTGCGCGACGCGGCCAAGATGCTGTCAATTGCCAAGGAACGCGATCGGATCACGTGGAACGAAGGCGGGTTTCAACAAACCGTCGGGATGGGATACAAGAGGACCGATTAGCGCTTGACAGTGCGTGTTACAGCAGACTATCATTTTCGCCATTCTGCACGAGTTGCCATCAAGCCCCGCCCGGTCCGCCGCGCGGGGCTTTTTCATTCCCATTAGTGGTTGCCGTTCTGATTGCCGCTCCCTACCATGGCTATACCGCAAAGTTCTGCGGGATAACCAGGAGGCCAAATGGCTCTAGACGGGTTTTACGAAGTTGATTTCAGCGCGGTTACACGGGGGGCACGCGGCATCGTCATCGTCGAGAATGGAAGCGTTCGCGGCGCAGATGATCAATACCTGTACGCAGGCACCATGACGGGACCGGATGACCAGATTCAGGTCAAACTGGCTGTTAAAGCGTACGCACCCGATGCGGTCAATGTGTTTAACACGCGTGACGGGAAATATGATTTGTACCTGAATGGAAAGGTTGTTGGGCAGGAACTTCATTTCGAAGGTCCGGCTCCTGCAACCTTCCCTCGGGGACCACGGATTACTATCGTCGCGCGTCGTTTGAGTAGCGTCACTCTCGATTGACGTTCTAGTAATAGAGAGTACAAGGCAGCCCGCACCCGAATCGGTGCGGGCTTTTTCATTTCCGCGAGGTAAAGAGCATGAGCACGACGATGCGCGCGAAGCTGCAGGTCAGCATGGTTCAGGAACACATGGGCTGGGTCGATCCGACCACCGGCGCGAAGCCGGAAAAGTCGATGGAGACGTTGACGATGCACGCCGTGTGCAAATCGACGGGATACGAAGCTGACGGGCTGGACGAAGACAACACCTTCGCGAAGTACTCGCCGGGCGCGACGCTGGCGATCAACATCGCCAATCCCGCACTGTTCGGCAAATTCAAGCCGGGTGACAAGTTCTACGTGGACTTCACGCCTGCCGAGAAGTAAATCCGCAGTCAGGCCAGTCACGCGGCGGCCGGCGCCGCAGAACACCCCCGGACTGGCTACCCAGCATCGTCCGATGGCAGCAAACCCATCGGAGCGCCGCAGGATGGCGCCGTTGAGAGCCGCACGAGAGTCGGCATGGGTCCGAAATTGCCCGATGGTTGAGGAGTACCCACCCTCGCTAACCAGATGACGGCGCCATAGGAACACGAGGTCGCAGCACACTGCCGGGCCTGACGATCCGGGTGAAGCATCCAAAGCATGCCGCTGGCCCTGCGACACGGGCACCCTCAACGAAACCGCCGACTGCTGGCATGGCCGGCCGAGCGCGCCCACGCGGCGAACGGGTTGGCGGTTTCACTGAGGGTGAAGCATCATCGGTCGCGCGCCGCGATAGCGGGCCACTGCGCCATGCGGGCCGATCGCATTAGCCTTCAACCATCGAATGCGGGTGTACGCCACCGGTAGACCGTAGGGCTCATAACCCGAAAGCACGAGGTTCGATTCCTCGCCCCGCAACCAGATCAAGCGTGATGCTCCGTGAGCCACTCGCGCAGCGCGTCGTTCATCCGCGTCTGCCAGCCGTCTCCTGTGGACTTGAACGCGTCCACAACGTCGGCGTCGTAACGGACGGTCAGCGACACCTTCGGCTTATCGAGCTTCGGGCGACCGCGCGTACCAAGGCGTTTCATCTTCCTGAAGTCTTCGGCGGGCACCTCGTAGGCATCCGGATCTGCGGCAATGCCGCGATTGATTGCCGCGTCCTCTTCGTCCGTCGGCATGACGATCTTACGTTTGTTCGACATAGCTTTTCACCTCGCGCTTGTTTGCCTTACGCATGCTGATGATGTGCATCGCGTTGCCGCGCTGCGTGAACACCACGCAGTAGAGACGCTCACCGATCAGGCCGAAACCAACTTCACGAATTTCGCGATAGTCGCGGCGCGCATCGACGTATGCCATCACGTCCGACCAGTCGAGTTCTTTCGCGAGTTCGAACGACACGCCGTGGTTGGCGATGTTCAGTTCGTTTTTGGCCGGGTCGTAGGTGATGTCCATGTGAATAATTGTAGTTACGTTTAATCGAATGCGCAAGCATTATTTGTAGTTACGCATTCGCGACCGAGTCTCCTCCGAATGGCGAGAGCCAACGGATTCGCCCGCGCCTCATCCACGCGGGCACTTTCTTTTCCTGCCCCAGCCGGCGGTGGGCTAGAAACACCGGCAGCCGCCGACGAAATGTGGCCACCTCCTTTTCCCGCGCAAAGCGGGTTTCAAAAGGCAACGGGCGGCGGCAACCCCTGAAACATCATGGCGAAACCAAAACGTGATATCGACTGGGTAGCGATTGAGGCCGCTTACCGCGCCGGTGTCGAACCAGTCACTGCCATCGCCGCGAAGCACGGCATCAGCCATACCGCTATCAACAAGCGGGCTAAGGCGAACGGTTGGGTGCGTAACCCCGGCACGGCTAAGCGCGCTATTGTCGACGCGCACTTCAGCGGCGCCGCAAAGGTTTCCGGCGACAAGGTTTCACCGCAGGTTTCAGGTTTAACCCTTGAAACCATTCAGGGTGCAGCAAACGAAGACATCGCCGATATGGAGCGCGGACTGCGCATTCACCGGCATTGCCTGATCAACCTGGAGGTGAGCGCTGAGAAGGCGAGCGACCCAAAGGAAATCAAGGTCATCGTCGAAGCGGCCAGCCTTGCGGTCGCTGCCATCCGCAAGATCCGTGGCCTTGACGCTCCCAACTCTGCCGACATGAAAGACATCGATGCAGCAATCGAGGCAGAACTGGCGAACATGGAGCGCGGCCGACAAGTTGGCGCTCCTGCAGACGCTCAAGGCACGTAACCGGCTCACGTGGAAGCCGCTGCCCGGCCCGCAGACGCAGGCATATGAGTGCCGCGCAGACGTGATCCTGTACGGCGGCGCGGCTGGAGGCGGCAAGACCGATCTGGCGCTTGGCAAGGCCCTGACGCAGCATCAGAAGGCGCTCATCCTGCGGCGCGAATTTCCACAGTTGTCGGGGATCATCGACCGCTCGCTGGAGGTGTACAGCGAGTATGGGGTGTTCAACCAGAAGGGAATTTGGCGCTGCGAGTTCGGCGGCAAGCGACGCATTGTCGAGTTCGGCTCTGTGCAGCACGAGTCGGACAAGCTCAAGTATCAGGGGCGTCCGCACGATCTGAAAGTGTTCGACGAGGCGGCCAACTTTCTCGAATCGCAGGTCGAGTTCATCGCAGGCTGGAACCGGAGCGAGGATCCGTCTCAACGTTGTCAGGTGTTGCTGTGCTCGAACCCGCCGACGGATGCGACCGGCGACTGGCTCATCGACTGGTTTGCGGCATGGCTCGACCCGCAACACCCGAATCCGGCAGCGGCCGGCGAGTTGCGATGGTACGCGGCGGTCGAAGGAAGGCAGATCGAGTGCCCCGACGGCAGCGAGTTCGTGATTGTCGATGGTCAGCCGGTCTACGACTTTGACCGCTCGAAGTTCGACGCGGTTGACATCATCCAACCGCAGACGCGCACGTTCATTCCCGCGCGGGTGACCGACAACCCCTTCTATATGGAGTCGGGGTACATCGCGAAGCTGCAGGCGCTACCCGAACCGTTGCGTTCGAAGATGCTGCTGGGCGACTTTGCGGCGGGCCGCGAGGATGACGCCTACCAGATCATCCCGTCCGAGTGGATACGCGCGGCGCAAGAGCGCTGGAAGGCGCGGCACCAGCCGACCATCCCGATGACGGCGCTGGGCGTCGACGTGGCACGCGGTGGCAAGGATCAGACGATCCACTCGCCGCGGTACGGCAACTATTTCGCCGAGCAGATCTGCTATCCCGGCGCCGACACACCGGACGGCCACGTGGTGGCGGCCCAGGTGTTCAACCTGCGCGACGTGTCGACGGTGGTCAATCTTGACGTGGTGGGCGTCGGCGCATCGCCGTACGACCTCATCCACGCTGCCATCGGCGACAGGATCTGGGGCATCAGCGGCGCGGCTGGCACCGACGAACTCGACATCACCGGCGTGTTCGGCTTCGCCAATACGCGCGCGCTGCTCTGGTGGCGCATGCGCGAGGCGCTGGACCCGGTGAACGGATACGACCTGGCGCTGCCGCCTGATCGAGAACTGTTCGCGGACCTGTGCGCGCCGCGCTACAAACGCACGCCGCGTGGCATTCAGGTCGAAACGAAAGACGAGATCAAGAAGCGGATCGGCCGCAGTCCGGACAAGGGCGACAGCGCGTGCTACGCGCTCGCCGAGCACCGCAGCACTTTGGCGTTCGGCTCAATCTAACGGACCTTTCATGGATCACACGAAGCTGCATCAGCGACCGCCGCCGTCGCGCTGGACGCGCATCAAGCGTGCGGTCACCGGCGCAGTGCGCGCGATCACAGCCGGGCGCCCTCGGCACGAACCGAACCGCGTGACCTCGCAGTACGCGCGCATGCGGCAGGTCGGATCGTGGAATCTGCGCGATTCGCGCCCGATGATCAAGCCTGTACCGGCGAACCTGCGGTATTTCTCCCGCACGCCGTACGCGACGCGCGCGATCCAGTTCTATACCCGGTCGATCTGCTCGCTCGACTGGTCGGTGCGCGTGAAAAAGGACATCGCTGAAAACAGCGAGATCAAGCGGCAGATCGACGTCACGTCTGCGTGCCTCTTCAGCCCGAATCACGACGACACGTTCAGCTCGCTGCTGCAGCAGGTTGTCGAGGATCTGTTGGTGTGTGGTGCCGGCGCGTTCGAGCAGCAGGTCGGCGGCGACAAGTTGCGCCCGCTCTGGTTGTGGCCGGTTGATGCGCTGTCGATCCAGATCTATGCGGACTGGGACGGCGACGAAGCGAAGCCGCGCTACTGCCAGACCTTCGGGTTCGGCAACGTGGGCGTCGCACAGGGCCGCGACCTGCTGAACCGCGAGCTCGTGTACATCCGCGACCGGATCACGACCGACTCGCCGTTCGCGTTCGGCGCGCTCGAGGTGGCATTCGAGACGATCAACCGGTTGCTCGGCGTGGCCGAGTACGCTGGCGACGTCGCAGCGAATGCGCACCCGCAGAATCTGATCTTTCTGCAGCAGGCCGACCAGACCACGATTGAGGCATTCCGCGGCTACTGGCGCAACGATATCGAAGGCCAAGGCCAAACGCCGGTCATCGGCGGCGCCGATGCGAAGGTGCTGAACCTGCGCGGCAGCGACGACACCGCGCTCTTCCTGAAGTACCAGGAATTCGTGATCCGCGAGATCGCGGTGGCGTTCGGCATCAGCGCGCAGAACCTCGGCGTCGAGCAGAACATCAATCGCAACAACGGCGAGGTGGCCGAGGACCGCGATTGGGACCTGTCGATCAAGCCGGTGACGCGCACGGTCTGCGCCTACATCAACCGCGAGGTGATCTGGGGCCGGCTGGGCTACACGAACATCGAGCTCACGCCGGGTGGTCTTGATCGTGAGGATGAGAAGGCCACGGCCGACATCTACGAGAAGGAATACAAGAACAACGCGATCACGCCGAACGAGTACCGCGCGCGCCGCAACCTGCCGCCGCTGCAGAGCAAGTTCGGCGACATGATCAGCGCCGACGCGCAGATCGCCATCGAAGCGGCTCGCGGCGCGAAGATCGCCAACCCCGCATTGACCAGTATCGAATAGCAGGCCGAACGCCTGTTCACCGCCGCAAGGCAACCCTCTGGGCGTTCGCCCGACACAGGAGCAACAAAATGGGACTTCCCGTTCATACCGTCGAGGTGCTCAACGGCAGCACGCCGCTGGCCCGGCCCGATCGTCTCGCGCTCGCGCTGATCGAAGGCCTCGCCAACGTAGCTGGCGGCAGCGCCGGTGCAGCCGTCACGGTCGCTGTCACCGGGCTGGACCTGCCGGCGAAGTACACCGTCGTGGTCTCGCCGAATCAGGACGCGACCTGGTACGTATCCGCCAAGACGAACACCGGCTTCACGGTCAACCTGAACCCGCGCCTCGCAGCCAACACGCTCGCGGCCGGCACGATCGACATCGCGATCCTCGCGTAATCCCTTTCGCGCCCTGTGCGCGACCTTCGTAGTACCCCACCACGCATAGGAGAACGCCATGGGCGTCCGCACCAACCTTCTGGCCTTGACCGCACTCTCGGCCGAAACCGCAACCTGCGCAGCCAACGGGCAGGACCTGCCGGGCATGCTGAACTTCAGCGCTGAAAAGTGCGCTGATGCCATTCAGGTGCTCAACGCGATCCTCGACTTCATCCCGGCGGGCAGCAACAAGACCGCTGTGCAGGCTGCGGTCACCGCACTGACCTAAGCAGCACGTCCCACCAACCATCCGGTAACCCGCCGGTTCAGCAGGAGCCGACATGGCAACGAAGACCACGAAAGCAGCGAAGCCAGCAGAAGCATCGAAGGCTGGCGACGCACCGAAGGCGTCGAGCCTCTATGCCGATCTCGAATCGGCATCCGAAGCAGCGCTGAAAGCGGGCGATCACGCCCTGCACCACGCGCTGAATCCGGTCGTCGTCGCACTGGCGGGCGTGAAATACCTCGCGTATCACGCGCTGTCCAGCGTGGATGGGGACGCGGCCGCCCTGCTCGAACAGGTCCGGGCGCTGTAAGAGGACACGAAGATGCCGCTTTCGAAAGAAGAACGCGACGCCCTGCCGCCCGAGCACTTCGCGGTGCCCGGCAAGCGCAAGCTGCCGATCAACGACGAGACACATACGTCTCTCGCCTGGGATCAGGTCGACCGCACGCAGGGCCTGTCGGAAGCCGAGCGCTCGGAAGCGCGCGCCCGGATTCTGCGCCGCGCGAAGGAACTCGGCATCGACACGTCCGACTGGGACAAGAGCGTCCACGCTGCCGCGATGACGCTCTGGGGCATGTCGCTGAACGTGCCCGAAGTTGCAAACCATCCGAACCGCATGCCGTTTTCTGGCGTGCTCACGTTCGTGAACCAGCCGTCTGACCTGCCTCCTGGTGGGTCTGGCGGCAAGCGCACCTACCTGCCGAAGGACGTTGCCGAAAAGGCCCTTGAAAGCCTGCTCGGCATGGCGGTGGACTTCTCCGCCGACCTGAGCGCCCACGACGTCACCCGGAAACTCGGGGTCATCACGGGCGCTGAGATCGTCGGCGATGAGGTGCGGATTGAAGGGTTTTTCTACGCGCATGACTTTCCGCAGGAATGTGCCCGCATCCAGTCCGAGAAAGAGGACCTTGGCTTCAGCTATGAAGTCACGGCTAAAACTCGGCCGATGGGCGACCTGCTTCAGATTGTGAGCTGCGTGTTCACCGGCGCTGCCGTTCTCTACAAGGACAAGGCCGCCTACCAGTCAACATCATTAGCCGCACAGGCTGAACAGGACATCGAAATGACCAAAGAAGAAATGGAAGCGTTGCTGGCTGCTGCAATCAAGCCGCTGACCACGCAAATTGAAGGCGTGACGAAAGACGTCGCCACCATGAAGGCCGCTGGCGAGACCGCGCTGCAAGCCAATCGCGAAACGCGCGATCGCGTCGCACCGCACGCCACCGCTCTGCGCAACTGCGCGGCCGCGATGGAAGCGTCGGGCATCGGCCTGCACAGCTCGCAAGGCCACGTGAAGGTGCTGCATCACATGGCAGCGTCGATGGAAGCGGATGCCGCCGCCGGCAAGCTGCCGCACATCTTCCGCGATCACGACTGGGGGTTCTCGGCTGCCGCTGCACCGACCCCGACGCCGGCACCGGCCGCGCTCGACGCGGAAAACCCGGTGATCAAGTCGCTGACGGATTCGCTGTCCGCGCTCGGCACCAAGGTGGACGACATCAAGGCCGCAGCGTTCAAGGCTGCCGAAGCCCCGGCGCGCAAGACGATCCCGTCCGATGTGATGACGCTGCTCGCCAAGGGCGGCATCAAGGTGGAGGACACCAAGGAAGGCCTGACGGAAGGCCAGATCGACACGATGCTGCAAGCCGCTGGCGTGACGGGCATCAGTGCCCGAATCGCTGCCAAGCAGTCGATCGCCGCCGCCGGCCTGCTGCGCAAGTAAGCGCGCCTGCCGCACCACACATCCAGACTTCACAGGAAATACCATGACCATCATTGCACGCGCGGCCGACGCTTCGTCGGATGACGCGCTCATCGCGCTCGGCAACTCGCTGGGCGCAGGCGGCAACGTGTCGAACCTGTCGGCTGCCGCCGACTACAGCGGCCCGGGCGCTCTTGAAGTGCCGGTATTCGAACGCGAGATCGTCGACCTGATCCGTCGCGAGTCCGTCGCGCTCGACCGCACGCCGCATGTCCCGGCAACCGGCCACCCGCATCGCTATTTCGAACAGATCGCCATCGCCACGGCGACGTCGAACGACCCGCGCAACCTGTCCGCGACGGCATCGGGCCCGACGCGCGTCGAACGCGCCGCGTTTATCAAGGCGAGCGTTGCGCAATCGAACCTGTCGCTGTTCGACCGCGACGTGACCGAGCAGCAAGGCCAGTTCGCATCGCTGCAGGCGAAGGACGTCGAGGACATCATCACGGCGATCATCGTGCTGCGCGCGCACATGTTCTGGAACGGTACCGACACGTCGCTGCTGGTCCCGACCACGCTGCAATGGGTCGGCGCGCTCCAGCAGATCACGCAACAGGCGACGATCCCGTTCGGCTCGTCGATCATCGACGGCCTGAAGACGATGGTCGCGACGATGATGGCGAACCAGACGTTCAAGCCGAAGCCCACCGCGATCTACATGAACCCGCTCCTGATCGACAAGATCGAGAAGGAAGCGAAGGCCTCGCACATCGAGCTGAAGACGATGAATGTGACGGTCGGTGTGTCGGTCAAGGCCATCGCGACCCAGGCCGGCGACCTGCCGCTGATCCCGGATCCGTATATGCCGACGGACTCCACGGGCCAGTACGGCTTCGCGAATCCGGGCAGCGGCCTGAACAACTACTACGCTGCGATCGTGACCGAGTCGATGCTCGAAATCGCGTACATCGGCAAGGGCACGGACGGCAAACCGCGTATTTTCCAACTCGGCCTGACCGGCAATCTGGCTGGCCAGTTCGTTGGCGTGCAGTTCGACGCACTGATCGTCAAGGGCTACAGCTATGCACACGCTGTGGTCGCGGTGGTGGGTTCCTAAACCTGTCACCTGACGTTGTGCGCCGTCTAACGGCGGCATAGCGAGGGCACCGGTTCGCGCCGGTGCCCTTTTTTATTCCCCAATCCAAAGGAACGGCATGCACCTGTATCTGACAACGGGCAAACGCGATCACCTGATCATCGTCCAGCCCGGCAAGGAATTCCCGACTTCCGACTTCTGCGGGCCCGACGGCACGCCGCTGACCTTCTCGGTCAAGTTCGTTGAAGGAAAAGCGTCCAACGTGCGCCATGACGTCGCTCAGTACCTGCTCGACAAGGGCATGGTGCAGCGCTCGCCGATCATGACCGACCTCGCGATGGCGAAGCGTCTGGAAGTGCAGGACGAACGCGTACGCACCCACCGGATCCTCACCTCGACATGACACTTCGCGCAGACAACACCGGCCTTGGCGGCGAACTCGGGCCATCGCTGCAGGCTGTAATCAGTGCCGCCCAGCTGGGCCTGAATGCTCAGGTGCCGGCCAGCGGCCAGTTGCAGTCCGCAGTGCTGCTGTCAAATGGCTGGAAGTATTTTGCGCTGGGCCTGAAGTCGACGCAGGCGGGCGCGGTCACCATCCAGCGCTTCCTCGACGCGGCTGGCACGGTCGCCATCGGCGCGCCGGTTACGGCCACATTGACTGCGAACACGGCTCAAACGGTGTCGATCGGCACTGCCGACACTCTCCCGTTCATGTCCTACCAGGTGACTGTGACCAATACCGGCGGCGCTGCAGCGACGCTGTCGAACGTGGCAGGCCTTTTGCAAGCGAACTAAGATGCCCTCTTCCTACCTGACCACCGGCGACTACGCGGCATACGGCCTCCCGGCCGGCACGACGGCGGCACAGGTCACGACGGCATCGACGCTGATCGACATGTACCTGAAACGGCCGGAAGGTCTGGTGTGGGTGCCGGACGGTACTGGCGCGCCGGGCTGGATGGCCGCGCTGTCGCCGTCGCAGAGCTTCACGCTGGGGGCTGCGATCACCCCCGGCAACAACGTGGTGGTGCCGCTGGTTGGCGGAGTTGCGTCGCTGCTGGTTGGCGACGTCATCGTCCTCGACCGCGCGAACAGCGAGGTCGGCGAGCCCGTTGCGATCGTGTCGATCGCTGGCCAGAACGTGACGCTGCAAAGCGTCGTGTTCGCGCATGCCCAAGGGGCGACCGCCGACAAGGGCTTGACGATCAAGCAGCACAAGTTCATGCCAGACGGGCGGCCGGTGACGAATCTGGCCTTCACGCCGGTCGCGCGCCTGCTCGCCGGACAGGGCCGCTACGGCTACGGACGCCGCGGCGCGTCATCGCGCTATCAGGTCGATGAGTTCAACCTGCTTGCGTCGCTGTCGCACTTCGGCGGCCCGCCGGTGTGGGAGTTCTTTCCGATCATCAATACGGGCGTGGACTTCGAGACGGGTATGGTGTGGGTGCCGGCCGGTGTGATGCTCGCGTACTACAGCGAGATCAACCTCTGGTACGTGGCGGGCTACCCTGCATCCGGTCTGCCGGGCGCGGTCAAGGCCGCATGCGCGAACATCATCATGGCGCAGGCGTCCCTTCCGCAGCTCGGCCAGACGAAGAAGTACGCCGCCGGCGACACGTCGATCGAGCGCTTCGCCGCGACCGTCATCGACGATGACACGAAGGCCATGCTCGCGCCCTTTCGCGCAAAGTTGTTCGTATGAGTTTCATCTATCCGCGTACAGTCTCGATCTCGCGGCAGCCCGTTCAGACAGGCGGCGGTCTCAAGCCGTATGGAGGCGTACAGCCGACGGCGGAACAGGTTCTGTTCTCCGGTCTGCCTGCGTCGATCCAGCAAAGGAGCACGGGCGCGCGGCCGGATCCGCATCTGCCGGCTGACGCCGCGAATCGTTCACTGTGGCGAGTGTTCATGCCGCGCTCGGTGAACCTGCCGCCGGAATCGGTGTTGCGCGGTGACATCATCACTGATGAGACGGGACAGCGCTACATGGTTTCGGCACCGTATATCAACTCGCTCGGGCCCAACTTCCTTGTCGAACGTCTGGAGGCGTAATGGCTGACGTTCAGGACGTTCTCGATACGGTCGCAGCGCAACTCGCTGGTTTTGTCTATCCGAGCGGCACCGGCAACGCGTCGGTGACAGGTAAGGACATCAACGTTTTTCCCGGTTGGCCGCTGCCCGGCCAGGTCGACATCGACATGCCGCAGGGCATAGCGGACGTCAGCGTCTACGCCACACCGACTGAGCGCAATACGACGCGCTACCGGCCAAAGCAGAAGGTCATGTCAATTGCCCAGCCGACTCTCACGCTGACGGCGGCGACGAACGTTGTCACGGTTGGTGGTGCGATGCCGTCGCCGTTCACGCCGCACAACCTCGCGGTGCTGATCGATGGCTGCCCGTTCATCTATCCGGTACAGTCGACGGACACCTTGACCTCCATCGCCACCGGGCTCGCGACGCTGATAGCCGTCAAATACCCGGGCACGAGCAGCAGCGGTCCGAACGTCACGATCAACGATGCGGCTCTCGTTTTCACGGCCAGCGGCGCCCAGGTGGTCGATGCGCAAGGCAATCTGCTGATCGCCGATCTGTCGCCAGTCAATCCGACCACGACGCGAGTCGGCACGACGGGATCTGTCACAACCGAATGGGAACGACAGGCGCAGATATTCCAGATCACCGTCTGGGCACCCGACCCGGTGACGCGCAAGACTATCGGCAACGCCATCAAGGTCGCCCTGTCCCAGATTGCATTCATCACGATGCCTGACGGCTACGGTGCGCGGATCCGGTATCACCGCAGCGTGCTCTCGGACGAATCAGAGAAGGTGCGCGTCTACCGGCGTGATCTGTACTACGAGATCGAATTCGCGACGACCACCACAAAGCAGATTGCGACCGTCGTGGCAACACGCGTCAAGTTCGAAACGCAGGACGGCACGCCGATCCTCACCCGCACTTACTAGGAGCCGACATGGCAACGAAAGACCAGGCTGACGAGCAGACCAAAAAGCCCGTCGCAGATCGCACGCTCGTTGTGGTGCACGCTTTTGGCGACTATCGCCGCGGCGACAGCATCACCGATCCGGACGAGGTAGCGGACGTTCTCAAAAGCGAGAACGCACACCACTGCCGCAAGGTAATCCCGCAGTAATCCACCTCACACCGCGCATCAGGCCGCCTTCGGGCGGCTTTTTGCATTCTGGAGCCGCTACATGGGCACGATGATTTACCAGTATGGCCAGCTAAACACGGCTGGTGCAATGGCGCCCGGCGCCTACGTGCAGATCGTCAAACCGCCGCCCGTCGTGGCCGGCGTCGCGACCAATGGATACGGTCTGGTCGGTGTCGCATCGTGGGGGGCGGTGAACAGTCCGGTCGTCACCGGCTCGCCGCAAGCAAACCAGGCGAACTGGGGGCCGGTCACGAACCGCCTGCGCGACCTCGCCACCGCGATCGCAATCGCGTTCATGCTGGGCCAATACAATAACGTCGCAGTGCGCGTGACGGATGGCACGGATACCGCAGCCACCGGCGCGCTGAAGGATGGCTCGAACGCCACCGGTGCCACGCTGACGGGTTACTACACGGGCTCGCTCGGCAACAGCCTCGTCGCGACCACGTCCAACGGCACGAAGCCGAGCAGCTACAAGGTCACGCTGGCGTTGCCTGGTTTCCAGCCCGAGGTCTTCGACAACCTCACGCAGGGCGTCAGCAACGCGACGGTCACGGCCGGCACTGGCTACACGTCGGTGCCAAACATCGCGGTTTCCGCGCCGCAAGGCTCAAACGGCGTGCAGGCCACGGCCAACGCTTCGCTGAAGGTCATCTCGGCCACGGTTACGGGCGGCGGCGCGAGCGGGGGCACCGGTTACGTGACTGGCGATACCGTCACGCTGGCCAACGGAGTCGTTCTGACCGTAACCGCCGCATCAGGCGTGATCACGGCTCTGACTGTGACGAACGCCGGCTCGCTGTCAGGAGGTCCGATCCCGACGAACCCCGTGGCGCCGCAGTCGACGTCCGGGGCCGGTACCGGGACGCTGATCAATCTGGTGTGGGGACTCGGTGCAGTTACCATCACGAACCCGGGCAGCGGATACACGAGCGCAACGGCAACGCTCTCGGGCGGCGGTGCCGGTACCGGCGGTTCAATCACGCTCGTGACCAGCGTGTGGCTGAATCTGGTGAATGCGATCAACCTGGGTCAATCCGGCGTGCGCGGTCCGTCGCAGCTCGCTATCGCAACCATCGGTACTTCCGCAGCGGCGCCCGCGCTCACCTCTGTCACGCTGTCCGGCGGCACCGACGGCGCTGCGGGTGTAACCGACGCGACCTTGGTCGGCACGAACTCGACGCCGCCGACCGGCATGTATGCCTTGCAGAACTCGGGCGCACAGACGATGAATCTTGTGGACCACTCCACATCATCGCAATGGAGCACGATGGGCCTGTTTGGCCAGCAGTTCGGTGTCTTTGGAGCTGCGCAGGGGCAACCTGGCCAGTCCGTCTCGACTGTATCGACGAACCTGAACACTGCCGGTGCCGATACATACGGCCTCAAGTGTCTTGTTGGTGACTGGGTGTACTGGCAGGACAACGTCAATAACGTGCAGCGCCTGCTTGGCCCCGCCACCATCTGGGGGCCGATGCGAGCAAACCTCGCGCCGAACCAGTCGACACTTAACAAGCCGGTTCAGGGGATCATCGGCACGCAGCGCTCCGTTCAGCAGGTGCAATACTCCGGGCCCGAAACGCTATCGGCAGTGCAGGCTCGCCTCGACTTCCTCGCCAATCCATCGCCGGGCGGCAACTACTTCTCGTTCCAGACGGATCGGAATACGTCGAGCGACGCGGCGACGAACAGCGAGGCGTACACGACGATGACGAACTTCCTCGCACTGACGCTCGCGGCGAACTTCGGATACGTCGTGGGCAACCCTCAGACCGACGACCTGCGCACGGAAGTTCGTGACGCTATCTCGTCGTTCCTGTCGGGCCTGTGGTTGGTCAGCAAGTACATCAGCGACGTCAACAACCCGACGAAACAGCCGTTCAAGGTGACGCTTGACGCCTCGAACAACCCTGACAACAACGTTTCGCTGGGCCTCATGCAATGTCTGGTGCAGGTCAAGTACCAGTCGATTGTCCGGGAGTTCCTGATCTCGCTGCAGGGCGGTTCGACGGTCAGTGTGTCAGTCAGCTAAGCCTTAAATCCCCAGCCTTTCCGCCCGCCTTGTGCGGGCTTTTCCTTTTCAGGAGCCGCACATGGCGGGCGAAAACACTTTCAATATTGGCCGCGACGGCGCGCAGGTCACGATCATCGATTCCAACGTCGGCCCGGTCACGATCAGCAACATCGTCTCGTTCGAGTCCAAACCGGAGATGATCAAACTCAAGAGCGTGCCTGTCACTGGCCGCGTGTTGCGCCGCGCGATCTACGACGGCCACTCGGGCACGTTTGAGATCGATCGTCAGGATCCGTCGTACGACGCTTACTTCGCCGACGCAGAAGCGTCCTACTTCGCCGGATTGCCACCGGGGCAGGTCTACATCACGCAGACCGTCAACGAACTGGACGGGTCCGTCACGCAGTGGCAGTACAGCGATGTTGCCCTGTATCCGGAAGACGGCGGCAGCTGGCGCGGTCAGGAAAAGGTAACGCAGAAGTTCTCTTTCGAAGCGGGTCGCAAGATTCGCATTGCCTAAAGGAATCGCTTCATGTCGAGTGTAAAAGTCCATCCGCAAGCGCCTATGGCGCCGTCGGCTCAGGTGGTCACGCAAGCTGCATCCGAAGTACTCGTTTCCGATGCTCGCGGTCGCACCATCACGATGCGAAAGCCTAATCCGATCACGAAGCTCCGTTTCATCGACGCGATGGGCGAATCTTCGACAAATCGCCTGTGGGTGAGCAATATCTGGGCTCTGATGTTCGTCACGGCGGTCGACGGGAATCCGGTTCCGACGCCGACGAACAAGAACCAGATCGAAGCGCTCTATCAGAGGCTGGACGACGACGGTATCGTTGCCGTCTCCGAGGCGTTCGAGCAACACTTCACCGAGAAGACAGACGTCGACGAGGATCTCGCAAAAAAATAGTCGCTGACCCCGCGACGCGCCAATCCCTGTGGCTGGTTCGTCACGGCGTGCCGTTTGATGTCGCATTTGAAGTCGACGGCACGACGCGTACTGCGTGGTCAATCATCTGCTCAGAGCAGAGAAGCAACAAACGCTACAACTTCGCGACGAAACAGTTCGAGGGCGATGAATGAAAGAGTTCAAGAGCTTTGGTGCGTTCGCCGCGCATCTTGAGCGCCTTGCGCTTGAATCTGCCGAGGTGAAGCACCACGCCGTCGACCGGGCGGCCGAAGAGATCCAGAAAACCGCACAAGGACTGATCGGCGAATACCAGCATGGTGTCGGTCCGTATCCGGCGTGGGAAGAGCTCGCAGACTCGACGCAAGCGGAACGCTCCCGGCTTGGCTATTCGGAGAACGATCCCGGCTACCGCGACGGCAAGATGCAACGCTCGATTCGTCGCACCGCATCCTCCAGCGAAGCCGAGGTCGGCTCGAACGATCAGAACCTCGTCTGGTTCGACCTCGGTACGACCAAGCAGCCACCGCGGCCGGTGCTTGGACCAGCCGCAATCCATAGCCGGGAACGGGTCAAACGGATCATCGGGATGACAGTGTTCGCGTGGCTCGCGGCGCGCGGCTGGCGACGCCCGCGAATCACCTCTTGAAGTAGGCGAACAGGAAGATGACGCTCGCGATCGCGAGAAAGACGCCGATGTAAGGAATGAACAGCATCGCCGTCGGCATGCAGATCGCGGCGGCCTTGTTCATCGGCGGTCGCGTGGCCCATCGCGCGCGCCAGCCGTGCAGATGACCGCTAAGGCTTCGCACACGAGGCTTGGGGTACTGAACCCACGAGAAACGGTCGGCCAGCCACTCATGTGCCCGATAGAAGACGTCCATATCCCCTCCAACGTAAGTACTTGAGTGTAATCCAGAATTATGGACGTCTATTCGATCGGGACTACCCTCAAACTCCACGACCTCATCACGCCGCAACTGCTCAAGTTGTCCGAGGGGTTCGCGAAAATAGATGCGATCGCTCTGCAGGTCAATA
The DNA here is from genome assembly GCF_003634175.1 of Paraburkholderia sp. BL17N1. Classification (NCBI taxonomy): domain Bacteria; kingdom Pseudomonadati; phylum Pseudomonadota; class Betaproteobacteria; order Burkholderiales; family Burkholderiaceae; genus Paraburkholderia; species Paraburkholderia sp. BL17N1. The sequence goes on from NZ_RBIW01000001.1 coordinate 4,364,621, forward strand.
AGCGCCTGCAGAAGATGGGGACGGAAGTGGTCGGCGTGCGCAATCTTTCTGCGGCTACCAAGGCGCTCGACGGTAGCCTGAAGTCCGTCAACGCAGAAGCATTGAACGCCGGTCGTGCCCTGCACGGTATCAAGGCCGCCATGCCCCCCGGCTCCCTCGGTATCGAGAAAGAACTGGTTGCAGCGAACACTCAGGTCAATATCCTCGGTCGCCAGTTGCATGCTCTGCGGGGCGTCGGTCACAACTTCATGGGCGGCGGCGCCGGCGGGTTCCCTGCCGCTCTGCCTGGCGGTGGCGGTGGCGGCGGACGTCACCGCGGCGGCCTGCACGGCGGCAATCTGCATTTCGGCGCGCACGGCGTTGGTGTTGGTGGCGTCGGCATGGGACTGGCGAGCGACATGCTTGTGCCGCTCGCGGCGGCCGGCGTCGCTGTATATGTCGGCCACAAGTTTTACGAGGCCGGCAAAGACTACGAGATGGCCTTCAACCGCTTCAAGACGCTGAATCTGGGCGCGAAGGTCAACGAAGACGCGGACAAATTCGCGCGCGGCACTCAGCAGTTCGGCATCTCGATGACTGAGCGCATGACGATGCTGCGCGATATGCACGAGGTGATGGGCAACTACGAAGAGGCAAAGGCAATCACGCCGCTCTTCGCACGCATGCTGGCCGCCAACAAGGGGGTTTTCGGCGAGGAAGGCAATCGATTCGACAACAAGACTTTCCAGGCGCTCGGCAAGGTCATCGAAATGCGCGGCGGCACGAATTCCGAATCGGAAATGTTCAAGCAAGCCGATTTCGCGCAGAAGGTGTTGACGGGCTCGGCGGGTCTCGTTACGCCCACGGACCTGCTCGCCTTCATGAAAACTGGTGGCGTCGCCACGCGGCTGCTGTCGAACAAGGCGTTTTACGAAGAGTCGGCGCCGATGATTCAGGAAATGGGTGGCTCCCGCTACGGGACGGCACTGATGAGCGCACACCAGAATCTCGCGATGGGGCGCGGCACCGTGCAGGCCATGAAGGAAGCAGTGCGCCTCGGAATCATCGACTCGAAGATGGTCGAGTACACGAAGATCGGCACCCTCAAGCGCGTGCTGCCGGGCGCGCTCAAAGACTCGCAACTGTACGACACGTCGAAGTTCGAGTACTTGCTGAAGGTGCTCGTTCCTGCGATTCGACAGGCGGGTGTCGTCGGTCCGGGCAAGAAACTGGTAACTGGCGACGCAATTACCGACGAGATGATGGTCAACGAGCTGAACACCATCTTCAGCCAGCGCACAGCCAGTAACGCGTTTGCGCAGATGTACCTGCAGCGTCACAAGATCGACAAGAACGTCGCGGTAACGGAAGGTGCAATGGGACTGAAAGACCTCGAAGATCAGTACAAGAAGTCTCCGGCCGGCGCGGAAGCAGAATTCACCGCCGCTTGGACTGACTTCAAAACTGAGTTCGGAAGGACCATGCTGCCGGCGATCACGAAGATGTTGCTCACTGGCGCGAGCATCCTGCGCGCGATTAATTCGATTTCCAGCAGTCCGATGACGGTGGCGCAAGCGCAGATCGACCAGGTACCGCAGTCTGATCATCCGACGGTCGGTCGTTGGGGCAAATTGGGTGACATGTTCGGTTGGAACAAACCAACGGATCAGTCGCACACGAGCACGTCAGTGTCCGGTGGCTCAAGCAGTCCCAGCGGTAATGTCCACACGTCGGTCCACCTCGACGGTCGCAAGATAGCTGATGCCGTTTCGCCGTACTTTGCTGGCCCGCTTGGATCGGGGCTGCATATCGGCGGCATTGACAGCAGCCTCAGCCTCCCGATGCCGAGTCTCAAATGAGCGATATCACCGTGGTTCTCGGGGATTTTACGTTTCAGGACTTCGAAGTCCCCGACCGCATTCCGTTTCCAACGGAGCAGAGGCTCGCGATCAAGAAGATGGTCGGCGGCGTGCGCGATATTCAGATGCTCGGTAGCGATTGGCCGCCCATCACCTGGACCGGCACCTTTATGCCGACCGAGGGCGGTCAGTCTGCACTCGATCGCGCGCGCACGCTCCGAGCGATGGTCGATGCGGCGCAACCGGTCGCTCTCTCATGGGACGAGCTGTACTTCCTCGTGGTGATCCGGTCGTTCGATCCCGATTACCGGTTCTATCAGATTCCCTACCGCATCACCTGTGAGGTGCTGCAGGATCTGACGGCTCCGATTTACGCCGACGCAGGCATTGACGCCGACGACGTGATCAACGGCGATCTCGACTCGGCCAACGCGCTCACGGCGAGTACCGGCGATAGCACGCTGTCGGGACTGATGGGCACGCTCAGTACCGCTGTCGGAAATGTAAAGACCTTCGTCGGCGCGACGATGAGTCAGATCTCGACGGTGTTGCAACCGCTAAATAATGCGGTGCGCTACGTTTCCACCTCGATCAGTCAGGTGGACAGCCTTCTGGCGAGCGTCGGCGTGCCAGCAGGCGTGCTGCCCTCGCTGCCCATCGCGCAGAACGTCTCGAAGTTTGAGTCGATCTTCAATGCGACGCAGCAGCAGGTGCAGTACACGCAGATCAACGCGTTGCTAGGTCGGATGCAGACCAACCTCGCGAAGATCAGCTCGAGCGGGCGCGTCGTCACCGTCGGCGGCGGCAATCTCTTCGATCTGGCGGCGAAGGAATACGGCGATCCGACGGCATGGACGCAAATTGCGCAGGCGAACAGTCTTAGCGACCCGACGCTCGTCGGAGTCAACGCATTGATCATCCCGCCGTACAGCAACGGCACCAGTGGCGGCATCCTCGGCTCGTAAATGACCATGACTGCATTCCTTCAACCGTCCGCGCGCACGCCGCGCGGTGCGGTGAAGGTCAATGGCGTACTAATTCCCGGTTGGATCAATTTCGATGTCGACAACAACAACTTCTTCAGCGCAGACACGTTCCGTTGCAGCTTTTCGGGCGCACGACTGCCCGCCGATCGCAACGTTGCATGGTTTTCGCAGCAGGAGGACATGTTTGTCGAGCTATTCATCGGCTTTCCGCAGAATCCGGCGGTCTACACCCCCGACGATTTGACCAGCTGGATTTATGGGCAGACCGATCACATCACGGTCGACCCGATCACGAACACTGTCGAAGTGGACGGGCGCGACCTGACGCGAGTGTTCATCGACACGAAGACCACCGAGAAGTGGCCGAACCAGACCGCGTCGCAGATTGCGACGATGCTGGCGACGAAGCACGGACTCACCACCGCCGTGAAGCCCACGACGACGAAGGTTGGCAAGTACTACGAGATCGACCACGTCAACATGGCCGACGAGCGGTCCGAGTGGGACATCCTGAACTATCTCGCCGATTCGGAAGGCTTCCGCGTCTGGGTGCGCGGGCAGACGCTCTATTTTCAGCCTCCCCCTGACCCTTCCTCGGCCACGCCCTATCCGATCGTCTATCAGGTCGTGCAAACGGCTGGAGGGGCGCCGAAGGCCAACTTCGAGCGACTGAAGATGAAGCGCGCGCTCACGGTTTCGCGCGGCATACAGGTCAAGATCCGTTCGTGGAACAAGAAATATGCGAAAGGCTTCGTCGTCTCGTATCCGTCCAACGTGAAGACCATCAAGGTCGGATCGTCGACCGTGGGCACGGGCGCGCAGATCTATTCAAAGACGGTCCCGAACCTCACGCAGGATCAGGCGCTGCAGCGCGCGCAGCAGTGGTATAAGCAGCTCGTTGCGCACGAAATGCGCCTCGAAGATCTCGACTTGCCCGGTGACAACGGACTAGATATCACGTCGATCATCCAGTTCAGCGGCACGGGCACGGCATTTGACCAGCAGTACTTTCCCGACTCGATCCAGCGCAGCATGAATTTTGAGGGCGGCTACGGAATGACGGTCAACGCCAAGAACCATTCACCCGAATCGGAGATCGCGACGCTATGAGAGGCATTCACGCGCTCGCGAACGCGGTCCGCCAACAGGCGAGCATCGCAGGTAATCATCTGTCGTGGCCGACGCTCGCCACAATCAGCAGCTACGACGCATCAAGCCACGCAGTAAAGGTGACCATTGAGCCCGTCGACCCGGGGACGCAGCCGACAGAATCGAACTGGATGCCGCTCGGCGCGATCGGCATCGGCAACGGCTGGGGCTTTGCGGTTGGCCCGCAGATCGGAGATCAGGTGCTCGTTGTGTTCGAGCATGGCGACTTCTCGTCGGGCGTGATCGTCGCGCGGATCTTCTCAGTCGCGCAGCAGGCTCCGGCCGTGCCGAGCGGCGAAGTGTGGGCAGTGCACAAGACGGGCGGCTACCTGAAGCTGACAAACGACGGCAAGGTCGGGCTGAACGGTCAGGTGGAAGCCGATATCACTGCGCCAACGATCAACATTCAGGCGACCGGCAACGTCAACGTTCAAGCCGGCGGCACCGCGAGCATCACGGCGCCATCGATCCAACTGGGCGCGGCCGCTCAATCACTGCTCTCGTTCGTCACGTCCGCCTTCATGTCGCTCTTCAACGGACACACGCACAACGAGACCGGCAGCGTAACGCTTGCGCCGAACCAGCAGATGGGTAGCTCGCACCTCACTTCGACAGTCAAGGGTGGCTGATGGTGGACGTCTTTCATTACTACGGCGGCGATCTCTCTGAGTCACCGTCGGGAGATCTGCTGCTCGCTGACATTCCGACGACGGGCACTCAGCGCGTGTATCGGCGCTTGCTGACCAATTCCGCTTTGTCGAATGCCGCCGGACAACCCGTGGCATCGCCTGATTACACGTGGCACCCGGATTACGGCGCGGGTGTCCCGCGGAAGGTGGGCTTGCCCGGCAATGTGCCTGCGACGCGCGCCTTGATCCGAGGGCAGATGCTGCTCGAATCGGCCGTCGCGCGGCAGCCCGCACCGCAGATCGACATGACCCAGTCGCAGGATGTCGTGAGCACGGCGATCAGCTACACCGACTCGAACACTGCTCAAACGCAGCTCGTGAACTTCGACATCAATACGTGACGCAATGGCCAATCTCAATACCCAGTCGTTCTCGGCACTTGTGTCGAACTTCGCGACGGCCGTGCAGGGTTCGGCCTCGCAGCTCATTGACTTCACCATCGGTTCGGTGCTCCGCGCGATCGCGGAGGCGACCGGCGGCGTCGCGCTCTGGCTGCAAGGCCTGATCCTGCAGGTTGCGGCCCTCACGCGCGCAGCAACGTCCAGCGGCGCAGACCTCGACTCGTTCTTCGCGCAGTTCGGGTTTTCACGCCTGCCGGCGGACGCGGCGACGACGCAGGAGACGTTTTCGCGCTTCACGCCGACGAGTCAGGCTCTGATTCTCGTCGGTGACATCGTCCAGACTCAGGATGGTTCGGTGCAGTTTGCCGTTGTTGCGGACACGTCCAACCCGGCGTACAGCGCTGCACAGAACGGCTATGTGCTGCCAGCCGGTCAGGCGAGCGTTAGCGTTGCCGTGCAGTGTACGGTTACAGGCACCGTCGGCAACGTGGCAAGCGGCGCGCTCAACACCTTGGGAACGGCAATCTCGGGAGTCGACACTGTCTCGAACAGCGTCGCGGTATCAAACGGATCGGATGCAGAGTCGGACGCCGCAGCACGCTCGCGCTTCGTACTCTTCATCGCGAGCCTCGAACGCGCGACACTCGCGGCCGTCCTCAACGCGATCCAGAGCGTGCAGATTGGCATGACGGGGATCGTCGCGGAGAACCAGCAATACAACGGGATGGCACAGAACGGCTATTTCACGGTGATTGCGAATGACGGGAGCGGTTCTCTCAACCTGACCGAGAAAACGAACGTTGAAAACGCCGTTGAAGCGGTGCGGCCGCTGTGCTCGACTTATAGCGTGCATGCGCCGACAGCACAGGTCATCACTGTGTCGATGACGATCTCGGTCGATTCGGATCACGTGAAGGCTACGGCCGTTCCGCTGGTGCAAGCTGCAGTCGCTGCCTACATCAGCAGCATCAAGACCACGTCGAGCGGCGCACTTCTGCCTTACTCCGCGATCGCAACGCAGGCATACAGCGTCGATGGCGTGACGAATGTCACCGCGGTGCAGGTCAATGGCGGTACATCAGATATCTCCATTACGTACCAGCAGGCCTTCCAACCCGGCACCATCACTGTGAACTGACACATGGCCACTGGAGATCAAAACGACATCCTTTCGCGGCTGCAATCGTATATCCCGCGTGGCTGGTTCGGGGACTGGAGCGAAGCGCCGATCGTAACCGCGCTGCTGCAGGGCATCGCATCTGTTTTCGTGACGATGTACCTGCTGATCGTCTTCTTCAAGGCGCAAGCGCGACTCGACACATCGAGCGGAGGCTGGATCGACCTGTGGGCGGATGACTTTTTCGGCGGCAGCCTCCCGCGTAAGCCCAGCGAGTCGGACGCGAGCTACATCGCACGTATCAAAGTCGCGCTCTTTCAGGATCGCGCGACGCGCCCCGCGATGATCAGTGTGCTCACGCAGCTGACCGGCCGCGCGCCGATCATTTTCGAGCCGGCGCGGCCGCTCGACTCAGGCTGCATGGGTGCGAACACCGGAGTCGCGAGCTTCTGCGGCGTCTCGCGCATGGGTTCAATTGCCGCGCCATTCAGTTGCCTGATCACTGCGTTTCGCCCGCTCGTGACCGGTGGTTCGGCAGGCGCAGCGTATTGCAACGCAGCGGCATGGTCGGCACTCTCGACGCCCCTTTCACACGGATACACAGGCTCGCTTTCAGAAGAGCAGACCGCAGCTTCTGACGCCGACATCATCGCAGCGATCAATGCCACGAAGCCGATCGCGACGAACATCGGCTTCTACATCTCGAACTGACAGTTTCTCAAATTCACCCCGAAGGGCCGCCTAGCGCGGCCCTTTTCTTTTGTCCGGAGCATTCATGCGTCGAATCGAAACGTACGTGGGCCAGCAAGTGTACGAGTGGGCCTTCTCCGCCCAGGCCCAGTACACCATGACGAGCATCGCCAAGGTGTGTGCCGCGCTGTTTGGCGTGATTGGCACGGTGAATGGCCTCGCCTGCACGCCGACGAGCCCCGCGACGATGAACGTGCAGATCGGCGCGGGCGAGATCTATCAGATCGAACCGCTCGAAGCGACGGTGTGCGGCACGCTGCCCGCAAACACGGCGAACACGATCCTCAAGCAGGGCATCCAGCTCGGCACGTTCACCACTGGCACGTTTGCGACCCCTGGCACGAGCGGCCAGTCGATCAACTACCTGATCGAAGCCCAGTACCAAGACTCCGATATCAGCCTGGACCCGACGACTGGCACCTCGCCGGTCGTTTTGCAGTTCTACAACTCGCTCAACCCCACAACGCCGTGGTCGGGGCCAAACAACACCGGCTCGACCAGCAACACGTTCCGCGACGGCGTTGTCGCCTACCAGATCAAGGCCGGCGTGGCGGCCACCACTGGCTCGCAGGTGACGCCTTCGCCCGACACCGGATGGATCGGTCTGTGGGTCGTCACGGTGCCGTTCGGAGCTTCGTCCCTCACTGCCGGGAACATCAGCCAGTACGCCGCAGCGCCCATCCTGCCGACCGGGATGCTGCAGTCGATCCTGACCAGCAACCTGACGTACGGCGTCGATAATGGCTCGGCGAACACGATCCAGGCTTCGTTCCCGATTCCAGTCACGACGCTGACGGACGGGATGGACGTCTGGGTGAAGATCAAGGCCGCAAATACGAGCGCCACGACCTTCACGCCGAATCCGGGTGTGATCAGCGCTTCGCCGGTGGTCGGTGCCGCCCACGCTGCGCTGCAGGGCGGAGAGCTCGTCGCCAACGGCCGGGCGAATCTCGTCTGGCGTCAGGACATCACGTCCTGGGTTCTGATCGAATGCACCGGCGCTGCCGTTCAGGTCGCGCCGGCCACCGCCAACCAACATGCTGTGCAGTTCGGTCAGGTGTCGGGTGTCGTCGGGCAGGCGCGCAACTTCTCGATGACCGTCGCAACGGCGAGCGCGACGGCGACGGTCACTGCGGATGAGGTAATAGTCGAGACGGCGTTGGGAGGTTTGCGCTATTGCCTGACAGGCCTCAATCTGACGGGTAACTTGGCAACGCAGATGGATACGGGCAGCGCGCCCGCATCGGGCTTCGTTGCGAAGTATGTGATCTACAACCCAAATGCCGCAATCTCGGGCACAAACCCACGACTGCTCTATACGAACGCTGCCTCAGCGGTTCAGCCGAACGTGTATGGCGGTGGCTTCATGCCGGCCGGATACACGGCAAGCGCGTTGCTGTCAGTGTGGCCGACAAATGCCAGCAGCCAGTTTGTACCGGGTGTACAGGTTGATAGGCTTTTCGGGTTTGCTGGCGGACTAGCCGTCAATAGCTCTGCTACGGGCACGCTGATCTCTGTAAGTACCACTGTGATTCCGAAAAACGCAAAGACGTTTTCTGGGTTTCTTCAAATCGGGTCAAGCGCAGCATCGGCAATTTCGCTGGCTATATATCCAATGAATGCAAACGTTGCTGGGCAACTCAATACCTGCAATGTTGCGGCGGGTACTTCGCAAGCTGTTCCGTTCAATCGCGTCCCCGTAGTTACGCCGCAGACGTTTTACTACACGGCAACGAACGGCGCTGGAACGCCAGGCTTCACGGTAAGCATTAACGCTTACGAAATCTAGGGATACGATGACATGTTCGTGGCATTCTCAGACGGTACCGAATCGACAATCATTGCGTTGTTTGGCTGCGCACAGGATCCTGCATATTGGCCGAATCAAGGAGAAGTGTCGGCGAGTGATGCCCGGTACGTTTCGTACTTCAACAGGCAGACGGTCACCGTTCAGGTGTACCTGCCGCAGCCGATTCTGTCCTGATCATTGGACGATCAAAGTCGCCGACGATGCGTTGCCGAAGCGTCGGCAGGCGCAGATAACGAAACGGCCAGCCGCCAGTTCACACCTGAGCGGCAGATGAGTTTTTGACGCGGTGCCAGCCTGCGATGAGCCGTCTTATCGGGTCTTCAAAATAAGAGTGCGTCAACGAAGCGATCGCCAATGAGACGGCCGCATAGACGATCCACAAAACAAAGTGGTCTCTCGTGGGCGATAACGGGATGCGGTCAAGCATGATGTGCAGGACAATCTGATGCACCATATACAGGGAAAAGCTGGCCTCTCCCAGATAGACCACGACCCGGTTCTGTAGGGCTTTGGAAAGAAATCCTCTCTGGAACGCGAATACAAAGATCGTCGCTGCGGCGATGGGGGCGCCAGCGCCGCTTTGCAGCCACTGGGATACTACCTCCAACCGGTGGTGCTGCACTGAAATGCTCGACGCTAGCTGCTGACTCAGATACGTCCATCCGACGACCGATGCAACACAGGCTGCCTCCATGAGGCCGACGGTGAACCCGGAAAGATGATCCAGCGTGTTTGACCCTACCCGGCGGAAGATTCTATAGACGGCAATTCCTAGCATGAACTCGGGGAGCCGGGTAAGTGGAAGCACGTAGCCGGCCCACAAGGCGGTGGAACCGGACACCCCTGCCGCGCACGCGGCGATCCCTATTGCCGCTGCCAATCCAGACGTAAGCCCAAGCTTAAGTCGCCACGTGGTCGGGAGTTTCCATATCAGCAACGGGAACAGTGCATAAAAGAGCATTTCATCGGAGATGCTCCAAGAGGGGCCATTGACGGAGAAAAAGAAATTAATTGATGGAATCCACGATTGAACCAGGAGCAGGTTTGCGACGACGACCGATAGCGACGGGGCAGCGCCTATAACGAGTAGCATGGCGGCGACTGCCGTGAGCAGATGCGTGGGCACAATTCGCGCGATGCGCGATACGTAGTATCGACGTACGGAGGCATTGTTCACCAGGCGCTCGTCATAGGTGAACGCCAGAATGAACCCTGATAGGACAAAGAAGAACGAAACCGCGTGATCGAGCGAGAGCTTGTGCACAAAGGACCACGGCTCGAAAAGGTGTTGACCATGGCCCGCGACGATGGTCGCCGCCGCGAAAAATCGCAGCGATGTGAGCGTATCGATTTTCTGGGATTCCACTGGTAAGGCTCCGAAAGATTTCGGAATCTTACCAGCACTAGCACGGCGCTCTATTGCAGCAGCCTAGCGACGATCGGCTGAACAACATCGTATTCACGCTGGGCCGTGAGCTGGTACAGGCGATCATCTGCCGGGTGTGTGCAGTCCGCGCCCAGGTAACTTTGCCAGTTCGGCAGCGAGAGGATGTAGTCGTATTGCTTGATCAGCGGCAGGCTCAGTTGCGCGGCTACCTTGTCGATCACTTCGACGTACTGCGGCAGCGCCGCCATGGCAGGATTGCAGACGGGGTTCGGCTCCTCCAGAACGACTGTCTTGCCGGCAGCCTGAGTGATCTGAATCCAGTAGATCAGATCGTTCTCGAACACCGTCGTCGATTCGTTGACGATCGGATTTGAATCATTGACGGCCCACTTCGCAATCTCGATCTGCGCTGGATCCGTCGCCAAAACATCTTTCCACCACTGCTTGTACCCGGCGGCCGCCTGGATGACATCTGCGACGGTGGCACCGCCGAGGCCGCGGTTCAAGACAGTAACAGTTGGTCCTAGGTTAGCCTGCAACAATTTCTGCAGGTTTGCGGGTGCAGTGTTGTCGGTGATGCGGTAGGTCCCGTCAGGATTCTGGACAGTTCCATGCGTGATCGAGTCACCGTTCGCGCCGATGGTGATGGCCTTTGCCGCGGGCGGCGCAGTCTGCGCAACCGGAACCGGCGAACCACCGCCTCCTCCACCGCATCCGCTACAAGCCATTACGAACATACCCAGAACCGATACGCATAAACCCTTCGCCATGGCTGCTCTCACGTTGTTTTTATTCCAGCGCGAGATGATACACGGCAACACATTCAGGGCTGCGGCTCTCCTGATGGCGCCGACGATTCCGGATCCGCATCCAGGTCGATAGTCGCGCCGATCTCGCGCATGGTTGCGAGGACGCGATCGATATCCGGTTGAGGCAGCGTCACGAGTGCGGCTCCCATGAATAGGTTCGCCGGAGGTATGCCCTGCTGCTTGTTCTCGTCCGCGTACTCGCGCCAGCGGCGGGCACTTTTCAATCCGAGAATCCGGGCCATCTGTGTGCCGGAGAAGTTCAGCCTCTCCTTCCACTGATTCATTTGAGCCACGGTCGGCGGACGAAAAAGCATGGTGAATTGATCCAATACGCGCGAGCGCGCGAAAACAGCGTTTCATGATGAGTTCCTTTCGGATAGCGGCCGCGCGAATGCGCTTCCTATGCGAACAAAGATAGGCGGAATCCGCCTAGTCGTCAAGTAGTGAATCACACGACCACCAGCCGCCCTCGAGCGGCTTTTTTTATTTCCGGGGATTCATGGAAGCCAAAGACATGTTGACGATGCCCGATCCAGAGTTCCGCGCGCACGTTGTCGAATACCTCGTTGCTCACGACGCAGCGATCGCGGAGAACACCAAGGTCACTCGCAAGGTGGAAGCGACAGCCGATCAGGTCGCTGAGGACACCGCGCTTATCCGCAGCATTCTGGGCGACGTCGCCGCCGGCGCGCGATTCATGTGCCGCCTCGCGGCCGCGTGGCGATTCTTCCAGCGGCAGGTCTTTATCCCGATCGGATTGCCGTTTCTAGGGATGTATGGCCTCTGGTACTACACGCAGTTCCACCGGTTCCCCGGGTGGCTCGCCGACTGCTTCAAGTTCCTGATGGCGATCGTATGAATCTCACCCCGCAGATCATCGCGGCCGGCTGCGGCGCGGCGCCGTCGCGCGCGGCACTGTTCGCACCGTTCATGCAACTGGCCTGCGATCACTACCAGATCAGCACGCCCCTCGACGTTGCGGCGTTTCTCGCGCAGACCGGCCACGAGTCACAGCGCCTGCTCTACACGAAGGAACTCTGGGGCCCGACTGTCGCGCAGCGCGCGTACGAGCCGCCTTCCCAGAAAGCGAACGAACTGGGCAACACGCAACGAGGCGACGGCGTGCGGTTCTGCGGGCGCGGGCTAATACAGATCACCGGGCGCCGCAACTACACGCTCGCCGCAGTCGGGCTCGACCTCGATCTGCTGAACCATCCGGAGTTGCTCGAGCAGCCCGAGCACGCCGCAATGTCGGCAGGCTGGTTCTGGTTCAACAACAAGCTGAGCGCGATCGCTAACGCGGGCGACTTCGTCACGCTGACACGGCGCATCAACGGCGGAAAGAACGGACTTGCCGATCGACAGGCGCTGTATATCGCGGCGAAAGCCGCATTGGGGGTTTCATGACTGGGACTGCTCGCCTCAACGGCTTTGACCCCGCCGCGCCGGTGGCCGACGCCGATCTCGTCTACATGGCTCAGGGCACGTCGGGCCAGCAAGCCGAAGTAGCAGGTAGCCGCGGCGCTCTCGCAGCGTTCCCCTATTTCGGAACATTCGCCGCTCTCGCTACGGCGATCGCCGGCGGAAAGATCACGTTCCCGCGCGAAGTGTTCGTCGTTGCCGACGAGACGAAGGGTGGCGGTCCGATCAAGTATTTCTTCGATGCCAGTGGAAATCGGTACTGGTCTGCCATGGTTCTGGACGCTTAAGAGATGACGACACTATTTCCCGTTCAATCGACTCCAGCGCCCGCTGCGCTAACCGATCGCAGTAGCTCGATCACCGCTGGCGGCACCGCGCAGCAACTTGCTGCGGCCAACGCGGCGCGCAGGGGTTGGCGGCTGCAGAACACGTCTACCGGCGATCTCTGGTTTAACGATACCGGCAACGCGGCGAGCATCGCTGGCGCGGGATCGTTCAAGGTTGCGTCTGGCGGCTACTACGAAACGCCGAATGGTGGCGCATCGCAGTCGGCTATCAGCATCTATGGCGCGACCGTTGCGCAATCCTTTAGCGCGTCGGAGTGGTAAGACAATGTTAAGCAACCCCAACTTCGACTCAATCCGCAACGTTGACGTCTGCGTGTACGGCGCGACCGCAAGCGGCATCATGGCTGCGATCTCTGCCGTGCAGAACGGCAAAACCGTCGAACTGATCAATCCCGATGCAACTTTCGCCGGCATGCCGGCAATGGGCGGTCTGATCTATACCGACCGCGCGGGCGGTGACTGCAATGTCCTGAAGGGGCTCGCCAACACACTATACCGGGCGATCTGGAGCGGCAACTACACGGCGAACGCGCCCGATTATCCGACGTACTGGGGGCAAAGCCTGAACGGCTCGGCCAAAACGTTCATCGCACAGATTCAGGCGATGATCTCCGCCAGCCGCCTGACGATCCGCAATAACTATCGTGTGGTACCTGCGGGCGTGACTAAAGCCGGGACTGCCATCAAATCTGTCCGGTTCGAGGATGCTCTGCTGCCGACCATCGCGCCGCATCTGAATGTGACTGCTGCGATGTACATTGATGCCACGTACGAGGGCGACCTGATGGCTGCGGCAGGCTGTTCGTTCACGGTCGGACGCGAGCCTAACAGCCAGTACAACGAGACGTATAACGGTGTCGTTGCGCCCTACAACAAGTCGGGTGCGTGGCAGGTCGACCCATATGTCACGCCGGGTGTTCCTGCATCCGGGCTGCTACCTGGCATCAATCCGACTGTAGCGGCGGTCGGCACGGGCGACAGTCGCGTGCAGGCATATGGCTTTCGCGTGAGCGTTGTAGCGACGACGGGTGGCCCCGGCACGTATCGCAGGTTTCCGGAACCGACGACGTACAGCGCCTTGAACTATGAGGTGCTGGGGCGCCAGTTCGCAGCGGGGCAGATCACCGCGTGGAGCGACAACAGCAACCCACCGGGACTGTTCAATGACCACCTGTGCAAAGACGGCGTGACCGACCTGAATGCGGGCTCTGCATTGCAGCAGCTCGACTATATCGGTGGCGCGGACGCGTGGCCAGGCGCAACGTATGCGCAGCGCGCTACGATCTATCAGCAGCACGTTGACTGGACGCTGGGCCTGTTCAAGTTTCTGCGCGAAGATTCCCGCGTGCCGGCCGGTATCAAGACCACGCTGGCGGGCTTCGGGTTGCCGCCATACACTCAGGTTCCGACGCGGCACGGCCTGCCCGCCCAGCTTTATGTGCGCGAAGGGCGCCGCATGATCGGCGACTTCGTGATGACGGACCGCCATTGCCAGCGCATCGACCCAGTAAATGATGGCGTGGCCATCGGTTTCTACGCGATGGACTCGCACCACTGTCAGACGGTCGTCTACAACGGCTATGTCGCTCTGGAAGGTGGCTTCTTTCAGAAAACCGCAAGCGGTGGCCAGGATGGGCGCTACTGGATCAGCTATAGGGCCCTCTGCCCGAAAGCAGCGGAATGCACGAACCTGCTGGTTACGTTCGCGGTGTCGGCTTCACACGCGGCATTCGCATCGATTCGGGTTGAGCCGATCGCCATGCAACTTGGTGAGATTGCAGGCTTCGCAGCGGCCAGAGCGATCGACACAGCAACAACTGTGCAAGCAGTTGACCCGTACAAGATCCGCGAGGGGCTGGGATATTTCCCGCCAGGCTCAATCGTTCTGGATATTCCTCCTGGCGGTAACGTCGCAGGCACATATACCGATCCAGCAGGCAACGGGCAAATGGTCGTTGCGGGCACATGGCTCGAAGTTCAGACGCTCGCCACGTTCGCGGAGTCGTCCATCTACGGGCCGACTTATCTGTCTGACAACGCCGCGAACAAAGGAACCTGTTCTGTCGAATTCAGGTTCAGTCTGGCGAAAGCGGGAACGTACAGCGTCTATGCGTTCTTTCCTGAGTCATCGACGCGATCTGGAGCGGTCCCGCACACGGTGACAGCATCTGGCGCTGCTCAGACTGTCGTCAATGTGAATCAGATCAATTCCGGCGCGTGGAAACTGATCGGCACCTATGCCTTCACCGCGAACGACCCGGCGAACAATAAGCTCGTTGTGAGCAACACCGGCACGACCGGCTATGTTGTCGCCGACGCCGCCGCGCTCACGCCGCTCTACTACAACTGACGGAGTGGACATGACCTCATCCGGATTGTTCGATGCGATGTCGGCGATTGATGATGCTGCGCTTCATGAAGAGGTATTCGGGCTTCTTGAGGCATCCCGCAATTACTCGCGGGACTGCGCTCCAGCGACAGATTATGAGTCGGCATTTAGCATCCAACTGACCATGCACCTGGCGAGCTATTCAGCCGCGTGCATTGCGTGGTTTGCCTCTCAGGGCATAACGCCAAACGCGTAGTCTCCCGCACTCCACACAAGCCGCCTTCGGGCGGCTTTTTTTACGCCTGAAAAATGACCGACGTTACCCAGATCCACGAAGAGAAAGAGACGTTGACCGTCGACGTCAACATCCCCGGCCACGAGCCGCGCAAAACGACGGCGCTGTTCGAGCGCTCGCGCAAGGCGCTGCTCGCGCGCGACGGCGGCCGGTGCTTCATTTGTAACGCCACGGCAGAGGAGAGCGGTCATCCGCTCGAGGCGCATCACCATCCGATCGAGCGTTCGTTCGCTGAAATGATCGACTGGGAGCGTTTCAAGTTCGATGCGCAGGCCGGCGTCTGGGGCGACGCGATCAAGGCATTCGATTGGGACCATTTCACCGACTGGACCCAGTTCGTCGATGACATGACGGTCAACGGCATGTTGCTTTGCAAGGCCCATCACATCGGAAAGGACGAAGGCATGCACGCGCTGCCGTTCCCGATCTGGGTGGCGCAAAAGTACGGCAAAGAGGGCTATCAGTTCTCGGCAGCCGAAGTAATTCACCACGCAGTATAGGAGCCTCGATGAATCAAACCTCTCCAGCCGCAACCGGCACGACCGGCGCGGCGATCGCCTGTCTCGTCGCTGTCATCTCGACGCTGAACGCGCGCTTGGGTCTCGGCCTGACCGCGCAGGATCAAGTCTCGATCGCCGGCGGCATCGTGGTCGGCGCGCATTGGCTCGTGCGGCAGTACGCCGCCAAGCAACCCGGCGCAACCGCCTAACAGCAAACCTCCGCCGCGCTCGCGGCTCAACTCCGAAGGAAATCCCATGAAGAAGCTTTTCGCCGCGTTCGCGGCTGGCGTCGTTGCGCTCGCGCTCTGCGCATGTTCGGCCGTTCAGCAAGCAAAAGTCGCAACGGTCGCGACCACCATCAACGGCCAGGTCGCGAAGGCCTGCTCCGTGTTCAAGCCCCTCTCGACGGACGTGGTCGCGCTTTATGCCCTGAACCCCAAAGTGGATGCTGCGATCGATGGGATCAATGCCCTCTGCGTGGCGAATGCGGCGATCGACCCGTCCACCGTGCAAACCCTGTCGGAAACAACGCTGCCTGCGGCGATCAAGGCGCTGGCGTCGATTCCGAGTCTGACGGCTGCGCAGATCCAGCAGGTTGGCGGCGCCCTGACGCTCGTGAACACCACGCTGGCGATTGGATTGCAGGTCTATGCGGTGCCGACTGCTTCCGCGGCCGCCGCTGCTTCGACGCCGCTCGCCGGCGCGCCGCTGCAATGAAGCCGATCCGAGTCGCGTTTTCCGGCTCGGGCTTCAAGGTGCCGGCGCATTGCGGCGCCTTGCAGGCGATCGCGGACGCCGGTTACCAGCCGATCGAGCTGGCGGGGACGTCCGGCGGCAGCATCTGCGCGGCGCTGTATGCCGCCGGCATGTCGCTGTCGGACATGAAAACGCTTGCGCTGACGCACGACTGGTCGGGCATGATGTCGTTCAGCCCGCTCGCCGCGCTGCGTATGCGCGGCTTCTGCGACGGCAAGACGTTGCTGGCGTGGATGACCGAGCATACCGGCGGGAAGACGTTCGCCGAACTGTCGATCGACCTGACAGCTGTGGCCTCCAACATCGCAAATGAGGGCGCGTTCGACTTCTCGCGCGCGGCAACGCCGGACGTTCCAGTCGCTCTGGCGGTGCGCTCGTCGACGTCGATCCCGTTTGTGTTCGAGCCGGTGGCCGTCGCCGATGCACTGCTTTCTGACGGTGGCATGGTCAATAACATTCCGGTGGACCGCCTGAAGGTGGACGCGGTGCCGCGGCTCGGCGTGCAGCTCGTGAGCATGGAACTGCCGCTCAAGCCGCAGTCCAAGCTGTGGCCGCACCAGTTCGCGGCGCGGCTGATCGACCTGATGCTGTCTGCGTGCGAATCGACTCACGTCAGCGCGGCGCAGGCGGCCGGCGCCTGCATGGCGTTTGTGGAAACCGGGTATGCATCGACGCTCGACCGAAACATGCCGACCGAGATCCGGCAGCGGCTGTTCAATGATGGGTACGCCGCGACGAAGGCCGCGCTGTCAGCAATTCAATTGACGCCGGCACACGCTTAATCCCTCCGCCCATTCTTCCGCCACTCATCGAGGCGGCGCATCGTCGCCTCGATCCTCTTTTCCTGCCTTGGCGTCTGCGGATCTGTCAGGCACGGCTCTGCGTCCAACTCTCTCTCGAAACACTCCCACACGCTCCCCGCCACGTACGCGCTGCCCTGCTTGCCGATCATCCGGCGAATCTGGTCTGCGCGCAGGACCGTCGATCGCAGCCGATGGATTTCCTGCAACAAACGAAGCACGGTCGGGGTCGGCTCGCGATCATAGATCTCGGCCAGTTCGGCGGCGGTGAGTGGCTTGCGATGTCGCATGGCTGCGAGGCTGAATACTGTATGGATGTACAGTATATGGTATGCCGCAAACTCGCCGTCACCTCTGTCAAATCAATGCTTTCAGATAATTCACGAAGGAAGTACAGGCAAGCAGGAAGAACTTCGCATCCGCCGCGGTAAGATTCGGCTCGTCCATCAGCGCATGGCGAATACCATCTGCATCGTTCGTGTACTCGTAGAGCGCCGAGTATGCTTTTTTCAGGCAAGGATGTAATTTGCCTTGCCTCTCAAGCACGACTAGCGCCTTGTTCAGAGTTGCCTTATCGTCGCCACTGACCACTTTGGCGGCTGCCTCGACAGCAGAGATTGATTCTTTGATGGAATTTCGATAGTCCGGATCTGTGCGATGGGACAGATGCGACAGCGCTCGCGACAGGTGCTCACTCACGCCTGCAAACGGACCCCTATGCGAAAGCGCCGATACGAGTGCCGCGACTTCTTCTCCATCCGTGATCTGCACGAACTGCTTGTCTATCACGCGATAAGCAGCCAATTCTCGTCCGAGGATCGCATTGGCGGCCGCTGCAAAATGCCCATCCCGGTCGAAGTAGCACATGATGAATTCAAGAAAGTCGTAGACGTAAAACCATTCGTCTCCGAAGAACCGATCGCGTACCCGCTGCCAGGCGTCCCTAAAGAAAATTCCACCGGGCCCACGATTTATAGGCATTCGATCCGCTGCGATTTTCCAGAAGTTTCGCCAGACGCTTCGAAGGAAAGGCTCCTCCTGCGAACGCAATCCTTCGCGCCAATCGTCAACTAGGTTCCATAACGAGTTGTGAAGCGCATCAGGCATATCTTCCGGTCCCAACGACTCCGGTAGACGCGCGTGGCCGTACCGCTGACTAAACTTCATTGCAGACCTCCAAAAACGCAGCAATTTCGATGTATCAGCGGCATTTGAATAACCCAACCCAGTTTGAATAACCCAAATAGAAAAGGCCCCCATGCTGGGAGCCTTATATATCCGGTGGCGGAGAGACGGGGATTCGAACCCCGGATAGGTTATTAACCTATACACGCTTTCCAGGCGTGCGACTTAAACCGCTCATCCATCTCTCCGGCGGGGAGCCGAATTATAGCAAACTTCGCGCGCCGCGCCATACCCATGCGCGAACCGGCCTAAGGATGCCGGATATAGTCCACCAGCGCCCGCGTGTAAGCGTCCGGTTTCCGGTCGATCAGGCTCACGCCGATCGCCACCAGAAACCCCGCCGGCACGCCGAATACGCCTGAGCTGATCGGCTCGATCCCGAACCACCGCGCGCCGGCGAAACCCGTCATCTGCGTGAAGAACGGGTACGTGGAGACAATGTAATAGATGCACACCACCAGCCCCGCCACCATGCCCGCCACCGCGCCGAGCCGCGTGGTGCGCTTCCAGAACACGCCCAGCACCAGCACCGGAAACAGACTCGAAGCCGCCAGCGAAAACGCCGCGCCCACCAGAAACAGAATGTTCCCCGTATTCAGCGACGCCACGTACGACGCGAACAGCGCCACTCCCAGCAACAGAATCTTCGAGATCGTCACGCGCCGCTGACTCGACGCATTCGGATCGACCATGTGGTAGTACACATCGTGCGACAACGCATTGGCGATGGTGAGCAGCAAACCGTCTGCGGTGGAGAGCGCCGCAGCCAGCGCGCCCGCCGCGATCAGCCCCGACATCACATACGGCAGCCCCGCAATCTCCGGCGCGGCAAGGACGACCATGTCAGGCTGCATCTGAATCTCGCTCCAGCGCACGATGCCGTCGCCATTCGTATCGGCAAGACTGATCAGGCTTGGCTCCACCTTGCGCCATTGCATGAGCCACTGCGGCAAGTCGGAGAAGTGATGGCCGACCAGGTTGGTCAATATCTCGTACTTGATCAGCACCGCCAACACCGGCACCGTCAGATAGAACAGCGCGACGAAGAACAGCGTCCATCCGACGGAGCGTCGCGCCGAGGCCACCGAGGTCGTCGTGTTATAGCGCGTCAGAATATGCGGCAAGCTCGCCGTGCCGAGCGACAGGCATAGCAGCAGCGAAAGAAAATTGCGTTCGTGAATGCGCCGGTCTTCATCACTCACGGCGGGGAACGGCTCATGCATCGGCACCGGCGCGGCCGCGCGCATCAGCATTTCATCGCGTCGCTGGGTCCAGACGATCTGCGCGGCGGCGGCATCGCGTGGAAACTGTTCGAGCGCCCGCTCGCGCTCCTTGATCTCGCGCAGCGGGCCGTTATGGCGGCGTAGATCGGCGACTTCCTGCGTGAGACGCAGTTTCTCGTCGACGAACGATTGCGGCAAGGTGTCGAGCCGCATCTGCATGAACGCGGCACGGCGGCGATAATCGTCGCGCACGGTCTGCTCGAGCGGCGCGTCGCGCACCTGCTTCTCGAGGCCTTCGACACGCTCCATCAAGCGGCCGTAGTTGAATTGCGGCACCCAGCCGAGGCCGTCCTTGTGCGCGATCATCGACACCGGAATCAGAATCGCCGCGATCAGGATGACGTACTGCGCGACCTGCGTCCACGTCACGGCGCGCATGCCGCCAAGAAACGAACACACCAGAATGCCCGCCAGTCCGCAGAAGATGCCGACGGCGAAATCCACGCCGATAAAGCGCGTCGCAATCAGGCCGACGCCCTGGATCTGCGCGACCAGATAAACGAACGAACATAGAATCGCCGCCAGCGCGGCAAGGCCGCGCACGGCGTTGCTCGAAAACCGCGTGCCGAGAAAATCGGGAATCGTGTAGCGCGCGAGCTTGCGCACATACGGCGCGAGCAGGAACGCGACGAGACAATAGCCGCCGGTCCAACCCATCAGATAAGCGAGACCGTCATATCCGGTCGCATAGATCGACCCGGCAAGGCCGATGAACGAGGCTGCTGAAAGCCAGTCGGCCGCTGTCGCCATGCCGTTGAAGGCGGACGGCACGCGCCGCCCGGCCACGTAGTATTCGACCAGATCGGACGTGCGCGACAGCAGGCCGATCACCGCATAGACCGCGATCGGCACGAACAGGAACACATAGCCGATCCACACGCCGGGGCCGGTGGTGCGCTCGATGCGCCACATCACATAGATGAAAAGCAGGAAGCCGAGCGTGTAAAGGGCGTAGGAGCTGATCAGCCGGTTCGTGAGCTTCATCGGCTCAGTTTCCGCGCGCGACCGAAGCGTCGGTGCCGACGCTAGCGCTGGCGCTGGCATCCGCGTCAAAGGCGCGTTTCAACTGGCGGTCGGCGCGCTGCATCAGCACGATATACACGACGATGAGCGCGAGATAGATCAGGATCGCACCCTGCGCGCCGAAGTAGAACGGCAACCTGAAGCCGCCGACCCGCACCTGCGCGAGAGCGGGCGCCATCAGCGGCAAGACGAACGACACGATGAAGCCCAAGGTCATCAACGTCGCGATCAATGCGAGGTTGAAGCGCCAATACTTTTGATGCGCGCGCGCCATCGCTGCCGAGACCGCGGGCGGTTCAGGCAGGGGATTGAGCGTGGCGTGAGAGGAGTGATGCGGCGCGGCCATGCGCCTATGTATCAAAAAGCCACCGGCCAGGCAATCGGGATTGTCCGCCCAGTGGCTTCAACAACGTGGCTTCATGACCAGCAATCCGCGTGGGACCAAGGGTATGCCGTCGACAAACCCTTGCCCTTCACACAGACCCGTGCAAGCTTAAAGCGACTCGCCCAGTTGATCGAGAATCGCCGGGTTCTCCAGCGTCGATACGTCTTGCGTGATTTCCTCGCCCTTCGCGAGCGAGCGCAACAGGCGGCGCATGATCTTGCCCGAACGTGTCTTCGGCAGGTTCTCGCCGAAGCGGATGTCCTTCGGCTTGGCGATCGGACCGATCTCCTTGCCGACCCAGTTGCGCAGTTCGTTGGCGAGTTTCACCGCTTCCTCGCCATCCGGACGCGCGCGCTTCAGCACGACGAACGCGCACACGGCTTCCCCGGTCGTTGCATCGGGGCGCCCCACCACGGCGGCCTCCGCGACGAGCGGGTTCGACACCAGCGCCGACTCGATCTCCATCGTGCCGAGCCGGTGGCCCGACACGTTGAGCACGTCGTCGATACGGCCCATGATCGTGAAGTAGCCCGTGTCCTTGTCGCGCACCGCGCCGTCGCCCGCAAGGTACAGCTTGCCGCCGAGTTCCTCGGGGAAGTAGCTCTTCTTGTAGCGGTCCGGATCGCCCCACACGTTACGCAACATGGACGGCCACGGGCGCTTCACCACCAGAATGCCGCCCTGCCCGTCCGGCACGTCCTGGCCGGTTTCGTCGACGACCGCGGCCATGATGCCCGGCAGCGGCAAGGTGCATGAACCCGGCACCAAGGGTGTGGCGCCCGGCAGCGGCGTGATCATGTGGCCGCCGGTTTCGGTTTGCCACCACGTATCGACGATCGGACAACGGCTGCCGCCGACGTTCTCGTAATACCAGATCCACGCTTCCGGGTTGATCGGCTCGCCAACCGTGCCGATGATGCGCAACGTGGACAGGTCGTAGCTCTTCGGATGCACTTTCTCGTCAGCGTCAGCGGCCTTGATCAGCGAGCGGATCGCGGTCGGCGCCGTGTAGAACAGCGAGACCTTATGCCTCGCAATCATGTCCCAGAAGCGGCCGGCGTTCGGATAGGTCGGCACGCCTTCGAACACGACCTGCGTGCCGCCGAGCGTCAAGGGACCATACGTGATGTAACTATGGCCGGTGATCCAGCCGATGTCAGCAGTACACCAGAACACATCGGACGCCTTCCAGTCGAAGGTCCACTTCAGCGTCTGCGCGGCCCACAGCAGATAACCGCCGGTGCTGTGCTGCACGCCCTTCGGCTTGCCCGTCGAACCGGACGTGTACAGGATGAACAACGGATGCTCGGCGCCGACCCATTCGGGCGCGCATTGATCCGATTCAGCCTGCGTGAGTTCGTGCATCCACAGATCGCGGCCTTCGTTCCATGCGACCTTGCCGCCGGTGCGCTGATAGACGATCACGCTCGTGACTGCTTCGCAACCGCCCATTGCCAGCGCTTCGTCGGCGATGTTCTTCAGCGGCAACGCTTTGCCGCCGCGCATCTGTTCGTCGGAGGTGACGAGCGCGACCGCGCCCACGTCCACCAGCCGTTCGTTGAGCGACTTCGACGAGAAGCCGCCGAACACCACCGAATGCGTCGCGCCGATCCGCGCGCATGCCTGCATCGCGACAATGCCTTCGATCGACATGGGCATATAGATCACCACACGGTCGCCCTTCTTCACGCCGCGCTTCTTCAGCGCGTTCGCGAAGCGCGATACACGCTGCAGCAGATCCTGATACGTGACGTTGGTAACGGTGCCGTCGTCGGCTTCGAAAATGATCGCGACGCGCTCGCCGTTGCCGGCCTCGACGTGACGGTCGATGCTGTTATACGACGCGTTGATCTGGCCGTCCTCGAACCACGTGTAGAACGGCGCGTTCGATTCGTCGAGCACTTTGGTGAAGGGCGTGTTCCAGCTTAGCGTCTCGCGAGCGAGGCGTCCCCAGAAACCTTCGTAATCGCGTTCCGCCTCGGCGGCCAACGCGCGGTACGCGTCCATGCCGGAGATCGCGGCACCTGCCGCTGCTTCAGCGGAGGGAGGGAAAACACGGCGTTCGTGAAGAACCGATTCAATCGCAGACATCGACAACCCCTTGGTGAAGATGAAACGTAAAACCTGTGCCGGCGCGCCTCTGGCGCGCCCTCTGTCTTGTTGACGCCGCAACGAGCGGCGCTGTCTCCAACCCTCGCGCGCCGATCGCCGATCATTGCGCCACGGGCCGTCCGTCTGCACCGATGACTCATGCGGCACCGCAGCATGAATGCATGTCAGACGACGTTCCGCCCTCATGCTCAAACATAAGCGCTGCAACTTACCGGCCACTTACGCGCAACGCGCCGGATAGCCAGCGAAAACCCTAACGCCGCTCCTGTGACTCCAGCGTCGAATGATGAATGCAGCGCGAAGCAACGCATGCTACGCGTTCCACGACGATCATGTATCCGAGCCCGCGCATAGACAGACCGAGCGCGGACCGAACACGCCGCATGCCGTGACGCCGTGCGAACCTCGCATACCCGTGGCGCGCCTTTACGCTGGCTCGCACGGCCTCTTACAATGCTAACTGAACTAGCCGTCCGGATTCCAGCTTGAATCGTTACTCCCTGCTTCTCATCACCTCGATGCTGCTGGTCGGCAGCAATGTCGGAATCGGTAAATCGATCGTCGAGTTCCTCCCCGTCCCTCTGTTCGCGCTACTGCGCTTCGTGATCGCGATAGTCGTGCTGTGGCCGCTTCTGCGCGTGTCCAGACTGCGCCGCGTGAAGCGTGACGAGTGGTTCAACCTTTTCCTGCAGGCCCTGTTCGGCACCTTCGGGTTTACGCTGCTGATGCTCGGCGGCGTGCAACGCACGAGCGCGCTCGCGGCCGGCGTCATCATGAGCACGATCCCCGCGGTGGTCGCGCTGCTCGCGTGGCTCATCCTCAAAGAGCGTCCGAACGGTCGGGCGCTTGCGTCGATCGCACTGGCGATCGTCGGCGTGGTTGTCATCAATCTCGCGCACGTGGATCGGAGTTCGGGCGGCGAAACGTCGTTCGCGGGCAACCTGATGGTGCTTGGCGCTGTGTGCTGCGAATCGCTTTACATCATCCTGTCACGGCGTCTCACGCAAACGCTCGCACCGATCGACATCTGCGCGTACACGCATCTCTTCGGCCTTCTGCTGATGCTGCCGCTCGGCGCGAGCGCGCTGCTCGACTTCGACTATCGCGCCGTGCCGCTCAGCGTCTGGACGCTGGTGCTGTGGTACGGACTGTCGGCGAGCATCTTTTCGTTCTGGTTGTGGATGAAGGGCATCCGTCATGTGCCGGGCAGTCTCGCGGGCGTGTTCAGCGCCGTGCTGCCCGTGGCGGCCGCGATCTACGGCATCGCGTTTCTCGGCGAGCGGCCCACCTTGGCGCACGGCATCGCGCTTGCCTGCGTGGTCACGGGGATCGGGCTGGCGAGCCTGAAGGTCAGACGGGTGCCGCCCGTGGTGTCGTGACTGTTTAAGGCGCGGCCGCCAGGCGCTGGCCGCCGTTCGCAAGGTACTGGGTCAAGCGCGCCGCCTGTCGCCGCGCCGCCATCCTGCCCGCCGCAACGCAGCAAATTCACCCGGCGCTGTACAATAGCGCGCCTGATGCGAGCTTGTCCGGTCTTCTCCGGCCGTGGGTCGCGCCGTCCACTCCGTGGTTTGCGCGCCTGGTCCGCCGCGCACAGGCCGCGTATAGGCCGCGTGTTTGTCATGTATGTGCCGCATACCGTGCATGCCGCGCCGGCGCATTTAGTCCGCGCATTTAGTCCATGTTCCGTCACCTGCGTTTCGTCTGACTCTTGCCCATGACCGCTCCGCGATCCGACTTCGCCCATCAGCGCCGCCCGATGCGCCCGATCCCTTCCATCATCTTCATGAGCCGCTGGCTGCAGTTGCCGCTCTATCTGGGCCTGATCGTGGCCCAGGCCGTCTACGTCGTGCTGTTCCTCAAGGAAGTCTGGCATCTCGTCACGGCTTCCATGACGCTCGACGAAACCAACATCATGCTCGTCGTGCTCGGCCTGATCGACGTGGTCATGATCTCGAACCTGCTGATCATGGTGATCATCGGGGGATATGAAACGTTCGTGTCGCGCCTCGGCGTCGAGGGTCATCCAGACGAACCGGAATGGCTCGATCACGTGAACGCCGGCGTCCTCAAAGTCAAATTGTCGATGGCGCTGATCAGCATTTCGTCCATCCATCTGCTGAAGACCTTCATCAGCCCGGACCAGAATTCGACGCATACGATCATGTGGCAAGTGATCATCCACGTCGCATTCCTTGTGTCTGCGCTCGTAATGGCGCTGGTCGACCGCCTCACCACGCACACGCATCCAAAGCATTTCGAAGAGCCCGCCGTCTTGCACGCCGTGGGCTCCGCTAAAGGTTCCACTCCCCTGAAGGCGCGCGACTGACTCGCCCTGCGCGGCAAGTCTGACAACAAGCGCCACCGTCCCCACTGAGCTAGCCATGACCGTCATCAAACAGGAAGATCTGATTCAGAGCATTGCTGATTCGCTTCAGTACATCAGCTATTACCATCCGCTCGACTACATCCAGGCGCTCGGCCGCGCCTACGAGCTCGAACAGAGCCCCGCCGCGAAAGACGCCATCGCGCAGATTCTCACCAACAGCCGCATGTGCGCCGAAGGCAAGCGCCCGATCTGCCAGGACACCGGCATCGTCACGGTGTTCGTGAAGGTCGGCATGGACGTGCGTTGGGACGGCGCGACGATGGGCGTCACCGACATGATCAACGAAGGCGTGCGCCGGGGCTACCTGAACCCGGACAACGTGCTGCGCGCGTCGATCGTGAGCCCGCCGGAAGGTGGCCGCAAGAACACGAAAGACAACACGCCGGCCGTGATCCACTACGAGATCGTGCCGGGCAATACCGTCGACGTGCAGGTCGCGGCCAAGGGCGGCGGCTCGGAAAACAAGTCGAAGTTCGCGATGCTGAATCCGTCGGATTCGATCGTCGACTGGATTCTCAAGACCGTGCCGACCATGGGCGCGGGCTGGTGCCCGCCGGGCATGCTCGGCATCGGCATCGGCGGCACTGCTGAGAAAGCGATGGTGATGGCGAAAGAATCACTGATGGACCCGATCGACATTCAGGACGTGATCGCACGCGGCCCCAAGGACTGGATCGAAGAGTTGCGTGTTGAACTGCACGAGAAGGTCAACGCGCTCGGGATCGGCGCGCAAGGTCTCGGCGGTCTCGCCACCGTACTCGACGTGAAGATCATGGCCGCGCCGACGCACGCCGCGTCCAAGCCGGTCGCGATCATCCCGAACTGCGCGGCTACGCGTCACGCGCACTTCACGCTGGATGGTTCGGGCGTGGCCAAGCTCGAAGCGCCGTCGCTCGACGCATGGCCGAAGGTGCAGTGGGAACCGGACACCGAGAAGAGCAAGCGCGTCGATCTGAACACGCTGACGCCGGAAGAAGTCGCTGCGTGGACGCCCGGCCAGACGCTGCTGCTGTCGGGCAAGATGCTGACGGGCCGCGACGCCGCTCACAAGCGCATCGCCGACATGCTCGCGAAGGGCGAGAAGCTGCCGGTCGACTTCACGAACCGCGTGATTTACTACGTCGGCCCGGTCGATCCGGTGCGCGACGAAGCCGTCGGTCCCGCAGGCCCGACCACGGCAACGCGCATGGACAAGTTCACCGAGACGATGCTGTCGCAAACCGGCCTGATCTCGATGATCGGCAAGGCGGAACGCGGTCCTGTCGCCATCGAGGCGATCAAGAAGCACAAGGCCGCGTATCTGATGGCGGTGGGTGGCGCGGCGTACCTCGTGTCGAAGGCCATTCGCAGCGCGAAGGTTCTCGCGTTCGAAGACCTCGGCATGGAAGCGATCTACGAGTTCGACGTGCAGGACATGCCGGTGACGGTGGCCGTCGATTCGAACGGCACTTCCGTTCATCAAACCGGGCCGAAGGAATGGCAAGCAAAGATCGGCAAGATTCCGGTCGCGACGGTTTGAACTATTGACATCCGCTGAATAACTCAAAGCCGGGGCCTCAAACCCCGGCTTCTTTATGATGAAATGAGAACGGTACGCATCACGCGAAAAACCCTCTGAAATCCGGCGAAAATCTGATTTTTTGCCTTGGCTTTTTGCGTTTCGCCGTTTATTGTTCTGGGAAATTCAAAGCCCCTATAAGGACACACCATGCAAGGCGACAAGAAGGTCATCGAATATCTCAACTCGCAGTTGAAGAACGAACTGACCGCCATCAATCAGTACTTCCTGCATGCGCGGATGTATAAGCACTGGGGTCTCGAGAAACTCGGCAAGCACGAATACGACGAATCGATCGGTGAAATGAAGCACGCCGACTGGCTCATCGAACGCATTTTCATGCTCGACGGTCTGCCGAATCTGCAAGACCTGCACAAATTGCTGATCGGTGAGGAAACGAAAGAAATCCTCGAATGCGATTTGAAGCTCGAACAGATTTCGCAGAGCACCTGTAAAGAAGCTATCGCGTATTGCGAAACGGTGCGCGATTTCATCTCCCGTGAAATCTTCACGAAGATTCTCGACGACACCGAAGAACATATCGACTGGCTCGAAACGCAAATCGACCTGATCGACAAGGTCGGCATCCAGAACTACCAGCAAACGGCAATGGGCTCGGTCGAGTCCTGATCGCCCTAAGCCGCATC
Source organism: Paraburkholderia sp. BL17N1 (assembly GCF_003634175.1). Classification (NCBI taxonomy): domain Bacteria; kingdom Pseudomonadati; phylum Pseudomonadota; class Betaproteobacteria; order Burkholderiales; family Burkholderiaceae; genus Paraburkholderia; species Paraburkholderia sp. BL17N1. The sequence goes on from NZ_RBIW01000001.1 coordinate 4,392,525, forward strand.
CGCCCGCGCGCCGTTCATGGCTCCGCTTATTTGCGATGACCCACGCCGCGCGGGCGATATACTTGCGCACCTTGCCGTTTTTCCGAGTCTCCCTTGAGCGCTGTGCCGCACGCGTCCTCTCCGTCTATGCCCGCAGAATCCTCCTCCGCGAATACACGAACGTTCACGTCTGGCGCCGGGTCGCGCGCACCGGTCGGCATTTTCGATTCGGGGCTGGGCGGTTTGTCGGTGTTGCGGTCGGTCCGGGCGCAACTGCCTGACGAAGCGATCCTGTATGCCGCCGACTCGCTCTACGCCCCCTACGGCGAGCGTGACGACGACTTCATCGCCGACCGCACGCTCGCCATCGGCGAATGGCTCGTCAAGCAAGGCGCGAAAGCGCTGGTGGTTGCCTGCAATACGGCTACCGCGCAGTCCATCGCGATGGTTCGCGAAAAGCTGCCTATTCCTTTGGTCGGCGTCGAACCGGGTGTCAAACCCGCGGCGCTGCAATCCAGAACCCGTGTCGCCGGCGTGCTCGCCACACAAGTGACGCTGCGCAGCGCCCGCTTTCAGGCGCTGCTCGAACGTTACGCCGCGGATTGCCGCTTTCTCTGCCAACCGGGCCATGGGCTCGTGCAGGCCGTGGAACGCTGCGACATCGGCTCCGCCGAGTTACGTGAGCTGCTGCGCGGCTACTTGCAGCCCATGCTCGACGCGGGCGCGGATACGCTGGTGCTCGGCTGCACGCACTACCCGTTTCTCGATGCGGCGATTCGCGATATCGTCGGCGATCGGCTGATGCTGATCGACACGAGCGTCGCCATTGCGCGGCAGCTTGAACGCGTGCTCGACCAACATGGTTTGCGCGCGGCGTCGCAAAGCGCGGCCACCGTTCTGCCCCGCTTTTTTTCCACGGGCGACGGCACACATCAGCAGCAATTGGCCGCTACCCTGCTGCATATCGACGCCACGGTCGAACAGGTGTCGATCCCCTCGCGCCGCACGGCAGCGCCTGATTCCCAAGCCGCATAACTGCCGCCCAAGCGCGTTTTTTCAGGGCACCGAGCGGTTTTTCGGCGGCTTTTTAGGCCACTTCGCGCGCCGCCCGCCAACTACGCGCGCCACCGCTCCATAGACGAAACCCTTCTAAGAGTCTGGTTTTGTTACAAAAAATCACGCAGGACGCTTGCCAAACGGCCCAAACAAAATGATAATAATTCGCATTAACGTTAGCTATGACGCCCGCCATGATTGTCTGTGTCTGCAAGTCTGTTTCTGACCGAAAGATCCGTGCTTCGATCGAGGAAGGCATGGATTCGTTCGACGAGCTCCAGTTCGAGCTCGGCGTCGCATCCTGCTGTGGCAAGTGCGCCGATTCCGTGCGCGACGTCATGATGAAAAGCGGCGTCTGTGCGAGCCGCTGTGGTTTCGAGCATCACCCGCAAGCTGTACCGCTGACGTTTTACGAACGCAAAGCGGCCTAAGCCAGCCCTTAAGGCGCGGCTCGCTCCGCGCCTCGGGCGCCTCGCGCCCAATGCCGTTCTCGCTGTTCCAGCGTTATCCCACTGCCGTCAGCAAGCCAGTATTCGTACCAGCCAGCTACCCGCTCACCCGTCACAGGAGTTCGAGATGGAATTGCTGATTGGTTTCGTGACTACTTTGTTCATTTCGCTGCTGATTTTTCGAACATGACGATGTCCTGTCTGACGCGCTGCATCGACAGCGCGCCACCACGTTAACATGCCGGCCTCGCCTATCGTTTCAGCCGGCGCCGTGCCGGCTTCGTCTACCCGACTGAACTCCCGCGTCCTGACCGCAACCGCCGTGGTTGCAGCGATTCACGTCGCGCTGCTTGCCGTGATCATGACCCTGCGTCATGAGCCCGTGCAGCCCGTGCTCGAGTCGCGCGTCATGACCGCGCAGTTGCTGCCGCCGGCGCCGGTTGCCGCGCCGGTCGCGATTCAGTCGATCGCGCCGCCGCCACCCACGCCGACGCCACCGGTTCGCACCAAGCCGAAGGTTCAGCCGAAACCGGCTCCCACGCCCAGACCGACGCCCACACCTCTACCGGTGGCCGCCGCGCCGTCACCCACGCCCGTCGCCGCGCCCGATCCGACGCCGCCCGCGCCTGCCGCACCGGTTGCGCCGCCCGCGCCTGCTGCTCCCGCGATCGGCCGTCAGACGATGGAGATCAGCGCGCCCAAAGACATATCGCACCTCACGTGCAACATCGTCAAGCCGGATTACCCGGCGCTGTCCAGGCGCCGCGGCGAGACTGGCGCGGTGATCGTGAGTCTCGTGGTCGGCGTGACCGGCAAGTTCGAAAACGTCGCTCTGAAAAAGAGCAGCGGTTTCAGCCGCCTCGACGACGCCGCGCTCGAAGCGGTGCGCGCGAGCGCCTGCCAACCCTATCTTGAGAACGGGCAGCCGGTACGGGTCCCGACCACCCAGCGTTACGACTTCAATCTGAACGATTGAGGCAGCTTTTAAAAAAAGGAATTGCAATGCAAAACTACGGACTGGCGCACGTCTGGGCGCAAGGGGATTTCGTGACGCGCGGCATCGCGCTCGCGCTGTTGATCATGTCGGTGATGTCGTGGAGCGTGATCGTCATCAAAGGCTGGAATGTGATGCGCCTGAACCGACTCACGAAGAACGCCGAACAGGCGTTCTGGCATTCGGACGATCTCGCCGACGGCGTGAAGAAGCTCGGCGCCGGTTCGTCGACGCCGCAGGACAATCCGTTCCTCGCGCTGGCGCTGTCGGGCCAGGAAGCGGCCGATCATCATCATCAGACGCAGCCGCATCTGCATGACCGCATGGACGTGTCGGACTGGGTCACGCGCTGCCTGAAAGACACGATGGACGAAAGCGTCGCGCGCATGCAGAGCGGTCTCGCGATTCTCGCGTCGATCGGCAGCACGGCGCCGTTCGTCGGTCTGTTCGGCACGGTGTGGGGCATCTATCACGCGCTGCTGGCCATCGGCGCGAGCGGTCAGTCGTCGATCGATCAGGTCGCCGGTCCGGTCGGCGAAGCGTTGATCATGACCGCGTTCGGCCTGTTCGTCGCGATTCCGGCCGTGCTCGGCTACAACGCACTGACGCGCGCCAACAAGGCCGTGGTCGCCAAACTGAGCCGCTTTGCGCATGGCCTGCATGCATTCTTCGTGACGGGCGCGCGCCTGTCGTCGTCCAAGCGCGGCGACGGCCTGCGCTTGGCCGCACGCACGAACTGATCGACGAGGCACTCCGATGGCAATGAGCCCCTTCGCCGGCGACGATGACGACGGCCTGATGAACGAAATCAACATGACGCCGCTCGTCGACGTGATGTTGGTTCTCCTGATCGTCTTCATGGTGACAATTCCGGTGATCCGTCACGCGGTCAAAATCGATCTGCCGCACGCAAGCAGTCAAAAGGAAGACACCAAGCCCGCGCAAGTCACGGTCACAGTCGACGCGGACGGCAACGTCACGTGGGACGACAAGAAGGTCGACGAAGCCGCGCTGAGCGCGAAGATCGCGGAAGCCGCGCAAGCGAACCCGCAGCCTGAGCTGCATCTGGACGCGGACCGCAAGGTCCCGTACGAGAAAGTGGCGCAAGTGATGGCGGCCGCACAGGCCGGCGGCCTCACGAAGATCGGCTTCGTGACCGAGCCGAAAAGCAGGTAATGTGGTGAAAAGCCCTTGAAACAAGGGCCAAAAAGTAAAAGGCCTTCATCTGACGATGAAGGCCTTTTTTGTGCGCACTCGGCGCCTTCGGGCGGCGGGATCATTTGCCATCGGTCGAAGATTGATAGCTACTCGAATCACCACATGCGACAGCCGTGATCGACACGGACAGCGCGGTCAGCCCTATCAGGCCGGCTATCATAGCGGCCATGAGTTTCCGCATAAGAGACTCCTTAGCGAAGGGATTTCACTATATGCCCGTGAGCCCGCGCAATCAAGCAAACAGCCATTGAAAGTACTCATGACAGGCCACGCTTAAATGCTAAAAGCGATGCCACGGCCCGTGAGAACTGCTATGACGCGATCGCGAACATCGGCTGCGCAGGAACGACCTTTTCCTCGCGCGCCGGACACTCGCCCATGATGTGCTTACCCTCGTCGGGATCGAGCATCTCGACCAGATAATCGACAAAGGCGCGCACGGCCGGCACCATTCCCTGGCGCGACACGAATACAGCGTACAACTGCGGCGTCGGAAAGGTCCAGCCCGGCATCACCGGCGACAATTGCCCGGCTCGCAGCGCAGCGCCGTACATCATCTCCGGCAACGCCGCGATACCGACGCCGGCGAGCACCGCTTCACGAATCGTCATCAGATCGGCGGTCACGAGGCGCGGTTCGTGTTCGTGCGCGTGACGCGTGCCGTCGGGCGCGATCAGGTTGTAGACGTGACGCCCGTCGCCGGTCGGCACGTCGAGCGTTTCGAAACCGTTCAGGTCGGCCGGCAGCAACGGCGGCGCGTTCTGTTGCAACAGGCTCGGCGCGCCGACCAGCATCTGTTCCGTTCGCCACAGCGGCCGCACGACGATGTTGGCATTTTCGGGCGGATCGGAGCGCACGCGCAGCGCGACGTCGATCGAATCCTCGAACAGATCGACCACGCGGTTCGTCACGCGCATCACCACGCGCACTTCCGGATAGCGATGCATGAATTCGGGCAGGATCTGCGACAGGATGGTCTGCGAAACCGTGACGGGCACGCTGACGCGCACCGTGCCGCGCGGCGACGAGCGCAGTTGCTGGACGACGTTGACGGCCGCCTGCGCCTCGCTCAGCATCGCCTGACAATGCTGGTAGAACAGTTGACCAGCTTCGGTCAACGCCAGCTTGCGGGTGGATCGCTGCAGCAGCCGCACGCCGAGCGACGCCTCCAGTTCGGTCAGCCGGCGCGACAGGCGCGACTTGGAAATTCCCAGCACGCGTTCGGCGGCGGAAAAACCGCCGTGTTCGACGACCTGCGAAAAATACATCAGGTCATTCAGATTGTGTGAATCGATCTTCATCTCATCGTTCCAGTAATAGAACAATCCATTGCGTGAGGACGGCTGGCACCCCCGAAAACGGTCCCTATAATAGCTCCATGTTTCAAAAATAACGCTATTCCCGATTTTTTGAGGTGACTTTGATGAGCACGACCCGCACGATCGAACGTACGTTTCCGGCCGTTCGCACGACCGAGGGTGGCGGCTTTATCGTCCACCGCCCGTTTCCGACCCGCCTGTTGATGGACTTCGATCCGTTCCTGCTGCTCGACGAAATGGGGCCGATCGACTACGCGCCGGGCGAGGCAAAAGGCGCACCGGACCATCCGCATCGCGGCTTCGAGACGGTCACGTATGTGCTCGAGGGCCAGTTCGGCCATAAGGATTCTGCCGGCCACTCCGGCACCCTGCACGCCGGCGACGTGCAATGGATGACCGCGGGCGCGGGCGTCGTGCACAGCGAGATGCCGGACCCGTCGTTCGTGCGCACGGGCGGACGCGTGCACGGCCTGCAGCTCTGGGTGAATCTGCCACGTCGCGACAAGATGATCGCGCCGCGCTACCAGGAAATGCCGTCAGCGAGCATTCCCGTGGCGACCTCCGCGGACGGCAAGGTGCGCGTCAAGGTGATCGCCGGCGAAGCGCTCGGCGTTAAAGCAGCAATCGAAACGCGTACGCCGATCCTGTACCAGCATTTCTCGCTGCAACCTGGAGCCACGATCCAGCAGCCAGTGCCGGACGACTATCGCGTGTTTGCGTACAGCCTGTCCGGTAAGGGCTTTTACGGCGAAGGCGAAGCGCGTCAGGAAATCGACGCGCAGAAAATGGTCGTGTTTCAGAACGATGGCGACTCGGTGACGCTCACGGCCGGCGCGGAGCCACTCGAGGTGCTGCTGCTAGGCGGCGTGCCGCTGAAGGAGCCCGTGGTGCGCTACGGACCGTTCGTGATGAACACGGAAGACGAGATTCGCCAGGCCGTCGTCGACTACCAGGCTGGGCGCATGGGCACGATCACGCATTGAATCGCCAGCGGGCGTGTCGCAGCTAAGGCGCGAAGGCCGGTAAATTCGTTCACAATAGCAATTCAGGCCGCGCGCCACGCCGTTCACTGATAACGGGCCGTGGCGCGCGGCAATTTCCGTCCCTGTTCAGGAGCGCGCATGGCAGAGTCCACCGTCACCGCCCACATCGGCTCGACGAATTTCCAGGTTCTTTTCGACGACGGCAAGCACACATGGCTGGCCGACGAACCCGAGTCGCTCGGCGGCGGTGATCGCGGGCCGACGCCCGTGTCGCTGCTGCTGTCGAGCCTCGGCGCATGCACGTCGATTACGCTGAAGATGTACGCTCAGCGCAAGGCCTGGCCGCTCGCCGACGTGCGCGTGACGCTCTCGCTCGAAACCGGCGACGCGGGCACGACCATCGACCGTAAGATCGTGCTCGAAGGCGATCTGTCCGACGAGCAGCGGGAACGGCTTTTGCAGATAGCCAACCAGTGCCCGGTTCACAAGATCCTCACGCATTCGATCACGATCCGTTCGGGGCTCGCCGTCGCTTAAACGCTTTCATAGGAAGCTGTCGTTTTGAATTTCGAACACCTTATCCAGATCAACGACCCGTTGAATCCGTTTGTCGAATCGATGACCCGCGCGCAATTGTGGGAAGGTCTCGTGCTGCGCGCCGAACAGCCGCAGTTGTTCGTGATGGGGCTCGACAGTTGCACGATCCTTTCGCGCGAAGGCAACGTACTCGAACGGGAATTGCACTACGGCCAAGCCACGGTGCGCGACCGCGTCACGCTCGAGGAAAGCCAGAGCGTGCGCTACGACATTCTGCCGACGGCCGACTACGTGGGCGGCTCGCTCACCATGACCATCGAGCAGCCGGACGAGTTGCAGTTGTTCCTGCGCTTCGAATACGCGACCACGCTGCCCGAATCTACCGATCCGGATGCGCATCAGACGCAGGAGATCGTGAAGTCGGCGTATCGCGAGAACGATATCGATACCGTTCGGCTGATTCGTCAATACGTGCAGGCGAAGCAGGAGCCCGGCACGTTGCATTGAACATCGCGCGGGCAGCCCTGCCCGCCAGCGAGCGCAAGACCGCCCAACGACCGGGCGGTCGTTTTCCCGACGCTGTTCCGCCTTAAAACCTCTCTGACTATCGAAACTCAAATCCGATCAATTTCTCTTTCTTGTAAATAGGAATAGTTATCATTTAGAATTAGTTCATCGAATCGACTAACAGCTAAAACGAATGACCGATCTCACGCGCCCTTCCACACTCAGCCTGCGCCGCCCGGCTGCCGCGCTGACCAGCCGTCCAAAAACATCGACGGCAACGGTGACCGGTCAGAAGCCCGGCGCGTCGGATCGCACCAACGGGTCGGGCGAGACATCGCAGCGGGTCGTTCACAGCGACACGTTGCTGCAAGGACATAGCCACGTCAGCATCGTCCATAACGGCGAGACCTACCAGCTGCGGGCAACGCGCTTAGGCAAGCTGATTCTGACGAAGTAGGAACGAATAGCAGTTAGTACCGGGTATTGTGGGGACCACCTCCCAGAGAGGTGTTGGGCAGTAGCCAGCCACGACGGCTTGCACGTGAGAACTAGACCCCTTCGTGCAGACACCAAGCCAGCCGTCGCAGCAAGCCAGGCCGCTTTTTTCGTTCTCACTCGATACGGCGACACGCTTGAACGTGCGTCGATCATGCGAAAAATGAAAAAGCCGTGGGATGATTTCATCTCCACGGCTTTTTGTTTGGGCAAGCGCGGACTACTGCAAGCGCGCTAATGCGTCGAATGAGTTACTTGGAAGCCCAGCCCCAGAACATCAGCCACCACGCGCTGTCGACCACGGCCAGTGCCGCGGCGAACCACACCATCGCGAGGCCGCGTTGAACGAAACGCTCGCTGTAGCGGCGCGTTACGAGCCAGGCGAGCCATGCGCTCCACAGGTTGGCAATCGCCAGAATCGCGATACGCATATCCGACGCCCACCACAACGACAGATGCTCCGCGCGCAGCAGCGACAGCGTGGTCGCGGACAGGCCGAGAAACACGCCCGCGCCGGCAATCGGAATCAGTCCTTGCGTCAAATGATGCAGACGCACGCCATCGAAGCGCCCCAGCATGCGCGTCGCGCCCATCAGCAGCACTAGCAGCACGGTGCCGTACACCAGCGCCGTGGCAAGGATGTAGCCGATCAGCATGGTGCCGTCGAGCCACGAGAAGACGTCGTTCTGCTCGGGGTAATGCGTGAACAGGAACCACGGCGCGTTGGTGTCGAGCGGCCATGTGATGTCGTGATCGACCAGCCAGTTCGCGAGGAAAATCTTCAGATCGACGAACCAGCGCGACGCGGTCCAGTGGAACGCGCCGATCGCGATGCCGAGCAGGCCGTACAGGATCAACGCGGTGTCCCACGGGTTGGCCTGCTTGTCGCCCAACTGCACCACTTCCGACGACGGCGCGCGCCACGTCAACGCAATCGCGTCGCGGTGGCCGCTGCAACGGCCGCACATATGGCAATCCGATGCGCCCTTCATGTTGCGCAACGGCACGAGCGGCGCGCAATTGATCGGAATCACGCGATGCCCATGCTCGCCGTTCTTGTACGAACGGCGCCATGCCTCTTCATCGACTTTGTAGTGAAACGGCGCGAGCCGCGCCAGAAGCGAAAAAACCCCGTTGACGGGGCAGAGATACTTGCACCAGACACGCTTCTCACGCCCGTAGAGCAAGCCGATGATCATCGCCGCGAAGGTCGAGCCGCCTAACACCAGCAGCACGGCTTTCGGATACTGGTAGACGCTCACCATCTGTCCGTAGATGGTGGTGATGCCGAAGGCGACGAACGGCCAGCCGCCCCAGCGCATCCAGCGTGGGATCGCCCAGCCTCGCCCGTACTTGCTGGCGAATTCGGCGAGCGCGCCTTCGGGGCACAGCACGCCGCACCAGACGCGGCCGAGCATGACCATCGAGAGCAACACGAACGGCCACCATATACCCCAGAACACGAACTGCGCCGCGAGCGTCAGGTTGTTCCACAAGTGCGCCGAGTCGTCCGGCAGCGGCATCACTGCCGGCACCAGAATGAGAAACGCGTACACCGCCACCACGACCCACTGAATGCCGCGAATCGCGGCACCGTGACGCTGCATCCACTGCCCGGCCGCGGCGAGGCGGCCCGGGCGGGTCATTACCGTACTCATGCCGTGCGCCCAGCGGCTTGTCGTGCCGGCTTGCGATTCGCGCGGCGCAGCAGCAGGTAGACCACGCCCCAGTAAGCCGCATAAGCGATCAGATTCATCAGCGCCGGGTGAGCGCGATAGCCGGTGAGCGTGGCGACCAGCGAACCGAAGGTGCTCGAATCGTCGAGGATCGCCGACGAATTCCACATCTGGTCGACGATGGTCGGCAGGATTTCCTTGTCGATCAGCTTGTCCACACCGGTCTGAAACAGACCCGCGCCGAGGAACAGCAGCATGATTTCCGTGATGCGGAAAAAGAGCCGCCACGAGAAGATCTTGCCGCCCAGTTGCAGGGCGTAGAAGGTCAGGAACGCTAGCACCAGGCCGATCACGACCGCGAGCATCTGGCTGGCGTCCACGTGACCCGACTGGCCGAAGCCGAGTCCGTACAGAAAGATCACCGTCTCGCTGCCTTCACGCGCGATCGCCAAGGCCACCAGCAACGCGACACCCCACCAGTTCGAATCGCGCTGGCTTTTCTGCAGCGACTGTTCCATGTCGCGCTTGAGCGTGCGGCCGTGCTGCTTCATCCACAGCACCATCTGCACGATCAGCACGCAGGCGACCAGCACCATCGCGGTCTGGAAATAATCCTGCGCGTCGCCGGAGAGCACTTCGGTGAAACCGACCAGCGCGGCGCCGAGCGCTACCGCCGCAATCAAACCGGCCGCCACGCCGCCCCACAGGTACGGCAAACCGCGGCGCGCGTCGTCGTCGCCATTTTTCAGCCACGCGTACAGGATGCCGACGACCAGCAACGCCTCGACACTTTCCCGCCACACGATGAATAGAATCTGCCCCATCAAGCTCTCCCTCTGCCCTTCTACTGCTTGTGCGAACGACGGGCCGTTCACGGCCTGCACTCGCCTCCCAAGCCCTTACTTCGCGACGATGACGCCCTGCGCCTGCTGGTGGAAATCGTCGAAAAACTTGTACTCGCCCGGTTCGAGCGGCGCGATCACAACGAACGAATCCGCGCCCGGCGCCAACACCTTTTCTTTACGCAACTGCACGCTTTCGAATTCGGCCGCGCCTTTGCCCGTGTTGCGCACTTCGATCTTGATGCGCTGCCCCGCCGGCACTTCGATGCGGGCCGGGTTCAGCTTGCCGTCGTTCATTTCCAGCTTGAAGGTCGGCAGGTCGGCTGCATGGGCCGCGCTTGCCAGCAAAATCGTGGCGGCGAAGGTCGCGATCTTTCGGTTGATTCTCATTAGCCCTTCCGGAAAACGCAGCGCGTTGGCGGTCGACCGCCGACGCGCCGTCTGCTGCAATGGCTCGTTCAGCCTCGTTCGGTCACTCATTGACACTCGCTGATCACCCGCGCACGCGCGGCCACGCGTGCTCGCGCGCGATGATGCGCGGCGATCAGTAGCCGCCCTTCTTGCCGATGCCGGCATAGGCGAAGTCGTATTCGAGGGTGATCGGCTTGAACCACGGACCCACGCCGGTTTCCTTGTCGACGTGGCGGCCGAACGCCATATGGCCTGTTTGCATCGGCGCTTCGACGATCATCTTCAGGTGGTACTTACCCGGGCCTTGCAGCTTGACGTTGTCGCCGTAGTGCGGGCCGTCGTTGGCGACCATCGCCATCAGGTCGCCCTTTTGCGTCTGAGTCGAACCGGCCTTCGTCAGTTCATAGTGCACTTGCAGATACGGCATCCAGTCGCCTTCCGCGAAACCGGTCGGATTGTTCTTGACCGCGTGAATGTCAGCTTCGAGGTGGATGTCCGAATCCGAGGCTTTGCGCATCATGCCTTCGGGTTCCATCGTGATCGGCTGCAGATAGACCGCGTTGATTTCCATGCCGCCGTGAATCTGCTGTTTGCCGATGGGATATTCCGCCGCCGCTGCCGAGAAAGCCGCGACCGCGGCCACCGCTGCCGCGCCGCCACGTACAAATGAAGAAATCCGCATTGAAACTCCTTGTTTTTATCAGACTGGAATCGAACCCATTGGAACAGTGCGTCGCGCACGCCTTGCGATGCAGCGGCGCATGAGCGCCCCGATCGATCGCCGGCGGGCTGGCCGTTACGAACGTTAATGCGAACCATTCTCAATATTGGTCGAGTTTATCATTGATCGCGAGGGAGAACAAATGAGAGCGCGCGGCAAGCCTTGTGGCAGCAGGGTCTTAAGGCAGACTTAAGGAAGCGCTGGGGAGGAAGTGAGGCGATGGCGGGCGAGTGCCCGGCATGGATTAACCGGGCGCGGCGCATTGCCGCGCCCCAGGCGCGCGGACGACTTAATCGACGCCCGACACGTGATCGCCGACGTTCGCGCCGAACACGCGCTGGCGCAGCAACGCGAGCTGGTCGCGGGTCTGCGCG